>NZ_CP084556.1:0-4477097 GCF_021801725.1 Arthrobacter sp. FW306-05-C | reverse complement strand
CAATCGGTTCCCTCAAAACTTGCTTTGCCTGCATTGCCTGCAGCCAAGTCCGGAACCAGGGTCCTGGCCCAACTTCATCCACAGGGTTATGCACAACCCGTGGATAATCGGCTACTGGGACACTCTAGGGGATGAAAAGCCTAGAAGATAGCTGGCTATCCGGCTGTGGATAATTACACTGTTGTGGTTCTCCGGAAGGCCCTGTGAGCCACTTCATCCACAGGCTGTTGGGGATACTTAGGCACAGCTGGGGACAGCCCGGGAGGCAGCTTCCGGTTTGACTCCGGGCTGCGGATTGCCCTAACGTTGTGAAGTCCTTTGTGTCCGCTTTTTGGCCCCGTATGAACTTTCCAGTCGCAGTGCGCCTGGTCAGCTGGGGGAAGCGTGCATATACAAAACTTAGCGTCGGCCAGTTCTTCCCCAATACTGATCGGGTGGGCGCACCTTTGATCCACTGGAGTAACTAACGTGAGCAAGCGGACTTTTCAGCCGAATAACCGCCGTCGAGCCAAGAAGCACGGCTTCCGCCTTCGTATGCGTACCCGTGCCGGCCGTGCCATCCTGGCAGCCCGTCGTGGCAAGGGCCGCACCGAACTGTCGGCCTAAATAACTGGCTCGTCGGTAGACATCCCCTTGCGAGTTTAAGGTGCTGGCCGCCCGCAACCGCCTGAGGACCTCAACCGATTTTTCAACAACTGTACGTTCCGGTGTCCGCAATGGGCGCCGGAACGTAGTGTTATATGCGGCAGCTATTGCTGCCGACGAACCCAGCCGGATCGGGTTCATTGTTTCCAAGAGTGTAGGGAACGCTGTAGTCAGGAACCTCGTTAAGAGGAGACTGAGAGAAGCAGCTGCTGCGTCGCTGCGCGAGCACGGTACGGGCCTTGCCATCGTGGTGCGGGCGCTTCCTGCGTCTGCCACTGCCAGCTGGGACCAGCTGCTGTCGGACTACAACGCTGCACTGGGATCTGCGCTGAACCGGCTGGCCGGCCGCCCTTTGCGGGCTGCCGCCAAAGGTTCGGCCGGTACAACACAGGAGGGGACAACGCGTGCCTAACGCCACTGCCGTCGTCGTCCGCTCCCGCAGAGTGTTGGCCGCCGTCGGGAGGTTCCTCTGGAACCTGCCCCGGAACATCCTCATTCTCCTGCTGATCGCTTACCGCAAGGTGGTTTCTCCCTTGTATGGTCCGGTCTGCCGATTTTTCCCTTCATGCTCGGCGTATGCCCTTGAAGCGGTCACTGTCCACGGGGCAGTCAAGGGAAGCTGGCTCGCAGTCCGGCGCCTTGGTCATTGCCACCCATGGAACGCCGGCGGAGTGGACCACGTCCCCGCCGGCCGCCGGGAATGGCCGGAAGGCCAGACCCCCACAATTGTTGTGCTGAACAATCCGGACATTTACCTGGTTGCTCGGACTGATGAAGAAGGCCGCAGTGCGGCCTGACGAATAGGGATAAGTATGGACTTCTTTGGAACAATCATGGCCCCGTTCAAGTGGCTGGTTTCCATCATCATGATTGGATTCCACGATGGCTTGAGTGCTATCGGGATGCCCGCCGCGAATGGCTGGACCTGGACGCTGTCCATCATTGGGCTGGTGCTGGTGATCCGTGCCGCCCTGATCCCGGTGTTCGTCAAGCAGATCAAGGCCCAGCGCGGCATGCAGTTGCTGCAGCCGGACCTCAAGAAGCTCCAGGACAAATACAAAGGCAAGACTGACCAGTTGTCCCGGCAGGCCATGGCCCAGGAACAGATGGCCATGTACAAGAAGCACGGCACCAACCCGTTCTCCGCCTGCTTGCCCATGCTGATCCAGATGCCGTTCTTCTTCGCGCTGTTCCAGGTGCTGTCAGGAATCACGGCCGCACGCCAGACCGGTGCCGGCATCGGGGCGATGAGCCACGAACAAGTGGTGCAGTTCGACGAATCCAGCATTTTCGGTGCGCCCCTGTCTGCATCCCTGCTGCATGGCGGCGGCGGCAACCAGATGGCTGTCTGGATCCTGTCCATCGTGATGATTCTGGCCATGACGGCCTCGCAGTTCATCACTCAGAAGCAGATCATGGCCAAGAACATGTCCGAAGAAGCCATGGCCAGCCCGTTCATGCGCCAGCAGAAGATGATGCTGTACATCCTGCCGATTGTTTTCGGTGTGGGTGGCATCAACTTCCCCATCGGTGTCCTCATCTACTGGACCACCACCAACCTTTGGACCATGGGCCAGCAGTTCTTCGTCATCCGCCGCATGCCGACGCCGGGATCCCCCGCAGCCAAGGCCCTCGCCGAGCGCCGTGCCGCCAAGGGCCTGCCCGCACTTTCCGTCCTGAGCGGCAAGCGGGAAGAGGCAGCCGACGACGCCGCGGCCGCCGCAGTTGAGATTAAGGGACAGCGCGTCCAGCCCCAGCGCAAGAACAGGAAGAAGAAGTAATGTCTGCCGAGAGCACCGAGCACGCCTTTTCTGAAGAGATCGAAGATCAGGACGATTCCGTGAACCAGGATGCTTCCGCCGCCAAGGTTTCCGCCGCCAGCCGCCTCGAGGAAGAGGGGGACGTCGCTGCAGACTACTTGGAGGAACTGCTGGACATCGCCGATATCGACGGCGACATCGACATTGAAGTCCGCAACGGCCGCACCTACATCTCCATCGTCGCCGACGAGGAAGCCGAAGGGCTCGAAGGCCTGGTTGGCGAAGACGGTGAGGTCCTTGAAGCGCTCCAGGAGCTGACCCGACTGGCAGTCCTTTCAGCCACGGAAAACCGGTCCCGGCTTGTCCTGGACATCAACGGCTACCGGCAGGAGCGCACTGGCCACCTGCAGAAGATCGCCGAAGATGCTGCAGCGTCCGTAAAGGAAACCGGCAAGTCGGTGGCACTGGAACCGATGAGCGCCTACGAACGCAAGATCGTCCACGACGCCGTGGCCGACCTTGGCTTGGTCAGCGAGTCCGAGGGCGAAGGCGCCGACCGACACATCGTTGTATCCGCGGACTAGGGAAGCTGACCCGATAACCATGGTTGACATCACGGCAGCAGAACTCCGCGCTGCTGAGAAAATCTTCGGTGACCGGCTGGACCTGGCCAAGCGCTACGTGGAGCATCTGGCCACGTCCGGAACCGAGCGCGGCCTTATTGGGCCGCGGGAGGTTCCCAGGCTGTGGAGCCGGCACGTCCTCAATTGTGCGGTCATCGAAAGCGAAATTGCCCAGGGAAGCCATGTTGCCGATGTCGGAAGCGGCGCCGGACTGCCTGGACTATGCCTGGCCATCGCACGACCGGACCTTGAGCTGACGCTCATCGAACCGTTGGAACGCCGCGTGATCTGGCTCCAGGAAGTGGTGGATGACCTGGGACTGGACAATGTCACGGTTATGCGCACACGCGCGGAGCTGGCCGTAGGACAGGTTGAGGCTGACGTGGTAACCGCCCGTGCCGTTTCGGCCTTGACCAACCTGGCCGGCCTGACCATCCCGCTCCTCGGCGGCCACGGTGAAGTGGTGGCCATCAAGGGACGCAGCGCCGGGGAGGAAATCGAGAAGGCGGCCAAGACCATCCGTAAGCTGGGTGGCGTGGAGACCTCGGTGGTGACAGTAGGTGACAACCTCCTCGAGGAGCCCACTACCGTGGTCCGCATCGTGGTGAACAAGTCCCAAAAGAAGTCCTGACCCGGGCCCGCTGACGGCTGTCAGCAGGCAGGAGCGGCTAGGCTAGACAACGGCAGCAAAATTGGCTGAACGAGAGTGAGTGTGCCCCAGTGACCAGTAGTGAAGCCTCCGCACAACGGATCCCGCCGTTTGTGTCTTTGGGGTCGGCACGTTCTGTCGCTGGGTCCGGGCTTGCCGGTGTCGGCACGGCTCCTGCCCGAGGTGGAAATCATCCGAAAACGGGTGTCTCTGCAGCGTCCGGTAAGGCAGTTTCACGTGAAACAACCGGTGGCGGTCGATCCAACGTCATTGACGCTATCGATGATTCCAGCCCCATCGCACGGGAGCTTGCCCATGAGACGAAGCGCCGTGAACGCCTAATGGGGCGCCAGCTCCCTCGCCCGGAAAAGACTCGGATCTTTACGGTGTCCAATCAGAAGGGCGGCGTGGGCAAGACCACCACCACGGTCAACATCGCAGCCGCCTTGGCAGCTGCGGGACTCAATGTGCTGGTCATCGATATCGATCCGCAGGGCAATGCCTCCACAGCTTTGGGCATCGAGCACCACGCTGACGTGGACAGCATCTATGACGTCCTGATCAACGATGTCCCTCTTGCCGACGTCGTAGCCCCGTGCCCGGATATTGGAAAACTCATCTGTGCGCCGGCCACGATCCACCTTGCAGGGGCCGAAATTGAGCTCGTGTCCCTTGTGGCCCGTGAGCAGCGGCTGCGCCGGGCCATTGATGTCTATGCCAAGGAACGCGAGAAGAACGGCGAGGAGCGGCTGGACTATGTGTTCATCGACTGCCCGCCCAGCCTCGGCCTGCTGACCGTAAACGCTTTTTGTGCAGCCAGCGAGGTACTGATCCCCATTCAGTGCGAGTACTACGCGTTGGAGGGCCTGAGCCAGCTCCTGAAGAACATCGAGATGATCCAGAAGCACCTCAACGCGGACCTCGTTGTGTCAACCATCCTGCTCACCATGTATGACGGCCGTACCAACCTTGCTGCCCAGGTTGCCGCGGAGGTACGCCAGCACTTCCCCGAACAGGTTCTCTCCGCCGTGGTTCCGCGGTCTGTCCGGATCTCCGAAGCCCCCAGCTACCAGCAGACGGTCATGACGTACGATCCGTCCTCAAGTGGTGCCCTGTCCTATTTGGAAGCAGCCGCTGAAATAGCGGAACGCTAAAAATTTTCAATACCGCAACGCACGGAGCAAGGCCCAGCCTGGCTCTACCACTGGAGGGATTTACCCATGAGCGAGAAGCGACGGGGCCTAGGCCGCGGTCTTGGCGCGCTGATTCCAAGTTCCGCCGCAACCAATGGTTCCGGTAACGGTGGGGCGGTATCGCGGCCTGTGGACCTTTTCTTTCCGGAGGGCCGCAGGAAGACAGAACCCACGGAGCAGCCAACAGCCGCAGCAGCGACCAGGACGCAGGAGGCGGAAACGCCTACTACCCCTCCGTCTTCGGTTAAGCCAGCTGCCTCCAAGGCTCCTGCCGGCAAGAGCAGCGATGATAAGAAGGCCCCTGCGGCTGCGCCCGCTCCGGCAAAGAAGGCTCCTGCCAGGAAGTCCCCCGCCGCGGCATCCAAGGCTGCTGCCGCTGAACCTTCTGCCATCGTGGAAGATCCGGAAGTGCCAAAACGGGACGACCCCGTAGGCCCTGAGGAGCCGGCTGAGACTGGTGCGGCCCCCGACTCCGGTGTTGAGCTGGTGGAAGTCCCCGGTGCCCGTTTCGCTGAAATCCCGGTCTCGGACATCCACCCGAACCGGAAGCAGCCCCGCAATGTCTTCGATGAAGACGACATGGCCGAATTGGTGCACTCGGTTCGTGAAATCGGCGTTCTCCAGCCAATCGTGGTTCGCACATCAACCGAAACCGGTAGCGAACCATATGAACTCGTCATGGGCGAACGCCGCTGGCGCGCAGTCCAGGCTGCAGGGCTTGACACCATTCCCGCGATTATCCGTGACACGACGGATGACGATCTTCTCCGTGACGCGCTTCTCGAAAACCTCCACCGCAGCCAGCTGAACCCGCTGGAAGAGGCGGCGGCGTACCAGCAGCTCTTGGAGGACTTTGGTACCACCCATGAGCAATTGGCGGATCGCATTGGCCGTTCCAGGCCGCAGGTATCCAACACTCTTCGCCTGCTGAAGCTGCCGCCGTTGGTGCAGCGGCGGGTTGCTGCCGGAGTGCTCTCGGCAGGCCACGCACGTGCCCTTCTGTCGCTTCCCGACGCTGCTGCAATGGAACGGCTGGCGCAGCGAATCGTTGCAGAGGGTATGTCTGTGCGAGCCACAGAAGAGGCGGTGACCTTGTACCAGGATCCTGCAAAGCCTGCCAAGAACAACATTCCCCGCCCTGGGGCCCGGCATGAGCGCTTGGATTACCTGGCATCTTCGCTCTCCGACCGCCTGGACACCAACGTCAAGATCTCCCTTGGCGTAAGGAAAGGCAAGGTAAGCATCGAGTTTGCCAGCGTTGATGACCTGAACCGCATCATGGATGTTTTGGCTCCTGGATCCACCAACTAATCGCCACAGCAAAAGGGCCCGGTTCGTCTTGAACCGGGCCCTTTTGCTTTGCTCTTCAAATCCCTACTCGCCGGTGTTTCAGCGTCGGACCGCTAAAAAGTGACAATCGAACCGCATAACCGTGCAAAGCATCTTCAGTTAGCGTGCAAATTACATAGCCGCCGGTGTTCATCGACATTCCCAGGGGGCGTTAGTCGGGGTATCCGTCGGGAAGGCTGACTCGGTAGCGGCGGCAGTCAAGTGGCGGGGTGCTCGGCAGCAGTGAGGGTGGTTATCTCCTTCTTTGCGGAACCGTTGGCGGCCGCCGCACCAACGGGTGACATAGGGCGCGAAAGGTCCCATCAAAGGGGCCGCGTTCTCTTGCACGCGGGCAGCAAATGACGGGTATGACCATGCGATTCGTTGCGGATAAAGGCCGTATTCACGATTAGAAGAGGTCCGCGGGAGTTATCGGTCCTACTCCCATGGCCCAACGCCTCGTGTTTCACGTGAAACGATGCCAGCGGGAGGCTTGCGTACACGCTAGTCCCCCACTCGCAGAAACGCCGCCCACACCGCATTCGCTTACGCGCGACGTCTGAAAGCTTGACGTATGTGCTACGCGACCGCGTTCGCGTGGCCGTCGCATGGAGCACCGCCGGGTCCATCCGTGATGATTGAATCGTAGTGCGAGGGCGCAAGAATCTGGTGGCTGGCGGTCCATTCGCAAATTCCTCCAACAGAACAACTAAGCGAATAAGCGATACGGAGGCGAGTGGCTCTTGGTGGATACAGCCCCGCTGCCTTTTCGAACAACCGGAGCACTAGGCGAAGTCGCACGCGAGAAGTCGTGCGCGCGGGTTTCGAGGCGGGTTTATGGTCCAGGCTCGCATCTTGATCAGTGGCTGTGAGGAATCCACTCGGCAGCGTGCCCTTCGTAAACTGACTGCCCCAGTTGGAGTCGACGTTGCTGCACTCAGCCCAGTCTGCTGCTCCGTAGCTGCCGACACGGCAAGTTCTTCCAATGCGCTCTGACCTGCGCGCCTAGCTGCCGGCGCTTCACTTTTTATACCTGTCCCCGCTCCGCGTTCCAGGCTGTCGGAGACATGCGGGTAACGCTTGCAGTAGAAGTGGGCTTGCCCGGCCCTGCAGTTGACGCATCGGTTTCACGTGAAACATGAGGAGCACCCTACAAGGTTGACTTGTTCTCCTTGGCCGCGGGCCGGTTCACCCCTGCTAAGGGCTACCCTTTCAATTTCAAAGCACGGTCTGAGGCGGTGACGAAGCGGTCCCCCAGGCACGGACACTCTGCCATGCCTGTTTCACGTGAAACGCTTCCACGGCCCTTCACTGCCCCTTCGGTAAAGTCTCCGGCTACTGCGAGGGATGACAATGCGGCGTTGCCCGATCTCGGCGTGGGCTTGGACATAGTTCTCCGCACTTGTGATGGAGCCGGATGTCCGCGGGAGGCGCAGCAGACCGTCTCTTGCGATCGCACTGTTTAGGAGTTTCGTGTAGTGCTAGATGGCCACCATGTTCCTCAGGATCATACGTTCGGTGTCTCTATCCGGTGGTCGTCCGGCACAATACCGTATTCGGCTCACCCGGAGGCAGGTATCGATGCCACCGTTGCAGAGGTCCTGCGTCTGCCCGAGGAAGAGTGGTCGTGCACTTTAAACCTTCCTCTTTCGGAAGGGCTGCCAGTACATACGATCGTGGGCCATCGCCTCACCAATGTGGATCCCGGGGCATCGCGGGGCTTCCTGTCCATACGCACTAGTTTGCTGAAGTAGGGGGTGCACTTCAACCGGCATTTGGGCAACTCTGGGCCCTAGTGTCGAGCAAGACTCTCGGCTCCCTACTCCTTTAGCGACGCGTCGGGGCGTTGGATGGCTCCAAGTCATCAGCCGCGCACCCACGTCCAACTCATCCTAGTCTGTCGACTCACGAGCTTCCTGGGTTGGAGGTATGAGTACAGGCCTAGGGGCTCTCCGTTATCAAGACGCTCGAGTGCACGAGCCCTCATGAGCGGTGGATAGTGCTGTGGATAACTTTGTGGATAGGCTCACAGGTGGATCGGGCCGCTCCAGGTCGCCTTGCGTCTCAAGAGGCGATGCCCAGACGAATTCTTTTCTATATGCTTTCATCTTGCTTGCGTGACGTTCCAACGTTTCACGTGAAACAAAGGACGTGGTCAGGCCTATAGGCGGCCGGAGTACCTGCTGAGACGTATAGCAGTTGCTAAATCTCACCTATCGGGTGCTGGAGCCGTTCTTGCGAACAGCACCGACGGCTTCAAGATTGGTAGTCGCAGTATTTGAGCAGCAGGCATCCACTGGACTGGCTTCCGCTAGCCGCACGTCTGCCAGCGATGGGCACGCCTGAGCCTGTGGACAACGCTGTGGATAGTGATCCGCGACCCTGTGGATAAGGCTGGGGAAAAAGCCAGCTGCGGTAGTCCGCCTTCGCCCCATCCTCCTCCCCCGTCCTGTCGCTAGTGACTGCAGTAGACGCTGTGTACTCGCACATGTTGGCGCCACTCATTCGGTGTCTCAATCTACTTCGCATGGATCCCTACACGGCCCGTAATCCGTGGGCGTTCCTAGGTGGCGACTAGCCACGAGGATGACAAGAATCCCGATAGGTTGGGCGATGTCGCAGTCCATGTCCTCTCCCTTGGGATCATCACGGACACTCCCGTAATTGCTAGTTGCCGCGGCGGCCGGCATGCTTCGCCAGGCGTGTTGCTGCCCTCGAATACGTGTGTACCGAGATCTCATGAACGAGCCCAAGGTAGAGCCCCTACCCGATATTCTGTTGAGGTCGTGAGCCGGAAAATTCTGAACCGCATGAGCGCCGACCGGAGCAGTCATCTAGAGCTGAGCTGGGGTACGGGCAATCTGCATGTATAGCAGCACTGTCTCTACCGGAAACTCATGCGCCTGCGGGCCCCTCCACGCAAGCGGTTTCACGTGAAACAGCCCATCGAAGGTGCTGCCTGTTTCACGTGAAACAAGCACGTCGCGGCGGCAGGCACTGCTTGGGCGTCCGCCCATGCTGAACGACCGCTGTGGTGGGTCTCCTCCCCCTGCAGGGTAATCGCTATGGTCGCGTGGTCTTCCTGTGGGCAGGACGCACGTGGGCGATGTGCGCCCGGCCTATCGATCCAGCTCCCTTGGTGTGGGCAATGGCGCCGCAAGCGCTTGCTACCGGACCGGCGTGGCTCGACCTCATCGCAGGCTCCATCAACATCAAAACGGATCGGATCTGTGCCCTGTGAAGGGCCAGGGCCTCGGCTGTGGGGGCGCCCGGCTAGGGAGTGCCTACCATTCGCGCCGCTCACAACGGCTTGCTTGTGTGTAGGTATCGTGCGGCGGCTTGGACTTAGTGCCTCTCAGTTTTCGAGCGAGGTCGCGTCGACAGTTGGACGAGGA
Source organism: Arthrobacter sp. FW306-05-C (assembly GCF_021801725.1). Lineage (NCBI taxonomy): Bacteria > Bacillati > Actinomycetota > Actinomycetes > Micrococcales > Micrococcaceae > Arthrobacter > Arthrobacter sp. FW306-05-C. The sequence continues at coordinate 4,467,503 of NZ_CP084556.1, read as the reverse complement.
ACGTAGAACTACTGAGGCTGTTCCCGTAGGCGCGGTTCCAGCGGACGAGGAGGGCGGGTCTATAGATCCTAGTTGTCCGTCTGACGGTCAACGAGTCAGAGCCGTAATGGGGATTCCTTGTACGGTAAGAGGCCAGCGCGCAGCCAGCGCGGCGCTCCAGGGTGGTGATATTCATAACCGCGCGCGGTACGAGAATAACGCACGAAGGAATACGAACCCCGACAATGCCAAGTGCAGCGGCGGGGAAAGAATTACGCGCTTCACACCTGCTGCTTTTGTGCGGGACGATGGTCTGACGACTCATCGCGCTTGGGGCGTTTCTTGGCCCCAACTCTGCGACCGCCCCAGGGCGGTATTCGAGACTACGTTGCCGCATTAGGTCCCTGGCGGCGTACTGCGGTACGGGCGTGGCGTGCTGGTTTCACGTGAAACACGCCTGGCCGCGGCAGTGCAGGTAGTGCCCAAAAGACGTGAGAACGTTACAGCTGATGCTTGGCTTCAATACTTTCATACAGTTGCATACCACCGACTCGACCTGAAACTTGCATCGTGCAGGTTCGCCCATCAAAGCTAGTCGAAAAACTCAGTCACAGCGATACGGTGTGCCTGGCTCGATCGATTCAGGGGGCACCCACCACCGCTCCGGAAATTGCAACCAGCGAGTCGATGTTTCCCGTGAAACAGGCACCCCTGGTAGCTACCAACGCTGGCGGCAACACCGCCGCGTATGAGGATGGTGCTCGAAACCCTATAAATAAGACCCAGAAAGGTACCGAACGTCCTGCACATAAAAGAGTGGCCACCGCCTCCCGGCGATGGCCACTCCTACAGGAAACCCATGTTCACCATGGGCGCTACAACCTAGGACAGGACGTCAGCAAACTCCTTCTCGAAAAACTGCTTCGGCTTTGCTCCGATAACGGTGCTCTTCACCTGGCCACCCTGGAAGAGGTAAACGGCAGGAATGGAGGTGATTCCGTACTCCGCAGCGATCGCGGGGTTGTCGTCAACGTTTACCTTGACGACGTCCACCTTTTCACCGTACTCGACGGAGATCTCATCCAGAATGGGGCCCAGCTTGCGGCAGGGGCCGCACCATTCCGCCCAGAAATCCACGATTACCGGCTTCTCGGCCGACAAAACGTCAGTGCCGAAACTTGCGTCAGTTACATCTTTAGCGTTGCTCATAACCTATCTTTCTCTTCGGATAACAGTGCGCGGATCAAGCCGGCAGGTCTGCCAGGTAGTGTTCGACGTCGATTGCTGCGACACACCCGGAACCAGAAGCGGTAATCGCTTGGCGGTAGGTGGGATCCACAACGTCGCCGGCCGCAAATACGCCGGGAAGGCTTGTCTTGGAGCTTCGACCCTCTACTGCAATGGTCCCTTCCGGGGTCAGGTTGAGGACGTTCTTGACCAGGTCAGTTCGCGGGTCGTTGCCGATCGCCACGAAGACACCTGTAACGGCAAGCTCCGACTCCGTGCCGTCCACCAAATTCTTCAACCGAAGACCGGTGACCTTGTCGGTTCCCAGCACGTCAGCAACAGTGCTGTTCCAGATGAAACTGATCTTTTCGTGCTCCAAGGCTCGGTCAGCCATGATTTTGGAAGCCTTGAGGGTGTCGCGACGGTGGACAACCGTGACCGATTTCGCAAACTTCGTAAGGAAGAGGGCTTCTTCCATGGCGGAGTCACCACCGCCGATGACAGCGATGTCCTGATCCTTGAAAAAGAAACCGTCACAGGTTGCACACCAGCTAACACCATGACCGGACAGCCGCTTCTCGTTGGGCAGTCCCAGCTCCCGGTATGCAGAGCCGGTGGAGAGGATGACGGCCTTCGCCTTGAAGGTCTCCCCCGTGGCGATGGTGACCGTCTTGACCGGCCCCTCCAGCTCCAGCGCGGTTACATCCTCAAACTGGATCTCCGTCCCAAAGCGGGCGGCCTGCTTCTCGAAGTTCTCCATCAGGTCCGGGCCCATGATTCCCTCGGGGAAACCAGGATAGTTCTCCACGTCCGTGGTGTTCATTAGCTCGCCGCCGGCAGTAACCGACCCGGCCAACAACAGTGGCTTGAGGTCCGCCCTGGCGGTATAGACGGCCGCCGTATAGCCCGCCGGGCCCGAGCCCACAATGATGACGTCGCGAACATCCGACGCCGTCTTCTCTTCGATGGTCACTGGACCGTGAACCTCTTCCTTGTTCGACTCGCCTCCCTGTGGAGGCCGGCCACATGGCACAACTGCGTCCGCGTGCTGAATATTCCAGCGCCTGGGCAAGGCAAACCCCCGACAGCATGAGAGATAGTTGCAGTCAGGGCGCACTTTCCAGACTACATTCCCAGCCAGGCTGGTTCGCGCCCGGCAGCAACATGCGGAGTCGTAAAGCCGCCCAGGCTCCCGCCCTACTGGACCTTGATCTCAGCCAGCCGGAGGCCGTAGCCGTAACGGGTCTTGGGTGCCGCGAGCTTGGGCAGTGAGTTGATGGACACAATGACATACTGTGCCTGCACGGGCTCCGGGAGGGGCATGTTCAGGTCCGTGGACGTGAAGCTGTTGGTCCCAACCAGCTTGGCACCGTCCGTGGTGGGCTGGTCATTGGTGTACACGCTGATGTTGCCGCCCGATCCCCCAAGCTGGGAGAGCGTGATGGAGGAGACAGTGGACTGGCTCTTCAGCTTCACCACGAGGGGAACACCCTGCGGGGCCAGGCCGCCCCAGTTCTCCGTGGCGAACTCCATGTCGGACCAGTAGCTTGCGGCGTTGCCGTCGTACGCCTTGATCAAGTCGCGGTCGAAAGTGGCGGCAAAGTCGAAGTTACCCTGCCTGCTGACACTCTCGATGGCCGGCGGAACTACCGGTGGTTTTGAGGGAGCTGCCTGCGTTGCCGGCGCGGATGCCTGCGGTGCAGTGGTGCTCGCTGCCGGTGCGGCCGTTGGCTGGGCCTGTGGTTCGGAGGTGAATAGGCTGCCCAGGTTGGTGACGGCAAAGATCAGGCCAGCAATCAGAACCACGGCCAGCAAACCCCCAACCAGCCAACGCATGGAACGGGGCTGGTTTTGGGATTCATCCCGGTCATCGTCGTAGTCGTCCCGGTCAGCGAAGGAGACTCCCGCGGAAGCGGGTGCTGCCGCGCGGGCGAACAGGGCAGACTTGCTCTTGACCGGCCGCGCTTCCTGCTGTGCTTCGTCGGTGTCCTCGTAGCGGTCCTGGTCCCCCGCGTGTGTGTAGTCGTCGTCGGACCACAGGGAAACCTTTGGCTTGCGCTGCTCCGCGGCTGGGTGGGCCTGGGTGCTGCCGACGGCCGCCGTATCGTTCGGGCCCGTGTCTGCCTCCGCGGAACCAGCACGTTCAGACGGAGAAGGAGCACGATTGGTTACCGGCTGGGCGGCGGTGGCATCCGGGTCGACCCGGGAGGCTCCCAACCCGGCCTTTGATGCTGCGGCACCGGAAGCAGCGGCAGCACCAGCAACACCGGCGGCTGCACCCGCAGCAGCTCCGGCACCGCGGTGGCCGTTCGAGGCACGCGGCGGAGAGGCAGGCTGCTGAGAGCCAGCCTGCTGCGGACCAGGTTGCTGTGCTGCGGGGCGAACGGGAGGCCGGGGCGGTACAGCGGGACCGGAACGGTAGGGATCAACCTGGCTGGGGTGCGAATCGGCGTAATTGATGTACCCGGCCTCGACGTGGTCTTCCTCGTCGTACGGCTCAGGCTCGTGGGACCGGGGCTGGCCAAAGATTTCACTGCCCAGGGTGTCCGTGAAGAAGGGCTCAACGTAGGGCGGATTCGAGGTAACCACCAGGTCCAGCAGGTCCGCGGCGGACGTGTGGTTGGTGATGAGGTAGGTGGTGTCCTCGGTCACGCCAAGGTCCAGGACCTGCACGGTGCCAGGGCGTTCGCCGGTGGCCACTTCACGGGCGCTCTGGGCAACCTGTTCGGTGTTTTCCGGCCCGGCAACCAGGATGCTGACCGGGCGGTTGAGGACCTGGTCCACACCGTCCAGCACCAGATCGTGGTCATGCGAGGCCAACACTGTGGCGGTGACCTTGTAGCGGCCGCCCAGTACTGATCCGACATCGATCGGGTTGGACACGTGTTCCTCCTAGACTGTCCGGGATTGCCGGCCTCTATGACGCAACCGCCGTTCAGGCGCCGCGCACGGCCAACCCTGAATGCAACTACCCCTGTACCTGTTCGATCCTAGCCGATCCGCCCCGGACGGCCGCGGAGAAGACGGGCTCCGGGGCACATTCGCGTTACTTTTTGCGCTTGCGCCGGCTGCTGAAATACGGGTTTTCGCCGGCTTTCCCCTGGTAGGTCCGGCGGCCGGGGAGCGGGATCCGTTCGCTGAGCAGGCCGCCCCGAGCCGTGCTTGGCTGGTCCTCGACCGGCAGGTAGCCGCCCTCGGCACCTTGCTGGCTGCCGCCGTCGTACGTTTCCTGGCGGCGGGAACCCCGCTCCGGATCGGGGCCCGCACGGAAGGAGACGGCATCGAACTCGCCGGAGATCCGGGGGATGAGGCCGGTGTCCACGGAGGTGGTGGCCCGTTCAGGACGGTGCCCGGAGGAACCTGCGGCAGGAGCGGACGACGGCGCGTCCCCGGCTTCCGGCGCAGGGGCCTGGCCGCCGCGGCCAAGCCGTCCCAGCAGGGGCCGGAGCATGTCGCTCAGCTCCGAGACGCGGAACAGCCGCAGCAGCAGGAAGTAGACGGCCAGCATGACCGGCCCTGCGATGGCTACCGTCACCAGCGCTTGGAGGCGCCCGCTCCACGCGAAACCGTCCGGGTTGTAGCTGCCCATCAGCCACAGGGCGCCGGCGCCGGCAATGGCCGAACCCAGGGCTGCGTACCCCATCCGGATGTACGAGTTGGCAATCCGCGGCCCGTCGAGGCTGCCCAGCATGCGCCGCAGGAAGAACGCGCTGATGACCACCGAGAGGATGTTGCCCACCATGTACAGGACGGCAATGGCATAGATGATCTGTCCCACCGGCAGGAACTGGATGACGAACGCACCGGCCACGTACACGACTGCGAGAAGCAGCTGCACGTAGAAAGGCGTGCGGGCGTCCTCGTTGGCGTAGAAGACGCGGGACATCATGAAGTTGGCGCTCATGAACGGCGTGCTGAGGGCCAGGATGGTGAGCGTCTGGGCCAGCATGACGCCGTCCTGGCGCAGGCCGCCGGAGAAAAACATGCCCAGCGGACCGGCCAGGGCGAACAGTGCCAGGGCACCGAAAACAGTGGCCACGGCCATAGTCCGCAGGCCGTGCGAGAGGGCGTCGCGCAGTTCCGCGCGGTTGCCGTCCTGCGACGCCCTGGTCATCCGGTTAAAGAGGACAGTGGCCAGGGACAGCGCGATGATTGAGTGCGGCAGCAGGTACAGCTGGCTGGCAACCTCGAGCACGGCATTGCCGGGAAGGGTGGAGGCGGACGGGTCCCCCGCCTCCTGCAGCCGGATGCGTTCGGCGCCGGGGATGGTGGCGATGCGCATGACGTACAGGAAGGCGAGCTGCCCGACGGCGGCCGTCAGGAGGGTCCAGACGCTCAGCCGGGCAGCGTGGCCCAGTCCCACGCCCCGCCACCCGAACCGGGGACGGAGACCCAGCTTCAACCGGAAAACTGGAACCAGCAGGATGGCGGTCTGGGACAGCACGCCGATAGTGGAGAACCCGGCCACCAGGAGCGTCTGGGTGGGCCCCCAGTTGTCCAGGGTGTGGGGGCTGACCTTGTTCGTGCCGAAGATCCAAATGAACATGCCCAACCCTGCGATCGACACCAGGTTGTTCAGGATAGGCGCCCACATGGCAGGTCCGAACGCGCCATTGGCGTTCAGGACCTGGGTGAGCAGGGCGTAGAGGCCATAAAAGAAGATCTGCGGCAGGCACCAGAAGGCGAACGCGACCGCCAGTGCCTTCTGCTGCGGCGAGTAGCCCTGGGTGGTCAGCTCAATGACCCCCGGGGCCGCCAGGGTGACCAGTGCCGTCAGGCCGAACAGGAGCAGGACAGCCAGCGTCAGCAGCCGGCTGATGTAATCCGCTCCCCTGTCCGGAGCCTTGCTCGCCTTGATGATCTGCGGAACCAGCACCGCATTGAACACGCCGCCGGCCACCAGCAGGAAAATCAGGTTGGGCAGGTTGTTGGCGTTGATGAACGTGTCATTGACCGTTGAGCCAAGGCCCAGGGCTGTTCCCAGCATCCAGGTCTTGCCGAAGCCCAGGAAACGCGACACCAGCGTGCCCGCAGCCATGATGGCGCTGGAACGCGTCTCGCTGGCTCCCGCTGCTGCGGGCTGGTCGATGTCCGGCGCAGCTGGCTCGGGGGGCACGCCGTCGGGTGCCGAATCATCGGGCCGGCCGGACCGGTCGGAAGGAAAGTTGGTAGCTGACATCGACTTCATCGTCTCACCCGCAGGCACTTAACACCGCAATGACGACGGCGGCGTCCGGGCTTAGAGGTGTCCCGGCAGGACTTCGCGGGCGAGGTCGGCGATGCGGCGTTCGTTGGGAAAGGACAGCTTCCGGGCCAGTTCCTGGATGGGCACCCAGGCGACGTCCACGGCTTCCTGGTCCGGATCGTTCTCGATGGTGAGCTCGCCGCCGGTGGCGCGCAGGAGGTAGTGGTGCACGGTCTTGTGCACCCGGTGTCCGCTGACGGTGAACCAATAGTCGATGCTGCCCAGGGGGGCCAGGATGATGCCCTCGATGCCGGTTTCCTCGGCAATTTCCCGGACCGCGGCCTCTTCGTTGTTTTCCTTGCCCTCCGGATGGCCCTTGGGCAGGCACCACTCGAGCCGGCCACCCCGGTTAAGGCGGGCGATGATCGCCACCCTCAGTTCGGCGTCGGACGTGTCCACCACGACGCCGCCGGCGGAGACTTCCTCCACCGTGGGCAAGGACGCCGGCGCCGATTGCTGGGCAGGGGCAACGTGCGCCCCGATTGCCGACGGCAACGGTGCGTTTGTCCTCCTGCCTGGAGCGCTCGGTACTGGATGGGCCATGGAGTCCACTCTAACGACTGTTGCCCTCCTGTGATGACCGGAACATGACACGAAGATGGACGGGATATGACGTACTTTTTGGCGGGGAAGGCGAATCAGCGCGGATCGTGACGCTTTTTTGGACTGCCGCCGCGCTGGTTTCTGCCAAGCTTAAGGAACTATGTCGCACGCACATCACAAGATTGATACCCACACCGTCGACTTCAAGGTGGATCCGGTGGTCCTGGAGCTCGGGCAGCGCTTCGTGGACGCCGGCCACGAGTTGTCCCTTGTGGGTGGTCCCGTGCGTGATCTGTTCCTTGGCCGGACCTCCCCCGATCTGGACTTCACCACCGACGCCACACCCGACCAGACCGTAGCCCTGATCAAGAAATGGGCTGACAATTTCTGGGAGATCGGCAAGGCCTTCGGCACCATCGGCATGCGCAAGGCCGGTTTCCAGATCGAGATCACCACCTATCGTGCGGAGGCCTACGATCCCGAGTCCCGCAAGCCCGTGGTGGCGTTCGGTTCCTCCCTGACGGATGATCTGCTGCGCCGCGACTTCACCATCAATGCCATGGCGCTGAAGCTGCCTTCCATGGAATTGGTGGATCCCTTCGGTGGCGTACGCGACCTGCACGCTTCCCTGCTGGCCACGCCCGGTTCTCCGGAGGCGTCCTTCTCCGATGACCCTCTGCGGATGATGCGGGCCGCCCGGTTCGCCGCGCAGCTGGGGGTCTCCGTCCGGGACGACGTCCGTGAGGCCATGGCCAACATGGCGGACCGGATCAAGATCATTTCCGCCGAACGGGTGCGCGACGAGCTGGTCAAGATGGTGTGTGGGGCGCGGCCGCGGACAGGCATCGACCTGCTGGTGGACACCGGGTTGGCCGAGCACGTGTTGCCGGAGGTTTCCGCCCTCCGCCTCGAATCCGACGAGCACCACCGGCACAAGGACGTCTACCAGCATTCCCTCCAGGTCCTGGAGCAGGCGGCCCGGCTTGAAACCGATGCGGAGGGCCCCGTGCCCGGGCCGGACTTCGTGCTGCGCTTTGCTGCATTAATGCACGACGTCGGCAAGCCGGCTACGCGACGCTTCGAACCGGGCGGAGCGGTGAGCTTCCGCCACCACGACATGGTGGGTGCCAAGCTCACCACCAAGAGGATGAAGGCGCTGCGGTTCGACAATGACACCACCAAGGCCGTGGCACGGCTGGTGGAACTTCACATGCGCTTCTATGGCTACGGCGACGCCGGCTGGAGCGACTCGGCCGTCCGGCGCTACGTGACCGATGCCGGTCCGCTGCTGGAGCGGCTGCACCGGCTGACCCGCTCCGACGTCACCACCCGCAACCAGCGCAAGGCCGACCGGCTGTCCTTTGCCTACGACGATCTGGAAGAACGGATCGCCGCACTCCGCGAACAGGAGTCCCTGGATGCGGTGCGCCCAGACCTGGACGGAGCCGCGATCATGGCGCTGCTGGGGCTCAAGCCGGGCCCCGTGGTGGGCCGCGCCTACAAGTTCCTCCTCAACGAGCGGATGGAACACGGACCGCTGCCCACCGAGGAAGCGGAGGCGCGCCTGCTCCGCTGGTGGGCCGAACAGCCTGAATCTGCACCTGCCGGACCGGGGGCAGAAGCCTCTTCCGCCGTCGTCGAACGTTCACCCGTTGAGGAGCCCAAGTGACTAATTCCGCCTTTGCCCCGCGCCCCCAGCTCTGGATCCTTCGCCACGGTGAGACCGAATGGTCAAAGAGCGGGCAGTACACGGGCCTGACCGACCTTCCCCTGACAGTGGAAGGCGAGCAGCAGGCCGTGGAGGCCCGCAAGGTGCTGGACGGCGTCGACTTCGACCTGGTGCTCACCTCTCCGCTGCGGCGCGCACGGCGGACGGCCGAACTGGCCGGATTCCCTGACGCCCGGCACGAGCCGCTCGCCGTGGAATGGAACTACGGCGACTACGAGGGCATCAGCTCGGACCTGATCCGCAAGGACAACCCCGATTACCTGATCTGGACACACGGCGTGCCCAACGGTGAAACGCTGGACGAGGTGGCCGCGCGGGCGGACAAGATCATTGGACGGATCCTGGAATCCGGGATGGACAACGTGCTGATCGTGGCACACGGCCATTTCTCCCGGATCCTCACCGCCCGTTGGCTGGAATTGCCACCCACGGAAGGCCGGCACTTTGTCCTGGGCACCGCCAAGGTCTGCACCCTGGGATGGGATAAAAAGACGCCCGCTATTGTGCGCTGGGGCCTCTAAATCTTCTTTTTGAATAAACTTCTTACCTTTTTACGGGAATTGCTGGCCTTTCGCTGATTCCTGGGGTAACTTTATTCCTGACCCCACGGTGATCTGCCCGGGTCCCAGACCGCAACGCAACCCACGCAGCGGACAGCAGAAAAGGAGGTTGGGATAATGATGACTTTGACTGGCGAATGGAATGCCCCCATCAATGCGTTCCCGGCCTTTGCTGATGACGCACGCGTAGCTCCGGTCTACTCCGGTTCCCGCCGCCCAGCCGCCCTCGCGGGCTTGCTGCGGCGCCGCTAACCGGCACCTGCATCCGCTCACCCGCCAGGACTCCTTCCAAGGCTTCGGCCCTGGCTCTCGGCCTGCCCGGAATGCTGCGCTTCTTCGCTGACTTCCCGGAAAAGCTTTTGGCATAGCCCCCGGCTCTTTCTTCGAATAGTCCCTGCTCGGAGAATTTTGCATCCGGCTTTGTGGTCTCACTTCAGCTTCGCCATAGTCAGGCACCCCTGGAATTGCGCTTTCTTGTGCGATTCCGATTAATTCCCTGGTGGAATTTATGCACCCTTTTTACTGCACTTTCCCGCGCACAAAAACAGCGCTAATTCGCCGTGCCCTTTTGCACCTAATGATCAACGAAAGGAGGTGGTTCCCTTGATGCGAATGATCATGGGACTCCTGTCCCGCCCCCTGCAGCGCCGCAGTTCCTTCAACAGCGCCCTGCTGGAGCAGCACCGGAACGATGTTTTTGTGCTCATGCACCAGCAGCTGGGCGGCCTGCGCTGACGGCCGGCCCCGATCCTGCCGGACACTGATCTCCTGGGACGGGGCCGGCGGTAAGCTCGATGCCATGCACGAGACCCAGCCGCCGGAGGATGAACGACGGCCCCGCATCGTGGTGCCCAGCCGCAGTGATGACGTGTTGCGGAATTTCACGGAGGTGCTCGGTGGCCCGCTGGGGACCAGGACAGCGCCCGGTGTGGTCTCCCCCGGCATCTTCACCGTTGAACGGGTGCTGATTGTCCTCACGGCGCTGGCAGCCTTGGTGGGAATCCTGTTGAAGGGATACTGCAGGGCCAACGGCTGGGAGACGCCCACACAGTTCTACGCCACCTGCTACTCGGACTTCCCGGAGCTGTTCCGGAACCGCGGCATGGCAGCGGGGATGTTCCCCATCCTGGGCAGCGGCAGCCAGTTCGAATACCCGGTGCTCATAGGACTCATCGCAGGGGTTACGGCCTGGTTGGTGCCGGGCGGAGACCCCAAAACCATGGCCCTTGCCTACTTCGACATCAACGCCGTGCTGCTGGCGGCAGTGGCCATGGTCACCGTGGTGGTGGTTGCCCGCATGCCAGGCAGGCGGCCCTGGGACGCGGCCATGGTGGCCGTGGCCCCGGGGATCGTGCTGGCCGGCACCATCAACTGGGATCTTTGGGCCGCCTGCCTGCTTGCCATGGGCATGTACCTCTTTGCCCGGAAGCGGCTTGTCCTTGCAGGGGTGCTGATCGGGCTGGCCACCGCCACCAAGCTGTATCCGGTGCTGGTACTCGGAGCCATCCTGCTGCTCGCCGTCCGGTCGGGCAGGTGGCGACCGTTGCTGGTAACCGGCGCCAGTGCAGCGGCCACGTGGGTGCTGGTTAATCTGCCGTTCGCGCTGATGAACCCTTCCGGCTGGGCCTATTTCTTCCAGTACAGTGCCGACCGGGGCGCCGGCTACAGCTCGGCATGGTTCGCCTACAACCTGGTGGCGGGCAGGCTGGGCTGGTCCGGTCTGGGCGCCGAAGGCGTCAGCATCCTGTCTGCCGGGTTCTTTGTGCTGGCCTGTGCCGGGATTGCCGCCGTTGCCCTGACCGCGCCCCGCCGTCCCCGCCTGGCCCAGCTGGCATTCCTGATCGTCGGGGCCTTCATCCTCACCAGCAAGGTCTATTCGCCGCAATACGTGGTGTGGTTGATCCCGCTCCTGGCCCTGGCCCGGCCGCGCTGGCGCGACTTCCTGGTGTGGCAGGGCATCGAAGCCCTGCATTGGGCCGCGATCTGGATGTACCTTGGACAGGTGACCAGCGCAGGTTCCTCGCAACACAACCTGGACATGCCGTACTACGTCCTCGCCGTTGCCGCGCACATGGCCGCGGTGGCGTACCTCATGGCGCGCGTCACCTGGGACATCTACAACCCCGCATACGACCCCATCCGAAGGCACCACCTCGATGACCCGCACGGCGGGCCCTTCGCGGACGCACCGGACCGGTTCCGCTGGCGCATCCGGCGCCGCGCCGCTTCGCCCCTCCCTTCCAAAGCTTCACCCTCACTTTGAAAGAAGGTCCCATGGTTGATGTTGCGGTAGTAGGTTCCGGGCCCAATGGGCTCTCGGCGGCAGCGGTCATGGCACGTGCCGGGCTGTCGGTGGAGGTCTTCGAGGCAGCATCGACGATCGGCGGCGGCACGCGGACCACCGAGTTGATGCAGCCCGGCCACCTCCATGACGTCTGCTCCGCGGTGCATCCCATGGCCGTTGCATCCCCCTTTTTCCGCGCCTTCGAGCTGTCCCGGAGGGTTGACCTGATAACCCCGGACGTCTCCTTCGGGTCCCCGCTGGAGGGTGGCCGTGCTGCATTGGCCTACAAGTCCCTGGACAAGACCGCGGAAGCCCTGGGGCAGGACGGCCCGGCGTACCGGCGGCTGATGGAACCGCTGGTCCGCCATGTCGCTGACGTCATGGACTTCACCCAGAACCAGCTCCTCCGGATCCCCCGGAACCCGCTCGTGGCCGGCATCTACGGGCTGCGGACCCTGGAACAGGGAACCGGCCTGTGGAACCTCCGGTTCCGGGAAGAACTTGCCCCGGCCCTGCTCAGCGGGGTGGCGGCCCACGCCATCTCACACCTGCCGTCCCTGGCCGCGTCCGGGGCCGGGCTCATGCTGGGCGCCCTGGGGCATGCGGGCGGATGGCCCATCCCCCGCGGCGGCTCGGCATCAATCGCGGCAGCACTGGCTGATGACATCCGCGCCCATGGCGGCGTGATTCACACCGGAACACCGATAGACCGGCTCGAGCAGCTTCCGGCGGCCCGGGCCACCCTGCTGGATGTGGCGCCGCGCGGACTCCTGGACATGGCAGGGGAATCACTTCCGGGCCACTTCCGGCGGGCACTGGACCGCTTCCGCTACGGCAACGGCTCCTGCAAGGTGGATTTCATCCTGTCCGGGCCGGTGCCATGGCAGGCCGACGGACTTTCCGAATCCGGTACCGTCCACGTGGGCGGCACACGGGCCGAACTGGCGCGTTCGGAAAATGAGGTCAGCGCAGGACGCCACCCTGAACGGCCCTACGTGCTCGTGGCCCAACCCTCCCGTTTCGACCCGAGCCGGGCACCCGCCGGCAGGCACACCCTCTGGACCTACTGCCATGTTCCCTCGGGCTCCACAAAGGACATGACCAACCAAATTGTGGCCCAGCTGGAACGGTTCGCTCCGGGCTTCCGCGACCTGGTGGTGGAATCACATGTCATCACCGCTGCGGAGCTGGCCGAGTACAACCGCAACTACATCGGGGGCGACTTCAGTGCCGGCGTCATGGACGTCCGGGGGCTTATCCAGAAGCCTGTGATATCCCCCGTCCCGTGGCGGACGCCGCTGCTGGGCGTCTACCTCTGCTCGTCGTCAACCCCACCGGGGCCGGGGGTGACAGGCATGCCGGGCATGCATGCGGCAAGGCAGGCCCTCAAGGATGTCTTCAAGCTGCCGGTCCCTGACCTTGGCATCGCCTAGGTTCCAGGCATGGCCGGCGCGTGGTTGGGCCGTCCGCTGCTTACACAGTTGCGCAGCAGGCGGCCGGCCCGGGGGATAATGGCGCGATGGGGAAATCAACAAAACTTTCGCTTGCCGTAGCTGCGCTCATTCTCGGAACCTCGCTGGTGGCCTGCGACGACGGGAAGTCCGGGGCGGAAGCCGCCGCGCAACAACTGGCCGGCGCGGTCTCGGCGCTGGATGTGGGATCTGTGGCCTTTGAGGGCAAGGATGCTGCGGCAGCCAACGACCAGCTCCACCAGGTCTTCGCGGCCCTGGATCCGCAAAAGCCGCAGGTCCAGGCAGGCGGGCTTACGCTCGACGGCGACAAAGCATCCGCCCCACTGAATTACACGTGGAAGTTTGGCGACGCCGAGTGGAAGTACACCATCGCGGCAAACTTCAAGAAGTCCGGCGACAAGTGGCTCACTGTCTGGGACCCGGCCATGCTGGCACCCGGCCTGGCGGACAGCGAGATCGTGACCAAGGGCTCCCAGTCGCACAAACGCGCGGACATCCTTGGTGCCGGGGACGTCCCGCTGGTCACCTACCGTCCCGTGGTGAACGTGGGGATCGACAAGCCCCAGCTCGGTGGCGCGGACCCGGCCGATTCCGCCGGCAAGCTGGCCGCACTGGTGGGAGTGGATCCTGCCGCCTACGTACAGCAGGTCAAGGCTGCCGGTGAACAGGCCTTCGTTTCCGCGATCACCCTGCGGGAAGAAGGCCGGACCATCTCCGACCAGCAGATCCAGGCCATTCCGGGTGCCCGGGGGATACCGGCGTCGATTCCGCTGGCGCCGAGCCGGACGTTCGCCCGTGCCGTTCTTGGGTCGGTGGGTGAAGCATCCGCAGAGCAGATCGAGGCATCCAACGGTGCCCTTGTGGCAGGTGACGTGACCGGCGTCGGCGGTCTCCAGCAGCAGTACGATGAACAGCTCCGCGGCTCGGACGCTGTCGTCATCCGTGCACAGCGGGCCGACCTGACCCGCGAACAAATCCAGTCCGCCGGCACCGACCCCCGCCGCGTCCTCTTCCAAGTGGACCCCAAGCCCGGAACCCCGCTGAAAACCACCCTCGATCCGCGGCTGCAGACCCTGGCGGAAAGCACCCTGGAGGGCGTGAAACCGGCGTCGGCGATCGTTGCCCTGCGTCCCTCCACCGGCGCAGTCCTGGCAGCTGCATCCGGACCGGGCAGCAACGGCTACAACACCGCCATGCTGGGACAGTACGCGCCGGGCTCCATTTTCAAAATGGTGGACTCGCTCGCCATGTTCCGCAACGGGATGACGCCCGATTCCACCGTCCAGTGCACTCCCACCCTTACGGTGGACGGCCGCACGTTCAAGAACTCCGAGGGCTACCCCGAGACCTCCCTGGGCGCGGTAACGCTGCGGGACGCCTTTGCACACTCCTGCAACACGGCCTTCATCTCGCAGCGGGACTCGGTGTCACAGGGCCAGCTTGAAGCCGCCGCCACGTCCATGGGTGTTGCGGTGGAAGCGCCGAAGCTTGGTGCTGAAGCCTTCCTGGGTTCCGTACCCGGCCAGGCCCAGGGCACCGAGCACGCGGCCTCCATGATCGGACAGGGAAAGGTGCTGCTGTCCCCGCTGGCGGCGGCAATCATGGCCGGGTCCGTCGCCAAGGGCGCCCCGGTCTCGGCGCAGCTGGTCCTCAACGCCGACGCCGGTGCTCCCGCCGCCGGAACGACAGCAGGGTCCACCGCCCCGGCAGCAGAACCGACGGCCACAGCCACGGCCGAGGCGCCGTCCACGGCCTCGGACAAGCCCATCACTGCAGCGGAGGCGGCATCGCTCGCAGACATGATGCGCGCCGTCGTCACCTCCGGACACGCAGGATTCCTCTCCAGCGTCCCCGGTGCCCCGGTGGGGGCCAAGACGGGAACCGCCGAATTCGGCACCGAGAACCCGCCGAAGACCCACGCGTGGATCGTGGCCGTGCATGGCGACCTGGCAGTGGCCGTCTTCGTGGAGGACGGCGGCCTGGGTGCCACCACCTCCGGCCCGCTGCTGAAGCAGTTCCTCACCGCCGCCGGCTAGGGAGCGGCGTGGGAGGATTGACGGTGTGGCCCATATTGACGTTTCCGGCATCGACTACTTCCTCTCCGACGGCACCCAGCTCCTGAACGGGGTCACCTTCAAGGTCCCGGACGGCACCAAGACCGCCCTGATCGGGCCCAACGGCACCGGCAAGACCACCCTGTTCCGAATCATCGCGGGAGACCTGGTTCCGGACGAGGGCGTGGTGGGCCGTTCCGGGACCATGGGCATCATGCGACAGTTCGTGGGCCAGGTGCGGGACGGTTCCACAGTCCGGGACCTCCTGGTCTCCGCCGCTCCCCCGGCGCTGGCGGCGGCTGCGCGCGAGGTTGATGAGGCGGAGCTGGCCATGATGGAGCACGACGACGAACCCACCCAGGTGCGGTACGCCCAGGCCATCGTGGACTGGGGGGACGCGGGCGGCTACGACGTCGAAACCGTCTGGGACGAGGTCTGTATGGCCGCGCTGGGACTGCCCTTTGACCGCGCGCAGCACCGCCCGGCGTCGACCCTTTCCGGTGGTGAGCAGAAACGGCTGGTACTGGAGGCGCTGTTTGCCGGCCCGGACGATCTCCTGCTCCTGGACGAGCCGGACAACTACCTGGACGTCCCCGGGAAGCGCTGGCTCGAGGAAAAACTGAACGAGTCCAGGAAGACGGTCTTCTTCATCAGCCACGACCGCGAACTGTTGAATAACGCTGCTGGACGCATCGTGACCTTGGAGCCGGGCATCAACGGGGCTGCGGCCTGGATCCACGGCGGCGGCTTCGGCTCCTATGTTGAGGCACGCGCAGACCGGAACGCGCGCTTCGAGGAACTGCGCAAACGCTGGGACGAGGAGCACATCAAGCTCAAGGAACTCGTCAACATGTACAAGAACAAGGCCGCGTTCCGTTCAGACATGGCCAACCGCTACCACGCTGCCCAGACCCGGCTGGCGAAGTTCCTCGAAATTGGGCCGCCGGAGGCGCTGCCCATCGAGCAGAACGTCCAGATGCGGCTCAAGGGCGGGCGGACCGCCAAGCGCGCCATCGTGGCGGAGCGGCTGGAGCTGACCGGCCTCATGAAGCCGTTTTCCACTGAAGTATGGTTCGGTGACCGCGTGGGCGTCCTGGGCTCCAACGGTTCCGGCAAGTCCCACTTCCTGCGGCTGCTGGCCACCGGTGGCACTGACCCCGAACGGGAGCACCTGCCGGTTTCCGATGTGCAGATCGTTGAGGTGCCGCATGAAGGGACGGTGAAGCTGGGTGCGCGTATCCGGCCCGGCTTCTTTGCACAGACGCACGTCCGGCCCGACCTGCTGGGGAAGACTCTGCTGGAGATCCTGCACCGCGGCGACGAGCACCGTTCCGGGCTGGGCCGTGAGGCCGCCGCCGGCGCGCTGGACGGCTACGGCCTGGCGGGGCAGTCGGAGCAGAAGTACGAGTCCCTCTCCGGCGGCCAGCAGGCACGGTTCCAGATCCTGCTCCTGCAGCTCAGCGGTGCCACCCTGCTCCTGCTGGACGAGCCCACGGACAACCTGGACCTGCATTCGGCCGAGGCCCTGGAACGCGCCATTGACCACTTCGAGGGGACCGTCCTGGCTGTCACCCACGACCGCTGGTTCGCCCGGACCTTCGACCGGTTCCTGGTTTTCGGATCCGACGGAAAAGTCTACGAGTCCGCCGAGCCCGTGTGGGATGAGCAAAGGGTGGACCGCGTCCGCTGAGAGGTTGCTCCATCAGATATCGCTGTTTCACTCGTGGTTTGGCAGCCGCAACTGATAGAGCAACTGCAGAGTTGCTCTTTTGCAGTGACCAAGTGATCAGAGACTGTTAGCATTTGCTCATGAAGACCGATGAGCGGCACCGCACAATTGCCGAAATCCTTCGGCAGCAGTCGGAAGCGAGCGTCGAACAGCTGATGCAGGCGTGCGGTGCCTCGGGCGCCACCATCCGCCGCGACCTTGAGGTGCTCTCAGGCCACGGTGTCCTCCGCAGGGTCCACGGCGGTGCCAGGAGCCTGATCGGGCAGGGGCAGAACCCCGGCTACGGGCAGCGCGAGCTGGAGGACCGGGATGCCAAGACCCGTATAGGGGCTGCGGTGGCAGGCCTGCTGGCCGAACGGGAACACGTCTGGCTGGACAGCGGAAGCACGGCGACGGAGGTGGCGCGGGCCGTGTCAGGCAGGGCGCTGACCCTGATGCCCATGTCCCTGCAGGCCCTCAATGCGGCAACTGCGGGTGAGGGAAGTGCAGGCTCCCGGCCTGCACTGTTGCTGCCGGGCGGGAGCGTGGTGCCCGGAGAACTTTGTTTCCGTGGACCCCTGGCCGAGTCCAATATCCGGTCCCTCCGCTTTGATACCGCCGTGGTTACCCCCTGCGCAGTGCATCCCAACGACGGCCTGCTGGCCCACGACCTGGAAGATGCAGCAGTCAAGAAAGCAGGCCTGGAATCAGCTGCACGGGTGGTGGTAGCCGCCTCAGCGGCAAAGTGGCAGGCCCACGCACGGGTGCTCGTGGCCGGGCTGGACCGCGTGGACATCATCGTCACCGACAGGCAGTTCAGTGCGCAGGATAAGGCCGAACTCGAAAAATACTCTGTGGAAGTAGTGAGCGTATGAGCACCAGCACCGGCATGGAACAGCACGCAGGATTGAAAGCCGCCGCCGCGGCCACGTTTGTGGTCTTCGGCATCAACGGGCTTGTCTTTGCCAGTTGGGCAGCCAGGATTCCCGCAGTCACCCAGACGCTGCAGATCACATCCGGCCAAATGGGCACCCTGCTGCTGTGCACGGCCATCGGCTCGCTGCTTGCGCTGCCCACCGCGGGACTGGTGGTGGGCAGGATCGGTACGGCCAACACCGTGCGTTTTGCCGGCCTGCTGGCCGCGGCGGCAGGCGTGGGTATCGCGATGTCGCTTTCGGCTGTTTTCATTCCCGGAACGGCGGTGTCCCTGTTCTTCTTCGGCATCGGCATTGGGCTGTGGGACGTGGCGCAGAATATTGAAGGGGCCGACGTGGAGCACAAGCTCCGCCGGACCATCATGCCGCAGTTCCACGCGGCCTTCAGCGGCGGCGCGTTCATAGGTGCCCTCGTCGGCGCGGGGCTGTCCACCCTGGGCGTGGACCTTCCGCTGCATCTTCTGGTGATCGCCGCCGTGGTGGTTGTGGTGGCCCTGGTGGTCCCACGCTATTTCCTCCCCCACCTGGTTACAGCCACCGTGGAGGGGGCCCCGAAGCCTGCCAAGGGGCAGTCCGCCTGGCGGGACAGCAGGACGCTGCTGATCGGCGTAGTGGTCCTGGGCGCCACGCTCACGGAGGGTGCCGGAAACGACTGGATTGCCAAGGCATCGGTTGACGGACTTGCCACCTCAGAGTCCACCGGTGCCCTTATGTTCGCCCTGTTCGTGCTGGCCATGACCGCTATGCGATTCCTCGGTGGCCGTGTCATTGACAAGTACGGACGCGTCGCCGTGCTGCGCGCCAGCATGGCAGCGGCCGCCGCAGGGCTGGGGCTCTTCGTGCTGGCATCCAATATCTGGCTGGCGGGGATTGGTGCCGCGCTGTGGGGCGTGGGCGCCGCCCTCGCCTTCCCGATGGGAATGTCCGCCGCGTCCGACGACCCGCAACACTCAGCCGCCCGCGTCTCCGTTGTATCAACTTTGGGGTATATCTCGTTCCTGGCTGGACCGCCGCTGCTGGGCTATCTGGGGGACCTGACGGGGATCCACACGGCGCTGCTGGCGATCATGGCCCCCATCCTGGTTGCCCTCCTGCTCGCCGGAGCGGCCAGGCCCTTACAGGTGGAGCAGGCGACCGCCGCGCAGGACACCGATCAGGACAGCGTGCAGGAGTCCTCCAAGCACGAGTAGCCCTTGGGGTTAGGGTGATCACATGCAAAGCAGCAGGCCACGGGGCCGGACCTGGATCAGCCGGCTCGATAGATACCTCTTGAGGCATGTTTCAGACCTGCCGGGCGGTAACCACGACGTCTTCTTCCGGCGGCTTTCCGCTGCCGCCAACCAAGGCAAACTCTGGATTGGCACGGCGGCTGTCATGGCGCTCTTCCCGGGCAAGACGAGGAGGGCTGCGCTGCATGGCCTGATTGCCCAGGGGGTAGCCTCGGCGGTGACCAACGTGGTGTTCAAGACGCTGCTCCCCCGGACCCGTCCGCTCCCTGAACATCTGCCGGTCTTCCGCTTCGTGCATCCGCAGCCCACCAGTTCCTCCATGCCGTCCGGCCATTCCGCATCCGCCGTGGCGTTCGCAGTGGGAGTGGGTTTGGTCCGCCCCGCCCTGGGCGCCGCATTGGCACCGGCTGCCTTAGGTGTGGCCTATTCAAGGGTGCACACTGGGGCGCACTGGCCCTCCGATGTTCTGTTCGGCTCCGCCCTCGGTGCCGGCGCTGCCTTGGTGACCCGCCACTGGTGGCCGGTCCGCCCGCCCATCCCGCAGACCAACCGGGCTTGGACCAGTGCCCCCGAACTGCCTGGTGGTGAAGGCCTCAGCATCGTGGTCAACACCCTTGGCGGCTCCTTCAAAGAAGAGACCGCCGAGGCTTTGCAGGAAGTATTTCCCAAAGCTCATATAAATACCGTGCAGCCTGACGAGGACCTGGTGGAGCGGATCGCCGCTACTGCTGATTACCCTGGTACCCGCGCCCTGGGTGTGTGGGGCGGAGACGGGACCGTGGGCACGGCGGCTGCTGCCGCCGTCGACCGTTCTTTGCCCCTGCTGGTCCTCCCCGGTGGGACCTTGAACCACTTTGCCCGGGACGCGGGGACGGGCAGCCTGAAGGATGCCGTGCGGGCGGCAAACAACGGTGAGGCCGCACTCGCAGACATCGGAGTGGTGACCGCAGAGCGGGGCCTGGCCGGGAACCCGGAGGTATCCGAGGTGGCAATGCTGAACACGTCGAGCATCGGCCTCTACCCGAACTTTGTCCGACGGCGCGAGCACCTGCAGCCCGCGCTCGGAAAACCGCTGGCCGGCGTCGTTGCCATGTTCCGGACCTTCGCCGCGGGTACGCCCACCACTCTCACCGTGGACGGGAAGCGGCACAAAGTGTGGATTGCCTACCTGGGGAGGGGCCGGTACTACCCGCGCGACCATGCGCCCCTGATCCGGCCCGTCATGGACGACGGTGTGCTGGATGTCCGGCTGATCACCGCCGATGAGTCCTTTGCAAGGCTGCGCCTGCTCTGGTCCGTGCTCACGGGCACCGTGGCAAGCTCCCGGATCACGCATCTCCGGGAGGCCACGGGGGTCAGGATCGACGCCGACGGTGCCCCCATGGCGCTGGCCGTGGACGGAGAGGCCCTGGCCGGAGTCCGAAGCGTGGCCTACAAGGTCCGGCCGAAGGCGCTGACGTACTACTCACCGCGCTCCTGAGGGGAGCGGGCGCGGGGAGGACCCTGATTCTCCCCTGAATCATCCCTGATACGAGGCGAAACGCTGCCCGCACCCCGGTAGCGTGGGGCAAGAACACCCAGCGAAAACCGTCCGCAGCCGCGTGCTGCCGTCCGAAGGATGAATCATGATCGAGGCAAACGGGCTGACCAAGGTCTATGGTGCCAAAACCGCCGTGGCCGGTGTCAGTTTCACCGTTAAGGCAGGGCAAGTCACCGGCTTTCTGGGCCCCAACGGGGCAGGAAAGTCCACCACCATGCGCATGATCATGGGATTGGACCGGCCCACATCCGGATCTGTCACGGTGAACGGCCTGCCATACGTCCGGCACAAGGCGCCACTGCGGCAGGTGGGTGCCCTCCTCGACGCCAAAGCGGTGCACACCAGCCGCAGCGCCTACAACCACCTGCTGGCCATGGCGGCCACGCACAGCATCCCCAAAACGCGGGTGCATGAGGTGATCGAGATGACCGGGCTGGAGGCCGTGGCCCGCAAGAAGGCCGGCGGCTTTTCACTGGGCATGGGCCAGCGGCTGGGTATCGCCGCTGCCCTGCTGGGGGACCCGCAGACCCTCATCCTGGACGAACCGGTCAACGGCCTGGACCCCGAGGGGGTGGTGTGGGTGCGGAACCTGGTGCGGTACCTGGCCGGGCAGGGGCGCACAGTGTTTCTTTCGAGCCACCTGATGAGCGAGATGGCGCAGACTGCGGACCACCTGATAGTCATTGGCCGCGGCCGGGTGATTGCCGACGCACCCATCAAGGACATCATCACCGGCAAGGGCCAGTCACGGGTCCGCGTCCGTACCGACCAACCTGACCGGCTCCATCAGCTGCTGTCTGCGCGGGGTGCCTCCGTTGACGTGCCGGAGCGGGAACTGCTCGAAGTAACGGGTCTGGAACCCAAAGCAATCGCCGCGACCGCCCTGGAAAACCAGGTCATGGTCTATGAACTCACCCCCCTTGTTGCCAGCCTTGAGGAGGCATACATGGAACTGACCAAGGACGACGTCGAATACCACTCCCTGCCCACTGTGGAGGTCAGCAAGTAATGAGTTCCACAACCACTGAGTCAACGTCCTCCCGCGAACCGGCACCGTCCCCCGCCGGACCAGCCTCCCGCAACGCCGGAAGGTCCCTTCCCGGTCCCACCTTCTTCCGGGTCCTCAACTCGGAGATCATCAAATTCCGCAGCTTGCTCTCCACCCTGATCCTGCTCGCCTCCACGGCGGTGGTCATGGTGGGATTCGGTGCGCTGTCGGCGTGGGGGACAGGACAGTTCACGAATGCCGCCACCCGTGATCCGCAGGCGGCCTCGAGGATGGCATCCCAGGGCGGAGACCTTGCCATCAGCGCCCCCACCTCCGGTATCGCCTTCGCGCAACTGATCCTCGGGTCCCTGGGTGTGCTCCTGATGAGTTCCGAGTTCACTACGGGCATGGCCCGGTCCACCTTCGCAGCCGTACCCAAGCGGATCCCCGCATTTGCCGCCAAGCTGGTGGTGGTGATGGTGACGTCGTTCGTGGTCACCGCCGTGTCCACCTGGGTGGCCGGGCTGGTTGCCGTGCCCATCCTGGACAACTACGGCCTGAAACTCGACCTGGCCAGCTCCCAGTCGGTGAAGCTCCTCCTGGTCAACAGCATCTACGTGGCCGCCGTCGCCGCCATCGGCATGGCCCTGGGCACGCTGCTGCGGAACTCCGCCGGTGGCATCATGAGCCTGGTGGGCATCTTCTTCGTGGCACCTCTTGCCTTCCAGCTCATCCCCGGGGACTTCTTCAAGGAAGCCCGGAAGTACCTGCCCGGCAACACCGTTGAGCCGCTGACGGCTGTGCAGCACGTTCCGGACACCCTCGAGGCGTGGCAGGCCGGACTGGTCCTGGGCGCCTGGGTGGTGGTTCCCGTCCTGCTGGCCGCCGTGCTGCTCAAACGCCGGGACATCTGACCTCCGGGCTCCTGCTTCCGGCCAATGCATCCGCAGCGACGTGGTTTCCGGCACATGACAAATATGCCTGGGAGGAAACTTTTCTTGCTCGTGATGGTTCCTGCTTGGAGGGCCGTCCTGTTCGCCGGGGGCAGATCTGTTGAACTGCACAAAGCAGGGCGGATAATGGCGGACCTAGGGTGAAACGACGATGTGGTGCATCACACGGTCCGCCGGTGTCCACCAAGGCACGTCGCTCAACCCATGCTATTTCCCAACAGGACGGCGCTTCCATGCATGCTGACCAGCAACTTTCAAAGTCCCTGAAACCCAGGCACCTGTCCATGATCGCCATCGCCGGCGTGATTGGTGCAGGACTTTTCGTCGGCTCGGGGGCAGCCATTCAGCAGGCCGGCCCAGGCATCCTCGTGGCGTACGCGGCCGCCGGCCTGGTGGTCATCCTGGTGATGCGCATGCTGGGCGAGATGGCCGCGGCCAACCCCGAGACAGGCTCGTTCTCCACCTACGCCGACAAGGCGCTGGGCCGCTGGGCAGGGTTCAGCATCGGCTGGCTCTACGCCTGGTTCTGGATCATCGTCCTGGGCATCGAAGCCACCGCAGGCGCTGCCATCATGCACCGCTGGGTGCCGGGCATCGACCAGTGGGTGTGGGCCCTTGTCCTCATGGTGCTGCTGACGCTGACCAACCTCGGTTCCGTGAAGTCCTACGGTGAGTTCGAGTTCTGGTTCGCGTCCATCAAGGTCGCTGCCATCGTCCTGTTCCTCCTCTTCGGCGCTGCCGCCATCCTGGGCCTCGTTCCGGGCGTCCCCGCACCGGGGCTGAGCAACCTGATCAACAACGGCGGCTTTATGCCCAATGGCCCGGGTGCGGTCCTGGCAGGCATCCTTGTGGTGGTCTTCTCCTTTTTCGGCGCTGAGATCGCCACCATCGCAGCCGGCGAATCCGAAAACCCTGTGGATGCCGTCAAGAAGGCAGTGAAATCCACAGTGTGGCGCATCCTGGTCTTCTACATCGGCTCCATCGCCGTGGTGGTCACCCTGCTTCCCTGGAACTCCGCCTCCGTGGCCAAGAGCCCGTACGTGGCGGTCATCGAACTCTTCGGCATCCCCGGCGCCGGAACCATCATGGACGTCGTAGTTCTTACTTCCGTCCTTTCCTGCCTGAACTCCGGTCTTTACACCGCCAGCCGCATGCTGTTCTCACTCTCTACCCGCGGTGACGCGCCGCGCTCATGGACCCGCATCTCCCGCCGGGGTGTTCCCGCCGCTGCCGTCCTTGCCTCCACTGTGGTCGGGTTCGTCACGGTCGGTCTGAACTACATCGCACCGGACACCGTGTTCCTCTTCCTGGTGAACACCTCGGGGGCCATTGCCCTGTTCGTATGGCTGGTCATCTCGGCGTCGCAGCTTGTCCTCCGCCGCCGCATGGGCGCCGCGGCCAAGGACCTGCAGCTGAAGATGTGGCTGTTCCCGTACCTCACCTGGGCAGCGATCATCAGCATCGTGGCCCTGCTCATCGGCATGGTGATCGTGGAGTCCACCCGGGAATCGCTGCTGCTCTCCCTGGCCCTGGCTGCCGTGGTCGTGGCGGTCGGTGTGCTCCGTTACCGTCGGCACGGCGCTGCCGCCGGCCAGCCGGACGCCGTGGAGGTCGAACCCGCAGCGGCACCTGCGGAGTAGGCGCGGCGCTAAACTCGGGACCATGCCTTTGCCTTCCTCTGCCGCAGACCACATCCAGGACCTTGGCGCCTATGTCAGCGCATCGCCGTCGAGCTTCCATGCTGCGCACGAGGGCGGCCGGCGGCTGGAGGAGGCCGGGTTCACCCGCCTGGATGAACTGCAGCCCTGGGAGGGCGGGCCGGGTCGGTTCTTCATCATCAGGGACGGCGCACTGATCGCGTGGGTGGTCCCCGAAGGTGCGGGGCCAACCACGGGGTTCAACATCCTCGGGGCGCACACCGATTCGCCGTCGTTCAAGCTCAAGCCCAAGCCCACCACCGGTGCCCACGGCTGGCTCCAGGCCGGAGTGGAAATCTACGGCGGACCGCTGCTGAATTCCTGGCTGGACCGCGAGCTCCGGCTCGCGGGCCGGCTGGTGATGCTCGACGGCGCAGAGCACCTCACGGCCACCGGCCCGCTGCTCCGCTTCCCGCAGCTGGCCATCCACCTTGACCGGGCCGTGAACGAGGGGCTCACCCTGGACAAGCAGCGGCATATGAACCCGGTGTGGGGGCTGGGGAATCCTACGGATTCGGACCTGCTGGGCGTGCTGGCAGGTTCGGTTGCCGGCTCCCCCGTCGATCCGGGACAGATCGGCGGGTACGACGTCGTCATCGCGGACACGCAGGAGCCTGCGGTTTTCGGCGGCAAGGGGGAGTTCTTCGCATCAGGGCGGCTGGACAACCTTTCAGCCACGCACGCCGGGCTTGCGGCGCTGGTTGCGCACGCGGGCTCCGGGGATGCCGGCGGCCCCATTGCCGTCCTGGCCGCGTTCGACCACGAGGAAATCGGCTCCAACTCCCGATCCGGTGCGTGCGGACCCATCCTTGAAGACGTGCTGGTGCGCATCTCTGACGGCCTCGGCGCGACGGTGGGCCAGCGGCGGCAGGCCCTGGCGGCGTCGTTCTGCCTCTCAGCCGACGCCGGGCACGCGGTGCACCCGAACTATCCGGAGCGGCACGATCCCGCCAACCATCCCGTGCTGAACGGCGGTCCGCTCCTGAAGATCAACGCCAACCAGCGCTACGCCACGGACGCGTACGGCGCCGCTTTCTGGGCACGGCTGTGCCGCGAAGCCGGCGTGCCCTACCAGGAGTTCGTGTCCAACAACGTGGTGCCCTGCGGCTCCACCATCGGCCCGCTCACCGCCACCCGGCTGGGCATCCGGACTGTGGACGTGGGCGTGCCGCTGCTGTCCATGCACTCAGCACGGGAGCTGTGCGGGGTTGAGGACCCCCTGCGCCTGGCCACGGTGGCGGAGCTGTTCTTCGGGACGGCTGCGTAGTTTCCTAACGGATGAATCCCCGGTGATCAATCTCGTGGGCGGGTACCCCCACCCACGTTTCCCCGTCAGGGACGTTGCTGAGGACTGCGGCGCCCATTCCGATCGTCGCGTAGTCTCCCACTGAGGTCCTGTCCCGAACGCTGGAATTCAACCCCAGGTAGGCGCCCCTGCCAACCCTGACTCCGCCGCCCAGCGAAACGCCGGCGGCGAACGTGGCAAAGTCGGACACGTCGTCGTCGTACGAAAACGTCACCGCTGGCATGGCCACCACGTGCGACCCCAAGGTAACAGCGGCAGTGAGGGTGACATTCCGCAGCAAGATGCTGCCCCGCCCCACCCGGCACCCCTCGGGAAACTGGACGGTGGGATCCACCGCCGTGGCGTACCTGGAGTCGTTGATTCCCAGCGATGCAAGCCGCGCCACCACGGCCTCACGTTCCTTGCTGGCCATCACGCACACGAGCAAGAAGGCGTGTGTGTAGTTCGGAGCTTCACCAATGCTGCCCAGGACGGGGGCGCCGTCTACTGTCACACCCGCCATTTCCTTGTCATCGTCGAGCAGGCCGACGACGTCGTACTGCCCGCTGCTGCGAACCATCGCAAGGACTTCGCGGGCGAGGCCAGTTGCGGCAACCAGTATCAGTTCGCTCACGTGCCCACCGGGGATGCTGTTTTCCGGATGGCGTTGATGACGCGGTTGATGCTGGTGGCATCCAGTTCATGGAATACCGGCAGGACCAAAGTCCGCTCACTGAGCCGTTCAGTGTTGTGAAGTCGCGTGTTGCCGGTATCCCGCCATCTGTAGGCGGGCTGCCGATGGGCAGCGTAGGCTCCCCGCCGCGCAGTCACCCCGGCCTCTGCCAGCCGTTCCAGCAATAATTCGCGCGTCGCCGGGAACGCCGGAAGGACTTCCATCCAGAGGGACTGGAAATTCGTCGTGCCATAGGGAGGATCAGTTACAAACCGCAGGCCATCCAGGCCTGACAAAGCGCCTGCATAAATGCCCGCAATCCACCGCCGGCGTTCCACCATGGCCGGAAGCCGCCGTAGCTGGCAGATCCCGATCGCTGCCTGCAGGTCGGTCATCTGGTAATCGAAGCCCACTTCCAGGCACACCTCCCGGGGAGGGACGAACTGCTCCGTGTTCGGCCGCGTCAGGTTGCTTGCATGCCCGCGCAGGGCCCGGGCGCGGGCGGCCCAGTCCGCCCGGCGGGTGGTGAGCATGCCGCCCTCACCAGTAGTGAGAATGTGATCGGGATGAAATGACCACACGGCAATGTCTGATCCAGTCCCAACGGGCTTTCCTCTATAAAGTGACCCCACCGCGCAGGCGGCATCCTCGATCAGTGTGATCTCGTGGCGGTTGCAAAGGTCCCGAATAGGGTCGAGATCCACAGGCACACCGGCTTGGTCCACTACGATCACCGCGCGCGTGTCCAGGGTCAGGGCGGCATGGATCGTTTCTGCAGTCACGTTCCCGGTGGCAGGGTCGACGTCACAGAACACAGGCCTTGCACCCACGTAGGTGACGGCGTTCACTGTGGCTACGACGGAAAGGGACGGAACCACCACATCGTCGCCCGGGCCGATACCGGCCACCACCAAGGCGAGGTGCAGGGCTGCGGTGCAACTCGACGTTGCGACGGCAAAGCGGGCGCCCTGGGCGGCTGCGAAAGCAGCCTCAAATTCCCTGACTTTCCTGCCTTGGGTAAGGCAACCGGAATGAACCACGTCGGCCAAGGCATCGGCTTCCTCTTGCCCGAGCCACGGCTTCACGACTTCTATCCTGGCAACTACTGACTCAGTAGCCACGGGACACCAACTTTCCTTGGAGGAGCAGGAGGAAGACAATGGCTGCCTCTACGTGGTCCACAAGATGCTCTGCGACCAGTCCCCGGAGAGATCGCCCGGGCCTTCCTGAAGCGGCGCAAGAACTCCGGACACTTGGCCATCAAGGCTCCTGCTCCGGGCGACGGCTTCCAGCACTGCCAGGACCCTCAGCCCGGGCAGGTGCGGTGCGTACCCGTCCCTTTGGCGTCGGATCCGGTTTGAAAACTCAGCCGCCAGCCGATCCATTGTTTGCTGCTCAATGGTCAACAGGGTGCCGTCTTCGCCCAGCAATTGGAGAAGGTCGGGTTCCGGGCAATATGGGGCCGTCAGTTTCTGCTGGGCGGACAGGCAGGGGTCAAAGACCCGCAGACGCTCCTTGTGCAGTTTGGCATCCCAAACCAGCGTGAGCCGGGTACCCGCTATCACCAGTTGGTGGCTTCTGGCCCGGCTGAGCCTGTTGACGTGGAGGTGGACAGGGGCATCATTGGGAAGCCTGAAATAGATGTGGCCCACACAGTCACGTCCGGTGCCCAGAGGGTCACCGCCGAAGGCTGAGACGTCCAGGGGAGCCAGGCCGTCCGGGAGTACCTGGTCCAGGATGGCAAAGTCGCCCGGCGCCAGATCCCAAAACACGTCCCGCTCTGTCTTCAGGAGGTTGGTTTCGGACAGGAGGGCTTCGACAAAAAGGATCTCGCCCAATGAACCGGTTTCCATCAGCTTTTGAATTTTCTGGATGGCCGGCTCAAAGGAATGGGGATGGTCGGCCATCAGGACAAGACCACCCGTTTTCGCTTGCGACACCATCTCCTGTCCGTGTGCCAAGCTGTCTGCGAGGGGCTCTTCCACCAGGACATGCTTGCCGGCCCGCAAGGCCGTCATGGCCGTTCCATGGAGGGCACCCAGCGGGGTGGCAATTGCGGCAGTATCTACGTCGACGCTGTCCAGCAGTTCATCTATCGTTTCGAAACAGGGGACAGCTCCGAGTTTCGCGGCGAGCCTGCGTGCCCGGTCAATGTCTACGTCGCATATTGCCGCCAATTCCCAGCCGGGGGAGGCCTGGAAGGTCCTGGCCAGAGCAGCGCCCCTGGATCCGGCGCCCACGACGGCCATTCCCAACTTGGCAGCCGACTGGTTGTCCAAGCCGAAATTGTGTGCCACGGCATTCATCTCGTCCTCTTCCTGCTTGAGCTGTCAGTAGGCGCCGGAAGGCTGAACAACGGCACGGAAAGTGCGCCACAGAATCAGCAGGTCCCCGGCGATCGACCAGTTTTCGACGTAGTACAGGTCCAGGCGCACGGCTTCATCCCATGAAAGGTCCGAGCGCCCGTTGATTTGCCAGAGCCCCGTAAGGCCGGGCTTGATCAGGAGGCGTCGGTGGGTATGCCGCTCGTACGCGCTGACCTCGCTGGCGAGGGGAGGGCGGGGCCCCACCAGGCTCATATCGCCCACCAGGACGTTCCACAGCTGCGGCAACTCATCCAGCGAATACTTGCGCATCCAACGGCCGCATTTGGTGACCCGTGGATCGTTGTGCATTTTGAAAAGTACGCCTGAGCCCTCGTTGTTCTTGGTCAAAGTTGCCAGGCGTTCCTCGGCATCCACCACCATCGACCGGAACTTGTACATTCCGAACGTCTTTCCATCCTTTCCGATGCGCTCTTGGCGGAACAGGACCGGGCCGGGGCTGTCTTTCCTGACGATGACGGCAAGGAGGAGCAGAATCGGTGCCAAGACCAGGAGTGCGGTGCCGGCCAGTGCCACATCCACCACCCGCTTAAGGATGTGCCTTCCGCCCGAGTACTGGGGGATGTCAACGTGCATGAGCGGCAGTCCCTCCACGGGGCGCCAATGGATACGGGGCCCTGCCACGTTGGTCAGGGTTGCTGCCAGCACCATCTCGGCCGAACACTCCTCCAGCTTCCACCCCAGCTCCCGGATGAACCTGTTCCCTCCTGGGAGAGGTCCGGCGATGATCACAGCATCCGCCGTGGCGAGCCTTGCCGTTCGCGGAATGTCATCCGTGGACGAAAGGACCGGGACCAGTCGGTCGTCTACCCGCAGCCGTGCCCCCCGCCGGGAACCCGGGAGGCAGACACCCAGGATTTCGTAGACGGGACCCGATTTCTTCTCGATCTGGTGGACCACATAGCGGACGTCCTCAGGTTCGCCGACAACGATGGCCCGCGACAGGTGCCGCCCCTTTGCCTTTTCCGTTGCAAGCCGGCGCCGGAACGCCCAGCGGTTGGCGGTGAGCGCAACGATTCCCACGGGGAGGGAAACGGTGGCCAGGGCGTCACCGCCTTGGATCGAAAAAATCACGGCGGCCAAAGCAAGGAAACCAAAGACGCGGAAGGTAGCCCCAGCTACACGCTTATACTCGTCAGCGCCGACCCCCAAGACCTTGGGATCGCGTGTCCGGTGAATCTCCAACGCGGCGATCCAAATCAAGGCCACTGCTGCCGTGGCTACGGCTCCAGCCTTGGACCCGTCACGGAACAATCCGCGGTTGGCCAGCTCGGAACCCAGCATGACGGAGCCTGCCACCAGGAGGCTGTCCGTAATCCTCAAAAGATTGATATGGGTTGCGATCCAGTCGGCAGACGATTCCCGTCCCTTGGCTGGTACGTCCACGAGGGCAACAGGCTCTGCCGATCCTGCGTAGATGCCACGGGGAGGATAG
Organism: Arthrobacter sp. FW306-05-C; assembly: GCF_021801725.1. Lineage (NCBI taxonomy): Bacteria > Bacillati > Actinomycetota > Actinomycetes > Micrococcales > Micrococcaceae > Arthrobacter > Arthrobacter sp. FW306-05-C. The sequence continues at coordinate 4,437,583 of NZ_CP084556.1, read as the reverse complement.
TCGCTTCCAAGGTTGCCGGCGTAGATAGGGCGGCCAGTCCTCTTGTAGGGGATTGTGTTCCGTTCCCGGGTAATAGGTACTTCTGCCATCGTGGCCCCTAACGGTTTGTTCACCTGTAATGTGACTCTGACGCAAAGCTAGCTGGGGAGAGCAGCATGCGCCGGGTTTCGGCAGGTTCCCTGTGGATCCTGCGACGGTGTGTTGTGGGAAATGCGGAGACTGCGGAGCCCTCGGACTTAAAGGACAGGCAGGACGTAGGGCTCCGGCTGGGACTTCGCTTTCCCCGCAGCAAGGGCAGTCAGCTGGGCCCGTGATTCGACGCCGAGTTTGCGGTAGATGGCGGTAAGACGCACTTCCACCGTCCGCACGGAAACGAACAGCGTGGCCGCTATTTCCTTATTGCGCATGCCCCTTGCGACCATATTTGCCAGGACCCGCTCATGGTCGGCGAGCAGGAGCAGGGCCGGGTTACCTTGCGGACCTGGTGCTTCCACCCTTTCATTGAGCAGGAGGGCATCCACCTGCTGAAGCCAGGCGTTGGCCCCGATTTCGTCGAATATGACCTTGGCCCGCATCATCTCGTCCCGCGCGTCCCGCAACCTTCCCAGCGCCTTTAGCCGTTCGGCGTAGGACAACATTGTCCTGGCACGCTCAAGCAGAGACTCATGCCGGTTCCGGTTCTCGAGCGCCTGGGCAAACAGCTGGAGGGACTGTTCGCCGTCTGCCAAAATGGCCCGGCTCCGTGCAACCGCTGCCATCAACCAGGGGGACCGAAGCCCTACGGAGCGGCTTTCCAGGCTTGCTAGGGCTTGGGTAGCCTCGCGGTGGCGTCCCAGTCGAACCAGGACCTCCACAAGATCCGCATCGCAGCGGAGCAAGGTGGGATTGTTGAACCGCACGCCGATCTCCGCAGCGCGCGAAAGCTGGGCAAGCGATTCGGCGAGGTCGCCTCGGAGCAACGCGAAGTGCCCCTGCCAGGAGGCAAGCTGGGCGGTGATGGCGGCATGGCTCTCAACGCCGGCGTGGCGCTGTGCTTCCTTCGCATGGGTCTGGGCCATTGGCTCATCACCCAGAGCGTGGGCCCGCCATGCCCGGAGGACATGGCGCATCCCGCGGTGGTAGTTGGAGTCGGGCTCGCGCAGTTCGAGCTCGTCAACCAGCTTCACGGCAGTCCGGACATTGCCCGCCCTGATTTCGTTGTCTGCCGCGGCGAAAAGGGCCGTTTCGCGCCAATTACAGTTGGCGTCTGCTGCGGAAGAACGCACCCGCGCGAAGATTTCCTGCGCCTCACTGTGCCTTTCCGCATAGCTGAGGGCGCGGCCATGGATCAGCAGGCCTGCAATGGTGTTGTCACCGTCCGGGGCATACTTGGGCTTTGCAGGCTCCGGCTCGCCGCCAATAATCTCGGTCAGCATCCTTGCGCGCTGCGTGATCTCAAGGCATTCTTCGGAAGCGGAATCCGCGAACTCCCGTGCCTGGCACAGGATGTCCCTCGCGTCTGCGAGTTCCCACCATTCCGCATAATAGACGGCAGCCACAGCAAGCAAGTTGGCAGCAAAGGATGGATCGAACTGGCCGAATTCCTTCACGAGGCGCAGGACCATGGCAGAACGGATTGCTGCACCCTGGATGAAACCTATTTCGAATGAAAGCCCCGTCAGACGCAGGATGAGGGCCGGATTCCGGGTTATCCGCTGAGCCCACTCCAGATAGCGCTTGGAGTAAACAAACTCCCCGCGGTTGAACAAAAGCTCAGCCACAGTGGAAAGGCGGGCAGCGGTTTCAGCCTCCCAGGGGTTGATGCTCAGTGCCCGCTCGATGTATTCGACGGCGAAGGGGACTTCCCCGGCCCTTATCAGGTCGACCGCGTGGCGCAGCAAGCCAAAGGGTGTCTGCCGTTCCAGGGCGGTGAAGCTGAGGTGCCACCTTCGTGCGTAGGGATCTGTAGCTTCCGAAGCTTCCGCCAGTGCCGAGTGGCTGGCAGTGCGGACGGCAGGCGTCATCGATCCGAAGATGTACCCGCGAAGCAGTTGGTCGCGGATACCTACATAGGACCCCGTCCGTTGCACGAGTCCGCGGCCCAGCAGCTCCTCCACCGCGGCCCAGACATTGGGGTTGACTTTCTCTATTGCGGAGATGTCGCTTCGGAACGATAGTGATAGGAGGTCCAGGACGCTGCGGGCCGCTGCCGTCAGTCCTCCTACGGCCAAGGCGAATTCGGCTTCGAAACTGCCCTTGCAGGGCAGGGGAACAGGGAGGGCAAACTTGCCCTCGGCCTGGCGCTCCAGCAACTGGTTGTAAAGTTCGACGGCGGCGAGCGGGTTCCCGCGGCTGGCTCCGGCGACTGCGTGGGCAGCGGCGTTGGTACCCTGACTGACCGGAAGGGCCTCGAGCATCTTGACTGTGTCGCTGTAGCTCAAGGGATGAAGGGTGAGGACGGGCAGGCCCGAAAATGGGCTGTCAGGAATCTCTTCCCGCAGGCAGACAATCAGTGCGATATCCGTCCCTGCAAGGCGGCGGGCGAGAAAACCGATCACTGCCTGGCTGCTTGGGTCCAGTTGGTCTGCGTCGTCGATAACAATGACGGTCCTGGACGAAGAGCGCTGGTGCAGGCCCCTGAGCAGCAGGGCGGATATTGCCGGCGCGTCGAGGGTTCCAGGCGTATCGCGGAGGATTTGGTCTGCAATTCCGTTGAGAACGGGATCGTCCATCGCATTCAGGAGGGCGGTAAGCCCGGACATAGGCCAGGCGGACTCGAATGCGCTCGCGCCGAGAAAGACGGTCCGGTAGTCGGAAAGATGCGGAGTTTCGGAAACCAGTGCCGACTTCCCGACCCCATGGACACCGATCACGGCAAGGGCGGCATCCTTCGGCCCTCTAATCACGGAGAGGAGCCTGTCCAACTCCCTCTTTCGTCCTGCCAATGACATGGGGTCCCCAATTCTCGAAGAAGGAGACCTGCATTCTTTCGATTTTTAGTAGTAATAAATCCCTAAGCGTCGCCTCGTGGTTATGCTAATAACCACGGGAGCGGCAGGCCGTCGGCTTATCGCCTTCGGCGCGGTACCCAGCCGTAAATGAGAATATAGCCGTAAATCCGGAGCCAGCGCCATACAAATTTCTTCTGGATTTCATCAAGATCGCCCCTTCTTTTCATCAAGACGGGCGCCATGCTCCCTAGCTACCTAATGGACTGCGGCGCTACCCTCCCCTACCTAACGGCCACCGCCGCGCAGCTACCCCCATACTTACGTACTCCAATGGGCTTCCGTCCATAAAAGCGAGTACTCACTACTCGTGATGCCTGCTCAGGGGCGGCGTATGCTCACCAGACGGCCACAAGCCATGGCTGCGTTGCCGGCAGCAGTGACCAAACTGGGAGCACGCACTCCCTTGCCGGCCGACACGGCCCGGTCCGGAAACGACGTGTCTTAAGGGGTAAGTGAATTGTCGATATTTCCCGGGCTTCCGGATTCGGTTGCACACCCTAATCGGTTCGCCAAGTTTATACCCGATTCCGGTGCCCAGTTCGAACTAAATATCAATCCTGTTTTGATGTCCGTTTTTCGGACCTTGGAAGATACCGGACAGTCCTGGACTCTATTGCGGGGTGAGGACGATCTTATGCACCCCGCCGGTGATGTTGACTTGCTGGTTTCCCGAAAGTTACTGCCCCGTTTGGACCGCGTCCTTGAGGCTGCAGGATTCCGCCGGGTAATGGCACAAGGACACGGAAGCCACCGTTTCTATTTTTGCTATCTTCCAAATGAGGATTCCTGGATAAAACTGGACATTGTTTCGGACATTGCTTTCGGAAAGTTCCAGGAGCTGCGGACGGGCCTTGCCGCCGACTGTCTGCGGCGCCGGGTCGCCCATGGACCACTCTGGCTTCCGGAACTCCGGGACAAGGCATGGCTTCAGATCCTGCACTTGGTGCTGGACAAGGGACACATTGCACCCGAGAGAGTACCGGTTGCCCTTGGGGCCACTGCCGTAGCTTCGGCTTCTGACCCAGTGGCTGATTTCCTTGACCGCAAATTCGGAAAGGGGAAAGCGCAAGACCTCCTGGATTTACTGGGTTCCGGCAATTTTCAGGATGTCCCCGCCGCCGCGGCGTCTCTGTCAGGAAACTGGACGCGAAACACATCCGCGCCCAAGATGATTTCGGTAACCCACAGAGTGCTTCGACGGGTGGGACCGTACCTCAAGGGCAGGGGACCTGTGATCGGAGTGCTCGCGCCGGATGGAGCGGGCAAAACCACTCTGCTCGTCGAATTGCAGTCGCACTCTCCACTGCCCTCGACTTATGTCTACATGGGCCTTTGGTCGGGCAGCCGGCACGATCCCTGGGTCCGTCGGGTTCCAGGCGCTGTGGTTGCCAGGAAGGTATTCCGCATACTTCGCGGTAGCCTCACCGCAAGGTACGTCTCGTTCCGCGGCCGGCTGGTGCTCATGGACAGGCTCGCTGAAGACACCTTATTGGCCAGTCCCGAAACTAAAAGCCGCCTTGGTGCGCTGACCGATGCACTTGCCCTGCGCCTTCAACCGACACCCGACCTTGTGCTGGTCCTCGACGCGCCCGGTGAGCTGATGTTCAAACGAAAGGGAGAACACAGTCCCCAGATATTGGAGGAGTGGAGGGCGGCCTACCTGGAGCTGGCTGGGAACCTTCCAACGGCCCGCATTGTTGATGCCAGCCGATCAGCCTCCGAGGTGAGGAAAGAGGCATCAAGCCTTATGTGGCGCACGTTGGTGGGGGAGGAGGCCGCGGACCCTGTTGAGCCGGCGCGGCTGCCACTGCACTTGTGGACCTTGCTCGATTGGCGGTTCCTGCTTCCGGTCGCACAGTGCGGAAGGGTGGGCTACGGGGGCCAAATTGGACCGGACACCGCCGCATCCCTGACCCTGTTGGATCCGGGTGCCACCCGGATTGCCATGGATGGAAGTACTGGAGCAGTTGAATTCGACCTTGTTTTGCTCTCGCAGCCAGACCTCCTGCTGGTTGAAAAGGGTATCCGGTCCCTTAGCGCCGACGGCTGGATCTGTCTGCAGGTAAAACGGAAATTCACCCTGGGTCGAGGCCCGCATACCCTCGGCGGCTGGAAACGTGCCCTGGAACGGGCAGGCTTCGACGAGGTGGAAATCCATTGGCTCGTCCCGACGCTCGAACATCCGGAGCGTCTTGTACCCACTGCCTCTGAAACCGCCGTCAGGAATACCATCGCCCACTACTCAAGTGCACGCTTTGGGAAGGCCAAGGCACCTGTCGCGAGGCTGGCCCTAAGGCTGGGCCTGTTCAACATTGCCGCGCCCGCAGGCATAGTGATCGGCCGACGGGTGGAAGAAGCGGGCCACCAGGAGTCAGCGTGAAATACATTGATCAGATCCTCCGCGACCACTACCGCGAACTCTCACTTGGATCCTTTGGTCTTCGTGGCGGGTGGACCTCCCTGCTGCTTACACCGCAGTTCGTCACGTCCCGCCACGTAGTGGCACTGATCTTCGCCAAGGGCGCGCGGGACCCCAGCCTGGTGGTGAAGATTCCCCGCCAGCCGGGGGACAACGCCAGCGTGTGCAAGGAAGCAGACGTTTTGCTCGAACTCAGGGCGCTGGGGGTGGGGTCCGGACAGGGGGCACCGGAGGTCGTTGGCGTCCTTGATGTCGACGGACAAACAGTGCTTATCGAGACGGCTGTGACGGGCGCCTTGTTGGAGCCCCACATCGTCGCGGAAGACTTTGGCCGTGCGCTTCAAGCGGGCGAGGACTTCGTGGCTGCCCTGCCCTGCACCAAACAGGTCGCGGAAAATCCGGACTGGTACGAAAGGACGGTCCGCTCTCCTTTGGACGATCTCGCTTCGCTGGTTCCTGGCGATAATGAAGTCCTCGAGCTCATAGACCGCACCCATGAAGTGCTCGTGCCACTGCGGGAGGAAAAGCTTCCGGCCGTTGTTGAACACGGTGACCTTAGCTACCAGAACCTTTTCCTGCAGCAGGATGGACGGTTGCAGGTGGTCGACTGGGAGCGTTCGCGGCTTGACGGACTGCCCGCGCACGACTTGGTTTTCTACCTTCAATACCTTGGTCAATCCCAGGAAAATGCGCTGTCATCCCGCCAGCTTCAGCTCCGTGCCTTCGACAACGCCTTCAGTGCGGGCGGCTGGGCAGGCGCTTCGGTGACGCAGCACCTCAGGCGGCGGGGCGTTAACCCGGACCTGCTCCCATATGTGGTCATCGCAACCTGGGCGAGGTCCACCGCAACCATGGCCTACCGGCTGGCGGACCAGGGAGCCGGTTCCGGGGAGGCAGGGCGTCTTCGGTCGGCTGTCACCTATGACCGAGATTTTTGGCTATGGCGCCACTCGGTCACCGACTGGGCCGACCAGGCTCTGTAGGCAGTCACGGGAAGGTTCCTTACATGACTAATGATGGTGGTGGACTGGCCCGGGTCGGTTTCAGGGGAGCAATCTGGCAAGGTATCGCACTGGTGTCAGGCAAGGGCATCGTGCTCCTCACGACAATCGTGCTTGCGCGTCTCCTGTCGCCGGAACAATACGGGCTCGTGGCTGCAGCCCTTGTCCTCATGGCTTACATGGAAACTGTCGCGGATGCCGGAGTGGCACAAGCACTGGTGTATCTGCCTGCTTCTGCAGTAACTGCGCGCTCGGCGCTCCTGGTCTCGGTGGTGATTGGTGCCGTGCTCGCCGTCTTGGCCATACTGGCGGCGCCTTGGATCGGAGAACTGTTCCAGTTGCCCGAGGTTGCACCTTTGGTCAGGGTGCTCGCTATTTCACTGCTGGCCACAGCCCTCGGGGCGGTCCCCGAGGCGCTGTTGAGGCGGGACCTGGAGTTTAAGAAGCTGGCAGTCGCACCGGTCCTCCGCGCATTCACCACCGGAACGGTTAGCCTCATTCTTGCCTTCGCCGGGTATGGAGCATTCTCGCTCGCTGCAGGAACAGCCTCAGGATCAGTTGCGTATGCGATTGCCTGCTGGTTCCTTGTTCGCCACTCCGCTCCCTGGCAAATCTGGCGGGTGGCCGGGGATGCGATCCGGGCAACAATCAAGTTCGGACTTCCCGTGGCCGGCAGTAACTTGCTCGCGAGGCTCATCTTCGACGTGGACTATCTGATCATTGCGGCCGTGCTCGGGGCCCAGGCCCTGGGCTTCTACACGCTGGCATTCCGGCTTCCCGAGGCGCTCATCATCAATGTGTTCTTCGTACTTTCCACCGTCCTGTTTCCCTTGTACACCCAGGTTCAAGACCAGCCCGGGCGCTTGCGGGATGGCTATCTTAGAGGCGTCCGGATACAGGCCCTCTATGGCATGACAGCCGGTGTGGGGCTGGCCGTGCTGGCGCCCGTGGTCGTACCGTTGGTTTTCGGATCCAAGTGGATCGATTCCGTTATCCCACTTGTCTTCCTCTCGCTGTATGCCGCGGCGCGCTCGCTTGGAGCGGGAGCAAACGACGTATACAAGGCAATCGGCCGGCCCGGAATTTCGATCGCTTTTTCCAGCGTTCGATTGGCGGTGCTGGTGCCCGTCCTGCTGTTCGCCGCCCAGTGGGGGATTATCGGAGTAGCGCTGGCCCAAATGGCGGCAGCTGTCTTTTTCGCGTTCGGCATGCAGGCCGTGGCAGCCAGAGTGCTGGGCATAGCGCCGAAAGCCCTGCTGCAAGCGGTCTTCCCTGCGCTGGCATGCAGCGTGATCGTGGCAATTACCGGGCTCGGCATCTTCCTCCTTCCCTACCTCGGCGGATTGCCCACCGCGGTACTGGTGGTGGCAGCCGCCATTGGCGCGGTGTACGCCGCCCTGAGGTTTTGCTTTACCGCACTGCATGACGAGCTTCTGGTCCTCCTCCGCAGGAAGAGGCCTCAACCTGCATGACCCAGGACTAAAGGCAACGGAACCTTCAAAGCCATCCAACCTGAAGCATGGAGTGACATGAGCAATTCAAAAGAAGCGGCCACGAGTGATCCTAAATTCATTCCCGCCTCCCTGATACTTGTAGCGCCGCGCGTGAATTCGGGAGGAGTCGGAGACTACGCACAAGAGCTCATTGCTGCGGCAATTCCTTCCTTCTCCTGCTTCCGTGAGATCAGGACCGGCGGGCCCGGAGATGCGGGAATCCTCGACCTGGTGCGTTACCGGGCACAATTGGCAGAGGTCATCGACAAGGCGGCATCGGACGGACCAGTTGTTGTCCATTTCGAATTATCCGCAGCATCGCTGGCGCCCTTCTGGCTGTTGGCAGGTTGTCCCCGGCACGTGGTCATTACAGCCACGGTTCACGACCCGCCGTGGGCGGTTTGGTGGCCCTTCCGGTTCAAGTCCGTGGCGGCGAGGAAGTGGCTCCACCACGGCATCCACCTTCCGCTTCGGCCGGTAAGTAAGCAGTTTGAGCGCTTAGCTTTGAGAGGGACTGCTTTGTTCGCGCTTACCGACGTCGGGGCACGGGCTTTGCGGGAGGCATTCCCTGCCTGCACGGCAGTGGCGGCGCGGCACTTCATACCCTCCAGGGCCGCCCTTAAACCAGCTTTTGACCGGCCACTGGCCGTAGGACTGTATGGCCATGCCGCCAAAGGCAAGGGTTTCGAGCGGCTCGTGGAATTGCGTGCGGCGCTTCCGCCCGAGGTTGATGTGATCGTGGCGGGGCGTGGAACGGAAAAGCTTCCGCACGTCCCTGGAGTAACCATTCTTGGCGCCGTTGAGGGCGCTGAGGAAGACGCCTTCTTCGAGTCCGTGAGGGCGATCCTTTTGCCGTACGACAAAACAAGTCGGTTCTACGGAAAAATGCTGCCGGCGTCCGGCGTGGTTTCGCGTGCTTTCGCCTATGGCACGCCTGTGCTCGGCTTCGACTCCGGAACGCTCGGTGAAGCGTCGAAAGCGGGCGGACTTATTGCAGTCCCGAATTCCGTGCAGGCGCTGGCCGATGCGGCTTCCATGGTCATCACGGACCAGGCGGAACTTGAACGACTTGAAAGTGAGATTGGAGAACTGCAAAAGGAGCATTCTGTCCGGCAGGCAGTCCTACCTTTTGTCTCGTTTTGGCGCGATGCCGTGGATGCACTGCCGCCCGGGCGTGAGCCCTTGCCGTGAGCTGAGCATCTGTGGAACCGCTGTCAGCCCTTGTTCCGGCTGCGGTTATCCACATACTCCCGCCAGGAACCTAGGGGCCCGGCGGCACCCGGAATAACGTGGAAAACAAACACGAAGCAACGTGCATAAGCAGCGGAGAGGATCTGCGCGTGGAGTCCCTATATCTTGGATTTGGCAGTGCCGCAGTCATACTTTCCGTGGTGGCAGTCCTAACGCATCCGGACCGCCGCTCTGCACTTTCGTTTCTGCTGGGAGTATCCGCCGGGCTGGTCGGCGTGCAGGTTTTCCGCATTCACATCTTCACGATCCTTGCGGTAATTTGGCTGTGCCTGCCGGGAGGTGCCGTCAACAGGAGCTCTGCAAAGTTCCTGGCACCGCTTGGCTTTGCCGCCGTGTTGTTTGCCTCCACTGCGCTCCTCGGAGATCTGGTGAACAGCCCAACTCTGGCACTGCAACTGCTTGGACTCGTTGGCTCAGCCGCAATCGTGGTGCTGAGGGCCAGCCGGGAAGATGCGAAGGCCATGCTGTGGGGCTTGCTTGTCATTTCCACTATTGGCAGTGCAGTGGGTCTGTTGCAGGTCTTCAAGCTCGTGCCGAGCGACCTGTGGCACTTGCAGATCAGTGCCATTGGCCGTCCGACAGGCATTTATCCCGAACCCGACTGGCTGGGCATGTACGCCGGCGTCGGGGTCATTCTCAGTTGGCGGTTGGCCCTGCCGAGGGTGGCGAAGGTGGTTTTCAGCCTGACAAACTTCATGGTTCTTGTGTTGGCAATGGCCCGGGCGTCATGGGTCGCCCTGGTGGGGACGCTGCTCCTGGTCGCGTGTGCCGCGGTGATCTACCGGGGCACACATGCAGTCGGCCCGAGGCTCAAAGGGCCTCGTAAAGGCCGCTTGGCGGCCATTGCTGCCGCCGTTCTGGCATCGGCAGTTGCCCTGACCGCGGTCCCGCAACTCCAGGAGGACCTGGTACGGCGGATCTCGACAATGATAGGCACCGTCCAGGAAGATGACATCTCGGGCCAGGCCCGGATCAGGCAAAACGACTCGTTGATGGCTCTGGCGGACACGGTGCCGGTGTACGGGCACGGGATCAGTGCAGCCGGCAGGGTAGGCGCCTGGGGACAATTCGAGGCCGTGGGCGAGGCACAGAACAACGTCGCCAGTAACTGGATTTTGGGCATGTGGGTTGACGGCGCATGGTTCGCTGTCCCGCTGATCGCCTTCCTGATCACACTGGCGTTGGTAAGGATCCGGACGATTCCGGGGCAACTGCTGACTTTCTGCCTGATCAGCAGTCTTTTCTCGAACGCGGTCTTCTTCCCGATAACCTGGATCCTGGTCGCTCTGGCAATCACTGCGGGCCAGCGCCGGCACAGCACACCCGTCACTGAACAGGAAACTGCGGGCGTCCCGGCAGGGGCGGTGCCGAGACCCTACCCACCCCGCGCAGCTGTGGCCCAGCCTTAGAAAAGGCCACCCCAGTCCGGCAAGGACTCCCAGTACTGCTGGCGACGTGGGCGTGATGGCAGGAGCCGGTGATGGTTTCGCTGGGGGTGCCGCGGCGAAGGTCAGACAAACTGGTAAAGCTGCATGCAGGCTCTTGGAACCGTGAAGGTTCGGGCCAGCCGGAGAATGACTGTTCGAGGCGATCGCAAATGCGAGCCCTCTTCCTCCCCTTCAGTAAAGGCCTGAACGGTTTGCTCAGCGCCCCTGGGTCCGAGCTCCAATCAGCCCAGTCCCTCGGCCCAGGGCAGGCTCCGCGGGGCTGTGCTATGCGTCCGACGGGCACCTCCGGACGTTGTCGCTGCCGCCTAAACCCCACTCAAACATAGGCCGCCCCAGCATTGCTGCTGGTCGGGGTCCCTTCCAAACATGGAAATGCTCCCCGAAAGTCAACACTGATTCCTCAGTCCGGCCTTCGGGGAGCAAGTCCATGCGTCCCCGGTCTTATCGCTCTGGCAAGATCCAATTTCGGTACAGGGCAGCCCAGTCTCTGGAGGCATCCGCATGGAAGAGCTTGCCTGCGAGTGCTGCTTCAGTCCTGCCCTGGCCCACGGCATGTTCGATCGCACCGATCCAGCCGGCGATTGATGTATCCCGCTGTTCGCCTGATTCCGTCACCAGCAGCCTGGACTGCGGTCCATAGAGTCCCCGGAGGCTGGTGCCAGCACGTCCAACGATAGGAACGGCCTGTTCCAGCGCACGGATAGCGATGCCGCTCTGATAGAAGCGCTTGTAAGGGATGATAATTGCGTCACTGGTGGCAATCAGCTCATCAAGCTCGCCTTCACTAACAAAGCGCGCGTCCACAGTCCAGCCGTTGACGGCGGGCCAACCACGGCCAACTATTTCAAGGTTGTACTTTGGCGTGAGCCTGGTGGCCAATTCCTCAAGCAGGGCCACGTCCCTGTCGGGCTTGTACTGCCCAAGTACGCGGACAGTTGGCCTTCCGGTGCCACCGGTACGCCCTTGTACCGCATCACCCACTGGAAGCATGGGATGCGGCAACAGGATCATCCCGGGTGCCAGGCCCAGGTCGCCCATGGCCTCCGCCGCCTCCTGGCTGTGCACAAGGGCTCCCGGCCGCTTCTTCAGCTGCCCCACAAGTCGGGCAACCAGGGGACTGCTGCCAACAGACCGGACCAGCGGGCGCGGATCATGGTAGACGATGATCCCGGAGTTGCCGCAGGTGATTTTGACAGTAAGGAAGTCCAGGAAACCGAGTACAGGCCATGTTAGAAGAACGCGGGTCGGTACAGGGCTTCGGCGTGCCAGGCGACCCGCCGAACGGAGGGCCCCCGAATAGGCAATAAGCCAACGAAGCCGCCCCTTTCCGGATTGCGACGGTTCCGGGACGGAAATCAGCTCTGTCTCCGCCCCGGCGTCCTGCAGATGGCCGCACAGGGCTGAGGTGTAATGTTCCAGCGCAACGCCAAGCGGGTTGACGACGACGATTCGCGCAGTGCCGTTAGCGAAGGGTAGCCCGGAGATTGCCGGCGCTGTCGACGTCATTGCTCTGCTCCCCCTGCCTTTCCGCCGTTTTCTCACCCATGGCCGCACGCATGGCGCGTTCGTAGCGCTGGCACACGTCGGTCCAGTCGTACTGGGCAGCTGCCCGTTCCCTATTGGCCTCCCTGGCCTTCGCCCGCTCGTCGTCATCCTTCAGCATGCGTTCTACCGCCCTCTTGATGGCCAGTGGTTCCGGAGGCACCAGATACTCGTCCGACCCCAGGACTTCCGCGTTATAGGGGGTGTTGCGGGCGACAACGGGTGCCCCGCATGCCATCGCTTGAACGAGGGCAGGATTTGTTCCTCCGACACTGTGGCCGTGGAAGTAAGCGCCGGCATGCTCCCACAGGGAAAGGAGTTTTTTGTCGTCGCTGAGGTGGCCGAGCCAGTCGACATTTGGATGCTCACTCAAGCGGCGGGCAGCTTCGTCCAAGTCACCGCCGTATCCGGTGGATCCAACAATCACCACCTTGTGCTGCTCGGCAAGGAGCTCGGCCGCTTCGAAGAACTCAGATACGGTGTTTTCGGGAACGAACCGGGCGACCATGAGCACATATCCATCGTGCTCATATCCCGGGACCACATCGCTCCTGGCGGGAATTCGTCCGCCATAGGGGATGAAAACACTGTCGCGGCCGAACTCTTCCCTCCACCGGCGCTGGATTTCCAGCGAGTCACTCACAAGGATGGTGCCGTACCGGGCCGTCATCCGCGCCCCAAGCTTGAAGACGGATTTGGCAATCCGGTTCCACTTGGCACGTTCCCATTCAATGCCGTCAACGTTTACAACACTCGGTATTCCGCGAAGCCTAAGCAGGGGAAGGAAGAAACCATTCGCCACGTTCATCACCAGGGCAACCCGGGGCTTGTGCAGCAACGAATGGAGGACCGAGGACAACCCGAACGAGAGGGTGCTGAGTGATTTACTCTCAAGCCCCCACGTTCTCGTGGTCCGCACGCGTGCGTCGCGGGCCTCGTCGTCGTCCTTTGTTTGGCCTGCCCGGCAGTAGACGTTTACATCCCAGCCGCTTTCTGCGAGGAATGGCGCCAGGTGGCGGACGGCAGTCTCGAAACCGCCGTAATAACTCGGGTAGCCACGGGTCCCGATAACAACTACAGACTTGGACATTCGTTCTCCTCTGGGAGCGTGAAACCAGTACCCACAGATCCGCGGGCGGGTGACGGCAGGGCCATGAAGGTAAAGCGGAGAGCCAGCCGCCTAGGATGAGGGGACGCTTCTCCGTGCTTTCTCATTACCGGCCAAGGGAACAGCAGCGGGGCGCGGCGTTGTCCTGGTTTCATGCGCGTTGGACCGGTCACGGGGAATCGGAAGGCGTTCGGCCTCCGGTTCAGGCGTGTAGTACGTATACCCGTCAAACTCCTTGGCAGGCAGGCCGTTGATGAGCGTTCCCAGGACGCTTGCATTGACCTTCCGAAGGTTTCCGAGGGCCTTCCGCAACTGGTCGGTGGTTGTCCGGCCCGCCCTGACAACGACGATTGCTCCATGCGCGATGCGGCTCAGGAGTACGGCGTCCGTTACCGGGAGCAGCGGGGGAGCGTCGATGATGACAATTGCCCGTTCCGCCAAGGAATCAATGAGGTGCTTCATGGCGTGGGAGCTGAGCAGTTCGCTGGGGTTGGGTGGAATCCGGCCGGCCCCCAAAATCGACAGGTTTGGCAAGTCACCGCGCTGTTGAAGGACCTCATCGAGCTCAGCTTTGCCAGTGAGGATGTCGGTGACACCTACGCCGGGAACCACGCCGAAAATCTTGGCGACGCTAGGGTGCCTCAAGTCTCCATCGACGACTACCACCTTTTCCCCAGCTGCCGCCATTGTCGCGGCCAAATTGGCAGCAACGGTGGATTTACCCTCACCACTGACGGAGCTTGATACGACGATAATTCGCGGCGGGTTATCAACGTCGAGGAAGGCCAGGTTGGTGCGCAGTTCACGGAGTGATTCAGCGAATGCGGGGCTATGACCGGCTCCACCCTGCTTTACTGTTGCTCCTACGGCACCAGTGTGATCTCCCTTCAGCTTGGCCTCCACGGGAAGGGCCGCGATCACGGGCAGGGACGAAAGGCGCTCGACGTCGTCGGCAGTACGCAGCCGGCGGTCAAGGTGATTCCGGAGGAGTGCGGAGGCATAAGCCAGGAGAAGACCTCCGGCGAGACCGAAGATGGTAGCCAACGCCAGCCCTGGAGAAGCAGGGGCGGTGGGGACAGTGGCTGCGTCGAGCGGAATCAGGGAGAGCCGCGGGATGGCGGGTGCAGCCGGCTGCCCGGAGGCAGCGGCGGCCTCCCTGTCACGGACCTGCTTGGCCAGTTCGGTGATCCACGCGTCCGCAACTTTTTGGGCTGTTGCCGGATCATCAGACTCGGCTTTGACATAGATTTCAGCCGACTCAAGCGGGACGGTGACCGTGACGTCCTTCAGCAGGTCATCGCTGGCCTGGGACAACCCCAAAGAGGCACGCACGTTGTCGGCCACCAAACGGGATTCTGCCAGCGACTTATAGTTCTTGGCCCTTGCCTTGGCCAACGTGTCACCCTGCAGCAGGGTGCTCACATTGTCGGTTCCCACTGCAAGTACCACCGCAGAAGCCTCCGCGGCGTAGACGCGCGGTTGGAGCGCACTCCACGCCATGACTGCAAGCGTGATGCCAAGGGTTACGGCTGTGATCGACTTCCAGTAAGTGCGGGCTACCCGTACGTAGTCCCTCAATCCCATTCCGGCAGCCTTTTCATCGCTGCCGCCAATCTCCTGATAACTCAAGACTTCGATCCCTTCTGTGGGTTGAAGCGCCGGATAGGCAGCTTCGGCAAAGGGGCCCGGGAAGTCCGGGTCTCTGCGTGTGACCACTTCTGCTGCCATGGATGCCCCTTTTCCGGCTGTTGCCTGTGTCGTTGCTTGACGAAATGGCGTGAAGCAACGCTATGGCGCCTGGGGCCGCCGTGGTCCTTGTGGCCAGGGCGGCTGCGGACACCCGGGGCCAGAAATGTGGATACTGCGGGTACCTGCGGGGTTGCCTGGAGCGCCAGGCAACCCTGAAGGTGCTGGTGGGGAGCTAGCTTGCCGGCTTCAGGGCAGCTTGCCAGGCCCCAGCGGCCTTACTGGCTGAGAACGTCCAGGTGCTGGTGCCGCTGGCTCCCGCAGATGGCTGGACCCTGTCGGCTTCCTCGGTAATCTGGCCGCCTGCCGCTTCCCAGCGTTCGGACCAGCCTGTGGGAGCCGTAATCGCCGGCGTGCCACTGTCGTATCCCGCTCCACCAATGAGCATGGCACCGCTGCTGGCAGTCGTAATGCTTGGGACCGTGATGCTGGTTCCGGACGATACCTGGGTTGCCGCGTTGGCATCCAGAGGAGTGGTGGTGTTAACTCCCCGGTAAGCGGTGATTCCCCCGCCCCACTTCACAGCCGGATTCGTGGTCCATGAGTATGAGGTACCGTCGGCAGTTCCCACGACGTGGTAGTAAGCGAACACTTCTGCACCCGACCAGACGCGCAGTCCATTCACAATGGGTGTCCACCCGGCGGGCACCGAGCTGATCGAAGGGTTCAGGTCTGCTGTAAAGGACGCCACCAGGACATCTCCCGCCGCTGCGCCGGACGGTTTGGGCAGCGTAACGGTGGCTGCCGTGCCGGAGTAGCTGCTTGCCGTACCCACCACTGTGATGCTCCCCGTCGGCGTTGGCGTCGGCGTGGGGGTCGGTGTAGGCGTTGGCGTTGGGCTGGGTGAAGGGGTTGTTCCCAGGGGCCGGTCCGAGTACCAGTACCGCTTTGTGGCGTTATTGCTGGCCATGACCACCACACCCGTAGTTGCGTTGACGCTTTGCTTGGTGGTGGTGACGTCATTCATGTTGGCAGAAGCGCCGTCCTGGATAACCGGGGTTCCCCGGCCGGTGCCAAAGACCGGGTTGTCCATGGAGGCGGTCTTTTCGTAGATACTTCCGGGAATGCCGGAGTAGGCACAGCCTGATACTGAGGTGGACGGGCCGGTGTAGAAGGCCCTGACCAGGTTGTTGGTGGTGTCCAGCAGGATCTGGGGGCGCGTGACGCAGTCGGCAATGGTGGCAATAGTGGACCGGGTGAAGGAACCCGTCCCGGGCCGGAATACCAGGAGCTGCAACTCCGGCAGTGTGGGGTCTGACGACGTGTCGTTCAAGCTCGTTTTTACGGCTGCATACACGCGTCCTGCTGAATCTGCCATGAGTGCTTTCAGGTTCAGGTGGTCATCCGCCTGGCCTTTACCCTGGACAGCCGGCTGGAAGTTCCAGGAGGATGCAGCGGTGGTCGATGTCCCGTCCGTGCGGGTGGCCCAATAAACGGCATTCGAAAGGTGGTCACTCCACATCACGCCGATCTTGTTGCTCCCGAAAGCGACCACGGCCGAGATGTCATCCGGCGCGGGATTCGGATCGGCTACAGGAAGGACGAACGGCGTGCCCCAACTCGTTCCTCCTGGAGCGGACGAATTGACGTAGACGCTGCTTGTGTAGCCGCTCGTGGAGCTCCCGGAGACTTGGGTCCACGTAGCCCAGATGGCACCGGTGGTGTCTTTGTCGATTGTCATCGACTCACTGCTGTTGTTCGTGATGGTGGTGGGGAACCCGCTGTCGAGGGTGTATTTGCCGGCCGAGTAGCTGTACCTGTACAACTTGGCCGGCTGTCCGGATACGGAAGGTTGCGTGCTTGAGTCTCCTGACACCGTCACCACATGGGAAGCGATGTACAACTTGTTTCCGTCCCACAGCGTGTCCGCCAGCGTATTGCCGCGGCTATCGTTGAGGAGGCCGGTGTCCACCCATGTTTTTGAGGTCCGGTCCAGCCGGAAGATATGCCACCCGCTACCTGTGGCCCACATGTCTGCCCACCAGGTACCGTCGTTCCACCACAGCTTGCTTTGCGGCTTGTCAGCGGTGGGAGGGTTGCTCACTCCTGAATAGCTGATGCTTTGGTAGCCATAATTCTCGGCGGCCCGGGCACTGTCGATTCCGGCGATAAGCGTTAACAACAGGGCGACTGCCAGGGCCAGGGAGGAAGCAACGGAGGCAGGCGTTTTAGCTCTGGACATCTTGGGGTTTTCCTTAGGCGCAGGTTCATGGACATTTCCCTTGGCACCCCAGCCGTGCCGGACATTCGCGGGCGAACGTCGAGATTAGGGACAACGTAGTCCGCGCCTTCCAGATGGGGCAATGGGGTCTTTGCCGGCCGCATTTGATAGGGAGATGCGGGGATTCAGCCACTCTTCGCGGAGCTCCAGCAAGACGGAAGTCCCGGCCTTCCTGCCTCCTGTTTTCCACATAGCCCGTCCGGTTGCTGCCGGGCTGCAGCAGCATCCGGCTAGCCTTGAGTCAAGCGCGAATCGCCTATCGGGTCCATATGCACTAAGATATTGAAGTCTGTGCTGCGTCCTGCCCCCGTTCCGGTGGCAAGGCATTGCACGGAATCGCAAATGAACCTCCTGTTACGGAAATGCCGTAACCGCTTAGCCCAAAGGAGGTGGGTTCACATATGCGTCCTTACGAATTGATGGTAATCATCGACCCCGAGGTCGAAGAGCGTACCGTTGAGCCGTCGCTTCAGAAGTTCCTGAACGTCATCACCAACGATGGTGGAACCATCGAAAAGGTTGACATCTGGGGCCGTCGTCGTCTGGCTTACGAGATCAAGAAGAAGTCCGAAGGTATCTACGCCGTGGTGAACTTCACCGCCAAGCCGGAGACCGCCAAGGAACTTGACCGCCAGCTGTCTCTTAACGAGACCATCATGCGCACCAAGATCACCCGCCCCGAAGAGCAGAAGGTTGTTGCTGAGTAATTCAGCCGGCTTCATTCTTCACCCCGCAGGAAACGCACTCTTCACCCAGGATCGAACAAGGAGGCAGTAGATGGCAGGCGAGACCACCATTACGGTCATCGGTAACCTCACCAATGACCCGGAATTGCGGTTCACACCGTCCGGTTCAGCAGTAGCGAACTTCACCATCGCTTCCACCCCCCGCACCTTTGATCGCCAGTCCAACGAGTGGAAGGACGGGGAGACCCTGTTCCTCCGCGCCGCTGTGTGGCGTGAAGCAGCCGAGAACGTTGCCGAGTCCCTGACAAAGGGAATGCGCGTCATCGTGACCGGCCGCCTGAAGAGCCGCTCCTACGAAACAAAAGAAGGCGAAAAGCGCACCGTTATCGAGCTTGAGGTCGATGAAATCGGCCCCAGCCTGCGCTACGCCAACGCCAAGGTCAACCGCACCCAGCGCTCCGGCGGACAGGGTGGCGGCGGCTTCGGCGGTGGCAACAGCGGCGGTGGCTTCGGCGGCGGCAACTCTGGTGGAAACCAGGGCGGCAACTCCGGCGGAGGCTGGGGCGGCGGCAACCAGCAGGCTGCGCAGGACGATCCCTGGGCCACGCCCGGTGTGTCCAACGCAGGCGGCTGGGGCAACGGCCCCGATTCCGAACCTCCCTTCTAAAACCCAAACAACGGCCCGGCGCCGGGACTGCCTGGGTGCATAACGCACCCAGAGCAACTGCCGCCGTCGGACCACCACCATCCCGTGGATCAATATCCACGGGCTCCCTAGAATAGGAGCTCCACGATGGCTAAGGCTGAACTCCGTAAGCCCAAACCAAAGTCCAACCCCTTGAAGGCCGCTGACATCACTGTCATCGACTACAAGGACGTAGCATTGCTGCGCAAGTTCATCTCCGACCGCGGCAAGATCCGCGCCCGTCGCGTCACTGGCGTCACGGTGCAGGAACAGCGCAAGATCGCCCAGGCAATCAAGAACGCCCGCGAAGTTGCTCTGCTGCCTTACTCCGGCGCTGGCCGCGGCTAAGGAAGGGATTAACTAATATGGCAAAGCTCATTCTGACCCACGAAGTAACCGGTCTCGGTGCTGCTGGCGATGTTGTCGAGGTCAAGGACGGTTACGCACGTAACTACCTGCTGCCCCGCAACTTCGCCCTGACCTGGTCCAAGGGTGGCGAGAAGCAGGTTGAGTCCATCAAGGCTGCCCGCGCCGCCCGCGAGCACGCTTCCTTGGAAGATGCTCAGAAGCAGGCCGCTGCTCTGTCCGCCAAGCCGGTCAAGCTGGTCGTCAAGGCCGGCGAGTCCGGCCGCCTGTTTGGCACCGTCAAGCAGGGCGATGTCGCCGACGCTGTTGAGGCCGCTGGCCTTGGCAAGATCGACAAGCGCAAGGTTGAACTGCCCGCCCACATCAAGTCGGTTGGTTCCTACCAGGCCAACGTCCGCCTCCACGCTGACGTTGCCGCTGTGATCGAACTCGACGTGGTGGCAGGAAAGTAATTTCCCACCCCACGTGAGGACCCCCGTCGCCGGATTCCGGCGGCGGGGGTCTTTCGCTTTGGCGGTGGTAGCCTGCTCCGGTGAACCCGACACCGCGCAGCCGTCCTTTCCACCAGGTGGATGTATTCGCCAGCCAGCCCTACCGCGGCAACCCGCTCGCCGTCGTCCTTGATGCCCAGGGCCTGGATGCCGCGGCTATGCAGCACTTCGCCAACTGGACCAACCTTTCGGAAACCACCTTCCTGCTGCCGCCCGAGGATCCCCGGGCTGATTACAAGGTCCGGATCTTCACGGGCTCTGAGGAGTTCCCGTTCGCGGGCCACCCCACGCTGGGCTCGGCCCATACCTGGCTGGAAGCCGGGGGCGTACCCAAGGCGGACGGCTACGTGGTGCAGGAGTGCGCTGCCGGGCTGGTCCGGGTAAGGCTCGACGGCGGGAGGCTGGCCTTCGCGGCACCACCCCTGACGCGCTTCGGCCCCGTGGAAGCGCCGGTCCGCCGGCAGTTGGCGGCAGCACTGCGATTGCGCGTGGATGATGTCCTCGACGCGGCCTGGCTGGTGAACGGTCCGGAATGGATCGGCGTCCTGCTGGGGTCGGCAGAACAGGTGCTGGCCCTGGAACCGGACCAAGCTGCCATGGGCGACCTCAAGGTTGGCGTAATCGGGCCCCACGCACCGGGCGCCGGTACCGACTTTGAGGTCCGCACGTTCCTGCCGGGTGACGCCATGGTGGAGGACCCGGTCACGGGCAGTTTCAATGCTGGAGCCGCTCAGTGGCTGATTGGAAGTGGGCGCGCGCCGGAGCAATACCTGGCTTCGCAGGGGACCGTCCTGGGCCGGGCGGGGCGGATCCATGTCGGCGCCGGGGACGGGGAGATCTGGGTGGGCGGCGATTCCACCACCTGCATCAAAGGGAGCGTTCTGCTCTAAGCCGGGGCTCCGGCCGGGTCTGGTTGCGTACTAAATGCCTTGATCCGGGCGCCCGATACTCCGGGAATACTTCCGTGCTGCCCGCAGTTCATTGGTATAGATGCAAATGCATGTAGAATCAGAATGAACGAGCACCAGGAGAATGCCATGGAAACCCGCCGCATCACCGTCCTTTCTGCCGGGCTCGGCGTACCCTCATCCAGCCGGCTGCTGGCAGACCAGCTCGCCGCAGCCGCCGAGCGGCAGCTCAAGGCAGGCGGCTACGACGTGGCGGTGGATGTTGTGGAACTCCGCGACCTGGCCGTGGACATCGCCAACAACTTCGTTACCGGCTACGCCGCACCACACTTGGCGGAAGTTATCGCCGGCGTGGAGGCATCGGACGGAATCATCGCGGTCTCCCCGGTCTTCAGCGCCTCCTACAGCGGGCTTTTCAAGTCCTTCATCGACGTCCTGGACCCGAAGTCACTGGACGGGAAGGCAGTCCTGCTGGGCGCTACCGGCGGCACGGACCGGCACCAGATGGTGCTGGACTATGCCCTGAGGCCGCTCTTCAGCTACCTCCGCACCCGCATGGCTGCTACCGGCGTCTTTGCGGGGCCCCAGGACTGGGGAACCGCAGAAGAGGGTGGTGGATCACTCGCGGACCGCATCGAGCGCGCGGCGGGTGAGTTCACCCGGCTGCTTGAGGGGCCGCAGCCGGGCCGGAAGCCCGCTCCGCTGGAGTCCCTGCCGTTCGAGCAGCTGCTGGCGGGTATCGCAGGGTCCCGCTAGTTGTATTGACCACAGACGTTAGTGACGCCCGGCGTGGTTTGGTGACATGAAGAAGACCTCCGGGTGGAGTGGGGCTTGTCTAGAGTCCTTTTCCACACACGGAGGTCTTCGTGTCCCACCCTAATGCTTTCCTCACTCCTCGTGGCCGGTTACAGCTCGCGCAGTGTGTTGTTGATCAGTGCTGGAGCCTGCGCCGTGCCGCGGAGCGGTTTCAGGTTTCGGTCCCGACTGCTGAACGTTGGGCGAAGCGCTACCGCCAGGAGGGACCCGAAGGAATGGTGGACCGTTCGAGTCGGCCACATTCCTCGCCCCGCAGGACTGCTACGCGTACCGAACGGAGGATCATCGCCGTGCGTGTGAACCGCCGGTGGGGCCCTGCCAGGATCGGCTATCTGCTGGGTCTGCACCCCTCGACCGTCCACCGGGTACTGTCCCGCTACCGGCTGGCGAAACTAACCTGGCTCGATCGCGGCACAGGACGAGTGATCCGCCGCTATGAACACGACAGGCCGGGGGATTTGGTCCACGTGGACATCAAGAAGCTGGGCCGGATCCCCGATGGCGGCGGACATCGAGTCGTGGGCAGGATCGCTGGCTGGAAGAACAAGACCGGCACCAAGGCCAACCGCCGGCCCGGCTACCACTACCTCCACAATGCCGTGGATGACCACTCACGACTGGCTTACACCGAGATCCTCACTGACGAAACCAAGGAAACGGCAGCAGGCTTCTGGGTGCGGGCAAACGCCTGGTTCAAAGAACACGGAGTTACCGTCCAACGTGTTCTGACTGACAACGGGAACTGCTACCGGTCCCATGCTTTCGCCGAAGCGCTGGGTCCGAATATCAAACACAAACGCACCCGCCCCTACAGACCACAAACCAACGGCAAAGTCGAACGGTTCAACCGCACCATGCTTGAGGAATGGGCCTACATCCGCCCCTACCGCTCAGAAGCCGAGCGAGTTGCTGCTTTCCCCGACTGGCTCCATGCTTACAATCACCATCGAGCCCACACTGCACTCAAAGGTAAGACACCGGCCAGCCGCGTCATCAACCTCTCAGGTCAATACAGCTAGTTGTCCACCTGCTAGTCGTCCAGCAGCGCGATGAACTCCCGTGCCTGGGTGAGGGAGATGTCGGAGTGGCGGGTCAATGCGTTGGCCGCCGCCTCCGTGTCGCCGCTCCGGGCCAGGGTGCGGATCCTGCCGTAGATCTCATCGTTGAGCATGTTGCTGCTCACCTCGCGCGTGACGTCGCCCTTGCTGGCGATGGCCCGGTAGCGGTAGGGGAACCGCTGCGGCTCGTCGTCGTCGTCCTCCTGGACGGACTGTGGCGGCTCGTGGCGCCGATAAGGCTGGGGGTGGGCCGCCAGGGCGCCTACGGCGTCGCGTGAGGCCCTCAGCCCCTCTCCGGTGATCTCGTAATACAGTTTGATGGCGGCCATGGCCTGGCCCTGCGCGATCAATGCGTAAAGCCGCCGGTGTTCCTCTTCCGACAACCGGTCCGCCGCTGCCCTGGCCAGCTCATGTGATGTGGCGGCAGGTTGCGCCGGTGTGGAAGGGTGTGCGGCCTTGCGCTTTCGGCCGGCGCGGTACGCCACCGTCACCCCCGCAACCACCGCGAGCAGGATAAGGACCGGGACCACAAGGGATTCCATTTTCACGAGCCGTTCTGTGTACTTCCTGGCCCTCGCCAGGGGCGGTTGCTTTGCTGGCCATCAGCCCAGCCATTGCCTGCTGCCGGGTGTGCGGCTGCATGTGCTGGCTACCAAGAATCTTAATCCAGATACTGGTTATCCACAGCAATATTCACCGGTGCGCATACAGCCCGGGGTCCTGCCCGTCAAACTCCCCAAGCGGAATATGAGCAAGCCCACGGCATTGTCCTGCCTGCCCTTGGAGCCACCCTCCTGCCCGCTCCCGGCGGCGCGCCCCGCGGGGCCTGTGGATGAAATTCCCCGGAAGAAATATTTACTCCACATGCTATTGGATGCGTTTCCGCAGGTCAGAGCACTGTGGGAGGGTAAAAAACTTTTATATCCACAGGCTTCCCCACAGGCTGTGCACAAGCTATGCCGCTTACTGCACAGGTTATCCACAACCTTGCGGGCATGCTGGCTTTGCTGCCGGGACCCCGGCGGTTAGCGTAGCGGGGTACCTGTTCTTCGCGGCCGAAACAGGGCCTCTCCTGCTTCGGCGCGGGACCCAGTCGGCCGCTTCCCACGTGTAGCTGTGGAAAAGCTGTGGATACTGGGGATAACTCCAGGCGGGGGCTGTTAGGGAACGCTTGGGGCGCTCAATTGTCAGAGCCCGAGGGTAGAACTGGACACGTAGCGGGAGCCGGATTGCCGGAGGCCGCGAGCAGGACGGAACACCGGACGCACGCCCGGTACAAATGGAGGACGGCAGCTTTGTCAATCGCGCATCTGGACCCTGTCGAGGCAACCCGTGGATCGGACGCCAGCAGGAAGCCCCCGCAGGACATCGCTGCCGAACAGTCCGTACTGGGCGGCATGATGCTTTCCAAGGACGCGATCGCCGATGTTGTGGAGATCCTCCGCGGCCAGGACTTTTACCGGCCCGCCCATGAGACCATCTACGAAGCCATCATCGACCTGTACGGCCGCGGCGAACCCGCGGATGCTGTCACCGTCTCGGACGAGTTGACCAAGCGCGCTGAAATCAACAGGATCGGTGGCCCCGCCTACCTGCACGAGCTGATCCAGACCGTCCCCACTGCTGCCAATGCCGGCTACTATGCCGAGATCGTGGCCGAACGTGCGGTGCTCCGCCGGTTGGTGAACGCCGGCACCAAGATCGTGCAGTTGGGCTACGGTTCGGACGGCGAGGTAGAGGACCTGGTCAACCAGGCGCAGGCAGAGGTTTATGCCGTGGCCGAGCGCCGCACCGCAGAGGACTATGTGGTGCTGAAGGACGTCATGGAGTCCACGGTGGACGAAATCGAGGCCTCGGGCCACCGCGGTGAAGGGATGGTTGGCGTCCCCACCGGTTTCTACGAACTCGATGAACTGACCCACGGACTCCACCCGGGCCAGATGATCGTCATCGCTGCCCGCCCCGCGGTCGGCAAGTCGACCTTCGCCCTGGACTTCGCCCGTTCCGCAGCCATCAAGCACAACCTGGCCACTGTCATGTTCTCCCTGGAAATGGGCCGGAACGAGATCGCCATGCGCCTGCTGTCGGCCGAGGCAACCATCAGCCTCCAGGATCTCCGCAAGGGAACCATCAAGGACGAACAGTGGTCCAAGATCGCTACCACCATGGGACGCATGAACGAGGCGCCGCTGTTCATTGACGACAGCCCCAACATGTCCCTGATGGAGATCCGCGCCAAATGCCGCCGCCTTAAGCAGCAGCACGACCTCAAGCTCGTGGTCCTGGACTACCTCCAGCTCATGAGCTCGGGCAAGAAGGTGGAGTCCCGCCAGCAGGAAGTCTCGGAGTTCTCACGTGCACTGAAGCTTTTGGCCAAGGAACTCCAGGTCCCCGTGATCGCGCTGTCCCAGCTGAACCGTGGATCGGAACAGCGCCAGGACAAGCGGCCCATGGTCTCGGACCTCCGTGAGTCCGGCTCCATCGAGCAGGACGCCGACATGGTCATCCTGCTCCACCGCGAGGACGTCTACGACAAGGAGTCCCCACGCGCGGGCGAGGCCGACATCCTGGTGGCCAAGCACCGTAACGGTCCCACCAAGGACATCGTGGTGGCGTTCCAGGGTCATTACTCACGGTTCGCCAACATGGCCGGCGACGCCGGTGGCGGCGGTGGCTTCTAGGAGCCCTGCGCCAGCAGATGGTTGGGCAGCCGGTTCCCGGGCGCCGTACCCCGGATCTCCAGGAGTTCGCGGGCGTGGGCGTGGAGCCGTTTGTCTTCGTCGCTGACCGGCACCCAGGCGGGGACGGGCACTGACGTGCCTTCGTCGTCGCGCGCCACCATAACGGTGAGGCAGTAGGTGGTGAGGTTCAGCTCCCTGCCCTTGGGATCGCCGGAGCGGACGTGGACGGCGATGTGCATGCCCTTGGTCCCGGTGTACACCAGCCGGGCTTCCACCTCCACCACATGGCCGATGAGCAGCGGGCGGTAGAAGCGCACGCCCCCGGAGAACACCGCCACGGTGTCCCGGCCGCAGTAGCGTGAGGCACAGACGTAGGCGGCCTCGTCGATCCACTTCATGACGATGCCGCCGTGGACCTTGCCGCCCCAGTTCACGTCGGTGGGGGCCGCCATGAACCGCAGCGTCACCCGTTCGGCCGTGCCGGAGTCGGTATATTCCTGCCGGTTCATGGCTTCCACGATCTGCTCGCGGACCTTGATCCTGGCCAGCGCATGGTCGCGCTGCTCGATCTCCTCCGGAGTGACGGGCTCGAACTGCTGTACCGGAACGGGCTTGCCGTCCGCTCCCACGGCCACGAAGATCACCATGCACGTGCTGCGCATCGTGGCCGGACCGCCCTTCGGGTCGCCCGAGGAGACAACGGTACGGATGTGCATGGATGACCGCCCGGTGTAGACGATGGTGGCCTCCACCTCCACCATGTCCCCGCTGTTGACCGGATCGGCGAAGTGGATGTTGCCCACGTAGGCGGTCACGCAGTAGGACTTGGCCCATCCCACCGCTGCGGCATACGCCGCCTTGTCCACCCATTCAAGGACCGTGCCGGCATCCACCGATCCGCTGTGGCCCACGTCGGTGGGGGCGGCGAGGAAGCGGAGGGTCACGGAGTTGGGGCGGCCGGTCTCAGTCATGGTGCGATCTTACTGACGGCCCCGGTTACCGGCCGGTTGGGACCGCAACAAACTGCCCCCGCATTAACCACAGCGGCGGCTACGCACCTGAGTGCGCAGCCGCCGTCCGGCAGTGGTGCTTCCGTTCAGGCCGGACTAGGCCAGGGCCGCAAGTTTGGAGTTGCTGCGGGCGAACAGCGCGCGGTCTATGGAGAAGCGGCCGGCACCGGTGAGGGCCAGCGCGAACGATGCCGCGGCCAGGAGCAGGACAAGCTCATACCCTCCGTTTGCGGCAAAGATGCCTGCAGGGGCATGAACCAGGAAGAGGGCGCCGAGCATGTCCAGGACAAGGAGTGCGGCCACCACGCGGGTGAGGATGCCCAGGATCAAGGCAACCCCGCCGGCCAGTTCCAGGACGGCGATGGAGGGAGCCATGAGTTCTGCGGCGGGAACGCCCATTTTGGCGAAGGAAGCCTGGGTGCCGGCAATGGTCCATTCGTTGAACTTCTGCCATCCATGGGCTGCGAAGAGGAAGCCGAGGATCAGGCGGAGGGCGGTGAGGGCTGCGGTGGTCAATCGTGGCTGGGTCATGGCTCCACCCTTCCGGACAATTGGTTGAACTGTTAACTAAAAGTCGAGAGGTGTGGTGTTTCTCATGCCCGTCCGCGTCCTGCCGGTGCACCCGGTTAGGCTGGCACCGTGCCCCAAAAATCCGCGCCGGCAACCACGGCCGCCACCCGCGGCCCGGCCCGGGAGATACTCCGCCTCGCCGTCCCTGCCTTCGGGGCGCTGGTGGCCGAACCCCTCTTCCTGCTGGCGGACTCCGCCATCGTGGGGCATCTGGGTGTTGCCCAGCTGGCGGGGGTGGGGCTGGCATCGGCCGTGCTGCAGACCGCCGTCGGGCTCATGGTCTTCCTGGCGTACTCCACCACTCCGGCTGTTGCCCGCGCCATTGGTGTCGGGCAGTTGGGCAAGGCCCTGGCGGCAGGGCGCGACGGCGTATGGCTGGCGTTGATCCTGGGCGTGCTCCTCGCCGTGGCCGGCTTTGGCGCCGCAGAGCCGCTGATTGACCTCCTGGGCGCCGAGGGCAGCGTCCGGACCTTCGCCGTCGACTACTTCCGTTGGTCCATGCCCGGGCTTGTGGCCATGCTGTTGATCTTCGCCGGCACCGGCGTGCTGCGCGGACTGCAGGACACCCGTACCCCGCTGGTGGTGGCCACCGCTGGATTTGGCGTCAACATCGTCCTGAACCTCTGGCTTGTCTACGGCCTTGGCTTGTCCGTGGTGGGCTCCGCGGTGGGGACCAGCCTTGCCCAATGGGCCATGGCACTGGTCTACCTGGTGATGGTCCGCCGGAACGCGGTCCGGCACGGCGTAACGCTGCTGCCCAGCTGGCGGGGAATCCGCAGCATGACCCGGGTGGGGTCCTGGCTCATGCTGCGCACACTCAGCCTGCGCGCCGCGATCCTGGCCACCGTGCTGGTTGCCACCGCCCAAGGCGAGGTGAATCTCGCAGCCCACCAGCTGGCTATGACCATCTTTTCCTTCCTGGCGTTCGCGCTGGATGCCCTGGCCATCGCTGCCCAGGCGCTTATTGGAAAGGAGCTGGGCGCATCCAACGCGGCCAGGGCCCGGCTGCTGACCGGAACCATGATCCGCTGGGGCGCTGGCTTCGGCGTGGTAACCGGCCTGCTGCTGGCCGCGGCGGCACCATGGGCCGGGGCGCTGTTTACCCCTGACCACCAGGTGCAGCAGGTGCTTACCGTGGCACTCTGGGTCCTGGCCGCGGGGCAGCCCATTGCCGGTTACGTCTTTGTCCTGGATGGTGTGCTGATCGGTGCGGGGGACGCGCGCTACCTCGCCCTCGCGGGACTGGTAAACCTACTGGTCTACGTGCCTCTGCTGGCATGGGTTGCGCTGTCCGGCGCCCATGGTGCCTCCGGGCTCGGCTGGCTCTGGGTGGCCTTCGCGCTGGGGTACATGGCGGCGCGCGCAGTCACCCTGGGCCTGCGTTCGCGCTCCGACCGCTGGATGGTGCTCGGCTCCGCCTGAGGCGGTCCCGGTTAGACCTCCCAGCCGCCGCCACTAAACTGGACCGGTGACGCAACCATCCACCCCCGCGGGCGCTGCTCCCGGAACCGCCCCCCGTAACGACCTCTGGAAGCCGGTCCTGCTCCGTTCGGCTGCTGCGCTGGTGTTTGGCGCCGTGACGGTCTTCTGGACTTCTCCTTCCGTCGAGGTCATGGGCTGGGCCGGGGGGCTCTACCTCCTGGCCGCAGGGGTGGTATCCCTGCGGACCGTCCCCGCAGCGGGCTTCGCCCAGAAGTCTGCCCCCGGCAAGCTGCTCTCCGCCGGCGGCGCAGTCCTGGCCGGGGCCGGCTTTGCCGTACTGCTCCTGCACAGCGACCTGTTGTTCGGCGTGGTCGCCGCCCTGGGGCTGGGCGTGGCCGGCATCCTCGAGCTCGCCTGCGGCCTGCAGCACAAGGGCCGCCACGTACTCGCAAGGGACTGGATTGCCTCGGGGGTCATCAGCATCGGAACGGCGGTGCTGCTGCCGTTCTTCATCAACCTTGGCGCCCACGCGCTGCTGGGTGTAGCCGGTGGCGGAGCCATTATCTCCGGCGTCCTGTGGGTACTTTCCGGGCTGACCCTGCGGCACGATGCCCGCGCCGGGGCAGGAAAGCCGTAAACTAGGGGGAGCGCCTTCTACTTTCTGTAGAAAATGGGTGCGACACCGCAAACGTAAACCAGGCCGGCCGCGCGCCGCCTGCAGGGAGGAATCACTGTGGCTGACCAGCATCAAGGAAAACCGCGCAAGCTGCGGACCTCGGTGAAGGGTCCCCTGATGTTCTCCGCATTCTGGGCCGTCGTCGCCTTCGTTGCGGTGTTGATCTTCGCCTCCGGGGGGAGCGCACGCGCACCCCGCTTCGACCTCGCTTTCACCGCAGCCGGCATCGCCTTCATCGCCACCCTGGTGGTCGCCGCGATGCTGTCCATGAGCTACAAGGAGAACGCGGAACACCTGGGCAAGGGCTCGGGCGTGAACTTGAGCTCCGCGCCCAAAGCCCCCCACGGAGGCTCCAGCCACGGCTTTGGTGCTCCCGGCGGCCAGAACCCGCCGGTCCCCGGCGAAGATACGGACGGCACGCCCCGCTAACCTGCCGCGGCCTGCCTGGCGCGGTAGGCGGCAACATGGGCCCGGTTGGCGCAGTTGCCCGTATCGCAGTACCGCTTGGACCGGTTGCGGCTCAGGTCCAGCACGCCGGCGTCGCAGTCCTCCGACTCGCAGATGCGCAGCCGGTCCATTTCCTTGCTGCGGATGACGTCAGCCAGGGCCATGGCTGCCTCAGTGCTCATCCGGTCCGCCAGCGGCGCCTCCGGTGCAGTGGCATGCAGGTGCCAGTCCCACCCGTCGTGCTTCATCAGCTGGGGCAGGGCATTCGCGTCACGCAGCAGCCGGTTGACCGTGGCCACGGCGGCGTCCTCATCCGCCGTCCATACGGCGGCCAGTTCGCGGCGCAGCTTCAGCACGCTCTGCAGTTCCGCGGCATCCCGGGTCCGGGCTCCGGAAAATCCTTCCGCGTCCAGGAAGCTGTCCAGGTCGGCAACGGAGGCCAGTCCTTCGCGGCCGTTTGCGGAGGTGTTGATGAGGTTCACCACCGTGCGCAGCGCCACCTCCGTGTCAGGGGCGAAAACCATGTTGACTCCTTACAGCGCCGAAGCGTAGTGTCATGAGCATTACCCCACTTTACTCCTGACAGGAGGCGACGTTGCCTGCCGCCAACAAGCACCACCCCACTTCGGAACTGCCCGCCACGCGGACCGGCTTCCTTGCGTCCGGGCTCGGCATCGCGTTGTTCTCCTCGGCCGTCTTCGGCCTGTCCGGATCATTTGCCAAGTCGCTGCTGGAGACCGGATGGTCCCCGGGCGCGGCCGTCACCGCCCGCCTCACAGGCGCTGCCCTGATCCTCGCCCTGCCCGCAGTGTCCGCATTGAGGGGCCGCTGGCACCAGTTGCTGGACAACTGGCTCACTATCGTGCTGTTCGGCCTCATCGGCGTGGCGGCCTGCCAGTTGTTCTACTTCAATGCAGTGGCACGCCTGTCCGTCGGAGTCGCGCTCCTGCTGGAGTATCTGGCCCCGGTCATCATCGTCCTTTGGCTCTGGGCCGCCAGCCGCCGTCGCCCACGGGTGTTGACCGCCGGCGGGACGCTGCTGTCGCTGGCCGGACTGGTGCTGGTCCTGGACCTCACCGGCGCCGTGAAGGTGGATCTGGTCGGCGTCCTCTGGGGCATGGCTGCCGCGGTTTGCCTGGCCATCTACTTCTTCATCACGGCCAAGGAAAACGACACCCTGCCGCCTATCGTGCTGGCTTCCGGCGGACTCATGGTGGGTGCTGCAGTCATGTGGCTTGCGGCCGCCACGGGACTGCTGCCGATGGCCTTCACCACCGCGGACACCAAACTGGGACCGTGGACCACGCCCTGGTGGGTGTCGCTTGCGGGGCTGGTGGTGCTGGCAACCGTGCTGGCCTACACCTCGGGCATCATGGCGGCAAGGGCGCTCGGCTCCAAGGTGGCATCCTTCGTGTCCCTCACCGAGGTCCTTTTTGCCGTGCTGTGGGCATGGCTGCTGCTCGGTGAACTTCCGGGCCCTGTCCAGCTCCTGGGCGGCGTCCTCATTGTCGGCGGCGTTATCCTGGTCAGGCTCGACGAGCTGCGCGCATCCGGGGCCGGCAACGGCAGGCTGCCGGCCTCACCGCTGGAACACGCGAACGACGTCGAACCAGTCCCTTAACCGCGCCCGCCGCCGTCGTACGCAGAAAAAGTGGTATGCCAACAAAAAGGGCAGGGACACTGCGTGGTGTCCCTGCCCCGCCAGTATGTGGCGGTAAGCCTAGTGAGAGGCCTGGCTCTGCTCTTCGGCGTTGCGCTTGGCCTGCGCGCCAGCTTCCTTCAGTGCCTCGGCAACCTTGGTGAGCATGGCGGTGTGCGTACCGGACCACTCGTTGCGGAACTTGGTGGCGTCCGGGCCTTCCCAGTTGGTGCTGCTCAGAACCTTGGTGAGAGTGGACTTCTGCGTCTCGATCTCGGACGCCCCTGCCTGAAGCTTGCTGCCGAGCTGGCGAAGCTGCTCAACGTCTGCACCCCAAATAGCCATCAGTTTCTCCTTGTTAGGTCGTGGATCCGAACCAGATCGGCATCCCCAGCGGCCCCCCGGCTCATCCGGAAGATCCATTGCCTAAAACCTATCCCGGCCCCCAAACAGTGTCGATGGGCAGCCCTGCCCATGCCGGGCTCCCCATGGACGCCGGGTGGAGACCATGAAAAAGGGGTCGATCCCAGGCGTTGGAAGAGCCTAGCATGGCGTTATGTGCCGGAATATCCGAACCCTCCACAACTTCGAGCCTCACGCCACGTCCGAGGAAGTGCACGCGGCGGCGCTGCAGTATGTCCGCAAGATCAGCGGGAGCACCAAGCCTTCCAA
The DNA here is from genome assembly GCF_021801725.1 of Arthrobacter sp. FW306-05-C. Classification (NCBI taxonomy): domain Bacteria; kingdom Bacillati; phylum Actinomycetota; class Actinomycetes; order Micrococcales; family Micrococcaceae; genus Arthrobacter; species Arthrobacter sp. FW306-05-C. Next base: position 4,406,237 of record NZ_CP084556.1, on the reverse strand, counting down.
GGCCAACCAGGACGCCTTCGACGAGGCCGTGCACCAGATCGCGCACATCACGCAGCACCTGCTGGACTCCCTGGTGACGCAGGCGCCGCCCAAGGACCGGGAGGAAGAGGCTGCCAAGGCCAAAGCCCGCGCCGCAGTACGGTACGGCGCGGCCTGACCCAGCCTCCGCTGCCTGCCGCTACTTGCCGAAGCTGCGCAGGCGCAGTGAGTTGGCCACCACCAGGACGGAACTGGCGGCCATGGCGGCGCCGGCGATCATCGGGTTGAGCAGCCCCAGTGCAGCCACCGGGATCCCCACCGCGTTGTAGAAGAACGCCCAGAAAAGGTTGGTCTTGATGGTGCCCAGGGTCTTCCGTGACAGTTCGATGGCTTGGGCCACCTGGTGGAGGTCATTGCCCATCACCGTCAGGTCCGCCGCTTCGATGGCCACGTCCGTTCCCGACCCCATGGCAATGCCCAGGTCGGCCTGCGCCAAGGCCGCGGCGTCGTTCACGCCATCGCCGGCCATGGCCACCGTGGCACCCCGGGACTGCAGCTGTTTCACCGCTTCCACTTTTCCTTCGGGCAGGACGCCGGCGTAGACATCGCCTGGCGCGATGCCGACGGCGGCAGCCACCCGGGCGGCGACCGCGGCGTTGTCCCCGGTCAGCAGGATGGGCCGCAGGCCCAGCGCCTTCAGCCGGGTGACGGCGGCGGGGGAGCCTACCTTGACACTGTCCCGCAGGCTGATGATTCCGGCCGGCGTGCCGTCCACCGCCACGCAGATGGCCGTGGCACCCCCTTCTTCAGCGCCGGCCAGCTGGGCCCGCTGGCCTGCATCCAGGACAACACCACGCTGCTCCAGCCAGCCGCTGCGCCCGGCCATGACCTGCCTGCCTTCAACGGTTCCCGACACTCCGCCGCCCGGGGCGGAACTGAAGCCCTGCACCGGCGGCAAGGTGCCGGCGTCGTTCGCTGCAGGTGCGGAACGTGCCCCGGACGCTGCAGCCGCGATGGCGCGGGCCACGGGGTGCTCGGAGGCGGCCTCCACTGCCCCGGCGAGTCGGAGGACGTCCTGTTCCGTGAAGCCGGGGAACGCGGAGGTGGTGTCTACGGCCAGGATGCCGGTGGTCACTGTCCCTGTCTTGTCCAGCAGGATGGTGTCTACGGTGCGGGTGTCCTCCAGAACCTGCGGGCCCTTGATCAGGATGCCCAGCTGGGCACCCCGGCCGGTGCCCGTGAGCAGACCCACCGGGGTGGCCAGTCCCAGGGCGCACGGGCAGGCAATCACCATGACGGCGACGGCGGCGGTGAACGCCTGGCGCAGGTGCCCGCCGTCAGCGTCGGGGCCGGCCGCCAGGAGCCAGAGCACGAAGGTCAGGACGGCAATGCCAAGGACCACCGGCACGAAGACGGAGCTGATGCGGTCCGCGAGCCGCGCGATCGGGGCTTTACCGGTCTGGGCCTGCGACACGAGCCGGGCCATCTGGGCAAGGGTGGTCTCCGAGCCAACCCGGGTTGCCCGCACCAGGAGGCGGCCGGACGTGTTGATGGTGGCACCTGTGACGCGGCTGTCCGGGCCCACCTCGACCGGTACGGACTCGCCGGTCACCAGCGAAGCGTCGACGGCGGACGCACCGTCCACCACCACGCCGTCGGTGGCGATCTTCTCGCCCGGGCGGACCACCAGGACATCGCCCACCTGCAGCCGGTCCGCCGGGATCTTCTGTTCGCTGCCGTTGCGCAGGACAGTGGCATCCTTGGCGCCCAGGTTCAACAGGGCCTGCAGGGCATCGCCGGCCTTCTGCTTGGCGTTCGCCTCCAAGTACCGGCCCAAGAGCAGGAAGGTGGTGACTACCGATGCAACTTCGAAGTACAGGCCGCCGGGCATGCCCTCCATCCCGGGGTGCTCCGTCATTCGCGGGTCTGCCAGCAGCTGCCAGGCCGAGAAGAGGTAGGCCGCCGCCACCCCGAGCGACACCAGCGTGTCCATGGTGGAAGCAAAGTGCCGGGCATTGATGGCGGCCGCCCGGTGAAAGGGCCAGGCCGCCCACGTGACCACCGGCAGCGCCAGGGCCGCGGCCGCCCAGCCCCAGTTAGCGAACTGGAAGGCGGGGATCATGCTGATCATGAACACCGGGACGGTCAGGACAGCCGCCAGGATGAGGCGGGGCCGGAGCCGGGAAGCCGGGATCGCAGCGACCTGGTCCGCTGGTCCCGCCTCAGGAGCCACTGTGTGCTGCGGCCGAAGTGTGGCCTTGTAGCCTGCGGCGTTGACCGTATCCACCAGCTGTTCGTCGGTTATTCCCGCCGGGACCGTGACGTGGGCTGACTCCAGGGGCAGGTTGACCGTTGCTGCGACGCCCTCAAGCTTGCCGAGCTTCTTTTCCACCCGGTTGACGCAGGAAGCGCAGGTCATCCCCTGGATGTCCAGTTCGACGATCCGGGTTCCCGGCGGGTGCAGCAGTTCTTGGTGGCTCATATCAGCTTTCCGGTGTCGGAATGGTTCTTAGGCTTCGTTGGCGACCACCAGGTAGCCTGCCTCGGCCACGGCTTCCCCGATGTCAGTGGGTGAGAGTTCCTTGTTTGCGCTGATGGTCACGGTGGAGATACCGCCGGCGTTCAAGTCGACCTTTACTTCTTCGACGCCTTCGATGGCTTCGAGTTCTTCGCTGACAGCCGATACGCAGTGCCCGCAGGTCATGCCGGAGACGCTGATGGTTGTGGTGGTGGGGGAGGTGGTGCTCATGGCTTGCTCCTTCTGTAGGTTCCGGCGGTGGCCGGGGGATTGTGGGGTGGTGTCAGCGAAGCAGCCGACCGATGGCGTCGGCGGCTTCCTTGACCTTGGCGTCGATGGCTTCAGCGCGGGCGTCCGGGTCCGGCTCGGAGGCTGCACCCACCACGCAGTGGCCGATGTGCTCTTCGACCAGACCAAGGCTTACTGCGTGCAGGGCCTTGGTGACGGCGGCAACCTGGGTGAGGATGTCGATGCAGTACTTGTCTTCATCCACCATTCGGGCAATGCCCCGGACCTGGCCCTCGATGCGCTTGAGGCGGCGGAGGTACGCGTCTTTGTTGCCCGTGTACCCGTGCTGCGGGGCAACATGCGCCTCTTCGGGAGCTTGATCAGCTGCCGCGGCGGCGACGGCTTCTTCGATAGCCTTCATGAGATCAACGTATACCCCGGTAGGGTATAACCGCAAGTACCCCCAGGGGGTATCAATCGTGTCCTCGGCGCCTCCCCGGCGCCTACGGGGGGCTGCGGGCTGCGCTGCGGGGGCACAAAAAAGCTCCGGAGTGCGTTATTGGGGGATACGCACTCCGGAGCAGCTTTTGGGCAATTCCGGCTTCCACCGAGGTGGAGCGGCCTTGCTTGAATCAGCTTACTGGCTGGTAGTGGCGCTGCGCCAGCATCCCGAATAAGTACTTTCGCTTTACTTTAAGCTCCCTGCATCGGCGCGGATTTCCGTGCCGATGAGCGCCTAGGGACGGTCTTCGTGGGCCGGCTTCCGGTAGGGGACCACCAGCACCGGCCGGCTTTGGTGGTGGCTGAGCCACGCGCCGACGGACCCGTTGAGGGCCTCTGAGAGCCGGTGCGAAAATCCGCGTTCGGAGGTGCCCACGATGATGATGGGGGCGTCGAGTTCGGCTGCCACCTGGCCCAAGGCGCGGGCCGGATCCCCGGTGAGGGTGCGGAAGGACCAGTCCAGGGAGGCACCCTCTGATGCCAGTTTGTCCACGACGGCCTGGACATGTTCTTTCAGTTCTGTTGCCAGGGCCAGCATGTCGTCATTGGCGTGCGGGTCGCGCGAAAGCCGGTGTGCGGAGCGGGCAGGATCCCATTCCACCAGGTAGCTTGCTTCATCCACGTAGGCGCAGACCAAGGGTGTGCCCAGCCGGGCAGCCAGGGTCGCCGCGGTTTGCAGGACTTCCGGGTGCTGTTTGGGCATGATTCCCACCAGTAGCGGGGTGCCGTTGAAGTATTCCCCTGTCATGGGGCCCATTGTCCGTCCGGCGAAGGGGTGTGAACAGGTACGTTCGGCCCGGAAGGGCCTGGAGGTCGCGGAAACCTCCGGTGCCGGGCGCGGAGCGGCTAGGAAGCGGCAGGGTACGCCGTGACCACAACATTCTTGCCCCAAGGGTCCTCGGTGTAGCAGCTGATGAGGACCAGCCGGTTGGGCACCATGTCCCACACGGGGCTGTCCTTGAGGCCGGACTTCAGGTACGTCCTGATGCTTTCCACCTGGTAGCTGATGGTCCCGGCTGTGGTTTCGACATCGAAGCGTTCCCCGACGGCTGCGGCTGAGCTGAGGTGGTTGAAGGGGGCGTCTGCGCCTTCCCAGCTGTGGCCGATCACGTAGGTGGTGTTGCTGGAACCACTGCCCGGGATGCCGAACGGCGTCAGCCAGTATCCGTCCTTGGTGGCGGGGGGTTCGATGGTCCGGCTGGACTGCGCTTCACCGTCCAGGTCCAAGGGGTGGACGGCTACGTCGAACTCTGCGGATGGATACCTGATGCGGAGGGGCTGGGCAGCTGCGGGAAGGACAGGTGCTGCCGCAACTTCCGTGGGCATCGTGCGGGCGGTCTGGGAGGCTGAGGCTGGATCCTGTGCGGCAATTGCAGCAGGAATGCCCGTCCCGGCGATGGGAGCCGGGCCACCCGGTGCCCCGCCACCAGCGATGACCACGGCAGCTGCAGGACCATTCCCAACGGACAGCGGCGGCGCCGGGTGGAAAAGCGGAGCACCAAGGGTGAACGACAGGAACGCGAGGATGCCGCAGAACAGGATGGCCACGTCCCCACGGTTCGATGTTCCCCAGGCACGCTGCCAAGTGTGCCTGGGCGCTGCGTGCCGGCTCCGGTCCTGTGGCATGGCACTCCTCGTTGGTTAGTGGCCTTGGCTGGATTGGAAGGAAGGCGCCCTGCCGGGCACTGGCAGGACGCCTTCCTTGTCAGGGGGCCACGGGTTCGTGGCGGATTGCGGTTAGCCGGCGTTGTTCAACGGACGCGACCGGCGGCGGGCTGCCACGGCTGCGCCTGCCGCAGCAAGTGCTCCCACCCCTGCCAGCCAGCCCTGGCCGCCGTCGGAAGCTCCCACTGCGGTCTGGGCGTTGTAGCCCTGGTTGGTTCCCACGCTGACTGGTGCGGGCGCGGCCTTAGGTGCTGCCTTCGCTGCCGCGGCAGCCTGCTTGGCAGGCGCGGGCTGTGCCGGGACCTGGGCCGCCACGACCGGCGACTTCACCTCAGGCGATTGCACCGCAGGGGTTTCCGCAGCGGGCTGTTCCACTGCGGGCGGGACGACGACAGCGGGTGGCTGCACCACAGGTTGGTCAACGGTGATCGGCACCTCGGTGGGCGGCGGCGTCACCGTGGGTTCCTCCGTGGGCGGCGGCGTCACGGTGGGTTCCTCCGTGGGCGGCGGCGTCACGGGAGTAACGACGACGACGGGCGGCTGCTCGGCAGGCGGCGTCACCACAGGAGCGGGCACCTCGCCGGGCGGCAGCGGCGCGCACTGGGCGGCGTAAAGTTCCTTTCCGGCGGCGGTCCAGTTCTTGCCCTCCGATTTCGACGTCGGCGGGATAATGTCCAGCGGATGCTGGTCGTGACCGCCCAGCGCATTGATGCTGAACTCCAACGGCGCCCAGGTGGTGCCGTCACTGTGGCAGACGATGACTTTGTCTCCGGCGGCCAAGGCAGGTGCTGTGAGGCTGATGAGGCCGAGCCCCACCACCCCCAGTGTGGCTAAGGTGCGTTTCATCTTTTTCCCCATCTGTTTGTGAAACGGACCATGGCGGGGACAGGCCAGCGGTTGCGCCGTATGCCCCAGCGGCACGGTCAGCTTGCTTTGAGATTTCAGGCTAGGGAGGCCGCAGGAGCCAGTCGCGAGTAGGGGGTACTCGTCTTTTCCGGCCCCTGGCAGGTCAAGTTACTTGCCGGTACCCAAAACGCTGCCACGTTCCACCTGCTTAAGTGCCGGCATCTTGTCGGTCCCTCTGGCCGTGCCTAACGTTTTAAGTGTTAGGGAGGGGGAATCGTGGAAATCTTCATGTGGTGGCTGGACCTGGACCTCGCCAGCAAGGAGTGGCTGCGGCAAAACCTCCGTGCGGAGGAGCTGCCGCTTCCCGTGCTTCAGGGAATCGCCGAGGCGGGAGGTCCCCATCCGGGCAATCCAGCCGCCGTGCTGACCGCCGCCGACTGGGACTTCATCGAGACCCAGTCTGAGTTCGTGGACTGACCCCTCCCGCCCGGGAGGGGAACCGAGGGGCTGAAAACCGTTGCGCGCCAACCGATCCGGTGGTTGCATGGTCCGGATGGCAACGGAGGCAGAATCATTTGTCCTGGCAATCGGTACCAAAAAAGGGCTGTGGCTTGCCACCAGCCGGGACAGGCAGGAGTGGTCCCTCACAGGCCCGCATTTCCTGATGTCGGAGATTCCCAGCATCGGAATCGATACCAGGGAAGGCCGCACCCGGATTCTGGTCGGCGTCCGCAGCCCGCACTGGGGCCCCACGGTTGCCCACTCCGATGACCTCGGTACAACCTGGACCGAGCCGGAGCAGGGCGCCATCAAATTTCCCGAAGATACCGGCGCGGCGGTGGAGCGCGTATGGCAGATCTACCCGGACGCCGGGTCCCGGCCGGGAGTGGTCTGGGCGGGGGCCGAACCCATCTCCCTCTGGAAGTCCACGGACGGCGGGGAGCACTTCGAGCTGAACCGCGGCCTGTGGGACCACCCGCACCGCAGTGAATGGGGAGCCGGCTACGGCGGGGCGGCGGCGCATTCCATCGTGGTTGACTCCTCGGGTGAGACCGTCCATGTCGCCATGAGCACCGGCGGCGTCTACCGCTCGGACGACGGCGGAACCTCCTGGGAAGCGCGCAACAAGGGGATCTCGGCCTACTTCATGCCGGACCCCAATCCGGAGTTCGGCCAATGCGTGCACAAGATCGCCGCGGATGCCGCCGTCGAAGGCCGCCTCTACGCGCAGAACCACCACGGCGTCTACCGGACGGACGACAACGCGGACAGCTGGAACTCCATCGCCGGGGGGCTGCCCGCAGACTTCGGCTTCGTCATGCTGACCCATCCCCGCCGCGACGGCACCGCCTGGGTGGTCCCGCTGAAGGCCGACGGCGAACGCATCCCTCCGGACGGCAGGCTCGCCGTCCACCGCACCGACGACGCCGGGAACACCTGGAAGCGCCTCAGCGCCGGCCTCCCGGAGCACGAATACAACAGCGTGCTCCGGGACGCGGCGTCGGTGGACGCCGCCGAACCAGCCGGGGTGTACTTCGGCACACGGGGCGGCACCGTCTACGCGAGTGCGGATGAAGGGGAGACGTTCAGGGAGGTGGCATCCCACCTGCCTGATGTCCTGTGCGTCCGGGCGGCAGTGGTGGCCGGTGCCTGAGATTGCGCTGCTGCTTCCCAGCGTCCTGCAGCCCTTGGCCGGCGGGCAGTCCGTACTGGTTGCGCCGGCTGACGGGCCGGTGACGGTGGCAAGCCTGCTTGATGCGGTTGCCTCTGACTATGCCGTGCTGGGCCGGCGGCTGCGTGACGAGACGGGCGCACTGCGAAGGTTCGTGAACATATATGTCGACGGCGATGAGGTGCGGCGGCTGCAGGGCCTGGACACCGAGGTGCTGCCTGGCCAGGAAGTCCTGGTGATCCAGTCCGTCGCCGGCGGCTGAAGTACCACCCCTCCACGGGAAATTCGCGCTTCATCGGACGCAGCGAGTTCAAGCCAAAATCGTTGACAATTTCGTCCGCCATCCGTAGCGTCGGTTTCGTGCAGTACTGATCGGCTGCATCCATTCCTAGCGATGATGCGACAGGAAGGTACAGGGTGGCTGCGAGCCTGAGCCTCAAGGACGTCAACCTGCACTTCGGCGGGGTTAAAGTGCTGCAGGACGTCAGCTTCGACGTCGAGCCCGGCGTCATTTTAGGCCTGGTGGGCCCCAACGGTGCAGGCAAGACGTCCCTGTTCAACTGCATCAGCGGCCACTACAAGCCCAGCTCCGGGGCGATTTCCATCGACGGGACAGAGGTCTCGGGCAGCACTCCGTCCCGGCTGGCCCACCTGGGCCTGGCCCGCACCTTCCAGCATCCAGCCCTGCAGTTGAACGCAACAGTCCTGCAGAATGTGCTCCTTGGCGCCCACACCCGGCTGCCCGGCGGTCCCATATCCTGGGCGCTGCGGCTGCCGCGCACCGTCCAGGCGGAGCGGGCAGTCCGCACCGAAGCACTGGAACTCCTCAGCCGGGGAGGGCTCGGCTGGGCAGCAGAGCTGCCGGCCGATGAACTCTCGCACGGTCTGCACAAAGGCATCGAGCTGTGGCGGGCGCTTCTTTCACGGCCGGCGTTGCTCCTGCTCGACGAGCCTGCGGCCGGACTTTCCCACGGCGAAGTGGAACAGCTCATCGCGACGGTCAAGCGCCTCCGCTCCGAGCAGGACATCACCATCATCATCGTGGAGCACCACATGGGACTGATCTCCGCGCTCACCGACCAGGTTGTGGTGCTGGACCACGGACGCAAGCTGATGTCGGGCACCGCGGCCGAGGCGCAGTCCGATCCCCGCGTGGTCGAGGCTTACATCGGAAAGGACGCCGCGGATGACGCTGCTTGAGCTCAAGGACGTCACCGCGTCATACGGGCCTGTGCAGGTGCTGGACGGGGTCTCGCTGAGTGTTCCGGAAGGCGGGTCCGTGGGGATCCTGGGCGCAAACGGCGCCGGCAAGACCACAACCTTGCGGGCCATTAGCGGCACGGTCAGGACGGGCGGGACCATCAGGTTCGACGGCCGTGACATCCGTGGCCTCCGGTCGGACCAGGTGGCGGCCCTGGGAATTGCCCACGTTCCGGAAGGCCGTGGCACCCTGGGGCAGCTGAGCGTCCGGGAAAACCTGTTGGTGGGCGCCTATCTCCGCAGGGACCGGAAGGCCATTGAAACGGACATTGAGTACTGCCTCGATCTGTTCCCGCAACTACAGGACCGGGTGGGCTCCCGGGCTGCGGCACTGTCCGGCGGGGAGCAGCAGATGCTGGCCGTGGGCAGGGCCTTTATGGCCAAGCCCAAGCTGCTGCTGCTGGACGAGGCATCGCTGGGGCTTGCGCCCGGCACGGCCAAGACTGTGTACCAGGCCATCCGCCGGCTGCGGCTCGAATCCGGCATAGCCATGCTGGTGGTGGAGCAGAACGCGAACCTCGCGTTCTCACTCGTCGATACTGCCGCCGTGTTGGAAACAGGCCGAAACGTGCTTACCGGCACATCGGCGCAGCTCAAGGGCATGGACGAGATCCGCCGCGCCTACCTGGGGGGTTGAACCGGCATGGAAACCTTTATCCAACTCGTGGTCGACGGCCTCGCCACCGGTTCCATCTACGCCGCCCTGGCCCTGGCGATCGTGCTGGTCAACCAGGCCACGGGCCTGATCAACTTCGCCCAGGGCGGCATGGCCGTGCTCTCCGCCTACATTGCCTACGTCTTCGTCCAACTCGGCCTGCCCATCATCGTCGCCATCCTCATCGCCGTGGTGCTTTCCTTCGTCTTCGGCGCGCTGGTGGAGCGTTTCCTGGTCCGGCGGTTTGAACGCGGCGACCCGGACACCGCGGTGGTGGTCACGATTGGACTGCTCACCCTCGTCACCGGCATCTCGGCGGTGCTGTGGGGCTACAACAATCTCGCGTTTCCGTCGCTCTTTCCCCTGACCAGCGTGGAGATCCTTGGGGCGGTGGTAAGCGTCAGGTCGCTTGCCACCGCGGTGACCATCGTGGTCATCATGGTGGTCCTGCAACTGCTCTTCCTCCGTACCAAGCTGGGACTGGCCCTCCGCGCCGTCGCCGACAACCCGTCGTCGGCCGCTTTCTCCGGGCTTCCCGTGGGCCGGCTGCTCATGGTGGGTTGGGGGCTCGCGGCCACCCTCGGAGCCATCGCCGGCGTCCTGGTGGCACCGCAGCTGACGCTGACCCCGGGCATGCTGGACACCGCCCTGGTCTATGCGCTCGCCGCCGTCATCCTGGGCGGCCTGAACAGCCCCATCGGCTGCGTGGTGGCGGCCTCCGCGATCGGTGTCCTGGAGAACCTGGTGGCCGTCTACGTTCCCCTGATTGGCCACGACCTCAAGATTGCGGTGCCTTTCGTGCTGATCTTCGTCATCCTCCTCCTCCGCCCGCAGGGCCTGTTTGGCAGGAAGGTCGTGGTGAGGGTCTGATGAGCACAGCTGCTGCCACCGTACGCCGCCGGCGGGTCCGGCTTGTCCTTGTTGCCGTTGTGGCGGTTCTGCTGGTCGCCGCGCCACTGATCCTGCCGGCGTTTGCAAACCAGACCCTGGTCCGCATTGGGGTCTATGCGGTGGCGGTGCTGGGGCTGAACATCATCATGGGATACACGGGCCAGGTCAACCTCGGACAGATCTTCTTTGTGGGCCTGGGCGCCTACGTCACCGCGTACGGCGTCAACCATGGCTGGAACATCCTGCTGGTGTTCGTTGCTGCCTGTGCCATAGCCGGCGTGGTGGGGCTGCTGGTGGCGCTCGCTGCTGCGCGCCTTGGCGGCCTGGCCATTGCGATGGTCACCATCGCACTGCCGATCGTCGGCGTCCCCCTGGCCAAACGGCTCGCCGATTTCACGGGCGGCTCCCAGGGAGTCTCCGCGCGGTTCACTGATGCCCCCGACTGGTCGGGGCTGGCAAACGACCAATGGCAGTTCTACATTGTGCTGGTGGTGGTAGCCGGAGCATTCCTGCTGGCCCGGAGCCTGGTCCACGGCAAGTACGGGCGGGCCTTCGCGGCGGTCCGTGAAAATGAGGCTGTTGCCGCCTCGATGGGCATTTCGCCCTACCGTACCAAGGTCCTGGCCTTCACCATTGCCTCCGTATTCGGCGGTGCAAGTGGTTTCCTGTACCTCGCAGCGGTGCAGTACACGTCTCCGGAGACCCTCAACTTCGGACATTCCATCAGCCTCCTGGCCGCCATGGTCATCGGGGGTGCGGGAAGCATTGCAGGTTCGCTTCTGGGCGGGGCCTACTACGTCTTCGTTCCGCAGTTGACCAACGCCATAGACCCCAACCTCACCACCGTCAGCCAGGGCGCGATCCTTCTCGCAGTGCTGTTCCTGTTGCCAGGGGGCCTGGTCAGCCTGCCCAGAGTGGTCCGCAGGCTCACCCGCCGTCCTCCCGCCCGGCGTTCCACATCCCGCCCTGCGGCGGAGACTTCCCAGCAGACCACTCCCGCACATCGTCCGGTACCGGATGCTGCGCCGGAGGAACGTGAACAAACAGAGAGGCAGGATGGACCATGAAGATGAGAAAGAAGCCGGGCGGAGTACTTGGCATTGTGGCCTTGACGGCCGCCGTCGCGCTCTCCCTGTCCGGTTGCAGGGGCGACAGCGGGGGCCAGGGCGGCGGCTCCGCGTCCTCTCCGGGGATCACTGACTCGGCGATCACGCTGGGGATCACCACTCCGCTCAGCGGCGCAATCGCCGGGCCGGGCAAGTGCACCGTCGCCGGGGTCTCGGCGTACTTCGGAGCGGTGAATGCCGCGGGCGGGGTGAAGTTCGGCGACGGCAAGACCCGGACCGTGAACATCAAGTCCTACGACGACGCCTACGATCCCCAAAAGTCCCTGTCCAACTTCCAGCAAATGGTCTCTGACAACGTGTTTGCTGCCACCGCCGGCCTGGGAACGCCCACCAACCGGGCGTTCCGCGACGCCGCCATCAGCCAGAAGGTCCCGCAAGTGCTGGTGATGACCGGCGACCCGCTGTTCAGCGACCGGAAGCAGAGCCCCTGGCAATTGGGCTTCGTGCCCATCTACCAGAACGAGGGCGCGGCGTTCGGGAAGCTCCTGGCGAAGTCGGGTGCGCAGCACAAAGTTGCCATCCTGTCGCAGAACGATGACTACGGCAAGGGCTACGTCGCGGGCTTCAAGGACGCAATCAAGGGCGCGTCCAACATCTCCGTGGTGGGCGAGCAGACGTACGAGGCGACTGACACTTCGGTGGATGCGCAGCTCACCCAGCTCGCTTCCTCCGGGGCGGACGTCTTCTTCAACGCCATGTCCATCACGCCGCTCACCATCGCGGCCCTCCAGAAGGCGCAGCAGATCGGCTGGAAGCCCAGCTGGTTCCTGCCCTCCAACACCTCAAGCCCAACCGCCATCCTGGAACCCGGCGGTGGCTCCGCCTACCCTGGCATCTACTCCGTGTCATTTGCCAAGGCCCCGCAGAGTCCGGCATTCGCCAAGGACTCCGACGTCGTGAAATTCCTTGACGAACTGAAGAAGTACGGGAACTACCCGGACGTGCCGGCGTTCCCGCACTGCATGTGGAGCTACATGGTGGGGGCCACCCTTGAGAAGGCGTTCCAGAACATGAAGGAGCCCACGCGGGACAGCTTCATGACGGCGCTGCGGGACATCAAGGACCTGAAGGCGCCGCTGATGCTCGAAGGGACGTCGGTGGACACCACAGTCGATGGCCAGCCGGCGGTGTCCTCCGTGGTGGTGCAGAAGTACAACGGCAAGGGGTATGCGACTGTTGAAAACGTTGGCTGACTAGGCCGGGGACGCGCTGGGCACCGGCGTGGCGCGTCCCGGGGATTCCAGGGTGTCGATGAGCTCGAGCCCCCGCCGCGCCCACGCTATCTCAGCGTGGGCCCGGTCCACCAGGCCTTCGTATGTGAACCGCTTGAAGGCGATGGTGCGTTCCCGGTCCGCGGGGTCCGTTACGGCCAGGCGGCGCACCAGCATCGGATTGTCCACCTGGGCGATGCGCTGGAGTTCACCCTCCCACTGGGCAAGCTCGGCCTCCCACTGTTCCTGATGCCGCCGAAAAAACGCGCGCGCCGTCTCCGGCGATGCCGCCTCAAGGTAGGCGGCACGCAGGTGCGCAGGGTCGCGGACCCGCGCGTATTCCAGCGGGGTCTGCATCCAATCCAGGAAGGCCTGGTTCCCGGCTGCCGTCACATGGTAAACCCGCCGGGTGGCGCGCTGGCCCCTGGGCTGCTCCTCACCTTCGATGAGGTGCTCTTCCTCCATCTTGCGCAGCTCAGGGTAGATCTGCGAGTCCGGGGCGTGCCAGACGTGCCCCACGGACATGGAGAACTGTTTCTGCAGTTCGTAACCTGACAGCGGGCCGACGCGCAGCAGGGCCAGCAGCGCGTACCGAAGGCTCATGCGGTACTCCTCCAAGGGCTCAAGGAAAGTGCGGGGGCGGCTGCACCCCCGCACTTCAGGGTCCCCAGCCTAGGCCGACTGGTAGTTCGTCCGCCACCCGCCGTGGTAGGTGGCGCGTGCCACGGTGGAGTAGGGGACGGGGCTCACTACGGCCCGCACTTCAGTCTGCACATGGGGTTCGACGGCGGCCTTGGCGGTACCGCCGTTCGGCTCGCCCCAAACGACCTTCAGTTCCGTGCCTTCGGGAACGTTGGGATCGATGGTTGCCAGCGAGAGTGCGCGCCGTTCGTTTGCGCTGTAGCCGGTGAACATGGAGTACCCCACCACCGTTCCGTCGGCGTCCACCACTGAGTCGTAGTTGGCTGAGCCGTAGTTGGCCAGGGGCAGGTCAAAGAACTTGTAGCTGGGCCCCCCCACGTTGAACAGCGACGCGAAGATGGAGGTGACATCTTCTGCGTCCCAGGCCAGGGTGACCTTCTTGCGCTGCATGGCCGGATCGATCCGTTCGAGTGCGTCACGGCCGATGAAGTCGTGATCGAATTTGACGAACGAGCCGTAGCCCAGCTCCCACGGAGTGAGGTAGTAGTCCTCGATGTTCCCGGACACGAACGAGCCCGCCAGGGTTCCGGTGGCTTCATATCCGTCCGCGGGCAGCCATTCGCGGTAGCCGCGCTCGGCTTCGCCGCTGTAGATGGCCGGCAGCGGCGACGGGATCCAGCCGGACTCCAGGGTATTGGACGGGTAGGCGCGGGAACCCACGGGCACCAGCCCGAACTCGGCACCTGCCTCTACGATTGCATCCCGGATGCGGTCGTGGTCCGCGTACGGGCCCCAGACCTCCAGGCCCGGAGCGCCGGCCATGCCGTGCCGCAGGGTGCGGACCGTGGTCCCGGCGATGGTCATGGTGGACATGTTGAAGAACTTGAGCTGCTCCAGTGCGCCCCCGTTGAGCTTTTCGATGACCTGCCAGGCATTGGGGCCCTGGATTTGGAACCGGTAGTACTGGCGGGTCACGGGATGCCCGTACGGCCGTGACGGGGACCGCCGGTCCACGGTGATGTCCAGGTCCCGGTAGCCGCCTGTCTCGCCGTGATAGAGCAGCCAGTTTGCTGCGGGTGAACGGCCGACATATACGTACTCGTCCTCCGCCTCGTGGAACAGGATGCCATCACCGATGACGTGGCCGGACTCCGTGGTGGGCACATATTGCTTGGCCTTGTTCACGGGGAATACGGCGGTGGAATTGATGGCGGTGGCGGTGATCAGCTTGATGGCATCCGGGCCTTTCATGAACAGGTTGTCCATGTGGTGGGACTGGTCGTAGAGAACGGCAGTCTGCCGCCACGCGGTCTGCTCCTTGATCCAGTTCTGGAAATCGGCCGGGACCACAGGATAGATGTAGGAGCCGATCTGGGAGTTGCGGAGGAGGTCCACCGCCCCTTTGGACGCGTCCAGGACTTCCTGCAGATTTTTCGGTGCCACGATGAACCTCTTGTTCTGTGTTGGATTGTTGGTGGGTATCAGAAGACGATGGTTTGGTTGCCGTGCCGGATGACGCGGTCCTCGGCATGCCACTGGACAGCGCGTGAGAGCACTGCCCGCTCTACGTAGGCTCCTCTGGCCTGAAGGTCCAGGGCCGAGTGCGCGTGCGTCACGCGGGCCACGTCCTGCTCGATGATGGGCCCCTCATCCAGGTCCTTGGTCACGTAGTGCGACGTGGCGCCGATCAGCTTCACCCCCCGCTCCTTGGCCTTGCGGTAGGGCGCTGCGCCCACGAATGCGGGCAGGAATGAGTGATGGATGTTGATCAGCGGAACGGCTGCCGCGTCCAGGAAATCGGGTGACAGGATCTGCATGTAGCGGGCCAGCACCACGAAGTCCACGTTGCCGTCCAGCAGCTGCAGGATCTGTGCCTCGGCCACCGACTTGTCCGGCCCTGCTGAAGGGACGTGGAAGAACGGGACGCCAAAGGAGCGCACGTCCTCCGCGGTATTCGTGTGGTTGGAGATCACCATGGGTATGGTCACGGGTAGTTCGCCCCTCCGGTGCCGCCAGAGCAGTTCCAGCAGGCAGTGGTCGGAGGTGGATACCAGTATGGCCATGCGCTTGGGTATGGAGCGGTCCGTCAGCGTCCAGGACAGGCCCAGCGGGGCGAGGGTCTTGGCTACGTCGGCCTCGATTTCGGGCAGCGCCGCCGTCAGGTCCGGACGGTTGAATACAACCCGCTGGAAAAAGTCACCGGACGAAGGATCGCTTGAGTACTGGTCCAAGGAGACGATGTTCCCCTTGTTCCGGGTCACCAGCGCGGCCACGGCAGCCACGATGCCCGGCCGGTCCGGCCCGTGGACAATCAGGCAGGACTGGTCCTTCCGGGACTCTGTATGCAGGACCATTGATTCCCGTCCCTAGCGATCTTCGGCCGTGAAGTGCCGGACCCAGTTTGCCGTCGCCAGCAGGCCGCCGAACGTGTAGAAGTGCAGGCCGAGCTGCGGGGGCAGGTGCTGGTCCTGCCCGGGTGCATGCTGCGCAAGCACGGCAGCCAGGTCGTTGACGAACCGGTCAGGTCCCGCGTCTCCCATGAGGTTGGTCAGTGAGAAGCCGTATTTCTTGACGATCATCGCGTTGGCTCCCACCCCGAACCGGCGCGCAAAGCTGAGGAGCCGCTTGACCCCTGCCGGTCCGGGCGTTCCGACCCGGATAGGTGCCTTGATGCCCCTGGCCCTGACCTCCTCGATCCAGCCGGCGACTGGGCCGGTGTCGAAGGCAAACTGCGTAATGATGAAGGCGCCGAGGTCCTGTGCGGCGAGGGCTGCGGTTTTGTCTTCCACCGCCCGCCAAAGAGTGTCCTTGGGGATATCGGGGTGGCCTTCCGGGTAACCGCCAATTCCCACCTCCCGGACGCCGAACTGCGGCAAGAGCCCGGTGTTGATCAGCGCGAGTGAGTCCCCGTACGGGCCCTCGGGTTCTGCGGGGTCGCCGCCCACCACGAACACGTGCTCGGCGGCGCCCACCTCCTGGAGGCGCTGGAGGAACTTTTCAAGGTCGCCCCTTGATGCCAACCGGCGCGCTGAAATGTGCGGCACGGGGACGAACCCGAGGTCGCGGACAGCCTTGGCCGCTGCTACCCGCATCTCCAGGTCCTCGTTGCCAAGGAAGGTGACGTTGATACGGGTGCCCGGCGGAATCTTGTCCTTTGCCTCGATGAGGGCGGCAATGTCCTTGCCGGTCATTTCCACCGAGAAGTTCTTGATGAGTTCCAGTGATGCTGCGCGGTTGGGGGCGGGCATGATTCGGGTCGCCATCAGCTCATCCTTTCGGCGGGTGCAACGGTGCACCCGCCTCCGACATTACCTATGTCCATAGGTAATGTCGATAGTTATCTACCCAATTTTGACCCTCCTGCTGCCCGCCCGCTCCTAGCCTTCTGCTGCCTCCGGCTCCAGATGGGCGATGGCGCGGGTGTCCTGGAAGGCCCGGACCCCTTCGATGCCCTGTTCCCTGCCCATGCCGGACTGCTTCATTCCGCCAAAGGGCGCCCGCAGGTCCAGCCGCGTTGCACCGTGGTCGTTAACCCAGACGTAGCCGCAGACCAGGCGCCCGCCCACGCGGTCGGCCGCTGCCGGATCGGCGGTCCACACCGAGCCGCACAGTCCCGCCCAGGTCGCGTTCGCCGCCTGCACTGCCTCCTCCTCCGTATCGAACGGGATCAGGGGGATGACGGGTCCGAACTGTTCCTGGGTGACAACCCGCAGTGAGGGGTCCGGATCGATCACCAGCGCCGGACGCAGGAAGTTCCCGCCCCGCAATTCAGGGTCAGAGGGAAGGGTGCCGAACTCCCTGACGTCGGCACCTGCTTCCTTGGCTTCCTCGATGAGCTCGGCCACGAATGCCTTCTGCACGGGGGAGTGCAGCGGACCCATGGTGGTCCCCTCGTCCAGCCCGTAGCCGATGACTGCTTTTTCAAGCCGCTGCGTGAGACCCGCCACCACCTCGTCCAGGCGCGAACGGTGGACGTAGATCCTCTTCGCGTTCATGCAGATCTGGCCAGTGGTATCGAAAATGGCGGCGTAAAGCCGGTCCAGGTGGGTGTCATCGAGGATCGCGTCCGCGAGGATGACGGCGGCGTCGTTTCCGCCAAGCTCCAGCGTCACCCGGGTGAGTGACTTCGCGGCCATTTCCATGATGCGCTTGCCGCCGCCCACACTTCCCGTGAAGCAGACCTTGGCGATGTCCGGGCTGGTGATGAGCGCGGCCATGTCTGCGTCCTTGCCGGTAACCACGTTAAGTACCCCGGGCGGCAGTTTTTCGGCAATCCGCTGGACCACGCGGGTGGTGGCCAGCGGGGCCGTGGGTGGCGGCTTCACGATGGCTGTGTTCCCGGCGAGCAGCGCGTGCGGCAGTGATGCCGCGAGGATGGCAATGGGCCAGTTGAATGGCACGATGACCGTCACCACGCCCAGCGGCTGGAACGTGACCGAGGTGGAGACGGGAATTCCTGGCGCGGGCGGCAGCACCTTGGCAGTGTCGACGTCGGGAGCCAGTTCCAGGGCGAGGTTCCACCTGATTTCGAACACCAGGGAGTCCACCCAGGCTTCCATTCGGATCTTGCCATTTTCCTGGGACAGGATGGCGGCATCCTCATCACGGAAGTCGGCAATGCCCTCCAATGCCTGCCGCATTTGGTCGGCGCGCTCCCGTGCGCTCAGGGCAGCCCACCCGGGGTAGGCGGCCTTTGCCGCAGCGATGGCGTCCTGGACGTCGGCCGGGCCCGCTGCCGCCGCGTGGCCCACGATGGTGCCGGGCTTGCCCGGATCGGCAATGTCCATGGTGGCCGCGGCCTGGCGTTCGGCGCCACCGATGTACAGCCCCGTGGTCACCGGGGCGGACGTGTCCACTGTGTTGGTCATGATGTTGCACCTCTCTGTGCGGTACTGCCGGGATCTTTTAATTTTGTCACTGGCGGATGTTTGGCGTTCCGTGCGTATGGAACGTCTCGATGGTCTTCATGCCCCAGGCCTGGCCCTTTTTGCGCTCCTCCTGGCTCCACTCCACTACCGGTGAGTCCGGGTCCAGCAGCAGGCGGGCCCCGGCGTTGGCCAGTTCGATGCGGTTGCCGCCGGGTTCCCAGACGTAGAGGAAGAATGTCTGGTTGATGGCGTGCTTGTGCGGCCCGGATTCGATGTGGATGCCGTTTTCAAGGAAGATGTCCGCGGCCTTCAAAATGTCCTCGCGGGTATCGGGGGCGAACGCCACATGGTGGAGCCTGTTGCCGTGTTTCAGCCAGTCGTCGGAGTACACGATGTCGTAGGACTTGTTGTTGAAGTGGAACCACCAGGCCGCGTAGCCCCCGTCGTCGAGCCGGATGCGCTCACTCTCCCGCCCGCACAGCGCATGGGCCACGAACTCCCCGTTGGCCACCACGTCCTTCGCGAGGAAATTGATGTGGTCCAGCCGCCGCGCGTTGACGCCCCTGCCGGGGAAAGCCGAGGCTTGGTTCTTCAGCGCGGGTTTGTCGTCCGTTGCCACATACCGTTCGGTTTCGTAGTAGACGCCCATAAGGTGCCCGTCCGGGTCACGGAAGGAGTACGTGGGCCCGGTCCCCACCTCGCCTTCCTCCCAGCCGATGCCCAGGCCGGTGGCTTCAATCGCGGCGACCCTGCGCTGCAGCGCCTCCTGGCTGGTGGTCCGGAAGGTGGTGCGGCCGACGCCGGCATCCTCCGAGGCGGTGAGCTTCAGGGTGTAGAGCTGGTATTCGTCCCACGTCCTCAGATAGGCGGACTTCCTGCCGTCGCTGCTGGTCTCCGCAACGACGCGCATGGCGAGCAGGTCCCGGAAGAACCAGAGGCTTTCGTCGAAGGCGGGGGTCAGCAGTTCGACGTTCCCCAGATGGGCAACGTCGAACGAGGTATACCCGGTCATGGAGCTTCCTCTCTAAGGGGGGGGTGTTCCGGCGTTGAGGCGGGACGCGGGAAAATCTCGTGCCGTCCGATGCCATGGAGTGGGTCACCATAGTGCCTTACGGCCCACGGTCAGTCCTTTCCGGCGAACATTGCCAGAGAATCACGCTCTGGAACTTTGGTCAATACATCCCATACAATTTTGTTAGCAATCGCGCGCCAGCCCTTTCAGGGGTGCGTTTCGGCAGTGCCCACTGAACCGAAGGAGAAAGCCATGGCCCCGAAGTCCCTCCAGGAATTGCTTGATGCAGCAGGCAACACCGTTGATCTCCTGCGCAATTCCCAGCTCGGCACCTATATCTATCCGGTGGTGCCCGCAGAGTTCACCAACTGGCGCCGCGAGCAGCGTGCCTGGCGGGAGACAGCAGTCCTTTACGATCAGTCCCACCACATGGTCAACTTCTTCATGAACGGCCCCGACGCCCTGAAGCTTCTTTCTGACACTGGCATCAACAGCTTCGCCAATTTCCCGGTGAACACCGCCAAGCAGTTTGTACCGACGGCGTCCAACGGCGGTGTGATCGGTGACGGCATCCTGTTCCACCTGGCCGACCAGGAGTTCGTCTACGTGGGCCGGGCACCGGCGGCGAACTGGCTCCAGTTCCACGCCGAAACCGGCGGGTACCGCGTGGAATGCACCTACGATGACCGGTCGCCGTCCCGCCCCTACGGCCAGGCGGTCACCCGGAAGTACTTCCGCTTCCAGATCCAGGGTCCCAACGCCTGGCAGATCATCGAAAAGCTCAACGGCGGAACCCTTGAGCAAGTGAAGTTCTTCCACATGGGCCACTTGAACATCGCCGGGGAGCAGGTGCGCACCTTGCGCCATGGCATGGCCGGGGCCCCGGGGCTGGAAATCTGGGGACCCTACGAACAGCACGGCAAAATCCGGGATGCCGTACTCGAGGCGGGGGCTGAATTCGGAATCGAACCGTGCGGGTCCCGCGCCTACTCCTCGAACACGCTGGAATCGGGCTGGATCCCGTCGCCGCTGCCGGCGATCTACAGCAGTGACGCCGAACGGGCCTACCGTGAGTGGCTGCCGGCAACAAGCTACGAAGCGGTCAATGCGCTCGCGGGCTCGTTCGTCTCCAACGACATCGAAGACTATTACCTCACGCCCTGGGAGCTCGGCTACGGATCTTTCGTGAAATTCGACCACGACTTCATTGGCCGCGACGCCCTCCAGCAGATCGATCCAGCCAGGCAACGGAAAAAGGTGACCCTTGCCTGGAACGACGAGGACCTCGCCCGGATCTGGGCATCGTTCCTGGACCGTGACACCCCGGGCTACCAATTCTTCGACATCCCCAACGCCAACTATGGCTCGTCCAACTACGATTCCGTGGTGGACGCCGACGGCACGGGCGTCGGCCTCTCGCTATTCACCGGGGTCACGGCCAACGAACACCGCGGCCTTTCGCTGGCAACGGTTGATCCAAACGTAGAGCTGGGAACGGAAGTCAGGGTTATCTGGGGGGAGCCCGACGGCGGGTCCCGCAAGACAACGGTGGAGCCGCACGAACAGATCAGCGTCCGTGCCGTGGTCAGTCCCGCCCCTTATGCCGTCACTGCCAGGACCGAATACCACGGGGGCTGGCGAACCGCGGCCGCCGGTGCGCGGTAGCAGGAGGGGGACGGACGGTATCTGGATCGCCGTCCTGGGCCTCGGGGAAGCCGGAAGCATCTATGCGCAGGACCTTGCTGCCCGCGGGCTGAAGGTCACCGCGACAGACCCCGCCGTCGAGGCTGTCCCGCTGGGCGTCGTGCCCGCCGGCTCCATCAGCGAAGCGGTGACGGGTGCAGGCCTGGTGCTCAGCCTGGTGGGAGGACGTGCTGCGGAACATGTCCTCCAGGAGGCGCTGCCCGCCATGGAACCGGGGGCTCTCTTCGCGGACCTGAACACCTCCGGACCGGACCAAAAGCGGCGGCTCGCTGAACAGACAGCCCGCAGGAACGTCCTTTTCGCGGACGTGGCCGTTCTGGCGCCTGTACCCCGCAGCCGGATCGATTCGCCCCTGCTGATAAGCGGCACGGGGGCGGATGCCCTGGCATCCCTCTTCGGCGGTTGGGGCATCCCGGCCACCACCGCAGGAATTGAAGCGGGGGCGGCAGCGGGCCTCAAGCTGCTCCGCAGCGTGTTCATGAAAGGACTGGCGTCGGCCATCCTGGAGTCGGTCACTGCCGCCGAAGCGGCAGGCGCGAAAGAGTGGATGATCGGCCAGATTGCGGGAGAGCTGGGTCCCTCCGGTCCGGCGCTTGTGGCCCGGATGCTTGAAGGTACGCGCCTGCACGCTGAGCGAAGGGAAGCGGAGATGTTGGATGCCCGGGCATTCCTCGAGTCGTTGGGAACCCCGCATCCGGTGACCGATGCCGCCATCGCGTGGCTGCAGTCGCTGGCGCAGATGGACCAGGGGCGGGTTGCGGACAGTCCTTCCTGACTACGTCCGCCTCCCGCTGCCCGGAAGTCCTACGCCACCCGCCAGACGCTGCACTCGTCCGTATTGATCGCCTTGCGGAGGCCGGTGAGCCGGTCCAGGATCCAGACGACGCCGATGCCGGGGGCGGTTTCCTGGACGCTGCCGCGGCGGATCACCACGTCGTCGTAGGACGGCCCCACTGAGAGGCGGGCTTCAATTTCGTCACCGCGGTGGAGCTGGTCCAGGGCGCGGATTCTTGTTACATGCGGGGTCGCTTTCTTCAACATCGGGGCCTCCTGGCTGGAGCTGGTGCCGGCTCTTGCCTGCACTCACCAGTGTGGCCGTGCAATGTTGCGTACCGGTTTCCCCGCTGTTAGGGGCCGGTTAGTTCTTCACTCCGTCACTGTTTCAACTTCGAAGGCCGCCTCACGGTTGCGGTAGGCGGCAAGGAACGTGGAGATCCGGCGGACCGCTTCCTCGATCTCGCGCACCGAGGGAAGGATGACGAAGCGGAAGTGGTCCGGTGTGGGCCAATTGAAGGCCGAGCCGTGCGAGACCAGGATTTTCTGGTCCTTCAGAAGATCCAGGACAAACTGTTCGTCGCTGTCGATCGGGTAAAGCTCCGGGTCCAGGCGGGGGAACAGGTACATGGCGCCCGACGCCGGCACGCACGTTACGCCTGGAATGGCCGTGAGGAGCTTGTGGGCCAGGTCCCGCTGCTCGCGCAGGCGGCCGCCCGGCTGCACCAGGGCCTCGATGCTTTGGTATCCGCCCAGGCAGGTCTGGATGGCGTGCTGCGCCGGGACGTTGGCGCACAGCCGCAGCGAGGCCAGCAGTTCCAGGCCCTCGCGGTAGGCGGCGGTGGCGGCCAGGGGCCCGGTGATGGCCACCCATCCCGCCCGGTAGCCGGGCATCCGGTAGGCCTTGGACAGGCCGCTGAAGGTCAGGCAGCAGACGTCTTCGGCCACGGCGGCGGTGTGGATGTGCTTGGCGTCTTCGTACAGCACCTTCTCGTAGATCTCGTCGGAGAACAGGACCAGGTTGTGCTTCCGCGCCAGGGCCGCGAACTGCTCCAGGATGTGCCGCGGATAGACGGCACCGGTGGGGTTGTTCGGGTTGATGATGACGATGCCCTTGGTGCGGCTGGTGATTTTTGCTTCCACGTCCGCCATGTCCGGCCACCAGTTCTCCGCCTCGTCGCAGAGGTAGTGCACGGGCTTGCCGCCGGTAAGGGTCACGGCAGCGGTCCAGAGGGGGTAGTCCGGTGCGGGGACCAGGATCTGGTCGCCGTTTTCCATGAATGCCTGCAGGCACATGGAGATCAGTTCGCTGACGCCGTTGCCGATCACGATGTCCTCGACGCCGATATTCATCAGGCCGCGGGTCTGGTAGTACTGCGAGATGGCCGTCCGCGCGGTGAAGATGCCCTTTGAGTCGCTGTAGCCCTGGGCGCCGCGCAGGTGGTGGATCATGTCCACCACCACGGACTCGGGCGCTTCCAGTCCGAACGGCGCGGTGTCCCCGAGGTTCATCTTCAGGATCCGGTGCCCTTCAGCCTCCATGTTCTTGGCTGCCTGGAGGATGGGTCCCCGGAGTTCGTACCGGACGTTCTGGAGTTTGCTGGAGTGCTGCATGGCGTGCATGGTTGATTTTTTCACAAACCACGACGGCGGACGGCCGGTTACGGCGCCAGCCGGTCACCTTTGCGGTGCACACGGAACCAGCGGCAGCCGTAGCGCCCCAGCTTCACCGTGAAGCCGCCGTCGGGCGCCAACCCAACGCTGTCGCCGTCGAACAGGTCCAGCAGCATGGCGTCCCGGAAGCCCCGGGGACCGTCATCCGGCTCCAGTCTCCCGCTGACCTTCACGGAATCTTCGCCGAAGTTGTGCAGCAGTACCAGCGTCCCGCCCTCGGAACTGCAGGTGTGGGCGAACACCGCGGGCTCACCCTGGTCGATGACCCCGAAGCTGCCCCAGCCCAGCTCGGCGGCCTCACGGTACCGCGCGATCAAGGTGGCCATGAAGTTAAACAGCGACTCCGGGTCCCGCTTGGCCGCGGCGGCGTTGACCCGGTCCGGACCGTACTCCCCGCGCACCAGGGGTGCCACCAGGTCCGCTGTTTTGGCGCTTGAGAAGCCGCCGTTCTTCTCGTTGTTCCACTGCATGGGGGTACGGACGGCAGCGCGGCCCTTCTGCCGCAGGTCTTCGCCCATGCCGAGCTCCTCGCCGTAGAACAGCACCGGGGTACCGGGCAGGGAGAACATCAGGGAGTACACCATCCGCAGGCGGTCCGGGTCCCCGCCGAGCATTGGCGGCAGCCTCCGCCGCAGTCCGCGCCCGTAGATCTGCATGTTCTTCTCCGGCCCGAAAGCTGCAAAGACCTCTTGGCGCTCGCCGTCACTGAGCTTGTCCAGCGTGAGTTCGTCGTGGTTCCGCACGAACATGGCCCACTGGTTGTCCGGGTTGATCTGCGGCCGGCCCTTCAGCGTTTCCGCCAGGGGACGTGCATCCTGCCGGGCCAGGGACAGGTAGAGGTGCTGCATGGACAGGAAATCGAACTGCATGTTCAGCTCGTTGCCTTCCATTCCGCCGAAGTACTCCAGCTGCTCCTTGTAGGACAGGTTCACCTCGCCCAGCAGCACCGCGCTACCGTTGCGCCGGTTCAGGAAGCTGCGCAGTGCCCTGAGGTAGCCGTGCGGGTTGATCCTGGCTGCCTGGTCCTTGGGCTCGCCCTTGGTCTCCAGGAAGAACGGCACGGCGTCCAGCCGGAACCCGTCCAGTCCCAGTTCCAGCCACAGTCCCATGGCCTTGGCGATCTGGTCCCGGACCTGCGGATTGGTGACGTTCAGGTCCGGCTGGTACTTGGCGAACATGTGGAGGTACCACTCGCCCGTGGCCTCGTCCCGGGTCCACAGCGAGTTCTCCTCCCCGGGAAACACCACCTCGGCGGAGGTGTCAGGGGGTGTGTCCTTGCGCCAGACGTAGAAATCGCGGTACGGGTTGTCCGTGGACTTCCTGGCCTCCACGAACCACGGATGCTGGCTGGAGGTGTGGTTCACCACGAAGTCCGCGATCACCCGCATCCCCCGGTCCTTTGCGGCGCGGATGAATTCCACCAGGTCGCCCAGCGTGCCCAGCCGCGGGTCCACATTGAAGAAATCCGTCACGTCGTAGCCGTCGTCGCGGTCGGGGGACGGGTAGAACGGCATCAACCAAATGCAGGTCACGCCCAGGGCAGCCAGGTAGTCAACCCGCTGGGTGAGGCCGGCGAAGTCCCCCGTGCCGTCGCCGTCGTCGTCATGGAACGTCTCCACGTCCAGGCAGTAGATGACGGCGTTCTTCCACCAAAGGTCGGAGGTCTCGGCGATCCTCATGCGGAAGCGTCCGACGCCGGTTTGCCGGCTGCCGCGGCCAGTTGCGGTTCGGCGGGGGTGCCTGCGGGGGTGCGCAGTTGGGGGAGCACCTCCGCGGCGAAGGCGTCGATGAAGGCTGCCTGCTCCTGCCCCACGAAGTGCAGGTACAGCTCGTCGAAGCCAAGGTCCGCGTACCTGGCCAGCCACTCCACGTGCTGCTGAAGATCCGCGGAGACATTGACGGCGCTGCGGACCTGATCTTCGGGCACATGCGCCCCCGCGGTGTCGAAGTGCCGGGCGGTGGGCAGGTCCCAGGGGATGGGCGGGGCGAAGGTGTTGGTCCGCCACTGGTCCAGGGCAATGGCCGCGGCTTCCTTGTCCGTGCCCGCCCACGACAGGTGGACCTGCAGTACCGCCTTTCCCTTGCCGCCGTTGTCCCGGTAGGCGGACAGCATGTCCCGGAGCTTTGGCGCCGGCTGGTTTATGGTGACCAGGCCGTCCGCCCAGGTGGCCGCGCGGTGTGCCGTTTCCACGCTGACGGCGGGTGCGATGAGCGGCGGCGGTGTGTCCGGAACGTCCCAGATCCGCGCCTGCTCCACCGTGACCAAGCCCCGGTGGGTCACCTCCTCGCCGCGGTGCAGGCGGCGGATTACGTCCACGCATTCCTCCAGCCGGCGCTGCCTGATGTCCTTGGCGGGCCACGCGTCCCCAGTGATGTGTTCGTTCATGTTCTCGCCACTGCCTGGGGCGAACCAGAACCTGCCGGGGAACATGCTGGCCAGCGTCGCCGTGGCATGGGCGGTGATGGCCGGGTGGTAACGCTGACCCGGCGCGGTCACCACCCCGAACCGCAGGCTGGTGGTGGCAAGCGCCGCGCCCAGCCAGGACCACGCGAAGCCGGCGTGCCCCTGCCGTTGGGACCATGGTTCGATATGGTCTGAACACATGGCCGCGTCGAAGCCTGCGCGCTCTGCGTGCTGGACGTCCTTGAGCAGCTGGCCGGGGCTGATCTGTTCGTGCGAAGCGTGGAAGCCGACGGTAACCATCGTTAACCTGTACCGCCCCGGAAGCGCCGTGTCGAGGGGCCGGCGGCACGGCGGTGGGCCATTCTGTGGACGCTTCTGGCGCAGCGCTCCTTATTCGATAAGTTTGGGACTTGTAGTACTGCCTTCCTGCGGTGGTGCATGGTGGAAGCGGAAGGAAGTACCCACGTGGGCGGTGTGCTCATCGGACTGGCGGTGATCGGCGTGGTCATCGCCGTCGGCTATATCGCCGCGCGCTGCGGGCTGGGGGATGAGCCCACCATTTCGGCGCTGACGCGGACCGCCTTCTTCATCACCAACCCGGTGCTCCTCTTCACGGTGGTACTGAAATCGGATTTGTCAGTGGTCTTTTCCGCCTACGTTCCGCTTGCCATCATCACTGCAGGGGTAACGGCACTGCTCTATGTCGCCGCCAGCCGCATCTGGTTCCGGAGGCCGGCGGCCGAAACAGCCCTTGGTGCCATGGCCGGGTCCTACGTCAACGCCAACAACATCGGCATCCCCATCACCCTCTACGCCCTGGGTGACGCCACCCCGGTCGCCCCGGTCCTGCTGGTCCAGCTGCTCCTGTTCGCCCCGCTGGTACTGACCCTGTTGGACCTTTCGGCGGCCGGCCGGTTCTCGCCCCGGCTGATGCTGACCCAGCCCTTCCGCAACCCAATGATCATCGCCTCGCTGCTGGGCGTGGTCCTGGCCGCATTCCATGTGCAGCTGCCGGAACCTGTGATGGCGCCGCTGACCCTGCTGGGCGGCGCCGCCGTCCCGGTGGTGCTCCTGGCGTTCGGCATGTCGCTGCGCGGGACCAGGATGCTTCGGAGCGGCGGCCACACGGCCGAGATCCTCACTGCCACGGCACTCAAGTCCGCGGTGATGCCGGCGGTGGCGTTCGTCGTCGGACGCTTCCTGTTCAACCTGGACCACCGGATGCTCCTGGGCGTGGTGCTCATGGCGGCACTTCCCTCGGCCCAAAACGTCTTCCTGTTCGCCAGCAAGTACGGACGCGGGGTGGCTGTGGCGCGGGAAACCATCCTGCTTTCCACCGCGGCCGCAGCACCGGTGCTGGTGCTGATCGTCTGGCTGCTGGCGGGCTGACGCCGGGCGTGCCGCCCTACCGCCAAGCGGGCCGGCCGGGCAAGAATGGGCACATGGAACTTCCCGTGATGCCGCCCGTCCCGCCCATGCTCGCCAAGGCCGTCAGCGGCATCGACGGCATTCCAGGCAGCGGGGACCTCAGCTATGAGCCCAAGTGGGACGGCTTCCGCTCCATCATCTTCCGCGATGGTGACGATCTTGAGATCGGCAGCCGCAACGAAAAACCCATGACCCGCTACTTCCCGGAACTCGTTGCCGCGCTCAAGGAGAACCTGCCGCCCCGGTGCGTGGTGGACGGCGAGATCATCCTGGTGGGGACTTCGGGCGACCGCCTTGATTTCGACGCCCTGCAGCAGCGGATCCATCCCGCCGCCAGCCGCGTGAAGCTGCTGGCACAGCAGACACCCGCCTCCTTCGTGGCCTTCGACCTCCTTGCCCTCGATGATGACGACTACACCGGCAGGCCCTTTTCCGAGCGGCGGGCGGCGCTGGAGAAAGCCCTCGCGGCCAGCAAGGCACCCGTCCACTTGACAGCGGCAACCACGGACAGGGACACGGCCGCGCAGTGGTTCGAGCAGTTCGAGGGGGCCGGGCTGGACGGCATCGTCGCCAAACGGCTGGACGGCAGGTATGAGCCGGACAAGCGGGTGATGTTCAAGGTCAAGCACGAGCGCACCGCGGACTGCGTGGTGGCTGGCTACCGGCTCCACAAGAGTGGCCCGAACGCCATCGGTTCCCTGCTGCTGGGCCTGTACAAGGACGACGGCGGCCTGGCCAGCGTGGGGGTGATCGGCGCCTTCCCCATGAAGAAGCGGCAGGAATTGTTCGAACAGCTCCAGCCGCTGGTCACCGACTTCGAGGGCCACCCGTGGGCGTGGGGCAAGCAGGAGGAGGGCGAGCGGACGCCGCGGAACGCCGAAGGCAGCAGGTGGAGCGCCGGGAAGGACCTCTCCTTCGTTCCGCTTCGGCCCGAACTGGTGGTGGAGGTCCGCTACGACCACATGGAGGGCGACCGTTTCCGCCACACGGCGCAGTTCAACCGCTGGCGGCCGGACCGGGACCCGGAATCCTGCACGTATGAGCAACTGGAGGAGCCGGTGAACTTTGACCTGGCCTCGGTGCTGGAGACCGGCCGGGGGTAGCGGCCCCCTGCCGGGCACCCGGCCGGGCTCCGTCGTCGTGCATTCCTGCCCGGTTACCGGTGTCCAGCCTGTTGCGGCGCAACGGAAAAGCCCGCCGCCCCTGGTTTTTCCAGGAGGCGGCGGGCTTTCTGCGTTAAGTAACCGGGCAGGAACGCGCGCGGGCGCCTACTTCAGGCCGAGCTGCTTGGTGGGTGTCCGGAAGGACTCCTTGGCGGTCAGCGCTGACACTGCGGCGATGGCGCAGATGATGGCCGTGAAGATGGTGATCTGCACCCAGCCGCCGGCCTTGATGCCGCCCATGGCAGCCACGATGGCCGGAGCGAACCCTGCCATCAGGAAGCCCAGCTGGGTGCCGATGGCCAGGCCGGAGAAGCGGACCTTGGTGCTGAACATCTCGGCGTAGAAGGACGGCCATACGGCGTTGGCGGCCGCGTAGCCACCGGAGAAGTAGCCGATGGCGGCCAGGAACATCAGCGGGACGCTGCCGGACTCCAGGCTGAGCAGGAACACGGGGGTCAGGAGCGCGCTGGCCACGGCGCCGTAGATGAAGACGGGCTTGCGGCCGATCTTGTCAGCGAGCATGCCGAAGAGCGGCTGGGTGCCCAGGGCCACGATGTTGGCGGCCACCACCAGCCACAGGGTGGTGGTGCCGTCAACGCCGGCCACGGTCTTGGCATAGCTGATGGCCAGGGTGCCGAACACGGTGGAGACGGCGGCGATGAAGGCGCAGCAGATCACGCGGAGGACGTCGCGCCAGTGGCCCTTGAGCAGGTCAGCGACCGGGAGCTTGGCGATCTGTGCGGTCTTCCGGGCCTCTTCGAAGGCGGGCGGCTCGTGGAGCGTGCGGCGGATGAGGAATGCCACTACAACCACCGCGGCACTGAGCCAGAACGGGATGCGCCAGCCGATGCCGAATTTGATCTCATCCGGCAGGGCCAGGACGGGAATGAACACCAGGGCGGCGAGGATCTGGCCGCCCTGCGTTCCCGTGAGCGTCCAGGAGGTGAAGAAGGAGCGGCGGTTGTCCGGGGCGTGCTCAAGGGTCATGGAGGAGGCGCCGGCCTGCTCACCCGCGGCGGAGAGGCCCTGGCACAGCCGGGCCAGCACCAGCAGGGCCGGAGCCCACCAGCCCACAGTCCGGAAGTCCGGGAGGCAGCCGATGACGAAGGTGGACGCACCCATGAGCACCAACGTGAACATCAGGACCTTCTGGCGGCCCACCCGGTCACCGAAGTGGCCCAGGATGATGGCGCCGACGGGGCGCGCCACGTAGGCGAAGCCGAAGGTGGCGAAGGACATGATGGCGGCGTTGGCATCGGCACTGGGGAAGAAGACCGTGGGGAAAATCAGCGCCGCGGCGGAGCCGAAGATAAAGAAGTCGTAGTACTCGACGGCGCTGCCGAGGAAGCTGGCGAGGGCGGCCTTCCTGGGCGTCCCGGCATGCGTGAGGGCACCCGCCTCTGCGGACGGAAGTGTCTTGCTCATGGTGTTCCTTTGGTGTGACGACATTGTCGCGGATGGATCTGGTGGTCGCAGCCGCCGCTGCCTTGGTGCGGGCGGGGCGCGATGCGGCTGGAGTCCGGAAAAGACCCGGCATAAATAGCCACATGGTGGGAGCTACTTGTGCGATACAGAAACTATGACTGTGAGTGCTGTCACCTGTCAAGAAAAATAATCACCATCTAGAAGCAGCTCTCACATTGTGGCAACATGGAGTCATGAGTGTGAACCAAACCACAGCGATCAACGACGACTCCGCTGTAGCCGCCCCCACTGCGGAACCTGTCAACGCCATGCCTCCGGAGGGAAGGGTTGCTGCCCGTCCCGCCGACCGCACAGACATGGTGGGCAAGGCCCTTGGCCTGCTCGTCCTGCTGGGCGAGGAACCGCGGGGCGCCACCGCCGCAGACATCTCCCGCCGGGCGGAACTTCCGTTCAGCACCACCTACCGCCTGCTCGGCTCCCTGACCCGCGACGGTTTCGTCGACTACGAGCCGGACGGCCGCCGCTACCACCTGGGCCTGCGGATCTTCCAGCTGGGGCAGCGGGTCTCCAACCACCACGGCTTTGCCGGCACTGCTATGCCGGTCCTCCGCCGGGTGACGGCCGAAACCGGCGAAGCGACCATCCTGAGTGTCCGCGACGGCCTGCACCACCTGACCGTGAGCAAGGTGGACGGCCCGCAGACTTTCCGGGTGACCAGCGACCCCGGCCACTTGGGCTCCCTGTCAGCCACCGCCGTCGGCAAAGCTCTTGTGGCGTTCGCCGAGGACGCCGAACGGGAAAAACTGCTGGACGAGCTGCCGCTGGAAGCGTTCACCGGGAAGTCCATCACCGACCGCGACGCCTTCCGTGCGGAAATCGACAAGGTCCGCAGGCAGGGCTACGCCGTCATGGATGAGGAAAACGAGGCCGGCATGCGGGCCGTGGCCGTCCCGCTGCTCAACAGCCAGGGACATGCCTTTGCCTCCCTGGCCACCGCCGTGCCCGTCTTCCGACTGGGCCTGGATGAGCTGGTTGCCCATGTACCCCTGCTGCAGGAGGCGGCTGCGGAGCTCGCAGCACGGCTTCCGCAGCGCTAGCGGGCTGCTTCATTACGCCCTCTTGACCCGCCAATGTTCGTATCTAGAACAACGGTGCGATAAGTGAACATTTGATGTACCGTAATCCCTATCACCCCGCAGCGCGGCCCAAGTTCCGCTGCTGCCCGGTGCCGTACCAAAGGAGCTGCACGCATGAGCAATCGAACTGAGTCCTACCTGGTGGGACTGGTTGGTGATGGTGTGATGCCATCGCTTACGCCGCCCATGCATGAACGGGAAGGTGATGTGCAGGGCCTGCGCTACCTCTACCGGCCCATTGACCTGCTTGAACTGGGGCTCACCGGGGAATCCGTGGGTGACATCCTGAACTGCGCCCGCAACCTGGGCTTCAACGGCCTGAACATCACCCACCCCTGTAAGCAGCTGGTCCTGCAGCACCTGGACGAGGTGAGCCCCGATGCCCGCCGCCTGGGCGCCGTCAACACCGTGGTGATCCGCGACGGCAGGTTCATCGGCCACAACACCGATTTCTCCGGTTTCGCCGCGGCGCTCGCCGCCGGACTTCCCGGCGCCCGCCTGGACCGTGTGGTGCAGCTTGGTGCCGGCGGCGCCGGATCGGCGGTGGCCTACGCCCTGCTCACCGCCGGCGTGCGGACGCTGGACCTGGTGGACATGGACCCCGCCCGGGCCGCCGCACGGGCTGCCGAGTTGCAGGCCTTTTTCCCGGACAGCACCGTCACGGCAGGCACGACGGCGGAGCTGCCGCAGCTCATGCCCCTGGCCGACGGTTTGGTGCACTGCACCCCGGTGGGCATGGCCGCCCACCCCGGCGTCCCGCTGGACCTGGACCTGCTGGAGCCCCGGCACTGGGTGGCGGACATCGTCTACCGCCCCATCGACACCGAACTGGTCCGCGGCGCCCGCGCCAAGGGCTGCGAGGTGCTGGACGGTGGCCGCATGGCGGTAGGCCAGGCCGCCGACGCCTTCCGGATCTTCACCGGGCTGGAGGCGGATCCGGACCGGATGCGCTCACACTTCCTGGAACTCGTGGCCGCCGAGGAGGTGGCCGCCTGATGCGCACCGGAATCGCCACCGTCTGCCTCTCCGGGACCCTGAAGGAAAAGATGCAGGCCTGCGCCATCGCCGGCTTCGACGGGATCGAGATCTTTGAACAGGACCTGGTCACGTCCCCGCTCAGCCCCGAGGACGTGCGGAAGATGGCGGCGGACCTGGGCCTTGGCCTGGACCTGTACCAGCCGTTCAGGGACTTCGACGGCGTCTCGCCGGACCCGCTGAAGGCCAACCTCCGGCGGGCCGAGGCCAAGTTCAAGCTCATGGCGCGCCTTGGCATGGACACGATCCTGGTCTGCTCCAACGTCGCCACTGCCACCATCGACGACGATGCCGTCCGCGCTGAACAGCTGGCGCAGCTTGCCAACCTCGCCGGGGACCACGGCGTCAAGGTGGCCTACGAGGCCCTGGCCTGGGGCAAGTACGTCAACGACTACGAGCACGCCTACCGCCTGGTGGAGATGGTGGACCACCCCAACCTGGGCACCTGCCTGGACTCGTTCCACATCCTGAGCCGGGACTGGGAGACCTCCCACATCGAGGCCTTTGACCCCGAAAAGATCTTCTTTGTCCAGGTGGCGGACGCCCCCAAGCTCTCCATGGACGTCCTCTCCTGGAGCCGCCACTACCGCGTATTCCCCGGCGAGGGGCAGTTCGAGCTGGCCAAGTTCATGGGCCACGTGGTCCGGGCAGGCTACTCCGGTCCCGTCTCCCTCGAGGTCTTCAACGATGTCTTCCGCCAGTCCGACGTTGAGCGTACGGCCGTGGACGCCATGCGCTCGCTCATCTGGCTGGAGGAGCAGAGCGCCAAGTGGCTGGCCGGTACCCCAGCCGAAGGTGCGGCGGGGAACAGCGGCGTGGTCCGCCGTCGTTATCCCATGGAACTGGCCACGCTGCCCAAGGTGAACGAGCCCGCCGGCTTCAACTTTGCCGAGGTGAAGGCGGACGATACCGCGCAGCTGGAGAAGTTGCTGGGCCAGCTGGGTTTTGCGTTCGAGGGCCGGCACCGCACCAAGGACGTCCAGCTGTGGACCATGGGGCAGGCGCGGGTGATCATCAACGAGCAGGCCGCGCAGCACGCGGAACCGGCCATCGCCGCGCTGGGGTTCGACGTCGATTCCCCCGTGATTGCCTCCGCCCGGGCCCAGCAGCTCAAGGCGCCCGTGGTGGCCCGCAAGGTGCAGGCGGACGAGGAAGTGTTCCAGGGTATCTCCGCGCCGGACTCCACCGAGATCTTCCTCTGCCAGGGCAGCCCGGACGGCACCGCAGCGTGGACGCATGAGTTCGGGGAAGGGCTCGAACACCCATCAGCCGGGTCCAGTGCCGTGATCGACCACGTCAACCTTGCCCAGCCCTGGCAGCACTTTGATGAGGCCGTCCTCTTCTACACCAGTGCCCTGGCCCTGGAGCCCCAGCCCTTCGCCGAGGTGCCCAGCCCCAGCGGCCTGGTGCGCTCACAGGTGATGCAGACCTCCGACGGCGCGGTGCGGCTGGTGCTGAACCTGGCCCCCATCCAGCAGGCACGGAACGAGGCCCGCAAGACCTACCAGGAACACATCGCCTTCGCCGTGGACGACCTCGTGGCAACCGCCCGGGCTGCGAGGGACCGCGGCCTGGAGTTCCTGCAGATCCCGGCCAACTACTACGAGGACCTGGACGCCCGGTTCGACCTCGAGCCGGATTTCCTGGCCACCCTGCAGGAGCTCAACCTGCTGTTCGACCGGGACGCTGACGGAGAATTCCTGCACTTCTACACCGCCACGGTGGGCAGCGTGTTCTTCGAAATGGTGGAACGCCGCGGCAACTACGACGGCTACGGCGCCCCCAACGCGCCGGTACGCCACGCGGTCCAGTACGACTCGCTGCACCGCAGCACGCCACACCGCACCACTTAGACCAGAGCAGGAAACGAACAAAACAGAAAGGAGCCAGCCGTGCCGGAAAACATCACCGAGGAGCTGGAGTCGGAGGAACTCGTGCCCCCGGCCGAACCCAAGGCCGCCCACCAGCTGGACAAGGCCATCGAATCGCAGGCAGACCTCAGTGCAGAGATCACCGCCATCGGCGAGGCCTACCAGCGGGCCCTCAAGGACGGCGCCCAGCAGGAAACGCAGCCGCGGCTGGACTACCCGCCCTACCGCAGCAGCATCCTGCGCCACCCCACCAAGAGCCTGCAGCATGCGGACCCGGAGACCATCGAGCTGTTCTCGCCGGCGTTCGGACACCAGGACGTGCACGCGCTGGAGTCGGACCTGACCATCCAGCACAACGGCGAACCGCTGGGTGAGCGGATCATCGTGTCCGGCAAGGTCCTGGACGGCGACGGCCGCCCCGTGGCGGGCCAGCTCGTGGAGATCTGGCAGGCCAACTCCTCCGGCCGCTACATCCACAAGCGCGACCAGCACCCGGCCCCCATTGATCCCAACTTCACCGGCATCGGCCGCTGCATCACCGGCCCGGACGGTTCCTACCGGTTCATCACCATCAAGCCCGGTGCGTACCCCTGGAAGAACCACCTGAACGCGTGGCGGCCGGCGCACATCCATTTCTCGTTGTTCGGCAGCGAGTTTACCCAGCGGATCATCACCCAGATGTACTTCCCGGGTGACCAGCTCTTCCCGCTGGACCCGATCTACCAGACCATCGTGGACCAGGACGCCCGCGACCGCCTGGTGGCCACCTACGACCACAGCCTCACCGAGCCGGAGTGGGCCCTGGGGTACAACTGGGACATTGTCCTGACCGGCCCCAAGCGGACCTGGACCGAGAATGAAGCATTCGGCACCGAAGGCGACGAGGAGTAGACATGAGCACCAAACTGGTACCCACCCCCGGGCAGACCGTGGGCCCGTTCTACGGCTACGCCCTCCCGTTCGAGAAGGATAACGAGCTGCTCCCTCCCGGGTTCCCTGGCGGCATCCGCCTGCAGGGTACGGTCTACGACGGCGCCGGCCACACCATCCCGGACGCCATCCTTGAGATCTGGCAGCCGGATGCCGACGGCAAGATCGTCCAGCGCACCGGCTCCCTGGTCCGCGACGGCTACACCTTCACCGGCTGGGGACGCGGCGCCGTGGGCAACTCCGGCGTGTTTACCTTCACCACCGTCAACCCCGGCCCCACCAAGCCGGGTGCAGCGCCCTTTATTTCCGTGGCGCTCTTTGCCCGTGGCCTCACCAACCGGCTGTTCACCCGCATCTACCTGCCGGAGGACACCGAGGCCCTGGCCAACGACCCCCTGCTGAGCTCCCTGGACCCGGAGCGCCGCAAGACGCTCATCGCCCGCCGAGACGCCGACGGGGGCCTCACCTGGGACATCCGTCTCCAAGGTGAGGACGAGACGGTCTTCCTGGACTTCCAGTGACCCACGCCGCCGCCTTGGGAGACTTGCGCGCCTTCGCAGAAGAGGCCGACGCCGGCCTGCTCAGTCCCGTCTCAGCCTCACCTTTGGTGGCAGCGCTGACGGGGGACCGGGCAGTGCTGGCGGCCATCCTCGCCGTCGAGTCCGGCTGGGCAGCCGTGCTGCAACGGGCCGGCCTGGCACCCGCCGGTTCGGCCGCCGTCGTCGCTTCCGCCGCAGAGGCGGGGCGCTACGACCTGGCCGGTATCGCGCTGCGCGCCCAGGGCGGCGGCAACCCGGTGATTCCCCTCCTGGCCGATCTCCGGAAAAACGTGGCGGCCCTGGACATCGCCGGCGTGGGAGCCGGGAAGGCCGTGCACACGTCCCTGACCAGCCAGGACGTGCTGGACACCGCACTCATGCTGCTGGCCCGCAACACCGTCCACGCCGTGCTGGCAGACATAAGGGGTACGACGATGGCGCTCGCCGCCCTGGCGGGGCAGCATGCGAACACGCTGTGCGTGGGCAGGAGCCTGACCCAGCATTCCCTTCCCTTCACCTTTGGGCTGCGGGCGGCGCAATGGTTCCAGGGCGTCGCCGCCGCGGGCCGCCAGCTGGAGGCACTGGAGTTCCCGGTCCAATTCGGCGGGGCTGCTGGAACGCTTGCTGCGGGCACCGTGCTGACGGAGGGCTCCTCCGCCACCCCGTTCAGCCTGGCCGATGCCCTCGCGGTGCAGCTGGGCCTGGCCCCGGCGGCCGCTCCCTGGCACACCAACCGGCTGGCCATCACGTCCCTGGGCCATGCACTGGCTTCCGTGCTGGACGCCTTTGGCAAAATCGCCGCGGACGTACTGTTCCTCAGCCGGCCCGAGGTGGCAGAACTCGCCGAACCGCGCGCTGCCGGCCGCGGCGTCTCCTCCGCCATGCCCCAGAAACAGAACCCCGTGCTGTCCGTCCTGGTCCGCAGCGCCGCACTGCAGGCACCGCAGCTGGCAGCTCAGCTGCACGTGGCCGCCGCCAACTTCAACGATGAGCGCCCGGACGGAGCCTGGCACACGGAGTGGCCGGCTCTCCGACAGCTGCTGGCCCTCGCCCTCGGGGCCGCTGGGCACCTCCGCGAACTCGCCGAGGGGCTGCGGGTATTCTCGGACGCCATGCGCCGCAACCTTGACCTTGCCGGGCCGCTGCTGCTGGCCGAGGGCGTCAGCGCAGCGGTGGCACCGTTGCTCGAGGAGAAGGACGGCCGCAGCGGCAAGCAGCAACTGCAGGACGTGGTGGACCAGACGCTGCAGGCGCCCCCCACTGAGCAGGGGGCCGCGTACCGGAAGCTGCTCCGTGAAGCTGTCCCCGCCGCCGTCGTCACCGACGCACGGCTGAAGGAACTCCTGGATCCGGCCAGCTACCTGGGCCAGGCGGCGGAGATCGCGCGCCGCATCCTGGCCACCTTCCCCGACTTTGTTTCCCCCGACGCGAATGGAGCTTCCCGTGGCTAGACCGGCTTTGAAGGCAGCGCTGCTGTCCCCCCAGCGGCCCCTTGGCGACCACCCCCTGCTGGTGGCGGGCCCGTCCCTGGGCACGTCCACGATCCTGTGGAACAGGGTGGCGTCCCTGCTTGGCAACGACTACGACGTAGTGGCCTGGGACCTTCCGGGCCACGGCGTCTCGCCCGCCGCCACCGAAACCTTTGACGTCGCGGACCTTGCAGACGCCGTGGTGGATCTGGTCGACTCCATCGCTCCCGGTGAAAATTTCCACTACGCCGGCGTTTCCCTGGGCGGGGCCACCGGCCTGCAGTTGGGCATCAAGCACGGGGAGCGGCTCAAGAGCCTGTCCGTGCAAAACAGTGGTGCCAAGATCGGCACGCCGGAGGGTTGGCTGGAGCGCGCCGAAACGGTCCGCACCCAGGGCACGCCGGTGATGATCCAGGGCTCCGCGCAACGCTGGTTCGCGCCGGGCTTCATGGACCGCGAACCCGAGTTCAGCAGCCGGCTCCTGCACGCCCTGCGCGACGCCGACCGCTTCAGCTACGCCTTCTGCTGTGAAGCCCTGGCAGCCTTTGACGTCCGGAACGAGCTCGGCAGCATCACCGTTCCGACCCAGGTCATCGCCGGCGCGCTGGACGGCGTGGCCACGCCCGCCATGGCGGAGGAAGTGGCCTCGGGAATCACTGCCGGCGGCGGCACCGCCACCGCCGTGACAATCGAGGGCATCTCCCACCTGGCCCCCGCCGAGGCGCCCGCGCACGTGGCGGACCTCATGCGCAGCCTGATCAGCTGGGCCGAATCCCGGGCGGCAGCCAAGTGAGCGGCGCCGAACGTCCGGGCCTGGAGCGTCACGGCGTGGTCCAGCCGGGCGCCACCAGCCAGGAGATTTACGACGGCGGCATGGCAGTCCGGCGCGAAGTCCTGGGCGACGCGCACGTGGACCGGGCCAACGCCAACAAGGATGAGTTCACCGAGGACTTCCAGGACATGATCACCCGCATTGCCTGGGGTGGCATCTGGACCCGTCCGGGGCTCCCGCGCCAGATGCGCTCGGCCGTGACCATCACCGCCATGGTGGCGCACGGGCACTGGGAGGAACTGGCCATGCATATCCGCGCCGCCCTCCACAACGGCCTGAGCCGGGACGAGATCAAGGAAATCCTGCTCCAGACCGCCATCTACTGCGGCGTCCCCTCCGCCAATACTGCCTTCAAGACCGCCCAGCAGGTCTTTCGCGAGATCGACACCACGCATGAAGAACCTGCGGTCCCCGACACCAACCCCACCCCTCCCAACTAGCTCGCAGCAGTTGTCGTTTTGGGCCGCCAAAACGACAACAAGTGCCAGTCAGTTGGGCCCAGAGAACCAGAGGAATCATGAACCAGGCTTTTGTGTACGACGCCGTGCGCACCCCGTTTGGCAAGTTCGGCTCCGGCCTTGCGGCCGTGCGTCCGGATGACCTTGCCGCGCACGTGATCAGGGAGTCCGTGAAGCGCGCCCCGTCGCTGGACGTCGAGCGGATTGACGAGGTGGTGTTCGGCAACGCCAACGGCGCCGGTGAGGAGAACCGCAACGTGGCCCGGATGGGCACTCTGCTCGCGGGCCTGCCGGTGTCGATTCCGGGCACCACCGTGAACCGGCTCTGCGGGTCCTCCCTGGACGCGGCGATCATCGCGTCCCGCCAGATCAACGCAGGCGACGCCGACCTGATGCTCGTGGGCGGTGTGGAGTCGATGTCCCGGGCCCCGTGGGTGCTGCCCAAGACCGACAAACCGTACCCGGCCGGGGACATGACCCTGGCCTCCACCACCCTGGGCTGGCGCCTGGTGAACAAGGCAATGCCCAAGGAGTGGACCATTTCCCTGGGCGAGGCCACCGAGCGGCTGCGTGAGAAGTACGGCGTGACCCGGCAGGCGCAGGACGAGTTCGCCGCCGACTCGCACAACCGTGCCGCCGCAGCCTGGGACGAGGGGTTCTACGACAACCTGGTTGCACCGGTCCCCGGCACGGACCTGGTCCGTGATGAGGGCATCCGCCCCGGCTCCACCGCAGAGAAGCTGGCCGCGCTGAAGACGGTGTTCCGCAAGGACCCCGAGGGCGCAGAGGTGGGCGGCACGGTCACCGCGGGCAACGCATCGCCGCTATCCGACGGTGCCTCCGCGGCCTGGATCGGATCCGAGGGAGCCGCCGGGCTGCTGGGCCTGGAGCCGCTGGCCCGCATCGCCGGCCGCGGGGCACACGCGAACGATCCGCAGTACTTCGGCTACGCCCCGGTCGAGGCGGCGAACAAGGCCCTGGCTAAGGCGGGCATCGGCTGGGACCAGGTGGGCGCTGTCGAACTTAACGAAGCGTTCGCCGCGCAGTCGCTGGCCTGCATCAACGCCTGGGGCATCGACCCTGCCATCGTGAACCGCCACGGCGGCGCCATCGCCATGGGCCACCCGCTGGGCGCGTCCGGCACCCGGATCCTGGGCACCCTGGCCCGGTCGCTGCAGGCCTCCGGCGAACGTTGGGGCGTGGCCGCGATCTGCATCGGTGTGGGCCAGGGCCTGGCCGTGGTGCTTGAAAACGTGACTGCTTCCGGAAATGCCGCTGGAAAGGACCAGTAATGCTGAACTTTGTCGACTCCGTCCAGGCCGCCGTGGCCGAAATCAAGGACGGATCCACCGTGATGATCGGCGGGTTCGGCAACGCCGGCCAGCCGTTCGAACTGATCGATGCGCTGCTCGAATGCGGTGCCACCGACCTGACCGTGGTGAACAACAACGCAGGCCAGGGCGACCAGGGCCTGGCCCTGCTGATCAAGGAGGGCCGGGTGAAGAAGATGATCTGCTCCTTCCCCCGGCAGTCCGATTCCTGGCACTTCGACACCAAGTACAAAGCCGGTGAGATCGAGCTCGAACTGGTGCCCCAGGGCAACCTGGCCGAACGGATCCGTGCCGCCGGAGCCGGGATCGGGGGCTTCTTCACCCCCACCGGCTACGGCACCATGCTCGCCGAGGGCAAGGAAACCCGCTTCCTGGATGGCAAGTGGCAGGTCTTCGAGACCCCCATCCACGCCGACGTCGCCCTCATCAAGGCGTTGAAGGCGGACGGCAAGGGTAACCTCGTCTACCGCAAGACGGCCCGGAACTTCGGCCCGATCATGGCCGCGGCCGCTAAGCACACCATCGCGCAGGTCTCGGAGATCGTCCCCACCGGCGGGCTGGACCCCGAAAACGTGGTGACTCCGGGAATCTACGTCAACACCATCGTCAAAGTTGCCGGCAGCGGCAACCCCGCTGCAAGCACAAACCCGAAGGTGGCCTGAGATGAGCCTGACCGAAACGTCCCTCCAGACCTCGGCGACGCCCCTGGGCCGGGATGACCTGGCCCGGCTCGTGGCCAGGGACATCGCGCCCGGGTCCTTTGTGAACCTCGGCATCGGGCAGCCCACGCTGGTGTCCAACTACCTCACCGAGGAGCAGAACATCACCCTCCACACGGAGAACGGCATGCTCGGGATGGGTCCCGAAGCCCAGGGCGATGAGATCGACGAGGACCTCATCAACGCCGGAAAGATCCCCGTCACCGAACTCCCCGGCGCCTCGTACTTCCACCACGCCGACTCCTTCGCAATGATGCGCGGCGGGCACCTAGACATCTGCGTGCTCGGTGCGTTCCAGGTATCAGTCACTGGCGACCTCGCCAACTGGCACACCGGGGCACCGGGTGCCATTCCCGCCGTCGGTGGTGCCATGGACCTGGCCACCGGCGCCAAGGACGTCTTCGTCATGATGACCCTCCTGACCCGCGAAGGTGCCTCCAAGATCGTGGAGTCCTGCACCTACCCCGTCACCGGCGTGGGGTGCGTGACCCGCGTTTACACGGACAAGGCCGTGTTCCTGACCGGACCCGAGGGCATTACCGTGCGGGAAACCTTCGGCTGCACCCTCGAAGAACTCCAGGAACTGGTGCCCGTCCCGCTCAAGGCCGCCGCCGCCATCGGAAGCGCCACCTAGGATTGGTAACCATGACCGACGCCGTCCGCACGGACACCCAGCCGCCGCAGGCCAGCGACCAGTACGTCCAGTCGCTGGCGCGGGGCCTGGCCGTGATCCGTGCCTTCGACGCCGACCGCCCCGTCATGACGCTCACGGAGGTGGCGTCCCGCACCGGGCTGACCCGCGCCACCGCCCGCCGGTTCCTGCACACACTCGTGGAGCTGGGCTATGTCAGGACCGACGGCAAGACGTTCGCGCTGACGGCCAAGGTCCTGCAGTTGGGGTACGCGTACCTCTCCGGCCTGTCCCTGCCACAGCTGGCCCAGCCGCATCTGGAGGAGCTGTCCCTCAAGCTGGGCGAATCCACCTCCGCTGCGGTGCTGGACGGCACGGACATTGCGTACGTTGCCCGCGTGACCACCCGCCGGATCATGACCATCGGGATCACCGTGGGCACCCGTTTCCCGGCCTATGCCACCTCGATGGGCAGGGTACTGCTCGCGGCACTCCCGCCTGCGGAACTCAAGGCTTACTTGGCGGCCGCCGATATCAAGCCGCTCACTCCGCGCGCCCTGGGAAGCGTCCCGGAGTTGCTGGGGGTGCTGGAAACCGTGCGGGCGCAGGGCTGGTGCCTGCTCAACCAGGAACTGGAACTGGGGCTGATGTCCGTTGCGGCGCCCGTGTACGACGGAACCAAGGTGGTGGCGGCCGTAAACGTCTCCCTGCAGGCCCAGTCCGTGGAGGCCAAGCCGGACCCGGACGCCTACCTGGCATCGGTCACGCGAGAGATCGTGGCCACCGCCAAGCTGATTTCCGCAGACCTCACCGCCCGGGGATAGGCCGCCGCCAGCGGTACGCGCCCTTGTCCCGCCGCCCTACCCGGGGGCAGACTCGGATGCATGGTCAGCGAGGACGAAGTCAGGCAGGCTGCCCTTGCCCTGCCGGGCGTGACGGAACGGTCCAGTTGGGGACAGCCGGCGTGGTTTGCCAGAACCCTGGTGGCCCGAATCTGGGAGCCCGGCGTCCTCACCGTCAAGACCGGGGAGCGCCACGCGCTGGCCGGGACCGAGCCGGAGACCTTCTTCTGGACTGCGCACCACGAACGCTCACCCCTGCTGGTGCTGGTCCGCATGGAACGCATTGACGCGGCGCTTCTGGCGGAACTGCTCGAGGATTCCTACCGGCTGGCAGGAGGTACGACGGCCCGCGGACAGCAGTCCCCTTAAGGCAGGAGGCCGACGGCGGTGCTTCCCGCCGTCGGACTCTTCCTGTTTGCTGCGTGGCTGGTAGGGCCCCTACCGCACGTGGTTGCCCAGCTCCCGGAGCGGGGTCTTGGCTGTCTCGCGGGCCCACCAGGCACCCGCCACGGCGAGGACCGAAGAACCTGCCACGATCCAGGCTGCCGGTCCCCAGTTGGCCTTGTCCGCTCCCACCAGGGCGGTGCCCAGCAGCGGGGTGAAACCGGCGCACAGGATTCCGATCTGGAGTCCGATCGCCATGCCCGAGTAGCGGACCTTCACGTTGAACAGCTCCGAGAACCAGGCCGGGTAGATGGCATTGGACATGGCGTAGGTTCCGGCCGTGATCAGCGTGCTGGTCAGGAAGATCATGGGGATGTTCCCGGTGGAGATCACCCAGAAGTAGACGAAGATCATGGCGCCGGAACCGAGCACGCCCCCGATGAAGATGGGACGCCGGCCAAGGCTGTCGGACCATCGTGCCATCAGGGGCTGGCTGCCGATCGCCAGGACGTTGCCGAGGATGCTCACCCAAAGCATGGTGGAGGCCGGGACGCCCACCGAAACCGCGTAGGCGAGGCCAAAGGACTGCATGAACGTGTTGGTGACGGTCTCGAAGGACATCAGCGCCACCTGGAAGAACTGGGCGGGGTGGGTCTGGAACATCTTGGCGAAGGGCAGCTTTACCAGTTCGCCGTGGTCATGCTTTTCCTCGAAAACCTCCGGCTCCTCCAGGGAGCGGCGCACCAGGTAGGCCACGATCAGGACTACGAGGGAGAGCCAGAAGGGGATCCGCCATCCCCAGGCAAGGCGGTCCGCCTCGCTCATGGCGGCAACAGGAAGGAAGGCCAGGGATGCCAGCACGATGCCGGCCGAGATGCCGCTCATGGCGAAGCTGGCGAAGAAACCGCGGCGGCCTTCAGGGGCTTCCTCGGTGGACAATGCCGAGGCGCCGGCCGTCTCGGCGCCGGCGGACAGGCCCTGCATCAGGCGCAGCACCACCAGCAGTGCCGGGGCCCAGTAGCCCGCCACGCTGAAGTCCGGCAGCGCGCCGATCAGGAACGTGGCGCTGCCCATCAGGACCAGGGTGAGAACGAGGGTGTTCTTGCGGCCGATCTTGTCACCCAGGTGGCCGAACACCACTGCGCCGAACGGCCTCGCGACGTAGGCGACACCGAACGTGGCGAAGGACGCGATAAGCGCCACGGTGGGGTCGCCCGCGGGGAAGAAGATCTTCGAGAAGACGAGGGAGGCGGCAGTGGCATAGATGAAGAAGTCGTAGTACTCCAGCGCGCCGCCGAGGAAGGCTGCCAACGCTGCCTTCTTTGCGCGCTTGAGACGGCGCTGCGCCTCGGGCGTCGCCTGGGCTCCTGTTGCGATGTTGGTCATTGTGGGGTTCCTTCCACGCTGAAGGTGGGAATCTTATTCTAGTTTGTACGCATAGCGAACAAGTGTGCGAAATGCGCCTAAAAAGAGGATACTAGCCGGTGACGCCAATCACAACGCCAATCTCTGCGAAAGGTGGAGCCACGTATGGAACCGCGCGCTCACGCTTCCCGCCTGGTCCTGATCGGGTCAGCTGCTTCCCAGGCCATGTCCCCCGCGCTTTGGAATCCCGTCCTGGCCCGGCTGGGCAACGGCTGGAGGTATGAGGCATGGGATGTGCCACCGGATGGCGACCTGGCGCAGGTCCGCAGAGAGCTCTTGGACCCGGACCTGGTGGCGGCGAACGTGACCATGCCGCATAAGCACTGGGCGGCGGAAACCGCTGATGTTGCCGACGGGTCCGTGAGGCTGAGCGGTGCCTGCAACCTGCTGGTGCGGGCAGGCGAAAGGTTGGAGGCCCACAACACCGACATCACCGCTGCCCGCGAACTGCTGGGGACCGCCTACCAGCGCCACGCCCTCCTGCTCGGGGCCGGGGGAGCCGCCCGCGCAGCCCTCATTTCCATCCGGGAAAACGTGGGGA
Organism: Arthrobacter sp. FW306-05-C; assembly: GCF_021801725.1. Lineage (NCBI taxonomy): Bacteria > Bacillati > Actinomycetota > Actinomycetes > Micrococcales > Micrococcaceae > Arthrobacter > Arthrobacter sp. FW306-05-C. The sequence goes on along the minus strand of NZ_CP084556.1, from coordinate 4,362,447 downwards.
CCGTGTCCATCACGGACCGCGATCCCCGCGCTTCCGCCGCACTGCTGGAACTTGCGTGCCAACTGGGCCTCGAGGCGCACGCCATCACATGGGAGCAAGCCCGCGATGCCGCCGCTGATGCCTCCCTGATCGTCAACGCCACGCCTATCGGAAAGAGCACCTCCGATCCGGCTGCCTGGGGTGGTGCTGCCCTGGCACCCGACGCTGTCCTGTACGACTTCGTATACGCCCGCCACACCACCGCCAGCGTGGCCTGCGCAGAGGCCATGGGCATTCGGTGCATCGATGGATGGGACCACCTTCGGGAGCAGGCGGTGGCCATGGTGCCCCTCCTGGGACTGGACGAGGAAACAGGCGTGTTGTTGCAGGAAACCCTCGTCCGTCTTCGGGCTACGCACTAGGGCGACTTGGCCAGGCTTGCTCCCCGCCGGTGCCCGATATGATCGAACAGGTGTGAAAAGCCCGGCAATTCCGTGCCGTGCGCACGGTTGGTTCGGAAGGGAACAGGATAGTGGAGGAGCAGGCAGGCTACTTCGTTAAGTCGGTTGAGAAGGCTTTTGACGTCCTGCTTGCCTTTACCCCGGACCAGCCCCGGCTCACCGTTTCGCAGGTTGCAGCCCGGACGGACATGACCCGGGCTTCGGCCCGGCGCTTCCTGCTCACCCTCGCTGACCTTGGCTACCTCCGGGCTGTCGGGCCAGCCTTCGAGTTGACCGCGCGGTCCCTGGACGTGGGCAGGTCCTATCTTGCCGCGCTGACCTTGCCCAAGGTGGCCGAGCCGCACCTGAGGGACTTGGCGGCGGAGCTTAACGAGACAACGTCCCTGTGCATCCTCGACGGCGGCGACGTGGTCTACGTGGCCTGTGTTCCTTCTCCCCGCCTGCTGAGCGTGTCCATCACGGTGGGTACCCGCTTCCCGGCCTGGGCCACCTCCATGGGCCGTGTCCTCCTGGCCGGGCTGCCTGCGCCGCAGCTGGAGGAATACCTCCACTCGGTCCGGCTGCAACGCTTCACTGACCGCTCCATCGGCAGTGTGGAGGACCTGCGTGCCGAAGTGGAAGCGGCCAGGGCCAGGGGCTGGTGCATGGTTTCACAGGAGCTGGAGGAAGGTCTCCGGGGCGTGGCCGTCCCGGTCCGGCGCGGACATGAGGTTGTGGCCGCGGCCAACGTTTCGCTGCAAACGCACCGGGCCGCGGCGCAGGACATTGAAGCGGCCGTCCTGCCACAGCTGATGGAAGCCGCGCGCCGTATAGCGCTTGATTATGGCGGTCCCGCCGTTCGTGCCGTTCAATCCACGTAGCGCATCAATCCACGTAGCGCAGTCCCGCGGCTTCGAGCGGCCCCCGCATGCTGTAAATGTCCAGTCCAAGTTCCCCGCTGGCAAAGCGCTCACGCTTGGCTTTTTCGTTGTCTTCCCGGGCCCGTGCTGCTGCCGCCACGTCGGCTGCCCTGGCGGCGGGCACCACCACCACCCCATCGACGTCGGCAATCACCACGTCGCCAGGCGTGACCAGGGCGTTGGCGCAGACTACCGGGACATTGACTGAGCCCAGGGTGGCCTTGACGGTGCCCCTGGAATTGATTGCGCGGCTGAAGACGGGAAAGTCCATGGCCTGGAGGGCGGCGACGTCCCGGCAGCCGCCGTCGATGACCAGCCCCGCTGCGCCCTGTGACCGCAGTGATGTGGCCAGCAGCTCGCCGAAAAAGCCGTCTTCGCATTCCGTGGTGCAGCCGGCAACCACCACGTCTCCGGGCCGGACCTGCTCGGCGGCCACATGCAGCATCCAGTTGTCCCCGGGCTGCAGCAGGACCGTAATGGCAGTGCCGCACATTGCCGCGCCCGGGTACGCCGGCCGGATGTAGGGGCGCATCAGGCCCAGCCGGCCCATGGCCTCGTGGACGGTGCTGACGCCGAAGGCGGACAAGGCCTTGACGCTGTCTTCAGCCGCGCGGGTGATGTTGGTGTGGACAATACCGAGTTCCTGCATGGTGGTTCCCTTCCCAGGCGGGGTCAGCGTCCTTGAGTAGGGCGTCAAGGCCTGTATAGACGCTCCTGGCCGGGCCGGGGACGACGCCAAATTGACGAACAAACCGCACAAGCAAATTTTGTCAGCGATATAGCTAACAATCAACGGTGGGTATTTGGCACCTGCCCGCGGGAGCTGGAGTACGCTGAGTTCGGAAATTGTCAGCAAAATTGGCAACCGAAAGGGACAGGGAGAAGGTTGGCTGTGGACACCGTGAATAGAGCGGGCCGGACCCTTACCGCCGTTGAGCTTGCAGAGCTGCTGCGCACCGCTATTGTCAGCGGAGAGCTGGTGCCTAACCAGCGCCTCGTCGAAGGGGACCTGGCCGCCGAGTACGGGGCGAGCCGGGGAAACATCCGGGTTGCCCTCTCGGAGCTGAGCGTCGAAGGCCTGGTGGAGCGCGTCCAAAACCGGGGAGCGCGGGTGCGTGCGGTCTCGGTAGGGGAAGCGGTGGAGATCACCGAGGTGAGGGCCGCCCTGGAGGGCCTCTGTGCCCGTAAGGCTGCCGAACGGGCCACCGATGAGGACATCGCTGAGCTGCAGGACCTGGCCGCCCGGATGAAGGACGCCGTGGACCGGGGAGACCGTGAGTCCTACTCCGAAGGCAACCAGGCGATGCACGAAAAGATCATCGCCATGAGCGCGCAGCAGACGGCCGCAGCAACCATCCAGCGGCTCCGGGGACAGGCGGTCCGGTTCCAGTTCCGCCTTGCCCGCCAGCCTGGCCGCCCGGCCGTTTCCTTGCCGCAGCACCTGGCCATCATTGATGCCGTCTGTGCCCATGATCCGGACGCGGCGGCAGAAGCCATGCGGCTCCATCTCGAAAGCGTGGCGGACGCCATCCGCGCCAGCAACAAGTAAGGGCAGTCCTTCAGCCAGGCAACCGCCCGGGCATGGCGGTGGCGGGCTGACAGGCGAATTGTTACCACTTACCCTCCAGCCCCCACTCCCGCCGCAGCGCAGGGCGTTCTAGACTCATGCCAACTGCGTGCAGCAGAGCGGCTGCACTGCTCGTCAGGAAGAGGAGTTGGCGGGTGAGACTGGGGATTCCGCGGGAACGCCGGGAGGGCGAGCGGCGTGTGGCCGCCACCCCGGATACCGTCAGGCAACTGGCTGGGATGGGGCTTGAGGTTCTGGTTGAGGCGGGGGCCGGGGACGGTGCCGGGCACGCAGACCCCGCCTACCAAAACGCCGGGGCCGCCATCGTTCCCCAACTGGACTTGGCCGCCCTCGACATCCTGGCCCACGTCCGTCCCCTTGACCCGAACGCCGCTGCGCATCTCAAAAAGGGAGCCGTCACGGTGGGGCTCGCCTCGCCGTCGTCCGAACTGCCGGCCGTACAGGCGCTCGCGGACAGCGGCGTCACCTCCTTCGCCCTGGAACTGGTGCCGCGTATTTCCCGGGCCCAGTCCATGGACGCGCTGACGTCGCAGGCGCTGGTGGCCGGGTACCGCTGCGTCCTTGAGGCCGCCATCAGGCTGCCCCGGTTCTTCCCGCTGTACATGACCGCCGCCGGAACCATCCCGCCCGCCCGCGTCCTGGTGCTCGGCGCCGGCGTGGCCGGGCTGCAGGCCATCGGCACCGCCAAGCGCCTGGGCGCCCGCGTCTTCGCCAACGACATCCGCCCCGCCTCCGCCGACGAGGTAGCGTCCATGGGCGGCACCTTCATCCGTCTGGATCTGGAAACGGCCGAGGCGGCAGGCGGCTATGCCCGACAGTTGAGCTCCGACGCCGGGACCCGGCAGCGGCAGCTGCTGGCACCCCACGTGGCGCAATCGGACGTTCTGATCACGACGGCGGCAGTTCCCGGACGCCCCGCGCCCCTCTTGGTGACCCGCGAGATGGTGCAGGGCATGCGCCCGGGATCGGTCGTCGTCGACCTCGCCGCCGAGTCGGGCGGCAATGTGGAGGGCTCCGTACCTGGCCAGGAAATCCCCATTCCCACCGCCGACGGAACAGGTCTCATCACCCTGGTGGGGCTGAAGGACGCGGCCTCCGCGATGGCCTCCGACGCCTCCCGCCTCTATGCCAAGAACGTAGCCAACCTGCTGGCGCTGCTGGTCCACGACAGCGCGCTCATGCTGGATTTCGACGACGAAGTGGTGGCAGGTGCCTGCCTCACCCACGCCGGGGAGGTGCGGCACCAACCCACTGCGGAGTTGCTGAAGGCACGTGCTTCAACAGCCGGCGCCGCCGCAGCCCGGCAGGAAGGAGGGATCTGATGGACGGGATTGCCCTGCTGACCATCACGGTGCTGGCGGTGTTCGTCGGCTTCGAAGTGGTGTCCAAGGTTTCCAGCACCCTGCACACGCCCCTGATGTCCGGCGCCAACGCCATCCACGGCATCATCCTGGTGGGTGCCATCATCGTGGCCGGCCAGGCAACCGACCCCTGGGTGCTCGCGGTGGCGCTGCTCGCCGTCGTCCTTGCCACTGCCAACCTGGTGGGCGGCTTCGTGGTGACGGACCGGATGCTGCACATGTTCCACGCCAAAAAGGACGCGGTGGAACCCAAGGGGGGCAGCAAATGAGCCTCCTCGATCCGGTCTGGACCTCCGTCCTTTACCTCACTGCGGCGGTCTGCTTCATCCTGGCGCTGCGGGGGCTGAGCTCACCGCGCACGGCCCGCCGTGGAAACCTGGTGGGCGCACTCGGGGCGCTGATCGCCGTCGTCACCGTCTTCCTGTCCGCCCGGCTGGAGAACATCCCCTGGATCCTGGCCGCCATCGCCGTGGGTTCCGCGGTGGCGGCGCCGGTGGCCCGGCGCGTGAAGATGACGCAGATGCCGCAGCTCGTGGCGCTGTTCAATGGTGTGGGCGGCGGCGCCGCCGCCCTGGTGGCCCTCCTTGAACTGGCGCACGCGGAGGATCCGTGGGTGCGGGTGGCCATCGTGTTCACGCTCCTGGTGGGCGCGGTGTCCTTTGCCGGCTCGGGCGTCACGTTCGCCAAGCTGCAGGAACTCATGACCACCCGGCCGGTGGTGTTCCCGGGCCTGCCGGTGGTGATGGCCGTGGTCCTGCTCGCCGCGGTGGCCGCCGCGGTTGCCGTGGTCCTCACCGCGGCGCTGCCCCTTGCGGTCCTGCTGCTGGTCCTGGGCCTTGCCGCCGGTGTGTTGCTGGTGCTGCCGGTAGGCGGCGCCGACGTGCCCATTGTCATCTCGCTGCTGAACGCCTTCACCGGTCTGGCCGTCGCCGCCTCCGGCCTGGTGCTGGGCAACGTCCTGCTGGTGGTGGCCGGCACCCTGGTGGGCGCCTCGGGCACCATCCTCACCCGTGCCATGGCGGCGGCCATGGGCCGCAGCGTGGCAGGTATTCTGTTCGGCGCCTTCAGGGGAGGTTCGACGGCGGGATCCACCGCCGTGAGCGGGCGTCCGGTCCGCTCGTCCTCGCCGGAGGACGTGGCGGTTCTGTTGGGGTACGCCCAGCGGGTGATCATCGTCCCCGGCTACGGCCTGGCGGTGGCCCAGGGCCAGCACACGGCCGCCGAACTGGCCCAGGCCCTGGAAGCGCGGGGGATTGAAGTGGATTTCGCCATCCATCCGGTGGCCGGCCGCATGCCCGGGCACATGAACGTTCTTCTGGCCGAGGCCAACGTGCCGTACGAGTCGCTCAAGGAGATGGGCGACATCAACCCGGAGTTCAAGACCACGGACGTGGTATTGGTGGTGGGTGCCAACGATGTGGTGAACCCGGCCGCCAAGACCTCCTCAGGCTCACCGATCTACGGGATGCCCATCCTGGAAGTGGCGGAGGCGCGGCAGGTGGTGTTCCTGAAGAGGTCCATGCGCCCGGGTTTCGCCGGCATCGAAAACGACCTGCTGTATGAGCCGCAGACGTCGCTGCTGTTCGGGGACGCCAAGGACTCGCTGGCACAGGTGCTGGGCGCGGTCAAGGCCCTGTAGGCGCGGAACATGCCCCGCGCCGGGTTACCCTTCTTTGAGAAGCCTGCTTTACATTCCGCCATCTGAGGACGTCATGACTGAGACCAGCTCCACCCCTTCGCCCAAACGAGCCGCCGTCGTCATTAACCCGGCCAAGACGGTGGACATTGACGTGCGCGAGCTGATGGCCAAGCACTGCGAGGAGAACGGCTGGGGCGAAACCCTCTGGTTCGAGACAACGGAGGAGGACCCCGGCGTCGGTCAGGCGAAGGAAGCCCTGGCCCAGGGCGCGGACCTCATCATCGCGGCAGGCGGCGACGGAACAGTCCGCTGCGTGGCCGAGGTCCTTGCCGGCGGCGACGTCCCCATGGGCCTGCTGCCGCTGGGCACCGGGAACCTGCTGGCCCGCAACCTGGGCATCGACGTGACCGACTACGACGGTGCCCTGTCCGGAGCCCTGGTGGGCACCGAGCGGAAAATCGACGTGGTCCGCGCCCGCCGGAACGACCCCGACGAGGAGCAGCTGTTCCTGGTCATGGCCGGCCTGGGCTACGACGCCACCATCATGGCGGACACCAACCAGGAACTGAAGCACAAGGTGGGCTGGCTGGCCTACGTGGACGCCGGGATCCGCAACCTTCCCGGGAAACCGGTCAAGGCAACCGTTGCGATCGACGGCAAACGGGTTGTCCACCGCGGCGTGCGCAGCGTGATGGTGGGCAACTGCGGCAAGGTCCAGGGCGGGCTGGAGATCTTCCCCGACGCCAAGATCGACGACGGCCTGCTGGACATCGCCGTCCTGGCGCCGCACCACGGCAAGCTGGGCTGGCTCTCCGTGCTCGCCGGCATCATCGGCAAGGGCAAGAACAAGGACACCGCCGTGGAGTACTTCCAGGGCAAGAGCGTGGAGATCACGCTGGAGCACAAGGACGACTACCAGCTGGACGGCGACCACGAGGGCCAGGGCAAGCACGTGCTCATGACCATGGAGCCCGGTGCCCTGACCCTGCGGATGTAACCTTCCTGCCGATGTAGGGGCGGTCAGCCCAGCAGCCGCCCCCAGCGCCGCTCCAGCAGCGGTGCGCCGGCCAGTTTCAGGGCGTGCCACAGCGTGACCGCCACGGAGTCCAGCACCGGGACCCCGGTGGTTTCCTCGATCTCTGCAGTGATGTTGGCTCCGTAAAGGTTGGTGCACAGGTAGACCAGGGCATCCGGGGCCGCGGCGGCGAGTTCCCGGGAGCCGGGCCGCATCTCGTCGTCGGTCACCCGGGCAAAGGACTCGTTGTCGCTCAGGCCCAGCGCCCGGTGGTCCACGGTCTTGATGCCTTCACGCTCGTAGGATGCGATGACCTGGTGGTTCACGTCTTCCGTGTACGGCGTGAACAGGCCGATCCGTTCCGTCCCGAAGGCCCGGAACGCCTCGAGGTAAGCCAGCGTGGAGGTGGTCGCCGGGACCCCGGTGGCGGCGGTGATTTCACCGGCCAGCTCCTGGTCGTGGCCCGAACCGAGCCAGGAACCTGACGTGCCGTTCCAGGCAATCACGTCCACGTCCGCCGTCGCCAGCAGCTGCGACGCCTGGCGCATGACGGCGGGGTCGAACTGCCGGTCCGAGGAATCGTCCAGGGCGATGCGGGTCACCGGGATCCGGGTGAAGTGCACCGTGACGTCGGTGCGGCTGCCCAGGATGCGGTACGTCTGGGGTTCCAGGCAGGTGTTGGAGGACGGCACGATCATGCCGATCCTGTGCGGGCGGGTGGTTGCAGGCATGGTGGCTCCTAGAGCGCGGGGGCGGGAAGTTGGGCGGCGTCGGCGGCGGCTGACTGGTGCTGGCGGAAGCCGTTGCGGTGGATGAAGCGGCCTGTGGCGCCGGGATCGTGGAAGCCGTCCGCGTCCAGCACCACGCGTCCGTTGGAAACCACGACGGCGGGCCAGCCGGTCAGTGCCTTCCCGTCGAAGGGTGAGAAATCGGTGCCCATGTGCAGGGCTGCGCCGTCCACCGTGCGTTCCTCTGCGGGATCGAAGACCACCAGGTCGGCGTCGAACCCTTCGGCGATGCGGCCCTTGCCGGGAACGGCGTTGATCCGTGCAGGTTCGGCGGCGAAGGCGTTGACGAATTGTTCAACGGTGGCCCCCGCGGAGGTCATCGCGGTGAAGGTGACCGGCATCCGCGTCTCCACCCCGGGCAGTCCGTGCGGCATGGCGCGCACGTCATCGGTCCGCTCGCGCTTCTGGGACAGGTCGTAGCAGGAATGGTCCGAGGACATGGTGTGGATGGCACCGGACACCAGCCGCTCCTTGAGGGCAGCCACCGTTTCCGCGCTGCGCATGGGCGGGCAGCAGGCGAACCACTCCGGGAAGGTGGAGGCATAGACGGAGTCGTCCAGGGTGACGTAGTGCGGGCAGGTTTCGGAGTAGGCCTCAAGCCCGTGGTCCCGTGCCTGCGAGACCAGGTCCACCGCTCCGGGCGTGGACTGGTGCACGAAGTACACCGGCGCTCCCGTGTATTCGGCCATGGCCAGGGTCTCCTTCACGGAGATCTCCTCGGCCAGCTCGGGCCGGGTCCGGTGCAGGTGTTCGATGCCGATCCGGCCGTCCTGGGCGTGCTGTTCGGTGCAGTCGGCAATGATGGGGTCGTGTTCGGCGTGGATGTAGGCCAGGCCGTCCAGCCGCACCATTTCCCGCATGACCTTGACGATGGTGTCGCCGTCGGCCATGGTGGTGCCCCGGTTGGTGGTGTACATCTTCACTGAGCGGACGCCCTCGGCGGCCAGCTGCTCCAGCTGCCATGGCACCGTTTCGTCCCAGCTGATCACGGCGCCGTGCAGGGCCACGTCGCAGCGGGACTGGGTGGCGAGTTCCTTTTTGTGCAGGACGGCGGCCAGGGGGGTTTCCTGGGCGTCCCGCGGAATTCCGAAGTCGATGATGGTGGTGGTTCCGCCCCACAGGGCGGCTGTGGAGGTGGTGCGGTAGTCGTCCAGGGTGCGGAAGCGTCCGGTCACCTGGGCCACGTGGCAGTGTCCGTCCACGCCGCCGGGGATCACGAGTTTGCCCGTGGCGTCGACGGTGCGGTCCGCCGCGGGCACCGGCTGGGCGGCGTCGACGAGTTCGGCAATCTTTCCTTGGTGCACCACGATGTGGGCGTCCTGGCGGCCGTAGCTGTTCACCACGGTGGCGTTGGCAATGACGAGGTCTGGCTGGTGGGACATCGGTGTCCTCCTGGGTTGGTGAAGTCGGGGTTAGGCGGCGGGCTGCGGGGTGCCGGCGTGCTCTTGGCGGGCGGCGAGGGCCGCGTCCAGGTTGCCGGACAGGCCTTTGCGGTCCTTGGCCGGGGGTGGGGCGAAGGCGCCGGCGCGGTGGCTTCCGGACTGCAGGGCAGCCACGGCCTCCGCCATGCGGATGCCGGCGGAAATGCCGTCAACCACGGGCACGGGAATCTGTCCCTTGAGTTCGCGGGCCAGGCCTGCCAGCGGGGCGCCGGCAAGGATGACGACGTCGGCACCATCCTCCGCCACGGCCTGCCGGCTCAGTGCCAGCAGGGTTTCCCGGAAGTCCTGCTGGACGGAGGCGATGCTGGTCAGGGAGTCGTTGATGGAACGGATGGAGGCCAGCCGGCCGGCCAGGCCGAACTGCTCCACGCATTCCCGGTACCAGGGTTTGATCCGGTCCGAGATGGCGATGATGGAGAAGCGGTGGCCCTGCAGGGCTGCCGCGCACAGGGCGGCCTCGGTGATGCCGATGACGGGAACGTCAGCCAGTTCCTTGAGGGCCGGCATGCCGGGATCGCCGAACGCTGCGACCACCACGGCGTCCACCGGGTCTGCTCCGGGGCGGGTGTGTTCGGCGATGATTTCCGCCACGGCGCCGGCGGCGACGAGGGATTCGAAGCGGGTTTCGATGTACTCCACGCCGTGGCCGGCAGTCCGGACCAGCAGGTCGGTGCCGGGGGAGGCGGACCGCAGCGCTTCGGATTCGATCAGTGCGGTGACATCGGCACTGATGTTGGGGTTGATGACCAGGAGTTTCATTTTCTCTTCCGGTGGAATTCTGGTTCGGTTTTTTGGAAGTCCTCAGGGAACTGGTCCCGGTACTTGCCAATGTGGGAAGCGGACTGGGCGGCTGCCCTGTCCGGGTCGCCGCTGGCGATGGCGGCGTAGAGTTCGCGGTGTTCGCGGATGAGTTCGGGCAGGTCGCTGACGTGCCGGAACAGCCAGTGCATCCGCCCCTGGAGGGGTTCCAGGGCGGACTTGAGGAAGTTGTTGTCCGCGATGCGCGTGATGGCGTCGTGGAATTCGCTGTTGGAACGGTGTGCCTCCATCACCGACCCCTTGGCCAGGAAGGCCTCTGCGTTGTCCAGCAGGCCCTTGAGGTAGTCGAGGTGCTCCCTGGTGGCCCGCTTGGCGGCGAGCCGACAGGCCAGCACCTCCAGGGACTGGCGGACGTCGAAAAGGTCCTCGACGTCCTTGGGGCTGAGGCTGCTCACTTCGGCCCCGCGGGCCCCGCGGTCGCTGATCAGGCCTTCCTGGCGGAGCATGCGCAGGGCCTCGCGGACCGGCAGCCGGGATACGGAGAACTCGGCGGCCAGGTCGCGTTCCACCAGCCGCGTGCCGGGAGCGTAGTGTCCTTCGAAAATCCGGGTGCGGAGGGTGTCCCGGACGGTTTCGCGGAGGGGGCGGTCCTTGTCCTGGGTCTCTTCTGCGGTCAGCATGGTGCTCCATTTCGGATTCTCGTACGGCACTGCTCCCGGCTCGCGGGGGCGTCAATTGCAAGTTTCCCTGCGAGGGTCAGCTTAGACAGGAAGCCGCTTGTTGTAGTTCAGAGTGAGGACGGAGGCGCCCATGATCACCGCGGAACCCACAAAGTACAGCAGCGCCCAGGTGTAGGAGCTGGTGGCACCCACGATGAGGCCGACGACGATGGGGGTGACGAAGCCGGAGATGTTGCCACTGAGGTTCATCGCTCCGCCCAGGACGCCGGCGTTGGTGCGGCCGCCCAGGATGGAGGGGATGCTCCAAAACAGGCCCACCCAGCGCAGGAAGAACAGGACCACGGAGAGCAGGACCACGGCGGTGGTGGCGTCGGGGACCACGGTCACGCCCACCAGGCCCGCCACGACGATGGCGCTGGAGATGCCGAGGAGGGTCCGCATCACCAGGTTGGCGGAGGCGCCGGATGCGCGCCACTTGTCGGCGACGGTGCCGCCGATGATCTCGCCGACGAAGCCGGCACCGAAGATCACCAGCGTGGACCAGCCGATGGTCTTCAGGTCGAAGCCCTTGGCCTGGGCCAGGTACAGCGGGCCCCAGGTCAGCAAGCCGTAGAACACGCCGTTGAAGCCGAGCCAGCCCAGGCACATGGCCCAGAAGGAGCGGAATTTGAGGTAGGGAAGCAGGCCGCGCTTGCCCTTGCTGCCGTCCATGGCTGCTTCGGCGTCCTCGGCGGCGTGCGACGCTTCGATGTAGGAGGCCTCGGCCTCATTGACGCCGCGGTGCTGGCGGGGGTTGTCCCGGACGTACCACCAGACGGCCAGGCCCATGAGGACGGTGGCGGCGCCGGCGATGACGAAGGCCCAGCGCCAGCTGCCCGTGGAGGCGATGAGGCCGGCAATGATGATGCCGCCCAGGCCGGCTCCCAGGGGAGCGCCGGCGTCCAGGATGGTGGCGCCGCGGCCGCGTTCGGACTTGTGCATCCAGATGGCATTGAGCTTGCCGCCGGCGGGCATCACACCTGCCTCTGTTACGCCGATGCCGAGCCGGGCGATGAACATGCTGAGGAAGCCGCCCGCCATGCCGGAGGCCGCTGTGGCAGCACCCCAGCCGATGCAGGAAGCCGTCATGACCTTGCGGGGACCGAACTTGTCGATCAGCCAGCCCACCGGCACCTGCATGAGGGCGTAGGTCCAGAAGAAGGCGGAAAGGAGCAGGCCCACCAGTTCGGGAGGCAGGTTGAATTCCTTTTGGATGATGGGCAGGGCGACGGAGATGGAACCGCGGTCGATGTAATTGACGGAGACCAGGACCAGGAGCAGCAGGAAGAGCTTCCAGCGGACGGCAGTGCGTCGTTGCGTGCCGTCCTTTTCGGGTTTGTCGGCGGTGCCGGGAGCGGCCTCAAGGGATGTGGCCGTTGTTTCAGTGTTTGGGATGGACACAGCTTCTCCTTCACGGGGAAGTTTACGGATGGGGGATGCGAACGGTGCGGTACGTGCCCGTTGGGCCGTTGCCGGTGGAGAGGGTCCGCCGGACGATCCGGAGCGCCGAGCGGAAGCTTTTCATTTTTGGGATCCCAATTTGGGATCCCAAAAACAAAGGTAGGAGTGACACGCGCCACTGTCAAGGGTTTTGCGCGCGCATGCCGCGTGACCGCCTTCCCAACCGATTGTGACCGGCGGCGGGCGGGTAGGGGCAAGGAATGAACACACCCATGCTGGAACGGGCCAAGAAGAACTGGAACAAGCTGGGCGCCGGGCTGTACGCGGGTGTCCTGGGTATTGTCGTCCTCGCCGTCAGCGGCGCGGCGGGCCTCCTGTTCCATCTGCCCTGGCTGTTTCCCAGCCTCGGCCCCACGGTGATGCTGTTCTTCGAGTCTCCCGAACAGAAGGCTTCCAGGCCGGTCAACACCCTGGTGGGGCATGGGGTGGGGCTGTTGGCCGGGGCACTCTGCCTGTATGCCCTGGGCCTGCAGGACCAGCCGTCCGCTACGGTGGGCGGACTGACCCCGCTGCACGTCCTCAGTGGCGTGCTCTCGGTGGGGCTCACCACCCTGGTGCTGACCTGGCTGGGCCTGCCCCACCCGCCCGCCGGGGCAACCACCCTGATCGTCAGCCTCGGCATCCTGTCCGCTCCGGTCCAGCTGGCGTCCATGGCAGGGGCCATCATCCTGATCACGGTGGTGGGGTGGGGGCTCAACGTTCTGTTGGGGACGCGGCCGGCCGATAAGACGTAATCTCGGCCAGTTCGGCCAGCCGGTGGGCCCGCGCAGACTCCGCCGGCGTGAACGGTTCGCCTGGCCGGGAAAAGGTGACGGGACCGTGCCATGCCGTGGGGATCTTAAGGTGCGTCCCGTCGTCGGGCCCTTTGCTGCCGGCGTCCGACGGCGGCAGGATCCTTGCGTGCAGCAGCTCGGCCACCGCCAGGGGCAGTTCGTCGGGGGCGGCAGCGATGCGCGCCGCGAGGCTTAACGCCTTGGTCTGTCCGTCCGCCATGGCCAGCGCGGTGGTGGGCCAGACGTGCGGACTGCCGCCGCCGCCGTCGTGCAGTGCATCCAAAAGCTCACGTTCGCCCACGTGGCCCGGGACCGAGAGGACAAACTCGTCCAGGACGCCGCCCGGGACCGGGTGGACGTGGATGCTGAGGATGTTGCTGTCCAGCCGTGCCAGCGCCCGCGTGATCCGCTGCAGTGCGCCGGGCTGGTCCCGCAGCAGTGTCCGCGCCCGCCAGAGCGACGGGGCTGCCACCAGTTGCCGGCGGTGCCGCAGGGCCGGCGCATGCAGCCAGCGGAGCAGGATCCTGGCAGCTGACGGCTCGGCCACCCAGATCACCAGGACCGTGGCCGTGAGGGCCAGCACCAGCACCTTGGCTACATAAGGTAGATGGGCTTCCACCACCAGGGCGTGGACCAGCAGCTCGATGGGCAGCATCACGGCCACGTTCGCCACGGTCAGCCTGGCTTTGGGCGGCTCCGGCATCTGGCCGCAGACCTCGCAGCGCAGTTCTTGGGTGGACGAGTGGGGCGGGGTGTGCTTCATGGCTCCAGCATTGCCTCGCGTTGTTTCCCCCGCATTGCCTTCCGATTCCATTCAGGGGAACGCAGCGGGCACCGGGAGGGGGCCGGGCCGTAGGATTTATGAGGAACGTCAGCGCGGCCGCCCGTCAGGATCCACCCCAAGGAAGGCGCTGCCCGTGAAGATGTTTGCCGAGATGTTCACCATCGGCCCCGGCAACAAGGACCACCACCCGGCGCTTCGATGCGCGGTGGGCGTCTTCGTTCCCCTCACTACGCTGGTGCTGCTGGGCCGGCTGGACCTGGCAATCTTCGCGTCCTTCGGCGCCTTCACCGGAATCTACGGCCGCGGCGAACCGCATGCCGTCCGCTTTGTGCTGCAGCTGCGGGCCGGGCTGCTGATGCTGCTGGTGATGTTCCTGGCGGCGCTCGCGGCCCGCATCGGTCCCGCATGGGGCCTGGACACCGCCACCCACACCTGGCTCCTGGTCCTGGCCACCACGCTGGTGGCAGGCGCCTGTTCCGTCGCCATCTCCTGGCTGCGGCTGCGCCCGGCGGGATCGCTCTTCCACATCTTCGCGTTCGCCGCCATTGCGTCCATTCCGAACCAGCCGCCCCTGTGGCAGGGCATGCTGGTTGCCGTCCTCACCACGCTGTTCGCCCTGCTTGTCGGCTTCTCGTCCCGGATCCTTCCCAGCCACCGCACCCCGTGGACCAGGCCTCCGCGGATCCGTCGCACGCCCGCGGAGAAGCGCGCGGCGTGGCTTGAAGGGTCCGGCTACCTGGTGGCCGCAGGCCTCGCCGGCACGCTGGCCACCTGGGCCGGGTCCCGCCTGGGATTCGGGCATAACTACTGGGCCATGGTGGCCGCCGTTGTCCCCCTGGTGGGCCACACCACCCAGCACTGCGTGCGCCGCGGCATCCAAAGAATCATCGGCACTGTCCTGGGCCTGTTGGTCCTGGCGGCGATCCTGTTGCTGGGCCTTCAGCCCTGGCAGACAGTGCTGGTCATGGCGCTGTGCCAGTTTGGTGCCGAAATGTTCATCATCCGCCAGTACCTGCTGGCCCAGGTGTTCGTCACACCCCTGGCGCTGATCTCCACGCTCCTGGTGGTACCCGCCTCGCCTGCTTACCTCCTGCGCGACCGCATCGTCGAGACCGTCATTGGTGCCGCCGTCGGCATAGCGGTGGTGCTGGCACCTGCCGTATGGCGCCGTGTGCGGCGCAGGCAGGGACGGGTTGCGACGGCGGCCTGACCGCCTTTTCCGCCCGGCCCGCCCCCGAGCGGCACCTGGGGCGGGCCGGCCGGAGGCCGGTCATGGGCGTTCCGCGGCTGCTTCTTCCCGGACTGCCCGGATGGTGTGCGGCACTGCTATCAGCGCCAGCACGGCGATGGCGGCAGCGGCCGCAAAGACGTAAAAGCCCCAGGGGTAGGCAATGTTGGCAGCTACCAGCGTTCCGGTGACGGCGGGGCCCATGATGGCACCCAGCCGGCCCACGCCGGCGGCGAAACCCAACGCGGTGGCTCGGAGGACTGCCGGGAACAGCTGGCTGACCCATGCATAAACCAGCACCTGCGCGCTGAACACGAACACGCCGGTGACAAAGACTGCCAGGTTGAGCAGCAGTTCACTTTGGATCTTGACGCTCAGGACCGCCAGGAAGAGCGCGGAGAGCCCGAACCACAGCAGCACCACCTTCTTGGTGCCGTGCTTGTCGGCCAGGATTCCCGCGATGACCAGGCCCACCACGGCGCCCACATTCAGGACCAGCAGGAGGACCAGGCCGGTGCTGACGGTGTACCCGGCGCCGGCCATCAGCTGCGGGAGCCAGGTGTTCAGGCCGTAGACCAGGAGCAGGCCCATGAAGGAAGCCGCCGCGATGGCCAGCGCCACCAGGGGGTAGGGCTTCCGGGCAAGGTCGCGGAAGCCTGTGCGGGCTGCGGCCGGTTCTTTTCCTTCCGCCCCTGAGGCAGCCGCTGAGGGAAGGGTCTCCGGGAGCTTGAACCACAGGAAGGGTGCCAGGGCAATGCCCGCCAGGCCGCCCACGATGAACATCATCCGCCAGTCCGGAATCAGCATCAGGGCAAGGAAGGCCGTGGCCACAGCGCCTACGTGGTAGCCGGTCATGGTCCGGGTGGTCGACTTTCCGGCGGTCCCTGCCGGAGCGTAGTCGTTCATGTAGGCCAGGGCGGCCGGGAGGCAGGCGCCCAGCCCCAGCCCGGCAAGGAGGCGGAAGGCGCAGAACACCGCAACGTTGGGCGCGAACACCACGGCGATGGTGAAGATCGAAAACCACAGGACGCAGGCCACCAGGAGGCGGCGCCGGCCAAAGCGGTCAGACAGCGGGGCAATGAACAGGGCACCGGCGCCAACGCCGACCAGCGAGATGGTGGCGGCCCACGTGGCTCCCACCGCATCGAAGCCAAGCTCATGGGTCTTGATCAGCGTGGGGATGACGGTACCCAAAACCACCAGGTCAAAGCCGTCAAGGACCATCGCCAGCCAGCAGAGCCAGACTGGCCACTTTGATCGGTGCTGAGTGGGCGCAAGTGACATAGAAATACCTCGGTGTATCTTCCAGGAGTTGAGCGGCAGGCTTCGCCGGGGAGGATCGGGCAGCATCGCCCACATCCCCAGTGAGGTTTGTATCACTAGGAGGTGTAATCTGGGACAACTTTTCCCATTGAACGGAAGAAGGTGCTTGCGCTGGCCAACTCGAAATCGGGCGACTCGGTAGTGGACCGGATCGTGCGGCTGATTTCCGCGTTCCCGCAGGACGTCAGTGCCCTGCAGCTGAGCGACCTCGCCCAGCGCGCCGGCCTGCCGCTCACCACCACGCACCGCCTGGTGGGCCAGCTTGCCGCCCACGGGCTGCTTGAGGCGGCGCCGGGCGGCATGGTCCGGCCCGGGGTCCGGTTGTGGGAACTGGTGAACCGTACTTCCCCCACCCTCGCCCTGCGCCAGGCGGCCATGCCGTTCATGGAGGACATCCAGCAGGTCCTGCACCAAAATGTGAACCTGGCCGTGCTGGACGGCTGGGAGGCGCTGTTCGTGGAGCGGCTGTCCAGGCGGGGCTCGGTGGCCAACCGCGCCCAGGTGGCAGGAAGGATGCCGGTGCACATCTCGTCCGCGGGGCTGGCGCTGATGGCCCACCAGGACAAGATGGTGCAGGAGGAGTATCTCGGGCGCTTTACCGACCCGGAAGGAAAAGTCGCCGCGGATACCGTCCGGGCACTGTTGGCCGAAACTTCCCGCCAGGGCTTCGCCCAGCTCAAGGGCGTGGTGGATCCGGATACCTGGGGCATAGCCGTCCCGGTCCTGAACCGCAGGCAGCGCGCTGTGGCGTCGCTCGGCGTCGTGGTTCCCCTCCGTGAGATGCGCCTGCAGGCGCTGGTGCCCGCGCTGCAGACCGCCGCACGTGGCATCGCCCGGCACATGGCAGACTCCTGATCCATTCAACGGAATAGGTGTAACGGGGCTCACCACCCGGCGCCCACACTGGTTGGCAGAAGAACCGACCCGGTGCCGCCCAGGCGGGGCCCGCAATGAAGCGAGGACAGAACATGGCACGAAAAATCATCACCACCCAGGTGGCCATCATGGGCGGCGGTCCCGCCGGACTCATGCTCTCCCACCTGCTGTATAAGGCAGGCATCGACTCCACCGTGGTCGAGATCCGCAGCCACGAGCAAATCGCCCACACGGTCAGGGCCGGCATCCTGGAGCACGGCACCGTCAACCTGCTGGTGGACAGCGGTGTCTCGGACCGTGTGCTGCGCGACGGGGACCGGCACGACGGGATTGAGCTGCGCTTCAATGGCGAGAGCCACCGCATCGACTTCAAGGACCTGGTGGGGGAGTCCGTGTGGCTGTACCCGCAAACGGATGTGTTCCTGGACCTCGCCGCGCGCCGGAAGGACGACGGCGGCGACGTCCGCTACAGCGTCAGCGACACCTCGGTGCACGACCTCGAGGGCAAGCCGAAGGTCTGGTTCACCGACGCGGACGGCGCCGAGTTCGAAATCCAGGCCGACTTCCTGGTCGGCGCGGACGGCTCCCGCAGCCACTGCCGCACCCAGATCCCGGAAGCCAAGCGCAAGCGGTACTTCCATGAATACCCCTTCGCCTGGTTTGGCATCCTGGCCGAGGCGCCGCGCAGCTCGGATGAACTGATCTACGCCAACTCGGCCAACGGCTTCGCGCTGATCAGCCAGCGCACCGAGACTGTGCAGCGGATGTACTTCCAGTGCGACCCCAAGGAAAACGTGGCCGACTGGGATGACGGCCGGATCTGGGCCGAGTTCCGCAGCCGGGTCAACGGCAACGGCTTCGAGCTCAAGGAAGGGCCCGTCCTGGAAAAGATGGTCCTGCCGTTCCGCAGCTTCGTTCAAACCCCCATGCGGCACGGCAACCTGTTCCTGGCCGGCGACGCCGCGCACACCGTCCCGCCCACCGGTGCCAAGGGCCTCAACCTGGCCATCAACGACGTCAAGGTCCTCTTCGAAGGCCTCGACAGCCACTACAACTCCGGCTCTGATGCGCTCCTGGAGACCTACAGCAACCGCGCCCTGGACCGGGTGTGGAAGGCGCAGCAGTTCTCCTACTGGATGACCACCATGCTGCACACCCCCGCGGACGCCGACGACTTCTCCCGCGCCCGCCAGCTCGGGGAACTGAATTCCGTGGTCTCCTCCCGGCACGGCAGGGCCTACCTCGCCGAGGCGTACACGGGCTGGCCCACTGCCGCTTCCTAAGCCAAAGAGGACTACGACGGCGGGGCTGCCAGTTAGTCTTACGGCGCCAGCAGCCGCCGGACCGCCGAAGCGATCGCTGCGGCGTCCGGAGCATCGTCCCGCCGGACGGTCAGCAGATGGAGCAGGACGCCGTCGCCGTAGTCCGCCACGTCCCGGGCCCTGGCCCCGGCGTCAGGTACTTCCAGGGCGGCCAGGGCCTGCTCAAGCCCGCCCACCAGCCGGAAATGGCCGGCGGTCACCGATTCGGGCTTGTCCAGGGAGAGGGCCAGCCGGGCGCGGGTCAGCCCCGCATGCCGTCCGGCAAGTGCCAGGACGAGCGAGGCCAACTGGTTTGCCAGTTCCTCAACGCTGCGGGGCGGGCCGGCCGGCCCCTGCTCGGCCAGGAGCGCTGCGTCCAGTTCCAGCAGCCGCTCCAGCACTGCCGCAACCAGTGTGGCGCGGCTCCGGTAGTAGTTCGAGGTGGTTCCCTCGGCCACCCGGGCTGCGGCGTCAACTGCCCGGTGGGTGAGGCCCTTCATCCCCCTGTCCGCCACCACAGCCAGGGCGGCATCAAGCAGTTGGTTGCGGCGGTCCGGCATGCGTTCAGTGTAGTGGGACGCCCTTCCCATCCACTACAAAAGTAGTAAAATATGGTGCATGGAAACGATCACGATCGTTGGTGGCGGAATCGCCGGGCTCGCCCTCGCCGCGGCGTTGGATACCAGCCGTTTCCAGGTGACCGTCCATGAGAAACGCCCGGAACTGCCCACCGTGGGCAACGCGCTGGGCATGTGGCCACACGCCCAGCGGGCGCTGGCGCGCCTCGGAATCCTGGATGAGGCACGGGCGGTCAGCCCGGTGCTTGGCAGCGGCTCGGTCCGCAACGCGCAGGGGGAGCCGTGGGTGACCGTCGATGCGGGCGGGATGTTCGGCATTTCCCGGATTGACCTGATCCGGCTGCTGGATGCAGCCGTGCCCGCAACCGTCCGCAGGGTCACGGACACGGTGCAGGCAGTCCCCGCGGACGGCAGCCTGGTGGTAGGCGCCGACGGTGTCCACAGCATGGTCCGACGTGCGGCTTGGGGCGGGGCCACCCAAGCACGCCTCACGCCGTACCTTGCCCTCCGCGGCACCCTTCCACTCCAGTCGGCCCGGATGAGGTAGGCGAATACTGGGGCCGCGGCGACCTGTTCGGGATGGCCGCCGCCCGGGGAGGCTCCTTTTGGTATGCGAGTTACCGGTCCGAACTCGGCCCCTACGGGATAGATCCCGCGTCAGTCCTCGAGCAGGCAAGGGCTCGCTTCGCCAACCACGCCCCTGCCATCCGCCGCACGCTTGCCGCAGCAACGCCGGAGGAATGCCTGGTCCAGCGCCTGTGGACGGTTCCGCGCCTTGGCTCCTACGTCAGCGGCAGGAGGGTGCTCATTGGAGACGCCGCGCACGCCATGATGCCTACGCTGGGCCGCGGGGCCTGCGAATCGCTGGTGGATGCGGTTACGCTGGCAGACCTCCTCAACACCCTGCCCGAGGACCAGGCGCTGCGGGCCTACAACCGGCAGCGGAGGCTGCGCACCCGTGCCGTGAGCGTGGCCTCGTCAGCGCTGGGACGGATTGCGCTCGCCGACCGTGCCCAGCCGCTGCGGGACCGGGTGCTCAACCTCGCCCGACGGCGGACCGCACGGGCCGCCGTCGGCAGCACCTCCGGCGGTTGATCAGCGAACGGCAGCGGCCGGACGCGTAGCGTCATCTTCACCCGGCGCTTGGGTGCCCGGGGCTCCCGGGCCGGGGGCTTGCGATGCGGAAGGCAGCGTTGGCAGGGGTTTTCTGGTCCTGCGCCGCCCGGCCCTGCCGTACACCAGGTACATGGTCACGCCCGTGATGACCATGAGGAGCACCGTGTAAACGAAGGTGTTGGCGATTCCCTCGGTGCCCTCGGCGCCGTCGGTATTGGCCTTGATGACCAGGCCCAATGGCTGCACCAGCGGGTGGGCCAGGAAGATGGCGGTGTCGTAGTCGTCGAGCAGGCTGTTGAAGTTCAAGGCTGTGATGGCTGCCGCTGCCGGGAGCACCAGCGGCAGGAGGATCCGCCTGAAAACGTACAGGGTCTTGGCGCCCATGATGGCTGCGGCCTCCTCCAGCGAGGAGTTCACGGAGGCAAAGGATGCCTTGAGCATCCGGAGGGTGAACGGGATCTTCACCGTGACGAAGGCGATGAGCAGAATCACCGTCGTTCCGGTCAGGACCGTACCTCCCACCAGCGGACTGGGATGGTCGTAACTGACAATCAGGCCCAGGGCCAGAAGGGCGGAGGGAAGGATCCACGGGATGTGCAGCAGATATTCGAAGGTTGACGCCAGCCAGTTTTTGTATTTTTGCAGCAGCCGGGCCACGAAAAGGAGTCCACCGACGGCGATGACCGCCGCCAGGGCGCTGTACACCACGCTGACGATGAACGGACGGATGCCCGACTGCTGGGTAAGGACGCGGCCGTAGTTGTCCAGTGTCAGGTTGGCCAGCGAGAGTTGTCCCGTCTGGATGGCAGCGCCGTCGGCAAACGAGTACAGCACGATCAGCACGACCGGGAGCGTGTAGACGGCAAAGAGGAGGTAGGCCACGCCGTGCACGGCCAGGTTGGCTGCGCGATTGGTGATCTCCTGCTTCTGGAGCTCGGAAGACACCTTCGACACGGAAAAGTAGGTGCCGCCCTTTTCGAGGCGGGACATCACGGCGAGCATCAGCATGGTGGCCAGACCCAGGATCACGGCCAGCAGCGCCGCCAGGTCGCGCGAGGTGGGGCTGTTGGTGAATGTCAGGATCATCGGCGTGATGGTCTGGAAGTCACGGCCGCCCAGCACTTGTGGAGCGCTCAACGCGCCCAGGCCCGTGAGGAACGACAGGATGGTGACGGCGAACAGCGTAGGTTTGAGCATCGGCAGGACGATGCGCCGCAGGATGGTCCACGTCGAGGCGCCAAGATTCCGCGCCGCCTCGATGGTCTGGTAGTCGATGCCCTTGAGCGCGTTGGCCACGAACAGCATGTGGTTGGTGGTGGTTGCAAAGGTCATGACCACCAGGACGGCGAAGAACCCGGAGAACCAGCCGGGGTCCATCCCGGGGATCAGCCTGACCAGCAGCGAGGTGACGATGCCCTTGTCCCCGTAGATGAACTTGTAGCCCGCCGCCAGCACTATGCCGCCGTAGATGAAGGTGGAGGCATACCCCAGGAAAAGGATCCTTGAGCCGCGGATCCGGAAGTAATGCGTGACCAGGACGATGAAGACCCCCACCGCGTTGACGGTGATAGACAGAGCTACGGCCAGGAGAAAGCTGTTGCCCAGTGCCTTCATTGCCCGCTGGGAGGAAAACAGTTTTTCCGCCGCGCGGCCCGAAAAACTGCCATCGGGAAAGAACGTGGCCATCAGGATGTTGACGTTGGGCCATACCAGGAACGCGGCAATAAACCACGTGAGGACTACTCCAACCACCAGGACGAAGGGGGAACGAACCATGCCGCGGACTGTGGTGCTGCCGCTCATGGCAGGGCAACCGCCTGGTCCTGTTCCAGCGAAACACCAGTGTCTGGTTGGTACTGGAGGATGTGCTCCGGCCGGAGGTAAATGGTTGTACTGGTACCGGCGTCGGGGTGGGCGCCGCCGTCTTCCCGGACCAGGAGGCGTATGTCCGCGCCGTGGCTGCGGACCACATAGCGACTGTGCAGGCCGTGGTAGGTGCGTGAGACCACGGTGGCGGGAAGTCCGACGGCGCTCCCTCCGTCCCCAGGCCGGTCCAGTGAGGCTTTTTCCACGCGCAGGTACGACCTGGCGTCCGTGCTAAGGGCGGCTCCCGAGTGCCGGTTCACTTCTGCGACAAATTCCGGCGTCAGCGTGGAGCTGTCGCCGATGAAGTTGCAGACGAACTCGGTGGCGGCATGGTCGTAGATTTCCTGAGGGGTGCCGACCTGCTCCACGACGCCCTTATTGAACACGGCGACGCGGTCACTCATGGCCAGCGCCTCGTCCTGGTCATGAGTGACGTAGACAGTGGTGATTCCGAACTCGCTCTGCAGGTCCTTGAGCTGCTGGCGCAACTGGTGGCGGAGTTTGGCGTCCAGGTTGGACAGAGGCTCGTCCAGCAGCAGGATCTTTGGTCGCAGCACCAGGGCACGCGCAACGGCCACCCGCTGCTGCTGGCCTCCGGAAAGTTCGGATACATTTTTCGTGAGCTGCTCGTCGCTGAGCTCCACCCGCCGTGCAATATCCCGGACAAGGCGGTCACTGTCCGCCGATTTTTCCTTCCGCACCCGGAGCCCGAAGGCGATGTTCTCCCACACGCTCATGCTGGGGAACAGGGCATAGTTCTGGAACACCATGCCTACCTGCCGCTTGTCGCTTGGGAGGCGGGTCACGTCCTTCCCGTCCACCCGGACGGTACCCCTGGCCGGCTGGATGAAGCCGGCCAGGGTGCGCAGCGCCGTCGTCTTTCCGCAACCGGAGGGCCCCAGGAGGGTGAAGAACTCGCCGGGGCGGACATGCAGGTCCAGGTGCGGAATGGCGGTGAAATCGCCAAAGGTAACTTCGATGTTTTCCAAGCGGATCATGGCAAACCTGTCTGATGGAACGCGGGGACGGCGGCTGGTAGATCGTGTTACGTCATGTACTCAAGTTCGATCTTCTCCACCCAGGCGCCCATGTTTTTCTGGACGAAGCCCCAGTCGATGTCCTGCTGTTTGAGGCCTGCAAAGAAGTTCACAACATCAGGGTTGGCCTTTGCCTGGGCGCCCTTATTGACCGGCATGGCGTTGAACTTCTGCGCGAACTCGCCCTGGACCTCAGCGCTCCCGAACCAGTCAATGAATTTCTGCGCCTGTTCCTTTTTCTTGGTCCCCTTCACCAGAGCTATCTGCTCCACGGCAAGCGGAACACCCACGGAAGGGATGACCGTGTCCACGTTCACTTTGAAGGACTTTTCACGGTCGGCGATGATCGAGGACGGCATCTGGCCCATGTCCACCTCGCCCGAAGCTATGCGGGCAAAGAGGTCGGTCTTGGCGACGGCGGGGCTGCCGTTCTTGAAGTACTGCTCAACCTGCTTCCACCCGTCGTCGGAAATCCCCAGATCGCCGGAGTCGTCCCGGTACCGGGAGAGAATGCCGGCGAAGACCAGTTGCGCGGTGGCCGTGCCCATGCCGGTGACCCGTTCATAACGGCTCTTGAATTCGTCCTTGGTCCAGAGATCCGTCCAGTCCTTGGGTGCGGCGTCCTTGGCGATCTTGTCCGAGTTGTAGCCAAGGAGGATGGCCTGCTTCACCAGGGGCCAATACGTCTCACCGTCACCCAGGCCCTTGTCCACGTCACCGGCCCATGTGGGCTGGTAGCTCTCCAGCGCGCCTTCGTTCTTGATCTGCGAGAAGTACATGTTGTTTAGGCCGAAGGCGACGTCCGCGATGGGATTGTTCTTTTCGGCAATGAGCTTGTTGGTGGCATCGGCGCCCCCGGCCCCCACGATCTCGATCTTGAACCCGGCCTCGGCAGCCTTGGCGGCCAGCCAGTCCCCCCGGCCTTCGCCGTTGGAGTTGGTGTAGATGACCAGGGTGTCACCGGACGCACCTGCCTGCGTTCCGGAAGCTTCACCGGTTGATGCCGGCTGGGTGGAAGCACCACCGCATCCGGCGAGAAGGGTGGCGGCGACGGCGGCGGCAACCAAAGTCTGCATTTTACGCACGATCAGGACTCATTTCTGGACTGGAATCGGAGCATGTCCGCACAGCCTATAGCCGGGCATGACGAAAACCGGGCTGTTATAGCTATCGATTCGATAAACAGCCCGGCTGCTCACTTTGAACCAGTCAGGGAAACAGTGGGGTCCGTGAGGGTGAACTGAGGGCGAACTTAGTCCTGTGACGGAGCCGCGCGGTACACCGGCAGTTAGGCCATGGCGGTCTGGGCGGCGCTGTGGGCGTTGATGGTTTTGGCGTAGCAGGAAGAGTGTTCCACCCCGACGTAGGGTCCGAAGTTCGGGATCGCCTCGAAGCCGGAGTTCCGGTAGAAGTTGCGGCCGTCCGGCTGGGCGGAGCCAGCCTCCGCCTTGATCCGCGTGATGCCTTGCCTGTAAGCCTCCGCCTCAAGTGCGGCCAGGATTGAGCTGGCAACCCCGGAACCGCGGGTGTACGGCAGTACATAAAGGCGCTTGATTTCGGCCGTAGATGCATCCAGGAGCCGCAAACCGCCGCAGCCGACGGGTTGACCTGAACCTTTGTCATACGCCACGAGGAACACTGCGCAGTCGGCGCCCGACGGCGGCAGGCCGGGTTCGTGGTCAGGGCGGCCAAAGCGGGCATCCAGTTCGGCCTGCTGGGCACGGCGCAGGTCCGCACCTACGGGGTTGGACCAGGGGACCTGACGGATGTTCAGCCGGGGGTTGGTCTGCATAACTGCCTCGATTCGCCGGAGGGGTATGCCTGATAAGGCTAGGCGGGCGCGGTTACGCGGGTGTTTCCTGCCGGTTAGGGCCTGGATAACGGGTGTGGGAGGCGGCACTGCACTTTACTTGGCAGGCTAGTTATCAGCTGGTCTAGAATGATGGCATGGTTTCTACGGGCAACGAAGGATCCGGCTACTGGTATGGGCCCGACGGCCAGCTGGACTACAGTGCAGCGGTGTTGAAGTCACTCCGGGACTACCGGGCGGCCGAAACGGAAATCCGCCGCAGCACCAGGGACTCCATGGGCATGGGGGAAACGGACATCCTTGCCCTGCGGTACCTGCTGAGGGTCCAGGCGTCGGGCAAGCAGGTTGTCCCGAAGGATCTCAGCCAGTTCCTCAATATTACTAGCGCCTCCACCACCTCGCTCATCGACAGGCTGGTGGCCAGTGGGCATGTCCGCCGCGAGCCGCATCCCTCCGACCGCCGCTCGGTGGTGGTCGTGCCGACGGTCGAGTCCGACAAAGAGGTGCGCGAAACCCTCGGCGCCATGCATCAGCGGATGATGTCCGTGGCGGAGAGCCTCACTGCGGACGAAGCGCGTGTTGTCGTGGATTTCCTCCAGCGCATGACCGAGTCCCTTCAGGTGCATGAAAACGAGGAATTAAAAGTTCACTAGGCTGACTAGCTAGTTCAGCTAGTTATATGTATGCTTACGAATGTTCCTGAAGTTGCTTCCAACGGAGTCGTGAGTGTCTTGGTTACCTACACCGAAGTTTCACCGCCTGAGCCTCGCCTGGGCCCTCTAATCCCTGACAACCACGCCGGCCTCCCGGACAGCCACACGGACCTGACCCGATCTACCCTGGACGGCACCACTGCGCCGCAGGGCGGACGCGTGGTCCACTGCGGCACTCCCATGCAGCTCGTGACGCCGGCAGTTGGCTTGGAAGCAGCGAGCTATACCTTCGCACCCGCCGACGCCGTCGGTACTGAGCTTCCGCCCGTTTGGCGCTGCGGCTGTGGGTTTCAGCTCGATGCCTGGTCCGCCGGTCCCCGCCGGGGACACGCGTCAGTGGTTTCCCCCGTATGAGGCTCCTGGACACAGAACTTGCTGCGCCGCTCCCTGTTCGTGCCGAGGGTGTCGTTGCCGGGCGCTGGCAGCTTCGGGAACGCCTGGGCCGCGGGTCCGCTGCCGAAGTTTTCCGGGCCGTAGACCCGGAAGGCGGTCCCGATGTTGCAGTCAAGATCGCCGCTGCCAACGGCCGGAAGCAGCACCAGCGCATCCAGAACGAAGCCACCGTCCTGGCTGGGCTCAACCACCCGTCCATTGTGCGGCTTCTTGCCCAGGGTGTTATGTCCCAGGGTGGTACCTACGCCGGGCGTCCCTTCCTGGTGGAGGAGCTGGCTCTGGGAACAAACATGGCCGAAACCATACGGCTGCAGAGCCCGCAATCAGGTGACGTAGCACGTTGGGCGCGCGGCCTTTTCGAAGCGCTCGCCCACCTTCACACCAGCGGCCTTGTGCACCGTGACATCAAACCGGCAAACCTGATGCTGAGCGGCCTGCGGAGAAGTCCCGTCCGGATCGTTGACTTTGGGATCGCAGCGGCGGCCGGGGCGGCTCCCGAGCCCGGGATTTCCTCCGGAACCGTGCATTACATGAGCCCGGAGCAAGCAGCCGGCGGGGCAGCGGAGCCGTCCTGGGACGTGTATGCCATGGGGCTGGTCCTGCTGGAACTGCTCACCGGCACCAAGGCGTTTCCCGGTACCGCCATCGAATCCCTCGTGGCCCGCACCTTGCGCTCGCCCGAGATGCCGGATTCCTTGGGTGACTGGGCTGTCCTGCTGCGTTCCCTGACGGCGATGGATCCCAGTGAACGCCCGACGGCGGCAGTCGCCGCGGCGATGGCGTCCCGGTTGATTCCGTCGGCATCGCCTTCCAGCCAAGGTTTCCAGCGCACGCTGCACAGCCCAAAGAGTCAGTGGGGCCGGCGCGGCGAGGCAGTTGCGGGGACGTGCCCGGCGACGCGCCCGTTCCCTCTCCGGCGCCACCGGCAGCAGGCCTAGGGAGCCGCTACGTCCCGGCCGGTGGGATCCCCGGCCGTTGGGTCTGCCAAGGCAAGACCGCCCACCGGACTTCCGTCCCAATGGATCAGGGTCCAGCCGGCAGCCAAGTCACCCTCCAGGGCAACGATCCCGGTGTTGGCCAGGACATGCCGTGCTGCGAACTCGTGGTCTGCGCCCTCGGCCCGACGTCCCGCCCAGGTGCGGATGGCAGCTCCGTGGCTGACCACGGCGACCGTGCCGTGCTGCTGCCGCTCCGCCCGTTCCACCACCTGCGCGATGGCAGCGTCGAACCGCTCGAAGAAGGCATGGCCGTCCGGGCCGGCAGGCATGCGGCGGTCCAGGTCACCGGCGGCCCAGGAGATCACCGTCCCCATATAGCGTTTGTGGGCTTCGTGGTCGGTCAGCTTCTCCAGTGAGCCGGCCTCAATTTCGTGCAGCCCGTCCAGGACCTCCACATCGAGGGTGTGCAGCCGGGCCAGCGGGGCGGCGGTGATCTGCGTCCTGACCAGGGTGGAGGCGTAGAGTGCCCCGATGCGTTCGTTGGCCAGGGCCTGCGCCATGGCTTCCGCCTGGCGTTCGCCCAGTTCGGTCAGACCGGGCCCGGGGTGGTCGGTATCCAGTTGGCCCAGCACATTGCCGGGGGTTTCGCCATGGCGGATCAGGAGCAACTTCATGTTTCCCAGTTTCCCACCTGAACCCTTCCGGACGTGCGGCGGCAGCGGTGTTGCCCTGCCGGGTGCAAGGAAGAAGGCGCCGGGCCTCGTCGAAGCCCGGCGCCGCCGTCGTACGTTCCTGCCCTGCGTGCGGGCTTATTTCAGGTGGTCCACCAGCTGGTCCGCGATGCCGGTGTACTTGCCGGGAGTGAGGGCCAGGAGGCGTGCCTCAGCCTCGGGGGAGAGGCCCAGGCCCTGTACAAACTCCTGCATGCGGGCGGCATCCACACGGTGGCCGCGGGTCAGGTCCTTGAGGCGCTCGTACGGGTTCTCCATGCCTTCGACGCCGGCAATCGCCTCGGCGCGCATGACCATCTGGATTGCCTCGCCCAGGACCTCCCAGTTCGTGTCGAGGTCCGCGGCGAGGACATCCCCGGCCACGTCCAGGCGGTCAAGGCCCTTGGCGACGTTGGAGATGGCCAGCAGGGAGTGGCCGAAGGCCACGCCGATGTTGCGCTGGCTGGAGGAGTCGGTGAGGTCGCGCTGCCAGCGGGAGGTCACCAGGGTGGAGCCCAGGACATCCAGCAGGCCGGACGAGATCTCCAGGTTGGCCTCGGCGTTTTCGAAGCGGATGGGGTTGACCTTGTGCGGCATGGTGGACGAACCCGTTGCGCCGGCCACCGGGATCTGCGCGAAGTAACCAATGGAGATGTAGCTCCAGATGTCCGTGCAGACGTTGTGCAGGATGCGGTTGAAGCGCGCAACGTCGGCGTACAGCTCTGCCTGCCAGTCGTGGCTCTCGATCTGCGTGGTCAGCGGGTTCCAGGTGAGGCCAAGTCCTTCGACGAACGACTTGGAGACCTGCTGCCAGTCGGCGCCGGGAACCGAGGCCACATGGGCTGCATAGGTGCCGGTGGCGCCGTTGATCTTGCCCAGGTATTCGGTCTTGGCGATCCGGTCCAGCTGCCGGGTCAGGCGGTGTGCAATGACGGCCAGTTCCTTGCCCAAGGTGGTGGGCGTGGCGGGCTGGCCGTGCGTGCGGGACAGCATGGGCACGGCACGGTTGTCTTCGGCCATCTTGCTGATCTGGCCCACCAGGGCGCGTGCGGCCGGCAGCCACACGTCCTCCACAGCACCCTTGACTCCCAGGGCGTAGGAGAGGTTGTTGATGTCCTCGGACGTGCAGCCGAAGTGGACCATGGCGGTCAGGTTTTCGATGCCGATCGCGGGGAGGCGGCGTCCGATGTAGTACTCCACGGCCTTCACATCGTGGACGGTGACGGCCTCGATCTCGGCCAGCTCTGCCACGGACGCGGCATCAAATTCGGTGACGATGGCACGGAGCTGCTGTTGCTGTTCCGCGCTCAGGGGTCCCGCGCCGGGAAGCACATTGTTGCTGGTCAGGTGAATGAGCCATTCCACTTCGACGGCCACGCGGTCGCGGTTCAGCGCGGCCTCGGACAGGTAGTCAACGAGGGGTGCGACGGCGGACTGGTAGCGGCCGTCCAGGGGACCGAGCGCGATTTTTTCCGGTGACGCGGCGAGGGCCAGGCGTCCTGAGGGCGTGCGGGTATCAGCTGTGGCGGCAGTTTCAGGCATGTGCTGATTCTTTCACGAAGTCCGGCGCCGCCTTAAGCGCGTTCCTCACGTTACTTGTCCACATAGCCGACGGCCGCGCTTACCCGGGCAGGCAAGCGTCCCTAGCGTTGGAAGCGGCAAGGTTGGGGCGGGATCATCTGGCCAGGGAGACCGGGACGGGAAGCAGCATGGGGAACGAACTGATGGACGGGATCTGGGGCAGCGGGTTGGGTGTCAGCCTGGAAGTCCAAGAGGTGGGCAGGAGGGTGGCGCAGTGCTCGGAAAGTGCTGAAGGGGTGCTCTCGGGATTCCAGGACATCCAGCTGTTGGACTGGCAGTCGCCAGCGGGACAGGCCTACCGGGATTCTGTCGCCTTGCAGGCGGTGGCGGTGCGAAGGGCGCTGGACCGGATCCGGGAGGCTTCTGCCGCGGTGGCAGCACATGCCCGCGCTGCACTGACCTCAGAATGTTCGCCTGACGGCCGGTTCTGATGGCTGACGCAATGCCATCCGGAACGGGAGGACCTATCCGGGTTTTGCCGCCACTTCCGGACGGCAACCTTACAGTCTCCGGCGGGGCGGGCGGCATTACGGTCCAGCTGGAGGAGTTGGAGGTGGGAGCCGGAAAGCTCGATCGGCTCGCCGAGCGGCTTGCCGCCATCGAATCCGGGCTTTTCACCGCATGGCAGGATCTCGCTGCACACCAGAACCGCCCGCGCACTACGGGAACTGCCGCCCTCATTGCCGTGTGGGAAGCGAAGGATGCCGTCCAGGAAGTCTGCCTGGAACTGCAGCGGATCAGCGGCCAAGTGCGCAGCTGCAGGCGGGAGTATGAGATTGCCGAATCTGCTGCCCACCTGAAGTGGAGGCTGGGTCTGTCGGATCCCGACGTGGAGCTCCAGAAGCACGTGGACTTCTGGCGGACGGGATTCCTGAACGGGGATGCCACGGAAATGCTGGTGGCAGATGCCGTCATCCTCCTCCCCGCGATCAAGCCCGCGGTTGAAGAAAATATCCCCTCGCTGCGCACGGGCCCGGTAACGGCCACGCAGGAAGAACGTCTGCCCATCGATCTTGAGGTCAGCCCGGGCGGGCTGCTTGAACGGGTACGGCTGATCGAGGCACGCGGCAGCGGCTACATCGAGGTTATCGAGGTGGACGCTGGAGGCAGGAAGGCCTACGTTGTGGTGGTTCCCGGAACCCAGGTCAACGAATCCGATGGCGGCACCAATCCTTTCGATCTGGGGGGCATCGTCGATGGCATGGGCGGCCGGTCCGAACGCGTGAATGCCGCCGTGATCCAGTCGCTGAGGGCGGCGGGCGCGGAACCGGGAGCGGATGTTGTTGCCGTTGGGTACAGCCAAGGCGGCATTCATGCCATGAACCTGGCGGCAGACGAGGCCTTCTTGAAGGAGTACCGGCTCAAATACGTCCTGACCGCCGGGTCGCCCGTTTCACGCATCATGCCTTCCCCCGATGTCAGCACCCTGCACCTGGAGCACCGAACAGACTGGGTGCCCGGCAGCGACGGCTTGCCGAACCGCGACGCCAGGAACCAGGTCACGGTAACCATGACCAATGACCTTTACGTGCGGGGCGGAGAAGATGCCGGGCTGGGTCCCGGACACAGCCTCACGGGCTATCAGGAGGCGGCCCGGCAGGTGGGCGCCAGCAAAGACCCCTCACTGGTCCAGTCCACGGCGGTGCTTGGCAGTGTCCTCGGCGCCGGAGGTGCTGCGACTGCCACCCGCTTTGTGTTGTCCAAGACTCCGCCGCCCCCTGTTCCCAAGGACCGCAGGGACCCCTTTTCCGGGCGGCCGCAACCGGGTGCCCGGTAGGGGCGCCGCCTGGTCCCGGAGGTGGAGTCAGTAGAAGCGGGGCAAGTCAAGAGATCTGCGCGGCATGCAGCTCAGCGGACAGGTTTGGCCGTGTCTTCTCCGGCTTGGGGGCAGGCTCCGGAGCGGGTGGTGGCGCGGGCTGCGGAGCTGGCTGTGAAACCGGGGGCGGAACTGCGCCAGGGCACCGGTAGTTGTAGTCGAGGTCGTTCTCCGTGAACTGGGTCGTGGTTACAGTCCCGCCGGGCGTCAACGGGGCGGCCTCGCAGTATTCCTCTGCCGACTCAGCGGAGTAGGCGCCCGCCAGCCAGTTCTGAAGTTTGTAGAGGTTGCTGTCGGGACTGACATCGCCCACGATCTCGCCGAACTGGTACCCCGTGGAGTAAATCCCGACTTCTGCCCCGGCACCCTGCAGGTAGGCCGTCATGCCTTCCAGCTCGGCCGCATTGACCGCCTTGTCCCATAGCCAGCTGTTCCCGAATTCGACATCGAGCCACCACATCCGGTGGGGCACGTTGTGCCCGGCATGCTGCAGGATGTCGGCCGCGTTGGCGGCCATGGCGTAGCCGTGGACGTAGGCGCAGGCCGGCGAGCCGGTGCCGTCACATGTCCCGTAGGGGTTGCCGACAACAGCGTCGCGATAGGTGTTGCCTGCGGGCCACCACAGAGTGTCCACAGGACCGGTTGCGGCGGTGTTCACATACACGGCCGCCGGTGTCCCTCCTACCGAGGCGGCGCTTTGGTCCGCCCAGGCCAGCTGGTCCGACAGGCACGGGTTGGCCGTATCCGGCCGGCCACCGTTCACGCCGACGATCGCAAACGCAGGGGGTGAAGGAAGATCTGTGCCGCATTGGGGCCAGGAGATGTCGTTGCCCAGCCCTGCGGGACTGGGTACAGGCCCCGATTCGGCGTCCGCGTAAGCGGGACCGGCCTGCCAGGCGAAAAGCAGGCACGCAGCGAGCAGGATTCTTATGGGCTTCATCTTTGGCCCCCATGTTCCGGAACTGACACCAACGGGCCTTCTTGCGGCCCGGTTCGCAGCCTAAAAGGCCGGCGCCACGGGGGTCATGGGTGGCTGGTACTGGTCTTTTGGGAACCGGCACGGGGGAAGGCACTGTTAGGTACCTGGTTCCGCGGGCACTCCTACTTGGGTGGATGAATCCCGGCCGGTCCGCGGGCGCCGCCAGGGCGGCAGGTCACCCTGCAGGACGTCAGCGCCGTCCGCCGGGCAGCAGCCCTGCCACCAGCGAGACCAGGGAGATGATGATCACGGCGAACACCGCGGTCCAGAAGAAGGAATCGATGGTGAGTTGCACGGACGTATAGCTGCTGATCCATGCCGTCAGGTAGAGCATGGCGGCATTGATGACGATGGCGAACAGGCCAAGCGTCAGGATGGTGATGGGCAGTGCAAGAAGGCTGACCAGCGGCCGGACAAAAGCGTTCACCAGGCCGAAGATGAGGCCGATGAAGAGGTAGGCGAGGACAATCCCGATGATTCCGGGGTCCTGGGAGATGCCGGTTCTGGCCACCGCAGCGGACGCCCCGGTGCTGGTGATGTCCATGCCCGGCAGGATCCAGTTGGCGATCCAGAGGCCGGCAGCATTAACCACGATCCGAAGGATGAAGGAACCCATGGCACCATGCTTCCATACCGTCCCTCCGGGCGACTGGCGGCGGCCTGAATTTCTGCCGTTCGTTCCCCGGAACCCTTGAGGGCCTCGAAGTAGGCTAGGGGCCATGACTTCATCTGAGACCAGGGCGGGCGGAATCACGCCGCGCCCGGTGCTGGACCGGCTGCCCCGCTACGCCGCCGGAAAGCCGCCGGCCGCGGTCAACGGACTGGCCAGCTACAAGCTGTCCTCCAACGAAAACCCGCTCCCGCCGATTCCGGCCGTGCTGGACGCCATCGCCAACCAGAAGGACGTCAACCGCTACCCGGATCCCCTGAGCAGCAAGCTCCGTGCCGCGCTCGCAGAGTTCCTTGATGTGCCTGCCGAGGACATCGTGACCGGAGCTGGAAGCCTAGGCGCGTTGAACCAGATTCTGGCCGCCTTTGCCGGCCAGAACGATGACGGCAAGGCTGACGAAGTCATTTACGCGTGGCGCTCCTTTGAGGCGTACCCCATCAGCGTGGGCCTGGCAGGCGCCGAGAGCGTACGGATCCCCGTGACAGCCGACGGACGGCACGACCTCGCAGCCATGGCGGCCGCCGTGAGTGCCCGCACCAAGGTGATCCTGCTCTGCACGCCCAACAACCCCACCGGCCCCGCCCTTACCGCGGCTGAAACGGAGGCCTTCATCCGGTCCGTCCCGGCCGACGTCGTGGTGGTTATCGATGAGGCCTACCAGGAGTTCGTCCGGGCGGAGGATGCAGTGGACGGGATCGCGCTTTACCGCAAATACCCCAACGTTGTGGTGCTCCGGACGTTCTCCAAGGCACATGGCCTGGCCGGACTTCGCGTTGGCTACAGCGTCTCCCATCCGGAACTGACCCAGTACCTTCGGGTCGCCGCCACACCCTTTGCCGTGTCCCAAATTGCCGAAAAAGCGGCAATTGTTTCCCTGGAGAATTACTCCCAGGTTGTGGAAAGGGTACAAAAGCTCGTGGCCGAGCGGACACGGGTCCTGGCCGGCCTCCGGGAGCTGGGATGGGCGGTTCCCGATGCCCAGGGCAACTTTGTGTGGCTTGCCCTTGGCGCTGAAAGCACAGCCTTTGCGGAGTTCGCGGGCACCCGGGCCCTGTCCGTGCGGGCATTCGCCGGGGAAGGCGTCAGGGTCAGCATCGGGGAACCCGAGGCAAACTCCCGGTTCCTCCAATTGTGTGCCGACTATACAAAGGCGCCAGCAAGTTCCTAGCGCTTAACAAGTAGCCCTCCAGCTACTTACCGCAGATAAAGTTAGGATCAGTAAGCCAATGTATATGCCGTAAGAGGAATGTATTCCTTGTAAGGCATATATCCTCACGACATCGCATTGCATCCGGATGCGGCAGGCAAGGAGACGGTATGGGCACTCATCTGCCTTCCACCGAGTTCGACGGAACAGCTGTAGACGACCAGCGCGAGGCCGATGCTGAGGCCGTCATGGGAGAGCCCCCTGCCCAGATGGTGCAGTTGCTGGGCCCCGACGGAAAGCTGGGCGCCGATCCGGTCTTCAGTGAGTACGCGGACAAACTCACCCCGGAGGACCTCCGCGGCCTCTACGCCGACATGGCCGCCATCCGCAGGTTCGACGTCGAAGCCACCGCCCTCCAGCGCCAAGGGCAGCTGGCATTGTGGGTCCCGCTTACCGGCCAGGAGGCAGCACAGATCGGCTCGGGCAGGGCCAGCCAGCCGCAGGACTACATCTTTCCCACCTACCGGGAACACGGCGTAGCGCTCACCCGCAACGTGGACCTGGCAGAACTCCTGCGCCAGTTCCGCGGGGTTTCCAACGGTGGCTGGAATCCCAAGGACACCAACTTCCACCTGTACACCCTGGTCCTGGCCGCGCAGACCCTGCATGCCGTCGGCTACGCCATGGGAATCCAGCGGGACCAGAAGCTCGCGGCGTCAGACCGTGCAGGAAGGCAGCCGGATGCGGCCGTCATCGCTTACTTCGGCGACGGTGCCAGCTCCGAGGGCGATGTCCACGAATCGATGGTGTTCGCCTCCTCCTACAAGGCTCCCGTGGTGTTCTTCTGCCAGAACAACCACTGGGCCATCTCCGTGCCCACCAACGTCCAGACCCGCGTGCCGCTCTCCAACCGTGCCAAGGGCTACGGTTTTCCCGGCATCCGGGTGGACGGCAATGACGTGGTCGCTGTACACGCGGTCACCGAGTGGGCGCTTGAGCACGCACGCCAGGGCAAGGGCCCGGTCCTGATCGAGGCCTTCACCTACCGGGTGGGTGCGCACACCACCGCGGACGATCCCACCAAGTACCGGCACTCCGACGAAGAGGACGCCTGGCGCGCCAAGGACCCGCTGGCCCGGCTCGAAAAGTACCTGCGCGCCGAAGGCCTGGCCGACGACGCCTACTTCGCAAAGGTGAAGTCCGACGGCGACGAGCTGGCTGCGTATGTCCGACGCACCGCCCATGATCTTGAAAACCCGGACATCCGGACGGCCTTCGCCAACGTCTACGCCGAAGCGCACCCGCTGGTGGCGGAGGAACTGGCGTGGTTCGAGGAATACAGCGCAGGATTTGCCGGCGAGGAAGAATCCGCCGGGCAGGCAGCAAAGGCAGGCCACTGATGACCACCATGACCATCGCGAAGGCCATCAACGAGGGCCTTCGCGCCACCCTCGCCGCCAACCCCAAATCGCTGCTCATGGGCGAGGACATCGGCCCCCTGGGCGGCGTCTACCGGGTCACCGACGGGCTGATCGGCGAGTTCGGCCCGGACCGCGTGGTGGACACCCCGCTGGCGGAGTCCGGCATCATCGGCACCGCCATCGGCCTGGCCCTGCGCGGCTACAGCCCCGTCTGCGAAATCCAGTTCGACGGCTTCGTATTCCCCGGCTTCAACCAGATCACCACGCAGCTGGCCAAGATGCACGCCCGCAGCAACGGCAGCCTCACCGTTCCGGTGGTCATCCGCATTCCCTACGGCGGTGGCATCGGCTCGGTGGAGCACCACTCGGAGTCCCCCGAGGCCCTGTTCGCCCATACGGCGGGACTGCGGATCATCACCCCCTCCAACCCGCATGACGCCTACTGGATGGTCCAGCAGGCCGTGCAGTGCCAGGACCCGGTGATCATCTTCGAACCCAAGCGCCGCTACTGGCTCAAGGGGGACGTGGATGTCCAGGCGCCGGGCCCCGCCGAAGACCCGTTCAAGGCACATGTGCTCCGTGAAGGGACCGACGCCACCGTCGTGGCCTACGGCCCCCTGGTTCCCGTGGCCCTGGCCGCCGCCAACGCAGCAGAAGAGGACGGCCGCAGCGTTGAGGTCATCGACCTGCGCTCCATTTCGCCGATCGACTTCGACACCGTCACCGCGTCCGTGAAAAAGACCGGCCGGCTGATCGTGGCGCACGAGGCACCCACGTTCGGCGGAATCGGCGGCGAAATCGCCGCCCGCATCAGCGAACGGGCCTTCCACTCGCTCGAATCCCCGGTGATCCGTGTGGGCGGATTCCACATGCCGTACCCCGTTGCCAAGGTGGAGGAAGACTACCTTCCGGACATCGACCGCATCCTGGAGGCGCTGGACCGCGCCCTCTCCTACTGAGGACACCATGACCCTGAACAAGTTCAACCTGCCCGACGTCGGCGAGGGCCTCACCGAAGCGGAAATCGTCTCCTGGAAGGTCAAGCCCGGCGACGCCGTGGCCATCAATGACGTCCTGTGCGAGATCGAGACCGCCAAGTCCATCGTGGAACTGCCGTCCCCGTTTGCCGGGACCGTCACCGAACTGCTGGTGCAGGAAGG
This sequence comes from Arthrobacter sp. FW306-05-C, assembly GCF_021801725.1. Taxonomy (NCBI): domain Bacteria; kingdom Bacillati; phylum Actinomycetota; class Actinomycetes; order Micrococcales; family Micrococcaceae; genus Arthrobacter; species Arthrobacter sp. FW306-05-C. Next base: position 4,326,116 of record NZ_CP084556.1, on the reverse strand, counting down.
GGTGACCGTCGACGTCGGGACTGCCATCATCAGCGTCAGCGACGAGGTTGCCGGCGACCCCACCCCCGCGGACGTGCGCGCACCCGAAGCACCCGCACAGCCGCAACAAACGGCGCAGCCGCTCTACGGCAAGCTCCCCCAGGATGAGGCGCCGGAGGGGACGGACGACGGCGGCACTGGCGCCGGTGCCCCGGCCGGCGGTCCGCTGGTAGGTTCCGGCCCGAAGGCCGACGCCGTCAAACGGCGCCCGCGCAAGACCTCACCAGCCGCTGCCGTGACGGTCAACGCACCCGAGGTTGAGCCTGTGCAGCCGCGCACTCCCGCTGAGGTGTCCGCCGGCGCGCCCGCCGTCGTCGACAACCGCCCAACCCTGGGCGGCACCATCACCGGCCTGGTCAACCGGGTCCTGGCCAAGCCCCCGGTCCGCAAGATCGCTCGTGACCTGGGCATCGACCTGGCGGACGTCGTGGCCACCGGCTCCCGTGGCGAGGTGACGCGGGAGGACCTGGTGAGCTACCAGGCCCAGCGCGACGCCGAACTGGACAAGGCGGACGGCTTCTGGGGCAAGGCAGGAAAGCCGCAGGACCAGCGGGTGGAGCGGATCCAGGTCAAGGGCGTCCGCAAGGCCACGGCGAAGGCGATGGTGGAATCGGCCTTCGCGGCGCCACACGTCAGCATCTTCGTGGACGTCGACGCCAGCCGCACCATGGAGTTCGTCAAGCGGCTCAAGGCCTCCCGGGACTTCGAGGGCGTCAAGGTGTCGCCGCTGCTCATCCTGGCCAAGGCCGTCATCTGGGCAGCAGCCCGCAACCCCAGCGTGAACGCGTCCTGGGTGGACAACCAGGACGGATCTGCCGAGATCCAGGTCAAGCACTTTATGAACCTGGGCATCGCCGCAGCCACGCCCCGCGGCCTCATGGTGCCCAACATCAAGAACGCCCAGGACCTGTCGCTCAAGGAACTCGCCCTGGCCCTGAACAGCTTGGCCACCACCGCAAGGGCCGGGAAGACGCAGCCAGCGGAAATGCAGGGCGGCACGCTCACCATCACCAACATCGGCGCCCTGGGCATCGATACGGGTACGCCCATCATCAACCCGGGCGAGGTGGCCATCGTGGCGTTCGGGACCATCAAGCAGAAGCCCTGGGTCCTGGACGGAGAGGTGATTCCCCGCTGGATCACCACGCTTGGAGGGTCCTTCGACCATCGCGTGGTGGATGGTGATCTGTCCGCCCGCTTCATGGCCGACGTCGCGGCCATCCTGGAAGAGCCCGCGCTCCTCCTGGACTAGCAGGTGACGGTAAGTGGCGGGTCAATCCGGGTCAAGAACCGGACCGCCAGATGGCTGACTGAGGTTTTCCAGCCACCGGTGGTGGTTTCCCTCCAGCTGCTGATCAGCCCGCTGGCGGAGGCGGGGTTTCCCGGGTCCATCGGTTACGGCGCGCTGGCGGCGGTCTTTGTGTGCGTGCTACCGCTGGTGGTGCTGCTTGTCCTGGTCCGAATGGGGAAGGTGACGGACCACCACGTCAGCGACCGGAAGCAGCGTGCGCCCGTGCTCCTGATGGCACTGGCCTGCATCGCTGTCGGCTTGCTGGTGCTCAACGCCGTGGACGCCCCGCCGAGTGTGGTGGCCATGGTCCTGGCGGTGGTGGGCGGAGTCGCCGTCCTGGCAGCGGTCAGCCCGTTTTGGAAAATGAGTGGCCACGCCGCGGCGATGTCCTGTGCCGCCGTCGTATCCGTGCTGATGCTGGGCCCGGCGTGGGCGCCGCTGCTGCTCCTGGTCCCGGCGGTCAGCTGGTCAAGGGTGGTCCTAAGGGCGCACACGCCGGCGCAGGTGGTGGCCGGTTCGCTCTTCGGCGGCGTGGTGATGGCCGGAATCTGGTGGCTGTTGCGGGGCTGGCTGGTGGGATGAAGCCCCGGGCAGCACGCGCAGCGCCGGGGCTTTAGTACGCGTTGTAGGCAGTCAGGGCGTCAATGACCGCCGGATCGGCAGTGGCTCCCAGGGCGACCGCAGCGCCGGTCATGAGGACGCCCATCAGGGCGGCCATGCCGGCCCAGGCGCTTAGCAGCTTCCAGTCCTCGCGCAGGACACTGCGGACGGTCTGCGGAAGCTGAAGCCCGGGAGTGATGAGGTTGGGCGCGCTGTCCAGGCTGCCGTCGTCCAGCAGCGCAACCACCCTGTCGTTGCCGCGGTCCACCCGCATGGAGCTGATGTGGTTGCCGTGGCGGGCCAGGAGGATATCGTGGCCAACGAGCTGGCGGCGCTGCAGAGTAATCAAGGAGGAGCCCTTCGCTGGGGGTGGAATCGTCAGTGTCCACGCCTTTGGGGGCCCCTACAATTTTATCGTTGCGCCACCAGCTGAAACGGTGATGTGGCGGTGAGAACGGACACCCCCCGCAGCGATGTCCGCCACCACGGGGAGTGTCCGGGGTTACTCCCGGGGGCTGGAGGGCCTAGTCGGCGTCGTAGGTGTTGGCGATGTAGACGTCGCACGGAGCGTTGTGGGCCACGCTGTTGGCCACGCTGCCAAGTACCCGGCCGATGCCGTGCATGCGCCGGTTTCCCACCACGATGATCTGTGCGTCCATTCGGACCGCTTCCTTGATCAAAGCGTCGGCGGGCCGTCCGCGTGCTGCCGAGTACGTCACGGTGATGTCGCGGCCCAGCGATTCCGCCACGGTGCGCGCCACCTGCTCTGCGGCATCCGCATCGGAGACGATCCACCGGTCGCTGCCGCTGCCGAAAACCTCAGTCCGGTCGCTGTCGAAGGCGGATACGACGTGCAGCGAAGCGCCCATGGCTGCTGCCAGGCCCTTGGCCGACTCGGCCGCCTTCTTTGCGGTCTCACTGCCGTCAACCCCTACAACGATGATTCCACCCATATGCATGCTCCTTTGCTCGGTTTACGGCTTTCGTGTGGCTTACGCTACAGCGCGGCGATGGCTTCCTGCAGCACCGGCGCCAGGCGGCGCACTCCTTCGGCGATCGCGTCGGGAGGCACGGCGCTGAAGGCGAGCCTCAGCTTGTTGGACGGCTCGTCCGACGGCGTGAAGGCGGCTCCCGGGATAAACACCACCCCGGCGTCGATCGCCTTGTGCAACAGAGGGTAGGTATCGACGCCTTCGGGCAAAGTCACCCAGACGAAGAAGCCGCCCTGCGGACTGGTCCAGGATGTTCCGGCCGGCATGAATTCCTTGAGGGCGGCCAGCATGGCCCGGCACCTTTCGGCGTAAAGCCCCCGGTAGGTCTCGATCTGCCCCTTCCAGTCGTACCCGCGCAGATAGGCCGAGACCAGCATCTGGTTCAGGGCAGGTGGGCAGAGCGTCACGGACTCCGCGGCAAGGTAATAGCGGCGCTGCAGGTGCTCCGGTACCAGGGCCCAGCCGATGCGGAGGCCGGGAGCGAAGATCTTGGAAAAGGAGCCCAGGTAGATCACGTCGTCCGGGTTGGCGGCCCGGAGGGGAGCCAGGGATTCCCCCTCGAAACGGAGCAGGCCATAGGGGTTGTCCTCCAGCACCAGGATATTGGCACGGCGACATATATCCACCACCTGCTGCCGGCGTTCCTTGGCCAGGGTGATGCCGGAGGGGTTGTTGAAGTTGGGGATGGTGTACAGGAACTTGATGCTCCTCCCGGCCAGCTGCAGGGCTGCGATGCGGGCCTCCAGCAGTTCCGGAACCAAGCCGTACTGGTCCATTTCCACCGTCTCCACCTGGACCTGGTACGCCTCAAAAGTGTTCAACGCGCCCACGTAGGTGGGGTCCTCCACCAGCACCACGTCGCCGGGATTGCAGAAAAGCTTGGTGGCCACGTCCTGTGCGGACTGGGAACCGGCGGTGATCACCACGTTCTCCGGTTTGGCATCGAGGATGCCTTCGGTGGCCATCACCTCGCAGATCTGGGCCCGCAGTTCAGCGGTTCCCTGCCCGGCGCCGTACTGCAGGGCTGTGAGGCCGTCTTCGGCGATGATCTTGGCGGCCGTCGCTGCCAGGCGGTCGAGCGGCAGCGACTGCAGGTAGGGGCTTCCACCGGCCAGGGACACCAGGCCAGGCCGCATGGAGATGTCGAAGACGTCGCGCACGGCCGACTGTCGGATGTTTGCCGCACGCTCGGAGAAGAGTTCCTCATGCCGGTGCGCCGAGGTGGCGGCACGTTCGATGGCGTCAATGGCCTCTGCCGGAAGCGTGCCGGCCGCAGCGTCAAGTGTCTCGTGGCTCACAGAGTCAGGATACAGCCAGCTGTTGCTTCAAAAGCAACAGCTGTTTATCCCTGATTTACCGGCGCGAGGTTCGGCACCGGGGGGCGCGCTACTTCAACTTCAGGTAGTCCGCCAAGGTCTCGCCGTTGATGTAGATGGCGGCTTTGACGGCGCCGACGGCTTCAAGTGCCGTCTGGGTCAGCTGGGCCTCAATGCGGGGAAGGTCGCAGGTCCCGCCCGGGTTGAGGGTTCCTGCCAGGTAGACCGTGACAGTGGTGCCGTCGAAGCTGCCGGACAGGAACCTTAGCCGGGAGCTGCCCAGCGCGTTGTACAGATTTTCCGGCTGCTGTCCACCGCCCAGGATGGCGTTGACAGCTGCCTTAAGCCTGTCGTCTCCCGCGCCGCCGGCCAGGGCAGCGCCAACCAGGCTGTCGTTGCAGCCAAAGCGGACGCCGTGCCTGCCGCCGTCGTCCATCAGCACGAAGTAGGCCCTTACCGGCGGGGCCGTAGCCTCGGTGCCGCTGCCAGGGGCGGGCGAGGCCGCGGGCGCCCCGCGTCCGGATTCAGTGCCGGCAATTGTGGCGGGAAGGAAGGCCAGTGGGGCGGCACTTGGTCCGGTGCTTCCCGCTGGAGCGGGGGATTGCCCCTCCGGGCGGGGGAGCGGGGCGCTGCAAGCGGTGAGCAGCAGGGCCAGGCATCCTGCGGCAGCCATGGCGGCACGCCCACAGCTGTCCCAGCGTCTTTTTCCTGCCATGGGGCCGCAATCCGATCCGGTAGTTCCAGTGGATTAACGCTACGGCCGGTCTTCCCGCCGGGGATGTCCGGACGGTACCGGTTGGGACAAGAGTTGGTCACGGTGCCTGCGCCTGCCCTTAAACGCGGCAGTGTCCGGGACGCACGGGGCGTACCGGACACTGCGGGGTGCGTGACGGGCTAGGCTGCGGGCGCGGATGCGGCCAGGGCGTCGAAGATGCCCTTGATCTGCTCCACTACCTCGGCGTCGTCCTTGGGGTGGACCTCGGCGAAGCGCATCATGGAGCCGGGGACGGCAAGCTTGACGTCTTCCAGGACCTTGGCGCCTGCGATGCCGGCGGCCTTGCGGGCCTCATCCTGGGCCCACACGCCGCCGTACTGGCCAAAAGCGGTGCCGACGACGGCGGTCGGCTTGCCTGCCAGGGCGCCGGCGCCGAAGGGGCGGGACAGCCAGTCGATGGCATTCTTCAGGGTGGCGGGAACGGTGCCGTTGTACTCGGGGGTGACCAGCAGGACGCTGTCAGCCTCTTCGGCTGCAGCACGCAGTGCTGCCGCCGCGGCCGGGACCTGGCCTTCGACGTCGATGTCCTCGTTGTAGAACGGGATGTTGCCCAGGCTTTCGTGGATCACCACGTCCACCTGCTCCGGTGCGTTGAGCTGGATGGCTTCCGCCAGCTTCTGGTTCGTGGATCCGGCGCGGAGGCTGCCGACAAGGGTCAGTACGGTGCTCTTGGTCATGGAAACTCCTGGTTTGGGGGGCGCGGCCGCAGGCCGCCTTCGGTCGAACTTCAGGCTTCGAGCCTTTCAACAGAGTAAACGGACCGCGGTCCGCTTCTATTCCCTCTGGCTACACTGTCTTTGTGAGTTCCATCCCAGTGCGGCCGGAAACGGCTCCGGTCACGGCCGCGGAGCGCAGCGATGCTGCCCGGAACCGGGAGCGCCTCCTGCTGGCTGCCCGCGAACTGATCGAACAGGGCGGAGCGGCGGCGCTCACCATGGACCGCCTGGCCGAGCACGCAGGCGTGGGCAAAGGCACCGTCTTCCGCCGCTTCGGGAGCAGGGCCGGACTGATGCTGACCCTGTTGAATGACTCCGAGGCCGCCTTCCAGGCCCGCTTCCTGTTCGGTCCGCCGCCCATGGGGCCGGGCGCTGCGCCCCTCGAGCGGCTCATTACCTTCGGGACCGAGCGGATTGCCTACGTGGTGGAGTTCGGGGACCTGGTCCTCGCGGCCGGTCATGCCTCCCGGGGACGGTTCGAGGTGCCGGCCGTCGCCCTCTGGAACCAGCACGTGGAAATGCTGCTGCGTGAAGCTGGAGTGCAGTCGCCGGAGCCGTGGTTGATGGCCGGCTCCCTTACCGCAACCCTGGACCCCGAACGGCTCCTGCACCTCATCCGCGACCACGGAGTCACACGTGACCGTCTTGCCGTCTCGTGGCGCGATCTTGTGACACGTGTTGTAACAGCCGCGTAGGTTACGTGCTGGAGGTTCCGCCCGTCCAGTCATACAAACTTCACAGAACTATTCATAACGATCTGATACGGCGCGCCCGATTTCCGTGGATTACCGAGCTTTTTGGGTCGGGGCTTGTGATAGTTTCCTCTGGAATGTGACCCGCGACATAGTCCACCAGGACCGGCCCCAGGGCTGCGGGAAGCCAGCTACCCGCTGGTGCAGGACCCGGTGAGGCGGCACAATCCGTGCTTGTCCGGGGAAGACGGAAGGATCCAGCAGCGCACATGCTCAAGTACCTCGCCAAGCGCGGCATCACCTATGTGGTGATGATCTTCCTCACCACGTCCGCCGGTTATTTCCTGGCTGTCAGTTCACTCAAGCCGGCACTCCTCGAGCAGGAGCGGATCCCCCGGCCAACCCCGGAACAGGTCGCCAACTCCATGCGGTTGAAGGGACTGGACCCGGACCTCAGCCCATGGGAGCGCTACGTTGACTGGCTGACCGGCATCGTCACCCGCTGGGACTGGGGCCGGAGCCCCAACGGTGCCTACATCAACGCCGAGTTCGGGGACCGCGTCTGGATCTCCACCCGGCTCTTCCTGGCGTCGATCATTTTGACCCTGGTCATCGGTGTTGCCTTGGGCGTCTATTCGGCGGCCCGGCAGTACAAGTTCCAGGACCGCGCCATCACGTCCTACAGCTACCTTGCCTACATCGTGCCCGCGCCCATCGCCTACTTCCTTGTGCAGTTGGCCGCCATCAGCATCAACGAATCAGCGGGGAACCGCATCTTCTTTGTCACGGGCATCTCAACTCCAGGTGTCGAGCCCGGCTGGCCCCAGTTCGTTGACCTGCTGGCCCATTATGTTGTGCCCACGGTGGCCATCACCCTGGTGGGCTGGGGCGCCTACCAGATCGCGCAGCGGCAGTACCTGCTGGACAACGTCAACGCCGACTTCGTCAGGACCGCCCGGGCTAAGGGCCTGAGCCGGAACCAGGCCATCGCCCGGCATGCACTGCGCGTCTCCTTCATCCCGGTGGCCCAAAGCATCGCCTTCACCATCCCGGCCATCTTCGCCGGCGGTTTCTTCGCCGAAAAAATCTTCGCCTGGCCCGGCGTCGGTTCCTGGAGCATTGATGCGATTTCGCTGCAGGACGTCAACGCCGCCACGGCCACCCTGGCCTACGGCTCCGTGATCTTCGCCATTGGCGCCATCCTGGCGGACTTCGCCACCACGCTTGTCGACCCGAGAGTGCGGGTGCAGTAGCCATGACCAACCTCAACGCCGTCGACCCGGCAGCCGTGGCGCAGGACGCGCACCTGGACAATGCCGATGTCGTCATCGGCAAAAACACCATCATCTTCCGCCGGTTCCTGCGCAACAAGACGGCCGTTGCGGGGCTGGCCATCTTCCTGGCCCTGACGGTTTTCTCGTTCATCGGCGGGTTCTTCACCCAGTGGGACAAGGAGACCATCGACCCCTTCAGCATCGGGATGCCGCCGTCAGCCGACCACTACCTCGGCACGTCCCAGGCGGGCATCGACCTCTACGCCATGACCGTCGAGGGCACCAGGATTTCCATCCTGATCGGCCTGGTGGTGGGACTTGTCTCGGTCCTGATCGCCGCGGTCTACGGCTGCACCATGGCCTACTTCGGCGGCAAGGTGGACAAGGTCATGCTGTTCGTCCTGGAAGCGCTGATCATGATGCCAGCGCTCCTGGTGGTGGCAGTGGCCACCAGCGGCGGAGGCGCAGGCCTTAAGCGCGAGCTGCCGTCGTGGCTGCTGCTCATCATCGTCCTGCTGGTGTTCAGCTGGATGGGCACCGCACGCCTGATCCGTTCCATGTCCATGTCGCTGATGCAGCGGGACTTCGTCAAGGCGGCCCAGTACATGGGCGTCCCGCCGCGCCGGATCGTCTGGCGGCACCTGGTGCCGAACATCGGCTCGCTGCTGATCCTGGACATCACCCGCGGCGTCACCGCCGCAATCCTTGCCGAGGTGGCCTTCTCCTTCATCGGCATCGGCATCAAGGTCCCGGATGTGAGCCTCGGCGTGTTGATCGGCGCCGCAACCTCGCAGGTGCAGACCTTCCCATGGATGTTCTGGGTTCCGCTCGCCGTCATGTTCCTGCTGACCGGATCCCTGGCCATGATGAACGACGGCCTGCGTGACGCCTTTGACCCCAGCTCCAGTTCCACCGGCAAGGCCAAGAAGGCCAGGGCCCGGAAAATCACGGCGGAAAAGAAGACGGCATGAGCAGCGAAACCACCACCGGAGCCACCCAGCCAGCACGGTCCGACGTCGAGCGCCTGCACGTGGCAGGGCTACATGCCCCGACGGACGCGGTCCTGTCGGTCCGCGACCTCAACGTCCGTTTCAATTCCGAGAACGGCGTGGTCCACGCGGTCCGGGGCGTCGACTTTGACCTGATGCCGGGAAAGACACTCGGGATCGTGGGTGAATCGGGCTCCGGCAAATCCGTCACCTCCCTGGCCATCATGGGACTCCTCCCGCCAACAGCAGAGGTTTCCGGGTCCGTCCGGCTCAAGGGCCGTGAACTGCTGGGACTCAGCGACAAGGACATGTGCCAGTACCGCGGCAACGACCTGGCGATGGTGTTCCAGGACCCGCTGTCCTCCCTCACGCCGGTCTTCACGGTCGGCACCCAGATCATCGAAGCGCTCACCATCCACCACCCCACCATGAGCAACAAAGCCAAGGAGGCGCGCGCCGTCGAACTCCTGGCCATGGTGGGCATTCCCAGCCCCAAGGAACGGCTGAAAGCATTCCCGCACGAGTTCTCCGGCGGCATGCGCCAGCGCGTGATGATCGCCATCGCCATCGCCAACAACCCGCGTGTCCTGATCGCCGACGAGCCCACCACGGCCCTGGACGTCACCATCCAGGCGCAGGTCCTCGAAGTGCTGCACACAGCACAGGAGGAGACCGGAGCCGCCGTCGTCATGATCACGCACGACCTGGGCGTGGTGGCCGGGATGGCGGACGACATCATGGTCATGTATGCGGGCAAGCCCGTGGAGACCGGCGCCGTGGACGATATCTACTACAACCCCCGGATGCCCTACACCCTGGGCCTGCTCGGCGCCGTCCCGCGCGTAGACATGGCTGAGAAGACTTCGCTGGTTCCCATCGCGGGCATGCCGCCGAACCTCCTGCAGCCGCCTAACGGTTGTTCGTTCGCACCCCGCTGCCCGCTGGCCTCCGACGCCTGCCTGGAGGGCGAGCCCGCCCTGGAATCCGTCGACGGCCAGGGACTGCACCGTGCCGCCTGCATCAAGTCCGACGCCCTGGGCGGGGATGTGGACGTCCACGATGTGTTCGCGGCCCCGCCCGTGCCGGTGTCCCGCTTCGACGCAATTCCCCGGGCAGAGCGGACCACCGTGCTGCAACTCAAGGACGTGAAGAAGCACTTTCCGCTGACCAGGGGCGCCCTGATCAAGCGCAGGATCGGCACTGTCAAGGCGGTGGATGGCCTGAGCTTCGATATCCGTGAAGGCGAGTGCTTCTCCATCGTGGGCGAATCGGGGTCTGGAAAGACCACCACGCTGCTGGAGATCATGGAGTTCCACCCGGACCAGGACGGCGAGGTGGTGATTGGCGGCCTGAGCAACAAGCAGGCGGCGGACGCTAAGACCAAGGGCAAGATGCGCCGCGAACTCCAGATGGTGTTCCAGGACCCCACCGGTGCCCTGGATCCGCGGTTCACGGTCTACGAGGTCCTTGCCGAGCCGCTGCAGAACGCGGGCATGGACCGCGCCGCCATCAGGAAACGGATCATGGAGCTGATGAAGCTCGTGGGTCTGCAACCGGACCACGTCAACCGCTTCCCCAACCAGTTCTCCGGCGGCCAGCGGCAGCGGATCGGGATCGCCCGCGCGTTGGCCGTGAACCCCAAGCTGGTGGTCCTGGACGAGCCGGTGTCGGCCCTGGACGTGTCGGTCCAGGCCGGTGTCATCAACCTCCTGGACCACCTGCGCGCCGAACTCGGCCTGAGCTACCTGCTGGTGGCGCACGACCTTTCCGTAGTGCGCCACATCTCCAACCGCGTGGCCGTCATGTACCTCGGCAAGATCGTGGAGATCGGGGCCGTGGACCGGGTGTTCGACAACCCCCGCCACCCCTATACCCGGGCGCTGCTCTCCGCCATCCCCGTGCCGGACCCGCACCTGGAACGAACCCGCGAACGCATCATACTCCAGGGTGACCTGCCCTCGCCGCTGCAGGCACCCAAGGGCTGCAACTTCGCCACCCGTTGTCCTGTCTTCGCGGCGCTGCCGCCGGCCAAGCAGGAAAAGTGCCTCACCCTCGAACCACCACTGGAAGCTGCGGCATCCGCCAGGGACCAGCGGTTCGCCTGCTTCTTCCCGGACGGGGAACTGGATGAGGACATGTTGGTGGTCCATGAACCCGCGGACCACCATGCACCCTGAGACTTCTCGACCCACACGCTCCACCACTCGCACCTATGAAGGGAAAACCATGAGGAAACTGAACAGGATCGGCGGAGCTGCAGCAGTTGCTGCGGCCCTGGCGCTGACGGCCTGCGGCGGCGGTGGCGGTGCCGGCGGCCCCGAAACCGCGAAGGGGCAGGAATCGGGCAGCGACCTGTCCAAACTGATCAGCATCAACGAGAAGCCGGCAGCGGACCTTCAGCAGGGCGGCAAAGTCACCCTGCCGCTGGGTAACATCGGCCCCGACTTCAACGGGTTCTCCAACAACGGCAACAGTGCGGACAACTCGGCGCTCCAGGTGCCCATGAACCCGGTGGGAATGAACAGCGGCGGCATCGGCGGCTGCTGGAAGGTGGACTTCAAGGGCAAGGTCACCCCGAACACGGATTTCTGCGAGTCGGTGGACAGTGAGGTCAAGGACGGCAAGCAAACCATCACCATCAAGGTGAATCCCAAGGCCACCTACAACGACGGCACCCCCATTGACGTCAAGGCCTTCAAAAACACCTGGAACATCCTCAAGAGCCCTGACGCCGGCTACGACATCGTCAGCTCCGGCGCCTACGAGTTCGTTGATTCGGTTGAGGCGGGCAGCAACGACAAGGAAGTCATCGTCAAGACCAGCCGCCCGGTCTTCCCGGTGGATTCGCTCTTCTTCGGTCTCATCCACCCCGCCGTCAATACCCCCGAGATCTTCAACGAGGGCTACAACGGCAACCTGCACCCCGAGTGGATGGCCGGCCCCTTCAAGCTGGACCAGTACGACACCGCCGCCAAGACCGTCACCCTGGTGCCGAACGACAAGTGGTGGGGCCAGAAGCCCGTCCTGTCCAACGTGACCTTCCGCCAGTTGGAAACCAGCGCCCAGATTGCCGCGTTCAAGAACGGCGAGATTGATGCCATGAACGCCAACACCATCTCCCTCTACAAGCAGGTGGATGGCACCAAGGATACCGATATCCGCCGGGGCCAGCGGCTGTTCGCCGGTGGCCTGAACCTGAACGCCCAGCGCATCACCGATGTCAATGTCCGCAAGGCGATCTTCGCCGCCGTGGACCGCGAAGCCCTCCGCAAGGTCCGCTTCAACGGCCTTAACTGGGAAGAGCCGAGCTCCGGCTCCATGATGCTGCTGCCGTTCTCCGAGTACTACCAGGACAACTACCCGGTCAAGGAAACCGGCCCGGACGCCGCCAAGAAGGTCCTCACCGATGCCGGCTACACGGCCAACGCCAACGGCGTCATGGAGAAGGACGGCAAGCCCGCCGCCTTCAAGATCAGCAACTTCGGTGACGACCCCACCACCCTGGCTGTGGCCCAGACCCTGCAGAAGCAGCTCCAGGCCGGCGGTATGGACGTGGGGATTGACCAGCGCGCCTCCGCCGACTTCGGAAAGGTGCTGGGCAGCCGCGAATTCGACTTGAGCATCTCCGGCTACACGGTTGGTGCTGACGCCACGGATGCGGTCAAGCAGTACTACGACTCCAAGGTCAACGAGAACAAGCTGGGCGACGCCGAGCTGGACAAGAAGATCGCCGACCTCGCCTCCATCGAGGACAACGCCGCCCGCAACAAGGCAGCGATGGACGTGGAGAAGGAGCACATGGCCAAGTACTACTCCATGGGCGTGGTCTTCAACGGCCCGCAGATCTCCTTCGTGCGCAAGGGCCTGGCCAACTACGGACCGTCCCTGTTCCAGAGCCTTTCCCAGGTTCCGGACTGGACCACCCTCGGCTGGGAAAAGAAGTAACCACCACTTCGGCGGCCTTAGCCACCTGACGTAGAAGCCGGCATCCCTGGGCACTAGGGGTGCCGGCTTTCTTCTTTGTGCCTTCGGCAGCGGCGGTAGCGTAGTTTCCATGACCGGTACCGAAGGCGAACCCCGCACCATCCGCACCGCCGTCGTCGGCTATGGACTCGCCGGCAGCGTGTTTCACGCGCCGCTGTTGGCCACCAACGCCAGCTACTCGCTTGACGTCATCGCAACATCCGACGCCGGGCGGCAGGCGGCTGCCTCATCCCGGCTCCCGGGGGTGAAGGTGGTGCGCGACGGGGCCGCCGTCCTCGAGCGGGCAGCGGACCTTGACCTTGTGGTGCTGGCGACGCCGCCACTGACCCATCACCCCCTGGCCAAGGCTGCGCTGGAGGCGGGCCTGGACGTGGTGGTGGACAAGCCGTTCGCCGTCACCAGCGGGCAGGGACAGGAACTGGTTGACCTGGCCCGGCAGCGGGGCCGCGTCCTGACGGTGTTCCACAACCGCAGGTGGGACGGCGACTTCCTCACCCTGCAAAAGCTGCTGGCCGCCCAGGCCCTGGGTACGGTGACCAGGTTCGAGTCGCGGTTTGAGCGCTGGTCGCCCACCATCGCCAAAGCCTGGAAAGCAAGGGCCACCGCAGCCGACGGGGGAGGAACGCTCTTCGATCTCGGCAGCCACCTGATCGACCAGGCGCTGCAGTTCTTTGGTCCGGCCACCGTGCTGCATGCTGAGCTGACGGCGCGGCGTTCCGACGAACGGGCGGAGGACGACGTCTTCCTGGCCCTGCAGCATAATTCCGGAGTGGTCAGCCACCTGACAATGAACATGCTGTGCGCGCAGCAGGGGCCGCGCTTCCGGGTGCTGGGGTCGATTGGCGGCTTCACCAAGCATGGGGTGGACCCGCAGGAACCGTACATCGCCGCCGGCGGGAGCCCCCTGGACGCGGAGTACGGCGTCGAGGCACCCGAGTGGGCCGGACTCCTGGGCCGCGACGGCCACCTGGACCGGCTTCCCACCGAGCGCGGAAACTACCCGGAGTTCTACCGCCTGCTGGCGAACAAGATCCTCGACGGCGGAGCAGAGTCTCCCCTGCCCCTCCCGGTGAACCCAGAGGACGCCGTTGAGGTCCTAAAGATTATCGAGAGTGCCCGCGAACTGGTTAAAAGCCAATCGATTGCTCCGTAGGTGTCGTTTTGAGGGTTCAAAAGGACAAGTACGGAGCAATCGATGGAGGGACTAGGCCGAAACGAGCTCGTGCCAGTCGGCGACGAGGGGCAGGCCGTGGGCCTCGGACACGGAGTGGTGTGCCACGTGGCCGGCGGCGATGTTGAGGCCGGCGGCGAGGGCCGGATCGCGGTCGAAGGCGGCCTTGACGCCAAGGTTGGCCAGTGCCACGGCGTACCGCAGGGTGACGTTGGTCAGCGCGTAGGTGGAGGTGTTGGGCACGGCGCCGGGCATGTTGGCCACGCAGTAGAAGATGGTCTCGTGCACTTTGTACGTCGGTTCCTGGTGCGTGGTGGGGTGCGTGTCCTCGAAGCAGCCACCCTGGTCCACGGCGATGTCCACCAGGACCGAACCGGGCTTCATGCGGGCCACGAGGTCGTTGGTGACGAGCTTGGGGGCCTTGGCGCCGGGAATCAGGACTGAACCGATCACCAGGTCCGCATCCACCACGGACTTTTCGATTTCGTACTTGTTGGAGGCCACGGTCTTCAGCCGGCCCTGGTACTGGGCGTCCAGTTCACGGAGGCGGTTGATGTTGATGTCCAGGATGGTGACGTCGGCGCCGAGGCCCAGGGCCATGGCTGCGGCATTGGTGCCGGCCACGCCGGCGCCCAGGACAACCACCTTGGCGGGGCGGACGCCGGGCACGCCGCCGAGCAGGACGCCCTTGCCGCCGGCCGGAGCCATCAGTGAGGTGGCACCCACCTGGACGGAGAGGCGGCCGGCAACCTCGGACATCGGGGCCAGCAGCGGGAGGGTCCGGCCCTCCTGGACGGTTTCGTAGGCGATGGCGGTGACGCCGGAGTTGATGAGCTCCTTGGTCAGCTCCGGTTCGGCGGCCAGGTGCAGGTACGTGAAGAGGATCAGGCCCTTGCGGAAGCGGTGGTACTCGGACTTGATGGGTTCCTTGACCTTCATCACCATGTCCGCGCGGGCCCAAACGTCATCGGCTTCGTTGACGATCTCGGCGCCGGCAATTGAATATTCCTCGTCGGTGATGCCCGAGCCCAGGCCCGCCCCACGCTCCACCAGGACGGTGTGTCCGTGGGTGAGGAACTCGTGGACGCCGGCGGCGGTGATGGCCACCCGGAATTCGTTGTTCTTGATCTCTTTGGGGACGCCGATGATCATCGTCTGCTCCAGTTTTTGGGGCCGGTGGGCCGGGAAATGCGGAAGGATTTTGGTGTTTCAACGATAAATCCCGCTGTGAGCCAGCCGACATGACGGGTGGGTGGCGCAGACTTCAAAACCGCGGATTTCTGCGGTTTTTCGCCGCTTCAGCTCGACATCTGTCGAGTCCTGAAGCGTCAGGTGTCGCCTCCTGTCCGTTCGTCCCGGGCGCTTTGAAGGCAGTACTGTTGGCCCATGCAGCAGCAGGGTGTGGAACAGCTGGTCGAACAGGTGGCGCAGAAGCTGGGCCGCGGCCTGTCCCTAGAGGACCTGGACGGCCTGCTGCTTGCCTACAGCTCCAACCAGTCCCACGCCGACCGGGTGCGGGTGAACTTCCTCCTGAGCAAGAAGGTACCTGCGGACGTGAGCGCGTGGCAGCTGTCGCATGGGATCGCCACCGCCGTGCGCCCCGTCGTGGTCCCGGCCAACCCGGACCTGGGCATGCTGGGCCGGGTCTGCGTCCCGCTGATGGTCCGGGGTTTCCGGGTGGGGTACCTCTGGGTGCAGCAGGACTCGGCGGAGGAAAGCCCGACGGCGATCCTCACCCAGCTGCCGGCCGTCAACCATGAGCTGGAGCTGCTTTCCGGCCTCCTGCTCGACTCCAATACTGCCGAATCCGAATTCCGGCGGAGTCGGGAGCGTGAGTTCCTGCTGGCCTGTTCCGGAGAACCCAACGCGGTGGCGGCGGTGGCGGGATGGAAGGAAGTCCAGGGCCGGGGGCCGTGGCAGATGGTCACGGTACTTGATGCCGACGGGTGGGCCAGCGGCCCGGACCCCATCGCGTCCACACTGATCCACCGCTCCACGGCGCTGCAGGCAACGGTGGGCATGGATGCCGCCCTCTTCAGTGCCGGCACGGAGACCCATTCGGTGGTGCTGTTCCGGGAATCGACCGGCCGCGCCAACCATGCGCAGGTCCTGGTCCACTACCAGCTGGAGCTGGCAAAGCGCTCTGGCCGTCCGGTCCACCGGATCATCCTGGGCATCAGCGAGGGCTTCGCCAAGACCAGGCAGCTCGCCGAGGCATACCGGCAGTCCCGCGTGGCGGCCCAGGCCGCGGCGGTGGATCCGCAGCTGGGCGAGCTGGTGGATTGCAGGTCCACCGGCGTGTACCAGCTCCTGGCTTCGGCCGGGGGAGGAGTGGGGGCCTGGGCGGACTCCGGATCGGTGTACTTCCGAATGCTTGAGGACCACGACCGCAACGGCGAGCTCATCCCCGTGCTGGAACTGCTCTATGACAACGACGGATCGGTCCAGGACGTGGCCGGCAAGCTCCACCTGCACCGGAGCAGCATCTACAACCGGCTGGGCCGGATCCGCCAACTGCTGGGCGTGGACCCCCTGAAGGGGCTTCCCCGCCTGGAACTGCACGCCGCGCTCAAGATGCGCCGGTGGGCCGCGCGGCCCAGGATTTGATGGCGTCGGCCACCAGCCGGGGGCGCAGGTGCTGGACCACGTGCCCCGCTCGCGCTATCTCGACGAAACTGCCCTGCTGCACCACGCGAGAGAGCCGGAGCGACCAATCGCCGCCTGCCACCTGGTCGTGGCTGCCCCGCAGGACCAGGACCGGCACGTTGATCCCCGCGAGCCGCAGCTCGGTTGGATAGGACATCATCACGGGCAACTCAGTCAAGTACCAGCGCGGGCCGCAGCGGAAGTAGTCCGAAACGACGAGCCAGTTGGAGGAGGCGCTCTCGCGGAGGAGCGCATCAAGGAACAGGGCCAAGCCCTGCCGCCGCAGGCTGCGGTGCCGCGAGTCCACCACCGGGCCCATCAGCACCACCCGTTGCGCCTGGCCTGGCGCGTAGAGGGCGGCCTCGATGGCGAACTGCACGCCCATCGAATGCCCCACCAGGATGTACGAGCTGATGCCGCTGGCCTTCAGCACCTGCGCGATGAAGGCGCCATAGTCCGCCACGGACAGCTGCCTGCCGGGCTTGGGTGTTGCGGCGAATCCCGGAAGGTCCAGCGAATAGGTGGGCGCGACGGCGGCAAGTTGGCCATGCAGGCGCCGCAGGTAGCGGTGCGAAACACCGATGCCGTGGATGAGGATATAGGCCGGTGCTGCCGCACCGGCCGCAGCCTCCAGTCCCGGTGCAGGAGTTCCGTCTGACCAGAGGATGCGCCCCTGAAAGCCGTTCGCTTCCACGTCGGCTGACTGCAGCGCAATGTCTTTCCGGGCCCGCGGCCAAGCCATCCGCGTCCGCACTACTCGCCCGCGCCGGCGTTGTCCCCGGCGTTCTTTTCCTGCTTGCGCTTCTGTTCCGCAAGCTTCTGCTTTTCGAGCCAAGCCATGATGTCGGCCGTCCGGATGCGGCGGTGCGAGCCGCGGTACTCCACCGGGATCTCGCCGCGGTCAGTCATGTTGCGCAGGTAGGTGTGCGAGATCCCCGCCAGTTCGGCTGCCTGCGAGGTGGTCAACATGTCCTCCACGCTGCTCACGGTCACCGTCTCGCCACGGCCCAGCCTGGCGAGGAGGTCCACGACGGCGTCCCGCGCCTGTCCGGGCAGGCGGTGGACAGTGCCGTCAACGAACACGGTGATGTCATTGCTGTCCTCAAGGGCGCGCGCAAGGCTGCGCGCATCGCCGGCGGGCAGGCCGGCCGTGACGCGGGGGGCTATCAGTGCCATGCATGTAGCCTATCCCGGCCGCAGCCGGTGTACCGGAGGCGGGCGGGGGGCGTCAGAGCCCCAGCTCCTCCAGGACCGGCAGCTTCTCCCGGACCCATGCCCGTGCCTCGGTGGCGCTCGGTGCGGACAGGGCCAGCTTGGCCAGTTCCTGCGCCTCGGACAGGGTGACCGTCTTCAGGACCGCTGCCACTGCGGCCAGCGAGCGGGCGGTCATGGACAGGGTGCTGACGCCAAGGCCGGTAAGGACGACGGCGAGGGCGGGATCGGCGGCAGCCTCACCACAGACGCCCACGGGCTTGTTGTGGCCTTCCGCGCGGGAGCCTTCGACGGTCAGCCCAACGAGGCGCAGGACCGCGGGCTGCCACGGGGTGTTCAGGTTGGCCAGCGGGCCGAGCTGGCGGTCGGCGGCCATGGCGTACTGCGTGAGGTCGTTGGTTCCCAAGCTCGCGAAGCCGACTTCGCGGAGGATGGATTCGGCGGTGAGGGCCGCGGACGGAACCTCCACCATCACGCCCGGGGTCTTGATGCCGGCGTCAGCGCACATGGAGGCGAAGCGGGCGGCTTCTTCCGCCGTGGAGATCATGGGTGCCATGACCCAGACGTCGGCCTGGGACTGCTGCTCGGCCAGGGCGATGGCTTCCAGCTGCCGGTCAAGGACACCGGGGGTGGTGAAATCAGTGCGGTAGCCGCGGACACCCAGGGCCGGGTTGGGTTCGGTGGAATCGGTCAGGAAGGGCAGCGGCTTGTCGGCGCCGGCATCCAGCGTCCGCAGGACCACCTTCTTGCCGGGGAAGGCGTCGAAGACGCTCTTGTAGGCTGCGGCCTGTTCCTCGACGCTGGGTTCGGTGTCCCGTTCCAGGAAGCAGAACTCGGTGCGGAAGAGCCCCACGCCCTGGGCTCCCAGCTTTGCGGCCGCCTCGGCGTCCTTGCCGCCGCCCACGTTGGCCAGCAGCGGCACTTCGTGGCCGTCCGCCGTCGCGCCCGTGCCGGTGAATTCCGCGAGCAGTGATGCCGTGGCAGCCCAGGCTTCCGCCGTTGCGCGCAGGGAATCGTCCGGCTCGACGGTGATGAGGCCGGCAGCGCCGTCCACGTAGACCTCGGTGCCGTCGGGCAGTTCGTCAACACCGACGGCGGCCACCACGGCGGGCAGGCCGAGGGAGCGGGCGATGATGGCGGTGTGGGACTGGGGGCCGCCGCCGGCGGTGACGAGGGCCAGGACCTTGTTGGGGTCCAGGGTTGCGGTGTCCGCGGGGGCCAGGTCTTCTGCCACCAGGACGAAGGGGGCGTTGGAGGCGGGGATGCCGGGTGCGGCTACGCCCCGCAGCTCGGCGACGATCCGGGCGCGCACATCGAGGACATCGGTGGCGCGTTCGGCCATGTAACCGCCCAGGTTGTGCAGCATTTCGGACACCGAGGAGCCGGATTCCCAGATGGCGCGTTCGGCAGAAACACCCCGGGCCACCAGCTTGGCCGCGCCCTTGATCAGCATGGTGTCCTTGGCCATCAGGGCAGTTGCTTCCAGGACGGCCTTGCCGTCGCCGGTGGCGTGGGCGGCACGGTCCTTCAGTTCGTCGTGCACGGCCTGGGCTGCAGCCTTCAACGCTGCGGTGGCTTCTTCGGCAGTGGTGTCAGGGGCCAGCTGTTCACCGGCGGGAGGCTCGCTGATCGGCTTGGGCATCTGCCGGATCGTGCCGATGACGCGGCCTGGGCTGACGCCTACTCCTGGGAAGTTCTGCACTGAAGGTCCTCATTCTCTGCCGGTAGACAGGCCCGCCAAGTGCTCCGGCGCCATGCCGGGTCCGGCCGGAGGACTGCTACGTCCAGGGGCAGGAAACGTGCCTGAAAAAATTGTATGTGATTCAGTTCATATAGCAACGCTATAGGTGCTAGGGTAGCGGTTATGAGTTTGGATGGCCAGCTTCCCCCCAAAATGCGGCTGCTTCGTGCTGCCGCGGAACTGTTGGCCAATTCCGCGGGAGCACCGGTCTCCACCCGCCAGATCACCCAGCTGGCGGGGGTTTCGGCTCCCACGCTGTACCACCACTTCGGTGACAAGGAAGGTTTGTTCGACGCCGTCGTCGCCGCAGGGTTTGAAGAATATGTCGCGGGCGAAAGGGATTTCGCCCCCTCCGGACAGCCGCTTGAGGACATCCGGAGAATGTGGGACAACCACGTCCAGTTCGGCCTCAACCAGCCGGAGCTGTACCTGGTGATGTTCGGCAATATCCGCCCGGAAAGCCGGCCGGCCATTGTGGCCGATGCCGAAGCGTTGATGGAGGAGATGCTGAACAAGGCAGCGGCGGCGGGCCAGCTGAATGTCCAGCCAAGGGAGGCGGCCAGGTCCATCCTGGCGGCCAACGTGGGTGTGACGCTGATGCTGATTGCGGAGCCCGCCACCGAACGCAACCTCGAATTGTCCACCATGACCCGGGACGCCATGATCTTCGCGGTGTCCGCCGAGCCTGCCAGCGGCCCGGCCCCGGGCGGCACCGGGAAGTCCTCGGTGGTGGTGGCAGCGATCGCCCTGAACGCCGCACTTCAGGCTTCGCACTCTGACCAGCTTTCCAGCTCGGAACTCAAGCTCTTCCTCGAATGGCTCCACCGGATCTCCACCAGCCCGGCAGGTTAGCCACACAACCCGGTAATACCCAGCAGTACATCGTCGTAATCATCGAAACCAATCCTGCGGAGCAGCAGGAAATGACGGTTAGGAAATCACATGGCAACAGAGACAGTTGCAAAACCCCGCACCAGCGCGCGCGTGCACGTCCAAAAGTTCGGGACATTCCTGTCCGGCATGATCATGCCCAATATCGGGGCGTTCATCGCCTGGGGCATCATCACCGCCCTCTTCATCGAGAAGGGGTGGCTGCCGGTTCCGCAACTGGGTGGTTTCGGTGAGACTGGCGGGAAGCCGAACATCGGCCTGGTAGGCCCCATGATCACCTACCTGCTGCCGCTGCTCATCGGCTACACCGGCGGCAAGATGGTCTACGACGTCCGCGGCGGCGTGGTGGGAGCAATCGGCACCATGGGCGTGATCGTCGGCGCAGGCATCCCGATGTTCATCGGCGCCATGATCATGGGCCCCCTTGGCGGCTGGACCATGAAGAAGATCGACTCGATCTGGGACGGCAAGATCCGCCCCGGCTTCGAGATGCTGGTCAACAACTTCTCCGCCGGCATCTGGGGCGCCCTGTTGGCGTTGCTGGGGTTCTACGGCATATCGCCTTTGGTCACCGCCTTCAGCACCGCCGCGGGCAATTTCGTGCAGTTCCTGGTACAGAACGGCCTCCTGCCGCTGACCAGCATCTTCATCGAGCCGGCCAAGGTCCTGTTCCTCAACAACGCCATCAACCACGGGGTGCTCACCCCGCTGGGCGTGCAGCAGTCCCTTGAGCAGGGCAAGTCGATCCTCTTCCTGCTGGAAGCCAACCCCGGCCCCGGCCTGGGCCTCCTGCTTGCGTACACATTCTTCGGCCGCGGTGCCGCCAAGGCATCGGCTCCCGGCGCAGCCATCATCCAGTTCCTCGGCGGCATCCACGAGATCTACTTCCCATACGTCCTGATGCGCCCGCTGCTGATCCTGGGTACCATCGCCGGCGGCATGACCGGCATCGCCACCCTTGCCGTTACCAACTCCGGCCTGGTGGCGCCGGCCGCCCCTGGCTCCATTTTCGCCGTGCTGGCACAGACCTCCCGCGACAGCTACTTCGGCGTGATCCTCTCCGTGGTCCTGGCGGCCGCAGTTTCCTTCCTGGTCTCTTCGGTCATCCTGAAGACCACCAAGCACAGCGACGAAGCGGACCTGGGCGATGCCACCGCCCGCATGGAGGAGATGAAGGGCAAGAAGAGTTCCGTGTCCTCCCACCTGACCGGTGCCGGAACGGCTGCGGGCGCAGCGGCGGGCCGCGGCGGAGTGGGCGTGCTGGCCGGTCCTGTGCGGAACATTGTGTTCGCGTGCGACGCCGGCATGGGCTCCAGTGCCATGGGCGCTTCGGTGCTGCGGAACAAGATCAAGGCGGCCGGCTTCCCGGACGTCAAGGTCACCAACGCCTCCATCGCCAACCTCAGCGACACCTACGACGTGGTGGTCACCCACCAGGACCTGACCGAACGCGCCAAGCCTGTCACCTCCAGCGCCATGCACTACTCGGTGGACAACTTCATGAACAGCCCCCGCTACGACGAGATCGTTAACCTGGTCCGCGAGAGCAACACTGAAGGTACTGCGGCAACCGAAGGGCCGGACGCGGGAGCAGGTACACCCGGCGGCGCCTCCGCCTCCGGGCCGGCAGTGGCAGCGGCGGCCGACGCCGGCACCACCCACGGTGCCCACGCCGCCGACGCCCCGGCCGACGCAGCCCCTGCCCCCGCCGCCGGCTCGCCGGAGATCCTGGCCCGCGAGAGCGTGGTGCTGACCGGTTCGGCCACCACCCGCGACGCCGCCATCGACGAAGCCGGCCGGTTGCTGCTGGCCCGCGGCGCCGTGGACGAGGGCTACATCGCTGCCATGCACGAACGCGAGGAATCGGTGTCCACCTACATGGGCAGCTTCCTGGCCATCCCGCACGGCACCAACGCCGCCAAGGACCACATCCGCAAGTCGGCCGTGTCCGTCATCCGCTACCCGGAAGGCATCGACTGGAACGGCAAGCAGGTGAAGTTCGTGGTGGGCGTTGCCGGCATCAACAACGAGCACCTGCACATCCTGTCCTCCATCGCCAAGGTCTTCACCAACAAGGAGCAGGTGGCCCGCCTGGAAGCCGCCACCTCCGTGGATGAAGTCCTGGACCTCTTCGGAAAGGTCAACGCATAGTGAAGGCAGTACATTTTGGTGCCGGCAACATCGGCCGGGGGTTCGTGGGCCTGCTCCTGCACGATGCCGGGTACGAAGTGGTGTTCGCGGACGTGGCCGAGGAGCTGATCAACCGGCTCAAGGAGGCGGACAGCTACGCGGTGCACGAGGTGGGGGAGAACCCTGCCGTGCGCACCGTGGACAACTTCCGTGCCCTGAACTCCAATGCCCAGGAAGCGGAACTGGTCCAGGAAATTTCGACGGCGGACATCGTCACCACTGCGGTGGGTCCGCACATCCTGAAGTTCGTGGCGCCCGTGATCGCCAAGGGCATCGTTGCGCGGGAGCCGGACCTGGCACCCCTGCAGGTGATGGCCTGCGAGAACGCGATCAACGCCACGGACATCCTGGCCAAGGAGGTGGCATCCCAGCCCGGGGTTACCGCTGCGGTGCTGGACGGCAAGGCAGTTTTCGCCAACACCGCCGTGGACCGGATCGTGCCCAACCAGGAGGCCGGACAGGGCCTGGACGTCACCGTGGAGACCTTTTACGAGTGGGTCATCGACCGCACGGCCTTCGGTGATTCCGCCCCCGTGATCCCCGGTGCCACGTTCGTGGACGACCTTTCGCCCTACATCGAGCGCAAGCTGTTCACGGTCAACACCGGGCACGCCTCGGCGGCCTACTTCGGGTTCGAAGCCGGACTGGAGAAGATCTCCGACGCCATGGCGGACCAGGACGTGGCCGAGGACGTGCGGGCGGTGCTGGAGGAGACCAAGCAGCTGCTGGTGGCCAAGCACGGGTTCAGCAACGACGAGCAGGAAGCTTATGTCCAGAAAATCCTGGTCAGGTTCTCCAACCCGTACCTGCCGGACACCGTCAACCGCGTGGGCCGCGCTCCGCTGCGGAAGCTGAGCCGGCACGAGCGGTTCATCGGCCCGGCCGCGGAACTTGCCGAACGCGGCGTGGTGCCCGAGGCCCTGCTGGGCGCGATCGCCGCCGCGCTGCGGTTCAACGATCCCGCCGATGCCGAGGCCACCGAGCTGGCCGGCATCCTGGGATCGGCCAGCCCCGCAGAGGCCACGGCAAGGATCACCGGCCTGGAGCCGGAGCATCCGCTGTTCAATGCCGTCGCTGTCCTGGTAGAGGAGCGGCAGGCGGAGATGGCCCGCACCCCCGCCTGACCCGGTCACCCGGGACTTACCGACCCACTGCGGAAACCACGACGCCGGCACTTACCCGGCGGTTTCTAGGGGTCGTTGCAACACTGCTGGTGTTATGTGGTCATTAGTAGATCACGCAGACGCTCGGCTGGGGTGTCCCAGCCGAGCGTTTTGCGTGGTCGGCTGTTGAGTTCTTGGGCGACGTGTTCGAGGTCTTCGGGGCCATAGATGGATAGGTCCGTGCCTTTTTCGAAGTATTGGCGCAGCAAGCCATTGGTGTTTTCGTTGGAGCCGCGTTGCCAGGGGCTGGCGGGGTCGCAGAAGTAGACCTGCATGTCCGTGGCCATGGTGAAGGATTTGTGGGCTGCCATTTCCGCGCCCTGGTCCCAGGTCAGGGAGCCTCGGAGGTGTTCGGGGAGTGTCTTCATCGTGGCGATGAGGCCATCACGGACGGTTTCGGCGGTGTGGTCTCCGGGCAGATGGACGAGCATGACGTATCTGGTGGTGCGTTCAACGAGGGTGGCGATGGCGGACTGGTTGCTTGCCCCGGTGATCAGGTCTCCTTCCCAGTGTCCTGGAACGGCGCGGTCTTCAACTTCGGGTGGGCGTTCGGAGATCATCACCATAGGGTCAGCGAAGCGGGGCTGCCGCTGCTGGGGGTCCTTGTGAGGCTTACGGCGCGTCCGGCCGGTGCGCAGAGCTGCCTGGACTTCACGTTTGAGTCCTCCGCGGGCCTGGAAGTAGAGGGCCTGATAGATCGTTTCTGGGCTCACGCGCATCTCCGGGTCGTTGGGAAACTTCCTGATCAGCTTGTTGCTGATCTGTTCCGGTGACCAGCGCCGAAGCAGCTTCTTCTTCACATACTTTCGTAACCGGTGGTGAGTGACCAGCTTGCTGTCCTTGGGCCGGGGCCGCCGGGCGGTCGCGGCACGTTGGGCTGCATAGGCGTAATACTTCCCATCGTTGACACTGTTCCTGGCCAGTTCCCGGCTGATGGTCGAGGCGGACCGGCCCAGCTCCCTGGCGATCTTCCGGACCGGTGTGCCGGCAGCGCGGAGGTCAGCAATCCGTTCCCGGTCCTGCAAAGTCAGGAATCTGGCATCCAGTGGTTTCTCCAAGGCCGCAAGTGCGGGAAACGCGCCAGAATCGGTGATCGCTTCGTCGGTGGTCAGTGTCATCACACCACTGGTGTAATCGACCCGGCGGCCATCACGGTAGATTCGCCCGTTCCGTGTCCTTCTGACCCCGTTGTCCCATTCCTGGGCCGTGCACCGGTTAATGCCCAGTTCTTTGGCAGCCTCCCGGCGTGTCATTCCAGCTTCGCGGAGCTTGCGGAAATCCTCACGGCTGGGGCCTTCCGTGCGTTTCCGCGCAAGCCCGGCCTTCTGGGTCCACTTGTAACAAGTTTGACGGCTCAACCCCAGTTCGGCAGCGGCAACCGTAGTGCTACCGGTACGCGCCAAAGCCTTGAAGAACGCTGCCTTCACCTCCGGGGTTACTCTCGCCCCACGGACATTCCCGCCATTTATGGTGCCGGCAGATATTCCCGCCTCACGCAGCCACCGGTAGCACGCCGACGGTTTAAGCCCGAGCTCAGCCGCGGCAAGAGCAACACTCCCCGCGCTTGCCAGTGCCCGGAAGAACCCTTCCCTTTCCCCGGAGGTATAGCTCCGTCGAGGGGTCCTGCCCTCGCTTAAAGACGACATGGTCGTTGCAACTCCCAAAACTAAGGGGTGTTGCAACGACCACTAGAACCCAAGCCCAAGTGCCGGCGTCGTTCTTTGTTTGTGCCAAGCTGGGCGGGTGACCCTTACCCCGGATGCCGCGCCCACAGTGTTCACCGCCGACGTCGACGGCGGCACGTTCCGCCTCCGCCGCGCCGCCCGCGCGGACCTGCCCGCCATGGTGCAGCTGCTGGCTGACGATGCTTTGGGGGCCGGCCGCGAGGCGGCCCGGGACCTGGAGCCGTACCGGCGCGCCTTCGAAGCCATTCAGGCTGATCCCGCCCACCTGCTGCTGGTAGGGGAAGCAGTGCCCCCGGGCAAGAACGCGGGACCGGTGGTTGCCACGTTCCAGCTGAGCTTCCTCCCCGGCATCTCCCGCCAGGGAGCCTGGCGCTCGCAGCTGGAGGGCGTCCGGGTGGCAGCGTCCCTTCGCGGCCAGGGCATCGGCAAGCTGATGGTGGGATGGGCTGTGCAGGAGTCCCGGAGCCGGGGCTGCACCCTGATGCAGCTGACCACCCACAAAAGCCGCTCGGCGGCACACCGGTTCTACGAACAACTGGGATTCGAGGCCAGCCACGTCGGCATGAAGCTGGCCCTCTGACGCCTTGACCGTTAGGATGCCTAAATGTTAGGCTACCTAACGATGAATACCGACGATGCCAAGCTGCAGGAACTTGCCAGCGGGTTCCGCGAAGCCCTCCGCCACAGTGTGTACCTGGTCCGGCGCCTCGACGCCGACGGTGAGCTCAGCGCCGCCCAGCTCAGTACCCTCAAGATGCTGCTCGGCGAAGGCCAGCGCGTCGGCGAGATCGCCCGGAACCTGGGGGTCCGCGTGCCCAGCGCCACGGAACAGATCATCAAGCTTGAGCGCGCGGGCCTGGCCCGCCGCGAGCCGGACCCTGCGGACTCCCGCGCCGTCCGGGTGATCCTGACTGAAGAAGGCCGCGCCGCCGTCGACTCCGCCAACAGGCGCCGCAACCACGTGATGGCCGAAATCCTCAGCACCCTCACCGACCAGGATCGCAAAGCCCTGGCCGAGGCCCTGCCGGTCATCGACAAAATCAACGCCTCCCTCCAGAACTGAACCGATTCGTACTGAAACTTAGGAGTACCCTCCATGGACGGCCAGCTCGCAGAATCCCTGCAAGCACCAGAATCAACTTTGCAGGCTGAAAAAGCCTCATTCCTGAAGCAGCCCAAGGCGGTATGGGCAACCGCCCTCGCCGCGGTGTTCGCCTTCATGGGCATCGGGCTGGTGGACCCCATCCTCCCGGCCATCGCCACCAACCTGGACGCCAGCCCCAGCCAGGTATCCCTGCTGTTCACCAGCTACTTCCTGGTCACGGCGCTGGCCATGCTGATTACCGGCTTCGTCTCCTCCCGGATCGGCGGCAAAAAGACGCTGCTGATCGGCCTGGCCGTCATCGTAGTCTTCTCCTCGCTGTCCGGCCTGTCGGCAAGCGTCGGTGAACTGGTGGGCTTCCGCGCCGGCTGGGGGCTGGGCAACGCCCTCTTCGTGGCCACCGCCCTCGCCGTGATCGTGGGCGTGGCCAGCGGCGGCGCCGGCACCGCCATCATCCTCTACGAAGCCGCCCTGGGCCTTGGCATCTCCCTCGGCCCGCTCCTTGGCGCCCTCCTGGGCGGTTGGCAGTGGCGCGCACCCTTCTTCGGCACCGCCGTCCTGATGGCCGCCGCCTTCATCGCCTTGATCGCCCTGCTGCCCAACACGCCGCTGCCCGAACGCAAGGTGCGCCTGCGCGATCCCCTGCTGGCGCTGGGCCACAAGGGACTGCGAACGACGGCGGCAAGCGGCCTGTTCTACAACTACGGCTTCTTCACCATCCTGGCTTTCACCCCGTTCATCCTGGGCATGAATGCATATGGAATCGGCGGCGTCTTCTTCGGCTGGGGCGTTGCCGTGGCCGTGTTCTCCGTCTTCGTAGCACCGCCCCTGCAGAACCGCTTCGGCGCCGTCAAGGTCCTGACCGGAACGCTGTTCCTGCTCATGCTGGACCTCGCCGGGCTGGGACTGGCAGCCGGGCACTCGGTTCCCGCCGTCGTCGTCCTGGTCATCGCGGCCGGTGCGCTCCTGGGCATCAACAACACCATCTACACCGAACTGGCCATGGGTGTGTCCGATTCGCCGCGGCCCGTGGCGTCCTCCGGCTACAACTTTGTCCGCTGGATGGGCGGCGCGCTGGCACCGTTCCTGGCGGCGCAGCTCGGTGAACACTTTGGCCCGCAGGTTCCGTTCTTCGCCGGCGCTCTGGCGATGGTGATCGCCATCGCCATCGCCTTCGGCGGACGCAAGTACCTGTCCTCGCACGAACCGCACGTCGTCTAACCACTGCTCTTCAAACAGCAGACCCTCCATCACGCCACGTGATGGAGGGTCTGCTGTTTTCCTGCGAAAGGGGAGGCGGCGTTACTTCACCTTCGCCGACCCCTTCGGCACGAACAGGGTCTCCGCCTGCTCCAGGGACATCCCGTTGGTCTCCGGCACCTTGAACATCACAAAGAAGAAGGACGCGGCCGCGAACAGGGCGTACATGGCGTAGGTCAGCGGCAGCGAGGCGGCGGCCATCGCCGGGAAGCTGAGGGTGATCACGAAGTTGGCCACCCACTGCGCCGCGGCGGCAAGGCCCAGGGCGCGGGCGCGGATCCTGGACGGGAAGATCTCACCCAGGAGGACCCACACCAGCGGGCCCCAGGAGGCGCCGAAGCTGATGACGAAGACGTTGGCGGCCACCAGGGCAACAGGACCCCAGGCGCCGGGGAGGGTGATGTCCTCGCCGCTGCCGGTTGCGGACGAGAATGCCAGCGCCATGGCGCCCAGGGACACGGCCATGCCCACGGATCCGGTCAGGAGGATGGGGCGGCGGCCCACCCGGTCCACCAGGGCGATGGCCACCAGGGTGACCAGGATGTTGGTGACGGACGTTGCCACCGAGATGGCCAGGGAGTCCTTCTCCTGGAAGCCCACTGCCTTCCACAGGGTGGTGGAGTAGTAGAAGATCACGTTGATGCCCACGAACTGCTGCAGCACGGAGAGGGTGATGCCCACCCAGACCACGGCCTGCAGGCCCAGGGTCTTGCCGCGCAGGGAGCCCTTCTGGCCGGCGAGCTTGTCCTCCTCGATGGCTTCCTGGATGTCGCGGATGTGCCGGTCGGTGTCCTCGGAGGGGGCGATGGAGGCGAAGACCTTCCGGGCCTCCTCCTCCTTGCCCTTGAATACCAGGAACCGGGGGGATTCGGGCAGGGTGAAGGCGATCCAGCCGTAGACGACGGCGGGGACTGCTGCGGCAAGGAACATCCAGCGCCACGCTTCAATGCCCAGCCAGAAGCGCTGGTCCGCACCGCCTGCGCTGGTGGCCAGGAGCGCGTCCGACAACAGTGCCGCGAAGATGCCGGTGGTGATGGCCAGCTGCTGCAGCGAGGCCAGGCGGCCGCGGACCTTCCGGGGTGAAATCTCGGAGATGTAGGCGGGGGCGATAACGGAGGCCAGGCCGATGCCCAGCCCGCCCACCAAGCGCCAGAACACCAGGTCCCATACGCCGAAGGCGAAGCCGGTACCCAGGGCGCTGACCAGGAAGAGCAGTGCGCCCAGCTTCATGGCGGGGATGCGGCCATGGCGGTCCGCCACCCTGCCCGCCAGGAAGGCGCCCGCCGCGCAGCCCAGGAGGGCGACGGCCACGGCGAAGCCGGTCACGGCCTCGGACAGCGCGAATTCTCCCTTCAGGGCGTCCACGGCACCGTTGACCACGGACGAGTCGAACCCGAAGAGGAATCCGCCCACCGCCCCCGCGAGGGCCAGCCAGATCACCCGCCGCGGTATCCCGGTGTTGGTCTGCTCCTGTGCAGTGGGCATGGTTCTCCCTGGGTTCTGGAATGGGTGGAAGCGGTGCGGACGTCGTCGGCTGCAGAACCGGCCGAATGGCCAGTGTACTTACGGTAGTGTTCCACGCCATGGCTCCCCGATCCACTTAGGGGCCCGCCCAAGCGGTGATGCGCGCCAAAAAGAAGACGACGACGGCGGGCCGTGCCGCCGTCGTCGTCTGGTCTTAGTGCCCGGGCTAGTGTGCCGGGATCTGCATGTCGTCTTTGTCCTGCGGGGAGGCCTTCTGGTCTGTCAGCTTCTTCCGCGGCAGGGCGAAGCTGATGAGGAACGCCAGGCCGGTGAGCGCCGCAGCCGTCAGCATCACCGTGTCGATGGACGTGGCAAACCCTTCGGTGATGGGGCGGGTCAGCGTGCTGTTGGCCGTGTGCAGCCAGCTGGTGTCGTTCAGCGAATCGTTGGAGGCGCCGTTCTTGAAGAAGTCGTACAGCTTGGCGTTGGCCGGGTCCGAGGCCACCGCGGGATCCTTGAGGACGGCCAAATAGGCAGGATCCGTGGCGGCGGACTTCATGCCCTCGGCGATCCTGTCAGCGGCCAGGCTGAACAGCATGGAGATGAAGACGGCGGTGCCCACGGCGCCGCCCATGGAGCGGAAGAAGGCGGCGGAGGAGGTTCCCACGCCCATGTCGCGCGGCGGCACCGAGGTCTGCATGGCCAGGGTGAGCGGCTGCATGCAGAAGCCCAGGCCGACGCCGAAGAACACCGCGATCAGGCCGGGAACCCACAACCCTGTGTCCACTTTCAGGACCGAGCCCATCACCAGGGCGGCGGCGGTGAGGATGCCGGTGCCCATGATGGGGAAGATCCGGAATGTGCCGGAGGCCGAAATGGTGCGGCCGGCGGTGATGGAGCCAAAGAGGATGCCGACGGTGAAGGTGATCATCATCAGGCCGGCCTCCGTGGGGGTGAGGCCCTTGACCAGCTGCAGGTACATGGGGAGCATCGCGATGGCACCGAACATGCCGATGCCGATGATGAAGTTCAGCAGCGAGGACAGCCCGAACGTGATGTTGCTGAAGAGCCGCAGCGGAATCAGGGCATAGTCGCCCGCGCGCTTCTCGGCGAGCAGGAACCACGCGATGCCCAGGATGCCCACCCCGTAGCAAAGGAACGAGTTGGTGGACGCCCAGCCCCACGAGCGGCCCTGCTCGGCCACCAGGAGCAGCGGAACGATGGCCACCGTGATGGCGGCGGCGCCCCAGTAGTCGATCCTCTGCTTGAGGTGTTTCGCCGGCAGGTGCAGGAACAGGAACACCACCACCAGGGCGGCCAGTCCGATGGGCACGTTGATGAAGAAGACCCAGCGCCAGCCGTCAAAGCCCAGGATGTTGGCGGAGCCGGCGAACGCGCCGCCCACCACCGGGCCCAGGACCGAGGAGATGCCGAACACGGACATGAAGTAGCCCTGGTACTTGGCGCGGTCCTTCAAGGAAACGATGTCCCCGATGATGGTCAGCGCCAGGGCCAGCAGGCCGCCGGCGCCCAGGCCCTGGATGCCGCGGGCAATGGCAAGCTCGGTCATCGAGTGCACGGACCCGGCGTAGATGGAGCCCACCAGGAAGACGGCGATCGCGGTCAGGTACAGCGGACGGCGGCCAAAGATGTCGCTCAGCTTGCCGTACAGCGGGGTGCTGACAGTGGAGGTGATGAGGTACGCCGTGGTGGCCCACGCCTGCAGCGAGAGCCCGTCAAGGTCATTGGCGATGGTGTAGATGGACGTGGAAACGATGGTCTGGTCAAGGGACGCCAGGAACATGCCCAGCATCAGGCCCACCATCACGGTGACGATCTGGCGTCGCGTCAGGGTTTCTCCCGCGCCGGGCGCGGCCGTGGATTTGGACATGGGTGCTCCAAGGGAAAGAAAAGGATATAAGCAGCGATAGTTGCTTTCAGTAACTATCTTACCCGCTCTTTCTATTCCCCGCCCTGCGGACCTTTCCGCTACGGCTCCACGAGGATTCCGTCCGGGTCGCACCAGACGGTGGCTCCGGGGCGGAAGGTCACGCCGTCAATCACCACATCCACGTCCACCTCGCCTGCGCCGGCCTTCAGGCTCTTCCTTGGGTTGCTGCCCAGGGCCTTGACGCCCAGGTCCAGCCGCGCGATGGCCAGTCGGTCGCGGATGGCCCCATTGATGACGACGCCGGCCCACCCGTTCGCCACGGCGCTTTCGGCGATCATGTCCCCCATCAGCGCGGTGCCCAGCGAACCGCCGCCGTCCACCACCAGCACGGCCCCGTTGCCTGGGGAATTGAGCGTCGACTTCACCAGGGCGTTGTCCTGGAAGCAGCGGATGGTGCGCACGGGACCGCTGAAGTGCGAGCGGCCGCCCAGGGACTGGAACTGCAGGGAGACGGACGCCAGTTCGTCCCCGCGCTCATCGTAAAGGTCTGCCGTGTTCACCGCTGTGCCTTCTGCCGGGGTGGGTGCGCTCATCTGGGTCTCCTTTGTCCTTGCCAACGTTGTTCCTTGGGCGATAGGCCGCCAATTACCCGGGCGGCCGGCTACCGCCCACGATAGTCTGATCCCACCGCCAACCGGCCGCAGCAGGGGGAGCCAAGCGAATGAGTCCGTTCCACACGCCCGTGCCGCCGGGTGGCACCTCCGAAGGTGTTAGTACGACGGCGGCGCTCGCCGAACCGGTGCACAAAGTAACCGCCCGCTGGGTCACCGGCCTGGTGCTGGTGGACGTGGGCATCAACGCGGCGTTCTTCGGCCCCATCAACGTGTTTATCGGCCAGCAGGCGATCAGCATCGACGCGCCCGGCAAGGAGGCTATCCTTTCGCTGGTCACGGCCTGTGGCGCGGCGGTCTCCCTGGTGGCCAATCCGCTCTTCGGTGCGCTCTCGGACCGGACCACCTCCCGCTTCGGGCGGCGCGCGCCATGGGTGCTGGCCGGTGCGGTGCTGGCCACTGCGGCGCTGCTGGCCATGTCCTTCTCCGGTGCCGTGGCGCTGATGGTGCTGTTCTGGTGTCTGGTGCAGCTTGGCGCGAATGCCGCTTATGCTGCCATCACCGCCGCCGTCCCCAACCGGGTACCGGTGGTCCAGCGCGGGGGAGTGGGCGGGCTTGCCGCCATGGGCCAGACACTTGGAATCCTCACCGGAGCCGTCTTCGGTGCCGTGGTGTCAGGCAACTTCATGGTGGGTTACTGGCTGTGCGCCGGGGCGCTGCTGGTGTCCGTGCTGCCATACCTGTTCCATAGCAACGACCCCGCACTGCCGAAGGACGCTGCCGGACGGTTCGGGCTTGGCCGGTTCCTGCGCGGATTCTGGATCAGCCCCCGGCGCTACCCTGACTTTGCCTGGGCCTGGCTGACGCGGTTCCTGGTGAACGTTGGCAACCAGCTGACCATCGTGTACCTGCTCTTCTTCCTGCGGGACATCATCAAATACCAGGATCCGGCCACCGGCGTGCTGGTCCTGACGGGGATTTATGCCGTGATGGTGATGATCACCGCAGTGTTGGCGGGGCCCTGGAGCGACCGGATGGGGAGACGGAAGCCCTTCGTCATCGGCTCCTCCGCCACCATTGCCATGGCCGGCGCCATCATGGCGTTCTTCCCTGTGTGGCCGGGCGCCCTTGCCGGCGCCGCCGTGCTGGGCATCGGCTTCGGCGCGTACCTGGCCGTGGACTTCGCACTGCTCACCCAGGTCCTGCCCTTCGCCGTCAGCCGCGGCAGGGACATGGGCGTCATCAACGTGGCCAACTCCCTGCCGCAGGTGGTCGCCCCGGCGCTGGCGCTGCTGGCCGTGACCTACGGGGGCGGCTACCGGACACTGTTCCTGACGGCAGCCGTCATTGGGCTGCTGGGCGCCGTCTTCGTGGTGAAAATCAAGGGCGTCAGCTAACCCTGGAGGTACCGATAGTAAGGCTGGCTGACAAATTAGGGCATGGTTCTGTGCCGTATAGTTGAACCCGGCTGCAGGGCGGTACGGAAGTGGGGGCGCTCCTGGCCGCAGTCGCTAAAACACAACCCCGGAATGCTGATGCCCGAGACTTTTTCAGACCATCCGCCCATGGCCGCCCGGCCTTCCGCTCCACGCCAGCGCCTCCGCTACACGCGGATCCTCGATACTGCTGCAGGGTTCGCCCGCACGGGACTCGACGGTGTGGAACTCTCCCAGGTCGCAGAAAAAGCAGACGTACCGCTGG
Organism: Arthrobacter sp. FW306-05-C; assembly: GCF_021801725.1. Lineage (NCBI taxonomy): Bacteria > Bacillati > Actinomycetota > Actinomycetes > Micrococcales > Micrococcaceae > Arthrobacter > Arthrobacter sp. FW306-05-C. The sequence continues at coordinate 4,292,720 of NZ_CP084556.1, read as the reverse complement.
GCACCCTTTACCGCTACTTTCCGTCGCCCACGCACCTGATGCTGGCGCTGTACCGGCAGCAGCTTGATGAGCTGCAGGCCGGAACCCGCAATTCCTCACCCCGCTTCCGTGGCCGAGCACTTTCGGGCCTGCTGATGGAGATCTTCCACATGCGCGTCATGCAGCCCGCCGTGGAGCAGTGCCTTAGCCGGGGCGTGTACCTCCCGGAGAAGGACACCACCAACCTCCTGCGCGAGATCGACGTGCTCAGTGAGAAGCTCGTCACCACCGCCTGCGGCGATGCCGTAGGGGCGCGGGTCCTCCTGCTGACCGTCACTGGTCTGGTCCAGTCCGTACGGAACCGCCGGCTTTCCCTCTTCGAAGCCGAGGAAGACCTCAAAAAGGCGTGCGGCAGGCTGTCTCCCGCGGCCGACTCCGGGTTCACAGTTACCAAATCTGCGTAACTGGTCTAGACCAAACGCGGATTAAATCCGCCATAATGCCGTGATCTGGACCATAAAAAAGCGTGCCTAAACGTTTTTTCACCGTCCATTCCTGTCAAGAGGCGCCAGAAGTCGGTTCCCGGCCTGCCTACGATGGGGGCACAGGAGCGGCAGGGCGGAAACATCCCCGGCGTTCCCGCGGACCCGCCACCCCTGGGTTTCCTGTCGCACTACTTTCCCTGCTTGGGCCCGGCCGGGCTCCAGCCCCATGTGCCGTGCGCCCACGGCGAGCACCAGGAGACAACGACGTGTCCATTGACGCAATCACTGCCATTGACGATTCCGCTACCGCCCCGCTGACCGAGGACGAGATCTTCGGAGCCCACCAGGGCGGAAAGCTGTCCATCAGCACCACAGCCCCGCTGTCGAACAAGCGTGACCTGTCCATCGCTTACACGCCGGGTGTCGCCGAAGTCAGCCGCGCCATCCACGCGAAGCCTGAGCTGGCCCGAACCCTCACCTGGGCCGAGCGCCTGGTGGCCGTGGTCAGCGACGGCACCGCCGTCCTGGGCCTGGGCAACATCGGCCCCAGCGCCTCGCTGCCCGTCATGGAAGGCAAGTCCGCCCTGTTCAAGACCTTTGGTGACCTCGATTCCATCCCGCTGGTCCTCAACACCACCGACGTGGACGAGATCGTGGAAACCCTGGTCCGCCTGCGCCCCAGCTTCGGTGCCGTCAACCTTGAAGACATCTCCGCTCCGCGCTGCTTCGAGCTCGAGGAGAAGCTCATCGAGGCCCTGGACTGCCCGGTCATGCACGACGACCAGCACGGAACCGCCGTCGTGGCCCTCGCCGCCCTGACCAACGCCGCCAAGGTGACCGGCCGCGGCCTGGAAGGGCTCAAGGTGGTGGTGTCCGGTGCAGGGGCTGCGGGCATCGCGGTCGCCGAAATCCTGCTGGCCGCCGGCATCAGCGACGTCGTCCTCCTGGACTCCCGCGGCGTCATCAACAGCAGCCGCCCGGACCTGGCAGCAGACTCCACGAGCAAGAAGGCCGACATCGCCGGCCGCAGCAACCCCCGTGGCGTTGCCGGCGGCCCCGCCGAGGCACTGGCCGCAGCCGACGTCTTCATCGGCGTCTCCTCCTCCAAGCTGGACGAGGCACACCTTGCCACCATGAACCAGGACGCCATCGTGTTCGCGCTGTCCAACCCGGACCCCGAGGTCCTGCCCGAGGTGGCTGTGAAGTACGCCGCAGTAGTGGCCACCGGCCGCAGCGACTTCCCCAACCAGATCAACAACGTCCTGGCGTTTCCGGGCATCTTCCGCGGCGCCCTTGATGCCGGTGCCCGCCGCATCACGCCGGCCATGAAGCTGGCGGCGGCCCGCGCCATCGCGGACCTCGCCGCAGAGGACCTTTCGGCAGAGTACATCGTGCCCAGCCCGCTGGACCCCCGTGTTGCCCCGGCCGTCACCGCGGCAGTGGCCGCGGCGGTGGAAGCGGAGTAAGGCTTTTTCCTGCAGGAAACCACGACGGCGGCGCCCCCTTTGTGAAGGAGGCACCGCCGTCGTGGTTAAGAAGCCGCGCGTAAAGCGGCCCCTAGACTGGGGACCATGAGCTCCGAGACCGTAGTGACCATCCTGTGCGGCCTGGCGATCCTGGTGGGGGTGGCGGGCACCATCATCCCCGTCCTGCCCGGAAGTGTCCTGATCGGCGTCAGCCTGTTGGCTTGGGCTATCTGGGGCGGCGCCGGGACTGCCGGATGGGTGGTCTTCGCGGTGGCCATGATCTTTGTCGCCGCGGGGATGACTGCCGGGGCGGTCCTCACGGGGAGGAAGCTGAAGCAGCATGCCATTCCCAGCCGCAGCATCGTGGTGGCACTGGTGGCGGGCGTGGTGGGGATGTTCATCATCCCGGTCGTGGGGCTCTTCGTGGGCTTTGCCGCCGGCCTGCTGGTCAGCGAGTTCCTGCGGACGCGGGACATGTCGACGGCGGCGAGATCCAGTTGGGCGGCGCTGAAGGCCACCGGCCTGGGCATGCTCGCCGAATTCGGACTCGCCTGCCTCGCCGCCAGCACCTGGATCATCGGCGTGTGGATAGCCGCTGCCAATGGCTAAGCCGTTGCTTGCTAAGTGCGGCGCGGGTAAAACCAAGATATGACCCAGCCAGCTTCAGCCTCCGAGCACGTCCACGACTGGATGGAGAGATACCAGGCCGCCTGGACCAGCAACGCGGCCGACGATATCGGTGCCCTCTTCACCCCTGACGCCGTCTATGAAACCCGTCCCCATGATCCCGAACCATGGCGGGGTAGGGACGGGATCGTCGACGGCTGGCTGGCGGCCAGGGACGAACCGGGAGGCTGGACGTTCAGCTGGGAACTGATCGGGTGCGACGGCGCCACCGCCTTTGTCCAGGGCGTCACCGTCTATTCGGGCGGCGGGCCGACTTACGACAACCTGTGGGTCATCAGGTTTGGCGAGTCAGGCCGCGCCGCCTCCTTCACCGAATGGTTCATGGCCAGGAGCTGACCTTTCCCGGCCCGGTAGTCCTACAGGCCCAGTCCGCCGAGCTTGTCGCCCAAGCCGCCGGGAAGTTTGTCGCCCAGGCCGCCGGGAAGCTTCGACAGCAGGTCCGCGGGATTGATGCCGAGCCTGGAAAGCAGGCCGGCATGCTGTTCGGTGTCCACCTGGTCCGGCAGCTCGGACTCCGCCTGCGACGCCTTGTCCTGGTCTCCCTGGGACCGCAGGAGTTCGAGGATCTGGTTCTTGTCGATCTGCATGGCATTTCTCCTACTGAGGATAGTTGCTAAGGGTGCTTACCACCCTTCCTGAAAACGGCGCCGGGGACAAGGGCCGGGCTCGGGGTCCGCGCCTTGGAGACCGCGTCCGGCGGGAGCTCTCCACAGCTAGCATGGAAGGATGAGCTCCGGGGATACTGCACCGATCTACTGGGACAGCCGCGACCTCACTCCTTTCGGGCAGGCCCAACTGCGCACCCCGGTCCATGACCTTGCTGGGGGAGTAGGTGGCTTGCTCACAGGGGTTTTGGGCGGACGCAATCCGGCCCTGCTGTCCATCGACGGCGAGGTGCCGCGGCTTAAGCGGCTGATGCCCAAGCCGGCCAAGGCGGTCCACGAGGCCGTCTTCACCAGCCGTGAACCGGAGCGCCTGATCACCTTGGCCCGCGCCTACCCTGGTTGGGCCGGGCTCTGCTACCTGATGGCCGGACTGCTGGTGTACAAGCACGGAGGCTACCTGCGGGCCTCCGAGCTCCTCCAGCGCGGGCTCACCACCAGGAACGACGACGAAGCGAACCGCTACTCCTCCACTTACCTCACCCGCATCGTCACCAGGATCGAACTCGCCGAGCGGGTGGAGATCCCTGTCCTGTTCAGCGAGGAATCGGTGTTCCTGGCGCTGGCCCATTCGCTGCGCGAGACGGGCCGCACGGAAGCTGCGCTTGATGCACTCGCCGGCCTGCCGCCGTCGCTCCCCATGGCCCTGGCGCGCTGTTCGCTGGCCCTCGCGCTGGGCCGGAGCCGAACCGTCATCGACTGGACCGAGGGCCTGCTGAACGCGGACGACCTCTCTGCCGCCCTGCTGCTGGTCCGCGCCCGTGCCCTGCGCCGGGAGGGCCGGCTGGATGCTGCACACCAGGCGATCGCCGAAGTCCTTCGCCGCCGCAAGACTCACCTGGCGCTCCGCAACGATGCGCTCACGGACCGTGCATTGCTGGTGCTGGAATCAAGCCGCCGGTCCCTGAATCCGCGTGATTGGGGACGTCGGCGGGAAGACCCGGAACCGCAGCGTGAGCTTGCGGCGCCGGTACCCATCCGCAAGGACGAGGAAATGCGCCGGATCTGGGAGCAGGACTGGAAGGAACTCAGCGGGGACTAGGAATTCCGCTGTGAACCAGGCATGGCCGGGATCTAGGCCCGCCCGGCCAGGAACGGCACCAGCTGCTCACCCAGCAGCACTGCCCCCAGCGCCACCATGATGATGCCGCTGGCCAGGGTCACTGACCGGGCGGCGCCGGGCCTACTCTGCAGCAGTTTGCGCGAGAGCAGGGCCACAACGGTGTAGACCACGCCCACCAGCGCCACGAACGTCATGCCGAGGAGCCCGGATTGCACCGGCACCGGCAGTGAAGCGTCGGCGCTGACGAACTGCGGGATGAGCGCCACGTAGAAGAGCAGGCCCTTGGGGTTGATCCCGCTGGTGCCCATCCCCTGCAGGAAGGTACGCAGTTGGGTGCCGGTACCGCCGTCGGCAGAGGCGCTGAAGCTGGCACCGCGCCAGGACCGAAGGGTTCCCACCCCTAGCCACAGCAGGTAACCGGCACCCGCCAGCGTGATCCAGCCCAGGACGCCGGGCATCCCGGCCAGCACTGCGGCGAGCCCTGCCACCAGCAGGACCGTGTGGAGGACGTAACCACCGCAGAGCCCGGCCACCGCGGGGACGAAGCTGCGCTGCCGGAGCCCTGCGGCAATGGTGTACGCCCAGTCCACTCCCGGAGTGCAGGCCAGTGCTGCGGCCACCACCAGAAAGGCCAGGAACAGCTGCGGATTCATGGGTTTCTCCTGTCGAAGGGCTCTCAGGAGCAACCATAGGGAGAATCCGGCCAAAAGTGCTCTCCTGTTTTCGCCCGACTCACGGCCCAAGCAGTATGTTTATTGCGTGCTGGACAACATCGACAGAAGTATTTTGCGCCACCTCCAAGAGGATGGGCGGATGACTGCCACCGCCCTCGCTTCGAAGGTGGGCCTAACGGTGGCGCCATGCCACCGGCGGCTACGGGACCTGGAACAGTCCGGGGTGATCCGCGGGTATAAGGCGGACGTCGATCCGGCAGCCGTGGGCCTGGGCTTCGAGGCAATCGTCTTCGTCACGCTGCGGCAAGTGGACCGGCCCACCATGGAAATCTTCGAGAACCGGGTGGCGGAGAATCCCAACATCATCGAGGCGCAGCGGCTCTTCGGTTCCCCGGACTACCTGTTGAAGGTCATCGCCGAGGACCTGCCGGCCTACCAGCGCTTTTACGATACCGAGCTCACGTCCCTGCCCGGGGTGGAGCGGCTGACCTCAACACTGGTGATGAAGAACCTGAAATCAAACGCGGGTCCGCCGGTTTAGCCTCAGCGCTCCGGCTCACCCTGAAGGAGGCCGGTGGTGCGGTACGGGATGACCTCACGCAGGAACATGCTGGTGGAGGTGCGGACGATGCCTGGGCAGAGACGGATTTCTTCGGAGACCCGGTAGAGGTCGTCCGGGCTTTTGGCCACCACCCGGATCAGCAGGTCGGTGTCCCCGGCCGGTGCATGGCATTCCAGGACTTCGGGAATTTTGCGGAGGGCGGCAATGGCCTCGTTGAGGTGGCTCTGGTCCAGTTCGGCGCTGACGGCTGCGGCCACGCCCCTTCCAAGGGCGGCCGGCAGCACCCGGCTGCTGTTGGGCCGCAGCGCCCCCGACGCCGTCATCCGCTCCAGCCGGCTTTGCACGGTTCCGCGGGCAAGGCCAAGCCGCTGCGCCAGCACCATGATCGGGACTCGCGGGTCCTCGTCCAGGGCATTCAGGATGCGCTTGTCCGTGGCGTCCAGTTCCTGCAATCTGACCACTCCCTGCTTGTTCTAGCGTCAGGAATTAGTCAGAGTGACCAATCCAACTCCTGCCGGTTGTCCCAACTGTATGGTGTCTGCTGAAATTGTGGCAACAAGGGCAAAAGCTACCGCTGGTCCCCTCAGGCTACAGTTTCCCGGCACACCACCCGGCACGCTGGACACCGCTTCCCGCAAGGAGGCCGCCGCTGGATGAGTCTTGTTCACACCACGCTCACTCTGCAAACACGGCAAGAGCCCCTGAGCTACCGACGTCGGAATTCCGCAGTCATCGGTAGCTGAGGGGCTCTTGTGTTGTCCTGGCATTCCGGTCTCCCGCATAGGCTGGGTCCATGACCTCCGCCGGCCGCTTTGCCCCCAGTCCCTCCGGTGAACTGCACGTGGGAAACCTGCGGACCGCCATCCTTGCCTGGCTCTTTGCCCGCTCCACCGGGCGCAGGTTCCTGCTGCGGGTGGAGGACCTCGACCGCGCCCGTGCTGGAGCGGAAGCCGTGCAGTTGCGCGACTTGGCCGCCATTGGCGTGACTTGGGATGGGGACGTCGTTCGACAGACGGATCGGCAAAGCCTGTACGCCAAAGCGATTACCCGGTTGCAGGAAGCGGGCCTGACCTACGAGTGCTTCTGCACCCGACGCGAAATCCAAGAGGCGCCCTCGGCCCCGCATGCGCCCCAAGGTGCCTACCCGGGGACTTGCCGCAACCTGGACCCGGCAGAACTGGAGTTCAAGCGGTCCCTGCGTCCTGCCGCCATCCGGTTGCGGGCGGATGTGGCGGAATACACGGTGCGGGACGTCCTCCGCGGCGACTACACGGGAGTGGTTGACGACCTTGTGCTGCGCCGCAACGACGGCGTGGTGGCGTACAACCTCGCCGTCGTGGTAGACGATGCCGAACAAGGCATAGACCAGGTGGTCCGCGGCGATGACCTGCTCCCGTCCACCCCGCGGCAGGCATATGTGGCGTCCCTCCTGAATATTCCCGTTCCGGAATATGCCCATGTTCCATTGGTGGTCAACCACGACGGCGCCAGGCTGGCCAAGCGTGACGGAGCCGTAACGCTGGCGGACCTGGCAGCCCGGGGCACTACTGCCGACGCGGTGCGGGACCATCTGCTCGGCTCATTGGGGCTCCCGCCGGGTCCGCTCGAACGTGCCTTGGCAGAGTTCAATCCCGAACTGCTACCCAGGGAAGCGTGGGTTTGGTCCGCCCCGGGCGGCCGCTCTGCCCCGTAGGCTGGTGGCATGCCGGAACCCACTGATCAGCGCTCTGCCAGCAGTTTCACTCCCGAGACGGCCCGTGTCCTTGCCGAGGTGGCGCACAACCGCCAGAAGGACAAGCTCAAGCGGCCTTACAAAGACCACGTGCTGGCTGTGGGGGATGCGCTGGCAGACTTCGACGACGACGTCCGGATCGCCGGCTATCTTCATGACATTGCCGAAGACACCCCCATGACCCGGCAGGCTCTGCTTGAAATGGGGGTTTCCGAGCGCGCGGTCGACATCATTGAACGCGTCACCAATCGGCTGCACAGCAACCCCGATGACTACCTCGCCGGTATCCATGAGATAGCCCAGGACCATGACGCCGCCCTGGTCAAAATCGCCGACAACGCGCACAACTCACTGCCCGAACGCGTCCGTGCCCTTGCCGAAAAATGGCCCGATAAGCCGCCTGTTACCAAATACCGGGACGCCCGGCCGGTGCTTTACGCGGCCGTTGAAGCGGAGGAGATCCGCAAAATCCTGGCCCGCGTCAACCCTTGGCTGCTGGAGGAGTTCGACGCAGAGTTGGACGAGGCGGATGACACCGACTACGAAAACCTCCGATACGACGACGCTCCCGGGAGCTAGACCCGGCCCAACGCCTCGATGTCCTCCAGGAAGTCCGCCTGCACTTCGGGACTGACCGTGGTGCGCGTGTCGCCGATGGCGTCGAGGTAGTCCTGGGTGGAGGGGCCCTTCCGGACCGCCTCGCGGACGGAAACCCCGCCTCCGGAGGCCAGCCCGCCGTCGTCGTACACTGCTTTTTCCAGCGCCCGCTGGGAGGCGCTCCGGGCTGCGTACTCGATGTCAGCCGGGGAGAAGCCTTGGGTCTTCTCCACGAGCAGTTCCACGTCCACGCCGTCCACCACCGCCGCAGGGATGAACCGCTGCCACATCGCTTCCCGCGCCTGCCGGTCCGGCAGCCCGATGGGGATGACGTAATCGAACCGGCCGTGGCGCAGGAAGGCCGAGTCCAGGGCGCGGATGAAGTTGGTGGCGCAGACCAGGAGCCGGCCCGGCTGTTCACGGAACGCGGGGATGATCTTCAGCAGTTCATTCGTGACGCCCTGCAGCGGCGACGGCGGATCGCCCGCGCGCTGGGACGCGATCTCCTCCACCTCGTCGATGAACACCACGGCGTGCTCCAGCTCCGCGATCTCCAGGAAGGTCTCGCGGAGGGCACCGGCCAGGCCCTGGGGATCGCCGGCCAGGCGGGAGGGGAACACCTCCACGAACGGCCACTCCAAACGGGACGCGATGGCCTTGGCGAAGGTGGTCTTGCCGGTACCGGGCGGGCCAAAGAGGACGACGGCGCGCGGCGGCACCACGCCGAATTCATCCGCCAGGTCCGCCTCGGCGAGCGGCAGCACCAGGCGCCGTTCCAGCAGTTCCTTCTCCTTGCGCATGCCCGCCACGTTCTCCCACAGGTCGCGGGCCAGGACGCGGCCGCCCAGCTGGCCCAGGGCGCCGAGCTCCTGCCGCTGGACCGGGATGGTGCGCTCGAAGTAGCGCAGGTTCTTCTTGAGCGCGAAGCCGCGCCCCAGGAAGGCCTCCACCCGGGTTTCGGATTCCGGCATAAGGGCCGACAGTTTGTTCAGGCCGTGCGGGGCCATGCGGTTCTCGACGGCGGCAAGCAGCGAGGTGCCGATGCCCCTGCCACGGTACTCCGGCAGGGTGGCGAGGAAGACGATCCAGCCCTGGTCGTGCGCGGCGCGCCCGACGGCGGCACCCACCACCTGCTCGCCCTGCACCGCCACCACGGCGTGGTCCTTTTCGCAGGACGCGAGGACCTCTGACAGGGCGTAGACAGGCTCCACATTGTGGGCCTTGAGCGTCTCCCAGAGGTGCAAAATCCCGTCCAGGTCAGCCGAATGGAAATCCCTGATGCGCCAGTTGGTCATGCGTTGCTCCTGTTTGGTTCGTCGTTGAGCCTGCGTTGCCGCCTTAGCTGAGCATAGGTGACCGGGCGCGGTGGTCAGATTCCCAAGGCGTCCATGGTGTTGCGCAGGGTGTCCGCGGAATGCCGCAAAGCCGCCAGCTCGCCGTCGTCCATGGGTGTTTCCAGGACGCGGTGCACCCCGCCCCGGCCCACCACGCTGGGCAGGGACAGTGCCACCCCGGAGATCCCGTGCAGCCCCGACAGTACGGTGGAGACCGGCAGGACGGCGTTGTCGTCGCGCAGCAGCGCCTCCACGATTCGGGCGCCGGACAGGCCGATGGCGTAGTTCGTGGCGCCCTTGCCGGCGATCACCTTGTAGGCCGCCTGGACCACCTCCTTGGCGGTGGCGGCGAGGTAGTCGGGCGTGAAGATACGCTCGCCGTCGTCCGTCCAGTCCCGGATCGGGACCGGCCCGATGGTGGCGCCGGACCACAGCGGGAATTCGGTGTCGCCGTGCTCGCCCACCATGCTGGCGTGGACGCTGGTGACGGAAACGCCCGCCCGCCGGGCCAGCAGCCAGCGCAGCCTGGACGTGTCCAGCACCGTCCCGGAGGAGAAGATCCGCTGCGCCGGCAGCCCGGAAATCCGCTGGGCGGCCACCGTCAGCACGTCACAGGGGTTGGTGACCAGGACATAGACGGCGTCCGGCGCGCGCTCAAGCAGCAGCGGCATCAGCTGCTCCAGGATCCGCACGTTGGTGCCGGCCAGGTCCAGGCGGCTTTGGCCCGGATTCTGCTTGGCACCCGCCGTGATCACCACGACGTCGGCGCCTTCCGTCACGCCGATATCCCCGCCTCCGGTGACGGTTGCCGAGGCTGCGGCGAACTGGCTGCCGTGCGCCAGGTCCAGGGCTTCCGCCTCCGCCTTTGGCGCGTTGACATCGAACAGCGCGATGTTGCTGGCGGAGCCGCGGATCAGGGCGGCGTACGCCAGCGAGGTGCCGACGCTGCCCGCGCCCACCACTGCGAGTTTGGATCCTGCCATCGTGTCCGTCCCATCCGGAGTCGTTGAGAGTGTCCTACCCGAAGAGTAGCGTGGCCCACACCACTCGAACCCCATGTAGGAGCCACCATGCCACATCTCGGACGCCGGCTCGCGGCTGTTACTGCCGCGCTGGCAATGAGCGTCAACACCGGGGCCATCAGCCCCGCGTCTGCCGACCCCCGGCAAACCGACAAGAATCCCACGGCCACCGGCTACGGTGGGGCCGTCAGTACGGTGGACCCCGACGCTTCAGCGGCGGCCATCGAAGTCCTCAGCAAGGGTGGAAACGCGGTGGACGCCGCCGTCGCCGCGGCAGCCACCCTTGGCGTCACTGAACCGTACAGTGCCGGGATCGGCGGGGGCGGCTACTTTGTCTATTACGATGCGAAGTCCGGGAAAGTCAGAACCATCGACGGGCGGGAAACGGCACCGGCCGGGATCAAGCAGGATGCGTTCATCGATCCAGCTACGGGCAAGCCTTACCGTTTCACTCCTGAACTGGTCACCAGCGGCGTCTCGGTAGGCGTTCCCGGCACGCCGGCCACCTGGGAACGGGCGCTGGAACGCTGGGGCACACTCAGCCTGGGCGACGCCCTGAAGCCTGCCATCAAGGTTGCAGACCGTGGTTTCGTGGTGGATGAGACCTTCCGTAACCAGACCCAGGACAACCAGGCACGGTTTGCGGCCTTCACCTCCACCAAGGACCTGTACCTGCAGGGCGGCAAGCTGCCCGAGGTTGGCTCAATCTTCAAGAACCACGACCTCGCCGCCACCTACCGCATGCTGGCCAAGGATGGCATGAGTGCCTTCTACACCGGCCCGTTGGCGGAGGAGATCGCCAAGACGGTGCAGAATCCGCCCAAGTCCCCGGACACCACCCTCCCCGTCCCGGTGGGTTCCATGACGGCGGAGGACCTGGCCGACTACGAAGCCCTGGACCAGGATCCAACGCACGTGAACTACCGCGGCTATGACGTCTACGGCATGGCCCCCTCCAGCAGCGGCGGCACCACCGTTGGTGAGTCCTTGAACATCCTGGATGTGTTCAACCTTCCGGCGCTGAAGAAGGACCAGCCTGCTGTGCTGCACCACTACCTCGAGGCCAGCGCCCTGGCGTTCGCGGACCGCGGAAAGTACGTAGGAGACCCCGCATTTGTGAAGGTGCCGACCAAAGCCCTGACTGACCCCATCTTCGGCAAGGAACGCGCCTGCGAACTCGACCCCAACAAGGCGGCAACCAAGCCCGTGCAGCCCGGCGACGTCACCTCGTACGACGGCACCTGCCCGGCGGCACCGGCGGCGCCCGCCGATGAGAAGGACACCGAGAACATCTCCACCACCAACATGACTGTCTCGGACAAGTGGGGCAACGTGGTGGAGTACACGCTGACCATTGAGCAGACCGGCGGCTCGGGCATGGTTGTCCCCGGCCGTGGCTTCCTGCTCAACAACGAGCTCACCGACTTCTCCACGGTCTACAGCGCCACCGACCCCAACCGGATCGAGCCGGGCAAGCGGCCGCGTTCGTCCATGTCGCCAACCATCCTCCTGGAGGATGGCAAGCCGTTCCTGGCCCTGGGTTCCCCGGGCGGTTCCACCATCATCACCACCGTCCTGCAGACCATCGTCAACCGGATCGACCTGGGCATGAGCACCCCTGATGCCATTGCTGCACCCCGTGCGTCCCAGCGGAATACGGCCAGCGTCACTGCCGAGCCGGCCTTTATCGACAAGTACGGCGCGGCCCTGACATCCCGCTTCGGCCACAAGCTGACACCGTCGGGTGACTCGTTCACGTCGGCCTCTGAGATTGGCGCAGCCACCGCCATCGAGTTCCTTGATGACGGTCGCGTCCTGGCGGCCGCGGAGCCGGTCAGGCGCGGCGGCGGATCAGCCATGGTGGTCAAACCGTCCAAGTGACGGGCAGCAGCCACCGTTAAACCCCGACGGCGGCACTTGGATTCTGCGAATTCCAGAACCCAGGTGCCGCCGTCGGATGTTTAAAGCGCGGTTACTTCTTGAAGGTGTCAGCCGGGGCGTTGGCGACCACGGGGGACATTCCCGTGAAGCCTTCGCGGGTTTCGGCGATCTCGCGGATGCGCGTGCGGCAGGCGTACCAGCCGATGACCATGAGGATGGAGGCGATCGCGGTGACGAGCATGGTGAGCGGTGAGTCGATGAAGACCATGATCAGGACGCCGACCAGGAAGAGCAGTGAAAGGTAGCCCGTGTAGGGGGCGCCGAACATCCGGAACGAGGGGCGTTCCACCCAGCCCTTGTCCGCCCAGCGTTTGAGCTGGATCTGGCAGAGCACGATGGTGGCCCAGGTCATGATGATGCCCACGGAGGCGATGTTCAGGACGATCTCGAAGGCTTCGGCGGGGACGAGGTAGTTCAGCGGCACGCCGAGAAGGGAGACGACGGCGGTGATGGCGATGCCGCCGTAGGGGACGCCGGCTTTGTTCATGCGGGAGGCGAACTTGGGGGCCGAGCCGTTGACGGACATCGAGCGCAGGATCCGGCCGGTGGAGTAGAGCCCTGCGTTCAGCGAGGACAGGGCGGCGGTGAGGACCACGAGGTTCATGATGACATCCACGCCCTGGACGCCGATGGAGCCGAAGAAGGTCACGAAGGGGCTGACGCCCTTTTGGTAGGACGTGAACGGCAGCAGCAGGGCCAGCAGGATTACGGAGCCGACGTAGAACACGGCGATGCGGAAGACCACGGAGTTGATGGCCTTGGGCATGATCTTTTCCGGGTTTTCGGTTTCGCCGGCGGCGGTGCCCACCAGTTCGATCGAGGCGTAGGCGAACAGGACGCCCTGCATGAGGATGATCATGGGCAGCAGGCCGTTGGGGAAGATCCCGCCGTTATCGGACAGCAGGTTGATGCCGACCTGTTGTCCGTCCACGGGGGTGCCGAAGATGACGAAGTAGGTGCCGATGATGAGGAAGGCGACCAGGGCGGCGACCTTGATCAGGGCGAACCAGAATTCCATTTCGCCGAAGACCTTCACGGAGACCAGGTTCAGGGCCAGGACCACGATCAGGGCGGTCAGTGCCCAGGCCCACTGGGGGACGTCGGCCATCCAGGGGATGTAGTTGCCGAAGAAGTGCATGTAGAGGGCGGCGGCGGTGATGTCCACGATGGTGGTGGTGGCCCAGTTGATCCAGTAGAACCAGCCGGAAACGAACGCGGCCTTTTCACCGAAGAATTCGCGGGCGTAGGAAACGAACGAACCCGACGAAGGGCGGTGCAGGACCAGTTCGCCCAGGGCGCGCAGGATCAGGAACGCGAAGAACCCGCACACCGCGTAGGCGATGACCAGGGACGGGCCTGCAGCGTTCAGCCGGCCGCCGGCGCCCAGAAACAGGCCGGTACCGATCGCACCGCCGATCGCGATCATCTGGATCTGCCGCGGCTTCAGGTTCTTGTGGTAACCCTTGTCCTCCGCGTGCAGGGAGGTCTCGGTGGCATGCGCGTGCCCACCATCGATCAGGTGGTCTGGAAGGGGGGTGTTTGTCATGGGGGTGTCCTTACAAGACGGATTACTTGCTGAGGTTGGCCAGGCGTTCGGGGCTGAGGAGTTCCTGGAGCTGGGCGTCGGTGAGGAGCCCGTGTTCCAGGACCAGTTCCGCCACGCCCTTGCCGGTGGCAAGTGCTTCCTGCGCGATGGCGGTTGCAGTGGCGTAGCCGAGGTGGGGATTCAATGCGGTGACCAGGCCGATGGACTGCTCCACGGTGCGGCGCAGGTGATCGGTGTTGGCGGTGATACCCCGGATGCAGCGGGCCGTAAGGGTGCGGCAGGCTGCTTCCAGGTGGGAAATGCTCTTGTGGAGGCTGTGGACAATGATCGGTTCGAAGGCGTTGAGCTGCAGTTGCCCGGCTTCGGCGGCCATGGTGATGGTGACGTCGTTGCCGATCACCTCGTAGGCCACCTGCGAGACCACTTCCGGGATGACCGGGTTGATCTTGCCGGGCATGATCGAGGACCCGGACTGCACCGCCGGCAGGTTGATCTCGCCGAAGCCGGCGCGCGGGCCTGAGGAGAGCAGACGGAGGTCGTTGCAGATTTTGGACAGCTTGACCGCCACCCGCTTGAGCACGCCGGACAGGTGCACGAAGGCGCCCACGTCCTGGGTGGCTTCAATCAGGTCGACGGCGGTCACCAGCGGGAGTCCGGTGATCTCGGCCAGATGACGGCAGGCTGTTGCGGCGTAACCGGCGGGGGCGTTCAGGCCGGTGCCGATGGCGGTAGCTCCGAGGTTGATCTCGTGGATCAGCAGCTCGGCCTCCGCCAGGCGCAGCCGGTCCTCACCGATGGTGATGGCGTAGGTTCCGAATTCCTGGCCCAGGGTCATGGGGACGGCGTCCTGCAGCTGGGTGCGGCCCATCTTCACCACGGTGCGGAACTCCATGGCCTTGGCGGCGCAGGCTTCCTCGAGTTCTTCGAGTGCCGCCAGCAGTTCCCGGCCGGCGAAGATGGTGCCCAGCTTGACGGCCGTGGGGTACACATCGTTGGTGGACTGGCTGAGGTTGACGTGGTCGTTAGGGTGCAGCCGCGCGTAGTCACCCTTGGGGTGGCCCAGGATTTCCAGGGCGCGGTTGGCGATGACCTCGTTGGCGTTCATGTTCGACGACGTCCCCGCACCGCCCTGCACAACGTCCACCACGAACTGGTCGGCAAGTTTGCCGTCCAGGACGTCCTGGCACGCCTGCCCGATGGCGTCGGCGCGTTCGGCGTCCAGCAGGCCGAGCTCACGGTTGGTGCGGGCGGCGGCCAGCTTCACCGCCGCAAGGCCGCGGACCAAGTGCATGTTGGATGACAGCTTCTGGCCGGTGATGGGGAAGTTTTCCACGGCGCGAAGCGTGTGCACGCCCCAGTACGCGTCGGCTGGGACGTCCCGGTCGCCGAGCAGGTCGTGCTCCGACCTGGCTGGGGCGGAGGTGGCTTCCGCCGCGGTTTCGGTGATGGTCATGGTTGTCCTCACAGGGCTTCGTTGTCGGGCGTGGACTGGTTGGTGTTCAGGAAAGCAGGGTTCAGGAAGTCGGTGGCCAGGAGCTGGCCCACAGGGTGGCCGCCGCCCAGGACAGGGGCCGTGGCGATCCCGGCAAGAGGCTCGGTATCCATTCCCAGCGCTTCCAGGAGGCTGACGGTGGCGGGCATCCGGGCGCGGTCGCCGCCGTCGGAAATCTTTACGGCGACGGCGCTGCCGTCGGGCAGGCCCACCAGCTGCACGCCTTCAAAGCCGTCCTTGGCTACGGCGCCGGGGACCAGGCGCATCAGGGCGGTGACATCGCGGCCTTCCCCGGCCACCATCTCCGGGTGCCGCTGCATGGCGAGCCCGACGGCGGCCGCCGGGCTGCCGTCGTCGTCGTTTCCGTCCAAGGAGGCCGCGGCCGCCCGGGCGATCCGGCCGAAGGCTCGGGCCATGCCGCCCAGCGTCAGGGCGAACAGCGGGGTGCCGCAGCCGTCGGTGCTTACAGCTGAGGGCTCCTCGCCGGTCAGGTCGAGGACCGTTTCCGCCACGAGCTGCTGCAGCGGGTGCGACGGGTCAAGGTACCCCCGCACGGGCCAGCCGTTGATCTTGCAGGTGGCCACCATGGCGGCGTGCTTGCCCGAGCAGTTCTGGGTGATCTGCGTGGCGCTGCCCCCGGTGCGGAGCCAGTCCTCGCGCTCCGCCGTGCCGTAGGGCAGGTCCGTGCTGTTTTCCAGGTCGGTCGGGGCCAGCCCGTGCAGTTCGAGGATGCGCAAAGCGCCGTCCCGGTGTGCAGCCGCACCGGAATGGCTGGCGGCGGCCAGGGCCAGGAGGTCGGCCGGGAGTTCAAGGCCGGCGCGGACCATGGCAACCGCCTGGAGGGGCTTGAGTGCGGAGCGCGGGTAGAAGGGGGCCAAGGGATCACCCGCAGTTGCCGCCACTGAACCGTCGGCACCCAGGGCGATTGCGGAGCCGTAGTGGACGCTCTCCACCAGGCCGTCGCGCACGGTGGCGACCAACGGGGTGTGCTGCGGCAGGGCCAACTCGGCCGGGGCAGCAGTATGGGCAGCAGAAAAGACGGGGGAGGGCATGGGGTCCTTGGAAGGGTCGGTTGAAGCTGGCTAGTTATTGAGGATGGAGTCGAGGGCCACGCCCACGGCGTCCAGATGGTGCGCCATCGCAGCGCGGGCCTTTTCCGCGGAGCCGGACTCGATCGCGGCAAGGATTTGCTGGTGCTCAATGTCGGAGGCGTGCTGGCGGTCCGCCACCATGTTCAGTGTCTCGGACTGGTGCGCCAAGGCATCCCGGATGTCTGCCACGACGCTGGCAAACACTTTGTTGCCGCTGGCGCGGGCGATGGTGGCGTGGAAGCTGGAGTCCAGGGCCACCCAGGACTCCGGATCGGTTTCCACGGCCATGGCGGCGACGATCCCCCGCAGGATTTCCAGTTCCTCCGCAGTGCGCCGTTCAGCCGCCAGTCCAGCGGCCGGGACTTCGATGTGCGGGCGTGCTTCCGTCAGGTCGCGTGCCGAGTACTGCCCCAGGGTGAGGTCATTGGCCACCTTGCTGGCGACGACGAACGTGCCCTTGCCGGTCCTGGTTACCGTCAGCCCCAGGGCGGTGCAGGATCGGAGGGCTTCCCGAATCACCGAGCGGCTGACTCCATACACCTGTGCGAGGGTGGCTTCCGAGCTCAGTTTGCTCCCCACCGGAAGCGCGCCGGACTCGATGTCCTGGCGGATGGTGTTGAACACCGCCTCGGCAGCGCTCAGCCGGGCAAGGGGGCGGACTACAGGCTGTCCTGCTGTCCGGCTGTCTGACAGGTTCACGCCTTAAATATGGCACTGGTCACAGTGGGTGTCAAACTCTCCCTAGTCCTGCCGCTGGTTCGCTGCGCGCCGCCGCTGCTGCCGCCGTCGTGAGCGAAAGTGCCAGGCGATGAGCCCTGCCACCGCAACTGCGGCGATGACGACGGCGAGGTCCCGGCCCACTGCCTGGGCTACGGCCTCGTAGGAGTTGCCTGCGAGGAAGCCCAGCAGGACGAAGCCGATGCCCCAGACAATGCCGCCGGCAGCGTTGTAGGCGAGGAACCGGCCGTAGGGCATCCGGGATGTACCGGCCAGGGCGGGCATGACGGCGCGCAGGAAAGCGGTGAAGCGGCCCAGGAACACGGCGGAACCGCCCTTGCGCCGGAGGAATTCCTGCGCGTTTTCCAGCTTGCGGGAGTGCCGTGCCAGCACTTTTGTCTTCACGAGCCGGGCTCCCAGGTGCTTGCCGACTTCATAGCCCACGCTGTCGCCGATGATGGCGGCGAACACCACCAGGGCCATCATGATGCCCAGCTGCACCTCGCCCCGGCTGGCCACCACACCGCCCAGGACGGCTGCCGTCTCACCTGGGATCACGAAACCGACGAATATGGCGTCTTCGGCGAAGACCAGGCAGAAGACGGCTATGTACGCCACGATCGGGCTGACGTTCAGGAGTCCGTCGATGAAGCCCGTCATGGAACCAACTTTAAGCCCGCGGAGCGGGGACGGGGCCGGGCTTCACCAGGAATCTCCCGGCTGGGGATGCTGCCCCGGTTGGGCGCTTTGCGGAGGACGTCAAGGTTCAGCCTGGTTCTTTCGCCGGTCAGGTGTACCTACGAGTATGCGCAGGTGCGGCTGAAAGAAAGCTGTGGTATCCGTTAGAGGTGCTGGATTCCGGCCCGCTGCATCGCGTCCCGGTAGGTCTCCACGTTCTTGGCCAGGAGCTCTTCCTGCTTGGCCTCGGAAACAGCAAAGGCCCTGCCGCCAAGGGCAGTGGCCTTGTAGATTTTGATGCCGTTGTTCTTCAGCGACGAGTGGTAGGTCTTCTCGAACAGGGTCAGGAACGTGGATGCATCCGTACCGTGGGCGATGATGGCCGAAACGCGGGAGTTGATCTTGAGGAACTGCCGGAATGGGCGGAGGCCGTCGGTCTTCTCCTGGACGCTAAGGGCCGACGGGCTGCCGCTCTCGCGCACCCAGGGATAGGCGTTCCAGGGCATGACGTAGCGGGGGTCCAGTTCTGCGAGCTCATAGATTTGGGTCGCACGGCGGGCCGCTTCGTCATCGTTGTAATGGGAGACAAATCCCGATTCCGTCCCCTTGCCGGGGCTGGCCTGGAGGCTGATGATCCTGCATTCATCTTCGTCGTGGACGGGGTCGATGTAGGGGACGGTGGAACCCGGCTTCTTTTCCATCAGTTCATCGCACAGTTGGGTGACCTGCGCGATATTCGGTTCCTGCAGCAGGGCCTTTTTTTCGTCCCAATCAATCGTCACGATTTCTCCTTGGCAGCGAGGCGTCCAGAATCAGGCGTCCTATGTCACTCTACGCTTCCCCGGGGAGGGGTGGGCACACCGAATTTTTTGGAGCAGGCCAACCTAGTGCGGGCCGCGCAGGTGCTGCTTGTGCAGTTCGCTGAGCTGCTCATCGGTCAGCTCGTCAAAGACGCCCGCTTCACGCTTGTCGCTTCGTGAGAAGCGAACGAACATAAGGATGATCAAGGGGAGGTCCAACACTTCACAGATGAACCACAGCAGATTTCCCGCAAACTGCTGGTCCTGGAACGCGTCCCTGAACCACCACTGCGGGCTGGGGACTGACATCACATGGTCAAGCACCTGGCCGTTGAGGCTAAGCAGGATTCCGGGGATCGCATCGATCAACAGTTCGATGAACACGAACATGAATTCCAGGGTCAAGTAGGCGCTGGACCGCTGGAAGTCGGACTCCTCGATGATGGGCAGCGCCATCAGCATGCCAAGCAGAGGTACACCGAGGGTGAGGAGTCCGCCGGCCACGGGATCTGTCCGGAGCGTGTAGAAAGCTGGTGTCAGGAATGTGGAAAAGAGCGCCAGCCCCAGCAGTGGCGCGCCGAAAGAGTTGCTGACGAACCTAACAGGCCGGCTGGCCAGGACCGTGTTTAGGGTGTCTATGCCCTTGGCGGGCAACGCTGTCCTGGCCAGGGTGAGTGGCTTTCCCAGCCCGATAAACAGTGGAACAACAAAGAGCAGCATGGAGATCTTGATGGTGAACGCCCACCGCTGCTGCGCGCCGTACACGCCGGTGAACCCACAGGTCAGGACAACAAAAGCGCCCAGGCCCAGGACGTAGAACGCAACGGCCCGCCACACGGGCCAGCCCTGGCCACGGCGGGCGGCTGAGCGCATTCCCCACCCGTATAAGACAGCGGCCACGACGACGAAGGCGGCGGCGGCCCAGTCGAGTTGCCAGGAGGACATCAGGATCTCAAGGGGTGGCACGCGCCAAGGATAGCCGCCGTTCCTGAGAGCTGCATGACCGAGTGCCTCCCCGGGGCTGCGCTCCCGCCGGCGGGGTTCCGGGGAGTGGTGGTGCGGTGGAGTGGTAGGTGTGGCCTGTTGGAGTGGAGGTTGCCACGGTGTGGCGTGCACCCGGGACGGGTTTGGCGGTCCAGCCAGGTGTTTCCTTGGCGTGGTTGCAGGCTTCGCAGAGTCCCTGGCCGTTGCCGACGGTGGTGGGGCCGCCGCTGTGCCAAGGCCTGATGTGGTCGTGGTGCCTGATCGGGGCGTCGCAGTACGGGGTCCGGCACGTATCGTCCCGGATCTGGAGGAAGCGTTTGAGCCCTGCCGGGAACAGCCGGGCTTTGGAGTCCATCGCCACCAGTTCCCCGCTGCCGGGGGCGGTGTAGAGCCGGCGGATCCAGAGATTCAGGTGATGACGGCCGGACGCGTCCACGGTGGCGTCACCAGCGACTTCAGGGGTGGCCGCGGCATCCGTGGCGGTGTCCGCGGCGGCATCGCCAGCGTCAACGGCGGTGGTCCCGGCCGCGGTGCCGTGTCCGTCAGTATCGGCAGTGGCCGGAGAACCAAGGTTGCCGGGGCCGGGGACTGTTACCGGTGTTCCCGGGGCTGGTTCGCCGGTGAGGGCGATGGTCCGGGCCCATGCCGCGGGGATAGTGCCGTACCCGGGGAGCCGTGCGGGTTCGGGGTCGGCTTGGAGGAGGGTGTGGTCGGTCATGACGAGCTGGACCTCCACGCCGCTGATCCCGCCAGGGATCCCGGTGATCCTCTCGACGAGGGTGTCTGCCATGACCTGTCCCCGCGACCTCTCATCCCCGGCCGAACGCAGCGTGTCGGCATCCCGGTTCAGTGCCGCGTAGGCGGCTACCCCCTGTGAGACGGGGAGCAGGGCGGTCAGGTACGTCATGGTGTCCGGGGCCGGGCGCAGGCTCACGCTGCGTTCCGTGACCGCGTGTGCAGCACGCCTCGCGACCGAGGCCGGATCCCGCCGGCAGGCAGCGGCGCGGACGGCGGCGATGATGGCCTTGTCGCCCATGCCATCCAGGGCGCCGGTGTCGGCGGCGAGTTCCTCATCCACCCCGGCCCGGTCCTCGGGGGAGAGGCAAATGGTTTCCTTTACGACCAGCGTGGCCCGCCACTCATTCAACAAACCACTTTGAAACGCAGCGGAGGTGTGCGGCATGCCGGTGAGCGTTTTGGCCATTCCCAGCAGCCGGGAACCCTTCGCCGGGGACTCCCGCCGGGCCAGCGCGATCCGCGCCGCCACCCCGGCACCCTGCTCACCGGCCGGTACCCCGGCGGCAGCCTGCTCCCGGCGCTGCTGACGATCAAACGCCACAGCAACCTCGGCCTGCCGCGCACCCGCCAGGCACTTCAGGTCTTCCAACCCGCGCAGCTGGTCAATCATGCCCGCACCATCAGCAGGGACCGGGACGCTGGCCAGCAGGCTCAGGACATCACCCATGGAAGGGGCGGCGGGTTGAACAGCAGGCGGGAACCGACGCGCATCAGCAGCGGAAGATACTGCTGCAGACAACGGAGGTGATGACTCCGGCAGACCAGCAGCAAACAGCCCCCGAGGCTCTGCCTCCAGTACTCCCGCCGTCCCCACAACCGCCTCCATAACCAAAGTCTTCCACCAGGGTGTGACATCGACAGCCACCCAAAACCCCTATGTGGAAAACGCAAAGTCAGCGGTGGTCCCAGGCCTGCTGTTCAATGGACTATGCAGTTCACCAGGAAAGGCCTGAAGGCCGAAGGTTTCGCCGGCTTCCGGCCGATCCGGGACCTCGAGACCATGCGGATCCCACAGGGAACAGGCCTCTTCGCCGTGATTGCCCCGGACGGCTTCCAGCCCCGCCTGCTCACGAAAAGCAACGCAGGCGTCTTTAAGAAGAAGGACCCGTCCCTCCCCGCGGCCGCGTTAGCCGCCGAGTGGGTGGACGCCGCCGTTGTTCTATACGTGGGAAGGGCCGGCCCCGGAAGCAAAAGTAACCGCGGACTTCGGCGCCAGATTCAGGAATTCGTTGACTTTGGGCAAGGGAAGCCGCCCGGCCACTGGGATGGGCGGCTTATTTGGCAACTCGCCGACGCCGGGTCACTGGCCATTGCGTGGAAGGAACTTCCGGCGGACCAGCTGAACCGCGCAGAAGCGGGTTACCACGCTGCTTTTGTGGAGGAATTCGGCCGTTTACCGTTCGCTAACCTCGTACAGGCACGCACCAAGGCAGGCGCCTGACGTCGCCAGCACGTCTTTCACGCAGGCCCGCGAAGCCGCTCCATCTCCCGGCGGTCCTTCTTGGTGGGCCGGCCGGCGCCCCGGTCCCGCTGCGGAAGTCCAAGTGCCGGCAGGACGGGCCGAGGGGGAGTGTGGTCGGTAAAGCAGTGGGAGGCGGCCTCGGCCCCCACGCGTTTGGCGATGAGCCGCCGCACCTCGAGGATGCGTTCGTATCCGGGCATACGGACCGTGACCGTATCGCCGGTTACCAGGGTGGCCGATGCCTTGGACGGGTTGCCGTTGAGGCGGACATGCCCGGCGCGGCAGGCTGCGGTGGCGGCAGAACGCGTCTTATAGGCGCGGACGGCCCACAGCCAGGCATCGATGCGGACGCTGGCGGGGGAGGAAGGGAGGCTGGTCATGATTGGCACCGAGTATAGCCCCGGCCCGCAACTTCACTCCACCGTCACGTGCACCCGCTGCACCACATTGTTGCCCATCCCTTGCAGGTTCCAGTTCTGCTCCAGCGGCTGGCTGGCACCTGTGATGTCCGTTGCGCGGCAGGAAAGGACATGCTCGCCGGGGTTGGCGACCCAGGGCAGGCTCCACCTCCGCCACGCGTAGCCACCCGCCGGCTTGTCCAAATGGGCGGGCAGCCAAGTGCCATCGATTCCGACGTCGACGGCGGTCACGGCACCTTCCCCCGACCACGCCCTGCCCACCAGCAGGACTGGACCCGCGCGGAGGAACCGCTGCCGGGTGAAGAAGTCCGGCACGCCCGGCGGGACCATCAGCGCACGCACCCTGATCCGCGAAACCGGCGTGCCGGCGTCGTCCGCGGAGTCCTGGTAGCGGTACGCGACCTTCTGCTGGAAGCCGGCGAAGGGCGTCTTTACCACCTCGATGGACTCCAGCCACTTCACGCTGGCCATCCCGTACCAGCCCGGGACCACCAGCCGCAGGGGGTAGCCGTGCTGCGGCGGCAGGTCGGTGCCGTTCATTTGGTAGGCGAGGACGACGTCGGGACGCAGCGCCTCGCGGATCGGCAGGCTTCGTGCGTAGCGCTGGGGGACGCCGCCCTGTACCCCGGCGTCGGC
Organism: Arthrobacter sp. FW306-05-C; assembly: GCF_021801725.1. Taxonomy (NCBI): domain Bacteria; kingdom Bacillati; phylum Actinomycetota; class Actinomycetes; order Micrococcales; family Micrococcaceae; genus Arthrobacter; species Arthrobacter sp. FW306-05-C. The sequence goes on along the minus strand of NZ_CP084556.1, from coordinate 4,269,893 downwards.
CCCGGTGAAGACCACCTCTACCGCGTCCGGGAGCACCCCCGCTTTGCCAAGGAGGTAGGCAAGCGGAATGCCGGTCCAGTGCGCCGTACCCACCGCCTCCAGGACCCATGGCTGGCTCAGCGGCCGCGGCTCAAGCAGCGACCGGCCGTTCCCCGCGCACTCGAGCGTCACGGGAACGGTGATGGCCGGGTCCCTGCGGAGCGCTGCCATGCTGAGTTCCAGGGCCCGTTCCACTGCCCCGCTGATCCGCAGATGCCAGGACGAACCGTCGAGGTCCGGGATGTCGAAGTGCGTCAGCACGTAGTGGAGCCCGGGCGGGGTGACGTCGCGGCGGAGTGCCTCCAGCGGCATGGAATGGTTCCGTGCGGCGAGCTGCAGTTCCTCCCGGGTGAGCGGACCGGACGTGGGCTGCGCGGCGGTGGCAGGAGCCGGCGCCGGCCCCTGCCGGGTTGACTGCTGATTGCCGTATTTCATGGCGGTGCGATTCTGCTTGGCGGACTGACAACGCCCCCGGCACCAACAGGTCTACGCCGGGCCACCACGCCCGTCAACGGGTTTGAGCCGGCTAAAGCACCGGCCGGGTCAGGAACTCCGCAAGCGTGATGGGGTCCTGCCCGGTGAGGCCGTGGACGTCAGGCGAAAGCCCTGCCATCTCGCCCGCTGCCATGGCCGTGTAGGTGCTGACCCAGGCGTCCAGCTGCCACTGCGGAGCGCCGTAGGAGGCCCGGGACGCGTAGGCTTCCTCCACCGTCTCCGGCTGGTAGCGCACGGTCCGCCCGGTCCCTGCGCTCAGTATCTCAGCGGCCTGCGCCATGGACAGTTCCTCCGGGCCGGTCAGGTTGTACGTCATGCCCTTGTGGATGGCGGGATCGCGCAGCACCGCGTGGGCGGAGCGGGCAATGTCCTCCCGCGCCACCCCAGAAAACACGCCGTCACCGGCAGGTCCGCGGATCACGCCGTCGTCCCCGGTCATCAGCGGCAGGAAGTCCAGGTAGAAGTTGTCGCGCAGGAAGGTGTAGGCCATCCCGGACGCCTTGATCCGCTCCTCCGTGGCGTAATGGTCCCTGGCCAGGGTGAAGATGGCATCCGGCGCGGCCCCATAAAAGGACGTGTACACCACGTGCTCCACCCCGGCATCCGCGGCGGCGTCCACGAATGCATAGTGCTGCTGCAGCCTGTCCTCGGCCTCCGCGGCGGACACCATGAACAGGACTTTCGCCCCCTCAAGGGCGTGCCGGGAGGCGGCGCCGTCCCCGTAGGAACACACCACCGCGTGCGCGCCGTCCAGCTGCGGGGCCCGCGCGGCGTCGCGCACCAGCAGGCGCTGGGCGAAACCGGACGCGGCAAGCTGCCGAGCCACCATTCCGCCCAAGCCTCCGGTGGAGCCGGTGACCGCGAGGTCCGGCAGTTCCGACGGGGACGCCACTTACGCTTCCCGGGTGGCCGGCGACTTGGTCTGTGCCGGGTCCCGTTCGGCGAGGCCGCCAATGGCGTCGTCGATCCGCTTGAGGACCTCCGCCTCCAGCTTCACGCCGGCGGCGCCTACGCTGTCGGCAATCTGTTCGGGCCGGGATGCACCCACAATGGCGGATGCGACGTTGGGGTTCTGCAGCACCCACGCCACGGCCAGCTGAGGCATGGACAGCCCTGCCTCCTGGGCAATCGGCTTCAGTTCCTGCACGCCGGCCAGGACGTCGTCGCGCATCCAGCGCTGGATCATCTTGGCGCCACCCTTTTCATCCGTGGCGCGGCTGCCTTCGGGAGCGGGTTGGCCGGGCAGGTACTTGCCGCTGAGGACACCCTGCGCCATGGGGGACCAGACAATCTGGGACACGCCCAGCTCTTCCGACGCCGGGACCACCTCGGCTTCGATCACGCGCCACAGCATGGAGTACTGCGGCTGGTTGGAGATGAGCTGGAAGCCCAGTTCCTTGGACAGCTTGCGGCCCTCTCGGAGCTGCTCCGCGGTCCACTCGCTCACGCCGATGTACAGTGCCTTGCCCTGCCGGACGATGTCCGCGAACGCCTGCATGGTCTCTTCCAGCGGCGTTTCGAAGTCGTAGCGATGTGCCTGGTAAAGGTCCACGTAGTCGGTCTGCAGCCTGCGCAGGGACCCGTTGATGGATTCCATGATGTGTTTGCGGGACAGGCCAAGATCGTTCTTGCCCTTGGGGCCCGTGGGGCCGAAGACTTTGGTGAAGATTTCCAGGGACTCGCGGCGCTCATCCTTCAGGGCCTGGCCCAGGACGGTCTCCGCGGCCGTGTTCGCGTAGACGTCCGCTGTATCGAAGGTGCTGATGCCGGCATCGAGGGCGGCGCGCACGCACTGGATGGCGACATCGTTCTCCACCTGCGAGCCGTGCGTCAGCCAGTTGCCGAACGTGATTTCCGAGACTTTGAAGCCGCTGTTTCCGAGGTATCTGAATTCCATGTGTTCACGCTAACGCAGATGGTTGCTCAGGGTAAGGGCTTAGCCGTTCTCCTTGGCCTGTTCCTTGAGCACCTGCTGCGGGCCGGCGAGCGACACGAGGGACCCGGTATCCAGCGGCGGCACCGGGTGCAGCGGCTGCGGTTTCTTGAATGACCGCGGCATTTCATGCGGCGGTCGGTGGTTGTGCAGGGCGGACTCCACCAGCGGGGCCACTTCGGAGACCTTGTCCGCAGGTACGGCCGGGTCCGGAAGATCCCGGACCGACAGCTTGATTTCGGGCCGTTCCGCACGTGCCCTGGCTTGGGCGCGCTTATCCGCCTCGGCAACGGCGGAGGCCCAGTCTTCAGCGAGGACCGCGGGTTCAGGGCGTGCGGCGGCAAGCTTGGGATGGCGTACGACGGCGGTGCGGAGCGACTCCTTCACCCGGTCCGGCTTCAGCGCGGCGGCCCGTTCCCGGAGCGGCTTGCGGGGCTGAGTGCGGCCGGTTTCCCCGTTGGCGAAACGCCCTTCGCCGGTCCTGCCCGGAACGCGGCCGAACAGGGCCATCAGCACGAGGGCGGCCAGCCGGCCAAGGCCCGCGAGAACCAGGGTGATGACCCCCAGCAGGAAGAGGACTCCGAACATCATCAGGGCCACGCCCACAGTGCCAAGGAAGGTCAGGTTGAGGACGAGAGTGTCCGGGTGGTCCACGTCATCTCTCCTCTCTGCCTGCATCCTGGGCCTGCGTCCGGGCAACAAATGCCGGACCCGCAAGCTCCTTCTCCACCATACGGATTTTTGGCCGGACGTGCCGCCGTCCACAGCATCATGGCCGGGGTTGTAGCGAACCTGTTACCGGATGTGACAGCATCGCCGGGTGACCGACCCAATTGATTCCTTAAACTGCATGTGTCTGTCCGGGGAGCCGTACAACGAGTGCTGCGGCCGGTTCCATTCGGGCCGCGCCCAAGCGGCAACCGCGGAGCAGCTGATGCGGTCACGGTACAGCGCATTTGTCCGGCTGGATGAGGATTACCTGCTGCGCACCCACCATCCCTCCACTGCGTCGGCGAGCCTTGACCTGGATCCGGCCATGGAGTGGCGCCGCCTGGACATCGTGGCCACCGGCAAGGGAGGCCCATTCGATACCGAGGGCACTGTGGAGTTCAAGGCGTATTACCGGCACGGCAAGGAACGGGGCGTCCTGCACGAGAACAGCAGGTTCGTCCGCGAGGGCGGCCGGTGGTTCTACGTGGACGGCGACATCCTCGCCTGACTACTCTTCGTCGTCGTAAAACTCGCTGTCCGGGGTGAAGCCGGCGCGGTCAACCTTGCGGTGGAAGCGCATGCCGGCCAGGCCGCCGAGGATGGCCCCGATGAGGGCCACCGCTGCCACCACGACCGCGGCGATGATGCTGGTGGTGGTGAGCTGTCCTTCGTTGATGGGGATGCGGGGGAAGCTGTTCAGGTTGGCCAAAACGTTGAACTGCTGCCCTGCCACCAGCCCCAGGATCGCTACTACGATGGCCGCGATCAACGCCCACACCCACACCATGAGCCCCTGCTTGGCGCCGTTAAAGCGCGCCATCCGGCCGGCAACGTAGCCGCCGCTGTAGTAGGAAAGGAACAGGATCACCAGGAGGACGATGATGCCCACCAGTCCAACCGTGCCGCTGTTCTGCGCGGCCTGGTTCACCGCCTGGTTGACGTCCGTGTTGTTGGCGAGCCCCACCGCGGTCCCGGCGGCGGCCACAAGCGCAGTCAGCAGCACAGCCATGCCGGTGGCGGTCAGCCAGCCAAAGAACGCCGAACCCACCTTGATGCCGCCGAACCGCTCCCTCTGGCGGGCGACGGCCGTTTCCCTGTCCGCGAGGCCGGCGTCCACCACGGGGGTGGCAGTGGTGGGGGCGGGCTGGTACTCGCGCTCCGCCTTGGGCGGGGTCGCGTCGTAGCCGCGTTCGGCGCTGAGGTCCCTGGCGCGCTCCCGGTCAGAGAGGCGCTCCCGGTCCACTGAACGGGCAGTTGCCCCGTCCCGGGCCGGTGCTCCTTCCCGGGCAGGCGCCTGGTCAAACGAGCGCGTGGCCGTGTCGTCCGCGGCTGCATCGCGGTAGCTTCCGCTGCGGGTGGTTTCGTCCTCCCGGGCGCGGCGGGGAGGCAGGTTCTCTGGGTCCGTTGAGCTGCTCATGCCTCAACTCAACCACCCGCCCCACCTGATAGCAAGCGTGCTTACTATTTTGTGACCTGCGGTTTTACCGGTATTTCCGGTGCAGGTCCTGCTTTTTTGACGGGCCCGGCGACGCGTCGGCAATCCACGGGCCGGTGCCTTCCGACTGGTCCAGGACTCCCGCCTCAAGCCAGGTGTAGTCGCCGGCCAGGACCTTGCGCGTCAGCTCCCGGTCGGCGTCGTCCGTGTTCCGCCACAGCTGGTCGAAGTACTCGTCAACGCGCACCTTGGCCTGCTCGCAGTAGGCGTCGGCCAGCTCATAGGCGCCGGCGGCCTTGTCAGGGGAGGTCTTGAGGAGCATCTCGGCGCGGGAACAGCAGGCTGTCATGGCGAAGAGTTCAGCGCCGATGTCCACCACGCGGCCCAGGAATGCCTGCTTCCGCTCCAGCTTGGCCTGCCACCGCCCCATGCCGTAGAAGGTTTGCCGCGCCAGCCGCCGCGACGAGCGTTCCACGAAGCGGAGGTGCTTGGCCAGCCTGCCGAACTCGCTGTAGGAGCGGGGGTCCATGCCGGCGCCGGCCACCAGCTTGGGCAGCCATTTGGCATAGAAGCTGGAAGCCCCGACGGCGGCCTTCGCTTTGTCGGCAAGGCTCGCATCCAGGGACGCAAGGTCGCCCGCGGCCGCCAGGTGCGCATCCACCGCTTCCCGGGCGATCAGCAGCCGCATGATTTCGGAAGAGCCTTCGAAGATCCTGTTGATACGCAGGTCCCGCAACTGCTGCTCGGCCGGCACCGCACGTTCGCCGCGCGCAGCGAGCGACTCCGCGGTCTCAAAGCCCCGCCCGCCACGGATCTGGACCAGCTCATCCGCGATGGTGCAGCTGATCTCCGTGGCCCACAGCTTTGCAAGCGCCGCTTCGATCCGCACGTCCTTCTGTCCGGCATCCGCGAGCTCGGCCGAGAGTTCAAAGACCGCGTCCAGGGCAAAGGCCGAGGCCGCGATGAAAGCGATCTTCTTGCCTACGGCTTCGTGTTCGCCCACGGGCCGGCCCCACTGCGTGCGGGCGTTGGACCATTCGCGGGCAATCTTCAGGCTCCACCGCCCGGAGGCCACACAGAGGGCGGGCAGCGCCAGACGGCCGGTATTAAGCGTAGTGAGCGCGATCTTCAGGCCCTGCCCTTCGCGGCCCAGTCGATTGGTGGCCGGCACCCGCACCTGGTGGAAGCGGGTCACCCCGTTCTCGATGCCGCGCAGGCCCATGAACGCGTTGCGGTTTTCCACCGTGATGCCCGGCGAGTCCATTTCCACTACGAACGCGCTGATGCCGCCCTTGTGCCTGGTGCCGTCCGGGTCGGTGTGCGCCGGCACCACCGCCATCACCACCACCAGTTCGGCGATCACCCCGTTGGTGGTCCAAAGTTTCACGCCGTCCAAAAGGTACGCGTCGCCGTCGTCCGTTGGCGTTGCGGTGCTGCCCAGGCGGGCGGGATCGCTGCCCACGTCCGGTTCGGTGAGGAGGAACGCGGTGACGGCGCCGGCGGCACAGCGCGGCAGGTACTCGCGCTTCTGTTCCGGCGTGCCAAAGACTTTTACCGGCTCCGGCACGCCAATGGACTGGTGGGCCGAGATGAGGGCGCCCAGACTGGGGTGCACGCTGCCCAGCAGGGCAAGGGCGCGGCCATAGTAGACCAGCGAGAGCCCAAGCCCGCCGTATTCCTCCGGGATCTTCATGCCAAAGACGCCCAGATCCGCCAGGCCCTTGATGTAATCGTCGGGAATCTTCGCTTCCCGCTCAATAACGCGGCCGGACATGGTTTTGGCGAACTCCGTCAGGCGGGCCATAAAAGCCTCGCCCCGTTCCACGGACGCAGGGTCCGCGGCGGGCCAGGGATGGACCAGATCCAGGTCGAAGCTGCCAAGGTAGAGGCCCTTGGCGAAGCTTGGACGGTCCCAGCCGGATTCACGGGCGGCTTCGGCGACGGCCCGTGCATCTTCAGCGGTGGCCCCGGCGCCGATCTTGCCGGCCGGGACGGGTGTCTCATCAGCCGGGGCGTCCTTGGCCTGGCTGTCAGTGGCGGAGGTCATGGGTCATCTCCTTGGCCGGATGGCCGGTGTAGCCATGGATCCGCCGGGGTTGGAGAACCCTTCAGCTGTCCCTCAAGATTACCCGCGGGTAAGTTCCCGTGCCAGGGGACGTTTGGCCCTGGAAGTCCCCGGGAAGGTCCACGGCGGAGGCGCGGTGGACCACCTTGTCCCAGCCCGCGTTGATCCCGTGGACTACAGCCAGGAGTGTGTTGGCCACCACCATCCAGGTGAGCTTGCCGGCGCCCAGGACAACCAGGGCGATCAGTCCTGCGGTGAGCACGAATGCGGCCAGAATAGCGCCAAACACCAGTGTCCCGATGAAGACCAAAGTGGCTGTTTCCACGGAGCTTAGATCGAACTGCATGAATCCCCCTGCTGCGACGTTGCTTTGCGAAAGACTGCTGTGGTGAGAACCAGTAGCAGAAGCGTAGGGGGACGGGGGCGCGCCCAGCCAGAGCCCGTGGGGCGTATGTGACTCTTGATACGGGATTGAAACACTACCGGCAGGTAGGTCACGGAGCGGTAGCGGCGGCCTGCGTTAACCTTGTAGTTGGCAGTTTTCCGGTCCGTTCTGTTCGGAGCGCCCTGCCCAGCCCCGAACAGCCCAACAGCCAACAGCCCAAGGAGAGTGTGTGCCCCGCTCCGCCAGGTCATCTGCTGACGCCATCAGCGCCCGGCTCCGGGACCTCGAACTCCTCACCAAGGGACCTGCCTGGGCCCTGACGCGCTCGGCGCCGTGGGTGATCGCGGTACTGCAGGCTTCCTTCACCCGCACCCGTCCGCAGGTGCCGCTCGAGGAATTCCATGCCGACGTCGACACCTTCCTTGAGGAGCTCCGGCGCCAGGATCCCGGCCTGGGAGGAGGTGCCAATGGCAAGGCTTTTGGCGATGAGTGGACCCGGCGGCAGTTCCTGACGCGCCGGAACCAGTCCGGCCAGATCGTTTACGAGGCCACCGAGCCTGCCGCCCGTGTGCTCGCCTTCCTCGACAGCCTCTCCAGTGAACGGTCCACTTTGAACGGTTCCCGCCTGGGCACCCTGCTGGGGGACGTGGAAAAGCTCGCCAACGAAACCAACCCGGACCAAAGCGCCCGCCTCGAAGCCTTGGAAGAGGAGATCGAAGAGCGGCAGCAGCTGATCCAGGACATCAGCACCGGCGAGTTCGACGGCCTGCTCGACGACGACGAAGCCGTGGAAGCCGCCGGGAACATCCTGGACCTCGCTGCCAGCCTGCCGGCGGACTACAAGAAGATGCGCGACCGGATCGAGGAACTGGTGGGCGAGCTCCGCAACCAGATCATCGAGGAGTCGCTGACCAAGGGCGCCACGATGGCCCAGGTCCTTGAAGCCGACAAGCGGCTGCGCCAGAGTCCCGAGGGCAGGACCTTCAGGTCCTTCACCGCGTTCCTTGAGGACCCGCAGCAGCAGCTTCGCTTCCGCTCCGCAATCGGCGAGGTCCTGAGCCGGCAGTTCGCGGACGACCTCTCACCCGAGGACCGGGAGACCCTGAAGAGCCTGGTGGCCGAGCTCCGCCAGCAGCACAGCCAGATCCAGCGCATCTACGGCAAGCTCAGCGAAAGCCTCAACACGTACGTGCAGAGCGACGACTTCCGCCAGTCGGTCCGGCTGCGGCAGGTCCTGCGCGAAGCCGAGCAGGCCATCCGTTCCCTCCCCTACGAGCGGGAACGCCCCGGCCTGGTCCCCGGACCCGTCCTCTACAACGCCGGCTTCGAGTCCCTGTCCATGGTGAAGCTGTTCGATCCGGATGAGTTTGCGGCACCGCCCCGCCTGGCCGATCCGATCGCCTTCACCGACTCGGACCGGGTGCGCTCGCCGAGGACCGGCAAGGCCAAACCGGCGGTGGTCCGGGCGGCCATGGCAGGAGCTGCCACCCTTGCCGACGCCTGGCACCAACTGCCGCCCGAAGAGCAGCACATCAACTCCATCCGGGCCCTGTTGTCGGAGGCCCTCCATGCGGGGGCGGACTTCGACCGTGGCGCCTGGGATGGCCTGGACTTCGAACAGATAGACGGCTCCACCCGCAGGGCCTACCTGCCGGTGGTCACGCTCGCAAAGGATTCAGATGACTGAGGTTTCACACGACAACGGGCTCGATGAGGCGGAGGACATCCAGCCTGACGCCGAGCAGGTGCCGGCGGCCGAGCGCCCGTTTACCGTTTCCCCCCGCGACACCTTCGTCGACGGTGCTGCGCTGTTTCCCGGTGACACCGGAGTCCTGTCCATGAAGGTGCGCCAGGCCTTGGTGAAGCTCCTCAAGGGCCCCTACATTGACGGCGGCCGGGACGAAAAGCTCTGGACCGTGTTGCTGGATAACCAGGTGATCCTGCGCAGCCGCCTGTCCGAGCTGTTCCTGACCTTGCAGTTGGACCATGAGCGGAAGATCGCCGTCCTGCGTCCCGTGGATCCGGAGGTGATCGGCGGCAGCACCCGTTCCAGCATCCTGCGCCAGCAGCGCGCCCTGAGCCGGGTGGAAACCATCGTGCTGCTCCGCCTGCGCCTGCTGCTGGACCGGCACGTCACCGCCCAGACAGACCCCACGATCACCCGCGAGGAAATCACGGACCTTGTGGCGCACTACCAGCCCGCCGGTCAGCAGGACGCCCTCCGCGACTCCGACGTGGTGACCCGCGCCATCACCAAGCTCCTGGCCCGCCAACTCCTGCTCCCCACGGGCCTGGACGACGTGTACACCATCTCGAACGCCCTGCCCCTGGCCTTGCCGTTCGAAAACATCGGCGACATCCCGGCCCATATCGAAGCCCTGGTAGCCGCCTCGGCCGACCCCACTGGCACAGAAGCGATGCTCGACCTTGAGCCAGATCCTGCGGTTGAGCCCGCCGAAACCGGGGACGACAACGACGACACGGAGGACGCCAAGTGAGCATCGCGAGCATGCTTCCGTTGGGGGATGTCACGAACCCCGGCCAGATGCGCCTTGCGTTGGTGCAGGTGGTCAACTGGGGGACGTTCCATGGGGCCCACACGATGCACGTGGACCGGAACGGGACGCTGCTGACGGGTAATTCGGGCGTGGGTAAGTCCACGCTGTTCGATGCGATGCTGCGGGTTTTCGATGCGCGGCCGCGGTCGAATGAGGCGGCAGCGCAGCGGTCGGGCGGTGCCGTGGAGGACAAGCGGACCACGTTCACGTACATGCGCGGCAAGGTGGGCGACAAGGCCGTGGGCGAGGGGTCGGCGAGTGCCTTCCAGCGCCCCGGTGCCACCTGGTCCGCCGTCGCGCTGACGTTCGATAACGCAGCCGGCACGCGGGTGACGGTGTCGGCGCTGTTCGACCTGCCCAAGAATGGCACGGAATCGAGCGTGGGCCGGTTCTACCTGGTGGACAACGTGCCCCTGGACCTGGAGGCGCTGGAGGGCATCGCCGACAAGCGGTTCACCAAGGGTGCGCTGGAGGCGATCTTCCCGCACGCCCAGGTTTTCGACGTGCACAAGGCGTTCGCAGAGCGGTTCCGCCGGCTGCTGGGCATCAACTCGGACCAGGCCCTGCCCCTCCTGCGCGTGATCCAGGCCGGCAAGGGCTTGGGCGGCAGCGTCAACACGTTCTTCCGCGACCAGGTCCTGGACGCGCCCGCAACATTGGCCGCCGCGGACGATGTGGTGGAGGAGTTCAGCAACCTGATGTCCATCCGCCAGCGGCTGGAGGACGTCCGGCAGCAGCGCGACCAGCTGGCGCCGGTGCCGGGGCTGAACCGGGAGTACGCGCAGTCGCTGCTGGACGCGAACCGGCTTCGGGAACTGGTGGGCGAGGAATTCGAGGCCTACAGGCAGCAGCTCGCCGTCACGGTCCACCAGAAGACCCTGCTCCGCTTCCGCGAGCTCGCCCAGGCGAAAGCCAAGGAACTCGGCGCCGAGCGTACGGTCCGGGACGGACTGGCCAAGGAACTGCGGCAGCTGGAAACCGACTACAACAACCAGGGCGGCAACGCGATCTCGGCGATCGAGCAGTCGCTGGAGAACGCCCGGGTGGGGCTGAAGCTCCGCCAACAGGTGGAGGAGGCGGCCCAGCAGGCACTGGCCGACGCCGGGCTGCAGCTTGAGTGGAGCGCCGCTGGCTGGGAGCAGGCCCACGAGCAGGCGGCCGCCCGGTCCGCCGAGCTGAAGGATGATTCGCAGGCCCTGCAGGAACTGCGATTTGAGGCGTTCGATGCGCACGCCGGCCGGAAACGTGAGCTGGCGGCTGCCGAGCAGGAGCTCGTCTCGCTGAAGACGCGCAAGTCCCTGCTTCCGCCGTCAAGCATTGAAAACCGCGCCGCCATTGCCGCCGCAACAGGCATCCCCGAGGACCGCATGCCGTTCGCCGGCGAACTCATGGACCTCGCTGAAGGTGAGGAGCGATGGCGCCCGGCAGCCGAGCGCGCGCTCCGCAGCCTGGCCACCACCCTGCTGGTGCCGGGTGAGCACTTCGGCGCCGTGACCCGCTACCTCAACGACCACAACGTCCGCGGCGCCTTGCGGGCAGTGGATGTCTCAAAACCGCTCGCCGGCGGCGCGCTGGCCGTGGAGGACGCGCGCGACGGCGACCTGCTCACCAAGCTGGACATCCTCGCCTCGGGCACGGCTGCCGAAGCCGGCGAATGGGTGCGCGAACGCATCGCGCTGGACTTCGCTTTCCCCTGCGTGGAGGACCCCGACGAGCTGGCGGCGCTGGACAAGGGCCTGAGCCTGGGCGGGGTGGTCAAGCGCAACCGGCACACGGTGGAGAAGGACGACCGCTTCACCAGCCGCCAGGACTACGTCCTCGGCTTCGACAACGCCGCCAAGCTGGAACTCGTGGCAGCCCAGGTGGAGGACCTTCGGCAGGAAGTGGCCAAGGCCGCCGAGCTGGCGCAGAGCCGCGAGGACTCACACCAGGGCATGAGCCGGCAGCTCGATGCGCTGCGACGGATCGCCGAAGACGACCGCCCCTGGGAACAGGTATCCGCTGCGGTTGCGGCCGACGAGCTCGCCCGGATCGAGCAGCGGCTCAAGGACGCCCTCGCCGCGCAGGCGGACCTGGAGCCACTCCGCGCCACCATCGAGGAGGTCCGGCAGAAGCACCAGTCCAGCACCGAGTCCGCCGCTGTGCTGCAGAGCGAATACAAGGCACTCGACCGCCAGCTGACGGCTGCGGACACCCTGCTGGAAGCAGCACGCGACCGCCTTGCCCAGGCGCCGCCGTCGGACGCCACCGTCAAAGCCCTGGAACCGTACTTCGCGGAATTCGGCGACGTCACCGAGATGCACGAGCTGGACAACCTGGCCAACCGGGTCCGGACCGCCCTGCTGGGTGAGCTGCACACCGCGGAGTCACGCGGACAGGCGACGGCCGAGCGGCTCACCCGCATTTTCGAAGGCTTCGTGCGCGAGTGGGGCAGTGCCATTTCGGCGGACCACGGCACCAGCATCGGCGCCGCCAGCGAATTCGAGGCCCGTTACCACGCGATCGTGAACGACGGGCTGCCCGCCCAGGAGGCGGAGTTCCGGCAGTTCTTCAACCAGCGCACCCACGAGTCCTTCAGCACCCTGCTGCACCTGCTGGACGAGGAACGCCGCTCCATCACCAGCCGCATCCTGCCCCTGAACGGCATCCTGTCGCAGGTGAACTTCCACGAGGGCAGCTACCTGGAACTGGACATCAAGCAGACGCTGCCTCCCACGGCCAAGCAGTTCAAGGACGCCATCCAGAACGCCTTGAAGGCGCGTCATACCCGGCCTGCGAAGTCGGAAGCTGGCCGTGCAGAGGGTCCCGGCCCGGAGAGGGACGACGACGGCGAGCTCACCGCCCGCTACAAGACCCTGGAAACCCTGGTCAAGAGGCTCGGCTCGCAGGCACCCGAGGACCGTCGGTGGCGCGCCGAGGTGCTCGATGTCCGCGGGCACCTGTTCATCCAGTGCAAGGAACACCGGGAGGTCACCGGCCCGGCCGCCGGAAAGAAGGGCGGCGTCAGGACCGAGGTGTTCATGCACGCCGACACCGGATCCATGTCCGGCGGCGAGCGGCAGCGGTTTACGGCCTTCATCATGGCCGCGGCCCTCAGCTACCAGCTGGGCATCGCGGAGCAGGGCTTCACCACCTACGGCACGGTGATGATGGACGAGGCATTCGTCCTCGCCTCCGAGGAGTTCGCAGGCGCCGGGATCAAGGCCCTGCACGAATTCGGGTTCCAGCTGCTGCTGGCTGCGCCTGAAAACGTGATCGACCTGTCCCGGCACCTCGGCTCGGTCACGGAGATCCTCCGCGACCGCCGCACCAACCGCTCGGGCATCCTCACCGCGCCGGTGATCCGGCCCCGTCCGGGGCAGGAAGGGGCCTGGCGGTCCGAGGCGAACCCGGTGGACATCGTCCTGCGTTAGCTGCTGCCGGCGCCCATACTTTATAACAAATCAATGGATATATCGTCCGGGTGCTGTTGAACGGTGCTGTCCTGGTGCCATCCTGTGGGCATTAACCACTTGCCTTCATGAAAGGCAGCACAAATGCGCCCAGCACATCGCGCCACCACCTTCATGGCGCTCGCCGCGGCTGGGGCCCTCGGCCTCACGGGCTGTGCTGACGGCACGGCAGGCGGCGGAGGTGCCTCGACGGGGCCCGCCGCCGGGACGAGTGCAGCAGGTCCGCCTGCATCAATCATTCCCGCCGCCACCTCGTCTCCCGCTCCCGCCGGGCCGGTGATCTTCACATTCGCAGACAGCCGCCTGTCCTTTGCGCGGCCGGAGGGCTGGGACGTGAAGCATGAACAGGTATCGGCGTCCCCGGCAGTGGAAATCGCGACAGTCTCCGATGCCGGCGGCAAGGAGCAGGTGGCCATCTACTACAGCCAGATGGGAGACATCACGGCCGGCAACGTCTCCAGGTTCGTACTCGATACTGACCCGGTGCCGGGGTTGATCGGGGCCGCTGTTCCCACGCCCAGTTCATCGTTCTTTGTTGATCACGCTTTCGGCACTGCCACTTACCACATGGGGCTAACGCCAGGAGCGCCGGTCTCCCCGGACGGCCAGGTGCAGTACGGCTACGTGATGCTTGGCGACCGCATCCTGACCGCAGATGTGTTGTTCGCCGCTGCCCCGTTCCCTGACGATGAGGCGGCAAAAGCCTGGTACTGGAGCGGCGAAGGCCAAATGCTGAAGGCCTTGCTGATGAGTTTCTCCTACCGCTGAGCGGCAAGCGGGGAAGCCCTCCCCCTCCCAAACGTGGGGGAGGGCTCCCATATGACTGCCTACTTGCCCGGCACTCCTATTTCGACTGGACGCGGGCCAGGAACTGCGCGGTGCGGTCCTGCAGGCCCCGGATCTGGCGTTCCACGACGACGGCCGGGTCCGGATTGATCTCGTTGGCCGGCGGTTCCTTGCGGACATTGCCGCAGCACAGGAAATCGGAGCAGATCAGCGTTCCCACGGTGTTGCCGTCACGACCCGACTGGCCGGCGCGCTTGGCGACCCAGAGGAGCACATCCTCCTTTGAGAACACGTCGCGGCAGAGCTCGCACAACACGGAGCGCTTCTTCCGGGCCCCTCCTTCAGGCGCCCGGAGCATGATTCCGGTAAGGCCCTTGGGTCCGGGAACCACCAGGTAGCCGCGCAGCGGCATCTTCTCATCGCGCCAGCCCAGGAACTCCAGGCTGTCCCAGGCGAGGGAGTCAAAGTTCTTGGGCAGCGTGAGCTTTGCAGCTTCCGAGCGGCTGGCGTTGACGAAGGATGAGCGGATCTGTTGAGGCGTGACTGATTGCATGGCTGAACTTTCGTAAAGGGTGGGCGGCCCGGAGCCGGGCCAGGGGTAACGGGGGAGTCAGTCAGTCTCCGCGGTGCAGGCCAAAGCGGCCACCCCGCTTTCCACGGCAGCGGCGGTCCAAGTGACCATCTGCGTGCGCATTGTTCCCGTTGTCCTGTTCCTGTTCAGCATCCCGGTGTCTCTGCCGCCGGTCCGGCAAGGACATCCTGCCAGTTCAGTGGCTTCCTGTCCAAGGACCTGCGCTGGTTTGTGCTCTCCATCACCTTCCCTGCATTAGGCAATGAAAGTGTTGCGTAATAGCCATTTAGATAGGTTAGCCTTACTTAAGTTTTCGTCAGCCTGATTCAAGGAGTCCCGTGACCAGCCCCTTATTCCCCGGCCCCGCACCCACCCGCCGGACGCTCTTCTCTTCCGCCGGCAAGGCTGCGGCGGTGTTAGCCGCCGCAGCCTTCACGCTTTCCGCCTGCAGCACGGGCCCAACCTCCTCAGTTGCGGATGCAGGCAACGCAACCAGCAGCACCGCATTCCCGGTCACCATCAATCACGTCTACGGCGAGACCACCATCGAGAAGCAGCCCACCCGCGTTGCCACTGTCTCCTGGGTGAACGATGACGTCGCCATCGCCCTGGGTGTTGTCCCGGTGGGCGTTCCAAAAAATGACTGGGGCGGCAACTCCCAGGGCTCGACACCCTGGAAGGACGCGGCCCTCGAAAAGCTGGGCGCCGGCTTCGGCTCGGACAAGGCGCCGGTCCAGTACTCGGAGGCCGACGGCATCAACTTCACTGAGATCGCCAAGCTCAGCCCCGACGTCATCCTCGCCGCCTACTCCGGTCTCACCGAAGAGGACTACAAGAAACTCAGCGGGATTGCCCCCGTGGTGGCCCATCCGGACGTGGCCTACGGAACCTCCTGGCAGGACGCAACCACCATTATCGGCAAGGCACTGGGGAAGGACACCGAGGCTGCCAAGCTCGTCGCTGACACCGAGGCCACTGTCAAGGACAAGGTCTCCGAGTTCCCGCAGCTCCAGGGCAAGAGCTTCATTTACGGAAACCTGGAACCCGCCAAGGGTGATGGCGTCAACGTCTACACCGCCAACGACAACCGCCCCCGCTTCCTCACGGAAATCGGCATGACCCTGGCCCCGGTGGTTGCGGACAAGTCCCAGGGCTCCAAGGAGTTCTACATTCCGTGGTCGGCTGAGAAGGCGAACGAACTCAAGTCGGACATCTTCGTCACCTGGGTTCCCGACGCGTCCACCGCGGACGCCATCAAGGCCGACCCGCTGCTCGGCCAGATTCCGGCCATCAAAAATGGCGCCCTGGTGGCCGATTCGGACAACACCCTCACCCTGTCCATTTCGGCTTCGTCGCCGCTGAGCCTGCCCTGGTCGCTGGATGCGTTCCTGCCACGGCTGGCGGCCGCCGCAGATGCCGTGAAGTAGGGGAATTCCCATGAGTACGACGACGGCGCGCCCCGAAGGGGGAGCGGGAACCCGGGTGCCGGCCCGGGTATCCAGTGGTTCCCTCCGCGGTGATCTTTCGAGAGGGAAACGGACCGCCTGGCTGGGTGCCGCCGTCGTCGTGCTGGTGCTGCTGGCCGGCACATCGCTGGCCGTGGGTGCCCGTGACGTTCCGCTCGGCAGCGTATGGCGTGCCCTCACCGCATTCGACCCCGCCAATGGTGACCATGCCGTGGTCCACGCCCGCATTCCGCGGACTGTCCTGGGCCTGCTGGCCGGCGGCGCGCTGGGCCTGGCCGGGGCCGCGATGCAGGGCGTTGCCCGCAATCCGCTGGCCGACCCCGGCATCATCGGCGTCAACGCCGGCGCCGCCCTGGCAGTGGTCACCGGCATCTACCTCTTTGGTGTCACCACCTTCTCCGGCTACATCTGGTTCGCCTTTCTCGGGGCCTCCGCAGCCGCCGTCGTGGTGTACCTCATCGCCTCGCTGGGGAGGGACGGTGCCACACCCGTGAAACTCGCGTTGGCGGGTGCGGCACTCAGCGCCGGGCTGTCCTCGCTCATGAACGTCATCCTGGTCTCCAGCCAGGACACCCTGGACAGGTTCCGCTTCTGGCAAGTGGGGGGCATCGCGGGCCGGGACTGGTCCGTTCTCCTGCCTTGCCTGCCTTTCCTGGCCGCCGGTGCGCTCATCGTGCTGCTGGCCGGGCGCAGCCTCAACAGCCTGGCCCTGGGGGACGATGTGGCCCGCGGACTGGGGCAGCGGGTTGGCCTGTCCCGTGCCGTGACCGCCCTGGGAATCGTCCTGCTGTGCGGCACGGCAACAGCGCTGGCGGGGCCCATCGGGTTCGTGGGCCTGGTGGTGCCCCACGCGGTACGGTTCCTCACCGGCCCCGATTACCGCTGGATCCTGCCCTTCTCCCTGGTCGCCGCCCCCGTGCTGCTCCTGGGCGCGGACATCATCGGCCGGGTGGCGCTGCTGCCCGGCGAAGTCCCGGCGGGCATCATGACCGCCCTGGTCGGTGCCCCGGTGTTCGTGTGGTTGATCCGCCGCGGGAAGGGAGCCGGGCTGTGAGCCTCACCAAACCCCGCGAGATGGCACTTAACGGCAGTCCTGCGCGCAGACATTGGGGTTATCTGCCATCTCGCGGAGGAAACCGGACCGCGATCCTGGCCGCCGGTGTGATGCTGATGTTTTTCGCATCGGTCCTGCTGGGCAGCTACACGGTGACCATTCCGGATTTCTTCACCATCGTCGCCAACCACCTGACCGGCGGACCGAGGATGCCAGGCGCCAGCTTCATCGTGATGGAGAGCAAGCTGCCCCGGGCCGTGATCGGCACCCTGATCGGGATTGCCTTCGGCCTGGCGGGCGCTCTCTTCCAGACCATGCTGCGCAACCCCCTGGCCAGCCCGGATGTCATCGGCATCAGCTCCGGCGCCAGTGCCGCCGCCGTGGTTGCCATCGTCGTATTCGGGGCAGCCGGCGCCGCGGTGTCCGGGGCGGCGCTGGCGGGGGCCCTGGCCGTTGCTGCCCTGATTCACGCAATCTCGAGCGGCGGGAAGCGCCGCGGAACCGGTCGGGGCAGCGCTGCGGGAAACCGGCTGGTGCTGGCCGGCGTGGGCATCGCCGCTGCCCTGCAGGCTGTGGTCAGCTTCCTGATGACCCGCGCCGACATCCGCACCGCCGCCGACGCCCTCGTATGGCTCAACGGATCCCTGAACTCCGCCAACTGGGAACGCGCAGGCATCCTGATCCTCGCGCTCGCGGCGCTGGTCCCCGCCGTCGCGCTCATCGCCGGGCCGCTGCGAATCCTTGAGCTCGGTGACGACGCCGCTGCGGGCCTCGGCGTCCGGGTGAACACAGCGCGGCTGGTCTTGGTGTTCGTTGCGGTGTCACTGGCAGCAGTGGCGACGGCGGCAGCCGGGCCGGTCTCATTCGTCGCCTTCCTGGCCGGGCCCATCGCCCGCCGCGTGACCGGGAAAGCCAGCCTGCCGGCGTCGGCCCTTGTGGGTGCACTGATTGTCCTGGCCGCGGACTACTTCGCTGCCAACCTGGCGCCCCTGCTGCTGGACGGCACCGTCCTGCCGGTGGGCGTCATTACCGGTGCGCTCGGCGCCCCGTTCCTGCTGTGGCTCCTGGTCACGGCCAACCGAAAGGATGCCTGACGTGGCAGTTCTCGAAGCCCAGGACCTGACCCTCAAATACGACCAGCGCTGCGTCGTGGACGGGCTCAGCGTCCGGATCCCCGAAGGAAAGGTGACCATGATCGTGGGCGCCAACGCCTGCGGAAAATCCACCCTGCTCCGCGGCCTGTCCCGGCTCCTGAAGCCCGCTGCCGGCACGGTGGCCCTGGACGGCAAGGACATCCACACCCGTCCGGCCCGGGAGCTGGCCCGTACCTTGGGCCTCTTGCCCCAGCACCCCACCGCTCCGGACGGCATCACCGTGCGCGACTTGGTGGGCCGGGGCCGCTACCCGCACCAGGGCTTCTGCCGCAGCTGGAGCGAAAAGGACGGCGCCGCGGTGCAGCGCGCGCTGGAAGCCACCGGAACGCTGGAGCTTGCCGGGCGCGACGTGGACGAGCTCTCCGGCGGGCAGCGGCAGCGGGCCTGGATCGCGATGGCGCTGGCGCAGGAAACCGAGGTCCTGCTGCTGGACGAGCCCACCACCTACCTCGACCTGGCTCACCAGGTGGAGGTCCTGGACCTGGTGACGGACCTGAACCGCACCCGCGGCACCACAGTGGCCATCGTCCTGCACGACCTAAACCTCGCTGCACGGTACGCGGACAATGTCATCGCCATGAAGGACGGTGCGGTAGTGGCCATGGGTTTACCGGCTGAGGTGGTGACCGAAGGCCTGGTCCGTGACGTGTTCGGTTTGGACAGCAGTGTCATCCCCGATCCCGTTTCCGGTACCCCACTCATCATTCCCATTGGCCGCCACCACGCCACAGCCAACGAACTGGAGCTCATCCCGTGAGAACCCGCGAAACCGCAGCAGCCCAGCCAATCGCCGCGCAGCCGGTGTCGGCCCAGCCCATGAGCCTGGCTTTCGAGGTCACGGTCTCCGCCGTCCGGCAGCTCAGCCCCACGTTCCGGAGGATCACGTTCGGCGGCTACTCGTTGCGGGACTTCGGCGTTCATGGGGAGACGCGGGACCTGCGGATCAAGCTCGTGATTCCGTCGCTGGCCGCGGACGGCACACCGCTGCCGCTCCCAGCCTTCCAGACGAGTGATGCCGGCTGGTACCGGAACTGGCTGGCGATGGATCCGGATCTGCGCGGCTCGATGCGCACCTACACCGTCCGGGAAGCCCGGCTGGACGGGGTGTACCCGGAGATCGACGTCGACTTCGTGATGCACGTGGACGGGGACGGGCAGGCCGGGCCGGCCGCGGGTTGGGCATGGAACGCCCAGCCCGGCGACGCACTGACCATCATCGGCCCCAACAACCGGGCCGCGCACTGCATCACGGCGGAAACCTACTCCGGCATCGAGTGGCGCCCCGGCCTGGCCCAGCGCATCCTGCTCGCCGGCGACGAAACTGCCGTCCCGGCCATCTCCGCCATCCTCGAAACCCTCCCGTCATACATGAGCGGCCACGCGTTCCTGGAGGTTCCACAGGCGGGCGACTTCCTGGAACTCAGCTCTCCGGCCGACATCGAGATCACGTGGCTGGCCCGCGGTGCCGCTATCGGCAGGTCCCGGCCGCACGGTCAGCTGCTGCAGGAGGCGGTCCGCAAAGCCGTCCCCGTGCCCGGCTGGGTGGGCATCAAAGTGGACGACGGCGGCGCAGGGCCCGAGCCCGAAGACGTCAACGTCGATGAAGACATCCTGTGGGAGACACCCGCCCGCCTGGGCACCGAGGGGATCAGCGCCACCAGGAACCCCCACCTGCCGGCCGGCGCACTGCCCTTCTACGCCTGGATCGCGGGCGAAGCCGCCGTCATCAAGGACCTCCGCCGGTACCTTGTCCGGGACGTAGGGATTGACCGGAAGCAGGTGGCGTTCATGGGTTACTGGCGGCAGGGCAAGGCCGAGGGGTAGGGTTTCTTCCTCCTGGCTGGCTCCGCCGCCGGCGCCGTTTTGCCGTCGCTTAGACACCTCCCGACGCTTCGCTCGGCCGCGGGCGGCCTTGCTCCGCTCTGGTCGGCGATGCGCTCCTACGCAAAACCGCGCCGCTGGCTTGTCGCGCACGGCACCTAAACGCCCGCTCATCTTTGGTTGCTTTCCCGCCAACGCCCGCTCACTTTTGGTGGGCCAAACCGAAACGCGCGCTCACTTACTGTTCATCCCGGCGTCGTACTTCCTTTTCCTTCCGCCGTTACGTTGGGGCGGTGCCTGAATCCTTGCTTCCTGATTCCGGGCGGCGGGTGTTTGTTGCCCTTGGGGACTCGTTTACCGAAGGGGTGGGGGACCGGGATGAGCGGTTGCCCAACGGGGTGCGGGGCTGGGCCGACCGGGTGGCCGAGAAACTTGCCAAGGCGCAGCCCGGGTGGAGATACGCCAACCTGGCCATCAGGAGCAAGCGCCTGCGGCACATCATCGTTGAGCAGCTGGAACCCGCACTGCGGATGCGGCCCACACTAGTCACCCTGTACGCCGGCGGCAATGACATCCTGGACCTGAAAACGGACATGCCCGCGCTCATGGAGGCGTACGAGCAGCTGGTCGCGAAACTCGCCGGCACGGGTGCGGTTCTTGTCCTCTTCACCGGTTTCGACGTCAAGGTGTCCGCGCTGCTGGAGCCGCTGAAGAAGCGCAACACCTACTACAACCAGCGGGTTCGGGAGATTGCGGAGAAATACGGGGCCGTACTGGTGGACTACTGGTGCCTGGACGCGTTCCACGACCGCCGGATGTGGGATTCGGACCGGCTCCACATGTCCAGAGCCGGGCACAAATACCTGGCGGGCCAAGTTCTGGACCAGTTGGGCGTTCCGCACAAGATCAAGCCCAAGGACTGGGAACCGCCGCCCAGGCTGGGGCTGCGCGAATGGGAGCGGCGGCAACGGCGCTGGGTCCACGACTGGGTCCTGCCGCTCTTTGGCCGCAAGCTCCGCGGCGTCACGCTGGGGGACACGCTCACCCCGCGCTGGCCGCAGCCGGTGAGGGTGCCGCGGAAAGGCGGACTGAAGAAGCTGGCCGCAGAAGAATACGACGGCGGGACGGCGCCTTAGGCGGTAGGCGCGGGCGGGGTGTCCAGCAGGATTTCGTACCCGGAGGCCACCCGGCCGGCGTGGAACTCCATCACTTCGAAGTCGGCAACACCGTTGGTGTAAAACGGATCCTGCGCCAGGCTCGCATCGAGGGTTTCCCGTTCGGCCTGCGAGAGGAGCAGCCCTCCGGTCCGGGGAATCTTTCGGCCGGCGGCGATGAACACGCCGTCGTCGAACGCCTTCTGCAGCCAGGCGATGTGGGCGTCGTTGTGGAAGTCGACAATCTCCTGGGGCACGCGGTAGGTGAGGGAGACAACATACATGCGGCAAGCCTACCGGGGCCGGAGCGGCTGGTTGAAAGATCAATCGTAGAATGGGGACCATGACCGAACCCCGCTGGCTGACCGCTGACGAACGCCGCGCCTGGCTGGCACTGGTGAGCATCAACACCCTGCTGCCGGCGGCCCTGGACACCAGGCTGCACGCTGCGGGGAAGCTGTCCCTCTTCGACTACACCGTGCTGGCCATGCTCTCCGAAGCGGAGGACCGGTTCCTGCCCATGAGCGAACTCGCTGCCCGCAGCAGCGCGTCGCTGTCCCGCCTTTCGCACGTGGTCACCAAGCTGCAGAAGCGGGGCTGGGTGGAACGCCGTCCGCACCCCTCCGATGCCAGGGTGACCACCGCGCACCTCACCGAGGAAGGCATGGCCACTATCGTGGGGCTGGCTCCAACCCACGTGGAGGACGTCCGGGACCTGTTCCTCGACGCCCTGACTGAGCAGGATGTGCTGGACCTGGCCCGCATCGGCGAAAAAGTGGTGGGCCGGCTGGACACGGACCATTGGATTCTTCGCGAAAAGCCGGCCTGACCCGGGCAGACGCCGGTCGATTGGTTGCTTCTGGCAACGGATGGCAAACTAGCCGCATGGATTTCACTTCCCGGTTCGTGGCACTTGGCGACTCCTTCACGGAGGGTGTTGGTGACGACGATCCCACGCGCCCCAACGGTGTCCGCGGCTGGGCAGACCGCGTAGCTGAACAGCTCTGCGCCGCCGATCCCAACTTCGGTTACGCCAATCTCGCCATCCGGGGTAAGAAACTCCGCCAAATCCTGGCAGAGCAGGTGGACGCCGCCGTCGAACTTAACCCCACCCTGGTGACCATCTACGCCGGTGCCAACGACATCCTGCGTCCCAAAGTGGACATCGACGACCTCCTGGCGGAATACAACGACGCCGTCGGAAAGTTGTCTGCAACCGGCGCCACCGTGGTGATGTTCACCGGATTCGATGCCCGGGGTTCAAAGGTTTTCGGCACCATGCGCGGCCGCACGGCCATCTACAACGAGCTGGTCCGGGGGATCGCGGGGGACCATGGCGCCCTGTTGGTGGACTACTGGCGCTTCAGCGAGTACTACGACTGGGGCATGTGGGGGCACGACCGGATGCACATGTCCGCCGCCGGCCACGGCAACATGGCCAAGCGCGTCCTTGAGGTCCTCAAATACGACCACTCCATCGACGTCCCGCCCATGACGCCCGTCCCGGAGCTGAGCCGTTCCGAAGCCATCCGCGCCAACGCCCAGTGGTTCCGTGAGTATGCAGCGCCGTGGGTGGTCCGCCGCGTCACCGGCAAGTCATCCGGGGACAACCTGCAGCCCAAGTACCCGCAGTTCACCCGGCTGTAGCGGGAATACCGGCCAACCGCCCAACCCGCGTCAGGAGGGCTGAAAGCCCGGCGTGGCCAGCATGGAGCCGTCGGCCCGGATGGCCATCACAGCAACATCCCACCCGACCGCGGCGCGGTTCAGCATGCGCGTCCCGCCGGCGACGATTGCGGTGGCCAGGACATCGGCGGTAACGATGTCCGCGGCTGCCACGGTGACCTGGACGAATTCGCCGCCGTTTCCCACCCGCCAGATGTGCTCGCCGCGTTCGGCAGAGCCGGATGTGGCTATTGCCGCGTGGCGGCTGTTCCCGCCCAGCGGATAACCGGTGATCAGGGTGCGGCGGTCCGCGGGATCCACGACGCCGGCCTTCCACGGCTGCGTTCTTTCGGGATGCGGCGAGCCGCTCACCAGGACGTCGCCGCCGGCGTTGAGGCACCAGTCCCGCCGGCCCAGGGCCAGCAGCGACGTTCCTGCCTCGCGGATGGCATGGCCCTTGACGATCCCGGACAGGTCCAGCACGCCGTCAGGCCTTTCCGGGGTGAAGGCGCCTTCCGTGCGGAGCCGCCATTCATGCGCCTCGGCGTACCGTTCGCGCATCTGCGCCGGGGCCTGCGGAAGCTTCAGGTCACCCCGGGCCAGTTTGCTGGCCTCCGAATCGGGGCGGTACAGGCTGAACGTTTCGTCCAGGTCCCGGAAAAGGCATTCGACGACGGCGGTGGCGGCGCCCAGCTCATCGAACCCCGGCTGCCCTTCCGCGGGGGAGTCCACGGGCATGGTGAGCCCGATGACGGTTCCCATGCACTGAAAAGTGCGCGCCTTCAATGTGCTGGTCGCCGTCCGGGGGTCAGAGGTTTGCTGCATCGATGGCTGCCTGGAGTGAGGTCAGGTACGCGTCGCTGGTGATGGTGGCGCCGCTGACGGTTTGGACATTTGCCGACTGTGCCGCGAGGACCTTGCTGCGAAGCAGGGGAGCCGCGCGGTTGCTGATCTGGATGGACTTGCCGTCGGTATTGGTGAGCTGGAGGGCTGTGACATCCGTGATTTTCCCGTTGGCCACCGTGATCTGGACCTGCACGGGACCGAACCGGGTCTGCACCGTGTTGCCCTTGTAGGTGCCGGCGGCCGAGGAGTTCGAGGACCCGGAGGAGCCGGACGACCCTGAGGTACCTGAGGAGCTGGACGGGCCGGCGGCTCCGGAAGTGCCGGCGGTGCCCGAAGACCCGGACGTTCCCGGGCCGGACGAGCCTGTACCCGTCGAACCCGTGGTGCCTGCCGCCGTCGTACTCGATGCGACGGTGCTGATGCCGCCTGCCTGCGTGCCCGTCTGCCAACCCGCCAGGAGGATCCCGGCGGAGGCCAGGGCCGCTGCAATTGTTCCGCGTATTTTCACCAGTCAAACCTTTCGTGATGGATCTGTTCCTCGGGGACGCCGGCCTTCCCGGCGTCCGCTATGACGTTGGCCGCCCACACCGCCGGGCCGCAGACGTAGACGTCCGCATCCGCGATGTCCGGCACGTAGGAGGTGAGGCTGTAACCGCTCCGGACGGCGTCCTCGGGAAGCCACGTGGACGTGGTGCGGGAGCGTTGTCCCGTGAGGTGGAAGAGCCGGACGCCGCGGGCCTGGCAGAGGTCGAGGATCTCGCTGCTGAGATACAGCTCCTGGTCTGTACGGCCGCGGAGCAGGACCGTCGCCTCGCCGGGTGCAAAAGGCGTGGTTTCCAGCAATGCCCGCAGGGGCGTGATGCCAATCCCGGCGCCGATCATCACTACCTTGTTCCTGGTCCGGGCAGCTGTGCTGAGCAGGCCGTAAGGGCCCTCCAGTGCCACTTTGGTTCCCTTCCGCAGCCGGAGGAGCTGGGCGGAGCCATTGCCAAGGTTGCGGACCGTCACCCGCAGGGTCCCCTGGCCGTCCGGGCCGTTGAAGACGGGTTCGGCGGACAGGCTGAAGGGGTGGGGATGCCACCACATGCCCGGGGAGAGGAAGCGCCAGATGAAGAAGCGTCCGCCCGTTCCAGCCAGCTGGTCAAGCTTCCGGCCCCGCATCACAATGTTCACCACGCCTGGTGCCACGGGCTCAACGCGGGCCACGGTCAGCTGGTGCCGTGCCGATGCCAGTACCGGCTCCAGGATGCGGAAGTACACCAGGGCCGTACCGGTGTAGATGCAGATGGCAAGCCAGTACCAGCGCTGCCACGTCCCGGCCGCAAAGAGGCCCCCCACGCTGAACTGGTGCGGGATCGAGGTGGCAACGGCCGCGTACGTCAACAGGTGGACCACGTACCAGAACTCGTAGGGGAAGCGGCGGCGGACAGCCACCATCGACGTCACCACGACGGCGATGAACAGCGCCATGGAGACGAAGGCCAGCCATATGTCGGGCACCTGCGTCCACAGGTTGATGGACTCGCTGACCGGGTCCAGTCCTTCTGCCATGCCATACCCGATGGCCAGCAGCGCGCCGTGTGCCAGCAGCAGGTAGAGGGAGGGTTTCCCCAGTTTGCCGTGGAACTCCAGCGCGCGGTCGTGACCGATGGTGCGGTCAATGAAGGGGATCCTTGCGGCTAGGAGCAGCATGAGCAGGACCAGGTCCATGCCCGCCAGTCCGGCTACGACCCCTGCCGCCGTGAACAAAGAGGCGGGCGACGTGATGTCGGTGGCCCCGCCGTCGGCAAGCCACAGAGCGATTGCGGCGGCAACGGACGCCCAGGCAATGACGGTCAGGAGATCCGTCCGCAGCATGCGCTGGCGGTGTTGCCGGGAGAACCAGCCGCGGGCGGGGCTCTTTGTGGTCGGTGATAGCTCCGGGCGGCCGGAGCTGCTTGCGGCCGGTGATGCCGGCAGGAGCTGCGTGTTCATGCATCCAACATGCTGGGCGAAGCTATGCCGCTGCTGTGAAAAGGGTCAACCGCAAGCTGTGACCTTGGACGGCGGCGGCGCCCTTATACACCCGATTGGTCTTTAATTGCGTCAACTCGTAGACTTGGTAGGCGCTAAGTGCGCGGAGCGTGCGCAATTGCTCCGGTTGCCCGGTAATTTTCTCCAGGGTGGCCGGTAGTTAGGGGCTCAAGTTGCGTAACTAACCGTTGCCCGTACATTCTGTGGGTCGCCCTTAGCAGCATGGTCCAGCAGCAGATATGCGGATCATTACTTTCAATTCTTGAGGAGAAGTCATGGCAGCACACTGCCAAGTGACCGGGGCCGAGCCGGGCTTTGGGCACAGCATTTCGCACTCGCACCGCCGCAACAAGCGTCGGTTCGATCCGAACATTCAGAAGAAGCGCTACTGGGTTCCGTCCCTGCGCCGTAATGTCACGCTGCAGGTTTCTGCAAAGGGCATCAAGACCATCGACGTACGCGGCATCGACGTTGTCGTCGCCGACATTCTGGCTCGCGGGGTGAAGCTCTAGTGGCTAAGGACAAGGACGTACGTCCCATCATCAAGCTCAAGTCGACCGCGGGCACGGGTTACACCTACGTAACCCGCAAGAACCGTCGTAACGATCCTGACCGCATGGTCCTGAAGAAGTACGACCCCAAGATCCGCCAGCACGTCGAATTCCGAGAGGAGCGCTAAACATGGCTAAGAAGTCCAAGATTGCTCGCAACGAGCAGCGCAAGGTCATCGTTGAGCGTTACGCTGCTAAGCGCCTCGAGCTGAAGAAGACCCTGGTTGACGAAAACGCAACCGACGAAGCACGCGAAGCAGCCCGCCTGGGCCTGCAGAAGCTGCCCCGCAACGCGTCCCCGATCCGTCTGCGTAACCGCGACATCATCGACGGCCGCCCCCGTGGCACCTTCCAGAAGTTCGGCATCTCCCGTGTTCGCTTCCGCGACATGGCACACAAGGGCGAACTCCCGGGCATCACCAAGTCATCCTGGTAATCCAGCACCGCTGATACCAGCTGCTTGAGAAGGGCCGGCAACCTTAGTGAACTGCTCCCCGAAAGTTGGACTGAGAAATCAGTTCTGACTTTCGGGGAGCAGTTTTATGCATGGGAGAAGTTCGTTGTCCGTGGAGCAGCGCGAGGCCGCGGTAGCGTTGTTTGAAACGGGTTGGGGTGCTTGGGCGGTAGCGACCCGACTCGGGGTAGGTAGGGGTGCTATCAAACGTTTGTATGGTCGATGGCGGACGCGCGGAGGTACGACGCTGGTGGCGAAGCCGACACGACCGGTGTTCTCGTTTGAGTTCAAACTCGATGCTGTGCAGCGATACCGCGCGGGTGAGCCCAAAGTCGCCCTGGCGAAAGAGCTTGGGCTGTCCTCTCCACTGTTGCTCGAGAAGTGGGCGCGTCAGTACCGGACCGAAGGCGAGGACGGGCTGCGGCCCAAGCCGAAGGGCCGTCCGAAGACGAATCCTGGGACGGCAAGGAAACCTGAGTCTGAGGTAGAGCGGCTGCGCCGTGAGAACGAACGCCTGCGGGCAGAGGTTGCCTTTCTGGGAAAAGTAAACGCCTTGAGGGACGGGGAACAGCGCTAAAGGTCCGCGCTGTCATCGCTCTCAGGGCTGAACACCGCTTGGAAGTTCTCCTGGACGTAGCCGGGTTAGCCCGGTCCACGTTCTTCTACCACCAGTCCCGCCTCCAAGGCCCAGATCCACGGGCTTCTCTGAAGACCGCTGTCACGGAGATTTTCGAGAAGAACCATGGCCGGTACGGACACCGCCGGATCCATATTGAACTGCTCAAGCAAGGGTGGACGGTCGCTAAGAAGACCGTATTGAAGCTGATGCGTTCCCTGCGGCTGGTCTGCAAGGTCCGGAGCAGGAAGCGGTACAACTCGTACCAGGGCGAGCAGGGCGCTGTGGCCCCGAACCTGCTGAATCGCCAGTTCGAAGCGGATGCCCCAAACCAGAAGTGGGTGACCGATGTGACCGAGTTCAGCGTGGGTGACCGGAAGCTCTACCTCTCACCGATCATGGACCTATTTGACCGGCAGATCATCTCCTATGCCATCGGGAGGTCCCCCAATTTGGAGCTGACCAACGCCTCGCTGCGCAGCGCCTTGGCCACGCTAGCGGACGGGCGGAAACCCCTCGTTCACTCCGACCAGGGATTCCAGTATCAGCACAACTCTTGGCGCACGCTCTTGGCGGAGGCCGGTGCGGTGCAGTCGATGTCCCGCAAAGCCAACTGCTTCGACAACGCCGTGATGGAAAACTTCTTTGGGCACCTCAAGGAAGAACTCTTCCATCACGTCCGCTTCCTCAACACCGAGGCCCTAACAGCGGCCTTGCACGAGTACATCCACTGGTACAACACCGAAAGAATCTCCACCAAGCTCAAGGGTTTGAGCCCGCTACAGTATCGTGCTCAGACGCTTGCGGCATAGGTCCCTCATAGCGAACCTTCACCGGGACTTTGGGGGCTGAAACTCAATCCCATTTACAGGCACCCTCGCGTGGTTCATAGTCGGGGTATGAGAGGGGCTGGAATTCTCCCCGCAGACGCTCCCGACCCGCGGGCTGGATGGGCCGAGCGCCTGAAACTCATGCCCATTCCCGTGATGGGGCTCATCCCCCAACCGTCATTGGAGGACACCGACAGCGTTGGTGTGACCTATGGCCAAGATGATCGTGGGTACAACGAGATGACGGCGAGCATCACCTATACGCTCTGGCGAAACCCGGATGACCGCTCAGACCCGGTAAACCTCGCAGACCTCAACGAGAAGACACGCAGATCGATCGAGGAAGTTCCGCCATGGCCGCGGCCCCCTTGGCTGATCGAGTACGTGGAGCGCCTGCGTTACCCGCAAGTTGAGGAGGCCGTGCGAACCACCTGGCACCGCGATCCATCCGAGCGCTCTTCGGTTCGAAGCCTGTTGGCTGACCATGTCAACCACATCCTCATGAACCAATACCGGCAAGAGCTCTGGCCGGGCAGCAACCCGTGGGACCAGCACGCACCCTCAGTAACCGCCCGGATGGTCAACAGCCAGGCCAGGACCGTTATCAACGGAGTCGACATGCCCGGCGCAGAGATTGATACAGACCCCGTTCGTCTACGGTATCGGAGCCCAGCTGTCCGGCGGCGGCGTGGTGACCGCTGTGCTTCCGCGCACGGAGCTCAAGCACGTCCAAGTCCAATTCACCACCCGGAGCTAATACATCTACACACAGCGACAACGCGAGGGGTCTACAAATGGCAGAAAATTTGGGTACTCGCCTCTGAAGCAGCCAGTCTGGAACTTCGGCCACCGAAGCATGGGACGGAAAAGGCTCCGACCAGGAAGGGACGGAGCCTTTAGCAAAGGGCCAACCGCTTACCGCTAGAGTTGGACTCGCACATTTGCGAGTCCAACTTTCGGGGACCGGTTCATAGGGTTGCCGGCCCTTCTGCGTTTAAGTTCCTCCCCTGCGCGCTGGGGAGCGCCACGTTGGCGCCTGTGCCGGAGACCACAGAAGGGAATCACGACGACGGCAGGCAGCCTGGGCGGCACAATGGCCCGTCCTGCCGCGCAATTCCGGGGTTTTCACCGCTTCCGGGCGACGGTTTGCGGTGGGCCCCGACTCCGTGTATTGTTTTCTAAGTCGCCGCGGGGGAGACAGTGAAGAACTGATCACCACGGGCGGCCAAAACCCCCAAAAATCAAAGCCAGAATCTGGTTGCTCTTTAGGGCGCTGGAAACTGGTGGGGAACCGACCTCCATATCGATGAGAATCCTGAAAGACGGATTTGCGTCGGATGCGGGGATCGGGTAAGTTTGAAAAGTTGCTCCGGAGCGATCCTGAACGTTGGTTTGGGTGGTGCCGGGTGTGTCTGTTGTTTGAGAACTCAATAGTGTGCCAAGTTTGTTGATACCGATTATGTAATGTGATTGGTTGATTGTGCTGTGCCGCCACCCCGTGGTGTGCATGGTGTTTTTGGCTGGTTTCAAATTTTGTGCAGCCGTGGTCGCCGTTATTTCCGGTGGTTGTGGTTGTGTCTGTTTGTTTTCAACGGAGAGTTTGATCCTGGCTCAGGATGAACGCTGGCGGCGTGCTTAACACATGCAAGTCGAACGATGATGCCAGCTTGCTGGTGGATTAGTGGCGAACGGGTGAGTAACACGTGAGTAACCTGCCCTTGACTCTGGGATAAGCCTGGGAAACTGGGTCTAATACCGGATATGACTGATCATCGCATGGTGGTTGGTGGAAAGCTTTTGTGGTTTTGGATGGACTCGCGGCCTATCAGCTTGTTGGTGGGGTAATGGCCTACCAAGGCGACGACGGGTAGCCGGCCTGAGAGGGTGACCGGCCACACTGGGACTGAGACACGGCCCAGACTCCTACGGGAGGCAGCAGTGGGGAATATTGCACAATGGGCGAAAGCCTGATGCAGCGACGCCGCGTGAGGGATGACGGCCTTCGGGTTGTAAACCTCTTTCAGTAGGGAAGAAGCGTAAGTGACGGTACCTGCAGAAGAAGCGCCGGCTAACTACGTGCCAGCAGCCGCGGTAATACGTAGGGCGCAAGCGTTATCCGGAATTATTGGGCGTAAAGAGCTCGTAGGCGGTTTGTCGCGTCTGCCGTGAAAGTCCGGGGCTCAACTCCGGATCTGCGGTGGGTACGGGCAGACTAGAGTGATGTAGGGGAGACTGGAATTCCTGGTGTAGCGGTGAAATGCGCAGATATCAGGAGGAACACCGATGGCGAAGGCAGGTCTCTGGGCATTAACTGACGCTGAGGAGCGAAAGCATGGGGAGCGAACAGGATTAGATACCCTGGTAGTCCATGCCGTAAACGTTGGGCACTAGGTGTGGGGGACATTCCACGTTTTCCGCGCCGTAGCTAACGCATTAAGTGCCCCGCCTGGGGAGTACGGCCGCAAGGCTAAAACTCAAAGGAATTGACGGGGGCCCGCACAAGCGGCGGAGCATGCGGATTAATTCGATGCAACGCGAAGAACCTTACCAAGGCTTGACATGAACCAGACCGGGCTGGAAACAGTCCTTCCCCTTTGGGGTTGGTTTACAGGTGGTGCATGGTTGTCGTCAGCTCGTGTCGTGAGATGTTGGGTTAAGTCCCGCAACGAGCGCAACCCTCGTTCCATGTTGCCAGCGGGTAGTGCCGGGGACTCATGGGAGACTGCCGGGGTCAACTCGGAGGAAGGTGGGGACGACGTCAAATCATCATGCCCCTTATGTCTTGGGCTTCACGCATGCTACAATGGCCGGTACAAAGGGTTGCGATACTGTGAGGTGGAGCTAATCCCAAAAAGCCGGTCTCAGTTCGGATTGGGGTCTGCAACTCGACCCCATGAAGTCGGAGTCGCTAGTAATCGCAGATCAGCAACGCTGCGGTGAATACGTTCCCGGGCCTTGTACACACCGCCCGTCAAGTCACGAAAGTTGGTAACACCCGAAGCCGGTGGCCTAACCCCTTGTGGGAGGGAGCTGTCGAAGGTGGGACTGGCGATTGGGACTAAGTCGTAACAAGGTAGCCGTACCGGAAGGTGCGGCTGGATCACCTCCTTTCTAAGGAGCACCTACAATGATCCGTCGCCAATGCATGTTGGTGGTGGGTGTGTTGTCAGGAGTAAAGGCCCGTTGCACGGACGACTGTTCCGTGGCGGGTGCTCAAGGGTGGAATATCAACAAATAGCGGCTGTCTGGTCTTTTGGTCTTCTTTAGTACGAACCCTGGTGGTTCTGGAACGGTGGGCCGGGGGTTTGCCGGGTGGTTTAGTGTTTGGCACACTGTTGGGTCCTGAGACAACAGGACCATGGTGCTGGGGTTGTTCTTTCCTTTGTGGGAAGGGTGGGCCTGGTGTTGTGGGTTTGTTTGTTTCTGGTTTCCCTGCCATGACGTCCTGCACGTGTTTGACTCCTTTTTTTGGGGGTTTGTGTGTGGGGTGTGTGGTGTGGGGTTGTTGTTTGAGAACTACATAGTGGACGCGAGCATCTTGTATAAGAAGCAATTTCCAAGATTATGAACCTGGATCTGGTTCGTGTGCCTTTGGGTGCGCGGGACAGTTTCTGTGGTTCTCTCGAAAATGTTTTTGATCTTTGTGGTCAAGTTTTTAAGAGCACACGGTGGATGCCTTGGCATTAGGAGCCGAAGAAGGACGTAGGAATCTGCGATAAGCCTGGGGGAGTCGATAACCGGACTGTGATCCCAGGGTGTCCGAATGGGGAAACCCCGCCAGGGGCGTGAGTTGCCTGGTGACCCGTACCTGAACACATAGGGTGCGTGGGGGGAACGCGGGGAAGTGAAACATCTCAGTACCCGCAGGAAGAGAAAACAATAGTGATTCCGTTAGTAGTGGCGAGCGAACGCGGATCAGGCTAAACCGTTCCATGTGTGATAGCCGGCGGGCGTTGCATGGTCGGGGTTGTGGGACTTTCCATACCAGTTCTGCCGGGCTGGTGGGGTGTGATGTGCGCGCATAGGTGAACGGTTTTGAAAGGCCGGCCAGAGAGGGTGTTAGTCCCGTAACCGTAATGTGTTTGTACCGCCTGTGAGAGTATCCCAAGTAGTACGGGGCCCGAGAAATCCCGTGCGAATCTGTCAGGACCACCTGATAAGCCTAAATACTCCCTAATGACCGATAGCGGACCAGTACCGTGAGGGAAAGGTGAAAAGTACCCCGGGAGGGGAGTGAAACAGTACCTGAAACCGTGTGCTTACAATCCGTCGGAGCCAGTCTGATTCTGGTGACGGCGTGCCTTTTGAAGAATGAGCCTGCGAGTTAGTGTTACGTCGCGAGGTTAACCCGTGTGGGGCAGCCGTAGCGAAAGCGAGTCTGAATAGGGCGTGTGAGTGGCGTGATCTAGACCCGAAGCGAAGTGATCTACCCATGGCCAGGTTGAAGCGACGGTAAGACGTCGTGGAGGACCGAACCCACTTCAGTTGAAAATGGAGGGGATGAGCTGTGGGTAGGGGTGAAAGGCCAATCAAACTTCGTGATAGCTGGTTCTCCCCGAAATGCATTTAGGTGCAGCGTTGCGTGTTTCTTGCTGGAGGTAGAGCTACTGGATGGCTAATGGGCCCTACAAGGTTACTGACGTCAGCCAAACTCCGAATGCCGGTAAGTGAGAGCGCAGCAGTGAGACTGTGGGGGATAAGCTTCATAGTCGAGAGGGAAACAGCCCAGACCACCAACTAAGGCCCCTAAGCGTGTGCTAAGTGGGAAAGGATGTGGAGTTGCCCAGACAACCAGGAGGTTGGCTTAGAAGCAGCCACCCTTAAAAGAGTGCGTAATAGCTCACTGGTCAAGTGATTCCGCGCCGACAATGTAGCGGGGCTCAAGTACACCGCCGAAGTTGTGGCATTCACATATTGTCCTAGCCTTCGTGGTTCAGGAGTGTGGATGGGTAGGGGAGCGTCGTGTGGGCGGTGAAGCTGCGGTGTAAACCAGTGGTGGAGCCTACACGAGTGAGAATGCAGGCATGAGTAGCGAAAGACGGGTGAGAAACCCGTCCGCCGAATGATCAAGGGTTCCAGGGTCAAGCTAATCTGCCCTGGGTAAGTCGGGACCTAAGGCGAGGCCGACAGGCGTAGTCGATGGACAACGGGTTGATATTCCCGTACCGGCGAAAAACCGCCCATGCTGAGCGGGGGATACTAACTGCCCGAAACCTGCCTGACACCCCTTGTGGGTGAAGGGTTTTGGTGGAGCGCAGGACCTGATCCCGGGAGGCAAGCGTATTAACAGGTGTGACGCAGGAAGGTAGCCGAGCCGGGCGATGGTTGTCCCGGTCTAAGGATGTAGGGCGAATGGTAGGCAAATCCGCCATTCATATGGCCTGAGATCTGATGGGACCCCCGTATGGGGGGATTTGGTGATCCTATGCTGCCGAGAAAAGCATCGACGCGAGGTTTTAGCCGCCCGTACCCCAAACCGACACAGGTGATCAGGTAGAGAATACCAAGGCGATCGAGAGAATTATGGTTAAGGAACTCGGCAAAATGCCCCCGTAACTTCGGGAGAAGGGGGGCCCCAACCTTGAACACCACATCGCTGGTGGGAGGGGATCGGGGCCGCAGAGACCAGGGGGAAGCGACTGTTTACTAAAAACACAGGTCCGTGCGAAGTCGCAAGACGATGTATACGGACTGACTCCTGCCCGGTGCTGGAAGGTTAAGAGGACCGGTTAGCCGCAAGGCGAAGCTGAGAATTTAAGCCCCAGTAAACGGCGGTGGTAACTATAACCATCCTAAGGTAGCGAAATTCCTTGTCGGGTAAGTTCCGACCTGCACGAATGGAGTAACGACTTCCCCGCTGTCTCAACCATAAACTCGGCGAAATTGCAGTACGAGTAAAGATGCTCGTTACGCGCAGCAGGACGGAAAGACCCCGAGACCTTTACTATAGTTTGGTATTGGTGTTCGGAGTGGCTTGTGTAGGATAGGTGGGAGACGTTGAAGCCCGGACGCCAGTTCGGGTGGAGTCATCGTTGAAATACCACTCTGGTCACTTTGGACATCTAACTTCGGCCCGTAATCCGGGTCAGGGACAGTGCCTGATGGGTAGTTTAACTGGGGCGGTTGCCTCCTAAAAAGTAACGGAGGCGCCCAAAGGTTCCCTCAGCCTGGTTGGCAATCAGGTGTCGAGTGTAAGTGCACAAGGGAGCTTGACTGTGAGAGAGACATCTCGAGCAGGGACGAAAGTCGGGACTAGTGATCCGGCGGTACATTGTGGAATGGCCGTCGCTCAACGGATAAAAGGTACCTCGGGGATAACAGGCTGATCTTGCCCAAGAGTCCATATCGACGGCATGGTTTGGCACCTCGATGTCGGCTCGTCGCATCCTGGGGCTGGAGTAGGTCCCAAGGGTTGGGCTGTTCGCCCATTAAAGCGGTACGCGAGCTGGGTTTAGAACGTCGTGAGACAGTTCGGTCCCTATCCGCTGCGCGCGCAGGAAATTTGAGAAGGGCTGTCCTTAGTACGAGAGGACCGGGACGGACGAACCTCTGGTGTGTCAGTTGTACTGCCAAGTGCACCGCTGATTAGCTACGTTCGGATGGGATAACCGCTGAAAGCATCTAAGCGGGAAGCTCGCTTCAAGATGAGATTTCCATACACCCTCGGGTGTGAGAGGCCCCCAGCCAGACCACTGGGTTGATAGGCCGGATGTGGAAGCGAGGACTAACGACTCGTGAAGCTGACCGGTACTAATAGGCCAACAACTTACACCACACAGAAACATACAAAACTCTGCTTGCGTCCACTATGTGGTTCCCAACCAACAACCCCCAACACCACGGGTTAATGGCACGGAACCAACAACTACATACAACAACACCACCAATGTTGTAACCACAAAGTCTTCCCACCCCCAGGCAACACCAGGGGGGTTCGGGTGAAAAGGTTACGGCGGTCATAGCGTGGGGGAAACGCCCGGTCCCATTCCGAACCCGGAAGCTAAGACCCACAGCGCCGATGGTACTGCACCCGGGAGGGTGTGGGAGAGTAGGTCACCGCCGGAACATCATTAACTGGTCGAGGCCCCAACCACACGGTTGGGGCCTCCCACATTTAACAACCAAAAAGGATACCGGGGACGCTTAGACTTACCGGTTATGACCCCGCGAAGTTCCGGCCCCGCGCCCAAGCGTGCCACCATCCTGGACGTGGCGGCGGCAGCAGGCGTGTCACGCCAAACCGTGACCCGAGCCATGAACGGTATGACAGGCATCAGCCAGGAGACCAGGGAACGGGTCCAGAAGCTCGCGGCAGAGCTCGGCTACACCCCCAGCCGCTTTGCAAAGGGACTGGTACAGGGTGCCCGGATCTCTGTCGGGCTCGCCATCCCCGATCTGACCAACCCTTATTTCCCTGCCTTTGCCTCCAGCGTGGTGGAGGCGGCCACCTCCCGCGGGTGGAATGTGGTGGTGGACGACTACGGCCACGGCAGCGGAAGCGCGGTGGACGCTGCCGCCCGGCTGGCACCCCAGGTGGACGCGCTGATTGGCTACCTCGCGCCCCATCCCGACGAAGCCCAGGACATCATGGGCCGCCGCCCCGTCGTCGCACTTGACTCGCCAAACGCGGGCACGGCCGGCGGAATTGCTTTTGATTTCCACCACGCAGCCCGGCTCGGGCTCACGCACCTGGTGTCCCGGGGCTGCCGTAACATCGCCTTCCTGGACTCCGACCAGGGAGGCCCGCCCAGCAGCCGCAGCGCCGCCGCAGCAGCTGTGGCGGCTGACGCCGGCATGCAGCTCACCCGCCTCCAGGCCGCGCCATCCGCGGACGGGGCGAGGCTGGCCATAGCTGGCCTCGGACCGGCCGGCGGCGGATGGCCCGACGGCATTCTCGCTTTCAATGACCTCATGGCCGCAGGAGTGCTGAAGGCCCTGCAGGAAGCAGGCGTAGCTGTTCCCGGCGACTGTGCGGTCATGGGCATGGACGGAATACCGCTGGGCGAACTCTTGACGCCCGAGCTGACCACCCTGTCGCTGGATCTCCGCGCGGTGGGCCGGGCCGCCGTCGGACTTCTGGACGGGTTGCTGTTCGGCTCAATCCCGGAGCGCAGCCCTGCCGCATACCTGACCCTTCAGCACCAGCTGGTTCTCCGGCAGTCCGCCTGACCCCTACTCAAATGACGCGCAAGACGATAAGCTCTTGCCGTGCCTGCGTGAACGTTCACGCAGCGGCCCGTTCAACGTCCCCAGCAAGGAAACCACATGTCTGTGCACCTCCCCGCCGCGACCGCCGGCGTCCACTCCGGCAGGGCAACCGCAGGCGCTTCCCGCAACCTCGAGCTAGGCAGCGAGGACGTCGCCGAACTCGCCTCACTGGAACCAGGCCGGGGCAGCCTTCCCGCGCGGGCCTACCTGGCGTCGGATGCAGCGCGGGTCTCGCTGAACGGTGAGTGGCAGTTCCGGCTGAGCCCGGGAATCCGGACAGCCCCCAAAGACGGATGGCAGCAGGGAAAAGATCTGGATGGCTTCACCACCCTTCCCGTCCCATCCAGCTGGAACATGCACGGCCACGGGTCACCGGCCTACACCAACGTCCAGTTCCCGTTCCCGGTGGAACCGCCCCATGTGCCGGACGCCAACCCGATCGGTGACCACGTGGTGACCTTTCACGCAGGCCCGGAGTTCTTCCCGCATGCGCTCCTGCGGTTCGACGGCATCGACAATGCCGGAACCGTATGGTTGAACGGAGTGGAGCTTGGTACCACCCGGGGTAGCCGGCTGGCCCACGAGTTCGACGTCTCGGGGGTCCTTGTTGAAGGCACCAACACGTTGGCCGTGAGGGTGGCCCAGTTCTCCGCCGCAAGTTACGTGGAGGACCAGGACATGTGGTGGCTCCCCGGGATCTTCCGGGACGTGACACTCCAGGCCCGGCCGGCGGACGGCATCGATGACGTCTTTGTCCACGCAGGCTATGACCCGGGCACGGGCGAAGGCGTGCTCCGCACTGAGGTGACCCGAGCCGGGCAGCCGGTTGACGCCGTCGTACGTGTTCCGGAACTTGGCCTTGAACTGCTGTCGGGCACCGAGCAGCGCATTCCCGCCGTGGAACCCTGGTCCGCGGAAGTCCCCCGCCTCTACGATGCAACGGCCAGCACGCCCGGCGAGACGGTTTCGCTGCAGCTGGGCTTCCGGAGCATCACCATCGAAGACGCCCAGTTCAAGGTGAACGGCCGCCGCATCCTGCTGCGCGGCGTGAACCGCCATGAGCACCATCCCCGGCTGGGCCGTGCCGTGCCCCGGGAGGTCATGGAATCGGAACTGCGGCTGATGAAACAGCACAACATCAATGCCATCCGGACTTCGCACTACCCGCCGCACCCCGATTTCCTGGCGCTGGCGGACCAGTTGGGTTTCTACGTGGTCCTTGAATGCGACCTCGAAACTCATGGCTTCCACAGTGCCGGCTGGGCGCAGAACCCCAGCGATGACCCGCAGTGGGAGGGTGCGCTGCTGGACCGGATGCAGCGTACGGTGGAGCGCGACAAGAACCACCCGTCCGTGATCATGTGGTCGCTGGGCAACGAGGCGGGCACCGGGCGGAACCTCGCGGCCATGTCCCGCTGGACCAAGGACAGGGACGCGTCCCGGCCCATCCACTACGAAGGCGACTGGTCCTCGCCCGATGTGGATGTCTACTCCCGGATGTATGCCAGCCAGGCCGAGACGGCGCTCATCGGCCAGGGCATCGAACCGCCGCTGGAGGACGCCGGACTCGACGCGCGCCGCCGCGCCATGCCGTTCGTGCTGTGCGAATACGTGCACGCCATGGGCAACGGGCCGGGCGGCATGAGCGAGTACCAGGAGCTGTTCGAAAAGTACCCGCGACTCATGGGCGGCTTCGTCTGGGAGTGGCTGGAGCACGGGATCACGGTGCCTTCTCCGGGAGGCGGTGAGCATTTCGCATACGGCGGGGACTTCGGCGAAGAGGTCCACGATGGAAACTTCGTCACCGACGGGCTGGTGGACGCCAACCGGAAACCCCGTCCTGGACTCCTGGACTTCAAGAAGGTGGTTGAACCGCTGCATATCGACGTCTCGCCGTCCTGGACAGGCTTCACTGTCCGGAACGGGCAGGATTTCGCGGACACCTCAGCCTTCCGCTTCCAGTACAAGGTGGAGGCCGGCGGCGTGATACAGCGTGAGGGATCGGTGGCCATCGCCCCGCTGGCACCTCAGTCCCAGGCTGCTGTGGAGTTGCCGGCGGAGGTTGGAGAGTTTGCGGCGGGGCTGTCGGAGGACTCCGACGCCATACTCACCGTCAGTGCCGTGCTGGCCGCAGACACCGCCTGGGCCGGTGACGGCCACGAGATCGCCTGGGGGCAGGGGGCCCGCTTCGCTCCTCCGGGTGCGGGGGTGCCGGCCCGCGACTTCGTGGAGGTGGGAGACGAGGAGCTGCGGCTCGGCACTGCGGTATTCGACCGGGCCACGGGGATGCCCACCTCGATTGCCGGGCTGCCTGTTGAGAAACTCGCCTTGGTCCTGTGGTGGCCGCCGACCGACAACGACCTTGGGCGCGAATGGGGCGGCGCGGACCCCCGCCCGCTTGCTACCCAATGGCAGGACGCAGGACTCCACCGGTTGCACCCCCGCCTCCTGGGAATCAGTGCGGAGTCAACGGACGACGGCGGTGAGCACCTTCGCGTCAGCACGCGCGTCGCCGCGGCGGACAAGCAGTTTGGGGTACTGGTGGACTACCTGTGGACCAGCAGTGACGGTTCGCTGGCACTCCGGACGCAGGTCAAACCTGTAGGGGACTGGGTCAACGCGGGCTTCGACGTCGAGTGGGCCCGGATAGGGCTGGAGCTCATTCTGGGGGCGGAGACTGGCTCTGTGGGATGGCTGGGCCAAGGTCCGCATCAGAGTTACCCGGACACCGGCCAGGGCGCACGTCTGGGATGGTTCGAATCGACTCCCGCCGGCTTGGATGTTG
Organism: Arthrobacter sp. FW306-05-C; assembly: GCF_021801725.1. Classification (NCBI taxonomy): domain Bacteria; kingdom Bacillati; phylum Actinomycetota; class Actinomycetes; order Micrococcales; family Micrococcaceae; genus Arthrobacter; species Arthrobacter sp. FW306-05-C. The sequence goes on along the minus strand of NZ_CP084556.1, from coordinate 4,230,846 downwards.
ACTACGTCCGCCCCCAGGAGTCGGGCGCCCGGTCCGGCGTGCGGTCCGCCGTCCTGGAGACCGGGGGTAGGCGGCTGCGACTTTCCGGCGAGCCGTTTGCCCTGACCGTTCGGCCCTATGGCTTGGACGTGCTTGCCGCTGCGAACCACAGGCCGGACCTCGCGCCGGACGGCCGCACTTACATTTACTTGGACCACGCCTTGAGGGGCGTGGGGACCGCCGCCTGTGGACCCGGGGTGCTGGAGCCCTACCGGCTGAAGCCGCGGGAGGCTGACTTCGAGGTGGTCCTGCGCCTGGAGTAAGAAACCCGGCGGGATGTGACCCACTCCATAGAAGCCGTTCTCCTGCTCTGTTCGCATGCCAGGCCTGGTGTTTGCCGCCGGAAACCCCGCCATTCCGGGGTTTTCGGCGGTACCTTGGGCTCTTTCTACCCGATTTGCGGTGGGGGTTGTGTGGGGGTATTGTTTTCTGAGTCGCCGCCGCTGAAGCGGAAAGATAGCGGCCAACCCCCCTTTTTTGAACGGCCTGGAAATGGTTCGCTTTTGTGGCGTGCTGTGTGTGGGTGGGGGCTGATTCTGGTGGTTTTGGACGCGGGAACGTGGTTTGCAAAGCCGGGCCGGATCGGGTAAGTTTGAAAAGTTGCTCCGGAGCGATCCTGAACGTTGGTTTGGGTGGTGCCGGGTGTGTCTGTTGTTTGAGAACTCAATAGTGTGCCAAGTTTGTTGATACCGATTATGTAATGTGATTGGTTGATTGTGCTGTGCCGCCACCCCGTGGTGTGCATGGTGTTTTTGGCTGGTTTCAAATTTTGTGCAGCCGTGGTCGCCGTTATTTCCGGTGGTTGTGGTTGTGTCTGTTTGTTTTCAACGGAGAGTTTGATCCTGGCTCAGGATGAACGCTGGCGGCGTGCTTAACACATGCAAGTCGAACGATGATGCCAGCTTGCTGGTGGATTAGTGGCGAACGGGTGAGTAACACGTGAGTAACCTGCCCTTGACTCTGGGATAAGCCTGGGAAACTGGGTCTAATACCGGATATGACTGATCATCGCATGGTGGTTGGTGGAAAGCTTTTGTGGTTTTGGATGGACTCGCGGCCTATCAGCTTGTTGGTGGGGTAATGGCCTACCAAGGCGACGACGGGTAGCCGGCCTGAGAGGGTGACCGGCCACACTGGGACTGAGACACGGCCCAGACTCCTACGGGAGGCAGCAGTGGGGAATATTGCACAATGGGCGAAAGCCTGATGCAGCGACGCCGCGTGAGGGATGACGGCCTTCGGGTTGTAAACCTCTTTCAGTAGGGAAGAAGCGTAAGTGACGGTACCTGCAGAAGAAGCGCCGGCTAACTACGTGCCAGCAGCCGCGGTAATACGTAGGGCGCAAGCGTTATCCGGAATTATTGGGCGTAAAGAGCTCGTAGGCGGTTTGTCGCGTCTGCCGTGAAAGTCCGGGGCTCAACTCCGGATCTGCGGTGGGTACGGGCAGACTAGAGTGATGTAGGGGAGACTGGAATTCCTGGTGTAGCGGTGAAATGCGCAGATATCAGGAGGAACACCGATGGCGAAGGCAGGTCTCTGGGCATTAACTGACGCTGAGGAGCGAAAGCATGGGGAGCGAACAGGATTAGATACCCTGGTAGTCCATGCCGTAAACGTTGGGCACTAGGTGTGGGGGACATTCCACGTTTTCCGCGCCGTAGCTAACGCATTAAGTGCCCCGCCTGGGGAGTACGGCCGCAAGGCTAAAACTCAAAGGAATTGACGGGGGCCCGCACAAGCGGCGGAGCATGCGGATTAATTCGATGCAACGCGAAGAACCTTACCAAGGCTTGACATGAACCAGACCGGGCTGGAAACAGTCCTTCCCCTTTGGGGTTGGTTTACAGGTGGTGCATGGTTGTCGTCAGCTCGTGTCGTGAGATGTTGGGTTAAGTCCCGCAACGAGCGCAACCCTCGTTCCATGTTGCCAGCGGGTAGTGCCGGGGACTCATGGGAGACTGCCGGGGTCAACTCGGAGGAAGGTGGGGACGACGTCAAATCATCATGCCCCTTATGTCTTGGGCTTCACGCATGCTACAATGGCCGGTACAAAGGGTTGCGATACTGTGAGGTGGAGCTAATCCCAAAAAGCCGGTCTCAGTTCGGATTGGGGTCTGCAACTCGACCCCATGAAGTCGGAGTCGCTAGTAATCGCAGATCAGCAACGCTGCGGTGAATACGTTCCCGGGCCTTGTACACACCGCCCGTCAAGTCACGAAAGTTGGTAACACCCGAAGCCGGTGGCCTAACCCCTTGTGGGAGGGAGCTGTCGAAGGTGGGACTGGCGATTGGGACTAAGTCGTAACAAGGTAGCCGTACCGGAAGGTGCGGCTGGATCACCTCCTTTCTAAGGAGCACCTACAATGATCCGTCGCCAATGCATGTTGGTGGTGGGTGTGTTGTCAGGAGTAAAGGCCCGTTGCACGGACGACTGTTCCGTGGCGGGTGCTCAAGGGTGGAATATCAACAAATAGCGGCTGTCTGGTCTTTTGGTCTTCTTTAGTACGAACCCTGGTGGTTCTGGAACGGTGGGCCGGGGGTTTGCCGGGTGGTTTAGTGTTTGGCACACTGTTGGGTCCTGAGACAACAGGACCATGGTGCTGGGGTTGTTCTTTCCTTTGTGGGAAGGGTGGGCCTGGTGTTGTGGGTTTGTTTGTTTCTGGTTTCCCTGCCATGACGTCCTGCACGTGTTTGACTCCTTTTTTTGGGGGTTTGTGTGTGGGGTGTGTGGTGTGGGGTTGTTGTTTGAGAACTACATAGTGGACGCGAGCATCTTGTATAAGAAGCAATTTCCAAGATTATGAACCTGGATCTGGTTCGTGTGCCTTTGGGTGCGCGGGACAGTTTCTGTGGTTCTCTCGAAAATGTTTTTGATCTTTGTGGTCAAGTTTTTAAGAGCACACGGTGGATGCCTTGGCATTAGGAGCCGAAGAAGGACGTAGGAATCTGCGATAAGCCTGGGGGAGTCGATAACCGGACTGTGATCCCAGGGTGTCCGAATGGGGAAACCCCGCCAGGGGCGTGAGTTGCCTGGTGACCCGTACCTGAACACATAGGGTGCGTGGGGGGAACGCGGGGAAGTGAAACATCTCAGTACCCGCAGGAAGAGAAAACAATAGTGATTCCGTTAGTAGTGGCGAGCGAACGCGGATCAGGCTAAACCGTTCCATGTGTGATAGCCGGCGGGCGTTGCATGGTCGGGGTTGTGGGACTTTCCATACCAGTTCTGCCGGGCTGGTGGGGTGTGATGTGCGCGCATAGGTGAACGGTTTTGAAAGGCCGGCCAGAGAGGGTGTTAGTCCCGTAACCGTAATGTGTTTGTACCGCCTGTGAGAGTATCCCAAGTAGTACGGGGCCCGAGAAATCCCGTGCGAATCTGTCAGGACCACCTGATAAGCCTAAATACTCCCTAATGACCGATAGCGGACCAGTACCGTGAGGGAAAGGTGAAAAGTACCCCGGGAGGGGAGTGAAACAGTACCTGAAACCGTGTGCTTACAATCCGTCGGAGCCAGTCTGATTCTGGTGACGGCGTGCCTTTTGAAGAATGAGCCTGCGAGTTAGTGTTACGTCGCGAGGTTAACCCGTGTGGGGCAGCCGTAGCGAAAGCGAGTCTGAATAGGGCGTGTGAGTGGCGTGATCTAGACCCGAAGCGAAGTGATCTACCCATGGCCAGGTTGAAGCGACGGTAAGACGTCGTGGAGGACCGAACCCACTTCAGTTGAAAATGGAGGGGATGAGCTGTGGGTAGGGGTGAAAGGCCAATCAAACTTCGTGATAGCTGGTTCTCCCCGAAATGCATTTAGGTGCAGCGTTGCGTGTTTCTTGCTGGAGGTAGAGCTACTGGATGGCTAATGGGCCCTACAAGGTTACTGACGTCAGCCAAACTCCGAATGCCGGTAAGTGAGAGCGCAGCAGTGAGACTGTGGGGGATAAGCTTCATAGTCGAGAGGGAAACAGCCCAGACCACCAACTAAGGCCCCTAAGCGTGTGCTAAGTGGGAAAGGATGTGGAGTTGCCCAGACAACCAGGAGGTTGGCTTAGAAGCAGCCACCCTTAAAAGAGTGCGTAATAGCTCACTGGTCAAGTGATTCCGCGCCGACAATGTAGCGGGGCTCAAGTACACCGCCGAAGTTGTGGCATTCACATATTGTCCTAGCCTTCGTGGTTCAGGAGTGTGGATGGGTAGGGGAGCGTCGTGTGGGCGGTGAAGCTGCGGTGTAAACCAGTGGTGGAGCCTACACGAGTGAGAATGCAGGCATGAGTAGCGAAAGACGGGTGAGAAACCCGTCCGCCGAATGATCAAGGGTTCCAGGGTCAAGCTAATCTGCCCTGGGTAAGTCGGGACCTAAGGCGAGGCCGACAGGCGTAGTCGATGGACAACGGGTTGATATTCCCGTACCGGCGAAAAACCGCCCATGCTGAGCGGGGGATACTAACTGCCCGAAACCTGCCTGACACCCCTTGTGGGTGAAGGGTTTTGGTGGAGCGCAGGACCTGATCCCGGGAGGCAAGCGTATTAACAGGTGTGACGCAGGAAGGTAGCCGAGCCGGGCGATGGTTGTCCCGGTCTAAGGATGTAGGGCGAATGGTAGGCAAATCCGCCATTCATATGGCCTGAGATCTGATGGGACCCCCGTATGGGGGGATTTGGTGATCCTATGCTGCCGAGAAAAGCATCGACGCGAGGTTTTAGCCGCCCGTACCCCAAACCGACACAGGTGATCAGGTAGAGAATACCAAGGCGATCGAGAGAATTATGGTTAAGGAACTCGGCAAAATGCCCCCGTAACTTCGGGAGAAGGGGGGCCCCAACCTTGAACACCACATCGCTGGTGGGAGGGGATCGGGGCCGCAGAGACCAGGGGGAAGCGACTGTTTACTAAAAACACAGGTCCGTGCGAAGTCGCAAGACGATGTATACGGACTGACTCCTGCCCGGTGCTGGAAGGTTAAGAGGACCGGTTAGCCGCAAGGCGAAGCTGAGAATTTAAGCCCCAGTAAACGGCGGTGGTAACTATAACCATCCTAAGGTAGCGAAATTCCTTGTCGGGTAAGTTCCGACCTGCACGAATGGAGTAACGACTTCCCCGCTGTCTCAACCATAAACTCGGCGAAATTGCAGTACGAGTAAAGATGCTCGTTACGCGCAGCAGGACGGAAAGACCCCGAGACCTTTACTATAGTTTGGTATTGGTGTTCGGAGTGGCTTGTGTAGGATAGGTGGGAGACGTTGAAGCCCGGACGCCAGTTCGGGTGGAGTCATCGTTGAAATACCACTCTGGTCACTTTGGACATCTAACTTCGGCCCGTAATCCGGGTCAGGGACAGTGCCTGATGGGTAGTTTAACTGGGGCGGTTGCCTCCTAAAAAGTAACGGAGGCGCCCAAAGGTTCCCTCAGCCTGGTTGGCAATCAGGTGTCGAGTGTAAGTGCACAAGGGAGCTTGACTGTGAGAGAGACATCTCGAGCAGGGACGAAAGTCGGGACTAGTGATCCGGCGGTACATTGTGGAATGGCCGTCGCTCAACGGATAAAAGGTACCTCGGGGATAACAGGCTGATCTTGCCCAAGAGTCCATATCGACGGCATGGTTTGGCACCTCGATGTCGGCTCGTCGCATCCTGGGGCTGGAGTAGGTCCCAAGGGTTGGGCTGTTCGCCCATTAAAGCGGTACGCGAGCTGGGTTTAGAACGTCGTGAGACAGTTCGGTCCCTATCCGCTGCGCGCGCAGGAAATTTGAGAAGGGCTGTCCTTAGTACGAGAGGACCGGGACGGACGAACCTCTGGTGTGTCAGTTGTACTGCCAAGTGCACCGCTGATTAGCTACGTTCGGATGGGATAACCGCTGAAAGCATCTAAGCGGGAAGCTCGCTTCAAGATGAGATTTCCATACACCCTCGGGTGTGAGAGGCCCCCAGCCAGACCACTGGGTTGATAGGCCGGATGTGGAAGCGAGGACTAACGACTCGTGAAGCTGACCGGTACTAATAGGCCAACAACTTACACCACACAGAACATACAAAACTCTGCTTGCGTCCACTATGTGGTTCCCAACCAACAACCCCCAACACGGGTCGATGGCACGGAACCAACAACTGAATACAACAACACCACCAATGTTGTAACCACAAAGTCTTCCCACCCCCAGGCAACACCAGGGGGGTTCGGGTGAAAAGGTTACGGCGGTCATAGCGTGGGGGAAACGCCCGGTCCCATTCCGAACCCGGAAGCTAAGACCCACAGCGCCGATGGTACTGCACCCGGGAGGGTGTGGGAGAGTAGGTCACCGCCGGAACAACTATTACAGTAGGGCCCTGACAACGAAACGTCAGGGCCCTACCACTTTAACCACCACAGCCGCCAGGCCCCGGCTCCCAGAAACCCCAGCCCACCTCCGGCGGGTAAAACGGCTCTTCGTGGTTGGTGGGGAATTGAGTTCGTGTCGTTGAAGACAAGAGGGCCCGTGGCCCTGCTGGGATGAGTGTGTCTAGCATTCAACCTGGAACAGGACCACGAGCCTTTGAACGAGCCTACCGGGGTCGCAGCCGACGCTGCCACTATCCTCTTCAACCTGCCCGACTACCATGTCATCTCCACCACCATCACTGCCGGCCGGAGGCAGGTCATCGTTGAAACGGACCAGCTACCGGGCTGCCCGAGCTGCGGGGTCATCGCTTCCCGGCGGAAAGAGCGCCGCCTTCAACGGCTCCGTGATATTCCTGTCGCCGGGCCCGTGGAGGTCCTCTGGTCCAAGTACCGCTGGTACTGCGAGGAACCGGCCTGCGACCGGCTCTCGTTCTTCGAATCCACGCCCCAGGTCCCGCGCCATGCCCGGTCCACGAGCCGCCTTCGGGACCAGCTCGTGGACGCCGTCATCCGCTCCGGCCGGGCCGTCTCGGAGACCGCTGCCGGCTTCTCCGTGTCCTGGTGGATGGTCCGGGCTGCGGTGACCGAAGCCTGCCTGCTGCGGTTGCCCGACGTGGACAAGCTCAGCCCGCGGATGCTCGGCATCGACGAACACCGGTTCCGGTCCGTGCGCTACTTCCAGGACCCGTCAACGAAGGCGTGGACCCGGTTCGAACCCTGGATGACAACCATCGTTGATCTCGACACCGGCCAGGTCCTCGGTGTCGTCGACGGGCGGGACCACAAGGGCGTCGGGGACTGGCTGTTCGCCCGGCCCCTGGAGTGGCGCCTGGCCGTGCAGGTCGTCGCGATCGACCCCTCGGCGGCATTCCGTAAAGCGCTCCGGATGTGGCTGCCGCGCACGGCAGTCGCCGTTGATCATTTCCACCTGATCTCCCTGGCGAACCAGGCCATGACGGAGACCCGGCAGAACCTCTCGCAACAGGTCAAGGGCCGCCGCGGCCGGGCCATCGACAAGGCCTGGGCCCACCGCATGCTGCTCCTCCGGGGCGGCGACACCCTCAGCTGCAGGGCCGGCCGCCGACTCGAGGAAGTATTCACCCTGGACGATCCCACAGGAACCCTCCAGGCTGTTTGGAACGTCAAGGAACAACTCCGGGCACTACTCCGCACCGGCTCGCTCGAAGACGCCGCGACGGCCAAGACGGTACTCGAGGAACTGGTCAGGGCAGCCGCACGGCCGGAGACGAACAGGCTCTACCGAACCGTCTGCAGATGGTGGAAAGAGATAGAGGTGCTGATCATTACCGGCGCCACAACAGGGAAGGTCGAGGCCAACAACACCGCTATCAAGAACATCAAGCGAACCGCCCGCGGGTACCGCAACGCAGCCAACTACAAATCCGTTATTCTCTTACGAAGTGCCGTCCGGACGGCGGCATGACGCTCATTCCAGGGACCCGTTTCCCCACGAACCGCGAAGAGCCGGTAAAACACCAACCCCCGCTCACCTTTGACGGGTAAACGATCAACCCCAGCTCACTTCTGGCGGGTAAGCGATCAACCCCCGCTCACTTCTGGCGGGTAAACCATCGACCCCCGCTCACCTGGTAACGATGCCTTGAGAGCGGGCGCCCAGGGAAAACCTGCCAGACGTGAGCCGGCGTCGGGGGAGGATCCGCCAGACGTGAGCGGGCGCCGGGGGAGAACCCGCCAGAAGTGAGCGGGCGCCGGTGACGAAACCGGGCCGGGAGCCCAAACCGGTCCCGGCGGGGCGCGAATATGGCCCGGAATCGGTGATTAACCTCAAAAAGTCCCGGAAACACGCGGAATTTGCGGATCGGAAGGGCCCAAGCTGGTAAGTTTTCGGACAGTGGCCCGTGCGCATGCCGCGTGCAGGCTCCAGAATCAGAACCGTCCAGGAGGACATAAATGGCTAAGAACCGTAGTGAACTTGTTGCAGAGGTAGCAGGCAAGGCCGGCACCAGCCAGGCTGCTGTTAACTCCGTCCTCGATGCACTGTTCGAGGTTTTCGAGACTTCTGTCGCCGCCGGCGAGAAGATCACCATCCCGGGCTGGCTCGCAGTTGAGCGCACCGACCGTGCAGCCCGCACCGGCCGCAACCCGCAGACCGGCGAGACCATCCAGATTGCAGCAGGCCACAGCGTGAAGCTGACCGCCGGCTCCAAGCTGAAGGCTGCAGTCTCCAAGAAGTAGGCTTCCCCTGCCGGCATATCACCGGCCGGAACAGGAGCGGCAACCGAGAGGTTGCCGCTCCTTGCTTTTTAACCCGGATTCGCGGCCTGGGCGGGCGTGGCGGACAATGGAATGGTGTCTTCTGCCGCAAAACCACGTTCCACCCCTCCCCAGACCGATCCCGGCAAGGGAGCTGCGGTCCGGGATGCCGGAACCCGGGGGATTACGCTGCCCTGGCAGCTTGCGGGCCTGGCGGCGCTCTTCCTTGGCCTCGCGGCAGCCCTGATCTTCTCCGGCGCCGCAGCGGCCCGCAGCGTTGCCGATCCCGGGGCACTGGTCCGGTGGGGCCTGCCGATCAGCAAGGCCATCCATAACGTTTCGTTGGCGACCGTCGTCGGGGGCCTGGTCTTCGCCGTCGGCATCCTTCCAAAGAACCTCAACGCCCGGCACCACACTCCGCGAGGCCGGGGAACGGCAGCTTCAGGAGGCAGTGAAGTACCGGAGCACCCCGCCTTCACCCGCGCGCTGGCGATAGCAGCTGTCGCCGGTGCGGTGTGGACCTTGTCCGCCATCGCAGTCCTGGTACTCACGTACGGCGACGTAGCAGGGCAGGGGCTGTCCGGTGATCCCGCCTTCACCCAGGCGCTGGTCTACTTCATGACCGATATTGAAACCGGCCGCGCATGGCTCGCCGTCATCATCATTGCCGCAGTGGTCACCACCGCGCTGTTCGGCGTCCGGTCCCTGGGCGGCCTGGCCCTCACCCTCATTCTGGCCCTGATCGGCCTGGTACCCACAGCCCTGATCGGCCACTCGTCAAGCTCTTCCGATCACGAAGGTGCCATCAACTCGCTCGGCCTGCACCTTGTGGGCGTGACCACCTGGGTGGGCGGCATCATCATCCTGGCCCTGCTCTCCGGCATCCTGACCGACGCGAAGCCCGGCGCGGCAACTGACATCACCGAACCCACACTCCGGCGCTTCTCCAGCCTGGCCGGGTTCGCTTTCGTACTGGTCTTCGCCTCAGGCATCATCAACGCCAGCATCCGCGTCACCAGCTGGTCCGATCTCTTCGGTTCCGCCTACGGACAGCTGATCCTGGCCAAGACCGCAGCCGCGGTGGTGTTGGGCGGCATCGGCTTCATGCACCGGCAGTGGGTCATTCCGCAACTGGGACGCAAGGGCTCCACCCTGTCCTCCAGGCGTGTCCTGTGGCAGCTCATTGTCGCTGAACTGCTGATCATGGGCGCCACGTCCGGCATCGCCGTGGCCCTGGGCCGCTCAGCCCCGCCACAGCCCACCGAGCCCGCCCCCAACGCGTCACCCGCCTTCATCCTCAGCGGCTACGAGCTGCCGCCCGAACTCACACCGGAACGCTGGCTCACCGAGTGGCGGCTGGACTGGATCTGGGTGGGCGTTGCCCTGTTCGGGCTGGTGACCTACTTCATGGGCGTCGCCAAGATCCGCAGGCGAGGCGACTCCTGGCCCTGGTTCCGGTCGCTGAACTGGGTCATTGGCCTGGTGGTGCTGACTTACATCACGTCCGGGCCGCCGTCGGTCTATGGCCGCATCCTGTTCTCCGCGCACATGGTGGACCACATGGCGCTGACCATGGTGGCGCCAATCTTCCTGGTGCTGGGCGCTCCGGTGACCCTGGCACTGCGGGCGCTGCCTGCCCGTGGCGACGGCTCCCGCGGCATGCGGGAGTGGCTCCTGGTCTTCGTGCACTCCAAGTTCTCGCAGCTGGTCACGCACCCGCTGTTCGCGGCGGCCAACTTTGCCGGCTCCATCGTGCTGTTCTACTACTCGGACCTGTTCGGCTTCGCCATGCGGGAGCACGTGGGCCATGAACTGATGAACCTGCACTTCCTGCTGACGGGCTACATCTTCGTGCTGACCATGATCGGCACGGACCCGCTTCCCCGCCGCGCCCCGTACCCCATGCGGCTGCTCCTGCTCCTGGCCACCATGGGCTTCCACGCCTTCTTCGGGGTCTCCATCATGGGCGGGACCGGGCTCCTGGCCGCGGACTACTTCGGCAACCTGGGCCGTGCCTGGGGCCCCTCGGCACTGGCGGACCAGCAGGCCGGCGGCGCCGTGGCCTGGGGCATCGGTGAGGTGCCCACGCTGCTGGTGGCGATCGGCGTCGCCATTATGTGGTCCGGGTCGAGCCAGCGGGAGGCGACACGCGTGGACCGCGCGGCGGACAGGAATAATGACGCCGATCTAACCGCTTACAACGATATGTTTGCCAAATTGGCCGAACGCGATGCCAGGCTGGCTGAACGCAACAAGCTGGAAGGACGCTGATGAGCGAAACCGTACGCACGCATGCCCGGGTCCGGGCCTCCGAACTGGTGGGCCGCAACTGGTTGAACACCGGTGGCAAGACCCTTGACCTGGAGGCCCTGCGCGGCAAGATCGTGCTGCTCGATTTCTGGACCTTCTGCTGCATCAACTGCCTGCACGTTCTGGATGAGCTGCGCCCGCTGGAGCAGCAGTACTCCGATGTGCTGGTCACCGTGGGCGTCCACTCGCCCAAGTTCGAGCACGAGGCTGACCCGGTGGCGCTGGCCGCGGCCGTGGAGCGCTACGAGATCCACCACCCCGTGCTGGACGACCCCGAGCTGGACACCTGGAAGGCCTACACGGCCCGCGCCTGGCCCACCCTGGTGGTCATCGACCCGGAGGGCTACATCGTGGCCCACCTCTCCGGTGAGGGCCACGCGGACGGGTTGGCCGTCCTGATCCCCGAACTGATCGCCGAGCACGAAGCCAAGGGCACGCTCCACCGCGGCTCAGGCCCCTACGTGGCGCCCGAAGCGACCTCCGGCACCCTGCGCTTCCCCGGCAAGGCGCTCTTCCTGCCGCCGGGCCGCGGATCCACGGCCTTGGCTGGAACGTCCGACGACGGCACGCCAGCAGGTGCCGCAGCCGCCGTTGCTGCCGACAAGGGCTCCTGGCTGGTCACCGACACCGGGCACCACCGCCTGGTGGAACTCGGCACCGACTTCGATACCGTCCTGGCCACCTTCGGCTCCGGCACCAAGGGCTACGCCGACGGTCCCGCCGCGGGGGACACCGCCAGCGCCCAGTTCAACGAACCCCAGGGCTTGGTCCTGCTGCCGGAAGACGTGGCAGCCAAGGCGGGCTACGACGTCGTCATTGCCGACTCGGTCAACCACCGCCTGCGCGGACTCTCGCTCACGGACGGCAAGGCCTCCACCCTGGCAGGCAACGGCATCCAGCGGCTGCTGGAAACCGGGCCTGCGCGCGTGGACGAGGAAGGCGCCGGCTTCAGCGGCTCACTGGGCAACGACCCACTGGACGTTGCGCTGAGCTCGCCCTGGGACGTTGTGTGGTCGCGCAAGCTGAACGCGGTGGTAGTGGCCATGGCCGGCACGCACCAGATCTTCAGCTTTGACCCCGTCGCCGGTGCCGTGTCAATCATCGCCGGCAACGGCTTGGAAGGGCTGCTGGACGGACCGGCGCACGAATCCTGGTTTGCCCAGTCCTCCGGCTTGGCCGAAGACGCCGATGGCAACATCTGGGTTGCGGACTCGGAAACCTCCGCCCTCCGGAAACTGGTCATCGCCGACGGCGGCACCATCACCGTGGAGACCGCTGTGGGCAAGGGCCTGTTCGACTTCGGCTTCCGCGACGGCCCCGCCGCCGAAGCCCGGCTTCAGCACCCGCTCGGGGTCACTGTCCTGCCCGACGGGTCCGTGGCGATTGCCGACACGTACAACGGAGCCGTGCGCCGCTACGACCCCGCGTCCGGAACCGTGTCCACCCTGGCCCGCGGCCTCGCCGAGCCCTCCGACGTGATCGTGGACCACACGCAGTCCGCGGGCTCCGAACCCCTGCTGGTGGTGGTTGAGGCCAACAAGCACCAGCTGGTGTACGTACCGATCCCCAAGGAAGCGCAGCAGGTGGACGAGGGCGCGTCCCAGACCCAGCGGCCCAAGAGCCCCGTGGCGCCCGGCACGCTGGACCTGACCGTCCGCTTCACGGCGCCCACCGGACAGAAGCTCGATGACCGCTGGGGCGACCCCACGCAGCTGAAGATCTCCTCCACCCCGCCCGAGCTGCTGGTCTCCGGCGGCGGAACCTCGGTGGGACTGCTGCGCACCCTGGAGCTGTCCGCGGACGTGCCCGAGGGCGTGCTGCACATCACCGCCCGCGCCGCCGCCTGCGACGGCCCCGAGACCGAGGACGGCGAGATCCCGGACCACGCCGCCTGCCACCTTTACCAGCAGGACTGGGGCATCCCGGTGGTCCTGCAGTCCGACGGTGATACCGAGCTGGTGCTGGACCTGCGCGGCATGGACTGACCGCGTTCTTTCCTGCTGAACTGGCCCAGTTTTCAAGCTTTGAAAGCCTGAAGACGGGGCCAGTTCCGTTTCTGCGGCCCCAAAACCGGGCCAGTGCGCACAGCCCCCTTGCCCACATAGCGCCCGTGATACCTGCCGACAGCCACTGGGGACAGACATTGTGGCGTCATGGACCCATCGGAAATCCTCAAATCCGCCGGAGGAGTGCTGCTGCGGCGCGACGTGGCTGCCGCCGGGGCGACGGAAACAGAGATCAGCCGCGCAGTTCGTGGCGGGCAGGTGGTGCGGTTGGAGCGCGGGCTGCTGGCCGTTCCGGGTGCTGACGCCGAGCTGGTGGGCGCAGGACTGGCCCGCAGCCTGCTGACGTGCGCATCTGCCGCCCCGCATTACGGTCTCTGGCAGCTTCAACCGGCTGCCCGGCCGCACTACTGGCAAAGCAACGGAAGACGTGCCCTCCGTTGTGTCAGCCACCGCCTTCCCCTGACGCAGAGGCCCCATCATCGGACCCTTGCAGCACTTCCCGACGTCCTGCTTCACGCACTGCTGTGCCTGCCGGAACTCGAGTCGCTGGTCATGGTGGAATGCGCCTACAACAGAGGGGACATTGAGCCGTCCCTGCTGTTGCGCCACCTGAAGGGTAACCGGTCAGGCAAAGCACGCAATGTTGTGTCCAAGGTTGAACGCGGCGCAGACTCTCTCCTGGAAACCTTGGCCCGGGTGCTGTTCCGGGAGGCGGGCATAGCCACCGAGACCCAGGTGTGGATCGAGGGGATCGGCCGCGTGGACTTCCTGCTGGAAGGGTTCCTCATCGTGGAAATTGACGGGCTCGCCTTCCATCTTGATGCCCGTCAATTCAAAAAGGACCGCCGCAGGGACAACATGGCTGTCCGTCACGGACTACCCGTACTCAGATTCTTCTATGACGACGTGGTCTTCGCCCCGGAATCCGTCCTGGCGCAGGTCCGGGAGGTCCTGGCTCGCGGGTCACTGCGGTGGCCGCAGCCGAACCAGCCCGGTTTTCGGGGCGGTTGGGTCTAGGACACTGAAGAACACGGAAGTCAGGGCTTCAAAACTGGGCCAGTCTGGCGCAGCACCCTGAAGCAGGGCTAGAAGCTCAGCTGCGGAGTGACCTTGACCGTGTCACCCGTGACATCCAGGCGGGTGGTGAAGCTGAAGTCCACCTCTGCGTCCAGCGGGTACCAGGCCCCCGTGAACGAGTTCTGCTGCAGCGCTTCCACCTTGGCCTTGCCGTCCAGGGGCGCAACCACCCAGCGGCCGTCGAACGGCTCCACGGAGACGCCGGGGTATTCGGTCACGGTCCACCGGATGCTGCCGTCCTGGACCCTGTTGTTGCTGGCGTAGTAGAAGGGGCAGTCCGGCTGGAGCTTCTGTTCCTTGACTGCCTCCGCCGCGCAGCCGTCCAGGAATTCCCGGATCTTGGCGGCAACGTCGCTTTTCAGCTTGTCCGTGGCCTGGGTCAGCAGGTTGAGCGGGGCCACGGGGGCATCCTTGGAGGTGACCGTGGCGCTGGTGGCGGCAGCGGAGAAGTACTGTCCGTCCAGGGAGGCCTCGTACTGGCCGGGGTAGAACACGGCGAACGAGTTGCGGCCGTTGGGCATGTTCACGGGAACACCGTTGACCTGGGCCTCGTTGCCGTTGACCACGGTGATGTCCACAGTGGGCAGCCGCGACGGCACGAACGCCCACGTGTTGAAGAACAGCCACTCGGTGCCGGTCTTTTGGAGCAGGAATTCCGTGTGCAGCCTGCTGCCGTCGATCGTGTAGTCCATGGGCACCATCACCTGGTTGTCCGGGCGTTCCTGCGGGTCCCCGATGCTGATGTTGGAGAGCCGGGAAGCGGACGACTGCAGCCCCGGGCCGTCCAGCATCGCGGCGTTGCTGGGCGGAACGGAGGCCTTGAGGAGCCCCAGGGCGCGCCCGCCGTCACCGCTCTTCAGCGCGTCCAGGTACTCCCGGACCGGCTGCTGCGGGCTGGCCACCGTGTTGTTCACAACGTTGATGGCCACGATGGCTCCGGCGACGGCAAGCATGAGGCCCAACAGCCATCCGGCCGCGATCCTCACCAACGCTTGACTCATCTGCACGTTCTACACAGTAACGTCAGTGCGGACGCACTCTAAAGTTGGTGTCCCCCTAATCAGACAGGCAACACCTACGTAACGCCCGACGGCGGGGCGCCGGGACAGCGGCAACAGGAGCCTTGGGCACCGGCCAGGGACAGCAGTTGCCGCCTGGGAAACGCGGGTCAGCGACGGCGGCGGCGGGATGACGTGCCGAACACTCCGCGAAGCAATTCGCGGCCCAGCTGCGTACCCATGGACCGTGCCATGCTCTTCAGCCCGCCGCCCAGGGCACCACCGAGGACCCCGCCCAGATCACCCATCATGCCGCCCGGCTCCGGCCGTGGGGACGACGGCTTCCTGGAGCGGGGCGCCTTGGCGCGGGGCTTGGACTCACGTGGCTCGCTGTAATCAGGGGTGCCGTACTGCACGTCGGAATCCTCTGGCGCCGGAACCGGGGCCTGCGGTGGCCTGCTGCTGGGCCGGCCCAGGATTTCCTCCTCGATCCTCCGTGCTTCAGCGTCCACGTCATAAGCGCCAGGAGCAGTTGGGGCACCGGCCGAAGCGCCGCCAGCAGGCTCAGAAGCCGCCGGACCCGTGGGCGCGGCCGCCTTGCCGTTCAGCTTCTCGTATGCGGAAGGGTTGTCCACCGCAGTTCCGTACTTGCCCAGCAGCGCCGAACCGGCCACGGTGCTGCGGACCAGGGCTTCGTCGCTGGGACCCATGACGGATTCGGGGGCGCGCAGCCGGGTGAGGGCCACCGGGGTGGGGGCGCCTTTTTCGTTCATGACGGTGATGACGGCCTCACCGATGCCGGCGGAGGTCAGGGTCTCTTCGAGGTCGTAGTCGCTCACCGGGAACGTGGACACCGTGGCCTTCAGCGCCTTGGCGTCCTCGGGGGTGAACGCGCGCAGGGCGTGCTGCACCCGGTTGGCCAGCTGGCCCAGGACGTCGGCGGGCACGTCCTTGGGCGTCTGGGTGACGAAGAAGATGCCCACGCCCTTGGACCGGATCAGCCGGACGGTGGTGGTGATGGCTTCCAGGAAAGCCTTCGTGGCGCCGTTGAAGAGCAGGTGCGCCTCGTCCAGGAAGAACACGAGCTTGGGCTTGTCCAGGTCGCCGGCCTCGGGGAGGTCCTCGAACAGGTCTGCAAGAAGCCACATCAGGAAGGTGGAGAACAGCATGGGCTTGGTCTGCAGGGTGGGAAGCTCCAGGCACGTGACCACCCCGCGGCCATCCGGGGCGGTGCGCAGCAGCTCCGCGGTGTCGAATTCCGGCTCGCCGAAGAATTTCTCCAGGCCCTGGGCCTCCAGGTTCACGAGCTCCCGCAGGATCACACCGGCCGTCGCCTTGGACAGGCCGCCGAGTTCCTCCAGCTTGTCCTTGCCCTCGTCCGAGGTGAGGAACTGGATGACGGCGCGCAGGTCCTTGAGGTCGATCAGCTCCAGGCCGTTCTTGTCCGCGAAGTAGAACACCAGCTGCAGGCTGGATTCCTGTGTGTCGTTCAGTTCCATGATCCTGGAGAGCAGGATGGGCCCGAATGAGGTGACCGTGGCGCGGACCGGGACGCCGTTGCCGTCGCCGCCCAGCGCCAGGAACTCCACCGGGAACGTCTTGCCCTCCCACGGCTGGCCGATGCTGTCCGTGCGGGCCTTGAGTTTGTCGCTCCCGACGGCGGCCGTGGCCAGGCCGGAGAGGTCACCCTTGATGTCGGCCAGGAACACGGGGACCCCGGCGGTGGAGAGCTGTTCGGCCATCATGTGCAGCGTGACGGTCTTGCCGGTTCCGGTGGCGCCGGCCACCAGCCCGTGCCGGTTCATCATGGCCAGCGGCAGCCGCACCGGCGCGTCCTTGTGCAGTTCGCCGTCGATGATGGCGGCTCCCAGCTCGATGGTGGCGCCTTCCAGGGTGTAGCCCTTCTGGAGGGTGGCAAGCTTCTCTGCTGTGGTTTTGGTGGCCATGGCGCTAGCTTAGCGGCGGCTGCCCTGCCTGCCGGGAGACACCGCCGTCCAATTCTGCGGCGCCAGGTCCCTGGTGAACGCCAGCGGCCCGATGGTCTCCGGATCGGCGTCCACGTCGAACTGCGCCCGGTAGCCGGTGTTCAGGTAGAGGTGCTTGGCCTCGGGCTGCCGCGGACCGGTGGTGAGGTACAGCCGGGTGTAGCCGCGGGCGGCGGCCATGGCCTCGAGTTCGGCCAGCACAAAACGGCCCAAGCCACGACGCCGGTGGGCTGAGTGGGTCCAGATCCGTTTCAGTTCGGCGGTGGTGTCGTCGTACCGGCGGAACGCCCCGCCGGCGATCGACTCGCCGTCCTCCTGGATCACCAGGAGCGCGCCGTTCGGCTCCTCGAATTCCTCCGCCGGGTAGCGGTTCAGTTCCTCTGCGGCAGCGCTGCGCCCGAACAGGTCCCCGTAGCGGGTGTCATATTCGACGGCGAGCTCGTCCAGCAGCGGTCGGACCCGCGGATCGTGCATGGGCAGGCTGAGGACCGTAAGGCTGGCGGGATCGAGGGACCGGGGTTTGAGGTCGGGTTCTGCGGTCACGGATTCACTTCTTTCCAACAGCGGCTGGTTCTGGAGATATTGTCCCGGACGGCGGGGCGGCGGCATCCCGGGCAACGCCGAGGATGGTCCGGGCCAGGGCGTCGTTTTCCCGGAAGGGCGCGGCGTTGGTGTTGGGCCGGGCGAAGGCGCCCGCGCCCCAGCCGGACGTTCCCGGGCCAATGCCGAAGAGGCTGGGTTGGGGTTTGCCGTCGGCTCCTATCAGCCGATGCTCAGGGGAAACCAGCAGCTTTCCGGTGGAGTGGATGCCGTCCGAAGTCAGCAGCTGCTGCTCGCTGCCCATTCCGCTTTCATACAGCGAGGCAAGCACGGGATTAAGCGACCGGGCCACGGAGGTGGACGGAAGCCGCGCTTCGATCACCGCTTGGGCAGAAACGGAGACGCCTGAATGCGGCGAGGTGGCACGGAAAGTTCCACCCTCCTCGTCAAGAGTGACCTCCAGGCCGGGGCCTAAGAACTGCAGCAGACCAGCCCGGTGCAGCGCCAGCATCTCGCGCAGCCGGTGCGGCGGCGGCCCGGAATCAACAAAGCTGAAGAAGCCATGCCACCAGCCGTGGATGAGCTGCTGCGAGCGTGCGTTCAGCCGCTCCGCCGGAACCACCCGCCCCACCTCCATGTAGACGTGCAGCAGGGCCAGGAACAGGGCAAGGGTTTCCGGATGATCCGGGCTGTCCCGCAGGGCCAGGTCATTTTCGATGTACTCGGCCACCACATCCTGGACGGCCTGGTGCCCGTGGAAGCGAAGCCCGGCAAAGGGGCGGTCCAGCCGTTCCAGGTCCAGGTGCAGGCCCGCGTCCGGGACGGCGGCGGCCACCAGATCCGCGCGCTCGCCGCTGTACCAATCGAGGCCGGCGTACCGCGCGGCGAAGGAATCCCAGCCCATGGTTGCCCGCTCGGGGCTGCCGGTCAGGAGTTCGCGGTAGTAGTAATAGCCGGCTTCCTTGGCGATCAGCGGCCAGAGGTGCTCCCGGAAGTCCAGTTCGCCGTGCTGCTCCAGCAGGGCCTCCACCGCCGCCGCCGTAAAGAACTGCAACGGCCCGGGTGCCTGTCCCCGCAGGACTGCGGAGATCTTCGAGTGGTACGGCACCCCGCGGCGGGACCCGGCCCACAGCCGTGGTTCCCTCCCGGACGGAAGGTAGCGCAGCCCGCCGTCGTTCGTTTCCTGGAACCTGCCGCCGCGGCCTTCCATGAGGAGGACCAGCAGGTCCACGAACGCCAGGCCCATTCCGGCGACGATCACGTCCTGCCCGGGGCCGATGGGGGAGTAATCGACGTCGGTGGTGTAGGCGGGTGCCGCGTGGTATCCGCCGTGCCGGGCGGCGAAGTCCGCGAAGCCGGCGGAGACGGCGTCCGGCTTTGAGTCGGTATGGCCGAGGGCGGTGACCACGATGTCGGCGTGCAGGGTCCGGCCGTTGGCCAGCGCAACGTCGTGCCCGCCGCCCTCCGGCGCCGTGATGCCGACGGCGGTGGTGCGGTGGACGGTCACGCTGCGGCCCAGGGACCGTGCGGCGCGGCGGAAGAACCATTCGAGGTACTGGCTCTGCAGTTGCCGCGTGGGGAAGGTGGTGCCGGTCAGGGTCCGCAGCTGCTTCCACAGCGGCTGCGGGAAGTCCGGAACGTCGATGATGGAGGCGTCCAGCACGTCGGCGGCCCACTCGGCCAACCCGGGACCGGGGGCGGCGGGGCCGGCGCAGTCCACTGACTCGTCGGTGAACATGGTGATGTCCGCCGCCATCGAGTTGAGCAGGAGGCCGGGGTCCTGGTCGTAGCGCCAGATCCGGCCCGAGCCAGGGATGTGCGGCTCCACCACGTGGATCTGCAGCGGACCGGCGAAGACGTCCGGCCGGTTGGCTGCGATCCGTTCCAGCACGCCCGCCGTGCGCGGTCCGCCGCCGATGAAGACGATGGCCGGGATGGTGGCTGGCATGGGCGCTCCTGACGGCGGGGGTGGATTGGATGCCCATGCTAGGCAGCGGTGACGACGGCGGTCGAGGGCCTGGTCATGCCCGTTAACTCCGCGTCACAGCCGGTTAAAAGACGCAAGAAAACGACTCATGACGCCGTGCGAACCCCGGTGAAGATATGCAACCTGCCGCCTTGCTGGCCCGTTCCGCGCGGTCCTAGATTTGCAGCCAGCAGCGGGCCGCAAGGGCTCCACATCAGAGGCAACAGCCAGGGCAACCGCCCGCACAAGGAATTCACGACAAGAATCGAGGTGGCGCATGAGTTCAGCAGCAACCAAGGTGGCGCAGTCACAACAACCGCAGCCCGCGGCGGAAGCGCCGCCAACCGGGCCTGGTGCCCCCGTCCGGCAGGCCACCGACTATTCGTCCTACCGGGTGGTGGCAGCAAAGCATCCGGGGCGCTGGGTGGGGACTGCCGTCGTCGCGCTTGGCGTCCTTGCCGTGGCCTGGTCCCTGGCCACCAACCCGCGCTGGGAGTGGGGCGTGGTGGCGCAGTGGTTCACCGCGCAGTCCGTGGTCAACGGGCTGGTGGAAACCCTGAAGCTGACCGCAATCTCCGGGGTCCTGGGCTTCGTGCTGGGCTTCATCCTGGCGCTGATGCGGCTATCTGCGTCGCCGCTGCTGGTCTCGGTGTCCTGGACGTTCTCCTGGATCTTCCGGTCCACGCCGCTGCTGGTTCAGATGCTGCTTTGGTACAACCTGGGCTACCTGTACGAAAAGATCAGCCTTGGCATCCCGTTCACCGATGTCCGGTTCTTCGAGGTGCAGACCACCACGCTGATCAGCCAGTTCGCGGCAGCGGTGCTGGGCCTGACCCTGAACCAGGCGGCGTACTCGGCCGAGATCATCCGCGGCGGCATCCTCTCGGTGGACCAGGGCCAGCTGGAAGCCGCGGCCGCGCTGGGCATCCCGGGCTGGCGCCGCTCCACCAGGATTGTCCTGCCGCAGGCCATGCGGGCCATCCTGCCCACGGCGTTCAACGAGATCATCGGCCTGGTCAAGGGCACCTCGATCGTCTACGTCCTGGCCTACTCGGAGCTGTTCTATACGGTGCAGGTCATTTACAACCGCACCCAGCAGGTCCTGCCGCTGCTTTTGGTGGCCACGCTCTGGTACATCGTCATCACGTCCGTGCTGAGCGTCTTCCAGTACTACATCGAACGGCACTACTCCAAGGGTGCGGTGCGGAACCTGCCGCTGACGTCCCTGCAGAAGGCCCGCAAATTCTTCGCCACCCACGCGGCAGTGCCCAACCGGAGGAACTTCTGATGACTGAGACCCTTCCCGCCCCCACCGCCACCCGCGGCCTGGTGGAGATCACCGGCGTGCGCAAATCCTTCGGGCCCACCGAAGTCCTCAAGGGCGTCAGCCTCACCGTAGAGCCGGGCGGCGTGGCAGTGATCGTGGGCCCGTCCGGCTCCGGCAAGTCCACCCTGCTGCGCACCATCAACCACCTGGAGAAGGTGGACGGCGGGTACATCGCCATCGACGGGCAGCTGGTGGGCTACGAGGTCCGCGGCGACCGGCTGCATGAGTTGCGCGAGAAGGACATCCTCAAGCAGCGCACCGAAATCGGCATGGTGTTCCAGAGCTTCAACCTGTTCCCGCACCTCACCGCCTTGGAGAACGTGGCGGAAGCCCCGGTCGTAGCGCAGGGACGTTCCAAGGAGGAGGTCCGCCGCCGCGGCCTGGAACTGCTGGACCGGGTGGGCCTCAGGGACCGCGCCGGTGCCTACCCGCGGCAGCTCTCCGGCGGCCAGCAGCAGCGCGTGGCCATCGCCCGCGCCCTGGCCCTGGCCCCCAAAATCCTGCTGTTCGACGAGCCCACCTCCGCCCTTGACCCGGAACTGGTCAACGAGGTGCTGGACGTGATCCGCGAACTGGCCAAGTCCGGTACCACACTGATCATCGTCACCCACGAAATGGGCTTCGCCCGCGACGTGGCGGACACCGTGGTGTTCATGGACCAGGGCCAGATCGTGGAACAGGGCACCCCGCAGGACATTTTCAGCAACCCCCAGGAACCGCGCACCCGGAGCTTCTTCTCCAAGGTGCTGGAACCGGCCTTCAACATCTAAAGGACTTCACCCATGGCTTTCCCAACCAGCGGCCCACGCCGCAGCCGCGCACTCGCGGTGCTTCCCGCCGTCGTCCTTCTTGGCACCGGACTCCTTGGTACTGCCGCGCTCGCCGGCTGCGCCGACCCGGGCGCATCGGCCGCCGGCAATGCCAGCGGTGCAGCACAGACGACGGCGGCCCGCAACGGCGTGGTCTACAACACTTCGCCGGACCAGCAGCGGATCCGGGCAGAAAAGGACGCGGCGCTCGCCGCCAAGGTCCCGGGGCTGATCAGCAAGGACGGCAAGCTCACCATTGCCACCACGGCCGGCTCCATCCCGCTGTCCTTCCACGCCACGGACGACAAGACGCCCATCGGCTCGGAGCTGGACATCGCCCAGCTGGTGGCGGACAAACTTGGACTGGAGCTGGACGTTCAGGTCACGTCGTGGGAGAACTGGCCGCTGAAGACCCAGTCCGGCGATTTTGAGGCCGTGTTCTCCAACGTGGGCGTGAACAAGGACCGGGTGAAGCTGTTCGACTTCGCCAGCTACCGGGCCGCGTACATGGGCTTCGAGGCCAAGAAGTCCTCCACCTACGACATCAAGGGCGCGGACGACATCTCCGGCCTGAAGATCTCCGTGGGGTCCGGCACCAACCAGGAGAAGATCCTGCTGGCCTGGAACAAGGAACTCGAGGGCAAGGGCAAACCGCCGGCAACGCTTCAGTACTACTCGTCCGACGCCGACACCATCCTGGCGCTGTCCTCCGGCCGGACCGACCTGAACATCGCACCCTACCCGTCCACGGTGTACCGGGAGAACACCCGCGACGACCTGAAGGTGGTGGGCAAGGTGAACGCCGGCTGGCCGTCCGAAACCCTGGTGGCCGCCACCACCCTGCGCGGCAACGGGCTGGCTCCGGTCATTTCCGAGGCACTGAATTCGGTGATCAAGGACGGCTCCTACGGCAAGGTGCTGGAGCGCTGGGGCCTGTCCGAGGAAGCGCTGCCCGAATCCAAGACCATTACGGCGGAGAACTTCGCGGCAACGCAGCCCGCTGCAACTCCCTCAGGGAAGGCATCATGACCGCATCATCCACTGGCACCGCCCTTGAGTCCTTCGACGCCGACTGGCAGGAATGGCATGCGGCCCACGAGCAGCACCGGGCCCACCCGCACGGTTTCCTGGCCGTGACCCACCTGCATTGGCTGGGCGACGAACCCACGCCGCTGGAAGGTGCCCCCGGCACCTGGAGCGTGGAGGCCGACGTCGTCCGCGTGGTTTTGGCGCCGGGTGACACTTTGCAGCAGGACGGCAGGGAGCTGAACACACCGTCCGGCGCGACCCTGGAGTTCGGGCCGATTGAGGAGCGCGGCGGCATCAACCTGGTTTCCGGCGATTCGGTCATCGAGCTGGCCAAGCGCGGCGGTGAGTACATCGTGCGGCCGCGTCATCCGGAAAACCCGCTCCTGCAGGAGTACCAGGGCACGCCAGCCTACTCGCCCGATGCGGCGTATGCGGTCCGCGGAACGTTCGTGCCGTTCGAGGCGCCGCGGCCCACCACCGTGGGTGCCGCCGTCGAAGGCATCCAGCATGTGTACGAGGCCCCGGGCGAGATCCGCTTCAAGCTGGCTGGCCAGGAGCTGGTGCTCACCGCGTTCAACGGCCATGCCCCGGGCTCCCTGTCCGTCCTGTTCACGGACCAGACCTCCGGCAAGACCACCTATGCGGCGAACCGCTCGCTTTCGGTGGTGCCCGGCGCGGACGGCTCCGTGCTGCTGGACTTCAACCGGGCCGTGAACCTGCCCTGCGCCTACACGGACCTGGCCACCTGCCCGCGGCCGCCGGCCGAAAACCGGCTGCCCGTGGCCATCGAGGCCGGCGAGAAGATTCCCTACGAACGTCAGGACCAGCAGTGAGTACTTTTCCCAGGCCGGGTTTCCTGGCCATCGAGCTCGACGGCGCCGGCCGGGACGGTGCGGACATCACCCGGGCAGTTCTGGCGGCCGAGTCGGCGGGCTTCCACGCCGCCACGTTCACCGATGCGCCTGCTCCGGGCCGGACGAACGCTTTGCAGCGCGCCGCGTTCGCCGGGCCCGTGACACGGACCATCGCACTGGTTCCCGAGGTGGACACTGTCTACACCGAGCCCTTCCACGTCTCCACCCAGCTGGCCAGCCTGGATCACGTGTCGGGCGGCCGGGCCGGGTGGATCGTGGCCGCGGCCGAATCGCCCGAGGCGGCTGCCGCCGTCGGACGCTCCTCCGTAACCGGTGCCGCGCTGGGACAGGAAGCCGCTGCCTCCATCGAGGTGTCCCGGCGGCTGTGGGACTCGTGGGAGGACGACGCCGTGATCCGCGACGTCCCCACCGGGCGGTACATCGACGTGGACAAGCTCCACTATGCCGACTTCGAAACGCCTGCCGGTTTTGCCGGAGCCGGTTACTCCGTGAAGGGGCCGTCCATTATTCCGCGGCCGCTCCAGGGGCAGCTGCCGGTGCTGGTGCCGGCGTCCCTGCTGGGGGAAGTTTCAGCTGAAGCCGTGGATGCGGTGCTGGTCTCCGCGCCCACTGCTGAACTGCTGGCGGCCGAGGTCCGGGATGTGCGGGCGCGGGTGGGTGCGGGCGTCGCCATCGTTGCCGAGCTCGACGTCGTCCTGGACACGCGTGGGCAGGCTGCGGGTTCACGGGGCGCAACGTTCGACGGCGGCCGGGCGGCTTTTGCGGGTTCCGCGGCGGGGCTCGCGGACTTCCTGGCGTCCCTGCTGGCGGAGGCCGACGGCGTTCGGCTCCACCCGGCGTCGCTCTTTATCGACTTGGAGGAACTCAGCCGGCTGGTACTGCCGGAGCTGCGCCGCCGCGGGTTGCTCCGTCCGGTGGTCCAGGACGGGACCTTCCGCGACGTGCTGGGCCTGGAGCGCCCGGCCAGCCGTTACGCATCTGCCACCGCTGCGCCTCAGGGCGCGGGAAAGTAAGGGGAAACACCATGACGCAGCACAACCGTGCTAAATCCGATGTTTTTGTGCCGAGCGGCCAGATCCAGTTCGGCGTCTTCTTCCAGGGCGTTAACTCCGGCACCATCTGGAAGGCGCCGGAATCCGGATCACAGACGGACTTCGAGTCGTTCCGTCGCATCGCGCAGACCGCCGAGCGGGGGCTGTTCGCCGCGTTCTTCCTGGGGGAGGGGCTGCGCCTGCGCGAGCACCTGGGCCGCCCGCACGCCCTGGATGTGGTGGGTCGGCCGGACGCGCAGACCATGCTTGCCGCCCTGGCGTCCGTCACGGAGAACATCGGCCTGGTGGCCACGCAGAACACTACCTACAACGATCCCGCGGACCTGGCGCACCGGCTCGCGTCGCTGGACCTGATCTCCGGAGGCCGCGCGGCGTGGAACATCGTGACCACGGACAACGCGTGGACCGGCGCGAACTTCCGCCGCGGCGGCTACCTGGACCACGCCGACCGGTACAAGCACGCCGAAGCGTTCGTGGAGACCGCCAAACGGATCTGGGACTCGTGGGAAACTCCGGAAGGGCCCGCCCGGCGTGTGCTGCACGAGGGCCAGCACTACACGGTGGATGTGACGCCGCGGCTGCCGCGCAGCGCCCAGTACCGGCCGGTGCTCTTCCAGGCCGGCGATTCGCCCGAGGGACGCAACTTCGCCGCCCGGCAGGCGGACGTGATCTTCTCTGCCCACCCCAAGTTCGACGCCGCCGTGGAGTTCCGGAAGGACCTCGTGGAGCGGTCCATCGCCGCCGGCCGTGGGGCGAACGCAGTGCAGATCATGCCCGCGAGTGAATTCATCCTCGCCGCCACTGCCGAAGAAGCGCTGGAGAAGAAGGACTGGGTGCGGAGCCTGCAGATCGGACCGCAGCAGGCCGTCGCCTACCTTGAGCAGTTCTGGGGACGCGAGCTGTCCGAATACGATCCGGACGGGCCGCTGCCGGAGATCGATCCCGTGGTGGAGGAAACCTCGGAGACCCGTGGCAGCGGTTTCCACGGCGCCAAGGCCCGGCAGTTGGCGGACCAGTGGCGGGCCGAGGCCAAGGACAAAGGCCTGTCCATCCGGCAGTTCGTCACCTCCAAGACGGCCCGCATCGACTCCACCTTTACCGGCTCCTACACGGCGGTGGCGGACCAGTTGGCCGAGTACGCGCGCGTTGGCGCGGTGGACGGGTTCAACATCTCCCCGTGGCTGATTCCCACCGGCCTGGACGACATCGTGAACCACCTGGTGCCGGAACTGCAGGAACGCGGCGTGTACCCCACCGAATACCGCGGCAGCACGCTCCGCGAGCACCTCGGGCTGGAGACGCCGGAGCGTACGGCGGCTGAGGCTGCCGAGGCGGTTCGCGCCTGATGCACTGGGCTGGGTTCGCTGCCTGTGCCGGGTTTGCTGGAAGGGACGACGACGGCGCTAAAGGGCGGTTTCTAGGGGTCGTTGCAACACTGCTGGTGTTATGTGGTCATTAGTAGATCACGCAGACGCTCGGCTGGGGTGTCCCAGCCGAGCGTTTTGCGTGGTCGGCTGTTGAGTTCTTGGGCGACGTGTTCGAGGTCTTCGGGGCCATAGATGGATAGGTCCGTGCCTTTTTCGAAGTATTGGCGCAGCAAGCCATTGGTGTTTTCGTTGGAGCCGCGTTGCCAGGGGCTGGCGGGGTCGCAGAAGTAGACCTGCATGTCCGTGGCCATGGTGAAGGATTTGTGGGCTGCCATTTCCGCGCCCTGGTCCCAGGTCAGGGAGCCTCGGAGGTGTTCGGGGAGTGTCTTCATCGTGGCGATGAGGCCATCACGGACGGTTTCGGCGGTGTGGTCTCCGGGCAGATGGACGAGCATGACGTATCTGGTGGTGCGTTCAACGAGGGTGGCGATGGCGGACTGGTTGCTTGCCCCGGTGATCAGGTCTCCTTCCCAGTGTCCTGGAACGGCGCGGTCTTCAACTTCGGGTGGGCGTTCGGAGATCATCACCATAGGGTCAGCGAAGCGGGGCTGCCGCTGCTGGGGGTCCTTGTGAGGCTTACGGCGCGTCCGGCCGGTGCGCAGAGCTGCCTGGACTTCACGTTTGAGTCCTCCGCGGGCCTGGAAGTAGAGGGCCTGATAGATCGTTTCTGGGCTCACGCGCATCTCCGGGTCGTTGGGAAACTTCCTGATCAGCTTGTTGCTGATCTGTTCCGGTGACCAGCGCCGAAGCAGCTTCTTCTTCACATACTTTCGTAACCGGTGGTGAGTGACCAGCTTGCTGTCCTTGGGCCGGGGCCGCCGGGCGGTCGCGGCACGTTGGGCTGCATAGGCGTAATACTTCCCATCGTTGACACTGTTCCTGGCCAGTTCCCGGCTGATGGTCGAGGCGGACCGGCCCAGCTCCCTGGCGATCTTCCGGACCGGTGTGCCGGCAGCGCGGAGGTCAGCAATCCGTTCCCGGTCCTGCAAAGTCAGGAATCTGGCATCCAGTGGTTTCTCCAAGGCCGCAAGTGCGGGAAACGCGCCAGAATCGGTGATCGCTTCGTCGGTGGTCAGTGTCATCACACCACTGGTGTAATCGACCCGGCGGCCATCACGGTAGATTCGCCCGTTCCGTGTCCTTCTGACCCCGTTGTCCCATTCCTGGGCCGTGCACCGGTTAATGCCCAGTTCTTTGGCAGCCTCCCGGCGTGTCATTCCAGCTTCGCGGAGCTTGCGGAAATCCTCACGGCTGGGGCCTTCCGTGCGTTTCCGCGCAAGCCCGGCCTTCTGGGTCCACTTGTAACAAGTTTGACGGCTCAACCCCAGTTCGGCAGCGGCAACCGTAGTGCTACCGGTACGCGCCAAAGCCTTGAAGAACGCTGCCTTCACCTCCGGGGTTACTCTCGCCCCACGGACATTCCCGCCATTTATGGTGCCGGCAGATATTCCCGCCTCACGCAGCCACCGGTAGCACGCCGACGGTTTAAGCCCGAGCTCAGCCGCGGCAAGAGCAACACTCCCCGCGCTTGCCAGTGCCCGGAAGAACCCTTCCCTTTCCCCGGAGGTATAGCTCCGTCGAGGGGTCCTGCCCTCGCTTAAAGACGACATGGTCGTTGCAACTCCCAAAACTAAGGGGTGTTGCAACGACCACTAGAACCCAAGAAGTGGGCGCCGCCGTCGACCCTTCCGTGGGTGCGTCCTCCCACACCGTCAGGCTGCAGCTGACGGTGTGGGAGCAGTGGCTGTAGGGCTCTGGGTAGTCAGGGGTGTGGCCGGCTACAGGATGCCTGTGGGCACAAGGAGCGCCCATGCCATGGCCGGGGCAGCCAGGACAACCGCCCCGGCATAGAACATGAGCTGGCGGTAGACCCGCTGCCGGTCGTCCTCCCGGGCGTTGGCCACCACCAGGGCGCCATCGGTGGAGAAGGGCGAAACGTCCACAACCGTCGCCGCGACGGCCAGGGACGCGACGGTTCCGGAGGCGCTGAGGCTGCTGGCGGCCAGGAGCGGGCCCGCCATCGGGATGAACGCGGTGAGCAGCGCGGTGGACGACGCGAAAGCCGAGCCGACGCCGATGACGTAGCACAGGACAAGTGCGATGAGCAGGGGTGCGCCGAGTGCCAGCGCCTGCTGGGCCAGCGTGTCGATGACGCCGACGCGCTGGAGCAGCGAGACGTAGGTGATCATCCCTGCCACCAGCAGGACCGTGGACCAGGAAATGCCGCCAATAAACGTGCGGTGCTCCTTGATGTTGACCAGCGCCAGCAGGAGGCCGGCGGAGAGGGCCACGAACCCAATCGGCAGGTGAAAACCCAATGTGCACACCAGCAGCCCCAATATCAGTACCAGGGTGAGGACCTGCTGGCCGTGGGGCCGGATGGCTGTGGCGGGGCCTTGCAGCATGGCGGCGCCGCTGCGGGAATCATGCAGCCGCCGCATGAGGACGAACGCGATGATGGTCAGCACGGACAGGATGAGGTTGAGCGCGAAGCTGGCGGCGAACAGCGCCATCGGGGAAACGGGGAAGCCGTTTTTCACCGAAATGTTGTGGACCAGCACGCCGGCCACGGACAGCGGGGAAAAGCCGCCTGCGTGCGCGCCATTGATGATGAACGCCCCCATGAGCACGGGGTGGAGGCGCGACTCGTAGGCGAAGCCCATGGCCGCCGGGGCGAGGAGCGCGACGGCGGCGGGAGAGAACGTGCCAAGGGACGTCAACACAGCGGCCACGAGGAAGAAGACCCACGGCAACAGCATCGTCCGCCCCCTGACCAGCCGCACGCATGCCTGGACAATGATGTCGATGGTGCCGTTCCGTTGGGCCATGCTGAAGAAGTAGGTGACGCCGATGATCGTCAGGACGATGGCGGCCGGAAACTCGGCAAGGATCTCAACGTCGGTCATGCCAAGCATGAAGTAGCCGACGCCGAACGAGGCCACCAGTCCCATCACGCCAATGTTCAGCGGCCACTTGGTGGCAACGATGAACATCACCACCAGGATGACGAGCGGGATGATTTGGGTGGCTGTCATGGCCTGCTCCGATGTCGTGGTGACCGCTGGTTTGGCGACGACGTTACCCCACAACGGCGGTTCGCCCGGGGCGTGGCGCCCCGGGCGAACCGCGGTGGTATTCATTTTGCGCAGGCGGTCAGTGTGCCAGGGCAGGCTCGGCGAGCTGCACCTTTTCTGCTTCGGTGGGCACGAAGCCGGCCTGGAGTTCGGAACGGAGCTTGGCCATGTCCAGCTCGCCCTGCCATTTGGCGATTGCCACGCAGGAGACGATGTTGCAGACCGTGCTGGTGAGGGCTCGGGCCTCGCTCATGAAGCGGTCGATGCCAACGATGAGGGCGACGCCGGCCACGGGGAGGGTGGGCATGACGGTCAGGGTCGCCACCAGGGCCACGAATCCGCTGCCGGTGACACCGGCCGCACCCTTGGAGGTCAGCAGCATCATGCCGAGCATCAGCAGGATCTGGCCCCAGTTGAGGTGGATGTCGCAGGCCTGGGCGATGAACATGGAGGCGAGGGTGAGGTAGATGGCCGTTCCGGTGAGGTTGAAGGAGTAACCGGTGGGAACCACCAGTCCCACGACGCTGCGGTCGCAGCCGATCCGTTCGAGCTTGGAGAGCAGGCGCGGCAGGACGGGTTCGCTGGAGGACGTGGCAAGCACGATCAGGAACTCGTCCTTGAAGTAGCGCAGGATCTGCCACAGGCTGAAACCGGTCATCTTGGCCAGGACGCCCAGGCCCACCACCACGAAGACGATGCAGGCGGCGTAGAAGGAAAGGATCAGCATGCCGAGGTTGCCGATGGAGTGCGCGCCGTACTTGCCAACCGTGAATGCCATGGCCCCGAAGGCTCCCAGCGGGGCCACCTTCATGATGTAGCCGAACATGATGAAGAGCAGCTTGTTGAAGCTGTTGACCACGTTCAGGGCCATCTTCCCGGGCTCGCCGAGCCTGCTGAAGGCGAAGCCGCACAGCAGCGCGATGACCAGCACGGGCAGGACCTCACCGTCGGCGAAGGCGCCAACGAAGGTGGTGGGGATGATGCTCAGCATGAAGTCCACCGGGTTGCTGCTGGGCAGCTGCGTGGTGTACTTCTGGGCCACCGAAGAGTCCAGGTGCGTGGGATCAATATGCATGCCGGCGCCGGGCTGGAACAGCGTCACCGCGGCCAGGCCCAGGGCCAGGGCGAGTGCCGTCAGTGCGTAGAAGAGGCCCAGCGAACGGACCAGGGTGGGGCCCACCTTCTTGGTGTCCCGCAGTGAGGTGATGCCTCCCACGATGGTGCAGAACACGATAGGGGCGATCATGAACTTCACGAGTTTCACGAAGCCGTCGCCGATGGGCTTAAGGGATGCGCCGAGGTCCGGCCAGAATGCGCCCACAACAACGCCGAGGGCGACTCCGATGAGTACCTGGACATACAGATGTCCGAGGATGGATTTGATCTTCATTGAACAACTTCCTGGTTGTTGCGGCCCATTGATAATGGGGCAAGGAGATAAGGGTTTTAGGCGGACAGCTCGACGGGCTGGGCCACGTCGATGTCTGCGGTGGCGATGTGCCGGGCCGCCCGGTGGAGGGCCACTTCGGTGACGGTGCCTGTGTCGTCGGAAATGATGTCGGCGGTGATCACGCCGGCAGGCGTCCCTATCCGCAGCACGCGAAGGCTTCCGGTGCTGGTGGAGGGTGATAGTCCCGCTGCATCGGCCACCACCGATGACTCCAGCGAGGCTGCAAGGGCAACTGCCACGGCTGACGTCAGGCCGATCGCCGGGTGCGGTGCGAGCATGGAGAGCATCCGCACCCGCACGTCGTGGCTGTCGGCAGTGATCGTTGTTCCGTCGGCTGCGACGTAGTCGCCGGCCGGCGCTACAACACCCACTTTCGGTACAGCGTTCTGCGGCGGATCCTCCGGCTTCCGCAGCCCCATGATGAGGCCTGCCGACGCGCGGGCTGCAATGAGCGTGGGCAGCTGCGCGCTGAGGTTGTCCGTCATCGAGGACAGATCGACGCCGGCCTCCTCGGCTGCGAGGAGCACAGCCGGGGCACCTGCGTCCACCATGGTGGCACTGTGCGTCATGCCCTCCACCTGGAGCTGGTCCACCGTGTTGCCGGTAGGCAGCACAGACCCCGTGCTCTTGCCCCAGGGGCTGTGGAAGGAGAGATTGACGGGGACACCCGCTGCGCTGCTGCCGGGAACCCGCGCCAAACCTGACTTGGGGATGCGCCCTCCCGGGGTGGGTACGCTTCCGGTGAGCACCGCCCCGGAGGACAGGTGGCGCATGCGGACCTTGGTCATGCCGTCCTGGGCCGCAACGATGCCCGACTGGACTGCGAACAGCGCAATGGCCGTGGCGCAGTTGCCGCAGTTGGAACCCAGCTCAACGGTAGGGTCACCGATCCCCACCTGGGCAAAAAGGTAGTCAAGGTCTGCCTCGGTGCCAGGAGTTGCCCAGATGACTGCAGCCTTTGACGTGGTGGACGTGCCGCCCCCAACGCCGTCCAGCTGCCGCGCATCCGCTGCGCCGAAAGCTGCTGAAAGCAGTGCGGGGATTTCCTCGCGGGTGGGGGCATGGAGGGCCACGTCCCTGGCATCGAAGAGCCAGCACTTGCTGGTGCCGCCCCGGTACCAATGTCCTTTGAGTCCCACTGTATTTCTCCCTCGTAACTTGCAGGGTGCTCCACTTCACAGCACCTCGTACTTCTACGATCGGGGATTGTTGAGTTCAGCACAATCACAAGAAAGTCGACAAGTATCTAGTTTTGCTAAACTCAGTCCATGGCAATCTTCGATCTCCACCGACTGCATGTGCTCCGGGAAGTGGGACGTACCGGGTCGCTGACCTCCGCGGCCGCTTCCCTTTCCTTCACCACCTCGGCGGTCTCGCAGCAGGTGGCAAAACTCGAGCAGGAGATGGGCGTGGTCCTCATCGAACGCCACCCCCGGGGAGTGGTCCTGACGGAAGCCGGCCACGCCCTCCTGCAGTACGCCGAGGACATCGACAGGACTGTCGAAGCTGCGCGCGCCGAAATGGGGGAGTTTGCGGGACTTCGCCGGGGTCAGTTGCGCCTGGGGACCTTTCCCACTGTTGGAGCATCACTGATGCCGGACGTCGTGCTCGCGTTCCGGGCCCGGCACCCTGAGGTGGCGGTAACGGTTGTCAGTGCCCGGCGGGACGGCCTGCTGGAGCGGCTTCGGCGACGGGAAATCGAACTCACGCTGCTGTGGGACTATCCGTGGCAGCAGATCGACGATCCCGACCTGACTCTGGTCCGGCTGATGAGCGATCCAACGGTGCTGCTGGTACCGCGCGACCACCCAGCTGCGGAACTCCGTTCGGTGAGTATCGACTCGTTGAGGGACCAGAAATGGGTGGTCCGCGACGAGCACCCCGTAGCCGACGTCCTCAGCCGGGTATGCCGCGACGCAGGCTTTGAGCCGCAGATCGCCTTCGCAGCCAACGATTACCAGGAGACGCAGGGCATGGTGGCGGCGGGCATCGGTATCGCGCTGGCGCCGAAGCTCGCATTGACCGCCCTGCGGCCCGACGTCGTGGCGGTGCCGCTCGCCAAATCCCCGAAACGGCGGATCCTCCTTGCCCACTTGGCAAACCGGAGGCTCAGCCCCGCCGCGCAGCAGGCCACGAAGGTGTTCCAGTCCATCGCGAAGGGGCAGTCCTCCTGACCGAGAGCGGCCGCGGTTCGGAGAAGAGTTAGGCCCCCTGCCGTGCAGGAGCCCGGTGTTTGTGCACGACTGTATACAATGGTGTGCGTCGTACTCCAACGTAGAAGAGGAAGCATTGGCCACCCCCATCCACCAGCGGCTCCGCGAAGACGTCCTGGCAAGTGTCTTCGCCCCGGACGAGCCCCTCACCGAGGCCAAACTCACGGAACGTTACGGTGCTTCGAGAACTCCTGTCCGCGAAGCCCTTCAGCGGCTGGAGCAGGACGGGCTGGTCGAACGGCGCGGCAAGGCGGTAGTGGTTCGCACGCATTCGGCCGAGGAAATCATCGACATCTACGAATCGAGGATTGTCCTGGAGCAGGCTGCCGCTGCCAAGGCTGCCGTCAGGGCATCGGCCCTGGATAAGCAATCCCTCAACGCACTGCTGCTGAAGATGCGCGATCTGGATATCAGTGACGGGCGAATACTCGCGGAAACGAACCGGGCCTTCCACAGGCAGCTCTGGCAAGCCACCCACAGCCCGTCGCTCATCAGCCTGCTGGAGCGCCTGGACCAGCAGGTACGCCGGTATTCGCTCACCACGCTGACCTACCCCGGCAGATGGCCGGCGGTGCTGGCGCATTACACGGAACTGCTGGCTGCCATTGAGGAGAGCAATCCCGAGTTGGCGGGCCAAGTTGCAGCGCGTCATATGTCCGAGGCCCTGGCCATCAGGTTGAAGATGTACGCGGAAGATCCCAGGACGCTCTAGGCCGCACCCGCGGCCTGGCAGTGTCCCCTACAAGACCCGCCGGCCGATGTTCCTGCATACTCCATCGCAACAGGAAACCCGAAAGTCGGGCGCAGGACGTCAGCCGGCGCAAGAGGTGGGGCAGGCTCCAATGAGCCTGCCCCACCTTGCTTTTCAGGTGCCTGCTGCACGTGGCCACCCTGCTGGAACGTACGACGGCGGCGGCCAGGCGAGTGCCGCCGTCGAACCCTCCAGGGGTGCTTCCCTTTGGAAGCGTCCGGCTGTGGGCTCTGGCGGGGCAAAGCCGGGCGGATTAAGCTCTCCCGCATCAACCCGCGCATTGTGAAGGTACCAATGATGAAACTGAGCCACATTCCCCTCCGCCTGGCCACCGGAGCGTTCATCTTCAACGCCGGCTACAGCAAGCGGAACCTGGACAAGGACAGCGCCGCCCGACTGCAGGGCATGGGCGCCAAGGTGTATCCGCAGCTGAACCGGATGGAGCCGGAAAACTTTGGGAAGCTGCTCAGCTATGCCGAGATGACCCTGGGCGCAACACTCCTGGCACCGTTCGTGCCGAGCCGGCTGGCGGGGCTGGGCCTTGGCCTCTTCTCCGGCTCCCTCCTCACCATGTACCGACGAATCCCGGAAATGACCCTGGAGGACGGGATCCGGCCAAGCCAGCAAGGCACTGCGCTGGCAAAGGACGTGTGGATGTTCGGAATTGCCCTGGCGCTGATCCTGGACCGGAAAGGTTCTCCGACGCGAGGTGGCAACCGGCCCCTGGCTCGCATGGCCTCCTAGGCCAGCCGCGTGACCTGAAGGCTATTGATCGTGGCTGTACCGCCCACGGCGAAGACCGCGAGGTCGGTGCTTTCCTCGGCCGGGAAAATCAGCTCGGTCATGGTGACCTGCCCGCCTTGGGCGAAAACTTCAACGGAGCAGCGGTCAGCGACGATGCTGAGGTCGTAGGAACCGGACGTTGTCCGTACGGGCGCGGTGTCGAGGGAGGGGAAGGATTCGTGGAAATCAGTCTGTCCGGACTCCCGCCGGTCGACGAACAGTTGGCCTTCGTCCGGGCGGATGCCCACGCGGGTCCCTTTGGCACCGTCGCCACGCAGGACAAGTCCGAATTCCTTCGCGCTTCCGGGAGCAAGGCTGACATCAATGCGCTGAACCGTGCCTGCCGCACCCGGCAGCACCGTCACGCCGTCGTCAATGGTGATGTCCGCAAGTGAGAACGGCTCCTGGGCGGCCACCGCGGTCCAGTCGCCTGCTGGTTGCTGAACCAGTGACAGATCTCCGGCGATGGTTTGGAGGGAGACTTCGCGGGCGAGGCTCATGGGGCTGCGCCAGGGTGTGGTGGGGATGTGGTTGGCGTATTCCCAGTTGTTCATCCACCCGATCATGAGGCGGCGGTTGTCCGGGGCGTCGTTGAAGGAGACAGCTGCGTAGTAGTCCCGGCCCCAGTCCAGCCATTGGTAGTCGCCCCGTAGGTCACCCCCGTTGAGGCCTGAGGTCACCGTACTCGTGGAAATGAAGGAGGTTCCGTCGAAGTCGCCAACGAAGTATTGGCCGGCCGAGCCGCGGTTAGGGCCGCCAGGGTTGAGGTTGACGGTCAGCACCCATTTGAGGTTTTCCGGGTCGCCATCAACTGGCAGCGGGAAAAGATCCGGGCATTCCCAGATACCCCCGGTGGCGTTCGCGGGACCGAAGGTACTCAGGGGTTCCCAGTTTTTCAGGTCTTCGGACTTGTAGAAGACCACCTTGAAGTCTTGGGCTTCGACGGCGACCATCACCCAGTAACTGCCCTCGCCGCCGTCGTACCGTATGACTTTTGGGTCGCGAAAGTTGGCTGACCGGCGGTCCAGTACAGGGTTGTCGGCGTGCTTTGTCCAGGTGTAGCCCCCGTCGAGGCTGTAGGCCAAGGACTGGGCCTGGATTCCCTCGTGCTGGGAGCCTGGTTTGTAGGCGCTGGTGTAGATGGCCACGAGCGGGGCAACGGAACCGGCGCCGAAGCCGCTGGTGTTGTCCCGGTCATAGACCATGCTGCCGGAGAAGATCTCTTCGTTTTCGTCGCAGGGAATGGCGACAGGGTGTTCTGTCCAGGTCAACAGGTCTGTGGACGTGGCGTGTCCCCAGGACATGTTTCCCCAGACGTTGCCCAGCGGGTTGTTCTGGTAGTACAGGTGGTAGACGCCCTCATGGAAAATCAGGCCGTTGGGGTCATTGAGCCAAGTATTTCGTGCTGCGTAATGCAGGGCAGGCCTGTAAACGTCGGCGGTGGCTGCTGCATTGTTCGTCGTGAGGGTTTCCATGGGTTCCTTTTGGAAGTCTGGGTTATTTGCTGGCGCCGGCCGTCAGGCCTTCTCGCAGGGTTCGTTGGCCGAAGATGAAGACGACCAGTGCCGGCAGCATGGACAGGATCACGCCGGCGAGGACCACGGAGATGCTGCCGGTTCCGAGGTTGCCTTGGAGCGTGACCAGGCCGAGGGGAAGGGTGAAGTTCTGTTCGCTGATGGTGAGGATCAGTGGCCGGAAGAACTCGTTCCAGTGGAAGTTGAAGGCAAGGATCCCGACGATGGCCATGCCGGGGACCGCCAGGGGAACGTAGACCGAACGGAAAATCCGCCACGGCCCGGCTCCATCCAGGGCGGCTGCTTCGGCGAAGTCGTTTGGCAGGCCAAGGAAGTACTGGCGCATCAGGAAGGTTCCGAATGCTGTGGGAATGGCAGGCAGGATCAGGGCCAGCAGTGTGTCGGACAAGCCCAATCCCCGGATCAGCATGAACACCGGGACGATGGTGACCTGCACCGGGACCATCATGGTAGCCAGCACCAGCGAGAAGATGGCGTTTTTGCCGCGGAAGTCCAGGCGGGCGAAGGCGTAGCCGGCCAGGGTCGCCGACGCCATCTGGCCAAGTGCGATCAGCCCGGTCACCAGGGCGCTGTTCAGGACCAGGAGGCCGACATTGATCTGCTTGAACACTTCCTGGTAGGCGGTGAAGTCAGGGTTGATGGGCAGGAAGGACGGCGGCAGGTTGAAGGATTCCGACGGCGTCCGCAGCGAGGTGGACAAGGTCCACAGGACAGGGCCGAGGGTCAGCGCCGCTGCCACGGCCAACGCCGCGTATCTGCCGACGGTGCCCGCTGCGGGCAGGCGGCGGCTGCGGGAGGGCCTAGGGGTGATCGGCGTTTCGGTGATGGAACCGGAATGCTTGCCGGTCCCGGTCTGCAAAGTCTGGCTGGACATGGGGGACCTCACTGGTAGAAGACGAAGCGGCGGCTAAGGCGGAATTGCAGGGCGGTGACGGCAAGGATCAGCACGGTGAGTACCAGGCCGATGGCAGAGGCTTTGCCGAACTCCAGCTGCTGGAACGCGGATTCAAAGATCACCATGACGGCGGTCCTTGTGGAGTCGCCGGGACCGCCGTTGGTCAGGACGTACGGCTGGTCGAAGACCTGCAGGGCACTGATGATGGCCATGACAGAGGCCACGAGCACAGTGGGGCTGATCAATGGAAGAGTCACATTGCTGAACTGTTTCCAGCCCGTGGCGCCATCCAGGTTCGCTGCTTCGTGCAGTTCTTTCGGGATGTTGGTGAGGGCGCCGAGGAAGAGCAGGAAGGAGAACCCGAAGTTCTGCCAGACGTAGACCAGGACAACGACGGCGGCAGACGCCGCGGGACTTGTCAGCCACGGCACAGCGGGAATCCCGACGAGCGACAGGAGCCAGTTCACCACGCCGAACTGTTCGTTGAACATGTACCGCATGAAGATGGACACCGATGCGGCGGACAGGACCAGAGGGAAGAAGAAGGTGGAACGGAGGAACACCCTCAGCCAGGACGGCATCCTGGCCTGCAGCATGGAAGCCAGGCCAAGGGCGATGCCCAGTTGAAGGATTACTGCAACAACTACGAACCCGATGGTGTTCAGGAAGGACACCCGCACGGTGGGGTCCTGTGCCAGTGAGGCGAAGTTGGCGAAACCGACGAACTGCGGCGCGGAGATGATGTCCCAGCGGAAGAAGGCCAGGACCAGCGAAGCGATGATCGGCAGGAACGTGAAAAGGGCCATCCCGAGCACTGTGGGAGCAAGGAAGATCCTCGCCAGCCATCGCTCGACAAAGGAGCGGCGCACGGCCGGTGGTTTCACGGTTTGCCGTGGGGCGGCGGAAGTGGTGGTCATGAGTTCCTCCTCAGAGCCAGTTCAAGGTCGCGCTGCAGGTTGCCCATCGCTGCCCGGACATCGGCGGAGCTGCCGCTGACCGCGGTGGAGACGTTCTTCATCAGGGCAGTCTCGACGGCGGCCTGCTGCGGCGGGGCGGGGATCGGGCCGGAGGTGGGGAACCTGTCCAGGGTGTCGTAGAAGACTTTCCAGTGCCGGGGCCCAGTGGCGGCGTAGAAGGACTCGTTGACCATCGAACGGCGGGTGGGTGTGGTGTTCGGTTTCGGAATCGCCAGCTGCATCGCTTCGCGGCTGGAGCAGAACTTCACCCATTCCCACGCAGCGTCCTTGTCCTTCGCCGTGCGCATGATCGCGTAGCCGGCAGCGCCGAACTGGTGCCGCTGGGTCCGCCAGCGCGGGAAGAACTGCACATCGAACTGGTCGGCGGTCATCCCGGCCTCATGCAGGCCCTGCGCCCAGTAGCCACCGGCCGGAGTGGTGCCGATCCGGTTGTTGCCGAACAGACCCACCAGGGCATTGCCGCCCCCGGATTCGGGCCGCACGCCGAGTCCCTCGGCGACGAGCTCGCGCAGGTAGTCGAAGGTTTCGACAACCCGTCCGTCCTCGGCGTTGGGAGCCAGCCACTGATACCCGCCGCCGCGGGTGCCACGGGCAGGATCGTTGGGGTAAAAGCGGTCCCAAAGCCAGTCCCCGCCGGGAGCCTTCGTTTCGGACAGGAAGCTGGTGTCGTTGGCGTAAAGCCACGGCACAACCCCGCCGAAAAGCCGGTTGGTCCAGTAATAGGGGGTGAAATCAGCCGGGCGCGCCTTGCGCAGGGCCCGCAGGGTGGCGCTGAAGTCGTCCTTCGTCCAGTCGTCTTTTGGCCGCTCAAGCCCGGCCTGGGCGAAGGTGGTGGTATTCAGGTACATGTTCGCCGCGTTCCAGTCCAATGGAAGCTGGTACAGGCTTCCCTGGTACATGAAGGCTTCCAGCAGGCTGGGATGAACGTCGTCAAAGTAATCGCTCATCGCCGCGGCGTCCCGGCGGACATAACTGTCCAAAGGTTCAGCCAGCTTGTCGGCGAAGAGCTGGGCACCTTCGGTGGCGACATAGACGACATCCGGGGGTGTTCCCGCAGCAACCATGGTCAGGATCTTGGAAAAGAAGTCCTTCCAGTCCGCACCTTGAATCGCCTGCAGTTGCACTGGGATGTCGGGGTGTGCGGCGGTGAAGGCCTGGATCAGGCCCTGTCGGCCCGCGGCATCTGCTGCCGTCCCCAGGATGGCGATGTTCAGGGCCTTGCTGCCACGGCCCGGGATGTCAGCGCCGGTCAGTCGCGGCCAGGCCCCCACGGTGGCACCCGCCAGGGCGAGTCCGCTCAAGCCCAGCATGGAACGGCGGGTGAGTTGTGAAAGCTTGCTGCTGGACAGCAGCGAATGCGAAGGGGCTTGTTGCCCCGGTGTCTTTTCAGACGTCATTGTCGGCTCCTCCTAACACGTGTTAAGTAGGTTAGGAGTGGTACCTAACACGTGTCAAAAGCTTTTTCATCCGTTACTTTGTGAGGGCGGGGAAGGGGATAGCCGGGAAACGGCTTACCTGTAGGCAGGGGAAAACTAGCTCAGTGCCGTCGGGGCGGCCGGATTGGGGAACCCGCCCGGGATTCTGAAGAGTGTCAGCTGAAGCGGGGGCGCGGGGGTCTTGCCCTATCAGGAAGCAGGGGGAGCGCCAGTAGATGCCCGGGTGATGATCCGGCAAGGCACCAGGATGGTTTCGCCCTCATGCTTCTCTGCCGCGGGCGCTTTTCCTTCGACCTCATCCAAGAGCATCGACATGGCCGTTGCTCCGATTTCGGCGTGCGGAAGTGCCACGGTGGTGAGGGCGGGAACAAGGTTGGCGGCCACGTGCTGCTGATCGTCGTATCCAACAACGGACAGATCCTGGGGGACACGCAGCCCTGCGGCTGCCGCATACAACAACACGCCGGTGGCTACCCTGTCGTTGGAGCAGATGATCGCCGTCGGCCGGTCTCCGCCGCTCAGCACAGCGGACGCAGCCCGGTAGCCGTCATCGATGTCCCAGCCGGTCAGGTGGACGCGTTGTTGTTCGCGGCCTAGTCCGGCTTCTTCCATCGCTTCGCGGTAACCCTGTTCGCGCTGCGGGGCGGCAGGTGAGCTGAGGGTCCCCGTTAGCAGGGTGATGCGGCGGTGGCCCAGGTCGATCAACAGCTGGGCGGCTGCACGTCCACCGTCGACCTCTGCAGGTATGACCGAGCGGAACGGGGAGGCGGCGTCAGTGCAGTTGGCAAGTATCGCCGGCAAGGTACGCATCGTTGCCGGGGTGGTCACTTCGCGCAGGCTGCCAGTGGCGTACATGATGCCGTCCACCTGCCGGTGCGCGAGTTGCTGTGCCGCAGTGCTTTCGCGGGACACGTCGTGCTCTGAATCAATAACAAGGACCATGTATCCCCGGGCAAGGGCCGTGCGGGAGGCGCCGCTGATCAACCGGCCTGCGAAGGGGCTGGTGACGATGTCATCCGTGATGACACCGATAGTTGACGTTTGTTGGTTGCGCAGGCTTACGGCAACTGAATTGGGTGTGTAATCCAGTTCTGCCGCAGCGCGGAGGACGCGCTCTTGTCGTTCCGCGGTGACGTTGCCCTGGGCCCTGCCATTGAGCACAAGCGATACAGCGCTGCGGGACACTCCTGCCCGCTTTGCCACATCCAGTGCGGTCGCCTTACGTTTGGCCATGCTCATTCCCCTTGCCTCTCGGACCAGCTTAGCTAACTCGTGTGAGGGACTCTTGTCGGGATGCGGTACCTCAAGCGCAGGCAAGCTTCGGCCCCGCTTTCGAAGCCGCCCGCCAGGCCGTCCGGAAGAGCCTCGATGAAACCGACTCACAGCACGGGCACAGCGATAACCAGTGCGGGGCATATCTGCGCGGGGTCTCCTTGGATCATGAACACTTCACGCACACCCCGCCAGTCCGACTCTGACCAGCCGCATCCCGATCACGACCGGGGCCTGGAGTTCGACTTGAACACCCTGGTGAGCCGCAGGTCCCTGGGACTGTTCCTGGGGGCAGGCGGTGCGGCCGCCGCGCTCGCCGCCTGTACCCCGGCCGGAAACACGAGTGCCACCTCGTCGGCCACCTCTACGGCTACCGCCGCTGCGTCGTCCTCCGCTGCTGGCTCTGCCACGGACGCCGCCACAACCACGCCAACCCTGACGCGCGCCATCGCCGAGTGCGGCGTGGAAATCCCCCAGGAAACCGCAGGCCCCTACCCCGGCGACGGTTCCAACGGACCGAACGTCCTGGAAGCGTCCGGAGTGGTGCGCCGGGACATCACTTCGAGCTTCGGAACCGCGTCCGCCAAGGCCGAGGGCGTACCGCTGACGTTCACGCTGACCCTCCTGGACGATGCCAACGGCTGCACCCCGATGGCCGGTGCCGCGGTGTACGCGTGGCACTGCGACCGGGACGGGAAATACTCGATGTATGACTCCAGCCTGAAAAGCGAAAACTACCTCCGCGGCGTGCAGGAAGCCGATGCCAACGGGCAGGTCACGTTCACGTCCATCTTTCCCGGCGCCTACTCCGGGCGCTGGCCGCACATCCACTTCGAGGTGTTTGAGGCGATGAACAATGCAACGGCTGCCGGGCAGGTACTGGCCGTCTCCCAGATCGCCCTGCCGCAGGCAGCCTGCGACGACGTGTACGCCACCCCCGGGTACGAGCGCAGCATCACGAACATGACCCGCACAACGCTGAAGTCGGACAATGTGTTCGGCGACGACGGCGGCATCTACCAGTTGGCAACGATGACCGGTTCAGCCGCGACCGGTTATACGGCGGGGCTCAACGTGACCGTCTGATGCCGCGCTTTGCCTAGCCGAAGTGCACGGCGTTCCATTCCAGGAGCCGTGGCTCGGCCAGCCCTTCCGTCACGAAAGGGTCTCCGGCGACGAAACGTTCGGCTTCCTGATGCGACGTGAAAATTCCCATCGAGCTGGCAGCCGGATCCGGAGTCCCGAATGCTCCCAGAGCCACCAGGCCGCCGCCTTCGGCATGGAACGCCTCGTAGTAGGCCTTGTGGCGGGGGAAGGTCTCCATGATCCGGGAGCGGTCGACGCCCTCCCGCACTGTGTACAGCACCACACATTCCATGCGGCAGAACTTACCACTTGGGCTCATGCAAGAATGACCGCATGACCCATCCAACTGAGCCGTCCGCCGTGGAATCAGAAGCGCAGACAACCTTCGACCCCGCCTTCGAAGCCGCTTACCAGGCTGCCCAAAAGAGCCTCAAAGAGGGCGGTATTCCGATCGGGGCCGCCCTTGCCCGAGACGGTGTGGTCATCGCGAGCGGGCAC
Source organism: Arthrobacter sp. FW306-05-C (assembly GCF_021801725.1). NCBI lineage: Bacteria > Bacillati > Actinomycetota > Actinomycetes > Micrococcales > Micrococcaceae > Arthrobacter > Arthrobacter sp. FW306-05-C. Next base: position 4,188,833 of record NZ_CP084556.1, on the reverse strand, counting down.
AACGAACGCGTCCAGAGCGGCGACCCCATAGCGCACGGGGAGATGTCCGCGCTGCGTGCGGCCGGCCGGCAGAAGAGCTACCGGGACACCACGCTCTACACCACCCTGGCCCCGTGTGCCATGTGCGCGGGAACCATCATCCAGTTCAAGATCCCGCGCGTCGTGGTGGGGGAGGCGAGAACGTTCGACGGCGAGTTCGACCTTCTGCGCTCGCGCGGCGTTGAGGTGGTGGTCCTGGATGATCCGCGGTGCGTTGACATGATGCGTAGATTCCAGGAGGACAACCCGGACCTGTGGGCTGAGGACATTGCGGAGGAGCCCGCCGGGTAGGGCTGTTGCTTGCCGGCGCCGTCCCACCGGGCTCCAGGGCATCAGCGGTTCCACTCCAAGGAATCGAATTCATCCACTGGACTGGGCGTTAGAGTGTGCAGCAGGCAATCCGTTCCAACCGCGTAATGCCGGCAGTTCCCATCCCGTTGTCAGGAGAGGTAATCAAGAGATGCCCCACGATCCGTATGCCGCACTTCCCCAGCTTCCTGAATTCTCCTTGTCCAGCCCAGAGATCCAGGACGGGCAGGCGCTCCCTGCGGCCCAAGCGAGCGGGAAGATGGGAGTCGACGGCGGAGAAGACCGGTCTCCGGCACTTGCCTGGGAGGGGTTCCCGCCGGAGACCAAGAGCTTTGCCGTGACTGTCCTGGACCCGGACGCTCCCACCGGCAGCGGGTTCTGGCACTGGGCAGCCTTCAACCTGCCGGCGTCCACTACCTCCCTTCCGTCGGGTGCTGCCGAGGCCGGCCTGCCCGGGCCTGCGGTGCAACTGATGAACGACGCCGGCTTCCGGGGCTTCGTGGGCGCGGCTCCTCCTGAAGGACACGGTCCCCACCACTACCACTTCGTGGTTCACGCAGTGGATGTTGAACAACTCGACATCCCTGCCGATGCAAGCCCCGCCTACCTCGGCTTCCAGCTCTTCAGCCAGGCCATCGGACGGGCCCGGCTCACCGCCACATTTGAAGTCCAATAACGGAACAGCCGGCCACATTCTGCAGGCGCAGCCGGAGAATGTGGCCGGCCCCGAAGGGCGTCCCGAACACGACGTACCGGTCAGAATCCGACGTTGTCCCTGCCCTTGAGGCCCAGCATCTGGCGGGCTTCATCAGGCGTTGCAATTTCAAAGTTGAGGGCTTCGAGAATGGTGCGGATGCGGGTGACCTGCTCGGCGTTTGAGCGTGCCAGCTGGCCCGGGCCGATCCACAGCGAGTCCTCAAGCCCCACCCGGACGTGGGAGCCCATGGCTGCGCCGATGGTGGCAAGCGGCATCTGGTTCTTGCCGGCGCCAAGTATGGACCACTGGTAGTCGTCGCCCAGGAGCCGGTCCGCGGTGCGCCGCATGTGCATCAGGTCCTCGGGATGTGCCCCGATGCCGCCAAGCAGGCCGAAAACGGACTGGACGAACAGCGGTCCCTTGGCCAGGCCGCGGGCATGGAAGTGGGCCAGGTTGTTCAAATGGGAGATGTCGTAGCATTCAAATTCGAAGCGGGTCCCGTTGGCATTGCCGATCTCCAGGATGGTCTCGATGTCCTGGAACGTGTTCTTGAAAACCAGGTCGCGGCTTTTGACCAGCCCTTCGCGTTCCCACTCGTGGGTGAAGTCCTTGAACCGGTCCAGCATCGGGTACAGCCCGAAGTTCATGGACCCCATGTTCAGCGAGGCAAGCTCGGGTTTGAACAAGGCCGCCGGCTGCATGCGTTCTTCGACGGTCATGTGCGGCGATCCGCCGGTGGTGATGTTGATGACCGCGTCCGTGTTCCGCTTCAGCTTGTCCAGGATCGGCTCGAAATGCTCGGGATTCTGCGAAGGGCGCCCGTCCCGCGGATCGCGGGCGTGCATGTGCACGATGGCCGCACCCGCTTCAGCGGCGCCAATGGCCGCATCGGCGATTTCCTGCGGCGTCACGGGCAGGTGTTCGGACATGGAGGGGGTGTGGATGGCGCCGGTAACGGCGCTGGTGATGATGACCTTGCGTGTTGCTGCCATGGGACGTTTCCTTTCGGGGTCTTAGTAGAGCTTTTCGGTGTTTCCGTCGACGGCCAGGGCCTGGCCGTTGACGTTGCGCGCCATGTCGCTGGCCGCGAAGAGGGCCATGTTGGCGATGTCTTCGGCTTCAATCAGCCGGCCCAGCGACGACTGGCTGCGGTACAGGGCGGAAACGGTGTCCACGGGCTCGCCCAGCATTCCCGCTTTGGCCGCGATTACCGCATCGATACGCGGACCGTTGACGGCGCCGGGGCAGATGGCGTTGACCCGGATTCCCTCTGCCCCGAGCTCGATGGCGAGGGTCTTGGTCAACCCGACCACTGCCCACTTGGATGCCGAGTAGGCGCTCCGCCCGGCCATGCCCAGGCGGCCGGCCGCCGAGGAAAGGTTGATGATTGATACCCCCGGTGCCGAGCGCAGGAGCGGCAGGGCGTGCTTGATGCAGTAGAACTGTCCGTGGATGTTGACGTCGAACGTCGCCTTCCAGGCCGCGCTGTCGAGGGATTGGATGGGGCCCGTTGGTCCGGCTATGCCGGCATTGTTCACCAGGACATCGAGGCCGCCGAATTCCTCATGGATCATTGCCATGAGGTCCTGGACCTGTGCCTCGTCCGATACATCGCTGACGGCGGCCCGGAATCCTTCGGCACGCGCTTTTTCGACGGCGTCGGGGTCGATATCGGTTACGAAGACCTCCGCTCCGTGGGCCTTGAATTTGGTGGCGATTGCCAGGCCGATGCCGTTGGCGCCGGCAGTGACCAAGACGCGTTTTGAGCTGAAGTCCATGATGCTTCCTTTGTTGAGGGGCCGGTGGGCTGCCGGGGTGCCCTGGCGCTTCTTCGCGCCGTGTTTTGGCATGAGTGACAGCCGTGCCGATGGTGAGGGTGGGGTCATGCGGGCGCTGCGTTACACCCGCAGGTCCTTCCTATGTCGATACGGTGAGGACAAATCAAAGAGCTGTAGGTGTTGGACGGGGACTCGATCCTGCGGAGCAGCATGGCGAATGCCTCCTGGGCCATCTCCTGCTGCGGCTGGACGATGCTCGTCAGGTTGATCAGCCCGGAACGGCTGTGGGCCAGCCCGTCGCAGCCCGCAACCGCCACGTCCTCGGGAATGCGCAGGCCCCGGGCAAGCGCGTACTCCATGACGCCGATGGCGAGTTCGTCGCTGCCGCACACCACGGCCCGTGGCGCCCCGGCCGAAGAAAACAGCCGTTCGGCTGCGAGCCGGCCGCCTTCGTTATTGACGCGCGTGCTGATTTTCCACTCGCCACTGATGGTGACGCCGGCAGCAGCGGCAGTGCGGACAAAAGCCTGTTCACGGGTGAGGGACGCCGTGGAGAAGCGCGGTCCAACCACGGTGGCGATCTCCCGGTAACCATGGCCCAGCATGTGCTCCATCAGCAGGGCTGCCGCGGCATCATCGTCAATGCCGACGAAGTCGCCCTGTAGAAAGTCGGCCCTTCTCGACAGGCATACGTAGGGGATCCGGGCCGCCCGCAGCGTGCGCAGGGCGGTTGCGTCCTCCCGCAACGCGGCAGCGAGGATGACGCCGTCCACGTTGCGGTTTGCCAGTGTCGCGGTGACCTGTGCAAGTGTTGCGGCGTCGTCCTGCGTGGTTGCCACAAACACCTCGTGTCCGGACTCGGCGGCAGCGGAAATGATGCCCTGGGCCCAGCCGGGATACATGGGGTTGATGATGTTGGGCAGGATCAGCCCAACCACGCGGGTCCGCAGTGGATCCGAAGACGAAGATGACTTACGGGGCCTGAACCCCAACTCATTCGCCACGCCGATGATGTGGCGCCGGGTTTCCACCGACACGCCACCCTTGCCGTTCAATGCATAGGACACGGTGGCAGGGGAAACGCCCGCTGCGCGGGCAACGGCCGCGGCAGAAACCGGCGCGGGGCGGGGCACGGACGTTCTGTTGACTTTATGGCCGCTCACAACCGTCCCCTCTCCATTGACGTGCACCCACGGTTCTTGTGACGTCAATTACAGTAGGAGGGCGCTTCAGCGTTAAGCAACGTTAAGTAGTCCAGCGGTCCTTTTGCCGGAAGGTACGACGGCGGCGGCGGGGCTTGGGTTCTAGTGGTCGTTGCAACACCCCTTAGTTTTGGGAGTTGCAACGACCATGTCGTCTTTAAGCGAGGGCAGGACCCCTCGACGGAGCTATACCTCCGGGGAAAGGGAAGGGTTCTTCCGGGCACTGGCAAGCGCGGGGAGTGTTGCTCTTGCCGCGGCTGAGCTCGGGCTTAAACCGTCGGCGTGCTACCGGTGGCTGCGTGAGGCGGGAATATCTGCCGGCACCATAAATGGCGGGAATGTCCGTGGGGCGAGAGTAACCCCGGAGGTGAAGGCAGCGTTCTTCAAGGCTTTGGCGCGTACCGGTAGCACTACGGTTGCCGCTGCCGAACTGGGGTTGAGCCGTCAAACTTGTTACAAGTGGACCCAGAAGGCCGGGCTTGCGCGGAAACGCACGGAAGGCCCCAGCCGTGAGGATTTCCGCAAGCTCCGCGAAGCTGGAATGACACGCCGGGAGGCTGCCAAAGAACTGGGCATTAACCGGTGCACGGCCCAGGAATGGGACAACGGGGTCAGAAGGACACGGAACGGGCGAATCTACCGTGATGGCCGCCGGGTCGATTACACCAGTGGTGTGATGACACTGACCACCGACGAAGCGATCACCGATTCTGGCGCGTTTCCCGCACTTGCGGCCTTGGAGAAACCACTGGATGCCAGATTCCTGACTTTGCAGGACCGGGAACGGATTGCTGACCTCCGCGCTGCCGGCACACCGGTCCGGAAGATCGCCAGGGAGCTGGGCCGGTCCGCCTCGACCATCAGCCGGGAACTGGCCAGGAACAGTGTCAACGATGGGAAGTATTACGCCTATGCAGCCCAACGTGCCGCGACCGCCCGGCGGCCCCGGCCCAAGGACAGCAAGCTGGTCACTCACCACCGGTTACGAAAGTATGTGAAGAAGAAGCTGCTTCGGCGCTGGTCACCGGAACAGATCAGCAACAAGCTGATCAGGAAGTTTCCCAACGACCCGGAGATGCGCGTGAGCCCAGAAACGATCTATCAGGCCCTCTACTTCCAGGCCCGCGGAGGACTCAAACGTGAAGTCCAGGCAGCTCTGCGCACCGGCCGGACGCGCCGTAAGCCTCACAAGGACCCCCAGCAGCGGCAGCCCCGCTTCGCTGACCCTATGGTGATGATCTCCGAACGCCCACCCGAAGTTGAAGACCGCGCCGTTCCAGGACACTGGGAAGGAGACCTGATCACCGGGGCAAGCAACCAGTCCGCCATCGCCACCCTCGTTGAACGCACCACCAGATACGTCATGCTCGTCCATCTGCCCGGAGACCACACCGCCGAAACCGTCCGTGATGGCCTCATCGCCACGATGAAGACACTCCCCGAACACCTCCGAGGCTCCCTGACCTGGGACCAGGGCGCGGAAATGGCAGCCCACAAATCCTTCACCATGGCCACGGACATGCAGGTCTACTTCTGCGACCCCGCCAGCCCCTGGCAACGCGGCTCCAACGAAAACACCAATGGCTTGCTGCGCCAATACTTCGAAAAAGGCACGGACCTATCCATCTATGGCCCCGAAGACCTCGAACACGTCGCCCAAGAACTCAACAGCCGACCACGCAAAACGCTCGGCTGGGACACCCCAGCCGAGCGTCTGCGTGATCTACTAATGACCACATAACACCAGCAGTGTTGCAACGACCCCTAGAAACCGCCGGGTGGGTGCCGGCGTCGTACCTTCCGTGAGAGGTGCCTGGGGACCGTCAGGTGCCGGCTACCCGCTGGATGAATTCGACCGTCTCGCGTTCGGTTTCGGCGCGGGTGGTGGGTTCGTTGTGCACTTCGTGCCGGACGCCGGGGAACACGCGGGTGCGGACGTCCGCGTGGCCGGAATCTGCCAGGCGGTTCGCCACGTGGTAGGCCCCTTCGCCGTAGTTGGTGACGGGGTCCTGGTCGCCGGCAAGGATCAGGACGGGCAGTTCCGCGGGGAGCTGTTTGTACCAGTCGTCGGAGTTGACCTGGTCGTAGAGGTCCACGAAGCCCTGCAGGAACCGTGCGCTCAGCGGTGTCCCGAAGTTGTTGAAGGGGTCCCTCCCGTGGTCGGCAACGACGTCCGCGTCCAGTGCCACCCAGGCCGTGGGCCCGGCACCGTCTCCAAGGCGGCCCAGGAAGCCGTCGAACAACTGGGCCACCAGTTCCTGGGGCGCGGGCTCCGCCGCGCTCTCACCAGAGGCAAGCCGGGCCAGTGCCGGCCGGTCGATCATTTTCTCGATGCCGCGCATTTGGGCGGCGATCCCGCAAAGAATCAGGCCCGAAAGTTGCGCTCGCGGGTCGGTGGCCAGGCCGCGGGCAATCATGGATCCCCAGCTGTGGCCGAACACGGCGTAGGGAAGGTGGGGGAGCGCTTCCCGGGCCTTGGCCTGGAGGGTGACCTCATCGGCGACCACCACGCTGGCGGCGTCGTCTCCGGCGTCGCCCCAGGTTCCCTGCTGCATTGCCGTGCGCCCGTGCCCGGAGTGGTCGCCTGCCACCACGATGAATCCCGAATCCACCAGGGTGGAAATGAGGTGGAGGTAGCGGCGGGAATGCTCGCCCAACCCATGGATCAGCTGCACGACCGCCTTGGGCTCCCCGATGGGCTCGTAGACCCACGCCTGGATGGTGTCGCGGCCGTTGGCTGACGTGAACTCGATTTCCTGCAGTGACATGTAGACAGTTCCTCCCGTGCCGGCGCCGTCGCCTGCTCGAGCCGAGCTTAACCCGAGTGCGGACAGCACCGTCAAGGTCTTCGTCCCGTGCGTTTCGGTTAGGTCCTGGCCGGGAGAAATGTTGGTTCATCCGCGGGCCCTCCGCCTAGTCTGAAAATCAGCCACATCCCCGACTCTTGAAGGAAGCCGATGCCGCATCCCACAAGCCCCCTCCGCAAGCTTGGCTTCCTCACCATCGGCCTGTTCGATCCCGCCAGTCCGGCCGCGGGCCACGAGTCCACGTTGGGGATCATCGAACTGGGGGAGCGGCTGGGGTTTGACAGCGCCTGGCTGCGCCACCGGCACCTGCAGTTCGGGATCTCTTCGCCCGTGGCGGTGATGGCCGCGGCGAGCCAGCGGACCTCCCGGATCGAGCTGGGCACTGCAGTGACGCCGCTGGGCTGGGAAAACCCGCTCCGCCTGGCCGAGGACCTGGCCACGGTGGACCTGCTGGCCGGTGGGCGCATCAATCCCGGCGTCAGCGTGGGGGAGCCGATGCAGTACGACACCGTGAAGCATGAGCTGTACCCGGACACGGCGGATGCGGAAGACTTCAGCTACTCCCGGGTGGAGCGGTTTGCCCGTCTGGTAGCCGGGGAGCCGGTGCGGGAGTTCTCGGGCAAACAGGGCGTGGTGGAGGAGTTCTCCAACCGGGTAGAGCCGCATTCGCCGGGGCTGCGGCAGCGGCTTTGGTACGGGGCGGGCAGCACGAAGTCAGCGCTGTGGGCCGGTTCGAACGGCTTCAACCTGCTCTCCAGCAGCGTGATCTTCCCGGACAAGGACCAGGATCCGGACTTCGCCCTGGTCCAGCAGTCACAGATCCGGGCGTTCCGGGAGGCGGCTTTGGCCTCGAGGCATGCTCAGGCGCGGGTGTCGCAGGGCCTGGTGGTGATCCCCACCGACTCGGCGTCCCCTGCCCAGCGAAAGAAGTACCAGCAGTACGTCGACGAACGTACTCCGCGCACAGCTGCCCCGCAGGGGCCTCGTGGCATGATGTTTGCGCGTGACCTGATCGGCACCAGCGAGGAGGTCGCTGAGCAGCTGTACGCACACGCCGGTTTTCAGGAGGTGGATGAGGTTGCGTTCGCACTGCCTTTCAGCTTCGAGCACGAGGACTATGTCCAGATCCTTACCGACATTGCCGGAAAGCTGGGGCCAGCCTTGGGCTGGACTCCGGGGAGCGATCACTCGGCGTCGTAGGCGGCGGTCTTGCCGTGTCCATCACCACGTGAAACGCGCAGGTGCACGCCCGGAACCGGACGTGCACCTGGACCGTGCGGAATGGGGTCAGGGCTGCTCGTAAGTACCGACCAGCCGTGCGCGGCCAATGCCGCGCGAAAAGATGTTGAACCCCAGGTAGGCGGGGCTGGCTTCAGCGGGGACGTCGAGCTTCTCCACATCCAGCGCGTGTACAACCACGTGGTAGTGGTGCACGCCGTGGCCTGAGGGCGGCGCTGCGCCCACGAAGCCGGGGAAGCCTGCGTCGTTCGCCAACTGCACAGCACCCTCGGGAAGCCCGGTCTCCGCTGCACCGGAAGACAGGGAGGTGGTGGACGCCGGCAGGTTGAAGGCAGCCCAGTGCCAGAAACCGCTTCCGGTGGGCGCGTCGGGGTCCAGGACGGTGACCGCAAAGCTCTTGGTCTCGGCAGGAAAGCCTGACCACGACAGCTGCGGGGACCGGTCCTGGCCGCCTTCAATGCCCATCTTGCCGCTGCGCTGTGCCGGGGAAAGCGTCTGACCGTCCTCGATGTCGGCGCTGGTCACCTGAAATTCCGGAAGCTGGGGAAGTTCCTTGTAAGGGTCACGGGATGTCATTACGTCTTGTTCTCCTCGTTAATTGGTTGACGGCCCAAGTATTCCCCAAAGGGTGGGTTGATGGGCTCCGGTGATGGTGTCTGGGCGGTGGTCTCTGCTGTCACGCGGAGGCGCCGCTATAGGCCTGGTCCACCATGGCAGGACCGGCCGGAAGGCTACCGGAGGGGACAACGCGGCCGGCTTTGATGACGGTGCGATTCCGGCTCCCGTCCCAGAGCACTGAGGGCTCCTCGAAGGGATCGCCGTCCAAAATCACCAAGTCCCCGGACGCCCCCTCCGCGATCCGGCCCAGGTCTTCGCGCCGGAGCAGTGCCGCGTTCGTTGAGGTCGCAGAGCGGAGCGCGTCGTAGACACCCAGCACCTCGCACTGCAGGCGAAGCCCGGCCAGCTGTTCATCCTCAAGCTCACCCATGAGGTCGGTGCCAAAGCCAATCCGGACCCCGGCGTCGCGCGCCAGAGTGACGGCCTTCTTGCCGGCGGCCAGGACTTCCTGGTTCTTGCCGGCGCCCATCTCGGTAAGGCCGATTTCGGCTCCGCGGCGGCCCATAGCGTCGTACGTCACCAACGTGGGCACGAGGTAGACGTCGTGCTCCGCCATGAGCTGGGCGGTTTCAACATCCAGGAGGTTGCCGTGTTCGATGCAGCGGACCCCGTTCAGCACAGAATGGCGGATGGCTTCCGGCGAGTAGGCGTGCGCCGTGACGTAACTGCCACGCCGCGATGCCTCTTCTGTGACCACTCGGATCTCGGCTGCGTTGTACTGCGGCACACGGAGCGGATCCACCGGGGAGATCACCCCTCCGGAGGTCATCAGCTTGATGGCGGTGGCGCCGGTCCGGAACCGGTGGCGCACCGCCAGCAGCAAGTCCTCAGCGCCGTCCACCACCTCGCACATGTGGCCGCCATGAAAGCAGCTTCCGTCGTTCGCAGCGCGGATGTCGCCGTGACCTCCGGTCTGGCTCAGCGCGGGACCGGTAAAGAAGTAGCGTGGACCGGCATACAGCCCTTCCTCGATAGCGGTTGCAAGGCCTATGTCACCCCCAGCCACGTCCCGGACTGAGGTGAAGCCCCTGACGAGCGCGGCCTCAAGTCTGCGGGCACCTGCCAGCGCGGAGTAGCTCAAGGGGCCGGTTTCGTTGATGGCAGAAGTCAGGCTGAGCGCATAGGCATGGAAGTGGGCATCGATGAGGCCGGGAATAACGACCCGGCCGCCCGCGTCGACGACGGTTTCTACGGCGGACCCGGCGCCGCCGCCTGCTTCGGCGTCGCCTATGGCGGTGATCCTGCCATCCCGGACGATGATGGAGCCTTCAACGAGTACGGCTGATTCGCCGTCGAAGATCCTGGCGTTCCGTATGCTCAGGTTTCCCTCAGAGTTAGGGATCATGTGCAGTGTTTCCTTCCTGTTCCAGGACGCAGGCTAGCTGGTGGCTGCCAGAGCATCTTCGAGGAGCCGGACAGAGCGTGACGCCACCTCTACGGCGGCGTCCACGGAAGACTGGTCATAGCTGCCTTCAGGGGCCAGGAAGTTCATGGAGCCGATGGTGCGGCCGCCGCTCACCACCGGAGCATTGACAATCGCGCCGCACCCCAGCGATTCGATGGTTCCGGAGTCGAAGAAGAAAGCCTTGACCGCATCCCGGTCAGCGCCCAGGAACGGCTGCTGGCCGATCAGGACCTGCTCCAGCCAGACCGGATTGGTGTCTCCCGCGAGGGTCTTTTTTCCGCCAATCGGGTAGACCTCGGGGTGCGTGGTGTAGATGCGCGCCATGCTGGTGCCTTCGTCGGCGATGACGGAGGCGGTGAAGAGACGGACGCCCACGGTGTCCCGGGCGGAAGCGTAGACGTCGTCGAAGGATTCAAACTGGGAACTCATGGGAGTCCTTTCTGGTTTCGTGGGGATCTTTGAAAGTTTGTTTCTCGTGTGCCGCAGCCCGCAGTACGTTGAGGATTAGGTGGACGGACAGCAACTCGGACGGATTGTCCAAGGGGACGCCGAGCTCCCGGGCACGGCCCAGCCGGGCCTGGAGGGTGTTGCGGTGCACATCGAGCGCTGCCGCAGCGAGGCTGACCGAGCTGCGGTGGTCAAGGAACGCCGCTGCCGCAGCCACTATCGCGTCCCTGTCAGGACTGGCCACTAGCCGTGGCAGGGTCAGCTCAGCCACCAGTGCCACGGCGTCCTGATCCACGAATGCGGTTGCGGCCGCTACGCCCAGGCCGGCGAAGCCCAGGACTGTGCCCTGTCCAGCAGACTGGGCGGAGACAGCTGCCAGCCGCGCCTCCTGAATGACGGACGGAAGCGGCGGAGCCTCCTCCGCCCAGCGGGACAGCCCGGCCACCAGGCCCAGCTCGGCCAGGGCAGGACGGAGCCGTGTCTTGAGCCGTAGTTCGAGCTGTGCAACAACTGACTCGTGGGCGGCCGGAACAACCGCCAGCCAGCCGCCGTCGACCTTCGCCAGGGGGCTGCGTGCAGGTATCTTTCGCCAGAGCAGCCTCAGCACAGCTGTCAGGTCGGGACTAGATGTGTTGGAGTCACCATGGCAGATCCATACGGCCACGTAGCGTTCGTGCCGGCGCCATCCCAGCTGTGAGAGGAGGTGCCGGTGGTCTTCCTCAAAGGTTGCGCCGGAAGAACCGCGGCTTTGGTTCAGGCCGGCCAGCGCCGCGGTGGGGACGGCACGGGCCGCGTCCCGGGAGTCGCCCATCAACCATGCGGCCTTGACGGAAGGGGCAGCCACTTCCAGGATTGAACGGACCAGCCGCAGGTTATGGACACCGGAGGCGGGTACGCGCGCGGTGAGGGCGGAGGGGACGGCGGCGTTGGCAGCCCCCACGTCAACCGTGATGACCTCGGCCTGGTCCCGCGGGTCCATACCGGCTGAGGCGAGGACCACGCCGTCGTATTCCAGCGAGACGCCCACCCCGTCCAGTTCCCCGGAAATGGTACTGAGCACGTCAGTCAGCGTGCTGTCCTTGGCCACCGCCCGGGCGAACCGGGCGAGCTCGGCATCCACCACGGACAGGGCGGCGCCGATCTCGGCGGCCAAGGCCAACGCGACTCCGGCAGGGTTTCCTTCCGACGCCAGGAGGGTGATTCCCAGCCGTTCAGCCAGGCCGATGACGGCGCTGGAATAGGTGCTTCCGGCCACGACGACGGCGCTGGCCCGCCGTTCCCAGGCATGCCTGAGGGCGGCGGATACGAGCCATCCACCAGAGCCCATTTCTGCAGACAGGACCACAACCGTATTCGGCCGCACCCGCTGGATCGCCTCAAGCTGGGAGACCAGAACGACGCTTTCGATCACTGCGCTGGCGGGGGTGAGGTACAGCGGCGTGGTGCCTCGCAGCGACCCGTGCGCCAGCAGCCCCGCAACGTCGAGCCGGGTGTCCTTCATCGGCCTAACCATGACGCCGCCTCGGATGCTTGAGCGGGATGCCGAACGCCGCCGGTTCGGCCAGGTCCAGCCCCGCCTCCGAATACCATTGCGGGGCGGCATTGAGTTTGAGCACATCCACCACATTGCCCACCCGAAGGTCTTCCAGGCTGGCCACAGAGCCGTGCTCGGAGTTGAGCAGGGTCACCATGTCGGGGACAGCTGCCGCTACGGCACCGTCCACGAGCACCAGCAAAATCTCATTCTGGATCTCCAGCCGGATGATCTGCCCGGTGGTTTCATCCGCCAGCGTCACACTCGAGGGTTGGGCCGGAAGGCCCAGGTCGGTTGGGCGTGAAAGGCCTTCGATGTGGCTCACCCGTGCCCGTGCAATCCGGGTCACGCCCAGGAAGTCGGAAAGTGACAGGAATTTGCTCTCAGCCGATGTGTCGGCGTCGAGGATCTGACCTATGCGGATCATGCGGCTGACGGATCCGTGGACCCCGTGCTCGTCCAGCTGCCGTGCGGAGCATGGATACATCACGGTGGCGGCCCAACCACCCAGCTCGGTGACGAGTGCGCGGACCAGCGTCTCGGCGCGCTGGGGATCAGCTGCCTCCACCACGGCGCGCTCGCCGGTTACTCCCATAAGCGCTATGGGGCCGATAGCCACCCCGCCGATGTTCAAGGTGGTCTGGCTGATGAGCGGAAAGACGCGCCCCATGGGATCGGAGTCGACCACAGGAAGGGAGGACTGCAGCCCCACCATCAGCGGAATGATTCCGTTGATGTTGGCAGCGGCGAGTGAATAGATTGCCTCCACTTTGCGCCCGAGCCTGGTTTCGATCGCCTCGATACAGCCGGTGAATTCGTCACCTACGGGTGGCATATCAGCAATGAACAAGCCTTGGGTCACCATGCCGACAGCCACCACCAGGGCGTCCGGGGCGAGCTCATCCACGGTGATGAGCTCCACGGACCTGTCCTGCATTGCCTCCTGGATCATGCCGGCGTAGACGTGGATGGCGGTGGGATCGATGGCGCAGGCCAGGAAATGGGCGCCGGTCCGGAGGTGCTCCACGTCTTCGGCCGTGAGGACCGTGCTCATGCCGTGACCCCGAAGGCTCGGGCGGCCAGGGTCATTTCCTCAGAATTGGACGTCCCACCGGCAGCCCGGACCCGGATCCGAACGATTCCGGGGTTTCCGTAAGGCATGGCGAAGACGTTCGATTCGATGATGCGGGTGTCTGTAGGGCTGGCACCCAACTGCACTACAGCCGAGCCAGCTTCCTCTTCAGCCCGGTGCTGAACCCGCTGCAGTTCGGCCTGTCCGCTGACCCTCTCGAGCCTGTCGATCCACGCTGTCAGCGGTGTAGCGGCGCAGCCTATGAGGCTCAGGTCCGGGACACCCGGAAGTGTTGGCAGCAGGCCGTGTTCAGGCGGCGTGTTCTGGCTGGTGCGGATGTCGACGACCACTGACGGGATGTCGGGCCGGACCGGATGGTTGGCCGTGTACGGTTCCACGATCGCGGCGTTGCTGGCGAGGCTTGCTTCATAGCTTTGCCGGATAAGGCTGTGCGCGACAGGCAGGCCGCTACGGATGGTGCCCACACTGACACCCTCGTCGGTGCAGACAACCACTTCGCCGTCGCACAGCCCGCCCAGCGTTGCCGCGCCGAGGACCGCCATGGCAGGTTCCGGGCGGAGCGCATGCACGGGGGCTACCGCCAGCCGCGCCAGGGGCGCCCGGCCGCCGTCGTTCCTTGCATAGGACAGCGCGGCGGCGGGGAAGTGGCGCCTCCCGGCCTCTTCCAGCATTGCCGCCAGCTCTTCGCCCGATTCCATCAGGGCGCTGTTAAGGACGGCTGTGTAGGCACGGTCACGGAACACGCTCGAGTAGAAATCACTGGAGATGCTGATCCGCATATCGCTGTTGTTGGACAGGATGGCATCCGCGATGCGGGTTTCGTGCTCGGCGGAGGCGGTAGAGCCGACGGCGGTGATGGCCACGTTCCGCATGCCCCCGGACAGGATGGAGGGCAGTTCCAGCAGGAACTCGCTAAGGCCCAGCGGTGCCAGCGGCCGTCCCCGCAGGTCGTGGCCGCCGCGGACATGCACGGTCCGGGTGACTGCAGGCTCAATGCTCGCCGGCAACCTCGTGTTGTGGAACTGGTCAGCCGGAGGGCGGGGAGAGATGTGGACAGCCATGACGTCTCCCGGCTGGGCCGCGGCAAGGACGCGTCCGACGTCGGCCGTTACGTCTGTGATCAGGCTTCCGAACTGCAGGCGTAAGGAGGACAGGACGCTGTCCAGTGCGTCAGCCAGGTTGCCGGCCTGCCGCTGTTCCGCCACCGAGACGACGGAGCGTCCCTCCAGGACGAGCGCCCGGCAACTGCTGCCTTGGAGCATCAGTCCTATCCGCATTGCCGGGCCTCCAGTTCAGGTTCCTGCCGGGCCCCAGCCCCGCGATACATCCATGTCATATCTCTAGGGTCCACCCTGGACGGTCATCTGGTGGATTTGCGGAAGAACAGTCCGTCGGCTGCTACGGCCAGCAGGATGAGGACGCCCGTGACCACTTGCTGGTAGGTGGTATCCCAGTGCAGCAGGTTGAAGCCGTTGCTGATGACGGTGAGGATCATGACTCCCACGAAGGCCCTCCACATGGCGCCCTGCCCGCCCAGGATGCTGGTGCCGCCGATGACCACAGCGGCGATGGCGGTGAGTTCGATGCCGATGGCCATGGCCGGCTGCGCCGAGCCCGCCCGCGAGGCCAGGATCATTCCAGCCATTGCCGAGCACAGGCCGCTGATGGCGAAGACCGCAACGTGGATGGAGCCGGTCCGGATGCCGCTGAGGCGGGCGGCTTCCTGGTTGCCGCCTACTGCGTAGATCCTGCGTCCGAATGTGGTGCGCCACAGAACGATGCCCAGCACGGTGGTCATTGCCAGCATCAAGACTGAACCAGCGGTGAGGCCGAAGAGGCTGGGCCAGGTCCAGGTCTGGAAGGAAGCGAGCTGCTCAGGCAGCGGTGCAACAATCGCGCCGCCGGTGATCACGATCGCCAGGCCCCGGTAAATGATGCTCACCGCCAGTGTCCCGATGAACGAATTGACCTTCGTGCTGACCACGATCAGCCCGGTGATCGTCCCCAGTAGGGCACCCACCAGCAACGCCCCGAAGAAACCGGCCGCAACGCCGAAATGCTGGGTGATCATCACGCCCGAGATGGCGGAGACCGCGAGGGTGGCGGTCGAGGAGAGGTCAAAGACCCCGCTGATGATGCACAGCGTGGCTGCCGCGGCGAGCAGGCCCACCACGGCGGCCTGGTCAAACAGGTTGATGAAGTTGCGGCCCGTAAGGAACGTTCCGGTGTTCAGGGCCAGGAACAGCATGATGGCGGCCAGGCCAAAAACGATCCCGAAGTCTTTGAAGTTCAGATTGAATTTTTTCCCTGCCGTCGAGGGCACGGCAACTGACGTTGTGGTCATGTGGATTCACCTATTTCAGAAAAGCGGAAGTCATGACTTCGTCGCGGGAGGCGTTTCGGTCGAACTCGGCAACGATGCGCCCGTGCCTCATGACATGGATACGGTGGGACAGGCCGAGCACTTCCTCGAGCTCGGAGCTGACCACGATGACTGCTGTGCCCTTGGCGGCCAGTTCGACGATGATGCTGTGGATCCGGGCCTTGGCGGCGATGTCCACTCCCCGGGTGGGTTCATCCACCAGGAGCACCGCCGGAGGGTCCAACAGCCATTTGGCGAAAAGTGCCTTCTGCTGGTTCCCGCCGGAAAGGTTGGCTACCGGCTGACCCGGGCGGGCGCCGCGCAGGTCAACGGACTTGCTGACGTCCTTGACGGCCGTCCTTTCCCGCTGGGCCTTGACGAAGCCGGCCCAGGAGCGTGCGGGCAGGGTGGAGAGGGCGATGTTCTCGGCCACCGGGCGGGACATGACCAAACCCTGTTCTTTCCGCGACTCGGGAATGAGGGCGATACCGGCTTTGATGGCGTCCCTGATGGAGCTGGGGCGGATGCGGCGGCCGTTGATTTCGACGTGGCCGCCGGTGGTCCGGTCTGCACCGAAAACGGCGAGGAGGGTTTCGCTGCGGCCGCTGCCCACCAGCCCGGCGATGCCCAGGATCTCCCCGCGGCGGACCTCAAAAGATATGTCCTTGACCTTGGCACTGGTCAATCCGGCTACCCGGACAACCGTCCCGGCTTCGGACGGAACCTGCGGAACGTCCGGGATGAGGAAGTCGACCTCCCGGCCCACCATGAGCCGCACCAGCGACTCCGGCGTATGGCCGGCGGCCTCTTCGGTGACGATGTGCTGTCCGTCGCGCAGAATGGTCACCCGGTCCACCAGTCCCAGGACTTCCTCCAGGTAATGGGAGACGATCAGGACGGTGGTTCCGGTGCGGGCCAGCCGTTTGACGACCTGCAGGAGTTTTTCCTTTTCCGCCTCGTTAAGGACTGCTGTGGGTTCGTCCATGCACAGTACCTTCGCCCCGCGGGCAAGGGCTTTCAGGATTTCCACCTGTTGCTGTTGTCCGATGGGCAGGTTCCCCACCGTCGCCCTCGGGTCCAGCTCAAAACCGGTCTCTTCCAGCAGCCGGGCAAAGTGCTCGCTGTCCCTGTTGGGGGAGAGGAGGCTTCCCCTGTTCGACCAGCGGCCCAGGAAGACATTCTCCAACACTGACAGATTGGGGATCAGCGCCAGCTCCTGCGAGATAAGGGAAATCCCGTGTGAGATGGCGTCCCGGGGTGTCGTGATCCTGACCGGATGTCCGTCCAATTCCATGGTGCCGGAGTCCGCTGTGATGGCACCGCCCAGGATTTTGAGCAGCGTGCTCTTTCCTGCGCCGTTTTCCCCCATGATGCCGTGGATCTCCCCGGGGATTACCGACAGCGTGACGTCCTTCAGCACCTGCGTTGCACCATAGCGCTTGCCGATCCCGGAGACGGTGATTTCGGGGGCGGTCCTCCGGCTGGCATGTCCGGGTTTTTCCGACTGTTCTATAGCCATGTTGACCTCTGGAAATGGAAGGGAACTTAGGGCCAGGGTCCCCGGGGCCGAAGCGGTGAGGCTGCGGCCCCGGGGTTCCCCCGGAAGGGGGGTGGGCTAGTCCGAGTACTTCGAGACGTAGTTCAGGGAATCCAGTGCTTCCTTGGTGCCCTTGCCGTTGTTGGGGGAGAGGCTTGCTTCGTCGATGGCGGTGTCCACCTGCTTGCCCCGCGCCTTGGCGAGCCCCAGTTCGGTGGCCTTGGCGCCGTTGGCCACGACGTCGCTGACATAGATGGAGAACCATTTACCGGGCCGGACCGCTTCCACGTTGGAAACGGACGCGCCGTTGCCGATGAACTTGATGTCACTCTTCCCGGCGGCCGCTGCGGCTCCGGTGATGGCCTGGGATGCGCCAATCACCACGTTGACGTCAGGGGTCGCCTGGGAGACGTTCTGGAACGCCTGCCGGCCGCTGTCCTGCGTGTAGCCGCCTTCCACGCTGGCCACGAGTTTGATCTTCGGATCGGTGGCCAGTTCCGCCTTCACGGCCTCGGTCCGGGCGTTGTCCAGGGGCAGGGACTTGAAGCCTTCAAGGTAGGCCACCTTGCAGGTATCGCCCGGCACCTGGGCGCAGGCTTCCTTGCCCATTTCGCCGAGTATCTTGCCGTTGCGGGTGGGGAGGTCCACGATGCTGATGGCACCGGGAATCTGCGGCTGGATGGTGTCGAACTTGGGCCCGATGACCGAGAATTCGACCACCACCGTGATGCCCGCCTGCACGGCCTGGGTCAACGGTGCGATGAGGGCCTGGTTGTCATTGGCCTGTACCACGATCACCTCGAACTGCTTGGAGGTGACGGCGTCCTGGATCTGCTGGACCTGGGTCTGGGCGTTGAAGTTGGAGTCCACGAAGGTGGCGCTGGCGTTGTTGGCTTTGGCCGCCTGTTCCACCCCGAGGTACGTGCCCTGGGCAAAGCCGTTGGATTTGGCGAAACCGAAGAATCCAACGTTGAGTTTCTGGTCTGCCTTCGCAGCCACTGCTTCTGCGGTGCTGCTCTGGGCCGGTGGGGTGCATGCGGAGGTCAACAGGGCAAGGCTCATAAGGGCCATCGCTGCGGCTGGACGTTTGGTGATTTTCACGGTCAATCCTTTCAATGCGGCGTTTAGTAGCCGTAGTGGGTCCTGGCGAATTCCTCGGTAATAAAGCCGTTGATGATGTCGTACTCAATGTCCTCGCGGGAGCGATTGGCGACATCGCCGAAACCGCCGCCGCCCCCGACAGCCAGGCGAACCACGTCGCCGGCCTTGATTTTCCGAGCGTTGGCCTTCAGCGTCCGGACCTCATCCTGGCGGCCGGGGTTGATCACCACTTCCGGGCCCTGGGCGTCGGAGCCGCCGAAGAGGCCCCAGGCCGGTGTCTTGGACCTTTCGAACCAGAGACCCACCACGCAGTCGGCCAGGAACTCGTATTCACGGACCACTCCGTTGCCGCCGCGCCACTGCCCGGGGCCGCCGGAGTTGGGGCGGATGGAGTACTCGTTGATCCGCAGCGGGTAACGGGTTTCCATCATTTCGATGGGCAGGTCCTTGAGGGAACCGTTGACGTTGTTGATCATGGCGGATTCGCCGTCGGTACCCTGCCAGGCGCCCCAGCCGCCCAGGGTGGCTTCCATGCTCACGAAGTTCCGGCCGAAGCGGGGATCGAAGCCGGCGGCGGTGATGATCATCGAGTCGCCGTGGCTCGCGCTGGCCACGCGGTCGGGCATGGCGGGTGCCATGGCCTTGGAGACCAGGTCGATCAGCAGCCCCAGGTGGGAGAAGTACCACTGGCAGGGTGCGGGTGCCACGGCGCCGAGCACGGAGCCGGAGCGGACCTGGGTTGTCAGCGGGCGGAAGGATCCGCCGTTGGAGTTGGAGTCCGGGCTGACCAGGAGCTTGTAGCCTACGCGCAGGGCCGAGACGGCCTGGGCTGCGCCACAGTTGACCGGGCCCATGGTCTGGTCGGCGGAGCCGGTAACGTCGAAGTCCACGGTGTCACCTGCAACGGTGATTTTCAGCCTGATGGGGATGGGGGTGTCCAGGTTGATGCCGTCGTTGTCCAGCACGCCTTCGGCTTCGTAGACGCCGTCCGGGATGTTGCGGACGGTTTCGCGCTCGATCTCCTCGGTCTGCCGGAAGATTTCATCGCGGGCGGCATCGAGTTGCTCCATGCCGTACCGGCCCACCAGCTCCTTCATCCGGGTGGTTCCCATCCGGAGCGCGGCGATCATCGCGTGCATATCGCCGATTGTCTGGTAGGGGAAGCGCACGTTGGTGCGGATCAGGTCCACCACGGAGGTTTCGATGCCTGCCTCCATAAGCTTGACCGGCCCCATGCGGAAGCCCTCCTGGAAGATGTCCGTGGCATCCATGGAGCCACCCACATCCTTGGATCCCATGTCCATCCAGTGCGCCCGGGTGGCGGCGAAGCCCACTACCGAGCCGTCGTTGAAAATGGGCGCGAAGATGGTGACGTCGTTCAGGTGCGTGCCCCCAAGGTACGAGTCGTTGAGGATCCAGACGTCCCCTTCCTGCCAGACTTCGCGGCCGTACAGCTCTTCCACGGCAATGGAGCAGGTTTCGAGGTTGCCGAGGAACAGGGGGAGGCCGGCGGACTGTCCGAGCACACGGTGTTCGGTGTCCAGCAGCGCCACCACGCAGTCCCCGCCCTCGTAGAGGATGGGTGAGTAGGCGGAGCGGATCAGGGTGGCGTTCATGTCATCCGCGGCGCTGGTGAGCGCGTTGCGGATGATTTCAACGGTTACGGGATCCAGGGTTTTGACTGCGGCGATTGTCATTAGTGGTACCTCAATTTCCTTCTGCGTCTTCGGTGCGGATGACCAGCGAGCCGAACTCGTCCACGGTGACGTTGAACCCTGGCGGCACTACGGTGGTGGCGGTCTGCTCCACGATGATGGCGGGACCTTCAAAGGCGTGCCCGGCGGCCAGGTCGTCGCGGCGCACCACGGTGGTCGCGTGTTCTTCGTGGTCAAAGACCACCCGGCGCACTTCGTGCTTGAACTCCGGGCTCTGTGCCTTTGCGAAGAGCGGTGCCTCCAACCGGCCCAGGTCGCCCACGGCCTGTGTCCTGAGTGCCACGATTTCGATGGGGGCGCCAGGGTTGGAGTGACCGTAGCGCTCGTGGTACATCGCGGAGAAGCGGGTGGCCAGGTTGGCGACGAAGCCTTCCGACTCGGGTTCGTCGGCAGAGGTCAGGGGAACGTTCAGCGAGAATTCCTGCGACTGGTAGCGCACGTCCACCGAGGCGCTGGTCCCGCGGCTTTCCTCGGGGACGCCCTCGGAGACAAGGGACTTCAGGCCCTCCGCTTCCATCCGGCGCAGGACACCGGCCATGTCGGCGACGTTGATGTCTTCATCGAGGAAGAAGTACGGCTCGGAAAAGTCCTTGCGGATGTTGGTCTGCAGCATTCCCCATGCCGAGAACGCGCCGGGGAACCGGGGAACCACCGTTTCGGGGATCCCCAGCTCCTTGGCGAGGAAGACTGCGTGCATCGGTCCTGCGCCGCCGAAGGCGACGAGGGCAAAGTCGCGCGGTTCGATGCCGCGGGAGATGGTGATGGTCCTGATGGCCTGGGCCATCTGGGAGTTGGCGACGTCGCAGATGCCTTCGGCCATGGCGATCGGGTCCAGGCCGAGCTGGTCTCCCACGGTTTTGAGGGCGGTGATGGCTGCTTCCCGGTCCAGGGCGACCTGGCCGCCGGCGAACCAGTCGGGGTCCACACGGCCGAGTACCAGGTTGGCGTCGGTGACGGTTGGTTCGGTGCCGCCGCGGCCGTAGCAGGCCGGGCCCGGGTTGGCGCCGGCGGACCGTGGGCCTACCCGGAGGCCGCCGGCTTCGAGCCATGCCACCGAGCCGCCACCGGCTCCCACGGTGTGGATGTTGACGACGCTCATGAGCATCGGAAGGCCTTCGAGGTGGGCTTCGGTGGACACGTCGGGTTTGCCGTCGACCACCAGGGAGACGTCGAAGGAGGTGCCGCCCATGTCGACGCCGATCAGGTTGCGGTTGCCGGACACGCCGGCCAGTTCGACGTCGCCCATGGCGCCGCCCACCGGACCGGACAGCAGCGTCTGCAGGGGACGCTTGCGGGCGGACTCGGCCGTGAGTACGCCGCCGGAGGACTGCATGATGTGCAGCGGGGCCTCCACGCCGCGGTCGGCAAGTTTCTCTTCCAGGTCTAGGAGGTAGTTGCGGACCACGGGGCCCGTGTAGGCCTCGACGACGGCGGAGGAGGTGCGCTCGTATTCGCGCCATTCTTTGGCTGCCTCGTGCGACAGGGAGATGGTGAAGTCTTCGCCCAGTTCTTCGAGCAGGATTTCGCGGGCACGAAGTTCGTGGGCCGGGTTCTTGTAGCTGAAGAGGAAGGCAACGGCCACGGCGCCGTATCCTTCGTCCAGTGCCCGGCGGGCTGCCTGACGGACGGCCACTTCGTCGAGCGGCCGGATCTCGTGGCCCTGACCGTCGAGGCGGCCGCCGACGCCGATGACGTCCTTCCGCTCGAGGAGGGGAGCGGGTTTGCGGTACTGGGCGTTGTAGAGCTCCAGGCGGGGGCCGCGGGCGATGTGGTAGGAGTCCTCGACGCCGGCGGTGGCCAGCAGCAGCACGGGAACACCGCGGCGCTCCAGGAAGGCGTTCAGGCCCTGGGTGGTGCCGTGCACCAGGAATTCGATGTCGGAAAGGTCGGTGACAATCGATTGGAGGCCCGCGATGACGCCCGCGCTCAGGTTGCCCGGTGTGGTGGATGCTTTGGTTGCCTCATAGGTTCCTGCGGCCTGGTCGTACGCCACGATGTCCGTAAACGTTCCGCCGATATCCATCGACACCCTGTAGTTCGGCATGTGTATCTCCTCATGGTTCTGGGGTGGAACTTGGTGTGTGGGAAATCACGTTAGAGAGCAGGGGCTTCGGGTAGGGGTGCGTCGTGCACAATCCAGGAGGAAGTAAAAGGGCTTGCTGCCCAAGAGGCCGTCCGGAAAGCCGGTTTTCCAAGGGTTTCAACTAACCGAGAAAATGATGGATGGAATTTGCGCGTGATGCTTGACGCGCTCGCTGAGCGACTTTTCGTCTTTCACGGCGGACCGAATTGGGGCGGTGCTGGGCGGGCAACCGGGCGCCGGGCGTCCAGGCCCATCAGCAGCGTTATGCCTCTCAGGCAGCGCGGCGAGCCGGAAATGGTTGACGCCGGTGACCATTCCGCTGACGCTGGGGATTGCTGCTGATTGCCAAGCGTCTCGCGGCAGTTCACGCAGCCGCTGGCACAGTTGGGGTCCATGGCGAACCTGCTGCAGTCCGGGTTGCGTCTGCGGAGCGGGTGTTTGAGCTGCTGATGAGGACGAGGAGTCCGTGGAGCCGGCGCCGTCTGCCGGGCCGCTGTTTGGGCGGGGCGGCTGCTGTTCGAGGACGTGTCGTTCTCGTACTCGCCGGGGAAAACCACGCTGGTGAACCTGATGATGCGGTTCCACGAGCTGGACGCGGGGCGGATAACGTTCGACGGCGTGGACGTCACCTCGGTGCCGGGCGCGAGCTGCGCTCGCGGATGGGGATGGTGCTGCAGGATGGGTGGTTGTTCGGCGAGACCATCCGGGACAACATTGCGCTCGGGCGGCCAGGGGCTACTTCGGAGGAGGTTCTGGAGGCGGCGCGGGCGACGTATGTGGACCGGTTCGTGAAGTCCCTTCCCGAGGGGTACGACGCCGTCCTGGAGGACGAGGGTGGGAACGTGTCCGCGGGGGAGAAGCAGCTGCTGACGATTGCGCGTGCCTTCCTTGCGCGGACGTCGATGCTGATCCTGGATGAGGCGACCTTTTCGGTGGACACCCGGACCGAAGTGCTGGTGCCGAAGGCAATGAGCACGCTGCGGTCCGACCGGACTTCCTTTGTGATCGCTCACCGCCTGTCCACGATCCGCGACGCGGACCTCATCCTGGTGATGGAGGCAGGCCAGATCGTGGAGCAGGGGACGCACGCTCACTGCAGGCTGCGGGCAGCCCTTACGCGCGACTGTATGAGGCCCAGTCTGCGGCTCCTGCGGGGGAGGTCTGAAATTTGTGCGATGACGGGTTCCCAAGAGCGGGCATCTCTTGGACAAGAGTGTCCGGCGGCATGACCGTCCGGTTGGTATCTAAGACCCCTTCATCGGAGTGTGCAGAAAAGCTCATTGGGGGCCTATTCTGACGCTCTTATCCTTGCTGTCTGACGTCGGGTTTGGGTGTACACAGTCTGACTGCATAGTGCTTGCCTTTCGCTAGCAATACGAGTTATCCACGGCTGGTGTTATCGGGAGCCCAGCGGAGGGGACTGCTGAAGGTTTGATTGACACTTTGCCTGTGAGGATTTGATCCTCGCGGGTGGAAGGATGTTCATCATGCCCAAAGCCTTTCCCGAAGAGTTCCGCCGCGATGTCGTCGCGGTTGCCCGCAAGGGCGAAGCACCCATCACCCAGATCGCCAAGGACTTCGGTGTCTCGCCCGCTGCCCTGCACCGCTGGATGAAGATCGCCGATAGAGAAGATGGCGTGAAGTCCGGGGCGGTGTCCGATGACGCCGCGAAGCTGCGGGAGGCCAACAAACGCATCCGGCTCCTGGAACAGGAAGCCGAAGTCATGCGCCGTGCCGTG
The DNA here is from genome assembly GCF_021801725.1 of Arthrobacter sp. FW306-05-C. Classification (NCBI taxonomy): domain Bacteria; kingdom Bacillati; phylum Actinomycetota; class Actinomycetes; order Micrococcales; family Micrococcaceae; genus Arthrobacter; species Arthrobacter sp. FW306-05-C. Next base: position 4,165,128 of record NZ_CP084556.1, on the reverse strand, counting down.
GCCTATCTGTCCCGGGACATCAATCCAAAAAAATGATGTACCCGCTGGTCCGCGAGCTGGCTGCCAGGGACGCCCCGATCAGGGTTCCCGTGGCAGTGTCCTGCCGGGTACTGAATTTCTCCAGACAGGCCTACTACCAGTGGGCCGCCAATCCCGTCCCCGCCCGGGACTGGGAAGAAGCCCACTTGATCAACGCGGCCATCGACCACCACCGCGACGATCCTGCCTTCGGATACCGGTTCATCGCCGATGAGATCAACGCCGGTCCCGGCCCGGCCGCCAGCGAACGCCGGATCTGGCGGTTGTGCTCGGAGAACGGCATCCTCTCGGTGATCCACCGGCGGCGCCGCTCAGGGCTCAAGGCCGGCCCTCCGGTCCACGATGACCTCGTCGAACGGGACTTCAGCGCCACGGCACCGAACCGGAAATGGCTCACGGACATCACCGAGCACCACACCGGGGAGGGCAAGCTGTACCTGTGCGCGATCAAGGACCTTCACTCAAACCGGATCGTCGGATACTCGATGGACGGGCGGATGAAAGCGTCCCTGGCCGTCGCCGCCCTGGACCACGCCGTGGCCCTCAGGAAACCGGCGGGCACGGTGGTCCACTCGGACAGAGGGTCCCAGTTCAGATCCAGAAAGTTCGTCCTGGCCCTGAACACCTATGGGCTGAGCGGATCGATGGGCCGGGTCGGGGCCTGCGGTGACAACGCGGCGATGGAATCGTTCTTCTCCCTGCTTCAAAAGAACGTCCTGAACCGGAAACGATGGGAGACCCGGGCCGAGCTCCGGCTGGCCATCACGACCTGGATCGAGCGCAGCTACCACCGCAAACGCCGTCAACGCGCCCTCGGGCGGCTGACACCCATCGAGTTTGAGACAATAAAAAACGCGGCCTCAGCCGCGTAAGAAATTATCAACCACAGCTGTCAACTAAACCTTCAGCAGTCCCGAGATCCCTCAGCAGCAGCAGTTGTGGTGGGTAACTGAAATAGGATCGGCGCTGACTAAGGGCTGTATCGGTCCTTTGCCGGCTGCACCGGTGGAGCAAACATCGCTGGTAGCTCAGCTTACGGAACGGCTTGAGGCCATCGACTTAGATTTTGACTGATGTAGGCATCGTGCCTGCAGACCCATCGGTCGGCCGTGCTCCGCCCCTCTGTTGCCCGAATGGCTTCGACGGGGATCCCGTTCAGCGCGGCGAGCCAATAGAGATTTTCCGCTTTCTTTCCAGAGCCGTGTCCACAATCAGGACACTCATTCCTGCCTGGCCCCTTCCCACCAGCGGCTTCAAATCGCCAGGATGCGAGCCACAATAAGAAGCGTTTTTTTGGCCAAGGAGTGGGTGGGGGCAAAGCCATCGGCTGGGGACCTCCTGGATGATTGGGTTCCGGTATAAGCACAAGCGGTATGTGTAGCGTCATTTGGCCCCAAAGGCCGGTATTGCCGGGGGCACCTCCCACGGAAGCTGACTTGCTCCACCAGATCACAGCCTTTAGGGAACTTGCATCATCCTTTTGGTCGGAAAAAGACCATCTCTTCGGAACCCAACCGGCCGATGTGCGCCACATCACCTGGCGTAAGAATTGTTGCGTCTGGGCCCAACGGGCCCTGCCTTTCTTCAAGATTTCTGTCCACGTTTTTGGTAGCTCGCTTCAAGGAGGAAGCAGTGATGTCAACCACGTTTCAATTACCCACGACTTTCCGTGCAAGGCGGAGGGCCATCGCCGCTTCAACAGTTGACAAATCCTTTCAAGCTGCAGAGGCGGGCCATGCCCTTGTGGCACCCGGAGGGATGAGCTCCTTTGCTTGGGAGGGCGCCTACATCGAGCCAAACGATCAGTCTGCGGAGTCAATGGACCCGGTCACGCAGCCCAACCCCGAACTTGAGCGATTTATCGCAAGCCTCATGTACGGCGAATAGAACGACTATCCACATCACACAATGGAGTTGAGGAATATGACAGTCACTCTCGACAAGAAGACGGCCCTTGAACGAGCATTTGATCCACGGGCTTTCCGTGACACGCTCGGGCATTACGCTTCCGGCATCACCATTATTAGCGGCATCGACGAGGACGGCCCCATCGGCTTCACGTGCCAGTCCTTCTACTCCGTCTCGACAGAACCACCCCTGGTGTCCTTCAGCGTCATGACCAGCTCTACGACCTACCCGCGGCTACGCGAGACCGGCAAGTTCGTCGTAAACGTCCTCGCCCACGACCAGGACAACGTCTCAAACCAGTTTGCCCGCAAAGGCACCGACAAATGGGCCGGAATCGACTGGTCAACAACTACCGAGGGCAACCCCATCATCGCCGGCACTCTGATGTGGCTCGACTGCGACATCTGGGCAGAACACGAGGCCGGCGACCACTACATCGTCATCGGACGCGTCAACGAAATGAGCCCAGCCACCTGGCATAAAGAAGAACCACTGCTCTACTTCAAGGGTCAGTATCGCCACCTCCGCGGGATCGAAGACAAGCTGTAGACCTCATCCGCGCTCTCCCCTAGGGCGTCGCCTTGCCTGCCAACGATCAAATCAGTAAGGCAGCGCCGGCAGTGGCCGGAACTAATTGAACTGCGTGGTCACCGGACGATGGCTATGTCCCAGAAGGTACGACCAACCAACTTTGGACTGGCAATTTGCAGAGGTATTTATATGTCGCTTTGGCGCGAGAAAAGAAAAACGAAACCGGCACGAGTCGTTGCCGACATCCTCCGGGAGCGCAACGAAAGAAGAACTGCCGCCCTCGTTGCCTGCATCACGGAGATAAGCGGTACAGGAGGCGCCGAAACCGTCACACATTCTCTTGTGGCTGAGCGGGCTGGCCTTCCGCTTCAATGGGTCGAATGGCAATACCCATCCCGGGATAAGCTTCTCGCCGTGGCAGGTAAGTAGCTACAGCACACCATGGAAGTCGGCCTGGTCCTGAAAGGACCAGGCCGACTTCCATGCCCAAATGAAATGGAGGTCCAGCGTTGAGTGCAACGGAGGCGCTTATGTCTAATCCGCTGTTCCACGAATTATCCGACTCAGCACCTTCCGGCATGACGGAGCACCGTGAAAGACTATTGCCGTGAGCCCTGATGAGGCTCTTCGCCTGCTGAAAGAGAGTGCTTTCGACGCGGCCCCGCTGGCCACTGCCATTTTTCGTAAAGAATCCCCTACAGAGCTGGTGTTCGTAGGAGGCAACGGCAAGCTCGATGCATTGCTGCACGACTCAAGCGAGCCTGCGGTTAATCCGGATGACCTCCCAACCCCGGCCCTGATAAAACTTGTTGCAACATCGCTTTCTGACCCGGCGGGCGATCAAACTATGACGGTACATCTGGGCGAGCAGCTGGCTGCCTTCCGCCCCCAGGTCAAGATGTTCAACGTACCCGGCGATCCTGCGGAGTATCTTGTGGTTCAGTTGGCTGCGCTAGCGGAGCCGGACTCCACCGAACACGACTTACATTCCCAAATCAGGCAGCTGAAGGATCTCTTAGACAATTCAGCGGCCCTTATGTACGTCAAAGACCTGGACGGCCGTTACCTAATTGCCAATCACTACTACGCCCGACACCTTGGGATCACAGCAGAATCAATCATCGGAGTGACTGATTATGATCTGTTTCCCAAGGCCGTGGCCGACGACTACTCCAACAACGATGACATGGTCATCAGGACCGCCAGCTCAATCGAAGTCGAGGAACTCTTGGCGACAGACCGGAACCAGTCCGAATTGGATGAAGACAGCCGTTGGCTGTCCATAAAATTCCCGCTTCTGGATGACGCCGGCAAGCCATACGCTCTGGGCGCGATCTCCACGGACATCACCGACCGGAAACGGGCGGAAAGGGCTGCCCGGGAAGCGATGCATGACGCGGAACGTGCTAACCGCTCGAAAAGCGAATTCCTGTCAAGGATGAGCCACGAGTTGCGGACGCCGCTGAACGCCATATTAGGTTTCGCGCAACTGCTCCAGGATTTGCCCCTAAGCCCCCGGGCAGCCGAGAGTACCAGTCACATCCTCGATGCCGGCAAGCATCTGCTGGCACTCGTCAACGACGTTCTGGACATCACTTGGATCGAGGCCGGCGCCCCTGGCATCGCCTCCGCTCCCGTACCGGCAATCGAGTCGATCCACCAAGCCCTCAAATTGGTGCGCCCTCTGGCCGCGGCACAGGACATCGAGATCGCTAGCGATTTGCATGGCGCCTTGCACCGTTACGTCCTGGCTGACACTCAGCGGCTAAGGCAAGTCTTCATCAATTTGCTGAGCAACGCCGTGAAGTTCAACAACCCACAGGGTGCTGTAAGGGTCTGGTGCGAGGTGGTGGACGGGGCCCTGCGCTTCTTGGTCATGGACACAGGCCCCGGGATGTCCGAGGACGACGTGGAGCGTCTGTTCAAACCATTTGTGCGCCTTGATCAATCGGCTTCCATTGAGGGGTCCGGTCTCGGCCTTGCCCTTTCCCGGCGACTTGTGGAGGAAATGGGCGGCTCCTTAGGCATTGAACATACTGCCCCGGGCGAGGGGTCCACCTTTTACGTGGACATGCCGCTCGTGCCTGCACCGGAGGAGGATCTCGACACGTCGGTCCCCGAAAAGGACGCTGTCGACACCAGCGACGCTGCGCATGCTACGATCCTGCAGATCGAAGACACTTACGCGAATATCCGCTTGGTGGAGAACATCATTTCCGGGATGGCCGGGCTGAACCTTATTTCGGCTACAAGTGGTGAGTCCGGGGTAGCTCTGGCCCAGGACCAAGCGCCTCAGCTTATCTTGTTGGACGTGAATCTCTCCGACATGTCGGGGGTTGAAGTCGTAAAACTTTTGCAGCAGGACGAGCGTACGAAGGACATACCGGTGATTATTCTTTCCGCAGATGCAACTCCGGCGCGCATAGCTGAACTCCGGAGTATGAAGATCCTTGATTACCTAACTAAACCGTTCGATATCGAGCATTTTGCGCGGACAGTTCGCCAGGCGCTTGCTCTGGCATGAAAATCTTCACTATCTTCATTGCCGATGACCACCCGGTCTACAGGGAGGGCCTCGCCCAAAACTGGAAGAACGTGCCTCAAATCGAGGTTGTGGGCTCAGCCGGAGACGGGAAGAGTGCACTGGCAGCGATCCGGGAACTGAAGCCAGATGTGGCAGTCATGGATTTACAACTGCCTGAGCTCGACGGCATGGAAGTTCTGGAGACACTGTTCGCCGAAGCGGCACCAACGAACATTCTTGTCTTGACCGCATACATGGACAGCAAGACGGTGTTCAGGGCCTTCACCCATGGAGCCCGCGGGTTTCTGGAGAAAGCGGCGTCCTTTGATGAGATCACGGATGCGGTCCTGCGCATTGGTGCCGGTGGAACCATCATCGCTCCGTTCGCGCAGGACGTTCTCGCCCGCGAACTACGGACCCGCCGGGACACGCCTAGCAGGCCGACGCTCACCGCCCGCGAGGTCGAGATCCTTCGTCTTGCAGCCGATGGTCATTCGGGTCAGAAAATTGCCAACGAGTTGCACATCTCCTTGACGACCGTTAAGACACATCTGCAGCACATCTACGAAAAACTCGAAGTCTCGGACCGGGCCTCGGCGGTCGCGCAAGCCATCCGACGCGGAATCCTCCACTAACTCATCGAAATGGGTGGCCCTGGTTGCTTGAGCGGCGTCGTCACCCTTCCTTGGTGGCACCGTCCCCTTTTCTCCATGCTTCAAAGGCTTCCGGCGGAGCCCCCCCATATGACATTGCCCGGACCGAAAACAGTGTTTCATTCGGAGCTTCTTGCACGATTGTGCCGTTCTTATATGGCCTAGGAATAGAGGCATGGGTAGGCGCGAAGATCAGGCAACATCGTTGACCAAGGTCCCGATCCCATCAATCGTCATGGCCACCGTATCTCCGGGCTGGACTCCAACAATGGTGCCAGGGGCTCCGGTCATGACGACATCACCGGGTTCCGGTGCCATCCACTTCGTCACGTGAACTAAGCACTCCACCACGCCGGAGCTAAGGTTAAAGGTTCGTGAGCGAGCTTCGGCCCGGCCATTGACCGTGACATTGATGCCAAGGTTCCCCGGATCCGCGATATCAGTTTCAATCCACGGCCCTAACGGGGTGAAATGATTTCCTGATTTGGCTTGAAAGAGTCTTTCGTCAATCACCGCCCGGGCGGCGTTGGTGGCATCGTTGGCAATGGTATAGCCCAAGACATGATCCAGAGCATTTTCCGCCGTAAGGGCAAAAGCACTCTTACCAATAACGACGGCAAGTTCACCTTCCACGTTCACAGCGCCCACCCGCCAGGACGGCTCGATAACATCATTCGGGCCAGCAACAGTGTGGACTGACTTGAGCCAAGGCTGTATAGGCAGCGGGGTGATAATCGTCGTTGTGCCCGATTCCGACAATAACTGCCGGGCAGGCTGGGGCCAGCAGCTTCGCCTTCCGGGCGGATGTTACTGGACCCAAGAATGTTGGAACCGGAGCAAACGGATCATCTATGTGATGCCATTCCTCATTCAGGTAGATGGGATGCCGAATGCCTTCGCTGGTCAATAGCCGTGCCATTCGCATTGCGTTCTCATTCTCTCGCCGTGCCCCGGAGCCCCAGCGCTAGTCGGGACAGGCCAAACCCAGTGGGAGCGGCGCAGTAGTGGTCGGATCAATTGGCGTCGGCGTCACTGATACCTATGGATCGCGCGTGGAGGCCTAGCCGGCGCCGTGGATAGTTGGTCATGACGCTGAAGGAATCCGGGCGTTAGGTCGAGACGGAGTAGAAGGACTGGCAGGTAAAGCCGATCAGCCGTCCTCGTCATGCCGCTGATGATGGTGTTGCTGTAAGCGTAGTGCCCGAGCGTGGCACGGAAGACCCGCGGATCAAACGCCGAGTCTGGACCCTCGCAGGGTTGGGACGAGAGACGTGCTGTTCCTCCACTCAGGCACCAGGCGCGGGCAATGACGCGGCGATGCCCGCGGCACGGCTGAGATTAGCCGCGTACTCCGCCGCCGCCTGGGTAATAATTTCGTCGAGGTTCTCCATCTGGCTGGACACGAAATAGAAGCCACGGCCCGGGACCACCGCGCCGAGTTCGACCAGAAGCGGTGCGAGGCTTACCGACGGACCCAAGGCGTGGGTGAGATCACCCCCGGTATGGAGCGGAATTGCCGTCACCCCGGCCAGACCATTCGCCGAATACCTGTCCAAGAAGGCCTTGAGAAGACCCGTATAGGTGGCCTTGTAAGTGGGAGACGCGAAGACCACGAAGTCGCTCTCCGCGACGCGGCCGTTCAAGGCCGCCATCTCCTCGGAGGGCCACGCGAAAATCTCCGCCGTGTGGTCCGCCAGATCGATGATCTCCAGCTTGTAACTGCCTGGCGCGAGGAGCTTCTCGACGAGGCTCTTCGCTACTTCCAGGGTCCGCGACTTGGGTTTGGGGTTGCCTACCACGATCGTAGCCTTTAGCGTCATTGTTTGTTCTCACTTCTTCCTAGTCAGTGCGTAGTTGCGGCTTAGCCGAGCCCTAGAACTGGCGTGCATTGACCAGCACTGGAAGTTTGCTGCGGACGTCGTAGAGCTGTGACGGTTCGATATCGACAACGATCAGTTCAGGTTTGCCCCCAAGTTTCGCCAGTTCGGTTCCCAGCGGAGAGATCACCGCGCTGCGACCGATCCCGGTGGGAGCAGCGCCCGCGGTGTCGGCACCGATAGTTTCGGGGTCCCCTTGGCCGCAGGCGACCACGAAAGTCGTGCTGTCCAGTGCGCGGGCCCGGACCAGCAGGTCCCATTGTTCAGCCTTGCCTTCACCTGTACCCCAAGAGGCACACACGATATTGACCTGGGCTCCCGCTCTTGCGTTGGCCGAAAACAGGGCGGGGAAGCGCACGTCGTAGCAGGTGGCCAAGCCGAAAACCGTCCCATTGAATTCAAAGGTCACAGGACTTTCGCCGGCGTCGACGCTTTCGGACTCCGCGAAGCCAAAGGCATCGAAGAGGTGGACCTTGTCATAAGAGGTATCAACCCCCGGTCCTGTAACCAGCAGGGTGTTCCGTACCCGTCCGTCCTGTCCGGGCGTGAACATTCCGGCCACAATCACAATGCCTAGGTCCTTGGCGATTTCGCGCAGTTCCTCCGCCCAGGGGCCGTCGAGAGGCTCAGCGACATCAGCCAGGGAGTGGCCAAAAGCCCGCATGACTGCCTCGGGGAACACGACGAGCTCGGCCCCGGCCGTTTTGGCTTCGGCGGCATAGTTCCGGACGAGATCGAGGTTTCGCGCCGGGTCGGCGCCGCTGACGATCTGGGCGACTGCGAGACGCATGGAAGAGCTCCCATCTATTGTGTGCAATTCGAGGTGTCAAAGGGGACGGAGGTATGCCGGTCAGGCTCGCAGCAGGACGTTCCGGATCGCGGCGAGATGCTCATCGATCGCCTTTTGCGCCTGGAAAACATCGTCTGCCACCAGGGCGTCGAGAATCTCCTGATGTTCGGTACATATCGTGTTGCGGCGACCGACGGTTGGGCACACGACCGAGACTCCCGCCAAGGTTTGCCGGACGTGGAGGTTGCTGTAAGTACGGGAAATCAGTTCGCTTCCGGCGGCGTCGATGAGTTGTTGGTGGAACAACGTGCCAAGCCGCATGAAATGGCGGGCCGCCCCCGGGTCCTCGTTCTCTGAAATTGCGACCTGGAGGTCGAGTGTGTCCTGCATCCGGTCCGCGGGGACCCGCTGTTCGGAAATTACCAGCCGCGAGGCATGGCCTTCCAGGATGCTGCGAAGTTCCATGAGTTCGGAAATCTCCCTGCCGGAGATGGCTGGCACGTAGGCTCCACGTTGTGGAATCAGCTCGACCAGCCCCTCCGAGACCAGAAGCATGAGTGCTTCGCGTACCGGGGTGCGGGAAATGCCCAGCTCGGCGGCGAGGTCCGCTTCCTTAAGGAATTGACCCTGTAATTCCGGATCAGTTAGGACACTTTCGCGCAGGTGCACATAGGCCTTGTCACGGCCTGACGCAGCCGTTCCCGAGATCTTTCCCATGCCGAGGCCTCCGAATACGTTGCGTGGATACATACCAAGCCCCGCTGGCGCAAAGGGCCACCTAGGCGGTTACCCCCAGGCGGCCGGGCGAGGCACGCCACGTGCTCGTCCGACCGCCTGGAAGGAGGCTTCAGCCGTCTTATGCCGGCTGAAGTGCGGCGAGCTTCTCGCGCACCAGAGGCAGTACCTTCTCACCGAAAATCTTGATGTCAGAGACGTAGTCGACGAACGTCATGAGCACGCCGGCGACTCCCGTATCGCGCTCCATTGTCGCGATCTGTTCGGCCACGTTCTCATAGGAGCCGTGAAGTACCGGGAAGCTCATGAAGGTCAAGTTACCTTCTTCTGCAGGCGCAGTGAGCCCTGCGACAAAGTGTTCGCTGGTGCCTCCTGTCTGAGGATCGAGCGCCGCACTGCCGGCAACGTTCTTCAGCGCCTCCATGTCCCGACCGTCGACGATGTGCTTAGTCTTTGCGAATGCCTCTTCGTCGGTCTCGGCGGCAATGATTGTAAAGAGCGCGTAGGTGCCGACTTTCCGCCCAACACGCTCTGCTTCCTCAAGCATCGGCTTCGTGATCTGGGGCAGCAGCTCACGGTCGCCGAAGACGAAATTGTAGTCACCGTGGTGCGCGGTATACACCTGCCCCTTCCTGGACTGGCCAGCCGTGACGATGGGGAGTTCACGACCCGAGCTCGGCAGGCATGTGGCGTCGTTGATGTCGAAGAACTCCCCCTTGAACGTGGTGCGCCCATCTCGCCACAGTCCACGCATGATCTGTACGTATTCCGAGGCGTAGTCGTACCGCTTGTCGTAGTATTCATCACCGGGCCATAAGCCCATTGGGTCGTATTCAGGGCGGTTCCAGCCGGTGACGAGGTTCACTCCACCGCGACCCTTTGCGACCTCATCGAAGGTCGCGAGCTGGCGGGCCGCGATCACTGGAGGGATACCGAGGATCGGAACCGTTGCGAACACATCGATCTTGCTGGTGAGGGCGGCGATGCCAGTAGCCAGGACGACCGAGTCGAGGCAACCATCCCAGTAACCGGTCTTTCCGCCAAAGCCGCGATATTTGATCATCGAGAGAACAAAATCGAGACCAATGTTTTCGACCTCCTGGGCGATCTCGAGGCAGTGTTCAAAGGACGGCTCGTACTGCGGTGCGTTCTCCGAGATGATGTATCCGTTTTGGCCATTCGGAAGGAAGACTCCGAGTTTCATTGCTACTTCTTCTCCAATTTCATTGTTGGTGGATTGCGTGCGCGTCAGATTTCTGCTTGATGATTCGCACGCGATTAGTCGGATCGTCCAGGAGGACGGGCGGGGCCAGCAATCGTTGGACGCGATAGCTACCGCGCGTCCGGGCTTCCCGCCTATGCCGGTGTTGTACTGGTCTCCATCGGGGCGTTCAGGGCGCTATGCTGCTTGGATGCTCCCCGCAGCGCTGCATACAGGCCGCTGGCTACAGCCACGGTGGTGATTGGGCCCCAGGTCGCACCCCAAGGGAAAGCACTGGTGAGGAAAATACCGACCACTGTTGCCACGGCCCATGCGATCAGGCCGGGGTAGTGGACCTGCCGGTAGTGCTCGTCTCCGAGCAGCCCGTGTTCTTCCTTCCGTGTCCGGTTCAGAAGAATGTGCGTGAGGGCGATTGAGACCCACCCGCTGACCAGAACTCCCTGCCAGGCCAAGGCAAGGAGCAGGTACTGGATGATCGGAAGCAGCATCAGCAAGTAGATGATTACCGAGGAAACGATCACCCAGAATGCTGCCGGAAGCTTGACGCGGAATAGTCGTTCGCCGAATTCCTGCAGGTTGGCTGCGCCCATGAAGTAGTTCGCCGTGTTGATTCGGGTTTGGAAGACGAGTATGAGCAGAAGCCCGATGGGTCCCATCAAGTTCACCAAGCCCCCTGAGAGGCCCGCCTCCGAGCCATCCAGACCGGGAATGGTGAATGTCAGGAAGATGCCAACCAGAGCGTTCACACCGTAGGTAAGTACCCAGAAAACCCAGGTGAAGGTGAACTTGGTGTGGAAACCGGTGTCCTGGCGCTTGCCCAGCGCTGCGTAGTCCATGACGTACATCATCAGCACCCACACGCCCAAATATGCCGCGAAGGTGGCAAGCCAACCAGGGCCACCGGCAGCGAGGGGAAGCTCAGGACCGGGGGTGTGGGTCAGCCATGCGTCCGAGAACCCGTGCTTGATTCCTGCCCAGGCCACCATGACGACAAGTCCAAGGAAGTAGAGCGGAAGCAACCAACCGTTGAGTTTGTCCAGGAAGCGCCGGACTCCGCCCATGATCAGGGGGGTGGAGTAGGCCACGACCACGAGGCTCCATATCCAGTTTTCCCCACCGAAAGCCGTGCGAAACGCGTGCACGATAATGAGGCCCTCAAAGACGGCGTAGTAAATGGCGGTGAGAGCCAGGATAACGCTGGCAATGATAGTGCCGGCCTTGCCCAGGATGGTCCGTGAGAACCGAGCTACCGTAGTGCGGTTGTTGATTGAGTGCTTCGCAAGCACGCGGTTAATCAGGCTGTACACCACAATGGTCAGCACTAGGCCGATAATTGCATTCACCGTGCCGTACGCGACCGCCATCGCCGCGCCGATGTAGAGCATGAACATGGCGCTGGCGATGCCGTAGAAGGCCATCAGCAGTGACCACTTTCCCATCTGGTCCTCGTCGGAACCAGTACGGTACAAGGCGTCTGTCACCTCGACAGTATTATTTGTGCCCTTGAGATCCATATGTTTCTCCTTTGAAACGTGGAACTTATAGCCCGTGATGGTGACCGGCTGCACAAAACCGTAAATTTCTAGAGGCGCTGCCCCCCGCTCCGGTTCCGATCTGCGAGTCGTACTTGGGCTCCCCTGTGGTTAATTGGATTGTTGTTCAGGTCGCGGGGACCTGGACGGCTGAGCTGATTCTAAATGAGCGGAGTCAGTTCAGTTTCAAAGCCATGGGACGAATGGGTGCACCTGTTGCTCCCTTGAGACGGATCGGTGCTGCTATCACGCAGAACTCGTTGACGTCATCCGCCGAAAGCTCTTCAAGGTTCAACAGTTCAATCATTGGAACACCGGCCTCAGCGAGGAAGTGGCAGTGGCCGGGAAGCCAGTTGTCTTCATGGTTGCTCGGGCCAACCTCCACGCACTCCTGGTCGGCGCCAATGACACTGATTCCCTTGGCGGTGAGCCAGCGGGCAGCGTCCAGGCTGAGGCCAGGAGGGTTACCAAGGGCCTTGCTGCCGTCGGGCCAGAAGGCCATCCGGCCTGTTCGGACGAAAACGACGTCACCCTGCCCGATAGTCAGACCCGTGCGCTGCAACTCGTCCTCAATATCTGTGACCGTGATGGCGTAGGAGTCCTCGAGGCACTGCACACCCTTGAGTTTGGCAATGTCCAGCAGCACGCTGCGGGCGATGATCGGCGGGATCGTGTCCACGCCGCCCTTGGTCCAGTTGCGGCTCCCAAGGTGTTCCTTTGCTGTGAAGCCGTTGTAGATGGCGCCATCGACGCCGAAATGGTTGAGGGCATCGATGTGCGTTCCCGTGTGGGTGTACAAGAACACGACATCGCCCGAGTAACAGACGTGCTGATTGACCTGGTCCCCAGCGCCGTTCAGGTTGTCCACGACCGTGCCATCAGGCGTGTGGCTCATGAAAATCTGGTAGGACGGGTCGCCGGCCGCCTGGAAGCTGGGCATGCCAACGAAGTAGTCCACGCTGAGGTCATAGACCTTGGATGTGTCTACACGCCCCAAGGCATTAGCCTGAGCCGCCAGAGCAAGAGTGTTCAGCGCGCCCAGCTCGTCGTCAGGACCGTAGGGGCTGGTGGCGACCTTGATGCCGGCCTTCGCTTCCGCGATGTTCGTCGTCACTGTTACTCGGCCTCACGAACGAAGTCGACAACCGCGCGACTGCGAACCATCGGCAGCAACTGCTGTACGATCTCTTCGTGGAACGGGTCCGACGAGTAGGCCTCGAGGTCGGCCCAGGAATCGAAGTCTGTGATCAGGACGCCGTCCCAAGGGTCACCGTTCTCGTTGGGTTCTCCCACATGCCCGCCCATTTCCCAGCTGCGAATCACGGTCAGCTTGTCGGAAAGCTGGGTCAGAAGGTCAAGGATGGCTGAATTTTCAGCCGTTTTTGCTGCCTGCCACATGAATACGTGCCTGATCAAAGCTGATCTCCTTCTCGATCTGAAGACCACCGCTGCGGGGTTCCGATAGCTTGCACGCCTTGTGCACGGGTGGTCTTTTTCTTGCGTACTGCAATCCTGCTTGCCACTCCGTCTATGAGTCCAACACATGCTTGTCATCGGTCCTATCTATATGGATCATGAATGGATGGAGCTACAACAATTCCGCTACGTCGTCGCTGTAGCCGAGGAAGGCAACTTCACCCGGGCCGCCGCGCGCTGCTTCGTGGTGCAGTCAGCACTAAGTCACCAGGTCAAACGCCTAGAGGAGGAATTGGGCGTCACCTTGTTCAATCGGACAAGCAGGCGTGTGGAACTTACCCCAGCAGGCACGGCCTTTGTTGCGGCGGCGCGTTCAACGCTGAACGCCGCGGAACGGGCAGCTGTCGATGCCGCAGCGGCCGCCGGCCACATAACAGGACGCCTAAGCGTGGGAGTCATTCCGACCGTGACCGCAATCGAAGTCTCGGCCTCGCTTAAGGCCTTTCGAGAAGCTCATCCCCAGATCCACATAATGCTGCAGGTCGGAGGCAGCGACGAACTGGAGGCCGCGATTATTCAAGGAGACCTCGACGTTGGCTTGCTCGGGCTACCGGAAAACCGGCAACCACGCGGCGTAGCTTGGCGGCATCTGGGGTACGACCCGCTGGTTGCTGTCGTCAGTCAGGAACACCGACTTGCAGACTCGCACGAGGTACAACTATGCGACCTGGCCCAAGAGACATTCGCCGACTTTCCCAGCGGCACCCCGGCACGGGAAGAAAGCGATCAGGCCTTTGCCGCCGCGAACATACACCGTGAAGTGGCCTTCGAGTCAATGGCGACAGATCTCACAGTAGATCTGATTCGCCACAACCTGGCCGTAGCTCTCCTGCCAGCCGGATACGTGCCCCGCCATCCCGCCTTGATCAGCATCGCTATTGCCGATGGCCCGTCTCGATCCGAATACGTGGCCTGGAGCAGCTTCAACCCCAGTCCAGCGACACACGCATTCCTCGAGATCATCGCCCAGAACGGAAGGTGAGGCTCTTATCGGGCCGGCCGCACTCATGTCACGGCGGATCGACGCCGTGCCTCCCTGGCGGCTAATTTCGTCCGGACAAGCAACGGCACTGCAGTCTTCCCCAACGGAGCCGGATGCCGCATGCTGCGCCGCCTCTGAACTGGGATTTCGGGCGCAGCGCTACTTGGGAGTCCGGTGAGCGGGCAGCAGACCGAACCTCTTAAACAGCCCTGTCCTACGGTGGGCGACATGGAGTTGCGGCCCCGGCGGTCGCCGGGGCCGCAACTCGTTCCGAGGTCACCTGCATGTCGAGAAATCAGAGTCATCTAAACCGGTGGTCGGTGAAGGCCCCCCAACGCCTTCAGGCGATGCCTCCCACCGTCGCCACATCCTGATTCGGCTTGTCAAACCTGGAGTCGAGATTGTTCTTGATTGCGCCCATCAGCGCTCATTTCGTGCCTCCTCTTCGATTAACACTTCAATCCGGGAGGCGGCCAGGGGAATCGTCGGAGACGGGTATAACGGCGGTCCCGCTACTTCTTTTCAAGTCCGGCCGCTTCCAGCTGAGTAGTGCGCAAGGCGGTGGTGGGTCTTCCGTCACCTAGGGGCTGGAGGAGCCTACGTTCCTTTTTTCGCGTTGGGAAGCATCTTTCGTGCTCTCCTGGCCTAAGGGACCGGTTCCTAGCTGGGCTCATTCATTGGTTCGCCCGATGTTTGATCCGGGTTGGCGATGCCACGCCAGGTCTGGCGCTCAATCAAATAGGTTTTACACGCTCTGCGATAGCCGTCGCGGGCCGGAAGCCGGCGCGGGTGGCATAGGTCGCTGTCTCACAATGCTCGCAGCTCGATGGCCGCCGCCCGGGCCCAATCGAGAGGTACGATCATTTGCTATGAGGGCGCGTGTTTGACGTCACTTTCTGCGTGTGTAATAGTTCTCGTAGCCAAAGAGGTAGAACCAATCAGGGGGACAAGGATGTCGCGGGAGAATGTCATCACCGCTTCCCAGCGGGCGATGGAGCTGATACGTGAACGGATCAGCGCGGGCGACTTTGCACCTCTGTCCCAGCTGCCCCGTGAGACGGATTTGGCACTCCAGCTGGGGGTCTCCCGAGGTGCCCTGCGGGAGGCCATACGGGCTCTGCAGGCTTTGGGT
This sequence comes from Arthrobacter sp. FW306-05-C, assembly GCF_021801725.1. Taxonomy (NCBI): domain Bacteria; kingdom Bacillati; phylum Actinomycetota; class Actinomycetes; order Micrococcales; family Micrococcaceae; genus Arthrobacter; species Arthrobacter sp. FW306-05-C. The sequence goes on along the minus strand of NZ_CP084556.1, from coordinate 4,149,727 downwards.
GTTATTGAGAGCCGGCATGGTTCCGGTACCTATGTGACCGGGCTGCAGCCGAGCGATCTCTTACCCGCACTTGGGTGGACCGACCTGTTGCAGCACGGGCATTCAGCCATCGAGCTGGCTGAGTTCCGAAGGGTAATCGAGCCAACGGCGTGCGGACTCGCCGTTGACCGGGCATCGGTGGAAGAGAAGCAAGAAATCCGTCGCATCCACGAGCACATGCAGTCCGTAACCGATCCCCGGGAGTACGCCACCTTGGACGGGCAGTTTCACCAGGCGATTGTTACCTCCACGGGGAATGGCATCCTGTCCAGTGTTCTCACTTCGCTTGCTTACGGTGACGCTTGGAAGCGGATGTGGCGGGCCGCAACCGCGGACGTCATTCCCGAGCGCACCCGGCGTGAGCACGAAGCACTGGTCACGGCTTTGGAAACCGGCGACCGTGAGCTGGCAATCGCCACCGCCCACGCCCACATCAGTTCGACCCAGCGGCAGATCCGTGAGGTCTTCGAGAAAGATGGCAACCAATGACTCTGCGGCGTACTCCCGCCTTTGACCTGCTGGACGTGAAGGGCCGGGACCAGCTGGGTGAGGGCCCCTGGTGGTCGGCTGCAGACGAACTCTTGTATTGGGTTGACATCACTGGACGGCTGGTCCGGAGCGCCCGTCTGGACGGAACGGAGGAGTCGGCCATCCCGGCACCCTGCGAAGTCGGCTTTGCGGTTCCGGACGACACAGGTGCGATCATCGTCGGTCTGCGCTCGGGAGTCCATCGACTGGACCCCGGCAGCGGTACGTACGAGTTGTTGGCCGACCCCGGTCACGCACAGCACGACCACCGCATTAATGACGGCAAGACCGACCGGTCAGGGCGGCTCTGGTTCGGCACGATGCACGACCAGGAGACAGAGCCCTCCAGCGGTCTCTACAGCTTCAACGGCGGAAGGCTGCAGCACGTTTACAGCGGCATCATCACCTCGAACGGTCTCGGATGGAGTCCGGACAACAGCGTTTTCTACCATACGGACTCCATCACGCGCACGATTTCAGCCTACGACTTCGACGAAGAGTCGGGCTCCATCAGTCGCCCCCGCGTCTTTGCCCGGGACGGGGGAGCGTATGTGCCCGACGGACTTACCGTCGATGCCGAGGGTTTCCTTTGGTCAGCGAAATGGGACGGCGGCATCGTCGTCCGGTACGCCCCCGACGGCACTGTCGTTGACGAACTCGAGCTGCCCGTTTCGCGCCCAACCAGCTGCATGTTTGTCGGTCCGGGGCTCCGCACGCTTGCGGTAACTTCTGCCCTTCCGGCCCATGGGCTGCACGAACCGCTGGCAGGATCGGTTTTCCTCATCGACGCCGGCGTAGCCGGGCTGCCGGAAAGCCCCGCCACCACCTGATTTTCCCGAACACAATCACCTGATACGCACTGATCACATCTACATGGAGGTAGAGATATGTTGACTGCACGGAAGACGGCCGTGCGCCGCCGAAAGGTTCTGACGGCGGCGTTGGCTACGGCGCTGCTGCTCGGCACGGCAGGATGCTCCACTGTTGGGGGCGAAACGCAGACCGCGAACGCATCGCCTTACCTGGTCAAGACAAAAGAAGGCCCGCTGAAGGTCGGCTTCTCCAACTCGTTCGCCGGTAATGCCTTCCGAACCCAGATGATCGCTGAATTGCAGTACGCGGCGGACAACCGCAAGAACGACGTGGCCTCGCTGACCATCACGGACGCAAACAATAGCGTCGACACCCAGCTCTCCCAGATCAACGACCTACTCACGAAGGGAATCGACATTCTCTTGGTTGATGCGGCCTCGGCAACAGCGCTCAACGGCGCCATTGAACGGGCCTGGCAGCAGGGGGTGCTTGTGGTGTCCTTCGACAACGAGGTCACCAGTGAACACGGGATCGTGGTGAACATTGACCAAACGGAGTTCGGCAAGGTCGGTGGCGACTGGCTCGCGGGCAAAGTAGGAAAGGGCGAAAGTGTTGTAACCCTCGATGGAGCGGCCGGAAGCCCCGTAAATGATTCCCGCTTGAACGGCGCGATGGCACCGCTCAAGGCAGCCGGCATCCTGACCGCTGGGCAAGCGAACACAGACTGGGACCAGGCCAAGGGACAGTCCGCCGCCTCCAACCTCCTCTCGGCGCACCCTGACGTCAAAGGCATCTACTCCCAAGGAGGCGCCGCCTCGCTGGGGGCCATCAATGCCATCGAGCAGCGTGGCGGAAAGCTAGTGCCGATCACCGGCGAGGGCTACAACGGCTTCCTGAAAAAGTGGAAGCAGCTCAAGGACGCCAGCGGATGGGAGTCCATCGCCCCCTCCGCCCCTCCGGCTCTGGCTGCCAATGCCCTCGACATCGCCATCAAGGCCATGCGCGGCACAGATCCAGGTAGGACACCCAAGGTCGAACTGCCTGTCATCACCCAGGACACCCTGGAAAAATACGTTCGCCCTGACCTGTCCGACGCCCTCTTCCTGCCCACCGGACTGCCGGACGACATCCTGAACAAGAATTACAAATAAATGACTACACCCACTTCCACGGATGCCCCGGAGCCTCAACCACTGGTTGAGCTCCGGGGAGTCAGGAAAAGCTTCGGCGGCGTGCATGCCCTCAAGGGCGTCGACCTAGTGATCCCCCCCGCTACGGTCGTAGGGCTGGCCGGCGAGAACGGTGCCGGCAAGTCAACCCTGCTGAAGATCTTGTCAGGCATTTACACCCCGGACGCAGGGTCCGTTCTGTACGATGGCGTTCCGCAGGAGCACGTGACGCCGGCGATTGCCCGCAACGCGGGCATCGGCGCAGTCACCCAGGAGCTCTCGCTCTTCGAGCACCTCAACGTGGCTGAAAACATCCTTATTTCCCAAGAGCCGATGCGCGGCCCCTTTGTGGACCGGAAACATCTGCACCGTCGGGCCGCCGAAGTCCTGGAACAGGTGGGCGCCTCGGTTTCGCCCACCGCCATGATCCGGGATCTGTCCTTCGCGGACCGGCAACTTGTTGAGATCGCGAAGGCCCTTGTAAGCGAACCACGCGTGCTGGTACTGGACGAACCCACGTCTGGTTTGCGTGAAGCCGAAGTCGACAGGTTGCTCGAAACCATTCGTCGTCTGAAGCAGTCGGGCCGCAGCGTCATCTTCATCACGCACCGGATGAGCGAGATGTTCGCTGTGTGCGACAGATTCACGGTCCTGAAGGACGGTGAATCTGTCGCCTCCCGACGCAGTGAAGAGATTGGGCCTGAGGAGCTGGTCCGGCTAATGGTCGGCCGCAGCCTGTCCGCCCTGTACCCCGAAAAGCCGGCCGCCCACCAGCAGACAATGACACCACTGCTGAACGTCAGCGATTTCGCGATCCCGGGAACACAGGTGCGCGACGTTTCATTGCAGGTCCATCCCGGCGAAATCGTTGGAATTGCCGGACTGGCGGGAAATGGGCAAAACGAACTGCTCGAAGGTATAGCCGGAGTGCGGCGGGGGCGCGGCAGCCTTACTGTTGACGGCCGCACCGGCCCCTTCCAAACCGCGCGAAAAGCCCTTGACGCCGGGATTGCCCTGGTCCCGGAGGACCGGAAACGGCACGGATTGGTCCTCCCGTTCTCAATCCAGCACAACCTCACACTGCCCACTCTGCGGGCGGTGTCCAGGTTTGGCTTCATACGACGCCGCGCAGAAGCCGACATCGCGGCAAAGTCCATCGAAGACCTCTCGATCCGCCCCAACGACCCCTCTTTGGAAGCGGCCGGCCTGTCAGGCGGCAACCAGCAAAAAATCGTGATCGGCAAGAGCCTGCTGGCAGCGCCCTCGGTCTATGTGTTCGCGGACCCCACCCGTGGCATCGACGTAGGCACCAAACAGGAGATTTACCTACTGATGCGGCGGCTGACCGAAAACCGGAAGGGAATTCTGCTATTGTCCACCGATTTGAGCGAGGCCATCGGCGTCTGCGACCGAGTACTCGTGATGTCCAGCGGCCGAGTCGTCGCCGAGTTGTCGGGCGATGACCTGACCGAGGAAAATGTGACCCACGCGTCCTTCGGCGGGGTGGCGCACGCATCATGACCGCGAACATCGTCGCTTTCTTCCGCAGGGAGCCCTCAGTACTTGTCGCCTACGCCGTGCTGATGGTCATCCTGGCCATATGGGTGGCCCTGACTCCCAACCTGTCCCTGACATCACTGACGAATTCCATCGGCGCGAAGCTGCCCCTCGTCATGCTCGCCATCGCGGCAACGATCGTGATAGTAAGCCGGGGCATCGACCTTTCAGTCGGCGGGACGCTTGCCCTGACAAACGTCATTATTGCCCGGGGCTCGGCTTCGGACGGAAATGTACTGCTCTGGATCGTCGTGGCGATCGCCGTGGCCCTCATCGCCGGGCTGATCAACGGAATCTTCGTCTCGCTGCTGCGGCTTCCGCCCCTCATCGTCACGCTGGCCATGCAGTCGGTACTCGTCGGAGCTGCACTTTATGTGCTGCCAACCCCGGGCGGAAGCGTCCCGTCCTGGTTCTCACGCCTGTCACTGACCCTGGTCGGACCGGTACCGCTGGTGCTGATGCTGATGATCGTGGTTCCCCTGCTTGTCTGGCTGCCACTGCGCCGAAGCCGTTTCGGCACTGCGTTGTACGGAGTCGGCAACGACGAAGCCGCGGCCTTCGTCAGCGGCGTTAAGATCCGATCCACAGTCATCGGTGCATACATGCTCTCGGCCTTTTTCGCGGCCTTGGGCGGCATCTTCCTGACGATGAACACGGTGTCCGGCGACCCAAATATTGGCACCCCGTACACCTTGAACTCCATCGCCGCCGCGGTCCTGGGCGGAGCCCTGCTCGCCGGAGGCAGGGGAACCATCTCCGGAGCGATTGCCGGTGCCCTCATTCTCTCCTTCATCACCAATTTGCTGTTCTCGCTTGGGGTCAGCAGCTACTGGCAGTACGTCGTGACAGGGGTGCTTCTGGTAGCCACCCTTTCTGTTCCCTTCGTTGCCGAGTTTTTCCGCTCCAGAAAGGCGGCCCCTCAATGACCAGCATGTCGCTCAGCTCCGGCCTCAAGCGCCCGGACTCGAACGCCATCCGGGCGGTGGTGCCCTATGCAGTGCTCGTCCTGCTCTACCTCGCCACGGTGATCATCGCTCCGGGCTATCTCGCCCCCGCACAGATCGGCAGCCTCCTACAGCTGGCCACGATTCTGGGCATCGTCGCGATCGGGCAAATGCTTGTCATCCTGGTGGGCGGCATCGATCTGTCCGTGGGGTCGGTCGTGACTTTGTCCAATCTGACGGCGGCCAGCCTGATCGATGGAAAGGACGGCAACCTCGCGGTCGCATTGGTCGCCAGCCTGGCAGTAGGTGCCCTCACGGGTTTGGCTAACGGCCTGATCATCAGCTACCTCAAGGTCCCCGACCTGGTCGCCACGCTTGCCACGATGACCATCCTCATCGGCGTGGGTTATCTGATCACGAACGGTGCGCCGCGGGGGTCCTCCAGCCCGCTGCTGAACGGCGTCATGACCGGACGGCTGTTCGGGGTACTCACAGTTGGCACGTTGCTGTGGTTTGCTCTGGCCGCAGTGACGATCCTGGTGCTGCGGTTTACCACCGTGGGCCGGCGTGTCTACGCAGTCGGGCTCAACAGGGAAGCGAGCCGCTATGCCGCGGTCTCCGCAAACCAGACCGTCATAGCTCTCTACGTCCTCTCGGGCCTGGCGGCCGCCTTTGCTGGCGTCCTGCTCACCGGCTACACCGGTTCCAGCTACCTGGGTTCGGGCGCCAGCTACCAGCTTGCGTCCATTGCCGCCGTTGTCCTTGGAGGCGTCAGCATCTTCGGGGGACGCGGGGGATACGGCGGAACGATTGCCGGCGTCGTGATCACCGTGCTGTTGCTGAGCATCCTGCAGGTGGTCGGCATTCCGCAAGCCGGACAGAACATCGCTTACGGCATCGTCATCCTGCTGATGCTGATCGCTTTTACTTCACGGCGCTCCAACCGTTAGCCACGCCGGCGTCGTCCGTTTGAACCACCGGGTGGGCCGGAACAATCTTGCCTCCCGCCGAAAGGAATCCCCCATGAGTGCCTCATTTGATCGATCGGCCATCGAGGCCTTTGCCGCCGCCGCACTGACAAGCGTCGGTGTACCGGACAGCCACGCCGCCATCGTGGCAGAATCGCTCACCGTGGCGGACCAGCGCGGCACGCATTCCCATGGTCTGCTTCGCCTGCCGCTGTACGTCGGTGCCATCCAAAGTGGCGGCATCAACGCGAACCCCAACTTTCAGTGGAAGACCGACAGAGGAACTGTTGCACTCCTGGACGCCGACGCCGCGCTGGGCCAAGTGGCGATGCACGAGGCAGTGGAGTACGTGGCGCGCAATATCGACACGCACGGCATTGTGGCGGTCGCGGTGCAGGACAGCACCCATTTCGGGGCTGGCTCGTACTGGGCTGAGACCTTGTCCAAACGCGGCTGCATCGTGTTGCTGACCTCTTCAACCGGAGCGAGCGTGACACCGTACGGCGGTGCAGAACGGCTTCTGGGCACGAACCCGTTCACGATCTCCGCTCCCAGCACCGCGGATGCGCCGTTGACTCTGGACATCGCGACCAGCCGGATTGCCTATGGCAAGGTCGTCGCGGCCCGCAACGAGGGCCGCGCCATTCCGGAAGGCATGGCTGTGGACCGCACAGGTGCTCCGACCACCGATCCGGACAAGGCCCTTGAGGGCGCTCTCCTTCCCTTCGGGGAGCACAAGGGGTCGGGGCTCTCTGTTCTGCTGGAGGCCCTGTCCGTCATCCTCGGGGGCGCAGCTTTCGCCCACGAAGCAGTCGACATCTGGGATGACCCGACGTCGCGCATGAATACGGGCCACCTGCTGATTGCCCTGGACGCCAACGCCTTTGGCGGAGTAGACGCGGCTGGTGCGCGGGTGGCGCATTTGCAGAACAGGGTACGCAACAGCGGCGGCCCAAACGCAAGCGTCCTCGCCCCCGGCGACATTGAAGCGGCCACGGCAGCGCGAAGCGGCAACCTCGTCCGCGTCGACGACCCCACCGTGGTCGCCCTTGAGGAGCTTGCACGCGGATTGTCCTTGCCATTCCCCGCCTCCACCGCAGCATGAAAATTGTCATTGTCGACTGTGATCATGAAGGCACCGGGATTGAGCGTGGCGTAGCCGAGGCCGCGGGGCACCACCTCGTCGTCGCTTCAGCGCGTACCGAGGACGAGGTCATTGCCGCTGCTGCCTCCGCGGCCGCCATCGTGGTGCAGTATGCTCCTATCACCCGCCGGGTGTTGGAGTCACTGCCAGAGCTGAAGGCGATCGGACGCTACGGCGTCGGCTATGACACGGTCGACGTCGAGGCCGTGACAGAGCACGGCGTAGCCTTGTGCACGGTGCCGGACTACGGCACCGAGGACGTCAGCGACCACGCCCTGGCACTGGCCCTGTCCCTCGCCCGCGGGGTGGTCCGACTGGACGCGGCACTGCGCCGGGGCGAGCACGACCTGGCCCCGGTCAAACCGCTGCACCGGTTTTCCGGGCGCGTCTTCGGCGTGCTGGGTCTTGGAGCCATAGGTGCGGCCACGGCCCGTAAAGCAGCAGGCCTTGGCTTCTCCGTCATCGGCCACGACCCGGCGCTGGAACCGGGCACCACGACACCGGCCGGCGTACCCACCCGGACCTTCGATGAGCTGATCGCCGAAGCCGACATCCTGTCGCTGCACGTTCCACTCAACGCACACACGCATCATCTAATCGACACCGCAGTGCTTGCAGCAATGAAGCCCACCGCTTTCCTCATCAATACATGCCGCGGTGCGGTGGTGGACACCGACGCCGTCGTGCAGGCCCTGGAGCGCGGGACAATCGCCGGCGCGGGCCTGGACGTTTTCGAACAGGAACCCCTGCCCGTCGACCATCCGCTGCTCGCGCTGCCCAATGCCGTGCTGACCCCCCACGCCGCATGGTATAGCGAGGAATCCTATGCGGAGCTCAAGCGTCGCGTTGTCGAAAACGTCGTTGCCGTCATTGACGGGCGGGCGCCCCGAAACATGATCAACCCCGAAGTACTCGGAATCCCGTGACGGAATCCGATGGCCGAGTATCCGCCGTCGCTCACCAGAAGCAAGCCAATGAAAGAGAAGCCCCCGTGCAAGTGATCCCAGAACAACCGAGCCGTGTCCCCGTCTCCGCCACCTTTAGCGCGAACCCTGTGGTCGCTGTCCTTCGGGCACGGGACGCCTCGCTGTACCCGCCGGTGGTGGAAACTCTGGTGGAGAACGGAGTGCTGTCGATCGAACTGACGCTCACGACACCCCGCGCGCTTGAAGTCCTTCCGGGTCTCCTGGATCGACTCGGTGGCAGCGCGGAGGTCGGCGTCGGCACCGTCCTGAACGCAAGCCAGGCGGCCGCCAGCATCGAAGCGGGGGCAGCTTTCCTGGTCACCCCTACCACCCTGCCCGAGGTCGTCCACGCCGGACTGAAAGCTGGGATCCAGACCTACCCTGGCGCTCTCACGCCCAGCGAGTTGTCTACGGCGTGGGAGGCCGGGGCCACGGCGGTCAAGCTGTTTCCAGCCTCGATCGTGGGCCCGGACTATCTGACTCAGCTGCGCGGCCCGTTTCCGCAGATCCCAGTGCTACCCTCAGGCGGAATCGGCATAGATGACGTCCCGGCGTGGATCGCCGCCGGGGCGGTCGGAGTCAGTATGGGCGGCCCGCTGATTGGCGACGCCCTCTCCGGCGGGGATCTAAAGGCCCTTGCCCAGCGCGCCCGACGAACAGTTGACCTTGTCCACACGGCGGGGGACGCGCGATGACGACCGCAGTCGCTGCCCGCAGCCAAGTGGTCACAATCGGGGAGACCCTGGCGCTGATCCACACGAATTCCCCGGGCCCGTTGGCGTACTCGGAGAGCCTTATGCTGGGCAGTGGGGGCGCGGAAAGCAACGTAGCCATAGCCTTGACCCGGTTGGGGACCGACGTCACCTGGCTCGGCCGCGTCGGACAAGACTCCTTGGGTGATCGTGTGGTGGCGGACATCAGAGGCGAGGGCGTTACCACTCTTGCGTTGCGTGACGATGCGGCGCCCACCGCGCTGATGCTTAAAGAACGACGGACTAACGCCTACACGGCCGTCTGGTACTACCGGGCAGGCAGCGCCGGCGCCCGGCTGCGGCCAGGAGACATTCCCCCCGGGCTCATCGAATCGGCCGCCCTGCTCCACCTCAGCGGAATCACGCCAGCACTCAGCGAAACCGCCAGGGAAACATTCTTCATGGCCATCAGCCGGGCACGCGATGCTGGCGTGCCAGTCTCCCTTGACCTTAACTACCGCAGTCGACTGTGGTCCCCAACCGAGGCCGGCGCTATTTACCGCCGGACCATCCCCCTGGTGGACATCGTCTTCGCCAGCGACGACGAGGCAGCCATGGCGGTAGGGGACGGAACACCGCAGGAACTCGCCGAACGCGTGGTCAAGATGGGGGCGAGGGAAGCCGTCATCAAACTCGGTGCTGAAGGATGTGTAGCCAACATCGGTGGCATATGCCATTCCAAGGCTGCTGTTCCCATCACTGTCGTGGACAGCGTGGGTGCCGGCGACGCATTTGTAGCAGGCTACCTAAGTGAATGGCTCGGCAACACCGGCGTAGATGATCGACTAACCACTGCCGTGACCGCAGGGGCATTTGCCTGCATGGTCCCCGGCGACTGGGAAGGAATGCCACGTCGCAAAGAACTGGCCATTCTAGACGCAACTGACCCCGTATCAAGGTGAGCTGCGCACAAGAACGACCCCTCTTGGCTACCTTGATCAGTGGCAGGAGTGAGAGCCGAAGATATTAATGCAGTGTTGGATGCGCGCACCCCTCTTGAATGAGCGAGGCTCCACCACGCAGTCATGCGGCGGCTCACGTCCTGGGATCTGAGAACACGACTTGAGGATGCGGCTGACTCCGGTCTCGCCGGCAATGCGTGTGAAGGCACCGATGATGGGGATTCCGTCAAGCTAATGACAGTGTCAGGTTGCGATGTGCCCTAATTCGGCGGAGACCATGAAGCGTCGCGTATCTTGAGGCACAGTCGGCTGGCAACAATTGCGGTCGAAGGAAACCACTGCAACAGCAGTTGCTGTCTCCGGGGAGCCAGCCGAGCGTTTTGCTTTGAATGTGCTAGCGGCGGAGCAGTCCCTCCACCTGGTCCCCGATGAGGATCCCGTCCCTGTCCATCCAGTATCGGCGAAGCACGTTGAGGCCAACGCAGGTATCCATGGCCTGGATGCCCGGCAAAGCGCCGATGTCTTGGGTGATGAATGCGGCGAGTTCTTCCGGGCCGGTGAAGAGCCCATGGAAGACCACAGGCGCCTTACCGGTCACCATGGATACCATGCGGGCGGAGTCGTGGACTGAGAGCCGGTCCAGTACAGAACCGATGAACTTCGGCTTGACCTGCAGTGAGATCGCGGCGCTGAGGGGAAATCCGACAGCACTTGGTTCCACCTCGACCCGAGGTGAGATGGCCCCGGTTCCCAGCAGCATCTGGATGGCCCGGTAGACAGACGAGCTACTGGCGTCGACTGTTCGTGCGATTTCTGCGGCGGATGCCCGTGCATTCCGCCCCAGCTCCACCATGGTGCAAAATTCCACATCGGTCAGCTGCTCCATGGAATCGAGGGCGGGTAGGTTCACGGGCTCAACGTGGGCTTCCAAGGCCTCTGTCTGGCTAGGGGTCAGTCGTCTTAGTCGCCAGGATTGGCCTACGCGCCGCGAGTCCAGCACTAGGCGGCTCTCCACGGATTTAATTCCCTTGATGGAAGGAATCCGGTCGGTGACAAGGTGGTCGATATTGGAGCCGCGCAGCGGAAACAGGTCGGCGTAGATGTCCCCGGTTCCGGACGTGGTCATGACGAACTGGATCTCGGGAAATGCCTTTAGTTCCTCTGCTACCTGCGCGGCCCGGCCGGGAATACAGCGCACCCATAGCTGCTGGGGGTTTCCGGAGAGGATCAGAGGCCAGGCGAAGCGGCCGATTACCTTCATCAGCCGTTCGTTCTGCAGCCGGTTCAGTCTGCGGGTGATGGTGGTGGTGGGGACCCCCAGGATTTCGCCCAGGCTGTTGGCGGGAACCCGCGGCGCTAGCTGGAGGGCGGCGATGATGTCGAGGTCCGTCTGGTCCAAGAATGAAATGTCGATCTCCGCTGCTTGATATCTGACCTGGAAGTAGGACCAGCGTACCCGGCCGCCCGCTTAGATGCGGCAGATTACCCATTTTGCAATCAACTTTTGAACGAATTTTCCATTCTCTATTGCCTTCACGCATGATATGCCCTAAGTTCGAGCCTTGAGAGCTGCATCACTCTCCATGAGTTGCGTCATGGCGCGAGCTGGCCGGATGCCTGCTGCACCACCTGCACCTCGTATCTGAAAAGGAGCGCAAATGAACGACGCCCAGTCCTGGCAATGGACAGAATCCCAATGGCGCGGCCACGTGAACAAGGTTCGCGCTGGACAGCCCCTGACACACCCCGAATCCGCTCTGCGGTGGAAAGGCGGTGCGAAGGCCGCGGTTCTGCTGTCCTTCGACTCGGATCATGAAACCCCGTCCCTGCGCGACGGCGAAACCTCCCCTGGAAGGATGGCGCAGGGCGAGTACGGCGCCCGGGCCGGCGTTCCCCGGATCCTCGAGCTGCTCCGCCGCTACGAAGCTCCAGCCTCTTTTTACATTCCGGCGGTCTGCGCCCTGCTTCGCCCCGACGAGGTTCCCAATTACGTGGACCAGGGTCATGAAGTGGCGGTCCACGGATGGATCCATGAGCGCAACACCCTGCTGACGTATGAACAGGAATTGGACCTGCTCGGCCGGGCCGCGGACGTGCTGCACCGTCAATCAGGTACCCGCCCGGTCGGGATCCGGACTCCCTCCTGGGACTTCTCCGACTCCACTCTCGACGTTATCCGGGAGCTCGGGTTCCTTTATGACTCCTCGCTCATGGCGGACGACGAACCGTACGAACTGCTTGCCGACGGCGAACCGACCGGCATCGTTGAGATCCCCGTGGAATGGATTCGCGACGATGCCCCTTACTTGATGATGGACCGCTTTTCCGGGCTCCGCCCCCACATGCCGCCCCGGCAACTTCTCCAGATTTGGAAAGACGAATTCGATGTGGCCTACACAGAGGGCGGGGTCTTCCAACTCACCATGCACCCGCACATCATCGGGCACCGCTCCCGGATGCTCATCCTCGCGGAGCTGATGGAACACATCCGATCCCACGACGACATCTGGATCACCACCCACGCAGACCTGGCAACGCACGTAGCATCCCAACTCACCACGAGGACCACCGTCTCATGAGCGAACAAACGACCTTAGAACCAGTCCACGAAACCAAGCTCTCGCCGCGGGGGCGCAAGGCCATCATTGCCGGCGGCATCGGCAACGCCGTCGAATGGGTGGACTGGGCTGTCTACACTACCTTCTCCTCGGTCTTCGCCCACCACTTCTTCCCTAAGAGTGACCCCATCGCGGCTCTGTTGGCGACACTGGCTATCTTCGCCGTCGGCTTCGTCATGCGGCCCGTCGGCGCCGCGGTCATGGGCGCCTACGCTGACCGGCACGGACGTAAGAAGGGTCTGGTCCTCACCATCGGTCTGATGGCAGGGTCCACGGCCGTCATCGGCCTCGCCCCGACCTACGAAACTGTCGGGATCCTGTCGCCCATCATCCTGGTGGTCGCCCGGATGGTCCAGGGCTTTTCAGCTGGCGGCGAGTTCGGTTCCTCTTCTGCGTTCCTGGTTGAATCGGCGGCACCACGCCGCCGGGCCTTCGCTGGCTCCTGGCAGCAGGTGTCAGTCGGCGCCGGTGTCCTCCTGGCCTCCGGCATGGGTGCCATCATCACCTCAACCCTGTCCAAGGAAGCCCTGGACGGCTGGGGCTGGCGTCTGGCCTTCATCGTCGCCGCACTTCTAGGCCTTGTAGGACTCTGGCTGCGCTCCTCGGTGGAGGAAACCGACTCGTTTGTCAACGCCAAGGAACGCACTGAGGCTTCCGGGGAGAAGCGCCGCAACTCTGTGTTCACGATGTTCGTGAAGCACCCGGGGTCCACGCTTCGCGTCTTCGGCATCACCATCGCCGGAACTCTGCTCTACTACATGTGGGTGTCATACATGCCCACCTACGCCGCCGTGGCCACGGGCATTCCGCTCAGCCAGGCCCTGTTGGCCAACTTCATTGCCGTGGGCCTGTTCCTGGTCCTGCTGCCCTTCGCCGGGATCCTCTCGGATCGCATCGGCCGTAAGCCCACGATGACGGCGTTCGCCGCCGGCTTCCTGCTCTTCTCCTGGCCCGCCTTCGCCCTCCTGAACGGCAATTTCTGGATGCTTCTGCTCATCGAGGTCGTCGGCATCATCCTGCTGCTGGGGTACTCCGCTAACTGTGCCGTGATCATGGCCGAACAGTTCCCGGCGGAAGTCCGCGCGACCGGCATCGGACTGCCCTACGCCCTGGCAGTGGCGATCTTCGGTGGCACCGCCCCGTACCTGACCACGTGGATGAATGCCAGTGGACTCGGCCAGCTGGTCTGGCTGTACTGCGCCGTTGCTGCAGCTATCGGAGTTGCCGTTTACGCAACTATGCCCGAAACGAAGGGTAAGGCGCTGGATTGAGCCGCCACGCAGTTATTACAGGTGCCGGCAGCGGCATCGGGCTGCAGGTGGCCAAGCGGATGGCGGGGCTCGGCTTCCGGCTGAGCCTCGCGGACATCAACCCGGCGCCGCTGGCTGAGGCCGCGGATAGCTGTCGGGCAGCCGGTGCTGAGGAGGTGGCCGAGCTTGCTGTGGACCTGGCTTCCGACCGCGGCCCGGAGGCACTAATCGCCGGCGCGTGGGCCCTCGCTCCGGTAGATGTCCTGGTCAACTCGGCCGGAATTTACCCGGCCACGCCGTTCCTTGAGCTCGACGCAGGAACCTGGGATTCGGTGCTGAACCTCAACACAAGGGCACCGCTGCTCACCACCGTTGCCTTGGCCAAGCGGGCCGTTGCGGCCGGCCGGTCAGCCAGCGTGGTAAACATTTCCTCCGGCGCGGCCCTGCGGGCCCGCCCGGGCGCAGCACCGTACTCCACTTCCAAGGCCGCCTTGGAAATGACGACCCGCGCTTCGGCTCTGGAGCTGGGCCAGTACGGCATCCGGGTAAACGCGGTGGCGCCGGGATTTGTCACGGTGAACAGCAGCGTCAATCCGGTAACCGAGGAGTACGCCGCCGCCGTGTCCGGCAACCCTTTGGGGCGCCGGGGCGAACCCGATGACATCGCCCGTGCCGTCGTTTGGCTGTCGGGAGATGAAGCGGCGTGGATCACCGGAGAGACCCTCCGCGTGGACGGTGGCGCTTCCACCGGAGCCACAAACCTCCCGCTGCACTGGCCGGTCAGCGGCGCCGCCAGCGGCGAATTGAAAGGAAGCAATGCAAGATAGTCCATACACAGTAGTAGGCGCCGGTGCTATCGGTGGCACACTGGCCGCCCACCTTCATGCGCGGGGCGTCCCGGTCCAACTGATCGACGCCGACGCTGCCCACGTGGCTGCGATACGACGCAAGGGCCTGCAACTGCAGACGCCCGCGGGAGCTACGGTTTCCGAACTGCCGGTATATGGCCTCGACGACGCTCCGGCGGAACTGGGGCGTGTCCTGCTGGCGGTCAAGGCTCAGGCGACAGCCGCCGCCGCTGCCTGGATCGCTCCGCGGCTGGCCCCGGACGGCTATATCGCGTCCATGCAGAACGGGCTCAACGAGGCAACGATTGCCGAGCACGTCGGGGCCGACCGGACTGTAATTGCTTTCGTGGACTTGTTCGCTGACGTGCTGGAGCCCGGCGTCATCAAGGACGGCGGCAGCGGCGCGATGGCACTCGGTGAATACGCCGGTGGTACCAGCGACAGGGTCCGGCAGTTGGCCCAAGACCTCAGCCACTGGGGAAACCCGACCGTCACCGACAACGTGGCCGGGTTCCTCTGGTCCAAGCTTGGCTTCGGCGCCATGCTGACCGCAACTGCCCTGGCCGACGCCGATATGAGCGTCCTGATTGACCGGCACCGGCCGGCGATGAATGGCCTGGCCGCCGAAGTCTTCGACGTTGCAGCGGCCGAAGGCATCCGGCTCGAGGGCTTCGACGCCTTCGACCCCGCCAGCTACGTGCGCGGTGCCGCCCCGGAGCGCAACGCCTCCGCCACGGATGATCTCGTCAAGTGGCTTTCCACCCAGACCAAGACGCGCTCCGGGATCTGGCGCGACATCGCCGTCCGGAAGCGGCCGACAGAGGTACCGAGCCAGTATGAGCCGGTGATCGAAATCGCGGCCAAGCATGGACTGAAGCTGCCCCTTGTGGAGGAGCTTGTCGCCCTGATCAAGCAACTCGAATCACAGTCAATTGCGATGGGCGAGGAACATCTCGACGCCCTCGATAGAAAGGCCATAGACCGATGAGCACCCTTGAGGACCTGCAGACCTGGGTCGGCCAGAAACGGTCAGACATGGTCGGAGACCTGACGGCCTACGTTTCGCAAGAAACGCCGTCGGACGATAAGGCGCTCCTGCAGTCAGGACTGGGGTGGGTGGAAAGCTGGGTGCAGAGCCGCATCGGTGCCCCGGCATCCCGTCGGAGGGTTGACGGCGGCGAATGGGGTGACACCCTCGTGCTGGACTATCCCTCGGAAACCGGGGCAGGGGGCTGGATCACGGCCTTGTGCCACTACGACACCGTGTGGTCGGCCGGCACGCTCCAGAACTGGCAGCCCACGGTTGACGGGGACCGCTTTACCGGGCCCGGCGCCTTCGATATGAAGGCCGGCTTGGTGCAGCTGGTCTGGGCGGTCAAGGCCGCACAGGAACTGGGGCTGCCCCGACCGCACCTGCGCCTGGTACTCAACGGGGATGAGGAAGTTGGCAGTCCGGCCTCGCGGCCGGTCATCGAGGCGGAAACGATTCGGGGCGATGCCGTGCTGGTGTTCGAGGCCAGCGCTGGAGGAGCATTGAAGACCGCCCGAAAGGGTGTCGGTATCTTCCAGGTCCATGTCACCGGGCAGGAAGCCCACGCCGGACTGGACCCCGAGGTGGGGGCCAGCGCCATCGACGAAATAGCCCGCGTGATCATTGAACTGCACGGTAAGACCGACGTGGCCAAGGGCACCACGGTCAACGTTGGGCTAGTGCGCGGAGGGACCCGGACCAATGTCAAGGCCGGGTCCGCTAGTGCTGAAGTCGACGTCAGGGTTTCCTCGGAAACCGAGGCACGACGCATCGACGAGGCCCTCGACGGTCTCAACGTGCAGAACACCAACGCCTCGCTCAGGGTCAGCGGGGAATGGAACCGACCGGTCATGACCCGATCCGAGCAGACGGCACGGCTTTTCGCCGAAGCAGAACAGGTTGCCGAGCGGCTCGGTTTTGCCCTGGCGGAGACCTCCGTGGGAGGGGCCAGTGACGGCAACTTCGCAGCCGCGCTCGGCCTGCCGGTCCTGGACGGGCTCGGCGCGGTCGGTGACGGTGCCCATGCCCGGAACGAATGGATAAGTATCGCGGGAATGCTTGAGCGCACCTGCCTTGCCGCCGGCCTGCTCGCTTCCTTGGCGCAGTCTTCGCAGGGCAGCCGCCTCAACGCAGCGACCGTCTCCAGGTAGCCCCACGGCTGCCGCCGGTTCCGCGGAACTGGCGGCAGCCTCACGCACCAGTACAAGTGCCAACGCAAGCGTTGGCGAAGACACCATTGAATGAATGGATCGAATGGATCGCGGAAGACTTGCGGAACCGTTGACGTTGCGCGGACTTGAAATCTCCAACCGGCTTTGGATGTCGCCGATGTGCCAGTACTCGGCGGGCGCAGTCGGCGTTCCCACGAACTGGCATATGGTTCACTGTGGCTCCCGGGCCGTGGGCGGCGCCGGGTTGATCATGGTCGAGTCCACGGCCGTCGGGCCAAGGCACAGGACAACGGCCCGGGACCTCGGCCTCTGGGATGCTGCGCAGGTCGATGCCCACAAGGTCCTCGCAACCCAGATCAAGTCCTTAGGCTCCCTCGCCGGAGTGCAGCTCAACAGCGCCGGCCGCAAGAGCTCCCATATGGTGCCCGGGGTCCAGGGCGGGCAGAACAGCGCCGTTTCCGTCGAGGACGGGGGATGGGTGCCGCTGGCGCCCTCGGCCAGGCCGTTCGGGAACCTGACGGTACCCACCGAAATGACCGCCGCGGACCTTGACGACACTGTCGATGCATTTTCGGCAGCTGCCCGGAATGCCCACGACGCAGGTTACGATCTCGTGGAGGTGCACGCTGCACACGGGTACCTTCTGCACCAGTTTCTCTCCCCGGTTTCAAACGGCCGCGATGACGAACATGGCGGCTCGCTGGAGAACCGGATGAGGTTTCCGCTCCGGGTATGCCAGGCTGTCCGCAATGCCTTCCCGCAGAACAAGCCCGTCTTCGTCCGGCTGACGGCGACCGACTGGATTGAAGGCGGCATCACGCTGGACGAAGCCACGGTGTTCGCACAGCGGCTGGCTGGACTGGGAATCGACCTGCTCGACGTCACCTCCGGCGCCTTGGCCCCGGATGCTCCGCCCCCAAACAAACCGTGCCTTAACCTAAAATTCGCCGAAGTGCTGAAGGAAGCCACCGGAATTGCCGTCGCACCGGTGGGTCAACTTTCCGACCCTGAGCTTCTGGCGAATATCTCGGGATTTTCCACGGTAGACGCGGTGATAGTCGGCCGCGCTCTCCTTCGCGATCCCTACTTCGCCCTCCGGCTGACGACCGCGCAGGCGAAGGACCACTGGCCCCGCCAGTACCACCGGGCCCTGTAGCAGCAGTGGCGTGCCCTCCATCAGCGCAGGCCTGAAAGTAATGCAGCCTGCTGCAAGGAGGATTTAGGAGCCCAAGGCCAGAGGGCCTCCCTCACACCATCGATGTGAGGCCATTACCTTTTTGAAAGGAACCTGATGCGCATCATCGAGGTCAAACTACACAATGTCCGGCTTCCCATCGTCCGGCCATTCACCACTTCATTCGGAACGCAGACTGTGCGGTCGGCCATTATCGTCGAGGTACGCGCGGAGGCCGCTAACTCGACCGGCAGCCCTACGGAAGTCATCGGATGGGGTGAATGCGTGGCCCTCGCCGATCCGCTCTACTCGCCCGAGTACACTGAAGGCGCGCGACAGATGATGATCCGTTACCTGCTGCCCGCGCTGTTCAACTACCAGGCTCGGCACGGCGTCGTGACAGCCGAAACGGTCGGCCATTCCCTGCGGGCGATCGTAGGACACCAAATGGCAAAATCTGCTCTGGAAATGGCCGTGCTCGATGCCCAGCTCCGCGCCCGCGGTGAATCGTTCGGCCAATACCTCGGCGCTACCGTCGACCGGGTCCCGTCAGGAGTGTCGGTAGGAATTCAGAACTCCATCCCGGAACTCCTCGACACCGTCGCCGAGTACGTCGAGGACGGATACCAGCGCATCAAGCTTAAGATCCAGCCCGGCTGGGACATCGAACCCGTCGCTGCAGTGCGTGAGCATTTCGGTCCGAACCTGCTGCTTCAGGTGGACGCCAATGCCGCGTTCACCTTGGCGGACGCGGTGCTCCTGCGAAAACTGGACGCCTTCGACCTGCTGCTTATCGAGCAACCACTCGGCGAGGCTGATCTGCGCCAGCACGCCGAATTAGCTGCCCTGATGTCCACGCCGATGTGCTTGGACGAATCCATTTCTTCCGCCGAAACAGCGATGGATGCCATCGCCATAAAGTCGGCCGCGGTGATCAACATCAAACCCGGCCGCGTGGGCGGGTACCTGGAAGCGCGTCGAATCCACGACATAGCCCGGGCCAGCGGCGTAGCCGTTTGGTGCGGAGGAATGCTCGAAACCGGGTTGGGAAGAGCGGCGAACGCAGCGCTGTCCGCTCTGCCGGGATTCACATTGCCCGGGGACATCTCCGCTTCCAGCCGGTACTACGAGACTGATCTGACAGAACCGTTTGTCCTCGACAACGGCTACATCAACGTCCCTACCGGTCCGGGACTCGGCGTCGAGCCCATTCCCGAAATTTTGCGGCAACTGACTACCGACCTCTACACGCTAGCTGCCGCATGACGGCCAGCTACCCGATCCCGACCGGCGAAACGATCGGGCCTTCTCAGGCATCTGAAGCCACAATAGGCTCCGGTCCATCTCTGCCCGACGACGGCGGGGCTAAACGCGAGGAAGACGGTCCGGACGATTTAGAACCCGGAGCATGGCGGGCCGGGTCCGGTACGTGAGGAGTCACAGTGTGTGCTCATTCTACGGTAACTGGGTTTTCCTTCAGTCACCCCGCCAAGCCAGAGCACCTCTCTTACGGCGTGGTCTTGACTGCTTCCTTGAGTTTCAGTGGAGCGGAGAGCTTCCATGCACCGGAACTTTCATCATGGGGGTGGAGATGGTTGCCCGGGACAGCGGGCAAGCGCGCCACTGCTGCATTGAGTTCAGGGACGTTAAGCCAACGGGAATCTTGACCTACGATTTCCGTGGGCATTGGCAAGTCAATCATGAGGCGGCAGGCCTCACGGCGAGGGCAAATCTCGTCGGGGAACGGTTTCCCTCCTGGTCTTTCCAGGATTGGACGCCCGATGGGGTCTTCTCTGCATCCGCCATCCATAACGGGGCAACGACCGGCTGCGATGTAGTTGTGTCCGAGGGCAGTGTGGTCGTCGATGAGGGGTCTGACCGCTTCTACCTGCAGGTCTGTTGAACGAAACGACGTCAGCATCTGAGGGTGGATCCCGGTGTCGGAAATAAGAAAGTCAATATCAGCCAGATCTGCGTGTTGGCAGTTAGTAGTGGATGTTTCGAATTCCCACGCGTCGCAGCAGCAGTCCAATCGTTGGTTTCCGATCAAGATGGAATCCCCATCATCCAATACGATCCCAGCACGTTGAGGCTCACACGCGTGGCCACGGCCGAGATGCCTGGAAGGGGCCGCCGTGGATTACATGAGTTGGATAGCCGCGGCCCAGCGAGGTGATCCACGAAAACCTGCCCCCATGCCGACGCAGGCATCTTGCAGCCATCGGTGTCGGGCGCCTCTGTCCAGCAATGCCCCGAGTGGTCATCCAGCTCTAATCGGCACCCAAGGTTTTCCTCCGGAAGCTCCGGCCGAGCCGGTTCTGCTGTGCGCCATAGGCCACTTGCATGCAGAAACCAGCACGTAAGTTAAAAAACTTTGATCTGATCTAAGAAAAGTATTGAGTGTCACAGTTTTTGTGATTAGCATCTCCAAGGGATCTGAATTGCAGATCCAGACGTGGGATGGCAAAGGAGCCACTTAGATGCATATCGAAATCGCGGGTGCGGGTCTGGCTGGGCTGACCGCAGCGGCAGCATTCGGCCAAGCCGGGTGTTCGGTCCGGGTTCACGAAAAGGGGTCCATCCTCCGGGAGATCGGGGCTGGGATCTACCTGTGGGAGAACGGGCTCAGGGCACTGGAAGCCATTGGGGCTTACGAGGAAGTCGTTTCCCGAGCCGAAAAGGTTGAGGTTCCGTTCCTGCGAGACCATGATGGCAGTACCCTCCAGGACGAGTGGCTGCGGAACCACCGGCTCTACACTGTCGGCCGGCGGCACCTTTACCAGAGTCTTCTGAACGCGGCACGTCGACAGGGCGTGGAGATCGTTACCGACTCACCGGTCATCGGTGCCACGCCGAACGGGACGCTGATAACGGCCGCCGGCCAGGAGTGCCCGGCTGACCTTGCCATCGGTGCCGACGGTGTGTTCTCCAAGGTCCGGGATTCGCTCGGTCTTCGCCAGAAACTTGTGGATCTGCGTGACGGCGGTGGACGGCATCTCATCCCGCGAACGGGCGACGATCCGGTGCATCAGACCATCGAGCAGTGGAACGGCGGACGCCGCATCGGCATCATCCCCTGCTCACCGGACGAAACGTACGTTTTTCTCTGCTGCCCCGCAAATGATGTAGAGGGCCGAGAACAGAATCCCTTCAACGCTGCCACGTGGATCGAAACCTTCCCGGAGTTCCGCTCCCAGTTGGAGCGGATCCCTTTCGATACCGAAGGTCGCTGGGCGCCCTTCCACGACGTACACGTCACTCAGTGGTACAGCGGCCGGACGGCACTGGTGGGGGACGCCGCCCATGCCATGTCCCCGAACCTGGGCCAGGCCGCCTGTGTTGCGATGACCAATGCCGTTGCCCTGGCGATTTCGGTCACAAACAGCAGCAGCATCGATTTCGCCCTTAAGTCGTGGCAGGAAGGCCAGCGCGAAATGAGTGAAGGAGTCCAGCGCTACTCCCGCGTCTATGGCAAGGTCGGCACCATGTGGCCCAAGGGTTTCTTGAACGCACGGTCCGCCCTGGTCAGGAAGCTCACAGCCTCCAGGAAGGTGCAGGGATCCATCAACTTCGCGGCCGAACGTTTTCCCGTTGGGCAGATCAAGCGCATTGATACCGGGTCCGCCGTCCTCCGGACGGACGTGCTCGCATGAAAAAGACCCAGAAATTGAAGATTGTTGCCCTGGCCTCCGCCGGTCTCCTTTTGCTCTCCGGATGCGCTTCGGCAGGTGCCGAGGCCGGGTCGGTCACCGGCGAGTCCTGGTCAGTTCCGGCGCTGCTGACGAACTGCAACTCTCCACAAGTCGACCCCCGTGGCTGTACAGGACCGAACACACCCGGGTCATACACATCCCTGAGCCGGGGTGAGACCACCAAACCCTGGCGTATCTGCTCGGTGCTGCCCCACCTGAAGGACCCTACCTGGGTGGGCATGAACTATGGCCAGGCCTCCCAAGCCCGCCAGCTGGGCGTCTCCCTGACCACCAGGGATGCAGGGGGTTATGAAAACGTCGCCCAACAGGTGACGCAGGTGGAAGACTGTGTCAGCTCCGGCGCGAATGCCGTGCTGTTGAGCGCCGTGAGCAACGAGTCGCTCAACCCTGCCATCACCAAGGCCAAAGCCAAAGGTGTCGCGGTGGTCGACGTCGGCAACGGGGTCTCCTCCGCCGAGGTAGATGCCCGCGTCCTGCAGGATTACGTCGACATGGGCAAGATGATCGGCACTCACCTGGCATCACTAAAGAAACCGATGAAAGTGGCGCTCCTGCCGGGACCCGCCGGCGCCGGCTGGACCGAGCGGTCCCGGAAGGGCTTCGAGGCAGCCATCGCAGGATCCGCCGTCAAGATCGTGGATGTCAAGTACGGAGACACCGGCAAAGAGGTCCAGCTGAAGCTCGTGGAGGACACACTGTCCGCCAATCCCGACATCAATGCAATCGTCGGCACGGCCATCACCATGGAAGTCGCCGCGAACCTGCTGGCCGAGCAGGGCAAAGCGGACAACATCGGCTTGTACGGCACATATGTCACCCCGCAGGCAGTTGAACTCATCAAGCGCGGGCAGGCGAAATGCGCCCCATCGGAACAATCCAGCCAGATCGGCAAAATCTCCGTGGACCTCGCCGTGCGGACATTGGAGCAGAAACCATTGGACAAAGAAATTCAGCGCTACGCCCCGGAGCCCCTCCTGATCTGCGGGCCCAAGGAAGACGGTTACGACAACACCGCGAAGTTCGATCCGACCGGCAGCTTCGCACCTCAGGGATGGTCACCTGCCTTCAATGTTGAAGCGGGCAAGTAATGGGTGAACCTACCTTTGCGCTGACCGGCAACGTCGTCACCATGACCGCGGCGCCCAACGCACGCGCCGTCTATGTGGAAAACGGCAAAATTGCCGGAGTGGGTGACGACGCATATGCCGACAGGCTAAAGCGGGACGGGATCCCTGTCCACGACCTGAGTGGGCGGACGATTCTTCCGGGCTTCATTGATCCTCACGTTCATTTCGCCCAGTACGCGGCCGGAACTCACAGGGGGATAGATTGCCGCGTGCCCGCGTGCAAAACCATCTCGGACGTCCTCGATGCCCTGCGGACGGGGCTGAACGCAGGCCGCACGGTAGGTGACTGGCTCATCGGTTACGGCAACTTGTTCTTCGATCAAAAAATCGCCGAACGCAGGCTGCCCACCCGCATGGAATTGGACTCTGTGAGCAGGACGACTCCCATTGTCCTGCACTGCGGCGGCCACGTGTCTGTACTTAACACCCCTGCCCTGGCCCTGGCCGGGGTCGAACGCTTCATCACCGGTGGGGAGGGCCTGTGGGGCAGCCCCGTTGTCCACCTTGATGACGCCGGCGAGCCCACCGGGGTCGTCGCCGAGATTGACGGTCTTCTGCCCATTCCGGAAAGCAGCATTGAGGAGCTGACACGCTTTTATTCGGCTACGTTCCACAGCGACTTCCTCGCGTATGGCGTTACCTCGATCGGAGAAATGGTTGAATCAGCACGCAACGTGGAGGCGTTGGACGCCGCGGTCTCTGACGGCGGCCTAAACGGGCGGATTGCGCTCTACGCAATGGCACCGTCGCTGCTCCCGGTTGCGGCGGCATGCGACTGGGTCGCCGGATTTTCGTCGCGCAGCGGGCCAGAGCGTATCTGGGCCCGGGGAATCAAGGTGTTCGCGGACGGTGGATATTCCGCACGGAATGCCGCCAGCTTGGACGACTACTCCAGGGACCACAGTCCCCGGACCGGTTACAGGGGAAAACTTAATCTCTCGCGCGGGGCTCTGATGGAAACCATCCGGATTGCGCGTCAGAAGGACGCGCAGATCGCGATCCACGCAAACGGCACCAGGGCACAGCGTGAAGCGATCGAGGCTATTTTGGCCGTCGGCGACGCCCACGGCTACCCTTCAGTGCGTATCGAGCATCTGGGCAACGTGCTGGACTCGGTGGACGAGATTGCATCTTGGCGGGCGGCCAACGTGATTCCCGTGATGCAGCCGGGTTTCCTGCATAACTTTATTGGTGACTATGTGCCCATGCTTTTCCCAGCGACGGGCAGCACCGGAAGGCTCCCGCTGCGGACTGTTCTGCACGAGGGAATTTCACCTGTCATCAGCTCGGATATCACCCTTGGCGGAGAGTCGGGAGCGACGAACCCACTGCACACCATTTGGTCGGCTGTGTCCCGGAGAAGCTACTGGGGGAACCACGTCGAACCGGAAGAATCGATCTCGGTAGCGCAAGCTCTCAGGCTGCATACCATCGAGGCGGCGAAAGCCATCGGGCTCGACCAGGTCGCCGGTTCGCTGGAGCCTGGAAAGGCCGCGGACATCGTGGTTCTGGACAGGGACCCCCACACCGTTTCGGAAGCAGAGTTGAGGGACATCCGTGTGGAACGCACCTATGTCAATGGAGTTTTGGCGTATTCCGGCGGTGACGAAGCATGACCGCCAACGCATTAGTTGCTATCCGTAATGTGAGCAAAAAGTTTGCCGGTGTGACGGCGCTCAGCGACGTCTCCTTCGAGATTAAGCGCGGCGAAATCCATGCCCTCATGGGCGAGAACGGCGCAGGCAAATCGACCCTGATCAAGATTCTCTGCGGAGTGCACAAGGCTACGACTGGATCAATAGCGCTTGACGGCAGCGAGACAGTATTCGACGCCCCCCAGGACGCAGAGGAGGGCGGCATCCGGACGGTGTTCCAGGAACTGAACATCGTTCCGCAGCTTTCGGTAGCCGAGAACATCTCCCTGGGCTCGCTGCCCCTCAAATCAGGCCTGGTTGACCGAAGGACAATGCTCGAGCGCGCCGCCAGCGCCCTCGCAGGGTTGGGGGCAGACTTGCCGCTGGAAGCACGTGCAGGTGATCTGCCTCGTTCCTCGCAGCAGCTGATCGAGATCGCCCGGGCCTTGATGGGTGAGGCACGACTCCTGATTCTGGATGAACCCACAGCTTCGCTTGGCGAGAACGAGAGCCGGCAGCTCTTGGACATTGTGAGCGGCCTCGCACGGCGAGGTGTCGCTATTCTCTATGTCACGCACCGCATGCACGAAGTGGAAGCAATTGCAGACCGCGTCTCGGTTCTCAGAGACGGAAAGTTCATCGAGACTCTCAATGCCCCGATGGACGAAGCCATCATCGTTGAAAAGATGATCGGCCGCCCTGCGAGCTCGCTCTACCAGCACTCCAAACGGGAACCCGGCCGTGAGCTCCTTGTGGTTTCCGGGCTTGGCAGCGCAACCTTGCGCGATGTTTCCATGAATGTGCGCGCCGGTGAAGTCGTCGGAATAGCCGGCTTACTCGGGTGCGGAAAGTCTGACCTGGCCCGCGCCTGCTTCGGATTGCATCCGTTCCAGGACGGCGTCATTCAGCTTGAGGGTGATCAGGTTCCCAAACCGACGCCGGCAGGAATGCTGGAGCGTGGCCTTGTCTACTATCCTTCAGACCGGCGGAACGAAGGCCTCATTTTGGGGCGCCCGCTCTTCGAATCGATGACCATGGGTTCGCACCGGTCCGCGCGGATCACACGGAAAGGTTTCCTGAGGGGTCAGAAGGAACTGGAACTGGCGCACGGCATCGCCCAGGAGCTGGATCTGCGGCCCATGGAGCTTGACCGGACGTCCGCGAAGTTCTCGGGTGGCAACCAACAAAAAGCCGTTCTGGCCAGGGGGCGGCTGCGCCCGGCCAAAATTCACCTGTTCGATGAACCGACGGTGGGGATCGACGTTGGAGCCAAAGCAGATGTTTACCGGCTGATCGACAGCTATGCCGATGCCGGCCATGGCGTGGTGGTGGTCTCCTCCGACCTGACCGAGATCATCGGCATCAGCGACAGGGTTTACGTCATGCGCGAAGGCCGCATCGCCGCCCATCTGACTGGCTCCGACATCACCGAAGAAAACATCGCCAGGTCATTCTTTGCCGCAGTCTCGGCGTGACATCCCTTCCCATCTCTTTAGGAGACAAACCTTTGACGACAACACTTAGTCCAGAACGCGCAGCAGCTCCGGCCAGCACCCGGCGCAGCCTGCAGTTCATGTTGACCACCGGCCTGCTGCCCGCCTTGTTGATCCTGATGTGCGTTGGTTTTGCCATCGTAGAACCGCGCTTTGTGGACGGATCGAACCTGCTCAACGTTGCCCGCCAGTCCGTTTTCCTGCTCCTCATCGCCATGGGGCAAATGATCGTCCTGATCAACGCCCAGCTCGATTTGTCCGTCGGTGCAACTGTCGCACTGACGAGTGTCGTGGTTGCCTCCGTGACTGCGGCAAGCTCCGGCGGACCGGAAAGTGTCCTGCTGGGACTGGGAGCCGGGCTCCTTCTCGGCGT
Organism: Arthrobacter sp. FW306-05-C; assembly: GCF_021801725.1. NCBI lineage: Bacteria > Bacillati > Actinomycetota > Actinomycetes > Micrococcales > Micrococcaceae > Arthrobacter > Arthrobacter sp. FW306-05-C. The sequence continues at coordinate 4,123,514 of NZ_CP084556.1, read as the reverse complement.
CATGATTGGATTGGTGAACGGTTGCATCGTGGCTTTCTGGAAGGTTCCGTCCTTCATGGCCACGCTGGGTTCCACCTCTGTGCTGACCGGCCTGGCCCTGATTATTTCCAAGGGAGCTCCCATCATCGGGCTTCCGATGATCTTTTCCGACGTGCTGGCCACCTCCTCCGTTCTGGGGATTCCGGTTCCGGTTCTGATCGGCGTCGTTGTCGCCATCGGAATGGGCGTCTTTATGTCCCGCACCGTGCCGGGACGCAACATGTACGCCGTTGGAGGCAACCGGGCTGCGGCGCTGGTGGCGGGAGTCAACGTGAAGAAAACGATCATACTCGCCTTCGTACTGTGTTCCGGCCTCGCTTCACTGGCTGGCATCCTCCTCACTGCACGCGTGGGCTCGGGAGAAGCATCGCTGGGGGCAAGCTTCGTGATGCTGTCGATAGCCGCTGCCGTGCTCGGCGGGACTTCGCTTTTCGGCGGTGAAGGGGTCCTGTGGCGTGTCGTACTCGGTGTTCTCTTCCTTGGCGTGTTGAGTAACGGCATGAATTTGCTCCACGTCTCCAGCTACATCCAGGAACTTGTCATTGGCATGGTCCTGATCGCCGCGGTAGCCGCCGAAAGGCTTAAAGGAGCGGCCTGAAGCCGCTCTCCGTTCCACAACCATCCCCACTGATATGGTCGTGTACCAGCCATTATCGGGCAGGCATAAATCGGCGAAGGAGTAATCGTCATGGAAGACGCGGAGCCTACGGTCGACCCCGGAGGCACTCCCGCCGCCACGTCCCCTGGTCCCAGTATCCGCAGAATCCGCCGGTCCAAGGACGTGACCCTTCTCGAGCTGGCGAATCAGACTGGGCTATCCGAAGGGTTTATCTCCCAGATCGAACGGCAAAAGGCCAATCCTTCATTCTCGTCCCTGTTGCGGATAGCGGGGGCGCTGAATGTTCCCATGTCGCTGTTGCTCGCCGAATCTGACGAAACGAATTTGGCGGCCAACGCCGCTCCCCGGGAGCTCGTGAAGCACCCGTCCGGCGTTTACCGGGACCGGCTCGTCACTCCTGCGAACGCGAAAACGATCCAGGTCATCGAAGCGGTGCTGGAGCCTGGCGAGGGCTCACGTGTGGCGCCATACGCGCACCCGGATGAAGAAGAATGCCTCGTCATGCTCGACGGGCAACTCGAGCTCCAATCGGGGGAAACGGTCTACAACCTGCAGGCAGGCGAATCCGTCCTGATCGACCCCGGAACGCCACATTCCTACCGGAACCCGGGGTCGGTGCCGGCACGCTGGCTCTGGATCTCGGCAACACAGGCTGCCCACCGGCACTAGATTGTCGCGAGTTTCCCGTTCCCCCCACCAAACTTTGTGCCTGACATGTGGGACTGCTGCGGGTTGCGGTGGTTCTCGCCGAGACGGGATCTTTCCGTCACCGCTGGCGGGCGCGTGCCGCGGTGGACCAGGCTCGGGATAGGGCTCGCACTTACGGAGTGCCGGCAAAAAGCTGACGTTTGGTTCTGCTGAAGGCCCCAGCGAAATGGTCCTTCGGCCGGGCAGGATCGCCACCGGGTCCAGCAGGAACCCGCAAATACAGCCTGCCCTCATCTCGGCGTCGGGTCTTATTACCGAAACACTGTGCCCAGCGGCGCCACTAAGGATCCATTAAGGAGAAATATGTCTAAAGCTTTAGAACGTGAGAACGAGGTATTGTCGGCTGTCCCCACTGGCCTGCTGATCAATGGCGAATGGCGTCCGGCGGCCCTGGGTGAGACCTTTGAGGTTGAGGACCCCGCCAGTGGCAAGATCCTCCTGAACATCGCAGATGCCGGAGTGGAGGACGGCATGGCGGCGCTTGACGCGGCTGCGGCTGCGCAGGAGTCCTGGGCAAGGGTCCCGCCGCGTGAGCGCGGCGAGATCCTGCGCCGCGCATTTGAGCTGGTCACGGAACGTGCCGACGATTTTGCGCTGCTGATGACCATGGAAATGGGCAAGCCATTGGCAGAAGCCCGGGGTGAGGTGACTTATGGTGCGGAGTTCCTGCGCTGGTTTTCCGAGGAAGCCGTCCGCGCGTTCGGCCGCTATTCGGTCTCCCCGGATGGCAAGTCCCGGCTGCTGGTCGCTAAGAAGCCGGTGGGCCCGTGCTTGCTGATCACCCCGTGGAATTTTCCGCTGGCCATGGCCACCCGGAAGATCGCCCCGGCCATAGCTGCTGGCTGCACCATGGTGCTCAAACCAGCCAAGCTTACGCCGCTCTCGTCCCAGTTGTTGGCGGCCGTGATGATGGAGGCCGGCCTGCCCGCCGGTGTCCTGAACGTCATCCCATCCTCGACTGCCGGAGCTACCACGGGGCCGCTGATTAGGGATTCCCGCCTGCGCAAGCTTTCCTTCACCGGTTCCACCGAGGTGGGCCGCAGACTGCTCTCGGATGCCTCCGAAAACGTCCTGCGCACCTCCATGGAGCTGGGCGGCAACGCCCCGTTCCTGGTGTTCGAGGACGCCGACCTGGACGCCGCCGTCACCGGCGCCATGCTCGCGAAGCTGCGGAACATGGGCGAGGCCTGCACCGCTGCCAACCGCTTCATCGTCCACGAATCGGTGGCCGGCGAGTTCGCAGAGAAGTTCGCTGCGAAGATGAAGGACATGACCACCGCCCGCGGTACCGAGCCCGAGTCCAAGGTAGGCCCGCTGATCGATGCCAAGAGCCGGGACAAGGTCCACGAGCTGGTGTCCGACGCCGTAGCATCCGGCGCCAAGGCAGTCCTGGGCGGCGGCCCGGTGGAGGGGCCCGGCTACTTCTACCAGCCCACCATCCTGTCCGGCGTCACCGAAGGCACCCGTATCCTCTCGGAGGAGATTTTCGGTCCCGTCGCCCCCATCATCACCTTCTCCACAGAAGACGAGGCCGTGCGGCTGGCCAACAAAACCGAGTACGGGCTGGTGGCCTACGTCTTCACCAAGGACATCAACCGCGGCATCCGAATGGGCGAACGCCTCGAAACCGGCATGCTCGGTCTGAACGCCGGCGTCATTTCCAACGCCGCAGCTCCCTTCGGCGGCGTCAAGCAGTCCGGGCTGGGACGCGAAGGCGGCCTCGAAGGCATCGAGGAATACCTCTACACCCAGTACATCGGCATCGCCGACCCCAGCGTGGGCTAACCGGTACGTCCCGCCAACCAATGGATTGAGCAAAGACGAATGCCCTCGTAAGCGGTTGCCTTCACTGCCGCGTTGCCCGCCTGTTTGCGGATTTTGTGCGGGGTGCATCCATATCTTGGGCACCCCGTACGGGAGCTTGCCGATTCGTGAGTCCGAACTGAACGAGGACGAGCCAGACGAGGAGCTGGCACAGTGGGGCAGGTGAGGTGATGGTGTTCTCCCGGGCATGGCTGTTGCTTGAGGCCCGGCAGGGGGGTCACAAGCGATAGTTGGGCCAGAAGCACTTCGGGTTTTGGAGGGGACTTCACCGGAATATGGTCTTGAATACTACGACCCTTCGGGTTGCCTTTGGCCTGATGGCGCTGGTGCTGGTGGTGTTGTTCTATTTCTCCAGCTACCGGGTTACTCGATCCCCGTATAGCGGCTGGTGGTGCATTGGGCTGCTGTTCTTCCTCACCGGGTCGGCGTGTTTCCTGCTGAACGGGACCGGGCATCAAGTTTGGGCAAACCCGCTGGGTAACGTTCTGCTCGTGCGGGGAGCGGTGGCGGTATGGGCCGGTGCACGCTCCCTGAGAGCGCGGCCGCCTCTGAAGTGGCCCTCCGTGGGTTTTCCCGCTGTCACGCTGATCGCCGCAGTCCCGGACAACCCTGCCACCAACACTTGGGCCGGCGGTCCGGTCTTCCTAGCGACCATGAGCATCTGCATTGGGTTGGCATCACTCGAGCTCTGGCGCCTGGAACCAGGATATTCGTGCATGCGGATTCAGATGGCCACGGCCGCCGGCGGCGTGGCCGTCTTTTACTTCTTCCGTTTCCTGGCATTCATCATTGAGGGCCGGGACGGGCCAATTTTTGTGGCCGTCTTCGGTTCCGCCGTGACCACCTTGGTCACGATGGTTCTGTTGGTGGTCGTCTCGTTTAGCATGGCCGCTCTCAGCAGCGAGCAGCAGACCCGGACCCTACGCGTCGCGGCCTCCCGCGATGACCTCACTGGCCTGTTCAACCGCAAGGCTTTCATGGATCTTGCCGCCGAACGGTTGGCCGACCACAGCATCACCCCAGACACCGGGGTCGTGATTCTGGCCGACCTGGACCATTTCAAGGCTGTTAACGACACCTACGGTCACGCCGCTGGCGATCACGCGCTGCGGCGATTCGCGGAGGCCTGCACGGCCACGGTCCGCCCCACGGACCTTGTCGGACGCTACGGCGGCGAGGAGTTCGTTCTCCTCCTCCCGGGATCCAGTGTGGAACGGGCGCAAAGATTGGTTGAGGAGATCAGCCGTCGCCTGGCTGCCTCCCCCGTTAAAGGTGGGATGGGAATGCCCACGGTGAGCTACGGGATCACGCCGTATGAAAACGGCACCGACGTGGGCGGGCTTGTCATCGCCGCCGATGAGGCCATGTACAAGGCCAAAGCGCTGGGCAGGAATCGTGCCGCTCACAGCGACAGAACACCCTAGCTTTCGGGGCCACCAGCTGTAGCGCCGTTACGAATAGGGAAAGACTAACGTGAAAGTCATCAAAGTAGTGGCAAGCCGGGCCATGCTGTGCGCCAACACGCTGCCTCGCTCCTGGACTATTCGTCCCTCTACAGATCACGTGCGCTTCGCCGCTCTGAATCCGGCAGCCATTCAGCAAGCGAAGCCACTCTGTTGAATGTGGACCAGCTCGCGGTGCGCTCGATCTGCAATCAGATGCAGGTTTCCCTCGTCTAATGACAGCACTGACTAAACGCCAATAATGGAGATTCCGGCAATTACCGGGAGTGGGTCCGCGGTGTGCGTAAGCTGGCAGGAGTAATCTCGCGATGACGGTCGGCTCAGGGGCGGGCCGCTGACTCAAAGGATGCAACATGACCCGACCAAAAGGGATGACGGGCCAGCACTGGACCCGCGCCGGTTGACTCTAGCAACTTTGTCCGCATCGATCGGACCAGTAACTCGACGCTCCCCTGGGCAGTGGCTGCGGGCGGGTCCTCTCCATAAGAGCCGGGTGCCACCATCGGGCCCTCTTCTTGCCCCCGTTCGGCCCTGAGGTGAAAGGCCTTTATGTTGTTGGTGCCTCATCGGCGCCGCATTGGGCGGAGCCGCATACGTACGCCGGGAGGACTTGTCCGGACAGGTGGCGACCTGACCCGGATGACCGACATGATGGTTGGCGTCGAACGGAAGAGGGCAGGTGTGTTGTCCCCGTGCAACGTTGCGGCAACCAGTAAGGCAGCTAGCCGCGTCAAATACCCCCGGGGGTTGGGTCTTCGCACAGCTACTCTTGCTCCCGTTACCTGACCGCCGACAATGGTTTACGCATCAAGTTAATCGCAGGTTGTGGGCTTCTAATCGTAGGCGTTCTACTCGTCCCCCGCGGCCTCGTCGTCGAAAGCGTCGTTGTTTTCTGGGGCTTGCTTGTAGTGAATGCGCTTCGCAGCATCGACTAGATCGGCGGGTACAGGCGGATCCTTCTCGTCATCAGATGTCATGAGGCTCATCCTATGAGCGTTGGAGGCTGGGCGTGATGAAGCGAGGTATCCGCCGATCCCCTCCGAGTATCCAAGGACCGAACAAGTCCCTTGGACGGGGCGATGGCGTTCCGATCCTGTGGCATGCGGGCACGTGACATCGAGCTCGAGCTATATCACCCTTCCCTGGGTTGTTGTTGTGCCTCAGCTCCTCAGGACTGCCTCCGGCAAAGCCGAGGGCCCACCCCTTATCCAGGAGGAAAGGGATGGGCCGGCCGGTACCACAGGAAGCTAAGCCTTTCCCTGATTCGCCACGGCGATTTCAACGTCGTCGGGGTTCTCGTTGACGAAGTACATGATGATCATGCCGAGGAAGGGGCCGGCGGCGAGTGTGATCAGGGCGGCCATGAAGTTATTGTTGGTCGCGGTGAAGGCGGCACCTACAGCAAGGGGGACCAGGACGCTTCCGATTTGCCATACGGCGTTTGTTATTCCTGCTGCACCGCCGAGAACGCGGCTGCTCACGAGGCGGGGTACGAGGGCGACGATGAGCGGGAGGTAGCAGTATGCCCCGAGTCCGAGCAGCGGGGCTGCGATGAAGAAGGCCAGGGCGTTGTCCAGTGTGCCGAAGACGACGAGCATCACGGCGAAGCAGCCGAGGACGACCATTGCGGGTATTCTGCGGGCGCCGTTGAACTTATCGGCGATCCAGCCGATGAGGGGCTTGCCGAAGACGCCGAGGGCTCCATAGACAGCTACGATGCCGCCAGCGACAGTCGGGTCGATGCCGTGTCCTTTAATCATGAGGGCGTTGGACCAGGTGATAAAGCCATAGGTCCCCCAGAAGCCGCCGAATCCTGCCAGCGCGAGGAGAAACAGGTTCTTGTTGCGTCCGAGTTCGATGAGGACCGACCGGCCCTCGGAGCGGTTGGCCCTTTTGGCCACGACCGGGCCGGGCCGGAGCATGAGGTAGCAGGCGATGCCGGCCACGATGGAGATGCCGCCGAAAAGCAGGTAGGAAGCGTGCCAGGAGTAGTGCTGGATGAGATATGGGACGGCGGTGTTGGCCACAACGACTCCCAGCGAGGTTGCGGAGGTGTAGATTCCCATGGCCTTGCCGAGTTCTTCGGGGCGGAACCAGCTGGATATCAGCTTGATGCCCGCGGCGTATTCGGCTCCGGCGAAGAAACCGATGACGGCCTGGACGGCGATCCCAATCCAGGCAGATGTTGTGGACCCGAAGAGAATCATGGATGCTCCGGCACCCACGAGGGATACGGAAATCAACAGGCGCCCGCCTACCTTGTCCGTCAGAAATCCGGTGCCCGCGTTCGAGACGACGTAGCCGATGTAGTAGAAAGTGGCGAACAGCCCAAGGCTCGCCAGGGGCACCCTGAGGTCGTCTCCGATAAATGTTGAGGCTGGACCCCAGGTCGAACGGTCAACGGAGGTCATGGTGAAGGCCAGCCAGCAAAGGACTAGGACCAGCCAGCGGTAGGGGCGCCTCGATGGGTCGAGATCGGTGGAGGCGCGGGCACGGTCAAGGGTAGTCATGTTTATCCCATTCTGGAGAGGCGTCGTTGCCGCGGGACATCGCGAAAACAAGATTTTGAGTGTGATGAATATAACCGCCCTCGGTAACGGAAAGCAATGCTTTTTATCCGCATCGTGTCAGGACGCGCGTAAAGCGGATGCTTTAGATGTTGAGGCCGTCCCTCAAATCCGTGATGAACTCGCTGGCCGTGTCCCTTAGGGCCGGCAGGAAGTTGTCCGTCATATCGCGGTTGGGGGTAGTGGCTTCATGGACCGAGGCGCTCATGGCGGCGACAACTTCGCCGCGGCGGTTTCGAAGCGGGACTGCAACGGCGCGTATTCCGGCTTCGAGCAGTTGGTCAACGTAACTCCAGCCTTGCTCTCGGACGGCCGCCAGTGTGACGTCGAGGTCTGACAGGCCGTTGGCCACGTCCCTGCCTGCCGAATGCCTTGCGTCTTCAATGGTGGCAGGGGGCAGAAGGGACAGGAGGACTTGGCCCATGGCCGTGCGCTCTGCTGGAACTCGGGTGCCCGGGCGGATATTGACGGTCAATGGGCTTGGTGCACTGGCCCTGGCGACATAACGCACGTCCATGCCGTCCAGGACGCCAATGGAAACCGACGCCCCGAGTTTTCGCGCTAACGCTTCCAGCCGGGGTTTGGCTACGTCTGCGAGCGAAAGCCGAGGCAGGAGTGAGTATCCCAGCTCCAGGACCAGGGGAGTCGGGGCGTAGCTCCGCCCCTGCTGTTCAAGGTAGCCAAGGGAGGTCAGGGTCAGGACGAAGCGACGCGCCGCCGAGCGCGGGAGCTGGCACTGCTCGGAGATCTGTGCCAGGTTCATCGCTCTGTGGTCCTCATCGAATGCGGTGAGAATGCGCAGGCCTCTCTCCACCGATTGAATTACATCGGATGGACGCGCCCGCGCGTGAGCGGCGGTGGCAGGCGCTGGCGCGGACCTCGCCGGCGCCGTCCCGGAAGCCGGCCAAAGGGCTGCTGTCGTTCGCTGTGCGGCAGGCTGGAGCAGCGGAACGAAGTCGTCTTTCAGCACCGCGGCGTCGACGCGGGTGGCGTGGGCTGCAATGTTCAGAGCAGCGACGATCCGGCCCCTTGGGTCGCGCAGGGGAACGGCCACTGACCGGATTCCGGGGGTCAGCTCCTGGTCGGCCACCGCCCACCCGTTGGTACGCGCTTCTTCTATCCGTTGCCGCACGTAGTCCGGATCGAAACTGGGACTGGGCTCCATGGCCGACAGGTAGTCTTCGAGGTCATCCGGGGTGAGGCCGCCCAGCAAAACCCGACCGGTGGCCGTGCTGTGTGCGGCGACGCTTGTGCCAACGGTGATGTTGGCTGTGACGATCCTGTCGGCTGCCACGCGGGCGGCGTAATATACGCGGCGCTTGTGCAAGACGGTCAGGGAGGCTGTTTCCCCAACCGTCCGGACAAGTTCCTCCAGATGGGGGTGGGCTGCGTCAGGGAGTGGATTGCTGCGAAGGTAGGCGTCCCCGATCGCCAGTACCCCCGGGGCCAGCCTGTATCCCTCCGCTGCCTGGCTTGCGTACCCCAGATATTCCAAGGTCAGTGCGAATCTGCGGGCCGCAGTGCGTGTAATACCTGCAAGCGAGGCGACTTCCCCCACGGAGAGTGCCTCTTCCTGCTCGCTGAATGCCCTAAGGACCGATAGGCCGCGTTCCAGGGAATCAACATAATCCGGGCCTGTCGCCGCCAGCTCCACGGCGGTCGGCATTGATGCGTTCACATCCTCGAATCTAGACCATTACATGCGGTGAGGGTCGCCACGCTTGACGGAGGAATGAGACGCATGCAACACTCTGTCGACCGACAAGCGCGCGTATGCGCGCAAAACGGATAAAACAAGGCTTAGCGAAAGGCGCATCGTGCTTACTTCAGATCAGAATGTCTTGCTGACCCAGACCGGCCCGGAAACACCCATGGGGCGCCTGTTCCGGCGGTACTGGTTCCCCGCACTCCTGGCCGAGGAACTGCCCGAGGCGGACTGCCCCCCAGTGCGCGTGCAGCTCCTGGGTGAGAAGCTCATTGCATTCCGGGACACGTCCGGCCGCCTGGGCCTGTTGGACGAGTTCTGTGCGCACCGGACTGCTTCCCTGTACTTCGGGCGGAACGAGGAAAACGGCCTCCGGTGTGCCTACCACGGGTGGAAGTATGACGTAGAGGGCAATCTGACGGACATGCCGTCCGAGCCGGAGGACTCAAAGTTCAGGTGCCGGATCAAGCAGAAGTCCTACCCCCTCGTAGAACGGGGAGGCGTGCTCTGGGCGTACATGGGCCCCGCGGACAAGATGCCCGAACTGCCGGAGCTTGAATGGGCCCTGCTCGGCGACGGACAGCGCTTCATTTCCAAGCGCCTCCAGGAAACCAACTACCTCCAGGCCATGGAGGGTGGCATCGACTCCAGCCACGTGTCCTTTGCCCACCGCTTCAACCTGGACGATGACCCCATGCACTCCGGGACGGCCGGCAATGAGTACATCAAGGCGGACACTCGCCCGAAGTTCGAGGTCGCCGAAAGCGACGGCGGGCTGCTGATCGGAGCAAGGCGCAATGCGAACGAAGAAGAGTTCTACTGGCGCATCACCCAGTGGATTATGCCCTTCTACACGATCATCCCGCCCTTCGGCACCCACAACCCCATGGGCGGGCACGCCTGGGTTCCCATCGATGACACCACCTGCTGGGCCTGGTCCTGGAACTACCACCCCACCCGTGACCTGCGGGAAGATGAACTGCAGCAGATGCGAAACGGTGACGGCATCCACGCCAAATACATCCCCGGCACCTACCGGACCCTCGCCAACAAGGACAACGACTACCTCATGGACCGTGAGGCCCAGAAGCAGAAGAAGACCTTCTCCGGTATCGAAGGCATCGCCGCCCAGGACTTCTCGCTGCAGGAAAGCATGGGCGAGATTGCGGACCGCACCAAAGAGCGGTTGGGCACCTCGGATGCCGCTATCATCCTGGCGCGCCGCCGCCTGCTCGCAGCGCTGGACTCCATGGAGGACGACGTTCTTCCCGGCCTGGACACCGCTGACCAGCGTGTCCGCTCGACGTCGGTGCTGCTCCCCAAGGACGTCCCGTTCCATGAGGGTGCCCAGCAGGCCATTCAGGTAGTCCCCGGAACCGACTTCGTTTCCATCTAATCCGATCCGAACACGTGAGGAGTTCCGCATGATTGACCACGGTTCCGCGGTCGCGTCGCCGGATCCGGCCCCTGCGCTGACAGCGCCCCTTCCGTCCGCTGTCAGGGCTGCTGTTTCACTGCCTGATTCGACCACCCGGGTCCAGACGGTGGACCCTGGTCTGGCCACGGACGCCGCAGGGTGGCTCAAGGTGGAATCCTCCGCCCTGTGCGGGACCGACCTGGACCTGTACCAGCAGGGCCTGGGCCACCCCACAGTGATGGGCCACCACGTCGTTGGCGAAATCGTCTCCGTCACGCCGGTTATGCAGTGGTCGTGGGACGTCGCGGTCGGCGACAGGGTGGCGCTGGAGGAATACCTCCCCTGCGGCCAGGCTACCTGCGCGGCCTGCCGCCAGCCGGACGTCTACCGTTTCTGCCCGGACGCGGACCTGTGGGGCGGCCAGCGACGGGTGGGAATGCTCGGACTCCACGAAGGCTCCGGTCTTCACGGTGGCAACGCTGAATACATGGAGCTGTCAACCCGGACAGTGCTGCACAAGCTGCCCCGGGATCTCGACTCAAACCTTGCTGCCTGGACGCAACCGTTCGCCAACGCCGTCGATTGGGTCATCAACATCGGTGGCGCGACCGGCGGCTCACGGGTGGCCATCATCGGGCCGGGCTACCACGGCATCGCCGCTGTCGCGGCCGCACGCGCAGCCGGCGCAGACGAGATCGTCGTACTTGGACGCAACTCACGCACGAGCCGCGACCGCCTGGAGATCGCCGAGGCCATGGGCGCCTCCATCGTCGTCAATGACGACGCCGCTGCAACGTCGCTGGCCTTGGGCCGACACGGCAAGGCCACCGGATTCGACACCATCGTCGATACCGTCGGCCTTGGTGGACCCGCACTCCAAACTACCGAACACCTCCGAAAACTGGGGCGACTGGTACTGGCCGGACTCGGAGAAACCCCCGTCGCCGAAGTGAACCTCAAGACCCTGGTGCGCGGGGCATCCGGTGTGGTTGGCGTACGTGGGCGTTCACCCCAGGCCCTCACCAGGAGCATAGAGCTTCTTGCCGCCCATGACACGGGCTTGGAACACGTGCCCAGCATCGACGTCGGACTGGAAGGCGTCGATGAACTCTTCCGGACCCTCCTGGACCGATCGGGACCCAGCAGCCCCCACGTGGTCATTCGACCTTCGCTTTGAGCAGCGACAACACAACATAAGGAAAGCCCATGACTCACCTGACGTCGCGTGCCTATTACAAGGCCCGCATCCTTCTTGTCCCGCTCGGACCGTCTGGCGCGGCGCTCGTCTCGTCAATGTTCGACGCCGGACTGCGCGAAGTCCTGATCGCTGCACCCGCAAGCCACCCGGACGGGGTGTTCGTGCGGGCAATCGACGAACCGGAAACGCACTTCGCGACCGAAACCATCAGCGACCTCGCAGCCAGCACAGACATGATGGTCTTCCTCGGATCGCGGCTCGAGGAGATTCCCGACGATTTCGTCGAGAACATGGCCACAGCCGGGCGCAACCAGGGGACTCTCCTTGCAGGCGTCTTCGTTGGTCTGGGCGGCTGGAGTTCCGAACCCGGCTCGACCTCCATGAGGGTCCTCCGCCGCGAACTGGACATGCTCGTCACAGTCAGGAAAACGGACCTGGCACGTGACTTCATTGAGGTCCTCAAGGGCGGAACCAGGGAAGCCATTCCCGGCAAACTCTTCCAACACCCCATCACCGGAGCATGAACATGTCCCACGACACTTTAGACCTCGTTGTCCGAGGCCTGCGCCAGGAATCGGACAATGTCATGTCCCTCGAACTGTCCCTTCCCGACGGGGCCCCACTCCCTCACTGGGAGCCCGGCGCCCACCTGGAAGTCATCCTGCCCTCGGGCCTGGTGCGGCACTACAGCCTGTGCTCGGAGCCACGTCAACTCCAGAACTACCGTCTCGCCATTCTTCGTGAGAGCGGCGGACGCGGCGGGTCAGAGGAACTGCACTCCCAGATCCGCCTTGGTACAAAACTCAAAGCGCGCGGACCACGCAACCATTTCAAAGTAGAGGACGGCGCCACACACTACCTCCTCGTCGCAGGGGGCATCGGCATCACGCCCATCATGGCCATGGCACGGGAACTAAAGGCAGCAGGCAAAAGCACACGCCTCGTCTACTGCGGATCCAGCCGGCAAACCATGGCTTTCATCGACGAGCTCCAGGAAATCATGGGAGATTCCCTCGCGCTCTACCCAAGGGATGAGCGAGGCCGCGCCGACCTGCTCGCCGAAATCCAGAACGCGCCCGAGGGAACCTCCGTGTATGCGTGCGGACCGGAACGGCTACTGACCGACCTCCAGAGCATCACCGCCGCCACACTCGGTGCAGAGGCCTTCCATGCCGAACTGTTTGGATCCGCCACCCCACCGGCCCGCACACAGGCCGAAGATGAAACGAAGGCAGACGCACAATTCGAAATTGAGCTGCGCCAATCCGGCTGCACCTTAACCGTTCCACCAGAAAAGTCCATCCTCGACGTCGTACTCGAGGTGAACCCCTCCTTCATGTCCTCCTGCGAGGAAGGGTTCTGCGGTACCTGCGAAACCAAGGTCCTGGAAGGCGAAGTCGACCACCGAGACAGCATCCTCTCTCTAAAGGAACGCGCCAGGAACGACACCATGTTCATCTGCGTCAGCCGCTCCAAGTGCCCAAAACTAGTCCTGGACGCGTAGAGCTATTTTCGTTGCGGCGTCACTGGCTGAGGCCGGGAAGTTGACTGCGGCAGCGCTGATCGCTGCTAAACGCCCGGCCGGCCGGAATCGGTCGCGCTTCCCCCGCCAGGTCCCGACCCCTGACCCCTGATGTGGGCGTTAGCTACCGCGCCCTCCCTGGCCAAGCCCTTGATGGCTTGCGAGGGTGGGGCATCATGACGGACCTGAAGCTGTTACTGCACTCTTGGCGTCCGCGACCCACGGCGGACTTTTGTCTGTCAGGGAAACGAGCCCTGCACGGTCCGTTAAGGCGAACCGCAGGAACCCGGGGATCTCGGGCCTCGAGATGCCGAATTCACGCCCGGCTAATCAAGACAGTGCTCACGGACTTGAGACCCGCACGGGCGGCTTCGACTCCCGACAACCTGCAGGCAGTCACACATGTTTCTTGTATGCTCATCCGCCACGTCCACCTGAGGATGTAACCCGATAGCGGACCAGTTTGGGTAGGGATTGCGTTGGCCCAAGGTCTAGGAAGCCGTTACGGATCCGCCGGCAAGAAGGGTGGGAACAAGCCTGTCGGCATTTTCAGGAGATCTGCAGGTGAACCGACGTGACCTGCGTGCCGAGAGGGGAGACCCGGCACAAGCAGTCTGGGCAAATGGTTGCTCAAATGGTGGACGCAAAGGCCTCGCCAGGTTCTTCACTATGCCCACAGGAGTTGAGCTGGAGAACTCGGGTCATTGGCGTCTGTGTCTGAAAACCCTGAAGTTAGCGACGACGCTCGCTCCAGGGCGCATATCTGGTAAGAGTACTCTGCACAGCAGAGATACACTCTGGACAGCAGTAAAGTGATGTGCTTCACTGGCTCAAACACACGAGCACGATGACAAGGAGAACTGCATGTCAACAACGACTGACCCGCTAGGTCGTCGCGGATTCCTAAAACTGTCTGCCGCGGCGGGAGGTGTTATCTGGTTGGGCTCCTCCCTGACGGCCTGCGGGCAAAGCGGAGCCAGCGGCAACAAAGGCTATTCCGGCGATGCGGCTGTGACGGGCTTGGCAAGCCTGATACATTCGGCGCCGTTTTTCATTGCCCAGGCGGAGGGCTACTACAAAGAAGAGGGACTGACGCTCGAACATATTCAGTTCCCTGGCGGCCTAGACACCGTGCGCGGCATCGAATCTGGAATCGGCTTGGGCACTTCCTCGACCATTCCCGTCTTCATCGCTGCGGAGAAGGGCATGGACGTCAAGATTTTCGGCAATGTCTACACTGCGGCATCCGTGGATTTCATCGCCCTGCCGGACTCCAAAGTGAACTCCATTACAGACGTCCGGGGCAAAAAGATTGCCGTGAGCACGCCAGGCTCCAATTCCTCCTACTTCGCCGAGCGGACACTGCGGGAGGCCGGGTTGGAACCGGGCAAGGATGTCGAGCTCGTCAGCGTAGGATCGGCCAGTGATTCCTGGACCGTCGTCTCCAAGGGGGTCGTCGACGTCGCCTGGACGGCATCACCGTTGTCAGAGAAGATTGCCGATGAGAACGGCGGCAAGGTCATATGGCGCTCCCGGGACTATGTCACCGACTGGTCCGACACCTGCCTGGTGGCCACTGGTTCCTTCACCGACGAGAACGCCGAAGCCCTCAAGGGGTGGGGCCGTTCGCTGAAGAGGGCAATGGACCTCATCACGAACGACCTGGACAAGGCGGCAGCCGTCTACGCCAAGGCCATCGGCTACAAACCTGAAGTAGCGCGTGCGGCCCTGAAAAACTCACAAAGCTACTTTAGCCTCAAGCTGACGGACGCCCAGCTGGCCGCCGTCGTCGACGCCGGCAAGAAACAAGGCCAGATCACCAAGGACCCAAACATGGACACCATTCTGATGCGGGACTTCCTCGCATGAACCAGGTACCCACCATTCCTTCCACCCGGCAAGAGCACGACGTTGTGTTCGACAACATCGGCATGACCTTCCAGACTGCGGCCGGCGCCACCGAAGCCGTCGCCAACGTCACCGGCTCCATCCCGGAACACAAATTCGTCTCCGTCATCGGCCCCAGCGGCTGCGGCAAGAGCACCCTGCTGGACATGGTCGGGGGCCTGCTCAAGCCCACCCGCGGCTCGGTCAGCATCGACGGCGAAACGGTCACCGCCCCGCGGCGCGATACGGCCATGGTTTTTCAAGAAGACTCCACGCTGCACTGGCGTAGCGTGCTGGACAACGTCGCCTTCGGCCTGGAGGTCAAGGGCGTCCCCAAGGCCGAGCGTCACGTACGGGCCCGCGAAATGATCGAACTGGTGGGTCTGCGCCAGTTCGAGGACCACCGGCCCGGACAACTCTCTGGCGGCATGAAGCAGCGCGTCGCGATTGCGCGGGCGCTGGCCATGGAACCGCGGGTGCTCCTCATGGACGAGCCCTTCGGCGCCCTGGACCAGCAGACGAGGCAGTTCATCGGCAAGGAACTGCTTCGTATCTGGGAGAAGACCCGCAACCGTGTTCTGTTTATCACCCACGACATCCAGGAAGCCGTTTACCTTTCCGACGAGGTGTGGGTCATGTCTGCCAGGCCCTCGGTGGTTAAAGAGGTCGTCAAAATCGACCTGCCCCGCCCGCGACCGGAAGGAACCCACACACTGCCGCGGTTCCGCGAACTGGAGGACCACCTGTGGTCGCTGGTCAAAGTGGAGGCGGAGAAGACCCTTGGACCAGGGGCGCAGCTGGCGTGACGATCGCGAAGACTCTGCCAAAGAACCAACCCGTGCCGATGACGCGGCGCGCTGCGGCAGTACGCTGGGCGATCGTTGCCGGACTCGTTGTCCTTCTCGAGGCGACCACCAGGACGGGGCTAGTGGACCGTTCCCTCATGGTGCCGCCGTCCGAGATCCTGGCCCGGCTGGCATCAATTGTCCCTACCGGCCAGTTCGCCGCCGACGGAGCGCGCACCATCACCACCATCCTGGTGGCCTTCGCCGTTGGCCTGGTGCTGGGGATCCCGCTCGGGGTGTTCCTGTGGAGGATTCCCGCCGCCGGGCGCATCCTGGAGCCCTTCATCGTCACCGGCTATGCGATGCCGACGCTGCTCTTCTACCCGGTGTTGCTGGCGGTGATGGGCCTGAACGCGGGTCCCATCATCCTCATCGCAGCGAGCATGTCACTGGTGCCGATCGCACTGACCACGATGGTTGCACTGAACTCCATCAAGCCGATCCTGCACAAGGTGGCCAACTCGCTGAACGCCTCGCCGTCCCAGTACTACGTGAAGGTTCTGCTTCCCGCCGCGACGCCGCTGGTTTTCCCGGGGGTCAAGCTCGGCTTCATCTATGCGGTGATCGGCACCATCGCCATGGAATTCATCCTGGCGGCGCAGGGAATCGGCTTTCGCGCCGGCTTCTACTACCGGGAGCTGAACACCGCGGACATGTGGGCCTACATCACCGTCGTCGTCGTGCTTAGCGTGATTGTGAACAGCATTCTGACCTGGCTGGAAAAGCGCATCAGAAGGGACATGCTTTGAGGACCGCCACACTTCCCTTGTTTCCCCGCACCACCGACCGGAACGCCACAAGGAACCGCTCCACCATCACCGACACCCTCTGGCGCACCGGAGTCATGGTGGTGCTGCTGGCAATCTGGGCAGCTCTGTCCATGGTGACGGACCTCGTCGCATCGCCTGCTGCTTCCCTCACCGCCCTGGTGGAGCTCTTCGCCAACGGGTCCATCTACCGCCACCTGAATGCCACGCTCCAAGCGGTGCTCATCGGATTCCTCATCGCGGCGGCCGCCGGCTTCCCGCTGGGCTATGCGATCGGACGCAGCAAATTCCTGGGCGCGGTCTTCGATCCGATCGTCGCGGGTGCGTTCGCTATCCCGCGCGTGATCTTCTTTCCTGTCCTGTTGCAGATCTTCGGCGTGGGCGTGGGCGCGCAGTCGGCAATGGCTGCCCTGGCGGCGGTCTTTCCCATCATGGTCTCAACCACCGCCGGCGTACGGGCCATAAACCCCCTGCTGCCAAAGCTGGCACGGTCGCTGAGCCTGTCGCCCCTGCAGACGGTGACTAAGATCTACGTGCCGGCCATGGCGCCGTCATTGATGGTGGGCATCCGGATTGGCTTCAGCATCGCCTTCATCAACGTCATCATTGCCGAGTTCTTCGCCGCACGCGCCGGCCTTGGCCTGTTGACCCTGCGCGCCTACGGCCAGCTGGACCTGCCGGCAATGTACGGCATCGTGGTGCTGCTGGCACTGATTGCCCTGGTTGGCAACCTGGCCCTGTGGGCCGTCGAGCGCAGGCTTAGCCGCAAGGCCTGACCCCTGCCGTTTTCCGCGAACTACCACCATTTTCTTAGTGAGGACACACATGACTACGCCTACCAGTACCGCGGTGGAGGAATACCAGCGCCTGCGGACAGAATTCAGGAACAAAGGACTCGGCGGCCGCACAGGGTTCGGGGAGCGTCCGGCACTGCTGGTGATCGACCTGATCCGGGGCTTCACCGACACCCGTTCCCCCTTGGCCGGAGATCTTGACAGCCAGCTCGAGGCCACCCGACAGCTGCTGGGCTCTGCCCGGGAAGCCAACGTTCCTGTCATCTTCTCGACTGTCGCCTACGACGCCGACCTGCAGGAGGCCGGCAAGTGGATCCGGAAAATCCCGTCCAACAGCTGGCTGGTGGAGGGCAGCGAATGGGTTGAGCTGGACGAACGGCTGGGCCGCCGGGACGATGAAATGCTGCTCGTCAAGAAGTACGCATCCTGCTTCTTCGGGACCGACCTGGCCGCACGTCTGGTGGCCAGGGGAGTGGATACCCTGATCCTTGTCGGCTGCACCACCAGCGGCTGTGTCCGTGCCACCGCCGTCGATGCCTGCTCCTATGGATTCCACACCGTCGTGGTAGAGGAGGGCGTGGGCGACCGGGCAGAGCTGCCCCACCTCGCCAGCCTCTTCGACATCGACAACAAGTACGGCGACGTCGTGGGCTTGGAGGAGGCGGAGGCCTACCTTGACGGTGTCGGCCGCTAGGGGCCGCCGGCCGGGCGCCATGTGATGCCCGGGGAGCCGCGCGCCCGGGGCAAGTGGTCTCCCTCGGCAGGCACCGACAGGGCGCTGAATGCGGTCGCGAACGTTTTATTCTCCTTCGCGCTCGGTACGTTGTCGGTTGTGGTCCCGTTGGTCGCCGTCCGCGCAGGCTACAGTCCCAGCCAGGTCGGCCTGCTGGTGGCGGTAGCCGCCGTCGCGCAGATAGCGACCCGCCTATGCATGGGGGCGCTCATGCGCACCTTCCCAGACAAGTGGTTCCTCATCGCGGCCGCACTGCTGATCACGGAATCATGTGCCCTGTTGGCTTCCTCGGACGCTCTCTGGGTCCTCTCCCTAGCCCAGCTGGTCCAAGGCACGTCGCGAGCCTTGTTCTGGACCAGCAGCCAAACCCACGCCGTCAGAACTTCGTCCTCCGCGGTGGCGGCACTGCGGGACGTGAACCTGGCGGCTGCAATCGGTGCCCTGACCGGGCCTGCCGCGGCCGGATACCTCTGGGAGACCTCTGTCCAGCTGCCGATGCTGGCTGGGGCCGCCGCTGGGGCCCTGGCCGTATGTCCGCTGTTGCTCATCATCAAATTCCCCCCATTTGAGGGGACGAAATCCGCGCCCGACGGCGGGAAGCATCTGTGGCGGCGGCCGGGGGTTGACGCGGCCTGCTGGATGAACGGGGCGGCGGGGGCGTGGAAGAGCCTGCTGGACTCCTACGTGCCGGTGGTGCTGTCCCTCGCGGGCCAGTCTGCCATTACCACCGGCGTCCTGATGTCCACAGCCAACACCATGGTGCTGTGCGGCAGCGCGGCCAGCGGCTGGGTCCGGCGGAAGGGAATCAGGGCCTCCCTCATGACCGGGGTGCTCGCGGCTGGTCTGGGCCTGGCAGCTGCGGGACCGGTCGCGGGCTGGACAGCCATCGCGGCTGCCGCCCTGGCGCTCTCGGGCGTAGGTGCCGGCATACTGCAGACGGTAGGCCCGGCCATCGCTGCAGAGGCCGTCCATCCGGAAGAGCGCGGTGACGCCCTGGCCGTCACGGGCACCTTCCGGGCCTCGGCGCTCTTCCTCGCGCCCATCGGCATGGCCGGCCTGGTCACCATCGTTCCCGTGGCAGGGGCTCTGCTCGCGGCCGGCCTCCTGATCTCCGCCCCGGCCGCGGCAACCTGGCTGCCTGGGCGGCGGGGCCTGTGACAGCACCCGGGCCCCGTCGTCGTGCCTGTTTCCTACCCGAATCCACACTCAAGGAGGGCATCCCATGACCTATGACAACCCTATAACCACCGACGCAGCCGCACTCCCCAGGCTGGACCTTCAGCACGGACACACAATTCCCCGGATCGGGCTGGGAACCTGGCCCCTGGTGGGGGACGAATGCGAAGCCGCCGTCCGCTATGCCGTCCAGGCCGGCTACCGGCTTCTCGACACGGCCTTCCAATACCGGAATGAGGCAGCGGTGGGCAGAGGCGTGCGGACTTCGGGTATTCCCCGGGAGGAGTTGTTTATCGCCAGCAAGTTCAACAAGGAGTCCCACAGCATCGACGGCGTGCAGCGGGCCTACGACGACAGCCTGCGGCGGCTTGGCGTGGACTACCTGGACATGTTCATGTGCCACTGGCCCAATCCGGGCTGGGGACAGTATGTCGAAGCGTGGAAGGGCCTGGTCAAGCTGCTCGAAGAGGGCCGCGTCAAGGCCATCGGAGTCTCCAACTTCAAGCCCGGGCATCTGGCAAGGATCATCGAGGCAACTGGTGTGGTTCCGGATGTCAACCAGATCCAACTCAGCGTGGACCTGGCACGCCTTGAGCCACGCGCCGTGCACCGGGAGTTGGAAATTGTCACCGAAGCGTGGAGCCCCATCGGGCGCAATTCCGGGCTGCGCGAGAACCCGACCGTGGTCGGGATTGCGGAACGGCTGGGGAAAAGCCCGGCCCAGGTCCTTCTGCGCTGGCACGTGCAGCAGGACCTGGTGCCTGTTCCGCAGGCTGCCGCTCCGGAGTGGCTCAAGGAAAACATTTCGGTGTTCGATTTCGAGCTCAGAGCCGCCGACATGGAGGCGCTGGCCGCCTTGGACCGGGGAGAAGCGGCGGCCCGCGATTCGGATTCACCGGAAAACGGTCACTAATCGGACCCCTCCCACCCGCGCCCCGGCAAAGGGGTTGACGCAGCTCACAATTTCCGACATTCTCTTATCTAAAGAAATAGTCTCTGCTGTGCAGAGAAAAACTTCCAAGGAGAACAGCTATGACAGACCAGAGTGTGGTCCTGCAGGATGTGCGGCAAGGGATGATCCCGGCCCATATCTACAACGACAAGGAAATCTTCGACCTCGAGAAAGAGCGGCTCTTTAGCCGCAGCTGGCTGTTCGTCGCGCATGAGTCTGAGGTGCCGGAAACCGGCGACTATGTTGTCCGGCGGGTGCTCGAAGATTCCTTCATCATTTCCCGGGACGAAATGGGCGAAATCCGCGCCCTGTTCAACATGTGCCTGCACCGGGGCATGCAGGTGTGCCGGGCGGAGATGGGCAACGCGTCGCACTTCCGCTGCCCCTACCACGGCTGGTCTTACCGCAATGACGGACGCATCGTGGGGCTGCCGTTCCACCAGGAGGCCTTCGGCGGCGAAGAGGGCTTCCGGAAGAAGGGCCAGACCCTGCTGCCGGCGCCTTCGCTGGGAATTTACAACGGCCTGATCTTTATCAGCATGGATCCGGATGCGCAACCGCTAGAGGACTTCCTCGGCGACTTCAAGTTCTACCTGGACTACTACACGAAGCAGAGCACGGATGGAATTGAACTGCGCGGCCCCCAGCGATGGCGGATCAAGGCCAACTGGAAAATCGGCGCCGAAAACTTCGCAGGCGACATGTACCACACGCCCCAGACCCACACCTCTGTGGTGGAGATCGGCCTGTTCCGCGAGCCCAAGGCGGAAAAGCGCAAGGACGGCACCACCTACTGGGCGGGCAACGGCGGCGGCACCACCTACAAGCTCCCCGAAGGCAGCCTGGAGGACAGGCTGCGCTACGTGGGTTACCCGGACGACATGATTGAACGGATGAAGGAGCAGTGGAGCCAGCAGCAGCTGGATGTCATCGGCAAGGACGGTTTCATGATTTCCGCCGCCTCCCTTTTCCCCAACATGAGCTTCGTGCACAACTGGCCCCGCGTGGAGGAAGACTCAGACGAAGTCCTTCCCTTTATCTCCATCCGCCAGTGGCAGCCCATCAGCGAAAACGAAACCGAAGTGCTGTCCTGGTTCGCCGTGGATAAAAACGCCTCCGAAGAGTACAAGGCGCTTTCCTACAAGGCATACCTGATGTGCTTCGGCAGCGGCGGCATGTTCGAGCAGGACGACGTCGAAAACTGGGTGTCCCTGACCAATACCGCGGCCGGATCCATGGCACGGCGGCTGCTGCTCAACGGCCGCATGGGCCTGCTGGAAAACGGCGGGAACGTCGTCGAACCGCTGACCCCTGAACAGTACTCCGGCCCCGGATCCACCCGGGTGGGGTACAGCGAATACAACCAGCGCGAGCTGCTGCTGCGCTGGGCGGACCACCTCGAACGCCCGGCCCGGGCCGCGGCCCAGCTGCACGTCGGGGTTGATCCGGTGTCAGCCGCACCCGCGGCCTGTGCAACTGAAACCGCCCCGCACACCGCAGCAGCTGTGCCCGCGATGATGTCCCAGGAGGCCTAGGAATGACTGCCACTAAAGTCAACGGCATGACCCTTTCGGAACAATCGGTACTCGGAGCGCACGCCCCGCGCACGCAGCGGACCGGGCACAGCCTTCCCTTCAACGACGAACTGCACCTGGAGGCGCACCGCTGGCTGGTGGACGAGGCCTATTTGCTCGACGCGCAGGATTACGACGAGTGGCTGGCACGGATCGCCGACGACGTGCACTACCTCATGCCCGTACGCGTCACCACCGCCCTCGGTGCCGGCTACTCGACCTCACCCGGCATGGCGCACCTCGACGAGAACAAGTACTCGCTCAGCCGCCGGGTGGCACGTTTCGCCACCGAGCACGCCTGGACCGAGGATCCGCCGTCAAGATTGCGGCACTACGTCACGAACGTCCGCACCTTCCGCACGGACAAGGCGGACGAAATCGTCGCCGAATCGGCGGTGCTGCTCTTCCGGAGCCGGGGCGATGTCGGCGAGGCCGCCACGGTGTCCGCAGGCCGGGAGGACCTCCTGCGCCGCACCGGAACCGGCTGGGAACTGGCCCGCCGCACCATCATGCTGGACGAGTCCGTCATCCGGATGCAGAACCTGGCGATCTTCCTTTGAAACTCGGGTGGGAAGGTGAAGAAGAGGACCGTCTCGCAGCCATCCGGGCAGCAGAGGAACGCACCCGGCTCGAAGCCAGTGCCGTGGGGACTCCCATCGTGATCGCCAACGAATTCTCCGAGGTCCAGGTGACCCGCGTCGAGACCCGGAACGGGTCCCGGCTAATGATCACTTCGCCCCGTTCCGGCCAGTGGGTCACGCTGTGTCCGCTGGAACTCGAAGCCCTAACCTGGCAGGCCCCGGCCACCTTTTCGGCAATGATCGGAAACCCGTTCGGGCCCCTGATCACCGAAGACCAGTAACCAGGACCCACAAACAGCATCAAACCAAGCGAAGGAGCCGACCATGCCTGTCGTGAAAGCCGACCTGCAGGCCTGTCAGGGCTATGCCAACTGCGTTGTTGGAGCCACTGACTATTTCGATCTCGACGACGACGGAATCGTCGTTGTCCTGCGCACAGAGGTACCCGAAACCGACCGGCTGCGGGTTACTGAAGCTGCGCGCAGCTGCCCCGTTACCGCCCTCGTGGTGGAGGACGCATGAGTGACGCCACCGTCATCGTCGGGTCATCCATCGGGGGCGTCCGGACCGCCCAGTCACTGCGGCTGGAGGGTTACACCGGGGACATCGTCCTCGTGGGGGAGGAAACGGAACTTCCCTACGACAAGCCGCCTCTGTCCAAGGCGGTGCTGGCCGGCACGGCGGAGGAATCCTCCATCCGGCTGCTGACCGGGGGCGACGCCGATGCGGCCAGGATCCGGCTCCTGCTCGGGCACCGGGCCATCGGCGTCGACATCGCCGGAAGGACGCTCGAACTGGAAGGCCACGAGCCGGTAGGCTTCGACAACCTCGTCATCGCCACCGGAGCCTCGGCCCGGCCTTCGCCCTGGGGACAGCGGCCCGGAATCCATGTGCTCCGCACGCTCGAGGACGCCCGCAGGCTCCGCGCGGACCTGCTATCTGGAGGCCACCTTGCGGTTATCGGCGCGGGCTTCATCGGCGCCGAGGCCGCGGCCACCGCACGGTCCCTGGGCCTGGATGTTACGGTGATCGACCCGCTGCCCGTCCCCATGAGCCGGATCTTCAATCCCGAGATCGGCCAGTGGTTCGGGGATCTGCACCGCAGCAACGGGGTCCGGACCATCTTCGGCACCGGTGTGGAGTCGCTTGAAGGTGAGCAGGGGTCCTTCGTCCTCCGCTTGACCAACGGGGAACGCCTTAATGCCTCCGTGGTGCTGGTTGGCATCGGTGCTGTCCCCAATGACGCGTGGCTCGCTTCCTCAGGGCTGCTGGTGGACAACGGGGTGGTCCTGGACGAATTCTGCCGGGCCGTGGATGCGCCCGCCGTTTACGCCGTGGGCGACGTGGCCCGCTGGCGCCACCTCACCCACGGCGAAGACACCAGGATCGAACACTGGACAAACGCCGTCGAGCAGGCATCCTGCGTTGCGCACAACATCACCCACCCCGGCGCGCCGCGGGCCTATACGCCCACGGAATATGTCTGGAGCGACCAGCATGACTGGAAGATCCAGGTGGTGGGGCGTGTGGGCGGCGGCGCCAGCCACACCGTTATCGGGCACCCAGAGGCCCACGGCAGGTTCGCCGCCCTCTATACCGCAGACGGAACCAGCCTTCGCGGCGCGGCCATCGTCAACTGGCCCAAGGCACTCGTGGCCTGCCGCCGGGGCATGGCAACGGGCATCACGGTGCAGGAGCTGCGGGACAAGCTTGAATCCCAGCTCGACCCGCAACCAGTGGTTGCTTCATGAGCACGGACCGTCCGGCTTTCGCCGATGCCGGGCAGGCGCAGCGCGAATCCATTGCGCTGGCCTGCCGGGTCCTGGCCAACCGCGGCCTTGCGGACGGCATTCTCGGCCACATCAGCCTGAGGATCTCGGAAACAGAGCTCCTGGTCAGGTGCCGCGGTCCGCAGGAACGCGGCCTGGCCTACACCGCGGCCAGCGACATCCACCTGGTGGACCTTGATGGCAACCCGGCAGGAGCGGGGGAGCTCGACGGCGGATACAGCGTTCCCAACGAACTTCCGCTGCACACCGAGGTACTCCGGCGGCGCCCGGACATCCGGGCGGTGGTCCACGCCCACCCGTCGAGGACCGTCGCTGCAGATCTGGCAGGACTTGCGGTGCGGCCCATCGTCGGAGCCTACGACATCCCCGGAACCCGGCTGGCAGCCGGCGGCGTCCCCGTATATCCGCGCGGGGTGCTGGTCAGGAACAGGCAGTTGGCCGCCGAAATGTTAGAGGCCATGGGGGATAGGCCCGTAGTCGTTCTGCGCGGACACGGCATCACCAGTGCTGCTGCAACAGTGGAACAGGCGGTGCTGCAGGCTATAAGTATTGACGGTCTTGCCGCACTGGCGCTGCAGGTGTCTGCCGCGGGCGGCGAACTGATGGACCTGCCGGAAGCCGACATGGCCGAATTGCCCGACCTGGGCGGCTCCTTCAACACCGGCACAGCCTGGCGGCACGAACTCGCAAGGCTAGGTTCCGGCGTGTGAGGGCAGACAACCAGGCCCCTCCGGAGGCAGGTTTTCGGCTGGGTAGGATTAGGCCCATGCAACCAACAGACGTGGAGGGCCCATCCAAATACGGACCTCCTCCGCAGTACCGCATCGAGTCCGTCGACAATGCACTGCGCCTGCTGCTGTTGTTTGAAACCCAGCCGAGCATCAGACTCACCGATGCGAGCCATTTCCTGGGCGTGGCGTCCTCGACCGCCCACCGTCTGCTGGGAATGCTCCAGTACCGCGGCTTCGTCCGGCAGAACCCGTCCACCAAGGCCTACGAGCCGGGCCAGGCCCTGAGCTCCATTGCCGTCGCAATTCGGCGGCAGGTGGACATCAGGACGTTGGTCCATCCCGTACTGGAACGGCTTTTCGAATCGACGGGGGAGACGGTTCACTTCGGCAAGCTGGAGGGGACGAGCACCCACTTCATCGACGCCATCGAAAGCGCCAGGGCGGTACGCGTTGCCTCCCGGCAAGGCCTGACACTGCCAGCGAACTGCACTGCCACCGGCAAGGCCATGCTGAGCCGCCTCAGCAATGAGCAGCTGCGGAAGCTTTACCCCCAGGAAGAACTGCCAGGCCTGACCAAAGGCTCCATCACGACCCGGACCGAACTGGAGCGCGCCTTGGAGATCATCCGGAAGACCGGTTACGCCACGAGCCAGGAAGAAAGCGAAGACGGCGTGACCTCGGCAGCTGCCGCTGTCGTGAGCCCAAGCGGCGGCTGCTTCGGGATCAACGTGTCGGTTCCGGCCCACAGAATGACCGACCAACTCCGGATCGAACTCGGCACCAAGCTCCAAGAAGCCGCCGCAGAGATCGAGGGCCTGCTCGTCTAGCCTCGCACCAATCTAGTGCCCCCGAGGACACAGGGAGAGCGAAGCGAAATGTCCCCAGATAATGAATGTCCTTCCGGACCGTTGATCCTGATTGCTCGGCGGGCTGAGGCGGTGTGCTGCCAGGGTATACGACACGCCAGGCAGCGTTAAAGGCCAGTGCTAACCGGGTTTGCCGTCCCCGTTGGGATGTAATGCGGGGTGGAACGCCCCCGGGCCCAGGCAGGCGAGGTCCGCGAAGGAGAGCATAACGGTCTCCCCCGCGCGTTCCAAACGCCCGTGATGCTCGTCAATAGCCGTTCGAGTACGGAATTGGGAGGTCGGCGTAGGTTGCGCCATTGCCCACACCTCCGTAGCGTGGACTCGCCCTCCCGTACGCGCATCCGACTGTCTCAGACGCCGGCGGTGTGCTTCAAAGCGGCTTGACCTGATGCTGCCAAAACCCTCAGCGAAGTGTCAGCATGCACCGCTCAAATGGATCACCAGGTGCTCGTAAAACGTGCCGGACGCCGCCCTGGCAGAGTCAACGCCGCACACGATCTCCTGGCGCTGGCCCATGGGGAGGGGCGCACAGGGTCTCTATCTCTCTGTTACTCAACCAACCAGCCCGGCAAGTCCCGGACCCGTATCCCGGATATGCGATCACCGCTAGGGTCTCTAGCCAACCAACAGTGCAGGGTCGTCTGTGACTTGTTTATATCGTCGCCGAAGAACCCCGTCCCCGAGGGCCAAGAAAAAAGCCGAGAGCTATAGACATGGGGCCACGCAGGGTGAAGGATGAAGCCACTCTACAGAAGTGGCTTCTGTCCTCAAGAATCGGAAGAAGGATATCGGATGGATAATCACCTTTACGACTACAGCGCAATTGTTGATCGACCGGCTCTTCAATGGCCCGATGGTAAGCGCGTCGCTTTCTACGTGGGTCTGAACATCGAGCACTACCAGGTTGACAAGCCGTCCACCAGCATCTTCGGCGGGACGGCCGGCCTGCAGCCCGATCCGCTCAATTACGGCTGGCGTGACTATGGCCTCCGTGTTGGAATCTGGCGCATGATTGCAGCGCTCGATAGGCACGGAATTCGCGCCAGCGCAATTATCAACTCCGATGTGTGCAGCCGATACCCGCAAGTCATTAAAGCCGGGATTGAGCGGGGCTGGGCGTGGGTGGCGCACGGGCAGGACAACTCCACCTTCCAATCTGGGATGTCACGAGAAGAAGAGACTGCTTACCTCAAGAACGTAGTTTCAACCATCGAGGCGCATACAGGCTGCAAGCCACAGGGGTGGCTGGGCCCTGCCCTGACGGAGACCAGCAACACCCCCGAAGTCCTCGCAAAGCTTGGATTGAACTATGTGCTCGACTGGTGCTCAGACGACCAGCCCTTTGACCTCAACGTGGATGGCATGATGAGCGTTCCCTATTCGATTGAAGTCAATGACGTGACCCTCTTTTCCGGCAGGAACCTCCGGGGAAAGGACTTTTTGCAGGTCGTAAAAGATCAGTACGAACAGCTAAGCAAGGATGCCGCCGACAGCGGCCGGGTCATGGCTCTCTGCCTGCACCCCTTTATCATTAATCAGCCGTTCCGGCACAAGTATCTCGAAATGGCACTGGAGTTCATAACAGCTCAGCCGGATGCGTGGATCACGACGAGTGATGACATTGCCGCACACTACAGGGCTGCGAACCCCCGGCTGCTTCCCGCCGAATCAACAGCACAGGGCTCGGGTTCTGTCGTCTAACAAGCATTGGTTTGGCCTGCTGCGACTGCGGCAGCTGCCAAGGTGCATCCCGTTCCGTCTCGCCGCGACACGGCCCACGAGGACACCGTCAATTAAAAAGGGCGTCAAGGACAACGGGTCGGAGACAAGGGATGGCATCGCCGCCATCGTTCCAGTCGAAACCTCGAGATCGCTAGACGTGCCGCCCCGGACGCTCCGTCTGGGGCGGCCTACGACTTTCTACCTGCCGCTCGGGCGGCAGTTGCGTCGCTATCGTGAAGCCGGCCACGCCCAGGGCGGTAATTCGGCGGCCGGCAGGGCCGGGGCCAAGTTCCTCCAGATGACGCCGCATCGTCTCGCCGATCCGAACGAGGAAGCCGGGCGTGGCTGTTTCAGCGATGACGATCCAGCCTTGCTGGCGGGCTTTTTCTTGGGCCGCGCTGAGCAGCGCTGTCTTGCCGATGCCGCGGGCGCCGGAGATGATGGTCAACAATCCTGGTGCGCCCGAACCGAGCCTAAGGCCGTACTCGAACTCGTCGAGCATTCCCTGGCGTCCGATGAGTTCCGGGGGAGTGGCCCCCGCCGTGCGGCGGAAGGGATTGGGCAGCGGGGGCATCTGTGAGTACACCAATTGCAACCCGGGGCGGGCATCCGAGAACGAGTGGGAGCTCCGTCCGTTGGCCGTGTCCTCCCTTGTCAGGCGGTTATGACGCCAGGTCGGGGTGTAGTCGTATCCGAGGAAGACGAGTTTGTTCACCGCCTGGGCCGTTCGCTCTCCGCCCCAGGGGCAAGATCGACCCCCTAAAATTTGAGGTGTCATTGTGGGGAGTAGGGGCCTATGGTTGTGCTATCAAAAGCTCCTCGTATTGGCCCGACGAATGCGGCCATTGCCGCATGCTGTCACAGTGCGGATGGATTGCCGCTGGTTTTCAGGTGCCAGATCCTGAGGGCGAGGTGGTTGTCGAGTTGACGGGTGGGGTGGAGCCAGTCTTCTCCAATCAGCAGAGAGATGCGTTCCAGGCGTTGCTTGACGGTGTTGCGGTGAACAAAAAGGTTTTCCGCGGTGCGGGCGTAGTTGCGGCTTGTCTCTAGAAACGTCCAGGCCGTACGGGTCAGATCGGTGTTGTGTTTTGCATCGTGGTCTATGAGGGGCTGGATCTGTGAGTAGAGGCTTTCGTGGTCCCCGTTGGAGTGGACCGCTCCAAGTAGCAGCCCTAAGTGTCCGAGGTGGTTTCCGTCCAGGAGTTCTCCGTGTCGTTCGAGAACTATGAGGCTGGTGAGGGCGAGTTCGGCTTGGCGGTGTGCTTTTTTGATGCCGGCGAGACCGTTGGTTGTGCCCGCGTGTCCGGCGGTGGTGGGGATGCTTGATTCTTTTAGCTTTGTCATGACAGCTTCGATGATGTTTTTACTTCCAGCGGCCAGTACGTACGTGCGCGACCGGCGACGGGCGATGAGGGCTGTCGCGGTCCCGAGCCCCTCACGAATGGTTTTTTCCACTCTGGCGTAGTCGGCGCCTGCGGAATCGAAGACAGCCAGGGTCATTTCGCCGGTCGGGGGGACACCGAAGCGCGCGGCTCTTTGCTGGATGAGGTCTAAAGGAACATCCCGGTCGGAGAGAAGATCGTCGAGGACTTCGAACTGGAGCCGTTGGGCGGAGTCCTGTGTTGCTTGAGTGAAAAGCCGCAGAACCGTCAGGAAAACGGCCAACCGTTCGGCCACCACACGTTGGGTTCCGGTCAGCGGCCCACGGATCGCCAGCGTGGCCAGGTGCGTAGGGCCGGCGTGGGCTGTTGCCAGAACAACGTCTTCCCGAGTTGTTGCGAAGATTTGCGGGCGCCCGGTAGCCAGGGCCCGATTCAGGCTTGATGTGAACGCCGCCTGGTAGTCCTTCGCTGTTAGCAGGGAACTAAGCGGAGCCGTAACCGGATGCAGAGACTCCCTTGATTCTTCGTGGAGAACTCCGTTTGCTGCATCCAGTATCAGGATGTCCGTGCCAAGAATCTGCCGGGAAAGGGCGGCGAAGCCTTCCAGGCCCCTTCCGTGGACCAAGACTTCGATGAACCGCTCGTCAAGGTCGACAAGTCCCTGAAGGACGCCCATCTCTTCCTGCCTGGTGCGGTTTTCGTTTCCCAGACGTTGAAGTGCCGAAGTAGCCTCGGTAAAGCTCTGCGCGTTGTCGATCGCGACGGCGGCGTGCTTGCCAATCGTATCCACTAGATCAACAAGCTCCGGAGGGTACGTGCGCGGCCTCCTGTCAGCGATCAGAAGCGCGCCGATGACTTTGCCGTAGAGATACAGCGGAACACCAAGTATCGCCCGCACCCCCTCCTTGCTGACAATGCTGTCAATGTCGGGCAGGTGCGAGAGGGCATCATCGGTGAGGTAATCCACGGTCTGAAAGGGCGAGAGACCCGCCGCGGCTTTGCCCAGTACGCCAGTTCCGATCGGCATTCGGATGGTCCGGTAATCCTCGGTGGCGACCCCATCGGATTTTCTGATGTACGTCTCGTTTCTGGCGTAATCGTTGAGGCTGATGTACGCCATATCGCTCCCGGCCAAGATGCGCGTGCGTTTGACGATTGCCAGCAATACAGCCTCGACGTCCCTGATGCCCGTCAGGTCGGTAGCGGTCTCATGGAGGGCCCTGAGAAGGTCCTCGCGTTGACGCTGCTGGCGCAACAGTGCGTTAACGCTGCGCGCGGCGCCGGCGGTCCGAGCTGTAATTTCATGGCGGCCGAGTGCTTCGTCCAAGGCCTTGGACAACTCATCGTCGCTGATTCCGGCCTCGATGCGTTCCAGCCACAAACCTGCGGTTTCCATGTCCGCCTCCCTCACGTTCAAGTCAAAGTATCCCAGAAGAGTGCACAACGCCCTGCGGGGAGTCCACTTGGTGGTTATTGGTGACATAGCCGCAGTGTGAGACGCGGCATAGTCTCGATGGAGGTTTTCCCAACGGAAAGGATCGTCATGGGTGACGACATGAAACTGCACGTACTCTCCAGTGGGGTCATGGAGTGTGACCACACCTGGTTGTTGCTCAAGGGGGGAACAACAATCATGGATCGCAACAACAAGACCGCGCCTCCCGCATGGGGGGACTGCCCCACGCATGCGGTACTGATCGAGCATCCCGAAGGCCGGGTGCTCTGGGATACCGGAGTGCCACGTGACTGGGAGAGCCGGTGGGCGCCCACCGGCTTCCAGGACTTCTTCCCCGTCAAAGAAGACCCCTCAGGCCCTGGCTACCTGGATTCAGCGCTGGCGGAGCTGGAGCTTGAACCGAGTGACATTGATATCCTCGTCCTCTCCCACCTCCACTTCGACCACGCAGCCAACGCGAAAATGTTCGACAACGGCAAGACCAGAATTATTGCAAGCACCGATGAGATCGAGGGTGTCAAGGGCATTTCCGGGGCTTTCCAGGGTGCCCACCTGGTTTCGGACTTCGACGGCCTCAACCTCGAACCGGTGGCCGGTGACGCCGAGATCCTTCCGGGCGTGAGCGTGATCGCCACTCCTGGCCACACCTGGGGCACAATGTCGTTGCAGGTCGATCTTCCCAACGACGGGACCAAGATCTTCACGTCCGACGCGGTCTACCTCGGAGCGAGTTGGGGTCCGCCGGCCGTTGGAGCGGCCATCGTGTGGGACAACCTGAAGTGGCTGGAATCAGTAGAAAAGCTGCGCGGCATTGCCGAACGCACCGACGCGCACGTCATCTTTGGCCACGACCCGGAGCAACGCAAAACCCTCCGATTCGCACCCGACGGATACTACTCCTAGGAACAAGTCATGATCCTCTACGATGTGAAATGCTCCGACGGCCACCGCTTCGAGGCAGCCTTGAAGTCGATGTTTGATGACACACCGCCGTGCCGTGAATGCGGTGCCCCCACGGGCAGGATTCCCGCCGCAATCAAGCTCTCAGGCACTGCAGATCCTGGTCCCTCACGCGAGCAGATGCCCAACACCTGGCGCGGGATCCGCCGGGGAGACCCGGAGACAGTGCGCGGATGGCACGGGCTGATGTCCAAACGCGAAAAGCTCGAAGAAAAATACCCGGAACTTGCCGGAGACCGCAGACCCGTCCTCGCCCACGAAGGGATTTTCGAGAACGCCCCACTGCGCGCCGGAGACCCGCTCGCAGACAAAGTGGCGGCAGCAACCTTCAAAACCGCGCAGCCTGGCCAGACAGAGGCGCCACACACCAAACAGCGACACGGAAAAGAAACGGACAAATGAAAATCACCGGCGCAGTTCTTGAAGAAATCGGACGTCCCCGGCCCTTCGCTGAATCCCGGCCCGTTACCATCTCCGAGCTCGAGCTTGGAAAGCCCGGCCCCACCGAGATCCTGGTCCGGCTCGAAGCAGCCGGGATCTGCCACTCGGATTTGAGCGTTGTCGACGGTAACCGGGTCCGCCCGGTGCCAATGCTGCTCGGACACGAAGCGGCCGGACGGGTCCTGGAAGTCGGGTCAGACGTATCGGACATCCAGGCCGGCCAGCGGGTCGTCATGTCCTTCCTCCCCAGATGCGAGGAGTGCGACAACTGTGCCGAGGACGGCCGCCTGCCCTGCACTGCAGGCTCCAAAACAAACGGTGAAGGCGTCCTGCTGCACGGCTCGGCGCACCTCAGCCGCGGCGGTGAGCGAGTCTTCCACCACCTCGGCGTTTCAGGCTTCGCGACCCACGCCGTCGTCGACAGAGCCTCCGCCGTACCCGTCGGGGATGACGTTCCCCCGGACATCGCCGCCGTCCTAGGATGCGCAGTGCTCACCGGCGGCGGCGCCGTCCTGAACGCAGCCCGCCCCAAACCAGAAGACAGCATCATGATCGTCGGGCTCGGCGGCGTAGGAATGGCAGCACTTATCACGGCCATCTCCCAGAACGTTTCACGCATCGTCGCCGTAGACACACTCGAGGAGAAGCTCGAGCACGCCCGGCGGCTGGGCGCCCACGAAACCTTTACCCCGCAGCAGGCGCTTGAGCAGGGCATAAAGGCCAAGTACGTCATCGAATGCGCTGGGAACCCCAGGGCCTTCGAAACTGCCTTTGCCGCCACCGCGGTGGGTGGAACGACGATCACCGCCGGGCTGCCCTCACCGGACGCCCGCGCCCAGATCCCGCCAATGACCATCACTGCCGAAGCACGCACGATCATCGGCAGTTACCTCGGATCCGCAGTACCAGCACGTGATATCCCGAAGTACGCCCAGCTCTGGCGGGAAGGCAGGCTCCCCGTCGAAGAACTCATCACCACCCGCATCGGTTTGTCGGACATTAACCAGGCCATGGACCAGCTGGCCGACGGGAAAGCAGTCCGCCAGGTCATCATGTTCGACACCGATCACGAACGCACCAGCTAGGGGCGTGCCCCCCCAGACGCGGTACCGGTCACCGGCAGTTCCCTCTCCTGCCGGTGACCGGGGTGTCCGACGCCCCGGTTCTCGCTACCGTCCTCAACGACAGGAAACAACCGTGACATTTGAGCTACGGACCTACACCGCCGCACCGGGAAAGATGGAGGCGCTTCTGGAACGCTTCCGCAACCACACCACCAAGATTTTCCCGGACCACAGCATCCACGACATCGGCTACTGGCTACCCGTTGAAGACCGGGACACACTCATCTACCTCGTAAGACATGAGGGCGACCCCGAATCAAACTGGAAAGAGTTCAAAAACGATCCCCGATGGGTGACTGCGCGCGCAGCGTCCGTCGCCAATGGTGAACTCACCCTGACTATTTCCTCGGTCTACCTGACCGCCACTGACTTCTCGCCGCTCGGCCCCTGACAACAGACGGCTTCACATCCGGCCAAAAAGAACTTCGGAAATAAGAATGACAACGACCATTGAGCAAGAAACCGAACTTCTTGCCGCCGTTCCTACCGGGCTTCTCATCAACGGTGAGTGGCGCGACGCCGCCTCGGGCAAGACGTTCGACGTCGAGGATCCCGCCACCGGGAAGGTGCTGCTGAGTATCGCCGACGCCGGTCCCGAGGACGGTGCAGCCGCCCTGGACGCCGCCGCCGCTGCCCAGGAATCCTGGGCGAAGGTGCCGCCCCGGGAACGCGGCGAAATCCTCCGCCGTGCCTTCGACATGGTGACCGAGCGGGCAGAAGACTTCGCCCTCCTGATGACCTTGGAAATGGGCAAGCCGCTGGCTGAAGCCCGCGGCGAAGTGACTTACGGCGCCGAGTTCCTGCGCTGGTTCTCCGAAGAAGCAGTCCGGGCCTTTGGCCGTTACTCCGTCTCGCCCGATGGCAAGTCCCGGTTCCTGGTGGCCAAGAAGCCGGTGGGCCCCTGCCTGCTGATCACGCCGTGGAACTTCCCGCTGGCCATGGCCACCCGCAAGATCGCCCCGGCAGTTGCTGCAGGCTGCACCATGGTGCTGAAGTCCGCGAACCTGACGCCGCTGACGTCCCAGCTGTTCGCCGCCGTCATGCAGGAAGCCGGCCTGCCCGCCGGTGTCCTCAACGTCATCCCCACCTCCACGGCCGGAGCCACCACCGGGCCCCTGATCAAGGACTCCCGCCTGCGCAAGCTGTCCTTCACCGGCTCCACCGAAGTGGGACGCCGACTGCTGGCCGATGCGTCGGAAAACGTTCTGCGGACCTCAATGGAGCTCGGCGGCAACGCCCCGTTCCTGGTGTTCGAGGACGCCGACCTGGACGCCGCCGTCACCGGCGCCATGGCAGCCAAGCTGCGGAACATGGGCGAGGCCTGCACCGCGGCCAACCGCTTCATCGTCCATGAGTCGGTGGCCGGCGAATTCGCCGAGAAATTCGCCGCGAAGATGAAGGAAATGACCACCGCCCGCGGAACCGAGCCCGAGTCCAAGGTGGGCCCGCTGATCGACGGCAAGAGCCGTGACAAGGTCCACGAACTCGTCTCCGATGCCCTCGCCTCCGGTGCGAAGGCAGTCCTGGGCGGCGCTCCGGTGGAGGGGCCCGGCTACTTCTACCAGCCCACCATCCTGTCCGGTGTTTCCGAGGGGACCCGCATCCTTTCCGAGGAAATCTTCGGGCCCGTTGCCCCGATCATCACCTTCAGCAGCGAGGACGAGGCCGTGCGGCTGGCCAACAACACCGAATACGGCCTGGTGGCCTACGTGTTCACCAAGGACATCAACCGCGGCATCCGGATGGGTGAAAAGCTTGAAACGGGCATGCTCGGCCTGAACGCCGGTGTCATCTCCAACGCGGCCGCACCCTTCGGCGGCGTCAAGCAGTCGGGCCTGGGACGCGAAGGCGGCCTGGAAGGCATCGAAGAATACCTCTACACCCAGTACATCGGCATCGCCGACCCCTACGCGAGCTAGCATCCGGCCTGCCCGCAGACCGCAGGCCAACCGCAAGTGCCGGCCGGGAACTTTCCCGGTCGGCACGTGTGCTGAACTCGGTACAGCGACGCGACTGTAGAAAGGAACGGCCTCGCCACGATCCATGTGCGCCGGTCCTAGGCCGTCGACGATACCTCAGCCAGATCAACCGATAGTGGGGCACGGGCCGCGGGCCCGGCTCCATCCTGTCAAGCCCGTTGGTTTGATGTGGAGTTTCCCAACGAAGGAGCCTTGATGTGCGACCGAATCCGTAACGCCGGCATGCACGACCGGATGATGTCTGCCGAGCAGGCCGCTGCTCTGATCAAACCGGGCATGACGGTGGCCATGAGCGGATTCACCGGCGCCGGGTACCCGAAAGCCGTACCGCAGGCCTTGGCCGCCCGGATGGAGGCCGCGGCTGCCGCGGGCAGCCCGTTCCGGATCAAAGTCCTCACCGGAGCCTCCACGGCTCCCGAGCTCGACGGTGCTTTGGCGAAGGCCAATGGCATGGAGTTGCGGCTGCCGTACCAGTCCGACCCCGCACTTCGGGAGCGAATCAACAGCGGTGAAATCGACTACATCGACATGCACCTCAGCCACGTTGCCCAGCACACCTGGTCCGGGTATTTCGGCAAGATTGACCTTGCAGTGGTTGAGGTCGCGGGCATTCTGGAGGACGGACGGTTAGTACCCTCCTCCTCGGTCGGAAACAACAAGACCTGGCTCGAACAGGCAGACCAGGTCATCCTCGAAGTCAATGCCTTTCAACCAGCCGGACTCGAAGGCATGCACGACATCTATTACGGCACGGCCCTGCCCCCGGAGCGGAAACCCATACCGCTGACGGCACCGGATGAACGCATCGGCGAAGCGTATTTGCACGTGGATCCCGCCAAAGTCGTCGCCGTCGTTACCACCGACGCACCTGACCGAAATTCCCCTTTCACCGCCCCCGATGAAGCCTCCCGGAGTATCGCGGTCCACCTGCTGGACTTCTTCGGACATGAGATCAAACGGGGCAGGCTGGGCCGGAACCTGCTCCCGCTTCAATCTGGGGTGGGTAACATCGCCAACGCCGTACTCGCGGCTCTCTCCGAGGGTGGTTACGAAGGGCTTACCGCCTATACCGAAGTCATCCAGGACGGCATGCTTGACCTGATTCGCACAGGCGTGCTGAAGATGGCCTCGGCCACGTCTTTCTCACTCAGTGCCGCGGGCGTACAGGAATTCAAAGACAACATCGACTTCTACCGCACCCGGATCCTGCTGCGTACCCAGGAAATCTCCAACCACCCTGAGCTCATTCGCCGCCTTGGTGTCCTCGCCATGAACGGCATGATCGAAGCCGACATCTACGGCAACGTCAATTCCACCCATATCGCCGGAAGTAAAGTCATGAACGGAATTGGCGGCTCCGGGGACTTCGCCCGAAACGGTTCAATTTCCATTTTCATGTCACCCAGCACCGCCAAAAATGGCGGACTATCAAGCATCGTGCCCATGGTCAGCCACGTCGACCACACCGAACATGACACAATGATCATCGTCACCGAACAAGGCCTTGCTGACCTACGCGGGCTCGCACCCAAGCAGCGCGCGCAACTCATTATCGACCGGTGCGCGCACCCCCTTTACCGGCCCATGCTCCAGGACTACTACGACCGCGCCAGACGTGAGAGCTACGGGCAACATTCCCCCCACCTTCTCGCCGAAGCGCTTTCCTGGCATGACAGGTTTGTTGAAACCGGCACCATGCACACATTTCCGACCATCAACCAGCCTTCCCGCTCTCCCGATAGCGGATTGCCTGAGCTGCCCGGGAGTCTGTTGGGAACCTAACAGTGTCACCATGAGCAGCCATACTCGTATTTGAGCCCCGATCACTCGCGCCTCGGCCACCGCGTGAGACTTCAAAATGTCAGCCTAATTTCTTGTCGTCGCCGTCCCGAATGGTGGAACTTCGTGGATCGGGATTTTGCAGAATCAGGCTCGGAGTTCGTGGGGGCGGGGGCTGCTCATCAGTCATCACGGGAAGCGGATCGCGGATCCCTCGCGGAGACTAGGACATGCACGTCGTCGATTTCGTGTACGAGGCGTCGACCTGCTCCGCGATCGAGCCAAATCCAGAAGGCTGAGCCGTCGGGCATCCAGGTATCGATAACGCCGCCACCTAGATGT
This sequence comes from Arthrobacter sp. FW306-05-C, assembly GCF_021801725.1. NCBI lineage: Bacteria > Bacillati > Actinomycetota > Actinomycetes > Micrococcales > Micrococcaceae > Arthrobacter > Arthrobacter sp. FW306-05-C. The sequence goes on along the minus strand of NZ_CP084556.1, from coordinate 4,086,571 downwards.
TGGCCGTGGGCCATTAATTGAACATGGCTTCCTTCTGGAATTGCCTCGGGGTTAGCTCTCATTGCTTCACCTTCCCTCTTGTGGCCGCGCTGAACGATTGAATAAGACAGGCCCACACGTGACAACAAGGGCCACTTCAGGGCCCGATGCCGCTGCGAAGGATTCTGGACCAACGCATGGTGCCTTCAAGTAGGCGGCTGTGCTCAGTGCACCAACCGGAGTTAGGAGAAATTCCGATGCCCGGATGCGCCACTTTGCCGACCGCCGGCACGGCGCGACGAGACCAGACAGGGGATTCCAACTCGACAGGCCCATATTGGGGGATAGCGCCTGCCGAGATGGAACTAATCGCAAATATACCATAGATTCGTCCACGAACTATTCATGCACGAAACATCCCATCGTGCTGGTGATTTCATCGTTGACGAACCCGCGCGGTTACCATTGCAGTCATGACTTCTTTAGGGAGCGAAGATGATCTTCTGCTCGAGCGGCAGCTATGTTTCGCGCTGTCCGTCGCTGCGCGGACTGTCATCAACGCCTACACGCCCCTGCTGGAGCAACTGAACCTCACGCATCCGCAATACCTCGTGATGCTCGCCCTGTGGCAGGAAAGCCCGCGCACGGTAAAGGAGCTTAGTCAGACGCTACTGCTTGGATCCGCAACCCTTTCGCCGTTGCTCAAGAGGCTCGAGGGGCACGGGTACCTCACCCGTGAACGGGCCGAGGGAAATGAACGATCCCTTGCGGTTGCGCTGACCCCTGAGGGGGCGGCGCTGCGGGACAAGGCTCTTACCGTGCCCGGCGCGATCCTGGATATCTTGGGCCTCACCAGGGCCGAGGCCGAAGACCTCCAGGAGCGTATGACCCGGCTGGCCTACTCAGCCCGGATCCAACACTAACGATCCGGGGGGGGCCGTGCCTAAAGTCCTTCGGCCTGCCGTGAAATGGACATCTATCTTCCTTTTCAGCCTTCCCTGATCGTTAGTCTGGCAGCATGCGAACTGATTTCAGTCCCTCAGGCACGTCCGCCCGTGATTTCTACCGGCTGCTCACCGCGGTGGTGGTGCCCCGGCCCATCGCCTGGGTTTCGAGCGTCTCTCCCGAGGGCATCGACAACCTGGCACCACACTCCTTCTTCACCGTAGCGTCAACCAATCCGCCCATCGTGCAGTTCACCTCGGTGGGCGAGAAGGATTCGCTCCGCAACATCACGGCGTCCGGCGAATTCGTGGTCAACCTGGCCCCCGCCTCACTCCTGGAAGAGGTCAACGCCACCGGAACCAATTTCCCGCCGGAGATCAGCGAGTTTGACGCCGCCGGCCTGACTCGGGAGCAGAGCCTCACCGTGGCCGCCCCCCGGGTCAAGGAATCACCGGCGGTGCTTGAATGCCGTCTCCACTCCGTGCTGCCGATAGGGGACTCGACCCTGGTTTTCGGCGAAGTCACCCATGCCGCCGTGAGCGAAGAAGTGTTGGACGGCAGCCACCCGCGGATCGACCTGCTGGAGCCGCTGGCCCGCCTGGGGCTTGATGAGTGGGGCACGCTCGGTGAGATCCAGGACCTGACCCGGATCCGGCTGAAGGACTGGCCGGGCCACTTCCGGCCCAAGGACTAGGGCCGGCCGGCCCGCCCTGCCCGTGGAAAGGGAAAGACAAGGGAAAGGGACGCCCGGCGGGGACGTCCCTTTCGCTTGTCCGCCCGGGGCTCTTAGCCGAGGCCGAGCTGGACGAAGACGAACCAGACGAGGAGCGGCACCACGCCGATCATCGCGATGGCCCACAGCAGCAGGGCACGGAAGAACATGCGCTCGTCCTTGGGCTGCGCGCTGGCCATCAGCAGGGCGCCGCTGGTGGACATGGGGCTCACGTCAACCACGGAGGAGCTGATGGCGATGGCCGTTATGACGCCCACGGGGGTGAGCAACGGATCCATGGCTATCGAATGGACCACAGGGCTGATGACGCCGAGGGTTCCGGTGGTGGAGGCGAAGGCCGACACGATGGCCACCACGTAGCTTGCGATCAGGGCCGCCAGGGAACTGTTGCCCAGGCCTGCGATGCCTTCCTGGAGTTCCTTGAGCGCACCCATTTTCTCCAGCATGCCCACGTAAGTGACGATGCCGGTGACCAGGATGATGGCCGACCACGGCATGCTTTCCACCGCGGGCTTCTGCACGTTGGAGTCCAGGACGATCAGCACCGCGGCGATGACCAGCGAGGCGACTCCCACATCGAGTCCCAGGACGGTGGTGAGCACCAGCAGGGAGGCGATGCCCACCAGTGTGAGGATGCGCATGGGGGTTGCGGCCACCTTCTCCGGGCGGGTCCGGGTTCCGGTAGTCACAGAGGTGGGGGCGGTGAGCACGGCCGTTCCGGTGCCGCCGGGACCTGAAAGGGCTTCCCCTGAGGGTGCGCCAGCGCCGCCGTCGTCCTTCACGTCATTGTCACCGCCGTCCGTGTGAAGCGTGCCTGCCTTGGCTGCCCGGCGCTTCATGATGGCCTGCACCAGGGCGTAGGCGATCACGGCCAGGATGGCGTTGAAGATGAAGCAGTACGCATAGAGCTTGAAGGAATCGTCAGAAGCGCCGGCACCGTCCAGCATTTTGTTGCCCAGGACGCCGAAGGGGTTGACGGGAGAGAACGCGCCGGCGTTCGCGCCCTGGACGATGACCAGGCCCATGGCCAGGGTGCTGATGCCGAACCGCGCGCCCAGTGCCAGGCCCACCGGGGCGACGATGGCGATGGCGGCCGGCGTGAAGGCGCCGGCGGAAGCCAGGGCTGCGGTCAGCAGGAACATCAGGATGGGGACCAGGATTTTCCGGTCGCCGGCGAGCCGTTCCGCCCAGTATGCGAGCAGGTCGATGGTGCCGTTGATCCGCACTATGGCGAAGAGCAGGGTGGCGCCCACCAGGATGAAGAACAGCCCGGCGGGGAACTGTCCGATGACATCCTTGATGGACATCCCGGCCAGGAGGGTGCCCACGCCGAACGCGGCGACCGTGGCCAGCAGTCCGGCGTTGATCTTGGTGAAGGAACCGACGGCGAAGGCCGCCACCAGCACCAGGAACGCGATGAGGGAGAGCGACATGGTGCCCGCCGCCTATGCGTTCGCCGGGGCGGGGACGCCGGCGCCGGACAGCAGGCTGCCCGCTCCGGTGATGGCGGGCTGGTGGCCCAGGGCCTTGAGGATCTCGTAGGTGGTGGCCGTGGCCGCCGTGATGACCGGAAGTCCCAGCTCGTCCTCCACTGCCTGGACCGCGGCGAGCGACGGCATCTGGACACAGGCGGACAGGACGACGGCGTCCGCGCCTTCGCGCTGCAGGCTGCGGGCCAGTGCGGGCAGGTTCTGGGGGTCAAGGCAGCCAACCTCGAGGTTGTCCGCAACTTCGAGGCTGATGGCGTCCAGCACCGTGATGCCCGAGCCCTCGATGTAGTCCACCACCATCTTGGTCAGCGGCTTCATGTAGGGGGTGATCATGGCGACCTTCTGGGCGCCGATTTCGTGCAGGGTCCGGACCAGGGCGCCGGCGCTGCTGGTGACCGGGGCCGGGTGTCCGTTGTCGGCGGCGGCGTCGGCGATGACCTTTTCGGAGCCCTCGTGGGCTTCGGGGCCCTGGGCCATGACAGCCACCAGGCAGGCGTAGGCGATGACGTCCACGTCGGCGTCGGAGACCGCTTCGGCGCACTGCGCTGCCTTGCCCACCATGGCCAGCAGTTCTTCCGTGGTGACCTTCTTCATGCCGGCGCGGGCGGAGTGGAAGGTGTACTTGTGGCCGGTCGCCTCGGCCTGGCGCCGGAACAGTTCCGGCAGTTCGGTCTCCATGGTGGTGTTGGAGCTGGGGACGATCAGTCCCACCCGGCTCGCGCCGGGGCGCTTGGGCTCGGGGGCTGTTTCACACGTGATTGCGGGGGTGCTCATGGATTCTCCACGTCGTTGTGTTGGGGATCTGTTGGATAAACCCATAAAGTGGGTTCTAATCCCATGATGTGGGTTACCCTGATGGGATGTCAAATGGATCACATGCTGGGGCGGCTCCCTGCTCACTAAGCTGGAGGCTGGCGGAAACAGATTGAAAGGGTGTTCGGACAGTGGCGAAGGAACCGGGAGCTGGGGCCTCGCCCCTGTTGGTCCTGCACAAGGTGGCGGAGATTCTGGACTGCTTTTCGGTAGAGGAGCCCGAGCCGACGCTGCAGCAGATCATCCGCAAAACCGGGCTGCCGTCCAGCACCTGCCAGCGGTTGGTCCAGAACATGCTCCGCGAGGGGTTCCTGGACCGCGACGGCGACCGGTACCGGATCGGCATCGGCCTGGTCCGCTGGGCTACCCCCGGGACGTTCGGGCTGGACGTGGTCCGGCTGGTGAAGCCGGTCCTGCAGCAGCTGCGCGACGAAACCGGCGAAACTGCCTGCCTGTACGCCCGGGACGGGGCCTTCCGGACCATCGTCGCAGTGGCCGAGACCCGGCACGTGGTGATGCGGCCATTCATGGTGGGGATGGTCATGCCGCTGCACGCCGGTGCCCCCGGCAAGGTGTTCCTGGCATTCGATCCCGGAGCCTGGGATGACCTGGACGGGCAGGGGCTCGAGGACTTCACGCCGGATACCCCGGTGTCCCTGCAGACGCTGCGGGAGCAGGCGGCCGTTGCGCGCGAGCAGGGGTATTTCGCGGCATTCGGGGAACGCAACCAGGACGTGGGCTCAATCAGCGCACCGGTCTTCGACCATACTGGAAGGCTTGCATGCGCCGTGGGCCTGGGGTTCCCGACCCAGCGGATCGGGCCTGCCGACGTTGAGCGGCTGGGGCCGTTGGTGGCCCGGGCGGGGCTGGAAGCCAGCCGTGCACTGGGGTACGACAGCAGCCACGCCGCAGACTGAGCCCGAAGGTCGGCCAGCCTGACCCCCAGCTGGGCCAAAGCCTTTTTGTGAGTCCCAAGCGACCGCATTGTCAGATAAGTGCGGACCAGATATTTCTTCCCCCGGGCGCCGAAAGCAGCGAGCTATGGCGACAGCCAAGGAAACGGGCAGGGACGTCACGGCCGGCATCTACGGTCGAGGTCATTTTGTAGCCATCGCTCCAAAGATCACGGGCGCTGTCGTGGCTTGGCTACAAAAGGCCGTAGGTGGGCGCTGTGTAGCGTTCTATCGAGAACGCCGCCCAGGACCAGGAGAAACTATGAGCCATCCGACGACCCCGACCTCGGCACGCCGCGGCCGGGCCGAGGCAGGGCGCCGCGCGCCTCATGGGTTGCGGGATGCGCAGTCCCTGGCCTTTATTTCTGTGTTCGCCGCGTTGATCGCGGCCTCGGCGATTGTCCCGGGCATCCCTGTCGGTGGCTTCGGTGTGCCTATCACGCTGCAGACCTTGGCCATCATGGTGACCGGCCTCGTCCTTGGCGGATCGCGTGCCGTCGCCGCGGTCGCGCTATACCTTCTTCTTGCGTTCGCTGGGCTGCCGATCTTCTCGGGCGGCCGAGCGGGCCTGCAGGTCCTCGCCGGTGGATCTGCCGGATACGTTATGGGCTTCCTTCTTGCGGCCTTTCTCGTTGGCATCGCCGCCGAGCAGATCATCCGGCGCCTTCCGGCCAAGCGGCGTGGGCTTGGGTTTTTCCTCGCCAGCATCGTGGTGACGGTGGTCGCATCACACATGCCCGGCGTACTCGGCATGATGGTGAACCTCAAACTGTCCTGGCAGGCTGCCTTCGCCAGTGATCTGATCTTCTACCCCGGCGATATCCTGAAGGACGCCGTGGCATCGGTTGCGGCGGTGGCTGTGCACAGGGCCTTCCCCGACATCCTTGTCCGCCGCGTGAAGTGAGCGAGGCAAGAGTCGTGAAGATCTTCGGCAAAATCGTCGACGACCAAACCCGCTGCATCCATTACCGCACCGATGTGGATGTGATAGCCATAAAGTTCAAGTGCTGTCTTCGGTACTACCCCTGCCATCTCTGTCACGAGGAAGAGGCCGATCATCAGGCCCAAACATGGCCAAGGAACCAGTGGCCAGAGCTGGCAATTCTATGCGGTGTCTGCAAATGCGAGATGTCCATCCACGCTTATCTGGCAACCACATCGTGCCCGAACTGCTCTGCTCGCTTCAACGAACGGTGTGGCGCCCACGCCCATCTTTACTTCCAGGCACCTGACGCGGCTGGAGCCGCGCCTGCATCGCAAAGCCGGCAGTGATTCCGTGGGCTCAGTGCCGGTCGTGAACGTCCACGACCGGAGACAAAGGCGCCGCATTAGTGGGTTGAAGGACAGCCTGAAGGAGGCCCGGGAACTGTGCTTCGAGGTCTTCCGTCCGCAGTGAGTTGAGGATCGCGGTCCCCTGGTAGTCCTGGCGAATCAGGCCTGCTTCACGCAGAACCCTGAAGTGATGCGTCGAAGTGGACTTGGTAACCGGCAGATTGAAGGCACTGCAGGCATGTGTTCCGGGGGATGCAGCGAGGTAGCCGACTATCTGCCGCCGAATTGGATCCGCCAGGGCTGACAGTACGGCGTCCAACTGCAGCTCACCCTTCTCGGGATGGGCAAGTGATCGCACGGGGAAGGTCTCCTGCTGTTGGCTGGTCGGGTCGTTCTCTATTGTACGATGTATTCCGTACTACGATGCATGTCGTACTAGACAACCCGATGTTGCCTTCCAGGCCAATGCTTTCCCGCGCCCAGCTCCCATGACCCACAACACCCGCTCAAGACTCAATCGTTGGGCCGGAAGTACATCAACGATTTAAGGACATCCGATGAACTCCACGCCGCTTTGGAACCCGCTGCAGATCGGTTCTACCCACCTGCCAAACCGTGTGGCACTGGCCCCGATGACGCGTATCAGCGCGACGGAAGAGGGGCTGGTTACCGGGAAAATGATCTCTTATTACGAGGCATTTGCCCGCGGCGGGTTTGCCTTGTTGATCACGGAGGGCATCTACCCTGACGCCTCCTACAGCCAGGGCTATCTCTACCAGCCAGGTCTTGCAACGGAGGAACAGGCCAGGTCCTGGACCGGGGTCGTTGACGCGGTGCACGCGGCGGGCTCCAAGATTTTCGCCCAACTGATGCACGCCGGGGGCCAGGCGCAGGGAAACCGTTTCAAAGACGGAAGCATTGCCCCGTCGGCCGTCGCCCCAAAGGGTGAGCAGTTGGACTTTTACCGCGGTGAGGGCCCGTACCGCGTCCCTGCCGAAATCAGCCGTGAACAGATGGACGAAGTTCGTCAGGGCTTTGTGGATGCCGCACTGCGCGCCAAGGAAGCAGGATTCGACGGCGTAGAGATCCACGGCGCCAACGGATACTTGTTGGACCAGTTCCTCACCGACTACCTGAACCTGCGAACGGACGAATACGGCGGTTCGGCAGAAAACCGCGTCCGGTTCCCGGCCGAAATCGCACACGCCGTCCGCGAAGCCGTAGGCCCGGACCTGACCGTGGGTATTCGCGTCTCCCAATCCAAGGTCAGCGACCACGACCACCGATGGGCCGGAGGGGCCGAGGAGGCCGAAGTTATCTTCTCAACTCTCGCCGCCACGGGTGTCGACTTCATCCACACCACCGAATACCGGGCCTACGCTCCAGCGTTCGGGGACCAGGGACCATCGTTGGCTGCCTTGGCCAAACAGCACACAGGCCTGCCCGTCATAGCCAACGGTCACCTTGATGACCCCGAAACGGCCCTATCGATGCTCACTGATGGCGCCGCCGACGTCGTGGCCTTGGGTAAGGCCGCCCTCGGCAACCGGGACTGGCCCAACCGGGTCAGGAACGGCCGGCCACTCGACGAACTGAACGCGAGCCTGTTCGCCCCCGTGGCCGACGTCAAAGACTGGGAACTCGAACTGCTTCCCTAAGCCCCCTAGTGGACAACGAACCCCTTGCCCCGCCTGACGGTAACGCCCCTCCGAACAAACGCGCACCCGGGGCGGGGCGGGGGATTCCAACAACAGGCGAATACCCCAACCGACTGCATTAGGCGTGGGGTGGGTTCGGTCCTCTACTCATGGCCCCCAATCGCGCTATGGACAGTGCCTTCCGATCAGGGCGAAGTCTCCTAATATTGACGGTCGCGCATGATCTTCTTACATCCGCCTTTGACCGGCGGAGGGGAAGGCAAGGGTACGGAAGGAAGCGAGCGTCCGGGAGTCACCCGCGATTTTCGCCTGTCGCGTGGGCTCCTCCGTCGCGGAAGGAACATCAAGGGCTCTCGCACCGACGTGGGTTAGGCCGGCGCCGGCCAGTCTCTCGTTCCAGGAATGCTCGACCAGCATGGCTGCTGTTGATAAGAGGCGGCCGGTGGGCCAGGAACCCCTGAGGCATTAGCGCGGTATCGGACGTGGCGGTATCAGCCCCACCCGGGACCAACGCCGGCACGCGGAACCGCGAATGGTTCGCCTCCGGTGAGTGAGGTGCCGTGAGTCGCGGGTCTTCCATGATGGCTTTCTGATCGTTGCGGCCGGCCCTTTCGGCCCGCCATCTGTTTTTTCGTTGTTGTCGCTGCTGCTGGGCCATTTCCGTGTTGGTTGGCGACCGGGTTGTTCTGGCTGGTCGTGAAGTCAGTCGCAGGGATGCTGGCCTGGTTACCTTGTGGGAGCGGGCCAAACGTCGTCCCTCGGCGCCGTCAAGTTGGCAAGCAGTCTCTGGCGGGTTCGGCATTGAGGGGTTGATCCGGTCGCACTTGGCGTTAGGAGTTGGTCGTCTCCGTGATCGCGGGCTGAGTCTTTGCTGCAGCGATAAGCCGGGTCATTGCTGTATGCAGCTGTATAACGTCCTCGCGCTCCAGCTTCAGTTTCTGCATCATGATTCCCGGCACGGACATCGCTTCCTTATTGAGGGCGGCGCCGGCTTCGGTCAGTTCAGCAGCGAGGGAGCGCTCGTTCCCTGCAGCCCTGCGGCGGGAGAGAAGTCCGGCGGCTTCGAGGCGTAAAAAAGACAGCAAAGGAAACACTGATGGCCTTTGTGGAAAGATTCATGAACGCAATGGGCAAGTTGCGGGCCGTCTTCGGACCGCCCACAGAACGTCTATTGATCACGACATGACGAGCGCAAACAGGGAACTACTGGGAAAGCGCCAGGCCGAAACACAGCAGTGGGAAACCCGTCACCGCTCCGACGGCAGCACCTACGTCGTACCGAAGAATCCCGAGGACATATCCCTGCGTTAAAGCCGTAGTCGGAAGGTCGCCCCGAGGAGCTCCACCCCGCAGGCTTGCCGCCATCCCATCCGAGCATGCTCGGATAATTATCAGTTCTGGAGATTTGTATTGACCGAGTTGAGCATCCCGCAAACCGAAACAGCAGGAGCTGAGGAAGACCTTCTGCTGGAGAAGCAATTGTGCTTTGCCCTAAGCGTCGCGGCCCGCAACGTCGTCGCTGCATACAAACCTTTGCTCGACAGGATGGGTCTCACCCACCCCCAATGTCTGGTCATGCTGCGCTGTGGGAAAATAGCCCCAGACCTGCGAGAAATCTACCCGCGCGTTTATCGGGACACGAGGTAGCTTGTGCCGTCGGCGTTGCCTACCGTGGTCCACTGGGGCAGCTGCTCTTCACGTTGGCGCTGGGCCGCGTCCTGCCGGACTATCACACGCCCCTGAACCGGGCCCTGCTGAGCAGGCCCAAAAAATGGCCCGCAACTTCCCGGTCCGCCGCATGAACTTCTGAGCCGGGGTCTCTCCACTGGCCACGTTCTTCCCTCCGCATTTTCCTACGACCAACATTGTTACTGAAAACTTCGTACACGAATAGTTAGTCGGCGAATCCATGATACTTTGGTTGCGGGTTCCACTCCCGGCAGGCTCCAGCCCCCATTCCGGACCTGCCGGGGTGGAATTTGTGGCGACCATATTTGTGCGTATCGCAGAAGCCGTCTCAGAAAGCGCCCCCTTTTCTGGGCCAAACGTCGCCACGGGGACCAATCGAAGCCATGAACCGAGAACCCCGAGCAGCGGTGGACACGACACTGATCCGCGCCGCAAAAAACGAAAAACCTTTATCAGTAGAAGCAGGACCACGTAATGATCACCACCGTCCAGGCGGGGAGTACGTATCACGTCAGGGGAGATAATCCATGGATTATTCAGGAGGACCTCACCGCAGCCGTCGAAATTGCCCGTCACGAGGCGATGAAAGATGGCCGGCAGGGCATCTTGGTCACACGCCTAGGGCCAGGATCCTTCACAGTGGCTCTGAGCACCAAGGTTCCCTACGGAACTACCCAGGAATTCTGCCAAATGAAATCCGGTCGGCAATGACTAGCGGGTCACCCGAAATCCCGGACCCTAATGAAATGCTGAATGCTTTGCTTGGCCGTGTTGAAGTAGCAATCCGGGAGACTGCATCGACCGCCAGCGGCCTGCCGCTCTTCGTTGTCGAGGAAGAGTTAAACACAAGGCTCCGCGCTGCCCTGCCGGACGTACGGTTCACTGCGGAGGACATAAAAGCGTGGTCCGCACAAATTGCTAGCTGACCCGACACCTGTATCCAACGCGGCAATGCGTCAGTGCTATTTCTCCCATGAGGTGAGCGCCGATTTGACACTGATGTCCTGTAGGCTGCTAGCCCTCCTCGCGCACTATTCCGCACCCGCAGTCCGCCTGCGGGCTCAAGGAATGCCAGCCCTAACTATCAAAGCCTTTCCCGGGTTAATCTGCGCCACCAACCGTGAAGGAGGCGTGAACGCCTGCCTAGGGCCTTACAAGTGATATGAAAGGGTCCCAGGGAACCTACGACTAGATTTCTGGACTGCTGATTTCAGTAAGGACGGGCTTGCGTACGGGTGTTGAGGAGTTGTCGTGGAACTAAATGGGCAAGAAAGTGACATCGTGACCATCGATCTATCCCCTCACGGTTACTTGCATGTGCGATGGAAGCCCGGAGCAGTGGTCACTGAAATCGAAGCGACCGCTTTGAAGAGCCGCGCTGCTGAGCTGAGTTCAGGGCGTGCACTCCCAATGTTGGTGGAAATGGCCAGCATGAAGTGGATCGGTCGCCGCGCCACGGAGATTTTTGCAGCCCCGTGGCCGCTCGCGCAGATGGCCCTCGTGGGTGCCAGTCCTGTAGACGAAGTCATAGCCACCTTTTATGCCGCACGGCATACCCATTCGTGTCAGACGCGGTTCTTCACCTCGATGGACGAAGCGGTAACCTGGCTGACCGAGTGAATAACTCAGATCGACGGCACGTTCCAAGGCGACGTATCTTGGCTATTTTCTTCCACGCCCCCTTCGGAAACAGTCTTTAATGTTTCGCTAAAGCCGCACCGATGAACAAGGAGAGAGCCCGGGACGACTGGCTGGATTCCCCAACTCTGTAGCAAGACCAGGCCGTACGCGGTGCGAGCACGAGGATGGCCAGACGCCGTCAACCAGCTGCTGGCTGGCCGGTTCTATCGCCAAGAATTCGGGAAAAAGCGGGACGAACGACAACAGGAAACGGCCCCTCTGGGAGGCACTCCCCCGGCAGCTTTAAAGAGCCGATAGTGGACGTTCTGTAAGGCTGGGGGGCGAGGAACGGCAAAGCTCATTTTGCGACCGGGAGGGTTTAACGACGTCTCCGCACCGCGTTCATGCTGACCCAGACACTGACATCGTGCAGGCCATGCCGAGGTTGCCGGAAGTCCTAGATTTGGCGAAACTCCGGCCAAATAGCGGTTGGCCGAAGTTCCATAAACAACCCTGGCGGGTAAACCTTGGGGCTGGCTGGGAACGAAGGGCCGGGGGAGGAAGTGGTTACTGCAACGCAGCCTGGCGCTGGTACTGGTAGACCGTTTCCCTGCTGATTCCATAATCGCGGGCGAGGACGACTTTCGGAGTGCCGGTGCCGGCGCGCTGGACCAGTTCGGCCACCCGTTCCGGCGTCAGCGCCTTTTTCCGCCCTTTATAGGCGCCGCGTTGTTTGGCCAGGGCGATGCCCTCGCGCTGACGTTCCTGATCAGGGAGCGTTCGAACTCCGCGAAGGCGCCCATGACGGAGAGCATGAGGTTGGCCATGGGCGAGTCCTCGCCGGTGAAGACGAGCTGTTCTTTGAGGAACTCCACACGGACTCCGCGCCGGGTCAGGCCTTGTACGAGTGCACGCAGGTCATCGAGGTTGCGCGCGAGCCGGTCCATGCTGTGCACAACCACCGTATCCCCGTCGCGGACGAATCGCAGCAGCTCCGTCAGCTCGGGCCGGGCGGTATCCCGGCCCGAAGCCTTGTCCGTGAAAGCCCGGTCCAGGACCTGGCCCTCGAGCTGACGGAACTCGTTCTGATCCACAGTGCTCACCCGGACGTAGCCGATCCGCTGACCAACCATGGTCGCCTCCAACGCTTGTCTGTGGACTGAGTGTCCAAGCATCGGCCCGAAGCGTCAAGAGTCTTTTCTGTAGCGAAGAGGCAGCGGTCCTCCGTGCGCCGTTGTGCGGTTCGAAAGTGGCGGTGAATCTCCGTCGAGGTGAGCCAACGTGACTGCACCGGGACGCTCGATGCCTATTTCGGGATAAATCCGGAGACAGGTAGTTCCTGTTCGAGCGCGGTCGCTATCTTCCGTGAGCGAATGTTGCCCATAATTCCCAAGGCAAGGCAGCCGATAAAAAGCACCGGCCCAAGTAGCGGGATGGCAGCAAGGATAGCGCCCATGATGACACCAATAATAATCATTGCTACGCCCGCGATCCGATGAATTAGCGGACTGTATCGCCTGTCCTTGTCTGTAAGCACCACTTTTCCCTTAGGTGGCTGGCGGTCCGATTTCCTGAAAGGGGGCACCGTCCGAAAGCTGCTTTCGCCCGCTGATGGTGTGGTGATGGTCCTAGGGCTGCGGGGCCTGGGGGCATCTCCGGTGTAGGCGGGCGGGACTGTATAAGCGGCGGTTTCCGGCGTCAGCGGGGGGGAAGGAGGGCATCGTACTGAGCCACGCGTCATTCAACTCGGTGGCCCTGGCACCCTGAATGACCAGCTCGGCTGCAAGCCCCGAGCCTTTGATCCTGGCCCAGATCCCCAGCTCCTTCCCTGCATCTGCTGCGTGAGAAATCGATGGCAGATAGTGGTTGGAGGTGGTTGCTGTCAGCTGCCCCACCCGTTCACCGTCAAGACGGACCTCAACGAGGTTCTTCTCGGTGCCGTTCTTTAGGGTCTGCACGAGCTTGTGCATCGTTAGAATGACAAGCCCTTCGCCGTTCTGAGGCAGGTAGTTGAACAGATGGGCGAAATGCTGGTCTTCGCCCGTCACTTGAAGGGCGCCACTCCAAGGAAGAACTGCCAAGTTGGCCGGGAAATGGTTGTTGAGCGGAAGGATCTCGTGGGCCTCGGGCAGGTAAATACGAACATTTGAGAAAAATCTCGCCTGCCGCTCAGCTTCCCATGACTCCCGCACCACAGCCCAGATCCGCGCCGTGGTTGTGGCTATCATGCCGCTTGCAGCGATGCGGTGGATTAAAGGGCGATAAACGGCAGCAGAGTCACGGTCCAGGTAACCGACGACCTGTCCGTTGACCCGCACCGAGATAGCGTTCGCGTCGTGGGGATTATCCGGTTCCGGCACGAGAAACGCTTCGAAGACGTCCTCGATCTCTTCGTCGAGCCTTGGGCGGCGCCCCAGAGCTGAGAGGATCTGTTTCTCGCGATACGACTCGCCAACAATTTCAAAGTTGTGCCAGTTGTCTTTGCCCGGCAGATAGTACTTTTTCACTTTGCCCCCATGTCATTCTTGTGCACCTAACATAATGCACCCAAGATTTCCGCAGTTCTCTGTGGTTTTGCAGTCACTGGCAGCGCCGGCATGACGTTTATTTCGTGTATACGACGCCAGGACACCTTCGAGCAGCAAGACCCGGTCTGAGAATAACTGATTGAAATGGAGCCTCGATCCGGAATGGACACAAAAACGCTACTGTTCTTCTTGGAACTTTCTGACCAGGCACGACGGAGCCAGTAAATTTCGGCGGCACATTAGCCCTCAATTAGGACATAACCCTGACGCTTGCTCTCTTGCAATGAGTACCGAAGCTCGCGCTGTACCTGCTCTTGGAGGTCGGTTGGAACCTTGCAACCCGATCCATTGCCAGAGCCGTAGCCCTGAGGCTGGGACGGACGGCAACGAAGTTCCGGCGGTACACCGCGCTGAACGTTGACGCAGAGCTCGTGCTCGTGACCGGAGCGGCAGCGGAAAATTGCTCGCACGCTTTGTTCCTGCTTCATCAGTATGTCCCCTTCTTTGATGGCAGCACTATGCTTCCGTTTAGGACGCTACCTGCGGGGTCTGACAATGGCGTGGACTCTCGCGTTAAGGATCGGCTTCATATCTGAGGATCGCGGTGACTCTGCGGATACCTTCGGTTTATGCGTATGCGCAAACTTTGGACGAAAGCCGTGAAGGGATTCCTTGAGGCGGTGGATGATCGCAAAACGTCGTGGGTCTACGTGGTACCAGTAGTAATAATCGCCTCCATCTTCGCTGGGGTGCTTCAGGGCCAGGACGGGGACTCCAAGCTCCAGGCAGCACTCTTGCTCGGGCTCGCCGCCATAGCCTTGGTGACCTGCTGGATATGGGCAGCAAGGCTGTCGAAGCTGCCTCTAACCCTTGTTGACTACGTGAAGGGAACTACTACGTCGAGGGTGATGTTGTGGTTTTGGGTCGTCTTCGGAATATCATCCGTCGGGGCGGAGGCTATAGGCATCGGCTCCAAGAGCTTTATGCCTCTATGGGAATCATCCATTCTGGCTTTTGGCGGAGTTGGCTCGATTCTGCTAACTGCTGGGCCCGCATACAAGGAGTACCGTGAGGCCCAGGCAGTCGCGCAAAATGTTCAATGAATCCCCAGACACATACACCTGACGGGCCCGAACTGCAGGGTTCAGTGCTGTCTAAGTCCGTTGCGGAGGGCCCGTAGGGAGGCTCGCTCCGCGTCAGCTTTACATAAGATCAATTGTCGAATTTCAGGTAGTTCCTTCGTCCGGCACCGGGAACGTCCGCCACTCCCACCGTAGTATCCAGACACACAGCGCAACGCAGGCGGCCCCGCCCGTAACCTGTTTAAATGCCTCGTTTCGCACTGGACATCGAATCCGTCCTCCGCCCCGCCCGCGCCCAGGCACTCCTGGACGCCGTGAACCACCGGGTGGTCATTGCCGACGGCGCCATGGGCACCATGCTGCAGGGCCGCGACTTGCAGCTGGACACAGACTTCCAGAACCTCGAGGGCTGTAACGAGATCCTCAACGACACCCGCCCGGACGTCATCGCGGACATCCACGACGCCTACTTCGCCACGGGGATCGATGCCGTGGAAACCAACACCTTCGGCGCCAACTGGTCCAACCTCTCGGACTACGGCATCGACGACCGGATCGAGGAACTGGCACAAAAGGGCGCCAGGATCGCCCGCGAACGCGCCGAAGCGGCGGAACAAACCGACGGCCGGATGCGCTGGGTTCTCGGCTCCATGGGCCCCGGCACCAAGCTCCCCAGCCTTGGCCACACCAGCTACGACTGGCTCAAGCAGACGTTCGCCCTTCAGGCAGAAGGCCTCATCGACGGCGGCGCGGACGCCTTCCTCATCGAAACCAGCCAGGACCTCCTGCAGACCAAGGCTGCGGTCAACGGCTGCAAGCAGGCCATCGTCTCCAAGGGCATCCGCCTCCCCATCTTCGTCGAAGTTACCGTCGAAACCACCGGAACCATGCTCATGGGCTCCGAAATCGGCGCCGCCCTCACCGCCCTGGAGCCGCTCGGCGTCGACGCCATCGGCCTCAACTGCGCCACCGGCCCGGACGAGATGAGCGAACACCTCCGCCACCTCGCCAAGCAGTCCTCCGTCGCCATCGCCTGCATGCCCAACGCCGGCCTGCCCATCCTCGGCGCCAACGGCGCGCACTACCCGCTCACCCCCACCGAACTCGCCACCGCGCACGAACAGTTCGTGCGCGAATTCGGCCTGGGCCTGGTGGGCGGCTGCTGCGGTACGACGCCGGAGCACATGGCCGCCGTCGTCGAACGTCTCGCGCCCTTCCGCACCAAAGCCGTGGCCACCGAGGACAAAACAGCACCGGCCAGAATCCCCGAAGAGCGCGAAGCCGGCGTCGCCTCCCTGTACCAGCACGTGAACTTCGACCAGGAGTCCGCGTACCTGGCCATCGGTGAGCGCACCAACGCCAACGGTTCCAAAGCCTTCCGCCAAGCCATGCTCGAGGAACGCTGGGATGACTGCGTGGACATCGCCCGCGAACAGATCCGCGTCGGCGCGCACCTGCTGGACGTCTGCGTGGACTACGTGGGCCGCGACGGCGTGGCGGACGTCAAGGAAATCGTCTCCCGCTTCGCCTCCGCCTCCACCCTCCCGCTGGTCATCGACTCCACCGAACCCCCGGTCCTGAAGGCCGGGCTGGAACTCATCGGCGGCCGCCCCGTGGTCAACTCCGTCAACTATGAGGACGGCGACGGCCCCAACAGCCGCTTCGCCCGTATCATGCCGCTCGTGAAGGAACACGGCACCGCCGTCATCGCCCTGACCATCAACGAAGAGGGCCAGGCCCGCACCACCGAGGGCAAGGTGGCCATCGCCTCCCGCCTTATCGACTCGCTGGTGGGGGAATGGGGCATGCGCGTCGAGGACATCATTGTCGACTGCCTCACCTTCCCCGTCGCCACCGGCCAGGAGGAAACCCGCCGCGACGGCATCGAAACCATCGAGGCCATCCGCCAGATCACCGCTAAATACCCCGGCATCAACACCACGCTCGGCGTCTCCAACGTCTCCTTCGGCCTGAACCCGGCAGCGCGCGTCGTCCTGAACTCCGTGTTCCTCCACGAGGCCGTCCAGGCCGGCCTCACCAGCGGCATCATCGACGCCGCCAAGATCGTCCCGCTTGCGTCCCTCCCCGAGGAGCAGCGCAAGGTGGCCCTGGACCTGGTGTGGGACCGCCGCGAATACGACGCCGACGGCAACACCACCTACGACCCCCTGGCCATCATGCTCGACATGTTCGCCGGCGTCGACACCGCAGCCCTCAAGGACCAGCGCGCCGCCGAACTCGCCGCACTGCCCACCGGAGCGCGGCTGGAACGGCGCATCATCGACGGCGAGGGCAAGGGCCTCGAGGAGGACCTGGACCTGGCGCGCAGCGAGGGCATGACCCCGCTGGGTATCATCAACGACCACCTGCTCGAGGGCATGAAGGTGGTGGGCGAACGCTTCGGCGCCGGCGAGATGCAGCTGCCGTTCGTGCTCCAGTCGGCCGAGGTCATGAAGAACGCCGTGGCCCTGCTGGAACCGCACATGGAGAAGTCGGACTCCTCCGGCAAGGGCACCATGGTGATCGCCACCGTCCGCGGCGACGTGCACGACATCGGCAAGAACCTGGTGGACATCATCCTCACCAACAACGGCTACAAGGTCATCAACATCGGCATCAAGCAGGGCATCGCCGAGATCATCGCCGCCGCGGAGGAGCACAACGCCGACGTGATCGGCATGTCCGGGCTGCTGGTGAAGTCTACCGTGGTGATGAAGGAAAACCTTGCCGAGCTCCAGTCCCGCGGCCTGGCCAAGAAGTGGCCGGTGATCCTCGGCGGCGCAGCCCTCACCCGCGCCTACGTGGAGCAGGACCTGGCCGAGCAGTTCGACGGCGTGGTCCGCTACGCCAAGGACGCCTTCGAGGGCCTGTCCCTGATGGAACCGCTGGTGCGCGTGGCCCGCGGCGAATCACCGGACGACGTCGGCCTGCCGCCGTTGAAGAAGCGCATCCACAAGGGCGGGGCGAAGTTCACCATCACCGAGCCCGAAGCCATGCCCGGCCGCTCCGACGTCGCCAGCGACAACCCCGTGCCCGTGCCGCCATTCTGGGGCACCCGCATTGTCCGCGGAGTTTCACTCCACGACTACTCCGCGTTCCTCGACGAGCGCGCCACCTTCATGGGCCAGTGGGGCCTCAAACCCGGCCGCGGCGAGGACGGCGCCTCCTACGAGGAACTCGTGGAACGCGAAGGCCGGCCGCGCCTGCGCTACTGGCTGGACCGCATCCTGGCCGAGGGCATGCTGGACGCCTCCGTCGCGTACGGCTACTTCCCCGTGGTCTCCGAAGGGGAACAGGTGGTGGTGCTGCACCACGGTGAGGATCCCGACGGCGTCCTGGGGCAGGCCGGCCTGCTCGCCCCGGACGGTGGTTCAGGCGGTCCGATCGGCACCGACCGCCTGCGGTTCAACTTTCCGCGCCAGCGCCGCGACCGGCACCTGTGCCTGGCCGACTTCGTGAAGTCCCGAGAGTCCGGCCAGATCGACGTGCTGCCCATGCAGCTGGTCACCGCCGGCTCGAAGATTGAAGAGTTCACCTCCAAGATGTTCGCCGCCAACCAGTACCGCGACTACTACGAGCTCAACGGCCTGGTCATGCAGCTCACCGAGGCGCTCGCCGAGTTCTGGCACGCCCGCATCCGCAAGGAGCTGGGCTTCGGGGCCGAGGAGCCGAAGGACACGGCAGGGTACTTCAAGCTGGACTACCGCGGTGCACGGTTCTCACTGGGCTACCCCGCGTGCCCGGACATGGAGGATCGCCGCAAGGTGACGGAGCTGCTGAAGCCCGAGCGCATGGGCGTGGTCCTCAGCGACGAGCTCATGCTGCACCCCGAACAGTCCACCGACGCGTTCGTGTTCCACCACCCGGAGGCCAAGTACTTCAAGGTGTGAGCTGGCGTCTCAGTGGTTTCCGAACCGCTCCCGGGCAGTTCGAGCGGACGTGCCGAGGGCGGCGCCGATAACCTCCCACGAGTCTCCCTTCGCGCGGGCGGCGCTGACGGCGGCCTGCAGCTCAGCCGCGGCTTTCGCGGCAGCCGTATGGGCAGCAGAGATCCTTCGGAAGTCGGCGGCCTCCCTGTCCACGTGCGGGACCGGATTCAGGCGAACGAGTGTTCCATCCACTCGCAGCGGAGCGGCTAAGTGCTCGACGTGCAGTACGTAACCTTCCTCGGGTGCGCGCTGGATGTAGAGGGTGAGGACAGCCTTTCCCTCTCCGTCATTAAAGTCGACTTTTCCGTAGCTCTCGCTGGGGCCAACAGGCCACGGGCGCGGCTTTAAGCGCCATCCAGCTTCGTGATGCGTCGGCTCGTAGGCTGGTGCTTCGCGAGGGGGCATGATGGCCGATCTCCTTCAGATTGTCTTTCAATGCGCCCCGGCGCGTAGGGGCGCAGCAAGGCCTCTGTAAGCAGCGAGGCCTCTGTAAACGGTACGGCCGCGGTCCAGCGGGCACCCGGGTGGCAGGTACCCGAATCCCGCGACGGCACTTACGTGCGGTGGGCGCCGTGTCAGCTTGTTGATGGACTACCCCGCGTGCCCGGATATGGGGGACCGCCGCCTCAAGGTGTGAGCTGGCGCCGAGCCCGGGAAGAGTGGCCCCGTACGGAGGAAGAGGGGTGGGCGGCCTTCGCGTCGGAGCCTGCAGTCCCCGCCGACACCGGCTTTACCCGCCGCAGCGAGGCAAGCACCGCCCGGCCCACCACCGCGATGCCGATCACCGTGGTGACGGCGCGCAGGGTGTCCCAGCCCGCCGTCGACGTCAACAGCGAGTACAGCAGGAAGCTGCTGAGGTTGGTGCCCAGCGGCGCTCCCGGAACGTAGGAGATGCCGGTGCCCGCACCCACGGCGAAGGGCCAGAACCACAGGTTCAACAGCAGCCCAAACACGTAGGACGCCACCACGCCGTACGCCGCCAGCATCCACAGCTCGGCCCGGCCGCGAACCCGCTTGGGGAGCAGACCGGCCCCGGCGCCCACCCAGGCACAGGCGAAAATCTGAAACGGCGTCCACGGGCCGATGCCGCCCCATAGCGCGCTGGAAACGGCAATCGTGGCGGCACCGAGCAGCAGCCCGAACCGCGCACCGAACGCACGGCCGGCCAGCATCAACAGGATGAACACCGCCTCCACGCCGCCGACGCCGGTGCTCGCCACCCGCACGGCGGAACCGACGGCAGCCAGCACGCCGAGCAGCGCCACCGTATGTGCCGAGCGCACCGATCCGTCCAGCGAAAGCACGACGGCGACCGCGGCCACGGGTGCAATTGCCAGGGCGATGTAGGGGGTTGCGGCGGCAGCGTCCTGCGGGAGTGCCGCGGCAAGCAGCGGCCAGCAGAATGCCGCGAGGGCGAGAACGTTGGCGGCGGCGAGGACAGCAAGCTCGGCGCCGCGCGGCATCCGGAAGCGGTGGGGCTTCTGGGCAGTTTCAATGACAGCCTGCGACTGGACAGCCGCTGGTGCTGGACGGGCAACGGCAGGCCGGGGCGGCGCGGGAATGAATGCTTCCTGGACGCGTTCCAGTTCCGGTGACGGGGCCACACCATCCCGCATCGGCAGAATCCGGGCACCCAGGCTGGAGGCGAAGTCGAGGTCGTGCGTGGCAATCAGGACCGCCGTGCCATCCTCCGCCGCGGTGCGCAGCGCCTCCGCCACCGCCGTCCGCGCCGCGGGATCGAGCCCGCGGGTGGGCTCGTCGATCAGGAGGACCGCAGGGTTGTCCATGGTCTGCAGCGTGATGGCCAGGATCCTGCGTTCGCCGGCGGAAAGGTCCCGGGGATGCTCATGGCCAAGAGGCATTCCCGTCGCTCCGCGCAGCCGGGCAAGACGCGCAGCAGCAAACCCGGGTGCAGGCTGTACACCGTTCTTTCCACGCGCCAGCCGCCGTTCCGCCGCACGCAGCTCGCCCGCAACCGTGTCACGGGTGAAGAGGTCGTCAGAGGCGTCCGGCACCAGGGCGGCCCGCCCGCCGTCGACCGTTCCCACACTGGTCATTCCCGGCACGCTTCCATTCAGGGCTAGCGCCACCAGCAGGGACGACTTCCCGGCCCCGTTCGGCCCCACCAGCGCAACGATCTCGCCGCGGTGCAGGGCCACGGAGGCATCGCGGACCATCGGCGTGCCCTTCCGCTGCACTTCAAGGTGGGTTGCCGCCAGCACGGGGACGTGGCTGTTGACAGTAACCGCCACCGGCCGGGAATCGGCGGGAGCGGACGGGGTGGGCGCGGTGCCCGGGACCAGCGCGCTGTCCTTTATAGTCCACCAGGAGTCAGCCACCGGCACCAGCGCCGCGGCGCGGTGCTCGGCGACGATGACGCACACGCCGTCATTGGCCAGGGCACGAAGCACGGCAATGACGCGGGCGCGGGCCGTGGAGTCGAGATCGGCCAGGGGTTCGTCCACCAGGAGAAGCCTGGGGTGGTCCACGACGGCGGCGGCGATGGCCACCAGGGTTGCCTCACCGGCCGAGAGGGTGCTGACGTCCCGGTTCAGTAGTGCCGAGGCTCCAATGCGTTCCGCCACTTCCAGCACCCGGGCCTCCGCAGCAAGGGGCGGCACTCCGCGCGGCTCAAGCGCCAGGGCGATCTCGTCCCGGACGCGGCTGGTCGCGAACGCAGCGCGGGGATTCTGCAGAACCACCCCGACCAAACGGGCTGTGTCCCGGGGCGGAGTGTCGGCGCGATCCAGTCCGCCCACCCGCACGGTGCCGGAGATCTCCCCGCCGTCGAGGTGTGAGAGGAGGCCAGCCAAGCCGCGCAGAATGGTGGACTTGCCGGAGCCCGTGGGCCCGATCATCACCGACACCGTGCCTGGCTGCGGTTCGAAGCGGCCAACGTGGAGCTGAGTCTCACTAATGCGGAAACCGGCGTCGCGCACCTGAAGGGGAGCGCCGCCGTCGTCGTCCGTCCCGAGAGTGTTCCGGCTGCCGAAGCCGCGCAGCTCCAGGGCCGCGGCAACCCGGCCCGCGTGCTCCAGGGTCCGCTCGAGGATCGGCACCAGGGCGCGCGGTCCGAACTTTTCGCCCCGGAGCCGGAAGGCCAGGCGGACCGAGTCGACGGCGTCGGAAAGGGCGGGTAGCGCAGCCCACGCGACAACCAGCATCCGGGCAACGCCCTGCAGGGGGCCGCCCCGGGCCAGGCGAACGAAGCCGCGGGACACGTCCACCCAGGCATTGAGCAGGCCGAACCCCAGGATGGTGAGTGCGATCGGCAGGGCGGACAGCACCGCCTGCCAGAGCCCGGGCCCGGTGACCGGACCCAGAAGCACTACGTGGGCGTACGGCGCCGGCAGCCGCAGCGGCGGGAGATTGAGCAGGACCGGGCTGCCGGTGCCGGCTCCATTGAAGAGGACGCGGTAGACGACCCGCGCCGCGATGAACACAGCAGCGAGAACCGCCGCTGCGCGCAACGGCGCGGGCCGGAAGGTCATGCCGCGGGAGCTGCCGGTTCGTTGTCCACGGTGTAGAGCAGTTCAAGGCTCTCGCCGGGGCTGAGCTTCAGGCTGTCCAGGCCTTCCTGCGCGTAAGCCCACGTGCCGGCGGCGGGTTTCACCCAGAGGGCCCAGTAAGAGACTGTGTTTTTGTCATCGCACGCTTCGCGGGTGGTGCCGCCCTTGTGCTTGATGTCGAAGTCCGCAGCGGGCACGCCGTTGACGCGGCACGCGAAGCTCGTGGGGTACTTGGCGGTGCCCTCGATCTTCACGTCGGCTTTGCTCAGCACGTCCGAGGCCACGGTGGGCCCGTCCACGGACACGCAGGCGGAGGTGTCGGCGGCGGACTGCTTTAGGGCGCCGGAATCGACGATGACCTTCACACCCGCGCAGGGGCCGGCAGAGGTTGAAGCGGCGCTCGACGAAGCCGCTGCGGAAGAGGCAGGGGCCGAGGAGCTTGGCTGGGTGGAGGCCGGCGTGGAGCAGGCGGCGAGGGTAAGCAGGAGGCCGGCAGCGGCCAGGGAGCCCGCGGACGCGGTGCGAATTTTAGTCAATGTCACCTGTCAAGGGTAGGGCGTTGGCGCTCCGGAACGGATGGCCGTTCCGTTGTGTGACGCTGGGCCTCAACATGCCGCCCCGGCCAACGCAAAAAGGCCGACGTCGGCACTCGAGTGAGTGCCGACGTCGGCCCCTATAGGTGAAGCGTTGCTAGCCTTCGGTTGCCAGGACGGCGTTGGCGGGTACTGCCTCCTCCGGTGCGTCATACCGCGGGTCATTGGACGCCGGGTGGGCAGCGACTGCGGCGGCGTGCTCGGCGAGCACCCCGGTCTGGTGGCGGATCTTCAGGCGGTAGAGCAGGGTGCCGCCGATCACCACGGCGCCCACGAACATCACCCCGCCCCACTGCAGGTACCACTCGAATGGCGGCACCGAGTTGTAGATCTCCGGGCGCGGCCACACGAGGTTGATGGTCATGGCGGCGCCCCACAGGACGGCGACGATGTTCACGGGAAGACCCCACTTGCCCATGGAGAACCCGGGCTCGGAACCGTCCGCGATCAGGGGCCACTTCTTCAGCAGCCGCTTGCGCAGCAGCGGGACCGTGACCAGCAGGTAGGACAGGTAGATCAGCACGATGCTGATGCTGGACAGGATGGTGAAGATGGCCGGCTGCATCACGTTGACCAGCAGCGGGATGACGGCCATGACGCCGATGACGATCGCGGCGACCGTGGGGGTCCGGCGGACCGGGTCCACCTTGCTCAGCTGCCGGCTGAAAGGCAGGTTGTTATCGCGGGCCATGGCGAACATCATGCGGATGGCGGCGGCGTGGACCGCCAGGGTGCAGACCACCACAGCCACCACGATGCAGGCCAGGAAGGCCTTGCCGAACGGGCCGCCCAGGACGGAGAGCACAATGTGCTGCAGGCCGCCGTCCGGGGAACCGATCTGCGGGTCCGTGAGGTCCGGTGCGGCCAGGATGCCGAACAGCAGGATTCCACCGCCCAGCAGGAACGACGCCGTGACGGCGCGCAGGATGGCCTTGGGAGCGGTCTTCTTGGGGTCCTTCGTCTCCTCGCCCAGTGAGCTGGCGGTATCGAAGCCGTACATGACGTAGCCGGAGGCCATGGCGCCGATCAGGAAGACGCCGAAGAAGCCCAGGTCCTTCCCTTCGCCGAAACCGGCCGTATCAAAGAAAACCTCCGGGCCGCGGACCACGTGCCAGCCCAGTGCCAGGATCAGGAGGACGGCGGCGATGAGCTCCACGAAGACGCCGATGCTGTTGATCCGGGTCATGAGCTTCACGCCGAAGGCGTTGATGAGGGTGGAGATGGTGATCATGATGGTGGCCAGCACCACGCCGTTCATGGCGAAGTCGTACGGGCCGGTGCCATCACCGACGAACTGGAAGCCTGACCAGAGCTGCGGCAGGGTGATCTGCAGGGCCAGGGCCACGGAGCCCAGAGCCATGATCGAGGACAGCAGCAGCAGCCAGCCGGCGAGCCAGGACGAGGTTCCGGACGCGAGCCGCTTGGCCCAGTTGTAGACGGAACCGGCCACCGGGTAACGGCCTGCCAGTTCGGCGAAACACAGGGCCACCATCAGCTGGCCAACGAACACGATGGGCCAGGACCAGGCGTACGCCGGGCCGGCCATGGAAAAACCGAAGTAGAACAGCTGGAAAACACCGGTGAGGATGGAGATGTAGCTGACACCCGCGGCGAAGCTGGCAAACTTGCCGATGCTCCGATCCAGCGTCTGGGTGTAGCCGAATTCGTCCATGCCGCTTGAATCAATACTCTTGCTGGGTTCCAATATGGACTCCTAGTTGTATTGACCTGAGAGGTTGGTGACGCGGCTGGCCGGTGGCTGACCGTTGAGTGAGGTGTGGCCTCGATGATGATTGTAATGATGGAGCCAGTCGGCGAAAGCGGCAACACGCTCGGCCTCGGAGGCGTAGGGACGGGCGTAGGCCCATTCGTCGAGCATGGTGCGGTTGTAGCGCTCGACTTTGCCGTTTGTCTGAGGCCTGTAGGGGCGGGTGCGTTTGTGCTTGATGTCCGGGCCCAGAGCGTCTTTGAATGCGTAGGAGCGGTAGCAGGATCCGTTATCGGTCAGGACCCGTTTGACAGTGATCCCGTGGGACTCGAAGTAGGCATTGGCGCGTTCCCAGAATCCGGCCGCAGTGTCCTTTTTCTCATCGGTCAGGATCTCCGTGTAGGCGAGCCTGGAGTGATCATCGACGGCGTTGTGCAAGAAGGCGTGACCCGGTCTCCGGTTCGCCGCGGTACCGGTCTTGTTCCGGTTTCCGGCGGCCCTGCCGACACTGCGGTGTCCGCCGCCGTCAGGGATCCGTCCAAGTTTCTTGATGTCGACGTGGACCAGGTCCCCGGGGCTGTGGTGCTCGTACCGGCGAATCACCCGGCCCGTGGCCCGGTCCATCCACGCCAGCCTCGCCAGCCCAAACCGGGACAGCACCCGGTGCACCGTGGAGGGGTGAATGCCCAGCAGATAGCCGATCCGTGCCGGGCCCCAGCGCCGGTTGACTCTGATCGCGACGATCCGCCGCTCCCGCCGCGTGGAGGTCCGACGCGGGGAGTTGATGGGCCGGCTGGAACGATCACCCGTCCCGTGCTCCCCGTGCTCCCGGTAACGGGCCGCCCACCGCGCTGCGGTCGTCACCGACACCTGGAACCGCTCAGCAGCACGGCGCAGCGGCCACCCGTCATCGACGATGCACCGGGCCAGCCGGAGCCGTCCCTTCGGCGTCAGAAGCGCGTTAGCATGGGACATTGAAGACCTCCTTGTGGATCGGACTCTTAGACAAGCCCCACTCCACTTGGAGGTCTTCTTTTTGTCACCTAACCACGCCGCATGTTCCTAACCTCCGTGGTCAATACACCTAGTTCAGAAAAGCACGATGGGAACGGCCGCCCTGGGGTGCGGCGAGATAAACGTTCTGCGGGGGCCGGCGCTGTTGGGAACGCGGCCCCCGGGATGACCCGCCGCTTAGGCGAGGGACGTGCTGAGCTCCTTCTCTTCCAGGGCGTGGGTGCCGGCGTAGTCCGCCTTAATCAAATCAGCGCAGCGCTCGCCGATCATCATGACGGTGATGTTGGGATTGACGGTGACGTGTTCAGGCATGACGGACGCATCGGCGACCCGGAGGCCGGTGACGCCTTTGACCCGCAGCCGGGCATCCAAGGGAGACATCCCGTCGTCGTCCGCTCCCATGCGGACCGTGCCCACCGGGTGGTAGACGGTGTTGTGGGTCTTGCGGATGTAGTCCTGCAGTTCCTCATCCGACTGCGCCTCGACGCCGGGCGACAGCTCACGGCCGGTCCATTCGGCCATGGCGGGCCGGGCGGCGATTTCGCGGGCCTTGCGGATGCCGGCCACCATCACGCGCATGTCGTGGCCTTCCGGGTCCGTGAAGTAGCGGGGATCCACCATGGGCTTGTCGCGGAAGTCGCGGCTGCGCAGGCGCACGGTGCCGCGGGAGCGGGCGTGCGTGACGTTGGGGGTGAGGCTGAAGCCGTTTTCCGTGGTGGGGTAGCCGTGCCGCAGGGTGTTCATGTCGAACGGGACGGAGCCGTAGTGCATCATCAGGTCGGGCCGGTCCAGGCCGTCCTCGGTGGGCGTGAAGATGCCGATCTCCCACCACTGGGTGGAGGTCTGCACCATGGGCTGCTTGGCCTCGAACTGCACCACGCCCTCCGGGTGGTCCTGCAGGTTCTCACCGACGCCGGGGGAGTCCACCAGCACCTCGATGCCGTGCCGGGCCAGGTGCTCTGCCGGGCCGATGCCGGAGAGCATCAGCAGCTTGGGGGAGTCGATGGCGCCGGTGGACACGACGACTTCGCGGTGGGCGGTGAGCCGGTGGGTCCGGCCGAACGCGCCGTCCACCACGTCCACGCCGGTGCAGCGCTTGTCGGCGTCGAACACCAGCTGGCGGGCACGCAGGCCGGTCAGCAGGGTGAAGTTGGGGCGGTCCACGATGGGGTGGATGTAGGAGACGGAGCTGGAGGACCGGGTGCCGTCAGCGCGGCGGTTGATCTGGAAGAAGTTGGCGCCGTTGACCACGGTGGTGCCGGTGTTGAACTTCGCCCGCGGAATCCCGGTCTGCTCACAGGCGTCCAAAAGCGCGACGCCGGCAGGATCCGCCGGGGGCACGTTCATCAGGTGCACGGGGCCGGAGTCCCCATGGTGGGGTGCGTCCGGGCCGGCGTCCTCATTGGTTTCCAGCCGCTTGTACAGCGGCCAGGCGTTGGCAGCGTTCCAGCCGGTGGCGCCGTACTTGGATTCCCATTCGTCCAGGTCCTCGCGCGGGGCCCAGAAGGCGATGCAGGAGTTGTGGCTGGAGCAGCCGCCCATGACCTTGGCACGGGCGTGGCGCATGAAGGAGTTGCCGTTCTCCTGCGGCTCGATGGGGTAATCCCAGTCGTAGCCCGATTCCAGCAGTTCCATCCAGCGGTCCAGCTGCAGGATCTCGGGGATGTTCCGGTCGTCCGGGCCCGCCTCGACGAGGGCCACGGTCACCTCCGGATCCTCGCTGAGCCGTGCTGCCACGGCGGCCCCGGCGGACCCGCCGCCGATCACGACGTAGTCGAACCCGCGGTCGCTCACGTCCTCGATGTTGTCGTAGTGCATCTAGTTCTCCTTGCTGTGGTCAGCGAACCAGCCGGTGACCTGCGGGCCGGTGTTCTGGTAGATGTGCTTGGCTTCCTGGTATTCGGCCAGGCCCGTGGGGCCCAGCTCGCGGCCGACGCCGGACTGGCCGAAGCCGCCCCACTCGGCCTGGGGGAGGTAGGGGTGGTAGTCGTTGATCCAGATGGTGCCGTGGCGGAGCCTGCCTGCAACGCGCTGGGCCTTTCCGGCGTCCTGGGTCCAGACGGCGCCGGCCAGGCCGTAGATGGTGTCGTTGGCGGTCGCCACTGCCTCGTCCTCGGTGCGGAAGGTTTCCACCGTGACCACGGGGCCGAACGCCTCGTCGGTGACCACGGACATGCCGCGTTGCACCTGGTCCAGGATGGTCGGCTGGTAGTAGAAGCCGGCGTCGTACTTTTCCCCTTCCGGCGCCGCGCCGCCCGTTCGCAGCCGCGCGCCCTCCGCGATGCCGCGCTGGACGAAGGCGTCCACCTTGTCCCGGTGGGCGGCTGAGATCAGGGGTCCGGTCTCGGCGTCCTCGTCGAAGGGGCCGCCGATCCGGATGTCCTTGGCGCGGCGGACCAGTTCATCCACGAAGCGTTCGGCGATGGATTCCTCCACCACCAGCCGGGCGCCGGCGGAGCAGACCTGCCCGGAGTGGACGAATGCGCCGTTGAGGGCGTTGTCCACGGCGGCGTCGAAGTCGGCGTCCGCGAAGATAACGTTCGGGTTCTTCCCGCCAAGCTCCAGCGCCACCTTCTTGACGGTGCCGGCAGCGGCCGCGGCGATGCGCTTGCCGGTTTCCAGGCCGCCGGTGAAGGAGACGAGGTCGACGGCGGGGTGTTCCGAAAGCGGTGCCCCCGCCTGGGGGCCGGTGCCGGTGACGAGGTTGGCGACGCCGGCCGGCAGGCCGAGGTCCTGCAGCAGCTGCATGGCCAGGATGCTGGTGGACGGGGTGAGCTCGGAGGGCTTGAGGACGAAGGTGCAGCCGGCAGCGAGGGCCGGGGCGATCTTCCACGCGGCCTGGAGGAGGGGGTAGTTCCATGGGGTGATGAGGCCGCACACGCCCACGGGTTCGTAGACGATTTTGCTCACGACGGCGGCGTCCCCGGCATCCACCACGCGGCCTGCCTGCTGCCCGGCGAGCCTGCCGAAATACTCGAAGCAGGCGGCAATGTCATCCATGTCGATGCGGCTTTCCACCATCCGCTTGCCGGTATCCAGCGATTCGGCACGGGCGAACTCTTCCCGGCGCTCGCGGAGTCCCGCGGCAACCTTCAGGAGGAAGGCGCCGCGCTCCGGTGCCGGGACGTCCGACCAAACGCCGGAGTCGAAGGCGGCGCGGGCTGCGGCGATGGCGCGTTCGGCGTCTTCCCGGCCGGCTTCGGAGACGATGGCGGCCAGTTCGCCATCGGCCGGATTGCGGATTTCGCGCACGGCGCCGGAGGCTGCCTGCTCCCACGCGCCGTTGATGAACAGGGTGGATGCTGTATCGGTTTCGACGCCGAGGACGGGGTCCTGCGTTGATGTGGCGTAAGTCATACCGAGGACAGTAATGCACATTGAACAAGTGTTCAATAGATTTCTTGAACGCTTGTTCAATGATGTTGATGGCGCTACGGTTGCCTTGCGGTAGGGCCGCTCAGCCTGCTCAGGCCCGGCGTTTTAGCCGCTTTCGCCCCGGCCGGGCTCGTTGATTGGCGCGAAGGCGATCTCTTCCGTCCGCGTAATACTTCGTTGAATGGAGGCTTTGTCCACCCCGAGCAGCGCCGTCAGCCACATGCCGTTCTGGATAACGACGATGTCCGAAGCCCGCTCCCTGCACGCCAGCCAGGGCAGGTCGGGCTTGGCGCTGGACACCAGCGCGGCGAGCCCGTCGATGTACCGGTCAAAGGCAGCGGCGTTGATCTGCGCGTAATCCTCGTCCGCCTGGGCCAGGGCCCAAAGGTGAAGGCGCAGGGAAAGGTAGCGGGTGGTGAGCAGGTCGGCGGCTGCCACTCGATGGAGCGCCCTCCGAAGTTGCTCATCGGGGGACACCGACGGGTCCGGCGCGACGAGCAGGAGATCGTGCTCATCCACCCTGCCCAGGGCTGCCCGGATCAGGGTGGTTTTGTCGTCGTAGTAGTAATTGACCAGTCCCAGTGCCACGCCCGCCTCGCGCGCCACGGATCGCATGCTCACTCCCGCGATCCCGTGACGGGACAGCAGTTCCATCGCTGCGTCAAGGATGCGCGATTGCCTGTCAGTCTGTTCGCCGGAGTTCACGGCACTGGTCCCCATCTGGCCAGACTATTGCCTATCACTGCACCTGCCTAACCGCGCACCAGCGCGCACTTTCAAGGAACGGCCGGCCTGCCGATTGTGTTTGAAGCCGTCGCCTCCCGGGCACGGTACTGGTACACCCGGGATTTATCAGTACAGCTTGGAGAAAGATGGAAAGCGCAAGCCTCGTTGCCCTCTTGTTTGCGGGCGCCATCCGCGCCGGCGGCAGCGCACTGCCGCACGCCCCACAGGTCGTGGCGAAGCCCGGGTGGAAGCGGCTGGCGTGGCTGGCGTTTCGGAGCAGGACAGCAACTTTCCTGCACCGGCTGGCCTGGGCGGTTGAACCGGACCCGCGCTGACGCGGAAATGTTCCTGCCAGGCGCTGTGGCACCCGCACGCCCGGTCCGCCTCAAGCGCGGGCGTGGTCCGCGCGCTCCAGCAGGCGGGACACCCCGTAGCCGATCACCAGCCCCCAGAAGGCTGCATGAATGTTGAAGAGGTTCATGCCGGAAATGGTCACCACGAACGTCACCAGTGAACCGAGCGTGAAGCTGCTGGCGAAGGCCGTGACAAACGCCTGCTGGAGGGCCCGCAGCATCGCGATCCCGCCCAGTGCCAGGACGAATTCCTTGGGCGCGGCCAGCATCAGCCGGGTCAGGGTGGGGGCAAACGCTGCGAACACCAGGGCCAGCAGGCCATACGCCACGGCCGCCGTGTATTGGCGCTCCCTCTTCCCGGACGTGGTCAACAGGGCGTTGGTGGGGCCCGTAACGCAGGCCGAAACGGCACCGAAGCCGGCGTTCAGCACTGAGAACGCACCGGAGGCCATGGCGAAAGCATTCACCGGCGGCTGGTGGCCGGCAGCGCGGAGGACGGCGATGCCCTGGCCGTTTTGAACGAACAGCACGGTGACGGCCAGCGGAACCACCAGTTCAAGCTGGGCGGCCCACGTGAATTCAGGGGCGGTGAAAACCAGGGTGGCCAGAAGCGGCCCGCCGGGCAGCAGGCTGAACTGGCCGCTGGCCGCCACCGCGATGCAGCCCGCCACCAGGGTGCCCAGGACCGGCGGCAGGAACCTGCCAAACCGTGGAACAGCGGTAAGGACCAGGAACGCGGCCACCATCGGAGCTGCCACCGCCGGGTTGTCCTGGGTCGAGGCGACGATGTCTGTACCGAACTTCAGGAACACCGCGGCAACCATCGCCATCACGAGCGGCATGGGCACCAGCGCCATGGCTTTGCGCACAACGCCGGTGGCGCCCAGGGCGAGGATCAGCACCCCGGACGTAAAAAACGCCCCAACTACTTCGGGGAAGGACAGGTGCTGGAGGGAAGGTCCAAGGAGTACCGTGCCCGGAATGGACCAGGCAAAGCCTAGCGGCTGGCGGTAGATGAGCGACATCAGCAGCGTGGCGGCCCCGCCGGAAAAGAGAATGCCAAAAACCCAGGACGACAGCTGGCTTTGGGTCAGGCCGCCCGCCGTTCCGACGGCCAGGGTGACGGCGATGGGCCCGGAGGCCGCGAAAATAAGCCCGATGGCGCCGTTGGAGACATAAGACAGGCCCAGGTCGCGGAGGATCCGGCGGGGACCCGCGGGCCGGACGCCGGGACGTTCCAGCAGGCGTTCCGGAGCTGCAGCCACGGCAGATTCAGCAAAGGCAGATGGATCCTGGTGGGGGTGCGTCATAGGGGCTCCTGGCAGTGGCTGCATCAGTATAGGCGTTCGGGGTGCCTGAATGGACCCGGCCCGCGCTTCCGGCCTGGTACGTCATCGGACTGGGCTACGGCAAGGGGGCGGCGCGCCCTGTCACACATCCAGCAGAAAGCGAGTACTTGGGGAAAAAAGACAAGTGGTAATTACGCGTGTTCTACCCCTGCACCGAAATCTACGGTGGGCCTGTGAGGCGGCCAGAGAGGTCAGCCGCAATGGTCTTTATCAGGAGCTCGCATGCGCACTTCCCCTTCCAAATCCCCCCTGTCCCGGCGCCTGGCTGCAGCTGTGGTCCTGCCCGGACTGCTCACAACCACCCTGGTGCTGGTCCAGCCCGCGGTGGCAGCCCCCGGCACGGCCCCCGGAATCTGTAACGGCGTGGTCAACCAGCTGGCGCACCGCGGCGCCGTCCAGGAGAACCTCCTGAAGGCCGCCGCCAAGAAGAACGCCGACGCCATTGCTGCCCGGCAGGCGGAGAAGGCTGCCCTTCAGGCCCAGGCAGATGCACTGGCGGCACAGAAGGCGGACGCGGAGAAGGCGCTGGCTGACCTTGCAGCCCAGGAGACGCAGCTGGACAGCCAGGAAGCAGCAGCGCAGGCGGAGGTGGACAAGCTAACTGCCCAGCAGGCGAGCCTGGCCTCCCAGGTGACGGCAGCGGAAGCCGCCCTCGCCGACCTACAGAACCAGCAGGCAAGCGTGGCGGGCCAGCTGGCGCCGCTGCAGGATGAACTCGCCGCGGCCCAGGCCGCCTCCGCCGCCTTGAAGGACCAGGCGGACAAGCTCGGCGCAGAACTGGTGGCCAACAGCACGGCGGTTGCGGCTGCCCGTACGGAGCTTTCCCGGCTGCAGCAGGCCGCGGACCAGGCCGCTTCAGACGTCACTGCCAAGGAAACCCAGATCCAGCAGGCCCAGGAACAACTGGCGGCCCTGACCGCTCAAGCGCAGCAGGCCGCAGACGCCGTGAAGGCTGCACAGACGGAAGTCACTGACGCCGAAAATCAGCTGAAGGTACTTGAAGCTGCCGGAACCACCGCGGTCGCGGACCTTCAGGCGCAGCAGGACAAGGTGGATGCGGCCAAAGCCGCACTGGCCACACTGCAGGAGACCGCTGCCGCCGCGGACGCCGCTGTCAGCAGTAAGAAGGATCAGATCGCCACGGCCCAGACGGAGCTTACGGCCCTGCAGTCCGCGGCCTCCACTGCCAAGGCGGCACTCGATGCCAAGAACGCAGATATCACCGCAGCCCAGTCGGACCTGGCCACGCTTCAGGCCAATGCGGAGGCAGCCGCCAAGGCAGTCAGCGACAACAACGCCAAGATCGCCGCCGTGAACGCTGACATCACCAGCCTCCAGAGCCAGATCTCAAGCGTGAACAGCCAGATCGTCACGAAACAAGCGGCGCTGGCCCAGGCCCAGAGCGACCTTGCAGCACTGCAGGCGCAGAAAGACGCGTTGACTGCGCAGATCGCTGACCTGGACAGCCAGATTGCTGCCATCAATGGAAATTCCAGTAAGAAACGGACGCTTCAGGCCCAGCGCGACGCCCTCCAGGTTCAGTTGAATGGCGTGAACGCCCAGATTGCCGACAAGAACGCGACGATTTCCGGACTCCAGGGTGACCTGGCCACCCTCCAGAAGCAGGTCACCGACTTGAACAGCCAGCTTGTGGCCAAGCAGCAGGAAAGCAGCACCCTGCAGCAGCAGGCAGCCCCGCTGCAGGCAGCGTTGGACGCCGCCAACGCAGCGGTTACTGCAAAGCAGGACGACATCGCCACCCTCAAGGCGCAGGTGCCAGCGCTGCAGGACGCCGTCAACCAGGCCAACGCGGCTGTTGCCGACAAGCAGGCCGAGCTCACCACCCTGCAGGGGCAGCTCCCGGCACTGGAACAGGCAGCGAAAGACGCTGCAGCCGCGGTGACGGCCCAGCAGCAGGTGGTGGCGGACCTCGAAGACGCATTGCCATCCCTCACCGAAAACGTTGAGCAGGCCCAGCAGGCCATCACGGATCAGCAGGCCGTCCTCGACGCGAAAAATGCAGCATTGACGGACGCGCAGGCAGCACTGAGTGCAGCGAATGCCGCCGTACAGGACAAGCAGTCGGAAATCTCTACGCTCCAGGGCCAGCTCCCGGGACTGCAGGCCACCCTTGATGCCGCCAACACTGCCGTTGCACAAAAGACTGCAGAAATCGACTCGCTCAACCAGATCGGCGACAGCCTGGTAGCCCAGATCTCAAAGCTCAATACCCAGATTGCCGCCGCCGAAGCCAACGTCCTGGACCTGCAGACGCGGGTGGCGCCGTTGTTGGACCAGCTCAACAGCCTTACCGGAGACATAAATGCTGCGGAAGCCAACCTGGCATCCCTGCAGGGCCAGCTGACCACGGTGGACAACCAGCTCACCGCCGCGCAGGACACTCTTCGGGCCATCCAGGGCCAGAAGAAGCAGAACAAGGACGCCATTGAGGCCCAGAAGTTGCTGGTGGCCAGCCTGCAAACGCAGCTGGCGGACATCCAGAAGCAGATCGCCGCCATCGATCCCAGCATCGCGAACGGGGGCTGCGCCGCCTGATCAACCAGGCATGAAGACCGGCGCCCAATGGCGTGCGCCGCAAGGAGGGGACCAGTTCTTTGCGAACTGGTCCCCTCTGTTACTGCCTGAAGGACGCGCCGGCTAGCTCAGCGCGGCCAGCACTTCCTTGGCCACGTCCCCGCTGGACTGCGGGTTCTGGCCCGTGATGAGATTGCCGTCCCGGACCACATTGGAGGACCAGGCCGCGCCGTTTTCGACGACGGCGCCCTTCTCCTTGAGCGCGTCCTCCACCAGCCAGGGCGTGTTTTCGCCCGTGCCCCCGCCAAGTTCTTCCTCGTTGGTGAAGACCGTGAGGCGCCGTCCCTTGAAAGTGAACCCGCCGTCGTCGTCTGTTGCGCTCAGCAGCCCGGCGGGACCGTGGCAGAACGGTGCGATGATCTTGCCGCTTCGGTCTGCTGCCACCAGGATGCGGCCCAGGTCGGCATCCTTGTAGAGGTCCGCCATGGGGCCGTGCCCGCCGGGCATCACCACGGCGTCGTAGGAGTCAATGTCGACGTCGGCAAGGACCAGCGGGTGCGCCAGCTCACCGTCGATCCGGGCCAGGTAGTCCTTGAACCCCTGCGCACGTTCCTCGCCGCCGGCCGACTCAGGGGCCAGGCTTACCTGGTCCACGGTGGGCTTCCGGCCGCCGGGGGTGGCGATGTGGACCGTGTTGCCGGCCTCGGTCAGGGTCTGGTGGGACACCACCAGTTCCTCCGCCCAGTAGCCGGTGGGGTGTTCACTGCCGTCCTTCATGGTGAGGGAATCTGCGGCCGATACGACCATCAAAATGTTTGCCATGGTGTTTCTCCTGTCTTAGCTGACGTGAGTGGCTGGAAGCCGCTTGCTACTTGCCGGCTGCTTCAAGCTCAGCGTACGTGTCGTCGTCGAGCGTGATGCCGGCGGCGGCCATATTCTCCTCGAGGTGCTCCACGGAGCCGGTGCCGGGAATCGGCATCATCACGGGGGAGCGGCGCAGCAGCCAGGCGAGTGCCACCTGGGAGGTGGTGGCGCCCAGCCGCTTGGCGGCCTCATCCAGCGGGCCACCAGGCTGCGCGAGCTCGCCGGCGGAAATCGGAGCCCACGGGATGAAGCCGATTCCGTTCTCCTCGGAGTAGCGCAGCACGTCCTCGGAGCTGCGGTCCGTCAGGTTGTAGCGGTTCTGGACGGTGGAGACCGTGAAATGCCTGCCTGCAGCTTCCAGCTCCTCAACGCTCACCTGGGACAGGCCCAGGGCGCGGACCTTGCCTTCGTCCTGGAGCTCGCGCAGCACGCCGAACTGCTCCTCGGCGTCCACCTTGGGATCGATCCGGTGCAGCTGCAGCAGGTCCAGGGTGTCCACCTTCAGCTTGCGCAGGCTCAGCTCGGTCTGCTGGCGCAGGTATTCGGGCCGGCCAACGGGAATCCACTTGTTGGGCCCGGTGCGGGTGAACCCCACCTTGGTGGCGATCTTCAGCCCCTCCTTGTACGGGTGCAGGGCCTCGGCGATGATTTCCTCGCTGATGTTGGGGCCATAGGAGTCAGCGGTGTCGATGAAGTCCACGCCGAGTTCGACGGCGCGGCGCACCACGGCGATGGCGGCCTTGCGGTCTGCGGGCTCACCCCAGACACCGTCACCCACGATGCGCATGGCACCAAAACCGAGCCTGTGCACGGTTCCCAGGTCCTTGAGATCGATCGTTGCGGACAGTTCCAGCTGGTTCGTTGAATCATGGCTCATAGGGGCGGCAACATCGTAAGGGTGCTGAGTATTCCGGAGAAGACGAAATAAGCCGGGCTCCGGCGTGGTTATGTATCAAGTGCCCGCCGCAATCCGGCCGGTGCTTCTTACGAAACGTTCCTGAAAGGCCGCAACTGACGTGACTCTTCCCCTTTCCATCCTTGACCTGGCAACCATCGGCAAAGGCCAGACGGCGGCGGAGAGCTTCGCGGGCAGCGTGGCCATGGCGCAAAGCGCGGAGAAGCTGGGCTACCGGCGCGTGTGGTACGCCGAGCACCACAACATGTCCTCCATCGCTTCCTCCGCCACCAGCGTGCTGATCGCGCACGTGGCCGCGCACACTGAAAGCATCCGGCTGGGTGCCGGCGGCGTCATGCTGCCCAACCATTCCCCGCTGACCATTGCAGAACAGTTCGGCACCCTGGAAACCCTGCACCCGGGCCGCATCGACCTGGGCCTGGGCCGCGCGCCGGGCAGCGACCAGAACACCATGCGCGCGCTGCGCCGCGACCCGATGTCCGCGGACAGCTTCCCGCAGGACGTCCTTGAACTGCAGGGCTACCTGACCGGTCCCACCCGCATCCAGGGCGTCGAGGCTACCCCCGGCAAGGGAACCAATGTTCCGCTGTACATCCTGGGCTCGTCCCTGTTCGGCGCCCGCCTGGCCGCGCAGCTGGGCCTGCCCTACGCCTTCGCCTCGCACTTTGCCCCGGCCGCCCTGCAGGAAGCGGTGGCCATCTACCGCCGCGAGTTCAAGCCGTCAGCCCAGTTGGACGCCCCGCACGTCATTGCCGGCGTCAACGTCATCGCCGCCGACTCCGCTTCCGAAGCGCAGGCGATGTTCCAGGCCACCAAGCGCGCCCGCGTCTCCCTGTTCTTTGGCGGCGGCCGGGAATTCACCGACGACGAGGCGGACATGATCCTGGACTCGCCGCAGGGCCGGCACATGGCACAAATGATGACCTACTCCGCAGTGGGGACGCCCGACGTCGTGATCGATTACCTGGACAGCTTCGGGAAGCACGCCGACGCGGACGAGCTCATCGTGGCGCACCAGAGCCCCGGAACCCAGGACCGCCTGCGGTCCGTGGAGCTGCTTGCCCAGGCCGCTGGGCTGGTGGCGGTCTAACATGGCCGGCGCGGCGAACGCTAAAGACGGCGTAGGGTTCCGGTCCGATCGCGGGCCTATCCTCATTGCCCTGATGCTGTCCACGGGACTCGTGGCCATCGATTCCACCATCGTGGCCACCGCGGTGCCATCGATCGTCCGCGACGTGGGCGGCTTCTCGTCCTTCCCCTGGCTGTTCTCCGCCTACCTGCTGGCGCAGGCGGTGTCCGTGCCGATCTACGGCAAGCTTTCCGACATGGCGGGCCGCAAGCCCATCATCCTCACGGGCATCGGCCTGTTCCTGCTCGGTTCCGTGCTGTGCGGCGTGGCTTGGAGCATGCCCTCCCTGATTGCCTTCCGGGCGCTGCAGGGACTCGGCGCCGGTGCGGTGTTGCCCGTGGCCGTCACCATTGCCGGCGACATCTACACCCTGCAGGAGCGCGCGAAGGTCCAGGGCTACCTGGCCAGCGTCTGGGCCGTTTCCTCTGTGGTGGGCCCCAGCCTGGGCGGCGTCTTCTCCGCACTGGGCATCTGGCGCGGTATCTTCCTGGTCAACGTGCCGCTCTGCCTGCTGGCCGGATGGATGCTGGTCCGCACGCTCCATGAGGACGTGGAACGCGCCACCCACAAGGTGGATTACGCCGGCGCCGTGCTGTTGGCCGGCTCGCTCGGGCTGCTCATCCTCGGCGCCCTCCAGGGCGGCCAGGCGTGGGCCTGGGATTCTCCCATCAGCATCGGCGTGTTCGTGGTGGGCGCAGTCCTGCTGGTCGCATTCCTCCTGGTGGAACGCCGGGCGGCGGAGCCCATCCTGCCGGCCTGGGTGGTGTCCCGCCGGCTGCTGGCCACCACCGCGCTGGTCTCCTTCGGCGTCGGCGCGGTGATGATCGGCCTGACCTCCTACGTGCCCACCTTCCTGGAAGGCGCCCTGTCCTCCTCGCCACTGGTGGCCGGCCTGGCGCTCGCCGCCCTGACCCTCGGCTGGCCGCTTAGCGCCTCACAGGCCGGCAAGTTTTACCTGCGGATCGGCTTCAAATCCACGGCGCTGATCGGCATCGCCGTCTCGGTGGTGGGCCTGCTGATCCTGTCGCTCACCGCCTCCTCACCCAACGTGGCGCTGATCGCGGTCAGCTGCTTCGTCGTCGGCCTCGGCCTGGGCCTGCTGGCCACCCCCACCCTGATCTCGGCCCAGTCCAGCGTGCCCTGGCATGAACGCGGCGTGGTGACCAGCACCAACATGTTTGCCCGGTCCATCGGCAGCGCCCTGGGCGTGGCGGTGTTTGGTGCCGTGGCCAACTCCATCTATGACGGCAGCAGTGGTGGCGAGGCCGATCCCGCCACGGTTATTTCCGCGTCCGGGGCCGTCTTCCTTGCCGCGCTGGTGGCCGGGCTGCTGACCGTTGCCGCAGTGCTGTTTATGCCGGCTGTGAAGGCTGACAGCGTGGAGCAGGCCGGGGATGGGGCCGCGGCAGGCGAAGGCCCGGCAGCCACGGAGCCCGCTGGCAACGCTGTTCCCAGCCCCGCTGTTCCCACCCGAGTAAAGGGCCGCAGCAGCTAGCGGGACGCCCGGAAAATTTCGGGCGCGGGGCGGGTCCCGGTGGCAAGGTCGGCCAGGATCCGCCCGATCACGGGCGTGAACTTGAAGCCGTGGCCGGAGAAACCAGCCCCGATCACCACCGGTCCCACGCGGTCCAGGATGAAGTCCTCGTCCGGAGTGGTGGTGTACGTGCAGCTGATCGTCTCGAACGAATCGGCGTCCACGCCGGGCAGCCACTGCCGGGCGTACTCCTGCAGTGCGGCGAGCTGGGTAGGCTCGGGCAGGAAATCGCGGTGATCCGGATCCACTTCCGGGCCCACCCCATGCCAGCCTGCCTTGATGCCTTCGCCCGGGGTCTGCATCCCGTAGATGGGCGAGTACCAGCCCTGGTAGTCCGGGCCCGGGTAGTGGTTGAAGCCCGGCCACACCGCGCCGGCGTCCGCCACCCGGAAGTGCGC
Organism: Arthrobacter sp. FW306-05-C; assembly: GCF_021801725.1. Classification (NCBI taxonomy): domain Bacteria; kingdom Bacillati; phylum Actinomycetota; class Actinomycetes; order Micrococcales; family Micrococcaceae; genus Arthrobacter; species Arthrobacter sp. FW306-05-C. Next base: position 4,047,877 of record NZ_CP084556.1, on the reverse strand, counting down.
CGGCTGCTCCTGGGTCACCCTCAGCTTCGGGATCCGGATGGCTGGGTTGCCGCCGCCCGCAACCTTGCCCAGCAGCTTCTCCGTCCAGCCGCCCGCCGTCACCACGGCCTGGGCTGCGGTGACCACCTCCGTGCCCGCAGTAGATTCCAGCGTCAGCCGCACGCCGTCGTCGAACACCTGGAAGTCCGCCACCCTGGTGTGGTGCCGGATCTCGGCGCCCCGGGCAGCGGCCAGCCGCTGGAAGGCGGGAAGTGCGGCTTCCGGATTGAGCTGGCCGCCGTCGGGCATGTGCAGGACCTGCCGGTCGAACCGGATGCCGCGCCACCGTTCGCCGGCCTCGGCCGGCTGCAGGAACTCGGCGCGGATGCCTGCAGCAGTGAGGGCTGCGGAAATTTCGTTCGGGTCAAAGCCCGGTCCGTGGGTGACGACGCCGGTGCGCGCCAGCAGCTGCTCGCCGCTTTCCTGTTCCAGTTCCTCCCACAGCGCCAGCGCCTCGGCCAGCATGGCCACATAGTCCGGCTGGTGGTAGCCCGGGTTCAGGTTCCGGGTGGCGCCGTGGGACGCACCGACTTTGTGGCCGGGGCCGAACTGCTCCACCAGCGTCACCTGCCGGCCCCGGCGCGACAACGCCCAGGCAGCCGCGGAACCCATGGCCCCGCCGCCGATCACCACAGTGTCCAACACAGAATTCATCAGCCCTCCAAGCTACGGTTACGCCAACAACAGCGCCACGCCGATCATCGCCGGCACCGCCACCACGGTGGTGATCAGCACGGTATCTTTCGCGACGGTGAGTCCCGTCTGGTACCGGCTGGCCGCAACGAACACGTTCTGGGCCGTGGGCAGGGCCGAGGTAACCACCACGGCGAACAGGGCATGCCCGTCCATTCCCAGCGCGAAGCGGGCGAAAAGGTAGGCAAGGGCCGGCTGGATGCCGAGCTTGAAGGCGCTGGCCAACAGGGTGTCCAGGCGCCGGCCGGCGGAGGCCTGCAGCGGCCGGGTGCCGTTCAGGCTCATGCCGAACGCGATCAGCATGGCAGGAATAGCCGCGCCGCCGATCAGGTGGATGGGCTCCATGACCAGTTCCGGGACCTGGAAGCCCGTGCCGGCCACCAGCAGCCCCAGGCCGGAACCCACGATCATGGGGTTGCGCAGGATCATCAGGAAAAAGCCCAGGACGGTGGTGCGGTGCGTGCTGGTGCTCGAGTCCAGGATCATCAGGAACATCGGGGTGAAGAAGGCCAGCTGGAAGATCAGCAGCGGCGCCACGTAGCTGGCGTCGCCCAGGACATATACCGCAATAGGAATACCTAGGTTCGCGGAGTTCGCCAGGGAAGCGGACATGGCCGACATCAGTGATTCGGGAAGCGCCCGCTTCAGCCAGAACCTGGTGATGGCGAAGAAGATGGCTGCCGTGACAATGGCTGCCACCGCGGTGACGAGCAGAGGTTCGGCGAAGACTTCCTGCAGGCGGGCCTTGCTGAGGGTTTCGAAGAGCAGTGCCGGGCTGGCAACGAAGAAGGTCAGGCCACTGAGGACGGGCCGGGCGTTGTCGCCGAGGATCCTTTGCCGGCCCACGAACCAGCCCACCAGGATGATGCACCAGACAACGAAGAAGCCGGCCAGCACCCCTAGCAAAGGATGCCTCGCGGGGCATGGAAGAAGGGTCTACCGGAGTTCACGCTCCGGGATCACACGGTGGCGTTGTTGAGCGCGAACGGCGGGCGCACGACGCCGGGGGTAAGGCCCTCGGCGGGATCGTTGCCCAGCTGGATCACCCGGTTGTTTTCGTCCACGTGGACCACGCGTGGCTCGAAGGACTTGGCTTCTTCGGTGGTCATCTGAGCGTACGTAATCAAAATTATGATGTCGTTCTCGTGCATCAGGTGCGCCGCTGCACCGTTGATGCCGATCACGCCGGAGCCACGTTCGCCGGCGATGGTGTAGGTTTCAAGCCGCGCGCCGTTGGTGACGTCCACGATGGACACCAGCTCGCCGGGAAGGATGTCGGCGGCCTCCAGCAGGTCGAGGTCAACGGTGACCGAGCCTACATAGTGCAGGTCGGCATGCGTGACGGTGGCCCGGTGGATTTTGGACTTGAACATTGTTCGATTCATAACGGGTCCAGTCTAGACCTGCGGTTCCATGCCCGCAGTGACGTACGAAACACAGAGCCCCCAGATGACGTGGCTGCGCAGCGAGGCGCGATTTCGTTGCGCAGGGGACGCGCCTGCGCAAACCCAAGCTCTTTGAATGCGCAGCTAAGGACACGTACGACGGCGGCCGGTCACCCGGCGTCGTCCGTTGCCACGGCGGCGGCGGCCGCAGCAAGGGTTTCCCGGGCGGCGAGGATCGCTGGACGTTGGGCGCTGGAGCGGCGGACCGAGGTGAAGATGGTGCGGTGCGGCTTGCCGGGAAGCTCCACCAGTTGGGCGGTGGTGCCGCGCCCGGTCCACACCAGGTCCGGCATCAGGGCCACCGCGTTGCCGGACTCGATGAGGCGGGCCTGGGCCTGCAGGTCGGCTGTTTCGAACCGGACGTCCGGTTCGAAACCGGCGCTGCGGCAGGCCTGTTCCGCCCAATGGCGCGATGCGGCACCCCGCGGTTCCATGACCCAGGCAAGCTCTGCCGTGTCCGCCAGCGAGCGGATGGCGGATCCGCCGTCGGACGCCGGGGGAACGGCCAGCCGGATGGCGTCGGTGGTCAGCTTTACCCGGTCCAGCTCGGGGTACCGCGGTGCGGCATGGCCGGGGTACTGTTCGGCGATTACCAGGTCGAAGTCACGTGCCCATGTTTCGTGCAGCGCCGTTTCCGGTTCGCGCTGGATCATTTCGATCCGGACTTCGGGGTATGTGGCAGCCATCCGGGTCAGGGTGTCCGGCATCAGGGCGAGCGCCGCGGACTGGAAAACTGCGATCCGCACCGTTCCCGTAACCGTGGTCAGGGAGGCGGCGAGGTCCGCCTCCGCCTGTTCCATGGTTTCCAGCAGCTGGGCGGTGTGCGTCACCAGCACTTCGGCCTGGGGCGTCAGCTGCACCCGCCGCCCTGTTTTTCGGAGCAGCTCCACGCCCACTTCCTTCTCCAACAGGGCCAGCTGCTGCGACACCGACGACGGGCTGTACTGTAAGGCCTCCGCTACCTCCGCGAGGGTCCCGCGGATGCTTAATTCGCGGAGCAGCCGGAGCCTGCGGACGTCGAGCATGGCGAATTCCTAACTGAAACTAACGAATATAGGTTAGAAGTAGTCACTTTATCTAACGCAACCGCGCACGCATACTGTTGAAATCGAGTTACCCCCGTCACAGCCAGGTCCCTTGGCGTGCCGCGGCGGGGTCGCACCCCAAGCAGGAGTTCGAAATGAGCACCAAAGATTTAAGCCAATCGATTATGCGGCGCAAGCCCATCGATGACATCGAAGAAGAAAGCAAGCACAGCGGACTGTTTAAGTCCCTGGGGCTGTGGCAGCTCACTGCCATTGGCGTGGGCGGCATTATCGGCGTCGGCATCTTCTCCCTCGCGGGACTGGTCGCCGCCGGCAGTGAAGGAAACCCGGGAGTGGGGCCCGCGGTACTGATTTCCTTCCTGATTGCAGGCCTGGCCTCTGCGGCCGCGGCCCTGTCCTATGCGGAATTCGCGGGCATGATTCCCCGCGCCGGTTCCGCCTACACCTACGGCTATGTGGCGCTCGGCGAGGTGATCGGCTGGTTCATCGGCTGGGACCTGCTGCTGGAATACATCGCCATCGTTGCGGTAGTGGCCATCGGCATCTCCGGCTACCTTGACGCCTTCCTGGCCGGCATCGGCATCCACATGCCGGCATGGATGACGTCCACCGTGGACGAAGGCAAGGGCGGCATCGTCAACATTCCGGCCATCCTGGTCTGCCTCCTGGTCACCTGGATCCTGTCCCGCGGCACCAAGGCGTTCGGCCGGTTCGAACTCGTCGCAGTGGCCATCAAGGTGGTCCTGATCCTGTTCATCATCGGGCTCGGCGTGTTCTACATCGACACCAATAACTACAACCCGTTCATGCCCAGCGGCTTCGGCCCTGTGGTTGCGGGCTCGGCCACCGTCTTCTTTGCTGTGTTCGGGTACGACGCCATGAGCACCGCGGCCGAGGAAGCCAAGGATGGCAAGAAGCACATGCCCAAGGCCATTGTGCTCTCGCTCATCATCGCCATGCTGCTCTATGTGGCCGCCACCCTGGTCCTGACCGGCATGCAGAACTACAAGGACATCGACCCCAAGGCCGGCTTCGCTTCCGCCTTCACCTCCGTGGGCCTGCCGGTGATCGCCACCATCATCTCGGTGTTCGCCGTGCTCTCCATCCTCACCGTGATGCTCACCTTCCTCCTCGGTGTGACCCGCGTGTGGTTCTCCATGAGCCGCGACGGCCTGCTGCCCGGATGGTTCGCCAAGACCGACCGCCACGGCACTCCGCAGCGCGTCACCTGGATCGGCGGCATCGCCTCCGCGTTCCTCGCCGGCGTGTTCCCCATCAAGGAGGTGGCGGACCTGACCAACATCGGCATCCTGGCCGCGTTCGTCGTCGTCTGCCTGTCGGTGATCATCTTCCGCTACAAGCGCCCCGATGCCCCGCGCACGTTCCGCCTGCCGCTGATGCCCGTGATCCCGGCCTTCGGCGTCCTGGCTTCGGCCTTCCTGATGCTGCAGCTGCACTGGGAGACCTGGGTTCGGTTCGTGGTGTGGCTCATTATCGGCCTGGTCATCTACTTCAGCTACGGCCGCAAGCACTCGCTGATGAACCCCAACAGCCCCCGCCACCAGGAGCTCGCGGACCTGCACCGCCCGCTTTCCTGACTCCAGCCCCGGGCCCCGCTCGATTCTGGCGCCCGCTCACCGGCAGGCCTCCCACCCTTAGACCCCCTGTTGCTCTATCACTTACGGGTCCTAAACAGCCGTTTTAGCGACCAAAAGTGATAGAGCAACAGGGAAGGGTGGGAGGTCTGCCGTTGGCACTTAAGGGGTCTCTGAACCATTGGTTTTCCTAACCTGTATTGGTTGGAAAAGATCGCTTTATCTTATGTGACTCGAAGCTCATACTGGTGGAAAGACCCCTCCCACAGTAAGAAAGATCGGGAAAACCATGACCCACGTTGCAATGGAACCGGCAGTCGTCAAAGCGGCCACCCCGCAGACGGTCGACGTCGACGTCCCCCAGGCAAAGGCCCTCGCCGATGAGGCAGTCGCCCTGGTCCGCCACTGGCTCACCGAGGCCGCCAAGGTGCCGGTGGACCCCTCCGCCCAGCAGCTTGCCGGCGTCCTCAAGGATCCCAACGGCCTCGAATTCACCGTCGGCTTCGTGGACGGCGTGGTCCGTCCCGAGGACCTGAACGTCGCCGCCCGCAACCTCGCCGCACTCGCCCCCAAGGTTCCGGCCTTCCTGCCCTGGTACATGCGCAGCGCCGTGGCACTGGGCGGCACCATGGCCCCCGTGATGCCGCAGGTGGTCATTCCCATCGCCCGTAAAGTGCTTCGCGAGATGGTGGGACACCTGATCGTGGACGCCACCGACGCCAAGCTGGGCCCGGCAATCGCCAAGATCAAGAAGGAAGGCATCAAGCTCAACGTCAACCTCCTGGGCGAGGCTGTCCTGGGCGAGCACGAGGCCTCCCGCCGCCTCGAGGGCACGCACACGCTGCTGGCACGCCCCGACGTCGACTATGTCTCCATCAAGGTTTCCTCCACGGTGGCCCCGCACTCCGCCTGGGCCTTCGACGAAGCGGTGGAACACGTCGTCGAGAAGCTCACCCCGCTGTTCCAGCGCGCCAACTCCTTCGCGTCGGGTGGCCGCAAGGCCAAGTTCATCAACCTGGACATGGAGGAGTACAAGGACCTGGACATGACCATTGCGGTCTTCACCCGGATCCTGGACAAGCCCGAGTTCAAGAACCTCGAAGCCGGCATCGTGCTGCAGGCCTACCTCCCGGACGCGCTGTCCGCCATGATGCGCCTGCAGGACTGGGCCGCGGAGCGGCGAGCCAACGGCGGTGCCGGCATCAAGGTCCGCGTGGTGAAGGGCGCCAACCTGCCCATGGAACAGGTGGAAGCTTCCCTCCACGACTGGCCGCTGGCCACCTGGGGCAGCAAGCAGGACTCCGATACCAGCTACAAGCGGGTCATCAACTACGCGCTGCACCCGGACCGGATCAGGAACATCCGCATTGGCGTGGCGGGCCACAACCTGTTCGACATCGCCTTCGCCTGGCTGCTGGCCAAGCAGCGCGGCGTTGAGTCCGGCATTGAGTTCGAGATGCTGCTGGGCATGGCACAGGGCCAGGCCGAGGCCGTCAAGAAGGACGTCGGCTCCCTGCTCCTTTACACACCCGTGGTGCACCCGGCCGAGTTCGACGTCGCCATCGCCTACCTGATCCGCCGCCTGGAAGAGGGCGCCAGCCAGGAAAACTTCATGTCCGCGGTCTTCGAGCTCAGCGAAAACGAGGGCCTGTTCGAGCGCGAAAAGCAGCGTTTCCTCTCCTCGCTGGAGGCCCTGGACAACACGGTTCCACTGCCCAACCGCCGCCAGGACCGGAACCTTCCGCCGGGGCCGATGCCGCACGCCGGTTTCCGGAACACCCCCGACACCGATCCCGCGCTCCCTGCCAACCGCACCTGGGGCCGCGCCATCCTGGGCCGTGTCGCCTCCTCCACCCTGGGCGAGGCCTCCGTCAAGGCTGCCTTCATCAACGACGAGGAAACCCTCAACAGCGCCATCGACAATGCCCTTGAGAAGGGCAAGGCATGGGGCCGGCTCTCCGGCAACGAGCGCGCCGAGATCCTGCACCGTGCGGGCGAGATCCTGGAAGCCCGCCGCGCCGACCTGCTCGAGGTCATGGCCAGCGAAACCGGCAAGACCATCGACCAGGGCGATCCCGAGGTCAGCGAGGCCGTTGACTTTGCCCATTACTACGCCGAGTCCGCCCGCAAGCTGGACACGGTCGACGGCGCCACGTTCGTCCCAGCCAAGCTCACCGTTGTCACTCCGCCATGGAACTTCCCGGTCGCCATCCCCGCTGGGTCCACCCTTGCGGCACTCGCCGCCGGCTCCGCCGTCGTGATCAAACCTGCCAAGCAGGCCGCCCGCAGCGGCGCCGTCATGGTGGAAGCCCTGTGGGAGGCCGGCGTCCCCAAGGGCGCGCTGACCATGGTGCAGCTGGGGGAGCGGGAGCTCGGCACCCAGCTCATCAGCCACCCCGCCGTGGACCGCGTCATCCTGACCGGCGGCTACGAAACCGCAGAGCTGTTCCGCTCCTTCCGCAAGGACCTGCCCCTCCTGGCCGAGACCAGCGGCAAGAACGCCATCATCATCACCCCCAGCGCGGACCTGGACCTCGCCGCCAAGGACGTGGCCTACTCCGCGTTCGGCCACGCCGGCCAGAAGTGCTCCGCCGCCTCGCTGGTGATCCTGGTGGGCTCGGTGGCCAAGTCCAAGCGGTTCCACAACCAGCTCATCGACGCAGTCACCTCCCTCAAGGTGGGCTACCCGCAGGATCCCACCAGCCAGATGGGCCCGATCATCGAGCCGGCCAACGGCAAGCTCCTCAACGCCCTCACCACCCTGGGCGAGGGCGAAAACTGGGCCGTTGAGCCGAAGAAGCTGGACGAAACCGGACGGCTCTGGAGCCCGGGCGTGCGCTACGGCGTCAAGCGCGGTTCCTACTTCCACCTCACCGAATTCTTCGGCCCCGTCCTTGGCGTGATGACCGCTGAGACGCTGGAAGAGGCCATCGCCATCCAAAACCAGATCGAGTACGGCCTCACTGCCGGACTGCACTCGCTCAACACCGAGGAGCTTGGCATCTGGCTGGAGACCATCCAGGCAGGCAACCTGTACGTGAACCGGGGCATCACCGGCGCCATCGTGCAGCGCCAGCCCTTCGGCGGCTGGAAGAAGTCGGCCGTTGGCGCCGGCACCAAGGCGGGCGGCCCCAACTACCTGGCCGGGCTTGGCGACTGGGTGCCTGCCACCAGCGCAGCCACCGCGGATGTCAGCCACGCCGGTGTCCGCCGCATCATGAACGCGGCCGGACCCGCCCTGCAGCCTGCAGAGCTTGAGTCTGTCCAGCGGGCACTGGCCTCCGACGCCGAGGCCTGGGCCGACGAGTTCGGCACCGCCAAGGACGTCTCCGGCTTGAGCGCGGAACGCAACATCTTCCGCTACAGCAGCCTTCCGGTCACCATCCGCCTCTCCGAAGGTGAGCCGCTGGCCCACCTCGTCCGGACCGTGGCAGCCGGGGTGCTGGCGGGGTCGGCACTCACTGTGTCCACCGCCGTCGAACTTCCCGCCCAGCTGCGCTCCGTGCTCACCGCACAGGATATCGACGTGACAGTGGAGTCCGACGCCGGCTGGCTGGCTTCCGCGGGTCACCTCGCCGCAGCCGGCAAGCTGTCCGGGGCCCGCATCCGCCTCATCGGTGGCGACGCGTCCGCGCTGGCCGAAGCGACCGGCGGGCGGCCCGACCTGGCAATCTACGCCCACGCCGTTACTGAAGCTGGTCGCGTCGAACTGCTGCCGTTCCTGCACGAGCAGGCTGTCAGCATCACCGCCCACCGCTTCGGTACCCCGAACCACCTGTCCGACGCTCTGATCTAGGCCACTGCCTCCTCAGGGACACACGAAAGCCCGGCAGCCACGGAAAGTGGCTGCCGGGCTTTCGTTTTGCGGTTACTAGCCCAGGTACCAGCCGGGCGGTGCCCAGGTGGCCGGGACGCTGTGGGCCGAGAAGTCCTCGCAGCGTGTGCAGGTGTAGGCCACTTCGCCAAGGGTGGCTACACTTCCGTCACGCCGGTAGGTGGGCGGAATGTACGACTCAAGGTAAACGAATTCGTCGGTACGGCATTTGTCGCAGGTGGGTTTTCCTACGTAACCGGAGTCGAGAGAGGCGTGTCCGGTTCCGAGGGTGTTCTGGCGCGTGGACGGCCGCGGTGCAGAGTACGGGCGTGCGTGTGCAGAACCGAGATGGATGTTCCTGGCTGTCGTCATTGGCTGCCTGTCCCAAGCGTTTTCCCATGCAGGGGACGCGCTTGATTTAGTGAACTGGCCTGCTGCTTGACCTTGAAAAATCAGCATAGGCTATGCCAGTTCCCCTATCAATGGACACGAACCCCCTAACTCCCCCAAATACTGGAAATCATGCCGGAAGAGAGTTAAGTTTGCCGGTTAATGGTCCGGCCGACGATCGACTGGGTGAGGGCGTCGATCACCTCGGCGTTTGCCAGCGGATTGCGGATCAGGGTAAAGTCCACATCGCCCACGGCGGGAAGGTCGAAGCGACGGGTGATGATCTTCAGGTCTTCAGGCACCAGCGAGGTCGGCATCACGGCCACGCCGATCCCGGCCCGGACCGCTGCCAGCACGCCGCTGATCTGCCGGGTGGTGCAGGTGATCCGCCAGGTCCTGCCGTGCGCTTCGAGTGCATCGATGGCGAGTTTCCGGCTGAGGCTGGGGGCGGGGTAGGCGATCAGGGGTACGGGGGTGCCCGGCTCCATCACGGTCTGCTCCAGGCCCACCCAGGAGAAGGAATCGTGCTGGACCACGGTGCCATCCTTTGCCCCTGCCACCCATTTCACGAAGACCAGGTCCAGCTGGCCGGCGTTGAGCTTGCGGTACAGCTGGTCGCTTTGCCCCACCGTCAGCTCCAGGTTGATCTGGGGGTAAATCTGCCGGAACTCGCGCAGGATGCGCGGCAGCCCGGTGATGGCGAGATCGTCCGCGGTGCCGAACCGCAGCCGGCCCCGCATCGCCGAACCTGAAAAGTAGCGGGCTGCGGCGTCGTGGGCGGACAGAATGTTCCGGGCGAATCCGGCCATGGCGTCCCCGTTGTCCGTCAGCCGGACATCGCGGGTATCGCGCGTGATCAGGCTGCGCTTGGCCGCCGCCTCAAGCTTGCGGATGTGCTGGCTGATGGTCGGCTGGGCCAGCCCGAGGCGCTCGGCGGCTTTGGTGAAGCTGAGCGTATCGGCGACGGCCAGGAAAGAGCGCAACTGGGCTGGTTCGAACATGTGGACTCCGGTGACTCTTTAGCTGCGATCTTATTGCGTATTGCAATACGAGTTATAGGGACCATACGCCTCCATAATCTGCTCCGCCAGCCTAGCGTTAAGGGCATCCCAGACCGCCCGCAATATTTGAGGACATCCCTGTGGCACCCCCTCCGCCTTCGTCGGCCTCCATCTCCCAACCAGTCATCGACGCGGCGGGCTCAGCGCCGCCCAACAACCAGACCCAGCCGATTCCGGTCGTCGCGGAGCGGCTCCCGTGGAAGCACACCTTCATCTCGCTGAAGGTGCCCAACTTCCGGATCTTTGCGGCCGGCCACTTCATCGCGGTCATCGCCATCTGGATGCAGCGGATCGCCCAGGACTGGTTGGTGCTCCAGCTCTCCGGCTCCGTGACAGCCGTTGGCATCACCGTGGCTCTGCAGTTCCTGCCCTCCCTGCTGCTGGGGCCCTGGGGTGGCATGATCGCCGACCGGTTCGCCAAGCGAAAGATCCTCATCTTGTGCCAGAGCGTGGCCGCTGTCCTTGCCGCAACGCTTGCCACCCTTGCCCTCAGCGGCGTCATCATGGTGTGGCACGTCTACGGCATTGCCCTGGTCCTGGGCCTGGTGACAGTCCTCGACCAGCCGGCGCGCCAAGTGTTCGTCAACGAACTCGTAGGCCCCACCTATCTGCGGAACGCCATCAGCGTCAACTCCACCACCTTCCAGCTGGGCGGCCTGATCGGCCCGGCCATCGCGGGCCTGCTGCTGACGGCGGTGGGCGCCGGCTGGGCTTTTGCGGCCAACGCCCTGGCCTGCTGCTCGACGGTGGTGATGCTCCTGGTCCTGCGGAAGGACCAGCTGTTCGTCAGTGCACCCATGCCCAAGAGCAAGGGAATGCTGCGGGAGGGGCTCCGCTATGCCCTGAGCAAGCCCACTATCTACTGGCCATGGCTGATGGCCGGATTTGTTTCGGTCTTCGCCATGAGCCTGCCCGTAATTCTCGCCGCCTTCGCGGACCACGTCTTCCAGGTGGGCGCCGGTGGTTACGGTGTGCTCAATGCCCTGGTGGCACTTGGTGCCCTGTCCGGCGCCGTGGCGTCCACCCGCCGTCGTCAACTGCGCCTTCGGTCCGTGGTGTTCTGCGCCGGCATGTACGGCCTGATGCTCTGCCTTGCCGCGCTTGCGCCGTCCATGGTGTCCTTCGGGGCGGTGATGGTGCTGTCCGGATTCTGGTGCCTCATGTTCCTGACCGGCTGCAACCAGCTGGTGCAGGTCAGTTCCAACCTGGGCATCCGCGGCCGCGTGATGAGCCTGTACATCATGGTGCAGATCGGGGGTCAGGCGCTGGGCGGCCCCATGCTGGGCTCGATCGCTGAACATGCCAACCCGCATGTTGCCCTGCTGGTCTCCGGCGGCGTGCCCGCGCTGGCGGCCATCACCGTCGCCGCGATCCTGGCGCGGAAGGGTGGCCTGGCCGTCCGGATGGACATAAAGGCCCGGCGCCCTTTGAGAATCGTCAGCAGGCACGCGGGAACCTAGCAGACGGGCCCGGTAGGGCCGGTCGCCTGCCTGCAGCGAACACAAGACCCCGCCATCAGCCGCGATGACGGGGTCTTGTGCTGGCCCAGCGGGATGTTCGCTGGGTTACTTCTTCTTCGCCGCTTTGGTGGGAGTGATGTCCAAGGAGCCGGCAGGGGCAGCTGCGGCCCTCTTGTCTGCGCGCTTTTCCTTGATGGACTTGCCGGACTTTTTTGATGCCGTTTGACGCGGGGACTTATCAGCCATGATTGCTCCTGTAGCGGAGCCGAAAGGCTCCTTGCTACCGACGGTACACCCTGGCACCTAATGGAACTGTGGAGGGCCGCCGTGCGGGCACGAGAGCGGCTGACGGGAATCGAACCCGCGTATCAAGCTTGGGAAGCTAGCGCTCTACCATTGAGCTACAGCCGCAGCGCCCTCGCTCGAGCGGGGCAGAACTTAGCTTAGCGCAGATCTGCAGGCTCCCCGCCAACCCGGCCAGCAGCGCCTCCGTGTCCTTCAAGGCAAGACCTGCAACCCGCCGCAAGCCCGGGCGTCATCCAGTAACTCTTCAATAACGTCCGCGGTGCCTGCTAGGTCCGGCCGAGGGGCGCTGGCTAACCTGATCCGGGTAGCGGCCGCATTTGGGGGAGGCAGCTATTGCGGCAGCCGACGTCAACCACAGGAATTTTTTACATGGCAATCGCAGAGCACGAGGTCCTCATAGAACGCGACGCCATGCCCGTGTACCAATACCTCCTTGACGCGACCAATCTTCCCGCCTGGCGCAGTGACGTCCGGAGCGTGAAGCTCGTTCGGGGGCCCGCCGATGCCAACGGCGCGCTGTACCGCAAAATGGTGGCCGGCCGCTCCGGCCTGAGCATCCCGGCGGAACTGGAGATCACCAACCTGCGGCCAGGGGCAGAAATTGAATTCCACATCGTCTCCGGTCCCGCAACCCGCTGGGGCGGCTACTACCTCAGCAGCGAGGACGCCGGGACCCGCGTGCGGTTCGCCATGGAAGCAAAACGCGGCGGCCGCTTCGGCTTCCTCAGCAGGTTCACGTTCCTGGACGGGATGCTGCAGCGCCGCGTCAGCTCCGACGTGGCCCAGCTGGACCGGCTGAAGCACGTGCTGGAACTGCAGCCCGCACTCTGACGCTGCAATGCCGGGTGCTGGTGCCGGGGTTCGGCTACCGGTGCCGGCAGACAGCCTGGCCTACTGCGCCAACCGCTGCCCGCTCCAGGGGCCGGTTATGTTCGACGGCGACGCGAGGCTTCCAGAGCTAAGGTCCCAGTACTGCACGGTGTCATTGGCCCGCCGGAGGGCCACGCCCGTGGAGTTCAGCCCGGTGACATTCCGCAGCGCCCGGATTCCCGTGACGTCCGTCCACCCCGTTGCGACGGTGGGCCTGGCCTCCGCGCGGACCGCGGTGGTGCCCCACCCGCGGTAGAGCTGTACGGTGCCGTCGGTCTTCAGCGCGAGGACGTCCTGGAAACCGTCGGCGTCGTAGTCCACCATGGAGAGCCGGGAGGCGTAGATGCCAGTGGCAATGGTGACCCGGTCCGCGATGTCGCCGGTTCCCCTATTCGCATACATGAACAGGTTGCCGGCGCCGTCCAGCGCCAGGATCTGGGGCATGCGGTTGTTGGCGCACCAGCCACCCACGGCCAAGGTCAGGGTGTTCCAGCCACCCGTACCGAGGGTGATGGGCGCCTGGAAGCCACCGGTGGCGATGCCCCTGTACAGGGTCAGGTTGCCGCCGGTCCACTGGGTCAGGACGTCATAGGCGCCGTCCCGGTCCCAGTCGGTGACAAAGACTTCCTTGGCTCCGCCAAAGCCGGAGCCGATGACCTTGGCCGCGGCGTAGGTGCGGGGGCCGGTGGACGCCCGGTTCAGCAGTTGGCCGGCGGAGTCGACGGAAACGAGGTCCGCCGGGCCGGTGATCGCCGCTGCGGCGAGATTGAGGGTGGGCGGCATGTGCTTGACGGGTGCGTCGCACAGGCTTGGCGGCGGGGGCGGGAAAGCTCCACCCGACCCGGCGCCACCCGGGGAATCGAGGGTTCCCGCCGGCAGTGTGGTGTATCCGAAGAAGTTCACCACACCCCAAATCTGGTACGTGGAGTTCGTATAGGAGATCCCGGCGCCCATCACGTTGAAGCGCGGGTCGAGAAGCATGGCATTGTGGCCCGGTGAACCCTTCCACCACTCCACAAGCTGGGCGGCGTCCCGGTCGGTGCGGATGGCGATGACTTCACCGGCTCCGTTGTTGGGGTTCAGGGCGCGGGGATCAGTCCAGAAACTCGCGCGGTGTTCGATTACCTCACGCGTGGCGATGTTGTCCGACCATTCCTGCGACAACCCGGCCACAGTGGGGTGGTACTTGACTTTGTTAAGGCCGTTGGCCACCCGGTACTCGTTGATCTTGGTGAACACGGTGAGGATGGCGGACGCGTTGCTGTCCGGTACCAGTGCCTCGGTGGAAAGGGGGGCGGAGGAATCGGGAGCCGCGAGCTGCGTTGTGGACGGTGAGGACAGTTCCTGGTCCGGTGCCCACAGCGGAGGGATGGAAGCCGTTTGGGGTGTGGCCGGGGAAGCGGAAGTGGGTGGCGGAGACGCCGAAGTTTCCGTGGAGGGCGCAACCCCGGCATCGGACGGAGGGGCGAGGTCGGGTGCGGACGTGGCCGTTGGGGGAGCGGGTGCAGGCTCCGGTGCGGGGGCTGCCCCGGTCAGGGGCGAAGCGACGCGGATATCGGGGTCTACGGCAGGGGTGAGTTTCCCTGCCGTGTCAGCCTGCATGGAGGTTCCGCTGCCGCGGACCAGCGGAGCCTGCAGTGTGATGCTCGCTGTGCCCGAGGCCTGGCCGAATGGCAGCGGCTCGGGGGGTGCGGCAGCAGACGAAGAGACCAGCGCCAATGCACAGAGCACGCCAATAAAAGACGGTGCCACTAATTTATTCACAACATCCCCAGCTCTGTTACGCCATTCGGGAGACCATTCCGGCGGCTTTCATTCGCAACATTAGCCCCACCAGGCCACAGCAACAACGGGAAAGTGTGGCTGTGGATAACCGATACGGTAATTTGGGACGGTGCTGATCTCTGACCGCGACATTCGAGCCGAAATTGATTCCCAGCGGATCGTGCTGGAACCGTACGATCCGGCGATGGTCCAGCCGTCGTCCGTGGATGTCCGGATCGACAAGTTCTTCCGGTTGTTCGACAACCACAAGTACGCGCACATTGATCCGGCGCAGGAGCAGCCCGAGCTGACCCGGCTGGTGGAAGTGGAGCAGGACGAGGCCTTTATCCTGCACCCGGGGGAGTTCGTCCTGGGTTCCACCTATGAGACCGTGACGCTGCCCGACGACATTGCGGCCCGCCTGGAAGGCAAGTCATCGCTGGGCCGGCTTGGCCTGTTGACCCACTCCACTGCCGGCTTCATCGACCCTGGCTTTTCCGGCCACGTCACCCTTGAGCTGTCCAACATGGCAACACTGCCCATCAAGCTGTGGCCGGGGATGAAGATCGGCCAGCTCTGCTTCTTCCGGCTGACTTCGGCGGCGGAGTACCCGTACGGCCAGGGGGAGTACGGTAACCGGTACCAGGGCCAGCGTGGCCCCACCGCCAGCCGCAGCTACCTGAACTTCCACCGCACCAGCATCTAGAGCACCAGCAGGCAGCCGCGCGCCTAAGCTCCTGCGCTCCCAATGCTTTGAGGGGCTAGGTCTGCGGGGCGACCGCCCGCGGCCGGATGAACGGCTTGGCCAGCGGCTCCACGTAGCGCGCGGCCAGCGGACCCAGCACCGCCATCAGCAGCACGTAGGCGGTGGCCAGCGCCGCGAGCTCATGCGGAACCGCTCCCGAGGCAACGGCAAGGCCCGCGATCACGATGGAGAATTCGCCGCGCGCCACCAGTGCGGCGCCCGCCCGGAAGCGGCCCGGCCGGGCGATTCCGGCCTGCTTGGCGGCCCAGATTCCCGTGATCATCTTGGTGCCCGCCGTGGCCACCGCCAGGACCAGGGCCCAGCCCAGGACCGGCGGAATGGAGGCGGGGTCCGTGTTGAGCCCGAACGCCACAAAGAAGATAGCGGCAAACAGGTCCCGCAGCGGCTCAAGGATGCGGGTGGCATTGTGCGCGGTGGAGCCTGAGATGGCGATGCCCAGCATGAACGCGCCCACTGCCGCAGAGACCTGCATGGCGGATGCGGCGCCCGCCACCAGCAGGGCGGCCCCGAGGACGTTGAGCAGGAAGACCTCGGAGTTCTCGCTGTGCACGGCCTTGGACACGTGGTGCCCGTGCCGCAGCGCCACCATCAGGACCACGGTGACCACCGCCAGGGCAATCCCCACCGTGGTCAGCCCGCCCAGGAAACTCACCCCGGCCAGGGTGGCCGTGAGGATGGGCAGGTAGACGGCCATGGCCAGGTCCTCGAACACCAGGATGGACAGCACCACGGGTGTTTCGCGGTTACCAAGCCGGCCCAGGTCCGTAATGACCTTGGCGGCGATGCCCGAGGAGGAGATGTAGGTGACCCCGCCCATGACCATGGCACCCACGCCGCCCCAGCCCAGTAGCAGCGCGAGCCCGGCGCCGGGCAGGAAGTTCAGGACAAGGTCCAGGATGCCGGCCTGCCAGGAACGGCGCAGCCCGGTAAAAAGTTCGGCAGCCGTATATTCCAGCCCGAGCATAAGCAGCAGGAGGATGACGCCGATTTCGCCGGAAAGATGGGCAAATTCGTGCATGCCTTCGAGCTTGACGACGCCGCCGGCACCGAAGGCCAGACCGCCCAGCAGGTAAAAGGGGATGGGCGACATCCCGATCCGTCCGGCCAGCCTGGCCAGGAGGCCGAGGCAGAACACAACGGCCCCCAGTTCAACGAGGGTCTGGGCCAACGGGTCCATGGGAACTAGCCGTGGCGCAGGATATGGGCCGCTGAGTCGAGGCCTTCCTGGGTGCCCACTGCCACCAGCAGGTCGCCGGGGTGGAGGACGACGTCGGGCCCGGGCGATGGCAGCACCTCACCCTCGCGCATGATGGCCACGATGGAGACGCCGCTCCGGGTGCGGATGGACGCCTTGCCCATGGGCTGATTCTGGAACGGGGAGTCGGCGGCGATGGAGAACTGCCGGGTGACGATGCCCGGGACGTCCTTGTGCTCCTCCGCGAGCTTCATTGCCAGGTGCGTGCCGCCCAGGAGGTTGCCAAGGGTGGCTGCTTCATCGCTGGTGAGCGGAATCGAAGCCTGGCAGGTATCGGGGTCGTCCCAGGTGGAAACGATGAGTTCCGTCTGGCCTTCCCGCCGCTCCACCACACCGATGCGGCGTCCGGAGGCGGTCATGAAATCCTTCCGGAGGCCCAGGCCCGGAAGGTTCGTTTCGTCCACGTTCATGGGTCCAGCCTAGTCCGCCTTCCACCACTTGGCGGAGTCCCGGACCAGGCCCCCATCGCGGTGTTTCAGCCGGCGGGAACGACGGCGACGGGAGCCTTTGCCGGTGGCTTCACCGGCAGCAGCACCAGGAGTCCTGCCAGGAGGACCACCATGATGCCCAGGATGCCCCACCGTTGTGCCTGGCCGGCAGGCACCAGCGGGGTTGCCAGGGTGATGCAGAGGGTGAACAGGGCGGGTGCAAGGAAGCTGACGGCCCGGCCGGTGGTGGCATACAGCCCGAAGAGTTCGCCGGACTCCCCGTGCGGTGCGAGCCTGGCCAGGTAGGCGCGCGACGATGACTGGGCCGGCCCGACGAACAGGCAGAGGAACAGGCCGAACACCCAGAACGTGGTGCTGCCCGCCCATTGCATGCCGAAGAAGGAATAGTTGCCGATACCCAGGACCAGGATGGCAGTCCCGGCCACAAGCAGTCCCACCAGGGAGCCGGTGATGACGGCTTTGGGGCCCACCTTGTCGTCAAGGAACCCGCCGAGCATCGCGCCGATGGCCGCCACTACGTTCCCGAAGATCGCGAAGAAGATCACCTGGGAAAGGGCAAAGCCAAACGTGCCGGCCGCGATGATCCCGCCGAACGTGAAGACCGCGGCCAGGCCGTCACGGAATACGGCGCTGGCTAAGAGGAAGTAGATGGTGTGGGGGCTGGTGGCGTAGATGGCCTTGATCCGCCGGAACAACAGGCCGTAGCTGGCAAGGAAACCCAGGCGGGCGGCCTGGGGTGACCGGGGTAGTTCAGGGACGGCGAACAGGACAGGAAGGGCGAAGACGAAGAACCACAGGGCTGAGAAGACGGCCACCAGCCGGATGTTGAGGCTGTCCTGCGTGGACGCGCCGAACCAGTCAAAAGCCGGCTGGACAAAGAGTTGCAGGACGATCAGGAGGGCCACGATCCCGCCCAGGTAGCCGGCGCCCCAGCCGAATCCACTGACCTTTCCGATGTTCTGCGGCGTGGAAACCTGGGCCAGCATGGCGTTGTAGTTGACGCCGGCGAATTCGAAGAACACGTTGCCCAGGGCGATCAGGCAGGCCCCGAGGAGCAGGAACTCCGGACGCGGGAACACGAAAAAGCACAGGGCCGTGAGGATGGCGACGGCGGCCGAGTTCACTCCCAGCCACAGCTTGCGCCGGCCGCCCGCGTCGGAGCGCTGGCCCGTCACGGGTGCCAGCAGCGCGATGGCGAATCCGCCCACGGCCAGTGCGGCGCCCAGCACGGCCGATGCGCTGTCCTCGCCCCCAAAGGCGTTGGACGTCAGGTAAACGGTGAAGACGAAGGTAGTCATCACTGCGTTGAAGGCCGCCGAGCCCCAGTCCCAGGAGGCCCAGGCCAGGATGCGCCCCTTGCTGGAGGACGGGGTTCCGGCTTCGAGTTCCGAGGCCGGCTGCATTGCCCCCGGCGCGCTGGCGCTGTTCATACGATGAATCGTATCCGCCCGTGGCGAACACTCCGGGGAGCTCCGGCCCGTGCTGCCGGGGATTCTGCCCGGGTGGGGAGCCATTGAACGGGAAGGCTGGCAGGCACGCCTTGATAAACTAAACCCTCCCGGACCTAACTTTTTGCCGCCTGCTCCAACTTTTGACAATCGAATCCCTGACGTTGCGGAGAATACAGTGATCACAGTCCTTGCCGTGCACTTTTCGGTGGCTGTCCTCGCGCCCTTCCTCTTCAGGGTTTGGGGCCGGAACGCCTTTTACGCGCTGGCTGCAGTTCCCGCGGTTTCCTTCGGCTGGCTGATGCTCCAGCACGGCCCGATCTATTCCGGCGCCGGAGCCATCACCGAAACGTTCGACTGGATCCCCAGCCTCCATCTGGAACTGGCCTTCCGCATGGACGCGCTGGCCTGGGTGATGTCCCTCCTGGTGCTGGGCGTCGGCTCCCTGGTGCTGGTCTACTGTGCGCGGTACTTCAAGAGGAAGGACCAGGACCTGGGTGCGTTCGGTGCCCAGTTGTTGGCCTTCGCCGGTGCCATGTTCGGACTGGTCACAGCGGATGACCTCCTGCTGCTGTTCATCTTCTGGGAACTGACCACCATCCTGTCCTACCTGCTGATCGGCTTCGCCCGGACCCGGCTTGCCGCCCGGCGCTCCGCCCTCCAGGCATTGATGGTCACCACCGCCGGCGGCCTGGCCATGCTGGTGGGCCTCATCATGCTCGGCTACACCGCCGGGACCTACCGCATCTCCGGCATCCTGGAGCAGGCCGCGTCGCTCGCAACCGGAACGTCGGCCGCCATGGTGAGCGCCGCCGTCGTCCTCATCCTGGTGGGTGCCATCACCAAGTCCGCCCTGGTCCCGTTCCACTTCTGGCTGCCCGGCGCCATGGCCGCGCCCACTCCCGTCAGCGCCTACCTGCACGCCGCGGCGATGGTCAAGGCCGGCATCTACCTGGTGGCACGGCTCGCGCCCGGCTTCTCCGAGACCGCGTACTGGCAGCCCGTAGTCCTGGGGCTGGGCCTGGCCACCATGCTGGTGGGTGGCTACCGGGCGCTGCGGCAGACCGACATCAAACTGATCCTTGCCTACGGCACCGTCAGCCAGCTGGGCTTCCTCACCATGGTGGTGGGCTTGGGAACCCCCGATGCCGCGCTCGCGGGCCTGGCCATGCTGCTGGCCCACGGCCTGTTCAAGGCCACGCTCTTCCTGGTGGTGGGCATCATCGACCACCAGTCCGGAACCCGTGATGTTCGCAAGCTGTCCGGTGTCTTCCGCTCCTCACGCGCCCTGGGCATCGTGGCCGGAATCGGGGCCGCGTCCATGGCGGGCATTCCACTGCTGGGCGGCTTCATGGCCAAGGAATCGGTGCTGGAAGCGTTCGTACACCACGCCCTGGAGCCGCACTCCGGTCCCTGGGGCCTGGTGGTCCTGGTGGGGCTGGTGCTGGGTTCCATCCTCACCTTTGCGTACAGCGCCCGCTTCATGTGGGGTGCTTTTGCGGTCAAGCGCGGCGTGGAGCCCACCCCGTTCAAGGCGATCACGCCCTCCTTCCTTGCCGCCCCTGCCATCCTCAGCCTCCTCACCATCGCCTATGGGCTCTGGCCGGTTCCGGTGGACGACTGGATCCAGCCGTACGCTGCGCTCTTCGCTTCCACAGCGCCCGACGCCGGCACTCCGGCCCAGCAGGCAGGGCACCTGGCGCTATGGCATGGCCTCACCCCGGCGCTTGGGCTGACAGCCCTCACCTTTGTGCTGGGTGCCGCCATGTACGTTGGCCGCAACGCGGTGGCCCGCGCCCAGTCCCTGGTCCCGGCGTGGGTGGACGGCGACCGCGCCTACCAGTTGACCATCGGGGCCCTGGATGACGTGGCGGTCTGGATCACCGGCCGCACTCAGCGCGGTTCGCTGTACTTCTACCTTGCCGTGATCCTCAGCGTGGCATTCGTCCTGCCGCTCGTGGCCATCCTGCTGGGCGGCAGCGCCATGCCGCAGAACATCTACCTGGTGGATCCCAACTCCCCGCTGCAGCTCGTAGCGGGCGTAGGGATCGTGATCGGCGCGCTCGCCGCCGTCAAGGCCAACAAACGCTTCCTTGCAGTCCTGATGGTGTCGGTGACCGGGTACGGCATCGCGCTGGTGTTTGCGCTGCAGGGTGCCCCGGACCTGGCCCTGACCCAGATGCTGGTGGAGACCATCATCCTGGTGGCCTTCGTCCTGGCCATGCGCAGCCTGCCGCCCGAATTGCGGGACCGTACCGGCGGCAGGTACCGGGTGGTGCGTGTCATCATCGGCTTGGGGTTCGGCGTGACCATGGTGTTCGCCGCCATCTTCGCCATGGGTGCCCGCACGGCCATTCCCATCTCGCTGCAGTTCCCGCAGCTTGCGTACGAGGGCGGCGGCGGGCTGAACGTGGTCAACGTGACCCTGGTGGACATCCGTGCCTGGGACACGTTCGGTGAAATCAGCGTGCTGGCGCTCGCCGCCACCGGGGTGGCCAGCCTGATCTTCGTGCGGGGGCGCGGTGACCGGCTGCAGTCCTCGGCCTCCGTTGCCGAGGGCACGGTGGGACGCTACCGCGGCGTGGACCCCGGCTCCCGTGACGCGGCAGCCCTGGCCATCAGCCGGAAGTTCGCGGCCTCGGCCAGCGACGCCTGGATCGTGGCCGGCAGGACACTGGCACCGGAACGCCGTTCCATCATCTTCGAGGTAATCACCCGGCTGATCTTCCACTCCATGATCATCTTCTCGCTGTACCTGCTGCTGGCAGGCCACAACCTGCCCGGCGGCGGCTTTGCCGGCGGCCTCACGGCAGGGCTTGCCCTGACCATCCGCTACCTGGCGGGCGGGCGCTTCGAACTCCGGGAAGCGGCGCCGATCAGTGCCGGCGGCCTGCTGGGGTCCGGGCTGGCCCTGGCTGCAATCTCAGGCGTGATGCCCCTGCTGCTGGGCGGCCAGGTGTTCCAGTCCGCCATTATCGAGGTGTGGCTGCCCGTGTTCGGGGACATCAAGTTCGTCACTTCAACCATCTTCGATATCGGCGTGTACATCGTGGTGGTGGGCCTGGTGCTGGATGTGCTGCGCAGCCTCGGGGCCGAAATCGATGAGCACATGGAGGAGCGGTCCGCGGAGGGCGGCCACGAACCGGACCACGACCGGCACGGGCAGGAACCCGAACGCCTCGATGGCCCGGAGCAGCAGGAACAGGAACCGGACGGGATTCCTGCCGAGACCACCGCGAAGGGCCACGCATGAGCGTCAACCTGACCCTGCTGATCGTGATGGGCGCCCTGTACGCCTGCGGCATCTACCTGATCCTGGAACGCAGCCTCACCCGGGTGCTGCTGGGGCTGATGCTCCTGGCCAACGCCACCAACCTGCTGATCCTGGCCACCGGCGGATACGCTGGCCTGGCTCCGCTGTTTGCCAAGGACACGGCCGCCCAGGACTACAACGACCCGTTGCCGCAGGCCTTGATCCTGACCTCGATCGTGATTTCCTTCGCCGTCACGGCGTTCATGCTGGGCATCATCTACCGCACCTGGGTCCTGGCCCGCCAGGACGAGATCCAGGATGACCTGGAGGACCGCCGCGTGGCGGCAACCCCCAGCTTCGACGCCGAGGACGACGCCGAAATCCCCGCGGAAACCTCCGAGTTCCCGCTCACCATGCTCGGGTCCGACGGCCGGGACGTCTCCAACCACGGAACGCCCGGTGCCGGCTCCGAAAGGGGTGTGGGAAGCCAGGAAACGGACCAGCCCGTGGCCACGCTGGTGGCCGGGGGCCGGGAGATGCCCGCAGAACACGCTGCCGCGGAGGAAAAGCCCGGCTCGCTCAACGTTGACCCCAACCCGGAAGGAGGCGGCAAGTGAACATTGCAAGCCTGGCCCCGCTCGCCGTCGTACTTCCCATCCTGGGCGCCGCCCTCACCTTCCTGCTGATCCGGCACTCCCGGGCCCAGCGTGGGGTGAGCATCGGCCTGCTCTCGCTGACCCTGCTCCTCGAATGCCTCCTGCTGGCGTCCGCCTGGAGCGGCGGCACCACGGCGGTGACCATTGGCGGCTGGGTGCCGCCGTTCGGCATCGTCATGGTGGTGGACCAGTTCTCATCGCTGATGCTGGTGGTGTCCTCCGCCGTGAGCCTGGCCGTGCTGATCTACGCCACCGGACAGGGCATGGCCGACGGCGACGAGGACGCCCCGGTCTCGATCTTCCACCCCACCTACCTGATCCTGGTGGCCGGGGTGTCCAACGCCTTCCTGTCCGGGGACCTCTTCAACCTGTACGTCGGCTTCGAGATCCTGCTGACCGCAAGCTACGTGCTGATGACCCTGGGCGGCACCGGGCCGCGCATCAGGGCAGGCGTCACCTACGTGGTGGTCTCCGTGGTGTCCTCCGTGCTGTTCCTGATCGCGATCGCCATGGTTTACGGGGCCACCGGAACGGTCAACATGGCGGACCTGGCCATCAAGCTCGGCGAACTGGACCAGGGCACCAAGACCCTCCTGCACGTGATGCTGCTGGTGGCGTTTGGCATCAAGGCCGCCGTCTTCCCCCTGTCCTTCTGGCTCCCGGACTCCTACCCCACGGCCCCGGCACCCGTCACCGCGGTGTTCGCCGGCCTGCTCACCAAAGTGGGCGTGTACGCGATGGTCCGCACCGAGACCCTGCTGTTCCCCGGCGACACCCTGAACACGCCGCTCATGGTGGCGGCGCTGCTGACCATGGTGGTGGGCATTCTGGGTGCGCTGGCCCAGAGCGACATCAAACGTCTGCTCTCGTTCACCCTGGTCAGCCACATCGGCTACATGGTGTTCGGGCTGGCCATGTCCTCGGCCGTGGGGCTGGCGGCTGCCGTCTTCTATGTGGCGCACCACATCACCATCCAGACCAGCCTGTTCCTGGTGACCGGGCTCATCGAACGCCGGGGCGGCAGCTCCTCCGTGGACCGGCTGGGCGGCCTGGCCAAGTTGTCGCCCATGCTGGCCCTGCTGTTCTTCATCCCCGGCATGAACCTGGCCGGCATTCCGCCGTTCTCCGGGTTCCTCGGCAAGGTGGGGCTGATGCAGGCAGGCATTGAGCTGGGCACGCCGCTGGCCTACGCCCTGGTGATCGGCGGGGTGGTGACCAGCCTCCTGACGCTGCTGGCCATCGCCAGGGTCTGGAACCGTGCCTTCTGGCGCCGTCCGACCGACGCCGAACATCCGGACCCGGTGCTGCTTGCCACCCCTGGGACGAGGGCTTCCGGGCCCGGAGCCAAGGCCAACAGCACCGTGACCCTCCTGCCGCGCACCATGGTGGGCTCGACGGCGGGCCTGGTGGCGCTTGGCGTTGCCCTCTCCGTGTTCGCGGGGCCGCTGTTCGGGCTGTCGGACCGGGCGGCCCGCGACATGCTTGAGCGCACCCCGTACATCCATGCGGTCCTGGGGGAGGGCACCGCTGTACCGGGAGCCGCTGCAGGGACCTCCACCGGGGGAGGAACACGATGAGCCGCCAACGCATCTCCCTGCGCCAGGAACTGCCGCTCCTGGTCTGGCTGGTGATTGTCTGGGGCGCCCTCTGGCAGGATTTCAGCCCTGGCAACCTCCTGTTCGGTGCCCTGCTGGCCGTAGGGGTGGCCCGGCTCTTCTACCTTCCGCCGGTGGAGCTCAGCGGCCGCTTCAATATCCTTCATGCCGTGCCCTTTGCCCTGGTGTTCCTGTGGAAGGTGGTGGTGGCCAGCGCGCAGGTCCTCTACCTCGCCACGGTCCGCGGCCCCAAGGTGACCAACGCCGTCGTCGCCGTACGGCTGCGCAGCCACCAGGACCTGATCGTCACCGCCACCGGGCATGTCATTTCCCTGATCCCGGGGTCGCTGGTGGTTGAGGTGGACCGCTCGACATCCACCCTCTACCTGCACGCACTCAACATCACCTCCCCGGAAGACGTGGAGGGCCTGCGGAACGAAGTCCGGTCCATTGAGGCCGGCCTGATCCGCATCATGGGCAGCCGGGAAGAACTTGAAGCCGTCCGAATGGAGGCCGCCGCATGATGCCCGTTGTCCTGGCTGTTACAGCCGTCATCTTCTCGCTGGCCGCCGCCGGAGCGATCATCAGGATTGCCCGCGGGCCGTCGCTGCTGGACCGGGTTCTCGCCACCGACGTCCTGCTGGCCATCCTGAGCGGGGCGCTGTGCATCGACATGGCCGTGAACCGGCACCTGAACAACCTGATGCTGGTGGTGGCCATCTCCATTATTGGCTTCATCGGATCTGTGACCGTGGCACGCTTCGTAGCAGACCGGAGGGTGAAACCCGATGAATCCTGACTTCTCCGGCCCCGACGCCTGGATCGACCTGGTTTCGGCCATATTCATGGTGGTGGGGGCACTCATGTCCCTGGGCGCGGCCATCGGCCTGCTCCGCTTTCCGGACCTGCTGAGCCGCATGCACGCGGCCACCAAGCCCCAGGTGCTGGGCTTGTTCCTCCTGCTCGCCGCCATTGGGCTGCAGATACGGACATGGTGGGTGTGGCCGGTGCTGGTGGTGGCCTGGATCTTCCAACTTCTGACGGTGCCGGTGTCCGCGCACATGGTGGGCCGCGCAGGCTACCGCACCAAGCACCTGCACCGGGAACTGCTCACCGCCGATGAGCTGGAGGCCGTGGTGCAAAAAGCCGCCGCCGAGGCTGCCCGGAAGGACAGCCCCGACGACGGCCGGCAGCGGTAAGGAAGAGCTAGACGATGTCCTGGCTCTTGGCGAACCGGGTGATGGCACGCTGCGTGCCGCGGTTGGCCAGGACCTGGATGATGGCGCTCACCGATGCCGAGATCAGCGCGAAGGTCAACGCCGAACGCAGGCTGGTGGGGACGTCCTCGTGCTTGCCGGTGGGCGGCTTCTGTCCCGTGGTCTTTTCCCAGATGGTGTTGACCAGCTTGGTGCCGGCCAGGCCTGCACCCAGGCTCACCCCGGTCCCGAGCAGCTTGATGAAAAGGTTCATTCCTATTACTCCTTGCGGGCGGAAAACGGACTGTCCCCAGCCTAGCCGCACACCCGCCAACCACCCGGCAAGAGTCGGAGCAAGGGCGTGGCAGGCAGGCGGAGCTTGCTGGACTGGCTAAGCAGCCGGGGGCTCTGTGCGGAACTTGATCAGCTTGTGCGTGCCGTCGCAGTACGGCTTGATGGCGGAGGCCCCGCACCGGCACAGGGCCACCGTCTTCCGGTCCCGCGGTACGGCACCGCCGGACGGGGTGACGAGCTCAAACTCACCGCGGACAATCAGGGGCCCGTCCGGGCAGACCACGATGGAGCTCGCGGCCGGGTCCTGCTCCGCATTTGCCCGCTCCACATTCACCTGTTCCAGGTCGGCTCCTGTTCCATGCTGTTCACGATTCATGCCTGCACCGCATCCATCCTTGTTGTTCCTGGTGTGCCCGGGACGCGTTTGTCCGGGACCCCTCTGCCCGGGACGCCCTGCAGCCTGCCCCCGTGGCGCCGCCGGAGCTCCGCCTCGGAGTGCGCCGCCGTCCTGATCCTGCTGCCCGCGTAGGGAACGCCGCCCCTCGACCTGAACCCGAGGGCCAGCCACACGCAGGTGGCCCGCTCAAGTGCCCACAGCGGAGCGAACCAGGCTGCCGAGGCGGGGAAGACGGCGGTACCGTTGTGCCGCCGTCGTCCAATCTCTGCAGCGGTGGTGATCGCCACGGCGAGCCCGCACAGGGTGGTTGCCCGCCCTTTGCCCGGAAGGAACAGCGCGGCTGCGGCTGCCGGGAACAGGGCAAGCTCGGCGGCCAGCCGCCGAGGCTGGGCGAAGCCGTCGTACGCCTGGCGCACCCGCTGGCGCAGGAAATGCCGCACGGTGGGCGGCCTGCGGGCCACGAACAGGTCCGCAAGTGTCCGCTCGCTCCCGCCTGCGGCCTTGATGGTCCTAATGAGTTCGAGGTTTTCGAACAGGACGCCGGCATAGCCGCCGGTGGCCAGCAGCGCGTCGCGGCGCACCCCCAGCGTTCCCGGGTAGTCGGCCGACCAAGCGCGGTTGAGCAGGGTCCGGGCCGTGTCCCAGCGGGCGTGCCATGGGAGGGGGGTGAAGTAGTTCTGCGGGCGTACCACGTGAGCGGATTCCAGGTGATGGACGACGGCGGCGAGGGCCTCGCGCGTATAGCGGACGTCGTCGTCCGCTACGACAAGGAACGGCGCACCCGGGGTGCGCACGCCGGTCATGACGCCTGCCACCTTGCCGTTACTGGCCTGCCCGTGAAGGGCAATGCTGTCCGGCGGGGTGTCCGGCCGGATGTGGCGGACCGCTGCGGGAAACGTGGCACGGTGCCGGTCGAAGAGGTCGGGGTCTGAGCCGTCCACCACGGTGACCGGGATCCAGCCCACCAGTTGGCGGAGGTAACCGGCCAACTCTGCCAGGCCCGAGTCCTCCGTCCAGCGCAGGGGAAGGATGTACTCCGCATCGGGGACCAAACGGGGACGCCCTTCCCTTGCCCCGGGAGTGACTGTCGCGGGCGCGGCTGTCACGCTGCCGCCGGCACGGCCGCCCGGAGCGATGTCTGCCCGGCTTCCCAGGACGACATCAGGTGCGCGGTAAGGCGGGTGTCGATGGCCATGACCGCCGTCGCCCCGAACAGGACATCGGCAAGCAGTTGCGGTTCGGCTTCCACCAGGCCGCCGGCGAGGTCCCGTCCCGCAATCTGTTCGTGCACGGCGTCGGCCTCCACGTGCTCGTCAAAGTAGTGCGTGATGTCAGGGCCGAAGCCGTGCCGGCGGAATCCGTTGCCGTAGAAGCGGTTGGGCTGCGAGGAGGTCATTTCGTAGATGGCGAGGTGCCCGGTGATGGCACCGCGGAGCCGGCGGTTCAGGCCGCAGAGCGACATGAGGTTGACGGAAGCCAGGGAGATTGCCGGGACCGTGTCCACGTAGGCGCCGTAGCTGTCATCCAGGCCCAGGCCTCGCATGGTCCGGGCGAACAGCGCGCTGTGCATCCGCTCAGGCCGGCCGCCGCCGTATTCGTCCGCCTGGATTTCCACCAGGGCCGCCTTCGGCCTGCCGCTGAGCCGCGGAATGGCCCAGGTGTGCGGGTCGGCTTCCTTCAGCTGGTACATGGATTTGTGGACCAGGAACTCCTTGAGCTGGTCCAGGGTGGCTTTCCGGGCCACGTAGCGGGACAGGCTGGGGCCGGTGTCCGTGGCGGCCAGGCCGAAGAGGACGTCGGCAACGGCGTCACTGGTCATGGCAATTCCGTCGGGCAGTTCGAAGTTTCCTGCCGCCTCCTTGGCGGCAGCGCGCAGTGCCGCTTCGAAGGGTTCCTCGATCAGCCGCCGGACCCTGATCAGCGCAGGCTCCCACTCCCAGCTGTCTGAAACGCCGTCCAGTCCGGAGTAATGGAGTTCGTAAAGGCAGAATAGTGCGAGTTGGATGTCCTCGTCGGCAATGATGTCGCCGGTTCCGGCCAGCTGCCGCACCATCAGGGAGTACAGCCCATCCAGGCCTGGCCCCGCGGCGTCCGGAGCCTGCGCCAGGACTTTGAACAGTGCGCTGCTGACGGGGCCTCTGGTTTCCGGGATTCTCATGGTGCTCCTTGGTCTGCCGCGCTGCTGACGGGAACGAACGCGGGGCCGACCATGGTGAGTCCCATGTGCCCGTACTCCTCGAAACCCGGGAGACAACATAGTAAGCATGATTACTAATAAAAGCTAAGCGCGCTTATTTCCATGCCTCGCGCCACCACGCACGGCCGGTCACATCCTGTCCGGTTGGCGCCCGCAGCCCTCAATCCAGCGCCGTTCGGTGTAAACTGGACCACGCCCGGATGGGCAAATCAAAAGCCTTACCCAAACCAAAAAGCAACACTAAAAACGACAGGGGAGCGCCGCCGTCGGGCATCCTGGCTAAAGCCGGGCACCGCAGGTGGGCGCTGAGAGTGCGGACAGCCGCAGACCCTCGAACCTGATCCGGTTAGTACCGGCGCAAGGGAGTCGAGTTCTCAAAGTGTCGCGGCTGCACGGCAACGGGCCGTCAGCCGGTCCACTTTCCCCTCCTGTTTCCCAGGAGGATCACATGAGCACTGCAGCAATCAAGAAGACCACCAGCAGGTCCTGGCGCGTCGTGGACATCGTGGTGGCCGCGCTGGTGGCCATCGCCGGCGGCGTCATCTTCTGGGCATGGGACCAAGGCGCGGCAGCACTGTCCGCCCCCATGAACGCGGCCTACCCGCCGCTCACCGGTCTGCTGGCCGGCGGATGGATGATTCCGGGCGTGCTGGGCATGCTCATCATCCGCAAGCCGGGCGCGGCGCTGTTCTGCGAGACCGTGGCCGCCACCGGAGAGCTGCTTATGGGCTCGCAGTACGGCGCCTCGGTCCTGTTCTCGGGGTTAATCCAGGGCCTGGGTGCGGAGATCATCTTCATCATCTTCGCCTACCGCAAGTTCAACCTGCCCGTCTCCCTGCTGGCAGGCGCCGCGGCCGGCTTCTTCTGCGGCCTGAATGACTCGTTCGCGCCGTGGGGCTGGAACATCGCCTACTCAGGTGCGGACAAGTTCGCCTACATCGTCCTCGCCACGATATCCGGCGCCGTCCTGGCCGGAGGCCTGTCCTGGCTCGCCACCCGCGGCCTGGCCCGCACCGGCGTATTGAGCTCCTTCGCGTCCCGCAGGGCTGCCACGGAGCCAGTCTTCTCCTGATGGCACCCTCCCAGGGCGCAGCCGGCGCCGTCCGCCCCGCGGCGGTCACTGCCCGCGGCTGGGGCTGGCGGCATGCCGGCAGGGCCAGGCCCGCCGTCCATGCCCTTGACCTGGACATCAGCCCCGGCGAGCGGGTGCTGCTGCTGGGCCCCTCGGGCGCCGGAAAGTCGACGCTCCTGCATGCGCTGGCCGGCGTACTGGGAGACATTGACGACGACGGCGAGGCGGGCGACGCCGACGAGTCGGGTTCGCTGCTGGTTGACGGCGCTGTGCCCCGCTCCCAGCGCGGCCGCGCCGGCCTGATGCAGCAGGACCCGGAGACGCAGGTGGTCCTGTCGCGGGTGGGGGACGATGTCGCGTTCGGAGCCGAGAACCTTGCCGTGCCGCGTGACGCCATCTGGGCGCGCGTGCACGAGGCGCTTGCCGACGTCGGACTGTCCCACCTCCCGCTGGACCACCCGACGTCGGCCCTGTCCGGCGGGCAAAAGCAGCGCCTGGCGCTGGCGGGGATCCTGGCCATGCGCCCGGGGCTGATCCTGCTGGATGAGCCCACCGCCAACCTGGACCCGGACGGGGTGCTGGAAGTCCGCGACGCCGTGGCGCGCTGCCTGGACAAGACCGGGGCCACCCTGGTGGTGGTGGAGCACCGGGTGTCGGTGTGGAAGGACCTGGTGGACCGGATCGTGGTCCTGCAGCCGGGCTCCGCCTCCGAGCCCGCCGTGCTGTTGGACGGGCCGCCGGACCGGGTACTCAGTGAGGCGCGCACCATGCTCGCCGCGGCGGGGGTGTGGGTTCCAGGCTACGTCCCGGCCACCCGTGCCCGGGCTGCGGTGCAGGCGCCGGGAACGGGGAATCTCCTGCTGGCGGCCGAACAGCTGGGTGTTTCCCGCGAACGACCCCGTCGCAAGGGCTTCCGGAAGATCCCGCCCGTCCCCGTCCAGGAAGGCGTGGCCGCGCAGGTCCGCGCCGGGCAAGCCCTGGCCATCACCGGTCCCAACGGCGCCGGCAAGTCGACCTTCGCGCTGACCCTTGCCGGCCTCCTGGAACCGGTCTCCGGGAAAGTCTCCGCCACCCTGGACCTCAGCCGGGGTGCGGGCATCGACCCGTTCCGGTGGAAGGCCGAGCAATTGATTTCCCGCGTAGGGACGGTGTTCCAGGAGCCTGAGCACCAGTTCGTGACCGGCAAAGTGCTGGATGAGCTGCGCTTTGGCCCCCGGCACCTGGGCCATGGCGAGGACCGGGTTGACGAGCTGCTGGAGCGGCTGCGGCTCACCCAGCTGGTGGATGCGAACCCGTACACGCTCTCCGGCGGTGAAAAGCGGCGGCTGTCCGTGGCCACCGTCCTTGCCGCCAGCCCCCGGGTCCTGGTCCTTGACGAGCCCACCTTCGGGCAGGATGCCAACACCTGGGCCGAGTTGGCCTCGTTCCTGTCCGAGCTGCTTGATGCCGGAACGGCGGTGGTTTCGGTGACCCATGATGCCGAATTCACCGAGGCGCTGGGCGGCGAGGAGCTGCGGATGGTGGCTGCGGAAACGGTGGCGCCATGAGGCAGCAACTCACCCTCAGCGGCAACCGGGCCGTGCTCACCCGCGCCAACCCGCTCAGCAAATTCGCGGCGGTCCTGCTCATCACCGCCGTCCTTGCCCTGTCCATCGACTGGGTCTCGGCATCCGTGGCGTTGGTCTTCGAGCTTCTGCTCTTTCCCCTGGCCGGGCTCACCCTGTCCCTGCTGTGGCAGCGGGGCTGGCCGCTGATCCTCGCGGCCGCCATAGGCGGTTGGAGCACGTCCATCCTGGCGCCGGACAGCGGCAGGATCCTGCTCGACGCCGGCATCTGGACCATGAGCGAAGGTTCCCTTCAGCTGGGGATCGGCTTCCTCCTGCGCGGCTTTGCCATCGCCCTTCCGGCGGTGCTCCTGATGAGCTGCACCGATCCCACGGACCTCGCCGATGCGCTGGCGCAGAAAGCGCGCCTGCCGCACCGGTTTGTCCTGGGAACCCTCGCCGCAATGCGGCT
This sequence comes from Arthrobacter sp. FW306-05-C, assembly GCF_021801725.1. Lineage (NCBI taxonomy): Bacteria > Bacillati > Actinomycetota > Actinomycetes > Micrococcales > Micrococcaceae > Arthrobacter > Arthrobacter sp. FW306-05-C. Next base: position 4,016,800 of record NZ_CP084556.1, on the reverse strand, counting down.
GGTGGGGCTCATGGCCGAGGAATGGCAGACCATCGGCATGGCGCGGCGTGCCCGCGGCGTGGGTTCACGCGGCAGCCTGGGCCAGCGGGTGAAGGCCACGCTGGGGCAAAGCTTCGGGCTCCTGGTGCAGGCCATTCGGCGCGCGTCGAGGCTGGCCGTCACCATGGAAGCGCGGGGCTTTGGCGGTGCCACGCGGACCTGGGCGCGGGAATCAACCTTCAGCGTGCTGGATCTCGGAGTAGTGGCCGGCGGCGTCGTGGTGGCTGGGCTTGCCCTTTTTGCGGCTGTTACCGCCGGTACCTGGAACATGGTGTGGTTGGGAAGCTAAGTCCCGGGCCCGAGTGTTACCTAGGCTTCCCTATCGCACGTGATGGGTACAGCCTTTCCGTATCCCCCAAACGGGCTCTTGGGTAGGTGCTGGGCAGGCTGGATAACTCATTTATGATATATTCGGCGTATGACGCAAGAGACCGCTGAACACGTTGCCGCCATGCTCAGGGACGCCCGGAGCGAGAAGGGGTGGACCCAGGGCCAGTTGGCTGCCGAACTAGGCACCAGCCAGAGCGCCGTGGCCCGGATGGAACAGGGCAAGCAGAACCTGAGCCTGAAAATGATCCAGCGCCTGGAAAACATCTTCGACCGCAGCATCGTCAACGTGGGCAAGCCGCAGATGACCCACCTGCGGGTAGAGGGCGGCCGCACCCTTTCCGGTGCAGTGGACGTGAACAGCAGCAAGAACGCCGGCGTCGCCCTGCTCTGCGCCAGCCTGATCAACCGCGGCACCACCGTGCTCCGCCGGCTGGCCCGCATCGAGGAAGTTAACCGCATTGTCGAGGTGCTCACCAGCATCGGCGTGGAATGCACCTGGCTTAACGACACGGACCTGCGCCTCCGCCGTCCCGCCGTCCTGGACCTCGAAGCGATGGACGTGGACGCGGCACGCAGGACCCGCAGCGTCATCATGCTGCTCGGCCCCATGCTGGATGAATCGCGGGAGTACCGGCTGCCCTACGCCGGCGGCTGCGACCTTGGCACCCGCACGGTGGAGCCCCACATGCAGGCACTGCGCGAGTTCGGCCTCTCGGTGGAAGCCACGGCCGGTTTCTACACCGTCCAGGCACCTCCTGCCGACACCCGCGACCGTTCCTTCGTCCTCACCGAGCGCGGCGACACCGTCACCGAGAATGCGATCATGGCGGCGGCGCACCGGCCGGGAACAACCGTGATCCGCAATGCCAGCCCCAACTACATGGTCCAGGACCTCTGCTTCTACCTACAGATGCTGGGCGTCACCATTGAGGGCGTGGGCACCACCACCCTGAAGATCACCGGCCAGCCCGAGATCGACGCCGAGATCGAATACTTCCCCTCCGAAGACCCCATCGAAGCCATGAGCCTCATCACGGCCGGCATCGTCACCAACTCGGAGGTCACGGTGCGCCGCGTTCCCATTGAGTTCATGGAAATCGAGCTGGCCACCCTGGGCCAAATGGGCCAGAAGCTTGAGATTTCGGGCGAGTACATGGCCCGCAACGGCCGCACCCGCTTGGTGGACGTCACCACCAAACCCTCCGAGCTGCGCGCCCCCGAGGACAAGATCCACCCCATGCCCTTCCCCGGGCTGAACATCGACAACCTGCCGTTCTTCGCCGTCATCGCCGCGAACGCCCATGGCCAGACCATGATCCACGACTGGGTCTACGAAAACCGGGCGATCTACCTCACCGAGCTGAACCGGCTCGGCGCCCAGGTACAGCTCCTGGACCCGCACCGGATCTACGTCAACGGGCCCACCAAGTGGCGTGCCGCCGAGGTTGGCTGCCCGCCAGCACTCCGCCCGGCGGCCTGCCTGCTGCTGGCGATGCTGGCAGCACGCGGCGTGTCCGAACTGCGGAACATCTACGTGATCGAGCGCGGATACGAAGACCTGGCGGAGCGTTTGAACACTATCGGTGCCAAGGTGGAGTACTTCCAGGACTAGGCATTCACGGTTTGTCATGAACCGCGTGTGACAGTTCCAATATCCCTGCGTTGCCGCAAAATGTTCGTATGCGTACGTTCGGCGTAGAGGAAGAACTCCTGATCGTTGATCCGGAGTCCGGGGAACCGCTTGCGCTGGCTGACGCCCTCCTTGCCGGCCACCGCGTTGCGGCGGACGATCTTCCCGTGGAACCGGACACGCATCACGCCGGGAACCACGGGGATTACGACGACGAGATGGGCCTGAGTGCCGAGCTGAAGCTTGAGCAGATCGAGACCCAGACCCGGCCATGCGTGGATTACGGCAGCCTCCTGGAACAGATCCGCGCCGGCCGTGCCCTGGCGGACCAGGCGGCCCGGAAACACGGTGCCAGGGTGGCGGCCCTTGCCACCTCGCCGGTGGCATCCCCCAGCCATACCACCCCGGATCCGCGCTACGCCAGGATGCTGGAACGCTTCGGCCTCACTGCACAGGAGCAGCTGACCTGCGGCTTCCACGTCCACACCTACATCGCATCGCCGGAGGAAGGCGTGGCGGTCCTGGACCGCATCCGGGACAAGCTGGCGGTCCTGACGGCGCTGAGCGCCAATTCACCCTTCTGGAACGGGGTGCCCACCGGGTTCGAAAGCTACCGGACCCAGGCCTGGAACCGGTGGCCGACGGCAGGGCCGGCAGGCATCTACGGCACCTACCCCGCCTACCGGAGGGTGGTGACGCGGCTGCTGGATACCGGGGTCATGTTGGACGAGGGGATGCTGTACTTTGATGCCCGCCTGTCCCGCAACCACCCCACCGTTGAGGTGAGGGTGGCGGATGTATGCCTGCGGGCCGAGGACGCAGCCCTTATTGCCGTGCTGGTCCGGGCGCTGGTGGAATCTGCCAGCAGGGAGTGGCGGGACGACGTTGATCCCACACCCGTTCCCACAGTTCTTTTGCGAATGGCCTCCTGGCAGGCCAGCAGCGAGGGGCTTAGCGGCGAGCTCCTGGATTTTGGCAACTTCCGTCCCGCCCCCGCCGCGGATGTGGCCCGTGCCCTGGTGGATTACCTGGCCCCCGTCCTGCAGGAGCAAGGCGAGCTGGCGTTGGCCCGGCAGGGTGTGGAGGAGATCATCGCCCGCGGAACAGGGGCCGCCGAACAACGCCGCGCCCGGGACAAAGCCCTTGCCGGTCCGCCGCCTGAGGACATGGGGTTTGGCGCCGTGGTGCGCCAGGGCGTGCAGGTGACCATGCGCGGAGCGCTGGATCTCGGAGACGTGGAGGACACACCGGAACTGCTGCGGGTCCGCCAGGCCTGACCCGCCGCGGCGCGGAGTTTCCTCTTCGACGCCGTGCTTCCTTCCCGCGGCCCACATTCGGGCCGCGCCAGGGAATATGCGCCGCGGGAACACCGCAGCGCGTCGAAAACTTAGATCTGCTTGAGCGCCTGCTCCAGGTCGCGGATGAGGTCGTCCGCATCCTCCAGTCCCACGGAGAGGCGGACCACGCCGTCGCTCAGGCCAATGGCCGCTCGTCCTTCCGGGCCCATGGCGCGGTGCGTGGTGGTGGCGGGATGCGTGATCAGTGACTTGGAATCGCCCAGGTTGTTGGAGATGTCGATGATCCGCAGCCCGTCCAGCAGGGCGAAGGCGGCTTCCTTGCCGGAGCGTCCGCCCGACGGGGCAAGCTCCAGGGTCAGGACGGTGCCGCCTGCGCTCATCTGCTTCGCCGCCAGCCCGTACTGCGGGTGCGATTTCAGCAGCGGATACTTCACCCAGCTCACGGCCGGCTGCTCCTCCAGCCACTCGGCAAGCCGGAGGGCCGTGGCGGAGGAGTGGTTGACGCGCAGCCCCATGGTTTCCAGGCCCTTGGTCAGGACCCAGGCGTTGAACGGGGACAGGGCGGGGCCGGTGTGGCGCATCAGCTGCTTTACGGGGCCGTCAATGAACTCCTTGGTGCCCAGGATGGCGCCGCCCATCACCCGGCCCTGGCCATCGATGTGCTTGGTGCCGGAGTAGACGATGACGTCCGCGCCCAGGTCACCGCAGCGCTGCAGCAGGGGAGTGGCAAAGACGTTGTCCGCCACCACGGTGGCCCCGGCCGCGTGCGCCAGGTCGCTGACCGCGGCGATGTCCACGATTTCCTGCATGGGATTGGATGGGGATTCGAAGAAGACAGCCGTGGTGGGCTTGGAGAGCGCTTCGCGCCACTGGTCCAGGTCCGGGCCGTCCACGAACACGGTCTCCACGCCCCACCGGGGCAGGATCTCGTTCAGGACCACGAAGCAGGAACCGAACAGCGAGCGGGCGGCCACTACACGGTCGCCGGCTGCCAGCAGGGCGCCCAGGGCGGTGAACACCGCGGACATGCCCGACGCCGTCGCGAAGCACGCTTCGGTGCCTTCGAGCAGCCGGAGCCGTTCCTGGAACGTGGCCACGGACGGGTTGCCGTAGCGGGAGTAGACAAAGCGCTCGTCTTCGCCGGTGAAGGCGCGTTCAGCAGCGGCTGCGGATTCGTAGACGAAGCCGGAGTTGAGGAAGATGGCCTCGGACGTTTCCTGGAAGTTGCTGCGGTCCAGCCCGCCGCGGACGGCCTGGGTGTCGGGGTTCCAGCTGGGGGCGTCGTGGTTGAAGCTCACTTAGTTCTTTCCGAGGTTGGTGGGCAGGCCGCGGTTTTTCCAGCCATTGACGGTCCGCTCGCCGAAGCGGTCGGGATCGCCCTCGAAGCCCTCGAGGACGCTGTAGGCGGTGAAACCCGCCTGGGTGGCGGCGGTGGCAGCGGCGACGGAGCGCTTGCCGGAGCGGCACAGGAACACCAGTTCCGTGCCCGGGTCCTCCGGCGCCTGGTCCGTCAGATCCTTGATGAAGTCTGGGTTGGGGATGCCGCCGGGGAAGGTCCACTGGATGAAGAGTGGGTCGTTGTCCGTGGCCTTGGTGTCCGGGATGCCGATGTGGGCCCATTCGCCCTCGGTACGGACGTCCACCAGGACGGCGCCCTGCTCCAGCTTGGCCCAGGCTTCCTGCGGCGTCAGGTCTCCGGCGTAGCTCATGCGTGGCCCTCGCCATCAAACTCGCCGTCGAACTCGCCCTCAAGCTCGTCAACGGCCGTTGCAACGGCGGCGTTTGCCGAGGCGATCGCGGCCGGAAGGACGATGGCCTGCGCCACGATGACGGTGGTGCCATTGAAGGTTGCTGCGGGGCTGCCGTGCAGCACGTAACCGTCCGCGAGTGCAGCGGAGATCCGCTCGCAGAACTCACGGTTGTCCGCGCCGGTAATCAGGCGGTAGGACAGTCTTTCCTCAGAGGCGGGTGCGTCGGACACGACGGATCTCCTTCTTTCACGCTTGCAGCTCGAATCGGTCGATATGCCGAGTATTCACCTGAGGCACCCCGCCGCGAAAGGGAGGGTTGCCGACCGGCCAGTCAGGGCTTCACACCGGTACTCATTACTCCCCAAAAACGTAACACCTGCGCTCCCAGGCCGCACCGCCGCCGTCGTCATGTTCCGTAATTCACCGGACGGCCAGGCGATACGCACGGGCCGGCCGCCGGATAAAGTTCTTACCGGGGGCACCACCCCGTCGCCTAAGCAACGGGCAGCAGAGCAAAGAGTACCGGGGGTCCTTGTCAGCATGCGGGCAATCACATCGCATCACCGCGCCACCAGCCACGTAAACCGTCCGCGCTCTGTGGCTGCCTTTCTAGCGGCCATCGTCATCGCCTTCCTGGCCGTGCTGGCGCCGGCAGGTCCGGCGCAGGCTGCACCCGACAGCGGCAAGCCGTGGCTGGGTGCGGTGCTCGAGTGGGGCGAGGATACCGCTGCAGGCTTCAGTGACCGGCTGGGCGCCACCCCTGCTGTCTTCGGCCACGACATCACCCTTCCGTTCCGTGATTCCGAACGGAACGACGTCGACGGCTTCCTGCAGCAGGCCGCAGCCAAAGGTGCCCACGCCCTGCTTACGGTCAAGCCCTCGGTGCCGCTGGACCAGCTCGGCACTGCAGAAGCCGAAGCCTTTGCGCAGCAGGTGCACACTCTCACATCCGGGTTCAAGAGCCAGCTGCTGATCCGGTTCGCCCCTGACATGAACACAAGCTGGGTGGGTTGGGGCCAGCAGTCCGCCGAGTACCGCCAGGCTTTCCAGGAGGTGTCCAGGGCATTCAAGAAGTACGACGGCGGCCGGGCCACCATGGTGTGGGCGCCTTACCTGGGCAAGGACTACCCTTTGACCGGAGCCGGAATGCGCCGCAGCCAGGAAGCGAGGGGTTCGCGCTCCTGGACACCAACGGGGACGGCACCTGGAACGGAAGCGACAACGCCTACGCACCGTACTACCCGGGCGACGACGCCGTGGACTGGGTGGGCCTGGCCGCCTACCACGACGACACCGCAGGCGGGGCCGCCGTCAACACCTTGCCGCGGGCCGGCGAGCTTGAGGAGATGCTGACAGCCTCCGGAAGCGAAAACTTCTACGCCACCTACTCGGAGGGGCGCAGGAAGCCTTTCCTCCTCCAGACCGCGGCGTTCTACAGCCCTTCAACCGGCGGCGCGCCCGAAGCCGGCATCAAAACCGGCTGGTGGGACCAGGTGGCGGGAACTGCCACCTCCCTGGAGTTCGCACGCACGGCTGCCGTCGTATGGGACGAACGCACCAGCACCAGGGACACCGGCGTGGCGAGCATCAGCTGGCTGCTCACCGGAAACCCGGACATTGCCAAGGCTGCGGTGGACAGGCTGAAGGCCTCCCCGATGGTGACCGGCCCTGTCACCGATCAGGCACCCACCGGCACTTATGTCCGCGCCAACACCCTGTCCGGGCCTGCTGCCTGGACTGTTGCCGCCGCCATGGTCATCCTCCTGGTGGCCCTGTGGCAGGTTCCGCGCAGGATCAATGCAGCCACAGCCTGGAGCTACCAGGATCCTTCCACCAGGGACTCGCGCGTTGACCTGCTGCGCGGAATGGCCATCGTCTTCGTGGTGGTCAACCACCTGGGCATGGCCTCGCTTTTCCAGTTGCTCACGCAGGAAGCCGTGGGCTTCGTGTCAGGCGCAGAGCTGTTCGTCCTCTTCTCCGGACTGGTGGTGGGCATGGTGTACGGGCCCAAGGCCAAGGAGGACTTCGGCCGGGTTGTGGACCTCACGTCACGCCGCGCAGGCAAGCTCTACCTGACGGCGCTCGCCGTGCTGATCGGGGTCTTCCTGCTGTCCCTGCTCCCGTTCTTCCACGCCGAGGCGCTCACAACCTTCGTGGACCAGGGAACCGGCGGCGCCGGGCACAACGGTGCCGGCCGGACCTACGACCTCTATGCGGGCATGTCGTCCTTGTTCCAGTTCCCCGTGCCGCCCCAGGTGCTTCCGGCCATCGTGCTGCTGCAGTTTGGGCCCTGGCAATTCAACGTCATGGGCCTCTACGTGGTGCTCTTACTGGTCAGCCCGCTCATCCTGGCCGCATTGAACCGCGGAAAGGCCGTCTGGGTGCTGGCCGCGACCCTTGCAGTGTATGCAGTTGGTGCCGTGACCAGGTTCCGGGTCCTGCCGTCGCAGTTCGAGGACTCCTTCCCCCTGCTGGTGTGGCAGGTGCTGTTCGTGCTGGGCCTGGTTGCCGGCTATCACCGCCGTGCCGTCGTTGCCTGGCTGTCGAGGCATACGTGGGTGGTGGTTGCCTGCACCGCGGCGGCGTTCGCGCTGGCCTTCCTGTCCTGGGGGAATCCCTACCTGGCGAACAACTACGACGTCCGCCTGGCGCTCATGCCGGACGGCGTATACCGCGCCATGTATGACGCACTCTTCGGCCGCACGTACCTGGCTCCAGGCCGCCTGCTTAATGTCATGGTCCTGGTGGTGGCGGCCTACGCATTCCTCAGCGCTTACTGGAAGCCGGTGCAGCGGGCGCTGGGCTGGTTCCTGATTCCACTGGGCCGGGCCACGCTGTACGTGTTCATCATGCATGTGCTGCTGATCGCCGTCGTAGCCAATATTCCGGCGCTGCAGCAGCAGAGTATCTTCCTCAACACCGCGGCCTATGCCGTGGTCCTGGGACTGCTGTGGGTGATGGTGCGCACCAGGTTCCTCTTCCGGATCATCCCTACCTAGCCCAGGCGGGGACGCGCTCCTCAACCTTGGCCGCGGCTGCTTCAGGGCACGAAAAATGCCGTGGCACCGGAGTGCCACAGCATGTGTTCATGCGCCCAAGGGGTGCCCCAAGGCGGGCCGGGGAAGCTAGACAAGCCCCGGATAGCTGGTGAGGATGTAGTCGGCCGCAGCTGGACCCTTCATGCGGAGTCCGTTGTGCCCGGGGTTGATCCTGTGCTTCATGGCTGACCAAAAAGTGGATTCGCTGCCGAGCGGCTGCTGATTGATCACGCACCAGCTGGTGTACAGCCCGTAGAGGCGGTCGCGGTTCAGGCTGGAATCGGATACATGATCGGAATAGGTTGCTTCGTGGAGGAACAGATCGAACTGCGAGTTAGCCATGACGGCTCCCTTCGCTAAGTGCTCGGCGCTGCCGTGTGGCTACAACAGCAAACCGCGATCCCCTGCACGGGGGCGATCGGGGTATATAGTCCATCCCCGGCTGAGACTGAGGGGACGAACAGCGCTCTCACCGCTTGTCTACACTGTAGACTTTACCCGTAGACTACAAGTGAGGCAACCGTCTTGAATAACTCCGGGACCACCGCCGGCGGGGCGAGGACCAATCCATGACTTCCACTGCAGCTTCCGGGCCTCGTTCGCCCAAAACCCGGCTGAGCCGGGACATTGTGCTAACCAAGGCCCTGGAACTCGTTGACGCCGAAGGCCTGGAGGCCCTGACCATGCGCCGGCTGGGGCAAGAGCTCGGCAGGGACCCCATGAGCCTTTACCGGTACGCGGAAAACCGGGCAGCCCTGCTGGACGGGGTCTCGGAACTGGTGCTCAATCAGCTCAGAATCCATCCCGAGGACCCGGACTGGAAGGCCCAACTGCGGGGAATCGCCCACAACCTGCGGACGCTGGCGCTTCAGCATCCCAACGTAGTGCCCCTGTTGGTAACGCGGCCCCTGTCCACGCCGCTGGGACTACGGCCCCTGGGTACGCTGCGGCCGCTCGAGCAGATCCTGTCCCTGCTGGTGGCCGCGGGGTTCCAGCCGGCGGATGCGCTGCACGTCTACCGCGCCTACTACGGCTTTCTCTACGGACACATCCTCAACGAACTGCAGGAATACGTCGTTGACCCGGAAGAAAACGAGGTGCTGCTGCGGCTGGGGCTCCACCGCCTGCCCGCCAAGGAGTTTCCCAGGCTGCGTGCCCTTGCGCCGGCCCTTGCAGAATACGACGGCGGCGCGGAGCTTGAGCAAGGACTCACCATCCTGCTTTCCGGGCTGGAAGCACAGCTTTCCGGAAAGGGTCCAACTTCCCACGCCTGACAAGGCGCCGCCGGCCGCTACTCGAACGACGCGCGGCGCCGGTCCTGCAGCCGGGTGTTCCAGACATCCGGCCGGTTCACCTGGAACCTGCGGCCCGTTAACGCTTTGGCGTTCAGCCTGACATAGTTGGCCTTCTCTCCGGGCTGCCACGGCTCCAGGCCAAGTCCGTCCACTGCATCCCGGACGGCCTGGTCCTCGATGATTTCCGTGTCGCCCCGAACCACTACGCTCCAGGCCTGTTCCGTCGAGGGGTCGTAGCCGTCAATTTCCAGCGCCGCCGGCCGCTCCATCCTGGCGCCCCAGAGTTTTGAGCCCGGAGCGGTGCGGAAGACGATGCTGCGCAGGTGCACAACGTAGTTCACGGGGAAGATTTCCGGATGCCCGTCCACCACGATGGCCAGCCTGCCCACCGTGTCATTCTCAAGCAGTTCCCAGCAGTCGTCGAAGGACAGGTTTTCGATCGGCAGGTTTCGCGAGTCCATGGTCCACACCTTACGGGTGATGCGGGTGCGGGAAAAGGGATTAAGCGCCTGTTGCAGGGCCTAGTGGATGCCGGCGAAAAGTCCGCTCAACTCGGCGGTCAGCTCCTTCTGGACGGACGGGCTGCCGATCTGCTTGCCGTCGATCGTGTTCACAGGGGCAAGAAGGCGGACGCTCGAGATCAGCCAGACCGCATCCGCGTCCAGGAGGTCCTGCGGCTCCAGCGGGCCGTAACCCAGCTCCCAGCCTGCCGCCTTGGCGGCAGAGAAAAGCGCGCCCTGGGAGGTTCCCGGGAGGATGCCGCTGTCCAGCTGGGGTGTGATGAGGCGCTTCACCGGCGTGCCGTCGTCGGACTTTCCCACATGCGCCAGCAGCACCGTGGACGTGGGGCCTTCCAGGACGCGGCCGTCGGAGGACAGGAAGATGACGTCGTCCGCGCCCTGCTTATGCGCGTAGCGGAGCGCGGCCATATTGACGGCGTAGGAAAGCGTCTTGGCGCCCAGAAGCAGCCAGGGCGCCCGTTCGGCCACGTCACTGTCGTAGCCGCGGTCAAGGAGGATGACGTCAATACCTGTTTCACGCTGCCGGCGGCCGGCAGCCCCCGCGGGCGATGCCTGCACCCAGGCTGTAGGAGCGGGGGCACCCTCCACGCCGCGGGTCACCACAAGCTTGACCACCAGTTCATCGGCAGCAGGATCGGCGGGCGGGTACTCTGACCGGTGCCGCGCCACGGCAGCGGCAATGGCGCGGCGCCACGCATCCTGGTCCGGGATGTCCAGGTCCAGTGCCGCGGCGGAGCCTGCCATCCGGTCCAGGTGGGCCTGCATTTTCCGCACTGACCCGCCCACCGCCAGCATGGTTTCGAAGACGCCGTCGCCCCTGGTAACCCCAAGATCCGTGACCAGCAGCTGGGGTTTGGACGCATCGGCCACCCTGCCGTCAGGAAATGCGGGATCGAGGAAAAGGAGAACCACTGGGGCTGGAGAGGTCATGGCACCAGCTTAGTGCGGCACCGCGGATAAGCTGGGCAGAGTGCCCCGGCCGGAAGCCGTCCTCCGGAGCCCAATCTCCCGGGAGTTATAGACGTGTTGTGGCCTTTTTCGCTTGCCGGCACCGCGCCGACGTGGGTGGTGGTGCTTCTTGGCTTTGTAGACCTGGCCATCCGGGTCCTGGCCCTGGGCATCATTCCCGGCAACAGACGCCCCACCACGGCCATGGCCTGGCTGCTGGGGATCTTCTTCATTCCCTTCGTGGGCATCGTCCTGTTCCTGCTGTTCGGCAATTTCCAGCTGTCCAGCCGGCGCCGCGCGCAGCAGCAGCTGGTCAACGAGCGGGTGCGGGCCGGCATCACGTCGCTCTCCGACGTCGAAAGCGACTACCCCGGCCCCGAGTGGGTCAAGTCCGCTGCTGAGCTGAACCGCACGCTGGGTTCGCTGCCCATGGTGGACGGCAACACCGTGGACCTCATCCCCGGCTACCCGGACTCCATCCTGGAGATGACTAAGGCGGTGCGGAAGGCGAAGAAGTTCGTCAATGCCGAGTTCTACATCATGAGCTCGGACCACGTCACCAACGATCTCCTCACCGCCTTGGAGGAAGCCGCCGAGCGCGGCGTCGAAGTCCGTCTCCTCTTCGACCACATTGGCACGCTGCGTATCAAGGGCTACAAGAAGCTGCTGAAGCGCCTCAAAGCGGGCAAGATCCAGTGGAAGCGGATGCTGCCGCTCCTGCCCATCCACGGCCAGTGGCGCCGCCCGGACCTCCGCAACCACCGCAAGATCATGGTGGTGGACGGCGAAATCGCGTTCACTGGGTCACAGAACCTGATCGAGCCCTCCTACAACAACCCCCGCCACCGCAAGGCGGGCCGCGAATGGGTGGAGCTGATGGCGTGCCTGCGCGGACCGATCGTCACCACCCTGAACGTCGTGTTCGCCACCGACTGGCTGAGCGAAACCGACGATTCGCTGGAACACCAGCTGCAGCTTCCCTCCGACCCCCATCCCGGTGGCATCACTGCCCAGGTGGTGCCCAGCGGCCCCGGGTTCATCACCGAGAACAACCTGCGCCTGTTCAATACCCTGATCTACTCGGCGCAGCACCGGATATCCATCTGCAGCCCCTACTTCGTTCCGGACGATTCCCTGCTGTACGCCATCACCACGGCGGCCCAGCGCGGCGTTGACGTGGAGCTGTTCGTGTCCGAGAAGGGCGACCAGTTCCTGGTCCACCACGCCCAGCGGTCCTACTATGAGGCCCTCCTGGAAGCCGGCGTGCGCATCTACCTGTACAAGGCCCCGTTCGTGCTGCACGCAAAGCACTTCACCATCGACGACGAGGTGGCCGTCCTGGGCTCCAGCAACATGGACATGCGGTCCTTCTCGCTGAACCTTGAGGTGTCCGTGATGCTCCTGGGCGAGGACATCGTGAACAAGATGCGGGCGGTGGAGGACACCTACCGGGACATCTCCCACGAGCTTAAGCTTGCGGACTGGGTCAAGCGGCCGCTCGCGGCGCGGTATGTGGACAACGTGGCCCGGCTGACGGCCACCGTCCAGTAAAGGCGCTGTGCTGCAAAGCTAGTCGTCGGCACTGACGCGCTCGCCGTCGTCGAGCCCTGCGTTTTCTGCCCAGCCGCCCTTCCGGAACGCGGGAGTTCCCACGGCAAGCACCGCGACCGCCAGGGCGCAGCTGCCGATCATGACAATGACCATCGACAGCGAATTTCCGCCCAGGACCCCCACCAGGGGGCTGACCAGTCCGGCCACCCCGGACTGCAGGGCACCGATCACCGCTGCCGCCGTTCCCGCCATGTGGCCGTAATTGTGCAGGGCAAGGACGGAGGCGTTCGCCGGGACCATGCCCTGCATCGACAGCACCAGCCAGAGTCCGGCTATCACCCCGAACGCTCCGCCGGCGCCGGTGGCCACCACCAGGAGCAGCAGCAGGGCAAGGACCAGCTGGACCACGAGCGCGGTGCGCAGGAGGCGGACCGGCGGGAATTTGCGGACCAGGGCAGCGTTGAGCTGGGCCGAGAGGACGAGCGCGGCGCCGTTGAGGGCGAAGACGAGGGCGAACTGTTGGGCGGTGAGGCCGTATTCGTTCTGGAAGACGAAGGGCGATCCCACCACGTAGCTCATGATCAGGGCCAGCCCCAGCCCGGGAATGACGGCCAGCGCCATGAAATGCCTGTCCCGCAGCAGCTCCCAGTAGGCCCTGGCCACGTGCTTGGGGTGGCCGGGGCTGCGACGGTCCTCCGGCAACGTCTCCGGCATGAACTTCAGCACGATTGCCACCAGGACCACCCCGATGAGCGCCAGCGCGTAGAAGACGGCACGCCAATTCCAGATCCCGGCGATCGCCTGTCCCACGGTGGGCGCGAGCAGCGGTGCCACGCCGATGACAAGCATCAGCCGGGACAGCAGCCGGGCGGCGGCAGAGCCAACGAAGCGGTCGCGGATCACGGCGAGTGCCACCACGGCAGCGGCCGCGTTGAAGAAGCCCTGCAGCACGCGCAGCCCTGTCAGTGTTTCGATGTTCGGCGTGATGGAGCACAGCAGCGAGATGGCCACGTGCAGGGAAATGCCGATGATGAGCGGCAGCCTTCGCCCGAACCGGTCCGAGAACGGGCCGATCACCAGCTGGCCAAAGCCTGCCCCGACGAGGGTCCCGGACAATGTCAGCTGGGCCGCGGTCTGGGTGGTGTGCAGATCGGCTTCCACTGCGGGCAGCGAGGGCAGGTACATGTCCGTGGTGAGGGCCGGAAGCGCGGCCAGGGCGCCAAGCATGAGGACGTATTTGAAGCTGCGCGGTGCATGCGTCCCGGGGGTGCGGGGATGGGAGGAGTCCGTCACGCGGTAAACCTAACTCGTGGAAGCGCCTTGGAGTCCGCCGCCTGGCTTGAGCGGTTCAGCTGACGCTCTGAGGCCCTACCCCCTGCACCGTCCTCCTAAACGGGCGTCCGCAGTGTGGATGCAGCGTGGTTGCCGATGGCAGGAGCCGGGCCATGCCCGCCGTCAGTCTTCCGGAAAGACTGCGCCCAGCGTGGAGAGGACGCCATAGGCCTTGGTGCGGATCTCCTCGTACTCCTCGTCGGCAACGGAGTCCGAGGTGATGGCGCCCCCGACGCCGAGTGACAGTTCCACAGTCCCGTCCCCTGCCGTGTTGAGCACCAGCGTCCGGATGGCGACGGCGAGATCGGCCGCCCCGTTGAGCGAGAAGTAGCCGATGGCACCGGAATAGAGCCCCCGCGGCCCCGCCTCCAGCCGGTCCAGGATGGCCATGGTGCTGATCTTGGGTGCTCCGGTCATGGAGCCTGCCGGGAAACATGCCGCCACCGCCTCTGCCCGCGGCGCCCCCGGGAGGAGCTGCGCATCGATGGTGCTGACCATCTGGTGGACTGTGGCATAGCTTTCGATCGCGCAAAGCCGGCTGACCGTAACGGATCCCGGTTCTGCGAAGTGGCTGAGGTCGTTGCGCAGCAGGTCCACGATCATGATGTTTTCGGCCCGGTCCTTGAGGGACGTGGCCAGGTCCGTGCGCAGCATGCTGTCCTCCGCCGGGTCGGCAGCCCGGCGCCGGGTGCCCTTGATTGGCTCGGCGCGCATGCCGCCGTCGGAGGCTATCTTCAGGAACCGCTCGGGGGACGTGCTGGCCACGGCCACGTCTCCCAGCCGCAGGTAGCTGGCAAACGGTGCCGGATTCCTGCGGCGCAGCGCCAGGTAGGTGGCCCACGGGTCCAGCGAGCCGGCCGGGGTCCGGGCTTCGAGCGTGGTGGTCAGGCACACCTCGTAGGTGTTTCCCTCGGCGATTTCGTGCTGGGCGGCGGCGATCTTTTCCCGGTACCTGGCGCCGGTGTCCCGGCTTCGGAAGACGGGCGGTGGGGAAGGTACGACGCCGGTGCTGCCGCCGGCGTCCGCGGTTGCGCTTGCGGTGGCTTCCACGGCCGCGCGCGCCCGGGCCAGCCATTCCCCGGCGTCCGGTGCCTCCAGCGCCAGCAGCCAGGCGGCGCCTTCGGCGTGGTCCAAAACCACCGCCCGGCCGGCAAAAATCAAGGCAGCATCCGGGGTGGGCGCGGAAACGTCACTGCCCCCGGTTTCGCGCTTCAGCTCATAGCCCAGGCAGCCCAGCCAGCCCAGGGTGAACTCGCCGGGATACCCGTCCGGGGTGCGCACGGCCCGCCGGCCCCAGACGGTATCCAGCCAGCGGAAGAACGGACCCGGGACCCGTGCCGTGCAGGAGCCGGCGCTGATCCGGCTGACGCCTGAACGGTACGTGACGGACTGTCCAAACGTGCCGCCGTCGTCCGCCATGATGCTGAACCGGCTCCGCTCAGCGGCTGTCCGCCCCGCCGCGCCTGCCGCGCCGGGCGAGCTGCCCGCATTCGAGGAATCCAGCCATACAGCGTTGGCCGCTGCGCCGTACAGCGACTGGAACAGCGCCGGTGCGTCCGGCACGGCATCCAGCCGCTCGGCGCGGAGCCGCAGGCCCCGGCGGGCGGACAACTCGGGCGCGAGGACCGGTGCCAGGGCGGGCAGGTAGGGGAGGAGCTGCAGCAGGTCCGACGGGGCTGATCCGTCAGCGAGGTTCTGGACGCGAAGGTCCGCCTGGCCGGGCACGTCGTCCCGTCCCAGCCATTCTTCTTCCTGGGCAGCCCACCGGTCCCAATACGGCTCAAAGGTTGCGCCGTCCCGGTCCAGCGCCCGGGTCCGGCGGGTGTCGTCCGGTGACTCGGCCCAGATCACCGCGTCGATCATGGGGCGGGCGGCTTCCGCGGCGGCCCCTACGCCCTCCATGATGACGATCTCTGCGGGCAGCGTCACCCGGGCCTCGCCGTCGTAATGGTTCTCCCAGTCCCAGCTGGTCCAGGAGGCTGCCTCGCCGCGGCTCAGCGGCGTGAGGACGGTGGTGACATAGCGTTCGATTCCGGCGGCCAGCCCGTCCCAGCCCGGGTAGATGTCCTCCAGGTGAAACAGTGAGACCTTGTGGTGGGCGCGGAGCCGCGCCGCAAGTTCGACGGCGAGGGTGGTCTTCCCTGCGCCGGAGCGCCCGTCGACGGCGATGATGACGGGGGCTGGGCTCATGGACTAGAGCGTACCGTTTTCCATCGACCCCTTTTATCCATGAGCTTCGCCCTGCCGGGAAGCATGCCGCCCGCTGCTGAGGTGCCCGCCCAGGAACCCGCTCACCAGCAGCAGGACTGCCCCCATCCGCGCCAGCCGTACCCCCGCCCGGTGGTTGCCGCGGGACCGCGCCCGCCAGGAGGCGACGTAGACGGCCGTGGCCGCGGCATTGGCGGCAGCGTGCACAACGCCGACGCGCTTCAGTGGGCGGTCCTTGCCTGACCAGGTTGCCCAGCCGGACAGGGCTGTGGGGACGGCGGCCACAACCCCAAGGGCCACCAGTCGCTGGGAGGAGCGGCGTGAGGCCTCGTCATCGAAAAGGTCCAGGAACACCGCGGACCACCAGGCGCCGAACGGGCCGTCAGTGAGGATGGTGTGCAGGGGAATGCCGGTGGTGTCGCCGCGGACGATGGTGCGGACTTTGCGCTGCGCCATCAGCCGGGCCGCCAGTGGTTCTGCTGCCGTGACGGCAGCGTCCAAACGTTTGGCCTCCTCCAAAGCGCCAAGGAGACGGGTGTACCTGCCAGGGTTGGATGCGGCGTGCATGCAGCACAAAATACTCCTGGCGCTGCCGGATTGCACCGGCTTTCTTCCGCTGGAAGATTTTCCTGCGCTTGGAGGCTCCTAGTGCGGTTGAAGCTGGGTGTTCTGCAGGACGGCGGCCTTGATGTGCTGGACAAGGCCCGGGAGGGCGGCGTGGATCTGATGCCACACGGCGTCGAAATCCGCGTGCCCGCCGTACCAGGGATCCTCGATGCCCTGGTCCAGCAGGTCACGGTCCGCCATGGCGGGATCAAAACTGCGGAGCATCCGGATCTTGTCCAGCGATTCCTGGTCCGGTGCGGCTTCAGTCAGCCACGCGTAGTGGTCAATGTCCAGGGCCAGGATCAGGTCGCGCTCGCGGAACCAGTCCGGCTCCCACTCCCGCGCAACGTGATGCTCCGATGCCAGCTGTGTCGCGGCGAGCCGGCGGGCTGCCCGGGGATCGATGGGCCGGCCGGCCTCGTAACCCGTGGTGCCGGCCGAGTCCACCTCCACCAGTCCGTCGAGGCCCTCGCGTTCCAAGGCTGCCCCGAGCATGAGCTCGGCCATGGGGGACCGGCAGATGTTGCCCGTGCAGACGGTGATGACGCGGTATGCGCTCGACGTTGAGTTCATGGGACTAAGCATGCGCGCTGCCGAACCCTCTTGGCTACCCGGCTGTTCACATTGTTTTACAAGCTTGTAAAGATGCATTACTTGGCCCGAAATGGGTACGGGCCATCCCCGTGGCGGGAGTGGAAAAGGCCCCTGTCAGTGGATCAGTGCCAGCAGGATTCCCACGCCGACGAACAGGACGCCGAAGACCCTGCTGAGCACCAGTTGGCCCTGCTCGGTGCTGGTAAACCGCTGGAACGAACGCGCGGCTGCTGCGAAAAAGAACCACATCACCAGGATGTCGATGGCCACGATGGTGGCTGTCAGAATGGCGTACTGGGTGAACAGGGGCTGATCCGGCCGGATGAACTGCGGCGTGAACGCAAGGAAAAAGACGATCGCCTTGGGGTTCAACAGGTTGACCCAAAAGCCCCGCCGGAAGATGGACCAGGTGGGCTCGTTGCGGAGGACCGCCGCCTGCTCCTGCGCGGCCGCGGGCTTGCTGAGGAACTGGCGGATGCCCAGGTACACCAGGTAGGCGGCCCCGGCATAGCGGATCACATTGAAGGCGATGGGGGAGCTCGCCACCAGCACCCCAACGCCCAGGGCCACGATCAGGACGTGCACTATGAGGGCCGCCTGCTGGCCCAGGATTCCCCATATGGAGCGGCGGAAGCCGGCGTTGAGCGAGTTGCTCATGGTGTTGATGGCCCCGGCCCCCGGGGTGAAGCTGATCAGGACGCCGGCACCCGCCAGGGCCAGCCACAGGGAAAATTGCACTAAACAATATTACGTGGGGTGCGGGTGTCCACGGCGAGCGGCGGAACTACGCCCGGGCGATGACCTCGCCGTTGGGGATCAGGAACCAGCCGTCGTCCGTGGAGCCCCAGCGGTGCCAGCCGGCCGAGATCCGCGCCAGGTCCGCGGGCTCGGCGTACCCGTACTCCAGCGCCTGCTCGGCGAAGGCTGAATGCAGTACCCGCTCACCCCAGACGCGTGCCTGCCAGCGGCGCTGCTGTGCGGTCGCGTAAAGCCAGTTGCTGCTGGTGGGGGCGACATCGGTGAAGCCCGCGGACTGGGCCCAGCTGACCAGCCGCCGCCCGGCGTCGGGCTCTGCTCCGTTGCGGCGCGCGATCCGCTGGTACAGGTCCATCCACTCGTCCAGCTCAGGGATTTCGGGGTACCAGCTCATGCCGTGGAAGTCGGCGTCCCGTACCGCCACGATGCCGCCCGGCTTAGCCACGCGCCGCATCTCCCGCAGGGCCTCCACGGGATCGGTCAGGTGCTGGAGTACCTGGTGGGCATGGACGACGTCGAAGCTTTCGTCGGGAAAGTCGAGGTCATAGATGTTGCCCGCCACGAAGTCCACATTGGGCACTTCCCGTTCGACGGCGAGCGCCTGAGCATGGGCGACGATGTCCGGTGAACGGTCCAACCCGGTGACCTTTCCGGGGTTGACCAGGGCGGCGAAGTCGCAGGTGATGGTGCCCGGTCCGCAGCCGACGTCCAGCAGGGTCGACCCGGGCGTGAGGTAGGGGAGGACGAAGGCCGCGGAATTTTCGGCGGTCCTGGCGGCATGGGCGCGGACCACCGATTCGTGGTGGCCGTGCGTGTAAACGTCGTCTTCGGGCTGCTGCGCACTCATGATCAAACGCTACCCCTCCATCGGTCCTGCTATTCGGATTCCGTCCTTGCCGCCACGGTTGCGTCAATCATTGCCGTCATGAAGCGCGTGACAGTGTCCAGCTCCTCCTCCGAGAAGCCGGCGATGGCGCTGCCCATGTGCTGCGCCAGCGGAGCGAAGATGGCACCCCCCTCCCGGAATGCCTTCGGTGTCATCTTGAGCTGGACCTGACGCCGGTCCGTGCTGTGGCGTTCCCGGACCACATGGCCGGATTGGTCCAGCCGGTCGATCAGTGCGGTAGTGGCGGGTGAACTCAGGTTCAGTTCCTTCCGCAGCAGGCCGGGCGTCACCACGTTGCCCCTGGCGGTATGGCGCATGATCACGGCGAGGGCGTTCATGTCCGTGCGGTGCATGTCCTTGCGGTCCCCGGCGGCATCCACGTAGCGGTTCGCCTCGATGGTGAACTCCTGCAGGATCCGCAGCAGCGGGTGCCCGAACTCCGGGCCTGCCTGCTCAAAAGGGGAAGCATCCGGAGCCTTGTTCTCCGCCATCTCCACCTCCCAGCTTTCATTCCTGCGCCGAGTTTTGCCCAGGCGTCCTGACGGATATTACTCCAGGCCCCATGGAGCCACCTGCACCCGCCGGGCAATAGTTCCGGCGAAACGAAAAAAGCTTGACTGGCACTTATCTCTGTCATGGAGATAATCTATGATGGAACAAATACTACTCCTCCTGCTCACCCCCGGAAGGCATCATGAAACGCACAAAAGTTGGCAGGGAACGTGTCCCGTTCTGGCTGCGCTGGCTGGTCCCGGTTGTCCTGGTGCTGACCTGGCTGGGCCTCGCGGGCGTGGGCGGCCCAACCTTCGGCCGCCTGGAGGAGGTTTCGTCCAACGACCAGGCCTCCTTCCTGCCCGCCAGCGCCGAGGCCACGGAGGCCCAGGATTGGCAGGCGAAGTTCCGTGACTCCGACGAAGTCCCCGGCATCATCGTCATCGAGAAGAGCGAGGCATTCACGCCCCCGCAGCTGGGCGAACTTGCCACCCTGAAGGCCGACCTTGAGAACCTCAAGCTGGGCAGCACCGTCATCGGCCCAATTCCCTCCAAGGACGCCAAGGCTGTGCAGTTCGTTGTGCCCATCGGATCGTCGGCCGAGCTCAAGGACGCCGTCAAGGAACTCCGCGACACGGTCAAGGAGGCAGCGCCCGAAGGTGCCCAGACCTTCGTGACCGGTCCGGCCGGACTTGCGGCGGACCTTACCGCTGCGTTCGGCGGAATCGACGGCATCCTGCTGCTCGTGGCCCTGTCCGCCGTGTTCGTGATCCTCCTGATCGTCTATCGGTCCCTGCTGCTGCCCATCATGGTGCTGCTGACCTCGGTGTTCGCCCTGTGCGCTGCCATCCTGCTGGTGTTCGGCATGGCCAAGGCCGGCTGGATCCAGCTCAACGGCCAAAGCCAGGGCATCCTCTCCATCCTGGTGATCGGCGCGGCCACGGACTACGCCCTGCTCTTCGTAGCCCGCTTCCGCGAGGCCCTCACCCACACCACCAACCGCACCGCCGCCGTCCTGACCGCCTGGAAAGCGTCCTTCGAGCCGATCGTGGCCTCCGGCGCCACCGTGATCATCGCGCTGCTGTGCCTCCTCTTTTCCGACCTGAACTCCAACAAGGCACTGGGGCCGGTTGCCGCGGCAGGCATCCTGTGCGCCCTGTTCGCCGCGCTGACCCTGCTGCCCGCCCTGATGGCTCTGCTTGGCAGGGCCGCGTACTGGCCCTTCCGTCCCAAGCTCCTGCCGGCAGACCAGCGCGAGCCTGAGCTGGTCACCGGGCTCGAAGGCCAGAAGGGCCTGTGGCGCGCCACCGGTTCGCTGGTGTCGCGCCGCCCCAGGACAGTATGGGTGGCCTCAGTCCTCCTGCTGCTGGTCGCCGCAGGCGGCCTGTTCCAGCTGAAAGCCAACGGCGTGCCGCAGACGGATGTCATCCTCACCGCCTCCAATGCCGTCGACGGCCAGGACGCACTGGCCCGGCACTTCGACGCCGGCAGCGGCAGCCCCGCCGTCGTGGTGGCCGACCAGGACAAGGCAGCAGAGGTGCTGGCCAAGGTGAAAGCGGACGACGGCGTGGGCGAGGCGTACCTGCTCGGCCC
Organism: Arthrobacter sp. FW306-05-C; assembly: GCF_021801725.1. Lineage (NCBI taxonomy): Bacteria > Bacillati > Actinomycetota > Actinomycetes > Micrococcales > Micrococcaceae > Arthrobacter > Arthrobacter sp. FW306-05-C. Next base: position 3,995,932 of record NZ_CP084556.1, on the reverse strand, counting down.
GGGCAGTGTGCCCATCACCGGAGCCCCCGGCACTCCCAGCGCCCCGGACGTACGGGACGGAAAGGTGCTGATCAATGCCACGCTGAACAATGCCGCGGACTCGCTGGAGGCGGAGGAAACCATCAAGGCCCTCCGCACCGAGGTGAAGGCCGTTGATCCCGGCGCCCTGGTTGGCGGCGTAACCGCAACGGCGCTGGACACCAACACCACTGCCCAGCACGACCTGGTGGTCATCATCCCCGTGGTGCTGGTGGTGATCCTCTTTATCCTGATGCTGCTGCTGCGCTCCGTCGTGGCCCCGGTCCTGCTGGTGCTCTCCGTGGTGCTGTCCTACGCAGCCGCGCTGGGAGTCTCGGCCTTCGTGTTCAACAACCTCTTCGGCTTCCCCGGCGCCGACGCAACCGTTCCGTTGTTCGGTTTCGTGTTCCTGGTGGCCCTGGGCGTGGACTACAACATCTTCCTGATGAGCCGGGTCCGGGAGGAATCGCTCAAGCATGGCACCCGCCCCGGCATCCTCCGCGGCCTCGGCGTGACCGGCGGCGTGATCACCTCCGCAGGCGTGGTGCTGGCCGCCACCTTTGCGGCATTGGGTGTCATTCCGATCATGTTCCTGGTGCAGCTGGCCTTCATCGTGGCCTTCGGCGTCCTGCTGGACACCGTGCTGGTGCGCTCGCTGCTGGTCCCGGCCCTGGCCTACGACATCGGCCCTCGAATCTGGTGGCCCAGCAAGCTGGGGCGGACCGACGGCGGAAACGCCGTGCAGCCGCGGGAGCCCGGCGTCGAGCCCCTGGAAGAGGTTCCCACCCGCTAGTCCCTGCCTTTCCCGCCCTAACCCTGTTGCCGCCACCATTCCACGGTGGCGGCAACAGCCGTTTCCAGTGGGCGATGCGGGCCGCCGGAACCCTGTTGGTGCGCCCGCCCCGTCGGTAGACTGCCAATGCGCCCGCACGGACGCGGAGCCTCGAAGGAGAGATGCACCATGACTGAGAACCCGGAATTTGCAGCCGAGGAACCCCGCAGCGGCAGCAGCGCACCTGGACTGGAAGGGGAAGGTGGGCAGTACGTGGATGGCGATTACGGCGACGCCGGAGCCGTGGACAGGCCGGCGGAGGGCGCGGGTGAGGGCCAGTACCTGGAGGGCGATTACGGGGACGCCGGGCCTGCCGGCACCCGCGCGGAAAATGCGGGGGAAGACGGGCAATACGAAGACGGCGACTATGGCGACGCGGGTGCCCTCAATGAGCCGGAGCGGGGTACGCCGGAGGGCGAGTATGAGGAAGGCAATTACGGTGATGCCGGGACGGCCGGTGATGCCCGCACCGAGAAAGTCATCCGAGAAGGGCTGACCGGCGGCGGCCAGATGCAGGCGACAACGGAGGAACGCGGACCCCTCCACGGAGACCGCGGCACGGAGCGCTAAGCAGCCCGGCGGCGCCGTTCTCGCAGAGCGAACTGCCCTGCCGCCGTCGTACATCTTTCTTTGGATGCCGGAAACACAAGGAATTTTGCCGCCTTAAGCCTGGACACATTTCAAAGTTGAGCGGGGTCCGCTCAACTTTGGATTGACATCGGTGGCGCCCTGAGTAGAGTTGAGTGCAGAACGCTCAACGCTTAGGGCGCCAACCAGTTTCCAAGGAAAGAAGGAAGCAACACATGTCACGTGCAGTAGGTATCGACCTCGGAACCACCAACTCCGTCGTCTCCGTTCTCGAAGGTGGCGAGCCCACCGTTATTGCCAACGCCGAGGGTGGCCGCACCACGCCGTCGGTCGTTGCATTCTCCAAGTCCGGCGAGGTCCTGGTTGGCGAGATCGCCAAGCGCCAGGCCGTCAACAACATCGAGCGCACCATCGCTTCGGTCAAGCGCCACATGGGCACCGACTGGACCGTGGCCATCGACGACAAGAAGTACACCCCGCAGGAAATCTCCGCGCGTATCCTCATGAAGCTGAAGAACGACGCCGAGTCCTACCTGGGTGAAAAGGTCACCGACGCCGTCATCACCGTTCCGGCCTACTTCAACGACGCCGAGCGCCAGGCCACCAAGGAAGCCGGCGAAATCGCCGGCCTGAACGTCCTGCGCATCGTCAACGAGCCCACCGCCGCAGCACTCGCCTACGGCCTGGACAAAGGCAAGGAAGACGAACTCATCCTGGTCTTCGACCTCGGTGGCGGTACCTTCGACGTCTCCCTGCTGGAAGTCGGCAAGGACGAAGACAACTTCTCCACCATCCAGGTTCGTGCCACCGCCGGTGACAACCGACTGGGCGGCGACGACTGGGACCAGCGCGTCGTTGATTACCTGCTGAACCAGCTCAAGGTCAAGGGCATCGACCTCTCCAAGGACAAGATCGCCCTGCAGCGCCTCCGCGAAGCCGCCGAGCAGGCCAAGAAGGAACTGTCCTCATCGTCCAGCACCAACGTCTCGCTCCAGTACCTCTCCGTCACCCCCGACGGCCCGGTCCACCTGGATGAGCAGCTGACCCGCGCCAAGTTCCAGGACCTCACCAAGGACCTGCTCGAGCGCACCAAGAAGCCGTTCCACGACGTCATCAAGGAAGCCGGCATCAAGCTCTCCGACATCAACCACATCGTGCTGGTCGGTGGCTCAACCCGTATGCCCGCCGTCTCCGAGCTGGTGAAGGAACTGGCCGGCGGCAAGGAGCCCAACAAGGGCGTCAACCCGGACGAGGTCGTGGCAGTCGGTGCAGCCCTGCAGGCAGGTGTGCTGAAGGGTGAGCGCAAGGACGTCCTCCTGATCGACGTCACCCCGCTGTCCCTCGGCATCGAAACCAAGGGCGGCGTGATGACGCACCTGATCGAGCGCAACACCGCCATCCCCACCAAGCGGTCGGAGACCTTCACCACCGCCGACGATAACCAGCCGTCCGTGGCCATCCAGGTCTTCCAGGGCGAGCGTGAATTCACCCGCGACAACAAGCCGCTGGGCACCTTCGAGCTGACCGGCATCGCCCCGGCACCGCGTGGTGTTCCGCAGGTTGAGGTCACCTTCGACATCGACGCCAACGGCATCGTCCACGTCTCCGCGAAGGACAAGGGCACCGGCAAGGAACAGTCCATGACCATCACCGGTGGCTCCAGCCTTTCCAAGGAAGACATCGAGCGCATGGTCCGTGACGCCGAGGAGCACGCAGCCGAGGACAAGGCCCGCCGCGAGGCAACCGACACCCGCAACACCGCCGAGCAGCTGGCCTACTCCGTGGACAAGCTGATCGCCGACAACGCGGACAAGCTGCCCGAAGAGGTCAAGACCGAGGTCCAGGGCGACGTTGACAGCCTCAAGAAGGCCCTCGAAGGCACCGACGACGCCGCTGTGAAGTCTGCGTTCGAGAAGCTTCAGGCTTCCCAGACCAAGCTCGGCGAAGCGATCTACGCCCAGGCCGGTTCCCCGGACGGCGCAGGGGCTGCAGGCGCTGCAGGTGCCGAAGGTGCCGCCGGAGCTTCGGCAGGTTCCTCCGACGAGGACATCGTCGACGCCGAGATCATCGACGAAGACGAAGCGAAGAAGTAACCCATGCCGCACCACGGTAACGAGGAAGAGCACAACGCATCCGCCGGCCAGGAGCGCGGTCAGAACGGCGAACCGATCATCCGGGACAACCGCAAGGTTGACCCGGTGACCGGGCAGGCCCGGCACCCCGAGGGCAGTCACGCTGAAGGCGGAAACACTGCCCCCGGGGCCGGTTCCCAGGCCGGAGCAGATTCCGACGGCGACGCACTGGCCCAGGCCGAGGAGATTCTCAACGGCGTGGACGTGCCGGCCGAGGAATCCGTGGCCCAGGGGGCACCGGCAGGATCAACCGGCAACGCCGAGGCAGCCGAACTGCGCAACGACCTGCTCCGCCTCCAGGCTGAGTACGTCAACTACCGCAAGCGCGTTGAACGCGACCGCGCCGTGGCAGGGGAAATGGCCGTCATCGGCGTCCTGAACTCCCTGCTCCCGGTCCTGGACGACGTCGACGCCGCCCGTCAGCACGGCGACCTCACCGACGGACCCTTCGCCGCGATCGCCAACAAACTGGAGAACGCGCTGAAGACGTACGGCCTGGTCCGCATCAACGAGACCGGCGTGGAGTTCGATCCCACGATCCACGAGGCCCTGATCCAGCAGCCCGGCGAGGACATCGAGGTTGACACCGTCAGCCAGGTGCTCCGCTCAGGCTACAAATCAGGAGACCGCGTCCTCCGCGCAGCCCAGGTCATCGTCGCTGTACCTGCGTAGCATTACTCCAACGAGATGGCAGTTCGCAGCAATGATTCGTAAGAACACTGATGTGAACTGCCATCTCGGCACGTACTTTTTGAAAGGAAACGCCATTGGCTAGCCAGGATTGGGTGGACAAGGACTTTTACAAGATCCTTGGTGTTGCCAAGGACGCTTCCGACGCCGACATCAAGAAGGCCTACCGGAAGCTTGCGCGCCAGCACCACCCTGATACGAATGCGGGGAACGCTGCTTCCGAGAAGAAGTTCAAGGACATCTCCGAGGCTTATTCGGTGCTTTCGGATCCCGATGAGCGCCAGCAGTATGACGCCATCCGGGCCATGGGCAGCGGGGCGCGGTTTGCTCCCGGCGGTGCCGCCGGTGGCAACGGCGGGTTCGAGGACATGTTCGGCGGCCTGTTCACCGGCAACACCGGACGCCATGCGGGCGGGTTCAATCCTTCCGCCGGTGGCATCCCTCCCGAGTTCGCGGATCTTTTTGGCGGCTTCGGCGGTGCCCCCGGGTTCCAGCGCACGCCGCAGAAGGGCGCTGACCGGACCGCTTCCACCAGCATTTCCTTTGCCGGTTCCATCCGCGGCACCACTATCGGCCTGCGCGAGCCCAGCGGCGAAGTCATCGATGTCCGCGTTCCTGCCGGCATCAAGGACGGCCAGAAGGTCCGCGTGCGCGGCAAGGGCCAGCCGGGTGCTGCCGGCAACGGCGACCTGGTGGTGTCCGTCTCCGTCCAGCCCCACGCTTTTTACACGCGCGACGGCGACAACCTCCGCATCCACGTCCCGGTCACCTTCCCGGAGGCTGCCCTGGGCGCCGACATCGAAGTGCCTACCATCGACGGCGACAAGGTGAAGGTCCGCGTCCCGGCGGGCACGCCGTCGGGACGCACCCTGCGGGTGAAGGGCAAAGGCGTGAAGACCTCCAAGGGCACCGGCGACCTTCTGGTGACCATCGACGTCGCAGTTCCCAAGAATCTCAACAAGGACGCCGAAGCTGCGGTCAAGGCGTTCGCCGAGGCAACGTCGTCGGCGGACGTCCGCGAGGGCCTGGCAGCCAAGGCCCGGCTTTAGGGCGGAGGTGAGCCGTGGACATCAGTGCTGACCAGCCGATCTTCGTGATCTCCGTGGCGGCCGAGCTGGCGGACATGCATCCGCAGACCCTGCGGCAGTACGACCGGCTGGGCATCGTCAAGCCCAGCCGCGCCCCCGGGAAATCGCGGCGCTATTCGCAGCGTGACGTGAACATGCTGCGGGAAGTGCAGCGGCTGTCCCAGGAAGGCGTATCGCTCGAGGGCATCAAGCGCATCCTGGAACTCGAAAACCAGGTCGCGGCCCTCCAGAGCCGCATCACCGAGCTCACCGAGGAACTGGGCCGCCGGCCCCGTGCGGTGGACTCGCGGATCTTTGCTGCCGGCGCAGCCGGTGACGTGGTGAGCCTGGCACGCGGACAGCGGCCCCGGCCCAGGTCGCAGGCTGTCATGCTGTGGCGGCCCCGGGCCATTGGGCAGTAAGTACTGCATCCCGCTGCCTGCCGAAAATAGAGTACCTACTACTCGTGACCGGACAGCCCCCTGAAACTTGAATGGAACCATCGCCGGATCAGCGGCGGTGGTTCCACAAGTTCTGGGGGTTTTTCCGTGTTTAGAGTTCTCAGCAAAGGTCTCATCCGCAAGGCCCGGCCATGAGTCCGGGAATGGAATCGGTGGCCGCGTTCAGCCACTCCCTGCCTGGGCAGATCCTGCTGGCCATCGGGCAGACTGTCGTGGTGGTCTGCGTCTGCTTCGACATGGTCCGCGAGCTTTCCGTCCCGAGGTCGCACCGGCGCTACGTGGCCAGCACGGTGTTCCGGACCCTGGCCATCCCGTCCATCATGGCCAATGCCATGACCGTCTTCATCGCCTTGGTGGTTTCCTCCTGGATAAATGTGGTGATGGGCATGTTCGTGCTGGTGGCTATCGTCTTCCGGTTCCACCACAACCAGGACGAGGACAACTGGTGGAAGGGCAAGGGCAAGAAACTGGCACGCTGGGCCCGCCGCCAGTTCGCCGGCCGGACGTCAGCCGCCCCGGCCATGGGCTAGCAACGAAGGCCCCTGTGCCACACTGGCCCACTTTTCGGAGATAACCCACGACGGGAGCCCGGGTTTCCGGGTTTCCCGCGTCGAAAACTGGGCCAGTCCGGCAGCGGGCTCAACCACGGGGGCTTAGTAGCTGGGCCGGGTTTCGCCGTCGGTTGGCTTTACGAACTTCGCCGCGAGGGCCTCGGAGCCGCGGGCCAGGAGGGCGACGTCGGCGCCCACCAGGATGAAATCGGCGCCGTGGTCGAGATAATGCTGCGCGGTGTCCGGGTTGAAGGCGTTAACGCCGGCAGGTTTCCCGGCCGTTTTGGCGGCGGCGAGGCAGTGTTCGACGGCGGCGCGCACGTCGGGGTGTTCCTGCTGTCCCAGCAGTCCCATGGAGGCCGCGAGGTCTGACGGGCCGACGAAGACGGCGTCCACGCCGTCGACCTTGAGGATGTCCTCCACTGACTCGACGGCGGCCGTGGATTCGATCTGGACGGTGACGCTGATGGTCTCGTTGGCCTTGGCCAGGTAGTCCGGAACCCGGTTCCACCGTGCGGCGCGGGCAAGAGCGGAGCCCACGCCCCGGACGCCCTGCGGCGGGTATCGGGTGGCGGCCACGGCGGCCTCGGCCTCGGCGACCGAGTTGACCATGGGGATCAGCAGGTTCTGCACGCCCAGGTCCAGGTACTGCTTGATCACCACGGTGTCGTTGACCGGCGGCCGGACCAGGGTATGCACAGGGTAGCCGTGGATGGCCTGGAGCTGGGCGAGGATGGATTCGAGTCCGTTGGGGCTGTGTTCGGCATCGATCAGCAGCCAGTCCAGTCCGGATCCGGCGCAGAGTTCGGCGATGAGCGGGCTGCCGGAGCAGACCCACATGCCGGCCAGCGGCCGGCCTGCCTTACCCTTGTGCTTTTCCGCAGCCAGCGCGGACCGGAAGGTGTCCTCTATTCGAAACGGCATGTCACGCTCCCCAGCGGTCCGTAGTCGGCATGCACGGTATCACCCTTGTACACCCACAGGGGACGGGTGAAGGAACCGGCCAGGATGATGTCCCCGGCCTTCAACGCGTCACCGTGGGCGGCGATCTTGTTGGCCAGCCAATGGACCCCGTTGGCGGGGTGGTCCAGGACTCCGGCGGCAACCCCGGTCTCCTCCACGGTCTGGTTCTTGTAGAGGATGGCGGAGACCCAGCGCAGGTCCACGGCGTCCGGCTTCACCGGGTTGCCGCCGATCACCATGGCGCCCATGGCCGCGTTGTCCGAGATGGTGTCCACGATGGTCCGGCCCTCCATTTCGATCCGGGAGTCCAGGATCTCGAGGGCCGGAACCACGTAGTCGGTGGCCTTCAGGACATCGAAAATGGTCACGCCCGGGCCCTTGAGCCCGTCCTTCAACACGAACGCCAGCTCCACCTCCACCCGCGGGTGCGTGTACTGGTCCCACTCCACGGAGCAGCCGGTTTCCAGCACCATGTCATCGAAGATGGCGCCGTAGTCAGGTTCCGTGATGCCGGTGGCGGCCTGCATGGCCCTGGACGTGAGGCCGATCTTGCGCCCCACCAGGGTCCTGCCGGCGTCCTCGTTCCGGCGCCGCCACAGCTGCTGCACCGCGTAGGAGTCCTCCACCGTCATGCCAGGGTAGCGGGCGGTCAGGCGGGGAACAGGGGTGCGGGTCCGGCCGGCTTCCACCAGTTCGTCCGCGATGGCCTCAATCGTCGTCGGCTCAAGCATGGCTAGACCTGCGCTCCCAGCTTGAAGCCGGTCCGGTCGCCTTCCGGTGAACCGTCCTTGCGGGTGTAGGAGAAGCCGTCGGCCCCCACGGTCACCGCCATCTCGGACTTTTCCTCGCGGACGATGACCGGCTGCGGGTTGCCGTCCAGGTCCAGGACGAGGGAGGCCTCGGTGTACCAGGACGGGACGACGGGGTTGCCCCACCAATCGCGGCGCTGGTTGTCGTGGACGTCCCAGGTGATGGTGGGGTTGTCGGGATCGCCGGTGTAGTAGTCCTGGGTGTAGATCTCGATGCGGTGGCCGTCGGGGTCCAGGATGTAGAGGTAGAACGCGTTGGACACGCCGTGCCGGCCGGGGCCGCGTTCGATCCGGTCGCTGATGCGCAGGGCGCCCATCTTGTCGCAGATCTGGATGATGTTGTGCTTCTCATGGGTGGCGAACGCGACGTGGTGCATGCGCGGGCCGTTGCCGCCGGTCAGAGCCGTGTCGTGGACCGTCTGCTTGCGGTGCATCCAGGCGGCATAGGTGACGCCGTCGGAATCCTTGATGTCCTCGGAGACGCGGAAGCCGAGGTCCTCCAGGTACGCCCGGCCGCGCGGGACGTCGGGGGTGACCTGGTTGAAGTGGTCCAGGCGGACCAGTTCACCGGCCGAGTAAAGGTCGTAGCGCTGGGTGAGGCGTTCGACGTGTTCCACCTCGTAGAAGAATTCGTAGGGGAAGCCCAGCGGGTCCTCCACGCGGACGGAGTCGCCGATGCCCTTGGTGAAGCCGTCCTTGCGGCGCTCCACGCGGCAGCCGAGCTCCTTATAGTAGGCCTCTGCGGCGTCTACCTCGGCGGGGGACTTCACCCGGTAGGCGAACGCGGCGACGGCGGCCACGGGTCCCTTGCGCAGCACCAGGTTGTGGTGGATGAACTCCTCCAGGGAGCGCAGGTAGATGGCGTTCTCGTCCTCTTCGGTGACGTGCAGGCCCAGGACGTCCACGTAGAACTCGCGGGATCTGGCGAGGTCCGTGACCACGATTTCCATGTAGGCGCAGCGCACGATGTCCGGTGCCGGGACGGTGGGGGTGGGAACGAAGTTGGTCATGGGATTCTCTCTTCTTCGAAAGGGCTTTCCCCAACTGACTGGCAGTAGTTGTCGTTTTGGAGCTTCAAAACGACAACAAGTGCGAGCTAGTTGGGCTAGGCGCCGAATTTGGGGGTGTGGACGGAGCCGAGCGTGATGTGCACGGCCTGCTGGTCCGTGTAGAAATCGATGGAGCGGTAGCCGCCCTCGTGGCCCAGCCCGGAGGCCTTGACGCCGCCGAACGGGGTGCGCAGGTCGCGGACGTTGTGGCTGTTCAGCCACACCATGCCGGCTTCGACGCTTTGCGAGAAGTTGTGGGCCCGGGTGAGGTTTTGCGTCCAGATATACGCGGCCAGGCCGTACTTGGTGTTGTTGGCCAGCGCGAGGGCTTCGTCGTCGTTCTCGAACGGGGTGATGGCCACGACGGGTCCGAATATTTCCTCCTGGAAGATCCGGGCGTCGGGTGCGACGTCGGCAAACACCGTGGGTGCGATGTAGTTGCCTTCGGGCAGGTGGTCGGGGCGGCCGCCGCCGGCCAGGAGCCGGCCTTCGGACTTGCCGATCTCCACGTAGGAAGCCACCTTCTCGTAGTGCTCGGGGTGCACCAAAGCTCCCACCTGGGTCTTGGGGTCGTGGGGGTCGCCGACCACGATGTTCCTGGCCCGGGCGGCGTACTTCTCGCAGAACTCGTCGTAAATGGCGCGTTCCACCAGGATGCGGGAACCTGCGGTGCAGCGCTCCCCATTGAGGGAGAAGACGCCGAACAGGGCGGAATCGATGGCGGCGTCGAGGTCCGCATCGGCGAACACGACGCAGGGGGACTTGCCGCCGAGCTCCATGGACAGGCCCTTGAGGTTGGTTGCGGCGTTGCGGAAGATCGTCTGGCCGGTGGTGGTCTCGCCGGTGAAGGAGATAAGCGGGACGTCCGGGTGCTTGACCAGTGCGTCGCCGGCTTCCTCTCCCAGGCCATTGACCAGGTTGAAGACACCGTCGGGCAGGCCGGCGTCCTTGAAGATGGTGGCCCACAGCGAAGCGGACAGGGGAGTGAACTCGGCGGGCTTGAGGACCACGGTGTTGCCGGTGGCCAGGGCCGGGGCGAGCTTCCAGGACTCCAGCATGAACGGGGTGTTCCACGGGGTAATCAGCCCGGCGACACCGATCGGCTTGCGGTTCACGTAGTTGATCTGGGATCCGGGGACCTTCATGGCATCGTCGAACTGGGCGACAATCAGGTCCGCGAAGAACCGGAAGTTCTCGGCGGCGCGGAGGGCCTGGCCCTTTGCCTGGGTGATGGGCAGGCCGGTGTCGAAGGTTTCGAGTTCGGCAAGGCGTGCTTCCTGGGCTTCCACGGCATCAGCGATCTTATTCAGGACCCGGGCGCGCTCGCGGGGCTTCATCTTCGGCCATGGGCCATTGACGAACGCTTCGCGGGCGGCAGCCACGGCGAGGTCGATGTCTTCCTTCTGGCCCGCCGCTGCCGTGGCGTAGTTCCGGTTGGAGACCGGGTCCAGGACGTCGAAGGTCTTGCCGCCCACGGAGTCCACGAACTGGCCGTTGATGTAGTGCTGGATATGCGTGGGCAGATCCTCCGGAACGTAATGCTTGGCGGTTTCTACAGAGGCAGTCATCGTTGAAGTCCTAACTGTGTTCTTTGTCCTGCAAGGGTTTGCGCGTCCGGCCGGGCAGAGCGCTTAGGTGGTTTGGGCGAGGTACGCGTCCAACGTCGCTGTCCGGTGGAGCCGGGCTGCCTTTTCGATGGCGTCCGCGTCGGCTCCGGTTTCGAGGAGTTTCAGCAGGTTCTCGTGTTCCTCCACGGAGTCGCGGGCGCGGCCGGGGACGAAGCGGAAGGTGGAGGACCGGAGGGATGCGAGCCGGTTCCAGCCGCGGTGCACCAGGTCCAGGATGTGCGGGTTGGGGCAGTGCTCGAACAGGACGCTGTGGAAGTCCTGGTTGAGCTGAGTGAACCGGACCGGATCGAAGTGTTCCAAACACTCGCGCATCTCCTGGTTCACAGCCCGGGCCCGGGCCACCGCGGCGGAGTCGATCAGCGGGGCCGACAGCGCCGTCGCGGCCCCCTCCACAATGCTGAGGGTCTGCATCGTGTACAGGTACTCCGTGGGATCGATTCCTGCCACGGTAGCGCCGACGTTCCGTTCGAAGGTCACCAGGCCCTCGGCTTCCAGCCGCCGGATGGCCTCCCGCACCGGGACCACGCTGAACCCCAGGTCCTTGGCGATGGCCCCCAGGACCAGCCGGTAGCCGGGGGTGTAGGTGCCTTCCACGATCCGGGCCTTGACGGACTGGTAGGCCTGCTCCGACTTGCTGCCGGAAGGGGTATCGGAAAGCTCCGGCACGCCGGTCAATGCTGTCTCAGTCATTGGTGCTGCCTGCCCATGCGTTCCCACTCCACGTACCTGGTCCGCCATTCGGCGTTCATGGGGTAGAGGCCATCCACGCTGTTGCCCTGCTTGACCATCTCGAAGATGAAGGCTTCTTCCTTCTCCTGCTGGATGCAGTCGTCCACCAGTTCCTCGGCGATGGCCGGCGGGATCACCAGGATTCCGTCCGAGTCGGCCACGATGATGTCGCCGGGCTGCACGGTGGCGCCGCCGCAGGCGATGGTGATGTCGGTGTCCCACGGAATGTGGCGCCGTCCCAGCACCGCAGGGTGAGGGTTGGCGAAGTAGGTGGGCATTTCCAGATCCGCGACGGCCGAGTAGTCCCGCACGCCGCCGTCGGTAATGATGGCAGCGGCGCCCCGCACCTGGGCACGGAGGGCCAGGATGTCGCCCACCGTGCCGGTGCCCTTCTCGCCGCGGGCCTCCATGACCAGGATTTCGCCCTCGTTCACGGAGTCGATGGCCTTCTTCTGGGCGTTGAAGCCGCCGCCGTGGGTCTTGAACAGGTCTTCGCGGTTGGGCACATACCGGAGGGTCCGGGCCAAGCCCACAACGCGGCGGTCCGGCCGGGTGGCCTGCAGCCCATCGATGCTGACGTTGTTCAGGCCGCGCTTGCGCATTTGCGAGGACAGCGTGGCGGTGGCAACTGACTCAAGTTTTGCTTTCAGTTCCGGGGAGAGGGCGGGCGAAACCGCGGCAAGTCCGGCTGCTTCGCGCGAACCGTAGGCCTCCTCCCGCTGCAGGTCATCGACCTTGGGCTGCGCGCCAAAGTCGGCGAACGCCGTCGTGCCTTCCTCAACAGTGGTGACCAGGCGGCCGGTGGAGAGCGAACCATCAAGGCTGGCCACCTCAACCTCCAGGACGTCGCCGGGCTGGGCCACGGAGGCGCCGGCCGGGGTGCCGGTGAGGATGATGTCCCCCTCTTCGAGGGTGAGCAGCTGGGACAGGTCCGCCACAAGGCGGGCGAACGGGAAGAGGAGGTCTTCGGTGGTGTCGTCCTGGACCAGCTCACCGTTGTGCCAGGTGCGGATGCGGAGCCTGGAAGGGTCGACGGCGTCTGCCGGGATCAGTGCCGGGCCCACGGGGGTGAACCCGTCCCCGCCCTTGGACCGAAGGTTGGAACCCTTGTCGGCATACCGCAGGTCGTACACGCCGAGGTCATTGCTGGCCGTGACGGCGGCGACATGGCTCCACGCGTCCTCCATGCTGACGCGGCGGGCGGCCTTGCCGATCACCAGGGCGATCTCGCCTTCGTAGCCGAGCAGTTCGCAGCCGGCTGGCCGCTCGACGGGGCTTCCGCTGAGTGCCAGGGAGCTGGAAGGCTTGAGGAAGTAGGACGGCTGGGCCGGGGTGCGGCCGCGCTGGGCAGCCCTGCTGGGGTAGTTGATGTGCACCGCGATCACCTTGCGTGCTGCCGCCAGGGTGTCGCCGTTGACCTGCTCCAAATCCTTCTCCTCATCAGGTACGAAATCGTATACGATCACTATGGCCGCTTCCGCGCGGTCCGTCAACCCCCGGTTTTCCACCGCTTTCCTGATAGCTCCTGATCCACTTGTCGCCCACATCACATGCGGCGTACAGTGGAAACCAAGTTTTTAGTTTCGATTATCGAATCTAATGTTCCAATATCGAACAAAATCAATCTGACGGAACAGTTATCCACAATGAAGTGAGGAAAGCCCGTGCAGTTCCACCACCACGGATACGTATCCGGTGACCCGCGCGTCCAGCCCGCAGCCGGCGTCGGCCTGAACCGGCCCGAGGAGCTTCCTGAGGAAGTGGACGTCCTTATCGTCGGGACCGGCCCTGCCGGTATGCTCGCCGCCGCGCAGCTGTCGATGTTCCCCAACGTGACCACCCGCATTGTCGAGCGCCGTCCCGGCAGGCTGGCCATCGGCCAGGCCGACGGAATCCAGGCCCGCAGCGTGGAGACCTTCCAGGCCTTCGGCTTTGCGGAACGCATCACCGCCGAGGCGTACCGGATCACGGAGATGGCCTTCTGGAAGCCTGATCCCGCCAACCATGCCAACATTGTCCGTTCTGCCCGTGCCGTGGACGACGAGATGGGCATCAGCGAGTTCCCGCACCTGATCGTCAACCAGGCACGCGTTCTGGACTACTTCGCCGAGTTCGCCGCGAATTCGCCCACCCGACTCAAGCCCGACTACGGCTACGAATTCCAGGGCCTCACCGTCGCCACTGAAGGGGACTACCCGGTGACCGTGACCCTGCTCCACACTGCAGGACCCAACGAGGGGCAGGAGCGGACGGTCCGCGCCAAGTACGTGGTGGGGGCCGACGGTGCCCGCAGCAAGGTTCGCCAGGCGATTGGCTGCACCATGGCAGGGGACCAGGCCAACCACGCCTGGGGCGTCATGGACGTACTGGCCGTCACCGATTTCCCCGACATCCGTACCAAGTGCGCCATCCAGGGCGAAAAGGGCAGCATCCTGCTGATTCCGCGCGAAGGCGGCCACCTGTTCCGCATGTACGTGGACCTGGGCGAAGTGGATCCTGCCACCCATCACGCAGTGCGCAACACCAGCATTGAGCAGATCATCGCCAAGGCAAACGACATCCTCCACCCCTACACCCTGGATGTGCGCAACGTGGCATGGCACAGCGTGTACGAGGTGGGCCACCGCCTCACGGACAGGTTCGACGACGTCCTGCCGGCGGACCGCGGCACCCGCACCCCCCGCGTATTCATCACCGGCGACGCCTGCCACACCCACAGCGCCAAGGCGGGCCAGGGCATGAACGTCTCGATGCAGGACGGCTTCAACATCGCCTGGAAGCTGGGGCATGTCCTTGAGGGCCGCAGCCCCGAAAGCCTGCTTTCCACCTACTCCGAGGAGCGGCAGGTGGTGGCGAAGAACCTGATCGACTTCGACAAGCAGTGGTCATCAATGATGGCCAAGAAGCCCGAGGAGTTCGAGGACCCGTCGGAGCTGGAGGAGTTCTATGTCCGCACCGCGGAGTTCCCGGCCGGTTTCATGACCCAGTACGCGCCGTCGCTTATCGTGGGCAGCAGCGGGCACCAGGACCTGGCTGCCGGCTTCCCGGTCGGAAAGCGCTTCAAGTCCGCACCCGTGGTCCGCGTCGGTGACACCAACCCCATCCACCTGGGCCATCACGCCACCGCCGACGGCCGCTGGCGGATCTACGTCTTCGCCGATCCCGCCCTGCCCGGCACCGGCTCCGCCACGGACAAGCTCGCGGAATGGTTCGCCAACTCGCCGGAATCCCCGCTGGCCGCCACCCCTGCCGGCGCCGACCCGGATGCGTGGTTCGACCTGAAGGTCGTCTACCAGCAGCCGCACACCGCCGTCGAGATCGGGGCCGTTCCTGCAGTGTTCAAGCCGCAGGTGGGGCCGTTCAAGCTGACCGACTACGAAAAGGTGTACGCCACGGATCCCAAGGCCGACATCTTCGACCTGCGCGGCGTCGACCGCAACGGCGCCGTCGTGGTGGTCCGCCCGGACCAGTACGTGGCCAGCGTCCTGCCGCTGGCGGCGACTGCTGAGCTGGGGGCGTTCTTCGGGCCGCTGCTCAAGCGCAGGGAACCGGTGACACAGCCGCGTCAGGCGGTGGCTGCTGCCGCCCGGTAGGCCGCCGCCGGGTAGACGCCCAGGATCCGCACCTCGGTGGTGAAGAAGTCCAGTTCCTCGAGGGCCAGCTTGAGCGGCAGGTCCTCGGGGTGGCCTTCAACGTCGGCCATGAACATGGTGGCCGCGAACTCGTTGCCCACCATATAGCTCTCCAGCCGGGTCATGTTCACGCCGTTGGTGGCAAAACCGCCCAGCGCCTTGTACAGGGCGGAGGGGACGTTGCGGACGCGGAAAACGAAGCTGGTGACTGCCGGTCCGGGAAGTTCCTCCCGGGCCGGCAGTGCCGTTTCCCGGGCCAGGACCACGAAGCGGGTGGTGTTGGACGGGTCGTCCTCCACGCGCGAGGCCAGGACATCCAGGCCGTAGATCTGCGCGGCAAGCGGGGGAGCCAGGGAGAGCTTGCGGGGATCGTTCCATTCGGCCACTTCCCGGGCGGACCCGGCGGTGTCACCGGCGATGACCGGCTTGAGGCCGTGTTCGCGGATCAGCTTCCGGCACTGGCCCAGCGCGTGGATGTGGCTGTGCACCTCGGTGGCACCTTCGATGGTGCTCCCCGGGATGCCCAGCAGGTCGAAGTGGATGGGCAGGAAATACTCGCCCACGATCTGCAGGTTGGACTGCGGCAGCAGGATATGGATGTCCGCCACCCGCCCGGCGATGGAGTTCTCGATGGGGATCATGGCCAGCTCCGCCTCGCCGCTGGCCACCAGCTCAAAGGCGTCCTCGAAGCTGGCGCATGGAACGCTTTCCATGTCCGGGAACATCTGCTGACACGCGATATTGGAGTTGGCGCCGGGCTCACCCTGGTACGCAATCTTGGAGGCCATAATCCGTATGGTTTCACGCACGGACACGGGTTAAGAAAACGGGCACCGCGATGCTACGCCGGGGTGACGCGCAGCCAGAGGTATTGCCGGGGAAGGAGCATTACGCCGTCGTCCAGCTGAAGGGCAGCCTCGGAGAGAAGGTCGACGGCGGCCGGCGCGAATCCGCCGAAGGTCTCCGGCGGAAGGGTCTGGGCGGAGTCGCTGAAGTTGGCAAGGGAAAGGACCGCGCTGCCATCCTCCGGATCGCCGGGCCGCTGGTAGGCCAGGACTGACCGGTTGTTCGTGTGGAAGTCCACCAGCGTGGTTCCGGCAAGTTCAGCGGTATTCGCCCGGACCTCGATCATCCGTTTCAGGCCTGCATACACTGCACCTTCCGGAGTGGCGGGATCCAGGCGGCGGGCGTACTGCTCCGCCGGAAAGTGCGGGCGGTGGACCCACCGGCTGTCCTCCCCGTGGCCCGGTTCCGACGCGTAGCCATAGTCGTTGACCTGGCCCACCTCGTCGCCCAGGTACAGCAGCGGGATGCCGCCGGTGCTGAACGGCACCGAGTGGGCCAGGAGGATCCGTTCCACCGCCTCAGCCGGGTCAACCTCCATGCCGCACAGGGACGCCGTCGTGCCGGAAATCCTGCAGTCTCCGGTTTTCGGATTGTCCTGGAAGGGGACCCCGCGGGCGAAGCTGCCGGGGAACCTGTTGACGTAGAAGGAGTTCAGGAAACGGCGGTGGTCAAAGCCGTTGATGCCCAGTTCGGCGGCGTCCTCGTCGGCGAAGGTCCAGCCGATGTCATCGTGGCTGCGGACGTAGTTCACCCAGGCCGTGCCGTCCGGGATGTTGTGCCGGCGCTCCAGGGCCTGGGCCAGGAGCGAGGCATCCCTGGTGGCCAGGGATTCCCAGATCAGGGCCATCTGCAGCGGGTTGTAGGACAGCTGGCATTCTTTGGGGTCGATGTACAGGGCCACCTCGTCCGGGTGAACGATGGCCTCTGACTTGAACAGCAGCGACGGCGCCGCCAGCCGGCACACGGCGTTGAAGGCCCGCAGCAGCGTGTGCGCCTGCGGGAGGTTTTCGCAGGCGGTGCCCAGCTGCTTCCAGATGAACGCCACCGCATCCATGCGCAGGATGTCCACGCCCTGGTTGGCGAGGAACAGCATCTCGCCGGCCATGGCCCGGAACACCTCCGGGTTGGCGTAGTTCAGGTCCCACTGGTACGTGTGGAACGTGGCCCACACCCACCGGCCGTCCTCCATCTGGATGAAGGAGCCGGGGTGGTTCTCGGGAAAGATCTCGCGGACGTTCGCCTCGAAGGCGTCCGGCATGGTCCGGTCCGGGAAGATCCAGTAGTAGTCGCTGAATTCGGGATCTCCCGCGGCTGCCTTCCGGGCCCATTCGTGCTCGTCCGAGGTGTGGTTGAAGATGAAATCCACCACCAGGCTGATGCCGTTGGCCTTCAGCTCCGCTGCAAGGGAGCGCAGCTGCTCCATGGTGCCCAGCTTCGGGTTGACCTGACGGTAGCTCGAGACCGCGTAGCCGCCGTCCGAATGGGGTTCGGGTGCCAGGAACAGGGGCATGAGGTGCAGGTAGGTCAGGCCCAGTTCCTTGAAGTACGGGATGCGGGCCCGCACCCCTTCCAGGCTTTCGGCGTAGCGGTCCACGTAGCAGACCCCGCCGAGCATCCGGTTGGACTGGAACCAGTCCGAAGTTGCCTCGCGTTCGGCGTCCAGGGCCTTCAGTTCCGGTGAGCGGTCCTGCCAGGAGCGGGCACATTGGAGGACCAGGTCCGTGAGCTGGTCCAGCCAGTCATTGCGGTCGCCGTATAGGGAGTGGAACAGGCTGCGGAGCGTGGGAAAGTGCTCCTCGAGGCGCCGGTCGAAGTCCGGGTCCGGGCGCAGCCCAAGCCCGCGTTCCCGGGACACAGCAGACAGCACATGCCGGCGTGCCTGCTGGTCCTCGTTAACCGTTTCCTGCATGTTGACCGGCCTTTCCACACTTCCTCCGGCCTCCCTGGCCGCTCACCTGTAGGGAAGTATTCCACGTCACATGCGGAAGGCGTCCGACGGCGACGGGACGGTTACGTTTCGCAGGGCCCCGGTGGGCCGGAGCAGGTGGTGCCAAGTCCGGCCTAAGCTTTATCCGTATACAGGTACGCCGGAAATGATAGGAAACCCATGAGCCGCAACTTCACCATCGACTCAATTCCCGGCGACGGCATCGGCGTGGATGTCACCGACGTGGCCATGGAATGCGTGGACGCCCTGGCCGGGCTGCACGGCTTTACCGTTACCTGGCGGGTCCGCGACTGGAACAGCGACCTGTACGTCAAGACCGGCAGGATGATGCCGGTTGACGGTATTGAGCAGCTCAGCAGTGGCGACGGCATCTTCCTGGGCGCAGTGGGAACCCCTGACGTCCCGGACGACGTAACCCTGTGGGGACTGCTGATTCCCATCCGCCGCGAGTTCGACCAGTACATCAACCTGCGCCCCATGAAGCTGCTGCCCGGCGTCACCGGTGCGGTGCCTGGCATCGAAGACCTGGACATTGTGGTGGTGCGGGAGAACGTTGAGGGCGAATACTCGCAGATCGGCGGGCGCTTTGGCGCCGGGACGGAGGCGGAGTTCGCCGTCCAGGAGAGTGTGTTTACCAGGGCCGGCATCAGCAGGGTGGCGCGCTATGCAGCCCAAGCAGCCGCCGGCCGTGGCGGAACGCTGGTCTCAGCCACCAAATCCAACGGCATCATCCACACCATGCCGTTCTGGGACGAAGTGGTGGCTTCCGCGGTGGCCCAGTTCCCAGGCGTCACCGTGGACAAGGTGCTCATCGATGCGCTCGCTGCCCGGCTGGTCATGAAGCCCACCAGTGTTCGCACCATCGTGGCCTCGAATCTGTTCGGCGATATCCTGTCCGACCTTGTGGCCGGCGTCGCCGGCTCCATCGGCATCGCGCCGAGCGCCAACCTGAACCCTGAACGGCGCTTCCCGTCGATGTTCGAACCCGTTCACGGTTCTGCCCCGGACATCGCCGGCAAGGGCATCGCTAACCCGGTCGGTGCCCTTTGGGCTGCGGCCATGATGTTGGAGCACCTGGGGGAGGTGGCGGCAGCGCGGTCCCTGACAAGCGCTTTCGAATCCACGCTTGCGGACGGAGTGGCCACTCCGGACCTCGGCGGATCAGCCACCACCATGGAGTTCGCGAAGGAAGTGCGCCAGCGGCTGCAGTAGCTGCGCTTTAAACACGACGACTAAAGCACGCTGCGGATGGCCTGTTCGAAACTGGTGACGTGCTCCAGGGCGAGTTTGCCCGCCCGGTCGGAATCGCCGTCGGCCACTGCCTCCAGCAGCTCCACGTGCTCGGCGATGTGCGACGCAACGGACGGCACCTTTTCCAGCACCATGCACCAGATCCGGGTGGCCAGGTTGTCGTAGCGGATCAGGACGTCTTCGAGGTGCGCGTTGGCCGCGGCCCGGTAGATCAGCCGGTGGACTTTGATGTCGTACCGCATGAGGTCGTAGGGATCATAGCCGTCCTCCATTTTGGCGATCGCCGCCGCGGTCTCGCGAATCTCCGCCCGCAAAGCCGGCGTTGCCAGCTTGGCCGCCCGGCGTGCCGCCAGGGGCTCCAGGGATTCGCGCAGCTCGGAGACGTCGGCGAGTTCGGTGATGTCGACGATGGTGGCGAACGTTCCGCGGCGGGGATATGAGACCACAAGATGGTCGCTTTCCAGGCGCTTGAGTGCTTCCCGGACCGGCGTCCGGCCAATCCCCAGTTCGGCGGCCAGCTTGCCGTCGTTGATCGCCTCGCCCGGCCGGATGTCCAGCATGATGAGCCGGTCGCGGAGGTGTCGGTAGGCCTGTTCGGAGAGTGAGAGATCTCCGTCCCCGGCCAGGTGGTTCTCTAATGTGACGCTCATTTCGAGCCTTCCCAGGAGTGCTATTGACGTCCAAGTGATCTGGAACATACTATTACGATAGTTCTAATATATCAGTTACAGATCAGTTATAGGTCAGTAACTCCGAAGGGCTTTGAAGGAGAACAATGCAGGACGTACTGAACGCCTCGCTCGCCACGGTCGACGCCGACGTCGCCGCCGCTGTGGCACGGGAACTGCACCGCCAGCAGTCCACCTTGGAAATGATCGCCTCGGAGAACTTTGCTCCGTCCTCCGTCATGGAGGCCCAGGGCTCGGTCCTCACTAACAAGTACGCCGAGGGCTACCCCGGCAAGCGCTACTACGGCGGCTGCGAGCACGTGGACGTCATCGAACAGCTCGCCATCGACCGCGTGAAGGCCCTGTTCGGCGCCGAGTTCGCCAATGTCCAGCCGCACTCCGGCGCGCAGGCCAACGCCGCCGCCATGTTCGCCCTGCTGAACCCCGGCGACACCATCCTGGGCCTGTCCCTGGCGCACGGCGGCCACCTGACCCACGGCATGAAGATCAACTTCTCCGGCAAGCTCTACAACGTGGTTCCCTACCACGTCCGGGAGGAAGACCTCCGGATTGATATGGCCGAGGTGGAAGCCCTGGCCCTGGAGCACAAGCCCAAGCTGATCGTGGCCGGCTGGTCCGCCTACTCACGCCAGCTGGACTTCGCGGAGTTCCGCCGGATCGCCGACCTCGTGGGCGCCTACTTGATGGTGGACATGGCCCACTTCGCCGGCTTGGTGGCGGCAGGCCTGCACCCCAACCCCGTCCCCTACGCGGATGTGGTGACCACCACCACCCACAAGACCCTGGGCGGCCCCCGCGGCGGCGTCATCCTCGCCAAGGAGGAATACGCCAAGAAGATCAACAGCGCCGTGTTCCCCGGCCAGCAGGGCGGTCCCCTGGAGCACGTGGTCGCCGCCAAGGCCGTGGCCTTCAAGCTCGCTGCCGCCCCCGAATTCAAGGAGCGCCAGGAGCGCGTCCTGGCGGGCGCCAAGCTGCTGGCAGATCGTCTCCTCAAGGAAGACGTGGCAGCGGCAGGCATCTCCGTGGTCAATGGCGGCACCGACGTCCACCTGGTCCTGGTGGACCTGCGCCACTCCGAACTCGACGGCCAGCAGGGCGAGGACGCACTCCACCAGATCGGCATCACCGTCAACCGCAACGCCGTCCCCTTCGACCCCCGCCCGCCGATGGTCTCCTCCGGCCTCCGGATCGGGACACCCGCCCTGGCCGCCCGCGGTTTCGGCGCCGCCGAGTTCACCGAGGTTGCGGACATCATTGCGACGGCCCTGATCGCGTCGGCGTCCACCGGTACCCTGCCCGGGGACACCGCCGTCGAACTCCGCTCCCGGGTGACGGCCTTGGCCGAAAAGTTCCCCCTGTACCCGCACCTCACCGCCGACGCCAGCCTGGCAGAAGCCGAAGCAGACCTGATTGGAGCAGCCCAGTGAGCGCAGACCTCCTCCCCGAGCACCCGGATTTCCTCTGGCGCAACCCGGAGCCCAAGTCCTCCTACGATGCCGTGATCGTCGGCGGCGGCGGGCACGGCCTCGCCACCGCCTACTTCCTGGCCAAGAACCACGGGATGACCAACATCGCCGTCCTGGAAAAGGGCTGGCTGGCCGGCGGCAACATGGCCCGGAACACCACCATCATCCGCTCCAACTACCTCTGGGACGAGAGCGCCGCCATCTACGAGCACGCGCTCAAGCTGTGGGAGATCCTGCCCGAGGAACTCGAATACGACTTCCTGTTCAGCCAGCGCGGCGTGATGAACCTGGCCCACACCTTGGGCGACGTGCGCGAAAGCATCCGCCGCGTGGGCGCCAACAAGCTCAACGGCGTGGACGCCGAATGGCTCGACCCGCAGCAGGTCAAGGAACTTTGCCCCATCCTGAACATCCGGGACAACATCCGCTACCCGGTCATGGGCGCCACCTACCAGCCCCGTGCCGGCATCGCCAAGCATGACCACGTTGCTTGGGCCTTCGCCCGCAAGTGCGACGAAATGGGCGTGGACATTATCCAGAACTGCGAGGTGACCGGCTTCCTCAAGGACGGCGACCGCGTAGTGGGAGTCAAGACCAACCGCGGCACCATCAACACCGAAAAAGTTGGCCTGTGCGCCGCCGGCCACAGCTCGGTTTTGGCCGAGATGGCAGGCTTCCAGCTGCCCATCCAGTCCCACCCGCTGCAGGCCCTGGTCTCCGAACTGCACGAGCCTGTCCACCCCACGGTGGTCATGTCCAACCACGTCCACGTCTACGTTTCGCAGGCGCACAAGGGTGAACTGGTCATGGGCGCCGGTGTGGACTCCTACAACGGCTACGGCCAGCGCGGCTCCTTCCACGTGATCGAGCAGCAGATGGCGGCCGCCGTCGAACTCTTCCCCATCTTCGCCCGGGCCCACGTGCTCCGGACCTGGGGAGGCATTGTGGACACCACCCTGGACGCCTCGCCGATCGTGGGCCTGACCCCGGTGGAGAACATGTTCGTGAACTGCGGCTGGGGTACCGGCGGGTTCAAGGGAACGCCCGCTGCCGGCATGACCTTCGCGCATACCATCGCCACCGGCGCGCCGCACAAGCTGAATGCGCCGTTCTCGCTGGAACGCTTCGAAACCGGCGCCCTCATCGACGAACACGGCGCCGCCGCCGTGGCCCACTAGCCGCCGCCACCAGAAAAGGACTAACGCACATGCTGCTGATCCCATGCCCCAACTGCGGCCCGCGGGACGAAACCGAATTCCACTACGGGGGACAGGCCCACGTCCCCTACCCGGAGAACCCGAATGAACTGAGCGATACGGAGTGGTCCCGCTACCTCTTCTACCGCGAGAACCCCAAAGGCACCTTCGCCGAGCGCTGGGTCCACAGCACCGGCTGCCGGCAGTGGTTCAATATGCTGCGCGACACCGTCAGCTACGACATCCAGGCCGTCTACCCCATGGGAACACCGCGGCCCGACCGTTCCCCGAGGGTCACGCCCGAATCCGGAACCGCCAGCACGGCCCCTGACAGCACCACCACGGGAACCGCTGGACCCAGCACTTCCACCACGAGCATCCTGACCACCACCGCCCCGGAAGGAGCGACCAAGTGACTTCCCAGAACGCCCGCCTGGCTACCGGCGGCCGCATCGACCGCACCATTTCCTGGCGCTTTACGGTGGACGGCGAGGAATTCACCGGCCACCCCGGCGACACCCTGGCCTCGGCCCTGCTGGCCAACGGCCGCATCGCCGCCGGCAGCTCGCTGTACGAGGACCGTCCCCGCGGCATCATGTCCGCCGGAGTCGAAGAGGCCAACGCCCTGGTCCGCGTGGAAGCCCGCTTTCCCGGCCACGTAGCCGAATCCATGCTCCCCGCCACCACCGTCTCCCTGGTGGACGGCCTGAAGGCCACGCTTCTGAATGGCCTGGGCAAGCTTGACCCGGAAGACGACCGCGCTGAATACGACAAGAAGTACGTCCACACCGACGTCCTGGTGATCGGCGGCGGCCCCGCCGGCCTTGCCGCGGCGCGAGAAGCTGTCCGCACCGGCGCCCGTGTCATGCTGCTGGACGACCAGCCCGAACTCGGCGGCTCCCTGCTCTCCGGCTCCACCGCCGAGGGCCTGGCCGAGACCATCGAAGGCAAACCAGCCCTCGAGTGGGTGGCTGATGTCGAAGCTGAATTGGTCTCCGGCGCCGAGTCAACGGTCCTGAACCGGACCACCGCATTCGGCGCCTACGACGCCAACTACGTCATCGCCGTCCAGAACCGCACCGACCACCTGTCCACCCCCGCAGCTCCCGGCGTCTCCCGCCAGCGGATTTGGCACATCCGTGCCAACCAAGTGGTGCTGGCACCGGGCGCGCACGAGCGTCCCCTGGTGTTCGAGAACAACGACCGCCCCGGCATCATGCTGGCCTCTGCCGTGCGCAGCTACCTCAACCGGTACGGCGTTGCCGCCGGCAAGCGCGTGGTCATCAGCACCACCAACGACAGTGCCTACGCCGCCGCCGCCGACCTGACCGCCGCCGACGTCAAGGTCGCAGCCGTGGTGGACGCCCGCCCCCAGTTGACCCCGTTGGCAACTGCCGCCGTCGAAAGCGGGCTCCGGGTACTGATCGGCAGCGCGGTTGCCAACACGTCGGCAGACAGTGACGGCCGGCTGGACGGCGTCACCGTCCGCAGCATCAACGACGACGGCGAGCTCACCTCCGGCGTCGAACAGATCGCCTGCGACCTGCTGGCTGTGTCCGGCGGCTGGAGCCCGCTGGTCCACCTCCACTCCCAGCGGCAGGGCAAGCTGCGCTGGGACGACGAGCTGGCAGCCTTCGTGCCCAGCACCGAAGTGCCCAACCAGCAGACCATCGGCTCCGGCCGCGGTTCCTTCGACACCGCCGACTGCCTGGCCGAGGGCATCTCCGCCGGCGCACGGGCAGCCACCGCCGCCGGGTTCGCATCCGCCGTCGAACCTTCCGTGTTCGGCGCGCCGAAGGCCTCCGCCCCCACCCGCCAGCTGTGGTTGGTACCGGGGGAGAACGGCACCCCGGATGACTGGCACCACCACTTCGTGGACTTCCAGCGCGACCAGTCCGTGGCGGACGTCCTCCGCTCCACCGGCGCCGGCATGCGCTCGGTGGAGCACATCAAGCGGTACACCTCCATCAGCACCGCCAACGACCAGGGCAAGACTTCCGGCGTCAATGCCATCGGCGTCATCGCCGCCGCACTCCGGACCGCCGGCGAGGCGTCCCGCGGCATCGGCGACATCGGCACCACCACCTACCGCGCACCGTTCACCCCGGTGGCCTTCGCGGCACTGGCCGGACGCCAGCGCGGCGAACTCTTCGACCCCGCCCGCATCACGTCGATCCACCCCTGGCACGTTGCCAAGGGCGCGCTGTTCGAGGACGTCGGACAGTGGAAGCGCCCCTGGTACTACCCGCAGGCCGGGGAGGACATGGACGCCGCCGTGCTGCGTGAATGCGCTGCGGTCCGCGAATCCGTAGGGTTCATGGACGCCACCACCCTGGGCAAGATCGAGATCCGCGGCAAGGATGCGGGCGAGTTCCTCAACCGCATGTACACCAACGCGTTCAAGAAGCTCGCCCCGGGCTCGGCACGCTACGGTGTCATGTGCACCCCGGACGGCATGATCTTCGACGACGGCGTGACCCTCCGCGTTGACGACGAAACCTACTTCATGACCACCACCACCGGCGGCGCCGCCAAGGTGCTGGACTGGCTCGAGGAATGGCTGCAGACCGAGTGGCCGGAACTGGACGTGAACTGCACCTCGGTGACCGAGCAGTGGAGCACCATTGCCGTCGTCGGGCCCAAGTCCCGCGAGGTCATCGCCAAGGTGGCGCCGGAACTGGCTGCCAACGGCGGCTTGGAGGCCGAGGCCTTCCCGTTCATGACCTTCCGCGAAACCACGTTGGCGTCCGGCGTCCGTGCCCGGATCTGCCGGATCTCGTTCTCCGGCGAACTTGCCTACGAGATCAACGTGCCGGCCTGGTACGGCCTGAACACCTGGGAAGCCGTGGCGGCGGCCGGTGCCGAATTCAACATCACCCCGTACGGCACCGAAACCATGCACGTGCTCCGCGCCGAGAAGGGCTACCCGATCGTCGGGCAGGACACCGACGGCACGGTCACCCCGCAGGATGCCGGCATGGAGTGGATCGTCTCCAAGGCGAAGGAATTCATCGGCAAGCGCTCCTACTCCCGGTCGGACGCGCAGCGTGAGGACCGCAAGCACCTGGTCAGCGTCCTTCCCGTGGACGGCTCGCTGCGGTTGCCGGAAGGCACCCAGCTGGTGGAAAAGGGCCGCTCCACCAACCCCGCCTACGGCCCGGTGCCGATGGAAGGGTTCGTCACCTCCAGCTACCACAGTGCAGCGCTGGGCAGGTCCTTTGGCCTGGCCCTGATCAAGAACGGACGCAACCGCATCGGCGAAACGCTGGTGGCAGCCGCCGGCGACCAGCTGGTGGACGTGGTTGTGGCAGAGACAGTGCTTTTTGACCCCGAAGGGACCCGTAAAGATGGCTGAAACAGCAGCATCCCCCACCTCCGCAGACAAGAACCTCGCAGCCCGCATCAGCCCTGCCAGGCAGCTGGCCGAAGCATTCGCGGCAGGCTCCCTGCCCGGCACCGTCGAGCTCACCGAGCTGCCCTTCCTGACCATGGTGGGGCTCCGGGCCGCGGCGGGGTCGGACGTGGCGCAGCGGCTGGCCGCTGTCACCGGCGGCCTCCCGGCCGGGTCCGGCGCGGTGGCCGGCAACGGCGACGTCTCCGTCCTGTGGCTGGGCCCCTCCGAGTTCCTGGTGGTGGCACCCACCGAGGCACACGAGTCGCTGGGCGGCGGCCTGATCCCCGCACTCCGGGACGCGCTGGGCAGCGACGCAGGCCAGGTGGTGGACCTCTCCGCCAACCGCACCACCTTTGAACTGAAGGGCCCGCGGGCCCGCGCTGTCCTGGAAAAGGGCTGCTCGCTGGACCTGCACCCGCGGGTGTTCAAAACGGGCACCGCCTTCTCCACGGAAATCGCGAACATCCCCGCCGGGCTGTGGAAGACCGGGGAGGACACCTTCCGGATCTTCCCGCGTGCTTCGTTCGCCGAGTTCCTGGGCCGGTGGCTGCTGGACGCCATGCGGGAGTACGCCTCGCCAGAGGTTCCCTGATGGCGCTCAGCGTCCTGGACCTGTTCTCCGTTGGCATCGGGCCCTCGTCGTCACACACGGTGGGCCCGATGCGGGCAGCCAAGCTTTTCGCTGACGGGCTGAAGGGCGACGGGCAGCTGGCCGCCACCGCCAGGGTCCAGACCGAACTGTTCGGGTCTCTTGGTGCCACCGGCCGCGGCCACGGCTCGGACAAGGCGGTGGTCCTGGGGCTGAAGGGCCTTGACCCGGAAACCGTGGACACCTTCACCGCCGACGACCAGGTGGCGGCCGCCGCGCTGGACGCCGAACTGCACATCGCCGGGGTGCACCGGGTGGACTTCAACTGGGAAGAGGACGTGGTGCTCCACCGCCGCAAGTCCCTTCCCGCGCACCCCAACGGCATGACCTTCCGGGCCCTGGACCACGCCGGCGCCGTGCTGAGCGAGCGGAGCTTCTACTCCATCGGCGGCGGCTTTGTGGTGGACGGCGATGCCCGGGGCGGGGACAAGGTGGTGGCGGACGACACCGTCCTGCCGTACCCGTTCTCTACCGCAGACGAGCTCCTGCAGATCTGCAGCCGGGAAGGCATGTCCATCTCCGACGTCATGCTGGCCAACGAACTGACCTGGCGCAGCGAAGCCGAACTCCGGGAGCAGCTGCTGGGGCTGTGGGCCGTGATGAAGGAATGTGTGCAGAACGGCTGCAACGCCGAGGGAATCCTGCCCGGCGGCCTGAAAGTGACCCGGCGCGCACCGGCCCTGTACAAGACACTGTCGGCGGATTCGGCCACCAAAGATGCGCTCCATGCCATGGAATGGGTCAACCTGTTCGCGCTGGCCGTGAACGAGGAAAATGCCGCCGGCGGGCGGATCGTCACCGCCCCCACCAACGGCGCCGCCGGGATCGTGCCGGCCGTCCTGCACTACTACGTGAAGTTTATTCCAGGGGCCGACGACGACGGTGTGGTCCGCTTCCTGCTGGCGGCGGCCGCCGTCGGAATCCTGTTCAAAACGAACGCCTCCATCTCCGGTGCCGAAGTGGGCTGCCAGGGCGAGGTTGGTTCTGCCTGTTCGATGGCCGCCGCCGGGCTCTGCGAGGTGCTTGGCGGAATGCCGGCGCAGGTGGAAAACGCCGCGGAGGTTGGCATCGAGCACAACCTGGGCCTGACCTGCGACCCCGTGGGCGGCCTGGTGCAGATCCCGTGCATCGAACGGAACGCGATCGCCAGCGTAAAGGCGATCAACGCGGCCCGCCTGGCCCTGCACGGGGACGGCAGCCACAAGGTCTCGCTGGACAAGGCGATCAAGACCATGCGGGACACCGGAGCCGATATGAAAACCAAGTACAAGGAAACCTCCCGAGGAGGCCTCGCCGTGAATGTGATCGAGTGCTGAGCCATGACCGTTACTGAAACCCACGTGCCCGCGCCCAAGGCGCCCACCACCGTGGAACACGTCCTTACCCTTGACTGCCCGGAAGGACCCGGCATCGTGCACGCCGTGTCCGGCTTCCTGCTGGAACACGGCTGCGACATCATCGACAACAAGCAGTTCGGGGAGCGCTCCGAGGGGCACTTCTTCATGCGGGTGCACTTCGTCTCCGAGGGGGACGAATCCACGCTGGAGGTCCTGCGTTCTTCCTTTGCCCCGGTGGCCGACAAGTTCGGCATGCGCTGGCAGCTGGAACGCCAGGGCTCCAAACGCAAGGTCCTGATCATGGTGTCCAAGTTCGGGCACTGCCTTAACGACCTGCTGTTCCGTTCCCGCATTGGCGAGCTGCCCGTGGAAATCGTGGCGGTGGTGTCCAACCACCGGGACCACGAGGCCCTGGTGGAGTGGCACGGCATCCCGTTCCACCACATCCCGGTCACTGCCGACACGAAACCCGCAGCGGAAGCCGCGCTGATGGCGCTCGTGGACGGGCTCGACGTTGAGCTCGTGGTGCTGGCCCGCTACATGCAGGTGCTCAGCGACGACCTGACCCGGAAGCTGGACGGGCGGGCCATCAACATCCACCACTCGTTCCTGCCCAGCTTTAAGGGCGCCAAGCCGTACCACCAGGCCTATGCGCGCGGCGTCAAGACCGTAGGCGCCACCGCGCACTACGTGAACGCGGAGCTGGACGAGGGGCCCATCATCTCGCAGCAGGTTGTGGACGTGGACCACACCTACGGGCCCGAGGACCTGGTGGCCGCCGGCCGCGACACGGAATGCAAGGCCCTTTCCAACGCGGTGAAGTGGCACTGCGAAGGCCGGGTCATCCTGCAGGGAAACCGCACTGTAGTGCTCCGGTAACGGAACAAAACTTCATAGCAATGCGCGGCCGGCTGCTTGTTGGAGCGGCCGGCCGCTGCCACATGTCGAACGCTTTTTGCATTCATTCGGGACGGGACGCGAGAGTTGGGGAAACACCAACCCTTTGAGGAGACCCAAAGATGAACCACCGCCCGGTGAACAACCAGGTACTGGAACTGGACGACGTTTCGTTTCGCCGGGACGGCCGCGACATCATCAGCGGGATCACGCTCTCGGTCAAGGCCGGAGAACACTGGGCATTGCTCGGGGCGAACGGAGCCGGGAAGAGCACCCTTATGGGGCTGTGCGGGGCCGTCAACCACCCCAGTTCCGGAACGGTATCCGTGCTTGGCGAACGCCTGGGGCGGGTGGAACTGAAGGCACTTCGCCAATCCATCGGCCACGTAAATCCGCGCCACCAGGTCCTGTCACCCCTCACTGTCCGCCAGGTTGTCCTCACGGGCCTGACGGGGAGCAATGACCTGGCCCCGCGGTGGGAGCCCACCCACGCCGAGTATGCCAAGGCCGATGAGCTCGTGGAGCAGTTTGGACTGGCCCACAAAGCCGGTCTGCGCTGGCCCACCCTCTCCCAGGGTGAGCGTGGGCGGGCGCTGATTGCCCGGGCCCTTATCTCCTCCCCGGAGCTGCTGCTTCTTGATGAACCCTGCACGGGCCTGGACATCGCTGCCCGGGAGCAACTGCTGGAAACCATCGACGACCTCGCCTACACCCACCCGCAGATGGCGTCGGTCCTGGTCACCCACCACCTGGAGGAACTGCCCGCCACAACCAGCCACGCGCTGCTGATCACGGCCGGGCAGGCAGTGGCCGCCGGGCCCGCTGCCGGGGTCATCACCAGCGAAAACATCAGCGCCGCCTTCGGGCACCCCATTGACGTCGAGTACCGGCACCAGCGCTGGAGCGCCCGCACGGGCCGCAGCAGCAGGCGCGGGATCCGGCGGCAGCATGCAGCCGAGGTCACCGCTTCCTAGACGCTGCGTTGGTCTGCCAGGCGGGTTTTGCCCCGCTCGCCGGCGTGACGGAGCGAAGCGTCGTTGACTGTCGCAGCCAGCCCCGGGGCGCCTGCACTGGCCCGGCGAGGACTGCGCCGTCCCCGCCGCGCCAGCAAGCCCGCTGCCACGAAGAGACCGGCCAGGAGCGCCGCCGCCAAACACGCCACCAAGCCGCTCCGGGGCCACAGTCCGGCCAAGCCCAGGAACGCCGGGACGGTGGCCGTCACCTGGCTGGCCAGGACCAGCGCCCAACCGGCGAACGGTTCCAGCCGCGCTGCTCCCAGCGCTGAGGAAGCAAACAGCAGGCCCCACAGCACCGACCAGCACACCCACAGCACGGCGAGCAGCGGATCGGTGCCCACCCAGGCACCCGCCAGCAGCAGGCCAAAGAACGCCACCATGCCGCAGAACCAGCCCAGTCCCTTTGAGCCAAGCCCCAGCAGGACGTCCAGCCCGGCGTAAACGTAGGTCAGTCCGAACAGGAACATGCCGGCGCCCGTCATGAGGGCTTCACTGCCGGCGCCGGTCCCTAAAAGATGCCCGACGCCGAGCACCAGTTGGGTGCCACCGAGCACCATGCTGAACACGGCTGCGTCGCGGCGGGGGAGTTGGCCGAGTGTTGCCAGTCCGTTGACCAGCAGCGCGGCGCCGGAGAGCAGGAGGCAAATGTAAGCCATCAGCGCTTCCTCCCGGACCTTGAATAGGGCTTCTCGGTTCCCGAATTATGGAATTCTTCTGTCACATTACGGAGATTAGTGGAAGCGCGTGGATCGGCCTACTGGTGCCCGGTCGTAATCGGATACGTTGAAGCGTGAACCTTTGAAGCGATGGCGCTGTCCTGCGCCGGCCCTCATATCGGCAATGTTAGGAACTGTTCATGGACGCACGGCTCGAATCCATCAAGGACACTGTCCTTGCGCGGAACCCCGGCGAAGCGGAGTTCCACCAGGCGGTGGTTGAGGTGTTTGAAAGCCTGGGTCCGGTCCATGACAGGCACCCCGAATTCCTTGAGGCTGCCATCCTTGAGCGTCTCTGCGAGCCCGAGCGCCAGATCATCTTCCGGGTTCCGTGGACCGACGACTCCGGCCGCGTCCAGATCAACCGCGGGTTCCGGGTGGAGTTCAACTCGGCGCTGGGCCCCTACAAGGGCGGCCTGCGCTTCCACCCGTCTGTTTACCTGGGGATCGTGAAGTTCCTCGGCTTCGAGCAGATCTTCAAGAACGCCCTCACCGGCATGCCCATCGGCGGCGGCAAGGGCGGCTCCGACTTTGACCCCCGCGGCCGCAGTGACGCCGAGGTCATGCGGTTCTGCCAGTCCTTCATGACCGAGCTCTACCGGCACATCGGGGAGTACACAGACGTCCCGGCGGGCGACATCGGCGTGGGCGGCCGCGAAATCGGCTACCTCTTCGGCCAGTACAAGCGCATCACCAACCGCTACGAGTCCGGCGTGCTGACCGGTAAGGGCATCTCCTGGGGCGGATCCCTGGTCCGCCCTGAGGCAACCGGCTTTGGAACCGTCATCTTCACCCAGGAGATGCTGAAAACCCGAGGCACGTCCTTCGACGGCCAGCGCGTGGTGGTGTCCGGCTCCGGCAACGTGGCCGTCAACGCGATCGCCAAAGCGCAGGCCCTCGGCGCCACCGTCGTGGCCTGTTCCGACTCGTCAGGCTACGTGGTGGACGAGGCGGGGATCGACGTCGAACTCCTCCGCACCGTCAAGGAAGTGGAGCGCGGCCGCCTGAAGGAATACGCGGAACGCCGTGCCGGCGTCTCCTACGTGGACGGCGGGTCCGTGTGGGACGTGGACGCCACGGTGGCGCTGCCGTGCGCCACGCAAAACGAGCTCGACGGCGATGCTGCCGCCCGCCTGCTGCGCAATGGCCTGCTGGCTGTCGGCGAAGGGGCCAACATGCCCTCAACCCGGGACGCCGTGGCGGTGTTCCAGGAGGCTGGAGTGCTGTTCGGACCCGGCAAGGCCGCCAATGCCGGCGGCGTGGCTACCTCGGCCCTGGAGATGCAGCAGAACGCCAGCCGCGATTCATGGTCCTTCGAACATACCGAGGAGCGGCTCACGGAGATCATGGTGGGCATCCACGACCGCTGCGCCGCCACCGCTGACGAGTACGGTGAACCCGGAAATTACGTGCTGGGTGCGAACATCGGAGGGTTTGTGAAGGTGGCCGACGCCATGCTGGCGCAGGGGCTGATCTAGCCGGGGGAGCGGCATCCAGCCGCGCCCCAGCCTCCCGTGCCATGATCGGGCAATGAAGTCCATGACGGTTCCCGGCGACCACCACCGGAACTTCAACTCCCTCGCACATCATTCGCGGCTCCGGATGCTGGTCATGCTGGTCGTCGGCCTGGCTGCGGCACTGTTGGTCGGTCCCTCAGGAGCCTGGGCCTATGCACCCGCTCTCGGGTGGGCAGTCGCTTCGGCCACCTACCTGGTTTGGGTGTGGAGCGTTATTGGGCGCCTGGGGCCCGCGGCCACTGCTGCGCATGCCCGAAGAGAGGACCCGGGCCGAGTCTTTTCGGACGCCCTGGTCCTCACCGCCACGGTGGCCAGCTTTGCGGGAGTCGCCCTGATCCTGCTTGACGCCTCCAATGAGCAGGGCGGAGCCAAGGATGTCACCGTGGCCATGGCCCTGGGCAGCATTGCCCTGTCATGGTTCCTGGTGCACACGCTGTTCACCCTCCGGTACGCCGCGATCTACTACCGGGACGGCACCGGCGTCGATTTCAATGAGGAGTCCCAGCCCCGCTACTCGGACTTTGCCTATCTCGCCTTCACCGTAGGCATGACCTTTCAGGTTTCGGACACGGACCTGAAGACCAACGCGATCCGTTCCACGGTCCTGCGGCAGGCGCTGCTGTCTTACCTCCTTGGGGCCATTGTCCTGGCCACCACCATCAACCTGGTCTCGGGGCTCATCCACTAGGCGATCGAAGCCGCGCCATCGGTGCCGCCCTGCCTGGGGCGCCGGGGATTTATTCTGGGCGCATGGTTGAGATGAGAGTTAACTGGCACCGGCGGCACAAAGAAGGCCTTAGCGCGGGCGACAAGGCTGCGGACAGGCTTCGGAACGGCATGGGCAGTTGGCCTTTCGTAGGCATCTTCGTGGGCTTCATGGTGCTCTGGGCAGGAGTGAACTCCTACCTTCTCGCCAACAATGCATGGGACCCGTATCCCTACATCCTGCTGAACCTGTTCCTGTCCATGCTTGCCGGCCTGCAGGGCGCCATCCTGCTCATCGCGGCCAAGCGCCAGGACGCCATCGCCTCCGCCATGGCCCAGCATGACTATGAGACAGATGTCCGCGCTGCCGCCCAGATCGAAATGCTCATGGCGGTCAATGCTGAGCAGCTGAAGCTCCTGCAGGAGCTCCGGGACCAGCGCGACCAGCCCTAGGAACGCCAATGGGTGCAGCTCCTGCTGGAGCTGCACCCATTGTTGCGTGTGGCGCCGACTAATCCTTCTTGAAGGCGTCCTTGACGTTCTCGCCGGCCTGCTTCAGGTCCGATTTTGCCTGGTCCGTCTTGCCTTCGGCCTTCAGGCTCTCGTCGCCCGTTGCGCTGCCGGCAGCTTCCTTGCCCTTGCCGCCAAGCTTTTCTGCGGCGTTACCGATCTTGTCGTCCAAACCCATGGAGTTGCTCCTTACAGTTGGTGCTCTCCCTGGCAAAGCCAGAGCCTGACCCCTCCATACTAAGCATGCTTTCGACTTTGGTGCCCATCCGTCGTCGTACATTTTGGGTAAATTTGCCAAGACCTCCAGGCGAGCCACTCAGGCGGCAGGGACGCCCAATGGGCGGGCGACGTGCAGCTGGCCGTGGTCAACGAGCCACTGGACGGCTTCGAAGATGGCCTGCTCGGGCTCGTACCGCGGCACGTAGCCCAGCACTGAAGTGGCCTTCTCAATGCTGAAGCACTGGCTGCGGTAAAGGTGGCCCCAGGTGGACTCTGCGTAGTCCCGCGTCGTGTCTTCGCGGAAGCGGTCCCACGGGACCGTTTCCAGCACGGCGGCGTGTCCGAACCAGGCCGCGGCGATGTCTGCGTAGCCGCGGACGGTCAGCGCTGTTGGGGCGACGATGTTGAAGTCCTCGCCGCTTGCCGCTTCCCGCTGGGCGATGGCTTTCTCGAAGGCCTGGGCGACGTCGTCGGCATGCACATGATGCATGAGCTCAGCACCGCTGCCGGGGACCCGGAGGGGCTGGCCGGCGGAAATGGTCTGCCATACGGCGGGGTCGAGGTTTCCCAGCGGGCCGATAGGATGCCAGCCCGGTCCTGTGATGTGGCCCGGATGCAGTGAGGTGGTGGCCAGTCCGCCGCGCGCCGTTTCCTCCTTCAACATCAGGGCAATCCGGTTCTTCTGGATGCCGTACTCGCCGAAAGGCTCCGCGGCCGAGTCCGATCCTTCCCTGATGGGCAGTTTCAGGCTTTGCCCGTACCGCCAGACGGAGCCACAGTGCAGCAGGTGGCCCACCTCGCCGCGCAGGCTCTGTACCAGCGACGCTGCCGATTCAAGCGTGAAGCAGACCAGGTCCACCACGGCGTCCGGCTTCAGGGCAGCAACCCGGTCCCCGAAAGTCCCGTCGCGGTCCTCCGCCTCGCGGTCCGCAGCGACCTGGCGCACCTCCTGCCATTCGGGTGCCTCGTGGTAAGGCTTGCGGTTGCCGCGGCTGATGACGGTGACCTCGTGGCCAGCTCGGACCAGCCGGGGGACCAGGAACGACCCGATATGGCCGCTGCCGCCGATGACGGTGACTTTCATTGCTCTCCGATCGTTGTGTTCCCTCCACCGTAGGGCCCGGGCAACAGGAAAGGGAGGTCCTTGCGGACCTCCCTCGGGAGTTTCTGCACTGCGAGCAGTTTGTGCACTCCTGTGGTCAGGCGGGCTTGGCGAACTCGGCTGCACTGATGATTTCGTAGCCGACGTACGCCTCGTCGTTTTCCACCCAGGCGTCGTGCCCGGCGGGAATGGAATAGGCGTCCCCGGCACGGATGGTCATTTTGCTCCCGTCGTCCAGCTGTACGGTCAGGGTGCCGCCGGTGCAGAAGCCCAGGTGGTTGACCTGGCAGCTGTCCGTATGGACCACCGTCTTGACTGTTTCGGACCAGCGCCAGCCGGGTTCAAAAGTGAAGCGGCCCAAGGTGGCACCGCCGATGTTCACCACGTCCACCTGCGTCTTGGGTGGCCGGCGCTTTTCGTCGGGCTCGTTGAAGGACTTGGATTCAAGATCCTTAACCGTTACTGCAGGCATTTCTGGCTCCTCGGAAGGGAGTGGTTATGAAAATTCATACCCAAGCGCGCTGAGCCGCTCCGGGAAAAGGCACGGCAGGGCGGGGTGTGCCCGTCCACAGCCTGCCGAACCTTGCGTTGCAACGATTTCAATCTGCTCTTGCGCGCACCCTGTGTCAATGACGTTTTTCGGCCTCAAACCGCTCCCGGGCCGGGTTGCTGACACCAGGGATCGAGCGGTCTAACCCGGGCTGCGCCGCCCACACCACACCGTTGGCCAGGACGCGCTGGATCTGCGGGTGGTGGTACACCGGGTACTCCTGGTCCCCAGGGCTGAAGTAGAAGATACGGCCCTTGCCCCGGGTGAACGTGACACCGGAGCGGAACACCTCACCGCCCGCGAAGGAGCTGATGAAGATCAGGTCGTCCGGGTCCGGGATATCGAACAGTTCCCCGTACATCTCCTGTTCCGGGATGACGATGGGGCTGTCCACGCCTTCCGCGATGGGATGCGAGGGCTTCACGGTCCACACCAGCTCGCGCTCGCCGTCGTTGCGCCAGGCAAGGGAGCAGCTGGTCCCCAGCAGTTTGGTGAAGATCTTCGAGAAATGCCCCGAGTGGAGCACGATCAGCCCCATCCCGCCCAGCACGTGCCGGTGGACGCGTTCGACGACGGCGTCGCTGACGTCGGCATGGGCTATGTGGCCCCACCAGAGCAGGACGTCCGTGTCCGCCAGCACCTCCTCCGCAAGGCCGTGCTCATCATCCGTGGCCAGGACCGCCGTCGTGACCTCCGCGTCCGGAAGGTGGGAGCGAAGCCCGGCGGCGATGGCGCCGTGAATGCCCTCGGGGTAGATCTCCCCGATGTGGGCCGGCTGGTTGTTGGCCTCGTGCACGCCCTCGTTCCATACCCGGATCCGCAGTTTGCCGTCCATTACAGCCGAACCTCCCTCTGCTCCAGTGCTGACTGGTAGCAGGCGTCGATGATCTGTGCCCGGTACAGCGCCAGAGAGCCATCGTGACGGCTCCACACCTGCGCGCCGCCGCGAACTGCGGCGACGAAGTCCTCCACCACTTCATCGTGGGCGCGGCCCGGTACGACGGCGGGCATATAGTCAGCGGATTCGCCGTCTTTGTCAGTGAACACACGGAGCTCGCCAACGGGTGGAAAAGGGGCCCCGTGGGCCTTGAGTTCGGCGCCGCCGTCGGTGCCGTAGACCGTGAACTCCAGCTGGTCGTCCACTTCCCGGTAGGTGGCCCAGCTTGCTTCGACGACGAGTGTTGCGCCGCCTTCCAGCCGCAGGAAGGCCGAGGCAAAGTCCTCCACCTCGAATGCGTGGCTGGAGGCCTGGGCGGTGAACCGGGTTCCGCCGCCCCTGCCCTGCGGCCCGAGCTCGGAGTGGGTGGCGGCGGAGACAGCAACCACTTTCGGTTCGCCCAGGAGGTACAGCGCGTAGTCCAGTGCGTGGACACCGATGTCGGCAAGCGGTCCGCCGCCGGACAGCTCGGGGTTGGTGAACCAGCTGCCCAGGGTGGGGATGCCGGAGCGGCGCAGCCAGGATGCCTTGGCGTAGTAGGGGCGGCCCAGGCCGCCGTCGTCGATGACCTGCTTGAGGGCCCGGATGTCCCCGCGGCGGCGGTGGTTGAACGCCACGTCCAGCACGCGCCTGGCCTCCCGTGCCGCGTCCACCATGGCCTGGCCTTCCACGGCGTTGCGCGCGATGGGTTTTTCGCTCAAGACGTGGATTCCCCGCTTCAGCGCGGCGATCGCCACCGGCGCATGCAGGAAGGTGGGAACTGCAACGCTGACTGCGTCCAGGCCGCCGTGGTCCAGCATCTCCTCCCAGTCGGCGAAGCCGTTCGGGATGGAGTATTCGGCCTGTAGGGAGTCCCGGAGTTCCTGCTCCATTCCTGCGAGCGAGACGATGCTGACGCCTTCCAGCCCGGCGTAGGCCTTCAGGTGCTGTTGGCCGGCCCAGCCGATGCCTACCACGCCCACCCTGAGCTCAGTCGGCGGCATGGGGGAGGGCTGCGTGCTGTTCAAGGGCTGGCTCCTTCGGGGTGGTTTGCTGCCCGGATTCCCTTAGCCTAGTCCTGCAACCGCTTGCTCCTGGGCTGCCACGTATTCCTGCGGCTGAAACATCAGGTGCTCCTGCGCCCTGCGTTACAGCTGAAACCCCGGGGCAAATGACGGAAACCATCATTTAACACCCCTGAAACCCAACCAAAAATGGGCGCCATAGATTGAGACCAGACGGCACAAGCCGCCCCTCCGCCGGACGTGGTTACTCCGTCCACGTCCCTCCAGGCGGAACGGCTCTGACAGCAAGTTACCGTCCTGTTCGCATCTTGAAAGGGGTTTCCCATGGATTCGGGAAATGTCGCTTGGATTTTGGCCAGCTCGGCGCTGGTTTGCATGATGATCCCCGCCCTGGCCCTGTTCTACGGGGGCATGGTGGGGTCGCGCCGCATCCTCAACATGATGATGATGTGCGTCGGCGGCGCCAGCCTGGTGGCCGTCCTGTGGGCCCTGTTCGGGTACTCGATGGCGTTCGGGAACTCTGTCGGCGGCCTGGGCCTGATCGGTGACGTCACCGAGTTCCCAGGCATGGGGCAGCTGCTGGCCAAGGATGATTCGGCCTCCATCCCGGTCATCCTGTTTGCCGCGTTCCAGCTGTTTTTCGCCTGCGTCACCACCGCGCTCGTCGCCGGGGCTGCCGCAGGCCGCATGAAGTTCGGCGCCTGGATGCTGTTCGCAGGCATTTGGGCCACCATTGTCTACTTCCCCATCGCCCACTGGGTTTTCGCGTTCAATTCGGCCGACGGCAGCAGTGTGGGTGGCTGGATCGCCAACGGGATCAAGGCGATCGACTTCGCCGGCGGCACCGCGGTGCACATGAACGCCGGCGCCGCTGCCCTGGCCCTGGCCCTGATCCTGGGCAAGAGCTCCGGCTGGCCCAAGGTGGAACACGCCAAGCCGCACAGCCGCCCCTTGGTGCTGCTGGGTGCAGGCCTGCTCTGGGTGGGCTGGTTCGGCTTCAACGCGGGATCCGCCCTCTCCGCCGGCCAGTCAGCGTCGGTGGTCTTCCTCAACACCGCGGTGGCAGCTTCCACGGGCTTGCTGGCCTGGGCGCTCGTGGAACGGTTCCGCCATGGCGCGGCCACCAGTATGGGCGCCGCCTCCGGCCTGGTCGCCGCGCTGGTGGCTATTACGCCGGCCTGTGGCGCGGTGAGCCCGCTGGGGGCACTGGCTATCGGCGCCATCGCCGGGGCCGTCTGCTCACTGGCCATCGAATGGAAGTTCCGCCTGGGCTTCGACGACTCACTCGACGTCGTGGGCGTCCACCTGGTGGGCGGCATCCTGGGCACCCTGCTGATTGGCCTCTTCGCCACGGACAAGGCTCCGAACGGCGTCAGCGGCCTCTTCTACGGTGGCGGGTTTGAACTGCTGGGCGTGCAGGCCCTGGCCACGGTCACGGTGTTGGCCTACTCCTTCGGCATCACCTGGGTCCTCGCCAAGATCCTGGACAAGGCCATGGGCGGTCTCCGCATCAAGCCCGAAGACGAACTGCGCGGCATCGACCTCGCAGCACACTCGGAGCTGGCCTATCTGATGGACGAGGATCCGGTGGAGCTGGGCTCACCGCAGCGGGTCTAGTCCCAGCCCGACAGTCAGGGCCAAACCTTGGACCGGTGCCGGCAGCCGCCGGCTTATAGTTCCAGGGTTTGGCCCTTCTGTGCGTCGAGGGCTTAGTGCCTCGTGTTCCGTGCAGACCAGGTTTCCGTCCAGCACTTCCAGCACTGCCGCCCGGACGTGGCTGAGGCGCGTGCCCGGGTCCGGCGCCATGGTGTCGATGTCCTCACCACCCCAGTACGGGTGCGTGAAGTAGACCAGCAGCGCACGCTGCGTGCCGCCGTCGGCCGTTTCTTTGGGCGCCCCGCCGGCAAGGGGCACCACGTCAGCATGGCGCCCGACGACGGCCCTTCCGTCCACCGATTCCGGCGCCGTGAGGATCAACCCGCCAAGGTGCTGCTGCCGGACCCAGGTGTCTGCAGCATCATCGGAGCGATAGACGGCCTGGCCGCGCCATTCGTCCACGATCATCCAGTAGTGGCCGCCCAGCGGGAAGACCTTGGGGCCTTCATGCGGACGCCCGGGGATGGCAACCCCTTCCAGGACCCACGACGACGGGTCCTCCGGGGTGTCGCTGACCGCGCTGTACGTGTTGGAGCCCCGGGCCTCGTCCTTGTACCAGAGCCGGTGCCGGCCGTCCCCGCACTGGGCGACGGCGGCGTCGATCACCCGCGGCGAGTCCAGGTCGATGCCGCCCAGGTACTCCCAGTTCTCCAAGTCCCGGCTGGCGAACTGGATGATTTCCGCCTTCCCGGTCCAGTCCGTCCGCCTGCCGCCCAGGACGGTCAGGTACATGATCCACCGGTCGTCGATGCGGACGACGTCGGGCGCCCAGAGGGTTGCCGGCAGTTCCGTTCCGGGCGGGACCAGTCCCTCCACGGTGCCCTGGTAGCGCCAGGTTGCGCCGCCGTCGGACGACCTTGCGACGCCGACGCCGGTGCCGTGCACCCACTCGACTCCGGTTAGTCCCGGTGCTGTGGCACGGCGCTGGGTGTAGAAGAGGACCCACTCGCCCTTGAGGTGGTCCCCAACGAGGATGGGGTCGGTGGGCCCGTCCCAGACCGGATCACGGTAGGGGGCGGTGAAGGCGTCCGGGCGCAGGTGCGGCATGGGTGATGCTGTGACGGCAGGCTGCCCGACCGTCCGCGGGGTTGTCTGCTGGTGGTCCACCGGTTTCTCCAACGTTGTAGTTTTGGTTGGATACCAGCATAGGGTGCGGTTCCCGACGCGCAAACGCATCCGCGCTGCGCAGGCTCCCCAACGCTATGGATATTTGGGCCGCGGAACGGAACATGCGCGTCGCAACTGACCACCCGCGTCGCAAATGACCATCCGTGTCCGCTTTGGGCAGGGCAGCCGCCGCCCCGGATCCCCTACTCCTTGAACAGCCCCGCCAGGTCCTCGGCGGTGATGGCGCCGCCGGCCAGGGCGTCGCCCTCCATCACGTCCGCGAACAGCTGCGACTTCCGGGTTTTCAGCGCCATGACCTTTTCCTCGATGGTGTCCTTGGCCACGAGCCGGTACACCATCACGTTCCGGGCCTGGCCGATGCGGTGGGTCCGGTCCACCGCCTGTGCCTCGGAGGCGGGGTTCCACCAGGGGTCGAGCAGGAAGACGTAGTCGGCTTCGGTGAGGTTGAGCCCGAAACCGCCGGCCTTCAGCGAGATCAGGAACACCGGCGCACTGCCGTTCTTGAACTCGCTGACCACATCGGCCCGGTTGCGGGTGCCGCCGTCGAGGTAGCAGTACTCGATCTCCTCCTCGTCCAGCCGCTCCCGGACCTTGCCCAGGAATCCGGTGAACTGGCTGAAGATCAGTGCCCGGTGCCCCTCGGCCACCAGGTCCTCCAGCTGCTCGAACAGCACATCCAGCTTGCTGGAGCGGACGGCGGACAGTGCCGGGTCCACCAGCGACACGTCCAGGCTCAGCTGCCGCAGCAGCGTCAGCGACTGGAAGATGGTGAACCGGTTCTTGTTGACGTCCTCGATCAGCCCCAGGATCTTCTGCCGCTCCCGTTGCAGGTGCGTCTGGTACACCTTCTGGTGCCGCGGATTCAGCACCACCTCCAGGACCTGCTCCTGCTTGGGCGGCAGGTCCTTGATCACCTGGTCCTTGGTGCGGCGCATCATCAGCGGCCTGACCCGGCGGCGGAGCTTCTCCAGCTGCCCCTTGTCGCCGTTCTTCTCCACCGGCTTCTGGTAATACTCGGCGAAGCGCTTGGGGCTCGAGAACAGTCCCGGCGCCACGATGGAGGTCAGCGCCCAGAACTCCATCAGGTTGTTCTCCAGGGGGGTGCCGGTAATGGCCAGCTTGAACGCCGCCGGCAGCTTGCGCGCGCACTGGTACGCCTTGGACTGGTGGTTCTTCACGAACTGCGCCTCGTCCAGCACCAGCCCGGACCAGGTACGGGAGGCGTAGGACTCGTAGTCGATCCGGAACAGGGCGTAGGACGTGATCACGATATCTGCCCCGCCCAGGGCCTCGGCCACGTCCTGGCCGCTCTTGGCGAAGGTCTCTCCGACGGTCCGCACGGTGAGGCCGGGGGCGAAGCGTGCGGCCTCGAGCGCCCAGTTGCCCACCACGCTGGTGGGCGCCACCACCAGGAAAGGCGCGACGGCGGCCGGCTGGTTTGCGCCATCCACACCAGGGGCGGCAGCACCGCCGTCGGGCTTCTCCGCGGACGACCGGGCCTCAACAGCCAGCTCCCTCGCCGCGCACATCAATGCCAGCGCCTGCACGGTCTTGCCCAGGCCCATGTCGTCGGCGAGGATGCCGCCCAGCCCGTGCTTGTACAGGAAGCTGAGCCAGTTAAACCCCTCCAGCTGGTACGGCCGCAATTCGGCGTTGAGGGACGCCGGCAGCGGCAGCCCGTCCGTTCCGCCTTCCAGGAGCCCGCCCACCGCTGAGCGCCAGGCCGCTGCCTGCTCGTCGACGATCCCCAGCTGCGCCAGCTCGTCCCACAGCCCGGCCTGGAACCGGCTGATCTGCAGCGGAGCATCCTTGTTGTCCTGCAGCGACCTTGCTTCCTCGATCAGCGCCCGCAGCTGGTGCAGCTCCGGCAGGTCCAGCGAGAAGTAGGCTCCGCTGGGCAGCAGCATCTTGGTCTGGCCGGCAGCCAACGCGGAGAACACGGCGGCGAAGGAAACGGGCTGGCCCTCGAGGGAAATCTGGATGCCCAGGTCGAACCAGTCCCGCTGTTCTGTTGCCTTGGTGGAGATGGACACCACGGGCGCTTCCTCGGCCTCACGGTAGTCGGCGATCTCGCCCACGGTGTCGACATCCACGTCCGGCGCCTCCCGCAGCCGGGGCAGTACTTCCTCCGTGAACGCCAGCGTGTCCAGGCCCGTCAGCTCGGCAGAAGCCGCCAGCCGGGGCGTGCCCCAGCCGCCGGTGGCGGATTCGCCCAGCGCGGGCACCACGTTCCACGGCTGGGCGACGCCTTCGAGGATGCGGGACTCGGCGGTGTCGTCCCGGTAGCCGGCGTCGCCCGGGTGACGCCACAGCGGCTGCGCCGTGACCAGTTTGCCGGTCTTGTAGTGCCACTCCCAGTGCAGCCGCACCCGGTGGTCAGCCCCGTAGTTGGCCAGCAGCGACAGGGTGGGGACGGCAAGTTCGGGCAGTTCCACCGACTCGTCGCGCGCCGTCACGCGGGCCGTCTGCTTCAGTTTGGGGTAGAAACCGGTCAGGAACCGCGATTCGTCTTTGGCGGGAATGTGCAGCGTGCTTCCTGCCGTGACGAAGGCCAGCAGTTCCTCGCTCAGCCCGTTCTCCAGCGGCGCCAGCGTGATGGTTCCGTTGGGGTCGGGGACGCCGGGCAGCGACGCCTCCCCGGAGGTGAAGAACAGCCCGTGCGCAGGCCGGCCGATCGTTCCCACCGAGGCCGGATCGACGTCCGCGCCCTCAACGGTGATGGTGGGCGAAAGCTCCAGCCCGCCGTCGGACGCCTGTGCCTTGGCGGCGTCCACCGCAGCAGGCTCCGCAACAGGAGCCCCGTAGCGGCTCAGGGAAAGTCCGACGGCGGCGGGGGCCTCGGCGACACGGACCGGCTCGGTGCCGCGCGAGTGGACCAGGGCGAGCCCGATCTTCCGGGCGTCGGACAGGAGGCTCCACAGGTTCTTGCCGGCGTAGGAGTTCAGGCTCAGCCACAGGCCTGCCGAGTTGTGCACCCGGCTGGCGGAGGAGGAGTGGCCGGCCAGGAACTCCTGCAGCCACTCCACGTGCGCCTGGTTCGATTCACGCCGGAAGTTCAGGTAGCTCAAGGTGTTCCAGGAAACGTCGCCGCGGATCCACTTGCCCTTGGCGCCCATGATGACGGGCCGCACCTTGAGCTGCCGCACGCCGCGGACCGGGTCCCGGCGGCCGGTGTAGGAGAAATGCGGCGGCGGTTCCTCCACCTCGAACTGCAGGGCCAGGGGAACGCCGCTGGTGGAGGGGGCGGATCCGGGCTGCGAGATCAGCGGGCTGAGGGCCTGCTCCCAGTCGGACAGGGCGGCGGAGGGTGCGCGGGACACCTGCGTTGCCGTGGACGGCGCCAACAGCTGCATCCGGACCGAGGGGTTGTCCTCCGCGGCGAAGAGCAGGGCCGCCACGTGCTTGCAGTCCTTCCGGACCGGGCAACTGCAAACGCCAACGGTGCAGCTCCAGCCGCCGGCCTTGCGCACCAGCTTGGCGGTGGTGGAATAAGGAACTTCGGCGCCGCCCCGGACCTTTCCCAGCATG
This sequence comes from Arthrobacter sp. FW306-05-C, assembly GCF_021801725.1. NCBI lineage: Bacteria > Bacillati > Actinomycetota > Actinomycetes > Micrococcales > Micrococcaceae > Arthrobacter > Arthrobacter sp. FW306-05-C. The sequence continues at coordinate 3,952,522 of NZ_CP084556.1, read as the reverse complement.
AGGCCCGTGCCGCCGTCGAACGATATGCCGGAGACCCTGCTGGCCATGGCGTACGCCAGCCCAGCCGCCAGTGAGCGGTCGTTGATGGCAGGTGTCTGTATCGCCAGGTCCGCACTTTCGTCCGGTTGGGATGGCATGGTGGCACTACTTTCGGGAGGTCACGGCGGAGCCGGGTCCGGTGGGTGGCTATCTGATCCATCTTAGTTCGCCAGAGCGGGGGCCTTTGCCGGGCGCTTTCTCCACACGCCCCAAAAACTTCGCTTGGCGTTCATGTCTCCCCGGCCCAGCCGTGACTCTTCCCCCGTACCGTAAAGGCGTCCGCCGCACCGCCACCTCCACCAAGGATCACCATGGCCACCACGCACCTGCCCGTCGTCCTCACCAGCAGCAGCATCGACGGCAGGGACGAAGAGGTGGTGGAGGCCAACGCGGCGATCGTCAACGCCATGCACCATGCCCTGCTGCTCGCGGACGAGATGTCGCCCGTTGCCGTCCGGAGCTGCGCCGTGGACTTCTACCTTTGCCAGGTGCTGGACGGCGGCTTCACACGCTATGCCGCCATGGCAGGCCGGCGCTCCGGTGCCGCCGACGCACTGGTCCGCGAGGGCATGGCCGCAATGGGTGCTGCCGCCCATCTGGACCTTTTCAACCTGGCCATGGAGGCCCTCGCTGCGCTGCCCGGCGGGGCTGGGTCCAGCGCCCGTGGCGCCGGTGCCGTTTCCGACGGCGTCTTCCGGATGGCGGAGCTTGACGGCGAGTTTGAGGAGCTGCTGGAACGCGAAAACGTCACGGCCCTCAACTCCAGGTGGCTGCGCGGCCAGCCGGACCTCCTGGTGCTGGATGACGAGGAAGTAGGGCCCTACATCCAGCGCATGGCGGCGCGGGTTCCTGACATGGCAGGCAGGAAAACGGCCGCCGCTGGCGCCGCAGCTTCGCGGATCGCGGGATCGCTGTGACACCGCCGGAGCGGACCGGCGATCCGGAAGCTTTCCAGCGATCTGGGGGCAGAAAAAAGAAAATTGTGGGCGTCCGTAACCTTTCCGCCACCGCAGGCGATGTAGTCCGTGATGGGCCCGCCCGGCGGGCCCAGCCCAATGTGTTGTCTAGGTTTTGGAGAAGTAAATGTCTGTGTTCACCGTTCTCGCCACCAGCAAAGTCGCCGCAGGAGTCCTGGCTGCCGGAACCCTGGCAGTAGGAGGAACCGGTGCCGCCGCCGTCTCGGGCGTCCTCCCCACCCAGGCCCAGCAGACCGCCCACGAGCTCTTCGGCGCGCCCGCCCCCAAGCTGGCAGCGGAAGCAGCCGCTGACGCCCAGGCCACCCCGGCTCCCACCGCCACCGCCGCTGTGACCGACGCCGTGAAGACCGCAGAAGCTACCGGGGACGCCACCGCCAAGGCTTCCGCTACCGCTGAGGCTTCGGACGAAAAGGTCAGCGCCGACGCAACGGAGTCGGCAAAGGCCAACACCGCCGTTGACGCCGCCGGCCCCGCCGCCCTGGGCCTCTGCACCGCCTTCACCCACGGCGGACTGGACGCTTCCTCCAAGGCATTCTCCTCGCTGTCCATCGCAGCCAAGGGCGACGCGAACATCAAGAGCTACTGCGCCGACGTCGTGACCAAGGCTGACGCCGCCGCGAAGGCCGGCGCCGAAACCAAGGGGTCCGTGTCCGTCCAGGCTGAGAAGCCCGAGGTTCCGTCCGCTCCCGCTGTGCCCGCAGTTCCGGCCGTTCCGGGTGTTGACGGCAAGACCACCGTCCCCGCTGTTCCTGCCGTTCCCGCTGTCCCGGCTGTGGGCGGCAACACGGCCCACAGCTCTTCAGTTTCGGCCCGCTAAGGCTCATTCGCTAGTCTGGACTGCGGCTCGCAAGCCGCAGTCCGGGCAGCCGGGCGGGTTCGCGCACGTTTGCCGGGGCGCCCCTGGAAGACCCGCCAAGAGGCAGCCGGATGACCACGGGGACTGGCAGTCCGTACCGGAGACCGGGACAAGGCATGAGCCGGGTCCCGGGATGGAGGAGCCGCTGGTGCTAGACACTCTGGCCCAAGAAGAGATGGACATATTCGACAACGCAGCCGGAACCGATCCGGCCGCGTTGTTCGCTGCTGCCTATCGAACCTTCGCGGGCCCCGTGCAGGGGTACCTCAAGGCGCGCGGACTCGATGACCCCGAGGCTGTCACCCAGGACGTGTTCCTGGCCTTCTACCCCCGGATCAGCAACCTCACCGGTGGCCTGCAGGGCGCCAAGTCCCTGATCTTCTCCATTGCCCACGCCCGCATGGTGGACCACTACCGCCGGCTGGAGCGCAGGCCGCAGCTCACACCGTACGACCCCCAGTACGACGGCCGCACCACGCCGTCGGCCGAAGACCACGCCGTGGAACTGAACAGCGGAGCCGCGGCGATGCTGGAAGGGCTCAGCGAGGAGCACCAGGAGGTCCTGGCCCTTCGCGTCGTGGCCGACCTGTCCATCGACCAGGTGGCCGCCATCATGGGCAAGAGCGCCGGAGCGATCAAGCAGCTCCAGCGCCGCGCCCTGCAGAACCTCAAGGCACAAACGCTCAAGAGAAACCAGGCGAATCATGAGTGACACCGCAGGATCCCGTAACCACGGGGCCGTTGACCAGCTCCTGCTGGAAGCAGGCATGGGTGACGACGGCCAGCTCCGCGACGCCTTGGCCGACCTGAGGTCCCTCGCGGCGGAGGCCCCGGCGCCCTCCGCCGAAATCGCGGCGTTGATGGCGGGTTCATCACACGCAGCCACGCCGGCCGACACCACGGTACTTCCCATCGCGGACCGGCCTGGCGATGAACTTGCCGCCCGCCGCAAGGCCAAGCGCCGCATCACGCTTACCACGCTGTCCGTGGCGGCATCGCTCGCCGCCGGCGGTGCTGTCGCCGCAGCCTCGGACCAGGGCTTCCGCGAGTCCTTCAGCCAGCTGAACCATGCCGTGACCACTTTCGTGTCGGGCTCCGGCGCCACACCTGAGGGCAGCACCGGCGGTCAGGTACCCGCGCCTGGGCCCGCAGCTTCCCGGCCATCGGCAACCAGCAGCCCGGACTCCGTTCCGGCGGCAACCGCGCCTGCTTCGGCGCCTGCCGCCGCGGCGCCATCGAGCATTCCTGCCCGGCCCGGAAATACCCCCACCCACGGAGCGCCTGCCCAGAAGCCGGCGGAAGTCCCCGCGCAGCCGTCCCTGCCCGCGGATGTTCACGGGGATGTCAAGAAGGGCCTGGAACAGGGCAACCCAAAACTCCCCGTTCCAGTGCCCACGGAAATCCCGCTCCCGGGCAAGGTCCCGGACGTACCCCTCAAGTAGGGGTGGCAGCAGGCAGGCCTAGTAGCCCTGGCCTGGCGCCTTGATCATCGCGCCCGACGGATCCGACAGGTACCACACACCGCCCACGCCCTGGCCAAGGGTGTCGCCCGGCTTGGTGTCCTTCGCGAAGTAGTACAGCGGCATCCCGTTCAGGGTCACCTGCTTCTTCCCGTCGGGGGTGCTGATGGTGCCCACTTTTCCGGTCACTCCCTCTGCTGCCGGTGTGCCCGAGTTGGTGGTCAGCGGCGGCCATGAGACCAGGCAGGAGCCGGTGCAGGCGCTGGTGCCGGAGTCCTTGGTGTCCTTGGTGAAGAAGTAGAGGCTCATGCCCTTCGCATCCACCACGATGCTGCCCGCCGTCGAGGAAGCCGTCTTAAGGTCGACGGCGGCGCCTGCCTGGGACGATGAGGCGGACGATGACGTGGAGGTTGAAGACGGGCCGGCAGACGACGCCCCGGATGACGCGGTGGCTGTGCTGCCCGCGGCGCCCGTAGCCGGGCTGGTTCCGGCCGGGGCTGTACTGCTGCTGCCGCAGCCGCTGAGGGCTGCTGCCAGGGCCAGGATGGCAAGGCCTGGCCCGAGATGGTGTTTCATGGTGTGCTCCTTGGCTTTGATGTTTTTTGCTGTGGCGTTCTTCGCTGCTGCCTTCGCAGCGGGCGCCGGCCCCGCATTACCGGGCACCTACCCCTACCACGCCGCCTGGTAAAGAATGGTTCACAGCGCGGTGGAGCGGGATTGCGGGCGAGGGCCGTTGAACCGTTGGAAGGCTTCATGCGTGGTAACAGCCAGGAGCGCCGGATGCTGTGGCGTTCCTGCACAGTGGCCCGCGTGTGGCGACATGGGCCATGCAGTGCCGGGGCAGCGATGGGAGGGGCGGCATGCCGCTCGACGACAATGTGGTGGAGGCCATCTACCGTGAACACGGGAACGCCCTGCGCCGGTTCGTGCTCAGCGCCACCCATGATCCGCAGCTCGCGGAGGACGTGGTCCAGGAAACCGTGCTCCGCGTGTGGCAGCACGCCCCGGACGTCAACGGCAGCTTCCGCAGTTACTTGTACCGCACGGCCAGGAACATCATGATCGATAACTACCGACGCAGCCAGCGCCGCCCGCGGGAGGCGCTGGAGGGCAGCCCCACCGATCCCGTCGAGGTGATGGGCCGCGTTGATGAGCTGCTCAACAGGGTCCTGATGGAGGAGGCACTGCTGCGGCTGAGCAAGGAACACCGGGACGTTTTGGTGGCCCTGCATTACCGCCGGTTCACGGTCAACGAGGCGGCTGTCCAGCTCAACATCCCCAGCGGCACGGTCAAGTCCCGCGCGTATTACGCCCTCCGGGCCCTGCGGGGCATCCTGGATGAAATGGGGGTGGAACGATGAGCACCAACCCACACACCTTGCTGGGGGCCTATGTGCTGGGCGGCCTTGAGCCCGCCGACCTTGCCCTCTTCGAGACGCATCTGCAGGGCTGCGCCGGCTGCCGCAAGGAACTTGCCGTGCTGGAGAAGGTGCCAGTGCTCCTGGACGCGCTTCCCGTCCCCGACGCAGTGGCGCTTACCGACGTTCCCGGCAGCGGGGCGGCTGACCCCGGCGTCCCCGTCCGCCTTTTCGACGAACTGGCGCGCCGCCGTCGGACATTACGACGGCGGTGGGCAGCGCTGGCGGGCGCCATCGCCGCTGCCTGCCTGGCGGTGGGCCTGGCGGTGGGGCCTTTGCTGGCCAGGCCGCCGCAGCCGGACGCCACCTATTCGGTGGTGTCCGGGGGAGGGCTGCAGGTGAACATCGACATGGCGCGGAAGACGTGGGGGACCGAACTCGCGGTGAGCGGCAGCAGCCTGCCGGCGGACGGGACGCTCTCGCTGTGGGTGCGGGACCGCGCCGGCGGGGAGGACCGCGCCTGTGCCTGGACGGCCACGCCCAGCGGAAAAGTCAAGGTCACCGGGGCAACGCCCATCCAGCTGGGCAGCATCTCAAGCGTGGAGCTGCGGGACGGCGCGCAGCACGCGGTGGCGGTGATTACGGTTCCCTAGGTGCGGGGCGACTGGTCCCGGGTCCCCAGTGCCTTGAACTCCGCGACCAGCGCCTCGTCCTCGCAGGCGCGGGCGAAGGCATCAATCCGCCGTTCGATCTCGTAGCCCAGCAGCCAACTGCCGATCCGCTCCATGACGGGCCGGAGCAAGGGCGGCCGGCAGGAAAAGGTGTACTTCCAGACCGCCCGGGTGCCGTCGTCGTCAGCGGTGAAACGCCAGCCGCCGCCGAAGTTCTTGAAGAACCAGGGCCCGGACACCATGGTCATGCCCACGTTCCGCGGCGGCGCGTAGGAGACATACTGGCTTACCATCGTCAGGCCAAGGCGCGACCTGGTGCGGGTGCGGACGCCCTTGCCTGCTGCCTGCGCTCCGTCCAGGAAACCCTGTGCGGAGATGAAGGGGTCCCACTTGAGGCGGAACTCTCCGGTGGTCTGGGAAAAGGCGAATGCAGTCTCCGGATCGATTCGGATGAGGCGTTCGGCACGTACCTGCGGCATTCCCCCACCTCATCACACTGCAGCCGGCTATTTGGTCATTTTGGCCAGCCGGGCGCGCATGATCATGTACGCGCCGTAGCAGACCAGCCCGGCTCCCACCGCGGCCAGGAGATAGGGGCCCATCGGTTGGTCCCGAAGGGCACGCAGCCCGCCGTCCAGACCGGTGGAGTCCTCCGGATGTTCCTTGATGGTGGCAATCACGATGAGCAGGCCGGTCAGCAGCAGCACCATGCCCTTGGCCAGGTATCCCGCAACCCCCAGGGTCACCACCGCTGTGCGAGCCGTCCCGGAGGCCGGCATCCGCAGGTGCTTTTCGAAGGATTTGTTGGGGCCCCGCATGCCGTAGGCCACGCCCGCGACCGCCACGGCCAATCCGATCAGGACGAGCAATGCCACCCCGCCCGGGGCCTGCACCATGGCGATAGTGAAGTCGCTGGCGGCCTTGCGGTTGTCCCCGCCAGTCCCGGAGCCCGTTACGAAGTGCCAAACAGTCACGGCCAGGACGGCGTACACGACCGCCTGCAGGGCGGCCTTGGCCTTGTTCTTGATCTTTTTCCTGGTGGCCTGGTGGTTGAAGTCGAAAATTGCATCGCCGGTCTGCCAGAGCGACAACGCGGCGCAGGCCGCGAAGCTGCCCCACAGCAGAAACGGGCCCACAGGCATGGTTGCCAGCTCGGCCATCGCGCCGCTGAAATCGGCATTGCCCGTGCCGCCCACGGCCAGCCGGACGGCAATGGCACCCACCAGCAGGTGCAGGATGCCGCTAACCGCAAACCCGGCGCGGGCCAGGAACTCGAGGATGCGCGAATTCGTGACGTCCTCGGCCTTCTCGACCACCTGTTTGAGTTCTTCTTTTATCGTCTTTCCTTTGAGCAGGCGCGGTAGTGCGCTGGTGTGCGTGCCCTTCGTACAAGGGCAATCGTGCCATGCCGGCCGGGATGCGGAACAGTCGGCTCCCGGCACTGTCCGCGCCCGGACCGCCGGGCGATGGGGAGGGATCCCCATCGCCCGCTTCCGGTACCTGTGCAACCATAAGGACCAGCGATCGACAGGCACCGCACACTTTTCCCGGGGGAAACCATGACTTTTTACGGCGCAGACATCAGCCAGCTGCGGGCGCTGGCCAAGGCGGCCGACCAGGCAGCATCCCTGTTGAGCAGCCGGGCCGGTTCACTGCACAGCCAGATCCAGTCCGCACCGTGGAAGGGCAGGGACGGTGAACGCTTCCGCCAGGAATGGAGCGCCAGCCACCGCCCCAGCCTGGACAAAGTCGTCGCCAGCCTGCGGGAAAACTCCAAAATCCTGATGAAACACGCCGATGAACAGGAGAAAGCTTCCACCCGGGGAAGCGACGGCTCCGGCGGCAGCGCCTGGGACAGGATTACTTCTTTGGCGGCGCAGGCCAAGGATTGGTTCCAGGAAAAGGCCGAAGCCGCCAGGGAGCTCGCGGAGCACCACCGCGAACTGGCGTCGGGGCTGGACCGGATGCTCAACGCCAGCCCCGAAGAGCAGGCGAAGTGGTGGGCCGGACTGTCCGACGCCGACCGCAGATACCTGATCGAGGGCGAAGGCAGCGACGGCCCCTTCGCCGAGGACCTCATGCGCATGGACGGGGGCATCCCCGCGGCCGCACAGCAACTGGCCAAACAGCACCTCCAGGAGCTGGCCAAGGCGGACATCCCGGTCTACTCGGAGACGGGCAAGGCCTCCATCGAAGCCCGGGTCGCCTGGGTCCATGGCGGTGCCGAAGTGGGGACCGAGGTGGTGGAGAACGCCGACGGGTCCGCCACCATGAAGGTGTACGGAAACCTGGGCCTTGGCGTGAATGACACCACCGGCACGGCGGGGGCCACCCTGACCGGCGAGGTATCCCGCGAGTACACCTTCGGCAGCGTGGAGGAAGCCATGGCTGCCCGCGAACAGATGTACCGGGACCTGCCGCCGGACAGCATCGGCGAGATCAAGGATGTGGCGGGCAACCCTCCCGGGTACGTCCTGGACACCATCAATGACGCTGCCAAGGACAACGGCTCCATGGGACAGGCGGACAAGGCCAAGGGCACGTTCTCGCTCGATGCAGAGGGTGAGGCCGGCACGGCCTCGGGCGGGGCAAAACTGGACCTTGCCTATGAGCGGAACCTGACGGACGGAACCTCCACCGCCAGCGGTGAAATCTCCGCGCAGGGCCAGCTCAAGCTTGACGGCAGGGTCTTCGAAGCCTCCGGAAAGGGGGGCTTGCAGGTCAACATGGACAAGAGCAACAACATCGATTCCGTCTCGGTGTCCATGGACGGCACCGTGGCGCAGGGCGTCACCTCCGGTGTGAAGACAGAAGCCGCCAAATTCGATTCCACCGTCACGGCAGGGACGCAGGGCAGCGTCAAGATCGACGTGGATTACTCTCCGGAGAACCGGCCCATCATCGACAGCTACCTGCGCAACGTTGCCCTGGGGAATGACACCGGCGCAGCCCGTGACGCGGCGCGGCTCTATGAGGCCGGTTCCGCCACCGTCCAGGTGAACTCGGTTGTGACGGCCACCAACGAGGCAGGCTTTGACGTGAAGATGGGCGAGGTGGAGGTCAAGACCGAGAACCAGGCCACCACCAACGTCTCCACGTACTATAAGGTCCCCAACGACACCAAGCTCGAGAGGCTCTGAAACCCATGTCAGTGCACATCGAATCCCCGCTGGGCTTCACCGCAGACTTCCCCGAGCACACCCAGGTCCTGGGCGACTCCACGGCCGGGCCCAACAGCGAACAGTACGGCCTGCTGAACGGCGTGCTGGTCACCGTGATCAAGGACGACACCTCCGTGCAGGACGCCCCGCAGGCCAACGGCTGGGCGCACCTGATGGCGGGCTTCTACCTTGAGGACCGGGGCGGGACCCTCCTGGCGGAGGGCGAGCTGAACCTGCCCGGCAAGGCTGCCTACGCCGTGGTTGTGGGATATGACGACGACGGCGGGCCGGCCAAGGTGGCAGCCACGGTAGGCGTGTGGGAAAGGGGGCGGTTCATTGGCGTAGTGGTCATCTGGCCCTACCTGAACCCGGAGGCAGAACCCCGGCTGGACATGCTCAAGGAGATCGTGGGGTCCATCAGCGTCGGCTGAAAGTACTGCCCGGACTGGCCGGGATGCACCGCCCAGGCAGGTTCAGCGTTCAGCGGCGGCGGTAGCAGAGGTCGAAGATCAACCTGCCGGCCTCGTGGGCCTTTGCCTCAAAGCTGGTCCTGATCCGGCCCTCGAAGCGGGGTGCCCAGCCGCCCGTTTCGTCCACGCCTTCGTTGGGGCCGGTGTGTTCCGTGCTCACGGGCGCGCGCCCCTCGCGGACGGGCGCGCCGCCCACCACGGATTCAACGCCGGACTGCCACACCTGGGTCAGCGGGCTTTCGGGGCCGCGGCGCTCGCCGGTGTGCAGGTTCTCGAAGTCCATTGAAGCTGCCATCACGTCGCGGACGTGGACGGCATAGTTGGACCAGTCGGTGGCGATCCGGAAGAGGCCCCCCTGTTTCAGGGCCCGCGCCGCCAGCTCTGCGAACTCAGGCTGGATGAGCCGGCGCTTGTGATGCCGCGACTTGTGCCACGGGTCCGGGAAGAAGACCCACAATTCACTGACCGAGCCTTCGGGCAGCATGGTGGCCAGTACCTCCGGAGCGTTTGCCTCCACCACCCTGACATTGTTCAGGCCCCGGCTGTTGATCTTGATGATGGTGTTGGCCAGGCCCGGGGTGTAGACCTCCACGGCCAGAAAGTTCGTGTCCGGGTTCTGTTCGGCTGCATGGCAGATGGCATCGCCAAGGCCCGAGCCAATCTCGACGATGAGCGGGGCGTCACGGCCGAATTCAGCCGCAGCGTCAAAGACGTAGTCGGGGTGGACCGAGGTGTTGGCCACGTGCCTTGGTACGTCGACGGCCCACCGCTCGGCATGCTCGGCCCAGGCAGCTTGCCTCCGGCCCTGCAATCGGGTGCCGCGGCGCACGAAGCTGACCGGGCGGCCGCCATAGGTGCCAAAGGAGGCCTGGGTTCCGGGCGTCACGGGCCTCGGGACATGCGGCTGCTGGGGGTTTTCAGGGGATTCGCTCATCCCTTCCAGAATAGCGCCGCGAGACTGCTCCGGATCGGAGGGGTCAGAACACCCCCACGTTGTCCAACGCCGGACCCAGTGCCAGGGCATAGACCAGACCGCCAAGACACAGCGCAACCGCCGCAGCGGAGCGGTCACCGGATCCCTGTGGCGACCGCTTTAGGGCAGGGATGGCCCGTCGCAGGGCGAGAGAAGCAAAGAGGAGCGGAAGGCTGAACAGCACCAGGGGAGTCACCCATGGCCTGCTGGAAGAGCCGTTGGACGAATACGTCATCAACATGGCGAACATGGATACAGGTGCCGTGAGGATCATGCTTGCAGGGGCAAGGATCGCCAGGACCAGGCTGTCGGCCCCTTTATGCCTGGGCGCACCTGGCTGAGGCTGGCCAGGGCCTCCCTGCCGGGGAGGCGATCCCGGCCCGCCCGGCGGTGCGCTTCCCTTCGATGCAGCGTCCACGGATCTACTGGCCTGCGATGCACCGTTCATCGATCTACCGTCCAGCGACGCACCTTCCGCCAGTCGGCTTTCCGTCGATCCCGGGCCGGGTTCCGGTTGCGGCGTGGTTTCCATGGTGCTCCCATCGGTTGATGCAGCCATGTGCGTGGCCGCGGCTGCTTTCAACCTACGAAGTTGCAGGGGAAGCCAGAAGCCGCCTCTTCCCCTATGTGGAAAACCTGCATCCGCGCTCTCCTGCGAGAATGGGCCCATGAAGGACGCAATGAATGCCGGGGCAAGTAAGCAGCGGCGGATGACAGCCGCGGGGGACGCACAGGGCCGGGCCCGGAGCGGCAGCAGCCTGATGGACCTCAGCACCCTGGTGGACGCAGAAATCGATGAACTCCCGGCGGCGGCACCCACCCGGGTGGGCAGCCGCCGTGCCTTGGTCTACTTGGGGGTGTGCCTGGTCCTGATCGGACTGAACCTCCGCAGCGTCTTTTCCAGCCTCTCCGCAGTCCTTCCGGAAGTGACGTCCCAGGCGGCGCTGCCGGGCTGGTCCGTGGTGGTGCTGACCACCGTCCCCGTGACACTGCTCGGCGTGTTTGCGCCGCTCGCCCCGGTCCTGGCTCGCCGCTTCGGGGCGGAACGGGTGCTTTTGGGGGCCATGGCGTTGCTGACCGCCGGGCTGCTGCTGCGGCCCGTGGACACCGGGGCAGGCACGGGCGGGGCCGGCCACCTGCCTGCCCTCCTGGTTGGCACGGCTGCCTGCGGGGCCGCCATCGCACTGTGCAATGTGCTGCTCCCCGGCCTGGTGAAGCGCGACTTCCCCCACCGGCTGGGCCTCATGGGCGGCCTCTACACCACCGCCATCTGTGCGTCCGCCGCCCTGGGAGCCGGATTCACGTACCCGGTCTACACGGCGACGGGGGAGTGGACCAAGGCGCTGTGGGTGTGGGCGCTGCCCGCCGCCGTCGTCCTTTTGCTGTTCCTGCCCGTAGCCGTCCGGCAGGAAACTGTCCGGCACCAGGCGGTCAGGGACGGCGTCAATGTGTGGCGTTCCCCGGTCGCCTGGCAGGTGACCATCTTCATGGTGCTGCAGGCCATGATGTCCTTCAGCGGGTTCGCCTGGCTGGCGCCCATCCTCCGCGACAGGGGCGTGGACGGTGCCACGGCAGGGCTGATCGTCGCCGTGTGCATCGTGCTGCAGATGCTGGGTTCGCTGTTCGCGCCGGCCTTGGCCGCGAGGTTCCGGGACCAGCGGGCCATCAATACCGTAGTGGCGTTGATGACCGGCGCCGGGTTCGCGCTTAGCATCCTGGGTCCGCTCGATCTCATTTGGGTGTGGGCCGGGCTGCTTGGCCTGGGCCAGGGCAGCCTCACGGCTTGCGCACTGACCCTGATCATGCTCCGCACCCGTGACGGGCATACCGCCGCCCACCTGTCCGGCATGATGCAGGGTGTTGGCTACGGGGTGGGCTCCACGGGGACGCTCATGGTGGGGCAGTTGCACCAGGCCACAGGCTCGTTCGTGCCCGCCGGCATCTTGTTCACGGTGGTGGGCCTGCTCGCGGCGGTCTTCGGCTACCGCTCAGGCCGGAACCGGTTCGTGGGGTAGGAACTGCCGTGCGGGACTCCACCCTTCCGGCCGCCCATCCCGCCACCGGGATCTTCCGGCCCCCGTATCTGTGGGTGACCATCGGCACGTGCGCCCTGGTGTTCCTTGCCGCTTTTGAGTCCCTGGCCGTCACCACCATCATGCCGCTGGTCAGCCGGGAGCTGAACGGCGGCAGCCTCTACGCGCTAGCCTTCGCCGGGCTGCTGGCCACCGGTGTGATTGGCATGGTGGGAGCCGGCAACTGGTCCGACCGGCGCGGGCCAGCCATGCCGTTGTACGCCTCTGTCTCACTGTTCGTGCTGGGACTCCTGATTGCGGGCAGCTCGGTGTCGATGCCGATGCTCGTCGCAGGCCGCCTGGTCCAAGGGCTCGGCGGCGGCGCCCTTACCGTGGCGCTGTACGTGCTGGTTGCGCGGTTCTTTCCCGGCCCGCTCCATCCCAGGATCTTCGCTGCCTTTTCGGCCGCGTGGGTGGTCCCTTCACTGGTGGGGCCCTTCGCCGCGGGCGTGGTGGCACAGGTGTTCAGCTGGCATTGGGTGTTCCTGGGCGTGGTGGGCCTGGTCATTCCCGCGCTGGTGATGATCGTGCCGGTGCTCCGGGGCCTGGATGAACCTGAAGAGGCAGGCGCGCCCCAAGGGGCCGGTCAGCCAGCCCACCCCGTCCCGCCCTGGGCCCTGGGCCGGCTCGGGTGGGCGGCGCTGGCCGCGCTCGCGGTGCTGGGCCTCAACCTCTCGGCCGAGGTCAGCATCCCCTCGTTCCCCGCCGCCACGGCACTCCTGGCATCGGCCGCCGTCGTCCTTGCCCTGGTGGCCGTCCGGCCGTTGGTGCCCCACGGCACCCTTGCTGCCCGCCGCGGGCTGCCCAGCGTGATCCTGGCACGCGGGCTGGCTTCGGCTTCCTTCTTTGGTGCGGAGGTCTACCTTCCCTACCTGTTGATCGACCAGTACGCGTTCCCGCCCACCCTGGCTGGCCTGACCCTGACCGGAGGAGCGCTGGCCTGGGCCGGTGCAGCGGCGGTCCAGGGCCGGCTCGGTTCCAAGCTGCCGCACCAAAGCGCGGTGCAGACCGGCTCGCTGATGGTCCTGGCGGCGGTGCTCCTGGCCCTGGCCACCACGGCGCTGCACTGGCCCGCTGCCATCGCCATCGCGGGCTGGGTCTTGGCGGGCGGTGGCATGGGCCTGCTCTACCCGCGCCTCAGCGTGATGACCCTGGCGCTCTCCACCAAGGAGAACGAAGGCTTCAACAGCTCGGCCATGTCCATTTCCGACTCCCTGGGCGGAGCGCTGTCGCTGGCCACCACCGGGATAGTCTTCGCGGCATTTACGACGGCGGTCCAGTCCTTCGCGGGTGTCTTCGCTTTCACCGCGGCCATCGGAGTGGGCGCGGCGCTGGTGGCGCCCCGGGTTACCGGGCGTACGCCCTCAACCAGCCGCACGCCCTGAACCAGCCGTACGCCCTGAGGGGCGGTCAGGCGAGGCGGGTTGCGCGGAGCACGACGTCGGCGATGGTGGCTTCCTGCCCTTCCGGTCCGGTCACGGGGCGTTCCCGTGAAGTGAGGACTTCCAGCTGCCACTCCGGGCGGCCATTTGAATCGAGCCGGTCCAGCCCGAGCTCCTGTACCAGCTGGTCGGCGGTGTAGAACATGCCCGCATGATGGTGCGCGGGGCCCCAGGGCGGCAGCCGGTCAGGATGGTGGCCCACCACCAGCAGCGTCCCGCCCGGCTTCACGGCTCCGGCGGCGGTCCGCAGCGGAATCCGCCAGTCGAGCTCCTGGGAGTGCAGGAACTGCGACGTCACCAGGTCGTACAACGCCTCCGGCTGCCACTGCGTCAGGTCCGCCAGCTGCCACGTGATCCGGCTTCCGATCCCACCGTTGGACGCCTGCACGCTTTCCCGTGCCAGTTCGGCCAGTTCGTGCGAGTGCGCCCGTTCCAGGGCGACGGCGGAAACGTCGACGGCGGTCACGGACCAGCCCTGCTGCGCAAGCCAGATGGCGTCGGCACCTTCGCCGCAGCCCAGTTCCAGCGCCTTTCCCGGGCGCAGGCCGCCGGCTTCACGGACCAACTGCGGGTTGGGCTTCCCGCTCCAGAGCCGCGCCTTGGTGCGGTACCGCTCGTCCCAGACCGATGCGGCGTCAATGCTGCCGCCCGCCGCCTCGGGCGCGCTGCCGCCGTCGTGCGCTTGATTCCAGGGCGCTTCGTCCCCTTGGGGCCGGTGCCCCTGCGCTTCCTGCCGGTGCGTTTCCTGTTGCTCCTCCGGGTGCTCGTTCATGGGTCAACACTGCCCCGCCGGGGCTCCCATGGCAACGCCGCGGAAGGACGCCGGGCGCCGGGATGGTAGACTGGTGGAACTTGATGTGCAGTGATGCCGCCTGCTCCTGATCTGGAGATCCTTTCCGGGGAGTGGGCTTTCTTCATGTGAGAGGCACATCCTGCGTCGATGAACGCGTTCCATTTGGTCCCGGCCGGCTGTCCCTATTTACAGCGCCCGGTTGATCACCTGACTTTTCTTCGGCGAAACCCCTGGTCCAACCGGCATCGGGGGCCGATATCCGCCCGGATACCGCCAGAAAGACCGTAAAAAACTACATGACTACTTTTGCTGCCCTCGGTACTCCCAAGGCCCTTGCAGACACTCTTTCCGCGCAGGGAATCGTTGAACCGTTTCCCATCCAGGTCAAGACCCTTCCGGACACGCTGTCCGGACGTGACGTCCTGGGCCGTGGCCGGACCGGATCCGGTAAAACCATCGCTTTCGCCATCCCGCTTGTAGCAAGACTCGCTGAGCGGGAAGCTAAGCACTTCCGTAAGCCCGGCCGCCCCATGGGCCTGGTCCTGGCACCCACCCGTGAGCTGGCCACCCAGATCAACGCCACCATCGAGCCCCTGGCCAAGGCTGCCGGTCTGAACACGACGGTGATCTACGGCGGCATTTCCCAGGCGCGGCAGGAAAAGGCGCTGCGCGCCGGCGTCGACATCGTCATCGCCTGCCCCGGTCGCCTGGAGGACCTGATCCGCCAGCGCATCCTCACCCTCGAGGCCGTGGAGATCACCGTCCTGGACGAGGCCGACCACATGGCTGACCTCGGCTTCCTGCCCGTGGTCAAGAAGCTTATGGACATGACCCCAAGCCAGGGGCAGCGGTTACTCTTCTCCGCCACCCTGGACAACGGCGTGGACAAGATCGTCCAGCGCTACCTGTCCAACCCGCTCACCCACTCCGTGGATGACCCGCAGGCCGCGGTGACCACCATGGAGCACCACGTGCTGGTGGTCAACGACCAGACCGTCAAGAAGCAACTGATCGTGGAGCTTGCTTCCGGCGCCGGCCGCCGCGTCCTGTTCATGCGGACGAAGCACCACGCCCGCAAGCTGGCCAAGACCCTGACGGACGCCGGCATCCCCGCCGTCGACCTGCACGGCAACCTGTCGCAGAACGCCCGCGACCGCAACCTGGCTGAGTTCTCCAATGGTGACGTCCGTGTCCTGGTCGCCACCGACGTCGCCGCCCGCGGTGTGCACGTTGACGACGTCGAACTCGTCATCCACGTGGACCCGCCCACCGAGCACAAGGCATACCTGCACCGCTCCGGACGCACCGCCCGCGCGGGTTCCGACGGCACCGTGGTGACGCTGACCCTGCCGGAGCAGCAGACCGACGTGAAGAAGCTCATGAAGGCCGCCGGCGTGGACGTCAGCTTCGAACGCGTCACTGCCAGCTCGCCCATCGTGGCCGAGCTCGTCGGTGACATCGCCGAAAAGGTCGACCCCCGGACCCGCGCTGCACTGATGGCCGCCAAGACGGCCAAGCAGGGTGGCGGCACCTCCACCGGAGCCAACGCGGAACGCAAGCGTGCACGCCGCCAGGCTGCCCCCACGGCTGGTGGCCGTGGTGGCCGTGGCGGACGCGGCAAGGTTGCAGCAGAGGCAGTGCGCGGCGACGTTCCCCGTGCCGAGCGCCGCGCCGCAGCTTTCGAGGGCCGCACTGAGGCCCGCGCAGCGTTCGACCGCAACGCCGAGCAGAACGAGGACCGCGCGGTGGCCGCAGCAGCTGCACGCCGCAACGCCCGTGGCCGCGGCACCGCTTCGACCCACCGCAACGACGTCCCCGCGGCAGGTGGCCGCTCATCGGCCGGCCGCGGTTCGGACGGACGTGCAGCGGAAGGCCGCGGCGATTCCCGGATCACCCGCAGCGACGCCCCGCGCGGCGGCACCGGCCGCCCGGCCTCAGGCGGGCGCCCCGCTTCCGGTGGACGTCCGGCAGCCGGTGGTCGGCCCGCTTCCGGCGGCGGCCAGCGCAGTGGTCGTCCGGCGACCGGGCAGCGCGCAGCAGCAACCGGTGGCAGCAAGGCCGTCTGGTCGTCCAACACCGGCGGAACCTCCGGCGGTTCGTTCAGCTCAGGTAATGGCGGCTCGGGCAACGGCGGCTCAGGCCGTCCGGCCCGCAGCGGCCCGCGCCGCGCATCCGCCCCGGCGTCGAATGAGCGCCGCGGACGGTAACAACGCCTGGCCCATCGAGTGCTCCGATAACGTCGTTTAGGAGGTTCTAAACGACAGTTGCGGAGCACTCGGTGCGTTAAACCGGGTTTGGCAGCAGGGACCGGGGCCGCGGCTGCCGCGTGCCTCAGGTCAGCGCCGCCATGGCGGCCGCGCCCGCCAGGCCCAGCCCCATCACGGCAGCCCCAGTGGCTGCAATCACCCGGCCCGGGAAGGCCCCGCGGACCATCAGCATCGACGGCAGGCTTAGCGCGGGCAGGGTCAGCACCAGGGCCGCCAGGGGAACCATTCCAACTCCAGCGGCCATCAACGCGCCGATGATGGGGATTTCCGCGGCGGTCGGGATCACGAACAGGGTTCCGACGACGGCGAGCAGGACGGCGGCGAGCACGCCCCAGGACGCGAGCGTGCCGGCCTCCGGGAACAGCCAGCCACGGAAGGCGCCCAGGAGCATCACCACCACCGCATACTCCGGCAGGAGTCGCACCGATAACCGGACCAGGGCCTTGGCGAACCTGTGGACAGCGCCCGCGGCAGTCACGGTTTCAGCGGGCTCTTCCACCGGTCCGGCGACGCTGGTCCCTTTTGCCAGGCGGCTCACGAGCAGCGTGACGCCAAAGACAAGGATCACGCCGGTGCCCACGCGGACGGCCACGAACTGCCAGGGGAGCACAAAGGCCATGAATGCCAGGGCTGCCGGATTGAGCACGGGATTACCCAGCCAGTATGCGAGCGCGGAGCTGACGGGCACCCCTCTGCGGCGAACATTCAACGCGACGGGCGCGGCGCAGCATGTGCACATCATTGATGACATGGACAGGAGCCCGCCACAGACCGTGCTCACAGCCGGGCCACGCCTGGCCTGGAACAGCGCGAGCAACCGGCGGGCGGGAAGAAACGCCTCCACCGCCGCTGCAACGAGCAGGCCGGCCACCAGCGCCTGCCAGATCGACCCGACGTAGCCCAGGCTGTACTCAAAAGCCGCGTTCCAGGAGGGGGCGGGCGGCGCACTTGCCTTGCCGGACAAGACGGAGTTTCCCAACGAGTGGCTGTCCGCCACCGCCGGGATCTTGAGGGCATAGGGGTACCACTTGGCCCACAGGAGGACCGCGATGGCTATCCCTACCGTGGCCAGCGTTCCCACAAGCACCATTCGCCGGGCAGCCGAATCCGGAGTGAGCTCCTGGTCCCGTTGCCCGGTGTCCAGTGTCCCGTTGTCCTGGCGGTCGATACCCGCGGCACTATCCTTCATGCGTTCCCGAAACCTCTCCTCGTGGGGCTTGGCGGCAGCTGGCGAGCCGCTACCAGCCGCGGGCGCGCCATTCGTCGAGGTGCGGCCGCTCTGCACCAAGAGTGGTCGGCTTGCCGTGGCCGGGATGGACGACCGCGGAGTCCGGGTAGGCGCCGAACAACCGCTCCGTGACGTCGGCCAGGAGCTGGTTGAACCGTTCGGGGTCCTTCTGCGTGTTGCCCACGCCGCCCGGGAACAGCGAGTCACCGGAGAAGATATGCGCCGGCCCGTCCGGGTCCTCGTAAACGAAGGCAATTGAACCGGGGGTGTGCCCGCGCAGGTGGACTGCCGTCACATCAAAGCCGTCGAAGTTGCCAACGTCGCCATGCCTGAGCCGGACGTCAACGGGAACCGGCAACGCATCGGCGTCGTCCGCCCCGGCGGCTGTCCGCGCCCCCGTAGCCGCCACCAGTTCCTTCAGCGCCCGCACGTGGTCCCAGTGCTGGTGGGTCGTCGCGATGAGGGCCAGCCGGGGAACAGCCGTCGTGTCCGCGGCCCCGTCCGCCAGCAACTGCTGGATGGCGGGAAGGTCGTCGGCGGCATCAATCAGCAGCTGGGCCCCGCTCTCCTTGGCCGTCAGCAAGTACACGTTGTTGTCCATCTCGCTGACGGAGATGCTGCGGATGGTCAGGGCCGGCAGGTCGTAGAGAAGTGAGTCCATGGGCTTAGGCCTGGGACGGCTGCAGGTCGAGCGGCATGGTCTCCGAGTAAACCTGCTTTGACGGTGTCCCGGCGAGAACCTCGCCCAGCCTGTGCTTCCCCTCCGGCGTCTTCCGCCATGCGGCGTAGTCGTCATGGTCCTGGGTGGTGGCCCAGGTTTCCACTACCAGGATGTGGCACGGATCTGCGTCGTCCACCAATGCTTCGATCCCGAGGTTTCCGGGCCAGGCACGGGTGGCGGCGAGGGTTTCAGACAGGTATGCGGCGGCGTCGTCGCGGCGGGCGGGGTCAATCTGGACTTCGAAGTGCACGATGGCAGGCATGGGGCTCCTTTGGGTTTGCGGTGGAATTGGTGAAAGGCGTGTTATTCCCGGCCCTCGGACACCCATTTGGGGTCCGCGGAACGGGAGCCGACGACGGCGTCTGAGGCCGCGTCCAGGGCCTCCAGGTGCGCCGGGGTGAGGTCGAGGGACAGTGCGCCGAGGTTTTCGTCGATGCGGGCGGCCTTGCGGGTGCCGGGGATGGGGACCACGGGCAGGCCCAGCCGCTTGCCCTGGGCCAGCAGCCACGCCAGGGCAACCTGGGCGGGGGTGGCCTGCAGCTGGTCCGCCACGGACCGGACCGCGTCCACCACGGCCTGGTTGGCGCTTGCGGCATCGGGGGCGAAACGGGGGATGTTCCGGCGGAAGTCCTTGTCGCCCAGGCTCGAGGTGTCCACGGTGCCGGTGAGGAACCCGCGGCCCAGCGGAGAGTAGGGAACAAAACCCACACCGAGGTTGGCGGCGGCGGGAACCACATTGCGTTCCACATCGCGGCTCCAGATGGACCATTCGCTTTGGACTGCGGCGATGGGGTGGACCGCCGAGGCGTCCTGCAGTTCCTGCGCCGTCACTTCGGACAGGCCCAGGTGCTTGACCTTTCCCTGCTTCACCAGCTCGGCCATGGCGCCCACGGTCTCTTCGATGGGGACCCGGACGTCCCGGCGGTGCATGTAGTAGAGGTCGATGACGTCCGTGCCCAGCCGCCGCAGGCTCCGCTCCACCGCCTGGTGCACGTATCCGGCGTCGCCCCTGATGTCCGTGTAGCCGTCCGTCGGCGTGCCCACCAGCGCGAACTTGGTGGCCAGCTGGACCTCGTCCCGCCGGTCCTTGAGCAGCTGGGAAATCAGTTCTTCGTTGCTGCCGCCGCCGTAGATGTCGGCTGTGTCAATGAAGCTGACACCGACGTCCACGGCATGGTGCAGTGTCTGCAGTGCCTCCGCTGGGTCCACCTCGCCGTAAACGGGGGTGAGGGCCATGCCGCCGAACCCGAGGGGGCTGACGGCCAGGCCGTCGCCGAGCTGGACTGTAGTGCCGGGGTTGGTGGGGGCGTTAGCCATGGGTGCTCCTGTTCGTTTCCTGAGAATGACGTTACAGCCAGGGTATGACGCGGTCCGCGGCAGGACGGGTTGCCTGGATCAGCCGGGCGTTCGCCTCGTCGGATCCGCTGGCCCAGGCAAGCGCAGCCTCCGGGTCCATCCCGAACGACACATGCCGGTCAACCAGCCGCTGCAGCCGGAGCTCGTGCGGGGTTTCGAGGAACCACACCTCGTCCAGCTGCGCCCGCACCTCCTTCCATGGCTCCTGGTCCGCCAGCAGGTAGTTGCCCTCGGTGATCACCAGCGGGACGTCGGCCGGGACGGCGATGGACGCCGCTACCGGTTCATCGATGGTGCGGCGGAACTCCGGCGCGTACACCACTGCCTCGTCCCGGCGCGCCAGGCGGCGCAGCAGCGAGAGGTACCCGCCGCCGTCGAACGTATCAATGGCGCCCTTCCGCGCACGCAACGGCGTGCCCTCGATGATCGCGTTGCCCAGGTGGAAGCCGTCCATCGGGACCACAACCGAGGTTCCCGGGCTGAACTGCTCCTGGAGCCAGGTTGCGAAAGTGGACTTGCCGGACCCTGGCGCCCCGGCAATGCCGAGGATGGTCCGCGTGCCAGGCACCATGCGGCGTCGCAGCGCGTCGACGGCCTGGGCGATCTCGGGGGAGTCCATGCCAAAAGCCTAGTCACTGCTGGGAGCAGCCGGAGCGTCTTTTCCGGCCGGCAGCGCCTTCAGGCCGGCCGCGCAGCCCACGATGCCGGCGATGAACAGCAGTTTCACCACGCTGAAGGGCTCCACGCCGGTGGCCATTGCCCAGCCGACGGTGAGTGCGGCGCCTATACCCACCCAGATGGCGTAGGCGGTGCCCAGGGGAATGCTGCGGATGGCCATGCCCAGGCCCAGCATGCTCAGGGTCGCAGTGACGGCGAAGACGGCAGTAGGCAAGGGTTTGCTGAAGCCGTCGGACAGGCCAAGGGCCGTGGCCCAGACTGCTTCCAGGACCGCGGACGCCAGGAGCACCAGCCACGGGAGTGCGCGCTTCAGCATTACGCCACCACCTTCAGGCCAACCACGCACGCGGCGATGCCGGACAGCAGCAGCAGGCGCGCCGCCGTCGGGGGTTCCACTTTGGTGGCCATGGCGTAGGCGGAAGTGAGGACGACGCCCACACCCACCCACACGGCGTAGGCGGTGCCGGTGGGGATGGACTGCATGGCGACGGCAAGGCCGCCGGTGCTGGCCGCGACGGCCACGAGGAAGAGGGCGGCCGGGGCGAGGCGCCGGCGCCCGGAAACCTTGGAGGCCCGGTGCAGCGCGGCCGCCCAGACGGCTTCCAGAGCGCCGGAAAGAATGAGGATTATCCACGACATGACCAGATCCTTTGGCCAGTCTTGTCGCGTGCCGGGTACTGAACCGTCGTCCGGAGGCTCGGGTGCGGAGCCTTGGATTCCAGCGTAGCAACGCACGACGGCGGCCAGCCACCGTTGGTGCCCAACCTCACCAGCGGTGCCGGTACTTACGCGGTGGTGTCCACCGGGTCAATGGACACCACGGCCAGGAAGCCGCGCCCCAGGATTTCGGGAGAGCCGCCGTCCGAGCCCACTACCGTGTCGTAGCGGCCCAGCTCCATGGGCTCTCCGCCGCCCTGGCTGACCGTCGCCTGCCCTTGCAGCAGCACACCGAACTGCCCTTCGAACACCGGGTGGGCGCGCTTCCTGGACAGCTCAACGATGGACGTGAAGCCCTTGAAGGCCCCCGCCCGGGTGATGACGTTCAGGTCCCTGATGTCCCCGGTGGGCAGCTTGGCAGCGGTGGCGGCCCCGCCGTCGAACCTGAAGGGACGGTACTTCTCCAGGGGCTGCTCTGCGCCGTCAACGGAAAGCAGGATCAGTTCCCCTTCGATGACCGTCAGGACGCGCTCCATGCCGGGGAACGCCGTGAAATCTCCTGCCTTGGCAACGTCAGCGATGCTCACCCGCCAGTCAAAGCCACCGTCTTCGGAGTCCTGGCGTGCGATTTCCCTGGTCACCCCGCCGCCATTGCGCCACGGTTGGGCCTTGAGTTCTGCGAAGCGGATGATCTGCATCAGCCCAGCCTAGTTGCCGCGTGTGGGCGGCATCGCAGTTGGGTCCGGTCCCTGCTACTCTCCTGCGGGGGGTCAACACGAAAACAGCCTGAAGGAGCCGGGAATGTTCGTCAAAGTGTGTGGTCTCAGCACGCCCGAATCGGTGCGCGAGGCAGTGGATGCCGGTGCGGACGCCGTGGGTTTCGTGCTCACGGCCAGCCCCCGGGTGGTCTCGCCGTCGCAGGCGGCTTCGTTGCTGGCAGGGGTCCCCAAAACCGTCTCCCCGATCGGGGTGTTCCGCGACGAACCGGTGGCCGACGCCATTGCCATCGCCCGGGCAGCGGGCCTGGAATGGATCCAGCTGCACGGCAGCCGGTCCCGCGCGGACGTGAAAACCGTGCACGACGCCGGCATGAAGCTGATCAGGGCCATCACCATGGGTGCCGCCCAGGATGATTTCGAGGACTGGGGCGAGGACCTGCTCCTGATTGATGCAGCGGTGCCCGGATCCGGCGAGTCCTGGGACTACGCCTCCGTGGCTGCGCTGCCCGCGCTGCAAGGGCGCAACTGGCTGCTCGCCGGTGGACTTGAACCCGGGAACGTGGGCCAGGCATCGGCAGCCGCGCATGCCTGGGGTGTGGATGTTTCCTCTGGCGTTGAAGTATCCCGGGGCGTGAAGGACCTGGCCAAGGTCCGCGCCTTCGTGCACGCTGCCAAGGACGCCGCCACGGTCTAGGTGGGCTGCCAGGGCTGGGCTGGCAGGGCGGCAGCCCCAAGTTCCGGCCACCGGATCGGGCAGGATCCCTGGGCACGAACCAGTATCAGGGCAGGATCAGGGGAGTCCCCCACCCTTTTGTCGGAGGGACGGGGGCACAATGGGTGCATGAAGACACTTCTGAACATCATCTGGCTGGTTTTCGGCGGCCTGTGGCTTGCCTTGGGCTATTTCCTGGCGGGTGTGGTCTGCTGCCTGCTGATCGTCACCATCCCGTGGGGCATTGCCTCGTTCCGGATCGCCGCCTACACCCTGTGGCCCTTTGGTCGAATGGTGGTGGATAAGCCCGGCGGCACCGGTGTCTTCTCGCTGCTGGGCAATGTGATCTGGCTGCTGGTGGCCGGAATCTGGATCGCCATCGGGCACGTGGTCACGGCGTTCGCCATGGCCATCACCATCGTCGGCATTCCGCTGGCCATCGCCAACCTGAAGCTAATCCCGGTGTCCCTGATGCCGCTCGGCAAGCAGATCGTGCCCACCAGTACCCCCTTTGTGAGTACCTACCCCGTCAGGACCTACCGCTAGCCGCCTTCGCCGGGCCTCAGGGCGCGAAGCACGCAGAACTCGTTGCCGTCCGGGTCAGCCATGACCACCCACGTGGCGGCCGCGCCCTGTCCCACGGAGACCTGGCGGGCACCCAACTTCTCGAGCCGGGCCACTTCAGCATCCTGGTCCTCGGGCCGGAGATCCAAATGCAGGCGGTTCTTGAGCTCTTTCCGTTCGGGGACCCGCAGGAAGAGCAAATCGGGCACCACGCCGTCTTCCTTGCTGCCCGCCGGCGGCTCCAGCACGACTTCGTCATCCTCCTCATGGGTGCGCCGCCACCCCAGCGCCTTTTCCCAGAAGGCTGCCGGAATCCCGGGCTCGGTCGAATCAACGGCGATGGCTTGGATGCGCAGGCTCATCCGTGCAGTTTTGCACAGCTGCAGGGATTCCTGAACTCTCTCCCGGCGACGGTGACGGCGCCCGTCCCGGGCCTGCCGCGGCGGGTCTGCGGGTTAAGCTGTTCCTCAAAGCTGCCGGAATGCCCCGTTCCGCAGGATGGCCACCGAATCGCTTTGGTCCAGTTCCGCGGCGATGTCAGCGTCCCCGGCGTAACCGGCCCCGGACAGCTCCCGCCCGCTGGAGCATTGCTGCAGCATCTCCCGCAGGCGCGGTTCTGCGGATTCGTAGACAGCCATGGCCGCTACGGCTTCCGGTGCATAGCCGTGCCGTCCGTCACCGGCTTCATACCCGCCCTTGCCGGCAGCCACCAGCCCGGCGATGAACGCACCGGCTCCGATCTGGTCCTCGACGGCGGGGCGAAGTGTGCCGTCCGGCCAGCGTTCACCGGCGGCCACCACCGCCACCACCGCGTCGCCTGGAAGATTGGCGGCCACCCACTCCGCCGTGGCCGCCGCGTTCCGCAGGCATACCGCGGCCATCAGGGGAACCTCCCCCGCAAGCGCGTGGCACAGTTGCGAACCGTTGGGGGACGGCAGCACCACTCTGTCCAGTCCCTCCGCATCTCTGAAGCTTGTCGGGGACAGGCTCAGCCCGCCGCCGTCGCGCGGCCCCGCCAGCTGCGCCTGGTGGTGGGCAGCGAAGTCTTCCGCGCCGGTGTCCCGCCACCGGTAAGGGAAGACTTCCGCGCCCCGGTCCAGCGCCACGCTGACGCACGTACTGAAGGACAGCACGTCCACCACCACCGCAATATCCGCCCCGGGCGCCACCGTCAATGCCCCGGCGAGCCCCCAGTCCAGCCGGACCGTGAACGGGAGTTGCCGGTGCGCGGCATTGGCGGAGAACGTGTGCCGCGGGCTGGAGCCGGGCGCGTTCACGTCAGTTCGCTTTCCAGGTTGCGGTGCGCCGCGTCCAGCCACAGGTCCCGGGCGCGCTCGTGGTGGAAGAGCGGGTCCAGTTCCAGCAGTTGGCGCACGACGGCGGCCCTGCCGGCGGCGAAGTCGGCGTCACCGATGTGCGCATAGTCCTTCCGTACGGCGGCAACATACCGGGCGTAGTCCTCCGGCTCCCCACCCAGGACGGACAGGTCCGCGTCGCAGAGGAGGGCTCCGTCGTCGTCGCCTGGTTCCGGCCGGTGGTCGGATGTCAGCCGGACCAGCCGCGCCGTCTCCGCCACCTCTTCCTCCGGCAGGCCGGCCTCGGAAAGGCGTTTCTCGGCAAGCCGTGCGGATTCCTCCTCATCCTCGCCGGCGGCGCCGCGGTACACGGCGTCGTGGAACCAGGCGGCCAGCAGCACGGACCGCGGCGCCTCGTCCGGTTCGGTGAGCAGGTCCAGCGCCTCCAGGACCGAGAGCAAATGCGTGCAGCCGTGATAGTGGCGGTGTGGTTCGCTCCACCGGTCCAGCAGGTCCAGGAACAGTGCGTCATGGCCCGGCATGATGGCTTCCCACCGGTTCAGGAGCGGGACCTTCAGTGCCTTGTTCCGCCGCCGGGCCGGGATGCGCAGTCCGCTCGCGATGAGCCTGCGGACCAGCACCCTGGCCTCCACGGACACCGCGCCGGCCGCCACGAGCTCCTCGAAGCGGCGTTCCGGTACGTCGTAATGGTCGCCGTCGAAGGCCCGCTCCGGGATCCCGGCGGCGGCAGCGAAGGCATGCAGCTCGTCCAGGGAAGCGTCCGAGACCAGGTGTGAGAAGTGGGTTCCGTGTGCAGGCCACAGCGGCGGGTCGATGTAAATGGCCATGGAAGCGAGTCTAGTGCTGCGGTGTGTCCGGAAGCCTGGGGTCCACAGGACAGGCTCAGCTCCTCCTTTGCGCCCTAATGCTGTTTCTGCTGCCGCATTTGCGGACTAGGATCTGTCCATGGCCCTTATCCGCGTTTCCGAAGCCGCCCGGTTCCTTGGCGTGAGCGACGATACCGTCCGCCGCTGGACCGAGAACGGAACCCTCAACCCGCTGCGCGACGGCTCGGGCCGGCTCGCGGTCGACGGGCTGGAACTGGCGGCCCACGCGCAGAAGCTGGCCCAGCTCCCGGATGACCCCAAGCGCGGCAACAGTTCCGCGCGGAACCGCTTCGTGGGCCTGGTGACCAACGTGATCACGGACAAAGTGATGGCGCAGGTGGAACTGCAGTGCGGACCCTTCCGGGTGGTGTCGCTGATGAGCAGCGAGGCGGTCCGCGAACTGGGCCTCGAACCAGGCGCCGTGGCCACCGCCGTCGTCAAGGCAACAACTGTCATCATCGAGGCCCCGAAAGGGAAGGGCACGGCATGATCAGGCAGGACATCCCCTTCCTGAGGCCCCGCTTCTGCGCCGCGCTGCTTGCCTTGGGTATCCTCCTGCCGGCTTTGCTCGCCGGATGTGGCGCGCAGGCCGGCAATGCCCCGGATGCCGGCGCCACGCCAAGCGGCACCGTCACCGTTTTTGCCGCAGCCTCCCTCAAAGCCACCTTCACCGAGCTCGCCCGCACTTTCGAAGCGGAATACCCGGGAACACACGTGGCCCTGAGCTTCGCGGGGTCCTCGGACCTGGCCGGCCAGCTCAGCCAGGGTGCACCGGCGGACGTCTTCGCATCAGCAGACACGGCCAACATGAAGAAAATGCAGGACGCGGGCCTCGCGGACGGCACGCCGAAAGACTTTGCCACCAACACCCTGGCCATCGCCGTGCCGCCCGGCAACCCGGCCGGAATCGCCTCGCTGCAGGACCTGGCCCGGCCGGGCATCAAACTGGTCACCTGCGCCCGGCAGGTTCCGTGCGGTGCCGCGACGGCCAAGGTGGCTCAGGCCGCGGGGCTTACCCTGAACCCGGTGAGCGAGGAGAATGCCGTCACGGACGTCCTGGGCAAGGTCACTTCCGGTGAGGCCGACGCCGGGCTGGTCTACGGCACGGACATCACGGCCGCCGGTTCCAGCGCGAAAGGCATCCCGTTTCCGGAAGCTGCGGGTGCAGTCAATACCTACCCGATCGCGGGTGTCGCCACCGGCCGGAACAAGGCCACCGCCAGGGCCTTCCTAAGCCTGGTCATCGGTCCGGAAGGCCAACAGGTCCTGGCCGCGGCAGGGTTCGGCCCGGCCGGCGAGGGTGCGGGCAGCAAGTGACGCAGCAAGGGAAGGTGGCCCGGCAGCAGGGAAGGCCTGCGGCGCGCCCGCGCACCCAAACCAGCGCGTACTCGGGCATCCCCGGCTGGGTGCGGGCGCTGGCCGTCGTGGCTGCCGTCGTCGTCGTGCTCCCGCTGCTGGCCATGGTGCTGCGGGTGGACTGGGCCCATTTCATTCCGCTGGTGACGTCCGGCCCGTCGCTGACGGCGCTGGGGCTGAGCCTGCGGACTTCGGCCGCGAGCACCCTGCTGTGCATCGTTTTGGGCGTCCCGTTGGCCCTGGTCCTTGCACGGGACACGTTCCGCCTGCAGGGCCTGCTGCGCTCGCTGGTGCTCCTGCCGCTGGTGCTTCCCCCGGTGGTGGGAGGCATCGCCCTGCTCTACACGTTCGGCCGGCAGGGGCTGCTGGGGCGGACCCTGGAAGTGCTCGGCCTGCAGATCGCCTTTTCCACCACGGCTGTGGTCCTGGCGCAAACGTTCGTGGCGCTGCCCTTCCTGGTGGTGAGCCTGGAAGGCGCGTTACGGACCTCCGGGTCCAGGTACGAGGCGGTTGCCGCAACCCTGGGAGCCCGCCCGGTCACCGTCTTCCGGCGCGTCACGCTGCCGCTCGTCCTGCCCGGACTGGCCTCCGGCGCCGTCCTCTCCTTCGCGCGGAGCCTGGGAGAATTCGGCGCCACGCTGACTTTCGCGGGCAGCCTGCAGGGGGTGACCCGGACCCTGCCGCTGGAGATCTACCTGCAGCGCGAAACGGACCCGGACGCCGCCGTCGCCCTGTCCCTGGTGCTGGTGGCGGTGGCCGTGGCGGTGGTTGCCCTCGCCTACCGGCGCCCGGCAGCGGGCCGCGCCGGATCAGGACAACGCACGACGGCGGCTGCTCCGGCAGGAGGGAACGCACAGTGACGCTGTCCTTCCAGGCAGCCGTGGCCGGCCGGGGGTTCGACGTGGCCCTGACCGTCCGGCCGGGCGAAACCGTCGCCGTCATGGGACCCAACGGCGCCGGTAAATCGACCCTGCTGTCCAGCATTGCCGGCCTGCTGCGGCCGGACAGCGGCCGGGCCGAACTCAACGGCAGGACGCTCTTCGACCTCGATGGGGCACAGCACACCTGGTCGCCGCCGCACGACCGCGGCACGGCCCTGCTCGCCCAGGAACCCCTGCTCTTTCCCCATCTGAACGTCCTGGAGAATGTCGCTTTCGGGCCCCGCAGTGCCGGCGTGTCCAGGCGGGAGGCCAGGGAGCAGGCCCTGCGGCTGCTGGCGGACGCCGAAGCGGACCATCTTGCCGCGCGTCGTCCTGCCGAGCTCTCGGGCGGGCAGGCCCAGCGCGTCGCCGTGGCCCGGGCGCTCGCCGCCGACCCGGCGCTCCTCCTGCTCGACGAGCCGCTGGCCGCCCTGGACATCCACTCCGCCCCGCTGCTGCGCCGCCTGTTCAAGCGCGTCCTGGCCGGGCGGCAGGCCATTATCGTCACCCACGACGTACTGGATGCGCTGATGCTCGCGGACCGCGTGGTGATCCTGCAGGACGGCAAGATCGCGGAGGAGGGACTCACCCGGACCGTCCTGGAGCGCCCGCGAAGCTCTTTCGCCGCCGGGCTTGCCGGGCTGAACTTCGTTGCCGGCACCCTCGACGGAACCGGGGTCCGGACCGATGGCGGCCTCAGGGTCACCGGCCACGACGACGAACCCGGCCACCTGCACACGCCGGGCGGTTCCGGCGTCGCCGTCTTCCCGCCGTCGGCCGTTTCCGTGTTCCTGACGGACGCACATGGAAGCCCCCGGAACTCGCTGGCTGTCACCATCACCGATCTGGAGCCGCACGGCGACCAGATCCGCGTCCGCGCCGGAAGCCTCGCCGCGGATATCACGCCTGCCGCTTCCGCGGACCTGGGCCTCGTCCCGGGCATGACGGTGCACTTCGTGGTGAAGGCTGCCGCCGTGTCCGTGTACGGAACCTAAGGGCCCTGAACACAGGGCCGGAGCCGGTTCCCGGGAGGCCCCCGGTTCCTAAAAGGTCCTCGGGCTCTGGACAGCCGTTTCGCCTTGGGCAAACATGGCTAGTGGACCTCGCCGTTCAAAGTTGAGCGTAGTAGACTCAACTTAGTCAACAAGCCCCCGAAAGGAGCTCTCTTTGGACGTCAAATTCACCACCAAGAGCCAGGAGGCTCTTTCCGCCGCCGCAATGAACGCCTCGACGGCCGGGAACCCCCAGGTGGAACCGGCCCACCTCCTCAAGGCCCTGATGGACCAGCGGGAGGGCGTGGCCGTTGCGCTGCTCCGTGCGACCGGGGCCGACCCCGACGCCGTCAGCGTCCAGGCCAGCAGCGCCATCAAGGCCCTGCCCGCAACGTCCGGCGGCTCCAGCCAGCAGGCCCAGCTGTCCCGGCCTGCGCTGCAGGCCATCCAGCACGCCAAGGAGGAGGCTGACCGGCTGGGCGATTCGTTCGTGTCCACCGAAGTGCTCCTGGTGGGCCTGTCCGCCGGCAATGACGCCGCTGCCCGCCTGCTGCGCGACGCCGGTGCTTCCCGCGAAGCCCTGCTCGCCGCGCTGCCCGGCGTCCGCGGCGACCGCAAGGTGGACAGCCCGGACCCGGAAAACACCTTCCAGGCTCTTGAGAAGTACGGCACCGACCTGACTGCCATGGCCCGCGCCGGCAAGCTGGACCCCGTGATCGGCCGCGACTCTGAAATCCGGCGCGTGGTCCAGGTCCTGTCCCGGCGCACCAAGAACAACCCGGTGCTCATCGGTGAGCCCGGCGTGGGCAAGACCGCCGTAGTGGAAGGCCTGGCGCAGCGGATAGTGGCCGGGGACGTCCCGGAAAGCCTGCGCGGCAAGACCCTGATCTCCCTGGATCTGGGTTCCATGGTTGCCGGCGCCAAATACCGTGGTGAGTTTGAAGAACGGCTGAAGGCGGTGCTTGAGGAAATCAAGGGCTCCGATGGCCAGATCGTCACCTTCATCGATGAGATCCACACCGTGGTGGGGGCCGGCGCCACCGGCGACTCCTCCATGGACGCCGGCAACATGCTCAAGCCCATGCTGGCCCGTGGCGAGCTGCGGCTGATCGGTGCCACCACCCTGGACGAGTACCGCGAGAACATCGAGAAGGACGCGGCTTTGGAGCGCCGCTTCCAGCAGGTGTACGTAGGTGAGCCCAGCGTGGAGGACACCATCGGCATCCTCCGCGGACTGAAGGAACGCTACGAGGCGCACCACAAGGTGTCCATCGCCGACTCCGCGCTGGTGGCAGCGGCCACGCTCTCCAACCGCTACATTTCCGGCCGGCAGCTGCCGGACAAGGCCATCGACCTGGTCGATGAGGCGGCTTCACGCCTCCGCATGGAAATCGACTCCGCCCCGGAGGAAATCGACCAGCTCCGCCGGCAGGTGGACCGCCTCACCATGGAGGAACTGGCCCTGAGCGGCGAATCGGACCCCGCGTCCGTGGAGCGGTTGGCCGCACTCCGTGCCGACAAGGCGGACAAGGAAGAGGAACTCTCCGCGCTGAATGCCCGGTGGGAAGCCGAGAAGGCCGGCCTCAACCGCGTAGGCGACCTGAAGGCCAAGCTGGATGAGCTGCGCTCCGCCGCTGACAAGGCCCAGCGCGAAGGTGACCTGGAGACGGCTTCGCGGATCCTCTACGGCGAAATCCCGGCGCTGGAACGCGAGCTGAACGCCGCCGCGGAGGCCGAGGCTGCCGTCACGGACAAGCCGGCGCAGATGGTGGCGGAGGAAGTAACCGCGGAAGACATTGCAGAAGTCATCTCGGCCTGGACGGGCATCCCCGCCGGCCGGATGCTGCAGGGCGAAAGCCAGAAGCTGCTGCACATGGAGGAGGAGCTGGGCCGGCGCCTGATCGGCCAGGCCAAGGCCGTGCAGGCAGTGTCGGACGCCGTCCGGCGCGCGCGGGCCGGCATCAGCGACCCCAACCGCCCTACCGGTTCGTTCCTGTTCCTGGGCCCCACCGGCGTGGGCAAGACCGAGCTGGCCAAGGCCCTGGCTGACTTCCTGTTCGACGACGAGCGTGCCATGGTGCGCATCGACATGTCCGAGTACAGCGAGAAGCACAGCGTGGCCCGCCTGGTCGGGGCGCCTCCGGGATACGTGGGCTACGAGGAAGGCGGCCAGCTGACCGAGGCCGTCCGCCGCCGCCCGTACTCCGTGGTGCTGCTGGACGAGGTGGAGAAGGCGCACCCCGAGGTGTTCGACATCCTCCTGCAGGTGCTCGACGACGGCCGCCTCACCGATGGGCAGGGTCGCACCGTGGACTTCCGCAACGTGATCCTGGTGCTGACCTCCAACCTGGGCAGCCAGTTCCTGGTGGACCAGTCGTTGAACGCCGAGGCCAAGCGCAACGCCGTGATGGCCACCGTGAACGCGTCCTTCAAGCCGGAGTTCCTGAACCGGCTCGATGAAGTGGTCCTGTTCGACGCCCTTACGGTGGAGGAACTGGCGCACATCGTGGAACTGCATGTGGCGGAACTGGGTCGGCGGCTGCACGAGCGGCGGCTCACCCTCGATGTCACCGACGGCGCCAAGGCATGGCTGGCGTTGTCCGGCTACGACCCCGCCTACGGCGCCCGGCCGCTGCGCCGCCTGGTGCAGCGCGAGATCGGCGACCGGCTGGCCAAGGCCATCCTGGCGGGCGAGATCAGCGACGGCGACACAGTCCTGGTGGACACCGCGCCGGACTTCGGCGAACTCACCGATTCCAGCGTCGACACGCTGACCGGTGCCCCGAGCTCAGGGCTGTCGGTGCGTCGGAAGGACTAGCCTCGCGCTGCGGTTTGGGTGTGCTGCCCCGGCAGGCTCTCTGTCAGGGCAGCACACTTGCGTTGATCACGTTGCCGCCGTCGGCCGCGACGTAGCAGTCCACCCGACGGTCGCCTGATCCCCAGCTGGTGGTGCTGGGGTAACTGCGCTGGTAGTTGAGCGGGAACTGCTTCGCCGCCGGGCTGAGCTTTGCTGCCTGGCAGACCTCCAGCGCTTTTGCCTTGAGCGGGTCCGCACCCGGATACTCGGCGTCCTGCGGGTAGTGCAGGGTGGCCACCAACTGCGCCGAATGGGGCGTGTCACAGGCCACCACCGTGGACGTCAGCGCCTGCGGGTCGAAGTCCTTGAAGCAATCACCAACGGCGTACGCGGCGGGTGCCACCCCTTCCCGGGGGAGGGGCTGGGGGCTGGCGGGCGGAGTGACGGCGGTCTGCAGCACACCCGGCGCAGCGGTTTTCGGCGCCTGGACGCCAGGGGAAGAGCCGAGCCACACGACAAGCCACACCAGCGATCCCGCAACCGCCAGGATTACGACGACGAAAAACGCCTTCCAGACGGCCGGCCGCCTGTTGGCGCGCTTTTCCAGGGCGGGCTCGTGGGGCGTTTGGGACCAGGTGACGGATTCCGGCGCAGGAGCTGACGTGCCGCTTCCGTTAGGGATCTTAGGCAGGCTTCCGGTGCGCGGCGGCGAGGACGGTTTTGGCGGGAGGTCCTGCTGGTTCACGGGTGCGCATCCTCCTGGTTTGGTTCCGCGGCTCGCCAACGGCCGGATAATATCCGGCAGTTCTTAGGTGACTCTACCGAAGAAAAATGCCGGAATCCCGCGGGTGGGAGTGCGTCATGGTACCCCACCGGGCCGTGCGGGCCTCCAGGCGGCAAGCGGGGCCCGCCGAAAGCATGTAATCTAGGTGTACGACAAATTGACCAAACATTCCGGGGCCTCACCGATCGCCAAGGTGACCACCTCCGGTCCAAGTACAAAAGGGGGTCACGCCATGGGGCGCGGCCGTCAAAAGGCAAAAGCTACCAAGCAGGCTCGGGACATCAAGTACTACTCCCCGAACACTGACTACTCGGCACTTCAGCGTGAGCTGACGGGCCCTGCCAGTCGTTCAACGAGCCGTTACTCGAATGAGCCGGTCGAACCGGACTATTCGGCTTATGTGGATAAGTACGCGGATGATTTGGATGACGATGACGACGAGGTTGACCACCGTCGCATCGGCTAGTTGTCGCAAGCCCGCCGTGGCTCTGGCCCGGCTGCTGTGGCGCTCAAGCACAGACTGATCCCGCAGGAATGCGGACGCAGGTAATGTGCGGGAACTCCTTTTTGATACCCGGTTCGGGTGACCGCTTACAGCGCGAAGCCCGCTGCCACCCCGGATTACCGGTGCGGCAGCGGGCTTTCCGTGTTGCTTCACGGACCGGATTGGTAACCTGACCGGATGACTGTTCGGACCACGTACGCCAACGGCGAGCCCTGCTGGGCGGATCTGCAGACCCCGGATGTTGCCGCCGCCAAAGACTTCTACGGCCGTATCTTCGGCTGGACCTACCAGGACTTTCCCACCCCGGATGGCCGCAGCTACGCGCAGGCCTTCGTGGGCGGAGAGCTGGTATCCACGATCGCACCGCAAAACCCCCTCCAGTTGGAGGCCGGCACTGCCGCAAAGTGGAACATCTACTTCTCCGCCAAGGATGCCGCGGACGTGCTGGAAGAAGCACGCCACACCGGCGGCACTGCTTTGTTCGGCCCGGAGCCGGTGGGCGATACGGGAGTGCTTGGCTTCCTGGCCCCTCCCGGCGGTGGAACCACCGGGATCTGGCAGCCCGGAACGCACTTCGGAAGCCGCTTGTTCAACGAGCCCGGTGCGCTTGCCTGGGCGGAACTGTTCACGCCCGAGCCCCCGGCCGCCGTCGGCTTCTTCCAGCAGCTGTTCGGGCATGAGGTCACCGAGTATCCCCAGGACGACGGCGGCAGCTACAGCACGCTGCTCATCGACGGCAGCGAGGTGGCCGGCGTCGTTCCTGCCGATGAAGGCGAGCAGGCCGACTGGCAGGTCTATTTCGGCGTGGCGGATGTTGCAGGGGCGGCAGCGGCGGCCCAGGCAGCAGGCGGCGAGGTCCTGGTAGAGCCGGACGAATACCCTGTCGACGGTTCACTGGCCACCATAAGGGATCCCCAGGGCGGAGTGCTCAACCTGATCCAAGTCGATTAAAAACATCGAGTGCTGAGTACTTGTCGTTCCCAGGCGTGAAAACGACAAGTACCCAGCAATGGATGGAGGGTTTTAGGCGTAGGCGTTGACCAGGCGGACCGCTCCGCCGTCCACGCCCTTGGCGCCCTGCACGTAATCGGGGCCGGACTTGTCGATCGAATCGGAGTCCGCGGTGACGGTACCCATGATCCAGGACGGCAGCCCGCGCTCGTTGAGGCGGGCCACGGCGGCATCCGCTGCCTCGGGGGACACGATGGCCACCATGCCCACGCCGAGGTTCAGCGTGCGCTCCAGGTCGGCCAGGGGGACGTTGCCCAGTTCGGACACGAGCTTGAAGATGGCCGGCAGTTCCCAGGTGGCGCGGTCAACCGTGGCCACCAGGCCCTGCGGCAGGACACGGGCCAGGTTGGCGGCCAGGCCACCGCCTGTCACGTGGCTGAAGCCGTGCACGGCCGCGCCGGCGCTGACCGGGAAGGTGCGGGCAAGGTCCAGGCAATCGGCCGCGTAGACGCGGGTCGGCTCCAGGAGTTCCTCACCCAGGGTGCGGCCCAGTTCCGAGACCTGGCGGTCCAGCGCCCAGCCGGCATGGTTGATGACGCGGCGGACCAGGGAGTAGCCGTTGGAGTGCAGCCCGGAGGAGGCCATACCGATCACCACGTCCCCGGCGCGGACCCGGTCCGGACCCAGCAGCGCGTCGGCCTCCACTACGCCGGTGGCTGCACCGGCAACGTCGTACTCATGCTCGCCCAGCAGGCCGGGGTGCTCGGCGGTTTCGCCACCCACCAGGGCGGTGCCGGCTACGGAGCAGGCGGAGGCGATGCCGCGGACGATGTCGGCGATGCGCTCCGGGACAACCTTGCCGCAGGCGATGTAGTCGGTCATGTACAGCGGCTCGGCGCCCACCACCACGATGTCGTCCACCACCATGCCCACCAGGTCGAATCCGATGGTGTCGTGGATGTCCATCGCCTGCGCGATGGCCACCTTGGTGCCCACGCCGTCGGTTGAGGTGGCCAGCAGCGGCTTCCTGTAGGTCAGCAGCCTGGAGACATCGTAGAGGCCCGCGAAGCCGCCCACCCCGCCGATCACCGAGGAGTTGTGGGTCGCCTTGACGGCATCCTTCATGAGCTCGACGGCGCGGTCCCCGGCTTCAACGTCCACGCCGGCGGAGGCGTAGGTGATGCCGGAGTTTTCTGCGGCGGGGCTGGCGGAGGTCATACGGAATCCTTCTTGTCGGCGCTGGTGGCGGCGTGTACGTCGGGCACGAGGTCGGCTTCGGTCAGCAGGTTCTCGAATTCGGAGTCCGGGCCCGGATCGCAACCGGTGGCACCGGACTT
The DNA here is from genome assembly GCF_021801725.1 of Arthrobacter sp. FW306-05-C. Taxonomy (NCBI): domain Bacteria; kingdom Bacillati; phylum Actinomycetota; class Actinomycetes; order Micrococcales; family Micrococcaceae; genus Arthrobacter; species Arthrobacter sp. FW306-05-C. Next base: position 3,917,524 of record NZ_CP084556.1, on the reverse strand, counting down.
TTCCGCGGGATCCTCGGTGGCGTCAACGGCCAGGGCGGCGGTTTCACCGGGGAGCGCGGACGGGGAAGGCTTCAGGCCGCCGAGGTCCGTGCGCTCCAGCAGGTTCTTGCCCAGCTTGTCCGCATCGGGAAGCTTAATGGGGTATTTGCCGGTGAAGCATGCGGTGCAGAGGCGTTCGCGCGGCTGCCGGGTGGCCCCGATCATGCCGTCCTCTGTGATATAGGCCAGTGAGTCGGCGCCAATGGCCTGGGAGATCTCTTCAATGGTGGCGCCGTTGGCGATCAGCTCGGCCCGGGAGGCGAAGTCGATGCCGTAGAAGCAGGGCCACTGTACCGGCGGGGAGGAAATCTTCACGTGCACGGCGGCAGCTCCGGCTTCCCGGAGCATCCTTACGATGGCCCGCTGGGTGTTGCCGCGGACGATCGAGTCATCCACCACGACAACGCGCTTGCCGCGGATCACCGATTCCAAGGCGTTGAGCTTGAGCCGGATGCCCAGCTGGCGCAGGGTCTGCGACGGCTGGATGAAGGTGCGGCCCACGTAGGAGTTCTTGACGAAGCCGTGGGCGAAAGGGATGCCGGATTCCTCGGCGTAACCGACCGCCGCCGGGGTGCCGGACTCCGGTACGGGGATGACGATATCCGCAACCTGGGTATTTTCCCGGGCCAGCTGGCGTCCCATCTCCACCCGGGATTCGTACACGGACCGCCCTGCTATGGCGGCGTCCGGGCGCGCAAGGTACACGTACTCAAAAACGCAGCTCGCCGGCGTCGGCTCCGCGAAGCGCTTGGAACGCACCCCGTCCTCGTCGATGGCGATGAACTCACCCGGCTCGATCTCGCGGATGAAGCTGGCACCCACGGTGGCCAGGGCGGACTGTTCGGACGCGACGACCCAGCCGCGCTCCAGCCGGCCCAGGACCAGGGGGCGGATGCCGAAGGTGTCGCGCGCCGCGTAAAGGGTTCCTTCATCCATGAAGACGAAGCAGAAGCCGCCTTTGATCTTGGGCAGCAGTTCGGTGGCGGTTTCCTCGAGCGTCTTGCCCGGCTCGCCCTCCAGCAGGGCGGTGACCAACGCGGTGTCCGAGGTGTTGCCCTGCTTCATTTCACCGGTGAGATGACCGCCGTTGCGTTCGGTGATCATGGCGTTGAGTTCCACGGTGTTGGTCAGGTTGCCGTTGTGTGCCAGGGCAACCGTGCCAGTGGCCGTGGCGCCGAGCGTGGGCTGTGCATTGGCCCAGTGGCTGGCGCCGGTGGTGGAGTAGCGGCAGTGGCCCACAGCCAGGTGCCCGGTCAAGGTGTTCAGGGTGGTCTCGTCGAAGACCTGGGAGACGAGGCCCATGTCCTTGTAGACGTTGATCCGTTTGCCGTCGCTGGTCGCTATGCCAGCCGACTCCTGACCGCGGTGCTGCAATGCATACAGCCCGTAATAGGTAAGTTTTGCTACTTCCTCACCCGGTGCCCAGACGCCGAAGACGCCGCAAGCGTCCTGGGGGCCTTTTTCGCCGGGGAGAAGATCATGGGAAAGTTTTCCATCGCCGCGTGCCACTGATCGATTATCGCACGATATGGGGTATGTCTTTTCCGGCCACCGGTTTGTGACCTGCTAGCCCTGGGTATCGGTATCGGGCTCTGAATCCGGAACAGCCTCCACCACGGCCCTCTGCTGCCGTTTCACGCTTCGACGGTCAAGGACCAGCGCCAGACCAGCACCGAGGATGGCACCGATGGCAGCGAACATGATCAGAAAGAAACCGAAGACGGCTCCGGGGTCGAATGACGCGTCGCCCGGAACCGCATATGCCACCACTGCGGCAGCGATAATTCCCACCACGGCACCCAGGATCAGGAATGGAACGTATTTGGGTGCCCGGCGGACGGTTACTTCGCGCCGCTCGGCAGGGGTTTCTTCAAAAGCCATGCCATCCAGCCTACTGCCGGACTTTTGGGCCACATAACAGGACGCCGGGCGGCGGGAGCCCAGGTTTCCTGCCCCGCCAAACTTCGCCCGGAAAGGATCCGTGACCCGCGCCGCAACTGGCCTGCAACTGATATATCTATTGACACGACCTGTAGCCGCTGCCATATTTCCCGTTAGTGCTCTGTGCAACTTGTTGTGTAATCCGCAATCATCCCCGCAGGTCGCACTGGCCATGGCGAGACCCCTGGGCCTTGGCACGTCAGCTAGATTGGCACTTGGTGCCGACTCACCGGATCCAGCCGGATCCAGGAAAGGAACACAAGACCATGGTCCACAAAGTCCAAGCAGTTGTGGTTAAGGAAAAGAACGCCCCGGTGTCGCTGGAGACGATCCTGGTGCCGGATCCGGGCCCGGGGGAGGCCTTGGTCGACATCCTGACCTGCGGTGTCTGCCACACCGACCTGCACTACAAGCAGGGCGGTATCGGCGACGACTTCCCGTACCTGCTCGGTCACGAAGCCACTGGCGTGGTTAGCGCTGTCGGCCCTGATGTCACCTCCGTGGCTCCCGGCGACCGGGTCATCCTGAACTGGCGCGCTGTGTGCGGCGAGTGCCGCGCGTGCGCCAAGGGCCAGCCGCAGTACTGCTTCAACACCCATAACGCCACCCAGAAGATGACCCTCGAGGACGGGACCGAGCTTTCCCCGGCCCTGGGCATCGGCGCCTTCGCCGAAAAGACCCTTGTGGCTGCCGGACAATGCACCAAGGTGGACCCCGAGGCGGACGCTGCCGCCGTCGGCCTGCTGGGCTGCGGCATCATGGCCGGCATCGGTGCCGCAATCAACACCGGCGACGTCAAACGCGGCGAGTCCGTGGCAGTGATCGGCTGCGGCGGCGTGGGCATCGCGGCGATCGCCGGCGCCAAGCTGGCGGGCGCGACGACAATCATCGCCGTGGACATCGATGACAACAAGATTGAGATGGCCAAGTCCCTCGGTGCCACCCACGGCGTGAACTCCAAGCAGGAGGACGCGGTGGAAGCCATCCGTGCCCTCACCGGAGGATTTGGCGCGGACGTGGTGATTGACGCCGTCGGCCGTCCTGAAACCTACAAGCAGGCCTTCTACGCCCGCGACCTTGCCGGCCGCGTGGTCCTGGTGGGCGTGCCGACGCCGGAGATGACGCTGGAACTGCCGCTGCTGGACGTCTTCGGGCGCGGCGGCTCGCTGAAGTCCTCCTGGTACGGTGACTGCCTGCCCTCCCGCGACTTCCCCATGCTGGTGTCGCACTACAAGCAGGGCAACCTGGACCTGGACGCCTTCGTCTCCGAACGCATCACCATCAAGCAGGTGGAGGAAGCGTTCGAGAAGATGCACGAGGGTAAGGTCCTGCGCTCGGTGGTGGAGATCTAATGGCAGTCACCATCGAGAACCTGGTCACCTCGGGCACTTTTTCGCTCGACGGCGGCACCTGGGACGTGGACAACAACGTCTGGATCGTGGGCAACGATGAGGAATGCGTCATCATCGATGCGCCCCATGACGCCGCTGCGATCATCAACCAGGTCCGCAGCCGCAAGGTCAAGGCCATCCTGCTCACCCACGCGCATAACGACCACATCGGCGCCGCCCGCGAAGTAGCAGACGCTCTGGGCGCCCCGATCCTCCTGAACTCGGAGGACCTGGTCCTGTGGGAGCAGGTGTACCAGGACGCCAAGCCCGACCAGTACCACGCCGACGGCGATGTGTTCGAAGTTGGCGGGTCCACGCTGCGTGCCATCCACACCCCGGGGCACTCGCCGGGATCCACGTGCTTCTACCTCGAGAGTGAAGGGACGGTCTTCACCGGGGACACGCTGTTCAACGGCGGCCCGGGTGCCACTGGCCGGTCCTACAGCGACTACCCGACCATCCTGACCTCCATCAGGGAGAAGCTGCTGACCCTGCCCGCTGAGACCGTGGTCCGCACAGGCCACGGCGACAACACCACCATCGCCGCGGAACGGGAAACACTGGCCAAGGTGGCGCAGTAGCCAACAAAGAATCGATGCAGTAAGCCCGTGAAGGGCGGAAACAGCGACGGCGACAGTCCGGCAGGTGCCGGTGTCGCCGTCGCTGTTGCATGTTCCCGGTAGTCACGCAGGGTTGTTGCCGTCCGGCCCCCCTCCGGATCCAGGTCCCTGCCGTAGCCGCGGGCGGAAGCCAACCGCCCGCGAGGTGGCACTTCGCGGCAGTCCAAGGCACTGGGATTGCCGTCAAATGCCAATTCGCGGGCCGTTCCGGGGTGAAAAGTGCGGGTTTATTCGACGCTGCACCTGACACGCAAGGCCTGTTGGCGGCACGCATCGGACGACACATTCCGGGCTTTTCCGTCATATCTGAAATTCATTGACAGCGGGGGTGGCAGGAGTCACACTGTTGCATATGGTGATCGCTGTTGCGTTAGGTGCTTCCAGTTCTCCTCTGGAGTCATCAAGTCTGTTGCTGATGTACCTCCCCACATTGGTGAACAGAACGTCCTGGACAACCCCTGTTGCCCCAGCCGCTCCGTAATCTCCTCAATTTGCTCAAAACCCAGCCCTTTTGGGAGGAAACACATGACTACCTCAGTGAACGCGCCCCTCAGCGCACGCGGAAAGCTCGCTTCAACAATGCCGGCCGAGCAGCTGGCTGAAATTACCGAGTTGTTCGCTCTACGGCGCACCGGCTACTCCCTCGACGCCCCCTTTTACACCGACCCCACCATCTTCAAGCTCGACATGGAGGCCATCTTCGGCCAGCACTGGATCTTTGCCGGCAGCGTTGCCGAGCTGCCGGAGCCGGGCGACTACATCACGGTGGACTACGGCCCCTACTCCCTGATCGTGCTGCGCACCGATGAGGGCGACGTCAACGTCCTGCACAACGTCTGCCGCCACCGGGGTGCGCGGGTCCTGACCGAAGCTGCCGGTTCCACCGGAAACCTGGTCTGTGGCTACCACTCCTGGACTTACTCCCCGGAGGGCAACCTGATCCACGCCTCCGCCCCCGGCGAAGCCAAGTTCGATAAGAACTGCTTTGCCCTCAAGCGCGCCCACAGCCGCGAGGTTGCCGGCCTCATCTTCGTCTGCATCGCTGACGAACCGCCCGCAGACTTCGACGAGACCTCGAAGATCTTTGAGCCCTACCTGGCACCCCACGACCTGTCCAAGACGAAGATTGCCTACCAGCAGAACATCATCGAAGAGGGCAACTGGAAGCTCGTCATGGAGAACAACCGTGAGTGCTACCACTGCGACGGACACCCGGAACTCGCCTGCTCGCTCTTCCCCACATGGGGCCTGACCGAGGGACTGATTCCGGCCCACCTTGAAGAGGTCTGGGACCGCAACAAGGAAGCCCAGTCCTCCCTCGAGGAGCGCTGCCGCCGCTACGGCCTGCCCTACGAGGTGGTTGAGGAACTCGACACCCGCATTGCCGGTATCCGCATCTCACGCGAATCCCTGGACGGCGAAGGCGAATCGTTCTCGGCCGACGGCCGCAGGCTCTCCAAGAAGCTGCTCGGCGACCTGCGGGACTTCCGCCTGGGCCGCTGCTCGATGCACCTGCAGCCCAACAGCTGGTTCCACTTCCTGGGCGACCACGTCATCACGTTCGGCGTCTTCCCCATCAACGAGCACCAGTCCCTGGTCCGCACCACCTGGCTGGTGGCTGACGACGCCGAGGAAGGCGTTGACTACGACCTCGACAAGCTCACCTACACCTGGAAGCAGACCAACATTCAGGACAAGGCGTTCGTGGAACTGTGCCAGCAGGGAGCTGCCAGCCCCGCCTACGAGCCCGGCCCGTACATGAAGAGCGAATACCAGGTGGAGGCCTTCATCAACTGGTACGTCCACCGCGTGCAGGAGCACTTGGCATGATTGACGTCCTCACCCAGACGCAGGTCCAGGAACCACAGCGCATCCGCGGCCTTGAAATGCCGTGGAACCGGGTGATGGGCAGCGTCGAAGGACCGGCCAGCGCAGCCAAGGCCCTGGGCCCGTGGCATCCGCAGGAGTTCATGGCCGAATGCGTCGAAACCATCCCCGAAGCGGGCGGCATGATGACCTTCGTGTTCCGCCGCTCCGATGGTGCACCGCTGGCGTTCCGCCCGGGCCAGTACGTGAACATCGCCTTCCCGGTTAACGGCGAGGACCAGGAACCCGTGGACCGCAGCTACTCGCTGTCCAGTTCGCCCACGGAACCGTGGACCTTCAGCGTTACCGTTAAGCGTGACCCGGGCGGACTGGTTTCCCCTTGGGTGCACCAGAACGTCAGGCCCGGCACCGTCCTGGACATGCTGGGACCTGTGGGCGCATTCCACCTGCCTGACGCCGACCGGCGCGCCCGGTACCTCTTCCTGGCTGCAGGCGCCGGCATCACCCCCATCATGTCGATGCTGCGGACCATCCACTCCCTGCCGGGAACCGCCGACGTGGTGGTGCTCTATCACGGCGCGGAAGCCGGCGGCTTCGCCTTCCACCGGGAGCTGGCCTACATCGCTTCCGTGGACTCGCGCATCAAGGTCTTCTATGCCCTGGGCGACCGCGGCAGGCCCGAGCACTGGGAAGGCTTCAGCGGACGGCTGACCTCAGCCATGATCGATGAGGTGGCGCCCGACGCCAACGGCCGGCAGGTGTACGCCTGTGGACCGGAGGGGTATCTGAACACCGCCACTGAGTTGCTCAGGAAGGTGGGCGTCGACGACACCTCCATCTACATGGAGTTCTTCTCCGGCGACCGGCAAACCCTCCTCGAATACCAGGCCGAGCTCGCCCTGGCGGCGGACATCGCCGAGGAAATCGCTGGGGAAATCGCGGAATCCGCCGAGGACTACTTCGAAGGCCAGCCCGCAGCGTTCGGGATCTACGAGCCCGGCTACGACCAGGACGGAACCCTGCAGGCCACGGGACTGGCGCTGGAAGCTGCCAACCCGGAAGCCCCGGCCCCGGCCGGTGGCACCCCGGCTGTGGCCCCGGATGCGCAGACCCCGGACGCCTCCAGCTTCGACACCGTGGGAACCGGCAGCCTCACCCTGTCCTTCATGCGCACCGGGATCAACGTGCGGATCGACCCCGAGGAGCACATCCTCGAGGTGGCCCAGCGCGCCGGTGTCCGGATCGGCGCCAACTGCAAGGAAGGCATGTGCGGCTCTTGCAAGGTGGTCAAGTTGTCCGGGGAGATCGACATGAACCACCAGGGCGGAATCCGTAAACGTGAAATCGATGCCGGAAAGTTCCTTCCCTGCTGTTCCACCGCGCGCACCGACATGGTGATCGACGCCTAGCCGCGCCCTGGGCCGGCGGGCACCCCGCGGCCCCCAAAGATTCACCGCAAGTGAAAAGTAACACCACACGGAAGGTCTGATGCACCCAGCGTCAGGCCTTCCGTGGCAACCGAACGCCAACCATAGGAGCCATGCCCATGTCAGGTAACAAAGCCGTTGCGTACAAGGAGCCCGGAGTCGTCGAGGTCATCGACACCCCGTATCCCTCGTTTGAGCTGAAAGCCGGCCCCGGCGTCAATCCCGCCAATGTCGGCCGGAAGGTCCCTCACGGGGTCATCCTGCGCACCGTGAGCACCAACATCTGCGGGTCCGACCAGCACATGGTCCGCGGCCGGACCACCGCACCGGCCGGCCTCGTCCTGGGGCACGAGATCACTGGCGAAGTCATCGAGACCGGGCCCGACGTCGAGTTCATCAAGGTCGGGGACATCGTCTCCGTCCCCTTCAACATCTCCTGCGGCCGCTGCCGGAACTGCAAGGAGCGCAAGACCGGGATTTGCCTGAATGTGAACCCCGACCGTCCCGGCTCCGCCTACGGCTACGTGGATATGGGCGGTTGGGTTGGCGGCCAGGCCGAATACGTGCTGGTCCCCTACGCGGACTGGAACCTGCTGCGCTTCCCCGACCGGGACCAGGCACTGGAGAAGATCATGGACCTGACCATGCTCTCCGACATCCTGCCCACCGGGTTCCATGGCGCCGTCACGGCCGGGGTCGGCGTCGGGTCCACCGTGTACGTTGCCGGGGCCGGTCCCGTGGGCCTTGCCGCGGCCGCCAGTGCCCAGCTGCTGGGAGCAGCGGTGGTCATCGTGGGCGACCTGAACGAGGACCGCCTGGCCCGTGCCCGGTCCTTTGGCTGTGAAACCGTGAATGTGGCCAACGGCGACCCCGCCGACCAGATCGAGCAGATCCTCGGCGTCCGGGAAGTCGACTCCGGCATCGACGCCGTCGGCTTCGAAGCGCGCGCACACGGCCATGGCGCCCAGGAAGCACCGGCCACCGTGCTTAACTCGCTGATGGACCTCACCACCGCCGGCGGCTCCGTGGGCATTCCCGGCCTCTACGTCACGGGCGATCCCGGAGCAGCGGACGAGGCCGCCCGAAAGGGAAGCCTGTCCCTGTCGCTGGGTACCGGCTGGGCCAAGTCCCTGTCCTTCACCACGGGCCAGTGCCCGGTGATGAAGTACAACCGGCAATTGATGATGGCCATCCTGCATGACCGGATCCAGATCGCCAAGGCGGTCAACGCCACGGCCATTCCGCTGGAGGATGCCCCGCGCGGGTACGCGGAATTCGATGCCGGAGCCGCGACAAAGTACGTCCTGGACCCGAACGGCTACCTCAACAACTAATGCCTGGTTCCCGCTGCTGACAAGCGGCAAGGCCAAACGGCGGCACCCCGGACTGAGCAGTTCAGTCCGGGGTGCCGCTTGGTGTGGCTGGGCGGATCAGCCGCGGAGGCGTTCCATCCCCGGGTCAAAGAGCGGTTCGGCGCTGACGGTGGCGGCTACGCGCCGACCGAAGTACTCGATTTCCACGGCGTCCCCTTCGGCCACCGACGCGGGCAGCCAGGCGTAGGCGATGGGCTTGCCGACGGTGAAGCCGTACGCCGCGCTCGTGACGTATCCAGCGGCTTCCCCGCCCACGTACACCGGTTCCTTGCCCAGCACCACTGACGTGCCGTCGTCGACCGTCAGGCAGCGCAGCGTCTTGGCCGCCGGCTGTTCCTTGCGGACCGCCAGGGCCTCGGCACCCACGAACCCGGTCTTGTCCTTGGCCACGGAGAAGCCCAAACCAGCCTGGTAGGGGTTGTGCTCGGAGTTCATGTCCGTGCCCCATAGCCGGTAGCCCTTTTCAAGGCGCATGCTGTTGAAGGCGCCGCGGCCGGCAGCGATGATGCCGTGCTCTTGGCCGGCTTCGAACAGCAAGTCCCAGAGCTTCAGCCCGTATTCAGCGGTGGTGTAGAGCTCCCAGCCCAGTTCGCCCACGTAGGAGAGCCGCATGGCCGTGACGGGGATGCCCCCAACGGAGATTTGCTTGGTGCGGAAGTACTTGAGGCCGTCATTGCTCAGGTCGTCCGTGCTGACCTTGCCGATGACCTCGCGGGCCAGCGGGCCCCACAGGCCGATGCAGCAGGTGCTGCCCGTAATGTCGGTGACGTGGACCCACTGCGCGGGATCCGCCGCCGACTGCCGGCGGGCCTCCACCCGGAGGTAGTCGAAGTCAACGTTGCTGTTGACGCCCAGCTGGAACTCCTCCTCCGCGAGCCTTGCCACGGTCACGTCGCTGCGGATGCCGCCGTCGTGCTCCAACAGCAGGCAGTACGTCACGGCACCTGGCTTCTTGGCGATGTTGCCCGTGCTGAGCCGGTGCAGCAGTGCCTGGGCGCCGGGGCCGGTGACGGAGAGGCGCTTCAGCGGCGTCATGTCGAAAAGTCCGACGGCGGTGCGCGTCTTCCACGCTTCGGCGGCGGAGATGGGGGAGTGGAACATGGCGGACCACTCGTCCCTCTCGGGGGCCTGCCATTCTGCGGGCAGCTCTTCGAGGAGCCGGCGGTTGGCTTCGAACCAGTGCGGGCGTTCCCAGGCGGCGGATTCCAGGAAGAAGGCCCCAAGCTCCTTCTGCCGGACGTTGAAGGGGCTGACGCGCAGGTCGCGCGGCGATTCGCGCGGCTGCAGCGGGTGCAGGACGTCGTAGATCTCCACGAAGTTCTGCTGCGAGGTCTCCCTGACGTAGGCGTCGGAGGTCTGCACCTTTTCAAAGCGGGTCAGCTCGCAGCCGTGCAGGTCGGTCTGCGGGTGGCCGTCGATGATCAGCTCCGCCATGGCCTTGGCCACGCCGGCGGAGTGGGTGACCCAGACGGCCTCGGCCACGAAGAAGCCCTCGAGGTCCGGTGCCTCGCCCATGAGCGGGCCGCCGTCGGGGGTGAAGGAGAAAATGCCGTTGAATCCGTCCTGGATCTCAGTGCTGCGCAGTGCCGGCAGCAGGTCCTGGCTGTCCTCCCACGCGGGAACAAAGTCTTCGAGGGTGAAGTCCAGGCGGGAGGGCATGCGGTGGTCGGACATCTCCTTGGCCGCCACCTTTGGCAGCGCGGACATGTCCACCGGCATCGGGCGGTGGGCGTAGCTGCCGATGCCGATGCGGTCGCCCCATTCGCGGTAGTACAGGTCCTTGTCCTGGTAGCGCAGGATGGGCTTGCTGGCACCCTTCGGAAGCTCGTTGACGCCCTCGAGTTCGGCCAGGGGCGTGGTGACCGCGTACTGGTGGGCCAGCGGCAGCAACGGCACCTCCAGGCCTACCATCTTGCCGAGCTCGCGTCCCCAGAACCCGGCGCAGGACACCACGATGTCAGCCGGGATCACGCCGTCGGACGTCTCCACGCCGGTGACCTTGCCGGCTTCCCGGGTGATGCCGGTGACTGTGGTGGAGCCGCGGTAGCTCACGCCGCGCTCGCGCGTGCGCTCGATCAGCAGCTGCACCGCCCGGGCCGCCAGGGCGATTCCGTCGGTGGGGATGAGCAGGCCGCCCAGGACCTCGCGGCCGCCGGAAAGCTTTCCGGTATTCAGCAGCGGGTAGATCTTTTCGCATTCGTCGGCGTCGATGATCCGGCTTTCGACACCCCAGGACGTCATCACGCCCATCTTGCGCTGTAGGTCGGCGAAGCGCTCCGGAGTGGTTGCCAGCTCCAGGCCGCCCACCTGGTTGAAGCAGGACTCGCCGTCCTTGCTCAGGGCGAGGAGCTTGTTCACGGTGTACGTGGCGAATGCCGTCATGGTCCTGGACGGATTGTTCTGGAACACGAGGCCCGGGGCGTGTGACGTGGAGCCGCCTGCCAGTTCCAGCGGGCCCTGCTCGACGACGGTGATGTCGTTCCAGCCGCGGCTTACCAGCTCGTCGGCGAGGTTGGTGCCGACGATGCCGGCTCCGATGATGACGACGCGGGGTGATGCGCTCATGATTTTTGGTTCTCCTGGGTGGTGCTGGAATCCGCCTGACCGGGTGATGGAGTTAGCTTCGCTATGAGCAACGCGCATCACTATATGCAACAGAGTGGCTTAGCTCACATTGGATGTCAAGGATTTCCTGCTTTGTTGCGGGGATCGGCAGCACCGCGTCGAAAGGCAGCAAAGAGGCCCCCGCCGCAGGCACGGCGAGGGCCTCTTGTGCAGTCCCGTGTCAGTGGGAGACGTCTGCTGAGATGTCGGCGAGGGTGCGCCCCTTCGTCTCAGGCGCGAGCCATTGCGAGAGGATTGCCCCGAGTAATGCGACGGCGGCGGCTACGACCATGCTGGGCCCCATGCCGATGTTGCTGATCGCCCACGGCAGGGCGAAGGTGCCGAGCGCGGCTCCAATGCGGCTGAAGGCCGCGGCGAAGCCCATTCCGATGCCGCGCAGATGGCCGGGGAACAGCTCGGCCGGATAGACCTGGGTCAACGTGGTGTAGCCGGCGTTGAAGAAGGAGAAGGCGAGGAACAGGGCGAGCACGAGGATCGCCGGTGCGTCCGCCCAAACTCCGATCACCAGAAGGATGCCTGCGCAGAGCCACTGCCCGGGCACGGTAAGGATTCGGCGGCCGAGCTTGTCAATCAGAAGCACGGTGGTGACAACACCCGCGGTGGCAAGTGCGGACAGCCCGACTCCACCGGCCCAGCCGCCGCCGAAGCCGAACTGGTTGAGCACGTCGTCGGCGAAGGTGGCGATCGCGAAGTACGGAGTGACCGCACAGAACCAAAAACCTGAGGTGAAGAGGGTGGTGCGCCAGTTCTGCCTCGAGAACAGCATTCCGAGGGAGGCGCTCTTGATTTTGGTCCTGCCCTGCGCGGCCTGGGCCTCCTGGATCGCCCTCAGGTCGATCTCTTCGGTGATGCTGTTGTGCATCTGGGGCGATTCGATGTATCTGTGTGCGATCTCGAGTGCTTCCTCACGCCGTCCCTTCGTAATGAGCCAGCTGGGCGATTCGGGGAGCCCGAAGCGGGCGAAGAACAGGACAAATGCGAGGATCGTGCTCGTGCCGATGACGAGGCGCCAGGGGGTGCCGGCATCATGCAGGAGCGTGCCGATGATGAATGCCATCATGAAGCCGACGTACCAGGCGATCAGGGTCAGTCCGAGCAAACGCCCGCGGAGCTTTGGCGGGGAGAACTCTGACAGCAAGGGGCCGCCGATGGAGTATTCACCGCCGATCGCAACGCCCATGAGGAACCGGATGATGGCCAGTTGGATCACGGCTCCGTCTCCGGAAGTTACGAAGAACTGGGCCGCTGAGGCCGCGAGGAACAGGCCCATGTCCACGAGGAACATGGGCTTGCGTCCGAATTTATCGGTAGCCCAGCCGGCCAGCGGGGAGCCGACGAAGATACCAGCCAGCGGGCCTGCCGCAATCATGCCCAGGGACAGTGCGTCGAGCTGGAGCTCTGACCGCATGGGTCCGGTGACGGGGCCGATAATTCCGAGGATGTAACCGTCGAGGAACATTCCGCCGATGAAGACAGCAACAAGCCGCACCATGAAGCGACGTTTGAACGCGGAGCTGGTCTCTTCTGATTTTGAGGTGTCGACGGGGGCCGTCGACCTGGTCGAATTAATCATTGAAATTCGTTCCCTTCGGGCTTCAGCGCAAGCCGCTGACGCCACCGGAGCGCCGTTTCCTGGACTCAGGGACAGACTCCGGTGTCGTCCCCAGGTTCCGGCGCTCTGCACTGCTTTGATCGATGGTGCTGCCATCTTTGATAGTCATCAACAGTTTCCTTTGGTGATTTAGCGGTACCGCCTGGATGCTGACATCGCTGGGCGGGCCGATGGGCGAGGTGCGGATCGGCCAGAATGAATTCGTTCGTCTGTTTCCGAGGCCATCACGGGTGGAGCCGGGGGAAGGGAAGGACATATCCGGGCAAGCTTCGTTCCGTGATGATCAACAACGTTCGCTTTATGCAACAAAATCGTGCGCTACGTCACACTCAAAGTCAAGACTGTGAACTGTGAAAGTCAGAGTATGTAAGCGCCCTTGCTTCGTTTTCCGGGGCACGCCAAAGGCCCGCTCGTTTACGGCGTCCCGTTTTCCGAAAACGGTGCTTCGATGAGGAATACCTCCCCAGGTCTTAGGCCCATCGAAGCACCTTTCACGGAAAACGCGACTCCCGCTGCGAACGCGGACCTTAGCTTGCCGTTTCCAGGACGTGGTCTCCTGAAACGCCGGCCTGCAGCGGCAGGGGGCACGCTTGCCGCCGTGCGGCCTCCACGGTGTGGAGGAGCAGCAACGCCGTCGTCACGGAGCCGACGCCACCCGGAACAGGGCTGAGCGCAGCTGCAACCCCGCGGACGCTGTTTGCATCCACGTCCCCCACCAGCGAACCGTCGGCCAGGACGTTGGTGCCCACATCGATGACTACGGAGGAGGGAGAGACATGGCTGCCGTTGAGCAGGGCCGTCCTTCCGGCCGCGACCACCACGATGTCAGCCTCAGCCGTGTATCGCTCCAGCGGCCCGGAGCGTGAATGGCATACCGTGACGGCGGCATCGCGTTCCAGGAGCAGGAGGGCCAGCGGCTTTCCCACTACTGCCGAGCGGCCGACAACCACAGCGTTGCGGCCCGCCACCGGGATGCGATAGTGCTCCAGGATCTCGACGACGGACCGGGCGGTGGCAGGCGCGAAGGCCGGTTGTCCTACGGCCAGGCGGCCAAGGCTCAGTGGATTCGCGCCGTCGATGTCCTTTTCCGGCGGTATCAGGCCCACAAGGGCATCGGTGCGGACGCCGGCCGGAAGCGGCGTCTGCAGGATGATGCCGTGCACCGACGGTTCGGCGCCCAGGTCGCGCAGGACGTCGGCCAGCACCTGCTCGGTTGCATCGTGCCCCAAGTCCATGACCCGGCAACCGATCCCGGCCGCCTCGGCGGCCCGCTCGATGGAGCGGACGTACCAGTGGGTCGAGCCGTCGTCGGTGGCGATGACCACGGCCAGTGCAGGGTGGATACCGCCCTGTTCGAGGTCCCGGGCCTGCTCCCGGGCGCGGTGCCGGATGTCCCCGGCCAGTTCCTTTCCGGAAAGCGACTGGGTGCTCATTGAAGGATCCTTTCCCGTACCCGTGCCGTGAGGGCGTCGGCCGAGGCCACGACCTTTTCCTCGATGCCGTCCGTCTGCTCCTTGAGCAGCGACCGCACTGCCGGGTCCTTGATGGCCACGACATTGATGTCGATATTGACCCGTGCCGTGGTGGCGGCGGCACGTGCTGCATCTGCTGCTGCGGCCACATCGCTGATCACGTTCGGATTGGCGACGTCGGCCAGCCCTGTTGCGAGCTCCACCACCGCGCCGGCCAGTTTGACCAGTTGGGCGGGGGTCTGTGCGGCCTGCACCAACGCTGCCTGGATGGCCGACGTCTTGGCAGCCTTGAGCCCCTCGGTGTCAGCTGGAAGCCGGTAGGCGTCAATGACGGCCTGGAAGACCTGTTCATCGGCGTCGGCCAGGCGCAGTGCCTCCGACGCGAGCTCATCGGCCACCTTCGTGGTCCGCTCCACCAGGGCTGCGTGCTCCCCGTACTTGGGGCCGGTGGTGTAGCGGGCCACCATGGCCACCAGGGCTGCCCCTTGGGCGGCGTGGAGTGCGGCCGCCGCCCCGCCTCCGGGCGTGGGTTGCCGGGAGGCGAGCCGTGCGAGGAAGCCGCCGATGGTCTCGGTGCCGATCGAGCCCGTGGCGGATGAACCGGTGCCAACCGGGCCAGCCCCGGACGGCGCCGCCGTGTTCACTTGCTGTTCCGTCATGCTCAGCCGCGCAGCCGGGACATGGTGGGGTCGTACAGCGGGTCCTGGGTGACTGTGGCCACGATGCGACGGCCGAAGTACTCGATCTCCACCGAATCGCCGACCGAAACTTCGGCGGGCAGGTAGGAGTAGGCGATGGGCTTGCGGACGGAGTAGCCGTAGGCGGCGCTGGTCACGTAGCCAACTGCCTGGTCCTTGTAGAACACCGGTTCCTTGCCCAGCACCAGGCTGCGGCCGTCGTCGACCGTGAGGCAGCGCAGGCGCCGCCCGGAGTTCTCCTCGGTGCGGCCCTCCAAGGCTGCCTTGCCCACGAAGTTGTCCTTGGCCATCTTCACCGCGAAGCCGAGGCCGGCCTCAAAGGGGTCGTGCTCGGTAGTCATGTCGGATCCCCAGGAACGGTAGCCCTTCTCCAGGCGGAGCGAGCTGAATGCCGCGCGGCCTGCGGCGATGATGCCGAAGGGCTGGCCGGCCTTCCACAGCGCGTCCCAAAGGCGCTGGCCGTTGTCAGCGCTGGTGTACAGTTCCCAGCCGAGCTCACCGACATAGGACAGCCGCATCGCGGTGACGGGGACGCCGCCGATGACGACCTGCTTGGACCTGAAGTACTTCAGGCCGTCGTTGGAGAAGTCGTCGCTGCTGACCGCGCCGACCACCTCGCGGGCGAGCGGGCCCCAGAGTCCGATGCAGCAGGTTCCGCCGGTGGTGTCGCGCACCTGGACCCAGTCTCCGGCGCTGCCGCTTTCGGTTTGGTGCCGGGCAGCCCGCTCGAAGTAGGCGGTGTCGATGTTGCCGTTGGCGCCGAGCTGGAAGGTGTCCTCGCTCAGGCGTGCAACGGTGATGTCGCTTCGGACCCCACCCTTGTCATCCAGCAGGAGCGTGTAGGTGACGGCGCCCGGTTTCTTGTTCATTTCCGCGGTGGTCAGTTCCTGCAGCAGCTTCAGTGCCCCGGGTCCGGAGATTTCCAGGCGCTTGAGCGGGGTCATGTCGTACATGGCGACGGCGGTACGCGTCTTCCATGCCTCGGCGGCGGCGATGGGGGAGCTGAACATGCCGGACCAGGAATCGCGGGCCGGTGGCTGCCAGTCGGCGGGCAGTTCCTTGAGCAGGTCAGCGTTCGCCTCGAACCAGTAGGGACGTTCCCAGCCGGCGCCTTCGAGGAAGTACCCGCCCAGTTCCCTGTGCCGGGCGTGGAAGGGGGATACACGCAGGTTGCGCGGGGAGAGCTTGGGCTGCAGCGGGTGCATAACATCGTAGATCTCCACGAAGTTCTGCTGGGAGGTTTCGCTGACGTATTCGGGGGTCAGCTGGACTTCTTCAAAGCGGTGGATGTCGCAGTCGCCCAGGTCGATGGATGACTTGCCGTCCACCAGGAGTTCGGCCACGGCCCGGGCGATACCGGCGGAGTGGGTGACCCATACGGCTTCGGCCACGAAGAAGCCGTCCAGTTCCTTCGACTCGCCGACGAGGGAGCCGCCGTCGGGGGTGAAGGAGAAGATGCCGTTGAAGCCGTCCTCGATCTCGCTCTCGCGCAGGGCGGGCAGGATCTGCTTGGTGGCTTCCCAGGCCGGGAGGAAATCCTCCAGGGTGAAGTCCAGTCGGGAGGGCATGTTGTGTTCGCTGATCTCGTTCGGCTTGAAGCTGCCGAGCTCGTCCAGGTCCACCGGCATGGGCTTATGGGCGTAGGAGCCGATGCCGTAGCGGTCGCCGTGTTCGCGATAGTAGAGGTCCTGGTCCTGGTGGCGGAGGATGGGCAGACGCGCACCGTTGGGCAGCTCGTTCTTGCCCTGCTGTGCCGGAACCGGCGTGGTCTTGACGTACTGGTGTGCAAGGGGCAGCAGCGGCACGGACATGCCGATCAGTTCGCCGACCTTTGCGCCCCAGAAGCCGGCACAGGAGACGACGATGTCTGCCGGGATCACGCCGTCGGGCGTTTGGACGCCGGTAACGCGGCGGCCGGATTGCTCGATGCCGGTCACTTGGGTGTTGCCGATGTACTTCACGCCGGCCGCTTCAGTGCGCTTGATCAGCAGCTGGACCGCGCGGGCGGCCAGCGCCAGACCGTCGCTGGGAACGTGAAGGCCGCCGAGGATGTCCTCTTCGTTAATAAGGGGGTACAGCTCCTTGCACTCGGCGGGGGAGAGGATGGAGCCCTCAATGCCCCATGACGAGGCGTAGCCAAGCTTGCGCTTCAGGTCCGTAAGCCGGGTTTCGGTGGTGGCGACTTCCAGTCCGCCCACCTGGTTGAAGCAGCTGACGCCGTCCTCGGTGAGGGACAGCAGCTTCTCCACCGTGTACTTCGCGAACAGCGCCATGGACTTGGAGGGGTTGGTCTGGAAGACCAGGCCGGGGGCGTGGGACGTGGAGCCGCCCGGCATGTTGAGCGGGCCCTGGTCCAGGACCGTGATGTTGTTCCAGCCCCGGGTGACGAGTTCATCCGCCAGGTTGGTGCCGACGATTCCGGCTCCGATGATGACGATGCGTGGCGACGATTCCATAAAAGGTCTCTCCTGCTGCTTTAAGTATTGTGTCTGCGAAACGGGCGGGCGGTTACCGGAACACCACGGTGCTGGTCTGGTCCAGCAGTACCCGGTGCTGGCAGTGCCAGCGGACGGCGCGGGACAGTGCGAGTGCCTCGGCATCCTGCCCGACGGTGGACAGCTGGGCCGGGCCGTAGGTGTGGTCCACCCGGATGACTTCCTGCTCGATGATCGGCCCCTCATCCAGGTCAGTAGTGACGTAGTGCGCCGTGGCACCGACCAGCTTTACGCCGCGGTCGTAGGCCTGGTGGTAAGGGCGCGCGCCCTTGAAACCGGGAAGGAACGAGTGGTGGATGTTAATGGCCCGGCCTTCCAGCGCCCGGCAGAGGTTGTCAGAAAGCACCTGCATGTAGCGGGCCAGCACCACCAGGTCGGCGTCATACTCATCCACCAACTCCAGGA
Organism: Arthrobacter sp. FW306-05-C; assembly: GCF_021801725.1. Taxonomy (NCBI): domain Bacteria; kingdom Bacillati; phylum Actinomycetota; class Actinomycetes; order Micrococcales; family Micrococcaceae; genus Arthrobacter; species Arthrobacter sp. FW306-05-C. Next base: position 3,899,599 of record NZ_CP084556.1, on the reverse strand, counting down.
GCCGGCGCTCGGCGTCGGCCTTGGTGTCCGGGGTGACCGGGAGGTAAATGAAGGGCAGGCCGGCGGCTTCGGCCATTGCACGGTGGGTCTCGTGGTTGGAAACGACCGCTACCAGTTCCCCACCGAGGCTGCCGCCGCGCCAGCGGAAGATGAGGTCGTTCAGGCAGTGGCCGAACTTGGAGACCATGACCAGGACGCGCTGCTTGGTCTGGCCGTGGAAGCTGAACTTCATGGCGAACCGGCCCGCAATGGACGCAAATTCTTCTTCGAGCATGGCTGGCGTGTAGTTGGGGGAGCCCGAGAACGCCGTGCGCAGGTGCAGGGTTTCGCGGAGGCTGTCGTCGAACTGCTGGTGTTCGTCGATGTTGAAGCCACGCTCGAAGAGGAACGTGGTCACGGCCTGGACGATCCCTGCCTGCTCCCGGCACGACAGGGTCAGCACGAACTTCTGCGCCTGCTCTTCCTTGAGCGCGGGCAGGGTGGTGGTTGCTGAGGCTGTTTCGATGAGGGTCATGTCCCTCCTCCTTCTAGATATATTCCAAAGCACTGAACTGATATATTAGATTGGGTGCCAGCGTATACTGGTCCACAGACGAGGTCAATAGATTTTTTGTGGATTGCGAAGAAGGGGGCCCGGCATGGCATTTGAGGCTTTGGCGGTGGCGGACGACGCCGGCAGGAAGTCGCTGGCCGACGTCGCCTACGAAAGCATCCGGGACCGGTTGCTGACGCTGGAAATCAAGCCCGGAGAACTGCTCAATGACGAGCTCCTTGCCAGGAACCTGGGCGTGGGGAGAACCCCGGTGCGTGAAGCGCTCAAGCGGCTGGAGCTGGACCGGCTGGTGAAGACTTACCCCAGGCGGGGGACGTTCGCCACCCGGGTGGACGTCACCGACCTTTCCTTCATCTCCGAGATCAGGGCACAGCTGGAGCCCCTTGCCGCCGCACGTGCAGCGAGGGTTGCCTCGCCTGCGGCCCGCGCGGAGCTGTCTGCCACCCTCGAGGAGGTGGAGGCGTTTGACGTGGCTGCGGCAACGGTGACAGAGACCCTGCGGCTGGATGCCCGGGTGCACCAGGGGATTTACGCCGCTGCGGCCAACCCTCACCTGGAGGACATCCTGATCCGCTACGACAACCTGGCCACTCGGATCTGGTGCATGGTCATTGATCGGCTGCCGGACCTCCATCACCATGTGCGCGAACACCTCGATCTGCTGCGGGCGGTCATTGACGGGGATGAAGATCGCGCCGCGGAGCTGGCCAAAGCCCATGTGAGTGGATTCGAGCATGCGGTGCGCGAGGCCCTTTTCAACGCCTAGCCCATCCCGGCCCTCAGGACCGTCGTTGACGCGGACTGTGACCTGCGCCATACTCGGGTAGTGCTTTGATATATCAATCAAATACCAGTGTTTTCTCAGGAGCGGCGACGGTGCCGGCGAACGGAGTGACGAGTGAATTCCCAAGCAACCCTTGACGCCCGGCGTGATGCCAGCGAACTCGACCTCGAGCACGTTGAGCAGCGCGCGGGAAGTTCTGGAAAGGTCCTCGGCCTCCGGTCCGACTGGGCGCGGCTGCCCGGCCGGAGTGTTGAGGTGTGGCTACTGGGGGAGCATGTGGCCACCGGGGTGGTGGACCAAGCCGCGGAGGACGGATCGGTCCTCTGGATAGCCGCCGAAGGCATCAGCACGCGGCGCATTTTCGACAAGTCATCGGGCTATCAGATCTGGGCTTAATCGCCCTGCCCCCCGCAGCGCTGCCAGTTTTTAGCGCAGCCCGCAGCTGTGTCTGGACCTAACCCGCAGTTCCGGCCCCCTGGCTGGTCTGCATAGCCATAACGACGATGGCCCCGACGCAGGCGCCGGGGCCATCGCAATGCCGGTGCTCCTACAACCGGTGGGCTGCCTTCTGCGTGTCCGTACTTGCCCCTGGGCACGGACTGCCCTTTGCGCATGCTTCTGAGCACTCGTGCTTGGTCACAAGTTCAAATTGGACGCCGCGGTGCTGCTCGACCCCCGTGCGGATGGCCCGCTCCACCACCGAGTCCGCCAGCCGGCGGTGCAGGGAGAGCGGGTCCCGCCGCAGATCCTTGGTGATGGCAAAGCAGAGCAGCAGCATAACGATGATGAAGGGCAGGGCCGCCACGATGGTGATCCGCTGAAGGCCGGACAGTGCTTCCGAGGGCTGGTCGCCGCCGGCCAGGAGCATGACGGCCGCCACGGCACCGGTCAGGGCACCCCAGAAGATGACCAGGGCACGCTTAGGTTCAGAGCTGCCGTTGGAGCTCAGTGAAGCCATGATCAGGGATGCGGAATCGGCGCCGGTGATGAAGAAGATTGCCACCAGAACCATGGCGAGGACGATCACGGCCGCGGTCAGCCAGGCGGGCAGCGGGAGGTTCTTGACCAGGTTGAACAGGGCGCCGTCGAAATCGATGGTGGCCTTGCCGTCGACCATGGTCATGAGCCCGGGCGAACCGGCTTTGTCCGCTTCCTGCTGGATGCGGAAGGCGGTGCCGCCGAAGATGCCAAACCAGACCACGCTCACAATGCTGGGGACGAGCAGGACGCCGGTGACAAACTGCCGTGTGGTGCGGCCACGGCTGATGCGGGCGATGAACATTCCCACAAAGGGCGTCCAGGAAATCCACCAGGCCCAGTAGAAGATGGTCCAGCCCGACATCCAGGTGCGCAATGCTTCGTCGCCGACGGCCTCAGTGCGGGAAGACATTGCGGCCAGGTCCCGGATGTAGTCACCCAGAGCGGAGGGAATGAGGTTGAGGATGAAAAGGGTCGGCCCTGCCACAAAGACGATCATGGCCAGCACGACGGCGAGGACCATGTTGATATTGGACAGCCACTGGATGCCCCGGCTGATGCCGGAAACTGCGGAGGCAACGAAGCATGCCGTCAGAATGGCGACGATCCCGACCAGCACGGGGGTTCCGATTTCGCCGGCCCAGCCGTTGGAAGTGAAGCCGCTGCCGATCTGCAGGGCGCCCAAGCCCAGGGAAGCTGCGGTGCCGAAGAGCGTGGCGAAGATGGCCAGGATGTTGATGACCTTGCCCACCGGTCCTTCAACGGTCCTGATCCCGAATAGGGAGGTGAAGGCGGCGGAGATCAGCTGCTTGCGGCCCAGTCGGTACGTGCCGTAGGCCATTGCTATTCCCACGACGGCGTACATGGCCCAGGGGTGAAGCGTCCAGTGGAAGATCGAGGTGGCCATGGCCGTTTGGATGGCGGCCGGAGTGCGGCCATCGACGGTTCCCGGCGGCGGAGAGATGAAGTGGTACAGCGGCTCGGCGACGCCGTAGAACATCAGGCCGATGCCCATGCCGGCGGCGAACATCATCGCGATCCAGGAGACCGTGCGGAATTCAGGCTTTTCACCGTCCTTGCCCAGTGGAATGTTGCCGAACTTGCTCATTGCCAGCCACAGCACGAAGACGACGAAGAGTGAGGCGAGGACCATGAACAGCCAGCCCGTGTACTCCATTACCCAGTCAAGGGCGTCTTTTGACGTGGCGGCGAGACCGTCCTTGTCGAGGAATCCCCAGGCAATGAAGGCCAAGGCGATGGCGCCCGTGATCCCGAACGTCGCCTTGTCCAGCGTCAACTTCCGGTTGCGGCGCTGGGAGACTTCCTGCTCCCGCCTGCCCAGCCGCAGCTCTTCGAGGATCTGTTCATGATCGTTAGGGGCAGCCGGGGCCGCTTCTTCCCGTGGATCGTCAAGGCTTGCAGAGGCGGCGTCCCCTGACGGAGGCACTTTGGGCTTGGGGGTAGTCAAATCACTATTGATGGCCATGAAAGCGGGTCCTTTGGCTAGTCCATGGGCTTGCGAGTGTGCTTGGCCTGTAGTTCCAGGAGCCCTAACGGCAACCGGCAACCGCGGCCATGCGGGGGAAGGGTCATTAGCCCTGTGGGGGAGGTGTTCCGCAAAGATCAACAGAGTTCGCGCTAAGCAACAAGAGTGCTGTACGTCACTTTGAAAGTCAAGGGAGGCTGCACAGGCCGTGTCCCCGCTTAAAGCAAAATGACCCCCGGCCAGCCGGGGGTCATTTTGTTGTTATCGGACCGTGTAGCCCATGTTGGCGCTGACCTTGAGTCCGGCTTCCTTGAGCGTATCCAGCAGCCCCGGGATCTGCTCAGGGTCGAAACGGAATGCGGGTCCCGAGATGCTGAGGGCGCCAATCACGGTGCCCTGGTGGTTGTAGACGGGCACCGCCACCGCGTTCAGGCCGATTTCGAACTCCTCGCGGACCACGGCGTACCCCTTGGCGGCCACCTCGAGCAGCTCCGCGTCCAGTTTCTTCCGGTTTGTGACAGTCCGGGCCGTTCGGGCTTCCAATCCCGTCTCCTTGAGGATCCGGTCCCGTTCATCGGCCCCCAGTGCTGCCAGGAGCACCTTTCCGCTGGAGGTCGCATGCAAGGGCGTGAGGCTTCCCACCCAGTCGTAGGTGGCCAGCGTGGAAGGGCCCATGGCCTGGTCCACGTTGACTGCATAGTTGGAACGCAGGACGGCGAGGTTGACGGTTTCCTTGAACTCCTCCGCCAGGCTTTCCAGCACAGGCCGTGCCTCGTGCACCAGGCTCAGCCTGCCGGGAATGGAACTGGCCAGGCGCAGGATGCCGAAGCCGAGCTGGTACTTTCCGCGCTCGCTGTTTTGGTGGACCATTTCGCGGGTTACCAGGGAACCCATCAGCCGGGAGACGGTGGACTTGTGGATCCCCATCTCCTCGGCGATCTCGCTCACGCCGGCGTGCCCTTCCCTGGCCAGGATCTCCAGGACGGTCAGAGCACGCTCCACGGACTGCACTCCGCCTGACTGGCCGCCTTCGGTGTCGGTATCTGATTCCGGTTCATTTTTAGGAGCCATACTTCCTGATCCTATGCGGGAACTGTGACGGCCGTGACATTGGATCAACCTGGGCGGCGTCCGGCCGCCCTGGATGTCCGCTAGCTCCCGCGGTAGGTGGAGTATGCGAACGGGCTCAGGAGCAGCGGCACGTGGTAGTGCTCGGGGCCGGTGACCTCGAACACCAGGTCCACTTCCGGGAAGAAGGTCTGTGTCTGCAGGCCTGCGTAGTACTTGCCCGTGGCGAAGTTCAGCTTGTAGTGTCCCGGTTCCAGCTGCTCCGGCCCCAGGTCCTTCGCCCGGCCGTCCGCGTCGGTGCTGGACGCTGCCAGCTCGCGCCAGGTGCCGCCGTCGTTCTTTGAAAGGACGACGGCGACCCCCGCCGCCGGGCGCCCCGCGCCGGTGTCGAGGATGTGGGTAGTGACGTGGGAAACGCTCATTCGCTGATCAGTCCTTCGAGCCGCAGTACGGCGATTTCGCGCAGCTGCTGCGCCACGATGCTGTCTTCTTCTTCCGGAGAGTTGGAGAGCCGCTGGTTCAGGGCCGCCAGGATTTCCGGGGCGGTGCGTCCGGCTGCCCGGATCAGGAAGACCCGGCCGAACTTCTCCTCGTACTCACGGTTCCCGCGCGCCAGGGACTCGGCGGCTTCAGCGTCCGCAGGGTCCACCCCGGCTTGCTCGGAACGGGACATTGACGCCTCGGTGCTGGCCGCCGTCGGGCGTTCCCCGATCCTGGGATGGTGGGCCATGGCGGCTTCAACCTCGGCGGAAGTGAACGGGTTGGCAGCCTGGGCGGCGAACTCCAGGAGCTCGTTACGGGCGGGGAACGGGCGTGCCCCGGCCACCGCCTCCACCCAGCGGCTGATGTCGATGCAGGGCCGGAGGATGGCCTGGGCCGCGGCAGGATCCGCGCTGTTGAATTCGGCAAGCTTCATGCTGGTCGTATTCCTTGGTGTCATGCTGGCATCCACGGTGACGGCTATGCGGACGCCGGAGTGCCCGGCACCTGCGCACAAAGGCAGGCTTCCGCATCATGGAACTGTTATTTCAGCATACGCAATATTTAAGAGCAGGCGACGGTCACTGTCAAGCGGCGCGCCAGAACCCTAGTCCTCTGAGGACGTCCTGGAAAGCACCCACGTGTTGGTTCCGTCCTGGCGCTCGAATGTCACCGTGGTGACCAGCGCCTCGATCAAGGCCAGGCCGCGCCCCGACTCGGCGTCGTCGTCCGGGGTGGAGGCCTCCATGGGACCGAACGGCGCCTTGGCGTAATAGGCGCTGACCCGGGCCTGCAGCAGCGCGGGCTGCACCGTGGTCTCCACGCCCAGCTCCACCTCGCGGTCCCCGGCCGGCTGCGCATGCTGGACGATGTTGGACGCGGATTCGATGACGGCGGTGGTGAACGTCATCTGGTCCATATCGTTCACGAACGGGACGTCCAGCCACAGGCTGTCGAGGTCGTTGTGGATCTCTTCTATGGCCTCTTCGGCGGCCGGTCCGCGGAAGCTGCGCGATGCCAGTACCTCAGTCATTGCTGAACGCCTCCTCGGCCGTGGGGTAGGCGGTGAGGACCTTGTCCATGCTGGTCAACTTCAGGACCATGTTCACCTGCGGCTGCACGGCAGCGATGCGCAGGTCGCCCCCGGCCTGGCGGGCGGCCTTGAGGCAGCCGATCAGCGCGCCAAGGCCGGAGGAATCCATGAACGCGGTGTTTTCCAGGTTGACCACGATCCGGTTGGATCCGCCGGCGATGACGTCCGTGACGAACTCGCGCAGTTTGGGCGCGGAGACCATGTTGAGCCGGCCGTCCGCCTTGACCTCCGCGTACGAATCTTTGACCTCGTAACTGAACTCCATCAGGATTCCTCTCTGTTTGCAGGTTCTGCGGCCGGTTCGTACCCCTTGTAGAGCACGGCGCGGACCAGGATGCTCATGACCACCAGGTCAAAGACCACCCAGACAACGTTGACCAGGGTGCCCAGCGGCTCGGCCAGGCCGGTGGCCAGGCGGATGATGCCGACGACGGCGGCGACGGCCAGCAGGATGGACACCACGATCTGGGGCCGGATGAGGCTCCAGCTGGGTCCGCCGCTTTGGCGCGCCTTTGGGGTGACGGCAAACCCAAGGGGACGGCCGAACCAGACGTTGCGGGCCGCCGTCGTGCATGCCTTGATCCAGGTGGGGAACAGCGCAAGGCTGTACTGCTGGCCGCGCCAGGTGGGAATGCCCCGGCCTGCCACGGCGAACAGCAGCTGGTTGACCACCATGAACGGGATGAACCGGATGAAGAAGTCCCAGCTCAGGCTGCTGACCGGCAGGATGCCCAGCAGCAGGTAGATGATGGGGGCGGCGAAGTAGATGACCGCGGCGAACCCGCTCAGGTACGTCCACATGGTGGCGAAGTACATCAGGCGCTGGCCGAGCTTGAGGCCCTTCTGCACCAGGGGGTTCTCGCGGAGCAGCACCTGGATGGTGCCCTGGGCCCAACGGAGGCGCTGGGTGAGCATGGTCTTCAGGTCTTCCGGCGCCAGGCCGTAGGCCAGGATCTCGTGGTGGTAGACGCTCTCCCAGCCCATGGCGTGCATGCGCATGGCGGTGGCCATGTCCTCGGTCACCGATATGGTGGCCAGCGGCATCACCGGCTGGGCCTCGTTGCTGCGCTCCACGGTAAGGGCATCCAGGACGGCCTGGACGGACTCCAGGGCGCCGAGCGGGGACCAGTCGCGGGCGGACATGCGCTGGACGGCGTCATCAGCCACCACGGGGACACCGGACTCGCCCACGTGGGCCAGCTCCATGGCGGCGATTTCCTCAAGGTCTGCCTGCAGTGCTGCGACGTCGGCCTGGACCAGGGTCTGGACGGCGGCGTCCACGCGGCGGCGGACCCGGTAGGTCACTTCGCTGAGGGGCCGGCCGGCGTCCACTTCCGCCTGGGCTTCGCGGGTCGCCGCCTCCACCTCGTCCAGGACCTCCGCCACCAGGGGTGACTCGACATCGGCAGATTTCCGGGCCTGCTTGATGGCTGCCCGGGAGGCGGCCAGGGCCCGGCGGATGCTCTTCTCGGTTTCCTTGACGTAGCCCACCAGGCCCAGCTGCATCAGGGCCTCCCGGCGCAGGATGGCGTTGGAGCCGCAGAAGAAGGCCGCGTTCCAGCCGTCCTTGCCCTGCTGGATGGGGCCGTAGAACAGCGGTGCCTGGCTGCCGAGCGGATCGTCGGCCGGGACATTGCTGAAGTACTGGGGCGTCTGGACCAGGGCCACGCGCCGGTTGTTGAAGTAGCCCAGGGTCTTTTCCAGGATGTCCGGCTCGGGGATCTGGTCCGCGTCCAGGATCAGCAGGAATTCGCCGTGGGTGACCATGAGGGCGTTGTTGAGGTTGCCGGCCTTGGCGTGCCGCGGCAGGTCCTTGGTCCAGTCCCCGCTGCGGGTGACGTAGCCCAGGCCATGCTGTTCCGCCAAGGCCTTGAGCTCGGGGCGGGCGCCGTCGTCCAGGATCCAGGTGCTGTGCGGGTGCCGGATCTTCTGCGCCGCCAGCGCGGTGGTGAGGACCATGTCCAGGTCCTCGTTGTAGGTGGTGATGAAGACGTCCACGGTGGCGTCTTGCGGCGGCGGCGGGGCGCCTTTGCGGATCTTCAGCTTCCACACGGTCATGCCGAAGAGCATGACGTCGATCAGGCTGTAGGTTTCGGCGACCACCAGGGGGAGGGCAATCCACCAGGCATCCCAGTTGAGGGACGCCGCCCAACGCCAGGCGATGTAGTTCAGGCCGGTCAGGACGGTGAGCACCACCACCAGCCGGGTCCAGAAACGGGTCATGCGGCCACCTCCCCGGGGAGCCGGCGGACCACAACCACCGTGACGTCGTCTTCGGCGGTCTCCGCCGGGGCAAGGGCCATGATGGAGTTGCTGGCTTCATGGGCCGAACCTGCAGCCTGCGTCGCCTGCTGCACGGCGTCCGTGAAATCCTCCACGGACTCGAACACATCAAGCACGCCGTCGCTGACCACAACCAGGGAATCGCCCGGGGCCAGCTCCAGCTCTGCCTGCGGCCACTGCGTTCCGGGCCAGGCCCCCACTGGAGGCCCTCCCGTGGGGAGGCGGTCCGCCGGACCCGCAGGCTGGACGTGCAGCGCAAGTCCGTGGCCGGCGTCGACGTAGCTGACCTTGCCGGACGCCGCGTCCAGCCGGGCATGGAAGAGGGTGACGAAGGAGTTGGAGGAGTCAAGGTCGCTGGCGATCGCCTTGCTGGCAGAGGCGAATCCCGCGTCCAGGTCCTGCCGCAGGCCGGTGGAGCGCATCACTGCACGGACGGTTGCCGCGATCAGCGCCGCCCCCATGCCCTTGCCCATGGCATCGGCGAAGGTCAGGTGGAGCCCGTCGGGCGTCTGGTACCAGTCGTAGAAGTCGCCGCCCACGCTACGGGAGGGGCGGAAAAGGCCCGAAACGTCGTAGCCGTCCACCCGGATGTCCTCCTTGGGCAGAAGGCTTTGCTGCACCTCCGTGGCGCGTTCCAGTTCACTCCGGGCCGCGGACGCCGCCGCTTGGGAGGGGCGGCGGCGGAACAGGGCGTTGATCCGTGACTGGAGTTCCCGGGGGCTGAACGGCTTGCTGATGTATTCATCGGCGCCGTTGTCCAGCCCGGTCAGCTTGTCCAGTTCGTCCGCGCGGGCAGTGAGCATCACGATGAACGCGTCCGAGAATTCGCGCAGGAGCTTGCATACCTCCAGCCCGTCAAGGTCCGGCAGGTTCAGGTCCAGCGTCACCAGGTCCGGTTTGGTCCGCCGGACTTCCTCCACTCCGGGGAGGCCGGCGCCCGCGTGGGTGACGTCAAAGCCCTGCTTCACCAGGACGCGGACCAGCAGGCCGCGGATGTCCGGGTCATCTTCGATGACTACCGCACGGCGGGTTTGAGGGAGAGACCATTCTCTACTTCTACCGTATTAAGCCGCACACGGCATGTCTTAGGCTTCACAGTTTCCGGTGACTTGCCTGACAGGAGGCGATACCCACCCTTTTCGGTCCTGCGCAGGGGCACCGCTCAGCAGATCTTGTGGAAATTTTGGCATCTGCTTGCCGGGACGTTGAGGTGCGGCGCTCACACTCGAAGGAACGCAGCAGCTTCCAGGAAACAGCGTACGACGACGACACCGCGCGGAGGCTGTACGGCTTGCGGAAGGCGGGGAAGCCATATGGAACAAGTTAAGAGGAAGGGCGCGGACAAGGCCAAAGCATGGCTTCGCGTCTACTTCCACTCACGCAAAGTACGGGCGGCATCGCGGGAACTGGAGCACGCGCTCGCCGAATCGCGGGAAGTGTCCAGCTGGCCGGGGGACCGGCTTCCGGTGGGGGAGGAGATGTCCCGGCACGTAGAGAAGCTGACCCGGCGGCTGAAGCTGGAGACCGAGGCGCACCGCAGGCTAGAAGTCCTTTTCAAGACTGCGGGTGGAGGGCATTCCGTAGCGGCGCTTTAGGTGCCACACTTAGCAGCAATCGATTGGCTGGGGGATAGTCAGGAGATTGCTGTGAGTTTGTTGCTTGGCTGGTCGTACCTGATGGCAGGACTCATGACCATGGACGCGCTGCTCCTGGCGCTATGGGCCATGGAGGTTGACTGGGGCAAATACTGGCGCCGGAAGTAGCTCTGGGGGAGCCGCCGAAGCCCGTGCTTATGTGAGTTCCAGCCGCATCAGCACGCGCGGAAAACCGTTCAGGACCGACGTCGTGTCCGCCGCCTTGGTGAAGCCTGCGTCCTCGAACAGCTTGCGGGTTCCCACATATGCCATGGTGAGGTCCACTTTGCTGCCGCCGTTGTCCACCGGATAGCCCTCCACGACGGGCGCTCCATAGGACCGTGCCATCCCGACGGCACCTGCCAGCAGGTGGTGCGAGATCCCCTTTCCGCGGTGCCCGGGGCGTACCCGGAGGCACCAGACCGACCAGGCGTCCCGGTCGTCAACGTGCGGGATCTTCCTGTTGCGGGCGAAGCTGGTGTCCGCGCGCGGGTGGACCGCTGCCCACCCAACGGGTTCGCCGCCGTCGTACGCTATGACTCCGGGTGGCGGATCCTGGGTGACCAGCTGCCTGACCAGTTCCCCCCGTTCCTCGCCCCGCAGCGAAACGTTTTGCTTGGAGGGGATCCGGTAGCTCAGGCACCAGCAGACCGTGGCGTCCGGCCGCTTGGGCCCTACCAGTGCTTTGACGTCCTCGAAGTTTGTTGCCGGACGCACCTCGATCACCATGCGATGATCCTAGCCACCGGGAATCCGGCCAATACTCCACGCCGCCACCCTGCGGACGTCAACCCGGGTTGCCTGCAGCGGCACCCTGGCTCCTCCATGGTGGCGTCCTGACTTGACCCGAAGACCGAGGCGAGCACCAGTGCCAGGCGCGGGTCCTTCCCGTTCGCAGGCGCTTCCTTATCCGTCCCGTTGTGCATGGCGTCCCCTTCCTGAATTTGGGGTAGAGCTGAATCCCCTTCAGGCCAGTTTCCACCCTGTTGGCGGTCCTTGCGCGTCACTACACTGGGACGCATGACCCAGCAGGAACCGGGCAACGCCGCTGCGGATCCAGAAACAATCCACCGCTCCCTGCGTACCCCGGCCCAGCGCTCCCGAACCTTTGCCGGCATCCTGGTCAACACCGCCCTGGCGAATATCACCACCAGCTACCTGTGGTTCGCGCTGACTTTCTGGCTGTACCTGGAGACGCGCAACGTGATTGCCACCGGCGTGGTGGGCGGCGCCTACATGCTGCTGATCGCCCTGTCCAGCATCAGCTTTGGCACTTTCGTGGACCGTTACCGCAAGCTGGCCGTCATGCGCTTCGCCGCCGGCTTCAGCCTGGTCATGTTCGTGCTGTCGGGGGTGATGTTCCTGCTGACGCCCGCGGCATCGCTGCTGGACCTGGGGCAGCCGTGGTTCTGGATCTTCACTGTGATCATCCTGGTCGGCGCCGTGGTGGAGAACCTGCGGAACATCGCCCTGTCCACAACCGTCACCATCCTCATCGAGCCTGAACGCCGCGCCAATGCCAACGGGCTGGTGGGTATGGTGCAGGGGCTGATGTTCATCGTCACCTCCCTGCTGTCCGGACTCTCCGTCGGGTTGCTCGGCATGGGCTGGACCATCGCGGTCGCACTGGTGCTTACGGCGGTCGCCGCGGCGCACCTGCTGACCCTGCGGATGCCCGAGGAAATGCGCGCGGCGGCCACGGACGCCCATGGCAACTTTGATCTTCGGGGTTCTTTGGCCGCGGTGCTGGCCATCTCCGGGCTGTTTGCGCTGGTCCTGTTTTCCACGTTCAACAACTTCATCGGCGGCGTCTACATGGCGCTGATGGACCCCTACGGGCTGGAGATGTTCTCGGTGGAGATGTGGGGCGCCGTGTTCGCAGTTGGATCCACGGGGTTCATCATCGGCGGTGCCTTGATCGGCAAGTTCGGGCTCGGAGCCAACCCGTTGCGCACCCTGCTGATGGCAGTAGCAGTCATGGGGGTCCTTGGCGCGGTCTTCACTCTGCGGGAGTGGGCGTGGCTCTACATCCTGGGAATCTGGCTCTACCTGCTGCTGGTTCCGTTCGTGGAGGCGGCCGAACAAACCGTCATCCAGCGGGTGGTGCCCTTGGAGCGGCAAGGCCGCGTCTTCGGCTTCGCCATGGCGTTTGAGTCCGCCGCGGCCCCTGTCACCGCTTTCCTCATCGCACTCATCGCCCAGTTCTGGATCATCCCCTATGCGCGGTCGGCGGACGGCGCCACCGCCCTGGCGCCGCTGCTGGGTGAGGGCACCTCCCGAGGAATCGCCTTGGTGTTCCTGGTGGCGGGCATCATCATGATCGCGGCGGCGCTGCTGGCCTTCCTTACGCCGGTCTACCGCAGGGTTTCGGCGTCCTATGCGCAGGTTGCAGCAGAGGTGAAGGCAGAAGGTTAAACGCCGGACGCCCCAGCAGTATGTGCTGGGGCGTCCGGAGATGCAGAGAGAGCTTAGACTCCCAGGGCTTCCTTGAGGCGGGTGACGTGGCCGTCGGCCTGGACCTGGTACTGGGCCAGGGTGACGTTTCCTTGGGGATCCACTACAACCGTGGAGCGGACGATCCCCTCGTGGATTTCGCCGTTGACCAGCTTTTCGCCCCAGGCGCCGTAGGCCAGGGCAACCGCGTGGTCGGGGTCGGAGAGCAGCGGGAAGGTCAGGGAGAAGTCGCCGCTGAAACCGGCAAGCGCTTCCTGGGCGTCGGGGGAGACACCGACAACTTCATAGCCCTTGCCCTGCAGGGAGGCAAGGCTGTCGCGGAAGTCGCAGGCCTCGGTGGTGCAGCCGGGGGTTGCGGCCTTGGGGTAGAAGTACACGATGACGTTCTTGCCACGGTAATCGGCCAAGGAGGTTTCCCGGCCCTGGGCGTCCCGGAGGGTGAAATCAGGAGCCGGGGTGCCGGGCTGAAGCTTGGTGGTCAGGGTGGGGCTCATGGCGTTCCTTTGTAAGACTCGGTCAGTGATGGCCAAACATCCAGTGAAGCGGGTTGCCGCTTACTGATACAAACCCGCGCGTCATATGCAGTATTCCGCAGGACCCCGAACCGCGGCGTGCGGGCCGGGAACAAACTGGTAGCCGCCGCCGCGCACCGTGGCCACGGCGTGGCGGGCGTTGCCCAGTTTCTTGCGGATCCTGCCCACGTATACGTCGATGGAGCGGGCGGTGGCGCCGGGGAAATCCAGCGATTCCAGGAACTCCTGCAGCTCCTCGCGGCCCACTGTGCGGGACAGGTGGGTCACCAGATACCGGAGCACCTTGTACTCGACGCCGGTCAGCGCCACCGGACGGCCGTCCAGCAGGACGGTGTCCGCGGCAAGGTCCACGGCGACGCGGCTGACGGGGCCGGCCGACGGCGGCAGGCGGGTGCCGCCGTCGGCCCTTGAAAGTGCCGGGCTGGGTGCCTCCGCCGCGGAGGAAGCGCGGGAGGAGTCATCTTTTGCTTCCTCCGCGGCGGACGTGGGGGCTCCGGCGGCAGGCCAGTGGACTTCCGCCTCCGGAGCAGTTTCGAGGGCCCTCGCGAGGACCATTTGGGCGGCATGGTGCAGGAGTTCCGGGCTGGTTCCTTCAGCCGGGACCACCCACAGGGCCAGTCCGTGGGCGGTGGCCCGCCTGGCCGGAACCGGATACGGCACCTGGTGCGGGGCCGCCGTCCGTGGATGATGGGCTTCCACTGCCATGGCGCGCCCCTATACGCCGCCGCGGCGGATCAGCTTGCCCGTAGGGGTCTGGCCGTCCACTACGGCGCCGCGGAGGTAGGTTTTGCGTACGACGCCGGACAGGGCTTTGCCGTCGTAAGGGGTGATGGGGTTCTTGTGCTTGAGCTTGGAGACATCCACAACGAAGGCTTCGTCCGGGGCGAAGACGGAGAAGTCGGCGTCGTAGCCCAGGGCCAGCTGTCCCTTGTTGGTCAGCCGGGCCAGGTTGGCGGGCTTCTCTGCCATCCAGGACACCACCTGCTCCAGCGGGATGCCGCGGTGCCGCGCTTCGGTCCAGATCAGGGACAGGCCCAGCTGCAGCGACGAGACGCCGCCCCAGGCCACGGCGAAGTCGCCATTTTCCAGGTCCTTGAGGTCCAGGGTGGAAGGGGAGTGGTCCGAGACGATGCAGTCGATGGTGCCGTCCTGCAGGCCCTGCCACAGCAGCTCCCGGTTGGAGGCCTCGCGGATGGGCGGGCAGCACTTGTAGGCGGTGGCGCCGTCCGGGATTTCCTCCGCCATCAGCGTGAGGTAGTGCGGGCATGTTTCAACAGTGAGCTTGACGCCGTCACGCTTGGCGCTGGCGATCATGGGCAGCGCGTCCGACGACGACAGGTGCAGGATGTGCGCACGCGCACCGGTCCAGCGGGCCCGTTCGATGACTTCAGCGATGGCCTTGTTCTCGGCGCCGCGGGGTCGGGAAGCCAGGAAGGTTTGGTAGTGGTCGCCGCCCGGGTGGGGTGCGCGGTCGATGGCGTGCGGGTCTTCGGCGTGGACGATCATGAGCGAGTCAAAGGACTTCAGCTCGGCCATGTCCTCTTCCATCTCGTCCGCGTCCAGGTGCGGGAACTCGTCCACACCGGAGTGCAGGAGGAAGCACTTGAAACCGAAGACGCCCTCGTCGTGCAGGGGGCGCAGGTCGGCCTTGTTGCCGGGGATGGCACCGCCCCAGAATCCGACGTCGATGAACGCCTGGTCCTCGGCCACCTCGCGCTTGAGCTTGAGGTTGTCCACCGTGGTGGTGGGCGGGACGGAGTTCAGCGGCATGTCGATGATGGTGGTGACGCCGCCCGCTGCCGCAGCGCGGGTGGCGGAGGCGAAGCCCTCCCACTCGGTGCGGCCAGGCTCGTTGACGTGGACGTGGGTGTCCACCAGGCCGGGGAGCAGGGTTTCGTCGTCGGTCAGTTCGAGGACTTCGCCGCCGGCCAGGCCGTTGCCCAGCGGTTCGATGGCCACGATCTTGCCGTTGCGGACACCTACCTCGCGCGGCGCGATGCCGGCGGTGGTCAGGATGCGCTGGCCCCGGATGACGAGGTCAAAACGTTCTTCAGACACGGAGGTCCTCCTTGGTACTTGCGGCGGCGGGCCTGTTGGCCGCCAGCCCCGCACTGATTTGGGTGCCCAGCTGCTCCAGCAGCGGCCCAGCCTCTGCTATGCACCTGTTTACATCGGTTTCGAGCGCCGTCAAAGCGTAGACGTCCTCGAATCCGGCCGCTGCCGCCTGGCCTTGGTCCAGGGTGGTCCGGCCGCAGACGGCGATGACCGGAACGCCCTGGGCCGCGGCGGCCCGCGCAACGCCCATGGGGGTTTTGCCCAGCAGGCTTTGCTCGTCCAGGCTGCCTTCGCCGGTAATCACCAGGTCGGCGCCCGCCAGGCGGTCCGCCAGTCCGGTGAATTCCAGGACGACGTCGATGCCCGGCCGCCGCGACGCGGCCAGGACGGCGATGGCGGCGTAGCCCACGCCGCCGGCTGCCCCGGCTCCGGGAGCCTCAGCAGCCTTGACGGCGCGGAATCCGATTTCCCTGGCCAGGACTTCGACAAACCTGGCCAGGGCGGCGTCGAGCATGCCGACGTCTTGGGGCGTGGCGCCCTTCTGCGGACCGAACACCGCTGCGGCGCCTTGGGCGCCCAGCAGCGGGTTGTCCACATCGGAGGCCAGCACAAACCGTGTGTCCACCAGTCGGGGCTCGAAATCGGTGAAGTCGATGCTGTGCAGGTTTGCCAGCGCAGCCCCGCCCGGTGGAAGTTCGTTGTTCCTGTTGTCCAGGAACCTGGCGCCGAGCCCCTGCAGGAGACCCGCGCCGCCGTCGGTGTTGGCACTGCCGCCCACGCCGAGCACGATCCGCCGGCAGCCGGCGTCGAGCGCTGCCAGGATGAGCTGGCCGGTGCCCAGGCTGCTGGCCGTGGCGGCCTCGACCGGGGTGGGCCGTCCGCCCTTCTGGACGCTTGGCACCAGGGCGAGCCCCGACGCCGCCGCCATCTCAATGACGGCCTCGTGCCCGCGGACCGCGTAGTCCGCCTCCACCGGCTGCCCCGTTGGACCGCTGACCGTGGCCGTGCGGCGGGTGAAACCGGAGCCGACGGCGGCGTCGAGGGTGCCCTCGCCGCCGTCGGCTACCGGAATCCGGACCACGTCAAGGTTCCCGCCGGCACCGCGCTGCAGGCCCTTTTCCAGGTGGCTGCACACCTCCGGGGCGGACAGCGATCCCTTGAACTTGTCCGGGGCAATAACCACGCGCATGGTTATGCCTGCAGGGCCAGGATGGCGGTGGGGGCGTCGGCGGCGGTCTCGGCCAGTTCCTCGAACTCGTTCACGGCGTTGATTTCCACGCCCATGGAGATGTTGGTGACCTTTTCCAGGATTACTTCCACCACCACGGGTACGCGGAACTCGCCCATCAGGGCCTTGGCCTTGTCGAACGCGGCGGCGAGGTCGCTGGGGTCCTCCACGCGGACGGCCTTGCAGCCCAGGCCCTCGGCCACCTTCAGGTGGTCAACGCCGTAGCCGCGGGTGTCCTCGGACAGGTGGGAGCTGTTGATGTTCTCGAACGCCAGGGACACGTTCTGCTCCATGTTGAAGCCGCGCTGGGACTGGCGGATCAGGCCCAGGTAGGAGTTGTTCACCACCACGTGGATGTACGGCAGGTTGAACTGCGCACCCACTGCCAGTTCCTCGATCATGAACTGGAAGTCGTAGTCGCCGGAGAGGGCCACCACGGTCTGGTCCGGGTTGGAACGTGCGACGCCGAGCGCGGCCGGGGCGGTCCAGCCCAGCGGGCCTGCCTGGCCGGCGTTGATCCACTTGCGCGGGCCGAAGACGTGCAGCATCTGCGCGCCGGCGATCTGGGACAGGCCGATGGTGGACACGTATGTGGTGTCGCGGCCGAAGGACTTGTTCATCTCCTCGTACACGCGCTGCGGCTTGATGGGGATGTTTTCGAAGTGCGTCTTGCGGTGCAGTGAGGCCTTGCGGTCCTGGCATTCGGCCACCCAAGCGCTGTAGTCCGGCAGGGACCCGGCAGCAGCCCGTTCCCTGGCGAGTTC
The DNA here is from genome assembly GCF_021801725.1 of Arthrobacter sp. FW306-05-C. NCBI lineage: Bacteria > Bacillati > Actinomycetota > Actinomycetes > Micrococcales > Micrococcaceae > Arthrobacter > Arthrobacter sp. FW306-05-C. Next base: position 3,882,206 of record NZ_CP084556.1, on the reverse strand, counting down.
AACCAGCCCTTCCAGCGCCGCAGCGGCGTCGGAGGCGATGCCCAGGTCCGGGGAGAACACGCGGCCGATCTGCGTGGGCTCGATGTCGATGTGCACGAACTTGCGGGCGGCCGTGTAGGTGTCCAGGCCGCCGGTGTGGCGGTTGGCCCAGCGATTGCCGATGCCGATCACGAAGTCGCTCTGCAGGTAGTTCTCGTTGCCGTAGCGGTGCGAGGTCTGCAGGCCCACCATGCCGGCCATCAGCTGGTGGTCGTCCGGGATGATGCCCCAGCCCATGAGGGTGGGGATGACCGGAACGTTCAGGGTCTCTGCCAGTTCCACCAGTTGTGCGGAGGCGCCGGCGTTGATGATGCCGCCGCCGGCCACGATCAGCGGGTGCTTGGCCGCCAGGAGCATGTCCAGGGCCTTCTCCAGTTGCTTGCGGGAGGCCTTGGGCTTCTCGACGGGCAGGGGCTCATAGGTGTCGATGTCGAATTCGATCTCGGCCATCTGCACGTCGATCGGCAAGTCCAGCAGCACGGGGCCGGGGCGGCCGGAGCGCATCAGCTGGAAGGCCTTCTGGAAGGCGCCGGGAACCTGGCCCGGTTCCAGGATGGTCATGGCCATCTTGGTGACGGGCTTGGCGATGGACTCGATGTCCACGGCCTGGAAGTCTTCCTTGTGCAGCTTGGCCACGGGGGCCTGGCCGGTGATGCAGAGCATGGGGATGGAGTCTGCCCAGGCAGCGTAGAGGCCGGTGATCATGTCGGTGCCGGCGGGGCCGGAGGTGCCGATGCAGATGCCGATGTTGCCGTCCTTGGCGCGGCTGAAGCCGTCGGCCATGTGGCTGGCGCCTTCAACGTGGCGGGCCAGGGTGTGGCGGATGCGGCCGTGGGCGCGCATGGCGGAATAGAAGGGGTTGATGGCGGCGCCTGGCAGGCCGAACGCCTCGATGGCGCCTTCCTTTTCCAGGATGGCCACCGCTGCATCAACGGTACGCATCTTGCTCATGGGGTGCTCCTTGTTGTGCCCCTTTGGGGCGAAGTCTGGGTGTTTTTGGGTGTGGTGAGGGAACCGCCGTCGTTTTATGTCCGACGGCGGGTGCCCTGCTGGTGTTTCTTAGGCGCCTGTAGCGCTGGTGCTTATTTCCTGCCGCTGAGCTGGAGGACCTGCTTGAAGAGTCCGGAGTGGTCCAGTGCGCCGTCGCCCTGGTTGACGGTGGCGGCGACGAGCTGGGCGACGATAGCGCCGAGCGGGATGGTGACGTTGGCTTCGCGGGCGGCCGAGGTGACGATGCCCAAATCCTTGTGGTGGAGGGCCAGGCGGAAGCCGGGGTCGAAGTTGCGGTCCAGCATCTTCTGGCCCTTCTGGTCCAGGACCTTGGAGCCGGCCAAGCCGCCGCCGAGGACCTTGAGGGCGGCGTCCGTGTCCACGTTGTAGGCCTCAAGGAAAGCGATGGCCTCGCCGAGGACCTCGATGTTGACGGCGACGATCAGCTGGTTTGCAGCCTTGACGGTCTGGCCTGAGCCGGAGGGGCCCACATGGACGATGGTCTTGCCGACGGCGTTCAGGACATCCTGGGCGTCCTCGAAGTCGGCCTTCTCGCCGCCGACCATGATGGAGAGGACGGCGTCGATGGCGCCCTGTTCGCCGCCGGAGACCGGGGCGTCGAGGGGGCGGATGCCTGCTTCGCGGCCCTCGTCGGACAGGCGCTTGGCGACGTCGGGGCGGATGCTGGAGGCGTCGATCCACAGGGTGCCCTGCTTGGCGTTGGCGAAGACGCCATCCTTGCCGCTGACTACGCCCTCAACGTCGGGGGAGTCCGGCACCATGGTGATGACGACGTCGGCATCCTTGACGGCCTCAGCGATGCTCGAGGCACCCCTGCCGCCTTCGGAGACCAGCTTGTCGATCTTGTCCTGGCTGCGGTTGAAGCCGGTGACGGTGTGGCCGGCCTTGACCAGGTTGATTGCCATGGGCAGGCCCATGATTCCGAGTCCGATGACTGCAACGTTGCTCATGATGGTTCTCTTTCTGAAGTCTGTATGTGTTCCCAACTGACTCGCATTTGTTGTCGTTTTGAGGGCTCATAACGACAACTACTGCGAGTCAGTTGGGCGGGAGGGGTCAGTTGGATACGCGCTCGCGGATGGCCCAGCTGAAGGCCGTTTCCTGCGGTTCCTTGTACTCGAGGCCGATGTAGCCTTCGTAGCCGAGTTCGCGGCTGCGGGCGATCCACTCGCCGAGCGGGAGTGTTCCGGTACCGGGTGCGCCGCGTCCCGGGTTGTCGGCGATCTGGATGTGGCCGAAGTCCTTGGCGTGGTTTTCGATGACGGCCGGGACGTCATCGCCATTGACTGCCAGGTGGTAGAAGTCAGCGAGGAGCTTGATGTTGTCGACGCCGGCCTCCTCCTTCACGCGGGCGATGACCTTGAGTGCGTCGTCGGCGGTGAGGAGCGGGTACTTGGGTGCGCCGCTGACGGGTTCCAGGAGGACGGTGCCGCCGATGCGGGCCACGCCCTGGGCTGCTGCCGCCAGGTTCTTGACGGCGAGTTCGTCCTGCTCTTCGGCGGTGAATTCGTCCTGCCGGTTGCCGTAGAGGGCGTTGAAGGCCTTGCAGCCCAGGCGCTCACCGATGCCGGCCACCACGTCGATGTTGTCCTTGAACTCGGAGCAGCGTCCCTTCCAGGAGACCAGGCCGCGGTCGCCGCCGGGCATGTTGCCGGCGTTGAAGTTCAGGCCCGTGAGCTGGACGCCGGCGTCCGTGATGGCGTTCTCGAACTTGGTGACCTCGCTGTCCGCCGGGACGGAGGTTTCGAAGGGCCACCAGAATTCGACGGCGTCGAAGCCTGCTGCCTTGGCGGCGGCGGGGCGCTCGAGCAGGGGCAGCTCCGTGAGGAGGATGGAGCAGTTCACTGTGTACGTCATCGTAGGTCCTTCCAGGGGAGGGCTTTGATCTATTTTCCCTTGCGTCCGGCTTCCTTACCGTTTCCGCTTTGTGGAATTTAGATTCTGCTTTATGAAAAGTGTAGGGAAGGTGGGGTGGGGTAGTCAAGACCGGCCCCGGGCAGCAGACTGGGATGACGTAAGTCCGTTCTGCGGAAACGAATTGGAGCGATCATGACCGGCGCCCGCCTCCGTCTTCTGGCCTGGCTCGTTGCCGTGGCCGGATTCCTTTCCGGCTGCACGACGGTGGCGGATCTCCGGGAGGCGTCGAGTGCTCCCGCCTCTCCGGCTGCTGCATCTGCGGATGCTTCTACGGAGACCTCTGCCGGTCCCGATGCATCCGCAGCCAGTACCGCCCTGGCACCTCCGCCGGCCCCCATCCCGGCAGCGCCTGCAGAACCGGCTCCGAGTCCGGCAGCCCCTCCAGCTCCAGCTCCAGCTCCAGCCGCGGCTCCAGCTCCAGCCGCGGCGCCGCAGCCGTTCGCCCTCAACCTGTACCGGGAGGGGGATTTCGTGCCGCAGTACACCTTCGACTGGTGTGTGGCCGCGAGCATTCAGATGGCGCACAACCTCATCGACGACACCGGCGGCGGAACCTGGGCTGACCGGGCACAGCAGAACGAGCTGTGGGACATGGCGCGTGCCCGTTCGTCCGATTCGTTCAACGGTGCCAACCCGTTCGGCTGGGCGCAGGTCCTGACGTTGTCAGGAATGGGGCCGTACGGCGTCGTAAGCATTTCCGACTACCAGGAAGCACTGCGGACGGCGGCCCGTGCCATCACCGAAACGGGGCGGCCTGTTGGGCTGGTGATGTGGAGCGGCCGGCATGCCTGGGTGATGAGCGGTTTCGAGTCGGTGGGGGACCCCCGGCAGTTCGCGGACTTCTCGGTAACCGCTGTCCACGTCCTTGATCCGCTGTACCCCTACGGGAGCGGCCAGTGGGGACCGTCACCCGCGCCCAATGCACTGCTGAGCCCCGAACAACTTGCTACCCAGTTTGTGGTCCGTGAGCCCCGGCGGTGGAGCAGCGCCCTGCCCGCCGGCTACCTGCTGGTGCTGCCGCAGGCCTGACCTTTGTGCTTGCCTTCCCAGGCATCAGGGACGTCAGGGCCGATACCCTAGAGCCCAAAAGGTGGGTGGGACACAGGTGAGCAGCAGGACAATCGGCATCAGGGACGTGGCAGTGGCCGCAGGCGTGTCCGTCACCACGGTTTCCCATGTCCTGAACGACGTGCCGTACGCCAGGGTCAGTCCGAAAACCCGCAAGAAGGTGCGGTCCGCGGCGGAGCAGTTGGGGTATGGGCCAAACCGGCTGGCCCAGGCCCTGCGTACCCAGCGGACCGGCATGCTGGGTCTGGTCTGCGAGGACATGGCCAGCACGCCCCACGCAGGCAGGATCATCGTGGGGGCGGAGGAGGCCGCCAAGGCCCGGGGGTACAACCTTCTGATCATCAACGCGTCCGGTGCGGCCAACCTTGAATCCCGACAGACCGACGTCGGCGCGCTCCTGAACCGCCGCGTGGATGGCATCCTGTACGCCACCGCTGATTACCGAAAGGTGGAGTTCCCGGCGAACTTGGGCAGCGTGCCCGCCGTCCTGGTCGGCTGCGAGACGGGGGAACCAAAAGTCCCCGCGGTGGTGCCGGATGGGGAAGGTGGTGTACGCCGCGCCCTGCACGCTCTTGCTGGCGCGGGCCACACCCGCGTGGCCTTCATCCACAACGCCGATGATGTTCCCTCAACCCGCCGACTGGTGCAGGCCTTCCGGGCCGCGCTTGACGAAGCAGGGCTCGACGGCGGCACGGCACCTGTGGAGTCAGGGGTCCCCAAGGTGCAGGGCGGCTACTTCGCGGCCCGGCGCATCCTGTCACGTGAGGACCACGCCGATATGCCAACGGCACTGTTTTGCCACAACGACCTGATGGCGATGGGCGCCTACCGAGCGGCCGCCGAGTTGGGACTTTCCATTCCCGGTGACCTTTCCGTCATTGGCTTCGCTGACCAGGAGTTGATCGCGGACAGTCTCTATCCGGCCCTGACCACTGTGGAAACGCCACATCACGGAATGGCTGCCTTGGCAGCCAGGCTCCTGATTGACGCCGTTGAGGCGAAGAGCGACCTTTCCTTGCTTGCAGCGCAACCGGCCATGGTGGACTGCACACTGATGGCCCGGGATTCCGTCGCAGCCCCTCCAAGTCAGACAACCTAGCTCCTCCCGTCCAGGACCGCGAAGGCGTCCCGGGCTGCTCCGGCACCGGTTCCCATGCCCTCGCAGCGTTAGGTGCACTGTTCCTGGGTACTTTCCTTCCATGCTTATCCCCAACGTCGCAGACGGTGTCCACCTGATAACCCACGCCAACGTCAACTGCTATGTGATTGAGGATGACCACGGTGTGACTCTGGTGGATGCCGGGCTGCCCAGCATGTGGCCCATGCTCACGCAGCTCCTGGAGGAACGGAACCGACGCCCGCAGGACGTCAAGGCGCTGGTCCTCACCCACGGGCACTTCGACCACGTTGGCTTTGCCCTGCGGGCACACAAGCAATGGGGGATCCCGGTCCTGGTCCACGCGGAGGACGCCCGCCTGGCGGCGCACCCCTACCGCTACAAGCCGCAGCGCAACCGCTTCCTCTACCCCTTCACCCATCCCAAGTCACTGCCGGCACTTAGCCGGATGGCGGCCGCCGGAGCCCTGGCCGTCAAAGGCATCTCCGATACCAAACCGCTGGGCACCGGGGTGGCCGACGCCGTCACCGGGCGTCCCGACGTCGTCCATACCCCCGGGCACACCGACGGGCACTGCATCCTGCACCTGCCGGACCGGGGCGTCCTCCTCACCGGCGACGCCCTGGTGACGCTCGACCCCTACACCGGCCAGGCCGGCCCGCAGATTGTGGCATCGGCCGCCACCAAGGACACGGGGCAGGCGCTGGCATCGTTGGAGGCCATTGCGGCAACGGGAGCAACCACGCTGCTGCCCGGCCACGGTACGCCCTGGAAAGAGGGAGCGGAAGCGGCGGTCCGTGAGGCACGGCGGATCGGCGCGCACTGACCGGAGCCGGGTCCCAGGCGAGAACGAAAAGGTCCCCGGCGCAGCCGCACGCGCCGGGGACCGTTCAACTGGCCAAACCTAGTGCGTCAGGTCCTTGCCCTTGGTCTCGGGGATGGTGAACACGAACGCCGCGCTGATCACCAGCAGCAGCACCGCGTACACGTTGAACACCTGCGGCGCGCCCAACGAGGAGCCGAGCCACTGCTGCAGGTACGGGGCCGTCCCGCCGAACAGCGCCACGCAGATGGAGTAGGGAACGCCCACACCCACGGTACGGATCGACGTCGGGAACAGCTCGGCGTAAACGGCCGGGACGATGGCTGCACACGCGGCGATGAACACCAGCATCACGGACATGCTCACGGCCAGCTGCCAGGCTGAGTCCTTCAGCAGCCAGGTCATGGGGAAGTGCAGTACCGCCGAGCCGATGGCGCCGGCCCAGAGGACTTTCTTGCGGCCGATCCGGTCAGACAGCTTGCCCCAGACCGGCAGGGCGGCGATGAACACGATGTTGGCCACGACGCTGGCCCACAATGCTTCGCCCCGGTCGATCTTCAGTGCGGTGGTGGCGTAGCTCGGTGCCACCACGCCCCAGATGTAGTAGATCACCGTGAGGCCCACCGTCAGCCCGATGACCTGCAGGGCCTGCTTGCGGTAGCGGACAACCTGCGGCCAGATCGCGGCGCGCTTCTCGGTGGCAGCCTCACCCTGGAAGGCCTCGGTTTCGTGCAGCCGCGACCGCATGATCAGCGCGTACAAGCCCATCGCGGCGCCGATCAGGAACGGAATGCGCCAGCCCCAGGCGTTCATCGCCTCGGTGCTCAGTGCCATGTTGAGCACGGCCCCCAGCAGCGTGCCGAACAGGATGCCCACCGTCCCTGAGGTGTAAATAAGGGTGGCCCAAAAGCCGCGGTGCTCCCTGGGTGCCATCTCCGACAGGTACGTCTGCGACGACGGCAGCTCACCACCGTGCGCCAGGCCCTGGACCAGCCGGGCTGCCAGCAGCATCAGGGAGGCGAACGCGCCGACGCTGGCGAAGGTGGGTGCGATGCCGATCATCAGGCTGCCCAGCGAGGCGAGGCCCACGGCGAGGGTCATTGAGGACTTGCGGCCGATCCGGTCGCCGATCCAGCCAAAGAGGAAGCCGCCAAACGGCCGGGCCACAAAGCCGACGGCGAAGATCGCCAGGGTGGACAGCACCGCCGACGCCGGGTCTTCCTTGCTGAAGAGTTGGCTGGCGATGAACGGGGTGAAGGTGGCGTAGATGGCCCAGTCGTACCACTCGACGGCGTTGCCGATGCCGGTGCCGACGACGGTCTTGGCGGTGGACATGCGGCCGGTCCTGGACTTGGTTGCTGCAACTGACATGGTGTTCTTCCTGGTCGGTTGGTCTGGAGGGGCAGCGGCGCTGCTGCCGATTTCTTGGGGTGCTGGGTTCTTTAGGGGGCTCTTTAGGAGGCGTTGGCGAGGGCGGCCAGGCGTGAGATGGCGAGTTCCGCATAGAGTGCGGCCCCGTCAGCCAGCACGCCGTCGTCGAACGTTGCGTACGGTGAGTGGTTGAACGGCGAGGCGTCGTGGTCGTCGCCGGGTGCGACGGCGCTGAGCCCCACGAAGGTGCCGGGCACCTCGGCCAGTACCCGGGAGAAGTCCTCCGAGCCGCTGAGCGGGGTGGCCCAGCGGGAGAGGCGGCGCTCGCCGAAGAGTTCGGTGATCACCTTCTCTGCGGTGTGGGTTTCGTCCTCGCTGGTGATGGTGAGGGGGTACTCCTGCAGGTAGTCGACGGCGACCTCCACCCCGTGCGCGGCGGCGATCCCCTTGAGCAGGCGCGGGACCGCGTCCATCATCTTCAGGCGCGAGGCCTCTGAGAACGTCCGGATAGTGGCCTCGATGCGGGCCGACTCCGGGATGACGTTCCGCTTGGTGCCGGCGTGCAGTACGCCCACGGACAGGACCACGGGATCGAACATGTTGAACTGCCGGGTGACCATCACCTGCAGGGCCGTCACCATCTCCGCGGCAACGGTGACCGGGTCCTTCGCGGAGTGCGGGGCGGAGCCGTGGCCGCCGGCGCCGAGCACCGTGACTTCCAGGCCGTCGGAGGCGCTGAGCATGACGCCGGGCTTTGTGCAGAATGTGCCGTGCGGCTCGAGTGAGGAGAACACGTGCATGCCGTAGGCCGCGCTGACCCGGGTGCCGGCGGCATCCAAAACGCCTTCGCGGAGCATGTAGCTGGCGCCGTCGAAGCCTTCCTCGCCGGGCTGGAACATCAGGACGACGTCGCCGTTGAGTTGGTGCCTCTTCTCGGCCAGGAGGGTGGCGGCCCCGGCGAGCATTGAGGTGTGCAGGTCGTGGCCGCAGGCATGCATGGCGCCGTCAGCCTGTGAAGTGAAGTCCACTCCGCTTTTCTCCTGGACGGGCAACCCGTCCATGTCGGCGCGGAGGAGGACGGCAGGGCGGGGCTTTGCGTCCTCGCCCGAAGTGGAACCGGCGCCCCCGCGCAGCACTGCCGTGACCGACGTCGTCTCCTTGCCCAGGGTGATCTCGTACGGGAGCCCCTCCAGCGCCTCAAGGACCTTCTCCTGGGTGCGGGGGAGGTGGAGCCCGATTTCCGGCTGCCGGTGAAGGTCGTGGCGCAGGCGGGTCAGGTCTCCCTGTAGGTCTTGGGCGTCATCTCTAATGGGCACGGGTCACTCCTCGGCGGTCGGCATCAGGGCTTGTGGACTATTGTGAAGTGGCGTGGTTCACACTTGTGGAAACCGCTGGAATTATCCTCCTGCCTGCTCTTCCTGGCAGGATTCGTGCAAACCCTAGGAGGGCCTGGTGGAGCTCAGCGAGGACGATCTTGCCCTGATCCAGGTCCTGCAGGCCTCACCGAGGCTGGGCTGGGCCGATGCCGCGAAGGTCCTCGGCGTGCACGCCACCACGCTGGCCGCCCGCTGGGACCGCCTGACCTCAAACGGTGCCGCATGGGTGACGGCACACCTGGCGGGCGACCCGAAGCAGATGCTCCTGGCTTATGTGGCAGTGGACTGTGAGATGAACCTGCGGGACAGCGTCACCGCGGAGCTGGCGGCCGTCCCCGAGATCGTCACGGTGGAGGAGTCAGCCAGCAACCGCGACCTGATGCTGACCGTCATCACCCGCTCGCTGGAGGAGTTCAGCGCCAAAATCATCACCCGCCTGAAGGCTGTTGAGGGACTCACCAAGTACCAGGTGGCGCTGTGTACCCGGCTGCATAGCAGCGGGGACGACTGGCGGCTGAACGTCCTGAGCCGTGCCCAGCTTGCCACCCTGCGGACGCTTGCTTCCCCGCCTGCGCCGGACTCCACGCAGGCCGCCCAGCTTCCGCAGAACCACCTTGACCTGCTGCCGTTCCTGGCGAGGGACGGCCGGGCCACCGCGGCGGACATCGCCCGCTCCCTGGGCCGCCATCCGGCCACCGTCCAGCGGCAGTTGAACCGGGTGCTGGCCAGCGGCATCCTGTCCTTCCGCTGTGAGATCGCACAGGCCTACTCATCGTTTCCGGTGACCTGCCAGTGGTTCGTCAACGTCCCTGCCGGCCAGCATGACGCCGCTGCGGCCCAGATCCGGACCATCAGCAATGTCCGGTTGAGCGCCTCCACCACCGGGCCCACCAACTTTGTGATCATCATGTGGCTGCAGACCCTGGCCGACGTGATGTCTGCCGAACTGGCGTTGCAGCAGAAGGTGCCTGGCATCGACATCGTAGAGAGCGCCGTGATGTTGCGAACGGTCAAACGGGTGGGCTGGATGCTGAAGGAAGACACGACGGCGAGTGGCGCCGTCGTCCATGCCGGGAACCTGGGTGCCGCGGACTGAAACGGGGCGACAAAGTGGGGAACCAGGAGCCTAACCCCTGGTTCCCCACTGTGGACCTGGAAGGTCTATTTGCCGCCGTGCACTTCCACTACGGCGCTCTTCTCCCATGGGGTCCAGTCCGACCAATGGCCGCCGTGGTTCTCCACCCGGAATGAGACGAGTTGGTAGACCTTTTCGCCCTTGCGGTCGTGGTTGCGAACATCGACAAAGTAGTGAACGGTCCTCGCGTCGTCATGGCGGCCAAATTCCTCCGTGAACTGTCGTTTGACGAGGAGGTCACCGTGGTGGCTCTCGTCTTCATAGATCCTCTGGCGGATCTCGACGGTCTTTTGGCCGTTGCAATCCACTGTGATCCTGAAGTCGACGTCGTCCCCGCGGAGATCCTTTGGATCCAAGGGGTTGACCGTACAGCCGTTGCGGCTTGTCTCCGCGTTAGCGGGGGCGGCCATTGCCAGGGAAACCCCGAGCAGGCCCAGTGAAACCAACGGAACCAGGGCCGTCCGTGCCTTGGTTTGGCGGTTTGTTCCAGTGGTGGACATTTTTCGTTGCTCCTCAAAGGGGGGTGATTCACCTTTGCGGGCAGCCTTCAGAACCGTCGCGACTAATGAGTATGTTGTAAAACCGGTGTGGCGGCCCCGTGCCTGCCCGTCCCATTTCAGACAGCCCGCCCGCCGAAGCGGGTGGCTTCGACTCCGGATCCTTCCGCTTGATGTTTGACGCGGTTATCCGGTCGTTTAATCTTCCGCCCGCGCTTAGGGGCGTACTAGGGGAGCACCTACCCTGCTTGTGGGGGTTTTCCCGTGGGTAGGCGGAACGGCCCGCCGATTGTCGCGGCCGTGCCGCACACTGTTTCCATGACATTTGCGAATGTGGGAACCCTTGGTACCAAGCCGGGGCAGCGCGATGCCCTCGTTGCCATCCTGCTTCGGCCCAAGCCGGAGATGCGGGAAGCCGGTTGCTTGCTCTATGAGGTGGGCATCAACGATGACGTGCCGGACACGGTGTTCGTTTCCGAACTCTGGGAGTCCGCAGAGGCGCACCAGGCCTCACTGCAACTCGACAGCACCCGCGCGGCGATAGCTGAGTCCATGCCGCTTCTGTCCGGGGAGATGGGCGGCCATCGGTTCACTGTCCTGGGATCGCCGCTGCGGTAAGTTTGCCTCGAGCAGCGACCCTTGGGCTTTGCCAAAACAGGGTGTTCCGTGATGAGTGGACCGGCCTGATCGGGGTAAGGGACGTCACATGAAACCGTTGCCTGCACTTGAGCTTGTCACCCGCCTTGAGGACGCCGAATGGCTTGACCCGCTGGCCAAGAGCGTCAGGAAGGCCGTCAAAAAGGTCATCAAACCCCAGTGGGCCCGCGACATCCTGCATGGCGTTCCCATCGGACACCCCGTGCATCCCCTTGCCGTCCAGGTCCCGCTCGGTGCCTGGGTGTCAGCCGGTGTCCTCGACGCGGTTCCAGGGGCTGAAAAAGCGGCCAGGCTGTTGATCGGAGTGGGAACTGCCAGCGTGCTTCCGTCTGCGCTCGCAGGGTTCACGGACTGGTCCCAGCTGCACCCACAACAGCAACGGGTTGGACTGGTGCATGCAGCGGCCAATGTGGCGGCAACGAGCCTTTACATCGCATCACTCATCCAACGGGCCAGGGGCAGCCAGGGCAGCGGCAAGGTTCTTGCCTATCTTGGGCTTGCCACTGTGGGCGCCGGCGGTTTCCTTGGCGGCCACCTTTCCTACCGCCAGGCCGCCGGCGTGAACCACAGTGAGGACGTCCCGCACCGTTTCCCCTCCGGCTGGCACCCGTTGGCGCCGTTGGCGGAGCTGCCTGAGGGTGGCCTGCACAAGCGCGAGGTGGCCGGCATCCCGCTGTTGGTACACCGCGAGGGCGACACCGTCAACGTACTGTCCGACGTCTGCAGCCATCTTTCCGGACCGCTTCACGAAGGAAAGATCAAGGACGACGACGGCGACCCGTGCGTCGTCTGCCCATGGCACCGGAGCACTTTCTCGCTGCGCACCGGAGAGGTGAAGGCGGGGCCGGCAACTTCCCGGCAGCCTCTTTTCGAGACGCGCGTCAGTGGAGAGCTTGTGGAGGTGTGCCTGCCCGGGGCGGACGGCTAGAAAGGCCGTTCGGCCCTACTGGGCAAGATAGGGCGGCGGAAAACTGGGTGCATGCGAGGTCCAGTGGTGCAACTGTCCGACCGGTCACCGCTGCGGTGCAAGGGCGAATCTTGTGCATGTCGATCTTTCGCGCGCCTGTGCTCCACCCGTCCCCTTATTTCCAGCGGTGTGATGCCACGGTGATGCGGGTTTCGGAACCGCGGGAGATTGCCTCCGGCGTGGTGCTCATGACCGCCGGTACGGGGCCTAGGTGTAATTCCCGCGGACGTTGTGAACAGCGTGGCGTGATGTAAAGGGCGAGGGCCTCCGGTATCGATTTGGGTTACCACACTCATATCGACGCCAGGAGGCCCTCGTGTCCTACGTTACCCATGCCAACGCCGACCTGACACCCAAGGCCAGGGGTAAGCTCGCCCGTTTAGTCATCGAGCAGGGCTGGACGTTGCGCCGAGCCGCAGAGCGTTTCCAGTGCTCGCCCGCCACCGCAAAGAAGTGGGTAGACCGGTACCTCGTCTGTGGTGAGGACGGTATGGCTGATCTGTCCTCACGGCCTCGGCGGAGCCCGAACCGCACACCGGTACGCGCCGAACGGCGGATCGTCGCGTTACGTTTCAACCGGCAGTGGGGACCGCACCGGATCGCGGCCCATCTCGGTCTTGCCCGCTCAACCGTAGGCAAGGTCTTGGCCAGGTACCGGATGCCCCGGCTGGCCTGCCTGGATCAAGGCACTGGCCTGCCCGTTCGTAAACCGGCGCCGCAGCGCTACGAACACAACAACGCCGGAGACCTCGTTCACGTGGACATCAAGAAGCTCGGCCGTATTCCCGATGGCGGCGGGCACCGCGCCCTGGGCCGGGCGCTGGGCCGTAGGAACCGAAGGGCCGGGACCGGGTACGCGTACCTCCACCACGCCGTCGATGACCACTCACGGCTCGCGTACTCGGAAATCCTCGGCGACGAAAAGAAGGAAACCGCTGCCGCTTTCTGGATCCGGGCAGCAGGGTTCTTCGCCGCCCACGGCATCACCGTCAAAGCCGTACTGACCGATAACGGATCCTGCTACCGCTCCCGGGCCTTCGCAGCTGCCCTGGGCCCACACCTCAAGCATCGGCGGACCCGCCCCTACCGGCCGCAGACCAACGGCAAGGTAGAACGCTTCAACCGCACTCTCGCTACGGAATGGGCCTACGCCCGGCCCTACACTTCAGAAGCCGAACGCGCCGCCACCTACGACCAGTGGCTCCACCACTACAATCACCACAGAACCCATACCGGCATCGGCGGCACAACCCCCATCAGCCGCGTTCACAACCTCAGTGGGAATTACACCTAGGGCCGCAAACCTCTACCTTGTCCGTTCGGGTTCCGGCTGGGTAATGGTTGACTGCGGGTGGGCCGGCAGTGCAAGAGCCGTTCTCGGTGCTGTGGAGAAGATGCTCGGAGCCGGGAACGCGCCGGCTGCCATTTTCCTGACGCATATCCACCCGGACCACTCAGGTGCCGCCGGTGCACTGGCGCGCTCTTGGAACATCCCGGTGTACGTCCATCAGGCTGAGCTGCCAATGGCTGCCGGACGCTACATTCCCGAATTCTCGATGCCGCTGGACCGCTGGCTGGTTGCCCCGTTCCTGTGGTCATTGCCGACTCGTGCCCGCCGACGCATGGAAGCGGCAAACGACATCTCCGACGTGGTGCAAGGACTTCCGCGCAGTGGGGAAGTTCCCGGTCTGCCAGATTGGGCTGCCGTTCCGACCCCTGGTCACACACCCGGACATGTCGCCTACTGGCGCTCCAGGGACGGCCTCCTGATGACTGGAGATGCGGTGGTGACGGTGAATTTGAACTCGCTGCGCGGAGTCCTGCTGGCATCACCCGACTTGTCCGGCCCGCCCTGGTACACCACCTGGAACTGGAAGATGTCCTTGGAATCAGTCTCGCGATTGGCGGAGTTGGGCCCCCGCTTGCTGGCGCCCGGTCACGGGCAGCCCCTTGCCATGGGGGTCGTTCCCCGGCTCCGCGCCATGGCCACGAAGGAGCAGGCACAACGGCTGGTACGCCGACGCCGCACCGGCGGAGCGCCCAAAGCTGCATGAACCGGAGCTCAAAGCTGACTAAACCGTAGCGCCCCAAAGCTGACTAAACCGTAGCGCCCCAAAGCTGACTAAACCGTAGCGCCCCAAAGCTGACTAAACCGTAGCGCCCCAAAGCTGCCTAATGGGAAGTCCCGTGGGGATTGCCGCGGCTCAATTTGGCTTGGAGGCATTAGGACTTCCGCTCAGGGGTATGCCGGCTTCATGCTGTGCAGGGCAGCATCATTTGGGCAGGCTGCATCACGTGGACAGAGCGAAGGGCGATGCAAGGAGTTCGGCCCACAACGGATCATCCGGTGCGAGATCATCGGGGTCTATGAGTGAGTCGTCGTCGGGTTCCCACGGGGGGAGGTCTTCCGGGCTGGCATCCACACACCTGGCATTGGCATTTGCACACCTGGCATCGAGGCACTGGTATTCGGTGGGCGTGAGCCATTGCGGCCAGTGGGTGGGTTCTGGGTGGGGGTGTTCGGGTTTGTAGTGGCGGCCGGTGGGTGAGGTCCAGCCGGGTGATCTGTCTTCTGTTGCCGGCTCTGGTGTCCATTGGGTGTGGTGTTTGAGCCGGTGGTGTTTCGGGCAGAGCTGTGCCAGATTGCTGGCCCCGGTGGTTCCGCCGTGTTCCCAGGCCTGAAGGTGGTCGGTGTCGTTGTCCGGGGTGCCGTTGGTGCAGCCGGGGAAGGTGCATTTGCCGTCGCGCATCCTGATCCAGCGTTTGATGGTTTCGGTGAGCCGGTAGTTCTTCCGGCCGATCTCCAAGGGTGCCCCGTCTCTCGGGTCCACCAGGACCCGGTAGAAGGAGTCCGCCCCGTCGGCGACCAGTTTCCGGGCCATGGATGCCGGGATGGGCCCTAACCCGTCCAGCGTTGCGGGCTCATCCGTGAGTCCGAGGAGGGAGAACACCGGCACCGTGACCAGGACGTCGGCCCGCGGGGTGGGGACCTTGCCGGGTTCGCTTGCTGATCCAAGGAGCAGGGATGCTGCGATGTCGGGGCGGAGTTGGGTGATGGTGCGTGGTTCGTTGGGGCCTTGGAGGCCGCGGGCGGTGGCGGTGGTGCGGTTCCAGATGGCGCATGCGGTGTCGCCGGGGAGGTAGAGCGAGACCCAGGCCATGCCGTCCCGGTCCGGGGTGTATTCCATCCGCCGGTCCGCCACCCCTTTGGCGTGGCGTTTCTGCAGTGTCTCGGGGTGGTGGCGTTCGCGCCAGGCGCGGACTTTGGCCCGGAAGCGGGAGGGGACGAGTTCGCCAGGGGCTGCGCCGCGGGCGGGGTGGGGTGCGTCGGGGTCGAAGAAGTGCGCCACCAGCGCCGCAGCGCCCGCCGGATCGAGGCCCTCGGTTTCGTCCGCAACGATGCGGGCGTGCTGCCAGGACATGGCACCGGCGGACAGGGCCTGGAACACCGGTGGGAGGGAGCAGATTTTCCGGGACTGTTCCACCAGAGCACCTGCGG
The DNA here is from genome assembly GCF_021801725.1 of Arthrobacter sp. FW306-05-C. Lineage (NCBI taxonomy): Bacteria > Bacillati > Actinomycetota > Actinomycetes > Micrococcales > Micrococcaceae > Arthrobacter > Arthrobacter sp. FW306-05-C. Next base: position 3,866,729 of record NZ_CP084556.1, on the reverse strand, counting down.
CGGCGGAGCTGACGGTCAGGACTCCTGCGATCTCCTCCACCACGGACATCTCGGCGTAGGTGCGGTCCTGCACCGACGCGTCAGGGGGAGTCATGGCCTGCTGGAACCCGACCGCCTCCGCTGCATCCCGCGCCTTCATCGCCGCCAGCTGCGCCTCCAGACGGGCCGCCAGTTCCAGCCGCTCCAGCCGGATCTCGTACCGCCGCCGCAACACATCAACACCCGAACCAACAGCAGCACCCGAGGCCAGCAAAGCGTCCTCCTGGTCCAGCGCACCAAGGGCAGTGAGCGCATCAAGGGCAGCCACAGAGGCTTGAACACCCTGCACACCTGCTCCGACACCGCTGCTGCTTGCCATAGAAGAATCATCCAACAGGGGTCCGACAATTTGGGTTGCGAGGCAATGAGGGAGGACAAATACGAGGAAGCTCACTCAGTTCACCCGATCGGATGCACCCACTCACCCCCACGCAGCACCCCAGCCACCTGCAGATCCTGGCCAAGCATCACGATGTCCGCGGGCATCCCGGGGCGGAGGTCCCCTGCTTTTGCCGAAAGGCCCAGCACGGATGCCGGGACAGCGGAAGCGGACGTCACGGCATCCTGAAGGGGGACACCTGCGGCGACGGTAGCCCGGACTACGTCCATTAGGGTGGCGGTACCGCCGGCGATGGCACCCGTACCATCCACGCGCGCCACCCCGCCGCTCACGGTTACTGGGAGCGACCCCAACCGATACTGCCCATCCTCCAAGCCGGTTGCGGCCATGGCATCGGTCACCAGGGCAATATTGCCCGCTCCAACAAGGTCGAACACCAGCTTCACCGTCTCTGGTGCCAGGTGCACGCCGTCGGCGATAAGCTCCAAAACTGCTTTGCCGGCCCGTGCCAAGCTGAGGCTGGCCGAGACGGGGCCGGGGGCGCGGTGGTGCAGCGGGGGCATCGCATTGAAAAGGTGTGTCACGGTGGGCCGGATCCTGCCGTGACTGTCAGCCGCAGAACGCAACCCGGCGCCCGCGCGCTCAAGGAAAGCAGCCGCCGTCGTATGGTCAGCAGCGGTGTGGCCCAGGGACGGGACAACGCCGCGGGCACTGAGCTGGTCGACCAAGCCGGAGGCACCCGGGAGTTCTGCTGCCAGCGTCATGGATGTGAGTGAGGACCCTGCCGCTGCCAGCAGTTGGATCAGCAAAGCAGGATCCGGGTCCGTCAACAGGTCAGGGTCGTGGGCGCCGCACTGCTGGGTAGAGAGGAAAGGACCTTCCAGATGGGAGCCTGCAAGCAGGCCCTGCTCGCTCAGCTCCCTCAGAACGCGCAGGTTGCGGATCAGGTCCTGGGGTTTCCCGGTAACAAGACTGGCGAGCAGGGTGGTGGTGCCGCGGCTGTGCAGGTAGCGGGCTGCCCGGGATGCACCGTCCAGGTCGCCCTCTGAGAAGTCCGAACCATAGGCCCCGTGGCAGTGCAGGTCCACCAGGCCCGGCACGAGAACCCGGCCGCCAGGCCCGTTTCCTGGAAGAACCCCGGAAAATTCCGATGCTGGCCCCGCGAAGGCAACCAGGCCGCCGTCGACCGCTACAACCCCGTCCGGTATGTCCAAGGTGGCGGTGACAATCCGCCCGCGGAGGGTCAATTCGCTGCTCATGGTGCACCCGCCTCCCGCCACGGATTATGTCACAGGGCCCGAACGCGCACTCGGGCAAAAATCGCGCCCCGTTATTTCGCCCTCCCAATGGGAACATCTACAGTGGAAGTACTAAGCATGCTGTCTATTTCGGAGGTTGAACCTAATGCGAAAAGTTTCTGCGCTTGGAGTGGTTGCTGCTGCGATGCTGGCGTTGGCCGGCTGCTCGGGAGGCGGCGGCGGTACCGCCAGCCCCTCGGGCACGGCAAGCACGTCGGCTTCGGCGTCGGCGTCTGCCAGCAAGACGGCCGAGGCCAAGGTCTATTCGGAAGATCAGCTCCGTGACCTCATCTCCGGCATGAAGGACGCGGACGGCAACGAGCTCAAGCTGTACTCCAAGGAACAGGTGAACCAGGGTGGCAATATCGCCAATCTGCTCATGAGCACGGCGACCATTGATCCCAAGGAGTGCAAGGATATTGCCACCGCGGGCCTGCTGGACAAGGTGGAAAACGGTGACGTAGCCGTGGCGCTTTCCGAAGGCAACCAGCCGCGAACGCTGTCCGCCCAGTCCGGCAGCAACGGCCCGGATGCTGTCAAGACACTGACTGACATCAGCGACAAGATGGACCAGTGCGCCAAGTTCTCGGTCTCCGCGTTGGGACAGAAGTACGACGTTTCCAGCGAGAAACTGCAGGCGGATACGGACGCGGAGAAGACCTTCGCCACTGTCAGCACCCGCAGCGGTGACAACCAGCAGAAGCTGATGCAGGTGTCCGCTGCCCAGGGCCGGCTGTTGGTGGTTGCCACCAAGAGCGGCTCTGACCTGGGTGACAAGGACCAGAAGGAACTTGAGGGCCTCATCAACGACGTGCTGAAGAAGGCCGAGAGCGGCGGCGCAACATCCAGCGCCACCTCTACCTCCACCAGCTCGTCCGGTTCGGGAAGCATGTCCTCGCCGAGCAGCTCAGCCTCGTCGACGGCCTCGCCGACCTCTTCGTCGACGATGTCATCCGGCAGCGGCGCCTCGTCGTCGGCCTCCCCGACTGCTTCGCGGTAGCAGGCACCTTCTCAGTATCAGAGTGTGCGGGTCGGGACTCCCTGGTCCTGGCCCGCACGTTCTGTATCCGCATTTCTTCTAGGCTGGCCAACGGCCAAACAGCCGTAAGAAGACCAGCCGCGCGTCCAAGTCGGCCGTAACCTCGTCCGCCGTACGTGACGCGTCGATCTGCACAAAGCCCGCGAACTCCGGCAGTTCGCGGTACCCGCTGCGGAAGGCTGCGAGGTCATCAAGGGTCTCGGAATCCGTTCCGCGGGCAGTGATTCGGCGGTGTGCTTCGGCATGGTCAAGATCCAAGTGAAGAATGGCGTTTGGCTGCGGCAGCCGGGCCAACAGCCAGGGAAGGAACCGTCCCCGGGGCAACCCTTTCGCGCGGCGCAGTGCCAGTTGGCAGTGAAGGTGGCGGTCCATGACCACCAATCCATCGAACCGGCTGGCGCGTAGGTGCGAGAGCAACACGTTGCCCACCCGGAGGACGGTTTCGACGGCGTCAACCAGCTGATCGGGCAGCCGCACTCCCAGCTTGGCCGCGGCCAAAGACATGACGCGGCGTCCAGCATGGTTGCTCACCAGCATGGCCCGGCCGCCACCAGCGCGCACGGCTGCAACCAAGGCGCGTGCCGCCGTCGACTTCCCCGACCCGTCGATGCCCGTCAGCACTATGATCATCCGGCCTCCTCCCGCTGTTCCGTTCAACGCTGGAGGCGGCCGCAGAGTCCCCCACGGGATGCATCTCACAGCCGGGGGACGCGGGCGCTCAATAGGACTGGGGCGGACGAAGGAATACCTTCAGCCCGTAGGCTGGAGCCCGGACAGGGGTCCTCCCCGGTCCGGAACAGCAGTTCCGCAACAGCAGTTCCACAACAGGCAGTTCCCAGGTGAAAGGCAGGACCATGACCGTTTCCAGCGACGATCCCCAGAACACCGCAGACCTCCGCGGCCCAGGCGACCCGGACGAGGCCAAGGACCAGGCCGCAAAGGCACCCGTGTCAGGCCAGCACCTGGAACAGGCGGGCGCGGAAAACATCCGGGAGGAACAGCAGACCCATGCCGCCGGAACCGTTCCGGCATCCTATGTTGGCGGCGAAGAAGCGGCGCGGGAACCCGAGCCGGAAGACGCCCTCAAGGACCAGGGAACCTGGGACGACGAAGTCTAGGCATGATCAGCCACGCCGATATAGAGCAGGCGGCACGCCGGACAGCGGGCCTGATCCGCAGGACACCCGTGCTGCAGGCAGACCCCGGAGTGTTCAAGGGCGAGGTCTGGTTCAAGTGCGAGTTCATGCAGCACACCGGCACGTTCAAGGCCCGCGGTGCGATCAACCGAATCCTGGCCAGCAAGGAGCGCGGGGAACTGCGCGCGGATGTGGGAATTGTGGTGGCCTCCGGCGGAAACGCCGGACTGGCCAACGCCTATGCGGCGAAACAACTCGGGGTGCCGGCCACCGTGTTCGTTCCCGAAGCCGCGCCGGCCGTCAAAGTGGCCAAACTGAGGGCCATCGGAGCCAGCGTGGTCCAGGGCGGCGCCGAGTACGCCGCCGCCTACCAGGCCGCCGTGGCCCATGCAGAGGAAACCGGCGCCGTCTACTGCCACGCGTATGACCAGCCCGAAATAGCTGCCGGCGCCGGAACCGTGGGCTCCGAGCTGCTGGAACAGTTGCCGGACATCGATACAGTCCTGGTGGCCGCGGGCGGTGGCGGGCTGATGGCGGGAGTGGCGGCCGCCGTCGAAGGGTCCGCCAAAGTGGTGGCGGTGGAACCGGAAAGTGCGCCCACCCTGCACGCCGCCCTCGCGGCCGGCCAACCGGTGGACGTGGCTGTTTCGGGCATTGCCGCGGACTCCCTGGGAGCCCGGCGGGTAGGGGACATCGGATTCTCCGTCGCGGTCCGCTGCGGTGTCGTAAGCGTCCTGGTAACGGACGAACAAATTGTCGCCGCACGTTCAGCGCTGTGGAACGACTACCGCATCGTGGTGGAACATGGAGCGGCGGCCGCCTTCGCGGCGCTGGCGTCCGGAGCGTACGTGCCGGCGGAGGATGAACGCGTCGCCGTCATCCTGTGCGGCGCCAACACGGACCCCGCCACGCTCTAGGGCCATCAACAAAAAGGACCGGCCACCTGGACAGGTGGCCGGTCCTTTCGTCCAAGCTCTTAGCCGCCCGCCTGGCCGCAGAACTTGCTGTAGGTTGCGCCGGCTTCCTGGTAGCCGGACTGGAGATCGGCCAGCTTGTCCTTGTCCGGGTTCTCCTTGGCCTGTTCGTCCGTGTACGCCAGGATCGAGGCGAGGGCGGGCTTGAGGTCGTCGGAGGCCACCGCGTGGATGGGGCGGATCTGGTTCGCGAGGTTGTTCATGCCCGTCTTGCCTGCGTTGTTGGCGGGGTTCGACACAACGGCCTGGATCCGCTCGCAGGTTTCAGCGGTGGTCAGTTGGTGGGTGGCGGTGCAGGCCGTGGCAGAAGCAACGAGGCCGGCGGCAAACAGGGCTGTGGCGAATTTCTTCATGGGTCCCTCGGTAGTGGTCAGAGGGTTCGATTGTAAGCAGATTGGGTACCCCGATGCCTTCGCGGGCCCAATACCCGAGCTTAAAATGGCAGCACCAATCGTGCGGAGCTCGCCGCAGATGGGCCCCGTGCGCATCAGCCGAGACTAAGGAACCAGCATGCGCCGAACAGTACGCCGACGCGCCGCAGCCGGCCTCATTGCCACTGTTTCATTGCTCCTTCCCACGGCCCTTCCGGGCTTGGCGGCGCCGCCTTCAGGGGAGATAGTGCTCGACGGCGCCACCTCCGCCGAGGGTATCGCGGCAGGGGAGGGCAAGACTTTTTACGCGGGGGAACTCACTACCGGTGACATTTTCCGCGGCGATATCCGCGACAGCACCGCCACCCGCTTCATCGACGCACCCGCGGGGCGCGCCGCCGCCGGGATGAAGGCTGATCCCTGCCACAACCTGCTGTTCGTGGCGGGCGCCGAAACCGGGAAGGCCTTCGTCTACAACACCGACACCGGTAGGTCCGTTGCCGATATCGACCTGGCCAAGGGATTCATCAACGACGTCACGCTGACCGATGAAGGCGCCTGGTTTACCAACTCGGCCGCAGCGGAACTCTACTTCCTGCCCGTCGGAGAGGACGGCAAACTGGGCAAGGCTAAGACCCTCAAGCTGAGCGGCCCGGCCGCGGACCTCAAGCAGGGGTTCAACCTTAACGGCATTGCCGCAGCCCGGGAGGGCCGAGTGCTGATCGTGGCGCACACTGTTGACGGCGCCCTTTACACAGTCAACCCAAAGACGGGCGCGAGTGCGGCCATCAAAGGGGTCAACGTTCCGTTCGTGGACGGCATCCTGGTACGAGGCCATACCCTCTGGGCGGTCCAGAACCAGCTCAACCAGATAGTGCGCGTGGACCTTTCCGGTGACCTGTCCTCCGGCGTTGTTGAGGACACCATCAAGAGCGATGCGTTCAATGTCCCCACCACCGTGGCGCTGTTCGGAAGCACGCTTGCCGCTGTCAACGCGCAGTTCAATCAGCCGCCCAGCCCGTTCGAGGTGGTGCTGGTTCGGGCCCGGAGGTAGCAGGTGAAAGAAAACTGGCTGGCAGTGGGAACTGCCAGCCAGTTTTTGTATGCGACAAATCAGATGGTTCGAGGGGCCTTGGCCAGGTTGTCCTTCAGTTGCGTGGCGTTCTGCCGTGCCACATAGGCCGGGCGGTCGCGCTCCACGCGCCAGCTCTCGGAAAGCGGGCCGACGTTGACGGTGTCGAAACCGAATTCGTCGTAGAGGCGGGTCACCAGTTCAGCGGCTTCCGGGTAATCACTGGCGGTGGCAAGGGCGCGGCGGTTCTCCGTGCCGGCCGGAGTCCCGTCGGTGGTGATGTCCTTGGCCATGATGTGGTTGAAGCCCTTGGCCACCTTGGACTGGAGGAGGTGTTCCTGCAGCATCCCGGAGGTGGTGGCCTCGCCGTTGTCCAGGGCGGGAATGCGGCCGTCCCGCTCCCAGTAGTAGTTGTTCGTGTCGATCACAATCTTGCCGGCCAGCGGTTCCACCGGGACGTCCTTGTAGTTCTTCAGCGGCACCGTGACCACGGCGAAGTCGCCGGCCGCTGCCGCTTCAGCTGAGGTGGCTGCCCGGGCCTTCGGGCCAAGCTCAGCCACCAGGTCCTGGAGGGTTTCCGGGCCCCGTGAGTTGCTGATGACCACGTCGTAGCCCAGCTCCACGGCCTTCCGTGCAACCTGGCTTCCAATATGTCCTGCACCGATGATTCCGATTGTTGTCATATGGGCGGCAACACCGCCCCCCGCCGAGATATTTCAGCCGGTCCAGGGGAATAAAAGGGCTGGTCCCTGCCTACTTTCGGGTGCCTACTTTCCCAGATAGCGCCCCGGCCGGTGGTTCAGCGCGAGAATAAGGTTCAAGAGGGTGGCGCCTGCAGCGGACAGCAGCACCATCAGCGGTGGAACGAGCACGAGCGACGCCACCACGATGGCCACGTCCAGCACCATCTGCACATACCCGGCCCGCCATTTCAGCTTCTCCTGCAGCAGCAGGGCCAGGATGTTGAAGCCGCCCAGGCTTGACTGGTGCCGGAACAGGATCAGCAGTCCGACTCCGGCCAGCAGGTTTCCGCCCAGCACGCCATACAGGGGGTCGATGTGCAGCGACCCCAGGGCCGCCGGGTGCAGGCTGGCCATCAGGGACACCAGGGCAATTGCCGCGCCGGTGCGGAGGGCGAAGTTCCAGCCTTTCTTCCACACCGCCAGCACGAAGAACGGCAGGTTGACCGAGAAGAAGATGACGCCGAACGGCAGCGCCACCGAGTAGCTCAGCAGCAGCGCCAGCCCAGCGGTGCCGCCGGTGACGGCACCGCTGGACTTGAGCAGGAACAGCCCCAGCGATGCGGCGAACGTGCCCGTCAGGATGCCCAGGACATCCTCAACCACGGAGTGGCGGGCGGCCGACGGCGGCGCGGAACCTGCCGTCGTCGGCTCTTCCACCTGCCGGGCCGGGGCAGCGACGGTTGCGTCAGCGGGAAGTCTCGTGGAGGTGCTCACCGGGACACAACCTCTCGCGGTCGGCCAGGACCGCCAGCACGCGGTCATTGGTGGCCGCGTCGGCCAGAGTGATCCGCACGCCGTCGACGGCATAACCGCGGGCAAGGATGTCGGCCCCGGACAGTGCATCCAGGAGCCGTTCCCGCAGTTCGTCGGAGGCGCGGATCCAGTAGAAGTTGGCCTGGCTGTCCGGCACGTCCCAGCCGTAGCCGCGGAGGGCCTGGATGACCCGGGTTCGTTCCTGCGCCACGGCCCCGGTCCGCTCCAGGATCTCGTCCGCGGCAGCGAGTGAGGCAACCGCGGCGGCCTGCGCCATCCGGTTCACGCCGAACGGAACGGCCGTGCGGCGGAGGCCTTCGGCGATACCGGGACGGGCAATGGCGTAGCCGATCCGCAGCCCGGCCAGCCCGTACGCTTTGGAGAAGGTCCGCAGGATGCAGAGGTTTGGGTAGCGGCGGTAGAAGTCCAGTGAGTCCACGCCGGGGCCGCGCTGAAACTCGACGTACGCCTCGTCCAGCACTACCAGCACCCGCGGGGGCACGGACTGCAGGAACTCTTCCAGTGCCTCCGGGTTGATGGACACGCCGGTGGGATTGTTCGGCGAGCACAGGATCACCAGGCGGGTGCGATCGGTGATGGCAGCCGCCATGGCCGGAAGGTCGTGGTGTTCGCTTGCCAGCAGCGGTACGGGCACCGAAACGGCTCCGGCCACCGCCACCAGGATGGGATACGCCTCGAAGGACCGCCAGGCGTAAACCACCTCGTCACCGTGCCCGCAGACGGCCGAGATGATCTGCTGCAGTACACCCGAGCTTCCCGGGCCGGCCGCAATTTCCTCAGGGCTGACGCCGAAGTGCCCGGCAATGGCTTCACGGGCCTCCACCGCACCCATGCTGGGGTACCGGTGGATACGGTCTGCCTCGGCGGAAATCGCCGTGATGACGGACGGCAGGGGAGGAAAGTGGCTTTCATTCGAGGCAAGGGCGGCGGTCAGGTCGGACTGCGCGCTCTTGCCGGCCACGTAGGCGGGGAGTTGGGCGACGGCGGCGCGGACCTCGGGTGCCGCGGCTTCGGAAAGGGTGCTGGTCATGGACAGCATGGTGCGGGAGTTCGGGAAGTTTGCGCAACAGGGGTGTATTGGGCAGGACAGATCCAGTAGTTGAGCTGCGCTTGAGTGGCAAAATGCTCAGTATGCACCTCATTGACGCGCTGGACGCAGAGATCCTCCTCACACTGGACAGTGACCCGCACGCGACGGTCCTGTCCCTCTCCAGAACACTGGGGGTGGCACGCAATACTGTCCACGCCCGGCTCCGCCGCCTGGCCAGCGACGGCAGCTTGGCCCCCTTCAGCCAACGGGTCCGGACAGCAGCGTTGGGCCTGCCGCTCATCGCGTTCATCTCCATTTCCATCAGCCAGTCCTCAAGTGACATCGCCGTCGCGGCGCTGCAGACCATCCCGGAAATCATCGAGATGCATGCCACCACCGGGGATGCAGACCTGCTCGCCAAGGTGGCCGCGAGGGACCCGGCCGACCTGCATCGGATCACCAACGCGATGCTGGCGATTGACGGCGTCGTACGCACCAGTACCGCCATGTCCCTGGTCGAAGTAATGCCCACCCGGACTGTGCCGCTGCTGCAGGCTGCCGCGGAGAAGGGGCATGTGCAGAAGCAACCGTAAAAGAACATATTCTCCCAATCACTTTCGGTCAAACCCCTTGACCGGGTTTGTCAGACGCTGATAGACCTAGAGGGCAGAAAGCGCTTCCTCGTAGTCCGCACCCCTTGAAACCACTCGCGATGGGTCAATAACGCTCTATGAATGAAACGTTTCAAAAAGACAGCGGCGGACTCAGCCGCCGCTGCATCAAAGGAGATGTTCTTTTGGCAAACCCCTCAATTCAGTCCCCAAAAACTCCGGCGGGCAGGGCTTGGAAGGCGGCGCCGGCAGCAGCGGCTACCCTTACCGCGGCTGTTCTGGCCTTCACCGGTGTCCCGCTTGCCGCCGCTGATCCAGGCGCAGGAAACCCTGCGGCTCCCGCTGCCCCCGCAGGTCCAGGCCTCACCCGGCAGGTGGAAAACCTCGACCGTGCCCCGGTTGCCGTCCTGACCGGTCAGGGTGTTTCGCTGGGCTGGCGCATGCTGGGCCTGGACAAGGACAGCGTTGGCTTCCAAGTGATCCGTGACGGTGCCATCATTACCGACGAGCCGATCCGGGACACCACCACGTACCTGGACCCGGACGGCAAGGCCGACTCCAAGTACGTCATCAAGACCGTGGGCAATGGCAACGGGCAGGACAAACTCAGCGCCGAATTCACCCCGCTGGCCCAGAACTACCTGCCCATCAAGCTGGATAAGCCGGCCGATGGCGTCAGCAAGGATGGAAAGCCGTACACCTACAGCGCCAACGACTCCAGCGTGGCGGATCTGGACGGCGACGGTGCCTACGAAATCATCCAGCTCTGGAACCCTTCCAACGCGCAGGACAACTCCAAGTCCGGCTACACGGGCAACGTCTACGTGGACGCGTACAAGATGGACGGCACCAGGCTGTGGCGGATCGACCTGGGCCGCAACATCCGCGCCGGCGCGCACTACACCCAGATGCTCGCCTACGACTTTGACGGGGACGGCAAGGCCGAAGTGGCCTTCAAGACTGCGGACGGCACCACTGACAACGCCGGTACGGTCATCGGCGACCCCGCGGCCGATTACCGCAACAGCGCCGGCTACGTCCTGTCCGGGCCCGAGTTCCTCACGGTATTCAACGGCGCCGCCGGCACCATCATGGACACCGTTCCGTACGACCCGCCGCGCGGCAGCGTTGCGGCCTGGGGGGACAACTACGGCAACCGCGTGGACCGTTTCCTCGCTGGAGTGGCATACCTGGACGGCGAACACCCGTCCATGATGTTCAGCCGCGGCTACTACACCCGCACCGTGCTGGTTACCTATGACCTGGTGAACGGCAAGCTGGTCAAGCGCTGGAAGTTCGACTCCGACGTGGCGGGTGCCGAGTACAAGGGCCAGGGCAACCACAACCTGTCCGTGGCGGACGTGGACCAGGACGGCAAGGACGAGTTCGTCTTCGGCTCAATGACCATCGACGACGACGGGACGCCGCTGTACAACACCAAGCTCGGGCATGGCGACGCCATCCATACCGGCGACCTGGACCCCTCGCGGCCCGGCCTGGAAACCTTTGCTGTGCACGAAAGCATGAGCGCCAGCGGCAACCGGGGCGCCACTTTCCGCGACGCCGCCACTGGTGAAGTCCTCTGGAGCATCCCCGCTGTCAAGGACACGGGCCGCGGCGCCGCCGGAGATATTGACCCCCGGTTCCCCGGCTCTGAAAGCTGGGCAGTGGGCGGCGACGCCGCCTGGAACTCACCCGTCGGATTCCTGATGTCGGCCAAGGGGGAGCGGATTTCGGACAAGATCCCCGCCGCCAACTTCATGGCGTGGTGGGACGGCGACCTGCTGCGCGAGATCGTTGACCATGACTTCGACGCCAACGCGGGCATGGGCGTACCCACCATCTCCAAGTGGAACTGGGAAACTGAAACCAGCGAACGGCTGCTGACCGCCGCCGGCGCCCGCACCAACAACCACACCAAGGGTAACCCGTCGCTACAGGCGGACCTGCTGGGGGATTGGCGCGAGGAGCTGGTGTACCCATCGGCGGACAGCAGCGAACTGCGGATTTACACCACAACTTCGCCCACCGAGGTCCGGCTCCGCACCCTGATGCATGACCCCATGTACCGCACCGGCGTGGCGCGCGAAACGGTCGGCTACAACCAGCCGCCGCACCCGAGCTTCTTCATCGGCGAGGGAATGCAGGCCCCGGCCGCACCGGCTGTCTTCTACGCAGGCAAGACGAAGTAAACCTCCCCGGACGCAAGAGCGCCGCCCGCCTTGGGGGAAGGCGGGCGGCGCTTGCTTTTGGGCTGGATCAGCGACCGGGCGGGTCGGAGATCCGGCGGGGTCAGTGACCGCCGAGGTTGCCGCCGACAGGCGGCAAGCCGCCTTCGGTGCCGCGATCACCCTCGCGCCGTTCGCCGGCGCTCAGGTTCTCGCCTTCGAGTGTCTCGTCCGACTCGCCGGTAGTATCCACCAGGCCGTTGGTCTGGTCGAACGTATGCCCGATCCGGCTGTCATCCAGATCGGCGACGGAACCGGAGGAACCGGCAGCCGCCGTCGTGCCCGCCGCGGGAACTCCGGTGCCCGCGTCCGCTGCGCCGGCCGTGGCGCCGGTGGTGAGCGGCTCAGCCGGAACAACCGGTTCCGCCGGAACCACGGGGGTGGTCTCGGTAACGGTCACGTCGGCAGTCTCGGTCTTGTCCTTGTTGCCGCTGGCCGCCATGGCTGCCGCTGCTCCCGCGGCCGCCGCCAGGCCTACGCCGGCCGCAACCTTGCCGGAGACGCCCGCCTTGCCGGAATCACCGCGGGAGGCGCCGGCGTGTTCAACACCGGGGGTGCCCACAGCGGAACCGGCGTTGACGGATCCACGCCAGGCACCGCTCGCGTAGCCCTCGTCCTCGATGAATTCCTTGAACTTCTGCAGGTCCGATTCGGCCTGGCGGTCGACGACGTTGAGCTTGTCGCCCACCTTCTCGATCACGCCTTCGGGCTCGTATTCGAGGGTCAGCTGGATGGAGGTCTGGCCGCCTCCCACGTCCTCGAAGTCCACTGCGCCGGCGTTCGTGGCGCCTTCGGTGGCGGCCCAGGCAACCCTGCGGTCCGGGACCTGCTCAAGGATCCTGGCTTCCCACTGCCGGCGGACGCCGCCGATCTCGGCCACCCACTCCAGCCTCTCGTCGCTGAGCTGCGTAACGCTCTTGACGCCGCCCATAAAGTGGGGGAACTCCTCGAACTGGGTCCACTGGTTATAAGCCGTGCTCACCGGTACGTTCACCAGAATGCGTTTTTCCACCTTCGTGCTCATAACGTCTCCTTCGCTTTGTTACCGGGAACTGATGATTTGGTAAAAATCATCAGCATGCTTACCAACATACCTTTTGGTTGCTTCGGTTTCCAGAGCGGGTGGTGCAAAAGGTGAAACCCCGGCGGGGCTTGCCCTACCTAGGGCGCCACCACGACGCCATACGAGCCCTCGTTGAGGTTGCTGGGTGTGGAGGAAGGGGCCACCACGCCGAAGTCGTAGCCCTTGGCCCGGATTGCGTCAATGGTTCTGGCCAGGTAGTCCCATTGCGAGGCGGGGCAGGACAGGACGTCGTTGCCGTCGTGGAGCAGGATGATCGCACCGGGGGCAACCTCATCCATCACGTACTTCTGGACTCCGGCTGCGCCGGGGCACTCGTAATCGCCGGGTTCGCCGACCTCCCAATGCCATTGGATTCCGCCGCTCATGCCAATGCTCCTGATGTAGTTCAGGGAGTATGGGGTGCTGTTGCCGAACGGGAAGCGCATGAGTTTGGGTGTCGTACCGGTGATGGACTTGATGGCGGCGTTGGTGCGGTCAACCTCCTGCTTTTGGCTGGTTTGGTTCAGGTCGGGGAAGTTTGGGTGGTTCCACGAGTGGTTGCCGATCACATGTCCCTCGGCTTTGATCCGCCGGACGAGGTCGGGATACTGCTGGACGTGGGAGCCCTGGAGGAAAAATGTTGCCTTGACGCCCTTTTGTTTGAGGACATCGAGGACAAAGGCGGTGCGTTGGGGCGAAGGACCGTCGTCAAAGGTCAGGCCAATCAGTGGCTTGTCGGCGGCTTGGGCTGATGCGGCTGGACCCACGGCCAGCAAGGCCAGGATCAAGCTCAGGGCGGCCAAGGCCATGACCGCAATCTTGCTCTTCAAGGTGCTCTTTCCCTTCCCAAGGTCGCTTTCAACCTTGTTTAGGTGCAGCACCCTATGGCGGGCTTAAAGCGGGTGTAAACAGGTGGCAGGCGTCGAGTGCGTAACTTCTGTGGGCGACCCAAAGGGGCGTTATGCGGCCGTTATCTTCCTCCGCGCGAGGCGGGTAAAACGGACGACGGCGGCACCTGGCCTTCCTTGGAATCAAAGCCGGGTGCCGCCGTCGTTGGTTTCTGGCTGGGAACGTTGCGTCAGTCCAGGTGGTCGCCCACCAGGGCCAGGTTCTGGATGACCGCAAGCCCGAACTGCGCGGTGTCATTGGTGGAAACGGTGGCCGCCTCATCCACAGGCAACAGCACGTGCGGCGGCTCGATCTTCCGCAGCGTGAACGCGGATTCGTGGTTCAGGTGCTCCCCGCCCTCGGCGAAGCTCTCCCAGGCCCTGGCCGCAAGGTCACGGTCCTGCAACCGCGCGGCGGCATAAGCCGTGAGCCGGCTGTGCGCCTGCGTGAGGTAGATGCCCTCAAGCGGCTGGCCCACGGCTTCCACCTGCTCCTCCTTGGTGGCCAGGAACAGGCGGCAGTACTGCAGCCAGGCCCGCTCGAACTCCGGATCGTCCACCAGGTCCACCAGCTCGCTGCAGATCTCCACCAGCCCGAACACGGCACTGAGGTGCGACACTGACATCTGCTCGCGGCCGGTATCGAACCGGCCCTTGTCCAGGTCGTACAGTGCTTCGCCTGTGAGGAAGCCGTACTTGAGCGCGCCGATGTCCGCCATGGTGCCCAGCAACCGGTCGCGGGAGCGCGGATTGCCGGTGCGTTCCCAGTCCGTCAGCCAGGTGGCCGCAAGTGAGCCCCAGTCCGTGCCGAGCCCCACGCCCAATGCCCCGCGGTCGGGCCGGTAGGTGGCGGCGTCCGGGCGGACCTTGCGGACCGGGTCCAGGCCCAGGAAGTTCTGGTCGCTGTCCACCAGTTCCGTCAGCAGGTCCCCGGTGCGCTCGTCGGCGGTCAGGTAGTAGTAGAAACGGCGGTAGGCGGGGGTGCTGATCCGCAGCTGCTTGGCGCTGCAGCCCCAGTGCTGGACGTTGTGCCGCGACCCCAGGCCCTTCCAGGGGCCGAGATGGTAGACGTCCACCTCGCCCGTATGCCGGGTCATGGCCTCGGCGAAGCGGAAGATGTCCGCCCGGCCCGAGCGCAGGTAGGAGTACCAGAGCCAGAGATCGGGGGAGAGTTCGGAATTGTCCCAGGCGTAGCCGCCGATGTCGTAGCGCCATACGTGACGGTCGAAGTCGTAGGTGTGCATCACGTCGCCGTAGTTCCAGAAGCCGTACCACCGCCGCTGCTCTACCTGACCGGCGTAGAAGTTGAACATGAAGTCCAGGCGGTCCTCCAGGCGGGCCCGGGCCGGGGTGCTCCGGTCCACTGGCATCCAGTCGCCGAACACCCCCACCGAGTGCAGGTATTCCGGGGTGGCCTGCAGGAGAGCGGGGGTGGAAGCGGAGGCAGCATCTGCAGCCAGGCCTTCGGTGGACGGGGTGGCTTCATAGGCGAACAGGGTTAACTCATGCGTGCGGGCAATGCCCTTGGGGTTGCCGAAGCCCGGTTCGTAGTCCTCATACGTAATCTCGAGGCCCTCCAGCTGTTCGGCGAACGTGTCCAGGCCCAGGCCGTCGTGGTAGAACCGCAGGTCCATCGGCTGCGCTTCGGGCGAGTAGAGCCAGGCCGTAAGCGTTGCTTCGCCGGTGGCGGCGCCACGGATGTCCAGCTGCCCCGGATGGGACTGCCAGAAGTCCTTGATCCCCACGCCCAGGCCACCCCGGGAATCGCTCAGGGAGCAGAATCCCGCCGAGCGGGTTCCGCCGGAGATGCCCACCCAGCCGTGGCCGGCGGCAGTGCGCTTGCGTAGTTCGAAGCCGTCCGCACTGAGTTGGCTGAGGGTGTAGTCGCCCCAGGTGGGGATCAGGTGCAGGCGGGCCGAGACTTCCGGGTTCCAGGTGTCCAACGGGGGAGTGGGGCGGCCGGCGACCTGCGCCTCCCGCACCTCCGTGCCGGGGTCACGGCGGAGTCCGGTGAGGCCGCGGACCGCTTCGGTGAGGAACCCGCCGTCGGCGCCCGCAATGCGGATATGGCGGTTGTGCGGGTCGTCCTCCAGCGGCACCGTAAAGCGCACGCCGAGTCCGGCCAGGAAGTCCCGATCCGCGTCCCCGTCCCAAACAAAGGAGTGCACCATCCGAACGCTGCGGGCGCCGGCATAGAAGTAGAACCGCACCACGAACGGCAGCCACTCCCGTCGGCCGCTTTCCGGTTCGTCCGGGCGATGGGTGCCTTCCAGCCGGACCACGGCGCGGACGGGGCCGCTTTGTTCGAGGACGACGGCGGTGACCTCACCGGTGAAGGCATGGCGGCCCAACGTACCCGCACCTTCCGGAACGCCGTCCTGCAGGAGGCTGACGAGCTTGGCGTCCCCGGCAACTTCCCGGCCGTCCCGGACCAGGCTGCTGAAGAGAGTGGAGCCGCTGCGGTTGAGCACCATCGTCAGGAGGCCTGTGTGCACGGTCAAAGTGCCGGCACCTTCGGTGACCGTGACTGAAGCGGCGTCCGACGGCGGCTGGCCTGCCGCGGTGGTTGTGCCGCCGTCGGCCGTCACGTGGTAAGTCTTCGACGGCGAGTCTGTTGCCGCCAATGCGATGCCTGCCCACTTCAAGGATCCGTCCGGCCAGGTGGCCAGCGGCCACGCCTGGCTGGGAATGGGCGTGCCGGTGGCGTCGGATACTGTCAGCGCCTCCGTGCCCGGCACGAGGCCACGTACGAACGGCATGCCCCATGTGGTTCCGCCGCTGATTTCTGTTGGGCCCTGCCCGTCGATCCACCTGATGAGGGTGCTGTCCGTCATGTCATCCAATTCCGCTGCTGATTGCCGCGCGTCTACGTCCCAACCAGGTGGGAAAGCGCTTTCTGGGGTTGGATTACAACGTAGTAGACAAGTGCCAGGCAGGCAAGGGGTTTTTGCCAGGCGGGACGGTCCCGCGGAGTTGAGGCGGGCAGCCGTGGGGCTGGTAGACCGGAGAGGTACTACTTCTTGGCCGCGTCCCCTTCGTCGTCTGCGCCTTCGGCGGGATCCTGGGGGTGGACGCGCAGGTCGCTGGGGTCGGCGTTGGGATCGCCTTCGGAGGGGGCCTGGTTGTGGACCCGGTCGTCGTCATCCTTGGCTCGGTTCTCAGTCATGGCTGCTCCTGTCATGGGTAGAGCTGGGGATTGTGGATTGGGCCATCCCTCATTCAGCGCTTCGCTTCCGGACCTGTCAAGGACCATCCACGCACTCTGGCCGGGCCTTGCCTTGTGTGCTGGACTGGGGGAGCAGTTGGCACCACCGCCGTCCCTTTGGTCTTCCCCGGGGAGAACGGCACCATTTCCAGCCAAACTCAGCCAGCCGGCGTGGACCGGCTGTTGGAAAGGATCACTCATGGCGACATACAAGATCGGATATTTCGTGGGCAGCCTGGCGAGCGGCTCCATCAACCGGACCCTGGCAAAGGCCTTGATCAAACTGGCCCCCGAAGAACTCGAATTCACCGAGATCCCCATCAAAGACCTCCCGCTGTACAGCTACGACTACGATGCCGATTTCCCGCCCGAAGGCCGCGCCCTCAAGGAAGCCATCGAGGCTGCCGACGGCATCCTGTTCGTGTCTCCCGAATACAACCGGTCCATCCCCGGCGCGCTCAAGAACGCCATTGACTGGGGCTCGCGTCCTTGGGGGACCAACTCATTTGCCCGCAAGCCCACGGGCATCATCGGCGCCTCTCCCGGCAGCATCGGCACCGCTGTGATGCAGTCGTCCATGCGCAGCGTCCTGAGCTTCCTTGATGCGCCCCAGCTGAACGCGCCGGAAGCGTATATCACGTACAAGGCAGAAGTTTTTGGCGACGACGGGGAGGTCAAGGACGAGTCCACAGCCAAGTTCCTGGGGCACTACATGGACGAGTACGCCGCTTTCGTTGCGCGGGTCCTGGCAGCCAACGCGCCCGGCCACATCGGCGACCTGGAGCCTGACTCCGCCAAGCTCTCCCGGTAGTTCCGGTAGTTCCGGTAGTTCCGGTAGTTCCGGTAGTTCCTGCAGTTCATGGGCCGGGGCATTCCTGGGGCGTACGGATGCCCGCCGTCCCAGCGACGGCGGGCATCCGTATCTGTGAGTCCTTGACGGTCCGCGAGTCCGGTTAGTCCAGCGGCAGCGTGACCGTGACGCTGGTGCCCCGGCCGGGGCTGGAGGTAATTTCCACCGTTCCGCCCGCTTCCTGGACGGCCACTGACATGAGCCGGAGCCCGTAGCCGTGGTGCCGCCCGGTGGTGGCGAGGTTGCTGTCAAAGCCTGTGCCGTCGTCGGACACTGCCAGGCGGATGCCGTGGTCAACCGCGGCAAGCTGGATGGCGAGCGTGTGCGCCGAGGAGTATTTGAAAGCGTTGCTCAGTAACTCGCGGGCGGACTGGTACAGCAGGGATGCGGAGTCCGCAGGGATCTCGAGGCCCCAATGGGGAGTGTCCCATTGGACCACCGTCCCCTGCTGCCGCAGGGGTGTCGTGAGCCGGTCGATGCACCCGGCCACCCCCAGGGTGTGGAAGTCCAGCGGCTGCCGGTCTGTCAGTACGCCGCCCACGGTTGTGACTTCGTTGTCCAACGTTGTTTTGCTTCCCATGACTTCCTGCTCCCCAAAAAGCTGGCTTTGCCTATGCCTCCAGCGTGGACCCGCAATGTCTAGGGATGGCAAGCTTTGCCTCAAGATCCCATCAATTTTGCGCGGCGGGGGAGGATGGCAGCCGCCTTTTTGCAGTGGCTGTGACATGGCGCGCTGCCATCCCCAATTGTTTTATCCCCGTTGGACTGGGGACGGAGGGCATCTGCCTACTTGGTTGACTTCGATCGTATGGGGCACCGGCGCCGGAGCTGCGCTGGTCCTGGGAGCCGCTGTGTCCTGGCGGTGGGCGATACCACCGAAAGTTGTCTCCACGGTCATGGCCTTCGGCGCGGGGGTGCTGATCTCCGCCCTTGCCTTTGACCTGGTGGACGAGGCCGTCCAAGGCGGCGGTCTGTGGCCGACAGCGGGAGGCTTCCTGACTGGTGCGGTAGTGTACGTCGGCGCGAACATGCTCCTGGCCCGGGTTGGCGCCAAGCACCGCAAGAGGTCCGGCGGCCAGCAACCCTCCGAGCAGGACGCGCCCGGCAGCGGCACGGCCATTGCTGTCGGAGCGTTGCTGGACGGGCTGCCGGAATCGGTGGTCCTGGGCGTCGGCCTGCTGGCTGGGGGAGGGATGAGCCCTGCCATGCTGGTGGCGGTCTTCATCTCCAATTTTCCTGAAGGGCTGTCGGGTACCGCGGGCATGAAGAAGGCTGGCCGGAGCAAGGCTTACGTCTTTGGGCTCTGGGGCGGCATCGCGGGCCAGCCGGGAAGTGGCGCGGCTGGTCAAGGAAGGTGTGATCCGGCTACTCGATCTGCTCGTCATCGCAAAAAACGAGGAGGGCTTGGTCGAGGTGGTCGAGCTGACCGACCCGGGTGGTCAGGCGAAAGAGTTTTCATACTTGGAGGGGGTGCAGTCAGGCCTTCTCGGTGAAGAAGACATTGGGGAGGCGGCTGGCGCTGTTCTCCCGGGAAGCCTGGCGGTGTTGATCGTGTACGAGAACATTTGGGCGGCGCCTTTCGTAGCGGCCGTGCGCGACGCCGGGGGCGAGCTCGTGGCGAGTACGCGGATCCCCGCGCCCGATGTGATGGCAGCATTTGAAGCCCTCGGCGCAGCACCGCCCGTTTCCTGACCGATACGACCGGATTGAAGAGGAGAAGAGAGACGATGGGACTGCTTCGAGGCGTGGTGCGTACCGCTGTCGTTGCCGGGACGGCTTCGGCGGTCAGCGGCAGGGTCCAGCGCTGGCAGGCTGAGAAATTCGCGGACAAGGATGCCGGGATCGCTGCCAAACAGCAGGCGATGTATGAGGCCCAGATGGCATCGGCCCAGCCCGCCGCCGCTGCTGCAACCGGAATTTCCACTGAAGCTCTCGAGCGACTCAAGGAGCTCGGGGCACTGAAGGAGCAGGGCATCCTCAGCGAACAGGAGTTCGAGGCGCAGAAGGCAAAGATCCTGGGGAGCTGACGCTGCGTCACATCGGGTGGCGGTATCTCGTGTAGCGTGCAGGGAGATCACCAGCCTGAGGGGGCAGCGCTTGACCATCCTGACCGTTCAAAGACCAGAACCACCGTTGACTTTGTTCTGGAAGCTCACCATCACCCTTGCCGCGATTGTCGGCACAGGCACCTGCGTGGTCCTGGCGTTCATCTACGTACACTTCTTCGTCGGAGTCCCCGGGACCGTGGAAGTGCTCGAGCGGCAATTGACCAAGCAGGATGCGGTCCACGCCATCCAGGACGACGAAGGGGATGCCGAAATTAGGGAGAGCAGGTTCCTTGCCTCTTACGAGTCGACGTCCTACTACGCAGCGCCTGGCATCGATCCTGGCGTAGCGTGCTTGGTGGTGAAGTCTCCCTGGGACGACGAAAGGTCCTACTGGGAAATGTGCCATGAGGTCAGAGACGGCCGGGACGTCCTGGTGGGGATCCAGGATCCCGACAGGAGGGACGTCCTCTTCGTGCCTGACCAGTTCGACCACGCACCGCTGGAACGGGACGGGTGGGCGACGCTGCACCGCAACCTTTTGATCCGGCCCCTGACTGAAGTACCTCAACCAGCGGAACCACCGACCAGCAGCGCTGTACAGCAGGAGACCCGGCAGGGACAGGTAATCCTTATCTGAACCGGAAGCCTTCTGGTGGCTGGCACCCAGCCCACGTGGAGTCTCCCCCTTCGGGCAAAATCACGCTCCCGCCGGGACCGGCACCGTGAGCCTGCCGTCCCGCATGGTGGCCACAACGTCGGTCAGCGGCACGAACTCGGTGTCATGGGTGACCATTACCGTCGCCACCGAAAACTCCGTGGTCACGTCCCGCAGGAGGGCGATGATCGAAGCACTGCGCTCATGGTCCAGCGCGGCCGTCGGCTCATCCACCAGCAGCACCTTCGGACTGCCCATGAGTGCCCGGGCGATGTTCACGCGCTGGCGCTGGCCGCCGGAGAGCTGGTGCGGCAGCTTCCGGGCGCTGGCGGATAGCCCGACGACGTCCAGCAGTTCGGCGGCCCGGACCCTCGCCGCTTTGGCGGGCCTTCCGCGAAGGTGGTCGCTGATGATGAGCTGTTCGACGGCGGTGAGCGAGGGCAGCAGGTTGGGTTGCTGGAAGATGATGCCCACCTTTCCCCGCCGCAGGGCCGTAAGCTCCTTGTCCTTGAGCCCGGATGTATCGGTGCCGTCGATGATGACCTGGCCGCTGGTGGGGCGCACCAGGGTGGCGGCGGTGGCCAGGAGGCTGGACTTCCCGGACCCAGAGGGGCCCACGAGTGCAACGAACTGCCCGGCTTCCGCGGCGAGACCCACCCGGTCCAGGGCGGTGGTGGTGCCGCCGCCATCGGGATATTCGAGGGTGACGTTGGCCAGGGTGAGGGGAACAGGAGTGGTCATGACGGGTTCCTTTCGGGGAGTGATGGGGTTAGTTGCCGCCGAGCGCCAGGAGCGCATCGACCTTGGTGACGCCGCGGACGGCCAGTGCTGCGGCGGCCAGGCCCAGGGCAACGATCCCGACGACGGGAAGCACCGTGGTGCCCGCGTTCAGTTGGAACGGGGCGGTCTGCGCGGCAAAGAAGCCGCCGGCAACGCCAACAGCTCCGCCGGCGGCTGCCCCCGCCACCAGGACGATGGCGGCCTGGGTCATGGCGTCCCGGAGGATGTAGGAGCTGGGCGCGCCCATGGCTTTCAGGACGGCGATGTCACGGGTCCGCTGGATGGTCCAGACGGTCAGGAAGGCCACGATCACCAGAGCGGAGATTCCATAAAGGAAGGCCTGCATCAGGGTGAGGGAACCGTTTTCGCTCTTGAAGGAGCCCAGTGCCTGGAAGGATCCGGTGCGGGACTGACTCACCGTGTGAGCCGCGGCGTTCCCGGCGGCCTCATCCACTGTGGCTCCGTCCGCATAGGTGATGGCGACGACGGTAGCCAGCTGGCCGCCGTCGGACACGTGCGCCGCCTTGGCCCACGCCGGCAGCGCCGTCCATACGACGCTGGTGTGCGCGTACCACTGGTCCGGCACCACGGCGGCCACGGAAAGCTCCACGCCGCCCAGGGACACCTTGTCCCCTTGGCCCACCGACAGCGCCTCCGCTACCGAGGCACCCACAGCGGCCGTCCCGGCGGACACCTCCACGGGTGCCAGCGGACTGCCGGGCGATACGCCGAACACCGCCACGTTCGCAGTGCCTGACGCGTCCGCCGACTGCGCCCGGGTCTGGGTGATGCCCAGCGGCTCGGCGGACTTGACGCCGGGCTGGTCGTTCCAGCTGTCCACCTGGGCGGCCGTCACGGAGCTTTCCGTATAGGACGCCTTCGGTGAGCCGGAACCCGGTGCGCCAAAGGCGATGGCGTCCACCGGCTTGGCGGCTGATGCGCCAAGCTGCCCGATGGCGGACGTCGACTGCTCGGCGAGCCCCGCGGTCAGCCCGGACAGCATGACCAGCAGGAGGGTGATCAGGGCTACGACGCCGCCCATCATGGCGAACCGGCCTTTGGCGAAGCGGATATCGCGGATTGCCAGGAACACGTTGTTTCTTCTCTCAGCAGGGGTGGTTTGTTCTGTCCTTCCACTCTCCCGGGGGCACCCCGCGCGGGCATCGCGGGGATGGTTGATTGGCGGGAATGGAAGGGTTGAGCTGCGAGTCAACCTTTCGGTTGATTCCCGCTTGGATGTCCCGGCATAAGCTGGTGAGATGCCTGCCACGCCCCTGCCGCCAACATCGGAGACGGCCCGGTCCGGCGGGTTCCTGGGCGCACTGGAGAACGCATCGTCGGCGGCCATCCTTCGGGTCCTGCGGGTCACCCTGCACACCGGGTTCGCCGTCCTGCTGGCCGTGGGTTTGGTGCGGATGCTGATGGCCGGAGGTTTGCTGCGCTGGGTGTGGGCGGGCGCCGCCGTCGTCCTCGCTGCCGTCTACCTGACCGGCACGGTCCTGGAAAAGAGGCACGCGGAAGACCGGATCACGTTCAACCCCGGTCGCTACGGCCTGCTGTGGCTGGGCCTGGTGACGGCCCTTTGGGCGTTCCTGCTCGCCGGAAGTGCCGACTTCGCCTGGCTCGCCTTTCCCATCTTTTTCCTGCACCTGCACCTGCTGCCGCGGCGGCCAGCGCTGCTGACTATTGGGTTGATGACGGTGGCGGTGATCGCTTCCCAGTGGGCCGTTAGCGGTGCCCCGGCGCCGCATGCCGCGGCTGTTGTGGGGCCCGTGCTGGGGGCCATCTTCTCGGTGATCACCGGCCTGGCCTACGCGGCTTTGTACCGCGTGGCCGAGAACCAGCGGCGCGCGGCGGACGAATTGCGCCGCACGCGGGAGGAGCTGGCGCGTTCCCAGCATGAAGCGGGCGTGCTGGCGGAGCGGGCGCGGCTGGCCCGGGAAATCCACGACACCCTGGCGCAGGGCCTGTCCAGCATCGTGCTGCTGGGGCGGGCGGCGGAACAGTCGCTCGCGGACGGTGATGCCGCCACCGCCTCTGGCCGGCTGGCGCTGGTGCAGCAGACCGCGGCGGACAACCTGGACGAGGCGCGCAGCTTTGTCCGCGGCCTGTCCTCGCCCCAGCTTGAAGGCAGTTCGCTGGTCGGGGCCCTGCGCCGGCTCGGTGACAAGACGGAGGCTGCCGCGTCAGCTTCCGGAGCGGCGCTGCACTGCCGGCTGGAGGTGGACGGCCAGCCACAGGAGCTGCCCCAGTCCGTCCGCGTCACCTTGCTGCGCGCGGCGCAGGCGAGCCTGGCGAACGTCCGCGAACACGCCCGGGCCGCCACCGCCGTCGTCAGCGTCGCCTTCCTGGGCAGCGAGGTGACCATGGACATTTACGACGACGGCGCGGGCTTTGACCCGTCAGCTCCGGCAGGTGCCTCGGGCGCAGCCGACGGCAGCGGATACGGACTGCGCTCGCTGAGGGAGCGCATCGCGGCGCTGAACGGCTCGCTGGCCGTGGAATCGGCGCCGGGCGAGGGCACGGTGGTGGCCATCCGGCTGCCCTTGGCGGAACTGCCTGTGGAGGAACAGTGAGCGAGGTGCGCGTCCTGCTGGTGGACGACCATCCCGTGGTCCGCGCCGGACTGCGCGTTATGCTCACGGGCTTTGACGGCATCTCGATTGCCGCGGAAGCAGCTGACGGCAAGGCGGCCCTGAAGGAGCTGGCACGGCTCACGGCCCTGGGCGAGGCGCCCGACGTTGTCCTCATGGACCTGCAAATGGGGGAGGGGATGGACGGTGTCACAGCCACTGCCGAGATCCGGAAGCTCGCCGTGCCGCCGCCGGTGCTCATCCTCACCACCTATGACACCGATGCGGACATCCTCGCGGCCGTTGAGGCCGGGGCGAGCGGCTACATGCTGAAGGATGCCCTGCCGGAACAGCTGCGGCAGGCAGTCCTGCAGGCCGCTGCCGGTGGCACCGTGCTGGCCCCCCGCGCTGCCGCGTTGCTGATGGACCGGATCAGCAACCCGGGCACCTCCCTGACCCCGCGCGAAGTGCAGCTGCTGGAGCTGCTGGCCACCGGCCTGTCCAACCGGGCCATCGCCAAGCAGGTCTTCATCTCGGAGGCCACCGTGAAAACGCACCTGGTGCACATTTACGGGAAGCTCGGCGTGGACAACCGGACCGCTGCCATCGCCGCGGCCACCCAGCGGCGGATCATCCGGCCGCCCGGCGCCAAGGGCTGACTGTCGATAGGTCGCGACGGCGGGGCCTGGCACCCTGCCGCGTCCCGCCGTCGTCCATCACCTGGGTGGCGCGCATGGCCCTACCCTGCAGTAGGTTTATGTCACTGCCCTTCAGGTGCCATTGCCCGTCAGGTCTCACTGTTCAAAGGAGAACGAATGTCCCGTCCGGTTCCACCCGTTGATGCCCTTCTTGCCACCTATGGTGCGGCAGACGCCTGCGCGGCCGACCTCCTGTGCGACAGCCAAGACCCCAGCGCCGTCGCCTTCACCGTGGTTGCAGCCGATCTCACCGCGGAGGACATTACTTACGGCGAGCTCCGGGAGCGCTCGGAGCGGGGGGCCGCAGCCCTGGCGGAGCTGGGGATAGGTCCGGGCGACGCGGTGGCCACCCTGATGGGAAAGTCCGCGGACCTTGTGGTCATGCTCCTTGCCATTTGGCGGCGCGGAGCCGTCCACGTCCCACTGTTCACGGCATTCGCGTGGCCGGCCATCGAACTCCGCCTCACAGCTTCCGGCGCAAAGGCCGTAATCACCGACGCCGACCAGCGGGTGAAGATCCAGGAGACCGCGGCCGCAGTCGTGGTTGTAGGTGCAGAAGCAGCCCAGCCGGACCTGGCGCTCACGCCGCTCCTGGCCAGGCAGCAGCCGGGTATCGCCTCCGAGGCTGTGGGTGGTGACGGTGCACTGGTGCTGATCTTTACGTCCGGAACCACGGGCGCCCCCAAGGGGGTACCGGTGCCGGTCAGGGCGTTGGCGGCGTTCCGCCAGTACGTCGAACTGGGCCTGGACGTCAGTGAAGAGGATGTTTTCTGGAACGCCGCAGACCCTGGCTGGGCGTACGGCCTGTACTACGGCATCCTCGGGCCCATGGCGGCGGGGCGGCGCAACCTCCTGCTGAATGCCGGATTCTCCCCGGAACTCAGCTTCAAAGTGTTGGAGGCATTTTCCGTCACCAACTTCGCGGCGGCTCCCACGGTGTACCGCACCATGCGCGCGAAAACCGAGCCCGGAACGGGCCCTTTCGGCCTTCGGCGTGCCTCGTCCGCCGGCGAACCGCTGACCCCGGAGGTGATCAGCTGGGCGCGGGAGGTACTGGGTGTTCCGGTGCGGGACCACTACGGACAGACCGAACACGGGATGATGATCATCAACGCCTGGCATGACGACGTACGGACAGAGCTGAGGCCGGGTTCCATGGGCCGGCCCCTCCCTGGATGGAGCTGCGCGGTGCTCAAGGACAACGCGGATGAACCGGCTGCGCCGGGTGAACTGGGCCGGGTTGCCGTCAACGTGGCCGAAAGTCCCATGATGTGGTTTAAGGGGTACCAGGACGCGCCGAAGAAGACCGCCGAAAGGTTCAGTCCGGACGGCAGGTGGTACCTGACCGGCGACGCGGGCATGGTGGACCAGGACGGCTTCTATTTCTTCTCCTCCCGGGATGACGACGTGATCATCATGGCCGGCTACCGGATCGGCCCGTTCGATGTGGAGAGTGTCCTGGCCACCCATCCGGCGGTCCTGGAAACTGCCGTGGTAGGTGCCCCGGACGAGCTGCGCGGCGAAGTACTGGAGGCCTACGTGGTCCTGGCGGAGGGAACCACGGGCAGTGATGCCCTGGTGGCCGAGCTCCAGACAATGGTCAAGACGCAGTTCGCCGCGCATGCCTATCCGCGCCGCATTCACTTTGTAAAGGATCTGCCAAAGACGCCGTCGGGCAAGCTGCAACGCTACATCCTGAGGCAGCAGCGGGCCTCGGAGCTCGGCAAGTAGCAGGACAGGAAGGAACGACGGCGGGCAGAAACTTCCGGCCCTTCCGGAGCCTTTTGCTTTGGGGCCTGTTAGCGTGGAGGCCCAGCCACAGAAGGAGGAGCGATGACCATCAATTCACCTGATTCACTGCCCGAAGACGAGCCGCAGGAGGGTGCGGCAGCGGGCAAAGGCAATGCCGACGGCGGGATCCCCGGTGGGAAGGACGGCATCGGGATTTCCGATGGCGCCGCGCCGAACACTTTTGAACCTGAAGAGGACCCGGACGCTGCGGCCGATCCCGCCGACTAACGGCGCCAAAATGACGGCTCAAGGTTGGATCAAGATTCGCCCAAGGTGTGGGGTTTTGGTCCAGGCCCAACCTACTGGCCGGTAATTTTTAATTGCTTCCACGTCAGTTCCCCGGCAGGAAGCACTAGGAGCCCCCGCGCTGGAGCTAGACTCGCGCGGGGGCTCCCCCCAAAACTGTTGCTTTGGTTTTAGTTGGCGAATTTCACCGGATTGAAGTGCTCAACCACCGGAAACGGCTCGTAGAAGCGGTGCAGCAGCGTGCGCCACTGCTGGTATTCGGGAGATTCGCGGAAACCTACCGTGTGGTCCTCCAACGACTCCCATTCGACGAGGAGCAAATAGGTGTTGGGGGTTTCGACTGATCGGGACAGGGACAGCGAGACGAAGCCCGGCATGGAAGCAATGATGGGGCGGGCCTGCTTAAAAGCGGCTTCAAATTCCTCTTCCCGGCCCGCAACGACAGGCAGAAGCGCATGTTCAGTGATCACCGGCCAAGTCTGGCAGATGGGCGCGCCCACGCCCCGCTAATCGGTGCTGATCCAGTACCGGCGCTTGCCGTTGCGGGTGTCCTCGTACTGGCCGCCGTTCTTCTCGATGGTTGCCCGGGAGCCGGCGTTGTCCTCATCGCAGGTCAGCAGGACTCGCTCGATCCCCAGCGCCCGTGCCAGGGGAAGTGCGTCAGCCAGCGCCTTTGCGGCGTGGCCGCGGCGTCTCGCCGAGGGCCTGACGCTGTAGCCGATGTGCCCGCCTTCGTTGAGGAGGTAATGGTTCAACTCATGCCTGATGGCGAGGGATCCAACGAAAGTGCCGCCGTCGACCATCCAAAGGTAGGTGCAGGGCACGTAACCCGGCTTCCGCTCAGTCTCCGGCAGGGCATCTTTGACCAGGGCGTCGACGAAGCGGGCAAACACGCGCGGATCCTTGAGTTCTTCCAGCGACCAATCTTCGGCGCCTGCCCCGTCCAGGTGGGCTCCTTGAAACTCCGCCGTTCCCTCCAGCCAGGAGGAGTGGAGGGCAGGGTCCGGGACGATGAGTTGAGCCATCCCAGAATCCTATGCCGCCGCTGGGGAACACTTGTTGCCGGGAAACGATGCCCCGGCGCCACCTGCTCGCGGACGTTGCCCATGGCCGGTACTATCGGCCCGGGACCCATTTCGCGGTCAGGAAGGGGGGACGATTAGTGGGCGGCACTCACTCAACAACGGCGGCTCTCATGGAACCGGTTGGGCGGGACGGGTTACTGCGGGACTACGGCTTGGCCACCCGGATCGACGAGGCCCCGCTGGTCAACGCTCCTGAACTGTCCGGCGAGCCCCTTGAGAATCTCGTCGAGCTCGCCACCAGACTCTGCGGCATGCCGTACGGGGTGATCAACGTTGTCACGTCCGACGAGCAGCGCCAGGTGGCCGCCGTCGGAATTGATGCCGGTATTTGTTCCCGGCAGGACTCCATGTGCTCCAAGGTCTTCCTTTCGGGGGAGGCCACCGTGGTTCCGGATGCCTCCATTGATCCGCGCTTCGCGGCTAACCCGTTTGTGACCGGGGAGATCGCCGCCGTCCGGTTCTATGCGTCCGTGCCGCTGGAGACGGCGTCTGGGTTCGTCATCGGGTCCTTGTGCGTCTTCTCCAATTCGAGTGCCTCGCTCAGCGATGAACAGCAGGAAATGCTGGAAATCCTGGCCCGCCAGGCGGTGCAGCTGCTCGAACTCCAGCGGCGCACCCTGCAGTTGAACAGCGCCCTTGAAGAACTGCGGGAAAGCAACGCCAAGCTGGCGGAATTTGCCGGGCGCGTCAGCCATGACCTGCGCAGCCCCCTCACCACCATTCTGGGTTACGTGGAGTTGGGCGAAGACGATGTGGAAAGCGACCACCCCGCTGCGGAATACCTTCAACTCATCGGCGCCAGCGGCAACAGGATGCTGGCCATGCTGGAGGACGTACTGCATTACTCACGCATGGGCGGAGGCCTTCAGCGCCAGCGTGTTTCCCTGCAGGAAGTAGCGTCCGAAGTGGCCGGCGATCTGGGCCTGTCCTATGGGGCCGACGGTGTCCTGGACAGCGAGGACTTGAAGCTCCATGTGGACCATGGCCAGCTGCGCATCCTGCTGCAGAACCTGGTAGCCAATGCCGTGAATTACCAGAGCCCCGACCGGGACCTCAAGGTGCGGATCAGCGGGATCTCGAACTATCACGGAGCCACTGTCCTGGTGGCGGACAACGGCAAGGGCATAGCGCCGGCGGACAGGCCGCGGGTACTGGAACCTTTGGTCCGGCTGCACCGGGAAGGGGATGGGCAGGGATCCGGCCTTGGCCTGGCCATCTGCCGCCGCATAGTCGAAGCACCCGGCGGTGAGCTGACGCTTAAGGAGACCCCGGGCGGGGGAACCACCGCGGTGATCAGCTTCCCCGGCTGACCAGTTTGGGATTTTAACTAGTCCGGGCCGGCCGCAGAGTGCGGCCGGCCCGGAGCTTGCGTCAAACGGATTAGTTCAGGTCGAAGCGGTCCAGCTCCATGACCTTGGTCCAGGCAGCCACAAAGTCGTTCACGAACTTCTCCCGGGCGTCCTCGCTCGCGTACACCTCAGCCAGTGCGCGCAACTGCGAGTTGGAACCGAAGACCAGGTCCACGGGGGTGGCGGTCCACTTCAGCTCACCGGTGGCAACGTCGGTGATGTCGTAGACGTTTTCCTCCGACTCGGAGGCTTTCCACTTGGTGCCCGGCGAGAGCAGGTTGACGAAGAAGTCGTTCGTCAGGACCTGCGGCTGGTCCGTGAGCACGCCATGGTTGGAGCCGCCCACGTTGGTGCCCAGCGCACGCATGCCGCCCAGCAGTACCGTCATCTCCGGTGCCGAGAGGTCCAGCATGTACGCCTTGTCCAGCAGGAGGGTTTCCGGCGGAAGCTTCAGCCCGGGGCGCAGGTAGTTGCGGAACCCGTCGGCGCGCGGCTGAAGGTACTGGAAGGATTCGACGTCGGTCTGCTCCTGTGCTGCGTCCGTGCGGCCCGGACGGAACGGCACCGTGACGGGGAACCCGGCGTCGGCTGCTGCCTTTTCCACGGCGGCGGCGCCGCCCAGCACGATCAGGTCCGCGAGGGAAACCTTCTTGCCGCCGGACTGTGCCGCGTTGAATTCCTCCTGCACCCGCTCGAGCACCGGAAGTACAGCAGCCAGCTGCTCCGGCTCGTGTGCCTCCCAGCTGCGCTGCGGCTCCAGACGGATCCGCGCACCGTTGGCACCACCGCGCCGGTCCGTCTTGCGGTAGGTCGCCGCGGATGCCCAGGCCGTGCCGGCCAGCTGCGGGACGGTCAGGCCGGAGTCGAGGAGTTTCGCCTTCAACTGGGCGATGTCCTGCTCGTCGATCAGGTCATGGTCGAAGGCGGGAACGGGGTCCTGCCACAGCTGCGGTTCCGGAACCCACGGGCCCAGCATGTGCGGGCCAACGGGGCCCATGTCGCGGTGCAGCAGCTTGTACCAGGCCTTGGCGAAGGCCAGTGCGAATTCGTCCGGGTTTTCCAGGAAGCGCCGGCCGATCTTCTCGTAGGTGGGGTCGAAGCGCAGCGACAGGTCTGTGGTCAGCATCGTGGGGCGGTGCTTTTTGTTGGGGTCGTGCGCGTCCGGGATGATTTCGGGGCCGTCCTTGGCAACCCACTGGTGGGCGCCGCCGGGGCTCTTGACCAGTTCCCACTCGTACTCGAACAGGATCTCCAGGAAGCGGTTGCTCCACTGAGTAGGAACGTCCGTCCAGGTGACCTCCAGGCCGGAGGTGATGGTGTCGCCGCCCTTGCCGCTGCCATAGGTGCTGAGCCAGCCAAGGCCCTGCGCCTCAAGATTGGCGCCCTCAGGCTCGGGGCCCACGTGCGCATCGGCGGGGCCGGCGCCGTGGGTCTTGCCGAAGGTGTGGCCGCCGGCGATCAACGCAAAGGTCTCCTCGTCATTCATCGCCATGCGCTTGAAGGTCTCGCGGATGAAGGCCGCGGCGGCCACTGGGTCCGGGTTGCCCATGGGGCCTTCGGGGTTGACGTAGATGAGGCCCATCTCGGTGGAACCCACCTCGTCGGACATCTGGCCTTCGCCGACGTACCGCTCATCGCCGAGCCACGCGTCCTCAGGTCCCCAGAAGATCTGCTCCGGCTCCCAGACGTCCTCGCGGCCAAAGGCGAAGCCGAACGTCTTGAAGCCCATTGACTCCAGGGCAACGTTGCCCGCGAGGACCAGCAGGTCGGCCCAGGAGAGCTTCTGGCCGTACTTCTGCTTGACCGGCCACAGCAGCCGCCGGGCCTTGTCCAGGTTGGCGTTGTCCGGCCAGCTGTTCAGCGGCGCGAACCGCTGGCTGCCGTCCCCTGCGCCGCCGCGGCCGTCGTGGACGCGGTAGGTGCCGGCGGCATGCCAGCTCATGCGGATCATCAGGCCGCCGTAATGGCCGAAGTCCGCCGGCCACCAGTCCTGGGAGGTGGTGAGGACCTCAGTGATGTCCCGCTTCAGTGCGTCAACGTCGAGCTTCTGGAATTCCTCGCGGTAGCTGAAGGAGGGGCCCAGCGGGTTGCTTGCCTGGCCGTGGGTGTGCAGGACGGAGAGGTCCAGCTGGTTGGGCCACCAGTCCTGGTTGGTCCGCGGGCGGTGCCCCTTGGGCTGCGGGGAATCGATCGCCGGGTTTTCACTCTCACTGCCCTGGGCGGTGGCACTGCCATGGGCCACCGGGCACCCGCCCTCAACCTTCTGGTCCAGGCCCTGGGCGCTCCCGGGAGTGGGGACCGGAGGATGGTCTTGGGGTTCGGTCATGTGCTTTTTCCTTCCGTTGGGCCGAGGCCGCGGTTGGACTCGGGCAGCCGGTGCAACCCTCCTATTTGAACATGGACCTGTGACAGCGCAAGTCACGCCTACGCCGTGGGTGAAACCGCTGGTCATCGTCCCCGCGGAACCCACCTGGCAAAGACACTTGTGAAGCTGTTGGCGGGCAGGGATGGAATATCCGTCGGACGCTGCGGCTTGTCGCCAGTGGGCCGTCTTTGCCCCGTGTCCCGGCGTGACGCAGCGCGCGGGCCTCCGCCAGAGCGTGAGGCCGTGCTGACGCGCGGACACACCAGCACCTAAACCAAGAGGAGCACTATGACCATCGGATCAGGAACAGCAGCGGGCAGCGGCCGGAGAGCCCTGGTAGTAGGGGCCACCGGTATTGCAGGCTCCGCCCTGGTGGACACCTTGGTTGGTGAAGGCTGGGAGGTCCTCGCTTTGTCCCGCAGGCCCGGACCCGAGCGTTCCGGCGTCAAGTGGCTTTCTGCCGACCTGACCTCAGCTGACTCCCTGGCAGCTGCGCTTGCTCCGGAGAACCCCTCCCATGTGTTCTTCACGGCCTGGTCGCGGCGCGCCACTGAGGAAGAGAACATCGCCGTCAACGCCGCCATGCTGCGGGATCTACTCGCCGCACTGCGGGGCAAGAAGGTGGCGCACGTTGCCCTCATGACCGGGCTCAAGCACTACCTCGGACCCTTCGAGGCCTATGCCGCCGGTGAAATGCCGGACACGCCGTTCCACGAGGAGGAGCCCCGCCTTCCGGTGCGGAACTTCTACTACGCCCAGGAAGACGAGCTGTGGGCCGCAGCCGAGGAGCAGGGGTTCACCTGGTCCGTGCACCGTGCACACACCGTAATCGGCCACGCCGTGGGCAACGCCATGAATATGGGCCTCACGCTCGCCGCGCAGGCCACCCTGTGCCGGGACAGCGGGCAGCCATTCGTCTTCCCGGGATCCGAAACCCAGTGGAACGGCCTCACCGACATGACCGATGCGGGCCTGCTCGCCGAGCACATGCTCTGGGCCGCCACCACTCCCGCGGCCGCCAATGAGGCCTTCAACATCGTCAACGGTGACGTGTTCCGCTGGCGCTGGATGTGGCCCCAGCTCGCCGCCTACTTCGGAGTGGAGTGGGAGGGATACCAAGGGGAGCCCCGTCCACTGGAACGGTCCATGGCGGGCCGGGAGGACCAGTGGCGGCGGATTGCCGAGAAAAACAACCTCAGGGAACCGGACCTGGACCGCGTTGCGAGCTGGTGGCACACCGATGGCGACCTGGGGCGGAACATCGAGGTGGTGACGGACATGGGCAAGAGCAGGGATGCAGGCTTTACGGGGTACCGGCGGACGCTGGACGCCTTTACCTCACTGTTTGACCGCTACCGCGCCGAGAATCTGATTCCTTGATCACCCGGTCGCGGCCGGCCAGCAGGCCCATCAATGCCAGCACCGCCATGGCGCCGGCGGTGGCGAGCAGTGGAAGCGTCCACTCCGCAGTGGCGTCGTGGAGTGCGCCGAACACCACAGGCCCTGCGGCGCCAAGCGCGTAGCCCACGGATTGGGCCATGCCGGACAGCGATGCTGCCTGCGGGTGGTTCACGGTCCGAAGGCTGAAGAGCGACAGGGCAATGACGATGAGGCTCCCGCACCCCAAAGCACCCAGGACAACCCACAGCAGGATGAGTTCCGGCGCCAGGGCCAGCCCGAGGAAGGTCACGAACACCAACATCCCGCTGGCAAAGGAAACCAGCCGTTGGTCTGATCCCCGGTGCAGGACACCGCCCGTCCCCAGGCTGGCGAACACGCTGATCAGCAGGAAAACGGATAGGTGCAGGCCGGCAGTGGTGGCGGGGATCCCACGGCTTTGCTCGATGGTGGGCAACCAGGCCATGAGGACGTAGAAGGCAATGGACTGCAGCCCCATGAAGGCGGTCACCTGCCAGCCCAGGGCTGAACCCCAGGGCGACCGGTAGGCGGCGTCGGGCTTTCCCGATTGCCGCGTGCCTGCCGTGTGCCGGCGAAGCCAGGGCAGGAGCACCGCCATGGCGATGAGGGCCAGCCCCGCCCATACTCCCAGGGCGAGCCGCCATCCTGCCGGGGAGGTCTGTGCCACGGGTACGACGACGGCGGCCCCCACCGCTGCGAAGGCGGCCTGGGCAGCGGTGTAGCTTCCGGTGACCTGGCTGACCCGCAACGGAAAGTCGCGTTTAACGAGGGAGGGCACCAGGACATTGAGGAAGGCAATGGCCACGCCGATCAGGATTGTGCCGGCCCAAATAAAGCCGGGCACGGGCAAAGAGCGAAGCACGATGCCCGAAGCGAGGATCAGCAAGGACACCCACATTGCCCGGTCCAGTCCCAGGCGTGAAGCGAATCCGGGGGCCCATGGCGAGAAGACCGCGAAGGCGATAAGCGGGAGCCCGGTGAGGAAACCTGCTGCGGCACTGGACAGGCCAAGATCGCTGCTGATATTGACCAGGACCGGCCCCACGCTGACAAAGGACACCCGAAGGTTGACGGCGATGAGCAGGACGCCGATGAAGGCCATTCCGAATCTCGCAGTGCGGTGTGGGGCGTTTTGTGTGGCGGCAGGCATCGTTGGTTCTTCCATCATTCGGTGAGGTGGCGCGTTCTTGGCGCCCTTTCAGTTCTCTCCCACTGACGTACCCACGGGTG
Source organism: Arthrobacter sp. FW306-05-C (assembly GCF_021801725.1). NCBI lineage: Bacteria > Bacillati > Actinomycetota > Actinomycetes > Micrococcales > Micrococcaceae > Arthrobacter > Arthrobacter sp. FW306-05-C. Next base: position 3,832,830 of record NZ_CP084556.1, on the reverse strand, counting down.
GCCCTGAATCTCCCCCGGGCCGATGAATACGCCGTGGGAGAACTGCCGTTTTTCCCAGTCAACTGGCAGGATCAACGGCCCTTTCTGGACGTACACTGACCTTCGCACCACGTTTGTGGACACTCCGTCAGGTGAGGGCTCTGCCTATGCTCTGGAAGTTGCTTGTCGAATACCTCCGGCCGCACCGGCCGCTGCTGGCCGCCGTCGTGGTTTTCCAGCTGGCGCAATCCATCGCGTCGCTGTACCTGCCCACGCTGAATGCGGACATCATCGACCAGGGCGTGGCCCGGGGCGATACCGGCTACATCCTGTCCACGGGCAGCATCATGCTGCTGGTCACGCTGGCGCAGATCGCCTGCGCCGTCGTGGCCGTGTACTTCGGTGCCAAGGCGGCCATGGGCTTGGGCCGGGACCTGCGCGGCGCCATTTTTGAACGGGTGGGGGAGTTTTCAGAGCAGGAAGTCACCCGCTTCGGTGCCCCCAGCCTCATCACCCGCTCCACCAACGACGTCCAGCAGGTCCAGCAGCTGGTGCTGATGTCCGCCACACTCATGGTGGCAGCCCCCATGCTGAGCATCGGCGGGGTGATCATGGCCATCCGGCAGGACGCCCAACTCTCGTGGCTCATTGCCGTATGCGTCCCGGTGCTGCTGATCGCCGTCGGCCTGATCGTCACGCGGATGGTGCCGCTGTTCCGCAAGATGCAGGCCCGGATCGACACCGTGAACCGTGTGCTGCGCGAGCAGCTCACCGGCATCCGCGTGGTGCGGGCGTTCGTGCGCGAGGACGTGGAGACGGAGCGGTTCGCCGGCGCCAACACCGACGTCACCGACGTTGCCCTCCGCGCCGGCCGGCTGATGGCCCTGATGTTCCCCACGGTGATGCTGGTCCTGAACGTTTCCAGCGTGGCGGTGATCTGGTTCGGGTCGTTCCGGATCGAGGACGGGTCCATGCAGGTGGGCACCCTGATCGCGTTCCTGAGCTACCTGATGCAGATCCTGATGTCCGTCATGATGGCTACCTTCATGGCGGTGATGATCCCGCGCGCATCCGTGTCCGCTGACCGGATCGGGGAGGTGCTGGGCACCAGTTCAAGCGTCCTGCCACCGGAGAAGCCGGTCACCAGCGCCGTCCGGCGGGGTGAGCTTGAAATGCGCGACGTCGGATTCGCCTACCCGGGTGCCGAGCATCCGGTGCTGCAGGGCATCAGTTTCACGGCCCGTGCGGGGGAGACAACGGCGATCATCGGCAGCACCGGTTCGGGCAAGACCACCCTGGTGAACCTGATGCCGCGGCTCTTCGACGTCACCTCCGGGGCGGTGCTGATGGACGGCGTGGATGTCCGGGACCTGGACCCGGACCTGCTGTGGGGCCATATCGGCCTGGTGCCGCAGAAGCCCTACCTGTTCACCGGAACCATCCGCAGCAACCTACTGTATGGCAATCCGGATGCCACGGAGGAGGAGCTGTGGTCCGCGCTTGAGATCGCGCAGGCCCGGGACTTCGTGGAGCGGATGGAGGAGGGGCTGGACGCGCCTATTTCGCAGGGCGGCACGAACGTTTCGGGTGGCCAGCGGCAGCGGCTGGCAATCGCACGTGCCCTGGTGAAGCGGCCCGAGCTGTACATCTTTGACGATTCCTTCTCATCCCTGGACACCGGCACGGACGCCCGGCTGCGCCAGGCGCTCAAGCGCAACATTGCGGGGGCCACCATGGTGGTCATCGCCCAGCGCGTGTCCAGCATCGTTGATGCGGACCAGATACTAGTGCTCGACGACGGCAGGATCGTCGCGCACGGAACGCACCACGAGCTGCTGGAAAGTTCCGATACGTACCGCGAAATTGTTTCGTCCCAGCTGGCAGCGGAGGAGACGGTATGAGCCACGGACCCGCTCCCGTGCGCGGCACCAAAGCCGGGCCCGCCGCCGGACCCGGCCAGGCCGCCGTCGTACGCATCCCAAGGCCGCGCGGCGGCCCCGGCCACGGCGGACCTTTTGCCGGGATGAACGTCCCGGCCGAGAAGGCGATGAACTTCAGCGGTTCCGCCAAGCGGCTGTTGGGTACGCTGCGGCCGGAACGGTTCCGGCTGATGCTGGTGCTGCTCATGGCCGTTGCGGGCGTGGTGCTGCAGGTGATCGGGCCGAGGCTGCTGGGCGAGGGCACCAACCTGATTTTCGCCGGCGTGGTGTCCAAGCAGCTGCCGCCGGGGATGACGCAGGCGCAGCTGATCGCCATGCTGCGCGCGTCAGGGGAGAACCAGAAGGCGGACATGCTCAGTGCCATGACGCTGACGCCGGGCGCGGGGATCGACTTCGGCGCGCTGGCCGGCGTGCTGACATGGGCGCTGGTGCTCTATGTGCTGGGGTCGGCGTTCATGTGGGGGACGGCGTATGTGCTGAACGGCGTGGTGCAGCGGACGGTCTTTGGGCTGCGCGAGCAGATTGAGGCGAAGATCAACCGGCTGCCGCTGCGGTACTTCGACTCGATCCAGCGCGGCGAGCTGCTCAGCCGGGTGACCAACGATGTGGACAACATTTCGCAGAGCCTGCAGCAGTCCATCAGCCAGGCGGTGACATCGGTGCTGACGGTGCTGGGCGTGCTGGTCATGATGTTCATCCTGTCGCCCACGCTGGCGCTGATAGCGCTGGTGACCATTCCGCTGACGCTCGGGATCACCACGCTGATTGCCAAGCGCTCGCAGAAGCTGTTTGTGCAGCAGTGGACCAACACGGGCGAGCTGAACGGGCAGATCGAGGAGACCTACACCGGGCATGCGCTGGTGAAGGTGTTCGGGCGGCAGCGCGAGGTGGGGGAGCGGTTCCGGCAGAAGAACGCGGAGCTGTATGAGGCGAGCTTCGGGGCGCAGTTCATTTCCGGGCTGATCATGCCGGCCATGACGTTCATCGGGAACCTGGTGTACGTGGGGATCGCCGTCGTGGGCGGGCTGCAGGTGGCCTCCGGGGCGATGCAGCTGGGAGATGTGCAGGCGTTCATCCAGTACTCGCGGCAGTTCACGCAGCCGCTGGCGCAGCTGGGGTCGATGGCCAACCTACTGCAGTCCGGGGTGGCGTCTGCAGAGCGGGTGTTTGAGCTGCTGGATACGGAGGAGCAGTCGGCGGACCCTGCCGGGGCTTCGTTGCAGAGCCCGGACGGTGCTTCGCGGGGGCGCCTGGTTTTTGAGGACGTGTCCTTCTCGTATTCGCAGGACAAGCCGCTGATTACTGGGCTTTCCTTGGTGGCGGAGCCCGGGCAGACGGTAGCCATTGTGGGGCCCACTGGGGCGGGCAAGACCACGCTGGTGAACCTGATGATGCGGTTCTACGAGCTCGATGGCGGCCGGATCACTCTGGACGGCGTCGACATCACCACCATGACCCGCCACGACCTGCGCTCGCGGATGGGGATGGTGCTGCAGGATACGTGGCTGTTCGGCGGGACCATCCGGGACAACATCGCGTACGGCCGGCCTACGGCTTCTTCCTCCGAGGTTCTGGAGGCAGCGCGGGCGACGTACGTGGACCGGTTCGTGAAGTCCCTGCCCGACGGGTACGACACCGTGCTGGACGACGAAGGTTCCAACGTGTCCGCCGGTGAGAAGCAGCTGCTGACGATTGCGCGGGCGTTCCTGGCACAGCCTTCGGTGCTGATTCTTGACGAGGCGACGTCCTCCGTGGATACCCGGACCGAGGTGCTGGTGCAGAAGGCCATGAGTGCTTTGAGGTCTGACCGGACGTCATTTGTGATCGCGCACCGCCTGTCCACGATCCGCGACGCCGACCTCATCCTGGTGATGGAGGCTGGCCAGATCGTGGAGCAGGGGACGCACGCTTCACTGCTCGCCGCCGGCGGGGCTTACGCGCGGCTCTACGAGGCCCAGTTCGCGGCGCCGGTGGCGGAGGTTTAGATCTTGGCCAGCCTACTCATCGTTATGAAAGTATTGGGCTCCGCTCTACTGGTGCTGGCATAACGACTGGGAGTCGGTAAACGTCAACTCGGGCCTGGTCACAGGTAGCTCTTCACAGTCGCTCGAAGTGCTTCGGTATGCTCGTAGATCTCCTCCAGCGAGTTGATGGGCACCCGAGTCTCTTCTTTGCTGTCATTGAATATGCCCAAGTACTTCTGCATCCGGTTGAAGTGGAGGCGGGCAATGGGCTTGCGGTTGTTGTCATCGAGCAGCACCGCAAAATACGACTTCGCGTCGCGTTGCGCCACCCGTGCCGGCTTTACCTCGCTGCAGACGATGGCCCGCACAATTTGGTAGCCCTCGATTTCCTCAAGTGTTGTCTCCAAGGCGTCGGCCTCAGCGAGATCGGCTTCGGCAACGGGGGTGCTGGTGACCGCGGCCGGAACCATGGTGTCGTCAGTTTGCGGGAACCCAGGGTTGCCCAAGGCCTTCTTCAGTCGCTCATTCACCTGGTCATTAAGGAATTGCTTGGTGGCCTTCCCAACCAGCGTTGTGAACTGCTCCCGAACCTTCTGCGTGTAAGGTCCGGAGTAGACCCTCGCTGTGAGGAACTTGACCCATTCATCTTCAGGTTCCTTGAACTGTGCAGCCAGTGTTCGTTTCAGCTCGCCGATGTATTTCAATTCACCGGCTGCGCTGATGATCGAGTCCAAGTCGAAGACATCCTTGGACAGTTTCTGCAGTTCGGGGATCAGGGACTGGTCGATGTCGTTCAAATCCAGCACGAGGAATGGTTTCGCATCCATTCGGTTAGGTGCGTCCAGATCCGTGAAGAACTGGTAGACCTCGCCGTTGGTGAGAATGGCGATTCGCGCATTTGTGACAGCAAAGTACCGGAAAAGCTGCGATGCGTGCTCGATCTTGACCGGCTCAGTAGACTTCTTGCACTCGATCAGGATCTGGACTTCGCCATCTTTTACGATGGCATAGTCGATCTTCTCACCCTTCTTGAGGCCCACGTCCGCGACGAATTCCGGGACGACTTCGAGTGGATTGAAGACGTCATAGCCAAGAATCGTCGAAATGAAAGGCATCACGAAGGCATTCTTCGTTGCCTCTTCCGTTTGGATAACACCCCGCTGCTGGCGTACCTTTGCGGCCAACGCTGAAAGTTTTTCTGCAAATTCCATGTCTTACCCCCATTGAGGCCCTACGCGGACACAGCTTCGTGTCCGGCGGCAGCTTGAAGTTGATTAAGCAAAACCTACATCTGATCGGCGACATATACACGTAACCGCTCGATGGCTTCGTCATGCTGCAAGTGTCCCCAACGGGAATTATCCGAGCAGACGGAGAAATTAGATCGCCTTCCGCTCGTTGCAAGCCGCCCAACAGGGAGCTGTAATTCACGCAGTGCCAGAAACCCCGGCGCGAACTTTGCGATCACGGTGGACAGCAGGAACGATGCCCTGATGGCAAGCCCTCCTGGCCACAGTGTCTACCCAAATGGGACGGCAGCCCTCCAGCTCCCGATCCACATCTAGAGCGAGGGTGGGGCCACCCGCGCCGCAATCAACAAGGGGAGAGCGGGGTATTAGCCTCCTCCGGTATAACGAAAGCGGGCGACGGCGGGAATCTTCCGCCGTCGCCCGCTTCGTCGACTTAGAACGCGTCGGCCTCCGAATTGAGGTCCCGGCCCCTGGTTTCGGGGGCGAAGAACCCTGCTGCAATACCGATCGCGGCATAAGCCATGAGGATTCCGGCTACCGGGATCCACCCCGGCCCGGTCGCAGCAACGACGCTGGCTGCGATGATGGGGCCGAGACCGCCGGACAGGACGGCGCCGATTTCCTTGACAGTTGTCATGAAAGAGAAGCGGCGCTTGGACCCGAACATTTCAACCAGCCAGGTCGACTCCACGCCGTACAGGTTCGGCAGCGGACCGCCAACGAAGATAACAAAGACCAAGGCCACCAATATGGGGTTACGCGTTTCGATCATCAGCATCGCGGGAATGGTGAAGGCGAACTGGAACCCCGAGAGCCAGAGCCAAACTTTGCGCCGGCCAAACCGGTCTGTGAGCTTCCCGGTCAGCAAGACTGTTACGACGCCCAGCACGGAGCCGAGTGTTACACCGGTAGTGACCAGGTTTGCATCCATCTTCACTACCGAAACCGTCCAGCCGATAAGGAAGCCCTTGACGAGGTAGACCGAACCGTTTTCGCCGAGCTTGATGCCCAGTGAGACGAGGAAGGCCTTCTTGGAATCTGCAGCGTCACGCCAAATGCTTTGCTGCCGGGCCTCAAGACGGGCCGCCGCACGCCGCGCCTTGACGGCCTCGAAGACCGGTGACTCGCTCACGCTCCGCCGCAAATACAGCGCCACAAGAGTGGTACCGACGCTCAGCAGGAAGGGGATACGCCATCCCCAAGCGAGGAAGTCGTCCTTGGGCATCTGCGAGAGCAGCAGCCACAGTCCGCTGGCCAACAGCACTCCGGTCGCCGTTCCGAGTGCCACCACTGCGCCATAAAAGCCGCGCTTACTGGAAGGAGCGGATTCCACCAGCAGCAGCGAGGCCCCCGAGAGCTCCGCGCCCGCGCCGAATCCCTGGATAAGCCGCAGGAGCACCAGGAGGATCGGGGCCATGATGCCGATCTGGGCGAATGTGGGCAGCAGGCCCATTCCCAGGGTGGCGATACCCATCATCCCTACGGTGATGACCAGGACGGATTTCCGCCCATACTTGTCGCCAAGGTAGCCGAAGTAGATTCCGCCCAGGGGCCGGACAAGAAACCCGGAACCGAACGCGGCAAAGCTCGCCATCAATGCCATCGCCGGGTCCGTATTGGGGAAGAAGAGCGGCCCGAAGACCAGCGCTGCGGCGAGGGTGTAGAGCGTAAAGTCCATGTATTCCAGGGCGGAACCAAGGAAGGACGAGATAGAGGTGCGGCGTAGTTCAGCCGGCGTCACCTGCAGCTCCGACGCCAGGCCCTGCGGGTCAGCGTCGGCATATGTGAGATTGGGGTTTTCTGTGCTCATGGAGTTTCTCCCTCGGGAAGAGCCTGTAGGCAGGCCGGGACGCAAACGTCGTTGTTCGGATGGTGGTGCAAGGTCTTCAAGGGCAGTTCAGTTCGGGAGCAGGGAGACAGTCTCCGCTATGCAGGCAGGCTTCTGCGAGCCGTCCAGTTCGATCAGGTGATGGAACTGCAGCTGCCGACCACTGGCTGTCTCGCTCACCGAGGCCAGCGTCAGCCGGTCCCTGATGCGCGAGTTGACCCTGGCCGGCGCCGGGAACCTTACCTTGTTCAGGCCGTAGTTGATGATCATCGCGGCCCCGTCGACCCGGTACACCTGGCCCGCCAGGTATGGCAGCAGCGACAAGCTGAGGTAGCCGTGGGCAACCGTGGCGCCGAAGGGCCCGCGTGCTGCCCGCTCCGGGTCGGTGTGTATCCACTGTTGGTCCAGGGTGGCGTCGGCGAAAGCCTGGATCTGGGATTGGTCCAGGGTGTGCCATCCACTCACTCCGATTTCCTGGCCGGCCATGCCGGCAAGCTCGGCGGCGTCCTTGAACAGTCTCATTTAGACCCTCTCCAGCAGCATGGCGACGCCCTGGCCCAGGCCCACGCACATCGTTGCAAGGCCGCGGTTGGCGTTTTCGCGTTCCATGCGGCCCAGCAGCGTGACGACGATCCGTGATCCGGAGGAGCCCAAGGGATGGCCCAGGGCGATCGCACCGCCGTCGTTGTTGACGGTTCCCGCATCCATCCCAAGCAGCCGCATGCAGGCCAGCGCCTGCGCTGCGAACGCCTCGTTGAGTTCGACGGCGCCCACCTCAGCGAGATCCCAGCCCGCCTTGGCCAGTGCCTTTTGTGTCGCCGGCACCGGACCGACGCCCATCACTTCCGGCGCGACACCGGCCGCTTGGCTGCTGACGATGCGGGCCCGGGGGGTTAGCCCGTAGCGCTCCACGGCATCGCCGCTGGCGACCAATACAGCGGATGCGCCGTCGTTGAGGGAGCTGGAGTTGCCGGCGGTAACCACTCCACCGGGCGCCACGATCGGTCGGAGGGCGGCCAGGGCATCGGCGGTTGAACCGCGCCTGGGTCCTTCATCGGTGTCCACCAGCGAGACTTCCCCCCGTCTGCCACTGACCGGAACGGGGACTATCTCGTCGCTGAAGCGGCCGGCGTCAATCGCCGCCACAGCCAGATTGTGCGAGCGCAGTGCAAAGCTGTCCGCGTCGGCGCGGGAAATGTTCTCCCGCCTGGCTACCTCTTCTGCCGTCTCGGGCATGGAGAACCGCGCCCCGGACTCCATCCGCGGGTTAACAAACCGCGCACCGATTGAGGTGTCCGCGAGTTCGCCCGGTTTGGAGTAGGGCTTCTCGGGCTTGGCCATCACCCATGGCGCGCGGGTCATCGACTCTACGCCGCCAGCCACTACAAGGTCTGCGTCACCGTTGCGAACCGATTGCGCCGCCATGCTGATCGCGGTTAGCCCGGAGGCGCAGAGCCTGTTGACGGTCACGGCCGGTACGGCGTGCGGGAACCCGGCCAGCAGTGCGGCCATCCGGGCAACGTTACGGTTGTCCTCACCTGCCTGGTTAACACAGCCAAAGATGATCTCGTCGACGGTGGCAGGATCGACGCCGGCCCTGTCCACTGCGGCCTGCAGCACAAGCGCGGCCAAGTCGTCGGGGCGCACGGTGGCAAGCACGCCACCGTGACGGCCTACCGGGGTGCGGACGCCCCCAACGAGGAATGCCTCGGGCATCAGCGGGCCCCGCCGTTGATGTAGAGGGTTTGACCGGAGATGTACGAGGAGTCATCACCGGCGAAGAACGCCACGGCCGCGGCCACTTCCTCTGGCTGGCCAACCCGCCCCAGCGGGGTACGTTCCGCCACCGCCCGCTGGTGTTCAGCCGGGCTTGCGCCCACCCGCTCTGCCGTTGCGGCAGTCATCGAGGTGGCGATGTAACCCGGTGCCACGGCGTTGACCGTGATGTTGAACGGGCCCAGCTCGATGGCGAGCGTCGCGGTCAGGCCCTGGATACCGGCCTTTGCAGCCGCGTAGTTGGCCTGGCCACGGTTGCCCAGTGCGCTGCGGCTGCTGAGCGAGACGATCTTGCCGTACTTGGCCGGAACCATGTAGCGCTGGGCGGCGCGCGTGCAGAGGTAGGCGCTGGTGAGGTTGGTGGCCAGGACGGAGTCCCAGTCCGGCCGCTCCATCTTGAAGAACATGTTGTCGCGGGTGATGCCGGCGTTGTTTACCAGGATGTCGAGGCGGCTGAACTCACGGTGAATGTCATCGAATACCCGGTCCACGGCTGCCTCATCCGTGACGTCGCAGCAGGCGGCCACGGCCTTTCCGGCTGCCGCCAGGACGTCCGGGTGGTCCGAGATCCGCTGTGCTGTGTCCTTGGCGCCATCCTCATTGAGGTCCATGACGACGACGGTGGCGCCCCCGGCGGCCAGTTTCAGCGCGGTGGCCGCGCCGATTCCTTGCGCCCCGCCGGTGACCACGGCCACCCGGTTGGTGAAATTGCTCATGACTTTTCCTTTGCATGGATGATTCTGGTTGGTGTCGTGCCTGTGGAAGCCGGGGCAGCCCGGCGGGGCGCTAACTGAAAGCGGAGAGGCCGGTGATCTCCCGGCCAACGAGAAGCGACTGGATGGAGTCTGTGCCCTCGTAGGTGGAGACGACCTCCATATCGGTCATGTGCCTCGCCACATGGTTCTCCAGCAGCACGCCGTTGCCGCCGAGCATGTCCCGCGCTTCTGAACAGATCCAGCGGGCTTTCCGGGCGGTCTGCATCTTGGCCAGCGAAGCCATGGGACCGGTCATCCGGCCATCCTCGGCGAGCACGGCCAGCCGGAAGCACATGAGTTGCATGGCCGTCAGTTCGGCAAGCATATTGGCCAGCTTGTTCTGCACCAGTTGGAAACTGCCGATCGGTTTGCCGAACTGCTGGCGGGTCTTGGCGTAGTCCACGGCGATCTCGTATGCGGCCAATGCGTGGCCGTAAGACTCCCAGGATGCGCCGCTTCGCGTGGAGGTCAGCACCCGGCTGACATCCTTGAACGAGTGGCATTCAGTGAGCCGGTTGGCCGCCGGGACCCGGAGGTTGTCGAACGTGATGTCCGGCTGGAGGATCGCCCGCTTGCCGATCTTGCCGGTAATGACTTCGGTGGAATACCCGTCCGGAAAGCTGCCGTCCTCGTTACGCTCCATCACGAACGCCTTGACCTTCGCATCCGCTTCGTCGCGGGCAAAGATGATGACGACGTCGGCCATGCTGGCATTGCCGATCCAGCGCTTGCGCCCGTTGATGATGTAGCTGTCCCCATCCCGGCGCGCGCTGGTTTCGAGTGCCACCGAATCAGAGCCGTGCTCGGGTTCGGTCAGGGCGAAGGCGCCGATCTTGGCGAGGGTGGCCATTTCAGGGAGCCAGCGTTGCTTTTGCTCCTCGCTGCCGAGCATGTTGATGGTTCCCATCGCCAGTCCGGACTGGACGCCGAGGAAAGTGTTGACGGAACCATCGCCGCGGGAGATCTCTGCAGCAACAATCCCGGCGGCAAGCCGGCTTAGCCCGGGACATCCGTAGCCCTGAATGGTTGTTCCGGCGATGCCGAGCCCGGCAAGCTTGGGAACAAGTTCGAAGGGAAACTCGGCACGTTCCCAATAGCCATTGATAACGGGCAGCAGGTCTTTATCGACAAAGGCGCGGACTTTGAGCCGGAGCGCCCGGTCCTCAGCGCTGAGGAAATCGTCCATAAGGTAAAAATCGGTGCCGTTCGCGGCGGTTTCCGGTGTCATCGAGTGTGCTCCAGTGGTGTGTGATTGCGGACCCGCTTACGCTGCGGGTCGGTGTTTCCCTGCGAAGGCTGGAAAAGAGCGAGCCAGCGGCGCTCGTTTTCCACCAAGGGCCGGGACGTGCCGGTGTCCGGATGAACTGAAACCAGCACGGTCCGGCCGTCTACGGCGACTGCCCCGTGTTGGCTGCCCCTGAATTCCAGGCTGAATGAACTCGTGCCGATCCTGGTCACGGTCAGTTCAACCTCCAGGTCTTCGCCGAGGTGGACTGGCCGCCGATAGTTCACTTCGAGGTTGGCTACCACCGTGGGGGTCGCCTCGGCTTGACGTATGCCCGGCATCGAAGACCGCCACTTGATTCTTGACTCCTCCAGAAGCGTGACGACGGCGGCGTGGTTGACGTGCCCGTTGAGGTCCTGATCGGACCACCGTGGGCAGACGCGGGTCCGGTAGGTTTCAGGCATCGACCAGGGCTTTCCGGTGCAGCAGCCAGTCCCGCACCAGCCCGGAGCTTTCGTTCAAGCCAGGCGGAGCGAGTGAGTAGTCCACCGGGGTAAGGGAATAGTCGACCGGATGGCGGACTGTGGGTATTTTCCGGGGCCCTTCACCCGCCATCACTACCGGGTTCAGCCCCAGCTGTTCGGCCAACTCAACACCACCGCGGACATCCTGGATCGGAGCGCAGGGCAGCCCTGCCGAGGACAGCTCGTGGAACCACTCGTCGGCTGATTGAGCAGCCAACTGGGCGTGGAGGATGTCCCGCAGCTCGTTGCGGTTGGCATTGCGCTGCAGCGTCGTGGTGAACTTCGGGTCCCGGGCGACCGCGGGAATCCCCAGTGCCCCGCAGAGCCGGACGAACTGCGCGTCATTTCCCGTCGCGATGATGATAGTGCCGTCCCCGGTCTGCATCGGAGCGTATGGATACATGCTGGGGTGTTCGTTGCCCATCCTGGTGGGTACTACACCGCCCGTTACGTAGGCCGCAGACTGGTTCACCATGCCGGACAGGGCCGAGGTCAGCAGGTTCAGTTCCACCAGCTGGCCCTCGCCGGTCCGGTCCTTGTGGTGTAGCGCCCCCAGGATTCCAATGGCAGCGTGCAGGCCTGTGATGACATCGAAGAGCGCGATGCCTGCCCGGTACGGTTGGGTGTCCTGGTCCCCGGTCAGGCTCATCATTCCCGAGGCGGCCTGCACCAACAGGTCATATCCCGGAATGTGTGCGCCGGCTCCGGTACCGAATCCGGTGATGGAAGCATAGATAATGTCCGGGTTCAATTCGGCCGCAGACGCATAATCCAAGCCCAGCCGCGCCATGTTGCCGGGCTTGAAATTCTCGATCATGACGTCCGCGGTGCTGATCAGGGAACGCGCTACGTCGAGGTCCTCCGGATCCTTCAGATCCAAGGCAATGGAATGTTTGTTTCGGTTGACCGCGAGGAAGAACGTGGCCTCGCCGTCCCGGACGGGGGGCATATATGTGCGGGTGTCGTCACCCTCAGGTCCCTCAACCTTGATCACTGTGGCGCCCATGTCAGCCAGGAGCATGGTGGCGTACGGGCCGGCCAGCACTCTGCTGAAATCTGCGACCACAATGCCTGCGAGGGGCCCGGCGCTTGCCCGGCCCAAGGCATCAAAGCCGTGGTTGTCGTTGCCTCCAGTGGCATGGTGCTGCTTTCTGGAGACCGATTCGTCGATCGGTTGTGTCATCTGAATCCTCCGCAATGTGTTCTGCATCACCAACCCTTGCAAGCGGACTGATTCACGTCCAATACGTATTTGGTGCTGGACTGATACCTGCCTGTTATCAGTGTCGGCGCATTCCTTTGGGTATCTTGGGCGTATGAACAATGACGTTTACCCGGGCAGAAGCTGAGCGCGGGAGTGGAAATACATCAGATCAGGGCATTTCTTGCCGTGGCCGAGGAACTACATTTCGGCAGGGCCGCGCGCCGGCTCCATATGGCCCAGCCGCCGCTGAGCCGTTCCATCCAGCGGCTTGAGCATGAACTGAAGGCGCCCCTGTTTATCCGCAGCACGCGGACTGTGCAGTTGACTGCCGAGGGCCAGGCACTTGTCGGCCCAGCGCGGGACATACTCGAAGGTTGCCGGCGGGGCCGCCTGGCAGTCGCTTCGGTGGGCCGGGGCGAAACCGGGCGCGTAAGAGTCGCCTTTGCCGGGGTTTCCTCGCATGTGATGGTCGGCAGGCTCGCCAAGCGTGTCCGGGAAGTGCACCCTGGTATCGACTTCGAGCTGTCCAGCTCCAATTTCGCCCTTCCGGCTATGGACAAGGTCATGGGCGGGGCCATGGAAGTCGGCCTCGGCCGCTGGAATTTCATCCCGGCTGTCCTCGATTCGCGGATCGTGGCCAACGAGCGGCTCGTCGTGGCCCTGTATGAGAGTCACCCCCTGAGCGGTCAGGCTTCGCTGCGCATGGCAGACCTTGCCGGACAGCCCTTCGTCACGTTGCCGGAGCACCCGGGCGCCATCCTCCATGACCACCTTCGAAGGCTCTCAAGTGCCGCGGGATATGTCGTGGAGATCGCCCAGGTTGCGCCGGATTCCCAGACGCTCATGGCACTGGTGGCGGCAGAAATTGGTGTCGCGCTGACAGTGTCGTCTGTGCCGGAAAACTTCAGCCATCCGGGTGTCGTGTTCCTTCCCCTTGACGACCCGGCCGACCCCATCCAGCTGCGGCTGGTTTGGCGGAAGGACAATGCCAGCCCGGCTCTGCGCGAGGTTCTTCGGCTCTCGGAAGAGGTCCTCCCGTCGCCGGATTGAACGGTTATTGATGCACGTGGGGCATAAGCGGGATCCTTATTAGGTATTGGCTTTGACCGCAATCGGACTGGCACAGTGGTTCAGGTCACCGGGTGGTGCAAATCACGCCCGTGCCGACACCGACCCACCCTTGACCTGCCAGGAGAACCCCGTGACCGTAACCGCACCCGCACCCGCCCTGGTCTTCGACGACGTGCTCAACCTCGACAGCCTCCTGACCCCCGCGGAGCTGGAGCTGCGCAGCACGGTCCGTAACTTTGTGGATGAACGGATCCGGCCCAACATTGCTGGCTGGTACGAGGACGCCCGTTTCCCGCTCGAGCTTGTTCCCGAGCTTGGGAAGTTGGGGGTCCTTGGGATGCACCTGAAGGGCTACGGATGCCCGGGCCGCAGCGCGGTCGAGTACGGAATCGCCGCCATGGAGTTGGAAGCCGGCGACTCAGGACTTCGGACCTTCGTCAGCGTCCAGGGTTCCCTGGCCATGAGTGCCATCCACAAGTGGGGGTCCGAGGAGCAACGGAACGAAAACCTGCCGGCGATGGCGCGGGGCGAGAAGATCGGCTGCTTCGGGCTCACCGAGCCGACGGCCGGCTCCGACCCATCCAGCATGGCGACTTTTGCGGCACCCGATGGAGACGGTGGGTGGGTCATTAACGGGGCCAAACGCTGGATCGGCCTTGCCTCCGTGGCCCAGATTGCGATCATCTGGGCGAATACCGCCGAAGGTATCCGCGGGTTCATCGTCCCGACGGACACCCCCGGCTTCACTGCGACGCCCATCAGCTCGAAGCTGTCCATGCGGGCGTCAATCCAATGTGACATCAGCCTCGATGACGTACGGCTGCCGTCCACTGCGCTGCTGCCCGGTGCCCGTGGACTCAGCGGCCCGTTCTCGTGCCTGAATGAAGCCCGCTACGGGATCATCTGGGGCGCAATGGGTGCTGCCCGGGACTCCTATGAAGCCGCGCTCGCCTACGCCGGAGACCGGCTCCAGTTCGGCAAGCCCCTGGCCGGGTACCAGCTCACACAGGAAAAGCTGGTGAATATGCTGCTGGAAATTCAGAAGGGAACGCTGCTGGCGCTCCACACCGGCCGCCTGAAGGACGCCGGGACGCTGGAGCCGGTCCAGATCTCCGTAGGAAAGCTCAACAACGTCAGGGAGGCCATTGCCATCTGCCGCGAAGCGCGCACCATCCTTGGGGGAAACGGAATTACCTTGGACTACTCGCCACTGCGGCACGCCAACAACCTTGAATCAGTGCGGACGTATGAGGGTACGGACGAGGTCCATACCCTGATTCTGGGCCAGCGAATTACGGGTATTTCGGCGTTCCGCCAGGAGTGACGTCATGACTGGGCGCTCGTGCCCTGGTGTCACATACCGGTAGAACCAGTCCGCCCGCTGAGCTGACTGACCGGGCCACGGGAACCAAACCTGGAATGTCGGACCCCGGTGGCAGGCTTTGGATATGGAAACCAAAGCGGTTCTGGACAGTGGAGGCAAGGCCCGGCTGGCCGACGCCGCCACGTTCCTGGGCGGGCTGGCGGACGAGTTGGCCGGAGTCCTGGGCGAATCTCCGGAGACTGCGGATCGCGCTCATGACACCGACGGTTATGATCCGCTTCGCGAACTTGCAGATTCCTACCTGGACGGCTTAGGCATTGTGGCCCGGATCGAAGCGGCCACTGCGGCCGTCAAAGTGCGCTTGCTGACGGAATATGCAGAAGCAACCTCTGCCATGGAAGGACCGGCGGAAAGCGCATATGAGTCATCAGCTCGCGAAATGAGCCTGGTGGCGGAGGTCGCCTGCGTTCTTACCATCGGTGAGCCTGCAGCGTCGGGGCTGCTGGGTGAGGCGCACGCGTTGACCACAACGTTGCCTGCGGCCTTGGATGCCTTGGCGGCGGGGAAAATCTCGTGGCAGCACGCGCGGATCATGGTCGACGAAACCACTGGGCTGAACGATGCCGCTGCTGCTGCACTTGAGGCGCACTTCCTGGACCCGGAAGCGCCCAACGCAGCAAGGGGTGCCGCGGTGGGGGAACTGGCGCCGGCGCGCTTCCGGCGCAAGGTACGTGCTTGGCGGGAACGCCACCATCCGGAGTCCCTTGAGGCCAGGCACGCGAAGTCGGTTGAGGACCGGCGGATGGAGTACTCCCCGGACCGCAACGGGATGGCTTGGGTTTCGTTGTACATGGCCGCGGATAAGGCCTGTGCCATCTGGAACAAGGCGTCCGCCGCGGCGCGTGGACTGCAGGGCCCGAATGAACCGCGGACCCTCACCCAGCTCAAGGTGGACGTAGCGGCAGGGCGGCTGTTAGGGGATTCCGGCCACTCCTCCGGGTCCGGGCCGTCCATCAAGGCGGACGTGTTGGTCACGGTCCCGGTCTTTTCCGTCCTCGGCACAACCGACGAACCCGCCGAGCTTGACGGATACGGGCCCATCCCGGCATCCATGGCACGCAAACTTGTCGCGGAGGGTGCAGGTTCGTTCTACCGGGTCTTGGTGGACCCTCGTGATGGAGCGCCGCTGGAAATTGGCCGGACTAGCTACCGCCTCCCGGAGTCATTGAAGCGGTGGTTGAAGATGCGCGATGGAAAATGCACTTTTCCTGGCTGCAGCAACCACAGCCAGGACAACGAGGCGGACCACCTCACAGCCTGGGAGCACGGAGGCCCCACCGGAATCAGCAATCTGGGACAGTTGTGCCCCAAGCACCACCGGCTCAAGCATCGAACCGGCTGGAGTCCGGGTCCAGCTGCCCGGAACGAGCCACCGGGCTGGGTCTCGCCCACCGGTCGCAAGTACAACGCTGAACAAGCGGACCGGGAACCGACGGTCTGGCCCCCGGGGTGCCTGCCCGAAGAATCGAGCCCACTGGAAGCAATGCTCGTTGATTACCTCATTGCCTCTTAGGGTGCCGCCCCCGGCTGGCCGATGCCCACGACAGGTCGACATCACTTAGCTCCCAGTTCTGTTGTTCCCTCTCGTTCACCACCCGGCAACCAAGGGGCCTCACCCCGTTTCAGCAGTTCAACCAGTCTTTTCACGCACCCTTCGCCCGGCGCGCTAACCGCTGGGCAAAAAATCCCCGAGGTACCAGGAGTACTGCGTGTTCGTGAAAACCACCCTCGCCGCCGTCGCCCTTCTCGCCACCCTGGCCGGGGCGGCACCAGCTCCTGCCCACGTCCGGGCCGAGGCACCCGAGCCCGCGCCCGTCGTCGTCGGCCAACCGCTTGCCGGGACGCATGCGCATAACGACTATGAGCATGGCCGTCCCTTGTTCGACGCACTGGAGCACGGCTTCACCAGCGTCGAGGCGGACGTCTGGCTGGTGGACGGCGAACTGCGCGTGGCCCACGACCTCGCCGACGCCAAGCAGGGCGTCACCCTCGAGAGCCTTTACCTCGACCCGCTCCAGGCACTGGTCCGCAGCCAGCCCGGCCACAGTGTCTACCCGAAGTGGGACGGCAGCCTGCAGCTCCTGATCGACATCAAGAGCGAGGGTGAGGCCACCTACGCCGCCGTTGAGAAGGAACTGGCCGAGCACCGCGACATCATGAGCCGCTACACCAATGGCAACGTCAAGACCGGTCCCGTCACCGCAGTCATCAGCGGCAATCGCCCGCTGGCCACCATGCAGGCGCAGACCCAGCGCTTCAGCTTCTACGACGGCCGCGCAGCCGAGCTCACCTCCGGCCTGCCAGCCACCCTGATGCCGCTGGTCAGCGACAACTGGACCAAGCTCTTCACCTGGCAGGGCGTCGGCCCCATGCCCGAAGCCGAACGCACCAAACTACGGGCCTTCGTGGCCAACGCGCATGCCACCGGCTACCGCGTCCGCTTCTGGGCCACCCCGGACCAGCCCGGCGCAGCCCGCGACGCCGTCTGGACCGAACTGGCCGGCGCCGGCGTGGACCACATTAACACCGACGACCTCGCCGGCCTCCAGCAGTTCCTCGCCGCCCGCGGCGCGTAAGCCCGTCCAGACACCACAAAAGGACCATCCCCATGCCTTCAAAGACAGTCAAAATCACGACGGCGGCACTGACCCTGACGTTCGGCCTCCTTGCGTCGCAGCCCGCCTTCGCCGAAAGCAGCCAAGACAACAACAGCGACAACCAGGCCTTCACCTTCGCCGCGATCGGCGACATCCCCTACGGCGCCGCCGAGATCGCAAAGTTCCCCTCCCGCATCCAGGACCTCAATGCGGACAAGGGCCTGAAGTTTGTAGCACATGTGGGCGATATAAAGAATGGCTCCTCCGTCTGCTCGGACGAGTACTTCTCCTACATCCGGGCCCAGTTCGACACCTTCACCCACCCGCTGGTCTACACACCCGGTGACAACGAGTGGGTGGACTGCCACCGCACCAACAACGGCGCATACAACCCACTGGAGCGCTTGGACAAGATCCGGGAGGTTTTCTTCAACCAGCCCGGCAAGACGCTGGGCGCCACCATGCCGCTGAAGTCGCAGGAAAACCTGGGGCTTCCCGAGGACGTCCGCTTCGACAAGGACCGGGTGGCCTTCTCTGTGCTGAACGTCCAGGGCAGCAATAATTCCCTCCTGCCGTGGACTGGCCTGGGCAAGACCGAGCCCACCCCGGAGCAGCTGGCCGAGGTGGATCACCGCACGAGTGCCGTGATCGCGCAGATCCACCAGACCTTCACCGACGCAAGGCGCAGTAACGACCGGGCCGTGGTGCTCATGCAGCAGGCCGACATGTTCGACCCGTCGCTCCTGGCCGACGCCACCGTCAACCCGGACACCGTGTCCGGCTTCCGCGACATCGTGCAGGCCATCGCCCAGGAGACCAACAACTTCGACGCCCCGGTCTACCTGGTCAACGGCGACAGCCACGTCTTCGCCGAAAACCAGCCCCTCGGCGCCGGTTCGCCCTGGCTGGGCATTTACGGCTCGCCGGCCGCCGACGATCTGCAGCACATCACCGTTGACGGCGCCAACAACGCCGTGGACTACGTCCGTTTCACGGTGTCCGGTAACAGCGCCAAGGGCGCAGATGTCCTGAGCTGGGAAAAGGTCCCCTTCAGCCGCTAAGCGCTTAATGGAAAGTGGATGACGGCGGGGCCACCCGCCGTCGTCCACTTCGGCATTAAGGCTCTGGACACGGGTAGGCGCCGGATCTATCGTGCAGGGGTGGCGGCTGCCTGGCTGGCAGGAAGGCCGAATCTGCCGGTCCGCCGTTGCGGCCGTCCGTCATGAGGAGGAAGCAGATGGAACACTTTCAAGAGGTTGAAGAGGCCGTCGAGGTCGCGGTTCCGGTGCGGACCGCGTACAACCAGTGGACCCAATTCGAATCCTTTCCGCAGTTCATGTCCGGAGTGGAATCGGTGACGCAGCTGACCGACAGAACCAACCACTGGGTCACCAAGGTGGGCGGTGTCCAGCGGGAGTTCGACACCGAAATAGTCGACCAGGAGCCAGATGACCGGATCGCCTGGCGCAGCACCGATGGCAAGTCTCATGCCGGCATCGTCCGGTTCACGCCGCTGGATGCCAACCACACCAAGGTCAAAGTTCATTTCGAGTGGGCACCGGAAACCGTCACGGAAAAGGCTGGCGCGGCGCTGAAGATCGACGAGATGCAGGTCAAAGCTGACATGCGGAAGTTCAAGGACTTCATTGAATCGCGCGGCACTGAAACCGGCGGCTGGCGCGGTGACGTCAAGGACAGCGGCCCGGGCGGGCAACTCTAGCAAGCCGGGACACAGGAAAGCGGACGACGGCGGGTGGCCCACCCGCCGTCGTTCGCATTCTTATATGCCGAGGTGAGGTGCTAGAGACGAAGCTCCATGAAGACACTGTTGGGATCCAGCTCGTAGTCCGCAAAGGGCGGGCATTCCGTGAAATCGTGCTTGGCGTAGAGTCGCCGCGCGGGGGCAAAGTAGTCCTCGGTGCCGGTCTCCAGGTAGACCCGCTCAATGTTCCGGGTCCGGGCGTCCTCGAGGATGTGCCCGAGCATGAGCGTGGCCACGCCCCGGCCCCGGGCGGATGCCGTGGTGCGCATGGACTTGATCTCGCCCTGCCTTACGGGACCCGTGGGGGAGCCCAGCAGTTTGAGTGCGCCGCACCCCAGCAGGTTGCCGTCCTCGCGGGCGGTCCAGAACGTGATGGAGGGGGCGGCCAGCGCGGAGTGGTCCAGGGCGTGAACGCTTTCGGCGGGCGAGGTGGCGTACATATCGGCCAAGTGTTCGCTCAGGAGCAGGTGGACGTCGTGGCGCGTGGGGCTGTCCCGGTCAATCGAAATCATCGCCTCAAATTTACCCGTTGCGGGTGGCACTGCTGGTGTGCCAAGATTCCCCTGATCGTGACGCGACCTCAGGAGGTGAGACCCATGAAAGCTGTATCCGCAATGGGTGCTCCCTCCCAGCCCACGATCCACGGCTGACCTGGCCGCGCCACAGGGAGCGCCGAACAGGCACTTCGCGAAAGGCGACTCCCATGAACACAACACCTTCTTCCATGCCGGGTGCCAGTGGCGCTGCGGCATCCGGCCGCGCACTGGTCCTCGGCGGCGGCGGATCCACCGGCAACGCCTGGTTGATTGGCGTCCTCGCTGGCGTGGCCGACGCAGGCCTGGACGTGACCAACGCAGACAAGGTCATCGGAACATCGGCAGGAGCCACGGCTGCTGCCCAGATCGCCGGCGCCACTCCCGCGGAACTCTATGCCGCCGTCCTGGCCGCTCCGCTCCCGCAGGGGCCGCGCCCGGGAGGACCTCCGGCTTTGGGCGGGTCTGTACCCGACCACCTGGAGCGGACCGTCCGGATCATCGCCGCCGCCAGGAACGCCGCGGAGATGCGGCGCCGAATGGGGGCGGCTGCACTCGACCTGGCTTCGGACTACGACGGCTCAGTGCGGTGGCGGGCCATTGTGGCGGGGCGGCTGCCCCGGCAGGAGTGGCCGGACCATGAGCTGCTGATCACTGCAGTCGACGCGAGGACCGGGGACCCCGCAGTGTTCCACCGAGACAGCGGTGTCAGCCTGGTGGACGCCGTGGCGGCCAGCTGTTCCAGCGCCTCCGCGTACCGGATCGGGGACAGCAGCTATGTCGACGGCGGCTACCGGCGCAACGAGAACGCGGACCTGGCCGCCGGATGCAGCCGCGTCGTGGTTCTCTCGCCTTTTAGCGGCAGGACCCGTATGCCGCTGGAGTGGGGCATGCAGCTTGGGGCACAGGTCGAGGAGCTGCGGGCGGGCGGCAGCCTGGTCGAAACGATCTTTCCGGACAGCGACGCCGAGCACATGTTCGGCCCCAACGCGATGGACCTGTCACTCCGCCCGGCAGCCGCGCTAGCCGGGCACAACCAAGGCAAGTCCCTTGTGGGGAGGCTCGGTGAATTTTGGCGGTAAGCAGCATCCGGCCCGCGATTGGCGATGACCTGGGATGGGTGGTTTGTGCGGCTCTGGGCTGCGGGAAAACGGGGGCTGGCTAAACAGACAAAAGTGGGTATGGTAGCGGTTATCACGGGAAAGGAAGGCGTGATTCCGATGTCAGGAAAATCCTCCAAGGGTGGTGCCGCCAAGAAGGTCGGTAAGTCCATTCTCGAAAAACGGGCGAAAACCGAAGCCAGCGAACTGCATGTCGTAAAGCACCGCAAGAACCACCGCTGAACGCCGTCGGCGTACCGCTAAAGCTAAGCGGACGACGCCGGGTAAGCACCCGCCGTCGTCCGCTTCTTCTGTCCGCTAATCCTCGATGGTGACGCCGCGCCAGAAAGCGATCCGGTCCTCAATGTGCTTGGCGCGCGGCTTGGCCTCGGGGTAGTACCAGGCCGCGGCCTCGTTCAGTTCGCCGTCCACTTCTAGGGTGTGGTAACTGGCCGTGCCCTTCCACGGGCAAAATGTATTCTTGCTGCTGTCCCGCAGATAGGCGGGATTGACGGCGTCGCGCGGGAAGTAATGGTTGCCCTCCACCACCACGGTGTCCGCGGATTCGGCGATGACTTTTCCGTTCCAGATAGCCCTGACCATGAGTTCCCTTCCGTCGCTGCCGCCCCTTAAGAGGTGACGGTTGTACGGATGCCAACGGGCTGGGCGGCGGGCTTGTTCCCGGGCTTTGCTAGCGCGGGCTCTTGTCGATGACGCAGAACCTGTTCCCGTCCGGATCCTCCAGGACCACGAAGTCGGGATCGTCCGGGTACGAGTCCCAATCCACGCGCTGGGCGCCGAGCGACACCAGCCGCTCCACCTCCGCGGACTGGTCGTCCGCATACAGGTCCAGGTGGATCCGCGGGTGGTGCTGGACGGGGGTTTCGCTGAGCATGAGGGACAATTCCGCGCCCGGGCCCGACGACGGCACCAAGGTCACCCAGGTTTCGTCACCCGGTTCCCGGGGGACATAGCCCAGGGCGTCATGCCAGAACTTTGTGGCGGCTGCGACGTCGTTGACGCCGAGGACGATAGTGCCGATGGTCAACATCCGCCCAGCCTAGACCCGTCTTGTGCGTCCGGCTAGGGATGACGGACAGGGAAGGCCCGGCTCCATAGTGAACCGGACCTTCCCTGCAGTTACGCTGCTGTTTCCGCCGGCACCACACTGCAGTCCGCCGTCGAACCTGCCAGTTGCGGGGCCCAGCCATCGGTTCCGTGCAGGTAGTTCCTGACCGTGTAGTTGCCCGCATCCGGCCCGGGCAACTGCGGACGGTCAGGCGTTACCTGGGACCCTGGGCCGCGGTTGTTGTACTCGAAGAACCGCGCCTCCTGCCAGGAGAAGCCACTCATGTCCGTCCACGGCGTTCCAGAAATGTGCGGGCCCAGCCAGGAATCCCTGAACAGCACCTGCGCAACCGCCTTCGGATCACCGCTCGGGTGCCACGGCCTGCCAAGGTGGACGGAGCCCGGGGCCGCGTCCGAGACAAGGCGGCACCGGTCGAAGAGGTACCCGTATTTGATGGACAGGTCCTGGCTGCCGGCCGTGACGTACCCGTTGTTCGTCGTCGAGCCGCGGTCCAGGCTCTTGATGTCACAACCGCTGAATACAGCGGTGCCGCGGCCGAAGACGAAGTCCACGTCCCCTTCCACATAACAGTTGTCAAAGTAGAAGCGGGCTTGGACACCTGCGCCCGGGGAGTTGACCAGCAACGTGTCCTGGTTGCCCAGCAACCTGACGTTGGACAGTACCGACCGGTCTCCGGTGATGTGCAGGGCGACTGCCTGGCGGTCCTTCATGCCCGGGTTGGCGGCCTCATCGAAATCGTTGCTGATGGTCAGGTTCCGTGCCACGAAATCCGGGCCGTCGATGCGGACCGATGCGCTTCCCGAAGTGCCATAGTTCCCGCTTCCGTCCGGCTTGGGAGTGCCGGACGCGTTGTTGTAGACCAGCACCACGTCCTCTGGCCGGCCGCCCTGTCCACTGAACGAAATTCGGGGCTTGGTGGCCGGGATCCGTATAGCTTCGCGGTAGATGCCGGGCCGGATCCTGATGACCGTCCGCTGGAGGCTGCCCTCAGGGACGGAATCCACTGCCGACTGCACCGTCGTGAACGTCGTGCCGGGGCCGGCGTCGAGCGTTACCGGCAGGTCCACCGGACGTTCACTCGGCCAGTACATCTCAAGCAGGGGTTCGGTGCCGGCGTCGATGTTCAGGAAGTACCCGGGCGGGACGATCTGCTTGGATTGCAGCTCGCGGGCCACCAGGCGGGCCACCTCCACTGCACCGAGGGCCTGAAAGTGCGTGTTGTCCTCGGATCCTTGGGGATACTGCGGGTACTGGCCCGGGGCGAGGAACAGGAAGCGGGACTTGGTTCCTTCCGGCCCCAGGTCCTGCCACAACTGCTTCGAGGACGCCGTCAGGTCCACCAGCGGAGTGCCGGACGACGCAGCAAGTTCCCGGACAGCCTGCGGATACTCGCCATGGGAATCCTTGGCGTTGCCGAAGGAATCGAAGCGGCGGCGTTCCACTGGAGTGACCAGCACAGGCGTGCCACCCCGCGCTCGGGCGCCGTCAATGTAGCGGCCCAGATATTCCTTGAAGGTGGAGCCTGGAAGCGTACCGCGGGCCGGGTCTGCAACCTTCTCGTCGTTATGGCCGAAGCTGATGAGCAGGTAGTCACCCGGCTGCATCAGGGCCAGCACCCGGTCGAGCAGGCCGGCGTCGGCAAAGCTCTTGGAGGAGGCGCCTGACCAGGCATAATCAAAGACCGTCGCCTGCGGCCCCAGCAGGAGGGGCAGTGCCTGCCCCCACCCGGCGCGCGGCCTTTCCGACTGCTGATAGGCCGACGACGTCGAGTCCCCGACGACAAAAATGACGGGCTTGGTGCGGGGTTTCGTGGGGTCGGGGTCGGGGTCGGGGTCGGCTCGCGTGAAGGCGTTTGCCGCGTTCGTCCCCGAGAATGCCGCCGTGCCGGCAGCAAGGGCCAAAGTGGCCAGGATGGAGCGGCGGCTGGGGAGAATGGCCGGCATCAGGAGTTTCCTCCGGCGGTGAAGATGGGTCCGGTGGAGTCCTTCAGCAGGGCCGGTACGGCCTGGGCCGGGTGGACCTGGGTACGGAAGGTGGGCGTCCAGGAGGTGTCCTCGGCCAACTGGTCGGCAGGCGCAGCAGCGGCGTTGTACTCGGCGCGTATATCCGTAATTTTGCCGTTGACGGCGTTGCCGACGGTGGTGATCTGCGTTCCCTTATAGCGCCCGATGATGTCCGCGGCCGTTATTCCATCCGGCAGCGTGAAGGCGTTGGCCTCCGCGTACAGGTGGGAGCTGAAGCCGGCCCCCAGGCTGTACTCATAGGGGATGGGGCTGTCCGCCGCCACCTTGTAGTGGTTGTTGTACACGTCCACCTGGCCGAATCGTACCCGTGGGGCGCGCTGGCCAACGTTCTCGAACACGTTGTGGTGGATGGTGACGCGGAGCTTGCCGGGGTCGCCACGGGTGGCAGAGTCTGTGGAGCCGATCAGGAGCAGCTTGTCATGGTCGGAGAAGCGGTTGTAGGACATGGTCACCAGGTCCGAGCCGTTCGTGACATCCACTGCGCCGTCGTGCACCTGGTAGGGGCGGCCGAAGTAGAGCGGCTGCGAGCTGTCCAGGGTGGGGGCGTCCGTGAAGGCGGCGTGGTCGATCCACACGTGGGTTGCCTTGTTGATGACCTGCAGCAGGTCGTATTCGCTGTTCCAGTTGCCCTCGGCCCCGTCAGTCGGATCCCATGCGGGGAAGCAGTCGGCCGAATCCCGCAGCGTCAGGTTGCGGACGATCACGTTGGTGGCGCCATTGATGCGCATTGCCGCGCCCGTGATGCTGCTGTCCGGGGTCGCTCCGACGATGGTGGTATTGGTGGGGATGTCCCAGCGGATGGTCTTTGCCTGCTTTGCCGCGGCCAGGCGGCGGGCGTCCTCCTGCGGGCCGGCCGGCTCCTGGCTGCGGCCGTAGGTAGCGGGATCGAAGTCCTTGAGGTACTGCTCCAGGCTGTAGCCCGTTCCTGCGGCATAGTCTGCGCAGGTCAGCGGGGTTCCGTCCGGGGCCGTGTTCGCGTTGATGGTTCCGTAAACCCGGACGATCTTCGGCTGCGTGCCGGCATCCGCGAAGGCCGCCAGCATTTCGGCCTTGCTGTGGACGTCGTAGACGTGGGCATCGGTTGCTGCCGAGCCGCCGGTGGTTCCCGTCCCTTCGGACGCCCAGCCGTTGTTTTCACCGAGTACCTGGCGCTCCAGCGGTGTCTGGACGGTTTGCGCGATCGGGCCGGCGGCAGGGTTTGGTGCTGCCCCTGCCTGGGTTGGAATGATGAGCGCTCCGGCTACTGCCAGTGCTGCGGATAAAGACATGTAGGCACTGCGTTTTCGCATGTTTTCTCTTCCGTCATTGGAATGAACTGCGCCCCCGGTCCGCGGTCCACAATGACGCCGATCACTGAAGGGCGCTGACAAGGACCCTGTCGAGAAAGCGGGTTCTCAGCAATAGAAGAGGCAAATGTTTTTGAAGTGGCTGAAGTGCTGCAGGATCGGCGTTTGCGCACAGGAGAGCGCCCGCGGCTACACTCGCGTCCATGGGGGAGAACAACACGCCTGACGAACGCCCGCCGTCCAGACGCGACAGGGTTCCTGCCGCCGTCGTACCTTTATTGGGCGTCGCCGCCGTATTGGTTGGCTGCCTGGTCGCGTACCTGAACCGGGACTTCACCGGCTGGTTCGCCTACGCGCCGCTGAGCAACAAACCGTTCAGCGTGCCCGGCGCAGCCTTCATCACCCAAGGCACACAGATTGGCTTGGCCATCATGGTGGCCGGGCTGCTGGTGCTCGCCTTCTGGGCTGGTTACGCGGTGGGCCGGCGGGTCAGTTCCGGCCGCCAGTAAAAGCCTGGAGGGTCGGGCCCCACCCGGACGGGGAGCGGGCGGACGTCAGTTGCCGGGTTTATTGATGGGCTTGTCCAGCGCCACGCTGATGGTCTGGCCCGGCGCCAGTTCGCCGGTGGGCAGGTCGGTGAAGTCATACCAAACCCCGGCCGTGCCCGTGCTCGGACGGTTGGCCGAGCGCAGGTCAGTGACGCCGAAGCGGAAAGAAACTTGCCGCTCGGTGTCCCCGGGAGCCGTGGTGTACGTCAGCGGAATCCCTTGGTCGTCGGCGGTGAACGTTCCCTGCGCGCCCTCGATCTTCAGTTCACCGGGTATCAGTCGAACCTTGGTGCCTCCAGGGATGGGTTGATCCGCCGACAGTGCAGGGTTGTACAGCAGGATCTGTGCCGTGGTGGACCGGAACTTGTAGCCAAGACTGTCGAACGAGTCGCCGTCCCCGGTCGTGTAGAAGACGGTCTGGCCGAATGAGTTGTTGATCGAGGGGCCTGAGCCGGACCTGCTGTCCACCGGCTTCTTCTGCAGCTGGATGACCTTGCCGGCCTGGATGAAGTAGGCGTTCCCCTTTTCGTAGGTGAACGGGACTTTGTTCGCTTCCGCCAACTGCTTCTCGGTCAGGTTGAACCGGTAGGTGATGCCGGCCAGGCTGTCGTCGGGTTCTATTGTGTATCCCGTTGGAATGCCGTTTGCGTCAACCGTCGCTGCGCCCTTCGCGCCTGGCGTGGGGCCAGCCGGAATCAGCCGGAGCTTCGTGCCCGGAGCGAGGGGAGTTCCGGGCTGGAGTCCGTTGAACCCGGCGACCTTCGCCTCGGATAGCTTGTATGCCGCCGCCACTGCCGGAAGCGTGTCGCCGGCAACTGTGGTGTAGAAGTCCACGTTGCCAAACGAGTCCCGGACGGTTTCTCCACTTAGGGGAGGCCTCGCGGCGACGGGCGAAGGGGGTGACGTTGGCACAACTGCGGCGGCGTGTTCCGCCTGGGGTGGGGCGCCCGAGTAAGCGCATCCCGCCAGTCCCAGGGACAGCAGGACGGCGAACCCGGCTATCGATCGAACCAGGGGTGGACGCATGCCGATTGTTGAAGTGCCGCCAGTTCCCACCATGAATTAGCCCCCAAAGGTTCGGCGTCGCCGAGTAAAGGTCCAAATTGGACCAAAAGTGAGCCTAATGGATGAGTCTCTTCCCGCTGACACAGGAGCGCAGATAGTTTATGTCGGAAATTCCCGACATATACTGTTGCTGTGCTTCCCGATGTCTTCGCCGCAGTGTCCAACCCGGGACGGCGCGTCATCCTGGACGAGCTGAGGCAGGGTCCCCGGACAGCCGGCGAGCTTACCGGCCTGCTGGACCTCAGCCGCCCGGCCGCGTCCGAGCATCTTGCCGTGCTCCGCGAGGCGGGGCTGGTTCGGGAGGAGCGGCAAGGCAGGAACAGGGTGTACCACCTGCAGCCCGTCGGGCTCGCCGAGATCGGCGGCTGGGTGCAGCACTTCGAGCATTACTGGAACGGGCGGCTGGATGCCCTGGCCGACCTTTTGGACGAGGAGGAACCGTCATGACCGAGAGCGCCATCCGGCTGGAACGCCGCTACCCGCACCAGGCTGCCGTGGTTTGGGCCGCGCTGACCACCCCTGAACTGCTGGCCCGCTGGTGGGCTCCGGGCAACATCGCGCCAGTGGTGGGCCACCGCTTCACCATGGACATGGACGCGTGGGGCCAGCAGCAGTGCGAAGTCCTTACCGTGGACCCCGGCAGATCCATCAGCTTCCTCTTCTCTGAGGGCCAGCTGGAGACCACCATCACCTGGCGCCTGGAACCCGTCGATGGTGGCACCATCCTCCACTTCGAGCACGCCGGCTTCCAGCTCGACACCCCCATGGGCCGCCACGCCATCGAAGGCATGGGCAACGGCTGGCCCGGGCTGCTGACCCGGATCGACGGGGTTCTTGCGGGGGTGTCCTGACCTCTCTGCCTGCTGCTACGCTCCACGTAGTTGGCCCGTCGTTGCGCCTTCGGGCTGACCATCAGCTTCGGTTGTAAGCGAAGGAACCACAGATGACGGTTGCCCAGATCCAAGTGGACCAGCGCGTGATCGGGATCGATTCCCGGCGCTTCGCCTCGGTTGAGAAGGCTCTGGTGGAGCTCATCACCAACAGCGATGACAGTTACTCGCGGCTGGAAAGAGCCGGCGGCACCTTGACGGGTCCCATCGTCGTCGGTTACCAGCGGCACCACTCTGGAGCAGTGCTGACGGTCACCGACCAGGCGGAGGGCATGTCCTTCGAGCAGGCGGGCAGGATCCTCAGCTACGGCGGCGCCCACAGTCCGCTGGCCCGCGGGGAGGGAGCAGGCCGGGGCTACTTTGGGCGCGGGCTCAAACAGGCCATCTTCGGGCTGGGGCACGGCTGGATCGAGACCATTCAAAGTGGCCGGTTCACCCGGATCGACATCTTCCGGGGTGAGAACGGCGGCTACCTTTATGACGACGACGGCGCGGACCGCCGGGCGTTCCCCGAGGACCACGTCCGGCTCGGGATTCCCGACGGCGGCAACGGCACCAGGGTCACCATCGTGGTAGACAACCCGCACGCCACCATCACCCAGCAGGCAACACTGCTACAGCTCCTTGCGGACAACATCTACCTGCGGGACGTGCTGCACAGGCGAAGGGTGGAACTGGTCCACGGACACCCCGGTGACGGCGATCACGGCAGTGACCGCATCCGTTTCCGGGAACCTCCTGCCATCACGCTGGTGAGCCCTGAAGAACCGGGCAGCTTCAGCGTCGACGGTACGGAGTACGCGTTCACCGTCACGCTGAAACGGGCCCAGGACGTTGAACTGACACTGAAGGGTGACGAACGAACCGCCGGCCTGGTGGTGGAGTCCGGCAGGGCTGTGCTCGACTGCCAGATGTTCGAATACGAGAACCAGGTGGGCACCGAGTATCTTTTCGGGACGGTGCGTTGCCCCGCGCTGACCGAAATGCTCGGCAAAGGTAGGGCCATCATCAGCGACGAGCGTGAAGGCCTGAACCCCAAGGACCCGTTCGTTGCGGCGTTCTCGCGGGCCGTGAGCCGGATGATCGCGGCCCCTGTCCAGGCCGAGAAAGAAAAACTCACCCACCTGGAACGGGCCACCACATCCGGGCGAACCGCCGAGATGATCGAGCACCTGCTTCAGCACATGAGCGAGGCCGCCATCCTGGACCTGGGCCTCGAGACAGCACCTGGTGTCCGGAATGGGGACGGCGAGCAGGCGCCGGAGTCACCGTTGCCTGCGGCACTGCGGTTCACAACGCCCTTCTACTACCGGCCGCCGGTGCATCCGTTCCACGTTGCCCTGCTGCTGGATCCATCCCAGCTGCCCGTTGGCGAAACCCTGGCGTTCGAACTGGACCTTCCGCCCTCGATCCGCCTTGACCCGCTGCCAGCGCCGGTTCCAGTCAGCACCCTGGCGGAAACCCTTCGGCTCGAATGGACGGCAACGGGGGACAAAGCTGGAGACCACGGGGAAATCACTGCCCGAGCCGGGGACTACTGGGCGCTGTGCGAAGTGGTCATCGCCGAGCACGCCTCACACCGCAGCGCAAACCAACCGCCGCACCAGGCCGTCGCCGCCCCCGGACAGCTGCCGGGCCCTCACCGCCAGGTCCACCACCCGAGCAGGGACCACGGCGTCGACCTCTTCACCGGCTACGACTTCCGCAGCCTGCACAACAGCACGGACCGTGCTGTGTACAGCGAAGTGGAGCGAAAAGTCATCATCAACACCGCAGCCCCCACCGTCCAGCTCTATGTCGACGGACGGGGCCGATTCCGCGACTCCGCCCGGCTGCTCCTCGCAGAACTCTTTCTTGACGTGATTTCGGACGAGCTGGCAAGGCGCCGCGTTGAGCAGCATGGCCATGCCGGGGACCTCGAAGCCTTCAGGAACGCCAAACGCGCAATCATTGGCCGCTACGGCAGCGATATACACCGCACCTTCCTGGGTTGAAGCCGGCTGGATCGGCGCAACGGGGACGCGGCGTTTACTGCCGGGCGGCGAAGGGTAACGATGGAGTATGACTGATAGCGAAGACGGCGGCGCCAACGACCCCTTTGACGGCAACGATGAGCTCGTGGCGGGCACGGATCCCGATGCCACGCCCGAAGCCATCGCGGAGGATGTCCGTCACGACATCCAGCTGGGCCATGTCCAGGACGATGTAAGCCACGTCCTTGAAGAGCGCTTCGAGGAAGCCGGGATCAAAGCCCGTCCCGAAGAAGTGGATGACCTGGCCGAGGAAATCGAGCGGGAAGCCTCCAGCTGACCTTCCATCACTGGTAGCGGCGTTAAAAGCCGGGGCGGGCCTGAAACGGCGGGTAACGACCTGGACCAGTGCGCTGGCCGTGTTGGGCGCATGGCTCCATGAGTCATACCGGTGGTCCAGGTGGCCCGCCCTTTCGCCTATCCGGGCAACAACCGGCCGACCTGCAGTGGGGAGAATAACCGTATGTGCGGCAGATATGTCATGTCCAAGGCCACGGGCGACCTCCTGAGCCACTTTGACGCCAAAGAGGTTGAAGGCAGCCTGCCCCCACCAAGCTGGAACGTGGCCCCCACTGAGCCGGTGCCGATCGTGGCCGAGCGGTTGGATGAGGGCAGCATTGAGCGGCACCTGCTGGTGGCGCACTGGGGCCTGGTTCCGTCCTGGGCCAAGGACATCAAGATCGGCAACAAGCTGATCAATGCCCGCAGCGAGAGCATCCTGGAGAAGCCGTCATTCCGCAAGGCAGCGGTGAAACGACGCGCGATTCTTCCTGCCGACGGCTACTACGAGTGGCAGAAGACGGAAGACGGCAAAAAGATCCCCAACTACCTGTACTCCGAGAAGGAACCGATGCTCGGCTTTGCCGGCCTGTACGAGTGGTGGGCCGACCCTTCAGTGCCGGAGGATGACCCAGCACGGTGGCTCCTGAGCTGCACGGTCCTGACCACCACGGCCCACGACGCCTTGGGCCATGTCCACGACAGGTCCCCGGTGATCATTCCCCGCGACCGCTTCGCCGAGTGGCTGGACCCGGACCTGACCGATAAGAACGATATCCGGCACTTTCTGGACACTCTTCCCGAGCCCGTCCTGACCCCACGGATAGTGTCCACAAGGGTAAACAGCGTGCGGAACGACGGACCGGAACTGATCGAGCCGGCTGATTGACGAGGCTGTCCCGGATCCGGTGCCGGAAGTTCGAGCGGCTTAGGGCCAGTCGGCGCGGGTGAAGCGGATTGGGCTGCGCATGGTGAGCAGGCAGTCGGATGTCCACTCCGCCAGCTTGTGCTGTACGTCCAGTGAATCCGTGACGGCAGCCTGCTGCCCGTCCTGGTTTGCGGCGTCTGCAAGACTCTCAGCTGTGCTTTTCATTTGTCCCCCTTGGCAAAGCGTGTGTGCCAACACTAGGCAGCGCAGAATGCCAGGGGAAGAGGGTTAATCCACCAGCGGGATAAACTGAGCAAATCTTGAGGAACGCCGCATTCCCGGCGCAGATGGTCCTACTTTCCCGCTCGTGAGAAAACGGCGTTGAAGAAGGACGCGAGCGCGGGAAACGGCAGGTTCCGGCTCGTGCCTACCCCATTGATGATCGCCGTCAGTTCCGCATCCGTGGGTGGCTTACGAGGCATGCCCCCAGGCTGGGTGCTGGGCGGCGATGACGATTGCGGTGCCGTTGCCTGGTTGGCTCATTTCCATTTCAGCACCGCAAAGTTTTGCGGCTCGATGAGCAGCCATGGCCGGCCTCCTTTGCCAGCACCAACGCTAGGCTTCAGCTTCCCGAGCAAGCTAGGGCCGTAGGGCCCGGCCGGTCGCAGGACCGCCAGCGACGGCAGCGCCCCCGGCAGCAGCCACCGGGATGACCTCCAGCCGGGCTCCCGGCCCGGCGATCACCAGCACCTGCTGCGCGGCAGTGGCCTCCAGCGCCACCGCGATCTGCCGCATGACGTCCGCAACCACGGGCGAAGGAACGGACGACGACGGAAGTCCCGCGCCGCCGTCGTCCGCCCTGAGCCAGGTGGTCACCTTCGCCCCGGTGGCGTCAGCGATTCCCCGCGCCACAGCCTCGGCATCAACGACAGCGGGTGGATAACCGCTGACCAGGGTGACCCGCTCGATCACCCGCGGCCGGGCAGGGGCCGCCGCGGCGAGTAGTGCACGGTCGTGCCGCCACAGCGCAAAGTGGTAGCCCGCCACGAGCCCGGCAGCCACCAGCAGGCCCAGGGGCGCCCGGATCCGGTCAAGGACGCTGCCGCCGGTGACTTCGCCCAGCAGGAATTCGAAGAGCCGGTATCCGATCACCAGCAGCGTAATGAGCGCCACCATCGCACTGACGCCGAAAAATGCAACCAGGTACAGGCGCCGGCCGGGCGGAATGTCGTCCGCACTGCGTGGTTGGTGCAGGGGCTTCCACGCGAGCCACCACACCGGTGCTCCCACCACCAGGGAACTGATGCCGCCCAGAAGCAGGGTACGGGTTGTCCCGCCCGCCAAAGGAGATACGGCTGCAGCCAGCAGTGCATTCACCACCACGCCGATGCCGGAGGCCGCCGCGGCAAGCGCCACTGCGGACGTCACCAGGAGGCTGGCCCGGCGGGTCCGGGTGGAACGGTGCACGGACGTACTGCGGTGATACCGCCACACCAGCGCCCCGATGGCGGCAGAGGCGATGGCCGGGGCCAGCGGCTCAAGCAGATCGTTCAGGGGATCGCTCCGGTCGAAGGCCAGCCGCAGGAGGACGAACAGGATGACGCCCAGCCCGCCCACGGCAGCGATGCCGGCCAGGAAGATGCCCACGCCGATGATGGTGACGTCCACCAGCCCTGTTTGGAAGCGCTGCCCGCCCTCCCGGAACCAGTGCCACCACCACACCACCGCCCCGCCCGCGGCCCAGATCAGGGACCGGAGGACCTCAAACCACCAGGGCTCGAAGACGGTGGTTGCCGTGAAACCGCGGATCGCGACATCCAGCAGCACACTGAGCGCGGCGATCAAGCCGCCGGCACCCAGCAGCAGCCCAAAGACGGAGCCGACGACGGCGCGCACGTCCTCAAGGTGGCGCGACGCTTTGCGGGGGTGCTTCCACATCCACCGGTGCCACCACCAGATAGCCGCCCACACAATGGCGTTCGCCAGGGGGGACGGCCACTGGCTGACCTGTCCGCCGATGAAGGACGTGGCCAGATCCAGCAGCGACGTGGTGGCGATGATCAGCGAGACGGCGTAGATCCCGGTGAGGTAGAGGCCCCACCCGGGGGCCCTCCGCTCGGCTTCATCGTCGAGCCGCCGCCACACGAACCACCACAGCAGCAGCGCCAGCGGGCCGCCGATCAGGGTGAAGGCCAGGGACAGGGCCAACCCGGTGACGTCGCCGGAAACCAAGGTGGTTGCCGTACGGAAGAGACGCTCAAGCAACCCGCTTACACCTGACGCGGCGATGACCACCAGCGCGAACAGCAGGACGTACAGGATCAGCCGGCGGAGGGTGGCCAGGCCACCTGTGGGAACGGGAGACGTCGGGGCTGCGGAGGCGCTCATGGCTTCACCGGCATCACCGTGCAGGCCATCAGCGGGTAAGGCGGCTGGTCAATCATCCATTCCCCATTCACTTTGAGGAGCGAGAAGGCGTCCTCCGTCTCGTACTCGGACGGCCCAAAGGGGCCGCCCTGGGCCGACCGCACAATCGAAACCTTCACGGTGGCTGAGTCGGTGCGCTCCGTCGTCGAGATGAGGACAACGCGGGCGGGCGACGGCTCGCCGGTGTACGTGCCGCGGCACCTGCTCCTGGCACCCTCCGTGAGATAGGACTGGGCGGTGGGAACGTCGCCGTCGATCACTGCCTTGCTGTACCGCTGGACCACCCCGGCGGGACTGCCTTCATCCAGCGGCGCCGGCTCGCCGCGGGTGAAGACCACGGCCAGCGCCACCACCACCAGCAGTACCACCACGCCCACCAGCGCGAGCAGGACCCGGTCCGGTTTTCGCGCGTTCTGATGTTCCTGCACAGTCCGGTCCCCGGCGGCGGTGTCGTCCATGGCGCAAGTATGGGGCAGGAGAAGCGGTTCCGCTCGTGTCTTTGGGCCCGTTTTTCCTGCACGAGAGCAGAATCTTCAAGATAATTAGGAAAAGGGGTTGTTTGAGTAAAAATCTTCACTATAGTTGTGTGAGTAAGCTCACCCAGTGAAAGACAACCGATGACCACCGAGAGTAGCACCACCGCACCGCCGGCCACCAGCGAACTGCTGGCCACGGTTGGCAACAAAGTGCGGGCCATGCGCAAGGAAAAGGGCATGACCCTGGCCAAGCTCTCGGACGTCACCGGGCTCAGCCAGGCGATCGTCAGCCAGATCGAACGCGGAATGGCCAACCCGTCCTTCACGACCCTCGCCCAACTGGCCCATGGACTGGACATCCCCGTGGGAAGGTTCTTCATTGGCCAGGACCAAACCAAGTCACCCGTCGTCCGCAGATCCGCACGGCGGAACCTGAAAAACGTCACCCGCGAATCCGTGGGGGAGGCAGTTCACGAACTGCTCACCCCGGACCGTGACGGCACCATCGAAGCGCAATGGATCATGACGCCCCCAGGGCATGACACCAGCGCAACACCCTTTACCCACAGCGGGGAAGAGTTCTGCTACATCATCTCGGGCAGGAAGGACGTCTACTTGGACGGCGTCTGCTACAGCCTGGAAGAGGGCGACTCGATCACCTACCCGGCAGAAACCCCGCACTGGTACAAGAACAGCTACGAAGAGGTATGCGTAGCCATCTGGGTAAACGCACCACACAAGTGGTAGGCCTGCCGGTCCCCGCCGGCGCCTGCGTTTCCCCATAACTGTCCGGACCCAATCTGTGGCCCCGGGCAATCCTTGCCACCTTCGCATCCTGCGCCTCCTCCAACAGGCGTCGCTGCGTCATACCCTCCTGCGCCCTTCCCGGCGCCAGCGTAAGGACACTCCCATGCTCGACATCCAAGCGACGGACAACGCCGTACCGTCACCACGTGCCACCACCTCATCCCCCCGCAACCGCGATAAATTCACCCCAGAAGTCCGCAAGGGCCTCCTCGGCCTTGGCCTGGGCAACGCCCTGGAATGGTACGACTGGATGGTCTTCGGCCTCCTGTCCGCCTTCATCGGCCCCAACTTCTTCCCCAGCACCGAGCCCCTCTCCGCCACCCTGAACGCGCTGGCCGTGTTCGCCGTCGGATTCGCCTTCCGTCCCCTCGGCGGCATCCTGCTGGGCACTCTGGCCGACCGCATCGGCCGCCGCCGCGTGATGCTGCTGTCAATCATGCTGATGGCAGGCACCACCCTGCTCATCGCCGTCACCCCCAGCTACGCCACCATCGGCGCCTGGTCCGGCATCATCCTGGTGGCCTGCCGTATCCTGCAGGGCATCTCCACCGGCATCGAAGCCCCGCTCTCCACCTCCCACGCCGTTGAACTGGCGCCGGAAGGCCGCGAAGGCTACGTGGCCGGCATCATGTCCTTCTACGTCAACATCGGCATCCTGCTCGCCTCCCTTGTCAGCTTCGTCTGCAGCCTGGTGATCGGCGGCGCGGCCATGGGGGAGTGGGGCTGGCGCGTTCCGTTCATCATCGGCGCCCTGTTCGGCTTCGTGGTGCTCTACCTGCGCCGCTCACTGCCCGAAACCCTCAAGGAAGAAGAGCGCGCCACCAACACCGCCAAGACCGTATGGTCCGGCGTGGGCAAGCATTGGCTCTCCGTCCTGGCGATCATCTTCGTGGTGGGGGCCGCCCAGGCCTACAACTACGCCTGGAACGTGGGCCTGCCCAGCGCCGCCCGCAGCGGCTTCAAGGAAGACCCCACCGCAGTCTTCGCCCTCACCACCGTCCTGGGCGTCGTCCTGGTGATCGGCAGCTGGATCATCGGCAAGCTGGCCGACGGCCGGTCCATGTCCCGCTGGTTCCTGGTGACCCGCGTCCTGGCCATCCCCTCCGTGTTCCTCATGCTCCTGTACGTCCAGCCCGGCATCGGCGGTTTCGCAGCAGTCCTGCTGGGTGGCTCGATCGTCCTGGTCCTGAACATGACCCTCTACAACGTGGTCAGCTCCTCCCTGATGCCCAAGAACATCCGCGGAACCGGTGTGGCCCTTGGCTACGGCATCGGCGTGGCCCTCTTCGGCGGCACCGCCTCCTACCTCCTGGTCTGGCTGCAGTCCCTGAACCTCACGTGGGTCTTCCCGGTCTACGTCGCAGTCCTCTCCATCCTCAGCATCGTTTTCTACCTCGCCGCACGCCGCTCCAACGGCATCTTCGTCGGAAAGTAAGGACTTCCCCATGAACACGCTCGAACTCAGCACCACCACTGCGGACCTCACCGCCCCGGTGATCTCCCGGTCCAACGTCCTGGTGGTTGGCGGTGGTCCCGCAGGTGTGGCCGCCGCCGTCACCGCCGCCCGTTCCGGCGCCAAGGTGACCCTCCTGGAACGCTACTCCTCCCTGGGCGGCCTGGCCTCCGGCGGCATGGTGCTGGTCCTGGACGACATGATCAACGGCCAGGACATCACCGTCACCGGCATCGTCTCCGAATACGTCGAACGCCTGCAGAAACTGGGCCTGGCCATCGTCCCGCCGGCCGAGGACCGCCGTACCTCCGAGGAACTCTGGAACAAGTGGGGCCGCTACGGCACCTTCGACTTCCACTCCCACACCAACCCCAAGCCCATCTGCTACGCCGCCGCTTTCGACCCGGACGGCTGGAAGCGAATCTCCAACGACCTGGTCCGCGAGGCCGGCGTGGACATGCGGCTGCACTCCTGGTTCTCCCGCCCCATCGTGGACAACGGCGTGATCAAGGGCGTCATCTGCGAAACCAAGCTGGGCCCGCAGGCCTTCATGGCGGACGTGGTCATCGACACCACCGGCGACATCGACGTGGCCTCCCGCGCCGGCGCCAGCTACGCCAAGGACAATTACCTCACCACCCTCGTCTTCCGGCTGGGCAACGTGGACACCGCTGCCGCCGAAGCCTTCGAGCAGGCCAACCCCAAGGAAGCCCGCGCCATCAACCGCAAGATCAAGCGGCTCCTGGGCGGGGCCTGGGAACTGTGGTGGCTCAAGACCCCCATCGACGGCGTGGTGTGGTGCAACGCCCCGCACATGACCGGCTTCGACGGCGTGGACCCGGCAGACATGACCGCCGCGGAGTTCGCCGCCCGGGACAAGATCTCCGAGGCCGTGGACTACGTCCGGGCCAACCTCCCCGGCTTCGAAAAGTGCTACATGCTCGATGTCGCCTCCCAAATGGGCGTCCGCCAGACCCGCCTTCTGCAGGGCGAGTACGTCATGACCAAGGAAGACGTCACCTCCCGCCGCCACTTCCAGGACAGCGTGGCCCGCGGCCGCGACTACTACTACCCCTACCGCTCGCTGCTGCCCAAGGAAGTGGACCAGCTCCTGGTGGCCGGCCGCCACTACTCCGCCACCCCCGAGGCGCAGAAGATGTCCCGCGAAATCCCGCCCTGCATGGCCATGGGACAGGCCGTCGGCGTCGCCGCAGCGCTCGCCGTCGAGTCCGGCGTGCTGGTCCGCGATGTGGCGGCAGCGGACATCCAGCAGGGCATGCGCCGGCACGGCGCGGACCCGGGCGACGTCCCGTCGTCGAACGCCACCCTGGACGCCGAAGCAGCGGTGCCGGCGTGAGCGCGGCAACGGTAGAGCGGGTGGAACGCCCGACGGCGGCGGGCGCCAATGCGGCTGCCTCACCCGTGCCCCTTCCGCTGGAAGGCATCCGGATCGTGGACTTCACCCAGGTGTTCATGGGCCCGTCCTGCACCCAGCTGCTGGGCGACTACGGTGCGGACATCATCAAGGTGGAGCGCCCGGGCGCGGGTGACATCTCCCGCAACTCGTTCCCGGACCAGGACGGCCAGGACAACCCGATCTTCCTGTCCATCAACCGCAACAAGCGCAGCGTCTCGGTGGACACCCGCACGGAGGAAGGCCGCGAGGTGCTGCACCGGATTCTGGCCGACGCGGACGTGGTGGTCAGCAACTTCCGCTCCGGCGTCATGGAGCGGATGGGCTTCGGCTATGAGCACCTGAAGGCGAAGAACCCGGGCATCATCTGGGCCTCCGGCACCGGGTTCGGCCCGGTGGGACCGTACTCGCACAAGGGCGGGCAGGACGCGATCGCCCAGGCCTACTCGGGCGTGATGTGGCGCCGCGAATCGGATGACCAGAAGCCGGCCATCTACCCCACCACCCTCTGCGACTACATCACCGGCATGCACCTCATGCAGGGCATCCTGCTGGCGCTGCGCACCCGGCAGGCATCGGGCGTGGGGCAGAAGGTGGAGGTGACCATGTACGACTCCATGCTGCACCTGCAGATGCAGGAGGCGTGCATGCAGCTCAACCGCGGCTACGAGGTCAACTGGGGCGCCATGCCGCTGAGCGGCGTCTTCGAAACCACCGACGGCGCCGTGTGCATGGTGGGCGGCTTCACCCCCGACCCGCTGGCGCGGATCTCCGACGCCCTGGGCCTGGACGAGGACCTGACCGAGCGGCCCGGGTTCGCCACCCTGGAGCAGCAGTTCAAGAACAAGCCCGCCCTCCAGGCCATCTTCCGGGAGCACTTCGCCACCAACACCACCGAATACTGGACCGGGAAATTGGAGGAACAGGGGCTCCTCAACGCCCCCGTCCACACCCTGGAACAGGCGCTCGCCGACGCCCAGACCGAGGCCAACGGCATGATCGTGGAGGCCGAACACCCGCGGGTGGGCACCGTGAAAATGCTCAATGCGCCCATCCGGCTCTCCGCCACCCCGCCCACGGTCCGCCGCGTGGCGCCCCGCCTCGGCGAACACAACGTGGAGGTCCTGCTGGAAAACGGCTTCGACGCCGAAACGATTGAACGCCTGCAGCAGTTGGGGGTCCTGCGGTGACGGCCCTGGCGGAGCGGGTAGACGAAGTCACTCTCAGCATCAACGACGGCGTCGCAACCGTCACCATCGACCGCCAGCACGTCCTCAACGCTGTTGACGGCACCGCGCAGGCCCGGCTCAACGACATCTGGGACCAGCTGGAGCAGGATCCGTCCGTGCGGGCTGTGGTCGTCACCGGGGCAGGGTCACGCGCGTTCTGCGTGGGCGCGGACATGTCCGCCTCCGCCGTGGACAAGACCGGCCTGGAGTACTGGGCCGGCCTGGACCCCAACGGGTTCGGCGGCCTGAGCCTGCGCACCACCCTGGACATCCCCGTGATCGCCAAGGTCAACGGCTACGCATTGGGCGGCGGCATGGAGATCGTGCTGGGCGCGGACATCGTGGTGGCGGCGGACAGCGCCAAGTTCGGATTGACGGAGCCCCGGGTTGGGCGGTTGGCGCTCGACGGCGGCATCCACCAGCTGCTGCGCCGCGTCCCCTACACCCAGGCCATGGGCATGCTCCTTACCGGCCGGAAAGCCGGCGCGGCCGAGATGCAGGCCATGGGCCTGGTCAACGAAGTGGTGCCGGCCGAGGAGCTCGACGCCGCCGTGCAGCGCTGGGTGGACCAGATCCTCGCCTGTGCCCCCACCTCCGTCCGGGCGGTCAAGCAGATGGCTGCCCGGACTTCGCACCTGACGGCCGCCGAAGCGCGCGGCCTCCGGCTCCCGGCCCTCATGGCCGCCCTGGACAGCGAGGACTCCGCCGAAGGCGTCCGGGCGTTCCAGGAAAAACGGCAGCCGCTGTGGCCGGGCCGCTGACCGGGCCGCCGCCGTCGAACCTCTTCCCGCTTCACTTTCCTTGAAAGGAAACAACCATGCCGCAATCCGCCGCGCCTGAAAAGCGTGAATCCCTGGCCCCGGGCGTGTGGGGCGTCGTTGCCACCCCGTTCCAGGGCAGCACCCTGGACGTGGACCTGGACAGCCTCTCCGACCTCGTGGAGCGCTACGAAACCATCGGTGCCACCGGCCTCACCGTCCTGGGCGTGTTCGGCGAAGCAGCCGCACTTGCGGCGGAGGAGCGGCGGCAGGTCTTGGAAATCGCCGTCGAATGCACCAGCCTGCCGCTGGTGGTGGGCGTGACCGCCCTGGCCACCCGGCCCGCCATCGAGGAGATCCGTGCTGCCCAGGAGGCTGCCGGCCAGCGTCTCGCCGCCGTTATGGTGCAGGCCAACTCGCCAAAACCTGAAGTTGTCGCCGCCCACCTGGACGCCATCCACCGTGCCACCGGCGCCAAGGTGGTGCTGCAGGACTACCCCCTGGCCAGCGGGGTCACCATCTCCACGGAGGCGCTGATCGCGGTGGTCAGGGCAAGCCCGTCCGTTATCGCCATCAAGGCCGAGGCGCCGCCCACCAGCGTGGCCATCGCAACCCTCAGCGCCGCCACCGGCATCTCGGTGTTCGGCGGCCTTGGCGGCCAAGGCCTGCTGGATGAACTCCTGGCCGGAGCCGCAGGAGCCATGACCGGATTCTCCTATCCGGAAGCATTGATTGCCTGCGTCCGGGCCTGGCAGCGGGAGGGCTACGCGGCGGCCGCCGCCCAGCTGGTGCCTTACCTGCCGCTCATCAACTTCGAGCAGCAGGCCAGGGTGGCCCTGGCCGTCCGCAAGGAATGCCTGCGCGAACGCGGCTGGATCAAGGACTCCGGCGTCCGCGCCCCGGCGCCGGGCTTCCCGGAGAACCTGCGGCACGCCATGATCGCGCACCTCCGCGAAGCGGCCACGGCACTGAAAATCACCCGCACGCCCGTCCCGGCCGGGAGCCTCTGATGGATCTGGGCATTGCGGGACGCACAGCGCTGGTGGCGGCCTCCACCGGCGGACTGGGGCTCGCCGTGGCGCGGGCACTCGCCGCGGAAGGGGCCAAGGTGGCCATCGTGGGCCGGCGACATGACCGGGCCCAGGAGATCGTGGGCGAACTGCACGCAGCATATGGTGACCTCCCTGGGTTCGGCGCCATTGCCGTCGAAGCCGACCTCACCGCCCCCGGGGGAGTGGCAGCGGCAGCGGCGCAGACCGAAGCGGGCCTGGGCCAGATCGACATCCTGGTCCTCAACGGGCCCGGACCCAAGCCCGGCGCCGCGGCGACCCTGGGCTCCGAGGACATCGCCGCAGCGTTCGACACCCTGGTCAAGCCCCACCAGGCCCTGGTGGCCCTGGCCCTCCCCGGAATGCGGGAGCGGCGGTGGGGGAGGATCCTGGCCGTCGGGTCCAGCGGGGTGGCCGCGCCCCTGCCCAACCTGGCCATCTCCAACACCGGCCGCGCAGCCCTGGCCGCGTACCTCAAGACCCTCGCGGCGGAGGTGGCGCTGGACGGGGTGACCGTCAACCTGCTCCTGCCCGGCAGGATCGCCACCGACCGCGTCACCGAACTGGACCAGGCAGCGGCCAAGCGCCGTGGCACCACCCTGGACGAAATCCGGCTCGAATCCCGCAAAACCATCCCCGCGCGGCGGTATGGGGAACCCACCGAGTTCGGTGCCGCAGCCGCCTTCCTGTGCAGCGCACCGGCGTCGTACATCACCGGCGTGGCGCTGCGGTGCGACGGCGGCCTCATCCGCAGCCTCTAGCCCCACCCACCATCTTCCAAAGGAACGCCATGACCTCCACCGCCCTGGACCCCCAAACCACCGCCGACGCACACCTGACCGCCCAGCACCTCATCAATGGCCAATGGCTGGGCGAGGCAGAAACCTGGCGCATGAACCCCGCCCGGCCGGACGAGCTCGCCGCACTGTCACCCCGCGGCACCGCCGAGGACGTGGACGCCGCTGTCACCGCAGCTGCAGCCGCGCAGCCCGCCTGGGCAGCGCTGCCCGCACCATCCCGCGGCGCCGTCCTCCTGGCCGCCGGAAACCTGCTGATCGAACGGCAGGCGGCCATTGCCGAGGACCTGGTCCGCGAGGAAGGCAAGACCCTGGCCGAGGCCAAGGGCGAAGTGAAGCGCGCCTCCGACGTGCTGCGGTTCTTCGGCTCGCTCGGCTGGGCCGCGACCGGTGAGGTGCTGCCCAGCGGGCTGCCGGACACCACCATCACCACCCGGCGCGAGCCGCTGGGCGTGGTTGGCCTGATCACCCCTTGGAACTTCCCCATCGCCATCCCGGCCTGGAAAACGGCGCCGGCACTGATCAGCGGCAACGCCGTGGTCATCAAGCCCGCCGAGCTCACGCCGCTGTCCGCCACACACCTGGCCCGCGCCCTGCAGGACGCGGGACTGCCGGCCGGCGTATTGAACGTGGTGCACGGCAAGGGCCGCGTGGTGGGCGATGCCCTGGCCCGCGATCCGCGCATTGCGGGAATGTCCTTCACCGGTTCCACCAAGGTGGGCCTGGGCCTGCAGGAGATCCTCAACGGCCGGCGCGCCCGGGTGCAGCTGGAGATGGGCGGCAAGAACGGCGTCCTGGTCCTGGACGACGCCGATCCAGCGAAGGCCGCACAGGTGGTGGCGGCAGGCGCCTTCGGCCTTACCGGCCAGGCCTGCACGGCCACGTCGCGCGTTTACGTCACCCCCGGCATCCGCCCCGCGTTCCTGGAGGCGCTGGTGGCAGAAGCCGCCAAATACACGCCGGGCGATGGCCTGGAGTCTGCCATGGGGGCCGTGGTGAGCCGGCAGCAGTTCGAGCAGGACCAGGCAGCGGTGCGTGGCGCCGTCGAACGCGGTGCCACCCTCCTGCATGGAAGGTACGACGGCGATTCCTCCGGAGCGCTGTCCTTCCCCGCCGCCGTGCTCACCGACCTGGCCTACGACGATCCGGCCGTGACCGAGGAAATCTTCGGCCCCGTGGTGGCCGTCCTGGAAGTGCCAGGCTACGAGGCCGGACTGGCCGCCATC
This sequence comes from Arthrobacter sp. FW306-05-C, assembly GCF_021801725.1. NCBI lineage: Bacteria > Bacillati > Actinomycetota > Actinomycetes > Micrococcales > Micrococcaceae > Arthrobacter > Arthrobacter sp. FW306-05-C. Next base: position 3,790,222 of record NZ_CP084556.1, on the reverse strand, counting down.
AACGACTCCCGCTACGGCCTCACCGCCGGTATCTGCACCGACTCGCTGGCCCTGGCCACCGATTTCTCCGCCAGGGCGCAGGCGGGCGTCATCAAGGTCAACCGGCCCACGGCGGGACTGGACCTGAATGTGCCGTTTGGCGGCGTCAAGGACTCCTCCACCAACACATTCCGCGAGCAGGGCAGGTCCGCCCTGGAGTTCTTCACCTGGGGCAAGACCGTCTACACGGGTGTGTAGCTGCCATGACGTACGTGATCGCCCAGCCCTGCGTGGACGTAAAGGACAAGGCCTGCATCCAGGAGTGCCCAGTGGACTGCATCTACGAGGGCGAACGCTCGCTCTACATCCACCCGTCCGAATGCGTGGACTGCGGTGCGTGTGATCCCGTGTGCCCGGTGGAAGCCATCTACTACTCCGACGACGTGCCGGACGAGTGGGCAGACTACGTCCGCGCCAACGTGGAGTTCTTCTCCGACCTGGGGTCACCGCAGGGGGCCTCGGCCCTGGGGAACCTGCACCGGGACCACTCGGTAATCGCAGCGGAACCTGTTCCTGCGGGATAAACCCTCCAGCACATCCCTGCCGTTGAATGGCCGCCAAGCGCTCCCGCTTGGCGGCCATTTCTGCGTTGAAGCCCGAGTTTCGCTCTTGTTACAACCCTGTTGCCTTAGACGCAACGAGTTGGATCGTTTTAGCGTGGACCCTGATGTGTGCCACTTCCGGCCCATCCACTCGATGGTCGCAGGATTAATCATTTCAAAACCTATTGACTGTGTTGCGCATCACGGCCTATCTTGAAACAACCACGTTGCAAGCAATGCAACTCCAACTTTCAATTGGTGGTTTCATGAGTACCCGACAAAACTCACCCCGGGCCGGAATCGTTGCCGCTGACGCCAACGGTCCCGCCCGGGCTGGCAATGCTGCGGACAGTACCGTTGCCAGCAAGGACGTCCGACGCCGGGTGGTCACCGCGAGCTTCATCGGCAACTTCGTCGAATGGTTCGACTACGCCGTGTACGGTTACCTGGCAGCAGTCATCTCCTCGGTGTTCTTTCCCGAAGCGGACCGGCAGACCGCGCTCCTGGCAACCTTCGCAGTCTTTGCCATTTCCTTCTTCGTCCGTCCCTTGGGCGGCTTCTTCTGGGGCCACATTGGTGACAAGCTGGGCCGCCGCAAAGCGCTGTCCCTCTCCATCGTCATCATGTCCGTCTCCACCTTCTGCATCGCACTCATCCCCGGCTACGGCACCATCGGCATGCTGGCCCCGGTCCTGCTGCTCCTGGTCCGCGTGGTCCAGGGATTTTCGGCCGCAGGGGAGTACGCCGGAGCCTCGGCCTTCCTGGTGGAATACGCACCGGCCAACCGCCGCGGCCTCTATGCCGCCGTCGTTCCGGCCAGCACCGCTGCTGGCCTGCTCCTGGGCTCACTGATCGCGGCACTCCTCAGCTCGGTGCTCAGCACCGAACAGCTGCACGACTGGGGCTGGCGGCTGCCGTTCCTCCTGGCAGCCCCCATGGGCCTGATCGGGCGCTACATCCGCACCAAGCTGGAGGACACCCCGGCCTTCCGCGCCCTGGCCGACCAGGAGGAAAACGCCCCCAAGGCTCCCGCGCTGGACATGTTCCGGACGTACCGCAAGCAGCTGGTCATCGCGTGCGGCGCGGTGCTGCTCAACGCCGTCGGCTTCTACGTCATCCTCAGCTACATGCCCACCTACCTGTCCGAGGAACTGGGCTTTGGACCCACCGAGTCCTTCCTGGCCACCACCATCGCCCTGGCCAGCTACATCGGCTTCATCTTCCTGACCGGCATCGCCTCGGACCGGTTCGGCCGGAAGCGCATGCTCATCACCGCCTCGGTGCTCTTCATGGTCCTGACCGTCCCGGCCTTCATGCTGCTGGACACCGGCAACTTCCTGGTGATCGTCCTGGTCCAGATCCTGCTGGGCGGCATGCTCACCCTGAATGACGGGACCCTGCCCAGCTTCCTGGCCGAACTGTTCCCCACCAAGGTCCGGTACAGCGGCTTCGCCGTCAGCTTCAACCTCTCCAACGCGCTCTTCGGCGGCACCGCACCGTTCATGGCCACCCTCCTGATCGGCATGACCCAGAGCAAGCTGGCGCCCGGCTGGTACCTGGTGGCCGCGTCCGCAGTGTCCCTTGTGGCCGTGCTGTTCGCCGCCGAGACTTCCCGGAAACCCCTCAAGCACCTCTGACCAAGAGGTCTTCCCAAGACCAACCTCATCACGCAAACCAACACCGGCTGCAGCAGCTGCCGGCACCCATTAGAAAGGCACACCTTCGTGACTATCACCGCTGACAACGCGTCCTCCATTGCCGAACTCGAGCGCCTCAAGGTCCTGCACATCGGCTCCAAGGGCAAGCTGACGTTCTCCGACGCGGAGTTCGAGCGCCGCCTGGGCGGCCTGCGCCAGATCATGGCCGCCAAGGACCTGGACGCCGTCATCCTCACCAGCTACCACGGCATCAAGTACTACTCCGACTTCCTGTACACCACGTTCGGCCGCAACTACGCCCTGGTGGTCACCGCCGACGACTCGGTCACCGTCACCGCCAACATCGACGCCGGCATGCCCTGGCGCACTTCCTACGGCGAAAACATCGTCTACACCGACTGGCGCCGGGACAACTTCTACTTCGGCCTGCAGGAAGCGCTGCGCCAGCGCGGCGTCAAGGCCAACCGGATCGGCGTCGAGGATGACTTCCTCCCGGGCTTGACCCGCGAAAAGATCGCCGCCGCCTTCCCGGGCGCCCAGCTCCTGGACGTGTCCCAGGACGCCATGCGCCAGCGCATGATCAAGTCCGCCGAGGAAATCGAAGTCATCAAGCACGGCGCCCGCATCGGAGACCTGGGCGGCGAGGCCATCCGCAACGCCATCCGCGAAGGCATCAGCGAGTACGAGGTTGCCCTGGTTGGCACCGAGGCCATGGTGCACGAGATCGCCAGGACCTTCCCGCACCGCGAGGTCCGGGACACCTGGGTGTGGTTCCAGTCCGGCATCAACACCGACGGCGCGCACAACTGGGCCACCACCCGGAAGCTGCAGCAGGGAGACATCCTCTCGCTCAACTGCTTCCCCATGACTTCCGGCTACTACACCGCCCTGGAGCGCACCCTCTTCCTGGGCCAGCCGGACGAGCGCTCACTGGAGCTGTGGAACATCAACGTGGAGGTGCACCGCCGGGGCCTGGAACTCATCAAGCCCGGCGCCGTCTGCAAGGACATCGCCGCGGAGCTCAACGAGATCTACATCAGCCACGGCCTGCTGGCCAACCGCACCTTCGGTTACGGCCACTCCTTCGGCGTCCTCAGCCACTACTACGGCCGCGAAGCCGGCCTGGAGCTGCGCGAGGACATCGACACCGTCCTGGAACCGGGCATGGTGGTGTCCATGGAGCCCATGATCACGGTTGCGGACGGCCTGCCCGGCGCCGGCGGCTACCGCGAGCACGACATCCTGGTCATCGGCGAGGACAACTCTGTCGAGAACATCACCAAGTTCCCGTTCGGTCCTGAGCACAACATCGTCGAGGGATAACCCACTGAACAGCCAGAGCGGCGCCGTGGACTGAGCAGCTCAGGCCACGGCGCCGCTTTCGGCGTCTGCCGCCAACGATAGGGAAAGATGGTATCCACCATGACTCCTGCAAAGACCCCCGACAGCAACGGCAACGGAAGCGGCACCAACGGCGGGCCGGACGTGAAGGGCGCCTCCGTCGTCGTCAATGCCATCGCCGTCCTGCGCACCTTCACCGCGGATGAGCCGCTGCTGGGCGTTACGGAAATCGCCAACCGGGTGGGCATGCACAAGAGCAGCGTGTCCCGGATCCTCGCCACCTTCGAGCAGGAAAACCTGGTGGAACGGGACCCGGAGACCAAGCGCTTCCGGCTGGGCCTGGGGCTCATCGCCGTCGCCGGGCCGCTGCTAGCCGAGATGGAGGAACGCCGGGTGGCCTACCCGGTCCTGCGGCAGTTGACGGAGCAGACGGGGGAAACCAGCGCGCTCATGCTGTGGAACGGCGACGAAGCCATCTGCGTGGAACAGATCGCCAGCCACCACCAGATCAAGCACACCACCCCGCTGGGCGCGCGCTACCGGGACGCCATGAGCGCGTCCGTCCAGGTCTTCCTGTCCACCCTGCCGGCAGAGCGGGTGCGGGAGCTGCTGAGGAGTGGCACCATCACCTTTCCAGGCATGGACGACGCCGGCCTTGCCGCCTACGAGGCCCGGCTCCAGGATGTTGTGCGGCGGGGGTGGGCGGGCAACTACGGGGAATCGTCCATGGACGAGGTGGGCGTGGCAGCGCCCGTCCGCGACCACCGCGGCGACGTGGTGGCGGCCGTGTTGATCCCGGCACCCCGGTTCCGGGTATCCAAGGAGCAATTCGAGAGCCTGGGCGAGGCCTGTGTGACCGCCGCAGCGAAGGTAACCACACGGCTGGGCGGGCGGACGGCAAGCTGACCTTGGCAGGTCTGTACAACTAGCCGTGGCCCACGGGAGACTGGCGCCATGCGCAAACTGGCCTTTGGCATGAACGTGAGCCTGGACGGTTACATCGCCGCGCCCGGCGACGACATCGCCTGGAGCACACCGAGTGACGAACTGTTCCAATGGTGGTCCGACCGGGTGGGGGCTACCGGCCTGGCGCTGTATGGGCGCAAACTTTGGGAGACGATGAGCTCCCACTGGCCTACCGCGGATCAGCAGCCTGACGCCACACCGGCGCAGGTCGAGTTCGCCCATCGCTGGCGCGATATGCCGAAGGTGGTGTTCTCTTCGACGATCAGCGCGGTCGACTGGAACGCCCGTTTGGTCTCGAGCGATGCGGTTGCCGAGATCACCCGGCTCAAGGACGGCGACGGCGGTCCCATGGATATCGGCGGCGCCACACTCGCCGCGGCGGCTATGCGGGCCGGACTGATTGACGAGTATGCGGTGGTCACCCATCCGGTACTGGTAGGCGGCGGCACACCGTTCTTCACAGCCCTGGACAACTGGGTGAACCTGGCCCTGGTGGAGACCCGCACGTTTCCCGGCGGTGTGTTCCTAACGAGGTACGGGGCCAGGCGTTGAGCCGTACGACAACCGCGTCCACGAGTCTGTATAGCTGTAAAACCGGACGATGCCTTAGGTGCCGTCGGCCAGCTTTTTCATTCGCTGACGCTGCTCTTCCCACTGATCGGGCGTTTGGTCTGGAATGTTCGGCGCGGATGGGCGCAAACCGATGAAACCGTCCAACTGCTCGCGCACGATGTCCAGGTGTCCGGCATGACGGTGAGACTCGGCGATCATATGCACCAGAAGGCGTTCGACCGTAGTGTGCCGATGCTTTACCCACCACTGCACCACGGCCGGTGAATCCAGCTCCATTTCATCGAGCACTGCATCGGCCGCGACGTTTGTCTCCCGATAGACCTTAACCGTATCGATCAGCGTCATATTCGGCGGCGGGAGGAAGTCTGCCTGAGGGTCCTCGGCGTCGATAACGCCCCGGATAATGGGGTTCTCAATTTTGCGTCCAAGACATGAAATGAAGTACTGGGATTCGGTGACGGCCCGGTGGAGCAGTAGGCCCATGACATGGGTGCCCGTCGGAGTAAGGGGAGTACGTGCCTGGGCATCACTCAGGCCCTCACATTTCCACAGGACTGCTTCGCGGGCATCGTTCAGATATTCACGAAGCTGTGCACCCCTGTCATTTCTATCGATTGGCATGAACTGAACGTTATGTCCTTTTTAGAAGCTGACTGCACAACCTTCCGCAGACTTCCTGGTTTCACGGCAGCCCGGCCATCCGGGCCGCCAGGTGCAGTGCCGCCAGCCGGCCCGTGCCGCGCGGATCGCCCCCACACAACTCGAAAATCCGCTGCAGCCGGTGGTGCATTGACTGCCGTTCCAGATGCAGTTCGCGGGCAGACTGCGCCGTGTTGCAGCCGGAGTCCAGCCACACCTGCAGGGTCTCCAACAATTGGGACTGCCGCTGCGCATCATGCTCCAGCACGGCCCGCAGCTGCCGGTTGACGAACGCGTCACGGGCTGAGGCATCGAGGCCGGTCAGGGCGAGGCTTTCAACGGCGGTGTCCTGGGCATCAACCACCACCAGGCCGCGCGCCGGAAACCGCCTGCGCGCCGAGGCATTGCGCCGCCGGATCTGTCGCACGTCCAGGGCACGGCGCGCCTCCGCCAGCGACCAGGCCGCCTCCGCAACACGGCCTACCGGCGGTCCCACGGCTATCACGGCATCATGGTCGCCCTCCAGCCCCCGCAGGGATTCCAGAAGCTCCCGCCGCTCGCCCGGGGCCTCGGTGCAGGGCAAACCGATCATCACCACCAGCTCTGCGTCGTCCAGGTAAGCGGCGCACGGAATCCTGCGCGAGCTCAGGAAGCTTTCGACGGCGCCACGCAGCTCCTGCGGCGCCGCGGCATGAATGGCTGCCACCACGGCCGGGGAGTCTGTCGGAAAGCCGGCACCTGGAGCAAGTTGTTCAAGCCGCCACTCGGGAGCGGAATTGAGCACTGCGCGCATCAGTTCAGCACCCGCCAGGGCATGCAGCCCGGGAGGCGTATGCTGCAGCAGCGCCAGGCCCAGGATGTCGACGGCGCGTTCCCCGGCCACCTGTGCCAGTGCCGTGTCGGCAACCTCCGGCACCAGCACCTCCAACCGGCCCATGAGCACGCCGCGCACGGGGATGTCCACGCTGAGCACTCTTCCAGCAGGAGTCCCGCTGAAGTTGGCATCCCCGCCCGGCCCGGAGCCGCCGTCGTCCGCTGCTCCTTCCTCGGCCGCCCCGGCCGCGCCATCCGCGCTAACCTCGCTGCTCCACCCCTCCGGCACCGCGCTGCCCATCGTCACTCCCCACGGGGAGGTGAGCTTCACGGCGGAACCGGTAATCCCCGCCAGCACGGCCAGGATCTTGTCCAGCGAGGCGCCGTGGGCCAGCTCCGAAGCCATGGCGCGGGTGGCGGCGTCGGCCTGCTGAAGGTGGCCCACCGACTCGCTCACCAGCATGGAGTTGATGGCCTGCATGACGCCCACAAAGGGCACCACCTTGCGCAGCTCCACCACGGGCAGGCCGAACTCCTCAGCCTTCTGCAGCATGTCGGCAGGAATCTCCGGCAGTGCGCCGCCTGTCTCGATGGCCAGCGCGGCAATGCCGCGCTGCGCCAGTTCGCGGACGTACTCCTCGCGTCTGGCGGGCGTGGCGGTGGCAAGTGTGATGCCGCCGCAGAGCAGCAGCTCGCCGCCGCGGAGCAGGGGAGCGATGTCCAGCACCTCGCTGGAGTGGACCCAGCGGACCGGCTGGCTATCCGCGGCTACCCCACGGGGATGGATCACGGGGTCTGCGGCGGCGAGGGCGGGATGGGCGAGTATTTCGCCAAGAAACACTGACACGACGTTCCGTAACGTAGTAGGAGAATCTGTTCGACAGATCGTATCTTGTTCCTTGTGATGGGGGCCACATAGCCTTTTGGTACTTATCCACCTCACGGAGGCCCCCATGCAAGAAAAGCTTTCAACAGCCACGCACGGCCAACCTGCGCAGGCAACCGAGGACCACAACGCCGTGGACCACGAAGCCTGGCTGCAGCCCATCCCCGAATCAGCGAGAACACGCAAGGTATCCGGCCAGTTCTGGATCTGGGCGGGCGCCAACCTGGCGCCCATCAACTGGGTGCTGGGGGCACTCGGGATCCAGCTGGGACTCGGACTCGCGGACACCATCACCGTCCTGGTGCTGGGCAACCTGATTGGCATGCTGCTCTTCGGCTGCTTCGTCCTCCTGGGACAAAAGACCGGAGCCACCGGCATGGTCCTGGCCCGGGCGGCGTTCGGCCGGCGCGGCAACTACCTGCCGGCCGCCATCCAGGCCCTGCTGGTCATCGGCTGGTGCGCGGTGAACACGTGGATCATCCTGGACCTGGTCATGGCACTCTTCGGAACCCTTGGCTGGGTTGACCCGGAAGCACCCAACTACGGCTGGAAGATCGGCGTCGCCACCTTCATCATGGCCCTCCAGGTGGCCATCGCCTGGTTCGGCTACAAAGCCATCGCCGCCTTCGAAAAATGGACCGTTCCGCCCACCATCCTCATCCTGGCCGTCATGTCCGCCGTCGCATGGTTCGGCATGGACATCGACTGGGGCTACGCCGGCCCGGCCGGCGCCATCCTGGAAGGCTCCGAAAGGATCGCCGCCATGAGCGCCGTGATGACCGCCATCGGCATCGGGTGGGGCATCACCTGGTTCACCTACGCCGCTGACTACTCCCGGTTCGTCAGCACCAGCGTCCCCAAGAAAAAGGTCTACCTGGCCTCAGTACTGGGCCAGTTCATCCCCGTGGTGTGGCTCGGCGTCCTGGGTGCCAGCCTGGCCACCAACAGCGGCGAGATCGATCCCGGCAAACTCATCGTCCTGAACTTCGGCGCCATGGCGCTGCCTGTACTGCTCATGGTGCTCCACGGCCCCATTGCCACCAACATCCTGAACATCTACACCTTCTCAGTCGCCACGCAGGCCCTGGACATCTCCATCAGCCGCCGCAAGCTCAACCTGTTCGTCGGCGTCTTCTCGCTCGCCGCCGTCGTCTTCTTCATCTTCCAGGAAGACTTCGCCGCGGTGCTCGACGCCTGGCTGATCGGCCTGGTGGCCTGGGTGGCCGCCTGGGGCGGGATCATGCTGGTCCACTACTTCTGGCTGGACAAGCGCTGGCCGGGTGCGCCGGAGCGCCTGTTCGACGGCGTTGGCACCAAGCGACTGCCCGTCGTCAACTGGGCGGGAGTCATCTCCCTCGTGGCCGGGATTTTCGCGACGTGGCTGTTCATGTACGGCCTGATCCCCATCATGCAGGGCCCCATTGCGGTGGCCCTGGGCGGCTGGGACCTGTCCTGGCTGGCCGGCGGACTGACCAGCGCCGGGGTGTACGCCATCCTTGGGCGGCGCCAGCACATCCGCTACCTCGCCCTGGAGCCCCGCATTCAAGCTGAAGCAAAGAGCCCGGCGGCGGACACCACTCCCGCCCTTCCTGCCCTCTGATCCCTTCCCCTCCCTGAACCTGGCGGACGCACTGCGCCCGCCAGAAAGGATTTTCCCGTGAACCAGCCCGCCATTGCGGACGCCCTGCACAGCATCACCTGGCCCAACGGTGCCAAGGCCGCCGCGTCCTTCACCTTCGACGTCGATGCCGAATCCTGCACCATCGCCCACGATCCCACCAGCACCCGGCGCATGTCGCTGATGACCCACCAGTCCTACGGCCCCAAGATCGCGGTGCCGCGGCTGCTGAAGATCCTGGAGCGCCAGGACATCAAGGCCACGTTTTTCATCCCCGGCTTCACCGCAGAGTCCTACCCTGATGTGGTGCGGCGGATCGTGGCCGACGGACACGAGGTGGCCCACCACGGCTACCTCCATGAACCCATGCAGGGCATCAGCGCCGCCACCGAGGCCAGCTACATCGACCGCGGCCTGGAGGCCCTGGCAAAGGTGGCCGGGATTCGGCCCGTGGGCTACCGGGCACCGTGGTGGGAGCTGAACTGGCACTCGCCGGGCCTGCTGGCGGACCGCGGCTTTCTCTACGATTCCAGCCTGCTCGACGGCGACGCCCCCTACCGCTTCGCCGTCGCCGCCGATGATCCCAGGGACCTCGTGGAGATTCCCGTGGACTGGACCCTGGACGACTGGGAACAGTACGCCTTCTACCCCGGCGTGACCGGCAGCGGCGTGATCGAGAGCCCGGCCAAGGTGCTGGAAATGTGGACGCTTGAAGCCGAGGCACACCACTCCCAGGGAAGCTGCTTCGTGCTGACCAACCACCCGTTCATCTCCGGCCGGCCGTCCAAGGCTGTGGCCCTGGAGCAGCTGATCGAGCGGGTGAAGAGCATGGACGGCATGTGGGTGACCACGATGGAACAGATCGCCTTGCACACCAGGGCCACGGTGAACGAGGTCCACACCCACGCACGGATCGACGTGCCGGTATTCCCGGGCGCGGGTGCACAGTTTCAGCCGGCCGTGGTGCGGCAGGGGGTGCTGGCCTAGAGTGGCCGAAGGGGCCGGCGCCGCCGGCCGGGAGGAGCTCCGCATGGACGTCAGGGACAGCAGCTTCGAGCAGGAACTGGCATGGCAGGTACCGCTCTACGAGCAGATCCACCGGAACCCCGAGCTTGGCCTTGCGGAACACGCAACATCCGGGGCCGTCGCGGCGAAGCTGGCCGGCTGGGGCTTTGACGTCCGGCACTTCGGCGGTACCGGCGTCGTAGGCGTTCTTGCCAACGGCGCCGGTCCCTGCGTCCTGGCCCGGGCGGACATGGACGCCCTCCCCGTCACCGAGGCCACTGGCGCAGCGTACGCCTCCGCCGTTCCAGGGGTGATGCACGCCTGCGCGCACGACATGCACGTGGTGGCCCTGCTCGGCGCGGCAAAGTACCTGGCTGACCACCGGGACACTTGGCAGGGCACCTACATTGCCCTGTTCCAGCCGGCGGAGGAGACGGCGGCGGGTTCCCAGGCAATGCTCGACGACGACCTGGCCGCCGGAATCCCGCGGCCGGACATTGCGCTGGCCCAGCACGTCATGCCCACCGAGGCGGGAACCATCGGCACCACGCCGGGACCCGTGCTGTCCGCCGGCGATTCCCTCCGGATCACCGTCCACGGCCGCGGAGCCCATGGATCCATGCCACACAAGGCGGTGGATCCCGTGGTGCTGGCCGCATCGATCGTCCTTCGCTTGCAGACCGTGGTGTCCAGGGAAACCACGCCGGGGGAGTTCGCCGTGCTGACCGTTGGATCGGTGAACGCCGGGGCCACCGCCAACATCATCCCGGACCGCGCCGAACTGCTGCTCAACCTGCGGACCTACAGTATGGCGACCCGGAGCCAGATGATTGCAGCAATCGAACGCATTGTCCGCGGCGAGTGCGCTGCGGCTGGCTCGCCGCAGGAACCCGGGTTCGAGTACTACGACCAGTACCCGCTGACCAGCAACGATCCCGACGCCTACACCCGGATCACCGCGGCCTTCACCAGGTCCTTCGGGTCGGATGCCGTCTACCGCACCGCGCCGCAGACGGCATCCGAGGATTTCAGCCGCATCCCCGACGCTTTCGGGATTCCCTACGTGTACTGGATTGTCGGTTCCGTTCCCCGGGACCTTTACCGCCGGGCCGTGGAAGCGGGCACTGTGGACACGGACATTCCGGCCAACCACTCGCCGTTCTTCCTGCCGGCCGTGGACCCCACCCTGCGCATGGCCACGCAAGCACAGGCCACCGCGGCCTTGGCTTACCTTGGCACCGGCGCCGGTTAGCCGGCGGCAGCCATCAGGGACTGCATCTGCGCGGCGGCGTCGCTGCCGGGGGCCGGCGTGTAGACCACGATGTGCAGGTCCGGCCGGTCCGACGGGGACACCTGGTGGTGCTCCAGCTGCAGCACCCCCACCGCGGGGTGGTGGAAGAGGCGCTCGCGGGATTCAAAGCCCAGGATGTCGTAGAGGTCCCAGCCCTGCCGGAACTCCGGGCTCGCTTCCTTGAGCCGCTCCACCTGGTACTGGATGTCGGGATCGCCCAGCCGCTGCCCGGTCTCGGCCCGGAACTCGGCAAGGAACCTCTTGCTGGTGGTTTCCCAGTCGGGGAGCAGGTCCCGGACATAGGGGTCCGTGAACACCAGCCACAGCAGGTTCCGGTCCGCCGGCGTCACGGTGTCGATGTTGGGGTAGAGAGCCGCGTAGGCCCTGTTCCACCCGGCCACGCCCCAGTCCGGGAACAAGGCAAAAGCCGGATTGGGATCCAGCGCATCCATCAGTCTTTGGATGTGGGGCGGTGCCGTATCGGCGGCGGGGCTGGCTGGAGCGGCCGACGCATATCCGCCAAGGGACAGCACATAGCCAAGGCCGGTACTTGAAAGGTGCAGTGCGCGGCTGACCGCTTCCAGGACCTGGCGGGACGGGCTAATGTCGCGGCCCTGTTCAAGCCACGTGTACCAGGTCACGCTGACGCCGGACAGGAAGGCAACCTCTTCGCGCCGCAACCCCCGCTCACGGCTGCGGCCGATCGGGGGCAGGCCATAGTCGGCCCGCAGCGCCTGGTCGCGCCGGGCCCGCAGGAAGAGGCCAAGTTCTTTGCGCCGCCCGGGATCATTCACCCATAAATACTATTACTCTGGTACTCCCACTACTAGGAGTAACGCTGTCTTCCCGGAAGCGGAGGGACCGGACAGGATGGTACACATGCCTGCACTCCGCTCTAAAACAGTCACCCACGGCCGCAACATGGCCGGCGCCCGCGCACTGCTGCGCGCGTCCGGCGTCGCCAACTCGGATATCGGCAAGCCGATCATTGCCGTGGCCAACAGCTTCACCGAATTCGTCCCCGGCCACACCCACCTCGCCCCCGTGGGAAGGATCGTCTCCGACGCGATCCTCGCCGCCGGCGCCGTGCCGCGGGAGTTCAACACCATTGCCGTGGACGACGGCATCGCCATGGGCCACTCCGGCATGCTCTACTCGCTGCCGTCCCGCGACCTGATCGCCGACTCCGTGGAATACATGGTCAACGCCCACTGCGCCGACGCCCTGGTCTGCATCTCCAACTGCGACAAGATCACTCCCGGCATGCTCATGGCCGCGCTGCGCCTGAACATTCCCGTGGTGTTTGTCTCCGGCGGCCCCATGGAAGCCGGCCGCGTGACCCTGACCGACGGCTTCGTGCGCTCCCTGGACCTGGTGAACGCGATCGCCGACGCCGTGGACGAGTCCATCTCCGACGCCGACATCAACCTCATCGAAGAGAACGCCTGCCCCACCTGTGGATCCTGCTCCGGCATGTTCACCGCCAACTCGATGAACTGCCTCACCGAGGCCATCGGCCTGTCCCTGCCCGGCAACGGCTCCGTGCTGGCCACCCACACCGCCCGCAAGGCGCTGTACGAGAAGGCAGGCGCCACCGTCGTCGACCTGGTGAAGCGCTATTACGACGGCGACGACGACTCCGTGCTGCCGCGCTCCATCGCCACGGCCAAGGCGTTCGACAACGCCATGGCCCTGGACATCTCCATGGGCGGCTCCACCAACACCATCCTGCACCTGCTGGCCGCAGCCCAGGAGGCTGGTGTGAACTATGGACTGGCCGAGATGGACGCCAAGTCCCGCCAGGTCCCTTGCCTGGCAAAGGTGGCGCCGAACGTTGCCAAGGACAAGACCTACTACATGGAGGATGTGCACCGCGCCGGCGGCATCCCTGCGCTGCTCGGCGAGCTGAACCGCGGCGGGCTCCTGCACAAGGACGTCCACTCCGTGCACTCCGCCGACCTCGACGGCTGGCTGGATGACTGGGACGTCCGCGGCGGCAAGGCCACGGAGGAAGCCAAGGCCCTCTGGCACGCGGCCCCCGGCGGGGTCCGCTCCTCCACCGCTTTCTCCCAGTCGAACGAATGGACCTCCCTGGACACGGACGCCGCAGGAGGCTGCATCCGCTCCGTGGAACACGCCTACTCCAAGGACGGCGGCCTGGCCGTGCTCCGCGGCAACGTGGCCGTCGACGGCGCCGTGGTGAAGACCGCAGGCGTGGATGAGTCCATCTGGACGTTCTCGGGCCCGGCCGTGGTGTGCGAGTCCCAGGACGAGGCCGTGGAAAAGATCCTGAACAAGTCCATTAAGGAAGGCGACGTGGTGGTCATCCGCTACGAGGGCCCCAAGGGCGGACCGGGCATGCAGGAAATGCTGTACCCGACGTCGTTCCTCAAGGGCCGCGGCCTGGGCAAGAAGTGCGCCCTCATCACGGACGGCCGCTTCTCCGGCGGTACCTCCGGCCTGTCCATCGGGCACATCTCCCCGGAAGCTGCCTCCGGCGGCGCCATCGCCCTGGTGGAGGACGGCGACATCATCAGCATCAACATCAGCGAGCGCTCCCTGCAGTTGGAGGTCTCCGATGAGCTCCTTGCCGAACGCCGCGAGAAGCTGCTGATCAACGGCGGCTACAAGCCCAAGGACCGGGACCGCCAGGTGTCTGCCGCGCTGCGTGCGTACGCCGCGATGGCCACGTCCGCGGACAAGGGGGCTGTCCGGGACGTGTCGCTGCTGGAGCAGTGACTCCGTTCCCCGGGCGGGGGAGGGCAGGTCCTCCGGCCCTCCTCCGCCCGGGGGAACCGCGCCACACTTAAGGGGTCAACGTCAGGCCCAAGGAGGGTGTGGTGCGCAGGTTCGTGGCAGCCCTTGTACCCGTAGCCCTCTTCCTTGCCGCGTGTGCGCCGCAAATGGGAAGCCCACAGCCCACCGCTTCAGCTTCCGGCCCTGCCAGTACCTCCGCAATGGCGCCGAGCGCGCCGGCGGCGCCAACGCCGTCGAACGTTCCCCCTGCGCAGGCTCCGACAGCGCCCGGCAACGCCGGGGAAAGATGGACCACGTTTACGACGGCGGATGGCACCATGGCGTTCGACCTCCCCGCCGCCTGGACCGTCAAGGATCCCGCGGGGGAACTGGCCGAAGGCGGCGGGGCGTTTGCGGAGGTGCGGAACCAGGCCGGCAAGGTAATGGCGACGCTGCGGACCAACATGGCCACGGGATCCACGTGCACCGAGAGGTTCCCCTATGAGGTCCTGGACAGCGCAGACCTCCCCGTACTGGCCCAGGGCGGAGCGGTGCCACACTTCATTTTCGAGACGAGGGGCAACGCTGCCATCCCCGGTCCGCCCTACACCCCGGCGGCCGGCTACGGCATCACGTCGGGCCCCATGCCAGGCGGCCCCGACGCCTGCCCCATCTTCCAGTTCTTCACATGGCCGCCGAACAGTGCCATGTTCGGCGCGTTTTACGACCCGGCCAACAACGCAACGCCGGGGGACCCGTCGCTGCCTTATCTGGAGCAGGCAAGGAAGTACCGGGATACGGCCGAGTACGCGGACATCAGGAAGATGATCATCTCGCTGCGGCCTGTTGCCAAGTGACCCAGCTACCGGCACGGGCTAGCTACCACAACGGGCCGAAGGGCCCATCCGCTGTCATACCCCTCCGGTACTCTTTTCCCATGGTGCAGGGAGTTGCCGATTACCGGGCAGAAGGCATAATGCTCGCCGGGGCGGGACGCGCCATCCTGCTGCAGCTTGCCAACCCTGCCATCGGCCGCGGCGTCGCGGCACACAGTACCTTCACGCAACGCCCGGTTAACCGGCTCAAGGGCACGCTCACGTATGTCTACGCCATCACCTACGGAAACGATGAGCAGGTGAGGGAAGTCCGGCGCAGGGTGAACCGGGCCCATGTACCCGTCCGCCGCGGTGCCGACGAATCGTCCGCCGGCTACAACGCCTTCGATCCGGCACTGCAGCTGTGGGTGGCAGCAACTCTTTACGACACAGCGCTCACCATCATCGAGAAGATTCACGGCCCGCTCGACGACGAGACCGCCGATGCGATGTACCAGGACTATGCGCGGATCGGTACCGCCCTTCAGCTTCCGCCGGGGATGTGGCCAAAAGACAGGGCGGCCTTCCGCCACTACTGGGAGGAGCAAGTGTCTGCCCTCCGCGCCGAGGAAGAGGGCGTCCGCGTTGGACGGGGCCTGCTGTTTCCCAGGCGTACGGCCCTTTGGTACCGCGCCATCATGCCACCGGCCCGGTTCCTCACGGCCGGGCTCCTTCCCGCCCAGCTACGGCAGGACTTTGGCCTGGAATGGAGCGATCGCCACCAGCGCAGGTACGACCGGTCCTGGCGCGTTATTGCCGTGGCCTACCCCAGGCTTCCGCGCGGCATCAGGCACTGGTTCAAGGACTACTGCCTGGCAGAGCTCGAAAAAGATCTGCGCAGGAACCGCCAGCCAAGCCGGCACCAGGGGATCAGTGCGTAATTCAACTCCAGTTGAGCAGCGGATCGACGAACGGGCCCGCCGCTTCCTGGCCGCGGCCCCCGCCGGTGGTGCCAAAGCGAAGCTGACTGAGTTCGTTGTCTTCGCCCTCAAACAGGGCTGGGCCTGCATCTTCGGCGCCGCGCTGCTGGCGGTGCTCATGGCGGCCAGGCTCTGGTACCCGGACCACGCCGGCCTGGCGCGCAATGATTTCCTGACCGTCGCCGCCGTCGTTATCCAGATCCTGATGGTGGCGTTCAGGCTGGAAACCCTGCGCGAGCTGCGGGTGATCGTCCTGTTCCATCTGGTGGGGACCGTGATGGAGCTGTTCAAGACCGATATGGGTTCCTGGTCCTACGAGGCCGAACGCGTCCTGCGCATAGGTGCCGTGCCGCTCTTCAGCGGGTTCATGTACGCGGCCGTTGGCTCGTACATGGTCCGCGTCTACCGGCTCTTCGACCTCAGGTTCGCGGGCTATCCCCGCCGCTGGATCACGGCCATCCTGGCCTCCGCCATTTACGCCAACTTCTTCACCCACCACTACATCTGGGACCTGCGCTGGGTGCTGCTCGCCGCCGTCACGGTGGTGTTTGGCCGGTGCGTAATGCACTTCCGGGTATTCCGCCGGGAGTTCCGGATGCCTCTGGTGGTCGCGTTCCTGCTGGTGGCATTGTTCATCTGGCTCGCAGAAAACATCGCCACGTGGTCCGGCGCCTGGCTCTACCCCAGCCAGGTGGACGAATGGCACCCCGTCGGCCTGGAGAAACTGGTGGCCTGGTTCCTGCTGATGATCATCTCCGTAGTGCTGGTCGCCTGGGTCTACAAACCACAGCCGCCGGAAACAGACAACATACCGCGGCGGGAAGCTCCGTCAACGGCCGTGCTCCCCTAAGGAGGGTCTGCCAAAACCCGTTTCAGCAGGGCCCTCGCTACGACTTCGGCAGCGCGGTTTGATGGAAACCATGGCCCCCGAAGCAACAGTCACAAATATCAGTGCGCCCCAAAAACCCGACGGGCAGCACCCTGCGCACTGGGGCGGCGTGTATGCGATGTCGCTGTGCGTCTTCGCGCTGATCGCCTCCGAGTTCATGCCTGTAAGCCTGCTGACGCCAATGGCCGCCGAGCTCCAGGTCTCCGAAGGGATGGTGGGGCAGGGCATTGCGATCTCCGGCCTGTTTGCAGTCCTGACCAGCCTTTCGGTGGCCACGCTGGCCGGCAGCATAAACCGGAAGACCCTGCTGCTGGGACTGACCGGGCTCATGGCCCTCTCCGGTGCCCTCGTTGCGTTGGCTCCGGGATACCTGCTCTTCATGGTGGGCCGCGCCCTCATTGGCGTGGTGATTGGCGGGTTTTGGTCCATGTCCGCGGCCACTGCGATGCGGCTGGTGCCTGCCTCCAAGGTGCCCCGGGCCCTGGCGGTCTTCAATGGCGGCAATGCCCTCGCCACAGTCCTGGCCGCACCGCTGGGCAGCTATTTGGGCTCCATTATCGGCTGGCGCGGGGCATTCTTTTGCCTGGTCCCCGTGGCGCTGCTGGCACTCGTCTGGCAGTGGATCAGCCTTCCATCCATGCCGGGCGGGACACGTCCTGCGGGAACCGGGGGCATCTTCGCGGTTTTCCGGGAGCTCAAGAGCAAACCCGTCGCCTGGGGGATGGCCGCCTGCGGGTCCTTCTTCATGGGGCAGTTCGTCCTGTTCACCTACATCCGCCCGTTCCTGGAGACGGTGACCCGCGTCGACGCGGCCACGGTATCCCTGGTTCTCCTGGTGATTGGTGCCGCGGGATTTGCGGGTACCCTGCTGATCGGCCGTTATTTGGGGAAGCGGCTGTACCGGACGCTGGTTGCCATCCCGGTGCTCATGGCGATCATCGCCGCCGCCCTCGTTCCTACCGGTGACTGGCTCGCCGCCGTCGTGGTTCTCCTGGGACTTTGGGGCCTGATGTCCACCTCCGCGCCGGTGGGGTGGTGGAGCTGGATCGCCAAGGCCATGCCGCACAACGCCGAGGCCGGTGGCGGATTGATGGTGGCCGTCATCCAGACCTCGATCGCCCTCGGTTCAACTCTGGGCGGAGTCCTGTTCGATTCCGCCGGCTACCGCGGCACCTTCCTGGCCGCTGCCGCAATCCTTGCGGCGGCGACCGTCCTGGCGTTCCTGACGTCCCGCGTTACAGACCGAACTGCCGGGACATCCAACACACTGTCCAGCAACCCCCACTAACAGGAGGAGAACATGAAGTACACCAAAAGCGGCGGCCAGACCGGCGCCGGACCGGCGGAATGGTTCACCGGAACCGTGCAGATCGACGGCATCCGGAACCCTGACGAGCAGTCGGCCATCGGCTGCGCGCATGTGCGGTTCGCCCCCGGTGCCCGCACCGCCTGGCACCACCATCCCAAGGGCCAGACCCTCTACGTGACCGACGGGGTTGGGCTCGTGGCCCGGCGCGGCGGCGAAATCCAGGAGATTCGTCCCGGCGATGTGGTCTACATCGAGCCGGGCGAGGAGCACTGGCACGGGGCCACCCCGGAGCGGTTCATGGCACACGTCGCCATGCAGGAGGCCGATGCGAATGGGCAGGTGGTCACGTGGCTCCACCACGTTACCGACGAGGAGTACGGCGCCTGACCCTTTCGCCGAAGAAAGCGGGCGGACGACGGCGGGAGGTCCCGCCGTCGTCCGCCCACCTTTGCTGCGCGGTAGGTCAGTCCTCGTAGGTGTTCGCGATGTAGACATCGCACGGGGCGTTGTGCGCCACGCTGTTGGCCACACTGCCCAGGAGCCGGCCGATGCCGCGCATCCTCCGGTTGCCCACCACGATCACGCGGGCATCCAGGCGGACGGCTTCCTTGATGAGGGAATCGGCCGGCTTGCCGCGTGCTGCGAAGTGCGTGATTTCCACTCCCGGATGCGATGCGGCCAGGGACTTGGCCACCATCTCCGAGCTGTCGGCGTTGGAGATCCGGACCTTGTCCGATCCCACGCCAAAGGTCTCCGCGTTTTCAATTTCAAAACCAGTCACCACGTGCAGTGACGCTCCCAGCGACTGGGCGAGGTCCAGCGCCACCTCCGCAGCCTTCCGTGCCGACTGGCTGGCATCCACACCTACAACAACTACATTGGCCATGCGCCCGCTCCTTCGTATAGTCCTGCTAAACGTCCATCTGTCAGTCTAGGGACTACCCGCGTGGAGCCTCTTGTACTCACACGCCGCTGTGTCAGGAAAATCAATGCACCGCAGCCCCGTCCCTGTCTGCCTTCTTCGCATACTGGCTGTTGGGCCGGTCGAGGCCGAAGTGCTCCCGCAAAGTCCGGCCCGTGTACTCGGTGCGGAACAATCCGCGGGCCTGGAGGATGGGAACCACCTCATCAGCGAACGCCTCAAAGCCCCCGGGCAGCCACGGCGGCATGATGTTGAATCCGTCCGCGGCGCCGCCCCCGAACCAGCGCTGGATCTCGTCCGCCACCTGCACGGGGGTTCCGGCGAATACATAATGCCCGCGGGCGCCGGCGAACCGCTGCAGCACCTGGCGGACCGTGGGGTTTTCGCGGCGGATGATGTCCAGCACCAGCTGGCTGCGGCTGCCTGCGTTGCCGGCCGCGGCCAGCAGATCCGGCGGGAATTGCCCGTCCAGCGGCACGCCGTCCAGGTCGATGCCCAGCAGCTTCCGCAGGATGCCCAGCCCGTACTCCGGCTGGGTCAGTTCATCGAACTCCTGCTTCAACGCCCGGGCTTCGGCCTCCGTGGAGCCCAGGTAGGGGCTGATTCCGGGGAGCACCAGGAGGTGGCCTGGGTCGCGGCCGAACGCCGCCGCCTGCTCCTTGATGTCGGAGTAAAAGAGGCCAGGGACTGGTGCGCGGTGAACACGGCTTCGGCGTGTTCGGCCGCGAAGGCCTTCCCGTCCGCAGAGGACCCGGCCTGGACGAAGACCGGACGGCCCTGCGGGGACCGCGGGGTGTTGAGCGGACCCGCCACCCGGAAGTACTTGCCCTCATGGCCGATTTTGTGGATCAGGGACGGGTCGGCGAAAAGTCCGCTGCCGGCGTCGGCCACCACGGCGCCGTCCTCCCAGCTGTCCCACAACTTGCCAACCACGCGGACGAACTCGTCGGCCGGGAGTAGCGTTCAGCGTGCGGGGGGGTGTTCATCCAGTCCGAAGTTCTGCGCCGCACGCTCCGCGCCGGTGGTCACGATGTTCCAGCCTGCGCGGCCCTTGCTGAGGTGGTCCAGTGAGGCGAACAGCCGGGCGGCGTTGTAAGGCTCCAGGTAGGTGGTGCTGGCCGTGCCAATCAAGCCGATTCGCTCAGTGGCCACCGCGACGGCGGACAGCCACGTGAAGGGTTCGATCCGGAACCGGGTGGCGTACTGCACGTTGCTTTCCAGTGCCGGCCCGTCCGCGTAGAACACTGCATCCAGCTTGGCGGCCTCCGCCCGCTGCGCCAGCTCCTGGTAAAAACCGATGTCCAGCAGCCGGTCCGTCTGCGACTTCGGGTGCCGCCACGCGGCCTCGTGGTGGCCGCCCGGGTAGATGAAGAGGTTGAGCTTCAGCTGCCGGCCCATCAGAACGCCAACCCAATGGACGCCAACTCCGGCACCGCCGCACCCTCGTACTGGTTTTCCGGCCGGGCCAAACCGTAGTGCTCCCGCAGCGTTTTTCCGGCGTACCCGGTCCGGAACAGGCCTCGCTCCTGCAGGATGGGCACCACCTGGTCCACGAAGGTTTCCAAGCCGGACGGGAGCACCGGCGGCATGATGTTGAAGCCGTCCGCCGCGCCGCCGTCGAACCATTCCTGGATGGCGTCCGCCACCTGCACGGGGGTCCCCGTGAAGGTCCGGTGCCCGCGGCCGCCGCCCAGCCGGCCGATCAACTGGCGGACAGTGAGCTGCTCGCGGCGGGCCAGCTGCACGATGAGCGTATAGCGGCTCTTGGCTCCTTCTATCTCGTCCTCGCTGGGCAGGTCTTCCGGCAGCTGGCGGTCCAACGGCAGGTCCTCGGGGTCCAGGCGAAGAGTCCTGGCAAGCTGGGTCCGCGCGTACTCGGGTTTAATCAGGCGGTCCAACTCCCGCTCGAGCTCCAGTGCCTCTTCCACGGTGGCGCCGATGACCGGCACAATTCCCGGGAGGATCTTGATGGTTTCCGGGTCCCGCCCGGCGGAAGCGGTGCGGGCCTTCAGGTCGCGGTAGAACTCCTGCGCGTCCGCGAGGGTCTGGTGGGCGGTGAAGACGGCGTCGGCGTACTTCGCGGCCAGGTCCTTGCCGTCTTCCGACGATCCCGCCTGCACGATCAGCGGGTGTCCCTGTGGGGAACGCGGAACGTTGAGCGGGCCGCGGACCTTGAAGTGTTTGCCTTGGTGGTCGATGGTGCGGATTTTTTCCCCGTCGCCCCACACGCCCTCCGCCTTGTCCGCCAGCACGGCGTCGTCCTGCCAGCTGTCCCACAGCTTCTGCGCCACCTCGATGAATTCGGCAGCACGCTCGTACCGGACGGCGTGGGCGGGCTGGTCGTCCACGCCAAAGTTGCGTGCGGCGTCCGGGCCAGCAGTGGTCACCACGTTCCAGCCGGCCCGCCCGCTGCTGGCCCAGTCCACCGACGCGAAGCGGCGGGCCAGGTTGAAGGGTTCGTTGTAGGTGGTCGAGGCAGTGGCGATCAGCCCGATGCGCTCCGTCGCGCCGGCGATGGCGGTGAGCAACACCGTGGGTTCCAGTTTGCCGGCCGGGCGCCTGCCCACCTCGCCGAAGAGGACGGGGGAGTCGGCAAAGAAGATTGAGTCCAGCTTGCCGCGCTCGGCGGTACGTGCCAGCTGCTTGTAGTGCTCCACGTCGGTGCTGGCCTGCGGGTCGCTCTCCGGCAGCCGCCACGATGCTTCATGGTGGCCCGTGCTCATGAGGAAGGCGTTGAGGTGGAGTTTGCGGTTTTTGGGCTGGCTATGGGAAGTCATGGGAGTCCTTTTCAGCTATCAGCGGCCGACGGCGGCCGGTTCAGGGGTGTGCGCGGGCTCGACGCCCAGCGCGGTGAGGAGGTCGCGGCGGAGGGCTTCATGCCCTGCGGCGTCCGCGGAAGAGCGGATTTCCGGCGACACCGGGCGGACGGTGGCGATGCGGCCGTGGTCCAGGACCACGATCCGGTCGGCCAGCGCGATGGCCTCGTCCACATCGTGGGTGACCAGCAGAACGGCGGGCCGGTGTGCGGCCACCAGGTCCTGGAGCAGGCCGTGCATCTTGATCCGGGTCAGCGCGTCAAGGGCGCCGAAGGGTTCGTCGGCCAGCAGCAGCTGCGGTTCGCGGACCAGGGACCGCGCCAGCGCCACGCGCTGCTGCTCGCCGCCGGAAAGCTGGTGCGGCCAGGCCTTTTCCCGCCCGGCGAGTCCCACCTCGGCGAGGGCCTTGCGGCCCTGGGCCTCGGCGTCGTGCTCCCGGATACCCAGGGTGACGTTGCCCAGCACGGTGTCCCAGGGCAGCAGCCGGGAGTCCTGGAAGACCACGGAGACGCGCTCAGGCACGCTGATCACGCCGCTGCCGCGGACGTCGTGATCCAGCCCGGCGAGGGCGCGCAGCAGGGTGCTCTTGCCGCAGCCGCTGGGGCCAAGGAGGGCCACGAATTCGCCCGGGTCGATGTCCAGGTCCACCCCGTTCAGAACGCCTTTCGGGCCGAAACCGCGGATGAGGTCCCGGACGGAAACTGCGGAGGCGGTGGTCAGCCCGCCAGGGTGCGCTGCCATGAAAGGGCCTTTCGTTCGATGAAGCGGACAATGCCGTCGGAGAGCAGGCCAAGGATGCCGTAGACGGCCAGGCCCAGGACGATGATGTTTGTTTGGCCGTAGGTGCGGGCGAGCTCCATCATGTAGCCGATCCCGCTGGTGGCATTGATCTGTTCCACCACCACCAGGGATACCCAGGCGCCGGTGACCGCGAAGCGGAGGCCCAGGAAGAACCCGGGAAGCGCGCCGGGGAGGACCACCTTGCGGATGAAGCCGGCCCGGCTCAGGCCCACCGTCTGGGCGAGCTCCACGAAGCGCAGGTCGATCCCGCGCAGCCCTGCGTGGGTCTGCAGGTAGACCGGGACGAAGACGCCGAGGGTGATGGTGAGGACCTTCATGGTTTCGTCGATGCCGAACCAGAGGATGAGCAGCGGGATCAGGGCCAGGCCCGGGATGGCGCGCTTGATCTGCACCGGCCCGTCGATGAGCGCCTCACCCACCCGGCTCAGCCCGGACAGGAGCGCCAGGGCGGCGCCCACCAGGATGCCGAAGAACAAGCCCAGGCCGGCGCGCTGGGCGGAGATGGCCAGGTTTTCCTGCAGCTTGCCGTCCGCGATCAGTTCACCGGCGGTGGCCACCACA
Source organism: Arthrobacter sp. FW306-05-C (assembly GCF_021801725.1). Lineage (NCBI taxonomy): Bacteria > Bacillati > Actinomycetota > Actinomycetes > Micrococcales > Micrococcaceae > Arthrobacter > Arthrobacter sp. FW306-05-C. Next base: position 3,767,022 of record NZ_CP084556.1, on the reverse strand, counting down.
GTCCAGGGTTCGGACATGATCCTGGGGTCAAGGAGCCCCGTGGCGGAAAAGACTGTCCAGAGCAGCAGCAAAACGGACGGACCCACCCAGGCGAGCCGCCGTCGTCGTCCGGGCCCCAGCTTCTTGGCCGCGGGCCGGACGTCTTCCCGCCCGGACAGCACCGGGTCCTGGTGCGGCGCCACGGTGGTGCGCTCCAGTACGGCGCTCATGCCGCACCTGCCTTTCCGGCGGAAGCAAACGCAGTGCCGGCAATGGACTCGAAGCGGGTGTCATAGAGGTCTGCCGCCTTCAGTTGTGGCTTCTTCTGCTCGCGGGACAGGAGATCGACGGTTTCCTGATGCCGTTCGATCGCGTCGGTCCACGAGGTGGGCAGGTCGCGCTTGCCCGTTGCGTCGATCAGGTACTGGCCGTCCTCCCGGGACAGGCCCTGGTCCTTGACGTAGTAGCCCTCCAGCCACTCGGCCGGGTGGTCCTCGATCCAGCGCTGCGCCTTGCCCCACACCTTCGCATACGCGGCAAGGGCTGCCGCCTTCGCGGGATCGGCCAGGACCTTGGCGGGGGAATAGAGGAGGCTGGGATCATCCCGAAGGCCATGGCGGAGAGTGGTGGCGCCGTCGGCCCTGTATTTGGCCAGGTACCGCTTGATCTGCACGCCGTCCAGCGGAGCCGCGTCCACCTGCTTGCTGGCCAAGGCGGTGGCGTAGGCGTCCCCGGTGCTGGGCAGTTCCACCAGCTTGACGTCCTCCTGTTTGAGCCCGGCCTTGTCCAGGATCCGCAGGACCAGGGCACCCTGCGCCTGGCCCGGGCTGTAGGCCACCTTTTTGCCGCGCAGGTCCTCAAGCCGGCTGATGCCCGCTCCCGGTGCCACGCCGAGTTCGTAGATCGGGTGGTTCACCGCATCCGGCCGGTAGCCGGCCGCGATGACGCGCACGTCCAATCCGGTCCAGGTGGCGTGGATGGGCGGAATATCCGCCACGGAGCCCACGTCCAGGGCGTTGGCCCGGAAAGCTTCGGTGGTTTGCGGACCGCCGGAGATGTTGGCGAACTCCACGGTGAAGCCGTCAAGGTCCTTGATCAGGCCGGACAGTTCCAGTGCGACCTTGATGCTGGGATCGCCCACCTTGATGCTGGTCCCCGCGGGCACTGAGGCGGCCAATGGTTCCAGGGCGCTTTGGCTGATGCGCTGGCTGCCTGCGGTTGCCGTTCCCCCGCAGGCAGCCAGCAAGCCGGCGCCGGGGACCGCCAGGAGAGCCACCAGGGCGCGGCGGCGGGTGAAGGACGGGGCTTGTTGGCGGGAGCGGGGCGGCGGGGATGACGGGAAGGACATGGTGTTCCTTTCGGGAAAGATTCCGGGTACGACGACGAGACCCGGGATGTGTGCCCGGGTGGACGTGCAAGGTGAGTGGGTCCGCCTTGAACGGCGGGGTGCGCGAGCTTGTGGGTGGTGCTTCGTGGTGCTGCATGCGGCCTGGCCGGTGCCGTGACAACACCTAAACACGGCCCGCCGGGCATTGGCCAGCGTCACGCAACGGACGCTAAACGCGGCGAAACGGCACTACTTATGGCGCCATGCGGAAGACAAATTGGGACCAACGAGGACAATCGGGGCAACCCGGCGCCATAAACCGCAACCGGGGCTCACGTGACTGGCTGTGCCGTGGAAGCAGGCCCTTGGCGACGGGAGAGGCTCTCCGGCCGCGGGCGGACCCCGGTGTCTGTAGGCTGGCGGAATGACCGCACCCCAGATCTACGTCAGCTTTCCCGGCACGGCGCGTGAGGCACTCGGATTCTATGCGTCCGTTTTCGGTGGTGAGCTTACCCTCCACACAAATGCGGAGTTCGGCCGGACGGATGGTGCCCCGGATGCGATAGCGCACGGCGAACTCAGCGGCGTTGTTGCCTTGGCGGGGTCGGACACGCCTCCGGGCGGGACGAGCGCCCGGTTTGAAGGCCTAATGCTCTCCTTGCTCGGTACCGCTGAGCCTGCAGTTCTCCACGACTGGTTCAACAAACTCAGCCTTGGCGGCCGGGTGGTTGACCCTCTTGCGGCCAAGCCCTGGGGCGCCTCTGATGGCCAGGTCATCGACCGCTACGGGCTCCACTGGCTCATTGGCTATGAGCCCGGCGCCGACGCTTAGTGCCAGCCCAAGGGCTGCGGGCCGGGGCAAGTTCCTAGCTGCCCACCTTTGCCTGCGCCGTTTCCACAATGTTTTCAGTGACCGCCCACGACGCCAGGAGCTTCAGGGCCTCAGCGGACGGGCTTCCGGGTGTGGCCGGGTAGACCGTAAGGGTATGTCCGGGGTCCTCTTCCAGCCCCAGGACCTGGTAGTTCAGCTCAAGAAGGCCCACCACGGGGTGCTGGAAGAACTTGGTCCCGGCGTAGTGGCGGCGGACGTTGTGGGCGGCCCACAGGGTGCGGAACTCGTCGCTGCGCATGGACAGCTCCCCAATCAGTTCGGCGATGCCCTTGTCATGCGGGTTGCGGCCGGCCTCGCGGCGGAGGATGGCCACGTTGGTGTTAGCCGCCCGGTCCCAGTCCGTGTAGAAATTGTGGGCGCGCGGATCCAGGAAGATGAACCGGGAGTGGTTGGCCGGCCGGGACGGATTGCGGTACATGTCCGAATAGAGGGCGTAGCCCAGGGTGTTGGCGGCCACGATGTCCAGCCGGTTGTTGCCGATGAAGGCCGGCGCGTCCGTGATGGCGTCCAGGAGGTACTGCAGCTCCGGCCGAACCTTTGACGGGGACGCGGCACCCGCGCTCGCCGCCCGCTTGCGGCCCGATGTGTTGGCCGCGCGGGCAAGGTCGTAGAGGTGGTCGTGCTCGGCGCGGTCCAGTTCCAGGGCGCCGGCAATGGCATCCAGGACGCTGTCCGAAACACCGCTGAGGTTTCCCCGTTCCAAGCGCGTGTAGTAGTCCACGCTGACACCGGCCAGCCGCGCCACCTCCTCGCGCCGCAGCCCCGGCACCCGCCGCCGGCCACCATACGGTTCGATGCCTGCCTGCTCCGGGGTGATGCGTCCACGGCGTGAGGACAGGAACTGTCGGACCTCGGCTCGGTTATCCATATGGAACACGTTACGGCGCCCGCGGCGGCGCTAAGGAGGTTCTGCCAGAACCAGTTTCAGCAGGGCCCTCGCAAACGGTTCCCACGCCGGGTTTGATGGGAGTGTCCGCTTTCAGCCTTTCACCCTTTGGAGGAGCCAGCATGCGCGCAACCATCATGCACGCCCCCGGCGACGTCCGCGTCGAGGACCGGGACAAGCCCGCCATCCAGCAGCCCACGGATGCCGTGATCAAGGTTGTTGCCGCCTGCGTCTGCGGGTCGGACCTGTGGCCCTACCGCGGCGCCGACACGCTGCACGAACCAAGGCCCATGGGCCACGAGTACGTGGGGATCGTCGAAGAGGTGGGCGCGGATGTGAAGAATGTGCAGCCGGGCCAGTTCGTCGTCGGCTCCTTCTTTGCCTCGGACAACACCTGCGAAATCTGCCGCTCCGGCTACCAGAGCGGCTGTGTCCACCGGCAGGGCGTAGGCGGCGCCCAGGCCGAGTACCTGCGCGTCCCGCTGGCGGACGGCACCCTGGTGGCCACCCCGGGAACGCCCGACGCCGGGAAGGTTCCGTCGCTGCTGGCCGCCTCCGATGTGTTGGGAACCGGATGGTTTGCAGCCAAGGCAGCCGAGGCGGGACCCGGCAAGACCGTGGCGGTAGTGGGCGACGGGGCCGTGGGACTTCTGGGCGTCCTCGCGGCGAAGCAGATGGGTGCCGAACGGATCATCGCCATGTCCCGGCACGCGGACCGGCAGGCCCTGGCCCGGGAGTTTGGCGCCACCGACATCGTGGAGGAGCGGGGGGACGCAGGCGTGCAGAAGATCAAGGAGTTCACGGATGGGCTCGGTGCGCACTCCGTCATCGAGGCCGTGGGCACGCAGGAATCGATGATGCAAGCCATCCACGCCACCCGCGCCGGAGGCCACGTGGGGTTCGTTGGAGTATCCCACGATGTGGCGCTGCCCGGCCGGGACCTGTTCTCCTCGCTCGTGCACCTGCACGGCGGCCCCGCTCCCGTCCGGCAGTACCTGCCCGAGCTGATCGACCTGATCCTGGGCGGTGGGATCAACCCTGGAAAGGTGTTCGACCTCGAGCTCCCGCTTGACCGGGCCGCAGAGGGGTACAAGGCCATGGATGAACGCCGCGCCATCAAGGTGCTCCTCCGCCCGTGACAAGTTAGTCCGAATGAAGTCCGCGTCCCATCACTTCCGCCAAAGGTAGGACTCAGAAGACCAGGCACAACAGGGCCACCCTTGCCCGCCCATTTCCGGGGTTTGCTCCGAACAACCCCGGTAGCATTTAGAAGTCCCCCAACAGATCACAGGAGAACCATGACTACCGTCAAGGCTTATGCATCCCCGTCCGCCACGGAGGACCTGGTGGCAACCACCATCGAGCGCCGCGAAGTGGGTCCTCACGATGTCCTGATCGACATCAAGTTCGCCGGCATCTGCCACTCGGACATCCACACCGTCCGCGGTGACTGGGGCCCGCAGCAGTACCCCCTGGTCCCCGGCCACGAAATCGCCGGCATCGTCACCGAGGTCGGCTCCGAGGTGACCAAGCACAAGGTAGGCGACCGCGTTGGTGTTGGCTGCATGGTCAACTCTTGCCGGGAGTGCGTCAACTGCCAAAAGGGCGAGGAACAGTACTGCCTCAAGGGCAACGTTGGCACCTACGGCGCCGTTGACCGCGATGGCACCATCACCCAGGGCGGCTACTCCACCCACGTCGTGGTGACCGAGGACTTCGTCGTGACCATCCCCGAGGGCATCGACCTCGACGTCGCCGCACCGCTGCTGTGCGCCGGCATCACCACGTTCTCACCCCTGCGCCACTGGGGTGCCGGCCCCGGCAAGAACGTTGCCGTCGTCGGCCTTGGCGGGCTGGGCCACATGGCCGTCAAGCTCGCCCACGCCATGGGCGCCGAGGTGACGGTCCTGTCGCAGTCCCTGAAGAAGCAGGAAGACGGCCTGAAGCTGGGCGCTGACCACTACTACGCCACCAGCGACGAGAACACCTTCTCCGAGCTCGCCGGCTCCTTCGACCTGATCATCAACACCGTCAGCGCCTCCATTGACATCAGCTCCTACCTTGGCCTGCTGAAGCTCGACGGCGCCCTGGTGAACGTCGGCGCTCCCGCCGAGCCGCTCCCCGTCAACGCCTTCGCATTGATCGGCGGCCGGCGTTCCTTCGCCGGTTCCATGATCGGCGGCATCCGTGAAACCCAGGAGATGCTCAACTTCTGCGCCGAGCACGGCCTGGGCGCTGAGATCGAGGTCATCCCGGCCGAAAAGATCAACGAAGCCTACGAGCGCGTCCTTGCCTCGGACGTCCGGTACCGGTTCGTGATCGACACCGCCACCCTCTAAGGCACCACGGACGCATGGCGGGCCGGCTCCCAAAAGGGGCGGGCCCGCCGTCGTGCTTTAAAGAGCGGACGACGGCGGGCCAAGCCTTTCGGCAGGGCTTACGGCGCGAGGCTCTTCAGGATTGACGCCGCCGGGCCCTCCACGACGTTCCGGTAATTGATGCCAGCCCACAGATTCAGCCAGTCCGGTTCCCCTGCCGCCGCAGCCGCGGCGCGCAGGGGAGTGGTGAGGTGGTGGATCTCGGGATAGCCGTAGGGGGCGTCGCCATCATGGCGGCGCATGAACTCGTTGTGCAGGCCCCTGGCGTTGCGGCCGGAGAAGACCCGGGTGACGGCCGTGGTGGTGAAACGGTGCGACGACGTCAATGCGGCCCGGTGGGTGGCCTTGGTTCCGGCTTCGTCCGCGCAGAGGAAAGCGGTGCCGGCCTGGACCGCCGCGGCACCGACGGCGAGTGCGGCACGGGTGTGCTCCGCAGTGGCGATGCCGCCGGCGGCAATGAGCGGCACCTCAAGGTCGGACAGCTCGCCCAGAATCCCGTGCAGGGGCACCAGCGGGGGAGGCGCGTCGGCCTTGAATGTGCCACGGTGGCCGCCGGCCTCGGGGCCCTGCACGCACAAGGCGTCGGCGCCTGCCGCCAGCGCCCGAAGCGCCTCTTCACGGCCCGTGACCGTGGCTATCACGTACATCCCGCGCTTCCGGAGTTCCTCCACCACACTGGATTCGGGGAAATCGAAAGTGAATGAGACCACGGCCGGTGCGAGCTCCAGGAGTACTTGGAGCTTTTGGTCCCAGTCGTCATCGTCGTGCTTGGGCTCTCCCAGGCTGACACCAAACCGCTCAGCGTCAGCCGCCAGCGAATCGGCGTACTGCTGCAGGGCTTCGGGGCTGATGACCGAGGGCTGGGGGACAAAGAGGTTGACACCGAAAGGGTGCGTTGTGAGCGACCTGACTGCTTCGATCTCTGCACGCATGGCCGCGGCACTCTTGTAGCCCGCCCCAAGGAAGCCGAGCCCGCCGGCGGAGCTCACCGCAGCCGCCAATTGGGCTGTGGAGGGTCCGCCGGCCATCGGGGCCTGGACGACGGGCAGCGCCAATGACTTGAGACTGAACCTTTGGCCGTGGTGCTGCGTGTCCATCTGCCCTCCCAATCGTCTGCGCGTACCTGACGAATGCTACGCCGGTACGCGCTTTCGTTCGACGAGGCAGGGGCCTGTCGCCACGATCAGCTTTGGCCGGCTTCAACCAGGAGCTTGAGGTTCTCGAGGGTCTGTTGGCGCGCCCGTTCCTGCATGCGCTCAATGATCAGTTCATCAGCGAACTTCCCCACGGCGCTGGCCGGGACGTTGTAGTCGAACTCCGCGGTCACCACGGTGGTGTTGTCTCCATCCGGGGTGTAGTCCCACGTTTGCCAGCCCTTGAGCGGGCCATCGAACTCCAGCCGCAGTCTCTGTCCACCGTTCGGAGTCTGCTCCCTGCCGGTCACGCGGGTGGTCACGTGGAACGGGACACCCGCCATGAGGTACCTGTGCTCGACGACGGTTCCCACACCGCCGTCGCCCTCAATCTTCTCCGCCTCACCGAGGTTGACCCACCACGACGCCCAGTGCTTCGGGTCCGACGCAACCTCGACGACGCGGTCCACCGATGCGTTGATCGGCGTGCTCACCTTGATATGGCCCATGGGAATCTCCTCGTGCTCGCGGCCGGATAGTTGGTGATGAGCAGACGCTATCGGCAGCCTGCCGGGCCAAACAGGGGCCAAAGCCCCGAGGGGGCCCTTGGGCGCCGGCAGCAAAAAGGACGCGGACGACGGCGGGTGGGTCCCGCCGTCGTCCGCGTCCTCTGTTTGGGGCTGCTTACAGCGCCAGTGCCGGCTCGTCCCCGCGCACGCTCAGCGTGAAGGTGTTCGGTCCGCTGCAGTGGACTGCAATGCGGCACGTGGTGGTGTTGTGACGGGAAGAGAGGTCGGAGACCGCGGAATCAAGGGTCTCGTGGAGCGACGCCCGGTCCCAGATCTTAAGCGTCACGGATTCGGCAGTGATAAACGTCATTGTTCAGTACTTTCCTGTGTCTAGCCGGTTGTCTGCCGGCGGTGGCCTGTCCGCGCTCGGAGGGTCGGTGGCCTGTGCTCACCGGTGGGCCTCGTTGCGTCACCAGGATGTCAAGGGCGGATGGTTCCCGCCCTGCCCATCCATAGTGCCCATGCCGAAAGGCGAGACTCAACCGGACGGCACAGTTATTGCGAGTGTTTCTCATCACGTGTGAGCCGCGCCACAGCTTCTATTCCTCGAAGTGGGTGGTGATGCGTTCTTCCCCCGAGATGGAAGCGATGACCATCGCGGCAACATCGCGGAGCTTGACGTTCCTGGTGCTCGAGGCCCTGGTCAGGATGTTGAAGGCCGTGTCCCGGTCGCATCGGTTCTCGGCCATGATGGCGCCCACTGCCATGTCGATCACGGTGCGGGACTGCATGGCCGCTGCAAGGTCATTCCTCGCATCACTGAGCTGGGTGATCCGCAAAATCAGCCGCAACGAACTCGCCGCCTGGCCGGCAAATGACTCCACAAGGGCGATGTCCTGCGATGAGAACCCGTTGCTGCGGCCTGAGTACAGATTGAGCACCGACTCGGCGTCCCCGGCCAAGTCCAGGGGAACGGCAAGGATGGAGTACACGCCGTGCTGCATCGCAGTCCGTACATAGGGACCCCAACGGGTTTCGGCGGCCAGGTCCGGCACAAGGAGCGTGGTCTTGTGCCGGAGCGCGGTGAGGCACGGCCCCTCGCCAAACCCGTTTTGCAGCTCATCGAGGGCCTTGGCTGCAGCATCACTGGAAGCTACTGCCTCCGGCTTCTTGCGCCGGAGGACGGTGACCCCGCTGTGGATGGTGTTGCCCGGGGCGGACAGCCGCGCCGAAGCCAGGATGGCCAGTTCCCCGAGGAAGCCCTTGATGCTGGGGTTTTCCAGGACCAGCCGCTGCAGCGAAACTTCCGGTTCAGCTGCGGCCAAGCCATCAGTTTCCCGGAAGGGACCCTCGTCGGCGCTCATTCGTCCTCATTTGCGCTTAATTCCGTCATGGCCGTGGTGATCAGTCCCACCTGGGCAGCCGGGAGGTGCAGCGCCTCATTGAGGTACGCATCCAGTGACATCTCGTCGGCATCTCCGCCGAGGCCGAAATAGTACGTCCACAGCTTGACCAGGGGGACCTCACCCTGGTGGAAACGCTGTGCCACTGCCCGGCGCTGTTCGTCTGCTTCCAGCAGGTTGTCCGGGCCGCCGGTCCAGTCGGCGTTCATGGCCGGCCTCCGTTTGCTGAAGCGGCCACTGGCACCACCTTTGGCGGGGCCTGGCGCAGCGGGGCGCCGCAGCGGATAAAGGAATCTTGGGGCAGAAGCTCCGGGAACCCCTCACGGGCTGCTGGTGGATGGTAGCTGGCCATAAGGCCTCAATCCCTGATTACGCCTGAAGGTTTAGGCCCCGGCTGGCGGCCGCCGCTCTTGGCGCGGACGGCCCGTACATTCAACCCCTGGACCTGCGCGCAATCCCGAAATCTCCTACCTTTGACACTACGCGCCCTGGCGGATTTCTGATACAGGAACTTATTCGCCTCCGGTTCACCTCCGGTTCGCCCGGCCGGAGCACGCCCGTGGCCGCTTGAACTCAAGTAAGCTGGGCGAATGTTGAGTTCATCGGACCACGAATCTGTACAGGTACTTCAAAGTATTCTGGTGGGCTCAGAGAACGGGGTCGAGTTCCTTTCGGGACTGTCCAGCCTTGCCGCTGCTGCGGTGTCTGAAGCTGCCGGGGACACGATTGAGTGCGCTGTCACGCTGAAAATGCGACGTAGGCCGGCAACCGCTGCCGGCAGCAGCGCGCGGGCTATCGAAATTGACCATGTCGAGCAGGAGTTGGGCGACGGCCCCTGCGTCCGGGCGCTCAGGGAGATGGCCCCGGTAATCATTGATGACGTGGACAGGGATCCGCGCTGGCAAACGCTGAACCAGAAGCTGGCTGAGTACAATGTGCACAGTACTTTGGGTGTGCCGCTGGAGATCACCGACGATGCCAGAGCTGCGCTGAACTTCTTCGCCACAAAACCGGGAGTGTTCACAGCTGACGTCTACGACAAAGCAGTTGGCTTCGCCGCTGCCGCCCACAACACCCTGAATCTTTCCGTTCGTATCAACAACGCGCAGAGCAGGGCGGACGACCTCGAAGCGGCAATGCAAAGCCGCACCGCCATCAACCTGGCCTGCGGGGTGATCATGGCGCAGAACCGGTGTTCACAGGAAGAAGCGATGGAGATCCTCACCAAGGTCTCCAGCAACCGCAACAGGAAGCTCCGGGATGTGGCCAGCGAGCTGATCGAGCAGTTGTCAGGAAGCAGCGCCAGGACGCACTTCGACGGATAACCCGGCTGCGCCGGGAATTAGCCCCGGGCCGTCGCCTTAACCGGGCCAGTCAGCTCAGTCGCCTTTCAGCACGGAGACCGAAGTGGCCGCGCCGCCGGTGCCCCGGATGTCCCAGCAGTTTCCGGCACCAATGACCCTGTAGTCGACGTCGCCCGCTGATTCCACCACCACTGCTGTGTTCTCGTCGATGGCCACTGCCCGCTCCGCCAGTCCGGCTGCCACGGCACCAAGTGCCCGGCTCAGCGTACCGGCCTGGGCGGCGTGGACATCCACTGTGAACGGGACCAGCCCCAGGCCCTTGCGGAGATCCACGGAATCCAGGCCTTCTGAACACTCCTCCCCGCAGACCTCTACCCCATTGATCCGGTATCCGCCGATCAGTGCCAGGCGCGGTGCCATCATCGCCCCGGCGGAAAAACCCAGGTAGGGCACACCGGCAGTGACGAGGTTGGAAATGGCGCTGGCCGCGGGGTGGAGCCATTCCCAGTAGCCGGGCGTCAGCCCGCCACCCACCACCACGCCGTCGACTCCATCAAATGTGGCCGGATCCGCAGGCTTGCCCGGCGCCAGCGGTACAACAACGATCCGGCAGTCGATCCGGCCCTGCAGGGGTTCCGCGTAAGCTGCCACGAGGTCCTGCAGGTTGACCCCCGTGCCATGCACGGCGACGGCGACATGGGCGGGCCGGCGCTGCCCGGCCTGCTGCCGGACTTCAGCTGCAAACGCGTCGAAGACGTCCGGAAAGGCATCCGGATCCGGGCCCGCTCCGGCGAGGAAGATGGTCATGCGGCCCAAGATACCGTGACCGGCTGGCGTCCTCCGGGCAGCGGGGCATGTCCACGCAGAAAACCCATTGACGCCAGTGAGCGGGCGGACTAATCTACAACCAAATGGTTGTAGATCAGCTCCGTGAGACCGAAGTGGATCGCCTCTTCCAGGCGTTCGCGGATTCCACCCGCCGGGACATTGTCCGCCGGGTCACCGTCGGCGAGTACTCCATCTCCGGCCTGGCAGCCCTCTACGCCATGAGTTTTGCCGCCGTACAGAAGCATGTGGCGGTATTGGAGCGCGCATCCCTGGTCACCAAGGAAAAGCGCGGAAGGGAGCAGATCGTGCGGGGCAATCATGAAGGACTGCAAAAGGCCCGGCGGCTGCTCGACGAATATGAACAGGTCTGGCGGCAGCGCGCCGCCAAGATGGCAGACATTCTCGCTGAAGGTTAGGACGGCATTGCCATGACAGTCATCAGTACGGAAAAAAATCCTGAGGCCCTGAGCCTTACCGTGGTCGCCGAGTTTGACGCCGGAGTCGAACGCGTCTGGCAGCTCTGGGAAGACCCCCGCCAGCTTGAGCGGTGGTGGGGGCCGCCCACCTATCCGGCAACCTTCTACCTGCATGATTTCGTGCCGGGCGGCAAGGCCAAGTACTACATGACAGGGCCTGAAGGGGATAAGGCGCACGGCTGGTGGGAGTTCACCAGCATTGAGTCACCGCGCAGGCTGCAGTTCGACGACGGGTTCGCGGACAATGACGGCAATCCCACCGGGGAATACGGCACTGCCCACGCCACGGTGACGCTGGAAACAGTGGGGGAGCGGACGCGCATGACCATCCTGTCCACTTTCGAATCCGAGGAACAGCTGGAGCAGATGGTGCAGATGGGTATGGAAGAAGGCATGAAGCAGGCAGTCGGACAGATTGACAGCATCCTCGCCGAGCACGCCAACGCCTGACTGCACAGCATCAACCAGGAACCTTTCCACGGCGCCAGGTGGAGCGGACGACGGCGGCACGTCCCGCCGTCGTCCGCTCGCCCTGGGCGTTGAACGTGCGAGCTGCCCGCTGAATACTGGAAGGTGGGGATTGAGCGAGGGAAGGCGGTGGCAGCGATGAGCGGCGGCGCACGGGATTTCCGGAAGCGGCTGGAGCGGGCGTCGGAGCTGCGTTCATACCGCGGCGCCGGCATCAGTGCCGAGGAAGAAGCAGCGCTGGATGCCCTCGACGCGCAGGAGCGGGAGAAGCGCCGGAAGGTCAGCGACGCGGCCCGCGCCGAATACCTGGTCCGGGACGCCATGGCGCAGGGCAAGTTCGACAACCTCAAGTACGCGGGCAAGCCGATTCCAGGCCTGGGCGAAAGCTATGACCCCGACTGGTGGGTCAAGGGATTGATCCAGCGCGAGAACATCAGCGGCCTGGGCCCGGCCGCCATCCTGCTCCGCACCGAGGACGCGGAACTGGATGCAAAGCTGGACGTCCAGTACACGGAGCAGCAGGTCCGGGACGTTCTGCAGGACTTCAACCGCCGGGTAATCGATGCCCGCCGCCAGCTGCAGGGCGGGCCGCCGGTGATCACCAAGACCCGCGACGTCGAGGAGGAAGTGCAGCGCTGGCGTGGCAGGCGGGCCGCGCGCGTTGAGGACGCTCCCGCCGAGCCCGAGCCCGAGCGGTCCTGGTGGAAGCGGCTCTGGAAGGGAACCGGCTAGGAGCCCGGGTTCATGCCCTCAAAAAGCTCGCATACGGCGTTGTAGTACTTGTCCGTCTGCCCCCGGTGGCTCAGCCCGATCCTGGTGCACACCCGCTGCGAGGCTGCATTCGCGGGGTTGGTGACCGCAACAACCCGTGGCAGGCCGCGCGCGAAGGCGTGGTCGAGGACCACCCGGGCGGCCTCGGTAGCGTAGCCCTTTCCCCAGTGGTCCGGGTGAAAATGCCATCCGATCTCCGTGTCGCCCGAGGGCTGGAGCGGCAATTCGCTACCCGACGCCGGAATGGACTTGAGGAGCAACGTTCCGGCGAGCTGGGGCTTTGCGGACCCGGGCTGGGAGGGCTCCGGTCGGGCGAGCCCGGGATGGGTCTTGAGCTCGACAGCCCAGATCCCGTGGATGGAGTGGTCAAGTGCGCGCCATTTCCCTATAAGTTCCACAGCCTCGCCCATGCCCACCATGACGCGGGGCTGGTTGCCAATGAAGCGCTGCACTTCCCAGCGCGAGTATAGGTCAAGCACGAATTCCGCGTCGCCCGTATGCCAGGGGCGCAGAATGAGCCGCTCAGTCTCCAGGATCGTCACGCCACCCATCGTGCCAGAGTAATCGGAACGGCTGACTTTGCGTTTTCCACATAGGGTTTTGGGTGGCTGTCGATGTCACACCCTGGTGGAAGACTTTGGTTATGGAGGCGGTTGTGGGGACGGCGGGAGTACTGGAGGCAGAGCCTCGGGGGCTGTTTGCTGCTGGTCTGCCGGAGTCATCACCTCCGTTGTCTGCAGCAGTATCTTCCGCTGCTGATGCGCGTCGGTTCCCGCCTGCTGTTCAACCCGCCGCCCCTTCCATGGGTGATGTCCTGAGCCTGCTGGCCAGCGTCCCGGTCCCTGCTGATGGTGCGGGCATGATTGACCAGCTGCGCGGGTTGGAAGACCTGAAGTGCCTGGCGGGTGCGCGGCAGGCCGAGGTTGCTGTGGCGTTTGATCGTCAGCAGCGCCGGGAGCAGGCTGCCGCCGGGGTACCGGCCGGTGAGCAGGGTGCCGGGGTGGCGGCGCGGATCGCGCTGGCCCGGCGGGAGTCCCCGGCGAAGGGTTCCCGGCTGCTGGGAATGGCCAAAACGCTCACCGGCATGCCGCACACCTCCGCTGCGTTTCAAAGTGGTTTGTTGAATGAGTGGCGGGCCACGCTGGTCGTAAAGGAAACCATTTGCCTCTCCCCCGAGGACCGGGCCGGGGTGGATGAGGAACTCGCCGCCGACACCGGCGCCCTGGATGGCATGGGCGACAAGGCCATCATCGCCGCCGTCCGCGCCGCTGCCTGCCGGCGGGATCCGGCCTCGGTCGCGAGGCGTGCTGCACACGCGGTCACGGAACGCAGCGTGAGCCTGCGCCCGGCCCCGGACACCATGACGTACCTGACCGCCCTGCTCCCCGTCTCACAGGGGGTAGCCGCCTACGCGGCACTGAACCGGGATGCCGACACGCTGCGTTCGGCCGGGGATGAGAGGTCGCGGGGACAGGTCATGGCAGACACCCTCGTCGAGAGGATCACCGGGATCCCGGGCGGGATCAGCGGCGTGGAGGTCCAGCTCGTCATGACAGACCGCACCCTCCTCCAAGCCGATGCCGAACCCGCACGGCTGCCCGGTTATGGCATCATCCCGGCGGCATGGGCAAGGGAACTCGCCCTCGCTGGTTCGTCAATGCGAATGCCGGTAACAGCCCCCGGCCCCGGCAACCTTGGTTCTCCGGCCACCCCTGAAGCCGCTGGCGAGGCCACCGTGGACGCGTCCGGCCGTCACAACCTGAATCTCTGGGTCCGCCGGCTCTACACCGCCCCCGGCAGCGGGGAACTGGTGGCGATGGACTCCAAAGCCCGGTTGTTCCCGGCGGGTTTGAAGCGTTTCCTCCAGGTCCGGGACGATACGTGCCGGACCCCGTACTGCGACGCCCCGATCAGGCACCACGACCACATCAGGCCTTGGCACAGCGGCGGCCCCACCACCACCGGCAACGGCCAGGGGCTCTGCGAAGCCTGCAACCACGCCAAAGAAACACGCGGCTGGACCACCAAACCAGTCCCCGGCCCCCGCCACACCGTGGCAACCTCCACTCCAACAGGCCACACCTACCACTCCACCGCACCGCCACTCCCCGGAACCCCGCCCAGCGCAACCTGTGGTCCACCGGGCACGACCGCCGTCGTGCCTTCCAGATCAACGGCAGCTGACTGCGCCCCTCCAAAGCGGTGGCCAGTGCCTCGCCGACAGTGAGGAACGGCAGCACTGAGGGGCGCGTCCCAACCTATGGCTTGTAATTCGGGTTCGGACCGATCATCGAAGGGGAAGGTGGTGCGAACGGGCCTGCCGGATAGAGCGGTGCCACCTTGAGCATGTAGTTGGCCCACTGCGGGCCCGCAATCATGTAGCCGTCCAGGCGCGGGTAGAAGGTGCCGTTGATGGTCACGTTCTGGCCTGCACGTTTCTGTCCTTCCAGTGCATCGCCGAAGAAGGAAGCGGTCACCAGGCCGGTGGTGTATCCCACCACCCACGTGGACCCGTTGTTGTTGGAGGTACCGGTCTTGGCAGCGGTGGGAAGCTTGTCCTGCACTTTGGGGTTGATCCAGACGCCTGAGCCCTTCTTCAAAACGTCCTGCAGAACAGAGTTGACCCCGCGGGCCACATCCGGTTTGACGGCGTCGTGGCAATCCGGGGCTTGGGCAGGCAGTTTGGCACCAGCGGCATCCTTAATCTCAACCAGTGCCATGGTGGCGCAGAACCGGCCGTCCGTGGCGAAGGTGGCAAAGGCGTTGGCCAGGGTCAGGGGAGCGACGCCTGTGCCGCCGAGCAGATTGCCCAGCTGGTGCATGTTGACGGGGGAACTATCCAGGCCGCTGTGCAGGCCAACCGCATCCACCATCTTCTGGATGCCGCAGAAATCCAGCTGGGAAGCTGAGGCGAAGGTGGCGGTGTTGATCGAGTTGTAGAGGCCGTAGTTCACGGGCATGGGCCGGTAAAACCCGTCTTCGGCATTTTGCAGGTCATCGGCCGCGCCAAGGGCCGGGTTCGCCTGGGCCGTGCTGTAGGCCCCAAGCACCTTTCCGCAGCTGTCCCTCCAAGGGAACCCAAGTGGATAAACCCGGCGTGAAGCGTCCACTTCGGCCGTGAGCGTCTTGCCCTCGTTCAGCCACTCGGCGAACGTGAAGGGCTTCATGGTGGATCCCGGCTGGAACCCCCCGGCACCATTCAGGTCGTTCCCCTGCGCGTCCCGGGCATCCACATTGAAGTTGAGGTTGGTATCGAACTTGCCGGGCTGGGGAAGGAACACCGTGTTTTGGGCCATGGCCAGGATCTTGCCGCTGCCGGGTTGGATGCTCACCAGCGACGCTGCCCAGTGGTCCGGGTTAGCCCCCGCGGTCCCGTCCACCTGGGCCTGGGCGGCAGCCTGGAGCCGGCTGTCCAGGGTAGTGACGATGGTCAGGCCGCCCCGGAAGAGCCGCCGCTCACGTTCAGCTTCCGTTGGGCCATAAGCGGGATTGTTCAGGATCAGGTGGGAGATGTAGTCGCAGAAGTACGGGGCCATGGTGGCATTGGCACAGCCCTGCTGTTGGGGGCTGATCTTCAGCTGGATGGGCGTGGCCACGGCTTCATCGTGCTGGGTCCGGGAGATCTTCCCCAGCCGCAGCATCTCGTCCAGGACCTGGTTCCGCCGCACGATCGACTTGGCCGGGTTGGTGGCCGGGTTGTAGAGGGTGGGGCTGTTGACCACCCCGGCCAGCAGGGCTGCCTGGGGGAGGGTGAGGTCCTTCGCAGTGGTGCTGAAGAGGCGGCGGGCTGCGGCTTCGATGCCGTACGCGTTGTTGCTGAAGAACACGATGTTGAGGTAGCCCTCAAGGATCTGGTCCTTGGAGTATTTCTTTTCCAAGGTGATGGCAAGCTTCATTTCCCGCAGCTTGTCGCCGAGGTTCTTTTGCCCGTTCAGGACCACCGCGTCCGGCCGGTCCTGGGAGAGTTGCGCCTCATTAAGGACATTGGTCACGTACTGCTGGGTGATGGTGGATGCGCCCTGCTCGCCGCCTCTGGTCAGGTTGGAAACCAGCGCCCGCAGTATCCCCTGCGGATCCACGCCGGCGTGCTCATAGAACCGGCTGTCCTCGATCGCGATGATGCCGTCCTTGATGAAGGGTGACATCTGGTCCAGCGGCACCTGCACCCGGTTTTCGGCGTAGAACGTGGCAATTTGCTGCCCGTCGGCAGTCAGGACCTTCGTGGCCTGCGACGGCGGCTGCACTGTGAGGTCCGACGGCAGCTTTTCGAAGAAGTCTATGGAGGAACTGACCCCCATCCCCGCGGCGGCGACGGCAGGGACCACCAGACTTGCCACCAGGACGCCGCACATAACACTTGCGGCCAGGAACCCCAGGATCCTACCCATTGTGGCGTTCAAACCGCGCCTGCGCCTAGGCTTCCGCTGCTTCGCCATTCCCCTGCCCTCGCCCTCGAAGGTGGGACCAGAATACGCTCCTGCACGAGGCGGAAACAGGTGCGGAAAGGTCAGGATTTGGTCACGTCAAAGCGTTGACGGGCGATAGTTACCGATATATCTTTTAACTATCGCTGACGCCAAAGCGACTACCTATCAATGAAAGGACGATGCCACCATGAACGGCATATTTGACGACAAAAATCCCGGCCCTGGATTCGGCCGGGGCCGCTTCGAGCGGGGAAGGGGCCATAAAGGTCCGCACGGGCACAGGGGTCCGGGGTTCGGGCCGGGATTTGGTCCCGGTTTCGGGCCGGGCTTTGGTCCGGGTTTTGGCCCTGGGTTCGGCCCCGGTTTCGGACGGGGCGGCCAGCGGGCCAACCGGGGTGATGTCCGCGCCGCGATCCTCTCGCTGCTGGCAGACGCCCCCTCGAATGGTTACGGACTGATCAAGACCATCGCCGCAAAGACCGGCGGCATGTGGCGGCCCAGCCCCGGATCCATCTACCCCACCCTGCAGCAACTGGTGGACGAAGGCTTGATCGCGGCCCTCAGTGAAGGCCGCGGGACCGAGTTTTCCCTCACCGATGCCGGCAAGGCCTACGTGGCGGAGCACGCAGAGGAAATGGAAAACGCCTGGAACGCTGAACCGGACAGTGCGGACCGGGACTTCCACCAGAGCATTGGCAAGCTGATGGGTGCCATCCACCAGTTCCGCAGTGGAGTGTCAGAGGAACAGCGGGCTGCCGCCATCGAGAAGATGGATGAAACGCGGCGCGCGCTCTACAAGATCCTTGCGGACTAGCTGCTACGCGAAGGAATCTTCCTTGGCGAGCCGTTCCACGGGGACGGCGGCAGGAGCAGTTCCGTGGTGGTGGCTCAGCATGTGGCCCAGGCTGCTGAAGCCGGAACCCATCTCGCCGAAGGCGTAGGCGGTCTCGGCGTGCTCGGACAGGTCCACGCCGGCGGCTTCGGCCTCGTGGCTGACGCGGAAGCCCACGGTCTTGTTGATGATCCGGGCAATGACCGCGGTGCCGATGCCGGACAGGAGCAGGGTGATCACGACGGCGGCTGTCTGGGCGATGAGCTGCTGGACGCCGCCGCCGTAGAAGAGTCCACCGCCCAGGCCGTCCACGGGGAGGGCGATGAAGCCGAGTGACAGGGTGCCGATCAGGCCGGCGCCGAGGTGGACGCCCACCACGTCCAGCGAGTCGTCCAGGCCGAAGCGGTATTTGAGGTCCACGAACACGCAGCACGCGGCTCCCGCCACCAGGCCCAGGCCGATTGCCGCCACCGGGCTGATGTTGGCACAGGAAGGTGTGATGGCCACCAGGCCGGCGACAACGCCGGAGGCGGCGCCAAGCGACGTGGGGTGCCCGTGGCGCATCTTCTCGGTGACCAGCCAGCTCAGCATGGCTGCCGAAGGGGCCACCAGCGTGTTGATCCAGATGAGGCCGGCCTGCTCAGCGCTGGTTGCCGCACCGCCGTTGAAGCCGAACCAGCCAAACCAGAGAATGGCCGCGCCCAGCATGATGAAGGGGATGTTGTGGGGGCGGTGGTTCGGGTCCTTGGCGAAGCCGTGGCGCTGTCCCACGATGACGGCGAGTACCAGGGCTGCCGTTCCTGAGCTGATTTCGACGACGGCGCCGCCGGCGAAGTCGATGACCTGGCCGAAGATCCGGGTGACCGCCCCGCCTGCACTCATTAGTCCGCCGCCCCAGATCATGTAGGCAAGCGGGCAGTAGATCACCGTGATCCACACCGGCACAAACAGTGCCCAGGCGCTGAACTTGGCCCGGTCGGCGATGGCGCCGCTGATCAGGGCCACGGTAATGATGGCGAACGTGGCGCTGTAGCCGGCCTTGAGCAGGTCAGGGGAGCCCATCAGGTTCTGCAGCCCGAAGCTGGTGAAGGGGTTGCCGAACAGCCCAAGGATCCCGTTGCCGGTGGTCATCGAGTAACCCCAGAGGACCCAGACAACGCCAACGATCCCTGCCGAGATGAAGCTCATCATGATCATGTTGAGCGCAGCCTTGGCGCGGGTCATGCCGCCGTAGAAGAGGCCAAGCCCGGGGGTCATCAGCAGTACCATTGCGGCTGAAATCATCAGCCAGACGTGTTGGGCAGTGATTTCCACCGGTGGGTCCCTTCGCAACGTGATCTTGGTGCGGGACCCGATTGGGCCCCGGAGCATTTCCCCCGGGATCCATTTTTGGTGCAGCGTGTTTCAGCTGATGCCCTTTAAAGTTGCGCCCACGTTACACAAATCCCGTGGGCGTGAAGATCACGTGTCGGCAATGTTTCCGGAATGTAAACGGCCTGGTCTCTGCGTTCGGGCGCGAAAGGCGAACACGGCCTCAGTTCCCCGAAACGACGGGGCGCACGGGCCTCTTGAGGTGAGGACCGCCGTCGTACGCTCTTTTGCCTTCTGTTTCGGGGCCGTGAACGGCACCTCACCCGGATCAGAACTTGCGTGCGTTGGCCAGGACCGGCAGCTTGGCGCGAACGTCGTCCACTGTTGAGGGATCGATATCGACGACGGCGAGTTCGGGCTTCCCGCCCAAGGCCACCACGGCCTTGCCCAGGGGAGTGACCACCGCGCTGTGCCCGATGCCGGTGGGCGCTGCTCCGGCCGGACCCGCGCCGATGGCTTCGGGGTCGCCCTGGCCGCACGCAACCACGAAGGTGGTGCTGTCCAGCGCACGGGCGCGCACCAGCAGGTCCCACTGTTCAGCCTTGCCCGGACCCGCGCCCCAGGAAGCGCACACAATATTCACCTGGGCGCCTGCATTGGCGTTGGCCGTGAACAGGCCGGGAAAGCGGACGTCGTAGCACGTGGCCAGGCCGAAGACCGTCCCGTCCAGCTCGAAGGTCACCGGCGCTTCCCCCGCATCAACTGTCTTTGACTCGGTGAAGCCGAAGGCGTCGAAAAGGTGGACCTTGTCGTAGGAGGCCTCCACCCCGGGACCGGTGACCAGCAGCGTGTTGCGGACGCGGCCGTCCTGGCCCGGGGTGAACATGCCGGCCACGACCGTGATCTCCAGCTCCCGCGCCATCCTGCGGACCTCGCTGGCCCACGGCCCGTCGAGGGGCTCGGCGATGCCTTTCAGGGAGTGGCCGAAGGCACGCATGGTCGCCTCCGGGAAGACCACCAATTGCGCACCCGCGTTCTTTGCCTGGGCGGCGTAGTCCCACACCAGTTCAAGGTTGGCGGCGGTGTCTGCGCCGCTGATGATCTGCGCTACTGCGATACGCATGGAAAGGCTCAATCTGTTGGTGACGGAAACAGGTGTCCGGGCCAAGCGGCCCGGACACCCAGGTTGACTCAGTGCGGCGGACTTACTGCCGGTAACCCTCAACCTCGCTGATGGGGCGGGCCTCGGCGTCGTCCGGGTTCTCGCCGGACTCCTTCTTGGCGCGGCGCTGGCGCAGCAGGTCCCAGCACTGGTCCAGGCTCTCTTCCACGTGCTTTAGCCGTGCCGGGTCCGGCTGGCCGCCTTCTGAACCTTCCCGCAGCGAGTGCTCCTCCTCCACCAGGGCCTGGATGTGCGTCAAAATATCCTGATCATTCATGGTTTCCCCTTACTCCGGTCCGGTCCCCTTCAGCGTACGTACCTGGTGCTGAAGCCACCAGTCCCCGCGCTGTACCATCAATTTCATGCCCACTGCGCTGGATATGGCAGGTCCCATCCTGGAGGTCCTCACTTGGTTGTGCCTGCCCGCCGGGCTGGGCCTGCTCTTCTATACCGGCTTCCTCCGCCGCTACGTACACCCCTGGGACGTGGCCGAGGCGGTGGTGTACTCCGATTCCACCGGGGTGGGGTTCCGCTGGTTCGACCGGAAACACCAGGTGCACAACGCCCCCATGTCCCCGTACGACATCAGGGACATGTCTGTGGGCGACACCCTGCCCATCTACTACCACCCCAAACGGCCAACTCAGTGGCAGATCACCCAGCCTGAGGAAGCAGGCCGGACGGCGTCGGTCCTTGGCCGCTGCCTGACCGCTATCGGCTCGGTGGCATTGTTGGCCGGCTTCGTCCTGCCGATGTTCTAGGAGCATCAGCCGGTGGCCGGCACCTTCAACTGACCAGGACCACAGCGATGCCCAGCACTGCCAGGGCGACTCCGGCCAACGCCGTCCACAGCACCGCCGGCAGGTCCGCCTCGATGCTCTCGCCGGCCAGCCCGTGGGACCTCTTCCGGTAGCGGCGGCGCTGGGTGAGGTAGATGGCAAGCGCGGCGCCGCCGGAAACCATCGGCAGCATCAGGATGGGCGCCCCGTACGTGGGAAGCCAGCGCAGGAAGAAGGCGCTCGCCGTCACCAGCGCCAGCATGGTCCGGCCCCACGCGAGGGCTGTCCGTTCGGGCTGGAGCCCGGGATCGCCATGGGGGATGGGTGCGGGGGACGGCACGGAATCAGCGCCAGAGGATAAAGACCAGTACGACGGCGGCGGCCAGTGCGCCTGCCCCGGCCAGGAGGGGCACAAAGAGCGGCAGCGGCAGCGGGGCTTTGTTGCGCATGCTCCGTTCCACCCGGAGCCAGCGCACGGCGGCCCCGCCGCTGAGCATCATGCCCAGCAGCAGCAAAAGGACCGCCAGGCCTTTGCGGACAGGTTCAACGAAGAGGCCCGAAGTGAACGCCTCGATCGCGATGCCGCCCGCCAGCAGCGCAAGGGACGTGCGGATCCAAGCCAGGAAGGTGCGTTCGTTGGCAAGGGTGAAGCGCGGGTCCGGTTCTTCGCCGCCGGGCAGCAGCCGTTCGGCGATTTTTCCGCGCGACGGCGGGACCGCCGGGGTGGACGGCTGCTCACTGTTGATCACCGGGCCAGTTTAGCTGTGCGGGAATGGCGCGGCCGGGCAGCCGATTTGGAAACTAAGCAAGCTTCCTATTATTTTGGTTCCAGCCTCTCCGTTTGGCCCCCCAATCAAGCGGAGAGGCTTCCATCTTCCGGCGGAGGCGGAGCACGGCCTTGTCCGCCAAAATGTTTCAGCGATCGGCAGGTCAGCGGTAAGCCCGTGCAGCCGTCATGCCAGCCGGGAATGCAGCCGCCGCCCGCGCAGTTGGGGGAGGTATGGAGCGTATCGGATTCCTTTCATTCGGCCACTGGGGCCCCGGCCAGGGTTCCCGCACCAGGACAGCGGCGGACGCCCTGCTCCAGGGAATTGAATTGGCGGTTGCCGCTGAGGAGATGGGCGTGGATGGCGCATTCTTCCGTGTCCACCACTTTGCCCGCCAGCAGGCCTCCCCGTTCCCTCTCCTGTCCGCCATCGCCGCCCGCACCAGCCGGATCGAGATCGGCACCGGTGTCATCGACATGCGCTACGAAAATCCGTTGTATATGGCGGAGGAGGCCGCGGCAGCGGACCTGATCAGCGGCGGCAGGCTGCAGCTCGGCATCAGCCGTGGTTCACCCGAGCCCGCCTTGGAAGGCGCCTCAGTCTTTGGCTACCGTCCGCAGCCGGGGGAGACCGATGCGGACATGGCCCGTCGCCACACTGATGTCTTTCGCAAGGCCATCACCGGTGCCGGCATGGCCCAGGCCGATCCGCGCTACGCCGGTGGTGCCACCGGACTCCTGCCCATCCAGCCGCAGTCACCGGGACTGGCGGAACGGATCTGGTGGGGTGCCGGCACCAGGAAAACCGCGGTTTGGGCCGCGGAACTGGGCATGAACCTGATGAGCTCAACCTTGTTGACCGAGGACACCGGCGTTCCCTTCCATGAACTCCAGGCCGAACAGATCCAGCTTTTCAGGGAAGCATGGACCGCGGCAGGACACCCCCACGCCCCGCGTGTTTCGGTCAGCCGCAGCGTCCTGCCCATCGTTGATGAAGAGGACAACTACTACTTCGCAGGCAGTGCCCTCCGCGACGGCCGGGACCAGGTGGGCGTCATCGACGGCACCACTGCCCGCTTCGGCAAGAGCTATGTGGGGCCGCCGGACCTCCTGGCGGAGCAGCTCGCTGCCGACACTGCGGTACAAGCGGCGGATACCCTGCTGCTGACCGTCCCCAACCAGTTGGGCGTGGATTTCAACGCCAAGCTGCTGGGCACCATCGCGGAGCACGTTGCCCCGGCCCTGGGATGGAGCCGATAGGACGCTGGGAACTATTAGTGAGACCCAACCGTTACTCTTGAAGAGCGTAGTGGGGGCTTCGCGCCCTACTACTAGTGTGACTGCTGAACGGTCATATGACGGAGAGAGAGAAATATGGCTCGCGCCGCCTTAGGCTTTGACGCATGATCCGGCTACGACAGCTGGCCCAGGCGGCTTCAGTACTCACTACCCCTTTGACGCCCGAGGACGTCCTCTCGCTATTCAATCCGGTCTACTCGGCCCGGCAGTTGCGTGGCGTGGTCACCCGGGTGGTCCAGGAGACCGCCCAGTCCGCCACCATCTTCTTCCGCCCCGGACGAGGCTGGAAGGCGCACCTTGCAGGGCAGTGGGCGCGCATCGGCGTCGAACTCGACGGTGTCCGCCACTGGCGCTCCTACTCGCTCAGCGCACCCGCCGGCAAGGACCCGGCGATCACCGTGACCGACGTCGGTGCCGTCTCCGGCACCCTGGTCCGCACCACCAAGCCCGGGGATGTCCTGTTCCTGGCCCCGCCGCAGGGTGATTTCGTCCTGCCGGAACATCCGCGCCCCCTCCTGATGGTTACCGCGGGCAGCGGCATCACCCCGGTGATGTCCATGATCCGCACCCTCGTGCCGCGGCGCCCGGACGCCGACGTCGTCCTGGTCCACTCAGCCCGCACGCGGGATGACAGCCTGTTCCGTGAGGAGCTGGCTGAGCTTGCCGACCAGTTCCCGAATTTCCGGCTGGCACACTGGTACACCGGCGAGCAGGGCCGCATGGACTTCTCCAGCACCAAGGAGCTGGACGAGATCTGCCCGGACTGGAAGGAACGGGCTGCCTATGCCTGCGGCCCGGACAGCTTCCTGGACGACGCCGAAGCGTTGTGGCAGCGGGCAGCCCTGACAACGCGGGCGCCCGGCACTGACGTGGCGGTGGCCGGCAGTGCCGGCAACCTGATGATCGAACGCTTCAACACCAGCTTCGACGCCGCCGTGGGGCACGACGGCGGCCTGGTCACCTTTGAAGCCAGCGACCGGGAGGTGGAGGCCGACGGCGACACACCCATCCTGGACGTCGGCGAGGACGCCGGGGTGCTGATGCCCAGCGGCTGCCGGATGGGCATCTGCCACAGCTGCCTCACGCCGCTCCTGGCCGGGCAGGTCCGCGACCTCCGTACCGGGGAAGTCCACGGCGAACCCGGCCAACTGATCCAAACGTGTGTCTCGGCAGCCGCCGGACCCGTCAACCTCGAAATCTGAGGAGCAGTACCGTATGTCTGTCATCTCACCCACAAAGACCACTGCCGCCGGAGGGGCCAGCGCCGGCTCATCGAGGACACGCCCCGGCAAGCTCGCCGAGTCCGGAAGCCCCACTGTTCGGCCGCCCGCCGCCGCGCACCTCACCGACGAACAGGTGGCGGAGCTGGGCCGCGAGCTCGACGCCATCCGGGATGAGATCCTGGGCAAGCGGGGCGCGGAAGATGCCGCCTACATCCGCCGCATGATCAAGATCCAGCGCGGCCTGGAACTCTCCGGCCGTGCCGCCCTGCTGGTGGGAAAGAACAAGGCCGCCTGGGTCACGGGCACCACGCTGCTGAGCCTTGCCAAGATCCTGGAAAACATGGAGCTGGGCCACAACATCCTGCACGGCCAGTGGGACTGGATGCGGGACCCGGACATCCACTCCACCACCTGGGAATGGGACTTCGTCACGCCGTCGCGGTCCTGGCAGCACACCCACAACGACCTGCACCACCGCTGGACCAACGTGGTGGGCAAGGACAATGACGTCGGATACAACCTCCTGCGCATGGACGAGCAGCAGCCGTGGAAGCCCATCAACCTGGCCAACCCGCTGTTCAACGCCATCCTGGCACCGGTCTTCGAGTGGGGCATTGCCATCTACGACCTCGAACTCACCGAGTACAAGGAAGGCACCAAGTCCAAGGAAGCCCTGCTCAAGGACCTGAAGGCGCTGGGCAAGAAGGTGGTCACCCAGTTCACCAAGGACTACGCCGCCACGCCCGCCCTGGCAATGCTGACCGGCTCCGCGAAGCAGGCCCTGTTCGGCACCATCGCAGCCAACGCCATCCGCAACGTCTGGGCCCACGCCGTCATCTTCTGCGGCCACTTCCCGGAAGGCACCGACACCTTCACGGAAGAGATGGTGGACGGCGAGACCCGCGGCGACTGGTATGTTCGCCAGATGATCGGGTCCGCCAACATTTCGGGCTCCAAATTCATGCACCTCATGACCGGCAACCTGTCGCACCAGATTGAGCACCACCTCTTCCCGGACCTGCCGTCCAACCGGTACGCCGAGGTGGCCCCAAGGGTCCGCGAAATCTGCCAGCGCTACGGCCTGAAGTACACCACCGGCCCGCTGCTGAAGCAGGTGGGGTCATCCTGGGCCAAGGTCTTCAAGCTGGCACTGCCGGGCAAGACCGCACAAGCCTAGCCAAAATCCCTGAATGCAGAAGTGACCCGGCCGGCCCTGCCCGCCGGGTCACTTCCGCATTTACCTGTGTTACCGCCGGGTGCCCGGAGCCAGGAGCATATGGTCCAGCTTGGGCAGCGCATGCCGGAGCTGGTGCTCCGCGCGGTGAAGGGTCTCTTCCGCCTGCGACAACGCGGTGTCCGCCAGCTCGATGCGGGCCGACCCCTGCAGCCGGTGGCCGGACCAGCGCAGCTGCAGGTGCTGCACTGAAAGCACGCCCGGCGTCCGCGCCAGTGCGGCCTCGGCACGTGATACCAGTTCCGGTTCGATCCCGTCCATCAGCCGGCGCCCGATGCTGCGGACAGTGCCCCACAGCAGCACCATGATGGCGGCGGAGATGACGAGCCCGACGATCGGGTCTGCCAACGGAAAACCGAGCATGACTCCCACGGCGCCGATCACCACGGCCAGCGAGGTAAAGCCGTCCGTCCGGGCGTGCACGCCGTCGGCAACCAACGCTGCGGAACCGATCCTGCGGCCAACCCGGATGCGGTAGATCGCCACGGCCTCGTTTCCTGCAAAGCCGATCAGGCCTGCCGCGATGACCCAGCCCAGGTTCTGCAGCGGCTGGGGATTGATCAGACGGTCCACCGACTGCCAGCCAGCCACGACGGCCGAGAGGGCCACCACGGCAACGATGAACAGGCCGGCCAAATCCTCGGCCCTGCCGTAGCCGTAGGTATATCGCCGGGTGGCGGCCCTGCGCCCAAGGATGAAGGCAACCCACAGGGGCACTGCCGTCAGGGCGTCGGAAAAGTTGTGGATGGTGTCCGCCAGCAGGGCCACCGAACTGCTGAACAGAACCACCACAAACTGCAGCACCGTGGTGGCCAGCAGGAGGAACATGCTGATCTTGAGCGCCCGGATGCCCTCGGTGCTGGCCTCCATCGCATCGTCAATCGAATCTGCAGCATCGTGCGTGTGCGGGACGAACAGCTCGATCAGCCAGCCCTTGAAACCGGAGTGGTGATGATGGTCGTGGTCGTGGTCGTGGTCGTGGTCGTGCCTGGCGTGGCTGTCCTCGTGGGGATGGCTATGCGTGTGCGTCGACTCCGGGTGCGGCCCGGTCATGAGGCGCTCCTCTCTGCACTGTGTACGGGGGCGCCGGTGTGGGAAGGGACGCGGTGGTGGGCGGGTTCCCCGCCCAGGGCGTGCTCGGCCTGGAAGATGGCGTCGGCCACCAACTGGCGGGCGTGCTCGTTCTCCAGACGGTACAGCACCCGCGTGCCTTCCTGCCGGGTGGAAACCATCCGGGCGAGGCGCATTTTGGCCAGGTGCTGGGAGACCGCCGCGGGGGACTTGCCCACCACCTCCGCCAGCGCGCCTACAGCCATCTCGCCGTCACGCAGCGCCAGGATGATCCGCACCCTGGTGGCGTCCGCCAGCATGGCGAAAACCTCCACAGCCAGCTCCACGTATTGGCTGTCCGTGCCAAGGGAGCAAGCATTCTTATCTGCATTCATGCGCATATAGTGTCACACCTTTGGCTCCCGCGGCACTTTTGGGCGTACCGCCGCCGTGAAATTCGGGCCTGCTCCCGAGCAGTCGCGCACCCTAGAGTAGGAGGTGCACTGGCGCGGCGCTCTGCCTGCCGCCCTGATCAGTCTCGAAAGGAATACGCCCCGATGGCTTTCATCACCGTAGGTACTGAGAACAGCACTGACATCGAGCTCTACTACGAGGACCACGGCTCAGGCCAGCCCGTGGTGCTGATCCACGGCTACCCGCTGGACGGCTCCTCCTGGGAGAAGCAGACCGCGGCGCTCCTGGGTGCGGGCTACCGCGTCATCACCTACGACCGCCGCGGCTTCGGCAAATCCAGCAAGCCCACAGAGGGTTATGACTACGACACCTTCGCGGCGGACCTCAACACCCTGCTCACCACCCTGGACCTGAACAACGTCGTACTGGTGGGCTTCTCCATGGGGACTGGTGAGGTGGGCCGCTACCTTGGCACCTACGGCTCCGGCCGAGTGGCCCGCGCCGCGTTCCTGGGCTCGCTGGAACCGTTCCTGCTCAAGACCGACGATAACCCCGACGGCGTCCCGCAGGACGTGTTCGACGGGCTCAACGAAGCTGTTACTGCTGACCGCTACGCCTTCTTCACCGAGTTCTTCAAGAACTTCTACAACTCGGACACCTTCCTGGGCACCCCGCGCCTCAGCCAGGAAGCGGTGAACGCCAGCTGGAACCTTGCTTCAAGCGCCGGCGCCACGGCATCCGTTGCCGCCCAGCCCACCTGGCTCACGGACTTCCGCCAGGACATCCCCAAGATCGATGTTCCCGCGCTGATCGTGCACGGCACCGCGGACAACATCCTGCCCATCGATTCCACGGGGCGGCTGTTCGCCAAGGCCCTGCCGAGCGCCGAGTACGTCGAGATTGAGGGCGCGCCGCACGGCATGTTGTGGACCCATGCGGCAGAGGTCAACGAAGCGCTGCTCGGCTTCCTTTCCAAGTAGGCACTGAAGGAAGAAGGGCGACGGCGGCTGCCCGCCGCCGTCGCCTTTCTTCCTAACTGCCGTTCCCGGCCGGGGCGTTGTGCCTGGGCGTGGGTTGTCCCGCCGCCAACTGCCGGGCAAGCTCCTTCAGTTCCCCTGGGTGGAACGGCTTGGTGAGGTAGCCGTCAGCCCCTGATGCCATGCCGGCCAGCAAATCGTCGTTCTCGGAACGGGCTGTCAGGAACAACTGCGGTGCGGTGCTGAGGGCACGGATGGCACGGGCCACTACGTGCCCGTCCATGTCCGGAAGGCCAAGGTCCAGGGTGACCAGGGCGATGGTGGGATCAGCAGCGGCGGCTATGCCCTCTGCCCCCGTGCCCACGGCTGTCACTTCGAAGCCGGCACGGGACAGGACCATTGTGATCAGTTCCCGGATATCGTCGTCATCCTCCACGACAAGGCAAACACGCTGCTGTTCCATTAAGGCCCCCCGGCGAAAAGTTGGCACTAGTCTACTTGTGGCGGAACACGTTGCCGTGTGCCGGCCACCTAACCGTCGTAATGTGTACGCGCAGGCCCCTGGCCCAGGGCATTCACCACAGCAGCGGCCACATCGTGCAGCTTGGTGTTGCGGGTGCTCGATGCCGTCTTAAGGATGCCGAACGCGTCCTGCTGGCTGCACCGGTTCTGGGCCATGATGATTCCCACCGCCATATCGATGACCGTGCGGGATTCCAGGGTGGCGCGGAGGTTCGCAGCGGTTTCGCTGTAATGCGCAAAGCGGACTGCAAGGCGGAGCGCCAGCGAAGTCTGGCTGACGAAATCCTCGGCGAACGCCAGCACACGGCCTTCGAAGCGGTGGGCCCGGCGTGAGTACAGCAGCAGCGCAGCCTTGGTTTCCCCCTCAAGCCGGAAGGGAAGTGCCGCGACCGATTGCACACCCTGGGCCACGACGGCCGAGGAGTATTCCGGCCAGCGCTCGTCCCCGGCAAGGTTCGGCGCGTGCACAGTCTCCTGGGCGGTGATTGCGGTGAGGCTGGGGGTCTCTGCAAACTTGTGCTCAAGCAGGCCGATCGACTTGGCGTCCTGGCTGCTGCTCGCGATTGTCGCCGTCTTCCGCTGCCGGAGCAGGGTGATGGCACATAGCATTTCATCGCCCGGCTCGGAGAGGTTCCGGGCGGACACCTGCGCCAGTTCCGTTAGGAAGTCCTCGACGTCGGAGCTGTTGAGGACCAATTCATGCAGGTGTTCTGTTATGGATGTATCGGTTTTTGCTGTTGACTCGCTGGCCACGGTTCTTGGTGCCATTCGTTCAGGTCAAAACGAGCCTGCAACACACAAACGCCCCGCAACTGGGCGGGGAGCCGGTGATGGTCGCTGGATCGACGAACTTTCCAACGGCCTGCTGCTAAACCGATAACCAGAGTATATACATTCGGGGCGGCGCCAAGCCCACAACCACCCGGGGCCCGACGCCGTTTGCCGGCGCCGAAAAGGGGTACCGGTCACAATGAAGCGGGCAGCACCTCGGGGAAGGGCAGGAACATGACCAGGCTCCTCATCATCGGCCCACCAGGCTCCGGCAAAGGGACCCAGGCAGAACACTTGGCCCGGCACTTCGGAGTGCCCGCCGTTTCCACCGGCGACATCTTC
The DNA here is from genome assembly GCF_021801725.1 of Arthrobacter sp. FW306-05-C. NCBI lineage: Bacteria > Bacillati > Actinomycetota > Actinomycetes > Micrococcales > Micrococcaceae > Arthrobacter > Arthrobacter sp. FW306-05-C. Next base: position 3,737,559 of record NZ_CP084556.1, on the reverse strand, counting down.
CGGAGCAACGTCAGCCGGCAAACGGAGCTGGGGAGCCAGGCCGCGGACTACCTGGACGGCGGCCGCTTCGTACCGGACCATCTCACCAACGCGCTCGTGAAGGACCGGCTCCTTGAACGCGATGCCCGGCACGGCTTCCTGTTGGACGGGTATCCGCGGACGCCACCGCAGGCAACGGAACTCGACAACATGCTCGCGGCGCAGGGGCATGCGCTGGATGCCGTCATCGAGCTGCAGGCGCCGGATTCGGAACTGGAGGAGCGGATGCAGCGCCGCGCCTCGGAACAGGGCCGAACGGATGACACCATCGACGTCTTCCGCCGCCGGCTGGACCTCTACCGCCGGCAGACGCATGAAGTAGTCTCGGTGTACGCGGGCCGGGGCATCCTGGTGTCCGTCAACGGCAGCGGCGATCCGGGAACGATTACCGGCCTGGCAATCGCCGCCGTCGAACAGTTCCTGGCAGCCCCGCGTCCCCCGTCCTGACCGAAACACCGCACGGAGAAGCACTCGAACAGAAGGAAACACTGATGAGAATTGCCGTTACAGGCGGAAACGGAAAGCTGGGGCGGCACGTGGTGCGCCGGCTCACCGACGACGGCCACCAGGTCCTTACCCTGGACCGCGCGGGTGACCGCAGCCCGGGCCTGCTGGTGTTGGACCTACGCAACTATGGCCAGGTGGTGGACGCGCTCTTGGGCGTTGATGACCGGCATGATGGGTTCGACGCCGTGGTGCACCTGGGTGCCATTCCCGCCCCCGGCATCCTTCCGGACGCAGCAACGTTCGAAAACAATATGCTCTCCACCTACAACGTGTTCCAGGCCGCGCGCCGCGCAGGCATCAAAAAGGTGGTGTATGCCTCCAGCGAGACCGTCCTGGGGCTGCCCTTCGACATTGACCCGCCCTACATTCCGGTGGACGAGGAATACCCGCCCCGGCCGGAAAGCACCTACTCCCTGGTGAAGCGGCTGGAGGAGCAGATGGCCGTGGAAATGACCCGATGGGATCCTGAGCTGAGCATCACGGGCCTGCGGTTCTCCAATGTGATGGATGAGGCCGACTATGCACGGTTCCCCTCCTTCGACGAGGACGCAACCCTGCGGAAGTGGAACCTCTGGGGCTACATCGACGGCAGGGACGGTGCACAGGCCGTGGCGCGGGCTCTGGAGAACGCCAAACCGGGATTCGAAGCCTTCATCATTGCCAATGCCGATACCGTCATGAGCCGGCCAAGCGCCAGCCTGGCGGCAGAGGTCTTCCCCGGCGTCAAAGTCACCAAGGACCTGGGCGAACACGAAACGATGCTGTCCATCGACAAGGCGCGGCGCCTGCTGGGTTTCGAACCCGAGCACAGCTGGCGGAACCACGTGCCGGCAACCAACAGCGCCGGCTAAAACCAGCAAAATCGCCGGCCCGCAGGAATCCCGAAGGGTTGGCACAGGATCATCCAAGGAGCCGGAAGCCATGCGCTTCCGGCTCCTATCCTTTTGGTACAGCCACCGTTGGTCCGGTTCCGCGGGGGAGGATTCTCCAGCCAGGGACCGGCCACCCAGCCACCACGAGGACCCCAAAATTCGTACCCGATCCTTCCTGCTGCCTGCCCTCGCGGCGCTGCTTTCCGCCGTCGCCCTTTCCACCGCGTCCCTTCCAGCCGTCGCCGCCCCTGCCTCCCCGGCAGGTTCCGGCGGAGCCGGCAACGCAACCGGCCGCTACATCGTCCAGTACGCGCCCGGAACCGATGTCGCTGCGGAGGTGTCCGGACTCCACGGCCAGGGACTCGCCGTCGGCCGCACCTTTGAGCACGCCATCCGCGGCGCCGTCGTCAACGCCAACCCGGCCCAGGCGGCTGCCCTTGCCAAGTCCGGAAAGGTGCTGTCCGTGGAGCCCGATGCCCCCGTCAAGGCCTCCGGGACCGAGCAGCCCGCCCCTTGGGGCCTGGACCGCGCCGACCAGCGCGCGCTCCCTCTCTCGGGTTCCTACTCATGGACCGCTGCCGGAGCCGGCGTGACCGCCTACGTGGTGGACACCGGCATCCTGGCCTCACACACCGACTTCGGCGGCAGGGTGGCCGCCGGCTGGACCGCCGTGGCGGACGGCAACGGAACCACCGACTGCAACGGACACGGCACCCACGTGGCCGGAACCGTTGCAGGCTCCACCTATGGCGTGGCCAAGAGCGCCACCCTGGTGCCGGTCAGGGTGCTTGACTGCAGCGGATCCGGATACAACTCCGACGTCGTGGCGGGCCTGGACTGGATCGCCGCCAACCACGCAGCAGGAACCCCCGCCGTGGCCAACCTCAGCCTGGGCGGAGCCGCCAGCAGCACGGTGGACAATGCCATCCAGGCCGTCCTGGACGACGGCGTCACCACCGTGGTTGCCGCCGGGAACTCTGCTACAGACGCCTGCACCACATCTCCCGCCAGGGTTCCCGGGGCCGTCACGGTGGCAGCCAGCGACTCCGCCGACAAACAGGCATCGTTCTCCAACTTCGGATCCTGCGTGGACCTCTACGCTCCCGGCGTCGGCATCACCTCCGACTACTACACCTCCACCACTGCCACGGCATCCATGTCCGGAACCTCCATGGCAGCCCCGCACACGACCGGGGCTGCGGCCCTCCTGTTGTCCCAGAACCCGGCCCTGACGCCGGCGGGGGTAGCGGCCGCCCTGGTCTCCAACGCCACGCCCGGAGTGATCAGCGGGGCCACCACCGGAACCCCGAACCGCCTGCTGTTCACGGGTACCGACGCAGCTGCTCCGGCACCTGCCCCCGCCCCTGCACCAACCGTAACGTCCGTATCGCCCGCCGGGAAGGCAGCGGCGGTGGCAGTTGACACCAACGTGACGGCCACCTTCAGCACCTCGGTGCAGGGCGTTTCCGCTGGAACCTTCGTGCTGCGGAACGCGGCCGGCAGCAGCATCACCGCGGCCGTCAGCTACAACGACACCACTAGGACGGCCACCCTTGACCCGGCCGCAAACCTGGCTGCAGATGCCACCTACACCGCAACCCTGGTGGGCGGTACCTCGGCCATCCGGGATGCCGCGGGTACGCCTCTGACCACTACCAGCTGGACGTTCACCACGGGCCCCGCGCCCACGGTCACCAGCTACAGCCCTGGCAGCAATGCCCTCCTGGTCCGCAGGAGCAGCAACGTCAGTGCCACGTTCAGCGAGACGGTCCAGGGGGTTGGTACGGCCACCTTCACCCTGAAGAACGCTTCCACCGGGGCGGTGGTGGCGGCAACCGTCTACCGCAACGGCACCACCAACCAGTGGATCCTCGATCCCCAGGCAGCATTGGCCGCCAAGACCCGGTACACCGTGACGCTGACCGGTGGCGCCACCGGCATCCAGGACCTGGCAGGGAACCCGCTCGCCTCCCGCAGCTGGCAGTTCACCACCGGCTCGTTCTAGCCGCCAACCTGCCGGACCACCGAGGCGCCCGCCCTGGACCATGCGTCCAAGGCGGGCGCCGTGGTGTCCAGCCCTGATGGAGTGAATGGCGGTTCACCGGGATAATCTTCAGCCTAGGCATTTACCATGGCCGTTATTCGGCATGGCTAGAACAGGGCGCAGGGATGGGCAGCACATTGGCACATAATTCAGCAGGTTCCGCAGTCAGGGAAAATGGCAACGGCCGGTGGCGTACTTTCCATGAGAAGTTCGTGGTGGAGGAGCGGTATATCGACCCTGCCGACCGGCGCCGCCTCTACCGGACGTCGGTGGTCCTGGCCGTGGTGGGGCTTGCCCTCTTCATTGCAACGCTGGTCAGCGTTGTCCAGGCCGACGGACTTTCCTTCGCCGACCACCCGGTGCATGACTGGCTCCTGACGACACGTTCAGCGGCAGTGACGGCCATCATGATCTTCCTGGCGGTGTTCTTCGGCCCCGTCGCGCTGCCCATCATCATCCTGGTGGTGATCCTCATCTGGGGATTCGCGGCCAAACATGCCTGGCGCCCCATCCTGCTGGCCGCGGCCATGCTGGCCGGGGTGATCATCTCCCAGATCATCCTGCATATCGTCCAGCGCTCGCGCCCACCCGTGGACCAGATGCTGTTCGGTGCGGACCAGACCTTCTCGTTCCCGTCCGGGCACGTGCTGGGGGCCTGTGACTTCCTGCTGGTGGGTGCCTACCTGATCTTCTCCCGCCACAGGAACCCGCGGGCTGCGGTCTTCGGATTTATCGGCGCCGGGATCGGGATCGTCCTGGCCATCGCCAGCCGCCTGTACCTCGGATACCACTGGCCCACGGACACACTTGCTTCGTTCTCCCTCTCGCTGCTCATCCTGGGCGGCGTCATTGCCCTGGATACCTGGCGAACCGCCCGCGTCCCCGGGGAACCTGTCACCGGAGAGCTGTCAAAGGAAGAATCTTCCCGGGAGTGAAATCTGCACTCCGGGCCTGGCCACTGCCGGGCCTGGTCACTGCGGCCGGGAACGGGCGCGCTTCAGGGCGCGGTGGAGTTTAACGTTCGCTGCCTCCAGCTCCAGGACCTTGGCAACGCCCGCCAGGTTCAGCCCTTCTTCGAGGAGCTCGCCAATCCGCAGCAGCACGGCAATATCATCTTCGCTGTACTGGCGGGTTCCGCCGGCAGTCCGCGACGGTGTCAGCAGCCCCTTTGTTTCATAAAGCCTGATGTTCTGCTGTCCCGTTCCTGTTAGCTCGGCCGCCACCGAGATCGCGTACAGCGCCCTTGAGCCGGGGGAGCGGGCGCTGCGTCCTGCATCAGGTCCTGCCATTTCTTCTCCCAAAATCGGTCCAGCCGGTGTCTTGCTTCAGTTTCCCACCAGTGCTATAAAAAATCTATATCCACCACCATAGATTACGCGGAGGTGGGTAACCACAGATCCAACACCTGGAAGCTGAAGGAGTGGGAAATGATGTTGATGCGTACCGACCCGTTCCGTGAGCTGGACCGGCTCACGCAGCAGGTCTTTGGAACCACCGCCCGCCCGGCTGCCATGCCCATGGACGCCTGGCAGGAGGACGGCGAATTCGTGGTGGCGTTCGATCTTCCCGGCGTGAAGCTGGACTCGCTGGACCTGAACGTTGAACGGAATGTCCTGACCGTCCGCGCGGAGCGCCAGGACCCCACACAGCCCAACGTCGAGCTAGTGGCCTCGGAGCGTCCCCGCGGTGTGTTCAGCCGCCAACTGATCCTGGGCGACACCCTGGACACGGAGAAGATCAAGGCCAGCTACGACCAGGGCGTCCTGACCCTGCGGATTCCGATGGCTGAGCAGGCCAAGCCACGCAAGATCGAGATCAAGACCCAGCAGGGCGAGATGCACCAGATTGGCACCTAGGTCCATGCTTTCCAGCCTGTGCCCCTGCCGTCCCGGCAGGGGCACGGGCTGAAGAGGAGGCTGGGATGACTGACCCCCCTGATTACTACGCCATCCTGGGGGTGGGCCGTGATGCCACCCGGCAGGACATCTCCCACGCGTACCGCGCCCTGATGCGCAGCCACCATCCGGACATGGACGGCGCCCGCGCTGACGGCGATGGCGGCGGGGGCGCGCAATCGAAGGCGGACAAACCGGCGAAGAACGTGGACCCTGGACAGGGGGACCAACTCCTGCGGATCATGCAGGCGTTCAACGTGCTGGGGGACCCGGAACGGCGTGCCGCGTACGACAGGAAGCTGGCGGCACCGGCACCCACGATCATTCCCGTCCGGAAAGTCCGCAGTACCCGGGGACCGTCCGGGCCCGTCATCCGCATCACTCCGGTGCGGTGGGAAAGCGGACCCTGGGCCTGAACACACAACCTTTAAACACTTTCCAAGGAGGCGGAACACCGCATGAGCGAGTGGCGGCGCTACGATTCACACCTGATCCCCGCGTTCCATGAACGTTTTGAGCAACGGTGGGGCGCCGGCACCGCGCCCTTCCTGGACCCCGAGGCGCATGAACAGCCGCTGCCCCGGGCACAGTGGATCAACCCGGCCACGGGTGCCGCCCTTGCCGTCGTCCCGGTCTGGACCGCCGACGAGCGGCAACAGCGCTCGTTCGGGGTGTTCTACCTGCCGCCAGGCGGGGACATCTGGGTCCTCCGGCCCGGGTACACCGGTTACCTGGAACCATCCGACGGCGACACCGAGCATCTCGTGACCCTGCGCAATGATGCGTTCCGCAAAGCAGTGGCGCACGCCAAGGAGTTCCTTTTCGGTTCGCAGTAGCAGCGGTGCCGGGCGCGGGTTGCTGCTCGTCAGCCGCCCTCCGCTATGACATTCTGGGACGTACCCTGACCACCGTGACCAAAAGGCTGGACCCCAAATGCACATCTCCGCCAAGGACCTCGCAGCACTCATCCCCCCGGGGTTCACCCTTGGCGTTGCCACCGCAGCATTCCAGATCGAGGGGGCACTGGACGAGGACGGACGCGGTCCAGCAGCCTGGGACAGGTTCGCAGCCAAGCCTGGTGCAATCGTGGAGGACCACAGCCCGGTGGTGGCCACAGACCACTACCACCGGATGCCCCAGGACGTGGCCCTCCTGAAGCAGCTGGGCGTTGACTCCTACCGGTTCTCCTTCTCCTGGCCGCGCATCCAGCCCGGCGGCACCGGTCCCGCCAACCGCGCCGGCCTGGCGTTCTACGACCGGCTCCTGGATGAGCTCCTGGCCAGCGGCATCTCGCCGATGGCCACCATCTACCACTGGGATACACCCTTGGAACTGGAGGAAGCCGGCGGGTGGATGAACCGGGACACCGCCTACCGCCTGGGTGAATACGCCGCCATCCTGGCCGAGGCGTTCGGGGACAGGGTGGCCCGCTGGGTCACCATCAACGAACCGGCGACGGTTAGTGCCAATGGCTATGCATTTGGGCTGCATTCGCCGGGCAAGGAGCTGGCACTGGGCGCCTTCCCCACCGTCCACCACCAGCTGCTGGGCCATGGGCTGGCTGTCCAGGCACTGCGCGCGGCGAAGGTGCCGGGCGAAATTGGCATGACCAACGTCTACTCACCCATGGTGCCGAACTCGATCAACCCGCTGGACAAAATCAGCGCCGGGATCATGGACCTGGGCCAAAACCGGCTTTACGCGGACCCCGTCCTCACGGGTAAGTACCCGGACCTGATCCGTGCCGCAAAGTTCTTCAGCTCCTTTGAGCACCCCGAAGAGGACATGGAGATCATTTCCCAGCCCCTGGACTTCTACGGGCTCAACTACTACATGCCCACCAAGGTGGCGGCCGGGCCGGGCGGCGGGACCGTTCCGTCAAGCATGGCGGAGGCCATGGGCAGCGACCTCAGCGCGACGGGCAGCGGCGCAACGCCGTTCCACGTCGAGACCTGGCCGGAAGCCGACATCACCGCCTACGGCTGGCCGGTCAAACCGGAGTACATGGCGGTTGCCCTGAAGGAAATGGCAGAGCGGTACCCCAACCTGCCCCCGGTGATCATCACCGAAGGCGGCGCCAGCTTCGAGGACATCATTGTCCGGGACAAGTCCACCAACACCCGCTTCATTCCGGACGAACGCCGGCTGAAGTACCTCTCCGACCACCTGGAAACCGCGCTGCGCGCAACGGCGCCGGGCGGCGTGGCGGAGTCCATGGATCTCCGCGGCTATTACGTGTGGTCCTTCCTGGACAACTTCGAGTGGTCCGCCGGCTACAACCAGCCGTTCGGCCTCCTGCACGTGGACTTCGAAACGCTGGAGCGGACCCCCAAGGCGTCCTACTTCTGGTTCCAGGAACTCATCGAGGAACGCGACCTCGCCGCAGCGGCGGAGCTGGCCATCGCCCAGGCAGTGGTCCCGGATCTTCTGGTCGAGGAAGGTGTGGAGGGCACCGAAGCGCCCGACGACGGCGCGGCGCTGGGTGCCAGCGCCTAGGGACCGGGGGGTGTCAGCCCCGGAGCAGGTCCAGCATGGCGAGCTGCTTTGCGATGCCGGCGCCGTCGGGGGAATAGATCCAGGGCACCCTTGAGGTGCTGTGGTCCCCGTCTTCGGAGTGGCCGCCGGCGAAGACCGACTCGCTGACGGACAGTTGACGAATGGCGATCGCCGCAACCTTGTCCGGGTTCTCAGCCGCGAAGGCGGAGTAGATGGCCTCGTCGTGCTGGCCGTTGTCGCCGATCAGGAGCCACCGCATGTCCGGAAACTCCTGCGCCAGCCGCTCCAGGTTCCGGTGCTTGTGGTCCTGCCCGCTGCGGAACCAGCGGTCCTGGGTGAGCCCCCAGTCCGTCAACAGCAGCGCGCCCTTGGGGTACATGTTGCGGGTCAGGAACCGTGCCAGCGTGGGGGCGGCGTTCCAGGGCCCCGTGGACAGGTAGATGATCGGGGCTTCAGGGTGCTCGATGGTCAGCCTGTCCAGCAGCACGGCCATGCCCGGGGTGGCCATGCGGGCGCGTTCGCTGAGCACGAAGGTATTCCACAGCGCCAGGAAGGGCCGGGGCAGGGCGGTGACCATTACGGTGTCGTCGATGTCGGAGACGATGCCGAATTCCACTCCGGGGGCGATCACCTGGATCAGTGCCTCTGCCGGCTCGGTACCCTCCGCGCGGAGCACTGCGGTGTGCCAGCCGGGGGAGAGCTTGACATCCACCTCGGTGTCGATCAGCCCGCCCCGGTCCGCCGTGACGTGGGTGACCACGTCCCCGATGGTGATTTCGACGTCGCTGTACTGCAGCGGCACCCCGGTGAAGGCGCGCCAGCCGCGGACGTTCTGGTTGCCGTTTTTCGCTTGGTGCTCCGCCTTGCTGCCCGGCTGCGGCTTCTGCGTCAGCAGCACCCGCCCCAACACCCGCACCCGGGTGGTGGAACCGTAACCCTGGTAGGCGATGGTCTGCGGCACGAACTTCCACCGTTGGGCGAGCTGGATCCTGACGTCATTGAGAGCGTCGGACAGCCGGTGTGCCAGCCGGAAGAACTGGCCTCCGGAAAGCGCAACGCGGCCCTTGGTGTTGTCCCGGGGCGGGCGTGCCGTGTCATGGGCGGGGTTCTGCGGAGCCGTGTCCATGGCACCACTCTGCCACAGGCCGGCCCCGGGCAGGCATCAGCCGTTGCCCAGGATCCCGCGCAGGGTCTGGGCGTTCCGCACCGCGTTCCCGCCGCCGTCGTTATTGAAGTAGGCGTACACGTCGACGCCGGCGCTGTCCCACTCCCGGATCCTGTCCGCCCACCAGTGCATGTCCGCGTCTGAGTAGGAGCCGCCGTACAGGTGCTCCTGGTCCGGTCCGTGCAGCCGGATGTACGTGAATGGCGCAGTGGTGCGCAGGATGCAGGGCAGGTTGGCGCCGCTCATGATGCAGTACGCCGCCTGGTGGCGCTCCAGCAGCTCAAATACCTCCGGGCAGTCCCAGGTGGGGTGCCGGAACTCAACGGCAACCCTGATCCAGGACGGCAGCACGGCCAGGAAATAGTCCAGCCTCGCATCGTCCCGCGCCAGTTGCGGAGGCAGCTGGACCAGGAGCACGGCACGTTTGTCCCCGAGCTCATGCCAGCACCTGGCGATGCGCTCCACCCAGACTTCGGGGGAGTACAGCTTGCGGGCGTGGGTCAGTCCGCGGGGAGCCTTGACGGACATGCTGAACCCTGGCGGCAGGCGCCTGTTCCAGCCAGCGAAAGTGGTGTCCCGCGGCCACCGGTAAAAGCTGGCATTCAGTTCAACCGTGCTGAACCTGGAGACGTAGCACTGGAGCCGGTCCCGGACGGGCAGTCCGGGCGGGTACAGCACGTTCTCCCAGTGGTCGTAACTCCAGCCGGAGGTGCCAATGTGGATTGCCATTTGCCTCAGGCTACACCCGGACATTTCCCCTTCCATTGGGGACTCTGTGTGGCAGGGTAATGTCATGGTGCGAATTGAGGATTATGCGGTGGTTGGCGACCTTCACACCGGGGCCCTGATCAGCAAGGACGGCTCGATCGACTGGCTCTGCCTGCCGCGGTTCGATTCCCCTGCGTGCTTCAACGCGCTGCTGGACACCCCGGACGCGGGCCGCTGGCTGCTGGCGCCCGTGGGTGGAGGTGCCTGCACGCGCCGCAGCTACCGGGACGGCAGCCTGGTCCTGGACACCGAGTGGGACACGCCGGACGGAACCGTGCGCGTTACCGACTTCATGCCGCCCCGCGACTCCGTGGCTGACATCGTCCGGATCGTGGAAGGCGTCAGCGGCAGCGTCAAAATGCACGGGGAGCTGATCCTGAGGTTCGACTACGGCCACATCATTCCGTGGGTCCGCAAGGACAAGCGCGGGCTGCACGCCATTGCGGGGCCGGACGCCGTCTACCTGGTGACCCCCGCACCCCTGCACGGGGAAAACATGCATACCGTCAGCGACTTCACCGTGAACGCCGGCGACAAAGTCCCGTTCGTACTGACCTGGGCGCCCAGCCACGTGGGCAGGCCCGTCTCCGTGGATGCCGAGGACGTCCTGGCGAGCACCTTTGAATTCTGGCGGGGCTGGTCCTCGCAATGCACCGTGGAGGGGAAATACCAGGACGCGGTGGTGCGCTCCCTGATTACGCTCAAGGCACTGACCTACGCCCCAACCGGGGGCATCGTAGCCGCGGTCACCACCTCCCTTCCCGAGCAGCCCGGCGGCCAGCGCAACTGGGACTACCGCTACTGCTGGCTGCGGGATGCCGCCATGACCCTGCAGGCGCTCCTGGCCGCGGGGTACACCGCCGAGGCCGCCGCGTGGCGGGACTGGCTGCTCCGCGCGGTTGCCGGCGACCCCGCCGACCTGCAGATCATGTACGGGATCCACGGTGAACGGCGGCTGCCGGAAATGGAGCTGCCCTGGCTGAAGGGCTATGAGAACTCGGTTCCCGTGCGGATCGGAAACGCGGCGGCCGAGCAGTTCCAGCTGGACGTGTGGGGCGAGGTCCTGGACTGCCTGGCGCTGACCCGGAACTCGCTGCTGAAGCATACCGACGAGGCTTGGGACGTGCAGATCGCGCTGATGGAACACCTGGAAACCATCTGGGACCAGCCGGACAACGGGCTCTGGGAAATGCGGGGGCCCCGCCGGCACTTTACCCATTCCAAGGTCATGGCCTGGGTGGCGGCCGACCGGATGGTGAAGGGCGTCCGCGAGTCCGGTCTGCCGGGTCCGGTGGAGCGCTGGGAAGCGCTGCGGGACCAGATCCGCGCGGACATCATGGCCAACGGTTTTGACGCCGAGCGCAATACGTTCGTCCAGTCCTACGGCCGGCCCGAGCTGGATGCGAGCCTGCTGCTGATTCCCAGGGTGGGATTCCTGCCCAACGACGACCCCAAGGTCATCGGCACCATCGAGGCCATCCAACGGGAGCTGACCCAGGACGGGTTCGTGCTGCGGTACAAACCGCAAGAGAGCGACGACGGCCTGCCGGGCGACGAAGGCGTCTTCCTGGCCTGCTCGTTCTGGATGGTTGAGGCGCTCCTGGGTGCCGGGCGCCATGAGGAATCGCGTGAACTTTTCGAACGGCTGCTGGAACTGCGCAATGATGTGGGGCTGCTGAGTGAGGAATGGGCGGTCAAGGCAGGCCGCCAGCTGGGTAATACACCGCAGGCATTCAGCCACTTCGCCCTTGTGACTAGCGCTCTGGAGCTACATCAGGATACCGTTCGGCGCAGTGACATCCCTCTTCCATCTGCAAGGGCGGATTCGCGCTGAGGCGGCGCGGACCAGGGCTGGAACTTCTCCTTCGCGCGATAGATAAGTATACTTACTAACACCTCATGGAGTGCTCCCAGGCACAGCGCCGTGATTGATGGAGGAGTGATTGTTATGGCCGGATTTTTTGAGCTCGTTGATGCCCCTGACGGTGGATACCGGATCAGGATGATGGACGGAAGCGGGAACCTGATGGCCATCTCGGTGACCTTCCCAACCAAAAGGGCAGCTGTGGCAGGCGTCGCCATGGCCCGCGAAATCGCCGGCACCGGCCTCATTCGGGACAAGAGCCTGGACGGCGCCGGGTCCGTCATCCGTGACCGCGTGCGGCCCGTCAGTTCCCCCAAGGATGAAGCGGCCAAGCGGAAAAAGGCGCCGGATGTACGACGGGCAGCGGTGGGCTGATGACTGAGTCCACGACACCCCCTGACGGTGTCCGCCGGGGGGTCCTCTTTGACGTTGACGGCACCCTGATCGACTCGTCCTACATCCACACCATCTCCTGGTGGGGTGCCTTCCGCCAATACGGGCACGACGTGTCCATGGCGGCCATCCACCAGCTCGTCGGCATGGGCGGTGCCCGCTTGGTGGACAACCTGCTGCCGTCCGGCCGCGACCGTGACGAGGACGAGGACATCATGGCCAGCCACGGTGCACTGTACGCTTCGCACTGGCCCTCGCTCCGTCCCTTGGACGGGGCCAAAGAACTGTTGGGCCAGTGCCATGCCGGCGGGTTGGCCGTGGCGCTTGCCTCCTCGGCCCGGGAGCGGGATCTGCAGGTCATGCGGTCCGTCCTGGATGCAGACGCCTTTATCGATGCCGCTACCAGCGCCAACGATGCGAAGGAAAGCAAGCCGGCGCCTGACATCCTCGAGGCGGCCCTCGAATCTGCCGGCGTGGACGCGGCGCACGCGGTCTATGTCGGCGACGCCGTGTGGGACATGAAGGCGGCCGGAGCCCTGGGGATCCCGGCCATAGGAGTCACCTGCGGGGGCATCCAGGCCGCGCAACTGCGCGAGGCGGGCGCCGTCGAGGTTTATGAAGGGCCGCGCGACCTACTGGAGAACCTTGCCTCCAGCGCCATCGGCCGCTTGCTTGCACTGCAGCCGAATCCCTGAAACCGGCTAGCACCGGTTCACAGCGGCTGGCCGCCTGGCACTGAATCCTCATCGCCCGCGATGGCCGGCTTCGGCCAGGACACCACTACCACCACCGAGCCGTCATCGTTCCGCTTGATGTCCGTGGCCACCTCGGCCGCGGGCGCACCCATCTCCTCTACCCGCCTCCGGTAGGTGCTGACCAGCTCCGTCAGGCTTTCCTCCGTCCATTCGCCAGGGCGCATGCGGGTGGAGATCTCGACCGGTTCCGGCTGGTACAGCGACATGGCGTTCCTCTTTCGGGTGCTCTTCTTGGTGTTCCGGGACTCTCCCTACGCTAGAAGCAGCGGACGGCCGCCACAAGCTTTTAGTCAGCATGCTTACTTTTTTCCCTCAAAACCGATACGGTCGAAGAAAGGGTGCCTCCGGGTGCCCTGCCCCGCCCAAGGAGATCTCCACGGGCAAAGCAGAGCGAAAGGGAGACTGTGAAAGCACTGACGTGGCAAGGAAAACGGTCGGTAAGCGTAGAAGAAGTACCTGATCCCGTTATCCAGGAACCGACGGATGCAATCGTACGGATCACCTCCACCGCCATCTGCGGCTCGGACCTGCACCTCTACGAGGTCCTGGGCCCGTACATGCACAAGGGTGACGTCATTGGCCACGAGCCGATGGGCATCGTGGAAGAAGTGGGCAGCGGCGTCACCAACCTCCGCAAGGGCGACCGTGTGGTGATTCCCTTCAACATCTCCTGCGGCTCCTGCTACATGTGCAAGCTGGGGCTGCAGTCCCAGTGCGAGGTAACCCAGGTCAAGGAAAAGGGATCCGGCGCCGCCCTCTTCGGCTACTCAGAGCTGTACGGGTCCGTTCCCGGCGGCCAGGCCGAGTACCTGCGGGTGCCGCACGCCGACTACGGACCCGTCAAGGTGGGCAACGAGCTTCCGGACGAACGCTACCTGTTCCTCTCCGATATCCTGCCCACCGCCTGGCAGGCCGTGGAATACGCCGACGTCCCGGCAGGCGGTACCCTGGCCGTGTTCGGCCTTGGCCCGGTTGGCCAGTTCGCCGGCCGGATCGGCGTCCACCGCGGGTTCCGCGTCATCGGTATTGACCCCGTTCCGGAGCGCCGGGAGATGGCTGCGCGGCACGGGGTGGAAACGCTGGACTTGAGCAAGACCATCGGGGACGAACTCCGCGAAATGACCGGGGGACGGGGCCCGGACGCGGTGGTTGACGCCGTCGGAATGGAAGCCCACGGCTCGCCTATGGCAGGCTTCGCCCACCAGGCGCTGGGGCTCCTGCCGGACAAGCTGGCCCAGAAGGCTATGGAGACCGGCGGCGTGGACCGGCTGGCAGCGCTGCACGCTTCCGTCGACGCTGTGCGCCGCGGCGGCACGCTGTCCCTGAGCGGTGTGTACGGCGGCACGGCCAGCCCCATGCCGCTGCTCACCATGTTCGACAAGCAGCTGCAGGTGCGCATGGGGCAGTGCAACGTGCGGAACTGGACGGACGCCATCCTTCCCCTTGTGGAGGACGACGCCGATCCGCTGGGTGTGATGGACCTGGTCACCCATCGTGCGGGCCTGGAAGGCGCGCCCGCTCTGTATGAGAAGTTCCAGAAGAAGGAAGACGGCTGCATCAAGGTGGTCCTCAACCCGGGCGCCTAAGCCTTCCCCAACAGCACTAAAAAAGCAGGGGCCGTTATGGAATTCCATAACGGCCCCTGCTGCTGCCCGAACGCACAAATGGCTAGGTCAGCTTCACCTGCCGGTTCATGTCCTTGTACAGCAGGTAGCGGAACTCGCCGGGGCCGCCGGCGTAGCAGGCCTGCGGGCAGAAGGCGCGCAGCCACATGAAGTCGCCGGCCTCCACCTCAACCCAGTCGTTGTTCAGCAGGTACATGGCCTTGCCCTCCAGGACGAACAGGCCATGCTCCATCACGTGCGTTTCCGGGAACGGGATGACGCCGCCGGGCTGGAACGTCACGATGTTCACTTGCATGTCGTGGGCCAGGTCGCTCGAGTCGGTGAAGCGGGTGGTCTTCCAGACGTCATTGGTGTCCGGCATTGAGGTCGGCTCCACGTCCTTTTCATTGGTGACGAAGGACTTGGCCTCGTATCCCTCGAGCCGCTCGTAGGCCTTGCGGATCCAGTGGAAGGAGACGATGTCCTCGGAGACGTTCTCCAGGCCCCACTGCGCTCCGGCGGCCAGGTAGGCGTAGCCGCCTTCCTCGAGCTTGTGCAGTTCGCCGTCAAGGGTCAGGTTGACGGTTCCCTGCGTGACGAAAATGACGCCCTCCACGCCTTCTTCGAATTCGGCGCGGGGTGCCCCGCCGCCCGGTCCGATCTCCACGATCAGCTGCGAGAACGTGGTGGCGAAGCCGGAGATGGGGCGGGCGATGATCCACGACCGGGTGTTGGCGAAGCCCGGCAGGTTGGAGGTGACGATGTCCGTCAGCACGCCCTTGGGGATGACGGTGTAGGCCTCGGTGACGATGGCGCGTTCGGTGGTGAGGTGGGTCTGCGGCGGCAGGCCGCCGGTGGGGGTGTAGTACTTGCCCATGAAGGGGTCCTTTGCTTAGGAGTTGGAAGTGGTGGCCAGCCGCGGGTGCGCCAGCGCGGTGAGCTGCGGAATTCCGACGCCGGCAAGCGCCTGGACCTCCTCGCCACCAACAGCGCCGCACTGGACGCCGCGGAGCACGAAGGCGGCAAGGGCGCGGGCGGTGGCGGGCTCGTCCATCACGCCGCCTTCGGTCCGCTCCACGTAGTTGCGCAGGCGGGCCGCGGCGGCCGGGAGGCCTTCACGGTAGAAGGCGTAGGTGGCAGCGAAGCGGCTGGGCAGCTGGGCCGGATGCAGGTCCCAGCCCTGGTAATAGCCGCGCTCCAGCGACCGGCGGACCAGGCGGCCGTGCAGCTGCCAGGCGTTCTCCACGTTGTCGCCCACCGGGATGATGTTGGTGGAACCATCGGAGAGCCGGATGCCCGTGCCGGCCACGGCCAGCTGCATGACCTCCTTGGCGAAGTCCGCCACGGGGTGCTCCATGGACTGGTATTCGGCGGAGATCTGCAGGGACGCGGAGTAGTCGTAGGTGCCGTAGTGCAGGCCGCTGATCCGGCCGGGCACGGCGTGCGGCAGCTGCGCCACCGGCGATGTGCCTTCCGGGCCAAGGATCAGCTGCGGAGTTTCCACCTGCACCTCGAACCGGAGGCGGCCGGCGGGAAGTCCGTGGACTTCCTCCAGCCGCGACACGGCAAAGTCCATGGCCTTCACCTGCGCCACCGTGGTGACCTTGGGCAGGGTCAGGACCAGGCCCTCGGGCAGTTCACCGGCCGTGGCCAGGCCGGAGACAAAGAGGTCCAGGGTCCGCAGGCCGCGGGCCCGGGTGGGGGCCTCAAAGCACTTGAACCGGATGCCGATGAACGGCGGAGCGGAGCCCGCCGCGACTGCCTGGGCCACCGTGGAAGCCGCGGCAACCGCGGCGGCGTCCTCGGCGTCGTCGCCCCTGTCCCCAAAGCCGTCCTCAAAGTCCAGGCGCAGGTCCTCAATTGGCTCGGCTGCCAGCTTTGCGGCAACCCGGCAGGCGACCGCCTCGGCGAGGCTGGCTTCCTGGCCCAGGAGCCGGCCCAGCTTTTCGAACCCGCCGTGGGCTTCCACCGTCGTGGCTGCCTGGGCGCCCCAGTCGGCAGCGAACGACGGCGTGAACCGGTCCGCCGGCACGTACACCGTATGCACGGGCTGGCGGGAGCCGTCGTCGCCCGGGTAGTTCTGCTCCAGCAACCGGTCCGTGGCGGCAAGTTGCCCGTCGATGGCGGCCAGGTCCCCTGCGGAGAGCGAAGGTTTGGGTGTTGCCATCTCAGCCCACCAGCTCGTAGGCGGGGGTGGTCAGAAAGTCCGTGTAGTCATCGGACAGGCAGATGTCCGCGATCAGTTCGCTGGCCGGCTGGTAGTAGCGGCGGAACGCTTCGTCGCCGAACTCGGTGCGGAGCCGCTCGGTTTCCTCGCTGAGGACCCGCTCCACCAGTTCCTTGGTCACGGTGTTGCCGGAGTCCGCCAGGATGGACTTGTTGCGGATCTGCTGCCACACCTGGGAACGGGAGATCTCCGCAGTGGCGGCATCTTCCATCAGGTTGTGGATGGCCACGGCGCCGTTTCCGGACAGCCACACCGCCGTGTAGGCGACGGCTACGTACAGGTTCAGCCGCAGTCCGGCCTCGGTGACCTGGCCGTCGGCGGACTGGACGTCCAGCAGCTGCTCCGCCGTCACGGAAACCTCGGGCCGCTGCTTGTCCACCTGGTTGGGCTTGTCACCCAGCACGGAGTCGAAGACTTCGCGGCAGGTGGGGACCAGGTCCGGGTGGGCAACCCAGGAACCGTCGAAGCCGTCGTTTGCCTCGCGGGTCTTGTCCGCACGCACCTTTTCGAAAGCTGCCGCGGTGACTTCCGGGTGGCGCCGGTTGGGGATGACCGCTGCCATGCCGCCCATGGCGAACGCGCCGCGCTTGTGGCAGGTCTTCACCAGGAGTTCGGTGTAGGCACGCATGAACGGGGCGGTCATCACCACGGACGCGCGGTCCGGCAGGACGAATTCCTCACCGGCGTCGCGGAAGTACTTGATGATGCTGAACAGGTAGTCCCAGCGGCCGGCATTCAGGCCGGAGGCGTGGTCCCGGAGTTCGTACAGGATCTCGTCCATCTCGAAGGCGGCCGGGATGGTTTCGATCAGCACGGTGGCTCGGATGGTGCCCTGGTTCAGGCCCAGGTAGTCCTGCGCGAACACGAACACGTCGTTCCACAGACGCGCCTCGAGGTGGCTCTCCATCTTGGGCAGGTAGTAGTACGGGCCCTGTCCGTTGAGCACCAGCTGTTTGGCGATGTGGAAGAAATGCAGCCCAAAGTCCACCAGCGCGCCCACGGCCGGTTCACCGTTGATAAGCAGGTGCTTTTCCTGCATGTGCCAGCCGCGGGGGCGGGCCACTACGACGGCGAGCGGTGCGTCGGTTCGGAGGCGGTACTCCTTGCCTTCCTCCGAGGTGAAGCTGAGGGTACCCTGGGCCGCGTCGCGGAGGTTCAGGATGGCGTCGATGACGTTGGCCCAGGTGGGCGTGCTGGCGTCCTCAAGGTCCGCCAGCCACACCTTGGCGCCGGAGTTCAGGGCGTTGATGGCCATCTTTGCCGGCGACGCGGGTCCGGTCATCTCCACGCGGCGGTCCTGCAAAGCCGCCGGTGCCGGCGCAACCTTCCAGTCGCCGTCGCGCACGTCCTTGGTCTCCGGCAGGAAGTCCAGCTTGCCGGTCTCGGCTACCCGCTGCCGCTTGACGGCGCGGGCCGCCAGGAGCTCGTTGCGGGTACCCGCGAACCGGTTGTGGAGCTCTTCCACGAAGGCCAGTGCCTTGGGCGTGAGGATCTCCTCCGCGCGGTCGATCGGCCGGGGATCTGTGACGGTGATGGCCATTTCTGGTCCTTTCCTTGGGCTGGGAAGTCGGGCGGGTCAGGCGGAGGCGAGTGCCGGCACTGATTCCTTGGCAGAGTCGGCCGATTCGGCGGCCGTTGCAACGTTTGAGGCCTGGGCTGCGGCCGCTACGGCCGCTGCGACGTCGGCGGTCACATGGGGGTCGAAAATGCTCGGAATGATGTAGCTCGCATTGAGCTCATTATCATTCACGCGGTTTGCGATTGCCTCGGCGGCAGCCACCAGCATTTCCGGCGTGATGTCGCTTGCGCCGACATCAAGGAGCCCGCGGAAGAGGCCGGGGAAGGCAAGGACATTGTTGATCTGGTTGGGGAAGTCGCTGCGGCCGGTGGCCACGACGGCGGCGTGCCGGGAGGCAACGGCGGGGTCCACCTCGGGGGTGGGGTTGGCCATGGCGAACACGATGGCGTCCTTGGCCATGGATGCAATGTGCTCTTCGCCAAGGATGTTCGGGGCGGAGACGCCGATGAAGACATCGGCACCCGCCAGGGCCTCGTGCAGGCTGCCGGCGAAGCCTTCCTGGTTGGTGTTGTCCGCGATCCAGGTGCGGTGGGGATCGTTGTAGGTCTCGCCCTTGTGGATGGCGCCGGAGCGGCCGGCGGCCACGATGTGCCGGGCGCCCTGGGCTTTGAGCAGCTGGATGATGGCAGAACCGGCGGCGCCGACGCCGGACACCACGATCTTGACGTCCGCGATCTTCTTGTCCACTACGCGCAGGGCGTTGACCAGGGCTGCCAGGGTCACGATGGCCGTGCCGTGCTGGTCATCATGGAAGACCGGGATGTCCAGTTCCTCGCGCAGGCGGGCCTCGATCTCGAAGCAGCGCGGAGCAGCGATGTCCTCCAGGTTCACCCCGCCGAAGACGGGTGCCAGGAGCTTGACCGTGCGGATGATTTCCTCAGTGTCCTGGGTGTCCAGGCAGACCGGCCAGGCGTCCACGTTGGCAAACTGCTTGAAGAGTGCGGCTTTGCCTTCCATGACCGGGAGCGCGGCTGCGGGACCGATGTTGCCCAGGCCCAGCACCGCGGAGCCGTCGGTGACCACTGCCACCGTGTTGCGCTTGACCGTCAGGTTGCGGGCAGCGGCAGGGTCCTCGGCGATGGCCAGGCAGACGCGGGCGACGCCCGGCGTGTAGGCACGGGAGAGATCGTCGCGGTTGCGCAGCGGGACCTTGGGGACCACCTCGAGCTTGCCGCCGAGGTGCATCAGGAAGGTGCGGTCCGAGACGTGCTGGACCGTAACGCCGTCGAGCGCGTTGAGGGCGTCCTTGACGCGTGCGGCGTGGTCGTCGTCGGTGGTGTTGCAGGTGACGTCAACGACGAGGGTTTCGTGGTGGGACTCCGTGACGTCCAGTGCGGTGATGGCCGCGCCGGCTGCTCCGACGGCTGCGGCAAGTTCGCTGGTGGCGCTGAAGCTTGAAGGCGCTTCCACGCGCAGGGTGATCGAATTTCCGGGGCTGGGGTTCGCCATTGAATGTCCTCCTGTTAGGCCTGGTCGGGCTTCTACTCTAATCCGAATATTTTCGTATTATGGATATTATTATCTACTTTATGGAAATACAAGCCCTGCGAATGCGACTGTCCCTGCGCGTCGCGGTGGCGCTTGCCGTGCTGTATGTTGGGTGTTCTAAGCAACTCTTTTCACGATGCGGATAAGAGTTGTCGGATTCCGAGCCATAGGAGACAACGGAATGGCAGAAAAAGCCTCTGGCGGGGTGCAGTCGGTGGAGCGCGTCTTCGAACTGCTCGAGCTCATCACCGATGCCGGCGGCGACGTCACCCTCAGCGAGCTGTCGTCCTCGACAGACCTGCCGCTGCCCACCATCCACCGCCTGCTCCGCACCCTGGTGTCGCTTGGCTACATCCGCCAGCTGCCCAACCGGCGCTACGCGCTGGGCCCCCGGCTCATCCGCCTTGGCGAGGGTGCGAACAAGCAGCTCGGAGCCTTGGCCCAGCCCCAGTTGAAGATGCTGGTGGACCGGCTGGGGGAGACCTCCAACATGGCCGTGCTGGACTCGGACATGGTGATCTACGTGGCCCAGGTGCCATCGCTGCACTCCATGCGCATGTTCACCGAAGTGGGCCGCCGCGCCCATACCCATGCCACCGGCGTGGGCAAGGCCATCCTGGCCCAGCTCGACGACGACACCGTGCGCGGCATCGTTGCCCGCGCCGGCATGCCCACCCCCACCGCCAAGAGCATCGGCGACGTGGAGGAACTCCTGGCCGACCTCAAGCTCATCCGCGAGCGTGGCTACTCCATCGACGAGGAGGAACAGGAACTCGGCGTCCGCTGCTTCGCCATGGCGGTACCCAACGCCCCCACGCCCAGTGCGATTTCCGTTTCCGGGCCGGTATCCCGGGTGGATGAAGACTTCGCCGACAAAGCTGTGCCCATCCTGCGGGAGGCCGCCGAGGCCATCTCCCGCGAGCTCAACCGCACCTGAGGCAGCGACGCGGCGTCCCGCCGTCGTCCTTAACCCGCGAGATGGCAGTTCGCGGCAATGTTCCTGGGGAACACTGCCGTGAACTGCCATCTCGCGTTGGTCACTCAGTGCTCTGATGCCTTCTCGGATGACTGGACCGGTACTTCCTTGCCGTCGCAGTCGATGAGCTTGCCGTTCTCGAACCGGTCACCCTCGGCCAGGCAGCGCAGGTCCTCGGCGCGTACCAGGCGTTCGGTACCGGCGACGAACACGGACTGGTTATCAGAGTTGCCGGCCTTGAGGTGGTTGAACAGCAGGTTCAGCAGGATGGCCATGACGGCCGCGGAGCTTATGCCGGAGTGGAAGATGGTGCCGAACCAGGACGGGAACTGGTCGTAGAAGGTGGGCGCGGCGATGGGGATCATCCCGAAGCCGATGGAAGCGGCCACCACGATCAGGTTCATGTTGTTTTTGTAGTCGACCTTGGACAGGGTGCGGATGCCGCTGGCCGCGACGGTGCCGAAGAGTACTACGCCGGCACCGCCCAGGACGGGCGTGGGGACCGCTGCCACCACCCGGCCAAGGACGGGCAGCAGGCCAAGGACCACCAGGATGATGCCGCCGGCGCTGACAACGAACCGGCTCTTGACGCCCGTGATGGCCACCAGCCCCACGTTCTGGGCGAAGGCGCTTTGGGTGAAGGAGTTGAAGAGCGGGGAGACTGCGCTGGAAAGCATGTCCGCCCGCAGGCCGTTGCCGATCCGTTTCGAGTCCACCTTGGTGCCCACGATCTCGCCCACGGCGATGATGTCGGCAGAGGTCTCGGTGAGGGTGACCAGGATGACGATCAGCATGGAGATGATGGCGGCTGCCTCGAACGTAGGCGGTCCGAAGGCGAAGGGGGTGGGGAAGGCGACAATCTCGCCCTGGCCCACCTTGGAGAAGTCGGCCATGCCGAAGACGACTGCGATCACCGTGCCCAGGACCATGGCCAGCAGGATGGACAGCCGGGAAATGGCGGCGCTGCCCACCTTGCTCAGGAGCAGGACGATGCCCATGGTGGCGGCGGCGAGCCCGATGTTCGCCATGCTGCCGTAGTTGGGCGCCTTGTTGTTTCCGCCCATGGCCCAGTTCGCGGCAACCGGCATCAGGGTCAGGCCGATGGTGGTGATCACCGTGCCGGTAACGACTGGCGGGAAGAAGCGGATGATCTTCGAGAACAGGGGAGTGATCAACAGACCGATCAGGGACGCCGCGATGACCGACCCGAAGACGGCCTGGATTCCCCCGCCGCCGTGGACGATGGCCACCATGGTGGAGACCCCCGCGAAGGAGACGCCCTGGACCAGCGGCAGCTGCGAACCGAAGAAGGGGACGCCGACGGTCTGCAGGATGGTGGCCAGGCCGCCGACGAAAAGGCAGGCCGCGATGAGCAGGCCGATGTCCTGGGAGTTCATCCCTGCGGCTGCGCCGATGATCAGGGGAGGGGCGATGATGCCGCCGTACATGGTCAGGACGTGTTGGAAGCCGTAGGCAAACATGCTTCCAATTGGGAGCCGCTGGTCCTCGGGGCGGGCCGGCCGTGCGCCTTTTGCAGCGGCTGCGGCGGCGAGTTTCTTCTTGGTGTTCATGGCAGACTTTCTTGGTTCATGGCAGACGTCATCGTCTGGCTAACTGGTGTCTGGCTAACAGGTGAATCTGTGGGGGTGACGACGGGCCCAACCAGGTAGCTGAGCCCGTCGATGGTGAATCCGGGATTTAGCAGAAGCCCGCGATGCCCGACCAGGCGGTGGGAGCCGGGGCCGCGTCGTCGCGCTGGACGGTGGCCTCGATCAGGCCGTAGGGGCGGTCCGCCGCGAAGAAGACCTCGTTGGGGTTGTCGAGGCCGAACGGTGAGAGGTCCACCAGGAAGTGGTGCTTGTTGGGCATGGAGAACTTGATCTCATCGATTTCGCTGTGTGCTTCAAGCACCTTGGTGCCCATGTCGAACAGGGTCTGCTGGAGGGCGTGGGAGTACTTCTCGGTGAAGCCTTCCAGCAGGAGGCCCTTGACGTCGTCGTAGCTCTTGTTGAAGTCCAGCGTGCTGAAATCGGTGCCGGTCTTGAAGCGCCACCGGGCTGAAACGTCCGTGGCGAGGATGCGGTCGGTGGTCTCGGGCAGCGTGGTGTAGCGGTCCCGGGGGTAGCCGACGAATCCTGACTGGGTGGACTTGAGGACGGTCAGGTCCTTGAGTCCGGAGATCAGGTGGCTCGTGGCACCGTCTCGGACCAGGACGGCGGTCCGGACTTCCTGGCCATTGCGGACGAAGGAGTGGTCGTGTTCGCTGCCGTGGGCCTGGATCCGGTTCCAGGCGTAAGACTCGGCTTCCCAGCGTCCGCCGGTGACCCAGTCGAAGCTGGAGGTGAAGTGCTCACCGAGGCGCAGCAGGAACTGTTCCGGTGACCCGATGCCCTCACGGGCAAAGGCGTAGATGGTGTTCTTCTGGGTGTCGGTGGCCACCACGTGGGCGTTGTCGCCCTCAAGGTGGGCCGCGGCGAAGTCGCCCCGCAGTTGCGAGGTGACGTTCAGGTCTTCGATCTCGTGGCGGTTCGTGTCCCGGGTGATCTTGACGACGCGGACTTCTGCCTTGCCGTACTGGTTTTCGCCGAGGATGATCTTGCTGCTCATGGTCTTTTCCCAACTTCCGGTAAGTGGAACCTAGGTTCCATCACTGAAATTAAGCGCGCGTTTCATGCGCGTTTCCGATGGAGCCGACCCAACAAAAAAGAGCCGGCATCCGTTGATGCCAGCTCATTACGACCCTGCCTGCTGCTCCCAGGTTACGTGACGTGCGCCACGAGTTGCACAACAGCGTACCCCGCAATGGCGGTGGTGTACATCACAGGTGCAAAATTCGGTTTGTGACCGGACTAGGCACTTGGGCCTCGGCAGGGGCTATTGACCCCCCGGCCAACCCAGTTCTAGAATTTCATAAAGCAGAAACAAATTTTCGTACTATGAAAAATAGGAGGCTTCGATGTACCAGCAGGACAGGACCCCGGTCGCGCCACAGCCAGCCGCACCGTCAGCAGTCCAGGAGTTCTACCTTCCCCTCGGCGGCGGTACGGACCCGGACTTCTTCGTTCCGGAGGACCGCGTCCACGAACCCGGCCGCTTTTCGCGGTGGATTTCCGCCCTCCCTGGATTCGGGCGGCGCTAAGACCAGCAGGGAGTTCCGGCTACTCCCGCCCCGGCCACTGCTTTCCGGCCCAGGGATCATAGTCGGCTATGAGCTTCTCCTGCGCCGGGCGTTCGTCTTCGGGAACATGCTGCAGGTTCACCCGCACCCGGTACCAAAGCGAGCTGGACCCGCGCATCCCGTCGACCAGGACATCAGCCGGCTGCAGGGAATTGACGACGGCGGCGTGCCGGGTTTTCCATTCGTCGAGGGCCGCGAGGGCCTCTGGCTTGGTCTTGGTGCGGGCCACCTCGATCAACGGCATCGTGGACTGCCGGCGCCCGGACCCGTTCCCCGCCCGGGGGGCCTTTTCGGCGGGGCCCAGCTCCTTGGCAAGGGCCAGGAGCCCATCCAGCCTGCCCGCAGCGCCGTCAATTTCGGAATGCGGATCACCGATCTGCGCGTACCGTTCGAGGACCGTGCGCATATTGAACTGCTCAGGCCTGGCGGTGCGCATCTCGTCCCACGTCAGCGGCGTCGAAACCCGGGCATCCGGCAACGGCCTCACCGAGTAGGCGGAGGCCACGGTGCGGTCCTTGGCGTTTTGGTTGAAGTCCACGAAGACGCTCTCGCCGCGCTCCTCCTTCCACCACCGTGCGGTGGCCAGTCCGGGAGCGCGGTTCTCCACCTCCCGCGCCAGGGTTTCGGCAGCGAGCCGGACGTCCTTGTAGGACCACTCGGGAGCAATGCGCACCAGGATATGCAGCCCGCGCGAACCGCTCGTCTTCGGCCACCCCACCAGGCCTGCGTCGTCCAGCACCTCCTGCGCCACGTATGCGACGTCCACGATCTGCGACCAGTCCACCCCCGGCATGGGGTCGAGGTCCACCCGCAGCTCGTCCGGGTGTTCAAGGTCCTCCGCGCGGACCGGATGCGGATTCAGGTCCAGGCAGCCGAGGTTGATGACCCATGCCAGACCGGCGGCATCCCGGACCACCGCTTCCTCCGCCGATGTTCCGGACGCGTAGTGCAGCGTGGTGGTGTCGATGAACGGCGGGTGGTTTTCCGGCACGCGCTTCTGGAAGAATGGCTCGGCATCGATGCCTTTGGGGAACCGCTTGAGCACCATGGGCCTGCCGCCCGCACCCCTCAGCGCGCCGTCCGCCACCGACAGGTAGTACTGGACCAGGTCCAGTTTGGTCAGCCCTGGATCCGGGAACACCACTTTGTCCGGGCTGGAGATCCGCACTTCGATCCCATCGATGTCCAGAACCTCGGGTGGCGTCTTTGACGGTGTCATGGCGCCACGCTAGCAGCGGGCCGGACGCCTGTCAGCCGTTGACCAGCCTCTTTGCCGCTGCGGAGTGTCCGGCGATGAGGCCGGCCACATCCAGCCCGGGGATCTGCCCGTCCACCACCCGCCACTGCCCGCCCACCATCACCCGGTCCGCCCGGTCGGCGGCGCAGAGGAGGAGGGCTGCGACGGGGTCATGGCTGCCGGAAAAGCGGAGGTCGTCAAGTCGAAACAGCGCCAGATCGGCCTGCATGCCAGGTGCCAGCTGCCCCAGGCCGCGCCGTCCAAGGACTGCCGCGGACCCCCGGGTGGCCCAGCCCAGCGCCCGTTCCACCGGCACGTCGGCCCCATAGCGCAGCCGCTGGAGGTAGAGGGCCTGCCGCGCTTCCAGGATCATGTTGGAGGCATCGTTCGACGCCGAACCGTCCACCCCCAGCCCCACCGGGACGCCGGCGTCCTCCAGTTCCAGGACCCGGGCAGTCCCGGAGGCCAGGCGCATGTTGGAGGTGGGGCAATGCGCGACGCCGGTCCCCGCTGCACCGAGGCGGGTGATCTCCTCGTCGCTGAAGTGGATTCCGTGCCCCAGCCAGGTGCGGTCCGTCAGCCAGCCAACGCTGTCCAGGTAGTCCACGGTCCGCAGGCCGAACATCTCTTGGCAGAAGTCCTCCTCCTCCAGGGTCTCGGCCAGGTGCGTGTGCAGCCGAACGTCCAGCCGCTCCGCGAGGGCCGCGCTTTCAGCCATGATCTCCTTCGTCACCGAGAACGGTGAGCAGGGGGCCAGTGCGATCTGGATCACCGCGTCAACCCCGCGCTCGTGGTACTGGCCCACCAAGCGCTCGCTGTCCGCCAGCACCACCTCCGGATGCTGCACGGTGGACTGTGGCGGCAGGCCGCCGTCGTCCGTCCCCAGGGTCATGGAGCCACGGGTGAGCGTGGCCCGCATGCCGACCCGCCGTACCGCCTCAACCTCGATGTCCACGGCATCCTCAAGGCCCGCGGGGAAGAGGTAGTGGTGGTCGGCGGCAGTGGTGCAGCCGGAAAGCAGCAGCTCGGCCAGTGCCACTGTTGCTGCCAGTTCCAGGTCCTTCGGCGTGAGCCGGGCCCACACGGGGTACAGGTTCTGCAGCCAGGGGAACAGCGGGGTGTTGGCCACCGGCCCCCAGGCCCGCGTGAGGGTTTGGTAGAAGTGGTGGTGCGTGTTGATCAGGCCGGGCAGCAGCACGTGGTTGCCTGCATCGAAGGTCCCGGTGCAGGCCGCGGACGGCTGCTCGCCCGCGGCCAGGACCTCGGTGATGACGCCGCCGCTGACCACCAGGCCGCCTGTTGCGTCGAGGTCATTGGCGGTGAAAGCTGCGAGCGGATTGCGGATCCATAAGCGGGATACGGGTGCAGGGGAGGGAGCGGTCATGGCTGTCCTTGTCTGAGCCGAAGGCGGATGCGGTAAGTCCAGCTCAGTGAGGCCCTGTCTGCTGATCCAGGTGCCGCGCCTGGAGGCAGGGCGGGTGGGTTCAGCGTAGGGAAATCGGCTGACGTGCGTCAACGTGGCTCTTTGTGACCGCGGCGCCGGGAGGGGCCGTGAAGAATCGGCAACATGCATTTCACATAGCGAAAATGAATTTCCAGAAAAGTATGGCGTGGCCCACAAACGGGTGCTAATCTCAATTCTGCCAAAGGCGGGCACCCGAACCCGGGAAGCTATCTACCAGGCGCAACTTAACCTTCACAGCACATGCTGAAGCCTGGTAACCGTTCGCACCTGGTTTTACTGGTCCTGCGCGGCAACAGGCTTCCCGGCAAAAGGAAGTCGCATCATGAGTACCACCGTCACGGCCGAACAGTTTTTGGCCCGCTCCATCCGGCTGGCAACGGCCAATGTCCTCAACAGCGGAGGCCCCTTCGGCGCCATGATCGTCACGGCGGACGGGCAGGCGTTCGACGGCGTCAACCGTGTCACCGCGGACAACGATCCCACCGCGCACGCCGAAGTTACCGCCATCCGCACTGCCTGCCGCGAATTGGGCACCTTCGACCTCAGCGGCGCAACCCTCTACACCAGCTGCGAGCCCTGCCCCATGTGCCTGGCCTCCGCGCTCTGGGCCCGGGTAAGCCGCGTTGTCTACGCCGCCGACCGGCATGACGCCGCATCCGTCGGTTTTGACGACGCCCTGTTCTACGAATACTTCGAAAACCAGGACAGGGATTCCCTAATGCCGGTCTCCAAGCTGGAGCTGGGCGATCCCCAGGCCCCGGCGCCGCTGGAGCCGTTCAACACCTGGAACACGCTCGAATCCAGGATCGACTACTAGGCCCGGCGGCTTCGATGACCATCCTGGACCATTCCCACGAGGAGCATTCGGCTCCAAGCACCAGCACGATCCGGCGGGCGCCGCGCACTTCCACGCAGGCTACCGGAACACCCCGGCCGCCGGCACCGGAATCCTTCCTGGACCGCTTCTTCCAGATCACCCGGCGCGGCTCCACCCTTGCCCGCGAGTTCCGCGGCGGCCTGGTCACCTTCTTCACCATGGCGTACATCGTCATCCTCAACCCCCTCATCCTGGGCGGGTTCAGCGCTGACAACGCCCCCACCGATGTTGCCGGCGGTTGGCTCTCCGCCGCCCAGGTGGGCGCCGTCACCGGCCTCACCGCCGGCGTCATGACCATCCTCTTCGGCCTTATCGCCAACCTGCCCTTCGGTCTTGCCGCCGGGCTTGGCATCAACTCCTTCCTGGCCGTCTCGGTGATTCACGAAGTCACGTGGCCCGAGGCCATGGGCCTGGTGGTGATCAACGGCATCCTTATCGTGCTGTTCGGCGTCACCGGCGCCCGGACGGCCATCTTCCGGGCGGTGCCCAAGGAGCTGAAAGCCGCGATCACCGTCGGCATCGGGCTGTTCATCGCCTTCATCGGCTTCGTGGACTCCGGCTTCGTCCGGCCCACCGCCGGCGGTCCACCCGTCCAGCTGGGCGACGGCGGCTCCATCACCTCAGTGCCCACGCTCGTGTTCGTCGTCGGACTCCTGGCCATGGGCATCCTGGTGGCGCGCAAGGTCCAGGGCGGCCTGCTCATCGGCATCGTGGGCACCACCGTGCTGGCCGCCGTCGTGGAAGCCATCATGAAGATCGGCCCCGCCAGCGCTACCAACCCCGGCGGCTGGCACCTGAACACCCCCGTCCTGTCCGGCCAGCTGGTTTCGGCGCCGGACCTGGGCTTGGTGGGCCAGTTCGACCTCTTCGGCTCCTTCGCCAGGATCGGCGGACTTGCAGCCACCATGCTGGTCTTCACGCTCGTGTTCACCAACTTCTTCGACGCCATGGGAACCATGACCGGCCTGGCCAAAAGCGCAGGCGTCGCCCACAAGGACGGCACGTTCCCCCGGCTGAAGTCGGCCTTCATCGTGGAAGGCTTCGGTGCCGTGGCGGGCGGGGCCACCTCCGGCTCCTCCAACACCGTGTACATCGACTCCGCAGCCGGCATCGGCGAAGGCGCCCGGACCGGTTTGGCTTCGGTGGTCACCGGCGCGCTGTTCCTGGGCTCGATGTTCCTTACCCCGCTCACCAGCGTGGTGCCGCTCGAGGTTGCCGCCGCCGCACTGGTGGTGGTGGGCGCCATGATGATGGTGCAGATCCGCGAGATCAAATTCACCAAGTTCACCGTGGCCCTGCCGGCGTTCCTCACCATCGTGACCATGCCGCTGAGCTACTCCATCGCCAACGGCATCGGGGTGGGCTTCGTGAGCTGGGCCGTCATCGGGGCGGCATCCGGCAAGGCAAAGAAGATCCATCCGCTCATGTGGGTGGTGAGCGCGGGGTTCCTGGTGTACTTCGCCCGCGGGCCGATCAACCACCTGCTCGGCGGCTGATCTTGCCCCACCACCCAAGGGGCCGGACCAACCGTCGGCCCGGCCCCTGGCAGGACAGACAGGCAGGACCGACAATGGACACCACCGCCGCGGAAGAAGGAGCGCCGCCATGCTTGACCTGATCCCTTCACTTGGCCCCTGGACGCGCAGCCTGGCAGGCCGACAGTTCGCCGTGGCCACCATCCTGGCCGCCACCGGATCGGTGCCGCGCCCGGTGGGGACCTCCATGCTGGTCACCGAATCCGGCGATGTCCTGGGCAGCCTCTCCGGCGGCTGTGTGGAAGGCGCCGTGGTGGCGCTCGCCCAGGAGGCAACGGACGACGGCGTCCCGCGCCACGAGACGTTCGGCTTCAGTTCCGACGACGCCTTCGCCGCCGGACTCACCTGCGGGGGAGAACTGGCCATTCACATCCAGCCGGTGCCCGCCGGGACCGGTGCTGCCAGGGATCCGCTGCGCGCTGCCCTGCTGCAGCTTGCTGCCCTCGGCCCGGACCAACCCGTAGCGCTGGTACGGCTCCTGGGTAGCCCGGGAAGCGCCGCCGTCGTCCTTTCCGATCCCGCCGCCTTCCGCCTGGCCGCCCACCCGGAGCTGGCAGCGCTGCTGCAGGGGGAGCCCGCCCTGCAGGTGGAAGCGATGGTGCGCAGCGGCGGCACCGGGCTGGTCCGCCAGGCAGGGCACCGGGAATGTCCACCGGACCGGAGCGGGCACGGGCGCCCGGGCGAAGAGCTGGCTGTCCTGGTGGAGTCCCGGCTGGCCCCGCCGCGGATGCTGGTGTTCGGCGCCAACGATTTCGGTGCCGCGCTGGTCCCGGCAGCCAAGCTGCTGGGCTACTACGTGACCCTGGTCGATGCCCGCCCGGCCTTCGCGTCGCAGCCCCGGTTCGCCGCTGCCGACCAGGTGGTGACGGACTGGCCGCACCGGTACCTGGCGGCGGAAGCCGCGGCAGGCAGGCTGGACCCCCGTACCGTGGCCGCAGTCCTGACCCACGACCCCAAGTTCGACATTCCGCTGCTGGAGGTCGCGCTGGCCCTGGACCTCGCCTATGTGGGCGCCATGGGCTCGCGCCGGAGCCACCTCCAGCGGGTGGATGAGCTCCTCAACGCAGGCGTTCCGCCGGAACGGATTGCCCAACTGCATTCACCCATCGGCCTGGACCTCGGCGCCGTCACTCCCGCCGAAGTGGCGGTGTCCGTGACTGCGGAACTGATTGCCGCCCGGAACCGCGCTGCCAGCGGCATGCCGTTGCGGGAAACTTCCGGGGCCATCCACCATCACCCGGCTGCCCCGGCAGCCGCAGACCTTACCAAGCAGGAGATCGCATGGACATGAACACCATCGAGGCGGTGGTCCGCACCACCGACCCCGCGCAATGGCGCGAAGGCGATGCCTGGCTTGCCGGCGGCACGGTCCTGTTCTCCTACGGCAGCTACGCCTTTGGGCCCCAGCCTCTCACCCGGCTCCTGGACCTCGGCGACGCCGGCTGGACGCCCGTCACCGTCACCGATGACGGCATCGAGCTGGCCGCCACGTGCACCATCGCGGAGCTGTACAACCTTCCGGTGTCGCCGGCTGTGGCGGACCGCAGCTGGCCGGCGCTGGACCTCGTCCGGGCGTGCTGCGATTCCTTCGTGGCCTCCTTCAAGGTCTGGAACATGTCCACCGTGGGCGGCAACCTCTGCACCTCCCTGCCCGCAGGGCCCATCATCTCGCTGTGCGCCGGGATGGAGGGGACGGCCACCATCCTCGGCCCGGGCGGCGCCAGCCGGCAGGTTCCGGTGGCGGAGTTCATCACCGGTGATGCCACGAACTGCCTGGCACCCGGCGAGCTGCTCCGCAGTATCCACCTGCCGGCGTCGGCCCTTAACTCACGGGTGGCGTTCCGCCGGCTGTCGCTGAGCAACCTGGGCCGGTCCGGGGCGCTGCTCATCGGAAGGCTCGACGGCGGCACCTCCCTGGTGCTCACCGTCACCGCTGCCACCAAGCGGCCCGTACAGCTGCGTTTCGACGGGGTGCCGGATGCAGACCGGCTGGCCGCTGCGTTGGACGATGCCATCCCGGCGGAGCTCTATCACGACGACATCCACGGCATGCCCGCCTGGCGCCGCGACATGACCTACCGGCTTGCCGAAGAAATCCGGGCCGAACTCGCCGCGCCCCACGGGACGCCGGGACTCGTTGTTTCCGGTGATTTCTGGCCGCCCCGGGCCGCAAGGCCCGGCACCACTCTTTCGAAAGGGGCCTAAGCATGGCCATCGAGATCAACGGCACCCCTGCCGGCACGGCGCCGCGCCCCGGGCAGTGCCTGCGCACCTTCCTGCGGGAGCTGGGTAACACCGGCGTGAAGAAAGGCTGCGACGGCGGCGACTGCGGCGCCTGCACCGTGCACGTGGACGGAACACCGGTCCACAGCTGCATCTACCCGGCCGTGCGGGCAGAGGGGCGCTCGGTGACCACCATCGAGGGGCTGGCGGCGGCTGGAGGTGGCGGCGACGGTGACTTGCACCCCGTGCAGCAGCAGTTCATGGAGCGCCAGGGGTTCCAGTGCGGCTTCTGCACGGCGGGCATGGTGATGACGGCGGCAACGTTCGACGACGAACAAGAGGACAACCTGCCCCGGAACCTCAAGGGCAACCTCTGCCGGTGCACCGGGTACCGCGCCATTGCCGATGCGGTCTGTGGGGACGCCGGCCATCCCGCCCCCGAAGGACCGGGTTCCGGCATCGCGGGGGAAGGCCAGCCGGATCCGGAGCCGGGCCGGTTGGGCGACGACGTTCCCGCACCGGCCAGCCGGGCAGTGGTTACCGGCGCCGCCCGCTACACCTTGGACCTGCCGACGGACCAGCAGCAGGCCCTGCTGCACCTGAAGATCCTGCGCTCGCCGCACGCCCACGCCCGCGTTCTCTCCATCGACAAGGAGGCAACGCTGCAGGT
Organism: Arthrobacter sp. FW306-05-C; assembly: GCF_021801725.1. Lineage (NCBI taxonomy): Bacteria > Bacillati > Actinomycetota > Actinomycetes > Micrococcales > Micrococcaceae > Arthrobacter > Arthrobacter sp. FW306-05-C. The sequence goes on along the minus strand of NZ_CP084556.1, from coordinate 3,705,702 downwards.
TCCCGGCGTCGTGGCGGTCTTCACCCACGAGGACGCTCCGGAGCAGCTGTTCTCAACGGCGCAGCATGAGCTCTTTACCGACGACCCGGATGACACCCGGGTGCTCGATGACGTGGTGAGGTTCCGCGGCCAGCGGGTTGCCGCCGTCGTGGCTGAATCCGTCGGCGCTGCGGAAGCCGGCGTCCGGGCGCTCCGCGTGGAGTATGAGGAGCTGCCTGCTGTCTTTTCGCCGCAGGACGCGCTGCTTCCGGGCGCACCGCTGGTGCACGGGGACAGGGATGCATCCCGCTCCCGAATTGGCCGGCCGGACCGCAACGTGGTGGCGGAGCTGCACTCGGAGCTGGGAAACGTGGCCGACGGCTTCGCTGCCGCCGATTTCATCCACGAGCAGACCTACCAGACCCAGCGGGTGCAGCACGTGGCGTTGGAGACGCACGCGGCCATCGCCTCGGTGGACGCCGACGGCCGGCTGCAGGTTCGCACGTCCAGCCAGGTCCCGTTCCTGGTCCGGCGGACGCTGTGCCGGGTGTTCGGGCTGGATGAGGACAAGGTGCACGTGGTGGCCGGCCGGGTGGGCGGCGGGTTCGGCGGCAAGCAGGAAGTCCTCACCGAGGACCTCGTGGCGCTCGCAGCCCTGAAACTGAAGCGGCCGGTCCAGCTGGAACTGACCCGCACCGAGCAGTTCACCGCCACCACCACCCGGCACCCGTTCACGATCAAACTGAAGGCCGGTGCCAGCAGGGAAGGCAGGCTGACGGCCCTGGAGCTGGACGTCGTCACCAACACCGGCGCTTACGGCAACCACGGCCCTGGCGTCATGTTCCACGGTTGCGGCGAATCACTGGCCGTATACAACTGCGCCAACAAGAAGGTGGATGCGCACTCGGTGTACACCAACACGGTGCCGGCCGGTGCCTTCCGCGGCTACGGACTCAGCCAGATGATCTTCGCCATCGAGTCCGCCATGGATGAACTGGCGGCCGGAATCGGCATGGATCCGCTGGAGTTCCGCCGCCGGAACATGGTCCGCGAGGGAGACCACATGCTGTCCACCCAGCCGGATCCGGAAGAGGACGTCCACTACGGCAGCTACGGACTGGACCAGTGCCTTGACCTGGTCCGCGACGCCCTGGACCGCGGCAAGGCCCGCTACCGGGATGCAGGCCTGGACGACCTTGGCCCGGACTGGATGGTGGGGGAGGGCGCCGCCCTCTCCATGATCGACACCGTGCCCCCGCGCGGCCACTTTGCCCACTCCCGCCTCCGGCTCCTGCCGGACGGAACGTACCAGGCCGACGTCGGGACCGCCGAGTTTGGGAACGGCACAACCACGGTGCACGCGCAGCTGGCGGCCACGGCCTTGTCCACGGAGGCGTCCCGGGTGGCGGTGCGCCAGTCGGACACGGACCTGGTGGAGCACGATACCGGCGCGTTCGGCTCCGCAGGGACGGTGGTGGCCGGAAAGGCCACGCTCGCCGCTGCGGAAGAGTTGGCAGTCCGGATCCGCGCCTTCGCGGCCGGCATCCGGCAGACGCAGGCGTCCGCGTGCGTCCTCAACGGCGATGCCGTGGTGGTTGACGGAACTCCCGTGGCACTGGCTGAGCTGGCGCAGGCTGCCGCGGATGCCGGCGTCGAACTCGCCGCGGAGGGACGCTGGGGCGGTACCCCGCGTTCCGTCGCCTTCAACGTGCACGGCTTCCGGGTGGCCGTGAACCGCGGCACCGGTGAGCTGAAGATCCTGCAAAGCGTGCAGGCCGCCGACGCGGGGGTGGTGGTCAACCCGCGGCAATGCCGCGGACAGATCGAAGGTGGGATTGCCCAGGCCTTGGGTGCCACGCTGTATGAGGAAGTCGTAGTGGACGACGCCGGCAAGGTCACCACGGACATCCTCCGGCAGTACCACATTCCTACTTTCGCGGACGTGCCTCGCAGCGAGGTGTACTTCGCGGATACCAACGACAAGCTGGGGCCGCTGGGGGCGAAATCGATGAGCGAAAGCCCGTTCAATCCGGTGGCGCCGGCGCTTGCCAACGCACTCCGGAATGCCACCGGAGTGCGCTTCGCGTCCCTGCCCATCGCTCGCGACCGGATCTATTTGGGGCTCAAGGAAGCCGGGCTGGTGCCCAAGCTGGAGCGTGTGCCTTCCTAGGCCAGCCGGGGTCATACTTCCGCTGGTGCGGATGCAACCCGGGGTCGGATCTGACCCGGGGTTGCATCGTTGCATATAGTCGGGGGATGGAACAGCGGATTTTAGGCAAGACCGGACGGAACGTCTCCATCGTGGGGCTGGGTACCTGGCAGCTCGGTGCGGACTGGGGAAACGTGGATCCGGCACAGGCGCAGGCCATCCTCGCAGCCTCGGTGGAGGCCGGAGTTACCCTCTTCGACACCGCGGACGTCTATGGTGACGGCAAGAGTGAGCAGGCCATCGGGAAGTTCCTGGCGGACAACCCGGGCTCCGGCGTCACGGTTGCCACCAAGATGGGCCGGCGGGTGGAGCAGCGGCCGGAGAACTACAATCTGGCCAACTTCCGCCAGTGGGTTGACCGCTCTCGGAAGAACCTGGGCATGGACACCCTGGACCTGGTCCAGCTGCACTGCCCGCCCACCCCGGTCTACAGCAACAACGAGGTCTACGACGCCCTCGACACCCTGGTGGCGGAAGGTGCCATCCGCAACTATGGCGTCAGTGTGGAACGGACGGACGAGGCCCTCGAAGCCATCCGGCATGAAGGAACGGCCTCTGTCCAGATCATCCTCAACGCCTTCCGCCTCAAGCCGCTGGACGAGGTGCTGCCCGCCGCCAAGGCTGCAGGGGTGGGCATCATCGCCCGCGTGCCGCTGGCATCCGGTCTGCTCTCCGGCAAGTACACCAAGGACACCACCTTCGCGGAGAACGATCACCGCAACTACAACCGCCAGGGCGATGCCTTCGACGTTGGGGAGACCTTCTCCGGCGTGGACTACGAGCTGGGCCTGAAAGCCGTGAAGGAGTTCGAGCAGCTGGTCCCTTCCGGCGCTACAACGGCACAGGCGGCCATCGCCTGGATTGCTGCCCAGGACGGCGTCACTACCGTCATCCCCGGCGCACGCAACGTGGATCAGGCACGGGCCAATGCCGCCGCGGCCACGGTCAGCGTGGGCAAGGAGTTCGACGACGGGGTCCGCTGGATCTACGACCACTACTTCCGCGAGTCCATCCACCCGCGCTGGTAGCGTTCGCCGCCTGCCCCAAGCCCCACTTCGCTCGCCACGGGACCCCGGGCGGCTTTCTTACCCACTCGGCTCGGTGGCACGCCGGCGGCAAGGAGTTCAGCGATGGGCAAACGGTCGGATTACCGGGCGGTGCTGGAATTGCTTCCGCCCGGGGAGTGGACCGCCTACCTGACCGCTGAGTCCGGGCTTCCTGGGCCCCGGGGCAACCTGGAACTGGCGGCGGCGTTTGCCGATGTAGCGGAGCCGGACCTGGTCCGGCTGTGCGCCGGGAGCCCCGACGAGTACCTTGCCCTGTGCGGCGCTATTGGTCTTGGCCGGCTGCTTGTGGAGGGCGATTCTGATGCTGCCGCTACCCTGCGGGCGCTGGCGGAAGACGACCGCTGGCGGGTCCGCGAGGGGGTAGCGATGGCCCTGCAGCGCCTGGGGGATGCGGACATGCCCGCCTTGTGGGCCCTGGTGGAACGATGGGCGGACGACGCGCCGCTCGTGCAGCGTGCCGTTGCGGCCGGGATTTGTGAACCGCGGCTGCTGGGTGCTCCGGAGGATGCCGCCAGAGCGGTTGAGATCCTCGACAGGATAACCAGAGTGGTGGAAGGAACGGATCCTGCATCCCGCCGGTCGGAGCAATTCCGCGTGCTGCGCCAGGGGCTTGGATACTGCTGGAGCGTTGCCATTGCCGCGGCACCGGTCACTGGGTTCGGACACCTCGCCAAGTGGGCTCGCAGCCAGGACCGTGACGTGCGCTGGATCGTACGCGAGAACCTTCGAAAAGCGCGCCTTCACAGGGCCGATCCGTCGGCAGCAGAGCGTTTGGCTGCCGTCCTCGAGAAGTCAGGCGGCGAATGACGGCTTCAGGCATCACAGCGTTCGTTGAGCGGCTTGCGGCCGTGGAGCTCGGACCGGCGTGCACTAACTTCTTCAATCATGAAGTCCCGGAGAACGCGCTGCGCAGGCGCAACCTGGAGCTCTACCTGCAGGAGATGCTGGACCGGCAGCCCAAGGTGCTGCTGGTAGGGGAGGCACCCGGTTTCCGGGGCATGCGGATCACCGGCGTGCCATTCACCAACCGGGTTATCCTCGGAGGCCCCACCAACAGCTTCGGGCTTTTCGGCCCCGGCAAGGGGTACGTGCTGCCGCCCGAAGCTGCAGGGGTGGCTGCCGAGCCAACGGCAACGGTGCTGTGGCAGGTGCTGGAAGAGGTGGGGGCTCTGCCACTGCTGTGGAGCGCTTTCCCCTGGCACACGCACCAGCCAGGAAAGCCCTTGTCCAACCGCACGCCCAAGCCTTCGGAGACAAAGCTGGGAACTCCTTTCTGGCAGGAATTGGCGGAACTGTTCGGTACTTCCTCCATCGTGGCGGTGGGCAACGTGGCCCAGCACAGCCTGCAGCGCAGCGGCCTCACTGTGCCCAAGATTCGGCATCCTGCGCACGGGGGCAGGGCAGGTTTCAAGAGCGGGCTGGAGCAGTTGCTGGAAAGTGGGATGCAGGCCTGAGCTGAACACTTCACAGCCAGAATGTCGTACCCCTTTGTCATGATTGGTTCATGGGAAGGGCGGCGGTGGTCAAGGCTTATGCGGACATCCGGGCTGCCCTTGCTGTGCTGAATGCCGAGGTGGATTGGTGCGGTTCGGAGTCGTTTTCGGTGGTTGATCCGTTGGCTGGGTTGGCGGATGGTTGCCTGGACATTCTTGCCGGTGCCCGTGAGGTTGAAGCAGGGATTGCCGGGTTGAAGGCGAAGGCTGCGGTGATGTACGCGGAGAGCGCCAGTGCTGTTGCCGGTCCGGATGTGCCGGTGCAGGCGCAGGAGATGGCCGTCGCTGCCGAGGTCGGGTGCGTGCTGGCGCTGGGGCCGCGGGCGGCGTCGTCGTTCCTGGCCACTTCGCACGCCGTTGTTTCCTCGTTGCCGCGGACCCTTGCGGGGCTGCAGGCGGGGACGTTGTCCTGGAGTCATGCGGTGGTGATGGCTGATGAGGCCGCGAGCCTGGATGCCGCGGGGGCGGCGGCGTTGGAAGCGCACTTTTTGGACCCGGATGCCCAGGATCCGGCGAGGGGATGCCCGGTGGGGGAGATGCCGGCGCACCGGTTCAGGGTCAAGGCCCGGACGTGGCGGGAACGCCACCACGCCGAGAGCATCGAAGTGCGCCATGCCAAGGGGGTGGCGGATCGGCGGGTTGAGTTCCGGCCGGACCAGGACGGGATGGCGTGGCTGTCCGCGTGTCTGCCGGCGGAGCAGGCGTTGGCGGGGTGGAACCGGCTCACCGCGATGTCCCGGTTACTGCAGGGGCGCGCGGAGTCCCGCAGCATGTCCCAGTTGCGGGCTGACAAGTTCGCTGATGTGATTCTCGGCGGCAGTGGCGCCAGTGTCACGGATGCGATTGATGAAGCTGATGGTGGTGACGGCGATACCGGTGCCCGTGCCAGCGCCGGTGTCAATGGCAGGGCTGGACGGGAAGACGTGCCTTCCCCGATCCGGGCGCAGGTTCTGGTCACCGTTCCGGTGTTCTCCCTGATGGGCCTGACCGATGAACCGGCCATGCTGGACGGGTATGGGCCGATCCCGCCCTCGATGGCCCGGGATTTGGTGGCGAACGGCGCGGCGTCCTTCTATCGGGTGTTGGTGGATCCGCGGGATGGGGCGCCGCTGGAGATCGGCCGGGACAGTTACCGGGTGACCGGGGCGATGCGGGCCTGGCTGCGGATGCGGGACGGCAAGTGCCCGTTCCCGGGCTGCAGCAACAATTCCCTGGACAACGACGCCGACCACATCCTCGCCTGGGCCAACGGTGGCACCACCGGGATCAGCAACCTGGGACAGCCCTGCCCGAAACACCACAAACTCCGGCACAGCACCGGCTGGAAACCCACCCCGGCCACCAAGAACGAACCACCTGGCTGGACCTCACCCGCTGGCAGGCACTACCCAAGCGAACACCAGGACTGGGAACCCACCCGTTGGCCTGTTCTTCGCAACGCGGACCAGGTACCGGGGGAGGGACCGCCTGGCGTGCTTTCTGATCTCGTGCAGCTCGGGATATCCCCGGCAGACGATTGGCTGCAGTGGGTCCTGCACGCTCCATCCGCCTGACGCGGCCAGGGTAATGCTGCCCTGCCCACGCCTGACCGTCTTTGCGTGCTGTTGGGGTCGCCTGCTAGTGGTGGCCCGGTGCCTGTGGAGCTCGACTGCTACTGAAGAAGGCCCAGCTGGTCCGGCGTGTCCACGTCCTCGCCGGTGGACTGGTCGCTGCAGTCCACCTCGTCCACAAGGTCAGGATGGGAACGCAGGAAGCCGCGCGCGCCGGCGTCACCCGTCACCGTTGCGCACACGGCCTCACGCAGCGAGGCGTCGATGAGCAGGGGGTGGCCGCGCTGGAGTTGGCGCGCTTGCCCACGGTTGTCTCCGTGGGGGGCGAATCCTGGCTGTCGTGACCTGTGTTGCTGCTCTGTGTTTTCGTTCCCTCCTGCTGTCTCCTTTGGCTCAACACAGTCTCCGCGGCCAGCGTCGCCTTCGTGGCTTCGGGTGTCCGGCAGCCCGCCGTCGGAAGGCGCACGGCGGTAGGCCGCCGCAGTGACACGCCCCGGACGATGGGCGGCCAACAGCCGCCGGACAGTCTCCGGGGTCAGTCCGGGCTGGTCCACAAGGGCTATCAAAAGGTGGCTTCCGGGGTCCGCGGCGTGGTTCCCGAGCAGGAATGAGCTGCCCATGCCCGTCTGCCAGTCCGCGTTGTCTACCACTCGGAAGCGGTCGAGGCTGGCAGCTGCCTGAACTTCAGACGCTCCTGCGCCGAGGACCACCACTACTTCCCGGCAGCCGCCCTCCAGCAGTGCATTGCCGACGGACTCCACCAGCGGCCGGCCCCGGTAGGGCAACAGGGCTTTCGGTCCCAGGCCCAGACGTGTCCCGGCCCCGGCGGCAAGGAGTACTCCCGTGACAGGCGTGGCCGGGACCCTCAGATGTTCCGCGTTCCTCATAGCTGCACCCTAGCCAATGACAAAGCAGTCGGGTCAGCCTCCCACGGAGACTGCCCCGACTGCTCCTGGGTGCTTCTCAGGCGTCGCCGCCCGCCCCGCCCGTGGTGCCGGCGTTGACGTCCAGGAGCTTGTACCGGTCAATCGCGTATGACGGCGCACCCTCCTCAACTTCGCCCCTCGCCGCCAGCATCTGCAGCACTTTCACCACGATGGAGTGGGTGTCGTTCTTGAAGTAGCGGCGGGCTGCTGCGCGGGTGTCGGAGAAGCCGAAGCCGTCGGCGCCGAGGGTGGCGAATTCGTTGGGGACGAACTGCCGGATCTGGTCCGGGACTGCCTTCATGTAGTCGGATACGGCGACGATGGGGCCGGTGGCTCCTTCGAGTTGCTGGGCGACGAAGGGGACGCGGGCGGGCTGGCCGGGGTTGAGGAAGGCTTCCTCTTCGGCGGCGAGGCCGTCGCGGCGCAGTTCGTTCCAGGAGGTCACGGACCAGACGTCGGCGGAGACGTTCCAGTCATCTGCCAGCACGCGCTGGGCTTCGAGGGCCCAGGGTACGGAGACGCCGGAGGCGAGGATCTGGGTGCGGGGACTGCTTTCGTTCAGTCCTGCGGCCTTCGCCGGGGCGAGCAGGTAGATGCCCTTGATGACGCCTTCGACGTCGAGGTTCTCCGGTTCTGCGGGCTGGATGATGGGTTCGTTGTACACGGTGAGGTAGTACATGACGTTCTTGTCGCCGTTGTGTCCTTCGGACTCTGCCCCGTACATCCGTTCCAGGCCGGAGCGGACGATGTGTCCGATTTCGTAGCCATAGGCGGGGTCGTAGGTGAGTACGGCGGGGTTGGTGGAGGCCAGCAGGGGGGAGTGGCCGTCGGCGTGCTGGAGGCCTTCGCCGGTGAGGGTGGTCCGTCCTGCGGTGGCGCCGATGATGAAGCCGCGGGTCATTTGGTCCGCTGCTGCCCAGAAGGCGTCGCCGGTGCGTTGGAAGCCGAACATGGAGTAGAACACGTAGACCGGGAACAGGGGGATGCCGTGGGTGGCGTAGGAGGTTCCGGCGGCGGTGAACGCTGCCACGGCGCCGGCTTCGTTGATGCCGGGGTGGATCAGCTGGCCCGCGGGGGACTCCTTGTACGCCAGGACCAGGTCACGGTCCACCGACAAGTAATTCTGGCCGGCCGGGCTATAGATCTTGGCAGTCGGGAAGAACGCGTCCATGCCAAAGGTGCGGGACTCATCCGGCACGATGGGCACAATCCGGTTCCCGAATTCCTTGTCCCTGAGCAAATCCTTCAGCAGGCGCACGAATGACATCGTGGTGGCCGCCATTTGCTTGCCCGAACCGCGTTTGGCCACCTCATAAGACTTCGCATCCGGGAGTTCCACGGGCTGGTGTCCGCCGCGGCGCTCAGGAACGGAGCCGCCCAGTGCCCTCCTTCGTTCGAGGAGATAGGCAATTTCGGGTGCATCGAATCCGGGGTGGTAGTAGGGAGGCCGGTACGGATCGGCGTCGAGCTGCTCATCCGAGATGGGAATGCGCAGGTAGTCCCTGAACTCCTTGAGATCCCCGATAGTGAGTTTTTTCATCTGGTGGGTGGCGTTGCGGCCTTCGAAGTGGGGGCCGAGGCCGTAGCCCTTGACGGTGTGGGCGAGGATGACGGTGGGTTTGCCCTGGAATTCGGTGGCGGCCTTGTAGGCGGCGTAGACCTTGCGGTAGTCGTGGCCGCCGCGTTTGAGGTTCCAGATCTGGTCATCGGTCAGGTCCGCGACGAGGTCTTTGGTTTGCGGGGTTTTGCCGAAGAAGTGTTCGCGGACGAACCCGCCGGATTCGGCCTTGTAGGTCTGGTAGTCCCCGTCGACGGTTTCGTTCATGATCTTCACCAGGGAGCCGTCGGTGTCGCGGGTGAGCAGGTCATCCCATTCCCGGCCCCAGACGACCTTGATCACGTTCCAGCCCGCGCCGCGGAAGAACGCTTCGAGTTCCTGCATGATCTTGCCGTTGCCCCGGACCGGCCCGTCCAGGCGCTGGAGGTTGCAGTTGATCACGAAGTTCAGGTTGTCCAGGTTCTCGTTCGCGGCGAGCTGGAGCAGGCCGCGGGACTCGGGCTCGTCCATTTCCCCGTCGCCCAGGAACGCCCAGACCTGCTGGTCGGAGGTGTCTTTCAGGCCGCGGTTGTGCAGGTAGCGGTTGTTCTGGGCCTGGTAGATCGCGTTCATCGGCCCGATGCCCATGGACACGGTGGGGAATTCCCAGAAGTGCGGCATCAGGCGCGGGTGCGGGTAGGAGGACAGGGCGTGGCCCTGGCGGGACTTTTCCTGCCGGAACCCGTCCATGTCTTCCTCGGAGAGCCGGCCTTCCATGAATGCCCGGGCGTACATGCCCGGGGAGGCGTGGCCCTGGAAGAAGACCTGGTCCCCGCCGCCGGGGTGATCCTTGCCGCGGAAGAAGTGGTTGAACCCGACCTCGTACAGGGTCGCCGCGCCGGCGTAGGTGGAGATGTGGCCGCCGACGCCGATATCGGGCCGCTGCGCCCGGTGCACCATGACCGCGGCGTTCCACCGCATGTAGGCCCGGTAGCGGCGTTCGTATTCCTCGTTGCCCGGGAACTCTGCTTCCTGGTCCACCGGGATCGTGTTCACGTAATCGGTGGTGGTCACCATCGGTACACCCACGCTCTGCGCGCCCGCGCGCTGCAGCAGGCTCCGCATGATGTATTGGGCACGCTCGGTACCCTGTTCCCTGATCAACGCATCCAGGGACTCAACCCACTCGGCAGTCTCTTCCGGATCACGATCAGGCAGCTGGTTAGTCAACCCGCTGAGGATATGGGAGGTCTCTTCTCCTGCAGCCACGGCAGCCTCTTTTCATCTTTGAATGCTTGGCCTCATGTTTTCGTATTGTGAGAAAACATTATTGCTAGACGAGATTAGTAGGAGGCGTGTCCAGGGTCAACGTGATAGCCGCCACCAACCGGCCGCAGCGGCGGGTTGGAGCGAATCAACGTATTGTGACCGGCCGGGGGTGCCCGTGGCCCTTGACCCGCAGTGACCCAAGTCATACCATTATTTTCACTATTCAATATCTCGTTTCCGGTATGTGGAATAACAGAAACGACTCCCCGGTCGGCCTCACCACCCGGATTCCCAACGAATTGAGACCCTTATGCAAACCCCTCCCACGGCGGGCGTTACTGCTGAGCAGGGCCTGGCAGCGCCGTCAGCCCCCGCAGTACATACCCCCGGAAGCGTTGAAGCCTTGTGCGAATCAGCAAGCGCAGCCTCGGGCACGAGCATCAGCCCTTCCCTGTACAACTCCGATCTTGCCCCCACCAAGCGCGCCGGCCGCAGCTGGACCAGTTACAGCATCTTCACCCTGTGGGCCAACGACGTGCACAGCCTGGGCAACTACGCCTTCGCCATCGGGCTGTTCGCCTTGGGGCTGGGCGGGTGGCAGATCCTCATGGCCCTCGGCATCGGCGCGGCGCTGTTGTTCGGCCTCCTGACGCTGTCCGGATTCATGGGCGTCAAGACCGGTGTTCCCTTCCCGGTCATGAGCCGAATCAGCTTCGGCATCAGGGGGGCCCAGATCGCCAGCCTCCTCCGCGGCGCAGTGGCCGTGGCCTGGTTCGGCATCCAGACCTACCTCGCATCCGTGGTGTTCCGCGTGATGCTCGTGGCCATGTTCCCCGCGTTGGCGGACATGGACAAAGACTCCATCCTGGGCCTGTCCACCCTGGGCTGGATGGCATTTGTGACCCTTTGGGTGGTGCAGTTGGTGATCGTCAGCTTCGGTATGGAGATGATCCGCAAGTATGAGGCCTTCGCCGGCCCGGTCATTCTTGCCACCATGGCCGCCATGGCCATCTGGATCTTCGTCGAGGCAGGCGGAAGCATCGCCTGGTCCTCCGACAAGGCGCTGGAAGGGCCGGAAATGTGGCTCACCATCTTCGCCGGCGGCGCCCTGTGGGTGTCCATCTACGGCACCTTCGTCCTGAATTTCTGCGACTTCACCCGCTCGGCAGTCTCCAAGAAGGCTGTGGTGCGCGGCAACTTTTGGGGCATCCCCATCAACATGCTGGTTTTCGGCGCCATTGTGGTGGTCATGGCCGGTGGCCAGTTCAAGATCAACGGCACCATCATCAAGAGCCCCTCGGACATTGTCCAGACCATCCCCAACACGCTCTTCCTGGTCCTGGCCTGCCTTGCCCTGCTGATCCTGACCATCGCCGTGAACCTCATGGCCAACTTCGTTGCCCCGGTTTACGCACTGACCAACCTGTTCCCCAAGCGGCTGAACTTCCGCAAGGCCGCCATGGTCTCAGCGACGATCGGCTTGGTCATCCTGCCCTGGAACCTCTACAACAACCCGCTGGTCATCGTGTACTTCCTCGGTGGACTCGGTGCGCTGCTCGGCCCGCTGTTCGGCGTCGTCATGGCCGACTACTGGCTCATCCGCCGGGGGAAGGTCAACGTGCCGCAGCTCTACACGGCATCCCCTGACGGAACGTACTTCTACAAGAAGGGCGTCAACCCGCGGGCCATCATCGCCATGGTTCCGGCCGCCGTCCTGGCCCTCCTCATCGCCTTCGTCCCGGGACTGGCTGCGGCCGCTCCCTTCGCCTGGTTCTTTGCAGCAGGCATCGCCGCCACGCTCTACTTCTTCATCGCCGACCGCAACCAACGGCTGGAAGACCACGACGGTGAGGCCATCGCCGTCGTCAGCACCCACTGAGCCCCACCCCCCAGCAACCGGCCCCACAGGGACCCGGAGCACCAAAGGACTTCCCCATGCGCATACTCGTTGCCAATGTGAACACCACCTCGTCGATGACGGACTCGATTGCGGCCTCGGCACGCAGTGTGGCCGCTCCCGGTACGGAAATCATCGGCATCACCCCGAGGTTCGGCGCAGACTCCTGCGAGGGCAACTTCGAAAGCTACCTCGCCGCCATCGCCGTCATGGACGCCGTCACCTCCTACCCGGAGCCCTTCGACGCCGTTGTCCAGGCCGGCTACGGCGAGCACGGCCGCGAAGGCCTGCAGGAGCTGTTGGACGTGCCGGTGGTGGACATCACCGAAGCCGCAGCCAGCACGGCTATGTTCCTGGGTCACAAGTACTCCGTGGTGACCACCCTGGACCGGACGGTTCCCCTTATCGAGGACAGGCTGAAGCTGGCCGGACTGGACGCCAGATGTGCGTCTGTCCGTGCCAGCGGCATGGCTGTGCTGGAACTGGAGGAGGAACCCGAGCGGGCAGTGGAGGCCATCATCAATCAGGCGATGCTGGCCGTCACCCAGGACAAGGCCGAGGTCATCGTGCTCGGCTGCGGCGGCATGGCCGGGTTGGATGAGCAGATCCGGCAGCGGGCCGGAGTCCCCGTAGTGGACGGCGTGGCTTCCGCGGTGACAATCGCCGAATCCCTGATCCGGATGCGACTCTCTACCTCCAAAGTGCGGACGTTCGCTGCGCCCCGCCCCAAGACCGTCATAGGCTGGCCGCTGAACAAGCCGGCCGTGCCGGCGCAGTCCTAAGCCAGGAGACAGAATGGACACGTCCCCTCCCACTGCCCGCGTCGCCGTCGTTACCGGGGCCGGCTCCGGCATTGGCCGGGAGGTCGCCCGGCAGATGCTGGCCGACGGCTTCCGCGTGGTGCTGGCCGGCCGACGAGAAGCGCAGCTGAAGGAGACAGCGGACAGTCACCCCGACGCTCTTGTGGTGCCGTGCGACGTCACGCGGCCCGACGACGTCGAGCGCCTTTTCGAGGCTGCCCGCCGGCAGTGGGGGCGCGTGGATGTCCTGTTCAACAATGCCGGCGTGTTCGGCCCGGCAGCCGGCGTGGACGAGATTAGCCTGGACGACTGGAACGCCACGCTGGCCGTGAACCTCACAGGCTCCATGCTGTGCGCGGCCGCGGCCGTCCGGGCCATGAAAGCGCAGGTGCCGCAGGGCGGGCGGATCATCAATAACGGTTCCATCTCCGCCCATTCGCCCCGGCCCCGGACGGTCGCATACACGGTCACCAAGCACGCCATGACCGGCCTGACCAAGAGCATCGAGCTGGACGGCCGCGGCTATGGCATCACCTGCGGGCAGATCGACATCGGCAACACGGCCACGGAAATCATGGACACCATCGGCGTCGGCTCGGGGGCACTGCAGGCCGACGGCAGCCGCAAGGTGGAGCCAATGTTCCCCGTGAAGGACGCGGCGCGCGCGGTGCTGATGATGGCCAACATGCCGGCCACAGCCAGTGTTGGCTCAGTGGTGGTTACCGCGGCCGGCATGCCTTTCATCGGCCGCGGCTGACGTGCTCCGGCCGACTCGCCGCGGCTGGGGAGGAGGCGGCAGGGCTAGAGGGGCAGCAGGGCCGACAGGTCGGCCCGCAGGCCTGATGCTGCCACTTTGCCGGCAGCAACTGCATCTGCCCACCGCACCTGGCCCGTCACCATCCCAAGCCAGGTGGCGGCGTCGCACTCAATCACATTGGGCGGGGTGCCGCGCGTGTGCCGCGGCCCCTCCACGCACTGTGTGACGCCAAAGGGCGGCACACGCACCTCAACAGAGTTGCCCGGGGCGCGGGCGGTGACTTCCTCCAGCGAGTACCTCACTGCGGTGGCCAGGACCGTGCGTGGCACGGGAACGTCCGACGGCGGCTGGGCGGCTTCCAGCCATGCCTTCAGTGCTGCTTTGCCTTCCTGGACGTCGATACGACGGCGGGCTACGGCCATGCTTTCAGTCTTTCCTTTTGCGGCGGTGCGGATTTTGCGGCGGCGGGAGAACGGGGTGTCAGTCCAGAAGGGCGGAAACTGCCGGGCCCAGCCGGATCTTGCCCACCGGTCGGCCGCCGCCAAGCACCGGCTCAACCACTTTTTCCAGGGCGCTGGCAACGCCCGGAATCTCCACGGCCCCCGCTGCCGCAAGAAGGGTCAGGGCCACAAGCGAGGTGGCGCGGACATTGCCGTCGAGGATCTTGACGGCCACGGAAACGCCTTGGGGCGTGGCCATGGCCAGGACTCCCTCGGCCCCGATCTTGGCGATGACCTCCAGTTCGTCCATCACCAGCGTGTTGGCTTCGCCTCGGCCCTGCACGGCCCACGGGTAATCCAGCATCGAGGTGGCGATGGTGGCCGCCCTGGCGCTGAAGCTCTGGTCGCCGGGCGCCTTGGCCAGCTGGGAGTAGGCCCTGGCCAGCCCCTTCAGGGAAACTGCAGCTACCGGAGCGCCGCAGCCGTCGATGCCCAGGTGCGCGATCTGCTCGCCCGTGTATTCCTCGATCACGGTGCGGACCCGCTGCTGCAGGGGATGGTTGGGCTCCAGGTAGCTGTGCGTGTCCCACCCGTTTTCCGCGCAGGCCCAAAGGAATGCTGCGTGCTTCCCGGAACAGTTGTAGGCCAGCCGCGACTTCCCCTTTTCCGAGCGCACCAGCCAGTTGCGGGCCGTCTCGTCCTGGGGCCAGGCTTCGGGGCACTGCAGCTGGTCTTCACGGACGCCGGCGGCCTTGAGCATGCCAGCCACCACGTCCATGTGGTCCAGTGACCCGGTGTGGCTGCCGCAAGCGATGGCCACCTGGGCGCCGCGCAGCGGAACCCCGGACTGCATGGATGCCAGCGCCTGGAACGGCTTCAGGGTGGACCGGGCGTAGATGGGGGTGTTGATGTCGCCAAGCTCGGTGACCACTGACCCTTCGGCGGACAGAAGGACGGCGGAACCGATGTGCCGCGACTCCACAAAGCCGCTGCGTTCGATCACGGCCAGTTCGACGGCGGAGTCCACGGTGAAGGTGGCATGCGGATTATGCGGCATACCGTCAGTCTATGGGCCAGCCTGCCACTGCACGGGGACCCGCCACTGAGCGCTGACCATCTACTGCACGGTCACCATTACCGACTGCCAGCCGGAGGCGCCATCCGGAACCGGGTCGGCACGCTTGTCCGTTTGGATTTCGCCGGTGCCGTCGGTGGCCCGGACCTTGATGTAGTGCGGGCCGGGCGTGGCGTCCCACTCGTAGGACCACTGGCGCCAGGTGATGGTGGACGCTTCGGCCGACAGGGTGGTTTCCATCCACTCGCCGTTATCGATCTGAATCTCAACCTTGGTGATGCCGCGCGTCTGGGCCCAGGCGGTGCCGCCCACGGCAACCTTCCCGGCAGGCACCTTGGCGAAGGACTTGGGCACCTCCACGCGTGCCATGGTCTTGATGGGACCGCGCTCGGACCAGCCGCGGTTGGTCCAATACGCCTTGTTGTCGGCGAAGCGGGTCACTTCCAGGTCAACCACCCACTTGGTGGCGGAGACGAATCCGTACAGGCCCGGAACCACCATCCGTACGGGGTAGCCGTGCTCCAGAGGAAGGGGCTCGCCGTTCATGCCGATGGCCAACATGGCGTCGCGGTCGTCCTGCAGGACCTCCAGGGGAGTGGAGGCGCTGAAGCCGTCGATGGAGGTGGACAGCACCATGTCCGCCCCGTCCTTGGGCTTGGCCCGGGCCAGGACCTCGCGGATGGGAAGGCCAAGCCACTTGGCGTTTCCGGCCAGGTTGCCGCCCACCGGGTTGGAAACGCAGGTGAGGGTAACGTGCGATTCGATCAGTTGAGCATCCAGCAGGTCCTGGAAAGTGAGCGTCACTTCCTGCTCCACCAGCCCGTGCACGCGCAGTTCCCAGTCGTTGACGTTGATTTCTGGAACGCTTAGGGCCGTATCGATGCGGTAGAACTCATTGTTGGGTGTCAGCCAGGGGGTAACGCCCTGAACGGGGGACTGGACGCCCGCGGGTACGGGCGGTGCAGCCTTGGCCGGTGCCGGCAGCCGGAGGGCCTCCCTGGCCTGGGCCACATTGTTGCGCGCGGCACCCAGCAACCGCCCGCCGGTCGCCGCGATTCCCGCAGCCACCGCGGTGATCCCCGCGGCGGTGAAGAAACCCCGGCGGCTGGTGCCTTCGCCGCTTTGCCGGGCGTCGCCGTCGTACGCTGTGTCCGCCGGCGCTTCGGGCCATTCCTTCATCCCCCACAGCGGCACCAGCAGGCGGCGCAGGACCACCAGACCCGCCACCGTTCCCAGCACGGACGGGATGGCGTCCACGGCGCTGACACCCGCGCGGCTCACGACGCAGGCAACGATCACGGCGCCCATGAACAGGACCCCCAACACGCCCAACGCCCACTTCCGGTAGGCCACCACGCCAAGAATGCAGGCAAGCACCGCGATGGTGAGGCCCATGCCCACGAACAGGGCGGCCTTGTCATTGGTGCCGAAGGTGGCGATCGCAAAGTCCTTCAGCCACGGCGGCGTGAAGTCGATGAAGGTGGAGCCCAGGGCAAACAGCGGCGTGGCCCTGGCGGTGAAGAATGCGCCGATCAGCTCCGCAACGGCAAGTACGACGGCGGCCGCCACCACGCCTGCCAAAGCGGCCATGGCGGCGGTGCCGGTTTTCCGGTTTCGAAGCGTTGTCATGTGTATGGTTCGGAGCGGCCGGGGCCGCGGATTGACGGGCCGGGCAGGGAAGGTCACAGCTTAGGAGCCGGAAGGGTGCACAAAGTACCCTTGGAGACTGTGAAGGTACTCGTCATTGGCCCCGGAGGCCGCGAACACGCCATTGTCCGCTCCCTGCTCGCCGACCCGAACGTGTCCGAGGTCCACGCGGCGCCGGGCAATGCCGGCATCAGCAAGCTGGTCCCTACCTACAACATCAACGGCAACGATCCCGAGGCGGTTGCGGAACTGGCCACCCGGCTGGGCGTGGACCTCGTGGTGGTGGGCCCCGAGGCTCCGCTGGCCGCCGGTGTCTCCGATGCCGTGCGCGAAGCCGGCATCCCCGTCTTCGGACCCAGCATGGCGGCGGCACAGCTGGAGGCCTCCAAGGCTTTTGCCAAGGAAGTCATGGCAGAAGCCGGGGTACCCACGGCGATGGCCATGGTGGCCACCAATGCCGAGGAAGCAGCGTCAGCACTGGACACCTTCGGCGCCCCCTATGTGGTGAAGGACGACGGCCTGGCCGCCGGCAAGGGCGTGGTGGTCACCAGGAACCGCGACGAAGCCCTGGCCCACGCGCAGTCCTGCTTCGACGCCGGCGGATCAGTGGTGATCGAGGAGTTCCTGGACGGGCCCGAAGTTTCCCTGTTTGTGCTCTGCGACGGGCAGAACACCGTTGCGCTCACACCGGCGCAGGATTTCAAGCGCATCTTCGACAACGACGAAGGCCCCAACACCGGCGGCATGGGCGCCTACACCCCGCTTGAGTGGGCCCCTGAAGGGCTGGTGCAGGAGGTCCTGGACCGGGTGGCCCAGCCCACCGTCAACGAGATGGCCCGCCGCGGCACCCCGTTTGTCGGCGTGCTGTTCGTCGGCCTGGCCCTCACCTCACGCGGTACCCGCGTTATCGAATTCAACGTGCGCTTCGGCGACCCCGAAACGCAGGCGGTCCTCGCCCGGCTCAAGACGCCCCTCGGCGCCCTGCTCATGGCGGCTGCCAAGGGCGAACTGGACAAGGCAGAGGAGCTGCGCTGGTCCAAGGAAGCCGCTGTCGCCGTCGTCGTAGCCTCGGAAAACTACCCGGACAAGCCGCGCACAGGTGACCGGATCCGCGGACTCAAGAAGGTGGAAGCGCTTGAGGGCGTGCACGTCATCCACGCCGGAACCGCCCTGGATGATGAAGGCAAAGTAGTTTCCGCCGGCGGCCGCGTCCTGGCCGTCGTAGCCCTGGGCAGCGACCTGGTGGAGGCCCGCGAAAGAGCCTACGACGGCGTGGAGCTGGTCCAGCTGGAAGGCTCGCAGTTCCGCAGCGACATCGCCCGCAAAGCCGCCCGTGGCGAAATCAAGGTTCCCTACGGCGCCACGGGTTCAATGCCCATCGTGAAAGCAAAGGCCTGACATGACTGACACTTCAGAAAACCGCGGCTACGCCACCGAGACGCTTGACCTGCCCGGTTGGAAGCATGTCTATTCCGGCAAAGTGCGCGACCTCTATGAGCCCGCCGATGAGTCCATCCTGCAGCGCTTGGGCCAGGACTGCGTGCTGGTGGTGGCCAGCGACCGGATCAGCGCCTACGACCACGTGCTGTCCAGTGAAATCCCTGACAAAGGGCGCATCCTCACGCAGCTGAGCCTCTGGTGGTTCGACCAGTTGGGCGTTGAGCACCACGTGCTCGGTTCCACTGTGGAGGACGGCGTGCCGGCCGAGGTTGAGGGCCGGGCCATGATCTGCAAGAAGCTGGATATGTTCCCGGTGGAGTGCATTGCCCGCGGCTACCTCACCGGTTCCGGGCTCCTTGAGTACAAGGCCTCGGGCACGGTCTGTAACATCCCGCTGCCCGAAGGGCTGGTGGACGGATCCCGGCTGGAGCACGCCATCTTCACCCCGTCGGCGAAGGCTTTGATCGGCGAGCACGACGAGAACATCACCTATGACGCCGTGGTGGCGCTGGTGGGGGACGACATCGCCGCCCGCCTGAAAGAGCTGACGCTGAAGATCTACACCACCGCGGAAAAGATCGCCCGGGAGCGCGGCATCATCCTGGCGGACACCAAGGTGGAGTTCGGATACGACGCCGTCTCCGGGTCCATCACCCTGGGCGATGAGGTACTGACCCCGGATTCCTCGCGGTTCTGGGACGCCAGCACCTATAAACCGGGCCAGGCCCAGCCGTCCTACGACAAGCAGTATGTGCGGGACTGGCTGACCTCCGCCGAGTCCGGCTGGGACAAATCCTCCGACACCCCGCCGCCTGCGCTTCCAGCCGACGTGGTCGAGCGCACCCGCAGCCGGTACGTTGAAGCGTACGAGAGGATCACAGGAAAGACGTTTTCCTAGCTGTTCAGACCGAAGCCAGGTAGGCCCGAAAGCCGGCCAGGTAAGCCTCCCGCTTACTTGGCCGGCTTTATTTAGCTTGCTTTAGCCGCTGCTGCCGCTCTTTTTTGCGCGAGCTTTATTTCCAGGATCGCATCCAGCGCCTGCTGAACCCGGTCTTGGGCGCCGGCAGTAGCGAAGGCTTTCTGGGCTTCCTCAAGGTGGACCAATGCTTCGTCGTTGTCACCCGCGGCCTTGAGGGACTTGCCCAGGAGCAGGGAGACCTCACCGGCGGTGTGCTTTGCGAGGTGTTGCCGCTCGGCATGGATTTCGCGCAGCTTCTCGACTGCGGCAACGATGTCCCCCGTGAGATATAGCCAGCGGGCGCGAATGAAGGCAACTTCCAGTTGGTCCGACTTGTTGCCGCCCACGATGGACAACGCCAGTTCTGCGCGCTCGATGGCTGACAGGGTTTCCGGCTCAACGATCCCCGAAGAAAGCCTCACCGCGGCGGATGCCTTATTGAACCGCGCCCAGAGGCCGATGTCGTTGGCGGGGGACAGGAGACGGGCTGCCCGCTCGTGGTGCTTGACGCCTTCTGCATAGTCATGCCGCATGAAGGCAACGTTTCCCACTACCCAGGCCACTTCGCCAGCGAGTTGGGTCATGGAAAGCTCGTCCACGTGATCAATCATGGCCTGGCAGTACTTCCAGGCCTCATCGAGCCGACCGCTTTCCGCAAGAGCGCCGATCAGGGCGTGATGGGCGTTGACGATAAGGGTGGATCCCTTGGGGAGTTGCCTGCATAGATCTACAGCTTGGATCCCCTGATCAACTGCAAGGCTTAGCTGGCCTTGTCCCTGATAGATGCCTGCAAGCATTTGGTGCGCCCGTACCGCCAGTCCCGCGGATTCCCTTGCCATAGGGTGTTCCAGTAGGTGCTGCATGATTTTCTGGGCCTCGCGCCAGTTGCCCTGCTTGATGAGGCATTCGGCCTGCATATAGGTCATGTTCCACCAAGCGCTGGTGTTGCGTCCTTCAAGGGCGATCTTGGCGGCTGTGGCAGCATGGCTCGCCGCCAGAGGATAGTCGCGAAGATCCCATGCTTGGCGTGCATAGAGGCCGGCAAGCACGTATTCCGCATCGCTGACAGAAATCGGTTGGCTCCAAGCCTCCAGCGCCTTAGGTGCCAACTCCAGCCTGCGGGCCAGTTCTTCAATGACTTCAGCCGTTGGTTCACGCCGGCCCGTCTCTAGCAGCGAGATGTAACTGGGTGAATACAGGTCCTTGCCCAGTTCGGCCTGCGTCAGTCCACGCTCAAGGCGCTCCGCGCGGAGTTTCTCTCCGAACCCGTTGCCCACGCGTTTCCTCCTTCTGGACACTCGGCCTGCCGAATGCTTGACAGGCCCTGTGGAAAATATTTTACAATGTGTGTCAACAAGGACAGTGCTGGCTTTGTAACGAATCCGACTCGTATTGAGGAACTTATATGTTGAAGAAGATCGCAACCGCGGCCGCCTTGGCTGGGGCCCTGGCTTTTTCTGCGGCGGCTCCGGCCGTCCTGGCTTCAGGTTCCGTCGCCGACACTTCGGGTGTGTCGGTAGCTGTTGGTAACTGGCCTGATCCCGCCTCCGCGAAGGTGAAGAAGGACAAGAAGACCGATACTACCTTCACCACGTACGTAGGAAACTGGCCTGACCCCGCATAAATAGCTTCCTCACCATAGGAGGCGAAGGCAGCCCCGGAGCAACTGCTCCGGGGCTGTTCCTTTTAAGGCCACCATGCGTAAGGCCGGAAGCCGGCTGGTCGCGATGCTTTCGCAACCCCTTTGAGATGCAAAAAGAGGGCCTCCGCAAGGAGACCCTCTTTTCATTATGGTCGGGATGACAGGATTTGAACCTGCGACCTCTTCGTCCCGAACGAAGCGCGCTACCAAGCTGCGCTACATCCCGATCCGCTGCAAAAGCAACTTTACAAGGATAGCCGATCCAGGGCCCCGATGCGAAATCCTGAACGGGATGGCTAGACCAGTGAATCCTTCCAGGCCCCGTGCAGGTCGGCGAAGCGTCCGCCGCCACCAATCAGTTCCTCAGGCGTCCCGTCTTCCACGATCCGGCCGTCATGCACCACCAGGACGCGGTCAGCGGTCTCCACCGTGGACAGGCGGTGGGCGATGATCAGTGCCGTCCTCCGTGCTGCCTCCGTGCCGGCCAGGAGCCGGGCCAGCCCAGCCTGCACCAGTCGTTCGGACGGGATGTCCAGCGAGGAAGTGGCCTCGTCCAGGATCAGCACCGCCGGCCGTGCCAGGAAAGCCCGCGCAAAGCTGATGAGTTGCCGTTGCCCGGAGGAGACCCTGCCGCCGCGCTTGTTGACGTCCGTGTCGTAGCCTTCGGGAAGTTCAAGGATGAACTCGTGTGCCCCAACCGCCTTGGCGGCTTCCTCGATTTCCTCCCGTGAGGCTTCCGGCCGGCCCAGGGCGATGTTGTCCGCCACCGAGCCGCTGAACAGGAAGGCTTCCTGGGTGACCATGACGATGTTCCGCCGGAGGTCGGAAGTGGCCAGGTCGCGAAGGTCTACGCCGTCCAGGGTGAGCGTGCCGGAGGTAACGTCGTAGAACCGGGCAATGAGTTTGGCCAGGGTCGATTTGCCGGCCCCCGTCTGGCCCACCAGCGCTACGGTCTGCCCGGCCGGGATGTGCAGGTCGAGGCGGGGGACCACCACAGGCCCGTCGCCGTAGCGGAATTCGACGTCGTTGAAGTCGATGCGACCCGTGGCGCTGCGCAGGGCAACCGGGTTCTTCGGTGGCCGGACTGTGGGCACCTCTTCCAGCAGCCCGGAGACCTTTTCAAGGGCTGCCTGCGCGCTCTGGAACGAGTTGTAGAACATGGCCATCTGGTCCACCGGCTGGAAGAACCGCTTGGTGGAGAGGATTAGGGCCAGGAGCACGCCAACGGCCAGGTCGCCGCCCAGCACCCGGAAGCCGCCGAAGAGGAGGACAACTGCCACGCAGACGTTGCCGATCAGCACCAGTCCCGGCTGGAAGATGCCGTTGAGGTTGATGGAGCGGACGGTGACCAGCCGGTAGTCCTCGGCAAGCTTGCCGTAGCGCTCGGAGTTTTCCTTTTCCTTGCGGAAAGCTTTGACGGCGCGGATTCCGGTCATGGTCTCCACGAAATGCACAATGAGCCGGGCGGAAACCACACGGGACTCACGGAAGGCGATCTGTGAGTGCTTCTGGTACCAGCGGGACAGGAAAAACATCGGAACACCGGCGGCCAGCACCAGCAAACCGCTCCGCCAGTCGAGGGCAAAAATGGTGATTGCGGTAAACGCCATGAACAGCATTCCCGAGGCCAGGGAGCTGACGCCGGAATCCAGCAGTTCCCGCAGCGCCTCCAGGTCCGAGGTCTGCCGGGCGATAATCCTGCCGGAGGTGTACTTCTCGTGGAACTCCAGGCTGAGGCGTTGGGTATGCCGGAAGACACGCACCCGCAGGTCCAGCAGCATGGCCTGGCTGAGCCGCGCCGTGGAGGTGACGTAAAGGGACGTGAGTCCCGCCGTCGCAATGGCTGCCAGCAGGTAGGCGACGCCGGTGAATACCAGCGGAAGGTTGTCGCCGGCCCGGAGCGCGGGAAGCGCGCGGTCGATGCCGAAGGCGATCAGTGCCGGGCCTGCGACGCGCGCGGCCTGCGAAAGGACCACCATGGCGATGGTCAGCCAGAACCGTACCCGTACCGGACGGATCAGCGACCCCAGCAAGGCGAGTGACCGCCGTCGTACTGCCCTGCTGTCGCTCTTGCTGAGGTGGGCATTGTCTTCATTGGCGGTGCCGAACGTTGCGGGGCTCATCGGGTCACTTCCTCGGCCTGGTCCTCAAGCGCCGACAGTTCGGAGTCCAGGTCGCGCGGTTCGCGGTCCAGGCTGGCGATGACGTAGCGGTAGTGCTGGTTGTGGGCCAGGAGTTCGGTGTGTGTCCCGACAGCGGTGATGCGGCCATCCTCGAGCAGCGCCACCCGATCCGCCAGAGCCACGGTGGAGGGGCGGTGGGCCACGATCAGGGTGGTGGTGTCCTTCAGCACTTCCCTGAGGCGGGCTTCCACCAACTCCTCGGTGTGCACGTCCAGGGCGGACAGGGGATCGTCCAGGACCAGCACGCGCGGGCGGGCGGCGATGGCGCGTGCCAGCGCGATCCGCTGCCGCTGCCCGCCGGACAGGCTTAGGCCTTCCTCACCGATCAGCGTGTCCACCCCTTCCGGCAGAGAGTAGGCGAAGTGTGCCTGGGCCACATCCAGTGCTTCGTCGAGGACCTCCTCCGTCCGGACCGGGGCGCCCAGGAGGACGTTGTCCCGTACGGAATTGGAGAAGAGCGTGGTGTCCTCGAACGCCACGCCAACAACCCTGCGAAGCTCCTCAACCTCGAAGTCCCGGATGTCCACGCCGTCGATGGTGATGGCCCCTGTGGTGACGTCGTAGAGACGCGGCACCAGCTGGATCAGCGCGCTCTTGCCGCTGCCGGTGATGCCCACCAGGGCCATGGTTTCGCCGGGACGGATGTCCAGGTTGATGTCCTTGAGGATGGGCTTGTCCGGCGCGTCCTCGAAGGCGAAGGTTGCGTTCGCGAAGCGGAGTGCCCCAGCGAGTTCCTTGGGGCGCCGTGGCTGAGTTGGGCTGGTGATGGTGTTTAGCGTGTCCATCACCTCGTAATGGCGGTCGACGGCGGTCTTGGCCGTGAGTGCCATGGCCAACAGCATCCCGGAGAATTCCACGGGGGAGGCAATAACTGCCGCGGTGGCGAAAAACGCCACCAGGGCGCCGATGCTCAGTTGACCGCTGGCGCACAGCATGACGCCCACCACCAGCCCGGCTCCCAGCGCCAGCTCGGGAAGCAGGGTGACCACCATTGTGAACGTTGCCTGGTGGCGCGCCTTCTCAATCTCGGTCTGGCGCAGTTCCTCGGCCTGCTCGTTGAAGTTTTCCAGGGCTTCCCGGCTGCGTCCAAAGGCCTTGAGCACGCGGATGCCGTGGACGGATTCCTCCACGGTGGTGGCGAGGTCGCCGGCTTGGTCCTGGCTGCGGCGGGCAACCTTGCTGAACCGGGTGCGGAACCGGAAGCTGTTGATGGTGATGGGAACGGCGGCGGCAAGGAAGATCAGGGCCAGCTGCCAGCTCATGGCGAACATGGCAACGATGCCGATGATCACGGTGAGGGTGGTGACCACCAGCATGATGGCGCCGAAGGCCATCCAGCGGCGCAGGAAGTTCAAGTCCGTCATGGCCCGGGACAGCAGCTGGCCGGAGCCCCAGCGGTCATGGAAGGAAACGGTGAGGTCCTGCAGGTGGTCGTAGAGGGACACACGCATCCGGGTTTCCACCGTGGTGGCAGGGTTGATGACGAATTGCCGGCGCAACGCCACCAGGCCAGCTTCGGCGATACCCAGGACCAGGATGACGCCCGCTGACGTCCAGACTGCCTCCGGGGTACCTCCGGGCTGCAGGGCGGTGTTGACCAGGACCCGCAGCACCTGGGGGATGGTCAGCGCAACGATGCTGGCCAGGAGTGCACAGAGCAGCCCCAGCAGGAGCCTGGGGATGATGGGCCGGACGTGGGGGTAAAGACGGCTGATGGATCGGAAAAAGGGAGTCTGCTTGACCATGCCCGCTTCTCAAGCTATAAAACGAATGTAGTTTCCTCTAGCAACAACCCTATGCCATGGCGTGAGCTGCTTCACAGCGATTGTGCGGGCCACTGGCTGCTTCCCCAGTTATAGCACTCCGTAATGCCGGATGCCCTATCAGTTATGGTCCCCATAACCCGCTTTGGGGACCATAACTGATGGAGCAATGGGTTAGTTCGGTGAGGTGAGGGTCAACAGGACGGCTTCGGGCTTGCAGGCGATCCTTACCGGGGCGAAGCGCGAGGTGCCGATGCCGCCGGAGACGTTGACCGGCGTCGTGCTTCCGTTGCTTGACCAGTCGTTGAGGCCTTTGGCGCGCCAGGTGGGAAGGTCGCAGTTGGAGATGATGGCGCCGTACCCGGGGATGCACAGCTGGCCGCCGTGAGTGTGGCCCGCCAGCAGGAGGTCGGCGCCGCTTTCGGTGAAGTGGTCCAGTACCCGCTGATAGGGCGCGTGGATAACAGCCACCTTGACGTGGTCTTTTGCGTTCTGGCTCACTGTTCCGCGGGGCCAGCCTGCATACCGCTCCCGCTTCAGGTGCGGATCGTCGACCCCGGAGAAGTCGAAGCGCATGCCGTTCAGAACCAGGGACTGGTTGCGGTTGGTCAGGTCAACCCAGCCGCTCATGCCGAAGCCTGAGCGCAGGCGCGGCCAGTCAAGGGCTACCGGCTTGGGCTTCACCTTGGACGGTCCCAGTAAGTAGGCCGCTGGGTTTTTGGGGCTGGGGGCGAAGTAGTCGTTGGAGCCGGGGACAAAGACACCGGGGAACTGCAGCAGCGGCTTCAGTGCCTCCAGCAGCGGGTCCACCGCCTTGACGTGGCTGAGGTTGTCGCCGGTGTTGACCACCAGGTCCGGCCGGAGGTCCGCCAGGGACCCGAGCCACTCGGCCTTCTTCCGCTGCCCGGGGACGAAATGGATATCGCTGAGGTGTAGGATGCGGAATGGTTCGCGCCCGGGCGGGAGGATGGCAAGATTCTCCTCGCGCAGGACGAACTGGTTCTTCTCCCACAGGCCGTACCCGAACGTAGCAACGCCGGCCGCGGCCCCGGCGCCGGCAGTGACGGCAAAGCCGCGCCCGATCGAACGGGCGCGGCTTGCCAGGCTATCGATGCTCATATGCGCTTAGCCGTTTCCTCTGCCGTTGTTGCCGTTTCCGTTGCTGGTCGGGGCCGGGGCGGGTGCCTGCGTGGCAGGAGCCCGGGTTGCCTGGGGGGCAGGAACGGGAGCCTGGGTGACCTGGGGCGTGGTCCTGCCAGGCGAGGTAGTGGTTACGCCATTGATCATGTTGCTCGGCGGGGCAGGGAACGGGTTGGTCCCATAGGCCGGAGCAATCTTGGCCATGTAGCTGGAGAACATGGGACCGGCGATCATGTAGCCGTCAATGCCTTCATAGAACTTTCCGTTGACGGTGATGTTCTGCCCTGCGCGGTCCTGCGCCCCCAGCGGGTCGCCGAACCAAGCGGCGGTGGCCAGGCCGGTGGTGTGGCCAACAACCCAGGTGGAGCCGTTGTTGTTGGAGGTACCGGTCTTGGCGCCGATGGGGAAGCTGGTGGTCGTGGAAATCCGCGGCCGGATCAGCGATCCTGAACCCCTGTTCAGGACTTCCTGGAGGGCATAGTTCACGCCGCGGGCAACTTCAGGCTTGATGGCATCGCGGCAGCTGCTGGACTGGGCCGGCAGCTGCTTGCCCGTGGCATCGACAACAGAGGTGATGGCGATGGGCTCGCAGTATTTGCCGTCATTCGCAAACGTGGCGAAAGCACTGGCCATGGTCAGCGGCGAGGTCTGCGTGGAACCCAGCAGGTTACCCAAGGTTGACATGTCGATTTTCGGGTGCGGATCATCTGCGGAGGGCAGGCCACCGTGCAAACCTGTCGCATCCACGATTTTCTGGATTCCGCAGAGATCCAACTGGGCGGCTGACGCGAACGTCACGGTGTTGATCGAGTTGTAGAGGCCTTCCAAAACCGTCAGCGGCTTGTACCACTTGGTCTCAGCGTTCTGCAGGTCGTCCGCCGCATCCAGGCCCTGGTTCTTTTGCGCCGTGCTGTACGCGCCCTGCACCTTGCCGCAGGTGTTGCGCCAGGGGAAACCGATGGGGTAGACCCGCTGGGCGGCGTTAACCACCGTGTTCATGGTCTTGCCTTCGTTGAGCCACTCGGCAAAAGTAAAGGGTTTCATGGTGGACCCAGGCTGTGCGCCACCCATGCCGTTGAGGTCGTTCCCGTCCTTATCCAGCTTGTCCACGTTGAAGTTCAACTGGGAATCGAAGCCCTGGCCGGGCAGGAACGTGGTGTTCTGGGCCATTGAGATGATCTTGCCGGTGCCCGGCTGCACCGACACCATCGAGGCGCCCCACTTGTCCGGGTTTGCGCCCGCAGCAGCGTTGACCTGTTCCTGGGCGGTGGCCTGCGCGTTGGGGTCCAGTGTGGTGGTGATGGTCAGGCCGCCGCCGTAAATCAGCCGCTGGCGGTCCTTTATGTCCGCACCATAGGCCGGGTTGTTTTCCAGCAGGTGCAGGATGTAGTCGCAGAAGTAGGGGGCGGAGGCCGCGTACGCACAGCCCTGCTTGGGCTGGGTTACCTCGGGCGCCACCGGGGTGGCCACGGCGGCGTCGTGTTCGGCCTGGGTGATCTTGCCCTGGTTCAACATCAGCCCGAGCACCAGGTCGCGGCGCTGCTTGGACTTCTCCGGATTGGTGATGGGGTCAAACGCGGACGGGCTGTTGACCAGGCCGGCCAGGAGGGCTGCCTGCGGCAGGGTCAGGTCCTTGGCGGTGGTGCTGAAGAAGTAGCGGGAGGCGGCTTCGATGCCGTACGCGTCCCGGTTGAAGAAGACGATGTTCAGGTAGCCCTCAAGGATCTGGTCCTTGGTGAACTCCTTCTCCAGGGCGATGGAGAGCTTCATCTCGCGGAGCTTGTCGCCCACGCCCTTGTTAACACCGTTGAGCTTGATCTGGTCTTCCTCGCCGGCGGCGGCAAGGTTCGCGTTGAGCACGTTGTTGACGTACTGCTGCGTGATGGTGGACGCGCCCTGCTTGTTGCCGCGGGCGGTAGCGACCAATGCTCGCAGGATGCCGGTGGTGTCCACGCCGCCGTGCTCGTAGAACCGGCTGTCCTCCACGGCGATGATGGCGTTCTTCATGTTCGGTGAAATCTGGTCCAGCGGAACCTTGGTGCGGTTCTCGGTGTAGACGCTGGCGATCTCGCTGCCATCCGCGGCCAGGATCCGGGTGGTCTGGCTGGGCGGATCGACCTTCAGCTCGGCCGGAAGGGAGTCGAAGAAGTCGATGGAACCGCTTGCGGCGCTGCCGGAGACGGCAGCGGCAGGGACCAGCAGGCCCGCCACGAGGACACCGCAGATTGCGCTCACGCCAAGGAAGAGAAGAATCTTACCCAGTGTGGTGGCAGTGTCGAATAAGGGGTTGTTGCGAGTCGCCATGTTTTCCACTTTACCGGCAAGGACTACGCTTTCTTTCATGACCAAATGGGAGTACGCGACGATTCCGCTCATTATTCACGCCACAAAACAGATCCTGGACCAGTGGGGAGAGGACGGCTGGGAGCTCGTCCAGGTAGTCCCGGGACCTGACGGCAACGGCCTTGTCGCCTACCTCAAGAGGGAGAAGCAGTAGCATGAGCACCCCCGCAGAAGCCCAGTCCAGCGCGGCTACGGCGCCCGCATCCGCCGTCGAGCAGCGCCTCGCGGAACTTGGCATTACCCTCCCTGAGGTGGCCGCTCCCGTGGCTTCCTACGTCCCCGCCGTGGTGTCCGGCAGCCACGTCTACACCTCGGGCCAGCTGCCGTTCATCAACGGCAAACTCGAAGCCACGGGCAAGGTGTCCGCCGGCACCGAAGGGTTTGCCGACGAGCCCACTGTCTCTCCCGAGGATGCCCAGAAGTACGCAGCCATTTGCGCTGTCAACGCCCTTGCCGCCGTCAAGAGCGTCATCGGGGACCTGGACCGGATCACCCGAATCGTCAAGGTTGTGGGATTCGTCTCCTCAGACCCCTCGTTCACCGGCCAGCCAGCCGTCGTCAACGGGGCGTCGGAACTGCTGGGCCGCGTCCTTGGTGACGCCGGGCAGCATGCTCGTTCCGCCGTCGGCGTTGCCGTTCTTCCGCTCGACTCTCCCGTAGAGGTCGAGCTGATCGCCGAATTCAGCTAAGACCGGACACTTCCCTTGCCTCACCTCGCACGACGCCTTTTTGCACTGCCCCAGGATCTTGAAGGGGCAGCGCAAAGCTGGCTCGAACACGGCGAGCGCACCCCCCGTGCGGCGCGCTTCGCCTCATCCGTCGTCCTTCTCCGGGACTCACCTACCGGCCTGGAGACCTGGCTGGGCTACCGGCCGGGCTCCTCGCCGCTGGGGGTCCTCGCCTTTCCCGGAGGTTCCCTGGACCCGGCCGACGACGACCCGATGGGTTGGCTAGGCCCCTCACCGCAGCACTGGGCTGAGCAAATGGGAACGGACGACGTCGGGCTGGCGCGCCGCCACGTGGTGGGCGCCATCCGCGAACTCTTCGAAGAAACAGGCGTGCTGTTGGCCGGTCCGGATATGTCGAACACCGTCGAGGGCACATCAACGTCGGAGTGGATGCGCGCCCGGATGGCCGTGGCGGACCAGGAAAAGACGCTTTCCCAGGTGCTGGGCAAGCGCGGCCTGTCCCTGCGCACCGACCTGCTCAAATCCCTGGTCAACTGGCGCAGCCCGGACTTTGCGCACCGCAGGTTCGATACCCGCTACTTCGCGGCCACCCTGCCGCTTGGCCAGGAACCGTCGCTGCTGGAAGGCAAGGGCGTGTGGGGCCGGTGGGTCAACGCCGCGGAGGTGGTCCAGGAACGGGATACCACTGCCCTGGGCGATGAAGTGGGGCAGGAGAACACCGTGGGCCGTGCCTTGGGTGAACTGCTGGTCCCTGGCTCAGAGATCATGCTCGAAAAAATGGCATCAGCAAACGGCTGCATTGCCTACCTGAGCTACAAGCGCAAGCCGCACGTCTATCAGCCCAGCCTGGTGGAAGAGGACGGCAAGCTTATGCTGGAAGTCGAGGCCGCCAAAACCGTGGCGGGGGACCACCAGCGCGAACGCTGACGTCCGGGGAGCCGGGTAAAATCTCCAGCAAAGCCACACCGGAAGCAAGGGGGGCGCCTTTGCGCGCAACGGTCAAGGACGTAGCGCGCCTCGCAGGGGTTTCGCCCAAGACAGTCTCCAATGTCATGAACGGAATTGTCCCGGTCAGCGGTCCCACCCGCATCAAGGTGGAGCAAGCCATGGCGGAGCTGGACTATGTCCCCAACCTCTCCGCCCGGGGACTGCGCAATGGCAGGTCCGGCGTCATCGCCCTGGCGTTGCCGGACCTCGGCACTCCGTACTCCGCCGAAGTCGCCCACAGCGTGGTGGAAGTTGCCCATGAGCAGGGGTGGAGCGTACAGATCGAAGAGACAGGGTCCGACCCCACCCGCGAATACGAACTCATGTCGCGGGCTCGGTCCAATCTGATCGACGGGCTCATCCTCAACCCGGTGGTGCTGGACCAGAGTGCTGTCAAAGTCGGCGTTGCCCTCCCTCCGGTAGTCCTGCTCGGGGAAGTGTCCCAGAAGCTGGCCGACCGCGTCTGGGTGGACAGCGTGGCCGCGGCCCGTGACATGACACTGGCGCTTGGCAGGACGGGAAGGCGCCGTATTGCCGTCCTTGGCGCCCCCGGTGGCCGGGGCTCTGCGGCCGCTGCCCTGCGCACCCGTGGCTACCAGGACGCACTTGCTGAACTCGGCATTGCCCGGGATGACTCACTGGTCATTCCGTGTGAAAAGTGGAGCCCCGATGCGGCCGCCCGTGCGCTGTCCGCTTACCTGGATTCAAATCCCGTTCCCGATGCTCTTTTCTGTTTCACCGATTCCATGGCCATTGGCGCGCTCAGTGTGTTCTGGAAGCGCGGCCTGAAGGTCCCAGATGACGTTGCCGTGGCCGGTTTCGATGACATCGCCGACGCGAAGTATGCGGTACCGGCGCTGACAACTGTTTCCTTCGACAAGCGCCAGCTGGCCCGTGAGGCCCTTCGCCTCCTCACCGAGCGCATGGGCAACCGTGAAGGCCCGCAGCGGGTGGTCGCCATCGACTACGAGATCGTGGAACGGGAAAGCACGGCCCGCTAGCCTTCGGTCGACGGACGGGCCACCAGACCCGGACTAATCGAGACCGCGCCGTTACTTTGCGAACGCTAACAAATTTTCATTGCGGCTCCCATTACATCGATGTAACGTGTTGCCTGCGTCACACCCCGGAACCAACAGGGCTGCAACGAAGGGATCCTGCCGGGCAAGGGGGTTGAGGCACGAAATGACTTTCAGCGGACCCATCCAAAGGAGTGACGGGTGAAGCAGTTTGACTTTTTCGCAGGCAAGGAGCTGTCCAGGCGGCATCTGCTGTCTGGTACGGCAGCAATAGGAAGCCTGCTAGCCGCGGCGACCCTTTCCGGGTGCGGTGGGAACGCCTCCGCCGCGGCTCCCAGGGACATCCAGTTCTGGCATCTCCTGTCAGGCGGCGACGGCATAAAGATGCAAGCCTTGATCAGCAAAGCCAATGAGGGCAACCCCGGGTTCAAGGTGCACCCGACCGTCCTGGCATGGGGCCCGCCCTACTACACCAAGCTGGCCATGGCATCGGCCGGCGGCCGGCCGCCGCAACTCGCCATCATGCACGCCAGCAGGGTCCCAGGCTATGCGCCCGGTGGACTGATCGATCCATGGGACCTGGACCTGCTGTCGGAGAACGGCGTCACGGCAGACAGTTTTGCGCCCAGGATCTGGGACAAAAGCCAGCAAAACGGCAAAGTGTTCTCCATCGCCCTGGATTCACACCCGTTCATCATGTTCTACAACACGGACGTGGCACGCAAAGCCGGTGTCCTGGCCGGCAACGGACAGCTGCAGGAGGTGAAGTCCCCGCAGGAGTTCATCACCATGGCCAAGGAAATGCAGAAGGTTACCCAAGCCCACGGGTTGTCCTTTGGCTACCTGGGCAGTGGATCGCAGATGTGGCGGCTTTTCTACACGCTCTACAAACAGCACGGCGCGGACATGGAACTGACACCGGGCCAGCCGATGAAGGTTGATCGGGACGCAGCCATAGAGTCGTTGGAATTCATGGCATCGCTTTTTGATGACACCATCGCGGCCAAAAGCGGCGA
This sequence comes from Arthrobacter sp. FW306-05-C, assembly GCF_021801725.1. Lineage (NCBI taxonomy): Bacteria > Bacillati > Actinomycetota > Actinomycetes > Micrococcales > Micrococcaceae > Arthrobacter > Arthrobacter sp. FW306-05-C. The sequence continues at coordinate 3,673,876 of NZ_CP084556.1, read as the reverse complement.
TATCAGTACCGGCATCGCGGAATTCGCCCGTGGCGGCTCAGGGATGCTGTTCAGCGGTGTCTGGGAGCTGCCGACGATGAAGAAGGCAGGCCTCCCCGTGGACGCCGCAACTATCCCAACCCTCTACGGCACGGCGGCTGCATACGCCGACTCACACTCTTTCGTCCTGCCACGGCAGCTGAACGTGGATGACGCCAAGCGGCGCGACGTGTATAAGTTCGTCAGCGACATCCTCAAGGGATCACTTTCCTGGGCAGAAGCAGGACACATTCCCGCTTATCAGCCCGTGGTCCAGTCACAGGCCTACAAGGACCTCAAGCCGCAGGCGCATTACGCGAATGCCGCGGACGTCATTGCGTACGATCCCCAGTCCTGGTTCAGCGGCTCGGGCTCCGACTGGCAGACCTACTTTGCGGAAAACGTACAGAACGTCCTCCTTGGGCGTGACAAGGCAACTGATGGATGGGCCGCCTTCGAGAAGCGCACCAACACCCTTCTTTCCCGGCCCAACCCGGTCTAACCGTACTGAGCGACAAAGGAGTCCTTCATGAGTTCTTCATTAACAGCCCGGCGGAGTCCGGGGAGCCGGGTTTCTTCACCAGCAGCCCGGGGGAGCCGCGACAGCGTCACCAGGAACAACCTCAGCGGTTGGGGGTTCGCCGCGCCGTTCCTGGCATTCTTCCTCGTTTTCCTTGTGTGGCCCATTGTCTACGGCATCTACATGAGCCTCACCGGCAAGTCCCTTACCGGAGCCAATGACAGCCTGATTGGCTTCGCGAACTACGCCGAGGCCTTCGTTGACGCGGACATGTGGCGCTCGCTCGGAAATACCCTCTACTTCACGGTCATCAGCACGGTCCCCCTCGTGCTGGTCGCCTTGGTGATGGCGGCACTGCTAAACGTCGGATTGCCGGCGCAGTGGCTGTGGCGCCTCTCGTACTTTGCCCCGTACCTGCTGGCGTCCACCGTCGTGTCCCTGTTCTTCACGTGGATGTACAACCCGCAGCTTGGCCTGATCAACGATGCTCTGTCCAAGATCGGCATCCCAAAGATCGCCTGGCTCAACGACCCCAACGTGGCCATGTGGGCGATCGTCATTGCCACCCTCTGGTGGACGGTGGGTTTCAACTTCCTGTTGTACCTGGCTGCGATGCAGAACATCCCCGCCCAGCATTACGAGGCGGCGTCATTGGATGGTGCCGGGGCCTGGCGCCAGCTCTTCTCCATCACCCTGCCGCAACTGGTCCCCACCACCGTGATGATCGTGCTCCTTCAGGTCCTTGCCTCGCTCAAGATCTTCGATCAGGTGTACCAGATGACCGCCGGTGGACCGGGAGGATCGACCCGTCCCGTGGTGCAGTACATCTTCGAAACCGGGTTCACCGGCTACCGGCTGGGCTATTCCGCAGCCATCTCCTACATCTTCTTCGGACTGATCGTGCTCGTCTCGGCCATTCAGTTCGTCATCACCCGCCGCAGGAGCGCATAACCATGGCAACCCAGACCCTCAACCGTGCCACATTGGGCACAAGCACCAGCCCAGCCGTCCGCCAGCCACACAGGAAGATGTCGGCCGGCAAGGTCGCTGCCGTAATTGTCGCCGCCGTTATCGCAGTCCTGTGGCTGGTCCCCTTCGCCTGGGCGACCGTTACGGCGTTCAAGAGCGAGACGGATGCCGCCTCGCCGAAAATCAACTGGATCCCGCCGTCTGGCTTTACCGCCGACGCGTTCGTGAAGGTGTTCCAGGACGGCAACATCCCACTCTGGACCTGGAATTCGCTTTACACTTCGGCGGCCATCACGGCCGTCACGCTGGTGATCTCGTCGCTCGTGGCGTACGCCTTGTCCCGGATCGACTTCAAGGGAAGGAAGGTGCTGATGACCGTGATCATCGCCTCCATCATCGTCCCTCCGCCGGTCCTAATCATTCCGCTGTTTTACCAGATGCTCGCCCTCCACATGATCGATACGTCCTGGGCCATCATCCTGCCGCAGGTCATCCACCCCGCCATGGTGTTCGTGCTCAAGAAGTTCTTCGACCAGATTCCCCGCGAACTTGAAGAAGCCGCAGTGATGGACGGCGCCAGCCGGATGAGGATCTTCACCCAGATAATCCTGCCGCTGTCCCGGCCCATCCTGGCCGCCGTCGCCATCTTCGTGTTCATCGGCGCCTGGAACAACTTCCTGTGGCCGTTCATCGCCACCAACGACCCGTCCCTCCTCACCCTCCCGGTGGGCCTGCAGACCATCAAGAGCGCCTATGGCATCCAGTACGCGCAGAACATGGCGTCCGCGTTGCTCGCGGCCCTGCCCCTGATCCTGGTCTTCCTGTTCTTCCAGCGCCAGATCATCAAGGGCGTTGCGACGACGGGCCTCGCCGGCACCTGATGCCCACCGTCACTTTTCACCCCGTACCTGCTGCACAACCAAGGAGATAGTCCTCATGTCCCGCGCCAGAATCACCCTCGACCGCGACTTCACCATTGGTGAAGTGCCCCGCCGGCTGTTTGGCTCCTTCGTGGAGCACATGGGCCGCTGCGTCTACACCGGCATCTTTGAACCGGGCCACCCGGAGGCCGACGAGAACGGCTTCCGCCAGGATGTCCTCAAGCTCGTCAAGGAGTTGGGCGCCACCGTGATCCGCTATCCCGGCGGCAACTTCGTTTCCGGCTATGACTGGGAAGACGGGATCGGTCCCCGGGAGGACCGCCCGCGCCGGCTTGATGGCGCGTGGCACACGGTGGAAACGAACGCCTTTGGCCTCCACGAGTTCGTGGACTGGTCCCGCCAGGCAGGAACCGAAATCATGGAAGCCATCAATCTCGGCACCAGGGGAGTAGACGCCGCCCGGGCAATCGTGGAGTACGCCAACCACCCCGGCGGCACCCGCCTCTCCGACCTGCGCGCAAAGAACGGCCACAAGGACCCGTTCAACATCAAGCTCTGGTGCCTGGGCAACGAGATGGACGGGCCGTGGCAAATTGGCCACAAGACCGCCGACGAATACGGCCGCCTGGCACAGGAGGCTGCCAAGGCCATGCGTTATGTTGACCCTGGCATCGAGCTGGTGGCCTGCGGAAGTTCCAATTCGCGCATGCCTACGTTCGGCGACTGGGAGCAGACTGTCCTGACACACGCCTACAACGAGGTGGACTACGTGTCACTGCACGCCTACTACCACGAGTATGAAGGTGACGCTGGCAGCTTCCTCGCAAGCGCAGTTGATACCGACTACTTCATCGAATCAGTCATCGCAACTGCCGATGCCGTCCGGGCGAAGGGAAAGCACAAGAAGCACATCAACCTTTCCTTCGACGAATGGAACGTTTGGTACCAGCGCGGCAGGGACACCGAGGACCAGTTGCGGAACGTCGCCAAGGCCGGCTGGCGGGAGCACCCGCGACTCATCGAGGACAAGTACAACGTGACCGACGCCGTGGTGGTGGGCACCCTGCTTAACTCGCTGCTCCGCCACGGCGACCGCGTCAAGATCGCCAACCAGGCGCAGCTGGTCAACGTCATCGGCCCCATCTTCAGCGAAGAGAACGGACCGGCCTGGCGGCAAACCATTTTCCACCCCTTCTCCCGGATGGCAGAACTCGCCAAGGGCCAGATCCTGCGGCTGTCCGTTGACTCGGACAAGTACGAAAATGAGCGCTTTGGCGGCACGGACCTCGTGGATGTCAGTGCCACCTGGAACGAGGAGACCGGCCGCGTGGCGCTCTTCTTCGCCAACCGGGGCCTTGAAGAAGCGGCCGACGTGGAGGTCAGCCTGCGCGGTTTCGACGCCCAACGGGTAGTCCGTGCTGAGGTCCTGGAAATCCCGGAAGGCGGCGACCGCTTCACCATCAACAGCCAGGAAAACCCCGACCGGGTGGGCCTCAAGCCGCTGGAGGGAGCAAAGGCAAACGGTTCCGAGCTGCGGCTCAGCCTTCCCGCCCTCTCGTGGGCCGTCGTCGAACTGGACGTGGCGAAGAGCTGATCCGACGGCGGGTCAACGAACCTCCGGCAACAAAAAAGCCGCCCCCTCGGGCGGCTTTTTTGTTGGGTTCCAGCTTTATTTAGCGCGAGCGCTGGCGGAGGCGCTGCATGTCCAGGATGACCACGGCGCGGGCTTCGAGGCGGAGCCAGCCGCGCTGGACGAACTCGGCCAGGGCCTTGTTGACCGTTTCGCGGGAGGCGCCCACCAGTTGGGCCAGTTCTTCCTGCGTGAGCTCGTGTGCCACCAGGACACCGTCGGTTGCCGGCCGGCCGAAGCGGTCTGCAAGATCCAGCAGGGCCTTGGCCACGCGCCCCGGGACGTCGGAGAAGACGAGGTCGGAGAGGGAATCGTTGGTGCGGCGCAGGCGGCGGGCCAGGGCCTGCAGCAGCTGGGCCGAGACCTCCGGGCGGGTGCGGAGCAGGGTGTTGAGGCTTTCGTTCTTCAGCCCGGCCAGGCGGGTCTCGGACACCGCGGTGGCAGTAGCCGTGCGGGGACTCGGATCGAACAGGGCCATCTCGCCGAAGAGCTCACCCGGGCCAAGGATGGCCAGGAGGGACTCGCGGCCGTCGGGGGAGGTGCGGCCGAGCTTCACCTTGCCGGAGACGATGAAGTACAGCTGGTCACCCTGGTCGCCCTCGCGGAACACCGACGCGCCGCGGGAAAGGTCCACCTCGGTGAGCTCGTCCGTCAGCAGACGGAATGCGTCGTCGTCGAGCGTGGCGAAAAGGGGTGCTCGGCGCAGTACCTCGATGTCCATGAAATCTCCTACGTAAAAGTATCGGCTGTGGCGCTTTTGCCATTGTTTCAGAATTTTCAAGGTTCTGTGACGAACTTGGCAGCCGAAACACCTGCGGGCAGTGCACAGCCGGTCTTCCGGAGGGGGCGGCAGGCCACAGAAGATTGTCAGCCACCCCCCACTAGAATGGAGGTTCAACTGTTAATAAGGAGCCTTTGTGGTCGGCCTGACTGTCCTGGACATTGTCCTGATCCTGGCGCTGCTGTCATACCTGATCTACGGCCTCCGCAACGGGTTCCTGGTCACGGTCGGCGGCCTCGTGGGCTTTGCTGCCGGCGCCATCGCAGCCTTCTTCGCCGTCCCCCTCGTCAGCACCTTCGTTGAGGATTCAGGATGGCGGCTCACCGCCATCATCGCCGCCGCCGTCGTACTCATGGCACTGGGACACGGCCTGGGGACCATGGTGGGCCGGCAACTGCGCGGCGTGGTTCGGATCCGGCCGCTGCGCGCGGTGGACCGCCTGGTGGGCGGGGCGCTGAACCTTGTGGTCGCCGCGCTGGTGATGTCCATGCTGGCATTCAGCGTCAGCTCCCTCGGCGTGCCTGTTGTGTCCCAGCAGTTGGCCGAATCCAAGGTGATCCGCTTCATCGACGGGCTCACTCCCACGCCGGTCAAGGCCACCATGGCGCAGCTGCGTTCCACTGTGATCGGCAACGGCATTCCCACGTTGATTGAAGGGCTGGACCAGGGCCAGGCGGTCCAGGTGCCCAACACGAGCACCAACACGCCGGCGCTCAACAAGGCTGCCCAGTCCGTCCTGAGGATTGCGGGCACGGCCTACGAATGCGGCCAGAACCAGACCGGCAGCGGCTTCGTGGTCTCCGATGACCGCGTGGTGACCAACGCGCACGTGGTGGCCGGCGTCTCGCAGCCCGTGGTGGAAATGCCCGACGGCGGTGCCATGCCCGGCCGGGTGGTCTACTTCGACACCAAGCACGACCTGGCAGTCCTGGCAGTGGATAACCTGCCCTCCCGGCCGCTGCCGCTTAGCCGCGACCTGCCCGGCGGCAGCCAGGCTGCATTCGCGGGGTACCCGCACGGCGGTCCCTTCCAGTCCAAGCCTGCCACCGTCCAGGACATAGCCACCGTCCTGGTCCCGGACATTTACGGCAACAACCCCTCGCCGGAGGACATCTACCGCCTGGCCGGGGACGTGCAGCCCGGAAATTCGGGCGGCCCGCTGCTCACCACCGACGGCCAGGTGGCCGGGGTGGTGTTCGCTAAGGCAACCTCGGATGCCGAAGTAGGGTTCGCCATCACCATGAATGACCTGGAGCCTGTGGCAGAGCAGGCGCCGGGACTGTCCTCCCCGGTTTCCTCCGGACAGTGCATTCAGAAGTAGGGCAGGTCCAGCAGTAGGACCTGCCGGTCAGAGGACCTCGGCCAGGTAGTCGATGGCCAGCTTGTAGCCGAACACACCGGCACCCACGATTACTGCCGCGCAGACCGGCGACAGGTAGGAGTGGTGCCGGAATTCCTCGCGCTGGTGGACGTTGGTGATGTGAACCTCGACGGCGGGAAGCTGGACGGCTGCCAGGGCGTCACGGAGTGCCACGGAGGTGTGCGTGAAGGCGCCGGCGTTCAGGACGATGCCCGCGGCGGTGCCCCGGGCGGCGTGGATGGCGTCCAGCAGGACGCCCTCGTGGTTGGACTGAAGGCATTCCACCGCGAATCCGTGCGCCTTGGCAGCGGCCGCTGCCAGCTGTTCCACGTCGGCAAGGGTTGAGGTGCCGTACTTCTCCGGCTCACGGGTTCCGAGGAGGTTCAGGTTGGGGCCGTTGATGACCAGGATGGTGCCGCGGCCGGCTTCGACAGTGGAGGAGGCTTCAGTCATGCCTGCAAATCTATCGGGTGGCCCGGCCCGCCGCGCATTCTTACGCAACTCCCTCCCACCGGCTGCTGAATACTTGTCGTTTTCAGGCCTGTAAACGACAAGTACTCAGCAATCGACGGTGATGAAGACTGTTAGAGGGCTGTGACCTTCAGCAGCAGCGCGTGCTCCGGGTTCAGGATGGGCATCGGCAGGCCGACTTCGGCAAGGAACCTGCCGCTGGCCACCGCACCCTCGGCCAGCCATGCCGGCGGCTGGGCCTGGGTGAACGTGTGGCGGTAGTCGGCGTCCTCTGCGGTGGGGAAGACCGCCTCCACGCGGTAGCTGCGCGCATCATCGAGTCCCGGAATGCCCATCCGCCCCGGCTGCTCGGCAGCCGAGGTACGCGTGCTGACCAGGGCGAACAGGGCCGCCGTCGTCCCTGCCGCCACGGAGCTGTCCGCCACCACGCCGTGCAGCAGGAAGGAATCGTCCGCAACGTCCGCATGGACGGCACGGCCGCTGTGGATCAGGTCCCGGTGCTCCTTGTACAGGGCCACGATGCGCCGCAGCTCCTCGCGCTCCTTGCCCTGTACGCTGCGCACGTCCCATTCCATCCCAAAGTGGCCGAACAGTGCCGTGATGCCACGGAAGGACAGGTCGTGGGTGCGGGCGGTGGTGTGCGAGGTGGTGGGCCCGATGTGGCTGCCCACGAGTTCCGGCGGAACCACGGCCTCCGTCCAGCGCTGGATGGTCTGCCGCTCCAGCGCGTCGTTGCAGTCCGACGCCCAGATCCGGTCCGTCCGCTCCAGGATGCCCAGGTCCACCCTGGCGCCGCCGGAGGAGCAGCTTTCAATTTCGACGCCGGGGTGGGCCTGGCGGAGTGCGTCAAACAGCCGGTAGGCGGCAAGGGTTTGTTCGTGGACGGAAGCGCGGCCGCCGTGGCCGTGTTCCGTGAGGTCCCGGTTCTGGTCCCACTTCAGGTAGCTGATGTTGTTGCCGGCCAGCAGGGCGTCGATCCGGTCAAAGACGTACTGCCAGGCTTCGGGGTTCACCAGGTCGAGGACATGCTGGTTGCGCCACTCAAGCGGCAGCCGGCCGCCGTCCTTGTGCGCGGCGGCCGAGGGACCCACGATCCATTCGGGGTGCGCCCGGGCGATGTCCGAGTCCAGGTTGATCATTTCCGGTTCCACCCACAGGCCGAACTCCATGCCGCGGGAGGTGACCGCGTCAATCAGCGGCGCCAGGCCGTCCGGCCACACCGTCTCGTCCACATACCAGTCGCCCAGGCCTGCGCGGTCGTCGCGCCGCCCGCGGAACCAGCCATCGTCGAGCACAAAGCGCTCCACGCCGAGGTCCGCGGCGGAGTCGGCCAGCTCGATCAGGGTGTCCAGGTTGTGGTCGAAGTACACAGCCTCCCAGGTATTCAGCACCACCGGGCGCGGTTTGCCGGCGGGCAGCCCGGTGGCTGCGGCGGGCAGCACGTGGTGCGGGCGGGAGCGGAACCAGCTGTAGAAGGCTTCAGTGATACCGTCCAGGCCCCGGTCCGAGTAGGCGGCGAACAGGGCGGGCGTGGTGTAGCTGCCGCCCGCTGCCAGGATGACTTCGGCAGGGCCCAGGAGTTCCGAGCCGCCGATCATGGTCCGGCCGTCACCGATGGTGTCCGCAAACTGTTCGTGGTTGCCGCTCCAGGCCAGGTGCGTCGCCCAGACCTTGCCGTGCCGGTTGCCGAAGCCTTGGGTGCCGGCGGCGAACAGCAGGGAGGAATCGTGCCCGGTGCGGCCGTGCCGTCCGGTCCGTACCCAGGTGCCCTGCTGGATCCGGTGCCGCTGCGGGTGGCGTTCCCGGCACCAGCGCCCGGTCAGGTCCAAAAGTTCGACGGCGTCCGGTCCCACCGGGAGGACGGTTGCCAATTCGTCCACCTGGAAGGGCGTGGTGCCGTTGTTGGTGACGGTGTGCCGCAGTTCCAGCAGCCCGCCGGGGTGCAGCGTGAGGGAGGTTGTTACGCCGATGCCGGTGTCGGCGTCGGCGTGTTCAATGGTGGCCGATGCCCCTTCGGGGCTGACGGACGTGACGCGGAGGCGGGAGGAGAAGTCAAGGCCGGCCGCGCCGTCGCTGATCCGGTGGCCGCGCAGGGCCGGGCGGCCGCGCCAGGAGGAAGAGGCTTGGGGAAGGAGGCCGGCAGGGACGCGGGCGTCGATGGAGGAGTGCCCCACGGGCGTGGCCAGGATCGCGAGGTCCGGCAGGGCGTCGCCCAAGTCGGCACCCCAGTGGATGACCTCGGCCTCCCCGCTGTCGAAGCTAATCACCAGGCTGGTGCCGGCGGAACGGAGGTTGAGGGGTTCCATAGGATCTCTTTCAGTGTTCAAGGGGTGCATCTTAAGTTACGCACGGGAGAAAGCAAGGGAAAGGGGTGGCCGGATGCCGCCGCCGCGAGGTGGAAGCGGAGGCATCCGGCCGGTGGTTGCGACCACATACGCAACCACATACTGAGGGCTACTTGAACAGGGCGTTGACCTGGTCGTTGGCCTGGGTGAGGGAGCTGGCTGGTGCCTTGCCGGACACCACCGAGTCCATGGCCGGCTTCATGATGCCGTCAACCTTGGCGGCGTTGTCCGCAATCGGGTACAGGAACGTGGTGCCGTCCTTGACCTGCTCGCTGAAGGGGGTCACGTCCACGCCCTTGGCCTTGAAGGCTTCAACGGCCTTGTCGGCAGAGGTCTTGATGGCGGGGAAGACGACGGCCTTGGAGGCGACCACGTCCTGGCAGGCGGCGGAGCCCAGGTACTCCACCCACTTGATGGCGGCTTCAGGCTTCTTGGTGCCGGCGTAGACGGAGTCCGCCAGGCCGTTATACATGCTGGCGCGCTTGCCGTTGACTCCGACGGGAGTGGGGGCGATGCCCACCTTGATGTCCTTGTAGCCGGCGTACTGGCCGATCATCCAGGAGCCGTTGGCGTTGATGACGGACTTTCCGGCGGCAAAGGTATCAGCCATGCTGGCGCCAACCGTGGTTTCGAGCTTGGGCATGTAGCCCTTTTCCACCAGGCCGGCGAACCAGTCGATGCTCTGCTGGAACTTGGGGTCGTCGTAGTTGAAGTGCTTGCCCCAGGGGTTCTTGTCGGTGTGCGTCCAGTCGGTGGTGCCTGTCAGGTAGCTCCACTCGGTCTGGCCCTGTCCGGAGCCGGAGCCGTTGAGGCCCAGCCCGTAGACCGCCACGTTGTTCTTGTCGAAGCCGGGTTCGTCGCCGCGCTTGCCGTTCTTGTCCACGGTCAGGTGGGCGATGGTCTTTTCGTAGGTGCCGCCGTCCTGGGGGTTCCACGTGAGGCTGGCCATCTGTTCAGGCGTGACGCCGGCGTCGGCCGCGAGCTTGGTGTTGTAGAACAGCGCGATGGTGTCCCAGTCCTTGGGCAGTCCGTAGCGCTTGCCGTCCTGTCCCACCCACAGGTCGGCGAGGCCGGAGTTGTAGACGCTGGTGTCGATGTTGTCCTTCTTGACGGCGTCATCCAGCGCCAGCAGCTGCTTGTTCTTGATGAATTCCGGGTACTTGCCCAGGTGGTCAGTGAAGACGTCAGGGGCGGTGCCCGCCACGAAGCCGTTGGTGAGGGTGCCCCAGTAGTCGTCCCAGCCGCGCTGGGTGACCTTGACGGTGATGTCCGGGTTGGCCTTGTGGAAGTCGTCGGCGCACTGCTTGTACGCCGGCAGCTGGTTTGCGTCCCAGAGCCAGTAGTTGATTTCGCCCTTGCCGGCTTCCGAGGATCCACCGCTTCCGCAGGCCGAGAGTGCCAGTACTGCGGCAGCGGCTGCTGCCAGGGAGCCGAGCGCTTTTTTGTTCATTTTCATTACAGGTCCTTTCAAGGTGTTTCCGGGCACGCCGCCATGGCCTGTGCCGGGACAGGGTGTTGGGGAGTTGCGTGGGGAGGGTTACTGCTACTTGATGCCGGAGAAACCGATGGAATTGACGATTTTCTTGCCGAAGATGGCGAACAGGATGAGCACGGGAAGGGCGGATACCAGGGTGGCCGCCATGAGTCCGGACCAGTCGGGGGCGCCCTGCGGCGACTGCGACTTGAAGACGCCCAGGCCCACCGTGAGGACCCGGACGGATTCGTCCTGGCCCACCAGGAGGGGCCAGAAGTATTCGTTCCACTGGCCGATGAAGGTGAGCAGGGCAAGGGTGGCGATGGGGGCTGCGGCGTTTGGCAGGATGATCTGGAAGAAGATCCGAAGGTGCTTGGCGCCGTCGAGCATTGCCGCTTCCTCCACCTCGCGGGACATGTTCAGGAAGAACTGCCGGAGGAAGAAGATGGCGAACGGGGTCATGAAGATATAGGGGAGCACCAGTCCCACCATGGTGTTGAGCAGGCCCAGGTTCTTGATGAGCAGGAAGTTGGGCAGCGCGGTGAAGATCGGTGGCACCATCATGGTGGCCAGGAACAGGCTGAAGACCAGGTTCCGTCCCCGCCACCGCAGCCGGGCAAACGCGTAGGCGGCCATGGCGCTGAAGAACACGGCGCCGGTAGTGGTGATGGAGGCGAACAGGACGGAGTTGCGCAGGTAGATCCAGAAGTCGATCTGGGCACCGGATCCGCCCTGGGCCACGGCCTCTTCCGGGGACTGCAGGCCGAAAACGCGCTGGAATGCGCCGAGGTTGAAGTCTGCAGGGAGCAGGTTGGTGGCGTTGCCGGCCAAGGCCCCGTTGGTGGACAGCGCGGTCCGGAGGATCCAGTAGAACGGGAGGACCGAGACGGCAACGGCGAGGGCTACGAGGAGCCAGGCGCCGCCGCGGCGCCAGGTAAACGTCCGACGGCGGGCGGTTGCCCGGGCGGGTGCGGAGACTTTTGCGGTGGTCATGGAAGTGTCCTTAGTCCAGGTCTGATTCGTTGCCCTTGAGGAACTTCATCTGGATGAAGGCCACCAGGGCGAGGATGACGAAGAGGATGACTGCCAGGGCGGAGCCGTAGCCGAAGTCCGATTCCGTGAAGGCCTTTTGGTAGATGTAGAACTGCAGCACCCGGCTGGCGTTGACGGGGCCGCCCATGGTGGTTACGGCTACGGTGTCGAACACCTGGAAGGAGCCGATCACGGTGACGATCAGCACCAGCGCAAGCACCGGCCGGAGCAGCGGCATGGTGATTTTGCGGAACGTCTGCCAGGGGGAGGCGCCGTCCAGGTTGGCCACTTCATAGACGTGGCTGGGGATGGCCTGCAGGCCGGCGAAGAGGAGCAGTGCCGTGTAGCCCATGTGCCGCCAGGTGTTGATCAGGGCCTGGGTGGGGATGGCCCATTCCTCGCTGCCGAAGAATGCCACCTTGGGCAGGCCGAATGCCTCAATGAAGTAATTGACGATGCCGATCTGGTAGTCGAGGAGCCAGAACCAGAGAAGGGCGGCGATCACGTTTGCCATGAGGTACGGCAACAGGAGTGCGCCGCGGATCAGGGTTGACTTGGCCACCCGGTGCATCAGCAGCGCCAGCCCGAGTGCCAGGGCAGTCTGCAGGACGATGTTGATCAGGACGTACTGCGCGGTGACCGCCAGGGCGTTCCAAAACAGAGGGTCCTTGGCGATGGCTTCATAGTTGGCAGTGCCAATCCATGTTGGGTCACCGAGGATGCTGTATTCGGTGAAGCTGAGGTAGATGCCCCGCAGGGTGGGCACCAGGTAGAAAACGATAAATCCGATCATGGCCGGGGCGATGAAGAGCAGTGCGATCTTCAGGTCGCTTTGTCCCCTGCGCTTCAGGGGCCGGTGCACTGAGTGCTCCGTCCGGCTGGCGTTCCTGGTAAGGGTGGTCATCGTCGACCCTTTCCTGAGTGTGATGGAAGTAACAAGCTGGGTAGCAATCTACACGAGTAGATAAGAGGATCGCAAGAGACCCTATGAGGTTTAGTTTTCTTGATGTTTTCGCCAGTAAATGGATATTGACTCGAGTAGATAGTGATGAAACACTCGGGGAAACTTCAAATGGAAGGCAGACAATGGCGTTTTCGATCGGCGTACTCGGCGTTGGGCAGTTCGGCGGACAGTTCGCGCACCTTTTCAACCTCCACCCCGGCGTCAGCGACGTCTTCGTGGTGGACGAGCGGCCCGAGCGCGCGGCCGAGGCTGTGGAGCGGTACCACTTGGCAGGGGCCAAGGCGGACTTCGCGGAGCTCCTCGCCTCCGACGTTGATGCCGTTGCCATCTTCACCCAGCGCTGGACCCACGGCCCGCTGGTCGAACAGGCGCTCCGGGCAGGTAAGCACGTCTACTCAGCAGTACCCATGGCGGTATCGGAAGAGGAGATCGCCCGCATCATCCAGTCCGTCCGGGAAACCGGCTTGGTGTACATGATGGGGGAGACCAGCTACTACAACCCCGCTACGGTGTATGCCCGCGAACAGCAGGCGGCCGGCAGGTTCGGGCGAATCTTCTACTCTGAGGGCGATTACGTCCATGACATGGACCTGGGCTTCTACGACGCCTACCAGTACAGCGGGGGTGAGCGGTGGAAGGAGACCGCCAGCTACCCGCCGATGCTGTACCCCACCCACGCAATCGGTGGTGTGCTGGGTGCCATTCCAGGACACGCCGTCAGCGTCAGCTGCGTTGGAGTCCGCGACGACCGGAACGACGGCGTCTTCAACAGGGACATCAGTATGTTCGGCAACGACTTTTCCAACGCCACCGCACTGTTCGAACTGAACGACGGCGGCGTGATGCGAACCAACGAGATGCGCCGCGTGGGCTATCCCTCCCATATCCGTGAGTCCCGCTTCAGGTTCTTCGGCACGGAGGCGAGCTTCGAACAGCTTGCCAAGGTTACGGTCTGGCAGGACAAACAAAACGTCCATGACATCTCCGAGCAGATGGAGACCCGTCCCAGCATGTCCCTGGACGACCCCTCCCTGGCAAACGTGGCCCCGGAGCTTCGCGACGCCTTCGTCTCCGGACTCTCGCCCGTCCACGACGCAGAACGGCTCCCGGAGGAGTTCCGCGGCGCACCCAACGGACATGAAGGCAGCCACCACTTCCTGGTGGACGACTTTGTCACGGCCGTGAACACCGGCACCCTGCCGCCGGTCAATGCTTGGGTGGCGGCCCGTTACACCCTGCCTGGCATCGTGGCCCACCAGTCAGCACTTCAAAACGGCGTACGGCTTCCCATCCGTGACTTCGGTGATGCGCCCGGTACCAGCAGTTAGCATGGACACTATGACCTCCCCGCCCGCGCAGGCCTCCCGCGGCGGCCCCGTAACCCGCAAGGACGTTGCGCGTTATGCCGGCGTCAGCACCGCCGTCGTCAGCTACGTTGTCAATGGCGGGCCCAAGAAAGTGGCACCGGCAACGGAAGCCAAGGTCCAGGACGCCATCCGCGTCCTTGGCTACCGTCCCAACGCCGCCGCCCGGGCGCTCAAGCTGGGTTCAAGCGAGACGCTGGGGCTCATCATCCCGGACAACACGAACCCCTTCTTTTCCCTCCTGGCCCATGCTGTTGAGGACGCTGCCGCGGATCTGGGCTACGCCCTGGTGCTCAGCAACTCCGACGGGAACCTGTCCAAGGAGCGGCGGAACATCCGCAACCTCGCCGCCCGCCAGGTGGACGGCGTGCTGCTGGCAAGTGTCCTTTTCGAACCTGACCTGGAAGCGCTGGAAACGGCGGACATCCCGGCCGTGCTGCTGAACCAGGAACGCGATGCCCCGGGCTTCAACAGCATCGGTGTGGACCTCGCAGCAGGGGCCAGGATCGCAGTGAACCATCTGATCGGTCATGGGCACACCAATATCGGTCTGGCGATGGGCACCAACGTTTCCGGCAGCCTGGACGGCCGCGAGGTGGGTTGGCGCCAGGCGCTCCAGGAGGCAGGCCTGCCGGAGGGCCCCATCGTATACAGCGGCTTCACCTGGCCCGGCGGCTATTCGGCCGGCCAACGGCTGCTGGCCTCGATCAACAGGCCCACGGCGATATTCGCAACCTCGGACACCCAGGCGGTGGGCCTGCTCCGCGCCATTCATGAGGCGGGCCTGGCCGTGCCGGGTGAGATCGCCGTCGCGTCCTTCGACGGTTCCATTGAATCCGAATATTCGTGGCCGCCCCTGACCACTATGGAGCAGCCCGTGGCTGCGATGGCGGAAGCCGCCGTGCAGGCCCTGGTGGAAGCCAAGCGCGGCGGGAAGCCAAAGCACAGAATATTTCCCACAAAGCTCCACGTCCGGCAGTCGTGCGGGTGCCCCTGAAGGCCGTCTGACAACAAAGGCCACCATCCCCGCGGCGCGGGGATGGTGGCCTCTGTTGTCAGGAGTTGTGTCGAGGCTGTGCCTCCAGCTCGTTATTCCTTGACGGGGATGGACTGCGCCTTCAGGGCATCGACGGTCTTCTGCTGGCCGCTCTTAAGTGCATCCAGGAGCGTGCCGCTGCCGCCGGCTGCCTTGCCGAAACCATCCGACACATCGGTGTAGGTCTTGGTCATGGTGGGGCCCCAGGTGAAGTTCGGATTCACGTTGGACGAGGCCTCGGCGAAAACGTCGTAGATCTTCTGGCCACCGAAGTAGTCCACGCCGCCGGAGAAGGCGCCGAGGTCCTTTGCCGATTTGGCCGCGGGGTAGAGGCCGCCGAGCTTGTTGGCCAGCGCCAGCGCCTCAGGATCCGTGTTCAGCCACAGCGCGAATTTGGCTGCCTCGTACGGGTGCTTGGAGCCCTTGAGGACTGCAGTCGAGGAACCGCCCCAGTTGCCCGCGGCCTTTCCGCCGGCCTCCCACTGCGGCATGGGTGCAACTGCCCACTTGCCCGCGGTGTCGGGGGCTCCGCTTGCCAGGGTGGACGCGCCCCAGACCGCAGAGACCCAGGTCCACTGCTGGCCTTTGTTGAAGGAGGCGTTCCACTCATCGGAGAAGGAGGGAAGCGTGGATACCTCGCCCTTTTCGAGCAGCTTCTGCCAGTAGTTGGCCACCTTCGCGGACTCCTTGCCGGTCAGGTTTACCTCCCACTTGTCATCGGTGTTGGAGAACCACTGTCCGCCCGCCTGCCATACGTTGCCGGCAAACCAGTTGACGTCGCTGCGGGGGAAGTTGGTGATGTAGGAGCCGCGGGCCTTGATCTGCTCAGCTGCCGCAGCGTATTCGTCCCAGGTGGTGGGGACCTTGATGCCCGCCTCCTTGAAGAGGTCCGCCCGGTAGAACATCGCCATCGGACCGCTGTCCTGCGGGATGGCATAGACGGCCTTGTCCTCGTTGAAGGTGACCTGGCCCCAGGTCCAGTCCACGAACTTGTCCTTGGCTTCTGCCACTCCCTCGCAGCCGGCGATGTTCGCCAGTCCGTCCTGCACACGGAAGTTGGGGAGTGCGTCGTATTCGATCTGCCCCAGGTCGGGGGCGTTGCCCGCCTGTAGCTGGTTGAAGAAGTTTTGGTAGGTGCCCGAGTTGCCGTTGGGCCCGGTCTGGACCTTTACCTTGATGTCAGGATGGTCCTTGTTCCAGAGGTCCACCACCTTGTCCATGCCAGGCACCCAGGTGGTGAAGGACAACTCAACCGGTCCGGAGGAGGGCTTGCAGGAGGTGGTGTCCTGGGCAGCAGAGGTGCTTTCGCCGCTTGAGCAGCCCGCAAGGGACAGCGCCGAGACTATGGCAAAGGCGGCAGTGGCTTTTCCGTAACGCACGCGCATTTCTATTCCTTATTAGTGGGGTGGGTGTACCGGGGCAGTGGGCCGCGGGACGGGTTGTGGGGGGAAAATTTTGTGGGCTATTTGACGCTTCCAGCGCCCAGGCCGCTGCTCCAGAAGCGCTGCAGCCCGAGGAACGTTGCGATCAGCGGGAGGATCGACACCAGGGCGCCGACGATCACCAGGACCCGGAGCTCCGGAATCTGGCTGATCTGGCTGTTCCACGCATACAGGCCCAGCGTGACCGGAAACAGTGTCTGGTCCCGCAGCATGATGAGGGGCAGGAAGAAGTTGTTCCAGATGGCTACGAACTGGAACAGGAAGATGGTCACCAGGGCAGGAGCCATAAGGCGGGTGGAAACCGTGAAGAAGGTCCTGGCCTCAGATGAACCATCGAGGCGTGCAGCCTCCAGCAGCTCCGTGGGGACGCTTGCCGCCGCGTAGATCCGGGCAAGGTAGACGCCGAAGGGGCTGACCAGGCTGGGCAGGAACACTGCCCAAAGGGTATTGGTCAGTTTCACCTGGCTGAAGATCAGGAACAGCGGGAGGGCGAGTGCAGTTGCGGGCACCAGCACCCCGCTGAGCACGACGTTGAAGATGGCCTCACGGCCACGGAACTCATACTTGGCCAGGGCATAGCCGCACATGGCGGCAATGACGGTACCAACCAGGGCGCCCAGCCCCGCGTAGAGGGCGCTGTTGGCCAGCCAGCGCCCGAACACGCCGTCGCTGTAGGTGAACAGGTTGCCCAGGTTGGCGAAGAAGGTGGGGATGGAGTCCGCGGTGAACCACAGCGGTGCGGTGCCTGTGATGTCCCCGCCGGTCTTGGAGGAGGAGACCAGCAGCCACCAGATGGGGGTCAGAAAGTAGAGCGTGAAGACGCCCATGATGAGCATGGCCGCTCCCCGGGACATGATGCTTTGCCGGGGTCCCCGGGGTGTGGTTGCCGTGGTGGCCGGCTTTTTTGTGGTCATGGCCGTTGCTGCGCTCACTGGGAAACCTTCCGCTGGGTTGCCTTGAGGAAGACGAAGGAAAGAACGAATGTTGCCAACGCAAGCACCACCGAGAATGCTGCAGCCAGGCTGTAGTTCGGGACTGATGCTGTTGTGTAAACGGCGAGGTTGGGAGTGAAGGTGCTGCTGATGGCCGTGCTGAAACTGCGCAGGGTCTGCGGTTCCGCCAGGAGCTGGAGCGTTCCGATGATGGAAAACACGCCGGTGAGGATGATGGCCGGCACCACGAGGGGAATCTTGATGCGCCAGGCGATCTGGAAGTTGCTGGCACCGTCCAGCCGGGCCGCTTCGTAGATCTCCGTTGGGATTGCCAGCAGGGACGAGTAGATGATCAGCATGTTGTAGCCGACGTATACCCAGGTCACAATATTTGCCACTGCCCACAGGACCAGGTCTGCCGAGAGGAAGTTGACCTGCGAGGTAACGGCATCAAAAGGGGAAAGCGACGGCGAATAGAGGAAGCCCCACATGATCGCTGCGATGACGCCGGGGACGGCATAAGGGGCGAAAAACGCCAGCCGGAAGAACTTCGTCCCCTTCAGGAGGGGCGAGTCGAGCAGCAGGGCGAAGAGGAGTGCAAGGCCAAGCATGACGGGCACCTGGACCACTCCGAAGAGCAGTACCCGCCCCACAGACTCCCAGAATTCACTGTTCTGGAACACCTGCTGGTATTGGACCAGCCCGCCGAAGACCTGCTGGGGAGGTCCGAATGTTCCCTTGCGTTCAACGGTGAGCAGCGACTGCACCACGGCAAAAATGATCGGAACCGCATAGAAGGCAAGGAAAAGGACGCCGAATGGCGCAACGAACAGGAGGACGGCGCGGCGCTGGGCGCCTGTGGTTTTGGACTTCCGGGGCATCGGCACTCCGGTGGCCGTTGCCGGCGCGGTAATGGGTCTAGTCACGTTCATCATCTTTCTGGCCGGTGTTCTTGCCAGTAGTCGGGGGAGCTGATGTGGCGGTGCGGACAACCCTCACGGCGCCCGCAGGAATGGCGACGGCGGTGGCGACTTCTTCGCCGGCGATCAGTTCGTGGCCGCGGGCCGCGTACTTGTGCTCTTCTTCGGTGTGGTTGATCAGGAAGGTGTAGTCGTGGTCAAGGCCTGCCCGGACCACGACTTCAAGCCCTGGGGCTGACTCATAGGCAACCACTCCAGCGCCGGCAGCAGCCTCGGACACGGTGTGGCGAAGTGCTGCCTGGTCCAGCGCCGTCGCCAGGTACCACGCCGTTCCGGACCCGTGCTGGTTGCGGGTGACGGCGGCCGTGCCGGCGAGGGGCCCATCGGTGAAGGAGGCTATTGCCTCCGCTCCCTCCAGCCGCAACGCTTCGGTCCACAGGGAGGCATCAGCACCGTTGTCGAGGGTCCTGGCCTGTCCCGGGGCCAGGGGGATGAATTCCTCCGTCCGGATGCCGAGCAGTTGCCGGAAGGCGCCGGGATAGCCGCCGGCCAACACCTTTTCGTTTTCGTCCACAATGCCGCTGAAATAGGTAACGATGGCATGGCCGCCGCTGCTGACGTAGTGCGCAAGCGCTGCTGACTCCTTGTCCCGGACGAGGTACAAGCCGGGCACCACCACGAGTTTGTAGCCGGAAATGTCGGCGCCGGGGGCCACGATGTCTACCGTGATGCCCGCGTCCCACAGTGCCTTGTACATCGCGTGCACTTGGTCCAGGTACCGAACGTCTGAAGATGGGTGGGACTCCTGGTCGTAGGCCCACCACGCTTCCCAGCTGAACATTAGGGCCGCCTCCGCCGTGACTGTCGAACCGGCTACCTCGGCAAGCTGCTCCAGTATGCCGCCGAGTTCCACCACCTCCTTCCAGATCCGGGAATCCGTTCCTGCGTGGGGAAGCATTGCGGAGTGGAACTTTTCACTGCCCTGGACTGAAGCGCGCCACTGGAAGAAGCAAAGCCCATCGGCGCCGCGGGCCAGGTGGGCAAGTGAGTTGCGGAGCATCTCGCCAGGGTTTTTGGCAATGTTGCGGGGCTGCCAGTTCACGGCCGACGTTGAGTGCTCCATGAGCAACCACGGCCGGCCCTGGGCGAGGCCCCTGGTTGCGTCGGCGGCAAAGGCCAGTTCGATGGTGGGGTCTTCAAGCCGGTGGTCGAGGTAATGGTCATTGGCAATGACGTCCATATGCGGTGCCCATGACCAGTAATCCTGGTTGCGGATGTGGGCGGCGACCATGAAATTGGTGGTGACGGGAACGTCGCTGTGCCGCCTCAGGACCTCGGCTTCGGACTGGTAGTAACCCAGCAGTTCATCCGAGCTGAAGCGGTGGAAGTCCAGTACCTGGGTCGGGTTGCTGGTGGAAACAGTGGTGCGGGGCGGCAGGATTTGGCTCCAGTCCGAGTACCGCTGTGACCAGAAGGCGGTGCCCCAGGCGCTGTTGAGCGACTCGAGGGTCCCGTACCGGGTGACCAGCCAGCCGCGGAAAGCCTCGGCGGAGACGTCGCAGTAGCACAGTGCGTTGTGGCAACCGAGTTCGTTGGAGACGTGCCACAGCCTGACGGCCGGATGGGCGCCGTACCTGCGCACCACCTCGGTGACCAGCCGGAGGGCGTATTCGCGGTAGTGCGGGGAACTGGGGCACCAGGCCTGGCGCCCGCCGGGCCAGGCGCGGGTTCCGGATGCCGACTGGGGGAGGATGTCCGGGTGAAGCGCTGTGAGCCAGGCCGGTGTGGAGGATGTTCCCGTCCCCAGGTTGACGCCAATGCCGTTGGCGTGGAGCAGGTCCAGGATCTCGTCAAGGCGGTCGAACGTAAAGATGCCCTGGGTTGATTCCAGTTCTGCCCAGCCAAAAATATTGACGGCGACGAGATTTACGCCGGCCTGTTTCATGAGGCGGACGTCTTCCTGCCACACGGTGTTGTCCCACTGCTCGGGGTTGTAGTCGCAGCCGTAAACGAGTTGTCCGCTCGGGGACAGCCCGGCAACCGGCGTTCTGGTGGGGCTCAACCCTGCTCCTTCGGCTTGCAGCAGACGTGCAAGACCGGGGCAGACCCGGACTCCTGGACGCTGTTGTCTCAACGATTTCTGTGAACGTTCCCAGAAAAGCAATGCAGTGAGTGATGTAGATCATCTGGGAACGTTCCCAGAGTACGCATCGGCGCGAGGGGTGTCAATGCGTGCGGCAGGACATCCCTTCCTGCAGACTCGGCTACAGTACAAATATGTCGCTGACACGCACCCGTGCCCGCCGCGCCACCATCAACGATGTGGCGGACGCTGCCGGGCTTTCCAGGGGGACCGTTTCACGTGTTATGAACGGGGAAAAATATGTGTCGGACGAGGCCAGGCAGGCGGTGGAGGAAGCCATTGCCCGGGTTGGGTACGTCCGGAACAGCGCCGCCCGGAACCTGGTTACCCAGGAGTCCCGGGCCATCGGGCTGATCATCCACGAACCACACTCGCTGTTGTTTGAAGATCCGAACATCGGCTCCATCCTGCTGGGGGCCAACGAGGTCCTGTCCAAGGCTGACTATCAACTGGTTTCGCTGATCATTGACTCGGACCGTGACAGCCGCCGGGTGGCTGATTACCTGCGGGGCGGCCTGGTTGATGGTGCCGTCATCATCTCGGCCCGCGCCTCCGATCCGATTGCGGCGGCCGTGGCGGAGATCGGCTTGCCGGCCGCTTTTGTGGGGCATCCGGAGGGGACTCCCGAGTTGCCCTACGCCGCCATCGACAATGTGGAGGCCGCCCGCAACATCACCGGAAGGTTGCTCGAAACTGGGCGCAAACAGGTAGGTATGATCGCCAGCGCATTGGACCGCGATTCCGGGAAGGACCGCGTGGCAGGCTTTCGCGCTGCACTGGGCGGACGCTTCAATCCCGACCTGGTTGTTGAGTATCCCCTGTACACCTATGCCGCAGGCTTCGATGGAATGCAGGAGTTGCTGCGGCGGGCGCCGGACATCGATGGAGTCTTCGCCGCCTCCGATGCCGTGGCTGCGGGCGCAATGACCGCGCTGCAGGAGGCCGGCCGAAGGGTGCCCGAAGATGTGGGCGTTGTCGGTTTCGATGACAGCAGTTGGGCCCTGCGCTGCCGCCCGCAGCTCTCCACAGTCCGCCAGCCCGCGGATCTGCTGGGGAGCGCCGCTGCTGAGCTCGTCCTTGCCCAGCTCAAGGGGCTTCCGGGCACGCCGCGGGTCCTTGAGACAGCGATCCAGTGGCGCGGTTCTGCCTGACCTTTCGGGGCGCATCCCCGCTCTGGTTCCGGAACAGGATGAAACCAAGGGACGCGAGAACCACCATGCCGCCAAACGCCTGTCCGGCCGAGAGTGATTGCCCCAGTACTATCCATCGCGCCAGAACTGCAGTGGAGCTGAACAGCCGCGAATTTGGGCCGGGAAGGTCAAGTGTGCGTCAGCACTGAATAACAGGAGCGAGAAACAATGCATCTCAAAAGCATTCGGATGCCTTCCCCTGATCTTGAAGGCAGCGCAGTTTTCTACCGTGACGTTCTTGGTCTTCCGGTCCGGCAATCCAAGGAAACGGTGGTCGTCGAGGTTGGCTCCAGCCTGCTTGAGTTCTTCGAAGGCAATGCCTCTGAAGGCAGCAACCATCTGGCTTTCACCATTCCGGCCAACCAGTTGGCAGACGGGAAGCGCTGGCTGTCTGGCAGAACCAGGGTCATAAGCCTCAATGGAAATGACGAGTTTCAGCTGGGGGAGCCCTGGGAATCGGAGTCGGTCTACTTCGAAGGCCCGGACCGGATGATTTTGGAATTAATCTCCCGGCAGCAGTTGGACAACGCTTCCTCCGCGCCGTTTTCCGGCGCAAGCCTCTTATGTATCAGCGAAGTAGGGCTTGCCGTGCCGGATGTCGCACGCTCCATACAGGAGATAGGGGATGCGTTCGGGATTCAGTCTTTCGCCGGCGACGGGCAAAGCTTCCATGCGATGGGGAACCATGACGGGCTCCTCATTCTCGTGCCCGCCGGCCGGCGCTGGTTCCCAACCTCCGATGCCCTGTCGTCGTTCGGACAGCTCACTGTGGACATCGCGGGCACGCCCCGTTCCGGGACCTTTGATTCCGGGGTGGGATGGCGGCTCAGATCAAGCGAAGCCGTGAAGAAGCCCTAGGCAGGGACCACCCGCAGTTTGGCCCGTTCGCCGAGTACCCGGCGCGCCTCGGTGCTGAGCCCGACGTCGCTGATGACCTCGTCCACGTCATCCAAGGCGGCGATGGAGCTGATCCCCAGCATGCCCCACTTGGTGTGGTCAGCCAGCACCACTGTTTTCCGCGCAGCCGCCACGAACGCACGGTCCGTTTCGGCCTCCAGCAGGTTGGGCGTGGTGAACCCGGCATCGGCATCCATCCCGTGGACGCCCAGGAACAGGACATCCAGGTGCAGTTGCTTGAGTGCGCCCGTTGCGATTGGGCCCACCAGGGCGTCCGACGGCGTGCGCTCGCCGCCCACGAGAATGACGGTTGACGGCTGGCGGGCTGAGCCGGAGGAAGCAGCGTGGTGGAAGAGGTCTGCGATCCTCACCGAGTTGGTCACCACGGTGATCCGGGGGCCATCGACCAGTTCCTTGGCGAGCGCCCATGTAGTGGTTCCGGCACTTAGGCCAACAGCCATCCCTTCCTGGACCAAAGCGGCTGCCTCTACGGCTATGGCGCGCTTTTCCAGCGTCAACTGCGTGGACTTCAGTTCAAACCCGGGTTCATGGGTGCTGGCATCGCCGGGAAGCTTGGCCCCGCCGTGGATGCGCTCCAGCTTCCCGCCTTCTTCCAGCAACTCGATGTCCCGGCGGACGGTCATCAGTGAAACACCCAGCTGCTGGGCCAGGTCCGAGACACGGACAACCCGTTCGCGCCGGACAACGTCCACGATGGCCTGGTGGCGTGCGGCAGGGAGCATGGGGGTCCTTTCGTGCTGCTCGAGCCGGAAAGCTATGTTCCGTCTTGTTCCATAATGGTCTATCCCTTGCTGGAACCGAGAGTCAGCCCCGCAACAAACTGCCGCTGGAGGAGCAGGTAGATGATCAACGTGGGGATAACGGTGATCACCGCTCCTGCCGCCAGGAGGTTGTAGTTGTTCAGGAACTGGCCCTGCAGGTTGTTGATGGCGGTGGTGATGGGGAGCCGGTTGCCGCTCTGGATGAACAGGAGGGGCCAGAAGTAGTCGTTGTAGATGAAGATGACTTCCAGGGTGCCCAGCGCGGCGAACGCCGGGCGGCACAGCGGCAGGATGATCTCGCGGTACTGCCGCCAGATGCTGGCACCGTCCACCAATGCCGCCTCGGTGAGGTCGGCGGAAAGGGCCTTCATGTAATTCGAGAGCACGAAGGTGCAGAACCCCATCTGGAACGCCGTGTCCACCGCGATGACGATGATGTAGGTGTTGAGCATGTTGCCGGAATCGCTGAAGGAGTAGGGCACCTGGAAGTGCTTGGCCATCTCGAACAGGGGCGCAGCGAGAACCTGTGGGGGCAGCAGGTTTCCCGCGGTGAACATGATCAGCAGGGTGATGTTGAATTTCCAGCTGACGCGGCTGACGGCGAAGGCCATGAGCGAGGCGAGGAACAGGGTCAGCAGGACCGCAGGCACGGTGATGATGACGGAATTCCAGAAGTAGGTGGCAAAACCTCCCTGCGTCCAGGCCTGGACGAAGTTGTCGAAGTTGAACTCGCCGGCAACGCTGAAATATCCGTGCTCGTTGGTGGACGCCACCGGCCGCAGTGCGGTGAAGACGGACCAGCCCAAGGGAACCAGCCAGACGGCGGCCATCACCACCAGGAAGATGTGCGTCCCGTAATGGCGCTTGGGGCGGCTTCCGGACCGGCCGGTGGCTTCTGCGGAAGACCCGTTGGCGCGGGCTGTGGCGATGCTCATGCTTGGTTCTCCTTGCCAAAAGTGCGGCTGAGGTAGAAGACGATGGGAACGAGTGAAATGACCAGCAGCACCACAGCGAGGGCGGAGCCGACGCCGATCACCTGGCCTTCGCCCACGAGGTTCTGGATCACCAGGGCGCTGAGCATTTCCAGGCCGTTGGTGCCGCGGTTGATCACATAGACGACGTCGAAGGCGCGGAGGGACTCGATGATGGTGATCACGACAATCACGATGTTGATGGGCCGCATGGCCGGGAAAACCACCCGGAAGAAGGTCTGCACGGCGGAGGCGCCGTCAATGGCTGCGGCCTCCTTGAGGCTGGGGTCCACGCCCTTCAGGCCTGCCAGGTAGAGCAACATGACGTAGCCGGCGTGGCGCCACGTGGCCGCAATCATGGCCGCCCAGATATTGACCGACGAATCGCCGAACCAGTCAACGGCCTGCGGCGTGCCGGCAGTGCCCAGGAGGAAGTTGAGCAGGCCGTTGTCCCGCTGGTAGAAGAGCTGCCAGATGATGCCGATCAGGGCTAGCGACAGCATGACGGGTGCGAAGAAGATGCTTTGGTAGATCTTGCTTCCGCGGATGTTCTGGTCCAGCAGCACCGCGAGCAGCAGGCCCAGGGGCGTGGCGATGAGGGCCAAAAACAGCAGCCACAGCATGTTGTGTTGAACAGCCGGCCAGAACGGGGGGTAGTCCTGGGCGATGAACTGGTAGTTTGCGGTGCCCGCCGGGCGGATGTCCGCAAGGTCCAGGCCGTTCCACCGGGTGAAGCTGAGCCCCACCGACATCAGCATGGGCAGCCAAACCATCGCCAGTTCGATCAGCGTGGGGATGCCCACCATCAGGGACAGGACCACTTTGTCGCGTCCGGACAGGCGGCGGACGCGGCCGCCTTTGGCCCGGCGGACAGGTGCGGCCGGCTCCCGCGCCTCCGGCGGAATCAGTTCTCGTGCGGTGCTGCTCATGGCGTGTCTTTCCTTGCTGTTGGATGCAGGAGGCAGGACGACGGCGGGAGCCCCGTGCCGCCGTCGTCCTTCCTTTGGCGGGGCTACTGCGCTGCGTAGAGGTTCTTGGCCTGGGCCTCAAGGTTCTTGACGTCCACGCTGCCGTCCTTGATGAAGCTCTGCAGCGCCGGGATCATCACGTTGTTGGCCATGGCCGGCAACGCGTCGCGGTCGAAGAACTGGCTGATGTATTTGGCGTTCTTGATGGTGTCTGCGCATGTCTTGTTGAGGGGTGTGAACTTCGAGGTGTCTGCACCCTTTGCGGTGGCGATGTTCGAGTTATCGACCTTGGCATAGGCGTCCTGGGCCTCGGGCGTGCCCATGAATGCCATGAAGTCGCGGGCCGCCTTGTTGTCCCCGCCTTTCTTGGACAGCAGCAGGCCGTCAATGGGGGCTTCGACTGCGTCCCGGCCCTCCATGGCGATCTCCGGGAAGGGGAAGAAGTCGATGTCCGACAGCACCGCCGGGTCGGTGAACTGCTGGGTGACGAAGGAGCCCAGCAGGTACATGCCGGTCTTCTTGGCTTCCAGCGCCTTGGCCGCGTCCTGCCATGTTTGGCCGAGGGCGGCGGGATCCTGGAAGGGCAGTAGCGCCTTCCAGGTGTCGAAGACGGACGTTACTTTCTGCTGGTCCCAGGATTCCTTGTGTGCGCAGAGGTCCACATGGAACTGGTAGCCGTTGAGCCGCATATTGATGTAGTCGAAGGTGCCCATGGCGGGCCAACCGTCCTTGTCGGCAAAACCGATGGGAATGATGCCGTCTGCCTGCATTTTCGTTGCCAGGGCCTTGAGCGCATCAAAGGTGGCCGGCACCTGGTACCCCTTCTCCGCCCACAGGCTCTTCCGGTAGAAGAAGCCCCATGGGTAGTTGTAGTTGGGGACGAAGTACATCTTGCCGTCCGGCCCCGTGGATGCCTTCTTCAGGGCATCGGAGTAGTTGCCGCCAATGGTCTGCCAGACATCATCAATGGGTGCGAGGAGGCCCTTGCCCGCGTAGTACTGCATCCGGTAGCCGGCGAACCAGGTGAAGGCGTCGTCGGGAGAGCCCTGCAGGTAGGAATTGATCTTGTTCTGGAAGTCGTTGTGGGGCACCACGTTGGTGGTGACCTTTTTGCCGGTCTTGGCTGTGAAGGCATCGGTGACCGCCTGGTACGCCCGCTTGGGGACGTCGTCCGAGGAACCTGAACCGAACGTGAGGCCGGAAGAGTCGGAACCTGTGCCGGACGGAGCGCTTCCGCCGGTGCAGGCCGCGAGGAACGGGATGCCGGCCAGGCCCATTGCGCCAACACCGACGGTCTTGAGGATGGTCCGCCTGCTGGGGAAAGCAGTTGCCGACGCATCAAACTGTGAAGCCATGGTCTCTCCCTTGAGTTCTAGCCGCATGTGAGGCACCTCACATTAGCTCCGACTATAACTTCGCAAAACAGAACATGGAACAACGGTAAATAACACTTTGGGTGTCGATGCCATTTGAATCGTCACAACACCGAAATGGCCCTGCTTCCCTGTAATAGCAGGGAAGCAGGGCCATCCTGCAGCATGGTGGACAGGTACTAAGCCTGTGTTACTTTCTGAGCGACTGGGCGATCTGCTGCATGATCGTCGGGTCGGACAGGGTAGTGGCGTCACCCGGGTCGCGGCCCTCTGCGACGTCCTTGAGGAGGCGGCGCATGATCTTCCCGGAGCGGGTCTTGGGCAGTTCGGGCACCACCAGGATGTTCTTGGGCTTGGCGATGGGTCCGATCTCCTTCCCCACATGGTTGCGCAGTTCCAGGACGGTGGCGTCGCCGTTGTTCACGGCGTCACCGCGGAGGATGACGAACGCGACGACGGCCTGGCCGGTGGTTTCGTCCGTGGCACCCACGACGGCGGCCTCCGCCACGGCGGGGTGGCTCACCAGTGCCGATTCGATCTCAGTGGTGGAGAGCCGGTGCCCGGAGACGTTCATGACGTCGTCCACGCGCCCGAGCAGCCAGATGTCGCCGTCCTCGTCCTTCTTGGCACCGTCCCCGGCAAAGTACATGTTCTCGAACCGCGACCAGTAGGTGTCCTTGAACCGCTCCGGGTCGCCCCAGATGCCGCGGAGCATGGAGGGCCACGGCTCCCGGATCACCAGGAAGCCGCCGTGCCCGTTGGGGACCGATTCGCCCATTTCGTCGACCACGTCCACGGCGATGCCGGGCAACGGCACCTGCGCCGATCCGGGCTTGGTGGCCGTGACGCCGGGCAGCGGGGCGATCATCTGGGCGCCGGTTTCGGTCTGCCACCAGGTGTCCACGATGGGGGCTTTGTCGCCGCCGATGACCTTGCGGTACCACATCCAGGCCTCGGGGTTGATCGGTTCGCCCACCGAGCCCAGCACGCGGAGCGAGGAGAGATCATACTTCGCCGGAATCTCCGAGCCCCACTTCATGAAGGTGCGGATGGCGGTGGGGGCGGTGTAGAGGATGGAGACCTTGTACTTTTCCACGATCTCCCACCAGCGGCCCTGGTGCGGGGAGTCCGGGGTGCCTTCGTACATCACCTGGGTGGCGCCGTTGATGAGCGGCGCATAGGCGACGTAGGAGTGCCCGGTGACCCAGCCGACGTCGGCCGTGCACCAGTACACGTCCGTTTCCGGGTGCAGGTCAAAGACCGCCCTGTGGGTGTAGGCGGTCTGCGTGAGGTAGCCGCCGGTGGTGTGCAGGATGCCCTTGGGTTTGCCGGTGGTACCGGAGGTGTAAAGGATGTACAGCGGGTGCTCGGAGTCATGGCCCACGGCGCTGTGCTCGGCGGACGCGGTCTCCACGGTGTCGGCCCACCAGTGGTCCCGGCCTTCCTTCCAATCCACGTCCTGGCCGTTGCGCTTGACCACCACCACGTTCTGCACCGTGTGGCCATCGTGCGCCAGGGCGTCATCCACGGCCGACTTCAGCGGGCTCGGCTTGCCACGGCGGTAGGTGCCGTCTGCGGTGACAACGAGCTTGGCCTCGGCGTCGTCGATCCGGGAACGCAGGGCCTCGGCGGAGAAACCGCCGAACACCACCGAGTGGACCGCGCCGATCCGGGCGCAGGCCAGCAGCGTGATGACGGCCTCCGGGATCATGGGAAGGTATACCGCCACCCGGTCGCCCTTGGCCACGCCCAGGGATTCGAAGGCGTTTGCTGCCTTCTTCACCTCTTCAGTCAGCTGCGCGTAGGTATACGTCCGGGTGTCCCCGGGCTCGCCCTCGAAGTAGATGGCAACCCGGTCGCCTTTGCCGGCTTCGACGTGCCGGTCCAGGGCGTTGTAGGCGGCGTTAAGCTCACCGCCGACAAACCACTTGGCGAACGGTGGATCGGACCAGTCCAGTGCCTGGGTGAAGTCCTTGCTCCAGGTCAGCAGCTCCCGTGCCTTCTTGGCCCAGAAGGCGGGCCGGTCAGTACTGGCTTCGTCGTACTCTGCTGCGGTGACAACGGCGTCCGCTGCGAATTCCGGGCTGGGCGGGAAGGCCCGCGTCTCGCTCAGCAGGTTTTCGAAGGCGTCGCCCTGGTGGCCCTGCTGGCCTGCCGGCTGGTCGGAACCGGACGGAACGGTGGCGGTGGAGCTGGGAGTGTCCTGGGACATGTGAACCTCATCATTCATCGATCTTTGCCGCGCGGGATACCGCCACCGCAGGGCCCGCCGCTCGCACGGCGCTGGGCTCCAGCCGGGACGGACATACCGCAAAGAGCTGTTCCGAAACCAAGCCTAGTGCTTGCCGCCCATCCTCTGTGCGCCCCGTCACAGAAGTGCCAGCGAGCGGCATTTTTTAAGCGGTGAATGGCGTCTTGATCGCTCCGGCGGCGCTCCCGAAGGCTCGCCTCAGCTAGTGATCAGCTTGGCTGTTGACTAGGCTGAGATGGAATTGTGACTTCACTTCGGACCACTCCGGCAACGTGCTGATCGCGCAGCGCCGGGCCGGAACCGCATGTCAAGACGGCACAGTTTTCGGGGCCTCAAGGACCCGGTGCCGCCACGCTAAGGAGAGCAGAATGAACCAGCAGAGCTTCGGCCAGCGAAGGGCCCCGGACACCGATGCGGGGCCCGGAGGCTCCGGAACAACGGCCGGGGGACCGGGGCAGCCAGCTGCTGCCGGCGGTGCCGCCAAGGGACCGGCTGCAGGACAAAAGGCCGGTGCCGGAAAGCTGGATCCCCAGGCCAACCAGGCCGTGCTCGGTCCGTTCACCGTGCGCGACCTGGCCGTCTTCGCCGGTACCCTGATCCTCTTTGTGGCGTCCCTGCTGCCCCTGTTCGGTACCCGGTACAACCTGTGGAACCTGAACAACCTGTTCTTCCTGGGATTGGGCATCATCCTGCCGCTGATCACCAGTGCCCTCTTTGCCGCCCGCCGCCTGGCCCCTGCCACGAAAATCCGGGTTGGTTCGCTCTCGATCGACCAGTTCGCGTCCGTGGTGGCCTCCTTCGCGGTTGCCTTCTTCTTCCTGTCGGTTGCCGGCGGCTACGTGGCCAGCCTGTTGGTGGGACTGATCGGTTCGCTCGTCCTCTTCGCCGCCACGGTGCTGGGCCGCTTCCTGCCGTACCTCTCGGGCGACTTCAAGGACCGGCCCGAGGCACCGGCGCACCTCGTGGCACGCGAAGCCGCGGTCCCGGTACGCAAGCCGCGCGCCCCCAAAGCACCCAAGCCGGAAGTCGGCCCCAGCCAGTCAAAGGGCGGCCTTAAGGGCGCCGGCATCTTCGGCGGGGCGGGTGCAGGCTCTTCCGCCGTCCAGCCCGGTTCCTCCGCCCAGCCCGGGTCCGTTAACCAGCCGGTGCCCTCTGCCCAGCCGGCCGGTCCTGAGCCTGTCCGGTCAAACCACACGCCTGCCACCGCTGCAGTCCCCGTTGCCACAGCAGGAGGATCGGCCGCTGCGGCTGCCGGTGCCGGGAGCAGCAGCACCCCGGCTTCCACCCCGGATGCCGGCGCGGCCACTTCCGGCGCCGCAGCCGCCGGCGCGGCACCTGCCAGCGCTGAAGGCGCTGCCTCCCCGACGCCCGTCTCAACCGCCCCGGAAGTCTCCGACCGGATCCCTGAAGTGGAAGCCGGTCCGCCCACCCAGGCAGCGGACGTCGTCCGCCCTGCCTCTGCGCCGGCCGCCGAGGAGACCCAGTACGCAGACGTCCCCGCAGCCAATGCTCCGCAAGCGGCCTACGAGCCGCCGGCCGCCACCGCCGTCCATCAGCAGGTCCGCGCCGAGCAGCCCATCGGCGCAACCGTGGACCCGGCCAGCCGCCATGACGAAAATGACGGCCAGCCGATCCACGAGGCCTTCTGGTTTGCGGTTGCGCAGCACCGCACAGCCTTCGATCCCCGCACTGGCGCCCCTGCCTTCGTGATCGAACCCGGCGGCTGGGTGCTGGCACTCGAGGACCGCGGCCACGAGTTCCTGGTCCAGCACACCGACGGGCGGCTGGGCGTCCTGCGCGACCTCAGCAACATCGAGCGCGGCTGACGCCGGTGGCCGGGGTCCGCACCAAAGCCGGCCAGGCCGCCGGGATGCCGGTGGTCTCGTCCGAATCAGTCCTGGCACTGAAGCGGCGGGCACGGCGCATCCACCGGGCCCTGGCCGAGAAATACCCTTACGCCCACGCGGAACTCGACTTCAGGAACCCGTTCGAACTGCTGGTGGCTACCGTCCTGTCCGCCCAGACAACCGACGTCACGGTCAATCAGGTCACCAAAGTGCTGTTCGCGCGCTACCCCAACGCGCGTTCGCTGGCCGAGGCGGATCCTGCCGAGCTTGAAACGATCCTCAAGCCCACCGGGTTCTTCCGCGCGAAAGCAAGGAATGTCCTTGCCCTGTGTACCCGCCTGGTGGACGACTTTGACGGCGAGGTCCCGGGCCGGAGGGAGGACCTGGTCACGCTGCCGGGGGTGGGGCGGAAAACGGCCAATGTGGTGCTCGCGAACGCCTTTGGTGTTCCGGGGATCTCGGTTGACACGCACTTCGCCCGCCTCGCCAAGCGGTTCGGGTGGACCCAGTCCGAGGACCCCGTGCAGATTGAACAGGACGTGGCCGAACTGTTCGAGCGCAAGGACTGGACCATGCTGTCCCACCGGGTCATCTTCCATGGCCGCCGCGTCTGCCATGCCCGCAGGCCCGCCTGCGGTGCCTGCCCCGTCGCCAACTGGTGCCCCAGTTACGGGCTGGGCGAGACTGATCCCGACAAAGCAGCCAAGCTCCTCAAATACGAACTTGCGCCCGGCAGCGAGGAATTGCTGGCGCAGTACCTGGCAGAGGAACACCGGGCCGCGGAAATCCGGATGGCCTCCCAGCTGAGGACACCGTGAGCGCACGCGAAGACCTGGCTGAGCTGATCAGGAGGGCGGAATCCGGAACGGCCGGGCCTCCCCACCCCCGCTGGGCCGCGCTCACGGTGGATGCCGCACATGCCCGCAGGGCCGCTGTCCTGATGCTTTTCGGTGTCCTTGACGACGTCCCGGCGGAGTCCGGCAAGCCATTGGCGCCGGCTGACCTGGACGTTTTGCTCCTCGAACGCGCCCACACCCTGGGGTCGCATCCAGGGCAGGTTGCGTTCCCCGGCGGCGGCATCGACAGGGGAGAAACCGCAGTGGCCGCGGCACTCCGCGAAGCAGAGGAGGAGACCGGACTGGACTCAGGCGGGGTTGAGGTCCTGGGCACGCTCCAGGAGCTTGGCCTGGCACACAGCAACTTCCTGGTGACGCCGGTGCTCGGGTGGTGGCATTCCCCGTCTCCGGTCCGGGTGGTGGACTACGCCGAATCCGCGCAGGTTTTCCGCGTTCCCGTCCGCGACCTGCTGGATCCGGACAACCGGGTCATGGCCACCGTGCACCGGGCAGGCCGCACCTTTGACAGTCCTGCCTTCACCGTCAACGGCGTAGTGGTGTGGGGCTTCACCGGCATTGTGCTGAGCGGCCTCTTCGACCAACTCGGCTGGTCGGTTCCGTGGGACCGGAACCGGCTGCATCCCATGGGAGTCTAGTTTCAGGCCTGCTGGCGCAAGTCCACCACGATTCCCGTGGCGGCGTTCTCACGCATGGCATTGATGCCATCGCGGAGCAGGCTCAGGGACCGAAAGGTTGGCGACACCGCAACCACATTGCCCTCGGCGTCGGTGAGCCGCAACCGGTACGACTCGTCGCCTGCACGGTGGATTTCAAATCTTCCCGCCATGGACGGGGACCTCCCTGGTATGCGTCATTGCATCAGCGTGCGGACCGATCTGCTTCAGTCGCCGCTACGACTGTAACGTCAGTCACCGGACCCGCATAGCTACCGCCGGGTAGATTACTTTGCGTCTCGAACGCAAGCTGTTGACGCGCCGGGGACTGTTATTTCGCGAGGTCGTAGGAGTCAACCACGGCGAGGCTGACCGGAAACTCCACAGGGATAGGACCGAACAACAGTTCCTTCGCAGCCCTGGCCGACTCCTCGATCGCCCTGATGCAGGCGTCGACGCCGTCCGCGGGCGCATGCACCATCACCTCATCGTGCAGGAAGAAGACCAGCTCAGCCAGGACAGCACCGCCACCTCCACCGGTGCCTGGCGTCCGCAAGGTGCGCAGCCGCCGTCGTAATTCCGCCAGCCAGCACGCCGCCCAATCCGCCGCCGACCCCTGGACCACGAAGTTCCTGGTGAAGCGCCCCCGGCTCCGGGCAATGGACTCCGCCCGGCGCTGCTCCTCCGCTGTTGCCGATCGCTGGCTTAGGAACCACCGTTCCGAAGGCGGGGGGCTGCTCCGGCCCAGCCGCGTGGTCACCGTCCCGCCGGCTTCGCCCGCCCTTGCTGCCCTCTCCACGAAGTCCACGGCGCGCGGATAGGTGCGCGCCAGCTGCGGCATGAGCCGACCTGCCTCACCCGAGGTGGCCCCGTACATGGCGCCCAGCAATGCCATCTTTGCCTTGGCCCGGTCGCCGCCGAAACCCTTGGCAGCGATGCCGGCATAAAGGTCCTGGTCCCGAGCCGCCTCCGCCATGGTGGAATCCTGGGCAAGGGCCACCAGGACGCGCGGTTCCAGCTGCGATGCGTCCGCAACGATGAGCTTGTGGCCTGGATCGGCGTGCACCGCGCCGCGGACCTGGCGCGGGATCTGGAGCGCGCCGCCGCCCCGGGACGCCCAACGCCCCGACACCACGCCGCCCACCACATACTCCGGTCGGAACCGGCCGCCGTCCACCCAGGCGTCCAGCCAGGACCAGCCGTTGGCGGTGTGCAGGCGGGAGAGTTTCTTGTACTCCAGCAATGGTTCGATAGCCGCGTGTGTGTACTCCCTGAGCTCCCACTTGCGGGTGCTTTTCACTTCGATCCCGTTGCGGTGGAGGGCACGCATCAGGTCCTGCGGCGAATCCGGGTTGAGCCCGGGAGCCTGGAGCAGGGAGCGCAGTTCCGCGGCCAGCGCTTCAAGCTTTTGCGGCCGCTGGCCGGCCGGCGGGCGCGGACCGAGATGGCTGACGAGGATCTGTTCGTGCAGGTCCTCCCGCCAGGGAACGCCTGCGTGCTGCATCTCAGCAGCCACCATGGCGGCAGCCGACTCCGCCGCGAGCAGCAGCTGAAGGCGCTTACGGCGGTTATCCTCCGTGTCCACCTCCGCCAGTGCGCCCTGCTGGGCAGCGTATTCGGTCCGAAGGTCCTCAAGGGCAACGCCCGGCGGCGGGCCGGTCGCGGGATCATCGAACAGTGCACCCTGGTCGGCCGGGGGACGGGGCGGCAGCAGCGCTTTCGGGGGAAGCACGGGATCCTCCACCGGGGTTCGGTCGGTGTTCCTGGCGTAGTCCGTGTGGGCGCTGAACTGGGAAAAGGCCAGGATGTTGCCGCAGAGTGTGAGGTCATAGCAGCGTTCCACTTCCACGCCGGAGGCGAGCAGCTGCGGGTACCAGTCCTGGGTCCGGTGCCAGATCCAGCGGGGCGGCAGGCCGCCCGGGCGCGTGGCTTCGAGTTCGCGGACGACGGCGGCGAGGTCGCTGAGTGCCACCACTTGGGGTTCGGGGTTGGCCGGCTGGGCATGCCCGGCCTGGGTCAGTTCCTGGAGGGCCGCGCCGCGGGGGTGGGCGGCGAGCAGCAGGTACATGCTCCCATTGTGCCCTGTCTGGAGATGACGCAGTTCCGGGTTGTCCACATACAGGATGTGCTCCCTTACCTGGGCGATGGTGCAGGAACAAAGTGGTTCCATGAGCAGGCACCAGTTGAACGCAGCGCCATCCGGGCAGGAAAAGACGGGAGCTTCCTCCTGGCCGCCAACGGATCCGGCCTCAGCACCACCGGGGAGTCCCTTGGCGCCCGGGGATCCCTTGTCCGTCGGGACGGGGGAACGTGGTGCCCCATGGCTTCCGGATGGCGCCGGTCACTATGGGGCCGGGCCATATGGTGCCGCCCGGCACGACGCATCGCTCGCCGATCCGGTGCCGGGTGCGTCAGTGGCGGTGGGTCCGGGCGAGGTACTGCTGGTCACCTCCTCCGGCGTCCTCCGCGCCGAAGTGGAGCGCATTGTGGCAGCCGCCGGCGCCCAGTTGCGCGTCGTCGAGGACGCGGTGGAGGGCGGGCCCTACTGGGATTCTGCATCGGCCGTCCTGGTGGGAAGCGACATTAGGGAACTGCCGCCCCGGCGGAGTACGCCCGCGGTCATGGTGGGCCTTGACGGCGAGGGGGACAGCCTTTGGCATCTTGCGGCTGCTCTGGGTGCCGAACGTGTTGCAGTGCTGCCTGACGCCGCAGCCTGGCTGGCGGACCATCTCAGCCGGTCGCGCTCGCCGGGTCCGGGCGGCCTGGTCCTCGGTGTTATCGGCGGCTGTGGTGGCGCCGGGGCCACTACCGCCGCCATCTGGATAGCGCAGGCCGCGGCAGGGCTGGGCGCCAGGGTTCTGTTGGTTGACGGCGACCCTTGGGGAGGAGGACTGGAACTGGCGCTTGCCGCCGAGGAGAGTCCCGGTCTGCGCTGGCCGGACCTCGCCGAGGCCAGGGGAAGCATTGACCCGCTGCAGCTCTCAGATTCCCTCCCGGTCGCCGGCGGCTTTTCCTTCCTGTCCTGGCCTGCCACCCGGGAACCGCCCGCTGCAGTCGCCGCCGCTGCCGCAGCCGGGGTTCTCGACGCCGCGCGGCGGGGATACGAACTGGTTGTCGTCGACGTGGGACGCGGTGCCGAGCCGCTCCACACAGTGGCATGGGACTGCGACCGCATCTTGCTGGTGGTGCGGGCCCAGCTGAAGGCGGCGGTGGCGGCCGTACGCCTGCTGCAGGAGCTTCCCCCGGTGGAGGGGGCCCTCCTGGTACGGGGGCGGACCGGCGCGGCGCTCGACAGTTCCCTGATCGCTGAGGCCGTGGGGCTGCCGGTGCAGGGCCGTATCCCCGAACTGCGTGCTGTCGCCGGGGCTATGGAATCCGGGCGGCTTTTGGACCTGGGTAAGCGGCGGAATGTGCGGCACTTCGGCGGAACCGTGCTCGACTGGCTCGGAGAGGATCTGCAGGCGGAGGACATGGCGTGAGGCGGGCATGGGGTACTCCGATAACGTCGGCCCCGGAAACGGGCAGGACCCCAGGGGCGGGCGGCCTCGGGGAACGGCGCAGCGCCCGGATCCTGGCAGCGAACCAGGCTGGACGCGCCGGGCGCGGCAGGGACACCGCCGGCACCGGCAGGGCCGTGGATTCCGGGCTGCTGGAATCCGTCCGCGAGTCGATGATGGCTGAGGCCGGAGCGGTGACGCCGTCCCGAGTGGCCGCGGCGGTCCAGGCCACGGGCAAATTGTTAGGTACCGCCGGATCGCTCGCAGCCGTGGAGCGGATCAGCGCCGAGCTCAATGGGCTGGGGCCGCTGCAGGAGCTGACGCGCGACCCCGGCGTCACAGACATCTTCGTCAACGCTCCCGACTCCGTCTGGGTGGACCGGGGGCGGGGCATCGAACGCGTTGCCGTCCTGTTCGACGGAGAGGCACAGCTGCGGGCACTGGCCTGCAGGCTCGTGGCTGCAGGCGGTCGCCGCCTCGATGACGGTTCACCCTGTGTCGATGTCAGGCTTGCCGGCGGTTACCGTGTCCATGCCGTGTTGCCGCCGGTATCCACGTCCGGGACGCTGCTGAGCGTCCGGATCCGGAGGGAACGTGTCTTCACCATGGCGGAGCTGGGCTCCGGCGGCATGTTCGTGCCGGGAGTGCGTGCGGTGCTGGAGAGGGTTGTCGCGCAAAGGTTGAGTTTCCTTATCAGCGGGGCTACGGGCTCCGGCAAGACGACCCTGCTGTCCACCCTGCTCGGCCTGTGTTCCGTGGAAGAGCGTTTGGTCCTGATCGAGGACGCGTCCGAACTGAACCCTGTCCACCCACACGTCGTCGCGCTCGAATCACGCCACGGAAACCTTGAAGGCGGCGGCGCGGTGGACTTGGGGGAACTGGTTCGCCAGGCGCTGCGGATGCGCCCGGACAGGCTGGTGGTGGGGGAGTGCCGGGGCGCTGAAGTACGTGAGCTCCTCACCGCGATGAACACCGGGCACAGCGGGGGCGGAGGCACCATTCACGCAAACACGGCAGCAGCCGTACCCGCCAGGCTCAACGCCCTCGGCGCGCTCGCAGGGCTCGGCCCCGAGGCGGTGCGGCTCCAGGCCGCCAGCGCGCTGGATGTGGTCATCCACGTCGGCAGGACGCAGCGGGGAAGGGAAGTCCTGTGCATTGGACTCATCAATGACGGCCCGGAAGGACTGACGGTGGTGCCGGCCGTTGGACAATCGGGGACTCCGGGCCCTGCATGGCCGGCGCTGGCAGCCCGGCTGGGGATGGACCCCGAGGGCGCGTTGTGACTCCTCTCTTCACCCTGGTGCTGTGCGCTGCTGTGCTGTTGCTCCTCAAGCCGCCCCTGGATGCTGCCTCCAGGCTGCGGGCAGCAACCAGGAGCAGTCCCAAATCGCCCGCGCTTCCAAGGATTCGGAAACTGCCGTGGGCCAGGGCGGCCGGCGGAAACGCCAAAACGACGAGACAGCCCGGCCTGACCCTGGTGGTGCAGCAGCTTGCGGCGCTGCTCAGGGGTGGACGAACACCTGGGCGTCTGTGGGACGAACTCTGGACGGTCTACGGCGTCCCCAACGGGAACGGGCAGCCGCATTGGGGGCCACTCCACGCCGGCTCGGCGCTCTCAGAGGGATCAGCTGCCGTACTCGCGTCCGCGCGGGCGGCTGCCGCAACGGGAGCTCCCGTAGCCGAAGCCATCCGGCGGGCACTGCCCACAGCCTTCAAGGGCAGGGACAGGGAGGCCCGGACCTGGTCCCAGCTCGCTGCCTGCTTCGACATCGCAGAAGCCAGCGGATGTCCGCTCGCCGACGTGCTGGCGCGCTTTGCGGCCCAGCTCGAAGCGGAGGATGACGCAGACGCGGCGCGGCAAACAGCCCTCGCCGGGCCCAAGGCAACCGTCCGGCTACTGACCTGGCTTCCATTGATGGGTCTTGGACTGGGTGCGGCCCTGGGGGTGGACCCACTGGCCACCCTGCTGGGAACACCTCCAGGACTGGCGGCACTGTTGGGCGGAGCAGTCCTCACGGTTGCGGGGAGGGCCTGGTCCGCGCGACTTGTAGCGGCCGCCGCCGGGTCAGGAACTCCATGAGCACGGGTTTGGGCCCGGGCCTCGCGCTCTTCCTGCTGCTCGCGGCCGGCGCCTGGCTCGCCTGTTCCAGCCATGACCGTTCCCGCCAACGGCTTCGCCGCCTGGCTCCTCCAGTGCCGGGTGCAAAGGCCACCGCTGGGCCCGGAAGCAGTCACGGCAGGGGCCTGAACGATACGGCGATGATGCTTGAACTCGTTGCAGCGATGCTCGACGCCGGGGCCGGGATTGGGCGATCGCTCGAGCTGGTGGCCGCCTCGGCGGCACCGGAGTACCGGGACTCGCTGCGGCCCGTGGTT
Source organism: Arthrobacter sp. FW306-05-C (assembly GCF_021801725.1). Lineage (NCBI taxonomy): Bacteria > Bacillati > Actinomycetota > Actinomycetes > Micrococcales > Micrococcaceae > Arthrobacter > Arthrobacter sp. FW306-05-C. The sequence goes on along the minus strand of NZ_CP084556.1, from coordinate 3,635,932 downwards.
TCGGCACTGGCCATCGGCGCCGACTGGGAGACCGCCTGGCGCAGCTCCGCCGTCCGCAGCACCGGGATCCTGGAGCTCCGTGATGCCCTGGCGTTCGCAGCCCTCACCGGCGCTCCGTCCTCCGCGATCCTTTATGCCCAGGCCGCAAGGCTTCGCCGCGAGCGGTTCCGGGCCGCGGAAAAGCGTGCTGCCTCGCTTGGGGTAAAGCTGGTGGTTCCGCTGGGCCTGTGCTCGCTTCCTGCCTTCATTTGCCTTGGAGTCGTGCCGGTGCTGCTGGCCCTGGTGCCGTCAGGCTCGTAGCGGGCGAGTGCCGTCAGGCTCCCAGCAGGCCAGTGTCGTCCGGCTACCAGAGTCGATGGTTCCGGCCTGCTTCACGTGCAGTCATTCGTGGGCATCTCTTCCTCCACACAGGGAGAGATGCCCGGCTTTTCCACTTAGCGAACCGCTTCCCTTACCGGCTACAGGTACGCGGGGAAGAGTCAAAGGCAGCCGGCAAAGCCACCGGCAAAACAACCGAAAGGAAACCATATGTCCACCAACCACCGCCGTCGTCAGTACTCCGCCAGCTACTCCGCCGGGACCTCTGCGCTCGCCGCTTCCGGACTGCGGCCAGGGCCGCTGCAGTCCGGTCGAGGTGAGGGCCGCCTTCGTAACTCCGGCGGCACCCAATACCCTTCCAGCCCTGCACCGCTCGTGGACGCACCTTCCAGGAAGGCATCGGCCCCAACAGTTTCAGCCCCGACCACGTCCGTCCCTCTGCCAGGCAACGTGGTGGAGCTCTACCCCAATTCAGTGGGGCATGGTTTTGTTGGTCCCCGCTCGGTGGATAGCCGCCCAGTCGTGTCCGGTCCAGCCCGCGCCTCGTCGAAGTCCCCGCGCACCGCAACGCTGATGTTTTCCGAAGCCGGAATGGCAACTGCGGAGTATGCCATCGCCACCCTGGCCGCGGTTGGGTTTGCCGGGCTGCTTGTGTTCATCCTCCGCAGCGATGAAGTTCGGGGTTTCCTGCTCAACCTCATTCGCACCGCCTTGGCGCTGCCGTGACACCAACACCTGCCGTGACTCTCCTTCGTTCCGGCCGACCGCTTCCAACTAGCACCGGCAGCGTGGACTGCAGCCGAGTCGTCAGCAGCCCGGTGTCCGGGGTCGCAGTCGCGTGTTGCCGCATCACCGGCACTAAAGCAGCCAGCGGGAACGGCGGTGGGCATGGAGGCAGGGCATTGAACGCAGTAGTCAACGCACGCGGTGCGGTAACGGCAGAGTTTGCCGTGGCACTTCCTGCCGTGCTGGCGCTGCTGGCCATGCTGCTTGCCGGTGCCGCCGCGGGCATGACGCAGCTGCGTATCGAAGAGGGAGCCCGGGCCGGTGCCAGGGCTTTGGCGAGAGGCGATGACCCGGCAGCGGTGGAACGGACAGTCCGGACGCTTGCCGGCGGCTCGGCGGCGGCATCCGTCTCTGCTGACGGCGGATGGTTCAGTATCACCGTGACGGACCGGGTATCAGGACCTTTAGGATCCGCCATCCCCTGGACCCTCACCGCCCGTGCCACAACGCGCAGTGAAACAGCGGGGACCCGAGTGGGCGGTGGCGTTGGCGGTGGCCTGACCGAGGGCGCAGGGCTCAAATGATGGAGCAAGCCAAGCTACGCCCTGTGGGTAACGCAGGTAACCCGGCCAGTCCGTGCGACAGCGCTCTAACGGGGCAGTGCGGAGGCGGCCCGGCCAGTCCGTGCGACAGCGCTCTAACGGGGCAGTGCGGAGGCGGCCCGGCCAGGCGGTGCAACAGCCCTTCAACCAGGCGGTGCCGCAGGGCCCAGGCCAGTCGGGACCGCCCTGTTCCCAGGCCTGCTACCGGCCGTTGGCGGTGGGGGTTCGACGATAGGAGTGAGCGCGGTTCGGGGACCGTCCTGGCTGCAGGGCTGGCACTTGTGGTCATAACGGCAATGGCGGTCATGCTGCTGCTGGCCCAGTCAGCGGTACTTGCAAGCCGTGCGGCATCGGCCGCAGACCTGGCCGCGCTTGCAGCGGCGGACGCACTTCGCGGCATCAGCAGTGGCGAGCCCTGCACGGTTGCCGCCGAGGTGGCAGCCCGCCACGCGGCAACGGTCCTCGGCTGCACCGAGGGGGCGGGACAAACCATTGAGGTGCGGACCGAGCTTGCGGAGCGCTCACTGTTGGGCGCGGCCACCGGTCGTGCCCGGGCCGGACCTCCACCATAGGAATCGCGGCCTTGCGGGAGTCAGTTCCGGGCTTCCTGTTCCACCGGCACCGCTTCCGTGGCGTCCTTGAGCAGGACATCCAGCAGGGTCACCGCGGCAGCCTTGTCCAGCGGGTTGTTCTTGTTTCCGCACTTTGGCGACTGGACGCAGGACGGGCAGCCAGCCTCGCACTCGCAGGCCTTGATGGCGTCGCGGGTCGCTGCCAGCCACACCATGGCTTTGTCGAATCCCCGTTCGGCAAAGCCAGCCCCGCCGGGGTGCCCGTCGTACACGAAGATGGTGGGCACTCCGGTGTCGGCGTGCAGGGCAGTGGAGACCCCGCCGATGTCCCAGCGGTCGCTGGATGCAACGAGGGGCAGGAGCCCGATTGCTGCGTGCTCCGCTGCGTGCAGGGCACCGGGAAACTGCGCTTCAATCAGTCCGGCCCCGGTCAGCGAACGGTTGTCCACCACAAACCAGACCGCCTTGGTGAAGAGCTCGCGTGCACCCAGCTCAAGCGGCTCCTCCCCGAGGACCTCGTTGGAAATCAGGGCTTTGCGCTGGAAGGAGACAACTTGCGTGGTGACCTTCACATCGCCAAAGTGGACCGTGACATCGCCCCACTGCATGGTCCGCACGGTGTCCAGGACCTCGATCTGGGTCACATCCCGTGCAGTGGTGTAGTAGTCGGGATTTGCCCGGCGCACCATGACGCAGTGGTCGTCCTCGTTCAGGTCCTCCACCACGTAGGTGTCGCCCTGGTGGACGTACACCGCGCCAGTGTGCGCCTGGTAGTGGGTCTGCGGCGAGTCCATCGTTCCCAGGAGGGAACCGGTCTCGGCATCGACGATGCTGACCGGCCCGCCACCGTCGGCCCGGAGATTGACCATGGCGGCGGCGCTCTGCGAGTGGGTCCAGAACCAGCCCGCGGGCCGCCGCCGGAGGTAGCCCTGTGCCACCAACCGGTCCAGGAGCATTTCGGCGGTTCGGCCGAAGAGGTCGAGCTCGGCAGGTCCCAGCGGAAGTTCCGCTGCCGCCGCGCACAGGTGCGGTCCGAGCACGTAAGGGTTGGAAGGGTCAAAGACGGTGGCCTCGACCGATACGTCGAAGATGGCTTCGGGGTGGTTCACCAGGAACGTGTCCAGCGGATCGTCGCTGGCCACAAACGCCGCAATGGCGTCCTGGCCCGCGCGGCCGGCCCTGCCTATCTGCTGGAACAGCGATGCGCGCGTGCCCGGCCAGCCGGCCACCAGGACGGCGTCAAGGCCGGAGATGTCGATGCCCAGCTCCAGGGCGGATGTGCTGGAAACGCCCAGCAGCTGCCCTGAACGCAGGGCTTTTTCCACAGCACGCCGTTCCTCCGGCAGGTATCCGGAACGGTAGGCCGCCACCCGCTGGGGAAGGCTGGGATCCACCTCGTCAAGGAGGCGTTTGGTGATGGCGGAGATGGTCTCGGCCCCGCGCCGGGACTTGATGAAGGCAATGGTGCGGATCCGGGCTGACACCAGGTTGGCCAGCAGGTCCGAAGTCTCCGCAACAGCGGTCCGCCGCTCCTTGGCTCCGTTCTCACCCCGGACTTCGGTCAGCGCCGGTTCCCACAATGCCACGGTGGTGGCCCCGTGAGGCGAACAGTCGCTGGACACCGCCTTTACGGGGGCGCCGATGAGGCGGGAGAAGGAGACATCGGGCTCCGAAGCGGTGGCGGAGGCCGCAATGAACACGGGCTCCGGGAACGCCGTTCCTGCCCCGTAATAGGCGCAGATCCTGCGGAGCCGCCGCATCAGGTTGGCCACATGCGATCCGAACACGCCGCGGTAGCTGTGGGCCTCATCCACGATTACATAGCGCAGCCGGCGGAAAAACCCTGCCCACCAGGCGTGGTTGGGAAGGATGCCAAAGTGCAGCATGTCCGGGTTGGCCAGGATGAAGTTGGCGTGGTCCCGGATCCACCGGCGCGCGGCCGGATCAGTATCGCCGTCGTAGGTTTCGGCCCGGACGGTGGGCAGTTTGAGGGCACGGATGGCGTTCAACTGGTCGGCTGCCAGGGCCTTGGTGGGGGAGAGGTAGAGGGTGACGGCGCCGTCGTCGTGGATTTTTCCCGGGTCCGCGAGCACCTGCAGCTCGGACCGGTGGATCGCGTCTAGCGCCGGCAGCTGGTACGCCAGGGACTTTCCGGATGCGGTTCCGGTAGCCACCACGACGTGCTGGCCCGAGTGGGCTGCGTTGGCCGCATCCACCTGATGCAGGTATGGCTCCCGGATGCCGAGGGAGCCGTATGCCTCAGCGATGTCCGGATGCAGCCACTCAGGCCATGGTGCGTGGACCGCCTCCCGCGCGGGGATGGTATGGACATGACGAAGCTGCTCCGGGTCCGGGCCGCGGCCCAGCAAAGGAATCAGGGAGTCATGGGGGTTCACCCCACCATTCTTTCATCCGGCGCCTAACGCACGGCCAGCGGTTCGCCCACGGAAAAACCGGGCAGCCAGCTTCAGCTCAGCGAGAGGTCCGCGCCCTCGTGGGACGCCGAGAGCATCAGGACCCGCGCTACCGTGGTCCAGCCGAGGTGTGAGTAGAGCTTCTGCCCGTCTACCGAAGCCAGCAGGAGGCCGGTCCGCACGTCGTGGCCGAAGGCCTGGGCCGCCAGGGCGCGCATGATGAAGCTGCCCAAGCCCCTGCGCTGGAACCGGGGTTCGGTGATGATCTTGTCGAACACTGCGGTGTCACCCACTACGAACACCCTGCCGCTCGCCGCTAGGGCATCTCCGGAACGGACCTCGGCATAGTGGACGCCATCCTGCTCGAAGGTGGACAGGCTCAGCTCATCGTCGGAAAGCCAGGGGTCCTCGGCGTCCTGGGTCTCCATGTCCACGATCATCATCGTTTGCGTGTCAGAGGTGACATTCAGCCCGTGCCGGGCAGCCAGGTCCGCATACCGGGAGGGGTCGTTGGTGAGGACGGTGAGCAGGCGGGCCGGGGATTCGGCCGTCCTGGCGGCCAGTGCTGCGAACTCATCCGCCGTGGGTTCGGAGGCGAAGACTTCCCACTCCCCACTTGTGTCGGACCGGAGCACGGAGGGGAAGCGGCCCTCCGTGGAGGTCCGGTAGCCGCGACATCCCGCCCAGCCGGCAACCCACACTTCGAGCAGGCCAGTGATGTCTTCAACCAGGGTTTCCGGACTCATGGGATGAACAATATTCCAGCCCGATCGCCAGCAACAGGGGGTGTGGAAGTGCTTATGCAATTGTGATGAGCACCAGGGCTGGGTTATGCGGGGCAGGCAGGGGCAGGCAGGGACAGACAGCCCAGCCGGTACCCTTAAATACGTGGCTTTGAACAAGATTGTGCTCTTTTACGGCTTTACCCCCATCGCCGATCCCGATGCGGTGCGGCTCTGGCAGCGCGCGCTGTGCGAGAAGCTGGGCCTGACCGGCCGCATCCTCATCTCCAAGGACGGGATCAATGCCACGGTGGGCGGGGAAATCCGCGCTGTTAAGCAGTACGTCAAAACCACCCGGGAATACCCCGGCTTCCGCGGCATCGACGTGAAGTGGTCCGACGGCGGCGCGGAGGACTTCCCGCGGCTCAGCGTGAAGGTGCGGGACGAGATCGTCTCCTTCGGTGCTCCCGGAGAACTCAAGGTGGACGCGGACGGAGTGGTCGGCGGCGGGAAGCACCTCAAGCCCGAGCAGCTGCACGAGCTCGTCGAGGCCCGGAAGCAGGACGGCGAGGACGTGGTCTTCTTCGACGGACGGAACGCGTTCGAAGCGCAAATTGGCCGGTTCAAGGACGCGGTGGTCCCGGACGTGGCCACCACCCATGACTTCATCAAGGAGCTGGACTCCGGCAAGTACGACGCCCTGAAGGACAAACCGGTGGTCACCTACTGCACCGGAGGCATCCGCTGCGAGGTGCTCTCCAGCCTGATGGTGAACCGCGGCTTTAAAGAGGTGTACCAGCTGGACGGCGGCATCGTCCGGTACGGCGAAGCATTCAAGGACCAGGGACTTTGGGAAGGCTCGCTCTACGTCTTCGACAAGCGGATGCACCTGGAGTTCAGCGAGGACGCCAAGACCATCGGTGCGTGCGCCCGCTGCTCCGCACCCACCAACAAGTTCGAGAACTGCTCCAACCCCAGCTGCCGGACCCTGACGCTGTACTGCGCCGAGTGTGCGGCCAGCCCCGAAACCCTCCGCTGCCCGGACGGCTGCGCAGCGGCGTAGCAGACGCGTTCAAAGCCGGCGCACGCGGAAGGCGTAGTTGGCAGGCGTCCTGGCCTCCACCCGGACCGTGAGGACGCTGTCCGTTGACAGGTAGATGACGTTTTCGCGGTTGATGCCACACCGCAGGGCCAAGTCCACCAAGGTGAGGGTTTCGGTGCGCACCGTAAAGGTCACCCGGCGCTGGCTCCGGCAGGCGATGGCCAGGATGTAGGTTCCGGTCTCAAGTACCGGTGACGAAACATGCCGTACCTCCCCGGCGCCCAGGAGCCCGGCATCGGCCTGGACCACGGGACCGGCGCTCTCCGGCAGTGCCCGCGACACCCAGTCGCCAAGCTCGGCGTCGCTGACCGGGTCCTGCTGCAGCGGGTCGCGGGTGAAGGCCGGCGCCGGGGCGACGGTAGCGGTACCCTGCGCGCTTCCGGCGCGGTCGTCGTACGTATATTCACAGGCCGCCAGCGCACCTGCCGCAAGCACAAGTCCAAGGGCGACGGCGGCCGCCGGCTTCGGTGCCAGGGGCGCCCGTGCTGTCCCTCGGGTAAGGGGCGCGGAGTTTCTCCGCACGCTGGGCATAGTCCGACCTTATGCCCGCAACGGGCGGCGGGCCAGAGCCGGAGGAGGGGCTATTGCGCGGGCACCAGCCGGTAGGCGTAGAGCAGCGGAGCGTCCACGCTGGAGGTGCTGATTTCCACCCGTCCGGCGGCTGGAAGGGTGATCCTGGTGGATTCCTGCCGGCCATTGCACGCTGCCCCGGCTTCCGCCACGGCCTTGCCGTCCAGCGACACGGCGAAGAATGCCTTGCCCGTGCCGTCGCACACCGCCGCGAGGGTGTAGCTGCCGGCGGGCACCCTTGCGGCTTCCTGCACGATGCGGTCCCGGGTGAGGATCTTCCCCGAGTCCTGCAGCACCACGTTGGCCGGAGATGATGGCAGGGCAGTAGCCCGCCACTTCGGAACGTCGGCATTTTCCACCGAGTTCACCGGCGAACATCCCGCCAGGGCCAGGCCGAGTACCGCGGCAGCCGCCGGCCCCCGCAGCCAGCGCCGGACACTCGAGCCTCCCATGGGGGCAAACGAGGCGGCCGTGCGGGCACACGGAACGGGGGAAAGGCGGGAAGGCATGGCTCCACCGTACCCCGCAGCCATGCCGGACTAAACTTGAGCGGTGCCTAAATCCCCTTACGAGTTCACCGCCGGCAACACCCCCGACGCTCCCCGCAGCGACCTCCCCGGCCTGCTGGCCGCGCTTGCTGCGGACCTGCGCCGCCTGGACTACACGCTCGACGGCGTTGCCCGGCTCCTGGGCCCCACGGCCTCGGCGGCGTTGAACCGGGACCAGACCATTCCCGCACTGCTCGCTGCCGAGCAGGCTGTAAGGGAGGACAACAGCGTGGTGCCGCTTGCCGCCATCGTCCGCCTCTGGCTCCTCGCCGAGCCACAGGAGCGGGAAACGCTCGACGCTGCGCTGCCGGATACCGGCGTGGAAGGCCTCCTGGAACTGGGGCTGGTGCAGCCCGTCCCCGGCTCGGCGCTGCTCACTGCGAAGGCAGACCTGCGGCCGTACGGCTGGGACAAGAATGATGACGGCAGCGGCGGAGCGGAGCTGTGGGTTGCCAGCGATCTTGCCGCCCATCAGCAGGCGGGCGTGCTGAGGCACGACCACGTCCTGGGCATCGGGCAGGCGTCCACCACCTTAGTCCAGACCACCATCCGCCGCCACACCGAGCGCGCACTGGACCTGGGCACGGGCTGCGGCATCCAGGCCTTCCACCTGCTGCACCACTGCCAGCATGTCACCGCCACTGACATCTCCGAGCGGGCCCTGGCCTACGCGCGGTTCAACATCCTGCTGAATGCTGAGGCGCTTTCGGTGGACCCGGACCGGCTCGAGGACCGGGTGAGCCTGCGCCTGGGTTCCCTGTTGGAGCCGGTCGCGGGCGAGGAGTTCGGGCTGGTGGTCTCCAACCCGCCGTTCGTTATCACCCCGCGCAGCGCGGGCGAGGATGCCGCGGACCAGTTCACCTACCGCGACGGCGGCCTGCCGGGAGATGAGATTGTTGCGTCCCTGGTGACGGACCTGCCCGGCATCCTGGCGCCCGGCGGCTGGGCCCAGATGCTGGGGAACTGGGAAGTCCCAGCGGATGACGCCTGGGACGAACGGCCCAGGTCCTGGGTGCAGCCGGGCACGGACGCCTGGTTCATTCAGCGCGAGCAAGTCAGCCCGGAACAATACGCCGAAACCTGGCTGCAGGACGCCTCGGAATCCCGCGACCGGCAGCACTACCGGGAGGCGTACGCGGCCTACCTTGCGGATTTCGCCTCCAGGAATGTGGCCGGGATCGGCTTCGGCATGGTGTGGCAGCGCCGCCCTGCCAGCGGTGCGCCGGCCGCCATCAGCCGCTTCGAGGAACTCACCTACCCCATCGAGCAGCCCATCGGCCCCCACCTGGGTGCCGCCGTCGACCGTTGTGACTGGCTCGCTGCGCATGATCTTGGCAACACGCATCTGCTGGTGGCGGACGACGTTACCGAGGAACGCCACCAGCGCCCCGGCGCCGAGCACCCAGGCGTGATCCTGCTCCGGCAGGGTGCCGGGCTGCGCCGCACGAACCTGATGAGCACCGAGCTGGCCGGGTTCGTGTCAGCGTGCGACGGCGACCTTACCGCCGGGCAGATTGCCGGCGCTTTGGAGGCCCTCCTGGGCGGGGGTTTTGGCGGCGAGGAAGCCTTCGACGCCGGGTCCTTCCAAGGTGCGCTGCTCGCGGACGTCGCCAATCTGGTCCGCGACGGCTTCCTCATCCCGGCCGGGATCCCTGCCTGACGGGACGCCCCCGTAAGCCCGCAATGGAGCCCCGTCTTTTCCACATGAATGCGCACGATTCCCCAAAATATGGTGAACTAGGCGAACATGGGCTCATCTGCCCCAGCAACCTTTTTCTGTAGGAGCACCGTGCCAAGCAAGGCCAAAACCGGCAAGAAACTCGTGATCGTGGAGTCTCCGGCCAAGAGCAAGACCATCGCCAAGTACCTGGGCGAGGGCTTCATCGTGGAGGCCTCCATCGGTCACATCCGGGACCTGCCGCAGCCGTCCGAACTGCCTGCAGAGCTGAAAAAGACCTCAGTGGGCAAGTTCGCCGTCGACATTGACCACGATTTCAAGCCCTACTACGTGGTGTCCCCGGACAAGAAGAAAAAGGTCACCGAGCTCAAGGCCGCCCTCAAGGACGCCGACGAACTTTATCTCGCAACAGATGGGGACCGCGAGGGCGAAGCCATCGCGTGGCACCTGCTGGAAGTGCTCAAGCCCAAGGTCCCGGTGTACCGGATGACGTTCGGCGAAATCACCAAGGAAGCCATCCAGCGTGCCATGGGCAACCTGCGCGACGTGGACCAGGACCTGGTGGACGCCCAGGAAACCCGCCGCGTCCTGGACCGCCTCTACGGTTACGAGATCTCGCCCGTGCTGTGGCGCAAGGTGGCCCGCGGCCTCTCCGCCGGGCGCGTGCAGTCCGTGGTCACCCGCATGGTGGTGGACCGCGAACGCGAGCGGATGGCCTTCAAGGCTGCCTCCTACTGGGACCTGACCGGCCAGTTCGGCGCGGAATCCGGCTCGTTCAAGGCCAAGCTTGCCGCCGTGGACGGCGCCAAGGTGGCGACGGGCCGCGACTTCAACGACAACGGTGAGCTCACCTCCCGGAACGTGGCCCACCTCAACGAGGAACTGGCAACGTCCCTGGCGGCCGGACTGCAGAACGCGGACTTCCGTGTCCGCTCAGTGGACACCAAGCCGTACACGCGCCGTCCCGCTGCGCCGTTCACCACCTCCACGCTGCAGCAGGAGGCCGGCCGCAAGCTGCGCTTCTCCTCGAAGAGCACCATGCAGATCGCCCAGCGGCTGTATGAAAACGGCTACATCACTTATATGCGTACCGACTCCTCGGCACTGAGCGACGAGGCCGTCACCGCCGCCCGCCGGCAGGCGTCCGAGCTGTACGGTCCGGAATACGTGCCGCAGTCCCCGCGTGTGTACTCGAACAAGGCCGCCAACGCGCAGGAAGCGCACGAGGCCATCCGTCCCGCCGGTGACTCCTTCCGCACGCCTGCCCAGGTGGCGAAACAGCTGTCCGGGGACGAGTTCCGCCTGTACGAACTCATCTGGAAGCGCACCGTCGCCTCCCAGATGGGCGATGCCAAGGGTTCGACGGCCACCATCCGCCTGGGTGCCGTGTCCACCGACGGGCGGGACGCCGAGTTCTCCGCCTCCGGCACCGTGATCACGTTCCCCGGCTTCCTCGCCGCCTATGAGGAAGGCAAGGACGAGACCCGCGGCGACGACGACTCCGACGAAGCCCGCCGGCTGCCCAACGTGGCCAAGGACGACTCCCTCACCGCAACGGACATCCAGGCCGTGGGCCACGAGACCTCCCCGCCGCCGCGTTACACCGAAGCATCCCTCACCGCGGAACTGGAGAAGAAGGGCATCGGCCGCCCGTCCACCTACGCTTCCACCATTTCCACCATCCAGGACCGCGGCTACGTCCGGAAACAGGGCTCGGCCTTGGTTCCCAGCTGGATCGCCTTCTCGGTTATCCGCCTGCTGGAGCAGCACTTCTCCGACTACGTGGATTACGAGTTCACCGCCGACATGGAAGGCGACCTGGACAAGATCGCCAACGGACAGGAAGCCGGGGCCTCCTGGCTGCGGCACTTCTACTTCGGCGAGGATTCAGACCCCGGCCTGTTGAGTATCGTCAACAACCTGGGCGAGATCGACGCCAGGGAAATCAACTCAATCCCCATCACGGACGAGATCACGCTTCGGGTGGGCAAGTTCGGCCCGTACCTGGAAAGCTCGGCCGCCGTGGTGGACCCGAAGACCGGCGAAATCGTGGAATCGGCCCGCGCCAACGTTCCTGAGGACCTGGCGCCCGACGAGCTGACCGCTGCCAAGGCCATCGAGCTGATGGAGACGGCGGCCCCGGAGGAGCGCGTGCTCGGCACCGATCCGCACACGGGCCACACGGTGGTGGCCAAGAATGGCCGCTACGGCGCCTACGTCACCGAGATCATTCCCGAGATGACGGATGACGAACTGGCCAAGCAGCCTGTGGAGTACTACAAGAACGGCAAGCCCAAGCCGCCCAAGAAGCCGGTCAAGGCCAAGCCGCGCACGGGCTCGCTGTTCAAGTCCATGACCGTCGAGTCCGTGACCCTGGACGAGGCACTGCAGCTCATGAGCCTTCCCCGTGCACTGGGGGAGGACGCCGAAGGCAACCTCATCACGGTCCAGAACGGCCGGTTCGGCCCGTACCTGAAGAAGGGCACCGACTCCCGTTCCATCGGCTCCGAAGAGGAAATCTTCACCATCACCCTGGAACAGGCCCTGGAGATCTACTCCCAGCCCAAGCAGCGTGGCGCCCGTGCCGCGGTGCCGCCGCTGGCCGAGTTCGGCCCGGACCCGGTGTCGGAAAAGAACATCGTGGTGAAGGAGGGCCGGTTCGGGCCCTACATCACCGACGGCATCACCAACATCACGGTTCCGCGCGCCACCTCCCTTGAGGAGCTCACGCGGGAGCAGGCAGTGGAACTGCTGGCCGAGAAGCGCGCCAAGGGGCCGGTCAAGCGCACCGCCACCCGCAAGGCGCCTGCCAAGAAGAAGGCAACGGCCAAGAAGTAGCCCGTACCAGCATTTGGCCGGATTGCGGTGGAGAGTCCAACGTGATCGAGTAGGTGTATGACTGAACAGCAGGGAATCGACGACACCAATCCGCTCAACGACCTTGAGGAGAAGCTCTCCACTGGCGGGCAGCCTGACGCGAACCCCGTGGACGTCATCCTGTCGTTCCTCAACAGCGAGGTCTACATCATCAGCTCGGACACGGTGGAAGGCGTGGACTCCCAGGTGGAGCCGCTGGTCCTGGCCAACGCCGATGGCGACCCCGTCCTCGCCGTTTTCTCGCACCCCAGCAGGGTGGACCAGCAGTACCTGGAAGCGGCCCCGAACGTGCTGGGCACGCAGGGGGCAGCCATCATCGCCAACCTCGGCGATGAGCTGGGCATGGTGATCAACCCCGGAGCCGCCTACGGCTTTGAGATCAACCCCGAGGGCGTGGCCAACATCCGGCGCGACTTCAAGCGCGCTGACGAGCAATAATGTCCCCATGCGTCTAGGCGTCCTCGATATTGGTTCCAATACTGTCCACCTGCTCCTGGTGGATGCCCACCCCGGCGCGCAGCCGGTCCCGTTCGCATCGCACAAGCGGCCGCTGTCCCTGGTCCAGTACCTCGAACCGGACGGCAGCATCAGCGACGAAGGCCAGCATGAGCTGACCGAGTTCGTGCTGGAAGCATGGGAATTCGCTGCCCGGCACAAGGCCGAGGACCTGCTGGCCTTCTGTACGTCTGCCATACGCGAGGCCACCAACGGCCCCGAGGTCCTGGCCCGGGTCAAGCACGAAACCACGGTGACCCTGCAGGAGCTCACGGGCAGCGAGGAAGCGTCCATGACGTTCTTCGCCGTCCGGCGCTGGCACGGGTGGGGTGCCGGCCCCATCCTGAACCTGGACATCGGCGGCGGTTCCTTCGAAATGGCCTTCGGCCAGGACGAATTGCCCGAGGTGGCCACCTCCGTGCCGCTGGGCGCCAGCAGGCTCACCAGGGACTGGCTTGCCGGCGACCCGCCGTCGGCAAAGAGCGTCAAGGAACTCCGCCGCTATATCAGGGCCACGCTCAAGCCAGCGGTCCGCGAGTTCGACGGCCTGGGCCGGGCAAACGTGGTGGCCGGTACGTCCAAGACCTTCCGTTCCCTGGCCCGGATCGCCGGTGCCGCCCCCAGCGCTGAAGGCCCCTACGTCAAACGCGAACTGCACGCCTCGGACCTGGGCATCTGGACCCAGCGGATCTCGGCCATGAGCTCGGAAGACAGGCTGCATCTTCCCGGCGTGTCCGAGGCACGGGCCCACCAGCTGCTTGCCGGCGCTTTGGTGGCTGAGGCCGCCCTGGAGATGTTCAAGTTCAAGAAGCTGCGCATCTGCCCGTGGGCCCTGCGTGAAGGGCTCATCCTGCGGCGCCTGGACCAGCTGGTGTTTTCCGGCCCGCTCCAGCCGGCGCCCCACGTGGCCGCCGCGCAGTCGGTGGATGCACCCGTCTAGACGCCGGGCGCCTTGCTGCCTGCCGCCGTCGTACTCCCCGGCGAAGCCCTGGCTGTTGAAAGCCCGCGGTTAAAAGCGGAAGCACCGGGGCGGGCAACAGGAAAATGGGGGAAAACCTGTTGCCACGCCGCCGGTGCCCTGGCAGGCATCCCCATGCCTGCCGCATCACTCGCACCCTCAATGAGGTAATAACTACGTTAGGACCGTAAGTTGTGTGCTGCCTGCGGTGAAGATGGGAGTTGCCTGTGAATGCCTGCCTCCTGCAATGATGGAGGCATGAGCAACCGAATCGCATTCCTTGGCTGTGGATCCATGAACGAAGCCATTCTTGGCGGCCTGCTGAAGGCAGGAACGGACCCCGGGGATGTGGTGGCCACCGTCCGCCGCGCTGAGCGCGCCTCGGAACTGGCCGAACGGTACCACGGCATCACTGCCATCGCGGGCGAGGAAGAGCCCGACAACAACAGGCAGGCCGCCAAGGGATCCGCCGTCGTCATCCTTGGCGTCAAGCCGGTGGGCATCGCGGACCTGGCCCGGGAGATCAGCCCCGCCCTGTCACCGGACACCGTGGTGGTCAGCGTGGCCGCGGCCGTGTCGATCGCCCAGCTTGAGGCCGCATTGCCGGCCGGGCAGCCGGTGATCCGGACCATGCCCAACACCCCGGCAAAGCTGGGCCGCGGCGTCGTCTCCGTGTCGCCGGGAACGCACTGCACCCCCGAGCAGCTTCAGTTGGTCAAGGACATCCTGAAGGGTGCCGGGACCGTCGTTGAGGTCCCTGAGGAGCAGGTGGATGCGCTCTCTGCCATCAGCGGATCCGGGCCGGCCTACGCCTTCTACCTTGCAGAAGCCATGGCCAACGCGGGCGAAAAGCTGGGCCTGGACCGTGAACTGTCCCTGCTGCTTGCGCGCGAAACGGTGGCTGGGGCAGGCCTCATGCTGGCCGAGCCCGGGGCAAACCCCGCAGCGTTGCGCAAGGCGGTCACCAGCCCCAACGGCACCACGGAACGCGCCATTGCCACCTTCGACGAACAGGGCATCCCGGCCATCATCGCCGCCGGCGCCAGGGCGGCCGCCGACCGCGCAGCCGAAATCACCAAGCAGCTCGGCTAGGGGCGCGCTGCGAACCTCTCCAGCAGGTCCACGTGGCCGGAAACGATCAGCATGTCCCGCGAGGACACCTTGGTCTCGGGCCGCGCATAGGTGAAGTCCTCACCCGGGGACTTCACACCCACAATGGTGACGCCGTACTTGGACCGGACCTTTGACTCGTCCAGGGTGAAACCCACGGTTTCGCGCGGCGGGTACATTTTGACGATGGCGAAGTCGTCGTCGAACTCGATGAAGTCCAGCATCCGGCCGGACACCAGGTGTGCGGCGCGCACGCCGGCGTCAGCCTCCGGGTAGATGACGTGGTTGGCGCCGATCCGGGTCAGGATCTTGCCATGCGAGGGCGTGATGGCCTTGACCCAGAGGTGCTCGATGCCCAGGTCCACCAGGTTGACGGTGATCAGCACCGAGGACTCGATGGAGGTGCCCACGCCGACGACGGCGGAACTGAACTCCTGGGCGCCGAGCTGGCGCAGCGCATCGATATTGGTGGCGTCGGCCTCCACCACGTGGGTCAGGAGGGGTGCCCACTTCTGCACCAGGTTCCGGTCCCGCTCGATGGCCAGCACTTCCCGGCCCTGCTTGACCAGTTGCTCTGCGGTGGATGATCCGAAGCGGCCCAGCCCGATCACCAGGACCGGGGAGTTGTGGGCGGGGCGCCGGGGGGCGTCTGTGGAACTAGCCAATGATCGGCCTCTCTTCGGGGTAGTGGTACAACTGGCTGCGCTGGCGCAGGGCCAGCGCGGCGGCGAGGGTTACGGTGCCCACACGGCCTGCGAACATCAGCACCGTGAGGACGTAGACCCCGGCGGGCGGCACCTCGGCGCTCAGGTTGGTGCTGAGACCCACCGTGGCGAACGCCGAGATGGTTTCGAACAATACGCGGTCCAGCGACTGGCCGCTGATGTGCAGCAGCAGGAACGCGGACACGGACACCAGGGTGGCGCCGGCAACGATCACGGAGATGGCCACGCGCATGCTGCCCTGCGGGATGGTCCGGCCGTATACCTTGACGTCGGCATCGCCCCGGGCCTCGGCGATGATGGCCAGGAACATCACCGCGATGGTGGTCACCTTGATGCCGCCGGCCGTTGACGCCGAACCGCCGCCGGCGAACATCAGGGCGTCGGTCAGCAGCATGGTGGTGGAGTCCATCTGGTTCTGGTCCACCAGGTTGAACCCCCCGGAGCGCATCATCACGGAGGCGAACAGCGCGTGCGTGATCTTGTCGCCCACGCCCATGGAACCGATGGTCCGGACGTTGTCCCACTCCATCAGTGCCCAGAGGAATGCCCCAGCCACCAGGAGGATCAGGGACACCTGGATGGTGAGCTTGGTGTGGAGGTTCCACTTCTTCCAGTTCAGGCCGTTCTGCTGCAGGACCATCACTACGGGGAACCCCAGGCTGCCCAGGAAGACCCCCACCATGAGCGGGATGAGGATCCACAGGTCCGTCTCATAGGGCACGATGCCGTCCGAGTGCGGGGTAAATCCGGCGTTGTTGAACGACGAAATGGAATAGAAAATGCCGTGCCAGACGGACTGCCAGAAGGGCTCGCCCAGGGCGAGGAACCGCGGGATCAGCGCCAGCGCCAGGATGCCCTCGATCACCACCGATGTGGTGATGACGATCCGGAGCAGGGTACCCACCTCGCCCAGGCGCCCGGCGTTGTTCATGGACTCGGCGGCAATGATCTTGCCGCGCACACCCAGCCGCTTGCTCACCATCAGGGCCAGCAAGGACGCCAGCGTCAAGGTTCCCAGGCCTCCGATGAAGATGCCCACCAGGATCACCAGTTGCCCGAAGAAGGACCAGTGGACCGCCGTCGACACCACCGTCAGGCCTGTGACGCACACAGCCGAGACTGCGGTGAACAGGGCCTCGTCGAGGGGGGTGGGCGTTCCGTTGGCCGAAGACACCGGCAGGGACAGCAGGAAGGTGAATACGAGGCATACGGCGGCGAAGGCCGTTAGCGCCAGCCGTGCCGGGGTGGTGTTGGCGATGTCGTCAATGAAGTCGCGCAGCCGCGTCAGGATCCAGAGGCCCTCCCGCTCCTGTGCCGGGGGGTGCCAGATGGCCGGGGTCCGGGGCCTTGACTGGCTCTGCGTCATGTGTGGCTTTTCCTCGGTTGAAACGGCTTCCTTCAGTAGTAAACCACTAAAGCCGGCGTCCTGGCCGGGCGGACGGCAGGCTGGGCTCGGGTAGCCTGTGATTGATGACATACCTGCCCGGCCTCAGCCAACCCGCGCCGCCAACGGTGGTGGCGTGGAGTCCTGACATGACAGCCTACAACTTCGGCCCGGGCCACCCCATGGCGCCGGAGCGAATGGAGCTGACGGCGCGCTTGGCCCGGAGCCTCGGTATCTTCGACCTGGAGCACGTTGACGTGGCGGCACCTGAGGTGGCAACTGACGCGGAACTGGAGTCCGTCCATTCATCCGACTATGTGGCGGCAGTCCGCCGGGTCAGCGCGGACCCGTCCCGGCCGGACGAGTCCCGCGGGCTGGGAACCGAAGACGATCCGGCCTTTGCCGGCATGCATGAAGCCGCGGCGCGCCTTGCCGGAGGGTCCCTGCTCGCAGCGCAGCGGGTGCTGGAAGGTTCTGCCGTACATGCCGTGAACTTCGGCGGCGGCATGCACCATGCCGCCCGGGAGCGGGCCAGCGGGTTCTGCATCTACAACGACGCCGCCATTGCCGTGCAGAAGCTGCTCGACGGCGGCGTACGCAAAGTGGCGTACGTCGATGTGGACGCACACCACGGCGACGGCACCCAGAACATTTTTTGGGACGACCCCCGGGTCCTTACCGTTTCGCTGCATGAGACCGGCCTGACGCTCTTTCCCGGAACAGGGTTCGCCAACGAAATCGGCGGCCCGGCAGCCGAGGGGACGGCGGTGAATGTCGCGCTGCCGGCCGGCACCTCCGACGCCGGATGGCTGCGCGCCTTCTACGCCGTGGTGCCGCAGTTGGTGGCCGCCTTCGAACCGGACGTGATCGTGAGCCAGCACGGCTGCGACTCCCACCGCAGCGACCCCCTCACGCACCTCAACCTGAGTGTGGACGGACAGCGCGAGGCAGCGAACGCCGTCGGGCATCTGGCCGAGCGGTACTGCGGCGGCCGCTGGATCGCCACCGGCGGCGGCGGGTACAACGTGCTGGACGTGGTGCCGCGGGCGTGGAGCCACCTGGTGGCCATCGCCGCGGGGCGGCCCGTGCCGCTGCGGACGCCCGTGCCACAGGTTTGGCGGCAGTACGTGGTGGAGAAGTTCGGCAGGGAAGCGCCCGCCCTCATGGGGGACGACGTGGAGCTGTGGTGGCGTTCCTGGGAGGTGGGCTTCGACCCGAATGACGCGGTGGACCGCACGGTCATGGCCACCCGCAAGGCGGTGTTCCCGCTGCACGGCCTGGATCCCTGGTTCGACTAGCCGGCTCCACCAGCGGCAGCCGAAATAGTGATGCCTTTCGGCGTATATGTCGTTAGGGTGGGAGGCATGGTGACAGACGACGTATTTGCCGTCATAGCGGAATCCACGCGGCGGGACATCCTGGTGGCCCTCCGTGCAGGAGACAAAGCCGTGGGGGAACTGGTGGAGGAACTGGCGGCCAGCCAGCCCACCATTTCCAAGCACCTGAAAGTCCTCCGTGAAGCGCAGCTGGTCAGCATGCGCGCGCAGGGCCAGAAGCGGTACTACGCCTTGAACCGGGGTCCGCTGGAGGGCATCGCCACCTGGCTGGAAACGTTCGACGTCGGCACCCGCACCACAGCCGCCGCCGCACCAGCCGGCCAGGACCAGACAGTCCCCGCCCACCTGAGGGAGGGCGTCGCCGCTGTGGCGGCGTCGCTGCCGCCTGCCCCAAGGCCCCTGGAAACCGCGCAGCCGGCCGGGGAGGAAGCCCCGGCCCCTGTCCTGGTGCGGGAAGGCGCCGAGCTGAGCCCCGCCGTCGTGATTCCCGGCGGCACCACCGCGCCGCTGAGCGACGACAGCGTTCCGCAGCAAATCGGACGCACCGTTGGCCGCGCCGCCACCAAGGCGGCCGACCTGCTGGCGAACCTTCCCAACCTGCCCAAGTTTGGGCGTAAGAAGTAGGGAGCTACTGTCCCAACAGCCGCACGTGGTCCGGGGTGAGGTCGGAAACCCGGCTGACGCCCAGCAGGGCCATGGTGCGGACCATGTCCTTTTCGAGGATCTGCAGGGTGCGGTCCACACCGGCGCGGCCGCCCGCCATCAGGCCGTAAAGGTACGCGCGGCCGATCAGAGTGAAATCGGCGCCCAGGGCCAGCGCGGCCACAATGTCCGCGCCGCTCATGATGCCGGTGTCCAGGATGATGGCGGCATCGCTGTTGTCACTGGCGAAGGCCTGCTTGACCTCGGGCAGCAGGTGGAACGGGATGGGCGCGCGGTCCAGCTGGCGGCCGCCGTGGTTGGAGAGGATCACCCCGTCGGCGCCGTGGTCCACAACGCGGCGGGCGTCCTCCACGGTCTGGATGCCCTTGACCACCAGGTTGCCCTTCCACGTTTCGCGCAGCCAGTCCAGGTCCTCGAACGTGAGCGTGGGATCGAACATGGAATTGATCAGGTCCGCCACGGTGCCCGTATAGCGTGACAGCGAGGCGAAGGTGAGCGGCTCGTGGGTGAGGAAGTTGAACCACCAGGCCGGCCGGTAGGACGCGTCCAGGACGGTCTTGAGGGTCAGGGCCGGCGGGATGGTCATGCCGTTGCGGACGTCGCGGAGGCGGGCGCCGGCCACGGCGGTGTCCACGGTGACCATGAGGGTGTCGTTGCCGGCCTTGGCGGCGCGCTCGATGAGCTCCAGCGAGCGATCCCGGTCCGTCCACAGGTACAGCTGGAACCAGTTGCGGCCGTTGGGGGCCGCCTCGGCGACGTCCTCCAGGGAGGCGGTGCCCATGGTGGAGAGGGTGTAGGGGATACCTGCGGCCTCCGCCGCCTGGGAGCCGGCATATTCACCCTCGGACTGCATCATCCGGGTGAAACCGGTGGGAGCGATGCCCACGGGCAGGCGTGAAGGCTTGCCCAGGATGTTGGTGCTGAGGTCGATGCTGGATACGTTCCGCAGGATGCCCGGCCGGAACTCGATGTCCAGGAACGCCTGCCGGGCGCGGCGG
This sequence comes from Arthrobacter sp. FW306-05-C, assembly GCF_021801725.1. Lineage (NCBI taxonomy): Bacteria > Bacillati > Actinomycetota > Actinomycetes > Micrococcales > Micrococcaceae > Arthrobacter > Arthrobacter sp. FW306-05-C. The sequence continues at coordinate 3,616,133 of NZ_CP084556.1, read as the reverse complement.
AGGGTAATTTCCGCTTCGGCTGCCCCGTCCGTGTAGTCGAAGGGCGCCTTGGGCGTGCGGCGCTTGGCGATGTCGCGGAGCTCCCAGATGGTGCTGGCCCGCTTCAGCCGCGCCTCCTTGCTGAACTCCGGCTTCTTGAACTGCATCAGCGGGGCCAGGTCGGAGTACTTGGGGACCCGCCGTTTCAGGGCTGGGGGCAGGGCGGACGACGACGGAGCCTTGGCAGGTGCCGGCGCTGCGGGGATGTCCGTGGCGTCCGGCGCCGGGGTGGCCTCCGGATTGTTGGGCTGGATGGTGTGCGTCATGGCTCCTCCTATGGGGTTGGGTAGCTTCGGGTGGCGGCAGCAGCGGCAGTGCGGCCCGGCCGGACTGCGGCAGGCTGTCGTCCTGGGTCAGCCGTGGACCGTGCTGCGCGGTGCCTTGGCCGGTCCCGTGCTGGCCCTGACTTCCAGGCGGGGCTGGTAGCGGCTGCCGGAGGTTCCGTCGCCTTCCTGGCGGATCAGCGCCCTCAGTTGGTGCCATGCCTGCTCGCCCAGTTCGCTGATGGGGACGGCGCCGGTGGTGAGCGCCGGCGTCGTATACCTGGCGAAGGGGATGTCGTCGAAGCCGGTCACGGAGATGTCGCCGGGGACGTCCAGGCCCCGCTCGTGCAGGCCGCTCATCAAGCCCATCGCCACCAGGTCGTTGAAGGCCAGGATGCCGGTGGCTCCGCTGGCCAGGACGGCGTCCACCGCTTCATGGCCGGTGTCGAAGTCCGAGCCGCCCTCCAGCATGGTCACTTCAACCTCCGGGTGGGCGGCCTTGAAGGTTTCCAGGCCCCTGAGCCGCATCTCGTTGGAGGCACTGCGGGGCGGCCCTGCGAGGAACGCCAGGCGGGTGTGGCCCAGTTCCACCAGGTGCCCGGCGATGTCCTGCACGCCCTGGCCGTAGTCCACCACCAGGCTGGGCACGCCAGGGGTGGCCGTGGTGCGGTTGATCAACACCAGTGGGTGCAGGGAGGGGGCAATCTCTTCCAGTTCCGCATCCGACATGCGCGGGGCGCACAGGACCAGCCCGTCACACCGCCGGCGGGCTTCGCCGGCCAGGATGGACTCTTCGCTGGAGACTTCGAACGAGTCGGCGATAAGGACGCGGTAGCCGTCCTGGGCTGCCGCCCGGCTGAGGCCGCGGAGGATCTCCTGGAAGGTGGGGTTGGCCAGGTCCGGCACCACGATGCCGATGGTGTCCGTCTTGCCGAGCGCCAGGCTGCGGCCCACCGGGTTGGGCTGGTACTTCAGTTCAGCGGCGGCGGCACGGACCCTGGCTGCAATGTCCGGATCTACGGTGAAGTTCCCGTTCATGACGCGGGAGACGGTGGCATGGGAAACTCCCGCCTTCACGGCGACATCCGCGATGCCGATCCGGCCGCTTGCCGATTTCCTGACCATGGGGGACCCCTTCTTTTACGCCGCCCGGCCGCGTCCTCCGGAACAGTCAGTGACCTGGAGGGCGCAGGCCGGAAGGCAGGTGCTTTGAAGGACAGCATATACGGCTTTGGGAAAGCGATTTCTTTCTTTTCCCGCTGTTTTCCGACCCTTCGCGGAGCGATCCGAAGCTGATGGCTAGAAAGCGCTTTCTTACAATGCCTAAAGTGGTTGACGTACCCGCTGGCGGATTGATACAACTGCTATAGCGAAGCGAGAAAACGCTTTCTCGTCCGGTGCCCGCGGGCACCGCGTCGAACGTCAACGGCCACTCCCAAGGCCGGGTAATGAGCTTTTCGAAAGGGACCCATCATGGTCAACACCGCCGAGACCACTTCGGCCGCAGCTGCCTCCCGGCCCGGCACCGCCGCCGGAACCGCCACCACCGCCGGGGACGGCCGGAAGGCCCGCATTGCCCTGATCGGCACCGGCGGGCGGTCCGAGATGTACATCCGCGCCATTTTCGGCAAGCATGCGGACACTGCCGAACTGGTGGCATTCTCCGACGTGAACCCCGGGCGGGTGGAGTTCTACCAGAAGCTCATCCAGGAACTCGGCGCCCCGGGCCCGGTGGCCGCCTTCGAGCCCGGCGACCTCACCGCCTTCATCCAGGCCAACAACATCGACCGCATCATTGTCACCACGCCGGACTACACCCACGCCGACTACATCGTGGAGGGCCTGCGCGCCGGGGCTGACGTGGTGGTTGAAAAGCCCCTGACCATCGACGCCGAAAGCTGCCGCCGGATCGTCCAGGCCGTCCACGAGACCGGCCGGAACGTGGTGGTCACCTTCAACTACCGCTACTCGCCGCGCAACAGCGCCCTGAAGGAAATCATCCAGAGCGGTGTGATCGGCAAGGTCACCTCCGTCGACTTCAGCTGGGTTCTGGACACGGTCCACGGCGCCGACTACTTCCGCCGCTGGCACCGGGAGAAGAAGAACTCCGGCGGCCTGCTCATCCACAAGGCCTCCCACCACTTCGACCTGGTGAACTGGTGGATCGATGATGTCCCGGAGCGGATCTTCGCCTCCGGCGGCCTGAAGTTCTACGGCGACAAGAACGCCGCCGAGCGCGGGCTGGGCCCACGCCCCGAACGTGGAACGCCAGACGCCGATGCCCCCGCAGGCGACAAGGATCCCTTCGCACTGGACCTCAGGGAGGATGAGCGGCTCAAGGCCCTCTTCCTGGACAACGAACACTACGACGGCTACCGCCGCGACCAGGACGTCTTCACCAGCGGCATCACCATCGAGGACAACCTGGCCCTGGTGGTGGAGTACCAGGGCGGCCCGCGCCTGAGCTACTCCCTGAACGCGCACAGCCCTTGGGAGGGGTACCGGGTGGCGGTCAACGGCACCGAGGGCCGGGCCGAGCTCGAAGTGGTGGAACGCGCCGCCGTCCTGCACAGCGCGGACCAGAAGACGGTAGTGGACCCCAGCGCCACACCGGTCGAGGAAGAGGACGCCGTACGCCGCAACGGCGAGCGCCTGGTGGTGCAGCGCCACTGGGAGGCTGCCTACGAGGTGCCCATTATCAATGGTGAGGGCGGCCATGGCGGCGGTGACGAGCTGCTGCTGTCCGACCTGTTCAACGGACCGGGCGAGGATCCGCTGGGCCGACCTTCCGGCTACCTGGACGGACTGCGTTCGGTGTCCGTGGGCATCGCCGGCAACCGCTCCCTCGAAACATCCCTGCCCGTGCGCGTCGAGGACCTGGACCTCGGCGTCGACCTTCGCCGCGGCAAGTAGGAAAAGGCCATGAGCAGGATATTTGTCACCGGCGGCTCGGGCCGCCTGGGCCGCAGCGTTGTGGCAGGGCTCGCCCAGGCCGGCCACGAGGTAGTCTCGGTGGACCGCGACGCCGTACCCGCTGAACTGCTGCCCGCCGGCGTCGTCCAGGAAACCGCCGACCTGCTGGCCCCGGGTGAGGCGCTGCGCCTGATCGGGGCAGCAAAGCCCGACGCCGTCATCCACCTTGCAGCGATCGCCGTTCCGTTCAGCGCACCGGAGGACGTCATCTTCGGCACGAACACCCGGCTCGCCTTCGCGGTGATCAGCGCGGCGACGGAGGTGGGGGTCCCCAAGATCGTCACGGCCAGCAGCCCCACCGTGCTCGGTTACGGATGCCCTGCAGGATGGCTGCCGCCGTCGTTCCCGCTGGACGAACGCACCCCGGCCAAGCCCTGGAACGCCTACGCCCTGTCCAAGCTCATCGCCGAACAGACCGTACAGATGTTTGCCGCAGCGCAGGGGGAGAGGATCCGGTATGCGGCCTTCCGGCCGTGCTTCGTGATCTCGCCCGAGGAATGGGAAGGCGCCCCCACGCAGCAGGGCCACACCCTCGCCGAGCGCCTGGCGGACCCTGCACTCTCCGCCCCGGCCCTGTTCAACTACGTGGATGCGCGGGACGTGGCGGACTTCCTGGACCTGCTGCTTCAGAAGATGGAAGACATCCCCAACGGGGAAACCTTTTTCGTGGGCGCGGCGGACGCACTTGCCACTGCACCCCTTGCGGAACTGATGCCGAAATTCCTGCCCGGAAGCGAAGCACTCAGCGCCGCCCTCACCGGCACCAGCCCCGCATTCTCCATCGCCAAAGCCCAGGAACTGCTCGGCTGGCAACCCAAGCGCACGTGGCGCACCGAACTCAAACCCACCCTCAACGACGAGGCCTCCACGCTGGTCACTGCCGGCGGCGGAGCCAAGGAGACATCATGAAATTCGACGGCGTTCTCTTCTTCCCCGTCACCCCGTTCACGGCCGAAGGTGCCGTTGACGTGGAGCTGCTCAAGGAACACATCAGCTCCCGGCTCCCCTTTGGGCCCGGCGGCGTGTTTCCCGCCTGCGGCACAGGTGAATTCCACGCCTTGAGCATTGACGAGGTCCGCACCGTGGTGGCGGCCGCCGTCGACGTCGTCGCGGGCAAGGTTCCCGTGGTGGCCGGTGCAGGCGGGCCCTTGGGCCACGCACTCGCCGCCGCCCGTGCCGCTGAGGAGGCCGGCGCAGACGCCCTCCTGGTCCTCCCGCCCTACCTGGTCACGGGCCCGACGGACGGCCTGGTGGCCTACATTGAGGCTGTGGCCAACGCCAGCAGCCTGCCGGTCATCGTGTACCACCGCGGCAACGCGAAGTTCACCGCCGCGTCCATGGTCAAACTTGCGGCCAATCCCAAGGTGATCGGCTTCAAGGACGGCCTGGGCGACGTGGGCCTGGCCCAGGAGATCGTGACCGCCGTCCGCGCCACCGGCCGGACAGACTTCGCCTTCTTCAACGGCCTGCTCACCGCCGAACTGACCCAGGGCGCCTACCGCGGCCTGGGCATCCCGCTCTACTCCTCCGCAGCCTTCGCCATGGCCCCTGAGATCGCCAAGGCCTACTACGATGCCTACGTTTCAGGCGACGAGGACCGGCGCAGCGCCCTGCTCGAGGGTTTCTACGCACCCCTGGTCCGCCTGCGCGACCAGACCCCGGGGTTCGGCGTTTCCCTAATCAAGGCGGGACTGCGGTTGGCCGGGCTGCCCGTCGGTTCGGTGCGCCCGCCGCTGGTGGACCCCACGGAGGAACAGCTGGTGGAGCTCAAGGCCATCCTGGCCAAGGGCCACGAGCTGGCCGGCAGCTGATGACGGCGCCTACGGCCGAATCCGTCCGCACCGTTCCCCGCATCACCGGGCTGGCCACGCGGCTCCTCACCGTTCCACTGCGGCGGCACTGGGGTACGGAGGCACCGGAGAACCACGTGATCGCCACCGAGCTTTCCACGGACGACGGCGGCACCGGCTTTGGCTTTTCCTGGACACCCACCATCGGTCCCCAGGCAGTCAAGGCGCTGCTTGATTACGACATCGCACCTTTCGTCACCGGCCTGCCGGCCACGCCCGAGGCCGTGTGGGACGCGGTGTGGAAGCGGCTGCACGAAGCCGGTGGCGGTGGGCTCACCACCATTGCCATGGCCGGGGTGGACCTCGCGCTGTGGGACCTGCAGGCGCGCCGTGCCGGAACATCGGTCCCCGGTTTGCTGGGCCAGCGCCAGGACTCCGCCGAGGTCTACGGCTCCGGGGTGAACCTGCACTACACCCTGGACGAGCTGGTGGCGCAGGCCGAACGCTGGGTCGCCGCGGGCCACCAGGCGGTCAAGATCAAGGTAGGCAAACCGGACATCCGCGAGGACGTCGAACGCCTTGCCGCAGTGCGCTCCGTCCTGGGCCCGGACCGCAGGCTCATGATCGATGCCAACCAACGGTGGGACCTGCCCACCACCTTCCGCGCCCTGGATGTCCTGGCCGAATTCGGGCTGGAGTGGCTGGAGGAGCCCATCCGCGCGGACGACCTCTGGGCCTACCGGCGGCTGCGGAAACATTCACCGGTGCCCATCGCCCTCGGCGAAAACCTGCACACCATCTACCGGTTCCGCGATTTCATTGAGGCGGAAGCGGTGGACATCATCCAGCCCAACATCATCCGGGTAGGCGGGATCACCCCGTTCCGGCGGATCGTGGAGCTGGCACGGACCCACAGCATCAAGGTGATGCCGCACCTGCTGCCGGAACTGTCCGGACAGCTGGCGCTGACCCTGGCGGAGCCCACCCTGGTGGAGGACGTCGAAGATGCGTCCTTCGAACAGCTGGGCATCCTCGACGAACCATCGCCGGTGCGGTTCAGCAACAGCCGGGTGACGCTCGCGGACCACGCCGGGCTGGGTTTCCGCTTCAAGGACAGGCTGCAATGATGAATTTCCAGACGACCTCTATTGGATGAACAGGTTCCTGACGTGACAACTGCAACGCTTTCCCTCACCGAACTCACTGCCGCCGCCACGGCCGCAGCAAAAATCGCCGCGGCTGCCTCCGACGCCGAACGCGCCGGCTGGTTGAACGCGGTGGCAGACGCCCTGGACGCCAACGCTGCCGAGCTGGTAGACATCGCGGACGCCGAAACCAGCCTGGGGGCCACCCGCCTGACGGGCGAGGTGGCGCGAACCACCGGCCAGCTGCGCCTGTTTGCCCGCGTGATCACCGAAGGCTCCTACCTGGAAGCCATCATCGACCACGCGGAGCCGGCCGCCACCCCGCCCCGGCCGGACCTCCGCCGGATCCTCAAGCCCATCGGTCCGGTAGCGGTTTTCTCGGCGTCCAACTTCCCGTTCGCCTTCTCCGTGGCCGGCGGAGACACTGCCTCGGCGCTCGCCGTCGGCTGTTCAGTGATCGTCAAGGCACACTCCGGCCACCTGCGGCTCTCCGAACGGACGGCGGAAATCGTGGCGGAGGCGCTTCGCCGCGCCGGGGCACCGGAGGGCCTGTTCGCCCTGGTCCACGGCCGCGAAGTGGGAACAGCCCTGGTCCAGGATCCTGCCGTCAAGGCCGTGGGGTTCACCGGGTCCATCCCCGGCGGCCGTGCCCTGTTCGACCTTGCCACCTCCCGCCCCGACCCCATCCCGTTCTACGGGGAACTGGGCAGCCTCAACCCCGTGGTCATCACAGCGGAAGCGCTGCAGGCACGCTCAGCGGAACTCGCCGCCGGACTTGCCGGGTCCTTCACCCTGGGCGCCGGGCAGTTCTGCACCAAGCCGGGCCTGGTGTTAATCCCCGCGGGAACCGACTTCGCCTCGGAGGTGGCAGAAGCGAGCAAGGACAAGCCGGCCCTGGGCATGCTGACCAGCCGTATCGCTGAGGCCTACCCGGACGGGCTCCGCAGTTTCGCGTCCGTTGACGGCGTGGACGTGGTGGGCGGCAGCGTGGACCAGGACGCCGTGGCCAACGGCGCCGCTCCGGTGGTCTTTTCCACCATTGCCGCCAACGTCCTGGAAAACCCGGAGCAGCTGCTGGAGGAATGCTTCGGACCCACCACCATCCTCATCGAGTACAAGGACCGGGAGGAGCTGGCTGCCGTCCTGGCCAAGGTCCCGGGAAGCCTCACGGCAACGCTCCACAGCGAGCAGGGTGAGGATATCGAGGCCCTGGTGGAGCAGCTCTCCGGGCTGGCCGGACGCGTCCTGTTCGAAGGCTGGCCCACGGGCGTGGCCGTGAACTGGGCCCAGCAGCACGGCGGCCCCTACCCCGCCACCACGTCGCTGTTCACCTCGGTGGGTGCGACGGCGGTCCGCAGGTTCCAGCGCCCCGTGGCCTACCAGGACGCCCCGGAAAGCGTGCTGCACCCGGCACTGCGCGAGGACAACCCGCTGCGCATCCCGCGCCGGGTGGACGGGGAACTGCAGCTTCCGTAGCTCACAAAGAAAACCCCGGAGCCTTTCGGCTCCGGGGTTTTTTGCTGCCCGGGAAACTCGTTTACTACAGCTGCAGCGTCACCGGCCGCTCCAGCCCGTTGACGGTGCTTATGGGCCAGCGCGGGTCCACCGTCAGGACGCGGAGGCCGGACTCCGTCAGCTGGACGGTGTCTTCGATCTTGACGCCGGGGCCTGACGGGTTCCAGGTGAAGGCCTGGTCCAGCACCACAGTGTCGGTCACCGCAGACGTCACCCTGGGATCACGCCCCGCGTACCCGGCCGGTCCGCCCTGGTGATGCTGCTCCCACTGGTCCGCCCCGAAGCCGTGCCGGGCGTACGCTGCCTGGATTTCGGCAAAGATCCTGTCCAGGCGCGCCCCGGGAACCGTGGCGTCGAAGATGTCCGCTTCCACGGCCGCGATACGGGCCTCGGCGTCGCGCTCTTTCGGGGTGCCGGCGTCGAACCTGATCCAGCGGGTGATGTTGGCCACCAGGCCGTCCCGGCGGGCGCACACCACGGCCATGGCACGACGGCCCAGCGGGGCGTGGGTGGCCAAAGGGTGCCGGAAATCGCTGCGGGAGCTGCCGTTGCACAGGAGTACCAGCGGCTCCGCGCCGGCCCCCACCACGCGGGCGGCCAGCGCCGAGACGAGTTCGAACTCGGTGGTCTCCGGGCGCGCTGCGGAAAGAACGTCCGTCATCATGGCCGCCAGCTCGGCGCTGAGCTGGGAGTACCGCGCGCTCTCGGCCGGGAGGAGCTGCTGGCGGGCAGCGCTCAGTTGCGCTGTGACGTCCGCTTCCGCGAGCGGCGGCCGGGTACTGCCTCCGACGGCGGCGGCGGCCTGGTGCAGGTTGCCGTACCAGGGCACGGTGTGCAGGTTGACCTGGGCTGGAAGCTCTTCGGCCGCGATCCGCCCGGCCTCATTGTTGAAGGTGACCAGGTGGTCGCCGTCGCGGTCCACCAGGAGGGCTGCGATGGGGTCGCCGGCCAGGCTGATGTGCACGCGGCTGCCGTCCAAGTACCACGTCAGGGCAGTGTTGGAGGTCAGGAGCAGGGAGTCCCGCCCGGCAGCGTCCAGGATGTCCAGGACGCGGCGGCGCTTGATGGTGCGGTCCGTCCTTGAGCCCGGCGGCCGCCGTGCCTCCTTCGGGGGAGCGGCTGTGGTTGTTGTTTGCGTCATGACGGGTCCCCCTGTTGGTTAATTAGCGCTTCTACGTCGGCGGTGGCCAGGATTCCGTCGGCCACGAAAACGGTAATGTGCCGCCGTACCGGGTTTCCCGGCCCGGCCAAGACGGGACTGTCCCAGGCGAGCGACTGTCCCACGCCGGGGTAGCCCTCCACACGGAGAAACCACGGGTCCGTGCAGCCTTCCGGGGCGACGAACACCAAGGTGGCCGGCCCGCCGTCGAACCTTCCGGACCAAGCGAGCCAGCGCGTGACGCTGCCGTGGGTCTTTGACTCGCCGCTGCCGGCCTGCGTCCACACCGCCGCTTCCCCGCACGCCGGGAGGCGCCAGAAGAAGCCGCCATAGCCGCCCTCGAAGCGGCCGTTGGAGCCCGGGCTGCCCAGGCTGACGGGCTTGTCCCCCGCGGGGGACAGGGCAAAGTCCACGGACAACCGCCAGATGGAAGGCGCGACGGCGGACCACGTCCAGGTGCGTTCCTCCACCAGGACGGGGGAGCCGTCGGGGCCGTTCCACTCCAGGGTCTCCTGGAGCCTGCCCTTTTGCCCGCTGCTGTCGTCGGTCTGCTGTGAAGCGGTGGCCGTGATGCTGCCGTGGTCCGGGCGCCAGATGTACTGCCCGGCCTCCCGCGTATAGGTGCGTCCGCCCCAGAAATTGACGCCGTCCACGTCCTGCAATGCCACCCCAACACCCAGATGCCACACGTGGTCCAGCGGCATGTGGTCCGTGACCACCGTGCCGCCGAGGGTCCGGACAGGGTGCAGGTAGGGGCGCGGGGAGGATACGGCGCGGATATGGCTGCCGTCCTGGTAGTCGGCCACCGGCCGGCCATCCAAGGCCAGCGCCCGGACCGGCGGGAGGGCCCGGGCCCACGGGACGCCAAGTTCGGCGAACGTTGCCTGTGACTTGATGGCGCGCCCGATCAGGTCGCTGATGCCCTGGATCACGGGGTGGGCGTCGTCGCCGTCGCCCTCCCAGGAGATGGATGCAGCATCCATCGGGGCCGGCGCGGGGGAGGTGCGGATGGCTTCCAGCACTGCGGTGAAGGCGCCGGTGTCCTGCAGGGCGCACAGCAGGGGCGTCCCGGTGGCGCGGGCGTCCAGCAGGTTCTCCAGCAGGTCGGTGCGGCCGTACGTTTCCCGGCGCTCGCCGTCGGCGCTGCTGATCACCACCTCATCCCGCGTGTAGTAGAGGATGATGTCGCCCAGGGTTCCATGCACAGTGACGGTGGGATCGAGCTGCTCGGGTGCGCACAATGTGAGGGCGCACAGCAGGGTGTTCCCACCGGCGGTGCGGATCCGGAGCACCGAGGTGTCGTCGCTCTCGGTCTGGTTGGCCCGGTAGAGGTCGGTTTCCACGGAGGCGACGTCGGAGAGCGTGTGGGCGCCGGCCAGGGACAGGCCCGTGGCAACGGCGTGGGCCAGCGCATTCGTGGCCACGCCATCCACCACGTCGGTGCCGTCCAGGCTGCGCTTCCCTGCCCAGCGTGAGCGCTTGAAGTAGGCCTTGGTCCGCAGCCACTGGCCTGTGGCGCTGATGCCCAGGACGGTGCCGATCTCCCCGGCAGCAACTTTGTCACGGATGGCGGGCAGGGCGTGGGAGCCCAGGCTTTGGAAGCCCACCTGGACCAGGCGTCCCTTCTCCTGTGCGGCGGCAAGGACCTGATCGTACTGCGCCAGGGAGGCCACCGGCGGCTTCTCCACATAGACGTCCATCCCGGCGGACAGTGCGGCGAGGGCCAGCGGCGCGTGGGTTTGGATGGGGGTGGCAAGAATGACGACGTCGGCACCCGACTGTGCGGCCAGCAGCGAGTCCAGATCGGGGAAGACGGCAACCGTATCGGCCAGGGTGCCGGCCTGCGGCGGAAGGGGATCGGCCACTGCCACCAGTTGCAGGGCACCGGCTGCCTCGAGCCGGGCCAGGTTGGCGAGGTGGCGCTCGCCGAAGCCGTGCACGCCCACCAGCGCAACCCGGGGGATGGCTGCGGACGCGGGCTGCTGTTGGGTGGGTTCCGCTGAGTGCTGTGTGGTCACGTAAGTCCTTGTGCTGTTGGAACTTGTGCTGTTGGAAAGGGGGTCAAGAGGCCAGCGTCTTGGCCAGGAAATCGAGGGCCTCGTCCTGCATGGCCGCCGTGCACACGTGCCCGCCCGGCCAGAAGCTGCCGGTGTAGGTGTCCGTGCCGGTGTGCATTGATTCCAGCAGTCGGTCCGCCTGGCGCATCCCGTCCTCCGGGAACAGCTCATCCGCCAGGGCGTACTGCACCAGGAACCGGGCCGTTTCAGCCCGGCAGGTGAGCTCCGGCCAATCGCCCAGTTTCCACAGGCCGGGAGTCTGCAGCAGCCAGGAGTGCGCGTCCAGGTAGGCGGGGAAGAGCGACTCGAAGGTGGTCATCATGCAGGTGACCACAGCGGCCCGGACGCGCGGGCTGAGGGCGGCGAGGGCAAGGGAGCGGCCGCCGCCGCCCGAGAAGCCGATGCAGCCCAGCCTGTCCTGGTCGACGTCCGGGAGTGATGCCAGGATGTCCAGGGCGGCAAGGTCGTCATGCGCCACCATGCCGGCCAGGCTGGTGCCCAGCAGGCCGGCTGCCTTGGCAACGGTGTCTTCATGAAAGCCGGCAGCGGCGTTGTATTCCTCCGCCTCGGAAGGCACTACGCCGTCCTCCCGCCACTGCGCCCGCCTCGCCGCTGTTGCGGAGGCCGTCCGCCATGGGGGAGTTTCGAGGTTGAACCTGCGGCTGCCCCACGCGAATGTGTCGTGGGCCAGGACGGCAAATCCCCGGCGGGCGATGTCGGTGGCCAGGGCGCGGCCGTCATAGCGTCCTGCGCGGGCAGCGGCAGCCGACGGGTGGTTGTCCGGGAGTTCCACCAGCCGGTCGGCCCCGCCGAACTTGTTCCCGCCGTGGCAGTGCAGTGCCAGGACGCCCGGCAGCGGACCAAGACTCCCGGCCGGCTTCACCAGCCAGCCCGTAGTCCGTGGACCGAAGCCCAACTGCCAGCTGAGCTGGGAGGTGGTGGCGCCCTCGTACGTTTCCTCCCAGTGCACCGTTACCTCAGGAAGTGTACCGCGGTCCGGGACGCCCAGCGCGTCCGCCAGCTCCTGCGCCGCAGCGCTGGAGGCTGCGTGGAGCGGATGCTCCCGGACGTAGTCGGGCCAGTCCTCATAGCCGGCAATGGCGCTGGGCCGTGCTGTTGGAGTCACGTGGCTGGCCTCCTTACTGCCGTGGTTCCGGGTGCTGGGCGGGTTTGGTTGCTGGGGTCAGGCGAGGTTCTGGTTGACCTCGGAGATCATGCCCTTGGCAGCATCGCGCGGAGAGATCTTTCCGAAGAGTACATCCGTGTTGTAACGGTTCAAAACCTCCATGGTCGCCGATGATCCTGCCGGGAACGGCTTGGGAGCTTCGATCTTCATGGCGGCAATGCGGTCCAGGTAGGCGGCCTCCTTCTGCTGGGTTTCCTTCAGCATAGGAGTGATGCCGGCCTTGAGTTCAGTGTTGGCGGGCATTCCCCGGTCACTCTTGATCTTGGATGCTGCGTCCATGTTGTTGACCAGGTAGTTGATGAAGAGGGCAGCTTCCTTGGACTGTGGCGACTTGGACGAGATGGCGTATTCCATGGAGGAGCGCAGCCACGCGCCGGGTGTCTTGCTTTCGCCCGGGAGCTTCACCATGACCAGCGGCGAGCCGGAGTAGGAGGTCATCTGGTTGCTCCAGGAAATCTTCATCCCTTGTTTGCCTTGCCCCATCAGGGTCATTTCGGGCTGCGCGGAACCGTCCTCCACGGTCTGCGAGGCAGACGGGGCGCCGCCGGTCTCCGTCAGCTTCTTGTTGAGCTCGAACCAGCGGGTCAGGGTGTCCTCGCTGATGCCCATCTTCTTTCCGTCGTCTGTGTAGAGGGCTTTCCCGTTTTGGCGGGCCCAGACGGCCAGGAAGGAATCGTTGGCCATGGGCGTGGTGCCGAACGTTCCGGCCGGCGACTTTTGCGTGATTTCGGCAGCGATCCTGGCGTAGTCGTCCCAGGTCCAGGTCTCGTCATCCGGCATGGCAACACCGGCGGCCTCGAAGACCTTGGGGTCGAGGACCATGGACATCGAGTTGACGCCCGCGGTGATGGTGTACTGCTTGCCGTCGATCTTGCCCAGGTCCACGGTGCCTTCCGCGAACTTGGACGTATCGATCTGGTCCTTGACCTTGTCCAGGTCCAGCAGGACTCCGCGGCTGGCGTACTCGCTGGGATAGGCGCCGCTCATGGCAATGACGTCCGGCATGGTCCCGCCCGCAATCTGGGTGGCCATCTTGTCCCAGTAGGAGCTGAATTCGGTGTTCTCGCCCTGGACCTTGATGGTGGGGTTCGCGGCCTCGAACGCCTTGATCACTTCCATGGTGGTTTTGGCCCTGGAATCGTTGCCCCACCAGGCGAACCGGATGGTGACGGGATCTTCTGCCGTCCCCACTTTTCCTGCCTGCGGACTGCTGCCGCAGCCGGTGAGGGCCAGCGCGGCCGCGGCGAAGGCGCCGGTGATGCCCAGGACGGATTTCTTGAGACCAAACTTCATTGTTGTGCCCCTTGGCGGGTTGATTGTGCTCGAGTGACGGCGGTAACAGAAAGCGTTTTCTCAAAAACTAACAAAGGGCTATACAGGAGTCAAGAAAGCGTTTACTTTGGTACGGAGCCGCAATTCATACGGCCCCCGCGGCGCCGGAACCGCTTCAGCTCTCACGGGCAGGAGCCGGGCCGGGCCTGGGTGCCGGATACCCCATCGCCCTGCGATGAAACAACGTGGAGGCCACGATGACCAAAGGAGACCACATGGCCGCAAAACACATCCCCAGGACGGAGCAGCTTCCGTGAGCGCCATCAGCGAACTCAGCTCCATCACCCGGCGGAAGGGCAAAGCCACCGCTGCCGAAAAGAAGGCCAACCGGCGGGACAACAAGGCCGCCTACATCTTCCTGCTGCCGTGGCTGGTGGGCCTGGTGGCCATCACCATCGGCCCCATGCTGATGTCCCTGTACCTGTCCTTTACGGACTACAACCTGCTCCAGCCGCCGGAATGGACCGGGCTGCACAACTTCACCCGAATGCTCAGCGACGCCCGGCTCCACAACTCACTGCGCGTGACGTTTACCTATGTCTTCGTGGGCGTTCCGCTGCAGCTGGCTGTGGCGCTGTTGATCGCCCTCGTCCTGGACAAGGGGCTTCGCGGCCTTCCGTTCTACCGCTCGGTGTTCTACTTGCCGTCGCTCCTGGGCGGCTCCGTGGCCGTTGCCATCCTGTGGAAGCAGATCTTCGGCACCACCGGCCTGGTCAACCAGGTCCTGGCCATGTTCGGCATCCAGGGTCCGGGCTGGATCTCGGATCCCAGCACGGCGCTGGGATCGATCATCCTGCTGCACGTCTGGACCTTCGGCGCCCCCATGATCATCTTCCTGGCGGGCCTGCGGCAGATCCCAAACATGTACTACGAGGCCGCCAAGGTTGACGGCGCCACCACGCTGCAGCAGTTCTGGCGGATCACCCTGCCGATGCTGAGTCCGATCATCTTCTTCAACCTGGTGCTGCAGATCATCGGTTCATTCCAGTCGTTCACCCAGGCGTTCATTGTCTCGGGCGGCAACGGCGGCCCATCCGACTCCACCATGTTCTTCACGCTGTACCTCTACCAAAAGGGCTTCGGCCAGTTCGACATGGGCTACGCGTCGGCCATGGCATGGGTACTGCTGCTCATCATCGGTGTCTTCACCGCCATCAACTTCATCGCTTCTAAGTATTGGGTTTTCTATGACGACTAAGCTTGAGACGCTGCCCACCCCGGAGAGGAAGTCCGCCGGCGCCGGCAAGCCCAACAACCGCAAGCCCAGGGTCCGTGAGTCCCGGGGAACACTGGCCTTCAGCCGCGCGCAGCGAGGCAAATCGCTGATGAAGCACGGCATCCTCATCCTTGCCGGCGCCCTGATGATCTACCCGCTCCTGTGGATGGTGGTGTCCTCGCTCCGCCCCAATGAGATGATCTTCCGCGAGCCCGGCCTGTGGCTGAACAGCCTGGAAATGAGCAACTACACCTCGGGGTGGTCGGCCCTGACGCACCCGTTCGGCCACTACATGCTGAACTCGGCCATTGTGGTGATCGGCTCGATCCTGGGAAACCTGGTGTCGTGCTCCATGGCCGCCTACGCCTTCGCCCGGCTCCAGTTCACGGGCAAGCGGCTGTTTTTCGGCATCATGCTGCTGACCATCATGCTGCCGTTCCACGTGGTGATCGTTCCGCAGTACATCCTGTTTTCGCAGATCGGCTGGGTGAACACGTTCTGGCCGCTGCTGGTGCCGAAGCTGCTGGCGACGGACGCGTTCTTCGTCTTCCTGATGGTGCAGTTCATCCGCGGAACCCCCCGCGAACTCGATGAAGCAGCACGCATCGACGGCGCCGGCCATCCCCGCATCTTCCTGCGGGTCATCCTGCCGCTCATGGTGCCGGCATTGGCCACCACCACCATCTTCACCTTCATCTGGACCTGGAACGACTTCTTCGGGGCCCTGATCTACCTCACGGACCCCGATATGTTCACCGTCCCGGTGGCGCTGCGGGCCTTCGTTGATTCGCAGTCGGCCACAAGCTGGGGATCCCTGTTCGCCATGTCCATCGTCTCCCTGCTGCCGGTCTTCCTGGTGTTCCTCTTTGGCCAGCGGTTCCTGATCAAGGGCATCGCCACCACCGGCATCAAGTAACCCAGCCCTCCAACTTCCATATCCCTGAACGGCCCGTCCTTGCGGCGGGCCGTTCGTCCGTCCACGCCGTTCGAAATCTTTCAAGATCACGACTCAGGCTTCTTGTATTACAAGTTGTGGACTTGTAGCATTAGATCTAGAAAGCGCTTTCATAACGCATCCGCTCGGCCCTATCGCTGAGTCGGAACCGAGTCCCCACTTGGAACACCACCCGCACCTGGATCAAAGAAGATCGGAGTACACAGTGCCGCTTTTTCCCCGTCCTGCAGCTGCTGCAAAGCAGCGGGCAGGGGCACCCACTTCAGGCGCACTGCGCCACGGCCGCCAAGGCCGAACCCGTAAAGCCGGCGCCGTTGCGGCTGCAGTTGCCGCCGTTATGGCCCTCAGTGCCTGCGGCGGGGGAGCAGCCCCCCAGAACGCGGACGGTACTGTCGAGCTCCGCTTCTCCTGGTGGGGCGGCGACAAGCGCGCCCAGCTCACCCAGGAAGCCATCAACCAGTTCGAAGCAGAGAACCCCAAGATCAAGATCAAGCCGGAGTTCGGCGACTGGAGCGGATACTGGGACAAGCTGGCCACCCAGGTGGCGGCCAATGATGCTCCGGACATCATCCAGATGGACGAAAAGTACATCACCGAATATTCCAGCCGCGGGGCACTCCTGGACCTTTCCAAGTACGAGATCGACACTTCCAAACTGGACGAGGCTGCACTCAACGCCGGCAAGGGCGAGAAGGGCCTGACGGGCATTGCCGCCGGCATCAACGCCGCCACCATCCTGGCCAACCCGGCCGTCTTCCAGGCCGCCGGTGTCCCGCTTCCGGACGACACGAAGTGGACCTGGGAGGACTTCGGCAAGATCGCCGCCGACATCACCGCCAAGTCCCCCAAGGGAACCTACGGTGCGGCCGCCTATGGAACCGACGAGGCCTCCCTTGGCGTGTGGCTCAGGCAGAACGGCAAGTCCCTGTACACGTCGGACGGCAAGCTGGGCTTCGAGCCCGGGGACATCGCCGAATGGTGGGCCTTCCTGAAGAAGCTCAGCCAGGAGAAGGCCGTGCCTTCAGCCTCCGAGGTGGTGGAGGCCGAGGCCGCTCCGCTTGACCAGAGCGGGCTGGCGACCGGCAGGAACGGCATGGCCTTCTGGTGGTCCAACCAGGCCCCTGCCTTGGAAAAGGCCAGCGGCGGAGACCTGAAGATCCTGCGCTTCCCCACCAAGACGGGGTCCGCCGCCGACGCCGAGCTCTGGTACAAGGCGTCGCAGTTCTGGTCTGCTTCCTCCCGGACCAGGCACCCCCAGGAAACAGCAAAGTTCATTAACTTCCTGACCAACAACGTCAAAGCCGGCGAGGCGCTCCTGGCGGACCGCGGCGTCTACCCGAACTCGGAGGTCCGGGCAGCCATCCAGTCCAAGCTCACCCCTGCCGACGTCAAGGTGGTCAAGTTCATCGATCAAATCAAAGATGAGCTCGGGGAGGCCCCGGCGCCGCCGCCGAAGGGCGCCGGCGCCATCCAGGAAATCATCAAGCGGTACACGTCGGAAGTCCTCTTCGAACGGCTGTCCCCGGAGGACGCCGGGAAGAAGGCAACGGATGAAATGAAATCAGCTATCAGCAGCTAGTCGGCAGGGCTGACTAAGGTGAGTCCTCCAAAACGGGGCACTTTGACACGGACTCGCCGGCCGTCGTCGTGGTTTGCACGAAAATAGTGCCCAAAGTGCCCCGCGACGGTGGGGAGGCGGCACCGGGGGAGGTGCCGCCCTCGGACTTCTGTCCGCGCGCCTACGCCTCCGCGATCACGGCCACGCTGCCGGCCGGAACGGTGCCGCCGAAAGACTCCCCCGTCAGGAGATCAGTTCCCGTGGCCGAGACGGAGACATCCGCCCGGGTGTGGTTGATGGCGAACAGGAAACTCTGTCCGTCGGCCGAACGCCTCCGCACCAGCTCCACGCCGGGATCGGCCACGGCCGCGGGGGAGACCAGGGACTCCGCCAGCAGTTTGTCCAGGAGGGCGTCGATCCCGTGGCGGTCCGGGAAGGTGGCAAGGTACCAGGCGGCACCGGACCCCACGCTCCGACGGGTCAGGGCGGGCGCACCCTCCAGCGGGTACTCGGTAAAGGTCTGCAGGGCCTCGGCGCCGGCCAGGTGGACATCTTCGCTCCAGATGGACGAAACAGTGCCGTCGCTCAGCTTCAGCTGCGCTCCGGCCAGCAGGGGGTGGAACTCCTCCACCCGAACCCCCAGGAGTTCCCGGAACGCCCCCGGGTAGCCGCCCAAACGGATGTGGTCCTCCATGTCCACAATTCCGCTGAAGTAGCTGACCAGGACCGTGGCACCGGCGTCCGCGGCAGCGGTGATGTTGGCAGCGTGGTCGTCGGACACGGCATACAGGGTGCACGCCAGCACCAGGTCGTACCCCTCAAGGGCATCAGAGGGGTGCACCATGTCGACCGAAATGCCGCGCAGGAACAGGCCGCGGTGGAAGGCCCGCAGCAGGTCCAGGTACTTGACGTCCACGCTGGGCTTCGAATCGATTTCGCTGGCCCACCACGCCTCGTAGTCAAAGACAATGGCCGCACGCGACTGGACCCGCGAACCCCGCACCGGCTCCAGCCGTTTCAGTGCGGCGCCGAGTTCCACCACTTCCCGCCACACGCGGGTGTCCCGTCCGCCGTGTGGCACCATCGCCGAGTGGAACTTCTCCGAGCCCGCAAAGCTCTGCCGCCACTGGAAGAACATGACGGCGTCGGCCCCGCGGGCCACGTGGGCCAGGGAATTGCGCAACATCTCGCCGGGCATCTTGGGCTGGTTGCGCGGCTGCCAGTTCACAGCCGACGTCGAATGTTCCATCAGGATCCACGGGTCACCGCCCGCAATGCCCCGGGTGAGGTCCGCGCTGAACGCCAGTTCGACGTGCCGTTCCGGGTCCGCGGCGACAAGGTAGTGGTCGTTGGCGATGACGTCCAGGTCCTTGGCCCAGTCGAAGTAGTCCATGGACTTGGTGGCACTGGAGGCCATCAGGTTGGTGGTGCACGGGATGTCCGGGGTGACTTCGCGCAGGACTGCCACCAGCTTCCGGTAGTAGTCCATCAGTGCCCAGGAGTTGAAGCGCTGGAAGTCCAGCTGCTGGCCCGGGTTCAGCGTGGTTGGGGCGATGGCGGGCGGCAGGATTTCTTCGAAGGAGCCATAGTTCTGGGACCAGAATGCCGTGCCCCAGGAAGCATTGAGGGCCTCAATGCTTCCGTACCGGCGTTCCAGCCAGGCGCGGAAGGCTGCCGCGTCCTCCTCGCCGTAGAACTCCGAGACGTGGCAGCCCAACTCGTTGTCCACATGCCACAGCGCCAGGGCCGGGTGGTCCTTGTACCGTTCGGCCAGGACTCGGGTGATGCCTGTGGCATAGCGGCGGTAAACGGCCGACGACGGCGTGTAGTGCCGCCGGGAGCCCGGTCCCAGCACGGTCCCGTCAGCGGTGACCGGCAGGATCTCCGGATGCTTTCGGACCAGCCAGGCGGGGGGAGCAGCGGTGGCGGTGGCCAGCGCCACCTTCACGCCGATTCCGGCGAGGTTGTCCATGACGTCGTCCAGCCACCCGAAGTCGTACTTGCCCTCTGCCGGTTCGAGCAGTGCCCAGGAGAAGATTCCCACGCTGAGGAAGTTCACGCCGGCCTCCTGCATGAGTTCCAGGTCCTCCAGCCGGACGCTGACGGGCCACTGCTCCGGGTTGTAATCACCGCCGAAAGCGATGCCTTCGACTTTGCTCCAAACGCTCGACGGTCCAGGGGTTGCCTGTTCAGTCATGGGACTCCTTTGTCAGCTGGGTAGATGGAACGAACTAATGGTCAGACCTTTGGAAAACGCTTGCCCAATCCTGCGAATATCGCTATTGTATCGTTTCAGAAGCCGTGTAAGCCAGCTCACTACCGCCGTTGTAGACCGAGAAAAGGCAAACACCCATTGAGCAAGGAGGCTCCCGTGATCAACAGAAGGCATTTCCTCACAACCGTGGCCATTGGTACCGCATCCGCAGCAGCACTGTCGGCTTGTGGGAACGGATCCGGTTCGTCCGGCCAGGCCGGTTCCGCAGACAAGCCCGTCACCATCAACTACACCTGGTGGGGCAACGACGACCGCGCCGAGCGTACCCGCAAGGCCATTGCCCTGTTCGAGTCGAAGAACCCGGACATCAAGGTCAACGGAAACTTCACCGACTTCGCCGGATACTGGCAGAAGCGGGCCACCGAGGCCGCCGGCGGCGGGCTGCCGGACGTCATGCAGTGGGACCTGTCATATCTGCGCGACTACGGCCAGCGCAACCAGCTCCTGGACCTCAGCACGGTCAAGATCAACACGGACGCCTTCGAGAAGTCCCTCCTGCCTTCAGGCCAGATCAAGGGCAAGACCTACGGCATCCCCACCAGCACCAACGCCTTCGCCGTCTACTACGACCCCGCCAAGCTTGCCTCCCTGGGCATTGCCGAGCCCACCGGCAAGTGGACCTGGTCCGAATTCCAGTCATTCCTGAAGGAAGTTGGCGACAAGGGCAACGGCACCCTCTACGGGTCCACGGACTTCACCGGCGTGTGGTGGCAGTTCAACATCTGGCTCCGGCAGAAGAACATGCAGGCCTTCAACAGCGACGGGAAGCTGGGTTTCAGCAAGGACGACCTGAAAACCTGGTGGAACCTCAACTCGAAGCTTCGCGGGACCCAGGCCATCGTTCCGGAAGAGAGGGTGACCCAGCTCAAGCCCAAGTCGCCGTTCGGTTCGAACGTCAGTGCTGCCGAGGTTACCTGGGACAACTTCATGGCCGCCTACCTCGGGGACAGCGGCGCAAAGGAACTCAAGCTGGTGCCCGTGCCGTCGGATGACCCCAACAACCTGGGCCTGTTCCTCAAGCCTTCCATGCTGATGGTGGCAAGCGCCAAGACTAAGTTCAAGGATGCTGCCGCGCGCTTCATCGATTTCATGGTCAACGACCCCGAGGTGGGCCAGATCTTCAAGACCTCCCGCGGCGTCCCCGCATCCAAGACCCAGCGCGACGGTACCACCTTCGACGGCGCCGACAAGCTCGTGGTGGATTATGAGAAGTCCATCGAGCAGTACCTCAAGGATGCCCCGGAGCCGCCCATCGTCGGCTTCGGAACGCTGGAAGCTTCGTTCGGCCGGATCGCCTCCGACCTTAACTACGGCAAGGTCACCGTTGACGGTGCCGTCGACGCGTGGTTCAAGGAAGCCGAAGACGTCATCAAGCAGAACGCCTGATCCGGCTGCCATGCCCTCCCGCCCTGGTTCCACGACTGACGGAATGATCTCGTGACTTCAAGCCCAACCCTGAGCAGGCGTTCGGCGTCGTCCGCTCCCGTGCAGCTTCGCAAGTCGAAGCGCAACGGGGTGGACGCCCGTGCCGGCTACACGTTCCTGCTGCCCTGGCTGCTGGGATTCATCGCCCTGACGGTAGGGCCGATGATCTCCTCGCTGTACCTGTCCTTCACCAACTACAACCTGTTTGAGGCGCCCAAGTGGATCGGCCTGGACAACTACACCACCCTGTTCCAGGACGAACGGTTCCTGCAGTCCGTGGGCGTGACCTTGTCCT
This sequence comes from Arthrobacter sp. FW306-05-C, assembly GCF_021801725.1. NCBI lineage: Bacteria > Bacillati > Actinomycetota > Actinomycetes > Micrococcales > Micrococcaceae > Arthrobacter > Arthrobacter sp. FW306-05-C. The sequence goes on along the minus strand of NZ_CP084556.1, from coordinate 3,594,950 downwards.
ACGTGGTCTTCGGCACCCCGCTGAAGCTCGCGGCCGCGCTGGCGGTGGCCATGCTGCTGAACAGCAAGCGCCGCGGCCAGGGCTTCTACCGCTCGGCGTTCTACGCGCCGTCGCTGATCGGCGCGTCCGTGTCCATCGCCATCGTCTGGAAGGCGATGTTCGGGGACTCCGGGCCCGTGGACCAGGGGTTGTCCTTCTTCGGAATCAACCTGGGCGGCTGGGTGGGCAACCCCGCCATGACCATGCCGATGTTCATCCTGCTGACGGTGTGGCAGTTCGGCGCCCCGATGGTGATCTTCCTGGCCGGGCTCAAGCAGATCCCCGGCGAGCTCTACGAAGCAGCGTCCATGGACGGCGCCGGCCCGGTGCGGAAGTTCTTCAACATCACCTGGCCCATGCTCTCCCCGGTGATCTTCTTCAACCTGCTGATGGAAACCATCCACGCCTTCCAGGTTTTCGCGTCGGCCTACATCATCTCCAACGGCGACGGCGGCCCCGCCGGATCCACCCTCTTCTACACCCTTTACCTGTACCTGCGCGGCTTCAGCGACTTCCGGATGGGCTACGCCTCGGCCATGGCCTGGCTGCTGGTGGTCGTGGTCGGCATCATCACGCTGATCTTCTTCCGCACGTCCAAGTCCTGGGTCCACTACAGCGGTGATTCACGATGACAACCATGGCAACTCCCACCCAGTCCACTCCGGACACCGTCCCGGCCTACAACCCGAAGTCAGAGTCCACCGGGGCCAAGCGGGCCAAGAGCGTGGTCTTCCACGCCGCGGCCCTCATCCTCACGGCCATCGTGCTGTACCCGGGCCTGTGGATGATCGCGTCGTCCTTCAAGCCGAACTCCGAAATCGGCGGGCAGAACACGTCGCTGTGGTCCAACAATTTCAGCTTCGACAACTTCGTCACCGCCATGGACGGGATCGGCGGGGTGTCCACCCTGCAGTTCTTCACCAACTCGCTGATCCTGGCCCTCGGCGCCGTGGTGGGGACCATCCTGTCCGCGTCCGTTTCGGCCTACGCGTTCGCCCGGATCAACTTCCCCGGCCGCAGCATCTTCTTCGGCATGATGATCGCCACCCTGCTGCTGCCCTTCCACGTGGTGATCATTCCGCAGTACATCGTGTTCCAGCAGCTGGGCCTGGTGGACACGTACGTGCCGCTGCTGATCGGCAAGTTCCTGGCCGCGGACGCGTTCTTCGTCTTCCTCATGGTCCAGTTCATGCGCGGCCTGCCCACGGAGCTGGACGAGGCGGCCCGGATCGACGGCGCCGGGCACGCCCGGATCTTCTTCTCCATCATGCTGCCGCTGATGAAGCCGGCCCTGATCTCCACCTCCATCTTCTCCTTCATTTGGAGCTGGAACGATTTCCTGGGCCCGCTGCTGTACCTGAACACCCCGGACAAGTACTCGCTGCCGCTGGCCCTGCGGCTCTTCGTGGACCAGACCCAGTCCTCGGACTACGGCGCCATGATCGCCATGTCGGTCCTGGCCCTGCTCCCCGTGCTGATCTTCTTCCTGATCTTCCAGCGGTACATCGTCGAAGGCGTCTCCACCCAGGGACTCAAAGGCTAAAGGCAGCAAAGGAAGAAAATGAGCGTTATGGACAGCACCACACCCGCATCCAGGCACGAACCCATCCCGGTGAACCGGTTCGCCCTGTTCTCCGAAACCCTTTTGGCAGGGGTGCTGGTGCTGGTGCTGTCCCTCCCGCTCGTCACCATCCCGGCCGCATACGCCGCCGGGACCGCCCACCTCGAACGGCACCTGAACGGCCGGGACGATTCCGTCCGCGGCCTGTGGTGCCTGTTTAAAGCTGCCCTGCCGGGCAGCTGGAAACTTGGCAGCACGACGGCGGCAGCCGCCGTCGTGATTGTCCTCAACCTTTTGCTCGCCTGGGTTGGGCAGCTCCCCGGCCGCGGCCTGGTCCTTCCCGCCACGCTCATCCTTGCCGCCGGCGCCGCCATCGTGCTGCTGCGCACCGCATCCGCCTGGTCCGACTACGCAGGGTCCGACTTTGCAGCCGCCGGAACCACCGGCAAGGACACTTGGCGCCGGGCCCTCGAAAGCGGCCAGGCATTCTCCCTCCGTGACTGGACCGGGTCGCTGCTGCTGGCCGCCGCCCTGTTTTGTGCCGTGGTCTTCGTCTGGATGCTCGCCGCGCTTTTCGTCGTCGTCCCCGGAACCCTCATCCTGGCCGCCGCCGCAGTGAAGCTGCGCTCCGGCCGCACCAAACGCTGACTGTGCCTGCCCGCCGCACGCGCTCCCTCCAGTCAGAACAAGCCGTCAGCAGCCAGCCCCGCTGGTACCACCCCCTAAGGCAGCACAACTACCGGCTCTTCCTGGCCATGCAGCTGGCCGGCAGCCTCGGCGTGTGGATGCAGCGCCTGGCCCAGGACTGGCTAGTGCTGCAGCTGACCGGAAGCCCCGCTGCGGTGGGCGCCGCCGTCGCCCTCCAATTCCTGCCCATGCTCGTGGTGGGTCCACTCGCCGGACTGGTGGTGGACATCTTTCCGAAGCGCCGGATCATGATGGTGTGCCAGTCCATCATCGTCCTGCTGGGCCTGGGGCTCGCGGCCTGGGCTGCCGGCGGCACCATCACCGTGTGGGTGGTCTACGCCAGCTGCGTTGCCCTGGGCATCATCGCCGCGGTGGACCAGCCCACCCGCCAGGTCTTCGTCAACGAGGTGGTGGGCGACGCCGCGCTGCGGCCCGCCATCGGACTCAACAACGCGCTGTCACAGCTGGGGGCGATGGCCGGGCCGGCGCTGGGTGGCGTGCTGATTGCGCAGGCAGGGCCTGCAGCGGCCTTCGCCGCCAATGCGCTGATTGGCCTGGTGATACTGGGCCTTATTGCCGCCGTCCGACTCCACGAACTGCACCCCACCGCGCCGGCCGCGCGGGGGCGCGGACAGGTGCTCGCCGGGTTCCGTTACGTCAGGGAGCGGCCGCGCCTGCTGCTCCTCATCCTGCTGGCGGGGCTCATGGGCGCGTTTGGAATGAACGGACCCGTTGTCCTTGCCGCGTTCGCGCAGCAGGTGTGGCACAACGGCGTGGAAGGCTTCGGCCTGTTCAACACCGTCAGTGCCGTTGGGACCCTGGCCGGTGCGCTCCTGGCGGCCCGGCTCGGCAACATGGGCCGCAAGGGCATCGTGGCCGCGGCGGGCCTCTTCGGTCTGTCGCAGCTGGTGGCCGCACTGATGCCCAACGTGGTGCTGTTCATCGGCATGCTGGTGGTGGTGGGCATGATGACGCTGCTGTTCCTGACCAGTGCCGCCACCGTCGTCCAGCTGGAGGCCGGGCCCGCCATCCGCGGCCGGTTTATGGCGCTGTACCTGCCGCTCCTGTTGGGCGGCCACGCGTGCGGCGGGCTCCTGGCCGGCTGGCTGACCGAACAGTTCGGCGTCCGGACCGGACTGGTGGCCACCGGTGCTTTGGGAATGCTCTCCGCGGCCGTGGTGGGACTGCTGCTGTGGTGGCACGGGCGGCGGCAGGCCCGGGTTTGACGCTGCACCCCTGCGCGAGATGGCACTTCGCGGCAGTGGCTTGCGACCGGATTGCCGCGAAGTGCCAACTCGCAGGGTTCAAACAGGGGTGAACGTCCAGGTTCCGGTGTGGACGCGGAATTCGCGGGCGGCGCCGGGGATTTGCTCGTCGGCTTCTGCAGCGGAATCCACGACGGCGGCATCCGCACCTTGGTCCTGCAGGATCCCAGGTCCCTGCACCCCGTAGCTGCCGGCGGGCAGGCGGACCGTGGCTGCGGTTCCGGGCGGCACCGTGCACTCCAGCTCCACCAAGCCGCCGCGGCGCCGCCAGTTCGCATGCACGTATCCGTTGCCCACCGGAACGCTGCCGCGGGCATGCTCCAGCCGGCACACGGGCGGTTCGACCAGCACGTCGTTGCCGCCCGGAACGAGGTAACGGATGCCCAGCAGGTACTCCAGGATCTCCTTGACGACCGACGCGGACCAGGCATGCGACTGGCTGTAGTCCGTGCCGTCTTCCAGGTCCCAGGCCTCCCAAGTGAAGGTGGCCCCGCGGTCAAGGAGCCGGGCCCAGCCGGGCTGGTTCGTGTTGGTGAGGAGGTCCAGCACAGCGTCCGTTTTGCCTTGGCCCAGCAGGGCCCGAACCAGCCGGTGCACAGTCATGGGCCCCTGCCGCATGCCCATCCCGGCGATCCGGTCGGCATCTGTGGCAGCATATCCAGGATCGGTGATGCCCAGGGACAGCGGAAAGGATGTTGCGTGCTGGGAGGCGTGGGAGCTGGGTGTGCCATCGCCGTGGAGTCCGTCAACCATGACGCCGTCCACCCGGAGCCGGGTCCGGATGGCGTCGGCAAGGCCGCGGGCTGCGGCGGAATAACGGACCGCGGCGGACTCGTCGCCTGCCGCGCTACAAAGCCGGGCTGTCGAGACCAGCGCGCAGTAGGCCTGCGCGTTCACGGTGGTCTTGGCCGCGCATTCCATGTCGTAGCCGAACCGCCCGGGCGCGGGCCAGTCCACGATGCCGTGCAGGTAAGGTCCGGAGCCGCCGCCCAGCCTGGTGACCAGTCCCGCCGTCGGGCCCTCCGCCGGAACGTACCGCAGCGCATAATCAGCCGTGTCGCACAGGTGGGGGAGCAACTCCCGGACCAGGGCCAAGTCCCCGGTTCGCAGGTGGTACTCCTCGGCCCATTCCGGCAGCATCAGGGAGAAGTCGGGGATGTCCCGCTTGCCGTCGCCGTTGGGGTAGACGGCGTTGTAGCGGCCCTTTTCCCCTGCGGCGCTCCAGTAGCGGCGGGCGGACCATGCGAACTCCCGCAGGGCCTGCACCGTGCAGGTGTGCTCGCCGAAGAGCGCCATGGTGGCATACGAAATGTTGGCGGCGTCCGCCAGGAACTGGCCCTTCTCCCGGGTTGGGGTGTCCACGAACTGCTCCTGCACCCCGTAAAGCGCGGAGTCGCGCAGCAGCCCGAACACGGCGTCCAGGACCGGGTCCGAGCTGCTGAAGCTGCCTTCGCCGGGATGGCTGGCGTGGACGGTAGTGGCACCCACGCGGGACACCTCTGCGGCGTCGATCCCGGGCAGTTCAAGGTAGCGGAAACCCAGGTGCACCGAGGCGCGGAACTGCTGTGGCCCGGCCGCCTGGGTGTAGGGGAAGGACATGTCCGTGTTCTGGCTGGCGGTCTTCCCGGCGTCAACCCTGCCGTCGGGGCGGAGGGCGTAACCGGCCCGGAGCATCACGGTGCGGCCGGGGACTCCGTCAAGGAAATCCACCTCCGGGCGGGCGGGAAGGACCTGGCCGAAGTCCGCCACCATCGTGCCGTCGTCGGCGGTCAAAAACTGCCGCGGTGCCACGAACTCCCCGGCAAGGAGCGTCCGGCGGGGGTGCAGGCGGGGAAAGTCCGACGACGGGTGGCGGCCCGTAACCACAGCGGCAGGCAGGTCATCGGCCGGGTCGAGTGCCGCAGCGGCCAACCCGTCCAGGTGCTCGACCGGATCGCCCTCATCGTTCCGGTAGCCGGACTGGCGGTACGGCGCCTCGGCGGCGGACCAGCCGGGGCCGGAGGCGAGAACGTCCCGGCGGCCGTCGTCGTAGTCCACGGTGAGCCGGACCAGCAGGCCAGGGACCCCCGCTGCCCGGCCCTGGCCCGGGCCGTACCAGTGGAGCAGGGCCGTCACCGGGGCCGCCGAACCGGCGGGCTGCCCGGCCAGGATCTCCGTGACGTCGGCGGCGTCGTAATAGCCCTCGCCGGGGTAGCCGAACGATGTGGTGTTCAGGCAGGGCGTTCCGGCCACGGAGAGCTGGGCGTGGTGGTGTGCGGCAACATAGAGCCGCGCCCGCCGCACCGTCCCGGACAGCTGGAGGGCCGTGCGGAACAGGGTCCACTCGTCGGGCTGGCGGTGGGTGGTGGTCCGGGGCCACTGGGCCAGGCAGGCAAGGCCCTGGTTATCGTCCACGTCGAAGCGGTGGTCAAAAATGAGGGCTTCCGGCCTGCCGGCAGTGGTGTCGGTGAGCCGCAGCGCGGCGTACTCGGCCTGGCTCCGCGGGCCCTGATGCAACGCCAGCAGGGCGGAATCATCCGCAGCGGCGGGCTGGTCAACGGCCAGCAGCTCCGTCCCGTCCAGTGTGACGCGAATGGTCCTGCCGTCATCGGTGACAACCAGGTCCCGCCAGCTGCCCGGCGCCGGATCCTTGGCCCGGGCGCTGGCCAGTACCGGAGTGTCGGGCACGGGGGAGGGGATCTCCCATTCCGGGGCGGGACGCAGTACAGCGCTGCCGTCCGGGTCCAGTTCGAGCAGCAATCCGGTTCCGGCGCCGCTGCTGCGGAGCAGGAGCCCGGCGAAGCCCATCACGGGCCGCAGCCGCGCTTCAAGCCGGAAGCTCCGGAGCGCAGGGGAGGGGAGGGGCAGGAAAGGGGAACCGGCCACGCGGAGTGAATGATTGAGGATTTCCAGCGGGGCGCGTCCACCCGGGGCACGGCCCATCCAGCCGGCCTGCCAGGAGCCGTCACCGAGGCCGGTGCTGAAGGGTTGCAGGGCGGACCAAGAGCCAGGACTGCCGGCTGCGTCCAGAATGCGCACGCGCCACGCGTAGTCCGTGTCGTCCGCGAGCCGGGGGCCGCCGTAGGGAACACCCCGCTGTGTAGCGCCGGCCATCTGTCCGGAGCTCCACAGCACCCCGCCCCGGGCGTCCCGGATCTCAAGCTCAAAGCCCACCTGCCGTGCAAGGGCGGGGTCGGCGTCGTCATCCTGCCCGAGCTGCCAGCCGAACGCAGGGGACGGGGCCGCCGTCAGGCAGGGGGAAAGACCGTCCGTGAGGAGGTTGACGGCGTACAGCCGACCCTGGCTCCCGGGCCGGGTTGCACCCTCGGCTGCCGCCTCCTGCAGTCCCGCCCGGTCCATCATCAGAAGGCCGGGAGGTCAAAAACCGCTGTGAGTCTTGACGTGGTTGGTCTGGGACTAGCTGGCAGTGTTGGTGCCGGTCGTTCTGCCCGGGGCGTGACTCGAAAAACAACTTGCCCCGTTGAGGGTGCGTTTCCCCCGACTTGTCCGCGCCGGGTTGGAGCGGCCGGCGTTGGCCTGTCCCACGTCGGTGGCTTGATTAGAAGCTTGCCCAGCCTCTGCAGGTTGTGGCTCATCACAGTTTTGCCTCGAGGTGACTCTTTCCAGGCCCAGTGCCGGCCGTTATGCGGCCGTTCTTGCCCGTTTGAAAGGAAGGAGGGCCGCAGCGTTGACTATCGTTGCCCAGACCCGCCCGTTCGTCATCGGCGTGGACTGTCACGCCCGCACCCACACCTACGCCATCATCGAGGCCAGTACCAGGCGACAAGTCGCGAGCGAGCAGTTCCCGACCACCCCTGCAGGGATTTCCCGCGCCCTTGCCTGGGTCGGCCGACGGACAAGCGGCGACATGGCCTGTCTATGGGCCGTTGAGGGCGTCGGCACTTACGGGGCACGCCTGGCCCGGGCAGCCACCAGCGCTGGTTACGACGTCGCGGAAGCACCAAGGATGAACGCCCGCGGTCGCCGGGGGATCGGCAAATCCGACCCGCTGGACGCTGCCGCCATCGGAACCGCTGTCCTGGGCCTCGAGGAGTCCCAGCTCCGGGCCCCTCGCAGGGATGAAGGAACGCGTGCCGGACTCAGGATCCTGAGTGCAGCACGGGACCAGCTGACCCGGGACCGGACACTGAATGCCAACGCACTCCTGGCCCTGCTCAGGGCAAACGATCTGGGAATCGACGCCCGTAAACCGCTGGCTCCCGCCCAGATCACCACGATCACCAGATGGCGGGCCCGGCAGGAACCGATCGAACTATCCATTGCCCGCGAAGAAGCCGTCCGGTTGGCCCGCCGCGTCCTGGAAGTCACAACACAGCTGGCCGCGAACCAGAAGCGCATGACTGAGCTGATCCAGCAAAGCCCCGCAGCTCCCTTGTTGGAGATGGTGGGCGCCGGGGCTGTCACAGTAGCGACCGTCCTGACGGCCTGGTCCCATCCAGGAAGGCTCCGCAACGAAGCCGCCTTCGCGTCAATGGCGGGGTGAATCCCTTGCCAGCCTCCAGCGGCAACACCGTCCGGCACAGGCTCAACCGGGGCGGTGACAGGCGCCTGAACCGGGCCTTGCATACCATCACGATGACCCGAATGGTCCACGATCCCGGAACACGGGACTACGTCGCCAAACGCACGCAGGAAGGGCGAAGCTACCGCGAAATCCGAAGATCCCTCAAGCGCTACATCGCCCGAACCCTCTACCGACAACTCAACACCCTGTACGCCACCGCCGAACCGGTCCCATCACCCGTTGCCGGGGCAGCCCCTTAGCCCGGAATGGGAGCACACGAAGTACATCACCCAGGATGATCAGCCTTGGCGGCGGTCGTCCGGACCTCCAGGCATTGCCAAGAACGCGGCCAGCGCAACTGCACGACAGTGACGGATGGGCTTTCGAAAATGATGGCGGGCACTTCCGCAGTTTTGTCCAAGGTTTTGATCAAATCGTTGCTGATTTTTGGCGTGGGGGTTTAGCGTCAGGGCATCACTCGTTGGGGGGTTCGGGCTTTCGATAACTGGGGATTGCCGCGGATCTTTTCGTAGAAAGCTCGTGGGGGATGTCTACTGTTCAGCGCTCGATTCGTTCTGCCATTTTTCGGCCTGTCTCAGCCGGTTTTCTTGCCATCAGGGCGGTGATCACCACCGTTGTTGCCCTGAGCATCACGATCGCGGGGCTAAGCGCACCGGCGTTCGCCGTTCCTGGGAGTGTCGGTTCGGTCTCCGCTGCTCCGGCCTCCATCCAGACGCCGGGCCTGGCTCCGATGCAGTCCACACCTTCGGTGCAGGCCGGTGTGTTTGTGCCGGTACAGGGCAGGGTGGTGGACACCAGAACCGGTCAGGGCGGGATTACCGGTCCGCTGACGCCGAACACGTGGTACCCGTTCCAGATCCTGGGCGCAGGCGGGGTCCCGACCACTGGTGTGGATGCGGTGTTGGTGTCGTTGACGGTTGTGGGAAGTACCAGTGCCAGTGCAGCGCAGGTCGTGCCGAACACCGCCCGGCAGCGTGAGACGACGGTGTTGTATTCCGGGACCGGGGACACGATGTCCAATTCCGCGATTGTCGCCGTGGGGACCGACGGCAAGCTTGCCTTGCTGGCCACTACCTCGCAGCAGTTCATCGTCGATGTTCAGGGCTATTTCACCAGTGGGGATACCCCGGCTCCGGGCGCGTTCGTTTCGGTGCCAACATCCCGGGTGATTGATACCCGCGACGGGACGGGTTACCCGGCCGGTGCCTGGACGGGCACGGGGATCAAGAGCCTGACGTTGAAGGGCAAGGGCGGGGTCCCGGACACCGCAACGGCTGTGTTTGCCAATATCACCGTTATCAGCACCGATGCCCCGAACCCGATTTTCGAGACGCTTCCCGGCGGCGGCTTCGACGCCGGGGCAGGCCCGGGCACCTCACTGAACTTCCGCGGCAATGAGATCACCGCCGTCGCGGCGGTGCTGAACCTCAATGCCGCCGGCGTCGTGGATATCAAGCACTATGCGTCCACCTTGGGGGTGAACGTGATCGTTGATATCCAGGGCTATTTTGACGGGCAGGTCTCCAACAGTGCTTTCACGACGGTTGAGTCCCGGCTGTACGACTCGAGGCTGACGAACACCCCAATCGCGCCCTATGGCAGGATCGAGCTGCAGATTGCCGGGGTCGGCGGGCTTCCCGCAGCCTCGACAAACCTGGCCGGCGTGATGATGAACGTGACCCCGTTGAGCAGTGGCGGCGGGTTCCTGCGGATTTGGCCCTCTGATGAGCCCGAGCCGAACCTGAGCACCGTGAACTACTCCCCGGATCCGGCGTCCAACAACGTTGTCGTTCGACCCAGCGCCACAACGGGGAAGATCATGATCTACAACGAAGGGGCCAGCCCCGTCAATTACGTGATCGATTCCCAGGGCTGGTTCAACAACGCGAACCTGCTCCCACCGGTCACCGTTGACGGTTCCCAGTCAGGGGCCAGGGGCAAGGCCTCGATGGTTCCCCACACCCTTACCGACTCCGCGAAACTCGCACTCAATCCGACGAACGGCAACGCCGTGCTCACCGGCCGGCTGTTCAACATCCGTGGCATCGGGCAGGACATGAACATCGCCTGGCGGTACAACACCAGGTACGACCACCGCCCCACCCTGTCGATGGGCCGGCTGGAAACGGCACTGCGGTTTGATCCCGCGACGGGGAACATGATCTATACGGCCCCGGACGGCGGCTGGTACACGTTCGCCAACACCGCCGGAGTCTATGCGATGGCACCGGAGTTGAACGCTTCGTTGACGAAGATCTCCACCACCGAGTACTGGCTGCGGTTCAACGACACTGGCGTAATCAACGTCTACCAGGACGACGGGACCAACTTCGTCCTGGTCCGGTCCGTCGATGCGAATGCTACGAATCCGAATACCGTGGCCTACACCTACGGCAACCGCCGGCTGACGCAGACCACCGACACCCAGGGCCGCACCGTCTCCTACGTCTACAACGACACGAACAACCTGAACCAGCCATCCGCGATCACGGACAACTCCCTGAACCGCACCGTGAACATCGAATACGGCGGCGGCGAAGGCCGGATGTCAAAGATCACCGAGGCTACCGGCGCGGTCACCACCTTCGCCTACAGCAACGGCAAACTCAGCTCCTACACCGACGGCCGCACCAACACCACGGCCCTGACCTACGCCGCGGACGGATGGGTGAACACCATCACCTACGGCCAAGGCACCGCCGCGGCCGCGACCTGGACCCAGACGCACAACGCGGACGGCAGCCTCTCCTACCTGACCGACCCGAACAGCAAACAGACCACCTACACGCTGGACGCCAGCAAAACCCGCGTCCTCACCACCACGGACCCGAACGGCAACACCACCTCGGCAAAGTTTGACGGGCACGACAACCGCACCAGCAGCACCAACGGGCTCGGGCAGGCCACAACCTACGCCTACAATGCGGGTAATTCCCTGACGAAGATCACCTCACCTCTGGCCGGGCCCACAGGGACGGCAGGGGAGGTGTCCTTCACCTACCCGACGGCTATCGGGGACCCGCTCCTGAACTACCGCCCGGACACCTCCACCACCAGCGAAGGCAACACCAGCACCCTCCAGTACGACCCCAACACCAAAAACCCGTCAGCGATCCAGACCCCCGACGGGCTCGGCGGTACACCCCGCCGCTACTACCAGGGCGACGCGGCAGGAACGAGCTGTGGCGCCAAGCCCGGATCACTGTGCCGATCCACCGACGGCAACGGCAACCAAACGACCTACGCCTACGACGCGGCAGGCAACGTTGCCACCGTGACCCCGCCCGCCCCGCTTGGGCCCACCACCTACACCTATGACGCGGCCGGCAGGGTCGCGACGGCGAAAGACGGGAAGAACCAGACCGCGACCTACACCTACGACAACAACGACCGGATCACCCAGATCCGGTACGCCGCAACCTGCGTGCCCGCCACCTGCGTCGCCTACACCTACGACAACGCCGGCAACCTCACCACCCGCGTCGATGCCGCCGGGACCACCACCTACACCTGGGATGCGCAGAACCGGCCCACCGGTAAAACCATCGGCGGGGTCACCACCACCGTCACCTACGACGGGGCCTCGAATATCCTGACCTACACTGACCCGCTCGGAACCGTGACCTACCGGTACGACGGCGCCAACCGGCTCACCGCCCTGGCTGAACCCGGTGGGTCCTGTCCGGCCGTCCTGGTGTTCCCGAACAACACCAAATGCACCGGCTTCGACTACGACAAGGCCAACCGGCGCACCGTCACGAAGTACCCCAACGAGGTCAAGAACACCACCACGTACGACGGGGCAGGCAAGATCACGGACATCACCGCGACCAACGCCAGCAACACCGTCCTAGCTAAGCGTTCCTACACCTACACCAGCAGTGCAGGAAAAGACGGTGCGCTCCGCGCGACCATGAGCACCGACACCGGAGCGGTCACGACTTACGGCTATGACAAGCTCAACAGACTCACTTCATCACTTAGCGGTGGCGTCACGGATTCCTGGACCTACGACGCGAACAGCAACCGGCTGACCGAAGCGAAGACTGGGACCGCCACCGTCTACACCACGTTCAACGCAGCAGACCAGCTCTGCTGGCACGCCACCACACCCGGTACCTGCTCCGCTCCACCATCAGGGGCCGTGATGTATGGGTACGACGCGAACGGCAACACCACCCTCGCCGGCTCCACCGGCACCACCCAGGCGTACAACGTCTTCAACCAATTCACCACCAACACCAACGGCTCGACGGTAACGAACTACACCTACGCAGGGACCCGCAACGACGAACGCCTCACCGCAGGATCCACCAGCTTCCTCAACGGCTCCCTCGGTGTCGCGCAGCAGACCAAATCAGGTGCCAGCACCTCGTTTATCCGAGACCCCGACGGTAGGCTCATCAGCATGCGCACCAGTGCCGGCGCCAGCTACTACTACACCATTGACGCACTCGGCTCGACAATCCTGCTCACCGACAGCGCCCAGGCAAAAGCTGCGACCTACACCTACGACTCCTGGGGGCTTCACATCGGCAGCACCGGGACCCTAGCAGCCACCAATCCCTGGACCTACGCCGGCGGCTACAACGACACCACCAGCAACCGCATCAAATTCGGCGCCCGCTACTACAACCCCGGCCGCGGCCGCTTCACCCAACCAGACCCCTCCGGCAAAGAACAGAATTCCTTTCTATATGCCGGCGCTGATCCGATGAATAACATCGATCCCACTGGGCTCTTCACCTTTGGTGACGCCGTGGGCATCGGAATCGGATTTGCAATTCCTACAGTCATCACCGGCCTGGCATGCGTGGCCTCTGCCGGAGCTGGATGTCCTTTAGCGGTTGCTGCAGCTTTTGGTGCAGCATCTGGAGCTGTTGGTGGCCTTACAGGTAAAGCTGTGGCAGCTAGCATGAACGGGGAAAGTCAGCAATCAATAGATGCTGCAGCCCTCTCCGGATTTTTCAACGGAGCTATAACAGGAGCAGCCGGACAAATGAGAAGCGTCTACCTTGGACGGATAGCCGATCTATGGAAGTGGATCTGAGGGGAGTAATCGATGCGGGGTAAATGGGCCCTAGGCTTGCTGCTTCTGTTCGTCATCGGCATCAGTGTGTGGATTCAGGTAACAACGGGGTCGCAGATCGTCGTCGCGGTTGGTTTTGCCTTGGCCGGCATCCTGGGCTCCTACTTCGGGTGGCGATGGTCGCAAAACAAGTCGGCCGAGGTGGAAGGGTATCGCCAAGACCTGATCTCCAAGAAGAAACGCCAGGATCCGGAACCCGACGAAGGGCGAGATCACTAACACTTCGGGAGTCACACAAATAGACCAAGTCCTCGTTCGCTGATATTTGGTCAAGCTTTGGCGGGGACGGAAGCTTGTCTCGCAAAGTAACAGCTTTCCAAGACACTGTCCGTGGCCGCGGGAGGGCCAGCGGTGGCGGCGCGAGCGGGCGGAATGGCCCGGAACTCGACGTCTCGGAAAGGCGTCTTGCGGTAAATTGTCTCGCCGCGGGTGCATCGGGGGCTTTTCGAGTCAGAATTGCTTTGTGAGGCTACTGGGTTACACCCGGGTCAGTACTTCCAGCCAGGACGCGCAGCTGCAGCTGGATGCCCTGGTCGCGGCCGGTGTGCAGAAACGCGATGTCTTCGCCGATGTGACTTCCGGAAGTAAGACGGCGATCGAACGGCCCGGAATGAAAAGGCTCCTCGAGTACGCCGCGGAAGGCGACACCGTGGTTGTGTGGCGGGTCGACCGGCTGGGCCGCTCGTTGGTCGACGTGCTGAACACGGTGGCCCTGCTGCGCGGCCGCGGTGTCCAGGTCCGGTCCATCTCCGATGGTATCGACCCTGTAACCTCGACCGGCCGACTGATGTTGAACATGCTCGCAACTCTTGCCGAGTATGAACGCGAGCTCATCGTCGAGCGCGTCAATGCCGGCATCTCTGCAGCACGACAAAACGGCACTCGGTTTGGCCGGCCCCTGTCCGACCCGGCCGTCATCGCGGACAAGCTCGCAATCGCCCAAGACGCCCGCGCCAAGGGCCGCACCGCGAAGGACGCGGCCCGTCTCGTTGGCTGGAGCCGCGCGACGCTCTACCGCCACCAGCATGTAGTCGCTGCCCCCGAGAACAACGGCGCCTAGGCACGATTCGGGCTGTTGGCCTACTTCTGCGGGCGTATGAGATCTGCAGCGTACATCAGTGCTGGAAGTCCGTACGCGCCCAAATCTCTTTGGATCCTTAACATGTGGGTCGGCCAGTGTCGGAGCCATTGATCCTCAAAGTCGAGTTCGGGAGAAACCCAGGTTCTCGACGGGATGAAACAGTCGATGAGAAGTTCAGTGAGCCAGCCGAGTGCAAAACCTGAATCGATGCCGCGCTGAAACTCATCACTGTAGGACGCTGAGCCATCGAGGCCTTTGGTTACGCCCCGCATGGTCTGGTAAGCGCTGAAGTGGACGTACTGGGAGGAACACTCCGCGAGGAAACCATGTAGGGGGTGTTTCTCAGCGAACCGCTTCTCCGCCAGCCACGCAATCTTAGGGAGCGCGCCGGGGTACCCACCACGGGCTCGGCGCGATGGCCAGCTGAGCTTCGTTGCCAACTCTTCGAAACTTCGCAGATTCTGTTCGAATTGGGGAGCAAGCTCATTATGCGCAGATTCCAGGAACCCTGTTGCCTTTGCCTCATCCTGGCCAAAGAAGGTGCTTTGCGTCCGTACTCGTTGCATCACGTTGAGATTCGCCATCCTGCTGAGTAGTTCATTTCTCAGTCGGCGATCTTCAAGCGTGGCCAAATAATGGATCCAAGTGTTCTCCTCATAGGCGATTCGCACAAACGGTGCAGCGTGGTTACCGAGCCCGGCTCTGTAGAGCGTGACGGCAGCCTTCAACCGTTCTGTGTGAGAAATGCAGATCGAATGCGCGATCGATGGAAAGAAATCTTGTTCATCGGACGATGGTTCGGATGGCCAGTCCTGGAGGACCTTGTTTGCAACAGATAACACTTCATCTGCCCACTCGGCGTACCGCTCGTGACGAATCTCCCGGATCATCAGGCCAATGTACCGGAGCCCGGTTTCGGCACTAATGCAGAACCCGTCCTCGCTCCGCTCGAGCTGTAGAAGCGTTTTTCTGTTTTTTGCTGCTGTCCTTATGTTGTTGACGGGTAGTTTTCCGTGGCCGTTGTAGGGTCGTGGCTACCCAGGGGAGGCGGGTATGGCTTTGTTGCTGTGGCCGGACGACTCGCGCGTGACGGCTTCGTAGGATTGGCCGCCCGCCACCCCGCGATGACCCGACCGCTGATTGAGAGACGCGACATGATCGCCGGATAAGGACACGACGGCGCGGTTATCTGCTGGGTTCCAACCATCCGACAGACTGGAGGCTGTTTTGGCGAAATTGTGGGCCGGGATCGACGCCGGCAAAGCCCATCACCACTGCGTCGTGATCGACGCCGACGGAAACCGTCTGCTCTCCCAAAAAATCCCCAACGATGAACCGGCATTGATCGAGCTCATGTCCAACGTCCTCAGACTCGGGGACGGGGATGAAATCGTTTGGGCAACGGACCTGAACCACGGCGGACCCGCGCTGCTGATCGCCATCCTCGTCGCCCACGGCCAGAACATCCTCTACATCCCCGGCCGGGTCGTCCACCACGCCTCCAAGCTCTACCGCGGCGAAGGCAAAACGGACGCGAAAGACGCCGCAGTGATCGCGGACCAGGCCAGGGTGCGTAAAGATCTGCAGCCTCTGCGTGCAGGGGATGAGATCAGCACGGGCCTGCGGATCCTCACCGCCCGGAGGGCTGACAAATCCGCGGACCGGGTCCGGGCGATCAACCGGCTGCAGGCCCAACTGCTCGAATACTTCCCCGCCCTTGAGCGTGCCTTTGACTACAGCCGCTCTAAAGGTGCGTTGCTGCTGCTGACCAAACACCGGACCCCTGACGGGATCCGCCGCACCGGTCAGGCCAGGATCCACGCCTGGCTGAAGAAACACGGCACCCGTTCCTCCGCCGCGGTGGCCCAGGCGGCCGTGGACGCAGCGAAGTCCCAGCACACCACCGTCCCGGCCCAGCACCTCGGGGAATCGATCGTCGCCGCCTTGGCACAGGAAATCATCACCTTGGACAAGGAACTGGCCGACCTGGATGCGCTGATCGCTGAGAAGGTCACCGAACACCGGCACACACAGGTGCTGCTGAGCATGCCCGGCTTCGGCCCCGTCCTCGCCGCTGAATTCCTCGGCGCCACCGGCGGCGACCTCACTGTCTTCCAAACTGCGGACCGGTTCGCCGGCGTCGTCGGACTCGCCCCCGCGCCCCGGGACTCCGGAAAGATCAGCGGCAACCACCACCGGCCCAGACGCTACGACCGCCGGCTGCTCCGGGTCTTCTACCTTTCCGGGCTCTCGGCCCTGAAAAGCTGCCCCGCCTCACGAACCTACTACGACAGAAAACGCACCGAAGGCAAAACCCACATCCAGGCCATGCTCTCCCTGGCCCGCCGCCGTCTCAACGTCCTTTGGGCCATGCTCCGCGACGGCACTACCTACGCCGCTGTCAGGCCACAAGCGTCACGTATAGCTGCGTAATGCCGGCGGGCAGGACGGAACTTGACCGCATCCACACGCCGTCATGCCTTAATGGAGGACCCCTTGCACGTCGAGTGGAGCAGTTTTTAGCATGGGTGTATGGAGGAGGCGCGCAAAACCGCTCTGATCCTGCTGAGGAATAGAACCCTCACGCCGGACGATTTGTGGATCGCGTTTTACGCGATCGGCGGGACCGCCGGGCCGCTGGAGCTTGAAGCTTACATTCATGGGCTGCTGCCGGTGAGCATGATCGACGCCGAACTGCTTTCCGACGCCCTCCATAACCTGCAGGACATCTGATCCTCCAAAAGGTGCGTGGTTGTGATAGCGGGAGGGTGCTCCTACATTTGATTAATGACCGCACAGGAAGAAACCGGCGATTTCGAGCGGCTGCATGCCCTCATAGCCACTGCTGACATCAAGGGCTTTCTGGACGGCATGTCCGGCCATGCCGCTGCGACCATGAGCAAGGCCACCGGCGGACGCATTGAAAGTGCCGTCACCTTGCGTCGACGCAAACGCAGTACAACGATCGCCGGCAGCAGTGACGAAGCGATCCTGCTCGATGGAATTGAACAACGTCTGGGAGACGGGCCCTGCGCCGAAGCGCTGCGAACCGGGAAACCCACCCTGATCGCCGACGTTTCTGCTGAGCGGCGCTGGCCTGTGTACTGCGAAAACCTTGCCGCGTCTGGGTACCGAAGCGTTCTGGGTGTCCCTCTGCAGCTTGAAGAAGGCGCCAGCGGAGCATTGAACTTTTTCGCACCTGCCCCAGGTGTCTTCACGACAGAGACGACAGCTGAAGCAGCACTCTTCGCCGGCACGGCGAGCCACGCCCTGCGGCTGGCCATCAGAATCGCAGTGGCCGAGGAACTCGCGGACAACCTACGGGCCGCCCTGGACAGCAGGACCGCCATCGATCTGGCCTGCGGGATGATCATGGCCCAAAACGAGTGCTCAAAGGAACAAGCCATCGAAATCCTCCGCAGAACATCGAGCAACCGTAACCAGAAACTCAACACCCTCGCAGAGCAGATCGTTACCCGCGTCGCGGGAACTGACAGCACGACAACCTACTTCGAAGACTAAACTCGCGCATCAGAAATAAAACCCTCAAAGCAGCCTGCCAAGGGCAGGGGGCGGGCCTCGCTGCGCTCGGACGGTACAAGCTCTTTTTCTTTTTTGCTGCTGTCCGGTGGATCATACGTGTCCGCTCCACCTGCGCAACCGTCCTGCGGACGGCCGCGCAGCCGACGGGTTGTATTCGGCGCTGCGCTTATTTCCTCACATAACCCGTCCGCTGCTTGCCCTTCGGGTTGCCCCGGCTCCGTCGGGCACAGCTACGCGATGCTCCGCCAGCAGGCAAAAAACATGGTGGGTGAGAGGGTTAGCCGGTACTTCAGGAACCCGCCCCGCCGAGCGAAACGGAGCAATCACTTGATGACCACAGAAACCCAGACCCACACGGCCACAGCCGACACCGCTGAACCGGTCTCCGCTCCGGCCCTTCCTGCCGATGACCGGGCGGGAGACGGCTACGACTGGATGGACACCCTCGAAGGCACCGCCTGGTCTGTGCTGCCGAACTGGGGCAGCGAGGGATGGGACGCCGGATCCTGGCCCTACATCATCCTCGCCGTCGCCCGCACCCGTGACGGGAACGGGGAATTGTTCGGCTACGGAACCTACGTCGAAGGGGACACCACCACGCACTGGTTCCGCTCCCAGGGTGCCTGCTATGAAGCGATCACCGCCGAGGTGTTCTTCCACTGGGCCTCCGGCCAGTCCGACGGCCCGGACAACCTCCCCGCCTCGGCCGCCGGCCTCCCGGAGCAGGACCGCAAGCCCTACCCCGGCTGGACGGACTAAAAACCCCCGAGGTGTCCCGGCCATCCACCGGCCGGGACACCCGAGCGGCACCGCCGATATCCGTTGACAACATCATTGAGATTCCTGCGGATCGTACGTGCCCGCTCCACCGGCTCAACCGTCCTGCGGACGGCTGCGAAGCCGATGCCTTGTGTCGGCGCTTCGCTTATTTCCTCCCACAAGCCATCGGCTGCTTGCCCTTCGGGTTGCCCCGGCTCCGTCGGGCACAGCTCCGCGATGCTCCGCCAGCAGGCAAAAAACGCCCGGGGGAGAGGGGAAGCTGGCCGGTCACCAAGGCCGCCCCGCCCACCGGATCCTCAGCAAAGGACGAGAAAAACCATGAACGATCGCATTGCACGCGCAGCCCTGACCCGCCTGTTCGAACCGAACGACACGGTTGGGCGGACCCTTGTGGGCAGGCTGGGCGCGTACGCCGCCCTGCGGCTTGCCACCGGCGCCCAACCCGCCCCCACCCTCCCGGACGTGACTTCCGAGGACCTGACCGACGCGGTGAAGCGCTGGGCGCCCCGGGTACCGGAGCTGGACCCGGAAAGGGACCTAGCCACCATCGAACGCCTGGGCGGCGGGTTCCTCATCCCCGGGGACGAGCACTGGCCCGCGGGGATGGACGACCTCCCGGACGCACCCCTAGGCCTCTGGTACCGGGGCAACATCGGAAACGGGATCCCCGACCCCTCCAAATGCGCGGCACTGGCGGGATCACGGGACCGCACGAGCTACGGCGCGGCCGTCACCGGTGATATCGCCTACGGCCTGGCCCAGCGCGGAATCTGCGTCATCGCCGGACTCGCCTACGGCATCGACGCTCACGCTCACCGCGCCGCACTGGCCGGAAGCGCCGGAGGAGGCCCGGCCACCATTGCAGTTCTCGCCGGAGGCGTTGACCGGGACTACCCGTCCGGCAACGCTGACCTCGCGGCCGCGATCAGCGGCAACGGCCTGACGCTTTCAGAGCTGCCGCCCGGTTCCGCCCCGACCCGGTACAGGTTTCTGCAGAGGAACCGCATCATTGCCGCCCTTGCAGGGGTGACGTGTGTCGTAGAGGCACGCTGGCGCTCAGGGGCGCTGAACACCGCCCACCACGCCGAAACCATTGCCCGTCATGTCGCGGCCGTCCCCGGCAGCGTGCACAGCGCCAACTCGGCAGGATGCCACCGGCTCCTGAAGGAAGGCGGGGCCGTGCTGGTGTCCGACGCGGCCGAACTGGCCGAGCTCCTCGCAGGGTAGTCCTTCCAGGTGGCCGTCCCGTTGCTGGGGCGGTCACCGCGGGCGGTCCGCCGTCGTGGCCTCCTTGCGCTGTGGGTTGGCGGCGGCGGACCGCCATTTCGCACACACTGTGCCGGCGACCATGGGCGCGCGCGGCCGCCGAAGGTCGAGGTGCCGAAAGCAAGCCCGGGGTGCTGAGGGAAGGTTCGCTGGGCTCACCAAGGAAAGGGCGTCCGCTGGCGCGGCCGGCTGTGGGGCCAGTGCCGGCTCCGCAGGGCTCCGCCGTCCCTGGCCCTGTCTTGTCTTCGACATTTTGGCTGCTGTCCTGACGGATTGTACGTGTCCGCTCCGGCCCGTCTAGCCCCTCCTTCGTCGGGGCCTGCGGTGCAGGAAATGTCCCTGCGGCGCTCCTAATTCGTTGTTAAGGCGGTTCTGGGAACGAGATCTTCTGGCTCGCGGGGCTGTCTTGGTGGGGTTCTGCGGTGAAGTCATTGGTGGTGACGCCTTCGGCGCTCTTGGGTCCTTGAATCCTCGACGCAGAGCGGCGCGTTCGCCGGCGGCCCTCCGCGGAACTCTGGATTCCGCGGCGCAGCACTGCTGCGACGCCTTCGGCGCTCTTGGGTCCTTGAACCCTCGACGAAGAGCGGCGCGTAACGGCGCAGATTGACGCCGCGGGATCTCCCTGGACTGGCCGGCAAATGCCGTGGGGTTTTTGCCGGCCAGGTTCCGCCACCCCGCGTGGCATCGGAACCCCCAACTGTTGGCGTGGTACTTGGTTCTCGTGGTGGCGTGCAGGCTGCGGGATGACCCCTTCCTTCTCCGGGAGCCGTGGAGCTCTTGGTCAGACCGGGGCGCCCGAAGTGGACTCGTTTCACGAACGGCTGGTGAGATGGCAGACCTTCGAGTCTTGGAATTAGGGCGCTGCGTGATCCGAACTGGCACACCCCGGGAATAGAAAGCACCTTGACTGCGAGGAGTACAGATTGGACATCTACTGCGGGATCGACTGGGCCGAGGGCCATCATGACATTGCCATCATCGACAGTGCCGGTGAGCTGCTGGCCAAACGCAGGATCACGGACGACGCTGCAGGCTATCGGGACCTAATGGAACTGCTCGCCGAACACGGGGACACACCCCTGAACCCGGTCCCGGTGGCGATCGAGACAAGCCAGGGCCTGCTCGTCGCAGCCCTGCGTGCCGGCACCCGGAGCATTTACGCGGTCAATCCGCTCTCGGCCGCACGCTACCGCGACAGGCATGGGGTCTCCAAGAAGAAGTCCGATCCGGGGGATGCTTTGGTGCTGGCGAACATCCTTCGGACCGACGCCCACGCCCACCGCCCTCTCCCGGCTGACAGCGAGCAGTCCCGGGCGATCACCGTCCTGGCCCGCGCCCAGCAGGATGCCGTGTGGGCACGCCAGCAGACGGCCAACCAGCTCCGCTCCGTGCTGCGCCAGTTCTACCCTGCGCTCCTGCAGGCTGCCGCCGTTTGGCAGAACGGGCTCACCCGCCCTGAAATCAGGGAACTGTTGCGCATCGCACCCACCCCGGGCACGGCTGCGCGGCTCAGCACCGCCCGGATCGAAGCCGCGCTGCGCCGCGCTGGACGCTCCCGCGGCATCGCCGCCCAGGCCCGGCGGATCAAGACCATCCTTCGGGGTGATCATGCCCGCCAGCCTCAGGCCGTTGAAGACGCCATGGGGCAGCAGGCGGCCAGCCTTCTGCTCCTCCTCGACGCTGCCTGCCAGAGCGTCGATCAGCTCAGCACCGCGGTCGAGGAAGCATTCCTCACCCACCCCGATGCCCAGATCCTGCTCAGCTTCCCCGGGATCGGCAACCAGCTTGGGGCACGGCTCCTGGCCGAGATCGGAGACGACAGGAAGCGGTTCGCCGACGCCCGGTCGCTGAAGGCGTACGCCGGCTCCGCGCCCATCACCAGAGCGTCGGGCAAGAAGAAATTCGTCGGCCGCAGATTCGTCAAGAATGACCGGCTCAGCACCGTCGGATACATGTGGGCGCTGTCCGCCCTGACCGGATCCCCAGGCGCCAGAGCCCACTACCAGCGCCGCCGCGCAGCCGGGGACTGGCATGCAGCAGCCCAACGGAACCTCTTCAATCGCCTCCTCGGTCAACTCCACCATTGCCTCACCACCGGTACCCGTTTCGATGAAGCCACAGCCTTTACTCCACCGGCTGCAAACCTCGCTGCTTGACTTCTTAAACACGTGAGATGTCTTCGTCGCTGATTTCCTCCGGGAATTTCCCGCCCCTTGCCCTGCGGGTAGACAGGCCTCCGTCGGCCACAGCTCCGCAAGCTTCGCCAGCAGCCAAAACAACGGTGGGGGAAGGGAAGCTGGCCGGTCACCAAAGCCGCCCCGGCGACAACAGGGTCCATGCCCGCACCTATTCCACCCGCTTGACAGACATAGAAGCGTCGGTGGGGGAAGGGAAGCTGGCCGGTCACCAAAGCCGCCCCGGCGACAACAGGGTCCATGCCCGCACCTATTCCACCCGCTTGACAGACATAGAAGCGTCGGGGGCGGCTGCAGCCCAGGGCAGGCCCAGCTCACTGAAGGTGGCATGTTGCCGGCCTGCCTGATCCAGGGCCTCCTCGATGCCGGCTACCACCGCGTGCGCGGCGTCCCCCTCGCCCTCCCAGCGCACGTAGGCGGGATCGATGGGAGTGGGAAGTGGTGCTGTGCGCACGGCCTCCAGCACGAGCATGAAGGCGCCACTGTCCTCCAGGCTGCTGATGAGCGGGACCCCGCGGGACCGGTGGGCCAGGAGGTTCTCCGTGAGGTCGTCCCGGCCATACGTTTCCTCAGTGCGTCCCGCCGCTGTTTCAACCGTGAGCCGGTCCTCGGTGTAGTGGAACACTGCCGTCCCGTTAGAGCCTTGGAGGGTCACGTAAGGCTCAACGGACTCCGAGGCGCAAATGGTCAGGGCACAGGTAATGGGCAGTCCGGCGGCGGTGCGGATCCGGATCACGGAGGTATCGTCCGATTCGATGTCATTGGCCCGGTACAACTCGGTTTCCACGGACGCCACATCGGTGGTGGTGCGCGCCCCGGCAATATGGAGTGCCGTTGCCACGGCGTGCGCCAGCGGATTGGTGGCCACGCCGTCCACCACGTCCACACCGTTGATGCTCCGTTTCCCGGCCCATCGGGAGCGCTTGTAGTAGGCCCGGTCCCGGACCCAGCGGCCGGTGGCGGAAATGCCCTGCAGGGTTCCGATGGTTCCCGCGGCCAGCAGGTCCTCGACGGCCTTCAGGGCGTGCGAGCCGAGGCTTTGGAAGCCGATCTGGACTCCACGGCCCGATGCTGCGGCGGCTTCGCACAGCCGGTTGAAGTCTGCAAGGGAGGCGACCGGCGGTTTCTCCAAGTAGAGTTCCGCATCCGTGGCCAGGGCGGCCAGGGCCAGCGGGGCATGGGTCTGGATGGGGGTGGCAACGATAACCAGGTCCAGGTCCCGGGTCGCCTTCAGGAGGTCGTCAAGCCCCGGGTAAACAGCGGCCGACGGCGGCACGGCACCCGGCGCCGGAGGCTGCGGGTCCGCCACGGCAACCAGTTCAACGCTGCCGGCGGCCTGGAGCCGTTCGAGGTTCCGGAGGTGGTGGGTGCCAAAGCCGTGTACACCCACCAGCGCAACCCTTGCCGCCGGTGTGGTGGCCGTGCCGGCGCCGCTGCCGGCGGTTTCCGTTGCCGTTCCCATCGTTCTCCGTTCTGACCGGCGGCACCACGTCGCGGGCACCAGTGTCCCAGGCGCTGGCATATTTCCAGCAAGCGCTTTCCATCACTCAGTGTGCGGCATTCGCGTACTTCGAGTCTAGTTATGTAACGATTCAAAAAACCACTTGACCGTGGTGTGACGGGAGGTCTAGATTTCGAGAAACCGATTACCAGCGTGATGCGGGACACGTTCCGCTTCGCCCCTGCAACGATCGAGAAACAGAAGGGAGCCGTGCCATGCTGTCCGGGACCTTCAGTGCGCGTGCCTACTCGTTTTTTGACACGCTTGTATGGATTGCCTGCCTGAACCTGCTCTGGATCGCGTTCACCGTGTTGGGCCTCGGTGTCCTTGGTGCCGGCCCCGCAACGGCGGCCGCGCAGATCCTGGTGCGAAAAAGGGCGGCCGGCGATGCTGCTCCGCTGCTGCGGGGCTTCGCTGCCGAATACTTCCGGAACTTTGGCAGGGCCAATGCCCTCTCGCTTCCGGTCATGGCCGTGGTGGCTGCGCTTGTCCTGAACTGGAACTACTTCTCAGGCGGCCACGGGATCTTCCCGCAGCTCATGGCCGTGGTCCTGCTTGTTGCGGGAGCCTTCGTCGCCGGTGCCTTCTGCTACGTGTTCCCGATGTACGCCAGGTACGAACTGCCGCTCCCGCAGTATCTGCTGATGTCGTCCCGGTTCGCCGTGCGGCACCTTGCGGGGACAGTCATCCTGCTGTTCGTGTCCGCGGCCGTGCTGTACGGCAGCAGCTGCCTTCCGGGGCTGATCCCGTTATTCAGTATGGGTGCCTGGCTCTACCTGACCGGCTGGCTGTGCGACCGCTTCTTCACCGCCAATGACCAGGCCGTAGAGCAGGTCGAACCTGTGGGGCAGGCCGTCCCGCAGGGCGCCTCCACCTAAAAGCAATTCCCCGGCAGCCGGGCTACCCCTGATGGTGGCAGGCGCATGCCTGTGTCGTTCAAATGAAACGTATCAACCCAGGGCGCCAACGCCCGAAGAACCCCAACGAAGTGGAAAAGGAAAATAAATGATCCGTAGGAAACTTACCCTTGCCGCCGCCGTCGTCACTGCGACGGCCCTGAGCCTCACGGCGTGCAGCGGCGGGGGTGACACACCGGCCGCGGACCTCACCTCGGTGTCCATCATGGCCCCGTTCCTTGAGGCGCAGCCGCCTGCAGCGGACGGTGCCGTCCAGAAGAAGCTCGAGGAACTCACAGGCAAGCAGGTCAAGATCAACTGGGCGCCCAACGCATCCTACGAGGACAAGACCAACATCACGCTGGCGGGGTCGGACATCCCGCAGGTCATGGTGATCCAGGGTAAAACTCCGGGCTTCGTCAAGAACGCCCAGGCAGGGGCTTTTTGGGACCTGACGGACAAGTTGGACAAGTACCCGAACCTCAAAACCACCTTCCCGGACATCCAGAAGAACGCCAGCGTCAACGGCAAGGTCTACGGCGTGTTCCGTGGCCGTGCCCCCATGCGCGCAGCGGTGATGTTCCGGCAGGACTGGCTGGACAAGCTGGGCCTGCAGCCGCCCAAGACCGTCGAGGACCTGTACAAGGTGGCCAAGGCCTTCACGGAGCAGGATCCGGACGGCAACGGCCAAAATGACACCTACGGCATCACCATCCCCAAGTGGGGTGCGCTGGGAACCAACAGCCCCTACGACCTGATCGAGGAATGGTACGGTGCCGGGAACCGCTGGACGGAGCGGGACGGGAAACTCGTGCCCAGCTTCGAGACGGACGAATTCCTCGAGGCGGACCGGTTCATCAAGAAGATGGTGGACGAAAAGCTCATCAACCCGGATTTCGCCACCTTTGACAGCACCAAATGGAACGAGCCGTTCTTCAACGGCAAGGGCGGCATCATTGTCGACGTCGATTCGCGCGTGAGCGTGCTGATCAACCTCTTTAAGCAGGCGGATCCCAACAACTTCCAGAACAAGGTGGGCTTCGTGGGCAATCTCGAAGGGCCAGACGGCAAACTGCACGCCCACCCCACCGACGGGTACTCGGGGTTCCTGGCCGTGCCCAAGGCCAGCGTCAAGACCGAGGCTGACCTGGACAAGGTCCTGCAGTTCCTGAACACCATGAACGGCAAGGACGTCCAGATCCTGCTGAACAACGGCATCGAGGGTGTGAACTTCAAGGTGGAGGACGGCAAGGCGGCCACCATCAAGCCGGAAACCCCGGAAGGCAAGGCCGTCACCACCGACATCAAGAGCTACGCACAGCTGGGCATGAACGTTGCCGGCAACGGGTTCTACCCCGTGAAGCAGCCCTCCGACTACGAGCAGCAGGTCTTCGACAAGCGCACGGAAGTCATGGCGGAGGATCTCAAGAGCGCGGTCTACAACCCGGCAGCACCCTATGTTTCAGCCACGTACGTTGCCAAGGGCGCCCAACTGGACAACATCGTGGCCGATGCCCGGATCAAGTACCTGGCCGGCCAGATCGATGAGCAGGGCCTCAAGGACGCCATCAAGCTGTGGGACACCAGCGGCGGTAACAAGGTCAAGGAAGAGATCAACAAGCTCTGGCAGGACAACAAGTAAATGGCAGCCCCTGTCATCGACACCCTCGCCGGGGAGCGGGTGGGCAAGACCACTCCCGCTCCCCGGAAGGGGGGCAGGTTCTCCGTCCATTTCGCGCACTACAAGTGGCTGTACCTGTTGCTGCTGCCCGGCGTGGTGTACTTCGCAGTGTTCCGCTACGCACCCATGTACGGGGTGTCCATCGCCTTCAAGGACTACGTCCCGTTCCTCGGCGTGAACGGCAGCCCCTGGGTGGGTTTCCGGAACTTCGAGGACTTCTTCGCCAACCCCGACTTTCCCCGGCTGCTGGGCAACACCCTCATCCTGGCGTTCCTGAACCTGGGCGTGGCCTTCCCGCTGACCATCATCCTGGCCCTGCTGCTGAATGAGGTCCGGCTGTCCGTCCTCAAACGCACCGTCCAGACCCTGGTGTACATCCCGCACTTCCTGTCGTGGACCATTGTTGCGTCGCTGAGCTTCCTGCTGTTCGCCCTGGACATTGGACCGTTGTTCCAGTTCCTGAACAACGTCATGGGCACCAATATCGATTTCCTGAGCGACCCCGCCTGGTTACGGCCCCTGATCGTGCTCCAGGAAATCTGGAAGAACACCGGCTGGGGCACCATCATCTTCCTCGCAGCGCTGGCCACCGTGGACCAGGACCAGTACGAGGCAGCGATCATCGACGGCGCCGGCCGCTTCCGCCGGGTCTGGCACATCACCCTGCCCGCGATCCGCTCCACAATCATCGTGATGCTGATCCTGGCCATCGGTCAGATGCTCAACACCGGCTTCGAGCAGATCTACCTGATGACCAACGCCCTCAACAGGGAAGTGGCCGACGTCTTTGACACCTATGTCTATTTCGTGGGCATCACCCAGGGCGCCTACAGCTACTCCACGGCGGTGGGCCTGTTCAAATCACTGGTGGGCATCGTGCTGATCTTCGGCACCAACTGGCTGGCCAAGCGATTCAACCAGAGCGGACTGTTCTAATGAAGATCCACAACACCCGCGGCGGCCGGATCTTTGACGCCGCCAACTACGTTTTCCTGTCCCTGGTCGGCATCATCACGCTGCTGCCGTTCGTTTACGTCTTCGCCGGGTCATTCGCCACTGAGGCCGAGATTACCCGCCGGGCATTCTTCGTCTGGCCTGAGCAGTTCACCTTGGGCTCCTACGAGTACATCTTCGCCACGCCGGCGTTCGTCCGCGCCCTGGTGACCACCATCCTGGTCACGGCGGTGGGCACCCTGGTCCAGCTGGCCTTCACCGTGACCATGGCCTACCCGCTGGCCAAGAAGACCCTGCGGGGCAGGAACGTGATCCTTTCCCTGGTGGTTTTCGCCATGGTGTTCTCCGGCGGAATGATCCCCACGTTCCTGCTGGTCAAGGACCTGGGCCTGCTCAACTCCTACTGGGCCCTGATCCTGCCGGCGGCCATCAACCCGTTCAGCCTGATCATCGTCAAGAACTTCTTCCAGGAACTGCCCGCCGAACTGGAGGAGTCGGCCAAGATGGACGGCGCTACCGAAATCGGGATCCTCTGGCGGATCCTGCTGCCGCTGTCCAAACCGGTCCTGGCCACGTTCGCGCTGTTCTATGCCGTGGGCATCTGGAACGACTTCATGTCGCCCCTGCTGTACCTGAGCGACAACTCCAAGTGGACCCTGCAGATGTACCTGCGCCAGGTCACTGCCGCTTCCGACCTGCTGGGCACCGGCAACGTGGACCCCAACTACATCCCGCCTGAACAGGGCATCAAGTTCGCCGTGATCGTGGTGGCCACCCTGCCCATCCTCATTTTCTATCCGTTCCTGCAGAAGCACTTCGCCAAGGGCATGTTGATCGGCTCCGTCAAGGGCTGACTCCCGCCTGGAGGAAAGGACACCATGAAGATACTGCTGGCCGGCGACTCCACCGTCGCCAACTGTCCCACGCAAGAGTTCCCCATGAGTGGCTGGGGCGCGCACTTGGCCCCGCTCACCTACACGTGGGCAGCAGTGCATAACTTCGCCAAGGGCGGGGCCAGCACCGAATCCTTCCGCAGTGAGGGGCTCTGGGCGGACCTGCTCGCCGGGGCAGGCCCGGGCGACCTGGTGCTCATCCAGTTCGGCCACAACGACCAGAAGAAGCAGCATCTCGCGGCCCGCACCGGGTATGCGGCGAACCTGCGCACCATGGTGGCCGAGGTGCATGCCCTGGGCGCCGCTACGGTGCTCTGCACATCGGTGGAGCGCCGGCACTTCCTTGACGTGCCGTCGTCGGACGCTGTCCTGGAGGAAAGCCTGGAGGACTATCCGGAGGTGGTCCGCGAGCTTGCCCTGGAGCTGGGCGTCGCAGTTCTGGACCTGAATGCCCGGACACGGTGCCTTTACCTCGGGCTGGGGCCGGACGGCTCCCGGGAGCTCTTTTGCCACTTCGCGCCGGGAGAGCACGCACACTGGCCGGACGGCCTGGCTGACAATACGCATTTCTCCCAACACGGGGCCGCGCTGGTGGCGGGGGAGGTGGCCCGGCAGCTCGGCGGGCTGGGCTATGGCGCGAAGCAGCGGCTGGCAGGTACGACGGCGGGACGCGGCTAGGTGGGCAGCGCAGGCCTGGAGACAGGCGTCCTTTACCGCAACCCGCTGGCCGGGCCGGACGATGTCGCCGGGTGGGTGGCGGAGGGGCCGCTACGCTTAGGCAGCCTTGAGGGCGCACTGGAGCTGTCAGGCAGCCTGGATGACCAGGACTTCGGCGACCATGCACACTGGACGTTCTGGTGCCCGGAGGAATTTCCGGACGGCATCCGCATCAGCTGGGAATTTTTGCCCCTTGCTGAGCCAGGCCTTGCCATGCTGTTCTTTGCCGCTGCGGGCCACGGCGGGCTGGACCTCTTCAGCCCGTCCCTGGCACCCAGGACCGGCTACTACCCGCAGTACCATTCGGGCGACATTGATGCCCTGCACGTCTCCTATTTCCGGCACAAGTACCAGCCCGAGCGGGCGTTCCGGACCTGCAACCTGCGCAAGAGCGCGGGGTTCGAACTGGTGGCCCAAGGTGCGGACCCGTTGCCTCCTGCGGAAGACGCCACGGACTTCTATCGGCTGGAAGTGCTCAAGGACGGCCCGCTGGTGGCATTTTCCATCAACGGGCTGCCGCTCTTCGAATGGCGTGATTCGTCGGACAAGGTGCTTGGCGGGGGCCGGATCGGCTTCCGGCAGATGGCACCGCTCCGGGCTGCCTACCGAAACCTGGTGGTGGAGAAGCTCCAGGCGGCACGCACCTGCACGGGACAGTAAAGCGGGCGGCCCTTTCGGGGCCGCCCGCTTTACTGGCGTTCCAGGTTCTTGACCTGCCGGAACTAGAGGCCCAGGAGGCGGTTGAGCAGGTTGGCCAGGCCGCTCAGGCCCGTCCCGCCGTCGAGGAGCCCGGTGACGGCGCAGAGGAGGTTGCCCACCAGGTTGCCGGCTCCGGTCTGGGAGGTGATGTCGAGGACCACCTGGTTCAGGTCCACGTTGAGTCCCAGGAGATCCAGGTGCAGCGGCCCGAGG
Organism: Arthrobacter sp. FW306-05-C; assembly: GCF_021801725.1. Taxonomy (NCBI): domain Bacteria; kingdom Bacillati; phylum Actinomycetota; class Actinomycetes; order Micrococcales; family Micrococcaceae; genus Arthrobacter; species Arthrobacter sp. FW306-05-C. The sequence goes on along the minus strand of NZ_CP084556.1, from coordinate 3,565,365 downwards.
ACCAGGTTCAGGATGTCGCAGCTGCCGCCGCTGGCGAGGGCAGCCGCGGTGGAGGGTGCGGCTGCAGCGGTGGTGGTTACCGTCTGGGTGACAGGGGTGGCCACGCCGTTAAGGTCCGTGAAGGTACCCTGCACCAGGCCGGTGACGGTCAGCTGGCCGTTCTGGGCGCTGAAGCCGGACGGCGTGAACGAGCCAACGAAGGTGCCGACGCCGTCGATGGTCTGGTTAATGGTTCCCGTTACGTTGGCAACCTGTGATGACTGGGAAGCGGCAGAAGGAGCCGCTGGAGCCGCTGCCGTCGCCGGGCCTGCCATGCCAAAGAGCATGGCGCCGGAGAGGGCAATGGCGGTGACTGAAGCTGAGACCTTTGTTCGCATTTTCGGTAGATCCTTTCAGCGCCGGGTTGCGGCGCAATGAACCCCCCGAGGCTCCGCCCCCATGGAGAACCCCGGCGGAACTGGTTATTTCAAATGCAGTTGTTTCAAATGCAGCCCTCGCGGGCCGCGACTCGCAGCTGCCGGATGGTGATCCGGGCCACGGCACGTCGACCAACCTATTAGTAAGTATGCTGATTAGTCAAGCCGCTTGCAGGCTGTTGGGCATGGGCGCCGTGTTCCGGGTTCCCTGCACTAAGGCAAGATAGGGGAGTCAGCAACTGCCCACTGGAGGGAGGCGGGATATGGAACCCGTAATGGTCGACGGCGGCAAGGGCACTGTGGAGTTGCGCGCCGACGGCATCATCCACCTCATCTGGGAGCCCAGCGTCCGGATAGAAGTTGAGGATGCGACCGCGGCCATGGCCGCGGTGAACCGCATAGCCGGCGAAGGAAACTATCCCATGCTGGTGGACATGGCCACCACCGAGAATGTCAGCATCCAGGCACGCTCCGTCTTCTCCATCCCCTGCGCGGCCAACCGCATCGCCCTGCTGGGGGCAAGCCCTGTGGACCGGATCATCGCGAATTTCTTCTTGGGCGTCCACGTCCCGCCGTGCCCCACGCGCTTCTTCACTTCCCGGAGCGACTCCATGAAGTGGCTGCAGCAGTCCGGCAAGTAGCCTTCCCCGGTGTCCGTCGCCGCTGGGCCGGCGAGTTCTGTGTCAGCCGGCGCTGGGCCCGCTTGTGCCGCGTGCGGCAGTGCTCTGCCGGACCACCAGTTCTGGGGTGAACACCACGGACCGGTGGACGGGATTCTGCGACTCCACTTCCTCGGACAGCAACTCGATGGCCGTCCGGCCCAGTAGTTCCGTCGGCTGGCGGATGGAGGAAAGCGGAACCACGGCCGAGACTGAAAAATCGATGTCGTCATAACCGATCAGGGCCACGTCCTCGGGGATGCGGAACGTGTGGGTCATGGTGAGTGACTGCATTACGCCCAGGGCCAGGAGGTCGTTGGCGCAGAAAATGCCCTCCGGCAACTCGGCGCTGCCCCGCTCCACCAACGTGTCGCCCACGCTGCGTCCGGCCAGGACGGTCTGTCCCTCGGCTTCCAAAACCTCCAGCATTGCGTCCGGCTCCTCCTTTACGGCCCGCTGGGCCCCCTGGAGGCGGTCTGCCACCTGCCGGATGGAAGTGGGACCGCCAACAAAGGCGAGTCGACGGCGGCCGGTGTCCAGCAGGTGCCGGGCGGCAAGGTATCCGCCGGCGTCGTCGTCCACGGCAACCGAACTGAACTTGGATTCGTCGGCCAGCCGGTCCACCAGCACCGTGGGCACTCCGCGTTCGCGGAGGAGGTCCAGCCTGTCCGTGACATCGCCAACGGGTGAAATCAGCAGGCCCTGCACGCGCTGCTCCTGGAAGAGGTCGATGTAGTTCGCCTCGCGCCCTGCATTGTGGCCGCTGTCGCCGAGCAGCACTGCACTTCCCTGCAGTGCGGCGGCGTCCTCCGCCGCACGGACCACGGAGGTGAAGAAGGGGTTGCCCACGTCCAGGACAATGAGTCCGATGGTGCGGCTGTGCCCCACGCGGAGCTGCCGGGCGGCATCGTTGCGGACAAAGCCGAGGTCGTCGATGGCGCGCAGCACCCGCTCCTTGGTCCGATCCGACACCCGGTCCGGATAGTTCAGGACGTTGGAGACCGTGCCTACGGCCACGCCCGCGTGGGTGGCGACGTCCTTGATGCTGGCTGTGCGGTTCATCGATTCTCCGTGCTGATATGCCCGCGGCAGCTGGTTCCGCGCGGGAAATCAAAAGTTCTTGCCATTGCTTGACACCTGCTCAAATCCAAGAGTACTTTGAATCGTAACAATGAAACGATTCAAAGAATCCAAAAGTTTGTAGAGGAGTTCCAGTGAGGGTGTGCTTCCGTTCCTCGGTGCAACCGGCGTTGATGGATGAGTACCGTCGGCGGCACGCAGCGGTTTGGCCCGAGATGCTGCACGCCCTCAAGGAGGCAGGCTGGCATAACTATTCCCTCTTCCTCGGAGAAGACGGCCTCCTGGTGGGGTACGTGGAGTGCGACGATTTTGACGCCGTCCGTGCCCGCATGGCCCTGACGGAGGTGAACGCCCGCTGGCAGGCGGAAATGGCAACGCTTTTCGAAGATTCCGGCCAGGCACCCGACGAAGGGTTCCAGGTCCTTGAGGAAGTCTTCAACCTTGACAGCCAGTTGGCGGCCCAACCCTCCGCGGGCTGACCGGGGCACAAAAACCAGCAGGGCTCCAGCAGCGGGGCATCAACCACAACGCATCAGAATGACGCTCAAACACCGGAAAGAACCATCATGAACGACGTAGCAACGGCGCTGGGCAGGCTCGGGGAGCTTGCAATCGAGGTCCCTTCGTGGGCCTATGGAAATTCGGGAACGCGGTTCAGGGTGTTCGGCACGCGTGGCACCCCCCGGACCGTCCAGGAGAAGCTGGCGGACGCCGCCAAGGTCCACGAGCTGACCGGACTGGCGCCCACCGTGGCCCTGCACATCCCGTGGGACAAGGTGGATGATTATGCGGCCCTGAAGGAATACGCCGCCGGCCTGGGCGTGGGCCTTGGCACCATCAACTCCAACACCTTCCAGGACGACGAGTACAAGTTCGGCTCGCTGACATCCTCCAACGAGTCCGTCCGCCGTCGTGCGGTTGATCATCACCTGGATTGCATCGACATCATGCATGCCACGGGCTCGAAGGACCTGAAGATCTGGCTGGCGGATGGCACCAACTACCCGGGCCAGGACGACATGCGCGGCCGGCAGGACCGGCTCGCCGAATCCCTGCAGGAGATTTACGCCGCCCTGGGCGATGAGCAGCGCCTGGTGCTGGAGTACAAGTTCTTCGAACCGGCGTTCTACCACACCGATGTTCCGGACTGGGGCAGCTCCTATGCCCAGACCCTGGCGCTGGGCGAGAAGGCGTTCGTCTGCCTGGACACCGGCCACCATGCCCCGGGCACGAACATCGAGTTCATCGTGATGCAACTGCTGCGCCTGGGCAAGCTGGGCTCCTTCGACTTCAACTCCCGCTTCTACGCCGACGACGACCTCATTGTGGGTGCGGCGGATCCGTTCCAGCTGTTCCGGATCATGCATGAGGTGATCCGCGGCGGCGGGTACGGCAAGGACTCCGGCGTGGCCCTGATGCTTGACCAGTGCCACAACCTTGAAGAGAAGATCCCGGGCCAGATCCGGTCGGTGCTCAACGTCCAGGAAATGACGCTGCGCGCCCTGCTGGTGGACACCGCAGCGCTGAACGAAGCCCAGCGCGCCGGTGATGTCCTGGCCGCCAACGGCATCTTCAATGACGCCTTCTACTCTGACGTCCGGCCCATCCTGGCCGAGTGGCGTGAATCCCGCGGGCTGCCCGCGGACCCGATGGCCGCGTTCAAGGCCAGCGGCTACCAGAAACAGATCAACGAGGACCGCGTGGGCGGCCAGCAAGCCGGATGGGGCGCCTGAGGAAGTTATGACGAACACGACTGTTGAAGACCTGATTTCCCGTTCCAACCGCCTGGGCGCGGACAAGCGGAACACCAACTTCGCCGGTGGGAACACCTCAGCCAAGGGCATGGAAAAGGATCCGGTGACGGGCGAGGATGTCCAGCTGCTTTGGGTCAAGGGCTCGGGCGGAGACCTGGGCACCCTGAAGGAGCAGAACCTGGCGGTGCTGCGCCTTGACCGGCTGAACGCTTTGAAGGGCGTTTACCCGGGCGTGGAGCGCGAGGATGAGATGGTGGCAGCGTTCGATTACTGCCTGCACGGCAAGGGCGGAGCCGCCCCCTCGATCGATACCGCCATGCACGGCCTGGTTGATGCCGCACATGTGGACCACCTGCACCCGGACTCGGGCATCGCCATTGCGACGGCGGCGGACGGCGAGGCCCTGACCACCAAGATCTTCGGCAACAAGGTGGTGTGGGTGCCCTGGCGCCGCCCCGGCTTCCAGCTGGGCCTGGACATCGCCGCGATCAAGGACGCCAACCCGCAGGCCATCGGCACCATCCTGGGCGGCCATGGCATCACCGCCTGGGGTGCCACCAGCGAGGAAGCGGAGCAGAACTCGCTGTGGATCATCGAGCAGGCCGAAAAGTACATCAGGGACAACGGCAAGGCCGAACCCTTCGGGCCCAAGCTGCCCGGGTACGGTGCACTGCCGGAGGCCGAGCGCCGAGCCAAGGCGGCAGCCCTGGCACCGGTGATCCGCGGCCTGGCCTCCACCGACAAACCGCAGCTGGGGCACTTCAGCGATGACGCCGTCGTCCTTGACTTCCTGGAAGCCGCGGAGCACCCACGGCTCGGAGCGCTGGGCACCTCCTGCCCGGACCACTTCCTGCGCACCAAGGTCAAGCCGCTCATCCTGGACCTGCCGGCGGACGCCTCCCTTGAGGAGTCGATCGCCCGGCTGCACGAACTGCACGCGGACTACCGCGAGGACTACCAGGCCTACTACGACCGCCATGCGGACGGAAACAGCCCTGCCCTGCGCGGAGCGGACCCGGCCATCGTGCTGGTCCCGGGCGTGGGCCTGTTCTCCTTCGGCGCGAACAAGCAGACCGCCCGGGTTGCCGGCGAGTTCTACATCAACGCGATCAACGTGATGCGCGGTGCCGAGGCGATCTCCACCTACGCCCCGATCGAGGAATCCGAGAAGTTCCGCATCGAGTACTGGGCGCTGGAGGAAGCCAAGCTGGCGCGGATGCCCAAGCCCAAGTCGCACGCCACCCGCATCGCGCTGGTGACCGGTGCCGCGTCCGGCATTGGCAAGGCGATCGCCACCCGCCTCACCGCTGAAGGCGCCTGCGTGGTGATCGCGGACCTGAACCTGGAGAACGCGCAGAAGGTCGCCGAGGAACTCGGCGGCTCCGATGTTGCCATCGGCGTCCAGGCGGACGTGACGGACGAAGCGCAGGTCGCGGCGGCGATCGACGCCGCCGTGCTGGCATTCGGCGGGGTGGACCTGATGGTCAACAACGCCGGCCTGTCCATCTCCAAGCCGCTGCTGGAAACCACCGAAAAGGACTGGGACCTGCAGCACAACGTGATGGCCAAGGGTTCGTTCCTGGTGGCCAAGGCCGCCGCGAAGGTCATGATTGCCCAGGGAATGGGCGGGGATATCATCTACATCTCCTCCAAGAACTCGGTGTTCGCCGGGCCCAACAACATCGCCTATTCCGCCACCAAGGCAGACCAGGCCCACCAGGTCAGGCTGCTCGCGGCCGAACTGGGCGAGCACGGCATCCGTGTCAACGGCATCAACCCCGATGGCGTGGTCCGCGGCTCCGGGATCTTCGCCGGCGGCTGGGGCGCCAAGCGCGCCGCGGTCTACGGCGTCGACGAGGAGAAACTGGGTGAGTACTACGCCCAGCGCACCCTGCTCAAGCGCGAAGTCCTGCCCGAGCACGTGGCCAACGCCGCCGCCGTCCTGACCAGCAACGAACTGTCGCGCACCACCGGCCTGCACATTCCCGTGGACGCCGGAGTGGCCGCAGCCTTCCTCCGATGAGCACGGTTCCGAACGGTGTCGACGCGCATTTTGCCGCCAGCGTGTTTGCCGCCGTCGACATCGGCGCCTCCTCCGGGCGCGTGATGCTGGGACGGGTTTCCCCCGAAGGTGTGGCGCTGGAGACCGTCCACCGCTTCCCGAACGGAGTGGTGGAGCGCGACGGCGGCCTCCGCTGGGACTTCGACGGCCTCTTCGCCGAGGTGATTGAGGGCCTGCGGGCTGCCGCCACGGTCGCGGCGGTGCAGGGTGAAACGATCGCGAGCATCGGCATCGACACCTGGGCCGTGGACTACGGCCTGGTGGACGCGGCCGGGAAGCTGGTGGCACAGCCGTTCAGCTACCGGGACGACCGCAGCCGTGCTGCCGTCCAGACTGTCCACGCCACCCTGGACCCGGCGCGCCTGTACCAGACCACGGGGCTGCAGTTCCTGCAGTTCAACACCATTTACCAGCTGGCCAGCGAACGGAACCTGGACGGGCTGCAGGCCCTGCTCATCCCGGACCTGATCGCGTTCCTGCTCACCGGCGTGCGCCGGACCGAGGCCACCAACGCCTCCACCACTGGACTGTTCGACGCCGTGGCGGGGGAGTGGGCCACCGAGTTCTTCACCGCACTGGGCCTGCCGAAGGACCTGTTCCCGCCGCTGATCCAGCCGGGCGAGGCGTTCGGAAACCTCAAGCCGGACATCGCCGCGGCCGTGGGCCTTCCGGTGGAAACCACAGTGGTGGCGGTGGGCTCCCATGACACTGCGTCCGCCGTCGTTGCGGTCCCCGCGACAGCGGACAACAGCAGGGACGGCTTCGCTTACATCTCTTCCGGCACCTGGTCCCTGGTGGGCCTGGAACTGAAGCATCCGGTCCTCACGGAGGCCAGCCGGGAAGCCAACTTCACCAACGAACGCGGTGTCGACGGCACCGTCCGCTACCTGCGCAACGTGGGCGGGCTGTGGCTGCTGAGCGAATGCCAGCGCACGTGGGCCGGGGAAGGGTTCCAGCCGGACCTTGCCGCCCTGCTGGCTGCCGCCGCGGCACTTCCCGCGGGCGGGCCGCAGATCAACGCCGACGACGCGGACTTCATCGCCCCGGACGACATGCCGGACCGCATCCGCGCCGCGGTGCGGCGGACCGGTGCGGACCTGGCGAACGACCCCGCGGCCATCACGCGCTGCATCATGGACAGCCTCGCGGCAGGCTATGCCAGGACCATCACGGCGGCGGAGCGCCTGGCCGGCCGGCAGGTGGACGTGGTGCACATCGTTGGAGGTGGTTCCCAGAACGCCTTGCTCTGCCAACTCACCGCCAACGCAACCCGCCGACCGGTCATCGCGGGACCCGTCGAAGCCACCGCCCTTGGCAACGTACTCGTCCAGGCACGCGCTGCCGGGGCAGCCACGGGAGGGCTGGCCCTCCTGCGTGGAATTGTTGCCGCCGGAACCAGCCTGCACCGCTACGAGCCACTCGTCAGCGTGAGCCAGGGATCTCTGCAGTAGAAAGGGGATCCGTGCAGTAGAAATAGAAGAACCCACCGCGAGCCGCCGAACAACAGAAACAGAACTGGACAACGATGCCCCTCTTCGACCTTCCCCTGGCACAGCTGCGCAGCTACACCTCCGATGTCACGCCGCCGGAAGACCTGGGCGCGTTCTGGGATGGCACCCTCGACGAAGCCCGTGCCTTTCCGCTCAACACAACCTTCGAGCCGGTCGAGAACTACCTCACGGTGATCGACACTTTCGACGTCACCTTCTCCGGCTTTGGCGGCGCGCCGGTCAAAGGATGGCTGCACCTGCCTGCATTCAGGGAGGCAGGTGCCCGGCTTCCGGTGGTGGTGAACTACATCGGTTATTCCGGCGGCCGTGGCCTGGTCAACCAGGACACGCGCTGGGCACAGGCCGGATACGCGCATTTCATTATGGACACCCGGGGCCAGGGGTACGGCGGCACGCTGGGGCACACCGCGGACCCCCATCCGTCAGCCGGGGACGTGGCACACGCGGGCCTGATGACCAGGGGCATCGCCAGCCGCGAGGACTACTACTACCGCCGCGTCTACGTTGACGCCTTCCGCGCGGTGGAAGCGGCCCAGGCCCACCCTGCCGTCGACGCCACAAAAGTAGTGCTGGCGGGAGTCAGCCAGGGCGGCGGGCTGGTGGTGGCCACGGCGGGGCTCACCGCCGGAAGGCTCGACGGCGTCATCGCCGCGCTGCCCGACGTTCCGTTCCTGCAGGACTTCCCGCGCGCCATCGACATCACCCCACGGGGACCGTACCCGGAGATCGCCCAGTTCCTGGCCCGGCACCGGGAGCGCTACGACGACACCCTCGCCGTCCTCAACTACTTCGACGGCGTCAACCTGGCCCGGTACGCCACGGCGCCGGCGCTGTACTCGGCTGCCCAGATGGACGATATCTGCCCGCCGTCCACCGTCTTCGCCAGCTTCAATGCCTACGGCTCCGGGACGTCCGGCGCATCCGCCACCGGAGCTGTAAAGGACATCGACGTGTACCGGTTCAACAACCACGAAGGCGGCCAGGAACATCACTGGATCCGGCAGCTGGTGTTTCTGCGCAAGATTTTGGGGTAGATTCCTGTTCGAATGAGAAAGCGTTTTCTCGTTCGGGGGACAGGGAGCAATGAAGCCTTTGAGCAGGGCCGCAATCGTAGGCTATGGCGCCGGCGATGCGGCCAACAGCATGATCATCAGCACCGCCAACATGTTCCTGCTGGTCTACTACACGGATGTGGCCGGGATCGGCGCGGCGGCTGCCGGCACCCTGCTGGTAGTCGCGCGGGTGTTCAATGCCTTCACGGACATCGCCGCGGGCAGGATCGTTGACCGCTTCCACAGCCCCCGGTGGGGAAAGTTCCGCCCTTTCCTGATCTTCGGGTTCATACCACTGGTGCTGGGCGTAGCCGTGTTCCACGTGCCCGACGTCGAGCCATCACTGAAACTCCTCTACGCCTACTGCACCTATTTCCTGGTCTGCCTTGCCTACAGCCTGGTGAACGTCCCGTACGGCTGCCTGGTGGGGGCCATGACCCAGGACCCCCGCGACCGGGCCAGGCTTGCCGGGGCGCGGACCATCGGCGGTCTCTCCGTGGGGGCGACGCTGGGGTTCTTCGTGGCACCGCTCCTGGGCGTGGGAGGGGACGTCCAGCAGATCTTCACCGTGATGACCCTGGTCTTCGCGGTTCTGGGTTCCGGGCTCTATGTGTTCACCGGGATCGCCTGCCGGGAACGAGTGGCCGGCAGCGTCCCCAAAATCACCTGGCGCCAGACCATCGAAGCACTCAGGGTCAATTCGCCGCTGGTGGTCCTGTGCCTTGCCTCCGTGCTGCTGGTGACGGGCAACTCCGCCACCGTGGCCGCCCAGTTCTACTACCTGCGCGATGTCCTGTCCCGCCTGGACCTCTTTCCCCTGATGGCCCTAACACAGGTGGTCATCACCCTGGCACTCGCCGTGCTGATGCCCCGTCCGGTGGCCAAATGGGGCAAGAAGGCGGTGTTCACCGTCGGCTGCCTGCTCGGCGGCGCAGGCGGACTGGTGGTTTTCCTGGTGCCGGTGGAAGCACCCTGGGCGGCGGTGGCCGGGATGGTCCTGGCCCAGCTTTCAGCCGCAACGATCAGCATCCTCACGTGGGCACTAATCGCGGACACCGTGGAATACGGCGAATGGAAGACCGGCGTCAGGGTCCAGGGCATCAACTACGCCCTCCTGGCTGCCACCCGGAAGCTGGGCATGGGTTTCGGCGGAGGATTGGTGGCCTTCGCGCTCGCGTGGGGCGGCTACTCCTCGTCAGTCCAGGAGCAGGCGGCCCCGGCCCTTACCGCCATCCGCGCCGCTGCCGGACTGTTGCCCGCCGCCCTGGTGCTGGCCGCCGTCGTCATCATGTCCTGGTACCGCCTCACTGACCAAAAGCACGCCGAACTGGTGGCGGGCCTTCAGGAATCGCGATGAAGGGAATGTGACGCACTGATTTTGCGGCTGCGTGCACCCGGGTTTATGGTCTCTTCCATGACTAACCGTTGGTATGCGTATTTTTCGTTGGCTCTGGAGGGGCCCGCGTCTAACTGACACGCATCCAGCATTCCTTCAGAGCCAACAGGGCAGAGATCATTCTCTGCCCTTCGCCGTTTCTCCGGCGGGTTCTGAAATCCGGGCCCGCTTCCCATCTGGAACAGGACCCCGAACATGAGCACCGCAACAGCAGCAGCCCCCGCCACCGAGACCAAGTCCACCTCGAACCTGCGCGTCAGCGAATTCACCCCGCTGCCCACCCCCTCCGAACTCCTCGCCGAACTGCCGCTGGACGCCCGGGCCGCTGCCGTCGTCGAACGCGGACGGGACGAGGTGCGCGCCATCATGGACGGCGTGGACGACCGCCTGCTGGTCATTGTTGGCCCCTGTTCTATCCATGACCCCAAGGCGGGGCTGGAGTACGCCCGCCGGCTGGTCAGCCAGGCCGAAAAGCACAAGGAAGACCTGCTGATCGTCATGCGGACCTACTTCGAAAAGCCGCGCACCACCGTGGGTTGGAAGGGCCTGATTAACGATCCACGGCTGGATGGCAGCCACGACATGGTTACCGGCCTCCGCACGGCCCGGCAGTTCCTGCAGCAGGTCACTGCGCTGGGCCTTCCCACCGCCACCGAATTCCTGGAACCGATCAGCCCGCAGTACATGGCCGACCTCATCTCGTGGGGTGCCATCGGTGCCCGCACCACCGAAAGCCAGATCCACCGGCAGCTTGCCTCCGGATTGTCCATGCCCATCGGCTTCAAGAACGGGACCGACGGCGGCCTGCAGGTGGCCATCGACGCCTGCGGGGCAGCGGCGGCGGCCCAGGCGTTCCTGGGGATCGACGGCGAGGGCCGGGCCGCGCTGGTGGCAACGGCCGGAAACCCCGACACCCACGTCATCCTCCGCGGCGGCCGCAAGGGGCCCAACTACTCAGCGGCCGACGTCGAACGCGCCTCCAACGAACTGGGGGGCAAGGGACTGAATCCCCGCCTTATCGTCGACGCCAGCCACGCCAACAGCGGCAAGAGCCACCACCGGCAGGCCGAGGTGGCATTGGAGATCGGCGCCCAGTTGGAAGACGGCGGGACCGCAGCGCGCGCGGTGGCCGGCGTCATGCTGGAAAGCTTCCTGGTGGGCGGGGCGCAGAACCTGGACGTCGCGGACCATGCAGCAGGGCGCGCTGAACTGGTCTACGGCCAAAGCGTCACGGATGCCTGTATGGACTGGGATGTCTCCGCGTCTGTCCTGGAGCAGCTGGCGGCATCGGCACGGAAGCGCCGGGGGTCGAATTAGGGGATGAAATAGGGGGCCCGCCACTTTCACATCTGCCACAGGAACATCTAGAGTATCTACTTAGGTGGTTGGTGGATGGCTCAGCATCGGAACACCGCATTGGCACGTACCTGGGGTCACTGTTGTCCATCCGTCAGCAAAGGAAAATAGGGAAATGTCGGCAGAACAGAACTTCTCCAACGCGAAGTTCCTGACCGTGGCTGAAGTGGCCGAGGTCATGCGCGTCTCCAAAATGACTGTCTACCGGCTGGTGCACTCGGGCGAAATGCCGGCAGTGCGCTTCGGCCGCTCCTACCGGGTCCCCGAAAACGCCGTTGAACAGTACCTTAAGGGTGCTGTCGTGGACGGTCACACCGAGACGGCCTGAGGCAGCCTGTCCTGAGCCGCTCCCAATAGGCGGTACCCTGTTAAGGAACGTTTTACGTCATTGTAAGAATCTGTCAGTTGTTCAGTTCGTAGCTATGTCCGCGGACCTTCTCCATCAGACAGGTACTGCATCTAGTTTGTAAGGAACTTTCGTGGGTTCAGTTATTAAGAAGCGTCGCAAGCGTATGGCCAAGAAGAAGCACCGCAAGTTGCTTCGCAAGACCCGTCACCAGCGCCGCAACAAGAAGTAGAAATACTTCCAACAGCGTGCAAATGCCCGTCGCCTTCCGAGGCGGCGGGCATTTTGTTTGTTACCGGGCTACGCCCGCGGGCCGCGCATCCGGGCGAAGCCCTTCCAGAGGCCGTAAATCGCACCGCCAAAAGTGGCTGCCTTGAGGCCGAACGTGGCAGCGCGGCGGCCGGCGCGGAAGTCGTAGACCGGCCAGTTCCGGTCCCGCGCGTGGCGGCGCAGCTTGGCGTCCGGGTTGATGGCCACGGGGTGCCCCACCAGCGACAGCAGCGGGACGTCGTTGTAGGAGTCGCTGTAGGCCCAGCAGCGCTTGAGCTCCAGGCCCTCCTCGTCGGCGATGGCCTGGACGGCTACGGCCTTCGCCGAGCCGTGCAGGATGTCTCCCACCAGGCGGCCGGTGTACATGCCGTCCGACACTTCGCCCACCGTCCCCAGGGCTCCGGTCAGTCCCAGGCGGGTGGAGATCACGGTGGCCACCTCAATGGGCGTGGCCGTTACCAGCCAGACGCGGCGGCCCACCCTGAGGTGCTGCTCCGCCAGTGCCTTGGCGCCCGGCCAGATCCGCGAGGCGATCATCTCGTCGTAGACTTCTTCACCCAGGGCCTTGATGTCGTCAACGGTGATCCCGGCGGCCAGCGTCAGGGCCGAATCCCGCACGGCATGGACGTCATCGATGTTCTCCCCGCGGGCCACGAACTTGAACTGCTTCCATGCGAAGCCGGCGGCCTGGGCCAGGGTAAAGGCTCCGCGCTGGTGCATCTTGCGTGCCACATGGAAGAGGCTGGCTCCGCGCATCAAGGTGTTGTCCACGTCGAAAAACGCCGCTTCGCCCGGCTGCGGCTCGGCAACCGGGCGCGTGACTACGGCGACGTATTTCTCCTCGGGCATGGTGTTGAGTCTAGTCAATCCGCTGGCCTGCCGCCGTCGGCGTCACCGGCAGTACGCGAACGGCGATACCGTTAAGCCATGGCTACACCCCGCGTCGTCCTGGTCACCAAAGCTGACTGCCACCTTTGCGAAGACGCGCGCGACGCCGTCAGCCGGGTCACTGCCTCATTGGGCCTTACCTGGAGCGAAGAGTTGGTGGACAACCAGCCCGAGCTGCGGGAGCGCTACGCCGAGGAAATCCCGGTGGTGCTGGTGGACGGCGTACAGCGCGACTTCTGGAAAATCGACGAAACCCGGCTGGAACGCGTGCTGCAGCGCGCCATGGCCCAGTAGGGGGAGTGCCGGTGACCTCCCTGGATTCCACGCCGCAGCCGCTTCCCGACCTTCCAGCTGCGACGGGCACGCCGCCCAAGCAGATACCGCCCGCAGCCGTAGCCCGGCTGACCCTCTACCTCCGCGCCCTGAACACCCTGCTGGCTGAGGGCGTGGAGCGCGTCTCCTCCGAATCGCTGGCTGAAGCCTCAGGGGTCAGTTCCTCAACCCTGCGCAAGGACCTGTCCTATGTGGGATCGTACGGAACCAGGGGTGTTGGCTACGAGGTGCAGTACCTCAGCCGTCATATCGCGGCAGCGCTTGGACTGACGCACGACTGGAAAGTGGCTATCGTCGGTGCCGGCAACCTCGGCAAGGCGCTGGCGCGGTACGGCGGCTTCGAGTCCCGCGGGTTCGACGTCGTGGCCATTTTCGACGCCGACCAGATGGTGGTGGGCAGCGAGGTGGGATGGCTGCGGGTCAGCGACGTCGCGGACCTCGAAACAGTCCTGCACCGCACCGGGGCCAACATGGTGGTGCTGGCGCTGCCGGCCGCCGTGGCCCAGGACGTCTGCGACCGGGTGGTGGCGGCGGGCGTCCACAGCGTCCTGAGCTTCGCCCCGGTGATGCTGCAGGTTCCCGACGGCGTCAACCTCCGCAAGGTGGACATGGCCACCGAACTCCAGATCCTGGCCTACCACGCGCAGCGGGCCCAGACACCCGGACAGACAGCCTAGCGCTGGCTTAACGCAGGCGGCCCGGGACGCATTGCTGCGTCCCGGGCCGCCTGTTTGCCAGCAGACGTGCTGGGTTACCGCCCGTAAGGGTTGCCGAACCCACCCGAGTATGGGTTGGCGAAGGGCTGCTGCTTCCGGAAGTACGGGGCAGCTGCAGGCAGGTAAAGCAGCACGATGGCTACGATGCCCAGGACGGTTCCAAGCGTTCCGAGGGAGGGGACCCCGAACAGGCCGAAAATGGACAGCGCTGCAAAGACTGTTCCCAGGATGCGGGCCCAGTTCTTGCCTTTGCGGATGAAGAAGGCCACCAGCAGGTAGAGCGCGGCGCCGATGATGGCAAAGACCACCAGCGTGCCGGCGATGACGCTCTTGATGCTGTCGTAGCTGATGTCTGTTCCGCTCGACTGCATCTGCTGTTCAAAGAGCTGCCGGAACTGGGGGTCGTCCAGCTGGGTGAGGCCCAGGAGCATGCCGATGACGAAAATGGCGGCCGACGCAATCAGCAGCCAGAAGGAGATGTTCACCAGCTGGGGGATGCCGTTGCTTCCGGCGGGCTGCGGCTGCTCCGAGGGGTACTGGCCGTAAGGGGACTTTCCATACGGCGACTGGCCGAACTGGGACTGGCCGTAGCCGGGAGCCTGCGACCCATACTGCGGTGCATTCTGGCCGTACTGGGGTGCATTTTGGCCGTACTGCGGTGCTGCCGGCGGCTGCGAGCCGTACTGCGGAGCGTTTTGGCCGTACTGCGGAGCGTTCTGGCCGTAGCGCGGCTGGGCTCCGGACTGGTCGTTGCCGGATTGTCCGGGGCTGGTTCGCGGGTCTTCGGACCCGGGAGGCGGGACGGGAGGAGTACTCATGGGCGTTCCTTCTGCAGGGTCGGGATCCAGTTAGGCTGCCGGGAATCGGTCCTCAGCCTTCCCCCCAGCATGGCTTAAGTCCACCGTACCCCCGGCGGGCGGCGTTGTGGATCATTCGGGAGGTGTTGATGCACCGCGTTTGCAGGTTAAACACGGCACCCCGGCCATGCCGTGCAGGCGGGCCGGGGTGCCGTGAAGGGGAATTAGGCTGCGGGAGCGATGAAGGCGAGTTCCAGGTTGATGGCAACCTTGTCGCTGACCAGCACGCCGCCGGTTTCCAGGACGGCGTTCCAGGTCAGGCCGAAGTCCTTGCGGCTGATGGTGGTCTCGGCGGAGACGCCGGCGCGGGTGTTGCCGAACGGGTCCACGGCCACGCCGTTGAACTCGGTTTCCAAGGTGACGGGACGGGTAACACCCTTGATGGTCAGGTCGCCGGTGAGTTCGTAGCTGTTGCCCTTGGCCACGAGGCCGTTGGAGACGAAGGAGATCTCGGGGAACTTCTCCACGTCGAAGAAATCCCCGCCCTTGACGTGGCCGTCGCGGTTGGCGTCGCCGGAGTCAAAGCTGGCGGTCTTGATGGTGGCGTTGATCTTGGAATCGACCACGTCCTCGGCCAGGTCCAGGGTGGCGGCGGCTTCGGTGAACTGGCCGCGGACCTTGCTGATGCCGGCGTGGCGGACGGTGAAGCCAATCTCGCTGTGGGAGTTGTCCAGGGTCCAGGTGCCGGTGGTGACGTCTGCGGGAAGTGCCATGATGTTGCTCCTTGTATAGCTGTGTCTGTGGTGATCCTGCTGTTGAAGCTTCATAAGTTGAAGTCTCAACTAACTTGCTGCATCCAGTATAAACATGCATTTGCATGTTTTGTTCCCGGCTTCGGAACATTTCTTCAAAAACTTCAGTTCTACTGAACGTAGAAGATTTCGGATCGCGCGCCATCTTTGAGAAACTGGTAAACATGCCCCAAGCCACTGTCCATCTGCTCCGCCACGGCGAGGTCCATAATCCCGACGGCGTTCTCTATGGGCGGCTCCCGGATTTCCACCTTTCCGAGTTGGGGCAGGAGATGGCCCGGATGCTTGCGGAGCACTTCCGGCAGCGCGCCGAGCACGGGGCCCGCATCACCTACCTCGCCGCCTCTCCGCTCGAGCGTGCGCAGGAAACTGCACGGCCGACGTCGGAAGCCCTGCAGCTGCAGATCCACACAGACGAGCGGATCATCGAAGCGGAGAACTACTTCGAGGGCATGAAGGTCACCAAGGGTGAACTGCGCCGGCCACGGCACTGGCCGCACCTGGTCAACCCGCTGCGCCCGTCCTGGGGTGAGCCGTACAAGCAGCAGGCGGCCCGGGTGGCAGCGGCTGCGCAGGACGCGCGCCGGAAGGCGATTGAACTTGCGGCCGGCGATTTTGGCGCAGAAGGCCCTGAGGCCATCCTGGTCAGCCACCAGCTGCCCATCTGGGCCACCCGGCTGAGCGCGGAAGGGCGGCCTTTGTGGCACGATCCCCGCAAGCGCGAGTGCACCCTGACCTCCGTTACGTCCCTGGTCTTCGACGACGCCGGCTCGCTGTTGCGGGTTGAGTACAGCGAACCCGCAGCATCCCTTCTTCCCGGTGCCGCCAGCACCCCTGGAGCCTAGTAGTGAGCAACAGCAACCTTCCCTCGCGCCGCAGCCTGCTCGCTGCCGGCGGCATGGCGCTGACCGCGCTGACCCTTGGCCTGTCCGGCTGTGCCCAGGAGGATGCCCTGGCCAAGCAGGCCAAGGCGGGGGACAACAAGAACTACGTTGCCGGTGACGGCTCCGTGACCGAGTTCGCCGCCGCGGACCGCAAGGAAGCCGTGCAGATCCAGGGTGCCCTCTTCAACGGCACCGCCGTCACACCGGCCGACTTCCAGGGCAAGGTGAGCGTCCTGAACTTCTGGTTCGCAGCGTGCGCCCCCTGCCGCGTGGAAGCGCCGCTCCTTGAAGCCCTGCACCAGGAGTTCAAGGACCAGGGTGTCCAGTTCTTCGGCGTCAACCTCCGGGATGAGAAGCCAACGGCGGAGGCGTTCGAAAAGACCTTCAACCTGACCTACCCCAGCTTTGACGACAAGGACGGCGCCGTCCTGCTGTCCGTCTCCGGCCTGGTGCCGCCCGGCGCCGTGCCCACCACCCTGGTCCTGGACAAGCAGGGGCGGGTGGCCTCCCGCGTCCTCGGCGAAATCGAGAAGGGCACCCTAAAGGCCCTCATCACCGCCGCAGTGGCGGAATAGGAACAGGCCGGGACCGTGAACAGCCCCTTCGCCGAAGCCATCCTCAGCGGCTCCATCCTGCTGGCCATCCCGGTGGCACTGCTCGCCGGGCTGGTCTCCTTCCTTTCGCCCTGCGTCCTCCCGCTGGTACCCGGTTATCTGGGATACGTGACCGGCCTGAGCGGCGTGGACCTGGAAAAGCAAAAGCGGGGCCGCATGCTGGCAGGCATCGGATTGTTCGTCCTGGGCTTCTCGGTGATCTTCGTCCTGCTGGGCGGCGCGTTCGGCCAGCTGGGCACGCTCATCACCGGCAGCCAGAACGCCTGGATCACCCAGCTTCTGGGCATCCTGGTGATCATTATGGGCATCGTGTTCATGGGCGGCTTCAGCTGGCTCCAGCGGGACGCAAAAATCCATGCCAAGCCGCCCGCCGGTCTCTGGGGTGCCCCGCTGCTGGGCCTGACCTTCGGGCTGGGCTGGGCGCCGTGCATCGGCCCCACCTACTCGGCCGTGCAGCTGCTGAGCCTCTCCGGCGGGTCCTCAGCCGCCAAGGGCGCTTTCCTGGCATTCGTGTACAGCCTGGGGCTGGGCATTCCGTTCCTGCTAATCGCACTGGCCCTGCGCCGGGGGATGGGCGTGATGGCGTTCTTCCGCAAGCACCGCCTGGCCATCCAGCGGACCGGTGGCGGAATCCTGGTGGTCCTGGGGCTGCTGATGGCCACCGGCGTGTGGGGTGCCTGGGTGACCGGGCTGCAGTACTGGTTCCAAACCGACGTGAAGTTGCCGATCTGATGAGCGAGCGTGTGAAGGTAAAAAAGAAGCAATCCGCCCCTGTTGCCGAGGCGAAGGCCCAGGCCGCCCTCCCGGCGCTGGGACCCAGGGGCATGCTCCGGTGGGCCTGGACCCAGCTGACCAGCATGCGGACTGCACTGTTCCTCCTGCTGCTCCTCGCCGTCGCCGCCGTCCCCGGGTCGCTGTTCCCGCAGCGGCCCGCCAACCCGGCCACGGTGACCCAGTACATCAAGGACCATCCGGAGTACGGCAAGCTGCTGGACTCCCTGCAGCTCTACGACGTCTACTCCTCCGTATGGTTCTCCGCGATCTACCTGCTGCTGTTCATCTCGCTGATCGGCTGCGTGGTGCCGCGGGCCATCGCCCATTACAAGGCCATGCGCTCCCAGCCGCCGCGTACCCCGCAGCGCCTGTCCCGGCTGCCGGAATACGGCACGTTGGTGATTCCCTCGGGCGCCGGAATCCCGGCGTCGGACGCCATCAACGGTGCGGCTGGGTTGCTGCGGAAGCGCGGCTACCGGGTGGAGGTCAGGGATGCCGACGGCGCCCTTCCGTCTTTGGGTGCCGAGCGCGGCTTCATGAAGGAAGTGGGCAACCTGGTGTTCCACACCTCGCTCATCGGCGTGCTGGTGTCCGTGGCCGCCGGTGGCCTCTTCGGCTACAGCGGCCAGCGGATCCTGGTGGAGGGCGACACGTTCGTGAACACGCTGGTGGGCTACGACCAGTTCAACCCCGGCACCAACTTCCAGTCCAGCCAGCTGCAGCCGTACTCGCTCCAGTTGGACAAGTTCAACATCACCTTCGACCGCGAATCGAAGGGCAAGTTCGGCCAGCCCATCGACTTTGCCGCCACTGTCACCACCAAGGAGAATCCGGAGGCTCCGCCGAAGCAGGAAATCCTGAAGGTCAACGACCCCCTGAGCCTGGGCGGCACCAGCATCTACCTGACCGGCAACGGCTATGCGCCGGTGGTGACAGTCCGTGACGGGGCGGGCAACGTCGCCATGCAGGGCCCGGTGGTGGCCAAGCTGCAGGGCGAGAACTACTACTCCTCCGTGGTGATCAAGGTCCCCGACGCCAAGCCGGACCAGCTCGGGTTCGTGGGCTTCTTCCTCCCCACGGCGTTCGTCACGGACAAGAATATTTCGTTCAGCGCCGATCCCGAGCTGTTCAACCCGCAGCTGACCCTGAACTCGTACTACGGCGACCTTGGCTTGAACACGGGTGCGCCGCAAAACGTCTTCGAGCTGGATGTCAAGAACCTGACGCCACTGAACGCCAGGAACCTGGCGGCAGGCGGCATCACGCTGGCCCCCGGCTCCACCTACACCCTGCCGGACGGCAAGGGCACCATCAGCTTCGATGGCGTGAAGCGCTACATCGGCGTGGACATCCACCACAACCCGGGACAGCTCTCCGCCCTGGTGTTCGCCCTCCTGGCCGTGGCCGGCCTGATCCTGTCGCTCTACGTCAACCGCCGCCGCGTCTGGGTCCGCACGGGCACAGCCGCTGACGGCCGCACCATGGTGGAGTACGGGCTCCTGGCCCGCGGCGAGGACCACCGCCTGGCCGGCGAGGCGGCGGCACTCCGGAAGCTGTTCACCGCAGAGTGGCAGCTGCCTGAAGGCACTGACTCTGAAGGTGCTGTGTCCAAAGACGCCGCTCCGTCCCAGCAAACTCCCAGCCGGGCAGGCGATAATGTCGCAGGCTCCGTCGATAACGCGGCAGGCTCCGCTGAAACTGGCGCCGGCTCCGTCACCACCCCAGCAGGCCCCACCGGGCCCGAAAAGGACCAGTAATGCCATTTGGAATCAACGAAACCATGGGCCAGTACAGCGAACTCTTCATGCTGCTGGCGGCGGGTACCTACACGGTGGCCTTCATCGCCTTCGCCTGGGACCTGGCCAAGAGCAGCAAGGCGCTGCGCGCGGTGGACCTCAAGGCCGCCCAGGCCGGCACTGCCGCCAAGGTTCCCGTAGCGGCAGGAGTGGGTGCAGGTTCTGCCGGGGCCCGCCTGGACGGGCCTGCCGACCGGGCCGAGCGCCCGTCGTCGTCCGCCAAGGCCGGCGGAGCAGGAACTGGCAGTGTCGTAACGGCCGACGGCGACATGAAGTACGCCGCGGAGCGCCGGGTCCCGGCGCGGGTGGCCGTAGCCCTGACCATCCTCGCCGCCGTCATCCACGGGGCCGGCGTGGTCACCCGGGCACTGGGCGCGGGCCGCGTGCCGTGGGGCAACATGTACGAATTCCTCACCACCGGCGCATTCCTCGTGGCAGCCGTGTTCCTTCTCTCGCTGATCCGCCGCGACCTCCGCTTCCTGGGCACCTTCGTGGTGGGCCTGGTGATCATCATGCTGGTGGCGGCCTCTGTGGCTTTCTGGACCCCCGTGGGTCACCTGGTTCCCGCCCTGCAGAGCTACTGGCTGGTCATCCACGTCTCCATCGCGGTGCTTTCCTCGGCACTGTTCACCCTGACTTTCGCCATGTCCGCCCTGCAGCTGGTGCAGTCCCACCGGCAGAAGACCGTGGCCGCGGACGGCACCGACAAGCTCGGTTTCATGCGCCTGGTGCCCTCAGCGCTGAGCCTGGAGAACCTGTCCTACCGCATCAACGCCATCGCTTTCATCGGCTGGACCTTCACGCTGATGTTCGGTGCCATCTGGGCCGAGAAGGCTTGGGGCCGGTTCTGGGGCTGGGACACCAAGGAAGTGTGGACCTTCGTCATTTGGGTCGTCTACGCCGGCTACCTGCACGCCCGTGCCACCCGCGGCTGGACCGGAACCCGCGCCGCATGGCTGTCGATCGTGGGCTACCTCTGCGTGATCTTCAACTTCACCATCGTGAACACGTTGTTCAACGGGCTCCACTCCTACTCGGGCCTCTAAGCTGCGCCTTAAGACCCGCTGGTTTTACGGGTCTTAAGGCCCGAAATCGATCGGTGATACGGCAGCCACCTGCCGTATCACCATTCGTTGTAGCAACAGGGGTGTTCCCCGGTCCCTGGGAATGCTAATTTGGTGACTGTTCACTGTGATGAAGCTTGCATGTGGACCACCAGCCTTTCGAGGTCACCATGAGCTACGCCCTCGCCGTAGACGTCGGGACGAGTTTCACGGCAGCCGCGGTTGTACGCTTTCACCAAGGTGCTTCCCCCGTGCCCGAGTGCCTTCCCCTCGGCGCCCGTGGAGCGTCCGTCCCCTCCGTGCTGTACTACCCGGAGGAAGGCACTGTCCTGGTGGGCGAGGCCGCCGAACGCCGCGGGCTGGACACACCGGAGCGAGTGGTCCGGGAATTCAAGCGCCGGATTGGCGACGACGTACCCATCATCCTGGGCAGCCTGGCGCTGCAGCCTGAGGACGTCTTCGCCACCATGGCCCGGTGGGTGGCAGACCGCGCCGCCGAACGTGAAGGGGGCCCGGCGTCGGCCTTCTTCCTGACCCACCCTGCAGCCTGGGGCAGCCACCGCCTGTCCGTGGTGCGGGACGCCCTCAGTTCCCACGGCCTGGAGAACGTGACACTCCTCCCCGAACCGGAGGCCGCGGCCCTGCACTACGCGTCGCAGGTGCGGGTGGAGGAAGGCAGCACCATCGCCGTTTACGACCTCGGTGGCGGCACCTTCGATACCGCTGTCCTGCGGAAGTCCGGCAGCAGCCGCTTTGAACTCGTGGGACGCCCGGAGGGAATCGAAGACCTGGGCGGCGCCGACTTTGACGCTGCGGTCTTCCGCTACGTGGCAGGCCACAGCGGGAATGCACTGGAAAGCCTCGACGCCACCGACCCCGTGGTGCTTGGCGCCCTGACGCGGTTACGGCGCGAATGCGTGGAGGCCAAGGAAGCCCTGTCCGCTGACAGCGAGGCAAGCATCCCGGTACTCCTGCCGGGCGTCCAGCAGCAGGTCCGCCTGGTCCGTTCCGAGTTCGAAGCGCTGATCGAAGAGCCCGTGCGGGAAACGGTGGCGGCACTGGAACACTCCCTGGCCCAACTGCACCTTGAGCCGGAAGACCTGTCCACGGTGCTGCTGATTGGGGGATCGTCCCGAATCCCCTTGGTGGCACAGCTGGTGTCCGAGCAGCTGGGCCGGCCCATTGCGGTGGACGCCGACCCCAAGTCCTCCATCTGCCTCGGTGCCGCCGTGGCGGCGCTCCTGGCCCACAGCGCTGCGGCAAAGGCAGCGGCGTCGGCGGAAGCTGAGGCGGTCGAAGCTGAAGCGGCTCTGGCCGGGCCGGGATCAAGCGGAGCGGAGGCTGACGAGGCGCGTGCCGCCGTCGTACCTTCCGGCGCGCCACCTGGAACGGGCCACCCCGGACGGCCCAGCTGGTCGCGTAAATATTCGACGGCGGGAGGAGCCATTGCCGCGCCCTCCCGCAGTGCGCTGCACGGGAAAGGGGGCGCGCACGCCCCGAAACCCACGGTCCGGGTCACGGCCGTCGCCGCGGCCGCTGCCGTCCTTACGGTCCTTACCGCCACTGCCGCCCAAAGTCCGGATGGCTTCGGGAGCCTGACCGCGATGTTCGTGCCGCAGGCAGGGGCCAGCACCACGGGTGGATCCACCGGGGGAGGGACAACTGAAGTGCCCGATCCAGGGGGAGCAGCAGTGGTTGCCGTTCCCCAGCCCCTTGCGGGCGTTGAAGCCAGCGCCACGAAGCCGCTCAGCCAGGAGCCCGGACCCGCTGCCTACGCACCGCCCGCCGGAAAGCCGGCGAGCAGCGGCGACGGGAACGCCCCCGGTGGGGCGAAGGCCGGTGGACCCGCTGCGGGAGCTCCCCTGACTACGCTGTCCGGCTCCGGTGCGGCCGGCACCGGCATCATTCCGGATTCCATTGCCACTGTCACCGCAAGCCCTACCGACCTCTCGCAGCCTCTCCCGACCAGTCCTGCAACCTCCGTCCCCACGTCCCCTGCCACTACTGCACCCGGGACCATAACGTCCCCGCCCA
Source organism: Arthrobacter sp. FW306-05-C (assembly GCF_021801725.1). Classification (NCBI taxonomy): domain Bacteria; kingdom Bacillati; phylum Actinomycetota; class Actinomycetes; order Micrococcales; family Micrococcaceae; genus Arthrobacter; species Arthrobacter sp. FW306-05-C. The sequence goes on along the minus strand of NZ_CP084556.1, from coordinate 3,542,751 downwards.
CATCGCCTGCCCCGTCATCGTCCGGCACGGCCTCGCCCGGCACATCACCAGGGGTGACAAGTAGTCCCACGCTTAGTCCCACGCTCAATTCCGGTCCAGCTCCCACGGACACAGGCACCGCGACGCCGACCAGCGAGAGCGCGTCTCCCAGCATGACGCCTGCAACAATGTCAGCCGCCGGCCCCACTGGCGATGCGCTCGTCACGCCAACGGCCACCGAGCTGACGCCCACACCTGCCGTTGCGCCTGCACCTACGCCCGAGGAGACCACCACTGCCTCCACTGAGACTGCCGTCGCCACGGCCACGACCACAGCTCCGGCGGCCTGAGATGGATGCGCACCTGCAGCGGGCGGAACGCCCCGTACCCCTGCACACGTCTCCGGACCACCAGGGGCACCCGCCGCCGCCCCATTCAGCGGAGCTGATGGCCAAGCAGTTGAAGGGCGCCAACGCGGCAGTACGTGAGCTGCTGCTGGCACTGTCGGTGGGCTTCGCCTTGCCCGGACCGCTCCCGGCAGACCTCCAGCAGAAATTCATCAGCGGGACCGTGGAGAACCTGGACTCCTTAGTCGACAGGGCAGAGGCCGCGGGCCTGCTGAGGCCGGATGGCACCGTGGTGGGGACTGCCCAGCACGCCCTGTTGACCGCCACTCCAACAGCCAAGGTGCACGCGCTCCAGCGGGAGCTCGTGAGCGTTTTCGCGTCCACCGGGCAACCGCTTGGCAACCTGGCGCGCGACCTCGCCAGGGGCGGACTCGCCGATTCCAGGGTTGCAGCGGAACTTGAGCAAGCGGCCAACGCTGCGCTGGAAAGCGACCCCAGGCTCGCCTCCCAGCTCTACGAGGAGGCGCTCCTTGCAGGTGCCGACACGCTGGCAACGGCGGCCCGGCGCGCGCAGGCCGCGGCCGGCGACGGTGAACTGGATACTGCCGCCCGCATCATCGACGCGCTCCTGGTCAGCGCGGACCCGCCGGACGTGCGTCGCGGCGCGGACGTAGCGGCCTCTGTGTGGGCGCAGCGGGGAATGCTGGCACGCGCAGCCGACGTCTACAACTGGTTGGGGCCAGGCCGCGTAGGTGCCTCGGCGCCCCTTGCCGCCGTCGCCATGATCGGTGCGGGAGACCGGGCAGGTGCCGAAGCCTTCTTCCAGCCGGACGCTCCGGCGTCGTCCCCGACCCTCCTCGCGGCTGCCCTGGTGCAGACCGGCCAGGGAGTCTTCGCATCTCTGGGTGAAAAGCCGCAGCAGGGCATCTCCATCCTGATCCACGCATCAGACATGTTGAACTCGGCGGGCATGGCCCTGCCGCTGCCGGAAACGCCGGCCGCCCTGGCAGCCCTCCTGGCCTTGCACAGCGGCGAGCCGCACCTGGCGGAAACAGTCTGCCGGGCCGCGGTGGTGGCCGGGCAAGGTGGCAATGCCGCGCAGCCCAGGCTTTTGCTGCTCCAGGCCTGGGCAGCCATGATGCAGGACAAACTCGAGGACGCACGGTTTGCCGCAGCGGAAGCAGCCAAGGCCAACCACTGGCCGCTGGTCCCGCGCGACGAGTTCATGTCCGCCGCCCTGGAGGTGGGACTTGCCCGCCGCAACGGAGACGTACCGGAGCTGCTCAGGGCGTGGGAGCGGGCACGGGAGGCAATGCTGCACACGTCGGTGGACCTCTACAACCTCCTGCCGTGGGGGGAGCTGCTGATTGCCGCTGCCCGCCTGCGGGAGACGCGCCGCGTGGCGCAGTACCTGGACGACGCGTGGAAGCTGCTGGGGCGCCTGGGCGGACCTGCGTTGTGGGCTGTTCCCCTTCACTGGGCCGCCGTCCAGGCTGCGCTGCTCAATGAGAGCCCCGCCGATCTTGCCCCCCACGCCACGGCACTGGCAAGGGCCTCGGCCCACAGCCAGCTGGCCGCCGTCCTGGCGACGGCGGGCAAAGCCTGGGTATCGGTGCTGGCCGGCCGTTTCCGTACTTCCGAGGTGGAGGGCGCGGCCCGGCTGCTGGGAGCTGTGGGAATGCCGTGGGAGGGCGCCAGGCTGGCCGGACACGCAGCCGCCCGCGCAGAGGAACGGCGGGACATGATGCGCCTGCTCTCCTGCGCGCGGGACCTGCATCCGCAGGGAAGCACAGGAGCATCCGGGGGCGCCGACGCGCAGGCAGGCAGCGGTGCCGACGGCGTGGGCAAAGGCGCGCAGCCGGACGCATCCGGCCTCAGCGAGCGCGAAAAGGAAGTTGCCAGGCTGGTGCTTGAGGGCAAAACCTACCGGGAAATCGGCGAGGCCATTTACATTTCGCCCAGGACGGCGGAGCACCACATCGCCCGGATCAGGCGCCGGCTCGGCGCGGAGAACCGGTCGGACCTGCTGGCCCGCCTGCGCCTGGCACTTGGCGTGGAAAGTTCCCAGCAGCTGAATCCGCAGCAGGAATGAACCCCTAACACCCCTAGGCCTGCCAGGCCCGGCGCCCCGGAACGGCGGCCGCTGCTAGGGGGAAACCGCCCGATGTCCTGTCCCCGGCAGCGAACCTAGGTTGAGATAACCGGATACGTTTCGCCGGATGATCCGCGACTTCAAGAAGATGTGAGGACCACGCATATGCCAACACTCGCAAACGACCTTGTTCAGTTCCTGATGCAGCTCTTCGGCAACCGGGAAGCGATCCAGGAGTTCCTGGACGACCCCGAGAGGGCATTGGCGGAACACGGCCTGGGCAACGTGTGCTCGGCTGACGTGGACGCCGCCATGCCGGTCGTCCTCGACTACGCCCCCATCACCGTCAACGCCTCATCCCTGGACCGGGTACATCACACCGGCGGAAACAGTGCCTGGGCAGGGCACACGGGGTCCGGGTACATGGGATCCGGGCAGGCGGGCACCACGGCGGCGCACGCCGGGAGTGCCGCGGCAATCCATGGCGGCGGGCCCAGCCCGGGGCAGGGCGGGACCGACTACGACCAGGACGACCACGCCAACGCGGTCCAGCAGCTGCACCACGTGGTGAACCACTTTTCCTACACGACCAACACCACCATGCTCGACGACCGGGACACCACCACGGACCAGTCCGTCAACCAAAACATCTGGGCGCATGGGGACGTGGAGCAGTGGTTTGACCATGATGCCGTTGTGGCCTCCGGAGATTACGCAGTGGCGGCCGGTGACGACGCCAGTGTCCGGGACTCCAATAATATTCGGGATTCGTACAACGCCGACCATTCGACCGATAACTCCAGGGACAACTCCATCCACGCGGGCGGAGACGTTGGAATCGGCAACGAGGTGACTGCCATTTCCGGTTCCTTCAACACCGACGATTCCTTCAACACCGACGTCGGCCTGGATGTGGACGACTCCTTCAACGACAACTCGGACCATTCGGACTACTCCGACCACTCGGACCACTCCGTCAGCACGGACACAGCCCTGGATGTCCGCGACTCGTTCAATGACAACTCCGACAACTCCACCCACAACTCGGTGGAGATGGAGGATTCCTTCAACCCGGATAACTCCACCAACACGGCGGTGGACGTCCACGTTGACGACTCCTTCCAGGACAACTCGGCCACGAACACCGTGCAGGACAACCTGGTGGTTGCAGACAACCAGCTCGATTTCACGGAGGACAACCCGAGCCACACGGATGTGGACCTGGAAAACCACACCGCCATCGACCATGCGGTGGTTGACGACTCCACCGCGCTGTAACACGCTATTCCAACAACACGCTGTTCGCGGGAGGCAAACCGCCCGGCAGGAGGCATCCACTTCCTGCCGGGCTCTTCCGGTATTTCCGGCATTGGGAATTTTTCGGCACCGACAGGGGGACACGCTGTGGCAGAAGCAGCACCGGCAAGGCCACCGGGGCCCGTCACTGCCGGGCAGTTGGGAAAGCTCGTGGAGCAGGGCCTGCAGTTGGTGGGCAGCGGGGACCGCGCAGACTTGCGCCGGAGGCTGGAGCAGGCCAGTGCCCGGCTGCGGGACCCGAGCATCAGGGTCATTGTCGTGGGGGAGTTCAAGCAGGGAAAGAGCAAACTCATCAATGCCCTGGTGAACGCCCCGGTATGCCCCGTGGACGACGACATCGCCACTTCCGTCCCCACGGTGGTCCGTTACGGGGAGCCGGCGTCGGCCGCGGTCCTGGTCCCCGCCCCGGATAATTCCGCCGCGGACAACTTCACGGCGGAAAACCCCGCCGGGGATGCTGCCGGCGGCGGCATTGAGCGTCGGCCGGTGGCGCTTACCGACCTGCCGGCCTTTGTTTCCGAGCAGGGGAACCCGGGAAACAGCAGAAAAATAGCCGCCGCGGAGGTCTGCCTGCCCCGACGGCTCCTCACCGGCGGACTCAGCATCATCGACTCCCCGGGCGTGGGCGGCATGGGCTCCACGCACACTTTGACCACCCTTACGGCCCTGCCCACCGCGGACGCCATGCTGCTGGTGTCGGACGCGTCGCAGGAATACACGGAGCCGGAACTGCGGTTCCTGCGCCAGGCCATGCGGATCACCCCCAGCGTTGCTGCCGTTCTTTCCAAGACAGACCTGTATCCGGACTGGCGGCGGGTGGCGGAGCTGGACAGGGCGCACCTGGACCAGGTGGCGCCGGACATTCCGCTGTTGCCACTGTCCGCAGACCTTCGGCTGGAGGCTGCGCGGCTCCAGGACAGTGAGCTCAACGACGAATCCGGCTACCCGGCCTTGGTGGCCCACCTGCGCAATGACGTGGTGGGGAAGGCAGAACGGATCCAGCGCCGCTCCGTGAGCCAGGACCTGCTGTCCGTCACCGGGAACCTGAGGCTGTCCCTGCAGTCCGAGCTGGACGCCCTGGAAAACCCAGGCGGCACGCCACAGATGCTTGCAGAACTGGAACGGGCCAGGACGGAGGCGGACCATCTGCGAAAGCGGTCCGCCCGCTGGCAGCTCACGCTCAGCGACGGCATCAACGACCTCATCGCCGACATGGAGTACGACCTCCGGGACCGCCTGCGCGGAATCCAACGGGAAGCGGAGAACGCCATCGACCAGGGCGATCCCGGTCCCGTATGGCCGCAATTCTCGCAGTGGCTCGAAGAGTGCGTTGCCGCAGCGGTTTCGGACACGTTTGTCTGGACCAGCGAACGGTCCCAATGGCTGGCGGCCCAGGTGGCTGAGCACTTCGCGGCGGACGAGGTATCACTGCCGGTCCTGCATGTCTCCGACTCCGGGGACGCCCTGGATCCGGTGGAGCAGATGCCGCAGCTGGATCCCGGCCGGGTGAACCCGGTCCAAAAAGTCCTCATCGGAATGCGGGGATCCTACGGCGGCGTCCTGATGTTCGGCCTCCTGACGGGGATCTTCGGGATGGCCCTGATCAACCCGCTGTCCGTGGGTGCCGGGCTGCTGCTGGGGCGCAAGGCCTACCGGGAGGACAAGGAGACCCGGCTGAAGCGGCGCCAGAGCGAGGCGAAAGCCTTGGTGCGGCGGCAGCTGGACGATGTGACGTTCCAGGTGGGTAAGCAGTTGAAGGACAGGCTGCGCCTGGTCCAGCGGACCATCCGCGACCATTTCACCGAGATCGCCGATGAATACCACCGGTCGCTGTCCGACTCGGTGGCCGCGGCGCAGAAGGCTGCGAACTCGTACGCACAGGAGAAGGAAGGACGCGTGCGGGACATCAGGGCGGAGCTGAAAAAGGTGGATGCGCTCCATCGGGCTGCAGAAGCCGTGGCCGCCGAGGCAGCTGCAGCCAGGACCCAGACAGCGGCGGGGGTGGGATGACGGCGTCCACCACGGCCGGGGCGGCAGCGTTGATCCGGGAAGCGCTGGAGGTATATGCCGATGACCTCCACACCACCCAGGAACTGCACAGCTATGCGCGGCGGTTGGCAGAGCCGCTGCGGATTGCCGTTGCCGGCATGGTGAAGGCAGGCAAGTCAACGCTCCTGAATGCCATCATCGGTGAGGAAATCGCCCCCACGGACACCGGCGAGTGCACCCGAATTGTCACCTGGTACCGGCACGGCCATACGCCCCGCATCACCCTCCACCCCGCGGCAGGGGAGCCCCGGGCCCTGCCGCTGAAGCGAGTGGACGGGCGCCTGGTCTTCGTCCTCGACGGCGTACGTGCGGAAGAAGTGGAACGGCTCGACGTCGAATGGCCGGCGCCGGCACTGCGGGCCATGACCTTGATCGACACCCCCGGCATCGCTTCGGTCTCCCAGGACGTGTCCGCGCGGTCCCTGGCGTTCCTGACCCCGGAGGATTCGCCGTCGGAGGCTGACGCCGTCATCTACCTGATGCGCCACCTGCACGCGTCCGACCTGAGGTTCCTGGAGTCCTTCCGCGACACCGGGGCGGGCCGCTCGGGCACGGTCAATTCCATCGCGGTGCTGTCCCGGGCAGACGAGGTGGGAGCCGGCCGCATCGACTCCCTTCTGTCCGCCGGCAATATCGCGGAGAGGTACAGCCGCGACCCCACCCTGCGGAAGCTGGCCCTCGGCGTGGTCCCGGTGGCCGGGCTCCTGGCCCAGAGCGCCCGTACCCTGCGCCAGCCGGACTTCGAAGCCCTGCGGTTGCTGGCCACCCTGGACCGCGCCGAGCGTGAACGGATGCTGCTCTCCGCAGACAGGTTCCGCCGGTCCACCGGGCCGGCGGGTCTGACGGAAGAGGCGCGGGTGTCACTGCTGGAACGCTACGGGCTTTTCGGGATCCGGCTGGCCGTGGTCCTGATCCGCAACGGGTTTGCCGAACCCACGCCGCTGGCCCACGAGCTGGCCCGGCGGAGCGGTCTGGACACCCTGCTGGACATGCTGGACCGGCAGTTCCAGGCCAGGGCGGAAGCGCTCAAGGCCCGGACCGCCCTGGTGGCAGTGGAAAACCTCCTGGCCACCCGGCCACGGCAGGGGACCGAAAACCTGGCGGCATCCCTGGAGCGGCTGCAGGCCAACGCGCATGAGTTCCGCGAGCTCCGGCTGCTGGCGGCCCTGCGGACCACGGGGGTGGAGCTCGCCCCGGAGCTGGCTGCGGAAGCTGAACGGCTGGTCGGAGGCCAGGGCGCCGCCGCATACCGCCGGCTGGCCGTGGCGCCCGATGCCGGACCGGAAGTGCTGGCCGCTGAGGCGAGCCGCTGCCTGGCACGCTGGCGCGCAATCGCTGAGAGTCCGCTGACGGCACGGGCAGCCGGTGAGGCATGCCGGGTGGTGATCCGCAGCTGCGAGGGAGTGCTGGCAGAATACGCCGGGAGGAACCGGCAGCCGAAGTCGGCGTAGGGCGTTCCCAGGCCTTTGCGGGCTCAAGCCCTGGCACTCTCCGGCCTCAGCCAGGCCCCGGCAGACGGCAGGAACAGCAGCGCCAGCCCGGCTACCGCCAGGAGCAGCCCGGCGCCCCACAGCATCACCACGTAGCTGCCGGCGGCACCGGCCGGGACCAGGAAGGCGGACGCCAGGAACAGTATGAGGACATGGCTGGCCAGCAGCGGGAGCAGGGTCCAGCGGGCCCAGTTCCGGCGGCTCAGCACGGCGGCGAGCACTGCTGCCTCAAACAGGGTCACCAGCAGCAGGGCGCCGATGCTTCCCCAGAAGACGATCTCCGCCGTCCTGCCTACGGCCGCGGCGCCACTGCCTGCCGCCATGTTTGCCACCACGCCGTGGAGCCGCTGCAGATTGGAATCACGAGCCACGAAGGACCCCAGCAGTACGGCCAGTCCCGCACCGAAACTGAAGAGCCACAAAGTGCGCGCAGTGCGGACTGTCCCGGGCAGCGGGGTGACAACCGGAATGGGCGGCGGGGTGGAGTAGGACGGGCCAGGCCTTGGTGGGGGAGCGGACGGGTGCCGCTCTTCACCGCCGGACTGGAATGCCATAGCCCTATTTCAGTCCGTCGGTATCGTGTTCGTCGGTGCCCCGCTGTCCTTTTCCGCCGTCCTCCTTGGCCTTTGCTTCCAGTTCGTCCCGGAGTTTCTTCAGTCGCTCGGCCTCGGCCTGGCTGCGGCGGCGGGCCTCGAGGTTGCGGAGGAAGTCCGGGTCATCGTCCGGGGCCATGGAATGGGGGTAGCTGGGCCGCGGCTGCGCCGTGCCCCGTGGGCGTCCAATCAGCAGCCACAGGATGGCGCCCAGGACCGGCAGGACGATCTGCACGATGATCCAGGCCGGTTTCGAGATGCCCCGGGTAAGGCGGCCTTCAGTACGGATCACGTCCACCAGGCCATACACGAAGATGACGAGGACTGCGACGGCCAAAGCCACACGGAACAGCATGCCATCAAGTCTATCGTCAGGACGGGCAGGGGCCGCCGGGCGGAGGCGGCTAAACTTGAATAGTGGCCTTTTTGAAATATTCCCTGATCCGTTTGGCGATCTTTGTCCCCCTTTTTGTCCTGTTCATGCTCCTGCAGGTAGGGGTGCTGATGGCCGTGATCTGCGCCGCGCTCATTGCCTTTGCCATCAGCTACCTGTTTTTCCAGAAGCAGCGCGATGCTGCCGCGGCGGCCCTGCAGCACCGTTTCTCGGGGAAGGCCAAGCCGCTGCGCTCCGCCGGTGAAGTCCAGGACGCCAATGCCGAGGACGCCCTGCTGGACGCCAACCCGGACATCACCATCAACAACGCCAAGGGCACCAAGAACAGTTAGAACCCGTGGCTGAGGATCAGTCCCAGTGAGAACAGCACGCTGTAGCCGAGATTGATCAGGCCGGTTTGCTTCAATACCGGGATCAGGCTCTTGCGCTTGCGGCCGTTGATCATCAGCCAGGCCGGCATCAGGCAGGCGGGGATGAGCAGCAGCACGATCAGGATCCACGGCCGGGCCGGTGCCAGGATCACCACCAGCAGGATGGCGACGGCGAGCATCAGGACATAGCTTTCCCGCGCATGCTTGTCCCCCAGCCGCACCGCCAGCGTCTTCTTGCCGGCCTGCATGTCGGTAGGAATGTCCCGGACGTTGTTTGCCATGAGCAGCGCGGTGGCGATCAGGCCGGTGCCGATGGCGCCGATGACCGATGACAGGTTGATGTGCCCGGCCTGGGTGTAGGTGGTGCCCAGGGTGGCCACCAGGCCGAAGAAGACGAACACGAAGAGGTCCCCCAGGCCCATGTAGCCGTAGGGGTTCTTGCCGCCGGTGTAGCCCCATGCGGCCATGACGCAGCCCAAGCCCACCAGGATCAGCCACCAGGCCTGGGTGAGGAACACCAGCACCAGGCCGAACACCATGGCCAGGGCAAACGTGCCGAACGCGGCCCACTTGACGTGCTCCGGCTTGGCGGCGCCGGATCCCACGAGCCGCAGCGGCCCCACCCGGTCATCATCCGTACCGCGGATGCCGTCCGAGTAGTCGTTCGCGAAGTTCACGCCCACCTGGAGCAGGAGTGCCACCAGCGCCGCGAGGATGGCGTTGGGCAGCAGGAACGAGTCCATCTCGTAGGCGGCGGCAGTGCCGATCAGCACCGGCGCGATCGCTGCCGGCAGCGTCCGGAGTCGGGCGCCTTGGATCCATTGGGCGGCTGTGGCCACGGTTAGTACCTCGTGTTGTTTCGGTCAGACGGCAGGATGGAACGTGCGCACCCGCCGCGGTGGTGCAGGTCCAACTCTACTTTCCCCGGTGCAGGGCGCTGAGTTCGGCGGTCATGGCGAGCCGGTCGGGTTTTCCGTTGGGCAGCATCCGCAGCGCCGGCGCCGCGAGGACGGTCTTGGGCGCCAAGAGCCCCAACTGCCGCTGCCATTGACGTTGGAGTACGACGGCGGGATCCCCGGCTTCCTGCCCGGCGGTGCCTTCCGTGCCGTCCGTACCTGCGGGGGCAAGCGCCACATAGGCTGCCACGGCCTGCCCCCACTCGGCGGACGGGACGCCCGCCACGAAAGCCGCGGCGACGGCGTCGGACTTTTCCAGCTGTTCCTGCACGTGGCCGGCGGAGACCTTGACGCCGCCGGTGATGATCACATCGTCGGCGCGGCCCAGCACGGTGAGCCGGCCGTCGTCGTCAATGGAGCCCAGGTCGCTGGTGCGGTACCAGCGCACCCCGTCCTCCTCGAAGAATGTCCCGGTTTCCTCGTCCGGTGCCTCGATGTAGCCTGCGGCGACGGTGTCACCGCCCAGCAGGATCCGGCCGTCCGTATCCACCCGCACCGAGACGCCTTCCAGGGGATAGCCGTCGTAGATGCAGCCGCCGGAGGTCTCCGCGGAGCCGTAGGTGGTGACCACGCGGACACCGGCGTCGCGCGCCGCCGCCAGCAGGGCCGGCGGCGCAGGGGCCCCGCCCAGCAGGATGGCGTTGAACCGGCGGAGCACGGCGAGCGTGTCCGGCGAGGGATCGTCCAGGAGCCGCTGCAGCTGGGTGGGAACCAGGGAAGTAAAGCGGATGTTGTCCGTGAGTTCCAGCGCGGCCGCGGTGAAGGCCTCCGGGGTGAAGCCGCCGGACATGTCCATGACCCAGGGCCGGGTGCCGGCAAACAGGGAGCGGACCAGCACCTGGATCCCGGCAACAAACTGCACCGGCAGTGCCAGCAGCCACTGGCCCTCGCCCTTGAGCCGCAACGCCGTGGCCATCGAGGAGGCTGCCAGGGACTCCACGGTCAGCAGGGTTGCCTTCGGCGTGCCGGTGGAACCGGAGGTGCGGACCACGGCCACGGCGTCGTCGCAGCCGGGGGTCTCAACGTGCCCAACGATGAGGCCGCCGTCGGGGCCTAAGGAGAGTTCGACGGCGGGGCCCTCGCCATGGAGGGCGGCCGCGAGGGCCTTCAGGGCGGGTTCGATGTTGACTGGACCGGCGGATACCGGAGTGGGGGAAGCTTCGCTGTTCATTGCCGTCCTGCCTTAGAAGTAGTGCGGGAAGCGTGACCAGTCGGGGTCGCGTTTTTGCAGGAAGGCTTCCTTGCCCTCCACAGCCTCGTCCGTCATGTAGGCCAGCCGGGTGGCTTCACCGGCGAAGACCTGCTGGCCGGCCAGCCCGTCGTCCGCCAGGTTGAAGGCGAACTTCAGCATGCGGATGGCCTGCGGGGACTGCCGGGCGATGTCTGCCGCGTACTCGAGCGCCACCTCCTCCAGCCGCTCGTGGTCCACCGCCTCGTTCACCGCACCCATGCGAACCATGTCGTCAGCGGAATATTCGCGGGCCAGGAAGAAAATCTCCCGCGCTGCCTTTTGCCCGATCTGGCGGGCCAGCAACGCGGAGCCGTAGCCGGCGTCGAAGCTTCCCACGGTGGCGTCCGTCTGCTTGAACTTGCCGTGCTGGCGCGACGCGATGGTGAGGTCCGCGACAACGTGCAGGGAGTGCCCGCCACCGGCGGCCCAGCCGTTGACGACGGCGATGACCACCTTGGGCATGGTGCGCATGAGCCGCTGGACTTCCAGGATGTGCAAGCGGCCAGCGCGGGCAGGGTCGATGGTTTCCTGCGTCTCCCCATCTGCGTAGCGATAGCCGTCCCGGCCGCGGATCCGCTGGTCCCCGCCGGAGCAGAACGAGTGGCCGCCGTCCTTGGGGGAGGGGCCGTTGCCGGTGAGCAGGACGGTGGCGACGTCGGGGGTCATCCGCGCGTGGTCCATGGCCCGGTAGAGCTCATCCACGGTGCCCGGCCGGAAGGCGTTCCGCACCTCGGGCCGGTTGAACGCAATCCTGACGGTGGGCAGGTCACGCACCCAGCCGCCGTCGGAATCCCGCTCCACCTGCCGGTGGTAGGTCATGTCCTGGAAGTCCTCGAAACCGGAGACCACCCGCCAGCGCGTGGGATCGAAGACATCGGACACCGGGGCGGGGATCTGGTTGCTCACCGTCCAAGTCTAGTAATCGTGCTTAGCTGATGCAGAACTCGTTCCCCTCGGGGTCCGCCATGGTGTGCCAGGAATGCGGGCCCTGCCGCGCCGACCAGAGGAAAGTGGCACCCCGCGCTTCGAGTTCGCTCCGGACCTCGTCCTTGTCCCGGCCGTCCAGCCGGACGTCCCAGTGCACCCGGTTCTTGACCGTCTTTCCCTCCGGTGCGGTCTGGAACAGGATGCGCCGCTCGGGGGCCTTGGACTCGATCTCTTCCGGCGGCCGGATGGCGGCGCCGTCCTTCCACACGAGGTTGCCCCGGTGGGTCATGGTCTGGTCCTCGCTGGCGTAGCCCTGCTCGATCATGGAACGGATGAAGGCCCCGTCCTGCGGCTCCACCGCCCACTGCAGGGTTTCCGCCCACCAGTCTGCGAGCTCGTGCGGCCTTGCAGAATCGACAACTATTTGGATATTCAGTCCCATGCGTCCACGGTAGAGGCGGCTGCCGCCCTGCGGAAGATCCCCTGGGGGCGCTTAGGCCTGGACGTTCTGCATCTGGTCGAACAGTTCCGGCGGGATGGCGTAGACCAGGATCACGGCCAGCAGGTTCTTGGCGGCATGGACGAAGTAGGAGAACATGACGTTCTTCCCGGTCCACATGTAGACGAACACCAGCGTGGCGCCCATGGCCAGGTACGGGAGCAGTGCGGTGAGGGTGATCGCTTCCTGCCCCACGATGTGCAGGGCCGCGAACAGCACCACGGACAGGATGCAGCAGATCCAGATGTTCACCCTCCTGCTTAGCTTGCCGATCAGCAGGTGCCGGAAGATGTATTCCTCCACGAACGGACCAACTATCACCAGCAGCGGGACCATGAGCCAGGCGGGGACCTGCTGCATCAGTGCTTGCAGCCCGGCCTGGTTCTGGGAGGTTTGCACCTGCCCGTTCGCCGCCACCAATATCGCCGTGAGGATCATCATGGCGATGACGGACGCCGGCACCATCAGCAGCGTGAACCAGGGCCGGGTTGCCAGGACCTTGAGGTCGCGGACCACCACCTTGCGGGCCGCCAGGAGTGCCAGTATGCCTACCGAGGCATAAAAGAGCAGGTTCACTGCGTACGAGGCCGCGGCGGGGGAGGGGGCTATCTGGCGCAGCAGCGGTGCCACCAAATCGCCGGCAGCGGCGAAGAACCCTGCGATGGCAACGTAGAGGCACAGCGTGGCCACGTCCATGGGGGAGAAACGGTACAGCTGGGGCTGCGGGGCGGGCGGTAAGCGGTGGGCTGTTGCCATGCTTCCAGCCTATCGCCGGGGCCGGCGTGTAGTGCGCGTCACGTACCACTCCGCACCAGGTTGTAGGATGGTCAGGTCGCGTGAAGCTTCGGCAGTTCGACGGTTCGCCCTCACATTCGCTGGCTGTAAGGCCTGAAGACCGAATTATGTGAGCTCGATCATACGAAGACCGGATGCGGCCAACCCCCAACCCACAAGGAACAGTTGTGCCTCAAAGTACCCCCACAGACCTAAAGAACAGTACGGCGCCATCCACCGCCGTCGACCCCACCCTCAGCGCCGAGGGCTACAGCAAGACCCTGGGCCGCCGCCACGTCACCATGATCGCCATGGGCGGCGCCATCGGCGTGGGCCTCTTCATGGGAGCCGGCGGCCGCCTGGCCTCCACTGGCCCGGCCCTGATTTTCTCTTACGCCATTGCCGGCGTCATCGCCTACCTCCTCATGCGTGCCCTGGGCGAGCTCATCATGTACCGCCAGACCTCCGGCTCGTTCGTCAGCTACTCAGGCGAAATGTTCGGCAGGAAGGGCGCCTTCCTGTCCGGCTGGATGTACTTCATCAACTGGGGCATGACCGGCATCGCCGAACTGATCGCCATCGGCTTGTACTTCCAGTTCTTCTTCCCCAACGTTCCGGTGGAAGCATCGGCCATCGCCGCGCTGGCGCTCCTCGTGGCAGTGAACCTGCTCAGCGTCAAGGCCTTCGGTGAATTCGAATTCTGGGCCTCCTGCCTCAAGGTGGGCGCCATCCTGATCTTCCTGGTGGTGGGCACCTTCATGGTGGTCACCAACGCCCAGGTGGGTGACGGGCACGCGTCGGTGGCCAACCTGTTCGCCGCCGAAGGGGGCATGTTCCCCAAGGGCGCCCTGGTGATGGTCCTGGTCCTCAACGCCGTTATTTTCGCCTACAACGGCATCGAACTGGTGGGCATCACCGCCGGCGAGATGCAGAACCCGGAGCGCGAGGTGCCCAAGGCCGTCCGCGCCGTCGTCCTCCGCATCGTGGTGTTCTACGTTGGCTCCGTGACCCTGCTGGCCGTGCTGCTGCCGTCCGACCAGTACAAGGCCGGCACCTCCCCGTTCGTTACCGTTTTCGGCCAGATGGGCCTGGGCTGGGTGGGCGACGTGATGAACATGGTCGTGATCACAGCGGCGCTGTCCTCCTGCAACTCCGGCCTGTACTCAATCGGCCGGGTGTTCCGCACCATGGCCAACAACGGGCACGCCCCGCAGTGGCTCACCAGGATGTCCAAGCGCCACGTCCCGTACGCAGCCATCCTGGCGATCGCGGCGTTCTACCTGGTGGGCATCATGTTGAACATCTGGCTGGGCGGTTCACACGCATTCGACCTTGCCCTGAACACCGCCTCCATCGGCGTGATCTTCTGCTGGGGCTCCATCTTCGCCAGCCAGATCGTGCTGCGCCGCCGCAAGGGCATCACTTCCAGCCTGCCGATGCCCGGTTCGCCGTGGACCAGCTGGGCCGGCCTGCTCGGCCTGCTGGCCATCACGGTGCTGATCGGCTTTGACACCATGACCAGCAAGGACGGCGAGGTGTTCTACCTGGGACTGTGGACCCTGGGCACCATTCCGTTCTTCGCGCTGCTCCTCTGGCTGGGCTGGCAGAAGGTCAAGAACAACCAGCCCAAGAGCGAGCTTTACAGCTGACCTTCCCGGCTTACTGAACAACGTTCGACGGCGGGCCGCCCCCTTGAGTGGGCGGCCCGCCGTCGGCGTTTCCTGTCAGGTGCCGTGCGAAGAATTCCTCGATGCGCTGCCAGGCCTCAGGGGAGGATTTGGGATCCGGGCCCACGCCCATGACCCGCATCAGCGGGCGGAGGAGTACCGGCCCCAGCTCTTCATCGTTGAGGAAGGCGTGGCCTGCCCCGGGGAATTCCTTCACGCTGTGCTCGATGCCCAACTGGTCGAGGGCTGAATCGAGCCGGGCCGCGGCGCCCTTCAGGGACTTGTCCGCACCGCCGTAGCTGGCCACGATCGGACAGGAGCCCCGCAAAGCCTCCACCAGGTCCTGCTGCGCCTTGCCGGGCAGCCGTCCGTAGTTGACGGAGGCGGCGTCGAACCCGTCCCGGGCGGTCAGCAGGGCAAACCCGCCGCCCATGCAGAAACCGATAACCCCGGTCTTGCCGTTGCATAGTTCCGACTCCGCAAGCCAGCTGCGCGCGGTGGCGATGTCTATGAAAGGCCTGCCCGTGCGGGCTGCCATGGCACGCATGGTTCCCACCAGGCAGCGCCTGCGACCGCCGTCGCTGAACAGATCCAGCGCCAGGGTAAGGTAGCCGGCCCGGGCCAGCCGGTCCGCATGCCGGCGGGTCTGGTCATCCAGGCCGAACACTTCATGGATCATGACGACGCCGGGAAAGGGGCCCTGCCCTTCGGGCACGGCAAGGTAGCCGTGCAGGAATGTGGATCCGCCGGCAGCCGTGCTCTCGGCGCTCAGGTCTACATTCGTCATGGCCCAAGGCTAGCCGCTGGGAGTCCCACCGGGCAGACTGGGGCTTGTGAGCGAACCGTGGGTGCTGCATGTGGACCTGGACCAGTTCATCGCTGCCGTTGAAGTGCTCCGCCGGCCCGAGCTGGCGGGAAAGCCGTTGATTGTGGGCGGGCGCGGGGACCCTACCGAGCGCGCCGTCGTGTCCACGGCATCCTATGAGGCCAGGGCCTTTGGGGTTGGCTCGGGAATGCCGCTGCGGATTGCCGCGCGGAAAGTGCCGGATGCCGTCATCTTGCCCGTGGACCACGGGGCCTACCTTGAGGCGTCGGAGAAGGTCATGGCGGTGCTGCGCTCGCAGCCGGGAACCACAGTCCAGGTGCTCGGCTGGGACGAGGCTTTCGTTGGCGTCGAGACCACCGATCCAGAAGCCTTTGCCAGGCTTTTGCAGGAGGCCGTCCTGGCGGAAACCCAGCTGCACTGCAGCGTGGGGATCGGCGACACCCTGCTCCGCGCCAAGGTTGCCACTTCATTCGGCAAGCCCGCGGGGGTCTTTCGGCTCACGGAAGAGAACTGGCTGGACGTCATGGGGAGCCGGCCGACGGTGGAGCTGTGGGGCGTGGGAACCAAGATCTCACGGCGCCTCGCCACCCTGGGGATCAAGACTGTTGCCGAGCTCGCAGCGGCGGACCCCAGTGACCTGGTCCCCGAGTTTGGTCCGAAAATGGGTCCCTGGTACGCGCAGCTGGGACGGGGGGACGGCTCCCGGGTGGTTGACGATACGCCCTGGGTGCCGCGGGGGCACAGCCGAGAGACCACCTTCCAGCGCGACCTGACAGACCCCGAGCGGATTCGCGACGCCGTCCGGGAGCTGGCCGCGCGCGTGCTGGAGGATGTTGCTGCCGAGGGAAGGCCGGTGATCGGCCTGACGTTGAAAGTTCGGTATGCGCCGTTCACCACCAGGACCTACGAGCGGAAGATTCCCCAGACGTCCGATCCCGAGGACGTGCTGTCCCGGGCCCTTGACCTCGCGGCGAAGATCGAGCCCGGGCAACCCATCCGGCTGCTTGGACTCCGGGCCGAAATGACCATGCCTGAGGATTCGCGGCAGGGCCACACGCCGACCCGCAGCGGCTGGTGACTTCCCCTTAGATTGCTGACTTCCCGCATCGATTGCTGTGTATTTGTCGTTATGAGCCGTCAAAACGACAAATACGCGGCAATCGATGAGGAGTGGACAGCGAAACGGCGGCAGATCCAAGGGATCCGCCGCCGTTTTGGGCTGCTGCAGCACGCCGTTCGCTGCGGCTGCATCAGCAAGGACTAGCTGCGCTTGAACTCGTCCTTGACGCTTTCGCCCACCTTCTTGGCGTCTGCCTTGACCTGGTCGGCCTGGCCTTCTGCCTTCAGGCGGTCGTTGTCGGTCGCGTTGCCTGCAGCTTCCTTGGCCTTGCCGCCAAGGTTCTCTGCCGCGTTACTGATCTTGTCTCCGAGGCCCATGGTTCCGGCCTCCTTTCGTTTCCGTCGATCAACCGTGCCCTTTCACGATAAGCAAAGCTTGCTTACTATTTCAAGTCCCGCGCTGCGTTTGCTGCCCTTTGTCAGGCCCCACCGCTAGGCTCGGGCTCATGGATAAAGCGCGCGGCAAGGCGGCAGCCAGGGTGGTCCCGCCCCGGCTCTCCCCGGTGGAGTTGAATGACCTCGAGGACCTGCCGGGCCACGCGTTCCGCCGCGGTGGCCGGCATGAGAATGCACGGTTCACCCGTGCCGCCATGGACGGCCTCGAACTCGCGGACACCGTTTTTGCCGAGTGCCGGTTTGATGCAGCCTCCTTGAACGACGCCCAGCTCCGCGGTGCCTCATTCCGCGACTGCATCCTGGCGGAGGCTTACGCGCCTGTCTTCCGCGGTGCCCGGACTACCTGGCGCGAGGTTGAGTTCCGGAATCCCCGGCTGGGCTCGGCTGAACTGTACGAAAGCGGCTTGCAGTCCGTGCGGATCGACGGCGGCAAGGTGGACTTCCTCAATCTCCGCGGCGCCAAGCTCACTGACGTGCTGATCAGCGGCTGCATCATCAATGAACTGGACCTCGGGGGTGCCGCGGCAACAAGGGTGAAGCTTGAGGGCTGCACAGTGGGCTCACTGGACCTGACGGGAGCCAAGCTGAAGGATTTTGATATCAGGGGTACGGAATTCCGCGGGATCAGCGGCTTGGGCAGCCTGTCCGGAATGGTTATCGACGAGTATCAGCTGAACCTTTTGGCGCCGCTCATTGCGGCGCACCTGGGGGTGGCGGTGCTGTAACCGGATGCGCGCGTGGGGCCTGCCGTGTACCATTTACAGAACGAACGGTCGGTAAGTGGAAGATTCCGCTGTGCCGGCCGCCGATGACAGTGCTGTTTATCGCGTGAAGGGTGTTTCCATGGCTGCAACCGCAGGTCCGCAGGCTTTCCTTGTTGGCGGGGTCCGAACGCCGGTGGGCAGGTATGGAGGGGCTTTGTCCTCCGTGCGGCCTGATGATCTTGCGGCCCTGGTGGTCCGGGAAGCGGTGCAGCGTGCCGGCCTGGATCCGGAGAGCATTGAGGAAGTGATCCTCGGCAACGCGAACGGCGCCGGCGAGGAGAACCGGAACGTGGCCCGGATGGCCACCCTGCTGGCGGGGCTGCCGCTCCACATTCCAGGGATCACCGTCAACCGGCTGTGCGCATCGGGCCTGAGCGCCATCATCCAGGCCAGCCACATGATCAAGGCCGGAGCTGCGGACATCGTCATCGCCGGGGGCGTGGAATCCATGAGCCGGGCACCCTGGGTGCAGGAAAAGCCCACCGCCGCGTTCGCCAAGCCGGGCCAGATCTTCGACACCTCCATCGGCTGGCGCTTCACCAACCCCCACTTCCAGCACGGCGGCCTGTCCCGCGACGGGAAGATGACCTACTCCATGCCGGAGACCGCGGAGGAAGTGGCCCGGGTGGACAACATTTCCAGGGAAGACGCCGACGCGTTCGCAGTCCGCTCCCACCAGCTGGCCCTGGATGCCATCGAAGCCGGCCGGTTCAAGGACGAGATCGTTCCCGTCACGGTCAAGACCCGCAAATCCGAAACCGTGGTGGACACCGACGAGGGCCCCCGGCCCGGCACCAGCCTTGAGGTCCTTGCCGGGCTGAAGCCGGTGGCACATGGCGGATCGGTGGTCACCGCTGGCAACTCATCGTCCCTCAACGACGGAGCCTCAGCCATCATCGTCGCCTCCGAAGCGGCCATCGAGCGCCTGGGCCTGACTCCGCGTGCCCGTATCATCGACGGCGCCTCTGCAGGCTGTGAACCGGAGATCATGGGCATCGGCCCGGTCCCCGCCACCCAGAAGGTGCTCAAGCGGAGCGGCCTGAGCGTCGGCGAGCTGGGCGCCGTCGAACTTAATGAAGCCTTTGCCACGCAGTCCCTGGCCTGCATCCGCCGCCTGGGTCTGGAACCGGAAATCGTAAACCGTGACGGCGGCGCCATCGCCCTGGGCCACCCCCTCGGTTCCAGCGGGTCACGGATCGCCATCACCCTGCTGGGACGGATGGAACGCGAGGACGCGAAGATTGGCCTCGCCACCATGTGCGTCGGCGTGGGCCAGGGCACCGCAATGCTGCTGGAGAAGATCTAATGGCCGTCGCGGTGAACCTCGCCGAAGAAAAGTTCTCATCCCTCCTGGTGGAGGAGCGGGAAGACCGGGTGGTGGTGCTGCTCAACCGACCCGAGGTGAAGAACGCGATCGACCAGCAGATGGTGGACGAGCTCCACACAGTCTGCGCCGCGCTGGAACAGAACCCCAAGGTACTGATCATCGCCGGCGTGGAAGGAGTGTTCGCCTCCGGGGCCGACATCGCGCAGTTGCGCGAACGGCGGCGGGACGATGCCCTGCAGGGAATCAACTCCACTATCTTCGTCCGGATCGCCAAGTTGCCCATGCCGGTCATCGCCGCGCTGGACGGCTACTGCCTGGGTGGCGGCGCCGAGCTCGCCTATGCCGCGGACTTCCGGATCGGCACCCCCAACGTAAGGATCGGCAACCCGGAAACGGGGCTGGGCATCCTTGCCGCGGCCGGTGCCAGCTGGCGGCTCAAGGAACTGGTGGGTGAGCCGCTGGCCAAGCAGATCCTGCTGGCCGGGCTGGTCCTCGGCGCCGGTGAAGCCAAGGCCATCAACCTCATCACCGAAATCCACGACCCCGCCGACCTCCTGGATGCCGCACACAGCCTGGCCAACAGGATCGGACGCCAGGATCCCCTGGCCGTCCGCATCACCAAGTCCGTCTTCCACGCGCCTGCGGAAGCCCACCCGATCATTGACCAACTGGCCCAGGGCATCCTCTTCGAGTCGCAGGCCAAGTTCGACCGCATGCAGGCGTTCCTGGACCGCAACGCGGCCATGAAGGCAGACGCCGCCAACCCTGCCGACGGAAAGTAGACCCGTGAGCGATTCAACAACGAACCCAAACCTGCCCACCGGCCTTCCCCGCTTCGTGGGAGTGCTGGGCGGTGGCCGCATGGGCGCGGGGATTGCCCACGCCTTCCTCATCAAGGGCGCGAACGTCCTGGTGGTGGAGCGCGACGAGGTCTCCGCCGAGGGTGCGCGGGAACGCGTGGAGTCGGCAGCCCTGAAGAGCATCGAGCGGGGCGCCGTGGACGCCAACTTCGACGAACTTGGGTCCCGGCTGACTGTGAGTACCGACTACGACGACTTCAGCGGCCGCGAGTTGGTGGTGGAAGCGGTCCCCGAAGACTGGGACCTCAAAGTAACGGCGCTGCGGGGCATTGAAGAGCGGCTGGCGGAGGACGGGTTCATCGCGTCCAACACCTCTTCCCTGTCGGTCAACGGGCTGGCCCGCGAACTCAAGCGGCCGGAGAACTTCCTGGGCCTGCACTTCTTCAACCCCGTTCCGGCATCCACGCTCATCGAGGTGGTGCTGGGGGAGCGCACGTCGCCCCGACTTGCTGCCGCGGCAAAAACGTGGGTGGAGGCACTTGGCAAGACCGCCGTCGTCGTCAACGATGCCCCTGGGTTCGCGTCCTCACGCCTGGGCGTGGCCATCGCGCTGGAGGCCATGCGGATGGTGGAGGAAGGGGTCGCCTCGGCCGAGGACATCGACAACGCCATGGTCCTTGGCTACAAGCACCCCACCGGGCCGCTGAAAACCACGGACATCGTGGGCCTTGACGTCCGCCTGGGCATCGCCGAATACCTGCAGTCGACACTTGGAGACCGGTTCGCGCCCCCGCAGATCCTCAGGGACAAGGTGGCCCGCGGTGAGCTGGGGCGCAAGACCGGCAAGGGTTTCTTCGACTGGCCCAGCTAGGAATCCCCGCCTACGCTGACGGATTCAGTCGAAGAACCCCACGATGTAGCCGATGAAGTACAGGAGGCACAGCACGACAACCACGCCGATGATGCCGATCCACAGGAACTGCGTGCCCTTGCGGGTGCCGTGCTCGTCGTGACCCTGCGTCATGCTGGTGGAAGCTTCACCCGGTGGTGTTTCCCCTGGCGGCACTCCGCCCCCGGGCTCCAAACCGGTGAGCTTGTCCTCTTCCGGATCCGGATTCTGGCCTGACATGGTGACTCCCTCGCTCGACGTCTTGGTGCTTGCCCCAGCGTAACCCGTGCTTCCGGCGGCCTAGGCTGGTGCAGTGACTTTCCTTGAACCCCTTACCCTCACGGGCCGCTATGTAATCCTCGAGCCGCTTGGGGAGGAGCACCACGACGGCTTGGTGGAGGCTGCCAGGGACGGCGAGCTGTGGAAGCTTTGGTACACGTCGGTGCCCGCACCCGGCAAAATGGCCGCGGAAATCCGGCGCCGGCTGGCCCTGCAGGAGCAGGGGTTCATGCTGCCATTCACCACCCGGCTGATCGATGCCGCAACCGGCGGACCGGGACGCGTTATCGGCATGACCACCTACATGAACATTGACGCCGCTACGCCGCGTGTAGAGATTGGCTCCACCTGGAACGCCGCGTCCGTGCAGGGGACCGGGACCAACCCGGATTCCAAGCTCCTGCTGCTGCGGCACGCCTTCGAAACCATTGGCTGCCCGGCCGTCGAGTTCCGGACGCACTGGTTGAACCACCAGTCGCGTGAGGCCATCGCCCGGTTGGGTGCCAAACAGGACGGCGTGCTGCGCAGCCATTCACGGACCAGTGACGGAAACCTGCGGGACACCGTGGTGTTCTCCATCCTGGAGCACGAGTGGCATGCCGTCCGCGCCGGGCTTGAGTATCGACTGGACCGGCGCGGACAGGGGCACGGCTAGGGGACGGAGTAGGCGCCGGAACCGGTGAGCGCAGCGAAGTAGGCCTGGTAGCCCGAAGCGTTCGGGTGGAAGTTGTCCGGGCTGGCGGGGTTGGCCAGATCCAGATTGATCCAGGGATCCGCGGAGTTGACGCCGTGGCCGGCGAACGCTCCCCGGACGTCCACGTACTGAACCCCTGTGGCACTGGCGGCCGCCGCGATGGAGGCGTCCAAGCCATCGGCCAGGACGGTTGCCTGCTGGATAAACAGCGACAGCGGATCGGCAGGGTTGGGGGTGACGGGGTCGTACAGGTAGGGATAGCCCGTCACCACGATCCTGGCATTGGGTGCGGCGGCCTTCACGCTCTGGATCATCGAGATGACGTCCCGGGTGAGCTGTCCGCTCTGGATCATCGCTGCGGCTGAGGCGGTGGCCGCGTCACATGCGGGTCCTGCGGCGGGGTTGGCCAGGGCAGCCCCGCAAGCGGTGATGATGTCTCCGAACCCGATGTTGTTGCCTCCCGCGGTGATGGTCACGAGCTCCGTGCTTTTGTTCAGCTGGCGAAGCTGGCTGTTCACGACGTCCCAGGTGGTCTTGCCGCTGCAGGCAGCATTCACCACCAATTGGATTGATTTGGCTTCATTCGCAAGTTCGGCATAGGCGCTGTTGCTGCGATAGCAGGCGTCCAGGTACGGCCCGGCACCTTGTCCCGCGGCATACGAATCACCCAGCGCGATGTACTTGTCTTTGTCCACTGCCTGAGCCGGAGCGGCCGCAAAGCCTGCGGCGATCGCCAGCGTGGCAAAGGCGGCAGCGAAAGCCCGCGGCCGCCGTCGTGCTGAAACTGTTCCCATGTGTTCCCCTCAGTTGCTTGGTGCCCTCCACCGGGCCAAGTTTTCGTCACAGTACTCCCGCCTGTCACACCTGTCACGGGCCATTGGGCACTCGCGCTGCACCAGCTCTTCCCCTTATGTGACATGCGGCTCCCAGCAGCGTGTGGTTAGCTGTCCGGATGAGCACAAAGGGCAGGTCCATGGACTGGGATGGCGCTGTCAACGCGTGGCACGTTTCCGGCGGCATTTACCGCATGGGGCGGCGCGAGTGGCTGACCGAAACAGGGTGGAAACAGGCGTTCGACGACGGCGTCCGCACTGTGGTGGATCTCCGTAACGCTGATGAGGGGCGGCGCCGGGACAACGACCCGGCAGTGCCTGCCGCTGGCTGGGCCGGGATCGAGGTGGTGCAGGCGCCTACGGAGGAGCCTGGTGACCCGCGCTTCACCGCAGTCGCCGGCCCCTACCTGAACGATCCAGCCCACTATGCAGAGAACGCCCGGCTCTTCCCCGAAAAGCTGGTGGGTGTGTTCCGTGCCATCGCCGTGGCCGCGCCCAAGGGGGACGTCCTGCTGCACTGCGCCGCGGGACGCGACCGCAGCGGGCTGGTGGCTGCCATGGTCCAGGACCTTGCGGGTGATTCTGACGAAGAGATCGCCGAAGGCTACCGAAGGGCCGTCCGCGGCATCAACGAGCGATACCGCACCCACGGCCCGCCCCACAGCCGGGAGCGGTACCTGGCTGAGCCGGAGCTGGCGCCGCTTCTGGAACAGCGGGGGCGTGCGGTGGTGGCGTTTGTCCGCGGCCTGGACACCCGCGGCTACCTTCTGGCCAACGGGCTCACCACCCCCGAACTTGATGCTGTCCTGGCCCTCTCGGGCGCGGGGGTGGCCCGATGAACGCCGACATGCTGCGGCGCGTGCTTGCCCTTGGCGCTGTGACCGGAATGCTGGCCTCCTCGGCGTCGGTAGCCGGTCCCGCCTTTGCCACCAGCGGATCGGACTCCGGGCAGGCAGCGCCGACCGGGAGCAGCACTGCCGCGCCGGCCCCTGCTGCTGGCCCGTTGCCCACAGCCGGCCCGTCCGGCACAAGCACCTCCACAGGACTTTCCGAAGCGGCTCTCGCCGAAGCAGTGCAGCGCGACCTCAAGCTGACTCCCCAACAGTTCGAAGCCGCAGGTGAACTTGGCGCCCGGGCGGCAGCAGCTGCGGTCCAGCTGCGCCAGGTTCCCGGTTACGTGGGCGTCCGCCTCGAGGGCCCATCCATCGTCGTGACCGGCTCCGGTCCTGAACTGCAGGCTGCCGTTGCTGGGCTTGCCGGCACAGTTAACGGCTTGACCCTTGAAGCCCCGGCGCCCCACCCGTCGGCCGTGGCGCCCACCGTCGTGCCGCCGTCGTCCCCCACTCCGTCTCCTTCAGCGTCGCCGGCCGCCCGGGCGGCCACCGACGGTACCCGCTCAAAGCTGGCAGTAAGCACTGAGCAGCTGTTCCAGGCGTATGTTCGCGACGTCGGCCCGCAGGGGCTGCAGGCGGTAATGGCGGTGGGCGGAAAGTTCGTCATCAGGACCGGCGGAATCAATGCGCCGGAGTCGCTGACGGCTTCTTCAGGAGCCGGTGCCGAGACTGCAGGCCCGGCAAAGGGAAAAGTATCGCCTGAGCAGTTCGTCTCCCGTTACGCCAACGTGGAGCTCGACGGCGGCGCGCCGATCAAGCCCGAGGCTGACGTGCCCGGCGGCGTGGGCTACCAGACGGACATCGGATACGTCTGCTCCACCGGCTTTTCCGTCTTCGATCCGGCGGGTCTTCCCGCTGTCCTTACGGCTGGCCACTGTGCCTCGGACGGCGCCGCGAAAACGGCCACCCTGGAACTCCAGGGCACTCCGGCCGGTCTCCTGGGAAAATTCGGCTTCAGCCAGTTCGGCGGGCCCGGCAACTCGCGGGTGGTTGACCCCAACACCCCCAACGGCCCGGATTACACGGCAGTCACGGATCCCGGCAACGTGGGTACCGACGTATCAGTCATACAGTCGCTGCGGCAGGACATCGATCCGATGCCCGCTGCCAGCACATGGGGGAATCCCTCCCAGCCTGGACCGGATGTGAAGATCATTGGGGTCAAGGATCCGGTGGTGGGAATGCCCGTCTGCCGGTCGGGGCGGAGCTCGTTTTGGTCCTGCGGAACTGTGGACGCGGTGGGAATCTTCATCGTGCCCGGGTCGGCCTACGGGACCGACGCTACTGACCTCCGAGCCTTCAATGGCTTCCTGTCCTATGGCGTGCAGTCCAGCGGTGGTGACTCCGGCGGCCCTTACGTGAGTGGCAATTACGCTGTGGGCACCCACTCAGCCGGGGACACCCCGGACGCGAACGGGCATGTCATCCAGAACTTTGCCGTGGGCGCCACCCTGCGGGACAGCCTGGCCGTGCTTCCGGGTTACCAGCTGGAACTCTTCCTCAACAGGCCGGCCGTCACCGCGCCGGCGCTCGGCGGAACGTACCAGCCGGGACAGACGATCAGCGGGCAGGTTCCTGCGGCTCCGGCGTCCGCCGTTGCTGAAGGTTCAAAGGTTCGGATCACCATCCAGGGCAAAGACCCGTTCGAGGTGCCCGTGGAAGCCGGAAACTGGAGCTTCATGGCTCCGCAGGGCACGGGTACGCTCCGGTTCACGGCCGAGACGGTAAACGGGTTCAGTAAATCGGGCACGAACAGCTTTGAGTTTGCTGCAGCAGCAGCGGAACAGCCTGCCCCTCCGGCGCCGTCGGGTCCCGCTCCAAGCAACCCTGCCCCGACCAGCCCGGCCCCCGCAAGCCCGTCACCTGCCGCGCCGGCGGAAACCCCCGCCGTCGTGCTTCCGCCGACAAGTACCCCCGCACCAAGTGCGCCCGCAGACCTGGTCAACACCGGCGGAAACCGGAACAGTCCCGCCGACCCGGGAAACCTGGCCTACACCGGAGCCGACGGGCTGGTTGCCGCAGCGGTCGCTGCTGTGGCTGCGCTCGCCGTCGGAATCCTGCTGATGCTGTTGGTCCGCCGCCGGAAGGGGCGCTCCACCAACTAGTTGATAAGGGGCGGGGTCCGAGGGCCCCGCCCCTTGCCATCCGCCCCTTGCCATTCGGTGCGGTCCGTTAGCTGCGGTCCGTCAGGTCAGTGCCGGCCGTGCCCGCGGTCCTTGCCGTCAACCACCTGGACGGCTACGTCCAGGGTGCCGTCTGCGAGGCTTCCCCAGGCGTAGACGATGGTGTTCTTTCCGCCCTCAACCGTGATGTCCGCCGGCCTGATCACGGGATCAGTGGTTCCTGCCGCGGCCACGCTGGCCGAAATGGTGCCGGCCTTCAGCTTCAGTTTCGCTTCGTCCGGGTTGCTGAGTCCTTCAATCACTGGAGCTCCGCCGGCCAGTACGTCGACGGCGGGGGCTGCGGCCACGTGCCTGACCGTGAGCTTGCCCTTCTGGTCGTTGCGGGGGGCTTTGGTGTCGTTCGTGAAAAGCGACGCTGTGGGGGTCCCGTCGGCACTGAGGTGGGCGACGGCCGTGTAGTTGCCGCCCTCGTCCAGTTCCACGTTGACCGGGCCGATCACCGGGTTGTCGGCGCTGGTGGCGTCGGCAGCGGTGATGGCGATTTGGTAGTCGCCGGCGGCCAGTTCCAGGGGCCCGGCAAGGGTGCCGGGGGTGAAATCGTCCAGGGTGAGGTTTCCGTTCACCCACACGTCCACGGTCAAGCCGGGAACGCCATGCAGGACGGAGAGCAGGGCAGGGTCATCGTCATGGTGGTGCCATCCGCCGGCCTGGGCGGGAGCGGCGAGGGCCAGCGAAGCGGCGAGCGAGATGGCTCCCGCTGCGTAGATCATTTTGCGCATGTCAAACTCCTTGCAGGATGCCCGGTAGCCGGGCTGTTTGTACTTACGCGCTTAATACCTGCGGAGCGGCGGCTTTGGATGCAGTGCCGGTAATTTTTTCGTCAGTTTTTGCGCTTCATCAGCAGGTTGGTGATGCGCAGGGTGCACAGCCGCTGGCCTGCCTCGTTGGTGATCAGCACCTCGTGCGTGGTGAGTGTGCCGCCCAAGTGGATAGGGGTGGCGGTGATGGTCACCTGGCCCTCACGTGCGGAGCGGTGGTGGGTTGCGGAAACGTCCACGCCCACCGCGGTCTTGCCCATGGTGCTGGCATGGATCACCGCGGCCCAGGACCCCACGGCCTCGCCCACGGCCAGGGAAGCGCCACCGTGCAGGAGCCCGAACGACTGCCTGTTCCCCTCCACAGGCATGGTGGCGACTACGCGCTCCACGGACTCCTCCAGGATCTTCACGCCCATCTTCTCGTCCAGTTCACCGAGGGTGATCTTCCATAGTTCGTGCCCGGACGGCTGGTTGCCGGCAGTATCCGCAGGGGACGTGGCATTCATAAGTTCTCCTTTGAGGCGGCCAATTCGGTCCTGGCCTTCTAGTCTGCAGCACGGCACTTCATGTATGGTGAATATATTACCGAACGGACGGTCAGTAATGCTGTCCTGTTTGCCTGCCCCCTTGTTGGAAGGACCGTCAACGATGACCACCACAGCCACAGCTCCCCAGGCCACGGTCGACACCGTGGAGACAGTGCCCAGCTTCGTCATGGACGCCTGGTGGACGCCCGACGCCGGCTCGGCGGCTTCCGCCGTCCCCGTCCGGGATGCGAGCACAGGGGAGATCCTGGCCAAGGTCAGCACGGAGGGCCTGGACCTCGCAGGGGTGGTGGAGTACGGACGCACCACCGGCCAGGATGAACTGGGCAAGCTGACCTTCCACCAGCGGGCGCTCAAGCTCAAGGAACTGGCCCAGTACTTGAATGCCCGCCGCGAGCACTTTTACAACTTCTCCTTCCAGACGGGCGCCACCAAGATCGATTCCATGGTGGACATCGACGGCGGCATCGGCGTCCTCTTCACCTTCGGCTCCAAGGGCCGGCGCGAGCTGCCCAACTCCCAGGTGGTGGTGGACGGGCCCATGGAGGTGCTCTCCAAGGACGGCTCCTTCGCCGGTGAGCACATCTACACCCGGATTCCCGGTGTCGCGGTGCAGATCAACGCCTTCAACTTCCCCGTTTGGGGCATGCTGGAGAAGTTCGCGCCCGCGTTCATCGCCGGCGTCCCCACCATCGTCAAGCCCGCCACCCCCACCGGCTACGTTGCCGCTGCGGTGGTCAAGGCCATCGTGGAATCCAACATCCTGCCCAAGGGCTCGCTGCAGCTGGTCTCCGGCTCGGTCCGCGGCCTGCTGGACGTGCTGGACTACCGCGACCTGGTGGCCTTCACCGGCTCCGCCTCCACCGCGAAGTCGCTCAAGGCGCACCCGAACGTGGTGGAGGGCGGTGTCCGGTTCACCTCGGAGACCGACTCCCTGAACGCCGCGATCCTGGGGCCCGACGCCGTGGAGGGAACTCCCGAGTTCGATGCCTTCGTCAAGTCCGTGGTCACCGAAATGACTGTCAAGGCAGGCCAGAAATGCACCGCCATCCGCCGCGCCATCGTGCCGCAGGAGCTGGTCCCCGCCGTATCCGCCGCCATCGGCAAGCGCATCACCGAGCGCGTGGTCCTGGGCGACCCGCGCGGCGAGGGCGTCACTATGGGTGCGCTGGCCTCGGTGGAACAGCTTGAGGACGTCCGCGCCGCCGTGCAGTCAATGCTCGACGCCGGCGGTGAGCTTGCGTACGGAACCCTCGATTCGCCGTCGGTCACCTCCGCCGACGGAACCACCGGGGTAGTGGACCAAGGCGCGTTCATGGCCCCCGTGGTCCTGAACTGGGACAATCCGGAAGCGGAAGCCATCCACTCGCTGGAGGCCTTTGGTCCGGTATCGTCCGTGATCGGCTACAAGGACCTGGCCGACGCCGTTCGCCTCGCAGCCCGCGGCGGCGGATCCCTCGTGGCGTCGGTCTGCACCAACGATCCCGAGGTGGCCCGCCAGCTGGTCACCGGCATCGCCGCCCACCACGGCCGCGTCCTGATGCTGAACCGTGAAGACGCCCGCACCTCCACGGGCCACGGCTCGCCGGTGCCGCACCTGGTCCATGGCGGTCCGGGACGTGCCGGCGGCGGCGAGGAACTGGGCGGCATCCGGTCGGTGCTCCACCACATGCAGCGGACCGCCATCCAGGGGTCACCCAACATGCTCACCGCCGTCACCGGCGTCTGGCACACCGGCGCGGCCCGCAACTTCACCGTGGAAACCGAAGGGACCCACCCGTTCCGGAAGCATCTGTCCACCCTCCGGATCGGCGACGCCGTCCGCTCCGACCTGCGGCAGGTCACCCTCGAGGACATCACTGCGTTCGCCAACTCCACCGGCGACACCTTCTACGCCCACACCAACCAGGAAGCGGCGGAAGCCAACCCGTTCTTCCCGGGCATCGTGGCGCACGGCTACCTGCTGCTCAGCTGGGGCGCCGGACTGTTCGTGGAGCCCGCGCCGGGTCCCGTGCTGGCCAACTACGGCCTGGAAAACCTGCGCTTCATCACCCCTGTTGCCGCCGGTGATTCCATTCGGGTGACCCTCACCGCCAAGAAGATCACGCCGCGTGAAACCGACGAATACGGCGAGGTGGCCTGGGACGCCGTCCTCACCAACCAGAACGACGAAATCGTGGCCACCTACGACGTCCTCACCCTCGTCGAGAAGTAACCCTCCCCTTGCTCTATCACTTTTGGTCCCTAAACCCCGGTTTTAGGGGCCCAAAGTGATAGAGCATCGGGGTGCCGGGGGAGGGTCTTTTGGGGCTGCCCGGCGTAAGATTCTGCCCACAAGGAGGTGGCCCCCATGCATCTGACAATGAGTTCAGCCACAACCATCCTGCCGGTGGATGACGCAGCCCGCGCCCGGAGCTTCTATACGGAGAAGCTCGGCCTCCCGCACCGCGGAACCACTGACGATGGGAATGAACTGCTGGGTATCGACGGCGGCCCGTTGCTGGAGTTGATGTCGGTGTCCGACGGCAAGCACTCCGAACACACGGCGCTGAGCTTCGAGGTCCCCGACATTGAGGAGGCTGTCCGGGACATGGAAGCCCGGGGCATCAGGTTCCAGGACTACGACCTGCCCACCCTGAAGACGGAAAACCACATCTGCACTACGGGATCGGAAAAGTGCGCGTGGTTCATGGACACCGAGCACAACATCCTGTGCATCCACCAAAACCTGGGCGACAAGCTGGAGTACCAGGTCTAGGCCCGGCAGACAGCAGAACAGCAGCAGGGGTCCCCGGTCGGATCGGGGTACCCCTGCTGCTTGTCTGTGGACCGCGGCGGCTAGCTTTCGGCGCCGCCGTGCAGGCCGTCGTCGCTGCTGTCGTCCTCGGGGCCGGTGCCCCGGCCGTCCTCGCTGCGGTCGGAGAGGTCCATGTTGCCGCGGGCCTCGTCCATGGTGGGGCCGCCGGAGGGGACGCTGTAGGTGTCCGGGCGGACGCCGTGAGACTGTTCCTCGATCAGTGCCTGCTCCTCGCTGAAGCGGATCACGTTGGCTTCATCGCCGGCGTCGCCGGGGATGTCCTCGCGGATCTTTGACGGATCCGGAATGATGAAGCCTGCGTCGGGTTCTTCCTTGGGGTGGCTCATGTGTTTTTCCTTCCTATCGGGTGGTTGTGTTGGCTGGGCGGTCGGTAAGGTCCACCTTGATGTCCAAGGTCTGGTCGGCGCGCTTGACCTTGAAGCCTACGGTGTCGCCGGGGTTGCGCTTGCGCAGTTCCGCCAGGAGCTTTTCCGGCGTGGTGAGCTCCACGCCCTCCATGGACTGCAGGACGTCCCCCGGGCGGATTCCCGCGCGTCCGGCGGGCCCGTCGGCATCGGCAGCAAGGACCACCACCCCGGATCCGGACTGGATACCCAGCTGGTCGGCGATCTGCGGGGTCAGCTCGCCCGGGGTCAGGCCCAGATACGCGTGCTTGGCCGTGCCGTTTTTCAGCAGTTCCTCGGCCACGTCCACGGCGGTGGCGGCGGGGATGGCGAAGCCAAGGGACACGGCGCCGGACGACGGCGGGATGTAGGCCTCGCTGATGCCGATCACCTCGCCGCGCATGTTGATCACGGCGCCGCCGGAGTTGCCGGGGCTGATGGGTGCGTCCGTCTGGATGAGGTCCACCAGCGAGAGGCTGTTGGATGCGGAGCCGGGGATGGAGCGGTGCAGCCCCGAGATGATCCCGGCGGTGGCGGTGTTTTCAAAGCCGAGCGGGGATCCCAGGACCAGCGCGCCCTCGCCCACCTTGGGCAGGTTGCTTTGGTAGGTGGGCTTGGGCAGGCCGGTGCGCTTGGCCTGCACCAGGGCGAGGTCGGTCACGGCGTCGCTTGCCTTGACCGTTCCTTCCACCCGCTGCCCGTCGGCGAACCCCACCTGAACGGTGGTGGCGCCACGGACCACGTGCTCGTTGGTGAGGATCAGCCCGTCCGCCGAGTACACCACGCCACTGCCCAGGCCGCCCTGCGTGAATATGGTGACGACGGACGGTGACAGGTTTTCCACGAGCTGCGGCAGGTTCCCGGCAGCTCCGGAGTCGGGGCCCGCGCCGGTGGCCGGCGCTGCAGAACCAGAGGCGGCTTGGGTGGAGGGTGCCGGCGTGGCATTGGCCGACGACGATGCCTGGCTTGGGGAGGTGCCGCTGGGATTGGGAGGGCCCGGCGTGCCAGTGCATCCGCTGAGTGCCAGGGCGGCCGTGAGAGCCCCGGCGGCCAGCGCAGTGCCGCGCGCGGGGTAGAGATGGCGTGAACGCTCTGGAGCGCTGGCCTTGCTCATCAGGACCTCCCTGCGGATGGTGGCTTTCTACCACCGTAACGGGGGAGCGGGGAAAATACCAAGCACCCTTATTATCTGGGGCCGGGAAGTTTGCGCGTTCCCTACGTGTCCGCGTGGAGGCCATCGAACGCCATGGTGATGACGTCGTCCGCCAGCCGTTCCGGCGATAGTGCGCCGCCCGGTTTGTACCACTCCACAATGGAGTTGATCATGCCGAACAGCAGCCGCGAAACGGTGCGTGGGTCGATGTCCGCGCGGAGGGACCCCTCGTCGCGGGCCGCCGAGATCAGGCCCGCGACCTTGTGGTCGAAAGCGCGGCGGCGTTCCAGGGCGTCCCGTTCGATTTCGGTGTTGCCGCGCAGGCGCAGCAGCAGGGTGACGAAGGGCAGGCGGTCCACCAGGACGGCCACGGTCTGGCGCAGCACAAACTCCAGCCGGGCATCCGCCGCGCCGGAGGTGGCTTCGGGTTGCTCCAGGATGGCTTCGAGCCCGCCCAGGGCGTGGTCGAGCGCGAGCTTGAGGAGGTCGCCCTTGGACGGCACGTGGTGGTAGATGGCGGACTTGGAGATGCCCAGGTTCTCCGCCAGGATGCCCATGGAGGTGGCGTCGTAGCCGTGGCGGTTGAAAACATCCACGGCGATGCGGAGCACCGACTGCTGGTCGTAGCCGGGGCGGCCCCGCTTGGCAGTGCCATTCGCGGCGGTGCCGTTGGTGCTGGAGGTTTCGGTGCTGGCAGTTCTGCTGGCGCTGGGCATAGTCGCTATTTTCTCATGAACGTTCGGTAATCGGCCGCAGCCGGGCCGCCGCGGGGACCTTCGGCACTTGGATGCCGATGGCCACCGGGCCACCCTGAGGGGAAAGCTGCCAGGAAGCAGGAGACCTGCCGCTCCTCCTGAAGATCGAAGGGATGCCAGCCGTGGATGACAATGCTGTTCGCCGGATCACCGGATGGGCCGGCGTCGGGATGCTGGTGTTCTGGGCAGGGCAGTTCCCGCTGTATCTCGCCCAGGACCCCTCCGTTAGTTTGTACGACGGAGCGGCAGGTGCGGCTGAGGCGTACCGGATCCGCAACATCATCTTCACCCGGGTCCTGCTCGATCTCTGCCTCTACGTGGCTGCGATGGTCTTTGCAGCGGGGTTGGGCCATCTCATCGGGCGTGCGGATCCTCGTTACGGCTGGGCCGGGTCCCTGGTGGTCGCCGCCATGGCCGTCTGGGTGGGGGTGACCCTCGTGGCCAATGGAATGGAGGGCGGCCTGGCTCTGGATGCCTTGGCACCTGCCCCCGATCCGTCGGTGAACCGGGCGCTGACCATGGCTTACCTGCTGATCTACAACAGCTCCATTGCCTTCGCCATCACCGGGCTCTTCCTGGGCGCGGCAGGCTGGGCGGCGGTGGCCACCGGTGTCCTGCCGTCCTGGACCCGGTGGGTCGCCTATGTCGGCGCGGTGCTGTGCGCCGCCGCGGTCCCCTCTATGTACGGCGGCCCCTTGGACCCCTCGGGGTTCTATAACGCTGCCGGCTGGGGCCCGGTGATCATCGCCAATCTGGCTCCGGCGGTCTGGTTCGTGCTGGCAGCCGTGCTGCTGCTCCGCAGGCCCGCTTCCCTGCCGGCCGGCCGGAGTCCCGGCAGGGAACGGACGCCGGGCCGCGCCGAACGCTGAAGCTGCCCGGCGGCCCTGAACGGCATTAGCCTTTCGGGCGCAGGTCGTAGATTCGGCGCAGCTTGCCGTTGGACCGTTCCAGCGAACCAGGCTCCACCACGTCCACGGTGCACGAAGAACCCACGTGGATCTTGATCTGCTCCTTCAAGGTGCGTGCCGCCGTCGTGCTCTGCTCAATGGTGACTGCGTCCCGGCGCTCGATGCGCACGGTCAGTTGGTCCATCCGCTGGCCCTCGGGGCGGGTGAGCTCCAGCTGGAAGTGCGGGCTGAGCTCGGGGATGCGGAGGGCGATTTCCTCGATCTGGGACGGGAAGAGGTTCACGCCGCGCAGGATGATCATGTCGTCGCTGCGGCCGGTGATGCGGCCCATGCGGCGGTGTGCGGGGCGTGCGGTGCCGGGCAGCAACCGGGTGAGGTCCTTCGTGCGGTAGCGAATGATCGGCAGGGCTTCCTTGGTCAGCGACGTGAAGACCAGTTCGCCGTGCTCGCCGTCGCGCAGGACGTTTTCCTTGCCAGGGGCCGGGTTGAAGGGGTCGATGATTTCCGGACGGAAGTGGTCCTCCCAGATGTGGCTGCCGTCCTGGGTCTCCACGGCCTCGCCGGCCACGCCCGGACCCATGACCTCCGACAGGCCATAGATGTCGCAGGCCTTGATGTTCATCATCACCTCAAGCTCGTGCCGCATCTCCTGGGTCCACGGCTCGGCGCCCAGCACGGCGAACTTCAGCGAGGTCGAAGCCGGGTCGATGCCCATGTGCGCCATGGCGTCGGCGATGGTCAGCAGGTAGGTGGGGGTGGCCAGAATCGCGTCCGGCTTGAAGTCCTGGATCAGCTGGATCTGGCGTTCGGTCTGGCCGCCGGACATGGGGATGACGGTGCAGCCCAGGGCCTCGGCGCCGGCGTGCGCGCCCAGCCCGCCGGTGAACAGCCCGTAGCCGTAGGCGTTGTGGACCTTCATGCCGGGGCGGATGCCGGAGGCGCGGAAGCTGCGGGCCACCAGCTTGGCCCAGTCGGCCAGGTCCTGCTTGGTGTAGCCCACCACCGTGGGCCGGCCGGTGGTGCCGGAGCTGGCGTGGATGCGGGCCACCTCGCTCTGCGGCACAGCGAACATCCCGAACGGGTACTCCTGGCGCAGATCCTCCTTGGTGGTGAAGGGGAAGTTACCAAGGTCCTCGAGTTCGCGCAGGTCGCTGGGGTGGATGCCCGCTTCGTCGAATTTGCGCTTGTAGAGCGGGACCCGGTCGTAGGCGTAGGCCACGGTGTCCTGCAGCCGCTTGAGCTGCAGGGCCTCGAGTTCGTCGCGGGAGATGGTTTCCTCGCGGTCCAGCCCTTCCGTAGTGGTGGGGCCGGCGTCCGTGCCGGCCGGGTTGGCTGCTTCCGCCGGGGTGGAAACGGCAGCGGCGGGGGTTTCGGGGGCATGCAGGGTCATGGTTTTCCTACTTCTTGGGGATGGTGCGGCTGCGTCCGCGGAACTCGGCGATGAGCTCGCCCGGGGAACCGGGCTGGGTTTCGGCGGCCGGCGGTGCGGCGTCGGCGGCGAAGATCTGGATGTCGTAGAGCCCGCTGCGTCCGGCGCTGGAGCGGCGGTCCGCGACGGCGGTGAGCACCTGGCCGCGGAATGCCGGCTTGAGGTAATTGATGTCGACGCCGGAGGCGACGGTAATGGTGCCTTCCTCGCCCGGTGCAGGGTGGATGGGGTTGCACGCGAGGGCGAAGGCGGTGTCACCGAAAGCGAAGATCATTCCGCCGTGGGCCATGCCGAAGCCGTTGAGCATTTCCTGCCGGAGCGTCATCCGGATAGCGGCGTGGCCGTCGCTGATGGCGAGGACCTCGATGCCCATCCATTCGGAGGCATAGTCGTTTTCCAGGATGGGGTGGGTGGCCCCGGAAAGGGTGGTCTCAGCCATGCGTCATTGCCTCCAGCTTTATTTACCGAATGTTCATTAGGTAATCCCATGAGGGGGTCCGGTGTCAAGGGGATGCGTGCCTTCCTGCCCACTTACATCGGTGGCCCAACCCGCCAAACGGGGGACACGCCGTCGTCCCCGGCGCGCCGCACGGTGGGGGTGGTAGCAACCGGGCGGGAACGCACGACGGCGGCCACCACCTTTCAGTGCGAAGTGGCACTTGGCGGCAGTCCCGGCGCTGAACACTGCCGCCAAGTGCCATTTCGCGGGGAGGGAAGTGCAAGGATGGGGGTACCGGCACCAGCAAGGACAGCAAAGGGCGGACCATGGCCAAAGGCATCTACGTCAGCGCAACAACTCCTGGATCAGGCAAGTCCCTGATCGCCCTCGGGCTGGCGGACACCCTGCACCGTCACGCGGACAGGATCGGCTTTTTCAAACCGGTAGTCCACGGGCCGTCGGCGGCCAATGACCCCATGGTGGCTTTGATGAAATCCCGGTTCGCGTTGGAGGATGAACGGTGCCGCGGCGGCCTGACCTACGACGAGGTCCGCACGCTGCTGGCCGAGGGGAACCGCGCGGAAATCGACGCCCGGTGCGTGGAGATCTTCGCGGAGATCGCACGCCACTGCGACGTGGTGATCGTGGAGGGGACCGACCTGGTGGGCCAGGACGCCGCCGTCGAATTCGACTTGAACGCCCGGCTGGCCAACAACCTCGCCACCCCTGTGGTGGCGGTGGTAGGCGCCAAGGGCCGCACCGTCAGTGAGACGGCCGCCGCCGTTGAAGTTGCCCGCAAGGAACTCGCCGCCGAGAAGTGCGCGCTGCTGGCCATCATGGTCAACCGCGCGGACGCTGATGACCTGGACGCCATCGCCGCCGCCCTGAAGCCGGGTGCCTCCGGCCGGCCGGTCTACATCCTGCCGGAGCTGGAGGAAATTGCCAGGCCCACCACCGGCGAGGTGGCCATGGCGCTGGGCGTGCGGCAGATCGCGGGTACGCCGGACATGGAGCGCGACGTCAAGGACATCAAGGTGGCCGCCATGAACGTGGGCAACTTCCTGAACGTGCTGGATGAGGGAGCGCTGGTGATCGTGCCGGGGGACCGCGCAGACGTGATGGTGGCCTGCCTGGCGTCCTCGTTCTCGCCCGAGTTTCCCGTGCCGTCTGCACTCATCCTCACCGGCGGCCTGGCCCCGGACGCCAACATCTACCCGCTCCTGGCCCAGGCGCCGTTCCCGGTGTTCGCGGCGGACGAGGACACGTACCAGACGGCCCGCCGGGTGTCCGAAGTGCGCAGCGAGATCTGGTCCGGGCACCGGCGCAAGGTGGCTTCCGCCCTGGGGCTGTGGTCCCGCCGGGTTGATGAGGCCGAACTGGTGGAGCGCCTGCACCTGCCGCGGGCGGAGCGGATGACGCCGCTGCGGTTCCTGCATGACCTCGTCGAGCGGGCCCGGGCGCAGCGCCGGCACGTGGTCCTGCCGGAAGGAACCGACGTCAGGATCCTGCGCGCGGCCGAGATCCTGCACCGCCGCGACGTCTGCGACCTGACCCTGCTGGGCCCCGAATCCGCCGTCCGGGAACTTGCTGCGGCAAACGGCATCGACCTGTCCGGTATCAGTGTCATTGATCCGGCCACGTCCGAGCTGCGGCTGAAGTTCGCCGAGAAGTACGCCGAGCTCCGGGCGCACAAGGGCGTGGACCTGCCCAAGGCCCTGGAAATCATGCAGGACGGAAGCTACTTCGGCACCATGATGGTTCAGCTGGGCGTGGTGGACGGCATGGTCTCCGGCGCCGCCCACACCACGGCGCACACCATCCGGCCGGCGCTCGAGTTCGTGAAGACCCGGGAGGGTGTGAAGATCGTGTCCTCGGTGTTCCTGATGCTCATGCCGGACCGGGTGCTGGTCTACGGCGACTGCGCTGTGAACCCCGATCCGAACGTGGAGCAGCTGGCGGACATCGCGCTCGCTTCAGCGGAGACCGCCGCGCAGTTCGGGGTGGAGCCCCGCGTGGCGATGCTGTCCTACTCGACGGGCGGTTCGGGCTTCGGCGAGGCGGTGGACGAGGTGCGGCAGGCCACCGAACTGGTGCGCCAACGCCGGCCGGACCTGGCCGTGGAAGGTCCCATCCAGTACGACGCAGCCGTGGACGCCTCGATCGCCGCATCCAAGATGCCCGGTTCCTCGGTGGCCGGGCAGGCCACCGTGTTCATCTTCCCGGACCTCAACACGGGCAACAACACCTACAAGGCGGTGCAGCAGAGCTCCGGTGCCGTCGCAGTTGGGCCGGTCCTGCAGGGGCTGCGGAAGCCGGTCAACGACCTCTCCCGCGGCTGCACGGTGGAGGACATCGTGAACACGGTGGCCATCACGGCCATCCAGGCGCAGGCCCAAAGCCCGGCGCAAGCCCAAAGTCTCCAGGCTCCAGCAGAGGCACCGGCCTCCTGAAGGACCACGCAGAAAAGTACGACGCCGGCACTTCGGAAAGTGCCGGCGTCGTACTTTTTGTTGGGGAACAGTCAGCTGTTGTCCGGCTTGGCCAGGCTCTCCGGGTCCTCCTGCTTGGCAGGCTCATCGGAGAGGCCCTGCGGGGTAAGGTCCAGGTCCTCCCGGTTCTCCGGGGCCTCCGGCGCTTCTCCCGTTTCGGCGGCCTTGAGGTGGCCGGTATCGTCCAGGGCCGGGTTGGCGCCCTCCACCCCCGTGGGATCGTCCTTGCTGCCGGAATCCGGCTGCGCGTTGAGCGGGGCGGTGCTGCTGGATCCCGTGTTGGTGGGGTCGTTCTCGTCGATCGAATTGGGCTCGTTCGTCATGGAATTGTCCTCTCGGCGTGGTCCAGCCTTGTTCGCCGACTCTATGCACAGGCTCCGCTGATCCGCAAGGAACCCGCGGCGGAGTATCTGTGCCTGGAAAACCTGCCGCCGCAAGCGGGTACGGGAAAGGTGCGCCCCGTTCGCTGAGCGCACCTTTTCGCTGTTCCGTTCGCAGCCGTTTCCGATCGGCTGCGTCTATAGTAAGCATACTGATGATAATTTTGGCAAGCTTCCCGTGCCGCTGCAGCGAAAGCCCTTTTAGCGCGGCAGGTCAGGACCAAAAGTCGGCCAGCTGCGCGCTGTCCTCCGGGAATTCGAGGCCCTCCGTGATTTTCCCGCCGGAGATACGGAAGACGAGGATTTCACGCTGGTCCAAGGTCTTGCCGTCGCGCTGCGCATGGGTCGTATGAATTCCAATTGCGTATTTGTCGCCCAGGGCCAAGTCCTCCACGTTCACCTTGATGGACCCGTTCGAGGGGGATTGGCCCCCCCAAAAAAGCGCCCCCTAAAGCCCGCGGTGACACGGACTGTCCCCTCCCGGGGTGATTATGGGGCCCTCTGTCGGAGGGGTGGGCTAGCATCGCAGGCATGCCCGGTACAGCCATCACCACCGCCTTCATCCCCGTCCGGAACCCACAGGCGGCAGCCGGCTGGTACAGCCGCATGCTCGGACTCACGGTGGGGCAAGCCAACAACTTCTCGGCCGTCCTCTCCGCCGCGGGAACGGCATCGGTGACCCTCATGGGCCCGGACAGCGGCATCAACGCCCAGCCCGGCCTTGCCTGGGCAACCTGCAACTTCCTCGTCGAGGACCTGGAGGGAGCCCGCGCCCGGCTCGCAGACAACGGGGTTGCCGTTGGCGCCATCACGGGCGCCCAGGATGTCTGCCTCTTCTTTACAGCCCAGGACCCTGACGGCAACACGCTGCTGCTGACCGACCGTTAGCCGCGCCACCTATAGTGGGGGTTGAACTGCACACGCCAGGCTGAGGAGGCCCCGCATGCTCGTGCTCGTCATCAATTCCGGTTCGTCGTCACTGAAGTACCAGGTCCGGAACGTGGCCGCCGGGACCGTCCTCACCGAGGGGCTGATCGAGAAGATCGGCGTGGGCAACGGCGGCGGCGGGGACGGCGAACTGGTGGGCCCGCGGGATCATGCGGAGGCACTAGAGCAGGTGGACGCGGCCATCCACCAGGAACTGGGCGACCCGGAACTGGGGGCGGTGGGCCACCGGGTGGTCCACGGCGGCGAGCGGTTCGCCGAGCCCGTCTTGGTGGACAACGAAATCACCCGTGCCATCGAACGGCTCAACCCGCTGGCCCCGCTGCACAACCCCGCCAACGTCCTGGGCATCCGCGCCATCACCAAAAAATGGCCCGAAATGCCTCAGGTTGCAGTCTTTGACACCGCCTTCCACCGCACCCTGCCCGAGCATGCCTGGCGGTACGCGGTCCCGGATGAGCTCTACACCAACCATGGCATCCGCCGCTACGGCTTCCACGGCACCTCCAACCAGTACGTTGCGCGCCGGTCGGCAGCGCTGTTGGACCTCCCCGTCGAGGAGTTCGACGGCGTCATCGCCCACCTGGGGAACGGCGCGTCCCTGACCGCGATCCGCGGCGGACGCTCCGTGGACACCTCCATGGGCTTCACCCCGCTCGAGGGCCTGGTGATGGGCACCCGCTCCGGCGACCTTGACCCCTCCATCCTGGTGTTCCTCGGCCGCGCCGGCTGGACGCCCGAGGACCTCGACACCATGCTGAACCGCGAGTCTGGTCTGAAAGGCCTTGCCGGGCACAACGACATGCGCTCCGTGGTGGAGGCCTCCGAGGCCGGCGACCAGCGAGCAGCCATGGCGCTCAGCGTGGCCTCCTACCGGCTGGCCAAGTACATCGGCGGCTATCACGTGGCGGTGGGCGGGGCCAAGGCGCTGGTGTTCACCGCAGGGATTGGCGAAAACTCACAGCACTTCCGGGCCCAGGTGGCGGACCGGCTGGGCGCCCTGGGCATAGAGCTCGACGGCGGCCTGAACGCCGAGCGGTCAAAGGAGCCGCGCGTGATATCCACGCAGTCCTCCGCGATTCCTGTCCTGGTGGTTCCCACTGACGAGGAGCGCGCCATCGCCGAGGCGACGGCCGCCGTCGTTTCCGCCAGCCGCTAAGACGCATGCCGGAGATTTCCCTTCCCATCCGCACTGACCGGCTGGTCCTGCGCCGGTTCGACGGCGGCGACCTGGAAGCCTTCCACGCCTACCACTCGCTGCCGGAGACCGCCCGGTACCTTCCCGGACCGGCCAAGACCTACACCCAGTCGATGGAGCGGGTGGGCCGGTACGCCAACTTTTCCTTCGAGAAGGAGGGGGACTGGGCGGCTCTCGCCATCGAAGCGGCGGATGAGCCCGGGCTGCAGGGCGAAGTGGTGCTCAAATGGCTGCCGGACGCGGGCAGGGCGAAGTGGGCTGGACCCTGGCACCGGGTGCCCGCGGCAAGGGTTATGGAACGGAGGCCGCCCAGGCCGTCCTGCGCCTGGGTTTCGAGGAGCTGGGCATGCACCGGATTGAAGCCCGGCTGGACGAACTCAACAGTGCCTCGGCTTCACTCTGCGGCCGGCTGGGCATGCGGCTGGAAGCGCGGCACATCGATAAGTGGCACTACAAAGGCCAGTGGGCCACCGAGCTCATCTACTCGATCCTTGCCGATGAGTGGCGCATCGGCACCGCCGGCTAGCGTTACGCCCGTCCCTTGAGGATCAGGTTCCAGTAGATCTTCGGGAAGATGTCGCGGTCCAGCACCCAGGACAGCTTGCTTTCATTCCACGTGGGCAGCCGCGGGATGGTGGGCATGGGCCGGTACCGGTCGTCGAATTCGGCGAACACCACGGTGTCCCGTGACACGGTGAACGGACACACGGAGTAGCCGTTGTACTTGGCCCGCAGCGGCTTTCCTTTCCGGGCTGCCACCAGGTTCTTTGCCACCACCTTGACCTGCTTGCGCAGGGACCCGCCGGACTTGGAGTTGGTGGTGCCCGCGGCGTCGCCCAGGGACCACACGTTGGGGTACCGGAGGTGCCTGAGCGTCTGGCGGTCCACCTCCACGAAGCCGCCTGCGTCCCCCGCGGCGGGCAGGTCCGTGGCCTTGAGCCAGTCCGGGGCCGACTGCGGCGGAACGGCATTGAGGACGTCGTACGTCAGGTCCTCGGTGGTGTTGGCGGCGTTGTTCCGGATGGTGGCCCTGCGGCCGGCCGGGCTCACGGCCACCAGTTCGCTGTTGGTCCGCAGCTCGATTCCGTACTCGGCGATCTTGCGGTCCAGTTCCCGGTCCACCTCCGGCACCCCGAACACGGTGGGGTACGGCTGCACCATGACCACGCGGATTTTGTCCAGCACCCCCTGCCCGCGCCAGTAGTCACACGCGAGGTACATGGGTTTCTGCGCGGCACCCCCGCATTTGATCGGCCCGGCCGGCATGGTGAAGACCGCCGTGCCGGAGCGCAGGGCGCTGAGCAGCGCCCAGGCCTTGGGGGCCAGTTCGAAGTCGTAGTGGGAGGCGCCGTACGGGGAATGGACGGCGTCGAGCAAGCCGGGCACGCGGTCCCAGTCGTACTGGAGCCCCGGGCACACCACCAGTTGCCCATAAGCTA
This sequence comes from Arthrobacter sp. FW306-05-C, assembly GCF_021801725.1. NCBI lineage: Bacteria > Bacillati > Actinomycetota > Actinomycetes > Micrococcales > Micrococcaceae > Arthrobacter > Arthrobacter sp. FW306-05-C. The sequence continues at coordinate 3,501,423 of NZ_CP084556.1, read as the reverse complement.
CCGAAGTCCCTGACCCGAGGGTGACCGTGTTTGCGTTCGCGTCCACGCCTACGGCAGCATCCCGGATCCAGGTGACGCCCTGGGGGATCACCGACTCCTGGCTCCGGACAGCCTCCTGGGCCTGTGCCCGCCCGCCGGCGATATGCGAGAACAGGGGCTGGAAGAGGTGGTGGTCCCGGGGCTCGACCACCGCCACGTCCTTGACGCCGTAGCGCTGCAGCCGGGCCGCCAGGGAGATCCCGGCATTGCCGCCACCGATGATCACCACCTCGTGCTGGGCAGCCACAGCGCTACTTCTTCTCGGTCAGTGCGGACGCCTTGTGCGCTGCACGGGCGCCGGTCTTGTCCGATTCCACCACGTACTGTGGTTCGTCCTCACTGGCCCGGTGGGTGTTGCCGTCGAGTTCGAAGTCGCTGGTTTTCTTTTCCACGATCTTGCCGTGCGTCTTGCCCTGTGAAGTGTTCCACTCCACGTGCGATCCCTTGCTCAATGACATGCCTGCTCCTCTGGTATCCCGCCGGAAAACACGTGCCCCCCAATAGTAAGCATGGTTAGCTTTGCCAGGTGCGCGGGTGAACATCGATTGCTCCGTACCTGCCGTTTAGCGGGCCCAAAAGGACAATAACGGAGCAATCGATGGGCTACTTCAGGCCGGCGCCTGGCAGCAGTTCGGTGGCGCCCAGGGCGTCGGCGATGAACGCGTAGTCCCAGGCCCGTTCACGCCACTGCACGTAGCGGCCGGATGCGCCGCCATGGCCGCCGTCCATCTCGATCTTCATGACAATGGGCTCGGACCCTATGGTCCTGTTTCGCAGTTCCTGCACCCACTTGGCCGGTTCCACATAGAGGACGCGGGTGTCGTTGAAGGACGTCACCGCGGCGATCTTGGGGTAGGCCACTTCCCGCACGTTCTCGTAGGGGGAGTAGGACTTCATGTAGGCGTAGGCCTGGGGATCGGTGATGGGGTTGCCCCATTCCTCCCATTCCAGGGCGGACAGCGGCAGGTCCGGGTCAAGGATGCTGGTGAGCGGATCCACGAACGGCACCTGGGCCACGATGGCCGCGTACTTCTCCGGTGCCATGTTGGCCACGGCCCCCATGAGGAGTCCACCAGCCGATCCACCCAGGGCGGCGATACGGGAGGGATCCACCCAGCCCGAGCCGGCCAACCAGTCCGTGGCGTCCACGAAGTCGGTGAAGGTGTTCTTCTTGGTGAGCTTCTTGCCGTCCTCGTACCAGTGCCGGCCCAGCTCGCCGCCGCCGCGGATGTGCGCAATCACGAACACCACGCCGCGGTCCAGCAGCGACAGCCGGGCAATGCCGAAGCCCGGGTCCATGCTCATCTCATAGGAGCCGTACCCGTACACCAGGCCGGCCGCCGTCGAATCCTGCTTGACGGCCTTGTGCCGCAGGACCGACAGCGGGATCCGCGTACCGTCGGCCGCCGTCGCCCACTCGCGGGCGGCAACGTAGTCGCTGCCGTCGTAGCCGCCCAGCACGGGGCTTTCCTTGCGCAACAGCAGTTCGCCGGCGGGTCGCTCCGGGGTGGGCAGGACGAAGTCGTAGATCCGGGACGGCGTGAAGTAGGAGGTGTAGCCCAGCCGAATCACAGGTGCCTCATAGTCGGAGCCGCCCACGCCGGCGGTGTAGAGCTCCTCATCGAATGCCGGCTCCACGGGCTCCTGCTGCGCGGGCGTGCCAAGCCCGGCCAGCCCCAGCACCTGGACCCGCTCGATGGTGTCCTTGCGGATGGAAACGATCAGGTGCGTGGAAGTGACGCCCGCGCCGTTGACGCGCACGTCGTTGGAATGTTCGACGACGGTCTGCCAGGTCTGGTCAGCCAGCGGCCTTTCCAGCTCGGCAGGGTCCGCCAGGGAGACCATGGAGTTGATGGCGCCGCGGTTGTGCGTGAGCAGGATTTTTTCTAGGCCGTCGAGCAGGAAGGGCTCGGCTTCGTACAGGATCCGCTCGTCCCGGGAAATCACGGTGCTGACTGTTCCGGCGGGGTCGTCAAACCGGAGCAGCCTGGTTTCGCTGTACTCAGAGCAACCGATGCCCAGCACCAGGTGGCGCCGGTCGGCGGAAAGCTCGAAGCCCAGCCACATGGCGGGGTCGTCCTCCTGGTACACCACCGCGTCCTGGGCCACAGGAGTGCCCAGGACGTGGGACTTCACCTGGTACGGCCGCCAGGACTCGTCGACCACCGTGTAGAAGAGCCGGGAGCCGTCCGGGGAGAAGGCAACACCGTAAAAGATGTTTTCGATGACGTCCGGCAGGAGTTCACCGGTGCGCAGGTCCTTAATCCGCAGCGTGAAACGTTCATCACCGGAGTTGTCCACGGCATAGGCGTAGAGGGTGCCGTCAACAGTGACGGCGGTTCCGCCTACGGAGAAGAACGGCTTGCCTTCGGCCTCCACGTTGCCGTCCAGCAGGATCTCTTCGCCGGGGATCTCCATGCCGGGCTCCACGGCCGGCGGGGTCCAGTCGGCCACCTTGTCCCCGGTGTCCTGTGCCTTCACCCGGCAGTGGATGCCGTACTCCTTGCCTTCGGCCGAGCGGCTGAAGTACCACCAGCCGTCCTTCCGGTGTGGGACGGAGAGGTCGGTTTCCTGGGTACGGCCCTTGATCTCCTGGAAGATGGCTTCGCGGAGCGGTTCCTGGTGCGCAGTGACGGCTTCCTGGTACGCGTTCTCGGCCCGCAGGTGCTCCACGACCTCCGGCGACTCCTTGTCCCGCAGCCATTCGTAGTTGTCCACGAACGTCTCCCCGTGGTGGATGCGTTCGGTGGGGATCTTCTTGGCCACCGGGGGCGCCGGGATCGCAGTGCCGGTGGAATCCTGCAGGGAAGTGGAGGTCATGGATTCAATATATAGACCGCCCCAAGAAGTCGGCAGGCCGTTCGCTGACGGGGGAGACGCCGCAGCCCTAAAGGGGCGAAAGACTCTGGAGCTTTGCGTCCACTTCCCGGCAGGCTGGAGGGGCGCGGCAGGAAAGCGCAGGGAAAGGAGAACGCCATGACCCCCGAATCCGGTCCGGCTCCCCGGTCCAAGGCTTGGCTGGCGGTGGCCCACAGCGTCGGAACGTCCTGCGTCATGCTGGCGCGCCGGCAGGTGCACCTTCCCAAGGACAACGTGGGCCGGGTCCTGCGCTTCGCCGACGGAAGCACCTCGCGGGTCTACCGGGAGACCGCCGTCGACCGCTTGCCCGCCGAGCCCTGCGTGCTGGTGGTGGCGTTCACGCTGCGGCTGGTGCGGGGCCGGGCGCACCGCCTGTTCGAAGCGGAAAGCATCCTGAACACCCCGCTCTTCGTTGGGTTCCCGGGCTTTATCTCCAAACTCTGGTGCGCCCACGACACCTTCGGCGCCTATCGCGGGCTGTACGAGTGGGACGGCGCCGAGCGCGCCAGGAAGTATGCGTCGGCCCTTTGGCGGGTCCTGGAACTGGTCAGCGTCTCCGGATCGATCAGCTACAAGGTGCTTCCCGGGCTGCGCCGCGAGGAGGTGCTGGCGGACCCGGCCAGGATTGCGGCCGCCGGAACCGACCACGCCTGGTGGCGGCTCCGCGCGAAAAAGTGACGGCCGGCGGGCATGCCAGGCAAACAAGGGACGACGGCGGACACGGACGTTCTAGTGGTCGGCGCAGGTCCCGCCGGGCTCACCACCGCCCTCCAGGCCCTTGCCCACGGCGCCACCGTGCGGGTGGTGGACCGGCGGGATCACCGGGTCCGCCCCTCACGGGCGCTCATGCTGCATGCCCGGGCATTGGAGGGACTCCGCCCGCTCGGTGTAACCGCTGGCCTGCTGGAGCGGGCGGACACTGCGCCTGAGGCACGGATCCACCTGGGGCGGCGGGTGGTTGAAGCACGGCTGGGGCACGCAGATCTTCCGGACACCGCCTTCCCGCACCTGACGCTGGTCCGGCAGGCCGACGTCGAGGAGGTCCTGAGGCAGGCGCTGCAGGACAGAGGCGTGATGGTGGACTGGGGTGTGGAGTTCCGTGGCCTGCACCAGGACAACGGCGGGTTGCAAGCGCTATCAAGCGGACTGGTCCGCGCCGAGCTCCAGGGAGCCCACGGGCCGGGGCATCACGTCTCCCGCTTTTTGGCCGGCTGCGATGGGCAGTCCAGCACCGTCCGCGGCATCACCGGCGCGCAGTGGCGCGGAGGCCCGTACCCCGTGGAGGCGGTCCTGGCCGACCTCGAACTCGATGGTGGCCTGGACCCCGGGCTGCTGCACGTTGCGGTGGGGCAGGCCGGGCTGGCCTTCCTCTTTGCCCTGGGCGAGGGGGCTACGTGGCGGATGCTGGCCACGCGTCCGGCGGTCCCGGATTCCGGCGCCCGCTTCGGCCAGCTGGGTCCGCCCATACCGCCGGAGGAGGTGGCGCAGCTGGTGAAGGACTCGGGCCTGGAGGCCAGCGTGCGGGAGGTGGGCTGGTCCGCCCGGGTCCCGCTGCAGCACCGGATTGCCAGCACCTTCGGGAGCAGCCCGGTCTTCCTGGCCGGCGACGCGGCGCATGCCCACTCCCCGGCGGGCGGCCAGGGCATGAACAACGGCATCCTGGACGCCCTCAACCTCGGCTGGAAACTCGGGTTCGCCTCGACCGCCGGCAGGCCGCTTCCGGAACTGCTGCAGACCTACGGGCAGGAGCGGCTGCCCGCGGCCCGGCGGGTGCTGGCGCTGACGCACCTGATCTTCTTCGGCGAAGCCTCGCCGCATCCGGCGGCACGCCTGGCCCGCAGCATCCTGCCGGCGTTCGCTCCGGTCATGCCGCTGCTCCTCCGCCGGCGGTGGCTCATCGCCAGGGGAGTCAGGCTGCTGGCCCAGCCGTTCGTGAACTACCGGAACAGCGCCATCTCGCGTGAGGGCACGCCCAAGGCCCGCGGGTGGCCGCGGCCCGGCAAACGGCTGCCCGATGCTCCGGCTGCGGTGGATGGACGCTCCGTCCGCCTGCATGAGCTGACCGCGGTGCCGGGACTCCACCTTTTGCTGGAGCGCGACGCCGGCCCAGTCGCGTTGGACGCCATCCCCGCCGTTGCGTCGATGGACAGCCAGCCCCGGCTGCTGCATGTCCACCGCCTCACCAGCCACCCCGGCACGGGAGTGGCCGGCATCAGGCCCGACGGCTACGTGGGCTTCCGCTGCGGCGAGGCGGACCCGGTCCAGCTCCGCGACTGGCTGCGGCTGGTCGGTGCCGTGCGGGACTAAGGCGCCCTCCCGCCGTCGTGATGCTCTATCAGTTATGGCTCCTAAAAGGGCCCTTTGGGGACCACATCTGATAGAGCAACGGGGGCCCGGGGAATCATGTCAAGATGCCCGCCTGGGTTGGTTCGTGGAATCATTTGGTTTTGCCCGGATGACGGGTTGGGGTTTGGTGCTCTGTTTCGCGGTGGTCAGGGTTAGCAGTTCGGCGCTAAGTGCCTGGATCTGACGTTGGATGGCGGCCGGGTTCAGGGGCTTGTTTTCCCGCCGTAGCCGGGTCTTCACGTCCCGGGAGACGGTGCCGGTGTCGGCCAGAACGCGTTGGAACGGGGTCGCGGGCCGGTCGTATGTCTTGCTGATCTTCGCGCCGGTCCGGACCTTCGCCAGGAGCTTCTGCTGCGGCCCGAAATGATTCGTCAGCAGCCGCTGGAGCGCCCAGATCCGGTTCAGCAGTTCGAGCTCGGCGGCAGTGTCGTAGCGGTGGTAGCCGACGGTCTGACGGACGATGTGCCAGTTCTTCTGTTCCACATGCGCGCCGTCGTTCTTGTTCCCGGATCGAGACCGGGTGAATGTCAGGTTCTCCTGCTCGCACCAGGCCAGCAGCTCCCAGTTGATGAACTCCGAGCCGTTATCGGAATCGATGCCGAGGATCGGGAACGGGAACGCGGCGGTCGCGTCTTTGATGGCGGCAAAGACCCATTTCTGGGCCTTGTTCCTGACCGAGCGCGTTTCGGTCCAGCCGGTGGCGATGTCGGTAATATCCAAGGTAAAGCAGAATTCACCTCTGCTGTTACCGCCCTCGTGGCCGACCAGATCTATCTCGACGAAGCCCGGCACCGCGTCGTTCCATTCGGCCCAGGTCCGCATCGGGATGGAGTCTTTCAGCAGGGTCCCCGGCTTGGTGTGGGATCGGCCCCGGGGATTGAGTTTTGCCCTGTCAGGCTTGAGCCGGCGGTCAATTGTCGCCGGTGCGATGCGGAGCAACTGCGCCGCCGTGGTGTCGTCGATCTGCAGCTCCTTGAACCGGCGCAGGCGTGGCACCAGGTCCGGCAGCGCGGCCGCGAGCAATCGCCCGCACGGGGTACCCTGTACCGCCCAGCAGAACCGAAGCGAGTCGATCACCGACTCCCCGTATAGCGGAGCCCGCGGAGTCCGGGGCCCGACCGGCTTCAGCACCAGCGCCAGCCGCAACGCTTTCCGGGCATGGTCCCGGTGCCAGCCCGTCGTCGCGCACAACTCGTCGAGCACCTGCTTCTTACCCGCCCGGTCCGAGCGGGCATAACGGGTGGCAATCGCCTTGGTGACAGCCCTGCGTTCACTCATCGAAAGCTCCATGGCTCACACTGCCGAAGCGGCGGACACCAACCCGGCGGACACGCCGCTACGCGGGCATTCTCAGATGATTCCTCGAATACCGCTGCGCGGGCATCTTTGATGAGTCAACGCGGGGGGTAGTTGAGAAGGGGTTGCGGGCGTAGTCTGGTCAGTTCAAGGCACATCGCCCGGTGTGTGATTCGCCCAGTGTTTGATCCGATCAGCGTGAGAGGGGAATTTCCATGACCATCCCGCCAGTGCACGAACCTGAGCCATTTCCGCCCGAACCCGGTCCCGAGCCCACATCGCCGGATCCCACCCAGCCGCGGCCGCCCGGTCCGCCGTCCCCCAACCCGTTCCCGGCACCGCCGGCGCCCGGCCCGCTGCCGGTCCCGGATCCAGGTCCGGCGCCGCTTCGTCCCGACCCCACCAGGGACTGACCGAAAACCTTAAAACAGTGACTCGATGAAGGGCCTTCCGCGCAGCAGCAGCTGGGTGGAAGGCCCTTTTCCCTGGTGCCGTCGACTGCGGAGTCAGGCCCCGACGGGCAGAAAAATCACCCAAAAACCATGCAGGAACCCCTTGAAGACCTGCTGCTGCGGTGCTAAAAAATCTATATCAGCCAATACAGATCGGCTGATGTGGAAACGATGTTGGACCATCTCTTACGAGGAGGGAAGCCATGTTGATGCGCACCGATCCGTTCCGCGAACTGGACAGGCTGGCCCAGCAGGTCCTGGGTACCTCTGCACGCCCGGCGGCGATGCCGATGGATGCATGGCGTGAGGACCAGGAATTCGTCGTGGCCTTCGATCTGCCCGGCGTCGCTGTGGATTCGGTGGACCTGGACGTGGAACGGAACGTCCTGACGGTGCGGGCGGAACGGCCCGATCCCGTGGGCAAGGACACCGAACTGATCGCCAGTGAACGGCCGCGCGGCGTTTTCAGCCGGCAGCTGATCCTCGGCGACACGCTGGACACGGACAACGTCAAGGCCAGCTACGACGCCGGCGTCCTGACGTTGCGGATCCCGGTGGCCGAAAAGGCCAAGCCGCGCAAGATTGAGATTCAAACGAAGGGGGCAAAGCAGGAGATCTCCGCATAGCCGGCGCAGGGATCCCGCCAAGCGCAGGGACCCGAAGAGGTTCGGAAAAGGATCGGGAGGCGGCCAGATCTGTTGACTGCCTTTTTGGGGCGAATCGCCATCTGTGCAACGCCACAGCGCCAGACAGCGCATCGGCAGCTTAGGCCTCAACCTCCCGACACGGTGGCCCCCGGGTTTAGCCGGGGGCCATCCGCGTGCCCGGGTGTCCTGCCGCCGGGCGTTAGACGCTGAATTCCAGCATCAGGGCGGGCAGTTCGTCGGCCAGTTCGCGGGCCAGGAACCCGAGCGGTCCCAGCCTGACGGCCAAGCGGTCGCCTGCGGCTGCGTGCAGGTGGGTGCCCCAACAGGCGGCTTGGGCGCCGGTGGTTCCGCGGGCACGGAACCCGGCAATGGCTCCCGCCAGGACGTCGCCGCTGCCGGACGTACCCAGCCCGCCGTACCCCGTGGTGATCTTCCACAGCTCCGGCTCGTCCGGGTTCAGGCCGGGCGGCTGGGTGATCAGCCCCTGGCAGCTGACCACAGCGCCGAACCTGGCGGAGATCTCGGCCAGGTCCTTTTCGAGGTCATTCACCTCCCGCCCCAGCAGGACCTCCGCTTCCTTGGGGTTGGGGGTGAGGATCAGCCGGCCGCGCCAGGGGCCGAGTTGGTCCTCCAGAGGCACCAAGGCACCCAGCGCGTAGGCATCAAGGACGACGGCGGGACCTTCCTTTGCGCCGGCGTCGCCTTGGGAGCCCCTGCCGGCGTCACCTTGGGCGCCGCTGTTGGATTCATTCTCCTGCCCGAGCATCGCTTCCAGCAGTTCGCCGGCGAGGTCGGGATCGTCCAGGCCGGGCCCCACCAGGATGACGTCGGCCCGGTCCAGGTAGGAGGAAATGCGGTCCAGTTCCGGTTTGACGGAGCCGCCGGGAGTCTCCGGAAGGCCGATGGACCCGCACTCAGGCAGTGCCACCCCCAGCTGCACTGACACTGACTCGGCCACTGCCAGCGTGACTTTCCCGGCCCCCGCACGCAAGGCTGCGGTGCCGGCCAGAAGGGCTGCCCCCGGGGTGGCCCTGGCCCCGCCCACTACCAACACGGAGCCGCGTGAATACTTATCTTCGCCCGGCGCCGGCAGTGGCCACCCCCGCAGGAGCGTCGCCGTCACCAGCGTGGGCCCGGGTGCGTTATCGTGGGCGGACACTGGTGTCTCCCGCGTGCTGGGTGACCTCGACGCCCTGCTCTGCCAGATGGTCGGCCACGTTGAAGCTCTCCAGCGTCCACGGCCCCACGCCGGAGGGGCGGACAAACTTGGTCAGTGACGCGTTGAGGATGGCCTCCCTGGCTGCCAGGTCCAGCAGTTCCTTTTCGCTGAGCCCTTCCAGGACATAGCGGAACAGCATGATTACCGCGTCGTGGCACACCAGCATGACCCGCTGGCCCAGGCCAAGGTTGTTCAGCTCGGCCAGGACGGACCGCAGCCGCAGCGCAACGTCCGCCCAGGATTCCCCTCCCGGTGGCCGGTAGTAGAGTTTGCCCAGCCAGTCACGGCGTTCGGATTCCTCGGGGTAGCGGTTTTCCACGCCCAGCCGCGTGAGCCGGTCCAGGATGCCCAGTTCGCGGTCGCGGAGCCGTTCGTCTATCCGAACCTGCACTGGCCAGCCTGCGGTTTCCACCGCGATCTCAGCCGTCTGGCGGGCACGCGCATACGGGGAGGACACCACCGTGTCAGGGCGGAACTCCTCCGCAATCCGTCCCAGTGCCATGCCCAGCGCCTTGGCCTGGTCCCTGCCGGTGCCGGACAGGTCCACGTCCGCATCCCGGGCGGGAACCTTGATGACCTCCACGCCGGCCTCGCGGGCCTCGGTGGCCGCAACGTTGCCTTCGCTCTCGCCATGGCGGATCAGCAGCAGTTCCACCGCCCCGGCCTGCTGGACGGCCTCCGTTAGGCCGTCGTCGTTTGCTGAAGTGTCCTTCAAGAAATCACCCCGTCCTCACCCTGCCAAATGCTGTGTCGAATGCAGGAACACTACCAACGGCGTACCCAGGGGCAGGCGCAAATAACGACGGCGGCGGCAGCGGACCATACGGCTCGACGCCCATTTTCGTCAGCGACGCGCAAAATCATCGACGCGCCCCAATATATCGGCGTCTCAGGAATATGCGCGTCGCCAGTGGATTTGCACGTCGAGGACAGGGCTTACCGTTCGGGCGTCAGGACCTTGGAGAACACCGTGGCACCGTTGGCGTTCCGGAGGCTGGCGGTGAAGCTGTTGTCCTCGCCCAGCTGGACGTGGCCGAAGAACTGGTTTTCGCCGTCGCGCGGCGATTCTCCGGCGAAGCGTCCGGTCTTTGCGAACACCACCTCGGGGCCGAAGGCGCCGTCCATGCTGTTGGGGCCGAAGGAGCCGGCGGCGATGGGCCCGGCCACGAACTCCCAGAAGGGTTCGAAGTCGGTGAAGGCAGCACGCTCGGGGGAGTAGTGGTGGGCGGCGCAGTAGTGCACATCGGCGGTGAGCCACACGGTGTTCTTGACGCCGTTGCGCTTGAAGGCGCTGAGCACTCCTGCAATTTCGAGTTCACGGCCCAGGGGAGCGCCGTTGTCCCGGTTGGACAGGCTCTCCTGGTTGACCGGGCCGTCCGGCACCACAATGCCCAGCGGCAGGTCGTTGGCAATCACCTTCCATGTCGCCTTGGACCTGGACACCTCGCGGATGAGCCAGTCCACCTGCTCCTGGCCAAGGATGTTGGTGGCGTAGGGTTCCTTGCCGTCCGTGTTGGGGGACTTGTAGGTGCGCATGTCCAGGCAGAAGATGTCCAGCTGCGGGCCCCGGGAGATCTTCCGGTAGATCCGGGCCGGCTGGTACTGCCCGGCATCATCGAACGTCCCCGGGCGCCAGATGGCCGAGCTGTCCGCGATGGGCATGTTTTCCTGCCAGGCCTGCTGGCCGCGGGCAGCGAGGGTGTTGACGTCCCGCACCGTGTAGCGGGAGTCGTCGATGATCTGGCCCGGGTACCAGTTGTTGTGGGTCTCGTGGTCATCCCACTGGGCGATGACCGGAACGTCCGCGAACATGGCCCGCATATTGGCGTCCTTGGAGTTGTAGCGGTGGCGGCCGCGGAATTCGGTGAGCGTCTCGGCAACCTTGGAAACCTCCTCCGTCACCAGGTTGCGCCACACCTGCCCGTCCTTTTCCACCACGGTTTCGGCGATGGGGCCGTCGGCGTAGATGGTGTCGCCGGAGTGGATGAAGAAGTCCGGGCGGGTCTGGTGCATGGCCCGGTAGCCACGCATCCCCCCGATTTCCTCGTTGATGCCCCAGCCCTGGCCCGCGGTGTCGCCGGTCCACACAAAGCTTTGCGCGGACGACGCCGGGACGTCGCCGCCGTTGGTGGTGTCGCCGGTGCGGCCCTTGCCGTTGACCGTCCCGGTGTCGGGGGCCGTGCGGAAGCTGCCGCGAACCGTCTCACTGGCCGCGCCGGCGTCGTCGTCGAAGCTGATCTCCAGCGCAAAACGCGTGTTGGACGGCAGGTTGCCGGCGTGGATTTTGGCAGTGAAGTCGGATGCCTGGGTGGCGCGGGGCCCGCGGAGGACCCGCTCAAAGGCGCCGCGCCCGCGCAGCACCTGGCCGCCGTCGTCCACTGCCCGCAGGACCGCCGTCATCCGGCCGGCACCCGAGGCACGCGACCACAACACAGCCGAATCGGAGGTGACATCGCCGGTGGCGATGCCGCTGGGCAGTGTGAGCCGGTTGCGCACCAAGGCGACGCCGGCGGGAGACTGGGTGACTGCCGTGGCGTTGGCGGCGGGCACGGAGGCCAGCGCGGCGGCGAGGACGGAACTCTTGACGATGGTGCGGCGGGAAACCCCTGCCGGGGAAGACTCGGTCATGTCCTCAGGGTTGTCCCGGCCGGTACACGGACTCTGGCGTGGCGGTGAACGGGCGGCGAGCCGCGGCTGAACAGCGGGGGTTGCGCCCTATGGCTTCGCGAAGTCGCCGATCCGGCCCTCCCGGAGTGCCGCGCCCACGGCCGCGATGCCGCCATAGTCTGGAAACAGTACGGATTGTCCGGCCACGAAACCTGAACCCGCCGTCGGAAGCGTCATGGTGCCGATGGCGTTCACGTCCAGGTTCCGCAGGCTGTAAGCCAGAATGGCGGCCTGTACGGGGTCGAAGGCCTTATCCACGGTGAGGCAGCAGGAAGCGAAGTCGACCAGGGACCGCACCGTATTCACATCGTTGAGGGCACCTCCAGCCGTGAGGCGGGCCAGGATTGCGCGGAGCATGATCTGCTGGTCGCGGACCCGCTGGAAGTCGCCGTCGGCGAAGGCGTAGCGCTCACGGGAAAACTCCAGCGCCGCCTGCCCGTCCAGGTGGTTCATGCCGGCGGGGAAGACGTGTTGGGTTTCAACGCTGGACTGGAAAGGGATGGGAACATTGACGTCGATTCCGCCCAGGCCGTCCACCAGGATTTTGAACCCGCCGAAGTCCAGCATCAGCGTGTGGTCGATGGTGATTCCCAGCAGTTGCTGCACGGTGGCAGTTTCCATGTCGATGCCGCCATACTGCAGGGCTGCATTGATCTTGGCGGCCCCGTAGCCGGGGATGTCCACCCAGTTGTCGCGGTTGATGGAGATGAGGTAAAGGTTCCGGCGGTCGGCCGGGACGTGAACCACCATCAGGGAGTCCGCCCGCTGGTCCTGGGCTTCGCCGGTGGCTGCCGTATGGGCGGCGGCGTCCCGCGCCGGCGTGCCGCCGCGGATGTCGCTGCCGATCACCAGGATGTTCATCGGAACTGCGGGCAGTTCCGGGATCGGGGGAGGCGGGGGCGGGGGAGCGGGAGCCGGCGGCGGCGTTTCGGAAGGAGTGGGCGTAGGCGTTGTGCTGGGCGTTTCGCTGGGCGGCTGGGTTTGGGTGGCGGCTGGCCGTGCCTCCCGGCCGGCGCGGTTCAGGCTGAAGACCGCGATGCCGGCTGCCGCCACAAGGGCCAGCACCACCAGTGCCACGATCCAGCGGCGGCGTCCCAGGGCAACCAGCCAGCCGGGCCGGTGCGCGGATGGGCCTGTGGGCGGACCGGAATTGCCGGGGCCGACGGGACCGGACGGATCAGGACCGCCTGGGATGCTCATGACGCCTCCACCTCATTGTGACTGGTGGCATCAGTGTCCGTCCGGCAAGCCGTTATTGGCTACATAGTTGTCCAAACTGTCACCTGCCAGCGCATCGCCGATGTCTTTGATTGCCGTTTGGTTTGGAAGGACGATGGACTGGCCGTCCGCGGAGGTTCCGATCCCCAGGGTGGGAAGGGTAAACATTTCCATGTCGTCCGCACGCACGTTGCGCAGTTCCAAGGCCAGGTTTGCCAGGGCCGCTGCGTTAAGTCCGCTGTCCACGCTGATGAACGGCGACATGGCAGTGACTACGTTATGCACCTTCACCGGGTTCAGAAGGGTTTCCGGGCTGAGGTTCTTGGCGAAAAGCGCCCGCACGAAAGCCTGCTGGTTGCGCACCCGCTGGTAATCGCCGTCGGTGAAGGAGTAGCGCTCGCGGACGAACTCCAGGGCGTGCTTGCCGTCCAGCAGGGTACGCCCCTGCTGGTAGGAGAATTTGTCGTGCGCGGAAACGAAGGACCGGGGGATGTCCACCTCAACCCCGCCGAGGGCATCCGTGAGGCCAACAAAGCCCTCAAAGTCGACCATGGCCACGTGGTCCACGCGCTCGTTGAACATGGTCTCCACCGTCTGCACCATGAGGGGGACGCCCCCGTAGGCGAGGGCTGAATTGATCTTTGCCCTCCCGTGACCCGGAATGTCCACCCACAGGTCGCGCATCAGGGAGATGGCGAAGATTTTGGATCGGTCCGCGGGAATGTGCACCAGCATGAGGGTGTCAGCGCGCTGATCCGAGCTGCTGCCGGATACAGCCTTGCCAACCGTTGCCCCGCGGCTGTCGCTGCCCATCACCAGGATGTTCAGCGCCTGCCCGCCGGGTGCCTGGGCAGGGGCGGCTGCTGCGGGCCCGGCCGCCGCGCCAGTGCCGGTGCCTTCGACCGGTGTTACGCCGGACGGCGCAGCGGAACGCGGCTGCGGGCGGTTGGACTCGGACGGGAATGGATTGTCAATGACCTTCGCCTGTGAATCGTACGCACGGCCGAGGCTGAAAAGGTACGTACCGGCTGCGGCGGCTACCAGGATCGCTGCGGCGAGCAGCACCAGCAGCGCGGTCCGCAACGGGTGCCGACGGCGTTTGGACCGCTCAACAACGCGGACGGCGCCGGTACTGCGAAGCTTCGCCTGGGTGCTCATTTCGGAAAATTAGCACCGGAAAAAATGCCTTACATCGGGGAAATCCACAGAAAAACCGCACTCTGTTCCACACCAGCCGGCAGGCCCAAGACCAGACGCCGGATGGGTGGAGCCTCTGCGGCAGGACCTACAGTTGGGCGGCGTCCGGGCTCACGGGCGCGTTCAGGCGGGCGTGGCGCAGGATGGAGACGATCGCCGGAGCCAGCTGGTCCTCCATCTCCCGGTAGACCTCGGGCGAGCGGCGGTAGGGGTCCACGATGTCATTTTCGGCGGGGTCGGCGGGAAGCGAGAGGTGCCGCACCCCGGCGGCGCGGGCTGGCAGCCCGCGCCAAAAGGCGGCGTTGGCAGCCAGCCGGGACTCGTCGTCGGACGCTGCTTCCTGGGGGCCGGCGGGCTGGGTGTCATTTTCGGCGGCCCGCTGGTCCAGGACATTCAGCATCCGGGCGAACTCGCGGATGGTGAACGTCCGTTTGAGCAGGGAAGCGTCCAGCTGCAGGACCTCGCCGCGGTGCCCGGACGTCATGGTAAGCACCAGGTCCACGCCGCGCAGGATTGTGGGGGTGAGCTGCCGGGCAGCGAAGCCTTCGGGATTCCCGCCGAAGGTCCGCACGATGTCCGCCGAGATGGGCTGCATGGGCTGGCCCACCAGGGCGCGGGTGCCGGCGCTGGAGACTTCGAAGCCGCCGGGCACTACTTGGTCAAGCCCCGCCTGCAGCAGCCGTTCGGCCACGGGCGACCGGCAGATGTTGCCGGTGCAGACGGTCAGGATTCGTACTGGTGCGGAAGTGTCCAAGGAGATTTTCTCTTTTCCCAGCTGGCGGCGGTCCGGTGGGGCCCGTGCCCTTCAACTTAACATGCGACGCCGCGGTGGCGGCTCCCACACCGGGTGCCGCCACCGCGTCGTTCACATTTCCCGCCAGGTCGGCGGGCTGTCCCACGCTAGAGCGTGGCCAGCAGCTGCTTCATCTGCATGATCTCCGTCTGCTGCGCGTCCACGATCTCGTGGCCCAGCTTCACGGCTTCAGGGGATTTGCCGGCGCTGATCTCCTGCTGGGCCATGTCGATGGCGCCCTCGTGATGGCCGATCATCTGCTCCAGGAAAAGCCGCGCAGCGTCGGTGCCGGTGGCCGACTTGAGCCTGTCGATCCCGGCGTCGTCCACCATGCCGGTCATGCCATGGCCGGTGTGGTCGTTCATCATGGTGGGTACGTTCCACCCCTGGAGCCAGCCGGTCATCTGCTCGATCTCGGGGGCCTGCGCCGCCTTGATCTTGCTGGCAAGCGCAGTCACTTCCGCCGGGACGCCCTGCTTGTCCAGGATGATGCCGCTCATCTCCACCGCCTGGGCGTGGTGCGGGATCATCATCTGGGCAAACATGATGTCGGCCTGGTTGTGGTCGGCGTCCGCGCTGGGCGTCGTGCCCCCGCTGGACCTGGCCCCGGAGCTGGGCATCGTGCTCGACATGGGGCCGGAGTTCCCGTGGTCCATGGGCATGCTGTTGCCCGATCCGGCGTTGCCGGCGCAGCCTGCCAGGCCAAGCGAGGCCGCCAGGGCAGCAGCAATGGACAGGGTCTTGATGGTGGTGTTCATGGTTGTCTTTCAGGGGAGTGGGTGAACTGGGCCGCGATGGATGTGGCGCAGTCCGGCTTACGTCCGGCTGATCGACAGGTCGCAGGGTGTGGGGCTGGGCGGCAGGTAGCCGTAGCCGGCGCCCGCGGTGCTACCGGGGGCGCGAGGTGCAGGAATCGCGGCCGGGGATGCCTGGGGTGGGGAAAGGGTGACCGGGCTGCCGGGCGCAGAGGGGACACAGGGCGCGCCCGATTCCTGGGCGCCCGGGCAGGAATCGCCGCAGGCGGGCGAGGCAAGGGCTGGCGCGTCCGGAGTGGAGGAGCCGGGGCGCTGGCCGGCATGGCCGCCGGCAGCAGCGGAATGCGCGACGGCGGTGTGGCTGGGGGAGTGCCCGGCGCTGTGCGATGGGTGGGCGGACGCCACAGGAGAAGCCGGACTGTGGGAAATCATGACCTGCAGGCCGGACCCGTGCGAGCCATGCCCGGAGGTGAGCACGTGCATGCCCAGCAGCCCTGCGATGACGGCCAGGGCAGCGGCCAGCAGCCAGGCACGGCGAAGGAGGGACGCCACGGCGCGGGTGGTCATGGCCGTCCCTCCTTTCAATGTGCCTGGAATGTTCAACGTACCTCGGACGGGTTCAGTTTCAGGCGCCGGAGGAGCTGGGCGTTCAGTGCCACCACCACGGTGGACGCGGACATCAGCACCGCCCCTGCTGCGGGCGACAGCACCACCCCGGCGAATGCCAGGACACCGGCAGCCAATGGCACGGACAGGACGTTGTAGCCGGTGGCCCACACCAGGTTCTGCCACATCTTCCGGTAGCTGGCACGGGACAGGTCAACCATGGACAGCACGGCCCGCGGATCGTTTCCTGCCAGCACCACGCCGGCGGATTCCACTGCCACGTCGGTTCCGGCGCCGATGGCGATGCCCACCTCGGCACGGGCCAGCGCGGGTGAGTCGTTGACGCCGTCGCCCACCATGGCCACCCTCAGGCCGCGGCCCTGCAGCTCGGCCACTTTCTTGTCCTTGTCCGCGGGCAGGACCTCGGCGAACACCTCGTCGATGTCCAGATCCGCGGCCACGGCCTTGGCCACCTGGTGCGCGTCACCGGTAACCATGGCCACCTTGACCCCGCGCCGCTGCAGGGCAGCAACAGCCTGCCGGGACTCCGGCCGCACCGCATCCTCCATGCTGACGGCGCCCAGGACGTTGCCGTCGTCGACAACGTGCAGGACCGCTGCCCCGCGGTCCATCCAGGCTTTGGTGCTCCCCGCCAGGGAGGCCGGTTCCACGACGCCGAGCTCGCGCAGGAGCGCCGGCCCGCCCACATGCACCGTACGGCCTTCCACGTTGGCGCGGACGCCGCGGCCCGTCAGCGAGGTGAAGCCGGTGGCCGGAGCCAGCGCCAGGTTCCGTGCCTTCGCAGCGCGGACGATGGCCCGTGCCACGGGGTGTTCACTGTCGGACTCTACGGTGGCGGCGAGGGCAAGCACCGCGTCCGGATCTGCTCCTTCAGCTACGGCAACGTCCTCCAGCTCCGGCTCGCCGGTGGTCAGGGTGCCGGTCTTGTCGAACAGGACCACATCGATGGTCCGCATCCGCTCCAGCGCCATCCGGTTCTTGATCAGGACACCGGCCCGCGCCGCCTGCTCGGTGGAAATGGCGATCACCAGAGGGATGGCCAGGCCAAGGGCGTGCGGGCAGGCAATGACCAGTACGGTGACGGTCCGGGTCACGGCGTCGGGGACACTTCCCATCAGCGTCCAGGCGATGAAGGTGAGGACCCCGGCCCCGGCGGCAAAGTAGAAGAGGAAGGCTGCGGCACGGTCCGCCAGGGCCTGTGCGCGTGATGATGAGGCCTGTGCTTCCTCCACCAGCCGCTGGATCCCGGCCAGGGCGGTCTGGTCGCCAACGGCCGTGACCCGGACGCGGACGCTGCTGTCCGTGGCAACGGTTCCGGCCACCACGGGATCGCCTGCGCCACGCGCCACGGTCTTGGATTCACCGGTGATCATGGACTCGTCGAACTCGGCCTGGCCGTCCACCACGTTTCCGTCAGCGGGCATGCGGGCTCCGGGACGCACCAGGACCAGGTCCCCGGCGTTGAGTTCGGACACAGGAACGGTCTCGGTGCCGCTGTCGGTGATGCGCTCGGCTTCGTCCGGCAGCAGCGCGGCGAGGGCATCAAGGGCGCCCTGCGCGGATCCGAGGGCACGCATTTCGATCCAGTGCCCCAGCAGCATGATGGCCACCAGCAGGGCCAGCTCCCACCAGAAGTCCAGGTCGAAGCCGCCGATGCCCAGGCTGGTGACCCAGGAGGCGGCGAAGGCCACCGTGATGGCCATGGCAATCAGCAGCATCATTCCGGGGGTGCGGTCTTTGAGCTCCTGCAGGCCGCCCTTGAGGAACGGCTGGCCGCCGTAGAGGAAAATCGCGGTGCCCAGGACCGGGGGGATCCAGGCGGAGCCGGGGAACTCCGGCGGCATGTAGCCCAGCAGGTGGGCCATCATGGGGCTGAAGTAGACCACGGGAATGGACAGGGCCAGCGTCAGCCAGAATCTGTTCTTGAACATGGCCGTGCTGTGGCCCGCG
The DNA here is from genome assembly GCF_021801725.1 of Arthrobacter sp. FW306-05-C. Taxonomy (NCBI): domain Bacteria; kingdom Bacillati; phylum Actinomycetota; class Actinomycetes; order Micrococcales; family Micrococcaceae; genus Arthrobacter; species Arthrobacter sp. FW306-05-C. The sequence continues at coordinate 3,483,358 of NZ_CP084556.1, read as the reverse complement.
TGCTGGCCGTGCGTGTGGATGGTGTGGTCGTCGTCGTGCTGGCCGTGTCCGGCGTGCTGTGGGTGTCCGGTGTGCCCGGCGCTGTGTGCAGGGGGCTCCGTGAGCGTCCCCCCGGGCGGCTGGGGGTGGTCATGCCCGCCTCCCTGGTGGTGCACGGCGGGGTGGTCCTGCGTGCCGTGCTGGTCCTGCATATCGTGGTGATCCTGCATGGTTCCTCCTTGGAGGCAATCGCTGCCCGGCTTTACCCGGGGCTGCGGAAAAATGTTGGGAGCGCAGGGGCGCGGCCCGTATCAGGCCAGGGCGTAACCGGCGGCCGCCACGGCCTGGCGGACGTCGGCTTCGGACACCCCGCCGGTCACGGCAAGCCGGGAGCGGCCGCCCGGCACCAGGTCAACCGAGGCCGAGGTTACGCCCGGAACGGCGGAGACAGCCGTTTCGACAGACCGGACGCAGTGCCCGCAGGTCATGCCTTCCACTGCAAAGCTGCGCTGCGCGGAAGCGTCCGCGTCGGCATTTACGACGGCGGCCGGAGGCTCCTGCGGGGTGGTCGCGGGGAGGATGCTGGCCGGCTCCACCGAGTTGGTTGGGGCGCAGCAGCTGCAGCCGGAGGATGCGAGGGGGAGCTGGGGACGGTTCCCGCTGTTCATGTCAGTTCCAATCCGTTGAGGGAATCAAGGGGCGCTGGGGTTGAACGGCTGTGAAAGGCTGGTGCTGGTGCGCCGGCCGGGACATACCACTTCACTGACAACACCGCCAATATACCCCCTGGGGGTATAAAGGTCAAGGACTCTAGCGCATTTCACGCGCGACTTCCATGGGACCTCCCGCACTACCTTCTGTTGTGCAACGCGACCATACTGGAAGGAGCGGGGACAGAGCCGGACCGCTGGGGGCTGGCCATTGCACGGGAGGTGGACCTGTGACGGAGCTGAGCGATTTGTACACGTATTCGAGTGCCCTCGGAGACAGCGAAAGCGATGCCGGTACCTTCCGCGTGGACATTGAGCCCTCCGGTCCAACCTTCCAGTGGTCGGACGGGATGTTCCGGCTGCACGGATACCAGCGCGGCGAGGTTGTCCCCACGCTGGAACTGATCTTTGCCCACAAGCATCCTGATGACCGCGAGCGGTGCGAGGAGATTGTGCAGCAGGTTTCCGCCACAGGCGGCTTCTTCTGCATGTATCACCGGATTGTGGACGCCCGGGGGAAGACGCGGCGTGTGGTGACCTCCGGCGAGGCGGTCTTGAGCGCCGACGGAGCAGTGCTGGCGCTCGAAGGCGTAACGGTAGACCTCAGCCGCACCCTGCAGCGCGAAACCGAACAAACGGCCCGGGACGCCGTCGCGCGTGCAACGGCAACCCGGACCGTGATCGACCAGGCCCGGGGCATCCTCATGGGCCAGCTGAGACTTGGCTCCGATGACGCGTTCCAGATGCTGGTAAGCACCAGCAGCCACCGGAACGTCAAGCTGGTGGTAGTGGCGGCGGAACTGGTGCAGTTGGCCAACTCCACGGAGGCACGGACCTACCTGGACCGTGCCGTGCGGGCCATCCAACTGCGCGGCCGGGCGAACCACGCGGGGGACCGCCGCGCGGGCTAGTGGTGCTCCACCCAGCAGGCAAGGATGGTTGTGGAGAGCTGGTATGCCAAGGCGCCGCGGGTGATGGCATCCGGTCCAACCGCAGATGGAAGCGCCGATGCGTTCACCTGCAGCACAAAGTTGTCCTTTTGGAAAACGGCGGAACCGGCTGCAGTTTCATAGGCGGGAAAGCCCAGGTTGGCCAGCCCCTCAATGGGGGAGGCGTCTGTGGCAAGGGCTTGCATGGCGTCGAAATACGCCCGCGCCCTCGCTTGGTCGGGCGCCTCCTGCACGGTAATCACCAGTGCACCTTCGGTTAGATGGTAGGTGCAGGTGAAGGTGCCGTTGGCCCAGCTGCTTACCGTGTGCGGTTTCCGGTCGAGCGACAGGATGCTGGTCAGCCGTTCCATCGGCTGGTCCCCGCATACCATCCTGGCGGCCGCGCTGGGGCCTCCGGGGCTGGTTTCGGGAACAGCTGTATCGGTGCCATGGTGGCCGGCATGGGCCGCCGCCGTTGAGCCGGCGGGGGCGGGGGGCGCCGCTGGAAGGGCCTGCCCGGCTGATCCCGCCGCAGCACAGCCGGTGAGCAGCAGCGACAGCGCCAGGGTTGCCAGCAGGGGAGCACGGTTCTTCATGACGATCCGTCCTGGCCGCCGCGAGTGGGGCGGCCGTTGTTGTCTGTCCGATCAGGCTTTGAGCTTGGCGAAAACGACGTAGTTGTCATCGAAGAGGCCGGTGGCGGCGTCATAACCGTCGCAGGTGATCAGCCTCAGTTCGGACTCCGGAGTGTTGCCGTAAACCTCAAGGGTGGGGAAATTGTCTTTGCCGTAGACGGCAGCGCGTTCGACGACGAAAATGGCCGTGCTGCCGTCCGTCCGCGCCACACTGACCTCGGCTCCGGGCGCGATTTTACGGAGGTCGGCGAAGACACCTTTGTGGCCGCCGAGCGCGTTGACATGCCCCAGCACCACGGCCGGGCCGCGCTCGCCGGGCGTCGGCGAGCCGTTGTACCAACCAGCCGGGGCTCCGTTGCCCTTGTCTTCCGGGACCTGCAGCGAGCCGTTGGCCCGCAGGCCCAGGCTCAGCAGTTCCGTGCGCAGGCCAATCGAGGGGATATCAAGCGCCGCCGGTGCGGACCGGGGCAGGACTGGGGGTTCGACGACGGGAGGTGCGGTGGGTGCGGGCTGGCCGGCAGGAACGGGGGCGGTGGAGATTGGCGCGGCGGGTGAGGGCATGGTCGCGGAAGGTGCGGAGGATGCCGACGGTACGGGGGAGAGCGAAGGCGATGGGCCGGTGGCGGACGTTCCTGGTGCGGAGCCGCAGCCGGTGAGGGCGAGCAGGAGCAGAAGCCCGGCAGCCGCGGGGGCCTGAAGGCTTCCACGGCTGCCGGAGTTCAGGAAGGACATGGCGTGGTCCAGCCAGCCGGACTTAGGCTTCCGAACCTGAACCGCGGCGGCGGACCAGGTAGGCGCCCCCTGCTGCCGCTGCCAGGACCAAGCCGCCGCCCAGGGCGAGGGCGCCGCTGTCGGTGCCACCGGCCTGCTGCGCAACGCCCGTGTCAACGCCGCCGGCGGGCATCTTCATCTGCCCCGCTTTAAGCGTCCCGCAAAGGGCGGGGGAGGTGGCAGCGAGTGGGAGGCTCGGAACGAGGTCCGATTTGGCGGCCTGCCCGGCCGGGCTGAGGGTGGCCGGATCGAGCCCGTGGACAACGACGACGGCGGTGCCGGACTCCAGGGCGGATTTGGTCTCGGCGTTGAGTTCGAAAGTTCGGTCCACGGTGTAGCTGGCACCCTGGCCCGCAACCTTGAGGTCGAGCCCGGCCGCAGGGCTGGTATCGCCGCTGGTGGACAGGGTCGTCACAATTCCGCCGTAGCTGGGTGCACCCTCGGTGGTGGAAACCACGCCGTCGCCGTCCTTGTCTGCCGACGGTGCGGGGCAGACGCCTTGGGCGCCGCCGTGGATGTGCTGGACGTGGGGGTAGGGCGCGTTGTTGAAGGTGGAGGCCAGGCCGGAGACCTTCAGGACGGCGTGTGCCTGATTGCCTGTGACGTCCACGGTGACGGTGCCCGAGGCAGAGCTGCCATTGATTTGGGTGAGAGTGGACTGGTATGTGTGGTCCGCTGCGGAGGCGGGACCGCCCGAAAGGGCCAGGGCGCCCAGGGCGAGGGTGGGAACTGCGAGGAAACGAAGTGTCTTGTTCATCGGAAAGCATTCTCCTCATGCAAGTGACGTTTTGTCCCAGATGAGGGACATTAATGATTCGATGCCATCGAAGCGCCGGATGGGTGTTTTTGTGAACTGGCCCACAAACCCCCGAAATCCGCCGGAGAAGAGTGTTTGGGGGGCGGCAGCGGGGCCCCGTAGAATGGACCGAAGGTGCGCCGGGAAGTCTGGTCGGCATGTATTTGTCGAACCCGGATTTAAGGACGCCTGCATGAGCGCCACACCGCCCACCCCACGCCAGAACAAATTCTTCGGTTCCACCGTTTTTTCTCGTGGCAGCTACGCCGAGGCGCTGCGGATCGGCGAGATCCTCCGCAAGGAGACCGTCGGCGGTGCCCTCCTGGTGGTCGCTGCCGTCATCGCGCTGGTGTGGGCCAACTCCCCCGCGTCGGACAGCTACTTTGCCCTCCGCGACTTCAAGGTTGGCTACGAACCATGGCACCTTGAACTGAGCTTGGGGGCGTGGGCGGCGGACGGACTGCTGGCGATCTTCTTCTTCCTGGTGGGCCTGGAACTTAAACGCGAATTCGTGGCCGGTGACCTGCGCCAGATCAGCAAGTCGATCGTGCCGGTAGCGGCCGCCGTGGGAGGCGTGGCGGTCCCGGCGGTGATCTACGCCGTCGTCAATCTCGCCAGCCCGGAAACGCTCCGGGGGTGGGCCATTCCCACCGCAACGGATATTGCTTTTGCCGTTGCCGTCCTGGCGATCATAGGGTCCCACCTGCCCAGCGCCCTGCGGATCTTCCTGCTCACGCTGGCCGTGGTGGATGACCTGATCGCCATCACCATCATCGCGTTCTTCTACTCCAGCGACATCCAGGTGGCGCCTCTGCTTCTGGCGCTGGTTCCGCTGGCCATCTATGCCTTCCTGGCCCAGAAGTTCCGTCGGTTCTTTGGCCTGCATGCCGCCGCTGCCTGGCTGGTCCTGCTGCCCCTGGGCGCCGTGACGTGGGCGCTGGTGCACGCTTCCGGTATCCATGCCACCGTGGCGGGCGTGCTGCTGGGCTTCGCCATTCCGGTGATCCGCTCCCAGGCGTCGGGCGGGCCCGAAGCCGGACCCGGGCTGGCGGAGATCTTCGAGCACCGGTTCCGGCCCATCTCCGCGGGCGTGGCAGTGCCTGTGTTCGCGTTCTTTTCGGCCGGCGTGGCCGTGGGTGGCTGGGCTGGATTGGGCTCAGCCCTGACGGACCCCGTGGCGCTGGGCATCATCCTGGGCCTGGTCCTGGGCAAGCCGATCGGCATCCTGGCCACCACGTGGATCCTGACCAAAGCCACCAGGGCCACCCTGGACAGCTCCTTCAAATGGATCGACGTGTTTGGCGTTGCGCTGCTGGCGGGGATCGGCTTCACCGTGTCCCTGCTGGTGGCGGAACTCAGCTTCGGCAACGGCAGCCTGCATGACGACCATGCCAAGGTTGGCATCCTGGCCGCGTCGCTGATTGCCGCGCTGCTGGCAACCGCCGTGCTGCGCACCCGCAACCGGCAGTACCGCCTGGCCGAAGAGCTGGAGAAGGTGGATTCGGACCACGACGGCGTCCCGGACGTCTACCAGGACCGCGCCTGAGCCCTCCCCGGGCTTCAGGCGGTGGCGAGCGGCTTGGCCGGGGGCTGGGGCTTGGCGGTGACTTCCGGTTTCACCGGCGCCCCGGCCTCCACGTGGCGTATCTCCAGGGCTTCGGGGTCCAGCAGCTTGCGCGTGCCGGTCCGGGCGTCCAGGATCCAGAAGAGTTCAAGGGCCGGGACGACGTCGGTCACGCGCCCTTTGTGGAAGAGCCTGCCCCTGTGCCAAGCCTCGATCTGATCCCCGATCCGAAGCTGGGCCGTACGTACTCCTTGTGCCTCCATAATGGGCTGCCTCCTGCTGTTGTATCCCCGTAAGGACAGCTTGGCGGGGAGACATTGCCGGAGTGTTTCCACAGGATGATTTTTCTGTGTCAGGAGAGACGGCTGGTGCTCAGTCCTCCACCGGGAACGCCACGGCTTCGCCCACCACCCGCAGGCACAGTTCCATGCCGGGCCGGGCGATCGAGGCGTTCCAGTGCCGAATGGTGATCACCTCGCCGCCGCCGGGGTACCGGTGGTCAGCGTGCTCGGCCACTTCCTGCGGCACGTTCAGCTTCAGCCGCACGGTGGTTTCGGGGCCGAAGTAGTCCGTGTCCACCACCACGCCGCGGATGGGTCCGTCCTCGGCGATGCGGATCTGTTCCGGCCGCAGCATCAGCTGTACCCGGCCCTGCGCCGGCGGCCGGCGGACCGGGATGCCGCCCAGGGAGCAGGTGGCCAGGGAGCCCTCCAGCCAGGCGTCCAGGATGACGGCATCACCCAGGAATTCGGCGGTGGCCCGGTCCGCGGGGCGGGTGTACACCACGAAGGGGTTACCGATCTGGGCCAGCTTGCCGCCGCGCATCACGGCCACCTGGTCCGCGAAGGACAGGGCCTCGGCCTGGTCGTGCGTGACCAGGATGGTGGTGACCCCTGCCTCGGCCAGGACCTTGGCCACGGCCCGGCGGGTGGCCACGCGCAGGCCCGCGTCCAGGGCAGAGAAAGGCTCGTCCAGCAGCATCAGCTCCGGTTCGCGCGCCAGCGCCCGGGCCAGGGCGACCCGCTGCTGCTGGCCGCCGGAGAGCTGGTGCGGGCGGCGCTTGGCCATGGACGCATCCAGCGACACCATTTCCAGCAACTCCGCCACGCGGGCGTTGACGGCGCGGCGGCCGCCGTCGAGCTTGGCCGCATTCAGGCCGAAGGCAATGTTCTGGCCCACCGTCAGATGCGGGAACAGGGCACCGTCCTGGGCCACGTACCCGATCTCCCGCTTGTGCGCCGGAAGCCACGCGCCATCACCAGCGACAAGGGTCCCGTTCAGCGAGATGCTCCCGGTGTCCGGATGTTCAAACCCGGCGATCAGGCGCAGCAGCGTGGTTTTGCCGGAGCCGGACGGGCCCACGATGGCGGTGGTGCCGCCCTTGGCCACGGAGAGGTTGACGCCCCTCAGGACCGCCTGCGATCCGAAGTTCTTGGTGACGTCCGTGATCTGCAGGTGGCTGTTGGTGGTTGCCGCCACGGAGGGTGCCACCCGGGGCTCGGGCAGCCTGCGGGTTGATGGTGCTGTCACTGTCCGGCTACTTTCTTGGACTGTTGGAAGAGGAGGTAGGTCATGGGCGCGGAAAGCAGGATCATCAGCAGCGCGTAGGGGGCGGCGCCGGCATAGTCGATTTCGCTGCTCTTGCTCCAGAACTCGGTGGCCAGGGTCTTGGTGCCGTTGGGGGACAGGAGCAAGGTGGCGGTGAGCTCGTTGGCGATGGCCAGGAACACCAGGGCCGCCCCGCCTGCGGCGGCCGGGGCGGTAAGCCGCAAGGTGACGCGGATGAAAGCCAGCAGTGGCGGCTTGCCCAGCGCCTGCGCGGCCTCGTCCAGTTCCTTGGGCGCCTGTGCCAGCCCGGCCCGGAGGTTGACCAGGGCGCGGGGGAGGAACAGGAGCACGTAGGCTGCCACCAGGAGCCCCGCCGTCTGGTACATCCCCGGGACCATGCGGATGCTCACGGTGACGAATGCCAGGGCCACCACGATGCCGGGCATGGAGCTGGTGACGTAGTTGGACAGTTCCAGGGACTTGCTGAACCAGCCCGGGTGGCGGACGGCGAGGTATGCCATGGGGAAGGCCACCACGGTGGTGGCTGCGGCGCCCGCCAGCCCGTAAGTGAAGGTGGTGAAGAGGGCAGGCAGGAACTCGGACGCGGTCCAGATGTCCGCCCCGCCGGCCAGGATCCACCGCATGACGTAATACAGCGGAAGTCCGAACGCCAGTGCCGTCAGCGCCACCAGGAACAGCTGGGCCGGCACCTGATACGCGTGCAGCGGCAGCCGCAGCGCCCTTGCCTGCACGCCGGAACCGATCCTCGCGTAGCGGGCGGTGCCGCGGCTGCGGACCTCGGCCACCAGCAGGAGCAGGCAGAAGAACACCAGGACGCTGGCCAGCATGTTCCCGGCTGCGCCGTTGAAGGTGGACTGGTACTGGGTCATGATCGCGGTGGTGAAGGTGTCGAACCGGATCATCGCGAACGCGCCGTATTCGGCAAGCAGGTGCAGCCCCACCAGCAGGGCGCCGCCGGTCAATGCAATCCGGAGTTGGGGGAGCACCACTCGGAAGAAGGACCGCCAGGCCCCCAGCCCCAGGGCTGCGGCGGACTGTTCAATGGCCGGGTCCAGCCGGCTCAGGGTGGCCGCGGCCGGGATGTACACCAGCGGGAAATAGGACAGCGTGGAGATAAGGATGCCGGATCCCAGCCCCCCGAGCGACGGGACGGCCGATACCCAGGCATAGCTGTTCACGAACGCGGGGACGGCCAGCGGAGCGGCCAGCAGCACGGCCCAGATCCGGTGGCCGCGCAGTTTGGTCCGCTCCACCAACCACGCTCCCGCCACGCCAAGCAGCAGGCACAGCGGGATGGTGGCGGCCATCAGGAGCAGGGTGTTCAGCAGGAGTTCGCCCACGCGGGGACGCAGGATAAGCCCGACGGCAGTGTCCCACCCGGTTGCCACCGTCATGTAGGCCACGTACCCCAGCGGGACGAGGGAGAAGAGGGCGATCAGCACCGCCAGGAGGGACACTGCGGAAACGCCGAAAGGCGGGCGGGGGCTGTTGCCCCGGCCCGCCGTCGTCGTGCTCCGCCTGGGAGGAGCCGATAGATCGGTGGTCACGGAATTAGAGGAGTCCTGCCTGGGTCATCAGATCGGTGACCTTCTCGGAGTTGAGCTTGGCGGCGTCAACCTTGGGTGCCTGCAGGTCCTTGATGGGAACCAGCTTGTCATTGGCGGGAACGTCGGAGCCGATGGCGTACTCGAAGGACGTACCGTTCTTGAGTACCTCCTGACCCTTCTTGCCGGTGATGAACTTCAGGAACTCCTGCGCAGCCGCAGCGTTCTTGGAGGACTTCAGCACACCGCCGCCGGAAACGGACAGGAACGCGCCCGGGTCTTGGTTCTTGAAGTAGTACGGGGTGACGTTGCTGGAGTTTTCGCCGGTCTTGGCCTGGTCGCCGTAGTAGTAGTAGTGGTAGATCAGGGCGGCATCCACTTCACCGGCGTTGACGGCCTTCATGGCCGTGCTGTTTCCCTTGTAGGCCTTGGAGTTTTCCTTCATCCCCTTCAGCCACTCTTCCGTGGCGGACTCGCCCTTCAGTTCCAGGAGCGCGGAGACGATGGCCTGGAAGTCGGCACCGCTGGGGGAGGCAGCCCACCTGCCCTTCCATTCGGGGTTGGCCAGGTCAAGCATGGACTTGGGCAGCTTGTCCTCGGTGAGCTTGGTCTTGTTGTAGACCAGCACGGTGGAGCGGGCGGCGATGCCGGTCCACTTGCCGGTGGACGGCGAGAATTCGGCCGGGACCTGGGCCAGGGTGTCCTTGTTGACGTCGGCGAACAGGCCGGCGTTCTCCACCTGCGTCATGGCGGGGGAGTTCTCGGTCAGGAACACATCCGCGGGGGAGGCCTGGCCTTCCTGGATGATCTGGTTGGACAGTTCGGTGTCCGAGCCCTGGCGCATGGTCACCTTGATGCCGGTTTCCGCCGTGAAGGCATCCACCCATTCCTTGGTGAGGCTCTCGTGCTGAGCGTTGTATACCGTGATTTCACCCGAGGAGGCGCCGCCGGAAGCGGCGGACGAGCTGTCGCCGGCGGGGTTGGCGCCGCCGCAGGCGGTCAGGCCGAGAGCTGCGCTGGCGGCGAGTGCGATGCCGGCCAGCGCGCTGTTGCGGATCTTCATTGAGGCTGCTTTCGGTGGGGAAAAAGTCTGCTTGAACCTAGGTCCTATTAGGCAACACGAATGTTTCCTATGTCAGAAAACTGTAGGGTAGGCAAACCTAAGCTCCAAGCCGAAGAGCCCCTTAAGTGACGAGGTTCACATCAATTACGAAACTTGGGCGTGACGTAATTGCCGATGTATCGGCGACTTGCTCGCAGGGCCTTCAACAGCGCTGCCCATAGACACTGGCGCTACTCACAAGTGCTGGCGCTGCCCGTATTCGGGTAGCGCCAGCGTCTTTGCGCCTCGAAGGCCAGGATGCGCCTCGAAAAGCGGGGGACCCTGGCTACTTGTTCGGGTTGGGATCGTGGAGGTCGTGTTCGCCGATATCGGCGGCGCCCAGGAGGCCCTCTCCAGGGGCATTTTCATGCGGATGTACGCGGATACTCAGCTCGGGGTGGTGCAGGTCCAGGGCGGGGCGCTCGGAACGGATCCGGGGGAGCGAGGTGAAGTTGTGGCGCGGCGGCGGGCAGGACGTGGCCCACTCCAGTGAAGCGCCGAAGCCCCAGGGGTCGTCCACCGTGACTTTCTTCCCGGCGCGCCAGGTGATGAACACATTCCAGAAGAACGGGATCAGTGACGCACCCAGCAGGTAGGAACCGATGGTGGAGAACTGGTTCATGAAGGTGAAGTTGTCCTCCGGCATGTAGTCGGCGTACCGCCGCGGCATGCCCAGGACGCCCAGCCAGTGCTGGATGAGGAACGTGGCGTGGAAGCCCAGGAAGAGCATCCAGAAGTGGATCTTGCCCAGGCGCTCGTTGAGCATGGTGCCGGTGAACTTGGGCCACCAGAAGTAGAATCCGGCGAACATGGCGAAGACGACGGTGCCGAACACCACGTAGTGGAAGTGCGCCACCACGAAATAGGTGTCCGAGACGTGGAAGTCCAGCGGCGGGGAGGCCAGGATGATGCCGGTCAGGCCGCCGAACAGGAACGTGGCAAGGAATCCCATGCTCCACAGCATGGGGGTCTCGAACGTCAGCGATCCGCCCCACATGGTGCCGATCCAGTTGAAGAACTTCACGCCGGTGGGCACTGCGATGAGCATCGTCATGAACGCGAAGAACGGCAGGAAGATGGCGCCCGTGACGTACATGTGGTGGGCCCACACCGTCACGGAGAGGGCTGCGATGGCGATGGTGGCGTACACGATGCCCTTGTAGCCGAACAGCGGCTTGCGGCTGAACACCGGGAAGATTTCCGAGACGATGCCGAAGAACGGCAGCGCGATGATGTACACCTCCGGGTGGCCGAAGAACCAGAACAGGTGCTGCCACAGGATGGCGCCGCCGTTGGCGGGGTCGAAAATGTGCGCGCCGAACTTGCGGTCCGCGCCCAGGGCGAACAGTGCGGCGGCCAGCGGCGGGAAGGCCATCAGCACCAGGATGGCCGTGACCAGGGTGTTCCACGTGAAGATGGGCATCCGCCACATGGTGAGGCCGGGGGCGCGCATGCAGATGATGGTGGTGATGAAGTTGACCGCACCCAGGATGGTGCCGAAGCCCGACAACGCCAGGCCGAACACCCACAGGTCGCCGCCGATGCCGGGGGTGAAGGTGGTGTTGGACAGCGGCGCGTAAGCGAACCAACCGAAGGACGCGGCGCCCTGCGGAGTGATGAAGCCGGACACCGCGATGGTGGAGCCGAACAGGAAGAACCAGAATGCCAGCGCGTTCAGGCGCGGGAAGGCAACGTCCGGCGCACCGATCTGCAGCGGCATGATGACGTTGGCGAACCCGGCGAACAGCGGGGTGGCGAACATCAGCAGCATCATGGTGCCGTGCATGGTGAACAGCTGGTTGTACTGCTCTTTGGTCTGCAGGATCTGCATGCCGGGCTCGAACAGCTCGGCGCGGATCAGCAGCGCCATCACCCCGGCCAGGCAGAAGAACACGAAGGACGAGATCAGGTACATGTACCCGATGGTCTTGTGGTCCGTGGAGGTGATCCAGTTGACCACGATGGTGCCTTTGGGGCGCCGGACCACTGCCGGTGCCGCCGTGGCTGCCGTTCCACCCATTCTCTGGCCTGTGGTGGTCATTACGGTGCCGTCCTTTACTCTGCTGGTTCCAAAGCCTGCGGTGCCGGTGCCGACTGCGGCTGCCGGTTGAAATCGTTGCCCAGGCTTCCGGTGTTGCCCTTGGCCTTCAGGTCGGCCATGTGGCTGTCATACTCCTGCTGGCTCACCACCCGGACCTTGAAGAGCATCTCTGAGTGGTACTCACCGCACAGCTCCGCGCATTTGCCCATGTATTCGCCGGTGCGCTGCGGGGTGATGCTGATGTATGGGTTGTACTGTTCGTGGCCCGGGTAGAGGTCGCGTTTCTGCAGGAAATCGATGACCCAGAAGGAATGCTGCACGTCGCGGGACTGAAGGTGCAGCTCCACCTTCTTGCCAACGGGCAGGTAGAGGGTGGGCAGCCGGTCCGGGGCGCCGTAGCCGCCTGTCAGGTGGGCCTGCTGCCCGGCGTCCTCATGGACCTGTTCCTTGACGTAGTTGAAATCCCACGACCATTGTTTGCCGAAGACATCGATCACCACGTCCGGATTGGCGTAGCGCTCATCGATGGCGCGCTGGTCCCGGTCCGTGAAGACGAACAGGACGCCGATGACGATCAGCGGGACCGCGAGGTAGAACACCTCAAGCGGAAGGTTGTAGCTCAGCTGCGCCGGGAACCCCACCGTGTTTTTCCTGCGACGGTAGGCCACGATCACCCAGATCATCAGGCCCCAGGTAATGATCCCCACGATCAGCGCGGCGATCCAGGAGTTGACCCACAGGTCAGTGATGAGCGGAGTCTTGTCGGTGGTGTCCCGGGGGCCCGGAAGGAAACCGCGGGTGACTTCCGCGGAGCAGGAGGCCAGGGCCGGCATGGCCAGGAGGCCAACTGCCAGTGCCGCGAAGCGCCGCGTCCTGTGATTCCTGAACGGTCTTCTACCCACTTGTGGTCCCTCCGGCACGCTCCAGAAGCCCAACTGCATGAGCCCACCGCACCAGCAAAAAGCCCGGTGGGTTGTGTGGCCAACCCTACGCGGGGAGGATGCTGATGGGAAGGGGACGGGCTGCGGCCGGGACAAGACCGGAACGCCAGTCCAGGGACGGAAAGGGCAGTCATGGACCCAGCAGAAATGCTCATCGCGGCGGGCCAGTTCAGCGCGGGCACCGATCCCGGGGAAAATACGACGGCGGCCGGCCGGTTGATTGCGCAGGCTGCGGAAGCAGGGGCGCAGCTGGTGGTCCTGCCCGAGTCCAGCCTGTACGGCACCAGCGAGCCGGCCGGGGCCCTGTCAGCCATCGCGCAGGACCTGGACGGCCCGTTCATCCGGAGCATGGCGGGTTTCGCCCGGGAGCATGGCATCGCGGTGGTGGTGGGAACCTATGAGAAGACGGAGGCTGGGCCGCCGTTCAACACCCTGGTGGCTCTGGACAGGCGCGGCAAGATCCTCGGCTGCTACCGGAAAGTGCATCTCTACGATGCCTTCGGGTACCGGGAAAGCGACGGGATCACGCCGGGCAGCGCCGGGGAGCCGCTGGTCTTCACCCTGGGCGGCTTCAGCTTCGGCGCCTTCACCTGCTACGACCTCCGCTTCCCCGAGAGTGCCCGCGCCGCGGTCGATGCAGGAGCCGATGTCCTGCTGGTGCCGTCCATGTGGATCCGAGGCCCAGGGAAGGAGGAACACTGGTCCACGCTGGCCAGGGCGAGGGCCATCGAGAACACGGCCTACCTCCTGGCAGCCAACCAGGCAGGGCCGCTGGCCACCGGATACTCCATGGCGGTGGACCCGGCCGGGGTGGTGGTGGCGAATGCCGGCGAGGAGCCCGGCCTGATCGTGGCCCGCCTCAGCCGGGACCGGCTGGCCCGGGTGCGCGAGCAGGTGCCGGTGCTGGAAAACCGCCGCTACGCCGTCGTGCCCCTCCCCGACGCAAGGCGCTGAACGGGCCGGGACGGGCGGCTGCAGGCGAGAATTACCGGATGCCCGCCCAGACCGATGCTGCACCCGAGTGGCCGGTTGCGATGCTTTGGTAGACCAGGAAAACTCCGGCCAGCACGCCCAGTACCGAGGTGGCGGGGAGCAGCCAGCGCGCTTCGAGGATGCCGCGCAGGCCGCGGAAGGCGGGACGCCTGGTCAGGATGGAAGGGAAGGCAGCGGCGATCTGTGCAGCCACCACCACCAGGAAGAAGGCGGTGACGAAGCGCAGGAAGCTTCCCTGTTCGGCGTGTTCCTCGATCAGTTTTGAGACCGGCCTCGCCTTCTCCAACTGCTCCCCGGCTTCCGCCGTAAGGACGGACAGCGGGACCAGAATCAGGGCAAGGATCCCCAGCGGCCAGGCCAGGTAGCGCCTTGAGCGCCGGAGCAGCGCGAAAACCACCGCAGACAGCCCGGCCAGCGGCGCCAGGACCACCACGCCGTGGATCAGCAGGATATGGGCGGGAAGGCCGGCGATCTCCATCAGGCGATCCCGGTGGTGCCCAGCAGGCTGCCCACGGCAAACGTGAAGGCCATGGCAAGCGCGCCGCCCACCACCAGCCGGATGGTCGCCTTGCGCTTGGAGCTTCCGCCGATCTTGGCGCTGACGGTGCCGGTCAGGGCCAGCGCCAGGATGACGGCGACGAAGGTGACGGGGATGCGCGCCTGTTCAGGCGGGAAGATGATGGCCAGCATCGGCAGCACGGCGCCGACGGTAAAGGCGATGGCGGAGGCGAAGGCGGCGTGCCAGGGGCTCACCACTTCTTCTTCGTCAATGTTCAGTTCGGCGGCCAGGTGGGCTTTCAGCGGGTCCTTTGCCGTCAGCTCTTCGGCAACCGTGCGGGCCGTGGCCTCACTGAGTCCCTTGGCCTGGTAAATCCCGGCAAGTTCTTCCAGCTCGCCTTCGGGATCGTCCCGAAGTTCCTGGCGCTCCTTTTCGATCAGCGCCCGCTGGCTGTCGCTCTGGCTGCTCACGGAGACGTATTCGCCCAAGGCCATGGACACCGCACCGCCCACTACTGCGGCCGTGCCGGCCACCAGGATGGGCGCAAGGTCGTTGGTGACGCCCGCGACGCCCACCACTGTTGCCGCGACGGAGACGATGCCGTCGTTGGCACCGAGGACACCGGCGCGCAGCCAGTTGAGGCGTGCTGCCACGCTGCTGTCGTGGGGTTCGCGGCTCAGCTTGAGAGTTTCAGACATGCTGGCAGTAAAGCACCGCATGGACCCCCGTGCCACGAAGGTTTGCATCCCCTAACCGTGTTGGCAGGGAAAGGGTCAGGCGGGGGACACCCGGAACCGGAGCCCGAAGTGATTCAGCGTGCCCGGCAGTGGCCGGTCCGGGGACAGCCGGTGGGACTCCAGGGTGAAGGTGCTGTCCTGCAGCAGGCGGGCCAGCAGGGCACTGGTCAGCAGCAGCACCAACTGGCGGCCGGGGCACCGCACCGGCCCGTCGCTGAAGGGAACCACGCCCCAGTCTTCGGGATCACCGGGGCGGGCATCGTCGTGCTGCAGCCAGAGGCCGGGGTCGAAGGTATCGGCCTGCGTGAGGCGACGGCCGTCGCGGTGGAAGTAAGGGGCAAAGACCAGCACGCCGCAACGCGCCGGCATGGTTCCGTTCTCCCAGGCGACCTCACGGGTGGTCTGGCGCAGGATCATGGGCGTGGTGGGCCACAGCCGCAGGGACTCCAGCACGCAGGCGCGCAGGAAAGGCAGGTTCCGGCCGCCGGTTTGATCAGCAGCAACTTCCTCCCGGGCCTGCGCTGCCTGGCTGGGATGGCTGGCCAGGAGCGCCAGGGTGCGGATTGCCGCCATCCCCGCCGGTTCGAACGCGAACAGCCACTGGGGGACCTGGTCGCCGGGCGCCGTGGGGTCCGAGTCGGGCCGCCCGCGCAGGGCGGAGGCCAAGGTGCCGGGCGGAGCGGCATCGATGCCGGCGCGCACGCGCCCCAGGAATTCGGTCCGCACGCTGTGGCGGCGCGGCTTCAGGCCGGACCAGTTGGCGTCCTTCCGCAGCCGGGCCAGCATATCCGTGAGTTCGACGTCGTCCCTCGCCGCATCGCCGAAGACCACCCGCCGGACGGCCCGGTGCCAGGCGGCGGTGAACAGCGGCCAGTCCAGCGCTCCGTCGGCCGACCCGACGTCGCCCATGGCCGCAAGCAGCAGGGCGTCCGCTTCCTCTTCAACGACCGGCAGGAAGGAATCGGCGAACCGGTGGACCGGGCTGGCGGTATCCAGCGCCTGTTCCTGCAGCGCCCGCCGCACAGTCCTGTCGGTGCCGGTGGAAACCAGCACATTCCGTGGCTCGAAGTGCGCCAGCGCACCGCGTTTTTCGCTGCTCGCCGGCGAGAAGGGCTCCGGCGACTCCGCCAGGACCCGGTGGAGCTGGTCCGGGCGAAGGACCACCGCCTGCTTCCTGAAGGGCAGCCGGAGCAGGAGCGGACCGGCAGGATACTTGGCGTCCAGCTTCTGCATCCGCGTCACGGCGCGCCGGTCCAGGCCCAAGCGCTCGGCCAGGGCCTCGACCCGCGGCCGCCGGATCAGGGGACCTTTGGCCGCCGTCGGAATGAAGACGTCCATCAGGAACGCTGCCGTTTCGCCGATGCCGGCGCGTGGAAGGGAATGCATGGGTACCTGCCTTGCTCGGGTGCTCGTCCTAGGGTGAGGTACCCGATTCTGGGCTCCTGTAGCGGCAGGACATTTTTTGCCCCCAGCAACCGGCTTTCGGCCCTAGCGGTGCCTCTCCGGCGGGAGGAGGCTGGAGGGCGTCCCGTATGAAGGATCTGCCATGGACGTCCGCCTCCTCTCCCAAGTGCTCTCGCTGCGTGCAGCGTGGCGGCGAAGGGACCGGTGGGATGCCGCGCGCATCGCTGACCACCAGGAACGGGCCCTGCAACGGCTGCGCGAAGCCACCTATGCGGGCTCGGAATTCTACCGGCGCCATCACGCGGGGCTGCACGAGGCTCCCTTGCAGGAACTGCCGCCCGTGAGGAAAGCGGATCTGATGGAGCACTTCGATGAAGCCATCACCACCCCGGACCTGAACCTCGCCGATGTGCAGGACCATTTGCAGGAGCTCGCAGAAGGCGGAGGGGACCCCGGCCGACCATGGAGGGGCCGGTGGTGGGTTGCCGCGACCGCCGGAACGGCGGGCGGCCCGGGGATCTTCGCCTGGAACCGGTTTGAATGGGCAGCTGTGCTGGCGTCCTATGCCCGAGCGTATGACTGGGCCGGCATCTCAGCCGGGAGCCGGGGAAAGCCGGTGAAGACAGCGCTGGTCAGCTCCCGCGTCCCCACCCACCAGTCCGCAGCCGTCGCAGCGTCCCTGGCCTCCCGGTTTGTACCAACGCTCCGGCTCGATGTCACTGCGCCACTGGACGGAATCACGGCCGCCCTGAACGGGTTCCAGCCGAAGGTGCTGGTGGGTTATGCCTCCGCCCTCAAGCCGCTGGCTGCCGAACAGTCCGCCGGGCGGCTGCATATTGCACCCGCCGGCGTCATGTCTGCCTCCGAGGTCCTGACCAGACAGGCTGCCTTGGAGATGGAGGCAGCCTGGGGGACTGCCCCGATTGACGTCTATGCAACTACCGAAACAGCGGGTATCGCTTCGGGCTGCCCCTACCGGAACAGCCACCTCTACGAGGACCTGGTGATCCTCGAGCCTGTTGACCAGGCCGGAGCACCGGTCCCGGCGGGAACGACAGGGGCCAGAGTGTTGGTTACCGTCCTGTTTTCCCGCACCCTGCCCCTGATCCGCTACGAGATGTCCGACAGCGTCAGGGTCGGCGGGCGTGGCTGCCCCTGCGGGCGATCCTTCAGCCTCCTTGAGGAAGTGGAGGGGCGCCTCGAAGATGTCCTGGAGCTTTCGGGAAGGGAAGGTCCCGTCAGGCTCCATCCGATCGTGTTCCATCATGTGCTGGATGAGGTGGCAATGGGCTGGCAAGTGATCCAGGAACCCGCGCGGCTGCGCGTCCTTGTGGCCGGAATCGCGCCAGGACAAAATCCGGAGGGAATCCGTGCGGCCGTGGCGGGGGCGCTTGATGCCGCGGGCGTGCCGGCACTCCCGGTGGTCGTGCAGCCGGTTGACCGGATCGAGCGCACCGCCTTGGGTAAAGCTCCCTTTGTCCGGGCGCTGCGCAGTTCACGCTGACCCGCAATCCATGGCAGGCGCGGGCAGACGTGCGGTGCGGCAGCGCTTGAATCCGCTCAGGCCGGTTCAGCAGCGTCCTGGTCCGGTATCTCGATCTGGAATCCGCAGGCGCAGCGCAGCACCCTGGTGGCCAGGTACACGCCAAGGGCTTCCGGCAACTGGCCATAGGTGCCGTGGATGCTGCGCATTTCGGCTCCGCTGGCGGCCATGACCTGTCCGCAGTGGACGTAGTGGCCGCCCCGGACCAGGACGTCCGGAGTACGCCGGCTTTCGGTGGCCATCAGGCGACGGCGGGGTAGCTGCTGAGGATGTAGACCGCCGCGGCGGGGCCCGTCATGCGCAGCCGGCAGTTCCGGACATCCACGCCGCAGCGCAGCATTCCCGCGCGGAAGGCCTGGTCCGGCTTCGGCGTCAGGCCGTGCAGCGCTGCCCAGCTGACGTAAAGGCCGTAGAGGCAGTCGGGACCAAGGGGGTGGTCCCTGGAAGGGTCGGAGATAGTTGCTTCGTCGAGGAATAGCTGGAACTGCGAGGACGCCATTGCGTGTCTCTTCCGCTGCTGCTTAATTGCCGCCGTTGGACTACAGCAGCTGCTCTGGCCGGCCTTTGCAAAAGATCCGGGGAGGACGGGGCATGATCCCAGTCACAGGTACTAATCTACGCGGGGGTAGGGCGGAAGTACAGCCGGAGCAATTGCGGCTGCGCAACCGCACCCCTTCCCACGGATTGATAAGGCTGCTTATCATATTGTTCCCTTCCGACGGCGGCCGCGGCACCGGGGATGAAATGGTGCAGAGGTTGCCGGGGAAGATTCGACTCATGCGTGCTCCGGAAGGGTAACCAAGAGATATGGAGAACAATGAGATGAACGATTCACCCCTGCACAAGGAATTGGCGCTGCCCGACTATGACCACCTGCCCGTCGGCACCCTTCCCACGCGCATTAACGGGCTGGACGAAGCGGACGTTGCCCAGCTGGTCACCTACGAGAAGGCACACGGAAACCGGCTCCCGATCCTGCAGATCCTGGAGAAGCGGTTGCAGGACCTGCAAAGCGGTGCAGAGCCGAGTGGCACCCGGAATCCGACCACTCCGGAGGTCCAAGGCAACGCAGGGACCCCGCAGCCGTCCTCCGTCCCCGGGCCCCCGGTGAACCCGCCGTCCCACGGCGATCCCACCAACCCGGCACAGCCCCGCAAATGACCTGCGGAACGGGCACGAGCATGCAGGACAACCTGGGCGCCGGCGGCACTGAGAGGCATAGCGGCGCCGCGGACCTGCTCCGCTCGGCCAACTGGGTGGCCGGCGAATTCCGCGACGTGGGCTTCCCCATGGCGGAGGTGCTGCGCCAGCTTTGACGTCCTGATGGACGGGGCAGTCACGCTGGCCTGCTTCTGGGAGGAACTTGCAAGGAAGCAAGGGATAGGGGACGACGACGATGGACACCTACGGCAATGACGGCACCGGCGGCGCCGGTGCAGGCAGGCGCACGTTCGGGATTGAAGAGGAGCTGCTGCTGGTGGACCCTGCCACCGGTGAAGCAGTGCCGCTGGCAAGCGCCCTCCTGGACCTGTACGTCCGGCCGCTGGAGGCCGGTGCCGGCCCCGTCCTGACCGCCGAATTCCAGCAGGAAATGATCGAGCTGGTCACCCCGCCGCACGCCACGCTGGCGAGCCTGGAGCGTGACATCATTGCCGGCCGCGCGATTGCCCACCAGGCAGCCGAGGATGTGGGCGTCAGGGTGGCGGCACTGGGCACTTCGCCGCTGCCGGCCGACCCCCATCCCGTGCAGCTGCGGAGGTTCCGCGCCATGACGGAAGAGTACGGGCTGACCGCCAGGGAACAGCTCACATGCGGATGTCATATCCACGTCTCGGTGGAGTCGCCCGAGGAAGCCGTGGCCGTGCTGGACCGGATGCGGAACTGGCTGCCGGTGCTCATCGCGCTCAGCGCCAACTCCCCGTTCTGGCATGGCCAGGACAGTGGCTACGCCAGTTACCGCTCGCAGGTGTGGAACCGCTGGCCCTCTGCCGGACCGCTGGAAATCCTGCGAACACCCGATGCCTACCACCAACTGGTGCATGACATGGTGAGCACCGGGGTGGCCCTTGATGAGGGCATGATCTACTTTGACGCCCGCCTCTCCCGGCACTATCCCACCGTGGAGATCCGCCTGGCCGATGTGTGCCTCCGGCCGGAGGACACGGTCCTGCTGGCTGGGATTGCCAGGGCCCTGGTGGAAACCGCGGCAAGGGAGTGGCGGGAAGGAATCGAACCGGTGGCTGTCCCGTCGGCGTTGCTCCGCCTGGCTGCCTGGAAGGCGAGCCGCTGGGGCCTCCTCGGTGAGCTGCTGGATCCGCAGACGCACCGCCCGGCGCCCGCCCTCGCCGTCGTGAATTCGCTGCTGAACCATGTCCGCGGGGCGCTGGAGGACATGGGGGACCTGCAGCGGGTGGAGGACCTGGTGGACCGGCTGCTCGCCCGCGGCACCGGTGCGGTGCGGCAGATAGAGGTGCTGCACCGCACCGGGGACATGGAACGGGTGGTGGAGGACGCGGCCAACTGCACCGTTTCGGCCCCTTAGCTGTACTAACGAGGCACCCTTGACCCCCTGCTGTCCCCGGCGTATACCGAGAGAATCATCATGCTGGCCCCCGCTGGGCCTTGTATGGAGCCAGCTGCCCTGGTCTTGGAAGAAACAAATGGAGTTGTGATGGGTAGCGATCGTTTCGACGTGCTCCGCGAACAGGTCCGCGGGCAGGTTATCGAAGAAGACGACGCCGAGTACGAGGCCGCGCGCCTCGTGTTCAACGGAATGATCAACCGCCGGCCCGCCGCAGTCCTGCGGGTATCGCAGGTTGCGGATGTTTTGGCGGCCGTCCGCTTCGCCCGGGGCCTTGGCATTGATGTTGCGGTGCGCGCCGGCGGGCACAGCGCACCCGGCTTTGGAACGGTCGACGGCGGCTTGGTCCTGGATCTCTCGGCGCTCCGGGGAGTTCGGGTTGACCCAGCAGCAAGATTGGCCCGGGTGGAGCCGGGCGCCACCTGGGCCGACTACAACCATGCGACGCATGCATTCGGCCTGGCGAGCACGGGCGGCATCGTCGGCACGACCGGCGTCGCAGGCCTTACCCTCGGCGGGGGGATCGGATACCTTGCCCGTAAGTACGGACTGGCGTGCGACAATCTCGTTTCTGCTGATGTGGTCCTTTCCGACGGCACCTTCGTCACTGCGAGCGAGGCAGAAAACGTCGACCTCTTTTGGGCGCTCCGCGGCGGAGGCGGCAACTTCGGCGTGGTCACGTCTATGGAGTTCCGGCTGCACCCTGTCGACATGGTCCATATCGGGATCATCTTCTTCGATGCCTCTATCGGCACCCAAGTCGGCGCCGCCTACCGCGAGTGGCTTGCCGCCGAACCCGAAGAAATGGGCGCCTTCCTTGGATTCCATCTGGGTCCCCCGGCGCCTTTCCTGCCTGAGGAGTGGCACGGGAAGCCCGTGGCCGTGATTGCGGGCATGTGGACAGGGGACCTTGACGCGGGGCCGGCGAACTGGCAGGCCATGCTGGACGCCGGACCAGTGCTGGGAAGCTTTTTTGCACCGATGCCCTACCCCGCGCTCAACATCATGTTCGACGGGCTCAACATCCCTGGGCTGCAGGGCTACTGGAAGGCCGATTTCCTTCGTTCCCTCAGCGATGACGTGCTCCGCGTTGCCGTCGAACATGCCTCGGGGATCCCCAGCGTGCACTCGGCCAATCACTTCTACCCGATTGACGGGGCCGTCCACCGCGTCGCGCCGGAGGCAACGGCGTTTGCTTACCGCGACGTGAATTTCGCCCCTGTCATCGCCGGGCAATGGCCTGAGCCCGCTGAGAACGAAAAGAACATTGCCTGGGTCAGGAAGTACTGGGCCGCATTGCATGAATTTTCGGAACCCGGCGGCTACATCAACTTCCAGGATGCCGACGACCAATCCAGGATTGAGGACACCTTGGGGTCGAACTACGCGCGGCTTGCCGAACTCAAGGCCAAGTACGACCCCGACAACTTCTTCCACGTCAACCAAAACATCAAGCCAGCCACCGCAGGGTCCGCCACGGCGGCCGTGCCGGTGCGGCAGCCTGCCGTGCTGCAGGCCGAAGCAGTTCCGGAGGAAGCACGGCATGCGGATGCTGCGCCACCCAAGGCAAATCCAGCCGAGGGTGCGGCAATGTAGCCACGACGGCAGGGCACGAGGTTTTGGCCAAGCCGGAAAGGTGGTCAGTAAGTCGTCGCGTTGGGCAGGATCAGTGGCGGCAGCGGTGCCTGGTCGAAGTCGAAGGCCTTGGCCAGGTCGCCCAATTGCGGGTTGTTCTCGCGCACGTCGGGCCTCGGGTCCGGCCGTCCGTCGGTGGCGGGATCGATGCGCTCGCCGCCCAGGAAATCGTCCTCGATGAACTTGAAGTAGGCATCCTGGCTGAGCACCTGGTGGTCAATGTAGCCCTTCTTCGCATAGGGGCTGATCACCAGGCCCGGGACGCGCAGGCCGTAGCCGTTGTCGTCCACTACCGGCGGCTGCAGGTGGTCGTAGAACCCTCCCCAGTCGTCCCAGTTGAGGAAGATTGCCGTGCTGTCCCAGTCCGGCCCGCTCATGACAGCGTTGATCAGTCCTGCCACGTACGCCTGCCCGGTGCTGATTTTGGCCGGGGCGTGCTCGCTGACTTTGTCCGTGGGCGCCACCCAGGTGACGGCGGGCAGGGTGCCTTGCTTCGCGGCGTCGTAGAAACCACTCAGCGGCTTGATGTTGCCCTGCTGGCCGTCCTCCTTCACCGTGTCGAAGTACAGCAGCGGGTTCCACAGGCCCGGGGTTTTGGCGTCCTGCTTGACGGGATCGCAGGTGGCGGCGTCGTTCCGGCAGTCGGGTTCAGTGCCGTTGAAGACGTAGTAGGCCCAGTCCACCTGGTGCTTGTGGAGCAGGAAGGTCAGGTCAGTCCAGGCGTAGTCCGGCAGTTCCAGTTTTTTGGCGGCCTCGGTGAGCTTCTTCTTCAGGTCGTCGGCCACCGGCGCGGCGTCCACCGCAGCCTGGCAGACAGCGTAGGAATCGGTGGGCTTGCAGCTGGTGCCGATGATCTGGTCGATCTGGGCGGCCAGGTCCGGGTTGATGCCCGCTGCCTCCAGCGCCTCCTTGCACGGGTCCAGGTCCATCCCGGCCTGGCACTTTCCGATCAGGGTGTCCTTGATGATCTGGGGCTCCGGTTCGGGATCCGGATTCTGCAGGGCGTTGACGCACGATGACGGATCTCCACTGACGGTGCACTTGGCCGACCATTCCGAGACCAGGTACAGGTGGGCCGGCAGGCTCCAGGAGGCGGCGGAGGCGAACAGGTGGTCCTGGAGCGTGAAGTTCTGCGCATAGGCCCAGTAGTTGGGCAGGTCCCGGCCGTCGTGGAAACCCATCACGTCCGTAGGCGCACTGGTGTTGTACACGCAGTTGGTGCTGCCGGCGCTGCAGCCCGACAGCCCTTTCTCCGCCTGCGCCACAAACCCGTCCATCGCCCCGCCGTTGATGTCCGCCGTGGCGTCCGTGTGACTGTGCGGGCCCCCTGCGTTGCTGTCCGCCGAGTTGTAGAAGGGCTTGGCGCAGCCGCCCTCCGCAGGGTCGGGGACGCAGACGCTGGGCTGGCCGTCCTTCATGGGGATCCCGTCGGCCCCGGGAAAGGTGCCGAAGTAGCTGTCAAAGGACCTGTTCTCCTGGGTGATGATCACCACGTGCTTGATCTTGGAGATTCCGGCAGCGGCGATGCCAGCGGGACCGGCCGCAGGAGCGGCGTTCGGTGACGGGTTCGCCGGCGCCGCTGCAGGGGAGCCCGTCTGTTGCGGGCCGGCACGGAACGCGATGGGAAGAACGACGGCGAGGATCACCAAGGCGACCACTGCGGCAGCCGCCAGTACCAGGCGGCGTCGTCCGTTATGCTCAGGCCACATCCTCAGGATTCCTTCCGGTAAACGTCGTCGCTGAAGACCCTCGCACCGGGATCTGCCGCCAGTCCCAGGCGGGGGAGGCGGAAGAAGTCCTCGATGCTGGCCAGCAGGCTGTAGTGGTTGTAGGCCCGGTCCGATGAGGTCCCCGCCTCGCTGAACGGGGACAGGACCAGCGCGCCCACCTTGCCGCCCGCCGTGCCGCCGGCTGGTACGGCACTGGCCGGTTCGGACGGCCCGGCGGCGTCGCCCTCGGCCTCATCGAAGGTGATCACCAGCATCCCGTCCTGCTTGTACGCCGGGGAGGACAGGATGGCCGGCACCTGCTCCTTGAGCCAGCTGTCCGCCGCACGCAGGCCGCCGTCCGAGCCGTCGGCGCAGGTGCCGTCATGCCCGTCATGGCAGAGGTTGGGCGTGATGTAGGCAAGGTTCGGGGTGGTGTCCACGGACTGCAGGTCGTCCTTGAGGGCCGAGGAGTTCACCACGTTCCTTGCGCACTCCGGGGATGAGGTGATGGAGCGGAAGTACACAAAGGGGTTGTGGTGGGTGGAGTACTGCTCCTCCGGGGTGGCCTTGATGTGGTTGTCGGCCTCTTCCAGGACCGGGTGCTCGCACGGCTGCTGCATGTCCTCCATGTAGCCCTTCCAGGTTTTGCCCTGCGCCGCCAGTTGCCCTGCCAAGGTCTGGACGTTCTCCGGATAGACGCACCCGTCGCCCTGCAGCGTGCCGTCCGAATTGGTTCCAGTGGCGGTGAACCCGGTGTAGGTGTGGCAGTCCTTCTCGGTGCTGTCGTTGGGGGGTTGCCCGGAAATCTGGGCCAGGTAGTTGGGCAGTGAGTTGTGCGCTATGCCGTAGTAGTTCTGCAGCAGCACGCCCTTCTTCCGCAGTGTTCCGGACAGGTACGGGGCGGGGGAGTTGTCGCCCCAGACGCTGGCGTATCCCTTGTTTTCCAGGTTGATCACGAAGATGTGCTGGGGTGTGCCGGCGGCCTTTACGGCGTCGACAGCGTCTGCAGCGGAGCTTGGGTTTGCCGTGGGTGTTGCCGTTGCCGGTGAAGCGCTGGGCGAAGGCGTGGCAGCACCGGACGGCGTGGCTGTTTGCGGAGCCGGCGCGGGCGCGGGCGCCTGGCAGGCCACCACTCCGGACAGGAACAGTGCCAGAACGGGCAGCAGCATGGGAAAGGGGCGCCTCACCGCAGCGAAGGGAGGGAGTGGTCTTCGGTTCACGGGCAACCTCCACGGTCGGGTATTCACCTGCGCCCCAGCGCTGCGGTCACTCTTGCACACCGGGACCGCTATTTGCAGGGGCGATTGCTGTGAGTTGGCAGTGAATCGCGACGCAATGCAGGCGCTGTCCTGCCCTAGGTCTTTCTGCCCTACACCCCGAACAGCGCCAGGCGTTGACTTAAATCGCGGGAAACAAAGGCCCGCGGGACGGGAAACGCACAGGGCGCAGCCGTCCCAAAACAGAAAGGAAAGTTCAGTGAAGAAGTGGTATCGGTGGCAGGACTACGTAGCTGCTGCCGCCGGACTCTTTACCGCGGTGGCGGTCCTGTTCACGCGGCAGCAAAACATGTCCACCACCCTCATGCTCGTCTTCGGCGGGCTCCTGGTGGTCAGCGGCATCATCAACCTGGCCATGCCGGGAACTCCGGCCATGGAATACGTGCAGGCCATCCTCGCAGCAGGACTGGTCCTCTCGCCATGGCTCGGAACATACACGGGCGCGACGGGGGCTGCCTGGACGTCATGGATCGCAGGGGCAGTGGCACTGGTGGTAACAGCGGTGGCCATCAAGCCCAGCACCGACGTCCGCCGGACCTACCGCGTCTCGCATTAGTAAAAGGAATCCGCCATGACCGAGGTGCTGCGGTACGAAGTGGGATCCGGGACCGTGCTTGTCGAGGCTGCTGATGACAGCTACGGCGTGGACCATCCCGCACGGAACGAGCAGGGAATCCTGGACACGGGCAGGCGACTGGAAGATGCACTCGCCAGCGTCCGCCCCGCCGCCCGCGCAGCACTGGAGGCCATGGCGGAACTAACTCCGGAAAAGATCGAAATCGAATTCGGCGTCAAGCTTGCGGGGGACGCAGGGGCCGTGATTGCCAAGAGCAGTTCCGACGCCCACTTTGTCCTCCGCATGTCCTGGGCCCCTGCCGCGGCAGCGGTGCCCGGGGAAGAAATCATGCATGGCGGGTGACAGCTATGGTTGCGTTTCATGACAGGTCCGACGCCGGGCGGCGGCTGGGCAAACGGCTTGCGGGCCTGCGAGGACGGGACGTGGTGGTGCTGGGCCTGCCGCGCGGCGGTGTCCCGGTGGCGTTCGAAGTAGCGAAGGCCCTCGAAGCGCCGCTGGACGTCATCGTGGTGCGGAAACTGGGGGTTCCGTTCCAGCCCGAGGTGGCCATGGGGGCCATCGGGGAGGGCGGAGTCCGCGTCCTGGATCCGCGCACCATGTCCCTGGCCCGGGTTTCGCAGGAGGACCTGCAGCAGGTGGAACGGCAGGAACGCGCACTGCTGGAAAGCAGGGTGGCGCGGTTCCGGCAGGGCCGCCCCCGCATCAACCTCGACGGCCGCACGGTGATCATCGTGGATGACGGCATCGCCACCGGTTCCACCGCCAGGGCCGCTTGCCAGGTGGCCCGGCACCTCGGCGCGGCGAAAGTGATCCTTGCCGTTCCTGTTGCCCCTGCCCGTGCCATCGTGGAGCTGAAGGAACCGGACGACGTCGTCTGCCTGCTCTCGCCCCAGGACTTCCAGGCCGTGGGCTACTACTACCACGACTTCTCGCCCACCGAAGATGGCGAGGTGGTGCAGTTGCTGGACGCCGCCGCCTCCCCGGCACGCCGCCGCGCCGAGGAAGGCGGGGACGGGAGCCTGGAGCAGGACGTGGAAATTCCCAACGGCCGGGTGGTGTTGAGGGGCAGCCTCTACCTGCCCGCCAGGTGCGACGGCACCGTCCTCTTTGCCCACGGCAGCGGCAGCAGCCGGCACAGTCCCCGCAACCGCTTCGTCGCCTCCGTGCTGCACGGGGCAGGCCTGGGCACCCTGCTGCTTGACCTGCTGACCCCGGAGGAGGAGGTCAACCGGGCGAACGTGTTCGACATCGCCCTGCTGGCACACCGCCTTTCCTCGGCAACCCATTGGCTGGAGGCACGGCACGACGGCTCGGCCGGCCGGATCGGCTACTTCGGGGCCAGCACCGGCGCGGGCGCCGCCCTGTGGGCCGCCGCAGAGCCCGGCGCCCAGGTTGAAGCCGTGGTGTCCCGTGGCGGACGTCCGGACCTGGCAGGCCCGCGGCTGGCCGCCGTGAAAGCGCCCACCCTCCTGATCGTCGGTGGCGCGGACACGCAGGTGCTGGCCCTCAACCGGCAGGCCATGGCCCAGATGCAGGCCCCCACCCGGCTGGAGGTTGTCCCGGGCGCCACCCATCTCTTCGAAGAGCCCGGCACCCTGGCCATGGCAGCCAGCCTTGCCGCGGACTGGTTCCGGCAGTACCTTCTGCCCGAGCCGGTGGGGCGGTCCAGGCCGGAGGCCAGGGATGAACGCTGACGGCCGCTGGGCTGAGCGGGGTGCGGAACGGGCGGCTGAAACGGGCCAGATCCGCCGCCTCGCCCACCCCCTGGCCACGGCGGACCACCTCGAACCCCTGGTCCGCCTCGCTGCCCCCGCCCGGTTCGTGTGCCTTGGCGAGGCATCGCACGGCACCCGGGAGTATTACCACTGGCGGGCGCTGCTCAGCCGCCGGCTCATCGAAGAGTACGGCTTCACGTGGATCGGGGTGGAAGGGGACTGGCCGGACTGCTGGCGGATCAACCGCTGGGTCCGGGGCGAGGCCGGCCAGGACATGGATGCCCGTCGGCTGCTGGCGGGCTTTGAACGCTGGCCCACCTGGATGTGGGCCAACCAGGAGGTGGCGGAGTTCCTCACCTGGCTGCGCGACCGGAACCTGGACCTCCCCGCGCACCAGCGCACCGGCTTCTACGGCCTGGATGTCTACTCCCTGTGGGATTCGCTGCGGGAGATTTTCTCCTGGCTCGAGGCCAACGCCGAGGACGCCCTCCCGGCAGCCATGCAGGCCTGGCACTGCTTCGTTCCGTACCGCGAGGACCCCCAGCGGTATGCCTTGAGCAGCCGGCTGGTGCCACAGTCCTGCGAGGCGGACGTGGTGGCGCTGCTGGCGGAGGTCCGGCGGCGGACGCTGGGCCGGTTGCAGGATGATCCGGCGGCCTTCGACGCAGTCCAGAACGCCATCGTGGCCACCAACGCTGAGCGCTACTACCGCACCATGGTGCGCGGCGACCAGCAGTCCTGGAACATCCGGGACCACCACATGAGCGACACCATCGACCGGATCGCGCGCCACCACGGACCGGACTCCAAGGGACTGGTGTGGGCGCACAACACGCACGTGGGCGATGCCCGGGCAACGGACATGGCGCATGACGGCATGGTCAACATCGGGCAGCTGGTCCGGCAGCGGCACCCCGGAGAGGTGGTGCTGGCGGGGTTCGCGTCCTACGCCGGCTCAGTCACCGCAGCGGAGTCATGGGGCTCGCCGGAGTGGGTAATGGATGTGCCTGCCGCCGTACACGGGAGCCACGAGGACCTCCTCAACGAGGCACTGGGCGAGCCGTCCGTCCTGGTGTTCGGTGCCGACAGAACCGGGCCCTGGCTCACCTCCTGGCGCGGCCACCGGGCCATCGGGGTGGTGTACAACCCGCACCGGGAGCGGGGCAACTACGTCCCCACGCGGATGGGGGAACGCTACGACGCCCTGTTCTGGCATCCCCGGACCGAGGCGCTGCGGCCGCTGCACCACGAGTACCAGCCCGGCGAACCCGAGTTCGAGACCGAGCCCTCCGGGTTCTAGGCATGAGGGAGGACCACAATGACCACCGGAGTTGAAGGGTCCACGCGCTGGCCAGCCATCACCAAGGACGTGGCCGCGCTCCCGGTCCAGCCCAACATGCTGGATTACGACGCCGCCCGGCGGGATTTCACCTGGGACCAGGCGCGGCGGGCGCTGGCCGGGCTGCCCGGCGGCCGGGGGCTGAACATCGCCTACGAGGCCGTGGACCGCCACGTGGCGGAGGGCCGCGGCGGCAGGGAGGCCCTGCGTTTCGTCAAGGCCGACGGCGGCACCCGGTCCCTGAGCTATGCCCACCTTTCGGAGCGGTCCGGGAGGTTCGCGGCAGTACTGCAGGGCCTGGGCGTGGGGCGCGGCGAGCGGGTCTTTTCGCTGCTGGGGCGCAGCCCGGACCTGTATGTCGCGGTCCTTGGCACCTTCAAGAACGGCAGCGTCTTCTGCCCGCTCTTTTCCGCCTTTGGCCCCGAGCCTGTGCGGCAGCGGCTGCACCTGGGCACCGGCAGGGTGCTGGTGACAACCAGGGCGCTGTACCGCAAGAAGATAGCTCCGGTGCGGGACGCCCTGCCCGAACTCCGCCACGTCCTGCTGGTAGACACGGACAGTCGGTCTGAACCGGGAACCCTGGACCTGGCCGCACTCCTGGCCCAGGTCGACCCTGTCGAGGAGATCGCTGACACCCAGCCGGGGGACATGGCACTGCTGCACTTCACCAGCGGCACCACGGGCACACCGAAGGGCGCCATCCACGTCCACGACGCCGTCGCAGCCCACTACGCCACCGGCCGCTTCGCCCTGGACCTGCACCCGGACGACATCTACTGGTGTACCGCGGATCCGGGCTGGGTGACCGGCATGTCCTACGGCATCATTGCGCCGCTGGTGCATGGAGTCACCGCCGTTGTGGACGAGGAGGAACTGGACGCGGACCGCTGGTACCGGATCCTCGCGGAGCAGCACGTCACGGTCTGGTACACCGCGCCTACGGCCCTGCGGATGCTCATGAAGGCGGGCGGCGAAAGGGCTGCCGGGCATGACCTCTCCGCGCTGCGCTTCATCGCCAGCGTGGGGGAGCCGCTGAACCCGGAGGCGGTGGTGTGGGGCCAGGACGTGCTTGGCCTGCCCGTGCACGACAACTGGTGGCAGACCGAGACCGGCGGGATCATGATCGCCAACTACCCCGCCATGGACATCCGTCCCGGCTCCATGGGCCGGCCGCTGCCCGGCATCGAGGCCGCCCTGGTGGCCAGGGACGCCGACGGCAAACCCATCATCAGGGACGGCCAGGCTGTCCTGATCACCGGACCGGACACCATGGGGGAGCTGGCGCTGCGGCCCGGCTGGCCCTCGATGTTCCGCGGCTACCTCAATGAGGAGGAGCGGTACCGGCGCTGCTTCGCCGGCGGCTGGTACCTCACGGGAGACCTGGCAAAGCGCGACGGCGACGGCTACTACTGGTTCGTTGGCCGCGGCGACGACGTGATCAAATCCTCCGGCCACCTGATCGGCCCCTTCGAAGTGGAGAGCTGCCTCATGGAACACCCGGCCGTGGCCGAAGCGGGTGTGATCGGAGTGCCGGACCCGGTGGCCGGGGAAGTGGTGAAAGCCTTCGTGGAACTCAAGCCGGGCCACCAGCCCAGCGAGGAGCTGCAGCTGGACATCATCGGATTCGCGCGGAAACGGCTGGGTGCCGCCGTGGCGCCCAGGCTGCTGGACTTCACCGCCACCTTGCCCAAGACCCGCAGCGGAAAGATCCTCCGCCGGCTCCTCAAAGCCCGCGAACTGGGGCTGCCGGAAGGTGACACCTCGACGCTGGAATCCCCGGCGGGCCCGGCAGTGACACTGAAGGAACAGCAATGAGCACCCGCAAGGACCAGCCATGACCGCCCTCAAGAACCAGGGCGTCCCGGATGCGGGGCACGCACTGCACCTCCTGCGGCGGATGCTGCGGGTACGCCGGCTCGAGGAAAAATGCATCGAGCTGTACAGCGCGGCCAAGATCCGCGGCTTCATGTGTATATCGGCGAGGAAGCCGTGGCGGCCGGGGTGATGGAAGCCCTGGCGCCGGAGGACGCGGTGGTGGCCACGTACAGGGAGCATGGGCACGCCCTCCTGCGCGGCGTCTCGGCCGGCGCCATCCTCGCCGAAATGTACGGCCATGCCGAGGGCTGCTGCCGGGGCCGCGGCGGGTCGATGCACCTGTTCGACGCCGCCACCCGTTTCTACGGCGGAAACGCGATCGTGGCAGGCGGGCTGCCGCTCGCCGTCGGCCTGGCGCTCGCGGACCGGATGGCCGGGCGCCAGCAGGTGACCGTCTGCTTCTTCGGCGAGGGCGCCGTGGCCGAAGGCGAGTTCCACGAGAGCATGAACCTGGCCGCCCTGTGGCAGCTGCCGGTGCTGTTCTGCTGCGAAAACAACCTCTACGCCATGGGAACCGCGCTGGTCCGGTCCGAATCCCAGACCGACATCGCGCTCAAGGCCGCGGCGTACGAGATCCCGTCATGGGCCGTGGACGGCATGGATGTGCTCGCGGTGGAGGAAGCCGCGCGGCGCGCCGTGGACGCAGTGCGGTCCGGCGGCGGCCCGCACTTCCTGGAACTGCGAACCTACCGCTTCCGTGCCCACTCCATGTTCGATCCCGAGCTCTACCGGGAGAAGTCCGAGGTGGCGCAGTGGATGGAACGGGACCCCATCCGCCTGCTGCAGGGTGCCATGGAGGCCGCCGGACAGCTGCCGGAGGAGGAATGGGACGAGCTGCAGGCGGACGTGGACGCGGAGATCAGCACCGCCGTCGGATTCGCCGAGAACGGGACACCGGAACCGGTGTCCGAACTCGCCCGGTTCGTGTACAGCGACCGGGTGGAAGAAATCAACAGTGGGACGGACATCAGCAAGGGGCCAGGGAAAGGCGGGGCGGCAGGATGAAAACCATACCGTGAAGCGATGCGCGCGGCCCTCCGCGACGCGATGCAGCGCGACGAACGCGTGTTCCTCATGGGTGAGGACGTGGGCCGGTACGGCGGAAGCTTCGCCGTCAGCCTGGGCCTGCTGGAGGAATTCGGGCCGGAGCGGATCCGCGATACCCCGCTCTCCGAATCCGGGTTCGTGGGTGCCGGCATCGGTGCTGCGCTGGGCGGCATGCGGCCCGTCGTCGAAATCATGACGGTCAACTTCAGCCTGCTGGCGCTGGACCAGATCATCAACAACGCCGCCACTCTGCTGCACATGTCCGGCGGCCAGTTCAACGTGCCCATCGTCATCCGGATGACCACCGGCGCCGGCCGGCAGCTGGGCGCCCAGCACTCGCACAGCCTGGAGGGCTGGTACGCACACATCCCCGGGCTCCGGATCCTGGCCCCGGCCACCCTGGCCGACGCCCGCGGCATGCTGTGGACCGCGCTGCAGGACCCGGATCCGGTGCTGATTTTCGAGCACGGTTCGCTGTACAACGTGGCGGGCGAGCTGGACGAGGACGCCGGCGCCGTGGGCATCGACAAGGCAGCGGTCCTGAGGCAGGCGGACGGAAGCGGTGACACGGTCACGCTCATCACATACGGCGGCACACTGCCCCTGGTGCAGGAGGCCGCGGACCAGCTTGCCGGGGAGGGCATCGCGACTGACGTGATCGACCTGCGCACCCTCCGCCCGCTGGACACGCACACCCTCCTGGACAGCGTGGCCAGTACGCACCGGGCCGTGGTGGTGGATGAAGGCTGGCGCAGCGGCAGCATCTCCGCGGAGATCGCGGCCAGGATCAGCGAACAGGCGTTCTTCGACCTGGACGCACCGGTGGAGCGGGTGTGCAGCGAGGAGGTGCCCGTTCCGTACGCCAAGCACCTGGAGCAGGCGGCCCTGCCGTCCGTGGAGCGGGTCATGGCGGCCGCGCGAAGGGCCGTGGGTGCCGGTGGATGAGTTCCGGATGCCGTCCCTGGGCGCGGACATGGAGCACGGCAAGGTGGTGGAATGGCTGGTCAAACCCGGGGACTACGTCCACAAGGGCGACCTCGTGGCGGCCGTGGATACGGACAAGACCGTGATGGACATCGAGTCGTTCCAGGACGGCGTGGTGGCCGAATTCCTAGTGGACATCGGCGACACCGTGGACGTGGGCACCCCCATCGCCCGGATCACCGCCACCCCCGCCGAACTCCCTCCCGCCCAACCCCCGCTCACTTCCGGCACGCTTTCCTCCGACGCCCGCTCACCTTTGGCAGCCCGGGAGCCAACGCCCGCTCACCAGGGTGCCGAGGCCGGGCACCCGGAGTCGGCAGTCAAAGCCGCCCCGCCCGTCCGGCACCTTGCGCACACCCTGGGGGTCGACGTCGGACGCATCACCGGGAGCGGGCCCGGCGGCGAGGTGGTGCGGGCCGACGTCGAACGCGCCGCAGCAGCGTCCGTCACCGCAGCGGCGCCGGAGGAAGCAGCAGCGCCTGAAGAGCCGGCAGCGCCGGCACCCGCGGAAGCCAGGCGGGTCCGGTCATCGCCGCTGGCGCGGCGGCTGGCGGCCGAACTGGGCGTTGAGCTGCAGGACGTCAGCGGAACCGGCCCCGGCGGCGCGGTGACCGAGGACGATGTGCTCTCCGCAGTCCCGCCCAGGGGGCGGCCACCCCGCGAACAGGTTGCGGAAGCGCCGCCGTCGGAAGCTCCTGCCCGGGAGCCTGCGCCCGAAGCCGCGGAAGAGGCACCACGGCAAAAACGCCCGACGGCGGCCGGCGGCAAGGCCGAGACTTTGCGGCAGGCGGTGGGTGCGCTGATGTCCCGGTCCAAGAAGGAGATCCCGCACTATTACCTGTCCACCACACTGGACCTGGCGGCGGCGATGGCCTGGATGCAGGCGGCGAACCAGCAGCGGCCGGTGTCGTCGAGGCTGGTGCCTTCCGCCCTGCTGCTGAAGGCCACCGCGCTGGCAGCCAAGGAAGTGCCGGACCTGAACGGCTTCTTCACCAAGGGCGCGTTCCACCCCAGCAGCGAAGTGCACCTGGGCGTCGCCGTCGCACTGCGGCATGGCGGACTGGTGGCCCCGGCCCTGCACGACGCCGACACCCTCAGCCTGGATGAACTCATGGACCAGCTGCGCGACCTGGTCAGCCGGGCAAGGGCGGGCAGGCTGCAGCGCGCGGAGATGGCCGACCCCACCATCACGGTGACCAACCTGGGGGATCTGGGCGTCGAAAGCGTGTACGGGGTGATCTACCCGCCGCAGGTAGCCATGGTGGGGTTCGGCAAGGTCCTGGAGCAGCCGTTTGCGGACAACGGGATGCTCGGCATCCGGCACGCCGCCATCGCCACCCTGTCCGCGGACCACCGGGTGAGCGACGGGCTGCGGGGCGGCCGGTTCCTGGCACGCATCGACGAACTGCTGCAGGAGCCGGACAAGCTGTGAAACCTGCAAGCGAGGAGGAACCGTGAATGAACAGGACGCGCGCCAGGCGGTGGCGGCGGCGATCGGGAAAGTAGCTCCCGACGTCGAGCCCGAAGACTTGGACGGTGCCGCCAGGCTCCGCCAGGACCTGGAGCTGGACTCGCTGGACTTCCTCCGCCTGGTGGAGGTCATCGCGGAGACCACCGGCGTGGACATCCCCGAGGCCGACTACCCTGCCGTGGCCACCGTCGACGGGCTGGTCACCTACGTCGCTGCGCACGGGTGAAGCTGCTGTGGGAACGCCGGTGCAGGACCCGGTAAAGCCACGGCGGCGACGGCGCTGGCCGCGCCGCCTGGGGATCACGGCGCTGGTTGTCCTTGGGCTGGTCCTCGTTTCCACCGTGGCCAACCTGCTCCTGGAGCAGCAGGAAAGGGCAACGTTGGTGCCCTATGGCGAGAGGGTAGCGGTGAACGGCGGATCGCTGAACGTGGTCCGGAGCGGGGCATCCCCGAACGGCACCGCCCAGGGCGGGAGCGACGGCGTCGCTTCCACCGGGGGCCAAGGCCAGCCCATCATCCTCCTCAGTGGGCTGGGAACTGCGGCCCCCGGCTTGGACTTCGCGCCCCTGATGCGCGAGCTCAAGGGCTTCGACGTCATCGTGGTGGAAGGGTTCGGGTACGGCTACAGCGACATGGAGGCCAGTGCCCGGACCAACGAACACATCAGCAACGAACTGCACGAGGTGCTGGCCAAGCTCCAGGTCCGGCAGCCCTACGTCCTGGCGGGCCACTCCATTGCCGGGTTCTACCTGCTGGATTACGCCAACCGGTACCGCTCCGAGGTTTCCGCCGTGGTGGGCATCGACGTCAGCATTCCCAAACCGGGGGACCAGCCGGTGGCGGAGCCGCAGCCGGGCATCAACTGGGCCAAACTGTTGGCCACCCTGGGCGTGGTCCGAGTGGTAGCCGCGCTGGCGCCCGGCCTGGTTGACCCGGACAGCAAGGCCTACACCGACGAGGAGCTGCAGCGGATGCGCACCATGACGGTGTGGAACGTGGGCAATCCTGCCGTGGCTGATGAAACCGCGCGCATCGCCAACAACGCGGCTGCCCTCCGGGGCGTCACCTACCCCCATGACCTCCCGGTCCTCGCTTTCATCGCCGATGAAAAAAATGACAGGACTGCCACCAAAACCGCCGCCGCGGAGAACCTGCTGAAGAACGTCACCCGGCACCAGGTCCTGCCCCTCGAAGGCGGGCACTACCTGCACTGGACGCAGGCTCAACGGATGGCGGAGGAGATCCGGCGGTTCGTTGAATCGGCGGGCTGATTCCAAAGGCAGGAGTGGCGCCCGCTCCGTCGTCTCCGGCATCGACGGCTCGGCCACAAGCACCTACTTCGAGTCCTGACTCTGCCCCTGTCGCAGAGCGTGGTCGTTGCCACGCATCCGGACGGCAACCACCACACCGGACGCTGCGGTGAGAACCGCGACGGCGGCGATGGCGGCGGGGATGCCGTAAAGGTCGGCGAGGACACCGGACAGGAGGGCGCCGACGGCGAATCCGCCGTCGCGCCACAGCCGGTAGACGCCCACTGAGCGGGCGCGCCAGGCCGGGTGGGCCACGTCGCCGATGGCGGCCAGCAGGGTTGGATAGACCAGGGCGGTACCAAGGCCAAGGACGACGGCGGCGGCGAGCCATGGCCCAAAGCCGTGCGCTGAGGCGATGATCCCCAGGGCGGCGGCCTGCACCAGCATCCCCGCCGCGATGAACCACTTGCGGCCCCACCGGTCTGACGCGGCACCGGTGACCAGCTGGGCGGCACCCCAGGCGGCGGGGTAGGCGGCGGCCAGGATGCCGATCTGGCCCAGGCTCAGGCCGGCACCGGCGAACAGGACGGGAAAGAGACCCCAGGCCAGGCCGTCATTGAGGTTGTTCACCAGGCCGGCCTGGCTGGCCGCCGAGAGTGACCGGTCCTTGAAGCTGGTGAGGGTGAAGACCTGCCCGGTGCTGAGCCCGGCGTGCGCGCTGTCCTGGCTGCCGACGTGCTGGAAGGCCTCGGTCCTGGCGTGGTGGTGGGTTTCCTTCACTGCCAGGACCGTCAGTCCCAGGCCGAGGGCAATGTATGCGGCGCCCAGGAGGAAGGGGGCGGGCCGCAGGCCGTAGGCCGTGGCGAGGTAGCCGGTGGCAAGCGCAGTCACGGCTACGCCCAGGTAGCCCGCGGCCTCGTTGAAGCCCATGGCCAGGCCGCGCTGCTTGGGGCCCACCAGGTCCATCTTCATGATGACTGCCGTGGACCAGGTGAGGCCTTGGCTGATGCCCAGCAGCACATTGGCTGCCACGATCCAGCCCCAAGAGGGGCCGAAGATGAGCATGAGTGGCACGGGTACCGCTGCCAGCCAGCCGGCGACCAGCACGGGTTTGCGGCCGTAGCGGTCAGAGAGCGTCCCGGCGAAGTAGTTCATCGCGGCCTTGGACAGGCCGAAGGCCAGGATGTAGGTCAGTGCGCTGGTGTACTGGTCGAGGTGGAATTCCTGCGCGGCCAGCAGGGGCAGGACGGTGCGTTCCTGGCCCAGCGTGCCGCCCACCAGCGCGTTGACGGCCACCAGCAGCATGAACTGCGCCAGGTTCTGCCGCAGGCCCAGCACCGCAGGCGCTGGTCCCGTGCTGCGGCGCGGGAGTGCTGTGCCGTTCATCGAGTGGTTCCGTTCCGTTTGGGCAAAGGGTGGCCCGGGCGTGTGGGGGCACGCCCGGGCCGGAAGCCCGGGCAGGAGGGGGGTCCTGCCCGGGCGGTCTGTGGTCGCCTGGGTTAGGCGGCGGGGACGCTGTTCCGCCACGCGTTCCAGGCGGCGTAGCTGCCGTCGAGCTCGACGACGTCGTACCCGGCACGGCGCAGGGCGCTGGCGGCTACGGAGTTCCGCACGCCGGACTGGCAGTAGGTCACGATGGTCCCGCCAACCGGCAGCTCATCCAGGTGCCACATGACGCGGCCGCCGCTGAGCTGGTACGAGCCCGGGACGTGCCCGGCCTTGTGCTCGGTCTTGTTGCGGACGTCCAGGACCATGGCTGCGTCGAAGCCTTCGAGTTCCTCCGGCTGGATCAGCTTGGGGGTGAAGGTGGGCAGTCCCTCGATGCTGGTCAAGTAGCCAGCCACGTTGTCGATGCCCACGCGGACCAGGTGATCCCACATGTCCTGCGCCTGCTCCTGGTCCTTGGCCAGCAGCACCAGCGGGTTCTTGTCCGTCTCCGGGTTCACCACCCAGGCGCCGTAGCTGGCCACGGACTTGCCGGCCGGAACGTTCAGGGACCGGACCACGGTGCCTTCGTGGACCTCGCTGTTGGAGCGGGTGTCAATGAAGGTCAGGGTGTCTTCCGCCAGTCCTGCGGCCACGATTCCGGTGGAGAGCTCGGGCAGCGGGGTGCGTTCACCCATGACGTCCGGGCCTACGCGGTTTTCGCGCTTCATGCGGCCGAAGTAGGCGTGGGCGTCGGGCTGGCCGTCGAGGAGTTCGTTGATGAAGCCCTGCTCGTCGTTGGCGGCGAGGTAGGGACCCCACCAGGCGTAGAGGCGCTCGTAGCCGACGGTGGAGGAGGGGATGGCACCCAGGGCCTTGCCGCAGGCACTGCCGGCGCCGTGGGCGGGGTGGACCTGGACGTAATCCGGCAGGGTGAGGAACTTGTCGCGCAGGCTGGCGAACAGCTGCTTCGCGCCCTCGAACCTGGTGTCCACGCCGCCGGCTGCTTCGTCTAGCAGGTCCGGCCGGCCCAGATCGCCGGAGAAGACGAAGTCTCCGGAGAGCAGGTAGCCGGGCTTGTCGCTGAACGCGCCATCGGTCACCAGGAAGGACAGGTGCTCCGGGGTGTGGCCGGGGGTGTGGACGGCCTTGATGCTGATGTTGCCCAAGGTGATGATGTCGCCGTCGTAGAGCCGCTCGCCCTCGAACTCATACTGCCAGTCGGGCCCGCCCTCACCGGAGACGTAGATCTTGGCGCCGGTGGCGGCGGCCAGTTCGCGGGTGCCGGAGAGGTAGTCGGCGTGGATGTGGGTCTCGGTGACCGCAACGATCTTCATGCCGTTCTTGGCAGCCAGTTCCTGGTAGACGGCGATGTCGCGGCGGCCGTCCACCACGATCGCTTCGCCCTTGGCCTGGCAGCCGATCAGGTAGCTGGCCTGGGCGAGGTCTTCGTCGTAAATGCGCTCGATAAGCATGGGGTGCTCTCCTTCAGGTAGGGGGAGTATTTGTCTCTGGCAACTATTTTAGATACCCCCGGGGGTATAACGCAAGGGGACTGCCGCCAATTGAGTTGCGGTGCGGCGGGAGCCGTCGATCAGGGAAGGGCGGGTCCGGGCAGGCTTAGGTGGTGGGGAGTCCGGCGCGTGTCCAGGCGGTCATGCCGCCGGCCATGGTGTCCGCTTTGTAGCCAACGCCGTTGAGGGCATCGGCGACGGCGGCGCTGCGGTTGCCGCTGCGGCAGACGGCGATCACGGGCACGGCCGGATCGAGCTCGCCCAGGCGGGCCTGCAGCTGGCCCATCGGGATGTGCAGCGCGCCGGGGATCATGCCCTCGGCAACTTCAAAGTCCTCGCGGACATCCAGGATGTGGGCGGTAGAGCGGCGCTGGTCGGTTTCGGTGATGGTGATTTCAGCCATGGGAGTTCTCCTTTGAAATGGGTTGCGGCTGGTGGGGTGGAGTTGGGTCAGCGGATCGTTTCGCCGGCCTGGCGCCAGGCGGCCATGCCGCCGCGCACCGAGTACGCGTCATATCCCTTGGCGGCGAGGAGCCTGGCCGCCGAGGCAGAGCGGACGCCGGAGGCGCAGACGGCAATCACCGGCCGGGCCTTCTGGATTCCGGCAGTGCTGGTCTGCAGCCGGTCCAGGGGAACGTGTTTGGCTTGGGGTGCGCGGCCGGTGCGCCATTCCTGGGCGGACCGGACGTCGATCAGCGTGGCGCCGGAGCCCAGGAGTTCCTTGGCCTGCGCCACGGAAATCGTCTTGTAGGGCTTGCTGAAGGCCTTCTTGAGGGAATCGATCAATCCCACGATGTTCTCCTCTGTAACGGGGTCAGGCGGTGACCGTGCCGGCGGTGACCCACGCCGCGACGGCGAAGATGAGTACCGCGAATGAGATGCGGATGTGCTTGTCGTGCAGGCGCCGGGCCAGCCGGGCGGCGAAGACGGAACCCAGGATGGCCGGGACTGCGAACGCCAGGGTGGTGGCCCAGTCGATGGTGTAGCCGGCTGCGTGTGCGCTGAACCCGGCGGCGGAGTTGACCACGATGATCGCCAGCGAAGTCCCTACGGCCTGCTTCATCCGCAGGCCCAGGAAGATGGTCAGTGCGGGGGTGATGAGGAAGCCGCCGCCCACGCCCAGCAGCCCGGTGAGGAACCCGACCAGCACGCCCACAGCCACGGCTTTCGGGGCGCAGGACCGGAAGGCCCGGCGCGGCCCGGTGCTGCAGGAGCCCTCGGTTTCGCGCGGCTTCTTGAGCATCCGGATGCCCGCGACCACCATGATCACGGCGAATGCGAGCATCAGGATGTTCGGGTCCAGCAGTTTCCCCACGGCGGCTCCCGCCCAGGCCGCCGGGATGCCGGCGGCGCCTACCAGTGCGATGACGGGCCAGTTCAGGCCCTCGCGGAGGCGGGGGAGCAGGGCCGCCAGTGAGGAGATGCCCACCACCAGAAGTGAGGTGGGGATGGCCTGGGCGGGGCTCATGCCCACGCCGTACACCAGGGCAGGAACGGCGATGATGGACCCGCCGCCACCCACTACGCCCAGTACGACGCCGACGACGAGCCCCAGTCCCAGGGCCGGGATCATGCTGCCGCGCCCGCTTCAGCTGTCTGCACGGGAAGCTGCAGGATGGCGCTTTCGCGGGTGGGTTCGTTGGCGGCCTTGTTCCATGGCATGGCAGACAGGGCCTTTCCCATGGCGCAGGTGTTGGTCGCGGCCGAGAAGGTCAGCCCGGTGCCGATGGCGCCGGCGAGCATGCGGACCTTGGGGGAGACGAACTTGCCGCCCACCAGACCCAGCATCACCAGGGAGCCGGCGGCCAGGCGGACCTGGCGCTCCAGGTCCCAGCGGTCTTTGCCCTTGACGACGTCGCCGCCGGCAGCGGCGAAGCCCGGAACCCCGCCGGTGAGGACGTAGGCGGTATCGAGGCCGACGGTGGCCATCCGCTGGCGTGCCTGCTCGGCGCGGACGCCGGACTGGCAGACCAGGACCACGCGTGAGCCCAGCCGGGCGGCGAGTTCGTCGGTGTGCTCGGAGAGCAAGGGCAGCGGCACGTTGTAGGAACCGCGGATGTGCATGGACTCGAACTCGGCTGCAGAGCGAACGTCGATCACCACCAGGTCCTGGTGCTCTGTGATCCAGGACTGCAGCGTTTCGGGAGCAAGCGCCGTAACGGCGGTTGCTTTGGAAGGGGATGTCATGTGTGGCCTCTCGGAAGGGGTCTGGGGGATACCCCACCGAGTATTACAGATACCCCCTGGGGTAGTCAAAACACCCACGGGGGTATATAGTTGAGGGCAGCACCCCATCGATGGAGACACCTCTTATGGAACTGAACCCCACTGAACTCACGCCCGTGATCAACCGCCTCAAGCGGGCCCAGGGCCAGCTCGCCGCCGTCACGCGGATGCTTGAAGAAGGCCGGGACTGCAAGGACGTTGTCACCCAGCTGGCGGCCGTGTCCAAGGCCCTTGACCGGGCCGGCTTCGCCATCATCGCCACCGGGCTGGAGCAGTGCATCGTCCAGAAGGACGCAACCATGGACCGCAAGGACCTGGAGAAGCTCTTCCTCTCCCTGGCATAAACCAACGCCCCATCAGCGGACCGGCAGCAACCTCAAAGGAGCACCATGACCTACACCCTGGCCACCACCGTCTCCCTTCCCTGGGCCGAAGCCGTGGAACGCACCCGCGAAGCCC
Source organism: Arthrobacter sp. FW306-05-C (assembly GCF_021801725.1). Classification (NCBI taxonomy): domain Bacteria; kingdom Bacillati; phylum Actinomycetota; class Actinomycetes; order Micrococcales; family Micrococcaceae; genus Arthrobacter; species Arthrobacter sp. FW306-05-C. The sequence goes on along the minus strand of NZ_CP084556.1, from coordinate 3,442,517 downwards.
TCGCCGCGCAGGGATTCGGAATCCTGACCGAAATCAACGTCCGCTCCACCTTCGAAGCGAAGCTTGGCGCTGAAGCCGCGGACGCCGTCGGGGATTACGTCATCCTTGGCGCCTGCAACCCCGCCCTTGCCAGCCGCGCCCTGGCCGCCGAACCGGAAATGGGCGCCCTGCTGCCCTGCAACGTGGTGGTGCGCCGGGACAGCGCAGCCGATGCAACCACTGTGGAGGCGATCGATCCGCAGACCATGGTGCAGCTGAGCAGCGCACCTTCAGTTAAGGAAGTGGCGGACGACGCCGGCACCCGCCTCCGCAAGGCACTGGCCAGCCTGAACGGTGCAGCCGAGTAAACAGTCAGCCGGTAAACCACAACGCGGGGCTCCGCCGTTACGGCGGAGCCCCGCGTTGTTTTGCCTAAAGCACGGAGCCGTTCTTCCCGGGCGTCTCAGCCCAGGGATGCCAGGAGGTCGGCGCAGGCCTGTTCGCAACGGCGGCAGGATTCGGCGCAGACGCGGCAGTGCTCATGCATCGAGGCATGCGCGCCGCATTCGTCGCCGCACGCCTTGCAGGCCGCATGGCAGGCTTCCAGGACTGCCCGGGTGATGTTCGCGTCGTACCCGGTGTGGCGGGAGAGGACGTTGCCGGTGGCGGCGCAAATGTCCGCGCAGTCGAGGTTGGTGCGGATGCACTTGGTCAGCTCCGCGACCATGTCTTCGCTCAGGCAGGCGTCGGCGCAGGCTGTGCAGGTTTGGGCGCATTCGAAGCAGGCCTGGATACATGCGGCGAGCTTGTCCTTGTCCAGGTTGCCGAGGTCTTTGGGGTAGGTGTCCAGCATGGACTGTACGTGGGTCATTTTTGGTCTCTCGTTTCCGGTTGTGGTCAGTGGATTGGGCGGGCGGAAGTGCCCGTTTACGTCCGGCTGATGGAGAGTTGGTCTAGCGTCAGCGCCTGCCGCCGGGGCCCGGGCTCCTGCGCCACCTGCAGTACATGCTGCAGGGTGTGTGATCTACTACTCAGTAGACTGACTATTTTGGTCGAGAAAATCAAGGGAGCTTTCGCTGATGTCCACGTTGTCCGCTCTTGCCCTCATCTGTACCCTCACCCCGTCCCCGGAACCGTCCAGCAGCGAGCTGATGGCCCAGCACATCCTTGACGAACTGGAAGGCCACGGGGTGGCCACCGAGTCACTGCGCATCGTGGACCATGACGTGAAGCGCGGCGTGCAGGTGGACATGGGCAACGGTGATGCGTGGCCCGCAATCCACGAAAAGATCCTGGCCGCGGACATCCTGGTCCTCTCCACCCCCATCTGGATGGGCCACCCCTGCAGCGTCGCCCAGCAGGTCATGGAGCGCCTGGACGCCGACCTGTCGGAAACGGACGACGACGGCCGGCCGGTCATGTACGGAAAGGTTGCCACGGTTGCCGTGGTGGGAAACGAGGACGGGGCCCACAAGACCATCGCCGACATGATGCAGGGACTGAACGACGTCGGCTTCAGCCTTCCAGCCCAGGGCGGCACCTACTGGGTGGGCGAGGCCATGCAGACCGTGGACTTCATGGACCTTGAGCAGGTCCCGGACCCGGTAGCTTCCACCAATGCCGGGCTTGCCCGCAACGCCGTGCACCTGGCCCGGCTCCTGCGCTCCAACAAATACCCGGCCAAGTAGCGGGCGGCTCCGCGGTGGGGCTGCCCGCCGGAACAGGAAAGGAACATCATGTCCCAACCATTGGTCATCGTTTTTGACGTCAATGAGACCCTGTCCGACATGGGCCCGCTCGCCGAGGCATTCGCGCAGGTCGGGGCGCCTCGCGGGCTGGCCAAACTCTGGTTCGCCACGCTCCTGCGTGACGGGTTCGCCCTCACCGCCAGCGGGGGCAAGGCGTCCTTCGCCACCATTGGCGCCGATGCCCTCCGCACCCTGCTGGGAGCCGAAGGGATCTCCGGAAACCTGGAGACCGCCGTCGAACGCGTCATGGCTGCCATGCAGAACCTGTCCCTTCACCCGGACGTCCCGGACGGCATCCGCGCCGTCGCGGCGGCCGGGCACCGGCTGGTCACGCTAACCAATGGCGCCACCGCCAACACGGACAAACTGCTGGTTGCCGGTGGCGTTAGGGACAAATTCGAGCTGCTCCTATCCGTGGAGGACGCGCCTGCCTGGAAACCGGCCAAGGCCGCATATGAGTACGCGGCAACTGCGGCCGGAGCAGACCCGGCCAAGATGCTGCTGGTTGCCGTGCACCCCTGGGACATCCATGGGGCAGCCAAAGCCGGGCTGCGGACCGTGTGGATCAACCGCACCGGCGCCCGCTACCCCTCCTATTTCCAGTCACCGGACATCACCATCCCGGCCCTCACCGGGCTGCCCGCGGTGCTCGCCGCGTAGCACCCCAGCCCCGCCCCAAACTCGAACGGAGACCACCCATGGCCCAGCCCGTCGAACGCCATACCGTTGACGTGAACGGCATCCCGCTGTCCTACCTCGCGGCGGGGGATGAGGGCGCCCCGCCGCTGATCCTGCTGCACGGCACCTTCTGGAGCCGGGTGTGGCAGCCCGTCCTGCCGGCCCTTGGCGAACACAGCCGCTGCTACGCGCTGGACTTTCCGGGCTTCGGCCGGAGCGGGGGAGAGCTGGATGTTGAGCAGGCCAGCGTCCCGGCCCTGGCGCAGACCGTGCTCGATGCCGCGGATGCCCTCGGCATCGGGGAGTTTGACGTCGCTGCCCACGACATCGGCGGCGGCGTGGCCCAGCAGCTCGCCGCCTACAGCGGGAGGGTCCGGAAGATGGTGCTGATGAACGCCGTCATGTTCGACTCCTGGCCGGTGCCCGCCGTCGAGCGTTTCCGGGACCCTGACGTGCGGGCAAACACCAGCGAGGAGGACCTCCTCGCTGCACGCCGGAAGTCCACGCAGGGCTGCGCCGTCCGGACGCTCACCGAGGAGGAACTGGAGGACTACCTGTCGCCGTGGCATTCTCCGGCCCGGTCGCGCTCGTGGATGGCCATGGCAGCGGCCGCCGATCCCCGTTACACCCTGGACTTGGTCCCGGCCCTCAAGGAAGCCGCAATCCCCACACGCCTGGTATGGGGCCGGGACGACGACTTCCAGAAAATCGGGTTTGCCCGCCGGTACGTGGAGGAGGTCCCCAACGCGGACCTGGTGGAGGTGGACGGCAAGCACATCCCCACGGAAGATTCACCGGACGCCGTGGCCACGGCGATGCGGGAGCACCTGGCTGCACAGCACTCGGCTAAAGCGCCGTAAGCCCGGCCTCCGCGTCCAAAACCACCGCCCGGTGGCGGCTCTCCAGCTGGACCACGTCCCGCGTGAAGGAAAACGCGAGCAGGCCAAGGGCCAGGGCCGGCGCCGCAACCGCCGCATTGGGCGGAGTCACCGGCAGCAGTGCCACCAGCAGCGCGAACGGCTGGAACGCCCCGATCGCCTTGCGGGACGTGCTCGGCGGCAGCGTTGCACGGAGGTGCGGCCGGAGGAAGCCGGCGGCAGAGAATGCGTAGTACATGGCCCCGGTGGCCAGGGTCCAGGGACCAACGACGGCGGCGGCCGCGACGGACAGGACCAGGACCAGGGCGGCGTCCGTGGCTCCATCGAAGCGGGCGCCCTCCGCCGACGAGGTGCCGGTACGCCGGGCCACCGCGCCATCGAGCCCGTCCAGGAGGAACGTGGCGCCGCCCAGGACTGGCAGGAGCAGGTCCGTGCGGGGCCCGGTGAACAGTTGCTGCACGGCCAACACGGCGCAAAGGGCCACGAGGACGGCGCGCAGGAGGGTGACACGGTCGGCGGGCGTGGAGAAGCGCGGGACGCGCCGCAGGACAGAGCCGACGGCGGCGCCGGCCACCACGGCGCCGGCGGCCAGCCCGGCCAGCTGGGTCATTGGAGCGGACGGGGTCAGCGTGAGCAGCCACAGTGCCGCCAGCCCGTAGGCCACAAGGGCGGCCAGCGCGTCCGGCACTGCCCGTTCAGCTGCGCTCATCTGCACCTCCCCTCGCATGCTAGCAACGCCGGCGGTGATCCTCACCGCCGGCGACGCCCGGCCCGAAGCCTGGTGCCGTCGTCGTACCTTGCCCTGTGGCTCGTCCGGACCAGGCCGGCGAGTGCCAGCAGTGTGCCCGCACCTTCGGCGACAGCGCTAAGGGTCTTCGAGAAGAACCAGACGGGGTCGTACATGGCCGGGATGGGCCCGATGGCCGGGATGTCCACGTACCGGTAAAGCACGACGGCGGCGAACGCGCTGAGTGCCACCACCAGGGCCAGGGCGTAGGCAGCCCTGCTGCCGCGGACCAGGACGTAGACGCCGGCCACCAGCGCCGCGGCCGCCTCGAGCAGGAACAGGGTGCCTTGGCTGATGGTGCCCGGCTGCGCGTTCTGGTAGCCCGGGGCCAGGAAGAAGTGGACGCCGGAGTCGATGAACAGCGCCAGTGCGGTCAGGAGTCGTAGAGCCACGTTTATGTATACGCCGGAAATCCGCTCCGGGTTCAAGTCGCCCTATTACGTCTGCGGGTTTTGTGGGGAATATTTAGGGGTGTCTGGAATATTGCGCCTTTAGCGGGCAGAAGCGCCTGCGGCCCTACGAGTAAGGAGAACAGCGATGACCCTTCCCAAGGAACTCACGCCGGGAACATGGACCCTGGACATGGCCCACAGCGAGATCGGCTTCAGCGTCCGCCATGCCGGGATCAGCAAGGTCCGGGGCCGCTTCACAGAAGCGTCGGCGGAAGCGCGCGTGGGCGAATCACTGGCGGACTCGTCCGTGCATGCCACGGTGTACACCGCCAGCTTCACTTCCGGGGATGCCAACCGGGACGCCCATGTCCGCGGGGCTGATTTCTTCGACGTGGAGCAGTACCCCGAGATGACGTTCCGCGGCACCCATGTCGAGGGCGACGGCGAGGAGTACACGCTGACCGGGGACCTCACCATCAAGGGCGTCACCCGGCCCGTGGAACTTGAGGTCGAGTTCACCGGCGTTGCCGTGGATCCCTTCGGCGCCACCCGTGCCGGGTTCTCCGCCGAAACCGAGATCAGCCGCAAGGAGTTCGGGCTGACCTGGAACGCAGCCCTGGAAGCCGGCGGTGTGCTGGTCAGCGACAAGGTGAAGATCAACTTGGAAGCAGCGCTGGTAAAGCAGGGCTAGGTCCTCAAACACATTTTCGATGCGCGACGGTACTTTCGACGCGCAAAAACGATGGCGCGACCGAAATATCGGTAGCGCCATCGTTTTTGCGGCGCGGGAATGAACTTCCGCAGCGCCAAACCGTCCGGGCAGAAACCGGCCCGGTCACAGCGGCTCGGGACGCACCTTCACGTTGCCCAGCGAACGGATCAGCGCCACGGCGGTGATGGATCCGGCCGCCATGATCGAGGCCAGCACCACCACCTGGAACCGGCCCGCCTCCAGGGGAGAGGCGCCGCCGAAGATGGCACCCACGAACGCGCCGGGCAGTGTGACAAGCCCGGTGGTCTTGGTCTGGTCCGTGGAGGGGATCAACGCCGAGTGCACTGCCTGCCGGGCCTGGATCAGGGTGGCCTGCCGGGGTGTTGCCCCCAGCGCCAGCCAGCCCTCTACCTGGTCCCACTGCTCCAGGACGGCCTCGAAGAAGCGGCGGCCGGCAAGCGTGGCGATGGTCATGGAGTTGCCGATCACGATCCCGCTCACCGCCAGCGCGTATCGCGGGGAGAATTCGATGGCACCTGTGCCAAACACGATGGCCACCGTCACCAGGATGCCCGCAGCCATCGTTGCGGCCACCACGGCAAAGCGCCGCCAGGACCAGGTGAGCCGCCGCGTCGCCGTCACGGATGCCACGGTGAACATGACCAGCAGGGCCGCCCCCACCCAGAGCGGGTTGGTGATGACGCCGCCCAGCACCAGGCTGATCACCGCCAGCTGGGCCGCGCCGCGGAGGATGGCCAGGGCAGGGGAGAGGTACGACGGCGTCCGCGCGCCCCACAGGATGCCCACCGTGAGTGCCGCCAGGATGGCAATGGCCACCAGGGTGGGCAGCAGGGCGGCAAGGGCGGGCATGCCGCCAGCTTACTGGGGGCGGAAACCGCCTCCTGCGAACCCGCCTAGGTGTATTGACCTGAGAGGTTGGTGACGCGGCTGGCCGGTGGCTGACCGTTGAGTGAGGTGTGGCCTCGATGATGATTGTAATGATGGAGCCAGTCGGCGAAAGCGGCAACACGCTCGGCCTCGGAGGCGTAGGGACGGGCGTAGGCCCATTCGTCGAGCATGGTGCGGTTGTAGCGCTCGACTTTGCCGTTTGTCTGAGGCCTGTAGGGGCGGGTGCGTTTGTGCTTGATGTCCGGGCCCAGAGCGTCTTTGAATGCGTAGGAGCGGTAGCAGGATCCGTTATCGGTCAGGACCCGTTTGACAGTGATCCCGTGGGACTCGAAGTAGGCATTGGCGCGTTCCCAGAATCCGGCCGCAGTGTCCTTTTTCTCATCGGTCAGGATCTCCGTGTAGGCGAGCCTGGAGTGATCATCGACGGCGTTGTGCAAGAAGGCGTGACCCGGTCTCCGGTTCGCCGCGGTACCGGTCTTGTTCCGGTTTCCGGCGGCCCTGCCGACACTGCGGTGTCCGCCGCCGTCAGGGATCCGTCCAAGTTTCTTGATGTCGACGTGGACCAGGTCCCCGGGGCTGTGGTGCTCGTACCGGCGAATCACCCGGCCCGTGGCCCGGTCCATCCACGCCAGCCTCGCCAGCCCAAACCGGGACAGCACCCGGTGCACCGTGGAGGGGTGAATGCCCAGCAGATAGCCGATCCGTGCCGGGCCCCAGCGCCGGTTGACTCTGATCGCGACGATCCGCCGCTCCCGCCGCGTGGAGGTCCGACGCGGGGAGTTGATGGGCCGGCTGGAACGATCACCCGTCCCGTGCTCCCCGTGCTCCCGGTAACGGGCCGCCCACCGCGCTGCGGTCGTCACCGACACCTGGAACCGCTCAGCAGCACGGCGCAGCGGCCACCCGTCATCGACGATGCACCGGGCCAGCCGGAGCCGTCCCTTCGGCGTCAGAAGCGCGTTAGCATGGGACATTGAAGACCTCCTTGTGGATCGGACTCTTAGACAAGCCCCACTCCACTTGGAGGTCTTCTTTTTGTCACCTAACCACGCCGCATGTTCCTAACCTCCGTGGTCAATACACCTAGGAGTTGCTGTCCGAAATCGCGGAGCTGACAGCGGTGGGGCTGTCGTATTCCCGGTCGGGGAGTGCCTCGAGGGCCTCCATCACGTTGTTGTCGGCGCCGGATTCCTTGGCCCTGGACAGCAGGTCTTCACGCTTCGCCGGGTAGTCGATGCCGCCCAGGAACTTCTGGATCTGGATGGGATTGGGAGTGTCTGCCATGGTGCCGGGTTTCCTTTCGGTGTTCGGCTGTGCTTTCCGTGGCCCACTACGTTCAGGCCGCGGTGGACCCATCCTAGTCCCGCAGCCTGCCGTCCCAAACCAGGCGTCAAGGAATCATTAAGAAATCCCGTTTTGGCGCTTGGGGCGTTTTGGCCGGTGCTAGCTTCGCAGGTGGTCGCGGTGCAAAGGGCAGCGCGGAAAGGCAAACATGACCACGTTAAGCAGGCCCCCGGCGGATCCTTCCGCGCATCACGCGCACGGAAGGAAGACGTTCCAGGGCTGGCTGCTCTTCGGGCTCCAGGACAGCAAGGGCGCCCATCCCGGTCCCGGGGGCGTGCCGACGCAGCATGAGAAGAAGCACACATGGTGGCAGGTCATGTGCCTGACGGGGGTGGACTACTTTTCCACCCTTGGCTACCAGCCGGCCATTGCTGCGCTTGCAGCAGGGGTCATCTCCCCGCTGGCCACCCTGGTACTGGTGGCGGTGACCCTGCTGGGCGCCCTGCCGGTGTACCGCAGGGTTGCCGGCGAAAGCCCCCGCGGTGAAGGCAGCATCGCCATGCTCGAGCGGCTGCTGCCGCGCTGGGGCGGCAAGCTCCTGGTGCTGGTCCTCCTGGGATTCGCAGCCACCGACTTCATGATCACCATGACCCTTTCGGCAGCAGACGCCACCGCGCACCTGCTCGGGAACCCGGTGGCTCCGGGGTGGCTGCAGGGCCAGAACGTCCCCGTCACCCTCTTCCTGCTTGCGTTGCTGGCCGCTGTGTTCCTGCGCGGCTTCAAGGAAGCCATCGGCATCGCCGTTGTCCTGGTGGTGTTCTACCTGGGCCTGAACGCTATCGTGGTTGCCGTTACTTTCGCTCAGGTACTCTCGCACCCCGCCGCCATGGGGGATTGGTGGACCAACCTGTGGGTGTCGCACGGAAATCCGGTGATGGCCGTGGCCATCGCGCTGCTCGTGTTCCCCAAGCTGGCCCTGGGCCTGTCCGGCTTCGAAACCGGCGTGGCCGTGATGCCACAGGTCCTGGGCGCAGAGGAGGACACGGAGGAAAACCCGGCCGGCCGCATCCGGGGTACCCGGCGTATGCTCACCACCGCCGCCGTGATCATGAGCGCCTTCCTGCTGACCTCCAGCTTCATCACGGTTGTCCTGATCCCCGAGCAGGAATTCCAGCCCGGCGGCCAGGCGAACGGGCGTGCCCTGGCCTACCTGGCGCACGAATACCTCGGCGTGGGCTTCGGCAGCGTTTACGACATCAGCACCATCGGAATCCTCTGGTTCGCCGGCGCGTCGGCCATGGCCGGCCTGCTGAACCTCGTGCCCCGCTACCTGCCGCGGTACGGCATGGCTCCGGCCTGGGCCAAGGCCGTCCGGCCTTTGGTGCTCGTCTTCACCCTGGTCGGCTTCCTGATCACCTTCATCTTCAAGGCCGACGTCGATGCCCAGGGCGGTGCCTACGCCACCGGCGTCCTGGTGCTGATGACCTCCGCCGCCGTGGCCGTCACGCTATCGGCGCGCCGTCACGGGCAGCGGAACCTCACGGTGGGTTTCGGCGCCATCACCGTGGTGTTCGCCTACACCACGGTGGCCAACATCTTCGAACGGCCCGAGGGCATCCGGATCGCCGCCATCTTCATCCTTGGGATCATCGTCATCTCGCTGCTGTCCCGGGTCCGCCGCTCCTTCGAGCTGCATGCCACCCGGGTGCACCTGGACCAGCAGGCCCTGGAGTTCATGTCCAGCACCCTGGACGGGCCCATCGCGATCATCGCGCACGAGCCGCTGCGGATGACCGCGGAAGCGTACCGGGACAAGCTGGAGTCCGCCATCGAGGTCAGCCACCTGCCGCTGGCCGGCGACGCCCTGTTCCTCGAGGTTGTGGTGGATGATTCCTCGGACTTCGAAACCGAGCTGCACGTCAAGGGAGTGAACCGGCATGGGTATCACATCCTCGAAGTCCACGGCCCCGTGGTCCCCAACACCATCGCCTCCGTCCTGCTGCACATCAGGGACATCACCGGGCTCATGCCGCACATCTACTTCCGCTGGACCGAGGGCAACCCGATCAACAACCTGGTACGGTTCCTGTTCCTGGGCGAGGGAGAGATCGCGCCGGTGACCCGGGAGGTGCTGCGCGAGGCCGTCCCGGATGTCACCCAGCGCCCGTGGGTCCACGTCGGCTGACCGCCGTCGCACCGTAACGCCCACACCCCCCGCGCGAGATGGCACTTCACGGCAATGTTTCCCCGAAGCATCGCCGTGAAGTGCCGTCTCGCGGGACGGAGGGGTGCCAGCGCGCCACCATAATGGGACGCATGGACAGTCCCGTCACCATCCGCCCCATGTGCCCCGACGACTGGGCTGCGGTCCACGCAATCTACGCCGCCGGCATCGCCACGGGGGAGGCGACCTTTGAGAGCGAGCCGCCCACCTGGGAGGCGTTCGACGGCGTGCGGTTGCCTGGGCACCGGCTCGTCGCCGAAGATGCGGGCAGGGTCCTGGGATGGGCCGCGGTCTCCCGGGTTTCTTCACGGGAGGTGTACTGGGGCCTCGTGGAGCACTCCATCTATGTTGCCCCGCAGGCACAGGGCCGCGGCGTGGGCCGGGTGCTCCTGGACGCCCTGATTGAGTCGACGGAAGCGGCCGGAATCTGGACCATCCAGTCCAGCATCTTCCCGGAGAACATGGCGAGCCTTGCCCTGCACCGGAAGCTGGGCTTCCGGGTGGTGGGAACCCGGGAACGGATTGCCCGGATCAACCACGGCCCCAAGGCGGGCCACTGGCAGGACACGCTGCTCCTGGAACGCCGCAGTTCCGTGGCCGGGACCGAATAGAAGGACCTTCCGGCGCCGGGTTCGCACCTGCCTCCGGTGCCTAGACTGGACGTATGCGGGTAATGAACCCCGGGGGCTTTTGATGAGCCTGCAAGCGATGTTCGTGGGCGCGCTGTTGTCCGCCGTCGTGGCACTGGTCCTGCTCCTGCTGGTGCGGAGGGAACGGCGCGTGGGGGTCGTGGCAACGGCGGCAGCCGCGGCCCTCCTGATGCCCATGGCCTGGAATTCGATCCTGAACTGGACTGCAGCGGTCGGCCTGTTCTCCCACGACCTGCCGTTCCCGCCGTTCCCCATCAGCTGGCAGGACACGGGAACGGGAGTGTTCACCCTTGCCGGCACCGCCATCGCCCTCATGTCCGGGCCCTGCAGGCGGGACGCAGCCCGCAGCGTGGCAGCGACCGCCGCCATCACCGCGCTGGCCGCCCTGCTGGTGGACGTCTACCTCTACTGAAGTGGCGCCTGTACTCCGCGCGCTCGTACTCCGCGCGCTCGTACTCCGCGCGCTCGTACTCCGCGCGCCGGCTCAGCCGCGGCAGCGGGCGAAGCGCCCCGGCACCTACCGCGACGGCAGGGTCAGGATCTCGGCGCCGTCGTCGGTAATGGCGATGGTGTGTTCCGTGTGGGCCGTCCGGCAGCCTGTGGCGCTCCGGAGCGTCCACCCGTCGTCGTCCGTCACCAGTTCAGCCGTGTCCGCCATGATCCACGGCTCCAGCGCCAGCAGCAGCCCGGGCCGGAGCTTGAAGCCGCGGCCGGGCCGGCCCATGTTGGGCACGTGCGGGTCCTGGTGCATGGTGGAGCCGATGCCGTGCCCGCCGAACTGCGTGTTGATGGGGTACCCCGCGTCGGTGAGGACCCGGCCGATGGCGTAGGAGATGTCGCCAATCTTGGCCGTTGGCCCTGCCGCAGCGATCCCGGCAGCCAGGGCGCGCTCAGTGGCCTCAATCATCGCCACGCTCTCCGCCGGCCGCGAATCGCCCACCAGGAAGCTGATGGCGGCATCGGCGGCCACCCCGTTCTTCACGACGGCGAGGTCCAGGGTGAGCAGGTCGCCGTCGGCCAGTTCGTAGTTGTGCGGCAGCCCGTGCAGCACGGCATCGTTGACGCCCGTGCAGATGTAGTGGCCGAAGGGGCCGCGGCCGAACGACGGCGCATAGTCCACGTAGCACGACTCCGCCCCGGCCTCGGTGATCATCTCCTTGGTCCACTGGTCGATGTCCAGCAGGTTGGTGCCCACGGCGGCCCGGCTCTTCATGGCCTGCAGGATGTCCGCCACCAGGGCTCCGGTCTCCCGTGCGCGGGCCACTTCAGCGGGGTTCAGGATCTCGATCATTGCGGCGCCCTTCGTCTGCTGCCAAAAGCTCTCGGGGCCATCCTATTTGCCGTGGCTGTGGGCGTTGCAAGGGGCGGAGGAAGCAGGGGGGATTTCTGCGGATTGCCAAAGATATAGATGAGTGTAAATATTTACATGTGTCTATGTCTTTGGAGCTGACCCCCGTCCAGGCCGTCGCCTGCTGTGCGCCCTTGGCGAGGGAGCCGTTGTCAGAACCGGAAGCGGAAGGAATCGCGCCGCTGTTGAAGGCGCTGGCCGATCCGGTCCGGCTGCGGCTGATGTCCCTGGTCGCCTCGCATGAGGGCGGCGAAGCATGCGTCTGCGACCTCAATGACGCCTTTGAGCTGTCCCAGCCCACCATCAGCCACCACCTGAAGATCCTCCACGAGGTGGGTTTGCTGGACCGGGAAAAGCGGGGGGTGTGGGTCTACTACCGCGCCCGGACCGAGGCGCTGCAGAATTTGGCCGCCCTGATTGGCGGGCAGGCCACGTGAGCACACTTTCCCGCCGTGCCGCCGCCGAGTTCATCGGCACCGCCTTCCTGGTGATGGCCGTGGTGGGCTCGGGCGTGATGGCAGCCAGGCTGTCCCCGGACGACGCCGGCCTGCAGCTTCTGCAGAACAGCCTCGCCACGGGTGCCGCGCTGGTGGCGCTGATCGTGGCACTGCAGCCGGTGTCGGCGTCGTTCAATCCGGTGGTGACCCTGGTGGAACGTGCACTGGGGATGATCGACACCAGGACCGCGGCAGGGTTGATTGCCGGCCAGGTTTTGGGCGGCCTGGCCGGAACCATCACGGCGAACCTGATGTTCGGGCTGGACGCGGTCGCCTGGTCCACGCACCAGCGCACCGGGCCTGACCTCTGGCTTGCCGAGGTCATCGCCACGGTGGGACTCCTGCTGGTCATCTTCGGCACGGTCCGGTCCGGCCGGGCGGACAGGGTGGCCTTCGCCGTCGGCGGGTATATCACCGCCGCCTACTGGTTCACCAGCTCCACCAGCTTCGCCAACCCGGCGGTGACCATCGCCCGGACCCTCACGGACACCTTTGCCGGCATCGCACCGCCGTCGGCCCCTGCCTTCATCCTGGCCCAGCTGCTGGGCGGTGCCCTGGGATACTTCCTGGTCCGCTTCCTCTACCCCTCCTTCACCGCTGCCGCTGCCGTCGCGGCTGACCGAAAGGTGCTCTCATGAGCCACAAACCCTCCGTCCTGTTCGTCTGCGTCCACAACGCCGGCCGTTCCCAGATGGCCGCCGCGTTCCTTACCTCGCTCTCGCAGGGCGCCATCGAGGTCCGTTCCGCCGGATCGCAGCCGGCGGAGAAGGTCAACCCGTCTGCGGTCCAGGCCATGGCGGAGGTGGGCATCGACATGTCCGCCGAGATCCCCAAGATCCTCACCACCGAAGCCGTGCAGGACTCTGACGTGGTGATCACCATGGGCTGCGGCGACGAATGCCCCTACTTCCCGGGCAAACGCTACGAAGACTGGGTGCTGGAGGATCCCGCCGGCAAAGGCGTGGAGTCCGTCCGGCCCATCCGCGACCAGATCAGGACCCGGGTGGAAGCCCTGATCGCCTCCCTCATTCCTGCCCAGAGCTGAATTGGAGCATGCCATGACATCGCCGGAACCTACATCGCTTGAGTCCCTGCAGTCCCTGCCTGTTGCCGTGATCGGCGCCGGACCCGTCGGCCTGGCCGCGGCCGCGCACCTGCTGGAACGCGGGCTGGAGCCATTGGTCCTCGAGGCAGGCCCAACTGTTGGCGCTGCCATCCGCCAGTGGGGCCACGTCCGCGTCTTTTCCACGTGGAAGTACAACCTGGACGCTGCCTCGGTCCGGTTGCTGGAACGCTCCGGGTGGGAAGCGCCCCGGCCCACCGCCCTGCCGTACGGCGCCCAGATCGTGTCCGAGTACCTGGAACCGCTGGCCGCAACGCCGGAACTGAAGGACCGAATCAGGACCGGGGCGCGGGTGGTGGCCGTCAGCCGGCAGGGCATGGACAAGGGCAGGAGCCAGGGCCGGGACACTGCCCCGTTCCTGCTGCGGATAGAGCACGACGGCGGCAAGGTCACCCAGGTGCTTGCCCGCGCCGTGGTGGATACTTCCGGCACCTGGAGCACCCCGGCGCCGCTGGGATCGTCAGGGTTGCCCGCCCCCGGCGAGGCAGAGGCCCGGGCGGCGGGCCTGGTCACGGGGCCACTGCCCGATGTTTCAGCTGGTGGTTTCGCCGGCCGCCGCACCCTGGTGATAGGTTCCGGCCATTCGGCGGCCAACATGGTCCTTGACCTGGCCCGGCTGGCCCGCGCCAATCCCGGCACCGAGGTGCTCTGGGCCATCCGCGCGGCCACACCCGCCCGCGCCTACGGGGGCGGGGATGCCGACCAACTGCCCGCCCGCGGCCAGCTCGGCGCGAGGCTCCGCACCGCCGTCGACACGGGTGCCGTCCAGCTCCTGACGGACTTCCACACCGCTTCCATCGGCGTGCATGACGGCGCGGTGACAGTGCACTCAACGGACGGCCGCGCTGTTGAGGTGGACCGCGTGATTCCCACTACCGGTTTCCGCCCGGACCTGGCCATGCTCTCCGAGTTGCGCCTGGACCTGGACCCGGCGGTGGAGGCACCCAAAGCCCTCGGCCCGCTGATCGATCCCGATTTCCACAGCTGCGGAACAGTCCCCGCCCACGGCGCCCGCATCCTGGCCCAGCCGGAGAAGGACTTCTACCTGGCCGGCATGAAGTCGTACGGCCGGGCGCCCACCTTCCTGATGGCCACCGGCTACGAGCAGGTCCGCTCCATCGCCGCAGCCCTGGCCGGAGACAAGGACGCCGCGGACGCCGTGGAACTCGAACTGCCGGAAACCGGGGTGTGCTCCACCAGCATCCCCAGCGACTCGGATGATGCCGGTGATTCTGTCGGCGGATCCTGCTGTGCGGCGCCGGTGCCCGTGTCGATCGGGTTCGCCACGGGCCTTCAGCACGGCCGCAGCAGCGGAACCATTTCGGGGTAGGCGTGCGTTCCAGCCCAGTTACTCCCGGCCGCCCGGGTGCACAGCCAAGGGCACGCCGTCCCTCACGGCGCGCCGCGGGAGGAGCGGAAGAGTAACTGGGCGGGAATGCATGGTTGGCCGGGACTCATGGGCCGGAAGGCTCACCCCAGTTGATGCCGATGGAGCGGCCGCGGGCGAAGTGGGCGTTCGCGATTTCGTTGACTTCGCGGAGGCTCTTGCCCGGATGGGCCAGCCGGATCCACTCGTAGTCCCATTCCTGCAGGTCCCGTTCGCGGCCGGCCCGTTTTTGGTTGCGCATGTGGGCTGTGAGGTCGTCGCCGCCAACGGGTACATGGGGTGCGGCAATGACGGGTTGCGGCTTAGGTGGGGGTATCGGAGCCGGACGGGCCGGAGCCTTCGTAGTGCGGACCAGCGCCACCGTCACTGCCACCACACCCAGGCTGATGAGGATGACCCACCAGAATTTGATGATGATGGCTATGACGATCAGGACCAGGAAGGGGGCGCACCCGATAGTGCCGCCGCCCTTGCTGCGCGAGCGACGCCGTTTTGCTGCCATGGTGGTTCCTCTTGTGACGTGATGGAGCTATAGAATCCACTTTCGCACCGGCTACGCGCCGTGTCATGAGTACTAACTACTCAATTTTGACGCCTCGTTAGGGGCCTGGCTGGTTGCCCTGCAGGGTGCCGATTGCTCACCGAACCTCAATAGCGCCCATCATGCCAAGATCCTCATGGTCCAGAATGTGGCAGTGGTAGGCGGAGCGTCCGCGGAAGTCCGCGAATGCAACCCGGACCTTGATCCGTCCGTTTGCCGGTAGGTTCACCACGTCGCGCCAGTCGGGGGAGGAGGCTCGCTGACCGTTTTGCTCGACGACCTGCATGGGCCAGACGTGCAGGTGGAACGGGTGGTCCATCGTGCTGGTGTTGATGAGGGTCCATTCCTCGACGGTTCCGGCCGCGGCCGTGATATCGGTCCTGGCCGGATCGAACTCCCTGCCGTTGATGGTGAAGCGCATCATGCCGGCCCCGCCCATTCCCATGCCGGCGGACAGGACGATCTGCCGGTGGGCGGCCACTGCTGCACCCCTCAGGTCCAAAGGCGCTCTTTGTGCAGGTATTGCTGCCTGGGGAGGGGCAGCTTCGCCGGCCACCTGGAAAGAAGCCAGCGCCACGCCGTCGGCCGGCTCAGCGGGTCCAAGCGGCCCAGGCCCCTGGCCCATCATCCCCGCGGTGCTGCCGCGGTTGTACCGGAACGCGCGCAAAGAGGAGGTGCCGGCCTTGGTGGTGACCAGCAGGTCAGCCCGGTTACCGGGGGTCAGCACCAGATCTTCCACCTGCCGCGGTTCGCGGAACCGGCCGGAGTCCATGCCCAGCAGCTGCATTTGCTGCCCGTCCAGCCGCAGCTGCAGGTAGCGCGCTACACAGGCGTTGACGACGCGCCACCGTTCCCGCTGCCCGGGACGGGAAGTGAACTGGGGGTTGATTTGGCCGTTCACCAGGAGCAGTTCGCCCTCCCGGCCCGCCATCCGCCCCATCACTGACGTGGCGCTGATGTTCCCCAAACCGTCCACCGAGGTGTCCGATACCACCAGCACACGCTCGGCGCTGGACTCGATTGGCTCAGGGTCCTCCACGATGATGGCTCCATAGAGCCCGGCGAAGACCTGGTCGGCCACCATCCCGTGATGATGGGGGTGGTACCAGTACAGGCCGGCCGGATGATCCGCGGGCAGCCGGTATTCGTAGTCGAACGAAGTGCCTGGCGCGACCGCGACGAACACGTTGTCCCCATTGTTCTCGGGCGACACGTGGAGGCCGTGCACGTGCAGGTTGGTGGGCTGGGACAGGCTGTTGGTGAGACTTATCTTGAGGGTGTCCCCAGCCTTGAGACGAAGGGTGGGCCCGGGCACGCTGCCGTTGTACGCGAGCGCCGTGGCCTGCCGCCCGCCAAGCTGGACCTGCGCAGGGCCGGCTGCGAGCCGAACCTGCAGTTGCCCGTCCCCGCTCCGGAGTTCTTCCGGCTGGATCAGGTTGCCGCCAGGGGGCCGGGCGGCGGGGGAGAACAGGGACCAGATCAGGCCGGCTCCGCCTGCCACAGTGCCCGCAGCCCCCAGCCCGCCGAGGAGGAGAGCCTGCCGGCGGCTTATGGGGCGCACTACCGGCCCTCGCCGAGCACCCTGAGCTGTTCGCGGTACTGCTCCGCGGTCAGTTCACCCTTCGCGAAGCGCTCATCGAGGATCTGCCGCGCCGTCGATGCCGGCGGCCCTTCCCGCCCCTTCCCGCCGCTCCGGATACCACCGCCGAACACCCGCACGGCCACGAAGACGAGCAGCGCTATGCCCAAGAGCATCAGGATGCCCCAGAGCCACCAGCCTGCGCCCTGCCCGTAACCCCACATCATCGCCGGAGCCCTTCTTCGCGTTGGTACTTGCGATTCTTGGCGCGTTCCGGCCCGGTAGGTAGGGCCCGAGGACCCGTCGATCCCCGGCGACGCGCCTGCCCATATTCGGTTCCCCGCACTCCAGCCCAGTTACTCCCGGCCCCTCCGGTACCCGGGCCTGGACACGCCGTCAGCCACGGCGCGGTCCGGGAAAAGCGGAAGAGCAACTGGGCGGGAATGCACGGTGGCGGGCCAAGCCAGCAGCAGGGTCAGTCCGTGATGTCGGTGCTGGTGCTCAGCTCCTGCCACTGCTCCAGCTCGGCGCGCTGGGCTTCCGCCACCTTGCCGAAGGCGCCGAACGCGTCCGTGCCCAAGACCAGCAGGCCCGGCGGGTTGGGGGATTCCACGACGGCGATGATCGCCCGTGCTGCCTTGTCCGGGTCGCCGGGCTGGTTGCCGTGCGCGGTGTCGTGTTCCTTGCGGCGCTTGCCGGCGGTGTCCGCGTAGTCACCGATCGCCGAAGCGGACTGCGTGAGCGAGCGGCCGGCGAAGTCGGTGCGGAAGCCGCCCGGTTCGATCGCGGTGACATTGATGCCCAGCGGCTTCAGCTCGCTGCGGAGCGACCCCGACATGCCCTCCAGCGCAGCCTTGGTGGCCGCGTAGTAGCCGGAGCCGGGCGGTGTGATCCGTGCGCCGATGGACGAAATGTTCAGGATGGAGCCGGCCTTGTTGGCGCGCATGCCCGGCAACACTGCCTTGATCATGTCCACCGCGCCGAAAAAGTTCGTGTCGAACAGGCGGCGGATGTCGGCGTCGTCCGCTTCCTCCACCGCCGCCCGGTAGCCGTAGCCGGCGTTGTTCACCAGCACGTCGATGCTGCCGAACTTCTCCTCCGCCTGCTTCACCGCTGCGGCAATCTGCGCCTTGTCGGTGACGTCCAGGGCCAGGGGAAGCGCGGTGTCCGGGAAGCCGGCAGTGATGTCCTGCACCGCGTCCACGTTCCGGGCGGTGACGACGGCGTTGTGCCCGGACGCGAGCACGGCCTCCGCGAGCGCCCGGCCAAGTCCGGTGGAGCAGCCTGTGATGAGCCATGTTGCCATTGGTATTTCCTTTCGTGGGGGATTTGGCGGGGGCAGGCACTTAGCGCCGGTGCCGCCGTCGTGCGTTGGGCGTCAGTTCGTGGGCGCCGTAACTGTTGTCGTCCGGGTTGACGGTGACGCCGGGGGCGACCAGCTGGTCGATGCGGTCCAGCACCTCGGGGGCCAGGACGGTGTCCGCGGCCGGGAGGTAGGACTCCAGCTGCTCCATGGTGCGCGGGCCCACGATCGCGGAGGTGACGCCGGGGTGGTTGATGACGAACGCGATGGCCATCTCGATGAGCGTGACGCCTGCCCATTCGGCCACCTGGGCCAGCTCCTCCACGATGTCGAGCTTGCGCTGGTTGGCCGGCTGCGTCATGTCGAACCGGGCACTCGGCCGCGCTGACGACGTGGGCCGGGACGCCGAGTCCTTCCGCCACCGGCCCGAAAGCCAGCCGCCGGCCAGCGGGCTGTAGGTGAGGGTGCCCATCCCGTGCCGCTGCACCGCGGGAAGGACATCCTCCTCGATGCCGCGGACCAGGATGGAGTAGGGCGGCTGCTCGGTGACGAACCGCTCCAGGTTGCGCTCGCGGGACGCCCACTGGGCTTCGACGATCTGCGAACCGGAGTAGGACGAGGAACCGATGTAACGCACCTTGCCTTGGCGGACCAGGTCGGTGAGGGCGCCCAGGGTCTCCTCCACGTCGGTGTCCGGGCTGGGCCGGTGCACCTGGTAGAGGTCGATGTAGTCGGTGTTCAGACGGCGCAGGGAGTTCTCCACCTCGCGCATGATCCACCGGCGGGAGCCGCCGCGCTGGTTGGGGTCCTTCTCGTCCATGGGCATGAAGAACTTGGTGGCGAGGAAGGCGTCGTCGCGCCTTCCTGCCAGTGCTTCCCCCACGATCTCTTCGGAGGCACCGCCGGAGTACACGTCCGCGGTGTCGATGAAGTTGATGCCGGCGTCCAGGGCGCGGTGGATGATGCGGGTGGCGTCGGCGCGGTCGTTGTTGCCCCACGGGCCGAACATCATCGCGCCGAGGCAGAGGGGGCTGACCTGCACACCGGTGCGGCCAAGCGGGCGGTAATCCATGCTGTGCTCCTACTATCTGCGGCGGTCTAGGCTTCGGGGATGACCATGGCGAACCGCTCCGGGCGGGCCACATCGGGGTCCGGGCCGCTGCGGACGCCGGAGTCCAGGGCGTCGATGGCAGTGAGTTCCTGGGCGGCGAGCTCGAAATCGAACACGTCGAAGTTCTCCGCAATGCGTGCCGGATTGGTGGACTTGGGGATGGCGGAGCGGCCCTGCTGCAGGTGCCAGCGCAGCATCACCTGGGCGGGGGTCTTGCCGTGGGCCTGCGCGATGCCGGCAATCACCGGGTCGCGCATGACGTTCTTCCGGTTCTCGCCCCAGCCGGGGTAGAAGGTGATGCCGCTGATCGGCGACCAGGCCTGGGTGAGGATCCGATGGTCCTCATTGATGGTCTGGACGGCCTGCTGCTGGAAGTACGGGTGGAGCTCGATCTGGTTGACGGCCGGGACCACGTCGGTTTCCGCCAGCAGCTGCTGCAGGTGGTGGGGCATGAAGTTGCTGACGCCGATGGCCCGCACCCGTCCGTCCTTGAGCAGGGTTTCCAAGGCCTTGTACGCGGCGATGGTTTTGTCGAACCGGTCCGGGGCGGGCTGGTGCAGGATGAACAGGTCCAGCTGCTCCACACCCAGCTTGCCCACGGCCTTGTCCCACGCGTGCAGCGCCTGATCGTAGCCGTAGTCGCTGACCCACACCTTGGTCTCGATAAAGACGTCTTCGCGCGCCAGGGCCGAACGCCTGATCCCTTCGCCCACCTCCCGCTCATTGCCGTACGCGGCGGCGGTGTCGATGTGCCGGTAGCCCACCTCCAGCGCGGTCTCGACGGCCGCCGTCGTCTCTTCCGGGGGACTTTGGAAAACGCCCAGGCCGAGTGCGGGCATGGTGACACCGTTGTTGAGTTTGAGTTCCATGCCTTCACGCTATGTGGGTGTCCGCGATTGTGGGAGGGCTTGCCAGTCCCTCCTTCGCTGGTTGGGGCACGCGTACCGTTGAACCCATGACCAACAGCGATGACGTGCGGAAATTCCTGACCTCCCGCCGCGCCCGGCTCACGCCGGAAGAGGCCGGGCTGCCCGCGTACGGCGGCAACCGGCGCGTGGCGGGGCTGCGCAGGGAAGAAGTGGCGATGCTGGCCGGGCTGAGCGTCGACTATTACATCCGGCTGGAACGGGGAAACCTGTCCGGCGCGTCGGACAGCGTCCTTGAGGCCCTGGCGCGCGCCCTGCAGTTGGACGACGCCGAGACGGCCCACCTTTTCGACCTGGCCCGCGCGGCCACCGCCGCCCCGCGGGTGCGGCGCAAGCGGAGTCCCTTGACGGTGCGTCCCAGCGTGCAGCGGGTCATCGATGCGATTACGACGGCGCCGGCCTGGGTCCGCAACGACCGCGGCGATGTGCTGGCCTCCAATGAGCTGGGCCGGGCCCTGTACCTGGAAATGATGGCGGAGCCGGTCACTCCGCCGAACAGCGCGCGGTTCACCTTCCTGAATCCGAAGGCACGGGAGTTCTTCCGCGACTGGGAGCGGAGCGCGGATGACATCGTGGCGGTCCTGCGCTCCACCGCCGGAAAGAACCCGTACGACAAGGACCTCTCCGACCTGATCGGCGAGCTCTCAACCCGCAGCGGGGAGTTCCGCATCCGCTGGGCCCGGCACGACGTGAAGTACCACCGCACGGGCCGCAAACGCCTGCACCACTCCATCGTGGGGGACCTGGACCTCACCTACGAAGCGATGGAACTCCCCGCGGACCCGGGGCTGCGGATCAACATCTATACGGCCGAGCCGGGCACTCCGTCGGAGGATGCGCTGAAGGTGCTGGCCAGCTGGGCCGCCACGCAGACAGCGGCTGTGGTATCGGCCCGGGAGGCCACCTGACCTGCGCTTCTGCGGGTATTCGTTTGCGAGGCCCATATTCCGTTTCGACGCGCATATTCCTTTGCGCAGCCCATATTCGGGCCGCGAAAAGGAATATGCGCGTCGCGGGCGCTTCTGCGCGTCACTATGCGGGCCAGGCTTGCGGCTTCAGGACTCAGCGTTGATGAACCCAATGATGATTGCTGTCCACCAGCACAGCTGTGACACGGCCAGGCAGGACAGCAAGTGCACCCGCTGGCCAGGGGACAAGTCCGTGAAGGTGGTGTCGGCCGGCAGCCGGGCGAGCCGCCGCATAAGGGGCACAAGCATGATCCCGTTCAGGCTGAGGACAAGAACCGCAGCGAGCTTGACGTCGGTCATGGGGTTTTCCAGATGTGGGCTCAGGAACGCACCGGTGGCGAGCAGGCCGGCAAGACCGCCCCAGATGAGCGGAGTCGCAGCCCCGTCCAGTCGAATGATCTCGCCAAGTCCGCGCCGGCCGATCAACCACAGAAAACCATGCCAGTCGACCAGGATGATGGCGCCAAAAGCCACAACAAGGCATAGGTCGTGCACCACGAGGTCGACGGCATGGACGTATCCATCGACATAGACCATGGGTGACAAGCTGACGGACAGCAGCCAGGCCACCACAGCCGCTGCGGCAAGGGCTACAACCAGGCGCCGGGTGGACCGTTCGGATTCCCGATGCCTCCTGATGGTGCGTCGGCTGACCGGCACGTAACTCATGAGATACCTCTGCGGAGACCTGCCAGCTGTGGCCTTCCCAGTAAGGCCCGGAGTAGCTCCAACATAGTCCTGCGCATTCCTGTCAACAAGGAACAGGCCTCCCGAAGCCAAGCAATTGGTTTCGATGCGCAGGTTCCTTGCCGCTCCTGAATGCCCGGCGCCAGGCGAAATCAGCCGCCCTCCTCCAGCCACGCCATCGCCTCATCCATGGACGTGAAGTACCGGGTGGGGTGCACCGGCTTGTGCCTGCCGGTGTAGAAGCTGGCAAGGGTCTGGTCCACGGGGGAGGTGCCCACCACGGCGGCACGCGTCAGGGGCCAGGTACCGGCAAAGGCCTTTAGCGCCCCCTGGTCAATCCACTCCACGCCGGTTATTTCCACCAGCAGCGGCAGGGCGCGGCCGCCGCTAAGCTCTTTGGCGCGCTCCATCAGCGCCACAGCATCGCGTTCCGTGACCACATCCCCGTGCCCCCACTTGAGGTGCAGCAGCTCCCCGGAGAGCTCGATGGTCCCGGTGACGTCTTCCATGCCTACTACTTTGCTGCTCCTTCACCGCGTACAGCAATACGGCTCGAAAAAGGTACGACGACGGCGGCTCACCTGCCGCCGGAACGCACCGCCGCTGGGCGTCCACGCAGACTCCCCGGGCGCCCCTTCAGCCACCGTTCCCCCAGGCCCATGGCGCGCGTTGCCGCCGCCCAGTACAGGACCCCGCAGGCCAGGGAGGCCAGTACCGCGAGGCCTTTGGCCAGGGGTTCGAAGACATCAGCGGAGTCGAACAGGGGGTACACCAGCCAGTGCGTGACGTAAATGTACAGCGATGCGCTGGCCAGCAGCGCCGTGACCCGGCGCAGTCCGCGGGGAACCCGCAGCGTGGGAAGCCAGAGCAGGACCAGGCAGCCGGCGAGGATGGTGGCGCTGCGGTAGGGGTTGTCGAAGGACGCGGGAACCGTGAGGAAGGCAAGACCCGTCACCGCGATCCGCTCCCACTGGGTGCGGGAGGCGGCGGCCGCCCAGCCCAGTCCGAACAGCCACAGCACCGGACCCTGGCCCGGGTAGCGGCTGTCCACCAGGCCATAAAGCAGGGGCAGGTCAACGGCAACCAGAACCACGCCGAACGCCCACGGCCAGCGCCGCACCACCCGGTCAACGGCCGGTATCGCCAGCAGCAGGGAAAGGCCAAGGAGGATGTGGACCAGAATCTCCACGAACCAGAACCGCGAGTAGTCACTCCATCCTTCAGGGCCCAGCAGCGGATTGAGCAGGACTACGTTGTGCCAGGCGTATTTGTCCGTGACGGCGAAGGCGAACCCGATGACGGCGATGCTGGGCACGGCGATCCGGGCGATGCTGCGCAGGTGCCGCCGGAACCGCGCACCACGCTCCCCGGCCAGCTGGAACCGCGCGAAGTTGTACCCCGCCACGGCCATGAGCACATGCGCGGTGCCCTGCCAGTGGAAGAACCCGATGTGCGTGGAGACGATGGCAATGATCGCCACCGCACGGAGCACGATTCCCGTCTCCATTGGTGCAAGCAACGGGCGCTGCACCCGGTGAACCCGGGTCCCCGCAGGTTTGCCGGCGGGCGCGGCAGCCGGTGCCACGTGCGGCGCAGGCGTCAGTTCGCAGACAGGCATCAGGTGCCAGCCTTCGGGAAGGTACCCGAGTGCATGCTCCAGCCGGACAGACGCCGCCACATAGGACAGGGAGTCGCCGCCCAGGGATACGAACGTATCGGTGTCGGCGACGCGGTCCACTTCAAGCACCTCCGCGAAGATGCGCGGCACATCAGTGGAGCCCGCGCCGGGAACTGCAGTGCCGCCGTCGTGCGCTTCTTCACCACGGCCGAGGGCGAGGACGGCCGGATAGTCGGGCTTTCCGTTGCCAAGGCGCGGTATGGCTTCGACGCGGTGAAGTCCGACGGCGGCGCGCGGCAGGCCCAGGTCCTGCGCCAGGGTTTTGGCGAGCAGGGGGAGGTCGTGGTCGCCTTCGACGGCGGCAGTCACCGCGGCGTCGGAACCGGCGGCGGCCGCCGTGACACCGAGGTCCGTCAGAATCCGCTCCACGTGTCCCAGGTCCACGCGGAGCCCGGCAATTTTCAGGAAGCGGCTGCGCCTGCCAACAATCTGGTACAGCCCCTCGGGCGCTCGCCTGGCCAGGTCGCCCGTGCGCAGTTCGGTCAGGACCCGGCCCAGGCCGAGGTCCTCCGGCCGTTCGGCGTACCCCAGCATCACGTTGGGGCCGGAATACACCAGTTCATCGGCGTCCAGCCCGGCGACCGGCTCCAGCCGGAAGGAGCCGCCCGGGATGGGTACGCCGATGGACTCGGGATGCACCACGGCCTGCTCCGGCGGCAGGTATGCCATCCGCGCCGTGGCCTCGGTCTGGCCGTACATCACGAACAGGTCCCACCCCTTCCGCCGGCCCAGGTCGGCGTACCAGCGCACCCGCTCCGGTGCCAGCCGTCCGCCGGCCTGGGTGATGTAGCGCAGGTTCGGCAGGTCCATGTCCCGGAATCCCACGCGGTCCAGGAGGTCGAAGGTGTACGGTACGGCGGCGAATGAGGTCACGTTACCGGTGCGGACCAGGTCCCAGAAACAGGGGTCCACAACCGAGAGGTCCGTCAGCGCCAGGGACGCGCCCGCCAGAAGGTGGCTGTTCACCACACTCATCCCGTAGCAGTAGGAGAGCGGAAGGGTGGTGGCAGCTTTGTCGGCCGGTTGCAGCTGCAGGTATTCAGCGATTGCCGCGGCGTTGGCCTGGATGTTGTCCGCGGAAAGGCGGACCAACTTGGGGGAGCCGGTGGATCCGGACGTGCTGAGGAGCAGGGCCAGATCGGGGTGCAGGTCGTGGGAGGTCTGCTCCCGGCGCACGTCCATGGCCACGTCACCGGGGTGGGATGTCCGGACTACGATGTCCGGATCGTAGGCAGTTATCAGCGCATTTGCGGCGGACTCGCCGCTTGGAAGGACCAGCAGGGGATTGCCCGAGGACAAGGCCGCCAGGTAGGCCACCACAGACGGCAGGGTGTTCCCGGCCTCCAGCGCAATGAGCCGCCGGCCGTGCCCCAACGTCCTGGCAAATTCCTCCACGCGGAGGGCCAGTTCCGCGTAGCTTAGGGACAGGCTTCCCGTGCTCACGGCGGGACGGTCTCCGAAGCGGGCAAGGTCGGCGGCAAACGGAACGCCGGTGAGCTTTGTCTCTGTCATCACCGAAGAACCGTATAAGGTGAGGCTAACCTAACTCAAATGGACGTATCTGTGGGCGCTCTTTCGCCGGCAGGGCAGGCGGTAGCAAAATATTGTCGAAACCTTCGGCAGCCCCTGCTGCCCAGCCATGACAAGGTGCCAAGCCATGAATTATTTGCTTCCACCGGCCTATGAGCCTGCCGGACTCACCGGACGGATGGTCACCGGCCTCCTCTCCGCGGAGGATGCTTCAAGGGCCGTGCAGTCCCTGGCGTCTGCGCTGCGGGACGTGATTCCGCACGCTGCGGGCGCGGGGGTCTCCCTGATCAGCGCCGACGGCCGCGGCGAAACCATAGGTGCCACAGACAGTCTGGTGCTCCAGGCGGACAAGTTGCAGTATGAACTGGGCCAGGGGCCATGCCTGAGCGCCTGGGCCGGGCAGCGCGCCGTCATCATCCAGGACACATGGAGGGAAACCCGCTGGCCGGAGTGGACGGCGGCAGTTGCCGGCTTTCCGCTGCGGTCGGTCCTCAGCGCGCCGCTGACGCCTGAGGGAAGGCCGATCGGTGCCCTGAAAGTCTATTCACCCGTCCCGCTGGCGTTCGACGACAACTCGGTGTTCCTGATCGAGCGGCTCGCTGCCCCGGCCGCGGTCCTGCTGGGCCATGTGCGGGACCGGGCGGCTGCGCAGCGGATGACTGACGAGCTAGCCGAGGCCTTGACTAACAGGGACATGATCGCCCAGGCCCAGGGCATCCTGATTGAGCGGCTGAATCTCACCTCGCAGGAAGCGTTGGCGGTCCTGCTGGCCCGCTCCCGGGGCGAGAGTACGCCACTGCATGATGTGGCACGGGAGGTCCTTCAGGAGACCGTCGGCGAATAGGGACGCCTGCCGCCAATATCGCCAGTATTGACGGCCGGAAGTGGATGGGGAAAGGGCAGCCTGTCCCCTCCCCATCCAATCCACACCAGGAACCCCCCAATAACGGGGAGAGCGGTGCCCCCGGGCTTCCTGCTGGCTTCCTTGGACCGGGTGGCCGGCCAGAGAATTGACGGATAGACGTTTTCGTCAATTCTGCTAGAAGTGTGGCCCTCGCTCCGCTGCAAGGTCAAGGGACCTTAGTATCGGATGGATGGGGAGGACATGGAGATCGGGGATCAGGATCCGGTCCCGTGATGCGCGTTCTGCAGCTCCTGGGCGGCCGCTGCCCGAAGAGTGAGGTTGGCGTTGCGCGCCGTCATGATGAGGTGCTTCGCCGCCTCGTCCAAGGTAAAGCCGCATCGCGCAGCTATTGCTTCGCACGCGTCAGCAATCACCGCCCGCGATGCCAGGGTATGTTCCAGCTCCGCAAACTGCTCGTCGGAAAAGGTTGCCGGGGTGGTACCAGGGACGCCAGGCGGCGCCGGCATAGGTGTGGCAACGTTATGCGTCCGCCTCGGTGTGTAGTTCGCGCGGACCACGGCAGCCGCCACCTGCGCCTGCAGCACGGAGCGTGCGGCGGCAAGCAGGTTCGCCACCTCAGGGCTAGCGAGCCGGTACATCAGCCGCCCCTCGGAGCGCTGGCACTCGATCAGCCGCTGGCTCCGCAGTTGGGCCAGGTGGCGCGACAGGTGCGAGGCCTTCTCGCCGGTAGCCGCGCAGAGTTCCGGGATGGAAGACCCGCCATGGGACAGCGTGTCCAGGACCTGCGCCCTCACCGGATGGGCCGCGGCCTTGAAAACCTCCGCGAGAGCCAGCATCGACGGCCGTGCCCCGTCTGCATCAGGGACTTGTTTCGTCACGGTTTCCCACCCTTGCCTTGTCCGGGCCCCGCCAGGGAGACACGCCAATGTGTTGACGCCTAAGATCGTCCCCCGCAACCGGACGTCAGCGCAACGATTTCCCGCAGAAATGCCCGGCAGGGGAAACACGGCGGCGGCCAGCGCCAAAAGGAGCGGACCGCCGGTGGTGCAGGGGGAGGCTATGCGGTGGTCAGCACCGTCTTCAGCCAGCCTTCCTCGCGCCGGTCGAAGTTCAGGTAGGCGTCCACCACGTCGCTGATCGGTTCGTGCTGGGTGATGAATGTGGTGGGGTCGAAGACACCGGAGGCCACCAGGTCCACCAGCGGCGGCGTGACCGATCGGTGGTCGCAGTTGCCCATCCGGATGGTCAGATTCTTGTTCATGGCCTGGCCAATGGGATAGGTCATCATCGCCGGGCTGTACACGCCAATGATCCCGATGCGGCCGTACTTCCGCACGGTCTCGATGCTCCACTGCGAAACCTGCGACGGCGCGTTCCCCGGCACCCAGTTGTCGCCCTGCACATTGGTGGACGGGGCAACCTCGGCCACTTCCTGCGCGAACTGCTCCGCCTGCTCCTCGCCTTTGGCCGCCGCGGGCCCGGCCCAGGGCCGCTGCGCATCCACGCCAACGGCATCGATCACCGCGTCCACGCCGATTCCCTGCGTCGCCTCCTGCAGGGCCTCCGCGGGGTCCTCGCTGTTGAAATTGATGACATCTGCGTTCTGGTCGAGCGCCTGGACCAGCCGGGTCTCGATCCCGTCCACGGCGAACACCCGCGACGCACCCTGCCGGAACGCGGACGCGATTGCCAGCTGCCCCACAATGCCCGCGCCATACACGGCCACCGTGTCGCCGCGCTGGATGCCGGCCAGCTGCGCGCCGAACCAGGCCGTGGGGAAGATGTCCGAAAGCAGGATGGCCTGTTCGTCGCTGACATTGTCCGGCAGCCGGGTCAGGGTGTTCGAGGCCCACGGAATCCGCGCGTACTCCGCCTGCAGCCCGTTGATGGGGCCGGTGGTCTCCGGTCCGCCGAAGAAGCACGTCCCCGCCTGCGGGCCGTTCGGGTTGGCAACATCGCACTGCGCAGTATGTCCGGCCCGGCACTGCCAGCACACGCCGCAGGACATGGTCGAGGAGACAATCACGCGGTCCCCGGGCGCGAACCGCCGCACGGCCTTGCCCACGGCCGTCACCTCTCCCACGGCTTCATGGCCCAGGATGGTGCCTTCCTTCATGCCGGACATGGTGCCGCGGATGAAGTGCAAGTCGGTGCCGCAGATGGCGCTGCGGGTGATGCGGACAATGGCGTCGTTCGGATCGAGGATGGTGGGATCGTCCACGTTGTCCAGGCGGATGTCGCCTTCGCCGTGCCATACAAGAGCTTTCATGATGGGACTCCTTTTACGCGCTCAAACCGCCAAATAGGGTTCTGGTCATCAGGCACTGCATGCGCCCAGCTGCAAGATAGTAAGCCTACTGCCTATTTTGCGGCAGGGCGAGGGTTCCATCCACCCCCGAGCGACGCGCATCCTCATTTCCGCTGCTCAAGTTCCGGCCCGACGCGCAAATTCCTGAGCGCACTCCAAATAAGCGCCGCGCCATGGAGGGATCGTGTCATGGGAAGTTTTGCGTGTCGAAAACAGCGGAACGCGTACGACGCCGGGCCACGCCTGCCGCCGCCAGTTTCCGTTCCAGCGTTCCAGCCGCAGCGAGGTCCGCCCAGTCCCACCGCTCCACGCGGAATCCCAACGAACGAAGCCGGTTTTCGCGGTTCTTCTCGGCGATAACGACCTCGGATGTGGTCCGGCCCTTGAGGAACTCGGGTTTGACGTACTTCTCTTCGCCGTCGAACTCCCCAATGACCCGTGAGTCCTTCCAGTAGAAGTCCGAGTACCCTACCAGTCCGGCGGCGTCCGTGAAGCGCTGCTGGAGGATCGGGGGTTCAAAGCCGGCCACGTGGATCAGCGCGCGGCTCCAGGACTCGCCTGCTGAAGCGGATGCGGGATCGGCAAAGGCGATGGCGGTCCGGATCCTGCGCGCCGCCGCCGCGGAGTAAAGCCCACCAATGCCTGCCTCCAGTTCGGCCTTGGCCAGGGCATGCAATTGACGGCCCAGGTCCTGCCGCAGCACGTGGTCCAGCGGCGCTATGGCTTCGGTGAAGGGGCTGAAAGCGGCCAGATCCAGAACAGTCCGGACGCGTCCGGTGACCAGGAGCCCCTCCAGCTTCACCACTTCCAAACCCTCACGCGCAGCGAAGTGGCGGGTGACTCCGGCACGTGACCTCCCGCCGTCGTTCTTCAACGTGAGGGCCTGCACGGGGTGGTTCTGCCCGATGAACGGGATGTCCCACACGCTGGCCGAGGAATGCCGGGCGAAAATGGTGGGCTTTTCAAAGGTCTCCGCCGCGGCTTGGACCCGAATGCGGTACTGCTGCCAGGGCCTCATGGCCCGCCATGTGGGCCCGTCGACATACACGCCGTGCCTGATCCGCACCAGGGCGCCGGACCGCATGCGCTTGGCCAGATCGTTGGCGCTGAGCCCGTGCAAAATGCGGTCCCGCGACAGCAGGAACGGCGGGAGGTTGGTCATATCTCCACGCTGCCCCCAGGGCCCGCTGCCAAGAAGGGGCTTCTGTGGCTATGTGGAAAAGCGCCGGCGCGGGCGGGGCCAGCCAGGAGCCTCTGTCGCCAGCGACACGCATCCGCGTTTCCGCTGCGCACGTTCCTTTCCGCGGCCCATATGTGCGCCGCGCAAGTGAGCACGTGCGTCGAAAATGCACCCGCACGTCGAGCACTGGAGCGGGCCAAGGCTTCAGCAGGAACGCACGACGCCGGCCCGCACCAGAGCGGCCTGCCCGCCGTGTGCAGGTGGGCAGGCCGCTGTGGCCGGGTCGGGCGGCTACCGCTCCGCACGCGGGTCCTGGGCTCCGCCCGGCTTGCGCGTGGGATCCACAGTGCCGCCCTTCCCGTAGTCTCCTTCCGGGTACCGGCCGGTCTCGGACGCTGCGGTCCTGCCGGGGACGGGCCCGGCCTCGCCGTAGTCGGCCTTCACGTAGCGGCCGGCTCCCACGGTCCTGTCGCCCAGGGGTTCGGGCAGTCCGGCTTCGGCGCCCGCCCCGCCGTAGTCCCCTTCGACGTACTGGCCCTCTTCGTCTTCGGCATGGCGGCCGCGCTGTGCACCGGCTTTGCCAAAGTCGCCTTTGACGTACCGTCCGCGCAGCTCCCGTTCCTCCGGTGTCTCATCCGCAGTTGGGGTGTTTTCGATGCTGCTGTCGTTCATGGTCTTGCCTTTCCGAACGAACTCCACGTCCCTGCAACGGCAACCTGGACCTGTCCGGGGTGTCTCTTCCCTGGCGGAATCCGGCTCCGCGCCCGCTCAAACAAGGCGGCGGTGCTGGCGTCAGAAGTGCCGCCCGGTAGGGGTGACCGTCGGTCTGTTGCCTAGGGATACTTTCGGCGTAGCATAGAAGTGCTCGCATTGTCAATTGGTCCTGAAGTGAGGCCATAAACCTAGAAAATCGCAAAGAAGGTACTGCGATGAGTGATGTAAGTCCACTGAGAAATGCGGTCCGCAATGGCAGCGGACTCAAGCGGTTGGGTGGGACCTGGGGCGAGCTGCTTGCGGAGTTCCTGGGCACGTTCGTGCTGATCGCGTTCGGCGACGGCGTCGTGGCCATGGCGGTCGCGGCGTTGCCGGGATCGGGCCGTGCCCAGACATCAACAACCATCTTCATGGCGGCGGGCGACTGGCTGCTCATAGCCTGGGGATGGGCCCTTGCCGTGGCGTTGGCCGTCTACGTGGCCGGCGGCGTCAGCGGCGCCCACATCAACCCGGCCGTGACGATTGCCTTTGCAGTCCGCCGCAAATTCCCGTGGCGCAAAGTGGGCCCGTACATCGTGGCCCAGGTGGTGGGTGCTTTTGCAGGGGCGGCGTTGGTGTACCTGCTGTACTACAACGCGATTGACGCCTACAACACCGCCGTGGGCACCGGCCGCGGCGACGCGAAGGGCCTGGCCACCTACTCAATTTTCGCCACGTTCCCGGCGCCCTACTTCAACGGAAACGCCGTCGGCCCGCTGGTTGACCAGATCGTGGGCACGGCGTTCCTGGTGATGTTCGTCGTGGCCATCATCGACATGCGCAACACCGCCGTCCAGGCGAACCTGGGCCCGTTCATGATCGGGCTCGCGGTCGCCGCCATCGGCATCTCCCTTGGCGCCAACGCCGGCTATGCCATCAACCCGGCCCGTGATTTCGGCCCGCGGCTTTTCGCGTGGATGGCCGGATGGGGCCAAACGGCGCTGCCTGGCACAGTGGACGGGGCGTTCAGCTGGTACTTCTGGGTGCCCATCGTCGGCCCCATCGTCGGCGGCGTGATCGGCGTGCTGCTTTACGACTGGTTCATCGGTGACGTCCTGGACGCCAAGGCCCGCCTGGCAGAATCCACGCCTCCGGGCCGCGCCGGCGGCGTAACGCCTCCCGCCACCGAGGCCGAGACCTCCGTTCCGGAGACCCGGACCACCCCGAAGCGGAGAGCGGCGTAGGGGCGCACCAGCGCCAACATGGAAGGCACGACGGCGGAGCTCCCGTGGGGGTCCGCCGTCAGGCCTGCCCGGGGTACTGGGCGAACCAGGTCACTTGGTGATGCTGAACGAATCCGTGAAGCTGTATCCCTCGGCCGGCACGAACTTCACGTCCATGCGGGATTCGGTCAGCCGGATGTCCAGGGTTCCCAGCGCCGGATCCACGTTGCTGCCGGACCATGCCGTGAAGTACGGTTTCTCTTCATCCTTGGTGTTGATGGGCCTGATGTTCCTGCCGCCCAGGCCTGACGTGACAAATACCGTGCCCTTGCCTTTGGCGAGGGAGTCATCCGTATCAGCCATGCAGTCCCGCTTGGTCGACATCTGGCGGCAGCTGACGCTGTTGGCCAGCTGGTTGGTCCGCTGATAGACGTGTTCGTGGCCGTTCAGGACCAGGTCCACCTTTTTCTTGATCAGCATCTCGGTCAGCTCCCGGCCGGCGTCACAGCTGTAGCGTCCGATGGTGAAACAGGGGGTATGCATCCCAACAACCGTCCAGGGGATCTTCGCGTCACGGGCACCGTCGATGGCGCTTTCTGTCCACTGCCGGCGTTCGCTGCCCTCCGAATAGTCCAGCTCGTCCCCGCCGTCAAAGGGAATTCCGGGGGACACCAGGATCAGCCGCATCAAGGGGTTTTCCTGGGGCAGGTCCACGTACCACTGTTTGGCGTATTCACCCTGGAGGCCCGGCAGCTTGTTCGGCAGGCACTGCGCGAACTTCTCGATATTGCCCTGCAGGCCGTCGCTTTCATGGTTGCCGGCAACCAGCTGGTACGGAAAGTCGGTTCCCAGCTTTCCGGTCACCATGTCGCAGAACTGCTGCTCTGGAACGTCGGAGTAGGACATGTCACCGAGGTGGAGGTTGAAGTCGGGCGAGAGTTCCTTGATTTTGTCGAGCACGGCCCTGGCGCCGTCCTCGATGCCGGTGTCGCCGGCAGCAGTAAAGTGCACTGACCGTGCGTCTGTTTCCTTTGGATTGTCGGGGGCCGGCGGTTTCGACTCGCACCCCGCAAGCCCGGCACACACCAGCAGGGCCAGAAAAATCGATGCGGCCCGCTTTCGTGCCGGCATAAGGTCCTCCCTCCAACGGCGCCCCTCTGCTTGATGCGCCCGCCCAGCTGCCATGCCGGGGTGAGACCAACCTATTGAGCCCTCACCCGTGGAGCAATAGGGATTCCCGCAGGAAAGCCCGCAGTCCCGCCGACGATGCCGCCTGGCCACCACCCCGGCTCCGACGCGCATGTTCCCTTTCGCGGCCCGAATGTGGGCCGCGAAAGGGAACGTCCGCGTCGATAGTGCATTTGCGGGTCGAAAACGAAGAAGCCCGCAGTCAGGCTGGCGCCAGGGGCAACGACAGTTCCATGGTGGTCCCGTCCGGGCCGGTGCGGGCCACCTTCACGGTGCCCCCGGCCGCGGAGGCAATCTCGCGGACCAGTGCCAGCCCGATCCCGAAGCTCCGCCGCCCCTCGGACCCAGCAGGCCCGGCGGCGCGGACAAAGCGGTCGAAAATCCGGTCCGGGTCCACCCCGCTGATGCCGGATCCCGTGTCGGTTACCCGGACCAGCGCCCGGGAACCCTCGGCTGAGGCGGCAATGGTGATGCTCCCGCCTGCCGGGGTATGCCCCAGCGCGTTGTCCGCCAGGGCCAGCACCGCCCGCCGGAACGAACTGGGATCGATCCGCACCAAAGCCGGCCCGCCGCCGTCGAACGTTAAACGGACGCCCTGTTGCCGGGCAAGGTCCTGAAGGCTCCCGGCGGCGGACTCGGCAGCCAAAGCCACGTCCACCGGCTCAAGTTCCGGCACGGGCGCCGACGCAGTGGCGGCCAGGAGCAGCTCGTTCACGATCCCGGTCAGCGTGGACGCGTCCTCCCGGATCTTCGCCAGGGCCAGCGAAGGTTCCGAGCCCGGTTCGGTCTTCCTCTGGGCCAGCTGGATGCGGGTGTCCAGGATGGCCAGCGGGGTGCGCAGTTCGTGGCTGGCGTCCTGGACGAACCGCCGCTGCCGGGCCAGCGCCTCACCCAGCGGCCGGATGGCGCTGCGCGCACTGAGCCAGCCCACCACCCCGGCCAGCACCACGCCCGCAAGGCCGGCCAGGATCATCCCCTCAATCAGGTCCCTGGAATCCAGGTAGGTGTACGGCTTTCCCGAGGCAGAGGCGGGCTGGACCGGGTGGGCGAGCTTGTACATGAGGAAGGCGGTGGCGGCGGCCAGGAGGATGAGCACCAGGGTGGCAACCCCGGCGCTGATCCGCAGTGCCACCTTCAGCGACGCGCGGCGAAGGATCTCCCGGTCCGGGTCGGCGGAGGCAGCAGCAGTGGTGCGCGGCCCGGAAGGAACGGGTGCAGTCATGAGGGCTCGCCGATCTGGTAGCCCACGCCGTGGACGGTGCGGATCAGGGCCCTGTCGATCTTGCGGCGCAGGTGGTGGACGTAGGTGTCGATCACGCCGGGCTGGTCCGTCTCCTGGAAGTGCGCGGCGAGCAGTTCGTCCCTGGTGAACACCCGGTCAGGCTCCGCCGCCAGCGCGGCCAGCACCTCGGCCTCCTTCGCGGTCAGCGTCACCAGATCGCCGTAGAGGGACCGGACGGAGCGCGACGCCGGATGGAATTCCCACGTGCCGATGCCCACCGGGCCGGCGTGCGGACCCTGCCCGGCGGGCGGACCGTAGGTGCGCGTCAGTGCACGCAGGCGCGCAGCCAGCTCGCCGCCGTCGAACGGTTTTGCCAGGTAGTCGTTGGCGCCGGCGTCCAGGCCGCGGACTTTCTCGTCGGTGTCGCCCAGCGCGGTGAGGATCAGGATGGGGGTGCCGATGCCTTTGGCCCGCAGGGCGGTGATGACGCTGATGCCGTCCATGACGGGCAGGCCGCGGTCGATCACCATCACGTCCCACGGCTGCGTCAGCCCCAGGTGCAGGCCCTCCTGCCCGTTCACCGCGAGCCGCACCGTGAAGTCCGGCTCCAGCAGTTCGGCAATCAGCGGACCCAGGACGGGATCGTCCTCCACCAGCAGCAGGGCCGGCCCCTCACCTGTTGTCATGCCGCCTATTCTTCCGCAGCCGCCTCGACACCTTCATCAAGAGGTTCTTCAGCTGCGGCGAGCCTGTTCTTCCGGCGGCGCTTCAAATATTCGACAATCCACGGCACCACGGAGGCCAGGACCATCACCACGGCAATGATGTCGATGTTGTTGGCGATGATCTCGTAGTGGCCCAGCCACGTGCCCAGGAGGGTCACCGACGTCGCCCACGCCAGGGCCCCTGCCATGTTCCAGAGGGTGAACGCCTTGTATTCGTAGCGGGCAATTCCGGCGGTGACCGGCGCGAACGTGCGCACCATGGGCACAAAACGGGCCAGTACGACGGCGGCGCCTCCATGGCGGCGGAAGAACTCTTCCGTGACGGTCAGGTGGGCGGTTTTGAGGATGCGGGCATCGTCCTTGAACCAGCGGCGGCCGAACTTGCGCCCCAGCAGGTACCCCACCTGGTCGCCGCCGATCGCGGCCGCGGTGATCACGCCGATCAGCAGGGGCAGCGCCAGGTTCAGCTGCTGGTGCAGGAGGCCTGCGGTGAAGAGGAGGGAGTCGCCGGGCAGGAAGGGGAACAGGACGCCGGATTCGATGAACACCATCGCGGCGATGACGCCCAGTGCGGCCGGGCCGAAGCCCTCCAGCAGGCCGGCGGGATCAAGCAGCGAGGGCGAACCGGCGGTTGCTGCCAGGGGTATCAGGAGGCTGTGCATGAATGCTCCCTATGCCCGGCCGAAGGGGCGGAGGACGGTGGCCGGCAGGCGTTCCATCAGGGCAGGGGCGAAGCGGTTCCAGAGCCCGGCGAGCAGGACCACTGCGGCGCTCGCGGCAAAGAAGGAGGCTGCGACGTCGGTGGGGTAGTGGACCCCCACGTACAGCCGTGACCAGGCGACGATGAGCGCCATGACCGCGCCTCCCACCGCAACCGGCCGGGCCCAGCGGGTTCCGCGGGCCAGGAAGTACAGCGCGAAGGCCAGGGCCACGGCGAAGCTGACGTGCCCGCTGGGGAAACTGTTGGATCCGGTCTCCGGCGCCAGGGGGTCGAACAGCATCGCAGGGTTGGGCCGCTGCCGGGCGAACAGGAGCTTGAAGGCCTCGCTCGCCACCCAGCCCGAGCATGCGGTGAGCCCGAAGGCGACGGCGGTCACCAGGTCGCGCCGGAACAGCCAGATGCCCAGGGCGGCAACCGCGATGAGGGCCAGGCCGACCACCGGGCCGAACAGCAGGTTGATCCCCATCGCCACGGCGGTCAGTACGGCAACGTGGTGCAGGCTGAGGTTTTGGTCAACGCCCAGTTCCGCGGTTGTGTCGCCGGGGACCAGTTGCACGGCAAGGCCCAGCACCACGACGGCGGCGCACAGCACGATGCCCACCGGCAGCCAGTGCCGGGGCTGGGGGAGTGCCCTGAACTGGGTGCCGACGGCCGGGGGTGCCGTGGGAGCGGTGTGCTGGTTCGGTCGGTCGTTGTGGGCTGATCCGTGCATGTCTTCCTTGGGGGCGTGGCGTGGGGGCCGCTGTTCGGCCTGTCATTCCACTCTCCTCCGTGGGCTTTAAGAAAGGCTTAAGAAGTGCTGGTTCCTGGCTGTGGTAAGGGGTACGACGGCGGCCCGCGCCTTTCGCGCGCGGCGTGGCGGCGACGCGCAAACTCATTTCCGCTGCGCAGATTCCTTTTCGCGCCCCGTATTTGGGCCGCGCGGGGGAAGGTCCGCCCCTGGAACGAACATCCGCGTCGAATGTGCAGCGGGGCGCGATCAGTGGGTTTCCATTCCGGGGAGACGGACTTTCGGCCCTATTCGTTTTCGTTTGCTGCGGCGACTGTGGTGGTGGTGCATTTGTGCCGCAGGTGGCCAATGTTGACATCGGGGAAGTTGGGGGATGAGGACACTATGCCAGAGGTAAAGCATTACAAGGATGGGCGCCCGCTTCGGGTTTTTATCCTGGATGACCATGAACTCGTCAGGCGGGGTTTGAGGGACCTGGTTGAGGGCGAGGGGATGGAAGTGGTGGGGGAGTCGGGCTCGGCGGTGGAGGCCTCACGCCGCATCCCTGCTTTGCGGCCGGATGTGGCCGTCCTTGATGGCAGGCTCGCCGACGGGACGGGCATCGAGGTTTGCCGGGACGTCCGGGGGATCGATCCGGAAATTCGTTGCCTGATCCTGACGAGTTTTGACGACGAGCAGGCCCTGCGGGGAGCGGTCCTGGCGGGGGCAGCAGGCTATGTTCTGAAGGAGATTGGCAACCACGATCTGATCAACGGCATCCGGAGGGTGGCTGCCGGGGAGAAGACTTTCGGGCCTGGTGTTGAGGAGCGGGTCCTCCGGGGGTGGGTGAGGAGGCCCGGATGAATCCGAGGTTTTCCGGTCTGAGCGTGCAGGAACGGAAGGTCCTGGAGCTCATTGGTCAGGGAATGACCAACCGGGAAATCGGTCAGGAGATGCGACTGGCTGAGAAAACAGTGAAGAACTACGTCTCCTCCGTGCTTGCCAAGCTTGGCTTCGAACAACTCACCCAGGCTGCTGTCTACGCAGCCCGCCCCGAGGCCCCCGCTCAAAGGGCCGCCAAGGGAGCCTAGGTCGGCCTGACCGACAGGGTGAGCCGCGGATCAACAGGGAGGACGAGCGGTGAGGGTTTTGGTCGGCGTCAAGTTTGGAAGTGCACCGGTGGTTCGCTGCCGCCTGAGGCGGACGCCACTATTGCTGCCGCAAGGTCCCGTACTTTGATGTTCCGGTTGCTGGAGGCGCGCCGAAGAATCCCGAAGGCGGTTTCGTGGTCGCAGTGGTTTTGGCCAATCAGGATCCCTAAGGCCATGTCGATGACGGTGCGGTGGGACAGGGCTGCATACAGTTGATCGACGGTTTCCTTCAGTTCTGCGATGCGCAGGGCCGAACGCAGGGGGCCGCTGATCCGGTCGGCGAAGCCTTCAGCGGCGACGATGTCACCGTACTGGAGGCCGCCGGGCACCTGGGTGGAGAACGTCAATACCGCTGCCGACCCCTCGTCGATGGCAATGGGTACGGCCAGTACGGAGCCGATACCGCATGCCGAGGCGGACGGGGTGAACTTGGGCCAGCGGTTGTCAAAGGACGTGCTGCGCATGATGATGGTCCGGCGGCCGGTGATGGCTGTGAGTGCAGGTCCTTCCTCGAGCCGCTCCTGCAAGTCAATAACCTGGGCGGCCAATACTCCATTGCAGGCGTGGACGGGCGTTTTCTTCGGATTGAGGAGCGTGATGCTGCACGAGGTGCCGTCACCGGTTGAGGCAGTGAAATCCACCAGCGTCACCACGGCCGAAAGTGCGTCGTTGATGTTCTCGCTTGCGATGAGGCTTTCCTCCAGGGCTTTGTCCGGGTGGGCGGCGGACGGTGCATGACGTGTTTGACGGGCCCCCATGGCTGACTGGACGCTGGGCGGTGGGTCAGCGACAGTCAGCCGCCGTACGCGGACCTGGTCTGTCCCGTCTTGGTTGCGGACACCAGCAGGCTTGTCGCCCAAGCCCATACCGTCGGCGTCAGCCTCGGAGGCCGGCGCGGCGGACTTGTCCTGGGACTGGCCGGATACTTCCAGTGCGTGACCGTCAGGGGTTAGAAGCCGGAAACGGGGGGAGTCCAAATGGTTCGTTCTGACTTCGAATCCACGCGCCATGTTCTTGGCCCTTCAGTTTGGTGGACTTCCAGTAGACGTTCCGCTGCTGCGGGACCAACAGGGACAAAAGACCCCACCAGTTCCGGGCTCAATGGTGGCTGGGGTTGGTAGGATTGGTGGGTAGACGCTGGGGCTGCTGCAGATATCCTTTTTCCGAGGCGATGCAGCCCGCCATGGAACGACGTTGGTCTTTGACCGAGGTGCTTTCATGTGGCGAGAACCTATTAAGCAGCGGACCCGGAACCTCCTGCGGGAGTTTGTGGAGCGGGCTGATGACCTTGTCCGGGCCCAGGAACATGTTGAAGGGCTCCTCGGCGCGGTGGTCTCCCTCAGTGAAAACCTCAGCCTTGAGGCCGTGCTGGACCGGGTGGTGCAGTCAGCATGTGAGCTTGTCGGGGCGCAGTACGGCGCGCTGGGCGTCATCGGCGATGACCAGCAGCTGAGCACCATCACCGTCGGCATTGATGAAGTCGGTGCCCGTCTCATCGGTGATCTTCCCACCGGCTATGGATTGCTGGGGCAGCTGATCCGTGAGCCTAAACCGCTCCGCCTCAATAATCTTGGCGAGCATGCCTCCGCGGCGGGCTTCCCGCCGGGTCTTCCGCCCATGCGGACCTTCCTGGGCGTTCCGGTGCGGGTACGGGATGAAGTGTTCGGGATCCTGGCCCTGACGGAAAAGATCGAGGGCCGCGAATTCACCGCCGAGGACGAGGATCTGGCGGTGGCCCTGGCCTCCGCTGCGGGCGTGGCGATCCAGAACGCGCGGTTGTATGAGGACAGCAACAGCCGCCAACGCTGGCTGGAAGCAGGTATGGAGGTCAGCGACCGGCTGAAGAGCCAGCCGCGCTCGGAAACAGAAAATCTGGAGATGATTGCTGAACGGGCATTGCACGCGTCCTCCTCGGCGTTGGCGGTAATCGCTTCGTTGGCCGGTGACGGCAGCCTGCGGTGCCGGACGGCTCTGGGCGTACAGTCCATGCCGGCCGGGCAGGAACTTCCCGCAGGCCCGGTGTTTTCGGAGGTTCTTGCCACGGGGCAATCCCAGTTCCTGCGGGACCCGCGGCAGGTTTTCGACGACGTGTCAGCGGAAAGCTCGGCCCTGTCCTGGTGGCTGCCTTGGCCAGTGACAGCGACGGCCAGCGCGACAGTGTGCTGATTCTGGCAAGATCCGCCGGCACCGCCCGGTACACAGACGTGGACCTTGAGCAGAGCTGCGTGTTCGCCTCCCGGATCGGGCTCACCCTTGACCTTTTGAAGACTAACCGGCTGCGGGAAGAACACGCCTTGTTCATCGACCGGGAACGGATTGCCCGGGACCTGCACGACTTGGTCATCCAGCGGCTTTTCGCCGCAGGGCTGAGCATCCAGGGCCTGCGCCGCTACACCTCGGATCCGGCAGCGCATGAACGGCGCGTCGCCGGCATCACCACGGAACTGGACGACTGCATCCATCAGCTCCGCGACACGATCTACGCCCTCCAAACCGGAGAAGCCGATCAGGAGCTGCTCAGCGGCCGGGTCCTGCGAGCTGTTCAGGAAGCCGCCAATGCTGCCGGGTTCCTCCCCAGGATTCAGCTTTCCGGGCCTGTCGATGACGCAGTGGACTACGAGGTAGCCGAACAACTACTGCCGGTGCTGCACGAAAGCGTCAGCAATGCCGTGCGGCACTCAGGGTCTGAAGACATCCAGGTCCTGTTGGCAGCCCGGGACGGCGAGGTGGTCCTCACAGTCCGGGACCACGGGTGCGGCTTCCAAAATCCTGATCGGACGAGCGGGCTGGACAACATGCAAAACCGTGCCGCCCGCCTGGGAGGGACCTGCACCATCGACAGCGCCCCCGGCGAGGGGACCAGCATCACCTGGACTGCACCCACAGCCCCACTGCAGGTGCTGCCCAGATCTGCGCCGGGCTGAGGTCGGGCGGCCCAACCAGCGCTCTTCAGACGCTTTGACCCGTAGCAGCCGGTGGCGCCAGTTTGTCCCGCCGGCTGAAGCCCAGTTTCTGCAAGACCGAAGACACGCAGCGGACAACCGTCTCCTGGGAAGCCGTCATATGCAGTTCGATTTGCCTGTTGGTCATGCCGCGGGCCATGAGCGCAAAGACGTTGCGCTCCTCAAAGGTCATGGCCTCCAGCCAGTGGACCCCAGCAGTTGCGGAGAGGCTCTCGGCAACCCTTTCCCGGATCTCTGGCTCCAGCAGCGAGCGGCCGGCTGCTATCGCACGGACATCGTTGAGAAAATCCCCGATGCCCCCGACCCGCTTCACCGCGTACCCTGACGCGCCCGCCAGCACGGCTGCCCTCACCCCGTGCTGTTCGTCCCAACCGGTCAGAATCAGGCATCTCACCGACGGCGCGGTAGAGCGCAGGTGGCGGCAGACCTCAATGCCCGTAGAGTCCGGCAGGCGCTCGTCCAGGACAGCGATGTCCGGATCCAGGCTCGGGATCAAGCGGTAGGTTTCAGCCGCCGAGCCGCCTTCACCCACCACTTGGAATCCTTCATGCTCCAGCAAGTCCCGCAGCCCCTGCCGGACCAACTCATGGTCGCTGACGATGAACACCCGGACGGGCAGTGCCTCGGACCGAACCCCATTCTGTGGTGTTGCTGATGTATCCATGACGATGCTCTTATCGGCTCATGCCCTCCCCGGCCACCCCATTTCAAATGGCCGCCCCGTTCGGAAGAATCCTCACCACATCATCCCGCAACACCCCGTACACGGGCAGGGCCGAAAGTCCGCTCCGCAAGGAACGGCAAACTGCAGGCCTACAGGAGAAAGACCAGCCGATAAATCATGACCATTCGATGCCCATAATCCGGCCGGCCAACGCAGGGATCCCCCGTGACATACCGCAGACCGAGCAACTGGTCCTCAACCCAGTTTCGCGCGCCCACTGATGGGACTCCTCCAACCAGTACTCGAACCCGAACCCAAGCTTTTGCAGTTCGTTCAGGGCCCTGCTGGCTACCTCCCAGGAGCCCCACCGGCCGATCACTCCGCCGCTGTTCCTGATGACGTTGCATCCCCCATCGCCAAGCTCGGCTGCCAGGTCTTTCCGGCTGGCTGGCCCACTGCCGTGCACTGCCCTGTACTCCTCCACGGTTACCACGCGTCAACTCCTCACCCAAACATTGCCCGCCCAAGCTCTGCATCCCGTCCTGCAGGCTGGAAGCTCTCCCGGATCCCCCTCAAGTCCGCCGATCCGGCCCCGAAAACTGGGGACCCGGACGGTACCTCTACAAGAATGACAAGCTTTGCGGGCCCGGCTATAGGGCTGAAAGTCCCCTGCGAGCGCTCGCAGTACTGTTCCCCGCGGTCCGCGGCAGTGAGCCCGCATTCAGCCGAGCCGCGCCGGGAGTGAGCGGGCGTGGGAGGAAAGGTTGCGAGACGTGAGCGGGCGTGGGGAGAAAGGTTGCCAAAGGTGAGCGGGCGTCGGAAGAGGGGCGGCACGCTTGACGAGTTCCGGCACGCCAACATATCCTGAACGAACGGTCGGTAAATAATTCCGCACGTCCCAGAAGGTCTTTGCATAGGAGCAACCATGGCAGCGCAGAACTTGCAGTCAGTGCCGGTCGAGCTAACGGCTGGAACCAGCGAAACAGCAGATGCGGCAGGCCAGGCCCACTTCGACCGGATCATCGCCGAGGACTCGCGCATCGAGCCCCGCGACTGGATGCCCGCCGCCTACCGCAAGACCCTCCTGCGCCAAGTGAGCCAGCACGCGCACTCGGAGATCATCGGCATGCAGCCGGAGGCCAACTGGATCTCCCGCGCCCCCACCCTGAAGCGCAAAGCCATCCTCATGGCCAAGGTCCAGGATGAGGCCGGCCACGGGCTCTACCTCTACTCGGCCGCCGAAACGCTGGGCCAGTCCCGGGACAAGATGATGGACGACCTCATCGCCGGCAAGGCCCGCTACTCCAGCATCTTCAACTACCCCGCGCTCACCTGGGCGGACATGGGTGCCATCGGCTGGCTGGTGGACGGCGCAGCCATCTGCAACCAGGTCCCGCTGTGCCGGGCCTCGTACGGCCCCTACGGCCGGGCCATGGTCCGCATCTGCAAGGAGGAGTCGTTCCACCAGCGCCAGGGCTTCGAGATCCTCCTGGAGCTCTCCAACGGCACGCCTGCCCAGAAGCAGATGGCCCAGGACGCCGTGAACCGCTGGTACGCGCCGGCCCTGATGATGTTCGGCCCTCCGGATGATGATTCCCCCAACTCCAAGCAGTCCATGGCCTGGAACATCAAGCGGTTCAGCAATGACGAGCTCCGCAGCCGGTTCGTCGGCATGATGGTGGAGCAGGTCCGGGTCCTGGGCCTCACCCTCCCCGATGACCAGATCCGCTTCAACGAGGACACCAAGAAGTGGGAGCACGGCCCCCTGGACTGGCACGAGTTCCAGGAAGTCCTGGCCGGCCGCGGCCCCTGCAACGCCCAGCGCCTTGAGCGCCGGAGGGCAGCGCACGACGACGGCGCCTGGGTCAGGGAAGCAGCCGCGGCTTACGCAGCAAAACAGTCAGCAAAGATGCAGAAGGAACACGCAGCATGAGCCCGCACGGCAACCCCGAAACCCCGGCCAGCTCGGCCACCGAGATCAACCGCGAAGCCCCCAAGGCCAGCCCCAAGGTAGAGGCTGCCCCCACGGAGACCGCAGTAAACCACCACGACCGCTCCACCTGGGGCCTCTGGGAGGTTTTCGTCCGCTCCAGCCGCGGCCTGAGCCACGTCCACGCGGGATCCCTGCACGCCCCGGACGCCGCCATGGCCCTCCGCAACGCGCGCGACCTCTACACCCGCCGCAACGAGGGCGTCTCCATCTGGGTTGTCCCGGCCGACGCCATCGCCGCCAGCGATCCCGACTCCAAGGGCTCCTTCTTCGAATCGCCCCAGGGCAAGGACTACCGGCACGCCACGTACTACACCAAGAGCGAGGGAGTGAAGCACCTGTGAGCCCCCAGGCACCCGAAGCCACGGAAACCACCGGCCACGGCGACATCTCCACCGGCGTGGCCGGCGGCGACTCGAACGCGTCCGCCACACGCATCACCCCCGGCAACGCCCTCCGCCCGGAGGACATCGCCCTTGAGGTCAAGACCGGACTGGCCAAGCCCACCGAGGACGTCGCCGAATACGCACTGAGGCTCGGCGATGACGCCCTGATCCTCGCGCAGCGCCTGGGCCACTGGATCTCCCGCGCCCCGGAGCTGGAAGAGGACATCGCCCTGGGCAACATCGCCCTGGACCAGCTGGGCCACGCCCGCAGCTTCCTCACCTACGCCGGCGCCGGCATGCCCAACGAGGACGGCACGGCCAAGTCCGAGGATGACCTGGCCTACTTCCGCCGCGAGCACGAGTTCCGCAGCGTCCAGCTGTTCGAGCAGCCCAACGGCGACTTCGCGGCCACCATCGCCCGCCAGTTCGTGGTGAGCTACTACCAGTACGAGCTCTACCGCCGCCTCACCGAATCCACGGACGCCACCCTGGCGGCCATCGCCGCCAAGGCCGTGAAGGAAGTCGACTACCACCGCGACCACAGCACCCAGTGGGTCCTGCGCCTAGCCGGCGGCACGGACGAGTCGCGCACCCGGATGATCCACGGCCTGCGCACCATGTGGCCGTACGTCAACG
The DNA here is from genome assembly GCF_021801725.1 of Arthrobacter sp. FW306-05-C. Taxonomy (NCBI): domain Bacteria; kingdom Bacillati; phylum Actinomycetota; class Actinomycetes; order Micrococcales; family Micrococcaceae; genus Arthrobacter; species Arthrobacter sp. FW306-05-C. The sequence goes on along the minus strand of NZ_CP084556.1, from coordinate 3,398,974 downwards.
AACTGTTCCAGGACGACGAACTGACCGAAAAGCTCGCCCAGGCCGGTGCCGCCGTCGCGCCTTCCAGCCTGAGGGAGGACTTCGACCGCCTGGTGGCGGACGTCCTCGAAGAAGCCGAGCTGGAGGTCCCGGACGTGCCCGCAGCCCCGGGCGGCGGCCGGCAGGGCCGGCACTCGGAGTACCTGGGCTATATCCTCGCGGAGATGCAGGTGCTGGCCCGCGAGCATCCCGGGGCAAGCTGGTGACCGTCGTGGACATCTACGTCAGCGACTTTGAGGCAAAGCGTACGACCCCGGCAGCACAGTCGGCGGACCAGCTCGCCTGGGACATCGCGGCCACCGTCGTGGACCCCGAGATCCCGGTGCTCACCATCGCGGACCTGGGGATTTTGCGGAAGGTCGACGTCGGCGCGGACGGGGGCGTGCGGGTGACCATCACGCCCACGTACTCGGGTTGCCCCGCCATGGATGCCATCCGCGACGACCTCTACAGGGCCTTCGAAAAGGAGGGCTACGGGGACGTGCACGTGGACCTGGTCCTGGCCCCGGCCTGGACCACGGACTGGATGACCGAGGCCGGCAAGGCCAAGCTGCAGGAGTACGGCATCGCCCCGCCCAGCGGCAACTCCCGGGCCGGCGGCCACTCCGGCCCCATCCGGCTGAGCCTGGCCGTCAAGTGCCCGCAGTGCAGCAGCCTCAACACCAGGGAACTCACCCGCTTCGGTTCCACGTCCTGCAAGGCGCTGTACGTCTGCCAGGACTGCAAGGAACCGTTCGACTACTTCAAAGTCCTGTAAGGAACCACCATGACTGTTGTCCGCCAGACCGCCGCCGAAGAGGCTGAGGCGACCGGCCGCCGTCGTCCGTCCTTCCACACCCTTGAGGTGAAGGAGGTGCGCCGGCTCACCGACGATGCCATCGAGGTCAGCTTCCACGTGCCGGCCGAGCTCGCCGGCAAGTTCGACTACCTGCCCGGCCAGTACGTGGCCCTGCGCACCACGCTGCCGGACGAAACCGGCGAGCCGAAGGAGATCCGGCGCAGCTACTCCATCTGCGCCGAGCCGCCCAGCTTCGCGGACGGCACCAGCGAGATCCGGGTGGCGATCAAGAAGGACCTGGGCGGGCTGTTCTCCACGTGGGCCAACGCCGAGCTGAAGGCGGGGGACACGCTGGACGTGATGAGCCCCATGGGCGCGTTCGTGTCCAAGCACGGCCGGGACGGGCAGGCCGTGGAGCAGAACGTCATGAACTCCATGAACCACCCCGAGGAGCTGGCGGGGGAGCCGGGCAACTTCGTGGCCATCGCGGCCGGGTCCGGCATCACCCCGGTGATCGCCATCGCCCGCACACTGCTGGCCGCCAACCCGGACACCCGGTTCGACCTGATCTATGCCAACAAGGCCGCCATGGACGTGATGTTCCTGGAGGAGCTCGCGGACCTGAAGGACAAGTACCCGCAGCGGCTGGCCATCCACCACGTGCTGAGCCGTGAGCAGCGGATCGCGCCGCTGCTGAGTGGCCGGATCGATGCGGAAAAGCTGCAGCAGCTGCTGGGCACCGCCCTGCACGCGGACGATGTGGACGAGTGGTTCCTGTGCGGGCCGTTCGAGCTGGTGCAGCTGTGCCGGGACACCCTGGCCGAGCGCGGGGTCAAGCCGGAGCACATCCGGTTCGAGCTGTTCACCTCAGGCAAGCCGGACCGTCCGGAGGGGCAGGCCGGCCGTCCCGTCATCGTGGACGAGTCCAAGGAGACGTACAAGATCACGTTCAAGCTGGACGGCCTGCAGGGCGAGGTGGCCAGCCCAACCCACGCCCGTGAGTCGATCCTGAACGCGGCGCTGCGGGTGCGCCCGGACGTGCCGTTCGCGTGCGCCGGGGGAGTGTGCGGCACGTGCCGGGCCAAGGTGGTCACCGGCAGCGTGACCATGGACGAGAACTACGCGCTGGAGCAGGATGAGCTGGACAAGGGCTACGTCCTGACCTGCCAGAGCCACCCGACCAGCAAGGAAGTCACGGTCGACTTCGACGTCTAAGTCTTTCCCTTTCCCACCCAAGGAGCCCCATGATCTCTCTTTCCATCAGCAACGGCATCGCCGAGGTAGTGCTGGACGTGCCGCACAAGCTGAACTCGCTGGATGAGCAGGCGCTGCGGGATTTAGCACAGGCGTACGACGACGCTGCTGCCGCCGCCTCACTTGGTGAGGCGCGGGCGCTGCTGCTGAGGGGAGAGGGGCGCGCCTTCTGCGCGGGCCGGGACATCGCGGGGGTCACCCCGGAGAACGACGACGCCGCGGCGTACCTGAGCGGGCTGGTGGAGCCGCTGCTGAAGAAGATGGCGGCTTTCCCGGCGCCAACCTTTGCGGCCGCCCAGGGGGCATGCCTGGGCGTGGGGCTGGGACTGCTGCTGGCCACGGACGTGGTGTACGTGGCGGAGAACGCGAAGTTCGGGTCGCCGTTCGCCAAGCTGGGGGCCACGCTGGATTCCGGCGGGCACTGGTACTTCACGGAGCGGCTGGGCATGCACCGGACGCTGGACCTGATCTACACGGCGGACCTGATCTCGGGCGCCGAGGCGGTGGCGCAGGGGATGTTCAGCCGCGCCATGCCAGCTGAATCGCTGTTGGAGTCGACGCGGGGGATTGTCTCGCGGGTTGCTGCCGGCGCAACCGGTGCTTTCGTCTCCTCGAAGGAGCTGGTGGCGCACATCCGCGACCAGCGGCTGGGCCTGTGGCAGGCCATGCAGGAGGAGAACGAGGAGCAGGCGCGCCTCTGCAAGACCGAGGATTATGCGGAGGGTTTCCGGGCGTTCCAGGAGAAGCGCGAGCCGAGGTTCACGGGAATTCCCCTCGTGTAATTACCCTTTGGCAAGCCTTGCAGAATTCTTGATTGAACCTTGCAAGCCCTTTTCAAAATTCTTTATTTGCGTTCGTAAGAGTAGGCGAAGCCGGGCAAACCGGCCGATGCGCCCTGCCGGTCTCAAATAGGCAGCCGCATCCGGAACCTACTCTGGGGGCACAATTGTCTGAGGTTTTGAACGCTAACACTGATGAAAAAGAAGGAAGCGATTTCAGCCGGCGCAGGGTCGTCGCGGGTGTCGCCTGGTCACTTCCGGTTATTGCCACCGCCATAGCTGCTCCAGCTGCTGCGGCATCGCCGGGGACGACTACCCCGGCTTCCGCCAGCTTAGGGCCGCTGTCCTCCTTTACTCTGGCTGGAGCAACCTCGGCTTCTGGGCCCACCAGTTTCACCATTCAAACGGGCAGTTCTTTCCTTGGTCCCACCGTTTCATACAGTGTCACCTTTACGGCTCGTGACAAGAACCAGAAAGCGTTGATCTCTGTCGGCGGGGTGTCTCAAGGAAGCGGAACGAACTCCGTTTCCCAAAACAAGCAAAGCTCCTCCTTCTCAGGCAGCGTTCCCGCCTCCGCCGGAGCCCACGCGCTGACTTTCGCTCTGTCTACATTTAGCTATACCGATAAGGCAACTAAGGGAACATATATTTACGATGTCGCCTTGCAAGTCACCCTGAACAGCGGAACGTCCTTGACGGCGGTCCCTTCCACATTGACCGTGACGTACCCCTGATGGTTTGGAAACGTGGCGGCCTGGTCGCTGAAGTCTGCACCAAACCCCGAACCCGCGTCGCACTACTGCACCTCGATGCAAGTCAGCCCGTAGTCTTGGAGGGAACAGCTGCGGTTATCTGGGACCTTATCGATGGACAGCGCAGCGAGCAGGACATCTTTGCTGAGCTTGCGTCGACCTTCGAGGATCAGTCAGGACAGATGCAGGCCCAAGTGGAAGGCTTCCTGGCAAGCCTCGAAGCGCAGCGCCTGATCGAGTCTGCCCGCGGCGACTCCCACTAACGACATGACGGCAACGGGAACCACGGAAAGCGCAGGGCTGGCGTGGAAGCAGCGCATGCTTGAGGAGTTGGCAAGGGGTGGCGACCTGCTGTGCCTGGATGTTTTGGGACAGCAGTTCGTGGTCCGCTGGGGCTCTGTAGTCACTTGGCAGCAGCGGGCCAGTATGAGCTCGGCGTGGGCTCGCTGCGTCAGCAGCCATGAACCTTTGCTGCCGCCCGTGCCCGCGGAACCGCTGCCCGGCGAGTCGTTCACGGCCTCGGTCACCTGCACGTCCACGAAACATAGCGAGGGCACCTTCCAGCTCGCGGCAGCTTCCTTTGAGGAACTGGCTGAGAACCTCACGTCCCGGCTCACGGTAGCTGCCATCCTGGCCAACGCCGGTGAGCTGACCATGCTCCACGCGTGTGGGGTGGCGGATCCAGCTACCGGGGCAGTGGTCGCGCTGGTGGCCAAGTCGGGAACGGGAAAGACCACGGCCGCCTCCGTGCTCGCCAGGACCTATGGCTATGTCACGGATGAAACGGTGGCCATTGCCTGGGACGGTTCGGTGGTTCCTTATCCCAAGCCCCTGTCCGTCAAACAGGAGGCCGGCACCTCGAAGCGCCAGGCGTCCCCGGATGAGTTTGGGCTGCAGCCGGCTCCGGCGTTGCCCTACATCCAGTCGATCGTGCTCCTGAACCGTGTCGAGGGGGCCCGGCACATGGCCCCGGCGCTGGAGAGGGTACCGCTGGCAGATGCCGTGTTGGCGCTGGTCCCGGAGTCTTCTTCGCAGGCAGAAGTCGTGGATCCGCTGCAGTCACTCTGTCGCCTCATCGAGAGCGTCGGGGGAGTGTGGCAGGTGACATATTCCGAAGCCGCAGACCTCCCGTCCGCGTTGGAACCTCTGTTCCGTCTGCAGCCGGCTACCCAGACAGAGTGGGCGCCTGCAGGAGCAAAAAGTGTCCAAGAGCCACAGATCCCGGTCGGCTGCATCCAGCGCACCACTCCAAAGGATGCGGTCGCTATCGCCGGGGACCTTCTGATCATGCTGGACAACCAGATAGTGCGCCTAAGCGGCATCGGCCCAGCAGTCTGGGAAGCCTGCGCCAATCCCGTCAGCCTGGACGGGATAACGAAATACGTCGGCAGCGTGCATGGCAAACCCGAAGGTTATCGGGAGGCCGTCGCCGGAGCCGTAGACCAGCTCGTCGCCAAGTCGATTCTGGAACGCGCCAGCAACTGAACTTACCCGCATCCCTGCATACAAGAACTTGAGTTTAAGGAACCATCGTGAGCACAGCAGCAGCCCCGGCGGAGACGCCCCCTGGCTTGGACCTGGCAGACTACCTGAACGTTCTCCGAACGTACTGGAAGGCCATTGTCGCAATCACACTGCTGGCCACCACGGCCGCCGCAGGATGGACGCTTCTCCAACCAAAGGTCTATTCCTCCGATTCCAGCGGCATAGTGGTCACTCCCGGCTCGGACAACGTTAGCCTGGCCTTGGCCGGTGACAGCTTGGCCAAGGCCAAAGTCAAGGACTACGAGTCTGTGGCCAAGTCGCGGCTCGTCGCGGACCGCGTCATCCACGCCCTGGATCTGAAGACGAGTGCCGACGCCCTGCTCGGGAGCATCAGCATCAAAGTCCCTCTCGACACGGCCCAGATCACTGTCACCGCAAAGTCGCCTGATCCAGCAACCGCCCAGCGCGTAGCCGACGCCTGGGTCAACGGCCTCGCTGACCAGGTGGAAGCCATCGAGACGGCACCCTCCAACGACACCGCGTCCAACCCGGCAATCGCCGGCGCCGGGCCGTCTGCGAACGCAACCACGGCCGTCCGTGTACTCCCGCTGGGCAAGGCCGTCCTCCCCAGCAGCCCAACCTCACCCAACACAAAGCTCAACCTCGCCCTGGGTGCTCTCGTCGGACTGGCCCTCGGCGTGGCCTACGCCCTCATCCGCCGCCACCTGGACCGTCGCATCCGCCGGGCTGCAGACATCGAACGGCTGTTCGGCGTGCCCGTGATCGGCACCCTCCCCGTGGACCACCGCCTGGATGGGAAGAGCACCATTGTGGACGCCGGCACCGCCGAACATCTGCATGATGCCGGCGGGGCCATGGCCGAGGCCCTCCGCGAGCTGCGCACCAACCTCAGCTTTCTGGACGTGGACCAGCCGCCGCGGGTCATCGTGGTCACCAGTTCACTCCAGGCAGAGGGCAAGTCGACCGTCACAGCCAATCTTGCGGTCACCATGGCGGCAGCGGGTGAAAACGTGGTGGTGGTCGACGGCGATCTCCGCCGGCCTACGTTGGTGGACGTCTTTAATCTTGTTCCGGGTGTGGGGGTCACCGATGTGCTCACCGGCACGGCGGATTTGGCTGATGTCCTTCAGCCCTGGGGTGCCTTGCCGAACCTTTCAGTTCTGGGGTCGGGGCGTATCCCGCCCAACCCCAGTGAGTTGCTTGGGTCGCGGGCCATGAAGAACATGCTGGCGGCTTTGGCGAAGGATGCAGTGGTCCTCATCGACGCGCCGCCGCTTCTTCCCGTGACGGATGCTGCTGTCCTCTCCCGGGCTGCCGATGGCGCAATCCTCGTCATCCGGACCGGCAAGACCACCCAGGAGCAGCTGGACCTGTCCCTGGGAAACCTCGAGAAGGTCAAGGGGCGGGTTCTGGGCGCCGTCCTCAACTATGTTCCTAGCAAGGGACGGGATGCCTATTCCTACTACGGAACGTACACGGCTGCGTCCACCCCGCCCGCGGAGACGGCTTCCGCTCACGGCCGGGATGAAGAGGACACTCTGGGAGCGCTGGAAGCCGCGGCGGGTGGCCGCAGAGCCAGGGGCTAGAGTCCTGTGACCCACGCTTCCCGTAAAACGCAGCTCGAGATCCCGGAGGGTGTGCTCCTGGGTCATGCCCTCGTGGCGCGCCTGGCAAATGGCCTCGGCATCAGGGCCTTCTTCATCAAGGGGCCTGCAAGCGTCCTTCAGGGGCTTCGTGAAGCCAAACTGTCGACCGATGTTGACGCCTTCGTCGATCCCGTCAGGCTTGAGGAAGTGCTGGAGCGACTCCGTGAACGGGGTTGGCGTGAACGGCCTGTGGACCCGGACAGCAGGACGTTCCCCAAGCACTCCGTCACGGTCCACCATCCGGAGTGGCCCTGCTGTATCGACATCCATTTCCGCTTTCCCGGTATGGAAAAACCCGCGCACGACTGCTTCGAAAGCTTGTGGGCGAACACTGAGACCATCTCACTTGCCGGCCAGCGGTTAAGGGTTCCCGCCAAGGAACTTGGCGTTTTGTTTTTGGCTCTGCATGCCCTGCGTTCTCCCACTCTGCCTGCTTGCCAACAGGAGTTGGACTACCTTGCTGACCTCATGCGCAGGGAGGACATGTCCGAGGCGCTCCTGGAACTCGCTGGAGCAACAGGATCGCTGGCAGCCATTCAACCCTTCCTGGAAGGGCTTCTTCCCCCGACGACCAGCGTTGTCTGGCCGGAGCCCTCCATGGAGTGGCGCAACCGCGTGGCAGCCCAAGAACCTGGCAGCGCACGCCTCGCCGCTATCCTTCAGGCCACGTGGAAAGAGAAACCAAGAATGCTGCGGCGAGCGCTCTTCCCACCGCCGGAGGTCTTCCTCAGCGGGAACATCTATGCGGACATGTCGCTGGTTGGACAACTCAGGCAGCATCGTGCCCGGTGGGGCCGGTTTATGCGTGCTCTGCCTCGTCTAGTTCGGGGCCTCTGCAGACTCTGATCGAGCGGTGAAGTCCTTCTGAAATCCGCATCCAATTGCCGTTTGGCCCACCAAATTTGTTAAGGTTCAGCTATGACTAAGGGGAAAGCAATTACCAAAGCCGTCATTCCTGCTGCCGGATTGGGAACACGCTTCCTGCCCGCCACCAAGGCAATGCCGAAGGAAATGCTGCCGGTGGTTGACCGCCCGGCCATCCAGTATGTGGTGGAGGAAGCGATCGATGCGGGCCTCTCGGACCTGTTGATGATCACGGGCCGCAACAAGCGAGCCCTGGAGGACCACTTCGACCGCGAGCCGGGCCTGGAAGCTGCTTTGGAGGCCAAGGGGGACAAGGACAAGCTGGGCTTGGTGGAGTACGCCTCCAACCTGGGCCCCATCCACTACGTCCGCCAAGGCGAGGCCAAGGGCCTGGGCCACGCAGTGCTGTGCGCGCAGCAGCACGTGGGTGACGAGCCGTTCGCCGTGCTTCTGGGTGACGACCTCATCGACGAGGCAGAGAACCTACTGAGCACCATGATGGAGGTGCAGCAGAAGACTGGCGGTTCCGTGATTGCACTGATCGAGGTTGATCCGTCACAGATCAGCGCTTACGGCTGCGCTGACGTCACTGCTGTGGAAGGCGAGGACTACGTCCGCGTCAACAGCCTGGTGGAGAAGCCGGCTGCAGCTGACGCACCGTCCAACCTGGCGGTCATCGGCCGCTACGTGCTCCATCACAACGTGTTCAGCGTCCTGGAGCACACGGAGCCTGGCCGCGGCAACGAGATCCAGCTGACAGACGCTCTGCAGACGCTTGCCGCCGGCGAAGGCGAAGGCTCCGGCGTGTACGGTGTGGTCTTCAAGGGCCGCCGCTACGACACCGGGGACAAGCTGAGCTACCTGAAGGCCGTCATCACCCTCGCGTCCGAGCGAGTGGAGTTCGGCGAGGACCTGAAGACCTGGATGAAAAGCTTTGTAGGCTAAAAGCAGCTTTTAGCACTTCTGGGAGGCCTGCTGCCGAAAGGTGGTAGGCCTCCCTTTTTTCGTGGCCCAGGCGGCCAGCAGCGCCCCGATGACAGCACCTGACGTGTTGGTCAAGATATCTGATGGGCTTGCAAAGCGATCGTCCAGAAATAGGAGCTGTCCCAGCTCGATGCAGCCGGAAATCAGCATGCCGAAACCGCCGATTTGCCACCAGCGTTTTGGTAAAAATGCCAGTGCGGCCACAAATCCGACGGGCATGAAAAGGACGACGTTGGCGGACGCTTCGACCAAACCGTAGTTGAACCAGCGGGGAATCCCGTGGCGGTGAAGGAAGGCGAGGACGGCTGCGAGCTGTCCGGAAACTGGTTTGTCGACGGGCGATGGCCAAAAAGCGATGAACGCCAGGGGAATTGCCATAGCCACGAGGATTAGCTGCCACAGTCGCTGATGGTAAACGAACCTCAAGTCGGCCTCAGGTGGTCCGTAGCAGGGCGAATACTGCAGTTCCGAGTGCAGTCACAGCCAGAAGCACAAGAAGTGCGTAGCGCATCCCATGTAGCTGGGGGAGCGGCGTCGAGAAATCGTACACCCGTGGTTCTTTGCGCCAATGTCTCCCCATAGATCAAATAGATACCACATAGCCGCTCCTGTTGGGTGGGTGTAGGGAAGGGGGCTTCAAGAACCCTCGAAGCCATGCGACGTTAAAAGCAAGAGATGGGCCACCTCCTTGCGGAGTCGACCCATCTTTCCCGGCTTATCTGACCGGCTGTTGCTAGGCAGAAGCCTCCGACTTGTTTCGACGAACCAGGATCACGCCCGCTGCGCCCAAGCCGAGAGCACCAACGCCCGCTGCACCCCACAAAAGCAGGCTGGCATCGGCACCTGTGCTTGCCAATCCACTGCCAGTGTTTGCAAGTGGAGCGCCAGCAGCATCGCCTCCGGTATTGGCCAGGGAAGCTGCTACCGTGACGGTGACTGGGCCAACTGTGATACCCGAGGTATTACCTGTTGCGGTAAGCGTGTAGGTTCCAGCTTCGCTGATGGCAATAGGAAGGGCGAAGGCACCCTGCGCGTCGGCGCTGGTCGTCAGAGTCTGCGCTTCGGCGACGACTCCGATGCGCGTAGCGACCGCTCGGCTACCCGCTATGTTGGCACCGTTGGATGCGGGGGCCTGTCCCGGGGTAACGCGGATGGTGAGCGTTTCGCCCGCCAAGAATCCCTGGCCGCGGAAGATGAAGGTTTCACCAGGGCCGACATAGCTGTCCGAGACAGCGGCCTGAGGTGGAAGGGGTGGGTAGGTAGCCGCCAAGGCCGGCGCTGACCCGATCAGTGCAATGGATCCAGCAAGAGCGAGTGCGGCAAATGTTTTTTTCATTGAAGTCCCCCCGGAGACGTTATTTTCATGTAATCCGTTTTGAGGATGCTTCCTCACTGTAAGAGACCTTTACAGAGTTACGGACATATCCCAAAAAACACGCTACCACCGCGTGAAGCCTGTGGGCAACGTCTGTCAAGTTCTTTACAGAAGATCCTAATCGCCGCAGGAAGCTCTCACCGTGGGAAGAAGAACTTCTTTGACATCTTGGAGAGTTGGGGTGACAACGACTTCCGGCTCTGCATGCTGGACCACATTCACGAATGTCATCTCGATTTCCGAAGTCTGGCCTGGTTCCAGACGTGTGGTCACGATGCCAACTGGACGATCGTAGTGGACATACGACCCAAAACTAACCTTCGCATTGTCCTCAAGAGCGGCATCCAGATGCGATAAGGATGGGCCGTAGACCGTGACGTTGGTTTGAATAGTGCCACGGGGTGTCCCGAATCGGCCGTCTCCAGTTACGGCCACTGGCAGTGCGCTTGCTGCGTCTTCTCCCGCCGTATTCGTCATACTCACTATGACCTTGTATTCGGCATAGTCACTACCGGTGCAGACAGACTCAAGGCGCACAGTTTTCCTCACGTAGTAATCCATCTTTGCGCCAGTCCCGTCGTTGAAGTAGACACCGAAGGAAGCGCCGCCAACTGTGGGACCGGAAACTGCTCCTCCCACCAAGGTTCTTTCCAACACATCCTGTTCTTCTTCCTTGGTACTCCAAACGAGGAGTCTGTGTTCCTCAACGCTCGTTGTCAAAGCACCAAGTAGTTGGTCCGGTGAGATCTTTCCTGACCCAAGAAGATTGAAAACTTCTTTCGAAACGGAGGCAAAGTAGGCATCCTGCAACTCGTTGGATTGCGTGGCGGAGTAGATATCCGACAAAAGAGCCTTCACAACGTTGCCCTCAGTCAAGATGCCGGGGACTCGTTGGCCCAATTCGGGACTGAGGTCAGGTATTGCCATCGGACCGGATGCCTTCAGAATGTGTGACAGCACTACAGGGTCGAGTGCAATTACGCCATCTATCTGTGTCCCATGCCGGGTTTCCCACATGGCCTTTGCCGCCTTCGCGGCTGTCGGAAAGTCGGGGGTCAAGTTGACGTCGCTGATGTAGCTGCCCAAGCGTTTACTGTAGATTGCGGTTTGGGCAGGGTCCACCGCTACTGCTGGGGAAAACTTTCCAAGCGCCGCCCCACTCGACTGCGCATCCAAGCTCATGGTTCCGTTTTCAATCCGCAGCACAGCCAGAGCCCCTGGAAGCCCCCCGGTGGCCCGGACTTCCGCATTGTTTTGAATCAGCACCAGATAGTGTCGGGTGCCCTCCGTCCCCATCATCTTTGGAAGGAGCGCCGACGCATCCGCAGCGACGCTGAGTGACTCCCTGAGGCTACTCAAAGAGCTTTTCGCGGTAGCGAGGGGCTGTGCCACCTCAGGTAAGAGGCCACCATCTTCGATACTGGACAGACGTTGGTATGTCAGATCGACAGTATTAGCCGCTGAAACGATGCTCGGAGAGGATGCCCTAAGCGGCTCCAGGTCAAACTTCCCCTGAACGGGTTTCAGGGCCTTCCAGTCGAGGGCACCATAAACGGACAGCAGCGGTTGGGCGGCCCCGACTACGACGTCATCGGCGGACAGCACCAGCTCCGAGACCGTAGAGAAGTTCTTCCCTACTCCGGGAACCGAGCCTGCTGCCTTCCACACCGGGTCCGTCGCAGAACTTCGAGCTCTCTGAATATGGGCTTGAATGTCGGTCAATGCAGAGCGAGCCGCCGCTTCATCATGAGCAAGGAGCTTCTTTTCGAATTCAGGGAGAACGTTATTGACAGCGGCTAGTTCCCCTCTTATATCCATAGCGCGGTAGAAAAGCCAGCCTCCGACAGCCGCAACGACCAGTAGAAGTCCAGCGAATATTCCTGCGATTCGAAGCAGAAAAAGACGGGCATGTCCCTTGGGGCTCCCTCGAGTACGTCGGGCCCTCGAGGATGTTGATTCAGGAAGTCCGCCCACTTGTGCCTGTGGGTTTCGTCGCCTGTCAGCTGGCATTATGTCCCTGTCCTCGGCCGCCGATGAAGCGAGTCTCTTCTCGTGGGCTTCCATGGAGAATTTCATCCGTGAAGACGTCATGGGAGTCCTCTGCACGCCCGTGATGGAGGTCTACCGGCGGCTTTACTGGGAGCTTGCCCGAGGTGCTGTAGCTGTAGGAGGCATAGGCATAGGCATCGGGGCCCTTGACGGGCAAGCGGTTCAGGACAACACCTAGGACGTCGGCCTGCACCATCTCAAGCGCTGCCAGGGATTTCTCCAGATCACCGGTTCGAACCTTTTGAGTGCCGACAACTACCACCACTCCACCCACTTGTTGTGCCAGAACCGCGGCGTCAGTGACAGGGAGTAGCGGTGGTGCATCGATAACCACAGCGTCAAAGACACTTTCTAGCCTGATAATCAGTTGCCTCATCTTCTCGGAGCCGAGTAATTCGCTGGGGTTTGGCGGTACCTGTCCGGACGCGAGGACGTAAAGTTGGCCATCGCCCCAGGGTTGCAGAAGGTCGTTGACATCCGCTTTACCAATGAGCGCTGTCGTTAGCCCTGCATTTCTCTCCAGCCCGAGGTAATCGGCGATCATGGGCCTCCGCAGGTCTGCATCCACCAAAGCAACAGATTGTCCTGCTTGAGCCATGGCAATTGCGAGGTTCGTGGCAGTAGTGCTCTTTCCTTCGCCGGGAACCGATGAGGTTACGAGGAGAGTTTTGGATTCATGACTTACATGGGCGAACTGAAGGTTCGTCCTCAGTTGACGGAAGGACTCAGCGCGGGGGCTCTGGTGAGCCGCCTGTGTGAGCAGTGGTTTCTTTATGGCGTCCGTATCGAAGCTGATGCCACCTAGCACGGCAGAACTGGTTACCCTCCGGAGATCTGCCTCGCCACGAATTCGAGTATCAAGAAGCGCCCGGAGCACGGCAAGCCCGATGCCGGCAGCCAACCCCGCGAGGAGACCCAGGAGCAAGTTCATTTGAACGTTTGGCGAGTAGGGCGAGGACGGTGCCGTTGCGGGGGCGACTATAGAAAGCTTGACTGGCGAATTGCCCCCGTTGGAGGGCTTTTCCAAATCGTTAACGGCGGCAATCAAGCTGCGGCTGACGGATTGGGCTATCGCCGCCGCTTGGACGGGCGATTCGTTTTGAACCGAAATGCTAATAAGAACAGTATTGGTATCTGACGTTGCTACAATTTTTTGCGCCAAGGATTGCGGGGTTGTCTTCAGGTCCAGGCTGTCAATCACTGGTTGGAGTACTGTCGGGGTCGTGACTGTCTTCACATATGACTGAACCCTCGCCTGGCTGAAGACGTTGCCCTGCTGAAGCTCGGAGACCGAACCCGAATTCTGTAGCGCAACGAAGAGCTTTGTCTCGGACCTGTAGCTCGGCTTCATAAGCAAGGACACCACACCCGCTCCCAAGATGCCGATGAGCGCACACGCAACGACTAAAATCCAGTTTCGCCGGACGATGCGCAAGTAATCCTTAAGCTCCAAAACCGAGCCCCTTCCAGGTGAAGTTCGCGGGGAAAATTTCCCTCATCGTACCGGTTCCACAACTAGAAACCGGACCGGGGGCAGTTATACGGGCAAGTGGACCACCCGCACGTAGCACTATCTTTCAAGGCGCGTCAGCACCGTAACGGAGCGCACAAATTTGCTTGACTGAATGCTTTCGTCCGTAACTACGTCGCGGAGGTGCTTTAATATCAAGGATCGATGGGCCCGTCTGTATTCTAATGTCGGGTCTGCTCGAAGGGATGAGGTGAGAATCATCTCGCGCGCAGTCAATTTGTGGGGGAACAAGTCAAGTGGGATCAACAGAGGTGCGCCAGCGCGCCGGCGATGACCGGGCTGCCAAGTGGGCATATCGCGTCGTTCAGTACTCGATCGACGCAGAGGCGTGGATCCTCGCCGTTGCATTCGCTGTCCTCTTCCGATTCGACTTTGAAGCGGAGCGGGTGAATTGGTTCTCCGTAGGCATCCTGGTTTTGCTAGCCGTCAGTCTTCAGGCTGCAGTAGGTTGGTCTCTTGCCCTTTACCGGGGACGGCATCAGCATGGGGCATTCGATGAAGCGCAAACGCTTCTGTTCACGGTGGTCATCGTTGCTTCAGCGTTATTCGGGGTCAATCTCTTCTTCCTTAGTGCCAACGGTTTGCCTCGCAGCACGGCCCTGGTGGCGCTACCCCTTGCGTTCGTCTTGATGGGCGGGAGCCGATATATGCGGAGGCTCTTTACCGAGCGGAGAGTCCGTCCGCTGGATTCAGCGGAGCGTGTGCTGATATACGGAGCAGGCCAGACCGGGGCATATCTCCTACGGAGAATGCTCGGTGATCCCGCTTCTCTGTACCGCCCAGTGGGACTTGTCGACGATGATCCTGGAAAACGGAACAGGCGGCTTTCAAATGTGGCGGTCATGGGGACGGGGGCAGAGCTAGAAGCAGTGGCGAAAAGAACCGCAGCAACAGCGGTTGTCCTATGTGTGGCACGGGCGGACGCAGATTTCATCCGCAAGACGTCGGATGCAGCGGACAAAGCAGGAATTCGGCTGATGGTAATGCCTCTTCTCTCAGACATCTTAGAGGAGGGCATGCGGCTTGGAGACCTGAGGGATGTGGCTATCGAGGACATTATTGGGCGAAGGCCGGTGGATACTGAGATAGCATCCATAGCTGAATATGTTGCTGGCAGGCGCGTCCTTGTCACAGGTGCCGGCGGTTCCATTGGCTCTGAGTTGTGCCGCCAACTCTCAAAGTATGCCCCTCGGGAGCTCATCATGTTGGATCGTGATGAAACCGGCCTCCACGGCGTTCAGATGATGCTCTCCGGACATGGACTGCTGAACAGCAGTGACGTGGTCTTAGCGGACATACGAGACCAGGAAGCAGTTCGCGCGATCTTCGACAACAGGAAGCCCCAAGTGGTATTCCACGCGGCAGCACTTAAGCACCTGCCAATGTTGGAACAGTATCCTCGAGAAGCTTGGAAGAGCAACGTTCTCGGAACGCTCAACGTCCTGAAGGCCTCCGGGCAAATTGGAGTTGAGACGTTTATCAATATTTCGACGGATAAGGCGGCAAATCCTACCAGCGTCCTGGGGCATTCGAAGCGGCTTGCAGAAAGACTTACCGCTTGGGCGGCCGAGAGAACCGGGCAATCTTACCTGTCGGTCCGTTTTGGTAACGTGATCGGAAGCCGCGGCTCTATGCTCCCGGCATTTATTGCACAGATCGAGGCCGGCGGGCCGGTAACGGTGACGGATCCTGAGGTCACGAGATACTTCATGACGATCCCAGAAGCCTGCCAGTTGGTGATCCAAGCCGGTGCGATCGGTCGACCCGGGGAAGCGCTGATCCTGGACATGGGGCAGCCCGTGAAAATACTCGATGTTGCAAAACGAATGATTTCCATGTCCGGCAGGGCGATCGACATTGTATTCACAGGTCTTCGGCCCGGCGAAAAGCTGCATGAAGAGCTATTCGGCCAAGAGGAACGCGGCGAGCGCCCCTATCACGACAAGGTGACGCACACCGCTGTCCCACCGTTGGACCCTGCGGATCTGGACTACCACCGTTGGGAAGAATCCTGCAGTAGGGTCCCAGCCGCACCCAAGCCTTACCTTGCTACGTCAATAGGCAGCAGCAATGACTGACCGGATCTATATGTCGGCTCCCGACGTGGGCGAGCTCGAGGAAAAATACATTCTGGAGGCGCTCCACTCGGGATGGATAGCCCCCCTGGGCCCGGACGTCGATCGCTTTGAGCAGGAAATGTCGCAGCGTATAGGTCGAAATTACGCAGTTGCACTGAGCTCCGGAACCGCGGCCCTCCACCTCGCTCTTCTAGCCTCGGGCGTAGGGCCAGGCGATGTCGTCTTGACGTCCACCATGACGTTTGCCGCAACCGCCAACGCAGTCACTTACACAGGGGCAGAGCCGTTCTTCATTGATTCTCTGCCGGAGTCGGGCAATATGGACCCGAGCCTACTGGAAGGCGCCCTGCGGACACTGACCGCCGCCGGTGAACGGGTCGGAGCGATTGTCCCCGTCGACCTTCTAGGAAAAGCCGTTGATTACACAACTATCAGTGAAATTGCTGCCCAGTATGGTGTCCCGCTGATAGCGGACGCGGCGGAGTCGCTTGGCGCCGTGCACGCCGGCAAGCCTGCTGGTGCTTGGGGGGACGCCGCCGTTTTCTCCTTCAACGGCAACAAGATCATGACCACCTCAGGCGGCGGTATGCTGCTCACTGATGACGGACAGCTGGCTTCCCGAGTCCGGTACTTGGCGACGCAGGCCCGACAGCCCGTTGTTCATTACGAGCATGCCGACATTGGCTATAACTACAGGCTGAGCAACCTGTTGGCCGCCCTAGGGCGAGCTCAACTACTCCGGCTTGACGAAATGATCGCAAGCCGCCGGGCCCATCGGCAGTACTACAAGAGGCTGTTCAGTGGTGTCCCTGGCGTATCGGTCTTCGGCGGTGAAACGGATGACGACGACAACTGTTGGCTAACGTCCATACTTGTCGATGAAGAAGTTGCAGGCTTCAGCCGCACCGAACTTAGCTCCGCACTGAGTCTTGAAAACATTGAGAACCGGCCGCTGTGGAAGCCTATGCATCTGCAGCCGGTGTTCCGACAGGCGCGGCGTCTTGTGGATGGGACATCAGAGCGGCTTTTTGCCACGGGCCTAACGTTGCCCAGTGGATCTGCGATGTCGTTGTCCTCGCTTCAACTAGTGGAATCGACCGTATTGGAATTTCTGGGGAGCACAGTATGAGTCTTACTCCGTGTAGCTGTGCGGTCTTTATTGGGAAAGGGAACATCTGATGGTAGATACGGCGAGTGGTTACGAGGGGAAGCGCATCCTCGTAACAGGCGGTACAGGATCCTTCGGTCACATCGTGACCAAAAAGCTGCTGTCGAGGGGTGTCGAGGAGATCCGCATTCTTAGCCGCGATGAAGCCAAACAGGATCTAATGCGCCATGAGATGGGTGACGCCCGCCTGCGCTTCTACGTGGGTGACATCCGTGACTATCAGAGCGTCGAGCGAGCAGTTCGGGACGTTGACTTTGTGTTTCATGCGGCAGCCCTCAAGCAAGTGCCGTCCTGCGAGTTTTTTCCGGTAGAAGCGATGAAGACGAACATCGTTGGCAGTGAGAACGTCGTTCGCGCCTCGGACCAGGCGGGCGTGAAGTCGGTCGTTTGCCTTAGTACCGACAAAGCAGTTTACCCAGTGAACGCTATGGGCATGAGCAAAGCGATGATGGAGAAGGTTGCCCAGTCACATGGCCTGAACAACCCAAATGCTGAAACCACCGTCTCCTGTGTGCGTTATGGCAACGTCATGTACTCACGGGGATCAGTCATACCCCTCTTCATCAATCAAATCAAGGCAGGCAAGGATCTCACAGTAACAAACCCCGACATGACCCGGTTCATGATGTCCCTCGCCGATTCAGTGGACTTGGTGGAATTCGCCTTCCACAACGCTCATCAAGGAGACCTCTTCATTCGGAAAGCGCGAGCATGCACGGTCGGAGACCTCGCTCAGGCAACTGTTAACCTTTTCCGGTCGCGCTCCAACATCAATGTCATCGGCACCAGGCACGCGGAGAAATTGTCTGAGGCCCTTGCTACCCGCGAGGAACTTTCACGCGCACAGGATATGGGCGAGTACTTTCGTATTCAGGCGGATAAACGGGACTTGAACTACAGCATCTACTTTGAACAAGGGGACCCTGTCCAGGCCAGATACTCCGATTACGACTCACATACGGTCGAACGGATGACAGTCGCTGAGGTTGAAGACCTCCTGCTTACGCTCCCAGAAGTGCGGCAAGAGCTTGTGTCCGCCGGACTTGCAGCGGACAAAGACCTCATTCGCGAATGAGTGAAGTCGCGCTGACAGGCGCTAACGGGTTTGTAGGTTGGCATACGCGGGCTGCTCTCTATGGCGTGCAGCCAAGTCGAACGTTTTCTTTGGGAGATGGTTTCCATGTTGATACCGCGTCTTCCGCAATAAACGGTGCTCACCGACTAGTGCATATTGCCGGAGTGAATCGCGGAACCGATGAAGAAGTTCGCGAGGGCAATCTACTCTTCGCGAAGCAGGTCGCAGAGGCATTGACCAGAAGTGAGAACCCGCCGCCAACCGTTGTCTTTGCCAATTCAACGCAGTCAGGGAATGGGAGCGTCTACGGCGAAGCCAAACGCAAAGCCTCTGACATTTTGCGGGGAGCAACCGAGAAGGCCGGGGTGCAGTTTGAGGATGTACTTCTGCCCAACTTGTTTGGCGAACATGGGCGGCCGTTTTACAACGCCGTCACCGCCACGTTCAGCCACCTTCTGTCGCAAGGGGAGGCACCGACGGTAGAGCACGACAAGGAGCTCTGTCTGCTCCATGTGCAGGATGCCGCTGACATTCTCGTTGGAGCCGTTACTCCTGGTGAATCCGAATCTCTTCATGTCCGTGAGTCGGTAACGGGCTTGTTGAAGCGCCTGACCGCGATTGCCAAAGCATACGGCCGAGGTGACATCCCCGATATTCGGAGCAAATTCGATCGGGACCTTTTCAATACTTACCGCTCCTATACATTTCCGCAGCAAGCTCCGCTTTCCCTGCAACGCCATGCCGATGCCCGTGGGTCTTTTTTTGAAATTTTGAGGACTCATGGTGGGACAGGACAGTCGTCGTTCTCCACAACGGAACCTGGCATTAGCCGCGGAGATCATTTCCACCGGCGGAAGATCGAGCGGTTCACCGTGCTCGCCGGCACGGCAACTATTTCCCTTCGCAAAATGTTTACAAATGAGGCCCACGAGTTCCGTGTAACTGGAGAGTCTCCAGTCGCTGTAGACATGCCTACGATGTGGACACACAAAATCACCAACACCGGAAACGACACACTCTACACGTCCTTTTGGACTAACGAAATTTACGATCCATCAGCACCTGACACTATTCCGGAGCCCGTGTAAGCAATGATCAAAAAATTGAAGGTACTGACAGTCGTTGGGACCAGACCAGAAATTATTCGTTTAGCAGCAACCATCAAGCGGCTGGATAAGTACATGGACCATGTGCTGGTACACACGGGCCAAAATTATGATTACGAACTAAACGAGGTTTTTTTCGAAAACCTCGGCCTTCGTCGCCCTGATCATTTTCTGGAAGCAGATACGAGTTCGCTTGGTTCGATTTTGGGAACCATCCTCACAAAAATGGAATCAGTGCTTGCTGAAGAAAAACCTGACGCCATGCTTGTCCTGGGTGATACCAACAGTTGCATTTCTGCCCTGATGGCTCGCAGAATGAAGATCCCCGTTTATCACATGGAAGCCGGCAACCGTTGTTTCGATGAGAATGTTCCAGAGGAAGTCAACCGCCGCCTCGTGGATCATGTGGCTGACTACAACCTTGTCTACACTGAGCACGCCCGACGCAACCTTCTGGCCGAAGGAATCCATCCTTCGCGAATCATGCTCAGTGGTTCGCCGATGCGAGAAGTGCTCGATGCCAACGCCACCCAAATCGCCGCCAGTGATGTGCTGGAACGTCAAAACCTCTCCCATGGAGGATATTTCCTCGTAAGCCTCCATCGTGAAGAGAATGTCGACAGCGTCCCTCGACTTACATCGGTTCTGGACGCTCTGAATCAACTAGCCAAGGCATACGATTTGCCAGTGCTGGTGTCGACCCATCCACGCACTCGTAAGCGACTGGATGAGTTGCCGGAAGAACCGAGGGGTTCTCTCACATTTCATCCCCCCTTCGGATTCCACGATTACGTAGCGCTCCAGCAAGGGGCAAAGCTCGTATTATCCGACAGTGGAACGATCAGCGAGGAGTCGTCCATTCTGGGCTTCCCGGCCGTGACTCTTCGGGATTTCATCGAGCGTCCTGAATCGATGGATACGGGTGGCATAATCACCGTGGGCATCTCGGCCGACTCAATCACGGATGGTGTCCGCATAGCTTTGGAGGAGTTTGGTTCTGCTGGTTCGGCAACTTTACCTGCGGAATACCAGGTATCAGATACTTCTCGACGCGTCGTGAGTTTTATACGCTCCACGGCGCATAGTCATGGCCAGCGAACCGGTATCAGAAGGCCAGAAGCTAATTGAACTCAGAACTTCGTGCATACAACCGGAAGAAAATGAAATGATCATCAAGGATCAGAAAGTTGTCATCGTTGGACAAGGCTATGTAGGCCTTCCAGTTGCGATGAGAGCGGTCGAAGTCGGCTACACAGTTGTCGGTGTGGATTTGGACAAAAACCGCATCGACTCACTCAACGCACGTGAGTCATACGTCGATGACATCTCAAACGCGCAATTACGCTCTGCCCTAGACTCCCGTCGGTATTGCGCAACGACGGACTACGCCGAGACCTACGGCTTCGATGTTGCCGTCATCACTGTACCCACGCCGCTCCGAGAGAGTCTTCCGGACCTTTCCTTCATTGAGGAGTCAGCGCGCTCATTAGCCGTCAACCTTACGCCAGGAGCTGTGGTTGTTCTCGAGTCCACGACTTACCCGGGAACCACAGAAGAACTTTTGGTGCCCATTTTGGAGGAGGGGTCTGGACTCAAGGCAGGCGCAGACTTTCATGTGGGATACAGCCCGGAGCGTATCGATCCTGGAAACAAATCTTGGGGCTTCGTGGAGACGCCCAAAGTGGTTTCTGGGGTTAATGCGGCATCCCTCGACCATGTTCAGCGCTTTTATGACGACTTGGTGAACCAGACTGTGCCGGTCAGTTCGCCGAAAGAAGCCGAACTCACGAAGCTCCTTGAAAACACGTTCCGGCACGTCAACATCGCATTAGTTAATGAACTTGCGATTTTTGCCAATCAGCTTGGTGTTAATGTCTGGGAGTCCATTGAGGCGGCAAGCACGAAACCTTTTGGGTTCATGAAATTCACCCCCGGGCCTGGTGTCGGAGGGCATTGCCTGCCTGTGGACCCGAGCTACTTGTCGTGGCAGGTTCGGCGCAAGCTGGGTCAGAACTTCCGGTTCGTCGAGCTAGCCAATGACATAAATGACAATATGCCTAGCTACGTGGTGCAGCGAGTGGTGGAATTGCTCAACAATGAGAGCAAGGCTGTGAAGGGTTCGGCTGTGCTTCTGCTGGGGCTGGCCTACAAGAAAAATACCGGTGACATTCGCGAGGCGCCTTCCGTTCGTGTGGCGGAGCTCCTGCGTGGGATGGGGGCTGAGATATCTGCCGTTGACAGTCACGTTGAGCCCCACCGCTGGCCGGCCGGGATTACTCAAACCGTGTGGTCAGCAGGGGCCGTTGACCAAGCAGACATCATCGTCCTCCTTACCGACCACGATGACATCTCTTATGACGTCGTGAATAGGGAGGGCGCGCTCGTGTTGGACACCAAGAACAGGTTGACCGGCAGCAAGGTGCACGCGCTGTAAGCGCGCCCCTCAAAGCGGTCAAGTACCCGGTCGCGTATTCGATCTAGGAGACTAAATATGGACATCTTGATAACGGGCGGGTGCGGGTTCATCGGCACCAACTTGGTGAATCATCTTATGACGCAGCCCGAAGTGGAGCGCGTGCGAACGTTGGATAACTACGTGACGGGCCGTCGTCGTGAGGTTCCGCATGAGCGCGTCCAGGAAATAGAGGGAGACCTTCGCAATTACGATGACGTGTTGCGGGCCACCGAGGGAGTCGACGCCGTCGTTCATCTTGGCGCCCTTCCGTCAGTTCCACGGTCAATCAAGGACCCCTTTTCCACCAACGCAGTGAACGTCGATGGGACACTGCACGTGCTCGAGGCGGCGCGCGTAACGGGAGTTCAGCACGTGAGCGTTGCTTCCTCATCGTCGGTATATGGTGCCAACCCTGCGCTACCGAAGACCGAATCGCTTTCTACTTTGCCGCTTAGTCCCTACGCCGTAACGAAATTGGCTACTGAGGCGTACACAAACGCCTACTCAACCAGCTACGGCCTCAACACCATTGCCTTCCGGTTTTTCAACGTTTTCGGACCGCTGCAGCGAGCGGACCATGTGTACGCGGCCGTAATTCCAAAGTTCCTGCTAGCCCTCAAGAACAACAAACCATTGACCGTCTTTGGCGATGGCGAGCAGTCGCGGGACTTTACCTCAATCCACGCCGTTACTGACGCCCTCACCAAATCTGCACTACGTACAGTAACCTGCGAGACGCCGGTGAACCTCGCATTCGGCACGCGTACCTCACTCAACGGGCTGATCGCTCTTCTGCAGGAACTGCACAGTAGCCCAATCGAAGTCGAGTACGTGGAACGCCGCCAGGGCGACGTGAAGCATTCGCAAGCCTCGTCCGAACTACTCAGTTCATTGTTGCCGGAAGTTGTGCAGCCGGATTTCGTCCACGCGCTTAAGGAAGTGTATGACTGGTACATGGGGTTATGAGTAGACGAAGCAATGAACGTCTATAAAAAACGCCCTTCTGAGCAAGAGCTGGGACAACCCAGAGCGATAGCTGAGTGCGTGGTTAGACATAGTGAAGCCTTGCCGGCCGTCTTAGTCTCTGGTACTTGTGAGCTCTTGCGCGTGGCCCCCTCGAAGGGGCCACGCTGGCCAGCTGGGTCAACACATGTGCCTCTTTGCGATGTAGAGGAGGGACGATCATGGCCCACATTCGGACAAGCCAACTTCGGTTAGGCGTTGCAACTTCGGCAATAAGCCGAGGAGTGGCAATGCTTTCTCCTTTTGTGACTGTGCCGGTTTCCCTGCAGTATCTGGGGGCAAGCCTCTATGGGGCGTGGGCCGCAGCATTGTCACTTACAGCAGTCGCGGTGTTTGCGGATCTAGGCATTGGCGCGGGACTCATGACCAGACTTGCCAAAGCCATGGCAGAAGATGACACTTCAAGGGCACGACGTCTGATATCCACCGCATATCTAGCGCTTTCGCTTGCGGTGGTAATTTGCTTGATCTCGCTCTGGGTATCGTCGCTGTCTGTTGACTGGGCTGCCGTAGTTGGACGTTCATCCAGTGCTAACGACCCTGAGGTGGAATCACTAACGTTACTGACATTGAGTGCCTTTATTCTGAACATTGTCGGTTCACTCATAATTCGTGTTCAGTATGCAATGCAGCAAGTCGGCCGGTCGAATATGTGGCAAGGAGCGGCGAGCGTTATAGGTATAGCGGCAGTCTTAGTAGCGGCACGTGTCGCCGCGGGCAGCGAGTTTTTTATCGCCCTAGCGTCTTTCTCTCCCGTTTGCGTCTCCCTCGTCAACACTATACTTTTCTTCACAGGACGCCACGGCAGGTCAATATCACCCCGGCTAAGTCAATTCAGTTGGAATGATTTGAAGGATTTAGCTGCAATTGGGGCCCGGTTTCTGCTCATAACGGTGCTAATGGCAGCGACGCTTTCGTCTGACAATTGGATCATCGCTCAGACCGTCTCTTTATCTGAAGTTACCAATTTTGCGATACCCGCAAGAATCTTTGCCATGTTTGGCGTGATTACGGCAATACTTACCACCCCGCTTTGGCCCCTGAATGCCGCGGCTCTCCAGAATGGTGACACCGCCTGGGTGCGGGCTATAACGCGAAAAATGGTTATTATCACCTCGCTCTCAGTGGGAGGGTTGGCGGGAATCGGGATTCTTCTTGGGAAGCAAGCGATAGGCTGGTGGCTGGGCTCTGCCATCGTACCAAGCAGTACACTTCTGTGCGGCCTGGGGCTCATGGTTTTCGTCCAAGCCGTTGTGGCGCCTCTCTTCATGGTTCAAAATGGAGGAGGGGTGCTGATGGCCCAGACTGTTGGTTACAGTCTTTTCCTAATCGTTGTTCCCCTTAAATGGTTCATCGCAACTCATATCGGTACTATGTGGATCCCTTTCGCGGGAGCTACTTTATACTGTGTCTTGGTCTGGCCTGCGGCCTTCATTGGTTACAGACAGACGTTACTGCGTGCTTCGAAAGATCACCCTCGGCAAATGGTGGAGACCCAATGAACTGTGTTCGTGTGCTTTATCTGGGTGCCAAGCCGATTGGATCGAGGGACGCAACTGGGCAGACTCTAAGTAGCATATACGCGGGCCTGCCTCCGGAGTCGATACTGCAACTGGTAGACAACCCTGGTCTACATGACCACCCGAGCATTGTTCCCTTACCCAAAACGGTCGCTCCGGTATCTGGCGCTATCCATTGGACCTTGGCACGGTTGCGAGCCTCGAGCCTTCCAGCCCCGGGACTAGCTGCTGATGGACTGAATGCAGCAGTCCGCCGTGAACAGGTCCCAGCCGGTGGACGCCTGAGGCGTGAAGCTAAAGCGGCTTCGGACCTTAGTCCCGTGAGGCTGCCGACCGATACCATTAGGGCCGTCTCAGAGTTCCGCCCAACCGTAATTCATTCCCTGTTGGGAAGTTGCAGAATGATGCTTTTGGCGCTCGAACTCTCCAAACGATTTGACGTTCCAATAGTCCCGCACTTCATGGACGACTGGATCCTGTCGCTTTATCCCAATCGTGAACTCTGTGGCTTGGCGCACAAGAGATCATTGCAACTTTTACACCGGGTGTTGGATCGGAGTCCCCTGTGCTTGACTATCGGCTCCGCCATGGCCTCTGATTTTAGTAGCCGAATGGGGATGGAATGCGTGGCCATAGGAAACAGCGTGGACCCTGCTGATTACTTTCGGGCGGGGAGGCCTCGTGAGGTAAGAGGGTCGGAGTCTAAGGAACTCGTCTACGTGGGTGGTCTGCATCTTGGGAGAGCGGATGTCCTGATTCAGCTAGCTGATGTGATGCGCGAATCCTCTCTGAGCGATTGGACCTTGGTTGCACATACATCGGCGAGTGACGCCGAACGCTACCTGGCTGGAGACTTGCCGAGCAACTTGAAGTGGGGCGGGGAAATCAACGTCAACGATGTTCCTCGAAGACTTACTGAGGCTGACGCGTTATTGTTCGTCGAGTCCGAAAATTGTAATATCTCTAATTTTACCCGCTTGTCCGTGTCCACCAAGGTGCCGCAGTACCTTGCTGCCAACCGACCGCTATTGATTGTTGGCCCCATTGGACAAGCTAGCGTCGAAGAGTTTCGGACTCATGGCGTTCGCGTTCGCGTGGCTCATTCCTCTGAGAGCAGTTCGCTTCGGCGAGCTTTTCAAGGACTAAGTGAATGGGCTGGACACGACATTTATTCGTCCGACGAGCCTAAGCTGCCTGAACAATACGACGTAAATTTTGTGCGTCACCGGTTTATTGAAGCCCTCCATTGTGCCGTTAGGGCTTATAAATATTCTGCGAGTGCAGCTTCCAGGACGCGGTTATGAAAGTTGCCTACTTCACCCCTAGCTCATTTCGGACAGTTAATGCAGGGGCGCTTAGGAACGTTGGTCTGGCTAGGGCCCTTGTCTTGGCCGGACACGAGATCACGATCATTTGCAGTGACCATACCCGGGATGAAATGTCGAGCGAGTGGGAAGCAATTCTGAAAGGCTCAAAGATCAGTGTGGTCCAAGGCGGTTTCCCGAGAGAAAAAGGTTTTCACGTCTTCGCTCGCTTGGTTCGGTTACTGAATGGTCCAAGCTCGGATCTCAGGAGCAGACTTTCATCTATCTCCCCTGATTCCCTTATACTCTATAATGCTGCCCCCGTTCCACTACTCCGTCTAAATCATTTTGCACGTCGCCATAAGCTGCCCTTTAGTCTCGACATCACCGAGTGGTTAAACTCGGCAGATCTTCCTGGCGGGAGGTTCGGCCCACTGGCAGTTTTACATGAGCTCACAATGCGTGCCTTGGCTTGGCGACGGGGTCGTTACTTGACCATCTCCAACACTATGGCGGGTAAATTAGGTAAGCGGGGGTTCCCCCCTCTAGTAGTTCCGCCGATCTTCGACATCAGTCCCAGCGACCTTGTTAGGCGAAGAGACCACAGAACTCATCTGGTTGCCACTGGCACTGACCTTCGAGATCACGGCAAGGATGTCGGCGGTCTTTCATTGATCGTCGCTGCGCTAGCCGAAGTGGACCCGGAGGGAAACAGGTTCCACTTGGACGTGGTAGGAGCATATAGCGCTCAAACTGAAGCGTACGTCTGCGCACGGTTGAAAGCTCGAGCCTTCAAGCTTCATGGTCGACTGAGCTGGGAGAAGACATTGTCTGCGGTTCACAGTGCGGACTTCAGCGTTGTTCTACGTGACCCGGCAGACAGAAGATCGAACCTGGGATTCCCCTCTAAAGTGCCGGAAAGCCTTCTCCTCGGCACTCCCATCCTTGGCAATTTATTCAGTGATCTATCCGAACATCTCGAGGATGGCATCAATGCGCTTGTTGTCAGTGAGCCGACAAAGCAAGCTTTGGTTAGCGCGCTCCTTCGCCTGCCTGTCGAAATTGATAGAGAAGCAGTCCGTAAACAAGCTTTGGTCCGTTACACACCACGGGCCTGGAGTGCAACGGTATCCCAGTTTGTGATGGGGGAGCTTTGAAAGCCATCATCTATGCGTCGAATATAAGAACTGGTGGTGCTATAGGCGGGGCTGCCAACCTCCTAGATACTCTTCCTGACTTCTACAAGACAACGCACATGTGTTGGGCACGCGAATGGTACGTCTACCTTTCGGATGAGATCGCCAGTGAAATGAGCCGATTGGATGACCTGCGCGATCTCGGAGTGAGCGTCGTTCAGCGTACTGACGCGGCGAATTTGCGCACCCTGCAACGAAGAAGTAATGCCTGGGCGGACGTTCGGCTGGTTCTCCGGGGACCCGACTACGTCGGGCGGATGGCGAAACGGGAGATACTAGGGTTTGCAGATCGCTCGATTCTGACGCCTGTCTCCAGGCATCAACCTGCGACCAGGCGCTTCAGGGCTTCTGCTAGGAATGCCTTAAAGCGTGCGTTACTGCGACGATACGACGCTTATCTGACCCAAACTACGAATATGTCGGAAGAATTGTCGGCTCGTTTCCCGGGTAAGCCTGTGTGGGTCTTCCCGAATTCTCCTGCCGATATTTTTCGTGCTCAAGATGTCATGTCCCGGATCGAGCGTACTCCTGCGCTCGGGAACGGTCGCAGAATTATCCGATTGTTCTATCCTGCCCGAGGCTATCCACACAAGAATCACCAATTAATTCCTCGCGTTGTGGAGGTACTCCGGTCGACCTACAACCTGGAGCTCGAGGTTGTCTGTACTCTTCGATCCGATGAATTGATATCACTTGGGCTTCACAATGCCCCCGGTATCGTCCCGGTTGGGGCGCTCTCGCGCGCCGAGTGTTACGTCCAATACCGCAATAGCGACGGAGTGTTCTTCCCCAGTCTGAACGAAACCTCCTCTGTCACTCCCCTTGAGGGAATGGCTCTTGGACTTCCCGTGTTTGCCTCCGATCTCAACTTCATAACCGAAATTTCGGGTAATGCCCCGTATTACTTCGATCCTAAAAATCCCGGTGCCGCGGCGGCAGTGATTTCTGAATATTTTGCGAACCCATACGCTGATCTTGGTCGTCTCAAGGCCGGATTTGAATTTGTGCGTGGACTGCCTTCTCGCCTGGAAACGACGCGGGGCCATCTGGATGCGATGAAGTCTATGAGTACAGCGGAGACGACTCACAATTCCCGGATTTTACCGACGATTAGGCTCGGTCGTCCGTAGTGATTGAAACAGTGGGGTCGTGCCAATCGGATCCACACGCGGGCAGCCCTTCCGTGGGTCGGGAGCGCTGCCTAGGTGTATTGACCACGGAGGTTAGGAACATGCGGCGTGGTTAGGTGACAAAAAGAAGGCCTCCAAGTGGAGTGGGGCTTGTCTAAGAGTCCGATCCACAAGGAGGTCTTCAATGTCCCATGCTAACGCGCTTCTGACGCCGAAGGGACGGCTCCGGCTGGCCCGGTGCATCGTCGATGACGGGTGGCCGCTGCGCCGTGCTGCTGAGCGGTTCCAGGTGTCGGTGACGACCGCAGCGCGGTGGGCGGCCCGTTACCGGCTCTTCGCGGTTCGTGGGGAAACGGGTCCCTGGAATGAGCGTCATGCCGCCGTCCGGACGGCACTTCGTAAGAGAATAACGGATTTGTAGTTGGCTGCGTTGCGGTACCCGCGGGCGGTTCGCTTGATGTTCTTGATAGCGGTGTTGTTGGCCTCGACCTTCCCTGTTGTGGCGCCGGTAATGATCAGCACCTCTATCTCTTTCCACCATCTGCAGACGGTTCGGTAGAGCCTGTTCGTCTCCGGCCGTGCGGCTGCCCTGACCAGTTCCTCGAGTACCGTCTTGGCCGTCGCGGCGTCTTCGAGCGAGCCGGTGCGGAGTAGTGCCCGGAGTTGTTCCT
Organism: Arthrobacter sp. FW306-05-C; assembly: GCF_021801725.1. Taxonomy (NCBI): domain Bacteria; kingdom Bacillati; phylum Actinomycetota; class Actinomycetes; order Micrococcales; family Micrococcaceae; genus Arthrobacter; species Arthrobacter sp. FW306-05-C. The sequence goes on along the minus strand of NZ_CP084556.1, from coordinate 3,370,691 downwards.
TGACGTTCCAAACAGCCTGGAGGGTTCCTGTGGGATCGTCCAGGGTGAATACTTCCTCGAGTCGGCGGCCGGCCCTGCAGCTGAGGGTGTCGCCGCCCCGGAGGAGCAGCATGCGGTGGGCCCAGGCCTTGTCGATGGCCCGGCCGCGGCGGCCCTTGACCTGTTGCGAGAGGTTCTGCCGGGTCTCCGTCATGGCCTGGTTCGCCAGGGAGATCAGGTGGAAATGATCAACGGCGACTGCCGTGCGCGGCAGCCACATCCGGAGCGCTTTACGGAATGCCGCCGAGGGGTCGATCGCGACGACCTGCACGGCCAGGCGCCACTCCAGGGGCCGGGCGAACAGCCAGTCCCCGACGCCCTTGTGGTCCCGCCCGTCGACGACACCGAGGACCTGGCCGGTGTCGAGATCAACGATGGTTGTCATCCAGGGTTCGAACCGGGTCCACGCCTTCGTTGACGGGTCCTGGAAGTAGCGCACGGACCGGAACCGGTGTTCGTCGATGCCGAGCATCCGCGGGCTGAGCTTGTCCACGTCGGGCAACCGCAGCAGGCAGGCTTCGGTCACCGCAGCCCGGACCATCCACCAGGACACGGAGAAGCCGGCAGCGGTCTCCGAGACGGCCCGGCCGGAGCGGATGACGGCGTCCACGAGCTGGTCCCGAAGGCGGCTCGTGGACCGGGCATGGCGCGGGACCTGGGGCGTGGATTCGAAGAACGAGAGCCGGTCGCAGGCCGGTTCCTCGCAGTACCAGCGGTACTTGGACCAGAGGACCTCCACGGGCCCGGCGACAGGAATATCACGGAGCCGTTGAAGGCGGCGCTCTTTCCGCCGGGAAGCGATGACCCCGCAGCTCGGGCAGCCCGGTAGCTGGTCCGTTTCAACGATGACCTGCCTCCGGCCGGCAGTGATGGTGGTGGAGATGACATGGTAGTCGGGCAGGTTGAAGAGGATAGTGGCAGCGTCGGCTGCGACCCCGGTAGGCTCGTTCAAAGGCTCGTGGTCCTGTTCCAGGTTGAATGCTAGACACACTCATCCCAGCAGGGCCACGGGCCCTCTTGTCTTCAACGACACGAACTCAATTCCCCACCAACCACGAAGAGCCACTTATGTTCCGCCTTCGACAGCTTGGGCTTCTCCGAACCTGGCACCGCGCTCCAATGCGCGGAGGGATCTTTGTCGAGAAGCCCAATCCGGAAGAAAACCGCAACCCCGATCCAGGCAGCAGGGGAGTGGTCCCAAAATCCAGTCAGGTAGCTGAGGGCCGAAGCGGCAATGAAGCATCCAACAAGTACTCTTCCGCGGGGGTCCGTCCCTGTAGCCTGCTTGCCGAGAGAAGTCCACAAGACTGCAACGTAAACCAGAACACCGACGGTCCCCATCCCGGTCCCGAGTTCCAGGATGAAGTTGTGCGCGCCGACCTGGTAATAGTTACTGAGCTGGAACGCCCCCGCGCCTGCTCCGAACCAAAAGTTATCTTCCGACGCCCAAAAGTCGCGAGCAACGGGCCAAATGATAAGGCGGCCGGACCAGTCGCCCGTAGCTCGCCCAAATACGTTCTCAAACGCTAATGACGCTTGATCCACGGCACCCGACCGTGATAGCCGCGGCGGCCACAATGAATGCTCCAATAAGTAGACGCATGGGGTGTGTCTTGGCGGCCAAGCACATGAGTGGCCATGCCATCATCAAGCCAAGCGCGATCAGTGCCCCGCGAGTATCGGTAGGACGATACCCACTACAATCAAAGCCCCGGCAGTGGCGAGCCAGAGTCGAGTCCCCTGAGTCCGGCGCCCAGTGCCCCACCACAACGCGATCATGGCGAAGCCGGCGACGAACGCGTACCCGGCATAGTTGACATTCAGGCCAGCCAAGTCCAGGCGTCCGCCCTCAAGCGCCGCTACCTGCTTCGCGTTTTCGTGCCACACGCTGTACACGAGCACAGCGCACCCTGCGAGGTAGCCAACGGCCACGCTTCGGAGTTGCTGGAGGGTTTGGATCACGTGGCGGGCGGCGATGAACATGACCAGCACAACGGCATAGTTCCTGGCAGCGCCTAGTGAAGCGTCGGGGAACTTTGACCACATAGAAGACGCCGCAGCGAACGCCACCAGCAGTGTGCCCAGCATGTGTGGAGCGTCGAAACGGAAACGCCCCGGCCGGCTCAGAGCGACGGCCGGCCACGAGGGAAACGTGCGGTCCATGGGTCACAGGGGTCCCCGGGTCATAAGCCGACAGCGCGGCGACCGTCGCCATCATGAACGTTGGCAGCCCTAACCTCAACATAGCGGGCCGCGGTTCAAGAAGGAACTCGTTTATAACAGCTTGTCATTGCTCACGAGTATGCTCTTGGTCCCCATAGTCACGACGCCGATTCTACCCGGCACATACTCCGGTTAACTGCTTTTACGCGGCGGCGGCCTCACCCGGGGTGTAGCCGGCAATAATCCCACAGCTGTAGCATGGCATGCTTGGTCGGTGCCTGTGGGTGCACAAACCAAATATTCGATGTCGCTCGGCGTGATAACGTGGCTGGAAGCGCCGGTTGTTCGCAACGTTCTGACTACTTCCGCCATTAGCGACCTGCGGAACAATTCCCGTTTGATCTAAAAATGAGTATCCGCAGATTAATGAGAAGGGATTAAGGCGCAACAAAAGCGGGTGTATCAGCTGCTTGGCGAATTGAAAGTAAGGGTGCCGTGACTCAGTTTTCCGTTCTAATGACCGACAGCCCTCAAGACGTCGAGCAATGGCGTGAGATATGGGAGCGATGGCCCGCCAGAGAGGTTTTTGCGCATCCTAATTACCTCCGCTTGTTTGAGTCTGAGAATGAGAAGGCCGCCTGCGCGCTTCTCACGTCTGCCAACGGTACTGTGATTTATCCCTTCTTCCTGCGGAAGGTTGATACGGGCAGATACCCCAACATACGTGATCTTTCGAGCCCCTATGGCTATGGCGGTGCTGTCGCCATCGACGGTACAAATAAAACGGCGTTGGAAGAGGAGTTTTGGACTAACTTTGATGAATGGTGTGCGCAGTCACATGTAGTTTCAGAGTTCGTACGCTTTACTCTTTTCCCCGAATCGCTTTTGAGGTTTCCTGGCGAGGTTGAAGATGGGCGGGAGAATGTTGTGCGCGCACTCGAAATGCGTCCAGAAGACTTATGGATGGATTTTGACCATAAAGTCCGTAAAAATGTGAAGAAAGCGCAACGTTCGGGCGTGACCATTGATATTGATTATGACGGCAGCCACTTTGAGGGATTTTATCAAATTTACCTGGAAACCATGGACCGCCGTTCTGCGTCCTCCAGGTACTATTTTGAGGAAAAGTTCTTTCGTGAGATCCACCGGTCACTAATCGGACAGTTTGTTTACTTCCACGCTCGACACGAGGGAAAGATTATCTCAACCGAGTTGATACTTGTCTCGGAGCAGAGCGTGTATTCCTTTCTGGGCGGAACCTCAGAAGTAGCCTTCGACAAAAGGCCGAACGATCTACTTAAATATGAGGCTATGGTGTGGGCCGCGAAGCAGGGCAAGAAAAACTTTGTACTGGGCGGGGGATATGCTCCTGGGGATGGGATATTCAAATATAAACGAGCGTTTGCCCCGGATGGCTGTGTGCCGTTCCGCATAGGGCGCAGAATCATGAACCAACCTGTGTATGATGCCTTGGTTCGGGAGAAGTCCTCAGAAAACTCGGGCGACGTTCCCAAGGGCTACTTTCCTGCCTATAGAGCGTGAAGCTTTTCGTTGAACCCAAGAAACTGGGTGGCGACGGTTGCACTGTACCTCGGCAGAGGGTTGCCCGACCTCGATAGGATTCAGTCGTGCACATATTGATCGTAAGTCAGTGGTTTGATCCGGAGCCCACCTTCAAAGGGATGCTTTTCGCGAAGGAGCTGCAGCGGCAGGGTCATCGCGTGAGCGTGCTAACCGGTTTCCCGAATTATCCCGGAGGAAAGGTCTATCCTGGCTACCGTGTCAGGGCTTTTCAGCACGAAACTATGGATGACATCTCAATACTGAGGGTCGCCCTTTATCCCAGCCATGATGGATCCCCTGCAAAGCGTGTCCTGAACTACCTCTCGTTCGCACTGTCAGCGAGCATTGGCGCCCTGCTAGTGGAACGACCGGACGTGGCGTACGTGTACCATCCGCCAGCTACAGTTGCATTGCCCGCATTGGTACTCAAACTGCTGCGCGGCGTCCCCTACCTCTATGACGTGCAGGACCTGTGGCCCGACACGCTTGCGGCAACGGGCATGGTCAACAGTTCAGCTGCCCTTTCGCTTGTTGGAAAGGGCATGTCTGGCGTCTACCGCATGGCTTCGCGGATAGCAGTTCTTTCCCCTGGCTTTCGAACCGCCCTCGAACGAAGAGGGATACCCGCTGGCCGCGTGGACGTTATCGCTAACTGGGCCGACGAAGCCCAGATCCGAGTGGCGTCGAACGCTAACTCGCCCAGTTCGAAGTGGCCTTTGGGGCTTGAAGGCAAGTTCGTCGTCACATTCGCGGGAAATCTCGGCAAGGCCCAAGCTCTCGAAACCGTGTTGGATGCCGCTGAGCTGCTAAAGGACAGAGAGGATATTCGGTTTCTGCTCGTGGGCGAGGGAGTGGAGGCAGTTAGTCTGGCTAAAGAGGCCAAAGAACGGGGGTTAGGGAACGTCTTCTTTGTCCCTCGTCAGCCAATAAGGGAAATAGGTGAATTTTTGGCGCGCTCTGATGCACTGCTCGTGCATCTTCGGGATGACCCGCTTTTCGAGATTACAATTCCCTCAAAGACACAAGCCTATTTGATGGCTGGGCGGCCCATCCTGATGGGGGTCAAAGGTGACGCCGCGTCGTTAATCACGGAGGCAGGGGCTGGGGTGGCATTTGAACCTGAGAACCCAGCCCAACTGGCTGACGCGGTTATTAAACTCCAGTCCTGTAGCCCTAGTCAGCGCCATGCGATGGGAGCAGCGGCGGCGAAATACTACTCAGAAGAGTTGGCGCTCAAGGTGGGGGCTGGACGGTTCAGTAGGGCATTGTTCATTGCAAGTCTCTCCAAGCCGTGGGTGTTGGGGCCGAAACGGGTAGTCGACGTAGTGATCTCTGCGCTAGCGTTGGCCGCTTTGGCTGGTCCTATGAGCGTCGTGGGTATCTTGATCCGCAAGAAACTGGGGTCACCTGTGGTCTTTCGACAGATGCGTCCCGGCCGAGACGGGGAATTGTTCGAGATGTACAAGTTCAGGACGATGACCGACGAGAGAGACCTTGATGGGAATCTCTTACCAGATGCTCAGCGGCAGACGAAGTTTGGGTCGCTACTGAGGTCGACGAGCATTGATGAACTGCCTGAGCTGTGGAACGTACTAAAGGGTGACATGTCCCTTGTGGGCCCGCGCCCCCTTCTGCCCCGGTACTCTAAATATTTCACAGAGGAAGAAAGCCTACGGTCGCTAGTGCGACCGGGTATCACCGGGTGGGCTCAAATCAAGGGCCGAAATACTGCGTCCTGGGATGACCGGCTGTCAAACGATGTCTACTATGTCAAATCATGCTCATTGCGTCTCGACGCCAAGATTCTCTTACTTACAGCCGCAAAGGTCTTCCGCCGGCAAGGTGTCGTCATTGACCCTGAATCCATAATGCAGAACCTGGACGACGAGCGACGCGGAAGGGGGACGCTCTGATGTCCGTAATTGTCCGAGACATGATCGAAGCTGATGCGCCGCTGGTTTCCCACCTGATCCTCCGCTCATTTGATGCAGCGCTGCGACCGTACATGGCGTACACGCAACACGGCATAGGAGCATTCTTATCTGTACACACAAAATATCCGGAAGCGGACCCAGGGCGGCACCTGCTGGTAGCCACTGACCAATCGAATCCTCATGGCGTTGTGGGCTACGCGGAGTTCCGAATCGGCAAGGATAATGTTGGATTTTTGTCCTACATCTGTGTTGCTGAGTCTGCGCGCGGGCGAGGGGTTGCGAGCGCCCTCGTTCGTTCGTTCGTCCATAAGCGTCCACAACTGCTGGAGCTGCAACTCGATGTATTTCAGGACAATGCCCCCGCTGTGTCTTTTTATCAAAAACTGGGATTCCGCACTATCAGTAGTGTCACATGGGTTACGCGGCCCATGCCAGATTCTTTCGGTGCCGCCCGAATCCTATCGCTGCCCGCAGCTGTAGCTAGTCTTAGGACCTATGGGTTTTGTGAACTGGAAGTAGTCAATGGGGTTGCGCCTACTAAGGTTGGGCTGATAGGTCAGAAAGTTGTCCGGTGCTTTTCCATTGAGGCCTTTGATGATGATGAGCTGCTATGTGGGCTGAGAGGGCACTTTCCTGGCGCCGACACTGTCTTGGCAATATTGTCGACCACGGCGGTGGGGAAGGTGCTTTCGAACCATGAGATCATCCAAAAATCCGACCGTATGAAACTTAGCCTTCCGGGCCGCCCTCAAGGATAAAGGAATCAGATGTCACGCCGTATAGCGAAGACTGCAGTTGACCCCTCTAATTTTTTCGAGCCCGCGCTATTCTACCGGTCTGCAAGGGAGGGCATGCATGACTTCCTGGCGAACGTCCTTCCGGATTCCCAAGATGCAGTCTTACTGCCAGCCTTCATTGGATGGTCGCCCAACGAGGGAAGCGGCGTCTTTGACCCGGTCGCCCAGTTGGGCAAACAATTTGGGTTTTATGACCTCAAACCGGACCTTACTGTCGATTTGGACGACCTGGAGCGAAGACTGGCTTCAGGCGGATACCGCGCGCTCGTCGTTATCCACTATTTTGGGCGGACCGACCCGGCACTCTCGAGCATCAGTGAACTTGCACAGCGCTTCGGCGCACTACTCGTCGAGGACCTAGCTCACGGTTTCTTTAGCTCAGTTCGGGGGAGCCAGGCCGGGTCCTACGGCCAAGTCCGCCTGTATTCCCTACACAAGATGTTTCCATTCGCAGAGGGCGGACTCGTAACATATTCGAGCCCGGCACTCCTTGGCGGTCAAAAATCGACCAAGAGCGAACTCGCCGTAGATGTAATGTCTTACAACTGGGATGCGATTAGTGCGACTAGGCGAGCCAACTTCGAGGAGATAACTAAGCGACTCGCGGCGCTCCCGGGATTGGGCCGACAGTTCCAGCTCCTCTGGCCGGAACTGAACGCTGGGGACGTTCCGCAGACGCTTCCTGTCCGCGTACTCAGCAATACTCGCGACGAAATCTACAAAAAAATGAATGAAGAGGGGTTCGGCATGGTCAGTCTTTACCACACGTTGATTGATCACGTTCGAGGCGATTTTGGCTCAATGATGGACTTATCACGGCACATTATTAACTTTCCTGTTCATCAAGATGTGCAGCCAGACGTACTGGACTCTCTCGTCTCTTCGTTCCAGTCACACTTGAAGGAAGAGATGGTATAAATGTTTCCCCAGAATTTTCCGCGGCTAAGGCGCAAGAGAATGTGGGCGAAGGTATCGAGGCTTGGGCCGAACTTGCACGGGTCGTTTCAAAGTCCCGGTGATGTTCGGTGTCGTGTCCCTTCCCGGTGCGGCTTTTGATCGCAGCGATCTCCTTTGACCGCTCTCGACAGGAGTTCTCCGATGCCACCTTCCCTTACCGAACCTGTGTGAAAGGTATTCGACAGGTGTTCTTGACTACGGACGGATCGATGTTCAGGCGGCGCTCCGGAAAGTCCGGGATCTGCGGGCCTGCGAGCGGTGAGATACCACTTCGTCAACCTGCTCCTGATGCTGCTTGGTCGGCGCGGTGTTCTCCCCGGCCCTCGCCATGATAGGGGAATGGTTCAGGCGTAACGCCGACTCCGGGATGCGGTTCGCTTCGGGAAAGACTCGCTCCCGGCCGGACTTGACATTGCTACCCATCTCGGATTGACATTCGGGCAAGGCTGCTTCCTCGGCCGCCTGAGGCCCCTTCCTGCGGGGTAGGTGCCGCCGTAGGAGGCCGACATCAACAATATTTGCAGTCGTAAAGCGGTAGGGCGGTCTCGCCTCACTGCCGTCATCGTTAACCCCTCCTGCATGACGGGGGCAAGTAGGCAACGTGGTGCAGTAAGTATTCGGCAAACGAAACTCAGGTAGGGCGTACGGGACTGCTGAAGGTTTAGTTGACAGCTGTGGTTGATAATTTCTTACGCGGCTGAGGCCGCGTTTTTTATTGTCTCAAACTCGATGGGTGTCAGCCGCCCGAGGGCGCGTTGACGGCTCTTCGCGGTTCGTGGGGAAACGGGTCCCTGGAATGAGCGTCATGCCGCCGTCCGGACGGCACTTCGTAAGAGAATAACGGATTTGTAGTTGGCTGCGTTGCGGTACCCGCGGGCGGTTCGCTTGATGTTCTTGATAGCGGTGTTGTTGGCCTCGACCTTCCCTGTTGTGGCGCCGGTAATGATCAGCACCTCTATCTCTTTCCACCATCTGCAGACGGTTCGGTAGAGCCTGTTCGTCTCCGGCCGTGCGGCTGCCCTGACCAGTTCCTCGAGTACCGTCTTGGCCGTCGCGGCGTCTTCGAGCGAGCCGGTGCGGAGTAGTGCCCGGAGTTGTTCCTTGACGTTCCAAACAGCCTGGAGGGTTCCTGTGGGATCGTCCAGGGTGAATACTTCCTCGAGTCGGCGGCCGGCCCTGCAGCTGAGGGTGTCGCCGCCCCGGAGGAGCAGCATGCGGTGGGCCCAGGCCTTGTCGATGGCCCGGCCGCGGCGGCCCTTGACCTGTTGCGAGAGGTTCTGCCGGGTCTCCGTCATGGCCTGGTTCGCCAGGGAGATCAGGTGGAAATGATCAACGGCGACTGCCGTGCGCGGCAGCCACATCCGGAGCGCTTTACGGAATGCCGCCGAGGGGTCGATCGCGACGACCTGCACGGCCAGGCGCCACTCCAGGGGCCGGGCGAACAGCCAGTCCCCGACGCCCTTGTGGTCCCGCCCGTCGACGACACCGAGGACCTGGCCGGTGTCGAGATCAACGATGGTTGTCATCCAGGGTTCGAACCGGGTCCACGCCTTCGTTGACGGGTCCTGGAAGTAGCGCACGGACCGGAACCGGTGTTCGTCGATGCCGAGCATCCGCGGGCTGAGCTTGTCCACGTCGGGCAACCGCAGCAGGCAGGCTTCGGTCACCGCAGCCCGGACCATCCACCAGGACACGGAGAAGCCGGCAGCGGTCTCCGAGACGGCCCGGCCGGAGCGGATGACGGCGTCCACGAGCTGGTCCCGAAGGCGGCTCGTGGACCGGGCATGGCGCGGGACCTGGGGCGTGGATTCGAAGAACGAGAGCCGGTCGCAGGCCGGTTCCTCGCAGTACCAGCGGTACTTGGACCAGAGGACCTCCACGGGCCCGGCGACAGGAATATCACGGAGCCGTTGAAGGCGGCGCTCTTTCCGCCGGGAAGCGATGACCCCGCAGCTCGGGCAGCCCGGTAGCTGGTCCGTTTCAACGATGACCTGCCTCCGGCCGGCAGTGATGGTGGTGGAGATGACATGGTAGTCGGGCAGGTTGAAGAGGATAGTGGCAGCGTCGGCTGCGACCCCGGTAGGCTCGTTCAAAGGCTCGTGGTCCTGTTCCAGGTTGAATGCTAGACACACTCATCCCAGCAGGGCCACGGGCCCTCTTGTCTTCAACGACACGAACTCAATTCCCCACCAACCACGAAGAGCCGCGTTGACGGCGTTTGCGGTGGTAGCTGCGCTCGATCCAGGTCGTGATGGCCAGCCGGAGCTCGGCCCGGGTCTCCCATCGTTTCCGGTTCAGGACGTTCTTTTGAAGCAGGGAGAAGAACGATTCCATCGCCGCGTTGTCACCGCAGGCCCCGACCCGGCCCATCGATCCGCTCAGCCCATAGGTGTTCAGGGCCAGGACGAACTTTCTGGATCTGAACTGGGACCCTCTGTCCGAGTGGACCACCGTGCCCGCCGGTTTCCTGAGGGCCACGGCGTGGTCCAGGGCGGCGACGGCCAGGGACGCTTTCATCCGCCCGTCCATCGAGTATCCGACGATCCGGTTTGAGTGAAGGTCCTTGATCGCGCACAGGTACAGCTTGCCCTCCCCGGTGTGGTGCTCGGTGATGTCCGTGAGCCATTTCCGGTTCGGTGCCGTGGCGCTGAAGTCCCGTTCGACGAGGTCATCGTGGACCGGAGGGCCGGCCTTGAGCCCTGAGCGGCGCCGCCGGTGGATCACCGAGAGGATGCCGTTCTCCGAGCACAACCGCCAGATCCGGCGTTCGCTGGCGGCCGGGCCGGGACCGGCGTTGATCTCATCGGCGATGAACCGGTATCCGAAGGCAGGATCGTCGCGGTGGTGGTCGATGGCCGCGTTGATCAAGTGGGCTTCTTCCCAGTCCCGGGCGGGGACGGGATTGGCGGCCCACTGGTAGTAGGCCTGTCTGGAGAAATTCAGTACCCGGCAGGACACTGCCACGGGAACCCTGATCGGGGCGTCCCTGGCAGCCAGCTCGCGGACCAGCGGGTACATCATTTTTTTGGATTGATGTCCCGGGACAGATAGGCCACGGCACGGCGCATGACTTCGGCTTCCTGTTCCAGGAGCCGGATGCGTTTGTTGGCCTCCCGCAGCTTCGCGGCGTCATCGGACACCGCCCCGGACTTCACGCCATCTTCTCTATCGGCGATCTTCATCCAGCGGTGCAGGGCAGCGGGCGAGACACCGAAGTCCTTGGCGATCTGGGTGATGGGTGCTTCGCCCTTGCGGGCAACCGCGACGACATCGCGGCGGAACTCTTCGGGAAAGGCTTTGGGCATGATGAACATCCTTCCACCCGCGAGGATCAAATCCTCACAGGCAAAGTGTCAATCAAACCTTCAGCAGTCCCTACTCGTGTCGCAAGCATTGGGGTGGGGCTAACTTCGGCCCATGAGTGGTTACGAGGAGGGCACAGGGGCACCACGCCGTTCGCGGGCTTCCTTGCCAGAGGCAATGTTTGGATTCAAAAACGGTGCGGCTTGGGTGGCGGAGGATGCGTTCGTCACACGCGACGTTCGCGGCGACCTACTTGTAGAGCGATGGGATCGACATGGGGTGCGGTTTGCAGTCGTCCGCAGAGACAGCGAGGGCTTCATGAGGGCGATGTGGTTGAAGCTAAATGAACTGGCTGTGGATGGCATCCCGGAGTCAGCGCTTTGACGCCCAGCTGTGGCTGCGCCGGGGAAAGTCCGCGTCCGCGTGAACGAAGCCATGTTAGCCTCCCTTGATTTGATCTACTGGACGCCCGGAACTGTACGAGCACTCTCGGGACCTCTTGTAGCCGCGACTTTTCTTGTACACAGCAACTACTCAAGTCTGTCGTCCGTGGTGGCCGACGCCACCAAAATGCACGGCTGCAGCAGCAATACCGCTAAGCGGTTGGGCTTCATGGGTAGAATCGGTGACCAATACGAACGCCCGCTGCCGGAGGTGCAGAAAAAGAATGTCGGAATGGCTCGAAGTCGGCAGGGACAACTATGTACTGGTCACTGAAGGATCCCAGCTGAACAGCGGTCTCATCGTCGGCTCCGAGCGCGCCATGGTCATTGATACCGGCTGCGGTCCCCGCCAGGGGCGCGAGATCCTGGAGGCTGTCCGGGAGAAGACAAACCTGACCCTCGTCGTTGTCAATACTCACGCCCACTACGACCACTTCTTCGGCAGTGCCGTCTTTGCCGAAGCCGGCGTTACAGAGTTCTGGGCGCATCAGAACTGTGCCACCGAGATTCACCGGCGGGGCGAGCTGCAGCGCCGGCACGTTGCAAGGCTGGAGCCGGAAATGTCCACCGGTGAGGGGAAGAACGTAGAACTCGTGGTGCCTAACGTAGTCGTCAAGGACCAGCCCGTCCTGGTAGATCTTGGCGGCCTGACCGCAACCCTGTTCTACCTCGGTCGTGGCCACACCGATGGAGACCTCCTGGTGGGTACGCCAACGACTCTGTACGTCGGTGATTTGGTTGAGCAAGGTGCGCACCCGTCCTTCGAAGACTCCTACCCTGAGGAGTGGGCCGACGTGCTCCGGCACATCTCGGCGCTGCGGCACCGTTACGAGTTCCTGATCCCGGGACATGGGACGCCGTGCAGCGACCAGTTCGTCAAGACCATGGCCGATACCATGAGCACGGCTGTCCGACAAGCCCGACAGTCTATTCGTGACACCCCTAACGATGCCACCAAGGCAATTCCCGTCCTGCCTTATGGCCCGGAGCAGTCCCGTTGGCTCATCAAACGTCTTCAGGAGAACCCGCGCGGCATCCAAAACGCGTCGTAGCAATCAGTGTTCTCTGAGGAAAAGTGCTCGCCGTAGCCACCGTCACTCTCGGGCTGACGGCCGTTCCCCACTGAAGCAACGCCTTCGCTCCGTTTGAACGAGGGCTACAAAACAGGCTCTTCGCGGTTCGTGGGGAAACGGGTCCCTGGAATGAGCGTCATGCCGCCGTCCGGACGGCACTTCGTAAGAGAATAACGGATTTGTAGTTGGCTGCGTTGCGGTACCCGCGGGCGGTTCGCTTGATGTTCTTGATAGCGGTGTTGTTGGCCTCGACCTTCCCTGTTGTGGCGCCGGTAATGATCAGCACCTCTATCTCTTTCCACCATCTGCAGACGGTTCGGTAGAGCCTGTTCGTCTCCGGCCGTGCGGCTGCCCTGACCAGTTCCTCGAGTACCGTCTTGGCCGTCGCGGCGTCTTCGAGCGAGCCGGTGCGGAGTAGTGCCCGGAGTTGTTCCTTGACGTTCCAAACAGCCTGGAGGGTTCCTGTGGGATCGTCCAGGGTGAATACTTCCTCGAGTCGGCGGCCGGCCCTGCAGCTGAGGGTGTCGCCGCCCCGGAGGAGCAGCATGCGGTGGGCCCAGGCCTTGTCGATGGCCCGGCCGCGGCGGCCCTTGACCTGTTGCGAGAGGTTCTGCCGGGTCTCCGTCATGGCCTGGTTCGCCAGGGAGATCAGGTGGAAATGATCAACGGCGACTGCCGTGCGCGGCAGCCACATCCGGAGCGCTTTACGGAATGCCGCCGAGGGGTCGATCGCGACGACCTGCACGGCCAGGCGCCACTCCAGGGGCCGGGCGAACAGCCAGTCCCCGACGCCCTTGTGGTCCCGCCCGTCGACGACACCGAGGACCTGGCCGGTGTCGAGATCAACGATGGTTGTCATCCAGGGTTCGAACCGGGTCCACGCCTTCGTTGACGGGTCCTGGAAGTAGCGCACGGACCGGAACCGGTGTTCGTCGATGCCGAGCATCCGCGGGCTGAGCTTGTCCACGTCGGGCAACCGCAGCAGGCAGGCTTCGGTCACCGCAGCCCGGACCATCCACCAGGACACGGAGAAGCCGGCAGCGGTCTCCGAGACGGCCCGGCCGGAGCGGATGACGGCGTCCACGAGCTGGTCCCGAAGGCGGCTCGTGGACCGGGCATGGCGCGGGACCTGGGGCGTGGATTCGAAGAACGAGAGCCGGTCGCAGGCCGGTTCCTCGCAGTACCAGCGGTACTTGGACCAGAGGACCTCCACGGGCCCGGCGACAGGAATATCACGGAGCCGTTGAAGGCGGCGCTCTTTCCGCCGGGAAGCGATGACCCCGCAGCTCGGGCAGCCCGGTAGCTGGTCCGTTTCAACGATGACCTGCCTCCGGCCGGCAGTGATGGTGGTGGAGATGACATGGTAGTCGGGCAGGTTGAAGAGGATAGTGGCAGCGTCGGCTGCGACCCCGGTAGGCTCGTTCAAAGGCTCGTGGTCCTGTTCCAGGTTGAATGCTAGACACACTCATCCCAGCAGGGCCACGGGCCCTCTTGTCTTCAACGACACGAACTCAATTCCCCACCAACCACGAAGAGCCACAAAACAGACTCCCACCAGACTCAAAGTCGCTGGTGACTACTAACCGACCGAAGTCGTTACACACCGAGGGCTTTAGTTCTCAAACTACATGACGCGACTTGTCAATCTATCTGTCACATGCGTCGGTCATAAGCAGTAAGGATGCTTATGACCGACGGAGATCGTTGTGGCCTTGACTGATTATGCCCTTGCGCTGAGCGCCTTGATGGGCACCCTGCTAATTCCCTTCGCCGTTCTGTACCAGATGCTGCGGCTCAAGCGCCGCGCAATCCGGATACCTGTACAGCCCGCGCCTGCGCCCATCCACAGAGATACCCGACGCTGATCATTCCGTACGTCGATATCAACCCTCACAAAGGCCGTCCCAAATGGATGGGCTACGTCCCCGCCGTCCTCCTGGTGCTCACTGCTGTAGTGGTTTCAGCCGCGCTCATCCACCGCTGAGCAGCGGATACTGGCAGGACCTCCTGCCGGACCCCCTAGACTTACAGATTGAACCAGTGCCGCAGAACCGTTTGCCGAAACGTCCGGGGGGACAGACATGCCAGATCCGGCTGATCAGACTGCAGGCGCCCCAGCAGAAGATGCAGGGCAGCCGCAGCTGCGCCGACGCCGCGACCTTCGTCGTGCCGACGGCTCAGTTCAGGATGCCTGGACAGGAACCATGCCAGCCGTAACGCCCCCTTCCAACTCCAGCGACGCCGGGAAGCCGGTCACGCGCCGTAGCTCCTGGGCGGAGGCAGCCGCGGCAGCGGACGCCACGAAGCCGTCACGCGCACCTTCGGCTGCTGCTGCGCCGGTGTCTCCTTCCTCTTCTATGACCCCTGCTCCGGCGAGGCCTGCTGCTGCGCCAATGGCCGCAGTTCCCTCTGCCGCTTCCAGCTCAGGTGAGGTGGTTGCTGAAGCTGCCGTCCCGCCGCCCGCCGCTCCTGCTGAAACGCCCTCCTTCCGCCGCAGCCGGCCCACCGTGGCGGACACAATCGCGGAGGCACCGATGCCGGACTTCATCAGCTCGCCGGGGCTGTTCGTTAAGGAACAGAAGCCCAGGCCCGTCGGCGGCTTCCGCGGCGCCCTGTACAACCTTACCGGTGGCGCGTGGAACCTGGGCCCCGGGCCTAAGCAGCGCCAGGAAGACGAACTGGCCCGCCGCATATCCCGTCAGCTTCAGGGCAGCTACAACACTGCCGTGTTGAGCCTCAAGGGCGGCATCGGCAAGACATCCACCACGGTGGGCGTTGGCCTGACCCTCGCCGAATACCGCGGCGACGCACCGTGCGCCATTGATGCCAATCCCGACTCCGGTGACCTGGTGGAACGCGCGCTGGGTGAGGGGATTTACCAGCAGTCCTCGCCGCGGACCATTTCGGACCTGTTGGAGAACATCGACTCCATCGACTCTCTGACCTCGCTGGCCCGGTACATGCACCACGCCGGGCGGTTGCACCTGATCGCGGGGGAGCAGGACCCGGAGGTCTCGGACTCGCTGACAGCCGAGGAGTACCGCCGCATCCGCAAACTCATCTCCAGTTACTACTCAGTGGTGCTGACCGACTGCGGCACTGGGGTGACCCACAATGCGATGAGTGGGATCCTGCAGTCGGCCGACAACCTGGTGATCGCTGCGGGCTACGCGGTGTCCGGTGCCAAGCGGGCGCGGAGCACCCTGCACTGGCTGGCCAGCCACGGGTACGAGGACCTGGCCCGCAATGCCATTGTGGTTATTACAGACAAGGACGAGGTGTCCTCCCGTGTGGACAAGGACGCCATTGAGGAGCACCTGGCCGGGATCTGTCGCGAGCTTATTGCGGTGCCGCACGACCGGGGCGTTGCAGACGGCGACCTGGTGACGCTCGACGTTCTGAAGCCGGAGACGCGGCGGGCTTACAAGGAGATCGCCGCAGCGATTGTGGACGGGTACCGCTAAGCGTTCGACCTCCACGTACGGTGCATAACCGGTCTTATTGGTCCCAGGGGGCGCAGGTAGAATCGGCATCGTGACTATGGGGACCAAGAGCATACTCGTGAGCAACGACAAGCCATTTGTGAATGAGTTCCTTCTTGAACCGCGGCCCGCTGCGTTGAGGTTAGGGCTTCCGACGTTCATGATGGCGGCGGTTGCGGCGCTGTCGGTTTATGATCCGGGGATCGCGGGGACCTGGGGGGTGTGGGCTGCCGTCGCGGCTGTCGTTTTGAGCAGGCCGTGGCGTTTGCGTATCGATGCCCCATTCCTGCTGGGCGCGCTGCTGGTGGCGTTCGCTGCGGCTTCTTCTCTATGGTCAGAGTTCCCCGATGCTTCGCTGGGCGCGGCGAGGAATTATGCCGTTGTGGTGGTCATGTTCATCGCGGCCCGTCACGTAATCCAAACTATCCAGCAGCTCCGGACTGTGGCTGTTGGATACCTTACCGGGTGCGCTGTCCTCGTTTACAGGGTGTGGCACGAGAACGCGAAGCAGGTATCGGGGCTTGAAGGCGGGCGCCTGGACTTGGGCGGCTTGAACGTCAACTATGCCGGGTACGCGTTCGTTGCCGGGTTCGCCATGATCGCGCTGCTATGGGGGACCAAACGCAGGACGGCAGGCACCCGGCTTTGGCTCGCTGCCGCCGGAGCGTCGATTGTGCTGGGCATTGTGCTGTCCGATACCCGCGGGGCGCTGATCGGACTTGGTTTGATGGTGGCGTGGCTGCTCATGTGCTTGGCCGCCAAGACGCCACCAATGCGTTTGCTTGTTGCCACGGTCCTTGCCGGCGCCGCTGCTATCACGACGGGTGCTGTGGATCAGGCGTCACTAGCGTTTGAGAACGTGTTTGGGAGGGCTACGGGTGACTGGTCGGGGCGCCTCATCATTTGGCCGGTCGCCCGCGACTTCTGGGTATCGGGAGGCAACTTCTGGTTCGGGTCAGGGGCGGGAACGTTCCAGCTCAGCAACTACTTTGAGGTCGGTGCCCACAACCTCATCCTGGAACTCGGGACCGGGCTGGGGATGGTCGGCGTACTGATGTACGTTGCAGTGTTATGGGCTTCCCTTGGCAAGCGGGCGGCAGGGTCGGACCACCGGGCCGCAATCCTGATTGGGTGCTTCATTGCCGCTTCGGCGCTCAGTTACCTGACTGGGTTTTGGGATCATTCGCCGGCTGCGTGGATCGGTGTAGCGGTATTCTCCCGGCTTGGGCTTCTCGACAAAGACCCCGCCGCGCATTGGAGCGCGGTGAAGCCAGGCGCCGAGAAGCCCAAGCTGTCGAGGGCGGAACGGAAGTGGCTAGACGGCGTTCAAGGTAGCCCTAGGCTGTCGGGGCGTTGAACGCACCGTACGTCAAGATCAGCCGAAGCGTGCCACCTGTGAAGTTGGCCGTTCGTGCGGTGACGATGATGTCCGTGTTCGTTAGGTACCACAGCGGGCTTGTTGCCGCAGCTTGAGCGCTTGGGCCGAACGTCGTGCCGACCGCCGTGCCGTCTCCGTTGCGGAACCTAGTTAGGTCGCCTGTCACACCTACCTGAATACCGGAGGCGCCGGCGATCGCGGTCTGTACCCTGCCCTGCACCCCCAGCAGCAGGGACCCTCCTGGAATAGCTGCCGCCCAAGTAGTAGACGCCCCTGACAAGGTGAGGGTAACTTCCTTCTGGGTGATGATCCCGCCTGCACCGCCGATGCCGGCGTTACCCTGGGTGCGGATCGGCAGTGCCCCGGCGCGTGGGCAATGTTGCAGCCCGCACCAACGGTGAACAGTGCGCCGCCTGAAAAGCTGGAGGCATCTACGCTCGCAAGAATGCATCCATCGAACTTTGTGGTTACCGTGTTCGACGTGTAAAGGGAAACGGTCAGGCCGGGGGCGTTGAGGTTCCGCAGAAGGATTGGCAGCGCCGGTTCCCTTGCCACGATGACCACCGGCCGGGGAGAGGCAGCGGAGGACTTCAGGATAGTCAGCCCGTCTACGGTGAGTCCGCGCACGGTCGCGTACTTGCCCGAAGCTTCCCCAGCATCGTCCTTGGTGTAGATGTACAGCTCGCCCGTGGTGTTCGACGCCACGGTTTGGGCTGAGTGATCCACTACGCCAGAAATCTTCACGTTGTCGAAGATGACCGTAGATTCCCAGTTGTAGGTATACCGCGACCAGACGGCAGGGACGCCTGTGCTGTTGAGGATGAACCCGCCTACCTTTGTGCTGACCGTGTCAGTGCCGACCGTGTAAACAGTGATGTCGATATTCTCGAAGCGGCACGGGTCAACGCGGGAGAGGTTGATCCCAGCGCACATGCTGTTGTTCTTGAACACGATGGAGCCCTTGTCTATGACGCTGACCTTGACGTCGGTGCAACCCCGTGAGGTGGTGGGGGAGTTCACTGGGTCTGCCTGCGCGGCGGTATCCGTTCCAGACGTGATGCAGTCCGTCAGCAGGTAGGCGATAGGGGCGATGTATTGGTTCCGCCAGCGGGCAACGCCTTTCACGTCAACGCACCCTGCCATGTACCCGACACGGTGAACGCCGTCCACGTCGAGGTCGTGGCGGATGCCGTCAGCACGGTGCGCGGCGATTCCATAACCGATCATGGTGCCGCGGATCTTCACATCGAAGTTCTTGCACCCGCCCTTAGCCGGATCGCTGTAGTCGCCGGTCTGCACGCCATAGCGGCAGTTGGTGGCCCGCATGTCCACCTTGACGCCATCGGTGCCGTTTATCGCCCGGACCAGTATTGCGCCCTGGTAACCGAGCAGCGTGGACGGGTCAGACAGCGCCGGCCCGACGTATTCGATGCCGGACACTTCGACATCCTTGCAGTTGTCGAACAGGAATACACCCTCAAGCGGGCCGTTGTTGCCGTACGCCGTGGTGTCGTTGATAACGGCGTCGATACCCCGGACACGGATGTGCTTTTTCCCTGCAAAGGTCATCATCCACTGCCCGTTACTTGCGGCTGCCCACTGGTAGGTGCCCGGGGGGAGGACGAAATCGACGTAACCGGAGTTCTGCGCGTCCAGGAAGCCCTGCCGGTTCTGCGCCGCCGTGTTGCCGGGTAGAACGTTGAAGTCAGCGAGGGACCGTGGGGCACTGTCCTTGCGGCCATAAGTGGCAGATAGCGACACCTGCGAGGGCTGGTTCAGCCGATTTTCCTAGGTGGTTAGGACTATGCCGTCAAGATCCCTAGAACTGACTGACTCGCAGCAACATCGCCCCCAGGAACGGCGCCTTGGAGGCAACCGTCGTCGGCAGCGTGAGCCACTTTCTGCTTCACTGGATTCGGCGATTGAGGAGAAAAGAAAGCTGGTGGAAGCTCGACGGTGTCCTACGTTCCCAACGACCTGCTGTCCCGGCTGGTAGACCGGCGGCTGTATTCGGTGGAGTTCGTCCTCAATGACTACGTGCAGTTCCGGTTCGACGGCGAGCAAGGCCCTGGCCAGGTCACGCTCAACAGCTACGTGTGGCTGATGGTCCGGCAGGATGGCCGCCGGTGGCGCGAGCAGGAGCTGGGGTACGGCTATTCGTTGCGCCGGCTGGCTCCTGGGACCGTGATCTCAACTACTGAAGAGACAGGCTCCGGCATCCGCGTCGAGCTCGACACCGGCACCATCGTGATCCACCCTGCCAAGGAATAGATCTTCGTGGAGATTGCTGAACTCAGCGGCTTCCCGGACGGGCGGTGGATGGCCTGGCGCCCCGGCGAGGACAGCTTCGAAGATCTGGCGTAGTGCAGCGTCCACCAATACCGAGAAAGGCAGGGCCCGGCACGCCCGGACCCTGCCTTTTCAATTTTTGTGGCTAACCCTCGTGCACCGGAACCTGGACAAACCGCGACAGGTATTCCATCAGGTCGCGGATCCCGAAACTCCACGCCGGGAGGTCCTCGGCGGTGCCCGTCGTGTTGATCAGCGACCCCAGCTGGGCGCTGTGGATGGTGACCCGGTCTCCCTCCTTGTGGGTGAAGCCCAGACCGGGGGTTTCCCGGTCCTGGCTGGGTGCAAAGAGCGTCCCGGTGAAGAGGGCAAAGCCGTCCGGGTACTGGTGGTGCCTGCCGTAGGCGGCTCCCACCAGTTCCTCGAAGGGCCTGCTGATCCGGGACAGGCTGTTCTGCCCGTCAAGCCGGTAGCCGTCGGTTCCCTCGACAGTCAGCGTGATGTCCTCGTTCCGCAGCGACTCCAGGCTGAACCGGTCGTCGAAGAGGCGGATGAAAGGGCCGATGGCGCAGGACGCGTTGTTGTCCTTGGCCATGCCCAGCAGGAGGGCGCTGCGGCCCTCCACGTCGCGCAGGTTCACGTCGTTGCCCACCGTCGCCCCACGCACCCGGCCCCGGGAGTCCACGATCAGGACCAGTTCCGGTTCCGGGTTGTTCCAGCTCGAAAACGACGGGATGCCGATTCGAGCCCCAAACCCGACGCTCGAGAGCACCGGGGCCTTGGTGAAGACTTCCGGGTCGGCGCCCAGTCCCACCTCCAGGTACTGGGACCACATCCCCTTGGCCGTCAGCACCTCCTTGACCTGCCGGGCCTCCTCGGAACCCGGCCGCACACTGGCAAGGTCTGAGCCAAGGACAGCGAGGACGGACTCACGGACGGCCGCGGCCTGGTGGAAGTCACCGCCGCACCGTTCCTCGATGACCCGCTCAATCATGCTGTCCACGAACGTCACGCCGCAGGCTTTGACCACCTGCAGGTCCACCGGGGCCAGGATGTGCGGGCGTTCCGTGTCCTGCGCCAGGGACGCATCGATCAGGGCAGCGAGGTCCCAGCTGGGCGACTCACGGGTGGCGGTAATGAGCCCTACCGGGTCGTCCAGGTCCATAAGCTCGGAAACGGTGCTTACGTGGGCAGTGTGGTCGAAGACGTCCTGTCCGCTGATGGAGACCACGCGCGGCCCACCGGTCTCCGGGTCCCAGACGCGCCCCACCAAAAGGGCCTTGTCCGCATCCGCGGGCAGGATCTGGTCTGCACTAACAGTCGTCATCGTGTTTCAGCTTTCTGTCCGGCGGGCTGGTGGATTCCGTCCACCCGCCGCGTGATGTTCCAGGGGTTGTCATCCCGGAGGGCAGGCGGAAGCTGCTCCGGGGCGAAGGAGTCATAGGCGACCGGTCGCATGAACCGTCCGATGGCAGCGGTGCCCACGGAGGTGGTGGAGGCGGCGGTGGTGGCAGGGTAGGGCCCGCCGTGCTGCTGCGCGTAGGTGACGCTGACCCCGGTGGGCCAGGCGTTCCACACCAGCCGGCCGCTCCGTTCGCGCAGCACCGTCAGCAGGTCATCGAGCTTCTCCTCCGGCTCACCCTGGACAGTGGCCGTCAGCTGGCCCTCCAGCAGGGCGGCCAGTTCGGGGAGGTCGGTTCCGGGACGGTACCGGATGAGCAGGGTGGCGGGGCCGAACATCTCCTGCTCCAGCAGCTCCGGCTGTGCCAGCACTGCCTCCGCGGTGGTGGCCAGCACGGTGGGCCGGGGTGCCTCGGCGTCATCGCCCTTCACCAGTACGTCCACGCCCTCGGCGGACCGCACCTTCTCCAGCGCAGCGTCAAAGCCCTCGCGGAGCTTCGGGCTGAGGAGCGGTGCCACGCTCTTGGCTTCGAGCTCCTGCTGAAGCAGGGCTGCCACCTCGTCGACATCCTCTACCGGCGCGAACAGCAGCCCCGGCTTGGTGCAGAACTGCCCCATTCCGGCGGTGAACGACGCCGCGTAACCCGACAGGATGGCGTCCCGGCGCACGGCCCAGGCCTGCTCCGTGACGAACACGGGGTTGATGCTGCCCAGCTCGCCGTAGAAGGGGATGGGGGTGGGGCGGCGGCAGGCCCGGTCAAAAAGCGCCCGGCCGCCCGCGGTGGAACCCGTGAAGCCAATCGCCTTGGTCAGGGGGTGGTCCACCAGTGCTTCGGCTGCCTGCCGGCCCACCACGGCGGAAAACAGTCCCTGCGGCGCGCCTGCGGAAGCAAGGGCCTCCTCGACGAGGGCCGCCGTGCGCAGCGCCAGCTGCAGGTGCCCTTCGTGGATCTTGTGCACCACGGCGCAGCCGGCCGCGAGGGCGGAGGCAGTGTCCCCGCCCATCACGCTGAATGCAAAGGGGAAGTTGGAGGCACCGAAGACGCCCACGACGCCGAGGGGCACGTTGACCCTGCGCAGGTCCGGGCGGGGGCCCATTCCCCAATCCTGGTCGGCGTGGTCAATGATGGCGCCCAGGTGCTCACCGGCAAGGATTTCGCTCCGGAAGAGGCGCAGCTGGAAGACCGAGCGCTTCAGTTCGAAACGCAGGCGGCCCTCGTCCAGGTGGGTTTCCTGTTCTCCGAGGCCAACGAGTTCATCCGCGTTGGCTTCGAGGGCGGCGGCGATGGCCTCCAGCCAGGACCCGCGGACCTGTGGCTCCACGTCCCGGGCCTGCTCGTAGGCCGCGTGCGCGGCCACTATCTGGTTTTCGGCCTGCTCTGGGGTGGTCTGCATGTTGTTTCCTCCTGGAATCATCTTTAGTTCCAAATCCATTCCTTGTCGAACAATGTGCGATATTTCGAACGGTGCACGTAGACTGGAAGCCGCGCTAGGCCATCGCGCCCCAAACGAAAGGACTTCACGTGCCCCGCTTGACCCCCGCCGTCGTCAGGAGCCTTGACGTCCTGGAGCTTTTCATGGACGCCCGCCACGGGCTTTCCGCGCCCGAAGTGGTGCAACGGACCGGCCTTCCCCGGACCACCGTCCACGAACTGCTCACCACCCTGACGGAGCGCAAATACCTCCGCCGGGACGATGCCACGGCCACCTACCACCTGGGGCTGAGCGTCTTCCGGCTGGGCAACGCGTTCGCCGAACGGCTGGACCTGCACGCCGTCGGGCTGCGCATTTCCCAGTCCGTGGGCAGGGAGTGCGACGAGACCGTGAACGTGGGAATCCTCGACGGCGCGGACGTGGTGTACATCTGCAAGGTGGACAGCACCCAGTCCGTGCGCATGGTCTCGCGCATGGGCGGCCGGCTTCCGGCGAGCTGCACCGCCGTGGGCAAGGCCCTTCTGGCGTACCTGCCGGACGCCGAACGCAAGCGCATCATCACAAAGGGCCTTGCCAAACTGACCCCCAACAGCATCACTGAACCCCACGCGCTCGCCAACGTCCTGGACGAGATCCGTGCCTCCGGGCTGGCCTTCGAGTCCGGGGAGTCCACGCCGGACGTTTCCTGCGTGGCTGCGCCGGTCCGGGACTACACCGGCGCAGTGGTGGCGGCCCTGAGCATCTCCGTGCCGGACATGCGCTGGAACCAGCGCCCGGTGGAGGAGTGGTCGGCGCTGGCGTCCGACGGCGCTGCCCGCTTGAGTGCCGAGCTCGGCTACCGCTGACGGCTGGGGGAGCGGGGCGAACCCCTGGCGGTCAGCCGGCCAGTGCCACATGATCGCCCGAAATGCCGGCCGTGGACTTGACGCCCAGCAGCTGCATGGACCGTACGTACTGGGAGCGCAGGATCTTCACGGCATGGGCGGCGCCGCGCTCGCCGCCGGCCATCAGGCCGTAGAGGTAGGCACGGCCCACCATCGCCGCATCCGCTCCCAGGCCGACGGCGGCCAGGATGTCACTGCCGGACATGATGCCGCTGTCGATCAGCACCGTGGGGTTGGATCCCAGGGCCTCGCGGACCTGGGGCAGGATCTTCAGGATGGTGGGTGAGCGGTCCAGCTGCCGGCCCCCGTGGTTGGACAGGACCACGCCGTCGCAGCCCAGCTCGATAACCCGTTCCGCATCCTTGACCGTCTGGATGCCCTTGACCAGCAACTTGTGCGGCCACACTTTACGCAGCCAGGCGATGTCCTCGAACGTCAGGGCGGGATCAAACACCTGGTCCGCCACCTCCGCGGAATTCCCGCCAAAGCCACGGAGTGAAGCGAACTCGATGGGCGGGGTGGTGAGCTTGTCGAACCACCAGGACGGGTGCAGGGCCATGTCCGCAAAGGTCTTTGGCGACAACGTGGGCGGAATGGTCAGGCCGTCACGCAGCTCCCTGACGCGGGCACCGCCCACCTGGGTGTCCACAGTGACCATCAGGACGTCGTAGCCGCTGGTGAGCACCCGCTCCAGCAGGCCCTCCGTCTTGCTCCGGTCCTTGGCAATGTAGAGCTGGAACCAGTTGTTCCCCTCAGGCACCGCCTTGGCGAGGTCCTCCACGGTGGTGGTGCCGACCGTGGAGAGGGTGTACGGGATGTTGTTCCGGGCTGCTACCCGGGCCACCGCCTTCTCGCCGTCGTTGTGCATCATCCTGGTGTAGCCGGTGGGCGCCAGGACCAGGGGGAAGTCGATGGTGCGGCCAAAAAGCTTCGTGGAAGGATCGGGATCCGAGACATCACGAAGGACTGCCGGCGAGAACTCCACGTCCCGGTAGGCCTGCCGGCACCGGGCGATGGTTATCTCTTCTTCGGCGGCGCCGTCCGTGTAGTTGAAGACAGCCTTCGGAGTGGTCTTCCGGGCCATTGCGCGAAGGTCGGCGATGGTGAATGCCTGGGCAAGCCTTCGCTGCACCGGATCCATCTCGAAGCTCCGGAACTGGAGAAGTTCGCGGATCTCGGACCACTTGGGCAGTTGACGGTCCTCCATAGGGAGCAACCCCTTTCACGTTCGAAATTTAGTACAAAGGTCGGCAAGTTGGCGCTGGTGAGTGTGGCGGTTTGGCGGTTTAGGCCAGCGGCCGCTGGCGCCTGCATCGCCGCTGGTGCAGGCGTTCGCGTCCAAATTCCGGTCCAGCGCTTGACGGTCCGGGGTGGCTTCCCTAGACTCCTTTGTGTTCCCGATCACCCTACCCCAGCGAACGCCTGATCGCCACATCGACCAACGTTCGAAATATCGAACATAAGACTTGCAAAATCCGAGACCCACAAAGCAGTGGGCTTTCGAAAGGACCCCCAATGTCAGCAGTCCCCAACGCCGCTGCCCCCAGCGGCGGACGGATCGTCCTGCGCTCCGCCCAGGACGTCACAGACCTCATCAACAGCGGTGCCCTCCAGAAGGGCAAATCCTTTGCCATCACCCTCATCGCCCTGGGCGGCATCTTCCTGGACGCCTACGACTTCACCTCGGTGGCGTTCGGCCTGCCCTACATCTCCAAGGACTTCCACCTGACTCCCGAGATGCTGGCCGTGGTGTCCGCCTCGATCATGGTTGGCGCCCTGGTGGGATCAGTCTTCGGCGGCTACTTCGTGGACAAGCTCGGCCGGTTCAAGGTGTTCATGGCGGACATGGTCTTCTTCGTCGTTGCCGCCATCGCCTGCGCCGTGGCCCCGGACGTCTGGACCCTCATCATTGCCCGCTTCATCATGGGCCTGGGCATCGGCGTCGACTTCCCTGTCGCCTTCAGCTTCCTGGCCGAATACGCCTCACAGAAGAAGAAGGGCGGCACCGTCTCCCTCTGGCAGCCCATGTGGTACGTCGCCGTCGCATCCACCTTCGCACTGCTGATTCCCGTGTACTTTCTCTTCCAGGGCATGCAGTGGCCGGAAAACCAGATGTGGCGCATCGTTGTCGGCTTCGGCGCCGTCCCGGCCATCCTGATCATGATCTTCCGCCAGAAGTACATGGCGGAGTCCCCCTCCTGGGCGGCGCAGAACCTGGGCCTGCACGAAGCAGCCAAGATCCTTAAGCGGACCTACAACGTGGACGCCGAAGTGGCGGAAGACGCCGTGGACCCCCGTGCCGAGCGCAAGCAGTTCCAGATGACCCTCACCCAAGCCTGGGGCAAGCTCGTGGGCAAGAAGTACCGCGGCCGCACTGGCCTGGCCCTCGTCATCAACGCCAGCCAGTCCATGGAGTACTACGCTGTCGGCTTCTTCGTCGGGCAGATCGTGCTCGCCATGCTGCACACCCAGAACGTGATGACCAACATCATGTCCTCGCTCATCCTCAACGTCTGCTTCGGCGTTACCGGCGGCTTCATCGGTGCCCGCCTCTCCGGCAAGATCGGCCCGCGCAAGCTTTCACTCCTCGGCTTCTGCGGCACCTTCACCTGCATGATCATCGCCGGCAGCCTCAGCAACGTCGAAGGTGCCTGGTCCTTCATCGGCGCCCTGGTCATCGGCCTCCTGATCTTCTGCCACGCAGCAGGCCCCGGGGCCCAGGGAATGACCATGGCCACCATGTCCTACCCCACCTCCCTCCGCGGAGCCGGCACCGGCTTCACCCAGATCGGCATCCGCCTCGGAGCGATCGCCGGGCTCGTGTTCTGGCCCCTGGCCACGGCCGCCTGGGGAACCCGTGCGCTGCTGGTGCTCGCTGTTGTTCCCGCCATCGCCATCGTGGTGATCCTGATCAACAAGTGGGACCCGCACGGCCGCGACATCGACGCCGAAGACTACGAGGACCAGTCCGTGGCCGCGGTCAGTGCAAACCGCTGATTCCGGTGCCCGCAACCCCTACAAACCCTGAAGGACAACCATGAGTGCCATCACTGGCGTAATGCCGGTAGCGCCCACCATTTTCGCCGACAATGAGGAACTGGACCTCGACGGCCAGCGCAGGGTCCTGGATTACCTGGTGGACGGCAAGTCCGACGCCGTCTGCATCCTGGCCAACTACTCGGAGCAGTTCTCGCTGACCGACGAGGAACGCGAGCAGGTGCTCCGGACCACCATGGAGCACCTTGACGGGCGGCTGCCGGTCTGCGTCACCACCAGCCACTTCAGCTCCCGGATCGCCCGGGAACGCAGCCTTCACGCCCAGGAGCTCGGGGCGGAAATGGTGATGCTCATGCCGCCGTTCTTCGGGGCCACCATGAAAGTGGACGACGACGCCGTGGTGGAGTACTTCAAGCGCGTGGCCGACGGCCTGGAGATCGACATTATGATCCAGGACGCACCGATGAGCACCACTCCGCTGTCTGTGGCACTCCTGGCACGGATCGCCAGGGAGGTGCCGAACGTGAACTACGCCAAGATCGAGATGCCCCAGGCCGCGGACAAGCTCCGCGCCCTGGGCGCCGCGGCCGGGCAGTCGCTGCCCGGACTGTTCGACGGCGAGGAAGCCATCACGCTCATCCCGGACCTGGAAGCCGGGGCCGTGGGCACGATGAGCAGCTGCATGGTCCCGGACCAGCTGGGCCGGATCGTGCGGGATTTCCATGCAGGGGAACGGGACAAGGCGATCCACGCCTGGGAGGACCTGCTTCCGTTCATCCATTTCGAGAACCGGCAGTGCGGCCTGCGCGCCACTAAAGTCCTGATGAAGGAGGGCAACATCATTGCCAGCGACAGGACGCGCCATCCGGTAGGGGAGCTGAACCCGTACACCCGTGCGCAGCTGGTGGAGATGGCCAAACGCAAAGACCCGCTGATTCTCCGCTGGGCGTGAGAATCACACGATGCAGGAAGAGGAAAGGGCGGGCATGCCGCGCATACTAATCACCGACTACGAATTTGAGTCGATCAGCCAGGAGCAGGCCGTAGCGGACGCCAACGGCGTTGAGCTGCTGCGGGCCAACTGCAGGACGGAGGACGACGTCCTGGCGGCTGCGGCCGATGTGGACGGGCTCATTGTCCAGTACGCGCCCATCACCGAGCGCGTCCTCAAGGGCCTGCCCCGGCTGAAGGCCGTCAGCCGGTACGGGGTAGGCGTGGACACCGTTGACGTCCCGGCCGCAACGGAATGTGGTGTGGTGGTGTCCAACGTGCCCGACTACGGTGTGGAGGACGTCAGTGACCACGCCATTGCGCTGGCCCTGACGCTGGCACGCGGCATCCCGGACCTGGACAGGGGAGTCCGGGCCGGGGAAACCCGGCTCGACTCGGTCAAGCCAATCCGCCGCTTCTCTTCACAAACCTTCGGCGTGATCGGACTGGGCCTGATCGGGGCGGCCACCGCAGCCAAGGCCAAGGCTCTGGGCTACCGTGCCCTGGGCTACGATCCCCTCCACACCCCGGGGACCACCACCAAGGAAGGCATCGAGGTGGTGACCTTGGAAGAACTGCTGGCCGCGTCCGACGTCGTATCCCTGCACGTGCCGTTGAACAAGCACACCCACCACTTGATCAACGCACGCACGCTGGGGCAGTTCAAGGCGGGGGCCACCATCATCAACACCTGCCGCGGCGGGGTGATTGACACCGCGGCCCTTGTTGACGCGCTGAAGAACGGAAAACTCCAGGCGGCAGGCCTGGACGTCTTTGAGGAAGAGCCCCTTCCCCTTAACAGTGCGTTGCTGGACCTTGAGCGCGTGGTGCTGACACCGCACACCGCCTGGTACACGGAGGAATCCAGCGACGAGCTGAAGCGGCGCACCGCGGAGAACGTGGTGGATGCCGTCCTGGGCCGCCGGCCGCGCAACATCGTCAACCCCGAGGTCCTCAGCTAGCTGTATTGACCTGAGAGGTTGATGACGCGGCTGGCCGGTGTCTTACCTTTGAGTGCAGTGTGGGCTCGATGGTGATTGTAAGCATGGAGCCAGTCGGGGAAAGCAGCAACTCGCTCGGCTTCTGAGCGGTAGGGGCGGATGTAGGCCCATTCCTCAAGCATGGTGCGGTTGAACCGTTCGACTTTGCCGTTGGTTTGTGGTCTGTAGGGGCGGGTGCGTTTGTGTTTGATATTCGGACCCAGCGCTTCGGCGAAAGCATGGGACCGGTAGCAGTTCCCGTTGTCAGTCAGAACACGTTGGACGGTAACTCCGTGTTCTTTGAACCAGGCGTTTGCCCGCACCCAGAAGCCTGCTGCCGTTTCCTTGGTTTCGTCAGTGAGGATCTCGGTGTAAGCCAGTCGTGAGTGGTCATCCACGGCATTGTGGAGGTAGTGGTAGCCGGGCCGGCGGTTGGCCTTGGTGCCGGTCTTGTTCTTCCAGCCAGCGATCCTGCCCACGACTCGATGTCCGCCGCCATCGGGGATCCGGCCCAGCTTCTTGATGTCCACGTGGACCAAATCCCCCGGCCTGTCGTGTTCATAGCGGCGGATCACTCGTCCTGTGCCGCGATCGAGCCAGGTTAGTTTCGCCAGCCGGTAGCGGGACAGTACCCGGTGGACGGTCGAGGGGTGCAGACCCAGCAGATAGCCGATCCTGGCAGGGCCCCACCGGCGGTTCACACGCACGGCGATGATCCTCCGTTCGGTACGCGTAGCAGTCCTGCGGGGCGAGGAATGTGGCCGACTCGAACGGTCCACCATTCCTTCGGGTCCCTCCTGGCGGTAGCGCTTCGCCCAACGTTCAGCAGTCGGGACCGAAACCTGAAACCGCTCCGCGGCACGGCGCAGGCTCCAGCACTGATCAACAACACACTGCGCGAGCTGTAACCGGCCACGAGGAGTGAGGAAAGCATTAGGGTGGGACACGAAGACCTCCGTGTGTGGAAAAGGACTCTAGACAAGCCCCACTCCACCCGGAGGTCTTCTTCATGTCACCAAACCACGCCGGGCGTCACTAACGTCTGTGGTCAATACAGCTAGCCACCCCTGGTACCCGCCGGAGTGGGGCCAACAGTAAAGGCAGAAACATGAACACACCGATTGAACTGATCGCAAACCCGCGGCTTGCCGCGGACATGGGACTGCTGGTCCTGCATCCGGAGGACAACGTTGGCACCGCCCTGGGGACGGTTCCCGCCGGCACCTCCCTTTCCGTTAACGGCGGTGAGTTGCTGTGCGCGGATGAGATTCCCGGCGGACACAAGGTGGCTTTGCGGACCATCGAGGCCGATGAACCGGTCCGGAAATACGGCCAGATCATCGGTTTTGCGGGGCGCCTGATCAGCAAGGGCGAACATGTCCACGTCCACAACGTGGCGTACCGGGAGTTCGACCGGGCCGGCCAGGCGGGCACCGCGCTGCGGGAGACCGATTTCGTGCCCGAGGATCAGCGGGCAACCTTCCAGGGGTACCGGCGGAGCAACGGCTCCGTCGGTACCCGGAACTACATCGGCATCCTGACGTCCGTCAACTGTTCCGCGACGGCGGCGAAACTGATCGCCTCCCGGATCGAGAACAGCGGGGTCCTGGACCAGTACCCCAACGTGGACGGCGTGGTGGCCCTGACCCATTCGTCGGGATGCGGCACCGGAGGGGACGGCAATTACGGCTTCGAGGTGCTGCGCCGGACCCTCCACGGGTACGCGAACCACCCCAACTTCGCCAGCATCCTGGTGCTGGGGCTCGGCTGCGAAGTCAACCAGATTGCCGGCCTCACCACCGGGTGGTCGCTGAGCCCTGACAAGTCGATTTCCAGCATGACCATCCAGGCGCAGGGCGGCACCAAGGCCACGGTGGCCGAAGGGGTGCGGCGGATCGAGGAACTGCTTCCCGAAATCAACAAGGCACAGAGGACTGCCGTTCCCGCCTCGGAGCTTGTCCTCGCCATGGAGTGCGGAGGCTCGGACGCCTTCTCCGGCGTCACCGCAAACCCGGCGCTGGGCGCAGCCGCGGACCTGCTCATCAGGCACGGCGGCACCGCAGTATTTGGCGAAACCACGGAAATTTACGGCGCCGAGCACCTGCTCACGTCCCGCGCCGAGTCCCAGCACACGGCAGACAAGCTCATGGAACGCATCCGCTGGTGGGAACGGCACGTTACCCAGGACGGATCGTCGATCAACAACAACCCGTCCCCCGGGAACAAAGCCGGCGGACTCACCACCATTCTGGAAAAGTCCCTGGGAGCCGTGGCGAAGGGCGGGACCACCAACCTGGTGGACGTCGTGGAGTACGCCGAACCCATTACCGCCCACGGCCTGGTCTTCATGGACACCCCGGGATACGACCCCGTCAACGCCACCGGCATGGTGGCTGGAGGCGCCCAGGTCCTCGCGTTCACCACCGGACGCGGTTCCGCCTTTGGCTGCAAGCCCACGCCCAGCATCAAACTGGCCACCAACACCCCGCTATATGAACGCATGCGGGACGACATTGACGTGAACTGCGGGGCGGTGGCGGACGGACAGCTGACCATCGAGGAGATGGGGCAGCAGATCTTCGACCTCATCCTGGCTGTGGCTTCGGGCCAGGAAACCAAGAGCGAAGAACTGGGTTACGGGGACAACGAGTTTGTCCCCTGGCAGCTGTCCACCGTTCTCTAGGTGCCGCCTACCGCACCGCCGCGCACCAGGCCAGCAGCGTGGTCACGAAGAACCCGGTGACATAGTTCAGCCACAGGAACCGTTCCCAGCCGCGGCGGGCCTGCTCCGAGAGGCCGCGAGGTGCGGGCACTCACTACCTGCGCCCCGTCCCGGTACGATGTGCTGAGTTGTGTGGCCGGGGCGGGGGATCTTGTGGGCAGGTGGGCGGGCCGTAGGTTTTTTATGGTTGCGGTGCTGGCTGTGCTCATGGTGGCCGCCGCTATCGTCGTCTTTCTGTCCCTGAACCGCGCGGCCCGGGACCCGGCAGCAGGAAACGAAGCGCAGCCCCAGGAGCAGACAGCATCGACGCCGGCGGGGCCGGATGCCGCGATCGCGGCTGAGCCGGACGCGGGGCAAGTAAAGCTGACCTGGCCGCAGGAGCATCCCCTGCGTTTGTTCTTCAGCGGCGACTCACTGACCGCCGGGGAGTTTTCGACCACGGAGGACACCTCGTTCCGGAGGCTGGTCACGGCTGGATTGGGAAAGCGTGGTGCCGTTGAGGAAGTTGGAACGTACAAGTCGGGGTACCGGCTACAGGACGTCGCCTCGGGGTTCGCGATCCCTCGGGGTGCAGGCCTTGCCGTTGTAGAACTGGGCACCAACGACCTGGTCACGAACACGGACACCGCGGTGTTCGCCCGGCAGTACAAGGAGTACCTGAACCGTGTCGCCGCGGCCTCCCCTGACGCCAAGCTCCTGTGCCTGGGCGTGTGGGCACCGGCAGCTGCTGGCAGAACCGCCGCCCTCGACGCTGCCATCACAGCAGGGTGCCATGCCCACGGCGGCCAGTTCATTTCCCTGAAGGAACTTTTTGGCACGCCAGCCAACAGGGGTCCGGCCGGCGATCCGGTGTGGCTGGGGAGCAGGGACACCTTCCACCCCAACGATGCGGGCCATGCAGCCATCGCCGATGCCGTGCTCCAGCGGATAGCGTCATCCTGATCCCCGCCGTGCTGAAGTGAAGATCGCCGAACTCAGCGGCTTCCCGGACGGCCGGTGGATGGCCTGGCGGCCGGGTGAGGACAGCTTCGAAGACCTTGCGTGACAGCAGCTGGAGGGCTAGGCCCCTAACGGACCGCGGCGTACCAGATCAGCAGCATGGTCACGAAGAACCCTGTGACGTAGTTCAGCCACAGGAACCGTTCCCACCCGCGGTGGGCCTGCTCCGAGTCCTCGTCCGTGACCGAGGCGAATGGGAGGATGCTCACCGCGTAGGGGAGCGCCAGCAGGGCTGCGAGCGGTCCCGGCCACGGTGTGAACAGCAGCAGCACACCGGCCAGCAGGTAGGCGGCGATTGCGAAGCGCACCGTGGCCTTGGCACCGATCACAGTGGCCACGGATCCGATGCCGCCGGCCCGGTCCGCCACCACGTCCTGCACCGCGCCGAACGCGTGGCTGGCCACGCCCCACAGGAAGAACGCCCCCAGCAGCGCCCACAGCGCCGGCGTGAACTGCGCCTGCGCCAACACCAGCCCGTACACGGCCGGGCTCACGAAGTGCGTGCTGGACGTGGCCGAATCCAGGAACGGCCGCTCCTTGAACCGCAGCCCCGGCGCGCTGTAGGCCACCACCGCGAAGATGCTGACCGCCAGCACCAGCCAGGACAGCGGGTTCCCCAGCAGGACCAGCGCCGCCAGGAACGGCACGTTGGTGCCGATCGCCGCCCGGAGCGTGACGGCATGCATGGTCCGGTCCAGCACCGCGCCCTCCACACCGCCCTTGCGCGGGTTCCGGAGGTCCGATTCGTAGTCGAACACGTCATTGATGCCGTACATCGCCAGGTTGTAGGGGATGAGGAAATACAGGGTCCCCACCACCCAGGCCAGGTCGATCTCGCGCGCCGTGAGCAGGTACGCCGCGGCAAACGGGTACGCCGTGTTCACCCAGGACAGCGGGCGGGAGGACAGCAGGAGCATCCGCAAGGTCTTCATGGCCGCCTTCCCGACGGGCTGGCCTTCGACGTCCGGTCCAGCAGGATCCACAGGCCCGGCAGCAGCAGCACCGCGGCCACCGGGTACGCGAAATCCTCCAGCGGGGCCAGGCCCACCGTCATCCCCGAAATCATCTCCGGCGCGTACGTGAACAATCCGGCGGCGATCATCAGGTTGTCGAACACCGCCGTCAGGACCAGGACGACGGCGGCCGCCCCACCTGCCGCTGCCAGCGCCACTTTCCGCGTCCGGCCCCTGAGCCGGATGGCGGCGGCGGTCCCCACGGCCAGGGCGGCGATGAGGAATACCGCGTTCAGTGCCCAGTAGCTCATGACCGTTCCTCCACCTTGCTGTTGTGCATCAGCCGGGCTCCGGCAAACCGCCGGAACAGCTGGAACAGGTTCATCACCAGGTAGCAGAGGAACACCAGGAAGATCGGCTCCTCCAGCGGCAGCTCCGGTGCCAGCTCGATCCCGATCGTCTCGTTGTGCCCGCGGAAGAAGATGCCCAGCCCGATCCCGGACAGGTCCCACGCCAGGAAGAACACCAGCCCCGCCGCCAGCACCACGGCCGCGCGCCGGGCGTCCTGCCAGAAGAAGAGCCGCAACCGCTGGTCCAGCAGCACCATGCAGCCCAGCGACACCAATAGGAACGCCAGGTACGCAACCGCCGTCACGCCGTCGTACCCTTTGAAACTGTTCCCTCTTGTGCAGGTGCCGATGGCACTGCTTTGCCTGCCAGACGCAGCGGCGCCGGCAGCGGACCGGTGCTCGTGTCGCCGCGCAGCCGCTTGACCACCAGTTCGGCGCTGATCAGGCACATGGGGATGCCGATCCCCGGAATGGTGGACGCCCCCGCATAGTACAGCCCCTCCACCTTGCGGCTGACGTTGCCGGCCCGGAAGAACGCGCTCTGCTTCAGCGTGTGCGCCGGCCCCAGCGACGTGCCCTTCCACGAGTGGTAGTCCCGCTCAAAGTCCGAGGGCCCGTACATCCGCCGCACCACGATGCGCCCGGCCAGGTCCGGGATGCCCGCCCACTCACTGAGCTGCCCGATCACGGCGTCGGCCGCACGTTCCAGCCGCTCGTCGCCGCTGCCGCCCAGACCCGGATCCGGCGGGATGGGCACCAGCACGAACACGTTCTCGTGCCCGTCCGGCGCCACGTCCGGATCGGTGGCGCTGGGCTTGCACACGTACATCGACGCCGGCTCAGGAATGAACGTGTCCTTACCGAAGATCGCCTTGAAGTTCTCCTCCCAGTTCTTGGTGAAGAGGAGGGTGTGGTGCTGCAGCTGCGGCAGCCCGCCGCGGACGCCCAGGTACAGCAGCAGGGCACTGGGCCCGGCGGTGCCCCGCTGCCAGTACCGCTGCGGGTAGGTCTGGAGGTTCCGGGGGAGCAGCGCGGTTTCGCTGTGATGCAGGTCGGCAGCGGAAATTACGACGTCGGCCGCCAGGGTTTCCTCCGTCCCGTCACTCTTGCGGAAGCGCACCGCGCGCACGGCCGCCGGACGCCGCCGGGAGATGATGGGCGCCGTTTCGATTTCCAGCACCTCCGTGCTGGTCCTGATGGTCACGCCGGCGTTGCGGGCCTGCTTTTCCAGCGCCTCCACCAGCCGGGCGAAGCCGCCCATGGGGTAGTAGACGCCCACGTCCAGGTCCAGGTGGCTCATGAGGTGGTACATGCTGGGCGCGGTGAACGGCGAGGCGCCCAGGAACACGGCCGGGTATTCCAGGATCTGCTGCAGGCTTGGATTGCTGACGTAGCGGCGGGCGTAGCTGTGCAGCGGCTCCAGCAGAAGGCGTGCCAGCCGGGGGAGCCGGGCCAGGATGTCCGGCACCAGCAGCGGGGCGAAGGACTGGAACGTGGGATACAGGAAGCGGCGCTTGGCCATGGTGTAGGTCTCGGCGGCGGAGTCCAGGTACTTCTCCAGGCGTGCGCCGGCGCCGGGTTCCAGCCGGTCAAACAGCGCCACCACCCGTGCCCGCCCGGCCGGGACGTCCACCGGCTCTGCTGCGCCTTCGGAGATGAGCCGGTAGCCGGGGTCCAGCTTCAGCAGGTCCAGCTGCTCGGCGGCGGAGGTGCCCAGGAGCTGGAAGTAGTGGTCGATGACCTCGGGCATCAGGTACCAGGAGGGCCCGGCGTCGAACCTGAAGCCATCCTCACTGAACGTGTACGCCCGGCCGCCCAGGACGTCCTGTTTCTCCAGGATGGTGACGCGGTGCCCCTCGGTGGCGAGCAGGGCCGCCGTCGCCAGTCCGCTGATGCCGCCGCCGATCACCACCACCGTTTTACCGGGTCCAGCTGTCCGTCCGGACGGAACTGCTTTCTTCACGGCCGTCACTGCGCCGCCACCCGGGCCGGGCGCGCGGCAACTGGTTCCAGGCCGCGCCTTCCGGTGAGCACGGCGGCGGCGATCTTCAGCTTCACGGGGGTGGGCACGCTGATCCTCGCCCGGATCAGGTCCGGTGCAGGGGTGACGCGGATCCGCTCGGCCAGTTCGGCGAAGAGCTCCTGGGCCAGGGCCACGGCCAGGCGGCAGGACGTGGGCAGGCTGCGGAGCACCGCGCGGGATTCCTGCAGGTCGTGGTCAATGTCCGCCAGGAGCCGGATCTTCTGTGCCTCGTCGAAGTTTGCGGGGCTGACGCCGGGGAAGTAGCTGCGGCCCAGGGACGTGAAGTCCTCTGCCAGGTCGCGCAGGAAGTTGATCTTTTGGAAGGCCGCGCCCAGGTGCCGGGCGCCGCGCTCCAGCCGGGCCCGTTCCTCCGCGCTGACCGGTTGCCCGTAGAGAAAGCACCTCAGGCACATCAGGCCCACCACTTCCGCGGACCCGTACACGTACTCGGTGAAGGATGCCGGCGTGTGTTCCGACTGCTCCAGGTCCGCCCGCATCGAGGCGAAGAACGGGCGGGTGAGATCGGTGCCGATGCCGGTTCGGCGGGCGGTGTCCGCGAACGCGTGGATCACCAGGTTGCTGCTGTAGCCGGTGGCCAGGGCGTTCTCGGTTTCCTGCTCGAACGCGTCCAGCTGCCGCCGGCTCTCCTCCGGTGACAGGCCCGCCGCGGAGGTGACGCCGTCGACAATTTCGTCCGCCACCCGCACCAGCGCGTACACGGAATCCACCTGGCGGCGGACGGCGTCGTCAAACAACTTGGAGGCGAGGCCGAAGGAACTCGAATAGGAGCGGAGCACCACGCCGGAGGACTTGAGGGCGGCGGCGGTGTAGTCGGCCAGCGCGTCGCGGTCCCGCTTCATGCGCCCATCCGATCGGTGACCAGGCGGGACAGGGGGGAGAGGCCGTCGCGCAGCTCTTGCGGCACGAACGGCTGCACCAGGACATCCAGCGCCCGCTCGGTGAGGTCTGCGGCGAGTTTCAGGGTCTTGTCCCGTGCCCCGGAGGCCACCAGGAGTTCGCGGATCTCGGCGGCATCCCTGGCCGTGAGGTCCTTGGAGAGCAGCTCTTTGATGCGGGTCCACTGGGGCTGCTGCGCTGCGTAGGAGATCAGGGCCGTGCGCTTGCCCTCGCGCAGGTCGCCCCAGCCGGTCTTGCCGGTCCTCGACTCATCCCCGAACGCGCCCACCAGGTCATCCGCCACCTGGTACGCGGTGCCAATGATGCGGCCGAACTCGCCCAGGGCCTCCACCAGTTCCCGGTCCGCGCCGGCCAGGACGGCCCCGGCGCGCAGCGGCGTGTCGAAGGAGTACACGGCCGTTTTCAGCCTGGACATCTCCAGGACCTGGTCCACGGTCTGTGGCATGGGGTCCAGGGGTGCCAGCACGTCCAGGAGTTCGCCGGCCGCTGAAGCCATGACGGCCTCGTCAAGGAGGTCGCCCAGCCGCTGCCGGATGGCCGGGTCCGCCTCGACTTCGGACAGGAACCGGTATGCGTTGGACAGCGCCAGGTCCCCGGCGATCACCCCGGCGGACAAGCCGGTGTGCTCTGCCCTGTCCGGGCTGCTGCCCTGGTCCGTGGCGAGGCTGCGGTAGGCGCCGGCGAGGTTGGGCATCCCGCGGCGGGTGAAGTCCTGGTCCACCACGTCGTCGTGGATGATCAGGGCAGTGTGCAGCAGCTCGTAGGAAGCGGCCAGCGTGGCTGACGCCGTCCTGTCGCTGCCGCCCAGCAGGGAGTAGGTGGTCATCACCAGCCGGGGACGGAAGCGTTTGCCGCCCACCGTGCAGGCTTCAAGGTGTTCCCACAGGCGTAGGTACTGGGGGTGCAGCGCACCGGCCCTCACCTTGGCCCGGGCAAAGAAGGATTGCAGAACGCCATTGACCAAGCGGCCGTCATCGGTGTGCGCCAGCGTGGTCCCCGTATCCATAGGTAAAGTAAACACGGGCACCCATGGGAGGGCAATTGAACGGGAAGACAGAGCAGGTGGTCCTGGCCGCCGACGACGGAACACCCGTTGGCGTCGAGGACAAGGCCACCGTGCACACCTCCGCCACGCCCCTGCACCTGGCCTTCTCCGCCCACGTGTACGATTCCGACGGCCGCATTCTCCTCACCCGCCGCGCCCTGGCCAAGCTGACCTGGCCCGGCGTCTGGACCAATTCCTTCTGCGGACACCCCGCGCCGGGAGAGGACCTCGAGGACGCCGTGCGGCGCCGGGGCGAGTATGAGCTGGGCCTCCGCCTCTCGGACATTGAACTGCGGGTTCCGGACTTCCGATACCGAGCGGTGGATGCCTCCGGCGTGGTGGAAAACGAGATCTGCCCGGTCTTCACGGCGCACGCCGCGTCCCCGATGGATCCCCGGGCCGACGAGGTCATGGAGTGGCAGTGGACCGACCCCGCCCTGATCACCGCCGCGGTGGCCGCGACCCCCTGGGCCTTCAGCCCTTGGCTGACCCTCCAGCTGCCGCTGCTCTACCCGGAGCGGTTCGGCGCTTAGGTTCCTTGTGTCACCGTTGTGGTGACGGACGACGGCGGCGCTCGCCGCGGGCTTTCAGCGTCACCTTCCAGCGCTCCCAGGGAGGCAGCTGCCGCCAGTGGATTCCCAGGGTGTGGAAGGCGCGCTTGAACCGCAGGCGTGCATCGGCGCCGCCGGCAAGCGCGCGGGCCGAAATGCCAACCTTCAGCGAGGGATCGTAGGCCGTGCGGCGGGCGGGGTCCAGCGCAAAGCCGAGGTCGACGTCGTCGTGCACGCCCGTGTCCAGCCGGTTCACCCTGGCGCGGGCCTGCTCCCAGTCCGGTCGGCCGAAGGCGCAGTTGGAGCCGAAGGGCGGCCAGTGCCCCATGGCCGCGCCCATCAGGACGAAGTAGGCCTGGATGTAGGCGACCCCCGCGAGTTTGCCGCGGATCCTGCCCGTGCCGTAGAAGACGCCGGGCCCGGTGAGAAGGGCCAGGTCCGGTTCCTGCTCGAAGCGCCGGCAGATGCGTTCCAGCCAGTCCGCCGGCGGGAGGCTGTCCGCGTCGCAGCGGGCGGTGATGTC
The DNA here is from genome assembly GCF_021801725.1 of Arthrobacter sp. FW306-05-C. NCBI lineage: Bacteria > Bacillati > Actinomycetota > Actinomycetes > Micrococcales > Micrococcaceae > Arthrobacter > Arthrobacter sp. FW306-05-C. The sequence continues at coordinate 3,332,500 of NZ_CP084556.1, read as the reverse complement.
CCCGCGGGCGGCGTCGTAGCCGGCGGAGGCTGCGGCGGCGATCCCCGGCACGTTTTCGTGAAGGACCCGGGCGCCGTACTTTGCTGCGATTTCTCCCGTGTTGTCGCTGGAGGCGTTGTCCACCACGATGATTTCCAGCGGAGCCATGGTCTGGGACTGCAGGGCCTGGAGGCAGCGTTCCAGGAAAGGGCCGTCATCCTTGCACGGGATGACCACGGAGAGGGACGGCATTCCCCGATGCTAGCCTGCTTCGCTGTCCTTCCGCCTGATCGCGGGCCCTGCCTGATTTTCGACGCGCATATCCATCCGCGATGCGGTTCCCCGTTTTCGACTCGCAGACTCGGTTGCGCTCCCCAAATGTGGGTCGCGGGAAGGAACCTGCGCGGCGGAATCTCATTCGCGCGTCGAAATCCGCCTGTCCGGTCCACCTAGGATGGTCCCCATGAAGGCTGCCCGAGACGCGGAGTCCGTTGCCCTGGTGATCAACGCCGGTGCGCGCCTGGCCGCGGCCGGGGCGGAGCCGGTGGTGGAGAAGCTGCGGCAGGCCGGCCTGCCGATCTCCGCCGTGCACCTCGTCCGGTCCGGTGGCGATCTGGCTTCGACACTCGAGGCTGTGTCCTCGAAGGGGCATGACCTGGTGGTCGTCGGCGGCGGCGACGGCACCGTGTCCTTCGCTGCCGGGCGGTTCGCCGGAACTGGAACGGTGCTGGGGGTCCTACCCTTGGGGACAGCCAACGACCTTGCCCGCACCCTCGAAATTCCGGCCAACCTTGAGGCGGCGTGTGCTGCGCTCGCCGACGGGAAAGTGGTGGACATCGACCTGGGGCGGGCCAACGGCGAGCCCTTTCTCAACGTGGCGTCGGTTGGCCTGTCCGTGGGGGTGACCGAAAGCCTGAGCCCGCGGCTGAAGCGGAGGCTGGGGCCGCTGGCCTACGGCGTTGCCGCGGTGCGCGCGTATGCCCGGCACAAGCCCTTCCGTGCCTGGCTCGAGTTCCCGGAAGGCGACCACGAACCGCTGGAGCTAGAGAACATGCTGCAGGTGGCGGTGGGCAACGGCCGGCATTACGGAGGCGGCAATGCGGTCTCGCCCACCGCCGGCATCGACGATCACACTCTGGACATCTACGCCATCCCCGGGGCGCCGCTCCGGGAACACGTAAGGATCGCCCGGCTGCTCAAGGACGGCAGCTTCGTGGAGCGCGACGGCGTGTACCACTTCACCACGACTCGGGTCCGGCTGGTCACCGAGCCGCCAATGCCGGTGAACCTCGACGGCGAGATCGCCACAGTCACGCCCGCGGACTTCACCATCGACCGCAACGCCGTGCATGTCGTGGTGCCGCAATACAGCACCGCGGCGAGACTGGACTCGTAGGGGAGCCCTCCGCCGCCGCTTGCCCTTCCCCGTTTTCGAGGCGCAAGTCGGTCCGCGACACGGTTCCCCGTTTTCGAGGAGCAGATTCCTTTTCGCTCCCCCAATTTGGGCCGCGAAAAGGAATCTGCGAGTCGACATCTCATTCGCGAGTCGAAATCCAAGGTGCGTGCCGTCGTCGTACTTCTTTGAGGGATGTGGGGGCCGACGGCTTTTTTCGGATCGACGCTGATCCGTTGCCTCCGCCGTCGGCCCCTGGCCTGTGTGGAATGGGGGGGTGGTTGCCTGGCGGCGCCGCTTCTTAGCGCCGCCAGGCTCTGAGACCATCGGTTTTATCCGATGCAGGCGCGGGTTGACTGGGCCCAGTTCCCAGGTGCATCGAGGTTGCGTCCCCGTCCTTCACGCACCACTTTGAAGGGAATGCCTCAAGGACCTGTTTGCTTTCGATCAAGATTGCATCAAGGTCGGCGAAATTTCGTGCCGGCAGACGTTGAGGGCGTTCCCAACACAACGGAAGCGCTGCAGATCTGGCAAGAGACCTGCAGCGCTTCCGTTGTTTTGTGCCGTTTTCTACCGTGCGGTGTAGTCCTCGGCTGCCTTGCGCAGGCGGCTGTGGGCGCCGCCATATGCTTGGGCGCCCTGGAGCGTCCACTTGGGCAGCTTGGCCACCATCGTGTAGTTGGGGTCGCAGACGTTGGCCGCCGGGGCCAGGCCCATCTGGCTGACCAGCTGGTAGGAGTCCAGCAGGTCCATTCCAGTCAGGTCCGAGGTCCAGGCGATGAGGTCCTTCTGGCTAATCCGGTACGCATCCTCAAGCGGGCGGGTGGAACCGGTGCTCATGATGAAGTCGTCGTTCTCCAGGCGGGGCCAGGCGGCGGCACCCTCCTTGATCAGGTCCACGGCGATCACCGAGTTCATGGCGGATTCCAGGCCGGTGCCGCAGACTTCGCCCTCGCCCTGGCGGGCGTGGCCGTCCCCGAGGGAGAGCATGGCCCCGGCCACGTTGACCGGCAGGTACAGCGTGGTCCCGGTGCGGGCTTCCGGGGTGTCCATGTTCCCGCCGTGCGTGGACGGCGTCATGACCAGCCGGACTTCGCCGCCGGCAGGGGCCACACCCACGGTGCCGTGCATGGGATCCAGCGGCAACTGAAGCCGGAAGTCGGAGTTCCGCGCCTTGAACGAGGCGGTCCAGTTTTCCAGGTCGATGTCGTAGAACCAGACGCGTTCCTCCAGCGACTCGTTGAGCGTGGCCGTCTCGCGCGTTCCCGTCAGGGCGCCGAACTGCGGAAGCACGCAGGACACCGCGTACTTTCGGGCCGGCACTATGGAGACGAAATGGACGGCCAGCATGTCGCCGGGTTCCGCGCCCGCCACCTCGATGGGCCCCGAGACAGGGTTCATCTCGTTGAAGGGCACCACTTCGCTGGGCAGTTGGTCAGGGGAGGTGACCCGGCCGCCGAAGCAGTCCTCGGTGCTGACCTCCACAATGTCGCCGGGCTTGATGCTGATCATCGGCTCCCGGCCGCCGAACACGTACGAGTATTCGCCTGGCTGGGGCGCGAGTTTGTGGACAACCATCTTTACTGAACCTCCGCTGCTTCAGGTTCCCCTGCCGCCGTCGTAATTGGTACTTCCTTCTTACCCATGCGCCCGGTCTTGAACAGGACGACGGCGACGACGATCCCCACGATAGTATTTTGGGCCCCTCGCGCCGAAAGATCTCGGGAGTTCGGGCAGCACCAGGGCTCTCCTCGACTCGCTTCTCCATCTTCGCGGCGCACCTTCCTTGGCGCACCCCAAATGCGGGCTGCGAAAAGGAATCTGCGCAGCGGAATCGCATTGGCGCGTCGAAAGCGCAGGTGCGGGCCGCCGTCGTACTTTTGTCCTGCCTGTGACCGGGGAATCTGGTGCCGGTTAGTACCTGAAAATGCTTAGGTGTTGGGGGCCGCAGCCTTCTTGGCCAGCGCTTCCGCCATTTTCTGGACCTTGGTGCCGTAGCCGCCGTTGACTGCGGTGTCCTTGATCTTGTTCGCCTGCGCATCCAGATCAGCGGGGGCGGCGTTCTTGAGTGCCGTCAGGTCGGCCTGCAGATTTGCGGGGAGCTTGGCGAACAGTTTCGGGTGGCCGATGAGCTGGTCGGCCACCTGCTGGAGCCCGGCGCCCGGGTTGCCCGAGCTGAACGCGGTGCGCAGCTCCTGGCGAAGCCCGGCCAGGCTGGTGGCGGCCTTCTCCGCCGCGTCGGCGCGCTTCTGGATCTCGGCGCCGTACCCGCCGGACAGGGCAGTGGTCTTGATCTTGTAGGCGTCCTTCACCTTGTCGGCCGCGGGGGCGTCCTTGAGGGTGGTCACGTCCGCCTGAAGGGCGGCGGGGAGCTTTGCGAAAAGCTGGGGGTGGTTCACCAGGGCGGCGGCGGCCTTTGCCGCACGGTCGCCGGCGGACTGCGGGCTGTCCGCCTTCAGGCTGAGGAAGGCCTCCAGGCCACCCGAGCCCTTTGGCATGTGGGCCTTGGCCGCCGCAGCGGGGGAGGCTGTTGACGTGAGGGTTGACGTGGGAGAGGCGGACGCAGCACCGACGCCTGCGGCGGCCATGGCACCCGCGGCGAGGACTGCCGCCGCCCCGACTCCGATGCGGGATTTCATTGACGGAATTGATGGCTTCACCACGTTGTGTCCTTCCGAATTTGCGCATGCGTGCCGAACCAGTGACCGGGCACGGGTTCACTGTAGGAGCCAAGGCTGGGGAAAAGCTGAAAACGCCGTGGTTCTTGTCCGGTCCTTACCTCTGTCTGGGGTGCGGATTATGCTCGGACAATGGCGCATGATTCTCTGGCGAGACCCGTTACCCCCGGCAAACAGGGGCTTTGGCAGCGGCGCATGTGGATGTGGATCGCCGCCGCCGGACTGGACGTGTACATTCTGGGTTTCGTCATCGGGCTGCAGCCGGCGGGTCCTCTCTGCGGCAGCCCGTTGGCCCCGAACAGCCGGGCAGCTGAACTGCTGGACCAGCAGCAGGGCGGCGGCGGGGCGGCAGCTGCCTGCTACCGCAGCATCGATGCCGATTCCGTGCCCGTGTGGATCCTCCTGGCGTTGGGAATCGCTCTTGTTATCGCCGGAGTTGCGGCGCGGATCGTCATCATCCGGCGTTCCGCTGCCTGAGCCGGCCCTTAAACGAGCTGGAGCGGCGCCGCACGTACGCCATGTTGGGGCATCTGCAAGGATGGGCTGGTGGCTCACCCGGGCGCGCTGAACCTGCCGAAAGGTCCACCATGGACATCGTTGAAGTGATTTTGAATGACCACCATGAGCAGCGGCGGCGGTTCGCCCTGCTCGACGAAATGCATGAGTGCGAACCTTCAGACCTGGAACCTGTGTGGAACCAGCTCCGCATCCTGCTGGAAGTACATGCCAAGGCAGAAGAGGAACTGTTCTACCCGGCCTTGATGGAACTGGGGACAGGGGCAGGCGGAAAGGACTCCGCCGGGGACGAAACCACCGACGCGATCCACGACCACAATGAAATCCGGGACGCCATCCGTGATGTCTCCGACCACCGGGCAGGGGCACCGGAGTGGTGGGAGGCGCTGTCAAAGCTCAATGAAGCCAACGGCGACCATATGGCAGAGGAAGAACGCGAAGGCTTGACCGACTTCCGGCAGCACGCTTCCCTGGAACTGCGCCACCGGCTTGGACTGTCATTCAGCATTTTCGAGTCAGCCCACGCCGACGGCATCGAACCCCGGGACCTCGATCCCGACGAGTACGTCCGCGAGCACGAATAGGGCCGGCCGCGTCCGCCCGCAGTCCGGTCAAAACCGGTCACCCCGCAGCTGTTCGGCTGCAGGGTGACCGGTTCCCGCCTTCCAGGCGTTGACCCAACTTTGGTACCGCTTACTGTTCCTGGTCGGAATTTTGGAGCCGGCGCCTGACGAAGATGCCGGTCACCACCAGCGCGAGGACCAGGACACCGGCAATGCCGCCCACCAGGGCCCACGGCACCTGGCCGACCGCTGTGCCTGCCTGGGCGGGCGCCGCCGTCGTGGGCGCGTCACTGCTTGCGCCGGAACTGCCCCCACTGCCTGCGCTACCGGCCGCGGCAGTGCCCGCCGTGCCCGCACTGTTCGCGGTGAAGCTGAAGGTTCCCTCGATGGGGTGCCCGTCCGAGGAAACCACCCGCCACACCACCGTGTACTTGCCGGCGGGCGCTCCTGCTTTGACCGCCTGGGTGACGTGGTTGTCCACGATCTCCACCGCCCCGTCTGCCTGGTCCGTGCCCGTGGAGTCCTCAACCCGCACGATCGAATTGATGGCGATGGGGGTGCGGTCAAAGGTCAGGCCGATTTTGGCCGGGACGCTCTGGATTGTGGCGCCGTTGGCGGGATCGCTGGATTCGAGGGCGTCGTGGGCCTGGGCCGCAGCCGAGGGTAGTACCAGGAACGCAGCTGTGGCGAGGGTGAGAAGGAGCCGCGCAGGCCAGCCCCGGCCCTTATTTTGCGCTTTCACGGACCGCCCCTTTCGTGCGCCGCCCGGCGAGGGCAACCGCCAGGGCGGTGGCACCGAGGACCAGCCCGGCAGCGCCCAGGACGATTCCCCAGACGGAAGCGGCATCGTTGGACGCGGGGGAGACCTGGGCCGCTGGTTCCGCAGCCGGCCCTCCGGCCGCGGCAGCCGCCGTCGTGCCGTCCTCGGCGGTGGTGGTGAAGGACGGGGCCGGATGTTTGGGCTCGGGCTGTCCCTCGGTCTGTTCCTGGTCCCAGTTCACTACGGAGCCGTCCGTGTAGGACTGCGCCGTCTTCAACGTCACCGTGGTCCCCGCTGCCGGGAGCCTTCCCACGGACAGGGAGAACGACTGGTACTGGTTCTGGCCCAACTGGTGCGCCTCATCCGCAGTCCACACCACGGAGCTCGGCGCCTTGGTCACCGTGGTGCCAGCCACTGTGACGGGCTTGGGCAGGTCGCTGGTGATGACCTGCGCGGTCCAGCCCTCTACGGGCTTGACCGACACGGAGGTGAAGGGGGTGTCTGCAGGCAGCTTCACCTCGAGCTTGCTGGTCTTCGCGGTGGGGGATTCGTTGGGCACATTGAACGTCAGGTGCGAGTAGCCGTTGGCGCCGGTATCGTCAGGGTCCACGCTGACGTGGGCGGATGCGGCGGTGGCGCCTGCGGCGATGATTCCCGCGGCTGCGGTCGCGGCGGTCAGGGTTTTCAGGGTATGGCGAAGTGTCGTTTTCATTGCATGCTTTCAGGGAAAGGGCGTGCTGGCAGGACCCGGCGCGGCAATCGCCCGGGTCAGGATGTCAGGTGCCGCTCAGGGAGCGGTGGGAACCAGCGGCGGCCCACGCCGGGCCGGCAGCCTGAGGTTTCGCCAGCGGGAAAGAACGACGACGGCGGGCCGCGCCGGCTGGAGCGGCCAGTCAGGGATGACCACCGGCGTGAGGATCCGGATGGTGGGGCGCAGCCACGCGGCGAGTGCCCAGACGGCTGCCTCGCCCCGTGCCAGCACCACAGCCGTGGCCAGTGTTGCCGCGGCGTGCAGGACCAGCATCAGTGTGTTCGGAACGGCGTAGTCCGGGGTGAATGCCGTTGCGGGCAATACGGATCCGGGGCCGTGGAGGTGGCCGACAGCAATGTGCTGGAAGCCTGCGGGCATGGACAGGGCGTTGAAGGCCTCATGAAGGATCAACTGGCTGGCCACCAGGAGCCCGGCCATGGCGGGCGCGGCCACTTTGGACCTGGCCAGGATCATGACCGGCGCCAGCACCAGCGCCACAAGCCCCAAGAAGATTACGGGGTGGGGCAGCGCACCGCCCGCCATGACGTGTGCGCTGGCAGCCAAGGCGACCATCGCCGTCGTAACAGCCATGGCGCGGGGGAAGCGCAACGGGGCACTCATGCCATACGCCACCCTTCCAGCTCGATCTTGCCGGTATCCACTCTAGGCAAGGGCCCGAGGTGCCCGTTAATCGGGCCGCCTCTTCACCGAAACGGCCCCGCTGGCCGTGACGCAAACTGTGCTCCCGGTGCACCGTTCAGGAGCGCCCCAGACTTGAAGAGTAGGGTGAGGGCCGGTTGCGACCACTGCAGGAATACGATGCCGAGAACCGGAGACACGCATGCCCAAGGGAGTTTCTTTCCAATCCACGTCAGACTCGCCCGGGCGCCGGAACCCGTTGCGCGTCGCCGGGATCACGCTGGGCTGGTTCGCGGGCTTCCTTGCAGTCAGTGCCCTTTGCGGGGCCCTTGTTGCCGGCCTGATGATGCCGGCGGCAGCCGTGACGGAGACGGCGTTAGCGGGCGGATCTGCTGCCCTGACCACCAACCTCCCCAACGACGTTTTCTCCGCGCCCCCGGCACAGATGACGCGTGTGCTTGCAGCGGACGGGTCCCAGATCGCCACCCTTTTCAACGAGAACCGGACGCGGATTTCCCTGGACCAGATGTCGCCCAACATCAAGAACGCGATCGTGGCGATCGAGGACTACCGGTTCTATCAGCACGGCGGCATTGATCCCGAAGGCATCTTCCGGGCCCTGGCCGTGGACGCCGCCGGCGGGCACCAGGGCGCATCGACCCTGACCCAGCAGTACGTCACCAACATGCTCAACGAAAACCTGATCGCCCAGGGCAAGGACGCCCAGGTGGTGCTCAACGGTCAAAAGGGCGTGAACCAGAAGATTCAGGAGATGAAGCTCGCCATCGGCCTTGAGGAAAAGTACTCGAAGGACCAGATCCTGGCCGGATACCTGAACGTGGTGGGTTTCAACAGCAACGCGTACGGCATCCAGGCCGCCAGCCAGTACTTCTTCTCCATTGACGCCAAGGACCTCACCCTGCCCCAGGCGGCACTGCTCGCCGGCCTGGTCAATGGTCCTTCACTCTACGACCCCACCGTTCACCCGGAGGCCGCCAAGTCGCGGCGCGACCTAGTGCTGGACGCGATGCTGGAACACGGCTACATCAAGCAGCAGCAACGCGACGACGCCGTGAACACTCCCATCCAGCTCAAGCTCAACCCGCCCAAACAGGGCTGCGCGTATGCTCCCCAGGCGCAGTACTTCTGCGACTACGTCATCCACCAGATTGAGAATGACCCGGCGTACGGCGCCACGGTGGACGACCGCGACCAGAAGATCATGGCCGGCGGCCTGACCATCAAGACCACCCTGGACCCCCGACTGCAGGGACCGGCCCAGGCACAGGTGGACGCCACTGCCGGCGCCAACCCGGACAAGTGGGGCGCCTCGCTGGTAACCATTGAACCCGGCACCGGAAAAGTCCTGTCCATGGCGCAGAATTCACGGAAGCTGCCCGGACAAGGCGCCGGGTTCGTCTCTGACTACAACTTCAACGTGGACGGCAGCAACGCGGCCGGGAACAGCCTGGGTGGTGTGGGCGGCATGCAGCCCGGCTCCACCATGAAGCCGGTGACCCTGGCGGCCTGGCTGGGCGAGGGTAAATCGACAAACCAGATCGTCGACGCCTCCAAGCGGCGCTACGGCATCTACTACCCCTGGAAGACAACCTGCCACCCCGTGCAGGGCTGGTTCGACAGCACGGTGCCGCAGTCTTCGGACCTGCAGAACGATGAGCCCAACTGGTACCGGCCCATGACAGTCCGCGAGGGCATCTACCAGTCGATCAACACAGCCACGTTTGCCTCGCTGGCCGGGCTCAATGACTTCTGCGACGTCCAGCGCGCCGCAGATGCCATCGGCCTGCACCTGGGCAGCGGAAAAGACGAAAAGATCGATCTCTCAACCCTGGGGAACATCCTGGGCAGCCAAAATGTGGCACCCCTGACCATGGCGAACGCCTTCGCGACCTTTGCGGCCAACGGCACCTACTGCACTCCCATCTCCATCACGGAAGTGGACGACGCCCAAGGCAAGAAGATCGGTGGACAAACATCCTCCTGCCAGGCCGGGGCGCTGAAACCGGATGTTGCGAAGGCCGTCACCAACGTTCTCCAGGACGTCCTCACCAAAGGTTCCGGTTTGCTGATTCCGCAGAAACTCGGGGTGCCGGATGCTGCCAAGACCGGCACGAATGAATGGAACAACCAGACCTGGGTGGTGGGCTACACGAAAGGTCTGGCGACGGCATCCTTCTTCGGCGATCCGTTCAATGGCGGCCCGGGCCGGCTGGGCCGCAACATTACTGTCAACGGCAAGTTCTATCCCGCGGTGGACGGAGCATTTATCGCCGGGCCGCAATGGGCGCAGTACATGCAGGGCGTAGTGGGCCTCTACGATCACGGAAACTTCGACTCGCCGCCGCAGGACCTCATCAGCGACCCTGCGGGACAACGGACCAAAAGCAACTGATCCGGGACGTTTGAGCCGCTGGGGATCGCCGCAGGGTTCGGAAGGGAAAACCAATGGAAAAGGGGCAGTCGGGAACAACCGTGCTCGACAGGACCTTCCGCATCTCCCTGCTCCTCAAAGGGTTGGACGGAGTCCTGGAACTGATCGGCGGCATTCTCCTTTTGCTGGTCACGCCGGCGCAGATCGGCGAGGTGGCCCGGTTCCTCACCCAGCATGAACTTGCCCAGGATCCCCGGGACTTCGTGGCCAACAGCGTGCTGCACATGACCGCCAACCTTTCGGGGTCGGCGTCGTTGTTTGGCGCTGCCTACCTCCTTCTGCACGGCGTGGTGAAAATCGTCCTGGTGTGGGCCGTCCTGAAGGAAAAGCTGTGGGCCTACCCCTGGATGATCGCCTTCCTGCTGGTCTTCATCGCCTACCAGCTGTACCGGATCTCCGTGTCTTTCTCGTGGGGCATGGTGCTCCTCACGGCATTCGACATCTTCATCGTGTGGATTACCTGGCGTGAGTACCGGCTCCGGCGGGCGCAGGGCCGGGCGCCTGAGGATGATGCGGCAAGGTCCCGGTCCTCGCACTGACAGCGTGTCCTTTCATTTAGGGCACGCCTGCCTGGAACGAGGCTCCTAGGTTGCCTCGGAATCAAAAGGGGCTGCCTGCCCGGGAACCACCTTTTGCCGCCGCGGCGAAGACCCCGTTTCCGCGCGCTCGTTCCCGTCCGGGCTCCGGGGGAAGTCAGCAGGTTCATCCAGGAGTGCCTCGCGGATAATCCGGCGGGGATCGTACTGGCGTGGATCCAGCCGCTTCCAGTCAATGTCATCGAACTCGGGCCCGAGTTCCTGGCGGAGCTGTTCCTGGGCCCCGGAAGCCATGCGGCGCAGCTCCCGGATAAGGCGGCCAAACTTGGCGGCGTATTCGGGTAATTTGTCCGGGCCAAGCACCAGGGCCCCGATGATGAGGAGGACGAAAAGCTTTTCGGCGTCGATACCGAACATCCCATCATTTTACTGCCGTCCCGGCCGCAGGAGTGTGGGAAGAACTCGCCTTGGAGTCCCCACTGGACCGGAGAATTCCTGCGGTCAGGCCATCGTGGCCACGGCGAATAGTCCGGCCACTCCAACCAGGTAAAGGATCAGGACCACCAGCGAGTCGGCTCCCATGCCCAGGCGTTTCTTTTTCGGCCGGAAGAGGAGGCCCAACAGGTAGGCCAGCGTCAGCAGGATGGCCAGGGCGGTGAGGTAGATGTCCGTGGCCTGGGCCTGCGGCAGCACGGGCTTGCCGGTGATGAGGACTGCCACCAGGAACAGCACGGGCAGGAAAGCGTTGCCGCCGAAAATGTCGCTGAAAGCCAGTTTGTAGTCGCCCTGTTTCACCGATGCCAGCCCGGTGGAAATTTCGGGCAGGGAAGTGGCCAGGGCCAGGAAAGTCGCACCGAAGAGGACGCCCGAAAGCCCGATGTGCCCGGCGATCGCGTCCCCGCTGCGCTCCAGCACCACGCCTGCGCCCAGGGTTGCCAACGCAGCGACTGCGAAGATCAGGGCCGACTTGCCCGTGCTGATGTGCCGGTTCTTGTCGTTGGCCTTCTTCTTGGAATGGCCTTGAGGCTGGTCCTGCCCACCGGGGGCGTCACCTTGCTCGTGCCAGGGAAGGCCCTTCTGGGAACGCTGGACGAGGATTAGCCCGACAATCCAAATCACGGCGATCAGCACCGCGGCCGGGGTCAGGCGAAGGGCCACGAGCGAGTTCGGCATCTGGCTGCCGGCAATCACCACGCCCAGGACTGCGATGACGGTGACAGCCTCAATGACCAGGGTCAGGGACGCTGCCTTGTAGCTGAGGGGATCGGTGCCCCTGGTTCCAAACACATCGAGGATGACCAGCACGACGGTCTGGATGGCGATACCGCCCAGGATGTTTCCAACGGCCACCCCGATGTTGTTGGAAGCGGCCGCGCTGACAGTGATGGCGATTTCCGGCAGATTCGTGGCAACGGCAAGCAGGATCAGGCCGCCCAGCGCCGAGCCCAGATGCAGCCGGTCATCGAGAACATCCGTCTGTTTGGAGAGGTGGATTCCCGCCACCCAGATCACCGCCGCGGCACCGGCGAAAATCAGTAACAGAACTGCCAAAGGCAGGGATTCCATGCCTCTCCCTTCCCGGGCGGCGCCCTACCGTCCAGGAAATCAGATACCCAGCGAAGGGGCCGGGAACTGAATCTGCGGCTGGGAATAGGCTGGGAATCCCCGCTTCCCGCACGACGAGGCCACATCGCCGCAGGTCAGCAGCCTCCTGTTTAGCCCTAGCAAGGCCCCCGGGTTTCTAGGCAAAACTACTAATCATGCTTACTATTGTGGGGCGCGAGCTGTCCGCTGGGGGCAGAGCACCCGCGCTGCACCGGAGGTTTTTCAAGCATGGACAACGAAATGCGTCCCCTCACCGATGAAGAACTGATGTCGGAGCAGGCCACCGCCCTGCCGGACAAGGAAGTGGCGTCCGTCCTGGACCTGAATGCGGACCTGGACTTGGGCATCAACGCAGCGGCACCCATCGACCTGGCCGTCGCCGCCAACGCCAACGTGGCAGCACCCATCGACGCCGCCGCCTCGGCCAACATCCTCTCCTACGGCTCGGACGCGCAGGCCCTCTCGAGCCAGGACGCCACCATTGACCAAGGCATCACCGCCGACGCCAATGCCGACTCCACCCAGGACAGCGTGATCGGCCAGGGTGACGGCACCACTGATACGGGCACCACCGACGCCGGCACCGCGGACGCTACCGCTGGCACGGTCACGGATCCCACCAGCACCGGCGGGCTCACGGACACCGTCGGCGGCGCCCTGAACGGCAACCTGCTGAACGTCGACGTGAACCTGGACGCCGACGCCGCCATCGCCGCTCCCATCAACGGTGCCGTGGCCGCCAACGCCAACGTTGCCGCCCCCATCGACGCCGCAGTGGCCGCCAACATCGGCTCCATCGACAGCCGGGCCTACGCCATCTCGGACCAGAGCGCCACCATCTCGCAGCACATCGACGGCGAGGCCAACGCCACCGCGGGCCAGCAGTCCGACCTGCAGCAGTAAGCAAACATGACCCAAATCCACGGCGGGCCGCCTCCTGAGGCGGGCCCGCCGTCGTCACGCGTTTCTGTTGCCCCGGATCCGTCGGGCCAAATTCCGTCAGGCCAGAGTACGACGGCGGCTGCCCACCTTCCTGCCCGGGCCGACGGCGTCCAGCTCCTGGGCACCGCAGAGGGGTCCGGCTACTGTGAACCGCCCGCCCTGGTGCGGCGCGCCGACGGCCAGACCCTCCAGCTGACCCGGCTCCTGTACCTGGTCCTGGAGGCCGCCGACGGCACGAACGACCTTGACGGCATCGCCCGGCACGTCAGCGAAGCTTCGGGCCGGCTGGTCAGCGCGGACAATGTCCGGACGCTGATGGACAAGCAGCTGCTGCCGCTGGGCCTGCTGCGGCTGGCCGACGGCAGCCAGCCCGAGGTCAAAAAGTCCAACCCGCTGCTGGGCCTGCGCTTCCGCTACATCGTGTCCGACCCCGAGCGCACCCGCAGGATCACGGCACCGTTCGCAGTGCTGTTCAACCCGCTGATCGTGGTGGCCGTGACGGCGGCGTTCCTTGCAGCTTGCTGGTGGGTGCTCATGGTCAAGGGCCTCGGATCGGCCACCCATGAGGCCTTTGAGCAGCCCGCCCTCCTGCTGTTGATCCTCGCCGTCACCATCCTGTCGGCCGGCTTCCACGAGTTCGGCCACGCCGCCGCCACCCGCAAGGGCGGAGCCACACCCGGGGCCATGGGCGCCGGGCTCTACCTGCTCTGGCCGGCGTTCTTCACGGACGTCACCGATTCCTACCGCTTGGGCCGGGGCGGCAGGATCCGCACCGACCTGGGCGGCCTGTACTTCAACGCCATCGTGGCCGTCGCCATCATGGGACTTTGGTGGGCCACCGGCTTCGACGCGCTCCTGCTGGTGGTTGTCACGCAGATCCTGCAGATGGTCCGCCAGCTCATCCCGCTGGTCAAGTACGACGGCTACCACATCCTGGCAGACGCCACCGGCGTGCCCGACCTGTTCCAGCGCATCAAGCCCACCCTCCTGGGAATCCTTCCTTGGCGCTGGGGAAACCCGGAAAGCAAGGTACTCAAGCCCTGGGCGCGCACGGTGGTCACCGTCTGGGTCCTGGTGACCGTACCGGTGCTGCTGTTCAGCATGGTGATGATGGTGCTGTCCCTGCCGCGGCTGTTGGCCACTGGGTGGGCCAGCGCGGGCAAGCAGCAGGAAGCGCTGGCGGCATCACTCGCCACCGGCGATCCCGTGGGCGCGGCCGTGCGCGCCCTCGCCATTGTCGTGGTGGCGGTCCCGGTGCTGGGCGTGCTGTACATCGTGGTGCGGCTGCTGCGGCAGCTGGTGACCGGGCTGTGGCAGAAGACCCGCGGCAAAGCCGTGCAGCGGACGGCCGCCATGGCCGCCGTGGCCGCCTTGTTGGCAGGGCTCGCCTGGGCATGGTGGCCCGACGGCGGGACGTACCGTCCGGTGCAGGCATACGAACGCGGGACGTTGGGTGATGCAACGCGGGCCGTCCTGCCCAAGCCTGCGCGTGCGGGCGTGGCGTTGCGGGAGGGTGCTTCCGGTCAGACTGTTGCGCTGTGGCCGGCGGGTGCTGTGAAGCCCACGCGGGACAAGCCCCAGTTGAGCATGGTGCTGGTGCCGGTGGCGGAGCCTGGCGCCGCCTCTCCCGGGGGTGATGCTCCCTCTGCTGCCGCTTCGGCTGCCGCCCCGTCCTGGGTGTTCCCGTTCGACAGGCCGGCCGCCCCGGCCGCCGACGGAAACCAGGCGCTCGCCGTCAACACCACCGACGGCTCGGTGAAGTACAGCGTGGCCTTCGCCCTGGTGTGGGCAGACGACGGGGAGCCGGTCACCACCACCAATGAGGCTTACGCCTTTGCCAACTGCTCGGGCTGCGCGGCCGTTGCGGTGGGGTTCCAGGTGGTCCTGATCGTGGGACAGACGAATGTGATTGTCCCGGAGAACCTTTCGGCGGCGGCCAACTACAACTGTCTGGACTGCCTGACGTATGCCCTGGCCAGCCAGCTGGTCTTGACGCTTGACAAGCCCCTGGACGGAGACAGCAGACAGCAGCTTGAGGCCTTGTGGGCGCAGATCGCTGAGTACGGAAGGAACATCCAGAACGTCCCGCTCTCCGAGATCCAGGCCACGCTGAATGGGTACAAGGAGCAGATTACGGCCATCGTCAAGGGAGCTTCGGTTTCCGGGGGAACTTCTGTGGCGACGTCCCCTGCTGCGGTCAGCCCCAGCAGTGGTCCGACCCCTGCCCCTACCTCAACCCTTGCCCAGGATGGTCCGTCCGCCACCGCCGATGCACCTGCCCCGGCAGCGACTCAGGTGGCCACCGCACCGGCGGGCCAATACATGGAAAGCGGGCAGCCGACGTCGTCCGTTGACTACGCAACGCCGGCACCAACTGTGGATTACGGGGGAGGAGAGACGGCGGCGCCGGCGCCTACGTCCAGCGCAGGGTAGGGGAGGGGGCACCCCGACCATGCCCCACCGACGATCCCGCCATTGGGATGGGTAGGCCGCCGGGGCGAATGGGGTGCAGCCAACCCTTATGCGAGGTTCGCCGCGCGAGTATGTTGACTGCTGCCGGAGCGTCCTGCCCGGCAGCAGTTCATTTTTGGGGCATGGGCTGGGAACCCCAGACGCGCCGCCCGTGTGTCCGGCGGTTGCCCTTTTAGTCGCCCTTGCTATCCAAGGAGACAACCATGAACAGGAAGAATCTTCCGGTTCTTGCTGCCGTGTTCCCGGCTATCTTCCTCTCCGCAGTTCCGGCTTCGGCCACCACCGCCTCCGATGACGACGTCCTCAACACCTACGTCGACTGCCCGCTGGAGCGCATCGGCTCCCAGCTGGTCCGCTGTGACAACCTCACGGGCTTGGGGCTGGATGCACCTGACTGGATCCCGGAGCAGCGATAGCAGTAGTCGGCACGACCCCATATCCGGCCAGCTTCTTCATTCCGACGCGCATCCCACTTGTCGACACGCAGATTCCCGAGCGCGCACAACATTTGCTGCGCGAAATGAAACATGCGCGTCGAAAACTCATTGGCGGCTCGACCACCGAAAGGTGTATAGCCGAAGCCAGCGCGGGGCGGGGTGGTCAGGGCTGGCGGCAGTGGCCGGATCAGGCGGGTGAGGCTTGATGAAGTTGCGTGAATCCATGCTGGTTGGGTCTGGGTGGTCCACCGGAAATCAGCCTGGCTGCGGGGAAGCAGCCACCTACCGCGTATCCACGTCCTCAAACACCAGGAACGTCTGCGTGTCGAGCACGCCGGGCATGGTCTGCAGCTGGTCGAAGATGACCCGTCGCAGATCGATGTTGTCCACGGCGCGGACCAGCAGGATCACATCGAAGTCGCCGCCCACCAGTGCGATGTGGTGCACCTCGGGGATGGCGCCCAGCTGGTCACGGAGTTCGCGCCAGGAGTCCTGCTTCAGCTTCAGCGTCACATAGGCGGAGGACTTGAGCCCGGCCTTGATCGGGTCCACCAGCGCGGTGAAGCGGGTCAGCACGCCGTCGGAAGTCAACCGGGAGATCCGGGAGTAGGCGTGGGCCCGGGAAATGTGGACGTTCTCCGCGACCTGCGTCACCGACATCCGGCCGTCGCGGGTCAGTTCGGCAATGATCCGCCGGTCAATGTCATCGAGCGCAACCTCGGCTGCAGCGTCCTTGCCCGGCATTTTGTCCACGGCCCCCATCGGTAATCCACGTCACAGTTACAAATCGTCTCCCATAGTAGGCAGTTTGGAGCAGCTTCTCCACGATCTGCGCAGGTGCTGGATACGAAACCTGCTGCAGGACCATACTGGGAGCGAATAGTGGCTACCGAAGGACGGACCAATGACGATCTCCGCAGACCACACCGTGCCGGACACCGCCAGCCCGCAGGAAGCGCCGGAAAACGCGCTGAACGAGGCTGTAAAGAAGTTCGGCATCACGGTGGAGGACTACATGCTCCCCGCCCGGCACCAGATCCAGATGGTGGACCCGGACGGCCGGCTCAAGCCCGAAGGCGAGCAGGGCACCCAGCCCGGCCACGAATACCCCGTGCCCGGCGACAAGGAACTGCTCGAAGCGTACGAACGCCTCGTCGTCGGGCGCCGCGTCAACGACCAGAACTCCGCCCTGGTCCGGCAGGGCCGCATGGCCGTCTACCCCTCCAGCCATGGGCAGGAAGCCTGCCAGGTGGCCGCCGCCCTGTGCCTCTCCGACGGTGACTGGATGTTCCCCACCTACCGGGACGCCGTCGCCGTGATGACCCGCGGTGTGGACCCCGTGCAGGTGATGACCATCTTCCGCGGCGACTGGCACGGCGGGTACGACCCCCTCAAATACAAGGTGGGCATCCAGTGCACGCCGCTGACCACCCAGCTGCTGCACGCCGTTGGGGTGGCCCACGCCGCGAAGCTCCGCGGCGAGGACACTGTGGTGCTGGCCATGTGCGGCGACGGTGCCACCAGCGAAGGCGACTTCCACGAAGCCCTGAACTTCGCCGCCGTCTTCCACCTGCCCGTCATCTTCTTCGTGCAGAACAACAAGTACGCCATCTCAGTGCCGCTGGCGCACCAGTCCGTGGCACCGTCGCTCGCGCACAAGGCTGTGGGCTATGGCATGGCCGGCGAACGCGTGGACGGGAACGACGTCGTCGCTCTTCTCGCCGTCTTGGACCGAGCCGTCAAGCTCGCCCGCGAAGGCTCCGGACCGCTGCTGGTGGAGGCCAACACCTACCGCATGCAGGCCCACACGAACGCCGACGACGACACCCGCTACCGGGAAAACAGCGAAGTTGCGGAGTGGCGGGCCAAGGACCCCGTCAACCGGATGCGCACCTACCTGACGGACCGGGGGCTGCTGGATGACGACGGCGAGGCCCGGATCCGCGAGCACGCCGAGGCGGTTGCCGCACAGCTGCGCGAAGGCCTCAGCGAGGACGTTCCCGTGGACCCGCAGGAACTCTTCCGCCACGTCTTTGACCGGCAGACCCCGCAGCTGAAGGAACAGTCCGCCATGCTTGCCGACGAGCTGGCCAGGGATGCAGCAGCAACTGATTCGAAGGAGGCCGGCAAGTGAGCCCCACCATCACCACCTCGTCCGAGGCCAACGGCAACGTTTCCGCCGCCACCGCCCGGGCCGCCGCTTCCGCTGCTGCGTCCGCCGAAGCCGCCGGCCCGCAGCCGGTCACCATGGCCAAGGCACTGAACACCGCCCTGGCCGACGCCATGCAGGCAGACTCCTCCGTGCTGGTCTTCGGCGAGGACGTAGGGCTCCTGGGCGGCGTCTTCCGCATCACCGACGGGCTCACCGCCACGTTCGGCGAGCAGCGCTGCTTCGACACCCCGCTGGCCGAGTCCGGCATCGTGGGCATGGCCGTGGGCATGGCGATCAACGGCATGCGGCCGGTCATCGAAATGCAGTTCGACGCGTTCGCTTACCCGGCCTTCGAACAGATCGTCAGCCACGTGGCCAAGATGCACAACCGCACGCGCGGAATGGTGAAACTGCCCATGGTCATCCGCATCCCGTACGGCGGCGGCATCGGGGGAGTGGAGCACCACTGTGACTCCTCCGAGTCCTACTACGCCCACACGGCCGGCCTGAAGGTCTACACCCCGGCCACAGTGGCGGACGGCTACCGCATGCTCCGCGAAGCCATCGACTCCGACGATCCGGTGGTCTTCATGGAGCCCAAGAAGATGTACTGGACCAAGGACTCGGTGGACTTGGGCGAGCTGCGCCGGCTCCACGACTCCCGCGGGGAAGGTACGACGGCGGGACTTGGCTCTGAGGGGCGTGCCGCCGTCGCGCGTCCCGGCACGGACGCGACGCTGATTGCCTACGGTCCGTCCGTGCCCACCGCTTTGGCTGCCGCCGAGGCCGCTGCCCTGGAGGGGCGCTCGCTGGAGGTCATTGACGTGCGGACCATCGTGCCGTTCGACGACGAGACGGTGTGCGAGTCTGTCCGGAAGACCGGCCGGGCGGTGGTGATCGCCGAGGCGCACGGCTTCGCATCCGTGTCCTCCGAGATCGTGGCCCGGGTGCAGGAGCGCTGCTTCCATTACCTGGCCGCGCCCATCCGCCGCGTGACCGGATTCGACATCCCGTACCCGGCGCCCAAACTCGAAAAGTACTACCTGCCCGGCGTGGACCGCATCCTCGACGCCGTTGACGACCTTCAGTGGGAGAACTGACCATGAGCGAACCACGCGTGTTTTTGTTGCCCGACCTGGGTGAGGGCCTCACTGAAGCCGAGCTCGTGTCCTGGCACGTGGCCGTGGGCGACGAGATTGCCGTTGACCAGCCCATCGCCGAGGTGGAGACCGCCAAGTCCGCGGTGGAGGTGCCGTCCCCCTACGCCGGGATCGTCACCGAACTGCACGGGCAGCCGGGGGAGACACTGGACGTGGGGAAGCCGCTCATCTCTGTTATGCCGCTCTCCGTCGGTGTTGGGAACGACGCGGATGATGCCGCCCCCGCCCCTTCGCCGGACGACCATGCTGCAAGCAGCATGTCGTCCGGCACAGGAAGGCCCGATGCCACTCCCGGGGCGGCATCATCCGCGTCGGCTGCGTCGGAGGCGGCAGCCGAGACCTACCGGGAAGAGGAGAAGGCCGGGTCCGGGAATGTGCTGATTGGGTACGGCACTCCAGGCGGTCATGGTGTTGCCCGGCGGACCCGTGCGCGGAAGTCTTCTGTGGCGGTGGCTGAACGGACCGAGGCCCCTGCCGCGGAGTTGTCCAAGGAAGACGAGCTCACCCTCCTGCGGACCCGGGTGCCGGGCAAGCTTGGCGCCGTCATCTCGCCGTTGGTCCGCCGGATGGCGCGCGAGCACGGCGTGGACTTGGGAGAGCTTTCCGGTTCCGGCGAGAGCGGGCTGATCATGCGCCGCGACGTGGAGGCTGCGATGCGGACCGAAGCGCCTGTGGCTGAACCTGAGGCCAAGGCGGTGGAGGCGCCGGAGCGTCCGTCTGCTCAGCCGGCCGAATCCTCGGCGGGCTCGGCCACCGACTCCCGTACCGGACTTCCCATTTCTGCACGCACGCCGGTCCGGGGTGTCCGGAAGGCCGTGGCCAGCAACATGGTCCGCAGCCGCTCGGAGATCCCGGAGGCGACCGTGTGGGTGGACGTTGACGCCACGGCCCTTCTGGAGCTCCGGGCGGGGCTGAAGGCCAACGGCACCGAGGTTCCCGGCCTGCTGGCGTTCATCGCCCGGTTCGTCACCGCGGGGCTGAAGAAGTACCCGGAACTGAACACGCGGATCGAGACGGCTGAGGACGGGTCGCAGGAAATCGTGTCGTTCGACGGCATCAACCTGGGCTTCGCGGCCCAGACCGACCGCGGCCTGGTGGTGCCTTCCGTCCGCGGTGCCGAAAAGCTCAGCGCCCGCGAACTCGACGCAGAGATCCGCCGGCTCACCCAGGTTGCGCGAGACGGCAAGGCGACGCCGACCGAGCTGGGCAGCGGCACGTTCACCCTGAACAACTACGGGGTGTTCGGCGTTGACGGTTCCGCGGCCATCATCAACCACCCCGAGGTGGGCATCCTGGGCGTGGGCCGGATCATCGACAGGCCGTGGGTGGTCAACGGAGAGCTGGCCGTCCGCAAAGTCACCGAACTCACGCTGACGTTCGACCACCGGGTCTGCGACGGCGGCACGGCCGGCGGCTTCCTCCGCTTCGTGGCAGACGCGATGGAAAACCCCACCTCGCTGCTGGCGGACATCTGAGCCGCGCCGCTGGCCCCGCTCGACGCGTATAAATATGGGTAAGAAGTACGACGGTGGCGCGTGCCGCCGTCGTACTTCTTCAGGCGGTCGCCGTTACTTGGCCCTGACGTTGTAGTAGAGGATGACGCCGTTCCAGCCGGTCTCGGCTGCCAGGACGCTGTTGCTCCACACCAGAGGCTGGTTGTTGTACCAAAGCGGCAACGCGGGCAGTTCCCTGAAAAGCACTTCCTGCGCCTGGTTGAACTTTGCATTGGCCTGTGCCGGGTCAATTGACCGCAGGCCTTCTTCGAGCAACCCATCGAACTCGGGGTAGGAGAAGTTTTCAAGATTCGCAGATGCCCCTGTACTCCATTCAAGGCCCAAGAAGTTGTACAACGAGGGATAGTCGCCTTGCCAGGCGGTGCTGGTCAGGCCGGGGAGGGACTGCGACACGCGCAGGTTCAGAAGATCCGCGAATCTGGGAAGCGCCTGGACCGCAGTCTTGATGCCCAGATTGTTTTCCATGCCTTTAGCGACGGCATCGACCCACTCCTTGTTGCCGCCGTCAGTGTTCGTTGTGAAAATGAGGGGCTTGCCGGCGTCGTACGGCTTTAGGGCTTCTGCCTGCTCCCACAGTTTCTTGGCCTTGTCCGCGTCGAACTTCAAGACATCATTACCGGGAATCGAATCCGAGTAGCCGTCCAGTACCGGCGAAGTGAATTCTGTGGCGGGCGTGCGTGTGC
Organism: Arthrobacter sp. FW306-05-C; assembly: GCF_021801725.1. Lineage (NCBI taxonomy): Bacteria > Bacillati > Actinomycetota > Actinomycetes > Micrococcales > Micrococcaceae > Arthrobacter > Arthrobacter sp. FW306-05-C. Next base: position 3,311,268 of record NZ_CP084556.1, on the reverse strand, counting down.
CGTTGAAGATCACCCGGGTGATCTCTTCCCGGTTGATGGCGTGGGATAACGCCCGGCGGCGCAGCTTCCCCGCTTCGCCCTGGAAGTTTGCGTTATAGGGCGGAATTACCAGGGCTGCGTTGACGGCCACCGGCCTGGCAGCATTCCGGGTTTGAAAGTCACTTTTATAGGTCTTGAGTGGCGTTGGCGGGCCCGGAAGAGCTTAAGGATCGATTAAGCCTCCTGGGGGATTCTTGAGACATCAAAGCACCGGAACCCGGAGCTCTTTCGCAGGACCGATCACACCACCGGTCATTCGACAAATTCCTCGCCGAACCGGCGAAAGCCTGAACGGAAAACGGTCAGGAAACCCAGCCGTCCCCCGCGGGGTGGCATCGCATGAAAGGAGCAGTACAGTGTTCACGCTCAAAGGACACCATCGCATCACCGGTATCGTCAGGCTGGCTAGTTCATCATCTTGATTTATTAGCAGAACTTTAGCCTCGACCTCGGAGTGCCTGGATGAACTCACGTCAACGGCCAGGGCGGGGCAGGCACCTGGTACTTGCTGATCGCGGCCTTCGCCTGCTCATACCGGGATCCGCTGGACATGAGCATGTCCTGCTCCATGAAGCTGAACCCAAACAGCCCGTTTACCTTCAGTTCCGCCATTTTGACGTCGTTGAAGAAACCGGCCATGTCGGCATCATAGACAGCCAGGGAGTTATTGTCGGGTTTGTAGTGTGCCAGCAGTGAAAAGCCGTTGCCGTAGCCGTGGAGTGCTTTCACCATCCACGTGGACTGCTCCACGTTCCCGCTGTTGCCCATTGCCTGGAACGACTGGAAGTCCGATCCATCCATGACGTCCTTGAAGAACGGAAGCATTGACCTTCCACCGCCCCTTGCCGGGTCATCGAAGTTGGCAGCCCAGCCGCCCCAGGTCAGCGCAACCTTTGAATTGGGGGCGTATTTATGGAAGGTGTCTTTGGCCTCGCGGTAGGCATCCTTCAAGGCTCTGTAGTAGTTCTGGCCCGTGTCCCAGTAATTCCCGTCCTCGTGGCACGGGTAGGTCTGAAATTCGGTGAACATGGAAACGTACAGCGGCGGGCCGTCTGCTGGGCCGCCCGTGTTCTTTGCCAACCGCACCATGTCGGCCTGGAATTCCCGTGACAAGGGGTAGCTGGCGCCGCAGACCTTCCCGTACTTTGTCTGCACCATGCCGGCGTCCGGCCACCCTTTCGGTCCCCAAGTATCGGTTGTGTATCCATCCCAGATGACCAGATGCATGGCTTTCCCTGCGGCGTAGATCTGCGGTGTCACGGAGGTGCGGAATTTGTCGAAGAACGCCATGTCGGTCCGGTAGTTGTACCAACTGGTAATCATGTTGACTGGCACTTCCTTGACGATTGGCTTGTCCAGGGCGCCATAGGCCTGTGATCCCACACCGAAAAGAAAACCCCCGTGGATCTGCTTCGACTGTTTACCGGGAGGTCCCGAAGTTGTGGAGGGAGCCGCTCTATCCGGGGGTGGCGACGGTATGCATCCTGCCAGGAGAAGGCATGCTGCGAGCACAACAGCGAGCAGCCGCCGCGGCACTGGCGTCCGTCGGCCAGGCAGGTCACGCGCGGACGGTCTGTTGCGGAGGCACCTCCACTGCCGCTTTCGGTCCATGCGATCCATCCTCCCGGTCGCCCAGGCAGGAACTTTAAGGGACAGCCTGGGCCGCCCCCGCGTCAAGCTTTAGGGGCACGCAGATAACGACAATCAGTGCCGGGCAGAGTCGACTGTCCGACACTGTCGATATTGCCCCTTGCTCAGGTCCTGCCGCCACAGCAAAGGTCCTGAAAATGTTGATTACGGGAGATTAGGGGGTTTTGCTCCGGTTGGCGGTTTTAACCTTCCAATGGGGCCCATGCCGTAACCTTGTGAGGATAATTCCTGTTGCTTGGGCGGACACCTGGGAGGGCCTGCCCGGCGTTCCTTCCGGAAACACGCCCCGCAGGAACATGCCTCCCCGGTCTCACAAAAGGGTCAGAACTTTGCCAACTTCAGCTTTGCAGGCTCCCAAGCTCGGTCCGCTCGAAAACCTGGGCTGGACTGCCCTGTCCATCACTGCCGCTGCAGTTCTGCTTCCGGCAATCGGGGTCAGGGCGCTGTCCCGTGCAGTCTTTCCCAAACCTGCCGCAAATGCTGACGAGCGCCATTACCTGATCCAATAGCAGCAAAGGTTTTTCCAAGGATTTGGCTTTATAGCGCTTTTGGGGGTCCTGCTGCTGGCTTCTTGTGGCTAGAATCGGGGCGGGGGTCAGCTGGTGATTCCCGGCTGTCCGCGCTGAGCCGTCCTGGGGTTGGCGCTCGTCCCTGAGGATGCCCGCCCATGTTCCATTTCCGGCCCTTGGCTGCCGCCGCAACCGTGCTGGCCGCCGTCGTGGCTAATGCCGCGCTGATGGCCCTCCCCGCACACGCAGACGAACTGCCCATTCGGGACGCACCGCCGCGGTCAACCCCTGCCGCTGTCCCCACGGATCAGTTCATCGTGCGGATCAAGGGGGGACGGGGGATCGCCTCCGAGGCGACAGCCACGGCAGAAGCCGCCAGGTTAGCGGCCGGAAAAGTCGGCATCTCCGCCCGAAACGTCAGGTCCGCCGCCACGGGAGCGCAGGTCATCAAGACCAGCAAGGCCCTCCCTGCCGCGGACGCCACGGCTTTCCTGGCTGCGCTCAGGGCAGATCCCACTATCCAGTCCGCCGAACCCGACGTCGTTGTGCAGGCGACAGCGGTAGCCCCCAATGACCCCGGCTACACTGCGCAATGGGGCCTGTGGGAAGACGCCTCCGGCATCCGGGCTCCTGGCGCCTGGGACGTGAACCGCGGTACAGGTGCCGTGGTGGCCGTGGTGGACAGTGGCATCACCAGCCACTCGGAACTGAATGCCAAAGTCCTGCCTGGTTACGACATGATGTCCAACGCGGACTGGGCGCGCGACGGTGACGGGCGCGATCCCAACCCGCAGGATGAGGGCGACTGGATGGGCGCGGATGAGTGCGGCGCCGGAACCCCGGCGTCCATCTCCTCATGGCACGGGACCCATGTGGCAGGGACCATTGCAGCGGCCGGCAACAACAATGACGGCATCACGGGCGCTGCTCCTGAGGCAAAGATCCTCCCCGTGCGGGCCCTTGGCTCCTGTGGCGGCTACTCCTCCGATGTAGCGGACTCCATCATTTGGGCCGCCGGCGGAACCGTCCCCGGTGTTCCCGCGAACCCTAACCGGGCGCAAGTGGTCAACCTCAGCCTCGGCGGCATAGGCACGTGCTCCGCCATCGAGCAGGATGCCATCAACTTCGCCTACAACGCCGGCACCGCAGTGGTGGTGGCGGCAGGAAACGCGAACCGCCCCGCAGCAGATATGAGCCCGGCAAACTGCCAAAACGTCATCAGCGTGGCCGCAGCGGGACGCAACGGTGCCCGCGCCAACTACTCAAACTACGGAGCCGCCGTCGACATCACCGCTCCCGGCGGTGACCTTGACGTCGACAACACCTCGGGAATCCTGTCTACCTCCAACTTCGGGTCCACGGCACCGGAGGGTGAGGCGTACGAATTCCTGCAGGGAACTTCCATGGCGGCTCCACACGTGTCCGCCATCGCCGCGATGATGATGTCCGAAATTGGCAGCACCTTCACCCCGGAGATGGTGGAGAAGCGGCTCAAAGCCACTGCACGCCCACTGCCCATTGCCTGCCCCGAAGGCTGCGGCGCCGGATTGGCAGATGCTGCAAAGGCCCTTGCTTTCACCTCCGCCGACCTGCCCGCCAACACTGTCATCCCCGCAGCGGTGACGTTCACGGACAAGGACGGCACCGCCCAGGACACCTTCACCATCCCCACGCAGCAGGGCGTGGAGTACCTTCGGGATGGAAACGTGGTCCCGCCAGGCGTGCGCGCAGGTTCCGGCACCGTGACAGTCTCGGCCCGGGCACTGCCCGGCTACACCATGGCGGCCGGAGCCACCTCACAGTGGGTTTACACGTTCGCCACCACCACTGCACCCGTTCCCGGTTCGCTTATTACCGTCACCCCCTTCCGCGCGTTGGACACGCGCCAATGGTCTCCGGTTCCGGCGGACGGCACAGTCTCCTTCCAAGTGGCCGGCCAGTCCGGAATTCCGGCCAAAGTCTCGGCAGTGGTGTTCAACCTGACAGTGGCCGAAGCCCGGTCCTTCGGCTTCGTCACTGCTTATGCATCGGGCTCAGCCCGCCCAGACGCATCCAACCTCAACTTCGATACCGGCCAGATCGTGGCCAACTCGGTGACGGTTCCGGTGGGCGCTGATGGGAAGGTGACGCTGTTCAACAGGTCATCGGGCACCACGCACCTGCTGGCTGACGTTTCCGGGTACTACCTCGACGGAACGCCGACGGCGGGCGGTGCCTTCCAGCCGATTGCACCGGCCCGGTTCCTGGACACCCGGACCAGCTCTGCGGTGGCGCCCGACAGCACCACCTCGGTCCAGGTGGCCGGCAGGAACGGCCTCCCCGCCAACGTATCCGCTGTGGTGATGAACCTGACGGTGGCCGAGGCGAAATCCTTTGGCTACGTCACCGCCTATCCCTCGGGAGCGGCCCGGCCGGATGCCTCCAACATCAACTTCAAGGGGGGCCAGATCATCCCCAACTCCGTCACTGTCCCCGTGGGGGCCGACGGCAAAGTGGTGTTCTACAACCGCTCCAGCGGTGCCACGCATCTGGTGGCCGACGTTTCCGGCTATTACCTGGCTGGGAAGCCGACGGCAGGCGGCACCTTCCAGCCCATGGTCCCCACGCGTTTCCTGGACACCCGCCAGGGTTACCCGGCCGAACCGGACAAGGATGCGGCGTTCCAGGTGACAGGGGAGCACGGGATTCCTGCAGGGGCAACCGCCGTGGTGTTCAACCTGACGGTGGCCCAGGCAAACTCCTTCGGCTACATCACCGCGTATCCCACCGGGAAGTTCCGGCCGGACGTCTCCAGTGTCAACTTTTCGACCGGGCAGATCATTGCCAACTCCGTCACAGTGCCCATTGGTTGGTATGGCAAAGTCAGCCTCTTCAACCGGTCTTCGGGGAGTACGCACCTGGTAGCGGACGTCTCGGGGTACTTCCTGCCCGGCTGACAGCCGGCGTTCCGCCGCAGACCGTTCCTTCCATTTCCAAAGTACCGCGCGACGGGGGCCTTGCCGCAAGGCCCCCGTCGCGCCGCATACTGGCGGTCGAAAAGGAAGGGGACGGTTGGGTATGCACGACGTAGTAATAGTGGGGAGCGGCCCCACGGGGCTGATGCTTGCGGGCGAGCTGCGGCTGGCGGGGGTGGACGCCCTTGTCCTGGAGCGGCGACAGTCCCAGGAGTTGGCCGGCTCGCGTGGCGGCGGCATCCATTCACGCACCATCGAGCTGCTGGACCAGCGCGGCATCGCCGGCCGGTTCCTCGCCGAGGGCAAGACGCTTCAGACCGCCGCCTTCGGCAGCACCCAGCTGGACCTGACCGGCTTGCCCACGCGCCACCCCTACACGCTGGCTCTGTTTCAAAACCACATTGAGCGGCTGCTGCTTGAGTGGGTGGAGGAGCTGGGTGTGCAGATCCGTCGCGGCATGGAGGTGACCGGTGTTTCAGCGGACGACGCCGGCGCAGACGTAGAGCTCGCAGGCGAGGGGCCGGTGCGCGGCAGGTATGTCGTGGGCACCGACGGTGGGCGCAGCGTGGTGCGGCGTTCGGCCGGCATCCCGTTGGTGGGTGCGGATGCGACCCGGAGCAGCCTGATCGCTGAGGTGAAGGTGGCGGGGGAGCCCGGCCAGCAGGGGAAAGTGGACGCCCGGGGCATTCATGGACTGTACCCGATGGGGGACGGCGTGGTCCGGGTGGTGGTCACCGAGGCCGCGCTGGGCCCGGCCACCGAGCCAACCCTGGCCGACTTGAAGAAGGCTCTCATCGATGTGTTTGGCACGGACTTCGGTGTGCACAGCCCCATCTGGCTCTCGCGCTTTACCGACGCCACCCGGCAGGCAGTGGCCTACCGGAAGGGCAGGGTGCTGCTCGCCGGAGACGCGGCGCATGTCCACTCACCTACAGGTGGCCTGGGCATCGGGCTGGGGCTGCAGGACGCGGTCAACCTTGGCTGGAAGCTGGGGCAGGTGGTGCTGGGGATCTCAGGCGAGGAGCTGCTGGACACCTACCATGCGGAGCGCCATCCTGCCGGGGCCCGGTCACTCAAGTACACGATGGCCCAGTCCCTGTTCCAGAAGGCCGATCCCCGGCAGGAGGCCCTGCGCGACCTGCTGGACGAGGTGCTCCGCGTCGATGATGCCGGCGCCCCGATCGCAGCCCTGGTCAGCGGACTCGACGTCGCCTACGACCTGGGGCCCGGCCATCCGCTGCTTGGCCGCCGCATGCCCGACCTGGACATCACAACTGCCCAAGGTCCAGGCCGGGTGTACCAGTTCCTGCACCAGGGCCGGCCGGTGCTTCTTGAATTCAGCGGCCCGGTGCTGGAGCCGGGCGCATGGGCGGGCCGGGTGCAGCATGTCAGGGCAATTTGCGACGGCGCGTGGCAGCTTCCCGTGCTGGGCGCGGTGGATGCACCCACGGCGGTCCTGGTCCGGCCCGACGGTTACGTCGCCTGGGTGGGTGAAGGCTCAGTGGAGGGGCTCCCTGAGGCGCTTGCCACCTGGTTTGGTCGCAGTGGCGTTGGCTGCTGAGAGGTTGTTTGGGCCGCCAAGGGTGCTGCAGTTACTGGATCCGGCAGCTACTCCTTGGGGCCCGCGATGTTGACCAGCCACTGGATGCCGAACTTGTCGGTGCACATGCCGAAGGCGTCGCCCCAGATGGCCTTCTCCAGCGGCATTGTCACGGTGCCGCCCTCGGACAGCTTGTCCCAGTAGCCCCGCAGCTCGGCTTCATCGTCACCGCTGAGGGACACACTGAAGGTGTTCCCGGGGTTGTAGTCCATGCGGGCCGGAGTGTCCGATGCCATCAAGGTCAGCCCCGATGGGCCGTCAAGCTGTGCATGCATCACCAGGTTGTCCTCAGCGGGATCCTGGCTTGCATGAAAATCTGCGAACGTGCTCACGTTCAGCTCGCCGCCGAAGACGTCTTTGTAGAATTCCATGGCTTCCCGTGCGTTGCTGCGGAAGCTCAGGTAGGGGTTGAGGCGCGTGGGCATTTGGGCTCCTTCATGGACGGACATCGTTGTCAGCACGGCCATGCTAACAGCGCCGGGGAATGCCGAGAAGGGGTCCCGTCCGCAGGGTGGGGATGACCGAGAGCCCGGGCCGGCAGCGCCAGGCAGATGGCGCGTGACCGGAAGGTGAACAGGCGTTCATCCGCAAGGCGGGAGGGGTTAATTGCGCGAAAGTAGCTTGGGGGGCCCCGGCTATTACCAATTTGAGAGGCTCCCCCAATGAGTTCGTCCCAAGGACAACGAATCAGCAGGAAGCGGATGGCCGCCGCCACGGGCGCGGCGGCACTTGCAGCCTGCACCCTGACCGCAGGCTTCGCCGGCCCCGCCGCCGCCGATGGTGACGGCAGCACAGCTACTCCTATCAAGCACGTTGTGGTGATCTTCCAGGAGAACGTCTCCTTCGACCACTACTTCGCCACCTACCCCAAGGCGGCGAACATAGCAGGTGAAACCCAGCAGGGCACAGGTACCCCGGCGTCCGCATTCACCGCGGCGGGGGACACGCCCAAGGACATCAATACCTTGGCCAAGGCGGGCCTGCTGGCACCCAACAACCCAAACTCGGTCCAGCCTCCCCGGCTCTCGCCGATGCAGGCCGTCACGTGCGACCAGGACCACGGCTACACCGCCGAGCAAAAGGCCTACAACGGCGGGGCAATGGACCAGTTTGTCCAGTTCACCAGCCGCGACGCCTGCGGCACCAACCAGTACGGCCGCCCCGGCCTGACTATGGACTACTACGACGGCAACACCGTCACCGGCACCTGGAACTACGCCCAGAACTACGCCATGAGCGACAACCACTTCAGCACGGTCTTCGGTCCGTCCACCCCCGGCGCCCTCAACCTGGTTTCCGGCCAAACCCATGGCGCCAAGGAGTACACCGCCGCTGGAGCGCCCGTGGCCACGCCGGCAGCCGGCAGCAGCACCGTCCGCCAGCCCGATGCGAACGGAGTGGGCACCGTCATCAACGACCCCGACCCTGTCTACGACGACTGCTCCAACAACAGCCATGTCAAGAGCAACAACCTCGCTGGCATGAGCGGCACCAATATCGGGGACCTGCTCAACGCCAAGGGCACCTCATGGGGCTGGTTCCAGGGCGGGTTCACACCCACCACCCCGGCGACAGCGACCACACCGGCCTCCTGCCTGTCCAGCCACGCCAATGCCGCCAGCGCCTCCGTGGTGGACTACTCCCCGCACCACCAGCCGTTCCAGTACTACTCCTCCACGGCCAACCCCCATCACCTGGCCCCCGCCGCAGATGAGGAGATCGGCCACAACGGCCAGGCCAACCACCAGTACGACCTGACCGATTTCGAAAAGGTGGTCAACACAGACAACATGCCCGCTGTGTCCTTCCTCAAGGCGGGGATGTACCAGGACGGCCATGCCGCCTACTCGGACCCAGTGGACGAGCAGAACTTCATCACCAAAACCGTCAACCAGATCCAGCAGTCCAGGAACTGGGAGGACACCGCCGTCGTGATCGCCTATGACGACTCCGACGGCTGGTACGACCACGTGGCCGCACAGGTGAAGAATTCCTCCAACACCACAGACGACGCCGGCTGGTGCCAAAGTGCCGCGGCCGTAGGAGTGCCCATGGCCGGCGGCTACACCGACCGCTGCGGCCCGGGCCCGCGGCAGCCGCTGGTGGTCATTTCCCCGTACGCGAAGAAGAACTTCGTGGACCACACCCAGACCGACCAGGCCTCGGTCCTGCGCTTCATCGAAGACAACTGGAGCACCGGGCAGATCGGCGACTCTTCAGCCGACGCCGTGGCGGGATCGATTAGCGGCATGTTCAACTTCCACCACTCGCGGAACGACAAGGTGATGCTCGATGAGCAGACCGGCGCCGTCGCGTCCATTACCCATTCCAGTAAGGGCAGCGACACGTCCGGCAAGGGCTGCGGTCCGCAGTAAAAAGCGTACCCGCCGAGCCCGGCGCCCCTCCTGGGGCGCCGGGCTCTTCAGTGTCTCCTGTGATGCCCGAGCCGACGGTGCAGCTGCTGGTGAAGGGCACTGAGAGGGCGAAATCTTGTTGTGTCAGGTAGTCAAGGGGCCGCACGCGACAGAATCATTAATTGGGGGAAATTATTGGGGATTTAGTCCCTATGTCCGGGCACTGGGGAGCGCTAGGTGTATCGACCACGGAGGTTAGGAACATGCGGCGTGGTTAGGTGACAAAAAGAAGACCTCCAAGTGGAGTGGGGCTTGTCTAAGAGTCCGATCCACAAGGAGGTCTTCAATGTCCCATGCTAACGCGCTTCTGACGCCGAAGGGACGGCTCCGGCTGGCCCGGTGCATCGTCGATGACGGGTGGCCGCTGCGCCGTGCTGCTGAGCGGTTCCAGGTGTCGGTGACGACCGCAGCGCGGTGGGCGGCCCGTTACCGGGAGCACGGGGAGCACGGGACGGGTGATCGTTCCAGCCGGCCCATCAACTCCCCGCGTCGGACCTCCACGCGGCGGGAGCGGCGGATCGTCGCGATCAGAGTCAACCGGCGCTGGGGCCCGGCACGGATCGGCTATCTGCTGGGCATTCACCCCTCCACGGTGCACCGGGTGCTGTCCCGGTTTGGGCTGGCGAGGCTGGCGTGGATGGACCGGGCCACGGGCCGGGTGATTCGCCGGTACGAGCACCACAGCCCCGGGGACCTGGTCCACGTCGACATCAAGAAACTTGGACGGATCCCTGACGGCGGCGGACACCGCAGTGTCGGCAGGGCCGCCGGAAACCGGAACAAGACCGGTACCGCGGCGAACCGGAGACCGGGTCACGCCTTCTTGCACAACGCCGTCGATGATCACTCCAGGCTCGCCTACACGGAGATCCTGACCGATGAGAAAAAGGACACTGCGGCCGGATTCTGGGAACGCGCCAATGCCTACTTCGAGTCCCACGGGATCACTGTCAAACGGGTCCTGACCGATAACGGATCCTGCTACCGCTCCTACGCATTCAAAGACGCTCTGGGCCCGGACATCAAGCACAAACGCACCCGCCCCTACAGGCCTCAGACAAACGGCAAAGTCGAGCGCTACAACCGCACCATGCTCGACGAATGGGCCTACGCCCGTCCCTACGCCTCCGAGGCCGAGCGTGTTGCCGCTTTCGCCGACTGGCTCCATCATTACAATCATCATCGAGGCCACACCTCACTCAACGGTCAGCCACCGGCCAGCCGCGTCACCAACCTCTCAGGTCAATACAGCTAGGCTGGGACCAGGTCAGGCAGACGGTCCCCTCTGTTGCCGTCTCAGGAACCAACGATGCCGCGCCCGCCTGTTCATGCCGGGGCCTTGGCAGACCGCACCCCCTGTGACGCAACCCCCGCAAGCTGGCGCGGGTGTGGCCCAGGGAAATCCAGTTTCGGGGGTGGGCCACATTCGCGTCGTACCCTCCGGGAGCCAGCAGCGTCGCTGGCTCCCGGTCTGGTTTTTGGGGGACTTAATCCTCGAAGTGCGCCTTGGCTTCCTCCGGCGGTGCATAGCGGTTCACGAGGGACTCGGCCAGATCATTGAGCTTTTGGTTCCGGGTATTGGAGGCGCTGCGAAGGATCTCGAAAGCCCTGTCCTTGCTGCACTTGTTCTCCGCCATGATGATCCCGCAGGCCAGGTCGATCACGGTCCTCGTATCCATTGCCGCCCTGAGGTTCTCGGCACGCTGGTCAGCCGCCGCGATCCGGACGGCCAGGCGGAGCGCCTTGCCTGCCATGTCGGCGAACCGCACCCCGTCCGCCACGGCCTGCTCATCGAAGAGCCCACTGGCGGGAGCGAAGTAATCAAGGACCGCACCGGCATCGTCCTCCAAATTCATCGGGATGCCCAGCGATCCGCCCATGCCTGCGGCGGACAACGCGCTGCGATACTCCGGCCACCGCGGGTCCGACGCCACGTCACCCAGGAGAACGGGGGCGGCGCTTTCCAGGGCCTCGATGCAGGGGCCGTCACCCAGGCTTTGTTCAATGCGGTCAATTACCGTCGCCCGGCCGCTGCTTCCGCCTATGGTGGCCGTTCGCTTTCGCCGGTGCAGTGTCACGGCGCACTCAACGGGCACTCCAAGGGTGCCGCTCATGCTGGCCGCAGCAAGTCCGGTGAGACCGTCCAGCACGGATTTGATGTCCTCCATCCCAGCGACAAGATCCACAAGCCCTTCGAGGTCATCCACCATGTCCTGCTCAACCATGAGTTCACCCTAGAAGTGTGGGCTGGCAGCCACAAGGGGCGATATGTCCAGACCGGAAGTCAGCGTTCTCCCAGCCTCCTGTCAGTCCAGTTATGGAAACGTTATATATGCTTGCTTAGTGGTTTTGAGGTTGAGCAGTGGATTGATGTCAGCGCCAGATCGCCCGGCGGCGCCCGAAACGGGCATCATCGCCGGACGCAAGCATGCCTTGGACGGCCTCCGGACCGTCGCCGTCGCCGGCGTTTTCTTCTTCCATACCGCCACGGAGGCGACGCCCGGCGGGTCCATCGGGGTGGACGTGTTCTTCACGCTCAGCGGCTTCGTCATCACGCTGCTGATCATGAAGGAACGGCTCGCCACCGGTCGTCTCCATCTCGGCATCTTCTACGGCAAGCGCCTGGCCCGGCTCTGGCCGGCACTGCTGGTGCTCTGCGCGGTGATCCTCGCCGGCGGCTTCCTGTTCCCTGCCTCAGGCTGGGGCGGGCAGGCGGGCTTTGTCCTTCCGGCCGCCGCCTACGTGATGAACCTGGCCCACTTCGGCATGTTCGGTGACTCCATCGCCGGTGAAACGCTTGGCCCCACCTGGACCCTGGCCGTTGAGGAACAGTTCTACCTGGTGTGGCCGCTGCTCCTGCTGGTGATGCTCCGGTTCTTGAAGGTCCGCAGCGCAGCCGTCGCCACCGTGGCCCTGGCGGCCGCCTTCGTACTGAACCGGTTCCTGCTGGTCAACGCCGGCGAACCGCTGGACCGCATCTACAACGGTCCGGATACCCGGGCTGACGAACTGCTGATTGGCTGCGCCCTGGCCCTGCTGTTCACCGCCGTGCGCCACGGCTCGCGGCTGCATGCAGGGCTGCTGTCGGCATCCCGCTGGGCCGCGCCCCTGGCCGGCGTCGCCCTTGTGGCCGCACTGTTCCTGCTGAAGGAACCGGACACCCCCGGCACCTGGTTCAACGTGTTCTGGACGGCCGGGCCCGCCGCGCTCGCACTGCTGTCCGCGGTGCTGATCGGTTCCCTGGTCCTCCAGCCGGCCGGCTTCCTGTCACGCATCCTCAGCCACCCCTGGCTTGCCCGCCCCGGCCGCGACATGTCCTACGGCATGTACCTCTGGCACCTTCCGGTCTACCTGCTGCTGATGCCGCTGATCCCGGAACTGCCGCTCCGGATCGTCCTGACCGCGGCACTCACCGTGCTGCTGGCCTTCGCGTCCTTCCGCTGGGTTGAGCGCCCGCTGCGCCGCTGGGCGAACAAAAGGCTCGAACCCGCCGTCGTGCCTTCCACGACGGAGCCGTCCAAGACGCCCGTTTCCGCGTCGGCAGGCTGAACCGTTCGGCCGACCAAACGCCGGTTCTGGAAATCAGTGCGGGATGCTTTCCTGGTCGCGGTGCGCGGCGGGTTCGATCTGGAAGGTGGAGTGCTCCACGCTGACGTCGAAGTCCTGGGCCACGCAGCGCTGCAGATCCGCCAGGATGGTGGCCGAATGACCGTCACGCATGCACCCGTCCTGCACGGTGACATGTGCGGACAGGACCGGCACACCGGAGGCCACCAGGGAGGCGTGCAGGTCGTGGACGTCGATGACATGGGGCAGCGCCAGGATGTGCCGGCGGACCTCGGCCAGGTCCAGGCCCGGGGGAGTGCTTTCCATCAGCACATTCACCGTGTCCCGCAGCAGCTTCAGCGTCCGCGGGATGATCAGCACGCCGATGAGAAGGGATACGACGGCGTCAGCCCGGGTCCATCCAGTCAGGGCAATGACCAGCGCGGCGACGATCACGGCAACGGAACCGAGGGCATCATTGAGCACCTCGAGGAACGCAGCCTTCATGTTGAAGCTGTGGTGGCGGCCGGAGGCGAGCACCAGCAGCCCCACGGCGTTGCCGGCCAGGCCGGTCACACCGAACCACAGCATCAGTGAACCACCCACCTCCGGCGGTTCGAACAGGCGGCGGATGCCCTCCACGATCACGAAGCCGCCCACCCCCAGCAGCAGGGCAGCCTGCCCGGCCGCGGCGAGGATCTCGGCGCGCTTGTAGCCCCAGGTGCGCTTGAAGGTTGGCGGCTTCAGGGCCAGCGACGCCGCAATCACGGCAATGAGCAGCCCGGCGGAGTCGGTGAACATGTGCCCGGCGTCGGCCAGCAAGGCCAGGCTGCCGGTGAGGACCGTGCCCACGATCTCGGCAACCATCACCGTGAACGTGATGGCGAAAACCAGCAGCAGCTTGCCGCGCTGGCTTTGGGGATCGGCCACGTCGTGGCTGTGGTCGTGGCCCACGGGTCAGCCCTTCCCGATGGTCGGCAGGCCAAGCGGCTGCAGGCCGACTGATGTTGAATCAGGGCTGGCGCAGCCCGGGCAGCAGCCGTCCTGTTCGTCGGCGGCTTCCGCCGCGTGCGGAACAGTGCAGCACGCGTCCCCACGCCAGGCGTTGATGCCTTCACGGACGGCAATGCCCGCGATGACCAGTGCTGCGCCGGCGTCGGCCCACCACCAGCCCAGTGTGCTGTTCAGGACCAGGCCCACCAGGAGCACGGCGGAAAGATAGGTGCACAACAGCGTCTGCTTGGAGTCCGCCACGGCCGTCCTGGACCCGAGCTCCCGCCCGGCCCGGCGCTGACCCCAGGACAGGACGGGCATGATGAACAGGCTAAGCGCGGCAATCACAATGCCCGGCAGGGAGTGCTGCGCTTCCCCGGCGCCGGCCAGGGAGCGGATGGAGTCCACGGCCACGAACGCGGCCAGGGCGAAGAACGACACGGCAATGATCCGCAGCGTCAGGTGCTCGCGCCGCTCTGGGTCCTTGGCTGAGAACTGCCAGGACAGCGCCAGCGCGGAGGCTACTTCGATCACGGAGTCCAGGCCAAAGCCGATCAGCGCAGCTGAATCAGCTGTGCCGCCGGCCCACAGCGCCACGATGGCCTCGATGATGTTGTACGTGATGGTGGCCGCCGCGAAGAGCCTGATCCGACGGCTCAGGACCCGCCGCCGCTGGGTGCCGGCCACGTTGGGGGCGGTCATGCCAGGCACTCCCCGTCGGGTGCGCAGCAGGCAGGATCCACCGCCAGGACTACGCTCAGCAGGTCCTTGATGGCATGTCCGATCCGCGCATCCGCCAGCTCATACCGGCTCCGCCGCCCGTCCGGAACCGCAACCACCAGGCCGCAGCCGCGCAGGCAGGTCAGGTGGTTGGACATGCTTTGCCGGGATACGGCAAGGCTGTCCGCCAGGTCCGACGGATATGACGGACCCTCCGCAAGGGCCAGCAGCACGCGGGCGCGGGTGGGATCCGATACCGCATAACCGAACCGGGCCAGCACCGGAGCGTGGGTGAGGGTCTGCATGTCCTAAAGGTACAGCCGGGGCTGTATTCAGGCAAAGCTGGATCGTGCTGGAGGTTCTGCTATCCCAGCGGGTTGGCCGCCTGGCACTTCTGGTCGCTGCCGGTCTGAGCCACCACGCTTCCGGAGGAGTCAGCGGACGACGGCGGGGCGGCGGGTTTGGTGCCGGACGCAAAGTCCGTGCCGGCGTACAGTTGCACGCCCTGGATGTTGGCAACCTGCTGGACGCTGCTTGCCGGCAGGCCGAACAGCGCGGCAACGTCGGCTGCCACGTCCTCGAACCCGGCGGAGTAGTACACCATGGTCTGGCCCTGCGCCTGGGCCGGCAACTGGGTGAGCTTGGTGAACCCGGCGTCGGACAGCAACCCTGCGATCGCCTTGCTGCGGCCGGTCACACCGGTGCCGTTGGCGATGGAGACCGGCTGCAGCGACTTGTCATAGGCCGGTGCAGCGGGCGTTGCCGGCGTCTCAGGTGCTGCCGGCGCAGGCTGGCTCAGGTCCGGGCTGTTGCGCAGGGCCTTGAAGAAGTTGGATGCAGCCGGCTCGTCGAGAGCCAGCCGGTTGGGGTCCTGCGGCGCGGGGACGGTGGGTACGGTGATGAAGTTGATGTTGGCCGGATCGATGTTCTTCAGCCGGTTGGCGATGGTCAGCAGGGACGGGGCCGAGGCCAGGCCGGAATCCACCGTCAGGTTCTTGGTGATGGTGTCGGCGATGCTCAGGACCTTTTGCGGGTTGCCGAGGGTGCCCTCGGACTTGAGCTTGCGGCTGAGCGAGGCAAGGAAGCCCTGCTGCGCCTGGATGCGGCCCAGGTCCCCGCCGTTGGCGAACCCGTGCCGGGTCCGCAGGAAGGCCAGCGCCTGGTCGCCCTGCACCTGAGAGGTGCCCGCCGGCAGGTTCAGGTGCGAATCGGGATCATTGACGGCCTCGGTCACGCAGACCTCCACGCCGCCTACCGCGTTGGACAGCTCCTTGACGGCGTTGAAGTCCGCCATCATGAAGTGGTCCACCTCAAGGCCCGTCAGCTTGTTCACCGTATCCACGGCACAGCCGATGCCTGCCTGGGCCATGGCGCTGTTGATCATCGCGCTCTTTTGCCCGGGATACGTTTGGTTGGTCTTGGAATCCGTGCACGAAGGCACATCCACCAAAAGGTCGCGGGGGAAGCTGATGACGTTCACGTGGTTGTTGTCCGCGGAAATGTCCAGCAGCATCATCACGTCGGACTGCCCGTAGCCGGAGGATTGGTCCGCGGTGCCGTATTGGCTGTTGTTGCCGCTCCGCGTGTCCGAGCCCAGCACCAGGATCTGCAGCCGGTCCGTGTTGTCATTCGCGGCCCCCTCCGTGCGCTGTCCGCCCGCGGACAGCTGCGAAGTGCTGATGTTGGACTGCAGGCGCCAGGCCCAGTAGCCGCCAAACGCCAGGACGGCCAGGAGCAGCACGGACACCACAGCAGTGAGGACCTTGACCCAGCGTGGGGCACGACGGCGGAGGGGCCGGAGGTGGCGCGAACTGGTGGCGTACAGCTCACCCTGACCGGGGTAGGCGAGGGGGCTGGAGCTTTCCTGTTCCGGGCCGGGAGATTTTCTGGAACCGAACACGACAAAAGGACCTTCGGGAGGGGACAGGTTTCCGCTACCCTACAGGCCGAAGCTGGCAATTCGCCTAAAACCCTTGACCTGGCGGGTGTCCCGTCGCCCTCCAGTAGCGGGGTGGGCGTACTCTTTCTTTTCGGCGGTACCCGCCCGGGCCGCTGGCCCGGCCCTGCGGGAAACCGCGGATGTTCAGGCTGAGGAACGGACAGATGAGTACAGGACAAAAGCAGCGCGTTACGCGTCCTCCTGCCCGGCGCAGGCTGGGCAAACTGGCGGTATGGCTGGAGGACGACTCGCCGGGCCGCCTGCGGCCGCTGATCCTGGCAGTGGTGCTCACGCTCTCAGGGATCGGACTCGTGGAGGTGGCGTCGGCGTCGTCCGTGGAATCCGTGGCGGCAGGAAACAATCCGTACGATCTTCCCCTGAAGCAGGCCATGTGGACCGTGGCCGGCGCGGCGATCATGCTGGTGCTGGCGCGGATGCCCGTGCGGCGGATCCGGTGGCTGGGCTGGCCGATGCTGATCGGTTCACTGTTTGCCCTGGTGCTGGTGTTCACGCCGCTGGGCATGACCGTGAACGGCAACCGGAACTGGCTCAGTGTGGGTGGTTTCACGGCCCAGCCGTCCGAATTCGCCAAGCTCTCGCTGATTGTGTGGGGAGCCTGGATCCTGGACCGGAAGCAGGCCCTGCTTGGGCAGTGGAAGCACGCGGTCATGCCGCTGGCACCGGCCGGTGCACTGATTATGGGCATCGTGGCGCTGGGGCACGACCTGGGCACCACCTTGATCATCATGATGATCCTGGCCGCCACCATGTTCTACGGCGGCGTGCGGATGAAGGTGTTCTCCGTGGCCGGGCTGATCTGCGCGGCGGCAGCCCTGGTGCTGGCAGCCACCAGCGGCAACAGGATGGGGCGCATCTCCTCCTGGCTGGGCATGGGGTCTGACGAGGACGCGCAGGGCATGGGCTACCAGGCGCAGCACGGCACATACGCACTGGCTTCCGGCAGCTGGTTCGGCGTGGGCCTGGGGCAGAGCCGGCAGAAGTGGAACTGGATCCCGGAAGCCCATAACGACTTCATCTTCTCCATCCTGGGCGAGGAACTTGGCCTGGCCGGCTCGCTGCTGGTGCTGGGCCTGTTCGCCACCCTGGCCATTGCCGTGTTCAAGACCATCGCCCGGACCACGGATACCTTCTCGCGGATCGTGGCCTGCAGCGTGATCACCTGGATCCTGGGGCAGGCGGTGATCAACATTTCCATGGTCAGCGGGCTGCTGCCCGTTATTGGCGTGCCCCTGCCGTTCATCTCATACGGCGGGTCGGCGATGGTTTCGTCCCTGGCAGGAATCGGAGTGATCCTGGCGGTGACGCGTCCGGAAGGTACTGTTCCACCATCCCGCCGTGGCACCCGCGTGGGCCGCGCACTCCGTCGCGGTGCCGGGTCGAATCGTGCTGGATTAAGCGGCGCTGTGCCTGATAGTGCTGTGAAGCAGGCCCGGGAGCATGCGCACCAGCGGTAACGCCGGAGGGGCGCTTCCCGCCGCGCCCATGACTGCCGTCCGCTTCATCCTGGCTTTCGGCATCATCAGCGCGCTGATGGACATGGTGTACGAGGGTGCGCGGAGCGTTACCGGGCCGTTCCTCGGTGCGCTGGGCGCATCGGCGCTCCTGATCAGTGTGGTCACCGGTGCCGGTGAAGCCGTGGCCCTGGTCCTCCGCCTGGTGTTTGGGCGGCTTGCTGACAGGCCCGGGCTGCGGTGGGCGCTGGCCATCAGCGGTTATGCCCTGACCGCGGTCTCAGTGCCCCTGCTCGGAGTCACCGACGCACTGTGGGTCGCCTGCCTGCTGGTCCTGGCCGAGCGCTTGGGCAAGGCCGTGAGGAGCCCCGCGAAGGACACCATGCTGGCGGAGGCCGGTTCCGCGCTGGGCCAGGGAAAGGCATTCGCGCTTCATGAAGCACTGGACCAGGTGGGGGCGTTGGTGGGGCCACTGCTGGTGGGGGTGGCCCTGGCGCTTTCCGGCAGCTACGGGCCCGGTTTCCTGCTGCTGGCTGTGCCCGGACTTGCGGCCATGCTGGTCTTGTTCTGGCTGAAGCGCAGAGTTCCCGATCCTGGCGTCTACGAACTCGCCGCCGCCCAGCCGGGCAACCCGCAGCCTGCAGGCGGCGTGGAGCAGGCCGATGCGGAGCCCCCTGGAGCGGAGCGCAACGCGGCCATTCCTGTTCCCGGCGGCGCTGCCGGAATGCCGCGCCAGTACTGGCTTTACGCTGCGTTCAGCAGCCTGACAATGTTCGGCTACGCCACGTTTGGACTGCTTTCGTTTCACTTGGTGGCCACAGGGCTGCTCCCGCCGGCGCTGGTTCCGGTGCTTTACGCCGCGGCAATGGGTGTGGACGCGGTGGCAGCCCTGGGCTCGGGCTGGCTTTTTGACCGGGTTGGGCTGCGGGTCCTGCTGGTCCTGCCGGTGCTGGCCGCCGCGGTTCCGTGGCTTGGCTTCAGTAACAACACCGGGCTTGCAGTGGCAGGTGTGCTGGTGTGGGGAGCGTCGATGGGGATGCAGGAGAGCACTATGCGTGCCGGCGTGGCGGGCCTGGCACCGGCCAACAAACGGGGGAGCGCCTACGGAATGTTCACCGCCTGTTACGGCCTGGCCTGGCTGGCGGGAAGTTTCCTCATCGGCCTCCTCTACCAGCAGTCGGTCTTTGCCCTGGCCGTCACCGTCACGGTGGTGCAGGCAGCAGCATTGGCGATTTTCGCCGTCGTCCGTCCTGGCCGCTCCGGCGACCTAACTGCCTAGGCGACCGCCCCCGCAGCCTCCCGGCATTCTGCACAGCGGACGTCCGCAACCAGGCTGCCGGCGTCGTCCTATTGGAAATGGGTGACGTGATTGGTGTTCCTTCCGCACCGGGGGCAGAAGCTCTGGCTTTGTTTAGTCCACATGCCTGAATAATACGGAATGCCGTGATGCAGGGAAGATCGCGGGTCAAAGTATGCGGATGCCCGCAGGTCTCCTTAACCGGATCTTGATCAAACCTGCCGGCGATCCTTCAGGGAAGCCTGAGTTTCGCCGGGTAGCTTGTGCCCATCAGGCGGTAGCAGGGAAGGAGCGCAGGACAATGACCATTACCGATTACTTCGTGGCTCTTGGTGGCATGCTGGCTTCACTCGGGTGTGCAGGACTTCTGGCGGCAGCACTTATCCGGGCCCGGGCGCGTCATTAGCCGCGCGGTCACCCTTGCCTTGCCCTCCCGCCATTGGCCGCGGGGAGTTGCGCGGCGGGATTAGGCGATTGCCGGAGGCTCGAAGCGGGTTCCCGGCGGGCCGCTGGGCATCGCCCGGAGGATGCTGTCCGCGACGCTGCGCACTTTGAGGTTGCGGTTCCTGGAGGTGCCGGCCAACTTGCTGAAGGCTTCAGCATAGGAGCAGCGGTTCTGCGCCATGAGCACTCCGCAGGCAACGTCGATGCTGGTCCTGCTCTCCAGTACCTGCTTAAGGTTGTCGCCGGCACGGATGACGCCGTGGACGTCCAGTGCCAGCTTCAGGCTGTGCGATGCCACCTCGACGAACCAGGCGGCGTCATTGACAACCTTGGCGGTGAATCCGACATTGGCCGGGGCCAGGAAGACCAGTGCGCCGGCCAAGCCGGGCTTTAGATCCAGGGGGACGGCAAGGGCTGCGCCGAAGCCGTTGTCCACCAACCGCCTCCGGTAGGCCTGCCAGCGCCCGCCGGCCTGATTGATGACTGTTGGAGCAGCCAGTACGGAACCGAGTGCTGTGGGGCCGTCTCCGTGCTCGTCCTCGGACGCTGCCAGGCCAGCCGCGCCGGATGTGCTTCCGGCCGTGGCAAGGCAGGACCGCTGGCGGTGCAAGACCACGGCACATTCCATCGCCGCACCTGCCGTGGTACTGACCCAGTGGGCTGCAGCGTCGGCGAGTATCTGCAGGGACCCTGCCTCGCCGTCGGCCCCCGTTACGAGGTCCAGCAGGAACCCCTGCCGCTCAAGCGCCTTGTTGTTTGCCGGGCCAACTGCCACTGACGCACCCCCATTCCTTTACGCCCACCAGCTACAGGCGCGGCGGGTTGCATAGAAACCTATTGGGCTGCCGATGCCCGGGCACGAGTAGCCAGTACTCTACTTTTCCCGTCGGGCTGCGCGAGGTACCTGAACATGCTTTGCATCGTTATGGAGGTGGAGGGACGGCGAGTGGGCTACGATGGGTTTGTTAGACAGCCAAGCAAGTAGGATATCGAAGGAATTCGCATGAACCCGCATGGTGCAAGCGAAGGCTCACGGTACCCATCCTCGGCGGGTGCCGAGCCCCGCGCAGTCGACGTCATCAACGCCCTCCGGGAGTTCCGGACATCCGAAAGCGCCATGAGAAGGCGCACCCGTTCCTCCGTGGCAATGGGGGAGACGGACCTCCTGGCCCTGCGGTACCTCATAGACGCGGAATCGGCCGGAATCGGCATCCGGCCCACAGAACTTGCCGCCCGCCTGGCCATCACCTCCGCTTCAATGACAAGCCTGGTCGATCGGCTGGTTGCGGGTGGGTATGTGTTTCGGGAACCCCATCCCACGGACCGGCGCGCTGTGATTCTGAGGCCCACTCCCGGTGCTGACGAAGAGGTCCGGCACAACCTGAACCAGATGCACAAGCGCATGCTGGAGGCTGCCGAATCCCTGTCTCCCGAGGAGATCAAAGCCGTGATGCACTTCCTGGAACGGATGCGTGAAGCGGTGGACGCCGTCAATGCCAAACCCGGCGTTTCCGTACGCTAGACAAGTAGAGAATCCTAGTTAGGCTAGCTACATACTTGTTTATCAATCGGATGGCGGATCGAATGACTGCAGTACTTGAACCTCAGGCACCGGGACAATCGACCTTTACGGGCCGTCGCGTCGAATGTGTGCAGAAGGCCGTGCCCATTGCCCTGGACCACCCGTCGGGATTGCGTGGTTCTTCCGTTGCCGTGAATGCCTCGGATCGTGCCCTGGCTGACCCTGCCGCCCCCTTCCACTGCGGCACCGCAATGAGTTCGATTCCAGTGCCTGTGCCGTCGCTGAGCTGGGCTTCGACGGAACTCCAGGGAGTGGGCCTGCGCCTGCGGCTTCAAGATGGACGTTGGCATCACCGCTGATTCCATGGAGGCCGTGCGGCTGGAATCCGCCATGCTGGAAAGCCTCCAGTGGGAAATGGACGCAGCGCAGGAACGCTTCGAGAATGCCGTGCGGGCCGCTTCCCGGTTGGGCGCGGCCCCCGAAGCTCTTGGCAAAGCTGCCGGCCTCGCCGCCGAGGAACTACAGGAGATCCTGGCCCGCAGCGTTCAGCTGTTCTAACGCCTGGCAGGCGGGGCCTGTAATAGGCTCCCCGGGCCCCGAAGTGCAGCCATCCGTCTGTTCAGATGCGGCTGCACTTCGGGTCGTTGGGAGCGGTAAAGCAAAGTGGTGGCCGGCCGGCTCTGGCCCGAAAAGTGGGCGCGGCGAGCGGCCGGAAGGTTTTATGCAGCCAGGCGGACTGCCCTGGGACGCGGATCTCGGCGCTCGGCCAGCACGCTGATGGTGCAGGGTGCCTGGTCCGGATCGATCTTTGCGGGCAGGTGCCGTGTTTCGGAGGCGGTATGGAGCATGTCCAGCGCCTCCTCATCAACCAGGGCGCTGGAAACGTCCAGCTCCAGGTCCAGGCCTCCCCTGAGGGAGTTGGCACGCTTTGCCACTACATAGAGGGCGTTGACGCTGTGGATGGTGATATGCCCCTTTGCAATCACCTGGGCCTTGCTGTGGTCCAGATCCACCCGGACCACAATGTTCAGCTTAGAGTTCAAGTTGTAAAGCCTTCCCCGGCATTGGCTGCGACGCTGCAGCTTCTTGCATGGCCTGTTTGCTTAAGCCTCCACTAGGTTAGGCAACGAATGTGATGAGCGCAACACAGTGACGTTTGTTACACCGCAAGTAGTTTTCTATCAGTTTGAGGAGCACCCATGAGCGCCGATCCCGCCGGCAAGCCTTCCGTCCTCTTTGTTTGCGTCCACAACGCAGGCCGGTCCCAGATGGCGGCCGCTTTCCTGACCTCCCTGTCCCGGGGAACCGTGGAGGTGCGTTCCGCCGGATCCCAGCCCGCGGAGAAGGTGAACCCCTCCGCCGTGGAGGCCATGGCGGAGGTAGGTATTGACCTCTCCGCGGAGGTCCCGAAGATGCTTACCACCGAGGCAGTGAAAGAATCGGACGTGGTGATCACTATGGGATGCGGTGACGAGTGCCCGGTTTTTCCGGGCAAGCGTTACGAGGACTGGGAACTGGAGGATCCGGCCGGCAAGGGCGTTGACTCGGTTCGTCCGATCCGTGATGAGATCAAGGCACGCATTGAAAAACTGATCACCGAACTCCTGCCCGCGCAGCACGCGGACGCCCAGTAGTACCGCCACCGAAGGACAACCAATGAGCAAAGAACAGCTGATCATCATCGGCTCCGGCCCCTCCGGCTACACCGCCGCCATTTACGCCGCCCGCGCCGGCCTGAACCCCCTGGTCCTGGCCGGGTCCGTCACCGCCGGTGGCGCGCTGATGAACACCACCGAAGTGGAAAACTTCCCGGGCTTCCCGGGCGGCGTCCAGGGCCCGGAGCTGATGGACGGGCTGCAGCAGCAGGCGGAAAAGTTCGGCGCGCGTATTGAGTACGACGACGCCACGTCCGTTGACCTCAAAGGTCCCGTCAAGCGCGTGGTCACCGGCGGCGGGGAGACTTACGAGGCAACGGCTGTCATCCTGGCCACCGGCTCCGCCTACAAGGAACTCGGCCTGCCGGAGGAGAAAAAGTTCAGCGGCCACGGCGTTTCCTGGTGCGCCACCTGCGACGGCTTCTTCTTCCGCGAACAGGACATCATCGTGGTGGGCGGCGGCGACTCCGCCATGGAGGAAGCAACCTTCCTGACCCGCTTCGGAAAGTCCGTCACCGTCGTCGTGCGCAAGGGCGAGCTCCGGGCCTCCCGCATCATGGCCCAGCGTGCCAAGGACAACCCCAAGATCCGCTTCGCCTGGAACTCCGCCGTCACGGCCATCCACGGCGACGGCAAAGTCACCGGCGTCACCCTCACGGACACCCGCACAGGGGAAACCCGGCACCAGGACGCCACCGGCATCTTCGTGGCCATCGGCCATTTGCCGCGCACCGACCTCGTGGCCGGCCAGGTGGACCTGGACGAGGAAGGCTACATCAAGGTTGACGCGCCCACCACGTGCACCAACCTGCCCGGTGTCTTTGCCTGCGGCGACGCCGTGGACCACCGGTACCGCCAGGCAATCACCGCCGCCGGAACCGGCTGCGCCGCAGCCCTGGACGCCGAGCGCTTCCTCGCCGCGCTGGAGGACGCTGCCAGCATCGCCACTGCGCTCGTCGAGGAACCGACCCACAGCTGATGTCCGTCCCAGGCCCCAACTGAGTCGCAGTTAATGTCGTTATCAGCCCCGAAAACGACAACAACTGCGACCCAGTTGGGGCTTTGCCTGTTAGACGACTTCGGGGAGCTTTCCCGTTAATACTGATACGGGAGCGGCCGACCAGCGCTCGCGTTCCGGTTCGTAGGAGACCACCATGGACACGTCGCTTCCCCGCGCCTCGTCGATTGCCAGCAGCAGGGCGTCCTCCATGTGCCTGGCATATTCCAGCCGCTCGGGCAGGGAGCCCTGCAACCCGCCGTCGTCAATCAGCACGTGGCTCTTGCCGTCCACAATGACCTTCAGTGAATACCCGCGGTCCTCCTGCCGGGACCCGCGGGTGGATGTAATCTCGGTGACTCGATCGGCCCGGACCAGCCCGTTGCCCAGCGTGCGGATCCACACTTCACCCATGAAATGACCTCCCCTTGGCTGTGGGCGCAGACCGCCAGCGCCCCCTAGGGCGAACAGTACTCCGTCCCCGCATCTTTGTGACCCCTGTACTTTTCCGGCATCTGCTGGGCGGAATATGACGTGTCCTTTTCATACTGGTCGGTTAGGGTGGGTGCCGTTAGCCCGCCGGGGGTGCACCTGACTTTGGGAGGAATGTATGTGGTCAAAGCTTGATACGTATCTTTATCCGCTGCAGCCCTCTGCCCATTGCCCCTCAGGGACGTTCGAACTGCATGTCCCCTCCGGGAAAATGGTGTGGTCCGAGGGCATGTACGGCATACACGGACTCAAGCAGGGTGAGGTGGTGCCCACCTTCGAACTGTTCATGGCCCACAAGCACCAATTGGATCGGGAGCGCATCCAGGAGATCTGGGCGGACCTCCTGGAAGGCGGCGGCCAAGGGGCGCTGCTGCACCGGGTCATTGACGTCCGGGGCAGGGAACGGCGCGTTTTTTCTGCCATCCAAGCTGTCGTGGAACCATCCGGACAGGTGGACTACGTCCGCGGCTTCATGGTGGACGTGACCCAAAGCCTGCGTATCGAGTCCCAGCACGCCGCCGAGGAAGCCATCGAGGGAGCCCTCGGGCATAAGGCCCTGATTGAACAGGCGAAGGGCATTGTCATGGCACTGCAGGGAGTGGACGGCCCTGCCGCATTCCAACTCCTGGCCAGCAGGAGCCAGCACGCCAACACCAAGCTGCACATCGTGGCCGAAGAACTGGTGAACGCGGCAGCGAACGGCAAGGCCGCTGAGCTCCTGGCCGGTTACTGACCTCCAGCTAGCCCATCACCTGCTGGTTGACCCAGCGTTCCAGGGGCGGTACCAGCAGCAACACCGCGACGCCGGCCACCATCAGGACGTGCACGAAGACGTTCCATGCGGTGGTCCCCACCGTCTCGCCTCCGCCCGTTGCCGCCTCCCAGAACGGCACCAGGGTGACCAGCCCCAGCGCCGCAGAGGCCAGGGCTGCGTACTCCCACCAGCTCCACCGGGCGAACAGTCCCCACGTGGCCACCAGGAATCCCAGCACGGTCAGCAGCGACAGCACCATGGTGATGGCCCACCAGACGCCGGAGGTGTTGACCCCTTTGCTGGCGAACGTGGGCGTCAGCCACAGCCAGCTGCTCCCAGCCATCAGGAGGGCGATCCCGCCAAGGGTGCGAAGAGTGAACACTGCCAACCACCTCCTTCAAAAAGGCTCCGTTTCCAAATAGGCTCCGTGCTGCCGGGACCGCTGGAACAGTGCCGAACGGCCTGCCGTCCCCTGCAGGCGGTGTCCCCGGGCGCTTCCTGCGTCGGGGGACCTTCGGCACTTTTTGCCGCGGCTGTCCATGCGGGACGCTGTTGGCATGGCGGCCAGGACTACCACCAGCCGGAGCGGCAACGTTGGCTCCGCCGTGATCAACGCCCTGTTGCTGTGGGGGATCAACGTCTGGCCGGGCTGGCAGATAGTTCCGTTCCTCACCGCGGACATGACCCGCGTCCTTGACCTCATCAACGCATCCCTCATCGCCGGCATCATTGTGAACCTGGTCTGCGCGGTGATCCATTCGCGGGCCCTCCTTTCGCTGGGAAACATTGTGGTCATGGGCATAGGGGTGGCGGCCATGCTGCGAATGTGGCAGGTCTTCCCCTTCGATTTCGGCACCAGCTGGTCCGGCTGGCCCGTAGTGGTGCGGGTGTTCCTGGTGCTCGGGATCGTGGGTTCGATCATTGGCGCCATTGTTGAGCTGGTGAATTTCTTCCGGGCCCTGGCCGGGTTCGAGCCGCGCGTCCGGTGAACCTTGCCCCTGTTGCACCTAAGCCTCAGTCGAAGTGCGTAATGACGTTGGGATCCTTGCCCACCGAGGCCACCAGCAAGGCTGCCACGTCCCGAAGCTTGCGGTTGCGGGTGTTGGAGGCGCTCCGCAGGACCTTGATGGCGGTGTCCTGGTTGCAGTTGTTCTGGGCCATGATGATTCCCGTTGCCAGGTCGATGATGGTCCTCGACTCCAGTGCTGCTGCCAGGTTGTCGCGGTCCTCCGTCAGCTGTGCCAGGCGCACGGCCAGGCGCAGCGCCTTGGAGGCCTGGCCCGCATGCACTTCCGCCTTGTGAATTGCTTCATCGCTGAACGCGTGCGTTTGGGCGGCGTACAGATTGAGTGCCGCACTTGCCTCCCCTTCCAGCGGCAGCGGAACGGAGAGGATGGAGCGGATGCCTTCGTCCCAGGCCGTGGCACAGTAATGGGGCCAGCGGCTCTCCTCATGCAATGTGGGGATGTAGACGGTGACCAGGTCCCGGAGGGCGGTCAGGCAAGGCCCGTCGCCATAGGCATACTGCAGCTCATCCATGGCTTTGACCCGCGAATGGCTGGTGGCCACCGTTGCCGGTTTCTTCTTCCGCACCATAGTGACGCCGCAGAGCAGCCTGGTGTGGACGGAAAGCGCCGCGGCAGAGAGGGTCACGAGTTCGTGGAGCAGCTCCGCCATGTCCGGAGTCTTCAGGACAAGGTCCTGTAGACGCTCCACGATCCCTTCCTCACGCGGAGTTTCGTGCTTTCCCGCCATGTGGCATCACCCCAATGTGCTGCGTACGGAGATTCTAGGAGGAAGGGCGGGCGAGGAACCCCTGTACCAGGCCCCCTTTCCAATGCAGGGGGACCACAATGGGCGGCCATAGGATAAATCTGATGACTTCCCCTGATGATCCTGAGCCTTTCAGCCTGCGCAGCATTGCGGTTGCCGCTTTCGGCCCCACACTGCTTTTCGGGATCGGGCAAGGTGCCATCCTGCCGGTGGTGGCGTTGTCCGCCCGCGAACTGGGAGCGTCGGTGGCAGTGGCGGCCCTGATCGTCACCCTGATCGGCCTGGGGTCCTGGTTCTTCAACCTGCCCGCGTCCCTGGTGACCCTCCGCTTCGGTGAGCGCTGGTCCATCGTGGGCGCCGCCGTCGCTGCCGGCCTGGCGCTGGCAGCAGCCGCCGTCTCCTCCACCCTTGCCTCGAACGGACTGTGGCTGCTCGCGGTGGCGATGGCCGTCGTCGGAATGTCCGGGGCGGTGTTTGGCCTGGCCCGGCAGAAGTACCTCACCGAGGCCGTGCCCGTGGCGTTCCGTGCCCGGGCGCTGTCCACCCTGGGCGGTGTGAACCGGATCGGCGTGTTCATCGGTCCGTTTGCGGGGGCCGCCGTGATGCAGTTCTTCGGCCTTGCAGGCGCCTACTGGGTGGGCGTGGTGGCCATGGCGGCCGCCGCGCTGCTGTCGCTCACCATTCCGGACCTGACGACGCCGGAGGTCCGGCCGGGCGGGGATGCCGGCCCCCAGCCCACCCTCCGCAGCGTCGCGGTCTCACACGCGGGCGTGTTCCTTTCACTGGGCGTTGGCATCCTGCTGCTCAGCGCACTGCGGTCCTCCCGCCAGGTGGTGATTCCGCTCTGGTCCGACCACCTGGGAATGGACGCCACCTCGGCCTCCCTTATCTATGGGTTGTCCGGCGCGATCGACATGCTGGTGTTCTATCCCGCCGGGAAACTGATGGACCGCAAGGGCCGGCAGTGGGTGGCAATCCCGTCCACGCTGCTCATGGGGACGGCGCTGCTCCTGATCCCGCTCACCGGATCCTTTGTTGGGCTGCTGCTGGCGGCGCTGTTGATCGGTTTCGGCAACGGCATCAGCTCCGGGCTGGTGATGACGCTCGGCGCCGACTTCTCGCCGGACCGCGGCCGGGGGCAGTTCCTGGGCCTCTGGCGGTTCATGGCCGACGCCGGGTCCACCGGCGGTCCCGTCCTCCTGTCGGGGGTGACCGCGCTCGCCTCCCTGGGCCCGGGGATCTCAGCCACCGGAATCCTGGGGTTCGCGGCGGCAGCCGTGTTCGCCGTCGTAATTCCCCGCCTGAAGCACCGCCGCAACTACTGACCGTGTTTGCGGGCCGGTTTGGTGGGTAGCGCGGCCGTTGAGGTTATTCTCGACACATGAGTCATCCCGGCGCCGCTGCCCGCATCAGTCCACTGCAGAAGGCCGTGTGGTGGGCGCAGGACTATGTGTACGCCGCGGGCTGGCAGGTGCGCGGCTTCCTGTCGCGCGTGCAGCCGGCGTCCTTCCGGAACGGGACCCGCGCGCCCGTGGTGATCATCCCCGGCGTGTACGAAAACTGGCAGTTCATGATGCCGGTCATCCAGGCCATCCACGACGCCGGGCATCCCGTCCACGTGGTCACCGTACTCCAGCGCAACAAGCTGAAGGTGCCGGAGGCCGCCAAGCTCGTGGCCCAGCACCTGGAGGAGGCGGGGCTGCGCGGCGCAATCCTGGTGGCGCACAGCAAGGGTGGGCTGATTGGCAAATACACCATGCTGTCCCTGGATCCCGAACACCGGATCGACCGGATGATCTCCGTGTGCGCACCGTTTTCCGGCTCGCGTTACGCCCGGTACATGCTGCTGCCAAGCCTGCGGATCTTCTCGCCCCGGAACGCCCTGACGCTCCAGATGTCCCGTGAGCTCACCATCAACAGCCGGATTACATCCATTTACGGACCCTTTGACCCGCACATTCCGGAGGGAAGCGTCCTGCCCGGCGCCACCAACATCGAACTGCCGGTGGCCGGGCACTTCAAGATCCTGGGCGACCCCGGAACCGCCCGCATCATTGTGGAGCAGCTGAACCTTCCGGCCTGACGTCCTTTTGCCGGGGGCGTGCTGCCGGTGCTTGTGGCGTGCGTGCGGCGATATGCCGGGCGATGAAGGCCGCGTCCCGGCCTACCCCGTGGACCATGGAGGACGCCAGCGACTGCTGGAAGATGGCGCCCAGGAAGTAGAGTCCCGACTGCGCTTTGGCCACCCCGCGGTCATGTTCCGGTTCGCCGTCCGGGCCGAACACCGGCAGGTGGATCCACCCCAGGTCCGGCGTGAAACCGGTGCACCAGATGATGCTGGCCACCTCGAGTGCCCGGCCATCCGCGAGTATGGGAAACCCATCCCTGGTTCCTTCCGTCCTGGGAACGCGTTCGACGCCGGCACGCACCAGGTCGCGGTTCTTCACCCTGACCAGGGGTCCGCTGTGTGCCAGGATCTGCGGGCGGGCCTTCCGGCCGGCAGGCGTGTTGAGGTTCAGGACGTGCGAGAACGCGAAGAAGACGGCGAGGGTGAGGGGGCGGGTGGCCAGGGCGTCGATGGGCCAGGGGATTTCGCCGGGGTGCCTGCCGGAGATGTATGTCCTGCGGGTCGGGGCCAGCTCCAGGGCGATGTCCGCGCCGGAGTTGCCCGCGCCGACCACCAGGACCGGGCCTGGCGCGAGGTCCGCTGGGCTCTTGTAGCTGCCCGCCGTGAGCTGTTTGATGTGCGGGCTGAGCTGCTGTGCGAAAGCCGGCACCTTGGGCTTCCGGTCCCAGCCCGGGGCGACCACTACGTTGTCGGCTTCGATGCGTTGGTTGTCCGTTTCGATGACGAAGCACTGTCCGGTGTGGCTCACGCCGGTGACCCGGAAGTTGTTCCGGACCGGCAGTGCGAAGCGGTCCGCGTAGCCGCTGAGGTAGTCGGCGAACTCTTCCCGCGACGGGTAGGACCAGGGCGGGGCTGGGTAGCGGCTGCCGGGAAGGGCGTCGTACCGGGCGGGGGTGAAGAGCCGGAGCGACTCCCAGCGGGCACGCCAGCTGTCACCGGTCCTGGGGTTCTCGTCGAGGATGACGAAGTGACGCTTGAGGCGGGACAGGTGGTAGCCCATGGCCAATCCGGCCTGGCCGCCGCCGACGACGACGGTGTCGAAGTGCTCTGACATGATGGCCTGCCCTTCCACCCCTTTGCCGCTTCTTTGCGATGGGCTCTTGGCGGCCTGGGGCTTCCTGCTAGAATTCATCCGAAGCATACTCGGATCAATTAAGGCTAGGCCCGGCGATGAGTGAAGTCAATGCCCCTGCGCGCCGCTACCACTCGCCCCGGCGGAAGCAACAGGCGGCCGCAACGCGGGATGCCGTACTGGCCGCCGCTCGTGAATTGTTTGTGGGGGAGGGGTACCGTTCCACCACTGTGGCGGGCATTGCGCGGAGGGCGGGTGTCGCCGTCGACACTGTCTACGCCGCCATCGGGCGCAAGCCTGACCTGCTGCGGGAAGTAGTGGAAACTGCCATCTCCGGGACCGGCCATGCGGTTCCCGCCGAGAGCCGCGACTATGTCATTCGCCTGAGGGAAGCGGAGCGCGCCGCCGACAAGATCTCGATCTACGCCCACGCCCTGGCCGCCATCCAGCCCCGGCTCGCGCCGGTGTATGTGGCCCTGCGGGATGCCGCGGGGACCGACGCCGATTGCGCTGCGCTCTGGCGGGAGATCTCCGACCGGCGCGCGGCGAACATGCTGAAGTTTGTTGAGGACCTTGCCGCTACCGGGGAGCTGCGGACCGACCGGCCGGCCGCAGAGCTGGCCGACGCCGTCTGGAGCATGAACGGGCCCGAGTACTGGGTGTTGCTGGTGGACCAGCGCGGGTGGACCCCGGAGCAGTTTGCGGGCTGGCTTACTGATGCGTGGTGCCGGCTGCTGCTGACCGTGGACCAGGCTAAGAAGCGCTAGGGCCAAGGCGGCCGGTGTGGGTGGCCGGCGAACGCTCCTGGTCGCCGGGGGATTGCGGACGCGGTTCCTTCAGCTCAATGAAGAGGCAGTGCGTGGGGGAAGAGCCGGTATTCGTCCCCGAATGTTCCTGCGCGTCGAGCCAGCGGGCCTGCCCTGCCCCGAGTTCCACATCCACTTCGCGGCCTCCCGACCGGAGCCGGCGGGCGAACGAAGTGAGTGTGACCATCACGCTGTCCGGGTGGGAATGGGTGCCGGTGCTGTCGCCGGGGCCGTCACTGTACTCAAGGACGCGGACCCGGTCGTTCTCGAAGACCAGCCGGTAGTGCTGTGGATTCACTGCAATGGGATCGGCCATGGGAAACCCCTCATTTTTTATGGGACGTCCGTACCATTACGGTACGTATGTATCATAAGTCCTGTGTCCGTACGCCACAATGAAAAGTATCTGGAGACCGGCAGGGCCCGGCAGAAGTCGCGCACGCGGGACGAGTTGGTGTCCGTCCTCCGGGATCTGCTGAAGGACGGACGGGACCCTTCGGTTGCAGAAGTTGCTGCCACGGCGGGCATATCCCGCACCACTGCCTACCGGTACTTTCCGGACAAGGAAGCGCTGCTGCACGCGGCCCTCCCGGAGACCGGTCTGGGATCGCTGCTGGGTGAGGACCCGCCGTCGGACGTGCGTGACCGCCTGGAGCGCACCCTGGACGCGCACTTCGACTTCATCCGCACCTGGGAACCACAACTGCGGGCATCGCTCCGGCTGTCTTTAACCCCGGGCGCTGCCCGGCCCACGCTTCGCGGCGGCCGGGCTGTGGGCTGGTACCGCGACGCGCTGTCCCCGCTGGAAACCGGAGGATCCGGCATCGACACTGCCGCCCTGGCTGTCAGGCTTCGCGCGGTTGCCGGCATTGAAGCCTATGTCTGGCTGCGGGACGTTGCAGGCCTCCGGCCGAACCAGGCATTTGGGGTCATGCGTGCCAACGCCTTGGACATTCTTGACGCTGCGCTCGCTGCCTAGAGCAGGCTGTCCCGCCGCTTTGGAGGGCGGTGGATAAGTAGGGCAATCGGAATAGAAGCGCAGGTCAGAGGCGGTTGAGCTTTCAAATAACTTGAGCTTTTGTTGACGATTTACTCCCTCACTTCCTGAGGTTGAGCGTTCATAGTAGTCCTCAGTTAGGCCACGCTCGGCGGAAGAAGGTGCCGCTGCAACACCCCCAAGGCAGCGGCGCCGCCTCCCGCCGAGCTGGTTCTGTCATAAATGTGGTTCCCGCGACGCGCATATTCGACCCCGACGCGCAGCTTCAATTGCGCTCCTGATACCTGGGCCGCGCTGGTGAAGATGCGCCTCGAGGATGGAAAAGGCCGTCGAAGAATGTGTCAGCGAGCTGGCAGGTGCAGCCCCTCCGTAGACTGGCACCATGTCATGCCGTATAAGTGAACTGGTCCTTACTTGCGCTGACCCCGAACTGCTCGCGAAGTTCTGGAGCGACGTGCTTGGCTACGTGGAGATTGACCGGGAGGACGGGGCGATCGAGATCGGGCCGCCGGACGCCGGGTTCGGGGGAGCGCAGCCAACGATCTTCCTGAGTCCAAGCAGCAACCCGCGGGTGGGGAGGCTTCCGCTGCACATCGACATCAACCCGGTGGACCGGGACCAGGACGCCGAGCTGGAACGCCTGCTGGCGCTCGGTGCACGGCCGGCGGACGTAGGCCAGACCGGCGAGGCGCAGTGGCACGTCCTGCAGGATCCCGAAGGCAACGAGTTCTGCCTTCTGCGCAAGCGGCTCGACCCGCTCGAGTAAGAACAGAGGCACATCCGTGCGGGACGCGTAGAGGGAGTTGCCCGGCGGTGCCTGCTTCTAGACGCCGCCCGGGCACCTTTAACTATCCGCCGCACCCCTCAAGCTAAGGGCCTCAATATCCTCAAGGTTTGATCAAGATCTCCCCGCAAAAGCCCGTTTCGTGCTAGGGCCAGGCGGGCCGTGAAGCTTATCGCCGCCATGGGGGGAGCAAGGCGGTATCGAGAACGCCATCCTGGCCGGGGCTTCCTCCTGGCCCGCCTTGGCGCCGCGGACTGACCTGCGCGTTGCACCCGCCGTTCCGTGTCAGCGGCGGGACGCGTGCCGCCGTCGGGAGGCAAACGCAAACAGGGACGTAGTGGCCACAGTGGCCAGGTACCCCGCGATCACGATCAGCGAGATGCCGGCCCAAAAGTAATTGGTGGTGCTGGCCTCCTGCCAAGGGCTGGGGGCAATCCGAATCAGTGAATAGACGGCAACGCCCGCGGACGCCAGGCCGATCAGCACCGGCAGAGTGAGCCAGATCCGGGCCGAGCCGAGATGTTCACCGAACCCGTCCCACTCGTTCCACGAACCGCGCCGGAGGATCAACCAACCGGCCGGAATCATGAACGCCCCTACCAGCAGGAACGCCGCCACCACGTCGGCGGGCCGGTGCCACTGGTTGATCAGCGTGGACACGCCGGAGGCAATGGCGAAGGTGCCGCCGACGAAGCCTGCCATGGGCCGCCAGCGCGGGGACGCCATCAGGAACACTGCCGCCGCCGCTGAAGCCGCCAGGGTGGTGTGGCCGGATGGCAGCGAATTCAGTTCGAGGGTCAGCACACCCTTGTCCGGGCGCGCCGGCAGCAGGTCCTTCAACACTTGGGTGGCCACGTTCGCGCCAATGCACGCAGCGACGGCGATGCCGGCCTCGGCCCAGTGCCGCCGGATCACCGTGACAAACAGGACCACGACGGCGGCCATCACCAGCGAGATGGTGGGCAGCCAGTCCAGGAACTTGGTGGCCGCCTTGCCCGCAGGCCCGTGGATTTCCACCGCTTCCACCAGCGCGGACTCATCAATGAACTGGCCCGTGGTGGTCTGGACAAAGAAGTAGTAGGTGGCCATCAGCCCGGCAATGCACGCGGCAGTGGACAGCACGAACAGGAACGCCGAACCCGGGGCAGGCCGGGCCGGAGTCCTGGTGGGCAGTTGCCGTGAAGAAGTCATCGCGGTTAAGGGTGACACAAAAAGCTGGATGGCCGCTCAGGAGTTGGGCGCGGCGGGTTTGACCGGGTCCAGCCGGGGGATGCCCGCCGCGGCCACCAACAGCGCCAGCGCGCCCAGCCCGAACGGCAGCGCCGTGGCCGTGGCGATGCCGCCCACCAGCAGCGGGCCGCCGGCGTCGCCCAGCTCCCGTCCCAGTTCGGCCGAACCCATGGTCCGGCCCATCCGCTCCGGCGGGGTGGTGTCGGCCAGATGCGCGAAACCCAAGGGGGTCACCGCGCCGATGCCTGTCCCAATGCAGGCCGCGGCCACGAAGATGGTGACCACACCCGGGGCCACCGCCACCAGACCGATGCCCGCGGCAATCAGCAGCAGGCCCGTCGTCGTGCCGCTGTTGTCCGTGATGGCGTTGCGGTCCCGCAGCCTTCCGATCCAGGGTTGGGTGAGTACCGAGCCCAGCGCCAACACGCTCACCGCGGCCGTGCCCGCGAATGCGTCCATGCCATGGCGGGTGGCCAGGGCGGGGATGAATCCGACGGCGGCACCCAGCGCGCCGGTTGCTGCGGCCAGCACCAGTGTGGGCACCAGGAAACGGCGCTCGCCGACCTGCCGGGCCAGGTCCATCACCGTGTACCGCTTCCGCGGCAGCGGCGCCAAATGCGGCACGGACACCAGCACCCACACGGCGGTCACGGCGGCCAGCGCTGAGAGCGTTCCGAACAGCAGCGGAAACCCGCCGGCAAGGATCAGGCCCGCGCCCAGCGGCGGCCCGATAATGTAGCCCAGGCTCTTCCAGGACCCGTACCGGCCAAAGTAGGTGCCCGCCTTGCCGCCGCGGGCCATCCTTGCCACCATGGCGGACGACGCCGGCGAGAAGGCAGATGCCGCAGCGCCCTGTCCCAGCCTGGCCAGGGCAAGGATCAACGGGTCCGCGGCTCCCAAACCGATGAGGGACAGGGCGGCGAAGGCGAAGAGTCCGCCGACGATGACAGGCTTGGCCCCGATCCGGTCGCTGAGCGCTCCGAACACGGGCTTGAGGAAGACTTCGGCCACGTCATAGAGGGCCAGCAGGATGCCGAGGTTCAGCAGCGTCAGGCCGACGTTCCCGCTTTGCGAACCGAGTCCTGCCGCGATGCTGTGGGCGCCGAAAGCGGTGACGAACCCGGCGGCGTAAAGAGGTGCCGTTGCCGTGCGGGTGGCGTGCCCGGTGGACAGGGGCTTGTCGGGGCTCATAGTTGGGACTTTAGTGCCTTCATAAACTTGTGAAAACTTCGAAGACTTGAATCATGAACACCGTTGTCCAGACAGCGAACCTGCATAAGCACTTCGGCCGGGTCAGGGCCCTGGACGGCCTGGACCTCGAAGTCCAGCACGGGGAGATCCACGGCTTCCTTGGCCCCAACGGCGCCGGGAAGTCCACTACCCTGCGCGTCCTCCTGGGCCTGGCCCGGGCAACTTCCGGCGCCGCCACGGTTCTGGGCCTCGAACCCTGGACTCAGGCCGCAGAATTGCACCGGCGCCTCGCCTACGTTCCCG
The DNA here is from genome assembly GCF_021801725.1 of Arthrobacter sp. FW306-05-C. Taxonomy (NCBI): domain Bacteria; kingdom Bacillati; phylum Actinomycetota; class Actinomycetes; order Micrococcales; family Micrococcaceae; genus Arthrobacter; species Arthrobacter sp. FW306-05-C. The sequence goes on along the minus strand of NZ_CP084556.1, from coordinate 3,275,987 downwards.
GCGACGTCCGGCTCTGGCCCAACCTGTCCGGCGGCGAGACCATCGATTTGCTGTCCCGGCTGCGCGGCGGCACGGCGGACGGCGAGGCCTACCGCCGCCGGAAGGACCGCCTGTGCCAGGTGTTCGACTTTGATCCGGCCCGGAAGGGGCGCGCCTACTCCAAGGGCAACCGGCAAAAAGTCGCCCTGATCGCGGCCCTCGCCACTGAAGCCGAGCTCTACCTGCTGGACGAGCCCACCAGCGGCCTGGACCCGCTCATGGAGGAGGTTTTCCGCAGGGAGCTGCTGGCCGCCGTCGACCGCGGCGCAACGGTGCTGCTGTCCAGCCACATCCTCTCCGAGGTGGAGGTGCTGTGCCACCGGGTGAGCATCATCCGCGCCGGAAAAATCGTCGACGGCGGCACGCTGGAGTCCCTGCGGCACCTCACCAGGTCCGAGGTTTCCTTCGCTGCGGACGGTTTGGACGCGGAAGCCCTGTCCCGGCTCGGCGCCGTGCACGACCTTACGGTGGACGCCGGCCGGGTCCGGTTCAGCGCCGACGCTGACCGGATTGCGGAGGTGCTTCCCGCATTGGGCGCGCTGGGCGTGCTGGGCCTGACGATTGTCCCGCCGTCGCTGGAGGAGCTGTTCCTGCGGCACTACGGGGATGCCGCTGCTGCCCCGGAGCCGGATGCTCCGGCTTCCGCTGGCAACGGTTCCCGGCGGCACCTGCTGGGTGCGAGGGGACGGAGCTGACATGGAAGTCCTTCTGGTCCTCTGGGGCCAGCGGCTGCGGCGGGACCGCTGGCAGCTCCTAAGCTGGGTGGTGGCCATCGGGGCCTTCGCCCTGTTCGCAGCGGCCGCCGTCACACAGACGTACGGCAGTGTGGTGAGCCGCACCGAGATCCTGCAGGTGGCCATCGCCACTCCCGCCATCCTGATGCTGCGCGGCCTGCCCCGCGGTGCGGACCAGGGGGCGTTCACGTTCTTCCTGATCTACGCGTTCCTGGCCCTGCTGACCGGGCTGATGAGCACGTTCCTGGCGGTGCGCCACACGCGTGCCGATGAGGAAACCGGCACTGCCGAACTGGTCGCCGCCACGCCTGCCGGCCGCCTGCTGCCCAACATCGCCACCCTGCTGCACGGCATCACGGCGAACATCCTCGTGGCACTGGCGGTGTTCGCAGGGTTCGCCTCCCAGGGCCTGGACGCGCAAGGTTCCCTGACCGCCGGAGCCGCAACGGGCGCCGTCGGGCTCGCCTTCCTTGCCCTGGGCCTGCTGGTGGCCCAGTTCATGCCGACGTCCCGCGGCGCGAACGGCGTGTCCGCCGCACTGGTTGTCCTGGCCTACGTCCTGCGTGGGATCGGCGATGCCACGGGGACCCCCGGTGCCGACGGGACCACCATGACGGAAGGGTCCGCCAGCTGGTTCTCACCCATTGGCTGGGGCCAGCAGACGTACGCTTTCTCGGGAAACCGCACCTGGCCGCTGGTGCTGCCGGTGGGCCTCGCCGTCGCCTGCTTTGCAGTCGCCTGGCTGATCCTCCGCACGCGGGACAGCGGGGCAAGCGTGTGGGGAACACGGCCGGGACGCGCCGCAGCCCGGCCCGGGCTGCGGAGCCCGGTGGCCCTGGCGCTGCGGCTGCAGTCCGGATCGATTATCGGCTGGGGACTCAGCGGCCTGGCCCTGGGCCTGCTGGCGGGCTCGCTCGGAAAGGCGATTGCCGCCGTCGATACCCCTGATACCAACATCACCGCCATGCTGCGGGCCATGCTCCAGTCCCAGGGCACCTCGCTCACCCAGCTCATGGTCTCGGTGCTCTTCTCGATGGCCGGGGTCCTGGCGGCGGCGTGTGCGCTCCAGGCCGTGATCAGGCTGCGGCAGGAGGAAGCGGCCGGGACGGCCGAACTGCTGCTGTCCGCTCCCGTGGGCCGGGTCCGGTGGCTGGCCGGTTACCTGCTGCTGGGGGCGGCGGCCGTGGTATTGGTGGTGGGCCTGGCAGGTGTGGGGGCCTGGGCAACATTGACCGGCTCCGGCGATACCTCGATGCCCGCCGATGCCCTCTGGCAAACCGCCCTGGCCCAGCTGCCGGCGGCCCTGATCTACCTTTCCGTTCCAGCGCTGGTGTTCGTCCTGTGGCCGGCAGCGACCATCGCCGCCAGCTGGGCGCTGCTGGCCCTGGGCGTGGTGCTCGGCATCCTGGGCGCCATGTTGGGGATTGATCAGGCCCTGCGTGACCTGTCGCCATTCGCCCACACCCCGGTTCCTCACGGCGACACCACGGACTGGAGCGGCGCATGGTGGATGCTCTTGATCGCCGCGGTTGCAGCCGTGCTGGCGGTCTCGGTAATGCGGCGGCGGGAGGTGGGTTCGACGTGACCACTGACATGGGCGTGGCTGATGCGCAAACCCCGGAACTGACCGTCGCGGCTGCCGAAAGGACCGCGGCCGCCTTCGCCGCGGCCGGGTTCCCCAAGATGCCGGCGCGGACCTTGTTGGCGCTGGTTTCCTCGGAACAGGGAAGCCTCACCGCCGCAGAGCTCTCGGAGCGGCTGGGCGCCAGTGCCGCAGCGGTCTCGGGGGCGGTGCGGTACCTGCAGACCGTGGGCTTCGTCCACCGGATTTCGCAGCCCGGCAGCCGCCGGGACCTCTACGCCCTCCATACCGATGAGTGGTACGTGGCGTCGATGCGGAACAGCACCGTTTACGAGAAGCTGGCAGCACTCACCGATGCCACGGCGGAAACCCTCCCGGAGGGATCTGCCGCGCGGGCGCGGGTAGCGGAGATGGCCCGGTTCTACCGGTTCCTCAACTCGCGGATGCCCGCGCTGCTGGATGACTGGGAGCGCGAGCGGGAGGCCCACCCGTGACCATCATTGACAACGCCGTCTACGTAAACGGACTCCGCACCGAGGACCCCGAAGACCTTGATGAAACCTACTTTCTCCTGCGGCAGCGACAGGGGATGGCATGGATCGGCCTGTACCGGCCGGACGCGGAGGAACTGCAGTCCGTCGGCGAGGAATTCGACCTCAACCAGCTCGCCATCGAGGACGCGCTCTCCGGCCACCAGCGGGCCAAGCTGGAGCATTACGGCGGCTGCCTGTTCCTGGTGCTCCGGCCGGCGCGGTACCGGGACGACGTAGAAAAGGTGGACTTCGGCGAGATCCACGTTTTTGTCGGTGACGAGTACGTGGTGACCGTCAGGCACGCCGAGTCCCCGGACCTGGCAAAGGTGCGCCGCCGCATGGAGTCCATGCCGGAGTTCCTTGCCCTGGGCCCCGACGCCGTGCTGTACGGCATCCTGGACCAGGTGGTGGACGAGTATGAGCCTGTGGCTGCCGGCTTGGAGAACGATATCGACGAAATTGAGGATGACCTCTTTGGCGCCGACCCGGAGGTTTCGCGGAGGATCTACGAGCTCTCCCGGCAGGTAATCATCTTCCAGCGCGCCACCAGCCCGTTGGCCGGAATCCTTCGCCAACTCATGGCGGGGACCCCTGAGCGGCCGCCGGGGGAAGTCCTGCAGGACCACCTGCGCGACGTCCTGGACCACGTGCTGCGGCTCAACGAGCGTGTGGCCTCCTTCCGGGCCCTGCTTCAGAACGCCCTCGCCGTCAACGCAGCCCTCGTGGCCCAGCGGCAAAACGATGAAATGCAGCGCATGACCGAGTCCAGCCTGGAACAGAACGAGCAGGTCAAGCGCATCTCGTCCTGGGCCGCCATCCTGTTCGCGCCCACCCTGGTGGCCTCTATCTACGGCATGAACTTCACCAACATGCCCGAGCTGGCGTGGACGTACGGCTACCCCTACGCGCTGGGCCTGATGGTGGCCATGGGCCTGGTCCTCTACCTCGCGTTCAAGCACAACAAGTGGATCTGAGCGCCTCCACGCGACCGCTGCTCCCAGCTTCATGCCCTACCATTGCCTCTGAATCCTAAGCCTGCTTAGCAGTTGGGCGGCTTAGCGGTCGATGGTGAGTGGAGAGAACTGTATGAGCAAGGCTCAAACGAGCGGACGGCCCCAGGTCGAAGACACGGCAGCTGGCGCTCGGCAAAAGTCCTTGCTGCGCCGCTTTGGGGCGCTGCTGGGCCCGGGCCTGGTCACAGGTGCCGCGGACGATGACCCCTCAGGGATTGCCACGTATGCAAAAGCCGGTGCCACCTTTTCCAACGGCATGCTGTGGACCGCGCCGGTCACGCTGCCCATGATGATGGCCGTGCAGGAGATCTGCGACCGCACCGCACTGGCCACCGGGGAAAGCCTGGGCTGGCTGGCCCGCCGCAAGTTCTCCCGCCGTCCCCGGGTGGTGATCGGCATCCTGATCGTTGCCCTGCTGGTGGGCAACATCCTCAACGCCGCCGCGGACCTGATGGCGATCGGGCAGGGCATGCAGATGCTCGGTGCGGGCCCGGACCACCTGTGGAGCGCGCTTGCGGGCTTAGGCATTGCCGTCGCGCTCATGAGCGGATCGTTTGCCGTCATTGCGAAGGTCTTCAAGTGGTTGTGTCTTACGCTGCTGGCGTACGTTGCGGTCCTGTTCGTTGCCAATGTCGACTGGCCGGACGTGTTGGAAGGCATGCTGGGAATGAAGTTCAGCTTCGCCCCCGAATACCTCGGCCTGATCGTCGCCGTGCTGGGCACCACCATCTCGCCCTACCTGTTCTTCTGGCAGAGTGCGCACAGGGTCCAGGAATTGCGCGCCGAGGAGCACGGCGGTGACGAGGCGGTGGGACTGAAGGACCGTCCGGACGCGGCTGCCGCCGCCCACACCCTCCGGAAGGCCCGCGCCGACGTGTTCATTGGCATGGTCTTCTCCGTCCTGGTGATGTTCTCAATCATGGCGGCCACGGCGGCAACCCTGGGCAAGGACGGCACGGACGTGAACACCGCGGCCGATGTTGCCAAGGCCCTGGAGCCCGTGGTGGGGCCGGCCGCCACGTTCCTGTTTGCCGCCGGATTCATCGGCACCGGCATCCTGGGGGTCCCAGTACTCGCCGCGTCCGGTGCAGCGGGACTCGCCGGCCTGCTCGGCAAGGACTGGGGCCTGGACCTGAGCCCGCGGCGTGCCCCGTTGTTCTACACGCTGCTGGGGGTCGGAATCATTGCCGGCGTCCTCATCAGCTTTTTCTCCGCCGACCCCATCGGGCTCCTGGTTTTCAGCGCCACCGTCAACGGCATTGCGGCCGCCCCGTTCCTGGTGGTCACCATGCTCATCTCCCGGGACAAAGCCATCATGGGCAACTACGCCAACGGCCGGCTCGCCGCCACGCTCGGCTGGTTCACCGCCGCCGTCATGGTCGTGGCCGGAGGCATCGGCGTCTGGACCACCCTTACCGGAGCCTGACGGGGAGTTGCCCCTGCCCGCGTACAGTAAACCGCATGCCCCTCCCCGGTCTCCCGCCAGCCCCCGCCGCCCTCCCCGAAAAAGTTCCTCCGCTGGAAGAACTGCTGGCGGGTGCCCATGTGGTGAGCCTGCCCATGCGGGTGAAGTTCCGCGGCATTATGCAGCGCGAATCGCTCCTGCTCCGGGGTCCCGTGGGCTGGGGCGAGTTCTGCCCCTTCCCTGAGTACGGCGACGCCGAGGCGTCCCGCTGGCTGGCCGCCGCGATCGAGGCCGGGTGGGAGGGCTTCCCCCCTGCGCTGCGGCATAGCATTCCCGTCAACGCCACCGTGCCCGCCGTTTCCGCGGACCGGGTGCCGGACGTCCTGGCCCGGTTCGGCCGGGTGGACGCAGTCAAGGTCAAGGTGGCGGAGCAGGGGCAGACATTGGACGACGACGTCGCCCGGCTTCACGCCGTCCGCGCCGCCTTGCCGGATGCCGCCGTCCGAGTGGACGCCAACGGAGGGTGGGATGTGCCCGGCGCCGTGGAGGCGCTGACCCGGCTGGCGCCCGTGGGGCTGGAATACGCCGAGCAGCCGGTGCCGTCCATCGAGGGCCTGGCCGAGGTCCGGTCGCGGCTGGGGGACGCGGGGACTCCTGTGCTCATCGCGGCAGATGAAAGCGTGCGGAAGGAAACCGACCCCCTCCGCGTGGCCCGCGCCGGCGCCGCGGACCTGATCGTGGTCAAGGTGGCACCGCTCGGGGGAGTACGCCGCGCCCTGGACATCGTGGCACAGGCCGGGCTTCCCGCCGTCGTCAGCTCCGCTCTGGACACCTCCGTGGGCATCCGCGCGGGGCTGGCGCTCGCCGCCGCCCTGCCGGAGCTGCCCTACGCCTGCGGCCTGGGGACGGTGTCCCTGTTCGAATCGGACGTCACCCTGGATCCCTTGGTGGCCGACGACGGCGCCATCCGCCTCCGCGACGTGGCCGCCGACGCGGAGCTGCTTGAGCGGTTTGCGGCTTCCGCGGAACGCCGGGACTGGTGGCTGGATCGGCTCCGCCGGGTCCACGCCCTCCTCGCCCCATCGATTGCTGAGTAGCTGCCGTTTAGAGCGGCCTAAACGGCAGTTACTCAGCAATCGATGGCGGGATTGGCAACGTTCCTGCAGGTCACGGGCGGTTCACCATGAGTTCATCCAATTGATGGCTTCCGGTAGGAACCGGCTGGAAGGGTGATCGGGCACCCCAGAGAGATTCCTTGGAAGGTTCCCCATGTCTGAAATTGCCCGCAAGTTCACCCTGTTGCCCATGCTCGGCCACACCAAGGGCAAGCGCAGCCCGGTCACATGCGCACTCAAGTGCGACAACGCCTGCGCCGGGGACGTCTGCAACACCAGCTCCAACAGCTACTTCCGCGATATCGCTTCCGCCACCCTGTCCCGCCGCGCCGCCCTGGGCATGGGCGCCGCCGGAGCACTCGCCGTCGTCCTTAACTCCGTGGTGGGCTCCGCTGAGCCTGCCTCCGCTGCCGGCCTGTCCCAGGCCGCCAAGGAAGGCTTTGGCAAGTCCAAGCTGCAGTTCACCGCCATCAAGCCCGTGGACAAGGCAGTCGACGCGTTCACCGTGCCCGAAGGTTTCACATGGCAGCCCATCATCCGCTGGGGTGACCCGCTGTTCAACGATTCCCCGGCGTTCGACCTGAACAACCAGACCGCGGCGGCGCAGGCCCGCCAGTTCGGCTACAACAACGACTACACGGACATCGTGGAAATCCCGGGCAGCAAGGGCCGCCGCGCGGTGCTGTTCACCAACCACGAATACACCAACGAAAGCATCATGGTCCCCGCGGGCTACGACCCCAAGGAAACCCGCGCCATTGGCCGTGCCGCCCATGGCCTGGCCGTAGTGGAGCTGGAGCGCAAGAACACCACCAAGCCTTGGAGCTACGTCAAGGGTGCACCGCTGAACCGCCGCTACCTCTCCGACACCACCTACGAACTGACCGGCCCCGTTGCCGGCTCGGCACTGGTCAAGACCGTGGCAGATCCCTCCGGCCGCGCCATCAAGGGCACGTTCGGCAACTGCTCCGGCGGCACCACCCCCTGGGGCACCATCCTTTCCGGCGAGGAAAACTTTAACGGCTACTTCGTGGCGGGCGGCACCTCCGCCGGCGACAAGCGCTACGGCCTCACCGCCAAGCCGACCGCGCGCCAGTGGGAACTGGACGACCCCCGCTTCGACACCCGCAACCCCGGCTACGAGAACGAGTCCAACCGCTTCGGCTGGATCGTGGAAGTCGACCCCTTCGACCCCACCTCCACCCCCAAGAAGCGCTCCGCCATGGGCCGGTTCAAGCACGAGGGCGCCAACATGATCGTGGCCGAGTCCGGCCACGTGGTGGCCTACATGGGTGACGACGAGAAGTTCGACTACCTCTACAAGTTCGTCTCGGCGGATAAGTACCGTGAGGGGGACCGCCGGCACAACATGAACCTGCTGTCCGAAGGCGACCTGTACGTTGCCAAGTTCACGGGCAACTCACCCGCCGCGGAGATCACCGGCACCGGCGCACTGCCCTCCGACGGGGCGTTCGACGGCACCGGCGAATGGCTGCCCCTGGTGGTGGGCGGCAAGTCCGCCGTCCCGGGCATGTCCGTCGAGGAGGTCCTGGTGTACACCCGCCTGGCCGCGGACAAGGTTGGCCCCACCAAGATGGACCGCTGCGAGGACGTCCAGCCCAGCCTGCACACCGGCAAGGTCTACGTGGTCTGCACCAACAACTCGGACCGCGGCACCGGCACGAAGGAAGGCGCCACGGAGGTCAACCCGCGCACCCAGAACCGCGACGGCCACATCGTGGAAATCACCGAAACCGGCGACCAGACGTCCACCAGGTTCAACTGGACCCTCCTGATGGTCTGCGGCGATCCCGCGCAGGGTGACGTCACCTACTTCTCCGGCTACCCGGTGGACAAGGTCTCGCCCATCTCCTGCCCGGACAACGTGGCCTTCGACTCCGTGGGCAACCTCTGGATCTCCACCGACGGCGCGCCCTCCGGCATCGGCTACAACGACGGCCTGTTCAAGGTCACCCTCGACGGCGCAGAGCGCGGCAAGGTGGAGCAGTTCCTCTCCGTCCCCCGCGACGCCGAGACCTGCGGCCCGGTCATCCACGACGACGAGCGGATGGTCTTCGTCTCCGTGCAGCACCCGGGTGAGGACGGCACCTTCGAGGCGCCCAACTCCTTCTTCCCGGACTACGTCCCGGCAGGTACGACGCCGGCACCCGGCAAGGTGCGCGCGCCCCGTCCCGCGGTGGTCCAGGTTTTCCGCGGCTAGGCCCTTTCGTTGCTCTATCACTTATGGTCCCCAAAACCCCGGTTTAGGGACCATAAGTGATAGGGCATCCGAGGAGTGGGCGGGCGTTTAGGGGTGGCAGACTGGTTGGGTGACTTCGTTCAACGAACCCGCGCCCGACTCCGCCTCCACAGAGGCCCGCACCGACGTCCCTGCTTCCACCGACGCGGCAGATGCCGTCCGCTCCGGTGACGCGCCTGAGCTGGACACACAGGAGTTGAGCGCGCTGTCTGCAGCGCGGATCGCCGTCGAAGTTTTGCTCGACGGCGGGGTGCGGCACGTGGTGGTGTCACCGGGTTCGCGGTCGGCACCCATGGCGTACGCCCTGGCCGAGGCATCGGCGGCGGGCCGGGTGGAGCTGCTGGTCCGGATCGACGAGCGGTCCGCCGGATTCACGGCGCTGGGCTTGGCCCTGTCCACCGGCTCGCCCGCCGCCGTCCTCACCACGTCCGGAACCGCCGTCGGAAACCTGATGCCGGCCGTGATGGAGGCCAACCATGCCGCCGTCCCGCTGATCGTCCTGTCCGCCGACCGTCCCGAAGAGTTGCGCGGGACCGGCGCCAACCAGACCACCGTGCAACCGGACCTGTTCGGGGAGCAGGTCCGGTTCGCCGCCGACGTCCCCGCAGGAAGCAGCCCGCAGCGGGCCATAGAAACCGGGCTGTCCGCGGCTACCGGCGCCTTCCCGGACCTGCCCCCGGGACCGGTCCAGCTCAACCTCGCCTTCCGCGACCCTCTGGTTCCTGCTGCTGGCGAGGGGCTGCCTCAGGCTGTGGAGCGGCAGCGCTACCGGGTGGGCACCGAGCCGCTGGTCATGAACCTTCCGCCGGCACCGGAGTCCATGCCTGAGCGTCGCACGGTGGTGCTGGCGGGCCATGACGCCGGCCCGGTGGCTGAAGCGTTCGCCCGCGCCCACAACCTGCCGCTGCTGGCCGAGCCGTCTTCAAACTCCCGGTTCGGACCCAATGCGGTGGGCCCCTACCGGCTGCTGCTGGAGCACTTCGGGCCGGGTTCGGCACAGCCGATTGAGCGCGTGGTGTTGTTCGGCAGGCCCACGCTTTCCCGCCCGGTGGCTGCGCTCCTGGCCCGCGCCGACGTCGAGCCAGCCCTGTACCAGCCGGTTCCGGTCGCCTGGTATGAGCCAGGGCGCCGCACCGAGCTGCCCTTGGAGAACCTCGCAGACCTTGCCGATTTCGCCGGCCGCGGGGCCTTCGCCTGGCTGGACACGTGGCTGCTGGCCGGCTCCGCCGCGCAGCACGCGCTGGACCAGGTGCTGTCCGCCGATGCCGCTGCTACCGGTCCTTCCGTCGCCGCGCTGGTGTGGAAAAATGCCCGGGGGGAGCTGCTGCTCGGTTCATCCAACGGCATCCGCGACGTGGACCTTGCCGGGCTGCCTGCACCGGACCCCGCCGCCACCGTGTATGCGAACCGGGGCCTGGCGGGCATTGACGGAACCATCTCAACGGCCACTGGCATCGCGATCGGGGGCCGGCAGGAAACCACAGTCCTGCTGGGGGACGTGACCTTCCTGCATGACGCCGGCGGCCTCCTCCTTGGCGCGGGGGAGGAACAGCCGGACCTGCGGATCGTGGTCCTGAACGACTCCGGCGGCGCCATCTTCGGCCTGCTCGAACACGGGGGAGTGGAGGAAGGCGGCCGCTACGGGGACGCCGTCGAACGCCTCTTCGGCACCCCGCACTCCGTGGACATCGCGGCACTCGCCGCAGCGTACGGCGTCGGACATTCAATGGTCAGTACGACGGCGGGACTCGCCGAAGCGCTCGACCGGCCTGTGCAGGGGCGCAGCATTGTGGAGGTCCGGACGGACCGGCGGTCGCTCCGGCAGCTCCACGCCCGGATCAAGGAAGCCGTGGCCGCCGCGGTCGAGGGAGTGCTCTCCGGGCAGTAGGGTTTCGACGCGGAAATCCGCCCATGACGCGCAAATGCCCTGCCGCTCCCGAAATTCGGGTAGCGACAGGGCATTTGCGCGTCGGAGGCGTGAAACTCAGAGCACGCGGCTGAGGAACTCCTTGGTGCGGGCATGCTGCGGGTTGGCGATGATTTCGCGGGGATCGCCCGATTCCACCACCACGCCTCCGTCCATGAACGTCAGCGTGTCACCCACCTCGCGGGCGAAGCCGATCTCGTGGGTGACCACGATCATGGTCATGCCCGACTTGGCCAGGTCCTTCATCACGTTCAGGACGTCGCCCACCAGCTCCGGGTCTAGCGCCGAGGTGGGCTCGTCGAAAAGCATGAGCTCCGGCTCCATGGCCAGGGCCCGGGCGATGGCGACGCGCTGCTGCTGGCCGCCGGAGAGCTGGGAGGGGTAGTGGCCGGCGCGGTCGCCTAGCCCCACCCGGTCCAGCAGCTCAAGGGCACGCTTCTGCGCTTCAGCCTTCGACTGGCCCTTCACGTGGACCGGCGCTTCCATGACGTTCTGGAGCGCGGTCTTGTGCGGGAACAGGTTGAACCGCTGGAACACCATGCCGATTTCGCGGCGCTGGGCGGCGATTTCCTTGGTTTTCAGGTCGTGGAGCTTGCCGTTGACCTCGCGGTAGCCGATCAGCTGGCCACCAACGGAGATCCGCCCGGCACTGATGCTCTCCAGGAGGTTCACGCAGCGCAGCATGGTGGACTTGCCCGAACCAGAGGGACCGATCACCACTGACACTTCGCCCTGGTTGACGGTCATGTCGATGCCCCGGAGCACGTGGTGGTGCCCGTAGTACTTGTGCAGGCCTTCGATCTTGACCAGCGGCTTTTCTGCTGTGATCGTCATCGTGCACTCTCCTCGGGGAAGTCCGTCTTCATTGAGTGGTGCGCATCAGCGCCGGCGCCGGCTGCTTTGGCTGCGGCCGGATTGACCGCTGCCGGGGCCAGGTTGTCCACACCCTTGCCGTAGTACGCCTCGATGAAGTGCTGGCCCACCATCAGGATGCTGGTAATCACCAAGTACCAGATGGCGGCAACGATCAGCAGCGGAACCGGCAGATAGGTTCGGTTCGCCAGGGCATTGGTGGCGAACGTCAGGTCCAGCGTGAATGGAACCGCGAGTACCAGCGACGTGGTCTTCAGCATGCCGATGGTTTCGTTGCCCGTGGGAGGAACGATGATCCGCATGGCCTGCGGCAGGATGATCCGCCACATGATCTTGCCCTTGGACATGCCCAGCGCCTCGGCGGCTTCCTGCTGGCCCTTGTCCACGGACTTAAGGCCGGCGCGGAAGATCTCCGCCAGGTAAGCGGACTCGTTGAGGCCTAGGCCGAGGATTGCAGCGACGGTCGCGTTGACCACACTCGCCGTATCAAGGCTGAAGAGCTCGGGTCCGAACGGGACACCTGCGCTGATCTTTGGATAAAGAACTGCGATCAGGCCCCAAAAGACCAGTTGGGTGTACACGGGTGTGCCGCGGAAGAACCACACCCAGACCCAGCTGGACCACCTGAAGATCGGGTTGTCGGACTGCCGCATGAACGCCAGCAGAATGGCCAGGACGATCGCGAGCACCATGGAGGCAACCGTCAGCAAGAGGGTCCAGCCAACGCCTTGGACAACCTTCACGTCAAGGATGTAGGTGCCCACAATGTCCCAACGGAAGTTGGGGTTGGTGAACAGGCTCTGCAGGAATACCGCAACGAAAGCGAGGATGATGACCGCGCTGATCCATCGGCCGGGATGGCGAACCGGTACTGACTTGTTCAGTACCGGTTCATCCCGGTGTTGATGGTGTTCCATGTGCACGCCTGACTTGTCGTCGGTAACGCGAAAACTCAAGACTTAACCGCCGGGTTGACCTCGGACTTGGTGATGGCGCCCTCGGCGTTGCCCCAGCCTTCGAGGATCTTCTTGTAGGAGCCGTCTTCCATCAGCTTGGTGACGGTCTTCTGGATGACCTCGGCCCAGGCGGTGTCGGACTTGGCCACCGCGATCCCCTGCGGAGCGGAATCGTAGACGTCGCCCAGCTTCTCCAACTGGCCGTTGGTCTGGGTCAGGGCGTAGCCGATGATGGGGGAGTCCGCGGCCATGGCGTCGATGCTGCCGTTGACCAGGCGGGTGGTGACATCCGTCTGGTTCTTCAGGGTGACGATGTCGATGGGCTTCTTGCCGTCGGCCACGCACTTCTTGTTGCGGTCGGCCAGATCCGGGTCTTCCTGGACGGTGCCGGTCTGGACGCCGATGGACTTGCCGCAGACATCATCGAGGGAGAACTTGTTCGGGTTGCCCTTCTTCACGGCCCATGCGGTGCCGGCGTTGAAGTAGCTGACCATGTTCACTGCGCCCAGTCGCTCCGGGTTGATGGTGAACGAAGAGATGCCCAGGTCGTACTTGGGGCCGAGGGCCGGGAGGATGCCGGTGAACTCCGCGGTCTGCACCTGGACCTTGAGGCCCAGGGTGGCACCGATGGCCTTGGCGATGTCCACGTCGTAGCCAACCGGAGTCTGACCGTCCGGACCCAGGAATTCGGCGGGGGCGTAGCTGGTGTCGGAGCCGACCGTGATGGTGCCCTTGGACTTGATGGAGTCCGGGACCATGGCGGCGAGGGCATCGTCCTTCTTGACCGTGGTGGGATCAAAGCTGGCGCTGGCGCTGGCGTTGCCTGAAGAGGTGGCCGCGCTGGAGGGACCCGTTTCCGAGGCGTTCGTGCATGCTGAGAGGGCCAGGGCGCTGATGGCGATCATAGTGGCAGCGGTCAGCTTGGAGGTGCCCAGGAGGGTACGGGGAGTCTGCATTTCTTACCTTTTGTTGCAGGGGCTATGAGGTACTAACGCGGCTTATAGTGTAACGCTCAACAAGAGAGGTACGTCACACGCAACTAAGTTTCACTATTGGATAACTGTAGCGGGGGCAAAATCAAGCCTTCCAGAGCGGGAGCAGTCTGTCATTCCAGACTCCTTACCCAACTGGCTAGCAGTTAATGTCGTTTAGGGGGCTCAAAACGACATTAACTGCGACCTAGTTGGGGGCGCGAAACGTCAGCTGCTGATGCCCAGCGACTCCAGCATCGGCCGGAACTTGGCCCAGGTCTCCGCCAGTTCGGCCTCTGGTTGTGAACCGTCAACAATGCCGCAGCCGGCATACAGCCGGACCGTCTCAGGGGACTCGATGACCGCGCCCCGCAGGGCGATGCCCCATTCGCCGTTTCCGGCCGCATCAAGCCAGCCCACCGGTCCCGCATACGGGCCACGGTCCAGGTGCTCAAGCTTGCGGATCAGTTCACCCGCAACCAAGGTGGGGGTTCCGCACACGGCGGCCGTTGGGTGCAGGGCGTTGATCAGGGCCAGGCACGTGGGGACGTGCCCCTCCACCTCGGTCAGTTCCGCCTTGACGTCGGAGGCCAGGTGCCACACGTTGGGCAGCTCCAGGATGAACGGCTCGTCGTGGGCATTCATGGCCTCGGAGAAGGGTGCCAGCTGCCTGGTGAGGGACTGGATGGCGATCTCGTGCTCGTGCCGTTGCTTGTCGGAACCCGCGAGCACCCGCGTCGCGTAGTCCATCGGGGAGCCGTCCTCGCCGTGCGCGTCCCGGCGGTCAAGGGTGCCGGCCAGCACTCGGGCCTGGGCGGTGCGCCCTTCAACCTGGATCAGCATCTCCGGCGTTGCGCCCACCAGTCCGTCCACGCCGTAGGTCCAGCATTCGCGGTACCTCGCGGCGAGCTCGCGCAGCACGTCTGCGGCATGTACGCCGGACGGAATAGTTGCCACCACATCCCGTGCAAGCACCAGTTTCTCGAGCGCGCCGGTTCGGATTTCCTCAACCCCGGCGGCCACGGCATCCATCCACGCTTCCTCGCTGAGCGAGCCCGTGTGCAGTGTTGCGCCGGCGGCCAGGGGGAGGGGGCGTACGACGGCGCCGCCCGCCGTACCGGGCATGTCACCAACTGAAGCGTCCCCGGGGGAGTCCGCTGCCGCCGTCGTGCCTTCTTCGACCGGGGAGCCGAGGGAACCACTGCTGAGCCAACGGTCCAGCGCGGCGAGGGCCGTCTCTTCGGTGAGCGGGCCGCCGTCGAACGCCAGTTGGGTGAGCCAGGCCTGGTTGTCCCGCACGCCCACCACAATTTCCGGCACGATCAGCCGGGACTCGTGGGCGGAAGTCTTGGAAAAAGCAAAGGAGCCGAAAGCCACGGGACCGGTTCCCGGCAACTCCACGGAATCCGTGACGTCTGCCTCAAGGACCAGGTGCCGCCACCAGATGTCCGCCTCCAGGAAGCGGTCGGGGCCCGTGGCGGTGAAGCGCGCTATCTCGCCGAAGCCCGCCAGGCCGGCTTCGCGGCGGGTCCAGCACAGGACGTCGTCCCGGACCAAAAACGAAGGCAGCCCCCCGGGGAACGCTTTGCCATCCAGGGGGACTGTCAAGGTGCGGAACGTGCTCGTCATGATGAGACAACACTACTCCCGCGTAGAGTCCCCCCTTCCCGGCGCCCCGCTGGAACCGGGCGTGCAGCAGGGCTGGTCAGGACCGTCGGGAACATTTGAGACAATGTCATGGTGAACCGAGCATCCTTGGATAAGCGTCCGGACGAAGTAGCCACGATGTTTGACGACGTCGCACCGAAATACGACGTCGTCAACGATGTCCTCTCCATGGGACAGACCCGCCGCTGGCGGAAGATCGTGGTGGATGCCATGGAAGTCTCCAAGGGCCAGCGGGTCCTGGACCTCGCGGCTGGCACCGGTACTTCCAGCGAGCCATATGCCGACGCCGGCATAGACGTGGTGGCCTGCGACTTCTCGCTTGGAATGCTCAAGGTGGGCAAGCGCCGCCGCCCGGATATCGACTTCGTGGCCGGTGACGCCACCAACCTGCCGTTCGCCGACAACACCTTTGACGCCACCACCATCTCCTTCGGCCTGCGCAATGTGAACGAGCCCAAGAAGGCGCTGCAGGAGATGCTGCGCGTCACGAAGCCCGGCGGCCGCCTGGTGATCGCCGAGTTCTCGCAGCCGGTGGTTCCGCTGTGGCGCACCATGTACACCGAATACCTGATGCGGGCCCTGCCGGCCATCGCCACCAAGGTTGCCTCCAACCCGGATGCATACGTGTACCTCGCCGAATCCATCCGGGCCTGGCCGGACCAGGACCACCTGGCCGCCTGGCTGCAGGAGAGCGGCTGGGAGAAGGTCACCTACCGCAACCTCACGGGTGGCATCGTTGCCGTCCATCGGGCATTCAAGCCTGCCGATTCCTCGCCTGAGGGCGCTGCCGCCGCCATCGCCGCGCACAAGGGCCCGGTGGCCAAGCTGCGCCGCAACATCGTCCGCTGACCTGTGAAGGTATTGATTGTCGGCGCGGGTCCGGCCGGATCCACTGCCGCGTACTACCTCGCCAAGGCTGGCCTGGACGTTACGGTCCTGGAAAAGACTGCGTTTCCGCGTGAGAAGGTCTGCGGTGACGGTCTGACGCCCCGCGCCGTCCGCGAGATCCAGAAGCTCGGCCTGCCCCACCCGGAAGGTGAGGGCTGGCGGCGCAACAAGGGCCTGCGCCTGATCGCCGGCGGCCGCACCATCGAGCTGCCCTGGCCCGAGGTCTCCGACTTCCCGCAGTACGGCCTCATCCGCACCCGGCTGGGCTTCGACGAGGAACTGGCCCGCCACGCTGAGTCGGCCGGTGCCACCATCCTTGAGCGGCACAGTGTCACCGATGCCCTTAAGAACGACGTCGGCCGCGTCACCGGAGTCCGCGCAGCGCTCCTTGACGAGGCCGGGCGCAAGACGGGGGAGACGCGCGAGTTTAGCGCCGACGTCGTCCTAGCCGCCGACGGAAACTCCACCCGCACATCGGTGTCCCTGGGGATCCAAAAGCGTGACGACCGCCCGCTCGGCGTCGCCGTCCGCACCTACTTCACCTCCCCGCGCACCGACGACGACTGGATGGAAGGCTGGCTGGAGCTTCCCGGCCGCGACGGCAAGCTGCTGCCCGGCTACGGCTGGGTGTTTGGCGTGGGCGACGGCACCTCCAACGTGGGCCTGGGCATCCTGAACTCCTCCAAGGATTTCGGCAAGCTGGACTACAAGCAGGTCCTGCGCGAATGGACCGCCGGAATGCCGCAGGAGTGGGGCTTCACCCGGGAGAACCAGGTGGGCGAGATCCGCGGCGCCGCGCTGCCCATGGGCTTCAACCGCACCCCGCACTACTCGCCCGGCCTGTTGCTTCTGGGTGACGCCGGCGGCATGGTGTCCCCGTTCAACGGCGAGGGCATCTCCTACGCC
Organism: Arthrobacter sp. FW306-05-C; assembly: GCF_021801725.1. Classification (NCBI taxonomy): domain Bacteria; kingdom Bacillati; phylum Actinomycetota; class Actinomycetes; order Micrococcales; family Micrococcaceae; genus Arthrobacter; species Arthrobacter sp. FW306-05-C. The sequence continues at coordinate 3,259,117 of NZ_CP084556.1, read as the reverse complement.
ATGGAGTCCGCGCGGTTTGCGGCGGAGTTCATCATCGACGCTTCCTCGCGCTCGGCTGCTTCAGGCGGGACGTACGACGCCGATGCGCACCTTGCGCGGTACGCGGACTACGTGCGGGACCAGTGGGGCTCGCACTTCACGCTTGGGCGGGCCTTCGCCGCGCTGATCGGCAAGCCCGCCGTCATGAAGCTTGCGCTGCGCACCGGCATGCCGATTCCGGTGCTGATGCGGTTCGTGGTCCGGCTTCTTGCCAACCTCACGGACCCCTCCGCGAAGGGCTTCGAGGACCGGGTGATCCGCGTGCTGGAATCGCTGGTTCCGGCCACAAGTAATACATCCACTGTCCCGCCAGCTTCGAACCAGCGGTATCCGCAACAAAAAGTTAGGGTTAACCCGTGACCAAATCCGCAGACCAGAGCTGGACGCACGCCGGGCACGGCCTGCCGGACTCCGAACCCAGCCTCAACACCACCGCGATCGCCACCGGACTCCAGCTGCCGGCAGGCTTTGCGGCTATTGCGGGGGACCCCGAACTGGGCCCGGCCATCACCACCAACCTGGCCAAGGTGGAGAAAAAACTCCGCGAAGCCATCGCCAACTCGGACCCCCTTGCTGACGCAACGTCGCGCCACCTGGTGGAGGCCGGCGGCAAGCGGATCCGGCCCCTGCTGACCCTGCTCTGCGCCCACCTCGGGGACGCATCCCTGCCCGCCGTGGTGCAGTCCGCCGTCGTGGTTGAACTGACGCACCTGGCAACCCTGTACCACGACGATGTCATGGACTCCGCCCCGTTCCGGCGTGGTGCCCCCACGGCCCACGAGGTGTGGGGCAACTCCGTGGCCGTCCTGACCGGTGACCTCATCTTTGCCCGGGCATCCATCCTGGTGTCCGAACTGGGCGGCCGCGCGCTGGGCATCCAGGCCCGCACCTTCGAGCGGCTGTGCCTCGGCCAACTGCACGAAACCGTCGGTCCGCGGCCGGACGAGGACCCCATCGAGCATTACCTCTCAGTGATCGCGGACAAGACCGGTTCCCTGGTTGCCGCCTCCGGCCAGTTCGGGGCGATCTTCTCCGGCGCTGACGAGGCCTATGAAAACGTCCTGGTGGAGTACGGCGAGAAGGTGGGCGTGGCCTTCCAGCTGGCTGACGATGTCATTGACGTCACCGGGGTCAAAGTGAAGTCCGGCAAGTCCCCGGGAACGGACCTGCGCGAAGGGGTTCCCACCCTGCCCGTGCTGCTCCTGCGCAAGGCTGCCGCTGATGGCGACCAGTCCGCCGTCGACCTCTTGAAGCTCATCGACGGCGACCTGTCCTCCGACGAGGCACTGGCTGCCGCTGTCGCCGGGCTGCGCGAACACCCCGTGACCGCTGAGTCATGGGTGGTGGCGCGCCAGTGGGCCAGCGAAGCAATCGCCGCCCTGTCTCCGCTGCCGGAGGGCGTGGTCAAGGAGTCCTTGTCCAACTTCGCCCTGGCTGTGGTGGACCGCGCCAGCTGATTCCCGTTCGTTAGGAGCCCGGGACCTCTGGTGATTCGCTGGAGGGCCGGGCTTCTTCGCTTTAACGGGACAGCCCCGGCCCTCAGCAACCGAAGCTGCTGTGAACCGGGGCTATCTCTCCGTTCGCATCAGACCCGCCGGAGGCGTTTAGCGGATCCGTGAATAGCTTATGACAGCTTTGTCATAATGCGCAAGTCTCTCTTTACGTGATCTGTCACGGACTTTTCCTGCTTGCTCTGACGGTCGTGGGGCACATTGACGGCCTGAACCGCGAATGGGGCGAGATGGTACGGCGGGTTCGTGTCGAAGTGCCCCTCGACGGCACGTTGTCCACATGACAAAGTCCCGGGCTGACGCTTGCTCACGGCCAGCGCCATCGTTGAGCTGTGGAGATTGAGGATTTTCTGCGTGACAGGGGAGGCGTCCCCAGAACTGCGAGCATCAGCAAGGCTGGTATTCGCCGAACCCTTCTGGACAAGGCCTTGAAGGCGGGGCGCATAGTCCGGATTCGGCGGGGTGTTTACGCTCTGGCTGACGATGGAGGAGCGCTCGGCTTCGCGTTGAAGCACAATGCACACCTGACGGGTCTTTCAGCTGCCCCTCTTTACCAGCTGTGGACTCTGCAGAAGCCCAGCGTGCTCCATGTCAGCCCGGGCCACAAGAGTGCGGTGCCGGGAACGCTCCCCCGCGGCAGGATCCTTCATCCAGTGCACCCCTGGCTTCCGGCGGCCGGTCTGGCAGACGTCCTGATGCACGCCTTGCGCTGCCTTCCGATGCTGGAAGCCCTGGTGATGGTGCAGTGTGCTGCGCAGCGAGGAAACATAACGGTGGACTTCCTGCGCTGCAAACTGCCCGGCAACCGCAATGCCCGCGCCAGGGCCGTCCTGGATTACGTCATTCCGCGTGCGGACTCGGTCTTGGAGGTACTGGCCAACTACCACCTCCGCGCGGCTGGGCTCAGTGTCCGCAGGCATGTGGAACTCGATGGTGTTGGCGAGGTGGACTTCCTGGTTGAGGACTGCCTTGTGGTGGAGACGGACGGCCAGACCCATCTGGAGCCGAAGCAAGTTAGGAAGGACCGGGCCCGCAACAACGCCACGGTGGTCGGCGGCCGGCTTTGCCTCAGGTTCAGCTATGCCGACGTCGTCCATCACCCAGAGCAGATGATGGCCCAGGTGCTTGCGGTACTTGAGCAGAGCAGGCGGGGAGCCTTCAGCACGAGGTGAGTACCGCCGTCGTGGGGCACTTTGGACGCCGCACCTGGGACTACGGGCTTAAGTTACGGCGTTTCTGTGTCAATGTGCCCCACGAGCGAAGGGTGCCCGGGAAGGAGGGGCCTACTCTTCCTCTTCGTCCTCGAAGGCCCACTCGAACATGTCGAAGACAAACTCGGAGAAGGTCCCTTCCTCGGACTTCCACTGGCCGCGGGCGTTGTTGCGGCGGTAGACAATGGGGTCCGGCACGCTGAGGTCGCCTACGCGGAAGCCCCAGGTGTACTCCTCGTCCTCGTCCTCAAGGAACATCAGGAAGCCCTCGTCATCAACTTCGAGCTCGTCGGGGTCCCAGAAGTAGTGGTACGCCTCCATCAGGTCCTCGCAGCCGCCCAGGGCGAGGTAGAACTCGCGCAGGACCAGGGGAATCTGGAACTGGTGCTCGGCAAGCTGGGAATCGAGTTCCCCGGGAGCCAGGCCGTCCTCTTCCTGCCATTCATCCTCGAGATACTTCGGAACAAGCGCTTTGAACTTCTCGAGGAACATGTCAGTCATGCTCATATCCTAGCCAATTTAGAGCACCCCAGAATGCCAGCGGCAACGGCTCTCATAGCCCCGAATCTGTGGCCCGCCGGTGCCACCCGCGCACGGCGAGAGGTGCCTGCCAGGACCGCCGCCAGGCGAGGACCCGGAACGTGAACACCAGGGCCGCAATCCCGGCTGCGGTCAGGACGTTGAACACGCCAAGGACCCACAGCACCGCCGTCAACGAGGAACCGAGGAATGCCGGCAGCGCGTAGATGTCCTTCGGGTTGAAGAGCTCCGGCACCTCATTGGCCGTGATGTCCCGGAGCAAACCGCCGCCCACCGCCGTCGTCACTCCCAACAGCACTGAAGCCACGGGATTCAACCCAGTGGCCAGCGCCTTGAGTGTGCCGGTCATGCAGAACAGGGCCAGGCCGGCGGCGTCGAACAGGATCAGCAGCGACGTGTACCGCTGCACGCTGGAGAACAGGAAGAACACCAGCGCGGTGGCCAGCAGCGGCGGCGCCAGATAGGCCGGGTTGGTGAAGGCCGCCGGGACGATGGCCAGGATGATGTCGCGGATCACGCCGCCCCCAAGCCCCACCAAAGAGGCCAGCAGCAGCGACCCGACAATGTCGATCTGCTTCCGCGCAGCCAGCAGCGAGCCCGAGACGGCGAAGAAGAACACGCCCAGCAGATCCAGCCACACCGGGGAGTTGTCAAAGGCGAAGGTCATGGGGCGTCCTGGCATTTCAAAGAGGGCGGACAGGGCGGCTCCAACGTTACGCTAGCCCCTATGAACAGCCCCATCATGATCGCCTGCGCCCATGGGACGTCCAACGCACAGGGGGCCGCGGAGGTCAATGCCCTGCGCGCCGCCATCGCGGAACTGCGCCCCGGGCTTGATGTCCGCGAAGCGTACGTGGACGTCCAGCAGCCCGACCTCGTGGACGTGGTGGCGGGCCTGCCGGAGGGGGAGCCCGCCGTGGTGGTGCCGCTGTTGCTGAGCGTTGGGTACCACGTGAAAGTGGACATCGCCCGCGCCGTGAAGAGCCGTCCCGGCAGTGCCGCGGCCGCCCCGCTCGGCCCCGATCCCCGTCTCGCGCAGCTGCTGGACCAGCGCCTCCGCGAGGCCGGCACCACGGACAACGACGTCATCGTCCTGGCCGCGGCGGGCTCGTCCAACCCCAACGCCGCAGTGAGCGTCGAGGAGCTGCTGGGCCAGCTGCAGCAGCTGCGGTCCAACCGGATGGTGGCCGCCTACGGTGCCTCCGCCCAGCCGTCCGTGCCCGACGCCGTCGCCATGCTGCGCGAGGAGCTCGCCGGAGGTGCCGGGGCGGGGGAGTCCGCAGGAGCGGTCGACGTCGGCGGCCGCGTCGTGATTGCCTCGTATCTGCTGGCGCCGGGCTTCTTCCACGACCAGCTGGCCAAGGCGGGGGCCGACGTCGTCACCGAACCCCTGCTGCCGTCCCCGACACTCGCCGAGATTGCGCTGGACAGGTACGACGCCGCCGTCGCGAAGATGAACGAAACCCCCGCGGAAGCTGCTCCGCCAGGTCCCGCGCCTGCCCCGGCGGAGGCGCCCGACGCGGGGTCCCAGGATGCACAGCAGGGTGGCTTGTTCAAGGCCGTCCGGCGTTTCGTGACGAAATATTTCCCTAGGTGACTTAGCGTTTCCGGGCCTTTGTGACGCTATTCGGCGTCGCCCTACAGTCGATGCATGACTGATACAGCTCTAGCCGGAGCGTCCGCGGACTCGGCTGCCCCCAAGCGCCCCGCACGCCCGTCACGCCCCGCCGCGAAGCCGCACGGCCAGTGGAAAGTGGACGGCAAGACGCCGCTGAACGCCAACGAAACCTGGAAACAGGAAGACGACGGCCTGAACGTCCGCGAGCGTATCGAGACCATTTACGCCAAGGAAGGCTTCGACGCCATCCCCAGCCAGGACCTGCACGGCCGGTTCCGCTGGTGGGGCCTGTACACCCAGCGCAAGCAGGGAATCGACGGCGGCAAGACCGCCACGCTTGAACCGCACGAGCTCGAGGACAAGTACTTCATGCTGCGGGTGAGGATCGACGGCGGCGCGCTCACCACAGAGCAGCTGCGCGTGATCGGCCAGATCTCCGTGGACTTTGCCCGCGACTCTGCCGACCTCACCGACCGCCAGAACATCCAGCTGCATTGGATCCGGGTTGAAGACATTCCGGAAATCTGGAACCGCCTGGAAAGTGTTGGCCTGTCCACGACCGAGGCCTGCGGCGACGTGCCCCGCGTCATCCTGGGTTCGCCCGTGGCCGGCATTGCCAAGGACGAGATCATCGACCCCACCCCGCTCATCGCCGAGCTGGGGGAGCGGTTCATTGGCAACCCGCTGCTGTCCAACCTGCCGCGCAAATACAAGACCGCCATCACCGGCCACCCCAGCCAGGATGTGGTCCACGAGATCAACGACTGCGCATTCGTGGGCATTGAACACCCGGAACTCGGCGTTGGCTACGACCTCTGGGTGGGCGGCGCGCTGTCCACCAACCCCATGCTGGGCAAGCGCCTCGGCGCCTTCGTCCAGCCGGACCAGGCCGCCGACGTGTGGCTGGGCGTCACCAGCATCTTCCGCGACTACGGCTACCGCCGCATGCGCACCAAGGCCCGCCTGAAATTCCTGCTGGCCGACTGGGGTACGGAGAAGTTCCGCCAGGTCCTGGAGGACGAATACCTGGGCTACAAGCTGGCCGACGGCCCCGCCGCGCCCAAGCCTTCAACCCCCGGCGACCACGTGGGCGTGCACGAGCAGAAGGACGGCAAGTTCTTCATCGGTGCCACCCCGATCGCGGGCCGCCTTTCCGGATCCGGCCTGGTCAAGCTCGCGGACACCCTGGAGGCCCGCGGCTCCTACCGGCTGCGCACCACCCCGCACCAGAAGGTCGTGGTCCTGGACGTCGAGAAGGACCAGGTGGAGCCCCTGGTGGCCGAGCTCGACGCCCTGGGCCTCTCCGCCCGCCCGTCCGTGTTCCGCCGCGGCACCATCGCCTGCACCGGCATCGAGTACTGCAAGCTGGCCATCGTCGAGACCAAGTACACGGCCGCTACCGCCGTCGCCGAACTCGAACGCCGCCTCGCGGACCTCGCCGGCTCGGGCCAGCTGCCCGCGGCACTCTCCCTGCACATCAACGGCTGCCCCAACTCCTGCGCCCGCATCCAGACGGCGGACATCGGCCTGAAGGGCATGATGCTTCCAACGCCCGACGGCGACCCCTCCCCGGGCTTCCAGGTCCACCTTGGCGGCGGGCTGGCAAACAACGACCGAGAGGAAGCAGGCCTGGGCCGCACCGTCCGCGGCCTGAAGGTATACGTCGACGACCTGCCCGACTACGTGGAGCGCGTGGTCCGACGGTTCGTTGCCGACCGCGCCGAAGGCCAGACCTTCGCCGAATGGGCCCACACAGCAGACGAGGAGGCACTGCAGTAATGGCAAAGCATCTCGCACCCGCACCTGCCAAGCGCCCCACGGAGGAGCTTAAGGCACTGGCCGAGGCCGGCGCCGCCGAACTCGGCTGGGACGCCCCCGCGCGTGACGTGATCGCCTGGGTGGAGCGCAACTTCGAACTCCCCGCCGTCGCCGTCGCCTGCTCCATGGCTGACGCCGTCCTGCCGGCCCTGGTCGCGGACCAGATGCCCGGCGTCGACGTCCTGTTCCTGGAAACCGGCTACCACTTCCCGGAAACCTACGCCACGCGGGACGAGGTGGCCGCCAACCTCCGCGTCAACGTGGTGGACGTGCTTCCGGAGACCACCGTGGAGCAGCAGGACCGGCTCCTGGGCAAGGACCTGTTTGCCCGCGACGCTGCCCAGTGCTGCGCCCTCCGCAAAGTGGCGCCCCTGCAGCGCACCCTTGCCGGTTACGAACTCTGGTTTACCGGCGTCCGCCGCGACGAAGCACCCACCCGCACCAACACGCCTCTGGTCAGCTGGGACGAGAAGAACGGCCTGGTCAAGGTCAACCCGATGGCCGCGTGGACGTTCGACCAGCTGGTGCAGTACTCGGACGACAACCTCCTGCCCGTCAACCCGCTGCTTTCCCAGGGTTACCCCTCCATTGGCTGCCAGCCCTGCACCCGCAAGGTGGCGCCCGGCGAAGACCCCCGCGCCGGTCGCTGGGCAGGCTCCGACAAGACAGAATGCGGACTTCACGTATGAGCACTTCACTAACCGAGGAGACCCAGGTGACTGAGTCCGCCGTCTCAACCCGCCTCAGCAGTCTGGACACCCTGGAGTCCGAAGCGATCCACATCATCCGCGAGGTTGTTGCCGAGTTCGAGAAGCCTGCGCTGCTGTTCTCCGGCGGCAAGGACTCCGTCGTGATGCTGCACCTGGCCACCAAGGCGTTCTGGCCAGGCAAGGTTCCGTTCCCCGTGCTGCACGTGGACACCGGCCATAACTTTCCCGAGGTCATCGACTTCCGCGACCGCACCGTTGAACGGCTCGGCCTGAAGCTCGTGGTCGGCTCCGTGCAGGAGTTCATCGACCGCGGCGAACTCGCCGAACGTGCCGACGGCACCCGCAACCCGCTGCAGACCGTCCCGCTGCTGGACGCCATCCAGCAGAACAAGTTTGACGCCGTGTTCGGCGGCGGCCGCCGCGACGAGGACAAGGCCCGCGCCAAGGAACGCATCCTGAGCCTGCGCGACGAGTTCGGCCAGTGGGACCCGCGCAACCAGCGCCCCGAGCTGTGGAACCTGTACAACGGCCGCCACACGGTGGGCCAGCACGTCCGGGCGTTCCCCATCAGCAACTGGACTGAACTGGACATCTGGCGCTACATCGAGCGCGAGAACATCGAACTGCCCGGGCTGTACTACGCCCACGAGCGCGAGGTCTTCGCCCGCGACGGCATGTGGCGCCCGGTGGGTGAGGTTTCCCAGCCCCGGCCCGATGAGGAAGTCATCACCAAGACTGTCCGCTACCGCACCGTGGGAGACATGTCCTGCACCGGCGCCGTCGAGTCCAACGCCTACACGGTGTCCGACGTGGTGGTAGAAGTGGCCGCCTCCACCCTGACCGAACGTGGCGCCACCCGCGCAGATGACCGCATCTCCGAGGCCGCCATGGAAGACCGCAAGAAGGACGGGTACTTCTAATGACCACGGAAACTGTTTTGTCCGGCGCTGCCGGTGGCCTGGAAACCGCCCTGCCCACCACACTCTTCCGGTTCGCCACGGCAGGATCGGTCGACGACGGCAAATCCACCTTAGTGGGCCGCCTCCTCCACGATTCCAAGGCCATCCTGGCTGACCAGCTTGACGCGGTCGCCCGCACCTCGGCTGACCGCGGCTTCGGCGGCGAGAAGGGCGGGATCGACCTGGCCCTGCTGACCGACGGCCTGCGCGCCGAGCGGGAACAGGGCATCACCATCGACGTGGCCTACCGCTACTTCGCCACCGACCAGCGCAGCTTCATCCTGGCCGACTGCCCCGGGCACGTGCAGTACACCAAGAACACCGTGACGGGCGCGTCCACCGCGGATGCCGTCGTCGTACTCATCGACGCCCGCAAGGGCGTGCTGGAGCAAACCCGCCGCCACCTGTCCGTCCTGCAGCTGCTGCGCGTGGCGCACGTGATCGTGGCCGTGAACAAGATCGACCTGGTGGACTTCAGCGAGTCGGTGTTCCGTGAGATCGAAGCGGATGTGCAGCAGGTGGGCCGCGAATTGGGCCTCGGCTCGGACGGGATCTCCGACCTGCTGGTGATCCCTGTCTCCGCGCTCGACGGCGACAACGTTGTGGAGCGCTCGGAGCGCACCCCCTGGTACACCGGTCCCGCACTGCTGGAGGTTCTGGAGACCCTTCCGGCCGCCGATGAACTCGAAAGCCACCTGGAAAGCTTCCGGTTCCCGGTGCAGCTGGTCATCCGGCCGCAGGGTGCCCTGGCACCGGACGCCGTGGCCGCCGGGCTGGACGCGGAGGCCTACCGCGACTACCGCGCGTACGCCGGCCAGATCACCGAAGGGTCGGTGAAGGTGGGGGACCAGGTGTCCGTCCTGACGCCCGGTCAGTCCCCGCGGACCACCACCGTGGCGGGCATCGACTTTGCCGGCGCCTCCCTGGAGGAAGCCGCCGCGCCGCAGTCGGTGGCCATCCGCTTGGCGGACGAGTTCGACGTCGCGCGCGGTGACACCATCGCCGCCGCCGGCACCGTCCGCGAAGCCTCCGCCGACCTGTACGCCGCCCTCTGCTGGCTCTCCCCGAAGCCGCTGCGCGAAGGGCAGAAGGTGCTGGTCAAGCACGGAACCCGCACCGTCCAGGCGATGGTCCGCAGCGTGTCCGGCAAGCTGGACCTGTCCACCTTCAAGCTCGAGGGCGCCTCCGGCCTGGAGCTCAACGACATCGGGCACGCCCAGCTGCGCCTCGCCGCACCGCTGCCGCTGGAGAACTACCTGCACCACCGCCGCACCGGCGCGTTCCTGGTCATCGATCCGCTGGACGGCAACACGCTGGCCGCGGGCCTGGTCAAGGACCACCCGGGCGACCACGAGGACGAGCGCTACAGCATCTAGTTCGCACCGGAATCGCCTGAACCCTGCGGGGCCGCCGTATCGTTACGGCGGCCCCGCTGCGTTTCCGGCGATTTCACGTGACTGCGGCATTCCGCACGTTTACCACAAAGGTTGCCGGGGGATGTTCCCTGCCTGTTTGGAGCCGTGGGAAGCTCAGGCATTGCATCAATGCCTGCGACTGCAGGCCATGGCCGGATACTTTGAGGAGGCAGGATGCCAACCAACCAGGAGTGGTACACAAGGGGGAGCGAGCTCGTCACGATCGACTCGCGCGAATGGAACATTGCTCCCCGCCGGGCGCGGTTGCTGGTACTGCTGCCCATCATCCTGTCCGTCGCTGTGGCGGCAACTGTTCCCTTCAAGGAGTTCTATCTCTGGATTGTGGACGAGGACCACCCGATCGAGTGGCTCCAGTTTGCGTGCCTCGTGGCCGCCGCCGTCATTCTGGCGCTGGTCAGCGTCCGCCTGCTGCGGAGACGGCAAGTGGGCATGGCATTGCTTTACGGCGTGGTGGCCCTTGGCGTTGTGTTCCTTGCCGGTGAGGAAATTTCCTGGGGCCAGCGCATCTTCGGATGGGGCACCCCTGAAGAGCTGCAAGAGGTCAACCGCCAGGGTGAGACAAATCTGCACAACCTCCGGGCGGTGCAGGTGCTGGTCCCGTATGCCATGCTCCTGGCAAGCCTGTATGGAACATGCGTTCCGCTTTGGGCGGCGTTCCGGAAACGGTTGAAGCACTCCACGTACAGCCATCTGCTTGTACCCCCGCTCTGTCTCGTGCCCGCCTTCGGGCTGGCTGCGGCTTATCGCCTCTTCCGGTTGGTAATCTGGCCGACCCCCACCTTCGTCATTTCCGAATACGGCGAGGTCATGGAGTTGACCCTGTACTTTGGGCTGATGATGTTCTGCTGGTTCAACCTGCGCAACATGCGGCGGCCCCGGTTGAACCTGACTTTCCAGGATCAGCGACAGCCCGCCCACCGCCGGGCGTAGATGCCCCGTTTCCGCACCGTCCGCTTCCGCAACCCGCGGCCCGTTCGCCAAACCTGACCTTCCAAGGCCGGATCAGGCGAACGAGCCGCGGTTCTGCCGTCTCGTATGGTTGTCAGAGGAGGCGGCAATGGAAACCATCAGTCCGAAACTCTTGAACTGGGCGTCGATCCTGGACGACAAGACCCGCGAACAGGCGGTGATGACGGCGGGCCTGCCGTTCATCTACCCCCACCTGGCGCTGATGCCGGACGCGCACCTGGGCAAGGGCGCCACCGTGGGTTCGGTGATCCCCACACTCCGCGCCATCATCCCGGCCGCAGTGGGAGTGGACATCGGCTGCGGCATGATTGCGGTCCGCACCCAGTACTCCGTAAAGGACCTGCCGAAGGACCGCAAAGGCCTCCGCGAGGACATCGAGCGGGTCATCCCGCTGTCCGCCGGCCACAACAACCGGAAGGTCCTGTCCACTGCTGAGCCACGAATCGCCGAACTGAAGCGGCGGGCCGCCAAGGCAGGGTTCAACCCCGCCCAATACGTCGCCCAATGGGAGCTGCAGCTGGGGTCCCTGGGCTCGGGCAACCACTTCATCGAAGTCTCAGCGGATGAGGACGACGGCGTGTGGCTCTTCCTGCATTCGGGCTCGCGGGGCATCGGCAACAGGATCGCGCAGCACCACATCGGCGTCGCCCAGCACGTGGGCCGCAAGCATCAGATCCGCCTGCCCCACCCGGACCTGGCCTACCTGGATGAGGGGACGCAGCAGTTCGAGCGGTACATTGCCGAGCTGCGGTGGGCCCAGCACTTCGCCCTCCTGAACCGGGAGGAAATGATGGACCGCGTGACCGCCCAGTTCAGCCGCTGGGTGGGAGGCCCCGTGCAGGAACGCGAGCGGATCAACTGCCACCACAACTTCACCCAGCAGGAGACGCACTACGGCAAGCCGGTTTGGGTGTCCCGCAAGGGAGCCATCAAAGCCGGCCACGGCGATCCCGGACTGATCCCTGGATCCATGGGGACGGCGTCATATGTTGTGGAAGGCCGGGGCAACCCTGCATCGCTGAACTCGTCCCCGCATGGGGCCGGGCGGGAATACTCCCGAAACGCCGCCCGAAAGACATTCACCCTGGAGGAACTGAAACGCGCCATGCGGGGCATCGAGTTCCGCGCGTCGGAGGCCTTCATTGACGAAATCCCGGCCGCCTACAAGCCGATCGACCAGGTCATGCAGGACGCCGCGGACCTGGTCACCGTGCGGCACAAACTGCGGCAGCTGGTCAACGTCAAGGGCAACTGAATCTGGGCAGCCCGGGCAACAGCAGGGCAAAATATGACGCCAGATGAACGTGCGTGACCCCCCGTTTCCGCTTCGTTGAACGGGTTTGGGCCACTCCCTATGGTGAAACAATGACTAGTTCCAAGCCCGGGATGACCCGCATCGTGGCAGGCGAAAGCGCGGTCCCCACGCGCAAACGCGCCGTCGAGGCTGCCCTGGCCATCGGGCTGGTCCTGCTGATCGCCGTCGGGGCCATCGTGGCCTCCAACATCTCCCGCAACACCGAGGCACAGGCCGCCGAGCCCACCCCGGCCGCCGAGCTGAAGCTGGGTTACTTCGGGAACGTCACCCATGCCGCAGCGCTGGTGGGTGTCAAGAAGGGACTCCTCGCGGAGGCCCTGGGCAGCACCAAGCTCAGCACCGAGACCTTCAACGCCGGCCCGGCCGCGATCGAGGCCCTGAACGCCGGCGCCATCGATGCCGCCTACATCGGCCCCAATCCGGCCATCAACTCGTTCGCCAAGAGCCAGGGCCAGTCCGTGCGCGTGATTGCCGGAGCCGCGGCCGGTGGTGCGCAGCTGGTGGTCGAGCCGGGGATCAACTCCGCGGCCGACCTCAAAGGCAGGACCTTGGCAACCCCGCAGCTCGGCGGCACCCAGGACGTGGCACTCCGGGCCTGGCTCACCAAGCAGGGCTACAAGACCAACGTGGACGGCAGCGGTGACGTGGCCATCAACCCCACGGACAACGCTCAGACGCTGAAGCTGTTCCAGGACGGAAAGCTCGACGGCGCCTGGTTGCCTGAGCCCTGGGCCTCACGTTTGGTGCTCCAGGCCGGCGCCAAGGTGCTGGTGGATGAAAAAGACCTGTGGGATGGGGCCGGCACCGGCAAGCCCGGCGAGTTTCCCACGACCATCCTGATCGTGAACCAGAGATTCGCTGCTGACCACCCGGACACCGTCAGGGCCCTGCTGAAGGGCAATGCGGACTCGGTGGCATGGCTCAACTCGGCTCCGGCCGATGAGAAGGCCAGCCTCATCAACTCCGCCCTGCAGGAATCCGCTGGGGCAGCGTTGCCCGCTGACGTCCTGGCCCGATCGTTGTCCAACATCACTTTCACCCTCGACCCGCTGGCCGGCAGCTACCCCAAGCTGCTGCAGGACGGCGTGGACGCAGGCACCACCAAAAAGGCCGACATCAACGGCCTCTTCGACCTTCGCGGCCTGAACCAGGTGACCGGCGGCGACAAGATCTCAGCTGCCGGCCTCGGCCAGGACTGACCCACCACTACCTAAGGACGCCACCATGCCAGTCGTACTGGAACACCTGGGCAAGCGCTTCGGCGACGGCGCCCCGGTACTGGACGACGTCAACGCCAACATCAAACAGGGCGAATTCGTTGCCCTCCTTGGTGCCTCCGGCTGCGGCAAATCCACCCTCCTGAACATCATCGCGGGACTCGAAGCGCCGACGTCGGGCGCCCTGGAAGTACCCAGCGACGGCGCCGCCTTCATGTTCCAGGACGCCGCCCTCTTCCCGTGGCTGACGGCCCGGGAGAACATCGAGCTGGCCCTGAAGCTGCGCGGCGTGGGCAAAACCGAACGGCGCGCCAAAGCCCAGGAGCTCCTGGAACTGGTGCACCTGGGCTCCGCCGGGGATAAGCGCCCGCACGAGCTGTCCGGTGGCATGCGGCAGCGCGTCTCACTGGCCCGTTCCCTGGCCCAGGACCGGCAGCTGCTGCTCATGGATGAGCCGTTCGCCGCCCTCGACGCCATCACCCGGGACCTGCTGCACGACGAGCTCGAGCGCATCTGGAAGGAAACCGGGCGGACCATCGTCTTCGTCACCCACAACGTCCGCGAGGCCGTCCGCCTGGGCCAGCGGGTCCTGCTGCTGTCCTCCCGCCCCGGCCGCGTAGTCCAGGAATGGGCCGTCACCGAGGAACACCGAACCGACGCCGGGCTCGCCGGCCAGCTGACCGGGGTTATCACCGCCCGGCTGCGGGAGGAGATTCGCCGCCATGCCAAGTAACCCGACACCCCTCGCGGAAGCACGCACGGAGGCGGCATCCGGTGCTACGGCTGATGCTTCCGAAACCCGTGAGCACGTGCATGCCGCTTTGACCCGGACGTCCACTGGCAAGGAGGACCTCCGGGAACTCGAGTCCGGCCTTGACTCGCTGCAGTCCGACGCCGACCGCAAGCACCGGGTCGACTGGAGCCGCATTTTGCTGCCCGTGGCCGCGCTGGTGGTCCTGGTGCTCATCTGGCAGTTCTATGTCTCGCTCGGGGTGAAGCGGCGAGACCTCGTTCCCGGCCCCCTGGACGTCGTGGCCCAGATGGGCGTCCTGTGGAGCGACGGAAAGTTCCAGCAATCCATTTGGACGTCCCTGCAGCGTGGTGTGGTGGGCTTCCTGATTTCGGTGGCCATCGCCACGCCGGTGGGCCTGCTGCTGGCCCAGGTTGCACCGCTGCGCCGCGCGTTTGGCCCCCTGATTTCCGGTTTGCAGGTCCTGCCCTCGGTGGCCTGGGTTCCGGCCGCGATCATCTGGTTCGGACTTACTGACGCTACCGTGTACTTCGTGGTGTTCATGGGCGCCATCCCGTCCATCATCAACGGGCTGATCTCGGGCGTGGACCAGATTCCACCGCAGTACCGCAGGGTCGGCACCGTCCTGGGCGCATCCCGGCTCCAGATGGCCCTGCAGGTCATCCTTCCGGCCGCGCTGCCCGGCTACCTCAGCGGCCTGAAGCAGGGATGGGCCTTCTCCTGGCGCTCCCTCATGGCCGCGGAAATCATTGCCGTGGGCGGCACCATCGGCTTTGGCCTGGGTTCCCTGCTGGACCAGGGCCGGGATCTGTCCGACATGACCATCGTCATGGCTGCCATCCTGCTGATCCTCGCGGTCGGCATCCTGATCGAGCTGCTGGTCTTCGGCCCCATCGAGAAGCGGCTCCTGCGCCGCCGCGGCCTCCTGGCCGGCAGCACCCGCTGACCCAACCGCTTCCCAACACAGCCCCTTCCCAACGCACCGCAAGAGCCCGACGGCGAGTCCCGCCGTCGGGCTCTGCTGTTTCCTGCCGCTGCCCGGAACCAAGACGAGGCACTTTGGCACGGACAGGCCGGGTCATCAGGCCGTTGCGACGCCGGAGCCCGCCAAAGTGCCCCACCACGGGGCCCGGGGCGGTCCGGAAGAATGGCAGACTGACGCCATGACCGTCAGCTTCGTGTGCCGCACCGAGTCCACGCTGCCCGTGGAACAACTCTTCGACCGGGCACGCAGCATCGACCTGCATCTGGACTCCCAACAGGACGCCGGGGAACGGGCGGTGGCCGGCGTCACCAGCGGGCTCATCGGGGAGGACCAGGAGGTGACCTGGCGGGCGAAGCACTTCGGTATTCCGCTCACCATGACCAGCCGGGTCACCCACTTCGATTTCCCACGCAGCTTCACGGATGAGCAGGTGAAGGGCCCTTTCAAGGCTTTCAAGCATGTGCATGAGTTCCAACCAACAGCCGCCGGAAGCATCATGACGGACCGCGTTCAGTTCACCGCCCCGCTGGGTGTCCTGGGCCGCGCCGTCGAGCGGCTCATCCTGCGTGGCTACCTTGAGCGGCTCATTATCCGCAGGGGCACGTTCCTGGCGCAGCACAGGTAAAAATCCTTTGTGACGCAGCGTTACCTTACGTGAACTGGTGTTGCTCGTCCTTTGTTGGCGAATATGACGCCGCCCTACCGTTGATTCATGGCAATTCAGGACATTTACCCCACCGCGCTGCGGCTGCTCGGCCGCCCGGTGCTGGTGGTGGGTGGGGGCCCCGTTGCTGCCCGCCGCGCCAAGGGGCTGCTCGACGCCGGTGCCGTGGTCACCGTCGTGGCCCCGGTTGCCTCGCCCGCGCTGCAGGAGATGGCCGACGCTGGCCTGCTCACCTGGGAAGCGCGCCCCTACCTTTCGCGGGACGTCGACGGCGTCTGGTTCGTCCAGACGGCCACCGGCGATCCGGAGGTGGACGCCCAAGTATCGGCCGACGCCGAGGCGCAGCGGGTTTGGTGCGTCAACGCCTCCAACCATGAAGCTTCTGCCGCCTGGACCCCCGCCGTCGCCGTGGTGGACGACGTCAAAATCGCCGTCAACGCCGGGGGAGACCCGCGCCGTGCCATGGCCGTCCGGGACGCTGTTGCCACCGCCCTCGAAACCGGTGACCTGCCGCTGCGCCGCCGCCGGGCGCACCAGGGAAGCGTGGCCCTGGTGGGCGGCGGCCCCGGCGACACCGGGCTCATCACTGTCCGGGGCCGTCGGTTGTTGGGCCAGGCCGACGTCGTGGTTGCCGACCGCCTGGGCCCCCGCGCGCTCCTGAACGAGCTTGCCCCGGATGTGCGCGTCATCGAGGTTGGGAAGACTCCCGGCCACCACCCCGTGCCGCAGGCGGAGATCAACAGGATCCTGGTGGAGGAAGCCTTGAAGGGCCACCGCGTGGTCCGGCTCAAGGGCGGCGACCCATACGTGCTGGGCCGCGGCGGCGAAGAAGCCGAATACTGCCGGCAGCACGGCGTCGAGGTTGAAGTGGTCTCCGGCGTGACCTCCGCCATCTCGGTACCCGCCGCGGCGGGAATTCCGGTCACGCACCGCGGCCTGGCCAAAGGCTTCAGCGTGGTCACAGGCCACGAGGAACTCTCCGAGATCCCGGCCCGCCCGGACCACACCATCGTCCTGCTGATGGGCGTGGGCCAGCTGCGCGAATCGGCGTCCGCGCTGGGCGAAGCCGGACTGCCGCTGGAGACGCCAGTTGGTATCGTGGAAAACGGCTATTTGCCGGACCAGCGCGTCACCATCGGCACGCTCGGTTCCATCGCCGACCAGGCCCAGGCGGCCGGCGTCGCAAATCCTGCCGTGATTGTCATCGGTGACGTGGTGCGCGTGAGCCCCTTCGCGCCGTCGCACTTCAAAACCGCTGACTACAGCACCACCACCCCGAACAGCCCCCGCAAGACCGCCCTCACCACCTAGCCCCAAGCCCAACTGACTCGCAGTTGTTGTCGTTATGAGCCCTCAAAACGACAACAACTGCGAGCCAGTTGGGCCGGAACGAAGAAAAGGAACACAGCCGTGTCATCCAGCAACACCGTAGGATCTGCTGAGCGTCCGCTGCGCGTCGCCGTCGTGGGCTCCGGCCCGGCCGGTGTCTACGCCGCCGATATCCTCACCAAGAGCGAAGCCGTCAAGAGCGGCGAGCTGACCGTCAGCATCGACCTCTTTGACCGCTACCCGGCACCCTACGGCCTGATCCGCTACGGCGTGGCCCCGGACCACCCCCGCATCAAGGGCATCGTGAATGCCCTGCACAAGGTGCTGGACCGCGGCGACATCCGCTTCTTCGGCAACGTGGACTACGGCACGGACCTCACCATCGAGGATCTCCGCAAGCACTACGACGCCGTGATTTTCGCCACCGGCGCCATCAAGGACGCGGACCTGAACATCCCCGGCGTCGAGCTGGAGGGCTCCTTCGGCGGCGCCGACTTCGTGTCCTGGTACGACGGGCACCCGGACGTGCCCCGCGAGTGGCCGCTGGAGGCCAAGGAGATCGCGGTCATCGGCAACGGCAACGTGGCCCTGGACGTGGCCCGTGTCCTGTCCAAGCACGCCGACGACCTGCTGGTCACCGAAATCCCGGACAACGTCTACGCCGGCCTGAAGGCGTCCCCCGTCACCGACGTGCACGTCTTCGGCCGCCGCGGCCCGGCCCAGGTCAAGTTCACCCCGCTGGAGCTGCGCGAGCTGTCCCACTCCAAGGACGTGGACATCATCCTGTACCCGGAGGACTTCGAGTTCGACGAGGAATCGGACCGCCAGATCCAGACCAACAACCAGACCAAGACCATGGTGGGCACCCTCACCAACTGGATCGCCGAGCAGCCCGAGGACCTCTCCGAGCTCAAGGCGTCCCGCCGCCTGCACCTGCACTTCCTGCACAGCCCGGTGGAGATCTACGACGACGCCGAGACTCCCGGCAAGGTGGCAGGCATCAAGTTCGAGCGCACGGAGCTGGACGGCACGGGCAACGCCCGCGGCACCGGCGAGTACGTGGACTACCCGGTCCAGGCGGTCTACCGCGCCATCGGCTACTTCGGTTCGGCCCTGCCGGACGTTGAGTTCGACCACAAGAAGGGCGTGGTCACGAACGACGGCGGCCGCGTCCTGGACGCCGACGGCCAGCACGTGCCGGGTATCTACGCCACGGGCTGGATCAAGCGCGGACCGGTCGGCCTGATCGGCCACACCAAGGGCGACGCCCTGGAGACCGTCACCTACCTGCTCGAAGACCGCGAAAACCTGCCGGTGGCGCAGGCACCCCAGGAGGAAGCCGTCGTCGAACTCCTCGATGCCCGCGGCGTGAAGTTCACCAGCTGGGAGGGCTGGCTGGCCCTCGATGCCCACGAACTCGCCCTCGGCGCTGCAGCCACCGAGGCTGGCGGCTCGCACGGTGTTGAGGTCAAGCGTGAGCGCATCAAGGTGGTCCCGCGCGGGGACATGGTTGACATCTCCCGCGACGGCGTCGCCGCCCAGGTCTAGGACCTCAAAACAAGGAGCCGCGGGACCAATGGTCCCGCGGCTCCTGCGTTTAAGCCTATTAACCGGGCTGCACCATTTCGCGTCGACTATCTCGAGCGCCCTATTTCCCCGCCCCGCCGATCGCCATGAGCTCCAGCCGCCGGAGGGTCTCGCGGTTCCGGGCAGAAATCAACGGGTCCCGGAGGAATTTCGGCATCAGCTTGCCGGGCCCGCGGATGGCGTCCTCTGCAATCGTCACCCGGCACTGGTTCCCGCGGTCTTCCAGCGAGATCTCCACCTTGGCCTCGCCCATGGGCCAGCCGCGTGCAACGAGTTCCAGTGAGCGGCCGGGCTGCATGGCCGTGACCCGGGTGCTGTCGTCGATGACCAGTGGCCAGGTCCCTACCGAGTGGTGCAGTTGGGCGCCGAGCTGCGGCCATTCGGCGTCCACGTCCCTGATCCGCGACGCGCCCACCACCCAGCCCGAGTAGAGCCAGCCGTCAGAGATGACGCGCCAGACGTCGGCGGCGGATGCGTTGAACAGCAGCGAGACGGTGGACATGGTGTTCCTTCCGGTTCCGGTAATGCTTTCCTGGAGTGTTGCGGCAGGGTTCCTTGGCTGCGCCCGTTGTTTGGCATGGACGACGGCGGGAGGTGGGGGCCGCCGTGCGGCCCGGTAGGACGGCTTCCGCAGGCGCCGGGTCCACCCGTAGGCCTCGGCCCCCGGCGGCTGGTTCTCCAAGGGATCGAACCGCAACGGGATGTCAGCAGGATCGGCTCCGGCATGCAGCCGCAACTCACCGCACTCCCGCCAGTGTCCGCCCGGGGTGGCCCAGTGCAGCCCCAGCACCCACTCCCCGGACGCCAGCGAACCCGGGGGGAGGCTCCGTGTCCGCAGCCCCAGTAGGACGGGACCGTGTTGGCCCCGGTACGGCATGAGCGTGGTCATGGTGGCTCCGGCGACGTCCAGCCGTGGCATCAGCAGGAACCGGCCCGGCAGGCCCCACCCGGTGGAGGCAAACAGCACGTCAGCCGGACCGCCGGCAGCGTCATCGCCGCCAGCGGACACACCCGCGGGCGAAACCCGGAGGGCCAGGCCCAGGATGTCCGGCAGCGTCTGCGGCAGGCCCACGGACCGCGAGAAGCGGGCCACCACCTGGTCAGTCCCGGGGGAGTCCAGCCAGCTGATGCCGCTGGGCCCGGCCGGGTTCCCCGTCCTGGTGAGTTCCCCGGCCAGGCCGATGCCTTCCGGATGGATGGGCCGGTCAGGCCGCGCGAGTTTGAGGAGCCGGAAAAGGGCAGCAAAGGCCTGCCCGGCACTTCCGGTGACGGCGGAAACTACGCGCAGCTGTTGGGTCATACTTCCTTCCTACCCACAAAGCCCGGGACTACATGCGCCCGAACCGGGCCCGGACCAGGGCGAAAATCCCGTAGGCGATGAACCCGGCACCGATCGCCACCAGCAGGGCGGGCCCGAAGGGGTGGTCCTGCAGCGCCTTGAGGCTGCCGTCCAGCCCGGTTGATTCCTCGGGCCGGTGCTTGGCTGCAGCAATGACGAACAGCAGTCCGGTGAGGTCCAGCGCGATGCCTTTGGCCACGTGGCCCGTGACGCCCAGGCTGTCGATAAGCCTGCCGCGCCGGGTGCCCTCGAAATGGAACAGTTCTTCCTTGAAGCCGCGCCGCAAGCCCTTGACGATGAAGTAGATGCCGACGCCCAGGATGGTCAGGCCAAGGGCCACCAGGAGCCACGGCCCCACAGGGTTGTCCATCAGGCTGGCGCTGAAGTCGCGCGTGTTGTCGCCCGAGTCGCTGCGCTGGCCCAGCGCGAAGCCTGCGAAGGTCAGGCCCACGCTTCCGTAGGCGATGGCCAGGAACCCTGAGGAGACCAGCTTGGCCAGCCGTTCCTTGCGGGGGAGGCTCCTGGCCCGCAAGGTCGCCTCACTGGCCTGCCATAAGGCAAGGCCGAGGCAGGCCACCACGCACCCCCACATGACGATCGGGCCCCCCGGGTTGTCTGCCAGTTGGGCAATGGCGCCGGTGGGTTCGGCCTCTCCCGGATGCCCGAAAGCGA
This sequence comes from Arthrobacter sp. FW306-05-C, assembly GCF_021801725.1. NCBI lineage: Bacteria > Bacillati > Actinomycetota > Actinomycetes > Micrococcales > Micrococcaceae > Arthrobacter > Arthrobacter sp. FW306-05-C. The sequence goes on along the minus strand of NZ_CP084556.1, from coordinate 3,238,447 downwards.
TGTCGATGGCGATGGCACCGAGGATGACGTGGAGCAGGGCCATGACGGCAAACCCGGCGCGGGCCAGCACATCCAGCACCTTGTGGTTGGAGGCCTCTTCGACAACGTCCGCTGCCTGCCTAAGCGTGGATTCGCCGTTGGACATCTGTCAGCCGTTCATGGGCCCTTCGGCCCGCAGCTTTTCTGCGCCCGGTCCCTCGACGTGCACGGTACAGCGGACCACCAGCTGGCCGGGGGCGTTGTCCAGCTCCACCAGGGATTCGTCCGCGCTGAGGACGGTGAACACTTCAGAGCCCGCCACAACGTCCACGCCCTTGGCTTTTGCCGTTTGCTTGGCATTGCGGAGCGCCTCGCGCTCCAGTCCGTCGACGTAGCCGCTGTCACTTTCGCGGGCGGGGTTTCCGAAGGCCCAACCGAACAATGTCCCTGTGTTTCCCATGGCGACGATATTACGCGGTGCGCACCAGTCGGGGGCGGGCTTTCGTAATATTAGTAAGTGTGCTTACCATGAGCGCACCATACCTCGATGGGACACGGCAAGTGAAGTCTGCCGCGCAGCGGCACCCCGGAACCAGTTCACGACGATAGGAATGCACATCATGGCAGGAAATCTCATTGCCCGTTCGGTTCACGACCTCACGGCAGCAGCATGGTTTGGTGGATCCCTGATGGGCGCCATCGGGCTCAACGGGGCAGCGGCCCAGGCCAAGGACCCCTCGGAGCGGACCCGGCTTTCCAGCGCTGGTTGGATGAAGTGGGCTCCGTTCCAGACCGCGGCCTTCGCCTCCCACCTGGTGGCGGACCTTGCCATTGCCTGGGAGAACAAAGGCCGCATCGCCAAGCAGGAGGGCGTGGCCCGCGACACCGTCATCAAGACCGCCGTTACGGTCGTGGGTGCTGCGGTGACCCTGTACTCGGGCATCCTGGGCAAGAAGGTGGACAAGCTGGCCGGTGAAGGTGCAGAAGGCGCAACGGAGCCGCATGGCGCCGCGTCGGACGAACTCAAGGCCGCCCAGCAGCAGCTCAAGCTCCTGCAGTGGGCCATCCCGGGCTTCGCAGCACTGGTGATCATCCTGGGCGCCAAGCACGGCGAGATGCAGCGGCCCAAGAACGTGTTCGCGGGCCTGCGCGGCGACTGAGGCTGATAAGCAAGACAAAGCGTACGACGGCGGTCCGGCACCACGGTGCCGGGCCGCTGGCGTGTCCGGGACGCACCGTCCTCGGCGACGCGCAGGTTTACTTTCGCTGCGCATATTCGAAAGCGCACCGGATTTATCCCGCGCGCCAAGGAACATGCGCGTCGATAACCGGGGATAACCGGGGAAGCCGGAGCAACTACTCCGCCAGCCACTCCGCGCAGGAGTTCAGGTTCCGGTTCACGCTGGCCACGGCGGCATCCTCGTCCCGCTGTTCGATGGCATCGAGCAGGGTCTCGTGGCCGTCCCGGGGAAGCCCGTTGAAGCCCGGCCGGCGCTGCTGCGTCAGCAGGTCCTGATGGAACACGGTGCCAAAGCTCGCGTAGAGCTCGTGCAGCAGGGGGTTGCCGGAGGCCCGCGCGATGCCTTCATGGAAGTGCCAGTCGGCATCGGCCCAGGCCTCGAAGTCCCCGTTCCTCCAGGCCCGGTCCCGGGTGGCGAGGAGCGCACGCAGGGCCGTGACGTCGTCGTCCGTGGCATTGCGCGCGGCCAGTCGGGCAGCCTGTGTGTCCAGGCCCAGCCTGACCTCGAGGATGTGCTGTTCGCTGTGGTCCTGGTACATCCGGCGGGCCGCGCCGGACATTTCGCTGGTGGCACGCACGTAGGTGCCGTCCCCGCGGCGCACCTCCAACATGCCGCCGTGGGCCAGAGCCTTGACCGCCTCGCGGAGGGTGCCGCGGGAAACACCCAGCCTGGCCATGAGCTCGGGTTCGGGTGGGATCCGCTGGTTTAGCGGCCACTCGCCGGAGTGCACCATTTCCCGCAGCTTGGCCGTGACTTCAGCGGCGAGCGGCGGACGGACCGAAGGACTCAAGGACATGGCGTTATTTTCCTTCCGCGCGGGCGCCATCCGGGGCAACCGTGCCGGGAGCGCCCGCTGGCTTTGCGGACATCGCCTTCCCGGTGAGCAGGTGGGACACCACGATCTGCACCAGGGCCAGGCCCAGCAGCAGCACGAGGGGCAGGGACCAGCTACCGGTGGCGCTGTGCAGCAGCCCCATGCCGAACGGGCCCACGGTGGCCAGCAGGTAACCCGAGGACTGGGCAAGGGTGGACAAGGCCGTGGTTTCGGCGGTGCTGGTTCCGCTGCGGCTGATCATCACCATCACCAGCGGGAAGATGCCCAGGCCAAAACCCAGCAGGACGGCGGGGACGGCTGCCAGACCCACGGGGAGGACCAGGAGCGCCGCGATCCCCACCATCATGGTGATGCTGACCAGATAGAACGCGGGGCGCAGCATGCCCGGCCGGGAGCCAATGGCAATCAGGACCATCCCGGCCGGGACGGAGACCAGCTGCATCAGCCCGAACATCAGTCCGCTCTCCGACGCGCCAAGGCCCATGGTGGTGAGCATGTAGGGGAACCAGCTCAGCAGGGCATACGCCAGCAGGGCCTGCAGGGTGAAGATGGCGGTGAGGAGCTGGCCCTTGCGTGTCCGCAGGAGGGGCCACGGCGAGACGTGCCGGGCGGTGGTCCGGACGGCGTGGCGGTGGGCATGCATGGCCACGGGCACGAACCCCAGGAAGGCTGCCACAGCGGCGATGCCCACGGCACCGACGGCGGCGGACGGGGATCCCAGGGCCTGTGCCAGCGGAACCACCAGGACGGAGGTCAGGGTACCGCCGGTGGTCATGGTCACCGTGTAGACGGCAGTCATGAGGGAGGTCCGGGAGGAGAAGTGCTCGCGGATGAAGGACGGCATGGCCACATTGCAGATGGCCAGCCCGGACATGCCCACCACACTGCCGGCCACCAGCATGCCGGTGGCGGGGATGCCGCGCAGCAGCAGCCCGCCCGCCAGCAGGGCCAGGGACAGCAGGATGGCCTTCTCCACGCCGAGCTTGCCGCTGAGCCACGAGGTGGCAGCGCCGGCCACAGCGAAACACAGGGTGGGGATGGAGGGGATGATCGCCGCCACCAGCGCCCCGTAGCCCAGCACCGCCTGGAGGTCGTGCAGCAGAGCGGACGCCCCCGTGATGCCGGCGCGCAGGTTCAGCCCGATCAGTACCAGCGCAATGACCCCGAACACGACGGCGGAGCGCGGCCTCGAAGGTGCCGTCCCGGCTGTCTTGGCGGGCGTGGCGGCGGGAGTCGCCTGAGTGACTGCGGGGGCGTCCGCGGGCGCGGAGGCAGGGGGAGTGGCGGGCATACCCTCAACGGTAAAGGTTAGACGTTTGATGTTTTCGCTTTTGTGGCCAACCTCTCGCCGGAGCGGAAGCCTGCAATAGACTGCCAACGGACTGTCGGAGGGCCTGGCATGGACCAGGCGGCGCGGAAGGACGGCTGTGGAGGCTTCCCGGGGACTTGAGATCGAGAAGAAGTACGACGTCGACACCGCCACCGAGGTGCCGGCACTGGAGCAGGCTCCCGGGGTGGCCCGCACGGGTAAGCCGCACACGGACCTGCTGGAAGCGGTGTACTTCGACACTCCCAAACATGGCCTGGCTGGCCGCCGCATCACGCTCCGCCGCCGTACCGGGGGCAAAGACGCGGGGTGGCACCTGAAGCTGCCGCCGCAGGCTGCCGCCGGGGAAGGCCCCCAGCACCGGACGGAACTGCACGCGCCGCTCGGCCGGCCCGACGTCGTCCCGGACAGCCTCCTCACGCACCTTCACGCCTACCTCCGGGGGACTGTCCCGGCGCCCGTGGTCCGCCTGGAAACCCGACGCACCACGTACCCCCTCTACGGGCCGGACGGCGTGCACCTCGCCGACCTCGCCGACGACCAGGTCACCGCCGTGCGACTGGAGGACGGACATCCCGACGAGGCTACACGGCAGGAATGGCGCGAATGGGAGCTGGAACTGGTCCATGGGGATCCTGACCTCTTCGGCCCCGTGGAGGACCTGCTCACCGCCGCCGGCGCCCAGCCGGCCGGCCACGCTTCAAAGCTCGCCCGCGCCCTGGGAAGTGACACCAAGGCAGGAAAGCGGGCCGCTGCCGCCGGTGAGGTTCCTGCCGCCGGTGCTGCCGGCCCTGGAAGTGCCCCCGCCCTCTTGGCTGGAAAGCGCGCCCCGGCCGCCGCCGTCGTCACCGTCTATGTAGCTGCGCAGATCGACCAGATCCTCGCAAGCGACGCCGACGTCCGGAACGAGGAACCGGACGCCGTGCACGCCATGCGTTCGGCGACGCGCCGCATCCGCTCCGTCCTGGCTGCCTACAGCCGGCTCTACCGGGCATCGCCGGTGCGCAAGCTGCGGAGCGAGCTGAAATGGCTGGGCCAGCTGCTGGGCCAGCCACGCGACGCCGAGGTGCTGGGGAAACAGCTCCGCGAACAACTGGGCGGCCTGCCGCCGGGGGAGGGCATCGCCGCCGCAACCGTGGAACAGCGCACCGGCAGTGATTACGACGCCGCCTACCGGCTCCTGCGGGAAGCCTTGGGATCGACCCGCTACTTCCGCCTCCTGGACAAGCTGGAGGATTTCCGGGACAACCCGCCCGTGCGCGCCGAAGCCGTGACTCCCGGACGCCGTGCCGCCACGAAGGCGGTGGACAAAGCCGCCAAACGCCTGCGCCGTTCACACAAGGCGGTCAAGCGGGCCCGGCGCGGCAGGGAGGAAGAGCTTGCCCTCCACCGCGTCCGCAAGGACGCAAAGCGGCTGCGCCACGTGGCCGAATCGGCGGCCCTGGTGCACGGAAAGCGCGCAGGCAAGGTGGCCAAGGCCGCGCACCGGCAGCAGAAGATCCTGGGCCAATTCCAGGACGCCGTGGTGGCCCGCGACCTGCTCGCCGCCATCGCCGCGGAGTACAGCGATCCGGCAACGGCGGGCATCTACGCCGAGCTGCTCAACCAGCAGGAAGAACGGATGGGGGCGGCAAAGGCCGGGTCCCGGAAGGCGTGGAAGAAGTCGCGCGACCTGCTGGGCCACGGCGTCATCTGAGGCTCTAAGCGGCGGCGTCTACTTGCCCTGCCGCGCCGACAACCGGGCCACGGCCAGGGCGAGCCACAACTGCACCCGGTCCGCGGTGATGGCGGGGTCGTAGCCGGTGAGCTCGGTGATCTGGGCCAGCCGGTACCGGACGGTGTTGCGGTGCAGCGTGAGGTCTTCCGCGACTGCGGCTACGGACCCGTTGTTGTTCAGGTAGCTCTCCAACGTGGCCACCAGCTCCGAGCCGTGCGCCGCATCGAAGGCACGCAAGGGGTTCAATGACTCGTGTGCCATGTCCGCCAGTGGCACGTCCTCGCTGGCCAGCAGCAGGGACGTCAGGCTCAGCCGCTCGGGCTCGTTGACCGGCAGGCCGTGACTGGCGGCGTCGCGCGCCTCGAAGTAGCTCCAGCGGAGTCCGTTTGGCTTGGTGTACGCCCCTCCGATGCCGATCGTGGCGTGGATTCCGGCCTCGGCGAGGTGGTCGCTGAGTTTCCGGGCCAGCGCAGGTGCCGTCCCGCCGTCGTCATTGATTACCAGCACGAGGTCCTTGCCCACGACGGCGGCAACAGCCTTCTCCAGCTCCTGCGGCACCGAGGTGCTCCCCAGTGCCTTGCCGTGGGCGGCCGAAACGGCCAGCAGCACCACGTTCTTGCGGGTGCTGTTCACGCCCACGCCTGCCAGCCTGCGCTGCGCCTCGCTGGTCTCCAGCGCCCCGTGGATTACGTCCTCGAGCACCTGGCCGCACAGGGCGCGCTGTGCCTGCCGCTGCTTGACCATGTTGTTCAGCTCCACGCTGATCAGGTTCTGCGCGTAGCCGATGATGCCGGTGTCATCGAAGGGCTGTCGCACCCACAGGGTGCAGGCGTCGCGCCGGCCGGTGGGCACGGGGTAGCTGGACCAGGTGTCCGCCGACGGGTGGGTGCTGCTGCTGTTGTAGAGCTGGGCCGTGAACTGGGTGAGCGCGATGTCGGTGCGCAGCATGCCGCCCAGGTTCTTCAGCAGCTCCGCGAGCCCGCCGCCGGTCAGCAGCGCGCGGGCCAGAACCTGGTGCCCGGCGATCAGCCGTTCCAGCTTGGCGTAGTGGTCGGCGGACTGGGCATCGGCCACCAGCTTGGTGATGGCGATGAAGGGCGTCTCGTATGGCACCTCGACCACGGGCAACCCCCACCGGTTGGCCTCCGCCAGGAGGGCCGGCGGCACAGCCTCGTGCGACAGCCCTACGCCGAAGCCGATGCCCACCGCTCCGGCGCGCTGCACCTGGCGGACAAAGCGGCGCTGCTCGGGCGCCGAGCGAAGCCGCAGGCCCGTGGTGAGGACCAGTTCCCCGCCGTTGAGGAACCGCTGCGGATCCTCCAGTTCGGTCACCGCCACCCAGTTGATGTCCTGGTTCCAGGTAGTCTCCGCCACGCCCGCCTTGGACAGCTTCAAGGAGGTCACGCCCACCAGGGCAGCAAGGGAAATGGCCATGAAGCAAGGATAAACGTGAGCTGGGCAACCGCACTAAACACCTTTGGCAAGGGTGTGCAGGTGGCTATTCACCCGGCTTGGGCGCTGGCATAGGCTCAATGCAGTTCCATCCATCCGTCCTGGTCTCCGCCCGGCCGCGGATGGCCCTTACGAAAGAGGTTGCACACCGTGGTTCAAACCTTGCAGAACTTCATTAACGGGAAGTTCGTTACCCCCGCCGGCACCACCCTGCTGGACGTGGTCAACCCCGCCAACGGCGAAGTGGTGGCGCAGGCTCCCGTGTCGGTGCAGTCGGATGTGGACGCCGCCATGGCGGCCGCCAAGGACGCCTTCAGGACCTGGAAGCACGTCACCCCGGGCCAGCGCCAGCTGATGCTGCTCAAGCTCGCGGACGCCATCGAGGCCAACAGCGACGAACTGGTCGAGGCCCAACACCGCAACACCGGCCAGGTCCGCTCGCTCATTGCCTCCGAGGAAGTGGCTGCCGGCGCCGACCAGCTGCGCTTCTTCGCCGGGGCCGCCCGCATCCTGGAGGGCAAGTCCGCCGGCGAGTACTTCGAGGGCCACACCTCCTACGTCCGGCGCGAACCCATCGGCGTGGTGGCCCAGGTCGCCCCGTGGAACTACCCGTTCCTGATGGCCATCTGGAAGATCGGTCCCGCGCTCGCGGCCGGTAACACGGTGGTCCTCAAGCCTTCCGACACCACCCCCGAATCCACCCTGGTGCTGGCCCGGCTCGCCGGGGAGATCCTGCCCGCCGGCGTGCTGAACGTGGTGCTCGGCACCGGCGAAACCGGGGCCATGATGGTGGAACACAAGGTCCCCGGCCTGGTGTCCATCACCGGCTCGGTCCGGGCCGGCATCGCTGTCGCGTCCGGCGCCGCGAAGGGCCTCAAGCGCGCCCACCTGGAGCTGGGCGGCAAGGCGCCGGCCATTGTCTTCAAGGACGCCGACATCAAGAAGAGCGCAGCGGCCATCGCCGAGTTCGCCTTTTTCAATGCCGGACAGGACTGCACCGCCATTACCCGCGTGCTGGTGGAGGAATCCGTGCACGACGACGTTGTGGCAGCCATGGTGGAACACACCAGGACCCTGCACACCGGCTCGCAAAACGACGAAGACAACTACTTCGGGCCGCTGAACAACGTCAACCACTTCAACGCCGTCACCTCCGTGGTGGAGAACCTGCCCGCCAACTGCAGGATCGAGACCGGGGGGCACCGTGCGGGGGAGAAGGGCTTCTTCTTCGAGCCCACCATCATCACCGGCGCCAAGCAGACCGACGAGGTGGTGCAGAAGGAAACATTCGGCCCCGTTATCACCGTCCAGAAGTTCAGCACTGAGGAAGAAGCCGTGGCCATGGCCAACGACGTCGACTACGCCCTGGCCTCCAGCGTCTGGACCACCAACCACGGCACCGCCATGAGGCTCAGCCGCGACCTGGACTTCGGCGCCGTCTGGATCAACACCCACATCCTGCTCACCGCCGAAATGCCGCACGGCGGCTTCAAGCAGTCCGGCTACGGCAAGGACCTCTCCATGTACGGCGTGGAGGACTACACGCGCATCAAGCACGTCATGTCCGCCCTCGACGCCTGATTTCCCACCACCAGCACTGAAAGTAACCCCATGACCACCACCGCAGCAGACATCACTTACCGCCTGGAGCAGAAGCGCCGCGTCCAGGCCGACTTTCCCGGCCCCAAGTCCGTGGCACTGACCGAACGGCGCAAGTCCGTGGTTGCCGCCGGCGTCGCTTCCAGCGTTCCGGTCTACGTGGCCGACGCCGACGGCGGCATCATCCAGGACGTCGACGGCAACTCGTTCATCGACCTCGGCTCAGGCATCGCCGTGACCAGCGTGGGCGCCTCCGACCCCGCCGTGGTCGGCGCGGTCAAGGAAGCCGTGGAGCACTTCACCCACACCTGCTTCATGGTCACCCCGTACGAAGGCTACGTGGCCGTCGCCGAGCAGCTGAACCGCCTCACGCCGGGCGACCACGAGAAGCGCACCGTCCTGTTCAACTCCGGCGCCGAGGCCGTGGAAAACGCCGTTAAGGTGGCCCGCCTGGCAACCGGCCGGGACGCCGTCGTCGCCTTTGACCATGCCTACCACGGCCGCACCAACCTGACCATGGCGCTGACCGCCAAGGCCATGCCGTACAAGACCAACTTCGGCCCGTTCGCCCCCGAGGTCTACCGGATGCCGATGAGCTACCCGTACCGCGAGGAAAACCCAGCCATCACCGGTGCCGAGGCCGCCAAGCGCGCCATCACCATGATCGAGAAGCAGATCGGCGGCGACCAGGTTGCCGCCATCATCATCGAACCCATCCAGGGCGAGGGCGGCTTCATCGTCCCGGCCGAAGGCTTCCTCCCGGCGCTGGCCGCCTGGGCCAAGGAGAAGGGCATCGTCTTCATCGCCGACGAAGTCCAGTCCGGCTTCTGCCGCACCGGCGAATGGTTCGCCGTCAACCACGAGGGCGTTGTCCCGGACATCCTGACCATGGCCAAGGGAATCGCCGGCGGCATGCCCTTGTCCGCCATCACCGGCCGCGCCGACCTGCTGGATGCCGTCCACCCGGGCGGCCTGGGCGGCACCTACGGCGGCAACCCGGTGGCGTGCGCCGCTGCGCTGGCCGCCATCGGCTCCATGGAGGAATACAACCTGAACGGCCGTGCCCGCCACATCGAGGAACTGGCCCTCAGCCGGCTTCGCGACCTGCAGGCTGAACTGGCCGGTGCCGGAACCGACGTGATCGGTGACATCCGTGGCCGCGGCGCCATGCTCGCCGTCGAACTGGTCCAGGCCGGCTCCAAGGAGCCGAACCCGGAACTGACCAAGGCTGTTGCAGCCGCCTGCCTCAAGGAAGGCGTCATCATCCTCACGTGCGGCACCTACGGCAACGTCATCCGCCTGCTGCCGCCGCTCGTCATCACCGATGACCTGCTGGCAGACGGCCTGGAAGTCCTCGCCGCCGCCATCAAGGCCAACGCATAGCCGGAACGACTCCCTCCGGCAACGCAAGGAAGGTGGGCCCGCAGTCGCGGGCCCACCTTCTCTTTGGTTAATTCAGGATCAGGCGGCCTGTCGAAGCGCCCTGCGGGCCAGCGAGTTGCGGCGCGCCGCCCGGAGCATGTCCAGGGTCAGCAGCACCAGGGCCAGCCACACCACCCCGAACCCGATCCAGCGCTCAACGGTCATAGTTTCACGGAACACGAGCAAGGCCACCAGGAACTGCAGGACGGGGGCGAAGTACTGGAGCAGCCCGATGGTGGTCATGGGCAGCCGGCGCGCGGAGGCGCCGAAGAACAGCAGCGGAACGGCAGTGATCACGCCGGACGCCAGCAGCAGCCAGAAGTGCCCCGCGCCTTGGGTGGTCAGCGTCGAGCTTCCGCTGGCAGCAAGGACCACCATGGCCACGGCAGCGAGAGGGGCGAGCACCATGGTCTCCACGCTGAGGCTGGTGATGGCGTCCACTTTCGAGCCCACCCGGTTCTTCACGAAGCCGTACAGGCCAAAGCTGAACGCCAGCGTGAGGGCGATCCACGGCAGCTTTCCGTAGGAGTAGGTCAGGACGCCCACGGCCACGAAGCCGACGGCCACCGCGGTCCACTGGAGCGGCCGCAGCTTTTCCTTCAGGACCAGCACGCCCAGCAGCACCGAGACGAGCGGGTTGATGAAGTACCCCAGGGATGTTTCCACGGCCTGCCCCGTAGTCACCCCGTACGTATAGGTCAGCCAGTTGATGGCGATCAGGAACGCCGCCAGCGCCAGGGAGCCAAAGACCACCCGGTCCTTCAGGGCCGCGGCAAGCACCCGCCACGTCCTGGTGACCGTGATCAGGAGCGCGCAGAACAGCAGCGACCAGACCACGCGGTTGGCGACGATTTCGACGGCCCCCGCCGGCATAAGGATGAAGAAGTACAGGGGGAGCAGCCCCCACAAAACGTACGCGCCGATGCCGAACAGCATCCCCGCCGTCGTGTCCTTGCCAACGGGCACGGGGCCTGCAGGTGCCGGGGCACCTGCTGGGGATTTTGCGGCGGGCGGAGCGGCGGCTTCCGGGGCGGCGACGGGCGTGACTGGCGAGGTTCCTTCTGGCATGGGCACGCTCTCAATAACAGCATCCGGCGGGCGGGTATTCCAGCAGGCAGGCGGCAATCCGGAAAATAGTCAGTAGGCTTGCTTTCATGACATGTGCGCCTTTGCCGAAGCCCGCCCCATGAGGCTCCGGCGCAGCAATGCCTCGGGCCGTGGCTACCGCAGGGTGGCCGCCGGCAAGGGGTTCAGTTACCGTGACCTGGACGGCTCCACGCTTCCACCCGGCCCGATCCGCGACCGGCTGGAAAGCATCGGCATCCCGCCGGCATGGACCGACGTCTGGATCGCCCCGTTTGAGAACGGCCACATCCAGGCCACCGGGGTGGACGGGGTGGGCCGCCGCCAGTACATCTACCATCCGGAGTGGCGCGAGCGTAAGGACAGGGTGAAGTTCGACCGGTCGCTCCAGTTGGCCGAATCGCTTCCCGCAGCCCGGCGGCGCGTCACCATGGACCTGCGCAGCGACGGCTTCACCCGCGAACGCGTCCTGGCCGGCGCCTTCCGGATGCTGGACAGCGGGTCACTGCGGGTGGGGTCTGAGCGGTACACGAACGAGAACGGCAGCCGCGGCCTTGCCACCCTGCTGTGCGCCCATGTCCAGGTGCGAAAAGACCGGATCATACTGCGCTTCCCGGCCAAAAGCGGCAAGGACTGGGAGTCGGAAATCCGCGATCCGGACCTCGCCGTCCTGCTGCGCCTGCTCAAGCGGCGCGGTCCCAACGCCCGGCTCCTGGCCTACAAGGAGGGCAGGGTGTGGCGCCCGGTCACAAGCGCCGACATCAACGCCTACGTAAAGGAGCGCACCGGCTCCGACTTTACGGCCAAGGACTTCCGGACCCTGCGCGGAACGGTGGCAGCAGCGGAAAGCCTGGCCCGCACCGGTGTCCAGCGCACTGCCGCCAAGCGGAAGCGGGCCATCAGCCGGGCCATGTATGACGCCGCGCAGACGCTGGGCAACACCCCGTCCATCGCGCGGAAGAGCTACGTGGATCCCCGGGTGGTGGACCACTACCACGACGGTGAAACCATCGACCCGAAACGGCCGGACTCCGCGGAAGCCGAACTGCGCGCGCTGCTGTACCGCGAAGGCAAGGTTGTGCCGCTGGCCGCCAACTAGAATGGGGGACTGTGCGCTGCACCGTGCTGCGCGCCCTCATGGATCATGAGCAGGACCAGTCAGAAGGGCTCCCGGTGTCCAACCACAGCGAAACCCCGTCCAACCGTCCCCTCCGCGTTGCCATCATCGGCGCGGGACCGGCAGGAGTCTACGCTGCGGACATCCTCACGAAGTCCAGCGGCGTGAAGGACGGCGACTTCCAGGTCAGCATCGACCTTTTTGAGGCCTACCCGGCGCCTTACGGCCTGATCAGGTACGGTGTGGCCCCGGACCACCCCCGCATCAAGGGCATCGTGAACGCGCTGCACAAGGTCCTGGACCGTGGCGACATCCGCTTCCTTGGGAACGTCACCTACGGCCGGGACCTCACGCTGCACGATTTCCGCGCCTTCTACGACGCCGTCATCTTCTCCACGGGTGCCGTCAAGGATGCGGACCTGGACATTCCGGGCGTTAATCTGCAGGGTTCCTTCGGCGGTGCGGACTTTGTTTCCTGGTACGACGGCCACCCCGACGTCCCTCGCGAGTGGCCGCTGGAGGCCAGGGAAATCGCCGTTATCGGCAACGGGAACGTGGCCTTGGACGTTGCCCGCATGCTGGTCAAGCACCCCGAGGAGCTGCTCAGCACCGAGATCCCGGACAACGTCTATGCCGGTTTGAAGGCCTCGCCCGTCACCGACGTCCACGTCTTCGGCCGGCGCGGCCCCGCGCAGGTCAAGTTCACCCCGCTGGAGCTGCGCGAGCTCAGCCACATGAACGACGTCGACATCGTCCTGTACCCGGAGGACTTCGAGTTCGACGAGGCCTCGGACGAGGCCATCCGCACCAACAACCAGGTGAAGACCATGGTGAACACCCTCACCAACTGGCTGGTGGAGGAGCATGCGGAGTCCGAGAACCCCTCCTCCCGCCGGCTGCACCTGCACTTCCTGCACAACCCCGTTGAAGTGCTCGACGACGGCACGGGCAAGGTGGGCGGCATCAAGTTTGAGCGCATGCAGCTGGACGGGACAGGGAACGCCAAGGGGACGGGGGAGTACGTCGAGTACCCCGTCCAGGCCGTCTACCGTGCCATCGGCTACCACGGCTCGGCCCTGGACGAACTGGAGTATGACGCCAAGCGCGGCGTCATCCCCAACGAGGGCGGGCGCGTCCTGGACGCCGACGGCAACCCCGTTCCCGGCGTTTACACCACGGGCTGGATCAAGCGCGGTCCCGTGGGGCTGATCGGGCACACCAAGGGTGACGCGCTGGAGACCATCGGCTTCCTCCTGGAGGACCGTCTGAACCTGCCCGCGGCGAAAAATCCCGATCCACAGGCCATCATCGATCTTCTTGAGGAACGCGGCATCGAATACACCACCTGGGAAGGGTGGAACAAGCTCGATGCGCACGAGGCAGGCCTGGGCGCAGCCTGGACCGGCCCGGAGGAACTGAACCACGTGGTGCGCGAACGCATCAAGGTTGTGCCGCGTGAGGACATGATCCGCATCTCCCGCAGCTGACCGGGGGTCGCGGCGGCGGGAGCGGAGGCGCTGAGGGATCTGGTCCGGATACACCCAGTACACCGGCACCCATGACACGCAGTTCTGGTGCGGCTATGCTGGCTTGGCCACCTCCAGCCTCAAGCGCTGGACAAAACTCTGGACCGGGAGTTCGATGACGAACCTGCTCCACCCTGAACCGCTCCAGCGCGCCGCGCTGGCGGGACATGAGCGCCTGGCTGACCTGGCTCCACAGCATCCGGGCCGGGGCGACGCCACGCCCGAAATTCCGGGCCTGCGCAAACTCATCCGCGAGTCCTGGCAGCGGTCCGCACGCTTCAAGGCCAATCCTGACAACGTGGCCGCCCGCTTGGCCTTCGATTGGGACGAGCTGGACGACTACCGCCGGCAGCACCCCTTGGCCGCCATCATGCCGGTCATCAACAAACTCCTGGTCCAGCCGAGCCATGACAGCGGCCTCCTGGTGGCCGTGGGTGACGAGGTGGGCAGGCTGCTGTGGGTGGACGGCGACCCCACCCTCCAGCGCCGCGCCGAAGGCATGATGTTCGTTCCCGGCGCCGACTGGTCCGAGGCAAGCGTCGGCACCAGCGCGCCCGGCACCGCCCTTGCCCTGGGCAGGGGGATCCAGATCGCCGGAGCGGAGCACTACCAGCGCGCCGTGCATCCCTGGAGCTGCACCGCCGTCCCCTTCCATGACCCCGACTCCGGCGCCCTGCTCGGCGTCGTGGACATCACCGGCACGGACACCGCGGTGGCCCCGCACACGCTCTCGCTGGTGGAGGCCACGGTGGCCGCCGCCCAGGCGCAGCTGCGGGTGGAGCGCCTGCAGCATGCCGCGGAGCTGGCCAGGAAAGCCGTACGACGGCGGCCCACGGCTTCCGGAAGCAGGCAGGCCCCAGGTGCCAAGGAAGGCAGCCTCTACCGCAACAGCCTCCAACTGCTGGGCCGCGACCAGGCGCTGCTCAGCCTGGCCGGCCGGACGGTTTCCCTGTCCGCCCGGCACAGCGAGATCCTTGCCCTGCTCAGCACACACCCGGAAGGGCTCAGCGCCGAGGAACTCGGCTCGCTGCTGTATCCAGGGGAGGGTTCCACCATTACGCTCAGGGCCGAGATGGTCCGCCTCCGGAAGATCCTCCATGAGCTGAGCCCGGAGGCCGTTCCCGGCTCACGCCCGTACCGGCTCCCGCTGGACCTGGTGCCGGACACGGGCCAGGTGCTCAGCTGCCTGCAGCGCGGTGCGCACCGGATTGCCCTGGAGATCTACCGTGGCGAGGTGCTTCCGCGCTCAGAAGCGCCCGGCATTGTGGACTTGAGGAACAGGGTCTCGTCCCTGCTCCGGGAAGCTGTCCTCACGGACGGCAGCGCCGAGTCCCTGCTCAAGTTCGCCGCGCTGCCCGAAGCAAGGGACGACGTCGGTATCCGCCGGGCTGCGCTTCGCCTCCTGCCGCCGCGCTCACCCAAGCGCGCCGCCGTCGTCGCCGACCTGGAACGGCTGGAAGCCGAGCTCCGTGCCTGACAGCCAGTAGGTGGTTGAGCTTGTGGACACCAGGTTCCGACAAGCTCAGCCCGCGGTTGTGATCCGCAGCCTACCCGTGCAACCTTGCTGCAACCTTTCCCCTCCTACGCTGGGTCCATCGGCGGGCGCCCTGGTGGGCCAGCCTTCTGCACAGCAAAGGAGCTAAGCACATGACCGTTTACGCACAGCCGGGAACCGACGGTTCGAAGGTCACCTTCAAGGACCGGTACGAGAACTGGATTGGCGGCGAATGGGTGGCCCCGGTGAAGGGCCAGTACTTCGACAACATCACCCCGGTAACAGGCAAGGCATATTGCCAGGTGGCCCGCGGCACGGCCGAGGACATTGAACTGGCCCTGGACGCTGCCCACAAGGCCGCACCTTCCTGGGGCAAGACCTCCGTGGCGGAACGGGCCGCCATCCTGAACAAGATCGCCGACCGCATCGACGAAAACCTCGAGATGCTGGCCGTCGCGGAAACCTGGGACAACGGCAAACCCATCCGGGAAACGCTCAACGCCGACCTGCCGCTGGCCGCGGACCACTTCCGCTACTTCGCCTCCGCCGTCCGGGCGCAGGAGGGCAGCCTCTCGCAGCTGGATGACAACACC
Source organism: Arthrobacter sp. FW306-05-C (assembly GCF_021801725.1). Taxonomy (NCBI): domain Bacteria; kingdom Bacillati; phylum Actinomycetota; class Actinomycetes; order Micrococcales; family Micrococcaceae; genus Arthrobacter; species Arthrobacter sp. FW306-05-C. The sequence continues at coordinate 3,223,061 of NZ_CP084556.1, read as the reverse complement.
ACCGCCTACCACTTCCACGAGCCGCTCGGCGTGGTGGGCCAGATCATCCCCTGGAACTTCCCCATCCTGATGGCCGTCTGGAAGCTTGCGCCCGCGCTCGCCGCCGGCAACACCGTGGTGCTCAAGCCCGCGGAGCAGACGCCGTCGTCCATCCTTGTGCTGATGGAGCTCATTGCGGACCTGCTGCCGGCCGGTGTGCTTAACGTGGTCAACGGCTTCGGCGTCGAAGCCGGCAAGCCGCTGGCGTCCAGTTCCCGGATCCGGAAGATCGCCTTCACCGGCGAGACCACCACAGGGCGTCTCATCAGCCAGTACGCCAGCCAGAACCTCATCCCCGTCACGCTGGAACTGGGCGGCAAGAGCCCCAACATCTTCTTCAACGACGTAGCCCAGGAAAACGACGCCTTCTACGACAAGGCCCAGGAAGGCTTCGCCCTGTTTGCGTTCAACCAGGGCGAAGTGTGCACCTGCCCGTCACGTGCGCTGGTCCAAGAGGACATCTACGAGTCCTTCATGGCGGACGCCGTGGCCCGGGTGGAAAAGATGATCCAGGGCAACCCGCTGGACACCGAAACCCAGGTGGGTGCGCAGGCGTCCAACGACCAGCTGGAGAAGATCCTGTCCTACATCGACATCGGAAAGCAGGAAGGCGCCAAGATCCTCACCGGCGGTGCCCGTGCCGAGCTGCCGGGCGACCTGGCCGGCGGCTTCTACGTCCAGCCCACCGTGTTCGAGGGCCACAACCGCATGCGGATCTTCCAGGAGGAGATCTTCGGCCCGGTGGTGGCCGTGACGAAATTCAGCGACTACAACGACGCCATGGGCATCGCCAATGACACGCTCTACGGCCTCGGCGCCGGAGTGTGGTCCCGCAACGGCAACGTGGCCTACCGCGCAGGCCGCGAGATCCAGGCCGGACGCGTCTGGGTGAACAACTACCACGCCTACCCGGCAGGCGCGGCGTTCGGCGGCTACAAGTCCTCGGGCATCGGGCGCGAGAACCACGCGATGATGCTCGACCACTACCAGCAGACCAAGAACCTGCTGGTCAGCTACGACGAAAACAAGCTGGGCTTCTTCTAGGCCATGGCTTCGACCAGGCTCGATGCCGCCGTGACGCTGCCCGGGGAAGACTTTTCCCGGGTGGCGCTCACGCCCGCGGCCGTGGACCTGCTGCGCATGCTGTGGGACCGGCATGGCCCGCTCATGTTCCATCAGTCCGGCGGCTGCTGCGACGGGTCCGCTCCCATGTGCTACCCGGCAGGTGACTTCATCACAGGGGAGTCCGACATCCTCCTGGGACTGTTCGACCTGTCCGACGGGCTGCAGCCCCAACCGCTTGAGTTCTGGATGTCGCGCGAACAGTTCAACTACTGGAGCCACACCCACCTCAGCGTCGATGTTGTGCCAGGCAGGGGGAGCGGCTTTTCCGTTGAAGCCCCTGAGGGTAAACGTTTCCTGATCCGGTCCACGCTGATGGACTGGCCCGCCTAGAAGTTCGATCCGCCGCCACTGGGGGCTCTCCTTTGGGAGGGCCCCTAGTGCGTTGGCAGAACATTATTCGGTCATTAGGGCGTCTCACTATTCGGGACGATTGGGACCGTCCAGTGGATGGACACTATCGTTGATAGGTCTGTTTCCATCACAAACCAGGATTGTGACCCCTTATGAACCTTCTGCGGACAAAATCCATCGAGCAGTCGATCGCCGACGCCGATGAGCCCGGACGAAAGCTTAAGCGTTCCCTCAGCACCTGGGACCTCATGATCATGGGCGTCGCCGTTGCTGTTGGCGCCGGTATCTTCTCGGTCGGCGCCAAGGCCGCCGCAAACTTTGCCGGTCCTGCCGTGACGCTCTCCTTCGCCATCGCGGCCGTCACCTGCGCGCTGGCCATCATGTGCTACGCCGAGTTCGCCACCGCCATCCCCGTGGCGGGTTCGGCCTATGTCTTCACCTACGCCACCATGGGCGAACTTCTTGCCTGGATCATCGGTTGGAACCTGATCCTGGAGCTGTTCACGGCCGCGGCCGTGATCGCCAAATACTGGGGCATCTACCTCAGCAAGGTGTTTGCCCTCACCGGCCTGGACATTCCCCCGGCCATCTCGCTGGGCGGCGTGGACCTCTACTGGGGCGCTTTCCTGATCGTTGCCATCTTCACCGTGCTGCTGGTGCTGGGCACTAAGCTCTCCGCTCGGGTGGGCAACATCTTCACGCTGATCAAGATCGCCGTGGTGCTATTCGTGATCGTGGTGGGCTTCACCTACGTGAAGTTCGAAAACTACGCCCCGTTCGTTCCCGCTGCCGAGCCCACTGCGGGCACCGGTGCGGCGGACGTCCTGAAGCAGTCGTTCTTCGGCTTCCTGACGGGCGCTGCCCCTGCCCAGTACGGCACCGCGGGCATCTTTGCCGGCGCCGCCCTGGTGTTCTTCGCCTTCATCGGCTTCGATGTGGTGGCCACCTCCGCCGAGGAAGTGAAGAACCCGCAGAAGACCCTGCCCCGCGGCATCTTCGGCGGCCTGGCCCTGGTGACGCTGCTCTACATCCTGGTCTCCCTGGCCCTGACCGGCATGGTGTCCTACACGCAGCTGGCCGAAGCCAAGAGCCCCACCCTCACCACCGCGTTCGAAGCCGTGGGCGACACCTCCGCCGCCAAGGTCATCGCCTTCGGTTCCCTGGTGGGCCTGACCACCGTGATCATGGTGCTCCTCATGGGCCTGTCCCGCGTGGTGCTGGCCATGAGCCGCGATGGCCTCCTGCCGCGGGCACTGTCCAAGACCAGCGACAAGCGCGCCACGCCGGTCCGCCTCCAGATCATCTGCGGCACCGCGGTTGCCCTGGTGGCAGGCCTCACCAACGTGGACCTGCTCGAGGAAATGATCAACATCGGCACGCTGTCCGCGTTCGTGGTGGTCAGCCTGGGCATCCTGGTGCTGCGCAAGAAGCGCCCGGACCTGAAGCCCGCCTTCCGCGTCCCGTTCGGCAAGGTGCTCCCGGTGGTCTCAGCCCTGCTCTGCCTGTACCTGATGACCAACCTGGCCGTGGAGACCTGGATCTTCTTCGCGTTCTGGCTGGTCCTGGGCCTGGCGATCTACTTCGCCTACGGCCAGCGCCACTCGCGGCTCAACGAGCGCTTCGCCGAAGCCAACGCGACGGTCAATGGCATTTCCAGCACCGCTGCCCTCGCGGCCGCTGAAGCTGATGACGAGGACGAGCTGAGCCGCACCTGACGGCCCTCGAATCCGCCCGACGGCCGGCGCATCACCAGCTGTCCAACTGCCCGCCCGGCCTGTGCCGGGCGGGCAGTTGCTTTTCCAGCCTGCAACTTTGCAAGTTCAGGGCGCCGCGTACTTCCCCACCCACTCGACCAGCGGCCGCAGCTGCCGCCACCTGGCGGCAATCTCGTCCGTGGCGGCTTCCGTGGAAAGCCACTCCGGCTGGCCCAGGTCCACTCCCGTATACAAGGTCTTGTGCTTGAGAAGCTCCGCCCGTGGGTGGTCCCGGCCGAAACCGCGGGGCACCGTCTTGAGCTTCTCGCCTTCAATGAGAAAGCCGGCGGCCGCCACCGCATCCACGATCTCCTCCAGGGCGGCGCCACTCCCCGGGGCGTCCGCTGCCGCCCGGAACCTGGCCAGCTGGGCGGGGGTGTGGGAGCGATAGCCCCCTCCTACCAGCAGCCCGTCGGCGCTGACCTGCAGGTAGTAACCCACCCCTTCCTGCCGGGTGGCGAAGGCGCCCTGGGCAGTCTTGTAGGGTGACTTGTCCTGGGAAAAGCGGACGTCCCGGTAGGGGCGGAACAGCCTGGCCGGACCAAACTCCGGCTCCAGGACCGCCAAAAGTGCTTCCAGTGGCTCCTTGACCGCGGCGTCGTACACGTCCTTGTGGCCAAGCCACCAATCGCGGTTATTGTTCTCTTCCAGCTCCGCATAGAAACGGAAGGCTTCCGTAGGAATGCCTGCAAATGTGTTCATGAACGGAGCCTAGGAGGGCCGCCCGGGGCAGGCCAGGGGACCAGGACCGTATGTGCAAAAAGACCACCCCGCCACGGAACCCGTGGCGGGGTGGTCTTTCGGTTAAGCCTGCAGGAAGCCTGGTCAGCCGATCTTGTTGGCGGACTCTGCATCCGAGGCCGGAGCCGACGGGGCAGCCCCGGCGCCGAGGTTAGCGCGCAGCTTGGCGCCCAGTTCGGCGTCGACGTTGGTCCAGTACTGGATGGCGCGTTCCTTGATGTCGGAACGCTTGACGCCGCCTACTGCGCCGGTGATCGTCTCCAGGAAGCGGGCCTTTTCGGCTTCGTTGTAGACCTCGCGGTACAGCGCGCCGGCCTGGACGAAGTCGCCGTCCTCTGCGTGGAGGGAGTGCGCGGCGAGGGTCAGCTCGCCGTCGTTCTCCCAGCCGCCGGCGGTGTTCTGCGGCTCAACTGCAGCCGGACCACCGAAGGTGTTGGGCGCGTAGACCGGAACGGAGGGAGCGTTGAACAGGAAGCGTCCCTGGCCGTCCTGGCTGTAGTTGTTGACCTGGTTCTTGGGCTGGTTCACCGGGATCTGCGCGTGGTTGGTGCCCACGCGGTAGCGGTGTGCGTCCGCGTAGGAGAAGATGCGGGCCTGCAGCATCTTGTCCGGGGAAGCGGCGATGCCCGGCACGAAGTTCGACGGCGCGAAGGTGGCCTGTTCGATCTGCGCGAAGTAGTTCTCCGGGTTCCGGTTCAGCTCCATGGTGCCCACCTTGATCAGCGGGTAGTCCGCGTGCGGCCACACCTTGGTCAGGTCGAACGGGTTGAAGCGGTAGCTCTTGGCGTCCTCGTAGGGCATGACCTGGACGTGCAGGTCCCAGGAGGGGAAGTTGCCGGCTTCGATGTTCTCGGACAGGTCGCGGATGTAGAAGTCCGCGTCGGAGCCGGCAAGCTGTTCGGCCTGCTCGGAGCTCATGGAGTTCACGCCCTGGTTGGACTTGAAGTGGTACTTGACCCAGAAACGCTCGCCCTCCGCGTTGATCCACTGGTAGGTGTGCGAGCCGTAGCCCTGCATTTCACGCCAGGAAGCGGGCAGGCCGCGGTCACCCATCAGCCAGGTGACCTGGTGTGCGGACTCGGGGGACAGGGTCCAGAAATCCCACTGCATGTCGGCGTCGCGCAGGTGGGTGCCCGGGAGGCGCTTCTGCGAGTGGATGAAGTCCGGGAACTTGATGCCGTCGCGGATGAAGAAGACGGGGGTGTTGTTGCCCACGAGGTCGTAGTTGCCCTCGCTGGTGTAGAACTTCACGGCGAAGCCGCGGGGGTCGCGCCAGGTGTCCGGGGAGCCGTTCTCGCCGGCAACGGAGGAGAAGCGGATCAGCATCTCGGTCTCGACGCCCGGCTGCAGGAATGCAGCCTTGGTGTACTTGGAGATGTCCTCGGTGGTCTTGAACGTGCCGAATGCACCGCCGCCCTTGGCGTGCACTACGCGCTCCGGAACCCGCTCACGGTTGAACTGGGCAAGCTTCTCCACCAGGTAGTGGTCAGTCAGGATGATGGCACCATCGGCACCAACTGACTTCGAGTGTGCGTCGGACGTAACCGGCGCGCCTGACTGGGTTGTGGAAACGGCAGTCATTGTTCTCCTATTTCTCTTTTTCTTGCGAGGGACTGTGGGGAGGAAGTTGCTGGGCCTGCTGGCACTCCTGGCAGATGCCCTGGTACATGACGTCGGCGATCTGGATGGTCATCGGCTTGGCGTCCGGGTTCCAGTGCGGGGTGAGGCACGGGGCGTGGCCGACGGCGCAGTCCACGTCCTCCACGCGCCCGCAGCTGATGCAGATGGCGTGGTGGTGGTTGTCGCCCACACGCGTTTCGTACAGGGCGGGGGAGTGCGGCGGCTCAAAACGGCGCAGCATGTGCAGGTCCGTCAGGTCGCCGAGGACCACATAGACGGACTGGGCCGTCAGTTCGGGGAGCTCGGCGCGGGCGGCGGCAAGGATGCTTTCGGCAGGGGAATGCGGGTGGCGTTCGACGGCGGCGAGTACAGCGAGCCGCTGCTTGGTCACCCTGCGGCCATGGGCGCGCAGGGCTGCAGCCCATGCTTCCTGGCCATCAAAGTGCTCCGTCATGGCTCCATTGAAGCACTTATTTTGAGCAACTCACAATAAGGCTCGGCTAACCTCTCCCCGTGTCCCGCTAGTGTTACGGGGTGGGGAAATTACTTGCCGATGTCACGCCGCTCAAGGAAAGCCCCGCATTCCGCCGGCTCTGGCTGGGATCCGCGGTGTCCGCCGTCGGCAGCCAGCTGACCTTGGTGGCCGTGAGCCTGGAGGTGTACCGGCTGACCCAGGACAGCTTTTACGTGGGCCTGCTGGGCATCTTTGCACTGGTTCCCCTGGTGATAGGCGGCCTGATGGGCGGCTCCATCGCCGACGCCCACGACCGCCGCCGGATCGCCCTGCTGGCCTCCGCCGTGCTGTGGCTGACCACCGGCCTGATCGCGCTTCAAGCCTGGCTGCACCTGGGAAACGTCTGGGTACTGTACCTGCTGGTGGCACTGCAAAGCGGGGCCCAGGCGATCAACCAGCCGGCCCGCAGCGCCATCATCCCCATGCTCATCCGCAAGGAACTCCTGCCCGCGGCCAACGCCCTGAGCATGCTGTCCATGGGCCTGGCCATGACCGCCGGACCCCTGCTGGCCGGCGTGCTGGTGGCCTGGCTGGGATTCGGCTGGACCTACACCATCGACTTCGCCAGCTTCGCCTTCGTCCTCTGGGCGGTGTACCGGCTTCCGCCCATGGCGCCCGCCGGAGCCGGCGGCAGGCCGGGAATCCGCTCCGTCACCGAGGGTTTCCGGTTCCTGGGCACCCGCCCGAACCTCCGCATGACCTTCATCATCGACCTCGTGGCCATGATCCTCGCCCAGCCGCGGGCGCTGCTTCCGGCTGTCGCGGCGCTGGTGATCGGAGGCGGGGAGGCGACCGTGGGCATCCTGCTGGCGTGCACCGCCGTCGGGGCCTTCCTGGCCGGTCTGTTCTCCGGGCCGCTGGGCAGCGTGCGCAGCCAGGGGACCGCCGTCGTCGTTTCCGTCATGGGCTGGGGCGCCTCCATTGGAGCGTTCGGCGCGGTGGTGCTGCTCGCCGGGCCCGCGCCCGACGGTGCTGTGACCGTGTGGCTGCTGCCCGCCGCCGTCTGCTGCGCCCTGGCCGGCATCGCGGACTCTATCAGCAGCGTCTTCCGCAACACCATCCTCCAGGCCGCAGCCCCCGACCATCTGCGGGGTCGGCTCCAGGGCGTGTTCATCGTGGTGGTCGCCGGCGGTCCGCGGATCGGCGATCTGCTGGCAGGTGGCGCGACTAAGATTTTGAGTGAGGGCTGGGTCCTGCTGCTGGGAGGCGGGCTGTGCATCGCGGGGGCGTGGCTGGCGGCGAAGCTGCAGCCGGGCTTCCGGAAGTACGATGCGCGGAACCCGGTTCCCTAGCAAGCCGTTCCTTTAGTAAGGAGGAAACGTGCACAAACATCACAACGGCCTGAAGACCGCGGCACTGTTCGGGGTGCTGTGGGCGGTACTGCTGGGCCTTGGCGGGCTGATCGGGGTGGGGACCCGCAGTTCCACCCCCATTTGGATCATGGCCCTGATCGGGGTCGGCACCACCTTCTACGGGTACTGGAACAGTGACAAGATCGCCATCCGGTCCATGCAGGCCATCCCGGTGACCGAAGCCCAGGCGCCGCAGCTCTACCAGATCGTCCGTGAGCTTTCGATGCGGGCCAACCAGCCCATGCCGCGCATCTATGTCTCGCCCACCATGAACCCGAACGCGTTCGCCACCGGACGCAACCCGCAAAACGCCGCCGTCTGCTGCACCGAAGGCATCCTGCAGCTCTTGGACGCCCGCGAACTGCGCGGTGTCCTTGGCCACGAGCTGATGCACGTCTACAACCGGGACATTCTCACCTCGTCCGTGGCGGCCGCCGTCGCGGGCGTCATCACCTCGGTGGGGCAGATGCTGCTGTTCTTTGGCGGCGGCGACCGCCGCAACGCCAACCCGCTGGCGATGATCGCCATGGCGCTGCTGGCGCCCTTCGCGGCGTCGCTGATCCAGATGGCCATCTCACGCACCAGGGAGTACGACGCCGACGAGGACGGCTCGCAGCTCACCGGCGATCCGCTGGCGCTCGCCTCAGCCCTGGCCAAGATTGAGCGCGGCGTCAGCCTTGCGCCGCTGCCGCAGGACCAGCGGCTGGTCAACGCATCGCACCTGATGATCGCCAACCCGTTCCGCGGCGGGGCCATGAACAAGCTGTTCGCAACGCACCCGCCCATGCGCGACCGCATCACCCGCTTGGAGCGGATGGCTGGCCGGCAGCTGTAGCCGGCATCCCGCCGTCGCCGCTTGCTGGACATTTTCGATGCGCAACCTATTTTTCGACGCGCATATTCACTGGCGCCCCCCAAGAAACGGGTGCGCCAGCGAACATGCGCGACGGTTTCGAGTTTGCGCGTCGAAGACGACGGCGGCGCGGGCCGTGCAAGGCAGCCGCGGCGGTCAGGCGAAGAGTCCTTCGCCGATGAAACCGCCAGGCTTCACACCGCCCGGGACGGCGAACAGGCCGGAACCCGTGTGCTTCAGGTATTCCACGGCCAGCGTGTCGCCCTTGGCCATGGCCATCTGCATGGGCACGTAGTGGGTGCGCGGGTCGGTGACGAAGGCAATGAAGAACAGGCCGGCGTCGAGGTGGCCCACGCCGTCGGACCCGTCCGTATAGTTGTAGCCCCTGCGCAGCATCCGCACCCCGCTGTTCTGGCTGGGGTGGGCCATCCGCATGTGTGAATCGAGTGGAATCAGGGGCTTGCCGCCTTTGCCTCGGCGCGCGAAATCCGGTTCGGTGAACTCTTCGCCGCCGGACAGGGGCGCGCCGGTCCCCTTGGTCCTGCCGATCAGGCCTTCCTGTTCGCCCAGCGAGGTCCGGTCCCAGATCTCGATATGCATGCGGATCCGGCGCGCCACCAGGTAGCTGCCGCCCTCCAGCCAGGCATCCTGCGGCCGGGGAGCGTGGGCCCACACATGCTGGTCCAGCAGTTGGTCATCCTCGACCTTGAGGTTGTTGGTCCCGTCCTTGAAACCGAACAGGTTCCGCGGAGTTTGCTGGGCGCGGGAGGTGGAGGAGGTCCGGCCAAAGCCCAGCTGCGACCACCGGACCCGCACTTTCCCAAACCCAATCCTTGCCAGGTTCCGGATGGCGTGGACTGCCACCTGGGGGTCGTTGGCACAGGCCTGGACCACCAGGTCACCGCCGCTGCGGGCAGGGTCCAGGTCGTCGCCGGGGAAATGCGGCAGCTCGATTAGGGCCTCGGGCCGCCGGCCGTCCAGGCCGAAGCGGGCCACCCCGTCCTTTTCGAACAGGCTGGCGCCGAAACCGAAGGTCAGGGTCAATTTGCCCGCATTGAGGTCCAGGGCCTCGCCGGTGTCTTCAGGGGGTGCGCCGTAGGGCCCGTCCACAGCGCCCGTTGTCCCGGCGGGGCGCCCTTCGGTCAGCGCCTCCGCTGCCTCGGTCCAGTCCTTGAGGAGCTGGATGAGTTCTTCACGCTTGGTGGTGGTGACATCGAACGCCGCCATGTGCAGGCGGTCCTGGGCCGGGGTGGTGATGCCGGCCTGGTGGTCGCCGTGGAAGGGGACCACCGGACTGTCGGCAGAAGGCGCGGGCGCCGCAGTGGCCGCCACGGCGTCGTGCCCCAGGAAGCCGGCGGCAAGCCCGGCGGCGGCGCCGCCCAGTCCTGCGATGCCAAACAGTCCGCGCCTGCTCAGTCGGGATCCGGCCGTCGGGCCTTCCCCCTGCGTGGTATCCGCAGATACCTTATCGGTTGCGACTGCCGGCGCCGGTCCGGAAGCTTCCGGCGGCCGGCCGCTAAAGGGGCACCCGGTCACAGGACCACCGCCGCGGTCAGCCGGGACAGTGGTTCGCCCAGGGCGTCAACCAGCGACGCGAGCCGTTGGACCTGTTCCGGCGTCAGTTTGTCGTACGAGATGAAATCCGCACCTTGGGCATGGGTGGCAAGTTCTGCCTGCAACGCTGCGAACTTTTCGTCCAGCGAGGCGGCCAGGGCGGAGTCCTTTTGCAGCAGCGCGGGCTTCAGGCCTTCAAACGCAATGCGTGCACCGTCAACGTTCGCCTGGAAGTCCCAGAGGTCGGTGTGCGACCAGATTTCCTCTTCGCCGGTCACCTTGCCCGTGGCCACTTCGTCGAGGAGTTCCTTGGCGCCGTTGCCCAGCATGTCCGCGGAGATTTCAAGCGTCCGGGTGCGTTCCACCAGGTCCTTGGTGTCGGCCACCATGCGATCGGCGATGGCTGAGCGTTCGGCCGGCGTCATGGCGGTGTAGCCGGCGGGCGGGAAGAGATCCTTTTCCGCGCGGTGCCAGCCGGTCCACTCCTGGCCCGGCTCGAGGTCGGCCTCGCGTGCATCGAGCTGCGGGTCCAGGTCCCCGAATGACTCGGCAACGGGCTCAATCCGTTCCCAGTGCTGCCGGGTGGCGGCGTACAGCCGCCTCGCCTCACCGGCATTGCCGCCCGCGAAGGCTGCAGCGAACTGCTCAGTGCCAGTGAGCAGCTGTTCGCTTTGGTCTTTCACGTAGGACGCATACTGCGTGGTTGCGGTGTCCAGCAGGTGCTGGAAATCTGCGTCCGCGGACGGCTGGTTGCCGGACTGCGTCACCTCCAAGGCACCCCGGATCCCGTCGCCTTCCATGCCGGGCTTGCAGGCAGTGGTGTACGTGCCGGCGGGGGCGGTGACCACCAGGTTGCGGCTGAGCCCGGGCCCGATGTTTTCCACTTCGCCCAGAATGCGGAGCCCGTCCGCTGCCAGCAGGTAGAACTCCGTGACTTCTGTGCCTTCATTCTTGACGGAGAACGTAAGGTTGCCGCTTGTGACGCTGGTTGCCGAGACCCTGCAGTCGGTGTTCGAGCTGACCACGTTGATGGCGCCCCCGTTGGAGTCCGCAGCCTTGGTGTTGTCGGTGCAGCCGGTGAGCAGCAGGGGGACGGACACCACGGCGGCAGCCAGCAAAGCGAGCTTGATATCGCGGGTGGCGGCATTTTTGGGCAGGTTGTTTTCGGGCAGATTAAAGCCAGGCATGGGGATTCCTTTGGGTGCGGGTGGCGCGGGAGTTAAGCGGCTGCGACGGCCTTGCCGGCGGGGTTTGTGCCAGCAGTAGTGGGCTTGGGCGTCTTGCGGTTCGTATGCAGGTACAGGAACAGCACCGGCAGGACGTAGAGGAGCCAGGCGCCCGCCTCGAGCCAAGTTGTGGCGGGGGAGAAGTTCAAGGTTCCCTTCAGCAGTGTCCCGTACCACGACGACGGCGGGACGGCGACGCTGATGTCGAAGGCCAGGGAGTGCAGCCCCGGAAGCAGGCCGGCTTCCTGGAGGTCGTGGATTCCGTAGGACAGGACGCCGCCGGCGATGATGACGAGGGCGGCACCGGTCCACGTGAAGAAGCGGGAGAGGTTCACTCTCAGGACGCCGCGGTGCAGCAGGTAACCGACGCCGGCCGCGGCAAGCAGGCCGAGGACGGCGCCGGCAAGCGGCTGCGTGGATTCGCCCGTGGCCTTGGCCGCCGCCCAAAGGAACAGCGCCGTTTCCAGGCCCTCACGTCCCACCGCGATGGCGGCAACCACGGCCAGGCCCCACCCGGTTCCATCGGCCGACTTATCGACGTGGGACTTCAAGTGGCTTCCGAGCGTCCGCGCGGTGCGGGCCATCCAAAAGACCATCCACGTGACCAGGCCTACGGCGAGAATGGAGAGGCCGCCGCCGATCGCCTCCTGTGCCTCAAAGGTGAGTCCCCTGGGACCGAAGGTGAGGAGCGCGCCGAAGCCGGCTGACACAGCCAGCGCCGCCGCAACACCTGCCCAGATGCAGGGGATGAGGTGGCGCCGGTCCGTCTTGGCCAAGTAGGCCATCAGGAGGACTACCACCAGGGTGGCTTCGAGTCCTTCGCGCAGGCCGATCAGGAAGTTGGCAGTCATGGAAGTTCTTTCACTCAGGTAAGCCTTACTTAGGAAGGCCTAAGAAAGAGATTACCCGGCAGGCGGTATTACGCAAACCAAACGTGGCGTAATTGGCGCTGGATTACGCCCGGGTCTGTTGCCCTGGGCTACCGTCTGGGTTGCTGCGACTCGACAACCCCCGGCACGCAAAAAGGCCGGCGCACCCCGTATATCGGGTGCGCCGGCCTTTTCCTGCAGCGCCGGGAACTATGGCGTCGATTACGACGCCGCGGCAGGACGGCTGCTAGCTGTATTGACCACAGACGTTAGTGACGCCCGGCGTGGTTTGGTGACATGAAGAAGACCTCCGGGTGGAGTGGGGCTTGTCTAGAGTCCTTTTCCACACACGGAGGTCTTCGTGTCCCACCCTAATGCTTTCCTCACTCCTCGTGGCCGGTTACAGCTCGCGCAGTGTGTTGTTGATCAGTGCTGGAGCCTGCGCCGTGCCGCGGAGCGGTTTCAGGTTTCGGTCCCGACTGCTGAACGTTGGGCGAAGCGCTACCGCCAGGAGGGACCCGAAGGAATGGTGGACCGTTCGAGTCGGCCACATTCCTCGCCCCGCAGGACTGCTACGCGTACCGAACGGAGGATCATCGCCGTGCGTGTGAACCGCCGGTGGGGCCCTGCCAGGATCGGCTATCTGCTGGGTCTGCACCCCTCGACCGTCCACCGGGTACTGTCCCGCTACCGGCTGGCGAAACTAACCTGGCTCGATCGCGGCACAGGACGAGTGATCCGCCGCTATGAACACGACAGGCCGGGGGATTTGGTCCACGTGGACATCAAGAAGCTGGGCCGGATCCCCGATGGCGGCGGACATCGAGTCGTGGGCAGGATCGCTGGCTGGAAGAACAAGACCGGCACCAAGGCCAACCGCCGGCCCGGCTACCACTACCTCCACAATGCCGTGGATGACCACTCACGACTGGCTTACACCGAGATCCTCACTGACGAAACCAAGGAAACGGCAGCAGGCTTCTGGGTGCGGGCAAACGCCTGGTTCAAAGAACACGGAGTTACCGTCCAACGTGTTCTGACTGACAACGGGAACTGCTACCGGTCCCATGCTTTCGCCGAAGCGCTGGGTCCGAATATCAAACACAAACGCACCCGCCCCTACAGACCACAAACCAACGGCAAAGTCGAACGGTTCAACCGCACCATGCTTGAGGAATGGGCCTACATCCGCCCCTACCGCTCAGAAGCCGAGCGAGTTGCTGCTTTCCCCGACTGGCTCCATGCTTACAATCACCATCGAGCCCACACTGCACTCAAAGGTAAGACACCGGCCAGCCGCGTCATCAACCTCTCAGGTCAATACAGCTAGCTGCGGAAGTTCACGAACTGCAGGTCGGCTTCGTCGAAGTCCTTCAGCAGGGCCATGGTGGCCTGCAGGTCGTCACGGGACTTGGAGGAAACGCGGAGTTCGTCGCCCTGGATCTGGGACTTGACGGACTTGGGGCCTTCGTCGCGGATCAGCTTGTTGATTTTCTTGGCCAGGTCCTGGGCGATGCCTTCCTTAATGGAGGCCTCGAGCCGGTATTCCTTGCCGGAAGCATAGGGCTCGCCGCTGTCCAGCGACTTGAGCGAGATGCCGCGCTTGATCAGCTTGGACTGGAAGACATCCAGGACAGCCTTGACGCGTTCCTCCGAGTTGGCCTTCATGAGGATTTTTTCGCCGCTGAAGTCGATCTCGGCGCCAACACCCTTGAAGTCATAGCGCTGGGCAATTTCCTTCTGGGACTGGTTGAGTGCGTTGGCCACTTCCTGCTTGTCCACCTTGCTTACGACGTCGAACGTTGACTCGCCTGCCATGACTCTCCTTTTGCTGATGGGAGCCCTGCCGGGGGACAGGGCCTGGATTCCTGCGTTCCAGCCTAATACGGATGCCGCGGCCGGTGGGATGCGCATTTCACAGTTCCCTCTCAGCGGAAGCACCGGCGGAATGAAGGAGCGGTGGCCAGAGTTGGACGAGAGGTACAGCAGTTGAAGGGAACACCGCCATGCGCCGCAAAGCCGCCCGCTACGTCACCCGCACCACCACGGCGGCAGCCGGGGCAGTGGCCACGGCCGCAACGTCAGTGGCCGCGGCAGCGGTGGCCGCGTCCATCGTCCTCAGCCCGGTGGCGGATGCTTCATCCCGGATGGACGGCGTGCGGGCCGACCTTCAGCGGGCCGTACAGCTGAACCAGATCACTGAAGAACAGGCGCTCAGCTTTGAGGCCAAGCTGGCGGGGCGCATCCTGGGCCAGGCATAAGTCCGGGTTTTTCGCGCGGTTCCAGGGCTTTTGAGGTGCCGCAGGCCCCGATTCGATTCTTCGGCGGAAGTTCTGTAAAGTTGTCTTGCCCGCGGTTACTGAAGCGGAAAGGACCGGAAACGGATCCTTCCGAACACTGCATCAACGGGTACTTCTTTTGAAGTTCGGCAGATTACCCGAGCGGCCAAAGGGGGCTGACTGTAAATCAGCTGGCAACGCCTACGGGGGTTCGAATCCCTCATCTGCCACCCAAGGAAAGCCTCCGGAACCAACAGGTTCCGGGGGCTTTTTCGTTGTCCGGTGCCCTGCTCCAGAGCGCCCAGGCAAGGCTCCTGCCGCCGTCGACACGATGTTGGGGCGGGCATAATCTGGAAGTATCGGCGCATGTGCTCCGATGCCCTGCGTCGATATCCCACATCGATGAAGGAGGATTCAATGAGTGCCGTACGCGAATTCATGACCACTGATGCGCGATGTGTCCGGGAAGGCGAGTCCCTTCTGGACGCGGCCCGTATGATGCGGGACCTCGATTGCGGAGCTCTTCCCATCTGCGGTGACGACGGCAAGCTGAAGGGCATGGTCACCGACCGTGACATCGTGCTCAAGTGCGTCGCCGCCGGCCGTGACCCGGGTCAGACCATGGCCCGCGAGCTGGCCTCCGGCAAGCCGTACTGCGTCGACGCCGACGCCAACGTTGACGAAGCCATCCACATGATGGAGGAGCACCAGGTCCGCAGGCTCCCGGTGATCTCGGACCACAAGCTGGTGGGCATCATCAGCCAGGGCGACATTGCGCGCAACTACAACGAACAGCGCGTGGGTGAACTGGTGGAACACATCTCAGAACGCCACGGGATCTAGCTCAGGCAACCACGGCCTTGTCCGCGGATCCAGCCCTTGAAGGGTTCGGACCCGCGGACAGGCTTAAGAACTTTGCGGTTCAACAGGTTTCGTGCACAGGTTCAGTTCAGCGCGATCAGGAGCATCGTGCTGGTTCCCGGGATGCAGGTCTGCAGGATGGCCCGGGGGAAGCCGCCGAAGACCGCGATGACGTCATTGGTGGTTCCCGGGTTGGGGACCGTGCCGCGCCCCGTCACCGTGTACGTGCCGTAGCCCGGAATGCTCACCGTCTCGCCCACGCCGATTCCGGAGAAGCGGGCCCACCCGCCGCAGAAATCGTGCTCGGTGATGAACAGCGAGTAGCCGTCATTCGGGGTGTAGTGGATGGGCCCGATGCAGGCGTCCACCATCGACTGGCCCCCGGAGCCCGCAACGTAGATGGTGCGGACGGCAGGTGCTGCAGGGACAGCTACGGGCGCGGGAGCAGGAGCGGGTGCGGCTGCTGGAGCCGGGGCCGCGGCGGGCTCAGGTGCGGCAGCCGGTGCCGGTGCAGGGGCTGCTACTGCTACCGGCGGCCCGGTCAGCAGCAGCGTTTCGCCCGGGTAGATGATGCTGTAGGCGCTCAATCCGTTGGCTGCGAGCATCGCGTTCATGTCCACGCCATGGGACGCTGCAATCGCACCTACGGTGTCGCCGGCCACCACCGTGTACGAATTGGGATCGCCCGCAGGTCCTGGGACCGGCGCAGGTGCCGGTTCCGGTGCGGGCGCGGGCGCGGGGGCCGGGGCGGGTTCGGGCGCTGCGGGAGCGGGCGCTTCTGATGCCGGCGCAGGTGCTGCCTCCGCAGCCGGCGCAGCTCCCTTGGCCGCAACTGCCGCCACGGCATCGTCGCCGTCGGGGGTGCTTGGCGGCGCTGGCGCGGCGGTTTCTGCGACCTGGGCCGCCGGCGTCGTGCCACCGCTGAGCAAGGTGGGCGGCGCCGCCAGGGCGCCGACGCCCACTGCGGCCACCACCGCCGCCGTGGCCATGCCGGCCCACAATTTGTTGCTGATTACCGGGCGCCCGGTGCTGAGGTCCGTGCGCGGTTCGTCTGTGGCGAAGCTTCTGCTGGTGCCGTCGGGGGAGGTGGATGTCTTCGGGTTCATGGGTTGCCCATCAGGTGTCGGTCCTGCCCGGGCATGCGAGGCACGCCGGGACTGGACGGAGCGAGATGTGATTGCACCGCCGGGCCCCGGCAAACGACGGAACCGGTGGCGGTACAGATTGGAGGCATCCGCACACCCAGAAAATGCAGAGCTCCGCGTGAAGGAAGGTCTCCCGGAAGCCACCCGGGGGACCTGCCAGTGCGTGTTGGTCCTAGGAACCCCGAGTCTAGGAATCGTGCCAAGGGGCGGGCACCAGTAGGACTTACCCGACTTTTCCGGCCCGGTACTCGCCTGCCCGGGGCCCGCTACTCAAGCAGCGACGGCCCGGTACTTGCCGTTACAGCGGGCGGTGTTCCCGCAGTTCAGCGATTTCCTGCCGCAGCAGTGCGATCTCCGCCACCAGTTCCGCCACCTCAACCCGGACCGGTTCCTCCACCGCCTCGGCCACCGATTCAGCGGTGTCCTCAACGCGTTGGACCAGCCAGGACGCGATGGAGGCGGTAACTACACCCAGCACGGCGATCCCGCTCATCATCAGCGCCGTGGCCACCAAGCGGCCGATGGGCGTCACCGGATACATGTCCCCGTAGCCCACGGTGGTGATGGTGGCGGTGGCCCACCAGAGGGCATCGCCAAACGTGGTGATCTTGGCGTCCGGAGCCCACTGCTCCACATCCAGCACGGCCAGCGCTCCCACGAAGACCAGCAGTGCAGCAGACGCCGCCACGTACGTCACTACCCGGCCGCGCAGGGTCTCGCCCACCGTCCGGTGCAGTACGGACAGCAGTGTCACCAGCCGCAGCAGCCGCAGGGGCCGGAAGAACGGCAGGGCCACGATCACCAGCTCATGCAGGTTTCGGATGAACCACTGCCGGCGCTTTTCCGCCAGCCACAGGTTTGCCGCATAGTCCAGGACAAAGACGCACCACGTCACCCACATGACGGCCTCGAGCCAGTCGGCCCAGCTGCCTTC
The DNA here is from genome assembly GCF_021801725.1 of Arthrobacter sp. FW306-05-C. Lineage (NCBI taxonomy): Bacteria > Bacillati > Actinomycetota > Actinomycetes > Micrococcales > Micrococcaceae > Arthrobacter > Arthrobacter sp. FW306-05-C. Next base: position 3,205,844 of record NZ_CP084556.1, on the reverse strand, counting down.
AACCCGGCCGATCACCTGCCAGGCGTAGGCGCCCAGGAAGACAAGCGCGGTAGCCATCAGGGGCCACTCCGCCAAGTCCCGCTAACGTTGCTGCGTCATGCAGGAAATCCTACGGCGGTGGGCACGCCGGTCAGCAGCCTGCACAATGTTACTCGCGGGTAGCATTGGTCCATGCACCTGCTTCTGAGAACCTTGCTCCTGCTCTTCCGGTCGAAGCGTCGCCCGCCCCTCACGGTGTGGGAGGCGTCCTCCCTGCCCCTGCGCGTCCTGCCCACGGACATCGACATCGCCATGCACGTGAACAACGGCATGTACCTGTCCCTCATGGACCTGGGCCGGTTCGACCTGATGGTCCGCAGCGGCATCTGGCAGCGGATGCGCCGCCGGGGCTGGAGCCCGGTGGTGTCGGCCGAGACCATCTCCTTCCGCAAATCGCTGCAGCTGTGGCAGGACTACACCATCGAGACCCGCATCATCGGGCTGGACACCAAAGCGATCTTCTTCGAGCAGCGCATGGTGGCCGACGGCGAGATTTACGCCCGCGCCTACATCGCCACCCGGCTGGTCACCAAGACCGGCCCGGTCAGCCAGGAGGACATCCTCGCGGAATTCGGCGCCCCGCCGGCGGACCTCATGCTCCCCGAGTGGATCCACGAATGGCGTGCCGCCAGCGCCCTCCCAGGCAGCCGCACACCGGCCCCGCATCTCTGGAATGCCGACGCTTAAAGCCGGGTGCCGGCGTCGTCCTTCCTGCTATTCCCAATGACGCGGGGAGCGAACAGGCGCGACAGGGAGGGGCCGGGCGCGTACCGTGGACACATGGCTACCCTTGACATCACAGGTGAAAAGTTCGCATCCACGATCGAAGGCAACGACATTGTCCTGGTCGATTTCTGGGCAGAATGGTGCGGTCCCTGCAAGCAGTTCGGCCCCACGTATTCCGCGGTCTCGGAAAAGCACCCGGACGTCCTCTTCACCAAGGTGGACACCGAAGCTGAGCAGCAGCTCGCCGCGGAGGCGGGCATTACCTCCATCCCCACGTTGATGGCCTTCCGCGAAAAGGTGCTGGTGTTCTCGCAGCCCGGCGCCCTGAACGCCCAGCAGCTGGAACAGGTGGTGGACGCCGTGAAGGCGTTGGACATGGAAGAAGTCCACGCCCATGTGGCCAAGCAGCGGGAGGAAGCGGAAGCGGCGGCAAGCAAGCCCGCCGGATCCCAGGGCGGCACCCAGGACGGCACGCAGATCCCCGACTTCTAAGACTTGTCTTAAATCAAATGCGGGACCCCCCTTTGGAGGTCCCGCATTCTGTGTTTAAGGCGCTGCGCTAGACGCGTTCCACCTTGACCGGCTCGGCCAGCAGTGCGCTCAGCGACTCGTTCAGGTCCTGCACGGCGGTGCCCTTGGAGTGCTTGTCCAGATCTTCCTCGGACGCCCACTGCTCGGTCAAAACCAGCTTTTCCTCCGTGGCCTCGGTCAGCTCGTAACGGATGCAGCCGGGCTCCTTCACCACCTCATCGATCGCGATATCCAGGGCCAGTTTGACGCGGTGGAACTCGCCCTCGTTGGGGATGAACGTTGCTATCAGATCAATGGGTGCACTCATGGTTTTCACAATACCGGGCCCTGCTGATACCTCCGGTTCTGTTGCGTCCGTTTCCCCGCCTGTCGTCCTTCTCCTGCCGTGATCCTGTTGGTAGCGTGCCTTCATGCGTGCTTACACAGCCGGGGACACTGACGTCCCGCTCCTGGAGGAAACCATCGGCGCCAACTTCGAGCGGGTGGTGGCACGGTTTCCGCTCCATGACGCCCTGATCGAGGCCGCCCCGGTGCCGGGCGGTGACGCCCGCCGCTGGAGCTACACCAAGATGAACGACGACGTCGACCGGCTGGCACGCGCGCTCCTCGCCTTGGGCGTCGCCAAGGGGGAGAGGGTGGGCATCTGGAGCCCCAACTGCGCCGAGTGGACCCTGCTGCAGTACGCCACCGCCAAAGTCGGCGCCATCCTGGTCAACGTCAACCCGGCGTACCGCAGCCATGAACTCGAGTTCGTGGTCAAGCAGAACGGCATGCGAATGCTGGTCACGGCGCCGTCGGACAACAACAGCGACTACGTGGCCATGGCGCGCCAGGCCCTCCTGACCTGCCCGGACCTGCGGGAGCTCGTCTTCCTCCCGGACCACGGCCTGGACCCCCTCAAGGCCGGCAGCCCCCAAAGCGATGCCGAACTCACGTACGCCGAACTGCTCACCCGGGCGGACGGCGTCGCACATCCGGTACTAAAGGCCCGCATGGCCGAACTTTCTCCGCACGACCCCATCAACCTGCAGTACACCTCCGGCACCACCGGATTCCCCAAAGGCGCCACGCTGACGCACCACAACATCCTGAACAACGGCTTCGCCATCGGCGAGCTGCTGGGCTATACGGAACGTGACCGGGTGGTCATCCCCGTGCCGTTCTACCACTGCTTCGGGATGGTGATCGGCAACCTCAACGCGCTCAGCCACGGTGCCGCCACGATCATCCCGGGGCGCGGCTTCTCGCCCGCCGCGGCACTCGAGGCCGTCCAGGATTTTGCGGGCACGGCGCTGTATGGCGTGCCCACCATGTTCATCGCCGAGCTGGCCCTGCCCGACTTCGGGTCCTACGACCTCTCGACGCTGCGCACGGGCGTGATGGCGGGCTCGCTGTGCCCCATTGAGGTGATGACCCGGGTCATTTCGGAGATGAACATGGTGGACGTTGCCATTTGCTACGGCATGACCGAGACCTCGCCGGTGTCCACCATGACCCGCAAGGGGGACACTCTCCAGCAGCGCACCGAGACGGTGGGCCGGACCATGCCGCAGCTGGAAAGCCGGATCGTGGACCCTGCCACCGGCGAGGAGCTGGAACGCGGGCAGATCGGGGAACTCTGCACCCGCGGCTATGCCGTCATGGCGGGTTACTGGAACCAGCCGGAGAAGACGGCCGAGGCGATTGACTCCGACGGCTGGATGCACACCGGCGACCTGGCCCGCATGGACGACGACGGGTACGTGGTGGTGGAAGGCCGGATCAAGGACATGGTCATCAGGGGCGGCGAGAACATCTATCCCCGGGAGATCGAGGAGTTCCTGTACACCCACCCCGACATCCAGGACGTGCAGGTGATCGGGGTCCCGGATCCGCGGTACGGCGAGGAACTGATGGCCTGCGTCATCCTCAAGCCCGGCGCCGGCCCGCTGACCGCTGAGTCCCTTGCCGAGTTTTGCCGCGGCCGGCTGGCCCACTACAAGATCCCCCGGTACGTGGAAGTCCGCGAGAGCTTCCCGATGACGGTCTCGGGGAAGATCCGCAAGGTCCAGATGCGCGAGGAGGCCGTGGCCCGGCTGGGCCTCTAGGCGTTGACGCGGCGCCGGCGGCTGGTTCCCGCGCGGACGGCCACGACGGCCGCAATAGCCACTGCTGCCAGCGCCGTCAGGGCCAGGACCGCCCCGCTTTCCCACTGCGGCAGCGACAGCGTGCGGGTGCTGCCGCCGGTCGTCTCGCTGCGGGGGATGTTCCAGTCGTCCTGGGAGGGGAAGATGCCGGCCGGTAGCTTCTCCTGCTGGAGCTCCCGCTGGGCGGCCAGCCGGTCCCGGACCTCCTGGTTCGGAGCGGGCACGATCGTGTCCGCGACTACCGCGGCAGGAAGGTTCACGATGTACGGCTCACCGTAGAACGCGGAGGATGCCACCGATTCCAGCCAGGTGCCCGGCGGCGTTTCGACGCCGTGCCGTGCGAAGGCAGCACGCAGCATCTCCTGGATCTCGTCGAGGCCCCTGCCATCGGCGTCCCGGGTGACCTCAAAAATAGCCAGCTGAAGCCGTACCTTCTCGTCCCCCATCGGGTCCGCGACGGTGGGATCATGAGCGTTCGGGTCATCGGCGGTGGGATCCTGTGCGTCGGGGTCCAGGGCTGCGGGGTCGGCGGCTTGCCGCCCGCTGCTGGCCCGGTTCGTGCTGACTGGGTTGGTGCTCATGGGGTCTCTTCCGTCCTGTTCAGCATTCCGCCTCGCGGGCGGCCTTCACCCATGGCCGTACCCATTGCCCCGTGGATCAAGCGCCCAGGTTGAAAAGTGGGGCCGCGGAAAGGAACGCCGCTGGAAAGAGGGCCTGCGGTGCGCACGCACATCAGGCCCACGGGTCAGTGCCCGCGGTGGTCCTGGATGGTCATGCGCGGGCCGAAGGTGGGTTTGCGGAAGCCGGTGCTTTGGATCATCCGGACCACGCGCTGGCGGTGTCCCCGCCAGGGCTCCAGCAGCCGGAGCATCCCGGCGTCGTCCGTCCGGCGTCCGGTCAGTGCCGCCCCCACGTAGGACGCCAGGTGGTAATCGCCCACCGAAATCGAGTCAGGGCAACCATGGGTGCGCTGCACCACCTCGGCCGCAGTCCACACCCCGATGCCGGGGATCACCTGCATCTTCTCCGCTGCCTCAAGTGCCGGCAATACCGCAAGGCGTTCAAGCGCGACGGCGGAACGCAAAGCCCGCATGACCGTGGCGGAGCGCTGGGGTCCTACGCCCGCCTTGTGCCACTCCCAGCTGGGAATCTGCAGCCACTGCGCGGCGGTTGGCGGCACGACGAGGCCCGCCGGGGTGGATGATCCTGCCGGGGGAGCAGGCGTTCCATAGCGGTGCACCAGGTAGCGGTAGGCGCGCCGCGCCTCGATCACCGTCACCTTCTGTTCCAGGATGATCGGCACCAGCTGGTCCACCATGCGGCCGCTGGATGGCAGCCGGACCGACAGGCTGCGCCGCCGCGCCTCCCGGACAGTGTGGGGCAGAGTGGCGTGGAAGTCGGGGTCGTCGAAACTCCGCCAGTCGTCGTCCGCCCCCAGAAGCCGGGGTGCCGCCTGCACGGCGGCTGCGGCGCCCGGCCCCCACGCCTGGATGTCCACCAACGGTCCGCCTGCTTCGCCGCCGCCCGCCGGGGCGAGCCGCATGGTGGCCGGGCCGGCCGGCGTCGTAAATGCGTTCCAGATGACATCCCCCTGGACGCAGAACGAAGGATCACTGTTGCCGCGCAGGAGCGGCGCAAGGGTGCGGGAAAGACTGTAGGGAGCCTCTGGACACCACCGCAGGGACACGTCCGCCGCGGCCGCCAGCCGGGGAGGTGCGTCTGCGATCGTCATGCCTTCCATCGTCCCACGGACCACGGACAGCGGCGGGACCATCGGCCCTTCTGCGCTTTCCGGGCCCGGATTACGATCACCGCGTGGTACCCGGGCGACCGGAAGATGACCGCGAATAACAAAACACGGAGGGCAATGATGGGCGGAGTAGTGCATTTCGAGATCCCCGCGGACGACCAGAAGCGGGCCAGGAAGTTCTACCAGGAGGCACTGGGCTGGCGGATCGAAGCGGTGCCGGGGATGGACTACAGCATGGTCATCACCACGGACATGGACGACGACGGCCAGCCGGCGGCCGCGGGCGCCATCAACGGGGGAATGATGGCCAGGGATGGCCAAATCACCACCCCGGTCATCACCGTCGACGTTCCGGACATCAACGCCACCCTCAAGAGCGTGGAGCAGTTGGGCGGCTCGGTGGTCATGCCCAAGAACGAGATTCCCGGAATAGCTACACCGCCTACTTCAAGGACCCCGAGGGCAACGTCATGGGCCTGTGGGAAAACCTTCCCGGCGGAGACCGGGGCACAGGCAGCTGATCCCGCCGGCCTCAGGCCATACCGCTGACCAGCCACAGCGCCAGCACGGCCAGCGGCACGGTCGCCGCAACGGCCACCAGGCCCGCGGCGGCGAACCCGCCCCACCTGATAGGAACGTTCAGGACGCGTAGCCGCTCATGCCACAGGAGCGTTGCCAGCGAGGCCCATGGGGTCACCAGCGGGCCCAGGTTCACGCCAATCAGCAGGGCGGCCAGCCTGGCCGGCGAGCCCGCCACCGGTTCCAGCGCCAGGTAGGCGGGAAGGTTGTTGGCGGCGTTGGCCGCGCCGGCCCCCACTCCGGCCAGCTGCAGCAGTGCGGGCAGTGTGTCCCCGGACCCCGCGACACCGGCCAGCAGGGTGGTGAGGCCGTGCGAATGCAGGGTCTCCATCAGCATGAACAGGCCCACCGTCAGCATCAGCGGCCGCCAGGGAACCATGGACCACCGCAGCACGGAGGGCCTGCGGCGCAGGAAGACCACCAGCAGGACGGCGGCCGCGGCGAGCGCCGGGTACTGGACGGGGACACCGGACACCAACGCGGGCAGCAGGACCAGGAGCGTAATGGCGGCCGCCTTCAGCAGGGTGGGGTCGCGAACAGGGTGCGCCGGCTGCGGCCCGTAGGTTCCGCGCAAATCGCGGCGGAAAGCCAGCCACAGCAGGACCAGCGGAACCAGCAGGCCAACCAGCGAAGGAGCCCAGACCAGTCCCGCGAAGCGCCACGGGCTTAGCCCCAGCCGGTCCTGGGCCAGGAGGTTGGTCAGGTTGGAGACCGGCAGCAGCAGGGAAGCGGTATTGGCCAGCCAGATGCTGGTCAGCGCGAACGGCAGCGGCGGGATGCGCGCATGGACCGCCAGCAGGACCACCACGGGCGTCACCAGCACGGCGGTGGTATCCAGGGACAGGAACACGGTGGACACCGTGGCCACCCCCACCACCAGGAGCCACAGCAGGAAGACCCGCCCCCGGCCCAGGGCGGCCAGCCGGTCCGTCACTACCCGGAACAGTCCTGCCTCGTCCACCAGTTCGGTGACCAGGGACATCGCCAGTACGAAGGCCAGGATGGGAATGGTTCGGGCAGCCAGCTCCCCGAATGCGGGCAGGGGGAGTACGCCAAGTGCCAGGCTGGCCAGGCCTGCTGCCAGGATGGCGCCGGGCAGCAGGTAGCTCCGGGCAGCTTTGAGCCATGCGAACTGCTTCACCGGCCTATCCTTGCACCCCGGGCAGGGAACGGCGCACAGGAAGCGGTAGCTTTGTACCTATGAAGTACGCCCAGTCCATCCTGGACCTCATCGGCAATACCCCGCTCATCAAACTCAACCATGTGACTGAGGGCATCAAAGCCACCGTCCTGGTCAAGCTGGAGTACCTGAATCCCGGCGGCTCCATCAAGGACCGCATCGCAGCCCAGATGATCGAGGACGCCGAACGCGAGGGCAAGCTGAAGCCCGGCGGCACCATCGTGGAGCCCACGTCCGGCAACACCGGCGTAGGCCTGGCCCTGGTGGCACAGCAAAAGGGCTACAAGTGCGTCTTCGTGGTGCCGGACAAGGTGGGCGAGGACAAGCGTGCCGTGCTGCAGGCCTACGGCGCCGAAGTGGTGGTCACGCCCACCTCGGTACCGCCGGACAGCCCGCAAAGCTACTACGGCGTCTCGGACCGGATCACCCGCGAGACCCCGGGCGCCTTTAAGCCGGACCAGTTCTCCAACCCCGCCGCACCGGGCAGCCACTACAAGACCACGGGCCCGGAGATCTGGCGGGACACCGACGGCAAGGTCACCCACGTCGTCATTGGCGCCGGCACAGGCGGCACCATCACCGGCACCGGCCGCTACCTTAAAGAGGTTTCGGCTGACAGGCCGGAATCCGACGGCGGACTGGTCCGGATCATCGGCGCGGACCCCGCGGGGTCGGTCTACTCAGGAGGAACCGGGCGCCCGTACTTTGTTGAGGGCGTCGGCGAGGACATGTGGCCGGCGAACTACGACAAGACAATCCCGGACAACGTCATCGCGGTCACCGACGCCGACTCCTTCGCCATGACCCGCCGCCTGGCCCGGGAAGAGGGGCTGCTGGTGGGCGGTTCCTCGGGCATGGCGGTAGTAGCCGCGCTGCAGGCGGCCCGGGACCTGCCGGAAAGTGCCGTCGTCGTGGTCATCCTGCCCGACTCGGGCCGCGGCTACCTGGCCAAGATCTTCAACGACCAGTGGATGCGTTCCTACGGGTTCCTCTCCGGCGGTGAGGAAACCTCCGTGGGGGAGGTCATCAAGTCCAAGAACGGCGAGCTGCCGGACCTGGTGCACATCCACCCCAACGAGTCCGTCCGCGATGTCATCAACATCATGAACGAGTTCGGCGTCGGCCACATCCCGGTCCTGTCGCAGGAACCGCCCGTGGTCATGGGCGAGGTCCTGGGCGCCGTGGACGAGCGCACCCTCACCGCCAAGCTGTTCCGCGGCGAAGCCAAGCTCACGGACAAGATTTCCGAGCATATGGGCCCCAAGCTGCCCGTCATCGGATCGCTGGAAACCATCTCCGCCGCCAGGGAACTGCTCTCGGACTCGGACACCCTGATGGTCACGTTCGTGGGCGCTCCCGTGGGCATCCTCACCCGGCACGACCTGCTGGCCTACCTCAGCAACTGAACTGCCTGACCCGATCAGCCAACCCCGATAAGGAGCATCATGCCTGCCTCTGAAAACCAGGGTTTCAACACCCGCGCCGTTCACGCCGGCCAGGACTTCGAGCCCCGCACCGGGGCCGTAGTGCCGCCGCTGCACTTCAGCTCCACGTATGCGCAGGACGGCATCGGCGGCCTGCGCAGCGGCTACGAGTACGGTCGCGGCGCCAACCCCACCCGGGATGCGCTGCAGGAACAGTTGGCCGCGCTGGAACTGGGCACCCACGCCTACAGCTTCAGCTCCGGCCTCGCCGCGGAGGACGCCCTCATCCGTGCGCTGACCCGGCCCGGGGACCACATCGTGCTGGGCAACGACGCGTACGGCGGAACCTACCGGCTCATCAGCCGTGTCCTGGGGGACTGGGGGATAGGCAACACCCCGGTGGACATGGCCAACCTGGACAGGGTCCGCCGTGCGGTGGCTGCGCACAAGACCCGGTTCGTGTGGGTGGAGACGCCGTCCAACCCGCTGATGAAGATCACCGACATCGTGGCGCTCGCCGACATTGCGCACGACGCCGGCGCCCTCCTGGTCGTCGACAACACCTTCGCGTCCCCATACCTGCAGAACCCGCTCGCCCTGGGTGCCGACGTGGTGGTCCACTCCACCACCAAGTACATCGGCGGCCATTCGGATGTGGTGGGCGGCGCCGTCGTGGTCAAGGACGCGGAGTTGGCGGAGAAGATCGGCTTTGTGCAGTTCGCCGTCGGCGCCGTCTCCGGGCCCATGGACGCCTTCCTGACCACCCGAGGCCTCAAGACGCTGGGCGTCCGGATGGACCGGCACAGCGAGAACGGGCAGGCAGTGGCCGAATGGCTGCTGGAACGCCCCGAGGTGGAGGCCGTCCTCTACCCGGGCCTGCCGAACCACCCGGGCCACGAGCTCGCCAAAAGGCAGATGCGCAAGTTCGGCGGCATGGTGTCCGTGCAGTTCAAGGGCGGTGAAGCTGCCGCCCGCAAGGTGGCCGAGTCCACGTCCGTGTTCACTCTGGCGGAGTCGCTGGGCGGCATCGAGTCGCTCATGAACTACCCCTCCGAGATGACCCACGCCTCCGTCAAGGGCACCGAGCTGGCCGTCCCGGTCAACCTGCTGCGGCTCTCCTGCGGCATCGAGGACAAGGAAGACCTGATCGCAGACCTGGACCAGGCGTTCACCTCCATCCCGTAGCCCACCCCCGCGAGATGCCACTTAATAGCAATGTTTGCGACCCGGACTGCCGTTAAATGGCATCTTGCGGGAACTCTAGCTTTCTTCAAGAAAGTTAGCTAGCGTTTCCCGTATGCCTCTTCGATCTGACTGGTCCCAACGCAGCTGCAGCATGGCCCGCGGCCTGGACATCCTGGGCGACCCCTGGAGCATCCTGGTGCTGCGCGAGGTCTTCTTTGGCAACGGGCGCTTCGACGCCATGAAGGACCGGCTGGAGGTGGCGGATTCCGTCCTCACCAAGCGCCTGGCAGGCCTGGTTGAGGCCGGACTGCTGGAGAAAAAGGCATATGACGACGGCGGCCGCACCCGCCAGGAGTACGTCCTCACCACCAAGGGTGAGGACGTACTCCCGGTCCTCAACGCGGTCACCATCTGGGCGGAGAAGCACCTGCCCGCGCCCTCGGACCAGGCGCACCTCCACGTCATCCACACCGGCTGCGGCAAACCCACTACCTCGGCAGACACCTGCACGGAATGCGGGGAACGGCTGACGGCGGCGAACACCAGCTGGCACAGCCGGGCCAGGTCGGAGCATCCCATCCCGTTGTCCACCGCGTCCGGAAAAGAAACTGCGGCATGAGCACCGTGCCGGAGGAAGCCCGCGAAGTTCCTGCTGGTTCTGCTGCCCTTCCCTCACCGCCACGTAAGCGCAGGCGCCTGCATCCTGCCTGGATCGTTGCCGCCGTGGCGTTCCTGGCACTCGTTGGGGCGGCCGGATTCCGCGCTGCGCCTGGTGTCCTCATGGTCCCGCTCCAGCAGGAGTTCGGCTGGTCCACCACCGTGCTGTCCGCGGCCGTGAGCATCAACCTGGTGCTCTTCGGCCTGACCGCCCCGTTCGCCGCCGCCCTGATGGAACGGTTCGGCGTCCGGGCCGTCACTGCAACAGCCCTGGTGCTGATCGGCATGGGTAGTGCCTTAACCGTGCTGGTGAACCAGTCCTGGCAGATCCTGTTGACGTGGGGGCTGCTGATCGGCCTGGGGACCGGTTCCATGGCCCTTGTCTTTGCCGCCACGGTCGCCAACACCTGGTTCACCAGGAGCCGCGGTTTGGTGATCGGCATCCTCACCGCCGGCAGCGCGGCCGGACAGCTGGTCTTCCTGCCCTTCATCGCCATGCTCGCCCAGGACCCCGGGTGGCGGCAGGCCTCCCTGCTGATCGCCGCCGGTGCGCTCGCCGTGGTTCCGCTGGTGCTGAAGTTCCTCAAGAACTCACCGGCCGAGGCGGGGGTCCTGCCCTACGGCGAGGAGCCGGCCGGCGTGGCCGCCCAGCCGCCGGAAACCGCAACGGTTCCGGGTGGCCGCCCGCGTGCCAACGCCGCGGTCCGCGCCCTGCGGGTGCTGCGCCGCGCCAGCAAGGTCAGGACCTTCTGGGCGCTTGCAGCCGGGTTCGCCATCTGTGGCGCCACCACCAACGGCCTGATCGGCACCCACTTCATCCCCTCCGCCCACGACCACGGCATGCCGGAAACCACGGCAGCGGGGCTGCTTGCCGTCGTCGGGATTTTCGACATCATCGGAACCATCGCCTCCGGCTGGCTGACCGACCGCTTCAACCCCCGCATCCTGTTGGCCGTCTACTACCAGTTCCGCGGCATCGGCCTGCTGGTGCTTCCGCTGCTGCTGAACGCCGAGGTGCAGCCCAGCATGATCGTGTTCGTGGTGATTTACGGCCTGGACTGGGTGGCCACTGTTCCGCCCACGGCTGCCATCTGCCGGGAGACGTTCGGTGCGGACGGCAGCGTGATGTTCGGCTGGGTCTTCGCCGCCCACCAGCTCGGCGCCGCCGCGGCCGCCATCGTTGCCGGCGCCCTGCGCGATGCCACCGGGCACTACACCTACGCGTGGCTGGGGGCGGCGGCCATGTGCACCATCGCCGCGGTCATCAGCGCCACCATCCGCCGGCACAAAGGGTCGCAGGAACCGACGGCAGCGGCGGAGCCGGCAGCGGCCTGAGCAGTGTGGGACCTGTGAGCAGTGCGGCACAGGACAGTCCCCGCCGCCAGCCGCCGCTAGGCTGGTCGGATGGAATCCCAATCATCCGTCCCCGCCCGCCCCGTTGCCCTGGTCACCGGCGCGGGGCGCCTGGCCAGTATCGGCGCCGGTATTGCCCGGCAGCTGGCCGCGGACGGCTGGGACCTGGTCCTCTCCTACTGGGCCGACTACGACGCCCGCATGCCCTGGGGGAGCGAACCCGAGGACGTTGTCAGGCTTACCGCCGAGCTTGAGGCCATCGGCGCCAAGGTGCACGTCCTGTCGGCCGACCTGCAGGACCCCGGCGTCCCGGACCGGCTGGTGGCGGAAGCTGCACAGCTGGCAGGGCCACTGCAGGGCCTGGTGCTGAGCCACGCGGAGTCGGTGGATTCGGGAGTGCTGGACACCACCATTGAATCCTTTGACCGGCACTTCGCCGTGAACACCCGCGCCAGCTGGCAGTTGATTGCCGCCTTCGCACGCCAGGCAACGGACGACGGCGGCGCGATCGTTGCGCTGACCAGCGACCACACAGCGTTCAACCTTCCCTACGGTGCCTCAAAGGGTGCCTTGGACCGGATCGTGATTGCTGCCGCACGTGAACTGGGTCCGCAGGGGATCTCGGCAAACGTGCTGAACCCGGGTCCGGTTGATACCGGGTGGATGACCCCCGACGTCCATGAAGAGCTCACCGCGCAGCAGCCCACCGGCCGCCTGGGCACCCCTGCCGACGTCGCCAGGACCGTTGCGTTCCTGCTCTCACCGGCAGGCCGCTGGGTGTCGGGCCAGCTGATCAAGGCCGACGGCGGCTTCTCGGCCTGACTGGCCGGGCCGGACGTCGGCCCACGTCCCGGGCCCCCAACTGACTCGCAGTAGATGCCGTTTTGGGCCCCCAACTAGCTCGCTGTTGTTGTCGTTATGCGTCGCCAAAACGGCAACAACTGCGAGTCAGTTGGGGGAGGGGTCAGTGGAAGGCGCCCAGGCCGGTGATGTGCCGGCCCAGGATCAGGGTGTGCACCTCGTCGGTGCCCTCATAGGTCCGTACTGATTCGAGGTTGGCGGCATGCCGCAGGGGTGAGTAGTCGGTGGTGATGCCGTTGCCGCCCAGGATGGACCGCGCCTCCCGTGCCACGGCAATGGCCTCGCGCACGTTGTTGAGCTTGCCCAGCGAGATCTGCTCGGGCCTGATGGTTCCCGCGTCCTTGAGGCGTCCCAGGTGCAGGGCCAGCAGCGTGCCCTTCTGGATTTCCACCAACATGTTCACCAGCTTCTCCTGCGTAAGCTGGTAGCCGGCCAGCGGCTTGCCGAACTGGAGCCGGTCCTGCGAATAGGCCAAGGCCGCCTCATAGGAATCGCGGGCCGCGCCCATGGCGCCCCACGCGATGCCGTACCGGGCCTCATTCAGGCAGGTGAACGGGCCGCGCAGTCCCCGCGCTCCCGGCAGCAGGGCCTCGGGACCCAGCCGGACGTCGTCGAACACCACGTCGCACTGGATGGAGGCGCGCATGGACAGCTTCTGCGTGATGGCCCTGGCGGTCACGCCGGGGGTTCCGGCCGGCACCAGGAAGCCGTGCACGCCGTCGTCCGTCATGGCCCAGACCACCATGACGCCCGCAACTGACGCCAGCCCGATCCAGCGCTTCGTCCCGTTCAGGACCCAACCGGCGTCGTCTCCGGTGCCGTCGCGCTGCGCAACTGTGGCCATGGACGCCGGGTCCGAACCGGCCGTGGGCTCGGTCAGGGCAAAACACCCAATGACCTCGCCGGCTGCCATCCGGGGCAGCCACTCCTGCTTCTGTTCTTCCGAGCCCCACGTGTGGATGGCTGTCATGGCCAGCGAACCCTGGACGGACACGAACGTGCGGATCCCGGAATCGCCGGCTTCCAGCTCCATCGCGGCAAGGCCATATTCGACGGCGGAGCGGCCGGGGCAGCCGTAGCCTTCCAGGTGCATCCCCAGCACGCCCAACTCACCCAGTTCCGTAGCCAGCTCCAGGGGGAAGACGGCGTCCTCATACCAGCGGGCTATCTCCGGCTTGATGCGCTGGCTGGTGAAATCCCGGACCTTTTGCCGGAGTTCCAGTTCCTCCGCTGACAGCAGTGAATCGAGGTTCAGGACGTCTGACAGGCCGGCCGCCGCGGCTTCAGCAGTCAATTCTTCGCCCGTCATTCGGTCACCTCATTTCTCAACCAGGAAGTAGCCGCGGGTGGCGGGCAGGAACCGGCAGGCGGCGGCCAGCACCACGCCCAGCGCCAGCAGCACCACTCCGCTCACAAACGCGCCGCCGACGCCGAAGATCTGCGTATCGCCGTACGCCGGGTCCCACATCTGCACTGCCGAGATGAAGAACGCGGCGGTCAGCAGCAGCGCGCCCACCAAGGGGAGGATGCCGCGGAACCAGAGGTTGCGGGCCGATTCCCGCAGGGTTCCGCGGAAGTACCAGAAGCAGGCGAAGCCGGTCAGGGCGTAGTAGAAGGCGATAAACAGGCTGATGGCGCTGATGGAGTCCGCCAGCAGGTTTTCGCTCAGGAAGCTCATGGCCACGTAGTAGGCGGCCGCAGCACCGCCCATCACCTGCGTGGAGAACCCGGGGGTCTGGTTGCGCGGGTGCACCTCTGCGAACTTGGCCGGCAGGGCTCCGTGGACGCCCATGGACAGGGTGCCGCGGGCGGTGGGCAGGATGGTGGTCTGGGTGGAGGACAGCACCGAGGCCAGGACCGCGACGACGATCAGCCAGCCCCACGGCCCCAGCACCACGTCCTTCATGGCCAGAAACACGTCGTCCTTGTTCGCCTCGTTGCCCAGCCCGATGCCCTCGGAGCCCACCGTGGCGTACATCATCACCAGGAGCGCCACGGAAACGTAGATGGCCACCAGCACGAAGGCCGAGATCACGGCGCCGCGGCCGGGGGTCTTGGAGGGGTCCTCGGTTTCCTCGTTCACGGCCAGGCAGGTATCCCACCCCCAATAGATGAACAGGGCCAGCAGCGCCCCGTGCACCACGGCGCCGGGGTCGGTGAAGGCGCCCACGGGGTTGAACCACTCAAAGTCGAAGGCCTGGCCTTCTGGAGCACCCCCAACGATCCGCACCACAATGGCCAGCGCGAAAATGCCCAGGGCAATGTACTGGACGTAGGTCAGGACGCGCTGCACGTGCTCGCCCAGCCGGATCCCGCGGTAGTTCACCACGGTCATCAGCACGATGAACAGCAGCCCCGTCCCGGTGACCAGAACCTTGTTCTGCGCCAAGGACCCGTCGCCCACCAGCAGCCACAGGTATTGCCCGGCCACCTGGGCCAGGTTGGCCAGGACCACGATCCCGGCGAGCGCGACACCCCAGCCACCCAGCCAGCCGGCCCAGGGGCCGAAGGCCTGGCGGGACCAGGTGAACGTGGTGCCGCAGTCCGGGATGGCGCTGTTGAGCTCGCGGAAGGCGTAGGCGATGAACAGGACCGGGACGAAGCCCAGCAGGAGGATCAGGGGAGTGTAGTTGCCGTTGACCGCAACGATCAGGCCCAGGGTGGCGGCCAGTGAGTACACCGGCGCGGTGGAGGCCAGTCCCAGCATCACCGAGTCGCCCAGGTCCAGGATCCCGGCCCGCAGCCCCTTGGCCGGCACCGGGGTGCCCGGTCCGCCTCCGGAGGCGCCCGTCGTCGTCATGTCCGTACTCATAGGGTGATACCTGCCTTGGTGGAGTCGGCCACCGCTGAAAGCGGCGCCGGTGCATCAATCGTGTTGGGGACGAAGCGGCAGAAGTAGTCCGTGACCGGTCCGTCGGATTCGCGGATGCCGCAGCCCACGGACTCGCCGTCCACCACCCAGAGCCCCAGGACGGGACGGTTGCCGTCGAAATCCGGCAGCGGGTGGTATTGCTGGTAGCACCAACCCTCGCGGCCGTACCCGCCGGGCTGCTCCAGGTTGATGCCGTCCGCGTGGATGCGGATGTTGTCGCCTTCGCGGCCGTGCAGCGGCTTGGCCACCCATTCCTTCAGCGGTCCCGGATCGGTGAGGTACGCCGGCAGCAGGTTGGGGTGGTTGGGGTAAAGGTGCCACAGCGCGGCCAGCAGGGCCTTGTTGGAGAGCAGCATCTTCCAGGCAGGTTCCACCCAGCGCGGGTTGTGGGCACGCTCCAGCAGCCGCGGGCCGAACTCCTCCTTCATCATCAGCTCCCAGGGATAGAGCTTGAAGATGGTGCTGATCAGGAAGTTGTCCAGGTCCACGAAGCGGTTCAGGTTGGGGTCCCACCCGATATCGGACATATTGATGCCGATGGTGGTCCAGCCGGCCTGGCTGGCAACATCGCGCATGTACGCGGCAGTCATCCAGTCCTCGCCGGACTCCTCAACTTCCGAATGGGCAACGTGCAAAGTGCTCATTCCCGTGCGGTACTGGAATTTCTTCCACTGCCGGATCAGGGCCTCGTGGATGCCGTTCCACTGGTCCTTCTCCGGGTGGACGTCCTGCAGCCAGAACCACTGGGCCACGGCGGCTTCGATCAGCCCGGTGGGGGTGTCGGCGTTGTATTCGAGCATCTTTGCCGGCCCGCCCTGGCCGCCATAGATGAAGTCGAACCTGCCGTAGACGTCCACGTCGCCCGCCTGCAGGGATTCCGCCGCCAGTTCCAGGGCCTGCGGACCGATGCCGATGCTGCCCATGGCGCCGGTGGCCAGGAACTTGGCGGCCTCCAGGCACATCCGGTGCATGTCTTCGGCCACCACTTCGAGGGCCTCCACCTCGTCCATGGTGAATTCGTAGTACGCCGATTCGTTCCAGTACTCAATGCGGCGCCCGTCATCCATGGTGGTGGTGGAGAAGACCAGGCCCTGTTCTTCGATCTTTTGCTTCCAGCCCGGCCGGGGCTCAGACAACATTCTCTTCATCCGTCAGCCCCCCGAAACCTTGCCGCCGCCGCCGCTCGAACCGCTCTTGGCGCTTGACCCGAAACCGCCGCGGCTGACCGTGCCGCCCTTGCTGCTGTAGCCCGTGGAGGCCTTGGCCCCGCTGGGAACGGTCCGCGTGTAGTTGGGCGCCGTGGACCGGTTCTGGCCGATGGCCGGAACGCTGGCTCCGCGCGAGTAGAAGTACCAGGCGTAGATGCCGCCGCCGCGGCCTGCTGAGCTGTCGCAGCTCCTGTCCTCCACGCGCTCGCCGGTCTCATCGTTGAAGCACACCTGGGCGTACTCGGGATCGTCCTCGTTGCTGGCCACCACGGCCGTGATGGTGCCGGCCAGGAGGGCGGTGACGCCGAGGCCCACCACCACTGCGCGGCGCTGGGAGCGCTTCTTCCGCGCCGCAGCATTGTCGAGCTGCTTTTCCCGCTCGCGCGCAAACGGGTCCACGGGGGTGACGGGTTCGTTGAGGAGATCAGGACGCAGCTCAGGCTTGGGCACCTGCCACGGCGGCGGCTTGGCGGCGCTGCCCGCGCCGCTGGTTCCCGGGATGTTGTTAGCCCCGCTCGGCGGCCCTTCCTCCGGGTCCCCTTGCGGGATCTTCTGGTTCGAGTCCACGGCGTCCCCCTCAGTTATCCGCACGATTTGGGCGCAGCACTGCCCCCAATGCAAGTCTCGACTCAGCGTAGTCCCTGCCGGTGCCGCCTGCGAGTAGGAACGCAGTACGGCAGCAGGGGAGAACTGCCCATGGCCGGCAGGCGGGGGTGGATCCCAAGGGGACCCTAGACTGATGCCATGGAATCAGGTTCTGTCCTTGCTGTCTGCCGCGTCCACCAGCTCCTGGGAGACCAGGGCAGCGTGGGCGTCACCGCCATCGACAAGCGCCCGGCCGATGGGCCCGTCAAGGTCCACAAGCTGGGCCTCCGCGGGGACATCCAGGCCAACAGGGCACACCATGGCGGGGAGGACCAGGCCGTCTACGCCTACTCCCAGGCCGACGCCGATTACTGGGCCGGCGCACTGGGCCGTGAGCTGCCGCCGGGCGTCTTCGGTGAGAACCTGCGGGTATCCGGCATCGAAGCCACGCACGCGGTGATCGGGGAGCGCTGGAAGGTGGGGTCCGGCGTCGAACTTGAAGTCACCTCCCCACGCACCCCCTGTGCAACGTTCCAGCGCCGGATGAAGGAGCCGCAGTGGGTGAAGCGGTTCACCGACGAGGGGAGGGTGGGGACATACCTGCGCGTCATCCGCACCGGCAGCATCCGGGCCGGCGACACCATCGAGCGGACCTTCGTCCCGCGCCACGGCATCACCATCGGCAGGTGGTTCAGTGAACCGGACGCGGAGGTCATTGCGGCCCTGCGCGGTGCAGAGGCCGACGGCGAGATCCGGCTCCAGGACGAGTACCACGCAAGGTTTGAGGTACTGCTGCGGCGGCTGGCGCGGTAGCCCGTCTTGCCCGAGTGCCGCCCACGGCGTGCTGTGTGCGCAAGCTCACCGCCGCCGTCGCCCGCTCGATTAGCGCCGCGGCGCCTGCGTGCCCTACACTTGAAACATCCCCCACTCCGGAAATCCCTTATTCCTGCCCAATTTTTGAGGCAGGACTGGCAAGTGTTGGGGCCCGCACAAGCGATGCGGGCATTTTCATAGGGAGAGCCGGCTAAAGAGAAACGCTGTACAGACTGCTGGGATAGCAGCCAAGAGATGCAGCGCGAAGTCCTGCCATGGGATTGCGAAAGCGCCGGACTTCTGTGACCGGCCGGTCAACGTTTGCCCGGCACCATCGGCACGTGTACTGCGGCTCCGCTCACCTTGGGTAGTGCCGCCTGGCCCCCTATGGATGAGGAATCTCCCTATGCCCGAAAACCAGAACGAAACCACCGCTGAAGCAGCAACTGCCAGCATCGAATTCACCGAGCCCGCTGCCCCCGCAGCTGAGGTTCCTGCCGCTGAGGCCGTCGCGGCCCCTGCCGAAGCCCCCGCCGCCAAGGCGCCGGAATCCGACGAGGAAGAAGGCGTCAAGTTCGCCGACCTCGGCATCGACGCCCGCGTCCTTGCCGCCCTCCAGGATGTCGGGTACGAGAAGCCGTCCCCCATCCAGGCAGCCACCATCCCGCTGCTGCTCGAAGGCCGCGACGTGGTGGGCCTGGCACAGACCGGTACCGGCAAGACTGCAGCATTCGCAGTGCCGGCACTGTCCCGCCTGGCCGAACTCCACGACCTCAACGGCCCGTCCCGCAAGACCCAGGCCCTGGTCCTGGCCCCCACCCGCGAGCTGGCACTCCAGGTTGCCGAGGCGTTCACCTCCTACGCCAAGCACATCGATGACTTCACCGTGCTGCCCGTCTACGGCGGCTCCGCCTACGGTCCCCAGCTGGCCGGCCTGCGCCGCGGCGCCCAGGTGGTTGTGGGTACCCCCGGCCGCGTGATCGACCACATCTCCAAGGGTTCCCTGGACCTGTCCGAGCTGCAGTACCTGGTACTGGACGAGGCTGACGAGATGCTGCGCATGGGCTTCGCCGAAGACGTGGAGCAGATCTTCCAGCAGACGCCGTCGGACCGCCAGGTGGCACTGTTCTCCGCCACCATGCCCAGCCAGATCCGGCGCATGTCCAAGCAGTACCTGAATGATCCGGCCGAGATCTCCGTCAAGTCCAAGACCACCACCGGTGCCAACACCCGCCAGCGCTACCTGCAGGTCATGGGCCCGCACAAGCTGGACGCGATGACCCGCATCCTTGAGGTGGAAGAGTTCGACGGCGTCATCGCCTTCGTCCGCACCAAGATGGCCACCGAGGACCTGGCTGACAAGCTGAAGTCGCGCGGCTTCCAGGCTGCCGCCATCAACGGCGACATCCCCCAGCAGCAGCGTGAGCGCACCGTCGACGCGCTGAAGGAAGGCCGCATCGATATCCTCGTTGCTACCGACGTCGCTGCCCGCGGCCTGGACGTGGAGCGCATCAGCCACGTCATCAACTACGACATCCCGCACGACACCGAGTCCTACGTGCACCGCATTGGCCGCACCGGCCGTGCAGGCCGTTCCGGTGACGCCATCCTGTTCATGACGCCGCGGGAGAAGTACCTGCTGCGCTCCATTGAAAAGGCCACCCGCCAGCCGGTGGAGCAGATGCACCTGCCCACAGCGGAAACCGTGAACACGCTTCGCCTGGGCAAGTTCGCCGAGCGCATCACCGAGACCCTCGCCTCCGAGGACGTCTCCGCGTTCCGTGACCTCATCGCCTCCTACGAGGAAGAGCACAAGGTGCCGGCAGCAGAAATCGCTGCGGCACTGGCCGTCATGGCCCAGGGCGGCCAGCCGCTCCTGGTCAAGGAACTGCCCGCTGCTCCTGAATTCCAGAAGCGCGAGCGGTCCAAGGACGGCTTCGGCTCCCGTGGGCCGACCCGTGCACTGACCGAGGGCAACGCCACCTACCGTATCGCGGTGGGCCGGCGTCAGCGGGTCATGCCCGGCTCGATCGTGGGCGCCATCGCCAACGAGGGTGGCATCTCCTCCGCCCAGATCGGCTGCATCGACATTCGCTCCGACCACTCCCTGGTGGAGCTGCCCGCGGACCTCAGCCCTGAGCAGCTGCGCGCACTGTCCCGCACCCGGATCGGCGGCGAGCTGATCCACCTGGAGCTGGACAACGGCCGCAAGCCGTCCGGTGACCGCGGCGCCTACCAGGGCAACCGCGGTGGCGACCGTGGAGGCAACTTCAAGGGCAATGGCGGGTTCAAGAAGGAATTCCGGAAGAACGACGGCGAGCGCACCTCCGCTGACCGCGGCGGACGTTCGTACAGCGAGCGTTCCGAGCGTTCCTTCGGTGACCGCAAGCCGCGGACCGAGGGCGGCTTCAAGCCCCGCAACAAGTGGTAACCACGTTTTGCTAAGCAACACCCGGACGGGCCGGCTCATCGCGAGCCAGCCCGTCCTTTTTGTTGACTCTTTGCGCGAAGTAGTCTTCGTCACATCTGGGTCCGGAGGGGTCCCGCCGCCGTCGCTGCGGAGGCCTCGGGTACCGCTACATCCCTGATCTGGCGGGGATTTTGGGGGTCCGGGTTCGCCGGCCGCGCCGATTTGTTGGTGCGGAAATCTTCCGGTAGAGTATTTACTCGTTGCCCCCCTAGCTCAGTGGTAGAGCGCGTTCTTGGTAAGAACGAGGTCACCGGATCGATTCCGGTGGGGGGCTCTGAATGAGGGCCTGCGTCAAGGCGGTTTGACCGGCTTGACGCAGGTTTTTCTCATTCGTGGCGGTGTAGCTCAGTTGGTTAGAGCGCACGACTCATAATCGTGAGGTCGGGAGATCGAGCCTCCCCACCGCTACAGGCTAAGCCCCCAGGATCGCATGATCCCGGGGGCTTTCTTGTTTCCCTGATTCCCAGTAGCTTTGCAGCAGGCTGCGGATGGGGGATTCGGTGGACTTTTTCACGGCAGTGATGGATCCGTTCCGGTGGCTGGTGTCTGCCATCCTGGTGGCTTTCCATGACGGACTGGCTGCGGCAGGCATGCCGGCATCCGGTGGCTGGACGTGGACGCTGGCCATCATCGGGCTGGTCCTGGTCATCCGCGCCGCGCTGATCCCGGTGTTCCTGGCACAGGTCCGTGCCCAGCGCAGGATGCGGCTCCTGCAGCCGGAGCTGAAGGAGCTCCAAGACCGGTACAAGGGCCGGACGGACCAGGCGTCCCGGCAGGCCATGGCCCAGGAGCAGATGGCGCTGTACAAGAAACACGGCACCAACCCGTTCTCCGCCTGCCTGCCGCTGCTGATCCAGGCGCCGTTCTTCCTTGCCCTGTTCCAGGTGCTGTCCGGGATCTCCAACGCGTCGCGGCAGGGCGAAGGCATTGGGGCGCTAAGCCATGACCAGGTGCTCCAGTTCGAATCCGCCAGTATCTTTGGTGTGCCGCTGTCCGCCTCTTTGCTGCACGGCAGCGGCGGCGGTGGCCCCGCCGCCGTGGCCGTGCTCGCCGTCGCCATGATCCTGGTGATGATTGCCTGCCAGTTCCTCACCCAGAAACTCGTGGCTTCCCGGAGCTTTGCCGGGCAGGACAGCGACAACCCCCTGATGCGCCAGCAGAAGGTCCTCCTCTACGTCCTGCCGCTGGTCTTCGGCCTGGGCGGAATCTTCTTCCCCATCGGCGTCCTGGTCTATTGGACGGTCTCCAACCTCTGGACCCTGGGGCAACAGTTCCTGGTGTCCCGGGAGCCTATCCAGAACTGATGTCCAGCGGCAGAATGTCCCCATGGCGCAGCTGATCTACTCCGCAATCATGTCCCTGGACGGCTACACGGCAGACCCAAACGGGAACTTCGCCTGGTCGGCGCCGGACGAGGAAATCCACGCCTTCATCAATGACCTGGAGCGGGATGTGGGCGCCTATCTTCTGGGCCGCCGGATGTATGAGGTGATGTCGGTCTGGGAAACCATGGGCACGCAGGATGACCCGGAGGTGATCCAGGACTACGCCCGCTTGTGGGCGGCAGCGGACAAGGTGGTGTATTCGACGTCGCTGGACACTGTCTCCACGCCAATGACCCGGCTGGAGCGGCAGTTCGTCCCGGACGCCGTGCAGGAGCTGAAGTCCACCAGCGCCAGGAACATCAGCATTGGCGGCCCCACCCTTGCCGCGCATGCCCTCAACGCGGGACTGGTGGATGAGTGCCAGTTGTTCATCAACCCTGTAACTGTGGGCGGCGGCCTGCGCTTTCTGCCCGACGGCTTGGACCTGAAGCTGGAACTGCTGGAAGAGCGCCGGTTCAGCAACGGTGTGGTGTACCTGCGTTACCGGACAGTGTGAATCACCGGGCCCGCTGAACCGCCGCGGCGCTGGCCCTGGGCTGGACTGCGAAGAGGGTGAACACCAAAGCCACCAGGGCTGTGACCACCAGCAGGAGCAGCCCTATCGAGTAGCTGCGCGTAGCGGCGTCGTACGTTGCCCCCATGACGAGTGGGGGAAAGTAGCCGCCCAGGCCACCCGCCGCGCTCACGATGCCACTGATGCTGCCTACCTTCCCTGCCGGTGAGAGGACGCCCACCCAGGCGAACACGCCGCCCGTCCCCAGCCCCAGCGCCGCAGCCATGGCAACGAACGTGGCACCTGCCGGGACCTCGCCGTCGGGCCGCATGTTCACCACCCAGCCCAGGACGGCCACGGCTCCAAGGGCCACCAGGACCACGGGCTTGGGGCCCAGCTTGTCCGCGAGGACGCCACCGACCGGACGGGCCAGGACGGCGGCGAGGGCAAATCCGGCGGTCCGGGCACCCGCACCGGCGGGGTCGAAGCTGTAGACATCGCGCAGGTAGGTGGGCAGGTAGGTGGCGAAGGATACAAAGCCGCCAAAGACCACGGCGTACAGGAAGCACATCTTCCAGGTGACTGAAATCCTGGCAGCATCCAGCAGCTTGGGCAGCACCGGTGCGTGGTTCGGAGCCCATTCGGGGGATTCCTTCATGAGGAACCAGACCAGCGCGGCCATGACGGCCAGGACACCGGCGATCAGCAGGTGCGTGGGAAAGTAGCCGATTCCCGCCACCAGCCGCGGATTCAGGAAGGCCGCCAGCGCCGTCCCGCCCATGCCCGCACCAAAGATGCCGGTGGCGAAGCCGCGGCGGGCGGGCTCATACCAGGAACTGACGAACGGAATTCCGACCGCGAACACCGTCCCGGCCACGCCCAGCAGCAGGCCGGCGCCCAGCACCAGCGCGAAGGAACTGAGAAGGCCGCCAATGGACACCAGGAGGATGGGAGGGATGGCGGCCAGCAGCACAAAGCTGAACATGGCCCTGCCACCGTATTTGTCCGTCAGGGTGCCCACCACGATCCGTCCCAGCGAACCGACGAACACCGGCATGGCCACCAGGATCCCCGTGGCGGCCGGTGCCAGGGCCAGGTTCTGGGTGTAGAAGGCACCCAGGGTGGCCACGGAGTTCCACGCCCAGAAACCTGCCACGGACGCCGCCGTCGCGAGCGCAAGGTTCAGCGCCCTTCCGCTAACTGGCGTTGGGGTTGTTCCGGCCACTGCTAGCTCCTCAGGAGATTGTCCAAGACGCACCGCCGGTCAGCGGTTGCGGGTATCCCTGTCCGGCGTGCCAACGGCGGACCAGCCCCGGCCCTTCGTTTCCCTGTCCCGCGAGCGGTAGACGATGTACGGGCGGAAAAGGTAGTGCAGGGGTGCCGTGAATGCGTGCACCAGGCGCGTGAACGGCCAGATGACGAACAGCGCCATGCCCACCAAGGTGTGCAGGTGGAAGGTTAACGGCGCAGCGGCCATCGCCGCGATGTCCGGCTGGAAGATGAACAGCGACCGGAACCACGGCGCCACCGTTTCCCGGTAGTTGTGCCCGTGTTCTCCCTCGAACACACTGGCCAGGGTGGTCCACAGGCCAAAGACGATGGCCGCGGTCAGCACCACGTACATGGTCTTGTCGTTCCTGGTGGTCGCCATGAAGACCGGGCCGGTGGTGCGCCGCCGGTAGATCAGCAGCGCGATCCCGCCCAGCGTTCCCACCCCGGCGATGCCGCCCACCAGCAGGGCGTTGAAGTGGTAGAACTCCTGGCTCATGCCCGCCGCCGCCGTCCAGGCCATCGGGATCACCAGGCCGAAGAAGTGCCCGGCGATGACCGCAAGCAGCCCGAAGTGGAAAAGCGGGGAGGCGATCCTCAGGAGCCGGGATTCGTAAAGCTGGGAGGACCGGGTGGTCCAGCCGAACTGGTCGTACCGGTAGCGCCACACCAGCCCGCCCACCAGCACCACCACCATGACATAGGGCAGGACGCCCCACAGGACGGTATCCCAGGCGTTGAGTACGACGGCGGGTCCCGGCTCCGCCACGGTGGACGCCTTGAGTGCGGGCATGGTCAGGCCCTCCTGACCGGCAAAAGCCGCGGATCGTAGGGATCCAGTCCCACGCTTTCGGAGGGTGGACCGTATCCGGCCATGCGCATCACTTCCTTCTCGTCCTGGGGTGACTTCCCGGGCAAGGTGGCGCAGATGGCCGCCAGCATCGTGGCATGCGGCAGGTTGTCCCGAAGCAGCCCCAGCCGAAGCATCTCCAAGCTGGCCCGGTAACGCTTCAGCAGGGTGCGTCCGGCCGCGGAATCCACCCGGGCAGCGAATTCCAGCACCATGGGCAGGTAGTCGGGAAGTTCCCCGTCCAGGTCCACCAGGGCGCCGCTGTGCCGGTAGGCCTCCTTGAAGAAGCCCAGCACCTCACCGCGGCGCCGGGTGTCGCCATCGGTCCAGTAGCTCAAATGCAGCGCGTGCCGCCGGCCGAGATCGAACTCGCGGACATATTGGGCCTGCAGTTCCATGGGCGGGGTGGCCTCGAGAAGGTCCAGTACCGGCGCAAATGCCGGCAAAGCCCCGGGAAACTCGGACAGCGCTGCCCGGACCAGGGGAACCCGCTGCACCAGGTCCTCATCGGGATAGGACAGGCACCAGGCCGCTGCCAGGTACACCACCTGGTCGTGGCGGTTCACGGCTGGTCCTCCGCAGCGTCGAGGGTATCCGCTTCGTGCCCCTTGTCCGGGAACAGGCCGGGCGGCGCCCCGCGGCCGTCCCAGTTCAGCAGGTTCACCCGCCCGCGCAGGCCCGTCCCCTCGGCGATGGTGTCCGAGCTCTGCCGGTCCCGCAAGGCGTTGAACGTGTCCACTGCCACCGGGACGGGCCGCCCGCTCGCCTCGCCAAACGGGGCCGAGTCCTGCATGCCCGGTCCGCCGTCGAAATCCAGCGAGCAGCCCAGCTCCTCCAGGTCGTGCGCCTGCTCAAGGTGCGCCGTGGGAATGACATAGCGTTCGCTGTACTTGGCGATGGCCATCAGCCGGTACATGTCATACATGCTTTGCCCGTCCATGCCCACGGACTCCGGGATGGCCTCGTCCGGGTCCCCACCCATGCTGATGCCGCGCATGAAGGACCGCATGGCCGCGAGCTTCCGCAGCACGGCCGTAACCCGCTCCGTATCCCCGGCAGTGAAGAGCTCGGCGAGGTACTCCACCGGGATCCGCAGGGCGTCGATGGCGCCGAACAGGTTGCCGGGATCCTCGCCGTCGTGCCCCTGGTCGCGGAGGAGGTCCACCACGGGGGAGAGGGGCGGGACGTACCAGACCATGGGCATGGTGCGGTACTCCGGATGCAGGGGCAAGGCCACCTTGTACACCTTGGCCAGGGCGTAGACGGGGGACCGGCGGGCGGCGTCCAGCCAGTCCTCGGGGATGCCCTGTGCCCGGGCCTCCGCCTGGACGCGGGGATCGTTGGGGTCCAGCAACACGTCCATCTGGGCGTCGTAGAGGTCCCTCGGATCGGTGACCGACGCTGCCGCGGTGACAGCATCGGCGTCGTACAAAAACAGTCCCAGGTAGCGCAGCCGGCCCACGCACGTCTCGGAGCACACGGTGGGCAGGCCGACCTCCACCCGGGGGTAGCAGAACGTGCATTTCTCGGCCTTGCCGGTCTTGTGGTTGAAATAGATCTTCTTGTACGGGCAGCCCGTGACGCACTGGCGCCAGCCGCGGCACCGGTCCTGGTCCACCAGCACAATCCCGTCCTCCACCCGCTTGTAGATAGCACCCGACGGGCAGGACGCCATGCAGGAGGGGTTCAGGCAGTGCTCGCAGATCCGGGGGAGATAGAACATGAAGGTCTGCTCGTAGGCGAACTTGATCTTGTCCTCGGACTCACGCCGGATCTTCGCCACGATCGGGTCCAGGTTCCCGTGCTCGGTGGCGCCGCCCAGATCATCATCCCAGTTGGCGGACCAGGTGATCTTGGTGTCCTTGCCGGTGATCAGGGACTTCGGCCGGGCCACGGGGAAGTCGTCGCCCAACGGAGCGTCCACCAGGGTCTTGTAGTCGTAGGTCCACGGCTCGTAGTAGTCCTTCAGCTCGGGCTGGACGGGGCTGGCGAAGATGCCGATGAGCTTCTTCACCCTGCCGCCGGCCTTCAGCGTCAGCTTGCCGCGCCGGTTCAGGGTCCAGCCGCCGTACCAGCGCTCCTGGTCCTCATACCGGCGCGGATAGCCCTGCCCGGGCCGGGTCTCCACATTGTTGAACCACACGTATTCCATGCCGGCACGGTTGGTCCACGCCTGCTTGCAGGTCACCGAGCACGTGTGGCAGCCGATGCATTTGTCCAGGTTCATCACCATGCCCATCTGGGCCATCACCCGCATCAGTACTGCACCTCCTGCGAGCGGCGGCGCACCGTGGCCACCATGTCGCGCTGGTTCCCGGTGGGGCCAAGATAGTTGAACGCGTAGGCCAGCTGCGCGTAGCCGCCGGCCAGGTGCGAGGGTTTCACCAGCAGCCGGGTCACGGAGTTGTGGATGCCGCCGCGCCGTCCGGTGGCCTCGGACTTGGGCACGTCGATGGTGCGCTCCTGGGCATGGTGGACGTAGACCACTCCGGCCGGCATGCGGTGGCTTACAATTGCCCGGGCCACCAGGACGCCGTTGACATTGGTGCATTCCACCCAGTCGTTGTCCCGGACCTTGATGGCGTCGGCGTCGGCCGGGCTCATCCAGACGGTGGGTCCGCCCCGGGACAGGGAGAGCATCAGCAGGTTGTCCTGGTATTCGGAGTGGATGGACCACTTGGAGTGCGGGGTCAGGTACCGGACCGTGACCTCCATGGCGCCATCGGAGCCAAGCCGTGGTTCGCCGAACAGCCGGTGCATGTCCAGCGGCGGCCGGTAGATGGGCAGGTTTTCGCCGATGTCTGTCATCCAGTCGTGGTCCAGGAAGAAGTGCATCCGGCCGGTGAGGGTGTGGAAGGGCTTGAGCCGTTCGATGTTGATGGTGAACGGCGCGTACCGCCGGCCGCCGGTTTCCGATCCGGACCATTCCGGGGACGTGATCACCGGGACCGGACCCGCCTGCGTCTGGGCAAACGTGATGAACTTTTCCTCCGAGCCCTCAGCCAGGTCCGCGAGCTTCCTGCCGGTGCGGACTTCCAGGTCCTTGAAGCCCTGGACGGACAGCAGGCCGTTGGTGGTGCCGGAGAACGCCAGGATCGCTTCGGCCATCTTCGCGT
Organism: Arthrobacter sp. FW306-05-C; assembly: GCF_021801725.1. Lineage (NCBI taxonomy): Bacteria > Bacillati > Actinomycetota > Actinomycetes > Micrococcales > Micrococcaceae > Arthrobacter > Arthrobacter sp. FW306-05-C. The sequence continues at coordinate 3,178,372 of NZ_CP084556.1, read as the reverse complement.
CCGTATCCATGGCGGGCCTGCCGTCCGCCGCGCCGCCCAGCATCACGCCGTTGGTGTGGCTGAGCCTGGCCACGGGTTGAGCCACGTTGTAGGTGACGTTCTTGACGGTGAAGCCGAGCTTGTCTGCCAAGGGTCCGACGGCGGCGAGCTTGTCCGCGATGGCCGTATAGTCCCGCTCCACAACGGAGAAGACGGGCATGTTCTGCCCCGGGACGGCCGGGATGTGGGGGTCCCGCCAGTCCCGGACCCGCCCGCCGGGTTGAGCCAGCTGGCCGGGAGTGTCGTGCATCAGCGGCACGCTGACCAGGTCTTTCCGGATGCCCAGGTGGTCCTTGGCGAGCCGGGAGAATTCCCTGGCCAGCAGGTGGAAGGTGTCAAAGTCGGTCTTGGTTTCCCAGGGCGGGTCGATCGCAGGGCTGAACGCATGCACGAACGGGTGCATGTCCGTGGAGGAAAGGTCATGCTTTTCGTACCAGGTGGCGGCGGGGAACACGACGTCGGACAGCAGCGTGGTGGAGGTCATCCGGAAGTCGGCGGAGACCAACAGATCCAGCTTTCCCTCAGGTGCCGTCCCATGCCAGGCCACCTCCCGGGGCTTGAGCTCCTCCGCGCTGTCCGGGCCCAGGACGTTGTTGTGGGTTCCCAGCAGGTTCCGGAGGAAGTACTCGTTGCCCTTGGCGGATGAGCCGAAGAGATTGGACCGCCACAGCACCAGGGTGCGCGGCCAGTTCCGCGGCGCGTCCACATCCTCGATGGCCGGGTTGAGGGAGCGGTTCTTGAGGGAGTCGGCAATGTAGGACGGCGCATCAGCTGCGGTGCCCGCGGCGACGGCGGCCTCCGCCTCATCCGCCACGTCCAGGGGGTTGCGGTCGAACTGGGGGTAGAAGGGCATCCAGCCAAGCCGGGCGGACTGGGCGATGGCATCCGCCGTATGCATGCCGTCCAGCTTTCCCGTGGACAGCGGGGACTTCAGGGCATCGGCCGAGTAGCCGTCCTGCCGCCACTGGTCGGTGTGCATGTACCAGTAGCCGGTGCCGATCATGGTCCGCGGCGGCCGGGACCAGTCCAGCGCGTTGGCCAGGGATACCCAGCCAGTGACGGGGCGGGTCTTTTCCTGGCCCACATAGTGCGCCCAGCCGCCGCCGTTGCGCCCCATGCAGCCGGTAAGCATCACCAGTGCCAGCACGGCGCGATAGGTCGTGTCGCCGTGGAACCACTGGCAGATGCCCGCGCCCATAATGATCATGGACCGGCCCTGCGACTGCTCGGCATTGCGGGCGAACTCACGCGCTACCCTGATGCAGGCCTGCGCCGGAACGCTGGTGATCTCCTCCTGCCACGCAGGCGTGTAAGGGGTGGCGGCGTCGTCGTATCCCTCGGCCCACGTGCCGGGAAGGCCCTGACGGCCCACGCCGTACTGGGCCAGCATGAGGTCGAACACCGTGGTGACCAGATGGCCGTCGACCTCCAGGACCGGGACACCCCGGCGCAGGATGCTGCCCCCGCCGCCTGCATCCTCGAAACAGGGGAGCAGGATTTCGGCGCTCTGCGTGGACACTTCCTTGAGGGAAAGGGCGGGCTCGATCCCTTCGAGGTCCAGGTTCCATTTGCCCTCCCCGCTAAGCGAATAGCGGAACCCCATGGACCCGTTGGGAACGGCGGCCCGGGCCGCCGCCTTGTCGTACAGGACAGTGCGGAACGCTGCATCCTCGGCCAGCGACTCACTGGGGACGTCCAGGGCGGTGAGGAATTTCGACGGCGTGAGGGCGCCGTCGTCGTTCTTCTCCAGCCTGACCAGGAAGGGAAGGTCGGTGTACTGCTTCACGTAGTCGGCGAAGAACGGCACCTGCCGGTCGACGAAGAATTCCTTCAGCATCACGTGGCCCATGGCCATGGCCAGTGCTGCGTCCGTCCCCGCCTGGGCGGGAAGCCATTCGTCGGCGAACTTGGTGTTGTCCGCATAGTCCGGACTGACCGTGACCACCTTGGTGCCGCGGTACCGGACCTCGGTCATCCAGTGCGCATCCGGCGTGCGCGTCACCGGAACGTTGGAGCCCCACATCATGAGGTAGCGGGCGTCCCACCAGTCCCCGGACTCGGGAACGTCGGTCTGGTCCCCGAACACCTGGGGGCTCGCGACGGGAAGGTCGGCGTACCAGTCGTAGAAGGAGGTCATCACCCCGCCGATGAGCTGGATGAAGCGGGTGCCCACGGCGTGGGAGACCATGGACATGGCCGGGATGGGCGAAAAGCCGGCGCACCGGTCCGGCCCATAGGTCTTGATGGTGTTCACGTGGGCGGCGGCGGCGATCTCGATGGCCTCCTGCCAGGACACGCGTACCAGGCCACCCTTGCCGCGGGCCTGCTGGTAGCGGCGCCGCCGCTCCGGGTCGGCGGCTACCTCGACGAACGCCAGCACGGGGTCGCCCAGCCGGGCCTTGGCTTCCCGGTACATTTCCACCAGGACGCCCCGGGCGTAGGGGAAACGGACCCGGGTGGGGGAGTAGGTGTACCAGGAAAAGGCTGCCCCGCGCGGGCAGCCCCGTGGCTCATACTCCGGGCTGTCGGCCCCTACGGAGGGGTAGTCTGTCTGCTGCGACTCCCATGTGATGATGCCGTCCTTGACGTACACCTTCCAGGAGCACGAACCCGTGCAGTTCACCCCATGCGTGGAGCGCACCACCTTGTCGTGGCTCCAGCGGTCGCGGTAGAAAATGTCGCCCTTGCGGCCGCCCTCGCGGAACACCGCCCTGCCGTCATCCGTCTGCTCCCACCTCGTGAAGAAACGGCCCAGCTTCAACATCGCTTCTGATGCGGGTCCATCTAACCCCGCATGGGGTCCGGCAGCCATGCCCCCAAGCTAGGTGGCTTCCGGAAACCGTGGACAGGGCACAAAGCCCCTGTTCAGCACCACGTCGCTTCTGTCTGCCGGTGCCTTGCGGGCAGAATGGGTGCATGACACGCATCGCCATCATTGGCGGCCACGGGAAAGTGGCCCTCCTCCTGTCCGAACTGCTCACCGGCGAGGGCCACTCCGTGACCTCGTTCATCCGAAACCCGGACCATGCCGACGACGTCACAGCCACCGGCGCCACGCCGTCGGTCCTGGACGTGGAGAATTCCACGACGGCGGCCATCGCCGATGCGCTCGCCGGGCACGACGCCGTGGTCTGGTCCGCGGGTGCCGGCGGCGGCAGCCCGGAGCGGACCTACGGGGTGGATCGGGATGCGGCCATCCGCTCCATGGACGCCGCTGCCCAGGCCGGGGTGGACCGGTATGTCATGGTGTCCTACTTCGGCGCCGGCAGGGACCACGGGGTGCCGGAGGACAGCAGCTTCTTTGCGTATGCCGAAGCGAAAGCGGCTGCTGACGAGTACCTCCGCGGCACCAAGCTGGCCTGGACCATTCTTGGCCCGGGCGCGCTGACGGACAACCCCGGAACGGGACGGATCGACGTCGACCCCTCGCCGGAAGGGGAACGGGAAACTTCCCGGGCAAACGTGGCGATCGTGGCGGCGGCAGTGCTGGACCTGCCGCAGACCGCCGGCCGCACCGTCGAGTTCCGCGACGGCACCCTGCCGGTGGCCGCGGCCCTGGAACCGCGCCCCTAGCCTCCTAAGGCGTCCGAAGCTCCAGGTCCAGCGAGTTCCTTTCCACGTAGTCCAGGGCGCAGCGCACGGCGCCTACCGTCACAATGGAATCACCCAGCGGGGACACCGCCACCCGTGCAGGGGTGGCGGTGAACTCGTGCAGGCGCTCGCTGATGGGCGCCAGGAGGACGTCCGCCGAATCCGCCACGCCCCCGCCAATCACCACCAGTTCGGGGTTAAGCATGGTGGCCACAGTGCCCACCACCCGTGCCATCCTGTCCGCCAGCCGGTCCAGGATGCCCAGGGCCACGGAGTCCCCTTGGGATGCTGCGGCGAAGACCTGCTCGGCCTCCACACGCGCCGGCCGGAGGTCGCGGAGGGCGGTGGGCGTGTCCGTGGCCAGTGCCTCGGCTGCCCAGGTCCTGGCCAGGTGGGCGATGCCGTAGGTGTCACCCACGCCTTCCACCAGGTTCAGGTAGGCAAGTTCGCCGGCACTGCCGCGGCTTCCGTGCACCAGCCGACCGCCTTCCACGATGCCGGATCCCAGCCGTTCGCTGGCCAGGATCACCACCACGTCGTCGACGCCGGCAGCCGCCCCCTGCCAGCGGTCGCCAAGGGCGGCAAGGTTGGCGTCGTTTTCCAGCAGCACCGTCCACCCGCGGGTCTCCTTGAGGGCCGGCCGCAGCCCGAGGTCGAACAGTCCCCAGAACTTTTGCGTGGCCACCACGTCCCCGTGCCGGTCCACCGGTGCTGCCACCCCGGCGCACACGGCCAGCACCTGTTCAGGCCCGGTTCCCGCGGACTGCAGCGCCGCCATGGCCACGCCGTCAATGAAGGCGATGCGTTCCTTCGAGCCGACGTCACCAGCTTGGAAGGGGCGGCTGGAGCGGCCAAGGGTCATGCCCCGGAGATCGGAAACCACCACGGTGACCTTGGAGTAGCCGATGTCCATGCCCAGGACCACGCCCGCCCGCCCGTCGAGTTCGAACCGGCGGGCGGGACGGCCCTTCTGGTACCCCCCGAACTCGCGCTGGTTCTCCAGCTCCAGGATCCAGCCGCGCCGCACCAGGTCCTCGCAGACGGCAATGGTGGTGGCACGGGTGAGTCCTGTGGCGGCCATGACGTCCGTGACCGTCACTGCCGCCGTCGTCCGCATGAATTCCAGGACCGCGCCGGCGCTGACGCGCCGCAGCAACTGGGGGGTCGCCGGAACTGGTTCGGGCATGCTGTTGACCTTCCTGTGCAAATCACCAGATAATACTTGAGGAAGTAAATTTAGGCTCAATATAAATATAACCGCACTGAAGAAGAGGGTTAGTCCTTGTCCACCACTGCCACCCTGGCAACCCTGTCCGACTCTGACCGTCTGGCCGACCCCAACTGGTGGCGCCAGGCCTCCGTCTACCAGATCTACCCCCGCAGCTTTGCCGACTCCAACGGAGACGGCATCGGCGACCTCAAGGGCATCACCGCCAAGGTCCCGTACCTGAAGTCGCTGGGAATCGACGCCGTCTGGCTGAGCCCGTTCTACCCGTCAGCGCTCGCCGACGGCGGCTATGACGTTGACGACTACCGTGACGTCGACCCCAAGCTGGGCACGCTGGCCGACTTCGACGAGATGGCGAAGGCACTGCACGACGCCGGCATCAAGCTCATCGCGGACATCGTCCCCAACCATTCGTCCAACCGGCACAAGTGGTTCCAGGAAGCACTGGCCTCGCCCAAGGGCTCCCCGGCCCGGGACCGCTACATCTTCCGTGATGGCAAGGGCCCCAACGGCGAGTTCCCGCCGTCGGACTGGGACTCCGTGTTCGGCGGACCGGCCTGGGAGCGCATCACCGAACCGGACGGCACCCCGGGCCAGTGGTACATGCACATCTTCGCCAAGGAACAGCCGGACCTGAACTGGTCCAACCGCGAAATTCGTGACGACTTCCTCAAGACCCTGCGTTTCTGGTCAGACCGGGGCGTGGACGGCTTCCGCGTTGACGTGGCACATGCCCTCACCAAGGACCTCACCGAGCCGCTGCTGTCCAAGCTGGAACTGAGCGCCGCCAACACCGGTGTGGACGGATTCGACGACGGCACGCACCCCTTCTGGGACCGCGACGAAGTGCACGAGATCTACGCCGAATGGCGCGAGGTGTTCAACGAATACAACCCGCCCCGCACCGCCGTTGCCGAAGCCTGGGTGCACGCCACCCGCCGCGCCCGCTACGCCAGCCCGCAGGGACTGGGCCAGGCCTTCAACTTCGACCTGCTGCAGGCCGACTTCGATGCCGCCGAATACAAGGAAATCATCACCCGCAACCTTGCCGAGGCCGCTGCCACCGGCGCCTCCTCCACGTGGGTGTTCTCCAACCACGACGTGGTGCGCCACGCCACCCGCTATGGCCTGCCCCAGGTGGCCAAGGAAAAGGCCGGCGCCAAGGGCCAGGACGGCAAGGACTGGCTCCTCGCCGGAGGCCCCAAAGACCAGCTGGACGTTGAGCTCGGCGAACGCCGCGCCCGCGCCGCCACCCTCCTGATGCTCGCCGTGCCCGGATCCGCCTACCTGTACCAGGGAGAGGAACTGGGCCTGCAGGAAGTTGCCGATATTCCCGAATCGGAGCGGCAGGACCCGTCCTTCTTCCGCAACAAGGGCGTGGAGATCGGCCGCGACGGCTGCCGCGTGCCGCTGCCCTGGAAGGTGGAAGGCACCTCCTTCGGCTTCGGCGACGGCGGCTCCCACCTGCCCCAGCCGGATTGGTTCAGCAAGTACGCCGTGGAGGCCCAGGACGGAACGGAAGGCTCCACCCTGGAGCTCTACCGCAAGGCCCTGAAGCTCCGCCGGGAGCTGCTGACGGACGAGGACCTCGAATGGGTTGAAAACGGCAGCCCGGACGTCCTGCACTTCAAGCGCCCCAACGGCTGGCAGTCGGTGACCAACTTCGGCACCACCGCCGTGGACCTTCCCGCCGGGACCGTCCTGGTCAGCAGCGCTCCGCTGGAGGACGGCAAGCTGCCGGCCAACACCACCGCCTGGCTGCGGGACTGATGCAGGAAGTCATCTACGGCTGCATGGGCCTGGGCGGCAGCTGGTCTGGGGAACCGCATGAAGCTCGCCATGTGGACCAGGCCGCCGCTGCCGTCCAGGCCGCCCTAGACGCGGGCATCACCCTGTTCGACCACGCTGATATCTACCGCACCGGAAAGTCCGAGGCGGTGTTTGGTGAGGTTCTGGCCGGCACGCCGGGCCTGCGGGAGCGCATCCGGCTGCAGACCAAGTGCGGCATCCGGCTGAACGAACGCGGCCTGCAGACCCACTACGACCTGAGCCGGGACGCCATCCTGGAGCGGGTCAACGGCAGCCTTAAACGGCTCCGGACCGACTACGTGGATATCCTCCTGCTGCACCGCCCGGACCCCCTGGCGGACCCGGCGGAGGTGGCATCCGCCGTCGGGCAGCTCATGGCTGAAGGCAAGGTCCGGCAATTGGGCGTGTCCAACATGTCCGCGGCGCAGATCGAGGTGCTGCAGGACCGGCTGGAGACGCCCGTGGTGGCCAACCAGCTGGAAATGAGCCTGCTCAAGCGGGCATGGCTGGAAAGCCAGGTGCTGGTCAACCACCCGGAACACCTGGACTACAGCTTCCCGCACGGCACCGTGGAATACTGCACCCGCAACAACATCAGCCTGCAGGCCTATGGTGCGCTGGCCCGCGGCGCCTACACGGGAGCTGAGCCGGAGAACCCCGGCTCAGCCGAGGCGGCGACCGCGGAACTGGTGGCCCAGTTGGCGGGGGAGTACGGCGCCACCGGCGAGGCTATTCTCCTGGGGTGGCTGATGAAGCATCCCGCCGGAATCGCGCCGGTGATCGGCACGGTCAACCCCGATCGGATCCGGGCCTGCGGCGACGCAGCGAGGGCGGCCCAGGCCATGAGCCGGGCTGACTGGTACAAACTCTGGGTCACAGCCCGCGGGAGCAACATCCCCTGACCCTCCCAACTGACTGGCAGTAGTTGTCGTTTTGGAGCTCCAAAACGACAACTACTGCCAGTTGCTTTCCCCTCCCGGCCAGTCATATCCCGTTTAGTTCGTATTGAACCTCACAAGCGGGCCGTTTTCTTCGCCGTGCCGCTTCCGGGCCGGATACTGTAGAAAGCATGACGTCTACCATCGCCGCCGAAACCGTTAGGCCGGAACGCAATATCCCCGCCGAGATCGCCCGCTCCTGGCTGCTGGTCAATGCCATGAAGCCGGAACTCTTCGACCAGTCGGCCGTTTCCCGCGCGGACTCGATCATCCTGGATATTGAAGACGCCGTGGACCCCTCGCAGAAGGACCAGGCCCGGAACAACGTCATCGACTGGCTTACCGCCGGCGGCAAGGCCTGGGTCCGGATCAACGACGCCACCAGCCCGTTCTGGGCTGATGACCTCGCCGGCCTGCGCGGCACCCCAGGGCTGCTGGGCGTCATGCTCGCCAAGACCGAATCCGCGGACCAGGTGACCGAGAGCTACCACCGCATGGACGGCAAGACGCCCGTCATCCCGCTCGTGGAATCCGCCCTCGGCATCGAGGAAGCCAACCACATCGCCAAGGCCCAGGGCGCGTTCCGCCTGGCCTTCGGCTCCGGCGACTTCCGCCGGGACACCGGCATGGCCGCCACCCCGGAAGCCATGGCCTACCCCCGCGCCAAGCTCGTGGTCGCCAGCCGCGTCGGCAACCTGCCCGGCCCCATCGACGGCCCCACCGTCGGCACCAACCACCCCATCCTGCGCGAGCAGACCGGCATCACCGTAATGATGGGCATGACCGGCAAGCTCTGCCTGGCGATCGACCAGACCCCGGTCATCAACGAGGTCATCAGCCCCACGCCGTCCGACGTCGCCTGGGCCACCGACTTCATGAACGACTTCGAGGCCAACGGCCGCGTCATCCGTGATGGCTCCGACCTGCCCCGCCTGGGCCGCGCCGAGAAGATCATGAAGCTCGCGGTAGCCTTTGGGGTGCAGCCCGCGCTGTAACACCCCCACACACATCAGGAGACCCCGTTGACCGATACACGCTATCTGGTCCACGGGGTCTTTTGGGAGGGCCCGCCGGCTGACCAGCCCGCGGAACCCGATAAGACAGCGGACGACGGCGGCGGCCCGGTTCTGCGCCTCCAGTCACCGGAGGGGGAGTTCCGGGAGATCGCCCTGCGCCGGGGACACCGGCTCGGCTTCCAGGTGGCGGAGCCCGGAAGGTTCTGCCTGGGCCATGTGCAGATGCGACAGGCCGGCTCGCGCAGCCACGTTCTCTGTGCCTCCGCTGCCCCGGCCATCCGGGGAAAGCAGTGCGAGCGGTGCTTCATACTGGACGAGTCGCGGCTGATGCACGACTTCCACCGCGGCGGCCGCGTCACTCCCGGCCTGCGGGAGTACCTGATGCAGGAACACTGGCTCTACGTGGCAACCTTTGCCGGCGGCGCCACCAAGGTGGGGACGGCGTCCGGCCCACGGAAGTGGAACCGGCTCGCGGAGCAGGGGGCCGCGGTTGCGCGCTATGTGGCCCGGGCGCAGGACGGCCGGGTGGTGCGGATCCTTGAGGACCTGGTGACGGCCGACGTCGGGCTGACGCAGCAGGTGCGGTCCTCGGCCAAAGCCGAAGCACTGCTGCAGCCGCTCCCAGCCACGGCGTTGGACGCCGTCAATGCCCGTGCCGCCAGGGACGTTCGAGCACTCCTGGCGCGCACCGCCGTCGACGGTTTCGAACCTGTCGATGAGCAGTGGAGCAGGCCCGCGCACGCTGATGCCCTGAACGGGGATGCCATCTTTGGAAACAAGCCTCGCCATGCATACCCGCACGCCCTGGAGGCGGGGCAGCACGGGTTCGGCATTGCTGCCTTGAGCGGCGCGAACGCCTTGGCCCGGCTGGACGGCTCGGACGCGGATTTTGTGGTTAACCTGTCCCAACTGGCCGCCCGCACGATTGTCCTGGGTGACTTTGTTTCGGAGGTGCCCGCAGTGCAGGAAGCCCTGTTCTGACCCAGCCCGGGACGCCGGGCGCGGCCGCTAGACTTGGACGGTGCTGAACGAATTCTGGGCCACTGCGCCAACCCGCTACAAAGTCCTGGTTTTCAGCGCGATGGGCCTGATCGCCGTCGGTATCATCCTCAACCTCATCGGCAACACTGGTGGCAACCAGGGACTTGCCATGGCGTCCCTGCCGCTGATCGGGCTGGGCCTGGTCCTGCATGTCGTCGGCCTCGTGGTCCGCGGCCAGGCCATCCGCCGGAACCTCCGCCGGTAGCGGGCGCCAAAAACCGCGGCGGGCCTTTTCTAACGGCCAAGACGCGGACTATAGGCTGGAATCCATGACTATCAATCCGGATCTGCAGGGCCGAAGCTACCCTGCCGCAGAGGTGTACGACGTTGGCCGCGAGAAAATCCGCGAGTTCGCCCGCGCCGTGAAGGCCACCCACCCTGCACACTTCGACATCGACGCAGCCAAGGCGCTGGGCCACAGCGACCTGGTGGCGCCCCCCACCTTCGCCATCATCATCGCCCAGCGCGCCGACGCCCAGCTCATCCAGGATCCGGAAGCGGGCATCGACTTCTCCCGCGTGGTCCACGCAGACCAGCGCTTCACCCACCACCGGCCCATCATTGCCGGCGACCGCCTGGTGGCGGAACTGCATGTGGACGGCGTCCGGGCCATGGGCGGCGGTGCCATGATCACCACCCGCTCGGAGATCTTCGCCCTGGGTTCCGGCGACTCCCGGGAACCCGTCACCACCACCACGTCATCCATCCTGGTCCGCGGAGAGGGACAGTAGCCATGAGCCTCAGCATCCACGAACTCAGCCCCGGCCAGGAGATCGGCAGCCGCACCATCGCGGTGACCCGTACAGACCTGGTGAAGTACGCCGGCGCTTCCGGTGACTTCAACCCCATCCACTGGAACGAAGCCTTCGCCACCAGCGTGGAACTGCCGTGCGTGATCGCCCACGGCATGTTCACCATGGGCTCAGCCGTCCAGCTGGTGAGCGACTGGGCAGGCGACCCCGCCGCCGTCGTCGATTTCCAGACCCGCTTCACCAAGCCCGTCCTGGTCACGGACACCACCGGGACCGACCAGCCCGGAGCCAGCATCGAGGTCAGCGGCATCATCGGGAAGCTCGACGCTGAAGCCAACACGGCGCGAATCGACCTCACAGTGGTCTCCGCCGGGCAGAAAGTCCTGATGAAGGCCCAGGCCCTCGTCAAGCTGTCCTAAGCTGCACCTTTTGACCACTCCTGCAGGAACCACCGCCACCGCCGCACAAGTCACCGCCGCACAAGTCACCGCCTGGCGCAACGCCGTCGTCATTGCCTACGGGGCCAGCGGCCTGGCCTTTGCCTCCTGGGTCTCCCGGTTGCCGGCCATCCGGGACGCGCTGGACCTCACCCCGGGCAACGTGGGCATCATCCTGCTGTGCATGACGCTGGGCTCGTTCGCTTCCGTGTCCATGTCGGGGCTGATCGTGCTGCGGCTGGGCTCCAAGCGGACCATCCGCACCGGCAGCATCATGGTGGGTGCCGGGCTGCTGACCACCGGTTTTGGCACAACTGTGCTGGCAAACCCGATGGCAACAGCCGTCGGCCTGGCCATCATCGGCCTGGGCACCGGGAGCTGGAACACTGCCTCCAACGTGGAGGGTGCAGCGGTGGAACGCGCAGTGGGCCGGCACATCATGCCACGGCTCCACGGGGCGTTCAGCCTGGGAACTGTGGCTGGCGCCGGACTTGGCGCCCTTGCTGCGGCCGTGTCCCTGCCCGTGTTCTGGCACCTGGCAGCGGCAGGGGCGGTGGTGGCTGTCTCGGTGGCGACGGCTGCGTCCTGGTTCCGTGCCGATGCCACGCCGGTGCCGGGGGAGCGCAGCTACTCCCCGGACAATTTCGAGGACCCCACTACAGGACCCATCCCCGTGATTCCTGCCGCGGGCACGGCGGAGGCGCCGCTGGACAACAAGCGCAGGATCGCCCAGGCCTGGCGGGAGCGGCGGACCCTGCTGCTCGGGGTCCTGGTGCTGGGCCTTGCACTGGCTGAAGGCGCCGCGGGGGACTGGGTGGCCCTGGGGCTGGCGGACGGCCACGGGCAGAGCGACGCCGCCGGTGCTGCCGGTTATGGCCTCTTTGTCACGTTCATGACCATCGGGCGCTTTGCCGGGACGGTGCTGCTCGATAAGTTCGGCAGGGTCCCGGTGATGCGGTGGTGCGCCGCGATGGCCGTGGTGGGCCTTGGCATCTTCGTCTTCGCCCCGGCGCCGTGGCTCGCCTACGTTGGGCTGGCGGCCTGGGGCCTGGGCGCCTCCCTGGGCTTTCCAGTGGGCATGTCCGCCGCGGCCGACGATCCCGCCAAAGCCGCCGCCCGGGTATCGGTGGTATCCACCATCGGGTACGGGGCGTTCCTGTGCGGGCCGCCGCTGCTTGGCCTGCTGGCCGAACACGTGGGCATCCTGCATTCACTCCTGGCCGTGATGGTAATGCTCGCTGTGAGCTTCGTGCTGTCGCCGGTGGCCCGGAAGGCTGCCTGAAGGTACTGCAGGTCACTGCGCCCGCACAGTAACTTCAAGTACTGTGGATCGGTGACTCCCACCCTGCTTTCGTCCCTGACCACGTCCGCCGTCGGCGGCCCCGCCGGTATGTTCATCGAGGCGCGGACTGAGGCGGAGATCATCGACGCCGTCCGTTCCGCGGATGCGGCCGGTGAGCAGGTGCTGATCATCAGCGGTGGGTCCAACCTCCTGGTGTCCGACGACGGGTTCCCGGGGACGGTCATCAAAATCGCCTCCGAGGGGTTCACGGTCAACGCCGAGGACTCCTGTGGGGGCGTGGCCGTGGTGGTGCAGGCAGGCCATAACTGGGACAAGCTGGTGGAGCACGCCGTCCGCCATGCCTGGTCCGGCATCGAGGCCCTCTCCGGCATTCCCGGCTCAACCGGCGCCACTCCCGTCCAGAACGTGGGCGCCTACGGTGCGGAAGTTTCGCAGACCATTGCCGCTGTCCGCACTTGGGACCGGCAGCGGAATGCCGTGCAGACCTTCACGAACTCGGAACTGAAGTTCGGCTACCGGGACTCCATCCTTAAGCAGACCACCGTCAACGGCTCGCCCCGGTACGTGGTGCTCACCGTTGAATTCCAGCTGCCGCTGGGGCGGATGAGCGCCCCCATCCGGTACGCCGAATTGGCGCGCGCCCTCGGTGTGGAGGTGGGCAAACGCGCGTACGCCAACGATGTCCGCCGTGAGGTGCTCCGGCTGCGCGGCTCCAAGGGCATGGTGTGGGACGCCACGGACAGGGACACCTACTCCACCGGCTCGTTCTTCACCAACCCCATCGTTTCCGCCGACGTGGCAGACAGGCTGCCGGAAGCGGCGCCACGCTACCCGGCCGGCCAGGACGGCCAGGTCAAACTTTCGGCAGCGTGGCTGATCGACCAGGCAGGATTCGGCAAGGGCTTTGGCCTGGAGCCGGAAGGCGTGGCCGGCGGCCGTGCCTCGCTCTCCACTAAGCACACCCTGGCCATCACCAACCGCGGCTCCGCCAGCGCCGCCGACATGGTGGCCGTCGCGCGGGAGGTGAGCGCCGGCGTCGAACACCGCTTTGGCATCTCGCTGCACCCGGAGCCGCTGCTGATCGGCCTGGAGCTCTAAGCGTTCCCCGCTGTCCGCCTGCCGCAGGCGGGCCTAGGATGGGCGCATGGCTGCACAGGGTGTGCTCCGCGACCGCAGGATGATGGGGCGGCTGAGGCTTGCATCCCAGCGCCTTGCCGGGGATGCTGCCACCTCCGCTGCGGAGGCGGTCCGGTGGATGACCGCCATGCAGGCGCAGGACTTGCCGGCAGCACTCTGGGCCGTAGGTGCCAGGGTGCCCGCGGTGGGCAGCGCCGACGTCAGGGCTGCCATCAACAACGGCGAAGTGGTCCGGTCCTGGCCCATGCGCGGAACGCTTCATCTGGTGGCTCCCGAGGATTTGCGCTGGATGCTGGAGCTCACGGCCGAACGGCTCACCAGAAGCATCGCGGCGCGGCACCGGCAGCTGGACATTGCGTTGTCCGACATCGAGAAGGCACGCGACCTGGCGCTGGACCGCATCCTGGCTGGCGGCCCCATCAGCCGTTCTGAGCTGTTCAAGGTGTTCGACGCCGGAGGCCAGCCGACGCACGGCCAGCGGGGAATCCACCTCCTGGGTTCGCTGTGCCGCCACGGGTGGCTGGTTCTGGGGCCGCTTGCCGGAAACCAGCAGCTGGTCGCGGCCTTCGATGAGTGGATCCCGGCGTCCCGCAGCCTGGAGCGGGAGGAGGCCCTCGCTGAGTTCCTGCTGCGCTACTTCCGCAGCCACGGCCCGGCCACGCTTCGCGACTTCGCCTGGTGGACGCAGTTGCCGCTGACCGAGGTACGGGCCGCCTTTGAGAACGTCCGCCAAAAGCTGGTGGAACTGGAGGTTGAGGGCACCGGCTACTGGCTCTCACCCGATGTGGCCGCCCTCCTGGACACCGGCCTTCCGGGCGCGCGGTCCGTACACCTGCTGCCCGGTTTCGACGAATTTGTCCTCGGCTACACGGACCGGACGCACGTCTTGGACCCCGGGCATTCCGACCTGATCGTGCCGGACGGGAACGGCGTCTTCAAGAAGACGGTGGTCGCCGCGGGGAAGGTGATTGGCACCTGGGGACTGCAGGGGACGGGGCCGGGTGCCGTCGTCGTACCCGAATTCTTCGACGGAGCCCAGCCGCTGGGTCCTGCCGCCCAGGGCGCCCTCGCCAAAGCCGCGCAGCGCTACACAACATTCCTGGCCACCTGACCGGCCCCTGCCCGCATAACCGGCTCTTGCGCCCACGGTGATCGGCGACCACGCGCTTCGAAAGGGTGCCGGCGGGGAGTCCAGGCGCCGGCTGCTCGGCGAAAGCCAGACCAAACTTGGCAGCAGGAGGGCCTTGGATCTTTTGGACGTGCTGGACGGGCGGTCGGAATCGGCGGGGGAGACGCGGACGCGGTTGCTGCTCCATGCGTTCGGTCTGCACAACTTCACCCCGCAGGTAGAGAACCCTACGCGTGAGGGTCTTTTCCGGGCTGATTTTGCCGATCCCGAGGCCCGGATAATCATCGAGTTCGACGGCGCCGCCAAGTACACCGATTACCGTCCCGCCGAAGATGTGCTGATTGCGGAGCGCCGCCGGGAGAACGCATTGCAGGAGTTTGGGATGGGCGTTCTTCCGAATCAACTGGGAGCACCTGGACCGGCCGGGGGAGCTGCGCCAAAGGCTGTCCGCGTTTCTGGCGCGGCACCCCGGAACGCAAAAGCGGCCCTTGCCCGCATGACCGTCGCTGGGCCGCAACGGTCATGCGGGCAAGGGCCGCTCTGACAGCAATCTGTAGGCGTTACAGGTTACCGGTGGCGATGTTGAGCATGCGGCGCAGCGGCTCGGCGGCGCCCCAGAGGAGCTGGTCGCCAACGGTGAACGCGCTGATGTACTGCGGCCCCATCTCCATCTTGCGGATGCGCCCCACGGGAATGTCCAGGGTGCCGGAGGCAGCCACGGGGGTCAGCTCGGCCATCGAGGCTTCCTTGGTGTTGGGAACCACCTTGGCCCACTGGTTGTCCTCGTCCAGGAGCTTTTCGATCTCGGCGACGGACAGGTCCTCGCGGAGCTTCAGGGTCAGGGCCTGGGAGTGGGAGCGCATGGCGCCGATCCGGACGCAGAGGCCGTCCATGATCACCCGGTTTTCCTCGGAGGTGCCCAGGATCTTGTTGGTCTCAACCCCGGCCTTCCACTCTTCCTTGGACTGCCCGTTGCCCAGGTCGGCGTCGATCCAGGGGATCAGGGAGCCGGCCAGGGGGACGCCGAACTGGGTGGCGTCGATGTCGGAGCGCTGGTGGGCCAGGACCTTGCGGTCAATGTCCAGGATGGCCGATGCGGGGTCGTCCAGTTCCGTGCTGACCTCGGCGTTGAGCGTGCCGAACTGGCTGAGCAGCTCACGCATGTGCCGCGCGCCGCCGCCTGAGGCTGCCTGGTAGGTCATGGAGGTTCCCCACTCCACCAGGCCGTTCTTGAACAGGCCGCCGAGGCCCATGAGCATGCAGGACACGGTGCAGTTGCCGCCGATGAAGTCCTTGGTGCCGTTGACCAGGCCCTTGTCGATGACGTCGCGGTTGATGGGGTCCAGCACGATGATCGAGTCGTCGTTCATGCGCAGGGTGGAGGCGGCGTCGATCCAGAGGCCGTCCCAGCCGCGGCTGCGCAGCTCGCCGTGGACCTGCTTGGTGTAGTCGCCGCCCTGGGCGGTGACGATAATGGGCAGCTTGGCCAGGGTGTCGAGGTCGAACGCGTTCTCGAGCTTGCCGGCGCCGTCAGCGAAGGACGGCGCGGCACCTCCCGCGTTGGAGGTGGAGAAGAACACCGGGTTGATGTTGGCGAAGTCGCCCTCGTCCTGCATGCGCTGCATCAGGACGGAACCGACCATGCCGCGCCATCCGACCAGGCCGACGGAAGGGGTAGCTGCTGTAGTCATTGGTCCAGTTTAGACTTCGTATCCGGCACGGCGCAGTCGGTTACGTCACGCCGTGGGCGGCCTGGAAAGGTACGACGGCGGCGCACACCTGGGGCGCTACTCGACGGGCCGCGGGAGGTTCCTGGCCTTGGGCAGCTTTTCCGCTTTGCATTCGGAGCTTGCCTGCTGGTCACTCGCTGACATGTCCTGCTCCTGGTTCCGGTGCCTGCCGTTCCTTACGCAGCTTCTTGGCCCGGTACTCGTCCCTCGCCAAGCCGAAGGTGTACCAAGCGCCGAATCCCCCTAAAGCGATGGCGAACAACGCGCCCCACTCGGGCCCTGCGGTGTGCCCGAACGAAGCGAGGAACAGAACGGAAGAGCCAAGGAACATGAGCCCCAGAAAGGCAGACACTATTCCCATTCCCCACCAGGTCCGGACCTGTGCCTGGCCTCGGCCCGGGGAAAAGCCGATCTCGTCCCCGGGATAGCTGTGCAGCTCGCCCGTATTGGTCCTGCGCAGAACGCGTTTCTCACCCCGTGCAAGCGCTGCCTTGTGCTCGGCATACACTTCGTCGTTGCGGCGTTCACGGTCGCGGTCGAAGTTCACAGTCAGTCCTTACGGATGGTGCGGATCTGTTCAAGAAGGGAAGCTTCATCCACGCCCATGGTTTCAATAATGTTCTCTTGCTGCGAGCCGGCCGTACCGGTGGTCCATGCCCCATCGCCGCCCTTCTTCACGTAAAGGGTCTGTCCGGTGGGATCCTCGCGGCGGCGGAGAGTGGCGCCGCCCTCCGGGTTGTTGTCCAGGTGCTGCTTGATAACCATGAGGTTGGCCTCGGCGGCGGCAACATCCGGTCGTTGAGCCATTGCCCACCACGTGAAGTAGGCGCGGGGCTGGAACAGCAGATGGATGTCATCGCTTTCCATGAAGACCACGCTGTCGCCCCCTTCGGCCGTCAGCAGCGAGATCTCAATGCGGCGGGTGGCGGAGGAGAGAAGGCCAGCCACGGCGGCAGTGGGTCCTGATACGGAGAGGAGCCCGTCATTTTCGGCCTTGGCCAGGCCACGGGCCACCAGTGAGGACGCGCCTGCGCTCACCATGTCCGTGTTGTTCAGATAGCCGTCAACCCTCAGTGCTTCAGCGCTGAGCACGGCAGCGTCCCCGCCCTTCAGACGTGCGAGGGTAACCATCTCGGCAAAGCCATATCCGATGGCGTCGGGGATGGCTTCCGCAGTTGTCTCAGTCATCGTCAATACCTCTCGTTGTGGGCTCAGAATCCAAAGAAGTCCCCGACTTTTTCGGCCGCACCCCCGGCGCCTTCCCAGGCTTCCTTGGCACCATCAGCGATGGACGCGCCGACGGCATTGACTGTTTCCTTGACTACCGGAACATTGTCGTAGATGGCCAATGCGCCGGACGCTACCATTGCAGCGGTCCCAACGGGGGGCGGGATGAAGCCGGCTGCGCCCAACCCTGCCTTGACCACCGAATACCAGGCTTGGCCGTTGTCGTCAGGATTGCCATTGCTGAAGTTGTTGAGAGCGTCAAGGGCATCAAGGCCAACTCCGATGCCGCCCAAGGCTTTACCTCCGAACTCGAAAAACTTGGCCGCCTTGCCGCCCTCGGCGAGGTTCAGGGCGGTGTCCCACCTGCCGTCGAACAACTCAGAAGAGGTGTTGAAATACTGGCTCAGCATGTTCGAGTCCTGGAAGGCCTTTGCAACGCTCCGGAAGTCTCCAGAGAAGAGGAACTCGCCGAGGTTGTCTGCCTTGCTGATGAAATGGGGAAGATCGAACAGTCCTGCCCGGAGATTCGGCAACGCTTTGGTGAGGTTGTAGATGTCCCAGCCGCTGCGGAACGGGGAGTCCGGATCAGTCAGCCAGTCCGGTCCCCAAGGATCGTTACTGCCTTGCCCCGGAATTACCGGGCGGGGGCCGTTGCTGCCTTCAGGACCACCCGCGCCGGATCCTCCACCGGAGCCCGAGCCGTTGGTGCTGGCCTTCTCCTGCTCATCCGCGTTCTTGAGCAGCACCTTTGATTCCTGCTGCAACCGCGAGACGGTCTGTTGCAGAAGCGTCCGGTGGTTGGTGTTCCAGTCAGACCGGAATCGCTGGGCGTCTGCGCCCTTCCAGGCCGGGTTGTTGTTGATCTGGCTGCTCAGTTGCGTCGATTGCTGCTGCAGCAGGTCCGCCGTCTTGCTGAACTGCTGCGCGAGGGTGCGCAGTTGCTCGACGTCCGCGCCCCACAAAGTTCCTGCCACCAGGATTCCCCCCAATATTCATTCAACAGCCCCCAGAGTGCTGCGTGCCCCAGCCTAGGGCAGGAGCAGGCCGGCCGCGATGGGGTGGCCTCCCCATGCCGCCGCCGTAAGCGCTAGCTTTGGTCCGACTGCTCCAGCACCGCTGCTTTCCGCGCGCGGAGCGCAAAGAACGCACCGAAGGTGAAGACCTGCGTGACCACCACCAGCACGATGGCTCCGGCGATCTTGTTGCCGCCCAGGATCATCGTCAGCCCCACGATTGCGGAGAGCAGCGCTAGGAGGGGCAGCAGCATGTAGCCCAGGACGAACAAGGTTTCCGGTTTCTTCAGCATGTTCCTAGCCCTCTGTCCGTGACCATTTGGTGAATCGGTAGCGCGTGCCGTTGGCCCCCGTCAGCCACCCGTCGGGCGGGACGGAGGCGGTGGCTTCCCAACCGGGGCCAAGCTCGGGAGCGAACGTGTCGCCGTCGGCCTTCACATCGATGGTGGTGACCACCGCGACGTTGGCCAGCTCGGTGGACTGGCGGAACACCTCGCCGCCGCCCAGGATCCACACCGTTTCGCCGCCGTCGACAAACTGCGACTCAAGGAGCGCATCATCAAGGGAGGGAACCACGACGGCGCCCTCCGCCTCAGGTGTGTCGGCCCAACTCTTCTGCCGGGTGATCACGATGTTGGTGCGGCCGGGCAGGGGACGGTACTTGTCCGGGAAGGACAGCCACGTCTTGCGGCCCATGATGACGGGATGCCCGGTGGTGAGCCGGGTGAAGTGCTTAAGGTCCTCGGGCAGGTGCCAGGGCATGTCCCCGTCCTTGCCGATCACGCCGTCGGAGGTCTGCGCCCAGACCAGCCCGACGCCGGTGATTGAGGCGGCCAGTTCCTCCGTGAAGGACTGCGGATCCGTAAAGTTTTCGGTGCTCATACCGCTATCGGTGCCTTGATCGTAGGGTGGTGCTTGTAGCCAACCACGTCGAAGTCCTCCAGGGTGTAGTCGAAGATCGACGCCGGCTTCCGGTTGATCTTCAGCTGCGGGTACTCGTACGGCTCGCGTTCCAGCTGTTTGAGGACCTGGTCCATATGGTTCTCGTAGATGTGGACGTCCCCGCCAGTCCAAATGAATTCGCCCGGCTCCAACCCCACCTGCTGCGCCACCATGCACGTGAGCAGCGCGTAGGAGGCGATGTTGAACGGAACACCCAGGAACATGTCAGCGGAGCGCTGGTAGAGCTGGCAGGACAGCTTTCCGTTGGCCACATAGAACTGGAAGAACGCGTGGCAGGGCGGCAGCGCCATGTCGTTGAGCTCGGAGACATTCCACGCAGACACGATGTGCCGGCGGGAGTCGGGGTTCGACTTCAGGTTCTCGATGAGCTCAGCGATCTGGTCGATGTGGCCGCCGTCGGGGGTCGGCCAGCTGCGCCACTGCACGCCGTAGACCGGGCCAAGGTCGCCGTCTTCATCCGCCCATTCGTTCCAGATGGTGACCCCCTGGTCGGTCATCCACTTGATGTTGGTCTCGCCGCGCAGGAACCACAGGAGTTCCACGGCCACGGACTTGAAGTGGACACGCTTGGTGGTGATCAAGGGAAAGCTCTTGGAGAGGTCAAAGCGGATCTGGCGCCCGAAAACGCTGGTGGTTCCGGTGCCCGTACGGTCCGATTTATGCGTGCCGTTGGCCAGGACATCGCGCAGGAGGTCTTCATAAGGCGTTGGGATGCTCACGCCCCAAGTCTACTGGCTGGGGGTCATGGACTGGCGGTGCTGCTGCTCGCGCTCGCGTCGTGTGGCCGGCAACGGGAATCACCGCGACCACCACTGCGGCCGCCGCCAGCAGAGCCCCGACGGCGGGCGCCGCCTCCCACATGTTGCCCCAGTGGTCCGGGTCCAGAGTGGGGGATGTCCGGTGCAGCTTTGGTCCTGCGCTCATCAGCAGCACTCCTGCCTCCGCAGCGAGGAAAGCGGCGAGGGTACGGATGACGCGGTGCACGGTAATGGCGCGGAGTGCGGTATCGAGCCCCGGGACCGTCGCCGCGACGCTGCTCCGTCTTCGGGTAAATGCAAGGGGAACACCGGAAACGAGCACGAGTCCGGCGCTGGTCCAGGCAGTCACCGGCCACGTTTGTTCCACTTCCAACTCCACCTGCCGCCACGCAACAACGACGACGACCGCCACAAGAACGGCCGCCGCCACCACAAGGGTGCCGGCGATGGCGGGCGGGACGGTCTGGCGCGGCCAGTGGCAGGGCTGGTCCGCGGCCCCGTAATTCCGGTGGACCAGCAGCTCTCCGAGCGCAACAACCGCCAGGACGGCGGCGGCTGATGCGGCCACGAAGAGCGCGGGGCTCCCGGTAACCGCACCCGGGGCGAATATTGCTGCAGGCACAGGCGCAAATGCGGCCAGACCCATGACCGCGCCGATAGACACCACCAGCCTGGTGACCGGTTGCGGGCCGGCACCGCCATTCCAGCGGGCCGGTGACCTCCCGGGAAGCCTGGGTGGGGCCCACAGCAGCATCAGCAGCAGGACGGCCAGGTTCAAGGCACCGGCCGGGTTAAGCCAGTTGGCCGGCCCGGTGGCCGGATCGGGGCGGGCTGCGTGGTTGCCTGCGATGGCCGCCAGCCCTGAGGCTACGGTTGCAACCGTGCGGAGAAAGCGGTTCGTGGTAATGGTCCTCAACAGGCCATCAGCTTCTGTGCTCAGCTCAGGAAGCGGTGGGCGGTGGGCCACCAGCACCAGCAGCAGCAGCGTTCCAAGTACCAGGACGAGCAAAGCACCGCCAAGGTATGCCGCGAGTTCGACGCCGGGAATCCGGCCTTCGCCGCCCCTGGGGACAAAACTGCCAGTGCCGTCGGGCCACGACTCGTACGGGAGCGGGGACAAGCCGGGCAGAGTGGATGTCCATAGGATTTGCGCGGCAGAAAGCAGGAAGACCACAGCAACGGTCCAGGACAGGCGGCGGGGCAGGAACTCCCGGATGCGACGGATATGTCGCGGCCCAGCGGGCATCGGCCGCAACCCGAAGTAGCTCAGTTGGCCCAGGACGTGTGCAGCCAGGCAGCCGAAAACAGGCCAGGCGAGGGCCGGCAGAATCTCAATGGGTCGATTTGCGGCTCCAGGTACGGGGAGTATCCCTGCGTTGGTCGCTGTGAGCAGCGAACTGCCCATCCAGCCGATGATCCCAACCCACAATGCGTGCCGCGCAGCTGCCGCTGCAACGTCTCTCCTGCCGCCTGTCCGCAGTATCGACCGCAACAGGAGATAAACGGCGGCCGCCAGCAGAAGGGGCCACAGGATGACTGCAGGCGGAATGTCGTGGGCAACAGCGATCGTGGCAGCCTGCACTTTTCCCCCAAAAGCGTGCGTCGTCCCCTAAGTCAAAGCTGCCGGATCGGCTGGGTCAAGCCGGAAGGCAAAACCTAGTCATCGAAGGGTTTGAACTGCTCCACCGCCACGACCCGTTTCCTGCCGCCCACGGCCACGTGGCAGACCACCACTTCCCCGGGTGACAGGTATGGCTCGCGCGCCGGCAGCAGCTTCGCAAGGTGTGATGGCATGTGCGCCGCCAGCTGCTTCAGCACCGTCGGCAGGGCGGGCCGGTGCGTGCAGACAACCACAGGCTTCTGCTTGTCGAACAGGGACTCGATGACGGCGGCCGTCTTCTTGGGGCTGCGCTGGTGCTTGTGCTCGGTGAGGCCTTCAGCGAGCTTCACCTTGGCCCCCGTGGCCCGCGCGTACGGAGCAACGGTAGCCACGCAGCGCAGCCACGGGCTGGTGACGATGCGCATCGGCTTCCACGCCTGCAGGAGCCGGCCGACAGCCTGCGCCTGCCGGGTGCCGGTAGCTGCCAGCGGTCGCTCGCCCTCGGCCTTGCTCCAGGAGGAGCGCGGCTTGGCCTTGGCATGGCGCAACACCAGCAGCGGCCAAGTGTCCAGCGCACCCCGTTCGTGCGCGTCCCGCAGGTATTCAAGGGGTACGACGTCGGACGGATTGGACAGCAGGCGGGCGGCCTTTTCAGGGGCGCACCACATGACGCTGTCCACCTCCTTGCCGTCCGGCACCAAGGTGGTGCCGTTGACCTTGACCGCCCAGTAGTGGACCACCTTCAGGCCCGACGTCACGTGGTAGTGGATGGGCGGCAGCGGTATGCCCAGCGGCGCTCGCAGGCCGATCTCCTCCCAT
Source organism: Arthrobacter sp. FW306-05-C (assembly GCF_021801725.1). Classification (NCBI taxonomy): domain Bacteria; kingdom Bacillati; phylum Actinomycetota; class Actinomycetes; order Micrococcales; family Micrococcaceae; genus Arthrobacter; species Arthrobacter sp. FW306-05-C. The sequence continues at coordinate 3,155,842 of NZ_CP084556.1, read as the reverse complement.
ACCTCACGGACAGCGCACTCGGGGACCGTCTCGCCGGCGTCGATCTTTCCCTTGGGCCAGGACCAATCGTCGTAGCGGGGCCGGTGGATCAGCAGGACTTCAAGGCTGTCCTTGTTGATCCGCCACGGGATGGCACCCGCAGCGGTGACCGCTACGGGTTCCCCTGGGTGGTCAGTCTGGTCAGCTACGAGTGCATCGCTCGACACGCGGCTGCCTATCGCCGGCTCAGGCTGCGTTGCCGCGGCCGGGATGCCAGCAGCCAGGACTGGACGTCTTCAAGAGGCTTGCCGTCCTCGGACAGGTGGTGCCGGGTCCAGTGGCCCGCGTTGTCCAGGTGCCAGCTGGAGGTTTCCGGCGCCATGTAGCGGCGCATGAGGTCAAGGACGTAGGTAATGTCGTCCGCGCTGGCCAGCTGGACCAGGGCCTCCACCCGGCGGTCCAGGTTCCGGTGCATCATGTCCGCGGAACCGATGTACACCACGGGATCGCCGCCGTTGGCGAAAGCGAACACCCGCGAGTGCTCCAGGAACCGGCCAAGGATGGAACGGACGGTGATGTTGTCGCTCAGGCCTGGAACGCCGGGACGCAGCGAGCAGATGCCACGGACCACCACGTCCACCTTGACCCCCGCCTGGGACGCGCGGTAGAGCGAGTCGATGATTGCCTCGTCCACCATGGAGTTGACCTTGATCTGGACATGCCCCGGCACTCCCGCCCGGGCGTTGCGGATCTCGGTCTCGATCCGGTCGATGAGTCCCGACCGGACGGAGCGGGGGGCTACCAGGAGCCGTTTGAAGGTGGACTTCGGTGCGTAGCCGGAGAGCTGGTTGAACAGCTTGGAGAGGTCCTCGCCCACCTGCTCGTTGGCGGTCAGCAGGCCCAGGTCCTCGTAGTAGCGCGCCGTGCGGGGGTGGTAGTTGCCGGTGCCAATGTGGCAGTAGCGGCGCAGCCCGTCCACTTCCTGCCGGACCACCAGCGAAAGCTTGCAGTGCGTCTTCAGGCCAACGATGCCGTAGACAACGTGCACGCCGGCCTGCTCCAACTTACGGGCCCAGGAGATGTTGGCCTGCTCATCGAAGCGCGCCTTGATCTCCACCAGGGCCAGGACCTGCTTGCCGGCCTCGGCAGCGTCGATCAGGGCATCAACGATGGGGGAGTCGCCGGACGTGCGGTACAGGGTCTGCTTGATGGCCTGGACCTTCGGGTCCGCCGCAGCCTGTTCCAGGAACGCCTGGACTGAAGTGGAAAACGAGTCATACGGGTGGTGCAGCAGGATGTCCCGGCGCCGCATGGCGGCGAACACGTTCGCAGCCTTGGAGGTCTCGGACTCGTTCAGGTACCTGGAGGTGTGCGGAACATGCTTGGGGTAGTGCAGGTCGGCCCGGTCGATGCCGGCAATGACTGAGAGGCCCCGGAGGTCCAGCGGAGCCGGCACCGAGTACACCTCGGATTCCTCCACACCCAGCTCGCGGATGAGGAGCGCACGGATGTTGGGGTTGATGTCGTTGGTGACTTCAAGCCTGACGGGCGGGCCGAACCGGCGGCGCAGGAGTTCCTTCTCAAGGGCCTGCAGGAGGTTCTCGGCGTCGTCCTCCTCCACCTCCACGTCCTCGTTGCGGGTGACGCGGAACGTGTGGTGCTCCAGGACCTCCATGCCCGGGAACAGTTTGTCCAGGTGGACGGCGATGACTTCCTCAAGCGCGATGAACCGGGCAACCCGGCCCGGCACCGCGCCGGCACGGGGACCGTCGATGGAGATCAGCCGCGGCAACTGGTCCGGGACCTTGACGCGGGCGAAGAGTTCCTTGTCGCTGACGGGGTTCCTCACCACCACGGCGAGGTTCAGCGACAGACCGGAAATGTACGGGAAGGGATGCGCCGGGTCAACGGCGAGGGGAGTCAGGATGGGGAAGACTTTTTCCGCGAACATGACGCTGAGCTGCTGCTGGGCTGTGTCGTCCAGTTCATCCCACTGCATGAGGTGGATGTGCTCGTACGCCAGCGCCGGCCGGATCTGGTCAGCGTACACCTGGGCGTGCCGCGCCTGGAGCCGGTGGGCTTCCTCGCTGATGCTCTCCAGCACCTCGACGGGGCTCAGCCCGGCGGGTGAGGGGACCGCCAGGCCCGTGGCGATGCGGCGCTTGAGGCCGGCCACGCGGACCATGAAGAACTCGTCCAGGTTGGAGGCGAAGATGGACAGGAAGTTGACGCGCTCCAGCAGTTGCAGGGTGGGGTCCTCGGCCAGCTCCAGCACCCGGGAATTGAAGGCGAGCCAGCTCAGCTCGCGGTCCAGGAACCGGTCGGGGCGGATGTCGCCTTCCGGCTGCAGGTTTGGTGCGAACTCCGGGATGTCGATGCGGTCCTGGGTAGCCCTGGATGCCGGTACCTCGGAGGAGCCGAAGCGTGCCCTGACGGGCACCGCAACATCCTGGGACGTGGCTGTTCCGGAAGGTTCCGGGTTCATGGCTGCTCCTTTTGCTGGCGCTCTGGTGCCGGCGCTTCCGCCCCGCGCGGTTCCTTCTCAACCTTACAAGCATTCACCGAGGGCACGGCCCTTGTTTTACGCGCTGACGGCGTTCGCTGGGTCGCCCTGTTCAGCCCGCAGCCGGCCCATACATGACGTCCATGTCCCACCGGGTGAAACCCAGCCGCCGGTACAGGGCCACCGCTGCGCTGTTGTCGGCGTCGACGTAAAGCATGACGGCGCTCAACCCCGCGTCACGGAGGTGCTTGATGCCCGCGATCGTCAGGGCCTTGCCCAGGCCCATGCCCTGCGCCTGGGGCGTCACTCCCACCACATACACCTCGCCGATGGCGGGGTGCGCACCATGCCGCGGATGGACCTTGGTCCAGTGGTAGCCCAGCAGCCGGCCGTCCCGGTCCTCGGCCAGGAAGAATCCGGCAGGATCAAACCAGTCTTCCGCCATGCGCGCCTCGAGGTCGGCCCTGGTCAGGTTGCCCTGTTCCGGGTGGTGGGCAAACGCCGCGCGGTTGGCAGCCAGCCAGGAATCCTCGTCCTTGCCCGGCACGAAGGTGCGGATGGCCACCCCGTCCGGGAGGCCGGCGTCGGGCAGGTCCGCGCCCGCTGTCGTCATCCGCATTTTCCACAGCTCGCGCATGGGCGCGTAGCCGTAGCGTGCGGCAAGGTCGGCAGCGGCCTCGTGGTTCCCGTGGGACCAGGCCTTCAGCCCGTCGAAGCCGCGGACTTCCTTGAGCGCTCCGACCAGCCGGTCCGCCACGCCCTGGTTCCGGTAGGAGGGATGGACAGCGATTTCCAGGACGCCGTTGCCGTCGGGCTCTTCAACCACCACGGCGAAGCCTGCCAGGTCCTGGGCGGTGGCGGGATCGGAGTCCTCGTCCGGCGCGTACAGCGCCAGTGTCAGCAGCGTGTGCTCCGCGGAGTCCCCGGCACGCATGGTCACCAGGGTCTGCTCGGAAATGGACGGGTTGCCGTCCGATTCCTCGGCGGCGGCCAGGAGGTCCCGGCAGTCTTTCAGGAGTTGCTGGTCAACTCCGCCACGGACGACATGGACGGGCCACTTCTGCGGATGCGCTGGAGTCATGAGCCAAGGCTATACGTCGACGGCGGACGGGGCTCAGGCTTCGGTGAGTTCGTCTTCCTGCTGCCGGACCAGGGTGAGGCGGTAGCCAACGTTCCTGACCGTGCTGATGAGGTTCTCGTGGTCCGCCCCAAGCTTGGCCCGCAGGCGCCGGACGTGGACGTCCACGGTGCGGGTGCCACCGTAGTAGTCGTACCCCCAGACCTCGGTGAGCAGCTGCTGGCGGGTGAAGACACGCCCGGGGTGCTGAGCCAGGTACTTGAGGAGCTCGAACTCCTTGAAGGTCAGGTTCAGCGGCGCACCGTTTACCCGGGCCGTGTAGCTGGCTTCGTCGATGATGACGCCGGCGGCGCGGATTTCGGTCGGCGCGTCTTCCTGCTCCGGGACGGCACGGGCGACGGAGAGCCGGATGCGGGCCTCCACCTCGGCGGGGCCGGCGGAATCAAGGACGATATCGTCAACAGCCCAGGCCGACGAGACTGCGGCCATGCCGCCTTCGGTCAGGATCAGCACCAGCGGGGCGCTGAGGCCGGTGGCTTTGAGGAGCTGGGTAAGGGAACGGGCGCCCACCAGGTCCTTGCGGGCGTCCAGCAGGACGACGTCGCAGGGGTCCGTTTCCAGCAGGGCCGTGGGTTCGGCGGGCAGGATATGGACCCGGTGGTTCAGCAACTCGAGGGCAGGCAGGATGTCCACCGAAGAACCGGTGCTGTTGGTCAGTAACAGGATGTGCGACATTGTTCCTCCAAGGGCCGTCCGCGCATCATTGGGCGACTGAACCGGATTCTCACCGGCCGGTACTGGCTGCCTGCAGGAGGTTTGTGGACCGTCAGCGCGCCGCCGGCCAGCCACCTCAGCAGGGAGCGTAGCTGAACCTTGAGTATACCCGGCAGGTCCCTCCCGGCCACAGATTGCGGCCGTGGAGAGGCTCGATTTGCGACATATCCGGTTCATATAAGGCAGGATTGAACCAGGGCTGACCAGCCCTGCCATGAGGGGGCGGACCAGCCTTCCGGCCGAATGCCAGGATGGGAAAGCAGCGCAGTGAGTGCACGGACGAACCTCAGGCCGGGCCGCACATGACGGCCGAATTGCAGGCGCCCGTGCGTTCGCTTGGATCCTGGAGCATCGGAGTCGTCGGAATCGCCGGCCTCATCGCCATCATCGCCGGGGTCTACGCGTCCCCGGAGGCGCTCGTCGCCGTCGGCATCTTGATCGCCGCGGCTGTGGGCATTGGGTGGCCGCACTTCCTGCGCATCCCCGCCAAGAAGACCCTCGCCGCAGTCATCGCCCTGCCCGGTGCAGCCTCGGCAGTGGCCGCCGCCGTGGCCCCGGCCCCGGGGTACCTGGACTGGACGCCGACATTTGTGGCGCTGGGGATGATGGCTGTCTTCGTGGTGCAGCTGATCCGCGGCACCGGCCAGGCGCAGCGGCTGGAATCCACCCTTGGATGCTGCGCGGGCGTGCTGCTGTCCTGCCTCGGCGCAGGCTGGATTGCCGGCGCCCGCTTCAACGGGGTCCGCGAGATGCTCCTGGTGGCGGCCATCAGCGCGGCAGTGGCCCTGCTTGCCGGGCTCATCCGCTGGCCGGACAGCATCGTTGCCCCGCTGGGAGTGGTGCTTGCGGGACTGGCAGGTCCGCTCGCGGGACTGGTCCTGTCCGATATCGCCGTCCTGCCGGCCGCAATCTTCGGCGTGGTGGTGGGTGCGGTCCTGGCGAGCTTCCGCCGTCTTGCGACGCTTCGCGGCGCCCCACTGAACATCTCCGCCGCACTGGGCATGGGCCTTGCCCCGGTGTCGGCTGTGGGATCCCTCGCCTACTTCATAGACAAACTACTCATCTACTAACGGGTTAGGATGGCACCATGTCCGTACTTGCTTTTGAAATCTTCTTCCTTGTCCTGCTCGGCATCGCGAGCCTGTCCATGGCCTGGTTCGCCGGTTTCGTGGTCTACCGCCTCTTCAAGGGCCAGAAGTAGCCACCCCTTTTCCGGAGCCAGCCGCATCTGGAGGTAAGACCAATGCCCATTGAGATTCCTACAGACCTGACGCCTGAACTCGTCCCGCTTTCCTGGCTCATTGGTGAGTGGGAGGGCCGCGGCCGGCTCGGCAGCGGCGACGAGGATTCCGAACACTTCCTGCAGCACGTCTCCTTCACCCACAACGGCCTGCCGTACCTTCAGTACCGTGCGGAGAGCTGGCTGACCGACGACGAAGGGACGCGGCTGCGGCCGCTCACCGTCGAGACAGGGTTCTGGGCGCTGGAGCGCAAGCAGTTGGATGCCGACGGCGGTCCCGGCCTGGTGCCGGCAGACATCGTGCCGGTATTGAAGAGCGCCGACGAGGTGGAAGCGCTGCGCAACAAGGACGGAGGCTTCGACATCTCCGTGTCCATCGCGCATCCGGGCGGAATCTCGGAGCTGTACTACGGCCAGATCAAGGGCCCGCAGATCCAGCTCACCACCGACATGGTGATGCGCGGCAGCCACTCCAAGGACTACAGCGCCGCCACCCGGATCTTCGGGCTGGTGGACGGCAACCTGCTGTGGCGGTGGGACGTAGCCACCGGCGGAGAAGCCGGCAAGGGACTTGAGGCCCACGCCTCCGCGTTCCTGCACCGGGTCTCCTGAGCAGGGTTTCACCCCGATTCCGGAAATCCGGAATACCGCTGACCGCCAAGGACTTCTACTTCATATGACTACGCCCAGCCCTTTGTTGTCGCGCCCCGGCGCCGTAGAGGCCGCCGGCCCTGATGCCGGTGTCGCCGCCCACTACGGTGAGCCGCTGCGCGAGCAGCGCGCCCTCGCAGCCGGAACCGCCGTCGTCGACCTTTCCCACCGCGGCGTGGTCACCGTCACCGGGCCGGACCGGCTGAGCTGGCTCAACACCCTGTCCTCGCAGCAGGTGGCAGCCCTCAAGCCCGGCGAGTCCAGCGAGCTGCTGCTCCTGAGCGTCCAGGGCCGTATCGACTTTGATGCCCGGGTGGTTGACGACGGCGGGACCACCTGGCTGATCGTGGAGGCAGCGGAGGCCGCGCCCCTTGCTGAGTACCTCAACCGGATGAAGTTCATGCTGCGGGTGGAGATCGCCGACGTCTCCGCGGACTGGGCCGTGGTGGGGAGCACCCGGGCAGTTCCCGAATGGTCCGGCTACCTTGCCTGGCAGGATCCGTGGCCGCACGTGGGAGCCGGGGGTTACTCCTACGCCACCGTCTCGGAGGAGCACCATCCGGGCGTGGAGCGTCCCTGGTTCGAGTACCTCGTCCCCGCCGCCGAGCTGGAGGAAGCTGTCAGCGGACGCGCGCTGGCAGGCGTGCTCGCCGCGGAAGCCCTGCGCATCGCTGCCTGGCGTCCCCGGATCGGCGCCGAAACCGATGACAAGACCATCCCGCACGAACTGGACCTGCTGCGCACGGCCGTGCACCTGGCGAAGGGTTGCTACAAGGGGCAGGAAACCATCGCCCGCGTCCACAACCTGGGCCATCCGCCGCGCCGGCTGGTGTTCCTGCAGCTGGACGGCTCGCAGCACACCCTGCCCGCCGCCGGCAGCCCGGTCCTGGCGGGAGAGCGAAAAGTGGGAGCGGTGACCTCCGTGGCACAGCACTACGAGATGGGGCCCGTGGCCCTGGCGGTCATAAAGCGTTCCGTTGCCCCAGATGAAATACTGACCGTCCTGGACGGCGACGAGCCGTATCCGGCCGCCCAGGAACTCATTGTCGCCCCCGACGCCGGCCAGGTTGTGGGGCGCCAGACCGGATTCCTGAGGGGGCCACGCTGATGACCGAGAACACCACGCCCGTCCACATTGGGGCGGAAGCAGCGGAAGGACACGACGACGACGCGCTGGCTTTGGCGCATGCGCTCTTCCAGGCTGCGCGTGAAGGAAACAACGCACTGCTTGGTGCCTACCTGGACGCCGGCGCCCCCGCCACCATGACGAACGCTGCGGGGGACTCCCTGCTGATGCTGGCCGCATACCATGGCCACGCCGGCACCGTCGAGCTGCTCCTGCAGCACGGGGCCGACGCAAACACCGCCAATGACCGGGGACAGACGCCCCTCGCCGGAGCGGCATTCAAGGGCTACACGGACGTGGCCCGGGTCCTGCTGCGCGCCGGCGCGGATCCGGACGCCGGTGCGCCATCGGCGCGCGCCGCGGCGCAAATGTTTGCCCGCACGGAGATCCTGGACCTGCTGGGCTAGCCTTACCAAGTGCCCGCGCGGCACGGCCATAACTTCAAAAGGATGACCGAGTGGAAAACGTAGAAAAGCCCTGGCCGGCCCTGTGGTCCCTGGTGATCGGGTTCTTCATGATCCTGATCGACACCACCATCGTGTCCGTGGCCAACCCCCGGATCATGGAAGGCCTGCACGCCGACATTAACTCGGTGATCTGGGTGACCAGCGCCTACCTGCTGGCCTACGCCGTCCCGCTGCTGATCACCGGCCGCCTGGGTGACAGGTTCGGGCCCAAGAAGCTCTACCTCACCGGCCTGGTGGTCTTCACCCTCGCGTCGCTGTGGTGCGGCCTGTCCGGTGACGTCCGGATCCTGATTGCCGCCCGCGTCCTCCAGGGCCTTGGCGCGGCCATGATGACCCCGCAGACCATGGCCGTGATCACCCGCATCTTCCCGCCGGACCGCCGCGGTTCAGCCATGGCTGTCTGGGGTGCAACTGCCGGCATGGCCACCCTGGTGGGCCCCATCCTCGGCGGCGTCCTGGTGGACGGCCTTGGCTGGGAGTGGATCTTCTTCATCAACGTGCCCATCGGCGTCGTGGGCTTCATCCTGGCGCTGCGCAACGTTCCAGCCCTCAGCACGCACCCGCACCGGTTCGACATTCCCGGCGTGCTGCTCAGTGCCGTCGGCCTCTTCCTGCTGGTGTTCGGCATCCAGGAGGGGGAGACCTACAACTGGGGCACCATCGTTGGACCCATCAGCGTGTGGGGCCTGATCATAGCCGGCATCGTGGTGCTGGCCGCTTTCGTCCTCTGGCAGCGGTTCAACAAGGGCGAGCCGCTGCTGCCGCTGGGACTCTTCCGGGACCGGAACTTCTCGCTCGCCAACATCGGCATCACCACCGTGGGCTTCACCGTGACTGCCTTCAGCCTGCCGCTGATCTTCTACTACCAGCTGGTCCGGGGCCTCACCCCCACGCAGTCGGCCCTCATGATGGTGCCCATGGCGCTGATTTCCGGCGGCCTTGCACCCGTGGTGGGCAAGCTGGTGGACCGGGTCAACCCGAAATTCATTACGGCCACCGGCCTGGTGCTCATGGCAGTCGCGCTGCTCTGGAACTCCTCACTGATGCAGCCCGACACGCCCATCCTGATGTTCCTGCTCCCCAGCGCGGTGCTGGGCTTTGCCAACGCCGGCATCTGGGCCCCGCTGAGCACCACGGCCACCCGGAACCTGCCCCCGCGCCAGGCCGGTGCCGGGTCGGGTGTCTACAACACCACCCGCCAGATCGGCGCGGTCCTGGGCAGCGCCGCCATCGCTGTGCTGATCCAGTCCCGGCTTGCCGCCGAACTTCCGTCGGGTGGTCCCGGCGGGGCCGCGGGCGAAGGCCTTGCCATGGGCGGCCCGCTGCCCGAGTTACTCCACAGTGGATTCTCGACGGCGATGGGCCAGTCCATGCTGCTGCCCGCCGGGGTAATCCTGGTGGGGGCGGCGGTGGCACTGTTCTTCGCCAAGCCCCAGCCGGTCCAGGGCTGGAGCACCCAGGGCCAGCACGGCGGGGAGAGCCACGGCCAGGGCGGTCAAGCGTCAGCGAAGGTGGACGCTGGTCTGGATTCCGCCGGCTGAGAGTCCAAGTTTTCGGGCCAGTGCCAGGCACCCGGTGTTGCTGACGTCGGCGCGCCACTGCAGGGTCAGTCCGGCGGCGAGTGCCTCGTGGGCCGCTATGGATCCGGCGAGCGAGCCCAGGCCCTGCCGGCGCCACTCGGGATCCACCAGCACGCCCATATTGGCCAGCAGGCCTTCCCATTCCCCGTAGGCACCGCAGGCCAGGGGAACGCGCCTGCCGTCCAGCTGGTGCACGATGGTGAAGCGGTTCTCCAGGTCGGAAAGGCCCACTTCGTTGACGTCGTCCGGCGGGCAGCGCCCCTCCAGCTCGATCGCCTCCGGGTTGCCGTGCGAGACGGTCAGTTCCTCGGACGGTTGTTGCAGCGGCAAGTCGTCCGCGAAGAACAGAGCCGCCGACCCCAGCCCATGGCCGCCACGGTCCCTGGTCAGTTTCAGGAGCGTGACGTGGTGGGCCATCTCCTCATCAGGAATGTCCTCAGCGGCATCGATGACGCTCTGCGGGCCCACCAGCGCCGAACTCCCGAACAGCCGCACGAACTCCACCGTGCGGCATGATTCGTCGGCGCGGACAATCCGGTTCCCGGACGCGAGTGCATCGCCGAAAGCGTCGTCGTCAAGGCCCAGCCGGCGCGCCCACGCAAGCTGGATGATGGCCGCAGAGCCGGGATCGAGTGTCATGGTCCCAGCCTAGGGCGGACCGGAGGCTTAGCCGAACAGGACAGGCCTAACCGAACAGGACCGCGGCCTCGTCGTACCGGTTTTGCGGGACGGTCTTGAGCTGGCCCAGGGCTTCCTCGAATGCAACGTGGCGGATGTCCGTGCCCTTCAGCGCCACCATGGTGCCCCAGTAGCCCTCCACCACGGAGTCGATAGCGGCCATGCCCAGCCGGGTGGCCAGGACGCGGTCGAAGGCGGAGGGGACGCCGCCGCGCTGGATGTGGCCCAGGATCGTGGCTCGGGTTTCGATGCCGGTCCGGGCTTCGAGCTCGGGGGCGAGCTGGTCGGCGATGCCGCCCAGGCGAGGCCGGCCGAAGGTGTCCAGGCCGCGCTCGGAGTGCGGGCTTTCCATGTGCTCCGGCACGAACCCTTCGGCCACCACCACCAGGGGCGCACGGCCACGGTGCTGGGCTTCCTTGACCCACTCGGTGATCTGCTCAATGCTGACTTTTTGCTCGGGGATGAGAATGGCGTGGGCGCCGGCGGCCATGCCGGCGTGCAGGGCGATCCAGCCCACGTGCCGGCCCATCACTTCGGCGATCATGCAGCGGTGGTGGGATTCACCGGTAGTCCGGAGCCGGTCGATGGCCTCGGTGGCAATCTGCACTGCGGTGTCGAAACCGAAGGTGTAGTCGGTGGCATCAAGGTCGTTGTCCACCGTCTTGGGGACGCCGACGATCTTCAGTCCGGCGTCGGTCAGGCGCTTGGCCGCAGCAAGGGTTCCCTCACCGCCGATGGCGATGATGGCATCGATGCCCAGCCGGTCCATGTGGGCCTTGATCGCCTCGGGGCCGCCGCCGTTTTCGAACGGGTTGGTGCGGGAGGTGCCCAGGATGGTGCCGCCCTGCTTTGCGATGCCACGGACCATGGTGCGGGGAATGTCGATGATGTCGCCCTCCACCACGCCGCGCCAACCGTCACGGAATCCGACGAATTCCTGGCCGTGGACGGCGATGCCTTTCAGCACGGCGCCGCGGATGACGGCGTTCAATCCGGGGCAGTCGCCACCGCTGGTGAGGATTCCAATTTTCATGTTCGGCTCAAATCCTGGGAGAAGGTTTACAGGCAGAGCGCCACGCTGAGCTCACCTAGAAGTGTAGTGGGGTGTGTGGGGTACGACACAAACCGGTTACATTAGGGCCCGCTGTCCGGAAGCGGAGAACAGCAAAAGGCCCCTGCCTGGCGAAGCATTCGCACAGGCAGGGGCCTTGGCCGGCGGGTGGAAGCCGGGTCCGTTTCAGCGAGCGTTCAGGGCCGGTTGAGCGAGCGGCGGTCCAGGAACGTCTGGAGCAGGATCTCGTGCCGCTGGTCGGGGATGATGATCCAGGCCAGGAGGTAGAAGATCACGGCGGGTCCGGGGAGGAGACAGAACAGCAGGAACGCGATGCGCACGTAGGCCACGTCCACGTTGAGCTGTGCGGCGATGCCTCCCAGCACTCCGCCGAGCCAGCGCTGCGGGCCGCGCTTCAGGCCAAAGCCCCTGACAATGCTGAAGAACTTATCCATGGTTCAAGACTTCCCTGTAGTTGGTTCGTTGTCACGTTTCCGGGCGGAGAGCAGGCCGCCGACCACCAGGGCCACGCCCGCTCCGATCATGAGGCCGATCAGGACGTAGGTGCCGTTGAGGGTGATGATTCCCAGCTGCGCCACGAGGATCAGCACGGCCAGCGCCAGGACGATCAGTCCCCACACCACCGTTCCCACCCTGGCAGGTGCCGGGCCCCCGGTGTCCGGTTCCGCCGTCGGAATGTTGCTGCTGTCCATGTCAGTTGCCTTCCTGAATCGTGACGTTGCTGAAGGTGCCGTCGATCTGCACCACCAGGTGGTTGCCGGGCCTGTCCGTGTTGTAGCTGCTTTCGCGGGTGGTGGTACCGCCGCGCTGGCCGCTTACCTCGTTCAGGTTCCCCATGGTCATGTCCGCCTTGATGTCCACGGGCAGGTTGTGCGGGATGACCACGGTGACGTTGCTGGCGGTGACGTCCAGGGGAACCACGACGTCGGAGGTCAGGGGGGCGCTGGGGGACAGGTCCGTGAGGTCCACGGTTCCCCGGCCGGCGGTGATGTCGATGCCCCCGCGCGCCTCCTCAATGCTTGCCGGGTTCCAGTCCACCTGCTGGAAACGCATCCGGCCGTCATCCACGGTGTTGTAGACGCCCCCGGTGACAAGGGCGATCACGGCGAAGAGGCTCAGGATGCCCGCGCTCCGGCCGCGCAGCCCCGCTATCAGGATGCCCAGGCCGAGGACTACGGCTGCGCTGGCCCACACAATGGCGTTGGCAGACCCGCCCAGGCTGATGAGGTTGGCGGCGTCCAGCGCTTTGAGCCCACCGCCCACCAGCAGGGCACAGCCGGTTGCGATGGCCACGGCCGGGGCGCCGGGACCGGACGGGCGGGGCTTAGGCGGCCGCGGCGGGACCCAGGGCGCCGGGTAGCTGCCTCCGCCGGGGACACCGCTGCCGGGTCCGCCTGGTGTGCTGCCGCCGGGCACACCCGCGCCAGGGACCGCGCTACTGGGAAACGTGCCGCCATACCCGCTGCCGGTGCCCGTGCCTGCGCTGCCGTAACCGCCCTGGCCGTAGGCGCTGGGCCCCGTGCCACTGGGATACGTGGGCCCACTGCCATAGGTGGGCGCCCCGCTGCCGGACGTAGGCGCCGAAGATTGTCCAGGTGCCGGGGCTGAAGCCGTGCCGGCGGAGAATGACGACGTGTATCCCGTGCCTGAGTGCCCCGAGGGTTGGGTTGTTCCGTGGACTGATCCGTGCCCGGCCATGGTGGGGTGGGCCTTGTTGCGCTGGGAAAGGTAGTAGACCAGGTAGATCGCACCTCCCACCCAGAACACGGTCCACAGCAGGCCGCTCAGGCCGTTATGGTTCCACCCCCAGAAGCCTCCGCCCAGGCCCGTCAGTCCCAGGACCGTGGCGATCAGGGAGCCCGTCATGCCGCTGGACCAGCGCCCGGCGCCGGCTTCCTGGACGTGGATCCTGCCGTCCGGTTCCGGGAGGAAGGCCCATGCCAGGCCGTAGAGCAGCACGCCGATACCGGCCAGGAGGGTCAGGACGATGAAGACACCGCGGATGATGATGGGATCCACATTCAGCCGGTGGGCGATGCCGCTGCACACGCCGCCGATCCACCGGTCGTTGCCCCGGTAGATGCCGTTGCTCCTGATCCAGCCAAAGAAGTCCGTTGAGGGAGCCGGAGCCGGGTTGTTGTGGAAGGCGTAGTCAGGGCCGGAGCCGGCACCAGGGCCCGGACCAGCACCCGGACCCGGAGCAGCACCGCTGCCCGGGCCGGCTGCCTGGCCGCCAGCGGAGGGATAGTCCGGAGCCATTGGATCGATGGGGTCTGAAGCCCCGATTGGGCGGCCCCCGGAGGGCGCGGTGGAGGGATCCGTCGCGCCGGCCGAAGATATTGAATCGGAAGACGGCAGTGGCTCGGTGGGCTGCTCGCTGCCCTTGCCGTGCGGCCCTTCAGGGAGGTGTTCGGCAGGGTGTTCGTCGTCGGGGGAGGGGGTCTGCGAGTTCATACCTCGATCCTCCCGCCCGGCCGGGTTCACGCTCTACTGGGGGAAACCCTGAACCGTCCCTGAGCTGTCCCCGGGAACCGGCCGGATGCGGTCCGGGCCACCCTGATCCGTGCTTGGATTGATCCATGACAACCCTCCCGGCGCGCCCGCCCCTGGCACGGAGCAGCGACCGTGTCATCGCCGGGGTGTGCTCGGGCCTCGCCGCACACCTGGGCTGGCCGGTCAAGAACGTCCGGCTGGCCATGGTCCTCGCCTCCTTCGCGGGCGGGGCAGGCCTGGTCTTCTACGCGTGGCTGTGGATCATGGTTCCCACGGCGGATGAGGCCGCCCGCCGCAATGCCCGCCGGCCGGCGTCGCCCATTGCCCCCGCCGTAAGCCATCCAGTGCAGGGCCAGGGCACTCCGGGTGATCCGTTGCAGGGAGCAGCGCCCGACGGCGGACCTCATTCGGGTGCCGCCGGTTCGGTTGCGGACGGCCGGGCGTCCGCTGCCCCACCATGGTTCCGGGCGCGCGGTATGCGGTACGGCAAGGAAATCCTCCTGGGCTGTGGGCTCCTGCTGGTGGCCGGCATCATGATCGCCCAACTGCTGGGCGTGGACGTCTCCCTCGGCACGCTGATCCCCGCCGCCGCCGTCCTGGGCGGTGCCTCCATCGCGTGGATGCAGCTGGACGAAACCCGCAGAGCCGGGCTGGTGGACAAGACCAAGGCCGACCAGGCCGGCGGGTGGGGCAGGCTCGCCGCCGGACTGGCCCTGGTGGTGGCCGGCGTCCTGGTGATGGTCTCCGGCTCAGGATCGTGGGAGCAGACGTGGCTTGCGCTGCTTGCCTCCGTGGCCGTGCTGGGCGGTGTGGTGCTGGTCCTGCTGCCGTGGGCACTGAAATTCTGGCGGGACCTGGAAGCTGAGCGCGCCGGCAGGATCCGGGAGACGGAAAGGGCGGAGATTGCCGCCCATCTCCACGATTCCGTGCTGCAGACGCTCGCCCTGATCCAACGGCGGGCAGGCAACGAGCACGACGTCGTCCGCCTGGCGCGTGCCCAGGAACGTGAGCTGAGGGGCTGGCTGTTCCAGGACGCGGGCCGCGAAAGCGGACAGCTGTCGGACCGGATCAAGGCCGTCGCCGCTGAGGTGGAGGACCTCTTGGGCCATGCCGTGGAGGTGGTCACCGTTGGCGATGCCGCCATGACCGAGGCACGCGAAGCCCTGGTCCAGGCCAGCCGTGAGGCCATGCTCAACGCATCACGCTACGGCGGCGGGACGGTCTCGGTCTACCTCGAGGCATCGGATGGACAGGCAGAGATCTTCATCAAGGACAGGGGGCCGGGCTTTGAACTGGGCGATGTACCGGCGGACCGGTTGGGTGTACGGGAATCGATCATCGGCAGGATGAAACGCCACGGCGGCTCGGCTGCCATCCTCAGCACCGGGGACGGCACCGAGGTCCGGCTTCGACTGCCGGCTACAGCAGAACATGCGGAAGGGAAATCATGAACACGACGCAGGGGACAGGTGCCGGAAGCGCCCGGCCGGCCAACTCGGTGCGGGTGGTCATCGTCGACGATCACGCCATCTTCCGGTCCGGACTGAAAGCCGACCTCGACGCCAGCATCCAGGTGGTGGGGGAGGCTGCCACGGTGGAGCAGGCCATCGCCGTCATCGCAGAGCAGCGGCCTGACGTCGTCCTTTTGGACGTACACCTGCCCGGCGGCCTTGGCGGCGGCGGCCGCGAGGTCATCGCCGGTTCCGCCGCGTTGCTGTCCACCACGCGCTTCCTGGCCCTGAGCGTCTCTGACGCCGCCGAGGACGTGGTGGCCGTGATCCGAGCCGGCGCCCGCGGCTATGTCACCAAGACCATCTCCGGCGCCGAAATCACGGACGCCGTGTTCCGCGTGGCCGGCGGTGACGCAGTCTTTTCGCCCCGCCTTGCCGGGTTCGTCCTGGATGCCTTCGGCACCGCTCCCGCGGACATCGCCGACGACGAACTGGACAAACTCTCCGCCCGCGAACTCGAGGTCATGCGCCTGATCGCCCGCGGCTACAGCTACAAGGAGGTGGCCAAGGAGCTCTTCATCAGCATCAAGACCGTGGAAACCCACGTGTCGGCAGTGCTGCGCAAGCTCCAGCTCTCCAGCCGCCATGAACTAACCAAGTGGGCCGCGGAGCGCCGCCTCCTCTAGCGACGAACACCCGCTCACTTTTGGCAACCGTTCCCTCAACGCCCGCTCACCTTTGGCGGCTTAAGCGCCAACGCCCGCTCACCTTTGGTCGCTTAAACCCAAACGCCCGCTCACTTTCCTTAAGGAAGTGAGCGGGCGTTAGGGTTGTGCCTGTGAAAAGTGAGCGGGCGTCCTACTGGGCCTTGCCCAGGAAGTCCTGCAGGCGCTGCACGCCGGTGGCGAGGTCGTCGTCGCCCAGGGCGTAGGACAGGCGCAGGAAGCCGGAGGGACCGAATGCCTCGCCCGGAACCACTGCCACCTCAACCTCGTCGAGGATCAGCGAGGCGAGCTCGGCGGAGGTCTGCGGCGTGGCGGTGCCGGACGCCGTCGGAAATTCCTTGCCCAGCAGCGCACGGACGTCCGCATACACGTAGAAGGCGCCCTTCGGCGTCGGGCACTCCACCCCGTCGATCGCGTTCAGCCCAGCCACGATGGCCTTGCGGCGGCGGTCGAAGGCCACCTTCATCTCGTCGACGGCGGTCAGCGGGCCGGAAACGGCGGCGAGGGCCGCGATCTGCATGATGTTGGAGACGTTGGAGGTGGCGTGCGACTGCAGGTTGGTGGCCGCCTTGATGACGTCGGCGGGGCCGATCATCCAGCCCACGCGCCAGCCGGTCATGGCGTAGGTCTTGGCGACACCGTTGAGGATGACCACCTTGTCGCCCAGTTCCGGGGCGGCCGTGGCGATGGAGGTGAAGGGGACGCCGTCGTAGGTCAGGTGCTCGTAGATCTCGTCCGTGACCACCCACAGGCCCTTGGCGGCGGCCCACTTGCCGATCTCCGCCACCTGCTCCGGGGAGTAGACAGCGCCGGTGGGGTTCGACGGCGAGACGAACAGCAGGATCTTGGTGCGGTCCGTGACGGCTGCTTCGAGCTGGTCGACGGTCACCAGGTAGTCCTGCTCCGGACCGGCGAAGACCTCTACGGGGACGCCGCCGGCCAGCCGGATGGCCTCCGGGTAGGTGGTCCAGAACGGGGCGGGTACGAGGACTTCGTCGCCCGGGTCCACCAGGGTGGCGAACGTGTTGTACACGGCCTGCTTGCCGCCGTTGGTCACCAGTACCTGCGAGGGCTCCACTTTGTAGCCCGAATCGCGCAGGGTCTTCTCCGCGATGGCCTTCTTCAGCTCGGGCAGGCCGCCGGCGGGGGAGTAGCGGTGAAACTTGGGCTGGCCGGCAGCCTCAACGGCCGCCTGGACGATGTAGTCCGGGGTGGGGAAGTCGGGTTCGCCCGCGCCGAAGCCAATAACCGGCCGGCCAGCTGCCTTCAGCGCCTTGGCCTTGGCATCAACGGCCAGGGTTGCGGATTCGGCAATTGCGGAAATGCGTTGGGAAACGCGGGCGGCAGACATGGCAGGTCCGTTCTTCGCTTGCAGCCGGGAGGCTGGAATGTGGGATTCGACGAGTTCTACTCTATGCTGTTCACCGGACCCTCCGGGGTGCCGGTTTTGATTTATGACTGCCCCGCGCAGCAGGTTTCAGACCCGGCGACGGATGGGTCGGAACGGGCCGGTTTTACCTACGCGAAGTTCTTGCGTAGACTGGTTCACCGGTGTTGAAACACGGATGATGACGTGTGCCCCAGTTCAAGCTGGTGTTGGGTCGTCACAGAGTGCAATTCACTCCATAGGGTAGTGGCGCAATTGGTAGCGCAGCGGTCTCCAAAACCGCAGGTTGCAGGTTCGAGTCCTGTCTGCCCTGCGCAAGCTGTTCCGGGCGAAAGCCCGGGGCAGGCGCAGCAACCATGGTTCTGATCAGGGCCGGGTAATCCACCATTGCAAAGATGAGCGAGGACCAGGTGACCGAAACAGCTGCCAGCAGCTCCAAGGGCCGCCCAGCTAAGAAGGAAGCCAAGGCAAACTTCTTCGCCCGCATTGCACTCTTTGTCCGCCAGATCATCGGCGAACTGAAGAAGGTTGTTGCCCCCACCCGCAAGGAACTGATCAACTACACGCTCGTGGTGCTGGTGTTCGTGGCCATCATGATGGTCATCGTCAGCCTGCTGGACATAGGTTTCGGAACCGCTGTCAGCTGGATCTTTGGCGGCACCGGTCCCAAGGACAGCTAGGCTGCACGGTCCGCAGGCCGCGTGTTCCGCCGGGAAACCGGAAGGATGCACCGGTGTGCGGAATTGAGCCATTTAAATAGGCATGTTAGGCAATGAGGAAGCAGGAGACCAAGTGTCTGAGCAGGAGCTCGAGGTAACCGAGACTGGGCTGGAAGAATCCCCGGACGTCACGGCAGAAGCCGGCGAAGAGTCCGAGGTTGAGTCCTCCGCGCCCGAATCCGACGACGCCGCCTCCGATGTTGCCGACGCAGACGCTGCCGACGCTGCAGAAGCCGGTGACGAAGAGACCGACGCCCTTGCCGCCGCGGCAGCCAGTGCAGCTGCGGACCCGGCCGAGGAATTCAAGGCCAAGCTGCGCCGCCAGGAAGGTGACTGGTACGTCATCCACTCCTACGCCGGTTACGAAAACCGCGTGAAGGCCAACCTTGAAACCCGCATCCAGACCCTGGACATGGAAGATTACATCTTCGAAATCCAGGTGCCCATGGAAGAAGTCGTGGAGATCAAGAACGCCCAGCGCAAGGTGATCAACCGCGTCCGCATCCCCGGCTACGTCCTGGTCCGCATGGACCTGACCGACGCCTCCTGGGGCGCCGTCCGCCACACCCCCGGCGTCACCGGCTTCGTGGGCAACGCCCACAACCCGGTCCCGCTGCGCCTGGACGAGGTCTTCTCCATGCTCGCCCCTGTCTTCGAAGAGGAGCAGGCCGAGAAGGGCAAGCCGGTCAACAAGCAGAACCAGGCTCCCGTGGCCGTGGACTTCGAGGTCGGCGAGTCCGTCATCGTCAAGGAAGGCCCGTTCGAGACCCTTCCCGCCACGATCTCCGAGATCAAGCCCGAGTCCCAGACCCTCGTGGTGCTTGTCTCCATCTTCGAGCGCGAAACGCCCGTCACCCTGGCGTTCAACCAGGTCACCAAGATCTGAGAATCCTAGAATTCGTCCCGGCGCCGCCCGCTTAGCGGCACCGGAACGGCCGGCCGCCTTGCCATGGCGGCCAAAAACCTGAGGCACGCTCCTGTGCCCCAGGACGTTATTGAGAGAAGGACCCTACATTGGCTCCCAAGAAGAAGGTCACCGGCCTCATCAAGCTGCAGATCCAGGCAGGTGCCGCCAACCCGGCCCCGCCGATCGGTCCTGCGCTTGGCCAGCACGGTGTCAACATCATGGAATTCTGCAAGGCGTACAACGCTGCCACGGAAGCCCAGCGTGGAAACGTCATCCCCGTGGAAATCACGGTCTACGAAGACCGCTCCTTCACGTTCATCACCAAGACCCCGCCGGCTGCAGAGCTCATCAAGAAGGCTGCAGGCGTTGCCAAGGGTTCATCCACCCCGCACACCGTCAAGGTTGCCAAGCTGACCCAGGCCCAGGTCAACGAGATCGCCTCCACCAAGATGGAAGACCTCAACGCCACCAGCCTCGAAGGCGCAGCGAAGATCATCGCCGGCACCGCCCGCTCCATGGGCATCACCGTCGAGGGCTAATTCCCCATACCGCTGTCCAGCGTCGTGGTAATTGACGACGACGGGCGGCACCGCCGGGACACCGGCACCAAGAAAATTCAAATGTTGGCCATCCGGCCGGATAACGAACCGGATTGGGCGACTGTGGCAGGGCCCAGCGCGGTCCGCAGACCACAACTGCACAAGGAGAAACAAGCAGCATGGCAAAGCGCAGCAAAGCATATGAGGCAGCAGCCGCCAAGATCGATGCAACCAAGCACTACGCACCGTTCGAGGCAGTAACGCTGGCCAAGGACACCAACCCGTCCAAGTTCGACGCCACCGTTGAGGTTGCCTTCCGCCTCGGCGTCGACCCCCGCAAGGCTGACCAGATGGTCCGCGGCACCGTCAACCTGCCCCACGGCACCGGTAAGACCGCCCGGGTTCTGGTTTTCGCCACGGGTGACAAGGCTGAGGCCGCAATCGCCGCCGGCGCCGACTTCGTTGGTTCCGATGACCTGATCGAACGGATCGCAGGCGGCTGGACCGACTTCGACGCCGCCGTTGCCACCCCTGACCTCATGGGCAAGGTTGGCCGCCTCGGTAAGGTCCTGGGCCCGCGTAACCTTATGCCGAACCCGAAGACGGGCACCGTGACCCCCGACGTCACCAAGGCCGTCAACGACATCAAGGGTGGAAAGATCGACTTCCGCGTCGACAAGCACTCCAACCTGCACTTCATCATCGGCAAGGTTTCCTTCGACGCACAGAAGCTGGCTGAGAACTACGCAGCCGCCCTGGAAGAGGTTCTTCGCCTCAAGCCGTCGGCATCCAAGGGCCGCTACATCCAGAAGGCCACCGTGGCCACCACGTTCGGCCCCGGCATCTCCGTGGACCCCAACGTCACCAAGGTGCTCACCGAGGCGTAGTCCTTGATTGAAGTTCCTGCCCGGACTGATTCCGGAGCATCCGAAGACCGTCCCGGCGCATCAGCGCCGGGGCGGTCTTCTTTTTGACCCGGCGCTTTCCCTAAGCTGGCTTGAGCGGCCACGCCGATCCGTCTGAACGCAACCCGGACTGCTCGCGCCGGATTGGTGATTGCCGCCGTCGTGCTTCCTCCGGACGCAGGGAGCAACGACCCTCGGCGCGCTCGGCCCGGACATGGAATGCCAGCGAAAACCAGCATATGCTGGCGATAAGTGTTGCACTTGGATTCAAACCTGTTGGTTATGAAGGTGAGTGGCAGAAACGGCTGGGATGATGCCCGAATGGCAATAGACGTTAAGATCGAGCAGCTCTGGATCCCCGACTCATTGGACACCCCGGACGCTGCGGACTTCCTGGCGGCCGTGGAAGTGGGCCGCAAAGTGCGGATGCAGACCTGGGGCAGTGACGATCTCGCCTATGGTCCGCTTGAGAAGCTGCTGGAGTTCGCGGACCCGTATGAGCGCCAGTTGATCCTCGTGGCCAAGGTGGACGGGGCCATTGTGGGCACGGTGGACATTGCGCTGCCCCTTACCGACCACCTTGACCTCGCCGAGCTCACCCTCGACATCCTTCCGGAGTACCAGCGGCAGGGCGTTGGACGCCGGCTGCTGGAGGCGGCCGAACAGTTGGCCCGGGGTGAAGGCCGCACCATGATCCTGGTGGACACCAATCACCCCGGCGCTTCACTGCACGAGTTTGAGCAGGCCCAGCTGGTCCCCGGGTCGGGGCAGGGGTTCGTGCCGCTGGAGAGCCGGGAGGTGGAGTTCGCCCGGAAAACCGGGTACACGCTTCAGCACATTGAGCAGTTCAGCTCCTGCCTCCTGCCCCTGGACACCAAGCTCGTGGCAGACCTCCAGGCCGAAGCCGAGGAAGCGAACAACGGCAGGTACCGGCTGCACCATTGGACGGACCGCTGCCCCGAGCGTTGGCTGGAGGCGGTGGCGGCCCTGGAGAACCAGACGGGGGTGGACGTTGACCCTTCCCTGGATGCGCCGATTGAGCAGGACATGGTGTTCGACGCCGGCATCCTTCGGGAGGCGGAAGACGTCGCCATCGCGCAGGGGAGACGGACGGTGGTCACCGCCGTGGAGCATATCGCCACGGGAGCGCTGGTGGGACTGACCACCATCACGGTGCTGGCGCACCGGGCCGATGTCGTGTTCCAGGACGACACCCTGATCCTGCAGGAGCACCGCGGCAACAAGCTGGGCCTGCTGATCAAGGTGGCCAATATGGAACGGCTCAGTGAGCAGTTCCCGGATGCGCGCATTATCTACACCTGGAATGCGCCGGAGAACCGGTACCTCCTGACGGTCAACAAGCAGCTCGGTTTCCAGACTGCGGGAGTTACGGGAATCTGGCAAAAAGAGCTTCCCACCCTGCATACCAGCACCAGTTGAGGCCCGATTTGGAGGACGGGTACCGCCTCGCGTAAGCTGGGTGTACCAAAGACCGTCGGTTGTTGGAAATCCACTCTCCTGAACATGGCTCAACTCTGTAGTTGTGCGCTGGGGACAACAGTGGCTTTCCGGACGAAGGACCCTCAACGCAGGGCGGCCGGCGCAGGTGAACGAAGCAAAGTTCCGCGGTACAGCCGCGTTGAGCCAAGCCCCGTGCATCTGCGCGGGGCGTTTTTAGTTTTAGCTCTCTTGAGCGGGGACCGTCGAATACCGGCACTATCCCCGGAAGGAGGGTTATGGCAACGCCTACCAAGGTTTCAGCAGTAGCTGAGATCACTAACGATTTCAAGGAATCGAACGCCGCTGTCCTGACCGAATACCGCGGGCTCACCGTTGCACAGCTCAAGCAGCTGCGTGTTTCTCTCGGCCAGGACACCAAGTTCGCGGTCGTTAAGAACACCCTGACCGCCATTGCAGCCAAGGAAGCCGGCGTCGAAGCATTCGACGGCCAGCTTGCCGGCCCCACTGCAATCGCGTTCATCAAGGGTGACGCAGTTGCCGCTGCCAAGAGCCTGACGGATTTTGCCAAGGCCAACAAGCAGCTGGTCATCAAGACCGGTTACTTCGAGGGCAAGGCGCTGGACGCCAGCGAGGTTGCCGCACTGGCTGCCCTCGAGTCCCGTGAGCTGCAGCTCGCCAAGGTTGCAGGCGTCCTCAAGGCCCCTGCCGCCGCAGCTGCACGCATCATCGACGCACTGCGCCTCAAGCTTGAAGAAGAGAACGGTGCACCGGCAGCTGCCGAAGCGCCCGCCGCTGAAGAAGCTCCTGCCGCTGAAGCCGACGCTGCCGCCGAAGCTCCCGCTGCCGAAGAGAACTAATTCTCTTACCCCCACCAGACTCCGGTGCCAGTCCGGCCCAGCGCCGTTCGGACACCACAACAGGAAGGACGCCTACCATGGCGAAGCTCAGCAACGAAGAGCTCATTGAAGCTTTCAAGGAACTGACCATCATCGAGCTCTCCGAGTTCGTCAAGCTCTTCGAAGAGACCTTCGAAGTTACCGCTGCTGCTGTAGCCGTTGCCGGCCCTGCCGGTGGCGGAGCTGCTGAAGAGGTTGAAGAGAAGACCGACTTCGACGTCATCCTCGAATCTGCCGGTGACAAGAAGATCGCAGTCATCAAGGAAGTTCGCGCCATCACCTCCCTCGGCCTCAAGGAAGCCAAGGACCTGGTTGACAGCGCTCCCAAGGCTGTCCTCGAAGGCGCCAACAAGGAAGCTGCCGAGAAGGCCAAGGATCAGCTCGAGGCTGCAGGCGCCACCGTTACCCTCAAGTAACAGCGCCTTTTCCCGGGAAACCCCGCCCCACTGCGAACCAGTTGGGCGGGGTTTCCTGCTTTAACCATTTCCGGACCTAGCCGGGCTCACTGATGTCAGCCACCACCGCGCCCAGCGCTGCAGTGAGTGCATCGGCGTCAACAAAGGCGCTGTAGCCATGGGCACCGGCCCCCATGGAGATACGGCGGCCGGTAATGGTGGCATCAGCGTAGACAGGCCATGCCGTGGTACTGCCCAGGGGCGTGATGGTGCCACGCTCGTAACCGGTCGCTTCCAGCGCGGTTTCGGCAGGCGGCAGGGACAGCTTGTTGACGCCCACGAGTGTGCGCAGCTTGGGCCAGGAGATTTGCCGGTCGCCCGGGATCAGGGCGAACAGGAAGGTCCCGTCCTTGCGCTTGACCACGAGCGACTTGACGATGTCCGCCGGGCTGATGCCCAGGATGTCCGCGGCCTCTTCGAGGCTCCTCGCTGCGGGCCGCTCCACTACCTCGACCTGCAGGCCCCGGGCCTCGGCGTCGGCCAGGAAGCGTTCCTGCCCGACGCCGTCCGTTCCGTTTCCGGATGCGCCCGCCATCAGTCGCGGTACAGCAGGAGGGCCTCGCCCTGCCCGCCCCCGCCGCAGAGGGATACGGCAGCCCTGCCGGTTCCGCGCCGCTTCAGCTCATGGGCGGCGTGGGCGGCCAGGCGGGCTCCGGAGGCGCCAATCGGGTGACCGAGTGCGATGGCGCCGCCGTGGATGTTGCACTTTTCCAAGGGGTAGTCCAGGTCCTTGAGGGACTGCACCGCGACGGAGCCGAACGCCTCGTTGATCTCGATGAAGTCGAGGTCGGAGGTGTTCCAGCCGGCCTTGCCAAGGGCATTCAGAATGGCATTCGAAGGCTGTGAGTGCAGGGAGTTGTCAGGACCGGCAACTTGGCCCGGCTTTCCCACCACCGCCAGGTATTCCAGCCCGTGCTCTTCGGCGTAGCCGCGCGAAGCGAGCACCAGGGCGGCGGCCCCGTCGGACAGGGGAGAGGAGTTGCCCGCCGTAATGGTGCCATCGGTAACGAAGGCCGCCCGCAGGCCGGCCAGCGACTCCACCGACGTATTCGGACGGACGCCCTCGTCAGTATCCACCACCAGCGGGTCGCCCTTGCGCTGCTTGACGCTGACAGGTGCGATCTCGCCGTCGAACGTTCCGTTCTTGGCCGCAAGCGCCGCACGCTGGTGCGACTGGGCAGCCACGTTGTCCTGCGAGGTTCGGTCGATGCCCAGCGTGAGGTTGCGCGTCTCGGTGGACAGGCCCATGGACTGTCCGTCAAAGGCGTCGGTCAGGCCGTCGTGCGCGGCAGCGTCCAGCGCCTGGATGGATCCGTACGTCCACCCCTGGCGTGATCCGGGAAGCAGGTGCGGGGCCCGGCTCATCGACTCCTGCCCGCCTGCCACCACCACCGCAGCCTCGCCGGCGCGGATCATCCGGGCTGCGTCGATCACCGCTGTCAGACCGGAAAGGCACACCTTGTTGACCGTTACCGCGGGGACATTCCATCCGATGCCGGCGCCGATGGCGCTCTGCCGTGCCGGGTTCTGTCCGGCGCCCGCCTGCAGCACCTGCCCCATGATGACCGCCTCCACGTCGGCGGCCTCCACACCGCTGCCTGCCAGCGCGGCCTTGATGGCGTGGGCACCCAGTTCCACTGCCGTAAGGCTGGAGAGTTGGCCGTTGATCCGGCCCTGCGGAGTCCGTGCCGCCCCGAGGATGACAACGTCGTTGCTGTCGGGAGAGTTGACCATGGTTACCACTTTCAATCCGGTTCCGGTGTAGGCCACCAAGGCTATCGTGAGCCTGGTCACCCAACTATGCAAACGCTGGAACGCCTATGTGCATTCCTGGCAGGGGAGGGGTCCCCATCCGGGCATTGTGCACGACGGCGGCCGGTTGCGTAGGGTGGACGGCGAGGCTTTGAGGGGCGTTCTTTGCAGCGGAAACTCTTTGCGGGGGACTGGGCCGGCACGCGGGACGGACGGAATGGGAATCGTGATGAAGACAGTGACGGCGGCAGTGATCGCGGTATTGACCGGCTGCGCGCTGGCAGGCTGCTCTGTGTCCACGCCGGCACCGGCAGAATCTGCTCCGTCCGCCACTTCCCCTTCGGCCCCGGCCCGGGAAACGGAAAGCAGCAGCCCGGCAGTCGGTGGCACAGCTACGGGCGGGGTGGGCCAAGGCCCCGACGCTGCCGGAACCCGGGAATCCTGCGAACTCTTCAACAAGCTGGTGGCGGACTACGGCGCCGTATCGCCCACCGACTCCAATGGCTACGAGGACGTGTACCTGAAGGCGCAGGACGCGAAGGACACCGTGTCCGGCGACCTCAGGGGGCTTTTCAGCTCCCTAAGCCTGCTGGCCATGGACCGGTCCTCGGCAGCGGAGACCGGCGGCAAGCCAGCGCAGGAATCCCAGGACGCAGTCAGGGATGCCGTCTTCGCCAACTCCGCGGCGTGCACTGCAGCGGGCGTAACCCTCCGGCTCTGACAGGGGAAGCCCAGGAAGCGGCTGCTGGGGGACGGATATCCGGTGCTTGCAATCCGACCGGATGTGGGGTAGACACGAAGGTTGTTTTGCCGTATCGTAGATATTTGCGTCTTCCCTGTTTACCTTCAGCCTTCATATAGCGGTGGGCTTCGCCCGACAGCTGGCAATCAACGTGCCGTAAACGGTCACATCATAGCCAGTTCGGGTCCCGGGTCATATAGCGGAACCGGATGGTAGCGCTGCGAAGTCACTTCGCAGGGTGCACAGCGGGGGAGATCTGAAAACGCCTGAAGGTCTGTGGAAGGATCCCTCTTGGTCGCCTCGAGCACCTCTAATAACGAAACCGCTAACACTGCCGACAGCACTGATGGTGCCACTCGCCGGCTCTCATTCGCAAAGATTCACGAACCTCTTGACGTTCCGAATCTGCTTGCCCTGCAGACGGACAGCTTTGACTGGCTGGTCGGCAATGAGCGCTGGCAGGCACGCGTGGCAAAGGCTGTCGAAGAAAACGATCTCAGCGTCGCCACCACGTCCGGCCTGTCGGACATCTTCGAAGAGATCTCCCCGATCGAGGATTTCCAGGGCACCATGTCCCTGAGCTTCTCCGATCCGGAGTTCGCTGACCCCAAGTACACCATGGCTGAGTGCAAGGACCGGGACGCCACGTACTCGGCTCCGCTGTACGTCAAGGCCGAGTTCATGAACAACAACACGGGCGAAATCAAGCAGCAGACCGTGTTCATGGGTGACTTCCCGCTGATGACCGAGAAGGGCACCTTCGTCGTCAACGGCACCGAGCGTGTCGTCGTTTCCCAGCTGGTTCGTTCACCGGGCGCCTACTTCGAGCGCGCCGCTGACAAGACCAGTGACAAGGACATCTTCACCGCGAAGATCATCCCGTCCCGTGGTGCGTGGTTCGAGCTCGAAATCGACAAGCGCGACCAGGTCGGGGTCCGCCTTGACCGCAAGCGCAAGCAGTCCGTCACCGTCCTGCTGAAGGCCCTTGGCTGGACCGAAGGCCAGATCCTCGAAGAGTTCGGCCAGTACGACTCGATGCGGGCAACCCTGGAGAAGGACGCCACCGAAACCCGCGAAGACGCCCTCCTGGACATCTACCGCAAGCTGCGTCCGGGCGAGCCGCCCACCGTTGAGGCTGCCCAGTCCCTGCTGGACAACCTGTACTTCAACTCCAAGCGCTACGATCTGGCCAAGGTTGGCCGCTACAAGATCAACCGCAAGCTGGGCATCGACCGCTCCCTTGGTGACAAGGAAGCTTCTGTCCTGCACGTTGAAGACATCGTTGCCATGATCAAGTTCCTCGTTGCGCTGCACGCCGGCGAGAAGACCATCAAGGGCACCCGCGATGGCCAGGAAGTGGACCTGCGCGTCGAAATCGACGACATCGACCACTTCGGCAACCGCCGCATCCGCGCCGTCGGCGAGCTCATCGAGAACCAGGTCCGCACAGGCCTGTCCCGCATGGAGCGCGTTGTCCGCGAGCGTATGACCACCCAGGACGTCGAGGCCATCACGCCGCAGACCCTGATCAACATCCGCCCCGTGGTTGCAGCCATCAAGGAGTTCTTCGGAACCTCCCAGCTGTCGCAGTTCATGGACCAGAACAACCCGCTCTCGGGCCTGACCCACAAGCGCCGCCTGTCGGCCCTTGGCCCCGGTGGTCTGTCCCGTGACCGCGCCGGCATGGAAGTCCGTGACGTGCACCCGTCCCACTACGGACGCATGTGCCCCATCGAAACCCCTGAAGGCCCCAACATTGGCCTGATCGGTTCGCTGGCTTCCTACGGACGCATCAACCCGTTCGGCTTCATCGAGACCCCGTACCGTCTGGTCAAGGACGGCGTCGTGTCCGACGACGTCCAGTACTTGACGGCCGACGACGAAGCCGAGGTGCTGATCGCCCAGGCCAACGCGCCGCTGGACGAGAACAACAAGTTCGCCGAGGACACTGTCCTCGTGCGTGCCCGTGGTGGTGGAGGCGAGCCCGTCCTGGTTCCGGCCGAGGACGTTGAGTTCATGGACGTTTCCCCGCGCCAGATGGTGTCCGTGGCAACCGCCCTGATCCCGTTCCTTGAGCACGACGACGCCAACCGCGCACTCATGGGTGCCAACATGCAGCGCCAGGCTGTGCCGCTGGTCCGTTCCGAGGCCCCCGTCGTGGGCACCGGCATGGAGCGCGCCGCCGCAGTCGACGCCGGTGACGTTGTCATTGCCAAGAAGGCCGGTGTGGTCACCGAGGTTTCCGCCGAGCTCGTCATCATGCTCAACGACGACGGCACAGAGACCAACTACCGCATCAACAAGTTCGCCCGCTCCAACCAGGGCAACTGCTACAACCACCGCGTACTGGTGAACGAAGGCCAGCGCCTGGAAGTTGGCGGCATCATCGCCGACGGCCCGGCAACGGACCAGGGTGAACTGGCACTCGGCAAGAACCTGCTCGTGGCATTCATGTCATGGGAAGGCCACAACTTCGAGGACGCCATCATCCTCTCGCAGCGCATCGTTGCCGAGGACGTCCTTTCCTCCATCCACATCGAGGAGCACGAGATCGATGCCCGCGACACCAAGCTTGGTGCCGAGGAAATCACCCGTGACATCCCCAACGTGTCCGAGGAAGTCCTCGCAGGGCTGGACGAGCGCGGCATCATCCACATCGGTGCCGAGGTTGAAGCAGGGGACATCCTGGTCGGAAAGGTCACCCCGAAGGGTGAAACCGAACTGACCCCGGAGGAGCGCCTCCTGCGCGCCATCTTCGGCGAGAAGTCACGCGAAGTGCGTGACACCTCCCTGAAGGTGCCCCACGGCGAGTCCGGCACCGTCATCGGCGTGCGCGTCTTCGACCGCGACAACGACGACGAACTGCCCCCGGGCGTCAACCAGCTGGTCCGCGTCTACGTGGCTGCCAAGCGCAAGATCACCGACGGCGACAAGCTCGCTGGCCGCCACGGCAACAAGGGTGTTATCTCCAAGATCCTCCCGATCGAGGACATGCCCTTCCTGGCCGACGGTACCCCCGTCGACATCGTCCTGAACCCGCTGGGTGTTCCGGGCCGTATGAACGTGGGCCAGGTGCTCGAAACGCACCTGGGCTGGGTTGCCAAGACCGGTTGGAAGATCGAAGGCGAGCCGGAGTGGGTCAAGCAGCTCCCCAACCTGCCCCGCGAGAGTGGTCCCACCACTGTTGCAACGCCGGTGTTCGACGGTGCCCGCGAAGAGGAAATCACGGGCCTGCTGGATTCCACGAACGTGACCCGAGATGGTGACCGCCTGATCAACTCCTCGGGCAAGACCCGCCTGTTTGACGGCCGCTCCGGCGAGCCGTTCCCGGATCCGATCTCGGTCGGCTACATGTACATCCTGAAGCTCCACCACCTGGTGGACGACAAGATCCACGCGCGCTCCACCGGCCCGTACTCCATGATCACGCAGCAGCCGCTGGGTGGTAAGGCACAGTTCGGTGGCCAGCGCTTCGGTGAAATGGAAGTGTGGGCGCTCGAAGCTTATGGCGCCGCCTACACGCTCCAGGAACTCCTCACGATCAAGTCGGATGATATCCACGGTCGTGTGAAGGTCTACGAAGCGATCGTCAAGGGCGAGAACATCCCCGAGCCGGGCGTTCCCGAATCCTTCAAGGTCTTGATCAAGGAAATGCAGTCGCTGTGCCTGAACGTGGAAGTTCTTTCCACGGACGGAACCACAATTGAAATGCGTGACTCTGATGACGCAGTCTTCACGGCTGCGGAGGAACTGGGCATCGATCTGTCTCGCGCAGAGCCCAGCTCCGTAGAAGAGGTCTAGAAGGCGCCCGTACGACGGCGGGTGGGAACCCGCCGTCGTACGCCGCCCTCCCTCATCCCGCACCTAAGACTTCAGAATTTAGAGAACAAGAGAGAACAGGGACCATATGTCCAGCGAATCCTCCTTCGGCCTCATGCAGATCGGCCTCGCCACCGCGGAAGACATCCGCGGCTGGTCGTACGGCGAGGTTAAGAAGCCGGAAACCATCAACTACCGCACGCTCAAGCCCGAGAAGGACGGCCTCTTCTGCGAGAAGATCTTCGGCCCGTCCCGCGACTGGGAATGCTACTGCGGCAAGTACAAGCGCGTGCGCTTCAAGGGCATCATCTGTGAGCGTTGTGGCGTCGAAGTCACCCGTGCCAAGGTCCGCCGTGAGCGCATGGGCCACATCGAACTGGCCGCACCGGTTACCCACATCTGGTACTTCAAGGGTGTTCCGTCCCGCCTGGGCTACCTCCTTGACCTGGCTCCGAAGGACCTCGAAAAGGTCATCTACTTCGCTGCCTACATGATCACCAGCGTCGACGAGGCTGCCCGCCACGAGGAACTGCCCAACCTGCAGGTTGAGCACGACATCGAGAAGAAGCAGCTGATCGACAACCGCGACGCCGACATCGCCGCGATCGCCCGCGACCTCGAAGGCGAAATCGCACGCCTCGAGGGCGAAGGCGCCAAGGCTGCCGACAAGAAGAAGGCCCGCGACTCCGCCGACCGCCAGATGGCCAACGTGCGCAAGCGTGCCGACGCCGACATCGAGCGCCTCGAGCAGGTCTGGGACCGCTTCAAGAACCTGAAGGTCGCCGACCTCGAAGGTGACGAAGGCCTGTACCGCGAACTGCGCGACCGCTACGGCATGTACTTCGAAGGCTCCATGGGTGCCGAAGCCATCAAGAAGCGCCTTGAGAACTTCGACATGCAGGCCGAGTCCGAGTCCCTGCGCGACGTCATTGCCAACGGCAAGGGCCAGCGCAAGACCCGTGCCCTCAAGCGCCTGAAGGTGGTCAACGCGTTCCTGACCACCAACAACAGCCCGCTCGGCATGGTCCTCGACGCCGTCCCGGTGATCCCGCCGGAACTGCGCCCCATGGTCCAGCTGGACGGTGGCCGCTTCGCGACCTCCGACCTTAACGACCTGTACCGCCGCGTGATCAACCGCAACAACCGCCTCAAGCGCCTGCTTGACCTGGGTGCTCCGGAGATCATCGTCAACAACGAGAAGCGCATGCTTCAGGAAGCTGTTGACAGCCTCTTCGACAACGGCCGCCGCGGCCGTCCGGTCACCGGACCGGGCAACCGTCCGCTGAAGTCCCTGAGCGACATGCTCAAGGGCAAGCAGGGCCGTTTCCGCCAGAACCTCCTCGGCAAGCGCGTCGACTACTCCGGCCGTTCGGTCATCGTCGTCGGCCCGCAGCTGAAGCTGCACCAGTGCGGCCTGCCCAAGCAGATGGCACTGGAGCTCTTCAAGCCGTTCGTGATGAAGCGCCTGGTTGACCTCAACCACGCCCAGAACATCAAGTCGGCCAAGCGGATGGTGGAGCGCTACCGCCCGCAGGTCTGGGACGTGCTCGAAGAGATCATCACCGAACACCCGGTGCTGCTCAACCGTGCACCTACCCTGCACCGCCTGGGCATCCAGGCGTTCGAGCCGCAGCTTGTTGAAGGCAAGGCAATCCAGCTGCACCCGCTGGTTTGTGGCGCATTCAACGCCGACTTCGACGGCGACCAGATGGCAGTCCACCTGCCGCTGAGCCCCGAGGCGCAGGCTGAGGCCCGCATCCTGATGCTGTCCTCGAACAACATCCTGAAGCCCTCTGACGGACGCCCGGTCACCCTGCCTTCGCAGGATATGATCATCGGCCTGTACCACTTGACCACCAAGCGCAAGGGGTCGGCCGGCGAAGGCCGCATCTTCGGTTCGGTTTCGGAAGCCATCATGGCCTTCGATGCCCGCGAGCTGCACCTGAACTCGCAGGTCAAGATCCGCCTCGAAGGCTTCGTCCCGTACGCCGGCTGGGAAGCTCCCGAAGGCTGGGAGCAGGGCCAGCCCGCACTGGTTGAAACCTCCCTGGGCCAGGTCCTCTTCAACGAGACCCTGCCCGAGGACTACCCGTGGGTTGAGGCTGTTGCCGACAAGGGCGAACTGTCCCGCATCGTCAACGACCTCGCCGAGCGCTACCCGAAGGTTGTCACCGCTGCAACGCTGGACAACCTCAAGGATGCCGGTTTCTACTGGGCCACCCGTTCAGGCGTCACCGTCGCCATCTCCGACATCGAGGTTCCGGCTGCCAAGCCGGAAATCCTTGCCGGGTACGAAGAGCGCGCCGCCAAGATCCAGGGCCAGTACGATAAGGGCCTGATCGACGACGACGAGCGCCGCCAGGAACTCATCGAGATCTGGAACAAGGCCACCAACGATATCGCCTCGGTGATGCGTGAGAGCCTGTCCCCGATGAACACCATCAACCGCATGGTGTCCTCCGGTGCACGTGGTAACTGGATGCAGGTCCGCCAGATTGCGGGTATCCGTGGTCTGGTGGCCAACCCTAAGGGTGAGATCATCCCGCGCCCCATCAAGTCCTCCTACCGTGAGGGCCTGTCGGTGCTGGAATACTTCATCGCCACGCACGGTGCCCGTAAGGGCCTGGCCGATACCGCTCTGCGTACCGCCAACTCGGGTTACCTGACCCGTCGTCTGGTGGACGTCTCGCAGGACGTCATCGTCCGTGAAGAGGACTGCGGCACCGAGCGCGGCCTGGTCACGCCCATCGCCGTCGCCGACGCCAACGGTGAGCTGGTCCTGGACGAGAACGTCGAGAACAGCGCTTACGCACGTACGCTGGCTGTCGACGTCGTGGACTCCGAGGGCAACGTCCTCGCAGCCGCCGGCACCGACTGCGGCGACGTGGTTATCGCCGAGCTCTTCAAGGCAGGCATCACCGAGGTCAAGGTCCGCTCCGTACTCACCTGTGAGTCCAGCGTCGGCACCTGCGCCCTGTGCTACGGCCGCTCGCTGGCCACCGGCAAGACCGTGGACATCGGCGAGGCCGTGGGCATCATCGCCGCACAGTCCATCGGTGAGCCCGGTACCCAGCTGACCATGCGTACGTTCCACACCGGTGGTGCTGTTTCCGCCGGTGGTGGCGACGACATCACCCAGGGTCTGCCCCGTATCCAGGAGCTCTTCGAAGCCCGCACTCCGAAGGGTGTTGCACCGATTGCTGAAGCAGCCGGCCGCATCGCCATCGAAGAGTCCGAGCGCCAGATGCGCCTGGTCATCACCCCGGATGACGGCTCGGAAGAGATCGCCTACCCGGTGCTGCGCCGTTCACGGCTGCTGATCGAAGACGGCGACCACGTTTCCGTGGGCCAGAAGCTGATCAACGGCCCGGTGGACCCCAAGCAGGTCCTGCGCATCATGGGTCCGCGTGCGGCACAGAAGTTCCTGGTGGACGAGGTCCAGGGCGTGTACCGCAGCCAGGGCATCGGTATCCACGATAAGCACGTCGAGGTTATCGTCCGCCAGATGCTGCGCCGCGTCACGGTCATCGAGTCCGGCGAATCCGACCTGCTGCCCGGCGAGCTCGCCGAGCGCAGCCGGTTCGAGGAAGCCAACCGCCGCGTTGTGTCCGAAGGCAAGACTCCGGCTTCCGGACGTCCTGAACTGATGGGCATCACCAAGGCGTCGCTGGCCACCGAGTCCTGGTTGTCCGCAGCTTCCTTCCAGGAGACCACCCGCGTCCTGACGCAGGCGGCCATGGAAGGCAAGAGCGATCCGCTGCTGGGCCTCAAGGAGAACGTCATTATCGGTAAGCTGATCCCGGCCGGCACGGGCCTCCCGCGCTACACCGAGGTCACCGTCGAGCCCACTGAAGAAGCGAAGGCCAATCTGTTCACCGGCCCCAGCGCATTCAGTGACTTCTCGTACGACACCCTGGGCGGTGACGGAGCTCCCGAGTTCCACGCCATCCCCCTGGATGACTACGACCTGGGCAACGACTTCCGGTAACCACTGACGGTTGACGCCTGACGAAGGGATGGTCCCGCACCGCAAGGTGGGGGACCATCTCCCGTTAACGTCGATTGCTCCGTACCTGTCGTTCTGGTGGCCCATAACGACAGGTACGGAGCAACCGATGGGGGAGATGCCCCGATTAAGGCATGGAGCCTGTCCATGCTAGACTTGTTACCAATTGTTATTGTGGCAGTGGATGAGAGCGCCGGTATCAGCTGAAAGGCTGGACCAGAGCGACGTTTCCGGTTTGCAGGGTTCTTGTGCAACGTATGCCACATTTTTGCATGCCTAGGGAACTGCAGGAATGTACGTTTCGTCCCGGTGTGCGATCCGACTATTAAGGCTTCGCCTTCGCCGCCATGGAGATTCCCTTCAGGGCCCGGGCGGCGGGGCAACGCAAAAGGAGAGTGGCCGGAAACAGCCACTCCGGATAAAACGGAGAACACGAGAGTGCCTACGATTAACCAGCTGGTCCGCAAGGGCCGCACGCCTAAGGTCTCAAAGACCAAGGCTCCCGCGCTTAAGGGCAGCCCCATGCGCCGCGGTGTCTGCACCCGCGTCTACACCACCACCCCGAAGAAGCCGAACTCGGCTCTGCGTAAGGTGGCACGTGTGCGCCTCAACGGCGGCGTGGAAGTTACCGCCTACATCCCCGGTGTTGGCCACAACCTGCAGGAGCACTCCATTGTGCTCGTTCGCGGTGGTCGTGTGAAGGACCTTCCGGGTGTCCGCTACAAGATCGTCCGTGGCGCCCTCGATACCCAGGGTGTAAAGAACCGTAAGCAGGCCCGCAGCCGCTACGGCGCAAAGATGGAGAAGAAGTAATATGCCTCGCAAGGGTCCGGCCCCCAAGCGGCCGCTCGTTTCGGATCCGGTATACGGTTCCCCGCTGGTAACCCAGCTCATCAACAAGGTGCTCGTTGACGGCAAGAAGTCCACGGCAGAGCGCATCGTCTACGGTGCCCTCGAAGGCGCCCGCGCCAAGTCGGGCGGCGACCCCGTTGCAGCCCTCAAGAAGGCCATGGACAACGTCAAGCCTTCCCTCGAGGTCCGCTCCCGCCGTGTCGGTGGCGCCACCTACCAGGTGCCGGTTGAGGTCAAGCCGGGCCGCTCCACCGCCCTCGCCCTGCGGTGGCTGGTTGGCTACTCCAAGGCCCGCCGTGAAAAGACGATGACCGAGCGTCTCCAGAACGAAATCCTGGATGCGTCCAACGGTCTCGGTGCCGCTGTGAAGCGTCGCGAAGACACCCACAAGATGGCCGAGTCCAACAAGGCCTTCGCACACTACCGCTGGTAATACTCCCCGGACGCCGCCGGCTCAACCGAGCCGGCGGC
Source organism: Arthrobacter sp. FW306-05-C (assembly GCF_021801725.1). Taxonomy (NCBI): domain Bacteria; kingdom Bacillati; phylum Actinomycetota; class Actinomycetes; order Micrococcales; family Micrococcaceae; genus Arthrobacter; species Arthrobacter sp. FW306-05-C. The sequence goes on along the minus strand of NZ_CP084556.1, from coordinate 3,121,114 downwards.
GAACGCGTAGTCCATCCCAAAAGGAGACCCCGTGGCACAGGACGTGCTTACCGACCTTAGTAAGGTCCGCAATATCGGCATCATGGCCCACATTGATGCCGGCAAGACCACCACCACCGAGCGCATCCTGTTCTACACGGGTGTGAACCACAAGATCGGCGAAACGCACGACGGCGCGTCGACCACCGACTGGATGGAACAGGAAAAGGAACGCGGCATCACCATCACGTCTGCCGCCGTGACCTGCTTCTGGGAAAACAACCAGATCAACATCATCGACACCCCGGGCCACGTGGACTTCACGGTTGAGGTTGAGCGCTCCCTGCGCGTCCTCGACGGTGCAGTTGCCGTCTTCGACGGCAAGGAAGGCGTTGAGCCGCAGTCCGAGACCGTATGGCGCCAGGCTGACAAGTACAACGTCCCGCGTATCTGCTTCGTCAACAAGATGGACAAGCTCGGTGCTGACTTCTACTTCACCGTAGACACCATCATCAGCCGCCTCGGTGCCAAGCCGCTGGTCATGCAGCTGCCCATCGGTGCCGAGAACGACTTCATCGGCGTCGTCGACCTGCTTTACATGCGTGCCCTGGTTTGGCCGGGCGACGCCAAGGGCGACGTGACCATGGGTGCCAAGTACGAGATCCGTGAGATCCCGGCTGACCTCCAGGAAAAGGCTGAAGAGTACCGCGCGAACCTCGTTGAGACCGTTGCAGAGTCCTCCGAGGAACTCATGGAGAAGTACCTTGAGGGCGAAGAGATCTCGATCGACGAGCTCAAGGCCGGCATCCGCCAGATGACCATCAACTCCGAGCTGTACCCGATCTTCTGTGGCTCCGCGTTCAAGAACCGTGGCGTCCAGCCGATGCTCGATGCAGTTGTGGACTACCTGCCGAACCCGCTCGACGTCCCCCCGATGGTCGGTCACGATCCTCGCGACGAAGAGAAGGAACTGACCCGCAAGCCTTCCGCTGAGGAGCCGTTCTCGGCCCTGGCATTCAAGATTGCTGCTCACCCCTTCTTCGGTCAGCTCACCTTCATCCGCGTGTACTCCGGTCACGTGGAAGCAGGCGCGCAGGTGGTCAACTCCACCAAGGGCAAGAAGGAGCGCATCGGCAAGCTGTTCCAGATGCACGCCAACAAGGAAATGCCCGTTGAGGGCGCTACCGCCGGCCACATCTACGCAGCCATCGGTCTGAAGGACACCACCACGGGTGACACCCTGTGTGATGCCAACAACCAGATCGTGCTCGAGTCCATGAGCTTCCCGGAGCCCGTGATCTCGGTTGCCATCGAGCCGAACACCAAGGGTGACCAGGAGAAGCTCTCCACGGCCATCCAGAAGCTCTCCGCTGAGGACCCCACCTTCCAGGTGTCCCTCAACGAAGACACCGGCCAGACCATCATCGCCGGCATGGGCGAGCTCCACCTGGACATCCTGGTGGACCGCATGCGCCGCGAGTTCAAGGTCGAGGCAAACGTGGGCAAGCCCCAGGTTGCCTACCGCGAAACCATCAAGCGCGCCGTCGAACGCCACGACTACACGCACAAGAAGCAGACCGGTGGTTCGGGCCAGTTCGCAAAGATCCAGATCGCCATCGAGCCGCTGGACACCGCTGAGGGTGAGCTGTACGAGTTCGAGAACAAGGTCACTGGTGGCCGCGTTCCGCGCGAATACATCCCGTCCGTCGACGCGGGCATCCAGGACGCATTGAACGACGGCGTCCTGGCCGGCTACCCGGTTGTCGGTATCAAGGCCACGCTGATTGACGGCGCGTACCACGATGTTGACTCCTCGGAAATGGCGTTCAAGATCGCCGGCCGTATGGCTTTCAAGGAAGCTGCACGCAAGGCGAACCCGGTTCTGCTCGAACCACTGATGGATGTCGAGGTCCGCACCCCTGAGGAATACATGGGTGAAGTTATCGGTGACCTCAACTCCCGCCGTGGCCAGATGCAGTCCATGGAAGATGCACAGGGCGTCAAGGTCATCCGTGCGCACGTTCCGCTGTCCGGCATGTTCGGCTACATCGGCGACCTGCGCTCCAAGACCCAGGGCCGTGCTGTCTACTCCATGACGTTCAACAGCTACGCCGAGGTCCCGAAGGCAGTTGCCGACGAGATCATCCAGAAGTCCCGCGGCGAGTAGTCCTTTCCGGACTTTCAAAGCGAACACCCCGGGTTCGGTGGCCTCCAAGGCCGACGAACCTGGTGCAGGAGGCCGGCCGGTCCAGGCCGGCCCCCTGCACCGACAGGCTCAGGGGACTAGTATTAGTTCCTGAATCTGCGATTTCACCAATCCAAAGCCCCCCAAGTAGACTTGCCTGAGTTCTACCGCGACAAGCGCGGCTGGAGGGCAAGCTATTTGTAAACGTTCTAGGAGGAACCTGTGGCAAAGGCAAAGTTCGAGCGGACTAAGCCGCACGTCAACATCGGCACCATTGGTCACGTTGACCACGGTAAGACGACGCTGACGGCCGCCATTTCCAAGGTGCTGTACGACAAGTACCCGGATCTCAACGAAAAGCGTGACTTCGCGTCGATCGACTCTGCACCCGAAGAGCGTCAGCGCGGTATTACCATCAACATCTCCCACGTGGAGTACCAGACCGAGAAGCGTCACTACGCACACGTTGACGCCCCCGGCCACGCTGACTACATCAAGAACATGATCACCGGTGCTGCTCAGATGGACGGCGCAATCCTCGTGGTTGCCGCTACCGACGGCCCGATGGCTCAGACCCGCGAGCACGTTCTGCTCGCCCGCCAGGTTGGTGTTCCCTACCTGCTGGTCGCGCTGAACAAGGCTGACATGGTCGATGACGAGGAACTCCTCGACCTCGTCGAAATGGAAGTTCGTGAGCTCCTGAGCTCGCAGGGCTTCGACGGCGACAACGCTCCGGTGGTTCGCGTTTCCGGCCTGAAGGCCCTGGAAGGCGACCCCGAGTGGGTCAAGTCCGTTGAGGACCTGATGGCTGCTGTCGACGAGTCCGTTCCGGACCCCGTACGTGACCGCGACAAGCCGTTCCTGATGCCGATCGAAGACGTCTTCACCATCACCGGTCGTGGCACCGTTGTTACGGGCCGCGCCGAGCGTGGAACCCTCGCCATCAACTCCGAGGTCGAGATCGTCGGCATCCGCCCGGTCCAGAAGACCACGGTTACCGGTATCGAGATGTTCCACAAGCAGCTCGACGAAGCATGGGCCGGCGAGAACTGTGGCCTGCTGCTCCGTGGCCTGAAGCGCGACGATGTCGAGCGTGGCCAGGTTGTCGTCAAGCCGGGTTCCATCACCCCGCACACCGACTTCGAGGCCAACGTCTACATCCTCTCCAAGGACGAAGGCGGACGTCACAACCCGTTCTACTCCAACTACCGCCCGCAGTTCTACTTCCGTACCACGGACGTAACCGGCGTTATCACCCTGCCCGAGGGCACGGAAATGGTTATGCCTGGCGACAACACTGAGATGACCGTTGCGCTCATCCAGCCCATCGCCATGGAAGAGGGCCTCGGCTTCGCAATCCGCGAAGGCGGCCGCACCGTTGGTTCGGGACGCGTTACCAAGATCATCAAGTAGTACTTGCTGATCAAGGATTTGCTGGGCTTCGGCCCACACTAAAATCCATAAAGAAAGCCCCGCTGCTAAGCAGCGGGGCTTTCTTTATGCCCAAAAGCCCCGGCCGGGACATTGCGGAACCGCTATCGACAAGCCCTGATACTGTGGCAGCACTGAAAGGAGATCATCATGGGATGGCTTATTTTCCTGATCATCGCGGTTGTGGTGGTGGGTGGGGTGTTCTGGGTCAGAAGGAACTTCCGGCACGAAATTGACCGGGCCAAGCGGATCAACAGGGCAAACAAGAACCAGTAGACGCCCTCCCTCCGGCCAGCTTGCCGGTACGCCTTATTCCTACTTTTCGGTATACCTAAATTCGCGGTATCCTCGTCTTAGTGACGCCGCAACGACGAGGACATGTGATGGCTGTATCGACTATGGCGGCGCAAACCGCCACTCCGGGGCTCTGGTCCCGCCTCCTGCTGCTGGGGCCTGCCTTCGTGGCAGCCATTGCTTATGTGGACCCTGGAAACGTCGCGGCTAACCTGACGGCCGGCGCCAGCTTTGGGTACCTGCTCGTCTGGGTCCTCGTGGCTGCCAACGGGATGGCCGTTCTCATCCAGTACCAGTCCGCCAAGCTTGGGCTCGCCACTGGCATGAGCCTGCCGGAAATCCTCGGCCAGCGGCTGGGAACCGGCCGCCGACGCGCCTATTGGGTGCAGGCCGAGGTCGTTGCCGGAGCCACGGACCTGGCTGAGGTGATCGGCGGGGCAGTTGCGCTTAATCTGCTGTTTGGCCTGCCGCTGCTCGCCGGTGGGGTCGTCATTGGCCTTGCGTCAATGCTGTTGCTGGCACTGCAGTCGCGCCGGAGCCAGAAGTCCTTCGAGTTCGCGATCCTCACCCTTCTTGGTGTGATCGCCGTGGGGTTCGTCTCGGGCCTGTTCGTCGCTCCGCCGGACGCGGGCGGCGCCCTGGCCGGCCTTGTACCGCGCTTCGAGGGAACCGATACAGTCCTGCTCGCTGCCAGCATGCTCGGTGCAACCGTCATGCCGCACGCGATCTACCTGCATTCAGCCCTCGCCCGGGACCGCCACGGCTTCTCGAAGGATCCTGCCGTCAGGACACGGTTGATCCGGACCACCCGCGTGGACGTCGCCGGCGCCCTGCTGCTTGCCGGCGTCGTCAATATCGCCATGCTGCTGTTGGCTGCCACCAGCCTCCGCGGGGTGGAGGGCACTGACACCATTGCCGGTGCCCACGCGGCGGTCACGTCGGCACTGGGGCCGGTCATCGGCGTCGTATTCGCCGTAGGCCTGCTGGCCTCCGGGCTGGCGTCCACCTCGGTGGGTTGTTATGCCGGGGCCACCATCATGGGCGGGCTGCTGAAGATGAGGATTCCGCTGCTGGTCCGCCGAACCGTGACCCTGATCCCGGCGTTGCTGGTCCTTGGCGCGGGCATCGAACCCACGGTAGCCCTGGTCCTCAGCCAGGTCCTCCTGAGTTTCGGTATCCCGTTCGCGCTGATTCCGCTGATCCGGCTTACCGGAAGCCGCAAGGTGATGGGCGTCCATGTGGATTCCAAGCCCCTCCGGATCGCCGGTTGGACCAGCGCCACCCTTATCGTGGGGCTGAACTGCGTTCTGATCTTCCTGACTGTCACCGGGCACTCCTGACCCACAGAGCCGGCCAGGCTAGTCTGATCGGCCATTCCTTGCGCGGGACAGGGCCTGGTACCAGTAGAAGGACCTCTTTGGCGTCCGCTGCAGCGTCTCAAAGTCCACGTGCACCAGGCCAAAACGTTGCGAGTAGCCGGCGGCCCACTCAAAGTTGTCCATGAGCGTCCACACGAAATAGCCACGCAGGTCCAATCCCTCTGCCAGGCCCCCGGGAGCCGTGGCCTCAAGCGCCGCACCCAAATGACTGGCCAGGTACTCCACCCGATCGGTATCCTCGAGGGTCCCCGAAACGCGGTCAGGTTCCGGGAAACTGGCGCCGCCCTCGGTGATGTATACCGGGGGGAGGGCCGCTCCGTAACGGTCGCGCATTTCCTGCAGCAGGATGCCCAGGTGTTCCGGCGCCACGGGCCAGCCGAAGCCCGTACTGCCGTACTCCGGGTAGCCCACCTCGTGGAAGGGCAGCTTGGCAAGCTCCTTGTGCATGTCCGCAGGCAGGGGGGTGATGCCTGGCCCCACGGCCACCTTGACCGGGAAGTAGTAGTTGAGCCCGTAGAAATCCAAGGGCTGGTGGATGGTTTTGAGATCCGCGTCGGAAATCCTGCCGATGGAACGAAGCCAGGGCTTCGCGTACAGCGGCAGCGACGGGTAGCGGCCCAGCAGGACCGGATCCGCGTACATCCTGTTCATCAGCAGGTCATAGACGTGGGCGACCAGCCTATCGCCGATTTTTCGTGAGGCGGGCCTGACGGGAGAGTGCAGGTTGGACAGGCCTACTCCGCCGGCCACTCCAGCAGCCCGCAGCGCCTGCACGCCGAGCCCGTGTGCCAGGAGCTGGTGATGGACGGCGGGAAGGGCGTCGAACAGCAGCCGGCGGCCGGGTGCGTGCACCCCCAGTGCGTAGCCGTTCAGGGTGACCGATACGGGTTCGTTGAGGGTGACCCACTGAGCCACCCGGTCCCCGAACCGCTCACCGGCGGCCCTGGCATACTCACCGAACCGCTCGGCCGTGTCCCGGTTCAGCCAGCCGCCGCGGTGTTCCAGGGGCAGGGGAGTGTCCCAGTGGTAGAGCGTTGCCATGGGTGAGACGCCTGCTTCGAGCAGTTGGTCGATGAGACGGTCGTAGAAATCCAGGCCTTCGGCATTGAAGGCACCCCGGCCGTCAGGCTGGATGCGTGGCCAGGACAGGGAGAACCTGTAGGAGCCTACGCCCAGTTCCTTCAGCAGCGCGACATCCTCCGGGAGCCTGTTGTAGTGGTCGCACGCCACTGCGGGGGAGTGGCCGTCGAGGATGGCACCGGGCTTCTCCGCGAAGGCATCCCACCCCGATGGCCCACGGCCCCCGGCCTTCAGCGAGCCTTCAATCTGGAATGCCGCTGCCGCGACGCCGAGGATGAACGACGGCGGCACGCGCCCGGCCAGTTCCGTCACCGATTCTGTACTCTCCAGGGTCATGCCCCTATCATCCAGCCGCTCCCGGCCCGCGGCAATGGCCCTGACGAGCATCGATACGGAGCCAATTCGCATCTGCCGCAGTTTTCCGGCATACTAGATGAGTTGTTCAAGCGCTTCTTCGTGTCCCGATCCGGATAATGCCGGGTGCAGGGTCCAAGCTGAAGACCAAACATAACCCACCCCAATGGAATTGCGGATTTGTATGCGTGTTCAGCGCGACACGCCCGACCGCGGGGGTCGGTTGCGCCGGCAGGTTGAGGAACCCGGATTCATCCGGATTCAGCTTGTGCGGCGGATGGTGGTTACGACCTCAAATGCTTCGGCAGCCATACAACGAGTAAGTGAACAGGGCAGCCCTAAACCGGGGAAGCACAGACTGAAAGAGAGTCAGGCGACATGGCGGGACAAAAAATCCGCATCCGGCTGAAGTCATACGACCACGAGGTCATTGACGTTTCAGCACGGAAGATCGTTGAGACGGTCACGCGCGCAGGCGCAACGGTAGTTGGCCCCGTGCCGCTGCCTACGGAGAAGAACGTGTACTGCGTTATCCGCTCTCCGCACAAGTACAAGGACAGCCGCGAGCACTTTGAAATGCGCACGCACAAGCGTCTTATCGACATCATCGATCCCACGCCGAAGGCTGTTGACTCGCTCATGCGTCTCGACCTGCCGGCTGACGTGAACATCGAAATCAAGCTGTAGGGAGGTGCTGAGAAACTATGACCGCAACCCGTAACGTAAAGGGCCTGCTGGGCACGAAGCTCGGCATGACCCAGGTCTGGGACGAGAACAACAAGCTCATCCCCGTCACTGTGGTCCAGGCAGACTCGAACGTCATCACCCAGCTGCGCAACGCTGAGTCCGATGGCTACGTCGCCGTTCAGATCGGCTACGGCCAGATCGATCCCCGCAAGGTCACCAAGCCGCTGGCTGGTCACTTTGAGAAGGCAGGCGTCACGCCTCGCCGCCACGTCGTCGAACTCCGTACCGCAGATGCTGCTGAGTACGAGCTGGGCCAGGAGCTCTCCGTGGAGCTCTTCGAGGCCGGTCAGAAGATCGACGTCATCGGCACCACCAAGGGTAAGGGCTTCGCCGGTGTTATGAAGCGTCACGGCTTCCACGGCGTTGGCGCTTCCCACGGTGCCCACAAGAACCACCGTAAGCCCGGTTCAATCGGTGGCGCATCCACCCCGAGCCGCGTCTTCAAGGGCATGAAAATGGCCGGCCGCATGGGCGCCGTTCGTCACACCACGCTGAACCTCACGGTCCACGCGGTTGACGTCGAGAAGTCGCTGCTCCTGATCAAGGGCGCCGTTCCCGGTGCCCGCGGCCAGGTCGTACTCGTACGCACTGCCGTGAAGGGAGCCTAGTTCAATGGCTAACACTGTCCAGGTTGACCTGCCTGCAGAGATCTTCGACGTTCAGACCAACGTGCCGCTGCTGCACCAGGTTGTCGTTGCCCAGCTCGCTGCTGCCCGCCAGGGAACCCACAAGACCAAGACCCGCGCTGAAGTTTCCGGTGCAGGACGCAAGCCGTTCAAGCAGAAGGGTACCGGCCGCGCCCGTCAGGGTTCCGTCCGTGCTCCGCACATGACCGGCGGTGGCATTGTCCACGGTCCCACCCCGCGTGACTACAGCCAGCGCACCCCCAAGAAGATGATTGCTGCTGCACTGCGCGGCGCACTGTCTGACCGGGCCCGCAACGGTCGCATCCACGTTGTCTCCGAGCTGGTTGCTGGAGACAAGCCGTCTTCCAAGACTGCCCTGGCAACGCTTCGCGGCGTTTCCGACCGCAAGAACCTGCTGGTCGTCATCGAGCGCGATAACGATGTTGCTGCACTGTCCGTGCGCAACCTCGCCGGCGTTCACGTTCTGTACGCAGACCAGCTGAACACCTACGACGTTCTCGTCTCTGATGACGTTGTCTTCACCAAGGCTGCCTACGACGCATTCGTTGCCGCTAAGGCAGCAAAGAACGAGGAGGATGCCAAGTGAGTGCAGCCACCATCAAGGATCCCCGCGACGTCGTGCTTGCACCCGTCGTGTCGGAAAAGAGCTACGGCCTGATCGACGAGGGCAAGTACACCTTCCTGGTGGACCCCCGTTCGAACAAGACCGAGATCAAGCTGGCCGTGGAGAAGATCTTCTCCGTCAAGGTCGAATCGATCAACACCATCAACCGTGCCGGTAAGCGCAAGCGCACCAAATTCGGATGGGGTACCCGCAAGAACACCAAGCGTGCGATTGTCACCCTCAAAGAAGGCACCATCGACATCTTCGGCGGTCCGCTCGCGTAGCGGAGACCACTTTAACGAGGAAATAAATTATGGGAATCCGTAAATACAAGCCGACTACCCCGGGCCGTCGTGGCTCGAGCGTAGCGGACTTTATCGAAATCACGCGGTCGACGCCGGAAAAGTCGTTGGTACGTCCGCTGCCCAAGAAGGGCGGCCGTAACAACACCGGTAAGATCACCACCCGCCACAAGGGTGGTGGACACAAGCGCCAGTACCGTCTGATCGACTTCCGTCGCCACGACAAGGACGGCGTCAACGCCCGCGTTGCCGAAATCGAGTACGATCCGAACCGCACGGCTCGCATCGCCCTCCTGCACTACGTTGATGGCACCAAGCGTTACATCATCGCTCCCAACAAGCTCTCCCAGGGTGACGTTGTAGAGGCAGGTGCCGGTGCTGACATCAAGCCCGGTAACAACCTGCCGCTCCTCAACATCCCGGTGGGTACCGTTATCCACGCAGTTGAACTGCGTCCGGGTGGCGGCGCCAAGATGGGCCGCTCCGCCGGCGCATCCATCCAGCTTGTTGCCAAGGAAGGCCGCTTCGCCCAGCTGCGCCTGCCCTCCGGCGAAATCCGCAACGTTGACGTGCGCTGCCGCGCAACGGTCGGCGAAGTTGGCAACGCCGAGCAGTCGAACATCAACTGGGGCAAGGCCGGCCGTATGCGGTGGAAGGGCGTCCGCCCGACCGTCCGTGGTGTCGCCATGAACCCGGTTGACCACCCGCACGGTGGTGGTGAAGGTAAGACTTCCGGTGGTCGTAACCCCGTGAACCCGAACGGTAAGCGTGAAGGCCGCACCCGCCGCCCCAACAAAGAGAGCGACAAGCTTATTGTGCGTCGCCGTCGTACTGGCAAGAACAAGCGATAGGAGCCTGGACACATGCCACGCAGCCTGAAAAAAGGTCCTTTCGTTGACCAGCACCTCTTTGTGAAGGTAGCCAGGGAAAACGAAAAGGGCACCAAGAACGTCATCAAGACCTGGTCCCGCCGTTCGATGATCATCCCCGACATGCTCGGGCACACGATCGCCGTACACGACGGACGCAAGCACATCCCGGTGTTTGTCACTGAGTCGATGGTCGGGCACAAGCTCGGCGAATTCGCTCCCACGCGGACATTCCGCGGCCATGTCAAGGACGACCGTAAGGGCAAGCGCCGCTAGGCGCCTGCGTTTACGTCAAAGACGAGAGAAGGAAAGCAATGGAAGCCAAGGCAATTGCGCGCCACATCCGCGTAACGCCTATGAAGGCCCGGCGCGTCGTCAACCTTGTTCGTGGATTGCAAGCGAATGAGGCTCTGGCAATTCTGAAGTTTGCCCCGCAGGCAGCTTCGGAGCCGGTATTCAAGGTAGTTCAGTCGGCAATCTCCAACGCCCGGGTCCTCGCGGACCGCGACGGCGTGGCGTTTGACGAAGGCGACCTCATCATCAGCGAAGCGTTTGTTGATGAAGGCCCGACCATGAAGCGGTTCCAGCCGCGTGCCCAGGGTCGTGCATTTCAGATCAAGAAGCGCACCAGCCACATCACCGTGGTAGTCGCTACCCCGGAGAAAGAGGAGGCTCGCTAAGTGGGACAGAAAGTAAACCCGCACGGGTTCCGACTCGGCATCACCACCGATCACGTATCGCACTGGTTCGCTGACAGCACCAAGGCCGGCCAGCGGTACAAGGACTTCGTTCGCGAAGACATCCGCATCCGCCAGCTCATGTCCACGGGCATGGAGCGCGCCGGTATCGCCAAGGTCGAAATCGAGCGCACCCGTGACCGTGTCCGCGTGGACATCCACACGGCCCGTCCCGGCATCGTCATCGGCCGCCGTGGAGCAGAAGCAGACCGCATCCGCGGCGAGCTCGAAAAGCTCACCGGCAAGCAGGTCCAGCTGAACATCCTCGAGGTCAAGAACCCCGAGATGGAAGCCCAGCTTGTGGCCCAGGGCGTTGCAGAGCAGCTGACTTCCCGCGTGGCATTCCGCCGTGCGATGAAGAAGGCCATGCAGTCCGCACAGCGTGCAGGTGCCAAGGGCATCCGTATCGCCTGCTCGGGCCGCCTGGGTGGCGCTGAAATGTCCCGCTCGGAGTTCTACCGCGAAGGCCGTGTGCCCCTGCACACCCTCCGCGCGAACATCGACTACGGCTTCTACGAAGCCAAGACCACCTTCGGCCGTATCGGTGTGAAGGTCTGGATCTACAAGGGTGACGTCACCGCCAAGGAACTGGCCGCACAGGCTGCTGCCGCTCCGTCCCGCGGTGGCCGTGGCGAGCGTCCCGGCCGCCCGGGTGGCGCTGACCGCGGTGACCGCCGCCGTCGCAACGACCGTCCGGCCGCTGACGCAGCTCCTGCTGCCGAAGCTCCGGCAGCTGAAGCTGCACCTGCAGCAGCAGAAGGAGGACAGGCTTAAATGCTTATCCCACGTCGAGTCAAGCACCGTAAGCAGCACCACCCGGGTCGTTCCGGCGCTGCCACGGGCGGCACCGAGGTCTCGTTCGGTGAGTGGGGTATCCAGGCTCTGAGCCCGGCATACGTCACCAACCGCCAGATCGAATCTGCCCGTATCGCGATGACCCGCCACATCAAGCGTGGCGGTAAGGTCTGGATCAACATTTACCCGGACCGTCCCCTGACCAAGAAGCCTGCCGAAACCCGCATGGGTTCCGGTAAGGGTTCACCGGAATGGTGGGTCGCCAACGTAAAGCCGGGCCGGGTTCTGTTCGAACTCTCCGGTGTCAATGAAGAGGTAGCTCGCGAGGCCCTGCGCCTGGCAATCCACAAGCTGCCGTTGAAGGCACGCATTGTGCGTCGCGAAGGTGGTGAGTAGAAATGGCAGTAGGATCCAAGGATCTGGCTCCCGCACAGCTGGACGGTTTCGACAACGAGCGTCTCGTTGAAGAACTCCGCAAGGCCAAGGAAGAGCTGTTCAACCTGCGTTTCCAGTCCGCCACCGGACAGCTGGAGAACCACGGTCGCCTGCGCGCGGTAAAGAAGGACATCGCCCGCATCTACACCGTTCTCCGCGAACGCGAGCTGGGCATTCGTGCCGAGGTTGCCGCGCCGGTTGTGGAAGCCAAGGAAGAAAAGAAGTCCAAGAAGGCTTCAACCAAGAAGGCCGACAAGGCTGAAAAGGCTGAGACCGAGGAGGACGCCAAGTGAGTGAAAAGGACCAGAACGTGACCGAAACTGCTACCGCAGCCAAGGCTGTGCAGCGCGGTTACCGCAAGACCCGTCGCGGTTACGTGGTCTCCGACAAGATGGAAAAGACCATCGTTGTCGAGGTTGAAGACCGCGTGAAGCACGCACTGTACGGCAAGGTCATCCGCCGCACTTCCAAGGTCAAGGCACACGACGAAGAGAACACCGCCGGCATCGGCGACCTCGTTGTCATCGCCGAGACCCGTCCGCTGTCCGCCACCAAGAACTGGCGGCTCGTGGAAATCCTCGAGAAGGCCAAGTAGCACCTGCTGCTTAGCTGAGGCCCCTGCTCCTTCCGGAGTGGGGGCCTCCTCGTTTTAACGCGCCCCTCACGGCAGCCAGCTTTTCAGCGAAGCGCACGACGGCGGGACCTGCTTTGGCGGGGGAGCGGCACCCTGGGCGGGCTGAAAGGCTGCCATGCGTGACGCCGTCGTGCGTCCTGCACTGCTTGCGGACCAGGGGACGGCGGTGATATGGGGACTGGCGGAAAACGTGCTAGGATATTGAGTTTGTATGGCGCCTTTCGCGCGCCGTCATCAACCTCGTAAACAAGCGTGCCACAGCATAGTGCCCCTGTGCGCCCGGGATCCGTCCCGGACTGGATGGGAGCAACTGCTTCTGGCACGGGCGTTTAGGCCTGGTCTGGCAAAATCCAGGCAGGTCAAGAGACACCCCGATCAACCGTTCCGCAAGGCTCATTCCGTAGCAAGACCACGGCCTGAGAACCGGCGCGACGCAAGGAGTAAATAGTGATTCAGCAGGAGTCGCGACTCAAGGTCGCCGACAACACGGGTGCTAAGGAAATCCTTACCATTCGCGTTCTCGGTGGATCCGGCCGTCGCTACGCAGGCATCGGTGACGTCATTGTCGCCACCGTCAAGGATGCGATCCCTGGCGGCAACGTAAAGAAGGGCGATGTGGTCAAGGCCGTCATCGTCCGTACCAAGAAGGAACGCCGCCGTGCGGATGGTTCCTACATCAAGTTTGACGAGAACGCAGCTGTGATCCTGAAGAACGACGGTGACCCCCGCGGTACCCGTATCTTCGGACCGGTTGGTCGTGAACTGCGTGACAAGAAGTTCATGAAGATCGTTTCTCTGGCTCCGGAGGTGCTCTAGTCCATGGCTGCAAAGATCAAGAAGGGTGACCTGGTTCAGGTCATCACTGGCGCCAAGGCTGAGCGCGGCGGCGACCGCGGCAAGCAGGGCAAGGTCCTGCGCGTCTTCACCGACACCAACCGCGTGCTGGTTGAGGGCATCAACCGCGTCACCAAGCACACCCGGGTTGGACAGTCGCAGCGCGGCACCAAGACCGGCGGCATCGAGGTCGTAGAGGCCCCGATCCACATTTCGAACGTGGCCCTGGTTGACCCGTCGACCAAGAAGCCGACCCGTGTGGGCTTCCGCCTCGACACCGTGGAGAAGAACGGCGTGCAGAAGACCGTCCGCATCCGCGTGTCCAAGAGCACCGGGAAGGACATCTAATGACTGAGACCATCGAGACTCCGGCAACGAAGATCGTTCCCCGTCTGAAGGCCAAGTACGCCGAAACCATCAAGGGCCAGCTCCAGGATGAGTTCAAGTACCAGAACGTGAACCAGGTGCCCCGCCTGGTGAAGGTCGTTGTGAACATGGGTGTTGGAGATGCCGCCAAGGACTCCAAGCTGATCGACGGCGCTGTCCGCGACCTGACCCAGATCACCGGCCAGAAGCCGCAGGTTACCAAGGCCCGCAAGTCGATCGCACAGTTCAAGCTGCGCGAAGGCATGCCCATCGGTGCACACGCAACCCTGCGTGGCGACCGCATGTGGGAATTCGTGGACCGTCTGGTCAGCCTGGCACTGCCCCGTATCCGCGACTTCCGCGGCCTCAGCGGCAAGCAGTTTGATGGCAATGGCAACTACACCTTCGGTCTGACCGAACAGGTTATGTTCCACGAAATCGACCAGGACAAGATCGACCGCGTCCGCGGTATGGACATCACGGTTGTCACCACCGCCAAGACCGATGACGAAGGCCGCGCGCTGCTCAAGGCGCTTGGTTTCCCGTTCAAAACCGAAGCTTAATTAACTACGTAAAAGGTCCGGCCGCTCCGATCCGTCAAGGACGGGACGGCGGAAACCGTTACGAGGAAGGGCATGAGCCCACATGACAATGACAGATCCTGTCGCAGATATGCTTACGCGCCTGCGTAACGCAAACTCGGCATACCACGACTCCGTGTCTATGCCTTACAGCAAGCTCAAGGCACGCGTTGCCGACATCCTCAAGGCCGAAGGTTTCATCGCCGGCTGGAAGGAAGAGGACGCTGAGGTTGGCAAGAAGCTGACCCTCGAACTCAAGTTCGGTCCGAACCGCGAGCGTTCCATCGCCGGTGTTCGCCGCATCTCCAAGCCGGGCCTCCGCGTTTACGCGAAGTCCACCAACCTGCCGCACGTGCTGGGTGGCCTGGGTATCGCAATCCTGTCCACCTCTTCCGGCCTCCTGACTGACAAGCAGGCCGGCAAGAAGGGCGTGGGCGGCGAAGTCCTCGCGTACGTCTGGTAACGGGAAAGGAAGAGAATAATGTCACGTATTGGACGTCTCCCCATCACCGTTCCTGCCGGCGTTGAGGTCAAGGTTGACGGCTCTGTCGTCAGCGTCAAGGGTTCCAAGGGGGAGTTGAGCCACACTGTGGCCAGCCCCATCGAGGTTGCCCTGGAAGACAACACCCTGACCGTAAGCCGCCCGAACGACGAGCGTGCCTCACGTTCGCTCCACGGCCTGACCCGCACCCTGATCGCCAACATGATCCAGGGCGTCACCGCAGGCTACGAGAAGAAGCTTGAAATCGTCGGTACCGGTTACCGCGTTCAGGCCAAGGGTTCTGACCTTGAGTTCGCTCTGGGCTACAGCCACCCGGTCAACGTTTCGGCTCCGGCCGGCATCACCTTTGCAGTAGAGGGACCGACCAAGCTCTCTGTATCAGGAATCAACAAGCAGCAGGTCGGCGAAGTTGCTGCCAACATTCGCAAGCTGCGGAAGCCCGACCCGTACAAGGGCAAGGGCATCCGTTACGCCGGCGAAGTCATCCGCCGCAAGGTCGGAAAGGCTGGTAAGTAACCATGGCCATCTCCATTAACAAGAAGCGTACGAACAAGAGCAAGGCTGCTGGTCGCAGCCGCCGCCAGCTTCGTATCCGCAAGCGCATTTCCGGTACGGCTGTACGCCCCCGCATGGTGGTCAACCGCTCCGCACGCCACGTATTTGTCCAGGTTGTCGATGACACCATTGGCCAGACCGTAGCAAGCGCGTCCACACTGGAAGCCGACCTCCGTGCATTCGACGGTGACAAGACTGCCAAGGCCAAGCGCGTCGGCGAGCTCGTTGCCGAACGTGCCAAGGCTGCCGGCGTCGAGGCTGTTGTGTTCGACCGTGGTGGTAACAAGTACCACGGCCGGATTGCCGCCGTCGCTGACGGTGCACGCGAAGGTGGGCTGTCACTGTGACCGAAGCAAACAAGGAAAAGGACACTGTGTCTGCAGATCAGAAGGCTCCCGAAGCCGCAGCTGCTGAGACCACTGCCCCCGCTGCCGACGACCGCCGTGGTGGCGCCCGTCGCGGCGAGCGTGGCGACCGCGGCCAGGGCCGCGGCGACCGCGGTGGCCGTGGCGGCCGCGACGGTGGCCGTGAAGCCGAAAAGAACCAGTTCGTAGAGCGCGTTGTCACCATCAACCGCGTTTCCAAGGTCGTCAAGGGTGGTCGTCGCTTCAGCTTCACCGCACTGGTCGTCGTTGGTGACGGTAACGGCATGGTCGGCGTGGGCTACGGCAAGGCCAAGGAAGTTCCCGCTGCTATCGCCAAGGGCGTTGAAGAGGCCAAGAAGTCCTTCTTCCGCGTTCCGCGCGTTGGCAACACCATCCCGCACCGCGTTCAGGGTGAAGCCGCTGCCGGCGTCGTAATGCTGCGTCCGGCCTCCGCCGGTACCGGTGTTATCGCCGGTGGTCCGGTCCGTGCAGTACTGGAGTGCGTGGGCATCCACGACATCCTCTCCAAGTCGCTCGGTTCCTCCAACGCCATCAACATCGTTCACGCGACCGTTGATGCCCTGAAGCGCCTCGAAGAGCCGGCAGCAGTGGCAGCACGCCGCGGCCTGCCGCTGGACGAGGTTGCTCCCCAGGCTCTGGTGAAGGCCCTCCTGGCTCCGAAGGCAGGTGTTTAGTCATGGCTAAGAACCTGGTCCCTTCCGACGCCCAGTTGGAAATCACTCAGATCAAGTCCGCCATTGGCGGCAAGCAGAACCAGCGCGACACCCTGCGGTCCCTCGGCCTGAAGCGGATCGGACACACCGTTGTCCGCACCGCCGACGCCGTGACCGTTGGAATGCTCAACACGGTTCCGCACCTGGTAAAGGTAGAGGAGGCGAAGTAAATGGCAGAGAACACTGCTGATAAGGCACAGGCTGCTGAGAAGCAGAACGCCCTGAAGGTTCACCACCTGCGTCCCGCCCCGGGTGCCAAGACCGCCAAGACCCGTGTTGGTCGTGGTGAGGCATCCAAGGGTAAGACCGCCGGCCGTGGTACCAAGGGTACGGCTGCCCGCTACCAGGTGAAGGCTGGCTTTGCCGGCGGCCAGCTGCCGCTGCACATGCGCCTGCCCAAGCTGCGTGGCTTCAAGAACCCGTTCCGGGTTGAGTTCCAGGTCGTGAACCTGGACAAGCTCAACGAGCTGTTCCCGGAAGGTGGCGCAGTCACCGTGGAGAACCTGGTTGAAAAGGGTGCGGTTCGCAAGAACCAGCCCGTCAAGGTGCTGGGCACCGGCGACATCACCGTCAAGGTTGACGTCACCGTCCACGCATTCTCGGCCAGCGCCGCTGAAAAGATCGCTGCAGCAGGCGGAAGCACCACCGCCCTGTAAGGGACGGCGCCAGCTGTTGAACTCCCGGTATCCGTGGGCTTTGGCCCCGGATACCGGGAGTTTTTCATATCCGCCGGGCGAATTTTTCGCGCCATCCGGCGCACGTGCGCTGCCCCGGATTGTTCGCAGGGCGCATCCAACCGTTAGACTCGGTTGTCGGGATTTATCAAGTTCCGCCACCCCACCCTTATTGACACCACAGGAGGACGCTTGCTTAGCGCATTTGGCCGGGCCTTTCGCACGCCTGATCTGCGACGCAAGTTGTTGTTCACGCTGGCAATCATCACCATCTTCCGCTTGGGTGCTTTCATTCCCTCGCCAGGTGTGAACTACCAGAATGTCCAGCAATGCTTGCAGAACGGTCAGACCGCCGGCGGGTTGTACCAGCTCGTTAACCTCTTCAGCGGCGGCGCGTTGCTCCAGGTGTCTATTTTCGCCCTGGGCATCATGCCCTACATCACGGCGAGCATCATTGTGCAGCTGCTCCGGGTGGTCATTCCCCGGTTCCAGCAGCTCTACGAAGAGGGCGCGTCGGGCCAGTCCAAGCTGACCCAGTACACCCGCTACCTCACCATCGCGCTGGGCCTGCTCAACGCCACCACCCTGGTGTCGCTGGCACGCTCCGGGCAGTTGCTGCCCGGTTGCCAGCTGCCGATCATCCCGGACACCAGCATCATCACCACCATCCTGATCATCATCACGCTTACGGCAGGTACCGGCCTGATCATGTGGATGGGCGAGCTTGTCACGGAGAAGGGCGTGGGCAACGGCATGTCGCTGCTCATCTTTACCTCCATCGCCGCGCAGTTCCCCACCTCGCTGGGCGCCATCTGGACCTCCCAGGGCCCGGGAACCTTCTTCATCGTCCTCGCCGTGGGCCTGCTCACCGTTGCACTGGTGGTCTTCGTGGAACAGTCGCAGCGGCGTATCCCCGTGCAGTACGCCAAGCGCATGATCGGGCGGCGCACCGTGGGCGGCACCAGCACCTACATTCCCATCAAGGTGAACATGGCCGGCGTCATTCCGGTGATCTTCGCTTCCTCCATGCTCTACATTCCCGGGTTGATCGCGCAGTTCAACCAGCCCCGGAACGGCGAGCCCATGCAGCCGTGGGTTGAGTGGATCAACAACAACCTCACCCGCGGTGACCACCCGATCTACATGGCGGTTTACTTCGTCCTGATCGTGTTCTTTACCTACTTCTACGTCGCGATTACCTTCAACCCTGAAGAAGTCTCGGACAACATGAAGAAGTACGGCGGCTTCATCCCTGGTATCCGCGCCGGCAGGCCGACCGCTGATTACCTGCAGTACGTGCTCTCACGGATCACCCTGCCCGGTGCCCTTTACCTGGGCTTCGTGGCACTGATTCCGCTGGTGGCACTGGTACTGATCAATGCGAACCAGAACTTCCCGTTCGGTGGCACCTCGATCCTGATCATGGTGGGCGTTGGTTTGGAGACCGTAAAGCAGATTGATGCGCAGCTACAACAACGTCACTACGAAGGGCTTTTGCGATGACGAGAATGCTGATTATTGGACCTCCCGGTTCCGGAAAAGGAACGCAGGCGGAGCGGATCTCAGAACGCCTCGGCGTTGTGGCCATCTCCACCGGCGACATCTTCCGTGCCAACGTGAAGGGCGAAACGCCGCTGGGCCTCGAGGCCAAGAAGTTCATGGACAACGGTGACTTCGTTCCGGACAGCGTGACCAACAAGATGGTCCGCGACCGCCTTGGCGAGTCCGATGTGAACAATGGCTTCCTGCTGGACGGCTACCCGCGCACCACCGCGCAGGTGGATTACCTTGACGAGATCCTCGCCGACGGCGACGAGAAGCTCGACGTGGTCCTCCAGCTGACCGCCGACGACGAGGAACTGGTGCACCGCCTCCTGGGCCGGGCCAAGGAAACGGGCCGGAGCGACGACAACGAAGCCGTCATCCGCCACCGCCTTGACCTGTACCACGAGCAGACCGAAGCTGTGGTGTCGAAGTACGCCGAGCGCGGCATCCTCACCCAGGTCGACGGGATTGGTCCCATCGACGAAGTTACCGACCGCGTGATGCAGGCCATCAAGGCGGCACAGGCAGCCTGACCAAAGGCGGCCCCGGTTTTATCGAGGCTCCTCCCGGCATCCGGGAGGAGCCTCAGCCATTTGAGAGGAAACACCATGGCCTTTGGCCAGCCCCGCATCGAATTCAAGAACAATGCCCAGATGCGCACCATGCAGGAGGCAGGCCTGGTCCTAAGCCGCGCACTCGACGCCGCCGTTGCCGCCGCGGTGCCGGGAGTCACCACCAAGCACCTGGACGACGTCTTCGCCGCCGTCCTCAACGAGGCAGGCGCCAAGTCCAACTTCCTGGGCTACCACGGCTTCCCGGCCACCATCTGCACCTCAGTGAATGAGGAAGTGGTGCATGGCATTCCCGGCAGCCGGATCCTCCAGGACGGGGACATCATCTCCATCGACGGTGGCGCCATCGTCAACGGCTGGCACTCGGATTCCGCGCGGACGGTGATCGTGGGAACCGCGGATCCGGAGGACCAGCGGCTCTCCGACATCACCCAGGCCGCCATGTGGCGGGGCATCGCAGCGCTGGCCACAGGCTCGCACGTTGGAGACATTGGCGCGGCCATCGATGATTACGTTTCGTCCGTTCCCGGCAAGCCGCTGGGCATCCTGGAGGACTACGTGGGCCACGGCATCGGTTCCGAGATGCACATGGCGCCTGATGTCCTGAACTACCGCACCAGCCACCGGGGTCCCAAGATCAAGCCGGGCCTCTGCCTCGCCATTGAGCCAATGCTTGTGCGCGGCGGCATCGAGACCGCGGTCCTGGAGGATGACTGGACAGTGGTGACCACGGACGGCAAGCGCTCCTGCCAGTGGGAGCACTCCGTGGCGGTGCATGAGAAGGGCATTTGGGTGCTTTCAGCGCCGGACGGCGGTGCGGAGCACCTGGCGCCCCTCGGCGTCACCCCGGTGCCGATTCCGTAAGGGACGCGCACGTTCGCCGGCGAAACGCAAAAGCCCTGGCGACTCCTGGAAACAGGAGTGGCCAGGGCTTTTGCGTTCCCAACTACGACTTCAGCTTCGGCTTCACGTCGCGGTCGTAAATGCTCTGCAGCGTGTTCTTCAGGTCCGTCATGGTGGACTTCACGTCGCCCTGCTGGGTGAGGATCTTCGCGGCAGCCTTGGCCATCTCCTGGTCGGCGCCGGGCAGGAACACGCGGGCGTTGTCCTGGACCTTGGTCACCGCCAGCTGGTCCACTGCCGTCTGGATCTGTGGTGTCTTGGCCAGGACGGCGGTCATGTCCGCAGACTTGCGGGTGGGCATGTAGCCGGTGGCGGCCGAGAACTCGACGGTGCTCTCCGGCTGGGTAACGAAATCGAGGAACATCCCGGCGGCGAGCTGTTCCTCCTTGGTGATCCCGCTGGGGATGCCCAGGCCTGCGCCGCCGGTGGGGCAGACGTTTGTGGTCGCCTTGGGGCCGCCCGGCAGGAAGCCGACGCCCACATTGAATTTGGCCGACTTCAGGATGCCCAGCAGCGAGCCGGTGGAGGCGATGGTGGCGGACGTCAGGCCGGCCGAGAAGTCGTCCGCTGCTTCCTTGGAGGAGACCCCCGCCCACTTGTCCTTGTAGATCGAATCCTGCGCCCACTGCAGCGCCGCCACGGAATCAGGGGAGTCGCAGGTGATGTCCCATTCCTTGGACCAGCCGCCGCCCCAGCCCCACAGCATGTTCTGCAGGGTCCAGCCCGCGTACCCTGCCAGGGCGGGGTAGATGTAGGCGTACTGGGCCCCGGAAGCTGCCTTGAGCTTGGGTGCCCATTGGCCGAATTCGTCCCACGTCTTGGGCGCCCGGTCCGGAAGTCCGGCAGCGGCAAAGTGGTCCTTGTTGTAGTAGAACAGCGGGGTTGAGCGGCCGTAGGGGAGCGCCCACTGCTTCCCGTCGTACTTGTAGTCGTTGATCAGCGACTGCTGGAAGTCGTCCATCTTCATGTTCAGCTGCTTGGTAAGGCTGTCCACCGGGATGATGCTGCCGTTGGTGTAGTAGCGGAACCACCACACGTCGGAGAGGACCACCACGCCCGGAAGGCCGGACTTGGCAGCCTGGGCCGTCTGGAACTTCTGCGCAATTTCCTCATAGTTGGCCCCTGCCGTCACCAGGTTGACGGTGATGCCGGGGTTCTTGGCCTGGAATTTCTGGATCAGGCTCTTCTCAACCTCCTGCGACTGGCCGGGGTGGCTGGACCAGAAGTCGATCTTGGCCGCCGGCTTAACGCCGTTGAAGTCGATGTCGGCCGCCTGCGAGGTCGCCTGCCCGCCGCCAGTGGTGGAGGGTCCGCCGCATGCGGCCAGGGCGGCGGCAGAGGCGGTAACCCCTGCCAGGCCCAGGAAATGCCTCCGGTCCAGGTGAAGTGTCATGACAGTTCCTTTCGGTTGTTGCCTTGGAGAATGTGAGAGTCGAAGGTTGGAAAGTACGACGGCGGGAGGCAGGTCAGCCGGTCACGCTCCCTTGGGTGAGGCCCGCCACGATGTAGCGCTGCAGGGCGGCGAAGATGATCAGGATGGGGACGATGACCAGGACCGCGCCGGCCATGAGGACCCCCCAGCCGGCGGCGTTGCTCTCGCTGTTCTGCAGCAGCGTCAGCCCCACCGGAAGCGTCATCGTCTCCGGGCGGTCCGTGATGATGAGCGGCCAGATGTACTCGTTCCATTCGGTCACCACCGTCACCAAAGCCACGGTGGCGATGGACGGGACCGAGACCGGAACCACGATCTGCCACAGCCGCCGCCAGTGGCCGGCACCGTCCATCTCGGCAGACTCCAGGATCGAATTCGGCAGGGTCCGGAAGTGCTGGCGCAACAGGAACGTACCGAACGCGGTACCCAGGCCGGGAAGGATGATGCCCCACAGCGTGTTCTTGCCTCCCATTCCCGCGATCAAAATGAAGTTGGGCAGGATAGCCACCTGAGGGGGCACCATGAGCGCCACCAGGATCAGCAAAAAGATGAAATCCCGGAACGGGAAGCGGACGAAGACCAGCGCGTACGCCGTCAGGATCGCCAGGATCACCTTGATGGTGGCCCCCACCACGGTGACGATGGTGCTGTTCAGGAAGAACTGCCCAAACGGCACCGTGGTCATGGCGGTCCGGTAGTTCTCCAGGTTCAGGCTCTCCGGCAGGATCTTCAGGTCTGTGGTGACGATTTCACCGGACTGCTTGAAGGAGCTCAGCACCATCCACAGCAGGGGCAGGAAGACCACCAGTGTTGCGATGAGCAGGGGCAGGTAGCCGCCCACCACCGTCTGGACGAGGTTGCGGCGCGACAGCGGGCGGTCGCGGTCGAGGCCTGGCTCGGGGGCAGCGACGGCCGGCGCAGCGGGGTCCGGGTTGACCGGTGACAGGGAGGTCACGAGTAGTGCACCTTTCGTTCCACGAACCGCAGCTGCAGCACGGTGATGACCAGGAGGATAGCGAACAGCACTACCGAGATGGCTGCCGAGTAACCGGCCCTGTTGTAGGCGCCGAAGGCCTGCAGGTAGGCCTCGTAAATCAGGGTGCTGGTGCCGGTGCCCAGCGGGGTCATGATCCGGATCAGGTCGAAGGCCTGCAGTGAGCTGAGCATCGTGGTGATCAGCAGGAAGAACGTGGTGGGGGACAGCAGCGGCAGCGAGATGCTGACGAAGCGCCGGAACCCGTTGGCTCCGTCAAGGGAGGCCGCTTCCATGACTTCCGAGGGAAGGGACTGCAGCCCGGCCAGGTAGACCACGGCGCAATAGCCCAGGTTCTTCCAGACGTAGACCAGGATTACCATGACCAGCGAAAGCTGGGGATCGTTAATCCACTGCGGGCTCTGCTGCCCGATGCCCCGCAGCAGCCAGGCCAGGACCCCGTAGCCAGGGTCGAAGATGAACAGCCATACCAGGCCCACGCCGACACCGGAGAGCACATAGGGCGCAAAGACGGCGGAACGGGCAAACGTGGTACCGCGGATCTTCGCGTTCAAGGCCAGCGCCACCAGCAGGCCCAGCAGCATGGATCCGCCCACCGTCGTAAGGGTGAACACTGCCGTGGTGCCCAGGACCTTCGGGGCGTCATTGCTGCCGAAGAAGGTGACGTAGTTGGCAAGGCCCACCACCGTGGCGGTGGGGGAGCCCAGGGTCCAGTCCAGCGTTGAGTAGTACATGTTGCTGATCAGCGGACGGTAGGTGAAGACGGCGATCAGCACCAGGTTGGGCAACGCCATGGCAAGGAAAACAAAGAAGTCGCGGCGGGTCCTTGCTGTCCACCGCCGCTTTGGTACTTTCGCGGAACTTCCCGGAGGCCTGTTGGGTTTGGCCGAGGGGTGCGGGGCGAGTTGACGGGTCATGCGTTGCCTCTCCCGGGTTGGGAGCCTGCTCGTGGCGGGCCCTGGCTTGATCTAGGGACTACTACACCAGACCGTCAGGGGGCTGAAACCCGCATATGCCCTTGTCAAGGGACTGTTATCCAAGGCTTCGTCGCCCGTTAACGCTGTGTTGAATGCAGTCTCGCATAAAGTTCGCCAATGCGGCAGGGGCGCGCCAGCAGAGGGGAGAATAGGGCCATGGGAACCATTACCGATGTTCCGGGCCTGCGCGTGGGCCACGTACAAAAGGACCGCGACGGCTGGCTGACGGGCGTCAGCGTGGTCCTGCCCCCACCGGGCACCGTGGGATCGGTGGATGTCCAGGGCGGCGGGCCTGCCACCCACGAAACGGACGCCCTTGACCCCACGACACTGGTCAGCCACGTCGACGCGGTGGTCCTCACCGGCGGCAGCGCCTACGGGCTTGCCTCCGCGGCCGGTGCCCAGCGCTGGTGCGAGGAGAATGGCCGCGGCTTCGCCGTCCCGGGGGGAGTGGTTCCGATCGTCCCGGCCGCCGCCATCTTCGACCTGGGCAGGGGCGGCGACTTTTCCGCACGCCCGACGCCGGACATGGGCTACGCGGCAACGGCCGCCGCAGCGGCACAAAAGGAAGGGCACGACGTCGAACGCGGCAACGTGGGCGCCGGAACCGGGGCGCTCCTCGGCAGGACCTACAAAGGCGGGGTGGGCACGGCGTCGGCCACGCTCAATAACGGTGTAGTTGTGGGGGCAATCGCAGTGGTGAATGCGTTGGGATTGCCGACAGTCGAACACTCGGTTCTCGAGGAGGCCGTGGTGGAACCGGGTCCCAACACCACTCTGGTCGTTGTGGCTACCAACGCAGTGCTTGATGTGGCCGAATGTAAACGGACTGCCTCGGCGGCTCACGCGGGGATCGCGAGGGCTCTCAACCCCTCACACACCCTGGCCGACGGCGACACTGTTTTCTGCCTGGCGACCGGTGCCGTGGCACTGGACCGGTCGGACGAAGCTGCCCGGCAGCTGAGCCTTATCACGCTGCAAAGTGCGGCAGCCGACGTCGTACGGTTGGCCATCCTTGACGGCGTGGCCAGCGCTGAAACGATCACTACCCCCGCAGGTGAATATGGTGCGTACCGCTCCGCGTAGGCTACTATGGCCGATTTAACTTTTACCCGCTGACGGGGTAGTGTTGTTTGTTGGTTGTCTGGACTGCCACGCCCTTTTGGGCCTGGAGGCGGCAATCGATCCAACAAAAACGTTCGTAGTCATGCCCGGTGCAATCCGGCGGGGCTGCGGCAACAACAGTTAGCGGAGGGTATGGCCAAGAAGGACGGGGTCATTGAGATCGAAGGCGTTGTGACCGAGGCGCTGCCTAACGCGATGTTTCGCGTTGAGCTCACCAACAAGCACATCGTTCTGGCACACATCTCTGGAAAGATGCGTCAGCACTACATCCGAATCCTCCCCGAGGACCGCGTAGTGGTGGAGCTGAGCCCGTACGACCTCACCCGTGGTCGTATCGTCTACCGCTACAAGTAAATTGCTGGGCGGCATCAGTACACACTGGCCGCCGCTCCAGTTGACCAAACTGCTACACGCAAAGGAACGCCATGAAGGTCAAGCCGAGCGTCAAGCAGATCTGCGAAAAGTGCAAAGTGATCCGCCGTAATGGCCGGGTCATGGTGATCTGCGAGAACCCGCGCCACAAGCAGCGCCAGGGCTAATTTCCTTCCCTGAAGGAAATCCTGGGTTGCTAACCCACGCAAGTAAATAAAGGCAGCACAAGCTGATCTGGAACATTGAGCTCGAAAGAGTCCGGACAGCTAACCCCCGGTCGGAGGCTGGGGCCGCACGGACTGTGCGGGTGTACTGCCTACGACCTCCGGTTTATCAAGGAGTACTGCCACTATGGCTCGTCTCGCTGGCGTAGACATTCCCCGCGAAAAGCGGCTGGAAATTGCGCTTACTTACATCTACGGCGTGGGCAAGACCCGTGCACACGAAACCCTGGCTGCCACGGGCATCAGCGCTGACGTTCGCGTCAAGGACCTGACTGACGCCCAGCTGGTTGAGCTGCGTGACTACATTGAAGGCAACTACAAGGTTGAGGGTGACCTTCGCCGCGAAGTAGCAGCAGATATCCGCCGCAAGGTTGAAATCGGCAGCTACGAAGGCCTGCGCCACCGCAAGGGCCTGCCCGTACGCGGTCAGCGTACGAAGACCAACGCACGTACCCGCAAGGGCCCGAAGCGTACCGTCGCCGGCAAGAAGAAGGCCCGTTAAAATCCCCGCCCGGGATTTACGGACTTTCCCCAATAACTTTCTGTAGGAGAAAAAATGCCCCCGAAGACTCGTGGCGCGGTTCGCAAGCCGCGTAAGAAGGACAAGAAGAATATCGCGCTTGGCCAGGCGCACATCAAGAGCACCTTTAACAACACCATCGTTTCCATCACGGATCCTTCCGGTGCTGTTATTTCCTGGGCTTCCTCCGGTGAGGTTGGCTTCAAGGGCTCGCGTAAGTCCACGCCGTTCGCTGCCCAGATGGCTGCTGAAGCCGCTGCCAAGCGTGCGCAGGAGCACGGCATGCGCAAGGTAGACGTTTTCGTCAAGGGACCGGGTTCCGGACGCGAGACCGCAATCCGTTCGCTGCAGGCCGCAGGCCTCGAGGTTGGCTCCATCCAGGACGTCACCCCCGCAGCCCACAACGGCTGCCGCCCGCCGAAGCGCCGCCGCGTCTAATTCTTTTCCGCAGCAGGAGCTTGCCCGGACCAGCAATGGTCCGGGCAAGCCCAGCGCGTTAAGTCTTCAGACCGAATTTCCACCACCTGTGTTGCGTCATATAGCGGATGCTCGCCGAAAGGAAACCTAAGTGCTCATTGCACAGCGCCCCACCCTCTCCGAAGAGGTCGTCTCCGAAAACCGTTCGCGTTTCATCATTGAACCGCTGGAACCGGGCTTCGGCTACACCCTCGGAAACTCCCTCCGCCGTACCCTGCTCTCCTCCATCCCCGGTGCTGCCGTAACCAGCATCCGGATCGATGGTGTGCTGCACGAGTTCACCACGGTTCCGGGTGTCAAGGAAGATGTCACCGAGATCATCCTTAACATCAAGAGCCTGTCGGTTTCCTCCGAGCACGACGAGCCTGTCGTGGCTTACCTGCGCAAGCAGGGCCCCGGAGTCGTCACCGCCGCGGACATCGCTCCGCCGGCCGGCGTCGAATTCCACAACCCGGATCTGCACATCGCCACGCTGAACTCGAAGGGCAAGTTCGAACTCGAACTGACCATCGAGCGCGGCCGCGGCTACGTTTCGGCAGCTCAGAACAAGTCCGGCGATGCAGAGATCGGCCGCATCCCGGTCGACTCCATCTACTCGCCGGTGCTGAAGGTTACTTTCCGCGTGGAAGCAACCCGTGTTGAGCAGCGCACCGACTTCGACAAGCTGATTGTCGACGTCGAGACCAAGCAGGCCATCGCCCCGCGCGATGCCGTTGCTTCCGCAGGCACCACCCTGGTGGAACTGTTCGGTCTGGCCCGTGAGCTGAACACCGCAGCTGAAGGTATCGAGATCGGCCCGTCGCCGACGGATGCTGCCCTGGCAGCAGACATGGCACTGCCGATCGAGGATCTGGACCTCACCGTCCGTTCCTACAACTGCCTCAAGCGTGAGGGCATCCACACCGTGGGTGAACTCGTTGCCCGCTCCGAGGCTGACCTGATGGACATCCGCAACTTCGGTGCCAAGTCCATTGACGAGGTCAAGGCAAAGCTGGTTGAACTGGGCCTGTCCCTCAAGGACTCGCCTCCCGGTTTTGACCTCGCAGCACGCGCCGCAGCAATCGAAGAGGACGACGCCGCTTTCGGCGACGACGAACTCTAAACCAGACCTTGGCCGGTGGGCAGCACCATGGTGTGCCGCCCACGGCTTCCACATGAGGAGAAACAATTATGCCTACCCCCACTAAGGGTCCGCGCCTCGGAGGCGGCCCGGCTCACGAGCGCCTCATGCTCGCGAACCTGGCAGCATCCCTGTTCGAGCACAAGCGGATCACCACCACGGTGACCAAGGCCAAGCGCCTGAAGCCGTACGCAGAGCGCCTTGTCACCTTCGCCAAGCGTGGCGACCTGGCTTCCCGCCGCCGCGTGCTCGGTCTGATCAGCAACAAGGGCATCGTCCACGAGTTGTTCACCGACATCGCCCAGGCTGTGGAGAACCGCGACGGCGGCTACACCCGCATCACCAAGATCGGCAACCGCAAGGGCGACAACGCTCCCATGGCTGTCATCGAACTGGTCCTGGAGCCGGTTTCCGCCAAGCAGGCCGTCGTAGCCGAGGCTACCCAGGCTGCTGCCAAGGCTGCTCCGGCCGCCGAGGAAGCTCCGGTTGAAGAAGCTGCAACCGAAGAGGCTCCGGCCGCTGAGGAAGCTGCCGAGGCACCTGCTGCTGAAGAAGCTGCAACCGAAGAGGCTCCGGCCGCTGAGGAAGCTGCCGAGGCTCCCGCAGCCGAGGAGAAGGACGCGAAGTAATTCGCTGATTCGCTTCGCATAGACTTAGGTCTGTGAACCACCAAAAACCCGCGGCCCCCGTTTCAGGGGGCGGCGGGTTTTTGCGTATGCGGCTTGATCTTTCGTACGACGGCGGTCCGTTCAGCGGGTGGGCGGTGCAGCCGGGACGGCGGACAGTCCAGGGCGTGTTGGAGGAAGCAATCGAGCTTTTGGTCCGCCGCCAGGTCCGGGTCACCGTTGCAGGGCGCACTGACGCCGGTGTCCACGCCCGCGGGCAGGTGGTGCACCTGGACCTCACCGAAGCCGAGTGGCTGGGACTGCCGCGCGGGCACGAACTCGATCCCGCCGTCGCCATGATGCGCAGGCTCCGCGGGGCACTCAACCGGGCCCTCGGCGACCTGCACGGCGCGGTGGAGGTGCATGCCGTTTCGTTGGCACCGGAGGGTTTCGACGCCCGCTTCTCCGCCCTCTGGCGCCGGTACAGCTACCGGATCGCGGACGGCCCGGCGCTGTGGGACCCGTTGGAGCGGTACTTCACGCTGTGGCACAAAAATCCGCTGGACGTCTCGCTCTTGAACGAGGGTGCTTCGCAGCTCTTGGGTCTGCAGAACTTCCTGTCCTTCTGCAAGCCGCGCGAGGGCGCCACCACCGTCCGTGAGCTCCAGCGGTTCGAGTTCCGGCGCGGCGAGGATGGCGTCATCGTAGCCACAGTCCAGGCTGACGCGTTCTGCCATAACATGGTCCGCGCCCTGATCGGTTCCGCGCTGTACGTGGGGGAGGGCGCTGTTGAGCCGGGCTGGTTGTACGAGCGGCTGCTGCTGCAGAAGCGGGATGCCAAGTCTGTTCTTGCCGCGCCGCACCCCTTGGTGCTGGAGGAAGTGGCGTACCCGTCGGACAGCGAGCTCCTTACCCGCGCCGAACAGACCAGGGCCGTCCGCGAGTACTGATTCCCATCGAGTGCTCCGTACTTGTCGTTTTCGAGCCCGTTAGCGACAAGTACGGAGCAGTCGATGGTGCTAGAAAGCGGGCGGGGGACCTTCTGCCGGAAGGGTGACCGTGAAGGTGCTGCCCTGGCCCTCGCCGCTCTGGCACGTGATGCTGCCGCCGTGCCGCTCCACGATCATCCTGGTGATGGAAAGACCCAGCCCCGCTCCCGGGATGGCTGCTTTCAGGGCGGATTCGGCGCGGAAGAAACGGTTGAAGGCCTTGGCCGCGTCCTCGCCGGACATGCCCATCCCGGTGTCCGTGACGCTCAACCGCACCCATTGCCGGTCCGCCTGCGCGCTGATGCTGACTTTGCCGCCGTCGGGACTGTACTTGATGGCGTTGGACACCAGGTTGTCCAGCACCTGCCCGATCCGCAGCGGATCCGCGTAGGCCCACAGGGGCGACGGGACGTCGGTGGCGATCTCCACGTGGGACCGCAGGGCCGAAGCCTGGGCCGAACCCAGGCTGGTCTCCACCAGGCTGGCCAGATCGGTCCGCTTGGGATGCACGTTCAAGGTGGTGGAGGCGGAAGCTGTCAGGTCGGCCACGAGGTCCAGCAGCCGTTCAGCGTTGCGCTGCACCACGAGCAGGCGCTTGGCTACGTGCGGGGGCAGGTCGTCGGGATCGTCCAGCACCAGGTCCACGTTGCCCAGAATTGAGTTGAGCGGGGTCTTGAATTCGTGCGAGACATTAGAAATGAGTTCCTGGTTGGCTGCCAGCGATTCCACCCAGCCGGTGACGTCGCTGTAGACCACCACGGCGCCGGTGAGCCGGCCGTCCTCGCTGACCAGGGGGCGGGCGGCCGTGGACACGGCGCGCTGCTCCGGGCCCTCGCCCGCCCACACCAGGTAGTCCGCGAAGGACTCACCGGCCATGGCCCTGCTGATGGGCCGCCGGTCCGGAGGAAGCAGAGTGCGGCGGTCCTGGCCGAAAATCAGCTGGTGCCCCTGGCCCGGGATGGCTTCGTCGGCGCCTGTGGCCCGGCGGAAGTTGCGCTGCCGGCTGTTGGAGACCAGGAAATGGCCGGCGCGGTCGACGGCGGCGATACCGACGTCGGTGGCGTCCAGCACGGTTTCGAGCAGCTTCTCCCGTTCCCGGCTTGCGGCCAGCAGGTCCCGGAGTTCGCGGTCCTTGTCCGCCAGTTCCGCCTGTTGCTGCCGAAGGCTCACGCTCGCGAAGCGGATGGCCAGGGACACGGCGAGCATCATCACCGGGAAGAGAACGACGGTGGTGATGTCGGAAGCAGTGATTGCAGGGAAGTGGGCCGCTGCTGTGGGGAGCATGATCAGCAGTGGGCCCAGGAAGCTGAGCACCAGGCTGCTGCGCGCCAGCATGCCAGAGGCGGAGAGCCAGATGACAGGGAAAACCACCAGCACCGCAAGGCCCGGCAGGAGGGGCGCGGCGCCGTTGCGGAGGAGGCCGATGGCGGCGAAATCCAGAACCGGAATTAGCAGATAGGGGCGGTGCGCCAGCCGTTCCCAGGGGACCAGGAAACAGCCAAGGAACAGGATGGCGTGCAGGACAATTCCGGCCAGGTACAGGGGGCTGTGCGTGAGTGAGGGCCATGCGAAGGGTGTTGCCACGGCAATGGCAGCCACAAGGAGGGTGAGTGGGAGCTGGCACAACACCACTTGGGCGCGGGTTCCCAGCCGGCGGAATATGCGGCCGGGTCCACGGTGGAACAACGGCTCAGCCATGTTTCTGACTCGTACCCCTTCACATTTGGAAAGCAGGTGCCGCCAAGGTCTATCAAATCCCCCCAGTTACCTTGGGCAACCACCCTTTCCCTAGATATTGCACATGTCTTGTCATAATAATTGACTTTTCAATTTCCGGCGCCGATTCGGATGTCATCAGTGCGGCTTACTAGTAGCGTATAAATGGTTGGAGCGGGATTGGCATTGGCGCTGGGCCAATGGGGGGCCATCTTCGCCTGGCGCAGGGATAGCAATGGACGATCTTGGTGTAGCTGTAGTAATCGAGGACGACGACGATGTGCGTAACCTCCTGGAAGGTGTATTGACCCAGGCGGGCTTCGAAGTGCATACAGCGGTGGATGGGCGGACCGGGGTTGACGTAGTCCGCAGCAAGCAGGCAAATGTCGTGACGCTCGATATTGGCCTGCCGGATATTGACGGGTTTGAGGTTCTGCGCCGGATCCGGAATTTCAGCAACGCATATGTGGTGATGCTGACCGGCCGTACGGAGGAACCGGACCTGCTGTCAGCACTTAATGCGGGGGCAGATGACTACATCGCCAAGCCCTTCAGGCCCAGGGAACTCCGGGCACGGGTGGCGGCAATGATGCGCAGGCCCCGGCATGAGGTGGACGGGCAGAACCCGTCCACGTCCCTGGGCCAGTCCCCGGCTCCTGCCGCCCATGCAGAGCCCGGAGTCCTGCAGCACAACGGGCTCCTCCTGAACCACCGGACGCGCACGGTGGAAATCAAAGGCCAGCCACTGGGATTGACCCGCAGTGAGTTCGACCTGCTCCATGTGTTGCTGAAAGGCGGCGGGGCCGTATGCACCAGGGCCGACCTGGTGCGGGCCGTGCGGGGCGAGTTCTACGACCGGGAAACCTATATCAGCGAAGCGGACGAGCGCGCCGTGGAGGTCCACGTGGGAAACCTGAGGCGCAAGCTCAAGGAGGATCAGCTGTCGCCACGCTGGCTGCAGACGGTCCGCGGGGTGGGATACCGGTTGGCGCCGCGGCGTCCTGACGACGCCTAACAGTGATCCCCACGGGCGCGGGCTCCCGGAGCCGAGGGGCTAGCCCTTCTCCAGGATGTAGGTAGCCTGCAGTTCGGACACCGTGCGTGCCCCGTCCCGCGCCACCCCGGCCATCAGGGCCTGGCCCTGGGCAAAATCGCCCTGCCGGATCAGGCCTTCCAGAAGTTCGGCGAGCCTGGCCAGCCTGAGGCCGCCCACCATGGCGGAGCTGATTTTGAGGCTGATGACGGCGTCCAGGGCGGAGTCTTCATCCTGGCTGTCCACGGCTGTTCCCAGCCGGGCCAGGCGCAGGTCCCACATGGCGGCGTAGTCGCGGGCGAAGCGCTGGGCCAGTCCGGTACCGGCCAGTTCCTCTTCCAGCTCGTCCAGGACTGCGGCATCAATCAGCGGCAAGAGACCCGCCTCCTCCAGTGAAGGTCCCACGCTGGAAGCAGGAACGGCAGGAGCTGGCAGAGCGACCCCGGGCAGTGGGGAGTCCGCAGCGGGGCTCTTTCCGCTGGAACCGGGATCGGTACTGTGCATTGTTCAAGGCTACTTCCTGGAAATCCGTCGTTGGCCTATTTGTCATCATTCTGTGTAAACCTTGAGGCAAACTTGCCGTCGCCCTGCGTAGGCGCTACTGCCCGCTGAAAGTCATCACCGCATTGATCACGGCCGGCCCCAGAATGGCGATGAAGAGGACCGGGAAGATAAAGAACAGCAGCGGAAAAAGGATCATGACGGGCAGCTTCATGGCCTTTTCCTCGGCCCGCTGGCGCCGCTTGACCCGCATGACCTTGGCCTGGACGCGCAGTACCCGGCTGATGGCAATGCCGTAGGTATCGGCCTGCACCACGGCCTGCACAAAGCTGCGCAGCTCAGGAATGTTCGTCCGCTCGGCCAATGCGATATAGGACTCCCGACGGCTGCGTCCCACCTGCATGTCCTGCAGGGTGCGGACCAGCTCTTCCGCCAGCGGGCCCTTGCCGTTCTCGCCGGCGCGGGCCATGGCGCCCTCGAAGCCGAGTCCGGCCTCCACCGAGATGAGCATCTGGTCCAGCGTGTTGGCCAACTCCAGCTGCATGGCTTTCTGCCGCTCCTGGCCCTTGCTGTAAAGCAGCAGGTCCGGGATGAAGTAGCCAAGGACCAGGACGAACAGCCCCGCGAGCTTCATCATCGGTGAGCTGCCGATCGATGTCAGATAGAGACCAGCCGCGGCACCGGCCAAGCCAAGGCCGATCTTCGACCCCAGCACCTTTCCCAACGGCATCGAGGCGGGCCGGCCGGCGAGGGACAGGAGCCGGTCCAGGAAGGCGACATAGGCCGGTGGAGTGAGGCGCCGGCCCAGGGCTTCGAGCCGCGGCGGGGATCCGGTTGGAGCAGCGGCGACTGGCGGTGCACCGCGGGACAGCAGTTCGGTGACCGCTACGCGCCCCTGCTTGTCCACGGTCAGGACGGACCAGGCCAGTGCCGCCACCGGGACACAGACCAGCAGGACGGAGAGGAGGACTATCAGGTTCATGGTGTCCTCAGAACTTCAGGTCGATGATCTTGCGCATCCACAGCGCGCCGATGGTCATCAGGACAAACGATGCGCCGATCATTACCCAGCCCAGGGGATGGGTGAACATCGAGTTCATGTAGCTCGGGCTCACGGCGAGCAGCATGGCCACGATGCCGAACGGCATGGCGATCAGGATATACGCGGAGAATTTGCCTTCCGCCGCAAGCGCCTTGATGTGCCCCTTGATTTCCGCGCGCTCGCGGATGGTCTCGTTGACCTGGTCCAGCACCTCGGCCAGGTTCCCGCCCACTTCGCGGTTGATCTGGATGGCCTGCGAGATCCAGACGAAGTCCTCGTTCTTCATCCGATCGGCGGTGTCATTGAGGGCGGCGAGCAGGTCGCGGCCCAGGCTGGTTTCGGTGATCACCCGCCGCATCTCCTCGGACGTCGGCTTCTGGGACTCAGCCGCCGCTGCGTCGATGGCGCGCAGGATGCTGTGGCCGGCCCGCAGGCCGCCGGAGAGCAGCTGCAGTGTGTCGCCCAGCTGCCCGTCGAAGGCGGTGCGGCGCTTGCCGGCCAGGAAACCGAGGACCAGTTTGCCCACGAACGGGGCGAGCAGGGCGAGCAGCAGTCCCACCAAAGGACCCACGGTGACAGTGCCCACCAGCATCCCGACGCAAGCGCCGATGCCGACCAGCAGGAAGAATTCTGCCTGGCTCAGGCGCAGGCCGGCGTTCTCGAGTTCGACGCGGGAGAACAGTTTGACGTTGCGCCCGTCGAGCAGCCGTTCGAATGACCTGACCCCGGACAGCGCCAGGCGGGACAGGGAGGAAGGCGGCTCGGGTTCAAACGGACGACGGCGGTCCAGCGGCACTGAGGGCGCGCTTGGCAGGAGCACGGCGACCCCGAGCAGGCAGATGGCTGCCAGGAGGATGACGCTTCCGATGGCGATGATCATGGCTCAGTCCCTACTTCGCGCCCGGGCCCAGCGGGGTGGCAAACACTTCGGGGGACACGTGGATGCCCAAGTCCTCGAACCTGTCGATGAACCGCGGCCGGATGCCCGTGGCAACCGGACGGCCAAGGAACCGTCCCTGAGCGTCCACGCCCGCAGAGTAGTCGAACACGAAGGCATCCTGGAGGGTGACGATGTCGCCTTCCATGCCCTGCACCTCCGTTACGTGGGTGATGCGCCGGGACCCGTCGCGGAGCCTGGAAATCTGGACGATGAGGTTCACGGCAGAGGCGATCTGCTCCCGGATGGCGCGCAGCGGCAGGTCCATGCCGGCCATCAGCACCAGGGTTTCCAGGCGGGCCACCGCGTCACGCGGGGAGTTGGAGTGCACGGTGGAAAGGGAGCCGTCGTGGCCGGTGTTCATGGCCTGCAGCATGTCCAGCGATTCGCCGCCACGGACCTCACCCACCACGATCCGGTCCGGACGCATACGGAGGGAGTTGCGGAGGAGCTCCCGGATGGTCACCGCGCCCTTGCCTTCGGTGTTGGGCGGCCGGCTCTCCAGCCGGACCACATGGTCCTG
The DNA here is from genome assembly GCF_021801725.1 of Arthrobacter sp. FW306-05-C. Taxonomy (NCBI): domain Bacteria; kingdom Bacillati; phylum Actinomycetota; class Actinomycetes; order Micrococcales; family Micrococcaceae; genus Arthrobacter; species Arthrobacter sp. FW306-05-C. Next base: position 3,086,424 of record NZ_CP084556.1, on the reverse strand, counting down.
CTGGATCTGCAGCTCCACGGCGTCCTCGATGGTGACAATGCGTTCGTCGTGCGGCAGGAATGAGGACAGGACGTTGAGCAGCGTGGTCTTTCCCGTGCCGGTACCGCCGGAGACGATGATGTTCAGCTTCGCTTTGACGCAGGCGTTCAACAGTTCGGCCATTTCCGGCGTCAGCGTGCCGAAATCGATCAGGTTGCGGACCGTCAGTGGGGTCTTGCTGAACTTTCGGATGGTCAGCGAGGAACCTCCCACGGCCAGCGGCGGGATGACCGCGTTGACACGGGATCCGTCCTCAAGGCGCGCGTCCACCAGCGGCGAGGACTCGTCGATGCGGCGGCCCACCTTGGACACGATGCGTTCGATGACCTTGCGCAGGTGCTCCTCGGAGCTGAAACGGGACTCGGTGAGCGTGAGCTTGCCCTTGCGTTCCACGTAGATCTGGTCCATGCGGTTGACCATGATTTCCGTGACGGCGGGATCGTCCAGCAGGCGCTGGAGGGGACCGTAGCCGAGCACGTCATCGGCAACGTCGCGGACCAGGCGGGTGCGTTCCTCGGGGGTCAGCGGCACCTGCTCGGCATCGATGATGCGGGTGAGCTCCTCCTTGGCGGTGCTCCGCAGTTCCTGCTCTGTTACCGCGGCGTCGTTGAAGCGCGTTCCCATGCGCTCGAAAAGCGCGGTGGCCGCCCTGTCCTTCATGGCTGCGAAGACGTCCACCTTCGGTGCCGTGGGCACCTGCTGCGCGACGGCGTCGTGCGTTGAATGTACGACGGCGGCATGTGCCGGAAGCTGCCGCTCGGCGCTTTCCGCCGGGGACGGCAAAGGAGCGGGCGCCGGACGAGGCGCCTCGAGGAGGGCTGTGCCGGTGCCCGTGCCCGGAGATGCGGCCTGATTGCGCGACTGGACCGCGTTGATTCGTTCGGAGAGTTTCATCAGATAACCACCCTTCGGTGAAGCTTCCGCTGCGCCTGGGCGCGCCAAGCCGGGTTGAAGCGCTCCACCAGATGGCGGAGGCTTTTGACGGCGGGGTCCTTCTTCGATTCCTGGAGGACGGGGATGCCGCGGTTGGTGGACAGTGCCACGGCGCGTGAGCGGGGAACGCTGACGTCCACGGGCGCGCCGATGGTGGATTCGACGTCCCGGACGTTCAGGCCGGCTTTGGCGTCGGCCATGTTCAGGACCACGTGGCGGGATTCGGGCATGATGTCGAGTTGGCGGAGGACCTCCAGGCCGGAGCGGAGGCCGCGCAGGCTGGGGATGTCCATGGCGCTGACCCAGACCACGTCCGTGCACTGCTCCATGGCGGCGAGGCCGATTTCCGGCATGCCGGGGGCGGTGTCGATCACCACGTACTGGAATTCCTGCGCCAGCTGCTCCAGCAGATGGCTGACCTGTTCCGGGGAGATGTGGTCCGCGTCCACCGGGTTGGGCGGGGCGCACAGGGCGTAGATGCCGGCCGGGTGCACGGTGAGGAAGGCCTTGAGGACCAGCGGATCCTGGGCTGCCGCCGGGGTGACGGCGTCCGTGACCGTGTGCTGCGGGTTGAGGTAGAGGCCGGAGGCGACGTCCCCGAACTGCAGGTCCAGGTCAACGATCACCACGCTCATGGGCGCGATCTGGCCCAGGCCGATGGCGATGTTGGTGGCCAGGGTGGTTTTGCCCACGCCGCCCTTGGGGGAGAAGACGCCGATGACCAGGCCCCTGCCGTTCTCCGCCTGCTGCTGCTCGGGGCCGCGGTGGCGGGTGGCGAAGGACTGGCAGGCGCGTTCCAGCAGCACTCTGATTTCAGCCGGGTCGGCCTGCGGGCTGAGGATGTCGCGGATGCCGGCGCGCATGGCGTGCAGCAGGAAGTCCGGGTCCACGTCGCTGACCAGGACCAGGCTGAGGCCGGGGAGCTGGACGTCAAAGACCTTGGCGAACCGGAGTGCCTCTTCATAAGGAACGTCCGGGCCGATGATCAGGACTTCGGGCTGCTCCTGGTTGAGGAGGCCGAACAGTTCCGCCGGGCCTGCGGGGAGGATGTCACTGGCGATGGTCTGCACGGTGCCGCGCAGGCCATGGGCGACGGCGGTACGCAGCTTCTGGTCGAACTCGGCGTTGGGGGAGAGGAGGACGAAACGGCTCATTTGTACACCGTGTCCAGGTGCTCAATGCGGGGCCCGCTGTCTGTCGCGTCCATGGGTTCCTTCGTGAGCCAGAGCTCACCGTTGATTGAGGTGAAGATGATCTTGTTGGCATCGACGTCATTTACCGCGACCGTGATGATGAGTGCACCTGCCGGGACAGGTGCACTCTGACTCTGGGATGCATTGTCGCCTTTGGAAGACGCCGCGGGTGCGCCCTGAATAGAGGTCACCAGCACCTTCCGCAGGGTCAGCTGCGTCGTGTCCCCGGGCTTAGCCTTGTCCGCACCGCCCTTGAAACTCATGGCGACACCGACGTGATCGCCAGCGGCCATCTGCCCGCCCACGACGCGCTGGGGTTCCAGCTGGAAGGACACCTCCTGAAACCCGGGCGGTACTTTGACGCTTGAGGCACCCTTCGCGTCTGCGGGTGCAATCAGACGCTCGGCCAGAAGTTGTTCACCGGGAACCAGGTTGACTCCGGTCACCGTGCCGGCCTTGCCGTCAAGATTGCTCAGCGCACTTGTAGAAACTGCGGATGCTGGGAGTTTCTTGATCTCCAGCGATGCAGCAATGTCACTTACGGCGGTCCCGGCGGGAACGGCTTTCGTCACTACGAGAACGTCTTTTGGCTCCATGCTTGCCATCGCCCTAGCGTCGGCGCCGTTCGCGTAGACGATGATGAGAAGGGCTCCCACAAGCGCCAGGGCTACGGCGGCCGTGCCGGCGAGCATGCGAGATTTCACGTTGTTCTCCTGATCGGGGTAGTGCTAGAGGCCGAGGCGGACGATGGTGGCGCCGTAAGGGTCAACGGGCCCAAGGGTGTAGCCGTCGGCGAGGGACACGTAGGTCACGAACCTGCCGATCACGCCTCGGCAGTTCCCTGTGCACTGTGTCGCAGTGGTGACACCCGTTGCCGTTGACTTGGTGCTTTGGAACTCGTAAGGAAGGCCGGTACCGCCGCTGAACCTCCAGCCCGTCACATCGAATGCAGCAAATGAAACGAGGCTGTAGATTGCTCCGTTGCCGGTGCCGGTGATTTGGTTGTATACGGGGAGCAGGACGATAACTTTTCGGCCTGCAGTAATGTCGGCGCCCCACTTGTTCAGCGTGGCGTCGCAGTTACCTGGAGCATTGTTTCCGGGATCGCTGCCGCCTTCGCTCACCGCGAGGTCAATGGTGGCACCGCACTTACCCGTGTCTTGCTTCAACCATCCGTATCCTCCGGCAACAGCCGCGCCGGAGGGCCCGTAGTTGCAGGAGGCATTGGCGTTTTGACCGTGATCCTGGAGGAGTTGGAGGGCGCCGTCCGCATAGCCCTTAACTTGGCAGATGGAGAAGGCCAGGGGGAACGCAGTTGTTCCGGCCTTGGGGCTGCCCCAAACGGCGGACGACTTGGCCCCCACCTTCGCCGTCGGAATCCCCAGGACGTCCGCGAAAAAGAGCGAGACAGAGTCGGGGGGTGCGCCGTTCTCTGCCGCCGTTGTATTTACGACTACCTTGCGGCCTGTCGTGTCTAAGGCAATGGAGCGGACGTTGCTGGTGCCATCCAGTGCATTCTGGTTGGCAAGCGTGGCGGCCAAAGTCGATGTGGTGCATAGGGTATCCGCGGAGTTCCGGGCGCATTTTTGAGCGACACCTATGGCGGCAGCGTCTGCGCCGTTCTGCAGTTGGGCGTGCTCCGAATACAGCACCCCTACGTCTACTGCAATGGCCGCGGAGCCGAGCAGGACCACCAGCATGATGGCCACAATCACCGAAATAGCGCCATGTTCGTTGGTTGTCTCGCCGCCTCGCAGTACTACTTTCAGCCGCCGCACAGCATGACTCCTTTGCCCGTCATCGCGAACGGCCCGGCAATTCCGGTGATGGTGGAAAGTGTGTACTTGACGGTGACCGTCACTTGGGTGCCCGTGCTGCACGTGATGGGGCTCACAGTGACGGCTGATGAGGGAAGGGTTGAGCTTACCGATGCTGCAGCGTTTTGAACTGCGGTTGCGGCAGCGGTGGGGCTGTTGTTGATGGCCATGACACGCACGCCCTCCCGGGCCGCGTTGGTCAGGGTGATTTGCGCGTTGTAGGCCCGGCCGAACTCAATGGTCCCCAGCACAAGCATCAAGAGGAGGGGCAGCAGGATCGCGAATTCGACGGCGGCCGCGCCGCGTTCCGAATCACGTCTCACCTGCTGCTCCTCCTCTTGAATTGCTTGTTTCTGCCGGGCAGAGTGTCGCCGTTTCGATATGGGGTCCGGAACGGCGATGGCGGTTGGTGTTAAGGAGCAGTCGTGGGCGCCACAGTGGGGGATACCTTGCCGGCGACATTGTTGAAGATACCCGTGAGGTTGTTACCCAACAGTGTGACGGCAACGATGATGACGACTGCGATGAGGGCGACCATGATGCCGTATTCGACGGCGGTTGCGCCCTTTTCGCTGTTGCGAAGGCGAATCATGAAGTTGGTGTAGAGAGAAAGCATTCTGTACTCCTGAGCGAGACGGATTGGCTGGCCCTGCACCAGCACTGAAACGAAATTAGCAAGCATATTTGGCCGCTTGACGGGATCTTGCAGCATCCTGCGCAAAGTCTTTACGCCATGGACACTTCCTGCGCTTTTGCTTGGCTTTTTCTGCGTCTATGCCGGGTTTTCTGACTTTGTCGGCGCGCAAAAGGACCCCCTCGGTTCTGGGTGCCGAGGGGGTCCGGTCTTTCGGGCGGGGGTGGATCAGCTGAAGGCTTGGATGATGTTGATAACTGCCGGGCCCAGGATGATGATGAAAATTACGGGAAAGATGAAGAGCAGGAGTGGAAACAGGACCAGAACTGGGAGTTTCATTGCTTTGTGCTCTGCTCGCTGCCGCCGCTTGACCCGCATGTCTCCGGCTTGGGCTTTCAAAACCTTTGCTATCGCAATGCCGTAAGTGTCAGCCTGTACAACTGCTCGAACGAAGTTCCGCAGATCCTGGACATTGCTGCGATCCGCCAGGGCGGTATACGAGTCTCGACGACTGCGGCCCACCTGCATGTCTTGAAGGGTTCGAATCAGTTCCTCGGCAAGGGGACCTTTTCCGTTGTGACCGGCCCTTGCCATTGCCGATTCAAAACCTAGCCCTGCCTCAACCGAAATCAACATTTGATCCAAGGTGTTCGGTAGTTCAAGCTGAATCTTTTTTTGCCTCTCGGAACCCCGACTGTAGATCAGCAAGTCGGGGACGAAGTACCCGAGCATGGTGGTGAAGACAGCCAGCAGTACCAACTGGGGTGTCGCCCCCCGGCTGAGGAAGAGCATCATGATGATGGCTGCTATCAGCGCGATGGCGGGCTTTGCTACCAAAAGGCGCGGGAGAGGCATAGCGGCGGGCCGGCCAGCCAATGCAAGCAGTCTGTCGAGCTTTGCTGCATAACCTTTGGGCGTGACGCGGGCCGCGAACCTCTCCAGATCCATGTTCTGGCTGGATACGGCGTTGGCGGGTACATCTATTCCCTTGCTCAGGTTGCCCTGGATCAGCACACGCGACCTGCGGTCTGTAACAATCAAGGACCACGCGAGGAAGGACACTGGAATTACTGTCAGGGCGATGATGCCCCAGGCTATTGGTTGCACTGTTCACCCCTCAAAATTTCAAATCGCTAATTTTGTGAACCCAGATTCCGCCGATCGTCATCATCACGGCAGCGATGCCCAGCAATATCCAGCCGACAGGATGTCCGGTCAGTGCCCCCATATATTTGGGGTTCGCCAGTCCGATCAGAATGAATAGCAGGACTGGAAGTGCCATGAGAATGATGGCGCTTAGTTTGCCTTCTGCGCTTAGGGCCTTGACGGTCCCCTTTATCTGAGTCCGTTCGCGGATAGTTTCGCCGACCTGATCAAACACCTCTGCAAGATCTCCACCGACTTCCCGATTGATTTCGATGGCCTGGGCCATCCAGCTAAAGTCCTCGCTCTTCATACGTACAGAAACTTCGTTGAGTGAATCCTGGAGATCTCGGCCAAGCCGTGTCTCATTGACAACACGGGAGAACTCCGTTGCGGTCGGTTCGCTGGCCTCCTGAGCGACTGCGTCAATCGCTCGTAGGACGCTGTGTCCCGCCCGGAGGCCGCCGGAGATCATGGTCAGGGTTTCGCCCAACTGGGCCTCAAAAGCGGCCCGCCTCCGCTGAATGAGTATCGACAAGCCGACTCTTGCCACCACTGGAATTGCCAAAGCCACCAGGAGGCCGAGCCCAACCCCCTGGAGAATCAGTCCAGCAAGGCCGCCGACCGCCGTGGCGGCTGCGACGAGAACCACGAAGTCCGCTTGGGGAAGAGAAATTCCCGCAAGACTGAGGAGGCTATTAGATCTGGGTGTGGTGCTTTTTCTTCCGGCCAGTAACCTTTCGGTGAGTTGCACGGCAGAAGAGGCAGCACGGCTTATCGCTGTCTGTTCTGTTGTACCGAGCGGCCGCCGCCTGCTTATCGGCAGAGAACCGCTCGCCGGTTTGAAGACGACGAGTACCGCAGTAGCGAGTGAGGTTCCCAGGAGGACCACGCCGGCAAGGAAAATCTCTTGACCATGCATGATTACCGCCTCGCCAGCTGTGCTGTGGTGCCGGAAAAGATGCCTGGCGACACCGAAATCCCAAGCTCGGCAAAGTGATCTATGAAACGAGGACGGATGCCAGTGGAAACCGGCTGGCCAAGGAACCTGCCATATCTGTCAACACCAGCGCTGTAGTCAAAGACGAAGGCGTCTTGGAGAGTGACAATTTCCCCTTCCATTCCCTGTACTTCGGTGATGTGTGTAACCCGGCGCGTGCCGTCCCGCAAGCGCGAAAGGTGCACGATGAGGTTAACCGCGGATGAGACTTGCTCGCGAATGGCCCGCAGGGGCAGGTCCATGCCGGCCATAAGAACCAGCGTCTCCAGCCGGGCGATCGCGTCCCGGGGGGAGTTTGCATGGACCGTCGATATGGAGCCATCGTGTCCTGTATTCATGGCCTGCAACATATCCAGGCTTTCCCCTCCTCGAACCTCGCCTACGACGATGCGGTCAGGGCGCATGCGAAGGGAGTTGCGGACCAGCTCACGGATCGTGACTGCCCCCTTGCCCTCAATGTTCGGGGGCCTGCTTTCCAGCCTGACCACGTGACTTTGCTGCAGCTGCAATTCAACGGCATCTTCAATGGTGACGATGCGATCGTCCGCCGGGATGAACGACGACAGCACGTTGAGGAGCGTCGTCTTGCCGGTGCCGGTGCCCCCGGAAACGATGATGTTGAGCTTTGCCCGAACGCAGGCATCGAGAAGCTCTGCCATTTGTGGCGTCAAAGTACCGAAATCGATTAGGTTCTGGACGGTTAGCGGAACTTTGCTGAACTTCCTGATAGTCAGCGAAGAACCGTTCACAGCCAACGGCGGGATGATGGCGTTGACACGGGATCCATCTTCCAACCGTGCGTCGACCAGGGGCGAAGACTCGTCGATACGTCGACCAACCTTTGCGACGATGCGCTCGATGACTTTGCGGAGGTGTTCCTCGCTGCTGAAGCGGCTGTCCGTTAAGAGCAGCTTGCCATCCCGCTCAACGTAGATCTGATCAAGCCTGTTGACCATAATCTCCGTGATGGAAGGATCATCCAGGAACCGCTGGAGAGGGCCGTAACCCAGAACGTCGTCTCCCACGTCCCGGATCAAACGGCGCCGTTCTTCCGGCGTAAGCGGTACCTGCTCTTCGTCGATCACGGTGCTAAGCTCATCGCGCGCAATCTTCCGAAGTTCCTCGTCGCTGAGCGAGGAATCAGTGAGCCGGCCCCCAAGCCGCTCAAACAGGGCCTTTCCCGCGCGTTGCTTGAGTCCGGCCAAGGCGTCCACGGGTGCCGCGCTGGCACCTGCTGTCTCCAGAGTAGGGGTAGTCGTTTCCTGCAATGGAGAAGTCTGGGCGGGGGCCGGACCACTGCGTGCCGCTTGAAGTCGTTCTGCCAGGCTCATGAGATCACCATCCGACGATGTACTTTTCTTTGGGGTTGTGCGCTTCGCTTCGGGTCGAAGCGTTCTATGAGTTTTCCGAAAGCTCGAGCTGCCGCGTCGCGAGAGGACTCCTGTAGAAGAGGAACCCCTTTGTTTGTGGAAAAGGGGACAGCGCGGGAACGCGGAATGACCGTGTCGACGGGAACACCTATGGTGGCCTCTACATCTTGGACAGTCAGTCCACTCCTGCGATCAGCAAAATTGAGTACCACGTGCCTTCCCTGTGGCATAAGCTGCAGCTCGCGCAGGATTGAGAAACTAGTGTGAAGCCCCCGGATGCTTGGTACGTCCATTCCACAAACCCAGACAGCATCGGTGGCTTGCTCCAAAGTTGCCAAGACGTGCTCGCCAAGTCCCGGGGTTGTATCCACGATCACGTACTGGAATTCAGCGGCCATCTGGCTAAGCAGGTGGCTAACCGCCTCTCCACTGATGTGGTCTGCTTCGCTGGGGCTACTGGGCGCACATAGTGCGTAGATTCCACTGGGATGTACTGTGAGGAAGGCCTTCAGGACCATCGAGTCCTGGAAAGCCGCACCACTGACAGCATCTTTTAGTGTGTGTTCGGGTTCCAAGAGGAGACCGCTTGCCACATCTCCAAATTGGACGTCCAAGTCGACGATGACCACGCCCATGGGAGCGATCTTGCCCAGGCCGATGGCCAGATTGGTGGCTACGGTTGTCTTGCCGACGCCGCCTTTCGGTGACATTACGGCAATGACGCGGCCGGGAGCACGTTCTGGTCCCGCTGCCGCTACCAGCCCCCGGCGCCTACCGGCAGAAGCAAGGCAGGCACGCTCGAGGAGAATTCGCAGTTGGTCTGCATCTGCGCTCGGGCTGACGATATCCCTGATGCCGGCGCGCATTGCGGTGATTACTTGCTCGGGTTCCGTGTCTTCGACGAGAACCAGGCTGATTTCCGGAAACTGAAGGTCGAACACGGTCGCGAGTTTTAGGGCATCGTCCTCTGGCAGGCCTGGGCCGAGGATCAATACTTCAGGCGGTTCGCCTGTGAGTCGGTCAAAGAGCTCCTGCGGACCGCCCAACAAAACTGAGGGTGGCAGCACCTGAACTGAACCGTGAAGCGCTCCGCGTACGGCCTGGGATACTTTGCGCTGGAAATCCTGTGATGCGGTGACGAGAACGAAGCGGCTCATTGCGAGACCTTTCCGAGGGTTATTACACCTGGGTTGCCGTCCTTGGAGTCGCTGTTCTCCTTCGACAGCCAGACCTTTCCGAACTCTGACGCGAACACGATTTGCGTGGCATCGATGTCTTCGCGGGCCAGCGTCACGTAAACGGAGCCCGACGGGAGGGCCGGCCCGTCAGATGACGAATTAGAGTCCTTCTTTGACGTTTCGGCAGGTGCCTGCTGCACGCTGGTTACCAACACTTTTTGGAACGCCAGTTTTGTAAACTCCTTGAATCCTTTTACGTCGTTTCCGACAGGCGCACTGGCTGCTGCTGCATCATCCAGCTTGTAAGAGGTATAGACCCCAACGGTGTCTCCGGCCTTGAGCTGCCCTCCCAGGATGCGTTGCGGTTCCAGCAGAAGGGTAAGCTCTTCCATGCCCTTGGGAACCGGTACTGTTCCAGGGGCCGCCAAGGCATTCGGGTCAACCAGCCGCGGTGCTAAAAGCTGCTCACCCGGCTCTAGGGCGACAGAGGTGACCTTGCCGGGAAAGTCTGAGAGCGACGTGACGACATCTTTGGGCACTGCCGCGCCGGGAAGAGATGTCAGCTTTACGGATTGGGCAAGATCCGCAACGGGTGTCCCTGCGGGAATTGCCTTTTGAACGACGAGTACTTCGACGGGATCTAGGCCTTGCTGTGCTCGGCTGTCGGCAGCCTGTGCGTAGTTGAACATCAGTACAGATCCGACAATTGCCAAGAGCAGTGCTGCCAGGCCCCCCAGCAGCCTTGTTTTCAAGAGATTCTCCTTATGTCTTATTTGGTGAGCTCTACGACGTTTCCGCCGTAGGTGGTAGGCCCGCCTACGTCGAACGCCTCATCCAGGGCGACGTAGCGCACGAACTTTCCGACGATGCCGAGGTCGCTGCTCTTCCAGCCACCCGCATCCTTGAATGCCTGAGCGGAAGCAGGCATGTAGTGGAATGGATCCTGATTGGCCAGGTCCCAGCCGGCAATATCGATGGCAGCAAAGGCTCGCAGGTGGAATTTGGAGCCAGTGCCCGTACCGCTTGTCTGATCGAAAACCGGCAGCAGCGCTACCACCTTCTGCCCTGCGACGAGCTTGTTCTTCCAGCCTTGAAGAATGTCGCTGCAGCCGGCCTCGGGATTGTTTCCGGTATTGCTTGATACCCACGGGGATGCCAGGTCAACTTTGACGGTGCAGGTGCCGCTCGTTACCAACCAGCCAAAGCCGCCTGGAATCTCAAGCCCAGAGGCGGTGCTGTGGCAGGTATCTTTCTTGCCAGCCCCCGTCCCGTGGGAGAGCAGGAATTGCATGGCACCGTCACCTGACGTGCTGAGGTCGACTTCGCATTCAGAGAAGGCAATCGGGAAGATGTCACCCGATTTGGCGCCTCCCCATCTCGCCTCGGCCACGGCGCTGATATTTGTCGTGTCGGTTCCGAAGATCCTGGCGAAGAATGTCGAGAAATGGACCCCGGAGGAGTCTTGGGCGTTCGTAGTAACCGTGACCTTTCCGGCTGGTTTGTCCACGACAGTCGACGCCACATTAGTGAGGTTGTCTTTGGCATTGGCATTGGCCAGGGTAGGCGAAAGTGACGAGCCAGTAACGCACGCGGGATCGGCTTCGTTTTTGGAGCATTTCTGCGCAACCGCCAGGGCTGCCGCATCCGCTCCGTTCTGCGTTACGGCCTTCTCCGCATACATCCCGCCAACATCGACGGCGATGGCACCAAAACTGAGGAGCATCACCATCATGAACGCCACCATTACGGCGGTGGCGCCGCGTTCATTTTCAGAACTACTGTTTAGCCCCCGCATGACATTGTTCCTTTGCCTGTCATGACAATGTTGCCTGTGAACCCGTCGAGGAAGCCCGTGACGGTAGTGAGTGTGTAGCTGGTTGTTGCGGTCACCTGCTTGCCGGCAGAACAGGCCGTTCCCCCGCCTGTCACAGAAAATGTGGTGCTCACTGAAGCAGGTGCCAACCTGCCGGCGGCGTTGCTGGCCGCGGTAGCGGCATCACTCGAGTTGTTGTGGATGGCCATGTACCGAGCCCCTTCGCGAGCTGCTTGGTTCAGCGACAGCTGTGCGTTGAAGGCCAAGGAGAACTCGATGATGCCAATCAAGATGAGTAGCAGCACCGGAAGTATGAGTGCGAACTCGACGGCAGCGGCGCCCTCTTCGTTCCTCTTGCCCATGTGTCAATCCTTCGTCCTGAAAGAACAATGGCGGCTCCCAGATGGCCTGGGAGCCGCCATCAATTCGGCGAGTTTTGTAGAGGCTTCTAGAGCCGGCCGGCGATGTCCGTCTGGAACAGCTGCTGCAGGTTGGTGCCGACGGCGGTGATGCCGACGATTGCAGCGATGACGATGAGGGCGACCATCAGACCGTATTCAACGGCAGTTGCGCCCTTTTCTTCGCCCAGCAGGCGATCCTTGACGCCGGCGATGAAAGCAGTCATTGAGACCATGAGAGAAGTCATTTTATTTTCCTTAATTCGGTGAAACGGATTATTGATTTCAACGAATTTCCAGCTGCCCCCATAATTCTTTAGCGGCTGGACTTCGCTAAGAAGAGATTGTCACTGGGGGTCGTGCGGCAACAATGCGTAGTGGTACTCGAATTTTCGGGGGAGGGCTAAAAGTACGTACTCGAAAAAGTGGGCCAGTACTCAGCCGGCGTTTGCAGGTACGCGGAGGACTACTTGGGTTGCTGCCTGGAAAGGCGGCGGCGCCGGAATGAAGTGCGGCGATGCAGACTAGGCAATGAAGAACGTGACGGCAGCAAGGGCGCCGAGCATCGAGGGGCCGTGGGCCACTTCAGTGGCGTTATTTCGGCCTTTTCTGCTGACTATAAGCACGGTGACGACGCCATTCAGGATGAACCCTAAGAGGCCGCCGTAGAGGAGGTGGCCCCAGCCTAGGTACCCCAGATAAAGACCGACAGGCGCGGCAAGCTTCACATCGCCCATTCCAATGCCGCCGGGCGAAATAAGTCCCAACATCAGGTAGCCGGCAAACAAGATGACGGCTCCCAGGGCTGCGCGAAGCACATCCTCAGATTGCTTACCAAATACTCCTGGCAATAAAAGAAGTAAAAGACCGCCGGCTAAAAGTGTCAGTACGAGGGGATTGGGCAGCAGATGGAGTGCTACATCTATCCGTGCCAGCTGCACGCCTAATACCGCTAGGAATAGGAAGGCCGGTAGGCCGAAAGAAATGCCAAAATGAAGGGCAAAGGCGGCGCACGCGACGCCGGTGAGTGCCGCCGTCGTAATTCTTGTCTGGAGGCGTGGCGCGTTACCGAGCCTCGGAATCACCTTGGCGATCAGGAACTCCGCGATGGGGGAGAGGGTGGCTCCCAGGAGTGCGGCGCCAAGAACTAGGAGCGCGGTGGTGGGGCTCAAGTTCTCCGCTGACAACACTGTTACCCCTACGTTGTTGATCCGACGTAGGCCCCAGCGGCCTCCGGCTACCTCATTTTGACCCTGAAGCACCTGACGCGCTAATCTTGGTAGTCGTTGTGCGTGTCCTATTCCGATGGTGCGTGCCCGCTTGAGAATCCGGTTGCAGGATAACTACTCAACGTGCACATTCGGAACTTCAGGATGACTGGTTACATGGAGCCCTCACCTCTGTTCCGGTAGCGCGCAGACAGTAGGTGCGCGAGCTAGCGACACCTAAACAAGAACGCCAGAACAAGAACGAGGCAAACACCGTGCGTACGTACACCCCGAAGCCCGGCGATATCAACCGCCAGTGGCACGTCATTGACGCCACCGACGTTGTCCTTGGTCGTCTTGCAAGCCAGACCGCAATCCTGCTGCGCGGCAAGCACAAGGCCACTTTCGCATCCCACATGGACATGGGCGACTTTGTCATCATCATCAACGCTGAAAAGGTAGCCCTGACCGGTGCCAAGCTGGAGCAGAAGCGGGCATACCGCCACTCCGGTTACCCGGGCGGCCTGACCTCCGTCAACTACGCGGAACTGCTGGAAACCAACCCGGTCCGCGCCGTTGAGAAGGCCATCAAGGGCATGCTCCCCAAGAACTCCCTTGCTGCCCAGCAGCTCGGCAAGCTGAAGGTGTACCGCGGTGCTGAGCACCCGCACGCCGCCCAGCAGCCCAAGACTTTCGAAATCACCCAGGTCGCCCAGTAGTCCTGGCCACCAAACAACTTATCTATACAAGGAGAATCGTGGCTCAGAACGAAGAGACCACCGAGGTCGTCGAGGCCGAGGAAAACCTGACCAGCTACACCTCTGAGAGCTCAGCTTCAGAAGCTGCTCCCAAGAAGGAGCGCCCGGCACTGACCGTTGCCGGCGCAGCTGTTGGCCGCCGTAAGGAAGCCGTTGCACGCGTTCGCGTTGTGCCCGGCACCGGCAAGTGGACCATCAACGGCCGCGAGCTGGCGAACTACTTCCCGAACAAGCTGCACCAGCAGGACGTCAACGAGCCCTTCAAGATCCTTGATCTCGAAGGCGCCTACGACGTCATCGCCCGCATCCACGGTGGCGGCATCTCCGGCCAGGCCGGCGCACTGCGCCTCGGCATCGCCCGTTCACTGAACGAGATCGACGTCGAGAACAACCGCCCCACCCTGAAGAAGGCCGGTTACCTGTCCCGCGACGCCCGTGTCATCGAGCGTAAGAAGGCCGGTCTCAAGAAGGCCCGTAAGGCCCAGCAGTACTCCAAGCGCTAAATCCGCTTGCACAGAAGCCCGTCCCGCCGTTTGGCGGGGCGGGCTTCTGCCGTTTAACCTGGGAGCCCGCAAAACCGCCGCTGGCCAGCCGTTTCAACCCGCTCCGCGCCCATCCTCTACACTTGACCGGTGTCTAGATTATTTGGAACAGATGGTGTCCGGGGGCTGGCCAACGGCCTGCTGACAGCAGAACTGGCCCTGCAGCTGGCCCAGGCGGCCGCCGTCGTGCTCGGCCATGACCGTGCTGCAAACGGAGCAAGGCCCCGCGCCGTGCTGGCCCGGGACCCGCGAGCCAGCGGCGAATTCATCGCCGCCGCCGTGGAAGCCGGCCTCTCCAGCTCAGGCATCGACGTCTACGATGCGGGTGTCCTGCCCACCCCCGCCGCTGCCTACCTGGTCGCAGACCTGGATGCCGACTTCGGCGTCATGATCTCCGCCTCCCACAACCCGGCGCCGGACAACGGCATCAAGTTCTTCGCCCGCGGCGGCCAGAAGCTGCCGGACGAGGTGGAGGACGCAATCGAAGCCCAGATGAGCAAGGAAGCCGTCCGCCCCACCGGCGCCGACGTGGGCCGCATCCAGCGCTTCTCCGACGCCGAGGACCGCTACATCGTCCACCTGCTCCGCACGCTGCCGCACCGCCTCGACGGCCTCACCGTGGTGCTCGACTGCGCCAACGGCGCCGCCAGCGGCTGCTCACCCCAGCTCTTCAAGGACGCCGGCGCGGATGTCATCGTCATCGGCGCGGACCCCGACGGCCTGAACATCAATGACGGCGTCGGCTCCACCCACCTCGGCCCGCTCAAGGAAGCCGTGGTCAAGTACGGCGCCAACCTGGGCATCGCCCACGACGGCGACGCGGACCGCTGCCTCGCCGTGGACCACGAAGGCAACGAGGTGGACGGCGACCAGATCATGGCGATCCTTGCCGTAGCGCTCAAGAAGTCCGGCAAGCTCAGGGACGACGTCCTGGTGGTTACCGTCATGAGCAACCTGGGCCTCAAGATCGCCCTCCGCGAGGCGGGCATCACCATCGTGGAAACCGCGGTGGGGGACCGGTACGTCCTTGAAGGCATGCGCGACGGCGGCTACAACCTGGGCGGCGAACAGTCCGGCCACGTCATCTTCTCCGACCACGCAACCACCGGCGACGGCCTCCTTACCGGTCTGCAGCTGGCCGCGCAGGTGGCCCTCACCGGAAAGCCGCTCAAGGAGCTGGCCACCGTGATGACCAAGCTCCCGCAGGTGCTTATTAACGTCAAGGGCGTGGACCGTAGCGGCGTGCGCAGCAACGAGGTCCTGGCCCAGGCCGTTGCGGCGGCGGAAGCTGCGCTCGGTGAAACCGGCCGCGTCCTGCTCCGCCCGTCCGGGACCGAGCCCGTGGTCCGCGTGATGGTGGAGGCCGCGGACGAAGAGACCGCGCAGTCCATCGCCGAGCACCTGGCCCAGGTGGTCCGGACAGAACTCGCGCTGGAACTGGCCTCCAACTAAACGCAGCAAAAAAGCGGCCCGCCTCCCACAGGGAGACGGGCCACTTTGGCGTTTAGTGTGCAGTTCAGACGGCGTGCTCCCTGAGGGAGTTGCGGATTTGGATTAGCTCCCTCCCCTGCTAGCCGTATCGGCAACACAAGCAGCATGGTCAGAACAGACCAGGCACAAACCGTGTGGTCCGCAGTTTGTATGCGGCGTATTCGGGCAAGTTATCCGCTAGTAACTGCTCCTCCTCGATTGCCCGGTACGCCTGAATGACTGCCAGTGCCACAAGGATTACTGTCTTCAACAACGTGGGACTTAAGCAAACTGCTCCGATCAGAGTCACCATCTCCCCGACATAAAGAGGGTTGCGAATCAGCCGATAGGGCCCGCTTTGCACCAGCGTTCTTACTTGGGGCTCTACCCCGAAGCTCTTGCCGAGGGTCATCAAGGACCAGACAGTAAAGACCATTCCCACGGTCATGAGCCCCACCGCAAACAAAGCTTGACCCTCAGATACTTCAGACCCACCCGCAAACGAGAACAGGAAAGGCAGGAAGCTCCCGACGTATGCTGCGACTGTGGGAGCAATCCGACCGCTCCGAGCACTTGCAGAATTCCTGGTTAGAAGGAAGAAGACCGCCATCAGATAGAAGACAGTCATCAGCACTTGGTAGGCGACGTGCAACGCGGTGACCAGGGCAGAAGTCGAAGCGACCTTTGAGCCCGAAAATAGCGCGGCGACGGCCGACAATAGCAAGAGCGCCATGATCGGGACAAGGATTACCCGTTCAATGTCAATTGACGTTGACTCCTCGCGAAGTTTCATCCAAAAAGCCTTCCAGAGAGTTGCAGACCTAAAATCTGCAGTCACAGTTCCGCGGGCTCCTCGTCGAGGTGGCGGTGCGATGAGCCTAATAGGACTCGGGAGCTTAGTGGGGTTCTTTCCCATAAATTGCCCCGATCCTGAGCAAACTCCGCAGTAACCAGGACGCTCGCGCTGGAGCTCGCCTCCAACTAGGCGCAGCAAAAGAGTGGCCCGCCTCCCAGGGGAGACGGGCCACTTTGCTGCAACAAGACTTACAGGGAACGTTCTTTCAGCGCATCCCGGATCTCGGTCAGCAGCGCCACCTGCGGATCCTCGGCGGCGTCCTTCTTCACGTCCTTATTGATCCCCAGCCGGCGGTTCCGGCGCTCGATCATGATGTTCATCGGCATCACCACCACAAAGTAGATGGCTGCAGCAATCAGCAGGAAGTTCACCACCGCAGTCAGCAGCACCCCGAACTCAATGGCGTTGCCGTTCAGCTCCACCCTCGCGAAGCTGTCGAAATTGGGCGCCCCTACCAGGCCGGAGACGAAGGGCATCAGCACCTTGTTCACCAGCGCCGTCACCACCGCACCGAACGCAGTACCCATGACCACGGCGACCGCAAGGTCAACCACATTGCCCTTCATGATGAAGTTTTTGAATCCATTAAGCATGGAATCCAACCTAACGCACGCCCTTACAGATACCCGGCCGCCGCTTCGAGGCCGAAGTATTCCTCGAGCGTGCCGACGCCGCGGTTCAGCATGTCCGTGGCCGCCTCCACTCCCACGTACCGCAGGTGCCACGGCTCGTAGTAATACCCGGTGATGGGGTGCAGCATCCACGGGTACCGCACCACGAACCCGAACCGGTGCCCGTTCGCCTTCGCCCAGGAAGCCGCAGGCTGGTCAGCGAAGCACGGCTCGAAGCTGCACGAGCCGCCACCGTCGCCGATGTCGAACGCCCACCCTGTCTGGTGCTCAGAGTGGCCGGGCCGCGCGCTGGCGGTGTCCGCGTCGGCCTGGCCCCGTGCCGCCACGTACCCGTTGTAGGTGGTCACCTGCGTGTTGTACGAGCGGTAGCCGCTGGCCAGGACCATCGCCACGCCGTCCCGCGCGGCCGCTGCGAACATCGCCTCGGCAGCCGCCGCCGTCGTGTTGTTCAGCAGGGCGGCTTCACCCACGGCGGAAATCGCGACGGCGGGCCGGACCAGGTCAGCCGGCACATAGTCCGCCGGCTTCAACGGCCGGTGCTTGTTCACGATTACCCACGGGCTGGCCGGGTCATCCAGCGAAAACTGCCGCGCCAAGGTGGCCGACGGCGACGGCGACGGCGACGGCGACGGTGTGGGGGACGGCACCTCGGGTGACTGGCCCACCGTGGCGGCGTCCGGCGTCGGGCCCGCCGACGCTGTGACGGCTGAAGGTGAGGGCGCGGCGGAGGAAGCAGTGGACGACGACGGCGCCACCGCCTTGGGTGCCTCGGGTGTGCAGGCTGCCAGGACAGTCAGCCCGGCCCCCGCTGCGAGGAAGCGGGAGAAGCTGCGCCGGCTGGGGGAGCCGCATTGGTAGCACACCTGTGCTAGACCTTCCGGAGCAGCATGCGCCGGATGGAGTGGTCCGCCTCTTTGGTCAGTACAAGCTGCGCGCGGCCCCGTGTGGGAAGCACGTTCTCCTCCAGGTTGGGCTCGTTGATCCGCTTCCAGATGTCGCGCGCGGTGCTTTCGGCTTCCTCGTCGGACAGGGTGGCATAGCGGTGGAAGTAGGACTCCGGCTGCGCGAACGCCGTGCTGCGCAGCTTCCGGAATCGGTCCACGTACCACTCCTCGATGTAGGAGGTCTTCGCGTCCACGTAGATGGAGAAGTCAAAGAAGTCGCTCAGGGCCAGGCCCTGGCGGCCGTCGTGCCGGGGCCGGGCCGGGGCCAGCACGTTGAGGCCCTCCACGATGAGGACGTCCGGGCGGCGAACCACCACTTCCTTGCCGGGCACGATGTCGTACGTGACGTGGGAGTACCAGGGTGCGCGCACTTCCTCGGCACCGCCCTTGATCTCGCTCACGAATCGCAGCAGCGCGCGGCGGTCGTACGACTCCGGGAAGCCCTTGCGGTCCAGCAATTGCCGGCGCTTGAGCTCGGCCAGAGGGTAGAGGAAGCCGTCGGTGGTGATCAGCTCCACGTTCGGGGTGCCGGGCCAGCGGCGCAGCATCTCCCGCAGCACGCGGGCAATGGTGGACTTGCCGACTGCCACGGAACCGGCCACGCCGATGACGAACGGGGTGCGCTGGGTCTGTTCACCCAGGAACGTGGTGGTGGCTGCGTGCAGCTGGCCTGCCGCCTCCACATACAGGTGCAGGAGCCGGGACAGCGGCAGGTAGACGTCCCTGACTTCGTTGATGTCCAGGGGATCGCCGAGCCCGCGAAGGCGCAGCACGTCCTCTTCATTAAGGGGCTGTTCCATCTGGGCGGCGAGGCGGGACCAGGTTTGCCGGTCCAGCTCCACGAACGGCGAGGCACCCTCCCCGTTCGCGTCGTTGCGTTGCGAAGTCACCTAAAGATTCTGCCCCGCGCCCGGCCCATCGCGAAATGACGCCCCTGCTCAGCGCGGCGTACAGAACGGACGCTTACTATCGGCAGCCTGCCGGTTTAGAGCAACAGGCACGCTGCCGATAGTCTTGAGCCTATGTGTGGAATCGTGGGGTATGTAGGCCGTTCGACTGACGGTGCAATTAATGGTCACAGTGCGTTGGACGTTGTCCTTGAGGGACTGCGCCGCCTGGAGTACCGCGGTTATGACTCTGCTGGTGTGGCTGTGGTGTCCCAGGGGAACATCGAGTCCCGTAAGAAGTCCGGGAAGCTGAGCAACCTGCTTGGTGAGCTGGAGGCCCGGCCGCTGCCGGAGACCCTGACCGGGATCGGGCACACCCGCTGGGCGACGCACGGCGGCCCGACGGACCGTAACGCGCACCCGCACCTGGCTGACGGCGGCAAGCTGGCCGTGATCCACAACGGCATCATCGAAAACTTCGCCGAGCTCAAGCTGGAGCTGCTGGAGAAGGGTGTGGAGTTCCTGTCCGAGACGGACACCGAGGTCGCTGCCGCGCTGCTGGCAGACATCCTTCGGAACCAGTTGGGCGGGGACCCGGCCAATGGTGGCCTGACCCGGGCGATGGAGCTGGCCTGCCAGCGCCTCGAGGGCGCCTTCACCCTTTTGGCCGTGCACGCGGACCAGCCCGACGTCGTCGTGGCCGCCCGCCGCAACTCGCCGCTGGTGGTGGGACTGGGCGAGGGGGAGAACTTCCTGGGCTCGGACGTGTCCGGGTTCATCGACTACACGCGCCGTGCGGTGGAGCTGGGCCAGGACCAGATCGTGACCATCACCGCCGACAGTGTGGTGATCACCGATTTCTTCGGTAACCCGGCCTCGGGCAAGGAATACCACGTGGACTGGGACCCGGCCTCGGCGGAGAAGGGCGGTTTCTCCTCGTTCATGGAGAAGGAAATCCACGACCAGCCCGATGCCGTGGCGCAGACCCTGCTGGGCCGGTCTGACCTGGAGGGCAAGCTGACCCTGGACGAGCTGCGGATCGATCCTGAACTGCTGAAGCAGGTCAACAAGATCATCGTGCTGGCCTGCGGCACCGCCGCCTATGCCGGCACGGTGGCCAAGTACGCCATCGAGAACTGGTGCCGGATCCCCACCGAGGTGGAGTTGGCGCACGAGTTCCGCTACCGGGACCCGATCCTGGACGAGAACACCCTGGTGGTGTCCATCTCCCAGTCCGGGGAGACCATGGACACCCTGATGGCCGTTCGGTACGCCCGCGAGCAGGGCGCCAAGACCATCTCGATCTGCAACACCAACGGCTCCACCATCCCCCGCGAGTCCGACGCCGTGCTGTACACGCACGCCGGCCCGGAAATCGCGGTGGCCTCCACCAAGGCGTTCCTGGCCCAGATCACCGCCGCGTACCTGCTGGGCCTGTACCTGGCACAGCTGCGCGGGAACATCTTCTCGGGCCAGATCAAGGACGTCCTGGCGGACCTGAACAAGATCCCCGCCAAGATCCAAACCATCCTGGACAACGCCGGACCCCTGCGCGAACTGGCCCGGTCCATGGCGAACGAGAAGTCCGTGCTGTTCCTGGGCCGGCACGTGGGCTACCCCGTGGCCCTGGAAGGTGCGCTGAAGCTCAAGGAGATCGCGTACATCCACGCCGAGGGCTTTGCCGCCGGTGAGCTTAAGCACGGCCCCATCGCCCTGATCGATGAAGGCCAGCCGGTGTTCGTGGTGGTCCCGTCCCCGCGCGGGCGCGAATCACTGCACGCCAAGGTGATCTCCAACATCCAGGAAGTCCGCGCCCGCGGCGCCCGGACGCTGGTCATCGCGGAGGAAGGCGACCAGGCCGTGAAGGCCTACGCCGAGCACGTCTTCTACGTTCCCGAAACCCCCACCCTGCTCATGCCCCTGCTGACCACCGTCCCGCTGCAGATCTTCGCCGCGGAACTCGCCGCAGCCAAGGGCTACGACGTGGACCAGCCCCGCAACCTCGCTAAGAGCGTCACCGTCGAATAAGTGGAATAACGCAGGACAGCTGAAGCCCCGGGCCCCACGGCCCGGGGTTTCTGTTTTGCCTAGCGGTTTTTGATGCTGCTTAGCCGGAACTGGATGATCCGTTCTGGGTCGTTCTCTGCCAACTTCAGCACCCGAACCTCAACGTCGTAGCCGTC
Source organism: Arthrobacter sp. FW306-05-C (assembly GCF_021801725.1). Lineage (NCBI taxonomy): Bacteria > Bacillati > Actinomycetota > Actinomycetes > Micrococcales > Micrococcaceae > Arthrobacter > Arthrobacter sp. FW306-05-C. Next base: position 3,065,426 of record NZ_CP084556.1, on the reverse strand, counting down.
CAACACTCCGGCTGCGTTGCATGCTGTGTACATTCCGGTGACATTCGCAGGAAGGGGAGACGTTTCACAGTCCCCGTTCACTTTCCCGTCCAGCCCCGCCGCCACGGTTAGTTGGCGGATATCGGCGGGCGCGGGCGGCTGCTGCGTCCTGTACTGGCGCCACATGCTGTCGCAGGGCACAGCGACAGGGACGCAGAAGACGCCGCCGCTGACGTTTTCACCATCCGGTTCCCACTCGGCCAACGGGTGACGCCTGTCGGCGAGGGACACCATTCGGGCCGTTCCCAATACGTACGACGCCTGAAACAGAAGAAGCGGAGCAGCGATGACGGCGAGTGCGATCAGGACTCCTTTAAGAATCCTTCGCCAAGGTCTTCTCCTCCGTGGCGGCTGGGAGCCTCTCGAGTTGTCCATAGGCCATTATCTCCAGCGAATAGAGAAATAAATCTGGGGCCGAGCGGGTGTGCGTAACTTTTGGCCCGCTCCGGCCACTGAAGGCCCCGGGATGTCAGGGTGCGCTCCGCGCGGCCAGCCCGAAAGTCATGTTTTTCCGCTGATGGCGGACAGCCGGGGCCAGCGGCGTGGACCGGCTCCCCGCAGAGGGGTGCGACCGTAGAATGAACCGCATGATCGTTGGCATCGGGGTAGACGTAGTAGACATCGAGCGGTTCGGCCGCCAGCTGGAACGGACGCCGGGTTTGAAGGACCGCCTGTTTGTACCTGCGGAACGGGAGCTGAACACCCGCTCCCTGGCTGCCCGGTTCGCCGCGAAGGAAGCCGTAGCAAAGGTGCTGGGCGCCCCTGCCGGCATGAACTGGCAGGACTGCTGGATCGGCCTCGACCAGAACGGCCCTACCGTCCAGGTGAAAGGGACGGTCCTGGCGGTAGCCGAGGCCAAGGGCGTCAAGCGCTGGCACCTGTCCATCAGCCACGACGGCGGCATCGCCACGGCCACGGTCCTGGCCGAGGGCTGAGCCGGGCGGCAGCCATGATCAGCGCCTATACCGGAACGCAGGTCCGCGAAGCGGAGGAACCCCTCCTGGCCGACGGGCTGGGGGACGTGCTCATGCAGCGCGCCGCGCACGGGCTGGCCAACGCCGTCGTGCATGAACTCAGGGACCGCGGCACCCGCCTGAACGGTGCCCGCGTTGTGGTGCTGGCGGGCAAAGGCAACAACGGCGGGGACGGCCTGTACGCCGCCGCTTTCCTCGCTGCCCGGGGGATGCGGACGACGGCGGTACTCACCGGGGATGCCGCCCACCCGGCCGGCCTCGGGGCGTTTGAGCGTGCCGGCGGCAGGGTGCACCGGCTCACCGAAGCGGCACTGCCGGGACTGGCCAACGAAGCCTCCGCGGCCGACGTCGTGATTGATGCCGTCCTGGGGACCGGCGCCCAGGGCGGGCTGCGGGGGAGTGCCGCGGACCTGGTAGAGGCCATCACGGACGCAGACCGCCACGGCCTTGTGGTGGCCTGCGACCTTCCCAGCGGAGTGGACGCCGATACCGGCGAGGCTGCCGGCCCGGTCCTGCCGGCTGATCTGACCGTGACGTTCGGCGGGGCAAAGTCAGGGTTGCTGGCCGATCCCGGCGCAGACTATGCCGGCCGCGTCCGGGTGGTACCGATTGGGATCGAGGAGCACCTGCCCCGTCCTGCCCTGCGCCGCCTCGAGGGCCCCGACCTGGCACGCCTCCTGCCGCACCCGGCCCGGCGCGCCCAGAAGTACTCCCGCGGCGTGCTGGGTGTGGTGGCCGGGTCCGAGGACTTCCCGGGCGCCGCAGTGCTTGCCTGTCGCGGTGCCCTGGCGGCAGGGGTGGGCATGGTCCGGTACCTGGGCCCGCCGTCGGTGGCCGACCTGGTCCGCCAATCCTGCCCCGAGGTTGTCTGCAGCACCGGGACCGTTGCCGAAAACCGGGTCCAGGCCTGGTTGGTGGGCTCCGGCATGGGGCCGCATGACCATGAACAGCTGACCCGCGCCCGGGACGCCATTGCGTCGGACCTTCCGGTCGTGGCCGACGCCGGCGCGCTGCCCGCACTGCCCGCAATCCTGGCCCCGCACGTGGTGCTGACACCGCACGCCGGTGAGCTCGCGTCGCTGTTCCAGCGCCTGGGCCGCGGGGAGGACCGGGAAGCGGTGGAAGCAGGGACGCTCGCCGCGGTCCGCCATGCGGCCGACCGCACTGGCGCCACCGTCCTGCTCAAGGGCGCCACGACTCTCGTCGCCGCCCCTTGGGGCGCTACTTACAGCCAGGCGGACGGGACGCCGTGGCTCGCCACTGCCGGCAGCGGGGACGTCCTGGCCGGCGTCATTGGTGCACTGCTGGCCCAGGCGGGGTCCGACGTCGGCCGCTTCCGCAAGCTGGGCGTCGAACCGGACGGGCGGTGGGCCGCCATCGCCGCACTTGGCGCTGCCCTGCACGGCCAGGCGGGGAGGGCGGCGTCGGAGGCTGTGTCCGGCGGGCCGATCACCGCAGGCCGCGTTGCGGATGCCCTACCCGAAATTTGGGGTAAAGTCAGCATGCTTAGTAAACATGAAGCTTGGAAACGTAATAGTCACAGCCAACCACTACGGTAGGCATTAGTTCGCACCAGCAGTAGGGGCGCCCTGATGTCCTCTGCTGCTGACCAATAAATGAGGAGCACGATGGAAGTCTGGCCTGGAAATGCCTACCCGCTGGGAGCTACCTTTGACGGCACCGGCACTAACTTTGCCCTGTTCAGCGAACGGGCCGAGCGGGTCGAACTCTGCCTCCTGGCCGATGACCTGACTGAAACCCGGATTGAGCTGACCGAAGTGGACGGCTACGTGTGGCACTGCTACCTGCCCCACATCCAGCCCGGCCAGAAGTACGGCTACCGCGTGCACGGGCCGTACGATCCCGAAAGCGGCAACCGCTTCAACCCCAACAAGCTGCTGATGGACCCCTATGCCAAGGCCATCCAGGGACAGATCGACTGGGATCCCGCGCTGTTCTCCTACGAGTTCGGCGACCCCGACTCCCGCAACGACGCCGATTCCGCGCCCCACACCATGCACGGCGTTGTCATCAACCCGTTCTTCGAGTGGGACGGCGACCGCCAGCTGAAGATTCCGTACCACCAGTCGGTCATCTATGAAGCCCACGTCAAGGGCCTCACCGAACTGCACCCGGAGATCCCCGAAGAGCAGCGCGGAACTTACGCAGGTGTTGCGCACCCGGCCGTGATCGAGCATATGAAGAAGCTCGGCGTCACCGCCATCGAGCTCATGCCTGTCCACCAGTTCGTCAACGACGGCACCCTGGTGGAGAAGGGCCTCAACAACTACTGGGGCTACAACACCATCGGCTTCTTCGCGCCGCAGAACACCTACAGCGCAACGGGCGACGTGGGACACCAGGTCCAGGAATTCAAAGCCATGGTCCGCGACCTGCACCGTGCCGGCATCGAAGTGATCCTCGACGTCGTCTACAACCACACAGCCGAGGGCAATCACTTGGGCCCCACGCTGTCCTTCAAGGGCATCGACAACCAGGCCTACTACCGCCTGGTGGACAACGACTGCAAGCACTACATGGACTACACCGGCACCGGCAACTCGCTGAACGTCCGCCACCCGCACTCCCTGCAGCTGCTCATGGATTCCCTGCGCTACTGGGTCACCGAAATGCACGTGGACGGCTTCCGCTTCGACCTCGCCTCCACGCTGGCCCGTGAGTTCTACGACGTGGACAAGCTCTCCACCTTCTTCGAACTCATTCAGCAGGATCCGGTAGTTTCCCAGGTCAAGCTGATCGCAGAGCCGTGGGACGTCGGTCCCGGCGGCTACCAGGTGGGCAACTTCCCGCCGCAGTGGACGGAATGGAACGGCAAGTTCCGCGACACCGTCCGCGACTTCTGGCGCGGCGAGCCCTCCACCTTGGGCGAGTTCGCATCCCGTCTGACCGGCTCCGCCGATCTCTACGAAAGCTCGGCCCGCCGCCCCGTGGCGTCGATCAACTTCGTCACCGCCCACGACGGCTTCACCATGCGGGACCTGGTGTCCTACAACGAGAAGCACAACGAGGCCAACGGCGAAGGCAACAACGACGGCGAATCGCACAACCGCTCCTGGAACTGCGGCGTGGAAGGCGACACGGATGATGAAACCGTTCTGTCCCTGCGCGCCCGTCAGCAGCGGAACTTCATTGGCACGCTGCTGCTCTCCCAGGGCGTCCCCATGCTGCTGCACGGCGACGAACTCGGCCGCACGCAGCAGGGCAACAACAACACCTACTGCCAGGACTCCGAGCTCAGCTGGATCCACTGGGAAGCCATGGACCAGCCCCTGGTGGAGTTCACCGCCTTCGTCAACAAGCTCCGCCACGACCACCCCACCTTCCGCCGTAGCCGCTTCTTCGACGGCCGCCCGGTCCGCCGTGGCGAGGGCGAAAAGCTGCCGGACATCGTCTGGCTGAAGACCGACGGTACCGAAATGCTGCCCGAGGACTGGGGGAGTGGCTTTGGCCGCACCATCGGCGTTTTCTACAACGGCGACGGCATCCAGGAAAAGGATTCCCGCGGCCGCAGGATCACCGATGACAGCTTCATCATGGCCTTCAACGCCCACGATGACGAAGTGGACTTCTGCCTTCCCGCTGAGGAGTACTCGCAGTACTGGGAGGTGCAGTTCGACACCGCCGCCCAGGCCGACGACTATGAACCCCTCAAGGCCGGTGCCACGCTGAAGCTGCAGGCCAAGTCGATGGTGGTGCTGCGCGCCTACTCGGGCCCGGAGGAAGAGGTCGACTACTCCGCAGCCGCCTCGCTTGCCTCGATGGCCGAGCAGGAGGAAGCACAGGAGGAAATGGTGGAAGCCCAGACCAAAGCCGCGGAAGCAAGCGAAGCAAGGGCAGCGGGCGCCGACGAGGAAGCCAAGGCATGAGGACCCCGGTCTCCACTTACCGCTTCCAGATTCGCAGCAGCTTCACCCTGTTCGACGCCGCCGACAAGGTCCCATACCTGAAGGACCTCGGCGTCGACTGGGTGTACCTGTCGCCCATCCTCACCGCGGAAAAGGGCTCCGACCACGGCTACGACGTGACCGATCCTTCCGCAGTGGACCCGGACCGCGGCGGCCCGGAAGGCCTGCTGGCCCTGTCCAAGGCCGCCCGCGAACACGGCATGGGCGTCCTGGTGGACATCGTTCCCAACCACGTGGGCGTGGCCACTCCCGTGCAGAACCCGTGGTGGTGGTCCCTGCTCAAGGAGGGCCGCGAGTCGCCCTACGCCGAAGCGTTCGACGTCGACTGGGACCTGGGCGGCGGAAAGGTCCGGCTCCCCATGCTGGGCTCGGACGACGACCTGGACAAGCTGGAGGTCAAGGACGGCGAGCTCCGCTACTACGACCACCGGTTCCCGCTGGCCGAGGGCACGTACAGCGAAGGTGACTCCCCGCAGGACGTGCACAGCCGCCAGCACTACCAGCTGATGGACTGGCGCCGCGCCGACGCCGAGCTGAACTACCGCCGCTTCTTCGCGGTCACCACGCTGGCCGGCATCCGGGTGGAGGTTCCCTCCGTCTTCGAAAAGGCGCATGCCGAGGTGGGCCGCTGGTTCACCGAGGGCCTGGTGGACGGGCTCCGTGTGGACCACCCGGACGGCCTTGCCGATCCCGCCGGCTACCTCCGCTGGCTCAAGGACCTCAGCGGGGGCGCGTACGTCCTAGTGGAAAAGATCCTGGAGCGGGGCGAGGAGTTGCCGCAGGACTTTGCCTGCGAAGGGACCACCGGATACGACGCGCTGGCTGACGTGGACCGGGTCTTCGTTGACCCGGCCGGGCAGCCAGGGCTGGATGCGCTGGACGCTTCCCTCCGGGGTACCTCCGAACCAGCCGACTACGCCGAGATGATCCGCGGCACCAAGCGCATGATCGCCGACGGCATCCTGCGCTCCGAGGTGCTGCGGCTGGCGCGGCTGGTTCCCGAGTCCCACGGGCTCAGCGTGGACCAGGCAGCGGATGCCATCGCGGAGATTATTGCGTCCTTCCCGGTGTACCGGTCCTACCTGCCCGTGGGCGCCGATGTCCTCAAGGAGGCGTGCGAATCAGCCGCCGCGCACCGGCCGGACCTGGAAGTGGCAGTGGGGACCCTTCTCCCGCTGCTGCTGGATCCCGCCAACGCCATCGCCATCCGGTTCCAGCAGACCTCCGGCATGGTCATGGCCAAGGGCGTGGAGGACACCGCGTTCTACCGCTACACCCGGCTGGGCACGCTGACCGAAGTGGGTGCTGAACCCACCGAGTTCGCCGTGTCTCCGGAGGAATTCCACCAGCGGATGCAGCGCCGCCAGCAGGAGCTGCCGCTGTCCATGACCACGCTGTCCACGCACGACACCAAACGCAGCGAGGACGCCAGGGCCCGGATCTCGGTTATCGCCGAGCTGCCGGAGGAGTGGGCCGAAACGCTGGCGGAGCTTCGTAAGCTGGCGCCGATCCCGGACGGACCGTACGAGAACCTGCTGTGGCAGGCGATGGTCGGCGCGTGGCCGGCAAGCCGGGAACGGCTGCAGGGCTACGCGGAAAAGGCCGCACGCGAGGCCGGCAACTCCACCAAGTGGACCGACCCCAACGAGGAGTTTGAATCCAAGGTGAAGGCCGCCGTCGATGCAGTCTTCGACGACGCCAAGGTCGCCAAGGTGGTCACGGACTTCGTGGCCCGGATCGACGCCTTCTCCGCGGCCAACTCGGTCTCCGCCAAGCTGGTCCAGCTGACCATGCCCGGCGTGCCCGACGTCTACCAGGGCAGCGAGTTCTGGGAACGTTCGCTTACGGACCCGGACAACCGCCGGCCCGTGGACTTTGGTGCCCGGCAGGAGGAGCTGGCAAAGCTCGACGCCGGCGAGTTGCCGGACGCAGGCACCGAGGCCAGCAAGCTTCTGGTCACCTCACGGGCACTGCGCCTGCGCCGGGACCGTCCTGAGCTGTTCCAGGGATATGTGCCGGTGGGCGCCACCGGCGCAGCGGCCGGGCACCTGCTCGCGTTCAGCCGCGGAACGGACGCCTCCTCCGGTGCCCTCACGCTGGCCACCCGGCTCCCCGCCGGACTGGAAGCCAGCGGCGGGTGGCGGGACACCGCCGTCGACCTTTCCACTGCCATGCGCGACGAACTCACGGGAGCCAGCTACGGACCCGGCCAGGTTTCGGTCGCGGAGGTCCTGGGTACCTATCCCGTGGCCCTGCTGGCACCTGTGGATGGAGAAAAAGCATGACCCTGGTCAACGTTGGACCCGAACGCTTCGATGTGTGGGCGCCGGACGTTTCGTCGGTGGTACTGGTGGCTGACGGCCGGCAGTACCCCATGCAGCAGAAGGAAACGGCGCCCGGCTCCGAAGGATGGTGGACGGCGCCCGACGCCCCGGCGGACGGGGACGTGGACTACGGCTACCTGCTGGACGGGGACACCACCCCTGTTCCGGATCCGCGGTCCCGGCGGCTGCCCGCCGGCGTCCACGAGCACTCCCGCACCTACGATCCCGCCGTCTACGCCTGGCAGGATTCCGGCTGGCGCGGCAAGGACCTGCAGGGAGCCGTCATCTACGAACTCCACGTGGGCACCTTCACGTCCGAAGGAACCCTCGATGCCGCGGTGGAGAAGCTGGGCTACCTGGTGGACCTGGGCATCGACTTCATCGAACTGCTGCCGGTCAACGGTTTCAACGGGACTCACAACTGGGGTTACGACGGCGTCCAGTGGTACACCGTGCACGAAGGCTACGGCGGGCCTGCTGCGTACCAGCGGTTCGTCGACGCCGCCCACGGGGCAGGTCTCGGCGTCATCCAGGACGTGGTGTACAACCACCTGGGGCCCAGCGGCAACTACCTCCCCACGTTCGGCCCGTACCTGAAGCAGGGCGACGCCAACACCTGGGGTGACTCGGTGAACCTGGACGGACCCGGCTCCGACGTGGTGCGCGAATACATCCTGGACAACGCGGCCCTGTGGCTGCGCGATTACCACGTGGACGGGCTCCGTCTCGATGCCGTGCACGCGCTGCGCGATGAGCGTGCCGTGCACATCCTCGAGGACCTGGGGGCCCTGGGCGATGCCATCTCCGCTGAGACCGGACTGCCCAAGACCCTCATCGCGGAATCCGACCTGAACAACCCGCGCCTGATCTACCCCCGCGACGTGAACGGATACGGACTGGCCGGGCAGTGGAGCGACGACTTTCACCACGCGGTGCACGTCAGCGTCAGCGGCGAAACCACGGGTTACTACTCCGATTTCGAGTCCCTGGCCGTGCTTGCCAAGGTGCTGAAGGACGGCTTCCTGCACGACGGCAGCTACTCCAGCTTCCGCGGCCGCCACCACGGCCGGCCCATCAACGCCTCGCTGGTGCACCCGGCGGCGCTGGTGGTCTGCAACCAGAACCACGACCAGATCGGCAACCGGGCCACGGGAGACAGGCTTTCGCAGTCCCTGTCCTACGGGCAGCTTGCCGTAGCCGCGGTGCTCACGCTGACCTCACCGTTCTCGCCCATGCTGTTCATGGGCGAGGAATACGGGGCCACCACGCCGTGGCAGTTCTTCACCTCGCACCCCGAACCGGAGCTCGGAAAGGCCACCGCGGAAGGGCGCATCAAGGAATTCGAGCGCATGGGGTGGGATCCCGCCGTCGTGCCTGACCCGCAGGACCCGGAAACCTTCCGCAGGTCCAAGCTGGACTGGTCCGAAGCTTCCACGGGTGACCATGCGCGGCTGCTGGAGCTGTACCGGTCGCTGACGGTGCTGCGCCGCCAGCATCCGGACCTGGCGGGCCTTGGCTTCGGTGAGACAGAGGTTTCGTTCGACGACGACGCCGGCTGGCTGCGCTTCCGGCGCGGTTCCGTCGAGGTGCTGGTGAACCTGTCGGACGCCAAGGTCCGGCTGGACGATGCGGCCGGCGACCTCCTCCTGGCCACCGATGAGGGCAACGCGCTGGACGGCGGCTCCCTTGCCCTGGCGCCATGGAGCGCCGCGATCCTCAAGTCCTGAATCAGGAGTTTCGCCGGGGGCATGCGTCCCCGGCGAAACTTTTCTTCTTAGCGCTAACAACCTCCCGTGTAGCGCGGGTCACAACTGGCAGGATGGAATGTATGACTTATATTGCAGCGGACAACCGCTACGAATCCATGCCCTATCGTCGGGTGGGCCGCAGCGGCCTCAAGCTCCCGGCCATTTCCCTGGGCCTGTGGCACAACTTCGGGGACGACAAGCGCTTCGAGGACCAGCGCGACATCCTCCGGCGCGCCTTCGACCTCGGGGTAAACCACTTCGACCTCGCCAACAACTACGGTCCGCCGGACGGGTCGGCCGAGACCAACTTCGGCCGCCACCTCAAGGATGACTTCAAGCCGTACCGCGACGAACTGGTCATCTCCACCAAGGCCGGCTACTACATGTGGCCCGGCCCCTACGGTGAATGGGGTTCCCGCAAATATCTGATCTCCAGCCTGGACCAGTCGCTGCAGCGCATGGGCCTTGACTACGTGGACATCTTCTATAGCCACCGCCCCGACCCCGAGACGCCCATGGAGGAAACCATGGGTGCCCTGGACTACGCCGTCCGCTCGGGCAAGGCGCTCTACGCCGGCATCTCCTCCTACACCCCGGAGCAGACCCTCGAGGCGGCCCGCATCCTCAAGGAACTCGGCACGCCGCTGCTGATCCACCAGCCCAGCTACTCCATGCTCAACCGCTGGACCGAAGACGGATCACCCAACCTTTACGAGGTGCTGGACCAGGTGGGCGCCGGCTCCATCGCCTTCTCGCCCCTGGCGCAGGGGATGCTCACGGACCGCTACCTCCACGGCATTCCTGCCGACTCGCGCGCAGCAAAGGCCCGTTTCCTCTCCGAAGAGTCCATTACGGAGGAGAAACTGGACCGGGTCCGCGGGCTGCGGAAGATCGCCGAAGGCCGCGGACAGACACTGGCCCAGATGGCCATCGCCTGGATCCTGCGTGACCAGCCGAAGGGTTCGCCCGTGACATCTGCGTTGATCGGTGCCTCAAGTGTCCGGCAGCTGGAGGACAGCCTGTCCGCCATCAACAACCTCAGCTTCTCTGACGAGGAACTGACCGCCATCGACGAATTCGCGGTGGAGTCGGACATCAACCTCTGGAAGCAGAACGCCTGACCCAGGTTTTTCTTTTACGGAGCGGGGCCGGGCGTGACAACGCCCGGCCCCGCTCCTTGGGTAGTATGAAAAGGCGCCGCGTGGCGCCAAGCCAGCCGGCCGCCGTCGTCCATTACTCGGAGGCAAACCAGGCAGGCTGACGTTTGTCCCCAAAGGAGTTCTGTGTCTTCACATCCCATTCGTGTTGCAATCGTTGGCGTGGGTAACTGCGCTGCCTCGCTGGTGCAGGGCGTTCAGTACTACAAGGACGCCGATCCGGCGGATACCGTTCCGGGCCTGATGCATGTTGAGTTTGGCCAGTACCACGTGGGCGATGTTGAGTTTGTCGCCGCGTTTGACGTGGACGGCAAGAAGGTCGGCGTTGACCTTGCCGATGCCATTACTGCCAGTGAGAACAACACCATCAAGATCGCCGACGTTCCCCCCACCGGCGTGACGGTCCAACGCGGCCACACCCTGGACGGGCTGGGGAAGTACTACCTGGAGACCATCGAGCAGTCCACCGAAGAGCCCGTGGACGTGGTCCAGGCCCTGAAGGACGCCCAGGTGGACGTGATGGTCTGCTACCTGCCCGTCGGCTCACAGCAGGCTGCCGAGTTCTACGCCCAGGCAGCGATCGACGCCGGGGTGGCGTTCGTGAACGCCCTGCCCGTCTTCATTGCCGGGACCAAGGAGTGGGCTGACAAGTTCACCGCCGCCGGCGTGCCCATCGTGGGCGATGACATCAAGAGCCAGATCGGTGCCACCATCACGCACCGCGTGATGGCGAAGCTGTTCGAGGACCGTGGTGTGACCCTGGACCGGACGTACCAGCTGAACGTTGGCGGGAACATGGACTTCAAGAACATGCTGGAGCGTGACCGGCTGGAGTCCAAGAAGATTTCCAAGACCCAGGCCGTGACCTCCAACGTTGAGGCCGAGCTGGCCGCCAAGGACGTGCACATCGGCCCGTCCGATTACGTGCAGTGGCTCGATGACCGGAAGTGGGCCTTTGTCCGCCTGGAGGGCCGGAACTTCGGTGACGCCCCCGTGTCGCTGGAGTACAAGCTGGAGGTGTGGGATTCGCCGAACTCTGCCGGTGTGATCATCGACGCGATCCGTGCGGCGAAGATCGGCCTGGACCGTGGCATCGGCGGGCCGCTGCTGTCGGCGTCGAGCTACTTCATGAAGTCCCCGCCGGAGCAGTTCAACGACGACCTCGCCCGCGAAAAGGTCGAAGCCTTCATCCGCGGCGACGTGGAGCGCTAACCCTTTCGTACCCCTTTCAGTCGCTCCCTCACCGGTTCACCCGGTGGGGGAGCGTCCTCCGTTAACACGCCCGCTCACTTCTGACACGCCTTCTACTAACCCCCGCTCACCTCTGATTTGTCTTTCAGGAACGCCCGCTCACTTTTGGCTGGGTTTTCTCCAACCCCCGCTCATGTTGGGTATGTCTTGGCGGGACGCCCTCACGCTAGCTGGACTTGTTCCGGATACTAAACGTGCGGTCTTCTCGCAGGCGCAAAAGGGCCGGAATGAGGTTCAGAGGCGCGAAAGGCAAGAGCTGCTGAATTACTTGCTGGCGAACCCCGAGCTGATTGAGGGATCGACGGTTGAACTTCTCAAGGCCCTTTTTATTTTCCTGATGGCAGCCGCAAAATCATCTTCCTGATCGGCCTTGTCGACAATGACGACAGTCCACCCAGCCGCTCCGAAGGCCTTGTCCCTGCGCCGATCACTCAGGCGCTGCGGCTCCAATAGGTGATGGCCGCCGTCGTACTGGATTGCAACTCTCCGTCGTCGAAAGCCGAGGTCAGCAGACGGCGATCGCGCGTCCCCTGGGCGAAGCCCAACCTGCAACTCGGGTTCGGGAAGGCCTGCGTCCAGCATGGACAATCGAAGAAACGTTTCTGGCGCGGAATCAGATCCAACCCGGATCAGGTCCAGCGCTTGCCTGGCACGAACAACGCCCTGAAGATTTGGGTGTCGGGCGACCAAACACCGCAGATCCTCAACGGTTGAGTAGGCGCCCTTCCTGCCCTCAAGTTCTGGGCGGGGTGTCCGGACGAGTTGGTCTCCCATGGCCACCAAGTCGTTCAAAGGCAGCTGCCGTGCCATGTCCAACCAGGTTCGCGCCCTGGTGCTCAGCCAAATTCCCTCGACGAACTCGACCTCACCGGGCTTCACAATGACCCGGTGGCCATGGATTCCCTTTCTCCGCGCTCCGGGAAGGGCAGTGGACTTGCTGAGATGCAGCGCGTTGGAGTCTGAGAGCCATGCGGGCAGAAGAGAACCTCGGATTCTGGCCGCGGTCACGTGCGAAATCCATGCTCCGGGCGTCGCTTCGGAAAGGGCGCGGGCAGCATCCTCCAGGCAGAAGTCCCAGTTGGCAGGACGATAGAGTCCCCGGCTGATGTGCTGAATATCCCTGCCTCGCAAGCGGTTGCGATGCAGTCCGGCATTCCTGGAATTCTCAAGCGTGAAAGGGCTGCTGGCCAATTGCTCGGGTAGGGGCGGGCGGGATCGCATACTGCATTCTCATACAAACAGCTGGAGTCAGTTTGACGTTATCCACAGGTGCCCAGCACAGGGTAGAACGTGAGCGGGCGTTCCTGAAAGAGCTGCGAAAGGTGGGCGGGCGTTCCTGGAAAAGAACCAGAAGGTGAGCGGGGGTTTCTGGAAGAGCTGCCAAACGTGAGCGGGGGTTTTTGAAAGGCGGGCCAGAGGTGAGCGGGGGTGCTAGGTGAGGCCGACGGGGTTGCCTTCTGCGTCCACGTCCATCCGCAGGGCGGCCGGGGCCGCGGGGAGGCCCGGCATGGTCATCACGGCCCCGGTCAGGGCCACAATGAAACCCGCGCCAGTCTTCGGCAGCAGGTCGCGGACGTGGATGGTGAATCCTTTGGGCGCGCCGAGGCGGGAGGCGTCGTCCGTGAACGAGTACTGCGTCTTGGCCATGCAGACCGGCAGGGAGCCCCAGCCGTTCCGCTCGATATCGGCCAACCGCTTCAGCGCCGGAACGGAGAAGTCCACCCCGTCGGCGCCGTAGATTTCCTGGGCGATGGTGCGGATCTTGTCCTCCACGGACAGCTCGAGCGGGTACAGATGCCGGAAGCTGCTGGGCGCCTCCACTGCCTGTGCCACCAATGCCGCGAGTTCGTCGCCGCCGACGCCCCCGCCGCCGCGGCCCCACACATCCGCAACGGCTGCCCGTACGCCCTCCGCGGCACACCACGCCAGCAGCCAGTCCAGTTCCTCGGTCGAATCGGACGAGAACTGATTGATGGCCACCACCGGCGTGACCCCGAATTTCTCCACGTTGCGCATGTGCCGGCGCAGGTTGGCCACGCCGGCTTCCAGCGCAGCAATATCCGGCCGGGTCAGCTGGTCCTTGGCCACTCCGCCCTGCATCTTCAGGGCCCGCACGGTAGCCACCACCACGACGGCGGACGGGGCCAGGCCGCCGTACCGCGCCTTGATGTCCATGAACTTCTCCGCCCCCAGGTCCGCCCCGAAGCCGGCCTCGGTGACCACGATGTCCGCCAACCGCCGGGCGGTCTGCGTGGCGATCAGCGAGTTGCAGCCATGCGCAATGTTCGCGAAGGGGCCGCCATGCACCAGCGCGGGCGTGCCGGCGATGGTCTGCACCAGGTTGGGCTTGACCGCCTCCTTGAGGAGCAGCGTCAAGGCGCCCTCCACGCCAAGGTCGGCCACCGTCACGGGTTTCCGGTCATAGGTGTAACCGAACGTGATGCGCCCCAGCCGGGTGCGCAGGTCAGCCAGATCGGTGGCCAGGCAGAAAACCGCCATGACCTCCGAGGCCACGGTGATGTCGAACCCGTCCTGCCGCGGCACGCCCTGGGTCGGCCCGCCCAGACCAATCACCACCTCGCGCAGGGACCGGTCGTTCATGTCGAGCACGCGCTTGAACGTCATCCGGCGCGGATCGATGTTGAGCGCGTTGCCTTGGTAGATGTGGTTGTCCACCAAGGCCATCAGCGCATTATTGGCTGACGTGATCGCGTGGAAGTCCCCGGTGAAATGCAGGTTGATCTCGTCCATGGGCAGCACCTGTGAATATCCCCCTCCGGTGGCGCCGCCCTTCATGCCCAGCACCGGTCCCAGCGAGGGCTCCCGCAGTGCGATCATCACCTTGTGCCCGGCCCGGGCCAGGGAGTCCGCCAGGCCCACTGTGGTGGTGGATTTGCCCTCGCCCGCCGGGGTGGGTGACATGGCCGAGACCAGCACCACCTTGCCGTGCGGAGCGGGGGCAGCGAGGCGGCCCGGATCGATCTTCGCCTTATACCGCCCGTACATCTCCAGGGCGTCGGCGTTAACCCCTGCGGCAGCTGCAATGTCCCCGATCGGCCGGATCCGGGCAGCACGTGCTATTTCAAGATCAGAAGGAAACGCTGACATCCTTGTCCTTTCCTGCACCGGCCCGCGCCGGAGACCTGCCCCTAAGCTAACAGCAGCGGGGCGAAGGACGAAGGAACGTCAGGAAGCAGGCACCACCGGGGCCAGGCGGCGTCCCACAAAGCTGTCGACGGCGGCATGGTAGCTCTCCAGCGTGATGGCGGCAGTGCGCTGCCAGCCGGAGCTCTGTGCCCGGATGGCGGCGGCCCGGCCCAGGTCCTCGCGGGTGGCGGGGTCGTCGTACAGGGCTTCCAAGGCGTCGGCCCAGTCGGAAGCGTGGTGGCCGTCCACCAGGAGGCCCGTGCGGCCGTGGAAAATGGCGCGGGACAGTCCGCCCACCCGGGTGGCCACCACCGGCGTTCCGCAGGCCTGCGCCTCGAGGGCCACAAGCCCGAAGGATTCGCTGAAGGAAGGCATCACCACAACGTCGGCGGCACGGAACCAGGACGCAAGCTCAGGTGCCTTGACGGGTGGAAGCTGCGTGACGACGTCGTCCATTCCTGCCTCCTTGATCAGGCAGCGGAGGTTGAATTCCTTGTTGCCGCTCAAGGCGCCCAGGATGGTGACCCGCAGGTCGATGTCCGGGCGGCGTTTCCGGAGCAGCGCGGCAGCCTTGACCAGGACCTGCGGACCCTTCAGCCGCTGGATCCGGCCGGCGAAGACGAGGTGGAAGGTGTCGGGGCTAACGCCGTGCTGCGCCCTGGACCGTGCCCGGAACGCCGGGGTGAACGTGGCAAGGTCGACGCCGGGCGGTGCGATATCGATGCGGTCGTAGGTGGCGCCGTAGTGGGAGACGAGCTCGGCGGCTTCGGAGCTGGTGTTGGCGATGAGCCTGGACGCACCCTCCACGATGCGGTGCTCGCCCAACTCGCGACGCCGCGGCTCCGGCTGCTCGCCGGACTCCAGCAGCAGGTTCTTGACCTTGGCCATGGTGTGCATGGTGTGGACCAGCGGCACCCCCCACAGCTGGGACAGCTCCAGCCCCGCGATCCCGGACACCCAGTAGTGCGAATGGATCACGTCATAGCGTCCGTGCGGCTGGCGCCGGCGGATCTGCTCGATTTCCGCCACCATGGCGTGCAGCAGCCCGGGAAGTTCCTCCTTGGGGATCTTCCTGGGCGGTCCGGCCAGCACGTTGTGCACGCACACACCGGGATCGGGATGCTCGACGGCGGGCTGGTCCACGGACGTGGCGCGCGTGAAGATCTCCACCTCAACGCCCGCCTCGGCCAGCGCCGACGCCAGCTCGCGGATGTAGACGTTCATTCCGCCTGCATCGCCCGAACCGGGCTGTTCCATGGGGGAGGTGTGGAGGGAGAGCAAAGCGACCCTGCGGATCAGTGCCACGGGACCTCCTTCCGGCCGCCGGCGCGCGTCAACGGAGCCGGTTCAGTGCGCATTCGGTAAAACACTACTCCTTCCCGTAACGCCCACCGCCCTCCCACATCTTCCCCAGATCCGGAAAAGCCTGATCGTAGCCGGCCAGGAGCCTGGCGGCCAGGTCTGCCGAATCCACCAGCGGGTGCCGGGCGAAGGCCTCGAGGGCTGCGGCACGGTCCCCGGTGGTGGCCGCCTGCACCGTGAACCGCTCCACCTCCTTGACCCGCTGGAGCAACTCGAGCTGCGCGCCGGCGGGCATCTGCTGCGGCAGCGGGAAGGCGCCGTCAGCCGTAACAGTGCAGGGGACTTCGACGACGGCGTCGGCGGGAAGGCCGGGGATGGCGGGTTGGGAAGGGCTTGGGCGAGCAGTGGAC
Organism: Arthrobacter sp. FW306-05-C; assembly: GCF_021801725.1. Classification (NCBI taxonomy): domain Bacteria; kingdom Bacillati; phylum Actinomycetota; class Actinomycetes; order Micrococcales; family Micrococcaceae; genus Arthrobacter; species Arthrobacter sp. FW306-05-C. The sequence goes on along the minus strand of NZ_CP084556.1, from coordinate 3,049,148 downwards.
GGTTCGTGTGCCCGGCTATCCGTGTTGCCCATGGCAGGTAGTGCGTTGGGGACATTGAGGATCAGCTGGGCCTCCCCGCCACCGGCCAGGGCGCGCATGGCCCCCAGCGCCACCCGTTCATACCCGCCGCCGGCCAGGTCCTCCTCATTCCGGCGCTCGCCGTCATGCCGGGCTTCGGCCAGGTACCCCTCCTCACGTGACCGCCGGGCTTCCTCCCACAGCCGATAGGACTCCGGCCCGGCAGCGGCCAGCCGCGGATACAGCTCCTGCTGCTGGGTGTGGATGCTTTCTCCGCGGGTTTGTGCCAAGGCCTGGATCGCCTGCCGGGCGGCGTCGCGCTGGTAGTAGTAATACAGGTACTCGTTGGGCAGCAGGCCCAGGGCGGCCAGGAACGGCTGCGGGAAGAGCCGGCCCTCCTCGAACGAGTGCAGGGCGCCGGCGTCCGCCAACAGGCCAGGCAGCACGTCCGTCCCGCCGGACTCCAGCCGGTACAGCCAGCCCAGGTGGTTCAGCCCGTAGTAGCCCACGCCGTCGAGCCGTCCCGCCGCCAAGGGAACGCCGGCGGCGGCCGCTGCCCGTTGCACCAGCCCGCCCGCCGAGTCGCAGATGCCAAGGACACGGTGGCCCAGGACTGGGAGGAGCGCCTCGGTGACCATTCCGGCAGGGTTGGTGAAGTTGATCAGCGAAGCGTCCGGGCAGTGTTCCCGCATCAGCCGGGCGAGGCCAAGCATGTGCGGGATGGTCCGGAGGGCGTAGGAGATCCCGCCGGCGCCGGTAGTTTCCTGCCCCAGCAGCCCAAGGCCCTGGGCCACCTTCTCGTCGGCGATGCGCCCGGCCGTGCCGCCTGGCCGGATGGCCGCGAACACCACGCCGGCACCGTCCAAGGCTGCGGCAGGATCGGTGGTGGCATGCACGGGAAGCCGGGCACCCCCGCTCCCCGGCATACTTTGCAGCACCGAGGTGACGGCGTTCAGGCGGGCGGAATCGACGTCGTACAGCACCAGTTCGGTGACCAGCCCGGAAAAGGGGCCGGACACCAAAGCCCGGTAGATCAGCGGCACCCGGAAACCCCCGCCGCCGGCAATCATCAGCCGCATGGATGAAGTCTAGGACCGGTCTCCGACATCTTGTCCAGGCCATTCGGAAGCCCCTACCGGAGCAGTGCGGTGCGGCGTATCCTGCGCACTATGGACGCGATGCCAGCCCGCCCCTTCGATCCGCTGGCTGCCGTCCGCCCACATGCGGAGCCTGGATTCGACCTGCTGCTCGCCGGGACGGTTTTCCAGGACATCATCTTCACGGGCCTGCCGCACGGTCCCGAACCAGGCACCGAAGTCTGGAGCGACGGCATGGGGAGCTGCCCCGGCGGGGTGGCGAACCAGGCCATTGCCGCCGCCAGGCTGGGGCTGCGCACCGGCTTGGCGGCTGCTTTCGGAGATGACGGATACGGGGACTTCAACTGGAAGATCCTCTCCGGCCAGGAGCACGTGGACCTCAGCCTGTCCCGCCGCGTCCCGGGCTGGCACTCTCCGGTCACCGTGTCCCTCTGCGTGGACCAGGACCGTTCCCTGGTGACCCACGGGCACTCCGCCCCGGTGACAAACTCCGAACTGATCGGAGACCCGCCCAAGGCGCTCGCCGGCATTGCGGAGGTGGGCCTGGAGATGGAACCGTGGGCCCGGGCTGCCCATTCGGCCGGGGTGAAGCTGTTCGGGGACGTGGGGTGGGATCCCAGCGGGGAGTGGGCTCCGGTGCGGCTGGACAACCTGCAGTACTTTTACGCCTTCCTGCCCAACCAGCGCGAGGCCATGGCCTTCACCGGCAAGGACAACCCGTGGAGCGCCCTCTATGCACTGGCTGACCGCGTTCCCGTGGCGGTGGTGACCCTCGGAGCGCAGGGTGCCATGGCCGTGGACTCGGAAACCGGGGAGGAGGAGTGGGTTCCGTCGCTTCCGGTCAAGGCACACGACCCCACCGGGGCGGGTGACTGCTTTGACGCGGCATTTATCGTCGGCACTCTTGCCGGCTGGCCGCTGGGGGACAGGCTGCGGTTTGCCAACCTGTGCGCGTCCCTGGCGGTACAGGAGGTGGGCGGATCCCTGGCGGCCCCGGGCTGGGGCGACATCGCGGACTGGTGGAAACGCGCCAACGCCCGCCCGGAACGGCAGACCAGCCAATGGCTGCGGCGTTTTGGCTTCCTGACGGACATCATCGACGACGTGCCGCTCGCTGCCCAGCGCCGCGCGTCGGCCACCATCGCGCACCTGTCGGATGCCTGAGCAGCGCTGGGCGCCCTGATTATTCGGCGTGAAGTGCCCGCACTAGAATCAATTAGGTGACCTACCCCGCAACAACCGGTGAATTCAGCGCTGCCTCAGGGCCGGACCCCCGCCATGAGCGGTCCGCCGTGATCGACCTGGACGCCATCCGGCACAACGTCCGCCGGCTTGCCGCCGCTGCTTCCCCCGCGAAAGTCATGGCCGTCGTCAAGGCCGATGCCTACGGCCACGGTGCCGTCCCCGTGGCCCGGGCGGCACTGCAGGCGGGCGCCTCCTGGCTGGGTGTGGCCCACATTTCCGAGGCCCTCGCGCTGCGCGCCGCCGGGATTGACGCGCCGCTGCTCGCCTGGCTGCACACCACGGACAGCAACTTCGGTGCCGCCGTGGCCGCCGGCGTCGACATCGGCTGCTCCGGCTGGGAGCTGGAACGCATCGTTGCCGCGGCGCGGGAGCAGGAACGCCCCGCGCGCATCCACCTCAAGGTGGACACCGGGCTTGGCCGCAACGGCGCCACCCCGGAGACCTGGGACCGGCTGGTAGGTGAGGCCGTGGAGTACCAGGACCAGGGGCTGCTGCGCGTGGTGGGCATCTTCTCCCACCTGGCCGTCGCTGACGAACCGGAGCGGCCCGAAACGGACCAGCAGGTGGCGGCCTTCCGCGAGGCGCTTGCCATCGCCGAGGATGCGGGCGTGGACCTTGAGGTTCGGCACTTGGCCAACACCCCCGCCACATTGTCCCGGCCGGACACCCACTTCGACCTGGTGCGGGTTGGCCTGGGCGTCTACGGGCTTTCGCCGTTCGACGGGACCACATCCGCTGAGCTTGGCCTCCGCCCCGCCATGACGCTGCGTACCCTCATATCGCAGTGCAAGCAGGTGCCCGCCGGACAGGGTGTCTCCTACGGGCTGCACTACCGCACCAGGGAAGCCAGCACGCTGGCACTCATACCACTGGGTTATGCCGACGGCGTGCCCCGCGTCGCCACGGGTGGTCCCGTCCGCGTCGCCGGCAAGACCTACCCGGTGGTGGGGCGGATCGCCATGGACCAAATGGTCATTGACCTGGGGCCGGAAGCATCGGGGGCCGGTCTGCAGGGCACGGAAGCGGAGCTGTTCGGCAGCGGCGCCGACGGAGGGCCCACCGTTGATGACTGGGCCCGCGCCGCTGGAACCATCAACTACGAGGTGGTGACCCGGATCAGCCCCCGCGTACCCCGTCGCTTCATCAACGAGGACGATCCCGCTGACAACAGCCAGGGCCTGGCGGGCGTGCCCGGCAAGGAGGGAGCCGCGTGAGCAGCCCCGAAGAGTTGCCTGCCAACTGGGAAAAGACGTTTACGGCGACGACGGCGGAACAGACCCACGCGTTCGGGGCCCGTCTGGCGGAGGTACTGCAGGCCGGGGACCTGCTGGTGCTGTCCGGCGAGCTGGGTGCCGGAAAAACCACCTTCACGCAGGGTCTCGGCGAGGGCTTGGGCGTCCGCCCGGGCATCATCTCGCCCACCTTCGTTCTGGTCCGGATCCATCCCAACCTGCCAGATGGTCCGCGTCCCGGTGGCCCGGATCTGGTGCACGTGGATGCCTACCGGCTGGGCTCTGCCGCGGAGGTCGACGATATCGACCTTGAAAACACGATGGACACATCCGTCACAGTGGTGGAGTGGGGGCACGAACGGGTGGAACACCTGAGCGACAGCCGGCTGGAGATCGACCTGCACCGCGCCATCGGGCTCGGGGCCATCGGGTTGGGAAGCACCGGGACCACGGGCCCTGCAGCGGAGGGAGCGTCCGCGGAATACGCCAGCCTGGACTTTGACGGCGAGGACACCGACGAACCCCGCACCATTGTGATGCGCGGCTACGGGCCCCGGTGGCCAAGCGTTCCCGAACTCGCAAGCCCGGAAGGGAGCAGCCCGTGCTGATTCTGGCCATCGATACCTCGGCCGTGGCCAGCGCCGCGCTGGTGTCGGACGACGCCCCGGAAAGCGTGGTGGCAAGCTTCGCCACGGAGGACACCCGCAGCCACGCGGAGGTGCTCGCCCCGGGCATTCACGCCATGCTGTCCGAGGCGGGGGTCACAGGGCAGGACGTCGACGCCATTGTGGTGGGCGTTGGGCCCGGCCCTTTCACCGGGCTGCGCTCGGGCATTGCCACCGCGCGCACACTGGCCTTCGTCTGGGGCAAGCCACTGCACGGGGTGATGAGCCTGGACGCCGTGGCCCTTGAGGTTGCCGAATCCACGGCGGCGCCTTCCGAGTTCCTGGTGGTCACGGACGCCCGCCGCAAGGAGGTGTACTGGGCCCGCTACAGCCTCAATGATGCCCAGTTGCCCCGGCTGGAGGACGGGCCGCATGTCGGGTTCGCGGCGGACCTTCCGGACCTGCCCGCCTTCGGCGCAGGTGCAGGGCTCTACGCTGATGCCCTTCAGGCCCACCCGGACTTCGACGGCGAGCAGCCGGACGCCCTGTACCTTGGCCAGTTCGCCCTCGCGCGGCTCGCTTCCGGACACACCCTGCTGGACTCCACCCCCCTCTACCTGCGCGAATCCGACGCGCAGGTTCCCGGACCACGGAAGCGGGCACTGTGAACACACTCCCGGACCCCCGCATGGCCGGAATCACCATCCGTGACATGACCCTGGACGACGTGCCCGCCGTCGGTCTCCTCGAACAGAAGCTCTTCCCCATTGACGCGTGGCCTGTGCAGATGTTCCTGGACGAGCTTTCCCAGCCGGAGACCCGCCGCTACCTGGTGGCGGAAACAAACGACGGCATTGTGGGCTATGCGGGCCTGATGTGCATCGAGCCCATTGCGGACGTCCAGACCATCGCCGTCGTCCCCGATTACGAGGGCCGCGGCATCGGCAGCACGCTGCTCACGCACCTGATCGACGAAGCCCGGCAGCGGGGCGCCGCCGACGTCCTGCTCGAAGTCCGTGCCGACAACCCCCGGGCGCAACAGCTGTATGTGCGGTTTGGCTTTGAACAGATCCACACCCGGCCCCGCTATTACCGTGACGGCGTGGACGCCCTCATCATGCGCCTCCAGCTGACCGCACCGCATCCTGAAGGCCACGAAGCAACGGAAGCAGGCCAGGCATGAACCGTGAACAGCCCCTGGTACTGGGTATTGAATCGTCCTGCGACGAGACCGGCGTCGGCATCGTCCGCGGCACCGAACTCCTGACCAACACGGTGTCCTCCTCCATGGATGAGCACGTCCGCTTCGGTGGAGTCATCCCCGAGATCGCTTCCCGGGCGCACCTGGACGCTTTCGTCCCCACCCTCGAACAGGCCCTGGCAGACGCCGGGGTGACCCTGGAGGAGGTGGACGCCATTGCCGTCACCTCCGGGCCCGGGCTTGCCGGCGCGCTGATGGTGGGCGTGTGCGCCGCCAAGGCGCTCGCCGTCGCCACCGGAAAGCCCCTGTTCGCCATCAACCATCTGGTGGCGCACGTGGGCGTGGGTCTCCTGGACGACCGTGCAAGCGGCCGGAAGCAGGAACTGCCCGAAAACCTCGGCGCCCTGCTCGTCTCCGGCGGCCACACCGAAATCCTGCGGATCAACAGCATCACCAGCGACGTGGAACTGCTGGGCTCCACCATCGATGATGCCGCCGGCGAAGCCTACGACAAAGTGGCCCGCATCCTGGGGCTCGGCTATCCGGGCGGACCTGCGATCGACAAGATGGCCCGCAATGGCAACCCGAAGGCGATCCGCTTCCCCCGCGGCCTTACCCAGCCCAAGTACATGGGCACGGCGGATGAACCCGGGCCGCACCGGTACGACTGGTCCTTCAGCGGGCTCAAGACGGCGGTGGCCCGGTGCGTGGAGCAGTTCGAGGCCCGCGGGGAAGAGATTCCCGTGGCAGACATCGCGGCGGCGTTCCAGGAAGCCGTGGTGGACGTGATCTCGTCCAAGGCGGTCATGGCCTGCCGTGAGCACGGCATCAAGGATGTGTTGCTGGGCGGCGGCGTGGCGGCCAACTCACGCCTGCGGGAACTGACCGGGCAGCGCTGCGCCTCGGCCGGGATCCGGCTGCACGTTCCGCCCCTGGATCTTTGCACGGACAACGGTGCCATGGTGGCCGCGCTCGGGGCCCAGCTGGTGATGGCGGGCGTCGAGCCCAGCGGTATCGGGTTCGCTCCTGATTCCTCGATGCCGGTCACCTCGGTGTCGCTCCCGGCCTGACCCCAGCCAAACGACCAGTTGCTCTATCAGATAGGGCTCCCAAACCGGGGGTTTGGGAGCCCTATCTGATAGAGCAACTCAGGCGGTAAGAGTGGCGATGACAAGCAGTGCGAGGTCGTGCAGGCCGTGGGCGGTGCCGGTGGCGAACGTTGAGCAGTGCCTGATCTTCATCCGGGCAGCGCTCCACAGCACGCCGAAGAGCATGGTCACCAGGACCTGGAGCACGTCCTGCCCGCCGGGATAGTGCCACAGCCCAAAGAGCGCCGAGGACAGCAGCACGGCGGCCGCGCCGGAGCGCAGGTTTCGGCGCACTGCGCCCAGGACATAGCCGCGCCAGATGAGCTCCTCGCCAAACCCCACCAGCAGAAAGCTGCGCACGGCCCCGTACAGGAAGGGCAGCAATCCGGTCTGGCCTTCGCCGAACATGTGAAAGCCCAGCGCGGCCAGGGCCAGGGTCACGGCAAGCGTGACGGCCAGGAGCGCAATGGCAGTCAGCAGCTGCCAGCCGGCGTGCCGCGTGGAGAACCCGACGGCCGTGGCGAACCTGATCCCCTCGGTCCGGCCTGCCAGGGCAATGGCAGCGAAGAAAACCACGAACGGGGCAAGGCCCGCGGCGATTTGAACCGGAAGCTGGGCCTGCGCGGTGGCAGCAGCCAGTAGAGGCCAGAGTGCGGCCACCGCAAAGAGGACCAGCACTACTGCAATGAGGGGGAGGAGCGTGCCGCTCCGCTTGGCCACAGGAGGAGCAGGAGACATTCAACCTCCCCTTCCGCAGGAACTCACAAGCCTACGGAAAAGAATCCCGCCGCACTGAAGGGGCAGGGCAGGGTCCAAAGGCCCACCAAACCCCTCAAACCCCCATTTGCTCTATCAGATATGGCTCCCAAACCGGCGGTTTAGGAGCCATATCTGATAGAGCAAGTCAGGCGGTGGGGCCGTTGCGCATCTGCTTGACCAGGTCCAGCACAACGGCCTGCAGGTTTCCGCCGTTTTCCTCAGCCACGCGACGCTGGCGCTGGTAGCCGGCGCCGCGGCGGATGATCTTCTCCACGTCGGCGAGTTCGTCGGAGCACCGCAGCTTGGCGGCCACGGGTTCCAGCCGGTTCAGCGTCTCCAGCAGGTGGTCCGTCACCAGCTGCTCGTGGCCCGCGGCGTCAAGGATGATGATGGCGTCCATACCGTAGCGGGCGGCGCGCCACTTGTTTTCCTGCACGTGCCACGGCGGCATGGTGGGGATGGTGCCACCGTTGTCCAGGATGGTGGAGAACTCGTCCACCAGGCACTGGGTGAGGGCCGCGATGGCGCCCACTTCCTCCAGCGTGGCCAGGCCGTCGCAGATGCGCATCTCGATGGTTCCCAGTGCTGGAACCGGCCGGATGTCCCACCGGATCTCCGAGATGGTGTCGATGACGCCCGTGGTGAACATGTCCTGGACGTAGGACTCGTACTCTTCCCAGGACTTGAACTGGAAGGGCAGGCCGGCCGTGGGAAGCTGCTGGAACATCAGAGCGCGATGGGAGGCGTAGCCGGTGTCCTCACCGCCCCAGAACGGGCTGGACGCGGAGAGCGCCTGGAAATGCGGGAAGTAGTTGACCAGGCCATCCAGTACGGGGAGCACCTTGTCCCGGCGGTCCAGCCCCACGTGGACGTGGACGCCGTAAATGACCATCTGGCGGCCCCACCACTGGGTCCGGTCAATGAGTTTGGCGTAGCGCGCCTTGTCCGTCACCGGCTGCAGCTGCGGCGGGCTGAAGGGATGGCTGCCGGCGCAGAACAGCTCCACACCCATGGGGTCGGTGATCTCGCGGACGGCGGCGACGGACCGGCTGAGGTCCTCCTTGGCCTCGGCGGCTGTCTCGCAGATGCCCGTGACCAGTTCCACCGTGTTCAGCAGCAGTTCCTGCTTGATGTGCGGGTGTTCGTCGTCTTCGTTGAGTTCCGGGTGGCGGGAAGCCACGCCGCGGAGCACCTGGTTGGCCACGGACGCCAGCTCGCCCGTCTTTCCGTCCACCAGGGCAAGCTCCCACTCAACACCGAGGGTTGACTGCCTCGATGACGCGAAGTCGATCTTCACACGTTTCCTTACTCTCCGGTTTGCCGCTGGCTGATGCCGCTCACAGACTGCTGCCGGGAGGCGAACGGGTGGTTCAAGTCTAGTGCAGGGGTAGCATCGTATTGATGGCCCCGTTCCTGCTGCGTCACAGTCCCGCCAAATCCTTCCCCCTCCTCCTGGCCCTGTCCGCCCTGGCCTTGGCCTCCTGTTCTCCCTCCCCAAGTGCGGCCCCGCCGTCGTCCTCCGCGCCGCCCACCGTCCCGTCCCCCTCGGCATCGGCAAGTACGACGCCGGCACCTCCTTCGGCTTCTCCGTCACCAGACCCGGGTTCCCGGCCTTTGGGGTGGGGACCGGAGCAGCGGGACCAGGATGCGGCAGTGGCGGCTGTGGCGGCGATGTCGCCTGAACAGAAGGCCGGGCAGGTCCTGCTCCCGTTCTTCAAGGGCAACCAGGTGGAGGCCCACGCCGCGCTCATCCAGCGCCTGCATCTTGCGGGTTCCATCATCATGGGGGACAACGTGCCCCTTGACGGGCAAGGCAACGTCGATGTGGCCGCCATGGGAGCCGTGAACCAGCGGCTGCTGCAGGCTGTTGCGGCCGACGGCCGGCGCTGGCCCGGGATCATCGGCGTGGACCAGGAAGGCGGTGCGGTGGCACGCCTCGGGGCCCCCCTCACCGAGTGGCCCACGCCCATGAGCTACGGCGCCGCCGGAAACCCGGACCTGACGCGCAAAGCCGGCAAAGGCCTCGCGGGTGAGCTGGCGCCGCTGGGCTTCGACCTGGACTTCGCCCCGGACACTGACGTGACCATCGGGCCCAGCGACCCCACCATCGGGTCCCGGTCCATGTCCGCCGATCCGGTGGCAGCGGCAACCCATGGGGTGGCCTTTTCTCAGGGCATGCTGGACGCCGGGGTGCTTCCCAGCGTCAAGCACTTTCCGGGGCACGGATCCGTGACTGCAGACTCGCACCTGAGCCTCCCCGTCCAGCCGGCCGGCATCGATGCGCTCAGGGCCCGGGACTGGAAGCCGTTCCAGGCCGCCGTCGCCGCGGGCCTTCCGATCGTCATGACCGGGCACATCGCCGTGCCTGCGCTGGAACCCGGCGTGCCGTCGTCGCTTTCTGCCCCAAGTTACGCAGCATTGAGGGGGCTGGGCTTCAAGGGTGTGGCCGTCACTGACGCGCTGAACATGGGTGCGGTGGACAACCAGTACCCGGCCGGCGCTGCCGCGGTGAAGGCGCTCACCGCCGGTGCTGACCTGCTGCTGATGCCTGCTGACGTGGCACAGGCCCATGCCGCCATCGTCCAGGCGCTGGCCGCAGGCACCCTTCCCGGCGCCCGGCTGGATGAGGCAGCGCAGCGGGTGGCCACCATGATGATCTGGCATGCCCGGACCACGCCTGCTCCCGGAACGCCGGGTGCCGGTGCTCCGGCCGGAAGCGCTGCGCCCTTGTCTGCCCAGGTGTCCGCGTCCGCCGTCACGGTGGTGTCCGGCCCCTGTTCCGGACCATTGGTGCCCGGCTCGGTGCGCGTGGCCGGCGGCGGACCGGGGGACCGGGAGCGGTTCGAGGCCGCCGCTGCCCGGGCCGGCCTCGAAGTCGGGGCGGGACCCCTGGTCAACCTGATCGGCTTTGGCGGGAAACCGGCCGGCGGTGACATCGCCGTGGCCCTGGATGCCCCCTGGCCGCTGCAGGGCTCCAGCGCGCCGGTGAAGCTGGCACTCTATGGCCGTACCGACGCCGCTTTCGACGCACTGGCCGCCGTGCTGGCCGGAAAGGCGCCCGCCCCCGGGAAGCTGCCCGCCGCCGTCGGGCCCTTTCCTGCGGGAACCGGCTGCCCCTGACCGGAACACCACCCAGCCGGTGAACGCAGGTTTAATGGTCTGATGCCCATTCTGAATAAAGACATGACCTTCTGCATCTCGCTCTCGGCCCGGCCCAGCAACAACGGGACCCGGTTCCACAACCACCTGTACGGACAGTTGGACCTGAACTGGATCTACAAGGCGTTCGCGCCCACCAACCTGGAGCAGGCCATCGCGGGCGTCCGCGGGCTGGGCATCCGCGGCTGCGCCATCTCCATGCCGTACAAGGAAGACGTCATCGCGCTCGTGGACGAGATGGATCCCTCCGCCAAGGCCATCGACTCCGTGAACACCATCGTGAACACGGACGGGCACCTCAAGGCGTACAACACCGACTACACGGCAATTGAGCAGCTGCTGGCCACCAATGCGGTGCCCACCGACTATTCCGTGCTGGTCCAGGGCGCGGGTGGGATGGCGAAGGCCACGGTCGCTGCCTTACGGGACGCCGGCTTCGAGGACGTCACCGTCATCGCCCGGAACGAGGGCGCCGGGCGTGCGCTCGCTGACCAGTACGGCTTCCAGTGGCGTGCAGCGCTCGACGGCGGGACGGCCGACCTGATCATCAACGTCACCCCCATCGGCATGGCGGGAGGGGCGGAAGCGGACAGCCTGGCTTTTCCTGCCGAAGCCATCGAGGCCGCCCGCGTGGTGTTCGACGTGGTGGCGCTGCCGGCCGAAACGCCGCTGATCCGCGCCGCCAGGGCAGCCGGCAAGCCAGTCATTACCGGGGCGGAGGTGGCCACCATCCAGGCGCTGGAGCAGTTCGTCCTGTACACGGGGGTGCGGCCGACGGCAGAGCAGGTGCGGGCCGCCGAGGAGTTCATGCGCGCCCAGTAGCTGCGCGAGGGGCTCCCGGCCTGGCAGTCAGACGGGTTCCACCACGATGGCCACCCGGTCCTCGCCGATGCGGGTCAGGACCAGGGTGGCCGTTTTGCCGCCCTTTTTGGTGTTTTTCCCGCCTGGCAGCAGCTGCTTCCGCAGCTCTTCCGGGGTCACCGCGGTGCCGCGCTTCTTGATGTCCAGCACGGTGACGCCCTCCTGCTTCACCCACGCCTTCAGCGCCTTGACGTTGTAGGGCATGACCTGCATGACCTTGTAGGCCCTGGCAAACGGGGTGTCCAGGAGCTCCGGGGCGCAGATGTAGGCAATGTGCTCATCCACCAAATGCCCGCCGAGTTCCAGCGCCACGTCCGCCACCAAACCGGCGCGGATCACGGCACCGTCGGGCTCGTACAGATACCCCTCCACCGGTCCCACCGGCGCCGTCGGGCCTGCGCCGAAGTCCTCGCCGCTGGTCAGTTCGGCCGGCCCCTGGGAACCCAGGACCAGGGCAGCGCGGCGGACGCCGGGCCGGCGTACGGCGTTGAACCACAAGGTCACCTCGGTGACGTCCCCGCCCACCGACACCCACTGCGCCTCGCACCCGGCGGGCACGGATTCATGCGGCATGCCCGGGCCCATCTTCACTCCCACGGCCTTCCCTTCGGCGGCCAGCGACTCCACGAAGGATAGCGGCGGCGAGAACGCCTCGGGGTCCCAAATCCGTTTGGTGCCCGAGGTGGAGGTGACCCGGCGCGCCGGATCCAGCCAGACGCCGTCGATCCCTTCCAGCGGGACCGTCGCCGCGTCCGAGTGGACCACCGTGGCGTTGGGAAACGGGATGAGGTTCACCGTTGCGCATGCCGCGGTGGTTTCATCCATTTCCACCGCGGTGACGTTGATGTCCAGGGAGGCCAGGGCCAGTGAGTCGGCGCCGAGGCCGCAGCCCAGGTCCGCCACGTGGCCGATGCCGGCAGCCGCGAAACGCCGCGCATGGTGGGCGGCGACGTTCAGGCGCGTGGCCTGCTCCAGTCCGGCCTGGGTGAAGAGCATCTGGCGGGCAAACTCGCCGAACTTCGCCGCTGCCCGGGTGCGCAGCCGCGACTGCGTGAGCACGGCGGACACGAGCTCGGGGGAGTGCCCGGCCTTCCGGAGGGCCGAATTGAGCTCGAACGAATCCTCGTCCCGGTAGGGGCCCAGCGATGCCAGCAACTCCCAGCCTTCGGGGGTCAGCAGCGGTGCGATCTGGTCCTGTGCGATCTGGTCCTGGGGAGCGTGAGCCATGGGTTCCAGCCTAGTGGAGGAGCGCGTGGCCGGGATGCGGATACTGTTGAAACCATGGATGAGAGCGAAGCCCCAGGGGAGACCGCGGACCACGGGCCCAGGCACACCGGACCCGCCAGGTTTGCCCGTCCCGTCCTGATCGCCGCTGCCGTGGTGGCCGTGGTCTGCATCGCCCTGCTGGTGATCATCTTCCTGCTGGACACCTTCAACGCCACCGTCTATTCCGTGGGCGGCAACGACATCCAGGACAACACCCAGGAGGCCAAGGACATCCGCGGGCTGTACGACGGCGCACGGGCAGGAAGCATCGTCTTCCTCGTCATTGCGCTGCTCGCCGCAGCGGTGTCCGGGTGGGTCCTCTACCGCGGACGGAAGCAGGGCGGCGGCGATTCCGACGGCGGCGAGGACGTGGACTTTGACGACCTCGGCCGGTAGGTGGGCTGCGGCTTCCACCCCGCCGCCCGGCGTCGTCCGATCCCAGAAGGCGTACGCCCATGACGAAACGTTGGCACTCACCTTGACCGAGTGCTAACTCATACATAGAGTCTTCATTAGCACTCTCCCTAGGCGGGTGCTAACACATGAAGAGCTGCCAGCCAGGCTGCTGCCGGCACCGCGACGACGGTTTGCCAGCTACGGCGGAAAGCTTTCCAGTCCACGAATTTGCTGACGAAAAGGAGAGGTCCGAGTGTCGGTCTCTATTAAGCCTCTTGAGGATCGTATTGTTGTCCGCCCGCTCGAAGCCGAGCAGACCACGGCTTCCGGCCTGGTCATCCCGGACTCCGCACAGGAGAAGCCGCAGGAAGGCGAAGTTGTCGCAGTAGGCCCCGGCCGCTTCGAAGACGGCAACCGCGTCCCCGTTGACGTAGCAGTTGGCGACGTCGTCATCTACTCCAAGTACGGCGGAACCGAAGTCAAGACCGGCGGCACCGAGTACCTTGTGCTCTCCGCCCGCGACGTCCTGGCGATCGTCGTAAAGTAACTCTTCCGGATCCCCGTGCCGCCGGCCATGCTCATGCTGGCCGGCAGTGCGGGGTTCTGTCTTTGAAAGGACAAAACCATGGCAAAGCAGCTTGCGTTTAATGACGCTGCCCGCCGGTCCCTTGAGGCCGGCATCGATAAGCTCGCGAACACCGTCAAGGTGACGCTCGGCCCCCGCGGCCGCAACGTCGTCCTGGACAAGAAGTGGGGCGCCCCCACCATCACGAACGACGGCGTCACCATCGCCCGCGAAGTGGAACTGGACGATCCCTACGAGAACCTTGGCGCCCAGCTGGCCAAGGAAGTAGCTACCAAGACCAACGACGTTGCCGGCGACGGCACCACCACCGCAACGGTCCTGGCCCAGGCCCTGGTCAAGGAAGGCCTGCGCAACGTTGCAGCCGGCGCTGCCCCCGGCCAGATCAAGCGCGGCATCGAAGTTGCGGTGGAAGCCGTGGCTGCCCGCCTGCTCGAGAACGCCCGCCCGGTTGAAGGCACCCAGGTGGCAAACGTTGCCGCCATCTCCGCCCAGAGCGACGAAATCGGCGAGCTCCTCGCCGAGGCCTTCGGCAAGGTGGGCAAGGATGGCGTCATCACCATCGAAGAGTCGTCCACCACCCAGACGGAACTGGTCCTCACCGAGGGCATGCAGTTCGACAAGGGTTACCTGTCCCCGTACTTCGTCACCGACGCGGAGCGCCAGGAAGCTGTCCTCGAGGACGCCCTCATCCTGATCAACCAGGGCAAGATCTCCTCCATCCAGGAATTCCTGCCGCTGCTCGAAAAGGCGCTGCAGGCCTCCAAGCCGCTGTTCATCATTGCCGAGGACGTTGAGGGCGAGGCCCTGTCCACGCTGATCGTCAACCGCATCCGCGGCACCCTGAACGTCGTTGCCGTCAAGGCTCCGGGCTTCGGCGACCGCCGCAAGGCCATGCTGCAGGACATCGCCACCCTCACCGGTGCGCAGGTCGTCTCACCGGAGCTGGGCCTGAGCCTGGACTCCGTTGGCCTGGAGGTGCTGGGTACCGCCCGCCGCATCACCGTCACCAAGGACAACACCACCATCGTGGACGGCGCCGGTTCGGCTGAGGACGTGTCAGCACGCGTTGCCCAACTGCGCGCCGAGCTGACGCGCACCGACTCCGACTGGGACCGCGAAAAGCTCCAGGAGCGCCTGGCCAAGCTGGCCGGCGGCATCGGCGTCATCAAGGTCGGTGCTGCCACCGAGGTTGAGCTGAAGGAAAAGAAGCACCGCATCGAGGACGCGGTGTCCTCCACCCGCGCTGCCCTCGAAGAAGGCATCGTGGCAGGCGGCGGTTCCGCCCTGGTCCACGCCCTCAAGGCACTGGATGAGGACGCTTCGGTCAAGGCCCTCGAAGGCGACGCCGCAGCAGCTGTCGGCATCGTCCGCCGGGCACTGGTTCAGCCGCTGCGCTGGATCGCCCAGAACGCCGGCTTCGACGGCTACGTGGTGGCTGCCAAGGTTGCCGACGCCGAGGTCAACAACGGCTTCAACGCCAAGTCCGGCGAGTACGAGGACCTGATCGGCGCGGGCGTCATCGACCCCGTCAAGGTCACCCGTGCAGCCCTCCGCAACGCGGCCTCCATCGCTGCCCTGGTTCTCACCACCGAGACCCTGGTCGTGGAGAAGCCGGCCGAAGAGGACGAGCACGCAGGCCACAGCCACTAGCGGCTGCACCCTCGCGGCTTTCCGCTCGAAAAAGGCTGGTCCGGCATCTGCCGGACCAGCCTTTTTCATGTCCCCTGAACGAGGCCCCCTTAACCCGCCGCCATGTCCCGCGTCTCTACGCCGCCTACAGGCTCGTAGACCAAAGACACAGCGCCTTTGGGGAAGCTGCGCGCCGGCTCAGCCAGGCTGAAAGTGGTGGGTACGCTGCCGTCGTCGAAGAGGCGCTTGCCTTGTCCGAGCGCGACGGGATAAAGCCACAGGTGAAGACGGTCCAGCACGCCTGCAGACAGGAGGGACCGGATGAGGAACCCGCTGCCGAACATGTGCACCTGCCCGTAGTCCTCCCGGAGGCTGCCGGCCGCGGCGGCATGCGGCAGCACTGTGGTCCCTGCCCAGCTGGGATCGTGCAGGGAGCCGGACACGACGAACTTGGGCACCCGGTTAAGTGCGTCCGCGATGTCGCCGGTCTGGTGGGGCCAGTACGACGAAAAGATGTCATAGGTTGCCCGCCCCAGGAGCAACGCGTCCATGCGTCCGATCTCGGCAGCGATGGCGGCGCCCGCTTCGTCGTCGGACACCGGCGCCTGCCAGCCGCCGAATTCGAAGCCGCCTTCGCTGTCTTCCTCGCGGCCGCCGGGCGCCTGGTACACGCCATCGAGGGTGATGAACAGGTTCGCGACAATGATCCCCACGCGCCCATTGTGGAGCAGCGCCGGGAGGCTGTCCAGAGCCGTGGCAGGATGGTCCCATGTTGCTCCTTGAGCTTGTGGAAACCAGCGCGTCCGTTGCGTCGACCCGCTCCCGGCTGGCGAAGGTGGACGCCTTGGCCGGCCTGCTGCGCCGCCTTGAGCCAGTGGAGATCCCGACGGCGGTGGGCCTGCTCAGTGCCAAACCGCGCCAGGGCCGCGTGGGCGTGGGATGGAGTGCGGTGGCAGCGGCAAAGGAGGAGCCGGCCGACGAGCCGAGCCTGACGGTGGCCGACTTTGATGCGGCGCTGGACGGCCTGCTCGCTGCGGCGGGTACGGGGTCGGCGGCGGGGCGGACAGCAATCCTGCGGAAACTGTTGTCGGCGGCCACCGGGCCGGAACAGTCGTTCATCACCGGAGTCCTGCTCGGCGAGCTGCGCACCGGTGCGCTGGAAGGAGTCCTGACTGATGCCGTGGCCCGCGCTGCCGGGAAGCCCGTGGAAGCCGTCCGGCGTGCCGCCATGCTCTCCGGAGACCTCGGCGAAACAGCCCTCCTGGCCATCACCGGCACCCAGGCCGAGCTTGACGCCGTCGGACTGGTGGTGGGCCGCCCCGTGCTGCCCATGCTCGCCTCCACCGCAGCCAGTCCCAGTGCAGCACTGGAAACCACGGGGGAGGCCTCCGTGGAATACAAGCTCGACGGCGCGCGCATCCAGGTCCACCGCGCGGACGACCGCGTCAGCATTTACACCCGCAACCTGGCCGACGTCACCCACCGGCTGCCCGAAGTGGTGGAAGTGGTCCGTGGCCTGCCGCTGCGGCACGTAATCCTGGACGGCGAGACCCTGGCCCTCGATGAGGAAGGCGGCCCGCGGCCCTTCCAGGAAACCATGGCACGGTTTGGCGCGGATGCAGTGCGCGAAACCCTCCTGCATCCCTGGTTCTTCGATGTGCTGCACATCGATGGGAGGGACCTGCTGGACGAGCCGTTGGCCGACCGCATCGAGGTGCTTGAGCGCATTGCCCCTGCCCACCGGATCCCGGGGGAGGTAACGGCTGACCCGGCGGTTGCGGAACGTGTCTCACAGGACGCGCTTGCCGCCGGCCACGAGGGTGTTGTGGTGAAGGCGATCGGGTCCGCCTACGCGGCAGGCCGGCGTGGATCGAACTGGGTGAAAGTGAAGCCGGTCCTGACCTATGACCTGGTGGTGCTGGCCTGCGAATGGGGGTCCGGCAGGCGCACTGGGATGCTGTCCAACCTGCACCTGGGGGCCCTGGACCCTGCTGGAGAGTTCGGTGAACCCGGCGGTTACGTCATGGTGGGCAAGACTTTCAAAGGCCTTACCGATGAACTGCTGCGCTGGCAGACCGAAAGGTTCCAGGAGCTTGAGGTGCGGCGCACTGCCGGGACGGTCTGGGTGGAGCCTGTCACCGTCGTCGAAATTGCCATTGACGGGGTGCAGCAGTCGCCGCGCTACCCCGGTGGAATCGCGCTCCGTTTCGCGCGCGTCAAGCGCTACCGCGATGACAAGGTTCCGGCCGAAGCGGACACCATCCAGACCCTGCGGGGCCTGCTGCGCCCATAGGGGAGAGCTCGGCGGCTAGCGGCGCGCTCCGCTTCGCTGGCGCTGCAGCCTCCGCGCCGCCCCATCCGGTAGGCGCCTGGCGACCACCCGGTAAAAGAGCAGAACTGCCAAGGCTGCCACCACGATGCCCACGAGGTTGAGCAGCAGTTGCAGGGCAGAGCCCGCCGCCTTTTGGTATTCGCCCAACACCAAAGCCACCGCCACGTACCCGGCCGCCGGCACGGTGGTCACGGAGATGAAGACGCCGATCAGCGCGGCGGAACGCCGGCCGATGATGGACAGCATGCCCGCGATCCCGGCCAGCACCGCGACAATCAGTGAATACGGCCCGGGGTGGTAGATGAATTCGACGGCCGACCCCTTGTCCAGGGCATCGCGCGGGAACAGCCCCAGCGGCACCGAAAGCCACGCAGTGAGTGCTGCCAGCAGCATGGCAACGGGGAACCCGACACCCAACGCGACGGCGGCGCGCCGGCCAAGCTTCCACTGCCGGGTGGCCAGCGACACGGCCAGGGCGGCCAGCGGCCCGAACTCGGGGCCCACCGCCATGGCGCCCACAATGGCAATCGGGGAATCGGTCACAATGCCAATTCCTGCGAGCTGTGTGGCCAGGACCAGGAAAGCGAGGAAGTTCCACGTCAGCCTGGAATCCTCGCCGGTTTGCCGGGTCACGTCGTCCCAGATCACCGCGTCTGCGCCGTCCCCCGGGGCGGACCGCTCCGCCTGGTCCGCCTTTCTCGAGAGGACGAATTCCGGCGTCGACATGGCAATCGAGCCCGCCTCCTGGATCTTCAGGATGTCCAGCTTTTCGAGCAGTTCCTCCACGGACTCCCGGGCGATGAAAACCTCGATCACGTCGCCCGGAGGCACCACGGCAGCTCCCTTGGCCACCATGACTTCTGCCACACCCCGCTGGTCGCGGCATGTCTGTACCGTTACCTCGGACAGCTCCCCGGGCACACAGATCCGCAGTTGG
This sequence comes from Arthrobacter sp. FW306-05-C, assembly GCF_021801725.1. Classification (NCBI taxonomy): domain Bacteria; kingdom Bacillati; phylum Actinomycetota; class Actinomycetes; order Micrococcales; family Micrococcaceae; genus Arthrobacter; species Arthrobacter sp. FW306-05-C. The sequence continues at coordinate 3,030,737 of NZ_CP084556.1, read as the reverse complement.
ACAACCATGCCCGCTCCCTTCGCCGGTTGTGGCCAGCATAGTCCGGACGGCCGCATTGATTAGCTGTTAAAGACGGCGTTGGCTAGGCTTGCTGCTTTGGCTGGCGGGATTTTGAGAGGTTCTTGTGTCGATAACGGAAACCCCGAAGGCACCGGAACCCAGGCCCAGTGTCGCCACAAGACACCGGAAGCCGTCTTTCCGGCCGGAGATCCAGGGCCTGCGGTCACTGGCTGTCCTCATGGTGGTGACTTACCACGTCTGGTTCGGGCGCGTCTCCGGTGGGGTGGATGTCTTCCTCTTTATTTCCGCCTTCCTGATGACGCTCCAATTCCTTGGACGCCATGACCGGAAGCAGCCCTTCGCCCTCGCAAAACACTGGCTCCACCTGTTCCGGCGGCTCCTCCCGGCAGCTGTCACCGTTATCGTGGCAACCCTGGCCGTGTCCGCCCTGGTCCTTCCACCCACCCGGTGGCTGGACCTCATCGCGCAAGGCTGGGCCTCCCTGTCCTATTCGGAGAACCGCCTGCTGCAGCAGCAGGCGGTGGATTACTACGCCAACGACCACAGCCTGGCCAGCCCCTTCCAGCACTTTTGGTCGCTGTCCATCCAGGGACAGGTCTTCATCCTGTGGCCCCTGATCTTCGCGCTGGCCGGCTGGACGGCACGGCGCTACCGGTTGTCCTACCGCCCCCTGCTTGCCTACATCTTCTTCGCCATCTTCCTCGGTTCGCTGGGCTACTCCATCATCTTCACCGCCATCAACCAGGTGCAGGCTTACTTCGATACCGGCGCCCGGCTGTGGGAATTCGCCTTGGGCACGCTCGTGGCCTTGATCCTCCCCGGCCTGCGCTTCCGGCGCCGGACCCGCGTCATCATGGGCTGGGTGGGGGTTCTGGCCATGCTGGCGTGCGGCATTGTCCTGGACGTGCAGGGGGCTTTCCCCGGTATTGCCGCGCTGTGGCCCACAGTCGCCGCGGCCATGGTCCTCGTCGCGGGCCAGACAGAGAGCGCCGCAGGGATAGACCGCTTTCTCTCTGCCAAGCCGCTGGTCAAGCTCGGCGACATCTCCTACGCCCTGTACCTGTGGCACTGGCCGCTCCTGGTCCTCGCTCTCGCCTGGAGCGGCAAGGACCACGCCGGATGGCTCTCCGGTTCCGTCATCATCCTGGTGGCCCTGGCGCTCGCCTACCTGACCACGCGCTACATCGAAAAGCCCTGGCGTGAATGGAAATGGCCGGAAGTCCGGAAGCGCAGGGCCGCCCTGGCCATCATGCTGGCCGTGGCTGTGGCGGCGGTGCCTCTGTCCGGCTGGAGTTTCCAGCTTGAGTTGGAACGCCGTGCGGTGGAAGCGCAAAAGATCGCCAACAACCCCGGGTCCCGCGTCCTTGACCCCGCTTACACGGCCGCAACGCCGGCCCCGGATGCTTCCCTCCTCCCGTTGGCCGCGGACCTCACCAAGAACTGGGTATCCCTGGATGGGCCGTGCACGGAGGAGATCGCCCCGGACAGCCGTCTGTTGAAGGGATCGTGTTTCGAACAGCGGCCGTCCGGTGAGCCTTCCAAGCGGGTCCTGGTGCTCGGGGACAGCCATGCGCAGCAATGGACCGGTGCCGTCAAACCGTTGGCAGCCCAAAAGAACTGGCTGCTGTATTCCATCCTCAAGGGTGCCTGCAAGGCCACGCCGGCGGGGCTCGGAGGAAGCGAGGACTGCGACGCCTTCAACGCGGACGTGCAGAAGGAAATCACCCGGCAAAAGCCTGATGCCATCATCGTGGTGGGGACTGCGGCGGCGCCCTCGACTCCTGCCGAGGCCCTGACACCGGGGTTCGAGGAGATGGTCTCCGGGTGGCTGGACCAGGGGATCCAGGTAGCTGCCGTCCGGGACAATCCCCGTTTTTCCTTCAACATGGCTGAATGCGTGGTTCGGGAAGGTGCCGAGGCCCAGGGCTGCCGCCCGGCGATCGGGGACAATTTTCCGGCGGCCAGTCCCTTCGACACCCTGGACATGGCGCGTCTGCCCGGCTTGTCCCTGGTGGACCTGACAGACAGGATCTGCACGCCGACGGAGTGCCCTGCCGTGGTGGGCAACGTGTATGTGTATCTGGACGACAACCACCTGAGCGCGGAATACGCGGAAAGCATGGCGGACGAGTTTGCCAAGCGGCTGCAGACGGCGGCGGGATGGGCGGTCTGATGCCGCAGGCAGCACCAGACACCAAAGCCACGTCAGCAGGCCCCGCGCCTTCGAAGCCCCGGAAGCCCTCCTTCCGCCCCGAGGTCCAGGGCCTGCGCGCCCTGGCTGTCCTGATGGTGGTGGCCTACCATGTCTGGCTGGGCCGCGTGTCCGGCGGTGTGGACATTTTCCTGTTGATTTCTGCATTCCTGCTCACCCTCTCCTTCGTCCGCAAGGCGGAGTCAGGCAAGCCCTTCCAGCTCCTGGCGCACTGGCTGCACCTGTTCAAGCGCCTGTTGCCCGCCGTCGTCGTGGTGATCCTGGGGGTCCTGGCCGGAACCTGGCTGATCCTGCCGCAGGGGCGGTGGCCGGAGGTGCTCGACCAGGCGTGGGCGTCCCTGCTCTACCGCCAGAACTGGCTGCTGGCGGATGCCGCCGTGGACTATTACGCGCAGGACCATGCGGGCGCCAGCCCACTGCAGCACTTCTGGTCGCTGTCCATCCAGGGGCAGGTCTTCATCCTGTGGCCACTGATCTTCGCCGCCACGGCCATTGCGCTGTCCCGGCTGCGCCGGATACCCCGCCTGGGCCGACTGACTTACCGCGGGCTGCTCGCCGTCGTGTTTGGGACGGTGTTCGTGCTGTCCCTGGCCTATTCCGTAGAACAGACCGCCACCAGCCAGGCCTACGCCTACTTCGACACGCGAGCCCGGCTTTGGGAGTTTGCGCTGGGGTCATTGCTGGCCCTGGTGCTGCCCTACCTGAAGCCCGGCCGCAGGCTCCGGGTGGTGCTGGGCTGGGCCGGACTGGCAGGCATGGTTTCGTGCGGGCTGGTCCTGACCGTTGACCGTTCCTTCCCCGGGTATGCGGCACTCTGGCCAACGTTGTCGGCGGCCGCCATCATCGTGGCGGGGCAGACCGGCAGCCGGTTCGGGGTGGACCGCCTCCTCAGCAGCCGGCCCGCTGTCGCCCTGGGCGATAATTCCTACGCCCTGTACCTGTGGCACTGGCCCCTCCTGGTGCTGGCCCTTGCGGCTACCGGGGTGGAAGCGCCCAACCTCAAACAGGGCCTTGGCATCGTCGCTGCCTCCATCGTGCTCGCCGTCCTGACCACGCGCTTTGTCGAAAAGCCCCTGCGCGACTGGCACTGGCCCAAGCTGCGCGCCTGGCGCACCGCCGTCGTCATTGTTGCCTGTGGTGCCGTGCTGGCGGGGCCCGTCGCCGTCTGGCAGACATCGCTCACTGCGGAGGAAAGCGCGACGGCGGCACAACCGAGGGAGCTGACGCCAGGGGCGCTGGCACTCACCCCGGAGAACGAAAACACTCCCGCCCCCAGGGCCCGGACCATCCCCGGGCCCACCGCGCTGGACAACGACTGGGCCGGCATCGACTCGCCCTGCACTGGCGCCAATGCCACCAGCGACCCGATATTGGAGGGCTGCCGGCAGGAGCTGCCGGAGGAACCTTCCTCCAAGCGCATCGTGGTGCTGGGCGACTCCCATGCCCAGCAGTACCTCGCCGCGCTGGCCCCGGTTGCTGCTGCCCGCGGCTGGGAACTGGTGACACTGCTGATGCCGGCCTGCCGGTTCGGCGCCGACTCGGAAACGCGTAACGCAGAGTGCAACGCCTACAACCGCGCCAGTTCCGCCTACGTCCTGGAGCACAGGCCCGATGCTGTGTTCACGGTGGCTTCGCTGACCCACGAGGAGGCTCCCTTCGAAACCGAGGTGCCGGGATACCTCGAAGGCGTGCAGCCATTTGCCCATGCGGGTATCGAGGTGGTGGGAATCCGGGACAACCCCCGGTTCACGTTCAATATGCCGCAGTGCGCCCAGCGCCACGGTGCCGCTGCGCCGGCCTGCAACCCGGCGCTCGCCGAGTCCCTGGTGGAGCCGTCCCCCCTCGAGAACTACCGCGGCAAGCTGCCCGGGCTGCACCTGATGGACATGAGCGACTTCATTTGCGCCCGCGGGGTCTGCCCGGCGGTGGTGGGAAACGTCTACGTCTACAAGGATGACAACCACCTGACCCGGACCTATGTGGAGACCATGATCCCCATGTTCGAGCAGCGCCTGCTCGCCGCCACCGGCTGGAACTGACCCACCCCTTGGGCTTGGCCTGAGCGGCGAGCGGGTGGGGGACCGTGCGGTTGCTCACATTGGCCGCGCGGAATAGGGGGATCGGCGCCGAGGTTCTAATATTTACTCAACACTTTCTGCCCCGGAATGCCGTGCTGCACGGTGCTCCCGCAGGATCGTCTGCACAGGCCAGTTCCGTAATCACGGGCTGGTCATCGGCTGCAACCCCTACCCGTGACCCAGCAACCAAGGTAAGAGGCGCACTCATGACCGAGCCCGAACACAACCCCTTTGGCTTCATTGGCCTGACCTACGACGACGTCCTCCTCCTGCCCGGCCACACCGACGTCATCCCGTCCGAGGCAGACACCTCTTCCCGGATCTCCAAGCGGATCAGCGTGCAGACGCCGCTGCTTTCCGCCGCCATGGACACCGTTACGGAGTCCCGCATGGCCATCGCCATGGCCCGCCAGGGTGGCCTGGGCGTGGTGCACCGCAACCTGTCCATTGCCGATCAGGCGGACCAGGTTGACCGGGTCAAGCGGAGCGAGTCCGGCATGATCACCAACCCGCTCACCATTCGCCCCGAGGCGACGCTGCGTGAACTGGATGATCTCTGTGCCCACTACCGCGTCTCCGGACTGCCCGTCGTGGACGAGGACAACCGCCTGCTGGGCATCGTCACCAACCGCGACACCCGATTCGTCCCGGAGTCCGATTTCCCGCTGCGGCTGGTCAGTGACGTCATGACCAAGATGCCCCTGGTCACCGGGCACGTGGGCATCAGCCGCGAGGAAGCCTCGCACAAGCTGGCCACCAACAAGATCGAAAAGCTTCCGCTGGTGGACGACCAGGGCCGGCTGAAGGGCCTGATCACCACCAAGGACTTCACCAAGGCCGAGCAGTACCCGCTGGCCACCAAGGATGACGAAGGCCGGCTCCGCGTGGGTGCCGCCATCGGCTTCTTCGGGGACGGCTGGGAGCGCGCCATGACCCTGGTGGACGCCGGCGTCGACGCGCTGTTCGTGGACACTGCCAACGGCCACTCCCAAGGCGTGCTGGACATGATCCACCGCCTGAAGTCCGAGCCCGCCGCCGCGCATGTGGACATCATCGGCGGCCAGGCTGCCACCCGCGAAGGTGCACAGGCGCTGATCGACGCCGGTGCCGACGGCATCAAGGTGGGCGTCGGTCCGGGATCCATCTGCACCACCCGTGTGGTGGCCGGCGTGGGCGTCCCGCAGATCACCGCCATCTACGAATCCGCCAAGGCTGCCATCCCGGCCGGCGTGCCGCTGATCGCCGACGGCGGCCTGCAGTACTCGGGCGACATCGGCAAGGCCCTGGTGGCCGGTGCGGACACCGTCATGCTCGGCTCCCTGCTCGCCGGTTGCGACGAGTCCCCGGGCGAGCTGATCTTCGTCAACGGCAAGCAGTTCAAGTCCTACCGCGGCATGGGCTCCCTCGGCGCCATGCAGTCGCGCGGCAAGAACACGTCCTACTCGAAGGACCGCTATTTCCAGGCCGATGTGTCCGGCGACGACAAGCTCATCCCCGAAGGCATCGAAGGCCGTGTTGCCTACCGCGGTCCGCTGTCCTCGGTGGCGTACCAGCTGGTGGGCGGCCTGCGCCAGACCATGTTCTACACCGGCGCACCCACCATTCCTGAGCTGAAGGTCCGCGGCAAGTTCGTCCGGATCACCTCTGCCGGGCTGAAGGAATCGCACCCACACGACATCCAAATGACCGTCGAGGCGCCAAACTACGGCTCGCGCTAAGCTGCGGCGGCACGTTTCCGCTGAGCGTGCATGAATAAAAGGAGGCAGGGGTGACCCTGCCTCCTTTTGTTTTGGCCTGAGACAGCTGCGAAACAGAATGTCAGACCCTCGATAGATGATTCTTCTATGGGAATCGGCTGTGGCGCTGGGGTGGCTTTGGAGGGTGTTCGTGCCTCTGTGGCTGCCCTCGGCGCGCTGGATGCCATAAGTGTGCTGGACCGGGAGGATGCGTTCCTGGCCTCCGGGATTGCTGTTGGTTCGGGCGCTGCTCTCGGTTCCGGCGTTGTTATTGGTCCGGGTGTCGATGTGCTGCAGCGGCGGTACGAGATCCGGCTGGAACGGCTCGGACTAACGGCCCGCCTGGAAGCGCAGCTTGCCGCCATGAAGGCGCGGGATGCAGCCGAGGCGATCGGGTTCCAGCAGGCCATGACCCCGCCCGACGCGTCGGTGCAGGACCGTACCTACGCCGAGATGTCCATGGTGGAAGAGATCGCAGGGGTCCTCACCATCAGCTCCGCCGCCGCAGGCGCCCTGGTGGAACAGTCCCGGAAAATCTGCTCCCTCCCACCCGTGTTCCAGGCCCTGGCCACCGGCGCCATGTCCTGGCAGCACGCCCGCATCGTCGCGGACGAAACCGAGGGCCTCGATCCGGCCGGCGCTGCCGCGCTGGTGGCCCACTTCTTCGACCCCGACGCACCCCACCCCGCCCGCGGCGCAACCCCGGGCCAACTCGTCCCCTCCCGGTTCCGGGCCAAAGTCCGTAACTGGCGCGAACGACACCACCCCGAGACACTGCAGAAACGCCACGCCAAAGGGGTTACTGACCGGCGGATGGAATACACCCCGGACCGCGACGGCATGGCCTGGATCTCGCTCTACCTCCCCGGCGACACCGCCTGCGCCATCTGGAACCGCACCACCGCCACCGCCCGCGGCCTCCAAGGCCCCAACGAACCACGCACCATCACCCAACTCCGCCCCGACATCGCAGCATCCCTGCTCCTCAGCGCCGGCAACACCACCGGCAACACTCTGACAGCCACCGGCACCACCACCGCGGCAGAGCCGGCCAGCATCGACGACGGGACCGGCAACGACGACGTGACCGGCACCGACGCCAGTTCGTCGGCCGTGACGGAAATCGGCAAGGTTCCCACCCCGCGCGCGGACGTCCTGGTCATGGTGCCGGTGTTCTCCCTGCTCGGACTCACGGATGAGCCAGCGGTACTGGACGGGCTGGGACCGATCCCGGCATCCATGGCCCGCAAACTGGTCGCCGACGGTGCGGACTCCTTCTACCGCGTCCTGGTCGACCCCCGCGACGGGGCACCCTTGGAGATCGGCCGGAAGAACTACCGGCTCACCGAAACCATCAAACGCTGGATCAGGATGCGCGACGGCAAATGCACCTTCCCCGGCTGCACCAACCGCACCCCGGACAACGAAACCGACCACCTGAAAGCCTGGGAACACGGCGGAACCACCGGGGCCAGCAACCTGGCACAACTCTGCCCGGAACACCACCGGCTCAAACACCACAGCCAATGGACACCAGACCCGGCCACCAACAACGGATCACCCGGCTGGACCTCGCCCACCGGCCGCCACTACAAACCCGAACACCCCCACCCAGAACCCACACACTGGCCAGTAGAGATTCATGCGCAGGGCAGGACAGATGTTCCGGGCGGGACATTCGAGCCTAAAACCGGGGTGAATCTTAATGGGGAATTGCTGCGGGTGGTTGGCCATCGCCCGGACTTCCATTACCTGGATTGGTCCCCGGGAGAGGACGCCTTGCGGCGCTGTCTCCATTCCACCAAATGACTCCAGGCCTGTTCGAGCACTCCCAGCACTAGGCTGATTCCATGCCTCCAACACGCCATCCGGCGGAGCTGACTCCTAAGCGCGATCCGCAAAAGCGGCTTGCCTTGCGCCCCTATGCCAAGGCCGTGGCCCAAGTCCTCCGAGTGAGCTTCCGGGCATCCCCAGGCGCTGTGGTCATGAAGGTGCTCGGCTCCCTGATCTCCGCAGTGCTGCCGCTGGTCACCACCTACTTCGCGTCCCTCACCACCTCGGCGCTGGCCGCGGCATATGCGGGCGACGGCGGAGCAGGCCGAAGTGCTGTCGTCTACGTCATCATCACGGCCGCGCTGGGGCTGTTCTGGGGCGCCTTCAACAGCGTGGACCGCTACATCCAGCAGTTGATGAGTTTCAAGGTTGGCGCCATCGTGGGGGACCAGATGTATGAGCGGTTCCTCGCTCTCGAGTTCTGGCGCTACGACGACAAAGAGACGGTGGATCTATACGACCGGGCAAAGCGGTTCTCCGATTCCTATGCCCGCGTCCTGGACCGCATCGCCGCCATCTTCACGCAGCTGGTCTCGGTCATCCTGGCCATCGGCGCCCTGCTGCTGGTCAGCTGGTGGATCGCCGTCATCGTCCTGGTGGCGATCGTCCCCAGCGTGTACCTGCAGTTCAAGCTGTCCAGGGAGCAGATCGCGCACTGGAACACGCAGGTGGATTCACGCCGTCAGCGGCGCATGATTGAAACCAACCTCCTGCGGCCGCAACACATCGCCGAGATGCGGCTCTACGGCATTGTCGGCTTCCTCATGGGCCTTCGGTCCCGGCTCCGCGACGCGGACGAGCGGCGGCGCCTGGATTACCAGCGACGCTACATCCCCAAGCAGCTTGCCGCCGACGCACTCCAATACGGCGCGGAGGTGGTCTCGCTGATCTGGGTGGTGGGGCAGATCATTGCCCGCGCCGCCCCGGTGGGCCAGTTCCTCTACGTTCAGCAGATCGTCAGCCGTGCCCTGTCCACGGCGAACAACCTGGTGTCGTCCCTGAGCTCCATCGATGAGGACCTGGCTAACCTGAAGGACTACGAGCTGTTCATGGCGATGCCCATGCACTCGGAACACGCGCCTCCTCTGCTGCAAGCACCCAAGGAAGTGGAGCTGAAGGACATCCGCTTCACGTACACGGGCAGCGACATTGAAGTGATCAAGGGCATAAGCCTGACCATCCGCCAGGGCCAGCACATCGCCATCGTGGGGGAAAACGGTGCCGGCAAGTCCACCCTGATCCGCATCCTCGCAGGCCTCTACCGTCCCGACTCGGGGCAAGTCCTGCTCGACGGCGTGGACCTGGCCGCCGTCGACGTCACCTCCTGGCACCGGCACCTGGCGGTTCTCAGCCAGGAGTTCCTCAAGTACGAGTTCGCCACGGCCGCCGAGAACATCTACTTCGGCGATGTGGAGAGTCCTCGCGATGATGACCGCATCCGCAGGGCCGCAGCCGACGCCGAGGCACTCGACTTCATCAACAAGCTGCCCAACGGCCTGGATAACCACGTCAGCAACTGGATGGAAGACCCCCGCGGCCGGAAGGGGAGCGGCCTTTCCGGCGGTCAGTGGCAGCGCCTGGCGATGGCCCGGAACTTCTACCGGGACGCATCCTTCATGGTCATGGATGAGCCCACGTCCGCCATTGATGCGCTGGCCGAGCACCGGATCTTTACGCGTCTCTTCGCCGACCGCAGCAGCACCATCATCGCCATCAGCCACCGGCTGGCCACCATCGAGAAGGCGGACGTGGTGTACATGCTGGAGGACGGGCAGATCGTGGAGCAGGGAACCCACAAGGAGCTGGTGGCACTGCGCGGCCGCTATTTCCGCATGTTCGAGTCCCAGCTTTCCGTGGAGGAACCTGAAGGAGTCTGACGCAGGTTGTCGAAGCCCGCACTCCGCGCAGGGTACGGCGAAGACCATGCTCATCCACCAAAACCGGAAGAGACGGGCCCTTCGATGGGCACAACCCCGTGCCCGTTCCTGTGCATCACGGTTGCCTCGGCGCCGGCGTCTCCAACGCTTCCACCACGGTGGTGCGCACGCGGGCCACACTTGGCCGCGGCGGCACACTGCTGAAGCCGAACGTTACGGCCGGCCGGATGGGGGAGAGCGTCCCGGCGTTGGCACCTTCCCAAGTGACGACGGCGGAGGTCACGTGGTGCAGGTCGGTCACCCCATAGAACTCCGCCCTTCCACTGCCGGCAGTTCCGTAGGTGCGGGCGCCGGGTGCCGCGAGGGCAGCGAGTGGATTGACCGCGGCGAGCCAGCGGGGATGGACAGCAAGGCGCCGGGGCACTGCCTGAAGCACCGAACCCAGGCGAGTCCTGGCACCGGTGACGGCCCGGATTTCCAGCGGGCCGGCGTCGACCGTCAACCTGTGGCCGGCGAGCGAGGCGGAAACGTCCACCACCTGCACCTCGTCAAAGCTGTAGGTGGCGGCGATGAAGCCGGCAACTTCAGGCGTCGGTGCCAGCAGCAGCCGGTGTCCCGAAGGCTGCTGGACCATGACGTCCGAGAAGGATCCGAAGGGGGAGTCCTGCCATATTCCAACTACGGCGCGCAGCCCGGAAGTAGTACCAATGCCGGCGATATGCCCGTCAAATGTCCAGCGGCTGCCCATCACGCCACTGTAGCGGGAAGGGTGCGCCTTACAGAGGTCCGGAAGCCGGGTTGCCGTAGGGTCACGCCAAGAGGACCAGGTCCTCCCTGTCGGAAGGAAGCCCAATCGTAAGCTGGTCGCGGGAGCATCCACCGAGACTCCGGAGAAGGCTACGTGTTTGCCCCGCGCCGCCGCCACGGGCAGCGCTTTCCGTCAGGATCCGGCCCGGGCAAAGCCAGCGGACCTGCTGGGATAACCTAGAGCAGTGACTTATGAGATCGAGATCGGCCGTGGCAAGCGTGGGCGTCGTGCCTACTCCCTGGATGACATCGCAATCGTCCCCAACCGTCGCACCCGCGACCCCAAGGACGTCTCCGTCTCTTGGCAGATCGACGCCTACCAGTTCGACATGCCAGTGATCGCCGCTCCGATGGACTCGGCCATGTCCCCGGCCACGGCCATTGCCCTGGGCAAGCTGGGTGGCCTCGGCGTGCTGGATCTGGAAGGCCTCTGGACCCGGTACGAGGATCCGCAGTCGGTCCTCGATGAAATTGCGGCGCTTGAAGACAAGACCAACAGCCCCGTCGTCACCGGTCGGATGCAGGAGCTGTACCAGGCACCCATCCAGCCGGAACTCATCACGTCCCGCCTGGCCGAAATCCGCGAGGCCGGCGTCACCGTTGCCGGATCCCTGACCCCGCAGCGCACCCAGGAGCACTACAAGACGGTCCTGGCTGCCGGCGTCGATATCTTTGTCATCCGCGGCACCACCGTGTCGGCCGAACACGTCTCCAAGGACCACGAGCCCCTCAACCTCAAGCAGTTCATCTATGAACTCGACGTCCCGGTGATCGTGGGCGGCGCAGCCGGCTACACCCCGGCGCTGCACCTCATGCGCACCGGTGCCGCCGGCGTGCTGGTGGGCTTCGGTGGCGGCGCAACCACCACCACGCGGCGCGCCCTGGGCATCCACTCGCCCATGGCTTCCGCAATCTCCGACGTCGCCGCGGCACGCCGCGACTACATGGACGAATCCGGCGGCCGCTACGTCCACGTGATTGCCGACGGCGGCATGGGCACCTCGGGTGACATCGTCAAGGCAATCGCCATGGGCGCCGACGCCGTCATGCTGGGCAGTGCCCTTGCCAGGGCAGAAGAAGCGCCGGGCAAGGGCTGGCACTGGGGCCAGGAAGCCCACCACACCGAGCTGCCGCGCGGGGACCGCGCCAATGTCGGCACCGTTGGGCCGCTGGAGGAGGTCCTCTTCGGACCCGGCCACCACACAAACGGCACGTCCAACCTCATTGGTGCGCTGCGGCGCTCCATGGCGACCACCGGCTATTCGGACCTGAAGGAATTCCAGCGGGTCGACGTCGTCGTATCGCCTTACGAAGGAAACTAAGCACAGGTCAGGGCCGGGTGGGCACCACCCGGCCCTGCCCAAAGCACGCCCATTGCAAGTAGTGTGGGGTTACTACCGGCACTAGAGGCACTGGAGGCGTTCAATGAAGAGTGTTCCTGCAAACGGCGGGGTCCTTGGCCCCGAAGCCAGGGAAGCATCCATCCAGCGGCTGCGCGCCACAGCCGAACCCGGCCAGGAGCTGGACATTCTGATTGTGGGCGGTGGCATCGTTGGTGCCGGAGCAGCGCTGGACGCCGTGACCCGTGGGCTGAGCGTTGGCATCGTCGAGGCAAGCGACTGGGCCGCCGGTACCTCCTCAAGGTCATCCAAACTCATCCATGGCGGCCTGCGCTACTTGGAAATGCTGGACTTTGCCCTGGTCAAGGAGGCCCTGCAGGAACGCGGCCTGCTGCTCTCCGAGATTGCCCCGCACCTGGCGCGGCCGGTGCCCTTCCTTTACCCGCTCACCAAGCCGTTCATTGAGCGTCCGTACGTGGGCGCCGGCATCGCACTGTACGACGTCATGTCCATCTCCAGCGGACACAGCCGCGGCGTGCCGTTCCACAAGCACTTGAGCAAGCGCGGCACGCTGCGGGCGGCCCCCAGCCTGAAGAACGATGCCTTTGTGGGATCGATCAGGTACTACGACGGTCAGGTGGATGACGCCAAATACGTGGCCAACCTGGTCCGCACGGCTGCATACTACGGAGCGCATGCAGTGAACCAGATGGCGGTGGTGGACTTCCTGCGCGAGGGCGAGCGGGTGGTTGGAGCCAAGGTGGAGAACCGCGAGGACGGCACGCAGTTCAGCGTCCGCGCCAAGCAGGTCATCAATGCCACGGGTGTGTGGACCGATGAAACCCAGGCCATGGTGACGGACCGCGGCCAGTTGAAGGTGCGCGCCTCCAAGGGTATCCACCTGGTGGTTCCCCGGGACCGTTTCCAGTCCACCGTGGGGCTGATCCTGCGCACCGAGAAGTCGGTGCTGTTCGTCATCCCGTGGGGCAGGCACTGGATCATTGGCACCACCGACACGGACTGGCATCTGGACAAGGCGCATCCGGCAGCCTCCAGCAAGGACATCGACTACGTCCTGGAACACGTCAACCAGGTTCTGAAGCGGCCGCTCACCAGGGAAGACGTCGAAGGGGTCTATGCCGGGCTGCGGCCGCTGCTGGCCGGTGAAAATGACTCCACCGCCAAGCTCTCCCGCGAGCACGTGGTGGCGCATCCGGTTCCCGGCCTGGTGGTGGTGGCCGGCGGCAAGTGGACCACCTACCGGGTCATGGCCAAGGACGCCGTCGACGAGGCCACCCGCACCATGGACGAGCGGGTGCCGCCCAGCTGTACCGAGACCATCCCGCTGCTGGGCGCCAGCGGTTTCCGGGCGGCCTGGAACCGGCGGAACCGCACCGCGGAGGAATCCGGGGTGCACGTGGCGCGGATCGAGCACCTGCTCAACCGATACGGGTCCATGACCCCCGAAGTCCTGGAAATCATCGAGCAGAACCCTGAACTGGCTGAGCCTATCCCGGGAGCCGATGACTATCTTCAGGCCGAGGCCGTGTACGCAGCCACGCACGAGGGCGCCCGCCATGTGCAGGACGTCCTGACCCGACGGACGAGGATCTCCATCGAGGCGTGGGACCGCGGCGTGTCCGCTGCCCCTGTTGTCGCTAAACTGATGGGTGACGTCCTTGGCTGGAGCGAGGCACAGCGCGAAAACGAAGTCCGCCACTACCTTGCCCGTGTGGAGGCGGAACGCCTTAGCCAGCAACAGCCGGACGACGAATCCGCAGACGCTGCCCGCCTGGGCGCGGAAGACATCGTGCCCTTGCGTTGAGGGGCCGCTAGCCCCACTGCTGACCGAAGGGATACGCCTTGGCGGAACCACTGGACCCGTATGACGCCCATTTGACCACCGCCGACATGGTGATCCTGGAAATGGAGGCCAAGGACAAGACCGACGCCACCAACCAACTGGCAGAGCGGCTGCACGCGGCAGGGCGGATCTCAGATCTTGACGGGTTCCTGAAGAACGTTAACGCCCGGGAGCACCAACTGGCCACGGGGCTCCCGGGCGGCATCGGGTTGCCGCACGCAAGGAGCGAATTCGTCTCCCAAACGTCCATCGCGGTTGGAATCGCGAAGTACGGCCATGCGCTGGACTTTGGTGCCGCGGACGGTCCGGCCACGGTCATCCTGTTGATTGCCACCCCGGCCAGCTCCTTCTCGGACCACCTGGAGGTGCTGGCCACCCTGGCCCGGTCGCTCTCAAAGGAGTCTTTCCGGGAGTCGCTGCGTCGTGCGTACGACGCCGAAGTGATTGCCGAACTCATCAACTCCAGCCTGGTCTTCTTCGACCACTAGGCGCGGCTGGGATGGGCCGGTCCCGTTTCCGGTCCGGATGCCCTGGCGTTTAGTTGTTCTACAGAAGTACGAAGTACGGTTAAGACGTGTGGAAAACAGCCCTTAAGCCCCGATGGATCGCAGGCTTTATCTTCGCGATCGTTCTCTCCGGGGTCTTCGTGCTGCTGAGCCAGTGGCAGTTCGGGCGCTCCACCCAACCCGAGGTGCCGGTCAACCCGGCTTCTGAACAGGTCCAACAGCTCACAAGCACCCTGCAGCCCGGGGAGTTCTTCCACGGAAGCGTCGCAGACCAGATGGTGACGGCGCAGGGAACGTACAGCCCGGACAAGCAGGTCCTGGTTCCCGGCAGGCTCCACGACGGCAAAAGCGGCTACTGGGTGGTGTCCGCCTTCGCCGTCAACGGTGCCCCGGCCCTGACCGGCGCGGGCGCATCTCCCCAAACCTGGATCCCGGTGGCACGCGGGTGGGTAGCCGAGCCGGGGGATGCGGCAGCACCGCCGTCGGGCGTTGTTGAACTAACCGGACGCCTCCTGCCATCCGAGGCGCCGGTGGCCGGGAAGTCGCCCAAGCCGGGGGAGGCCACGGCTGTTTCCGTCGCCGAGCTCATCAACTACTGGGACGTGAGCAGCTACCCGGGCTTTGTGTCTGCCACCGCCGAGGTGGTGGGCGGCCAGGACGTCAGCGCCTCAGCCGTCCCTGGAAAGCTCCTGCCCCTGGATATCGGGCCGCAGCCCCCCGGGCAGCACATCAACTGGCTCAACCTGTTCTATTCCATCGAATGGGTCGTCTTCGCCGGTTTCGCCTTCTTTATCTGGTGGCGCCTGGTCAAGGACGACTACCACCGCGATCTCGAGGAGGCCCTCGAGGACGCCGATGAAGCCCCCGCAGGCGGCCTCCACGAAACACAGCCTCTTCAGCAGCAGCCTAACCAGCACCAGCCTGAACAGCAGCAGCCTGACCAGCACCAGCAGAAGGTACAGCCATGATTGATCCGAAACCCGCCACCCCATCCCCGCAGGCATCCGGCGGCAAGACTTCCGGCAAGAAGCGCCGCTTCGGCGGTACTGAGGCACAGATCCGGTCGGCCCTGAAGTTCTACAAGGTCATGGCCTACCTCACCGGCACCATGCTGCTCCTGCTCTGCGCCGAACTCGTGGCGCGGTACGGCTTCGGGCAGTACCTGTTCGCGGGCGGCACCAACGCAGTGACCGGCCAGCCGTTCGGCTTCGGATTCGCCGACGCCGAACCGGCCGGGGTGATCAACGGCGTCAACGTCTCCGTCACGGTGCTGATCGTGCACGGCTGGATGTACGTGGTGTACCTGATCTCCAACTTCCGGCTGTGGTCGCTTATGCGCTGGCCGTTCCTGAAGCTAATCCTGCTGGCACTGGGTGGCGTGGTGCCGTTCCTGTCCTTCATCGTCGAGAAGAAGTTCCACGCCGAGGTGGAGGCCGAGCTGGCCGCCAACCCGCAGGCCCCGCAGCGCTACTGATCCCCTCCGCAGTGGGCTGCGCACAGGCAGCCGACCGGCCGCCGTCGGACGTTTGCTCCGTCACAGCGCGGCCTCCCAAGGTGCGCCGGTGCAACGGCGCCAAGTAGGCTATTACGGTGACTACTCCCACTGCATCCCAGACTTCCCAGAAGCCGGTGCTGGTTGTTGATTACGGTGCCCAGTACGCGCAGCTGATTGCCCGCCGCGTCAGGGAAGCGAATGTGTATTCGGAAGTGGTTCCGCATACTTACTCCACCGAGCAGCTCCTGGCCAAGAATCCCGCCGCCATCATCCTTTCCGGCGGCCCTTCCAGCGTTTATGCCGACGGCGCCCCGAGCGTTGGTGCCGACCTCTTCGAGGCCGGCGTCCCCGTCTTTGGCATCTGCTACGGGTTCCAGGCCATGGCCAACGCGCTGGGCGGCAAGGTGGACAAGACCGGCCTGCGGGAGTACGGATCCACCGAGACCACCATCCTGGGCGAGGGGCGTTCCGTGCTGGAAGGCATGCCCCAGCACCAGAAGACCTGGATGAGCCACGGCGACTCCGTCCACTCTGCGCCCGAAGGCTTCGAGGTGCTGGCCACGACCGCGGGCGCGGAGGTGGCTGCCTTCGCCAACGAGGAAAAGGGTCTCTTCGGTGTGCAGTGGCACCCGGAGGTCAAGCACTCCGCCTACGGACAGCAGGTGCTTGAAAACTTCCTGTTCAACTGCGCCAAGATTGAGCCCAACTGGACCACCGGAAACATCCTGGAGGAGCAGGTGGAGCGGATCCGCCAGCAGATCGGGGATTCCCGGGTAATCTGCGGGCTCTCCGGCGGCGTCGATTCAGCAGTGGCGGCAGCGCTGGTCCAGCGCGCCGTGGGCGACCAGCTCACCTGTGTGTTCGTGGACCACGGACTGCTGCGCGAGGGCGAAGCGGAACAGGTGGAACGCGACTTCGTGGCCGCCACCGGCGTCAAGCTGTACGTGGCCAACGAACAGGAGCGCTTCCTTTCGGCACTGGCAGGCGTCAGCGATCCCGAAACCAAGCGCAAGATCATTGGCCGCGAGTTCATCCGCGCCTTCGAAGAAGCCGAACTGGCCATCATTGCCGAGGCTGCCGCGCACGGCGAGAAGATCAAGTTCCTGGTCCAGGGCACCCTCTACCCGGACGTCGTCGAATCCGGCGGCGGCGAAGGTGCCGCTAACATCAAGAGCCACCACAATGTGGGCGGGCTTCCCGAGGACCTGCAGTTCGAGCTTGTCGAACCGCTGCGAGCCCTGTTCAAGGATGAAGTCCGCGCCGTGGGCGCCCAGCTGGGGTTGCCGCAGGAGATCGTGGGCCGCCAGCCGTTCCCCGGCCCCGGCCTGGGCATCCGGACCGTCGGCGAGGTCACCAAGGAGCGGTTGGACCTGCTCCGCAAGGCGGACGCCATCGCGCGCGCCGAGCTGACCGAGGCCGGCCTGGACAACGAGGTCTGGCAGATGCCGGTAGTGCTGCTGGCGGACGTCCGCAGCGTCGGCGTCATGGGCGACGGCCGCACCTACGGCCACCCCATCGTGCTGCGTCCCGTTTCGTCCGAGGACGCCATGACCGCCGACTGGTCACGCCTGCCCTACGACCTCCTGGCCAGGATTTCCAACCGGATCACCAACGAGGTGGACGGCGTCAACCGGGTGGTGCTGGACGTCACCAGCAAGCCGCCGGGAACCATCGAGTGGGAATAGCTTCCTAAGTGGCCGGCCTCCGCCAGCGGGGGCCGGCCACTGCTTTTCCCGAATGAATCCTCCGCAATTTCCCGTGCTCCAGTGTTGCGGTCGCTCAAGTCCGGCGCCGAAGCGGCTACTCTCGAACCTATGCCGGTATGGTCCAGGACGTCACGTGCAAACGCAGAAAAGAAGGCAGAAGTGTCAGTTGGTCAAGGCCACCCGGAGGGCTCGGAAGAGCTTCGTAAATGGCTGTCCGGGCTCAAACCCGTCACCGGCGCGGACACGATGCTGCGCTTCACCAAGACGCCCGAAGGTTCCATCGACCTCACCTCGGCACACCCCTCCGGACTCGCCCAGCTCATGGCCGGGCGCCGCACCCGCCTGTCCACGCTGATCCGGGACCGGCAGCAGTACGTGGTCGCGGCAAGGGCTTCACGCAACATCCGGTCCAAGATCTTTGAGCTCGCCAATGACCGCGGTATCGATGCCGGGTACCTGTCCGCAGGCACCGTGGTGTGGACATCCGCCGTCGGGGGCAAACCCCAGCGTGTGTCCGCCCCCGTGATGCTGACCGCCATCTCCCTCACGGTTCGGCCAGGGGAGGACGACTTTGAACTGCAGCTCACCGAGCAGGCACAGATCAACCCGGCATTGGTGCGGCACCTGAAGAACATCCACGGCATCGTCTTCGACGTCAACGCCGTGACCCGCCTGGCTTACAGCACCGCCCGGTTCGACCCCCAGCCCGTCCTGGACCGGCTGGCCACCCTGATCCGGCCCATCCACGGGGCGGAAACCCAGCACAACCTGCTCGTTTCCACCTTCGCCGACCTCTCCGGCAACCTCGACGACCCCTGGATCAACGACACACACCCCATCGTGTCCGCACTGGCCACCGCCGCCGGCGGCGAGATGGTGGACATTGAAGAACCGGACCCGTCCCGCTTCCCGCAGCTGGACAACCGGCACCCCAAGGACGAACTGCTCCTGCTGGACGCGGACACGGACCAGCAGTACGTAATCGATGCAGCCCGCGCCGGGGACTCCCTGGTGGTCAGCAGCCCGCCCGGTACCGGCCAGACCCAGACCGCGATCAACACCATCGGTGCCCTGGTGGATGCCGGAAAGACCGTGCTGGTGGTGGGCGACCGGCGCGCCAGCCTCAATGAGGTGTCCGGACACCTGGAGTCGCTGGGACTGGAGTCCATCCTGTTCCAGCTCACCGGGAATGTCACCGCCCAACAGCTGAAGGGCCAGTTGGTCCGGGCGATCGTCCGGAACGAGAAGTCGCTGGAACCGCAGCTCGGGAACCTGCACAACACCCTTACCGAGCACCGGCATGCGCTGATGGACCACGTGGCATCGCTGCACAACGTCCGCGATCGGTGGGGCTGCTCGCCGTACCAGGCCATGCAGTCCCTCGCCGAACTCACGTCCATCCATCCGGCACCGGCCACCACCGTCCGGCTTAAGCGCAGCGTCCTGGACAGCATCCGGGACCGCGATGAACTGGCCGGCCGGCTTCGCCGTGCTGCCGAACTGGGCAGCTTCAGCAAGGCAGCCACCACCAGCCCCTGGCACGGCGCAAGGCTGCTGACCCGCAAGGAAACCGAGGAAGCCCAGGACCTGGTCCGGTCCGTGGCCAAGAGCCTTCCCATCCTCCGCGACCGGATGGACGCGGTTGCCGAGCACGCCGAAATCCGTCTGGGCGAATCCTTTGCCGAGTGGGGCGAGCAGCTGGAACTGCTGGTTGCCGTCCGCGGCAGCCTGGACAAGTTCACCCCGGACATCTTCGACCGCCCGGTGACGGACCTGATCTCCGCCACTGCACCGTCCTCGTGGCGGCGTGAGCGCGGCATCGAGCTGACGGCCATGCAGCGCTCCAGGCTGCGCCGGGTGGCCAAGGAATATGTGCGTCCGGGCGTCCACATCGCGGACCTGCACTCGTCCCTGCTGCTGGTGCAGGAACAGCGGGCCCTGTGGGCGGGATACGCCACAACGCAGCGGCACCCTGCCGTTCCATCGGGCCTGGCCGAAATGAACGCCATGTACCGCTCCCTGGACAAGGAGTTGGCGCAGCTGGGCGAGGCGCTGCGGCATACGGAAGACGGTGGGTCGCTGACCGGCGTTCCCTACCCGCAGCTGATGGAACGCCTGGAGCGCCTGGTGGCGGACACCGATACGCTCAAGACCCTGCCCGAACGCACACTCCTCATCGAGAACATGCGCGAACACGGCCTGGGTGAACTCCTTGCCGACCTTGCCGAACGGGAAGTACCCGAAGGATCGGTCGCGGCCGAATTGGAACTGGCCTGGTGGCAGTCCGCGCTCGAGGCAATGATCAGCGGTGACGACTACCTGGCCATGTCCGACGGCGACGCACTGCGCCGGCTCGAAGCAGAGTACCGCCTCGCAGACAATGCGCACATTGCCAGCGGCGCAGCCCGGCTGCGGTGGGCCCTGGCGGAGCGGTGGCGCACCGCTATTGCCGCCCAGCCGCGGCAGGCCGGCCTCCTGCGCAGCCTGCTGAAGGACGGGCGGGTCTCCCTGCCCGCCCTGACCGCACAGGCGCCTGACCTGATCGGGACGCTGGTTCCCGTCTGGTCTGTCAGTCCCTACCTCATGACGGGCCTGCTGCCAGCGGAGCAGCATTTCGACGCGGTGGTGATCCTCGATGCTGAGGCCACCTCCCTGCAGGCCGTCCTGCCCTCGATTGCCCGTGCACGGCAGGTCATTGCCTTCGGTGATTCCCGCATAGCAACGCCACGGACCTTCACCGTGGGAGTGGAGCGGCTGGCGCCCGGCGAGTCGGCGCACCACCGTGTGGAAAGCGCCTTTACCGCGCTCTCCGCCGTCCTGCCGGTATGGCGGCTCAATGTGGTGTATCGCGCGGTGGACGAGGACTTGGTCCTCCAGCTGAGTAAGAGCTTTTACGACGGCGGCCTGCGCCGGCTGCCGGAAGGGCAGTCCGCCACGGGGCTGGACCGCTCCCTGTTGGTTGAGTACCTGCCGGACGGCACCGGCCTGCCCAGTGCCGACCACGAGGGTGTGGAATCCGTCGTGGCGGAGGTCAACCGCGTTGTGGAACTGGTCTTCGAGCACGCCAGGATGCGCCCCCGAACGTCCCTCGCGGTCGTAACCGCCAGTCTCCGGCACGCGGCCCGGATTGGCGAGTCCATCAGGCTCCAGCTGTCCAACCAGCCCGGCCTCGCCGGATTCTTCGGTGCCGGCCCGGAGTCCTTCCGGGTGGTTGACCTGGAACGCGCCCAAGGCCTGGTGCGTGACCACGTCATCTTCTCACCGGGATTCGGGCGGACCCCCCACGGCCGTGCACTCCACAACTTCGGGCCGCTGTCCGCCGAGGGTGGCCGGGAAAAGTTTGCCCTGGCGATGACCCGGGCACGGCGTTCCCTGCACGTGCTGACCTGCTTCCGGCCGGAAGACCTGGACCACACCCGCCTCACCCACGGGGCGGTGGACCTTTACACGCTGCTGAACCGGGAAATCTCCGGCAACACGGACCTGGGCACTCCGGCGTCCCGTGCCGCTGCCAGCGAACAGGCACTGGGAGCGGATCCCCTGGTAGCGGATCTGGGGGACAGGCTGCGCGCCCGCGGCGCCCGGGTGTGGCACCAGTACGACGGCGCCATCGACGTTGTTGCCGCGGCCGACCCCCTGAACACCATGGGCCAGGACGACCTGGACCTGCCCCGGCCTGTGGCCATCGAATCCGACGGCACCAAGCAGTACCGCGCCATGAGCGTGCGTGAACGCAGCCGGCTGCGCCCGGAACTGCTGGAACGCCTGGGCTGGCGCTACATGCCGCTGTGGACCATCGAAGTCTTCACCGACCCCTCGACCTGCGCCGACCGCATAGCGGGGTACCTGGGACTCGAGAACATCGTGCTCCTTGGCAGGACCACGACCTCTACGGGCTTCCTTGACGACGACGTCCACCAGGCACTCAATGGAATCGACACCGCATCATCGGCAGCTTCCGTGGGCAAAGAAGATTTGAGCAGAGAAGAATTGAGCAAGGAAGACAGGGCCGGGAAAGCCGGTCCCGAGGAAGACATGCACTACGACGAGAACAAGAACGGAAACCCTGAACCTGGCACTGACGCTGCTGCGTCGGGGGCGCCTGCGGCACCCGGCCCGAATGCCCCTGCGGCGCGCGCGGCACAGGGCGGCAGCGAGGAAATCCTTCCGAGCAAGGCCGCAGAGGACGATGCGCGCAGCTGGGGAGACCGGGAGGACGACCACGACACGTGGTTGAAGGAACAGAAACCACCGCACTGGGGCTGACCGCGCAGGGCTGACCAGCGCGTCCGGGTTGGATGTGTGCCCGGTTTGGATGGAGCGCCCGGCTTCGGCCTTGCATGGCTGATGTCACGGCGGCCCGACAAGGACGAAGAACAGCCGGCCCTGGGTTGAGGCTCCGGCCAGACGGGACGATTGTTCTGCGTTGGCCGCCACCACGATTAGTCCATCCGTCTCCGTGGTGCCCAGCCATTGCCCGCCCTGGCCGCCGTTGTTCGACGTCCACAGGACGGGTACGGCAGATGCCAGGACCTGGGAGGGACCCTGCTGGTCAAACCCGGTGGCTGGCGTCAGCACCACATTGACCAGTTGGCCGGGGGAGACCAGCTGTGTGGACGAAGGGTCCGCCATGCGCAGGGGAACAGCCGCTGAACCGGGCGGAGTGCCAGCCAGCAGTCCGGGACCCAGCAGTTGGGCGTCCGTGAGGAGCTGGCCCTTGCGCATGGGCGCGGCCAGCTGCTTGCCCGTTGCGGCGGCGTCATCCTGCAGGAAGCCGTCCGCCACCATTCCCGGCGGCACCTGGACGTGAGCCAAATCTGCTGTGGTGACGGCGCTTCCGGCGGGAAGATCCCGGGCGGCGGCCAGCGCCCTAACAGTGGAGAGCGGGGCAGGAGTGAGCTGCTGGACCGCAAGGGCTGCAGCTGCGCATAACAACAACGCCGCAGCGAGCCTGCGGTTGCGGTTCACCCAGCTGGCAAACCGCGCCCCCGGTGAACGCTCTTTGCCGCGGCGTGCGATGTTTCGGGGGCTGGCGGGACGCCGGTAGTGGTCGCGGCGACGGCGGGGAAGTCTGGGCATGCGCCCACGCTAGTTGCGGCAACCGCACCTGGGCAGCCAGAACGAACGCTATGTGGACAAAGGCGGCCGGCGCTGGAATGCGCCGACCGCCGTCGAACTTAAGGCTTATGCCTGTCTAGCTGGCTGCCGGAGCCGAAGCGGCGGGGGCGGCAGCGGGCGCAGCCGGAGCCGCGGCAGGCGCGGGGGAGACGGAGCTGCCCTTGGAATCGCGCGAGTCGGTGCGGTAGAAACCGGAGCCCTTGAAGACGACACCCACGCTGTTGAACTTCTTCCGCAACGTGCCCTGGCATTCGGGGCAGGACGTCAGGCTGCTGTCCGAAAACGACTGGACAATGTCGAAGGCGTGGCCGCAATCCTTGCAGGCGTAAGCATATGTTGGCACTGGTGCTCCTCCTCTTGGGCAAACGAGAGGTCCCGTGCTGCCACTTGGTAAACCATTAGCAGTCGCAGGGCCTGAGTGCTAATTCTATCACTGCCCCTGGACGGGCCGGGGTTAGGCGCCGCCCGTGAGCGGCTGGTACCCGGACGGCGCAAGGACCGCCGGGACCGGCCGGTCGAACTCCTCTGCAGGAATCCGCCCCGCAGGCAGCAATTCATCGTCGTAGATAACAGCGGCCAGGGGAATTTCCTTCCCGGCTGTCGCAAGGTGTCCCAGGAACTTGTCGTAGTACCCGCCGCCCTGGCCGATCCTGTTACCGGCACGATCCACCGCGGTGGCCGGAATGAAAAGCACTGCCGCTGCGCCTGCTGTCTCCGGCCCGTGCCGGGGTCCGGCGGGCTCAAGGATGGGTGCAAATTTGCTGCGTTCAAAGCTGGTTTCCGGCGTCCAGAACACCCAGCTCAACTCCCTGCCGGGTTCACACACCGGAAGCAGCACTCTGTGTCCGCTGCTGTGCAAAGCATTCACGAGCGGCAGGGTGGGCGGTTCTTGTCCCACGCCGAGGTACACGCACGCTATGCCGGGCTGGCCGCCGGTAACCGTCCCGGCCCAGGCTTCGCCGTGCACAGCCAAGGCGTTGCCTGCCGCTTCCAGTTGCGCCGGGGTTAGCCCCGCGCGCCGGCGTCGGTGGGCGGCCCGGATATCGTCCTTGACCGCGTTCGTTTCCTGCAGCATGGTGTCCTTCCTGCGTTGCCGGCACTCAGCGGCTTCTGGCCGGATGCCAGCCTGCCGCGCCGGTGGTTACTGAAATGCTTGACGCTGACGTTAGATTAGTCCGGTGAGCACCAGTAACCCCAGAGTCCGCAAAGCCGTCATTCCCGCCGCGGGCCTGGGCACCAGGTTCCTGCCCGCCACGAAGGCGATGCCCAAGGAAATGCTTCCCGTCGTAGATAAGCCTGCCATCCAGTATGTGGTGGAGGAAGCCGTGCACGTGGGCCTCAACGACGTGCTGATGATTACCGGCCGCAACAAGCGCGCCCTGGAAGACCACTTCGACCGGGTGCCCTCCCTCGAATCGACGCTGGAGGACAAG
The DNA here is from genome assembly GCF_021801725.1 of Arthrobacter sp. FW306-05-C. Taxonomy (NCBI): domain Bacteria; kingdom Bacillati; phylum Actinomycetota; class Actinomycetes; order Micrococcales; family Micrococcaceae; genus Arthrobacter; species Arthrobacter sp. FW306-05-C. Next base: position 3,006,711 of record NZ_CP084556.1, on the reverse strand, counting down.
GGCGACACGGAAAAGCTTGCGTCCATCCAGGCGGCCAGCCAATTGGGCGACATCCACTACGTCCGGCAGGGCGACCCCCACGGACTGGGGCATGCGGTGCTCCGGGCAAAGCAGCACGTGGGCAACGAAGCCTTCGCCGTCCTGCTGGGGGATGACCTGATTGATGCCCGCGACGAACTGCTCAGCACCATGATCGACGTGCAGGCGAAAACGGGCGGGTCCGTCGTCGCGCTCATCGAGGTGGAGCCCTCGCAGATCAGTGCTTACGGCTGCGCCGACATCCAGGAGATTGACGGAGAAGACTACGTCCGCGTCAACCGGCTGGTGGAGAAGCCCACGCCCGAGGAAGCTCCGTCGAACCTTGCGCTGATCGGGCGCTATGTCCTGCACCCGGCCGTGTTCGAAGTCCTCGAGCACACCGAGCCGGGGAGGGGTGGAGAAATCCAGCTGACGGACGCCCTCCAGGAGCTTGCCACCGGTGATGCCCAGGGGCATGGTGTCTACGGAGTGGTGTTCCGCGGCCGCCGCTACGACACCGGAGACAAGCTGAGCTACCTCAAGGCCTGCGTCCAGTTGGCCGTCGACAGCGAAGACCTGGGCCCGGGCCTGCGGGAATGGCTGCCCGGCTTCGCCGCCGACCTTTCCCGGTAACCCAATGCACACAGGTCCTATTTGGCCAGTCACCCTCGAGTCGGGCGACCTGGTCCTGCGGCCCATCCGGTACCGCGACAAGAAAGAGTGGACCGAGGTACGGTCGCGCAACAGTGAATGGCTGGCGCCGTGGGAGGCATCCAACCCGGACCCGGCGGGCGGCCTCCCTGACTACCGGCACATGGTCCGCTCGCTCAATATGCAGGCTGCCCAGGCCACTGCTCTGCCTTTCCTCATCACCGAGTGGCAGCCGGGCCTTCGGAAACCCGCCATCGTGGGGCAGCTGACAGTATCTTCCATCGTCTGGGGTTCGGCCATGATGGCCACTTTGGGATACTGGGTGGACCAGGGCAGGGCAGGACGGGGGATAGCGCCCACCTCCGTGGCGCTGGTAACCGACCACTGCTTCCAGGTGCTTGGCCTTCACCGCATGGAAATCAACATCCGGCCCGAGAACGGACCAAGCCTGCGGGTGGTGGAGAAACTGGGCTTCCGGGACGAAGGGTACCGGCCACGTTTTCTGCACATCAATGGCAAGTGGGCCGACCACCGCTCGTTCGCCCTCACCGCGGAAGAAGTCCCGGAGGGCCTGTTGAGCCCTTGGCTGGCATCGCGCCGGTCATAAATCCAATGGTTTGCCCTCAGGGGCACGACACACCCTTGGTAATGCGGCCTGAGCAGGCATGATGCTCATACGGTTTTGAGTGTGGACTTCCCCCTTAGCAGCTCAGTGATCCTTGTGGTTGCCGTCGCGCTCTGGATTGTATGGGTTGCCCCTTACGTTCTCCGGAACCGCAGGCACCAGTTCCAGCCCGCCGGCGACTTCCTGGCAGACGCCCCCGCCGATGAAAGGCCGGACCCGCATCCCGGCCTGGTCCTGAACGTCGCCGCCCAGCAGGAGAAAGCCATGGAACCCAGGAAGAGTGCCGCAGGCGCTGCAAGCACCCCACCCCCGCCCAGGTTCCGCGTCCGCTACGGCCGCACTGCCCTGGCCCTTGTGGGACTGCTGTCCCTGGTCACCGCCTTCATCTCGGGTGTGCTGCTTCCGTTCGGCATCGGATCGCCTGCTCTTCCCTTCACCTGCACCCTGGTGACCGTCGCGTCGGTGGCACTGCTGCGCTGGCTCGCTGTCCGTGACCGCAAGGCGAAGGTGAACGCCGCCTTTCGCTCTGCCATGAGTGCCCCGGCACGCCGCCCGGAAGACGCCGTCGTTATTCCTGCCAAGCCCGAGGTTGCTCCCGTGCTGCCGGAAAGCACGCTCTTCGATGCGGAGGCGGGCCAGGCGAAGGTGAAGCCGCTGACGGCCGTGGAGTTGCGTGAAGCTGCCCTCGCCGTCGCAGTGGCTGCCGGTGACACCAGCGCCGCAGCTCCGTCCCCCATTCCCGTGGGCACGCCCTGGGAGCCCGTGGAGGTTCCCAAGCCTGTTTACGTGGAGGCGGCCAAGGCTGAGCGCCCTGAGCCGGAGCCGCTGGAGCTTCCGGAAGCGCCCAAAGCAGTCGGAAAACCGTCCTTGAAGAAGGGGGCTGCGGAGGCAACGGCAGCAGAGGGCGGCGAAACGGAACAGTTGAGCGCCCAGCAGTTGTCCAAGGCACAGAGCGCCCTGAGTAACCTTGACGACGTCCTCCAGCGCCGCCGCGCCTAGGGCCACGCGGGGGAGCTTCGCATTACCGGCAGATGCCCAGTGCGTCGATTGGCGTTGAGGATGGAAAATTTGTAGCCTAGGGACACCGGTTCCGCACCAGCCTGGGATATCTTGCAGGAGGCAGCTGGTTCCGGGGCTATAGCTCAGTTGGTAGAGCGCTTCGTTCGCATCGAAGAGGTCAGGAGTTCGAATCTCCTTAGCTCCACTAAAAGAGCCCGCTGGAAACAGCGGGCTCTTTCGTTGCCACTTGCCCCATGCTGCGAAGCCTGTCCGCGAAACGCCGGGCAATGCGCGCGCGCTTCCTGCAGCACAGGCCTAGAGTAAGCCCATGGGAATCATCATCGGCCTTCTGGTCCTCTGGCTCATCCTGTCCATCCTTGGCTTCGTCGTGAAGGGCCTTCTCTGGCTCGCCATCATCGGCCTGGTCCTCTTCGTCGCCACCGGCGTCTGGGGTTGGCTGAAACGCAGGGCCAACGCCTGATCATCATCCCCTGCCGGGCTGCTGTGCGGCCAGGTAGGCGGCTGGTACCAACCGCCCAAGGACCCTGGTCTTTTCGTACCGGCGGCGCCACGCTGGCTCCATGAGCCTTGCAGCGAAGCCGGACGGCCTGACGCCATTGATTCCTCCGGTCCGGCGCAACCTTGCCGCCAACCACGCCCTGCACCCGGACCGCCCGTGGATCCGTGTCCTTCGGGTCCTCACAGGGCTGGCCATCCTCGCCGCAGTGGTCCAGAAGACAGTGGATGCCACCCTGCCCGGCAACGATGTGGACATCGCCCAGCTGTATTCGGAATTCACCGTGCAGGGGAACCTCGCTTTTGGTCTTGTCCTGATCATTTCGGGAGTACGGCGGCGCGGCTCGCTGCCGTACTGGTGGGACCACTTCTTCGGCGGACTGGTCCTGTACCTGGTCATGACCGGGATCATCTACGTGGTGCTCGTGGCTCCGCCGGGGGAGCCCTGGTGGACCTGGGACCTGTACTGGCCGCAGCTTGTCCACCACCGCCTGGCCCCGTTGGTGGCAGCCCTTGACTGGGTCTTGGTAACCCGCACGGTCCGCGGCCCCTGGTGGCGGCCGGCTGCGTGGCTGGGCTACCCCGTAGTGTTCCTGGCCTTCTCGTGGATCCGGGGCGGGCTGGACGGGTGGTATGTCTACGACTTCCTTGACCCCACCATCGACGGCGGCTGGCCCAGGGTGCTGGCAACCACCGGCCAGGTCCTGGCCGCGTTCCTGGCGGTTTCGGTCCTGGTGCACGCCGCGGGCAACGCGCGGGCGGCGCTGGCAGCCGGGAAGGCCGTCCGGGCCAGGGTTCCTAAATCCAGCCCTTCTTTTTGAAGATCCCGTACATGAGCGCCCCGGCGGCAACCATGAGGACCAGGGCGTAGGGATAGCCGAAGGTCCAGTGGAGCTCGGGCATGGTGTCGAAGTTCATCCCGTAGATGCCGGCGACGAAGGAAGGCGCGAACAGGATGGCAGCCCAAGAGGAAATCTTCTTCACCTGCTCGTTTTGCTCGGCGCTGGCCTCGTTCTGCCGGTTCGCCGTGAGGGTTCCGTCCAGGGTCAGGGCATTTTGCAGCAGGTCCCGGAAGGAATCCGCCCGGGAAATCACCCGCTCGACATGGTCTTCCACATCGCGCAGGCGGTGCCGCAGGTCGCCTTCAACCTGGTACTTTTCGAAGCCCCTTTTGAGCTGGTCCAGCATCTCCGGCAGGGGGTGGATGGCGCGCTGGAATTGGATGACTTCACGTGCCAGTTCATAGATGCGGCGGGACACGGAAGAGTCGCCGCTGAACAGCTGGTCCTCGATCTCGTCAATGTCGTTCTCCAGACCGGCCACCACGGGCGCGTAGTCGTCCACCACGCGGTCCAGCAGGGCATACAGCACCGCTTCGGGTCCGTACTGGAGGAGATCAGGCCTTTCCTCCAGCCGCCGCCGAACGGTAGCCACACCCGCTGTTTCGGCGTGCCGTACGGTCACCACGAAGTTCTTGCCCGTGAAGACGTGGAGTTCACCGAACTCCACCGTCTCGTCCTCATCCAGGTACCGCGCCGGTCGGAGTACCGTGAAAAGGTTGTCATCGTAACGCTCCAGCTTGGGCCGCTGGTGGGCCGAAACAGCGTCCTCCACCGCGAGGGCGTGGAGCCCGAACTCGGCGGCCACAGCAGCCATTTCCTCAGCGGTGGGCCGGTAGAGCCCGATCCAGGCCATGCCGCCGTGCCGGGCCAGGGTCTCAAAGGTCTGTTCCAGGTTTTCAGGCTCTGCGTGGCGGACGCCGTTGACGTAGACGGCGTTATCGATGATGGTCATTCAGGAAATCCTAGCCGCCGGGGCTGTCGCGCTGCTGAGGCCGCTGATAAGGGGTTCGGTGCGGTAGGGGATGTGGGTGTGCAGGGCCAGCACCGTCTCCGTCCGGATCACGCCCTTGATCCTCAGGACCTGCCGGAGGGACGACTGGAGGTTGTGCGTGTCGGTGGCCACCACCCGGCACCATACGTCCCCGCGTCCGGAGATCTCGTGGACTTCCAGGACCTGTGGGATGAGCCGCAGCGCCGCCACAACGCCGTCGAGCTCACGGTGGGAGACCTCGATGGTCACGAACGCCACCACGTCATAGCCCACCGCCTCCAGGTCCACTTCGCGGCCGCCCGGGCGCAGCACCCCGGCCCGCAGCAGGCGCCTCACGCGGGACTGGGCCGTGTTGCGGGCGATGCCCAGGGACTCGCTAAGCTCGCCGATCTGGATCCGGGGATCCCTGATGAGGGCCAGGAGGATCTTCAGGTCCGTGGGATCCAACTTATTCAAGATCGTCACTCTCCATCACGCTGCGCTTCGTAAATTGATTATTCTGCTCAATTATCCTCGCAGCAATGGATGGATAGGGCAGCAGTGACGCACTCTTGAACCATCAATGTTGTATCCGCGCCGGGCTCCCACAAGGACTACCTGCCGTGGCGATCCCTAAGGCGGCAAAATGACGGTCTTCAGCGAACTGCGGATGCGCCCGGTAACGGCCATGCCCAGCGGGTGGAATGCCTCCACCACCGCGCGGCTGGTAATTTCCGGTGCGGCCATCTTCCTCCTCCTGGTGGGCGCCAACCTGGCCACGCCGCTGTACCCGCTGCTGCAGGCCGACTTGGGCCTGTCCAGCCTTGATGTGACCGCCGCTTTTGCCAGCTACGTCCTGGCGTTGGTGGGAACGCTGCTGCTCGCGGGGCACTGGTCGGACCATATCGGCCGGCGTGCTGCGCTCCTGGTGGCCGTCCTGACCGGGCTGGTGGGCGGCTGGACCTTCGCGGAAGCGGGAACACTGGCCGCCTTGTGCGCGGGCCGGGCACTACAGGGAATGGCTGTCGCGCTGGCCACCGGGGCAAGCGCCGCTGCCCTCCGTGAACTGCTCCCGTCCCGTCCGGAGTGGGCATCGCGCTTTACGTTGCTGGCCTCATCCGGGGGAGTGGCCGCCGGCCCCGTCATCGGCGGGCTGCTGTCGCTGCTCCCCGGCCCCACCACGGCCCCGTACGTCGTCCACTCTCTGCTGCTTGCCGGTCTCCTGGTCCCGCTGTACCTGGTCCGTGCCCGCCCGGCCATCATGGTGCCGGCAGTGTCCCGGCCGCTGCATGCCCTGGCTCCGCGCCGGCCTTCCGTTTCCCGCCAGGCGAGGGGCGCATTCTGGCTGGCGTCCGCCGTCGGCTTCCTGAGCTTCGCAGTCTTTGGCTTCTCGCTGTCCCTGGCACCGGGTTACTTTGCCCAGGTCCTTGGCACTGACTCCCGGCCGTTGATCGGTGTGTTGGCCGGCCTGCCACTGGGCGCGTCAGCACTGAGCCAGCTGGTGACCGTCCGGGGCCGCCTGACCGTTCCGGCCGGGCTCGCAGTCCTTGGCGTCTCCGTCATCCTGCTGGGGGCCGCCGGCGCCTGGCACAGCCCCCTGCTGCTGGTGGGGGCCGCCGTGACTGCCGGGCTGGGGCAGGGCCTGTCGTTCCGGATTGTCTTCAACGACGTTGCGGACAGGGTGGAGCCCGCCCGCCATGCCCAGATCATCAGCACCGTCTACGTCATCACCTATTTGGGGAGTGCGGTGCCGGTCCTGGGCCTTGGCTGGGCCAGCGCGGCGTTCGGGATGGCGCCGGCCGTCCAGGGCTTCGTCCTGCTGTGCGGCGTCGCGGCCCTTGGCCTGTCAGCCTGGACGCTCGCAGCCATGGCCGTCCGGCGGCGAAAGTGACACCCCGCCTCCCCAAATGAGCAGGGCTGGGCTAGTCGGGTAATGGCCCGTGGTTGCCCTGGATGTGTTCGAAGACCAGGGTGGTCTCGGTGTGCCCCACCACAGGATCGGTGGCGAGGTTGTCCAGGACCCAGTCCCGCAGGTCTTCGGTGCTTCCGACGGCGATGTGCAGCAGGTAGTCCACCGAACCTGAGGTGTGGAAGGTAGAGAGCACGGCCGGCAGGTGCGGCACGCGTGCGGTGAAGCGGTCGATTTGGTCCCGGTCGTGGGCGCGGAGCCGCACGGCCACCAGCGCCTGCACAGACCTGCCGATGGCCGACAGGTTCAGCTTCGCCTCATAGCCCTGCACGATGCCCCGTTCAGACAGCGCCCGGGTGCGCATCAGGGCCGTGGATGGAGCGATCCCCACCAGTTCGGCGAGCTGTTTGTTGGAAATCCTCGCGTCAGAGACGAGGGCTTCCAGGAGCCGTTCGTCGATGGCGTCGAGCGGTTCAAGATGTGGCCCGGGCCTGGGGTTCCTGGGATTCGTACTCACTGCGGTTCCTTCCACGCGATCTTTCGTTCATCCTAGACCGCAGAATCGTCGCCATCCGCTCAGCGCGGGCGTGCCCTGCCGAATATCCAAGGCCCTTTTAGAGCTGGGGAAGCCGCTTAATTCACGGACGGCGCGGCGGACCTTAGGAAGGGGCTGTTTCGGCCCGGGGATGGACGACGGCGACAGTTGCGGCAGTGACGCAGGCCAGCGCCATGACGGCTCCCGCCAGGGCGCCCCAGCCCCACGCCTGGAAGACGAGGCCGCCCGCCCATCCAAGGAGGCTGGAGCCCAGGTAGTAGGCCAGGTTGTACAGCGAGGCCGCCTGGGCCCGGCCGGTACTGGCGATGGCGCCGGTCCACCCGGACCCGATGCTGTGGGCGGCGAAGAAGCCCCCGGTGAACACCACCAGCCCGGACAGGATCAGCACCAGGGACGGGGTGAGGGTCAGGGCGAGGCCGGCCACTGCAAGCGCAAGTCCCGCGAGCAGGACGGTCCGACGGCCATACCTTGTGGTCAGGCCCGCAGCCCAGCGGGAGGAAACAGTGCCGGACAGGTAGGCCAGGAAGATCAGGCTGATCACGGTGGCCGGGAGCCCGAACGGCGCAGCGGACAGCCGGAAACCCAGATAGTTGTAGACGGCCACGAACCCGCCCATCATCAGGAAGGCCTGGGCGTAAATGGCCAGCAGCCGGACATTCCGAAGATGGGCGGCGAGCGTCTGAATGGCGTTCCGGAGGCCGGCGGCCTGGGCCGGAACGAATCCCCGGGCCCGGGGCACCAGGACAAGGAATACGACGGCGGCAACGGTCGCCAGCAGGGACACGGCCAAGGCCGCCGAGCGCCAGCCCCAGAGTTCACCAACCGGCCCCGCCACGAGCCGGCCGGACAGGCCGCCAAGGGTGGTGCCGGCAACATAGCTTCCTGCAGCCAATGCGGCATGGGCTTTGCTGACCTCTTCGTTGAGGTAGGCAATGGCGATGGCGGGAATGCCGCCCAGGGCCATCCCTTCCAGTAGCCGCAGCACAAGCAGCATGGTGAAGTTCGCGGACAACGGCACCAGCAGGCCCAGGACGGTGGCCGCCGTGATGCCCCACATCATGGCCTTCACCCGGCCAATGCGGTCTGCCAGGAAGGACCAGGGGATCACCGTGGCGGCCAGCCCCATGGTGGACAGGGAGATGGTGAGGGCGGCCTCGGCAGCAGTGATGTCCAAGTCGGCCGCCATGAGCGGCAGGACCGCCTGCGTGGCGTAAAGCTGCGCGAAAGTGGCCACACCGGCGCACGCCAGTCCGGCGAGGACGCGGCCGTAGTCACGCGATCCCTTGGGATGCCCACTCCAGACGGGTGAGGGGCCGGTGCCGGCTGGTGCCTTCTGTCGCATCCAGCCAGCGTAGTCCTCCCGAAATGGATGCTTCCAATGCATCTTTCCTGTCAAACTGATATCAATAGTGGGTCATTCGAGGCACAGGTAAGGCAGCAATGGAACCGGACCGGAAACAGTTGGCGCATTTGCTGCCGCTCCTGCCGGTACTGGCCGAGCTGGGCCGCACCGAGCATGTGACGGAGACAGCCGAGTTGCTTGGAGTACCCCAGTCAACGGTGAGCAGGGCACTGGCCCGGGCCAGCGCCGCCGTCGGCACCGAACTCCTGGTCCGGGACGGGCGCGGGGTCCGCCTGACTCCCGCTGCCCGCACGCTTCTGCCTTACATCGAGCACGCGCTGGCGGAGTTCCAGGCCGGGCTGGACCTGGTCCGGAACGAGTCCCAGGTGGTCAGGGGCACTGTGTCTGTGTCCTTCCAGCACACATTCGGCGAAGCCACCCTGCCCCTGCTGATCAGCGCCTTCCGTACCCGACACCCCGGAACCGCCTTCCGGCTTAGCCAGGGCGCCCGGAACAGCTGTTTGGAGGAGCTTGCTTCCGGCGAAGCCGACCTTGCCCTCACCGCGCCCGTGGCCCCACCCGGGAAGAACCTTGATTCGGCGCCGCTGTACCGTGAGCCGCTCCGGCTGGTGGTGCATCATGGCCACCCGCTGGCGCGGAAGCGGATGGCGGCCGTGGCCGATATCCGGGCCGAGCCGTTCGTTGCCCTGGGGCCCGGGTACGGGCTGCGGTCCCTCACCGATGCACTGTTCCGCGAGGCCGGGTACCGCCCGCGGATCGCCTTTGAAAGCCAGGATTCCCACACGGTCCGCGGACTGGTCGCGGCAGGCCTCGGCGTCAGCATCCTCCCGCCGGGCGGTGAGGCGCCGGGCCGCACACTGCGCCCCGAAACGGGCGACCTGGGGTGGGTGGAAGTGCCACTGGATTCCCCGCTCGCCTTCAGGGAGGTCGGCGTGAGCTGGCGGCGCCGGAAGCCCGAAAGCGAACCTGTTCCGGCCAGGCTCTTCCGCGAACTGGTGGTCTCCCAAGGTCCGGGCCTGTTGGCTGGGCTGGTCACCAGGGCGGGCCGCTGAGCAAGTAAGACGGCCGACGGCGGAGCGCGCCGGCCAGGGCCAGGCGCGGCCGGGTGCCGCACGGCACGCCCTCCCCGCAAGTACCCTTGTGACGTGACGAACACCCAGAACCCTTTCGCCCATCCCGTCGAGCCGGCCGCGGAAGCGCCAAGCGACCCGCAGCCGGGCAACCCGCTTCCTGTAAACCCGCTTCACGGCATCACGATCGGGCTGGACATCGGGGGCACCAAAACCCACGGGGTCCGCTTTGAGGACGGTCGGCCTGTCGCGGACGACTCGGCAGGCAGCTCCAACGTCCAGAACGTCACCCGTGGACAGGCGGCCCGCAACCTGGCGGAGCTGTTCGCCCGGATCGGCGGAGGACGTGTGGACCGGGTGTATGCGGGCTCGGGCGGAATCGATACCGACGAGGACGCTGCAGCCCTGGCTGCCCTGATCCAGCCGCTGGCCCCGCAAGCACGCGTCACCGTTGTCCACGACTCGCGTTTGCTGCTGGCGGCAGGCCGTGCCGGCACCGGGGTGGCCGTCATCGCAGGGACGGGCTCAGCGGCCTGGGGACGCAATGCCGACGGCGGCGAGGCCCGGGCCGGCGGCTGGGGTTACCTGCTGGGGGATGAAGGCAGCGGCTATTGGCTGGGCCGCGAAGCGGTGCGGCACAGCCTCCGCAGGATGAACCAGGGCCTGCCCATCGACCAGCTCACCGCAGCCCTTCTGCGGTCCTGCGGGCTGGACCACCCCAACAAGCTGATTGCGCTGTTCCACTCCCCGGACACCGGGCGCCGCTTCTGGGCGCAGCAGGCCCGGCACGTGGTGGAGGCGGCAGCTGCCGGGCACCAGGACAGTGCAGCCCTGCTGGCCCGGGCCGGGCAGGACCTTGCTGCCCTGGCGGAACAGGTGCTGGGCCAGCTGAAAATCGACGGGCCGGTGATCCTGGGGGGCGGGCTGGGGATGAATGTTGCTCCCCTGCAGGAGTCATTCCGCCGGAACCTTGCCGCAGCCGGAATCATGGATGTGCGGGTCCTGGACCAGGAACCGGTGTTTGGTGTCCTGCAGCTCCTGGCAGAGCCCGCCTGACCCTTTAGGCAGGACTCCTAGCTGACGGACCGTTTGCGGGGTGTCAGCCGAACGCCGGGAAGCGGGGGAGCCGGGATGCGTCCTGCCTCCGCCCCGGCGTCCGGACCGTGCCCGGGCACCAGGCCGTAGCGGGCGGCGGCCGTTTCGGTGTCCGGCAGCCCCGCCTGCGCTTCCCAGTCATCCCGGGCCTGTTCCACTTCGTCGTGGGTGCGGCCCACAAAGTTCCACCACATCAGCAGTTCCTCACCGAACGGCTCACCGCCGATCAACAGGAAGCGCGTGCCAGGACGCGCCTGCATCCGCAGCTCGCTGCGGCCGGTGCCCAGGTAGCCCAGCGGCCCCGCCGGCAGTTCCTGCCCGTCCACCGCCAGGCCGCCGTCGAGCACCAGGATGCCGTGCTCGAACGCGGGCTCCAGCGGGAGCACCGCCTCCCCTTCACAGGAAACGTCAGCGCCGACGATTGGCGAGTACATCGTTGCCGGGGACGCCACTCCGGCAAGCTTTCCCACCATCACGGTGGCGGTAAAACCCTGGCCGGCGGCGCGCGGCAGCTCGCGGTGCTGTTCGAACGCCGGTTCCCTGTGCCGGTCCCCGTCGGGAAGGGCAACCCACAGCTGAAGTCCCCGCTGCAGCGGCAACTCCTGGCCGCCGTCGGAAGGAAGCACCGCGAACTCCGAGTGCGACACGCCCTGCCCCGCAGTCATGATGTTCAGCTCGCCCGGACGCACCACCACATCGCTGCCCACACTGTCCCGGTGCCGGATGTGCCCCGCCAGGGGCCAGGTCACCGTCTGGAGCCCAATGTGGGGGTGCGGGAGGACAGACATGGCGGTCCGGTCGGGGCCAAAGCTGTCCAGGAAGCACCAGGCACCGATCGTCGGCAGTCCGCGCTGGGGCAGCGTGCGTTTGACGTTCATGGCGCGGACTCCGCCCAGCGGCACTTCGCGCTCCGGCCACAGCTGCAGGCACGGGCCCGGGGTGCCTTCGGCAGCGGCAGGCGGGCACAGCTCTTCCTGGGGTGAAATTTCCAAGTTGGTCACGCCTTTACTCTAGGCGCGCTGATGCCACCTCAACAGGAGTGGTGCGCGTCCCATCCCGGACACCCATCCGTGCAGGACAGGGTACCGAATGGTCACAGTAGGGATTCCTTTGCGGGGATTGGGGCTTTAGCTGCTGAAGGCCGCCCCCGTTTGGGTTACCGTAACTATCAGCGTGCTGATGGCAGTGTCGCGGTGCTGAAAGCAGCCCGTCCAAGAGAACAGGTAAGTCCGCACCATGGACCAGGCGATGATTGAGTTCCAGAGCGTTACCAAGCAGTACCCGGGCGGCCAGCCCGCCGTGGACGGGTTGTCCATGTCCATCGCCAGGGGCACGGTCACAGTCTTCGTGGGCCCTTCCGGCTGCGGCAAAACAACGTCCCTCCGGATGATCAACCGTATGGTGGAGCCCACATCCGGGACCATCACCGTGGATGGCCGGGACGTCACCTCCGTGCCGGCGGCCGAACTGCGCCGCTCCATGGGCTACGTCATGCAGTCGGCAGGGCTGCTGCCGCACCGCTCGGTGCTGGACAACATCGCTACCGTTCCCAGGCTGAATGGGGTTTCGAAAGCTGACGCCCGCAGGCGCGCCGAGGAGCTCCTGGACGTGGTGGGCCTGGCGCACTCCCTGGGCACGCGGTATCCGTCGCAGCTGTCCGGCGGCCAGCAGCAGCGCGTAGGCGTAGCGCGCGCCCTCGCTGCAGATCCGCCCATCCTCCTCATGGACGAGCCGTTCAGCGCAGTGGACCCGGTTGTCCGGGACGAACTCCAGCACGAGTTGCTGCGTCTGCAAAAGGACCTGGCCAAGACCATCGTGTTCGTCACCCACGACATCGACGAAGCCACCATCCTGGGCGACAAGGTTGCCGTCTTTGCCACCGGCGGCAAGCTGGCCCAGTACGCCACCCCTGAGGAAATCCTCCGGGCGCCGGCCAACAACTTCGTGGCGTCCTTCGTCGGCCGGGACCGCGGCTTCCGGCACCTGGGTTTCAGCCCGTCCGACGGCGTGGTGATCCACCCGGTGCCTACGATTATCCGCGCTGCAGGGGGATATGAGTCCGATTCCAGCGCAGCCGGCGGATGGCAGCTGGTGGTGGACCCGGACATGCAGCCTTTGGGATGGTCCGCGCCGGGCACTGAAACCGAACTCGTTCCCGGCGGTTCGCTGTTCCGTCCAGGGGAAAGCCTCCGGCGGGCCCTGGACGCAGCCCTGTCCTCGCCGTCGGGCCTGGGCGTTGCCGTCGACGCCGACGGCAAGGTACTCGGTGTGGTCCGCGGCGGTGAGGTGCTGGCGCTCATCGAAGAAGCGCGCCAGGTGCGGCAGGCTGCCCTCTGATGGAATGGTTCCTTGCCAACACCGGCATGATCCTGGAACGCGGCGGCCAGCACCTTGTGCTGGCCATCGTTCCCATGGTCCTGGGCCTGCTGATTTCCATTCCGCTGGCGCAGTTGGCACGGCGGAACAGCGCACTGCGCTCCGTGGTGCTCACGGCCTCCTCGCTCCTGTACACCATTCCGTCGCTGGCTCTGTTCATCATCCTGCCGACCATCCTGGGCACCCGGATCCTGGATCCCCTCAACGTGGTGGTGGCGCTGACCATCTATGCGGTGGCCTTGCTGGTCCGCGCCGCCCTGGACGCCTTCGACTCCGTTGACGCGGACATCAGCCAGGCCGCGCAGGCAATGGGCTTCAAGCCGCTGGCCCGTTTCCTTCAGGTCGACCTGCCGCTCTCCCTGCCGGTCCTGTTCGCCGGACTTCGCGTAGTGTCCGTCAGCAACATCTCGCTGGTCAGTGTTGCGGCACTCCTGGGTGTCGGCAACCTGGGGATGCTCTTTACCGACGGCCTCCAGCGGGATTTTGTCACCGAGGTGGTGGTGGGCATCATCGCCATCCTGGTCCTTGCGCTGCTGATGGATGCTGTCCTGGTCCTGCTGGAACGCATCCTCACCCCGTGGGAGCGGGCCGGCGGCCGGCGGGACCGCGGTGTTGGGCGTGCCCCTGCGGACGCGCCGGTGGCTGCGGAGCGGTCTGCGTCAACGGCGGGAGGAGCAGCATGAGCAACGTCTTTGCCGATACGTTCGCCTGGCTCACCGACCCGGAGCACTGGTCCGGAAGCATGGGCATCCCTGCCCGAATGGGGGAGCACCTCCAGTACACCGGCCTGGTCATGCTCATCGCCACCGCCATCGCCGTTCCCGTCGGGCTTTTCGTCGGCCACACCGGAAAGGGCCGGGTGGCCGTCGTGGCGCTGGCTGGGGCCCTCCGTGCACTTCCCACCCTTGGCCTGCTGATCCTGTTCGTGCTGCTGGCCGGAATCGGACTGATGCCCCCGGTGTGGGCCCTGGTGATCCTCACCGTCCCGCCGCTGCTGGCCGGAACCTATGCCGGAATATCCAGTGTGGACCGGAACGTGGTGGACGCCGCCCGTGCCATGGGCATGACGGAACCGCAGGTCCTGTTCCGGGCCGAGCTGCCTAATGCGCTCCCCGTCATGTTCGGCGGATTCCGGACCGGCGTGCTGCAGGTGATCGCCACTGTCTCCGTGGTTGCCTACATCAACCTCGGCGGCCTGGGCCGCTATCTCTTTGACGGCCTGGTCCTCAGCGACTTCCCCCAGATGCTGGGAGGCTCCCTCCTCATCGCGGTGCTGGCCATCGCCGTCGACCTCGTCCTGTCCCTGTTCCAGAGGCTGTTCCTGACCCAGGGGCCCTCGAAGCTGTCCTATCGCAGCCAGGAGGCTGCGGTTGATCTCACAGACCCCGTTGTTGCGGAGACTGTTGTACAAGGAGGTAAGTCATGAAAGATAGCCGTCCCCAGCGCCTCGGAAGGCGGGCATTCGGTGGCCTCGCCGCCGGGGTTGGCCTGGCCGTGGTGCTGTCCGCCTGCGGCGGTTCATCCGATCCCCTGAAAAACCCGCCGGCATCGAGCAGCGGGGCCTCCGGCCAAGCCACCTCCCTGGTGGTGGGTTCGGCCGACTTCCCCGAGAGCCAGATCATCGCCGAACTCTACGCAGGCGCGCTGAACGCCAACGGGATCACCGCCACCACCAAGCCGAACATCGGCTCCCGCGAGGTCTACTTCAAGGCAGTCCAGGACGGCTCCGTGGACGTGGTGCCGGACTACAGTGGCAACCTGCTGCTGTACGTGGACAAGGAAGCCAAGGAAGTCTCCGCCGGCGACATCGCCAAGGCACTGCCCGGCAAGCTGCCGGAGGGGCTCGGCGTGCTGGACGCATCCAAGGCTGAAGACAAGGACGCCATGGTGGTCACCAAGGCCACCGCGGAAAAGTACCAGCTGAAGTCCATCGAGGACCTGGCCAAGGTCTGCAGCGAGATCGTGGTGGGGGCACCCGCCACGTTCGCCGAGCGCGCCTACGGCCTGCCGGGTCTGAAGAAGAACTACAACTGCGTCCCCAAGAAGCTGGAGCCCTTCAGCGACGGCGGCGGCCCGGTGACGCTGAAGGCGCTGCTGGAGGACCAGGTGCAGGTGGCTGACATCTACACCACCACGCCCTCCATTGCCGACAACGACCTGGTGGTGCTGGATGATCCCAAGAACAACTTCATCGCCCAGCAGGTCCTGCCGCTGTACAACAAGGCGAAGATGACGGACAAGGCAAAGCAGGCTCTGAACTCGGTGTCCAGCACGCTCACCACCGATGACCTGATCAACCTCAACCGTGCGGTCAGCGGCAGCCAAAAGCAGGACGCCAAGACGGCGGCCACCAACTGGCTCAAGGAGAAGGGCATCGTCAAGTAGGCATCACGCCCCTCCGGCGAGGGGAGCTTCGGTAATGACGACGGCGGCTGCCGGACCTTTGAAAGGTCCGGCAGCCGCCGTCGGCCATGTGGTGGATGTCTCAACGGGGATGCATCCTTCCTGTGGCATATTTGAGGAATGGCAGAATTCAGGCAGTCCACGAAGCTTCACAACGTTCTCTATGACATCCGTGGACCGATTCTGCAGGCCGCCCAGCAGATGGAGGCGGAGGGCCACCGGATCCTCAAACTGAACATCGGCAACCCGGCCCCGTTCGGCTTCGAGGCACCGGACGCCATCCTGGTGGACATGATCCGCCACCTGCCGCACGCCCAGGGCTACAGCGACTCGCGCGGCATCTTTTCCGCCCGCACTGCGGTGTCGCAGTACTACCAGACCCGCGGCATCCAGAACATCCACGTCGATGACATCTACCTGGGCAACGGTGTCAGCGAGCTCATCACCATGTCCCTGATGGCGCTGCTGGATTCAGGCGACGAAGTCCTCATCCCGACGCCGGACTACCCGCTGTGGACGGCCTCCGTGGCGCTCGCCGGCGGTAAGCCCGTCCACTACCTTTGCGACGAGGAATCCGGGTGGCAGCCTGACCTTGAGGACATGGAAGCCAAGATCACGCCCCGCACCAAGGGAATCGTGGTCATCAACCCGAATAACCCGACGGGCGCGGTCTACCCGGAAGAGACGCTGAAGCGCATTGTTGCCCTGGCTGAAAAGCACGGCCTGGTGGTCTTCGCCGACGAGATCTACGAAAAAATCCTGTATGAGGACGCCGTCCACGTTAACCTCGCCAAGCTCACCGACGACCACGTCCTGTGCCTGACGTTCAGCGGGCTGTCCAAGGCCTACAGGGTATGCGGCTACCGGGCCGGCTGGATGGCCATATCCGGCCCCAAGAAGGAGGCTGCCGACTACCTCGAAGGCATCAACCTCCTGGCCAACATGCGGCTGTGCGCCAACGTCCCGGCCCAGCACGCCATCCAGACCGCACTGGGCGGCTATCAAAGCATCAACGACCTCATCCTCCCCGGCGGCCGCCTGCTGGAACAGCGGAACAAGGCCTATGACATGCTCAACGCCATTCCCGGCGTCAGCACCCAGCAGGCCAGGGGCGCGCTCTACCTCTTCCCGCGCCTGGACCCCGACGTCTACCACATTCGCGATGATGAGAAATTCGTCCTCGACCTGCTGAGGGAACAAAAGATCCTCGTCTCCCACGGGCGCGCCTTCAACTGGGTCCGCCCCGACCATTTCCGGATGGTGACGTTGCCGAACGTGAAGGACATCGAGGAGGCCATTGGCCGTATGGGGGACTTCCTAAGCAGGTACCAGGGGAACTAGCCTGTGCTCACGGGCCCCTGCCCGTGCAACCCTTGGCGAAAGGATTCCCATGGCCCGCGTCGTTGGCTTCGACCAGCATCCTGCCCAAACCCTTCGCGCGGGGGAGGGTTTCTCCCTTGCCGCCGTGGATCCCAACTCAACGCCCGGCTACAGCGGAACCAAGGATGACGGCAAGCTGCTCCTCGCGGAGATGGACGACGAACTTTCCGAACTCCAGGAAAAGCTCTTTGCGGAGTCCCGCTTCGGCGGAACCAAACGGGTCCTGCTGATCCTGCAGGCCATGGACACCGCGGGCAAGGGCGGGATCGTCAGCCACGTCATGGCATCGATGAACCCGCAGGGCGTCCACTTCAAGGCATTCAAAGCCCCCACCGACGAGGAAAAGTCCTACGACTTCCTATGGCGCATCGAGAAGGAAGTGCCGGCCGCCGGGATGGTGGGTGTGTTTGACCGTTCCCATTACGAGGACGTCCTCATCCACAGGGTCCACGGCTGGGCCAGTCCGGATGAAATCAAGCGGCGGTACGTTGCCATCAATGAATTCGAGGCGAGGCTGACGGATTCCGGTACCAAGGTGGTCAAGGTGATGCTGCACATCAGTGGGGACGAACAGAGGGAACGCCTGCTGGCACGGCTGGACAACCCTGCCAAGCACTGGAAGTACAGCCACGGCGACCTGGACGAGCGCGCTTTTTGGGACGATTACATGAGTGCCTACCAGGCTGCGATCGACGAAACGAGCACGCCGGTCGCGCCCTGGCACGTCGTCCCGGCCAACAAGAAATGGTATGCCCGGATCGCGGTCCAGCAACTGCTGCTCGGCGCCCTCTCCGGGATGAACCTCAAATGGCCAAAGGCTGAATTCGACGTCGCCACAGAGCGGGAACTGGTGGCCCGTTCCTGAGGATCGCTCCCGTGAATCGACTGTGTAATCTTTCCACTGGCCTGCTGCTGCCGGTCCGTTGACTGGGCTGCGTTGACCGGCTGGCGACAGTGGATGGGCTGCCTATAGCGGCTGGTCGCGGGCTGCCGCCAGGCGCTTCCGGGCGCCTTCCAGCCACTCCTCGCATCGCGCCGCCAGCGCCTCGCCGCGCTCCCACAGCGCCAGGGATTCCTCGAGGCTGGCGCCTCCCGCCTCCAGCTTGCCCACTACAGCGATGAGCTGCTCCCGCGCTTCCTCATAGCTCAGTGCTGCGACATCCGACCCTGGTTTTTGTTCAGTCATGCTTTTTCTTCCAATTCCTGGTGGTGGTCTGGTTTCTGGTGGTGGTCTTGGTTTCCTGCCTGGAATCCGCCGGTGGACTGAACGGGTCCGGTGGACGTCGCGCCGAAACGTCCCTCCGCCACGCGGATGGACAAGGCTGCACCCGCAGGCGCCTCGGCAGGGCGGCGGACCACTGCGTGCCCGGCTTGGGCGATCCGTGCGGCCTGGTCTCCTGCCAGTTCGACGACGGCGTACCCCCTGTCCAGCGTCTTCTGCGGGGACAACGCGCGTACCTGGGCTTTGAGGTGCTCAAGCTGGTCTGCTGCCCGCACCACGGTGGAACTTACTGAAGCGGAGGAACGGCGCAGGAGCCGTTCAATTTCCTCGGCCCGGAGCGAGACCATGCCCTCGGGCGCCGCCATGACCGGCCGGGAATGCAGTGCCGCCAATCGGTCAGATTCCCGGTCCACCAGCCGCTCCATGCAGCGGCGCAACTGTTCACGCGCCTGGCGCACTCCGGCAAGCTCTTCTGAGACTTCCGGCACGATCCGCTTGGCGGCATCGGTGGGGGTTGAGGCGCGCAGGTCCGCGACGTAGTCCAGGAGCGGGCGGTCTGCCTCGTGGCCGATGGCG
This sequence comes from Arthrobacter sp. FW306-05-C, assembly GCF_021801725.1. Lineage (NCBI taxonomy): Bacteria > Bacillati > Actinomycetota > Actinomycetes > Micrococcales > Micrococcaceae > Arthrobacter > Arthrobacter sp. FW306-05-C. The sequence goes on along the minus strand of NZ_CP084556.1, from coordinate 2,988,140 downwards.
CTCACCACGGGAGTGGCGGCCGCAGCCACCGCCCGGATCAGGTCCTCGCTGTTGAAAGGCAAGAGGTCTTCCAGCGCACCGCCGCCACGGGCGATGACGATGACGTCCACCTCCGGCCGGGCATCCAGTTCCCGCAGGGCACGGACCACCTGGGCCACAGCTGTGTTTCCTTGGACGGCCACCTCGCGGATCTCAAATTCCACCGCCGGCCACCGCAGGGCTGCATTGCGCAGGATGTCCTTCTTTGCATCGGAGTCGCGGCCAGTGATGAGGCCGATCCGGTGCGGCAGAAGGGGCAGGGGCTTCTTCCGGGAATCTGCGAACAAGCCTTCCGCCGCCAGGGCCTTGCGCAACCGCTCGATCCTGGCCAGCAGGTCACCCAGTCCCACGGGCCTGATGTCCCGCACCAGCATGTTGAGCCTGCCCGTTTTCAGCCAGAATTCCGGCTTCAGCAGTGCCACCACCCGCGACCCGCGCTCCAGTGGAAGGTTCTGGCGTTCCAGCACCTTGGTCCATACGGAGGCAGGCAGTGAGACCTCGGCGTCCACGTCGCGAAGGGTCAGGTAGGCGTTACTTCCGCGCCGGTTCAGCTCGATGACCTGGCCTTCCACCCATGCGGACGGAGTGCGGTCAATGTGGGCCTTCAGCTTCTGCGACAGCAGCTGCAAGGGCCACGGGTTATCCGGGCTGGTTTCAGCTGCGGTAGCCGGCAGCGTCGTGGGGGCGGTACCCGGAAGGGATGCCTGCTCAGACATGCGGATGCCATTGGGAAGCTGGTGCTGGGGGCATGCGGTCCTTCATCTCTTGGGGGCGTTCAATCAACCTTATCCATATGGTCTAGCAGCGGGGGCTGACAGGGACAGTCCTCCGTCCTGCCTAGGATGGGTAAAGGCCCCCAACCCCGAAGGACCTGTTGTGCGCACCTTTGTCTCTGCCATTGCCACCGTGCTGGGCATCCTCCTGGCCGCTGTCGCCGTTCCCGCTATATGGGTGGATCGGAACATCGTCCAGGAAGATGGGTTCGTCCGCCTCGCGGCTCCGCTGGGCAAGGACTCGGACTTCCAGCGAAAGCTTGCTGCGGCGGCGGTGGGAACAATTGACACCGGAGCAGTTCCGGGCTTTCTTTCGGGGCTGGTCGAACCGATGCTTGAGAAGGCGGCGGAGTCGTTGACCGGGCTTCCCGGTTACCCGGCGGCCTGGGAGGAAACGCTGCGCCGAAGCCACCGCCTGAGTTTTGCGGAGCCTTCGGTGGATCCCCAGGATGGCGCCTCGCCGTCGTCGCTGACTCTGGACGTGGCCCCTTTGGTAGCCCTCGGCTCGGAGGAAATCTCCCGGACCACGCGGCTTCCACTCAACCCACCGGAGCAAACCCTGATCAACGTCGGCCAGCCTGCGCAAAGGGAGTGGACGGAACGGCTGGCCACCTATGCGCCGATGGGCTACATCCTGGCCATGGGTTCGGCCGTAGCCTTTCTGCTGGCGCTGGTGGCTGCACGGCGCCGCTGGACCGTTCTGTTGGCAGCCGGCCTTGGGGGATTGGCGCTCGCCGCTCTGTGGGGAGCTGGCTCGCAGCTGGGCTCGGCCCGTGCCCGGTCGACGGACACCGGCAATGCCGTGGCCAACATGTTCCGTGACGAGTTCCTGGCCGCCGCGGGCGCGGACTTCCAAGGATGGATCACCACCGCCGCAATCACGGGTGGCGTCCTGGTGGTCTTGGGCATTGTGACCTTGTTCGCATCCCGGAAACGGGCGCGGACCAGCCGGTAACATGGAGGGATGACCACCACGGCCGTACCCCTTTCGATGCCAACCATTCCACGCAGGCGCCGTTCGCCTGAGGAAGTAGCAGCCGCAGCTCCCGTCAACGGCACCAAGAAGGTGCTGCTGGCTGCCCCGCGCGGCTACTGCGCCGGCGTTGACCGGGCCGTCATCGCGGTCGAGAAGGCGTTGGAGCACTACGGCGCGCCCGTGTATGTCCGCAAGCAGATTGTCCACAACGTCCACGTGGTCAGCTCCCTGGAGGAAAAGGGTGCCATCTTTGTGGACGAGACCGACGAAGTCCCAGAAGGCGCGCTGGTTATCTTCTCCGCCCATGGCGTGTCCCCGGCAGTGGTCCAGTCCGCGGAAGACCGCGGCCTGCGCACCATCGATGCCACCTGCCCGCTGGTCACCAAGGTGCACAGGGAAGCCGTCCGCTTCGCCAAGGACGATTTCGACATCCTCCTGATCGGCCACGACGGCCACGAGGAAGTGGAAGGCACGGCCGGTGAAGCGCCGGAGCACATCCAGATCATCAACGGCCCCCACGAAGTCGACAAGGTGACCGTCCGCGACCCCGAAAAGGTCATCTGGCTTTCCCAGACCACGCTGAGTGTCGACGAGACCATGGAAACCGTCCGGCTGCTCAAGGAACGGTTCCCCACCCTGCAGGATCCGCCCAGCGATGACATCTGCTACGCCACCACCAACCGACAGGTGGCCATCAAGAAGATCGCGCCCAAGGCGGACCTGGTGATCGTGGTGGGCTCAGCCAACTCGTCCAACTCCGTCCGGTTGGTGGAGGTGGCGCTCGAATACGGTGCCAAGGCCTCGTACCGGGTGGACTTCGCCAACGAGGTGGACGAAGCGTGGTTTGAAGGCGTCGCCAGCGTGGGTGTCACGTCGGGGGCCTCTGTTCCCGAGGTGCTGGTGCAGGACGTGCTGAGGCTCCTGGCCGACTACGGTTACGGCACTGTGGAGGAAGTGGTCACGGCTGAAGAAGACCTGCTGTTCTCGCTGCCCAAGGAACTCCGCGCAACCCTGAAACAGTCCGGTGACGTCAGCCGTGCCCTGGGCGGCCGCCGGGCCCGCAACTGAAACACAAGCACGGCATATAGCCGGCGCGCGTAGAACGGACGGGGCCGGGCAGTCAGCGACTGCCCGGCCCCTCCTGCCTTCACCGGCACTTCAGGCGGCTTCGTCATCACCTTGAAGTTCGGGCGCCACCAGCGCGCGCGGGGTTACCTCCACCAGCGGAGGCGCGGCAAGGCCTGACTCCTCCAGGCTGTTGAGCTTCCGCGCGGTGGGCAGAATCCGCGCTTCTAGGGTGCCGACCATCGCGTTGTAGCGGTCCACGGAGGTCTTCAGTGAGGAACCCAGCTTGCTGACGTTCTCACCCAGCGTGCCCATCCGGTCGTACAGCTGCCGCGCGAGCTCGAACAGTTCGCGTGCACTGTCCGTCAGGACGTCCTGACGCCAGGTGAAAGCCACGGACTTCAGCACGGCCAGCAGGGTGCTTGGGGATGCGAGGACAACATTGCGGGACAGCGCGTGGTCCAGGAGCCCGGCGTCAGCTGTCAGGGCGGCGGCCAGGATGGACTCGGCCGGGATGAAGCAAACCACCAGTTCCGGCGAATTCCCCGGGATGTCCCAGTATTTCTTGGTGCCCAGCGCATCGACATGGGCCCTCAAGGCCTTGGCGTGCGCGGCGAGCAGGGCCTGTTGGTTCCTGCCATCGCTCGCCGAGGGTCCGGCCAGCCGGCCCGTGCCTGGATCCACGGCGCCCAGTTCCTGTGCCTCGAGGTAGGACGAGAGCGGGACCTTGGCATCCACCACCAGCTGCTTTTCACCGGGCAGCTGCACCACCAGGTCCGGGCGGACAGCTGAGTCGTGGCCGGCGCTGTGGACCTGTTCCACGAAGTCCACGTGGCGGAGCATGCCTGCGGCCTCTACCACGCGCCTAAGCTGCACCTCGCCCCACTGGCCCCTGGCGCTGTTGGAGCGCAATGCCGACTCCAGGGCATGCGTGGACCGGATGAGCTGTTCATCCGACAGCCTGGCCTCCTGCAGCTGCTGGGCCAGCTGGCCGTATTGCTCAACCCGGTCCCGCTCCAGCAGTGCCACCTGCTGCTGGACGGCAGAGAGCTTCTCGGCCACCGGCGCCAGGGCGCGCAGCACGCTGCCGTCCTGCGTCCTTGCCTCGCCCAGCTCACGGTTCTGTGCAGCCAGAAGCCGCCGCTCGGCGTCGGCCGCTGCAAGCTGGGCCGTGACCTCTGAAAGGCGGGACGATACCTGGTCAAAGTCTGCCTCCAGCCCATGCGAGTTCCGGCGCAGGGAAAAGTAGGTGGCAGCGGCGCCGGCAAGGGCGCCCAGCAACAGCATGAGAAGGGCCAGAATCAAGGCAAAAGCATCCATGGCTTCACTGTTGCACGGGGCTCTGACATTCACCGGCAGTGACATTCCCCGGTACTGTCCCCGGCGGCCCGGCGGGTAGAATCAATGCTCGTGGCTCTTACTATTGGCATCGTCGGACTGCCCAACGTCGGCAAATCAACCCTCTTCAACGCGCTTACCCGCAACCAGGTCCTGGCCGCGAACTATCCGTTCGCCACGATCGAACCCAATGTGGGAGTGGTGAACCTCCCGGATCCCAGGCTTCAGAAGCTTGCCGGCATCTTCGGTTCCCAGCGCATCCTGCCCGCAGCCGTGTCCTTCGTCGACATTGCCGGGATCGTGAAGGGTGCGTCCGAGGGGGAGGGGCTGGGCAACCAGTTCCTGGCGAATATCCGCGAGGCCGAAGCCATTGCCGAGGTTGTCCGGGTCTTCGACGACCCCGACGTGGTGCACGTCGACGGCAAAGTGGACCCGCGCTCGGACATGGAAACCATCAACACCGAACTGATCCTCGCGGACCTGCAGACCATCGAAAAGGCCATCCCGCGGATCGAAAAAGAAGTCAAGATCAAGAAGCGCGAAGCCGCCGAACTCGCAGCCATCAAGGCCGCGCAGGCAGTGCTGGAGCGTGGTGACACCATCTACTCCTCCATCAAGAGCGACAAATTGGAGATGGAACACCTCAAGGAACTGGGCCTGCTGACGGCCAAGCCCTTCATTTACGTCTTCAATGCCGACGAAGGCATCCTGGGCAGCCCGGAGAAGCAGGAGGAGCTGCGGGCCATGGTCGCTCCGGCAGACTGCATTTTCCTTGATGCCAAGCTCGAAGCGGACCTCGTCGAACTGGATGAGGAAGAAGCCCGCGAGATGCTCGAGATGAACGGCCAGGACGAGTCCGGCCTGGACCAGCTGGCCCGCGTCGGCTTCCACACCCTGGGGCTGCAGACCTACCTCACGGCCGGCCCCAAGGAAGCCCGGGCCTGGACCATTCGGCAGGGGGATACGGCACCGCAAGCGGCGGGTGTCATCCACTCCGATTTCCAGCGCGGCTTCATCAAGGCCGAAGTTGTTTCCTTCAATGACCTGGTCGAGGCCGGCTCCATGGCCGAGGCAAAGTCCCGCGGCAAGGTGCGGATCGAAGGCAAGGAATACGTCATGGCCGACGGCGACGTGGTTGAATTTCGGTTCAATGTGTAGTTTCTGACCCTCGTGAAACCTCTGGGAAGGCCGCCAAGAAAACTGTTCTTGGCGGCCTTCGCCTGTATCCACGGTCGATAAAACCTATCCCGGCAAGAATTGATTGCGGCTCGTTTTCGGCGGGGATAAGCGGGTCGTTCGAGCATTCCCCTTACGCCCGTCCGGGGCATGAGTAGGAGCGTTTTGGAATCAAGGTTTGGTGAGCAGGGGCGTGACGGAGACTTGGCTCTTTGCCGCGCTCGAAGCAATGTACCCCGCCAACACTGCCCCAAGGCCAATGACTCCGCCGCGCAGCTCAGCTCGTGCTATCGAGGATCAGGCGTGCCGTTTCCGTTGGTTGGTCCCAGTGTGGGAAGTGACCGGAGTTTTCGAACCAGTGGAGGGTGGCATCCGGGAACAGCTCCGCGGCACGCGCCGCCTCACTGGGAGGGGTGACCTTGTCCTTCCGCCCCCATCCGACTACCACTTTTCCCTTGAGTGAACCGGCCGGTGCGCCTTCCTGGCGGGGACCGTGAATCAGCGCGTTGAGGGCCGGGTCCAGGCTGGTCGATGTCTTGAACCCGCGAAGCTCATGCAGGACAAGATCCTGCGGCAGTTTCCAGGGATGGGCGGAGAACTGAGCCAACAGGGCCGTGCGGCCCACGGGGTTGCCCGTGAGGAAGGGGAGTGCCGGTTGGATGCGGCGCATCAGTGCGACGGATGCTTTGATGCTTGCCCCAAAGATCGCTGCCTGGCGGTCATTCCAGAAGCCACCAGGGTCCAGGGCGATCGTGGTGGCAGGGTGCCCTCGCCGCGCCATTTCCATTGCCATCCGGGCGCCCATGGAGCTGCCTACGAGATCAATGTCATCCAGTTTCTCGTCGCGTATAAAGGCTTCGACGGCATCGGTCAGCGTGGCAATGGTGGTTTCGCCGGTCAGCGGCGCGGATTCGCCGCAACCGGGGAGGTCGATGGCAATCACATCGCGTTCAGCGGCCAGCGCCGGGATTACCGGGTTCCAGTTACCAATACTGGAACCGAGTCCATGGATCAGGAGGAGTGGCTTACCGGAGCCTTGCCGGGTTGAGTGCAGCATGCCTTCACTCTAGGGGGCGGTGCAATGTATCTGGCCAACACCGGCCTCGTTCCGCGTCAACGTCTGGGCCTGTGGCGGCCACGGCACCATGACGTGCCCGCTTCCTTGGGGGGCTGCCGCCACTACCGCGCCCGAAGCTTGTAATGGACGATCTCGATGGCGGCCCCGATATCCTCCGGCGAGCGGATCCGGACGACGACCGGCAGCATCGCTCCGGACATCTGCACCCGGTGATCTGGGCCCGGAGGTTGTCAGGGAGGGGCAGCGCGGCGAGGTCATTGCGGTGTCGGGCGGAGAAGTAGCACGTGACCGTGGCGTAGCCGTCCCAGACCGCCAACCACGCCATATTCTTGCTGCCCTGGAGAGCCTTGCACAGCCATCCGCCGTCCCGGTAGTGGTGCCACGACAACTCCAGGCCAAGGTCGGGTCGGGACAACAGCTCCTTGAGGTCGTGCCAGGCGGCGAGGAAGCACCCAGATGCTGGCGGATCTGTTCGTCGTCGGGCATGCGGCCGGGATCGGTCAGGACAGCGTCACGGCCAGGCACGGGTTCATAGTAGCGGCCCGGTGGGTGGAACTACAGGGTCCAATGCCCCACATCAACGACTGGCCGGCCTGACAGCTTATCCTGAAGTGGTAGGGCGCGATTGGGCGGCCCGGGTCCCCTCCTGGAGAGGGAAACACACAAGGAGGCGGCATGCCGGTACGGCGTCTGATTCAGTTGCTCGTCGCCGCATTGTCGGCCGCCCTTGTTCTTTCCGGCTGCTCGGGTGGCAGCGCCCCGTCCGTCGTGGTGGGGGAGGCGAAGCGCGGCGGCAGCGTCACGGTGGCGGAGGTCAATGCCTTCTCGTCGTTCAACCCCTACAGCGCCAACGGCAACACTGACATCAATTCGAAGATCGGCGCCATCACACACTCGGGCTTCTTCTACCTTGATGACATGTCCAAGGTTGTCCGGAACGACAAGTTCGGCCATTTCGAGAAGGTATCCGACCAGCCGCTCAAGGTGAAGTACACGGTCAACGAGGGCGTTAAGTGGTCGGACGGTGCGCCCATTGGCGCAGCCGACCTCCTGTTGAGCTGGGCCGCCGGGTCCGGCTACTACGATGATGTCGATCGTGCTGCCGGCAAGGGAACCAAGTACTTCTCGGTTGCCTCCGACACCACGGGGCTCGCCGGCACCCTGTTCCCGGAAATCGGATCCGACGGGCGTTCCATCACCATTGAGTACGCCGCACCATACGCCGACTGGGAAGTGGCGTTCGACGTCGGGCTCCCCGCCCACGTCGTTGCTGCCAAGAGCGGACTCAACGATGAGGAGGACCTGGTGACGTTGCTCAAGGACACGCCCCGGGGCAACCCGGAAAAGCCGGTGTCCAACCCCGCGCTCAAGAAAGTCGGCGACTTCTGGAACACGGGATTCAATACAAAGGCCGTTCCGGATGATCCGGCACTCTACCTGTCCAGCGGCCCCTACATCGTCCGCGATATCGTCCCGGAAGTCTCGATGAAGCTGGTTCGCAACCGGGACTACACATGGGGCGCGGAACCCTGGCTGGACGAAATCAATGTCAGGTTCACCGGGGCAGTACCGGCGGCAGTGGATGCCCTCCGCAACGGCCAGGTTGACATCATTTCGCCGCAGCCCTCAGCCGCTACGGACAGTCTCCTCACCGGCCTGTCGGGCCAGGGCATCACCGTGCAACGGTACAAACAGTCCGGCTATGACCACCTGGACCTTAACTTCTCCGGGACCTTTGCCGACAAAGACGTCAGGGAAGCCTTCCTCAAGACCGTGCCGCGGCAGGCAATCATGGACGCCGTGGTGGGAACCCAGGTGCCGGACAACAAGCCATTGGACTCGCAGGTATTCCTGCCGGGACAACCGAAGTACGACGACACCGTGAAGAATAACGGCTCTTCGGACTACGCCAAGGTGGACATTGACGGGGCAAAGAAGCTCCTGAAGGACACCACCCCCAGCGTCCGCGTACTTTACAACCGGGACAACCCGAACCGGGCCAAGGCGTTCGCCCTGATCCGCGACTCGGCCGCGCTGGCCGGATTCCGGGTGGTCGACGGGGGACAGGGCAGTGCCGACTGGGCTGCCGCGCTAAGCCGGGGCGGATATGACGCCGCCCTGTCGGGATGGATCGGCACAGAGGCCGGTGTCAGCCGGGTGCCGCAGATTTTCCGCACCGGTGCGGGCAGCAACTTCACGGGATATTCCGACGGCGGCGCGGACAAGGTTATGGAGCAACTGGCCGTGACTACGGACCTGGGCAAACAGGATGAGCTCCTGGCGGAAATCGATAAGCACATCTGGGAGGACGCGTATGGCCTCCCGCTCTACCAAACGCTGGGAACAACCGCCTTCAATTCCCGGGTAGCGGGCATCAAGACCAGCCCCGGCCCCCTCGGCATCTGGTGGAACGTCTGGGAGTGGCGGCTGTCCAACCCTGCCAGGTGACCTAGGGTCTTTCGCCCCTTGCGCAGCGCTCTTTGGCCCGATTCGCCGTACGGCTTACCGGCGAGTAGCATGTGACGTGCCTAACTTCCCTCCATGTGCCGGGGTATTGCACTGCGCCGGTCACGGTTTGGCAACGGAGTACCAATATCTGGACTACGTGCGGTTAGGCTAACTCGTATTGTGTAGGTTTCGTCACAGCGGTGAGCTGCGTGCAGCCTGCAGGGGAAGCACAAGATTCCCCTATATACCTCTCCCACAACTCATAGGAGGCGGAATGCGTTTTACGCGCACTTCCAAAGCACTGGGCATCGTGGCAATCGCCGCGCTTGCCCTGACCGGGTGCGGCGCCGGCGGCGGCGGCAGCACTGAAGGGTCCAGCAATGCTGCCGGCGATCCGAACAAGGTCATCACTGCCTACAGCAACGAGCCACAAAACCCGTTGCTGCCGGCAAACACCAATGAGGTTTACGGCGGCCGCGTGGTCGAGCTCCTCTTCGAAGGCCTGCGCACGTACGATGCCAGCGGCAAGCCGGTCAACGCCCTCGCCGATTCCATCGAGTCGTCCGACGCCCAGAACTGGACCATCAAGGTCAAGCAGGGCCAGAAGTTCACCAACGGCGAGGCCATTACGGCCAAGACCTTCGTTGACTCCTGGAACTTCGCTGCAAACTCCAAGAACCTGCAGAACAACGGATTCTTCTTCGAGTCCATCGCCGGTTACGAAGACGTTTCGGCTGTGAACTCGCAAAAGGGTGCTGACGGCAAGACCACCACCACCCCGGCCCCCAAGGCTGACACCATGTCCGGCCTTGCAGCAACCGATGATTCCACCATCACGGTCAAGCTGGCCCAGCCTGAGGCTGACTGGTCCCTGCGCCTCGGCTACTCCGCCTTCTTCCCGCTTCCTTCGGCAGCGCTGACCGACCCCAAGACCTTCGGTGAAAACCCCGTCGGCAACGGTCCGTACAAGTTCGAAAAGCAGGGTTCCTGGGTCCACGACCAGTCCATCTCCCTGGTAAAGAACGCGGACTACAAGGGCCCGCGCGAAGCCAAGAATGGTGGCGTGACCTTTAAGTTCTACACGGATCCGGGCCCCGCATACACGGACCTGCAGTCGGACAACCTGGACATCACCGACGTTCTTCCGTCCAACGCACTGAAGACCTACGTTTCCGACTTCCCGGACCGCAACGCCACCAAGGCCGTTGCCACCAACTCCACGCTGAACATCCCGCCGTACAACCCGAACTTCCAGGGTGAGGCCGGCAAGCTGCGGCGCCAGGCACTGTCCTACGCCATCAACCGCGAGGAAATCGCCAAGGTGGTCTTCAACGGCACCCGTACCCCTGCCAAGGCATTCGTCCCGCCGGTCATCGACGGGTTCAAGGAAGGCCTGAAGGGCAGCGAAGTCCTCAAGTTCGACGCCGCCAAGGCCAAGGACCTGTGGGCACAGGCTGACAAGATCCAGCCCTACGACGGCTCCAAGCCGCTTCAGATCGCCTCCAACACCGACGGCGGCAACAAGGAATGGATCGACGCCGTGGCCAACGGCTTCAAGAACAACCTCGGCATCCAGGCTGAAATCCAGCCCTTCGCCAAGTTCGCTGAAGTCCTGAACCTGCGCAAGTCCCAGCAGCTGCCCGGCCTGACCCGTGCGGGCTGGCAGGGCGACTACCCGTCGCTGTACAACTTCCTGGGACCGGTATGGGCCACCAACGCTTCCTCCAACTACGAGAAGTACTCGAACCCTGAGTTCGACAAGCTCCTCAAGGAGGGCCTGGCTGCCAAGAGCACGGATGAAGCCAACGACAAGTTCAACCAGGCACAGGAGATCCTGTTCCAGGACCTGCCCGGCCTGCCGCTCTGGGATCAGGCCCGCCCGATCGTTTGGAGCAACAACATCGTGAAGGCCGAAACCGGCTGGAACGGCGGCATCCTGTACTACGGCATCACGGCCAAGTAGTTCCAAGAAATAACTTGCCGACAAGCTGATGGGGGTTCCGGTTACGTCCGGGCCCCCATTGGCTTGCAAGCGGCAGGAAGGCATTCATGAACGTGTTCTCCCCCTTACCGGAAGGCAGGTGATCCTGTGATCCGGTTTATTCTGCGCCGACTCCTGCAGGTGATCCCTGTTTTCCTCGGCACTACCCTCCTGGTGTACTACATGGTGTTCGCCCTGCCCGGCGACCCCATCGCCGCGCTGTTCGGCGACCGCCAGCCCCCGCAGGCAGTCATCGACACCCTGCGCAGCCAGTACAACCTCGACCAGCCCTTCTGGGTCCAGTACGGCCTGTTCCTCAAGAACCTCTTCACCTTCAACCTGGGCAATGACTTCACCGGCCAGCCCATTGCCGCCAGCCTGGCCCGTGTCTTCCCCGTCACAGCCATGCTCGCCATCGAGGCGTTGGCGATCCAGGCCATCTTCGGCGTGGCCTTCGGCGTGTTCGCCGGCCTGCGTCGGGGCGGTTGGTTCGACTCCACCGTCCTGGTGGCTTCGCTGGTGGTCATTGCAGTTCCCACCTTTGTCCTCGGCTTCGTCTTCCAGCTCGTCTTCGGCGTGCAGCTGGGCTGGGCCAAGCCGACGGTGGGTGCGAATGCGAACTGGGGCACACTGTTGCTGCCCGCAATTGTTTTGGGGCTTGTCTCCTTTGCCTACGTCCTGCGCCTGACCCGCGCTTCAGTCAGCGAAAACATGAACGCGGACTACGTGCGGACCGCCACGGCCAAGGGCCTGTCACGTCCCCGGGTGGTCCTGGCACACATCCTGCGCAACTCGCTGATCCCGGTGGTGACCTACCTGGGCGCCAACCTTGGCGGCCTGATGGGCGGTGCCATCGTTACCGAGGGCATCTTCAACGTTCCCGGCGTTGGCAACAAGCTTTACCAGGCAGTCCTCCGCAGTGAAGGGCCCACCATCGTCTCCATCGTCAGCGTGCTGGTGCTGGTGTTCGTCGTGGCCAACCTGCTTGTCGATCTCCTGTACGCCTGGCTTGACCCGAGGATCCGCTATGACCAGTAATAACAGCCACTTCGTGGCCCCCATTGAAGAGACGCCGCTGCAGGCAACGGATGCCGTCAAGACTGACCAGGCCCCACTCAGCCTGTGGGCCGACGCCTGGCGCAAGCTCCGCCGTCGTCCGCTGTTCATCATCTCGGCACTGCTGATCCTTGCCCTGATCGTCATTGCGCTGTTCCCTGGACTTTTCACGTCCACGCCGCCCAACGAAGGCTGCGAACTCGGGAACTCGGAAGGCGCGCCCAGCGCCGGACACCCGTTCGGCTTCACTTTCCAGGGCTGCGACGTGTACTCCAGGGTCATCCACGGCACCCAGGCCTCGCTGTTAGTGGGCCTGCTCTCGGTGCTGTGCGTCCTGGTGATCGGCGTGACCCTTGGCGCCCTTGCGGGATACTACGGCGGCTGGATTGACGCTGTGCTTGCCCGCTTGGGTGACATCTTCTTCGCGCTGCCGCTGGTACTCGGCGCTCTGGTGATCACCCAGCTGCCGCTGTTCCGCGAAAACAAGAGCGTGTGGACCGTGGTGTTCGTCATCTCCCTCCTGGCCTGGCCACAGATGGCGCGCATCACGCGCGGTGCAGTCATTGAGGTGCGCAATTCCGACTTCGTCACCGCAGCCCGAGCGCTGGGTGTTTCCAAGTTCGGTGCGCTGATGCGCCACGTCCTGCCGAACGCCCTGGCCCCGATCATTGTCCTGGCAACGCTGGAACTTGGCGTGTTCATCGTGGCCGAAGCCACCCTGTCCTTCCTGGGCATTGGCCTGCCGCAGAGCATCATGTCCTGGGGCAATGACATCGCAGGCGCCCAGGCATCGATCAGGACCCGGCCGGAAATCATGCTCTACCCGGCCGCGGCGCTGTCCATCACGGTGCTGAGCTTCATCATGCTGGGCGATGCAGTGCGCGACGCCCTTGACCCGAAGAGCCGTCAGCGATGAGAGAAAATGAGATGACAACTCCAGACGTCCGCATTGATGAGGCCGAAACCACCGGCGTCAGGCCGCTGCTCGAAATCCGTGACCTCGCCATTTCCTTCAAGACCGGCGGCGGTGAGGTCCAGGCCGTGCGGAACGCGCACCTGACCATCATGCCGGGCGAAACGGTGGCAATCGTGGGGGAGTCGGGGTCCGGCAAATCCACCACGGCGCTGGCGGCCATTGGCCTCCTGCCCAACAACGGCAGGGTGTCCGGCGGCCAAGTCCTGCTCGACGGCGAGGACATTGCCCATGCCACCGAGCAGCGCATGATCGAGCTGCGCGGCAACACCATCGGCATGGTTCCGCAGGACCCCATGTCCAACCTGAACCCTGTGTGGAAGATCGGCTACCAGGTCCGGGAAACACTGAAGGCAAACGGCCGCCCCAGCGGGCCGGACGATATCGCCAAGGTGCTCTCCGAAGCGGGGCTGCCCGACGCGAAGCGCCGGGCCAACCAGTACCCGCACGAGTTCTCCGGCGGCATGCGCCAGCGCGCGCTGATCGCCATTGGCCTCTCCTGCCAGCCCCGCCTGCTGATTGCGGACGAGCCGACGTCGGCCCTCGACGTCACCGTCCAGCGGCAGATCCTGGACCACCTGGAGACGATGACCAACGAACTGGGAACCTCGGTGCTGCTGATCACCCACGACCTGGGCCTGGCAGCCGAGCGGGCAGACAAAGTGGTGGTCATGTACCAGGGCCGCGTGGTTGAAGCCGGTCCGTCGCTGGAACTGCTCCGCAACCCGCAGCACCCGTACACCAAGCGGCTCGTAGAGTCCGCGCCGTCCCTGGCCAGCCGCCGTATCCAGGCTGCCAAGGAGCAGGGCGTGGAGACGGCGGACCTGCTGGCGCCGGCGGCCGAGACGGCCAAGTCGGACACCTTCCTGCAGATCCAGGACCTGCGCAAGGTCTACAAGCTCCGCCAGGGGCTGGGCAAGGCGACGGACTTCGCGGCGGTGGACGGCGTGAGCTTCGACGTCAGGCGGGGAACCACGACGGCGATTGTGGGGGAGTCGGGCTCCGGCAAGTCCACGGTGGCCAAGATGGTGCTCCAGCTGGAAAAGCCCACGGAAGGCAGGATCCTGTTCGACGGCGTCGACACCTCGGCCCTGAAGCCTGCCGAACTGTTCAAGTTCCGCAGGCGCGTCCAGCCCATCTTCCAGGATCCGTACGGCTCCCTCGATCCGATGTACAACATCTACCGCACCATTGAAGAACCGCTTCGGGTGCACAAGATCGGGGACCAGGCCAGCCGGGAAAAGAAGGTGCGGACACTGCTGGACCAGGTGGCCCTGCCCCAATCCGCCATGCAGCGGTACCCGAACGAGCTGTCAGGCGGGCAGCGGCAGCGTGTTGCCATCGCGCGCGCACTGGCGCTTGACCCCGAGGTCATCATCTGTGACGAGGCAGTTTCCGCCCTGGACGTACTGGTGCAGGCGCAGGTGCTGAATCTGCTGGCTGACCTGCAGGTCAACCTCGGCCTGACCTACCTGTTCATCACCCACGACCTTGCCGTCGTGCGGCAGATCGCGGACCACGTGTGCGTGATGGAGAAGGGCCGGCTGGTCGAGACCGGGTCCACGGACGAGGTTTTCGAGTCGCCCCAGCAGGACTACACGAAGGCCCTGCTCAATGCGATCCCCGGCGCGAAGCTGATGCTTCCGCCCGAGGTGGCATGACCCTGGCGTAGCGGGGAAGCCCCATGTCAACGGCTGGAGCCGGGACCTTCGGGTTCCGGCTTCAGCCGTTTGTGCCGTTCGCTCCCGTAGCTGCCAGCGACGGCCCGCCACCCGGCGCGGCGGGAACACCGAGTTCACGCAAGCGGCGCTCCAGGACCCCGCCAAGCTGCTTCCGGCCTTCGGCATCCATATGGACGGCGTCGGCCAGGTGCTGGGTCAGGTTGTATTTGGTCAGCCAGTCGCCGGCGCTCACGAACGTGACCTGCTGCCGGGCTGCGATCCCCGCCAGCAGTGCATCCACCTGGCTTCGCCGGCCGCCGCCGTTTTGGGCTCCGCGGGCAAGGGTGCCCACCACGACGATCCGCGTGTCGGGGTATCGGGCTTTCAGTGCGTCGATGAGCCGGTTGGCGTTGGCACTGATCTGCGCGTCAGAGGCGCCCCGGGCAGCGTCGTTGCCGCCGCCTTCAATCACGATCAGGCCGGGTGCTCCGGCCGGCATCAGCCAGTCGCCGTGTTCAAGGGCATCGATGTAGTTGCCCACCTTGCCGTTGGCAGCGGTGAACCCCGTGCCGCCGTAACCGCAGAAGTGGACGCTGTAACCCAGGCCCGCCAAGGCCCTGCGAGGCCAGCTGTCGTCGGGGACGGACTGGGAGTCGCCAATCAGCACAGCAGTGCTTCTGGCATTTGCCACCACAACCTCGTTGCGCTTAAACACCGGGTTGCGGTAAATCTCGCCCGGGAACAGCGCAGGGCGGTTAAGTACCGTTGACAGGTCGACGTTTGAGGCGAAGCCCGTCGCACTCGGTTGACCAACGGCGCTGGCCCGGAGCAGCGCGGACGGAAGGTACCCCTCCACGGGGGACGCCTGACCAGGAGCCACATCCACCTGCTGACCGGGCGCCGCAAGGACCAGCCCCGCGGCAAGTGCCAGCACCGCAGCGCGCGTGAGCACACGCACGGGACGGGGGGATTCTTTGCGGGGCGATGGGCTGCTCATCAACAGCAATAATGGGGCATTGGCGGGTATTTATCCAGTGAGTGTGACCTGGCGATCACGGGTGATTCCGGGTTGCGTGCGGCAGCGGCACCGCCGCCCGGATTTAGGCCATCACTTGCCGCAGCGTTTAGACTGGAAGTAGTCGCCCTGTGTTAAGGGCCAAGTCCGTCGTGCGTTCCAGTTGGAAATGTCGCGATACAACAGCTGACTCCACTGAATCGAGCCATTACGCATGTCTGAAACCACCACCAACACCGCGGTAGCCACTGCATCGCGCAGTGACCTGCGCAACGTCGCGATTGTGGCCCACGTTGACCACGGCAAGACCACTTTGGTCGATGCCATGCTCAAGCAGACCAATTCCTTTGCCGAGCACAACCACCTCGAAGACCGCGTGATGGACTCCGGTGACCTTGAGCGCGAAAAGGGCATCACCATCCTCGCCAAGAACACCACGGTGGCCTACAACGGGCCGTCCTCCAATGGCGAGACCATCACCATCAACGTCATCGACACCCCGGGCCACGCCGACTTCGGCGGTGAGGTGGAGCGCGGCCTGTCCATGGTCGACGGCGTCGTCCTCCTCGTTGACGCATCCGAGGGTCCGCTTCCGCAGACCCGCTTCGTCCTCCGCAAGGCCCTGGCCGCGCACCTGCCTGTCATCCTGCTGGTCAACAAGACCGACCGTCCCGATGCCCGCATCGAGGAAGTCGTCCACGAGTCCATGGACCTGCTCCTGGGCCTGGCCTCAGACCTCGCGGACGAAGTGCCCGATCTGGACCTGGACAAGATCCTCGAAGTTCCCGTCGTTTACGCTGCAGCCAAGGTTGGCCGCGCCTCCCTCGAACAGCCCGCTGACGGCACCGCCCCGGAGAACGAAGACCTCGAGCCGCTCTTCAAGACCATCGTGGAGCACATCCCGGCTCCTACGTACAACCCCGAGGGTGTCCTGCAGGCACACGTGACCAACCTGGACGCTTCCCCGTTCCTGGGCCGCCTTGCCCTGCTGCGCATATACAACGGCACCCTCCGCAAGGGCCAGCAGGTTGCCTGGGCCCGCCAGAACGGTGAGCTGAAGACCGTCAAGATCACCGAACTGCTCGCCACCAAGGCACTGGAGCGCGTTCCCGCCGAGTCCGCGGGCCCCGGCGAGATCGTCGCCGTCGCCGGCATCGAGGACATCACCATTGGTGAAACCCTCACCGACGTCGAGAACCCGCAGCCGCTGCCGCTGATCACCGTGGATGACCCCGCGATCTCCATGACCATCGGTATCAACACTTCCCCGCTGGCGGGCAAGGTCAAGGGTGCCAAGGTTACCGCCCGCCAGGTGAAGGACCGCCTGGACAAGGAACTGATCGGTAACGTCTCCATCAAGGTGCTTCCCACCGAGCGTCCCGACGCCTGGGAAGTCCAGGGCCGTGGCGAGCTGGCGCTGGCCATCCTGGTTGAGCAGATGCGCCGCGAAGGCTTCGAGCTGACCGTGGGGAAGCCGCAGGTTGTCACCAAGACCATCGACGGCAAGATCCATGAGCCCATGGAGCACATGACCATCGACGTGCCCGAGGAATACCTTGGCGCCGTCACGCAGCTCATGGCAGCCCGCAAGGGCCGCATGACCAACATGGCCAACCACGGCACCGGCTGGTGCCGGATGGAGTTCATCGTTCCGGCCCGTGGCCTGATCGGTTTCCGTACCCGGTTCCTCACCGACACCCGCGGCGCCGGCATCGCAGCCTCCATCTCCGAAGGCTACGAGCCCTGGGCCGGACCCATCGAGTACCGCACCAACGGCTCGATGATTGCCGACCGCGCCGGCGTGGTCACCCCGTTCGCCATGATCAACCTGCAGGAACGCGGCTCCTTCTTCGTGAAGCCCACCTCCGAGGTATACGAAGGCATGATCGTCGGCGAGAACTCGCGCGCCGATGACATGGACGTCAACATCACCAAGGAAAAGAAGCTCACCAACATGCGTGCCGCTTCCTCCGACACCTTCGAGAACCTGACCCCGCCGCGGGAACTCACCCTCGAAGAGTCGCTGGAGTTCGCCCGCGAGGACGAGTGCGTCGAGGTGACCCCGGAGGCCATCCGGATCCGCAAGGTGATCCTGGACACCAACGAGCGCGCCAAGGCCAACCGCGCCCGCGCCAAGGCCTAGCAAGGCAAGGAAAGCCGGAACGGCAGGCGGGGACCCCGCCGTCGTTCCGGCTTTTCTTTTCCCTCTGCCGGGGGCGGTTTAGCGTGCAGCCGGGCGGCGCCGCGGGGGAGCCGGCGGGACTTGCTTGGCTGCCACAACGCGCTCAAGGGGAATGACGACGTCGGCCTGCCGGGTGCGGACGGTGCAGGAACCGGCGTCGCAACCCAGCAGGTGTCCCAGGGCGTCCGTGAGGCCGCCCTCGATTTGGTAGCGCACCACCACCCGGGTTCCCGGCTCAGCCGAGGCAAGGAAACGCGCTGGCGCAGGTACTGGCTGACTCACCAGTTCATACTAGGGGGCCCGGCTAGGTTCGCGGGAATGGGCTGGGAGATAATAGGCTCAGATGTCAGACTCCGGCTGTGCCGCCGGATGCAAGAGCCGGCGGGACGCCGGAACCCCAACGTGGAGAGGCCAGGGACGTGACGTACGTAATCGCGCAGCCGTGTGTGGATGTCAAGGACAAGGCATGTATTGAGGAATGCCCCGTCGACTGCATCTATGAAGGCGAGCGTTCGCTGTACATCCATCCGGATGAGTGCGTCGACTGTGGAGCCTGCGAACCGGTGTGCCCGGTTGAGGCCATTTACTACGAGGACGACACCCCGGAGGAGTGGGCCGACTACTACAAGGCCAACGTGGAGTTCTTCGATGACCTCGGCTCCCCGGGCGGCGCAGCCAAGATCGGCAACACCGGCAAGGACCACCCGATGATCGCAGCCCTGCCCCCGCAGAACCAAGACCACTAAAGCGGACGGACATCGTGACCGCAGCAGTTAATTCGTTTGGCCTGGACCTGCCCGACTACCCCTGGGAGGCCATGGCACCGTATGTGGCGAAGGCGTCTGAGCATCCGGGTGGAGCAGTCAACCTCTCGATCGGGACGCCGGTGGATCCGACGCCGCAGCTGGTGCAGGATGCCCTGAAGGCCGCCGCCAACGCACCCGGCTACCCCACGGTCCATGGGACTCCGGCGCTGCGGGAGGCCATCGCTGCCTGGTTCGAACGGCGGCGCGGTGTGCCAGGCCTCGATCCGCGCAACATCATGCCCACGGTGGGCTCCAAGGAACTCGTTGCGTGGCTGCCGCTGCTGCTTGGGCTTAAGCCCGGAGACGTCGTGGTACGTCCCAAGGTGGCTTACCCCACGTACGATATCGGCGCGACCCTCGCCGGGGTCACATCCGTGGCAACGGACAACCTGGACGAACTGGACGAGGCCACCCGCGCGCGGGTCCGGCTCATCTGGGTCAACTCGCCCGGCAACCCCACCGGCAGCGTGCGGGACGCAGACTCTCTGAAGGCGCTGGTGGTCCAGGCCCGCGAACTGGGTGCCGTTGTGGCGTCGGACGAATGCTATGCGGAGCTCGGTTGGGGCGACTGGGACGTCCAGCGCGGCGGCCAGCGGGTCCCCAGCATCCTCGATCCCCGCGTGGCGGGCGGCTCGCACCAGGGCCTGCTCGCCGTCTACTCGCTCAGCAAGCAGTCCAACCTGGCCGGTTACAGGGCGGCGTTCGTCGCCGGTGACCCGGACCTGATGCCCAACCTGGTCAACAGCCGCAAGCATGCAGGCATGATCGTGCCCTACCCCATCCAGGAAGCCATGCGGGTGGCGCTGGGCGACGACACCCACGTTGAGGCGCAAAAGGAGCTGTACCGGGGCCGGCGCGAACGCCTGCTGCCGGCGCTGCTGGACTTCGGCCTGGAGATCAAGGAATCCGACGCCGGCCTATACCTCTGGTCGACGGCAGGGGAGGACACCTGGGAGACCGTTTCCCGACTGGCTGGGCGGGGCATCGTGGTGGGACCAGGGGTCTTTTACGGCGACGCCGGCAACGGCTACGTCCGTGTCGCCTTGACGGGGTCGGATGAACGGATCGATGCAGCGGTAGCCCGGCTGGCCGAAGCTAGCTCCTAGGGTACGTAATATTCGTGTGACTCGCCCCACATGTGGTGTGTTTTAGGCCGCAGGGGCGGGCCCCGGATTAGTGACACCCGCCAAGGAGCGGTACTTTTTAACTGATCAATGGTGGCTTTCTACAAGAAGGCAGCCCGGGTGTTGGAACCTGTCTCTTCAGGCTTCGTGCACGGCTCACCTGATGTTGGATCAAGCTTTCGACAGAGGCCAAAGACGCCTCATGAAGGGGACTCCATGACTGAGACCAACAATGCTGCGACCCTGCTCCACGCAGGTGGCGAGCTGAAGCTCCCGCGCATCCAGGTTGTTGAAGGGAACGAAGGTTACGACGTCTCCAAGCTGCTGAAGCAGACCGGAGCCGTTACCTTTGACCCCGGCTTCATGAACACCGCAGCAACCACGTCCGCCATCACCTACATCGATGGCGATGCAGGCATCCTGCGCTACCGCGGATACCCCATCGAGCAGCTGGCACAGCATTCCAGCTTCCTGGAGGTGTCCTACCTGCTGATCTACGGCAACCTGCCCACGCCCACTGAGCTGGACGAGTTCGACCAGAAGATCCGCCGCCACACCCTGCTGCACGAGGAGCTCAAGGGCTTCTTCGGCGGCTTCCCCCGCGACGCGCATCCCATGCCGGTGCTGTCCTCGGCCGTGTCCGCGCTGTCCACGTTCTACCAGGACTCGCTGGACCCGTTCAACGCCGAACAGGTGGAGGTCTCCACCATCCGCCTCATGGCCAAGCTGCCGGTCATCGCCGCGTACGCGCACAAGAAGTCCATCGGCCAGCCCATGCTCTACCCGGACAACTCCATGAACCTGGTGGAGAACTTCCTGCGCCTGAGCTTCGGCCTGCCGGCCGAGCAGTACGAGCTTGACCCGGTCATCGTCAAGGCACTGGACCTGCTCCTCATCCTGCATGCTGACCACGAGCAGAACTGCTCCACCTCCACCGTGCGCCTGGTGGGCTCCTCCAACGCCAACCTGTTCGCCTCCGTCTCCGCCGGCATTAACGCCCTCTTCGGCCCTGCCCACGGCGGCGCCAACGAGGCCGTCCTGAAGATGCTCCGGCAGATCCAGGCCGAGGGCCTCAAGCCTGAGGATTACATGGAGAAGGTCAAGAACAAGGAAGACGGCGTCCGCCTCATGGGCTTCGGGCACCGCGTCTACAAGAATTACGATCCGCGCGCCAAGATCGTCAAGGCCACGGCCCACGAGATCCTGAGCAAGCTCGGCGGCAACGACGAACTGCTGGACATCGCCATGCGCCTGGAAGAGAAGGCACTCAGCGATGACTACTTCATCCAGCGCAAGCTCTACCCCAACGTGGACTTCTACACCGGCCTGATCTACAAGGCCATGGGATTCCCTGAAAAGATGTTCACCGTCCTGTTCGCCATCGGCCGCCTGCCGGGCTGGATTGCCCAGTGGCGCGAAATGATCAGCGATCCGAACACCAAGATTGGACGCCCGCGCCAGCTGTACATCGGCGAGCCCGAGCGCGACTACCCGGCCCGCTGATCTCCGCCGGCCACAACAGCAGTTACGACGACGGCCGCCCACCTTTCTCAGGTGGGCGGCCGTTTCGCGTTAATCACCATCCGCTGCTGCGTACTTGTCGTTTTGGGCCGCCAAAACGACAAGTACGCAGCAATCGACGGGGATGGCCCGGGCCCGAGCTTTCGAGGGCGGGGAGCCGGCGGGGAGCAATCGACGGGGATGGTCAGGAGGCGTAGCCCTGGGGGTTGTTCTTCTGCCAGCGCCAGTGGTCCTCGCACATCTGGTCCACGGTCTTGGTGGTGGACCAGCTCAGGTCCGCCAGCGCGGAGGTTGCGTCGGCCCAGAAGGCAGGAAGGTCTCCAGCACGGCGTCCGGTGATCTCGTAGGGGATGGGCTTGCCCACGGCCTTCTCGAAGGACCGCAGGACCTCCAGGACGGAGGAGCCCTTGCCGGAGCCCAGGTTCCAGCGGAAGACGCCGGTACGCCCTGCGATGTGGTTCAGCGCAGCGACGTGGCCCTCGGCGAGGTCCACCACATGGATGTAGTCGCGCAGGCACGTTCCGTCCGGAGTGTCGTAGTCGCCGCCGAACACCATGAGCTTCTCGCGGCGGCCCACGGCCACCTGGGCAATGAACGGGACCAGGTTGTTGGGGATGCCCTGGGGGTCTTCGCCGATGCGCCCTGACGGGTGCGCGCCCACGGGGTTGAAGTAGCGCAGCAGTGCTATGTGCCAGCGGGAGTCGGCGGCGCCGAGGTCGGAGAGGATGTCCTCGATCTGTTCCTTGGTGCGCCCGTAGGGGTTGTTGGCGCCGATCTCCATCTTTTCCACGTAGGGGATGGGATTGTGCTCCCCATAGACGGTGGCCGAGGAGCTGAAGACGATGGACCGGACATCGTGCCTGTCCATGACGCGGATCAGGTTCAGGGTGCCCACCAGGTTGTTGTAGTAGTACTTCAGCGGCTCCTGCACTGACTCCCCGACGGCTTTGAGGCCTGCGAAGTGGATGACGGCGTCGATGCCGCTGCCGGCGAAGACTTTCTCGACGGCGGCCTCGTCCACCAGGTCAACGTGGTGGAACTCGGCGGGCTTGCCGCTGAGTTCTGCCACCCGCCGCAGCGATTCCTCGCTGGAATTGACCAGGTTGTCGATGACGACCACGTCGTGGCCGGCTTCCTGCAGGGAAAGAACAGTGTGGGAACCGATGTAGCCGGTGCCCCCGGTAACCAAGATTTTCATGCCTCAACGCTATCCCACGCGGACCGTTCGCCGCCGCAGCGTTCCGGATGCCGGGCGGCCGGGTGCCTTGATGGAAGCACATCTGTGCTAATAAGGATGGTGCCCAAAATAGTTGACGCCGACGCCAGGCGGCAGGATGTTGTCCAGGCGGTTCTCCGCATTATCGCCGTCGACGGGCTGGAGCGTGCTTCGCTGCGGGAGGTGGCGGATGAAGCCGGGCTGGCGGTTGGTTCGGTCCGGCACTACTTCCAGGGGAGCGAGGAGCTGCTGGCCTTCTCCTTCGGCACGGTGGTTGACCGGGTCGTTTCCCGGTTGGAGGGACTCCTGCCGCCGGTGCGGGACGCGGCCGCCGGCAGCCCTGAGCAGCGCGGCGCTGTTTTAACCCTCCTGGGCGGCGTCCTTCCCCTGGACGAGGAAACAGCCATGGACGCCTGCGCCTGGCTGGCTTTCAAGAACGCCGCTCGGATCAGGCCCTTCCTTGCGGCCGAAGCCGACCGGAGCCACCGTGAAGTGGCGGCCATCGTGGGCGGCGTGGTGGCCTCGCTGCTCCCGCATGACGAACCGCAGGAGAACCTGGTGGTCGAGGCCGAACGGCTCCTGGCCACACTGGACGGTCTGTGCATGCATGCCCTGCTGCAACCCGCGTGGATGACCGCGCAGATGTGCCGCGACGTCCTGGAGCGGCACCTGGACGGGCTGGTCCGTTAAATGGCCTGCACTTCCGTGAATTGGCTGCGGGAATAGACTGATAGCCGGGTGCGCGGGAGCTGTCATGGCGCCCCGGCAGAAGCAGGCCAGGGAAGGACTTCGGATGCAGCACGCAAGCGGTTCAGGGTGGCAGATCACTACGGACACGTCCGGGCCGATGATGATTGCGCTCTACGTCCGGGACGCGGCCGGCCTGAACGGCGTGGGCCGCCCCATGCTGTCCCATGCAACGCCCAAAATCCGCCCGGCCGACCACAGGCACCTGACTTCAGACGTGGGCGGCCTCAGCGCACTGAAGACAGAATGGGAGGCCTGGTGGGAACAGCTGCTCAAGGCCTATCCGCAGGCGTCGCCCGAACTATCGCCGCCGAGCTTCGAAGCCTTCGGCAACTCTCCGGCCCTGCAGCGGGTACTGCAGGCACATTTTGGTTCCGCGCTCACCTGGGCCAGGGAGCGCAGAAGCGAATATGCCGAGCTTGAAGCCGAACGCGTTGCCACGGGAACCGACCAGCTGCTCCAGGACATGGTGGACGACAGGCTGATGGAAGTGGGGCGGGATTCGCGGGACTTCAAGCTGACCATTATCGAACTGCCGCTGGATGAGCAGCGGGCCTGGTACCTGGAGCCCGACAAGATCATCATGAGCCAGGAACTGATGAGCCAGCCTGAACTGTTCCGCAGCTACGTCCAACCGGTGCTGGAAATCCTGGTCTAGCCCCCAGGCGGGAGGCCGACGGCGGCACTCAGCTGCCGCCGTCGGCCGTCCGCACCGTGATGCGCACCTGGCCGTCGGGGGAACCCGTGACCTGCCAGCCGTCGCCACTGGCGCGCTGCCAGGTGTGCCCCTCCGCTTCGACCCGCACCACGGACAAGTCCTTGGCGTTGGCAACTGCCCACTGGGCCACGGACCAGGCCAGCGTCCCCTGGGAGTCCACCACCAGGGTGGAACCATCCACCCGGCTGTCAACGCCACCGTAGGCCTGGTCAAGTTCGGTGGCCACCGATGCGGAATTTCCGCCCGCGGTGGGGGAGCGGAGTGTGCACTGGACTCCGGCCGGAGTCTGTCCGGTGAGCCCCGACGCGAACGCCCGTCCCATCTCTTCATGCTGCGCGTACGCCTTGGGGTAGGCGGACCGCTGGACCTGCTGGGCTGCGTCGGTGATGTCCAGCGTCTCGTAGCCGGGAATCTTCACCAGGGCGTCGTAGAACGCATTGACGGCGTAGTAAGGGTCCATGATTTGCGCCTCCGTGCCCCAGCCCTGGGACGGCCGCTGCTGGAAGAGCCCGCGTGAGTCCGGTCCGGCTTGGTCACCGTGGCCGATGTTGCGCAGCTTCGACTCCTGCATGGCCGTGGCCAGGGCGATGGTGGCGGCACGCGGGGGAAGGCCCCGCCGGACAGCTGCTGCGGTGATTAAAGCCGCATTGGCCGCCTGGTCAGGCGCCAGCTCCCCGCTCCGGCCCGCGGCCTTGGCTGTGCAGCGTTCCGAAACGAGGGTCTCGGAACGCTGCACAAAGTACACCGCCGTATAAATGCCTCCCGCTACCAGCGCGAGGGTGAGGAGCAGCACCGCCAGGCGGCGCAGGCCGCGCCTGCGCGCCACAGACAGAGGTGCCATGAAGGAACTAGTTGGCGTGCAGGGCGTCGTTCAGTTCAACTGTCTGGCCCTTGCGGGGCAGGGCTTCAACCGCACCGGTGGTGGAGTTGCGGCGGAACAGAAGGTTGGGAACGCCGGAGAGTTCGGCAGCCTTGACGATCTTGGTGGTGTCCTCGCCCACCTCGTCCTTGGGCCCGGGAACGCGGACCCGGGTGCCTGCCGTGACGTAGAGGCCTGCCTCCACCACCGAATCGTCACCGATGCTGATGCCCACGCCGGAGTTCGCGCCGAGCAGGACGCGCTCGCCGATGGTGATTTTTTCCTTGCCCCCGCCGGAGAGGGTGCCCATGATGGAGGCGCCCCCGCCCACGTCGCTGCCGTCGCCGGCCACTACTCCTGCGGAAATGCGTCCCTCCACCATGGAGGTGCCCAGCGTGCCGGCGTTGAAGTTCACGAAGCCCTCGTGCATGACGGTGGTGCCGGCGGCGAGGTGCGCACCAAGGCGGACCCGGTCGGCGTCGGCAATGCGAACACCGCTGGGTACCACGTAATCCACCATGCGCGGGAACTTGTCGATGCCGTAGACGGTGACGGCACCACGGCGGCGCAGCTTTGCGCGCGTCAGTTCGAAGCCTTCCACGGCGGCCGGCCCGAAGTTGGTCCACACGACATTGGGGAGCTTGCCGAAGATGCCGTCCAGGTTGATGGTGTTGGGCTGGACCAGGCGGTGTGACAGCAGGTGCAGCCGCAGGTAGGCGTCAGCGGTGTCTGCGGGGGCCTCATCCAGGTTGATCTGGACGAAGACCACCTTCTGTTCCGTGCCGCGGTCCTCGTCGACGCCGTTCTCCGCGATGCGGGTCAGTGCTTCGTCGGCGTTCTCCACCGAGCGGAGGTCTTCCGCCGCAACACCAAGCGCCGGTGCCGGGAACCAGACGTCCAGGACGATGGCGTCACCGCCGGCGGTGGCAATGGTGGCCACGCCAAAGCCATAGGCGGAACGGTCATCAGCGGTTGAGGTCAAGGTTTCGGGCACGGCGGAGGAAGCGGTCTCAGTCATGTGCCCCAGTCTATCGAGGGCCGGGCGGGCGGTTCGAACTAGACTGGCTTCGTGACTGCTGAAACCGCCCCTGAACCTGCCGTGTCCGTCCTTGACCTCCGCCAGGATGTGGCGTTGCTGACCGCAGCCCTGATGGACATCAACAGTGTGTCCGGTAATGAAACCCAGCTGGCGGACGCCGTCGAAACCGCTTTGCTGGAGATTCCCCAGCTCAGCGTCGTGCGCGACGGGGACGCGATCATCGCGCGGACGGAACTGGGCCGCCCTGAGCGCGTCATCCTCGCCGGACACCTGGACACCGTCCCGCTGCCGCTCACCGAAGGCTCCAAGGGCACCGTCCCTTCCAGCTGGGAGTCCGGGGTTCCCGGCGAGGGCATCCTGTATGGCCGCGGCGCCACGGACATGAAAGGCGGCGTGGCGGTCCAGCTGGCTTTGGCCGCAGGGATGTTCGACGGCGGCGCGCAGCCCAAGCGGGACGTCACCTTTGTGTTCTACGACCACGAGGAAGTGGAAGCGGTGAAGAGCGGCCTGGGGCGCCTGGTCCGCAACCACGGAGACCTGCTGCAGGGAGACTTCGCCATCCTGCTGGAGCCAACCGACGGCACCGTGGAGGGCGGCTGCAATGGCACCAGTCGGTTCGAGGCCACCACGGCGGGGGAGGCTGCGCATTCGGCCCGCGCCTGGATGGGCAGCAACGCCATCCACGCGGCAGCGCCCATCCTGGCCCGCCTGGCAGCCTACGAACCCCGGACCATCAACGTTGACGGCCTTGACTACCGGGAAAGCCTCAACGCGGTGAAGATCAACGGCGGCACAGCGGGCAATGTGATTCCGGACCGCTGCGTTGTGGAGATCAACTACCGGTTCGCCCCGGACAAGACGCCTGATGAGGCCGAGGCCCACGTCCGGGAACTGTTGGCGGGCTTCGACGTGGTCCGCACCGACGCCGCCGCCGGCGCCCGGCCCGGGCTGCAGCACCCGGCCGCCGCCTCCTTCGTTGCCGCCGTGGGAGCCGCGCCCAAGCCCAAATACGGCTGGACCGACGTCGCGCGTTTCAGCGAACTGGGCATCCCGGCGGTCAACTTCGGCCCAGGAGATGCGCTGCTGGCGCACAAGGATAACGAGCACGTGGACGCCGACGCCGTCCGCAAATGCCTTGCCGCCCTGCAGAGCTGGCTGGCGGCCTGAGGGAGCTTAAAGACAAAAGAGGGCCGGAACTCCCGCGGGAGTTCCGGCCCTCTTTTGTCGAAGGCTTCGCGGACTAGGGAGCCGCAGCCTCCAGGACGTCCGGTTCGGCCTTGGCCACACCGCCGGCAGCCTTCTTGGAGCCGCGGCGCTCGATCCACACAGCCAGCCGCGATACGGAAATGTTGATGGCGATGTAGATGGCGGCGGCCACGAAGAAGACGGGGAACAGGTACTGCGGCCCCAGGAAGTCTGCCATGACCTGCACCGCGCGCAGCAGTTCACCGTAGGCCACGATGTAGCCCAGCGAGGTGTCCTTCAGGAGCACCACCATCTGCGCCACGAGCGACGGCATCATGCGGCGGATAGCCTGCGGCAGTTCGATGAGCATGCGGGACTTGTAGCTGGTCAGGCCGATGGCCAGCCCCGCCTCGCGCTGTCCCTTGGGCAGTGACTGGATGCCGGCGCGGATGATCTCCGCGAACACGGCGCCGTTGTAGAGCACCAGGCCGGCGATAACGGCAATGAACGCGGAGGTGCGGAATCCCAGCAGGATGAAGAGCATCATCAGGACCACTGGCATGCCGCGCAGGAATTCCAGAATGATCCGGGTGGGGATCCGGATGACAGCAGCATCCGAGATCCGCAGCAGGCACAGCAGCAGCCCCAGCGGGAAGGCGATGACTGCTGCGATGGCGGCTGCGGAAAGAGTGGCACCCAACCCGTTGCCGAGCAGCCGCCACACGTCGGCGCGGGTGAAGATCTGCCAGCGGCGCGCCTCGAAGATTCCCTGCTGCGCGAGGGTCATGACGACCCACGCCAGCAGGCCGAGAATCAACAGGCCGCCGATGATTGAGGCAATCAGGGAGATCCGGCGTGCTTTGGGGCCGGGAACGTCGTACAGAACGGAGCTCATCGGGCAATCGCCACCTTTCGTTCCACCGTGTTGGCGAGGATTCCCAGCGGAACGGTGAGGAGCAGATAGAAGAACGCAGTGCCCAGCAGGACGGTGATGACGGCGTCACCATTGGCGTTGGCCAGTTGCCGGCCGTAGCCGAACAGTTCCAGGACGAAGAAGGCACCGGCCACGGAGGAGTTCTTGACCAGGGCGATCAGGATGTTGATCAGCGGCGGGATCACTGTCCGCAGGGCCTGGGGGAGGATGATGAGCGTGAGTACCTGGCCGAACTTCATGCCGATACTGCGCGCGGCCTCCGCCTGGCCCACGGGCACGCTGTTGACACCTGAGCGGACAGCTTCGGCGATGAACGCTGCGGTGTAGGTGCTGAGGGCGATGATCGCGGCGACCTCGAACTGCTCGAACTTGACCCCAAGCCGGGGGAGCACAATGGCTGCGAAGAAGAAGGCGATGGTCAGCGGGGTGTTGCGGAGGATCTCCACGTAGACGGTGCTGAAACCGCGCAGCGCCGCAACCGGGGAAACGCGCGCTGCCGCCAGCAGGGTTCCGAGGATCAACGCGAAGATGCCGGAGACGACGGAGAGGAAAAGTGTGCGGAGAAAACCAGTCCAGTAAAGGGGCAGGTTTTCAATGATGACGTCCATAGGATCCTTCGGCTGTAAGCGTGGACGGATTAAAAGCTGTGCTGCCGGGGCCGCTGTGCAGCCCCGGCAGCTGGACGCTGGTTAGTAGCGGTCGATGGGCGGGAGGCTGGGTGCGGTCTTGATGACCGAACCTGCGGTGGCTTCCCAGGCCTTCTTGTAGGAGCCGTCCTTTTCGAAGGATTCCAGCTGGTCGTTGATCCAGCTGCGGAATTCCTTGTCGCCCTTCTTCAGGCCGATGCCGTAGGGCTCCTTGGTGAAGGTTTCATCGGAGGCCAGCTTGAAGGCGTCCGGTTCCTTGTCAACGAAGCCGGCGAGGATCACGTTGTCAGTGGTGACCGCTTCAACCTGCTTGTTGCGCAGCGGTTCCAGGCACGCGGAGTAGGTGGCGGCCGGAACCAGTTCCGCGCCGTACTTGTCCACGATGGTGGCAGCCGGGGTGGAGCCGGTGACGGAGCAGACCTTCTTGCCCTTGACGTCTTCAGGCTTCTTGATGGTGTCGTTGTCCTTGTTCACCATGAGCGCCTGGCCGGCCTGGTAGTACGGGCCGGCGAAGTCCACAACCTGCTTGCGCTTGTCGCTGATGGTGTACGTGGCGATGACCAGGTCCACCTTGCCCTGCTCGATGAAGGGCTCGCGGTTGGCCGAAACGGTCTCCGACCACTCGATCTTGTCTGCGGGAATGCCCAGCTTGGCGGCGATCAGCTTGCCGATTTCAACGTCGAAACCGACCGGCTTGCCGTCCAGGCCCACCTGGCCGAACAGCGGCTGGTCGAACTTGGTGCCGATCTTGATGGTGCCGGCGGAGGACAGCTTCTCCATGGTGGTGCCGGCAGCGAAGGAAGGCTTTTCGACCGGGCTGGGGTTGCTGGACCCGCCGGAGTCGCCGCCGCCGCAGGCGCTGAGGGACAAGGCGAGGGCAGCGGTAGCCGCCACGACGAAGGACTTCCGCCGGGACATAAATGTCTTCATGACATTCCTTTCATTGATGGCCGTGGGTTTCCGGCCTGGATGCGAACTGAAGTGTGTTGGTTCGGTTGAATCAGTGGGTGAGCAGCTTGGACAGGAAGTCCTTGGCGCGGTCACTCTTCGGGTTGGTGAAGAATTCCTCCGGGGTGTCGTCTTCAACAATCTGGCCGTCTGCCATGAAAACCACGCGGTCGGCGGCCTTGCGGGCGAACCCCATCTCGTGGGTGACCACGATCATGGTCATGCCTTCCTTGGCGAGCTGGACCATGACGTCCAGGACCTCGTTGATCATTTCGGGGTCCAGGGCGGACGTGGGCTCGTCGAACAGCATGACCTTCGGCTTCATTGCCAAAGCGCGGGCAATTGCGACGCGCTGCTGCTGGCCGCCGGAGAGCTGGGCCGGGAGCTTGGGAGCCTGGTGCCCCACGCCTACCCGTTCCAGGAGTGCCATGGCGTCCTTTTCAGCCGCCGCCTTGGAAACGCCCTTGACCTTGATGGGCCCAAGGGTCACGTTTTCAAGGATGGTCTTGTGCGCGAACAGGTTGAACGACTGGAAAACCATTCCGACGTCGGCGCGGAGCTGGGCGAGTTCCTTGCCTTCCTCGGGGAGGACTTTCCCGTCGATGCTGATGGTTCCGCCCTCAATGGTTTCCAGGCGGTTGATGGCCCGGCAGAGGGTGGACTTACCGGAACCGGAGGGCCCGATGACCACAACAACCTCGCCCTTGCGGACCTGGAGGTTGATGTCCTTCAGAACGTGCAGCTGGCCGTAATGCTTATTAACGGCGTTCAGGGAGACGAGAGCATCGCCGGGCACATGAGTAGTCATAGGAAAGAATCTAGCGAACAACGGTGGGTTATGACGCCAATCACCCCAACTTCATGCTGATCGTGATTCAAGAGATACCTGTGGTTGGAGGTTAGCCTAGGTGAATGAGCATCAACGCAGATCCGGCCAAGAATTCCCAGCCGCGCCGTAAGGGGCCCCTTGAGCTGCGCCGCAAGCAGGCGGCAGTGGAAATGTCGGACCAGCATCTGCTTGATACCAAGGGCCCCGGCCAGTTCGTCCACACCGATCCCTGGCGCGTCCTGCGCATCCAGAGCGAGTTCGTGGAAGGCTTCGGGGCGCTCGCGGATATTGGAAAAGCCGTCAGCGTCTTCGGTTCAGCCCGCACCAAACCCGGCAGCATTTACTACGAGATGGGCGTCGAAGTGGGCCGCAAGCTCGCCGAGGCCGGAGTAGCAGTGATCACCGGCGGTGGCCCGGGCTCCATGGAGGCGGCCAACCGGGGGACGGTGGAGGGCAATGGCGTGTCCGTTGGCCTCGGTATCGAGTTGCCGTTCGAGCAGGGCCTGAACCAGTGGGTGGACCTCGGCATTAACTTCCGCTATTTCTTCGCCCGCAAGACCATGTTCGTCAAATACGCACAGGGCTTCATCGTGCTGCCCGGCGGCCTGGGGACATTGGATGAGCTGTTCGAGGCAATGGTCCTGGTGCAGACCCGGAAGGTGACATCCTTCCCCATCGTGCTCCTGGGCGTCGATTTCTGGGGACCGATGATCGACTGGATCCGGGGCACGCTGGTGGCCGAGGGAATGGTTTCCGAAAAGGACTTGGACCTCATCCAGCTGGTGGACGACCCCGCGGAAGCCGTGGACCGCGTCCTGCATGGCGCGGTGACTCCTTCCATGAACGGCGAGCAGCGGCCGGAGTAACGTGGCGCAACGGTTCCAGCCGGCGGTCTGGCACGATGGAGCCGTGAGCTTCTTCCTCGTTTTCCTCGCCGTCGTGCTGGTGGTGGCGGTCCTTTGGGCCGCCCTGGGCGGGCGTTCCCGCACACCGGGCGGCGCCGGGCTGCCTGCACTCCTGGACGGTGGTTTCGAAGAACCGCCCGCGAACCTTCCGCCGGTGCTCCTTCCCGAGCACGCCGTTCCGGAGGACGTGACGCGGCTGCGTTTCTCGCTGGGCCTGCGCGGCTACCGGATGGACCAGGTGGACCAGGTCCTGGACGAGCTGCGGGACCAGCTCGCCGCAAAGGATGCCGAAATAGCTGAGCTGCGCGGCCGGCTGGAGGCCCCTGAGGAACCTTCTGAGCAGACTTCCGACGGCGGAACCGCCGCTGCTGATGCGGCAGGGCAAGAGCCGGGCACAGGAAGCGCCGGAGAGGCTGGCCTCCGGGGCGGCTCCACTCCCGTCCATGAGGATGCAGCCCCGGGGAAGGGCGGCCTGTGAGCACGGTGGACCGCCGCAACCCGCTGGCATCCGCCGGCAACGCAGCCCACCGCGTGGCTTCCGCCGTCCGCAGCTGGCCCTCCTGGCTCCAGGTGACGGCCCTGTACGCGGCGGCGAGGGTGGTCACCGCGTGCATCTTCATGGCCGCGGCACTCCATCAGGGCCCCAACCCCTGGTTCCCCCCAAAGCCGGACTACTGGAACTTCATCAACATCTGGGATGCCCGCTGGTACGGCCAGGTCATCGCCAACGGCTACCCGTCGGTCCTTCCTACGGACAGTGCCGGCAATGTGCAGGAAAATACGTGGGCCTTCTACCCGCTCTTCCCAGCCCTGGCCGGTGGCCTCAGCCGTATCACCGGCCTCAGCCCCGCCGCCTCGCTCACGCTGATCGCCATGCTGGCGGGCTGGGGCGCAGCGCTGGTGGTGTACAAACTTTTCCGGCAGAAGGCCAGCCATGCCACCGCCATGTGGGGTGTTGCGTTCTTCGCGGCCTTCCCCGTTTCCGCCGTCCTCCAGGTCCCCTACGCCGAACCCCTGTCGCTCATGCTGCTCGCGTGGGCCCTGCTGCTGGTGGTGCGCCGGCAGTACCTGTCGGCCATGCCCGTGGTGGTCCTGCTCTGCCTCTCCCGGCCCGTGGGTGTCCCCTTTGCCGCCATGGTGGGGCTGCTCCTGGTCTTCCGGGCCATCGCATTCGTCCGTGCCAGCCCGCAGCGGGGCAGCAATGAAGCAGCCCATTCCGGCCGGGACCTGGCCGCACTGACGGGGCTAACCGCCGTCGCGGGCGTTTCCGCCCTCGCCTGGCCCGCCGTCGCATGGGTGGCCACCGGTGACCCGCAGGCCTATACCAAAACAGAAACCGTGTGGCGTGGCCAGGATCTGGTGCCTTTCAAACCGTGGTTCGACACCGGCGTGGAGCTTTTTGGCCCCGTCCTGGGCGTCCTTGCCCCCGTAGTTTTCGTGGCGCTGTTCGCCGCGATGCTGTTCCTCCGCCCGGTGGTGCGGCTCGGCGTCGAACTGCGGCTGTGGTGCGCCTGCTACATGGGATACCTTCTGGCCTTCCTCCACCCGCAGACCAGTACCTTCAGGATGCTGCTGCCGCTGTTTCCGCTGGCCCTGGGCGCGGCTTTCCTCTCCCGGTCAAGGGCGTACCGGGGGACCGTGGTGGTGATGTTCCTGCTGCTCCAGGTCGTGTGGATCGTGTGGCTGTGGGCGTGGGCGCCGCTGCCCGGCGGAGGGGATTATCCGCCCTAGCAAAACGTGCTTCTGTGCAGGTCAGGACGGGAATAACACGCGCAGGAAAATGTCCATCGATTAGCTACGGGCGGGTAATTCCGCGATAATGATAGGTAAGCAAGGACAAAAGCATTCAGAAAACGCGCAGCCTTGGCGGTGGAACCACCAGCCCGCCATGGCCGCCTGATCGACATGCGGACACAGCCCGCCCGGGCTGATCAGTCCTGGGACAAAATGGAGGGGAATTCCTCATGGCGGCTATGAAACCACGCACCGGCGACGGCCCAATGGAAGTCACCAAGGAGGGCCGCAGCCTGATCATGCGCGTCCCGCTCGAAGGCGGCGGACGCCTGGTGGTCGAACTGAACGCTGCCGAAGCAGCCAACC
Source organism: Arthrobacter sp. FW306-05-C (assembly GCF_021801725.1). NCBI lineage: Bacteria > Bacillati > Actinomycetota > Actinomycetes > Micrococcales > Micrococcaceae > Arthrobacter > Arthrobacter sp. FW306-05-C. The sequence continues at coordinate 2,954,801 of NZ_CP084556.1, read as the reverse complement.
TCAAGGAATGCCTCGTCGGCGTTACCGAATAATTGTGCCGGACGGGGTCCGCAGCCTGCGGGCTGCGGACCCTGTCTGTCTTCGGGGGATACCTACTTCTTAACGGCCACCAGCAGGCCGTCCCCGGTGGGAAGCATTGCGGAAGCCAGCCTGTCGTCGTCGCGGATTGCCTTGCCCACCTGGCGCAGGGTCACTGTGTTGGGCTCCCGCCCGGCGGGGTTCGCCACCTTGTCCTTGTCCAGGGCGTCGTTGATGACCAGCAGCCCGGAACGCTTGAGCAGCCGGACGGCCTGTTCCACATATCCGGGGAGGCCTGGCTTGTCCGCGTCGATGAACACCAGGTCGTAGGCCCCGTCAGTCAGCCGCGGCAGGACATCGCCGGCGCGGCCGGAAATGGTGCGCGTACGGTTGGCCGGACTGCCGGCTTCGGCGAACGCCTCGCGGGCCGCCCTCAAGTGTTCGACGTCCACGTCGATGGTGGTCAGGACCGCATGCGGGCTCAAGCCGCGCAGGAGGCACACGCCGGAGACCCCGGCGCCCGTGCCGATCTCCACCGCGGTCTGGGCCTTGGAGGCAGCGGCCAGCACCGTAAGGACGGCGCCTACGCCGGGGCTGATCGCGTTGACGCCCAATTCATACGAACGCTCCCGGGCCCGAAGCATTACCTCATCCTCAGCGGGCAGATCTTCTGCATAGGACCAGCTGCTGGACTTGTCGGCGCTCATGGATTTCGCTTTCTGGGCGTAAGGGGGAATGTCTCCCCAAGCCTACTGTGTTTGGCCGGGCAGGCCGGGGAAGCACCCGTTGCGCCCAAGGCTGAAGTTCGCCTGCAGTCAGGAAATTCCCAGCGAAGTTTGACATGATTGGTATCCGCTCATCCAAAAGGTGACCGGCGCCGAATCAGAGATGTCAACAGTATCCGGGCGTTAGCATTCCATGAGGGGAGTGGACGATGTCATCTTCAGTTGTGGCACCTGTCCCTGCAGTCAACCATCCCGATGATGGGTGGGTCCGTCCCACTTGGGAAGAAGTGGTCACCAACCATTCGGCGAAGGTCTACCGGCTGGCTTACCGCTTGACCGGCAACAAGTTCGACGCCGAGGACCTCACCCAGGAGGTCTTCGTCCGCGTCTTCCGTTCGCTGGACAACTTCAAACCGGGGACGCTCGACGGCTGGCTGCACCGCATCACCACCAACCTGTTCCTTGACCAGGCCCGCCGGAAGACCCGCATCCGTTTCGACGCGCTGGCGGAGGACGCAGAGTCCCGGCTGCCGGGCCGTGAGCCGGGCCCCGAGCAAAGCTTCGAACTGAACAACCTGGACCTGGATGTGCAGGCCGCGCTGGAGGAACTTCCGCCGGACTTCCGCGCCGCCGTGGTCCTGTGCGACCTCGAGGGGCTGTCCTACGACGAAGTCGCGGAGGCTCTCGGCGTGAAGCTGGGTACCGTCCGCTCGCGCATCCACCGCGGCAGGACCATGCTCCGGGAGAAGCTCGCCCACCGCGATCCGCGCCCGCAGCAGTCCCGCCGCAAGCTATCGATGCCCCGCATCGCCGGCATCCTCTGAACGGCGCATGAGGTCCCAGTTTCCTTTCGGCGGCAGGCATCAGCGCACCGGCAGCCACCTTGAGGCCTGCCAGGAGTGTGCCGCCACCGTGCGCCGGGAACAGCAGTACCTTGAGCGCCTCCGGGATGCTCCCATTCCACCCGCCAGCGGTGACCTGACGGCACGCCTGCTGGCGCGCACGAGTGAACTGGCGGCCCAGCCGCCTGCGCCTGTACACCAAAGCGGGACCTCGCTGGCCGCCCGGGCCCTGGCGCTGACGGCCGGCGGAACGGTGGCGGCTGCCGGAGTGCTGGCCGTCGGGGCGTTCACGGCGGCAGGAGACCCCGCGGCCGGCGGGGCGGGGGCCACCGAGGCGGCCTTTTCGCATGTCTCCTCGCAGACACCGGCGGACGGCAGGACGTTGACCGCAGCACAGCTCGCCACGCTGCGCTCCGAGGGCTGGGCCTGCCCTGAACTGCAGGCCATGGGATTCCACGTGGAATCGGCCAAGGCGCTGGTTGTTGACGGCCAGCCTGCGGTGGAGCTCCGGCTTACCGACGGCGCTCATCACGCCACCGTTACTGAACAGCATCCCGTCACCGGGCAACCCGCAGCCCAGGCCGCGGCTGCCGGAAGTGTGCCGGTGAAAGCCACCGGAGCCGGCGGCAAAGCGGGTCCGTCGCAGGATTGGGCCACATCGCCATGGGCCGCCACTTACCGCGCGGAAGGCCTCACCATCACCTACCGCTCCGACCTGCCCGCGGCGCAGGCCAACGAAGCCCTGCCCATCCTCAAACGCCTCGCCGACAGTGCCGCAGAAGGGGTGGCGGCCGCCGTTCCGGAGACTTCCGAGGGGCAGGCCGCCGAGCCACTGGAGACCCGGCTGGAGCGCGGGTTCAGCAAGATCGCGGCCCTGTTCAACCAGTGACGCGAACTGTTGCTCCGTCCCGCGGACGGGAATCGTCACTCGCAGCCCGGAAAGGGTAATCTTCCTAAAGTGTTTGGAATCAACGGCCCGGAGTTCATTCTTCTGCTGATCATTGGCGTACTGGTGATCGGCCCCCAGCGGCTGCCCGAATATACCCAGAAGCTGGCGAACCTGGTCAAGGAAGTCCGCCGCATGGCCAACGGTGCCCGCGAGCAGATCAAGGAAGAAGTGGGCATCGACATCGACGATGTCGACTGGAAGAAGTACGATCCGCGCCAGTACGATCCCCGACGCATCATCAAGGAAGCACTCCTCGACGACGACACCAAGCCGGTGAGCGCCAACGCCCCGGCCGCCGTCGCTGCAGTTTCCGGCGCGGCGGCAGCCGCGGAGTCGGCTCCTGCGCGGCCCGAAAGGGTCGTGGAGCGGCTGGCGCCGGGCGAGACAGCGCCGTTCGACACCGAAGCCACCTAGGCCTGCCGCCCCACGGGGCTCACCGCCCGGCGGCAATTAGTGGTCAACGGGGCTTACTGATTACCGGGGCTGCAGCCCCAGTTTCATCCCGGCCAGCCCACGGGGTTTGGCCGCCAACTGCCCTGCGATTGCCGCCAGCGCCATCGCGCCCGCCGAGCCCGGCTGGCCCAGGACGATCGGCACCCCCGAGTCCCCGCCTTCCCGCAACTGGATGTCCAGGGGAATCTGGCCCAGCAACGGAACGTCCGCCCCTACCGTGGCGCTGAGGCGTTCGGTGAGGACTGCCCCGCCACCGCTTCCGAACAGCTCCATCCGGCCGCCGTCGGGCATCTCCAGGTAGGACATGTTCTCAATGACGCCTGCGATTTTCTGGCCGGTCTGTGTGGCAATGGCACCGGCCCGTTCTGCGACGTCCGCTGCCGCGGCCTGGGGTGTGGTGACCACCAGGATCTCGGCCTTGGGCAGCAGCTGCGCAACGGAGATGGCAATGTCACCCGTGCCCGGCGGAAGGTCCAGGAACAGGGCATCCAGATCGCCGAAGTAGACGTCGGTGAGGAACTGTTCCAGGGCCCGGTGCAGCATGGGTCCGCGCCAGGCGACCGGCTTATTGCCGCTGACGAACATGCCGATGGAGATCACCTTCACCCCGTACGCAACCGGGGGAAGGATCATATCGTCCACTTGGGTGGGTTTCTGCGTGATCCCCATCAGCGCGGGGACGGAGAAGCCGTACACATCCGCGTCCACGATGCCCACGCGGAGGCCTTGGGCGGCCAGGGCGCTGGCCAGGTTGACGGTGACGGAGGACTTGCCCACTCCGCCCTTGCCGCTGGCCACGGCGTAGACCCTGGTGAGCGAGCCGGGTTCATTGAACGGGATGCTGCGCTGCCCGCCCGCGCCGCGCAGCTTCTCCTTGAGCGCGTCGCGCTGCGCCTGGTCCATCACCTTCAGTTCGACGTCTACGGCGGTGACGCCCGGAACAGCGAAAAGGGCCTTTTGGGAATCGGCGGTAATGGTGTCCCGCAGCGGGCAGCCGGCGATGGTGAGCAGGACCGCTACGGTGACCTTGCCGTCGTCGGACACCTGGACGGAATCCACCATGCCCAGCTCAGTGATGGGGCGGCGCAGTTCAGGGTCGATGACCGTGGCCAGGGCCTCGTTGACGGCGGGGTGCAGCGGGGACTTGCCTGCTGTTGCGGGATCGATGGGGGCGCTCATGGGAGGAGCCTCGGCTTTCATGCGGTTGCGGACCGCCGGTCAGTGGACGGCCTGGCGGTCATTGGGCAGAGTGGCCGGGTTTGACCCGGGGGATCTGCTGGGTACGCGGGCTGCGCTGCCGGTCCCGTTGTTCGCGCAGTTTGTCCTTGACCTTGTCCCGCGGTGGTTCGTGGGAACCCGGGCCGGTGTCGTCGTGGGTGCGCAGCTCCTCCTGGGCTTCGAGCAGGTCCTCAAGGAGGGAGCGCAGTTCGGCGCGGACGTAGTCGCGGGTGGCCACTTCGCGCAGGGCGATCCGAAGGGAGGCAAGCTCCCGGGTGAGGTACTCGGTGTCGGACAGGTTGCGCTCGGCACGCTGGCGGTCCTGCTGCAGCGAGACGCGGTCGCGGTCATCCTGCCGGTTCTGCGCCAGCAGCAGCAGGGGTGCGGCGTAGGAGGCCTGCAGTGACAGCATCAGGGTCAGCAGGGTGAAACCAAGGTCCCGCGAGTCGAACTGCCATTCCACGGGAGCCCACGTGTTCCAGCCGAGCCAGAAGATGCAGAACACCGTCATGTAGACCAGGAACTGGGGCGTACCCATGAAGCGGGCAAAGGCCTCGGTGGCGTGCCCGAATGCATCGGGGTCCGGGCGGAACGTGGGCAGGATCCGCTGCCTGCCGCTCAGGGGTGTGTCGAGGCTGCCTTTTGATTCCGCTTTGGCCAGGTTCCGCTGGTTGGGGTTCTTCGGAGCACTGATATCAGCCAATGCGGCCACCGAGCCTTCTTATCGGGGCTTCGCCATCATGGGCGCGCCAGTCGTCGGGCAACAAATGATCCAATACGTCATCAACAGTCACCGCCCCCACAAGCCGGCCGGCGTCATTGATCACCGGGAGGGAGTTCAAGTTATAGGTAGCCAGGGTCCGCGCCACTTCGCTGATGTGCGCTTGGTCGGACAACGGCTCGAGGTTCTTGTCCACCAGGTTTCCCAGTGCCTCGAACGGCGGGAAGCGCAGCAGCTGCTGGATGTGCACCACGCCCAGGAAGCGGCCCGTGGGCGTTTCCAGCGGCGGCCGGGCAATGAAGATCGACGACGCCAGTGCCGGGGAGAGCTCCTCGCGCCGGACGTGGGCCAGGGCTTCGGCCACGGTGGCTTCCGGGGGGAGGATGACCGGCACGGGGGTCATGAGGCCACCGGCCGTGTCCTCGTCGTATTCGAGCAGGCGGCGCACGTCCTCGGCGCCTTCGGGCTCCATCAGCTGGAGTAGTTCCTCGGCCTGCGCGGAGGGGAGCTCACCGAGGAGGTCGGCGGCGTCGTCCGGGTCCATCTCCTCCAGGACGTCGGCTGCGCGCTGGACATCCAGGGCGGAGAGGATCTCCACCTGGTCGTCCTCCGGGAGTTCCTGGAGGACGTCCGCCAGGCGTTCGTCCTGCAGTTCGCTGGCCACCTCGAAGCGGCGCTTGTCGCTCATCTCTTGGAGCGCCTCGGCGAAGTCGGCGGGTTTGAGGTCCTCGTGGTTGGCCACGAACTGGGTGGCGGCCTGCGGCTCGGTCTTCTGGCCCTGCTGGGCATCCGCCCAGTCGATGATCAGGGTCTCGTTGCGGCGCAGCCGGCTCAGGGGTGACAGCGAGTGTCCGCGCCGGACGAAGAGCTTGCTCACGAACCAGTCACGGGACCTGTGCTGGTCAATGGCGATGTCTTCGATGGTGGCGTCGCCGCTGCCGTCACGGAGGGTGACGCGCCGGTCGAACATCTCGGCCACCACCAGGGTTTCCGCGCCGCGCTGCTCAAACCGGCGCAGGTTGACCAGGCCGGTGCAGATGACCTGGGTCTGGTCGATCGAGGTGATGCGGGTCATGGGCACGAAGACGCGCTTCTTGCCCGGAACTTCCACCACGATGCCCACCACGTGCGGGGCGCCCTGGGTTCCCCGGGACAGCACAACAACATCGCGCAGCCGGCCCAGCCGGTCGCCCAGCGGGTCGAAGACATCGAGGCCCAGAAGGCGCGCCACGAAGACGCGTGTAGGTGTTGTGCTCACCACTACAGGCTACCGAGTCTGCTCTCTTTTAGCTGAATTTACAGGCAGTACCCACCTTGATGGGCAAGAATGGGACTATGTCGAACTTATTTGGTGCACCCAAGGCCGGCGCCCCGAGCGGACCGGACGATGCCCGGGCCGTTCCCACCGGTGACACCGTTGGCTCCTACACCTCCTACCTCGACGCCCAAAAAGCGGTGGACTACCTGGCAGACCAGCAGTTCCCGGTCCAGATGGTCTCCATCGTCGGCAATGAGTTGAAGATGGTGGAGCGGGTGACGGGGCGGCTGAGCTACCCCCGGGTGGCGCTTTCGGGGGCACTGAGCGGCATGTGGTTTGGCCTGTTCGTGGGAGTCATGCTGTCGTTTTTCGCGCCTTCCCCCGGATACTTTTCGATCATGACGTCGGTGCTGATGGGTGCCGCCTTCTTCATGCTCTTCGGCATCGTCACCTACGCCATGCAGCGCGGCAAGCGTGACTTCACGTCCACCAGCCAGGTGGTGGCAACTAGCTACGACGTCATCGTGGCCCCCGAAGCAGCCCATGAGGCCCGGCGCCTGCTGCAGCAGCTGCCGATGTCCCGTTCCGACGCTGCCTCGGCCCATGGCCCCTACACGCAGAACGACTACTACAACCAGCCCTATCAGCAGCAGCATCCGCAGCAGCAGGGGCCTGCGCGTCCGGCCGGTTGGAACGATCCCTACGGCCAGCGGCAAGGCGCGGTCAACGATACGTCCCCGTCCCGCGAGGGATCAGAGCACGGCTCATCGGCCCAGGACGGACAGGCTCACCCGCACGACGGCGGCCAGCAGTATGGGGGCGGTCAGCAGCAGCAGCCCGTCCGTTCGGCCCGCTATCCGGACCTGCCGGACGGACGCCCGCAGTACGGTGTCCGGCTCCCGCAGGGACCTGCCGCAGATGCCGGGCAGCAAAGTCCGGGTCAGAGCCCGGAACATGGTGCGGAACAGCACGGTGGAGAACATCGTGCGGAAGAACGTCACGTGTCCGACGGCGACCAGCACCAGGGCGAAAACCGGCAGTAACAGCCAACAGATTTACAGGGCCTGACAGCAGGGCATACAAAAAGCGGGACCGCCGGAAAGAATCCGGCGGTCCCGCCTCTTTGTAATTTCTGCCGCGTCAGGCTTCTTCGGTCCGGTAGATGCCGGCCATCCAGTCCTCCACGTCCTCCGCATTGCGTGGCAGGGCGGCGCTGAGGTTTACCGGGCCATCGGCAGTCATCAGGATGTCGTCCTCGATCCGGATGCCGATGCCGCGGTACTCCTCCGGGATCGCCAGGTCTTCCTTCTTGAAGTACAGGCCCGGCTCAATGGTGAACACCATGCCTTCGGTGAGGACGCCGTCGAGGTAGAGCTCCCGCTTGGCCTGCGCGCAGTCATGCACGTCCAGTCCAAGGTGGTGGCTGGTGCCGTGCGGCATCCAGCGCCGGTGCTGCTGGCCTTCGGGGCTGATCGCTTCCTCCACAGTGACGGGCAGGATTCCCCACTCGGCCAAACGCTCGGCCAGGACCGTGGTGGCGGCAGTATGGATGTCCCGGAACTTGGTTCCCGGCTGGGCAGCGGCGAAACCGGCGTCGGCGGCATCCAGGACCGCTTGGTACACCTTGCGCTGGATGTCGCTGAAGGAGCCGCTGGCCGGAAGTGTCCGGGTGATGTCTGCGGTGTAGAGGGAGTCGGCCTCGACGCCCGCGTCCAGGAGCAGGAGTTCGCCGGCATGGATGCGGCCGGTGTTGCGGGTCCAGTGCAGCACGGTGGCGTTGTTGCCGGACGCCGCGATGGTGTCGTAGCCGAGTTCGTTCCCCACCTCGCGGGCCCGGGCAAAGAACGCTCCCTCCACCACGCGCTCGCCGCGGGCGTGGGTGAGGGCGCGCGGCAAAGCCTTAACAACCTCTTCAAAGCCTTCCACGGTGGCGGACACCGCGATCTTCATCTGCTCGATTTCCCACTCGTCCTTGAGCAGGCGCAGTTCGGAGAGGGCCTCGCTGAGCTTCTCGTCCAGGGCATCCAGGACGCCCAGGTCCAGGTTCTCGGGGTCCCTGGCAGTGTTGTACCGTGCGGTGTCCACCAGGGCGTCGATGTTCTCGTCGACTTTGCGGACCAAGCGGATGGAGATGCCGCCGATTTCCGGGGCGCCCACGTCCTTGGTGACGGCTGTTTCCAGTTGGTCGATGTGCGCGGTGGCCAGCCCCAGGCGGGCCTCGAACTCTTCGAGGGTGGGGCGCGCACCAATCCAGAATTCGCCGGAGCGGGAATCCGCGTAGAACTGTTCCGTGTCCCGGCCGGCCAGTGGCCGGAAATAAAGCGTGGCGCGGTGGTTCCCGCCGTCGTCGCCCGTTCCCTCCTTGACCGGTTCCAGGATCAGGACAGCGTCGGGCTCGTGGTCCAGCCCGAGCCCGGTGAGGTGTGCGAAGCCGGAGTGCGGGCGGAAACGGTAGTCGCAGTCATTCGACCGCACCTTCAACGGCCCCGCGGGGATGACCAGGCGTTCGCCCTTGAACAGGGAGGAGATCGCCTTGCGCCGGTTTGCGGCATAGGGGGCGACGGCGTCCAGTTGCGGAAGCTCCTGGCTGGAAGGTGCCCAGTTGCTGGCCATGAAGGCCTTGAACGCGTTGGAACTGGGCCGCTGGGAGCGGTTGTTGACGCGCTCTTCCAACGGCTGGGAAGCAGAGTTTTGGGTGTTTTCGGCATCGTTCACGGCACCATCGTCTCACCAGCTTCGCGGCTAAGCGAACAGGCCTCCCCGGTCTCTAGTCCCCGGTCCACTACGCTGGATAAGTGAGGATTGACCTGCATGCCCACTCCAACGTCTCCGATGGCACCGAGACCCCTGCCGATGTCATGGCCTCTGCTGCCCGCGCGGGATTGGACGTGGTGGCGCTGACCGACCATGATTCGACGGCAGGTTGGGCGGAGGCTTCCGCGGCCGCTGCAAGGTACGGCGTGGCCCTGGTTCCTGGCATGGAGGTGTCGTGCCGGACCGAGGAGGGCATCAGCGTCCACCTTTTGAGCTACCTGCACGATCCCACCCATCCCGGCCTCCTGGAAGAGATCACCAAAGCCAAGGATTCCCGGCAGACCCGGGCTGAGCGGATGGTGACCATCCTGGCGGAGGATTACCCGCTTACCTGGGACGACGTGATCCACCATGTCGCGCCCGGTGCCACCCTTGGCCGTCCGCATATCGCGGATGCCCTCGTCGCCGCAGGGGTGGTGGAGGACCGTTCGGAGGCTTTCGCCTCCATTCTGACCTCCCGCTCGCGGTACTTCATCCCGCACTACGCTCCAGACCCTGCCACCGCCGTCGAACTTGTCCGTGCCGCCGGCGGCGTGCCGGTGTTCGCCCACCCCGTGGCTTCTGCCCGGGGGAGGATCGTGGGGGAGCGCACGTACCGCGAGATGATCGACGCCGGCCTGGCAGGCCTGGAGATCGATCACCGGGACAATCCGGAAGAGGGCCGGGACTTCCTCCGCAGGCTCGCGGCGAAGCATGACCTGCTGGTCACCGGTTCCTCCGACTACCACGGAACCGGCAAACCCAACCTGCTCGGGGAGAACCTCACTGCCGCCGGCATGCTGGCGCGGATCGAGGAACTCGGCACGGGAACTGCCGTCGTCCGCCCCTGACGTTACCTAGCTGGGCTGGCGGGTTACCAGGGTGGCGTGCGCACCGAGCCGCTTGGCCATGATGTCGATGGCCGGCTGGTTCTGGTCCACGCACACGAACTTCCGGCCCAGCTTCGCGGCCACTGCCCCCAGGGTGCCGGAGCCGGCGAAGAAGTCCAGGCACCAGTCCCCGGGGCGGGACGATGCGGCGACCACCCTGCGGACCAAGCCCTCCGGCTTCTGCGTGGGGTAGCCGGTCTTTTCCTTGCCGGTGGGGGAGACAATCGTGTGCCACCAGACGTCGGTGGGCAGCTTTCCCAACTCCCGTTTGGCAGGGGTCACCAGGCCGGGCGCCATGTAGGGTTCACGGTCCACCTCGGCGCTGTTGAAGTGGTACTTGGCCGGGTTCTTGACGTACACCAGGATGTTGTCGTGCTTGGTGGGCCACCGGTTTTTCGCACGCGCGCCGTAGTCGTAGGCCCAGATGATCTCGTTCAGGAAGCATTCCCGGCCAAAGATGGCGTCCAGCATGACCTTGGCGTAGTGCACCTCGCGGTAGTCCAGGTGCAGGTACAGGGTTCCGTCGTCGGCCAGGAGCCGCCAGGCCTCCACGAGCCTGGGTTCCAGGAAGGACCAGTAGTCGCTGAACGCGTCGTCGTAGCGGTGCAGGGCGCCCTTGATGGTGTCGTAGGAGCGGCCCTTGAAACCCACCCGGTCCCCGCCGCCGTCAGCGTTGACCACCATCCGGGTTTGCTGGCGCTGCTGCGGCCTGCCCGTGTTGAAGGGCGGGTCCACGTAAATCAGTGTGAAGGCGCCGTCCGGCAGCGTGGGGAGGTACTCCGCGTTGTCCGCGTGCACCACCAGGCTGCCGCCGTCCGGCGCCCAAACAGTGTCAGTCATCGGGGCAGTTAGCCCTCGGAGTTGCCAGGCTGCGTGCCCTTGTCGGCGCCGGCCACCACTTCGCCGTTGCGTCGGCGGGTGCGGGTCCGGCTGCGGCGGGCGCGGTTCGGCTTTTCGGCGTCCGCTGCGGGTGCTGCAGCTTCGGCGGCAGGAGCTGCTGCAGAGTCCGGCGTACGACGGCGGCGCTCACCTGAGCGGCCAGCGGAGTCACTGCTGCGGGCACCTTCGCGGTTGCCGCTTCGGCTTTCCCGTCCACGGCCGTCCCGGTCGCGTGAGCGGCCTGCGTCACGGCCGCCGCGGCTGTTCTTCTTGCCGGTTTCGCCCAGGTCCTCAAGCACCTCGGCATCGACGCCGGCCAGGGTGCGCTTGTCGCGCGGCAGGCGGCCCTTGGTGCCCTCGGGGATGTCAAGATCCGTGTACAGGTGCGGCGAGGATGAGTAGGTTTCCACGGGCTCCGGAACGCTCAGGCCCAGGGCCTTGTTGATCAGCGCCCAGCGCGGCATGTCGTCCCAGTCAACGAATGTGACGGCGGTGCCCTTGTTGCCGGCGCGTCCGGTGCGGCCCACCCGGTGCAGGTAGATCTTCTCGTCTTCCACGCACTGGTAGTTGATCACGTGGGTCACGTCGTCAACGTCGATGCCGCGGGCAGCCACGTCCGTGGCCACCAGGACGTCCACCTTGTTGTTGCGGAACGCGCGCAGAGCCTGTTCGCGGGCGCCCTGGCCCAGGTCTCCGTGGATGGCGGCGGCCGCGAAGCCGCGGTCCACCAGTTCCTCGGCCACTTTGGCGGCGGTGCGCTTGGTCTTGGTGAAGATGATGGTCCGTCCGCGGCCGCGGGCCTGCAGGATGCGGGCCACCACCTCGGTCTTGTCCATGCTGTGGGCACGGTAAATGAGCTGGCGGATGTCCCGCTTGGTCAGGCCCTCGTCCTCGGGATCCGCTGCGCGGATATGGGTGGGCTGGGTCATGTAGCGGCGCGCCATGGCAATGACCGGGCCGGGCATGGTAGCCGAGAACAGGAGCGTCTGGCGGACCGCAGGGGTGCCGGCGATGAGGGTCTCAACGTCCGGCAGGAAGCCGAGGTCCAGCATTTCGTCGGCCTCGTCGAGGACCACGAGCTTCACATTCTTCAGGCTCAGGTGCTTCTGCTTGTACAGGTCGATCAGGCGCCCGGGGGTGCCCACCACTACCTCGACACCCTGCTTGAGCGCCTCAACCTGGGGCTCGTAGGCGCGGCCACCATAGATGGTGGTGATCCTGGCGTTGCGTTTGCGGGATGCCGTCTGCAGGTCGCTGGCCACCTGCACGGCGAGCTCACGGGTGGGGACGATCACGAGGGCCTGCGGGGCTCCGGGAACGGCGAGCTTGGCGTACCCGGGGTCGTCCTGGCCGATGACCCGTTGCAGTGCGGGAATACCGAAGCCGAGGGTCTTGCCGGTGCCGGTCTTGGCCTGGCCGATGATGTCATGGCCGGCAAGAGCCACCGGCAGGGTCATGGCCTGGATGGGGAACGGGTGGGTAATCCCGGCGTCCGCCAGGGACTCAACGATGTCCGCGCGCACGTTGTAGTCGGCAAAGGACTTCTCCGCGATCTCGTGGGGCGTCTCGTCGGAGATGATGGTTTCTTCCGGCTCGATAGTTTCCGTGCCGGACTCATCGCTGAGGAGCTGGTGGGTATGCAATTCACTCACAGGGGAGTTTCCTTATTCATTTGGGCAATGGCGCTGCCTGCTCAACGGGCCGGCCAAAGCTGGCCGCTCCGGAGCACGCTCAGGCGCGCAAGCGATTCCAGTGGAAGCCGATCGCGGGCTATCTAAATGCTGGCACTGGTGACCAACGGGTAAATCTCAAGATCGCGTAGGGGCGGGCTTGTTGGTTTCAAATCGAGGAAATCAACGACCGGGCATCCAGTTCTACCCTTCAAGTCTAGCCGCATGGGCGTGGAAACACGGTTTCCTCCCGCCCGGGGCGTTCCGCCGGCCCTTTAGGAGACGAGTTCGAAGTGGATCTCCCGCGTGGTGATGTCTGAGGACACCAGCCGGACCCGGACCTTGGTGCCGGACTCCAGCTCGCCGGCGCAGCGCGCCGTCACTGCGGGTTCGGCAATCTGGATGATCCCGGAGCTGCCGTTGCCGTACTTGCCGTTTTTCCCGTTGCCGTTACTGTTCCCGTTCTGCGGCTTGGACCCGGAGATCACGATCGCGTCGAACTCCTGCCCGATGTGGTTCAGCAGCAGGGCCGCCTCCACGGTATCCAGGGCCAGGCGTTCCATCCGTGACGCCAGTTGGTCCGAGCCTGCCATGATGCCCGGCAGCAGCGGCAGGGCCTCCCGCGCCCAGCCGGGAACATCGCCGCCGTTGCTCAGGGCCTCGCAGATGACCAGCACGAAGCGGTCCACTAACCGGCGCAGCGGCGCGGTGGTGTGGGCATAGGCAGCGCCGATGGCGGACTGGATCCCATCCTCGGGGACGGTCCCGTCGAAGGCGGTGTAGGAGGCTCCGCGGAACAGCATGCCTGCCGAATGCATGATGGCCAGCTGCCGCGGATCGGTGGGGTCCAGGGACCGCAGATACTCGCCATAGCTGACTTCGCCGTCCCATGGCCTGCCCAGCACCTCGGTCTGCAGGCGAAAATGCTTCAGGGACCGTTCGTCCGGGGCCGGCATGGTGCGCAGGATGCCCACCTTGCCCTCCAGCATGAGCTGCGCCGCCGCCATCCCGGTCATCAGCGAAATCTGCGCGTTCCAGTCCTCCACCGGAAGCTGTGGAACAGCGTCAATCCGGTAGCCGCCGTCGGGCAGCTGGACAATCTCCTGCTCAGGCATGTTCAGGCTTGCACCTTCACGCGCCCGTTCCAGTGCCACCCGCTTCAGGCCCACCTCACGGAGCAGCTGGAGCACGGGCGGGGCGGTCCCGGCGTCGAGGGCTGCCTGGGCGCCCCGGTAGCTGAGCTTGTCGCGGCTGCGGACCCGCGCGCGACGGACGCTGACCGTCAGTACGGTTGCTTCGCCGTCGAGCGTGAAATCCCAGACGAAGGCCGAACACTCCTGGCCGGGCAGCAGGCTCCCGGCCCCTTCGCTGATGATCTCCGGGTGAAGCGGGATCCGGCCGTCAGGAGCGTAGAACGTCTGTCCGCGCCGCCGCGTCTCCGCGTCCAGGGGGCCTCCCGGCGCAACGAAGGCTGGAACATCGGCGATCGCGTACATCACGCGGTAGCCATCCCCGTCCAATTCAATGAACACTGCCTGGTCCAGGTCCGTGGTGGACGCCGGGTCGATGGTGACAAACTCGACGGCGGTCAGGTCGTAGGACGGCAGCTGCAGCGCCGCAACGGCAGCCAGGGCGTCTTCCACGGCTTCGGCGGGATAAGGACCCGGAAGCTCAAGCTCCGTCCGCAGCAGGCCCAACGCCTCTTCCAAGGCGTTCTTATGGTCGTGGACGTTGGGAGCCAGCCGATGATGTGACACAAAATTCAGCGTAGCCCCAAGTTCCGCGATTAAGCAGGCTCAGGAACCGGCAGCGTCCAGCGCGTCGAGGAGGGAGGCAGCAGCGGCGGCGGGATCAGGGGCTTCGGTGATGGCCCGGACCACCACGATCCTGCGCGCACCCGCCTCCGCCACATGGCGGACGTTGCCGTGGTCGATGCCGCCGATGGCAAACCAGGGCACCGGGTCCGCAGCCTGCCGTGACGCCTCGGCCGCGTACTTGACCAGTTCGGGACCGACGGCGGCCCTGCCGGGTTTGGTGGGCGTAGCCCAGACGGGGCCCACGCAGAAGTAGTCCAGCCCGGACGGTGCGGCAGTTGCGGCAAGGGCGGCATCCACCTGTTCGGGTGTATGGCTGGAGAGTCCGATGGCGGCGTTGCCGTCGACCAGCGTGCGTGCGGCCGCCAGCGGCAGGTCCTTCTGGCCGATATGGAACACCGGGGCCCCGGAAAGCACAGCGATGTCGGCGCGGTCGTTGACCGCCCACAGCTTGCCGTGCCGCACCGCCACTTCCTTCAGCACAGCCAAAAGGTCCAGTTCCTCGGCTGCCTCGATGGTCTTGTCGCGCAGCTGAATGATGTCCACGCCGCCGGCAAATGCCGCGTCCACGAACTCCGCAAAATCGCCGCGGTCCCGCCGTGCATCGGTGCAGAGATACAGGCGGGCAGCCTTGAGGGCCTCGCTGTCGCGGGCGTTGACAACCTCGGCATTGGCAACTCCGCCGGCCGGAGCGTGGGAACCTGCGGGAAGGGAAGGGGTGGTCGCATTCATGCCTGCAAGCCTAATTCCTCTAAACTGGGGAGGTACTGCGGGAGCCCGCGGCAGCTGTCACAAAGCGCCGGGCTGAGAGGGCGTCAGAGCCGACCGCTTGACCTGATCCGGTTAATGCCGGCGTAGGGAAGGAACCCAGATGCGTACCCCCGGCACCACCCAGCCCTCGTCCGTTGATGCGTCCATTCCCTCCACCCTTCGTGCCGACGTCGCCGTCATTGGCGGGGGAGTGGTGGGACACGGTATCGCCTGGGAAGTGCAGCGTTCCGGACGCTCCGTCGTCCTCATTGACGACGCGCCAGGTTCCGGCGCGAGCTGGGCTGCCGCCGGCATGCTGGCCCCCGTGAGCGAACTGCACTACCAGGAGGAGGACCTCCTGGAACTCATGCTGGAGGCATCGTCACGGTGGCCGGCATTCGCGGCCGCCGTCGCCGATGCATCGGGCACGGATTCCGGATACCTCACGACGCCGACACTCGCCGTGGGTGCCGACGCCGCCGACCGCCGCGCCCTGATGGACCTGCGCACAGTTCAACAGGCGAGCGGGCTGTCCGTGGAACCCTTGACCGTCCGGGAGGCCCGCAAACGCGAACCCCTCCTCAGCCCCGCCATCGCCTGCGCCCTCGATACCCCGGGGGACCACCAGGTGGATCCCCGCCGGCTGGTGGCGGCCCTGCGGCTGGCACTGGCCGGCGGCGTCCGCGAAACGCACCACCTGGCCGTGGCAGGGGCAGTGGACGGTTACGCAGTGCCGGAGCGGGCAAGCGGGCTGTTGTGGGAGGACGGCATCGTTACGGGGGTTCGGCTCGCCGGTGGCGGCACCGTCCTGGCAGCGGAAACCGTGGTGGCCAACGGGCTGCAGGCGGGGGCGCTCGCGGACCTCCCCCATGGCCTCGAGCTGCCCCTGCGTCCCGTCCACGGGGACATCCTCCGGCTTGCGGTGCCCGGCCACCTCCAGCCCCTGGTGACCGCAACGGTGCGGGGACTGGTGCACGGAGTTCCGGTGTACATCGTTCCGCGCCGGGACGGGACCGTGGTGATCGGAGCCACCCAGCGCGAGGACGCCCTGTCCGACGCCGTCAGTGCCGGCGGCGTCTACCAGCTGCTGCGCGATGCCCAGGCGCTGGTGCCCGCGGTCGCCGAGCTCGAACTTCTGGAGTGCACCGCCCGGGCCCGCCCGGGAACCCCGGACAATGCGCCGCTGCTGGGAAGGGTGCCGGTGGACCTGGCCTTAAGAAGCGAAGGGTCCGCAACGGAAGCCGGTTACGTTCCGGGGCTCATCATCGCCACCGGTTTTTTCCGGCACGGCGTCCTGCTCACACCCGCTGCAGCAGCGATCTGCACGGATCTGCTCGACGGAAAAGCCGACCCCCGCTGGGTCCCCTTCCGCCCGGGCCGGTTCTCCGGCCTGGGAACGGCCACCCACGGCCTCCACGACAATGGCACCCACACCAAGGAAACAGCGTGAACATCACCCTCAACGGAAACCCGCACACGGTGGCCGACGGCGCCTCCATCACCACACTCGTCAGCCAGGTCACCGGACGCCCGCTGGCTGACAACGGGCAGGCGACGGACGGCGGGAAGCTGGGCGTCGCCGTCGCCCATAACGCCCAGGTGGTGCCGCGCAGCCAATGGTTCGCCACGGCGCTCGCCGAGGGCGACGACATCGAACTCGTTACAGCAGTACAGGGAGGCTGACGCCATGACCGAAACCAGCACCATCAACCCCGCCGGAAACCCCGGTGCCGGCGACGCCCTGGTGATTGACGGCGTCGCCCTGGAATCCCGCCTCATTATGGGCACCGGCGGGGCGCCCAGCCTGGATGGCCTGGGCGCAGCACTCCTGGCCTCCGGCACCGCCCTGACCACCGTGGCCATGCGGCGCTACTCACCCGCCGAAACCGGCTCGCTGTTCCAGCTGCTGGTGGACCACGGGATCCGGGTGCTGCCCAACACCGCCGGCTGCTTCACCGCCAGGGATGCTGTGCTCACAGCGGAACTCGCGCGGGAAGCCCTGGAAACGGACTGGGTGAAGCTCGAGGTCATCGCCGACGAGCAGACCCTCCTGCCGGACGCCGTGGAGCTCGTGGAAGCCACGGAGCAGCTGGTGAACCGAGGCTTCAAGGTGTTCGCCTACACCAACGATGACCCCGTACTTGCGCTGCGGCTCGAAAACCTCGGCGCCGCCGCCGTGATGCCCCTGGGCGCCCCTATCGGCACCGGCCTGGGGATCCTGAACCCGCACAACATCGAGCTCATCGTTTCGCGTGCGTCGGTTCCGGTGGTCCTGGATGCAGGCATCGGTACGGCGTCGGACGCCGCCCTTGCCATGGAGCTGGGCTGTGACGCCGTACTGCTGGCCACTGCCGTGACGCGGGCGCAGAACCCCGCCCTTATGGGCGAGGCGTTCAAACACGCCGTGATCGCCGGCAGGATGGCCCGGGCGGCCGGGCGCATCCCCCGCAGGGAGCATGCCCTCGCCTCGTCGGCAATGGAGGGCCGGGCGGAGTTCCTCTGACCGCGGACCTTAAACAGCTGTGGCCACCACCCGGATGGGTGGTGGCCACAGGCCGTTTACGGATGCCTTAGCGCCGCAGGATGGCGGTCAGCCGCTCCATGTCGTGGCGGGTGCGGGTGCGGCCCAAATAGACCACAGCACCGATGGCGGCAGCAATGCCAAGGACCATGGGCAGGACCCAGGGGAGCCAGGTCAAGCCGGGCAGATAGCCGAAGCCGGCCGCCATGAGGATGATCCATGCCAGCGCCGCGACAGCCACGGCGATCCCCGCCGGCAGCACGGCGCCGTACTTGGCATGGCGCTTGTCATTGGCCCAGACAATGACACCGCCGGCGGCTGCAACCAGCACCACGATGGTCAACGAAAGCATGGATGCTCCCTTTCAGGCGCAGGCTAGAACTGGCCGAAGCCCACGCGGCGGACCTCTTCTGCCCCGATTTCCACGTACGCCAGGGCATTCCCCGGAACGATGATCAGGCGTCCCTTGTCATCCTTGAGGCGCAGCTCATTGCCTTCGCTGATGGCCTCGCCGACAACCTTGGCCACCGTCTCGGCATCCTGGGTCGATTCCAGTACGATTTCGCGGCCAACGTTCTGAACGCCGATCTTAATTTCCAAGGGGGCCTCCCAGCCTGTGAAGTTCTCGTACTTCTCTACGAGGTGTTGTCTTATTTGTAGTCTAGGACTCTTTGGGGAAGCGAGAGATTCCGCGCCAAGCTAAACGGTAGATGAGGTCGCTGGCCACATCGAGGTCCAGGTTGCCGTCGGTTTCCAGCCAGTACCGGGCGCTGACCTGCGCCATTCCGGCCAGACCGCGGCCCAGCAGTTCCGCCTCGAGATGGGGGAGTTTGGTGTCTTCCGCGATGACCCGTGCAATGGCATCGGCGAAGGTGCGGTTGAAGGTTTCCAGCCGGGAGCTGACGTCGGGGTCGTTGATCAGGTCCGATTCGAAGACCAGCCGGTGGGCCTGGTCGTCGCTGGCGATGAAGTGGAAGTACGCACGCATGACGGCCTGGACGCGTTCGTCATTGTCCGTGGTGGAGTTCAGTGCCCCCAGCATCAGTTCGGTCAGGGACGCCAGGTGGCTTTCCAGCAGGGCGAGGTACAGGTCGCGCTTGGAAGGGAAGTGCTGGTACAGCACCGGTTTGCTCACATGGGCGGTTTCCGCGATCTCGTCCATGGCAGCGCCGTGGTAACCGTTGGCAACGAACACTTCCTGGGCCGCAGCAAGGAGCTGGGCACGGCGCTCATCCCGGGGCAGCCGGGCGGACCGTTGGCCTGCGGGGCGGGAGGGAGTTTGCGGTTCGGCTGCGGGCGGGCGGTCGGCCCGTGCTTCAGGGACCACAGTTATCCTTCTTTCCATTGCAGTTACCTTCACTTTACTGCGGGGTAATATGACCTGGCGGTATCCCGGGGCATACATTGAAGTATGGCTTCGTCTTTCACCGCAAATGTTTCAACTATTTCCCTCGATCCACTGGTGGAACCGGCTGCGGACCTGACTCCTGACGAGGTGGAACGGTATTC
Organism: Arthrobacter sp. FW306-05-C; assembly: GCF_021801725.1. Classification (NCBI taxonomy): domain Bacteria; kingdom Bacillati; phylum Actinomycetota; class Actinomycetes; order Micrococcales; family Micrococcaceae; genus Arthrobacter; species Arthrobacter sp. FW306-05-C. The sequence goes on along the minus strand of NZ_CP084556.1, from coordinate 2,935,791 downwards.
CCGGCACCTGATCATTCCCGAGATTGGTGCCCTGGGGCAGCGGAGGCTCAAGAACGCCAAGGTGCTGGTGATCGGCGCCGGCGGCCTGGGCGCCCCGGCACTGCTGTACCTTGCCGCAGCGGGTGTGGGCACCATTGGAATCATTGACGACGACGTGGTGGACCTGAGCAACCTGCAGCGCCAGGTGATCCATGGTGTGAGCGACGTCGGACGGCCCAAAATCGAATCGGCGCGGGATACCATTGCGGAGCTGAACCCGCTGGTGGACGTCCGGCTGCACAACGTGCGCCTGGACTCGTCCAACGCCCTAGGGCTGTTCAGCGGCTACGACCTCATCCTCGACGGTGCCGACAACTTCGCCACGCGCTACCTGGTCAATGACGCCGCCGCCATCCTGGGCAAGCCCTACGTGTGGGGTTCCATCTTCCGATTCGACGGCCAGGTCAGCGTCTTCTGGGAAAAGCACGGCCCCACGTACCGCGACCTGTATCCGGAGGCGCCGCCGGCGGGCTCCGTCCCTTCCTGCGGTGAGGGAGGTGTGTTCGGCATGCTGTGCGCTGCCGTGGGATCGCTGATGGTGACCGAAGCCGTAAAGCTGATTACCGGCGTCGGACGTTCCCTGCTTGGACGCGTGGCACTGTTCGACGCCTTGGGCGGCAGCTGGCGCGAGATCCGCGTGGCCAAGGACCCCGCCGCGGAACCCATCACCGAACTTACGGACTACGAGGCGTTCTGCGGCATTGCCCCGGCAGCGCAGGCCGATATCGAACACACCGTCACTGCCACCCAGTTGGCCACCATGCTGGCGTCCCGGAAGGCCGGGCTCAAGGACTTCGAGCTGGTGGACGTCCGGGAATCGGGAGAGTACGACATTGTCCGGATCGATGGGGCCAGGCTCATCCCGCAGGGACGCATCCTGGCCGGTGAGGCCTGGGACGAACTTCCGCAGGACCGAGACATCGTGTTCCACTGCAAGGCCGGGACCCGGTCCGCCAACGTGCTGGCGGCGGCACGGCAGGCCGGCTACCAGCGGGTCAGCCATCTCGACGGCGGGATCCTGGCCTGGGTGCGCGACGTGGAACCCGAAAAGCCCGTCTACTGACCGGCATGCTCTATCAGATATGGCTCCCAAACCGGTGGTTTGGGAGCCATATCTGATAGAGCAACTTGGGTCTTGAAGGGACCTCAGGCGGTTTCGCGGCCCTTGTGGTCCACCGGGCACTCGGCCTGGGCCAGTGCAGCGGAAGCGGTGGGGGAGGCGGCGGGCTGTTCGACCGTGATGCCGTACAGCGCCTCCAGCGCAGCCACGTAGTCGTCCTGCTGGCCGTTGGCGGCGAGTTCGCGGGCGCGAACCGTGGGAACGTGCAGCAACTGCTTGACCATGCGGCGGAGGGCGAACTCCACTTCTTCGGCGGCGGCGGTGCAGCCGTGCCGGGCCCGGACCTTTTCCATCTCCGCGTCCAGCACGTTCATCGTGTGGCGCCGAAGGGCAACGATGGCCGAGTCGACAGAGCGGGCCTCGCGTTCCTGCTCAAAGGCCTTGGCCGCACCTTTCACGATGCCGCTGGCCTGGGCGAGTGATTCTGCCTGTTCCTGCGGTGCCGCGAGCCGCACCGACTCAAGGGTGAGCAGTTCAACGCCCTCCAGCTCGCCGACGGCGGGGTCGAAGTCATGGGTGAGGGCCAGGTCGATGGCGATCAGGGGCTGCGCGGAGTCGGCGCGTACCTGGGACAGTTCATCAGCCTCAACGCGGGTGTCCGAGCCGCTGCAGCCGATCATGACGTCGGCAGCAGCCACGGCGGGACGCAGGGAGTCCGCGTCCAGGGCCACGCCGCCGCGCGAGGCCACGAACCCTTCGGCCCGGCCGGATGAGGAGAAGACGGAAATGTCCGTGCAGCCGCGCTCGCGCAGCAGTGCCATGGTGGCGCCGGCGTAGGCGCCGGTCCCGAAGAGCACCACCTTCTTGGTGGACCAGTCGGGGTTTTCGGAAAGATCGGTGGCCAGGTCCAGCGCCACGGAGACGATGGAAAGCCCGCGGGAACCAAGGGCGGTCTGCGCGCCCACGTCCTTGGCGGTCTTCGAGGCCGCCTGGAACAGCCGGACCAGGCCGGCGCTGGCGGTGCCGTCGTGCTGGGCGTTGATCAGCGCCCGCCGCACCTGGCCGGCGATTTCACGTTCACCCACGACGGCGGAGTCCAGTCCCGCGCTGACGGCGAACAGGTGCTGGGTGACTTCCGGTCCGGTACGGGTGCTGAAGGACCGCGAAACGAGGGGTTCGGCCAGGCCGCTGGCCTCGCTGATCCGGGATACGAGGGCCGCCCGGGCCGCTTCGACGTCGTTGGGGTTGGGGGCTTCGCCGTAGATTTCGTAGCGGTTGCAGGTGGCAAGGACCACCGCCCCGGCCACGGCAGGGGATTCGGTCAGCGCGGATGCGGCAATCCCGGAGGAACCGTTGCTCAACTGAGCAACGGTTTCGAGATCGATGTCGGCGTGTGTAGCCACCAATGAGAAAAGAACCACAGCAGACCAATCATAGCTTTTTCGTTGTCCGGTAGAACAACCTCCGGAAAGGATAGTCGCCACACTCTGCAGTGATTCGCGCCACCTTGCCGAAGCGGGCCCGGACAGCGACAGGTTGTCGTTATCTTTTGCTGCTCTTTTTGGGCACAATCAAAAGCATGACTCCTAGCCCCGCCGTCTCAGCTGCCGGCGCCCTCGCCGCAGACCATCCATTGATGGACGGCCGCACCGCCGACTCCCCGCTGATCACGGCGTACCGCGGGGGCAAGCCGTCCCGCCGTCCCGTGTGGTTCATGCGCCAGGCTGGCCGGTCGCTGCCGGAATACCTGAAGGTACGCGAGGGCATCGCGATGCTGGACTCCTGCCTCCGCCCTGAACTGGCGTCCGAGATCACGCTCCAGCCCGTGCGCCGCCATGACGTGGATGCCGGTATCTTCTTCTCCGACATCGTGATCCCGCTGAAGCTGGCCGGCGTCGGAGTGGACATCGTTCCCGGGGTGGGGCCCGTCCTGGAGAAGCCCGTGCGCACAGCGGCCGACGTTGCCGCCCTGCCGCAGCTCACCTGGGAAGCGCTGGAGCCTATCCGCGAAGCCGTTCGGCTCACGGTGGCGGAACTGGGCAAGACGCCCCTCATCGGCTTTGCCGGTGCACCGTTTACCCTTGCTGCCTACATGGTGGAGGGAAAGCCGTCCCGCGACCACCTTGGCCCCCGGACCATGATGCATGCGGATCCCGAGACCTGGGCCGCCCTCGCCAACTGGGCTGCTGACGCCTCCGGCATGTTCCTCCAGGCCCAGCTCGAGGCAGGTGCCTCGGCCGCCCAGCTCTTCGACTCCTGGGCGGGTTCGCTGGGACTGGCCGACTACACGAAATATGTTGCGCCGGCGTCGGCCCGTGCCCTGGACCATGTCCGCCACCTCGGCGCCCCGCTGATCCACTTCGGCACCGGCACCTCCGAGCTCCTCGTTGCAATGCGCGATGTCGGTGTGGACGTCGTGGGCGTTGACTACCGGCTGCCGCTCGATGAGGCAAACCGCCGCCTGGGCGGAACCGTCCCGCTGCAGGGAAACATCGACCCCGCGCTGCTGTCGGCCCCCTGGGAAATCCTCGAGGCCCACGTCCGCGAGGTCATAGCCGCGGGATCGGCAGCTCCTGGCCACGTCCTGAACCTCGGCCACGGGGTTCCCCCGGAAACGGACCCCGACGTCCTGACCCGGGTCGTGAAACTCATCCACTCCATCTCGCCGGAGTAAACCCATGGGCAGCTCTCCGGCGGCGCCCGGCCCGGCACTGGTGGTGGGCGGCGGAATCTCCGGGCTCCTGTCGGCCCGGGAACTTGCCGCGGCCGGTTATGAGGTGACCGTCCTTGAAGCGGGGACGGCGTGGGGCGGCTGCGTGGGCAGCCACACGGTTGCCGGGCTCACGCTGGACAGCGGCGCCGAGTCGTTCGCCACAAGGTCCGACGCCGTTGCCCGGCTCTGTGTAGAGCTCGGCCTGGGCGAAAAGATCGTTCCTCCAAGGCCAGGCGGTGCGTGGGTGCAGCTTCCGGACGGGCCCCGCGAACTGCCCAGGACAGGAGTCCTGGGCATCCCGGCGAACCCCTGGGATCCTGAGGTTCGCCGCACCCTGGGCATGCTTGGCTCGTTGCGCGCCTCCCTGGACCGCTTCCTGCCTGCCTCCGTAGGCGCCGGTGCGGGTGTTACCAGCGTGGCCGCCCTGGTCCGGGCCCGGATGGGCTCGCGGGTGCTGGAGCGGCTCGTCTCGCCGGTGGTGGGCGGCGTGCACTCGGCCGACCCCGGGCTGCTCGACGTCGACATGGTGGCTCCGGGCCTGCGTGCAGGCCTGCGGAAACACGGTTCGCTCGCTGCCGCGGTGTTGGCGCAACGCCGCCGCGCCGGTGCTCCGGCCGCCCAGCAGGCACAGCAAGGACAGTCACCGCAGCCTGGTAAGCCGGCCAAGGCAGGTTCCGCCGTGGCCGGCCTCGAAGGCGGCATGCACACCCTGGTGGATGCCCTGGTATCGGATCTCCAGCGCCTGGGCGTGACGCTGCTGCCGGGCACTGCCGCCACGGCTGTCGCCCGCACCCGGGACGGCTGGCGCGTCGAAGCGCCCGGAACTTCCTATAGCGCCGCCTTGCTGGTCATGGCCGTGGACGGACCCGCCGCCGTCGAACTCCTGGAAGGTGCGGTTCCTGCCATCGCAGGGAAAAAGCCCGCCTCCGGGCCGGACGTCAAGCTCGTGACGCTGGTCCTGGATAAACCGGACCTGGACGCAAGGCCGCGTGGAACCGGAATCCTGGTGGCCCCGCAAACGCCTGGGGTCCAGGCTAAGGCCCTGACGCATGCCACCGGCAAATGGGACTGGCTCGCTGCTGCCGCCGGTCCGGGGAGGCACGTGGTGCGCCTCTCCTACGGCCGGATGGACGGCGAACCTGCCCCGGCAGCGGCATCGCCATCCGAAACAACGGTGCAGCCGGGCGGCCCCGAAACTGATGATGAGCTTTTTGCGGCTGCCCTCCGTGACGCCTCCGGGCTCCTCACTGTCCGGATCGCGGAGGAGGACGTGCAGGGCTGGGACGTGGTCCGCTGGCGCGGAGCCCTGCCGTTCGCGGCCGTGGGCCACCGCGCGCGGGCAGCGGAAATCCGCAAGGCCTGCACGGCTGCCGGCGGGCTGGCCGTCGTTGGCGGCTGGGTGGCCGGGAACGGACTGGCTGCCGTGGTCGCCGACACACGTGAGCAAATTGGCCAACTGGCCGCCGCCTGAGCATCGCTGCTGGTCAACCGGCCACCCCGGGATTCTGGAGCTGTCCAGCGCACACCCCGGTGGGCCTTCCGGTTTTCAAACGGCCCACCATTCTGGTTAGGGTCGATGACTATGGTTTCAAACAGGTCCGAGCTTTCACTGTCCCGGACCGGTATCCATGGGGGACTTCGACGCGGCACCGCAGCAGCGGCCGTCGGAGCGGTACTGGTTCTTTCCGCCGGCGTCCAGGCAGCATTGGCTGACGATGCAGTTTCCACTCCCCAGGACCCGCCGGTGCAGGCGTCCCCGGTGGCAACTGCTGATGCGGGTGTCGCCCCACACCAGGAGGCCATGACGGTTCAGCGCGGTTCAGAGGGGGATGGGAAGATGCCTGCCGCCGACGCCCAGCGTCCGACGGCTCCCGCCCTCCCCGCAGTGCCTGGGGTGTTGCGTCCAGCCGTGACGGTGTCCCTGTCCACCGCCATACCCACGGCAACGGCTCGGGCCACAGCCGCCGCCTCCATGACGGCACTTCCACTTCCCGACCTTCCGCTCCCGATCGTCTCAGGCACGCCGCTGGTTACGGGCGGGCAGGCCAGCGCGCCTACGGCCACATCTTCTCCGGCACCGTCTTCTCCAGTGCCGGCCTCGCCCGGATCGCCAACTGAGGCCGGGCCTTCCGCGGCCTCCGTGCCAGGCACTGCCCCTGCACCCGGCAGGTCGCCTGCATCCGGCACCGCCCCTGCTGTGGGCGCCCCGGTTGGAGCAGGCGCGCAGGCCCCAGCACCGGTTCCTCCATCGGGCGCATCGGGAACCGACCCACTGGCTGTAGCACACGCCGGCGGAGCACAGGCATCCGGGACTGGTACGGCGGGGGCGGCAGGAATGCCAGGGGCAGCCGCTTCCGGCATTGCGGGATCTACCGCGGCCGACGCGAGCCAAGCATCTTCGGATCCTGTGACCGCATCGGCTCCGGTGCTGCCGACTGATCTCCCCACCGCCCTGTCCATCAACGCCCGCCAGTCCCTGCCCACCCGTGCCCCGCAGGCTGCCGGTGAGCCCGCGGAGCCGGGCCGGGCCGTTTCATCCACCGGACCGCTGCCGGACGTGCCCGGTGCCATGGTGTGGCTGGGGGCTGGACTGGTCGGCGTGGGGGCCGCGGCAGGGCTGGTATTCCTGCGCATGCGCCGCCTCTAGCAGTCCTCCTGGAGACTGCCTGCTGCACTGCCAAATGTGACTTTGCTCACTTCTACGTGCTGTAGAAGTCTTCGGTTTCGTCTTGGAGGCGGGGAGGGGGCAAACTTGTAACCATGAGCCACACTTCTGCCGAATCTGTCACTAAAACCGAAGAATCAGCCGAGCAGTTCTTTACCCTTTGGACGGTCTTCAAGCGGTCGGAATCAGTGGTCCGCAGCGCCGACGCCGCCGCCGACTTTGAAGCACTGCTGGAGCGGCTCGCCGCTGCCGGCGTGACGCACCGGGGCAGCTACGACGTCTCAGCCATGCGCGCCGACGCCGACGTCATGGTGTGGCTCCACGGTTCCAAGCCGGAAGCGCTGCAGCAGGCCATCCGCGACATCCGCCGCAGCACCCTCTTTGCCGGCACTGAGATTGTCTGGTCCGCCATGGGCGTGCACCGCGAGGCCGAGTTCGCCAAGAACCACACCCCCGCCTACTCCCGGGGCGTAGCTCCCGCCGAGTGGCTCTGTGTCTACCCGTTCGTGCGCTCCTATGAGTGGTACATCCTGCCGGAGGCCGAGCGCGGCAAGATGCTCCGCGACCACGGCCTGCTGGGACGTGACTTCCCGCAGGTCATCTCCAACACCGTGTCTTCCTTCGCGCTGGGTGACTGGGAATGGATCCTGGGCCTGGAGGCGCCGGAGTTGGTGGACCTGGTGGACCTGATGCGCCACCTGCGTGCCACGGAGGCCCGCAACCACGTCCGTGAAGAAGTCCCGTTCTACACCGGACGCCGGATCTCCGCCGACGAGGTTGCCGAGGTGCTGGCATGAGCCCGGAGCAGCAGGCAACCGCCGTCAACCCGGTGACCGAGGCCGGCCGCATGGCGCCCAAGAATTACGACGCCGTCCTGCTCGCCTCCTTCGGCGGTCCGGAAGGGCAGGAGGACGTCATTCCTTTCCTCCGCAACGTCACCCGCGGCCGGGGGATTCCGGACGAGCGGCTTGAGGAAGTCTCGCACCATTACCGCGCCAACGGCGGCGTCAGCCCCATCAACCAGCAGAACCGCGAGCTCAAGGCAGCGCTGGAAGCCGAACTCGCTGCCCGCGGCATCGACCTGCCGGTCCTGTGGGGCAACCGCAACTGGGCGCCCTACATCCCGGAAACCCTGCAGGAAGCGTACGACGCCGGCCACCGCCGGGTGCTGATGCTCACCACCAGTGCCTACTCCTGCTACTCCAGCTGCCGCCAATACCGCGAGGACATCGGCATGGCGCTGACGGAGACTGGCCTGGACGGCCGCCTGGAAGTGGACAAGGTTCGCCAGTACTTCGACCACCCCGGCTTCGTGGAGCCGTTCGTGGAAGGCACCGCCGCCGGCCTGGCCGACGTCCGCGCCAAGCTCGCGGAAGCGGGTACGCCGGACGCCCCGATCCACGTCCTGTTCGCCACCCACTCCATCCCCACCCGGGACGCCGAGGCCGCGGGCCGGTCCGAGGGGGAGCCGCGCGAGTTCGAGGAAGGGTCCGCCTACGTGGCCCAGCACCTCGCCAACGCAGGCGCCGTCATGGACAAGGTCAAGGACGAATCCGGGCAGAGCGCACCGTGGTCCCTGGTGTACCAGTCACGTTCCGGTGCCCCGCACGTGCCGTGGCTCGAACCGGACATCAACGACGCCATCGAGGAGCTTGCCGGTCAGGGCGTCAAGGGCATCGTCATTGTTCCCCTCGGCTTCGTCAGCGACCACATGGAAGTTGTCTGGGATCTGGACACCGAGGCGATGGAAACCTGCGCCAACCTGGGCCTGGCCGCCACCCGCGTCCCCACGCCCGGGACGCACCGGAAATTCGTCGACGGCCTGGTGGACCTGATCTGTGAACGCACCGTTGCCAACAACATCGCCGACCGGCCCGCCGTCACGGACCTTGGCCCCTGGTACGACGTCTGCCGGCCGGGATGCTGCGCCAACTTCCGCGGCGAAAAGCCCACCATCGCAGGGGCAGACACCACCGTCGGCACCGGCCACGATCCGTACCCTGCCGACGCAGCCGGGAAAACGGCCCAGCTGTGACGGTCCGGATCGGAACCCGCGCCAGCAAGCTGGCGCTCACCCAGACCCAGCAGACCGCAGACCAGCTGGCCGCCGTCGGAGGTTTCCCGGTGGAACTGGTGCACGTCCGCACCGACGGTGACGTCCTCACGGGGTCGCTGTCCCAGATGGGCGGCACGGGCGTGTTTGTTGCTGCCCTGCGCGACGCGCTGCTGCGCGATGAGTGCGACGTGGCCGTTCACTCGCTCAAGGACCTGCCCACCGGGGCAGCGGTAGGGTTGGCTCTCGCCGCCACCCCGCGCCGGGTGGATGTCCGCGACGTCCTGTGCGCCCGCGACGGGTTCAAGCTCGCAGACCTGCCGGCCGGTGCCCGCGTCGGCACAGGTTCGCCCCGCCGCGCAGCCCAGTTGCGCGCCGCCCGTGCGGACCTGGACATCGTGGATATCCGCGGCAATGTCGATACCCGCCTGGGCCGTGTTCCCGGGTTGCCCGGCAACTCCACTGACCAGGTGGTGCCCGGCAAGTCCTGCGACCTGGATGCTGTGGTCCTCGCCGCGGCCGGCCTGGAGCGGATCGGCAGGCTGGACGCCGTCACTGAGTACCTCGAAACCGACGTCATGCTGCCCGCCGCCGGCCAGGGATCCCTGGCCATCGAGTGCCGCACGGCCGACGCCCCGCCAAAGCCGGGATCAAGCGAGGGCTCCCGGGCCGTCCTGGCCCAGGCCCTGGCCGCGCTGGATGACCCCGACACCCGCCTCGCCGTCACCGCCGAACGCGCGCTGCTGGCCCGGCTCGAGGCAGGGTGTGCAGCCCCCGTCGGCGCCTACGCCTACCGGAAGGGCAGCATGCTGCATCTGGAGGCCGTGGTGTGCGCCGTCGACGGAACGGACCTGGTGCGGGACAGGCGCGCTACGGACGGGCTGACAGAAGTCGGTGCCACCCTGCTGGGAATCGAACTGGCCGAAGCCCTCCTCGCCGCCGGAGCCGCCGACATCGCAGACCTGCAGGCGTCCTGACCTGGCAATGACGCAGCCTTCCAGCAGATCCGGACAGAACCACCCGAACGGCGGCAAGCTGCCCGGCGGAGTCCGGGTCCTGGTCACGCGCAGCCCCGAACGCTCCGCAGACCTGGTCGCGGCACTGCAGGAAGCCGGTGCCTCGCCGGTTCTGCTTCCGCTCATCGACTTCGAACGGGCCCCGGACCAGCACGCGCTGGATGTCGCCTGCGACGCCCTGGCAGCGGGTGCCTTCGACTGGCTGGTGGTCAGCAGTGCCACCACCGTGCACGTCCTGATGGAAAAGGCGGCCGAACGTGGCCTGCGCATGGACCAGCTGGTTTCTTCCGGTACGCAGGTCGCCGCCATCGGTCCGGCAACACGCCGCCTGCTGGACTCGGGCGGAGTTCAGGTAACCCTCACGCCGGACGCCGAGCAGTCTGCTGCCGGCCTGCTCGCTGTGTGGCCCGGCGGCGGCACAGTGTTCCTGCCCCAGGCGGACATTGCCGCACCCGCCCTGGCGGAAGGCCTGGCAGCGGCGGGCAGTGCCGTTGAGGCGGTAACCGCCTACCGCACCGTTGACTACCCGGCGGCAGCGGAGCGAAGGCTCGGCGTGCATCCGGAGGACGGCGACGCCGGCCCGCAACCGCCGTCGTACTCCCTCCTGACGCCTGAAGCCGCCGCGGCAGAGATCGTTGCCGGAAAGATCGCCGCCGTGATCGCAGCCTCCCCGAGCGCCGTCCGGCGGATCGCTGCGCTGGGGCCGCTGGCGGCTTGCAGGCTGGTGGCCATAGGACGCTCGACGGCGGACCAAGCCGCCGCCCTGGGCCTGGACGTGGCGGCAGTGGCGACTGAGCCGACGCCCGACGGGCTGGTGGCGGCCGTGGCCAAAGCACTCAACCCGCCCTGACCGGGACCGGCACGTTACCTCCAAAAAGGCTTCACAACCAATGCGAAGGACAGGATCCATGACTTTCCCCAACCAACGCCCCCGCCGCCTGCGCACTACCCCCGCCATGCGTCGGCTGACCGCCGAAACCCGCCTTGCACCGGCGGAACTCATCCTTCCGGCCTTCATTCGGGAAGGCCTCACCGAACCCAACCCCATCACGTCGATGCCCGGCGTGGTCCAGCACACCACCGACACCCTGAAGCGCGCCGCGGCGGAAGCCGTTGAGCTCGGCCTCGGCGGCATCATGCTCTTCGGTATCCCGGAAACCCGCGACCCGGAAGGCTCGGCTGCGCTGGACCCGGACGGGGTGCTGAACAAGGCCATCCGGGACGTCCGTGCCGAGGTGGGCGACGACCTGGTGATCATGAGCGACGTGTGCCTGGACGAATTCACCGACCACGGCCACTGCGGAGTGCTCGACGCCGACGGGTACGTCGACAATGACCGCACCGTGGAGATCTACGCCCGGATGGCCGTTGCACAAGCGGAGGCCGGGGCGCACATGCTTGGCCCTTCGGGCATGATGGACGGCCAGATCGCCGCGATCCGCTCGGCCCTGGACGAGGCCGGCCACGTCAACACCTCCCTCATCGCCTACGCCGCAAAGTACGCCTCGGCGTTTTACGGTCCCTTCCGCGAAGCCGTGGACTCCCAGCTCAAGGGCGACCGGCGGACCTACCAGATGGACGCCGGCAACCGCACCGAAGCCCTGCGCGAGGTCGAACTCGACCTCGCTGAAGGTGCGGACATCATCATGGTCAAGCCGGCCATGAGCTACCTGGACATCGTGGCGGATGTGGCCGCGATGAGCCCCGTGCCCGTGTCCGCGTACCAGATCTCCGGTGAGTACGCGATGATCGAAGCCGCCGCCGCCAACGGCTGGATCGACCGCCGGGCCGCCATCACCGAATCCGTGCTGGGCATCCGGCGCGCGGGCGCCCACACCGTCCTCACCTACTGGGCAGCCGAACTGGCCGGCTGGCTCAAGGAATCCCGATGACGGACGGGCCTGCTGCTGGGCGCACCGCACCGGGACCCACCGCACCGGTGGGGGAGGAGCGGATCCTCCTGGGCCTGAACACCTTTGGCGACGTTGGCGAAAATCCCGACGGCAGTCCTCAAAGGCACGCTGAGGTCCTGCGCCAGCTGCTGGAGCAGGCGGAACTGGCCGACGCCGTCGGGCTTCATGCATTTGGCGTGGGGGAGCACCACCGCAAGGACTACGCTGTGTCCGCGCCGGAGGTCTTCCTGGCTGCCGCTGCGGCGCGGACGTCCCGCATCCGGCTGGGCTCCGCCGTAACGGTCCTGAGTTCCGACGATCCCATCCGGGTTTTCCAACGGTTCGCCACGGTGGACGCCATCTCCAACGGCCGCGCCGAAGTGATGCTGGGCCGCGGATCGTTCGTGGAGTCCTTTCCGCTGTTCGGGCTGGACCTGGCGGACTACGAGGTCCTGTTCGAGGAGAAACTCGAGCTGTTCGACAAAGTGCGGGCGCAAAAGCCCGTGCACTGGGAAGGCCGCACCCGGCCGGCACTCGCCGGCCTGAGCGTCTACCCGCCGCTGGAGCACCACCTGCTCCCAACGTGGATCGGGGTGGGCGGAACGCCCGAATCCGTGCTCCGCTGTGCCCAGTACGGCTACCCGATCATCTTCGCCATCATTGGCGGCCAGCCGCGGGCCTTCAAGCCCCTGGCGGATCTCTACCGCGAGGCGATGGCCAAGTACGGGCACCCGATGCAGCAGATTGCCACCCACTCGCCGGGGCATGTGGCCGAAACCGACGAACAGGCCCGGGAAGAGCTGTTTCCCCACTGGCTGAAGCTGCGCAACAAGCTGGGAGCCGAGCGCGGTTGGGGGCCGGCGGGGCGGGGCGAGTTCGACGCCCTCTGCTCCACGGAAGGTGCCCTCTACGTTGGATCGCCGGAAACGGTGGCCCAAAAGGTCGTCCGGCTCAAACGGAACCTCGGCGTGGACCGCTTCGACCTCAAGTACAGCAATGGGCCGCTTCCGCACGCGGCCATGATGCGCTCCATCGAACTGATGGGTACCGCCGTGGCGCCGCGGGTGGCGGAGCTGCTCGCCAGCTGACCGGGCCTTCCGGTTGACTGAGCTGCCCTGCCAACTCTGCTCTTCGGCAAACTGAGAGAATAGGAACCATGACTTCCAGCAATCCTCGCAATGAGGCACTCTTCGACCGCGCCCGCCAGTTGATGCCGGGCGGCGTCAACTCCCCGGTCCGGGCTTTCGGTTCCGTCGGCGGAACGCCGCGCTTCATGGTCTCCGCCAAGGGACCGTACCTGACGGACGCCGACGGCAAGGAATACGTGGACCTCGTCTGCTCCTGGGGCCCGGCACTCCTGGGCCACGCCCACCCGGCCGTCCTGGATGCCGTGCACGCCGCTGTCGACCGCGGGCTGTCCTTCGGTGCTTCCACCCCTGACGAGGCCAACCTCGCCGAGATCGTCAAGGAGCGTGTTCCCGCCGTCGAACGCCTCCGCATGGTGTCCACCGGCACCGAGGCCACCATGACGGCCGTCCGGCTGGCACGCGGGTTCACCGGCCGCAACCTCATCATCAAGTTCGCGGGCTGCTATCACGGCCACCTGGACGGCCTCCTGGCCGCGGCCGGTTCGGGCGTGGCCACCCTGGCCCTGCCCGGATCCGCAGGTGTCACCGAGGCCACCGCCGCTGAGACCCTGGTGCTGCCCTACAACGACCTCACGGCTGTCAAGGAAGCCTTCGCCGCCCACGGCCAGACCATTGCGGCCGTCATCACCGAGGCAGCGCCAGCGAACATGGGTGTCGTCACCCCTGCCGAAGGATTCAATGCAGGGCTCTCCCGGATCACCCGGGAGCACGGCGCACTCCTCATCGTTGATGAGGTCCTGACCGGCTTCCGCACCGGCTACTCCGGCTACTGGGGCCTCACCGGCGGCGCGCCCGACGCCGAGGACCCTTGGACGCCCGACCTGCTCACCTTCGGCAAGGTCATCGGCGGAGGAATGCCGACGGCGGCACTCGGCGGCCGTGCAGACGTCATGGACTACCTGGCCCCCACAGGCCCGGTGTACCAGGCCGGAACGCTGTCAGGAAACCCGGTGGCCATGGCGGCAGGCGTTGCCACGCTGACCCATGCCACCCGCGACGTCTACTCCTTCATCGACGTCCGGTCGCTGGAACTGTCATCCGCCCTCTCCAACGCCCTGGATGCCGCGGGCGTGGACCACTCCATCCAGTTCGCCGGGAACCTCTTCTCGGTGGCCTTCGGAACCTCGGCCACCGGCGTGCGCAACTACGCCGACGCCCAGGCGCAGGAGACGTTCCGCTACGCGCCGTTCTTCCACTCCATGCTGGAATCCGGGGTCTACCTGCCGCCGTCGGTCTTCGAGGCCTGGTTCCTTTCGGCCGCCCACGACGACGACGCCATGAACCGTATCTACGACGCCCTTCCCGCGGCAGCGAAGGCAGCCGCCGCTGCACAGGGCTGAGCCCCCGGCGATAGGTGCCTCCCGCCGTCGTCCTCCACTCGCGAGATGGCATTTAACGGCAGTTCCCGGACATGGGACTGCCGTTAAATGCCATCTCGCGGAAGGCAAAAGGAACCCCCGCCTGCAGGCCGCAGGCGGGGGTTCCCTTGTGTGCTTAAGGTGCTACAGGACGTCCGAGAGGAAGCTCTTGAGCCGGTCGGTCCGCGGCTCGGTGAAAAGCTGTTCCGGGGGGCCGGATTCCACCACCACTCCGGCGTCCATGAACGTTACCGAGTCCGAGACGTTGCGGGAGAAACCCATTTCATGGGTCACCACCACCATGGTCATGCCGCCCTTGGCGAGGTCCGCCATCAGCGCCAGCACGCCCTTGACCAGCTCAGGGTCGAGGGCGGACGTGGCCTCGTCGAAGAACATGACCTCAGGCTTCATGGCCAGGGCGCGTGCGATGGCCACACGCTGCTGCTGGCCCCCGGAAAGGTTGGCCGGACGGGAATCGGCCTTGTGCTTCAAGCCCACCAGGTCCAGCTGCTCCAACGCTTCGCTGCGGGCCTGCTCCTTGGAAAGCTTGCGCAGTTTCCGCAGGGCCAGCGAGACGTTTTCCTCCACGGTCTTGTGAGGGAACAGGTTGAACTGCTGGAACACCATGCCGATCCGGCGCCGGAGCTCGTCCGGATTGTCCTTCAGCACCGACCGGCCGTCCAGCAGGATGTCGCCCTGGTCAGGTTCGATCAGTCTGTTCATGACCCGCAGCAAGGTGGACTTGCCCGAGCCTGATGGCCCGATGACCGATGCCGTAGTGCCCTGCGGAACGTGCAGGTCAATGCCCCGCAGGACGTGATTGCTGCCGAAGGAAAGGTGGATGTTCTTGGCGCTCAGTGTTCCCGATGCGAATTCGCTCATGCCTGGGCTCCCTTTCCAACGACGGCTGCTGCCTCGTCCGGTTCTTTCTTTTCCGGCCGGCCCGTCCGCAGGCGGGTATCGATGTAGTTGACCAGGTGGGTGAGCGGAATGGTCATGGCCAGGTAGAAGATGGCAGCTGCCACATACGGGGACAGGTTACCGCTGCGGGCGGCAGCGTCCTGGCCGATCTGGAACAGTTCCCGTTCCGTGGGCAGCAAGCCCAAGGTGAAGACCAAGGAGGAATCCTTGATCAGGGCAATGAACTGATTCATGAGGGCAGGAAGTACCCTGCGGATACCTTGTGGCACCACCACAAGACGCATCGAGGGACCGTAGCCGAATCCCAGGGCGCGCGATGCCTCAAGCTGCCCCTTGTCCACGCTCTGAATGCCGGAGCGGAAGATCTCACCCGTGTAGGCGGCAGCCATGAGTGACAGCGCCGCGACGCCCATGGGGTACGGGCTGTTGCTGCCTGTCAGTTCGCGGAAGATCGGTCCGAATCCAAGGCCGATGACCAAGATGGTGAGGACCGCCGGGAGCCCACGAAACACGTCCGTGTACACCCGGGCAGTCCACCGCGCCACAGGATTCCTTGAGATTCCCATGAGAGCCAGGAGCAGGCCGACGACGGCCCCGATCAGTCCCGAGGTGATCGCCAGGACCAGCGTATTGGGCAGGCCCACCGCGAACATGCTTGGCAGAACCTCGGCGATCTGCTTCCAGTCAAGGAAGGTCTCTCCGAGTCGTGTCAGGAAATCCATATGGCGTCGCTATCTTTTGTGGTTGGCAGGTTTCTACTTTGCTGGGACCTTGACGGCCTTGCTGCCCGGCTTCCAACCCTCGGGGGTCTGCTCGGCAGCGGTCGGACGGTCCTTGTACCACTCGGCGGTCAGCTTGGACCAGGTACCGTCGGCAACTACGGCATCAAGGGCAGAGTTCAGCGCTTCCAGCAAGGCAGGGTTGTCCTTGGCAACGGCGTAGGCAGTGAAGTTCTGCGTGTTGAGCTTCTTCTCGGCAATCTTCGTGCCGTCACCGGGCTTTACCTGGCCGGTTGCCTGCTGCGACGGTGCCACCCAGGCATCCACCTGCCCGCTCTTCAAGCTGGCGAAAACGGTGTTGTAGTCAGGGAAGGAAACAGGCTCAAGGTTCAGGGTGTTCTTGACGTAATCTTCCTGGACGCTGCCGCTGACAACGCCAATGCGCAGGCCGCTCTTCAGTTCAGCGAACGTCTGGACCTTGGCGTCTTCCTTGGTCACCAGGGCCATGTAACCGAAGTCGTAACCATTGGTGAACGCAACTGTTTCACGGCGGGCGTCCGTGGTGGAGATCGAGGAGGATCCGACGTCGAACTGCTTGTTCTTGACCTGGCTGAGAAGCGCCTGGAATTTGGTGGAAGCAAACTCGACCTTGAGCCCCAGCTTGTCGGCCATAGCCCGCAGAAGCTCGTTGTCGTAGCCAGTGAACTTGCCGGACGAATCAACGAAGATATTAGGCGGGGCGTCTGACAGGGTTCCGACGCGCAGGGTGCCCTCAGTAACGAGGCCCAGCTTGCTCTTGTCGATTTTGTCGAGGGGGGTGACATCGGCAGTGGTGTACTTGTCCAGCGTCTGCTGGTCGCTGCCCTTCAGGGCGTCCGTGGGGGTGCCGCTGGGCTGGGAAGACCCGCCGCCGCAGGCTGCGAGGGAAACCGCGAGGGCAAGTGCAACGGGAGCGGTAGTGAGCCACTTCATCGCTTTGATTTTCATCAGGTTGTCACTTTCATGAGAGTCGTAAGTCGACCGGGCCGCAAGGCAGCGCTGGGGCGCCTGGCACCTGCCCGGCGCTCATCCAACTCTCCGGGACAGGGGTGACTGCAAAACTTTATTGTCTCACCAGGGCAGAACCGGGCTGGCGCCGAAGAAAAAGAGTAGCTTTCGGTCTAGAGGCGAATTTAATGCGCTCCACGACGGTTCCAGGCGTCAAGGGAAGTGCTAGTGGTCCCTGCAGGCGAACGCTGCTCAGCGAGGGGCAGGCTTTATGTTTCCCGGCGTGACTGTGAGATGCCTCCCACTTGGAGGCACGGCGATGGTTCTAGAAGCCGCCTGCCGTGGCATCCTGCGGCGGAAGTACGGGCCAGTCTCCCTCAATGACGGCCGCGGGCTTCGTCTTCCGAAGATATCCCTGGAAGTCGGCGGCCTGGCTGACGGCCCAATCCACCTGGAGCTGGTGGAGCTGGCTGGCGGGCATCATCAGCTTTGGGAACTTCCCTGCCATCGCATCAAGGACCCGGAGGGTTGCCAAGGCATCAGCCGCCGACGTGTGGGCGTTGTCCAGCACCACTCCGTACTCCTCGCAGAGCGCGGTGAGTGTGCGTTTGCCCTTGCGGTACCGGTCAACCTGCTTGTTCATGATGTACGGGTCCAGGACCGGGAAGCGGGTGAGCTGCGGGATTCCGTAGCGGGCCGACTCGGCGGCAAGGACCGTGAAATCGTAGCTGGCGTTGAATGCAATCACCGGGGTCCCGGAATCGAAGAGCTCCTGCAGCGCCGCCGCCACTTCGCGTGTGACCTCGTGGGCGGGCCGGCCCTCCCGCCTGGCCTGTTCTGTGGTGATGCCGTGCACGTCGCTTGCCTCGGTGGGGATCTCGACGCCTGGATCGGCCAACCACTCGTGTTCCTTGATGACCTGGCCTTCGTGGTCCACCACGGTGATCGACGCCGTGACGATTCGTGCCGCCCGTGAATTACGGCCGGTGGTCTCAAGGTCGAAGGCTGCGCGGGGGAGTGTGTTCCAGGAGCTCATGCTTCAACGCTAAGGGGACCCGCCGACAATTCCCGGGAGCGCCACTGCGGCTACATTGGATCAATGCGGAATGAGTACGTCCAAGCGGTCCTGGCCGTCGTGAGGCTGGTGCCCGCAGGGTCCGCAGTGTCGTACGGGGACGTCGCCGAGCTCCTGGGGTCAGGAGGCCCGCGCCAGGTCGGTTCCGTCATGAGCCACCATGGCGGAGGTGTCCCATGGTGGCGTGTCCTGAAAGCCAGCGGCCATGCACCCGAGGGCCACGAAGCCGAGGCGCTGCTCCTTTACCTTGAGGAAGGAACCCCGCTTCTGGGGGATTACAGTTTGTACTTGCGCAGCGGGGAGGGGCGGTGGCGGGTGGATCTGGCCGCGGCGCGCTGGGCGCCGACAGAAAGTGATTTTGACACCATCGATGAAGTTGCCGAGGCCCTGGAGCGCCGCCTCCACCGATTGTCGGTGGCTGATGATGGAATGAGTTTGTGACCGTAACTATTCCTTTGACCGGCCCCTGGGACCCCCACCGGCAAGAGCCTGGGACTGGCCAGGAGCCGGCAGCACCGGGTGCAGGAGGCACTGGAACCAGCAGTGCCCTGCCGGGGTCGCCGGCCCTTCGGCTGCTTCCGCCACGTCGGCTGCATGTGGAAGTGCCCCGGCTCACACCCGATCAGCAGGCAGCGGTCGACGTCGTGCAGGGTTCGGGACCCGTACTGGTGCCTGGCGCCCCGGGTACCGGGAAGACCACCGTCCTCGTCGAGGCCGCCGCCCAGCGCGTCTTTCGCGACGGCGTCGACCCCGAACGCATGCTGATCCTTGCACCCACCCGCCTGGCAGCGGACTTCCTGCGCGACCGTTTCACTGCCCGGCTGGACAGGAGCCTGAGCACCACCCCGGCCAGGACATGGGCTTCATATGCGTTCGACGTCATCCGGCGGGCGAAGGCCGAAGGCGTCATCCCGCTGTCCAGGCCGCCGCGCCTGCTGTCGGGTCCGGAACAGGACCTCATCATCAAGGAACTCCTAGGGGGCCACCAGCTGCCAGGACTGGAATTGCCCTGGCCTGCCGACCTGGAAGGCGCCATGGAGACCCGCGGCTTCCGCCAGGAAGTGCGCCAGCTCTTTGACCGCATCATTGAATCAGGCCGTACAGCCGAAGACCTTCCGCAGCTCGCGGATGACTGCGACCGGCCGGACTGGAAGGCCGCAGCGGCCCTCTATGCCGAATACCGGGACGTCCTGGACCTGCGGATGCCGGAGGCCTTCGACCCCGCTGGGATCATCACGGCGGCCAGGCAGATCTTCCAGGACTCACCCGATTTCCTCGCGGCGGAGCGCGCCCGGCTGCAGGTGGTCCTGGTGGACGATATCCAGGAGGCCAACCCGGCCATCTTCGAGTTACTGGCGGACATCACCGGCGGCAAGGACTGCTACGTGACGTCATCCCCGGACACGGTGGTCCAGGGCTTCCGGGGTGCCCGGCCCGATCTGGTGGCTGAACTGCCCCGTCTGCTCTCGGCCACGGGGGCCGTCATCGAGCGCCCGCTTTGGAATGCCCACGGCCTCGCGCCTGCCGTGGCGCAGGCCTGGTTGAACGTCGCAGGCCGCATCTCGCAGCGCGCGGGCGGGCAGCTGGCCCGCCGCCTTGAGCAACCCACGTGGCTTGCGCAGGGTGAGGACGCAGGGGAGCCTGAAAATTCCGGACAGACCGCAGATGAGGCGTCGCAGGGCAGCGTGGAGGCCCACCTGGTCCCCACTCCCGTGCACGAGCTGCGGTATGTTGCCCAGCGGATCCTGGACCAGCACATCAACCACGACCGCGACCTGGCGGACATTGCCGTCATCGTGCGCAACGGCGGCCAGGTCAGCGAGCTGCAGCGGTACCTTGCCGGACAGGGCATTGCCGTACGGGTACCGGTGGCGGAGACCGCAGTCCGGGACGAGGTAGCTGTACGTCCCCTCCTTGATGCGTTTGCCGTCGCCCTGGATCCGGCGCTGTTGACGCCGGAGGCCGCGGTTTCATTGCTTACCTCCCGCATCGGCGGGGCCACCTCCATTGAGCTGCGCAGGCTGCGGCAATCGCTGCGGCGGGAGGAACTCCTGGGCGGGGGTGGGCGGGCAAGTGACGCCCTGTTGGTCGAAGCACTGCTCGAACCGGGCGCGCTGGGTGCGTTGGGTATCGAGGGCCGCGCCGCCCGCCGCACTGCCCGCATGATCCATGCTGGGAGGGAGGCAGCAGTCCTGCCCGGAGCCAACGCGGAGTCAGTGCTGTGGGCACTGTGGGACTCCACCGGGCTCTCGCGGGTGTGGACAGCCGCGGCACTGGAGGGCGGACCCCATGGCGCCCGCGCCGACCGTGACCTTGACGCAATGATGGCGCTCTTCCACACGGCGGAGCGCTATGTGGACCAGATGCCCGGCGCCGGGCCCGAACAATTCCTCGAATACCTCCTGAACCAGGAGCTTCCCATGGACACCCTCGCAGCCCGCGCCCAGCTCGACGATGCTGTGGAACTTATGACTCCTGCCAGTGCGGCAGGCCGGGAATGGCCGGTTGTGATCATCGCCGGGCTGCAGGAGGGAGTATGGCCCAATACAAGGCTCAGGGGTGAACTTCTCGGAAGCACCCTGTACGCGGACGCTGTGGAGCACGGTCCCGCCTACGCCCTCCAGCGCGATCCCTTGAGCCGGCTGCGGGACATCCGCTACGACGAACTCCGAAGCTTCTCCACCGCGGTCTCGCGGGCACGCGAACTGCTGGTGTGTACCGCGGTGTCTTCGGAAGACGACCAGCCATCGTCCTTCCTGGATTTCGTTGCGCCCTTGGTGCCCGGCCAGGAGGCAAGGCCGTTCACCCAAGTGGAACGGCCCATGACTCTGCGCGCCCTGGTCGCTGAACTTCGGCAGCATGCCCAGCTGGATGGAGATTTGCCCCAGGCGCAGGAAGCAGCCAAGGTCCTGGCACACCTTGCCGCCGCGCAACCGGCCGTTGCCGGCGCGCACCCGGACAGCTGGTGGGGATTGGCCCCCCTGACATCCTCCGAGGCAGTGGTTCCGCCCGGCGGGACCGTTTCTGTATCCCCATCGAAGGTGGAGACGGTGCAAAAGTCGCCCTTGGACTGGTTTGTCCAGGCAGCAGGTGGCGAACCGGCCACCGACTTCGCCCGGAGCCTGGGAACCCTGGTGCATGCAATCGCCCAGGACATGCCAGACGCATCCGGATCCGAATACGTGGCTGAACTCGTTCGCCGCTGGCCGGCGCTGGGCATGAAGGACAACTGGGAGGGAAGGCTGGACTTCCACCGCGCCGAGGCCATGGTGCGGAAGCTGGCGCAGTATGTGCTGTCCATGAGGAGCGAAGGCCGCAGCCTTCTGGGCGTGGAGCAGGACTTCGAAGTGGCCCTTGGCGAGGTGGCGGTGGATGAAGCGACGCCGCGGGAAGCGGTTCTCCGTGGGCAAGTGGACAGGCTGGAGATCGACGGCGAAGGCCGCCTGGTGGTGGTGGACCTCAAGACCGGGAAGCGGCAGCCGGGCAAGGGCGAGCTGTCCCGCCATCCGCAGCTTGGTGCATACCAGGCCGCAGTACTGGCCGGCGGCTTCGACGCCGGACCCGCCGGAGCCCGGCAGCCCGGGGGAGCGGTGCTGGCACAGCTGGGGACCACAGCCAAGAGTCCCGCCATCCAGCAGCAGGAACCACTAAACCCGGAGGAGAACTGGGCCTTGGACATGGTCAAGGACGCCGCCACCGTCATGGGCGGCAGCGAGTTCATTGCCCGGCACGACCCCTCAAAGGGCAGCCATGGGGGCCATGGTTGCCGGCTCCCCGAGGTATGCCCCTTGTGTGTGCGCGGAAGGCAGGTGACCGAATGAGCGAGGCACTTTCCACGCTGCCTGCGGCACAGGATGTACTGCCCGTACGCTTCAGCCCGGAAGAACTTTCCGTGCTGCTCGGCGAAAAGAACACCCCTACACCTGAGCAGTCGGCCATCATTTCCTCGCCCCTGGCACCCCGTCTGGTGATCGCCGGAGCAGGATCGGGAAAGACCGCCACCATGGCGGACCGGGTGGTTTGGCTGGTGGCCAATGGCTGGGTCACCCCAGAGGAGGTCCTGGGGGTGACCTTCACCCGCAAGGCTGCAGGCGAGCTGGCCAGCCGCATCAGGTCAAAGCTCCTGGCCCTGCAGCGCCTCGCCGCCAAGGACACCAGGATGTTCCCGGAGGGCCTGCTGAGCACCGACGCCCTGGAGCCCAAGGTGTCCACGTACCATTCGTTCGCGAGTGGCGTCGTCTCGGACTATGGGTTGCGGCTTGGCGTGGAGCGTGACGTGGTACTGCTGGGCGGAGCGCAGGCCTGGCAGTTGGCAAGCGAAGTGGTGGAGGCGTACGACGGCGAATACGCCCACTTCCGGGCCGCCAAATCCACCTTGGTCAAAGCCGTCATCCAGTTGGCGGGAGAGTGTGCCGAGCACCTCCAGGAACCCGAGGACGTCGAAGCGTGGCTCATGGCGCGCCTTTCGGAGTTTGAGTCACTGCCTTACCTGGCCGGCAAGATGAAGAACCCGCCCAAAGCGGCCGCGGACCTTGCGGGTATGCTGCGGACCCGCGCAAGCGTCGCGGACATGGTAGGCCGTTACGCCGCGGCCAAGCGTGCCCGGGGCGCACTCGATTTCGGCGACCTGGTGGCGCTCGCCGCCAAGGTGGCACAGGATGTCCCGTTGGCGGCCCAAATGGAGCGGCAGCGGTACAAGGTGGTTCTGCTGGACGAGTTCCAGGACACGTCCTACGCGCAGCTGGTCCTCTTTTCCCGTCTCTTCGGCGGCGGCCATGCGGTTACAGCGGTCGGTGACCCCAACCAATCAATTTATGGGTTCCGTGGCGCGTCGGCCGGACAGTTGTTCCACTTCGTCCGCGAGTTTCCGGTCCGTACCCGCGCGGCGGAACCTGGAGCGGGTTGGGCGCCCGCTCCAACTTCCTACCTGACGACAGCGTGGCGGAACGGCCGGTCCATCCTCTCGGCCGCCAATGTCATGTCGCAGTCCCTCGGCAGGGCAGCTGTACAAAATGGACCTGCCGGGGGCAAGGCCGCCGCCGCTGAGGTCCCTCCATTGCAGCCGAGTCCATTTGCCGTGGAGGGGACTGTGGTGCTTGGCCGCTTTGCCAGCGACGTGGAGGAGGCCGCCGCCTTGGCCGACGACGTCCTGAAATACCGGGTCACCGACTTTGAGCTGAAACCCGACGGCACCGCCGAACCTCCGGCCATCGCAGTGCTGTGCCGCAGGCGCGCCCAGATGGAGACCGTCCGGCGGCAGTTTGAAGCCCGGGCAATCCCTTACGAAATCGTGGGTCTTGGCGGTCTGCTGGACACCCCGGAGATCGTCGACCTTGTTGCCACCCTGCGGGTGCTTGCCGATCCTGGCCGCTCCGATGCCCTGATGCGGCTGCTTGCCGGTGCCCGGTGGCGGATAGGTCCCGCCGACCTCATGGCATTGCGCGACTGGTCAAGCCAGCTGGCGCGGAGCCGTGGAACGGCTGCACAGGGATTCGACGACCACAGCCTTGACACGGACAGCGACGAGACGGATGCGCCAATCCTCGAAGGTGACCTGACTGACGGCGCCAGCCTGGTGGAAGCTTTGGACTTCCTTCCCCGGGACGGGTGGACGTCGCCGACTGGACGTACCCTCAGCATGGGGGCGCGCAGCCGGTTGTCGCGCTTGTCGATTGAGCTGCGGCAGCTGCGGGCCTATCTGGGTGACGACCTGACCACACTTCTGGGTGAGGTAGAGAGGGCCATGCTGCTGGATATCGAGGTGGCGGCCCGCCCAGGGATCAGCATCCACCAGGCCCGCCGCAACCTCGACGCCTTCCAGGATGCAGCTGCCGGCTTCCTCCGCACCTCCCAGCGGGTGGACATCCTCGCCTTCCTGTCCTGGCTGGAGGCTGCATCGGCGGAAGAAAACGGGTTGGAAGCGCCGGCCAGCGACGTAAACCGGGAAGCGGTGCAGCTGCTGACCGTGCACGCGTCCAAGGGCCTGGAATGGGATGTGGTGTTTGTCCCCGGAATGAATGCGGGCGCCTTCCCCAGCGACAGGGACTCCCGCTGGAGCAGCGGCGCCGCCGCGCTGCCCTGGCCCCTGCGCGGGGACCGCGCGGACCTCCCCCAGTGGGACCTTGACCAGCCGGACCAGAAAGGCTGGCTGGATGCCGAGAAGGACTACAAGGCCGGCGTACAGGCACATGGCGAGTCGGAGGAACGGCGCCTGGCCTATGTTGCCTACACCAGGGCCAAGCACGTGCTGTGGGTGTCCAGCGCCGCCTGGGTTGGTTCACGGGCCGGGCGGGCGGAGATGTCACCCTTCCTTGCCGAGCTTGAAGCCTTGACCCAGCCGGCGGACGGCGTCCCGTCTCCGAATGCGGTGGTCCACCCGCTGTCGCTCGCGGAAGCCGACCTTCCTGACCAGAGCCCGCTGACCCTCGAAACAGAAGAAGCAGGCTGGCCGTACGATCCACTGGAAGGACCGGTGGATCCGCGGAGCGGTGAACGCCTTCGCTTGGCCCGCGGACGGCGTACAGCCATGGAAGCAGCAGCCCAGCGCGTGCGGGGGATCCTGGAGGCAGGCGCCGGCAGGCCGGTTCCCGGAGAGGTGGCAGGGAACCACAGCGCTCCCGGGAAGGGGAACAGCCCACTGTCCGGGGCCCGGCCCGAGCTTGCGGGTGTGGCGGCAGGCTGGGCCCGTGAAGCAGCCTTGCTGCTGGAGCGCAGGGCAAAGAGGTCCGGTGGCCGGGATATTCATCTGCCCACCCACATTTCCGCTTCAACCCTGGTTGACCTCGGCGACGACCCCAGCGCCGTATTGGGACGGCTGCGCCGGCCCGTGCCGCGTGAACCTGGTATGTCGGCGCGAAAGGGCACCGCTTTCCACGCCTGGGTTGAGGAGTACTTTGGAACGGCAGGGATGCTGGACCTCGGTGAAGCGCCGGGTTCAGACGACCACATCGATGCCGCTTACAACCTCGACGAGATGGTGGCCACCTTCAAGGCCTCCCCGTGGGCCGACAGGTCACCCGCGTTCGTTGAGGTCCCGGTGGAAACCAGGGTGGGCGAGGTTGTGGTCCGCGGACGGGTGGATGCCGTCTTCCAGGACGCCGATGGCCGCTGGGACCTGGTGGACTGGAAAACCGGACGCCGCCCGTCCGGGGAACAGCTGAAGACCCGTTCAATCCAACTCGCGGTGTACCGGCTCGCGTGGGCGCGACTGAAGGATGTGCCGCTGGAGGATGTGCGGGCAGCATTCTTTTACGTTGGCGATAACGCCGTCGTCCGGCCGCACGACCTGGGAACGGCGGCTGAGCTGGAAGGAATCGTTGCTGCGGCGCTCAGCCGCCCCTAGGACCGGCGGGCCAGGACCGCCGCGCCTGGGGGCACCGGCACCAACGCGTCGCGGCCTACTCTCCAGCCGACACGGGCCGCTCCCTGCGAAGCTCAGCCCTGTTTGACGTTGATGACGGAAATAGCGGCAGTTGAGGTGTCGTCCGGACCCTTTTCTTCCTTACCCGGCCCCGCCTGGGCCTCGCCTTCGGCCGCGGGTGGTTCCACCGGAATGGGGGCTACATGCACGGCAGGACGGGGGCGTCCTGCCAGCTCTGCCTGGGCTGCCGGCTGGGCGCCTACGGCAGGCCGTGCCTGTCCGGAAGGTGTGGCCGGACCAGGCTGAACGGTCGCAGGTTGGGCGCCCGCAGGGCTGCCGGGATCGGCGTGGGTGCCCTCAGGGCTGGCAGGGCCAGGTTGGCCAGGGCCGGTTTGCGCGGGGACGGGGATGACAGTAACGGCGGGAGTGACGGCTGAACTGCCACTCCCCGTTTCATGGGCTGTTGCGGAAGCTCCGGCAGCGGCAGGTGCTGCTGCTCCGGACGTATCCGGCCCGTTCTTGGCCGGCAGCGGCTCGACGCTGATGGGCTGCCCGCCGTACTCGGCGATGTCGCTGGCGAGGCTTTCCAGCATTCCCTCCGCTTCGCTGACCATTTCAGGATCACCCGTGGCCAGGCCTTTGACCAGGTACTGCGCCAGGGCGAACTCCGCGGACAGGGCGGCCCGGCGCAGCAGGTGCTGGTCCGGGACGTCGCGCCGGCTGGACGTGTAGGCGGCCAGCACCGTGTCGATGAAGTCCTGCTCGTTGGATGCCACCAACCAGGCAAAGTCGTCGGCAGGGTCGCCGATGCGCAGATCCGTCCAGCCGGTGACTGCGGTAACACGTCCGGACTCCACCAGCAGGTTGTCCTCGTGCAGGTCGCCGTGCACCACACAGGGGTTGAACCGCCACAGCGAAACATCCTCCATGGCGTGTTCCCACCGGCGCAGCAGGGTGGCGGGTATCTTCCCGGTGGTTGCAGCCTGGTCCAGTTCGTTCAGCCTCCGTTGGCGGAACTCGTTGGGGGTGTAGCTGGGAAGATCGGCGTTGCTGACCAGTGACCGCGGCAGGTCATGGATTGCAGCCAGGGCGGAACCGATTTCGCGGCCCAGCGCGGCGGGGCCCGACGTCAATTCCTCGACGCTGCGCGTGCTGCCGGACAGGTGCGAGTATACGAAAGTGGTTAGGGCCCCCAACCGGACGCTGCCCGCCACGGTCGGCATGAGGAACGGCAGTTCCGCCCGGACCCCCGGCGCGAAAGCACGCAGCACGAGGAACTCCGTTTCGAGCCGGGCGCTGGCTTCGGCGTGCCGCGGCGACCGTACCCGCCAGCGCTTTCCCTCGGAGTCAAGGAGCAGGGCTGAGTCGAAGTCCGCTGGGTCATCCGGCGCAGAGCTAACGGCCGTCGGGGTCAGTCCGGGGACTGCCGCGGTTGCAATCGCCGCCAGTTCAATCGGTTTTCTTCTCACCGTTCCACGGTAAGTTGCGCGCCGTCCCAGAAGGCGGTCCGGCCGCGGCGAGTCTTGAGATAGCTGCAAATCCCGGAAACCAACCCGGACGGACGCCCGGGAAATGTGAAATGTCGGTGGCAGTCAGTACGGTGGAACCATGAGCCACGCGGAGTCCGTAACACCCGTCCATCAGGCCGTGCCCGCACCACTGCCGGCAAACCACCTTGTGGACACCCTTCTTCCGGTGAGGCCGGCCCTGGTGGACCGCGGATCTGCCGTGCGCGGCAGGCCCGGCATGGTGGATGAGCTGCTGGCCGGTCCGGAGGCTGTGGCCGCAGTCCTGTCCCGGCGCCAGGGGCTGGTGCGGGGGAGCAGCCTGGTCCTGACTGGGGCCAGGGACCTCCTTGCGGAACTCAATGCGGCAGGATTCGCGCCGGAGCTCGTCGTATACCTGGGGTCGGCCCTGCCCCCCGCCGATCTCCCAGCCGGGACCGAGCTGTTGCTGTTCGTGCTGCCTGAACCCCCGGAACCTGGCACCGCCGGGATTCCTGCCGACGCAGCCTGGGCCGGGTTCCGGGAGGTCGCGGCAGGATTGACCGCCACCTCCACTGCCCTTTTCGTCGAGTCCAGCGCCATCGCCAACTGGCACGCAGCCCACACGCACTGCCCCCGTTGCGGGACACCCACAGAGGTGGAAGCCGGCGGCTGGGTGCGCCGGTGCCCGGCAGACAATTCAGAGCATTTTCCCCGGACTGATCCCGCCATCATTGTCACGGTGGTAGGACCGGACGGCCGGCTGCTCCTGGGCGGCGGCGGCCCTCCGGAAGCCCGGAACTACTCCACGCTGGCCGGCTTCGTCGAGCCAGGGGAGTCGCTCGAGGAAGCCGTAGTCCGCGAGATCCAGGAAGAGGTGGGGGTGCGAGTCACCGCCTGCCAGTACCTGGGCTCCCAGTCGTGGCCGTTCCCGGCCTCCCTTATGCTTGGATTTACCGCCGTTACCGAGGACGCCGAAGCAACGCCCGACGGCGTGGAGGTCACCAGGGCCCGCTGGTTCAGCCGCGGGGAACTCCAGGATGCGGTGCTCAGTGGGGAGATCACCATTTCCACCAGGCTTTCCATCGCCCGTTCCCTGATCGAGCACTGGTACGGCGGCCGGATCCAGGACCTGGCCGACGCCTAAGTTATTCCATTCACCAGACACCAGCACGCGGTAGTCGAGAAACAAAGCAGCAGAAGTGACTACAGAGAATTTTGATGGATCCGGTTCCCTTGAGGACCGGATCCTTGGAGGGCTGGACGACGAACAGCGTGAGGTGGCCAGCACCCTGAACGGTCCGTTGTGCGTGCTGGCCGGGGCGGGAACCGGGAAGACCCGCGCCATCACCCACCGCATCGCCTACGGCGTGCACTCCGGGGTTTACACACCGCAGCGCGTTCTCGCAGTCACCTTCACCGCCCGCGCGGCCGCTGAGATGCGGAGCCGCCTGCGGGACCTCGGCGCGGGAAATGTGCAGGCAAGGACGTTCCATGCTGCCGCCCTGCGCCAGCTGCAGTTCTTTTGGCCGCAGGCTGTGGGCGGCACACTGCCCAACCTGCTGGACCACAAGGCCCAGCTTCTTGCGGAGGCGGCCCGCCGGCTCAGGCTCAGCACCGACCGGGCGTCCATCCGCGACCTTGCCTCGGAAATCGAGTGGGCGAAGGTATCGATGCTGACGCCTGCCAACTACCTGGAAAACGCCCAGGGGAGGGGCGCACCCGGCGGGTTCGACCTCACAGCGGTGGCGCGTGTCTTCCAGTCCTACGAGGATGTCAAGACCGACCGCAACGTGATTGACTTCGAGGACGTCCTGCTGATCACGGTGGGCATCCTGCAGGAGGACGAAAGGGTAGCCGCCACCGTTCGCGAACAGTACCGGCACTTCGTGGTTGACGAATACCAGGACGTGTCACCGCTGCAGCAGCGGCTCCTGGAGCTCTGGCTCGGCGGGCGGGACGAACTCTGCGTGGTGGGTGACGCCAGCCAGACCATCTACTCCTTTACCGGCGCATCGCCCCGGCACCTCCTGGACTTCAAGGCCCGCTACCCGCAGGCCAACGTGGTCAAACTCATCAGGGACTACCGTTCAACGCCTCAGGTGGTGAAGCTGGCCAATGACCTGCTGGCTGGCCGCCCCAGCGGAGGGCCCACCGCTGACGCCGCCTGGGCCGCGCCCCTGCAGCTTGTGGCCCAGCGTCCAGCCGGGCCTGCACCGCAGTTCACGGAGTGCACGGATGATGAAGCGGAAGCCGCCACCGTGGCGCAGAAGATCAAGGCACTGCTCGACGCCGGCACTCCGGCCAGCCAGGTGGCAGTCCTTTTCCGCACCAACGGGCAGTCTGAGGCGTACGAGCAGGCATTGGCAGCGGCGGGCATCGGCTACCAGCTCCGCGGCGGTGAGCGCTTCTTTGCCCGCAAGGAAGTCCGGGACGCCATCCTCCAGCTGCGCGCAGCCACCAGGGCTGTGTCCCCAACGGATGCCCCGGAACCTCTCGGGCAGCTGGTGCGCGACATCGTTTCCTCCTTGGGTTACACAGATTCCGCGCCGCACAGCGGCGGGGCCCTGCGCGAACGCTGGGAGTCGTTGGCGGCACTGGTGGCGCTGGCCGATGAACTCGTGCAGAACCGCGGAGCCCAGTTCGGCCTGGGGGACTTCGTCAACGAACTCCAGGAACGCTCCCTCGCCCAGCACGCGCCCACCGTGCAGGGCGTTACGCTCGCTTCCCTCCATGCTGCCAAGGGCCTGGAATGGGATGCCGTCTTCCTGGTGGGCCTCAGCGAAGGGCTGATGCCCATCTCCTTCGCCGATTCGCCTGAATCGGTGGATGAAGAGCGGCGGCTGCTGTACGTCGGCATCACCCGTGCACGGGAACACCTGTCCCTCTCGTGGAGCACGGCAAGGACACCAGGGGGCCGGGCCAACCGCAAGCCGTCCCGGTTCCTTGACGGCCTGCGGCCTGACTCGGTGGCAAGTTCAAGCACCCGCGCAAAGGGAACCGTACCGCGCCGCAAGGCTGCCGCCCCCGCCGTCTGCCGGGTCTGCGGCAGCATGCTTGCCACGGGAGCTGAACGGAAGGTGGGCCGCTGCAACGCGTGTCCGCCCACCTATGAGGAACAGACCTTCGACGCCCTGCGCAGCTGGCGCCGGGAAGTGGCGCAGTCAGCGGACGTTCCGGCGTTCGTGGTCTTCACCGATGCCACCCTTACTGCCATCGCCGAAGCCAGGCCCGCGTCGATGGAGGAACTGTCGGGCCTCGCCGGCGTGGGTCCCTCCAAGCTGGAAAAGTACGGGGAAGACGTCCTCCGGGTCCTGGCCGAAAGCTCGGTCCTGTGAGGCCCAGCCCCAACAGCAGCTCGCGGCAGGCAGCACCCCAGCCGGCCGCGGCCCTGACCACAGCGGACGGTTCCCCCGTGGAGGTGCGGCGGTCTGTCCGGCGCACCCGCACGGTTGCTGCGTTTTGGGAGGATGGGACGGCGGTGGTTGCCATCCCGGCCCGGTTCACGGCAGCCCAGGAGCGCGAGTGGGTTCACCGCATGCTGGCCAAACTGCACAAACAAGGGGAGCGGCACGCTGCATCCGGCCGGCGGCGTCCTGCCACTGATGAGGCCCTTGCAGCCCATGCGGCACAGCTGTCCGCCCAGTATCTTGGCGGCCGGTCACGTCCTGCTGCCGTCCGATGGGTGGGCAACCAGAACTCCCGGTGGGGGTCCGCCACCCCGGCCGACGGAACCATCCGACTGTCGGACAAGCTACAGCCCATGCCGCAGTGGGTCATCGACTATGTCCTGCTCCACGAGCTTGCCCACCTCCTGGTGGCCTCGCACAACGCGGCTTTCTGGAAGCTGCTGGAGGCCTATCCGGAAACCCAGCGGGCCAAGGCGTTCCTTGAGGGCGTCTCGTTTGCCACGTCCCGCGGCCTGGCGCCCCGGGGTCTGGACAAGGACGGGGCGGAGAGCCAGGCAGGCACTGGGCAGCTGCCCGGCGAGTGGTCCGACGACGCCGACTAGGACTTTTCCGGGCACTCCGCCCCTGCTCCCGGTCCTTGAACACGGCTCCCGGACCTTCAACACGGTTCCTGGTCCTTAAACACGCTGGCGGGCCAGGAAATCCTGGCCCGCCAGCAAAGTGTCAGCCCCTTGGCTGGTCTGTACCGCCGTCGTCGTCCTGGCCTGGGGAGTCCTCGCCTCCGGAGTCCCCACCCCCGGCGCTGTCGTCAGTATCGTTGGTGTCCTCGAAGCCGCCGCTGAGCAGCTTCTGCAGCGCATCGTCCACCTCGCTGTCGCTGGCCTCGGCGAGCTTACGGCGGGAGCTGAAGCCCTTGGGGTCATCCAGGTCCTCGGCAGTGGGCAGCAGGTCGGGGTGGTGCCAGATGGCGTCACGGCCCTCGATGCCCCGCTCCTCCTTCAGGGTGGCCCACAGGGTGGCGGCGTCGCGGAGCCTGCGCGGGCGCAACTCAAGTCCCACCAGGGAAGCGAAGGCGTGTTCGGCGGGGCCGCCGGTTGCGCGCCGGCGCCGCACTGTTTCGCGCAGCGCGCCGGCGGACGGCAGGACCTTCTCGGTGGCAGCAGCGGTCAGTTCATCCACCCAGCCCTCCACGAGGGCCAGCGCGGTCTCGAGCTTCTCCAGCGCCTGCTCTTGGGCGGGGGTCCGCTGTGGCATGAAGACGCCCTGGGACAGGGCCTCCTGGATGCCCTCGGGATTGCTGGGGTCCAGGTCGCGGGCAAGCTCCTCAATGCGTGAGGTGTCGATGTGGATGCCACGGGCGTAGGCCTCGATGGCGCCCAGCAGGTGTCCGCGCAGCCACGGGACCTGCACGAAGAGGCGCGCGTGCGCGGCTTCGCGCACGGCAAGGAACAGCCGGATGTCGTTCTCGGGCAGGGACAGGCCTGCACCGAATGCGGCGACATTTGTTGGCAGGAGCGCCATTTCAAGGTCGGCGAGCGGCACACCGATGTCGGTGGAGCTCACCACGTCCTGGGACAACGCGCCGATGGCCTGCCCCAGCTGCATGCCGAAGATCGCGCCGCCCATGTTCTGCAGCATGGACGAGGCGCCGCCCATCATGGCCTTCATTTCCTCGGGCATCTGCTCCGTCATGGCGGAGGAGAGGGCGTTGGCGATGCTGTTGGCCACGGGCTCCGTGAGCCGCTTCCAGGTCCCCAGTGTGGCTTCCACCCATTCGGCGCGCGACCACGCCTTGCCGATCAGGCCGGTGGAGGGCAAATCGGTGACGGGGTCCAGCCACAGCTCAGCGAGGCGTAGGGCTTCGTCCACATCCCGCGACTGCTGCGCCGTGACCGACGGATCAGAGCTGCTTGCGGCCACACGGCGGGCATTGTCGTGGGCCAGGGTCCAGTTGACGGGGCCCTCCGACGGGGCGCTCATCATCGCCTGCACCTGTGAGAACATCTGTGCCAGCAGGTTGGGGTCATCCGGCAGCCCGGCCGCCTTGGCCAGTTCGGCGGGGTCGAAGTTCTCCATCCCCTTGCCGCCCATCAGGTTCTGCAGCATTTCGGTCAACGGATCCTTCGGATTGTCGTCGCCGTTGGACGGATTGAGTGGGTTGGAGGTCATGGTCCCGCCGATCGCTGGTGTGACTGTTGATCAACCTTCACGGTACCCCGGCGCGGGTCGGCTGTCTGCCGCCCGCCGCCGTCGTTCGCTGTAGGCAAAGCGCCCCCGGCGAGCCGTCACCGCGTAGTGTTGGTAGGGTGACTACAACCCGTGGCGGACATCCCTCCGAGGACCACGTTCCCGACGTTTCCCCCTTCTCCGCTCCCGGCCCCTTTGGCCCTGGCAGCACGCCGGAAAGCGCCGGCAGCGGCGACGCCGTGGAGGCGGACCGCGGGGTTGAAGCGGCCGACGGCGGACGTCCCGGCAGGCGGCTGTCCACCATGATGATCGCCGGGCTGGCTGCGCTGGGGTTGGGAATTGCGGTGGGTACACTGCCGGTGCCTTACGTCATCGAGTCGCCCGGCCCCACCTACAACACGCTGGGGGAGAGCCAGGGCCACCCCGTGATTAATGTGAGCGGCCATGAAACGTATCCCGCTGCCGGGAGCCTGGACCTGACCACCGTCTACGTTGACGGCGGCCCCACCGGCTCCGTCAGCATCCTCAGTGCCTTCTCCGCCTGGCTGGACGGCTCCAAGTCCGTCTATCCGGTGGAACTGATCTATCCGACCGGCACCACGAAGGAAGAGGCGCAGGAACAGAGCGCGGTGGCCATGGCCACGTCGCAGGAGAATGCCGTGGCCTCCGCACTGAACGAACTGAAGATCCCGTTCGGACAGCAGCTGCAGGCCGCGGGTCTGTCCAAGGATTCGGCGTCGGCAGGCAAGATCCAGCAAGGGGACATCCTCAAGGCCATCAACGGCAAGGACATCACCTCGCTCTCCGTTGTCCAGGATGAACTGGCCGAGGGCAAGGGGGCCCCGGCAACGGTGACAGTTGAGCGTGCAGGCCAGCCGGTCACTGTCCAAATCACTCCCAAGGACAATGGCCAGGGCCGCTTCATCCTGGGTGTCATGCTGAAATATCTCTTCACTTTCCCTTTCCAGGTGCAGATCTCCCTGGACAAGGTGGGCGGCCCCAGCGCAGGGCTTATGTTCTCGCTGGGCATCATCGATACGGTCACGCCCGGTGACCTCACGGGCGGCAAGCACATTGCCGGCACCGGCACCATCTCCCCGGAAGGAACGGTGGGCCCGATCGGTGGCATCGGCCAGAAGATGCGGGGTGCGCGCTCCGCCGGTGCCACCCTTTTCCTGGCGCCCGCCGGCAACTGTGACGAGGTTACCGGCCACGTTCCCGACGGACTCCAAGTAGTCAGGGTGCAGAACCTGGCCGAGGCCCGGCACGCAGTGGAGCTGGCCGGAAGCGGGCAGGATACCTCCGCACTTCCTGCCTGCACCGGCAAATAGCACCTGCGCCAGCACTAGACTGAGCCCAACTAGACTCGACAGGAACTAAGCTCCACCGCCACTCGTGGCACAGATGACGGACGAAACCAGCCGTTTGACCGGTACCGTACGTCGCTCGCACGCTTCGAATCTCGACGACCAGCTATGAGGTACCCAGTTTGTCCCGTCCCGCCAGCACCATGTCCACAGGCAGACCCCCTTCACGACGCGGCGCCCTGACGCCCACGTTGATCGTTGTCGCCCTGGTGGTAGTGGGCTTCATTTTCTTCGCCAACGTCTGGACCGATGTCCTCTGGTACCGGCAGCTGGGCTTCGTCGAGGTCTTCGTCACCGAGAACCTCGCCAAGATCGCAACCTTCGTGGCCGGCTTCGCCATCATGTTCGCGGCCGTCTTCTTCTCGATCCGCATTGCCTACAACGCCAGGCCGGTCTACGCGCCTGACTCGGAGGTCCGGGACAACCTCAACCGGTACCAGGCACAGCTGGAGCCTGTCCGCAGGATTGTCATGATTGGCCTGCCCGTCCTCTTTGGCTTGTTTGCCGGCAGCGCAGCCGCCAGCCAGTGGCAGAAAGTCCTGCTGTTCTTCAACCAGGTGGGCTTTGGCCAGGCCGATCCGCAGTTCAACATGGACATCAGCTTCTACCTGATGACCTTGCCGTTCCTCGGGTTTGTAACCGGATTCCTGATCAGCGTGGTGGTGATTGCGGGCATCGCCGGCATCCTCACCCACTACCTCTACGGCAGCATCCGCCTAATGGAGCGCGGCGTGTTCACCAGCCGCGCCGCGC
This sequence comes from Arthrobacter sp. FW306-05-C, assembly GCF_021801725.1. Classification (NCBI taxonomy): domain Bacteria; kingdom Bacillati; phylum Actinomycetota; class Actinomycetes; order Micrococcales; family Micrococcaceae; genus Arthrobacter; species Arthrobacter sp. FW306-05-C. Next base: position 2,901,584 of record NZ_CP084556.1, on the reverse strand, counting down.
AGATCCACATCGCAGTGACCGGCGCCGCGTTCCTGGTGCTCCTGGGCGTCAACTTCTGGCTGGACCGTTACTCTTCCGTGCAGAACAACGGCGGCCGCTGGGCCGGTGCCCTCTACACGGATGTCAACGCCGTCATCCCCACCAAGGCCATTCTCGCCGTGGCCGCCGTGCTGGTGGCCATCCTGTTCATCGTGGCGGCCGTAATCGGCCGTTGGCGCCTGCCGGTGATCGGCACGGCAATGCTGATCATCACGTCCATCCTGGCCGGCGGTGTTTATCCCTGGGTCATCCAGCAGTTCCAGGTCCGCCCCTCGGAGCAGACGCTGGAAAGCGAATACATCAAGCGCAACATCGAGAACACGCGCAAGGCCTACGGCCTGGACGGCATCGAGGAAACCCGGTACGAGGCCACCAACACCGCCAACACCGGCGCCCTGGCCCCCGATGCGCAGACCACGGCCAACATCCGCCTCCTGGACCCGAACCTCATTTCAGACGCCTTTGCGCAGCTGGAACAGTACCGCCCGTACTACCAGTTCCCCAAGGCCCTCAACGTGGACCGTTACGAGGTGGACGGCAAGATCCAGGACACCGTCATCGCGGTGCGTGAACTGAACCCCACGAACGTGGCCACCAACCAGCAGGGCTGGCTGAACCAGCACGTGGTGTACACGCACGGCTATGGGGTTGTGGCTGCCAAGGGCAACAAGTTCACGGCTGACGGCAAACCCGAATTCCTTCAGTCCGGTATCCCGTCGACAGGCGTGCTGGGCAATGACAACACTTACGAACCCCGCATCTACTTCGGCGAGTCCTCCCCTGAGTACTCAATCGTGGGCGCCCCCGACGGCGCTACGCCCCGCGAGCAGGACCGGCCTTCCGGCAAGGAAGGGGAGGGGGAGACCCAGTACACCTTCAAGGGCAACGGTGGCCCCAACGTTGGCTCGTTCTTCAACAAAATCCTCTACGCCATCAAATTCCAGTCCTCGGATCTGCTGCTGTCCGACGGCGTGAACCCGGAGTCGCAGATCCTCTACGACCGCAACCCGCGCGAGCGGGTCCAGAAGGTGGCCCCCTACCTGACCGTTGACGGCGGTGCGTATCCGGCAGTCGTGGACGGCCGGGTCAAGTGGATCGTGGACGGCTACACCACCAGCCAGTACTTCCCGTATTCACAGCAGAAGTCATTGTCCGATGCCACCGCTGATTCGCAGACTACTTCCGGCCGCGCCGTGGCCCTGCCCAACAGCACCGTGAACTACATCCGCAATTCGGTGAAGGCAACGGTGGATGCCTATGACGGTTCGGTCACCCTGTATGCCTGGGACGACACCGATCCTGTCCTGAAGGCCTGGCAGAAGGTCTTCCCGTCGACGCTGAAGCCGTACTCCGAGATGTCCGGCGCCCTCATGAGCCACGTCCGGTACCCGGAGGACCTGTTCAAGGTCCAGCGTGAGCTGCTGGGGCAATACCACGTGACGGATCCCACGAGCTTCTACAAGAACAACGATGCCTGGAGCACCCCGGCTGACCCGACCGTGAGTACGGATGTGAAGCAGCCGCCGTTCTACATGTCGCTGCAGATGCCTGACCAGGAGAAGCCGGCCTTCCAGCTGACGTCCTCATTCATCCCGCAGATCGTCAACGGAAATGCCCGCAACGTGCTGTACGGCTTCCTCGCCGCCGACTCCGATGCAGGCAACCAGGCCGGCGTGAAGGCGGACGGCTACGGCAAGCTGCGGCTGCTGCAGATCCCGCCGGAGACCCAGGTTCCCGGTCCCGGCCAGGCGCAGAACAAGTTCAACTCCGATCCCACCGTGTCGCAGGCGCTCAACCTGCTGCGGCAGGGAGCATCGGACGTCCTGAACGGCAACCTGCTCACCCTGCCCGTGGGCGGCGGCATCCTCTATGTCCAGCCGGTTTACCTCAAGTCGACGGGTGAGACATCCTACCCAACGTTGCAGCGCGTCCTGGTGGCGTTCGGCGACAAGGTGGGCTTCGCGCCTACCCTGGACGCTGCGCTCAAGCAGCTCTTCGGTGGGGATTCGGGTGCGGCAGCGGGTGACTCCGCCAACAACGGACAGACTCCGGCAGGTCCGGCAGCGCCTGCCACCCCCGCCGAGGCGGATGCCAAGGCCCAGTTGAAGGCGGCGCTGGATGAGGCGAACTCGGCCATCCAGGCCGGCCAGAGCGCGCTTGCAGCCGGCGACTTCGCTGCCTACGGCGACGCGCAGAAGAAGATTGCCGCGGCGCTGAAGAAGGCCATGGACGCGGAGGCCAAGATCCCGGCGACTGCCCCGCAGGCCAGCCCGGCCCCCGCAGCCTCCGCCGCGCCTTCGGCCACGCCTTCACCGTCCGCGTCAGCGGGTCGGTAGTACGACGTCGCCAGCCCGGTATCTGCGCCCACGGGAGCAGATGCCGGGCTGGCGTAACGGACGTCACGCCGCTCTGATTTGGCCTGCGGTTCACCTCCCGGTAGAGTAGTTCTTGCGACGCGGGGTGGAGCAGTTCGGTAGCTCGCTGGGCTCATAACCCAGAGGTCACAGGTTCAAATCCTGTCCCCGCAACTGAGGAAAGGCCCGGACATTGGAAACAGTGTCCGGGCCTTTTTGCTGTCCCCCGCAGCCGCGGCAGCACCGCCGTCGAACTTTGCCATAGCGGCGGACGGGACCAGGGTGCCCGGTCAGGAGTTGGAACCCGAGTGGCCGCGCTGGGTGGTCAGTCCGCCGGCAAAAGTAGGGTAGTGTTGATCAAGCGACGCGGGGTGGAGCAGTTCGGTAGCTCGCTGGGCTCATAACCCAGAGGTCACAGGTTCAAATCCTGTCCCCGCAACTTATGAAGGCCCCGACCGGCAGTTACGCCGGTCGGGGTTTTCCGTTTCCTTGGATGGGCCCAGTTCCTAGTATTCTCTTTCGAAGGGCCCCGCGATCTGTGGGCAGCCCCAGTCATTCCTGAGAGGTATGTTGTTCGATGGCCACACCCACGAAGAAGCCCGGCACCGCTACGGGCAAGCGGTCCCGGCTTTACTGGATGGTTCCCGCCGTCCTCGTGGCCGTGGTCCTGGTGGTGTTGGTCGCCAAGCTGCTCATGGGGCTTCCGGCCGTGGCTTCCTTCGTCAGCGACTACCCGGGCCAGTCGAAGCTGCCGGCCAATGCCCCGGTGGGATTTCCCGCGTGGCTGGCCTGGCAGCACTTCCTCAACGCTTTCTTCCTGCTCCTGATCATCCGAACCGGCTGGCAGGTGCGGACCACCACGCGGCCCAGCGGCCACTGGACCAGGAACAACAAGGGTTTGATCCGCACCAGGAACGCGCCCGCCAAGATCAGCCTTGAGCTCTGGTTCCACCTGACACTGGATGCCCTCTGGATCCTGAACGGGCTCATCTTCGCCGTCCTGCTGTTTGCCACCGGGCAGTGGACGCGCATCGTCCCCACCAGCTGGGACGTCTTCCCGAACGCGCTCTCGGCGGCGCTGCAGTACGCCTCGCTTGACTGGCCCACGGAGGACGGCTGGATCAACTACAACGCGCTGCAGCTGCTGGCATACTTCGTGACCGTCTTCATCGCCGCGCCACTGGCGTTTATCACCGGCCTCCGGATGTCCGGGGCCTGGCCCAAGAAGGCCGCCGGCCTCAACAAGGCGTTCCCGATTGAGTGGGCCCGCGCCGTCCACTTCCCGGTGATGATCTACTTCGTGGCCTTCATCGTGGTCCACGTCTTCCTGGTGCTTACCACCGGTGCCCTGCGGAACCTGAACCACATGTACGGGGTCCGCGACGACGACGGCTGGTTCGGTTTCTGGGTGTTTCTCGCCTCCGTCGCCGTGATGGTGGCTGCCTGGTTCCTGGCCCGTCCCATCTTCCTGCGGCCCATTGCTTCCCTGATGGGCAAGGTCAGCCGCTAAGCCTGGCGCCGCCAGCAGTGGTCAGGCGTTCTTGATCTGCTGGTAGGCCTCAAGCGCGCGTTCCCGCGACTCTGCCAGGTCCACAAGCGGTGCGGGGTAGCGGTCAACGTCGGCCGTCCAAGGCTCGTGGATCTTCTTGCCCTGGACGTCCCGGAGCTCCGGAATGAAGGTCCGCAGGTAGCTGCCGTCGGCGTCGAATTTCTTGCTCTGCGTGACGGGATTGAAGATCCGGTAGTAGGGCGAGGCGTCCGCCCCGGACCCTGCAACCCACTGCCAGTTGGCCGGGTTGTTGGCAGCGTCCGCATCCACCAGCGTGTCCCAGAACCATTCCTCCCCGATCCGCCAGTCGGTGAGGAGGTTTTTGACCAGGAAGGATGCAGCGGCCATCCGCACCCGGTTGTGCATCCAGCCTGTCTGCCACAGTTGCCGCATCCCGGCATCCACCAGCGGGTAGCCCGTGTTTCCCTGCTGCCAGGCGGCAAGCTCTTCACGGTTGGTGGGGGCCCAGCGGAAGTTGTCGAAGGCCGGCCGGAAATTGCGGGTGGCCAAATCCGGGTTGTGGTACAGCAGGTGCCAGTTGAATTCGCGCCAGCCCAGTTCAGCCCGGTAAATACCGACGTCGGAAGGGACCGTGCCCGGATGCCGGCGCCGGATCTCGCGCCACACGCGGAACGGACTGACCTCCCCGAACCGGAGGTGCGGCGACAGCCGGCTGGTGCCCTCGGTGCCGGGCAGGTTGCGGCCGGTTCCGTACTCCTCGATGGGCCCATCCAGGAAGTCTTCCAGGCGCTGCTGGGCGCCCATTTGGCCTGGCCGCCACGTGGCAGCCAGTCCGCCGCTCCAGTCGGGGGAGGAGGGCAGGAGATTCCAACTGGCCAGGCTGTCACTGGCCGGCAGCCCGCGTCCGGCAGGAGCGGGGTGGGGCGGCGTCTCCGGCGCCTCGAAGGGATCCCGGATGTCCTGTGACGCGAGGCAGGCGCGCCAGAATGGGGAATAGACCTTGTAGGGGCCGCCCGCCCCGGTCCTGACGGTCCAGGGCTCGAAGAGCAGGTTCGCCTGGAAGCTGGACGCCTGCATCCCGTTGCCGCCGGCCCACTCCTTGAGGTCGGCGTCGATGCTCCGTTCCGGCTGCCCGTACCTGCGGTTCCAGAACAGGTGGCTTGCCTTCGTCTGGGAGGCCAGCGTCCTGATGGCCTCTCCGGCAGGGCCTCGACGAAGGACCAGGCGTGATCCGCGGTTTTCGAGATCCGCGGAGAGTGCGGCGAGGGAGTGGTGCAGCCACCAGCGGGCGGCGCCGCCGAGGGGCCGGACGCCGCGGGACTCCTCATCCAGGACGTACACCACCGTGAGCGGCATGCCCCGGTGCACCGCTTCGGACAGGGCCGGGTTATCGTCCAGCCGCAAATCGTCGCGAAGCCAGACCAGGGACGTTCCTTCAGAAGAAGCCATGGCCCCACGCTACACAGCGGATACAACTATGGCCGGGACCGCGGTCCCGGCCATGGCCGTGTATCATCCGCCGACGTGATGGCGGGCCTTACAGCTTGTCGAAGTCTGCCTCCTCGACCGTTGATTCAGACGAAGCCGGGCTCGCCGCACCCAGGGCAGGCTTGGAGTTGCCGCCGGCCTTGAGCGCCGCCAGGCGGGCTTCGATCTCGGTCTGCTCACCCAAGTCCTCCAGCTGGTTGAACTGTGCGTCCAAGCTGGATGCCGCGAGCTCCTGCTGTCCGCGGACCTTGGCCTCTTCGCGGCGGATCTTCTCCTCGAAGCGGCCCACCTCGCTGGTCGGGTCCATGATGTCGATGCTCTTGATCGCGTCGTGGACCTGGGACTGAGCGGCTGCTGTCTTGGACCTGGCCACCAGCTCGTTGCGCTTGCTGGTCAGCTGGTTGAGCTTGTTCTTCATCTGGTCCAGGCCGGTCTTCAGCTTGTCCACCACTTCCCGCTGGGAGGCGATGGCAGGCTCTGCGCCCTTGGCTTCGTTCTCGGCAGCCATTTGGCGCTGCAGGGCGACCTTTGCCAGGTTGTCGAACTTATCTGCGTCGGCAACGTCGCCGGCAGCACGGAACTCGTCAGCCTTGCGGGAGGCGGCCAACGCCTTGCTGCCCCAATCGCGGGCATTCTTGACGTCTTCGTTGTAGTCGTCTTCCAGCATGCGGAGGTTGCCGATGGTCTGCGCCACTGCGGACTCGGCTTCGGCGATGTTATTGGTGTAGTCGCGGACCATCTGGTCCAGCATCTTCTGGGGGTCCTCGGCGTTGTCCAGCAAAGAGTTGATGTTTGCCTTTGCCAGCTGCGCGATCCGGCCGAAAATGGACTGCTTAACCATGGTGTTTGCCTTTCATCCTGCTCTTTGTTGACCACTGGAACCGGTGCACAGTGGTGTACTTCGTCTCTCCGCCCCGCCGGGATCTTCCAGCGTGTCCGGCGGAAGTCTTTAGAAACTGCCGGAGTCGCCGCCGCCGAAATCGCCGCCGCCAAAGTCCCCGCCGCCGAAGCCGCCCGAGTCTCCGCCAAAGCCGCCTCCGCCGTCGCCGCCCCAGCCACCGCCGCCGCCCCAACCGCCATGGCCCCCATGAAGGATGGAATTGATTAGGATCCCGCCCAGGATGGCGCCGCCCAGTCCGCCGCCGCCTCCGCCGCCAAACATGCCGCCGCGCCCAAAGCCCGAGTTTGCGTAGCCGTCGAAGTGCTCAACGTCGGCCTGGGCCAGCTGCGCCGCCTGCGCCGCGAGGGCATGCGCCTGCTGCGCGTAAGTAAGCGCGGTGACGGGATCGGTCCTCGCGATGGACAGCGCGTAGTCGAGGTTCCGCTGGGACTCTGCCAGCCGGGTCCGTGCCTCGGTTCCCACACCGCCGCGCCGGGCGGTGATGTAGTCGGAGGTGGCGCTGATCTGGGCCTGTGCGGACATGATGGTCTGCTGCAGTGACGCCTGTGCCCGCCTCGCCTGCTCCTGCTGGTCGCGGATGCCGGCCAGGGCCTGGTCCAGGGACTGGTGGGCCGTCTCCACCCGCTGAAGGGTGGCGATGGGATCGATCTTCCCACCCTGGATCTCGGTCTTCACCTGGGCCAGCGCCGCTTCCACCGCGGCCACCGGACCTGCCAGTTCGGTGTGTGCTCCGGACTGGATCATGGCCTTTGCCTGGGCCAGGTCCTGGGAAGTGTCCACAACCGCTGCTTCGAGACCGTTGCGGGCCTCGTCGAGATTGCCGGCTACCTTGGAGATCGCGTCCAGGAGGACGTTGGTCTGGTGCAGGCTTTCCTCGGCCGCACGGACGGCTACCGCGGCCAGGCTGCCCTCGCCCTCACCCAGCTTCTGCCGCGCCGTCTCGGATGCGTTCTGCACGAAGGCCAGGCGTTCCTTGGCCTGCACGATATTGTCCGAGACCTGCACCAGCGCGCTGTCGGCATACTTGGACCGCATGGCCGCCAGGGACTGTTCAGCGCTGGAGATCTTGGCGTCAGCCTCGCTGGCTCCCGCGTTGACGGCCGCAAGGGCCTGCGGAGCGTTCTTCTCCAGCTCACGCAGCGAGTCAAAGTCCGCTTTTTGCTCTTGGAGCGATTCCAGGGCTGCCTCCGAGCGGCGGATGATCTCACCCATCCAAGTCCGCTGCTGTTCCTCGGTATCCGGGATGTGGTCATCGAGCTGCTGCTGCAGCTTGAAGGACTCCGCCATGTGGGCCTTTGCTTCCGCCAGGGCCTTGGTGAAGTTCCCGACGGCGGAATCCCCGTACTGCGCCTGGGCGAAACCGAGTTCCTGCTCGCTGGATTTGATGGCGTCGTCGGCTTCGATCAGCAGGGAACCACTCTTGCGTCGGAGTTCCTCAACGCTGAGTGACGCCAGCGGGTCCAGCTCGGCGCCCTGCGGGCCGTAGCTTCCGCTGGAGGCCGCTTGGACGGCGGCTTTCTTCCGGCGGTTCCGGTAGTACAGGTACGCCCCGCCTCCTGCGACCACTACGCCCGCACCCACCAGGACGCCGGCGCCGGCTCCGTTCCCGGACGAGACGTTGCCGCTGCCGCCGCCGGCGGCGTCGCCAACAGCGGCGGCGGTGTCGATGGCAGCTTGGGCGAAGTCACGCTTGCCGGCTCCGAGGTTGGGCACAATGGCGTTTTGGGAAATGCTACTGGTCTTCGACGCGATCGAACTGGCTGAGTTGGGTGCGAAGTAGTAGTGACCGTCATCGGACATGGTCAGGATGACGTCTGACTTGCCCATGCCCTTTTTGGTCGCAACGGCTTGAGCCCATTGTTTGGGATCGGTGGGGTTGGTGAACGTCTTCACGGTGACCACGTACAGGTTGTACTTGTGGTCCTTCAGCAGCTTCTGGATCGCATCCTGGACTTCGCCCTTCCGGCTGCCCAGCACGTTGGCGTCGTCAACGATGTTGGTCCCGGAGGGGATGGGGACAGGGTCTTCGGCCCAAGCGGCGCCGGCGGGTACCGCCAGCAGCCCGGCAAGGCCGATCACGGCGAGGATACGTCTGAACTTTGACCGCATGTGCAACCCTTCAGCATGCCTGACACCGATTCGGGACGAATCAGTCGTCGAATCCACAGCGCCCCCACGCTTGGTGTGAAGCCGCAGGTCGCTGTGGCATTTCATCTTGATTCTATGGTGCACCCCACAGGCAGTCCATGCGACCGAATATGCCTCCAGCGAAACGCCTTGCTGCCGGAGACCCTTGCTTGAAGCGTTCAGGAAGCTCTCAGCAAACATCCGAGCTTGTTCCAGCGGAACGGGTCATAGTTAATGGCAGACGAGGATGAAAGGAAGTCTCATGACTGAGAATCAAACCCCAGGACCGGTCCCTGAGGACAACCGCGCGCAAAGCCGGAACCCGTGGGACCGGCAGGGCGCGGAACAGCCTGGAGACCGCCAGACGGAAACTCAGTATGGGAACGCGGGCGGACCCGGCACCCCTCAAGGCAACACGGGCGCCCAGGACCACACGGGCCCCCAGACCCAAGCCGGCCCACAGAACAACACCGAGCGGCTGGACCCGCCGCAGGCACGCGACCACCACACCCAGGAACTTCCGGGCGCACCACGCCCGGTCTACCCGCAGCGGCAGCCGTTCTACGGCCAGTCCGCCAATTATGGACAGCAGCACCAGGATGGCCAGTCCGGATACTACGGACAGCAGCAGTACCAGAATGGCCAGCCCACGCACGGCACCGGCCACGGCGCACCCAATGGGAGTGTCGGCCTGGCCCCCAATCCCAAGGACGCCCCGCGCCGGAAGGCGACATTCGGTATCGGCACCCTTGTGGCCAGCATCCTCGCAGCAGGCCTGGTGGGCGGTGGAGTGGCTACGGTAGGTGCGGGCGAGCTCTCCGGCCACAACGCCTCCAGCACATCGACCGTCGGCAGCAACAGCCAGCCCGGCACGGTCATCGTCAACAACAAGGACGACGTCAACGCCATTACGGCAGCTGCGGTGAAGGCCTCGCCCAGTGTTGTCACCATCAGCGCCACCAGCGGCAGCTCCGGCGGCACCGGTTCCGGCATTGTCATCGATGACCAGGGGCACATCCTGACCAACACCCACGTGGTGACCCTGGACGGCCAGACCGCCAATGCCACCCTTGAGATCCGCACCAGCGACGGCAAGGTCCTCCCGGCAAAGCTGGTGGGAACCGATCCCCTGTCCGATCTCGCCGTCATCAAGGTCGACGACACCTCCGGGCTCACCCCCGCCACCCTTGGTGATTCCTCCAAGCTCAATGTAGGGGACACTGCCATCGCCATCGGTTCCCCGCTTGGCCTGACCGGGACCGTCACGGACGGCATCGTATCCACCCTCAACCGGACCATCAGCGTGGCATCATCGGCAGCGCCCAAGGGGGGCGACAACAGCCAGGGTGGCGACCAGGGATTCCAGTTTGCCCCTCCTGGCGGCGGGCAGAGCCAGCAGAACTCCAGTGAAGGTTCCATCGCCATCAACGTGATCCAGACGGACGCGGCCATCAACCCCGGCAACTCCGGCGGCGCCTTGGTGAACAGCAAGGGCGAGATCATCGGCGTGAACGTGGCCATCGCGTCCGCCGGTTCAGGCACCTCCACCTCCCAGAGCGGCAATATCGGCGTCGGGTTCAGCATCCCGATCAACAACGCCAAGCGTGTGGCCCAGGAGATCATCGACAGCGGCAAGGCCTCCCACGGCCAGCTCGGCGTGAGCGTCAAGGCCAAGACGACGTCGGGCGCGGCCTCCGAATTCTCGGTGGGAGCTGACGTCGCCACCGTTGAGGCCAACTCGGCAGCAGGAAAAGCGGGCATCAAGGCGGGCGACGTCATCACTAAGTTCAACGACCTCACCATCGGCGAGCCGAACCAGCTGACCGCGGCGGTCCGGGAACAGCCGGCAGGATCCAAGGTGAAGATCACCGTGCAGCGCGGCGGCAGTGAGCAGACGTTCGACGTCACGCTGGGCGCTGCAGCCAGCTAGGCACAGCAGGACCAACGCAAGCCATGACGACGGCGGCGTCCCCCACCAAAGGGGGCGCCGCCGTCGTCATTCCCTGCTTGGGAAACGGCGCTGAAACAGGCGTTAACGGAAGAGGGCGCGGGGACGCGCCGATATGGTTAGCTAGGAGCTACCCGCCTGCCGGGCATTCCGCGGCCATGCCCACCCGGCTGGCTGTCCACAAGCATGGAAGGCTGCTGTAAACACAGTGGAAGAGACATTGAAGATCGTAGTCCTGGTCAAACATGTACCGGACGCCCAGTTCGACCGCCACCTCAACGGGGACGGCAACACCGTGGACCGCGACGAAAGCATTCTGTCCGAGCTTGACGAGTACGCCCTTGAAGCAGCGCTGCAGCTGGCGGAGGCGCGTGGCGGCAGCAAAGCGGGCAACCAGGTCATCGCCCTCAGCATGGGACCTGCCGGTGCCGTCAACGCGGTCAAGAAGTCACTGCAAATGGGCGCCACTGAAGGCGTGCACCTCACGGACGATGCCCTGGCCGGATCCGATGCCGCGGCCACTTCACTTGCGCTCGCCGCAGCAGTGCGGCACCTGGGCGACGTGGACCTGGTCATCACCGGCATGGCCTCCACAGATGGCGAGACCTCCCTTGTTCCGGCCCAGCTGGCCGAGCGGCTTGGGCTGCCGCAGGTCACGTTCGCGTCCACGCTCCAGGTGGACGGCGGCCGCTTGACGGCCCGCCGCGATGCCGACACGTCGTCTGAAACGGTGGAGGCACCGCTGCCCGCCGTTGTGTCCGTCACCGACCAAATCAACGAACCCCGGTACCCCAACTTCAAGGGCATCATCGCCGCCAAGCGCAAGAGCATCACCACGCTGTCCCTGGCCGACATCGGCGTGGAGCCCGCGCAGGTGGGCTTCGCCGGTTCCTGGACCAGCGTGACCAATGCGGAGCAGCGGCCGCCCAGGACCGCGGGCACCATCATCACCGACGAGGGCGACGCCGGCATCAAGCTGGTTGACTTCCTGGCCGCCCAGAAGCTGCTCTAAGAGGGACACCGACATGGCACAAGTACTTGTATTCATCGACAACCCCGGCGCGTCGCTCAAGAAGAGCAGCCTGGAACTGCTGACCCTGGCGCGTTCCCTGGGCGAGAGCACAGTGGCGCTCAACGGCGAACTGGCCGACGGCGTCGCTGCCACCTTCGCCGAATACGGCGTGGCCGGCATCCTGCGCCCGTCCGTCCAGGACCTGGACGACTTCCTGGTGGCACCAAAGGCCGCCTACGTTGCCGCCGCCGCCGAAACCGCCGGTGCCGCCATCGTCCTGCTGGACAACTCGCCCGAGGGCAAGGAAATCGCTGCACGTGTGGGCATTCGCCTGAACGCCGGCGTCATCACTGACGTCGTCGCCGTGGACCCGGACGGCACTGCACACAAATCGGTGCTGGCTGGTTCCTACAACACCGCCTGCAAGGCCAGCACCGCGGTGTCGGTGTTGACCCTGAAGGCCAACAATGTCACCCCGGAGCCTGCAGCCGCCCCAACAACTCCCGGGACCGCCACGGTGGAGGTTCCCGCGGTAGCCGCAGCGGCCCGCATCACGGAGCGGCAGCAGAAGGTTGCCAGCGGCCGGCCTGACCTCACCGATGCCCGCATCGTGGTGGCCGGCGGACGTGGCATGGACGGCGACTTTGGTCCCGTTGAAGAACTCGCCGATGCCCTTGGCGCGGCCGTCGGCGCCTCCCGGGCCGCCACGGACGCGGGCTGGATCAGCCACGACGCCCAGGTGGGGCAGACCGGCAAGACCGTTTCCCCGCAGCTGTACATTTCCGCGGGCATCTCCGGCGCCATCCAGCAGAAGGCCGGCATGCAGACGTCCAAGGTCATTGTCGCGGTGAACAAGGATGCCGAATCCCCGGTCTTCGAAATTGCGGACTTCGGCATCATCGGCGACGTCTTCGATGTCCTGCCGCAGGCGGCCGCCGAGATCAAGAAGCGCAAGGGCTGAATCGTTGACTGCCTCCACTGGGCAGGCAGGGAGCCCGTTCAACCCGGATACGCACCGGGTTGGGCGGGTGCTCTGTTTTGCGGCCCATCCTGACGACATCGACTTTGGCGCGGCCGGAACCGTCGCCGCCTGGACGGCGGCCGGCGTGCAGGTCAGCTATTGCATCATGACCGACGGCGATGCGGGCGGCTTCGACCCCGCCAACCGTGCGGACATCATCGCCATGCGCGACGCCGAACAGCGCCGGGCCGCGAAGCTGGTCGGTGTCACCGACATTCACTACCTTCACCAGCGGGACGGCTACCTTGAGCCGTCGCACGAGGTGATGAAGGAAGTGGTGCGGCTGATCCGCCAGGTCCGTCCCGACGTCGTCCTTGCCATGCATCCGGAACGGAACTGGCAGCGCATCCAAAAGAGCCACCCGGATCATCTGGCCGTGGGGGAGTCGGTGACACGGGCCGTGTATCCGGCACTCGAAAACCCCTTCGCCTACCCTGAATTGGCCGACGCCGGGCTCGAGGCCTACAAGCTGCCGTGGCTGTGGCTGTACGCGGGACCCGAGGAACGGGAAAACCACTTTGTGGACGTCACGGACCAGGTGGAAGCCAAGCTGGCCGCGATCCACGTCCATGTCAGCCAGCATCCTGACGTCGCGGCGATGGAAACCACCGTCCGCCGGGGGATGCAGCTCAATGCCGGCAGGGCAGGGTTGCCCGAAGGGCGCAGCGCGGAGGCCTTCCACGTGGTGACCGTTAACGGACCTGGCACCATCGCGGGTTTCTAGGACGGTGAAACGCCCCCGGTTCCTTGATCAAGGAACCGGGGGCGTTTTCCTGTCGCCGGGACCGGGGACCTCAGGCTCCCAGCGGAGCCGCCGCCACCGTGGGCAGCGTGGGGGCCTTGGATCCACCGGCCGGCTCAACGGTGATGCCCAGCGAGGCAGCCGTGTGGATGCCCTGGACGACGGCAGGCTTGGAGAGGGCCTGCTCATCCATCAGCCCCTGCGACACCGGCGCCGAACCGTCCTTGGGGATCAGCCACATCTGGTAGACCTTGCCGGCAGGGGGAGCGGGCACGCCGCTCATCTTCACCACGGCCGCGTCCTCGGAAGCTGAAATCAGCAGGGTTGCCTTGCCGCCGCCGGCCACGTTCACCGACGCCTCGCGCAGGTCGCCGGCCCTGGCCACCTGGTTGACGGGATCGTTCTGGTCAGCCATGTAGGCACCCACGCCCACACCGCCCAGGGCGATGGCCGCTGCTGCTGCCACGCCCACCAGCCAGCGTCGGGTGCCGGATGTGCCTCGGCGCTCCTCGCGGCGCTTGCGGGCCTGCGCCAGCTCATCCTGTGGGCCGGACCCGCCTGGAGTCCCCATCGGATGGGCCGGTGGCGTGCTTCCGGCCGGTGCCGGTGCGTCGCCGGCGCCCGGTCCACCCTGGCTGGGGAATTGGGCAGGAAGTTGGGCGACGATCCGCTTAAACAGGTCCGACGGCGGTTCCTCCTCTACCCGGAAAGTGCGGGCCAGCGCCTCCCGGGACTGCCGGACGCGCGCAAGGAAGGCCAGCCGCTCCGGCTCCGGGGCGGTCGAGATGTACTGGTCGATGGCATCGCGTTCCTGCTCCGTGACCGCGTCAAGAGCGTAGAGTTCGGCGAGGTCCACGGCGCGGCCTGCGGCAAGGTCCATCGCCACCGTGTCCCCGAAGGACCTTGACCGGCTGTTGCGGCCTTCATCCATTCCGCTCATCTCAACTCACCCCCAAACAGGTCTTCAATCGGATCAGTCCGTCGCGGATGCGGGACTTGATAGTGGGCACTGCCGCATTCAGCCGCTCTGCCACCTCACGGTAAGTAAGGCCGCCGTAGTAGGCCAGGCGGACGGATTCCTGCTGTGTTTCAGTCAGCGTGCCGAGGCAGCGGACCACCGCCTCCGCTTCCAGGCGGCTGCCCACTTCATCGGAAACGGTGTCATGGTCGATGTCCTGGGTGCTGGCACCGTACTTGGCTTCCCTGTCAGTGGAGGACTGCGACGAGCGCACCTTGTCCACGGCCCGCCGGTGCGAGATGGTCATCAGCCAGGAGAGCGGGCTGCCTGCCTGCGGATCGAACTTCGCGGCGTTCTGCCAGACCTGCAGGAAGACTTCCTGCGTGGTGTCCTCGCTGAGTTCGGGATCGATCAGAACACGGCGCGCCATGCCGAAGACCCGCCGGGACGTGAGCTGGTAAAACTCAGCAAACGACGCCTGGTCCCCTCGGGCGATGCCCGCCAGCAGGACCGAGAGGCGTTGACTGAGGTCAGCAGGTGGGTCAGTCACCGCGGCCGAGCCTTCGGAATTGGGCGCGTTGGGAGTTTCCATTACGTCCAAGCATAAGTCTCCGGGCGGGGAATCCTCAGCAGTGCCGTGCCGGTTGCGGCTGTCCGGCCTGGATGGTGCCTCCAGTAGTGTCACCTGCCGCTCCTCGGTCCTGGTCCGCTCGAATGCTTACAGGAGCTATTCGGCGCAGGGCAGGGCGCGGATGGGACAACGGATGAAGATTTTCCGTGGGGCGGAGCAGGGGATCCTAAAGCGTGGCCCCCGCGAATCCCTGCTGGCGCCAGGCCTCGTAGACCGCGATGGAGGCGGCGTTGGCAAGGTTAAGGGAACGCAGGGCCGGCAACATGGGCAGCCGCACCGTGGCAGTCACATGCGCATCCTTCTTCAGTTCGGGCGGCAGTCCGACGGATTCGCGGCCAAACAACAGGACGTCCCCCGGAGCGTAGGCAATGTCTGTATAGCTGGTGGTGCCGTCAGAGGTGAAGGCGTAAACGCGCTCGGGCTGGAGGTGCTGCCAGGCGTCCTCGATGGTTTTGTGGACGGTCACGACGGCGAGGTCGTGGTAGTCCAGCCCGGCCCGGCGCAGCTTGGCGTCGGAAAAGTCGAAGCCAAGGGGTTCCACAAGGTGCAGTTCGGCGCCGGTGATGGCGGCGAGGCGGATGGCGTTGCCGGTATTGCCGGGAATCTCTGGTTCATGGAAAAGGATGCGGAACACCTTTCCATCCTAGCTACCGCCGTCAGTGCATGCCGCGCAGCAGCCTGGCCAGGACCGGGACGTTCACAGTGTTGGGGGCGGGCCCGGAGGCCAGGAACTCCTTAAGGCCCCGCACCATGCCCGCCGCGTTGACGATGTGGACAGTCTCCAAGGCTCCGGACGGCCGCCTGTGGTGGTCGATTACGGGTTCGTGGAGGTTTCCGTCCGGGCCATGCACCACGGTCCATCCGGTGACGTTGAGCTCCGGGAAGATCTCCTGCATGGCCCACACCACCCGGGCCAGCTGCGGAGGCGCCACGGAGCGGCCGCCATGGTTGAGGGTCCTGCCGTCCCAGGCGTAGGCGCCCTTGGGCAGGAGCATGGAATTGACCAGGGCCAGCCGGTAGCCGGACAGGACCGCATGATCGATGTGGCTGTTGTCCGCCGGGGATTGCAGGCCGTTGATGAGCCTGGCGGCGGGAATTGCCGGCAGCACCTGCCGGGTCAGCAGTTGGACGGTGCGCATCTCGCGCTGGATGCGGGCCTCAGCGCCGAAGATGCCGCGTTTCCGCGGCATCCCGTGAACCTGCTGGCTCGCATGGGCCAGGGGGATGAGCGGAGCACCGCTTCCCTCGTACGGCGGCACGTAGATCGGCGGGTCGCCTGCGGTGTTCCTGCCGTTGTCCGGCCTCCGGACAGTGGCCGACGCCCTGCTTCCGGCGGCCGGGGCATCAAAGTGGGCGCCGTCGTCGGGCGCAACGCCCTGGACTGATCCGGCGCCATAGGACCGGTCGTAGGCTTTCCGCCGCTGCGGATCGATCAGGGTCTCGTAGGCAGCAGTCACGCGCCGGAAGGTTGCGGCGTCACCACCGTGGTCTGGATGGGCAATCCTCGCAGCGCGACGGTAGGCCACCTTGATCTCCTTCTCGGTGGCGGTGACGGCCACGCGCAGGACCTGGTAGTGGGAGCTGCTGCTCTCGGTCAAGCATTCTTCCTTTTCATCATGCGCGGCTTCCTGTTTTTCGTCAGGGAAGCGGCTGCCCGCCCAGTCTAGCCAGCGCTTGTGGCGGCCTCACCGTGACAACGAACGCCGGGTGCTTGCGGGTTCCCGGGGCACCGGAGTCTAGACTCGTGCCTGCGCGGCTGAACGGTGACACAGGAAAACCATGTGCGCGGTGACCCGGGCCGGCGGTCAAATTGAAGAACAACAGCCGGAAGGAAACAGGCAGGGGTGGAAATGGAAATGCCGACGACGGCTGGGTGGCCCGGCAGGACGCGGCGCACGGGAGTGCCGCTTGCCTTTGCATGCCTGGGCGCTGTGCTTCTGGGCGGATGCAGCGTAGGCGTTCCGGATCCTTCCGTGCCGGCCGCAACTCCGAACACTCCGGTGCTGGCCACTCCCACCATCACCCCGGGACACGATGCCGCTGCAGTGGCGGCGCGCGACCTGCCCTTCTCCGCCGGTGGGACCCTGGCGCCCGGAGTTCCGGTAGGCATCTCTGATGAGCTGAAAGGCGCGCCCGGCTGGAAGCTCGAAAAGGAAAACGTGGCCGGTGCCAGCCAATACGCAAAGACGGATGGCTGTGTTGTGGCGGCACGGGTCAGTACAGGACAGGCCCCCTTGGCGCAAGGCGGGGACAGGGAATCCACCGTTGCTCTTTTCCAGTACCTGGACGGCACCATCCAGCCTTCGTACCTGAAGACGGAAACACTGCAGTGGGGCGGTGCCCCGGATGCGCCCGGCAGGAACGTGGAAGTGCTGGCGCTGGAGCAGCCGGCTCCGGGCGGCAGGTCCACTGTGGTTCTGGCGAGGGTTTTTGGCACGGCGGGTTCGTCGGCCTATATAACGGTGTCCTGCCCCAATCCGGCAGCACTGGCGTCAGCGCGCAACGAGGTCCGCCGCTACCTGCCGCTGCTTCCTCCCACTGCTTGAGCCGGCCGGTTGGCCGCTGGGCCAGTTGGCGCGTCGACCAGTTGGCGCAAGGCCGCCGGCGGCTGGAGGGCACAGCTGCCGGCGGATACTTTGCACAGAGCGCCCGCTTCCGCGGACAGGAAAGGGCTACGCAGCGGCCGCGGTGGTCCCCGTTGACAGCCGGTTGAGGGCCAGGGCGCCCACCAGGAGCCCGAAGTCGCGCAGGGCCACGTCGTAGAAGCTTCCCAGCAGCAGCAGGTTGATGATGATCCCGACCAGCCAGGCGGCCACCAGCAACGAGCCAAGTTTCGGACGCACCGCCACTACGACGCCGGCGATGATCTCCACGACCCCAACCACATACATGAAGGTCTGGGGTGGCAGCGGCACCACCGCAGTGGCTTGGGGCGCCAGGTACACGGTCCACTGCGTAAGGATGTTCGTGAACTTGTCCAGGCCGAAAAGGATGGGTGCGACGGTAAAGACAGTGCGCAGAACCAGGAAGGCCTGCCGGGCTGCCGGCATGGTGGTGTATACATGCTGGGCGCGCACTGCCGATGCTGACTTCATGGTGTACTCCTTCTAAAAGTAGATAATGTAATTTTAGAAAGCTGATGGTCTATAATCAAGAGATCTTGACTTTGGATTTGGGAGGCATCATGTACCGACTTCCCTGGGCCGACAGGATCGCAGCCGTCGCCTCACTCACGGATGCGAAGAGGCTGCAGCTGTTCGAGCTGGTTGCGGCATCGATCCGGCCCGTGGGACGCGACGAGGTGGCCGAGGCTTCGGGCATGGCACGGAGCACCGTTTCCTTCCACCTCGACAGGCTGGTCCAGGACGGGCTGCTGGCCGTGGAGTTCCACAAGCCCGCGGGCAGGGTGGGGCCGGGCTCGGGGCGTCCGGCCAAGATGTACCGGCCGATGGCTGGCGAAGTGGGAGCCTCCGTGCCGGACCGGAACTATGACCTTGCCGGGGAACTGATGGCCGCTGCCATCGAAACCTCGCAGGCCGACGGTGGGCCGGTGGGGGAGTCCCTGCGCGCAATTGCGTTCCGGAAGGGGCGGGAGCTCGCAGAATTAGCCGGTGGGTTGGAGGAGTTCCTGGCGGAGGCGGGCTACCAGCCGCAGCCTGACGGTGACGGCGGCTACCTGCTGCCCAACTGCCCCTTCCATCGGCTTTCCCGGGCCCACGCCACAGTGGTCTGCGATATGAACGGCGCCTTCCTGCGGGGGGCGGCGGTTGGCTGCGGCAGCCCCGAGGACCGTGTTGCCGAGGCCACCGGACCCGGTCACTGCTGCGCACGGATCCAGGGTGCGGGCTGACCGCAACCGCCGGGAATTGGGGCCTGCAGGGATAGAATTGGAGGATGCCCGCCTACCTCGACCATGCCGCCACCACGCCGCTTTCGGGCGCTGCGCTCGCCGCCTTGACCCGGGAACTCGCGCGGACCGGTAACCCCTCATCGCTGCACGGGTCCGGCCGGCGTGCCCGCCGTGCCGTGGAAGATGCGCGGGAGGCCATCGCCGCAGCGGCGGGAGCCCACCCCTCGGAGGTGATCTTTACCTCGGGAGGAACCGAGTCGGACAACCTCGCCGTCAAGGGTATGTACTGGTCCCGGGTGGCAGAAGACCCCAAGCGGCGGCGCATCCTCTGTTCCGCCGTCGAACATCACGCGGTTCTCGACACTGTGGAATGGCTGGAGCGCCACGAAGGTGCGGAGGTGACCTGGCTGCCCGTCGACGGCGAAGGAGTTCTGGACCTCGACGTGCTCCAAACCGAGCTTTCGCGCGATCCAGGGAGTGTGGCGCTGGTGACCGTCATGTGGGCCAACAACGAGGTGGGCACCATTCAGCCGATCCCGCAGATCGTTGAACTTGCCCATGGCGCCGGCGTCCCAATGCATTCCGATGCCGTCCAGGCATTCGGTTCGGTGCCGGTGCACTTCAAGGACTCCGGCCTGGATGCCATGTCCATCTCCGGGCACAAAATTGGTGGTCCCGTCGGGGTGGGGGCACTTCTGCTGGGGCGGGCGGTGAAGCTGACACCAGTGCAGCATGGTGGGGGGCAAGAGCGCGACGTCCGCTCCGGCACGCTGGACACCGCTTCCATTGCTGCCTTCGCCGCAGCTGCGGAAGCGGCCGCCGCTGCGCTTCCCACGGAGTCGGCCCGCATTGCTGCCCTTCGGGACAGTCTGATCGACGGCGTCCGCGAACGGGTACCGGAAGCGGTCCTTCGCGGCGCGCCCGGCGACGGCCGGCTTCCTGGCAACGCCCATTTCACGTTCCCCGGCTGCGAAGGGGACTCGCTGCTGTTCCTCCTTGACCTGGCGGGCATCGAATCGTCAACCGGTTCGGCCTGCACCGCGGGCGTGCCCCGGCCGTCCCACGTGCTGCTGGCCATGGGGCTGGACGAGGAAACGGCGCGTGGAGCCCAGCGGTTCAGCCTGGGGCACGCGTCCACCGAGGCGGACGTCGATGCCCTTCTTGCTGCACTCCCCGAGGCGTACGCACGGGCGCGCCAGGCGGGCATGGCCGGGCATGAGTCCTCGATCCAGACCGCGGGTACCGTGGCGCGGCAGGTGCTGGGCGGCGCCTGACCCTCAGGCCTGACCTGTCCGGCCGATTTGCCTGCCGCCGTAGAATGGATAGGCGAACATCGTTTCCGCCGCCGGTGCAACCAGCACGGCCCCGGAAAACAAGCATCCCCCAACAGAAAGCCAGCATGCGAGTACTAGCAGCCATGAGCGGCGGAGTTGACTCCGCTGTTGCCGCCGCCCGCGCGGTGGAAGCCGGGCACGACGTCGTCGGTGTCCACCTGGCCCTTTCGCGCATGCCCGGAACCTTGCGCACGGGCAGCCGTGGATGCTGCACCATCGAGGACTCCCGCGACGCATGGCGTGCCTGCGACGTCCTCGGCATTCCCTACTACGTGTGGGATTTTTCCGAGCGCTTCAAGGAAGACGTCGTCCAGGACTTCATCGACGAATACGCGGCCGGCAGAACGCCCAACCCCTGCATGCGCTGCAACGAACGCATCAAGTTCGCCGCCCTGCTGGAGAAGGCCATCGCCCTGGGCTTCGACGCCGTTTGTACCGGCCACTACGCCAAGGTCATAGAGGACGCCGACGGCAACCGGGAACTGCACCGCGCTGCCGACTGGGCCAAGGACCAGAGCTACGTCCTTGGCGTGCTCACCCACGAACAGCTCAAGCACTCGATGTTTCCGCTGGCGGACACCCCGTCGAAGGCCGAGGTGCGGGCCGAGGCGGAGCGGCGCGGCCTCTCCGTCGCCAACAAGCCGGACAGCCATGACATCTGCTTCATCCCCGACGGCGATACTGCGGGCTGGCTCGCCGAAAAAATCGACATGGCCAGCGGTGACATCGTGGATGAGACCGGCGCCAAGGTAGGGGAACATCCCGGGGCGAACGCCTTCACCGTGGGCCAGCGGCGGGGACTCAAGCTCGGCACGCCTGCTGCCGACGGAAAGCCGCGCTTTGTCCTGGAAATCAGGCCCAAGGAGAACAAGGTGGTGGTGGGACCCGAGGCCCTGCTGGCCATTGATGAGATCCGCGGCATCAAGGTTTCCTGGGCAGGACTTCCCATCAACGAGGTGGAAACCGGAGCCGAATTCGACTGCTACGCGCAGGTCCGGGCACATGGGGACCCGGTTCCGGCCACTGCCTGGATGGAGCCCGCCGCCGACGGTAATGGCCGAGGCCAGCTGGTGGTCCGACTGACCACCCCGCTGCGCGGAGTGGCGCCCGGCCAGACCGTGGTCCTTTACCAGGGCACCAGGGTGCTGGGCCAGGCAACCATCGACGCGGCGCGTTCGCTCCAGCGGGCCCCCCTCTAGCCTGTTTGATCCAAGGCACTGTCCCGGGTATTGCCGGGGCAGTGCTTTGCTGTCCCCGGAACTTTGATGCCGCCCGGCGCCAGCAGAATCTGTCCGGCCAGTGGGCAGCAGTACCAATGAGATAAATTTTGTGTTTCAAGTCACGGAATTGGCCGTATTGAGGACTGACTCTCTGATTGAATCTAGGGATCAGCACTGCTCGCCGGGGCAGGGGCCAACATTGCCCGTGTCTCCGGCGTGCGCGTACTCATCGGACAGAAAGTTCACAGATGATCAAGAGCACAACCGGCCTGCACCGCGCCATCGCGCTGGCAGGCATCTCCGCCCTGGCCCTGACAGCCTGCACCGGGCCATCGGGCGGCGGCGGTGGAACGTCCAGCGGCGGCAGCGCCGGTGGCGGTGCCATCACTTTCGGAACGACCGACAAAGTCGTCACCCTCGACCCCGCCGGCTCCTACGACGCAGGATCCTTCCTGGTGATGAACCAGGTCTACCCCTTCCTGATGAACTCCAAGCCCGGCTCTGCCGAGGTCAGCCCCGATGTCGCGGAGTCCGCCTCCTTCACGGCACCCACCGAGTTCACCGTGAAGCTGAAACCGAACCTGAAGTTCGCCAACGGCCATGCCCTGACCGCCTCGGACGTGAAATTCTCCTACGACCGCGTGGTGAAGATCGACGACCCCAACGGTCCGGCGTCCCTGTTGTCCAACCTCAAGTCGGTTGAGGCGAAGGACGACACCACCGTCGTCTTTACTCTCAAGCAGGCCAACGACCAGGTGTTCCCCAGCGTCCTGGGCACCAACACGGGCCCCATCGTCGATGAGGAAGTGTTCCCGGCCAACAAAGTCATGAGCGACGAAGACATCGTTGCCGGCAAGCCCTTCGCGGGCCCGTACACCATCGATTCCTACAAGAAGAACGAACTGGTCAGCCTCAAGAGCAACCCGGACTACAACGGGCTGTTGGGCAAGCCGGCCAATGACAGTGCCGTCATCAAGTACTACGCCGATTCCAACAACCTCAAGCTGGACGTGCAGGGCGGAAACATCGACGTTGCCGGCCGCAGCCTGACCGCAACCGATGCCGCGGACCTGGACAAGGACTCCAAGGTCAAGGTCTACAAGGGCCCCGGTGGCGAACTGCGGTACATCGTCTTCAACTTCGACACCATGCCCTTCGGCGCCAAGACGCCGGAAGCCAACCCTGCCAAGGCCCTCGCGGTGCGGCAGGCCATGGCCGACATCGTGGACCGCCAGGCCATTTCGGACCAGGTCTACAAGGGCACCTACGTCCCGGCGTACTCGGTTGTCCCTGACGGCCTGCCCGGCGCAACCCAGCCGATGAAGGAGATGTACGGCGACGGCAGCGGCAAGCCGAGCGTGGACAAGGCCAAGAAGGCCCTGTCCGACGCCGGCATCACCGGTCCGGTCAACATCAAGCTGCAGTACAACCCGGACCACTACGGCAAGTCCTCCGGTGACGAGTACGCCATGGTCAAGGAGCAGCTGGAGAAGTCAGGGCTGTTCACCGTGGACCTGCAGTCCACCGAATGGGTGACCTACTCCAAGGCACGCACTGCTGACGCCTACCCCGTGTACCAGCTGGGGTGGTTCCCGGACTACTCCGATGCGGATAACTACCTCACGCCGTTCTTCATCCCCGGCAACTTCCTGAAGAACCACTACGAGAACCCGACCGTCACGGACCTGGTGCAGAAGCAGCTCACCACCCCGGACAAGACCGAGCGGCAGAAGCTGATCGGCGACGTCCAGACAGCTGTGGCCAAGGACCTTTCCACCCTGCCGCTTCTCCAGGGCTCGCAGCTGCTGGTGGCCGGGAAGGATGTCAAGGGCGTCGAGAAGACCCTTGATCCTTCCTTCAAGACCCGTCTTGGCGTCCTTTCCAAGTAAGCACTCCACCCCCATCGGGCTCTGACAGGCCAGAGGCGGGACGCCGAAACGGTGTCCCGCCTTTTGCCGGTCATCAGCCAGCACCGAGGGGAATGCTGGCTCCCGGTCACCACGAATCCAGGTACCGATGACAACTTTGATTGAAGCGCCACCCAGTGACGCGGACGCACTCCTTCCGCCCAAGAAAAAGCAGGCAGGCGGAGGGCTGGGCCAGTACATCCTGGTCCGCTTCCTGCTGATTTTCCCAACCATCCTCATCCTGGTCACCATGGTGTTCTTCCTCATGCGGATCACCGGGGATCCCATCACGGCCGCCATGGGCGGCCGGCTGCCCCCGGACCAGTTGCAGGAACGTATCCATGCCGCCGGCTATGACCGGCCCGTGCTCGTGCAGTACTTCGAATACCTGGGCCAGCTGGTCTCAGGAAACTTCGGCACGACGCTTTCGGACAACCGCCAGGTCACCGAGATGCTGACCACCTACGGCTCGGCCACACTGGAGCTGGCCATCAACGCCCTCATCGTCGCCCTGCTGGTGGGAATCCCGCTCGGCATGGTTGCCGCGCAACGGCGTGACCACCTGCCGGACGCCGTGCTCCGAATCCTGGCCATCCTCTTCTACGCCACCCCGGTCTTCTTCGCCGGCATGCTGCTGAAGCTGGTGTTCTCGGTGTGGCTGGGCTGGCTTCCCGTAGCCGGCCGTGCCAACACCAGGACCGAGCTGTCCCTCACCGCGCTGGAAGCTCCCACCGGCATCTACTGGCTGGACGCCCTCCGCAGCGGGAACATGGCGGCCTTCAGCGACGTCATGTCCCATGCTGTCCTTCCGGCGCTGGCACTGGGCCTCCTGACCGCAGGTGTCTTCCTGCGGCTGGTCCGCACCAACGTCATCGGTACCCTCGGCAAGGATTACGTCGAGGCCGGCCGCTCACGTGGCGTCAGCGAGTTCCGGCTGGTCACCAAGCACGCCTACAAGCCGGCGCTGATCCCCATCATCACCGTCATGGGCCTGCAGATCGCGGTGCTGCTCGGCGGCGCCGTGCTCACCGAAACCACCTTCGAATGGAAGGGCCTCGGGTTCCAGCTGGCCAACTACCTTACGGCGCGCGACTTCGTGGCCGTCCAGGGCATTGTGGTGCTGCTGGCCGTCATCGTCGCCGTCACCAACTTCATCGTGGACATCCTCGCCGCGCTGATCGACCCACGCGTGAGGTACTGACATGACCGCCGAAACCACTCTCGCACCTGTCGCCAACCCGCGGGCATCCTTCATCGGCCGGCTGCCGGTTGTGTCGCACTACAACAAAAGCGTCGGCCTGCAGCGCTTCATGCTGGTGGTGGGCCTGGTCCTTACCGGCATCTTCCTGCTCACGGCGCTGGCCGCACCGCTGCTGGCGCCCTACGGCTTCGCGCAACTGTCCGACGCCGACGGCAGTTTCCCCACCCAGCAAGCCCCGGGCGGCAAACACCTCCTGGGCACCACCGTGGGCGGCTACGACGTCCTGTCACGCGTCATCTGGGGTACCCAGACAGCGCTGCTGGTCATCATCGTGGCCGTGGTCCTCTCCATCTTCGCCGGCGTCATCCTCGGCCTGGTGAGCGGCTACATCGGCGGCTGGCTGGACCGCGTCCTCGTAGTGGTGGCCGACGCGATCTACGCGTTCCCGTCACTGCTGGTGGCCATCGTGATGGCCATCGTCATCAGCGGCGGCCAGTCCAGCCTGTTTGGCGGGATCCTGGCGGCGGCCATCTCCATCACGGTGGTGTTCATCCCGCAGTACTTCAGGGTGATCCGGGCAGAGACCATCCGGCTGAAGGCAGAACCTTTCGTTGAGTCGGCCAAGGTGGTGGGTGCATCGAACATCCGGATCATGACCCGGCACATCTACCGCAACGCCACCCGCACCCTGCCGCTGATCTTCACCCTCAACGCCTCCGAAGCCATCCTGACCCTGGCCGGGCTCGGCTTCCTGGGCTTCGGCATTGAACCAAGCTCTGCGGCCGAGTGGGGCTTCGACCTGAACAAGGCGCTTGCGGACACCACATCGGGCATCTGGTGGACGGGCCTTTTCCCCGGCCTGGCCATCGTCTGGACAGTCCTTGGGCTGACGCTGGTGGGCGAAAGCATCAACGACCTCAACGATCCGCGCCTCCGCGGCCGTAAGCGCAGCGGCCGCAAGGGCGCTGGTGCCACGCCGGCCGCTCCCGCTGCAACCGCCGCTCCCGGCGGGTCCGGCCCCGAAACAGAATTGAGCAACCCGTGAGCGAAAATCTCGGTTACCTGTCAGACCAGCAGGACCGGAAAACAGTCCTGGATATCGACCACCTGAAAGTCACCTTCGCTACGGACGGCGGTGACGTGCGTGCCGTCAAGGATGTCAGCCTGGAGGTCAGGGCCGGCGAGGTGGTGGCGATCGTGGGCGAGTCCGGGTCCGGCAAGACGGTGACGGCGAAGACCATCCTTGGCCTGCTGCCGGAAACGGCTGTGAGTTCGGGTGCGGTGCTGATCAACGGCGCCAACGTCATCAGCCTCAGCCCGGGTCGGCTGCGCCAGATCCGCGGCCGCGACGTGGCCATGGTGTTCCAGGAGCCGTCCACCGCCCTGAACCCTGTGTTCACGGTGGGGTGGCAGATCGCCGAAGGCATCCGTGCCCATGCGGGAGCAAACGGCGGGGGACGGGTGTCGGCGAAGGAAGCCAAAGCCCGCGCCATCGAGGCCCTGGGCAAGGTGGGCATCCCCGATCCCGAACACCGCGTCAACTACTACCCGCACCAGTTCTCCGGCGGGCAGAAGCAGCGGGTCGTGATCGCGGCGGCACTGGCGCTGAATCCAGGCCTTATTGTTGCCGACGAACCCACCACTGCCCTGGATGTCACCGTCCAGGCCGAAATCCTGGAACTCCTCCGGGACCTGCGGGACAAGTACGGCACCTCGATCGTGCTGATCACGCACAACATGGGCGTGGTGGCAGACCTGGCGGACCGCGTGGTGGTGATGTACCAGGGCGACGTCGTGGAGGAAGCCCCTGCGAAGACGCTGTTCGCCGAACCCAGGCAGGACTACACGCGCAGCCTCCTTGCCGCGGTGCCGCACCTTGGCCGCAACTCGGCGTCGGCAGGCCTGACCGAACGCCGCCACCAGGATGAGGAAGTGCTGGTGGCGGCCGACAAGCTGGAGATCGAGTACCCGGGGCGGCTTGGGACGCCTGCCTTCAAAGCCGTGGATGGTGTCAGTTTCACCTTGTCCAGGGGGGAGGTGTTTGGCTTGGTGGGGGAGTCGGGGTCCGGCAAGACCACTATCGGCCGCGCTATTGCCGGGCTCAACCGCACTACCGGCGGGAGCCTCAAGGTGCTGGGCTACGAGATGCTGAACCTTCGCGAGCGCACGTTCAAGCCGCTGCGCAAGGATATTGGCTTCGTGTTCCAGGACCCGGCTGCCTCCTTCAACCCGCAGTTGACCATCGGAGAGTGCATCGCCGAGCCCATGGTTATCCACACCCGGCCAAGCGATGCCCAGGCGCGCAAGCGCGTTGGTGAGCTGCTTGAATCAGTCCAGCTGCCGGCGTCGTACGCGGGCCGGTACCCGCACGAACTGTCCGGCGGCCAGCGGCAGCGGGCGTCGCTGGCGCGTGCCCTGAGCCTGAACCCCCGGTTGCTGATAGCGGATGAGCCGACGTCGGCCCTGGACGTTTCGGTGCAGGCGAAGGTCCTGGAGCTGTTCCGGGACATCCAGGAGGAATTTGGCTTCGGCTGCCTGTTCATCAGCCACGATCTTGCGGTGGTGGACATCCTGTCCTCCTGGGTCGGCGTCCTGTACAAGGGCAAGCTGGTGGAGCAGGGGATCGGCAGCCAGGTCATGGGTAACCCGCAGCATGACTACACGCGGCGGCTGATTGCCTCCCTGCCGGTGCCTGATCCGGCCGAACAGGCGAAACGCAGGGAGGAGCACCGGGCGCTCCTGGGCATCTGACCCGGAAAGTCGTTACCGTAAAGCTCCGGTGCCGGCAGTGTGCCGGCACCGGCGCTTCACACCCGCGGTGACTCCGTCCGCTCCCATAGACTGGAGCCATGACGCAGCACAACCCCATCCCTCCTGGCTCCGATGATTTCGACCCCTCCGCCAGTTCCCTGGCAGGTCAAGTGGACGATTCGGTGATGGCTGAACTGCTGTCCATCCGTTCCAGCATTGACAACATTGATGCCACCCTGGTGTACCTCCTGGCTGAACGCTTCAAGGCCACCCAGAAAGTGGGGTTCCTCAAGGCAACCCACCGCCTGCCCGCCGGTGATCCGGGACGGGAAGCCGCCCAGATCGCACGCCTGCGCCGCCTGGCCGAGGACGCCCACCTTGACCCGGCGTTCGCCGAGAAGTTCCTCAACTTCATCATCGGCGAGGTAATCCGCCACCACGAGGCCATCGCCGAGGACCACCAGGCGTCATCCGGACAACAGTCCCAGACCTCCGCACTGGCGTGAGCCGGGAACAGTACCAACGGGGCTCCGCCCCGCGTCCGGCCAACGCTGCGG
The DNA here is from genome assembly GCF_021801725.1 of Arthrobacter sp. FW306-05-C. Taxonomy (NCBI): domain Bacteria; kingdom Bacillati; phylum Actinomycetota; class Actinomycetes; order Micrococcales; family Micrococcaceae; genus Arthrobacter; species Arthrobacter sp. FW306-05-C. The sequence goes on along the minus strand of NZ_CP084556.1, from coordinate 2,874,033 downwards.
ACACTTCATTCGAAGCCCCGGAAGTAACGGCCACGGCGCTGGGTCCGTGGCCAGGCGAAGACCCGCTCGAAGCCACCCGGATTATCCGCGGCGAGCTCGGCAGCCCACACCTGCCGTTCCTTGCCGAGCTTCCGGACCGCGGGGTGGGTTCCGACGCCCTGGGCCGTACCGCGTCCCTCCTTGAGGAGCTGGCGGTGGACGTGCAGCCGCACGGGTGGCGGCTTGTGGACCGGCCCGGCAAGGACATGCGGCGTGCCGCGTCGGCGCTCTCCACCGACCTGAACGTGCTCGCCGACGTGGCGGGCGCGGAGGACGTTTCCCCTGCAGAGTTCAAGGTTCAGTTGGTAGGCCCGCTCAGCCTTGCGGCAGGCCTGCACCTGCACAACGGTGAGCGCGCGCTGCTGGACTACGGCGCGCGGCGGGACCTGGCCGCTTCCCTCGCAGCAGGAGTGGGCAGTTACCTCACGCGGGTGGCAGCGGCCGTTCCCGGCGCCCGTTTGGTGGTACAGGTGGACGAGCCCGCCATCGCCTCAGTGCTGGCCGGAACCATACCCACCGCCAGCGGCTACCGCACCCTGCGCGCGGTACCGGCATCGGAAGCGCGGGAGTCCTGGCGGCTGGTCCTGGATGCCCTGCGCGAAGCCGGTGCCGCGGACGTGGTGGTGTCGTTTCCGGAGATCGAGGCACCGATCGAACTGGTCCTGGCTGCAGGCGCCGACGGTGTTGCACTGCCGTTGAAGGCGTTGACCAACCGCCAGTGGGAGCAGGTGGCCGGAGCGGTGGAGGCCGGAAAACAGTTCTGGGCAGGCGCCCTGGAGGTCTCGGGCGGCCCAATGCCCAAGGTTGCCGACTGCATCGAGTCCGTATGGCGTCCCTGGCGCCAGCTGGGCCTTCCGGCGTCGCTGCTTGCCGCCACCAGGGTGACGCCCTCGGCAGGACTGGCCAATCTCACACCCTCACAGGCCACCGCGGTGCTCGGCAGGCTTACCCAGGTGGCTGACGGCCTCAACCAGCTGGTACTGGGGTAGGCGTCAGACCCTGTTTTCCCAGCGGTCCGGCTGCGCATAGCGGGGCAGGTAGCTTTGCGCGGAACTGCCGCCGGTGTAGGGGCGCAGCCGGTAGTCGAAGGTACCGGCGTACACCAGGACCAGACCGATCTGGGGCTGGATGACCTTGACCTGGATGCGGTGCCGCCCGTTGCTGCCCTCCGCCGGGTCCCACCATTGTTCGGCATAGGCCTTGGCGTCCAGGGCTGCCGGAAGGGGTACCCGGAGGGCACCCAGGAAAAGCCGGGAAGCTTCTGATACTCCGCGCAGCCTGCCGTCCAGGGTGACGCTGAGGTTCAGATCCGTCACCAGGCGCCGGTACCGTCCCACGTAGTCCACCAGCCGGGTGGCGCCGGCCCGGGTGATGGCGCTCGTGGTGTCCTGGAAAAGCCGGGTCCGTTCCGGGAACCGTATCTCCCGGCGGGCGGTGAGGCTGGAGCGGCCGAACGGATCCTGGTGCGCGTGGTTCTCGATCCGGAACGGAATGTTTTCACCGTACTCAGGAAAGAAGGCTTCTTCGCCCCCGGTGAGCCGCAGCAAGGGGCGCAGCCACCGCTGGCGGCACCCGACGACGTCGAACGTTCCTTCCCCCACGCCGTAGTGCCCGGACCCCGGTGCCAGCGAGAAATACTCCTGCAGCTCGGGCTGCAACCGGGAGAACTCCCTGCCCAGGACCTGCCGGTAAATGGGAACGCTCATCAAATGGACCTCCTGTTGCCTATGCCGTCTTGCTGTTCGGGGCTGACTGTCTCCGGGTTCACAATCTACCGGCAGCCTTAAGCCGGATGTACATGTCCGCAAGCCGGGGCGGCAGTTCGTGGGGCTCGGCGTCCACCACCTCCGCTCCGTAGCGCCGCAGCTCGGCAGTCACCGCCGCACGCTGCAGGAGCGCGCGTTCAGCCGCAGCAGCACGGAAGACTCCGGTGGCATCGTGGCGTTCCCGGAGCATGGCGCCAAGCTGGGGGTCGCGGACGGCTGCCACCACCACGACGTGCTGGCTTGCCAGCCGCTCGGCAACCGGCAGCAGGCCTTCCTCCGGAGCCCCGCTGTCCAGCGACGTCAGCAGCACCACGAGCGACCGGTGCGCGGATACGGCACGGACCTGCGCCGGGACGGCAGGCCAGTCCATCTCAATCAGTTCCGCGTCAAGGGGTGCCATTGCCTGGACCAGCCGGCCCAGGATGGTGCCCTGCCCGGCCGAGCCGGCCCGCGCCCGCGTCCTGCGGTCAAACGCCACGAAGTCCACCCGGTCTCCGCCGCGTTCAGCCAGGACACCCAGGAGGAGCGCCGCTTCGATCCCGGTGTCCAGGCGCGTTTCGTCACCGATCCTGGCCGCGGACGTGCGGGACGTATCGAGGACCACCACCACCCGTCGGTCCCGTTCCGGGCGCCACGTCCGGACCACCACCGCGGAGCGCCTGGCCGTGGCGCGCCAGTCGATGGAGCGCACGTCATCACCGCGGACGTAGTCGCGCAGGGAGTCGAACTCCGTGCCGGCGCCGCGGATCTGGACGGCGGCCTTTCCGTCGAGTTCGCGCAGCTTCCGCAGCTTGGAGGGCAGGTGCCGCCTGGAATGAAAGGGCGGCAATACCCGCACTGAGCCGGGGCAATCGATGGTGCGCTGGCGGGCGGCCAGGCGCAGGGGCCCGAACGATCGAATCGTCACGTGCGGCGCTGCCAGGTCGCCACGCCGGACAGGTTGGAGCTTGACCTGGTACCGCCTTCCTTCCCCGGCCGGTACGTCGATGGCCTGCACCGGGTTCTGCGCCCCGGCGGACGGTTGCCAGCCATCCCGCAGCGAGCCGCGGAGTGGGCGGGCACCGCCGTTGCGCACCGTGAGGATGGCGTCCACAGACTTGTTAAGCGTCACGTTCTCCGGATCCGCACGCACCACATTGACCCGGCGGAGGGATGCCGCGAAGACCAGGTCCGCAACCAACAGGGCCACGAGCACGGCGGCGGTGGCAAGTACGGTCAGCCACCCGGGGGACAGCAGCACCGGCACCAGGCCAAGCAGCACCAGCGCAACGAAGCACCCCGAGATGGCCATCAGCGGGGAACGGGGACGGACGCCAGGATGCTGCCCAGGACGTCGTCCACGCGGACGCCGTCCATCTGGGCTTCGGGCTGCAGCGCCACGCGGTGCCGCAGGCACGGGAGGGCCAGCGCCTTGACGTCGTCCGGGATGACGAAGGGACGCCCCGAGAGCCATGCCCAGGACCGTGACGTGTTGAGGAGTGCAGTGGCACCGCGCGGTGACACTCCCAGCTGGAATGAAGGGGCGGCCCGGGTTGCCCGCACAAGGTCAACGATGTAGCCAATGATTTCCGGTTCCACCGCCACGCGCGCCACTGCCTCCCGCGCCCGTTCCAGGTCCTCTGCGCCGGCCACCGCCCGGACCCCGGCCGCCACCAGGTCCCGGGGATCGAAACCGGCGGCATGGCGGCGGATGACTTCGATTTCGTCCCCGCGTTCGGGCAGCGGCATGGTGAGCTTGAGCAGGAACCTGTCCAGCTGCGCCTCCGGCAGGGCGTAGGTCCCCTCGTACTCCACCGGATTCTGGGTGGCCGCCACCAAGAAAGGCGCCGGAAGCCGCCGGGAGGTGCCGTCCACCGATACCTGCCGCTCTTCCATGGCTTCGAGGAGTGACGCCTGGGTCTTTGGCGGCGTGCGGTTGATCTCATCAGCCAACAGCAGGTTGGTGAAGACGGGACCCTCCCGGAAGCTGAATTCGGAGGTGTGGGAGTCATAAACCAGGGAGCCTGTGACATCGCCGGGCATGAGGTCGGGGGTGAACTGCACCCGTTTGGTGTCCAGGCTCAAGGCGGAGGAGAGCGCGCGGACCAGCAGGGTCTTGGCAACCCCGGGCACGCCCTCCAGCAGCACATGCCCCTGCGAAAGCAGGGCAATCAGGAGGCCGGTGACCGTGGCGTCCTGTCCCACCACTGCCTTTGCCACCTCCTGCCGGACAGCAAGCAGTGCCTGCCGTGCGCCGTCGTCGTCCATGTAGCTGCCTGAGTCCATGGCATTAAGGGTTGCCGGGCCACTGCTCTGTTCGCTCATCGGGTCATGACCTCTTTCTCGAGTTTGTCCAGCGACTGTGACCAGGCCACCAGCCGGGCTTCGGTTGCGGGGCGTTCGTTTATCAGTTCGCGGATGCCGGTGGCGTCCGTGCCGAGGTACTTGGCCACCGCGGCTATGGTGTCCTCGGCTGTGGCACCTGGGCCGAGGCGGAGCTTTCCGGAAAGCCGCACCAGCAGCCCTGCCCGCAGGTTGTCCCGGGCCTGGCCGACGGAGCGGGAGTCCTGGTAAAGCCGGGCACGCCCTTCCGCAGTCTCAACAGCCTTGACCACCACCGGCAGCGGCTCGAACACCAGCGGGCCGTGGCGGCGCCCCCGCCACAGGACGGCGGCCGATGCCACCAGGAGCAGCCAGGGGCCCAGGAAACGGGCCCAGTCCGGTGCAAGGTCATCCAGTGTCTTCCCGGATCCGGTCACTGCGACGTCCTCCAGCGAGGGCAGGTACCAGACCAGGTCCGGCGATGCGCCCAGCATCCGGACTGCCAACGCGGCGTTGCCCAGTTCATCCAGCTTGTCGTTGCCCAGCACCGCCCGGTTGCCCAGCACGGCCAGGCGTCCGTCGTTGCTGACGGCGAACATCCCGGCGGTTCCGGCTGCCCGGTAGCAGGCCGTCCCGCCGTCGTAGACGAAGCCGCCCTGGCCCGTGACCTGTCCCGCTGCCTCCGCATCCGGCTGGTCGCAGCCCGGGTTTAGGACCGGGAAGCCATCGGGAACCACACCGGCCTGGCGGATCCCGCTGTCAAGGGCGGTGAGGGTTTCCAGCCTGGGCGAAACCACCACCACTTTGTCAGCGGCCGACATAAGTGCGGCCAGCTGCGGCTCACCCAGGATGCCGTTCCTGTCATAGAGCAGGAGCGTGGGGGAGGAGCCGGAGCGCAGGTCATCCAAGGCTGCGTCGAAACGTGCGGGCGTGTGGACGGAGACTCCGTGCCGGCCCAGGATCTCGCCCAACGCCCTGGCCCCGTCCGGCCCGGCATTGTGGACTGAGAGGGGAATCGTGTCGCCATTGGGAGCGAGTTGCGTGCCGATCACCAGCGCCAGCGCGGCGGCCACCACAACACCCGCTGCCGTAAGTCCGCGGTGCTGCCGCAGCCAGGCGAGGAACCTCCCTGCGTGGGAGGTCGGTGGCGCGGACACGGCTTCCGGGATGTCCTCCCGGCCAGCGGCAGGACCCGGATGCCTGGTATCAGTAGCGGAGCCGCTCATGGCAGCCGTACCGCGCTGCCGGATGGAACCGGCTTCGTGGCATCCAAGTCGGAGTCCAGGCCCACCATCTCCTGGTAGTCGGCGCTGCCTGCATACCTGTTCCCATACCGAATGCCGTCAAAGACGGCCGCCGCCCGCAGCAATCGCCCGGACTCAGCGTTGAAGGACACGGACAGTGCCCGCGCCGCTTCATCGGCGGTACGGCCCGGCTGCGGGTCCAGGATGGTGCGGTCTTCAGCGCTGCGGACCACGGCACGGAAGCGGTCGACGACGGCGTCCCCCCACTTTCCGGCCGCGGCTGCGGCTTCTGCGCGGTTCCGGTAGTCGATCGCTGACATGGCCGCTTCCCGTTCGGAGACGTCCTTGGCCTTCCGGGCGCGGGCGTTCAGCCGGGGGCGCGCGAGGATGATGGCAGCTGCGATGATGGCCGCAATGACGAGGGCGATGACCGGGCTGGGCACAGCTGTTGAGTCCCCGGTGGAGCCGTCCAGGGACTGCAACCAGTCGAGGAAGTTCCGCCAGAGGGTGTCCACCCAGGATGGGGCGGCGTCCCGGTATTCCGGTTTGGCCAGCTCCTCTACCGCCCAGCGCCGTGCCTCCGCCGAATCCGGGAGCACCGGAGGCTCAGCGGCCATACGTCCATGCCCCTGGTGACCCTGGCGCCGTCCCATACCCGGGGTACGGCGTGCTCCTGCCTGCCTGCGTTCCCCGGCCCGGGACGCCGTCAGGATCAGCACCGGTCTCCAGCTGGCGCAGCAGCGCGATGTCCAGGCCGTCCTTGCGCATCCGCAGGTCCATATAGAGCAGCGCCATCACGGATGTCTGGTAGGCGTAAGCCACCGCGCCCACCAGGGCACCGATCACCGCGGTGACCACACCCATGACAACGCCCATTGTGGCGTCCTGCCCGCTGCCGCCGTGCGGCGAGACCACACCGGACACGAACGTGGGCAGGAGGCTTACCGGAATCAGGACCACCTGGGTGACCACCCCCACCAGGACCGCCACCACCAAGGTGATGCCCAGGATCCGCCACCAGTTAGCCCGGGTTAATTCCCAGGAACGACGGATTCCGGCAAAGGCTCCAACCTCTTCGATGACGACGGCGGCAGGCGCCACCATGACCTTGACCGCCACCCACGCAACCGCGACGCCAAAAGCCAGCATGAGGGGGAATACCAGCAGCACGGCCGCGCCCCGGACGTTGGAGAACAGGAAAACAATGATGGCGACAAAGAGCGCCATGGTGGCCAGAACCGCCGCCACCATCAGCGCCGCCAGCCCGGCCAGTGCGCCGAACCTTGGCCGCGCCAGCGACAGCATGCGCCGGAAGCCGGTGGGCCGGTTCAGGATGGAACGCGCCACAGGCACCACCATGGCGCCTTGGAGGATGGCGGAAATGAACACCGACAAGATGGACAGGAGGGCAAAGCCGGCCATCATACCGATCCCAAGGGAGGTGAGTTCGGCGCTGCTGGCCGTTTCGGCCCAGGCCTCGACGGAGCCCGACGAAGTGGCAAGGAGCGCTGTGACTACCGCAGCGAGGATGGCCGACAATGACTGCGCCAGCAAACCGGCCCCGAGCATTGCCTTGGCATTGCGCCTGATGGCTTGGAACGATCCGTCCAGAACTTCCCCGAACATCAGGGGCCGCAACGGAATGATCCCCGGCTTCGGCGGGGCTACGTAGCGCGGCTGACCGCCGGGTGAGGCCCCGTATGGTGACGCCCCATACGGGGTTGCTCCATAAGGTGATGCCCCATAAGGCGCAGCGGGATAGGCAGAGCCGTTGTACTGGGACCCGTTGTAAGGGGAACCATTAGGCGGCTGCCCGCCGCTGGCCTGTCCGCCATTGGATTGTCCGCCGTATGCCTGGCTTCCAGAGGGGGAGGCGCCGGGGTATGGGCCGCCGGCGTACGGGTTATTCGCGGACGGTTGCTGGCCGGGCGTCTGCTGCCACGGCTGTGTTTGAGGCCGTTGCTGCCATGGCTGCTGCTTCTCCCAAGGGGACTGCTGCCCGGACTGTGATTGCTGGCCTTCGTGGGGTTGGTGCCCGGGCGGCGCCCACGGCTGGTTCCATGCACCCGCGCCTGGTTTGGGCGTTGCGGGCCTGGGCGCGTCGGGTCCTGGCGTCTCCGGGCCGGGCATGCCTGCCGACACGGGCGTGCTGCCGTCCGGTGCATCCCGCGGCCGCTCCTGCCTGGGTTCCCCGGGCCCCGACTCCTGTGGTGACACTGATTCCTCCCCCAATACCAGTCTGCCCGCCCCGTACCAGCCGCCGGAAGGTGCGCACCGGCAGCGCGGGACATGACCCCAAGACTATAGTTCCGGCGTCGGACGGCCTAGTACTCCCGCCATGCCGGAAGCCGCTCAACAGGACAAACCCATTTCGATAAGGGAATATATAGCTATGAAGGCACGCATTCTGGTGGTAGACGATGACGAAGCGCTGGCCGAGATGATTGGAATTGTCCTCCGTAATGACGGCTTCGAGCCGGTCTTTTGCGCGGACGGAGCCCAGGCGCTGGACGTCTTCCGGTCATCGCGGCCGGACCTGGTCCTGCTCGACCTCATGCTTCCCGGCATGGACGGCATCGAGGTCTGCCGGCAAATCCGCGGCGAGTCGGACGTGCCCATCGTCATGCTGACCGCCAAGTCGGATACCTCCGACGTCGTCCGCGGACTCGAGTCCGGTGCTGATGACTACGTGCCCAAACCCTTCAAGCCCGCCGAGTTGGTGGCGCGCGTGCGGGCCCGCCTTCGCCCCGGGGACCAGAAGGCGCCCGAGACACTGCGCATCGCGGACATCACCATCGATGTTGCCGGCCACACCGTCAGCAGGGGCAATGAGCGGATCTCCCTGACCCCGCTGGAATTCGACCTCCTGGTGGCGCTGGCCCGTAAACCCTGGCAGGTCTTCACCCGGGAGCTGCTGCTGGAGCAGGTTTGGGGATACCGCCATGCTGCAGACACCAGGCTGGTCAACGTCCATGTCCAGCGACTGCGGTCCAAGATCGAGCAGGACCCGGAAGCCCCGGAAGTTGTATTGACGGTGCGTGGTGTCGGCTACAAAGCAGGGGTCTGACCCCTCCGCGCGGGACGGGGAACCGGACCAGCGCACAACCCCGCACTCTGTCGTTGCCGGCATGGACCGGAACACCGCGGGCCAGGACGACGTCGCGGGGGACACCGCGCCCCGCGACGGCGCCGCACCCGACGCTGCCTCTCAGGGATCCGGCTCACAGGACGCTGGCTCACAGGGCGCGCCCGGTCCCCGGGATGGCATCACTCCCGTCCTCAGGCATGTGGGCTTCAGGGCCAGGATTTGGCAGCGGCGTGCCCTGATCGTCGCCCTGCGCGTGGCACGCCTGGTCCGCACGGGCGTCCGCCGCTTCCTTCCCGGCCTGAGGTACCTGGGCCGCGCCCTGCAGCAGCGCTGGCGCCGGTCCCTGCAGTTCCGTACCGTCCTCACCACCCTCATGCTGGCCGTGACCTCGTTTGCCGTCGTAGGCGCATACCTGTCCAACCAGATCGCCAACAACCTCTTCCAGGAGCGGCTGACCCAGGCAGAGTCGGAGACCCGTTACAACGTCAAGCAGGTACAGGACACGTTCGACGGCGCCCAGGTCACCGACCAGTCCAGCGTTATCACCTTGGTTTCGGACACGCTGAGCGCCGTGGAAGGCCGTGGTTCGGTCATCCAGCGCCGCTACGTCTTCGAAGCGATGCCCAACCAGACCAAGCCCCGGAACCGCTGGGTGGAGTCACGCGCCTCCGACCAGCTGACCGTCAGTGTCATCCCCGCGGACCTGCGGAAGGCAGTCCAGGACTCCGGCAAGGACCAGTACTGGGCCTCCACGGTCATCCCGGTGGGCACCGAGGACCGGCCGGGAATCGCCGTCGGGAACAAAGTGACCTTCAACGGCACGGTGTACGAGCTCTACCTGATCTATGACCTGAATACCGCCCAGCAGACGCTCAACGAAATCCAGAGCGTGTTGTGGGCCGGCGGTGCCGTGCTGGTCCTCATGATCGGCGCCGTAGCCTGGTACGTCACCCGCAACGTGGTCAGCCCGGTCAGCCACGCCGCCATGGTGTCCGAGAAGCTGGCAGCCGGACAGTTGCAGGAGCGCATGGTGGTCAAGGGCGAGGACGAGGTGGCGCGCCTTGGCGCTTCCTTCAACCACATGGCAGCCAGCCTGCAGGAGCAGATCACGCAACTGGCAACGCTTTCGCAGATGCAGCAGCGATTTGTCTCCGACGTCTCGCACGAATTGCGGACGCCGTTGACCACCGTCCGGATGGCAGCAGAAGTCCTCTATGACGCGCGTGATGATTTCGACCCCATCAACAAGCGGTCCGCAGAGCTGCTCTACAACCAAGTGGAGCGGTTCCAGTCCCTCCTCTCCGACCTCCTTGAAATCAGCCGCTTCGATGCGGGCGTGGCAATGCTGGATGCCGAGCCGGAGGACCTGCTACAGGTGATCGCCCACGTCATTGAAGGAGCGGCACCCGTAGCCGCGGAGTATGGCTCCGAAATCATTTTCGCTGCCCCCGAAGGGGCGATGATCGTGGAAATGGACGCGCGGCGGATTGACAGGATTTTGCGGAACCTGATCCTGAACGCAGTCGAGCACGGTGAGGGCAAACCCGTGACGGTCACCGTCGCGGCCAATGATACTGCCGTCGGCGTCGCGGTCCGGGACCACGGCATTGGTATGGACCAGGCACAGGCTGCCCGGGTTTTCGACAGGTTCTGGCGTGCCGATCCCGCCCGTGCCCGCACCACCGGCGGCAGTGGCCTGGGACTGTCCATCGCCATGGAAGACACAAAGCTGCACCACGGCTGGCTGCAGGCCTGGGGAAGGAAGGGGGATGGTGCCAACTTCCGGCTCACCCTCCCGCTGCGGCAGGATGCCGTGATCGCCGAGTCGCCCGTCCAACTGGAACCAAAGGACGCCACCATCCCGGGAGCGCCGGGAAGCATCCCGGCGGAACAGGACTACAAGAACATGCTGGTGCTCCAAACAGGCACCGCCAGGCCTGCTCCGGTGCGGGCACCCGAGGAGACACCATGAGGGCGGCAGCGCGCCACGCCAGGTACCCGGCGGCGCTGCTGGCGCTGCTGGCGCTGCTGATCGTCCTGCTGTCGGGCTGCGCGCGGATCCCCACGTCCGGCCCGGTCGGCAAGAGCAGCGAAAGCAGCGCGGGAAACGTCAGTGCACCGGTGTTCCTGCCGGCGGCGCCACAACCGGGCGCATCACCGGAAACCATCATCGACTACTTCTACCGGGCCGGCAGCGGCTACGAGGACGACTACGCGGTGGCCCGCCAATACCTGACGCAGGCATCGGCAGTGTCCTGGAAACCGGACAAGCGCGCCCTGGTGTACCGGGAGGCCCGCGTTGTCCCCACTGGCACCGAGAACGTCTTCAACTACGAACTGGACGTCTCCTACACGGTGAACGCGGACGGCATCGCCACGCAGTCGCCGCCGGGAACAGTGGAACGTATTCCCGTGACGGTGACGCAGGTGGACGGGGAGTGGCGGATCTCCGCGATTCCGGACGGGACAGCCATCGCGGAGGAAACGTTCAAGGTAATCTACGGCGCCTACCCCATCTATTTTTACGACCCCACCTTCACATACGCCGTCCCCGACGTCCGCTGGTTCCTGAAGAACAAGACTGTCAAGGCCATGACCAGCGCATTGCTGGCCGGCCCTGCTCCATACCTGCGCGGCGCCGTCGCCAGCGCTTTTCCCTCCGGGATCAAGCTGGCCCGTGAATCGGTGCCCGTCGTGTCCGGGGCGGCCCAGGTGGACCTGACGGCCAAGGAACTGACGGAAACATCGGCCGAGGACCGGCTGCGCATGCAGATGCAGCTGACGCTGACGTTCCGAAGCCAGCCCGACGTGGTCAATGTCGAGCTGCGCGCCAACCAGGACCTGGTCCGGGTGGAGGACAACGGGAGTGTCCTTCCGCCGGTGCTGGACAAGACCGTGCCGTCGCGGCAGATCGCCATTAGCGGTAATGAACTGGTGCGGTACGAGAACAACCGGGTGTCGCCGCTGCCGGACATGCAGCCGGTTTCAGCGCTCAATCCCCGGTATCCTGCCGAGTCTCCGGTCTCGCAGACTGCGGCCTTCCTCAACGACGGCCGAACCACGCTGTACAGCATCAGCCCAGGGCAACCTGCGCGTTCCCTGACCACCAGGAGCACCCTCAGCCGGCCGTCCATCAGTCTTAGCGACTGGGTATGGACAGCGGGGCCGGGCGCCACGGGTGCCACCGAAGTGGTGGCCTTCCACCCCGCCGGCGTGGCGGAAGGAGCAGCAGTCCCGTCCGTAACGATGGCACCCGCTTGGCTCGCCGGCCGCACGGTGAAGGAACTCCGTATCTCGCGCGACGGGGTGCGCGCCCTGGTCATTTCCGAACAAAACGGCAAGTCCAAGGTACAGGTAGCGGGCGTGATCCGGGCCGGGGACGGCACACCGCGGGAGCTGACGGTGCCCATCACCTTGGTGGCTTCCAGTGATCCCGACCAAGGCGTCTGGGTGAACGGCACCACCGTGGCGGTCATGAAGGGGGCCGCCGGTACGAATGTCACGCCGGAACTTCTGTCCCTGACTTCCGGGCAGCCGCAGCAGTTGGCTCCCTGGCCGGGCCTGGTCTCCATCAGCGCCGGAAATGGCGCCGACGACCTCTACGTGCAGTCCGGGGAAGGGATCTTCCAGCGCCTCGGCAATGGCTGGTCGCCGCAGATCAAGGGGCCCATCGATCCGGCATTCCCGGGCTGATCCTCTTCTGCCCCCGAGCTGGCAACGTGCAGGCAGCGCAGCGCTTCGCCGGGTTGGGATCCCGTCTTGTCCACATAGCCGCCGGCCGGCTGCCCGCTGCCCCTGGATCTGGTCCACAGTGGGACGGTGGACGGTATGAAGCCAGGAAAGGATCCCGCCGATCGCGGCCGCAATCGTAGGCGGGTCATCGATCCCGATCTTTGCCCGCCGCCGCCCTCGGCGGCACTGCACCGCGCTGAGCACCAGGCGGCCTTCCTGCGCCTTCTCGACTGGGTGACCGGTGCTGCGGAAGAACTCCTCGCTTTGGCGGTCCCGGTGGACTGCGTGTGCTGCGGATCGGAGGACCACAGCCTTTGCCCATCCTGCGCCGGCCGCCTCCGGCAGCTGACCAGGCAGCCCTTCCGCGCCGAAAGCGGGGCGCCGGCCCTGATGGACGTTGCGGGAACGGTCATGCTGCCGGTGGTGGCGGCAGGTGTGTACCGCGACGAACTGGCACAGGGGCTGTTGTCGTTCAAGCGGCATGGGCAGCACCAGCTTGCCAAAAGCCTTGGCCGCGCGCTGGCCTCGGCAGTCAGGGCAGCAGCACGTGGCGGCACCGGGTTCCTGTTGGTTCCGGTGCCCACCAGCACGTCCGCGTATGTCAACCGGGGTTTCAGTCCCGTCCACCTCTTGCTGAAGCAGGCGGCACGGCAATTGCCGGGGTTCGACGTCGCCGATGTCCTGCGTAAGGCCCCGGCATCCGGACGCCGCTTTCCGGACCGGTGCAAGGGGCTTGTCAGCCGGGAAGCGTTGGGGGGTCAAAAGGGGCTGGGTCGGGGAGCCCGGTCACAACGGGTCCGGGGGTCCATGCAGGTCAGATCCACTGTCCGGGAAAAGGTCGCAGGACGCCCCTGCATCCTCATCGACGACGTCCTGACCACCGGCGCCACCCTTGGCGAAGCGGCCCGGGCGCTGCACCTTGCCGGCGCCCAGGTGAGGGGCGCTGTCGTGCTGGCGGCGACACGCCCACCCGACGCGCCGGACCCGGAGGCGGTACCCGCGGTACGGCCAGTGAACCACCATGACTTAGAAAAAAATAAACCGGGAAAGGATGAATAACGGGTGGCTATGAACTAACGTCTGAGGTGGGTACCAAGAACAGAATGTACCTTTCGATGGCGGCTCGGAGAGGGGCTCGACTGTCAGGCAGCCCGGCCCATGGAAGTGCCGCCGTCGTGTCACCGAAGTCATTTGGAGGGCACCATGGAGTTTATGATCAGCGGACGAAATCTGACAGTTTCAGACCGGTTCCGCGAATACGCCGGGGAAAAGATCGCAAAGATCGAATCGTTGGGTGACAAGATCCAGCGGGTCGATACGAAAGTCTCCAAGGAGACCAATGCCCGGCAGACCGGCGACCAGTTGACCGTCGAGGTGACAGTCCTGGGCCGGGGCCCCGTAATTCGTGCCGAAGCGAGCGCCGCAGACAAATTTGCCGCCTTTGACCTCGCCTACAACAAACTGCTTGAACGGCTCCGGCGGGCAAAGGACCGTAAGAAGGTCCACCACGGCCGCCACACGCCCAAGGCTGTCCGTGAAGCAACAGCCACCCTTGAACCAGCCAGCGCGCACGAACCGCTGTACCTTGAAGCCAACCGCAGGAGCGAAACCGCGCAGGCACCGGAAGAAAAATCCCCTTACGATGTCGAGAATGACATCCCGGCCGGGAGTTCGCCGGTACTGATCCGGCGCAAGGTCTTTCCCGCTGCTTCAATGACCCTCGACGATGCCGTGGACAACATGGAGCTCGTCGGCCATGACTTCTATCTTTTCGTGGACAAGGCGACCAACACGCCGTCCGTCGTGTACCGCCGCCGCGGCTGGACCTACGGAGTCATCACTCTGGACCACGAATGCGAGCCAGGGGACACTGCCGTGGAGGAAAAGGTCCTGGCCTACCGCTCGGATGACGCCGCCGCTAACGCATAAGGTGGATTAAACCACCGCCAGAGAGGACTCAATTGTCAGCAACGCTGAGCCTTGACCAGGCCCGGCGGATCGCACTGGCAGCACAGGGACTCCATAAAGGACGGCCCACCGGCCCCGTGACAGCACGGACGGTGGGCCGTACTTTTGCCCGACTGCAGCTCGTCCAGATCGATTCCGTCAACGTCCTGGTCCGGAGTCATTTCCTGCCCTTCTATTCCAGGCTAGGCAATTACGACCGCGACATCCTGCAACGCATGTCAGCCAGCCACCCCCGCCGTATGCTGGAGTACTGGGCCCACGAAGCGAGCTATATCCGGCCGGAGCATTACCAGGACCTGATTCCATGGCAGAAGCGGTCCTGGGTGGGCGCCTCCCGGCTGGACCCCGTGATCCGCGCTGACGTCGCTGCCCGGATCCTGGCAGTCCTTGCCCGGTCCCGGCCCATGACCGCCTCGGAGCTGACAGCCCGGCTTGGCCACGTGGAGGAAAAACAGTCGGTTAACTGGGGCTGGAACTGGAATGCAGTTAAACGCGTGCTGGAAGACCTGTTTGAAGAAGGCCTGATATCGGCGGCCTCCAGGACCGGGCAATTCGAGCGCAGGTACACGCTGACATCGAAGGTCCTGCCGTCCCCGGCTCCTGAAGTCCGGGAAGTGGACCCAACGGCAGCACTCCAGCGGCTCACCGATTCTGCCGCGCTGGCGCACGGAATCGGAAGCATCCGCTGCTTCGCGGACTACTTCCGGACGCCGGTCAAAGCAACCGCCCAGGCCGTGGAGCACCTCGTGCAGCAAGGCAGGCTGGAACCTGTCACGGTCACTGGCTGGGGGCGGGACGTCTTCCGGCACGTGGAAGCGACACTGCCACGGCGTGCCACCGGCCGTGCCCTGTTGAGCCCCTTCGATTCCCTGGTTTTCGAGCGCCGACGCCTGTGGGAACTGTTCGGGTTCCATTACCGGATCGAGATCTACACGCCCGAGCCAAAACGGCGCTTCGGATACTACGTCCTGCCCTTCCTTCTCCGGGACCGCATCGTGGCACGGGTCGACCTGAAAGCGGACAGGGCTGGCGGCCGGCTGTTGGTGAGGTCCGCTTTTGCCGAGCCGGACGCGCCGGTGGACACCGCCGTCGAACTCGCTGCCGAGCTGAAGCTAATGGGCCAATGGCTTGGCCTGCCGGAGGTGGAAGTGGGGGAGGCAGGCGACCTCGCCGTGGTTCTGTCCCGGGAGCTGGCACGCCTGTAGGGAGTATCCGCTCTGAGGGAAAAGGGGCACCGGCTGCGTGTCTCTCCCGTAGACTGAACACGCCAGAATTCGGCGGCATCAGACTGGGAGCATCTTCACGTGGCATCACTTATCGAAAAAATTCTCCGCACGGGTGACAAGAAAACACTCCGGCAGCTGCGGAACTATGCCGATTCCATCAACGCCCTCGAAGACTCATTCAAGACCTTCACCGACGCCGAGCTGCGTGAGGAGACCGATCGTCTCCGCGAACGCCACCGGGACGGTGAGAAACTCGACGACCTGCTTCCGGAGGCCTTTGCCGCCGTGCGGGAAGCCTCCTCACGCACCCTGGGGATGCGCCACTTCGATGTCCAGCTGATGGGCGGCGCCGCCCTGCACCTGGGCAATATCGCTGAAATGAAGACCGGTGAAGGCAAGACCCTGGTGGCGACCGCTCCCGCCTACCTGAACGCCCTCACCGGCAAGGGCGTGCACGTGATCACCGTTAACGACTACCTCGCCGAATACCAGTCCGAGCTCATGGGCCGCGTGTACCGTTTCCTTGGTTTGACCAGCGGCGTTATCCTCGCCAACCAGGATCCGGCCGTACGCCGCCAGCAGTACGCGGCAGACATCACCTATGGAACCAATAACGAGTTTGGCTTCGACTACCTGCGCGACAACATGGCCTGGGACCGGAATGAACTCGTCCAGCGCGGGCACAACTTTGCCATCGTCGACGAAGTCGACTCCATCCTGATCGACGAGGCACGGACGCCGCTGATCATCTCCGGCCCGGCCCAGGGCGACACCAACCGCTGGTACAGCGAATTCGCAAAAGTTGTGCTCCGGCTGCAGCCTGAGAAGGACTACGAAGTCGACGAGAAGAAACGCACCGTCGGCGTCCTGGAGAGCGGGATCGAAAAGGTCGAGGACTACCTCGGCATCACCAACCTTTACGAATCCGCGAACACCCCGCTGATCGGATTCCTGAACAACGCCATCAAGGCCAAGGAACTGTTCAAGCGGGACAAGGACTACGTCATCCTGGATGGCGAAGTCCTCATTGTTGACGAGCACACCGGCCGCATCCTGGCCGGACGCCGCTACAACGAAGGCATGCACCAGGCGATCGAGGCCAAGGAAGGCGTCGAGATCAAGGCCGAGAACCAGACGCTGGCCACCGTGACGCTGCAGAACTACTTCCGCATGTACAGCAAGCTTTCGGGCATGACGGGTACCGCTGAAACCGAGGCAGCTGAGTTCATGAGCACCTACAAGCTGGGTGTTGTGGCCATTCCAACCAACCGCGACATGCAGCGGATCGACCAGTCGGACCTTGTGTTCAAGAACGAAGTTGTCAAGTTCGACGCCGTGGTTCGCGATATCGCCGAACGGCACGAAAAAGGCCAGCCCGTCCTGGTTGGCACCACCAGCGTGGAAAAGAGCGAGTACCTGTCCAAGCTCCTGGCCAAGGAGGGCATCCGGCACGAGGTCCTGAACGCCAAGAACCATGCACGCGAAGCTGCCATCGTCGCGCAGGCAGGGCGGAAGGGTGCCGTCACCGTGGCCACCAACATGGCCGGCCGTGGTACCGACATCATGCTCGGCGGCAACGCCGAATTCACTGCCGTCGCCGAGCTCGCCAAGCGGGGGCTGGACCCGGAGGAGAACTCGGAAGAGTACGAGGCCGCCTGGCCCGCTGCCCTCGAAGAAGCCAAGCAGTCCGTGAAGGATGAACACGAGGAAGTCCTGAACCTCGGGGGACTGTATGTCCTGGGCACCGAACGCCACGAGTCACGCCGCATCGACAACCAGCTCCGCGGCCGGTCCGGCCGACAGGGCGACCCCGGCGAATCGCGCTTCTACCTTTCGCTGACCGATGACCTGATGCGGCTCTTCAATTCCGGGGCCGCAGAGCGGTTGATGAACAGCTCCGTCCCGGACGACGTGGCGCTGGAATCCAAACTCGTCTCGCGGGCCATCGCTTCCGCCCAGGGCCAGGTGGAAGGCCGCAACGCCGAGCAGCGCAAGAATGTGTTGAAGTACGACGACGTCCTCAACCGCCAGCGTGAGGCCATCTACAGCGACCGCCGGCGCATCCTTGAGGGCGACGACCTGCACGAAAAGGTGCAGTTCTTCATCGAGGACACCATCACGGCACTCATCGACGCCGCAACCGCAGAAGGAAACGGCGACGACTGGGACTTCCACCAGCTGTGGACAAACCTCAAGACGCTCTACCCTGTCAGCGTTACCGCCGAAGACATCATCGAAGAGGCCGGCGGCAAGTCCAGGGTCACCGTGGAGATGCTGAAGGAGGAAATCCTTTCCGACGCCCGCCTGGTGTACCAGGCCCGGGAAGAGGTCATTGGTTCCGAAAGCATGCGCGAGCTTGAGCGCCGCGTGGTGCTCTCTGTCATCGGCCGGAAATGGCAGGAACACCTCTACGAGATGGACTACCTCAAGGAGGGCATCGGCCTGCGGGCCATGGCACAACGTGATCCGCTGGTGGAGTACCAGCGAGAAGGTTTCGCGATGTTCCAAAGCATGATGGAAGCCATCCGGGAGGAGAGTGTTGGCTTCCTCTTCAACCTTGAGGTGGAAGTGACCCCTGCCCAGGATGTGGTTGTGCAGGACGCTGCGGGGGGCCACACCGAGCACATGGACCCCCAGGTTCGCGCTGCCGGCCTGGAAGCTCCGGAGAAGCCTGCCCAACTGCAGTACACCGCTCCCTCTGAGAGCGGTGGAACGCAGACCCGGGTGGAAACCCGGTCCGGGGGCGGACGTTCCGGAAACCCTGCCAAGGCAGCAGCCCAGGATGCCGCGAAACGGCCGGCGAAGAAGAAAAAGCGTTAGCAACACCGGCAACACCGCCGGAAGCATTGGCGGCAGCAAGCAGGGCAGGGACGGAAGCGTCCCTGCCCTGCTTGCTGCCGCCTCGCTGTTGTACTCCGCCAATGCCCGTCCCCAAAAGAATCAGCCGATGACGAGTTCAACTATCCGCCATACCTGTTTGCTGCGCTCAAGCCGGACAGCAACGGCACGGGCGCGTACATCATCCACCACCACGGCGCTGGCCTCATAGATTCCGTCGGCCACCTCACATAACCGCACCGAGCGGACCGTCGAGTTCCGGTGCAGTCGGGCCAGCGCAGGGTTTCCAGTCCTCGTTATTTCGCGCCTGATCAGTGCCGCCCGGTGCTGCAGGGACGCCAGGCACCGGGGATCAAGGCGCCGGGCCAACTGGTGGACGGGCCGGATTCCGGCCAGGACTTCCATGGCGGCCTGGATCGTCCCCCTCGTGATCGCCCTGACTTCCGCCGCCTCATTGACCGGCTGGAGAGCTGCCTTCACCCCGGGAGGCTGGGCTCCGGGCGCCGGAGCAGGGCGCCTTTCCACCATGCCCCTCCCGCCGATTCCCCTGGTGGCGTCAAGGCCCTGGACGGTCCCTACAGATGTCGCTGCAGTCATTGTGTTCTCCTGGCTTCAAATCGTTTGATGGAGTGTGGCAGGCCTGCCGGTAAGGCCGCCGGCCGGAAATGGTGAAAGGCACCCGGGCCGAGTGGCCCTAGTTACGGCGCCGCAGGCGCCTGCAGTATTTGGCCGGGAAGCAGGACGTCAGGACTTCCGCCGATCAGGGCGCGGTTTGTTGCATACCACCGCGGCCATTCAAGGGCTACGTCCACGTCGGATGCCTCCGGTCCCAGATAGGTGGCCACGATGTCCCATAGCGTGTCGCCGGCGATTACGGTTACTGCGGTTCCCTCGCCACCCGAGTCTGGACCGGAGGTACTTCTGGTTCGCGGTCCCACCAGCAAACCGGGTTCCACCATCGGGGGAGCTGGCTGCCAGCCGGGGTGGAGTGTGGCGTCAGGGGGTTCACTGCGTGAACTGCGCGCCGTCGCAGGGTCTTCAAGCGCTCCTGGCGCGTCTTTCGCAACAACCGTTGGCGTTGGGACCTGCGTCCCGCCGGCGCCAAGAGTCCTGCCTCGCCCCTCAGCAGTGCCCAGGGCCGCAGGGTCCGATGGAACTGACGCCGCGTATGCCTGGGTCGGCGTCCACTC
Source organism: Arthrobacter sp. FW306-05-C (assembly GCF_021801725.1). NCBI lineage: Bacteria > Bacillati > Actinomycetota > Actinomycetes > Micrococcales > Micrococcaceae > Arthrobacter > Arthrobacter sp. FW306-05-C. The sequence goes on along the minus strand of NZ_CP084556.1, from coordinate 2,854,641 downwards.
AGGCCCAGGTGCGGCCGGCGCGGCATTCGCCGCGGCTCCTGCCACAAGTTGCAGCGACAGGGCGGCAACCACCGCCCGCCGCATAAAGGCGGGAGACAGCCTGCGCGCGGCAGCCGCCGCACGCCGTCGTCCGAGGTGTTCCAGCAGAACCGACGCAGCTGCGGCCAGGATCGAGAAGGCCCACCACAGCAGAAGGCCCAGGCCGGCCGCCGCCGCGGCCGCCCCCAGAAGAACGCCGACGGGTGCTTCCTGGTTACGGGCCGCTGAGTTCTGCCACTGTCCAAGCAGGCCAACCCCCAGGAAGCAAAGCAGAATGCCCAACGCCGGAAGGGCCAGAGCCATGACGGCATCGGACCACCGCGCCGCTTCGGAACGTGCCATTACTACTCCTTTGATGCCGTTTGATGCTGTTTGATACCACTTGACCAAGTTTGCGACGAGGCCGCGGTATTTGTCCATACGTTGGAGAGGAAAAGGCGAAGCCGTTGACTGACCGGGCAGGGCACCCTACGCTGTCGGGATGCGCTGGGATGCTCTCTTCAACGACATGGAAAGCCAGTTCGCGGAGGCCGACCGTCTGGCGCTTGACAGCGAGATCAACGAGCGGACCCGGGCTGAGATGGTCAGCGTTCCGCTCGAGCACCGGTTGCGTGCGGCCGTCGGGTGCCGCATCGGCGTTTACCTGCTTTGTGGAGAATCAGCGCGCGGGGAACTCAGGCATGCCGGAGCGGACGCGCTGGTCCTCGACGAAGATCAGCACCAAGTGCTCGTCCCCTATGCTGCTGCGGCGCGGTACGTCGGGCTCGGCAGGCACGCGTTGCCGGAAAACTCACCGGTCCGCCGCTCAATTGGGCTTGCCCACGCCCTCCGTGGCCTTGCCCGCGACCGTGCGGAACTGTCCGTGACCATTTCAGGGGGAGGCGGCGCACTGCGGCTGGCCGGCGTTATCGACCGGGTCGGCAGGGACTATATCGACCTGGCCTCGGTCACTCCAGGAGAGGTGCGGAGGAGCCGGAGTGTCCGTGAAGTGTCAGCAATCCCCTTCACTGTCCTGGCCATGATCAGGTCGCCCAAGGCCGGCTGACTCCGGCTGTGGACCTGTGAAGGGGGTGAGGCGTCAAACGGACTTGGAGCGTGACTCCTGAATCATGCGGCTGGCCTCGGCGTAGCGTTCCTCGATGTATTGCTCCAGCATCTTCTCTTCCACCCGCCATTGCCCGCGGTTATCTTGACTCTTCTCACGTGTAGGAATTGTTTGTATAGGGCATTCTGCGGTCGGTACCTAACACTTTTTAGGTTGGGTGTGAGGCTAGCTTGTAAACGCTTCGGCTCGGTCACCACAAACGTAACGCCGGCAAGCCGACATCGCTTCACGGAGCGCAGGGCCCACCCGGTTCACCCCCGTCAGTCCGTGATTGAAATAGATCTGGGGCTTCTCAACACCCAGGGCAAAGAGGGCATTGTGTTGGGCGGTAAGGTCCTTGCCGTTCGCCAAGACCCGGGCATAACCGATCTTCATTCCAGTCAAACAAACATGGTTGCAGTAATCCCCCCGTCACCGTGCATTTCATCGTTCGGGTCTTACGTACATAGCCTGGGCTCGCAACCGCACGGAACGTAGCCTTCGGCTTCCGCGGCACGGGGATCGACCGGCTTGCGGGCAGCCACAATATGATCAATTGGTGACCGCTCGAATCCGCTTCGCGACATCGGCTGACTACCCGGCAGTGGAGACGATCGAGAATGCTGCCGATCGGCTTCTCATTGATTGGCTGCTTCCTGATCGATGGCCGCCCGCCCCATCTGGGGGTTCAAGAGCGTCAGAGCCCGGATACGTCCTAGTCACCGAAGCCACAGACACAGGCGCTGTCGTGGGTTTCGTGCACGTTATCGAGTCAGGGAAGATTGCTCACCTTGAGCAACTTTCGGTCTTACCCGAATATGGTCGTCGCGGATACGGCCGCCTGCTGATCAATGCCGCGAAGGAAGAAGCCCGCGAACGTGGGCATAGCCGGCTGACCCTGCGTACTTATGCCGATGTCCCTTGGAACGCGCCTTTCTACTCGCGGGCAGGTTTTGTGGAGGAGGACCCTTCGACTGACTTCCACCGGAAACTGGTGCGTCTTGAAGACAGCCTTGATCTCGCCAGGTACGGTCGCCGCGTACAGATGGTCGCTGTGCTGAAGTAGTTCCCTTCTATCCGTATAGCGCCGTAGCCGATCGAGGCGTCAGCCGTTCCACCGGTCAGGATAACGTCAGAACTATGCGCGAACCGTTGATAGTGGCCCTCAGCCTGTTCTTTGTTGTCGGATGCATAGCGACCTTCCTATGGATCCGTACGTTGGAGCGCAGGACAAGCCACCTCGGATGGTCGGATCCACGTCAGGGGTTCGGTAAGCGACGCAAGATTCAGTTTGCCCTGTGCGTGGCAGCGGCGGCGGCCATCTATTTGCTTGCCGTCTACGGGCCCTTGCGGTTCCCGGGGACCGCAGGAGTTAGCGGAGCTGGGCTGGTACTCCTTCTCGTGTCTACGGTTTGGTTCATATTCCGCAGAGACATAGCGCAGTATCAGTACCAGACCGTCATGACAATGTTCAACCGCAACCGACCCGAGCAGGATGAAGAGCAACGACAAGTCAAAGCCATGGAATCCCTTGGAATTGGTTTCAGCATTCTCCTCTTCTGCACCGGGATCCTGTTGATCACCCTAAGCATCGCGTTTTCTTGACGCTGACCCCCCACCTGCCCGCCGAAGGATCGGTCTGTCAATGGCCATTAGTTTCTGCCCACGGACGGCCAGTTGATGTGCCCGCTGGTGGCCAGTAAAACTGCCCGGTGATGGCCAATAGATCTGCCCACTGCTTGGTTCGGCGGGGTTGGCCATCGTCGGGTCTTGTTAGTTCAGTTGGGTGACTCCTTTTCCGGCGAGGGCCTGGGTGAGGCGGATGGAATCACCGTTGGTTTGGCAGACGTGAGCGTGGTGTAGGAGCCGGTCAACGGTGGCCGTGGCGAGGGTTTTGGGCATGAGCTCGTCGAAGCCTGCCGGGTGAAGGTTCGAGCTGATCGCGACGGAGCGCTTTTCGTAGGCGGCGTCGACTACCCGGTAAAGTCCTTCAGCGGCGTCTGTGGCCACCGGGAGCAGGCCGATGTCATCGATCACCACGAGTTCCGCGCGGAGGATTCTGGTCACGGCGCGGGTGACGCTGTCGTCGGTGCGGTGGGCGCGGATGAGGGCGCCGAGGTCTTCGAGTCTGAACCAGGCCACGCGCATGCCGGCTTCGACGGCTTGCTGGCCGAGGGCTTCGAGGAAGAACGTTTTCCCGGTGCCGGAGGGTCCGCAGACGACGAGGTTTTCCCTGCGGGTGATCCATTCCAGGGTGCGCAGGGCTTGCTGGGTTGGGCTAGGGATGGACGAGACGGCGGGGTCCCAGGCGTCGAAGGTTTTCCCGGTCGGGAAGCCTGCTGCTTTGCGCCGGGTGGCGAGCATGGACCGGGCCCGGCCGGCGGCTTCTTCGGCGAAGAGTGCCTTGATGATCTCGGCCGGCTCCCAGCGTTGGGCGCGGGCGGTCGCGATCAGTTCCGGTGCGAGGGCACGGGCGTGGGGCATCTTCAGTTGCCGCATCAGCGCTTCGAGCTCGGACGGGAGGGCCGGGGCGGTGGTGCTTACGGGGCTCATCGGTTCTGCTCCTTGGCGGTGCTGAAGGGCGCTGCGCCCAGGCCTGCCCACGCGCCGGTGCCTTGGGTCAGGGAGCGGGTCTCGTCCGCGGCGTGGGTGGTGGTGCGTCTGACGTTCGCGTTCAGGATCGAGGCCAGGTCGCCGTGGGCGAAGCGGCCATGGAGTGCCGCGTCGCCCAGGGCCCGGTCCACTTGCTTGGTCCCGGCGATTTTGGCCAGGGTCACGGCCTCGGCCATTTTCAGGTTCATCCTCCCCGTCCCGGCCGCGGCGGCTTCGACCAACCACGTCGCCGCGCCGGCGCCGATGGCCAGGAATTCGGCTTCGTCGGCGGTGCGGGCTCTGGGTGTGTAATCGCCCGGGACCCGGGTTCTGATCCCGGGGAAGTGCTCATCGTTGATGGCAGGGCTGCCGGGCCTTGCCCGTTCGTGCCGGGCGACCTCAACCGGACCACCGGGGCCGTGATGGACGATGATGACCTGCTCGCCCGGGCCGCTGCCGTGGACGCGGACGAACACCCTGGCCCCGAGCAAGTGCGCCGGGACGGAATACTGCGCGTTCTCGAACGTCACCATCGGGGTGTTCTCCGGGACCGTGCGGGCGAGCCCAAACGCGACCGTGTGAGCAGTCTCCGGGACCCGATGCAACCCGGGCGCCTCCTCTGCCAGCACCGCAGCGGGTTTACGCCGCGTGGCACGGTGCTCCCGGTTATTCACCTCGTCCATGAAGACCTCACACGCCTTCTCCAACTCCGCGAACGTGGAGTACTCGGCCCGCAGATTCGTATCGGTCGGCACCAGATCGGCCTTGGCCAGCTTCACCGACGCCTCGACCCCACCCTTCGTGGCCGGATCGGCCGGCTGGCAGGTCAGCACGGTCACCCCGTAATGCCGGGCGAAGTCCAGGGTTTGCTGGTTCCGCACCGGCACCCCGGCCACGTGCGCGGTGGTCACCGTCTTCTCGTTATCCGTCAGGACATAGGTCGGCGCCCCACCCAGGATCCGGAAACAGCGGTCAAGCGCTGCGAAAACGCTCGGCGCGGTCCGGTCCCGCAGCGGGATCACGATCCGGAACCTCGAGAACGCGAGCCAGGCAACGAACAGGATGGTCTTCACCCCGCCGATCCGCGGCCCGTCACCGAAGTCGTACTGCAGCCACATCCCCGGCTCCGCGATCCAAGGCCGGTGCACGCGCACATGGCCCAACCGCCAGGCCGCTTTCACCTGCGCGATCGCCCGGCGGGTAGACCGCTCCGACCCCACATAACCCAGAGCGAGCAGCTTCTCGTGGGCTTTATCCGCGCGGATCCGGCCCTTGGACGTCTCGACCCATTCCTCGATCTTGGGCAAGAACGTGTCCGTGACACGATGGCGGGGCGCCGGTTCAGCGATCGGCCGGCCCGCGTCCCGCGCCGCAACATGCCTGGCAACAGTGTGATGGGAACAGCCCGTCAGCTCCGCGGTTGCACGCAACGATCCGGTCAGATCGTAGGCAGCAAGAATTTCCATGATTTCTCCGTCAGACTTCATACAGGGCCTCTTCCTGGGCGACATTCGATGCGACTAGACACCGTCATCAAATCCCGGGGAGAGGCCCCCGCCGCTTAAGACGCGGCAGGACAAGTAAGGAAGTGGGCAGATCTCATGGCCACCGATGGGCAGTTCTACTGGCCGTCAGTGGGCACTTTCGTGGCCGCCTACGGGCAGTTTTTCATGGCCACTAACATCGGTCACCGTGCACGGCTAGCTTCTACCTACCGGAGGATGTCGACCACTCGTAGAGTGGCCTCGAACGGAGGAAGAACAATGGCGAAACGAAAATGGCACGACAACTGGGTGCTCTACCTGATTCCGCCGTCTCTTTTCGCCATGTTCTTGGTTTGGATTATGAGGGACGTGTGGCACTGGTTCTGACGCCGCGCAGAACGTGGACGACCGTAACCAAAGGTTGGGCATCGCCCGGCGTTTTTCCCCTGCTCTAGGGATCCATTCCTCCCTGATTCGGCCATCTATCCAACACCGGACGCGCCGTGAGGAAAACGTCACTAGCCCTAGTATTGTGGCGCTCTCTCTCACGGCATACTCTTTGAGCCTGATCGGGAATTGGGGTGCGGTCTAATGGCCGGAAAAATCAGACTCTCGCTATTGGCCGTTACGCTATTGGCCGTCCTGGTTGCGTGCGCAGGTCCTGCCACTCCCATTACCGAAGCCTCCTCGGAGTCGCCGGCCCCCACCGCCGCTTCCGGCATGCCAACCATGCTTTACACCCATTGCGGAATCAAGGAATTGCGCGTCGACGACACATTCTTCCTCGCCGAAACACCACTGGACGACGGCCAGGGCAATCCCCCTCCGGGTTGGGGAAACCCTTATCAGGCTGGCACTGTGACCGTGTCCGGCTCAAAAGCTGTATTTCGGGATGACAATGGCCACGTCATCACTTTCCTTGCTCGTCCGGGTGCCACAGGTTTTCTCAATATCTGTTCCTAGAAGCCGATGGGGCTGCACGGTAATGGATCCCTTTACAGTGCAGACGCCGGCATTGCCCAGGCACATTCGGAGACGAAGCTTCGTCCGCTTGGGTGTCGTGTCATCGTCTTGGAGAAGGTGACGGATAGGAGGACTATGCAGCCTATGTCCGGGAATCCGTAGCGACGCCACTGGGCCTCTGCACCGAGCCCAGCAACGTCAAAGCAGCCGGACAATCCTGCCCCGTCCGCAACAAATGCGGCGGATGCCAGTACTACCGGGCCAACCTCTCCCATCTACCCCAGATCGACGCCCACATCGTCGCCCTCACCGCAGACCTGGCAGCGGCCGGTGACATCGCCGAACCATGGATCCACCAGTCACTTACAGCAGAGGTCAGCTCCTACAAACGAATGCGCACCGCGCTGCTGAAGGAAAAATCCAGGCTGCCCCCCGAGGACAAGGCCGCCATTGATGACGCCGTCACGCTCCTGCAGCAAATCCCTCCCGCAGCGCCACGCCTTGAAACCACCGGAGAACGCCGCATGCTGCCACTGACACCCGTCCGAACCACAAACCGAATATGAGCGAAAAACGGCAGGCACCCATCGCCGCGCTAATTGGGGCCAAGAAAAAGGAAAGCAAAACCAAACAAGCCCTCGTCCGGAGAGCAATCACCCGGCTCATCAACGGCTCCGAGCTGCTAACCGTCTCCTCAGTTGCCCGGGCAGCGGGGGTCAGCCGCTGGCTGATCTATAACACCCCGGAACTGAAAACCGCGGTCACCCGCGCAGCGGCGCAGCAGCGCGCGACCTGGGCACAGGGCCATGAACAGACAGGAATGACACCCAAAGGCGCCGTGACCGAACTCCTGCGGCTCCAGGAACGACTCGCCACCGTCACCCGGCAACGCGATCACTACAAACGCGCAGTGAACACCAACCTCGCCGAAGCCCTGGCCGGAAGAACTCCGGAACAGATGGCCAGCTACATCAGCGAACTGGAAACCCAACTCAGCACAGAACGGAAGAGCACTGAGCAGGCACGCAGCGCCATCTCACTACTCGAAGCCCAAGTCGAAGACCTAAACGACCAGCTGCGCGCCGCGCAGTCCATCAACAGGACCATGATGAAACAACGTAACGAGGCAGTGCCCATCACGAAGCTTGAGGCCCGAATACCCGAAAGGGGCTAGACACCGTCCGGCACGGGCCGGCCGTCAGCAGACTGCGCACGGACATACTCGGCGGTCTTCTCATAACCCCGGGAAATGTATTCCTCTAAAAGGCGCGACTCAACCCGCCACTGCCCCCGGCCCCCAACCTGAATCGCAGGCAATTCGCCTGAGCGGACCAGGGCATACGCCTGGGCTGAGGAGATATTCAGAATCTCCGAAACATCAGCCAACGCTAAAAACCGCTTCTCAGCCACAGCACATCACGCCCCAAAGACTACCCAACCGGGCCCTACGATCCTCACGAACCGCACAGAAATCAATCACCGAATCAGGCCCCTTGGCCATGAGTTCCGTGCAGAAATCGCATCGACCCCCATGACTGAGCAAGATAACCCCGGCCGCCGACCTGGATGGCCTTCAATTCGCCGCTGCGGACCAAGGCGTATGCGGCAGGGGAGTTGATCTGGAGTTGCTCTGCGACATCTGCAAGCGTGAGGAACCTTGGCATGCATCCATTTTGCCATCAACTGGCATCTTATGTGCCTGTTATCCACAGTTTGGCGGTATTTGGATAATTGACTTTTGTTCGCGTGGCCTTGCGGTAACAATGAGGAGTCCGGCCAGAGCGGGCAGGTCCGGTGTACCTAGGGGGAGAACGGTATGGTTCCTGATTCAAGCACCACTGCACCACGGCTGAAGCGCCCTTCGTGGAAGGACCCGCGGCTGCTGGTGGGCATTCTCCTGGTCCTGGCATCCATCGCGGGGGTCATCTTCCTGGTGGGCAGCGCAGACCGAACCACCGAGGTTTACGCCGCGCGGGAGGGCATTGCTGTTGGCGAGCGCCTGACGCCGGAGAATGTGGTGCGCGCCAAGGTCCGGCTGGGCGACACGGAACAGCACTACATCACAGTGGAGGCCGGCCTGCCCCAGGATGTCGTCGCCATGCAGAGGATTGGAAAGGACCAGCTTGTTCCCCGGGCGAGCCTTGGTGCGGTGGACCAGCTGAACCGAAAGCCCGTTGCCCTCAATGTCGAGCAGACTTTGCCCTCGCAGGCAGTCGCCGGCGCCCGCGTAGACGTCTGGGTGGCCCAGCCCGACGCGAAAAACGGGTTCACCGAGCCCAAGCTCATCCTTCCCGGAGCGGAAATTGCAGAGGTCGCCAACGGGTCCACCGCGCTTGGGTCGGCGAAAACCACCGTGCTCATGGTCCTGGTCGAGGACAAGCAGATGCCTGCCTTGCTGGGCGCCCAGGCAAATGAGGCAAAGATATCCGTCGTCTGGAACCCGGGCGGCGCCCGATGAACATTCCCGTCGTCACCGTCGGCCAAAGCCGTGAGGACCTGGTTGGGGGTCTCGAAAGACTGCACGGTCCGGTCACGGTGGTACGCCGGTGCGCGGAACTTCCCGAACTGCTGTCGGCCTGCCAGAGCGGACTGGCCCGGGCGGCCGTGATCGCCGATGGGTCTGAAGGGTTAACGGCTTCCCTGGTCGACCGCCTTGGGGCAGTTGGCGTCGCGATCATCGCGCTGACCGACAACGCGGAGGAGGCCGCGAGGCTCCGCAAAATTGGCGTCGCCTCGGCGTTGACGCGGGTTGAGTCGGCGGAGCTTTCCGACAAGATTGCCGACGCCGTCGCGCAACTTACAGGTGCGGTCCGTCCGGTCAGCCTCAGCACGGCCGCTGATACCGGAGCTGCGCTGGCAACCGATCCTGTGGGGCCGGAGCAGGAGGCGGAAGGGCGCGGAACCGGAAGGCTCATCGTCGTCTGGGGGCCAGCGGGGTCCCCCGGAAGGACCACGGTGGCAGTGAACATCGCGGGCGAGATGGCGGCCGATGGCCAGGACGTCCTCCTGGTCGACGCCGACACATACGGCGCCAGCGTGGCCGCAGTACTCGGGCTCCTGGACGAATCGGCCGGGCTGGCCCAGGCGTGCAGGCTCGCCGATCACGGGCAGCTGGACGCGGATGCACTCCGAAAGGTCGCCGCCACCGTCGCTACGGCATCAGGGCAGTTCCGGGTGTTGACGGGCATCACCCGGGCGGATCGATGGACAGAAATCCGTGCCACGGCCCTGGCGCTGGTCCTTGAGCGGGCCCGGGAAATCGCCGATGTGGTGGTGGTCGATACCGGCTTCTGCCTGGAAGCCGACGAGGAACTGAGTTTCGATACCATGGCGCCGCGCCGCAACGCGGCCACACTGCGCCCGCTGGAGCTGGCTGACACCGTCTATGCCATCGGCGCCGCTGATCCCGTGGGCGTACCCCGGATGGTGCGTGCGCTTGCCGAGCTTGGAGACGCAGTTCCGCAGGCGTCACCCACCGTCCTGATGAATAAAGTGCGTTCCTCCTCCGTCGGGAGGGATCCGGAGCGCCAATTGCGCGATGCGTGGGACAGGTACGCGCCGGCCTCGGAACTGACGGCATTCCTGCCCCATGATCCCCGCGCCGCCGACGCCGCCCTCCTGTCAGGATCCCTGCTGCTGGAGGCTGCCCCGGATTCGGACCTGCGCCGGGCAATCCGCGACCTCGTTTGTGCACCAGACCAGCGAAAGCGCAGATCCTCTGTAATTTCTTCCACACCATGGCGAAGGGCGAAGGACTAGGCTCGCCATAAGAGCTGCAAAGGTGCGGCGAATATCTCTGATGGAGGCGTTGTCGATGTCGTCTGGATCCAGTGTGGAGGACCAGCCCCTCTCTATTGAAGGCCTTGAGGGTTTCATGGGGGACTACTACCAGCACCTGGCTGAGGAGGATGCGCGCAGCTACCCGCGCGACGTGCTGGAAGCCCGGGCTGAAGAGCACCGCCGTGCAGCTTCCGTAAGGCAGCCAGGTCAGGCCAGGATCTCGATTGTCGACGAAGAAGACAGCAGCGTCATCTTCGTCGTCACTGACGACATGCCATTCCTGGTCGATTCGGTAAACGCCGAACTTGTCCGGCAGCACGCCGCCATCAAGCTTGTCGTCCACCCGCTTTTCGTGGCCACCCGCAACCGGGAGAGCGGTGAGCTGGTCAAGGTCAACAGGGTGCCGGCGCACCTCGGGATATCCAGCGGGGACACCGCTGCGATGCCCAACCTTTCCCACCTGATCGCGCAGGGGGAGAACGCCTCCCACATGGAGTCGTGGATCGCCGTCGAAATCCAGCGCGTCCCGGACGAAACGAAGACGTCGTTGCTTGAGGGCCTGACCCGCGTGCTGAACGATGTCCGGGCCGCCGTGGAGGACTGGCCCAGGATGCGCCAGAAGGCGCTGGAAATCGCCGAGAGCCTGGACCGCGTGGCAAACTCAGCGCAGATCGCCGAACTCCGGCAGGCGAAGGACCTGCTGCGGTGGCTGGACGACGGAAACTTCACGTTCCTCGGCTACCGTGAATACGACCTCCTTAACGTGGACGGGGAAGACGTCCTCGAATTGCGCGAGGACAGCGGGCTCGGGCTGCTGCGCGCGGCCGCAGACTCCCCGCACATCCAGCACCTGACCGACACCGGCCGCAAAAAGGCACGGGAAAAACGTGCGCTCGTCATCACCAAAGCCAATTCGCGTTCCACCGTCCACCGCTCCGCCTACCTGGACTACATCGGCATCAAGAGCTTTGACGCGGCGGGGAACGTCAACGGGGAACGGCGCTTCATTGGACTTTTCGCCACCAGCGCCTATGCCGGTTCCGTCCGCGACATTCCCATTGTCCGGGAAAAGGTGGACGCCGTGCTGCAGAATGCAGGCTTCCCGCCGGACTCGCACTCCGGGAAGGACCTGCTGGGAATCCTGGAAACCTACCCCCGCGACGAGCTGTTCCAGATCGAAGTCCCCGACCTTGCCGCCACCGCGCTGGGGATCCAGAAGCTGCAGGAACGGCGGCGCACCCGCCTGTTCCTGAGGCCGGACATCTATGGCCGTTTCATGTCCGCTGTTGTCTACCTGCCCCGTGACCGCTACACCACCAACGTCAGGCTCCGCATCGAGCAGGAACTGCGGGAAACGTTCCAGGCAGTCTCGATCGACTACGAAGCCCGCATGACCGAATCTGCCCTCGCGCGGCTTTTCTTCCGCATCCGCCTGCCCAAGGACGCCGACGTCAGCCACGTCAACAGCGATGAGCTGGAAACGCGGCTGGTCCGGGCCGCCCGGTCATGGAGCGAAGGCATCGCGGAAGTCCTGCGCGAGGGCCGGGATCCAGCCGAGGCCAAGGAACTTGCCGCCATTTGGGCCGAGGCGTTTCCGGCCAGCTACCGGGTGGACTACGAAGTAGAGGACGCGCTTGAGGACATTGCGCGCTTCGAGAAGTACGGTGCTGCGGCCGAGCGGAGCACCGGCGCGCAGCAGGACCGGCCCGGCGTGCACGTGTACCTTCCCGAAGGCGCCGGAGCCACGCTTGAGGAAGATGCCCGGGTCAAGCTCTACATGCTGGAGCCCAAGAGCCTGAGCCAGATCCTGCCGTACTTCCACAACCTGGGACTGGAGGTCCTGGATGAGCGGCCGTTCGAAATCGAGACGGCGGACCACCGTGACTTCTTCCTGTACGACCTGGGGCTGAAGTATCCGGCGGCAGTGGACCCGATGTCCACGGGCGGGCTGCTGGCCGAGTCCTTCGGTGCCGCCGTCACCGGCGCCGCGGAATCGGACAGCTTTGACCGGCTGGTACTCCGGGAAGGCCTGCACTGGCGGCAGATCACCATGCTGCGGGCATACGCCCGTTACATGCGCCAAATGGGCAACAGCAGTTCCTTCGGCTTCATGGCGAACACCCTCCTTGCCAATCCGGACGTGACCAGGGGCCTGACCGCGCTCTTCGCCGCCCGCTTTGACCCCGCACTCGGCGAAGACAGCCGGGCCGAGGCCCAGGCGTCCGTGCGGCAGGAACTGGCAGCCGCCATCGAGAAGGTGGCAACGCTCGACGCCGACCGTGTGCTGCGGACTTTCGTCAACTTGATCGAGTCGACCCTCCGCACCAACTTCTACCAGGACAAGCCCCACCTCAGCTTCAAGCTGGATCCCGCGCAGATCGAAGGATTGCCATTCCCGCGGCCAATGTTCGAAATCTGGGTGTACGCTCCCCGGGTGGAGGGTGTGCATCTTCGGTTCGGCAAGGTGGCGCGCGGCGGGCTCCGCTGGTCCGACCGGCGGGAGGATTTCCGGACCGAAATACTGGGCCTGGTCAAGGCACAGACAGTCAAGAACGCCGTGATCGTGCCTACGGGGGCAAAGGGTGGCTTCTTCGCCAAGCAGCTCCCGGACCCGTCCGCGGACCGTGCCGCCTGGATGGCGGAAGGCGTCGAAAGCTACAAGACCTTTATCAGGGGGTTGCTGGACCTTACTGACAACCTGGTGACCGAAGGTGACGGCCAGCGGCTCGTGCCGCCGTCGAACGTTGTCAGGCATGACGACGACGACTCCTACCTTGTGGTCGCGGCGGACAAGGGCACGGCTACTTTCTCCGACATCGCCAACGGATTGTCCGCCGAGTATGGTTTCTGGCTGGGCGACGCCTTCGCCTCCGGCGGATCCGTGGGCTACGACCACAAGGCGATGGGCATCACGGCCCGTGGCGCCTGGGAATCGGTGAAGCGGCACTTCAGCGAGCTGGACCTGGATACACAGACCGAACCGTTCACCGTGGTGGGCGTGGGGGACATGTCCGGGGACGTGTTCGGAAACGGAATGCTCCTGTCCCGGCACATCCGCCTGCTTGCCGCCTTCGATCACCGGCACATCTTCCTTGATCCCAATCCGGATGAGGAATCCTCGTTCGCGGAGCGGCAACGGCTGTTCGAGCTGCCCAGGTCCTCGTGGGACGACTACAACAAGTCGTTGATCAGCGAAGGCGGCGGGGTCTTTGCCCGTCAAGCCAAGTCGATTCCGGTGTCCGCGCAGGTACGCACCGCGCTGGGGCTGCCGGCCGACACCACCGAACTCAGCCCGCCGGAACTCCTGCGCGCCATCCTGCTGGCACCTGCCGACCTGCTGTACAACGGCGGAATCGGGACCTACGTCAAGGCAAGCTCAGAGTCCAACGCCTCTGTGGGTGATAAAGCCAACGACGCGATCCGCGTCAACGGCCGGGACCTGCGTGTCAAGGTGGTCGGCGAGGGCGGAAACCTGGGCATGACACAGCGCGGCCGCATTGAAGCAGCCCTGCAGGGTGTCATCCTCAACACGGACGCCATTGACAACTCCGCTGGCGTGGACTGCTCCGACCACGAGGTCAACATCAAGATCTTCGTGGACCGGATGGTGGCCGCCGGCAAGCTGCCTGCCGATGATCGCGCAGACTTCCTCGCGTCGATGACAGACGAGGTGGGCCGTCTGGTCCTGGAAGACAACATCGACCAGAACATCCTGCTCCTGAATGACCGCACCAGGGTGGCGGAGTGGAGCCCCAGCTACGAACGGCTCATGGACTGGCTGGAGAAGACCGCAGATCTGAACCGGGACCTGGAAGCGCTGCCCAGCACTGAAGCTCTTCGGGAGCGGCTGCAGCAGGGGCAGGGGCTGACTTCCCCGGAGCTGTCGGTGCTGGCCGCTTATGCCAAGATCGAGCTGGCATCGGCCCTGCGCGACAGCGAACTCGCGGACGATCCGTGGTTCCGTGGGACGCTGCGTTCCTACTTCCCACACCAGTTGCGCGAACGCTTTGACGCGGAGCTGGACACCCATCCGCTGCGCCGCGAAATTATCGCCACCGTGGTGGCGAACGACATGATCAACCTGGGCGGTATCACCTTCGCCTTCCGGGTCATGGAGGAAACGTCGGCCAGCGAAGTGGCGGTTGCCAAGGCTTTCGTAGCGCTGCGCGAGGTGTACGAACTCGACGCCATGGTGTCGGAACTGAACAGCCTGCCTGCTTCGTTCCCAACCGAGCACTGGAGCGCGGTCCACTTGGACATCCGCCGGCTCCTGGACCGGGCGGTCCGCTGGCTGCTCAGCCAGGAAAGTGTTTCGCGCCCCATCGCCGAGGTGGTGTCCGAATTCAAGCCGCTGATGGATCCGATGCGGGCCCGGCTGCTCGACTATCTGCGCGGTGATGACCGCGAGCGGGTGGCGGCGTGGCTGGCCAAGGGCCGCGAGTGGCAGCTGCCCGAAGACCTGGCCCTGCGCTGGGCCGAGCTGTTCGAAAGCTTCGTCCTGCTGGATATCGCCAAAATCGGCCGCTCCCGGAAGGACCCCGTCGAGGAGATTGCGGCCGTTTATTACACGGTGTTTAACCGTTTCCACGCGGACTCGCTGCTGGAACGGATCAGCAGCCTGCCCCGGCAGGACCGGTGGCAGGCGCTGGCCCGTGCGGCGTTGCGTGACGACCTCTACTCGACAGTGTCGGACATGACGACGGCGGTGCTGGACGCCACGTCCACCGCCGAGTCACCCGACGCGCGGCTCAAGGACTGGGAGGCCCAGAATGCCGAGCAGCTGGGCAGGGCCAAGAGCATGTTCGATGAGGTGAACGCCCTGGAGGCCGACGACATGGCCTCACTGTCGGTAGCATTGAGGCTCTTGAGGTCAATCGTCCGACGCTAGCAAGCCGGCGTCGAAAATGGAGGTGCAGTGGCAATCTTTACGGACCCCATCAGGGAACACGCTGATTTCGGGCCGGGCGATGCCGAATGGCTGCACCTCCTGGTGGGGGACTGGCAGATGGTGGCGGACCTGGCGTTCGCCGACCTCGCGCTGTGGTTCCCCCACCCGGAGCTTGGCTACATTGCCCTGGCACACGTGCGCCCCTCTACCACCCACACCGCGTTCCACAGTGACTTTGTGGGCGAAGGCATCAGGTCCGATCTGCAACCACTTGTGGACAAAGCGTGGAACAGCAGGACCATCGAGCGTTCCAGCGAGACGAACTGGAACAGCGAGATGGCCCTGCGGGTGGAGGCCGTTCCCATGGTCCGCAACGGCCGCACCCTCGCGGTGGTCACCACGCACATGGATCTGTCCAGCTCCCGGATGCCGTCCCGGCTGGAACTGACCTACCGTCAGTGCGCTTACGACCTCCTGCGGATGGGCACCCTGGGGCTGTGGCCCGATTTCGCCTCGCCCACCGGATCCCGCCGGGGCGCTCCCCGCGTGGGGGACGGCCTGATCAGGCTGGACGCCGATGGCGTGGTGCAGTATGCAAGCCCCAACGGCGTGTCGGCCTTCCGTCGGCTGGGTGACGGCGAGTCCCTGGAGGGCCGTTCGCTGGCTGAGGTTACGGCCGGCCTGCTGAAAGACCGCCGGATGGTCGATGAGACCCTGCCGCTGGTGGTGACGGGGCGCATGCCCTGGCGCAGCGAAATCGAGTCCCGCGGGGTAAGCCTGTCCCTCCGGGCCATTCCGCTGCGCGACGAGCAGCAGCGGTTTGGCGCGCTGGTGCTCTGCCGCGACGTCTCCGAACTGCGCCGGCGTGAGATGGAACTGGTGACGAAGGACGCCACTATCCGGGAGATACACCACCGGGTCAAGAACAATCTCCAGACCGTGGCTGCACTCCTGCGGATGCAGTCCCGCCGCATGGTGAGCGACGAGGCAAAGCAGGGCCTGGAACAGGCGATGCGACGTGTTGCCACTATTGCACTGGTTCACGAGACTTTGTCGCAGGGCCTCACCCAGAGTGTGGATTTTGACGAGCTGATCGGGCGCCAGTTCCGGCTGTCCGCGGAGGTGGCGTCCCCCTCCCAGCAGGTCAGGACCGAGCGGGCGGGCACATTTGGTGAACTCCCCAGTGATCTCGCAACCCCGCTTGCCCTGGTCATCAACGAACTGGTGACCAATGCCGTTGAACATGGGCTTGAGGGCAGGGCGGGAACAGTATGGCTTATTGCCGACCGGTCCGAAGGTGAGGACGGCGAGGAGTTGACGGTCACTATTGCCGACGACGGCGTGGGACTTCCCGAAACCCCGCACGTCGAGGGACTGGGCCTGCAGATCGTGCGGACCCTGGTCACCAGCGAACTGGGCGGCACCATCACGTGGCAGCGGCGCGAGGGCGGCGGCACCGAAGTCAAGATCCGGCTGAGCCTGGCGGGCAAGTAAGGCGCAGCCTTCCAGACTGCCTTCCTCCGGGCGTGCGCCCGCAGGAAGGCAGGAAGGCCAACGCTGGCAACGAGAACAAACAGAGGCCCTGGGACAATCCATCTGGATTGTCCCAGGGCCTCTGTTTTAGTCGACCTGCGCTCCTGCCCTGCCGTTGCGGACTCTAACTAGGAGGCGCGGCGTGCACGGGCAGCGCGACGTTTCAGGGCGCGGCGCTCGTCTTCGCTCATGCCGCCCCACACACCGGCATCCTGGCCGGACTCCAGGGCCCACTGCAGGCACGTGTCCACGACGGGGCACCGCCGGCAGACGCTCTTGGCTTCCTCGATCTGCAGGAGGGCCGGTCCGGTATTCCCGACGGGGAAGAACAGTTCCGGGTCCTTGTCGAGGCACGCTGCGCGATTACGCCAATCCATGCTGATCAGTTGCTCCATTTCTGGGAATTGCCTTTGTGAAATTATTCACTAGTGGCTACAAAGGAAAAGGGCCCTTTGGGCCCCCTTGGTCATCTGCATCAAGCCTGTCATGTTAACGCTGTGTAAACAAGGGGTAATAACGCCCGAAATCCCACGAAACCTGAGCGATGCATCACAGTGACGGCCGGCGCCCTCACCAGTGTCCGACTATGTCCGGTAGGGTGCCAGTGTGTCAAGACCCCCGGTGAACCCAGCAGGTACCCCATCTTCTCCCGATGACTCCGGTAGTGGCGCTGACCGCCCAACGGCCCGGCCGACCACGGTACCTGCCGGGGCCAAGGTGGTAGCGCTCGTGGCAGCTGCCGAGGCCTCCGCCCTCCTGGTGGCAGCCGGATGGTATGCCTTCGAATTGCTGTCCGGGAGTCCCGTCCTGTCCTTCTGGGGCGCAGTCTTCACCATGGGCCTCCTGCTTGCCTTTTCCGCATGGCTTTATGCCGTGGCCGTCTTTCTCTACCGGGGCCTCCGGTGGACCAGAGCGGCTGCGCTGGTGGCCCAACTGTTCGTTCTAACCATCGGGGTGCCGGCAATGACCAGCGGCCTGGTCCTCGTGGGCCTCGCAATGGTGGTTCCGGCGGTCATCGCTATCGTTCTGCTGTTTTCCAACAGGGTGATAAACCATGCCTCGCGCACAGGGGCCGCGCCGCCGACCCTCTGACCCGTGCCTGTGTCTTCCAGTCCGTGACGGAAAGGCTTAGGCGACGGTGCAGCCAGCTCTCATTTTCCCGCCCAAGCCACCTGAAGGGGGCAGGATCGGCCGCCGGAGATCAACACGCCGCGGCCGGGCGGCGGGCTGGCCTCGGTTTCGAACCGGCTCCCGAACAGGTCGCCGTCAGCTGCTGAACGGGGACAGAGCAGCAGCCCCAGGCCCGATGCCCTGGCATTCATGATCAACGGAACGCGCTGAAGGAGCGCCGGGCTGAAAGCGGCGGTGACGACGGCAGCGTAGCCAAGTGCATTCAGCTGGCCCAAATCCCTTACCGCGGGCGGGGCGAGCAGATCCACATCATCGACAAGGAGAATTGACCCGAGGGGAAGCTTCCCTGCCTCAGCCTGCACCAGCAGCTCACCCCAGGCATTTCCGGCCGCCTCGGAAGGTCCGGGACAGGTGCACCAGGACTGCTCCGGGTTGAGTGCCTGCAGAGCGTGCAAGGTATTGGTCTTGCCGCTTCCGGGCCCGCCAAGAATTCCGATGACGCCAGCGCCGGGCAACCGAAATATCACTGGGGCAAGCTCGTCCCCGGACACGCCCAGAAGGATTTCGCGTTGGCGTCGGCCCGCTTTCGAGGGCAGTACTGTTCCAGGCCGCCGGGAAAAGCGCCCTTCTTCAACCAATGCCCGGCCGGGCTCAGGTTCGGGGACATGACCGGCTCCCGTTTGCCCTGCCATCGCTGCAATTTGCCGGACCGTGATTGTCGCCGGAAGGGGTTCCACGCGGAATGGAGGCGAACCGGCGCGTGGATAACCGGGGTTACCGATACTGTCTGGGGCAGAGGGTCGGTAGAACTGGCAAAGTGCGGGCCCGCCGCCGGAGACAGGGCCAAAGGCTGCCGCCCGCCCCTCGATAGCCGGGACGGAAGGCAGCCGCGGCCACATGGCCCGGCTTTCCTCCGTGGAACCGGATGGAAAGTAGAAGCGGTTGGGGAGGGCACCGAAGAATCGGGCTGTCACCAGCTCGCGCTCGCCGGAGAGCAGCAGGGTGATGCCCACCCTGGCGCCGTCACGGACGAGGTCGGTGACCAAGTCCTCAGCCCAGGCCAACGGTCCCGAGCGGAAGGCCGAGACCCAGGATCCCCAGCCGGAGATGGCGAGGACGAGAGGTATCCGGCCGGTGGCTTGGCTGGCCAACCGCTGCCCAAGTTCCCGGACAAGCCGCTCCAGGATGCGTACGCCCCGCCGAAGCTCGTGCAGTCCGGCATAGGCGCCTGTCCTGCCTGCCCGGGCCAGCGGCAGGAAGCCTCCTAAGCCATCCAACAGGTAGAAGTGGGTTTCAGCAGGGCCGAGCATCAGTTTGGAGACAGCCAGTTGGAGCCCCTCTGTGGCACCGGAGGCCGGACTGCCGATGAATGCTGCGTGGCCATGGTGGGCAGGGGCCCACACCAAGGCCTCTACCTTTTGTTTTTCGGGTACATCCATCAAGCCCAGCCGTACCCCGCCCACCGGGCCCATTGGCTCTGCCTGGCATGGGTCGCAGGTGGGGTTAGCCGGAGTGGGTTCTTCCAGTTGCTCCGGAAGGGGAGGAGCCACAGGCCTGCGTGGCAGTTCCTTTTCCTGGGCAGCGCACAGGTTCCGCACCATGGCTGTCAGCGGCTCCACCGCTTGCGCGGGGGTTGAGACAGTGGCTGCCCCGTGGCCGACGTCGATGCCTTGGGCGGCGAGGTAGTCGGTTGTCCGGTGGACGTCAACGGCAGCGGGAGGTCCCACTCCGGAAGGTGAGGCCAGGGAGGCTCCCTGGAACTCCTCTGCCGCCTCGGCCCCGCGGGCCAAAAAGGCGCGGCCTGGCGAGTCGACACTGATGGCCGCGGCGTCCTTGGAGTTGACGATATCCACCGACTCCATTTCTGACTGCACTCGAAGGGCAATACTGGAGGTGACGTTGGCGCGGATGTCTGCCGTCAAGGCACCCTGCGGCCTCTGCGTTGCCATCACCAGGTGGATACCCAGCGATCGGCCGATAGCTGCGATCCGCAGCAGCTCCCGAAGTACTTCGGGTGCATCGTCAACCAGCATCCTGAACTCGTCGATGACGATGACCAGATGGGGGAGGACGAAGTCCCTGGCGGCAGGTGTGGAGCGGTAGGCGGAGATGTCCGGGACGCGCGCGGCCGAAAGGCAACTCTCCCGAAGCCGCACTTCGGCGCGGAGTGAGGTCAGCGTTCGATCCATTTCGCCGTTGGAAAGGTCTGTCTGCAATCCGACGCAGTGCACCAGGCCCGCCAGCGGGCCAAGTCCTGAACCGCCCTTGAAATCGATGAAAAAGAAGTTGACCCGCTCCGGCGGATGGCTCAGGGCGAGGGCAAGCGTGAGGCTCCGGAGGAGTTCCGATTTTCCCGAGCCGGTGGTGCCTGCCACCAGAAGGTGGGGGCCGTCAGCATGAAGATCGATGAACTTGGTTCCGGCTGAGCTCAGTCCCAGTGGTGCTGCCAGTCCATCATCCTCCGCGCTGAAGCCCCATCGGTCCGCGGTGGCTTCCGGAGTAAGGGGCAGGACCTGGCCGAGGCTGCAGACAGCCGGAACACCTGAGCCCGGTTCCTTGCCCTCCGGGGATTGGCCTGCCCGGCGCCGGCAAAAACGAGTGAACACATCTTCCGGCACCAAATCGGGGACGAAGACGGTCTCGCGGAGGTCCAACAGCGCGACTGAGCGTCGTTCGGCCAGGAGGACATCGGGCGGAGGCCATTCCCCTTCGTCCGGGAGAAAGTGAAGGACCTGCCACCCACACCGTAGTGCGGCTTCGCGGACGCCCTGTTCAGCTTCGGCGGTGGAGGGTTCACCCCGAATCAACAGCACTCCGCGCTCGCAGCCCCCGGGATGGACGCCGTTTAGGACACTGAGTCCGGCATCGGCTGTTGCCGTGAGCGTCACCCTGCGAAGGTACCGGGCAGCGAGTGGCAGGGTTCCCGGCGTCCCGTGGACGACGACGTGTGTGGTGCCCCCGCGCGGGTACCCCGCCAGTTGCATGAGAAGGGAGCGGATAAGGCCGTCGGTTGCAAACCGCGGTCCGCCCACCGTCGTGAGCGGGCGGTCCGGGTCCAGCAGGACAGGGGCCATTTCGGGCGGTGGAATCACATGGGCTGCGCCAGCCGGTTCTACCCGTACGTTCGGCGCCTGTTCCGCCTGGCCCACCCGCAGCCAGATGCCATCGGCACCCGAACCATCACGGGCCGTCTCCTTACCTGTTTCCGCTGCCAACGCCACGAGAGACAGGGGAGGGGCGCACCGCCGTCGGCGTTTTCTGTCTTCCTCGGCAGCCGCGTGCACCGCAGCGGACAATTTCTGCTTTTGCGGCTCTTCGCGGTTCGTGGGGAAACGGGTCCCTGGAATGAGCGTCATGCCGCCGTCCGGACGGCACTTCGTAAGAGAATAACGGATTTGTAGTTGGCTGCGTTGCGGTACCCGCGGGCGGTTCGCTTGATGTTCTTGATAGCGGTGTTGTTGGCCTCGACCTTCCCTGTTGTGGCGCCGGTAATGATCAGCACCTCTATCTCTTTCCACCATCTGCAGACGGTTCGGTAGAGCCTGTTCGTCTCCGGCCGTGCGGCTGCCCTGACCAGTTCCTCGAGTACCGTCTTGGCCGTCGCGGCGTCTTCGAGCGAGCCGGTGCGGAGTAGTGCCCGGAGTTGTTCCTTGACGTTCCAAACAGCCTGGAGGGTTCCTGTGGGATCGTCCAGGGTGAATACTTCCTCGAGTCGGCGGCCGGCCCTGCAGCTGAGGGTGTCGCCGCCCCGGAGGAGCAGCATGCGGTGGGCCCAGGCCTTGTCGATGGCCCGGCCGCGGCGGCCCTTGACCTGTTGCGAGAGGTTCTGCCGGGTCTCCGTCATGGCCTGGTTCGCCAGGGAGATCAGGTGGAAATGATCAACGGCGACTGCCGTGCGCGGCAGCCACATCCGGAGCGCTTTACGGAATGCCGCCGAGGGGTCGATCGCGACGACCTGCACGGCCAGGCGCCACTCCAGGGGCCGGGCGAACAGCCAGTCCCCGACGCCCTTGTGGTCCCGCCCGTCGACGACACCGAGGACCTGGCCGGTGTCGAGATCAACGATGGTTGTCATCCAGGGTTCGAACCGGGTCCACGCCTTCGTTGACGGGTCCTGGAAGTAGCGCACGGACCGGAACCGGTGTTCGTCGATGCCGAGCATCCGCGGGCTGAGCTTGTCCACGTCGGGCAACCGCAGCAGGCAGGCTTCGGTCACCGCAGCCCGGACCATCCACCAGGACACGGAGAAGCCGGCAGCGGTCTCCGAGACGGCCCGGCCGGAGCGGATGACGGCGTCCACGAGCTGGTCCCGAAGGCGGCTCGTGGACCGGGCATGGCGCGGGACCTGGGGCGTGGATTCGAAGAACGAGAGCCGGTCGCAGGCCGGTTCCTCGCAGTACCAGCGGTACTTGGACCAGAGGACCTCCACGGGCCCGGCGACAGGAATATCACGGAGCCGTTGAAGGCGGCGCTCTTTCCGCCGGGAAGCGATGACCCCGCAGCTCGGGCAGCCCGGTAGCTGGTCCGTTTCAACGATGACCTGCCTCCGGCCGGCAGTGATGGTGGTGGAGATGACATGGTAGTCGGGCAGGTTGAAGAGGATAGTGGCAGCGTCGGCTGCGACCCCGGTAGGCTCGTTCAAAGGCTCGTGGTCCTGTTCCAGGTTGAATGCTAGACACACTCATCCCAGCAGGGCCACGGGCCCTCTTGTCTTCAACGACACGAACTCAATTCCCCACCAACCACGAAGAGCCGCTTTTGCTGCCTCCCGCTGAGCGCAGTAACCAGGACCGGGAACGCGGAGCCCAGGGAAAAGACGAGGAACATCCACATGCCCGTGAGCATGGCCAGCAGCACCCCGATTACCAGCGGCAGAACCGCGGCCAGGAGGAGCGCAGGACGGTTTCCGGCCTCGACCCGGCCGGCCACCACGATGGGGTCAGCCACCGACTTTCCTGCATCTGCCAGGACCCGTACAGGCAGTTCGGCAAAAACGAGGGACAAGTTCGACTGCCCGCACCTGATGTTGGAGTCCGTGGAGATGACCGCGCTGCGGATCCGCTCCCCGTTGACGTAAGACCCGTTGGCACTGTCCAGGTCAACCAACATAATGTCCGTCTCCGTAACGATCACCCGGGCGTGTTCGCGGGAAAGCTCCGGATCCGGAATGACAATCCGCGTGCCGCTGCGGCCAATGCTGTAGCTGCCACGTTGGAGCCGGACAACCGTTCCCGCTGCCGGGCCACTGTCAATCATGAGGGCCAGCGGAGCCGCACGATCCCCGACCGGCGGACGTTTCGGCCGCCGCCTTAGAGGCGCGGTGCCGCCATCGACAAAGATCGCCGCCTCCACCAGCGGAGGAACACCGAGCACCAGGGAACACAAATCTTCCCCGTCCACGGAGACAGCGCCTGCGCCGAACTTCCGTACCAACTGCTGGTGAATCACGGAGCCGGACGTGCCAGGCGGCGCATCGATGGATAATTCCACAGGTGGCTCGACCTTCGGTGATCCCGGGCCGCCAACCAGCGTGCAGTTGAATGTCATGGTTGGGATCCTTCGCGTATTTACCCACACGCTAGTCACGGCCGTCAGTACCGGGCAGGCAGTTCACGCTCTATGTGGATAAAAGAGTGGTTGCGCCTGCCTGATGCGGCCTGTGTGCCGGCTCACAGCGAGCGGCTGATTCGACGGCCCGTGCAGTCCCTCGGGTAGGCTAGAGCAGCAGACAATGCGCACGATTGCGCTGCCCGCATTCGAACCAGGAGATTTTGTGACCGCTGACCTCGTCATCGTAGGGTCCGGCTTTTTTGGCCTGACAATCGCAGAACAGGCCGCCACTGAGCTCGGCCTGAAGGTCGTCGTCATCGACCGTCGCCACCACATCGGCGGAAACGCGTACAGCGAAAAGGAAGAGCAGACCGGGATTGAAATCCACCGGTACGGCGCCCACCTTTTCCACACCTCCAACGAGCGGGTGTGGGAGTACGTCAACAGGTTCACCACCTTCACGGACTACGTCCACAAGGTCTATGGCGTCCACAAGGGGGAGGTTTATTCGCTGCCCATTAACCTGGCCACCATCAACCAGTTCTTCCGGGCCAACCTCACCCCCGGCGAGGCCAGGGACCTGATCCAGGAGCAGGCCGGCGAACTGGCAGGAACGGACCCGCAAAACCTGAACGACAAGGGTATCCAGCTCATCGGGCGCCCGCTCTACGAAGCATTCATTAAGCACTACACGGGCAAGCAGTGGCAGACCGACCCCAAGGACCTGCCGGCGGGCATCATCTCCCGGTTGCCCGTGCGCTACAACTACGACAACCGGTACTTCAACGACAAGTACGAGGGCCTGCCGACCAACGGCTACACCGCATGGATCGAAAAGATGGCGGAGCACCCCAACATCGAGGTGCGGCTCAACACGGACTTCTTCGACGAGTCCCACGAGTACAGCAAAAACAAGGTAGTCGGCAATATCCCGGTCGTATACACAGGGCCGGTGGACCGGTACTTCGACTACGCGGAGGGAGACCTGTCCTGGCGCACCATCGACTTCGAGGAAGAAGTCCTGGAGATGGGCGACTTCCAGGGCACGTCCGTCGTGAACTACAACGACGCCGACGTTCCTTACACCCGCATCATCGAGCCCCGGCACTTCCACCCGGAGCGCGACTACCAGACCGAAAAAACGGTCATCATGCGCGAGTTCTCCCGCTTCGCCGAAAAGGGCGACGAGCCCTACTACCCGGTCAACACCTCCGCGGACAGGGAGCGCCTGCTCAAGTACCGCGACCTGGCAGCGGCCGAGAAGGACGTCCTGTTCGGCGGCCGGCTGGGCACCTACAAGTACCTGGACATGCACATGGCCATCGGGTCCGCGCTGAGCATGTTCGATAACAAGATCAGGCCGCACTTCGAAAGCGGCGTACAGCTTGAAAGCGGGGGAGTTGACGCATGAGCGTGCCTACCGACAACAAGACGAAGAAGTCCGTGAAGACTGATACGGCCAAAACCCAGCAGGCGTGGCAGACGCTTCAGCGCGTGATCCTGCCCAGCGCGAGCCAGATGGATACGGTGCCCCTGTACATGGATATGGGCACCGCTACCGGTATCCAACTGCCTACTGCCGGGGACCGGGACGGGAAGGCGAACAAGGCCCGGACCATCAGCAGCCCCACCAAGGAAGCGCACGTGGAAGACTTCCTTTCACGCCACTCAACGTCTGTCCGCTCAGGCGAGCGGGTGTCCTTCGGTTCCTACTTCAACGCCTTCCCGGCCAGTTACTGGCGGCGGTGGACCACGGTGGACAAGGTCCGGTTGCAGGTCCGGACCCAAGGGGCCGGCTCCGTCATCGTCTACAAGTCGAATGCGCGCGGGTCCCTGCAGCGGGTGGACACCCGGAGAGTTGAAGGCACGGCGGAAAGCACCTTTGAGCTTTCGCTCGCGCCTTTCGGTGATGGCGGATGGTACTGGTTTGACCTGCTTGCGGGTACAGAGCCGTTGATTATGCTCGACGCCGAGTGGCAGGGAGCGGCGGTCGAAACGACGCCGGGGTCAGTTACGCTCCAAATCACCACCCTGAACAAGACGGACTTCTGCCTGAACAACCTGCGCCTCCTTGCCGAAAGCGAAGAAGCACTTGCCCACGTGCAGGAAATCCTGATTGTGGACCAAGGGACGCAGAAGCTTGCCGACGCAGCGGGCTTCGATGAGGTTAAGCGGTCCCTGAACGGCAAGCTGCGCATCATCAACCAGTCCAACCTGGGTGGCTCAGGCGGGTTCGCCCGCGGCATGTTTGAAGCTGTAGAGAACGGCAGCGACTACGCCCTGCTGATGGACGATGACGTGGTTGTCGAACCGGAGAGCATCATTCGCCTGCTGACTTTCGCGGACCGGTGCAAGACGCCGACCCTCGTCGGCGGCCATATGTTCGACCTGTACAACCGCACCGTGCTGCATACCTTCGGCGAGGTGGTCAATCCTTACCGGTTCCAGCCGTCGCTCCCCAGCGAGGACATGATCCTGGGCCACGACTTCCTGTCGTCCAACCTTCGCCAGACCCCCTGGCTGCACCGGCGGTGCGACGTCGATTACAACGGCTGGTGGATGTGCCTCATCCCCACCCAGGTAATCCGTGAAATCGGGCTGTCACTCCCGCTGTTCATCAAATGGGACGATTCCGAATACGGGTTGCGGGCCAAGGCCGCCGGCTACCCGACGGTGTCCCTGCCTGGTTCAGCCGTTTGGCATGTTTCGTGGATCGACAAGGACGACCTTGTCGGCTGGCAGGCCTACTTCCACGCCCGCAACCGGGTAGTGGCCGCGCTCCTGCACAGCCCCTACGAGTTCGGCGGCAGGGTCATCAAGGAGTCGCAGTACGCCGACGTTAAGCACCTCGTATCGATGCAGTACGCCACAGCGCAGGGCCGGCAGTGGGCATTGGAAGATGTGCTGAAGGGCCCGGATGCCTTGCCAGGGCTGCTGTCCGCCAAGCTGCCGCAGATCCGCAGCATGATGTCTGCACACTCTGACGCGGTCTTCCGGCCCGATCCTGATGACTTCCCCGCACCCAAAATGGACAAACCTCCACGCCGGGGCCACGGACCGTCACAGCCACGGAAGCTGACTCTCTTGCCATGGGCGGCCAAGACTGTCGTTCGGCAACTCGCGAGCCCGGTCAAGGGCACCAACGCCGAACGGCCGCAGACCACAGTTGCGCACCAGGACAACCGGTGGTGGCGGATGGCGCAGTATGACAGCGCTGTTGTGTCCAACGCCGAAGGCACAGGAGCTTCCTGGTACCGGCGTGATCCCAAGCAGCTGAGGAAGATGCTGGCCGAAAGTGCCAAGCTCCACTCTGCACTGCTGAAGGAGTGGCCTGCCCTCAGTAAGAAGTACAAAGCCGCCGTTTCGGAGCTGACCTCCATGGAGTCTTGGAGGAAGACGTTCGAGCAACACACCCAGAACGAGATCAAGTGAGCGCAATTGCGTCCGGTGAGCTAACTACTCCCGGACTGGGCGGTGGCCTGCGGGACATCAGGCAGTCCGGCTTCCTGCTGAAGCTGCTGGTCCGCAAGGAACTCAAGGTGCGTTACCGGGGATCTGTGCTGGGACTCCTCTGGTCATACGTGAAGCCGGGAGTGCAGTTCATTGTCTTCTACGTGGCCCTGGGGGTTTTCCTCGGCCTTGAACGGAGTGCGCGGAACCCGGAAGGGCTTTCCAACTATGCGGTCTACCTGTTCTCTGGCATCGTCCTGATTAACTTCTTCACCGAGGCCCTGGGCAACGCCGCACGGTCGATAGTCAATAACGGAAACCTCATCAAGAAGATCTATCTTCCGCGCGAGCTCTTTCCCGTTGCTTCCGTCTGGGTGTCGGCCGTGCACTTCTTCCCGCAGCTGGTGGTGCTGGTCATAGGGTGTGTCCTGGCCGGCTGGCATCCCAACCTCGTTCAATTGCTGGCTGCGGTTGCGGGTTTCGTTATCGTTGCTCTGCTCGCAACGGGACTCGGTCTGCTGTTCGGGGCGGCCAACGTCTACTTCCGCGACTCCGAGAACCTGGTGGACATGCTCCTGATGATTGCCACTTGGGCTTCCCCTGTGATGTATGCGTGGTCCATGGTCCAGGAGAAGCTTGGCCCAGGGTGGTTCGCCGTCTACCAGGCAAACCCGATCACGATTGGAGTGGAACTGTTCCACTACGCCTTTTGGTTCCCCACAACGGACGGATCGGTCGCCATGCCGCCGAATCTCTTCAGTCTCTGGCTCTTCGTTGGGCTCGGCGTGGCCCTTGCCATCCTCCTGCTGGGCCAATTCACCTTCCGGCGCCTTGAGGGCCGTTTCGCGCAGGAGCTCTAAGTGGTTAAGGCAATCGAAGTTTCCGATATCAGCAAGCAGTTTGTCCTGCGCCATACCCGGTCCATCAAGGAAGCCGTCGTTTGGCTTTTGAAGGGCCGCAAGGGGGATTTGTCCGAGAAGTTCCACGCCCTCAAAAACGTTTCTGTTGACATCGAAGCGGGGGAAACGGTGGCGCTCCTGGGCCTGAACGGTTCAGGCAAGTCCACTCTGCTCAAGCATATTTCGGGCGTCATGCTTCCAGACACGGGGACGGTAAAGACGAGGGGCCGGGTTGCGGGACTCATCGAAGTAGGCGCCGGGTTCCACCCCGACCTCTCCGGGCGGGACAACGTGTTCCTCAACGGTGCCATTCTGGGAATGACGGAACAGCAGATCAACGAGAGATTCGACGATATTGTCGAATTTTCCGAAATCGGCCAGTTCATCGACACCGAGGTTAAGTTCTACTCTTCCGGGATGTACCTTCGCCTGGCTTTTTCGGTCGCAGTGCATACAGACCCGGAAGTCTTCCTGATCGATGAGATCCTCGCGGTCGGTGACGAGCCTTTCCAGCGTAAGTGCATCGACAAGATCCAGGAACTGGCGCACGAGGGAAAGACACTCGTTGTGGTGAGCCACGACCTGGATCTGGTTTCCCGCATCTGTGACCGGGGAATCCTGATGGAGCACGGTAACGTGAAATTTGATGGACCCATTCACGAGGCTGTCTCGATCCTGAGAGCCTGACGGGCGCAATTCGCAGCAGGTCATCAGCTGCTTGCAGATTTTGTTTGACAATCAGCGGTACGAGGTGCCGCTTCGGCCCGCGTGCCGGTAACTTTTCGGAGGATTCTTGTCCTGGTTTGACCAAGTACCGCAGTTTCTCCTCGCACTGGTTCTGCTGTTCATTCCGGGGCTCGCCGTGGCCGTTGCAGCCCGCCTCGAAGGACTCCGCATCTTCGCCCTGGCCCCGGGAATCAGCGTCTCCATAGTCGCAATTTCGGCTGTTGCAGCTCCCTTCCTGGGGCTCTCCTGGTCGTTGCTTCCCGTGCTGGGCACAACCGCTGTCATGACCGGACTCGCTCTTGCTGCATCATTCTTGGTTGCGCGGAAAAGCAACAAAGTTGGGGCCAGACACAGTGGCAGACCGCAGTGGAGTGTCCTTGCTGTTTCGGCGGTCTCGGTTATTCTGGCCGCGGTGCTCGTCTCGCGCCGACTAATCAAAGCCATTGGGCAACCGGAGTCCTTTTCCCAGACATTCGACAATGTTTTTCACCTGAACGCCATCCGGTACATCCTCGATACGGGTTCCGGCTCGTCCTTGACCCTTAATGCGATGACGGGCGCCTCGTCATATCCTGCTGCCTGGCACGACCTTGTCTCGCTGCTTGTCAGCGTCGGTGGAGGAGGAATACCCGCGTCCGTCAACGTCGTCAATATTGTGGTGGCCGCTTTGGTTTGGCCGCTTGGCTGCATCTACCTTGCGCAGGCTATTTGGGGGAACCGTCCAGCAATATGCATCTCCGCCGGCGTGCTCTCGGCAGCCTTTGGCGCCTTCCCAATCTCGCTCCTCGACTTTGGGGTGCTCTACCCAAACTTTCTCGCGGTTGCACTCTTGCCGCTGGTCGTGGGCATATCGGTGGAGGTACTGGGTTTGTCGCCAGCACCGATTCGCTCCAGGTTCATTGGGGTGCTGGTCCTGCTCGCTGTGCTCCCGGGTCTTTCCCTTGCCCACCCCAGCGCCGCCATGGCCTGGATAGCGATGATGACGCCGGCCGCCGCCTACGTCTATGTCCGTCTGGTGGCGCGGACGCTTGCGTCGTCGCGCGGCCGCAGGCGCGCACTGAATCTCGCCGCGCTGGTCGCCGTCCTGGTGGGCACCGTAATGGTTGTCCGCCTTCTGTGGAACCTTGTTCGTCCTCCAGCCGAGGCGGCATTCTGGCCCCCCGTGGAGACCACGGGACAGGCCATCGGCGAGGTGATCGCGAGTTCGGCGATCGGACGCCCGGTCGGCTGGGCCGTCCTGGCGCTGACCCTTATCGGCATCTACGTGACAATTAGGTCCCGCCGGCAGCTGTGGTGGCTGGGTACATACGCTGTGGTGGGTTTCCTGTTCGTGGTTGTCAGTTCGTTTCCCGCCGACCAGTTCAGGATGTACTGGACCGGTATCTGGTACAACGACCCGCCGAGGCTTGCTGCGCTCTTGCCACTGGTGACAATCCCGCTTGCCTCCCGCGGGGCAGTTTGCATCTGGGATCTGTTCTTCAAGAGCAGCGTGAGGGGTATGGAGGCTTTGCAGCGGAAGCGGTTGGCAAGGCCTGAAGGAGCTGCAACTGATCGCGCCGCCGTTCGTCAGGTAGCGACGTACTCGACCGTTGCCGGCCTCCTCATGGTGCTGGCCCTGGGTGCGGCCACGCAGCGGGCGAATGTGCGCCAGGCGCAGGATGCGATGGCAGGCTCCTACCGGCTGGCCGCGGATTCGCCTCTGGTCTCCCAGGATGAGCTGAAGCTGATTGACCGGCTGCCGAACGAAGTGCCGAAGGATGCCGTCCTGGTTGGAAACCCATGGAACGGCAGCTCACTCGCCTACGCGCTTGCCGACCGCAAACTGATCCAACTGCACATCCTCAGTGCCGTTCCAGAAGGGACTGCAGCACTCCTGAACGGCCCTACTCCTGCGAAAGATGATCCCGCCACCTGCCCAGCGGTCCGGAAGCTGAACATCGACTACATCCTGGATTTTGGTCACCGTGAAGTGCATGGCAGGGACAACGGATACAAGGGGCTGGACAACCTCATCGCCTCCGGCCTGGCGACGTTGGAAGACTCGGAAGGCGAAGCGAAGCTCTACAAGCTGCACCTGTGTGATAGCTGACGTGCGCAGCCTGGCATTTATATAGCCCTAAGCGGGATTTATATAGCCCTAAGCGTCCTCAGACCAGGGAGCAGTAAGCCAAGGAAAAGGACTGCTTCACTGATTGCCATTGACATCGCGACCCCATCTATCCACCCCGCGATTGCAGTTGAGAACATTAGGCTTACGCCGATGACGGCCGAAATAACCGTCCAAGTCAGAATCAGCCGCTGGCGGCCATGCGGCAACAGGAGATTGCGAATGAACGGAGAACTGGCCGAAATAAACAAAAACGAGGCTCCGTAGAGTGCGCATGTTGCCTGGCTGGCCTTGTTAGCGGAACCAAACAGGATTTCCGACGTCAATGGACCGAGTGCGGCAAGGAAGACAGCTCCAGCCAGGCCCAGCGCAAAGTGGGCTGCGACGGCGGCTGTATGGCGTTTCCTGGCGCTGGAGGCCTGCGGTTCGAGAGTCCAGCCCTGGAAGGTATTGCCTAAGGCCATCACCGAGAAGAGGCCAAAGCGGTAGATGGTATCGGCAGAGCCGAATCCTGCCACTACCGTGCTGGGAATGAAGGCCTGGGCGATCGGAACAGGTGTTGCAGCGTACGTGGTACCGGAGAGACTGATCGCTGCCGGCCCGAATTGGCCGCGCAGATGCTTAGTGGTTCCACGCCAAGAGGTGAACGTTTTGCCCCTCTCCGTAACAACGAGTCTGTGGAAGACCACAAGACTTATCCCAACAGCGGCCAGCAGTATGACTGGATAGAGCCAGATCTCCTTGGTCACCAGTATTGTTGGGACCGCAACAAGGGTTGCCGCCACCCGGGGCAGAGTATCAAAGGTCGCAAGCAGCGTTGGCTTTCCAACCCCTATGCAAAACCATGCCGGTGACAGGCCAACCACTGCAGTCGTTAGGGACATTGCTGCGCCGTCATAGCGATGCTCGGGGGCAGCCAACTGCCACGCCAAAGCGAAGACCGCGGGAAATACCACCGCTGAGAGGACCAGACGGGTTCTGATGCTCTCCCTGTAAACCTCTGCTCTGTGGAGAGGAGAGGGGTTCTGGGCTATTTCGACCGGACCGACTGTAGTCCATCCCCAGGCAATCACAGCACCACCAAAGGCGCCGATGGCCTGCCCGGATACAAGGCTCGACCAACCTCCTTCTCCGGCGACACGGGACAAGATGGGCAGGAGTAGGAACGGCGTTACGAGCGATAACAGGGGTAAGCCCGTAAAACCGGCAAGCCTCAACAACACGGCTTTCATACTCAAGCACTTCCTTCGATTAGTACTGCAAGCCTGCTGCGTAGCGTGACCGTATTTTTCCAAGAGGGAGCCGGAACGTCGCCCGGACACCCGCTGCCGCGGAACGGTGAAACCCGCAGCAGGGGCAGGGGCCGGCTTTGACTAAGTGGCCGTGCTGAGCGGCATCCGCGGGAGAATCACACCGAGGTAAATCTCCAACGCGCGGATCGGTGCCACGTTCTTACGGAGCACGCCACCTAAAAGGCAACGAAGCAGGCGCCAAGCTCGGGGCTGCCCATAGGTCCTCAGCGCTTCCTGCAAGCCGGGGCAGGAAGATTGGTCCACGGTCCCGGACCGTTCCAGCAGGGTCCGGGCCATGAGCGTGCGCCAACCAAGTCCTGTCTTATAGATGATGCTGCAGATACTGCGGGGCCTCGTGCTTCCTTCATAGCGCTTGACGAACCGAAGGGTGTTGCGGATCGACGTGGGCAGGCTCTGCCGCGACTCGCCCACCACATTGCCGCTGTGCTGGATGTAGTCCTGCAACACGTCGTTCTGGATGCTGATTCCCCCGAAAGCAAGCGCACAGAGTCCGATCCAGTGATCGTGATATTGGGACGGCGCAGCGAGCGATGGAAAGGGGAGGGCTACGTCAAGAAGTTCGCGGCGGAACACACACAGAGACCCCGTCACCTGGTTGTTGGCAATGAGGTCGGCGGCACCGACGTTGCGCCTGTCGGTCAGGGTTCCTTTCGCAGGATCCTGATCGGCTGTCGAAATCTCCGGTGTCACTACCCGTGCCTGGCCTGTCACCAGTGCGGAATCATCCAGATGGGGGAGCAATGCTTCGAGTTTGCCCGGGTACCAATAGTCGTCCTGGTCGCTGAGGGCAACCCAGCGCGCTGCTTCCGGGACTGCTTCCAGGGCACGCTCGAAGTTGTGGTGGAATCCGAGCCGGCTTTCGTAGCCGAGCACCTGGAAGCGCGCATCGTCGCCGCATGCCCGGCGCACCATGGCCTCAACAGGCTGGTAATCGCCATCCACAGAAATGAGGCAAACAAAGTCCTTGTGGGTCTGCGCCTGGATGGATTTGAGCTGGCGGGCGAACATTGGCTCGTCCGGCTGGTAGGCGGCAAGTGCCACCGCACCGAAGCTGCCCGCGTAGCTGTCCGGGGAGGGGAGTATCGAGTCTGCATTGTGCCCGGAGGTCATCTGGTCCGGACCCTCCTGCCCAGGGCCACGAAGAACGCGCGAAGAAGCATGATTCTCGCACGCAGAATCACCGCGGTGGGCCGGCGTGACTTGGGGGTCGTGTTCTCGTCATGCAGGCGGCGTGCAACAGTCGGCGCCTCAACATGGATCATGTCTTGGTTAAGGTTGGCCACGATGGCGATCCACTGATCGTGCGTCTCGGTCAGGAAGTCCGGAAAAGGAAGTATCAGTTTTTTCGCGGCAGCACGGAAAGCCATGGTGCACCCGTAGTATGGCCGCACCCCAATCCAGGTGGTGATGATGTTTGCCACCCACCGCCGGCTGTCGGATTCTTTCAGCTGAATCTTGTGGTACCTGTTTGCCGGGCCCCCGAAAACGGTGAAGTTGCTTGCGGCAAAGTTCTTCTCTTGAAGGGCGTTGACCAGAGTTTCCACGCGTCCGGCAGGCCACACGTCGTCCTGGTCCGACAGCATGATGTATTCGCCCCTGCTGGCGGTTATCGCCTTTTCAAAACTGGCGACGTACCCCCTGTTTTCCTTGCTGGGCAGGAGGACGATGCGGGGATCGTCGAAGCCACGGACGACGTCGAGCGTGCCGTCAGTGGACGCATCGTCAACAATGATGAGTTCGTCCATGGAAGTTAACTGCGCAAGGATGGATTCCACTTGTTCCGCAACAAATTCCTGGCCGTTGTACGTTGCCATGCAAACGGAGACCCGCACGGGCGCATTCGCGTTCATGCGCTGATCTTCCGCTGGAAGGCGGCGTCAATCTTTCCAAGGCGTCCGAGCCACCCGTCCAAACAGCCCCGGATAAATGCCCGGTACTGTCCTTTTCGGTTGGCTCCGTAAAGCAACCTGAATACGTCGCTTTCGGCCTGGAAGCGGAGTCTGCGGATCAGCCACACAGGGAATCTCGCACCATACTGCCGCCAGAGGTAGATGCTGTTCCTGGTCATGTAGTACACCCGGAAAGGGGCATGCGAATGCACGTGGCGCTTGACGCCCAACACTGTCACGTGCCAGCCGAAAAGCATCATAGGCTGTGCGTGGCCCAACGCATGCGTCATATTGCATCCCTTTCCGACCAGGGTGGCCAGCCCGTGGGACCTCACACGAAGATTGAACTCGGAGTCGACGCAGTCGATGAAAAGCCTCTCGTCAAGCATTCCGGCAGTCTTGAAAGTGGACACCGGGATAACGGCTCCCGACTGGAGGGGATCGAACGCTTCGGGAAAACGAGCCCTTTTGGTGAGCAGCGGGACGTTCAGGCCATTATGCGACTGGGCGCTCACCAGGCCGGCGTTGATGCCGTTGGCCCGGGCTTCCGTATACGTGTCCAGAGCTGCTGCGATGTAGCCAGGATCAAGGGCAGAGTCCTGGTCGAGGGTCACCACGAAGTCGGGGGACCAGGATTCAATCGCGGCCTCTATACCTGCATTCAGTGCTGCCGCAATTCCAACGTTGCCCGGCATCCGAATTACGGTGCAACCGAGGTCTTCCAATTCCCGCAACACGCTGCTGTTCCGCTCGAGGTCCGATCCGTCGTCGACCACAACCGTGTGAATGACTTGCTTGCTGAGGTCTCTCACCCTCTGGGGAAGGTCCTGGGGAGGGTGGAAGGCTGAAATAACAGCCGCCACACGCGGGTCACTCCGGTGCGTCACGTCTTATCGTTCCTTCTCGCTTAATCAAATAGACCGTTCCAATGCGTCAGGGAACTGTCAGACAGCAGGCTCCAGTCTATCGTCGGTTCAGAGGGGCCTCCATTTGCCTCTTCCAGCAAGTCGAACAGGCTTCCGGAAAGGGGCGGCCAGTGGCGACGCGGTAGCATTGTCGAGGTGCTCATCTCCGGGCAGACAGATCCAACACTCTGTATCTTCAAGAAAAGGACCTACCTGGCACATGGCCATTGATGTATTGCTTCCCTACTATGGGGACGTCGACCTGATGAAACTTGCGGCCCAGAGCGTCATGAGCCAGCAGTTCGAGGATTGGCGTCTCATCGTGGTCGACGACGGGTACCCCAGCCCGGAACCCCAGCGCTGGTTCGAATCAATGACCGACCCCCGGGTGACGTACCGGAAGAACGAAACAAACCTCGGCGCCAATGGCAACTACCGCAAGGCGCTCGAACTGGCTGAAGCGCCGATTGTCGTCGTGATGGGCGCGGACGACATTATGTTGCCCAACTATCTCGACGTTGTCTCCCGCGCGTTTGACGCCTATCCCGAGGCGAGCGTTGTGCAGCCGGGTGTGCAGGTCATCGATGAGCAGGGCCGCGCTTGCTCCCCTCTCGTGGACATCGTCAAGAAGGTATACGCTCCGTCCACCAAAGAGACGGTGCTGCTCCAGGGTGAAAGAATGGCCACTAGCCTTGTCCGTGCGGACTGGGCGTACTTCCCGTCTCTGGCGTGGCGAACGGACGTAATCCGTCGTATCGGGTTTACCGAAGGCCTGCATGTGGTCCAGGACCTCGCTTTGCTGCTTGATATCGCGGCCGAAGGCGGTTCCATGGTGGTAGACCCCACCCTGTCATTCCTCTATCGCCGGCACTCGGCGTCGGACTCGTCGGTCAAGGCCCTCGACGGGCGACGGTTCGATGAAGAACGTGCCTTCTTTGAGGGCCAGGCGCGCCGCTTCCGCGAACTTGGGTGGAACGCCACAGCACGGGCAGCGGCCTTCCACACAACATCGCGCTTGAACGCCGCCACTTTGGTGGCCCGGTCTTTGATGATCGGGAAAACAGACTCGCTGCCGAGGCTGTTGAAACACGTGGTCTCGTAGAAAGTTTCGTTAAACGGCCCAGGTGGCTGCCCGGTGATACCGAGCAGCCACCTGGTCCTTTTAAGGCGTTGGCTCCTGGGGGCGAACTTCCGGCGGAAGCTGCCCACCGCCGGCGGCATTGCCACCCTGCAGCCGGCCCGTTTCGAGTTCCTCCACTTTGAGGCGGAGAATGCCTACCTCTTCCGCCAGAACCCGGATTTCATCCTCCGCCTGTGACTGCTCGAAGGAGAGGTGCAGGCAGACCGACACCAGCAGTACGAGTGCAATCGCGAACAGAAGGTTCGATGGAACTTTGACTCCGAGCACGCTGCTGGACCAGAAGAGAAGCTGGGGAAATGCCACCAGCACCAGCACGCCGACGCCGATGATGATCCAGATGACGGCGTACTTCTCCCGCAGGTGACGGCGCCGCAGCATCTCGAAGATGATAAGCAAAATAACGAGCACAAAAATGAAGCCAACGAGGGTGGCCATGGAAACTCCTAGTTGGACGACGGTTCATTCCTCTTGCGCGTCAAAGCGAAGAGGAGGGCGAATGCTGACCGGCCCAGATAGATGGCGGCTTTGACCGGATCGTGGCTGGGAGTGCCGCCTTGGCGTTCCCGCATCGAAACCCCAACCTGGCGCACCGTACATCCTGACCGGATGGCTACGACCAGTGAATCGATCGTGTCACCCAGGTATTCGGCCGGGTAGTGGTCCACGTACTGTCGAATGGCCTTGGCATTGGCAGCGCGAAAACCGGACGTCACGTCTGTGAGCCGGGTGCCCGCGATCCGGGAAATGGTCCAGGCCAGAACATTCATGGCCCACTTGCGGGGCCCCCGGACAGTGTAATTTCCTTTTTCCGCGAAGCGGGCACCAATGACGATGTCGGCTTCCTGGAGCCCGTCGAGCACGGCCTTGATATCGCGTGGATCGTGCTGGCCATCGGAGTCGACCTGAATGACTTGCGAGTAGCCGTGCATCTTGGCGTACTTAAAACCGGTCCTCATGGCGCCGCCCACACCCATGTTGAAAGGGAGCTGCACGACCAGCGCACCCGCCGCGCGGGCGACCTGCGCAGTGTTGTCGCGTGAACCGTCGTCCACTACGAGGACGCTGCAGTCGGGGCCAAACTCGAACACTTCCCGGATGGTGTTGCCGATGGACTCCGATTCATTCCAGGCCGGCATGATCACCAGGGTGCGGTGGGCTTGCTCTGCGGGAGTCATGCTTTATCGTTTTCCGCCTTCAGGTAGGCGCTTAGCCTCGACTCGGCGTCGGGGATCTCAAACCCTGTCGACTGCGCCTTCACCAGCTTCAGGTAGCTGTTGAGCGGCCGGGGAGCCGCTGCTTTGTCCTTGAAGTACTCGGCGGTCGTGACGCCCGTTACGTCACTCCGGGCTGCCCCGGATTGCTCATAAACGTCTCCAGCGATATCCGCCCAGCTTTTCACCGGACCTTCATTGCTGAAGTTGTAGGTCCCGTAGGCCGCGTCCCCATCCAGCAGGTGTCGGATGAAGGCCGCGATGTCTTCGGTGAAACTCAGCCGGCCCTTTTGGTCGTTGACGACTGAGGGTTTGACGCCTTTGCGCGCGAGGCTTGCCATGGTGCGGACAAAGTTGTTGCCTTCCCCGATAACCCAGCTCGTCCTGACGATGTAATGGCGGGGAACGACGCTGACCACCGCATCCCCGGCCGCCTTGGTTTGCCCATAGACGCCCAGGGGCGTGAAGGACTCGTCCTCGTCGTGGCTGTCCAAAGTTCCGTCATAGACATAGTCCGAAGAGACATGGACCAAAGTGAGGTTATGTTCGACGGCGGTGCGCGCCAGGTGCGCCACCGCGGCAACGTTGATGGACCAGGAGGCGCTCCGGCCTTCTGCCGTTTCTGCGGCGTCGACGGCGGTGTAGGCGGCAGCGTTGATGATGGTGGAGTAGTTCTTCCAGTTCCTGCCCGCGAAGCTTGCCTCGCTGGTGAGGTCAAACTCCGCCCGGCTTGCGAACTCAACTGTTGTGTCGCCGTCGTACGTCCTGCGCAGTGCTTTGCCCAGTTGTCCGTCCGCGCCCACTACAAGGATTTTCTTGGCGGGCATCGGCGCGACGTCCGCCATCCGTGGGTGCGCCTTGTCCTTATCGGAGAGCTCGGCCTGGGCAAGGGGAATGGGCCACTGTATCGCCGCTGTCTCATCCGCCAGGTTGAGGAAAGTGTACTGACCCTGGGCGTCCGCGGACCAGTGGTCATTCACCAGATACGTGTAGGCCGTGTTGTCCTCGAGTGTCTGGAAGGCGTTGCCAACACCCCGTGGAATGAAGATGGCCTGGCTTGGATCAAGCTCCGCCGTGAAGACGGCCCCAAAGGAGGGCCCTTCACGCAGGTCCACCCATGCCCCGAAAATACGGCCGGTTGCAACCGAGATGAACTTGTCCCAAGGCTCCGCGTGGATCCCGCGGGTGGTGCCGGCCTTTTCGTTGTAGGAGATGTTGTTCTGGACCGGCCGGAAGTCGGGCAGCCCAAGGGCCACCATTTTTTCCCGCTGCCAGTTCTCCTTGAACCAGCCCCGGTTGTCACCATGGACCGGAAGGTCATAGAGGACGACGCCGGGAATGGGGGTTTGGTGGGCGGCAAGCTTTTTCGAGAACTCCAGGGACATTTGTTACTGGCCCTGTTCCTTGTACTTGGCCTCGGTGGCGGCTTTCTGCGGACGCCACCAAGCCTCGTTTTCCCGGTACCACGCGATGGTGTTTTCGATCCCCTCATCGAAATTGGAGAACCTGGGCTCCCACCCGAGCTCATTGCGAAGCTTGGTGGAGTCAATGGCGTACCGCAGGTCGTGGCCGGGGCGGTCAACCACGTGGTCGTACGCGTCAGCGGACTGCCCCATGTGCTTAAGGATCAGTTCGACAACTTCTTTGTTGTTCTTCTCTCCGTCTGCCCCGATCAGGTACGTTTCGCCGATGGTTCCCTTGGCGATGATGGCCAGCACAGCTGAGGAATGGTCATTGGCGTGGATCCAGTCCCTGACATTTTCGCCCTTGCCGTAGAGCTTGGGACGGATCCCGTCGATCACGTTGGTGATTTGCCGGGGAATGAACTTTTCCACGTGCTGGTACGGCCCGTAGTTATTGGAGCAGTTGCTGATGGTGGCCTGCAGGCCGAAGGATCGTACCCATGCCCTGACCAGAAGGTCGGATCCGGCCTTGGTGGAGGAGTACGGGCTGGACGGGTTGTAGGGAGTTTGCTCCGTGAAGCGCTCCGGGTCATCCAGTTCCAGGTCTCCGTAGACCTCGTCAGTCGAAATGTGGTGGAAGCGCTTGTTGTGCTTGCGGGCTGCTTCGATCAGTGTGTAGGTGCCGATGATGTTGGTGTCCAGGAACGGGCGGGGGTCGTGGAGGGAGTTGTCGTTGTGGGACTCCGCAGCGTAATGGACAACTACATCGGTGTCGGCCACAAGGGCATCTACAAGCCCGGCGTCTGCAATGTCTCCCTGAACGAAGTTGAAGCGTTCCTGCGGAAGGCCCTGCAACGACTCAAGGTTGCCCGCGTAGGTCAGCTTGTCCAGAACAGTGACGTGGTCTTCGGTGTTTTCGATAACGTAGTGGACAAAGTTCGAGCCGATAAAGCCGGCTCCGCCGGTCACTAGAAGTCGCTGCATAATTCCCTAGACTACCGGATTTGCCGCTGCCCTAAGCGAAGGGAAAGATGGGGGCATGCGCGGAATAATACTTGCCGGCGGAACCGGCTCCAGGCTTCATCCCATCACGCTGGGTGTCAGCAAGCAGTTGGTACCGGTCTACGACAAGCCGATGATCTACTACCCGCTGTCAACGTTGATCCTTGCAGGTATCCGGGACATCCTCATCATCACGACGCCCCACGACGCGGAGCAGTTTGAACGCTTGCTGGGGGACGGGTCCCGTTTCGGTGTTTCCATCACCTATAAGCAGCAGCCTTCGCCCGATGGATTGGCCCAGGCCTTTGTCCTCGGCGCCGACCACATCGGCGATGACAGCGTCGCACTGGTGCTGGGCGACAACATCTTCTACGGCCAGGGCATGGGGACCCAGCTGCGCCGTTTCAAGACCATCGACGGCGGAGCGGTCTTTGGGTACTGGGTCAAGGATCCCTCCGCCTACGGTGTGGTGGAGTTCGACGACAATGGCAAGGCCCTGTCGCTGGAGGAGAAGCCAGCGGCTCCGAAGAGCCATTATGCGGTTCCAGGGCTGTATTTCTATGACAACAATGTTGTTGATATCGCCAAGAACCTGAAGCCCTCTGCCCGTGGGGAACTGGAAATCACCGACGTAAACCGCATCTATCTGGAGGCCGGTAAGCTGCAGGTCGAAATCTTGCCGCGTGGAACCGCTTGGCTTGATACGGGCACCTTCAATGACCTCAATGATGCCTCGAACTTCATCCGAACCGTCGAGAACAGGCAGGGCCTGAAAATTGGTGCCCCCGAGGAGATTTCGTGGCGGCTCGGATTCCTGAGCGACGACGAACTCCGCGAACGGGCCGAGCCCTTGGTCAAGAGCGGTTACGGGGCTTACCTGTTGGAGCTCCTGGCTGAAAAGTAGCCTGGACACGAATAAGGGGGGTGAAGCCGCGGCTTCACCCCCCTTATTCGTGTCCTAGTAAGTCAACGAACGGCATCCCAACTGGGAGTTGTACGCAGCAAACATTGAGACCGCAACCCCGTAAGTGCAGACGCGGTATTGGCCGCGGGCGGTGATTGGGACAGATGTCGAATAACCGTGGTCACCCACCGTCTGCAGGGCGCTGTTAACATCCGGCCGCTTGAGATTGGCAGTGAAGGGATATCCTCTGGTGCTCCCGTCCGGGTACGTGACGTAGACGTGAACAGGATTGGAAATGCCGGGCAACGCAGGGTCCAGTGTCCAGCCCTGGGTTACGACCGCAGCCTGCCCATTGGACACCTGGATGCCGGCGCTGTCGAGGAATCCCATGGTGGGCGGCGTAGAGGAAACGGAGAAGTTCCTGCATCCAAGTAGGGTGGGCCCGTTGGAGACAGGTGCCACGCCAGCAGCCTGGACGCAGACCGAATAGGTGCCGGTCGAGTTGATGGGAAGTGCGGCCTGGAAACCATGGTCACCCACTGTCCCCAGTGCGGAGTTCACATCTGGCCTTTTCAGGTTGGCCGTGACGTTCACAGGTGTAGGGCTCGTCACCGCGGTTCCGTCTTTGGCGGAAATGTACACGTTGACGGGAATGCTGGTGGCGGGCTGGGTGGGATCCAGGGCCCAACCGGTGACCTGAAGGGCCGCCGAGTTGGTGGCTTGGGTGATGGTCAGGGTGTCGTAACTGCCAATGGGGGACGGATTCGCGTCGACGCTTATAGTCCTGCACCCCAAGGGAGTGTTTGCATTCTGGCCTATCGCATACGTGCAGACCTTATAAGATCCCGGAGCTGTTACGGGGACCTGATAGTCGAAACCGTGGTTGGAACCCAGGCCTGTCGCTGACTGCACGTCTGGCCGGGAAGTGTTTGCGGTCATGCGGTAGCCGGTGGTGGTTCCGTTCGGAGCTGTCACGTAGGCGTCTGCATACGAGGACGTTGAGGGATTGGCCTGGTCAGCCGCCCACCCTTTGAGCTGCAGTGTGACCTTGTCCACGGTTCGGTTTTGCGTGAGAGTGTCGAAGCTGCCTACCGGCACGCCAATTCCTGTAGCGCTTACGCTCTTGCAGCCCAGGGGCGTGTTGCCATACGTGCCGATCGAGTAGGCACATGCAGTGTATGTTCCTGAGCGGGTGATAGGCACAGATCCGTCGAAACCGTGGTTGGGCCCGTAGCCCAGGGCCTGGTCAACATCAGGTCTTGAGGCATTGGCTGTCCAGGCGTAACCCGTGGTGCTGCCGTCCGGTGACGTGACGTAGACGTGTGTTTGGTTCGAGGCGGCGGTGTTGGCAAGATCAACCGACCAGCCCCGCGCGCGCAGCGCAAATTGGGTGCCGCTGCCTGTCACGGACAGGGAGTCGAAGCTTCCTGTTGGAAGCGCCGCACCTGCAAACCGCTGCAGGGATGGATAGTCGCCGTTCCATACGTTGGAGTCGCCCGCAAATGGCCCTGTGCTGCTGTATTGCCACATGCTGTAGGTGCTCCAACTGCCTGTCGGGACTGCCCCGGCATCGTTGGTGGGCGCTCCGGGGTAGGCTGCCACCCACAGGGGGTAGTCACCGAAGCCCGCAGGGTTTCCAAGGCACTGGTTCCACCAGATTGTGTTCGTGTAGATCGCCGGAAGCCGGCCGGTCAAGGACCTCATGGTGTTTCCAAAGTCCTGTACCCAGGACGCCAGCTGCCCGGGAGTCATGTTGTAGCAGGTATTTCCAAAGTAGAAACCGTTGATGGTCCGGCCCTCATAGGGATTGAACTCGAAATCGAGGACCGGCGGCATGGTGTACCCGTCGGCGGACCATCCGCCGCCGTTTGCTACAAAGTACCGGGCCTGGTCGGCGCCTGATGACCAGTTTGGGATGGCAAAGTGGTAGGCACCGCGGATCATTCCGACGTTCCTGGAGCCCTGGTACTGCGGGCTGAACTGGTCATTCGTCATGTAATTGCCCTCGCTGGCCTTTACATAAGCAAATCGTGCACCCATGTTCCACTGCTGCTGCCAGTCGACGTTGGGCTGGTAACCGCTGACGTCAAGTCCCTGGATTCCAAAGGTGGGCGTCCATGTCCCTTGGGTCGCCAGCGACTCGGTACTGAGTCGCTGGACAGCTGAGGTGCTGGACGACGATGTTACCCGGGCTGACCGCTGGCCCATCTGAGCGCCCTTCCCGACGGCCTCAGCCATGGACTGCGCCGGTGGCGCCGTCGGCGCCGGGGCCGCGCTGGCTGCGGGCGAAGAGGCGGGGACTGAGGCCTCGGGTGACGGGGCGGGAGACGACGAAGGAGCGGACCCAGCAGCTGTCCCGCTTATTGATGGTGAAGGAGTAGGCGAAGGATTGGAGTCCACCGCGAAAGCTGCACCGCTAATGCCGGGACCCAGCGTCAGCGAGCAGGCAAGGACGAGCACCCCTAAGGGTTTCAGGGCCAGGCGACGGGACTGAGACAGGTTCCGCTTCATTTTTTGCTCCGGAGAAATTGCGACGCTCCCCCGAGCGCCCTTTGGATACTGCTCAGGCGATTTCCCCCAGGAAGTCCCCTGATAGTGCTATTTCGTTAAATAACGCGCTCACCATAGCATCCTGTTACTACTGGGACCAGTGTTGTGCAGGTTGCAGCTGTGAAGACCGCGGAAGTCCCGGGGGTAGGCCGCCGGCTACAAGTTGTCTAAAGCAGGCGCACAAAGACGTCGGGGGAAAGGCGTCCTGCCCTTCCCCCGACGTCTTATGTCAGGCCCTATCCTGCCAAGGCAGGAGATTTCGTGCTAACCCCCGAGGAAGTAGCCGCTGACATCGCTCACCAGCTGCACAGTCCCCCCGGTGGAGCTGTTCCTAAGGCTCACCTTGCCGTCGGAACCCACCGGAACCACCACCAAGTTCGGCACTGTTTGGCTCTTGCCGAAGTTGACGTTGGAGGCGTTCGGTACAGCCTGCCCGGACGGGTATGCGGTGATGAAACCGTTGGAGGTAGGTTCTGTCACCGTCAGGTTGAAGACCACACCTGCAACAGAGGCAGGAATGCCCGAGGCGCCGGCTACCTGGAACGTAGCCGAGGTGTTGGTCGCTACGGGACCGGTGGAAAGGCGTGTGTCGAGGAACCGGGACGGTCCTACCGGCACAAAAGCTCCAGCCGCGGTGGGTGTCCCGGCAATGTAGTAGCCAAAGACGTCAGCCACAAGTTGTGCTGAGCCGTTGGAGTTGTTTGTGAGGTTCACTTTGCCGTCAGCGCCCACCGGCACGGTGACCAGGTTGGGTACGGTCTGGTTCGGCGCATAGTTGACGTTCGAGGCATTGGGTGCAGCGCCGCCGGAAGGATAGGCGGTGATGAACCCATCGGATTGCGGCTGGGTGACCGTCAGGTTGAACACCACCGCGGAAACCTTGTCCGGGATGCCGGAGCTGCCGCCTACCTGGAAGGACATCGTGGCATGGGCCGCAACAGGGGAGGAGGACCGGGTATCCAGCAACCGCGAGGGTCCGACCGGGACAAGTGCGCCGGGTACAGCCGGGGTACCTCCGAGGTAGTACCCGCTGACGTCAGCTACCAACTGGGTTGCACCGGTGGAGGAGTTCTTGAGCGTTACCTTGCCGTCGCTACCCACTGGCACAGTTACCAGGTTCGGCACAGTCTGGCCTTTCCCATAGTTCACATTCGACGTCGCAGGAGCGCTTGTGAGTGAGGGGTAGGCCGAAATGAATCCGTTCGCCTCCGGTTCTGTCACGGTCAGGTTGAACACGACTGACGAGACGTTCGCCGGAATCCCTGAGGCACCGGCCACCTGGAAGGACACGGTACCTCCAGGTCCCACTTTTGAGGATGTCCTCGTATCCAGGAACCGCTTTGGCGTGACCGGAACGAATGTTCCCGGTGCCGTGGCCGTCTTGCCGCCAGCAACAGGCAGATCGGCGAACCAGTAGCGCTTGGCCACGTCATCGGTGGCCAGAGCCACGATGCCCGTGGTGCTGTTGACCGGTTGCTTACTGGTGCTCACGTTGTTCATGTTCAGTGAAGAGCCATCCTGGATAACAGGAGTCCCACGGCCGGATGCAAAGACAGGATTGTCCATGTCGGCGGTCTTTTGGTAGATGGCGCCCGAAACGCCGGTGTACGGGCAGCCACTGGCTGACGTCGCCGGCCCCGTCTGGAACGCGTGCACCTTGTTGT
This sequence comes from Arthrobacter sp. FW306-05-C, assembly GCF_021801725.1. NCBI lineage: Bacteria > Bacillati > Actinomycetota > Actinomycetes > Micrococcales > Micrococcaceae > Arthrobacter > Arthrobacter sp. FW306-05-C. The sequence goes on along the minus strand of NZ_CP084556.1, from coordinate 2,810,433 downwards.
TTTCAGGATCAAGCACGATTTGTGGCCGGGTTTCGCAGTCAGCCAGCGTGGAGATGGTGGACCGTGAGAAGGACCCTGTACCAGGCTTGAAAACCAGAAGCTGCAGCTGCGGAAGCGTCTTGTCCGTGGCAGTTTCATCGAGGCTTGTCTTAACGGCGGCGAATACCCGGCCAGCGCTGTCCGCTTGCAGGGACTTGAGGTTGAGGTGGTCGTCTGCGATGCCCTTCCCCTGCACTGCGGGCTGGGCCTTCCAGGAGCCGGCCGACTGGCCATCCGTGTGGGTAGCCCACCAAACAGAACCTGTGGACTGGTCGGACCACATCACCCCGATCTGCTTCTTGCCAAACGCCACAACGGCGGAAATATCATCCGGCGTGGGGTGCACGTTGTTAACAGGGAGGACCGCGGGCGTGCCCCAGTTCGTGCCACCGGCCGCGGAACTGTTGACCATCACGCTGTTGGTGTATCCCGCAGTTGCGTCACCTGTGACGTGGGTCCACGTAGCCCAAATGGCCCCCGTGCTGTCCTTGTCGATGGTCATCGTTTCACTGCTGTCAGTGGTGATGGTAGTGGGGAACCCGGAGTCCAGCGTGTACTTCCCGTTTGCATAGCTGTACCGGTAGAGCCTGGCAGGTTGGTTGGGTAGAGAAGCAACTGGAGCGTTCTCGGTTGATGTTGTGACGACATGGGAGGCGACGTACAGGTGCGTGCCGTCCCATAGGGTGTCTGCAAGTGTGTTGGTTCGGCTGTCTATGGCAACCCCGGTGTCAACCCACTTTTCTGCGGTGCGATCAAGCTTGTAGATTCGCCATCCGCTTCCAGTGGTCCACATGTCAGCCCACCAGGAGCCATCGTTCCACCAGAGCTTGCTCTGAGGCTTCTCTTCCGTGGCTGCCTGCCCAGACCCGGTATATGTCACGCTGGGAAAACCATACGTTGGGGCCGGCGCAGCCACTGTTGGGGCTGCCGCGCCGGCTGGCGCCCCAAATACTGTTGCCAGCCCAGAGACAACAAGAACTGTTGCCAGTCCTTGGCCCAGGGCGCGCGTCATGCGTCTCTTCACGATTCTCCTAACAATCAGCCCCAACGCTGCTGCGTCCAGGTCCCTAAGGAAGCTGGTGCCCCCGCTCACCATTAATCCCTCCTGCAACACTTGGCACACGGGTAGTGAGTACTCCACTTGGAGAGGGCTGCCTACCGGTCCACGGGGCCAAGGTACTCAGGGTACTGATCGTTCTGCATTGTTCGGTTTGTCCACAGCCTTGTCATTTGACTTGTTGTGGCAGGACCGGCTCCTTAGGCTGGACCTCAGTCGCACTGCCTCCGCCGGGGGCGGCAGTTGTATGGGGGAACATATGGACGCGCTGGGAATAGTCGAGGACGAAGTCCGCGAGCTCATTCGCCGCCGCGGGCTGGACCCGCTCAGGCAGGCAGGCGAGGTCCGTCGATTGGTCGAAGCCGCAGTCACTGACTACGACGAACGGGCCCTCATGGGACCTCTTCCGCCCCTTGGCCCTCTTGACGCAGCGCGTCGGTTCCTTTTCGACGCCGTCGCAGGGTTCGGCGTACTTCAACCCCTCCTCGATGATCCATCGATTGAAGAGATCTGGCTCAACGCCCCCAATGAAATCTATGTCGCACGCAACGGCGAGTCAGAGCTGACGTCGCTCAGCCTTTCCGAGCAGCAGGTGCGGGATCTGGTGGAACGCATGCTCAAAAGCTCCGGCAGAAGGCTGGATATGTCGTCGCCCTTTGTGGATGCAGCGCTGCCCGACGGCTCCAGGCTCCATGTTGTCATTCCGGACGTCACGCGCCGCCACTGGGCCGTGAACATTCGTAAATTTGTCGTAAAAGCCAGCCGTCTTGAACATCTTGTGGAGTTGGGAACCCTGACCCCACAAGCTGCGCGCTTTCTTGGCGCGGCAGTTTCCAGCGGCCTCAACATCCTCGTTTCCGGGGCAACGCAGGCAGGCAAGACAACCATGCTGAACTGCTTGGCGGCCAGCATCGGAAGTCGGGAGCGCGTCATCACCGTCGAGGAAATCTTCGAGCTTCAGTTCCCCCTCAGGGACGTCGTAGGCCTGCAGTGCAGGCAGCCGAACCTCGAAGGTGAGGGCGAAATTCCACTTCGCCGACTAGTGAAGGAGGCTCTGCGCATGCGCCCGGACCGTTTGGTGGTGGGGGAGGTGCGGGAAGCTGAGAGCCTGGACATGCTGATCGCACTCAATAGCGGACTTCCCGGTATGTGTACTGTCCACGCCAACTCGGCACACGATGCAGTAACCAAAATCTGCACCCTTCCTTTGCTCGCGGGGGAGAACATATCCAGCGCGTTCTACATTGAGTCCCTACCAACAGTTAGGGTGAGGGCATGGCCGGGACAGCAGAAGTCAGGGCAGCAATCTACTGCCGAATCTCGAAGGACCGGGAAGGGGCGGGCCTCGGCGTGCAGCGCCAAGAGGAAGACTGCCGGCGCCTGGCGGAGTCTCTTGGGTGGACCGTCGCCGGCGTCTACACGGATAACGACATATCGGCCTACTCAGGCAGGCGCCGGCCCCAATATCAGCAGCTCCTCGAACGTATGGAAGCCGGAACCCTACAGGGCGTCATTGCCTGGCACACGGATAGGCTGCACCGCTCACCGGTCGAACTCGAAAGCTACATCGACGCCTCCGACAAAAACGGCATCGTCACCCACACGGTCAAAGCCGGGGAGATAGACCTTTCCACGCCGTCGGGCAGGGCCGTCGCCCGCACCCTCGGCGCGTGGTCTCGGTACGAGTCTGAACACAAGAGCGACCGCATCACCCGCAAGAAACTGCAGCTCGCAAAAGACGGCGCATTCACGGGCGGCCCGGTCCCGTACGGCTGGGAAATGATCGACGGCGCCCCGGTCATAGTCGAAGCCGACGCCCTCGAAATCAAGAACGCCGTAACCGGGTTCCTCGCCGGCCGGAGCATTGGTTACATCGTCAAAGACCTCAACGGCAGGGGAGTGCACACCAGGCGCGGGCAGGATTGGACAAGCACCGCCGTCCGCAACCTCCTCCTACGGCCAACCAACGCCGGCCTGTCCGCTTACCGCGGCGAAATCATGGGCCCCTCAGTCTTTCCCGCAATCATCAGCGAAGACGACTGGCGGGCCTGCGTTACCACTCTCAAGAACCCGTCCCGGCTCACACAGAACGGCAACCGCGTCCGTCACCTCCTCGCCGGCCTCCTCCGCTGCGGCACCTGCGGGGAACCAATGAAAACGTCCAGCAGGGCCGGGAAAACCGGGCAAGTCCACTACTACAAATGCAAGGCGACCGGCGGCGGCCACGCCTTCCAGAACGCCGCGCCCGTCGAAGCCTTCCTAACCCGGGTTGTACTCGGTGTCCTCAGCCGGCCAGAGAACGCAGACGCCGTAACCGCCGGCGCCGACGGCATCACTGCGGCGGAGCTGCAGCAGAAAGCCACCGTCCTTCGCGCCCGCCTGGACGAGTCAGCGAACAGCTACGCCGACGGCGACATAACCGCCAAGCAGCTCAGCATCATCACTGCCCGCGTTAACGCTGACCTCGAAACCGTCAACCAGCAGCTCGCCTCGCTCCGCAGCACCAACGTCCTCGCCGGTCGCAACGGCTCAGCCGAGGAAGTAGCGGCATGGTGGGAGTCTGCCGGCATCGAAGACCGCCGGGCCGTCCTTGACGCCCTCATGGCCGTCTACGCCCACCCGGTAGGCAAGTCCGCGCCCCGCACGTTTGACCCCGACAGAATCCGTATCGAATGGAAGCAAGGGGCCGGCAACCCCGACACGCCGACAAAGTCCGCGGAGTAGCAAGCAGGCGCCTCCTGCCTGTTACGTTGACTTTCGTAGTCCTCGCAGCGTTAGAGCGAAGCCCGATTGCTCGGCGGGGACGATAAGACCACTCAAGATGTCATGGCGCAAGATTGCATCACGTGGGGACGGCTGGGTTCGGGCCTGTCCAAGCTCCCACGGAGCCGCATGAAACTAATCCCTGCCAGAGAACTCCTCTGGCGCGGGACTACTTCGTGCCAGGAGTCTCCGTGTCTTCAACACCCAATCTGCTTACCGTCAACGAAGCAGCCGAAATCCTACGAGTCGCACCCGAAACCGTGCGCCGGCGGGTCCGCGACGGCTCCCTCCCAGCCTGCCGACTCGGCACCAGGTCAATCCGCATCCGCAGCACAGACCTGCAAGGACTCGCAACGCCGGCCCCCACCCCCGACGCCCTCGAAACACGCATAGCCCGGCTCATCGCCGAAGCCCCACCGCTGACAGACGACCAGTGCAGCCGCATCGCCATGCTCGTCCGCCGGGGCGGTGACGCCGCATGAGCGCACAACGCATCATCACCACCCGCAGCGCCGCGACCGTGCACGGCTTCACCCGCACCACAAACCACGAGCCCACAGCCTGGCTCAAAAACCGCCTGCAGCTCCTCGCCGCAGACCTCGACGCCGGCCACGTCACCCACTGCGGCCACCTCAACGGAAACGGCGCCGTCGGCATCATCGGGCTCTGGGCGCCCCGCAAAGCCGTCTGCCGCGACTGCCAGCACCTCATAGGCATCCAAGGCGCCGCGGACCGCACCTGCGACCGCTGCGGCCACCACGACCCCGCCGGCGTCACTCTCTCCGCCGTCCGCCCTATCCCGGCCCTCATCGTCCTCATGGGCCTCTGCGACGCCTGCCAGCGTAAGGAGGCCGCTAAGTGAACCGCATAGCCTCAGCCGTCCGCGTAGCCCTCTACGACAAACTCGACAACCTCACCCCGGAACAGAACCAGGCCTACCGCGACCAACGCGCCACCGAACTCACCCGCGCCGTACAAGCCAACGACGGCAACACCCTCTCACAGGAAAGCCTTGACGCCCTAGACAACCACCTCCTCGAGCGGATCCTAAACGGTGCACCACACCTCGATCAGGCCGGCTACCAAGCCCTCGTGGACGAATACGAAACAGCCGCCTACGCACGACAAATCCGGCTTCGCGAACGCGCCGCAAACATCGTCAAAGCCGAAAACACCGCCCCGCCCGCGGCACTACCCGGCATAGTCCAGCTCAAAGACCTCCTCGAAGAACCAGACGAAGAAATCCGCTACCGCATTGACGGGCTCCTGCCCACCGGCGGCAACTGCATCCTCGCCGCCCAATACAAGGCAGGGAAGTCCTCAGCCGTCGGCAACGCCGTCCGCTCACTCGTGGACGGCGACCCATTCCTCGACAAATTCCCCGTCCAACCCGTCACCGGCGAAACCGAAGACGGGCGGCCCGGCACAGTCGTCCTCATCGACAACGAACTCGACCCCCGCACCCTCAAACGCTGGCTCCGCGACCAAGGCATCAAAAACACCCACCTCGTCGAAGTCGTCAGCCTCCGCGGCAACCTCTCCACGTTCAACCTCATCGACCCCGACACCCGCAAAGCATGGGCCCACAGAATAGAAGGCGCCGACGTCGTCATACTCGACTGCCTCCGGCCCGTCCTCGACGCCCTCGGACTCGACGAAAACCTCGACGCCGGCCAATTCCTTATCGCCTGGGACGAATTCCTCGCCGAAGCAATGGCCGGCGAATCCATCATCGTGCACCACATGGGCCACAACTCGGAACGGCAGCGCGGCTCCTCCCGGCTCCTCGACTGGCCCGACGTGACCTGGAAAATCGTCCGCGCCGACGAAGACCCCTCATCACCCCGGTTCTTCTCAGCATTCGGCAGAGACGTTGACGTGCCAGAAGGCGGCCTGGAATACGACCCGGCTACACGCCACCTCAGCTACACCGACGGCAACCGCCGGGAAGGGGCGGCAGGGAATGCCATGCCGGCACTCCTCGAACTCCTCACCCAGCACTCAGCCCTCAGTGGCCGGCAGATCGAAGAACACCTAATGCCGCAGGGGCACCCACAGAAAGCCATAAGGGCAGCACTCAAGAAAGCGCGCGCCGAAGGCCGCACAATCACCTACAGCGGCCCGCACCGGGCGACCATGCACAGCCTCGACGCCAGGCATGGAAAGACCACCGGAACGAGTGAAAAGTCCGTTGCCAACTTTTCACAACCGACTTTGCACCCTTAGTGCGTCAGTGCGTCGCAGTGCGTTCAACGCACCCGTGGTCAGTGCGTCAGTGCGTATATAGACGCACTGACGCACCACAGCCGACGCGGACAACAGCCCAACGCACTGAAAACAACCAACAACGGCCAGGAAAAGAAAACATGAAAAACGCTGCAAAACTCGCCGGCACACTTCCACGCCCCCACAGGCAGCAACTACACGCCGCCCTCATAGCCGCCGTAACCCGGCACCGCCATAACGTCCCCTGCCTGACAACAGCCCCCGGCCTCGACTGGCTCGACCCCGACCCGGACACCCAACAAGCAGCAGCAGCACTCTGCGACCGCTGCCCAGCCCTCCAAGCCTGCCGACGCTACGCAGCCACAACCAGGAGAGTCCCGGGCACCTGGGCAGGCACCACCGAAGCCGACCGGAAACAACGCCGGGCAAAACACCCGGGCAGCAGCAAACAAAAAGACCCAGCAGACCGGCACGGCAAAAACCAAGCAAAAAACCCAAGCGCGAAGGCAGCAACACGCGAGGAACAACGGCAGGCAGACGCAGCATGAGAGAAACAACCAGAGACGACGCCCTCACCCTGCCCGAATGGATCGCCTTCGTCGGCCTCCGCAACGGCGCACTGCTCCCATGCGCATCCGGAACCTACGAATGGATGAGCAAAGACCACGCAGAACAACGGAAAGCCGCACAACTCTGCCGGTCCTGCCCCGTCATGGACGCCTGCCGAAACTACGCGCTCGCAGCCGGCGAAACAATCGGCGTATGGGGCGCAACAACGCCCGCGGACCGCCGCAGGTACCGGCGGCAACAGCAGGCGGCCTGACGGGCAGCCACGGCCCGCACAGCAGGCGGCAGGACCGGGGGAGGGGCGTCTGACTTTGAACGCCGGGCCACCGAATCCCCGCCGGGGTAGCTCAGCACGCAGTATGACCGACCAAAACCACTTTTTGAAAGCGACGACAGCGAAGGAAAGAACAATGACGACAGCAGCATCCGGCAATCGCGGCCCGGGGCGCCCTTCGACGGGCGGGCCGAAGCTCAAGCTCATGCCCGGCGCCGATCCCGGCCAGAAGCAGCCGCCGGCAGCCCCGTCCGCGGTGCAGATAGGTGGCGGCACTTTGGATTGGGACAACCAGCCGGATATCTCCGCCGTCGGCCTGGCGGAGTGGCGCCGACTGGCCGAACAATTCCGCTGCGACCCGGAGCGTTTTCTTGAGGGGGACCGGCAGGGCCTTGTGGCCTATTGCACCTTTTGGGCGGACTTTGACGCCGCGGCCCGGGATATCGCGGAGAACGGTTTGACCGTTCCGGGCCGGTCCAGTGCGGACAACGGGCGCGGAGTGAAGAACCCGAATGTTGCTGCGAAGCGTGAAGCGTCGCAGCAGCTCCGTCTGTGGGCGCGTGAGCTGGGCTTGACGCCGAACGCCCGTACGCAGATGAAAACCGCGCGGCAGGCAGCCGGCGAAGACGACAACAATCCGTTCTGATAACAACGAAGGAAAAGCACAATGACTGAACAGCCCACCCGCGCAGCCCTCACGCTCAACCGCCTCGCGCTCGCCCTTTTCCGCGCCGAATCAGTAGAAGACGCCGACGCCCTGGCGGTCCTGCAGGGACAGATTGAAGCCCTGCCTGAGACAAGCCGGGAAACCCTGGAAAAGATGCTCCGCAACATTGTGGCGGCGGCGCAGGCCGCCCCTGCCGGCGTCGGCCCTGAGGAATTTTTCGACCACTACAGCGCCGCCTTGGACCGCAAAGAGTCAGAGCTGGGCCAAAGTTCCTGACAGAAAAACCGGAAAACGCCCACATTGGGCCACCGGCCCCTGCAAGTATGAGAACCACCGCCGCCTGAATGACACGAAACAACCCAAGATAGGCGACGGAAAATGAACCCTGAACAGCGACTTGCCCAGCTCCGCAAGGAAGCAAACGCGCTCCTTGCCAAAGCCGAAGGGCCCGACTTCACCGAAGCCGACGGGAAGCGGGCAACCGCCCTGGCCCGCGAAGTGAACGACCTGCAAACCAAGATCGGCAATGCGAACGCTGCCGCGGCCGCCTTGAACAAGGCAGTTACCGGCGGAATCACGCACAGCTCCCTTGAGGACGAAGAGGAATACCTCCGGGAGGTCACCATGCCGGGCGTGCGTAAGGCGGCCGGGGCGGACAACGGACGCCGGGAGCGGGCGGCAGCGTTCGCCAAGCAGATGCAGAAGGCCCTGGATGTTGCGGCGCCGACTATCGGCGGCCCTGCGGTGAATAAGCAGCTCGTCCCCAGCGGGGCCGTGAGCGTCGGATTCGACGGGCGTGCCATTGAGGATCCGAAGGCACAGCATTCCCTGCCGAACGCGATCAACGCCCGCCCCGTGGACAAGCCGACTGGCTCCTACCTCCGGCAGGTACTCCGCGAAAACAACGCCACCAGCGTTCCTATGAGCCAGCTCAAGCCGGTTTCCCGGTACGGCCTGGAGGCTGAGAACTACAGCATTGCTACTATCGCCCACGTTTCGGAGCCGACGCCCATCCAGTATTTCGCCGATTACGGTTCCCTGGAAGAGTTTCTTATCTCCGAAATGACTTACGGGCTCGAGTCCGCGGTAACGGACTTCATCCTGAACGGCGGCCTCGCTGAGGACGATTCCACCGTGTACGGCATCATGACTACACCCGGTGTTATCCAAACGGCATTCTCCGGCTCAGCCATGCGGTCCATCCGCCGCGCGTTGGGCGACCTTGAGGCCGCTGGCTCTCCGGCTACCGGGATTGTTCTCAACCCCTTGGATTGGATGGAAATTGAGCTTGCCGAGGACACCACGGGCAGGTTCCTTGTCGGCCCGTCCCAGCCGACGGCCGCCCCGGCCCGGACCCTGTGGAACGTGCCCGTGACCTTGGCGAACGATATGCCTGTCGGACAGGCCGTCGTGGGTGACTTGAGTGTCGTCACCCTGCTGACCCGTTCCAGCGCCCTCCTGGCCTGGAACCCGTTTGTCGGTATCACCGGCACGGAGGCGGCGCCGGTCACGCGGGAGCTTTTCCGTCGAAATGAAATCGAAGCCCGTCTTGAAGCCCGTGTGGGCCTGGAAATCACGTCTCCTAAGTCTCTCCGCGTCGTGGACCTGGCGGCCTAAAAAGCTTTCCCCGGCAAGGCGTCAACGTCACCCGCCAGCAGTATCCATGCTGCCGGCACAGGGATCGATGGGAGCTGACGAGAAGAGCGACCAGCGCCGTCCGGAGGAATAATAAGCCCCCGCAACCAGCGAGTTGCGGGGGCTTACCTATCGCCTCCAAGACGTCAGCGGGACCACTACACTCATCAACTTTCCTATCTGATCTTGCACGGGAGCAGAGTTCTGTAGCCCCCGTTCGAGAGCAGCAGGCAGCCAGGTCTTACCCTTATGCACTCCCAAGCTATAGCCAAAGCTTTCGAGCTCTCCGGCCTCTACGAGTACGACGCGCTGTTGCGCGAGGCCCTGAATCAGTCGTGTTACAGCATCTGTATTTCCTACATTCCGGCGCATCAGTTCGTTAACGCCGTGGTGCTTCACATCGTCCCATGGGCGCGACGGGGCTTTGAGCGCGTCACTAACAGCTTTGCGGGCGTCTCCGTCAAAGAGCGCACGCGGGTTCTGGTCAATCAAAGAATCGAATGTTTTTGCTACCCGGTCGCTGACGGTAACGACGTTCTCGGAAGCGAGGGGTGCATTAAGCGGCCGCACAACAGACTGCCAATCATCTTCCAGGACCGCCCAATCGCCTCCAACAGCCTCGACGATGTTTTTGATCACCGTACGTTTGTCCAACACGTCCAGATCGGGCAGAGCAACGACAGGAACGTTTAAGGATCGAAGGGCACTGGCCAGCCGTGGCATGTTACTTGTGCCACCTGTCGGAATGAAAAGCACCTCGGTTGCTGGAAGAGGAGTGGGCAGTTGTTCCGGGCCGCTGCTGGCAAGGTTATTCTCGTGAACGTCTAGGGCAGCCTCATAAAACCGGCAATCACGCTCAGCTTCAGCAAGAACGACGACCTCATGAAAGAGCCCGTCAAGAACGTGGCTGTACTTGAGGATGGGGTCTTTCATGATCGCCCGGAGGTCTTCCGATCTAAGTTGGAATGCCCTGGTGGGGTTGCTCTGCTGACGAACTAGGCGGACCACCGACAACGGGGCCTCTGCGTTCACAAGCCCAGCGAGGATATTGCGATCGTGTGTTGCAAGTATTACTTGAATCTTCTTGTCGGCAGCGATTTTTCCGAGAATCTGACCTAGGGCAAAGGCCTGCGGTGGATGAAGGAAGGCTTCCGGTTCGTCGATAAGGAGGACTGGGTAGGTAGCCGTGACAAGGGGCACGAGGATGTTGAGAAGACTTCTCATGCCGTCGCCCTGTTCTGCTAGCGCGGGGAGGGACTCAACGTCCAGTTGGTAGGCGACCTTGTCGTCGTATTGGCGCTCGGGCCGCGGAACGGTCGGAGTGCCGACCCGGAGTATGAGTTGCGGGTTCAAATCGTCAAGATGCAGATGCTTTTTGAGGATTTTGTAAGTTATTGCGTTGAGTTCGTCCATCAATTCCTTGCGCTCGCTTAGAAGCTGCAGCGGCTCCGTAGCTGGCAGAAGTACGTTGCCCTTCGTTTGCGCTGGAATAATGTCCCTTTGGCCAGCAGGTAAATGTTTGACGAAGAAAGGGAAGAGGCGTTCCTTATTGAAGTTGTCAGGGCCATTGAGCATGACGTCCGGGTACAAGAACCCGGAGAGTGGCTGTAAGTGACCGAAACGTTGAAAGTGGGCGTTGGAAGCGTTCTCCGTGTCCACAAAAAACTGAGCATGTTTGATAAGCCAGTCCGCATAGTCGGAGTGGTCTCCGTCTGCGTATCGGTGTGCGGATATGACTATGCGCCGCCGATGTACGTCTTGGCCTAACAACTGCTGGCTTAGTTCGGTCAGCATCGTTGATTTTCCGCAGTTGTTTGCGCCGGCGATGACAGTGACACCCGCGGGTTGAAACTCAACCACGTCACCACTGGCTAGGAACGCTTGGCTGACGCCAACAGACACGTTTTCGGCGTTCCCTCTGCGCGTGTTGTGATCTCGCAGAATATCGTCAAGTTGGTTTTCCCTTAGCGTCATACATGTCAACCTACTCGCAGCAGCCGACATTTGCCGTTTGTAGTGCTTTGACATAGAGCGCAAGTGCGTTCGTGGTCCCCACCGTTGCATCGTGCATAGACCTAGTGGTGCACTGCAGCCGGCACGCCGATGGGCGGCGGCAAGTAACCCAAGTCCTGTCATTGGGACGCCGCGTGGAAAACGGCATTATCGAATCCTCATTGGTCTTCGCCATGGAAAACGGGGTCCTGCAGCCCCGGGCAAACGCTATGCCTGCAGCGGAGAAGTTTTCGAAGGCAGGGTACGACGTCGCCGCGCTGCTGGATCCGCGATGATCGCGGCCCTGGTGGGAACTACGGCGGGGGTTGGCTTCTTCCTCATTTGGTGGTCCTGTTGGCAAACGCCTGACTCTGCAAAGCGGGAGCGCAAGCCGGGCCGGCTGGCAGACCTGCTCGTCGGCGCCGGAGTGGATAAAGTCTCACCCCGCGGTTTGGTTGGGACTTGCCTTGGGCTCGGGGCATTTGTGGCCCTGGTCTTCTATGGTCTCAGCCGTTCCTGGCCCATCGCCTGCTGCTTCGGCCTTTTCGGCGGGTGGCTGCCAATCACCCTTCTGCGGTGGCGCGCTAAAAAGAGGACGGCCATGCTGCGTCAACTGTGGCCTGACGTTGTTGACCACCTCCGATCCGCAATCCGTGCAGGCCTGCCGCTGCCTGAGGCGCTTATCCAGCTTGGAGACAAAGGGCCCGAGGAACTGCGGCCGCTCTTCCGGGAGTTTGGGGCTGACTACCGGGCCGGTGGCCAATTCGATGGTTCGCTGAACAAGCTGAAACAGCGGCTCGCCGACCCCGTGGCTGACCGGATTATCGAAGCACTCCGGCTGACGCGGGAAGTGGGCGGCTCAGACCTGGGAAAACTCCTGGGGACCCTGGCAGAGTTCCTGAGGGAAAATGCCCGGACCCGCAGTGAACTTGAGGCACGCCAGTCGTGGACCATAAATGCCGCCCGCCTCGCAGTTGCTGCGCCCTGGATCGTCATGATTCTGCTGGCGACCAGACCGGAAGCGATACAGGCCTACAACACGCCCCTGGGCGCCGCCGTGCTGCTTGGTGGGCTGGTGGTCTCGCTGGTTTGCTACACCGTGATGTTGAAGATCGGGGCCCTGCCGCAGGACGAAAGGGTGCTGCGTTGACGAGTCTTTCCCCCGCCGCCGTAATCTGCGGAATTGCCCTGGGCTTCGGCTTGTGGCTCGTTATCTTCCGGTCTCCTCCCATGCGCCCCATAACGTTGTCTGAGCGGATTGAGCCCCAGCTGAAGTCCCAGAACCTGGAATCGCGGCTTCTGCGCAGTGGGGAGCAGAATCTAACGCCGTTCGGACCGCTTGAACGGATTCTCCGGCCGGTTTTCCGGGACTGGCTCACCACCTTGGGGAAGCTCAATCCCGCACCCGGGGCCACGGGACGTCGGCTCGCGCAGGCGGGATTGGACAAATCGCCGCTTGATTTCCGTGCAGAACAATTGCTGTGGGCGGCGGCCGGGTTTGGCGTCTCTCTGATCGTCGTCCTGGTCGGAGCAGCCGCCGGTAGGTTCAGCCCGGTCTTTGCGGCCGCAGTGGTTATCGGCAGTGCCGCAGCAGGTTTCGTACTGCGGGACTACTGGCTGGGCGCCCAAGTCCGCCGGCGGGAAACACGGATGATGGCAGAGTTTCCCAGCCTGGCCGAATTGATGGCCCTTGCTATTGGCGCGGGGGAGAGCGCAACAGGCGCTTTGGATCGTGTGTGCAGGAGTGCCAACGGTGAGCTGTCCAAAGAGTTCTCGAAAATCCTCGCAGAGACAAGAGCCGGCAAGCCCTTGGTTGTGGCCCTGCAGGAGTTTTCTGCACGCACCGACCTTGCACCGCTGGTCAGGTTCGTCGACGGGATCATCGTGGCGGTGGAAAGAGGAACACCTTTGGCCGACGTGCTTCGCGCACAGGCGCAGGACGTACGCGACTCAGCCAAGCGCGATCTGATGGAAGCTGCCGGGAAAAAGGAGATCGCAATGATGGTGCCCTTGGTTTTCGGGGTGCTTCCCCTAACCGTCGTATTCGCGGTATTTCCCGGCCTCGCCGCCATCAACCTGGGCTTCTGATGGCTGCCAAAACCAAAGGCCCGCACTTCAGCAACAACTGCATGCCCCGTCAAGGAAACAGGAATAGGACCAAGATGAAAACCATGGAAACCCGCTTCGTGATGCTGCTTCTTGGCCTTGCGGCTTTGCTCCAGTTGCAGGTGACCCGGAGGGGCCGCCCGCAGCCGCTTCGCGCCGCGCAGGGCCGCCACGGACAGGATAACGACGAATTGTCCGTAGCGAACCCCAGCGATGATCCTGAACGCGGCGACGTTCCGGGCTGGGTGATGATAACCCTGATGTCCGCTGTCCTGGTTGCCGCCCTGCTGGCGCTTGCAGGCCCAGCACTGGAGGCGATGTTCAACCAGGCAATGGACAAGGTGGGAAACTGAACCATGGAGGTGTCCGCTCCCGGTCCGGCGGCGCAGCCGGACTTGTCCCGCCCCGGGGAGCGGGGTTCGGCCGTGGTGGACTTTGTCCTGGTCGGCGGGCTGCTGACAATGTTCTTTCTGGCGATCGTCCAGTTGACCCTGGTACTGCATGTCCGGAATACGCTCATAGATGCGGCTGCATCAGGGGCACGGTATGGAACCCTTGCTGACCGCACCGCCTCGGACGCCGAGGAACGAACCCGCAGCCTCATAAGCATGGCCTTGAACAAAGGTTTTGCAGAGCAGGTCAGTAGCGAGGAAGTAAGCGTGCAAGGTATGCGGACACTGGAGGTGACGGTCAGGTCTCCAATGCCCGTCATCGGCCTGATCGGACCACGGGACATGCTGGAGGTGAAAGGGCATGCCGCCATCCAGCCCTGATCGGTCCCGCTCTACGTCATTGCACGGGGCCAACGTACAGCTTGGTTCCAGTCTCCGCCTGCGCCTCCAGGCGCGCCTGGCTGAGACACTCTGCTTCAAAAGGGACCGGGACTGTGAGTCGGATCAAACATCCAAAGGGCCTGTGTACCGGCAGCGGTGTTCCAGTGAACAGGGAAGCGCGGTAGTCGAGTTCACCTTCCTTGCACTCCTGCTGATGGTCCCGCTCGTGTACTTCGTAATCACGGTTGGCCAAATCCAGGGAGGATCGTTTGCGGTGGTGGGCGCCGCAGACCAGGCAGCGAAGGTGTTTGTCGCCCAGCCCGATTCCTCCACGGCCCAGGCAACAGCGGAGCGGGCGGTGGCTCTTGCCCTTTCCGACTTCGGGCACCAACCGGACCGCGCCACCATGACCACCACCTGCAATCCCGCCGACTGCCAGGCGGCGGGCACTGCGGTAACCGTGACCGTCAGGCTGGGCGTGCCCCTGCCGTTCGTGCCGTTTGCCGAAGGGTTGTCCGCAACGGAGGTAGAAGCAGCTTCTACCCAGCTCGTCGGTCGGTACCGGTGAAACGCAGGGAACCGGATGAAAGCGGACAGCTGATGGTGATGATCCTCGGCTACGTGCTCCTGGCGCTTTTAGTGGCGACCGTGGTCATCGGCATAACCGCGGTGTACCTGGAGCACAAGCGTCTCCTGTCCTTGGCGGATGCGGCGTCCCTGGCTGCGGCCGACAGCTACACACTGGGGGAAGTCTCAGCAGAGGGGGGAAGCCCATCCGCTGTCCTCAACCCCGCCCGGGTCCGACATGTGGCCGCCGATTTCGTTGGCAGGAGCCCCGCCTCGCAGCGGTTTTCCAGCCTTGCTGTCACCGGGGCAACGGGCACGCCGGACGGTTCCACTGCCGTCGTGGTCCTCACTGCCTCTGTCCACCCGCCCGTAGTGAACTTCCTGATTCCTGACGGCATCCGCATCGAGGCGACATCAACCGCGCGTTCACGCCTGACCCGCTGACGCGTTGGCCGGCTGGCCGTCGCGACGACGGGCCACTGAACCAGCTCACGGGCCGGGCCGGGCGGTATGCCCCGATAGCGTAGGCTTAAACCACCATGGCCAATATTGATTTTTCCGCTGAAATCCGCGCGCTCCGCGCCACCTACGAGTCCATTGAACGCGTTTCCGACGTGGAGGCACTCAAAGAGGACATCGCAGAACTCAGCGAGCGGGCAGGGGAGCCCGACCTTTGGGACGATCCCGCGGCCGCACAGAAAATCACCTCGCGGCTCTCCCACCGACAGTCGGAACTGGAACGCCTCACCAATCTTGCGGCCCGGATCGACGATCTGGAAGTACTGGTTGAGCTCGGGCAGGACGAGGACGACGCCGACTCGATGGGGGAGGCCGCGGCCGAACTTGAGTCCATTAAGAAGGCCCTCAAGGACCTGGAAGTCGTGACACTGCTCTCGGGTGAGTACGACGAGCGCGAAGCCGTGGTTTCCATTCGCGCGGGCGCAGGAGGCGTTGATGCCGCAGACTTTGCCGAGATGCTCATGCGCATGTACCTCCGCTGGGCGGAACGGCACGGCTACCCCACAACCGTCATGGACACTTCCTACGCGGAAGAGGCTGGACTCAAGTCCGCCACTTTCGAGGTGAAGGCGCCCTACGCGTACGGGACCCTGAGCGTGGAAGCCGGGACCCACCGCCTCGTCAGGATCAGCCCCTTTGATAACCAGGGCCGCCGGCAGACCTCCTTCGCCGCTGTCGAAGTCATTCCGCTGATCGAACAGACCGACTCGATCGACATCCCCGACAACGAAATCAGGGTGGACGTCTTCCGTTCATCCGGCCCTGGCGGCCAGTCGGTGAACACGACCGACTCCGCTGTCCGCCTTACCCATATCCCGACGGGCACCGTGGTGTCCATGCAGAATGAAAAGTCCCAGCTGCAGAACCGTGCAGCTGCCATGCGCGTGCTGCAGTCCCGCCTCCTGCTTTTGAAGAAGGAGCAGGAGGATGCGGAAAAGAAGGCGCTGGCCGGGGACGTCAAGGCATCCTGGGGTGACCAGATGCGCTCCTACGTCCTGAACCCGTACCAAATGGTGAAGGACCTGCGGACCGAGCACGAGGTGGGCAATACCGCGGCAGTGTTCGACGGCGAAATTGATGACTTCATCGACGCCGGCATCCGCTGGCGAACAGACAACCGGAACGCCGAAAAGTAGCCCTCACTCCAAGGCCCGGGGACCGCTGATCCGGCGACACGCCCCTGGAAGCCCGGCCAACCGCCGGACGTTTTGCGTATAGTCAAGGGGCCGGGGCCCTACTTTCCCCAAACGAAAACCCGTGCACCGGCTGCAGAACTGGGCTGCATCTGAAGAATCAGCCATGCCCTGCAGGGTACTTAGGGCCATGATCCGATTCGAAAATGTCACCAAGGTTTACGACCAGAAAGCCCGTCCGGCGCTGGATTCGGTCACCCTTGAGATTGACCGCGGCGAATTCGCCTTCCTTGTCGGCGCCTCCGGCTCCGGAAAGTCGACGTTCCTCCGGCTCGTTCTGAAGGAAGACCGCGCCACCTCCGGTGCCGTCTATGTCGCCGGCCAGAACGTGGCCAAGATTTCCAGCTGGCGCGTTCCGCGCCTCCGCCGGGGCATCGGCGTCGTCTTCCAGGACTTCCGCCTCCTGCCGCAGAAGAATGTGTTCGCCAACGTAGCGTTCGCCATGCAGGTCATCGGCAAGAGCCGCAGCGTTATCCGCGACACCGTCCCCGAGGTCCTCAAAACGGTAGGGCTTGAGGGCAAGGAACACCGCATGCCGCACGAGCTTTCCGGCGGCGAGCAGCAGCGCGTCGCCATCGCCCGAGCCGTGGTCAACCGCCCGGGGATCCTCCTCGCTGACGAACCCACCGGAAACCTGGACCCCACCACCTCCATGGGCATTATGGGCGTGCTGGACAAGATCAACCAGAACGGAACCACCGTGGTGATGGCCACGCACGATGACGACATCGTCAACGAGATGCGCAAGCGGGTGGTCGAGCTCAAAAACGGTGTTGTGATCCGCGACGAAGCCAAGGCCCTGTACACATCGATGATTCCGGTTGTCGGCCAGTCCCGGCGCCTGAAGGACGCCAGCGGCAGGGAAACGCCCGACGGCGGCCTGCCGGGCAACGGTGCCGAAGGCGAGGCCCAGCGATGAGGCTCGCGTTCATCCTGTCCGAGATCGGCAGCGGTCTGCGCCGCAACCTTTCCATGGTGGTCTCGGTGATCCTGGTGACGTTCGTGTCCCTTACCTTCGTGGGCGCCGCCGGCATGCTGCAGATGCAGATCAACCAGATGAAAGGCTACTGGTACGACAAAGTCCAGGTGGCCATCTTCCTGTGCAGTGAAGGTTCGACGGCGCCGGGCTGCGCGTCCGGGCCCGTCACCCCTGAGCAGCAACAGGGCCTCAACGCTCTCCTGGAGTCCCCGGCTGTGGCGCAGTACATCAACGACTTCCAGTTTGAGTCCAAGGATGAGGCCTACAAGCACTTCAAGGACCAGTTCTCCAATTCGCCCATCGTCGATTCCGTGACGCCGGACCAGCTGCCGGCATCGTTCCGGATCAACATGAAGGATCCACAGAAGTACCAGATCATCAGCGAGACGTTCTCGTCCCAGCCGGGCGTAGAAACGGTCATTGACCAGCGCCAGCTGCTCGAACGCCTGTTCTCGGTGATGAACGGCGCCTCCTTGGTGGCAGTGGGCATCGCAGGTGTCATGATCGTCTGCGCCATCCTGCTGATCGCCACCACCATCAGGCTCTCCGCCTTCAGCCGACGCCGGGAAACCGGAATCATGCGGCTCGTGGGAGCCTCAAAAACGGTGATCCAGCTGCCGTTCATCCTGGAAGGCGTCATCGCAGCAGTGATCGGTGCTGCCCTGGCCTCGGGCACCCTGTGGGCGGTGGCGCAGTTCTTCCTCGGCGACTACATGTCGCGGCAATACCCCGATACGGCCTTCATCTCATCCGGCCAGACCCTGATCCTCGCTCCGGCGCTGCTGGTCCTTGGCGGATCCTTGGCAGGAATTTCGTCTCTCTTGACCTTACGTAGATATTTGCGCGTTTAGGCTGTGCACACCGACCAAGGAATGCCCATGAACCTGATTGATCAACCCTTGCCCCGTCCTCGGCACAGCCGAGGGCGGACCGCCGGACGCCGTTTGGGGGTCATCAGCGGTGTGCTCACCATTCTGCTGTCCGCGGGGATGGCCGTTGCGACGCCCGTCGCCTTCGCCGACGACCTCGAGGACCGCAAAGCTGCGCTCGAAGCAGAAGCCGCACGCGTGCAGGCTTCCCTCGAATTTGTCGATTCCCGGATTGCAAAGGCCGCCGGGGACCTGGTGATTTACCAGGGCCAGCTTCCGGGTGCCCAGCAGGCGCTGCTCGACGCGCAGGGTCGCGTGGCCAGCGCGGTGAAGGAATCGGAGGCACTGGCCGCGCGTGTGGACATGGCCCAGCAGAACAAGGCGAAGATCACCCAGCAGCTTGAAACGGACAAGCAGAAGATCGCCGATACCAAGAAACTGATCGGCCAGATTGCCACGCAAGCCTACAAATCCGGCGGCGTTCCCTCCAACCTGTCGCTGTTCTTCGGCTCCAACAGCGGCAGCAGCCTGACTGAAACCATGGACCTGGCTGACCAGGCCATGCGCAGCCAGAACGCGGCCATGGACAAGCTCAACCAGCAGAACGCCACCAACGTAAACTCTGAAGCCCGCCTTCAGGCCGTGGAAGTGGAAATCAAGGACCTCAAGGCCAAAGCCGACGCCGCTCTGGAACGGGAAAAGGCGGCGCGTGACGAAGCTGCGGCGAAGAAGGCGCAGGTAGACCAACTGATTGCGGATACCACGCGCCTTGACGCTGAGCTCCAGGCCGCCAAGCCCGGAATTCAGGCCAAACTTGCCGGTGTCCAAGCCAACCAGAACCAAGTTGCCAACGAAATCGCAGAACGTGACCGAAAAGCCCGGGAGGCGTGGGAAGCGGAGCAGCGCCGGCAGGCAGAGGCTGCTGCTGCAGCTGCCGCCGCTGCAGCAGCCGCAGCCGCGGCAGCGAACCGCCCGGCGCCGCCCGTTCAGCCGTATGTACCGCCCGCGGTAGGGTCGCCGTCGGCCTTTGGCCTCCGCCACCCGTTCGACGGCAGCATCCCCATCACCTCAGGCTTTGGCTACCGCACAACTCCGCCGGGAACGATCGACTTCTACGGCACCGGCGGCTATATGCATACGGGAATCGACTTCGGTGCCGCCTGTGGCACCCCTGTGTACGCGGCGGCGGCCGGGGAAGTCTTTAGCTCCGGCTGGAACTCCGCCGACGGTGGCGGGTGGCGCGTCAAGATTGATCATGGCCTGGTGCAGGGGAACACCCTGACCACCATCTATTACCACAACTCCAGCATCGTCGTCTCGAATGGGCAGCGCGTCTCCCAAGGCCAGCTCATTGCCTACTCCGGCAGTACCGGTAACTCCACCGGCTGCCACGCCCACTTCGAAACATGGCTCAACGGCAAGGCCGTAGATCCCATGGGACTGCTGTAGGGGAGAACACCCCTGCCGTAGACTGGGATAGCTCTGCGCCGCCAGGCGGGGAGCTGCCAACTTGAACTTGAGGAGTTTTCCCGTGCCTAAAGAAAGTGGCCGTAAGGTGGTGGCCACCAACCGCAAGGCCCGGCACGATTACCATGTGCTGGACACTTACGAGGCCGGCATCGCGTTGATGGGCACCGAAGTGAAGTCCCTGCGCGAGGGCCATGCCTCCATGGTGGACGGATTCTGCACGTTCTATAACGACGAGCTGTGGATGGAAGCCATCCACATTCCGGAGTACAACCAGGGCAGCTGGACCAATCACGCTGCACGCCGCCGCCGTAAGCTGCTGCTGCACCGCGAGGAGCTCATCAAGATCTCCCGCAAGGTCCAGGAAGCCGGCTACACCATCGTTCCGCTGCAGCTCTACTTTGTGGACGGCCGCGCCAAGGTGGAAATCGCCGTGGCCCGCGGTAAACGCGAGTACGACAAGCGGCAGACGCTGCGGGAGCAGCAGGACAACCGCGAGGCGCAGCGTGAGATGCGCGAACGCAACCGTCGCCGGTAGGAATTATTTCACCGGGGCATGCGTTAGTATGGATAGTCCGGCAGGCTTGCCAGCCGGTTTGGTAACAAAATACGGGGATGATCGGTTTCGACGGTGTTAGTCGCGACAGGTGAAGCGGGCCGAGGATGCAGAATTATCTCGTAAACGCTTTCTGCAAACCAATAAGTGCCGAATCTAAGCGCACTGACTTCGCTCTCGCTGCCTAAGCAGTAAGACAGTCCGTCAGCCCGGGGTTGCTATCGCCCCGGATCCTGGCGTCATTTAGATAGCCACTGCTGTTTGCTCCCGTCATCGGAGTAAACGGGACTTTTAGATGACTGGGCCCGGATCAGCCAGCTGTTTGCAGCATGGCTGGGGCCGAGAAAATCCGACGCAAACTGCGCCCGGAGAAGCCCTGACAACACGACATCGGACGGGGGTTCAATTCCCCCCATCTCCACCCAATGGTGACTCGAGCCATCCTTCACGGATGAGTCGAGTCATCGGTAGCACCCCGGTCTTCGGACCGGGGTGTTTTTTTGCCCTGTTTTTCTGGGCTGGCGGTTCCTTGCGGGGTCGATGGTGAGTTCGCGGATGATCCCGCCAGTGGTGGCGTCGCTGATGGTGACATCGTTGTGGACGAGCATCAGGACATGTTTGCGGGCGTCGGCGCAACCGATGCCGATGTGGCGAGCACCCCGGTCAACTGGCCGGGGTGCCGTAGGAGGACCTATTGCTGGGCCTCGTTAAACCTCTGAGCCAGCACGGGCACGAGGGAGCGGATGTAGCTGCGTGCCGCATGGTCATAATCGGCGTACACCTGGAGGCCACCTATCACTGCATAGCAGCTGCGGTCGTCACAGAACTGATCGGACAGGTCGAGGACTTTCACATTAGGTTTGCCGATGCGGTGGGCGGCATCAGCGACAGGGTCCGGCAGCAAAGCCTCGGCCCGCGCGTTTGCACAGCTAATCGGGTGTTGCTGGTTGAGCGCGACGCAGTCCGGGCTGCTGTGCCGCAGGGTCAGCGGGGGATCCCGGAAGACGAAGACCCGTGAACCGGCGTCGGTCCATTCTCTGAATCGCTTGGTTACCGCATCGTTGTACTGGTCCAGCTGGGAGCGGCCGGTGCCGTCATCTATGCTTTCGCCGGCTCCAAATGATGAAACGAAAACCATGTCGGGCTTTTCCCGGACAATTCGGTCCGTTACCTGCTGACTCCACGACAAGCATCGCAGTTGCGAGTGAGGATCGGTGGCTGGGTCTCCCATGAAGGCGACTCGCTTTACATCCACAAATGGACAGCCGCCGACCATGGACTCCTTTAGCTTCCACTTGTGAAGCTTTGCAAGCTCGTATAACGCGCCTTTCCATTGCTCCGCGTGCGAGTCACCGATCAGCCATACGGTTGCTGCGGATTGCGCGCCCCCGGTGAAATCGCAGTCCGTCAGGATCTTCTGGTCTTCGAAGACTATGGGGTCAGCTGCAGGGTGACATTCGGGAGCGTCAAAACGTGGTGCTTCATTCGGACCCACATTTGCGACTTGGGCAGCCCCGAACGGATCGCTGCAATTGTTTTTCGGGTCCAGGCTGCGCGCCCCGTAACAGGGCCCTCCGGAGAGTGACTGAAGCTTCGCAGTTTCGGCTTCCTGGGCCTTGCCAAAGCTCAGCAGGAGGCCGCCGCCAAGGGCGCAGACAAATGCCATAGTCGCTGCCATATATCGGACGACGTGAACTGGTTTGGCCGCGCGCAGGAGTTTAGTGCGGCCCGGGTCTTCAACAAGTTTCTTGGAAACATAGGCCAGCGCAATGGCGAGGACCAGTACAAGTATTTTGTCCTTGGTCCACAGGGAGTGGCCCAAAAGTGCCGGGGCCAAAACGATCAGTGGCCAGTGCCACAGATAAAGGGAATAGGACACGTCACCCACCAGCTGGATGGGCTTGACGGCGAAAATCCGGTTAGGGGACCAGAACGGGCTGTTGGGTCCGGAGGCGATCACGAGCGCAGTGCCGACGACGGGGACTGCCGCAGCGATACCAGGGAAATACGTCTGCTCGTTGTAGGAAAACGCGGAATACGCTATCAGACAGTATCCGAGCCATTGTGCCGCGCCGGACACAGACAGGTGATAACTCGGCAGCCGCAGACGTAAAGCCGCCAATGCTTGGGGGCCACCGATCGCAATCAGGGCTCCCGCGCCGAACTCCCATACACGGGCAGGCGTGACAAAGTAGGCCGGGCTCTTGTTTGTGTAGGTGAACCAGATACAAAAGGCCCAAGCCAGGGCGCTGACGACAGTAACACCCAGCGCGAGAAACACCCGCCGGCGGACACGGAGCCGGGCCGCAGCCAAGAACAGCCCAAGAAGGAGCAGCGGCCAGAGCAGATAGAACTGCTCCTCCACTGACAGGGACCAAAAGTGCTGCACGGTCGACGCGACTTCGTTATGCGCAGAGTAATCCACGAACTTGGCCGCCAGGACCCAGTTTTCAACGTAGAGAACGGACGCCATTGTTTCCTGTGCGATTGAGACCCAGCGCGAGAAAGGCAGCAGGGCCCACGCGGCCAATAGCGAAATTACGGCGACAAGGGTTGCGGCCGGAAGCAATCTCCTGATCCGCCGTGAATAGAACTTCCCGAGTTCGATCCGGTTCGAGCGCTCCAGTTCCCCAAGCAAGTGCTTGGTAATCAGGTATCCCGAAATCACGAAGAAGACGTCGACGCCGACATAACCACCTGGAAGTCTTAGTGGCCACAGGTGATTGAGCACCACGAGTCCGACGGCCAAGGCGCGAAGGGCCTGAATGTCCTTGCGGGTAGCGCTGGCCGCTTCTGTCCGCCGCACGTCAGCCCTGGATAGCAAGACCTGTCCGGTCACACGTACTCCTCAATTTTTCTGTCAAGTGAATGCAAGCCCTGCCCCCTCGACGCCGACACCTGTTTACGACCGGTGCTCGTTTCACGCGCGACGTGCAGTCGATAAAGCCAAGAAAAGGGCCCGATTTTGACCAGGTAAGGGGAGAGAATTACCCGGTTGTACTTTAGCACCGGGCATGGCGCGAATTGCTGCTGGATATATGCACCGGGAGTCCGCGCCGAAATGTGGCCTGCACCCGGGCCGGGCCGAAATGCTCTGGTACTCCGGGCCGCCGCCCCGCTATCTTCGGAGCATGCACAACGACGCGCTGCAAACGCCTACCGAAGTCCTCGACGCAGGAACGTGCTGGGACCTCCTCCGAGGCGTGTCCGTCGGGCACCTGGCCGTACTGGTGGACGGGTATCCGGAAGTCTTCCCGGTCAATTACAAGGTGGATCAACAGTCAGTTGTTTTCCGCACCGGGGAAGGTGCCAAACTGCGCGCAGCCGGGGGACCGCTAGCCGTCGCGCTTGAAGCCGACGGCCATGACGCATCCAGGGCATGGAGCGTGCTGGTCAAGGGCAGAGCGGTCACCCTGGAGCCCTCAGAGGAACTCCTGGCAGGGGCCGGGCTGACACTTTTCCCTTGGCAGGCTGGCGAAAAGGATCACTTCGTCCGAATCGTCCCCACCTCCGTCAGCGGACGGCGCTTCACCATCACATCCCCGCTTACGTGGTGGAACCATGTGGGACACGCGGCACGCAGGGACACTGCTTAGTCGGCGCCGGGCCCATCGGCCCTTTCCGGAACCCGGGCTTGCTGGTACCACTTACCTATGATCGGGTCGCCCACCGCCGCTGCCGCCAAACCACCATTCGACGCCGTCATTTTCGACCTCGACGGGGTGGTCACCAACACGGCGCTGGTCCATCAGGCAGCATGGAAAGACGCGTTTGAGCGGATCCTGCATGACCCCAGGGTTCCGGCGGACGCCAACCGTGCCCCCCTCAGCAGGGCTGACTACCTCACCTTCATTGACGGGATGCCGCGTGAGGAAGGGGTGGTGCGGTTCCTCGCCGCCCGCGGAGTCAAGGTTGAAAAGGGGAAAGAGACCGACGCGGCCGGAGCCTGGACCGGATTCGGCCTGGGGGCCTGGAAGAACGAATACTTCCTGCAGCACCTCCGCGATGACGGCGTCCAGAGCTACCCCGGAACACTGGAACTGCTGCAACGGCTTGCGGGCGCGGCGGTGCCAACCGCCGTGGTCACCTCAAGCCGGAACGCCTCGCTGGTCCTGCAAGCGGCAGGCATCCATGATTTGTTCCAGGCAGTGATGGACGGAACGACGGCGGCCGGGCTGGGTCTGCGCGGAAAGCCGGCACCGGACGTTTTTCTTGAGGCCGCATCACGGCTGGGGGTGGCTCCGGCACACGCCGTGGTGGTGGAGGATTCGGCGGCGGGGGTCGAGGCCGGCCGGCGCGGCGGTTTCGGCCTCGTGGTGGGAATCGACCGCACCGGGAACCGCCGCCAGCTCGAAGCGGCCGGTGCCGGAATCGTCCTCAACGACGTGGGAGAGCTGGACCTGGGACAAGTCATCGGCAACGCATGGCACCTCGTCTACGAAGGTTTCGACGCCGCGCACGAGGGGCACCGGGAAGCGCTGACCACGCTGGGCAACGGTTACATGGGCGTGCGGGGAGCGGCACCCGAGGGCGGACCCTTCAGCTACGCGGGCATGTATCTTGCGGGCGTGTACAACCGGGTCCTCGCCAAGGCCGCCGGCGAGACGCTGCTGGAAGAACACATGGTTAACGCACCCGATTGCCTGCCGCTTGACTTGCGCTTGTCCGGCCAGCCGTGGTGGTCGGAAGGCGGAATGACCGTCATCCGCGAGCGCCGTGTCCTGGACCTTAGAAAGGCGTTGCTCGAACGGAGGCTGCTGTTGGAGGGCGCA
This sequence comes from Arthrobacter sp. FW306-05-C, assembly GCF_021801725.1. NCBI lineage: Bacteria > Bacillati > Actinomycetota > Actinomycetes > Micrococcales > Micrococcaceae > Arthrobacter > Arthrobacter sp. FW306-05-C. The sequence goes on along the minus strand of NZ_CP084556.1, from coordinate 2,785,412 downwards.
GACCACCGGTGCCTGGAAGTGGTGCAGACCCGCTTTGCATCCATGGCAGAACCCCACCTGCTTGTCCTTGAAACGGTGATTACTGCGCTGGGCTGGAGAGGTGACGTGGAAGTCCGCAGCGGCATAAATGCCGCCGTGCGCAACGCCAACCTGCCTGAACACGCCCAGGGTTCCGACATCCATCTCGCTGACATGACTGCCCCGCGCGGCTCCAGCCTGGAGCTGCCTTCCGACGGAACCTCCGTCGTCGAAGTGGAAACCACGCAAAGCCTGATCCGCATCGCCGCAGCCTATCGGACATCCCTGTCCCAGGCGGCGAAAGGAAGCGAGGGCGGCAGGAAAGGCGCGTTCCATTTCCATACCCTGCTGCTTTCCCTTGAGGCAGGCGCGACGGCGCGGATCACCAAGACAGTGGCCGTGGTGACGTCCCGCGACCGTGCCATCTCCTCCCCGGCGACTGAGGCCAGGGCCGTGCTCGGGCGCGCAGGCGGTGACTATGATGCGTTGCTGGCGGCGCACGAGGATGCCTGGCGGCGCGAAGTCCGGCCGTTTTTGGTGGACATCGATGCTCCGGTCCAGGTGAAACTGGTTCTTAACCTGCACATCTTCCATTTGTTGCAGACATTGACCCACCACACGGCCGAACTCGACGCCGGCGTCACCGCGCGCGGCCTGCATGGCGAAGGCTACCGCGGCCACGTCTTTTGGGATGAGCTGTTCGTCCTGCCGGTGCTCACCTCAAGGACGCCCGACATTGCCCGCTCCGTGCTCGATTACCGGTGGCGGCGGCTTCCCGCTGCCCGGCATGCTGCAGTGATGGCGGGACTGGAAGGAGCCAAGTTCCCATGGCAGAGCGGCAGTGATGGGACCGAGGAGACGCCAAAATGGCTGTACAACGAAAGGTCCGGAAGGTGGGTGAAGGACCACTCGCATCTGCAGGTCCACTCGGGGCTGGCCGTTGCCTTCAACGCCTGGCAGTACTTCCAGGCCACTGGGAACAAGATTTGGCTCCTCCAAAAGGGGGCCGAGCTGGTGATCGAGGTTGCCAGGTTCTTCCGATCCCTGGCCTGCTACGACGAGCAGGGCGGCCGGTACCACCTGCGCGGCGTGGTGGGACCGGACGAATACCACACGGGGTACCCTGGCCGGGACAAACCAGGCCTGGACGATAATGCCTACACCAACGTCATGGCCGCGTGGGTCTGCGCCCAGGCGGCGGGCATCCTGTCCTTCCTCCATGGCAGCGAGCGTGCCGGGCTCATGGAACGCCTCGGTGTCACCGATGAGGAAACAGCCGGGTGGGCGCACATGGGAAGCGCGATGTACGTCCCCTTTCACAGTGACGGCGTCATCAGCCAGTTCGAAGGCTACGGGGATCTGAAGGAGCTTGATTGGGAGCATTACCGGGACGAGTACGGTGACATTGAACGCCTGGACCTGATCCTGGAAGCCGAGAACGACGCGACCAACTGCTACAAACTGGCAAAACAGGCGGATGTCCTGATGCTGCCGTACCTGCTGGGCCACGAAGGACTGGTCAGCATGCTTCAGCGGCTGCATTACGGGTTCGGGCAGGAACAACTCAACCGGACCATTGAGTACTACCTCGCCAGGACGGCCCATGGCTCCACGCTAAGCAGGGTTGCACACGCATCCGTCCTGGCAGGGCTGGACGCGGACAGGGCCTGGGACAGCTTCCGGGAAGCGCTCGACGCCGATTTGGACGACACCCAGCACGGCACCACCCGCGCGGGGATCCATTTAGGCGCAATGGGCGGCACGATCGACGTGGTGCAGCGCAGCTTCGCGGGCCTGCGGTTCAGCGGGGAGACCATCGTGTTCGCCCCCAACCTGCCCACGGGTCTTCGCGGCGTGGCCTTCGAAGTCCTGTACCGGGGGCACCGGCTTCGGGTGCATCTCAAGGATGGGCGGATGAGCATCGCCTCCGCCCCTGGCGACGCCGGCCCCATCAAGGTGCATGTGTACGGCACCGACGTTGTCCTGCCTCCCGGCCGGACCCGGCACTTCCCGTTGCCTGCCCGGGCCCCCGGACTGGCGGCGTCGTGAAACGGCTGGGAATCCTCACCAGTGGTGGTGACTGCCCGGGGGTCAATGCGGTCATCCGCGGAGCCGTACTGGGCGGGGACGTGGCGCACGGATACGAATTCCTGGGGTTCAGGGACGGATGGCGGGGTGTCCTTGAACAGGACGCCGTTCCTTTGCCCCGGACGAGCGTCCGTGGGATCTCGCGCCTGGGCGGAACCATCCTGGGCACGTCGCGAACCAACCCGCTGGTAGGGAAGGGAATCGATGGCGTGCGGAGCTGTTTTCGGCGCAACGGCCTGGAAGGCCTGATCGCCATCGGGGGAGAGGGGACGCTGGCGGCCGCCCGGGAACTGTGCGCGCAGGACATCAACGTGGTGGGGGTGCCCAAGACCATCGACAACGACCTTGGCGCTACGGACTACACCTTTGGCTTTGACACCGCAGTCCAGACTGCCACGGAAGCCATGGACCGCCTGCGGACCACAGGCGAATCCCATCACCGCTGCATGGTGGCGGAAGTCATGGGCCGCAACGCAGGGTGGATAGCCCTGCATTCCGGGATGGCCTCCGGCGCGCACGCCATCCTCATACCGGAGCATCCCGTATCCCTGGACCAGGTCTGTTCATGGGTGGTATCCGCCCGCGACCGCGGCAGGGCTCCCCTTGTGGTGGTGGCCGAAGCCTTCGCACCCGAGGGGCACCCTGCGCCTTACGCCCCCCGCGGCCTGGATACTTTCGGCAGGCCACGACTGGGAGGCATCGGGCTGCTGCTTGAAGGGGAACTACAGATGAGGACCGGCATCGAAACCCGGGCCACGGTCCTGGGCCACATTCAGCGCGGCGGCGAGCCAACGGCCTTCGACCGTGTCCTTGCCACCCGCCTGGGCCTGGCCGCGGTCGAATCCGCAGCAGCGGGACGGTGGGGCACCATGGTGTCGCTGCGTGGCACGGACATCGTGAATGTCGGCCTGGACGAGGCGCTGGGACAACTGAAAGTGGTGCCCGAGGCGCGCTACAAGGAGGCCGCCGTCCTGTTCGGCTGAGGTGGCGCAGTGACGGGAATCGGGCGGCCTGCAGAAACTATTGCACAGCCTGTTCGGGGCGGACCCGCAGGACCGCCGACCCGGTTATCCTGTCCGCCGCCAGGTCTTCCAGGGCCTTATCGGCAGCGGCAAACGGGTACACCGTGGTGGTGAGGGCCAGGGAAAGCCGGGCTGCGAGGGTCAGGAACTCCTGCCCGTCCCTCCTGGTGTTGGCTGTCACGCTGCGCACCTGCCGTTCAAAAAAGAGCTCCCTGGCGTAATCCAGGGCCGGGATGTCGCTCAGGTGGATGCCCGCGATTGTCAGCGTCCCGCCGCGGTCGAGGGCACGCAGGGCGACGGGAACGAGGTCACCTGCCGGTGCAAACAGGATGGCGGAATCGAGCGGTACCGGCGGTTCGGCGTACGCGTCCCCTGCATACTCCGCTCCCAGGTCCAACGCCAGTGACCGTGCGCCCGGGGACCGGGTCATGACGAACACAGAGGCGCCCTGTTTGAGTGCCAGTTGCGCGGTGATGTGGGCTGAACTGCCGAAGCCGTAGATGCCCAGGCGCCCGCCGACCGGCAGGGCTGCGCGTTTCAGGGCGCGGTACCCGATAATTCCGGAACACAGCAACGGCGCAGCTTGTTCGTCGGTAAATGAGGCAGGCAGAGGGTAGGCAAAGTCCTCCGCTACCGTCAGGTGCTCTGCGTAGCCCCCATCCCTGTCCCAGCCGGTAAAGACGGGTGACGAGCAAAGGTTCTCTTCACTTCGGCGGCAGTAGGGGCACCGGCCGCAGGTCCCGCCGAGCCACGCCACGCCAACCCTGTCACCTACTGTGAACCGCGTGCAATCCGCCCCCGTTTCAATGACGACGCCGACTGCTTCGTGGCCTGGCACCACGTGCGGATGCCGCGGCGCCAGGTCTCCTTCAGCGAGGTGGAGGTCTGTCCGGCAGACGCCGCAAACGCTCACTTCCACCAGGAGTTCGCCGGCGGCAGGTCTGGGGGTGGGCCGCTCACCCAGCAGCAGTGGATGGGTGGATATGGGCCCCGGCTGGTTCACCCACCATGCCCGCACAGCGTTCTCCTGTCCGTTGTCCTGCCGGCGTCTCCTGCCCGGCGGCCGCCTATTCGAAGCCGGCGCGGGTTGCGTCGTCCAGCGGGGTTTGCCACAGCAGCGGCGCGTTTACTGTAAAACGCCTCCCCGTGATGGACTCCGGCGTGATGCGGATGAAGTGCTCCTGCCCTACGCCCTGCCAGGGAAACAGGGCACGGCGGATGTCGTCGAGGTCGGGGCCCGTGGGCGTGGTCTCCTGTGCCTTGCCCTTGATAACGACGCTCCAGGCAAGGCCGAACTGCGGGCTGACAGCATCGGCTTCCAGTGCAACCGCGGCATCCGACTGGATTGCCTGCTGCTTGGTGCCGCTGCCGGTGCGGAACACCAGCGTTTGGCCGTCCACCTTGTAGTTGACGGGGAAGACGTCGGGGTGGCCGTCGGCGATGACGGCGAGCCGCCCCACCCCGGTTTGGGAGAGGAGTGTCCAGCATTCCGCCGTGTCAAGGATTTCCGGCGCCGGTACGTTCGTGTTGTCAGTCATAGGCCACAGCGTAGGCAACTCTCCTGCTTGCGGAAAGGGCATAAAGGCCTGGCATGGAAGGAAGGACCTATGGCCCTTGGAGGCCGGCCAGGGCGAATGCGACGCTGTGGGAGAGCCCCGGGAACCTGACTCTTCCTGCGAAAGGTGGCCATGCTGACGCATCTGTTCCTCAACCGCCTGCTGTGGGCTGTTGCCGGACTGCTGGCGCTGGGCGCTGCAGCAACAGGAATATTGCGAATGGAAATCTATGACGGCGTGGTCGCCCCAAGGCTTGTGCCCGGGGCGTACTCCCAGGACCTGCTCTCCCTGGGGGCGGGGCTCGGTCTGCTGTACCTGGCGTATGCAGCCGGGCCGCAAAGGACCAAGCACCAAATTGTGGCCCTTGGGCTCCTCGGCTACCTCTTCTACGCCTACGGAATCTACGTCATCGAGCGGACTTACAACGGCTTGTACCTGCTGTACATGGCCGTCTTCGCACTGTCTTTTTGGGCGCTGGCCACGGCGGGAGCCAGCCTGGACCGCGCAAACCCGTCGGTATCCCTGCCCCGCGCGGTGAGGATTACGTCGGCTCGGGTGCCATTCTTCAGCCCCTGATTTTCTATCCCCTCTGGATCGGGATGCTCCTGCCCCTCATGGCGACGGGCGATCAAATCGACTCCCTCTACTCAATCTTCATCCTGGACCTTTGCTTCATCATGCCCGGGTTCCTGATCCTGTCCTTCCTGGCATACCGGAACCACCGGACAGGGTTGCTGCTCCTGCCGGCCCTGCAGGTCCTGGGCTTCACGCTCATCTTCTCCCTGGCGGTGGGCGAACTGGTCAAGCCCCTGTTCGGGGCAGCACCGGACGGGGCCGCACTCCTGCAGGCGCTTGCACTCTCGGCGCTGTTCCTGGTGCTGGCAACCGTGCACCTGGCCAAACTCCGGACCGTATGGACACCGGGGAAACGCCTTCCGGGCCGCAAGCCCGGCGAAACGCATCCCGCCGAAAGCCAACACACACAAACGCCACCCGCCTCAACGCAGCCACCGCATGGCCAGCCATCCCAAACCGGCAGGCGGCCGCAAAGCCGGCCCTCACATTAAGGAATTAGCCCATGAAAGCCCTCGTCTACGGCGGACCCGGCGAAAAGTCCTGGACCGACGTCCCGGATCCCCGCATCCAGCAACCCGGCGATGCCATCGTTAGAGTCGATACCACCACCATCTGCGGTACCGACCTGCACATCCTCAAAGGTGACGTACCCGCCGTGCAGAAGGGCCGGATCCTGGGCCACGAGGGAGTGGGGACCGTCGTGGAAACCGGCCCCTCCGTGACGGGCCTGAAAGCCAACGATCGCGTCATCATCTCGTGCATCAAGTCCTGCGGCCACTGCATCAACTGCAGGACAGGCCTGTACTCGCACTGCCTGGGAGCAGAAGGCCAGCAAGGCACCGGATGGATCTTTGGCCACCTGATCGACGGTACCCAGGCCGAGTACGTCCGCGTGCCCTACGCCGAGAACTCGCTGCACCTGTTGCCTCCCGGCGTCAGCGACGAACAAGCAGTCATGCTCTCGGACATCCTTCCCACCGGATTCGAAATAGGTGTCCAGTACGGCCGGGTCAAGCCCGGGGACAGCGTGGCTGTGGTGGGTGCAGGGCCGGTGGGCCTGGCGGCGATCACCACGGCAGGACTGTATGGCGCCGCCACCGTGGTGGCCATTGACCTGGACGCCAACCGCCTCCACAAAGCAAAGGAGTTCGGGGCGACGGACACGGTCCTCTCCGGCAGCGCTGATTGGAAGGAACAGGTCCTTGCCCTCACAGGCGGCTACGGCGTCGACGTGGCCATCGAAGCGGTGGGCGTGCCCGCAACGTTCGCTATGTGCACCGAGATTGTCCGGCCGGGCGGTTCGGTGGCCAACGTGGGCGTGCACGGAAAACCGGTGGAACTGCACCTCGAAGATCTTTGGATCCAGAACATCAACATCAGCATGGGCCTGGTGAATACCAACACCACGCCCATGCTGCTCAAGCTGGTATCACAGGGAAAGATCCGTGCGGAAAAGTTCGCCACCCATCATTTTGGCTTCGATCAGTTCCTCGATGCCTACGACACCTTCTCCCGCGCTGCCGAAACCAAAGCGCTCAAAGTGGTCCTCAAGCCCTGAAGCGTCCAGCTAAACGGGAGAATCCGGTCCAAAGCGGGCCGTACCGAAAGCCAGTTCCTACAACCAGTCGGCGGAAAAATCCACTGGAGGCCACCACCGCGTCCGTGACCTTACCGCGAACGTGCGCCCGGTGAGGTCCGTGGGCGTGAGGGCCACCAGGTGGTCCTTGATACCGGGCTGCCACGGTTCCCGGTCGGCGTCACCGTCCGGCAGGGACATCCGGGTTTCGTCGAAGGGTTCCGGCCTGCCCTTCGCCACCACGCTCCAGACTTCCGTGGCATACGGATTGAGCCCGTCCACCTCGAAGGCGGCAACTGCACCGCTGAGCAGCGCGCGGAGCTTCGTGCCCGGCGCGGTGCGGAAGACCAGCGTTTCCCCAGTCACGGAGAAATTCACGGGAAAGATCTCCGGAACGTCACCGTTGATGACCGCCAGCCTGCCGATGTAGGACGACCGAAGATACTTCCAGCACTCATCGGCGGGCAGGATTTCGGTTTGAGATCCTGCAGGGGAATCAGTCATGGTACCGATCCTAGGGCCTGGACAGCAGCCGCGCACGGGTGGCGGTTTCACCCAAGGCGTAGCGAAGCCGGGACTGGAGATGCCCCGGCCGTCGTTTTCTTCTATAAGGCCCCAACAGGGCAAACCACCGCCACAAGCGTATAGAACGGAACATGGCGGATCAGGGCGGAAACGCAGGCAGGAGGTGCGCCGTGGAGCAGGCGCCGGAACCCCAGCAACCGGAGGACGACGACGTTCTGGATGCCTATTCCCGGACCGTCATGCGGGTAGCGGCTGCGGTGACCCCGCATGTGGCGGCGATCGAGATGACTGCCCAGCGCCGTAATGGCCGGGTCAGGGTGGGAGCGGGCTCGGCCGTACTTTTCACGGAGGACGGCTACCTGCTCACGAATTCGCACGTCGTGGCCGGTACCCGGCAGGGCTACGCTGTCTTTGGCGACGGCACCAGGATGGAACTCGAGCTGGTGGGCGCAGACCCCCTGTCCGATCTCGCGGTGGTCCACGGTTCCCGGCCCAAGGTCCGGCCCGCCGTGTTTGGCGCGGCGGAGACCCTGCGTGTGGGGCAGCTTGTGGTGGCGGTGGGGAACCCCCTGGGTCTGGCAGGTTCCGTGACCGCAGGGGTGGTCAGCGGCCTGGGCCGTGCCATACCTGTCTGGTCAGGCGGTAACCGGCGTGTCATCGAGGACGTCATCCAGACGGACGCGGCCCTGAACCCCGGAAACTCCGGCGGTGCGCTCGCGGACACCCATGCCAGGATCGTGGGCATCAACACCGCGGTGGCGGGCGCCGGCCTGGGACTGGCCATCCCCATCAACGCCACCACCCGCAGGATCATTTTCGCGCTGCTGGCGGACGGGCGGGTGCGCCGCGCCTACCTTGGCCTTGTCAGCACTCCCATCCAGCTCACACCCAGTGCGGTGATCCGGACCGGGCTGCGCGAAGGACTTCGTGTCGTGGAGGTGCTGCCCGGTTCGCCCGCGGACAAGGCGGGCCTGTCCGCAGGGGACATCATCATCACGGCGGGTGGCCGCGCCGTGAACAACGCCGAGAGCCTGCAGCGGCTCCTGTTTGCGGACGCCATCGGCCAGCCGCTCGACGTGGCAGTGCTGCGCGACGGCGCCGAACTGCACATCACCGCTGTTCCGGAGGAAATGACGGGAAACGGCACGGCTTAAGGTTCGACGGCGGTCAGGCACCCTGGGCAGGCAACGCCCGGTGACCTACGGACGAACCGGGGGCGCTTCCACGTCCGCGATGCCCACGAAACGGGTCCCCACGCCGTCGTACTCGCTGCGGACGTGGCCGGCGCGGACAGGCGGAACCTCCGCTGGGGCGTGGTGTCCGCACACCACGTACGTAAAGTCGGGCCACCACTTCTTGGGCCGCGCCGCTTCCTCATAGCCACAGACGGCGCATTCCAAGTGCACCCAGACGGGCCGCTTTCCCGTCCGGTTGGCGCGCGACTGCACCAGCCAGGGCGGGGGATTGTCCAGGATGGCACGGAGCTCGGCCTCCGTCATCCACTTGGGCAGGCCATGGCGCTGTGCCATTTCAAGGGGAACATCAAGGGTTATTGCCGCGTCGCGTCTGCTGATCATCACCTTCAACCATACGGGAGGCGGCCAAATCGCCTGGCCGGGCCTGGCCGGGCCTGGCCGGGCCGGGCCGGGCTGGAGCCGGGCTCCGGAACTCAGCCGACCAGGGCGATGCCCGCGGCCGCAGCAGCAAAGCCCAACGCAAGGTTGACCGCCACGTTCAGCACCGCCGAGCCGAACCGTGCTTCGCTGAGCAGGCGGATGGTGGCCGTGGTCCAGGAACTGAAAGTGGTGAGCCCTCCGGCCAAGCCGGTGGCCAGACCCAGCTGCCATTCGGTGCCCAGTCCCAGTCCGGTGGTCAGGCCGTGGGAGAGCCCGATGACGAAGCACCCCACCACATTGACCAGCAGGGTGGCCCAGGGCCAGTGCAGGGCTCCGCGGCCGTCCGCGCGGACGCTTCGGATGCTGCTGTGGTGCGCAAACCAGCTGTCCACCCCGAACCGCAGGAGGGCGCCGGCCACGCCAAATACCCCCACCAGGGCCGCAGCGATCATGGCCGGCCATCCCGGCTGCACGATAGGAACCTGCCGGTCCGCCACCCGGCGCCGGCGGCCGCCAGGCCGAGGACCAGGGACAGGCCCAGATAGGTGATCCATACCGGGTGGGCGGAGGCGCGCGCCAGCTGGTCCGAGGCGTAGATGACTGCCGAGAAGGTGGTGAAGGAGCCCAGCAGGCCGGGTCCCACCGCTGCCCGCAGCCAGAATGCCGTGTGCGGGCGGGCCATCCAGACTGTGGTCAGGGCCGCCAGGACGAAACTGCCGCTGATGTTGATGGCCAGCGTGGCCCAGGGGAGGGAGCCGGGTGCGTCCGGGAATGCCAGCCCCAGCCCGTACCGCAGTTCGCTGCCGATCAGCCCGCCGGCGGCCACGGCCAGCCACGCCGAGCCGTTGGGCATCGCCACGTCAGGATCCGCCCAGGACGCAGCCAGGGTGCGGGGTGTCGCTGGAGACCCACAGCGCTGAGGCGATTTCATCGGCCAGGTCGTAGTCCCGGGGCGTGCCCGAACTGCCGATCCGCACCACCATGGGGCCGCCAAACGGGCGCCGTCCCACCACCTCCACCTCGGCATCGAGGTCGATGTCCTGGGCGGCGAGGTACCGCAGCAGCTCTGGGTTGTCATCGCTGATCCGGGTGATCCGGCCGCTGTGGCCTTCGTCCAGTTCGGCGAGCAGGTGGGCGCGCGGCATCAGTACCTGGCCGTCGGCGGTGGGGATGGGGTCGCCGTGCGGGTCCCGCTTAGGGTCCCCGAGCTTCGCCGCGACGCGTTCAATGAACGTGTCCGAGACCGCGTGCTCCAGCTGTTCAGCTTCATCGTGGACCTCGTCCCAGCTGTAGCCAAGGCGCTGGACAAGGTAGGTCTCGATCAGCCGGTGGCGGCGGACCATGGCCAGGGCCAGCCGCAGGCCGGCCTCGGTGAGGGTGACGGCGCTGTACGGCTTATGGTCCACCAGGCCCTGGTCCTTGAGCTTGCGGACCATCTCCGAAACCGAGGAATTGGCCACGCCCAGCCGCTGTGCCAGCTGCGAGGACGTGATGGGCTTGTCCTGCCATTCCGTGAACGAATAGATGACCTTGACGTAGTCCTCGATCGAGGAGGAGGGCGCGCTGGTCTTCACAGGTTCAAGCCTACCGGTTGGGCCGCGGCGGCAGAGTCCGCTGCACTGGTCATGCCTTGACCGCGCGCCAGGCGAGCGTGAGGTAGGGAAGGTGGATCTGCTGGTCCGGGGCGTAGGCAAGGTGCTCGTGCAGGTACCAGTCCAGGTTGGCCAAGACCTTGGCCCTCGTTGCCTCGTTGGCGCGCAGGTAGTAGCTGCGTGACTTGGTGAGCTCCATCAGGTCCGTGGTCGTCACAGTGTCCTGCCAGTGGCTGACGTGTCCCTCGAGACCTTGGAATTCAGGCCCCACGACGGGTTTGTGGCCAGGCCGGTACACGTCACCTGCGTGCATGATCCGGGAAAGGCGGTGTACCCAGGGCACGGAGGTGTCCAGCTGGTTCCATACCAGGCCCAGGGTTCCATGCGGGCGCAGCACCCGGGCGAGTTCGGTACTTGCGGCCAGCGGGTCGCACCAGTGCCACGCCTGGGCAACGGTTACGACGTCGAAGCTGGCGGTGGGAAGGCCGGTCACCTCGGCGGAGCCCACCACAGCTGCGGCGCCCGGGCAGTGGGTCTTCAGCTGGGCGAGCATGTCCGCGGAGGGGTCGACGGCGGTGACGTCCAGGCCCAGGTCCAGCAGCAAGGAGGTGAACTTTCCGGTACCCGCGCCGACGTCCAGTGCCTCATGGGCGCTGGTGGGCACCAGCCAGCGGACCGAGTCTTCCGGATATCCGGGGCGGACGCGGTGGTAGTGCCCGCCGCCGTCCTGGAAGCTCTGGCCAAGCTCCCGGCGCCGCCCGTGATCGAGCCTGGGGCCACCCCGAACCAAGCGTGGCCTCCTTCGTGTGCTGCCGATGTGGACGTCTCTCGAATGTACCGCACGGACGGTCACCGGCTGGTGCCCCAAGGGGCACCCTCTTTGCTGCAGCTGCTCAGTCGTCGATGCAGGGGGCCGCGCCGGCCGTTCCCGGCGTGTTGGGCGCCCAGTGCGGGTAGGTGCGGAAGTCGTTGGCGGGGACCCAGCGCCCGGCGTCCACCACGTAGTCCCACCCCAGCCCGTTGCTGCGCAGCGCACGGATACCGGCGAGGAGGCGTTCGGCATCCTCCAGCCGTGAGCCGACGCCAAAACTTGCGCGGAGCGAACCGGACGGCAGGCCAAGGCGCTTCAGCAGGGGATGGGCGCAGAAGCGTCCATCGCGCAGGCCCACGCCGTGCTCGGCGGCGAGATAGGCGGCCACCAGCCCCGCGTCGTAGCCCTCCACGGAGAAGTTAACCACGCCGATGGTGTCCGTTTCCGGGTTGCTGTCCTTGAAGATCTGGTGCACGGTAACGCCGTCGATGTCCTGCAGGCCCTCCACCAGGAAGGAGCGGATCGCGGCTTCGTGGGCGTGCCACCGGTCCTGGTCGAGCTCAGCAATGACCTGGGTGGCGCGGGCCAGCGTGGCGGCTCCGAGGACGTTCGGCGAGCCCCCCTCATGGCGGGCCGGGCCGCTGGCCCAGCTGACGCCGTCGAGCCTTGCTTCCTTGACCGCGCCGCCGCCGGCAAGGTGCGGGACGCCCGCGTCCAGCCAGTCAGGCCGTCCCACCAGGACGCCGGCGCCGAACGGTGCGTAAAGCTTGTGGCCGGAAAACGCGATGTAGTCGATGTCATCCGTGCTGATGTCCACCCGGCGGTGCGGTGCCAGCTGGGCCGCATCCACCACGATCCGTGCGCCGTGCTCGTGGGCCAGCGCGGCCAGGGCGCGGATGGGAAGGATCTCGCCGGTGACGTTTGAAGCGCCGGTGACGGCCAGCAGGCTGACCCCGCCCTGCTCCAGCTCCGCGCAGACTGCGTCGAGGGTGCCGGTGATCGTCTCCGCGGCCACGATGCTGCGGTGGGGCACGCCCTGCCACGGCAGCAGGTTCGCGTGGTGTTCGATGTCCAGGTAGAGGACATCGCCGTCAGGGCGGCCATCGGTGACCGGGAGGCAACCTGCCAGGAGGTTCAGCGAGTCGGTGGTGTTGCGGGTGAAAATGACCGAGTCGTCCGGGCGGCCGCCGACGAAATCGCGGACGATGGTGCGCGCGTTCTCGTAGACAGAGGTGCTGATCTGGGAGGCGTATCCTGCTCCCCGGTGGACGCTGGCGTAGTAGGGCAGGATTTCGTTCAGGTAGGCAGACACCACGGAGAGTGCAGGGGCCGAGGCGCCGTAATCCAGGTTTGCGTACCGCACGTGGCCGCCGGTGATCAGCGGCGCCTGGATCTCGGCTCCGGTGACTGCCGCGAGGGGCCGGCCGGCAACGGCATGCCGTTCAGCAACTGCCGCTTCGGTGCTGACGGGCTGGGGGGAGACGGTGGCAGTTGTCACAGAGACCTCACTTGGATACAGGACTCCGGCATAGTGGAATCCGCGCTTGCCGCATCCGCTCCGGACCGGCCTGGTCGTCACCCGGGGCACCCCACCGCGAATGGAGGGTTGCCGGCCAGCAAACCGGGGTTTAGCGCTGGCACTCGTGACCTGGATAAAAGCGTAGGACATGCGGCTGACAGGACTGAACCCGCAGCGATTGTTAAGCGGTTTGTTACGCGATTTCGAATAAACGGCGGCGGACACCCCCATCTGGAGGTGTCCGCCGCTGCTTTATTCGTTTTTTCGGGGAAAAGCCAACCGTTACAGCAAATCGTCCAAATAAGGGTTCAGGCGGTGCAATACCTCTGAGTGCAGGATCGAGTTGGTGGCCAGCGCGTTCCCGCCGAAGGGGCCGTCCTCGCCTTCCAGCGACGTGAAACGGCCGCCGGCCTCCACGACGATCGGCACAAGGGCGGCCATGTCGTAGAGGTTCAGTTCCGGTTCGCAGGCGATGTCCACGGAGCCCTCCGCCACCATGCAGTACGACCAGAAATCGCCAAAGGCACGGGTCCGCCACACGTCCTCGGTGAGGCCCAGGAACTCGTCAAGGTTTCCCCGTTCCTTCCAGCCCGTGAGGCTGGAGTAAGAGAGGGAGGCGTCCGAGAGTGTCGAGACGTTGGAGACGCGGAGCCGGGTGGCAGCTGCCAGGGACCTGCCCATGTATGCGCCCATACCCTTCGCCGCCCACCAGCGCTTGCCCAGGGCCGGGGCGCTGACCACGCCCACCACCGGCTCGCCCTCGTCGACGAGGGCGATAAGGGTAGCCCAGACCGGAACGCCGCGGACGAAGTTCTTGGTCCCGTCAATGGGGTCGATGATCCAGCGCCGCGACCCGTGTCCCGTGCTGCCGAACTCCTCGCCCAGGACCGCGTCCCGGGGGCGGGAACGCGAGAGCTGGCCGCGGATGGCTTCTTCGGCGGCCTTGTCCGCATCGGTGACCGGCGTCAGGTCCGGCTTGGTCTCGACGTGGAGGTCCAGGGCCTTGAAGCGGCTCATGGTCTGGTCATCCACGGAGTCGGCCAGGACATGTGCCAGGCGCAGGTCATCGTTGTAGCTCGAAGCGGGTTGGATCATGGTTCCAAACTACAGTCTGCGCACGCTTCTGCCGGGGAGAACGCGTCAGTTGACGCTGCCGAGCTCCTTGGTTTCCTGTGCTTCCAACCTTGGATCCGTGCCGAGCAGCCGCCGCAGCGACGCCAACCGGGCGGGACCGGTGGGACCTGCGTGTCCGCCCGCCACCCAGTCGTCGAGGCCGCAGTTCACTGCAATTGCCGTGTGCTTGCAGCCCCGTTCGCAGTTCTCGATGCCGGGGGAGAGGTCCGGGAAGGAGCGCAGGATCCGGTCGGGGTCCACGTGGGCGAGGCCGAAGGACCGGATGCCCGGAGTATCAATGATCCAGCTGCCGGCCGGAGCGTCCGCGAGGCGCAGCGCCAGGGCAGAGGACGACGTGTGCCGGCCCCGTCCCGTCACGGCGTTCACTCCGCCGGTGGCCCGCTCGGCCCCAGTAAGCGCGTTCACCATGGTGGACTTGCCCACGCCTGAGTGCCCGAGCATGACGGTGACCTTGCCGCCCAGGTGGGCGCGGAGGGCTGCCACCGCGGTGCTGTCCAGCCGGGCCGAGAGGCCGTCGTCGGAGCGTGCGTCGATCCCGGAGGCCTGGGCGTCAGCGGTTCGGCTGATGATCACCGGGAAATCCAGGTGGGTGTAGTTGGACAGCAGTTCCGCTGGATCCTTGACGTCGGCCTTGGTGACCAGCAGGATCGGCTCGATACCGGCGTCGTACGCAGCCACCAAGGCACGGTCGATGAATCCGGTCCGCGGCTCCGGATTGGCGGCCGCCACCACGATCACCAGCTGGTCCGCGTTGGCCACCACGGCACGTTCGATTGGATCCGTGTCGTCGGCGCTGCGCCGCAGGAGCGTTTTGCGGTCCTGGATCTTCACCAGGCGCGCCAGCGTGTCCGGTGCCCCGGAGACGTCCCCCACGAGCGAGACGAAGTCGCCTGCAACCACCGGCGAGCGGCGAAGTTCGCGGGCGCGTGCCGCAATGACCACGCGTTCGTTGTTCGAGTCCTCACCCACGACTGCGGTGTACCGCCCCCGGTCCACCGTGATGATCCGTCCGGTGACCGCATCGTCGTGGCTGGGACGGTCCTTGGTGCGGGGCCTGGAGCCCTTCTTGTTGGGCCTGATACGGACGTCGGACTCGTCCCAGGAGTCAGTGCGCCGTGCCACCGCTGGGCTCCTCCGGTCCGGATGCCGCAGCGGCGTCCTGGGCCAGCATGCCTGCCCACAGCTGGGGGAAATCGGGCATGGTTTTGGTGGTGGTGGCGATGTCCTCCACCTGTACGCCCTCCACTGCCAGGCCCAGGATGGCGCCGGCAGTGGCCATTCGATGGTCCGCGTAGCTGCGGACGACGCCGGCGTGCAGCGCGGCGGGCCGGATCACCAGGCCGTCGCTGGTTTCCTCTGCGTCCCCGCCGAGCCGGTTGATTTCCGCCACCAATGCAGCGAGCCTGTCCGTCTCGTGTCCGCGCAGGTGGGCGATCCCGGTGAGCCGGGATGGGCCCGTGGCCAGCGCGCACAGGGCTGCGACGGTGGGGGCAAGCTCGCTGGTGTCCGCGAAGTCGCCGCCCTTGATCTCCGGGCCGCCGGTGACAGTCAGGACGCCGTCGGACAGGGTGACGTGTGCGCCCATTTTCACGAGAATCTCGCGCCACAGGTCTCCCACCTGCTGGGTATCCGCCGGCCAGTTGGGAATCCGAACTGTTCCCTTCGAGGCCAGGGCGGCCGCCAGGAACGGTCCGGCGTTGGAAAGGTCCTGTTCGATCCGCTGGTCGAAGGCACGGATTGGCCCGGGTGCCACCACCCAGTGGTTGGGAACGGAGTCGTCCACGGACACGCCGGCGCCGCGCAGGACAGCCACGGTCATGTTGATGTGGTCCAGGCTCGGCACCGGCTTTCCCACGTGCTCCAGGTGCAGGCCCTCGTCGAACCTCGCCCCCACCAGGAGGAGGGCGGAGACGAACTGGGACGACGCGCTGGCGTCGATCACCAGATGGCCGCCCCGCACCGCGCCCTTGCCTTCCACCACGAACGGGAGCGACGACGGAGCGGAGCCGTCTTCGGAGGCAACGGCCACACCGAGGGCCTTAAGCGCCTCGATGATGGTTCCCATGGGGCGCTTCCGGGCGTGCGGGTCGCCGTCGAAGACGCTGGTTCCGTTGCGGAGCGCCGCCAGCGGTGGAACGAACCGCATGACCGTGCCCGCCAGCCCGCAGTCGATTCTGGTCAGGGACGCCTCAGCCGCTGCCGGCAGCGGAACCACTTCCAGGTCAGGGCCAAAGTCGCCGTCCCCCGGCACTTCCTTGATAGAGGCGCCCAGCTGCCGGAGCGCATCGACCATCAGTGCCGAATCCCTGGAGTGCAGGGGTGCGCGCAGCCGGGACGGGCCGTCCGCCAAGGCGGCCAGGACCAAGTACCTGTTGGTCAGGGACTTTGATCCCGGAACCGTCACGGTGGCATCGACGGGCCGGGACGCAAAGGGTGCGGCCCAGTGCTCGACAGGTGTTCCGGACCCGTCCCGGGTGGCAGCTGTTGCGGTCATTCGTGCTTATGCTCCCGTGGCGTGTACGGCGCGGCGTACGGCTTTGTCCGCCTTGTTCAGCTTCTTGGTGGTGGTCCGGCGCGCGTCGGCAGCAAGGTGCGAGGCATTCCTGCGGGCATCGGCGGCCAGGTGTTCGGCACGCCAGGCCAGGCCCGGCTTGCCCGCTGTGTCCACCGAGGCCAGCAGCGCGCCGCCGCTTAGCGAAAGGTTCTTGAGCAGCTGGTTCCGGCGGTTTTCCCGCCCTTCCTTGCTGCTGATATCCGCACTGCGCCACTCAACAAAGGTGTTAAGCAGCGAAATCACGGTCAGGAGGCCGGCTGAAAGCCTGGAGAACTTGCCAAGGCCGAACAGGACGCCCGCTCCCACCTGGGTTCCGCCGATGACGCGCGCCAGCGTCTTCTCGCTCGCCTGGAAGGGGAGCGAAGCCGCCGCCTTACGCAGGAGCGGCGAGAGCTGCTGGGCGGTGTCGTCGGAGTTCTTGAGCTTATCCAGTCCGGCAAGAACGAAACTGGAGGCAAGCATGGGCCGGGCGAGCGTGCGGACAAAGGACATGAATTTCCTCCTGGATGGACGAGCCGCGGCAAGCGGCGGAGTCGGTCCTAGTCTTGCACTTTTGGGGAATATTTGCCCGCTGAGGGCGGTTATCGATGTCGGGTCCGTGACAGGGACCCAGGCGATCATTCACCCGATACAGAGCGGAGTTGGGCCTTGGGGAAGGTGTTGGACGAAACCAGACCGGCGGGGCCGGTGGCATTGGATACTCTTGCCGCGGAGCCGCTGGAGTACGGCATGCCCCGGGCGGGAAGCCGGACAGTAGACTTGAAGGCAATGAGCACCTTGGATCCGGCCGCCGCGGCCATGTATGAGGCCACCCCCGCCGAAGTGAACGGCAAGGCGGGAGCCGCGCCTCTCCCGTCCGGTCAGGATGGTCCTGGTTCCCGGGCCGCCGACGCCGACGCAAATGACAGTACCGAACTGGATGTCTCCGCGGAGACCATGGAGCAGCGCCGCCTTCGCTTCGAGCGGGACGCCATGCAGTACGTGGACCAGCTGTATTCGGCTGCGATGCGCATGGCACGGAACCCGTCGGACGCGGAGGACCTGGTCCAGGAGGCCTACACCAAGGCCTTCTCGGCGTTCCACCAGTACAAGCCGGGAACCAACCTGAAGGCGTGGCTGTACCGGATCCTCACCAACACGTACATCAACCTGTACCGCAAGCGGCAGCGTGAGCCCTTGCAGTCCAACTCGGACAGCATTGAGGACTGGCAGCTGGCGCGGGCGGAGTCGCACACCTCGAGCGGACTGCGGTCCGCCGAGGCCGAGGCATTGGACCACCTCCCGGACTCGGACGTAAAGCGGGCGCTGCAGGATATCCCTGAGGAATTCCGCCTGGCGGTCTATTTCGCTGACGTGGAGGGCTTCGCCTACAAGGAAATCTCAGACATCATGAACACGCCCATCGGCACCGTGATGTCCCGGCTCCACCGCGGCCGGCGAATGTTGCGGGACATGCTCGCGGAATACGCCGCCGAGCGGGGATTCAAAACAGCCGTGGATACGTCGGAAGCGGCAGGAAGCAAAGCACAGGAGAACAGGAAATGAGCGATTGCCAGGGATTGGGCGACTGCGACGACACCCGGATGCAACGCATCTACGAATACCTTGACGGGGCGCTGACCCGCGAGGACTTGACCGAGATCAAGAACCACCTGGATGAGTGCCCTGAGTGCACCCAGCAGTACGACCTCGAGTGCGTCATCCGCAACATGGTCAAGCGCTCGTGCAAGGAGTCCGCTCCGGATAACCTGAAGAACGCCATCCTGGACAGGATCCACGCGATCCGTCCCGTGGAGGCATAGGCATAAAGCGCCGGCCTCCGGATCAGGGCCGCAGACAGCAAAGGACCCCGTAAGCCGAATGGCTTGCGGGGTCCTTCGCTTGAACCGTGTTCCTGGCATTTGCCTAGGTGTTGGGGCGCTTCCCGTGGTTCGCGCCGCCACGCTTACGGTCACGACGCTTGCGTGCACGCTTGCTCATAGCTGGCCTCCTTACTGTTGGTACTCAAAAGAGCTGCCCTCCAGTCTCCCACATGATGTGGCGCCCCGCGAACCGGGAAACGGCGAATGACCTGCGGCAGTGCCTGCAGGTCATGCCCTAATGCCGCAGGGTGCTGCGGATGGCTGCCCGGGCGTCTTCCAGGACAGTACGGACAGTTTCCAGGGTCACCGGGCCTATGGGCTCGCGCAGGGCGTACCGGCGCAGTTCTGCACGGAGGTCGTCACCGAAATGCTGCAGCATCAACTCCACGTCACGCCGTTGCACCGAGGCTGCAATGCCGTTCTCCACGCCCGCCAGGTCATCCCGGCACCGGTCCAGCTCTGCGAGGCCCGCGGGGGTGATGTGGTAGTTGGTGCGGCGCCCGGCCTGCTCAGTGGACACCAGGCCGTCCTCCTCGAGCTTGCCCAGCCTCGGGTAGATGGTCCCGGCGCTGGGTGCATAGGTCCCGCCAAACCGGTCCCGGAGCGCCTTGATGAGTTGGTATCCGTGTTTGGGCCCGCTCTCGAGCAGGGCCAGGAGGTAGAGGCGCAACGCACCGTGTGCGAAGACGGGCGGCATCAGCGTTCCGTTTCGCCGCCGTCAACGGATGCCGGAGCGTGGAAGATGGAGGTCTTGCCCGACACCGAGTTGGTCCGCACCAGCATCAATTGGCCATCCGGCCCGGCGATGGTCTCCACCTTGCCGTTGGCCAGGAGGCACTGCTGTCCGTCCAGAACCACCGCACCGCCGGCCGACTTGGCCACAATGTCCACGCCTACGTCATGGGGCAGGCGGATGGTGAGGTCCCCGGAAACCGAGTTGGAGCCGAAATCCCGGGTGAAATCGAGCAGGTCGAAGCTGAGGTGGCCGCTGACCGTGTTGGTGCGCACATTGGTGAAGTGGCCGGACGCAGTAACCTCACCGGAGACGCTTTTGGCGGTGAGTACGCCGCGGTGGTCCCGGACAGCCACGCTTCCGCTGATGGTGTTGACCTGGAGTTCGCCGGACGTGCCCTCTGCTGCCACCGTGCCGGAAACGGTGTTGAGGCGGACGTGGGCGGAGGTGCCGGAGACCAGGCCGTCGCCGCTGACAGTTCCCGCTTCGACCTCAGTGCCGGCGGGAACGGCAACGGTGATGACGGCGGAATTCCCGCTGTTGTGATTGACCGTCTCCATGAGGTTCTTGAACCACCCCTGCGCGCCGTGCAGCTGGTGCCGGACCTCCAGCCTGCCGCCACTGAGGGAGACGGCGACGGGGTCGCCGTGGACCTCGGACACCTCAATCCGGACCACAGGTTCGGCATGCGCCACGACGCGGAAGCTGCCGCGTACCATCCCCAGCTTCAGGGACGCCACGTCTCCTACGACGATGGTCTGCGGGCTCTCGACAGTCCAGGTTTCCTCAGCCACGGTCCCTCCAAAAGACGATATATCGCGTTGCCGCTACAACTTATCGCCGCAGGCGGACCGGGTCAAGATATATCTCGAAGCCTACTGCGGTGCTTCCAGGCCCAGCCACTGGAACCAGCCGCGGTGCAGAACCAGCCACGCCATGAGGCCATATCCGGCCTGACCGGGTGTGCCGCCGTTGGCGGCCAGGTCCTGGCGCCACTGTTCGTGGTTCAGGAGGGGTGAGAAGGTGTCGACGTAGAGGTGCTTGCGGCGGGTGGTGACATCCGCAAAGGCGGTGTTCAGCTCGTCAAGGCGCCGGTTCTGGGCCGGATCGAGAGTGGGGGGCGGTCCCACCACGAAAACCTCGATCCGGTTCTGGGAAGCCGAGTCCAGGATGTTGGCCAGGTTCAGCCTGCTCCGTGCCGTGGACAGGCCAAACTCGATATCGCGTCCGGACAGGCCTATAACGAGCCGATTCTCCGCTTGGGCGCTGAAGCGGCGGCCTGCTTCGTCCAGCCACCGCGCCGCCAGCCCCTCAGTGCCTTCCTGGGGGCAGGGGAGCGCGTAGCTTTCCAGCAGCATGCCGTCCTGGGGAGTGCGGGCCAACACCCGGCCCAGCCAGCCAAGCGCCCGGGGATCGCCCAGTCCGGCCAGCAGTTCATCTCCTACAGCTGCGATCCGCAGCTTCCTGTCTTCCACGCGTTCCTCTTTACTTCGGTACGGGTCTACTTCGGACGGCATCTGCCGCCGTCGCCGCCGCGGCTGCGGAGGTTGAAGGCGGCGCTGTCCATCCATTAAACAGAACTGCCCGGCCGGAGTCTGGTATTTCGACGTCCGGCCGGGCAGCCTTACTGCTTACTTCCTGTCAAATGCCTGCTTCAGGAGCGCATCCTGTTCCGCAGCGTGGCGCTTCATGGAACCGGCGGCCGTGGAGGCAGAGGCCGGCCGGGACACCAGGCGGACGCGGCGGTCGAGAATCTCCGGCAGGTTCAGGCCGATGAATGGCCATGGTCCCTGGTTTGCAGGCTCGTCCTGGGCCCACACCACCTCGGCGTTGGGGTACTTGGCGAGTTCCGCAGCGATCTCCTGGTGCGGCAGCGGGTACAGCTGCTCCACGCGGACGATGGCAGTGGTCTGGTCGCCGGTCTTCTGCCGGGTGGACAGGAGATCGTAGTACAGGCGGCCGGAAACCAGGAGGACGCGCTCGACGGCGGTGGCCGGCAGCTGCTCATGCTCACCGATCACCGGGCGGAACGTGCCGTTGGTGAAGTCCTCCACCGACGAGGCGGCGGCCTTCAGGCGCAGCAGCTGCTTCGGCGTGAAGATGATCAAGGGCTTCCGTGGGCGGCTGTAAGCCTGCCGGCGCAGCAGGTGGAAGTGCGAGGCGGCCGTGGTTGGGTTGGCCACGATCATGTTGTCCTCCGCGCACAGCTGCAGGAAGCGCTCGATCCTTGCCGAGGAGTGGTCCGGGCCCTGGCCTTCGTAGCCGTGCGGCAGCATCAGGACCAGCGAGGAGCGCTGTCCCCACTTCTGCTCTGCGGAGGAGATGAACTCGTCGATGATGGTCTGTGCACCGTTGACGAAGTCACCGAACTGGGCCTCCCAGAGGACCAGGGCATCCGGACGCTCCACGGAGTAGCCGTACTCGAAGCCCATGGCCGCATATTCGGACAGCAGGGAGTCGTAGATCCACAGCTTGGCCTGGTCATCAGAGAGGTTGCCCAGGGGCAGCCATTCCTTGCCGTTGGCGCGGTCGTGGAAGACGGCATGGCGCTGGACGAACGTTCCGCGGCGGGAGTCCTGGCCGGCCAGGCGCACGGGGACGCCTTCCATGATCAGGGACCCGAAGGCCGCGATCTCGCCGAAGCCCCAGTCGATGCCGCCCTGGCGGGACATCTGCTCGCGCTTTTCGAGCAGCTGCTTCAGCTTGGGGTGGACGGTGAAGCCCTCGGGGATCTCGACGTGGGCCTTGCCGATCCGGGCCAGGGTCTCGGCGCTGATGGCCGTGGAGGCCGGCGCGTTTACGCTGGAATCGGACTGCTGGGCCTTGGGCCGTTCGATGTCGGACACGGCGGCGGAATCCGCGGTGACGATCGGAATCGGTGAGGTCTGGGCGGCGTGGGTCTCGGCGAAGACCCGCTCCAGCCGTTCCTGGTAGTCGCGGAGCAGCTGCTCGGCTTCTTCCTCGGTGATGTCCCCGCGGCCAATGAGCGACTCGGTGTACAGCTTGCGGACGGAGCGCTTGGCTTCGATCAGGTTGTACATCAGCGGCTGGGTCATCGAGGGGTCGTCACCCTCGTTGTGGCCCCGGCGGCGGTAGCAGACCATGTCGATGACAACGTCCTTGTGGAAGCGCTGCCGGAACTCGTAGGCAAGCTGGCCGATGCGGACAACGGCCTCGGGGTCGTCGCCGTTCACGTGGAATACCGGTGCCTGGATCATCTTGGCAACGTCCGTGGAGTACGTGGACGAACGCGAGGACGACGGGGCGGTGGTGAAGCCCACCTGGTTGTTGACCACAATGTGGATGGTGCCGCCGGTGCGGTAGCCGCGGAGCTGGGACAGGTTGAGGGTTTCGGCCACAACACCCTGTCCGGCGAAGGCTGCGTCACCGTGCACCATGATGGGCAGGACGGGGAATGATTCGCCCTGGTCCAGCCGGTCCTGCTTGGCCCGGACGATGCCCTCAAGGACGGAGTCCACGGCTTCCAGGTGCGACGGGTTGGCGGCGAGGTAGACCTTGGTTTCCTTGCCGTTGTCCGAGGTGAACGTGCCTTCGGTGCCCAGGTGGTACTTGACGTCGCCGGAGCCCTGGACGGAGCGGGGGTCCTGCGTGCCCTCGAATTCGCGGAAGACCTGGGCGTAGGTCTTGCCGGCAATGTTGGTCAGGACGTTGAGGCGGCCGCGGTGGGCCATACCGATGGCGACCTCGTCCAGGCCGTCGTCGGCTGCATCGGACATGATCGCGTCCAACAGCGGGATCAGGGACTCGCCGCCCTCAAGGGAGAAGCGCTTCTGGCCCACGAACTTGGTCTGCAGGAACGTCTCAAAGGCCTCGGCAGCGTTCAGCTTGGAGACGATCCGCAGCTGCTCTTCCCGGCTGGGCTTGGAGTAGGGGTGCTCCAGTTGGTCCTGGAACCACTTGCGCTCGGCAGGTTCCTGGATGTGCATGTATTCGATGCCGGTGGTGCGGCAGTAGGCATCGCGCAGGACCCCCAGGATGTCGCGGAACTTCAGCATCGGCTTGCCGCCGAAACCGCCGGTGGGCCATTCGCGGTCCAGGTCCCAGAGGGTCAGGCCGTAGGTGAGGACGTCAAGGTCCGGGTGCTTGCGCTGCACGTATTCCAGCGGATCGGTGTCGGCCATCAGGTGGCCGCGCACGCGGAAGGAGTGGATCAGCTGCTGGATCCGGGCCACCTTGTTGATCTCGTCAGCGGGGTCGACCTGCAGGTCGGGGCTCCAGCGGACAGGCTCGTAGGGGATGCGCAGGGCTTCGAAGATCTCGTCGTAGAAGTTCTGCGCGCCCAGCAGGAGCTGGTGGACCAGCTTCAGGAACTCGCCGCTGCCGGCGCCCTGGATGACCCGATGGTCGTAGGTCGAGGTCAGGGTGAGGACCTTGCTGATGGCGTTCTGGGCGATGATCTTCTCGCTGGCGCCCTGGAACTCGGCGGGGTAGTCGAGGGCGCCGACGCCGATGATGGCCGCCTGGCCCTTGGAAAGACGCGGTACCGAGTGCACGGTGCCGATGCCGCCGGGGTTGGTCAGGGACACCGTGGTGCCCTGGTGGTCCTCAGCGGTGAGCTTGCCGTTGCGGGCGCGCTTGATGAGGTCCTCGTAAGTGTGCCAGAACTCGGCGAAGTTGAGGGTCTCGGCCTTCTTGATGTTCGGGACCATGAGCAGGCGGGTGCCGTCGGGCTTGGGCATGTCGATGGCGATGCCGAAGTTGACGTGGGCCGGCTGGACCGCGACAGGCTTGCCGTCCACCTCGTCGTAGTACACGTTCATCGACGGGAACTGGGACAGGGCCCGGATCACGGCGTAGCCGATGAGGTGGGTGAAGGACACCTTGCCGCCGCGGGCACGGGCCAGGTTGGAGTTGATGACCACGCGGTTGTCGATGAGCAGCTTGGCGGGAATGGCGCGGACGCTGGTGGCGGTGGGCACCTGGAGGCTGGTCACCATGTTGGTGGCGATGGCCTTGGCCGGGCCGCGGAGGACGGAGACGACGTCTTCCTCGGGAGCCGTGGGGGCCTTAACGTTCTTGGGCAGCTGGGCCGGGATGGGCTGCGAGCCGGTGCCGGCTTCGGTCTTCTTGCCGCCATCGCGCGCTTCGGTTGCGGGGGCCTTCTTGACAGGCGCGGGGGCTGCTGCAGGGGCAGCGGCGGACGGTGCGGCCGGGGGAGTGGCAGGGGCAGCTGCCGGCGACGGTGCCGGTGCTGCGGGAGCCGTTTTTACGACAGGGAGTTCCCGGGTGGGAGGGTTGACGGCGTGCGCGGAATTTCCGTTGGAAGATGAACCGTTGCCCGAGTCGAAGGATTCAAACAGGGGCCACCACTTGGCGTCCACTGCATTCTTGTCCTGTTGGTACTGCTCGTACAGTTCGTCAACGAGCCACTCGTTTCCGCCAAATTCCTCTGGTAGACGGTGGCTTGGCTGCTCTGGCACTTGAAATACGCCTCTTCCATGAGTTTGATTTCTCTTTGGCCCCCCGGTGCTTCAGCACTACGTTCGAACCAGTCTCTGTCCTCTGAACCCGGACCTTTGCAAGTCTAGTGAGCATTCCGTGTTAACTGCCAATAAGGGTGACCCAAATCATGATGTGGCGGACGGGGGCCGAAATATGGCGGCTGTCCGGTGTCGCCGCCAGGTCCCCGGGTCACGACTTCGCCTCCTTCCGCCCGCCGGAACAGGGCGTTTTCCGCCGTCCGGCCGGGCCTTGCGGCAAGGGGTGCTCCTGTAGACTGAAATTCTTATGGACAGTAAATCTAGGTGCCGGCCTGGGCGCTGTCAGCGGAGCATGAAGAGAAGCGCCGCGCAGTCCGCCCACAGAGCCGGCAAACCCCGACAACGCGCCCATCACCAGCCAACGGCCCAGCTTGCCGCAACCCGCACGGACCAGGCATCGGTATCTGCCGACCATCCTCCGCCGGGACGAAACAGCTTCCCAACCTTCCCATTGAGCACGCTTGAGGCATTTTCCGCACGTCAGGCGGGATGCTGAATGGAGTGGCTTCTCCTTGCAGCAGGCTTGCTGCTGATCGCCGGCACCGGATTCTTTGTTGCCGTCGAATTCTCCCTCATCGCCCTGGACCAGCCCACTGTCCAGCGCGCAATTGACGACGGCGACACAGGGGCAGTGCCCCTGCTCACCTGCCTCAAGTCCCTGTCGACCCAGTTGTCCAGTTGCCAGCTCGGAATCACCTTGACCACACTGCTCACCGGTTACGTCATGGAACCGTCAGTAGGCCGCCTCCTTAAGGCGCCGCTGGCCGCCGTCGGGCTTCCCTCCGTGGCGGTGGAGTCCGTCTCGCTCATCCTGGCGATGGTCCTGGCGACGCTGCTGTCCATGCTCCTGGGTGAGCTGGTGCCGAAAAACATGGCGATCGCGCTGGCCTTCCCCGTGGGCCGCGCCCTGGCGGGGCCGCAGCTGATTTTCACCGCGATCTTCAAGCCGGCCATCCTGGTCCTCAACGGCTTTTCCAACAGGATCCTGCACATCTTTGGGCTGGAAGCCAAAGAGGAAATTTCGGGAGCACGGACGCCGGCGGAGCTTGCTTCCCTGGTTCGCCGGTCCGCGGCTATGGGAACGCTCGATGCCGGGACCGCCAACTTCATTGCCCGCACCTTGAATTTCTCGTCGCGGACAGCAGCCGACGTGATGACCCCGCGCATCCGGCTGGAGACGATCGACGCCGACCAGCCGGTGTCCGATGTGGTGGATGCGGCACGCAGGACCGGGTACTCGCGGTTCCCCGTCATCGGTGACTCGGCCGATGACATCCGCGGCCTGGTGCACATCAAGAAAGCCGTTGCCGTTCCGTGGGAACGCCGCCAAAACCTCGAAGCCGGCGCCATCATGACCGAGGTGCTGCGCGTGCCGGAGACCATCCACCTGGATGCGCTGCTGGCAGAACTGCGGGAAGGAAACCTGCAGCTGGCCGTGGTTCTGGATGAATATGGCGGAACCGCAGGCATCGCCACCCTGGAGGACCTGGTGGAAGAGATCGTGGGGGAGGTGGCGGACGAGCACGACAAGGTCCGCCCGGGACTCCTGCAAAGCGCCTCCGGCGACTGGTATTTCCCGGGGCTCCTCCGGCCCGACGAACTGTCCGAACAGATCCCGGGGTTGAGTGTTCCCGACGAAGCGGCCTACGAAACCGTGGGCGGCTATGTCATGAGCAAGCTGGGCAGGATCGCCGTCGTGGGCGACACAGTGGCCGTCAACGGCGGAACACTGAGCGTCACCAGGATGGACGGCCGCAGGATCGACCGCATCTGCTTCCACCCGGCAGCAGCAGAAGCGGCTGCGCAGGATGCCAATGACAGGAGCAAGCCATGAGCGACTGGGCCGGAATACTCTGGCTGTGCTTCCTCCTGCTGGGCAACGCTTTTTTCGTGGCTGCTGAATTCGCAATCATGTCAGCCCGCCGCAGCCAGATTGAGCCGTTGGCAGACACCGGGTCCAAGCGGGCCCAGACCACCCTGCGCGCCATGGAGAATGTCTCCCTGATGCTGGCCTGCGCGCAGTTGGGAATCACCGTCTGCTCGCTGCTGATCCTGCTGGTGGCCGAGCCGGCCATTCACCACCTTCTTGCTGTTCCCATCGAGACGGTGGGCCTGCCGTCGGAAGTGGCTGATGTCGCTGCCTTCGCAGTGGCCCTGATGCTGGTGACGTTCCTGCACGTGACGTTCGGCGAGATGGTGCCCAAGAACATCTCCGTGTCCGTGGCGGACAAGGCAGCCCTGTTCCTGGCTCCGCCGCTGCTGTTCATCTCGCGCCTGGTCCACCCCGTGATTTCAGTCCTTAACTGGTCGGCCAACCACATCCTGAAGCTGATGCGGGTGGAACCCAAGGATGAGGTGACGTCCTCCTTCACACTGGAGGAGGTGCAGTCGATCGTGCAGGAGTCCACGCGCCACGGTTTGGTGGACGACGACGCCGGGCTCATCACCGGCGCGCTCGAGTTCTCCGAACATACGGCACAGGACATCATGGTGCCGCTTGAAAAGCTCGTCATGCTGCCGGCTTCCACCACCCCCGTGGAGTTCGAAAAAGCCGTCAGCCGTACGGGTTTCTCCAGGTTCCCGATGCTGGATGACGAGGAAATGCTTTACGGCTACCTCCACGTGAAGGACGTGCTGTCTATTCCGGAATCAGGTTACGAACTGCCGATTGCCGAAAGCCGCATCCGCTCGCTCGCCAACCTTTCCCTGGGTGACGAGATCGAAAAAGCCATGTCCGTCATGCAGCGCACCGGGTCGCACCTTGCCCGCGTGATCGGCCCTGATGGCAACACAAGGGGCGTCCTCTTCCTTGAGGACGTGATTGAACAGCTTGTCGGTGAAATCCGGGATGCAACCCAGGCCACCGGCATTCGCCGACTGGGGCAGCCGAACGGAGGCTGACTTACCGTGGCGCTCCTCGGGCAGGGGCGCCACGGTCCGACCAGTCCCCGTGAAACCTAAATAGGAATCATTCGCATTTGGGTATAGGCTTGTGTCTGTCGCCTTCCCTTCCTGTGTGAACTGAGGTTTTTCGTGCGCCGTACAGCCACTGCCAGCTCCTTCCTTGCCGCCCTGACAGGCGTCGGTCTCCTGCTCAGTGCATGCAGCGGCCAACCGTCGCAGGCCCCGGATGCGGAGCAGGGTATCAACGTGGTGGCATCAACGAACGTTTACGGCGACATTGCCCGGACCATCGGTGGTGACAAGGTCAAGGTCACCTCGATCATCAACAACGCCGGGCAGGATCCGCACTCGTACGAGGCGACCGCCCAGGACCGGCTGGCCGTGTCCAAGTCCCAGCTGGTCATCGAAAATGGCGGCGGCTACGACGACTTCATCCATACCTTGGTGGAGGGCAGCAGGATCGACAGTGCAGGCGTGCTGACCGCCGTCGAAATTTCCGGGCTTGCCCACCCGGAGGATGCCACGGCCGGCCCGTCGGCAACACCCGCGGAGGAGTCCGGCGCACACAGCGGACACGACCACGGCGGCCTGAACGAGCACGTGTGGTACAGCCTGCCGGCCATGGAGCGCGTGGCCGATGCCATTGCGGGAAAGCTGGTGTCGCTGGATCCGGCCTCGGCCGCCTCCTTCACCGCCAACGCGAACTCCTTCAAGTCCTCCCTGGCACAGCTTCACTCCAAGGTGGACGCCATGAAGGCGGCTACGCCGGGCAGCCGCGTAGCAGTCACGGAGCCAGTCCCGCTCTACCTTTTGGAGGAGGCCGGCCTGGTCAACGCCACGCCTGAGCAATACACCGCTGCCATCGAGGAGGGCAGCGACGTTCCTCCCGCGGTTCTGAAGGAGGCCACGGACCTGGTTGGCTCGAAGTCCGTACGCCTACTGGCCTACAACGCCCAAACGGAAGGCCCGCAGACGGAGGCACTCAAGAAGGCAGCCGAATCCGCTGGTGTTCCGGTGGTCGACTTCACCGAGACCCTGCCTGAAGGCAAGACCTACCTGCAGTGGATGACGGACAATGTGAACAACATCAGCAAGGTTCTGGAGACAAACTAGGTGAAATCCGTCGTAAGCCTCAAAGGGGCGTGCCTCGCGTTTGGTCAGCGCACCCTTTGGGAGGACCTGGACCTGGACATCAGGCCCGGGGAGTTTTTCGCCGTGCTGGGCCCCAACGGCAGCGGCAAGACAAGTTTCCTCAAGGTCCTGCTGGGCCTGCAGAAGCTGCAGTCCGGACAGGCAACCTTGGGCGGCCGCCCGGTGGAACGGGGCAGCAGCCTGATCGGCTACATTCCCCAGCAGAAGTCGTTCGCGCCGGACACCCCCATGCGCGCCCGTGATTTGGTGGCCCTGGGCGTGGACGGCCACAAGTTTGGGATCCGGCTTTCAGCCCGCAAGACCAACCGCAGGGTGGACCAGTTGCTGGAACTGGTGGGAGCCTCCGACTACGCCAGAGTCCCGGTTGGCCAGCTCTCAGGCGGAGAGCAGCAGCGGCTCCGGGTGGCGCAGGCACTGGCCACGGACCCAAAGGTGCTGCTCTGCGACGAACCGCTGCTGTCCCTTGACCTCCACCACCAGCAGGCCGTCAGCGCCCTGATCCACCAACAGAGCCGGGAACACGACACCGCCGTCGTCTTCGTGACCCATGAAATCAACCCGATCATCGACTACGTGGACCGGGTCCTGTACCTGGCGGGGGGACGCTTCCGCGTGGGGGCGCCGGAAGAGGTCATGACCACCGAAGTGCTCTCAGACCTCTATGGCAGCCACGTGGAGGTGATCCATGCCAACGGCAGGATCGTCGTCGTCGGCCTGCCGGATGCCACCACGCATCACCACCACGAGGCGGACGCGCTGGCAGGGGAGGTGGCCTGATGGACGCCGACAGCATCCTGGGCGCCATCTTCAACTTCGACAACTATGGCGAACTGCTGGTCCTGGTCCAGAACTCAATCTGGGCAGGCGCCATCCTGGGCCTCCTAGGCGGGCTGGTGGGAACATTCGTCATGAAACGGGACCTTGCTTTCGCGGTCCACGGCATCTCCGAACTTTCCTTCGCAGGTGCCGCCTTTGCCCTGCTGGTTGGGGCGGACGTGGTGTTTGGCTCGCTCATAGGCTCGGTGGCGGCCGCCCTGCTGCTGGGCCTGATGGGGGTCCGGGCCAGGGATAAGAACTCCATCATCGGCGTCATCATGCCCTTCGGCCTGGGACTTGGCATCCTGTTCCTTTCCCTGTACCAGGGCCGTGCGGCAAACAAGTTCGGCCTGCTGACCGGCCAGATCGTCTCCGTGGACACCGTCCAACTGCAGGCCCTGGCGGGGACCGCCGTCGTGGTTGTGCTTGTGCTGGTGGCCGTGTGGCGTCCGCTGAACTTCGCCAGCGTTGACCCGGAGCTCGCCGAGGCCAGGGGAGTGCCCGTCCGAACGCTGGGAATCGTGTTCATGATTGTGCTGGGCGTCAGCGTGGCCCTGTCCATCCAGGTGGTGGGGGCCCTGCTGGTGCTTGCCCTGCTGATAACGCCCGCAGCGGCGGCGCTGCGGGTAACGTCGTCGCCGGCAGCGGTGGTGGTCCTGAGCGTGGTCTTCGCCGTGACGGCAACCGTGGGCGGCATCCTGCTGGCCCTGGGGGGACGGATCCCGATCAGCCCCTACGTCACCACGTTGTCGTTCCTGATTTATGTGGTGTGCCGCATCATCGGTTCTGTGCGCGACGCCCGGGGGATCAACGGCCGGGTCCTTACAGTTTCCCGGCAGCCTTAAGGGCGGTGCAGTCGGGGCAAAGGCCGAAAATTTCCACGGTATGGTCCACCTCGGTGAACCCGTGTTCGGCCGCCATGCGCACCGCCCAGGTTTCCACCGCGGGTGCTTCCACCTCCACTGCCTTTCCGCAGTTCCTGCACAGCAGGTGATGGTGGTGGCCGGTCACGGCGCAGCGCCGGTACACCGCCTCGCCGTCGCCGTTGCGCAGCACGTCCACCAGGCCTTCGTCGGCCAGTGACTGCAGGATCCGGTAGGCAGTGGCGAGCGAAACGGAGACGCCCTGGTTCTGCAGGATCCGGTAAAGCTCCTGCGTGCTGACAAAGTCATCGAGATCGTCCAGGGCCGCGCTGACGGCCTTCCGCTGTTTGGTGACGCGCTGTTCCTTGCCGCCTCCTGCCGGGGATGGGGCGGCGGAATCAGCCTTGACGCCGATCGGCATGGACGAACTCTCTTCCGTGGGGGGGCAGACATCAAGATTACCAGTCGGTGCCTGGCAGCCGGATTTCGCCGGCAGGGTTCGTGGACAGCCTTCAGGAACGGAACCTAGGCTGGCGCTATGAAGCTGACCAAGTACACCCATGCCTGTGTCCGTCTTGAGAAGGAAGGCAGGGTCCTGGTCCTCGATCCGGGCACCTTTTCCGAGTCGGCAGAAGCGCTGGCGGGGGCCCAGGCCGTCCTGGTGACGCACGAACACGCAGACCACCTTGACACCAAGGCCGTGGTGGAAGCCCTGGAAAAGGATAAAGACCTGGCGCTGTTTGCCCCAGCGGGCGTCGCCGGCCAGCTGCGCGGGGAAGCCCCGGAGGCAGCGGACCGGATCCACACCGTGGAACCGGGGGCGTCGTTCCAGGCTGCCGGCTTTGACATCCGCAGCTTCGGGGGACAGCACGCCCTCATCCACCCCCAAATTCCCTTGGTGGCGAACATCGGCTTTCTGGTGGACGGCAACGTGTACCACCCGGGCGACTCGTTCATCATCCCGGACGGCATCGACGTCCAGACCCTCCTGGTCCCGTTGCACGCACCGTGGAGCAAGTCCGCGGAGGTGGTGGACTTCGTGATCGGCGTGCGGGCGCCGCGGGCGTTCCAGATCCACGACGGGCTGCTCAATGAGAACGGCCTGGGCGTCGTCGAAGGGCACGTGAAGCGGATTGGCGCCAAGTACGGCACGGAGTACCGGCACCTGGCCCCGCGCGAGTCCGTGGAAGTTTAGGCCACCGCCCCGGTCCACTCCCCGGTGTCCAGGAAGCGCGCGATTGCCGCTTCGTAGGGTGCCGGATCCAGCCCCTGGGAAGCCAGCCACTCCTGGTTCCAGTGCGTGCCCGCATAGCGGTCGCCGCCGTCGCACATCAACGAAACGACGCTGCCCCGCCGGCCTTCGGACAGAAGCTGCGCGACTGTTTCCCAGACGCCCCAGAGGTTGGTGCCCGTAGACGGGCCGGCATGCAGGCCCGCGTAGTGGTGCAGGTGGCGCATCGCGGCAACCGACGCCGCATCCGGCACCCGGACCATCCTGTCTATAACCGTGGGGATGAAGCTCGGCTCCATCCGGGTCCGCCCAATTCCTTCGATCCGCGAGGGAACGCTGGCGGGCTGTCCATCTGCTTCACCCAGCCAGCCGGGGTAGAACGCGGAGTTTTCGGGGTCCACCACCAGCAGCTTGGTGGGATATGAGTGGTAGCGCAGGTACCGGCCGATGGTGGCGCTGGTCCCGCCCGTGCCGGCGCCCACCACTACCCAGTCGGGGACGGGGTGCGGCTCAAGGCTGAGCTGGCCGAAGATGGATTCGGCGATGTTGTTATTCCCGCGCCAGTCCGTGGCCCGCTCTGCGTAGGTGAATTGGTCCATGTAATGCCCGTTGCAGGTGGCGGCTACGTCTTCTGCCACGGCATACACGTCCGGGGCGTTCTCCACCAGGAGGCAGGAGCCGCCGAATTGCTCAATCAGGGCGATCTTTTCCTGGCTGGTGGTGCGGGCCATGACGGCGATGAAGGGAAGTCCCAGCAGCTGGGCAAAATACGCTTCCGATACCGCAGTGCTGCCGCTGGAAGCCTCGACGATGGTGGTGTCCTGCCGGATCCAGCCATTGACCAGCCCGAACAGGAAGAGGGACCTTGCCAGGCGGTGCTTGAGGCTGCCGGAACGGTGTGTCGACTCGTCCTTGAGGTACAGCTGGATGCCCCAGTGCTCCGGGAGCGGTACTGCATAAAGGTGTGTATCCGCGGAGCGGTTGTTCTCCGCTTTGATGGTGCGGATGGCCTGGTCCGCCCACTCCCGGTCCCTTGCGCCGCTGCTCCTGCCGGTGCTGCCCTCGATCGTCACTAATCCAGCGTACCCGCGGTTCGGGAGCCGCCCGTCTAGAGTGGGACCCGTTGGCAAAACAAGGCGTAGGGAGTGCAATGAAGCCGTTGATCGACGTCCCGGAACTTGAGGCAAGGCTTGCCGCCGGATACCGGACGGTCCTACTGGACGTGCGCTGGGCCCTGGGCGATCCGCACGGCCATGAACACTACCTCGCGGAACACCTGCCGGGCGCGGTCTTCGTAGATCTGGCCACTGAACTCTCTGATTCGTCGGTTCCGGACCGCGGGCGGCACCCGCTGCCGGCTCGGGAACAGTTCCAGGAGTCGGCACAGCGCTGGGGAATCCGTAACGGCGACGTGGTGGTTGCCTACGATGACAGTGCCAACATGGCGGTGGCGAGGCTGTGGTGGATGCTGCGTGACGCAGGCTTGGCAGCGGTCTACCTGCTCGACGGCGGCCTGGCCGCCTGGCGGGCAGCCGGACTTCCGCTCGAGTCGGGCCCGGTTCAGCCCAGCCCCGGCGACGTGGAGTTGGGCAGCGGGCACATGCCTGCGCTGGACGCCGGTGCTGCCGCCGGCTGGGCGCACAGCGGACTGTTGCTCGATGCGAGGGCAGGGGAGAGATACCGGGGCGAGGTTGAGCCCGTGGACCCGCGCGCCGGCCATATCCCCGGGGCGGTCAGTGCCCCCACCGCGGGCAACGTCGATAACGCCGGACGCTTCCTGCCGCCGGGGCAGTTGCGGCGGAGGTTTGCGGACCTCGGGGTCCAGGACGGAACGCCGGTGGCGGTTTATTGTGGCTCAGGCGTTACGGCAGCCCATGAGGTTGCTGCGCTGGAAGTTGCCGGGTTCCGGGCAGCGTTGTATCCAGGCTCTTTCTCCGAGTGGTCCAACCGCCCGGAACTGCCGGTCGCGATCGGCGCGGAGCCAGGGGGCGTCGGGTCGGATCCCGGCGACGCCGGAACCCCGGCTGGAAAGTCCGCAGGAGCCGGGGGTAGCGTCGCACTATGACACCAGGACGCCCTGTACCACCGCCCCTTGCCAAACCCATCACCCCGGCCCCGGAAAATGCGCCCGCCCCTGGCAGTGTGCCAGCGACGGAAGCCGGTGCTCTCGCCGCAGCCTACGGTGCAGCGTCCGGGGACAGCGGCCTTGTACCGCTGACAGTGGCCCGCCGGGCACCCAAACCGGACGACGTCGAAATCGCCATCGAATTCTGCGGGCTGTGCCACTCGGACGTGCACGCCACCCGCGGCGAGTGGGGCGGCCAGACCTACCCGCTGGTGCCAGGCCACGAAATCGTGGGAACTGTCAGCAGGATCGGCTCGGACGTCACTGACTTCGCGGTTGGTGAGAGGGTAGGCGTGGGCTGCATGGTGGACTCCTGCCGCGAGTGCGACAGCTGCCTGGACGGCCTGGAGCAGTACTGCGAAAACGGCATGACAGGCACCTACGGCGCAAAGGACCGCAGGAACGGGGACGCCATCACCCAGGGCGGCTATTCCTCGTCGATCGTGGTGGACCGCCGCTATGTCCTGCGCGTCCCGGACTCACTGGACCCGGCCGCCGTCGCGCCCCTGCTGTGCGCGGGCGTCACGACGTTCTCCCCGCTGCGGCACTTCGACGTCGAAGAAGGCGACGTGGTGGGCGTGGTGGGCCTGGGCGGACTGGGCCATATGGCCGTCAAGCTCGCCAAGGCCATGGGCGCGAAGGTGGTGGTGTTCACCACCTCGGAGTCGAAGGTCGCCGCCGCCCTGGGACTGGGGGCCGATGAAGTTGTCCTCTCCCGGGACGAAGCCGCCATGGCTGCCGCGGACCGCACCATCGACCTCATCATCGACACCGTTGCCGCCCCGCACGACCTGAACCCGTTCTTCCGCACCCTGCGCGTGGACGGCGCACTGTTCCAGCTTGGCCTGCCGTCGGAAGCCATGCCGCCGGTCAACCCGGGCGCCCTCATCCGCCGCAGGATCGCGTATGCCGGGTCATTGATTGGCGGCATCGCCGAAACCCAGGAGATGCTGGATTTCTGCGCGGAGCACGGCGTGGTGGCCGATATCGAGATGGTGTCCGCCGGCCAGCTGAATGAGGCCTACGACCGGATGGTCGCTGGAGACGTAAAGTACCGGTTCGTGCTGGATACCAGCACGCTGCAGCCAGCCGCCGAGGAGGCAAACGCATGAGCACGCTGTTCACGAAGATCCTGAAGGGCGAGATCCCCGGCCGGTTCGTATGGCGCGAGGACGATGTGTCGGCTTTCCTGACCACGGGCCCGCTCGCCGACGGCCATACACTGGTGGTTCCCACCGAGGAAGTGGACCGCTGGACGGACGCCCGGCCGGAAACCCTTGCCAAAGTCATGGAAGTGGCGCGGCGGATTGGCGCCGTGCAGGTGGACATCTTCGGTGCGCGGCGTGCGGGCCTGATCGTGGCCGGCTATGAAATCAACCATCTGCACGTCCACGTGTGGCCCTCGCGCAGCATGGCCGACTTCGACTTCGGCTCCGCGGACCAGAACCCGGATCCCGCGGTCCTGGACGCCAACGCGGAGAAGCTGCGTGACGGGCTGCGCGCAGCCGGCTACGGGGAGTTCGTTCCGGCGTCCTAACCTTTGTTCCCTGCCCGCCGCTGCTGCGGCGGGCAGGGAAAGGGTCAGTCCCTGCGTGGCATCATGGCCACCATGCCCGCATAGGTGAAGCCGCCGCCAAATCCGAACAACAGCGCGGGGACGTCCGCCGGGATCTTCCCGGAATGCCACCATTTGCTCAGTCCCAGCGGCACGCTGGCAGCGGACGTGTTCCCCGACTCGGTGACGTCGGTGATGACGACGCGGTCCGACAGGCCCAGGGCTTCCGCCAGCGGCTCGATTATGCGCAGGTTGGCCTGGTGCGCTGCGAGGACCTGGATGTCGTCCAGTCCCAGCCCGGCGCGGGCCACGATTTCACGGGCGCGCTCCGGTGCCTTGGTGAGGGCCCACCGCAGCACTTCCCGCCCGTTCTGGGAGAACCTGCCCAAGGGAGGCGAGATGCGGACGGCGTCCGCCATGCCACCCTCCGAACCCCAGACCACCGGGCCAATCCGGGGCATTTCGGATGGGCGTACGACGGCGGCCCCGGCGCCATCGGCGGTGAGCACGGCCGTCGCGCGGTCCGTCCAGTCGGTAACTGCCGAGAGGGTCTCGGCGCCGACTACGATCGCGTGCGAGGCGCTTCCGCTGCGGATCGCCTGGTCCGCCACGCCGAGGGCATACTCGAAGCCCGAACACGCCGTGTTGACATCCATGATCGCCGGTCCCCGGCGGTTACCGCCCAGGCCAAGTGCCTCGGCTACGCGGCCGGCAGTGTTGGGGGATCGCTCGGCCGCTGTGGTGGTGGCCACCACCACGAGGTCAATGTCTGTGGCCGCAACCCCGGAATCGGCCAAGGCCATCCGGGCTGCGGGGATTGCGAGGTCCACCACGGTTTCACCCTCACCGGCGATATGCCTGGTGACGATGCCGGTGCGCTGGCGGATCCACTCGTCGCTGGTGTCCATCATGCCTTCGAGCTCATGGTTGTCCATGATGCGCGCGGGCTGGGCGTGGCCGAGCCCGGCGATCTCTGTCCCTGCCGGTCCTTGGGCAAGCGTGAGCTTCATGTGTTCCTCTCGTAGGGGAGTGCTAGGCGGGTGCCAGCGCCTTGTTGAGTACGGCGCGGATACGTTTCTCGGAGACGGAGTAGGCCGTGCCGAGCTCGACGGCGAACAGGCTCACCCGAAGCTCCTCGATCATCCAGCGCACCTGGGTTAACTCCTGGCCCGCACCCCGTCCCGGCAGCAGCGCCGAGACAGCGTCGTCATAGTCGTCCTCGAGCCGCTGCACCACTGCCATATTGAGGGCATCCCGCTGGACGTTTCCGGGCAGGCGTTCCAGCCGCTTCTCAATTGCGGCCAGGTAGCGCGGCAGCTGGCTCAGCTGGGCGTAGCCCGTGCGTGCTACAAAGCCGGGATACACCAGCTGCTCGAGCTGGCTTTTGATGTCGTTCAGTGCGCTGATCAGGGCCAGGCTGGTGGTTCCCTTGAGTTGCTTTTCGATGCGCCGGGTGCTGGACAGGATCCGCTCGACGACGGCAGTGACCGAGAAGACCGTGTCGATCAGTTCCGCGCGCACCACCTCATACAACGCATCGAAGGCCTTGCGGTTCCATGGAAGTTCCACAGGGGTGAGCTTGTCGATGGCCGCCAGCGCGCAGTCTGCGATGAGGGCGGACACCGAACCGTGCGGGTTTTGGCTGAAGGTGAGCTTCTCGGTGTTGCTGAGGTGCTCCAGGACGTACCGGTCAGGCGCCGGAACGCGCAGTGCCAGCAGCCGGATCACGCCGCCGCGCATTGCCTCGGACTGTTCCTCCGCGCTCTGGAACACACGCAGCGACACCGAGGTCCGCTGGTCCACCAGTGCCGGATAGCCGGTGATGGTGTGGCCCTTGACCATGCTGCTCACCTGGCGCTCGATGGTGCCGACAGTCCACTCCGTGAGGCCATCCTGCTCCACAAACCCAGCCGCGGCAGGGGCTTGCGGCACCCGGGCGGCCTCCTGGCGTGTGGCCGGCCCGCCGTCGGACGCCTTCCCGTTGCGCCGCTTGGACGTGCCGGCAGCGCCGGGCGCCGTGGATGCCGGGGTGGCACCGAGCGATTCGGCGATGGCGCGGCGGGTGGCCGGTGCAAGCCGTTCCTGCAGTTCCGCAAGGTCCTTGCCTTCGCCCAGGACCTTGCCCTTGCTGTCCACCACTTTGAAGCTCACCCGCAGGTGCGGCGGGACGGCGTCCCAGTTCCAGGAGCCGGGCGGGATGATGGCGCCCCGGATCCGCCGCAGGGCAAGCTCCAGGGACGGTTCCAACTCGTCCTTGGCGGGATCGAAGTCGGTTTCGAGGACGGCCACCGCCTGCCGGGCGACGTCTGGGGCGGGGACGAAGTTCTTGCGGACCTGCTTGGGCAGTGACTTGATGAGCGCTGTCACCAGCTCCACGCGCTGGCCCGGAATCAGCCACCGGAACGGCGCGTCGTCGAGCTGGTTCAGGAACAGCACCGGCACTTCGGCCGTGACACCGTCGGACGGATCGGGGGCAGAGCCCGGCGCCACGGGATGGAATTCATACGTCAGCGGGAGCTCGAAGCCCTTGTGCAGCCATGTCTTCGGGTACGCCGACTCGTCCAGGTCGTCGGCGTCGTCGCTTAAGAGCAGCGATTTGTCGTAATCCAGGAGGTCGGGGGTGTCCCTGCGGGCATCCTTCCACCATTTGTCGAAGTGCCGCTCGGAGACCACGTCGGGTCCGATCCTGGCGTCATAGAACTCGAACAACGTCTCGTCATCCACCAGCAGGTCGCGGCGGCGCATGCGGGCCTCGAGTTCCTCCACCTCGTGCAGGAGGGCGCGGTTGCGGTGGAAGAACTTGTGGTGGGTTCGCCAGTCGCCCTCCACCAAGGCATGCCTGATGAACAGTTCCCGGGCCACCACCGGATCCACCCGGCCGTAGTTGATGCGCCGCTGCGCGATGATCGGAACGCCGTAAAGGGTGACCTTTTCGTAGGCCATGACGGCGCCCTGCTTGGTGGACCAGTGCGGTTCGCTGTAGCTGTGCTTGACCAGGTCCGGAGCCACCTGTTCGGCCCACAGGGGATCGAACTTTGCGGCCACCCGGGCCCACAACCTGCTGGTTTCCACCAGCTCGGCGGCCATGACGAACGTGGGGGACTTTTTGAACAATGCGGAACCGGGGAAGATGGCGAACCGGCTGCCCCGGGCGCCGGCGTATTCGCGCTTGCGCTCATCCAGGATGCCGATGTGGCTTAGGAGCCCGGAGAGCAGGCTGATGTGGATGCCATCGTGGTTGCCTACGGGGTCGGCCAGGCGCTTGTTGTCCAGCGTGATGCCCAGAGGCCGGGCGAGCTGGCGCAGCTGGGTGAAGAGGTCCTGCCATTCCCGTACGCGCAGGTAGTTGATGAACTCGGCGCGGCACAGCCTGCGGAAGGCTGATGAGGATAATTCCTGCTGCTTCTCCTGCAGGTAGTTCCAGAGGTTGAGGTAGCCGGTGAAGTCGGAATTCTCATCGCGGAACCGGTTGTGTTTTTCCGCAGCCAGCTGCTGCTTGTCGGTGGGACGTTCGCGCGGGTCCTGGATGGTGAGGGCCGCCGCCAGGACCATGACTTCCCGGACGCAGCCCCGTTTTCCGGCTTCCACGATCATCCGGCCCAGGCGGGGATCAACGGGCAGTTGGGCGAGTTTCTGCCCGACGGCGGTGAGCCCGCCGCCTTTGGTTCCGTCCCTGCCGTCGGCTGCTTCCGCCCTGCCGTCCTTGCCCTGCGTGCGTGGGGGAGCAAGGGCGCCGAGCTCGCGAAGGAGGGTGACGCCGTCGTTGATGGCCCGGGTTTCCGGCGGTTCGACGAAGGGGAATTCCTCAACATCCTTGGGGCCTTTCGCCACGCCCATCGCCGTCATCTGGAGGATGACGGCTGCCAGGTTGGTCCGCAGGATTTCGGGGTCCGTGAACCGGGGGCGGGACTCGAAGTCCTCCTCGGAGTACAAGCGGATGGCGATGCCGTCCGACACGCGGCCGCAGCGGCCCGAACGCTGGTTGGCCGATGCCTGGGAGACGCGCTCAATGGGCAGGCGCTGGACCTTGGTGCGGTGCGAATACCGGGAGATGCGCGCCGTACCGGTATCGATGACGTACTTGATGCCCGGGACGGTCAGGGATGTTTCCGCCACGTTGGTTGCCAGCACGATCCTGCGCTTGCTGCCGGGGTGGAACACCTTGTGCTGCTCCTGCAGGCTCAGGCGGGCGAACAGGGGGAGGATCTCGGTGTTGGCGAGTCTCCGGTTGGACTGGATGCGGGACTGCAGGGCCTCGGCGGCGTCGCGGATCTCGCGTTCACCCGAGAAGAACACAAGGATGTCCCCGGGCGCTTCCGCTGCCAGCTCATCCACGGCGTCGCAGACGGCATCCAGGGGATCGCGGTCCTCTTCGAGCTCATCGTCGGAGGCCTCCTCATCGTCCGCGGCCGGCTGCGTGAGGGGACGGTAGCGGATCTCCACGGGGTAGGTCCGGCCGGAGACTTCGATGATGGGTGCCGGATTTTCCGGGGTGCCGAAGTGGTTGGCGAACCGTTCGGGGTCGATGGTGGCCGAGGTGATGATGACTTTCAGGTCCGGGCGCTGCGGGAGGATCCGCTTGAGGTAGCCCAGGATGAAGTCGATGTTGAGGCTGCGTTCGTGCGCCTCGTCAATGATGATGGTGCTGTACTTGCGCAGGAGTCTGTCCCGCTGGATCTCGGCGAGCAGGATGCCGTCGGTCATCAGCTTGACCTTGGTCGCCTTGCTGACCTCACCGGTGAACCGGACCTGGAAGCCGACCTCCTGGCCAATCTCGACGCCGAGCTCCTCTGCGATGCGCTCGGCTACCGTCCGGGCTGCCAGCCGCCGGGGCTGTGTGTGCCCGATGAGGCCCTTCTCACCCAGACCCAGCTCAAGGCACATCTTGGGAATCTGGGTCGTTTTTCCGGAGCCGGTCTCGCCGGCGATGATGGTCACCTGGTTGGCGGCGATGGCGGCCATCAGGTCCTCGCGGCGCTCGGAAACCGGCAGCTCGGCGGGATAGGAGATATGAAAAGTCATGGCTGCAGACAGTCTACTGCCGCCACCAACGGCCCTTTATGCCAATTCCGCCTGCAGCGCAGCCTTCAGCTTTGGGCGTCGGCGTCCGCATCGTCGTCCTGCCCGGGACGGAACGCACCGGCAGATTGCTCGGAGGCAGCCCGTGCGGTGTCGACCAAAATGCGCCACGGGCCCGTAAGGGCCTGTTCAGGCAGGGCAGCCCTCCGCTGCCCTGCCGTGATGGAGTAAATGAAACGGTCCGGCTGCGGAGCCTCGAAGGCGGCGGCCGCGGCCCGCGGGGTGCTGGGGACCGCATCCCACGGGCAGGCCTCCACGATGGGTTGCCACTGGCTCAGGTCGCGGTCTGTCTGGGCGTCCACCGTCCACACCCTTGTCATGGCCGCGATCCCGCCGGTGCGCTCCACCTTGATCTTCATGGCCTGGCCCCTGGGCTTCCATTTGGCCCCGCGGCCACGAGCGGGCCCCAGGGCAGCGGTTAAACCTTGACCTTTACAGTTTCCCACGCGGCCCCTACGGCGTCATGCTCCCGCGAAGCGGCGCCGAAAAGGTCGGCGGCGGCACGCATTGTGGCGCGGGCAAAAACCGTGAAGGTTGCCGCGGCCGGCAATGAGCCATTGGTCAGGGTCTCGTACCAGATCCGGCCGGGCGCCTCCCAGGCACAGCCGCCCAAGGCAGACGCCACCTGGTAAAAGGCGCGGTTGGGGATGCCGGAGTTGATGTGGACTCCACCGTTGTCTGCGCTGGTCCGGACATAGGAGTCCATGGAATCGGGCTGCGGGTCCTTGCCCAGCACGTCGTCGTCGTAGGCGGTCCCCGGTGCTTTCATGGACCGCAGGGCGAGGCCCTGGACCTTGTGGGTGAAGAGGCCTTCGCCGATCAGCCAGCTTGCCTCCGCAGCTGACTGGTTTTTCACGAACTGCTCCACGAGCGCGCCGAAGACGTCCGACATCGATTCGTTCAAGGCACCTGCCTGGTTCCGGTAGGCAAGGCCGGCCGAGTATTGGGTTACCCCGTGCGCCAGTTCGTGTCCAATGACGCTCAGCGACTTGGTGAAGCGTTGGAAGACGTCACCGTCACCATCGCCGAACACCATCTGGCTGCCGTTCCAGAAAGCGTTGTCGTACAGCTTGCCGAAGTGCACCGTGGCGTCCAGCTTCAGCCCGCGCCCGTCAACCGAATCCCGTCCGAAGGCGTCCGCATAAAGGCGGTGCGTGTGCCCCAGCCCGTCGTAGGCTTCGTCCGCGGCGGGATCGCCGGTGGCGGGCCCGCCTTCGCCGCGTACAAGCCTGCCCGGGAGCGTTTCCTCCCGGCCCGCATCATAAATGGTGCGGCTGACGGGACCTGGTTTTACCTGGCGCAGTCCGGGCGGGAGTGCCGGCACAGCCTGTGCGCGGGCGGCCTGGAACGACTCGACGTGGCCCAAGGCGTTCCTGGCAGCGTTTGCCGCCGATGAGAATCCGGGCGCATCCTGCTGCGCGAGCCGCCGCAGCAGGTAGGGCGGAACGATGGAACAGAACTGAACGTGCATGGCGTACTCCCTCAGCTAGGTGTTTTCAGCCTATGAGGGGCCACCGACAATCAGTGGCAGGCCCGCCTCAGGGAATTTATTGGCCTGCCGGGCGCTGCAGCGCGCTCCGGTGGGTACGGTAGGCGCATGGCTCAAACCGAAACCCCCGCCAAGTCCGGCTCCACGCTGCTGACGGTCATCGTCGCCTTCGCGGCCAACACGCTCGTGGCCGCGGCGAAGACGGTGGCGGCTGTCCTCTCCGGTTCCGCCTCGATGGCCGCGGAGGCTGCACATTCCTGGGCAGACACCGGAAACCAGGTCTTCCTGTTCTTTGCCGAGCGGCGGTCTTCCCGCCCCCGGGACAAGAGCCATCCCATGGGCTACGGCCGGGAAGCCTACGTCTGGTCGATGTTCGCCGCTTTCGGTCTGTTCACCGCCGGCGCGGTGGTGTCGATCATGCACGGCGTCCAGCAGATTTTTGAGCCGGAACCCGCATCGGACTTCGTGGTGGCCTACGTGGTCCTGGGCGTGGCCTTCGTCCTGGAAGGGATTTCGTTCGCCCAGGCCTTCCGGCAGACCCGGAAAGCGGCCCATGAGCTGGAACGGCACACGCTTGAACAGGTCCTCATCAGTTCAGATCCCACCCTGAGGGCAGTCTTCGCCGAGGATGCGGCGGCGCTGATCGGCCTCGTCGTGGCCTTCGTGGGCGTGTTCCTGCACCAGGTCACCGGATCACCGCTGCCGGATGCGATCGGTTCGATCGCCGTCGGCGTGCTGCTCGCCGTCGTCGCCGTCGTACTGATCGACCGCAACAGGCGCTTCCTGGTGGGGCAGGGCGTCACACCCGACATTGAACGGTCCATGGCCCGCCGTGTGCTGGAGCACCAGGACATCGCCCGGCTCACCTACCTGCACCTGGAATTCGTTGGCCCGCGCAAGCTGTACCTCGTGGCGGCCGTGGATCTCCAGGGGGACCACCCGGAGCACGAGGTTGCGGTGGTCCTGCGGCGGATCGAGCGCGAGCTGGAGGACCACGAAACGGTGGAGGAGGCTGTGCTCACCCTGGCCACGATGGACGAGGCAGCGCTGCGTTTCTGAGGGCACACGTCCCGCTCAACAAACGAAACCCCGCCGCTTCAATGAAGCGGCGGGGTTCTTTGGTGCCCTCGATAGGATTCGAACCTACGACCTTCTGCTCCGGAGGCAGACGCTCTATCCCCTGAGCTACGAGGGCAATCCGGATATCCTGCCGTTCCCGGCGGGACGTCCTAGAGCTTAGCAGGAAGGTGCCCTGCAAGGGAAAACCGCCTCCGGCGCCGGCTCCGGAGGGCCGGAAAGGCGGGCTCAGTAGCCCGAAAAGGAGTCCGTCCGCACCCGGCGCGCGCCTGCACGGCCGGCTGCACGGCGGAGTGCCGCCACGCTTGCGGGGGAGCCGGAGACGTAAACGTCCCGCCGGGAAATATCGGGTACCAGTGCGGCAAGGGCCGCTCCGTCCAGTCGGCCGTCCGCACCGAAGCTTCCGGCGCCAGAGAGGCTGCCGGCGGCAGGGGCCAGGCCCGACGGCGGCACGGACCCGTCTGCGAGCCGCACCAGCACGCGCACTCCGGAACTCCGTAGTTCCTCCGCGTAGGCCACCTCCTCATTGCTCCTGGCCAGCACCAGGATCACCGCGTCCCGTTCCTGCAGCGCACCCGAGGCCAGATACGAGATGAACGGTGTAATTCCGATTCCCGCCGCGACAAGAAGCACGGGCCGGCGCGGATCGCGTGGCAGGACGAAGTCCCCGCCCACCGCCGTGGCAGCCACCTCATCGCCCGGCCGGAGCGCCAGCAGCGCCTCCTTC
Organism: Arthrobacter sp. FW306-05-C; assembly: GCF_021801725.1. NCBI lineage: Bacteria > Bacillati > Actinomycetota > Actinomycetes > Micrococcales > Micrococcaceae > Arthrobacter > Arthrobacter sp. FW306-05-C. Next base: position 2,741,711 of record NZ_CP084556.1, on the reverse strand, counting down.
GCCGCAGACAATGACCCGTCCGTCCGCACGCCAAACTTCACCAGGCGGCCGCCTGGGCCGCCCGCAAGGCTGAAGACCCGGCGTCGTCCTTTTCCGTCCGGCTTGGCCTGGGGAAGATCCAGCTCCATGTACTGCCCGGGAAGGAAGCGCACCGGCCGGGCAGGTTCGAAGGAGAACTCGGTGGTGGCGGGCGTCAGCGGGCGGGCGCCGGCGAAGCGGAGTTTCACGGCTCCGCGCTGGCCCGCCAGGAAGGCCAGCAGGTTGCCCGCAAGCAGCGCTGCCTCCGGTGAATTGGCAAAGATTCCCAGGTTCCAGGGGACCGCGAAGAGCACGCCCACCAGTGTTGCGAGCGCCAGCTGCTGCCAGCGCCGTGGCGGCAGCGTCAGGGGCTCGGTGAGCATGAATCCCACAAAGAAGAGCACCGGCCGCTGGGCCAGGGCCTGCCAGGCGCCCATCCCCGCTGTCATGCCGGCGCGAAGCAGCTCGAGCATGATGATGGCAGTGGCCACCGCCGTAAACAGCGACGCCATCAGGAGCTTGCGTGTCCGGTACAGGACCAGCAGCACGCCGGGGACCAGCAGCCAGAGCATGGCGGGCGTCGCTGCCCACCACGTGGCGATGTTCAGTCCAGTGAGTCCGGTGGCGAAGGCACCTGCGGCGGCTGGGTTGAAGATGTGCCGGCCACGCCACGCCAGGGTGTATTTGGACGCGGACGCCAGGATGCAGGCCAGCGCCACTCCTGCCAGGTCCATCGACTGCAGGGACGGCCAGAACAGGAAGTAGAGCAGCAACCCGGTGATAAGCGCCGACTCCGTGTGGGGCCGGACCCGGAAGAGCGCCGCCATGGCCCTGTTGGAGGCATAGGTCAGGGCCAGGCACAATGCCAGGTGCGCCAGCATTTCCGGGATGCCGAACGTCAGCCAGCCCAGCACGTTCAGCAGCAGGCTGTAAGCGGCCAGTGCCGACAGGACCAGCAGGACAAGCCGGTACATGGTGAACCTGCCGACGACGGTCTCCACGCGCCCGGCCAGGTAATGCGCAGGGCGGGCTTGGGGTGCTTCCACAGGGTTCATGAAAACAACGCCCCTTCAAATCCGGCGGAATAGGCGGCGCTGCCGTCGGAAAAGACGGTCAGCCAGGAGAAGTCGAAGGTTTCCTGCAGCGTTGCCCCTGGCACGAAGAAGAGCGCCGTGGCGAGCGCGTCAGCCACCAGGGCGGTGTCTGCCAGCGTCCAGGTGGCGACGGCGGTGCGCACCGGGTGGCCGGTGGTTCCGTCCAGCACGTGGTGAAGTCCGTCGCCCCAGGCACGGCGGTTGGCGGCGGAAGCACAAAGAGCCCGGCCGTCCAGATGGATCATGCCGATCGCCTGCTCCGGGTTGTAGGGATGTTCGAGCGCTACGCTGACGGGTCCTGCGCCGCGGGCCAGGAGGTCGCCGCTGGCATCGATGAGGAACTCACCCATTCCGGTGGCCTCAAGTTCCGCCGCCAGGAGGTCCACCAACAGTCCCTTGCCGGCGGCGCCGATGTCCAGTACCACAGGGGTGCTGGCGGTCAGGACTGTTCCGGACCAGCGAAGGACCGCCTCCCATTTTGGCGCCGGGAGGGGCGGGCCGGCGGGCAGGAGCGAATATGCTGCGTCATACCCCAGACGCTCAAGGCTGCCGCCAATCAACGGCGTCATGGCCCCACCGGTAAGCCGATAGAGCCGGCCGTACAGCTCGCCGAGCGCGGCGGCCTCGCCGGGAAATTCATACTGCCCCGGCTCCCTGGCCAGTTCCCCGACCAGCGAGTCGGAGCGGAAACGGGACCAGTCGGCGTCGAACTTTTCGACCCTGTCCAGCAGGCGCCTGCGAACGGACGCCGGCAACGGCAGGGGAGTGCTGACTGCCCAGCCGGTGCCGATCCCCTGAAACGAGAAGTCCTCCCAGTCCGCCACGGGCACCGCCTACTGCGCCTCGGACTTGATCTTCTCCACTGCCTGGTTGAAGCCTCCGCTGGTCAGCGAGGAACCGGCAACCTTGGAAACGTTCAGTTCATCGATGTTCTTACCCACCACCTGGGCTGCAATGCCACCGGCAAACTGGCCCTGGAACTTCCGCGTGTTCGGATTCGACGGGTGCTGGGTGATCTGCACGTCCGTGACCTTTCCCGCGGCAAGGGTCAGCTGGACGCCCACAGTTTCGGTGCCGTTGGGCGAAACGTAGTTTCCATCGGCGTTGTAGGTGCCGTCCTTGTACTCGGCCCCGCTGGCGGCCAGGGAGGAGGATCCTGGGGTGGGCGCCGGGGCGTCGGCGGGTGTGCTGTCGGCGGACGAGGGTGCGCAGCCGGCGACGGTTCCCGCCAGCGACAAGCCGGCGATACCGGCCAAAAGACCGTTGCGGACTGCGTGCATGGATGGGCTTTTAGGGATGGAGGGTCTCATGAAGGCTCTCGATTCACTTTCGGGGCGGTACCGGATCACCGATGCCGTGCGGCAGTGGCTATGCTCTAGTCAACGCCGGATGCATGCGAATGGTTCACGTATGGCGGGGTTCACTCCTTTCCGTGACGCCGGGCGCAGTCACGGCCGCCAAATTCTTTGCTGTCACTGGCCCCCGGTAGGCTAGAGGGGTGACTCCCGAAGAACTTTCCCTCGCCATATCCGCCTGCCTCAAGGACGCCGTCGCCGCCGGCGATATTGCCCTTGCTGTATCAGCCATTCCGGCTGACGTGCGCGTGGAGCGACCCAAGAACCGGGAGCACGGTGACTGGGCCACCAACATTGCCCTCCAGCTCGCCAAGCAGGCGGGCACCAACCCGCGCGAGTTCGCCTCCATCCTCAGCAGCCGGCTCAAGGCCATCGACGGTGTTTCCGCCGTTGACATCGCGGGCCCGGGCTTCCTGAACATCACCGTGGACGCCGCAGCCGCCGGTGCCCTGGCGAAGGCCATCGTCGAGGCCGGCCCGGACTACGGAACCAACACAGCGCTCGCGGGGCACACGGTCAACATGGAGTTCGTCTCTGCCAACCCCACCGGTCCGTTGCACATCGGGCACACCCGCTGGGCCGCGCTGGGCGACTCCATCGCGCGTGTGCTGCGCGCTTCCGGCGCCGATGTTACGGCCGAGTACTACATCAACGACGCCGGCTCGCAGATGAACACCTTCGCCAACTCCGTGTACTCCCGGCTGCATGGCCTTCCCGTGCCGGACGGCGGCTACCCCGGCCAGTACATCGCCGATCTGGGACATGAGGTACTTTCGGCGCATCCGGACATCCGGGAACTCACCGAAGTTGCCGCCCTGCCGGTGATCCGCGCCGCCGCCTACGAAGCACAGATGAAGGACATCAAGGCCACGCTGGCAGACTTCGGCGTCGCGTTCGACGTCTTCTTTTCCGAGCAGGAACTGCACGACGCCGGCGCCATCGAAAGTGCCGTGGCGCGCCTGCGCGAACAGGGCCACGTGTTCGACGACGGCGGGGCGGTCTGGCTGCGGACCACGGACTTTGGCGATGACAAGGACCGCGTGATGATCCGCGCCAACGGCGAGCCCACCTACTTCGCCGCCGACGCCGCCTACTACCTGTCCAAGAAGGACCGCGGCTTCACGGAGAAGATCTACCTCCTGGGTGCCGACCACCACGGCTACATCAACCGGCTCAAGGCCATTGCGGCCGCTGCAGGCGACGATCCCGAGGTGAACATCGAGGTGCTGATCGGCCAGCTGGTGTCGGTCAACGGAGCAAAGCTGTCCAAGCGTGCCGGCAACATCATCGAGCTCAAGGACCTGATTGACTGGCTGGGCAAGGACGCCGTCCGCTATTCGCTGGCGCGTTTCCCGGCGGATTCGCCCTTGACCCTGGACCCGGACCTGCTGAAGAAACACAGCAATGAGAACCCTGTGTTCTACGTCCAGTACGCCCACGCACGTTCGCGCGGCGCTGCGCGCAATGCCGTTGACGCAGGCGTGGAGCGCACTGTGGACGGCAAGGACAGCTTCGACGCTTCCCTCCTGGACCACGCAACCGAAAACGAGCTGCTGTCCTACCTGGGCAGCTACCCGTCGATTGTGGCCAAGGCCGCGGAGCTGCGCGAACCGCACCGGGTGGCACGGCACCTCGAGGCCATCGCCGGCGCGTACCACCGCTGGTACGACGCATGCCGGATTGCCCCCATGGGTGAAGAACCCGTCACCGACCTGAACCGCACCAGGCTCTGGCTCAACGACGCCACCAGCCAGGTACTGGCCAACGGCCTTGACTTGCTTGGCGTCTCCGCGCCGGAACGGATGTGATTCCCATGCCTGCACAGGACACCAACCCTGCATCTCCGCTGGCCCCCGAATGGCTTTCGGTCCCGGCCGACCTGAATGTCCTGGAGCCAAAGATGTGGGCCAAGGATGCCGGCCGGAACGAGGCCGGTGAACTCACCCTGGACGGCGTTCCCGTGAGCGACCTCCAGCGGAAGTACGGCACCCCGCTGTTCGTTATGAGCGAGAACGATTTCCGGGCCCGGGCCCGGGCCTTCAGCGATGCATTCAACGATGCGTTCGCGGACATCTGCGGCGGAGTGGACGTCTACTATGCCGGCAAATCGTTCCTGTGCACCGCCGTGGTGCGGTGGGTCGAAGAAGAGGGACTGCGGCTGGACACCGCCTCCGGCGGTGAGCTCGCCGTCGCGGCGAAGGCCGGGATTCCTGGTGCCGACGTTGCCCTGCACGGCAACAACAAATCCGACGGCGAGATCCACCGTGCGCTGGACATGAAGCTCGGCCGGATCGTGGTGGACAGCCTCAGCGAACTGGTCAGGGTGGGCGCCATCGCCGAACGCCGGGGGGAAGTGGCCAAAGTCATGCTCCGGCTCACGCCGGGCGTCCATGCGCACACCCACGAATTCATTGCCACGGCCCACGAGGACCAAAAGTTCGGCCTGTCCATGGCCGCCGACACCACTGACCAGGCCGGCGTCTCCGCTGCCGAGGAGGCAGTGGCGGCGGCAGCTGCGCACCCCGCCATCGAACTGCTGGGCCTGCACTGCCACATCGGCTCGCAGATCTTCGAACCGGACGGTTTCGCCCTGGCCGCGCAGAAGCTCCTGCGCTTCCTGGCCGCCATGCAGGAAAAATACTCCATCATCATGCCGGAACTGGACCTCGGGGGCGGCTACGGAATCGCCTACACGCCGGTGGATACGCCTCGCCCCGCAGCGGAGATCGCGAACGCAATGGCCGCCGTCGTGCGTTCCACCTGCGCTGAGCTTGGCATCGACGCACCCCGCATCTCCATCGAGCCCGGACGCGCCATCGTGGGCAGCACCACGTTCACCCTGTATGAAGTGGGCACCCTGAAGACCGTCCGCGTGGACGCTCCCGCGGCGTCCGGCGACGGTGACGCGGGCAACAACGTTACGTATCCGCGCCGCTATGTTTCGGTGGACGGGGGCATGAGCGACAACGCCCGGCCGGTGCTCTATGACGCGGATTATTCGGCCGTCCTGGCCTCCCGCACGTCCGGCGCGGCCCCGCAACTGTCCCGCGTGGTGGGCAAACATTGCGAGAGCGGCGACATAGTTGTTAGAGATGTATATCTGCCCGAGGACGTGGCAGCCGGTGATCTGCTCGCTGTCCCGGGAACCGGCGCCTACTGCTGGGCCCTCTCGAGCAACTACAACTATCTGGCCCGGCCGGGCGTTGTCGCGGTGCGCGACGGATCTGCCCGGCTGATTGTCCGCGGGGAAACCGAAGAAGATTTGCTGAGCCGCGACATGGGAGCCTGAATGACGGAAATGCGAACGCTGAAAGTGGCCCTGCTGGGCTGTGGCAACGTTGGGGCCCAGGTTGCGCGGATCCTCATTGAGGACGCGGACGCCCTTGCCGCACGTACCGGCGCCCGCCTGCAGCTCAGCGGCATTGCCGTGCGCAACGTCAATGCCCCCCGCGACGTGGACCTGCCCCAGGAACTCTTCACTACCGACGCCGACACCCTGGTCAAGGACGCTGACCTGGTCATCGAACTCATGGGCGGCATCGAACCGGCGCGCACGCTGATCCTTTCCGCACTGCGCAACGGCGCCTGCGTGGTCACCGGCAACAAGGCACTCCTGGCACAGGACGGCCCCACCCTCTACGAAGAGGCCGACAAGGCGGGTGTCCAGCTGTCCTACGAAGCCGCGGTGGCCGGAGCCATTCCCATCCTCCGCCCCATCCGCGACAGCCTGTCCGGCGACCGCATCACCCGGGTCCTGGGCATCGTCAACGGCACCACCAACTTCATCCTTGACCAGATGGACAGCACCGGTGCGCAGTTTGCGGACGCCCTCGCAGAAGCCCAGCGGCTTGGCTACGCGGAAGCCGATCCCACTGCCGACGTCGAAGGCCACGACGCTGCCGCGAAGGCTGCCATCCTGGCCTCGCTTTCCTTCCATACCCGTTTCTCCCTGGACGACGTCTACTGCGAGGGCATCACGTCCGTCAGCGCCTCGGACATTGCCGCCGCAAAGGATGCAGGCTTCGTCATCAAGCTGCTGGCCATCGCGGAGAAGTTGGCCGGAGCCGACGGCAACGAAGGCGTCTCCGTCCGCGTCCACCCCACCCTCCTGCCACGCGAACATCCCCTGGCCGCCGTCCGCGGTGCGTTCAACGCGGTGTTCATTGAAGCCGAGAACGCGGGCGAGCTGATGTTCTACGGCCAGGGCGCCGGCGGAACCCCCACCGCGTCGGCCGTCCTGGGCGATCTTGTGTCAGCAGCCCGCCGCCTGGTCCTTGGTGGTCCCGGACGCACCGAAACCACCACCGGCCATGTTCCGGCGCTGCCCATCGATGCTGCCACCACCAGCTACTACATCGGGCTCGACGTCGCCGACCAGCCCGGCGTCCTGGCCAGGATCGCCCAGTTGTTCGCCGAGCACGGCGTCTCCATCGAAATCATGCGGCAAACCATCCACCGCGACGCCGGGTCCAACGTGGAATCGGCCGAACTGCGGATCGTCACCCACCGCGCGTCAGAGGCTGCCCTTGCGGCCACCGTCGAGGCCGTGAAGGGCCTGGACGTCATCAACTCAGTTACATCCGTTCTGCGGGTAGAAGGAGTCTAAATGGCTCACCAATGGCGCGGAGTCATCCGCGAATACGCTGACCGTCTGCCCGTGACGGAATCCACCAGGGTCATCACCCTGGGCGAGGGCGGCACCCCGCTGGTGCATGCGCAGAAGCTCTCCGAACTCACCGGTTCCGAGGTCTACCTCAAGGTGGAGGGCATGAACCCCACCGGCTCGTTCAAGGACCGCGGCATGACCATGGCCATGACGGCGGCAGTCGCGTCGGGGGCCAAGGCTGTCGTCTGCGCTTCCACCGGAAACACTTCCGCCTCCGCGGCTGCCTACGCAACCGCCGCCGGCCTCAAGTGCGCCGTGCTGGTTCCTGAAGGCAAGATCTCCATGGGCAAGCTCAGCCAGGCCATCGCGCACGGCGCCACCCTGCTCCAGGTGGACGGCAACTTCGACAACTGCCTGGACATCGCCCGCAAGCTGGGGGAGTCCTACCCTGTTTTCCTGGTGAACTCCGTCAACCCCGCCCGCATTCAGGGCCAGAAGACCGGCGCCTTCGAAGTGGTCGACGCCCTGGGCGACGCACCGGACATCCACGTCCTGCCCGTGGGCAACGCCGGCAACATCACTGCGTACTGGAAGGGCTACAAGGAGTACTCCGCTCCCTTCGAATCCGAGACCGCCGGCACCCTGCCCGCAGTGTCCACCAAGACCCCTGCCATGTGGGGCTTCCAGGCCGCCGGGGCAGCCCCCTTCGTTGCAGGCCACCCCATCACCGAACCCGACACGATCGCCACGGCCATCCGCATCGGAAACCCCGCCTCCTGGGACGGGGCCGTGGGCGCCCGTGACGAATCCGGCGGACTCATCGACGCCGTCACCGATGAAGAGATCCTGAACGCCCACCGGTGGCTGTCAGCCAAGGAAGGTGTCTTCGTGGAGCCCGGCTCCGCCGCAGGCGTGGCAGGCCTGCTGAAGAAGCACGCCGCCGGCGAAGTTCCCAGCGGAAAGAAGATCGTCATCACCGTCACCGGCCACGGACTCAAGGACCCCCAGTGGGCCCTGCGCACCGAGGACGGCAGCGACGTCCAGCCGGTCAAGGTCCCGAACGACGTGGTTACCGTCGCCGCCGAGCTGGGACTGGAAGAAAAATAGCCTTGGACACCACCTCGCAGGCCGCTGTTGGACTGCAACTGATTGAGCCGGGCCAGTGCGTCACTGTCCGCGTACCCGCCACCACGGCCAACCTTGGGCCCGGCTACGACAGCCTGGGGCTCGCCCTGGCCCTGCACGACACCCTCACCGTGGAAAGCCTGGATACGGACGAACTCGTGTTCGAGCTCAGCGGCGAGGGTGCCGACACCCTGCCGCAGGACGCCAGCCACCTGGTGATACGCGCCATGGATGCAGCCTTCGAGCGCTTGGGTTACCGTCACGGCGGGCTGAAGGTGACCGCCCAAAACGTCAACCCGCACGGCCGTGGGCTGGGCTCCTCCGCGTCCGCCGTGGTGGCTGCGGTGTCGGCCGCCAACGCCATGGTTCCGGCCGAAAGCCAGCGTGGAAAGGAGTGGATCCTCCAGCTCACCAGCGAACTGGAGGGTCACCCGGACAACGTGGCACCCGCCATTTTCGGCGGTTTGGCGCTGTCATGGCAGGACAGTGAGCAGTACAGCAGTACCAGCGCCACCGTTGCCGGAACCGTCATCCCCATCGTGGCAGTCCCGGACTTCGAACTCTCCACCGAAGCGGCCCGCGCACTGCTGCCGGCATCGGTGGGACACCATGCCGCGGCGATGAATTCCGGCCGCGCGGCGCTGTTGATCCATGCGCTGACGCAAAAGCCTGAATTCCTGTTGCCGGGCACGGAGGATTACCTGCACCAGAGCTACCGCGCCGAGTCCATGCGGCCCAGCGCGGCCCTGATCGGCGCGCTGCGCCGGGCCGGGTACGCGGCCGTAGTGTCCGGGGCTGGACCCACCGTCCTGGTCCTGGCCAACGGTGAGCTGCAGGCAGCTGACGCACTGGCTTTCATCCAGGCCTTTACGGCAGAGAACACGCCGGACATTGGCTGGCGTGTGCTGAAGCTCGCAGTGGACGTCGAAGGTGCTAAGGTGGACTTGCACCGGCGGTAATTCCGCCTATCTGATCTGCTCCTGCATTCAGTTGCTATTTGATCTACGACTGTGAATGTATTCCGGTGCCGCCTGCTTGGTCTGTCGCAGGAATCTGCAGCATCCAACTGCCCCTGAACCGTCAGTCCGGCGTTGTGCCATGGGCGCAGCGCAAGGTGAATCAGTATCCGGCCCTGCTGGCCGAAATCCAACCGGCAAGGCCGAACAATCCCGGCTGCAGATCTGAACTGCAGCCCAGATCAAATCATCGCGTCCAGCTCCCAGTCTGGACGCCGTCGAGGGGGAAGGATCCTTCGTGACCGAAACCACTGAGCTGTCACCAGCTGTGGAACACACAACTTCTGCTGCCGAACCAACGGCTGCACCCGCCAAGAGCAGCGGCCTCGCCGGCCTGAAGCTCGCCCAGCTGCAGGCCCTTGCCAGCCAGCTCGGTATCTCCGGCGGATCCCGCATGCGCAAGGGGGACCTGGTCTCGGCCATCTCCGCCCATCGCGCCGGGACCCTCACCGCCAAGGCCCCCGCAAAGTCGGCGGAAAAGGCTCCGGAAAGCACCGTGGCTCCGGCTTCGACCGCACCGGCTTCCGCGGTGGACGCCCCTGCCGCAGAAGCTCCTGCAGCGGAAGGCACCCGTGCCCGTGGGCGTGGCCGCAGCCGCCGCGCAGTCAGTGACGGCGTGGTTGCCCCCGCAGCCGAAGCTCCCGTCGTGGAGACCGCAGCCGCGCCCGCCCCCGCAACTGTCGAAGCGCCGTCGGCCGCTCCTGCGGAAGCACCCGAGGCCACGGAAGGTGCTGCAGAGCGCCGCCAGCCGCGCACCCGCAACCGCCGCCGCAGCGAAGCCCCTGCCGCCTCCGTCCAGGAAGCCCCGGTGGAAACCCCGGCAGAGCAGCCGGCCGCTGAACAGCGTTCCGGCGAGCAGCGTACCGAAGCCCCCGCAACTGAAGCGGGCGACGCCGGCCAGCGCACCGAACGCCGTGAAGGCGGCCGCACCCGTGGCCGTGACCGCGATGCCGACGGCGGCCGCGACAACCAGGGCAGCCGCGAGGCAGGCCAGCGTGAAGGTGGCCGGGATAACCGCGACAACCGCGACGGCGACGATTCGGACGGCGGAAACCGCCGCAACCGCCGCAACCGCCGTGACCGGAACGACCGCTCCGGCGGCCAGGACCGGGACAACTCGCGCAATGACCGCTTCCGGGACCGCAACGACCGCCGCCGCGGCCGCAACCAAGGCCCGGACGTGGACGACGTCGAAGTCACCGAAGACGACGTCCTGCTGCCGGTTGCCGGCATCCTGGACGTCCTGGAGAACTACGCGTTCATCCGCACCTCCGGCTACCTGCCCGGCCCCAACGACGTCTACGTCTCTTTGGCGCAGGTCAAGAAGTACAACCTGCGCAAGGGCGACGCCGTAGTCGGCGCCATCCGTGCACCGCGGGAAGGCGAGGACCGCAGCCAGCAGTCCAACCGCCAGAAGTTCAACGCTCTGGTTCGCGTCACCTCCGTCAACGGCAAGACGCCGGAAGAGCTGAAGGACCGCGTCGAGTTCGCCAAGCTCGTTCCCCTGTACCCGTCCGAGCGCCTGCGCCTGGAGACCGACCCCAAAAAGATCGGCCCCCGCGTCATCGACCTCGTGGCACCAATCGGCAAAGGCCAGCGCGGCCTGATCGTCTCCCCGCCCAAGGCAGGCAAGACGCTCATCCTGCAGTCCATCGCCAACGCGATCACCACCAACAACCCTGAGGTCCACCTCATGATGGTGCTGGTTGACGAACGCCCCGAAGAAGTCACGGACATGCAGCGCACCGTCAAGGGTGAGGTCATTGCCTCCACCTTCGACCGTCCCGCCGACGACCACACCACCGTGGCTGAACTCTCCATCGAACGCGCCAAGCGCCTCGTGGAAATGGGCATGGACGTGGTGGTCCTCCTCGACTCCATGACCCGACTGGGCCGTGCCTACAACCTGGCAGCACCGGCCTCCGGCCGCATCCTGTCCGGTGGTGTGGACTCCGCAGCGCTCTACCCGCCCAAGCGCTTCTTCGGCGCCGCCCGCAACATCGAAAACGGCGGCTCACTCACCATCCTGGCCACCGCGCTCGTCGAGACCGGTTCCAAGATGGACGAGGTCATCTTCGAAGAGTTCAAGGGCACCGGCAACATGGAACTGCGCCTGTCCCGCCAACTGGCCGACAAGCGCATCTTCCCCGCAGTCGACGTCAACGCCTCCGGCACCCGCCGCGAGGAAAACCTGCTGTCGCCCGAAGAAGTCAAGATCATGTGGAAGCTGCGCCGCGTCCTCTCCGGACTCGAGACCCAGCAGAGCCTTGAACTGCTCACCAACAAGATCCGGGAAACCCAGAGCAACGTCGAGTTCCTCATGCAGGTACAGAAGACGACGCTTGGTGCGAAGTCGGATAACGACAAGTAGCTGAAGCAGGGGTGGGGCCGTCGCATATTTTTGCCGGCCCCGCCCCTTCGCGTTGCGGCTGACATACTGCGTACGTCAGCCGCAACGCTCCGACAGGCCCGATGCCACTCCCCGGCCGGCAAAAATATGCGACGACGGCGCACGTCACCTGCCGCTGGGCGCGTCATTAGACTTGTACAAGTCGAAAGAGGTTTATAGATGTTTGAGTCCGTACAGGGCCTGCTTGATGAGCATGATGCCATTCAGGCGCAGCTCGGGGATCCTGCTGTTTATGCTGACCAGCGGCTGGCCCGGAAGCTTGGGCGGCGGTCGGCTCAGCTCAATGGCATTGTTGAGGCGTACCACAAGTGGGAGGGCCTCCGGGATGATCTTGCCGCTGCCAAGGAGATGGCTGCCGAGGATCCCGAGTTCGCTGCCGAGGTGCCTGAACTCGAGGCCGCGCTGGAGACTGCTGCGGCCAAGCTTCGCCGCCTGCTCATTCCGCGCAATCCGGACGACGCCCGCAACGTGATCCTTGAGGTCAAGGGCGGCGAAGGCGGCGACGAGGCTGCCCTGTTCGCCGGCGACCTGCTGCGCATGTACACCCGGTACGCGGAATCCCGCGGCTGGAAGACCGAAATCATCTCCGCCACCGAGTCCGACCTTGGCGGGTACAAGGACGTCCAGGTGGCCGTCAAGGGCAACTCCAACGATCCCGCCGAAGGCGTTTACGCGCGGCTCAAGTTCGAAGGCGGCGTGCACCGCGTGCAGCGCGTGCCCGTCACCGAATCCCAGGGCCGCATCCACACGTCCGCCGCCGGCGTGCTGGTCCTGCCCGAAGTGGACGAGCCCGAAGAACTCGAGATCAACCAGAACGACCTCAAGATCGACGTGTACCGGTCCTCGGGTCCGGGCGGGCAGTCCGTGAACACCACCGACTCCGCCGTCCGAATCACGCACCTTCCCACCGGCATCGTGGTGGCCATGCAGAACGAGAAGTCGCAGCTGCAGAACCGCGAAGCGGGCATGCGCGTCCTGCGGGCACGCATCCTGGCACATCAGCAGGAGCAGATCGACGCCGAAAACTCGGCCCAGCGCAAGTCGCAGATCCGCACCATGGACCGCTCGGAGCGCATCCGCACCTACAACTACCCTGAAAACCGGATCGCGGACCACCGCACCGGCTACAAGGCGTACAACCTGGACCAGGTCATGAACGGCGACCTGGAACCGGTCATCCAGTCCGCCATCGAGATGGACGAGCAGGCCCGCCTGGACGCCATCGGCGACTGACCGGAACTACGCCATGATCGAGCCCACCTCAGCGGCGCCGTCCCAGACCCTGGCCGCGGCGGTCCGGGAGGCCGCTGCGCTCCTGGCGGAAGCCGGTGTGCCGAGCCCCCGGGCCGACGCTGAACTCCTGGCTGACCACCTCCTTAACGTAGGGCTGGGGCGACTCCGCTCTTTGATGCTGGGTGACACCCCCGCACCGGAAGGCTATGCCGAACTCGTGGCCGAACGTGCCCGCCGCATCCCGCTGCAGCACATCACCGGGGTTGCGCATTTCCGCTACCTGGAACTGGCAGTGGGGCCCGGGGTGTTCATTCCGCGACCCGAGACGGAGTCCGTTGTCCAGCTGGCCATCGACCGCGTCAAGGGCATGCCGCATCCCCGGATCGTGGACCTGGGGACCGGCTCCGGTGCCATCGCCGGCTCCATTGCCCACGAGGTACCCGGCGCAGAGGTCCACGCCGTCGAATACAGCCCCTTCGCGCACGCCTGGGCAGCTAAGAACCTGGCGCCGCTGGGCGTGAACCTCATCCTGGGGGACCTGCGCGACGCTTTCGCCGAACTTGACGGAACTGCCGACGTCGTTGTTTCCAACCCCCCGTACATCCCCGCCGAAGCCATCCCCAACGAACCCGAAGTAGCCCTGCACGATCCTCCCGAGGCACTGTACGGCGGGGGAGCGGACGGCATGGAACTGCCGACGGCGGCCGCGGCCTCCGCTGCCCGGCTGCTGCGGCCCGGGGGGTACTTCGTCATGGAACACGCCGAAGTCCAGGCGGGCTGGATTGCCGCCATGCTTGCCAGGAGCGGAACCTGGACAGCCATCACCACGCACCTGGACCTGAACGGCAAGGAGCGCGCCACCAGTGCCGTGCTCGCGGACCAGTCCACACGGAATGAAAGAATGGGCCAGTGACCACAACTTATGACTGCACCATTGACGACGAGCGGGCCCGGGGCCTGGAACACGCGGAGCGTGCCATCAGCGAAAAGAAGTGCGTCGTGCTCCCCACGGACACGGTTTACGGCATCGGCGCGGACGCATTCTCACCGCAGGCCGTCACGATGCTGCTGGTATCGAAGGGACGCAGCCGCACCATGCCGCCGCCCGTCCTGATTCCGCGCATCAACGCCCTGGACGGCCTGGCCACCGAGGTGTCGGCGGACGCCCGGAAGCTCGCCGAGGCCTTCTGGCCCGGCGGCCTGACCCTCATCCTGCATGCGCAGCCGTCCCTGGACTGGGATCTTGGCGAAACCAAGGGCACCGTGGCGCTGCGGATGCCCGCCGACGACGTTGCCCTGGAACTGCTGACCCTGACCGGTCCGCTTGCCGTTTCCTCCGCCAACCGCACCGGCCAGGCCCCCGCCCAGACGGCCGCAGCGGCGCGCGAACAGCTTGCAGACTCGGTGGAGGTGTACCTTGAAGGCGGCGCCCGCCCGCTGGAAGGTGAGGCCGGCGTACCCTCAACCATCGTTGACGCCACAGGGCCCGTCCTGCGCGTGGTGCGCACCGGCGCCGTGAGCCTGGACCAGTTGCGGGAGCACGTCCCGGGCGTCCTTGGCCTGGGCGAGATCCCGATGGCTGAAGCGGAACCCGCACCGGAGCAGCAGGCCTCAGGGGATGCAACGGACGACGCCGGTCACGCACCTGCGGTGTCCGGCTCCTCCGCGGTGACGGCTACTGACGCAGAACCGACCACGCCGGCCGGGAACCAGCAGCCTTGATGGCCCTGGACCGCCAGCAGATCCCCGTCCTGGACGTCCACGCGACACCCCTGCGCGTTTCCGAGCTGGTCGAGGAGCTCAACCGGTTCATCGAAGACGGATCAACCCGAACCGTCCTGGGCCATAACCTGCACAGCGTCACGCTCACCTTGTCCGATGACGGCTTCCGCCGCTTATATGAAGAAAGCGACGTGGTGCTCCTGGACGGCGCCCCGGTGCTGTGGCTGTGGGGGAGGACCGGTAACGCCGAGGGCCCAGTGATGGATTACCGGCTGGGTTCCACCGACTGGCTGCCTGCCCTCCACGAGGTGCGCGGCCTGGAGCGGATTGCCGTGATCGGCGCAGGCGCGGAAGCGAACGCGGGCGCCGTCAGCAGGTTGAAGGACATCGTTCCCAGCGCCCATGTCGCCGGCTTCCCGGGGGAGGGCTGGGGACCTGCCCTTGAGGACGAGGTTGTGGCGTGGCTGCACCATGAGCAGCCCCAGTTGGTCCTGCTCGGACTCGGCATGCCACTCCAGGAGGAAGTCCTGCAGCGGCGGCTGCGCGACGTGCCACCTGCCGTCTACTGTGCCGTGGGCGGCGCCATCGAACAGTTGGCCGGTGTGCAGAAACTTGCTCCGCGCTGGCTGGGCAGGATGGGACTTGAGTGGGCATGGCGCCTGCTCCTGCATCCCCGCCGTGTTGCCTATCGCGTGCTGGGGGAGCCGTGGGTCCTGCTGTGGCTGCTGGTTGCCAGGCGGATGAAAAACCGGGGCAGGGCCTAGAACTTCTGGTCCTCCAGCGGAGCGAAGCCCTTGCCGCGAAGGCCGGTGCTGAACGAACGCGCCCAACCCAGGAAGCCCCGCAGGTCGCGACGCTGCAGGAAGTAGCCCAGGTAACCGCCGACGTCGGCCACGAACGATCGCACCCGGAAGTACCGGCGGATGAGGTAGCCCCGGTTCCGGTAGTAATAGAAGCGCTTGAAGGCGGAGTCTGGAACGATTACGTGCCAGCGGGCACCGTAGACATGCTGGGTTTCCGAGAAGGCATGCGGGTGCGTAATGGCGGTGGTGGTCACCGTGCCGAACCGTACCCCCGCCTTGCGGAGCCGGATGGTGAAATCCACCTCGTCGCCGCGGATGAACAGGCGCATGTCGGGCAGGCCGACTTTGAAGAACACGTCTGACCGGATCAGCGCGCCGTTGAAGAAGTGCCCGTCGTCGGGCAGAAAGCCGCGCTTTTCAACCTCCGCGCGGTCGTGCGTGACTTTGCCGTCAAGGCGGAAGAAAAAGGACAGCCGGTCGGGATTTCCGGGCGCTATCACCAAGGGGACCACCGCTTCCAGGTCGCGGGCCTCAGCCTCACGAAGCAGCGTGGCGAGGCATTCCGGATCGGCCGGCTCGGCGTCGTCGTCCATCATCCAGACCCAGCGCGCGCCGCTGGCCACCGCCTTGAGCGCAGCCAGCGCGAACCCGCCGGCGCCGCCCAGGTTGGCTTCGGAGCGGACATAGTCAACGTTGGGGTGCGCCGCCGCCACCTCCGCAGCCGGGGTGGTGCCGCTGTCCACCAGGCAAATGGTGTCCACGTGGCGGCTCTGGGCGTTGATCGACTCCAGCAGGACGGACAGTTCCTTGGGCCGGTCGAAAGTCACGGCGGCAACCGCAATGCGGGGGGTCATGGGGGTCCTTTCCGCATGGCTGCCAGGGAGTTCCCCACCTGTTGTGCGCCCGTGTGGCGCGGAGCCATGGTGCCGGTGGCACTAGTATCTTTGACTAGAGTCCACTGTAATACAGCCCTGTAAGGCGCTGCGCGTAAGTCTGGCGCACTGCCTGCTGCGCGCTCGGCGACGGAGAAGTTTCATTTATCGAAGAACAGATTCCCGGCCAATGAGCCCTTCCACCACGGACCGGCTGCCGGCACAGCTGAACGGCTTCGACACCATTACTCCCCAGACGGTGCCTGCCCCATGATCATGTACCTGCTTATGGGGCTGACGGCTGCCATCGTGTCCTACGCTGCCACGTGGGGCGCCCGGGTGGTGGGCCACAGGCTCGAGCTGCACCTTCCCATCCGCAGCCGGGACATGCACTCCATCCCCGTTTCCAGGCTGGGCGGTGTTGCGATCTTCCTGGGGATCATGGTGGCGCTGGTCGTGGCCAGCCAGTCTTTCTTCGTCAAAGACATCTACCGGAACAATTTCTCACCCTGGGGGGTCCTGGCCGGCGCAGCCGTTATCGTCCTGGTGGGCGTGGCGGACGACCTGCTGGACATCCGGTGGTGGGTCAAGCTGATCGGGCAAAGCGCAGCCGGCCTGACAGTGGCCCTCTTGGGGGTCCGAATGACCATCATCCCCTGGATTCCAGAGCCCATCTACCTGCAAAACGAAACGCTCCGGGTGGTGCTGACAGCGGGGCTGATCGTCACCACCATGAATGCCTTCAACTTCATCGACGGACTGGACGGCCTCGCCGCCGGGGTGGCCATTATCGGCGGCACGGCTTTCTTCTTCACCGCCTACTGGGTGCACCGTAATGCGGTGCTGCTGGACTACTCGGATCTGGCGACCCTCATCACGGCCGTGCTGGTAGGCGGCTGCCTGGGATTCCTGCCGCACAACTGGTTTCCGTCGAAGATCTTCATGGGTGATTCCGGCGCCATGCTGATCGGACTGCTCATGGCTTCGGCCGGTGTGGTGTCCACGGGGCAGATCTCCTCGGGCCTCTACGACCGCGCGAACGGCATCTCGACGGTGATCCCCATCCTGCTTCCGTTCGCCGTCCTGTTCCTTCCGCTGCTGGACCTGGGACTGGCCGTGGTGCGCCGGACGGCCCGTGGACGTTCCCCGTGGTCGGCGGACCGCGGCCACCTGCACCACAAGCTCCTGGACATCGGCTACTCCCACCGCACCGCCGTGATCCTGATGTACCTGTGGACGGCAGTGCTCTCCTTCGGTGGCCTGGCGTTCGCAATCTTCCCCTGGCAGATCGTGCTTGCGGTCGACATCTTTGCCACGCTGGTCATGGGACTGGTCACCGCGTGGCCCTACCTGGCGCGGGGAAACGGGGAAACCAGGGCGTAACGCCGGTTCTGAATTATTTCTATCTCGTGTAGAATTTAGGGGCAGCCCAAGCTGCCACTCCACCCCCTGCCTCCTGGCGTTTTGCCATGTGGTGCCGACGATTGGGATCGAATGACCTCCAACGCCGAGTCCGGACCTGCCTCCGGCAATGGTCCCGTTGGCGCCTCCGGTCCCACGCCTTCACTGTGGCTGAACCTGCTCAAGCGCAGTTCCATCGCCGCGGCGGCGGGACTTGTGCTGTGTGCCATCCCGGCCGCCCTCCTGAACGGGTTCACCGGCGCCGTGTCGAGCGTCCTCGGTGGCCTGCTGGTGATGCTGTTCTTTGGCATCAGCCTGCTGGTGGGGCATTTCGTGGGACGCCGCAACCCGTCGGGGGCGATCGGCATGTTCGTCGCCACCTACTTCATCAAGGTAGTGGGCTTTGCCGTGGTCCTGTTTGCCATCGGTGCTCCGGAATGGCTCCACGGCCGATGGTTCATCATCGGCGCGGTGGTTGCCGTCGTCCTTTGGCAGGCTGCAGAGATCCATGGCTTCAGCCGCGCCCGCCTCCAGATCTACAACGATCCAGAAGACAGCGGAGCAACCGATGAGTGACCCGAAGAAGTCCGCGGGCGCTGCCCACGGCAAACGTGGATCCAACAGCTCCGCGCCCGCTGCTTCCGACGCTTCCAACGATGGCGGCTACAACGCTGGAATGGCTGTATTCAGCTACATCATTGGCGGAATCATCGTCTGGAGTTTGATAGGGTGGGGACTGGATTATCTGTGGGGAACGCGCTGGATCGTGCTCGCAGGCGCTCTGCTTGGAGCCGTCGGAGGTTTCTACCTTTCCCACATGCACGGCCTCACCAGTTCCCGCAAAAATGCTGATGAGCGCCATGCTTCCAGCGCACCGTCCCAGGACGGAGAAGATAATGCCAAATAATTTCACAGGGGGAACAGCAGGCTGTCAGGCTGCCGGACCCCGCCCAACGCCCAATGATGGACACTGCAGAGAGGAAACGCGTTGATCGCGCTTGCGCTCCCGGCCCAAGATTCAGGAGAGTTCACTCCTCCTGGTATTAACGAAATGCATTTGCCGGCAATCCTGCCGTGGGGTGCCGCAGAAGGATTCTCCAAGCAGATGCTGCTGGTCCTCCTCTCTGTCGTCTTTATCGCCGTCTTCTTCGTGCTGGCCGCACGCAAGCAGCAGCTGGTACCCGGCAAGCTCCAGTTCGCCGGCGAGGCCGCCTACGGCTTCGTCCGCAACGGCATTGCCAAGGACATCATCGGCGGCAGGGACTTCATCAAGTACGTCCCGCTGCTCTTCAGCCTGTTTTTCTTCATCCTGGTCAACAACATCTACGGTGCCATCCCGGTGTTCCAGCTCCCCACGTTCTCGCACGTGGGTGGAGCGTACGTGCTCGCCGGCCTGGTCTACATCACCTGGATCGCCATCGGCGTCAAGAAGAACGGCCTGCGCTACTTCAAGCTGGCCACCGTCCCCTCGGGGGTACCGTGGTACATCCTGCCGATCGTCATCCCCATTGAGATCATCTCCAACTTCGTCGTCCGGCCGGTCACCCACAGCCTCCGTCTGTTCGCCACGATGCTCGCAGGCCACCTCATCGTGATGATCGCCGGCTCCGGCATCGAGTACCTGATCATGCAGGAGAACGTCCTGCTGAAGGGCACCTCGGTCCTGGTCCTCGCCGGTGCCATCGCCATGTACATGCTCGAGGCCCTGATCATGGTCCTGCAGGCCTACGTCTTCACGCTGCTGACCGCGATTTACATCGAAGGCGCGCTGCACGCCGACAGCCACTAGGCACCCCGCCGGGGGAGCCATGCTCCGCCGGCACACCACAGTCTTCCCCTCGCGGGGATGAAGCAACCCAAACAACCTGCCGCACAAAGCGGCATCTTGAAAGGAAAAAAAATGGAAGGCTCCATCAACGGCTCCCTCAACCTCATCGGCTATGGCCTCTCGGCTATCGGCGGTGGTATCGGTGTGGGTCTCGTGTTCGCTGCCTACATCAACGGCGTCGCACGCCAGCCGGAAGCCCAGCGCGTCCTGCAGCCGATCGCATTCCTTGGCCTGGCGCTGACCGAAGCACTCGCCATCCTGGGCCTGGTCTTCGCTTTCGTTCTCAAGTAAACCTTCAGAACCTCAGCGAACATTCAGAACCGAGTAGATAAGGACGGGTGAAATATGCATCAGCTGATCATCTCAGCCGCCGCTGAAGGCGACGTCAACCCCCTTGTTCCCAATGCCTGGGAAATGCTGGTTGTCTTCGTGGGCTTTGCCATCCTCTTCTTCATCGTGGTCAAGTATGTTGTCCCGATGTTCGAGAAGACCTTTGCAGAGCGTGCCGAGGCCATTGAAGGCGGCATCGCCAAGGCTGAAAAGGCCCAGGCTGAGGCGTCTGCTGCACTCGAAGAGTACAAGCAGCAGCTGACCGACGCCCGCACCGAAGCCAACCGCATCCGTGAGGAAGCCCGCGCCGAAGGTGCCCAGATCCTCGCGGATCTCAAGGAGAAGGCGGCAGCAGAGTCTGCCCGCATCACGGCACAGGCTCACGCGCAGATCGAATCCGAGCGCCAGGCGGCCGTTGTGTCCCTGCGCTCTGAGGTTGGCACCCTGGCCACCACCCTTGCCGGCCGCATCGTGGGCGAGTCCCTCGACGACGACGCACGCGCAGCGCGGGTAGTGGACCGCTTCCTGGCAGATCTGGAGTCCCAGAACGCAGGTGCAGCAAAGTAATGGCAGGCGTATCGAGCGAATCGCTGGCAACAGCGCTGGCAGAGTTGGAAGCAAAGCTTCCGACTGCGTCGCTGCAGCTGGCAAAGGAACTCTTCGGAATTCTGGGAATGGTGGACAGCTCGGCTGGCTTGCGCCGCGCCCTGACTGACCCGTCCCGCAACGGTGACGAAAAGTCGGCGCTGGTCAAGCAGCTGGTTGGCGGAAAAGTCTCCGCTGATGCTGCAGACATCGCAGGCGGACTGGCCAGCCTACGCTGGGCCAACGCACGTGATATCGGCGATGCACTCGAGACTCTTGCCGCAACGGTGGTCATTTCCGTTGCTGAAAACAAGTCGGCCGTTTCTGCCTCCGGAATCACTGGCCTGGAAGAGCTGGAGAACGACCTGTTCTCCTTCAACCAGGCTGTTGCCTCCAGCCACGAGGTACAACGTGCTCTGTCCGAACCACAGGCCAGCAGTGCAGCCAAGGTTGCACTCGCGGAGAAGCTTGTGCCAGGTGCCAGTGAGGAAGCGAAAGTCCTCATTGCCCAGGCTGTGACCCAGCCCCGCGGTATCAAGCCCACCCGGTTGGTGCAGCGGTTCGCTGAATTGGCAGCCAAGCGGCAGCAGCGCTGGATTGCAACGGTCAGCGTAACCCGTCCTTTGACGCAGACACAGCTTGCCCGCTTGCAGGCTGGCCTGAATGCCATGTACGGGCGGGAACTGAAGGTCAACCTCAATGTTGACCCGGCACTCATTGGCGGCATCCGCGTCCAGGTTGGTGACGAAGTGCTTGACGCTTCGGTCCTCACCAAGCTGGGTGAGCTGCAGCGCCAGCTGGCCGGCTAGCCGGACAAGCACAATACAACTGATAGAAACCCCGGTCACCGCTTGCGGTGATCACAAACAGGAGAGCAGGGACTGCAGATGGCCGAATTGACCATCAACGCCGACGACGTCCGTAATGCGCTGAACGAGTTCGCGGCGTCCTACGAACCCGGGAACGCAGAGCGCGTAGAGGTCGGCCGCGTAACCACCGCTAGTGACGGCATCGCCCGTGTTGAGGGTCTTCCCTCGGTCATGGCGAACGAGCTGCTGCGCTTTGAGGACGGCACCCTGGGCCTGGCCCAGAACCTTGACGTCCGCGAAATCGGCGTCATCATCCTCGGCGACTTCACCGGCATCGAAGAAGGCCAGGAAGTCCACCGGACCGGGCAGGTTCTGTCCGTGCCCGTGGGCGATGCCTTCCTTGGCCGCGTTGTCGACCCGCTGGGCGTGCCCATCGACGACCTCGGCGAGATCAAGGCCGAGACCACCCGCGCACTGGAGCTTCAGGCCCCGGGCGTAACCCAGCGCAAGTCGGTCCACGAGCCGATGCAGACCGGCCTCAAGGCCATTGACGCGATGATCCCGATCGGCCGCGGCCAGCGCCAGCTGATCATTGGCGACCGCCAGACCGGCAAGTCCGCCATTGCCATCGACACCATCATCAACCAGAAGGCCAACTGGGCCTCCGGTGACGTGACCAAGCAGGTCCGCTGCATCTACGTTGCCATCGGCCAGAAGGCGTCCACCATCGCCGCCATCCGCCAGACCCTCGAGGACAACGGCGCATTGGAGTACACCACCATCGTGGCTTCTCCCGCCTCTGACCCCGCTGGCTTCAAGTACCTGGCACCGTACGCCGGCTCGGCCATCGGCCAGCACTGGATGTACGGCGGCAAGCACGTCCTCATCGTGTTCGATGACCTGTCCAAGCAGGCCGAAGCCTACCGCGCCGTGTCGCTGCTGCTGCGCCGCCCGCCGGGACGCGAGGCTTACCCGGGCGACGTCTTCTACCTGCACTCCCGCCTGCTGGAGCGTTGTGCCAAGCTCTCCGACGAGCTCGGCGCCGGCTCCATGACCGGACTGCCGCTGATCGAGACCAAGGCGAACGACGTGTCCGCCTACATCCCGACCAACGTCATCTCCATCACGGACGGCCAGATCTTCCTGCAGTCCGACCTCTTCAACGCCAACCAGCGCCCCGCTGTTGACGTGGGTGTCTCGGTGTCCCGCGTTGGCGGTGCCGCTCAGGTGAAGTCCATGAAGAAGGTCTCCGGTACCTTGAAGCTGGACCTGGCCCAGTACCGCGACATGCAGGCGTTCGCGATGTTCGCATCCGACCTGGATGCAGCGTCCCGACAGCAGCTGACCCGTGGTGCCCGCCTGATGGAACTGCTCAAGCAGGGCCAGTACTCGCCGTTCCCGGTCGAGGACCAGGTCGTCTCCATCTGGGCCGGTACCAACGGCTACCTGGACGACGTTCCGGTCGAGGACATCAGCCGCTTCGAGTCTGAGTTCCTTGAGCACCTGCGCCACAAGTCCTCGATCCTCACCACGCTGGCCCAGACCAACGTGCTGGACGATGACACCGTTGCAGCCTTGAAGTCCTCGATTGTGGACTTCAAGAAGGGCTTCTTCGGCGAGGGCGACAACCTGCTGGTCGGTGCCGGGCATGAAGAGCATGCCCCCATCGACGAGGCCCAGGTTGACCAGGAAAAAATCGTCAGGCAGAAGCGCTAGTTCCACTGGCCGAGTGTGCCGGGCCCACGGGTCCGGCACACCCGGTTCACGGAACGCTAGGAAAGGATAAGTATGGGAGCCCAGATCCGGGTCTACCGCCAGAAGATCAGCTCGACCACGTCGATGCGCAAGATCTTCAAGGCGATGGAACTGATCGCTACCTCGCGCATCGGCAAGGCCCGTGCACGTGTAGCAGCTTCACTGCCTTACGCGAACGCGATCACACGCGCCGTTTCTGCTGTCGCCAGCCAGAGCGAGATCGACCACCCGCTGACCACTGAGCCCGAGCAGATCCGCCGTGCCGCCGTCCTGGTAATCACCTCGGACCGCGGCCTTGCCGGCTCCTACTCGGCCAGCGTCCTCAAGCAGGCGGAAGGTCTCATCGAGCTTCTTCACGAAGAGGGCAAGGAAGTCAAGACCTACGTCGTCGGACGCAAGGCACAGGCCTACTTCGATTTCCGGAACCGCGAGTATGCGCGGGTCTGGACCGGAGGGACCGATGCGCCTGAGTTCGCCACGGCACGCGAGATCGGCGAAGCACTGCTGTCGGAATTCGCAACTGAGTTCGAAGAGGGCGGCGTGGAGGAGATCCACGTTGTTTACACCCGCTTCAAGTCCATGGTCACCCAGGAGCCGACGGTCATCCGCCTGCTGCCGCTGGAGGTCGTGGAAGAGCAGGCCGAATCTGAGTCTGACCTTCTGCCGCTGTACGAGTTCGAGCCGGAAGCGGAGCGGGTCCTTGACGCCCTCCTGCCGCGCTACATCGAATCCCGTATCTTCGCGGCCATGTTGCAGGCAGCAGCCTCCGAGCTCGCCGCGCGCCAGCGGGCGATGAAGTCCGCGGGCGACAACGCAACAGACCTGATCAAGAAGTACACGCGTCTGCGCAACACGGCCCGCCAGGCTGAAATCACGCAGGAACTCTCCGAGATTGTTGCCGGTGCCGACGCCCTCGCGTCCTAGCCTCCACTGCCTCGGTTCCCGCGGAACCTGCACCACCACAGATACACTTAACCCCACGCCATCTACTGAATGAAGTGAGAGAGATGACTGCCACTGCTACCGAACACGTAGCCGCAACGTCCGGTGCATCCGGCCGTATTGCGCGCGTAATCGGCCCGGTTGTCGACGTCGAATTTCCGGCTGACGCAATCCCGTCCATTTACAACGCTCTGACAACCGAGATCACCCTCAACGGTGTCACCAAGACCATCACGTTCGAGACCTCCCAGCACCTGGGTGACAACCTCGTTCGCGCCATCTCCCTCCAGGCCACCGACGGACTCGTCCGCGGCACGTCCGTGGTGGACACTGGTGCCCCCATCTCCGTTCCCGTCGGTGACGGCGTCAAGGGCCACATCTTCAACGTCCTGGGACAGCCCCTGGACGTTGCCGAGTCAGAGTTGGAAATCACCGAGCGCTGGCCCATCCACCGCAAGGCTCCCAGCTTCGCTTCGCTCGAAGGTTCCACCGAGATGCTGGAGACCGGCATCAAGGTCATCGACCTCCTCACCCCGTACATCAAGGGTGGAAAGATCGGCCTCTTCGGTGGCGCCGGCGTGGGCAAGACCGTGCTGATCCAGGAAATGATCACCCGTGTTGCGCGCAACTTCGGTGGTACGTCGGTATTCGCCGGTGTTGGCGAGCGTACCCGTGAGGGCAACGACCTCTGGGTTGAAATGGAAGAGGCAGGCGTCCTCAAGGACACCGCCCTTGTGTTCGGCCAGATGGATGAGCCGCCGGGAACGCGCCTGCGCGTGGCCCTGTCCGCGCTGACCATGGCGGAGTACTTCCGCGATGTGCAGAACCAGGACGTGCTGCTCTTCATCGACAACATCTTCCGCTTCACCCAGGCAGGTTCCGAGGTTTCCACCCTCCTCGGCCGCATGCCTTCGGCCGTGGGTTACCAGCCCAACCTTGCGGATGAGATGGGCCTCCTGCAGGAGCGCATCACCTCCACCAAGGGCCACTCGATCACCTCGATGCAGGCCATCTACGTTCCCGCGGATGACTACACCGACCCGGCACCGGCCACCACCTTCGCGCACCTCGATGCGACCACGGAACTCTCCCGTGAAATCGCCTCCCGTGGTCTGTACCCGGCCGTGGACCCGCTGACGTCCACCTCCCGAATCCTGGACCCCCAGTACATCGGCAAGGACCACTACAACACGGCCGTCCGTGTTAAGCAGATCCTGCAGAAGAACAAGGAACTCCAGGACATCATCGCCATCCTCGGTGTCGATGAGCTCTCCGAGGAAGACAAGATCGTCGTGTCGCGTGCACGCCGCATCCAGCAGTTCCTCTCGCAGAACACCTACACCGCCAAGCAGTTCACCGGTGTTGAAGGCTCCACGGTCTCCATCAAGGACACCGTTGAAGGCTTCGCGGCGATCTGCGACGGTGAACTCGACCACATCGCGGAGCAGGCGTTCTTCAACGTCGGTGGCCTTGATGACGTCGAGCGCCAGTGGGCCAAGATCCAGGAACAGACCAAGTAATATGGCTGAGCTTGAGGTTGAGATTGTCGCAGCGGACCACTTCGTGTGGTCCGGAGCGGCCAAGATGGTCAAGGCCCGCACCAGCGATGGTGAAATCGGAATCCTGCCCGGCCACTCGCCCCTGCTGGCGATCCTGGCCGAGGGTGAACTGGCAATCCAGCCGGTGTCCGGAGACCGTATTGCGGTGGACGTCGACGGCGGGTTCTTCTCCGTCGACAACAACCGCGTGGTGATCGTTGCTGACAACGCCCAGTTGGGCGGCTCGGCTACCGCTGGGATCCGCTAGCACGACCTTGATGGACGCACCGGGTATTACGTTCATCGCACTGGCAGTCGTGTTCGGATTGCTTATTTTTGCACTGTGCCTTTCGGGGGTGCGCCGCTTCAACCTGCGGCGTGCCCTCGGCACGGTGGACGCCTCCATTTGCGTAGCTGGAAACAGCTGGCAGATGGGGGTTTGTCGTTATCAGGACAACGACCTTGAATGGTTCAAGCTCATCTCGTTGAGTGTCCGCCCCAAGTACACGTTCAAACGCAGCTCCCTTGAGCTGCTCGGCCGCCG
Source organism: Arthrobacter sp. FW306-05-C (assembly GCF_021801725.1). Lineage (NCBI taxonomy): Bacteria > Bacillati > Actinomycetota > Actinomycetes > Micrococcales > Micrococcaceae > Arthrobacter > Arthrobacter sp. FW306-05-C. The sequence continues at coordinate 2,715,725 of NZ_CP084556.1, read as the reverse complement.
GAAGCCTACTGAAGCGGAGGCGGTGAAGGTACAGCCGGACGTGGTGATCGTCGAACTTCGCTACGAGGGGCAGGACCTGCACCTGGCCATGAAGTTCGACGCCTATACCGGACTGTCATCCTGGCTGGAAGCAGGTCCTGTCATTGGCGTGGGGACCTGGCGCTAGCCAACGTGGACTGGCTTTTAGACATCCGGCTCACCGACGGTCCACTCTATGGAACCGTGCTGGTATTGGGAATGGGCGGCGCCGCCTACCTCCTGGTGCCGCCTTGGCGCGCCGCCATGGTTCCGGTCCATCGCGTCCGGGCGTGGGCGGTCCGTATCCTCACGGCCACAGCAGCCGCATTTGCCCTGGTCGGCACGGTCCACTGGGCGCTCATCAACATCTTCACCATCTTCCCCGAGGACCTGCCCGACCCCGTCCTGCTGTGGCTGGTGCCGGGTGTGGCGGCCCTGCTCCTGTGCCTGCTCCGGCTGCCCAGGACGAGTTGGAGCGGCCGCGGGGGAGGGATCCTCGCTGCGCTGCTGGTGGTGCTGCTCTCGGCGATCCAGATCAACGCCTACTTTGGCCTGAACAGGACCGTCAGTGACCTGCTGGGTACGGCCCTGGCCCGCATTCCCGCGCTGGAGCAGGACCTCATGCGCCATGCCGGGGAACCCGACGGCCTGCCCCTGCGGGGCTGGAAGCCGCAGGGGGAGTTGCCTGCCGGAGGTGTCCTGCGCAAGTCCGCGATCCCCGGAACGTTGTCCGGGATGAACACCCGCGACGCCTACATTTACCTTCCGCCCGCCTACTTCGCAGCCAACCGCCCCGCCCTGCCGGTGCTGGTCCTGGTCGCGGGCCAGCCTGGCGGCCCTGCCGACTGGCTTACCGGCGGCGCCATCCGCGGCCATATGGATTCTTTCGCCGCTGCCCACGGCGGGGTGTCTCCGGTGGTGGTCATCCCCGATCCCAACGGCTCGCAGTCCGCCAACACCATGTGCATGGACAGCCGGATCGCCAAAGCGGACACGTACCTTTCCCAGGACGTTCCACAATGGATCGGTTCCACCCTGGCGGTGGACACCAACCACAGCCACTGGGCCATCGGAGGTTTCTCTTTCGGCGGCACGTGTGCGGTGCAAATGGGGACCAGGCATCCCGACATTTACGCCGACGTGCTGGCTTTCTCCAGCGAAGCGGAACCGGCAATTGCCAAGGAACGGCAGAAGACCATCGACGCGGCGTTCCCGGGGAACCCCGACGAATTCACCCGTCAGACTCCACTGGAGATTATGAAACACCAACGGTTCGAGACCCACGGCATGTACCTCACCGCAGGGCAAAACGATCCGGAGTTCGTGGCCAACCTCCAGACGCTTGCCGCGGCAGCGCAGAATGCCGGCTTTACGGTGCAGGCACACGTGGTGGAACACACCGGCCATTCCTGGGACACCTCATCCAAGCGTTTTGCCGACGCGCTGCAGTTCCTTGGCGACCAGTGGGGGTTGCAGTGGTGACCACCAGGCAACCCAACCGCACGGCCGCCCTGATGTGGGCCTCCGTCGGACGCCCCGCAGTGCAGCAGGTCCTGCGCACGCTGAAGTCCATGCCGTTCACCCTCGGCGTGGTTGTTGCCTTCCTCGCCACCGCTGCCCTGACCGGAAGCTTCCTGGACGGCCCGCCGGAGCAGCTGCTGGGGCTTGCGTCCGTCAGTGGCCCTGGCCTGCGGGGCGGGCAGTGGTGGTCGCTGTTTACCAGCCTCTTCTTCGCCACCAACCCGCTTGCGTACATCACCGCATCGCTGATGATTGTCCTGCTGCTGGGACTCGCCGAACGAAGGCTGGGCCGCCGGGCCGCCGTCGGACTGTTCTTCGGCGGCCAGTTCGCGGCCGTCACCGTGTTCCTCCTGGTGACCCAGTTGGCGGGATATGTGGGTGACGGCTGGTTGGACACCATGGCCGACGACAACCTGATTGGACCCTACGCCCCGGTGCTGACGGCCGGGCTGGCCGCCAGCGCACGGATCACCCTCCTGTGGCAGCGCCGGCTCCGTACGGTGGTGTTGTCCATCTCGCTGCTCCTGGTTCTCTATGTGGGGCACGCAGAGACGGTCATCGGCCTTATCGGCGCGCTCCTTGGCCTGTTGGCCGGTTGGTGGATCCAGGGGGACCAGGGGCGCCTCCACCGCCACCGGTCCACGGGGCGCGAGACCAGGAACCTGCTGGCCCTCACTGTTGCCGTCTTTGCCGTGGGGCCTATACTGACCGGCATCACGCGGGCGCCCACGGGCCCGCTGGCCCTGCTGCGCGACGTCGTGCTCAGCCCGATGCCCACCCTCAGCCAGCTTGTGTTCAACTGCGGCGCCACGGTGGACGCGTCCTGCCTGGAGACCGGAAGGGCAGGATTTGCCGGGCCGTTCGGTTTGGCCCTGGCGGTGGTGCCGGTCATCCTGCTGCTGATCTGCGCGGACGGCATGCGGCGCGGCCGCCGGCTGGCCCTTAACATCGCCCTGGCCATCCAGCTGGCTGTTACCGCGCTGGCCGCCGTCTACCTTGCCTTGTTCGCCCTTGTCCCGTCCCGCCTGCAGGGCACGCATGCCACGCCGCTGTCCTCGGCCTTCGCGCACGTGCTTCCGCTCGTGGTTGTCCCGCTGCTGCTGGCGGTCGTCCTGTGGCTGAACCGGCGGCAGTTCCGCGTGCAGACGCGGCCAGGCGCCCGGCGCGTGCTCGGTGCGGTGGTCTGCGGAACCTGGCTTGCCCTGGCCAGCTCCTACACGGTGGCCTGGTTCTGGTCCGGGGGACTGGCCCGCGACGGCGGTCTGCTGGGTCTTTTCGCCGAGCTGGCCCGGCAGTACGTTCCGGTGCCCATTCCACAACATTTCCGCCGGGTCTTTCCTGAGCAGGACAGCGCTGAGGCGATGCTGTTCGCCTACTCGGGTCCGGTGTTCTGGCTTGTAGCCCTGGTGGCCGTGTGGTGGGTGCTGGTGGGCCGGCACCACGGCCTCAACTTCGGGCGGCAGGACCGGGACCGCGCCCGGGAGCTGCTCCACCGGGGCGGCGGGCCCCTGTCCTGGATGGCACTCTGGGAGCCCAACACCTACTGGTTCAGCCCGGACGGTGCCGGTGCCATGGCGTTCCAGCAGCATGGGACGGTGGCGCTGACCCTGGGCGGCGCCATCGGTGACCGGGCGGCTGAGCAGCGGGTGACCGAGGGGTTCCTGGATTACTGCCGCAGCCAGGCCCTGGTCCCCGCGCTGTATTCCTGCGACGACACCATGTGGCCGATGCTCAGGGAACGCGGGTTTTCCCGCGTGGCCGTTGCCCAGGAGACCCGGCTGGCGCTGAACGAGCTCGAGTTCAAGGGCAAGGAATGGCAGAACGTCCGGACAGCCCTGAACCGCGCCGCCAAGCTGGGGGTCCACGCGGTCTGGGGCTCCTACCACTCGCTGCCGCCGGCGCTGCGGTCGCGGTTGAACGAAGTGTCCGAGGAGTGGGCGGCCACCAAGTCGGTGCCGGAAATGGGCTTCACGCTTGGGGGAGTGGACGAACTTGATGACGAGGAAGTCCTCTGCTGCTTGGCTGTGGACGGTAACGGCACGGTCCACGGCGTGACAAGCTGGTTGCCCGTGTACGACGGCGGGCGGCTGGTCAGCCGGACATTGGACGTCATGCGCCGGGGCAGCGAGGGATTCCCTGGGGTAATGGAATTCCTGATCGCCTCGGCTGTCCTTGAGCTGCGGGATTCCGTGGACGTTATTTCCCTGTCCGGCTCGCCGCTGGCCAGCCGTCCGGACATCGAGCCCGAGACTGGAGCCGCTGCAGAGGATACGGCCGCGGCTAAGGGCCAGGAGGACGCGGGTGCCACCGACGAGGGAGCGCAGAACCTGGTCAGGATCCTGGATCTGGTAGGCCACGCGCTGGAGCCTGTCTACGGCTTCCGTTCCCTGGCGGCCTTCAAGTCCCGGTTCAAGCCGGAGTACCGGGCGCTCTACCTGTATTACCAGGACCCGCTGCACCTGCCCGCCATCGGCCGGGCGCTGACCCGGGCCTACCTCCCCGGCCTATCCCTGGCGCAGGGCGCCCGGCTGGTCCGTAAATTGGTCACCTGACGCCGGATAGGCTGCCAAAATTGTGCCGCTGTAAAGCACCCCGGGAGAAATCCTGCATTTAGGCTGCGTAATTCCGGACAAAACAAAATGGTCCCCGGCGAAAATTGCCGGGGACCATTTGTCGCTGGCGGCCACGGAAAGCGGCCGGGCGGTTTACTTAGACGACAGTTACGCCGGTGGCCTGGGGGCCCTTGGCACCCTGGCCGATTTCGAACTGAACGCGCTGGTTCTCGTCGAGGGTCTTGAAGCCGCCGGTCTGGATTTCGGAGTAGTGAACGAAGACATCGCCATCGGAGTCGTCCGGGGTGATGAAGCCGAAGCCCTTTTCAGCGTTGAACCACTTGACGGTTCCCTGTGCCATTTATTTCTCCTCATTGTGGAACTTTTTAAGACCGGCACACCTCGTGCCGCCCTTGGTCACTCCGCGAGAAGAATCCTGGATTGCCTTCCCCGGGAGGGGTCCGGCGCTGCAGGAGCTTCGCGCTCGCAACATGTCTTGCGAGCATGAAAAACACCTACACAAAGACTGAGATAAGAATTTCATGCCCATTCCCGCAGGTCAACGGCCCGGACAGCAAAAAAGCGAAAATTTAGGTAAAAAACAGGTGACGAAGAGGTCTGGCCTGAACGCAGCCATTTAGGTGCCTGAAGCAACAAAGGAAAGTCGCTTAGAAGAGCCGCGATTCGCTGTCGTCAACTCCGCGCATGGCGTCGTAATCAAGGGTTACGCAGTCGATCCCGCGGTCGTTGGCCAGCACCTTTGCCTGCGGCTTGATCTGCTGGGCCGCAAAGATGCCCCGCACCGGTGCCAGCAGCGGGTCGCGGTTAAGGAGTTCCAGGTACCTCGTGAGCTGCTCCACGCCGTCGATGTCCCCCCGGCGCTTGAGCTCAATGGCCACCGTGGCGCCGTCAGCGTCCCGGGCCAGGATGTCCACGGGACCAATAGCGGTGAAGTACTCGCGCCTGATCAGCGAGTAGCCCTCGCCCAGCGTTTCGATCTGCTCGGCCAGCAGTCGCTGCAGGTCCGCTTCCACGCCGTCCTTGATCAGGCCGGGGTCTACCCCAAGGTCGTGTGAGGACTCACTGATCTTCTCGTGGATGTTGATGATGAGCCGGTCATCGGTCTTGGCCGACTGCACGGTCCACTGCTCCACCACCCCAAGCTCCAGGTCCACCTCGTCAGGGGACGAAACCCGGAGCGTGGCCGGCGGGCTCATCCAGTTCAACGGCTTGTAGGAACCGCCATCGGAGTGCACCAGCACGGAGCCGTCCGCCTTGACCAGCAGGAGCCGGGTGGCGAGGGGGAGATGGGCTTTGAGCCGGCCAACGTAATCAACGGAGCAATGGGCTATGACAAGTCGCACGCCGTACAGACTATCGCGTGGGCTCCGGCAGGTTATGCCCGACGGCGGGACGCGCCTTGGGGGAAGCGGCGCGGGTCAGCGGGCAGGCTGGGGCAGAATGGATACATGCCGCGCTCCAACCGTCCCCGCCGTCCCGTTTCCGGCAGGGCTCCCGTTTCCGGCAAAGGTGCAGGGCGGAAAAGGAACGGGGACGTCCCCGAACTGGACCTGGAGCGTGCGCGGGCCGGAATTGCCCGCCGGGAAAGCGCCCCCGATGGTGAGTGGATGGTGCGGACCATGACTGCCAAAAACGCCGAGAAGACCTACATCTGCCCGGAGTGCTCCACGGCGGTGCTGCCCGGGGTCGCACACCTGGTGGTATGGAAGGACGACCACCTCTTTGGCGCCGCCGCAGGCCTTGCCGAACGCCGGCACTGGCACACCAACTGCTGGCTGACGCGCAGCTACCGCTACCGCTGACCGGCCGGGAACGGCGGATGCCCCCACTGTCGCTAAGCTGGCAGGCATGACTTTTGATCCGGCGTCGTACCAGTTCACCCAGGGCCAGGGCCCCGTTCCCATCCGTGCCTCCACAGTCCTGCCGGCCCGGCGGGAGAACATCGAGCTGCAGACGGAGGACGGCCACACGCTGGTGGGGGAGCTGGCACTGCCTGAATCGGGGCCAGTGAAGGCCACATTGATCACGCTCCACCCGCTGCCGACGCACGGCGGCTTCATGGACTCCCATGTCTACCGCAAGGCCTCATACCGGCTGCCGGCGCTGGCGGGCATCGCCGTTCTGCGCTTCAACACCCGCGGTACCGCCTCTCCGCGCGGCACCAGCAGCGGCGGCTTCGAGGAAGGAATCGGCGAACGCTATGACGTGGAGGCGGCCGTCCGTTTCGCCGTGGAACGGAACCTGCCCAACCGTTGGCTGGTGGGCTGGTCCTTCGGCACCGAACTTGCGCTGATGTACGGCGCCATCGAGCCCGTGGCGCCCCAGATCGAGGGCGCGGTGCTGCTGTCGCCACCGCTGCACCGCGCAACGGACAAGCACCTGCAGCTGTGGGCGGAATCGGGCAAGCCGCTCACGGTCCTGGTACCGGAGCACGACGACTTCCTGCAGCCGTCGGAGGCCACCGCCCGGTTCAGCGTGGTGCCGCAGGCCCGGGTGGTGGGCGTGGCCGGGGCCAAGCACCTGTGGGTGGGGGAGAAGTATGCTGCCAGGGTCCTGAACGACATCGTGGCGCAGGTCACTCCCGTCCAGGCCGACGCGGAACTGCCGCAGGAGTGGGACGGTCCGACGGCGACTGCCGGGGCCTAGCGGTCAAGCCCCGGGCGCAGCGCCAAAGGCAGGCGCCAAGGGACGACCCGTTTCAGTGCTGGTCCTGCCGGACCCTCAGTGCTGGTCCTGCCGAACGATGTAAATCTCCCGGAGCAGCAGCAGCACGGCAGCGGCGGTGGGGATGGCGATCAGGGCCCCCAGGACGCCCAGGAGGCTGCCGCCGGCGATCACCGAGATCACGGCCACCGCACCGGGCACGGCAACTGCCTTCTGCATGATGCGCGGTGAGATGAAGTAGGCCTCGAACTGCAGGTAGGCGAAGTAGCAGATGGCGTAGATGGCCGCCACCTGCCAGCCCTCGGTAAGGGACACGAGCGTTACTACAATGCCTGCGATCATCCCGCCAACCAAAGGGATGAATGCCAGCAGGACCACCACGAACGCCAGGAGCAGCGCGAAGGGGACGCCCACGATGGACATCACCACGAAGGCGAAGGTGGCGTTGAGCAGGGCCACGCACGCCTGGCCGATCACGTAGTTTCCCACCGACCGGGTGATTTCCTCCGAGAGGGCGGCCACGCGCTTTCGGCGGGAGCGCGGCGCCAGGCGGTAGCCCCACTTCTTCATGGCCGGCAGCGCTGCCAGGAAGTACAGGCTCAGAACCAGGACGATGAGGGCGCCAAAGAGGCCGTTGGCCACGGTGGACCCGAAGCCCAGCACGCCACCGAAAATACCGCCCATCGCGGCGGGGTCGTTGACGAACTTGTTGACCTCCTCCGTGATGCGGTCGCGCACGCCGAACTGGTCGTCAAGGCTGCGGAAGAAATCCGAGTCCATGAAGTTGCGCATCCAGTCCGGTGCCTGCCGCACGATCTCGGAGACCTGCTCCACGATGGTGGGAATGAGCGTGGCGAAGAATCCGACGACGGCGCCCATCAGGACCGCCACAGAGACCAGGATTCCGGCGGGCCGGGGAATTTTGCGGCTCTCCAGCCAGCCCACCACGGGCTCCAGGCCCAGGGCGATGAACAGCGCCGCCACGATCCACAGCAGCAGCTGCGTGGTGTGGGAGCCGATCCAGTAGACCAGCAGCGCCAGGCCCACGCCCACAGTCCCCATGAAGCCCATGTACAGCGGGTGTTGCGGGGACATGCGCGGACCAGGGTGGCCGAACTGCGGCTCCTCGTCACCGCCGTGCTCCGTTTCCGGGGCCTGCCCCGTGTATTCGGGTGGCATCTCGAACCGGAGCCTGGGCTGCGCCCCGGGCAGGGGCTGGCGAAGCCGCCGGACCACCTGGCCAAGGGCGGCGGCGGCAGTACCCCTGCGGCGGGCGGTTGCCGCCATGCCCAGGGGAGGCACCGGAGCAGGGACAGGGTCCCTGGGATCCCCGGGATTTGCGGCTGCCGCCGAGGACGGGTCCGTCTTGTCTGTCACTGGTTCTAGGGGCCTGTTCCGTGCGTGGCTCCGCCTTCGCGGGCCGGTGTGATGATCATCGCAAACACTATCAGCAGGCTTGCCACCGCCTGCCTAAGGCGCTGCCCGGGTGCCCACTGGGAAAGGCGGGGAACCGCCTGACAGGGGCCCCTGATAACAGAAAGGTTACTATTGAAGGTAAACCCCCGCTGATGATAGGTGTTTCCCTTGCGTTTAAAGACTGCAGCCGCACTTGTGCTGCTCGGCCTCCTGACACTTTTGGCCGGCATCGGCCAGAGAACCATCTGGGCTCCATCCGAGACGTTTACCGCTTCCGCGCCGGCCGATGCCGCCGCGGCGCCGCTGACGGTCATTGACCAGAAGCTGCGCACCCTGCACGGCGGAACCGTGAAGATCAACATCCAGGGTGACGGCAACTTCATGCTGGCATCGGGCCGCCCCGACGACGTCAATGCCTGGGTCGGCAAGACGGCCCACAACACCATCAGCGGGGTTTCCGAGGACGAAAAGTCCCTCCAGGTTGACCACACTGACGGCGATGCTGCCGCCCCCAACCCGGCCGGCTCCGATCTGTGGGTGTCCAGCGAGAACGCGGGCGGCGAGCTTGAGTACACCTGGACCCCGCCGGCTGACGGCGAGTGGACCCTCCTGCTGGCCTCCGACGGCACCAAGCCGGCACCCGCCTCTGTGTCCATGACGTTCCCGAACGACACTTCCACGCCTTGGGCGGTGCCGCTGATGGTCCTGGGCAGCCTGCTGATCGTCGCCGGAATCGTCCTGGCGTTGCTCGCCGCGCGCAGGAAGAACGGAGAAGATGCCGGTGACAGCACCGACGGTGACATCAGCGACGGCGGCAGCAGCAGCTATGCGCGCCGGGCCCGTGCACGCAAAGCCAAGTCGGCGGATGCCGGCTCGCAGAACGAAGGCTCACTGAACCCGGACACATCGAACGCCGGCAACCAAAACCAGGCGCCGTCGTCGTCCTCCTCCAAGGTGACCATGGTGGCAGCGGCTGTTGCTGCCGCCGTGCTGGCTGGTTCCGCCACCGCCGCCCAGGCGGCCACCCCCAGCCCGCAGCCTTCCGGCAGTGCCTCGTCACCGGCCAAGGAAGCATCCGGTCTGCCGGTGCTGCTCGATGCCCAGTTCCGGCGGATCCTGGAGCAGGTCTCCAGCGCCACCGATGCCGGAGACGCAGCCAAGGACGCGGCGAAACTTGCCGGCCGGGTGGGCGGACCTGAACTGGAGATCCGCACGCAGAATTACAAGATCCGCTCGCAGGTCGGCTCCTACGAACCGCGGATGCCGGTGCGCTCCACCAAGCTGCTGACTTACGTGGTCACCAGCGACCGGAACTGGCCGCGTTCGGTGCTGGCCGTGACCCAGGGTGAAGGCAACGTGGTTCCGCAGATCCTGACGCTGGTCCAGAAGTCGCCGCGCGAAAACTACAAGCTGACGGAAACTACGCCCCTCCAGCCGGGCACCACGTTCCCCAACATCAGCCGCGGGGGCACTGAGACCCTTGCCGCGTCGGACAAGTCCGGCCTGCTCTACAGCGGCGAGGAAGCGATGTCCGGACTCGCCGACCGGCTTACGTCGGCGGACTCGCCCTTCAAGGACAAGCTCGTCGAGGGCCAGTCCTCGCCGTACATCGCCGACACCCTGTCCTACCAGGCGGAGGTGGTGAAGTCCGGCCAGAACGGCAACTTCTCCTTCACGCACAAGGTGGTTCCGGAGAACACCGTGGTGTTCCGCACCGCTGACGGCGGGGCGCTGGTCCTGGGCCGGATCAACTTCGGCTTCGAAGGCACACCGAAGGCGGCCGGCGACAAGCTCAGCATCGGGGACGACGCCGCTGCCCTGGCCGGCGGCAAGGAAACCACCACGGGAATGGTCCTGAGCTTCGCCGAATCCATGGCGGTCTACGTGCCCCCGGCAGGATCCACGGACCCGATGAAGCTCGTTGCCGCCACCCGCGGCCTGGTCGGCGCCAGCTTCAAGTAGCGCTTGGCTGTATTACCACCGGCAGCGGCCGGAGTGGCTAGAGTGGGAAACATGAGTTCGCCAGCTTCCCGCCCAGTCCCTCCTGCCGCTGCCAACCTTCTTAACCTGCGCGGCGCCGTCGACCTTTCCTCGCTGAAGCGCCCCGCATCCCCATCCGGCCCGGCTCCTTCCGGTCCCGCCGCTGGGGCGGACCAGGGTGCGCAGCCCGGCGGACCCGACGGCGGACCCGAACTCACGGTCAACGTCACTGAAGCGAACTTCCAGCAGCTGGTGGAGTTGTCCGCGCAGGTGCCGGTGGTGTTTGCCCTGTGGGCCGCCTACTCGCCGGAGTCCAGCAGGATGCTTGACACCCTGGACCGCGTGGTGGCCTCCTACGGCGGCCGCCTGGTCCTTGGGGCAGCCGACATCGAAGCCTTCCCGCAGCTTGCCCAGGCCTTCCAGGTGCAGGCCGTTCCCACCGCCGTTGCCGTCCTCAAGGGACAGCCGGTGCCGCTCTTCCAAGGCGCGGCGGATGAGCAGCAGGTGCGCAGCCTCTTCGACGAACTCCTCAAGGTTGCCGCGGCCAACGGGGTCACCGGCAGCCTGGACGCCGGTGCCGCCGGTGCCCAGGAGACTGCGCCGCTGCCGCCCCTGCACCAGGCGGCGTTCGACGCCATCGAGGCCGGCGATTATGCCGCAGCCGCCGAAGCTTATCGCCAGGCCCTGAAGGAAATGCCGTCGGACCATGAAGCCAAGGCCGGGCTGGCGCAGGTGGAGCTGATGGACCGGCTGCAGTCGCTGTCCGCCCGGGACAGCGACGCACTGCGTGGGCTTGCCGCCAATGAGCCGGACAACCTGGACGCGCAGCTTGGCGTGGCGGACCTGGACGTGGCCGGCGGGCACGTGGAGGACGCACTGAACCGCCTGGTGGCCTTCATTGGCAGGAATTTCGGCCCCGAACGCGAGACCGCCCGCGTCCGGCTGCTGGAACTCTTCGACGTGGTGGGCGCCGGTGATGAGCGTGTGGCAAAGGCGCGCCAGGCGCTCGCGCGGGTGCTGTTCTAATGCCGGCCCTGTTCCAGCCGCTGGCCCTGCGGTCCATGGAGCTGCAGCACCGGGGCTGGGTGTCGCCCATGTGCCAGTACAGCTGCGATCCCGACGACGCCCCCGGCGTCCCGCACGACTGGCACCTGGTGCACCTGGGCGGCTTCGCCGTGGGCGGCGCGGCGATGATCCTCACCGAGGCCGCGGCAGTGAACGCCCAGGGCCGCATCAGCCCCCGCGACGCAGGCCTCTACAACGACGAGCAGGCGGCGGCGTGGGAGCGGATCATTTCCTTCGTCCACCGGAACGGCGTGGCCGGCACCAAGATCGGTGTCCAGCTGGCCCACGCCGGCCGGAAGGCCTCCACGTACTGGCCTTTTTCCGGCAAGCACGGCAGCGTTCCGGCGTCCGAGGGCGGCTGGGAAACTGTGGGCCCGTCCACCACTTCCTTTGAGGGCTACGCGGCGCCTGCGGCCATGACCGTGGAGCAGATACAGGGCGTCATCGATGACTTTGCCGCCGCCGCTGTCCGCGCGGTGGATGCGGGTTTTGACACCATGGAAATCCACGGGGCGCACGGCTACCTGCTGCACCAGTTCCAGAGCCCGCTGATCAACCAGCGCGAGGACGAATGGGGCGGGGACGAAGCCGGACGGAACCGGCTGATGTTGTCCGTTGTAGATGCAGTCAGGGCCGTGATTCCGGATTCCATGCCGCTGCTGCTCCGGGTCTCGGCCACCGACTGGGCACCGGGCGGCGTGGACCAGGCGGCGTCCGTCCGGCTGGCCCGGGAAGCGGCCGCCCGCGGTGTGGACCTGGTGGACGTCTCCAGCGGGGGAGCCGTGGCGCACCAGCAGATCAAGCCGGGGCTGGGCTACCAGACCGGTTTCTCGGCCGCCATCCGGGACGAAGCCGGCGTCGCCACCGGCACCGTGGGGCTGGTGACCACTCCCGGCCAGGCGGAGCACGCCATTGCCACCGGACAGGCCGACGGCGTCTTCATCGCCCGGGCCGCGCTGCGCGATCCGCACTGGTGGCTTCGCGCCGCCTTCGAATTGGGCTACGACCTTCCCTGGCCGCCCCAGTACGAGCGGGCTGTCCCGCGGCGCACGTTCTAAGCCTCGTCTTTTGACCGAGGAGACCGGCCTGGCCGGCAGCAGCAGGCATGATCAGCAAAACCCGGTTGAAGGGCAGCTGGAAGCGAAGATCCTGGAACTCCTGGCGGCAAGGGCGGCAACCTCCACCATCTGCCCGTCCGATGCTGCCAGGGCCGTAGGCGGCGACGACTGGCGCCACCTCATGGAGCCGGCACGGGAGGCTGCCCGGCGCCTGGTGGACGCCGGTCAGGTGCACATCACCCAGGGCGGATCCGTCGTCGATCCCGCCACGGCAAAGGGACCGATCCGCATCCGCAAGGCGCCCTGAGACACCACCCTGTCAGCCCAGCAGCTCGTCCACGTAGCACCAGCGCCAGTCTTCGCCGGGTTCTGCGCTGCGCATGACGGGGTGGCCCGTGTCCTTGAAGTGCCGGCTGGCGTGGCGCCCAGCGGAGGAGTCGCAGCAGCCGACGGTCCCGCAGGCAAGGCACATGCGCAGGTGCACCGGCGAGGTGCCCTCCCGCTCGCACCCGGAACAGGCCGGGTTGTCGGGGACCGGCGCCGGCATGGCAGCCGTCAGGTGGTCGCACACACCGCCCGGCTGGGACAGCCCCTCGCCGCCGCCACCGTCGGCGGCGGAATCGAGCTCATTGAGGGAGGCGTCGAGCATGGACTCCTCCACGTCCAGTCGTTCCAGGACTTCGCTGAGGACCTCATGGGCAAATTCCCCGCCGCGCCTGAGCTCCAGCACCTTGTCCCGCTCAGCCTCCAGCATCGCCATCCGCAGCTGGGCATAGCGCTGGCTGGGCGTGGCCGCCTCGGCCGTCGGCCTGCCCAGGCGCTCCCAGGCTGCCAACCCGCGTTCCTGCGTCCGGCGCCGCAGCATGTCCATGACCTCCGGCGGGTCGCTCTCGCGCCGCAGCTGCTCCAGCCGCTCCATCCCCGCAGCTGTAGCCAGCTGCATCAGCGAGGCCTGGTTCAGGGCGTCCTCCCGCCGGTCCGGCCCCGGCAGCCCCAGTGCCCGGACCAGGGCCGGCAGCGTGAATCCCTGCAGTACCAGCGTGCCGCCCACCACCACCATGGCCGCCAGGACCAGCACGTTGCGGTGCTCCAGGTCGTCGGGCAGCGTGAGTACCGCGGCCAGGGTGACCACACCCCGCATTCCTGCCCACGACACGATGGCCGGGAACTGCCAGGGCGGCGCCGGGTCCGACCGCCGTACCGAAGGGATCAGGCGGGGCAGGTAGGTCGCGGGGAAGACCCAGACCGGCCGCAGTACCAGCACAGCCAGCAGGACCACCGCGCAGCCGAACCACACGCGGCCCGCGCCGAGCGAATCGTCCTGGACGCTCTCGACGATGGTCCGTACCTGCAGGCCGATGAGCAGGAACACTGAGTTCTCCAGCAGGAACTGGATGGTGTCCCAGTTGCTCCTGGCGCTTTGCCGCGCGGCGCCGTTGGGCATGGACGGCGCCTTGGTGCCCATCACCAGGCCGGTGACGACGACGGCGAGCACACCGGAGGCGTGGATGGCCTCGGCCGGGAGGTATGCAACGAAGGGTGCCATCAGCGATGTGGAGGTGTTGATGGCCACGTTGTGCACCCGTTTTCGGATTTCGGTGAGGACATACGCCACGGCGAGGCCCACCGCCAGGCCGCCGCCCGCGGCCACCACGAACCCGCCGGCCACGTCCAGCGCGGACACCGAGCCCGCGATGGCGGCCACTGCCGCCCGCAGGCACACCAGCGCTGTGGCGTCGTTGACCAGCGATTCGCCTTCCAGGATGTTGACGATCCGGCGCGGCATTCCCACTTTCCGGGCGATGGCGGTGGCCGCCACCGCATCCGGAGGCGCCACCACCGCGCCCAGGGCGAAGGCGGCCGCCAACGGGATCTCCGGAAACAGCCACCACACCACCAAACCCACGCCCAGGGTGCCGAAAATGACGTATCCCACGGACAGCAGCCCAATGGAGCGGCGGTTGGTCTTGAAGTCGAACAGCGACGTGCGGAAGGCGGCCGCGTACAGCAACGGCGGCAGCAGGCCAACCAGCACCAGCTCCGGGTTCAGCACAACCGGCGGAATGAGCGGCAGGAACGATCCCGCCACCCCGGCCAGGACCAACACCAGGGGAACCGGGATATTCAGTTTGCGGCCCAAGGCACTGCCGGCGCACACCACGGCAACGATCACCAGCAAACCCAACGCGATGTCCATTCCGTAAGTCTCGCACCCCGCGGAGCTGGCCCGCGGACTAGGCTGGCACCATGACTGCTCCGACACCTGGCCCGGCGCCGAGTTCCGGCCCAACGGCGGCCCTTTCCCTCCGTGGGCTGGCCAAACGGTTCGGCGGGAAAATCGCGGTGGACGGCATCAGCCTGGAGGTGCCTGCCGGTTCGTTTTTCGGCATCGTCGGACCCAACGGTGCAGGCAAGACCACCACGCTTTCCATGGCAACGGGCCTCCTGCGTCCGGACTTCGGCACCGCCGTGGTGCACGGCGTGGACGTGTGGCAGCACCCGCTGGAAGCCAAACGGCTCATGGGCATCCTGCCTGACGGCGTCCGCCTGTTCGACCGGCTCAGCGGAGAGCAGCTGATCACGTATGCCGGGCTGCTGCGGGGCATGGACAAGGCGGTGGTGGCGGCCCGGGTGGGCGAGCTGCTGGCAGCCATGGACCTTACCCAGGATGCCGGCACGCTGGTGGTGGACTACTCCGCAGGCATGACCAAGAAGATTGCCCTGGCGTCGGCCCTGATCCATGCGCCGCGGCTCCTGGTGCTGGACGAGCCCTTCGAAGCCGTCGATCCGGTTTCGGCCGCGAACATCCGCTCCATCCTGGACCGGTATGTGGCCTCCGGCGGAACCGTCATTGTCTCCAGCCACGTGATGGACCTGGTGCAGCGCATGTGCGACCACGTCGCGGTGGTGGCCCGGGGCAGGCTCCTGGCCGCAGGAACCGTTGACGAAGTGCGCGCCGGCATGTCCCTTGAGGACCGGTTCGTGCAGCTGGTCGGCGGACACAGCCACACGGAGGGGCTGGAATGGTTGCGCACCTTCTGAGGCTCAAGCTCACGCTGCTGCGCAACGGACTTCGCCGCAGCCCCTGGCAGCTGGTGGGCATGGCCATCGCCGGGCTCTACGCGCTGGGAGTCGTGGCAACGCTGGTCCTTGCCCTGATCCTGCTCCGGGGCGCCGGACCAGCGACCGCCCATACGGCGGTGGTCCTGGGCGGTTCCGCAGCGGTGCTGGGCTGGGGTGTGGTTCCGGTAGTGGCCTCGGCCACGGACATGACCCTCGACCCGGCCCGCTTCACCACCTTCGCCATACCCATGAAGCAGCTGCTCGCCGGCCTGGCGCTTGGCGGGCTGATCGGCATCCCCGGCCTGGCCACCGCGGTCGTGGCCTTGTCCACCGTGGTCACCTGGTCCCGCGGGGTGCTGCCCGCGCTCGCAGCCCTGCTCGGCGCATGCCTTGGCGTCATGACCTGCGTGGTCCTCGCCAAGGTGGTGACCACAGCTACGGCAAGCCTGGCTGCTTCCCGCCGGTTCAAGGACATCAGCGCCATCGCGTTCATGGTGCCCCTGGTCCTGCTGGGCCCCATCGTGGCCGGCGTTGGGCGCGGCATCTCCGCATCCACGGGGTTCCTGCCGGAGTTCGCCCGGACCCTGTCCTGGACGCCGCTGGGCGCCCCGTGGGCGCTCGGCGGTGATATTGCGTCGGCCCGGCCCGCTGAGGCCGGGGTGAAACTGCTGCTTTCGGTGGCTGTCCTGGGTGCCCTCGCCTGGTGCTGGAAGCTGCTGCTTGAGCGCGCCCTCGTCACCCCGCCCTATGCCGGTGCAGGGAAGCGCAGGAGCGGCAGGCTGGGGCTGTTCGGTGTGCTGCCTGCCACCCCTGCCGGTGCCGTGATGGCAAGGTCGCTCACCTACTGGTTCCGGGACCCGCGCTACTCAGGTTCCCTGGTGGTAATCCCGCTGCTTCCCGTGGTGCTGGCGTTCCAAGGGACACAAACCGGAAGCTACGGCAGCCTGGCCTTCCTGGCGCCGCTGGCCGCCTTCATCCTGGCCTGGTCAATCTCAGCCGACGTCTCCTATGACAACACCGCTTTCGCGCTGCACCTGGCCACTGGCGTCAGCGGCGTGGCCGACAGGCTGGGCAGGGCATTGGCGTGCCTGGCGTTCGCCCTGCCGGTGGTGTTGGTGTTCTCGGTGGGCTACGCGGCGTTCACCGGCAATTGGGCGGCGTTGCCCGGGCAGCTGGGGCTCAGCCTGGGCATCCTCTTCACCGGCCTGGGCCTGTCCTCGGTGGTCTCTGCCCGTTATGCAGTCATCGTCCCGCTGCCCGGGGACAGCCCGTTCAAGAAGCCTCCCGGAAACGTGGGGCAGACCATGGCCGTGCAGTTCGTCGGCATGCTGGTCTTGATCGTTTTGGTCCTGCCCGAGGCCGCGCTGCTGGTGGCAAACGCAGTGACCGGGAACATCCTGTTCGGCTGGCTCACCCTGGCGGCAGGCATCGTCCTGGGCCTGGTCCTCTTCCTGGCCGGTGTCCGGCTGGGCGGCAAGTGGCTGGACGCGCGCGGACCCGAGCTTCTGGCACAAGTCACCGTCAACCGCTGACTTCAAGGAAAGGAACACCATGGAGATTGTGATCCTTGGCGGCAGCAGGCAGATCGGAAAGCTCGCTGCCGACGCCATTGAACAGCTGATCCGGAGAAAGCCCGACGCTGTCCTGGGCCTGGCCACGGGCTCGTCACCGCTGCCCGTCTACAACGAGCTCGCGGCGCGGCATGATCAGGGCCTGGACTTCAGCAGGGCCTCGGCATTTGCGCTGGACGAGTACGTGGGCCTGCCCGCCGGCCACCCCGAGTCCTACCGCGAGGTGGTCCGCCGGGAATTCACCAACCGGGTGAATATCGCGCCGGAGAACGTCCATGGCCCCGACGGAGCCGCGGCCGACATCCCCGCTGCCTGCGAAGCCTATGAACAGGCCATCATCGCGGCGGGCGGAGTGGACCTGCAGTTGCTCGGCGTGGGCACCGACGGGCACATCGGCTTCAACGAACCGGCCTCTTCCTTTGCCTCCCGGACGCGGATCAAAAGCCTGATCGAGCAGACGCGCCGGGACAACGCCCGGTTCTTCAACAGCCTTGCCGAGGTGCCCCACCACGTCATCACCCAGGGCCTGGCCACCATCATGGCGGCGCGCCACGTGGTCCTCGTGGCCACCGGCGCGCAGAAGGCCCAGGCCGTCCGCGACTTCGTGGAGGGGCCGGTGGCTGCCATCTGCCCGGCATCCGTGCTCCAGTTCCATCCGCATGCCACGGTCCTGTTGGACGAAGCCGCTGCCTCGGCCTTGAAACTGGCGGATTTCTACCGCCACACCTACGAAAACAAGCCCGCCTGGCAGGGGCTGTAGCAACGCCTGCGGGTGCGCCGCCAGGGAGCAAAGAGTACGGCGGCGGCCGGTGCCGGACCCCGCTGCGGGCGTGCCGCCGTCGAACGTCCGGCCGACGGAACGGCTAAGATGGATGGCATGACTAGCATGACGGACCCTCTCGAAAACGACCCGATGCGCGAGCTTTCCGGGGCTGGAACGTCCACGGCCACCATTGAGCGCGAGGAACTGCGCCAGGAAGTGGAGCCGGGCGACCGGGAGCGCTTCGCACACTATGTGCGGAAGGAAAAGATCATGGAGTCCGCCATGACCGGGGAACCTGTCATTGCGCTGTGCGGCAAGGTTTGGACCCCGGGCCGGGACCCGAAGAAGTTCCCGGTCTGCCCCGAGTGCAAGGAAGTATATGAAGGCCTCCGGCCGGGCAACGACGGCGGAAAGGGTCCGGGCGGCTCGGGCAACGACAAGTAGTGACGGAGACGCTCTTTGGCGGCCCCACCCTGCCTCCGGCCTACCCGGAACGTGCAGCCTGGGGAACCGCCCCGAAACTCCGTGCCTGGCAGCAGGAAGCCCTCGATGTCTACCTGAAGAACAGTCCCCGGGACTTCCTCGCGGTGGCAACCCCCGGTGCCGGTAAAACCACCTTTGCGCTGCGGATCGCTTCCACCCTGATCGATTCGGGTGCCGTGAACCGCGTGACCATCGTTGCGCCCACGGACCACCTGAAGCGCCAGTGGGCCGACGCGGCCGCCAAGGTGGGTATCGCCATCGACCCCAACTTCAAGAACTCCGACGGCCAGCACGGCCGTGGCTTCATCGGCGTCGCCGTCACCTATGCCCAGGTAGCCAGCAAGCCAATGCTGCACCGCGCCAAGACAGAGGCTGCCCGCACCCTGGTGATCCTGGACGAGATCCACCATGGCGGCGAAGCCCTGTCCTGGGGTGACGGACTGCGCGAAGCGTTCGATCCCGCCGTGCGCCGGCTGTCCCTGACCGGTACGCCGTTCCGCTCGGACACCTCGCCCATCCCGTTCGTGGAGTATGCGGAGGACCGGGACGGCATCCGGCGCTCCAAGGCCGACTACACCTATGGTTACGGCAACGCCCTCCGGGACCACGTGGTGCGTCCTGTGATGTTCATGGCCTACTCGGGCCAGATGCGCTGGCGCACCAGCGCCGGCGAGGAAATGGCGGCGTCGCTTGGCGAGGCGGCGGTAACCAAGGACATCACGTCCCACGCCTGGCGGACGGCGCTGAACCCCGCGGGGGAGTGGATTCCCGCCGTCCTGGCCGGCGCCGACAAACGGCTCAGCGAGGTACGGCGGACCGTGCCCGACGCCGGCGGCCTGGTCATCGCCACCGACCACGAGGACGCCCGCGCCTATGCCGGGCAGCTGAAGAGGATCACCGGCGAATCACCCACCGTCATCCTCTCCGACGACGCCAAGGCGTCCAGCAAGATCGAGGAATTTTCCGCCGGCGACAAGCGCTGGATGGTGGCCGTGCGCATGGTGTCCGAAGGCGTTGATGTGCCCCGGCTCTCCGTCGGTGTTTACGCCACCTCGACGTCCACTCCGCTGTTCTTCGCCCAGGCCGTGGGCCGCTTCGTGCGTGCCCGCAAAAGGGGCGAGACGGCGTCGGTCTTCCTGCCTTCTGTCCCGCAGCTGATGGCGCTGGCCAACTCCATGGAGATGGAGCGGGACCACGCGCTGGACCGGCCGGAAAAGGAGGACGGCGACGGCCTGTTCAACCCGGAAGACTCGCTGATGGACGAGGCCAACCGGGAGGAGAAGGCCTCGGACAGCCTGACCAAGGGCAAGTTCGAGGCGCTCGACTCGCAGGCCTCCTTTGACCGGGTCCTGTTCGACGGCGGCGAGTTTGGCACCGGCGGCGAGGTGGGGTCCGACGACGAGATGGACTTCCTGGGCATCCCGGGGCTCCTGGACGCGGAGCAGGTGGGGATGCTCCTGCGCCAACGCCAGCACGAGCAGTTGAACCGGAGGAACCGGAAGGCTCCTGCCGCGGCCGCCGAGAGTTCGGTGCCGGCCGTGCCTGACCACAGGATGCTGATGGACCTGCGCAACGAGTTGGCCAAGAACGTGGCCGCCTGGTCTGCCCGGACCGGAACGCCACACGGCGTGGTGCATACCAAGCTACGGACCGTTTGCGGCGGCCCTCCCGTGGCCCAGGCCAACGAGGAACAGCTGAAGTCCCGGCTGCGCAAGCTTCAGGACTGGTTCGTGGGCCGCAAGTAGCGGCTCAGGCGATATCGGCCCCGCCGAGTTCCAGTTCGGCAACGGTGTCCTCCAGGTCCTCGGCGATGCCGGCGGTCAGCGACCGCACCACCGTGACGCCGTAGCCTGCCTGGACGGCGTCAAGGGCGGTGGCCTTGACGCAGTAGTCGGTGGCGATGCCAACCACCACCAGGTCCTCCACGTCGTGGCTCTGGAGCCAGTCATCAAGGCCGACGGCGTCGTCATCCGGCTCCAGCGACTCGGCGTCCATGTCAGCGGCGCCACCGGCCTTGCGCTCCCCGGTGGGGACGGCGTCTTCGGGAGCCAGCAGGCCCTCGAATCCTGAGTAGGCGGCAGCGAACTGGCCTTTCCGGAAGTACGCGTCCACATATTCGGTGTCCAGGTCCGGGTGGAGCTCCGCTCCGCGGCTGCCTGCCACGCAGTGCCGTGGCCAGCTGTCCTTGTAGTCCGGCGTCTCCGAGAAGTGGCTGCCGGGATCAATGTGCCAGTCCTGGGTGGCCACCACATAGTCGAATTCCCTGTGGTGGGCGTCCAGGTACTCGCTGATGGCCCCGGCGACGGCCGCCCCGCCCGGAACGGCGAGCGAGCCACCCTCGCAGAAATCGTTCTGGACATCCACGATGATCAAAGCGCGGGCCATCAGTGCTCCTCAGTTGTCTTCATAGAGAGTGGGAATTGCGGCTTCGCCGCGCTGCAGGCGGTTGACCACGGGCGGCAGTTCCGCCATGGAGTCCTCATGGCGCTGCCGCGCGCGGAGCACGCCCTCGTGCCCGGTCCAGCCCGGAATCAGCTCGCCATTTTTCATGAACTGCTGCAGCAGTGGACGGTCGTTGCCGTCGTCCTCCGGGCGGTGGCCCACGCCCACCACCTCGGCGGTGGCCCTGCCGCGTTCGTCCAACTTCCGCAGTGCGTACTTGCGCCCGCCCACGCTTGCCTTGTTCTTGGCCGCTTTGGCCACGGACACGAAGTTGCCGTCATCGTCCGTGCGGCTGACAAGTTTGTAGACCATGCTGGCCGTGGGGGCGCCCGAACCGGTCACCAGCGAGGTGCCTACCCCATAGGAGTCCACGGGGGCTGACTGCAGCGCCGCGATGGCGTACTCATCCAGGTCGGAGGTGACCACGATCTTGGTGTGCTCGTTGCCGAGGTCGTCCAGCAGTCGGCGCACCCATTGCGCCTGGGCCACCAGGTCGCCCGAGTCCAGCCGGACGGCGCCCAGCCGCGGCCCTGCCAGGTCAACGGCCGTGCGGACTGCCTTTTCGACGTCGTACGTGTCCACCAGGAGGGACGTTCCCTCGCCCAGCGAGGCAATCTGGGCCTCGAACGCCTCCCGCTCGGTATCGTGCAGCAGGGTGAAGGAGTGGGCGGCGGTGCCCACGGTCTTCACGCCGTAGCGGATGCCCGCCTCAAGGTTGGAGGTGCTGTCAAAGCCCGCGATGATGGCGGCCCGCGCCGATGCGGTGGCGGCTTCCTCATGGGTGCGCCGTGAACCCATTTCGATGCAGGGCCGGCCACCCGCCGCGCTCACCATCCGCGAAGCGGCGGAGGCGATGGCGGTGTCGTGGTTGAGTACGGACAGCAGGTAGGTCTCCAGCATGCAGGCCTCCGCGAATGACGCCTCCACGATCAGGATGGGGGAGTTGGGGAAGTACGCGTCGCCTTCGGCATAGCCCCAGATGTCGCCGGAGAATTTGTAGTTGGCCAGGTAGTCCAGCGTCTCCCGGTTGACCACGTGCGTACGCTCCAGGAATTCCAGTTCGGCCTCGCCGAACCGGAAGTTGGCGATGCCCTCCAGGAGCCGCCCGGTGCCGGCGACGATGCCGTAGCGCCGGCCGTCGGGCAGCCGCCGCGCGAAAGCCTCGAACACGGACCTGCGGTGCGCGGCCCCCGAGTGGAGGGCTGCCTGCAGCATGGTCAGCTCATAGTGGTCGGTGTAAAAGGACGTGCGGGGATGGTCCCAGCCGGCTGAGGTGCTCACGAAAGTCACTCTAGTAGCCAGCCCCATAGAATGGACAGATGACCATAAGCGTTGCGCCCGGCCCTGATACACAGGAGGGCATCCGGACCGGCACAGCAGAGTCCACCGACTCCCTGACCGCGCCGGACATCCCCTGGAACCTGGTGATCTGGAACGATCCCGTCAATCTCATGAGCTACGTCAGCTACGTGTTCCAAAGCTACTTTGGCTACTCGGAGACCAAGGCGAACAAGCTGATGATGGAGGTCCACAAGAAGGGCAGGTCCATCGTCGCCTCGGGCAGCAAGGAACAGGTGGAGCGCCACGCCGTGGCAATGCACGGGTTTGGGCTTTGGGCCACGGTGGAAAAGGCCAGCGGAGGCTCCGGCGGCAACTCGGGCAGGTCCGGCGGTTCGGGCCAGGGTAAGGGGAAGCGTGGCTAAGGCATTCAAATACGGACTCAAAGGCATCACCGGTTACCTGGAACCGGCCGAACGGGACCTGCTGCGCAGCCTGATTGACGATGTCATTTCCATGCTCCAGCCGGAGGACCGTGCCGGGCAGGACCCGCTGGCGGCCCTGATCGGACTCGACATGGACGTCGCGGAGCCCACCGACCGTGCCGTCAAGCGGCTGCTGCCCAACGTGGTGAAGGACGACGGCGGTGCGTCCCTTGAGTTCCGCCAGCTCACCGAGCGTTCACTGCGGGAAACAAAGATCGGGGCGCTGCGTGCGGCGGCGCTGGACCTGGACAAGGACGAGATCGTGCTGACGCCCGAGGGCGCAAGGCACTGGTCCATGGCGCTGAATGACGTCCGCCTTGTGCTGGCAGAGCGGCTGGATATCAGGGATGAGGCCGACGCCGAGCACGTCCACCGCATGCAGGACTGGTCCCAGGCCGAGGACGTGGAGAGCTACCTGGCGCTGGTGTACAACTTCACCACCTGGCTGCAGGAGTCCCTGGTCCAGGCCATGCTGCAATCGATGGAATCCCGCCGGTGAGCGACGGCGGCCAGGGGGAGGCCGTCCTTGTGACAGAGCAGACACGAGTCGCTGGACACAAGATGATGACTGACGCTTCCGGCACCGCCTATCCTCGAATAACCATGACAACAGCCTCGAGCGCGGACCCGTCGGCGGAAACACAGCCCGCGGCCGCCGCAAGTGACCTGCCGGCCGCCGCCCCCGAAGCCCGGCCCATCGGCGTCTTCGATTCCGGCGTTGGCGGCCTCACCGTGGCGCGCTCCATCATCGACCAGCTTCCAAACGAGTCGATCCTCTACGTGGGGGACACTGCGCACGGCCCTTACGGGCCGCTGCCCATCGCAGAGGTGCGGGCCAACGCCCTGGGTGTGATGGACGAACTCGTGGACTCCGGCGTCAAGCTGCTCACCATCGCCTGCAACTCGGCGTCGGCCGCTGTCCTGCGGGATGCCCGTGAGCGGTACACCGCCAAGTACGGCATTCCGGTCATCGAGGTCATCCAGCCCGCGGTGCGGCGCGCCGTTGCCGCCACCCGCAGCGGGAAAGTCGGCGTGATCGGAACCTCCGCAACTGTCGGCTCGCGGGCGTACGAGGACACCTTCGCAGCAGCTCCGGACCTGGACATCACCTCGGTGGCCTGCCCCGAGTTCGTCAGCTACGTGGAAGCCGGCATCACCACAGGACCGGCGCTGCTCGCCGTTGCGGAGGAATACCTGGCGCCGCTGAAGGCGGCCGGCGTGGACACCGTGGTGCTGGGTTGCACGCACTACCCCCTGCTGACAGGCGTTATCTCCTTCGTCATGGGCGCCGACGTCACCCTCGTCTCCAGCGCAGAGGAAACCGCCAAGGACGTCTACCGCGCCCTGGCCACCCACAACCTGCAGCGGACCTCTGATACCCCTCCCGAGCACCACTTCGTGGCCACCGGCGACGCCGGGCAGTTCGAGGCGCTCGCCCGGCGGTTCCTGGGCCCGGAGGTGCTGTCCGTACGCCACGTGGACCACGTCGCGGCGCAGTACCCCACCGGCAGCCTGGCCCGCATCACCCCGGAGATGATCGCCGCCGCGCAAAGCGCACGGAACCGGCCCAGGATCTCCAACTTCGTGGGCGGCGGATTTGCCAACGCGCGGCGCACCGGAGGTCCCGGCCTGTGAAGCTGACCATCGTGGGATGCACGGGCTCGTTCCCCGGGCCCGGCTCCCCGGCGTCGTGCTACCTCCTGACCGCCACCGACGGCGACCGGACCTGGAAGGTGGTGATGGACCTCGGCAGCGGTGCGCTGGGGGCGATCCAGCGCTACACGGACCTGGAGGACATCGACGCGATCTTCCTCACCCATTTGCACCCGGACCACTGCATGGACCTCTGCGGGCTGCACGTGGCCATCCGCTGGAAGCCCGGAGGCTGGGGCCGCGGCCGGATCCCCGTCTGGGGCCCCGCCGCCACGGCAGACCGGATGGCCACCGCCTACGGGCTGGACCTGGACCCGGGCATGCACGAAGAGTTCGACTTCACTAACTGGACCGAACGCGAACCGGTGACCGTGGGCCCCTTCACCGTCACCCCATTCTCCGTCAACCATCCCATCGAGGAGGCCTACGCCCTCCGGGTGGAAGTGGTTGAACCCGGCAAGGACGGCACCCCGGTGTCCCGCGTCCTGACCTATTCCGGCGATACCGATTCCTGCGCGGGGCTTGAGGAAGCTGCCAAGGACGCAGACCTGTTCCTGTGCGAGGCAGCCTTCGAAGAGGGCCGGGACGACGGCATCAACGACGTCCACCTCACCGGCAAGCGGGCCGGCGAGGCGGCAGCAGCTGCCGGTGCGCGGCGGCTCCTGCTGACCCACATCCCGGTATGGACGTCGCAGACCACCGTCATGGCTGAAGCCCGCCCGGTGTTCCCGGGCGACGTTGCCGTCGCCGTGGCGGGCGTGCACTACACCATCTAGCTGCACCTGCCGTCTGTGTGCTGGGGACGTCCGGCGGAGCGGCACTCGATAAGCTAAAGGCATGACATCTGAAGCAACTGCAGTGCCCATCGTGCGCGCCGACGGCCGTGCCCCCGACCAGCTCCGGCCCATCAGCATCACCCGCGGATGGTCCAACCAGGCTGAAGGTTCGGCACTGATCGAATTCGGCAACACCAGGGTGCTCTGCACGGCATCGCTGACACCAGGCGTCCCGCGCTGGCTCAAGGGCGAGGGCAGAGGCTGGGTCACGGCGGAGTATGCCATGCTGCCCCGCGCAACCAACACCCGCTCCGACCGCGAGTCCGTCAAGGGCAAGATCGGCGGCCGCACGCACGAGATCTCGCGGCTGATCGGCCGTTCGCTGCGCTCCATCATCGACACCAAGGCCCTGGGCGAGAACACTATCGTTCTGGACTGCGACGTCCTGCAGGCCGACGGCGGCACTCGCACCGCAGCGATCACCGGCGCCTATGTTGCCCTGGCGGATTCCATCCGGTTTGCCCGCGACAACAAGCTCATCGCCCGGAACGCGCAGCCGCTGATCGATACCATCGCCGCCGTTTCCGTGGGCATCATCGACGGCGTCCCCATGCTGGACCTGCCGTACGTGGAGGATGTCCGGGCCGAGACCGACATGAACGTGGTGGTCACGGGCTCGGGCAAATTCGTGGAGGTGCAGGGAACCGCGGAGGGCGCCCCCTTCGACCGTGACGAGCTGAACCAGCTCCTGGACCTGGCGCTGTTGGGTACGGCCCAGCTCGCTGCCATCCAGCGCGAAACCCTGGCGGACACCCTGTGAGCAGCGTGGCGCCCCGCCTGGTGCTCGCCACGCACAACAAAGGCAAACTCCGGGAGCTCCGCGAACTGCTGCGCGGGCAGGTGCCAGGGCTCGACGTCGACACCCAGGTGGTGGATGCCGCCGCGGCAGGTGCGCCGGACGTCGTCGAAACCGGCGTGACGTTCGCCGAGAATTCGCTGCTGAAGGCGCGGGCGGTGGCTGGCGCCACCGGCCTGGTGGCCATCGCCGATGACTCCGGGCTGGCCGTGGACGTCATGGGCGGGGCCCCCGGCATCTTCTCCGCCCGGTGGGCCGGACGGCACGGTGACGATGCCGCCAACCTGGAACTCCTGTTGAACCAGCTGTCGGATGTCCCGGACGAACACCGTGGGGCCGCGTTCGTGTGCGCTGCCGCCCTGGCCCTGCCAGCGGACGCGGATGGCCCCGGCCGGGAAGTGGTGGAGTACGGGCAGCTGGAAGGCATCCTCTTGCGCGAACCGCGGGGAGCCGGCGGATTCGGTTACGATCCGGTGCTGCAGCCGGCCGGCGAGGACCGCAGCTGCGCCGAACTGTCTGCTGAGGAAAAGAACGCCATCAGCCACCGCGGCAAGGCGTTCCGGGCGCTGCTGCCGTCGATCGTGGCAGCTTTGGAAGCGGCGGGCTAGGAGAAACACGCAAAAAAGGTGCGCACCCGCGTGGGTGCGCACCTTTTTTGCTGCCGCTGGAGGCTGGAGCGTTGCTACTCCGGCCGGCTGCCGCGGATGTTGCGGGGCGTCTTCTGATCCTCTTCCGGGCCGTGTTCCTCGATGAACTCATCCACGGCATCGGTGCCGTAGGCCTGCGCCTGGCGCCTGGCGGACAGGCCGCGCAGGACTTCGATGCCGATGGGAATCACCGAGACCAGCACGATGGCGATGAAGATAATGTCCAGGTTGTCGCGGACCCACGGCACCTTGTCGCCCAGCAGGTAGCCGAGGAGGGTCACGCCGCCGCCCCACAGCACCGCGCCGATGACGTTGAACACGAAGAACTTCCGCTTGCTCATCTGGGCAACACCGACGATCACGGGAACAAAGGTGCGGATGATCGGCACGAACCGGGCCAGGATCAGCGCCTTGCCGCCGTGCTTTTCAAAGAAGGCGTGGGCGTTCTCCACGTTCTCCCGCTTGAACAGCCGGGAGTTTGGCTTGTTGAAGATGGCAGGGCCCGCCTTGGACCCGATGAGGTAACCGGTCTGGTTGCCGATGATGGCCGAGACCACGATCAGCAGGGCCAGCAGCCAGATGTTGAACTTGATGGTGTCCGTGGCCACCAGCAGGCCGGCGGTGAACAGCATGGAGTCGCCCGGCAGGAAGAATCCCACCAGCAGGCCGGTCTCGGCGAAGACGATTCCGCATACCAGCAGGACCACCCAGGGGGCGAGGGCAGGATCGGCCAGGAAGACCTGGGGGTTCAGCCAATCGGGCAGGAACGACGCCATTTTCGGCTGGACCGGTCCCGCACCGCCCAGCATGGACACAGCGAGGTCATTCATCACAGGAAAGTTCACCCCTCAAGGGTACTTGACGGGCCTGTCCCGCCCAGGGTGGGGCGCGTGCGGCGGTAAGGTAGGGGCCGTGGGTTTGGACTTTACGGCGATCGACTTCGAAACGGCCAACGGCTTCCGCGGCTCCCCTTGCTCCGTGGGACTGACGAAGGTCAGGGGCGGCAGGATCGTCGAGGAGGCCTCCTGGCTGATGCGCCCACCCTCCGGGTACGACCACTTTGACCATCACAATGTCAGGATCCACGGGATCACTCCTGCCCACGTTGCCGGTACGCCCCGCTTCGGTGAGCTGTTTCCTGAGATCGGTGCCTTCATCGGCGGGGATGTACTGGCAGCCCACAACGCCGCGTTCGACCTGGGCGTGATCCGCTCGGCGCTGGAGGTGTCCGGCCTGCCCGGCCCAGCCTACGACTATGTGTGCACCGTCATGCTGTCCCGCCGCTGCTACTCGCTGGTCTCCAATTCGCTCCCGTTTGCCGCCGAGGAAGCGGGCGTCCCGCTGGTCAACCACCATGACGCCACGGAGGACGCCCGTGCCTGCGCCGGCATCCTCATTGACATCGCCGCCCGCAACGGCGCCAACAGCATCGCCGAACTCTATCTCTCCCTGGGCCTGGACATGCCCCGCCAGCAGGCCTTCGATCCCGCCACGGGCGAGCTGTCCAAGCCCAGCCTCGCGGCCGTGGCCGGTGCTTCCGGGAACGGCGCCGCGCTGGTCCGCCGGTTCCAGTCCGGCTGGCCCGAGGAAGGGGCCAACCCCGAGCCGAACGCGGATGCCGAGCCCGGCCACCCCCTGTACGCGCAGACGGTGGTGTTCACCGGGCAACTCTCCATCGAACGCCCGGAGGCGAAGCTCCGCTCGGCCCGGTGCGGCGCCCGCACCGAAAGCCGCGTCACCGCCCGGACTACCGTCCTGGTGGTGGGGGACGGGTTCGTTGCCTCGGACCTGCGCTCGGGCAGGCTCACCGGCAAGGCGCGGCGCGTCCTGGAACTCCACGAGCGGGGACAGGCCATCGAGGTGCTCTCCGAGGGCGAGTTCCTCCAGATGGTGGGCGGGGACGTTCCCGGCGGCCCTCAGGGTGCCGGCGCGGACAGCTGGAAGGGCGCGTTGGCACCTGCGGTCAGCGCCTGAGCCCCATGCCCTGACCTCAGCCCCCTGAGCATCTGCCCTGACCCGTCATGCCCTCCGTTGCCCGCAGTCACGCGGCGCAACAAAGCTTGGCCGCCCGGGCAACAGGCTCCTAACCTTGCGTCATGTCCTCCCTGTTCGCTTTTCCCAATCCCGTCAATGAGTACGCCGCCAGGGTCACCGCCGCGCTGGTGGTGCTGCTCGCCGTCGTCACCGCCGTGGCAGGTTCCGCGTGGGGGCTGCTGGCCATTGCCATCGGGTTCTGGCTCCGGCTGCTTTTCGGCCCGCGGATTTCACCCCTGGCGTTGCTGTCAGTGAAGGTCATCACTCCCCGGCTGGGAAAGGTGCGGCTGGTTCCCGGGCCGCCCAAGCGCTTTGCCCAGGGGATCGGCGCAGCAGTGTCCACCGCCGCCCTGCTCCTGTTCGCTGCAGGCGCGGCACCGGCAGCCTGGACGCTCCTCGGCGTCCTGGTGGTCGCAGCGTCGCTGGAAGCCTTCGCCGGATTCTGCCTGGGCTGCACCATCTTCGGGTTCCTGCAGCGCCGTGGACTCATTCCGGAGGATGTCTGCGAAGCCTGCAACAACATCAGCCTTCGCCGGTCGTAACCTTTACCAACTGATCGGCCATGCCCCGGATGACCTTCGGTGCTTCGAGGTCATTAAGCCATTCCGCCGGCAGGCAGGCCTCCCCGTACAGGGCGCCCAGGATGTTTCCCGCCAGGGAGCCTGCCGTATCGCTTCCGCCGCTGTGGTTCACGGCCACTGCCAGGGCATCCCGGAAATGCTGGTCCGGCTGCCCGTCGGCAGCGCCGGCCGGGAGCGTGGCAAGGACGGCGTAAAGCGCGACGGCGAGGGCCTCCTCCGCGGTCCAGCCCCCGCCAAGTGCCTGGACCAGTTCCTCCGGGCCGGCCAGTTTCCCCAGGGCACCAGGTGACTTCTCCGCCAGGCGGATGGCGGCCTCCAGGCGCTCCGGCAGTTCCGGTGCGGCCTCCGGAAGGGTGGCGGCGTGGGCAGCGACTGCGGCCGCAGCGTCCCGCAGTGGCTCCCCGGACACCAGCCGGTGGATCAGCAGGCTGAAGATTCCGGCGCTCTGGTGGGCCACGGGATGCCCGTGCGTCAGGGCGGCGGCATCGGCACTCAGTTTGTAGACGGCGTCGGGCGTAATGTGGGGAATCAGCCCAAAGGGCGCTGAACGCATCACCGTACCGGGGCCCTTTGCGCCGGCATTGACGGGGCGCACCGCGGTTCCCATTTCGCCGGTGGCCAGCCCGCTGATGCAGTCCCTATCGGGGTGCCGGCGCTGCCGGAGCACCTCGTTGCTGTCGATCCAGCGGGGCTGGGGTGCCGGCGCAGACGCCCCGGCGTCCTCGCCCTGCGTCGCCAGCCAGCGCAGGTAGGCCAGCCAAAGGCAGGCGTTCACGTCCGCGCCAACCCCCGCGTTGGCCCATTCCAGTGCCTCCACCAGGCCGTCAACGGTGTAGAGCGTCAATTGCGTGTCATCCGAAAAGTGGCGGGGGCCGGACAGCTCGCCAAGCCCGGTCAGCCCCCGGGCACCGAAGCGTTCCCGGATGTCGTCGATGGAATCAAACTCCACGGCGTAGCCCAGCGAATCTCCCAGCGCCCCGCCCAACAGGCAGCCGTGGATCCGGGACTTGAGGGTGGGCGCGGGAATGCCGGGGTCAGTGCTCATGCTGTCAATGTACCGTCCCCCGTACAAACTCCGCCCAACCCAAGGGGTCCCGGGGCACCGCCAACAGCTGGTGCCCAGCAAACGTACAGCCTGGGCTGGAATACTGCTCGGGTTGCCGTGGCCAGACCGCCGGCACGCACCTGCCTCCCACACGTAAGGTTTCCCCATGAGCACCCCAGCCCCAGCCCGCGACGCACTGCAGCCCGGCGGTACTGACACCGCCCCCGGCTTGCTGCCCCGCTTGGTGGCCGAGGCCTTCGGCAGCCTCTTCCTCGCCGTGGCCGGGCTGGGTGTGCCGCTGTTCAGCATTCCGCAGTCCAGCCCAGTTCCTGCCGCGCTTGCTGCCGGCCTGGCCATCACCGCCGCCATGCTCGCCTTCGGGCATGTCTCCGGCGGCCACTTCAACCCGGCCATCACCCTGGGGCACCTCCTCGCCGGCCGGATCCGTGCCGGTGCCGCCGCGGCATACGCCGCCGCCCAGGTGGTGGGTGCCCTGGTAGGCGCCCTTGCCCTGTTCGGGATCCTCCGGACGCTTCCCAGCATCCCGGACAGCCGCACGGCCTTCGACACCGTGGCAGCCGGTTTCGCTGCGCACTCCATAATCCAGGCGCCGCTGGCCGCCGTCGTGCTCCTGGAACTGCTGGGCGCCGCGATCATCGTGGCAGTCTTCCTCGGCGCAGCCGGCCGCAGCGGCAACCGCACCGTGGCCGCCGTCGCCGTCGGCCTGTCCTTCGCGGCCCTGCTCCAGGTGGGCCAGTCGGTGGGAAACCTGCCATTCAACCCCGCCCGTGCCGTGGCCTCAGCCGTTTTCAGCTCGGGCTGGGCCATGGAGCAGCTGTGGGTCTTCCTGGTGGCGCCGCTGGCCGGCGCTGCCATCGCCGGCCTGGCGTTCCGGATCACCACGGGCGCTGAGCCTGCCGCGGCCGCTGCGCACCGGGCCTCCGACGACGGCAAGGCCGGTGGCAACCGGAAAGGCACCGACGTGACAGAGGCGGGCGACGTCGACGCCGGTGGCCTCGACGCCGACGGTGTAAACCCGGACGGCCTCGACGGGGACCTCACATGCAATGACGACGACGGCGCCGCGGCCCCCAGGACAGGTGCCGGTACGCCCGCCACGGCCCAGCGCCAGGACAGCGCCCGGCAGCAGGAAAGGATCCGCGTCAGCGAGGCCCAGGAATTCTTTGACGGCAAACGGTCCTGAACGCTGCACCGCGGCACTGCGTCGCGGCTATTTTCTGAAGTGTCAGTGGCTGCCGATAGCTTAGGAACATGCGGTTACTTCACACCTCGGACTGGCATCTTGGCCGTTCGTTCCACGGCGTTGGCATGCTGGACGCCCAGCGTGCCTTTGTTGACCAGCTGGTGGCAGCGGTCCAGCGCGACGGCGTCGACGTCGTCCTGATTGCCGGGGACGTATACGACCGCGCCCTCCCGGGCGTGGACGTGGTCCACCTCCTTGACGACGCGCTGGTCCGGCTCACTGCCGCAGGTGCCAAAGTGGTCCTCACCAGCGGCAACCACGACTCCGCCATCCGGCTCGGCTTCGCGTCCCGGCTGCTGGAGCGTGGGGGAGTGCACCTGCGCACCAGGGTGGAAGATTTGGCCCAGCCTCTCCTGCTTCCGCTGGGAACCGATGCGGCCGGCAAGGACGCCGTGCTGGCGCTCTACGGTATTCCGTGGCTGGAGCCCCGGCTCGTCAGTGAGCAGCTCGGGGTGGAAACGGCGAGCCATTTCGAGGTCACCCGTGCAGCAACCTCCCGGATCCGGGAGGACATTGCCCGCCGGTCGGAGTCCGCCACCGTCCACTCGGTGGTCCTGGCCCACACGTTCGCCAGCGGAGGCATCAGTTCGGACAGCGAACGGGACCTCAGCATCGGTGGGGTGGGCGCGGTGCCGCTGGACCTGTTTGACGGCTTCAGCTACACGGCGCTGGGTCACCTGCACGGCCGGCAGGAACTGTCCGGTTCCGTCAGGTATTCGGGCTCTCCGCTGGCCTATTCCTTCTCCGAGTCCACCCACCGGAAGGGGGCATGGCTCGTGGACATCGGTCCGGAAGGAGTCGCCGCTGTGTCGGAGGTCCAATGGGAAGCCCCGCGCGCCCTGGCTGTACTGCGGGGAGAGATGGAGGACCTCCTGGCTGAACCCGCCCACACCTGGGCCGAAGCCGCCTATTGCCAGATCACCTTGACCGACGCCCAGCGTCCCGCCCGCGCGATGGAACGGCTCCGCACCAGGTTTCCGGACACGCTGGTCCTGGCATTCGATCCGCAGGGCGGGGCGGCCACCGCGCAGGCCAGCTATAGCAGCAGGCTTGCCGGGGCACCGGATGACCTGTCTCTCTGCTGCGGCTTCCTGGAACACGTACGGGGACGGAGCGCGGACCAGGCGGAAAAGGCTGCGCTTGCCGCCGCCCTGGAAAACGTCAGGCTGCAGGAGGCATCGCGGTGAGGATCCACCATCTGCGCATTTCGGGGTTCGGCCCTTTCGCGGGCACCGAGGACATCGACTTCGACCGGCTTAGTGCCCATGGTCTTTTCCTGCTGAACGGACCTACGGGTGCGGGAAAGACCAGCGTGCTGGATGCCATCTGCTTTGCCTTGTGCGGGTCTGTTCCCGGGGCCCGGCAGGACGGCAAGCGGTTGCGCAGCGATCACGCAGAGCCCGGGCAGGAACCGGCCGTCACGTGTGAGTTTTCCGCGCAGGGCCGGCGCTTCGAGGTGACACGCTCCCCGGCCTGGGAGAAGCCCAGTGCCAGGGGTAAGAACGGCTTCACGGTTCAACAGGCCAAAACACTGCTCCGGGAGCGGGTGGACGGAACGTGGTTGGAAAAGTCGGCCCGCAACGATGAAGCGGGAGCCGAAATCATGGCGCTCCTGGGCATGGACCGTGAACAGTTCACCCGCGTGGTAATGCTGCCCCAGGGTGACTTCGCTGCCTTCCTCCGCTCCAAGGCTGCCGACCGACTGGACCTGCTGCAGAAGCTTTTTGGTACCCAGCGGTTTGAGGCCCTGGAACAGGAACTGTCCCGCCAGTCCGCTGCCGCCCGCGAGGACGTGGCGGCCCTGTCCGGGCAGCTCGGACTCCTGGCCTCCCGGGCGGAAACCGAAGCCGCCCCGTTGCAGCTTCCGGAGGACGACGCACCGCCCGCCGAAGATGTTCCCCGCCGCCTTGCATGGCTGCAGGCTTCCACCGCGCGGCGCCTTGAGGAACTGAGGGACCGCGCCGCTGCCGCGGAGGCCGCAAGCCAGGACCGCCGCAACGAGGCAGATCAGGAGGCCGCGCGGCAGGGGAGGAACCGGAAACTCCAAGCTGCCATCGAGCGGCAGGAGGCAGTGAAGGAAGGGGCCCAACGGCAGGAGGAGCTTCTGTCCCGGCTCAGGCGCCACCGCCAGGCCGAAGTCCTCCAGGGGCAGCTGCAGGTGGTGGACGCCGCATCGGCCAAGGTGCGCAGTGCTGCAGCCGGCGCCGAATCCGCCATGACGCTGCTCCGGCTCGCCGTTGGCGATGGCGGGGAACTGGCCCAGCTCGGCCTGGAAACGGCGGCGGAAGCTGCCGATGCGGTGCTGGAGTCCTCCACTTCCGCCGAAACCGCCGGAGCCGGTGAACGTGGCGGTGCCGCCAAGGACGGCATGCCCGGGGCCGCGGAAGAACTCGGCCGGCTGCGTTCGCTGCTGGCGGTGGTCGAGGCGCGGCTGCCGGACGAGGACAAGCTCCGGGACCTCCGAAAGCGGCACCAGGCACTGTCCGGGAAGCAGGCAGAACTCCAGCAGGCCGCGGAGACGCTGGGCAACACCGTCTCGCAGCTGCTGGTGGAACGCGAACAGCTGGTGGACGGCATGGACCGGCTGGAAACCCGGTCCACCGACGCCGCACTTCGCCGCAAGGAAGCTGCCGCCGCCGCGGAACTGCTGGACGTGGTCCGGCGCCACGGTTCCGCCGTTAGGGCCCTGGGCCTCGTCAGGGCCCGTCACGGAGACTCGCGGGAGAACCTGTTGGAGGCCAAGCGCCGCTGGTTGGACGTGAGGGAGGCACGCCTGGCCAATGCGGCATCCGAACTGGCCGCGAAGTTGGTTGATGGAGAACCCTGCGCCGTCTGCGGCAGCGGCCACCATCCCAGCCCCGCAGATGCCGGCAGCGGAGGTCCCGGCCTGGCCCAGGAAGAGGAGAAAGCCCACGACATTTACGAGGCTGCGGAGGCAGCCCACGCCTCGGTTACCGCCGAACTTACCCAGGCTCAGCAGGCGGTGGCTGTCCTCGCCGGACAAGGCGGAAACACCCCCGAGGCAGAGGCCCGCGCTGCCGCGGACGGTGCCCTCGCTGCGGCAAACGACGCCGAGCAGGCAACGGAGGAACTCCAGGGCAGGCGGCAACGGCTCGAAGTACTGGATGCGGGCATTGGTCAGGCCCGGTCCGGCATGGCCGAAGCCGAGGCGGACCTCTCCCGGGTCGCTGCCTCCCTGGCCGAGCTGGCTGAACAGGCGGCTTCATTGGACAAAGGCCTGGCAGGGCTGCGCGGCGGCCACCGCAGCCTGGACCGCCGGTTGCGGGCACTTGAGGAAGCCGTAGCGGTCCTCGATAAAGCGGTCGAAGCGCAGGCGCGGCTGGATGCTGCACTGCTGCAGGCTGCTGAAGCGCGCGAACACCTTGAGCGTGCCCTGCCGGAGGCCGGCTTCGCCACAGTCGCCGACGTCCGTGGCCAGCTCCTCGGAGCCTCTGAAGCCGCGGCCCTGGACGCCGCAATCCGTGCTTTCCAGGACGAAGCCGCCCGGGTGGCCGGATTGTTCGAGTCCGAGGACATCGTGTTGGCAATGGCTGAAGCCGCGGAGGGCTTCCAGATGGACGAGGAACGGCTGGCAGAAATGCGTGCGGGAGCGGCGGCTGCCCAGAACGACGCACGGGAGGCGGATTTGGCGGCGGGTCTGGCGGACCGCTGCCTGGCCTCGCTGACGTCAATTGCTGCTGAATACGAGACGCTGGTCTGCTCGTCACGGGAGCCCGCGGAGAAGGCACAAATGCTCGCCGGACTGGCTGATGCGGCGTCCGGTCGGGGCGAGAACACCTACCGGATGAGCCTCAACAGCTACGTCCTGGCCGCCCGGCTGGAACAGGTGGCCCTCGCCGCGTCGGAACGGCTGGTGGCCATGAGCGATGGTCGCTACCTGCTCCAGCACACGGACGCCAAAGCCGCCCGCGGTGCCAAGTCAGGGCTGGGGCTTGAAGTGGTGGACCAGTGGACGGGCTTCCGCCGGGATACGTCCACCCTGTCCGGCGGCGAGTCCTTTATGGCGTCGCTGTCCCTGGCCCTGGGCCTGGCGGACGTTGTCCAGCAAGAGGCCGGAGGAGTTGAAATCGAGACCCTGTTCGTGGATGAGGGCTTTGGAAGCCTGGACGAACAATCGCTGGAACAGGTGATGGATGCCCTTGAAGGGCTTCGCGACGGCGGCAGGGTAGTGGGCCTTGTCAGCCATGTAGCCGAGATGAAACAGCGGATCGGCACGCAGCTGCAGGTACTCAAGAGCCGGAACGGCTCCACGCTCCGGATCTCCGAAAGCCTGGACGCGCTCGCCTGACCGGGGCCGATATACTGTAACGCGTTACCGGGTTGCGCGCATCGGGAGGAGGGACGGTGCGCACCGACTGAACGAGCCCGGAATTGACCACACAATCTACTCCTTCAAGCACCAGCGACACCCCTGCCCGCGTCACCGCCGCGAACCCGGCGGAAGGGAAAGCGCGCGGACGCTTTTCGCGCCTCCCGCAGCTGGCAGGCCGGAGCTTCATCCCTCTGGGACTCTTCGCCCGGCTTCCCCTGGCGATGCTCACCATGGGCACACTCACCCTCGTCACTTCCGTCAGCGGCTCCGTTGCCGCGGGCGGAACAGCCGCGGGCGCGGTGGGCATCGGCTCGGCGCTTGGCGCGCCGCTGCTGGGATCCTTGGCAGACAGGAGGGGACAGCGTCCAGTCCTGTTGCTCGCAGCTGCGCTCAATACCCTGGCGGTACTGGCCCTGGTGCTCGCCGCCAATGCCTCTGCGGCAGCCGAAGGTTTTCCGCTTGCTGTGCTGGCAGTTGCCTTCGCTGCCGGCGCCACCAGTCCCCAGGTGGGCCCCCTGGCGCGGGTGCGGTGGATGTCCCTGACGGCCAGCGCGGACGCTACGGCTCCGCGCCCCGATCCTGCCCGTGACCTGGATACGGCCCTCTCCTACGAAAGCACCGCAGACGAGGTGACGTTCGTCCTGGGACCGGCACTGGTGGGAATCCTGGCCAGCCTCGTTGCGCCCTGGCTTCCGCTGGCACTGGCCGCGGCCATGACCATCACGCTTGTACCGGCCTTCGCAGTCCATCCCACCCACCGGGCGGTTCCGGCCGCCCGCCGGTACCGCCGTGGGCAGCGCCATGCTGAAACGGGCCGGGGCGCAGCAAAGCTGCCGTGGGTGGTGGCCCTGCCCGTCTTTGCCATGGTGTGCATGGGGACCTTCTTTGGCTCTACCCAGACTGCCCTCAGCGCCTTCTCCGCTGGGCTCGCCGGCACCGAAATCGCGGGGCTGCTGTACGCCGTCATGGGGCTCAGCTCGGCTGCCGCGGCACTCTCAGTTGCCTATTGGCCCCGCCGCGCCGGGCTCGTGCTGCGCTGGGTGCTCTGTGCTGTCCTGATGGCGGGACTGGCCGTCCTGCTGCTGGTGCCGTCGTCGCTTTCCATGATGGCGGCGGTCCTGCTGCTTCTCGGGCTGCCCGTGGGCCCGGTGATGGTCACTGTCTTTGCCGTGGGCGGAAGGGTGGCTCCCGCCGGCATGCTGGGCACCGTCATGACCGCGCTGGCCAGCGGGATTGTCGCCGGAACCGCCCTTGGATCCTCTGTTGGCGGGCAGTTGGCGCAGCTGCACGGGCACGGTGCCGCGTTCCTTGTCCCGGTCGGCGCCGCGCTGGCGCTGGCACTGCTGGGTGCGGCAGCCGCCGTCGTGCTCCGCCGAAAGGCCTGACAGCACACCCGGCACGGCGCATCCCGGCCCGTCCGGCCGCTGGTTCGACCTGTTCTGCTACGCGAGCTGGCTCTCGATCCGTGCCGCGCTTTCGGCGATGGCCGCGCCCACGGCTTCCGGGTCCTGGGCGGAACGGATATAGACGACGGCGAGTGCGGCCGGACGTCCGCCGGGCACCCGGACCGGGGCTGCGAGTGAGGAGACCCCGGCAATGACCTCGTCGTGGCTGGCCGAGTAGCCCTTCCTCCGCGCTTCCACCGCCTCCGGCCGGTACGGGATCCCCGTGTCCAGCCGGTCCCACTCCGGCTCGGTAAGGGCCGATTGGATGGCAATACCGGGCGCCCCGGCGTTGATGGGGTGGCGCGTGCCGGGACGCTGGGCCACGCTCGCCCCCGAATGCCTCGGTTCGACCGTAACAAGCGTGATGCAATCGTGGTGGTCCCAGACCGCCACGAAGGCCGTCATGTCCAGCGAGTTTGCCAGCTGGGTGAGCTCCGGGAGGGCGGCGCTCTGAAGGTTGCGGGAGACGCCGCGGGCCAGGACCGCAAGGCCGGGTCCAGGCTGGACCCGGCCGGCGTCGTCGCGGACCAGGAGGGAATGGTCTTCGAGGGTGCGCAGGATCCGGTATGCCACCGAACGGTGGACGCCCATGGCCTCGGCCAGCTCGGCGATGGTCAGCGGTCCGGAGGCAGCTGCAAGGATCTCCAGCGCACGGATGCCGCGCGACAAAGTCTGGGAGGGCGAAGCCTGCGGCACCGCTCCGGCCTGTGCTGCGGCTGCTGGAGGAGTCATGTGTCCATCCTAGGTTGCGGTCCACCGGGTGACCCTTGTCTCACTTCGCGTGAAGCGGTAGTGTCCTGTATACGAACTCGCAGTTCAAATATAGAACATCTATTTCGAGTGCGCATGCCTCGTGAAAATCCCCGGAGTTCGTGTTCCGCATCACAATTTCGTAGTACCCTACTAACTAACTGACCGTTCTGTCGGTAATTCTGAAGGCGTCCGGGTGGCATTGCTGCCCAATAAACAATGGAGTTTCAATGACCACACCTTCCAAGGTGGATACCCTCGCTGGTCCCAGCAGCCGGCGTGAGGAGCGCAAGGTCCTCGCCGGCACCCTGGTCGGCACCACTATCGAGTGGTACGACTTCTTCATCTTTGCCCAGCTGACGGCAACGCTGCTGTCACCGCTGTTCCTCGCACCCTTGAACGAATCCAACCCCGGCCTGGCCCAGATTCTCTCCTTCGCCCTCATCGGCATCAGCTTCCTGTTCCGCCCCCTCGGCGCCGTCATCGCAGGGCACCTGGGCGACCGCCTGGGCAGGAAGGCCATGCTGGTCTTCACCCTGGTAATGATGGGCGCGGCCACTGCCCTCATCGGCATGCTGCCCACCTATGCGCAGATCGGCGCCTGGGCTCCTGTGCTGCTGATCCTGCTGCGGGTCATCCAGGGCTTCTCCGCCGGCGGTGAATGGGGCGGTGCAGCCCTCATGGCCGTGGAGCACGCACCAATCAACCGTCGTGGCCTGTTTGGCGCCTACCCACAGATTGGCGTGCCCGTGGGCATGATCCTGGCCACCGGCCTGCTGTTCTTCCTCAACACGGGCATGTCCAAGGAAGACTTCGCGGCCTGGGGCTGGCGCGTGCCGTTCCTGCTCTCCATCGTCCTGATCGTGGTTGGCTACCTGATCCGCCGGGCCGTCGCCGAGAGCCCGGTCTTCCAGGAAATGGCCCTGCGCAAGAAGGAGAGCAAGGCGCCCCTGGGCGAGCTGATCCGGAACCACAAGCTGCCGGTGCTGTACTCCACCCTGATCTTCATCGGCAACAACGCGGCAGGCTACCTGCTTATTGCGTTCTTCATCTCCTACGCCACCAAGACCCTGAAGATGCCCACCCCGCAGATCCTCCTGGCCACCACGCTGGCGTCCTTCGGTTGGCTGATCTTCACGCTGGTGGGCGGATGGCTGTCCGACCGCATTGGCCGCGTCAAGACCTTCCTGATCGGCTACGCCATCGTCTTCGCATGGATGATTCCGATGTTCGCCTTGATCGACACCAAGAACATCATGCTCTACGGCGTCGCCCTGTTCGTCCTGACCGTGGGCCTGGGCCTTTCCTACGGACCCATGTCCGCCATGTACGCAGAGATGTTCCCCGCCAACGTGCGCTACTCCGGCATCTCCATCGGGTACGCCTTCGGCGCCATCCTGGGCGGAGCCTTCGCGGCCACCATCGCGGAATCGCTGCTGCAGGCCACCAGGTGGACCGGCTCGATCGGCATCTACATCATGATCCTCTGCGTCATCTCCGCCGTCGGCGTGGTGCTGGCCAAGGAAACCAAGGGCCGTCCGCTGGGGGTCAGCAGCCACCACTAGTCCCCGCCGTCCCCAACTGAAGCAGACCCGGACCCCTTTGGGTCCGGGCCTGCTTCGTATCCTGATCGGTCAGGTAGCCAGCAGCCTGACCGCGTCGGCGTCGCTCAGTTGCGGAAAGTGCCGGTAGTAGCTGCCCACGGCCCGGAACTTGCCGGGCAGGTGCAGGCAGATCACCGCGTCGCACACCCGCTCAAGCGATGCCTGTGCGTCAACCGAACCCACCGGGGCGGCAGCAACCACCGCAGCAGCGCCACCTTCCCGCAGGGCCTCGACGGCAGCGCGCATCGTAGCGCCAGTGGCCAGGCCGTCATCCACCAGGAGCACGGTCTTGCCCGCCACGTCCATGCCGGCTCTCGGGTACAGCTCCGCCCGGCGAAGCAGTTCGGCCCGCTCGCGGTCTTCCACGGCGTCCAGCGCTTCCTGGCGAACCCCGTGTTCAAGGACCCGCTCCAGCAGCGGCTTGTTGATCAGCCGGACCGTGCGGCCTCGAGCCAAGGCCAAGGCACCGTACGCGGTTTCCTCGTGCCCGGGGATCCCCAGCTTCCGCACCAGGACGGTGCCCTGGGGCAGGCGCAGCTCCGTTGCCGCGGCCGCCGCGACGGCGATGCCCCCGCGGGCCAGGCCCAGGACCACGGTGTCAGGGCGTTCCCGGAATTGGGCCAGGGCAGCGGCAAGGCGTTGTCCGGCCTCCGTACGGTCTTCGAAACGCGTCCCCATGTGTCCTTTCCGGCGCTCTGTCCCTCACCGCTGCGGCCTGCCGTCGGCGTACCGTTCCCATGGCCGCCGTCGGCAGCCCGCGTGCCGCTTAGGCAGCCAGGAACGAAATCGCGGCCTGCTTGAAGGCCCGGCTGGTGATGGCGTTGGTGTGGTTCCGGCCCGGGAGGATCACTTGCTCAGCCGTCGACCCTGCGCCGCGGGCCAGTTCGGCAAGCTTGGGCAACGTGGCAGCGCGTTCGTCCTTGTCTCCCGCAACCAGCAGCATCGGAACGCGGGGGACCGCTTCGGCCGGGTCATAGGGTTCGGCCTTGATGGCCTCCACGAGGGACAGGAGCGCGAAGACGTTGTTGCTGGGCAGCAGCAGCGCCATCTTGAGCAGCTGGGCGGTGGACTCGTCCTTGATCGGAGTGCCGTCGGCGAGGTAGTCCTGGGCGGCTACCAGGTCGAAGGCCGCCAGCGGATCAGAATCGTTGGGGCCGCCGAGCACCAGCCGGTGCACCAGTTCGGGCTGGGTTGCGGCGAACTCCCAAGCGAGCCGGGAACCCAGGGAATAGCCCACCACGTCCAGCCCGCTGGAAGGATCCCCGTCCTGCAAGGGGCGCGCGCCGGCGTCGAAGGCTGCCTGCAACAGGTCCGCGCGGATCCGGCTGGGGGAGTAGGAATCCATGTCCTCGGGGGCACCGCTGCGGCCGTGGCCCGGCAGGTCGACGGTGATCACGCGGCGTCCGGCGTCGAGCAGGGCAGAGACCCATCCCGTGTCCTCCCAGTTGAGCTTGGACGAGGAGGAAAAGCCGTGCAGCAGCAGGACCGGCCGGAGGCCTGCGTCAGCCGCGGGTTCATGGACCGCCACATACAATTGCGGGTCGGTGCCTTCGACGGTGTGCGCCTGCTGCTGGCCGCTGTGCCTGCCGGTCATGGTGTCAGTTCCCCAATCAGGTACGGCGCCTGGGCGGGCCCGGCGCATCGGTGCGTCTTCTGTGGAAAGGTAGGCACCACTCTACCTGTTGACGGCCTGCTTCCTGCCGGTCAGGCGGGCGCCTGCGGCGCAGGCCAGTGCGATGCCGGCGATCAGGGTGAAGGTGCTGAAGAGCTGCACGCGGCTGGCGTCAGCACTGAACCCGACGGCGAAGATGAGTCCCAGCAGCACCAGCCCCAGGATGGTCAGGCCGGGAAAGCCCTTCATCCGCAAGGGCAGCGGGGTCCCGTCCCGGTCCGCCCGCCGCCGGAGGACCAGCTGGGACACCAGGGCGCTGCCCCAGACCACCAGGCACGTCGATCCCACCAGCTGGAACAGTGCGGGCAGGATACGGTCCGGGAACAGGAGTTCCAGGACGGTGGCCACGAAGCCGAAGGCCACGGAGACCGCCACCGCGGGCACGGGCACGCCGGCACGGTTGAGCCGGGTCAGGACGCGGGGGGCCTCGCTCCGCTGGGACAGGGAGTAAACCATGCGGGAGGCGCCGTAAAGGTTCGCGTTCAGCGCTGAGAGAAGTGCGACGACGGCCACCAGGGTGATGGCGGTGGAGGCGCCAGGGATCCGGGCGGCATCCAGAACGCCGGCGAAGGGGGAAGCAAGGCTTTTGGAAGTGGCGGGAAGGACGGCGGCGATGACGAAGACGGAGCCGATGTAGAAGACCAGGATCCGCCACACCACCGTGCGGATGGCCCTGCCTACGCTGCGTTCCGGGTCCTCGGTCTCGGCTGCCGCCACCGAGACAATCTCCGTGCCGCCAAATGCGAAGATCACCACGAACAGGGCCGCAGCAACGCCGCCCAGGCCCTGCGGCGCGAAGTTGCCGGTGAGGTTTTGCGGGCCAGGGGAGTCGACGCCGGGGAGCAGGCCCAGGAGCAGCGCTGCACCGACTCCAAGGAACAGGATGATGGCGGCCACCTTGAGGATGGCGAACCAGAACTCGAACTCGCCAAAGTTCCGGACCCCGGCCAGGTTGATGGCGGTGAAGACCACCATGAACAGCAGCGCCAGGGCCCAGACCGGGACCACCGGCCAGACGGAGAACAGCAGCCCGGCCGCGCCCAGGGCCTCGGCTGCGATCACCACCACCAGCTGCAGCCACCACAGCCAGCCGATGGTGGCACCTGCCGTGCGGCCCAGCGCGCGCTGGGCATACACCGAGAAGGCTCCGCTGTTCGGATGTGCCGCCGCCATCTCACCGAGGGCCCACATGACCAGGATGATCAGCGTTCCGGCCACCAGGTAGGAGATGAGGACTGCCGGCCCTGCCGCCTGGACACCCGCGCCCGACCCCAGGAACAACCCGGCCCCGATGGCACTGCCGAGCCCCATCATGGTCAGCTGGCGGGGCTTCATGCTGTGGACGGCCGAGGCCTTGGACGGGGGGCTGGACGTGGTGGTCGATGGCGTGTGGGCAGACTTCATCGTCATGGGCAGGTGCACCTTCTGGGGTGGTTGGGTCCGGGGGGAGGCCCGGGGGTCCTTTTGGGACCTATTGAATTTACCGCTTCTGAAAGGCTGCCCGGAAACCGGAGGGCGAAGTCCGCAGCCGGCGGCGCGCGCCCGTTGCAGCAGTCCAAGCGCGGCCGGCACCTGATGTGAAGGCTCCATGCCCAGGGTGGCTTGGAAATGTGCGGGCAGAAACATTTCCCTTTCGGGGACGCCCGGCCGTAGAATTAGTTTTGGTCAAGATGACCATAACTAGCGATGACCGCCTCCAAAGCGGGCAGTCGAGGATGACGGAAGGCGGTGGGACGGGTGTACTACAGCTCGGCTAATGTTTCCGAGCGGCAGGCCGCGCCGCCGTCGTTGGCCATCTCCACGGTGATCTTCGCCCTCCGGCCCAGTGCCACCTCCGGCCGTCCCACCCTGTGGCTTCCCCTGGTGCGCCGCATCCGGGAGCCGTTCAAGGGGTTGTGGGCCCTCCCGGGAGGCCCGCTCAGCCACGACGAGTCACTCCAGGACGCCGCCGCCAGAAACCTGCGGGAAACCACTGGGCTTGCACCGAGCTACCTTGAGCAGCTGTACGCCTTCGGCGGCCTCCACCGTTCACCCACCCAGCGCGTGGTCTCCATCGTCTACTGGGCCCTGGTCCAGCCCACGGAAGCAGCGCTCGCGGACGAGTCCGAAAACGTGAAGTGGTTCCGCGCGGACCGCCTGGGCGAGCTGGCCTTCGACCACAACGCCATCGTGGACTACGCGCTCTGGCGCCTGCGCAACAAGCTGGCGTACGGCTCGGTGGCGTACCACCTGCTGGGGGAATACTTCACACTGGCCCAGGTCCGCGAAGTCTACGAAGCCGTCCTCGACCGCCAACTGGATCCCGCCAACTTCCGGCGGCAACTCAAAGCCACCCCGGAAATCGAAGAAACCGGGGAATACCTCCAGGGCGGCAAGCACCGCCCGCCACGCCTCTACCGCTTTACCGGCCGGCCAGGCCTTGACCCAGACAACAGGAGCACACCATGAGCAGCGTCAACACGGCAATCCAGCTGATCACGCGCGAACAGGCCGAAAAAGGCGCAGCCGCTGAACGCAGCACCTGCAGCCCGGCGCTGGCCAAGGGCCCGTGGGATTACGACCTGGCCGAGGCGCTCGCAGGGGTCCCGGCCTATGGCCCGGGTGCATCCAGCGCCGATCCGGCACCGGCCACCACACCGCGCCAGGGCCAGCTGCCGGAAGAGTACAAGCTGGCCGGCGAGGCCGAGCTCGGGGAGCGCATCAAAGCTGCCAAGGCCGCCCTGGGAGACCGGGCGGTGATCCTGGGCCACTTCTACCAGCGGGATGAAGTCATCCAGTACGCGGACTTCGTGGGCGATTCCTTCCAGCTGGCGAACGCCGCACTGACCCGCCCGGACGCGGAGGCGATCATCTTCTGCGGCGTCCACTTCATGGCTGAAACGGCGGACATCCTCTCCACGCCGGAGCAGGCCGTGATCCTGCCCAACCTCGCCGCCGGCTGTTCCATGGCCGACATGGCGGACGCGGATTCGGTGGAGGAATGCTGGGAGCAGCTCGAAGACATCTTCGGGACAGAGCCCGACGCCGAAGGCCGGGTTCCGGTCATCCCCG
The DNA here is from genome assembly GCF_021801725.1 of Arthrobacter sp. FW306-05-C. NCBI lineage: Bacteria > Bacillati > Actinomycetota > Actinomycetes > Micrococcales > Micrococcaceae > Arthrobacter > Arthrobacter sp. FW306-05-C. The sequence continues at coordinate 2,671,634 of NZ_CP084556.1, read as the reverse complement.
TCACCTACATGAATTCCTCCGCAGCCCTCAAGGCGTTCTGCGGCGAACACGGCGGCATTGTCTGTACCTCCTCCAACGCGAAAACGGTGATGGAGTGGGCCTTCCAGCGGGCCCAGCGCGTGCTGTTCTTCCCGGACCAGCACCTTGGACGCAATACCGCCAAGGCCATGGGTGTGCCGCTGGAGCAGATGCCCATGTGGAACCCGCGCAAGGACCTGGGCGGCAATGACGAACAGGCGCTGTTGGGCTCCCGGGTGATCCTCTGGCACGGGTTCTGCTCCGTGCACAAGCGCTTCAGCGTGGCGCAGATCCAGAAGGCCCGGGCGGAGTTCCCCGGCGTCCAGGTCATCGTCCACCCCGAGTGCCCCATGGAGGTGGTGGACGCAGCGGATTCCGCGGGTTCCACGGACTTCATCAAGAAGGCCATCGCCGCCGCCACCGAGCCCACCACGTTCGCCATCGGCACCGAGATCAACATGGTGAACCGGCTTGCCGCCGAGTACCCGCAGCACACCATTTTCTGCCTGGACCCGGTGATCTGCCCATGCTCCACCATGTACCGCATCCACCCCGGCTACCTGGCCTGGGTGCTGGAGGAACTGGTGGCCGGCCGCGTGGTCAACCGCATCACAGTTGACGACGAGGTACAGGCCAACGCCAGGATTGCGCTCGAACGCATGCTCGCGGCGAGGCCCTGATGGCAAGCCGCCTCGCTGTCATCGGAAGCGGCATCGCCGGCCTGTACGCAGCGCTCCTCGCCGCCGATGCCGGCGCTGACGTGGTGCTCCTGACCAAAGGCGCGCTGGACCAGAGCAACACCTGGTACGCGCAGGGCGGTATTTCCGCTGTACTGGCCAAGCCCGCGCCCGGGGACACCGTGGCTGCGCACATCGCGGACACGCTCCGTGCCGGTGCCGGGCACTGCAACGAAGCCGCCGTCCGGCTGATGTGCACGGAAGCACGCCGCGATATTGAGGGCCTCCAGTGCTACGGAGTTACCTTCGATGCAGGGCAGGCGGGGGCAACGCAGGCTGAAGCAACGTACGACGGCGGCCCGGCCCTTGGGCTCGAAGCGGCCCACAGTGCCCCGCGCATCCTGCATGCAGGCGGAGACGCCACGGGTGCGCGGGTCGCCGGCGCGCTGATCCAGGCAGTGCTGTCCCGGCGGGACGAAGGAAAGCTCACCCTCCTCGCACATGCCCGCGCAACCTCCCTCGTCACCCACCGCGGAAGGGTGACCGGACTGGAGTACCTGCAGGACGGCCGGACCAGCAGGCTGGACGCGGACGCCGTCCTGCTCGCCACCGGGGGAGCGGGCCAGCTGTTCGCCCAAACCACCAACCCCGCCGTGGCCACCGCCGACGGACTGGCGCTCGCCGTCCGCGCCGGGGCAGCCACCGCAGACCTGGAATTCTTCCAGTTCCACCCCACCTGCCTGGTCAGCTCCGCCACCGCCCTCCCTGACCGGTTGGACGGCCCGCTGCTCATCTCCGAAGCGGTGCGCGGCGAAGGCGCCATCCTGCGTGACTCCGGCGGCCGCCGCTTCATGCAGGCCTACCACCCCGATGCCGAGCTGGCGCCCCGCGATGTCGTCTCCCGCAGCATCGCCCTCCACCTGGCCAAGCTCGGCGACCCCACAGGCCACGTCTACCTCGACGCCCGCGTCATCGAGCAGGCCAGGGGGGAAGGCTTCCTGCAGCAGCGGTTCCCCACCCTCACCCGCAAGACCCTCGACGCCGGCATCGACTGGACCCGCGAACTGGTCCCCGTCGCCCCCGCCGCCCACTACTGGATGGGCGGGGTACGCACCGACCTCTCCGCCCGCACCACCGTTCCCGGCCTCTACGCCGCCGGGGAAGCTGCCTGCACGGGCGTCCAAGGGGCAAACCGGCTGGCCAGCAACTCCCTCCTCGAAGGACTCGTCTTCGGCCGCCGCGCTGTTGAAGGCTTCCTCTCCGGTGGCCGGGGCTGGGACGCGTCCCGCGGCAGCGATGCTCCGCGTGCTGCCTCGGCCGCGGGCGGCCTCCGCTTGACGCACGCTTCCGCACCCCTGCCGCGAAACGCGAGTGCGCCCGTCACCGTCCCTGCTGCTTTAGAAGGCGGGGCGGACCTCTCAGGTGCGCCCGCCGGGAGTTGGCCGTTCAGCTCCGGTGGGGGAGAGGAGGTCGGGGAGCCCTTTTCTCGGGAGGCTCTTCGCCGCCTCATGACCTCGCATGCCGGGGTGCTGCGCTCCGGGGAATTGTTGGCTGAGGCCGGCCGCACGCTTGAGTCCTGGGCCGGCGTCGTCCGTCCGCTCTCCTCTGCTGGCCTCTCCCCTGTTGACCCTGGGGTTCTTGAGGACCGAAACCTTTTGCTGGCTGCGCGGCTGCTTGTGGCCGCTGCCCTCAACCGCCGTGAATCCCTGGGGGCGCACTACCGCGATGACGGCCCCGACCAGACTGAACCTTCCTACCCTCCGCGCCTGAAAGCGAGCCTGCTCCATGACTGAATCCGCCGTGATCGACCTCGCTGCCGCCGCGCGTCCGGCACTGGACCTCACGCTCCCGTCGGCCCCCGTCCGGGAGATCCTCGAACGGGCCTTCGCCGAGGATGCGCCAGGCGGCGACATCACCTCGCAGTTGCTTATACCGACGCATGCCCGTGCCACTGCCGTCCTCAACGCCCGTGTCCCCGGTGTCCTTAGTGGCGCCACCGTGTTCCGCGACGCCATGCAGCTGGTGGACCCCGACACCCGGGTGGAGCTCCTGGTGGCGGACGGAGAAAGGTTCGACGCCGGCACGCACCTCGCCCGGGTCAGCGGCGCCGCACGCTCTGTACTGATGGCAGAGCGGGTGGCGCTGAACCTGGTCCAGCGGATGTCCGCCATCGCCACGAAGACTGCAGAGTTCGTGCGGCTCACCGAGGGCACAAGGGCCCGCATCACCGACACCCGCAAAACTACCCCCGGCCTGCGCATCCTGGAACGCCTCGCGGTCAGGTGCGGCGGCGGAGCAAACCACCGCTACAGCCTCTCCGACGCCGTCCTGGCCAAGGACAACCACCTCGCTGTGATGACCGGGGGAGACCCTGCAAAGCTCACGGAGCTTCTGCTGGCGGCCAAGGCGCAGCTGGGCCACACCACGCACTTTGAGGTGGAAGTGGACCGCATGGACCAGATCGAACCCGTGCTGGCCGCGGGAGTGGACACCATCATGCTGGACAACTTTTCGGTGCCGGAGCTGAAGGACGGCGTTGCGCTCGTGGCCGGACGTGCCCGCGTGGAAGCCAGCGGCAACGTCAACCTGAACACGGTTGCCGCCATTGCCGCGGCAGGCGTGGATGTCATCTCCGTGGGCGCGCTCACCCACACTGTGGCCGCCCTCGATCTGGGCCTTGACGTTGAATTGACCGCCGGGTGAGGCTGCCGTGATCTTCCTTGACGCCGCCGCCACCACCCCCGTCCGCCGGGAAGTGCTGGACGCCATGTGGCCCCACCTCACCGGCGGGTTCGGGAACCCGTCCAGCCACCACACCCTCGGTGAGTCGGCCGCCGCGGCGCTTGCGGGGGCGCGGTCAACCGTGGCGGGGGTCCTTGGCTGCCGGCAGGGCGAGGTGGTGTTTACCTCCGGCGGTACCGAGGCGGACAACCTGGCCGTCAAGGGAATCGCCCTGGCCCGGCAGGCGAAAAACCCGCAGCTGGACCGGGTGGTGATCAGCGCCGTCGAGCATCCTGCCGTGGAGGAATCCGCGCGGTACCTGGAACGCTTCCACGGCTTTACCGTGGACGTGGTGCCGGTGGACGCCGCCGGCCGTGTCACGCCGGAGGCCTTGGCAGCCGTGTTGCGTCCGGAAACCGCCCTGGTGAGCATCATGTACGCCAACAACGAGGTGGGAACCGTCCAGCCCATCCCCGCGCTAACGGAACTCGCCCATGTCCGGGGCATCCCGTTCCATACCGACGCCGTCCAGGCCGCCGGATGGCTGCCGCTGGACACCAGATTCCTGGGCGTGGACGCCATGAGCATCTCCGGGCACAAGCTCGGCGCACCGAAAGGCTGCGGCGCACTGTTTGTCCGGAGCCGCACCCGGCTGGAACCGGTCATCCACGGCGGCGGCCAGGAGCGGGGCCGCCGTTCCGGCACCGAAAATGTGGCAGGGGCGGTGGGGCTGGCTACTGCCCTCACGCTTGCCCAGGACCGCCAAGCGGAGCAGCAGGCACGGGTGGAAGCACTGCGTGACGGGTTCATCGGCGCCGTGCTGGCAGGAGTGCCCGACGCCGTCCTCACCGGCCACCACTCGGAACGCCTCCCGTCGGTGGCCTCGTTCTGCTTTCCCGGAACCAGCGGTGAGTCGGTTCTCCTGGAACTGGAACGGCGCGGCGTGGTCTGCTCCAGCGGCTCGGCCTGCGCTGCCGGGTCCGATGCGCCGTCGCCCGTACTCACCGCCATGGGGATTTCCGCCGAGGTGGCCCAGACCGCTGTCCGATTCAGTTTCGATGCTTCAGTGACGCAGGAGGACCTGGACGCTGCAGCGGTTGCCGTCCAGGCGGCAGTCGGCAGCGTCAAGACCCTGGGCACGGGCCAGCGCTCCTGACCGTCCCGGCCTCCGGGTCAGCGGTGCCGTGCAATCAGCGGTGCCGTGCCCGGCGGAAGATCCAGTGCCGCAGCATGCTGAACCGCACCGCCGTGGCCAGGAACCCGGACAGCGTGGTGGCCACGAGTTCGTCCCCTACCGTGGCGGCCGGGTTGAACCAGTGCAGTACGCCCAGGCTGCTGCCGGTGATTACCAGGGCCACGCCGATCACCACCAGGCCGTTGAGGTGATCCCGCGTGCGGCGTTGCTGGCCCGCGATCTTGAAGGTCAGCCGCCGGTTCAGTGCCGTGTTCAGCAGGGATGTGAGGATCAGCGCCACCGCGTTGGCCAGCTGGGCGCCAAGCCAGGGCCGCAGCAGCGCGTAGATCCCCAGGGATGCGGCCGTGCAGATGACGCCTACACCGGAGAACCGGATCAGCTGGCGGACGACCGGAAAGCGCAGGATCCCCCGGTAGTGCCTGGTGGCGGGAAGGCGCCGGGTGGTGGTCTCCGGTCCTGGGGGTGCTGACGTTTCCTCCCTCACGCGGCCGCACCCGCAGCATGGTCAGTGCAGCAGGCCGTGAACGCGGACGGATGGCGCGCAGGGCGCAGGGAAAGACCCGCCACAGGTCAGTACAGCTCGCCCACGGGGATGTCCACTGCCAGCCGGTTGGACGGTCCGGGCAGGGGACAGGCCCATGCCTCGTTGTAGGCGCAGGATGGGTTGTAGGCGAAATTGAAGTCCAGGACGAAGGTGGCGTCGGGACCGCTGCCGTTGACACCGTGGAAGGCACCCTTGATGGTGTCCAGCAGGTAGCGGCCGGCCCCGTAACTTCCGCCCGGCTGCCCGGCCGTGGCATCCCGGAACGGAACGAAGATGCCGCCGCCGTAGCCGTGGATCTTCCATACCCCCAGCTGGCCCATTTCCGGAAGATCGAAGGTGCCCAGACGGACAAGGTGGACCACGCCGTCGGTCCCCGTGTCCACGCTCAATTCCCGGCCGGCGCCTTCCTTGGTCAACGGGACGTGGAAGCGGTAGATGGGATCGTAGTCGGCAGTCTTCAGGCCGGAGAACCGTGCCTTGTCCGCGGCAGTCAGCGCGGATGCGGGGTGCGTGGCGAACATCAGGTCCCGCTGGTGGCGCCAGTATGAGTGCGCCTCGGACGGGCTCTCCGCGGAGATCCGGCGGACGGCGTCGTACAGCGCAAAGGTCCGCAGACGCCAGTCGGCGACGTCCACGGCGGACATGTTCAGGGCGGAGGTGTCCGCGGGATTGTCTTCAGCTGCGCCGTTCTGCTCTTCCGCCATAGCTTCCAGCCTAGTCCCAGCCCGGGGTGGTAAATGTCCGACGGCGGCACGCCGGGCAGGTGCCAGGGCTGGGGGCTGCCCAGGTGGTTGGCGGAGGGGGGCGCCAGCAATGCGAAAAACACCCCCGCGTATGCGCAGGGAAGCGGACGGAGCGCCGCTAGGCTGGCTTTCATGACAGGCAAGGCAGCGTCCACCCTTCTTTCCGGCGCATCACTTGTTGCCGCCGCAATCCTGCTGGCGGCCTGCTCCGGGACACCGGCCGGAAGTCCTGGCTGGACAGCGCAGCCGGCATCATCGGGAGCGGCTGCGAACGGGGCGGCGACGCCGGGCAGCCCAACGCAGGAAGCGGCACCCGGAGCAAGCGGCAGCAGCCCCTCATCCACCTCCGCAACGTCTGCCGGGCCGCAGGGCGCTGCCACCGCCGCTGCCTGGAAGACGTTCTCCGATTCCGCCAAGACAGTCAGCTTCGACCTGCCGGCGGACTGGATCGCCCAGTCCGTACCACGGGAGGAGGGCGTCCTTCCCGGCGGCCTGAAGGTTGACGTGAAGAAGCCCGACGGAACATTCGTTGCCGCGCTCAGGACGGGACTCCCGCCGTCGTCCGGTGACTGCCCGGACAGCGCAAAGCACCCGTATACGGTGATCAGCAGCGTACCCTTCGAGCTCGCCGCGCAGGGCGGGGAGGGAACCATCCCGCCGCGGATGGTCTACCGGGTGATCCAGGGCTACCGCTACTTCGGCTCCTATGGCATCACCAACCTGGTGGGCGGAGCGGACGGGAAGGCCTGCGAGCTGCGAAATGTGGTGCGCGGCCCCGCAGGCAAGGGAGACTACTCCTTCGGCGACCTGGTGGCGCTTAAGGCCTTCGCTCCGGACGAGAAGGTGGCTCCGGCCAAGGCCTTCGACACCCTGGGCCAGGCCGCACAGTACGTCAACGAGAGCAGTGACTTCGCCAACGTGCAGCGGATGCTAATGTCGCTGAAGGTCAAGAACTAGTCCCGCTGCCCGCACTTACCAGGTGCCGGGGCAGGCGACTTTCCGTCCGCCCCCAACACCCCTGGAGAGACATGGAACGCTCTGTTTCCGCACGCCTGGTTTTCAGGACCATCGCCAACACCAAGGTGGCCATGGCCATCGCCGTAGCGAGGAACAGCGGCTACTCGTCATTCGAGGAATCACTGTCCGTGACTGCAGGCGGAGCGGACGTTCCGCTCACGGATGTTTCGGACCACCACGGCGGCCGGTTCCACTACATGGAGTTCGCCGAGCCCACCGATGTCACGGTGGAATACTCCGCCACGGTGACCGGGCGGGGCGTGCCGGAAGAGGCCAGCCTGGCAGACCGGATCCGGTACGTGCGGCCAAGCCGCTACGCCGAATCGGACCGGCTCCTGCCCACGTCGTACGCCGAGTTCGAGGGCGTTCAGGGCGCGGACCTGGTCCACGCCGTCCGCAACTGGGTCAACGGTGAACTGCGGTACATCAGCGGCTCCTCCCGCGGCACCGACGGTGCGGTGGAAACCCTGCTCAGCAGGCGTGGTGTCTGCCGGGACTTCGCCCACCTCGCCATCGCGCTGCTCCGTTCCAAGGACATCCCCGCCCGCTTGGCGGCCGTCTACGCCCCCGGCCTGAATCCCATGGATTTCCATGCCGTGGCGGAAGCCTATGTGGAGGGCGCCTGGCACATCATCGACCCCACGGGGCTGGCCCCGCGGGAGTCGATGCTGCGCATCACTGCCGGCCGCGACTCGTCGGACACGGCCTTCCTGTCCACGGTGGGCGGCAGCCTGGTGCTGAACCAGCTGCGCGTCACCGCGGTGGTCAACGGTGACCTGCCGGCCGAGGATCCCGCCCGGCTGGTCCAGCTCGGCTAGCGCTTCCGCGGCAGAGGCCCCAGAGAGTTCCGCAGTTTGTCCGTAAGCCGCATCAGTTCCTTTTGCTCGGCGGCCGTCAGGGCGGGACCCACCAGCGCCGAGATGTCCCGCACGTGCTCGCGGCCGATCTCCTTCTGCAGCTCCCGCCCTTCGTCGGTCAGCTTCAGCAGTACGCCCCGGCCGTCCTCCGGCGCGGGCATCCTGGCTACCAGCCCCCGCTTTTCGAGCCGCTCCACCAGCCTGCTCAGGCTGGACTGGCTCAACAGGACGTTGTCGTTGAGCTCGTTTAGCCGCAGCCAGCCGGACGGGCAGCGGGAGAGCGTAAACAGGACGTCGTACTCATTGAGTGCCACCTTCCGGAATGCCGGTGCGGACTGCAGCTTCCGCATCACGGCAACCTGGGCCCGGAACAGTGATTCCCAGGCTTCGGCCGCAAGCCGCACCGGTGATTCCGTTCCTCCCGCGGCCATTACGCCTCCGAGGTGGCTTCTGCGGCATCCTGCGATGCCAGCAGGGCCGCCACGCGGCCGGCGTGGGTGGGCGGCTCCGGGACGTGTGCGGGCTTGAGGGCCGCGTACTCCTTGCGCAGGACGGGCAGGACTTCCTCGCCGAACAGGTCCAGCTGTTCCAGCACGGTTTTCAGCGGCAGGCCGGCATGGTCGATCAGGAACAGCTGGCGCTGGTAGTCACCGAAGTACTCGCGGAACGTCAGGGTCTTTTCGATGACCTCCTGGGGGCTGCCCACGGTCAGCGGGGTCTGCGAGGTGAAGTCCTCCAGGGACGGCCCGTGGCCGTAGACGGGGGCGTTGTCGAAGTACGGCCGGAATTCCTTCACGGCGTCCTGGGAGTTCTTCCGCATAAAGAACTGGCCCCCGAGGCCCACAATGGCCTGGTCCGCCTTGCCGTGGCCGTAGTGTTCGTACCGCTCGCGGTACAGGCCGATCAGCTGCTGGTAGTGCTCCTTGGGCCAGAAGATGTTGTTGGCGAAGAAACCGTCACCAAAGTAGGCCGCAACCTCGGCAATCTGCGGGGTGCGGATGGAACCGTGCCATACGAAGGGCGCCACGCCGTCCAGCGGCCGGGGCGTCGAGGTGAAGTTCTGCAGCGGGGTGCGGAACTTGCCGGACCAGTTGACGGTGTCCTCATCCCAGAGCTTGCGCAGGAGGCTGTAGTTTTCGATGGCCAACTCCACGCCGTCCTGGATGTTCTTGCCGAACCAGGGGTACACGGGGGCGGTGTTGCCGCGGCCCAGGACCAGGTCCACGCGCCCGTCCGCGAGGTGCTGGAGCATGGCGAAGTCCTCGGCGATCTTCACGGGGTCGTTCGTGGTGATCAGCGTGGTGGCCGTGGAGAGGATGATCCGCTCGGTCTGTGCTGCGATATAGGCCAGGGTGGTGGTGGGGGAGGAGGAGAAGAAGGGCCGGTTATGGTGCTCGCCCAGGGCGTAGACATCCATGCCAATTTCCTCGACCTTTTTGGCGATGGCCACCGAGGCCTTGATACGTTCGTGCTCGGTGGGGGTGCGGCCCGTGGTGGGGTCCGTGGTGATGTCGCTGACGCTGAAAACACCGATCTGCATGACAATGCCTTTCCGTTCCTGGACTTGCTGGCTTGGTTCCACTCTAGACCAATTTAGATGCATTTGCATCTATCGCCTTCTGTAACGCCAAGCGGCGGTGATTATTCCCGGCCCAGGTCCAGCATCGGATCCTTTGTTAAAGAGCGATGCCCGCACCGCAGGGCGGTACGGGCATGCCTTGGCGGGACGGGGCCCTATTCGGCGCCGCCGGGGGCCGCGCGGCGGCCGCTGACCTTGGGAACCTGGCCGGTGGTCCAGTCCCGGAACTCCGCGTCGACGTCGGAACCCGGGCCCGTCTTCACGCTGGCCTCCGGACGGGCCTGCAGGTCCTTCAGCAGTGCCTTCTTCTCCCGCCGCCCCTCCACCAGGCGGTACAGCACGGGGACCAGGATCAGGGTCAGGGCGGTGGAGGACACCAGGCCGCCGATGACCACCACCGCCAGCGGCTGCGAGATGAAGCCGCCACCGCCGGTGAGGCCCAAGGCCATGGGGGTCAGGGCGAACACGGTGGCCAGCGCCGTCATCAGGATGGGCCGCAGGCGTTGCCTTGCTCCGTTGGTGATGGCATCCGCCACGTTCATGCCGGGCCGGCCGTCGCGCGGCTGCCGGTACTGGTTGATCAGGTCGATCAGCACGATCGCGTTGGTGACCACGATGCCCACCAGCATCAGCATGCCGATCAGTGACGGCAGTCCCAGGGGCACTCCGGTGAGCAGGAGCAGGGCCACGGCACCGGTGGCCGCGAACGGAACCGAGACCAGCAGGATCAGCGGCTGGATGAGGGACTTGAAGGTGGCCACCATGATCACGTACACAATGGCGATGGCGGCCAGCAGGGCCAGGCCCAGCTGCCGGAAGGATTCGGCCTGCTGGGTGGTGGCGCCTCCGATCGTGGCGGTGACCCCCGGCGGCAGCTGGACATCGGCCAGGCGCTTCTGGACTTCGCCGTTCACGGCGCCCAGGTTGGAGCCCGACGGCGTGATGGACACCTTGGCGGTGCGCTCACCGTTGCTGGCGGTGATGGAGACGGGGACGTCCACCTGCTCCACGGTGGCGATGCTGCCCAGCGTCACCGGACGGCCGCCGGCAGGCAACGGGATGTTCCGGACCGCGTCAATGCTGGTGAACTTGGTGCCCTGGCCGATCCGGACGGGGAAGTCGTTGGTGTCGATCCGCACGGTCCCGGCCGGGATGGGGCTGATGGTGGATGCCAGGACCCCGGCCACCTGTTCCTCGTTCAGGCCGGCGGCCGTGGCTTTGGCCCGGTCCACCTTGACCTGTACCACGGGGTTGCTGGCGGCAAGGTTGCTGGCCACTTCGCTGGTGCCGGGCACTCCGGTCATGGCGGCGACCATGGTGTCGCTGGCGGCCCGCAGGTCGCCGCTGGTGGCAGCCTTCAGGGTGATGTCCACGGTGGAGGAGGTGCCGAAGCCGCCCTGCTGGGTGCCTACGGAGACCTTGCCGGCGTCGGGCACCTTGGCAAGCTCCGAGCGCACGGTGTCCTGGAGCCGTTCCTGGTCGGCCTTTTCATCCGTGACCACGGTGAAGGTGGAGTTGGAGGATCCAGTGGAGGTGAGGGCAGCGAAGCCGGCCTGGGCGTTGCCCGAGGTCACCTGGACGTCCTTGATGCCGTCGATGCCGCGCAGCACCTCCTCGAGGCGGATGGCGGCGGCACTCGTGTCCGCGAGGCTCGTTCCGGCCGGCAGCACCTGGCGGACCGTCAGGCTGTTCTGCCCGGAACTGCCCAGCAGGTTTGTGGCCAGCAGCGGGGTCATGGCAGCGGTGGCACCGAGTACCAGGACAGCGGCAACCAGGGTGATGACCGGGTGCTTCTGGGTTGACCGAAGGATGGGAAGGTAGCCGCGCTGCAGGCGGCTGCGCTGTTCGGCGTCGTGGGCCTTTGCCTTCGCCTCTTCCGCGATCCGCCGGGCGTCCGCGGAACCTGCGGGCGCCCAGCCGGTCTTGGGGTTTTTGAGGAACCAGTAGGCGAGCACCGGAACGATGGTGAGGGAAACCAGCAGCGAGGCCAGCAGCGCCATGGTCACCGTCAGGGCAAACGGCCGGAACAGCTCGCCGGCAAGCTCGCCGACGAAGGCGATGGGCAGGAAGACCGCCACCGTGGTCAGGGTGGACGCCGTGATGGCGCCGGCCACCTCCCGGATGGCGGTGAGGATCGCCGTCGACTTTTCCTCACCGTAGCTAAGGTGCCGCTTGATATTTTCGATGACCACGATCGAGTCGTCCACCACGCGGCCGATCGCGATGGTCAGCGCGCCCAGCGTCAGGATGTTCAGGGAGTAGCCTGTGCCCGACAGCCCGATAAAGGTGATCAGCAGGGACAACGGGATGGACACTGCCGTGACCAGCGTGGAGCGGGCGGACATCAGGAACAGCAGGATGACCGCGACGGCGAACCCGAGACCCAGCAGGCCTTCGGTGGTGAGGTCCTTGATGGACTTTTCGATGAAGGGTGCCTGGTCGAAGACGGGGGTGAACTTGGCGTTGGAGCCCAGTTCCGCTTCCAGCTCGTTCAGCGAGTCACGCACCGCGTGCGAAATTGCCACCGTGTCGCCCTCGGGCTTCTTGGTGACGGAGACAGCCAGGGTCTCTGCCCCGTTGGTGCGGGTGATGGAGGTGCGTTCGTCGTCCTTGATCGAGACGTCGGCCACCGAGCCGATGGTCGCGGCATTTTTGGCGCCGGCCAAGGGCAGCGCCTTGATGGCATCCAGGGAATCCACCGGGCTGCCGATCTGCAGCGAGAGGGTCTTGCCCTGGTCCTCGAGGGTGCCCGCAGGAATCAGCGCGCCGTTGTTGGACAGGGCATCCCGGATGGCGGTGAGGGTTGTCCCTGCCGCCGCCATGGCGTCAGCCCGGGGGAGGATCTCGATGTGCTGGGTGGCGCCACCGGTCACATCGGCGCTGCGGACACCGTCGATCTTCTGCAGCCGGGGCACGCTGAGGCGCTGCAGGTCCGCGTTCAGGTCGCTGAGCGGCTTGTCCGAGGAGACGGCCAGGAAGACGATGGGGAAGTCGCTGATGCTGCCGGCGATGGCCTGCGGCTGGACGTCGCTGGGCAGGGTCCGCTTTGCGTTCGAGATGGCCCGGTCGATCTGGTTCCGGGCCCGGTCCAGGTTCGATCCGTAGGTGAACACCATGGTGATCTGGGAGACGCCGGTGCGCGACGTGGAGGAGGTGGATTCCAGCCCCTCCACACCGTTCAGCGCCTTCTCGAGCGGGCCGCTGACCTGCTTGTCCACCACTTCGGGGGATGCGCCCGGCATGGAGCTGAGCACCGTGATCTGCGGGAACTCAATTGAGGGGATGAGCTCCTGCTTCAGCGATGACATCGTGATCACGCCGAAGACCGAGGCGAAGACGGTGATCAGCGCGATCAGGGCCCGGTTCGCCAGGGAAAGCTGTGCCAGCCGGAACATGGGTGGTCTCCTGGGGGTCTAAGTGACTGGTACATGCCCTGGGGGTGCCAGCCACTGGCCCCGGCAGGGTCAGTGGCTGGCGGAAACGCTCTCCAGCTGGAGGGACTTGGCCGTGGCCCGTTCCAGCTCCGCGGCGAGGTCCGGATTCTCATCCAGCTTCACCCCGTAGCCGGGCATCATGTCCTTGAGCTTGGACTGCCAGCCCTTGAAGTTCCGGGGGAACGTCTTCTGGAGCAGCTCGATCATGATGGGGACAGCGGTCGAGGCTCCGGGCGAAGCGCCCAGGAGCGCGCCGATGGAGCCGTCGCGGCCGGCGATCACTTCGGTTCCGAACTGAAGGATGCCGCCCTTTTGCGGGTCTTTCTTGATGATCTGTACACGCTGGCCGGCGGTGATGAGTTCCCAATCCCCGCCCTTTGCCTCCGGGTAGTACTCGCGAAGCGCTTCAACCTTCTGGTCGTGCTTTTTAACCACTTCCTTCACCAGGTACGCGGTGAGGTCCATGTTGTCCTTCGCTACGGCAAGCATCGGGATGATGTTGCCCGGGCGGATGGACAGGGGCAGGTCCAGGTAGGAACCGTTCTTGAGGAAGTTGGTGGAGAAGCCCGCGTACGGTCCGAACAGGAGGGAGCGCTTGCCGTTGACATAGCGGGTGTCCAGGTGCGGAACGGACATGGGGGGAGCGCCCACCGATGCCTGGCCGTACACCTTGGCGCTGTGCTGGGCGGCGATGGCCTCATCGGTGCAGCGGAAGAACTGGCCGGAGACGGGGAATCCGCCGTAGCCCTTGCTCTCGGGGATGCCGGAGGCCTGGAGCAGGTGCAGGGCACCGCCGCCGGCGCCGACGAAGACGAACTTGGCGTGGATCTTGCCGTGTTCTCCGGACTTGGGGTGCTTCAGCGTCAGGTCCCAGCCGCCGTCGGACGCGCGGGTGATGCCGGTGACGTCGTGGCCGTAGTTGATCTCGACGCCGTTGTTCCCCATGTAGGTGATCAGTTCGCGGGTCAGCGCGCCGAAGTCCACGTCGGTACCCTCGGCTGCGCGGGTGGCGGCGATGCGCTGCTGGGGGTCGCGCCCCTTGACGATCAGCGGGGCCCACTTGGCGATCTGCGCGTGGTCCTCGGAGAACTCCATGCTCCGGAACAGGGTGTGCGGCTTGAGTGCCTCGTAGCGGGTCTTCAGGAACCGGCTGTGGTCCTCGCCGATCACGAAGCTCATGTGCGGGACCGTGTTGATGAAGCCCTTGGGTGACCCGATGAGGTTGTTGTCCACCAGGTGGGACCAGAACTGGCGGGAGAGCTGGAACTGTTCGTTGATGAGCAGTGCTTTGGCGGGGTTGACCGAGCCGTCCTTGGCTGCGGGGGAGTAGTTGAGCTCGCAGAGGGCGGCGTGGCCCGTTCCTGCGTTGTTCCAGGGATCCGAGCTTTCGAGCCCCGGCTGGTCCAGCCGCTCGAACAGGGAGATGGTCCAGTCCGGCTCCAGCTGCTTGAGGAATGCCCCCAGCGTGGCGCTCATGATGCCGCCGCCTATCAGGACAACGTCGGCGTGTGGGGTCTTGGAAATGAAGGTCACGATCAGTCTCCGATTGCAGCGGCTCTGGCTGTCACAGAATATCCCCGCGCGGGCCGCATACTGAAATTGGCCCGGCCCGTCAAGACTTCAGCTGGACCTTGGTAAAAACTTCGTTTAAGACCGGGGATGCCGGGTAGCTCTGCACCCGGTCCGAGAGGGCCAGCGCGGAAATGGGGAAGGCGACGGGAACGGCCGGTACGGTCGCCGCTATCTGGGCATTGATGGTGTGATAAAGGTCATCCCGCTCCTTGCCGTCGGGCAGTCCACGGGCGCGGTTGATCTTGGAAAAGACCTGTGGATCCTGGTACCCGAACTCGCCGTTTTTCTCCCCGAAAAGCGGGCCCACGAAGTTGTCCGCGTCCGAGTAGGAGCCGTTCCAGCCGAGGATGTGGAATGCGTGGTCGCCGGCGGACTGGACCTTCTGCAGGTACCCGTCGGACCAGTCCACCGGGACGGGCCGGATGTTGAAGCCGACGGCGGTGAGCTGGCGGCTGAGTTCGGCGTAGACCTTCTCGGGGGTGGGCAGGTACGGCCGGGTGACGTTCAGGGGGTAGTAGAACTTCAGTTCCTCGCCCGCGTACCCCCCTTCCTTCAGATAGTCCTTGGCCCTTACCGGGTCGTGGCCCAGTGCCGGAGCTTCGTTGTTGAAGCCGCTGATCTTGGGCGGGACGAACTGTGTGGCCTTGGCGGTGTTGTCGATGAAGAACTTCCGGATCAGGGTTTCCTTGTCGATGGCAAGCTCCACCGCCTGCCGGATCTTCTGGTTCTGGAGTACCGGGATGTCCTGGTTCATGCCCACATACATCACCGAGAACGGGTCGCGCTGGACAATTTGCTTGCTGCGCTTCACCAGCTGGTCGAAGTTGCCGACGGTCACGGCGTCGTAGCCGTCGATCGTGCCATCCAGCAGCGCCTGGAGCCGGGTCTGCGGGTGGTTGTAGGCCAGGAAGTTGATGGTGGCGATCTGCCCGCGGTCGCCCCAGTAGTTCCGGTTGCTGGACAGGGTCACGTTGTCATTGCCCCAGGCAGCGAGGGTGAAGGGGCCCGTGCCCACGGGTTTTGTGGCGAATGCTGACATGGCCTGGCCGCCGCGGTTCTGGTCCAGGACATCGGCCTTTCCGGACGCAAGGGCCGCAGGCGATGCGATGGCAAAAGCCGGCAGTGTCAGTGCCTGGAGGAACGCGGTGAAGCGCTGGGTGAGGTCGATCTGCACGGTGTCCGGGGCAGGCGCCGTGCAGCTCTTGAAGATGGAGAGGCCGGGCTCGTCCGAGTGTGCCTTGAACACGCCCTTGAAGGAACTGCCCGGTGCCTGCTTCCGCAGTGCCACGGGGAAATTGAACCAGCGGTTGAAGTTGGTGCAGACGGCGTCGGCGTTGAAGGGGGTGCCGTCCTGGAAGGTGACTCCCGTGCGGAGTTTGAACGTGTAGGTTCGGCCGTCGTTGGACTCATTCCACTCGGTGGCCAGCAGCGGGGTGGGCTTGCCGGTGGTCTGGTCCACGCCCACCAGGCCTTCGAGGATCTGCCGGGTGATCCGCTGCGACTCCACGTCGTTGGACAGCGCCGGGTCCAGGCCCAGGGGCTGGGCGGCCGTACCGAAGTTGAAGGTTGCTGCAGGTTCTGCAGCCTTGGTGCTGGGCGTGCCGGAGGTGGGGGAGGGTGACGGCATGCCTGTGCATGACGTCACGCCCAGCGCCATGAGGACGGCACCGGCCTTGATGACCGTACGCCGCGAAGTACTGCTGGGCACTCGTTTATCACCTCTGGATGCTGCCGGCTCCGCCGCGTGCGGGCCGGGATCCAGTCTAGGGGACACGAGCCGGAGCCGGTCCCGGAAGGACACCCGGCGCGCCAAAGCCGGGTCCGCTGTTGCCAGCGGACCCGGCCTGGTGTTGGGGGGCCGTAAGGGGGCTTACTTGGGCATGAGGACCGAGTCGACCAGGTAGACCGTTGCGTTCTTGGTCTTGACGCCACCGCAGATCACGTTGGCGTTGTCCACCTTGAGGTTGTCACCGCTGCCGGTCACAGTCACTGAACCACCCTGGACCGTGGCATGGGTGCCGGCGATCTTGTCAGGGGTGATCTGGCCGGGGACCACGTGGTAGGTCAGGATCTTGCTCAGCAGGGCATCGTCCGTCTTCAGGGTCTCGATCGTGGCGGGATCGATCTTCTTGAAGGCGTCGTCCACCGGAGCGAAGACGGTGAATTCGCCACCGTTGAGGGTGTCCACCAGGTTGACCTTCGGGTTCAGCTTGCCGGAGACCGCCGCAGTCAGGGTGGTCAGGATGGGGTTGTTGGACGCTGCCACGGCCACCGGGTCAAGGGCCATGCCCTCCACCGAGCCTGCACCGGTGGGAACCTGCTTGGCATAGGCGGCGCAGCCGGGCCCAACCAGGTTGGCTGCCGGGTCCATCATGCCGGCCGAGGAGCTGGCGGAGGGGGACGCCATGGCGGAGCTGGACGGGGATGCCATGCTGGAGCTGGGGGCGGATGACATCGGCGCCGACGACGCCGAGGATCCTGAGGTGCTGCCCGAGCCGCCGCATGCGGTGAGGCTGAGCAGAGCGGCCGCTGCAACGCCTGCGACGGTGAAAGTGGTGCGCTTAAAGGTCTGCATTTCAGTTCTCCTTGATCGTTTGCCTGCCGCGGTCCGACATCGTGCTGTCGGCATGCGGTCTGCCTTGCGGTAAGCACCTGCCCTTGGCTGGTGTCTCAATGGCTATTCGGCCGATGGGCAGCGGCGGATGGGTGGATCTTTGGAGTTTTTCGAATCGAAGCAGGAACCGGCGCAAAACCGGCGGCTGCTTAACGCAGGAATCCCCCGGCCGGGGCCGGGGGATTCCTCAGGTGCGCAAGGGGGGACTTGAACCCCCACGCCCGAAGGCACAGGAACCTAAATCCTGCGTGTCTGCCAATTTCACCACTCGCGCGCGTCATCGGTCGTGTCAAAAGTACGACGGCGGATGACAGATCCCATTGTAGCGTCGCCCCGGCGGTGGCCGGGGCAGCCGGGGCCGGGTCAGGCGTCCAGGTTGAGGTCCCGCCTTAGCTTCGCCACGTGGCCCGTGGCCCGCACGTTGTACTGGGCCAGGGCCACCTTTCCTTCCGGATCCACCACGATGGTGGACCGGATCAGGCCCTCGTAGGTCTTGCCGTAGTTCTTCTTTTCGCCCCAGGCGCCGTATGCCTCGGCCACCGCGTGGTCCGCATCGGAGAGCAGCGGAAACGTCAGGGACTCTTTCTCAACAAACTTTGCGAGCTTTTCAACGGGGTCGGGTGAGATACCCAGGACATCGAAGCCGGCGGCCTGCAGGGACGCCAGGCTGTCGCGGAAATCGCAAGCCTCCTTGGTGCAGCCGGGAGTGGAGGCGGCCGGGTAGAAGTAGACAATGGTGGAGCGTCCCGGCCGGGGGGCCAGGCTGACGTCCTTGCCGGTTGAATCCTGCAGCGTGAAAGCGGGTGCATTGTCGCCGGTAACGAGTCTTTCAGCCATTGTTTTTCTCCTTGTTGCGGGCGGGACACAACAGCCTAGTAAGCAGGTGGAGCGAGTGCTAATCGGCACTTGGTTATACTTGCTGCTATGCCTGATATGGATCACTGGCCCACAGGGCGCCTTCTGTCCACTGCTGCGCGCCTCGTCGAACACTCATGGAACGAAAAACTTGGCGCCATCGGACTCACCCACGCCGGTGTTATCGCCATCGAAGTCCTTGCCGCGCAGGGACCCATGACCCAGGCCCAACTAGCCCAATACGTCCGCGTCCAGGCCCAGACCATGGGCAAGACGCTCAGCCGGCTTGAGTCCCACGGCCACATCGCCAGGGTTCGCAGCACCTCGGACCGCAGGAGCCATGTGGTGTCGCTGACCGAGCAGGGCAAGGAAGCGGTTGCCCAGGCCGTGGAGATGGAGCGTTCAGTGCTGGCATCGGCGTCGATCGACCCTGAGCTGCTGCGCCAGGAACTCAAAGCCGTCGTGCGTGAACTCGCCAGCCAGTTCTCCACCACCCCCAGCAACGCCGGAGCCCTGATGGACAACATGGCAAAGTAGCCGCTGCCGCATTCGGCAGCCTAAGCGCGGACCTGGTCTCAATGACCGGGCCGCGCTTTTTTGTGCCCCGCAGCCGCCCGCCGTCGTACTTTTCCACCCCACCACCATCGATTGCTCCGTAGTTGTCGTTCTGAGGCGTGAAAACGACAGGTACTCAGCAATCGATAAGGGGGCGGGCAAAACAAAACAGCCCCGGTTTGTGTTTCCACAAACCGGGGCTGTTTTCCCAGTGGTGCACCCCCCGGGACTTGAACCCGGAACCCATTGATTAAGAGTCAATTGCTCTGCCAATTGAGCTAGAGGTGCATCTTCTTTGCTTCCATCTTCGGGCTTTTTCTTTCCCGTTGATCTCCGCAACGACATGAAACTCTACACGAACTTTTGGTGCAAGTGAAATCGGCCCCGCCGGAGGTCTCCGTGTCACCTCGAAGGCCCCAAAACCAGCACGAAATCAGGGTTTTCGTTGTTCGTCAGCAACCAAAAGCCACCCTCCGGAGCGCGGATTACGTCCCGGATCCGCCCGTACTGCCATGTGAAATAGGCCACAGGAACTCCTGCTTCTGTCCCCGACAGCGGCACCACCCATAACCTCTCGCCACGGAGGGCTCCCAGGTAGGCGACGCCATCAACGATTTCCAGCCCACTGGGGGAGGACTCGCGGGTGGAGGGCCATACGACCTTTGCGTCCTGGAAGCCGGAGCGGTGAGGTGCGCCGGTGACTTCAGGCCAGCCGTAGTTGGCACCCGGCAGGATCAGGTTCAGTTCGTCGTCCACATCCGGTCCGAACTCGCTGGCCCACAGCCTGCCGGCGCTGTCCCAGGCCAGGCCCTGCACGTTGCGGTGGCCCAGGCTGTAGACGGCGTTGCCGAACGGATTGCCCGGTGCGGGACCGCCCTCGGGCGTGAGCCGAAGTATCTTCCCGCCCAAGGCATTGCGGTCCTGGGGTTGGTCGCGGCGCTGGGCGTCGCCGGTGCCCACATAGAGGAACCCGTCTGGACCGAAGCGGATCCTGCCGCCGTTGTGGGTGCTGGCTTTGGGTATTCCCGGGAACACCGTTTGGGGTTGGCCAAGTACTGGGGAGCCGTCGGGAGCACTGTCGAGGACAAGCCGGACAATTCGGTTGTCCTCCTGGCCGGTCAGGTATGCGTACAGGTAGCGGTCCGAGGCAAAGCGCGGGGAGAGCGCCAGGCCCAGGAGGCCGCCTTCGCCGCCGGCCACCACGCCAGGGACCTTCCCGATGGCAGTGGCCTTCCCGTCCCGAACGGCTTTCAGCAGTGCTGTACCGCGCTCGGAGATGACGGCTGTGCCGTCCGGGAGGAAGACGGCAGCCCAGGGTGTGTCCAGCTCCACGTCAAGGCGCTCTTGGACTGCCGGCGCAGGAGCGGGCGCACCAGGTGGAGTGGGGACGACGGCGGTTCCCGCCGGAGTGCCGGTGCCGGCGGGGCTTGTGGCAGGCCCCGGCGCCGGGGGTCCTGTACAGGCAGCCACCACAAGGCAGGTCACCAGCCAGGAAAGGCCCGCCGCAAAGCGACGGGCCTTTGTCCTGCTAGAGCCGCTTGCGCCGGGGGGTGCGGAAGCCTGCGGCCTCGGCGTGGGCAGCGGATTCAAACCAGACTTCCGCCGTGGCCTGCTCATAGTCGGGGTGTCCTTCTTCGTAGTAGACCATCGCGGAGGCGTCACCCTTGACCGTGTAGTCCTCGGGGCCGCTCCCGTCGGGACCCGGTGCTGCTGAGCCGGCACCGTAGGGCTCGTCGGCTGCGAGGTGTCCGGAAGGTTCCGGGACGGCCGTGTACTGCCCTGGGGTGCTTGTCGATTCCTGCCCCTGGCCGGAGGGCTGGTGGTGGTCGGCCCCGTTCTCTACCAGTGCGGAAGAATGTGCTCGTTCCAGCGTTTCCGCCGCGCCGGTGCCGCCTGGGGCCGCGCCGGAGGAGGTTGGCTCAGCAGCCCCGCCCTGTGGGCCTGCTGAGCCGGAGGTGTCTGCCCGGTGCTGGGGTGCCTGCCCGCCGGCGGGTCCGGCAGCCGGTGTGCCGCCGTCGTCCACGCTTTCCACAGCTGCCGTTTCCGCGCCCGGAAGCGTGGGGGCGTGGGGCGCCGTGTATTCGTCATGGTGCACGGGGCGTGCCGTGGCGGGGGAGGGCTGGGCTGCGGGAGCCTCTGCCGCTGCACCCTGACGTGCGGGCGTTTCCGGGCCGGTGGTACCTGGGGAGGAGGGCGGCGTTGCCGTCCCGCTTGTGGTGGAGGAGCCGGAGCGGGATCCGGTCCCGGCCTCGGACCACTGGGTTTCCCACTCCGCCTTGTCGGCGGCAAGGTCAGCGGCCTCGTCCTGGCGCCGGTGTTCTTCCCGCCCGGCGCTGCTGCCCGAAGTGCCCTCGCTGGCCGTGGCGCGGTCCGCGGATCCTGCGGCGCCTGCCGCCGTTTCAGGCGTGGACGTGGCCGCGGAGTCCGCCGGCTCCTGGGCTGTTGTAGGGGCTGCCGGTTCAGCCGGCCGGCCGAATCCCGCTGCAGTGGGGATGCCGGTGGTTCCAGCGGCCTGGGCGGACGCCGCGGCGCTGCCGCCCCCAAGGGCCCCGTCGGTCCGGGTCCCGCCTGTCCCGGCTCCGGCTGACGGTCCGCCGGGCGGGTTGGCTTTTCTGTTGCGGTTCAGCAGCCACAGAATGATGGCGGCGACGATGACGATGAGGATGATCCAGAAAATAATGTCCATTGCAGGCCTTTCGGTCCAAGGTGTATGGGTGTCCTGCCCCGACGCTACGTCGGGTCACCACCGCTGTCCAGAGACGCCGCGCGGAGCAGTGATACACGTGCCGGCCGCCGCTGCCGCCGGGCAAGCGGGCGGGCTGGAAACAACCTTCGTCTCGAAATATGAGACGAACGTCCACTAGTTGGGCACCGATCCGCCGCGTTTTCGCGAAAATGTGGCCGCCGCTGTCGTTTCCGCCACTGCCCGAGCCCTAGACTTTCCCGTATGAGTGAGAGCCGGTTCGCAACCGATACCAAGCCTGACATCAAGCCCCGCAGCCGCGTCGTAACTGACGGAATCCACGCAGCCCCCGCGCGGGGCATGTTCCGGGCCGTCGGCATGGGTGATGACGACTTCGCCAAGCCCCAGGTGGGTGTCGCGAGCTCGTGGAATGAGATCACCCCCTGCAACCTTTCCCTTAACCGGCTTGCCCAGGGCGCCAAGGAAGGCGTCCACGCAGGCGGTGGCTTTCCCATGCAGTTCGGCACGATTTCCGTGTCCGACGGCATCTCCATGGGCCACGAAGGCATGCACTTCTCCCTGGTCTCGCGCGAAGTCATCGCCGACTCCGTCGAGACCGTGATGCAGGCCGAGCGGATCGACGGTTCCGTCCTGCTGGCCGGCTGTGACAAGTCCCTGCCAGGCATGCTGATGGCTGCGGCCCGGCTAAACCTTGCCAGCGTCTTCCTCTACGCGGGGTCCATCATGCCCGGCTGGGTCAAGCTCGAGGACGGTTCCGAAAAGGAAGTCACCCTCATCGACGCATTCGAAGCCGTCGGCGCCTGCGCGGCGGGCAAGATGAGCATGGAGGACCTGACCCGCATTGAAAAGGCCATCTGCCCGGGCGAAGGCGCCTGCGGCGGCATGTACACGGCCAATACGATGGCCTGCATCGGCGAGGCCCTGGGCATGTCCCTCCCCGGCTCCGCAGCCCCTCCCTCGGCAGACCGCCGTCGTGATGAATTCGCCCGCAAGTCCGGCGAAGCGGTGGTTAACCTGCTGCGTCTGGGCATCACCGCCCGCGACATCATGACGCGGGAAGCCTTTGAGAACGCCATTGCCGTCACCATGGCCTTCGGCGGCTCCACCAATGCCGTCCTGCACCTGCTGGCCATCGCCCGCGAAGCCGAGGTGGAACTGACCCTCGACGACTTCAACCGCGTCGGGGACAGGATTCCGCACCTGGGCGACCTCAAGCCCTTCGGACGGTACGTCATGACCGACGTGGACCGCATCGGCGGCGTGCCGGTGATCATGAAGGCACTGCTCGACGCCGGCCTGCTGCACGGCGACTGCCTCACCGTCACGGGCAAGACGGTCGCGGAAAACCTCGCCGCCATCAACCCGCCGGACGTCGACGGCAAGATCCTGCGCGCCCTGGACAACCCCATCCACAAGACGGGCGGCATCACCATCCTGCACGGTTCCATGGCTCCCGAAGGCGCCGTGGTCAAGAGCGCCGGATTCGACGCTGATGTCTTCGAAGGAACAGCCCGGGTCTTCGAGCGCGAACAGGGCGCGCTGGACGCCCTCGACAACGGCCAGATCCACGCCGGTGATGTCGTGGTGATCCGTTATGAAGGTCCCAAGGGCGGCCCGGGCATGCGCGAAATGCTTGCGATTACCGGCGCCATCAAGGGTGCCGGCCTGGGCAAGGACGTCCTGCTCCTCACCGACGGTCGGTTCTCCGGCGGCACCACGGGCCTGTGCATCGGGCACGTTGCGCCGGAAGCGGTCGACGGCGGCCCTATCGCCTTCGTGAAGGACGGGGACAGGATCCGGGTGGACATCGCCGCACGCACCTTCGACCTGCTGGTGGACGAAGCGGAGCTCGAGGCCCGCAAGGTGGGCTGGGAGCCGCTGCCTGCCAGGTACACCAAGGGCGTGCTCGCAAAGTACGCCAAGCTGGTGCACAGCGCGAGCCAGGGCGCCTGGACCGGCTGATTTTAGGTCCTCAGGCCGCCCGTCGGGAACTTGCCCGCTTGAGGCGGCAGGGCTTAATAAGGGGTGACCCGAGGGGCCCCGGGCTAACGGCGCTCGCGCCGGAAGTTTGGGGTAGGGTCATTCCGTGGACAATGACGTCCACATGGTGAGATAGGGTTGTCTCTCGTTGACACCCATCTTGCCAAGAGGGAAAACTGAACGCATGACTTTCGTTACCGCCGGCACCGTCGTCGTCCTTAGCAAGCGCGTGGCACATTAGCCCCCTGGTAACGAACCGTCACGCGCAAACCCCTCAAACGCCGCCAGGCCGAGGGGTTTTTTTATTCCCACCGCTTTACCAGTTCCAAAACCAGAGAAGATCCACAAGGAAGAGTCCGATGAGCAAAGGATCGCCCATCAGCCCCTCGCTGATGGCCACCAAGTCCGCTGGAGCCGCCAAGGCTCCGGAACGCGCCGACCGGACGGCTGACCATGCCGCCGTCGTCGCCGACCTTGCTGCCGTCTCTCCTGTCCTTGGGCCGAACAACGTCGTACCCCCGACGGTGATGACCGGCTCGCAAGCAATCGTCCGCTCGCTCGAAGAACTCGGCGTCGACGACATTTTCGGTTTGCCTGGTGGCGCGATCCTGCCCACCTACGACCCCTTGATGGCCTCCACCATGAACCACGTGCTGGTCCGTCACGAACAGGGAGCCGGCCACGCCGCGCAAGGCTACGCCATGGTCACCGGGCGGGTGGGCGTCTGCATCGCCACCTCCGGACCCGGTGCCACCAACCTCGTCACCGCCATCATGGATGCCCATATGGACTCCGTTCCCCTGGTGGCCATCACCGGCCAGGTATCCAGCGGCGTCATCGGCACCGATGCCTTCCAGGAAGCAGACATCGTGGGCATCACGATGCCCATCACCAAGCACTCCTTCCTGGTGACCGACCCCAACGACATCCCGCACGTGATGGCCGAAGCCTTCCACCTGGCCTCCACGGGCCGTCCCGGCCCCGTTCTCGTGGACGTCGCAAAGGACGCCCAGGTGGGCCAGATGACCTTTTCCTGGCCGCCAAAGATCGACCTGCCCGGCTACCGCCCGGTGACCCGCGGCCACAACAAGCAGGTGCGGGAAGCTGCGAAGCTCATTGCCGCTTCGACCAAACCGGTCCTGTACGTGGGCGGCGGCGTGGTCAAAGCCCACGCCTCGGCCGAACTGTTCGCCCTCGCCGAAGCAACCGGCGCACCCGTGGTGACCACCCTGATGGCCAAGGGCGCGTTCCCGGATTCGCACCCGCAGCACGTGGGCATGCCCGGCATGCACGGCAGCGTTTCCGCCGTCACGGCCCTGCAGCAGTCCGACCTGCTGATCACCCTCGGTGCCCGCTTCGACGACCGCGTCACCGGCGTGCTGAAGACCTTTGCGCCGAATGCCAAGGTCATCCACGCTGACATCGACCCCGCCGAAATCTCCAAGAACCGCACCGCTGATGTGCCCATCGTGGGGTCCGTCAAGGAGATCATCCCGGAGCTGACCGAGGCCGTGCGCAGCCAATTCGAGGCATCGGGCACCCCGGACCTCACCACGTGGTGGGCGTTCCTCAACAACCTCAAGGAAACCTACCCGCTGGGCTGGACCGAGCCGGACGACGGCCTGATCGCCCCGCAGAAGGTCATCAAGCGGATCGGCGAGCTGACCGGTCCCGAGGGCGTGTACGTGGCGGGCGTTGGCCAGCACCAGATGTGGGCCGCGCAGTTCATCAAGTACGAGCGCCCGCACGCCTGGCTGAACTCCGGTGGCGCCGGAACCATGGGCTACGCCGTCCCGGCGGCCATGGGCGCCAAGGTGGGCGAGCCGGACCGTGTGGTCTGGGCCATCGATGGCGACGGCTGCTTCCAGATGACCAACCAGGAGCTGGCCACCTGCGCCATCAACAACATCCCCATCAAGGTTGCTGTTATCAACAACTCCTCCCTGGGCATGGTGCGGCAGTGGCAGACCCTGTTCTACGAGGGCCGCTACTCCAACACCGACCTCAACACCGGCCATGACACCGTCCGCATCCCGGACTTCGTCAAGCTGGGGGAGGCCTACGGCTGCGCTTCCTTCCGCGTTGAACGCGAAGAAGACATCGACGCCACCATCCAGAAGGCCCTCGAGATCAACGACCGTCCCGTGGTCATCGATTTCGTGGTGAGCCCCAACTCCATGGTGTGGCCGATGGTGCCCGCCGGCGTGAGCAACGACCAGATCCAGGTTGCCCGCAACATGACCCCGGAATGGGAAGAGGAAGACTGAGCATGACCCGCCATACACTTTCCGTCCTGGTTGAGGACAAGCCCGGCGTCCTGACCCGCGTGGCCAGCCTGTTCGCCCGCCGCGCCTTCAACATCAACTCCCTGGCCGTTGGCCCCACCGAAGTTCCGGGTGTTTCCCGCATGACCGTGGTGGTCGACGCCGACGGCGACCTCATCGAGCAGGTCACCAAGCAGCTCAACAAGTTGGTCAACGTCATCAAGATCGTTGAGCTCACCCCCGAATCTTCCGTACAGCGCGACCACATCCTGGTCAAGGTACGTGCGGATGCCGCAACACGCCTGCAGGTAACCCAGGCCGCAGACCTGTTCCGCGCCTCAGTGGTTGACGTATCCACCGACTCCGTCGTCATTGAGGCCACCGGCCATCCCGAAAAACTCACAGCCCTGCTTTCAGTGCTGGAGCCCTTCGGCATCCGCGAAATTGTGCAGTCCGGCACCCTGGCCGTTGGACGGGGATCCCGCTCCATGAGTGACCGGGCGCTCCGCTCCGCCTAGGCGTCAAGCCCGCGGCGGCACCCGCGCCCGTAACCGCAGCACCGCAAGACCACTATCTACACACCACTCAAGAGGAGTTACGCAAGTGACTGAAATGTTCTACGACGACGACGCCGATCTCTCGATCATCCAGGGCCGCAAGGTTGCCATCGTTGGCTACGGTTCCCAGGGCCACGCCCACGCGCTCAACCTGCGCGATTCCGGCGTCGAGGTCGTCATCGCGCTGAAGGAAGGCTCCAAGTCCATCGCCAAGGCCGAGGACGCCGGCTTCCAGGTCAAGAACGTTGCCGACGCCGCCGAATGGGCCGACGTCATTATGATCCTCGCGCCGGACCAGCACCAGCGCTCGATCTACAACGACTCCATCAAGGACAACCTGAAGCCGGGCAAGGCCCTCGCATTCGCCCACGGCTTCAACATCCGCTTCGGCTACATCCAGGCACCGGAAGGCGTTGACGTCATCCTCGTCGCGCCGAAGGCTCCCGGCCACACCGTGCGCCGCGAATTCGAAGCCGGCCGCGGCATCCCGGACATCATCGCCGTCGAGCAGGACGCCACCGGTTCCGCCTGGGAGCTGGCCAAGTCCTACGCCAAGGCCATCGGCGGCACCCGCGCCGGCGTCATCAAGACCACCTTCACCGAAGAGACCGAAACCGACCTCTTCGGCGAGCAGGCTGTCCTCTGCGGTGGCGTGTCCCAGCTGGTCCAGTACGGCTTCGAAACCCTGACCGAAGCCGGCTACCAGCCGCAGATCGCCTACTTCGAGGTCCTCCACGAGCTCAAGCTCATCGTTGACCTCATGTGGGAAGGCGGCATTGCCAAGCAGCGCTGGAGTGTTTCCGACACCGCCGAGTACGGCGACTACGTCTCCGGTCCGCGCGTCATCACCCCCGAGGTGAAGGAAAACATGAAGGCCGTCCTGGCCGACATCCAGTCCGGCGCTTTCGCCAAGCGCTTCATCGAGGACCAGGACAATGGCGGCGTGGAGTTCAAGGAACTGCGCGCCAAGGCAGAGCAGCACCCCATCGAGGCTGTGGGCCGCGAACTGCGCTCCCTGTTCTCCTGGCAGCAGCAGGACGTCGACTACGTGGAAGGTTCCGCTGCCCGCTAAAGCTGGCCGCCCAACCATATAGAACGCCACCGGTGAGGCCGGGCTCACACTTAACAATGTGAGCCCGGCCTTTCCGTCGGCCTAGACTTGTTTCCATCCCCAGGACTGCAACGCAGAGGATCAGCCGTGTCAAAACCCGTAGTACTGCTCGCCGAAGAACTTTCCCCCGCCACCGTCGAGGCCCTCGGCCCGGACTTTGAAATCCGCCAGACCGACGGCGCCGACCGTTCCCAGCTGCTCTCGGCGATCAGTGACGTAGACGCCATCCTGGTCCGCTCCGCCACCCAGGTGGACGCCGAAGCGATTGCCGCGGCCAAGAACCTCAAGGTCATCGCCCGCGCCGGCGTCGGCCTGGACAACGTGGACATCAAGGCCGCCACCCAGGCCGGCGTGATGGTGGTCAACGCCCCGACGTCCAACATCGTTTCCGCCGCGGAGCTCACTGTGGGCCACATCCTCAGCCTGGCCCGCCACATTCCGCAGGCCAGCGCCGCCCTCAAGGACGGCGAATGGAAGCGCTCCAAGTACACCGGCATTGAACTGTTCGAAAAGAAGATCGGCATCATCGGCCTTGGCCGCATCGGCGCCCTGGTGGCAGCCCGGCTCAAGGGCTTCGACACCAAGATCCTGGCCTACGACCCCTACATCACTTCGGCCCGCGCAGCGCAGCTGGGCGTTCAGCTGGTCACCCTGGACGAGCTGCTGGCCCAGTCCGACTTCATCACCATCCACATGCCCAAGACACCGGAGACGGTGGGCATGCTGGGCGCCGACGCCTTCAAGAAGATGAAGAAGACCGCCTATGTGGTGAACGTGGCCCGCGGCGGGCTGGTGGACGAGGAAGCACTCTTCACCGCACTGCAGGACGGCGAAATCGCCGGTGCCGGCGTTGACGTCTTTGCCAAGGAGCCCAGCACCGACCTGCCGTTCTTCAAGCTCGACAACGTCGTGGTCACCCCGCACCTGGGCGCCTCCACGGACGAAGCCCAGGAAAAGGCCGGCGTCTCCGTGGCCAAATCGGTCCGCCTGGCCCTCGCCGGCGAGCTGGTCCCGGACGCGGTCAACGTCGCCGGCGGCGTCATTGCCCCGGACGTCCGCCCGGGCATCCCCCTGATCGAGAAGCTGGGGCGCATCTTCACCGCGCTTACCCACGCATCCCTGACCCAGTTCGACGTGGAAGTGGCCGGAGAGATCTCCACCCTCGACGTCAAAGTCCTGGAGCTGGCGGCGCTGAAGGGCATTTTCGCCGACGTCGTGACCGAGCAGGTGTCCTACGTCAACGCTCCGGTCATCGCCGAGCAGCGCGGCATCAACGTCCGCCTGATCACCACCCCGGACACCGAGTCCTACCGCAACGTGCTGACCCTGCGCGGCGCCCTCAGCGACGGCAGCCAGATCTCCGTGTCCGGCACCCTGACCGGACCCAAGCAGATCGAGAAGCTGGTGGGCATCAACGGCTTCGAGGTCGAGATCCCCATCAGCGAGCACCTGGTGGTGGTTGCCTACACCGACCGTCCCGGCGTCATCGGAACCATCGGCCACATCCTGGGCATGAACAACATCAACATTGCCGGCATGCAGGTGGCGCGCTCCAACGAGGGCGGCCAGGTCCTGGCGCTGCTGACCATCGACAGCTCCGTGCCCCAGCAGGTGCTGGACGCCATCAAGGCCGGGATCGGCGCTGAAATGGTCCGGGAAGTGGATCTGGAAGACTAGCGCCGCAGGACCAGCGCGACACACCGGCCGAAACGCCGAAGCCGCTCCTCCTCCGCAAGGGCACGCCCAAACGGAGCCACATATGATTGGCCGGTCTGCTTACAATGGCTAGGTCCTGATTCAGGACCGTAGCCGGCAGACCGGCCAATACCTTTTGCACATCCGTCCGTCATTGTCCACGTCTGCCCGGGCGGATGGACGTGTGCGCACGCAATCCAGGTTTCAGGGAGTTCCATGAACGCCGTCCAGAGGTTCATCAGAAGCAGGGTGCTGCTGTTGACCGCGGCCATCTTGATCGCAGCCATGTGCTTGTCGGTCCTCGTCCAAAGCCAGTCACAGGCTGCGCTCCACCGGACGGTCGATGAAAACTCAAGGGGGCTCTACGACATCCTGGTCCAGGCCAAGGCTCCCTCCGGGGCACTCCTGCAGCCGGAGATCGCCAACGGCGCCGGCGGCATCGGCTTCGACCAGCTGGACTCCATCCGGAAGCTGTCCGGCACCTCTGTCGCCGCCCCGATCAGCCTGGTCTCGCGCGTCACCCAGAACCTTGAGACGCCCCGGTTGGACGCCATGGACTACCTGGGCTACAACGCCGGCCTGGCCGGCACCGCCACGTCCGACCAAGCAGCGGGCGCCACCGCCCCGGACAAGTGGCCCGCAGCCGAATCCGTGCTGACGGACTCGGCAAAGAAGTACCGTCTCACGGCCAGCGCCGTCAGCTCCGACGGCAGCTCCGAACAGACGCTGTTCAAGACCACCGCCGAAGGAACGCTGGGCAAGGCCAAGCTCGTGGAGGAGAAGGCGGCCGGCGGCAGCAGCATCCGCATCGCCGCACCCGCGGGGGAGACCGGCATCAAGTTCCCCGCCCCGGCCGGCGGCTCGGAGCACAACCTCTTCAACCTCTCGGTGGCACTCCCGCTTGCCCCTGAGGTCACTGAATCCGTGGTGGCCGTTGACCCCGCCGCCGAACGGTCCCTGCTTGGCTCGGCCGGCGACTTCCTGGCTCCGCTGGAAAAGGCGCCGCCCGCCGACGCCCGCGGCGCCGGCGCCGTGGGCCGCTACCTGGAAGGCCTCTTCACCAGCGGCATCAGCATGGACCAGCTCAAGGAAGGCCCCGACTTCCTGGGCGTCAAGCTCAAGTACTGGGCGCCCCTGATGACCCAGTACCAGCAGGCAAAGCGCACCGGACAGCTGACCAGCGCCTCCCAGGCCGTCCCGCTGATCGTCCGTTCCGGTACTTCGCTGGACCTGAAGTACAACGTCAAGATCGAGGAAATTGACGACGCCGGCAAGGTGGTCAAGGACGTCGGGACCGTTTCGAAGTCCCTGGGCAAGGACTACCTGCCGTTCGTCTCCAAGGATCCGTTCACGCTGTCGTGGCCGGGTTCGACCGACCATTCCTCGCTGCTGGGCGCCAACGGCAACTTCAACCCGGGCCTCTACACGCCGGCCAGGTGGAGCACCAATTTCGCCGGCGCCCCGAAGTACACCGACGGCGGCACCGCCTCCAACGGGGCCGTGGACAAGACGGCTGTGCCGGGCGAATGGGTCACCGTCAACCGCCTGCCGGACAAGGCGTCCAACGGCGCACCCGTTGACCAGACCCAGCGCAACCCGGTGGACGAGCGGTCCTACCGTGACAACCTGCCCACCGGCCAGCAGCAGGCTGCGCAGCCACTGCCCATGGTCTACGGCACATTCGACCCCGCTGCCGTAGAGGCGGCCTCGGGCGATGTCAACAAGCTTCCGCTGGGCGGGTACGACCCCACCCCGTTCACCCTGGTCAAGGACGCTGCCGGGAAGGACGTTCCCGAAGCCCAACTGAAGCCGTCGCTGAGCGCGACGGGACTCGCCAGCCAGTCCGCCGGTGCCATCACCGACTACTACGGACTCGCCGCAGCACGTGGCTACAAGCAGAACGCGGCCGTCATCGACGCCGTCCGCGTCCGGGCCAAGGCACCGGGCAGCTGGAAGGACGCCCAGCCCGAGGTGGAGAAGCTCGCCGCCGAGATCCGGGACATGGGCCTGGACGCGACCGTAGTGGCCGGTTCGGCCCGCGAGGACACCAGCATCTTCGTCCCCGGCTACTCCAAGGACGGAGCGGGCAAGGAATCGGCGCTGGGCACCGTCCAGCAGTCCTGGGTCCGGCAGAACGCGGCCGAGGCCGTCACAGGAGCATTGTCCGGAACCAACACCACCCTGCTCTTCCTGACACTGTGCGGGGCAGCCCTGCTGACCGGTGCATCGACCGTCAGCTACATCCGGAAGCGCCGCAGCGAAGCGGGCACTTTGCGGGCCATGGGCTGGACACAGCGGCGGATCCGCAGCTGGGTGCTTGAGGAATTCGGCGTGGGAGCCGTGCTGCTCGCCGCCGCCGGGCTCGTGCTCACCCTGCTGAGCTGGAGCCTTGCCACCGCTTTGGTGTGTGCCGCCGTCCTGGTGCTGTACTGCGCCGCGGCCTTCTTTGCCGCCCAGCAACTGCGCCACCGCGATGTGATCGACCAGGAGCCGCAGCATGACGAACGGCTCATCCAGGTCGATTCCCCGCTGACTTTCGCCAACCGGCAGCTGAGCACCAACAAGTTCAACACCCTGTCCCTGGCTGTCGCCGTCGGCGTCTTCGGTGCCGCAGTCGGCGGGCTGATCGCACTGCTGATCGACATCCCGCGGGCAGCCGGCGCCAGCGCCCTCAGCGGCCTGGCCGCAGCCAGCGTGACGCTGCCCAGCATCCTGCTGGCGCTTGCGGGCGTGGCCGTGGGCCTGGTGCTGACCCTGGTCACCGGCCGGTTCGAGCTCAATGCCAAGCGGCAGTACCTGGGCATCCTGCAGGCCATGGGCTGGAACCCGGACATGCTCCGCCAGGTCCGGTTGTTCGAAAATGCGCTGGTGGGAACCGTGGCCCTGCCACTGGGCGTGCTGGGCGCCCTTGGCATTGGCCTGCTGCTGGCCCCCTATGCAGCCATCTGGGCTGCCATAGCCGGGCTTGTGGCTGTAATTTGCTGGATACCGATTGCAACGAAAGTGGTCCAATGACAAACCCGACGAACGTCCAGCGGAGCCGCAGGAGCGGCTCCAACGAGGTCCCCCTGCAGACCCGGGCCAACACCATCGTCAAGTCGGCCGACCATGCCACCCCGCTGGAGATGCGCGACATCACCATCCGCTATGGCGGCGGCAAGGGCGGCGCCGAGGCCGTGAGCGTGGTGGAGGGCTTCGACCTGACCCTGCACGCGGGCGAGATGCACTGCGTTGCCGGCCGAAGCGGCTCCGGCAAAACCAGCATCCTGACTGTCGGCGCCGGGCTTACCCTGCCCACGTCGGGCCGCGTCTTCTGGGAAGGCGATTCCCTCGAAAGCATGGGCGACGACGAAATCGCCGACCGCCGTCGTGCCCTCATCGGCTACGTCGACCAAGGCGGTGCACTGATCGACGGAATGAGCGCCCTGGAGAACGTGCTCCTGCCTGCCGTCCCGGACGGCGAGGTGGACCAGCGCCGCGACATGGCCAAGGACCTGCTGGACCTGGTGGGCCTGGGCCGGCGCATGCGGCACCGTCCTGCCCAGCTGTCCGGCGGCGAACGGCAGCGCGTGGCCATCGCCCGCGCACTGATCCTGGGCACCAGGGTGCTGGTGGTGGACGAGCCCACCGCCTCGCTGGACCGTGCCTCCGCCAACCGCATCATCAGCATCCTGAAGGACACCACCTCGGACGGGATCGCCGTCCTGGTGGCCTCACACGACCACGAACTGGTCCGCCTGAGCGATACCCTGACAGAACTGATCTAGCCCACTCCACCGCACCGAAGGTAACCGTCCAACCGTGACTGCTCCAGAGAAAACGCCGTTCTACATCACCACGGCCATCACCTACCCCAACGGCGTGCCGCACATTGGACACGCTTACGAGTACATTGCCACCGACGCCATGGCGCGCTTCAAGCGGCTGGACGGCTATGACGTGATGTTCCTGACCGGCACCGACGAGCACGGCATGAAGATTGCCCAGACGGCGGAAAAGGAAGGCATCACGCCCAAGGAGTTGGTGGACCGGAACGCCGGAATTTACCAGGCGGCGCACTCCGCCCTGGGCATCAGCTACGACCGGTTCATCCGCACCACGGACGCCGACCACTACGCTGCGTCGCAGGCCATCTGGAAGAAGATGGAAGCCAACGGCGACATCTACCTCGACAAGTACGAGGGCTGGTATTCCGTCCGGGACGAGGCGTTCTACGCCGAGGACGAGACGGTGGTGAAGGACGACGGCGTGCGCTACTCGAAAGAGACGGACACCGAGGTGACTTGGACGGCGGAGGAGAGCTACTTCTTCCGGCTGTCCGCCTACCAGGACAAGCTGCTGGCCCTCTACGAGTCCCACCCCGAGTTCGGCGCCCCGCAGTACCGGTTCAACGAGGTGATCAGCTTCGTCAAGCGTGGCCTGGAGGACCTGTCCATCAGCCGCACCACCTTCGACTGGGGCGTCCCTGTCCCGGGCAACGACAAGCACGTGATGTACGTCTGGGTGGATGCGCTGACCAACTACCTCACCGGTGTGGGCTACCCGGACGTGGACTCGGAGAAGTTCCGGAAGTACTGGCCTGCCGACGTCCACATCATCGGCAAGGACATTTCACGGTTCCACGCCATCTACTGGCCCGCCTTCCTGATGAGCGCCGGGCTTGAACTGCCCAAGCGCGTCATGATCCACGGGTTCCTGCACAACAACGGGGTCAAGATGTCCAAGTCCCTGGGCAACGTAGTGGCCCCGGCGGACTTCGTTGCCCGCTACGGCCTGGACCAGGTGCGGTTCTTCTTCCTGCGCGAGGTCCCGTTCGGGGCGGACGGCAGCTACAACCACGAGGCCATCGTGGGCCGGATGAACTCCGACCTGGCCAACAACTTCGGCAACCTGGCCCAGCGTTCGCTGTCCATGGTGGCCAAGAACTGCGCCGCCTCCGTGCCCACGCCCGGTGCGTTCACCGCGGAGGACGACGCCATCCTGGCCCAGGCCAATGGGCTGCTGGAGGCGGCCCGCGCCGCCTTCGACAAGCAGGAATTCAGCCGCGCCCTCGAAGCCCTCTGGGGTGTGCTGCACCACACCAACGCCTACTTCGCCGAGCAGGCGCCCTGGGTGCTGCGGAAGACCGACGTCGAACGCATGAACACCGTGCTGTACGTGACGCTGGAGGTGCTGCGGATTGTGGCCATCCTGGCCCAGCCGGTGATGCCGAACGCCACGGCCAAGCTCCTGGACGCGCTCGGCCAGCCGGAAGGCGACGCGCGGCTGTTCAGAGCAATTGCCACCCCAATCGTGCCGGGAACTGGGCTGCCCGCTCCCACCCCCGTGTTCCCCAAGTTCGAGGAACCCGCGGAGTAGCAAAAGCAGGAGCGATGCGCTCGTGTCCAAAAGCTGAGACAGCTTGACCACCATATGGATGTCTTGGCTACCCTGAAAACATGAGCGCATCCTCCATCGATCTGGCAGTAATTCCCGGCGACGGCATCGGCCCCGAGGTCATCGCCGAGGCCCTCAAAGTCCTGGAAAAGGCGGTGGCCGCCGAGGGCGTGCAGCTCAAGCCGACGCACTACGAACTCGGCGCCGGACACTGGCTTGCCACGGGGGAGACCCTCCCCGAGCATGTCCTGGAAGACCTGAAAAAGCGCGACGCGATCCTCTTCGGCGCCGTGGGGGCCGCCCCGGGCGACACCCGCATCCCGTCCGGTCTCATCGAGCGCGAACTGCTGCTCAAGCTCCGTTTCAGCCTGGACCACTACGTCAACCTGCGGCCGTCACGCCTTTACGGCACAGTGGGCAGCCCGTTGGCCAACCCCGGGACAATCGACTTCATCGTGGTGCGCGAAGGCACCGAAGGCCCCTACGTCGGCAACGGCGGCACGCTGCGGGCCGGCACGCCGCATGAGGTAGCCACCGAGGTCTCGTTGAACACCGCCCACGGCGTGGAGCGCGTGGTCCGCGACGCGTTCCGCCGCGCCAGTGCACGGGAGCGCAAGCACGTCACCCTGGTGCACAAGCACAACGTCCTGGTCTACGCCGGGCACCTGTGGAAGCGCACCGTCGAAGCCGTCGCCCGGGAATTCCCCGAGGTCACCCACGACTACCTGCACATCGATGCCGCCACCATCTTCATGGTCACGGACCCGTCCCGCTTCGACGTGATTGTCACCGACAACCTCTTCGGCGATATCATCACCGACCTTGCCGCAGCCGTCACCGGCGGCATCGGCCTGGCGGCATCAGGCAACATCAATATGGACCGCACCGCACCGTCGATGTTCGAGCCGGTCCATGGTTCCGCACCGGACATCGCGGGCCAGGGCAAGGCGGATCCCACCGCGGCCATCCTCTCCGCGGCACTCCTGCTGGACCACCTGGGCTACACCGATGCCGCCCGGAAGATCGAAGCGGCGGTGGTTGCCGACGTCGAAAAGCGCGACGGCACCGCACGCAGCACCAGCGCCGTGGGCGACGCCATCACCGCCGGCCTGTAGCTGTACTGCCCCGGCGGGTTGCCGCCGGCTTCGGGCGTAAGCTTGTCTCGAATCACCAAATGCCGCCTCGTTGTTCAGCGCTGAGCCCCGGGCGGCCGATCGTGGAGGAACCATGACTCAGACCGCCCATGGCGTCGAATTCACCCGGCAGCCCTCGGAGAACCCGAAGTCCGCCGAAGAGCGTGCAGCCATCCTGGCGAACCCGGGATTCGGCAACTACTTCACCGACCACACCGCCATCGTCGATTACAGCGTGGACGCGGACGGCAACGGCGGCTGGCACGATGCCCGGATCGAACCTTACGGTCCGATCGTCCTGGACCCCTCGGCCGCCGTCTTCCACTACGGCCAGGAGATCTTCGAGGGCCTCAAGGCCTACCGGCACGCGGACGGCTCAATCTGGACCTTCCGCCCGGAGGCCAACGCGGCACGCCTGAACAAGTCCGCCCGCCGCCTGGCCCTGCCCGAACTGCCGGCCGAATACTTCCTCACCGCCATCCGTGAACTGGTGGCCGTCGACAAGGAATGGGTGCCCTCCGGCGACGGCGAAGCCCTGTACCTGCGGCCCTTCATGATCGCCACCGAGGCTTTCCTGGGTGTCCGGGCTGCCCGTGAGGTGTCCTTCCGGGTCATCGCTTCGCCTGCCGGCAACTACTTCGGCGGCGAGCTGAAGCCGGTTTCGATCTGGATCTCCCGCCAGTACGCGCGCGCCGGCCGCGGCGGCACCGGTGATGCAAAGTGCGGCGGCAACTATGCAGCCTCGCTCATTGCACAGCAGGAAGCGGAAGCCAACGGCTGCAAGCAGGTGCTGTTCCTCGACCAGGCCAACGACAACGCCGTCGAAGAACTGGGCGGCATGAACGTGTTCTTCGTCCTGAAGGACGGTTCCCTGGCCACGCCCGCGCTCACCGGCACCATCCTGGAGGGCGTCACCCGCATGTCCGTGATCCAGGTGGCCAAGGACATGGGCCGCGAAGTGGCCGAGCGCAAGATCACCCTGGACGAATGGCGCGACGGCGTAGCCTCCGGCGAGATCACCGAGGTGTTCGCCTGCGGCACGGCCGCGGTCATCACCCCCATCGGGGTCCTCAAGGACGACACCGAGTTCATCGGCTCCGAGGACGCCAAGGCCGGCGAGGTGACCATGGCCATCCGCGAAAGGCTCCTGGGCATCCAGACCGGCGTGGAACCGGACACCCACGGCTGGCTGACCCGCCTGGCATAGCCGGGAGTCTTCAAGTACGACGGCGCCTGCCGGACTTTGGTCCGGCAGGCGCCGTTCTGCCTTCCAGCCGACGGCGGGCGGTCAGCGCCGCGCTGCCTTCCGGGCGGCGTTCTTCATCGCCTTGCGCGAGACCGGCTTGAGTGCCTTGCGGGCAGCTTCCTCGGCGAGAGCCCGGTTGCGGCGGGCGTCGATGATGTCGTTCCAGAGCGTGGTGGCAAAAACGCCGCCGTCCTGGGCGTAGACGTCATAGGGGTAGCCGGCGTAGACGGAGGGCGTAGCGCCGCCAGTGAACAGGTCCTGGCTGTTGGCCTTGGCCACGGCGTCAGCCACTGCCCAGGCACGGGTCAGGTGGCGGGTCAGGTTTTCCTGGACGAACACGTTGGCGTCGCTGGACCGGGATGCCTGGTCCAGCAGGGCTTCCAGGTCTGCGGCGAGAATGGCAGCGCCGGCCTGCTCCGCAGGTGCGGGGGCCGCATCCAGTTCCGCCGTGATCCCGGAAACGGCTTCCGTCCAGTCCGCCGTGTCACGGAATTTCTTCCAGGTGGGAAACCAGACGATGCTGCCGGTGGCGTGGTTGTGGATGTGCAGGAGGCCGGTGGCCTTCTCGGTTGCCGAGTGGTCGTGGCCGTCCGCGTCCGCCTGGGCGAGAAGGTCTGCGAGTGTTGCTGTGCTCATGGGAGGGTATCCGGCTTCCTGGTGGGGATCGTAGGGCTGTCACTGGGTGCCAACTCCGGGCTGCTGCCGTTCTATTCCGCCGGTGCGTGGCGGACGCAGGCTGGGGAGCGGCCGACCTGAATGCAGGGAGGCCCCGCATGCAAGGATGGGTTCGTGACCTCTGATTCCGGCCCCTCCCTGCAGCGCAGCTCCGCGCTCACCCAGTTCATCCTGGCCCCCAATCCCGGACCCATGAGCCTGGACGGCACCAATTCCTACCTCCTGCGCGCCCCGGGCCATTCCCGCATAGTCGTGGTGGACCCCGGGCCCCAGGACGAAACGCACCTGGAGGCACTCGCCGGGGCCGGCGCCGTCGAACTCGTGCTGGTCACCCACCGGCACGCGGACCACACGGCCGGTTCCGCCCGCTTGCATGCGCTGACAGGCGCACCGGTCCGCGCCAAGGACCCGCTCCATTGCCACGGTGGGGGAGCACCGCTTCTGGACGGCGAACTGATCCGGGCGGCAGGGCTGGAGATCACCGTGCTGTCCACGCCGGGGCACACATCGGACTCTGTCTGCTTCCACCTGCCGGCGGACGGGGAATCCGGTGCAGTGCTGACCGGCGATACCGTCCTGGGCCGGGGAACCACCGTCCTGGACTACCCGGACGGCACACTGGGTGACTACCTCGCGTCCCTGGACCGGTTGGCTGCGCTGGGCCCTGCAACCGTCCTGCCGGCGCACGGTCCGGTGCTGCCGTCCCTTGAAGGCATCGTCCGCGACTACCGGACGCACAGGGAGGAGCGGCTGGCGCAGATCCGCGCTGCGCTCCACCGGCTGGGCCGGGACGCGTCCGCAGGGGAAGTGGCTGACGCCGTCTATGCCGACGTCGGGCCCTCCGTCCGGCGTGCTGCGGAACTGTCCGTGGCGGCGCAGCTTTCCTACCTCCGCGGCGGGAATGGCGGGAAGGACGACGGCGGCGGGACGGTAGGGTAGGAGCCATGCGTATTGCCAGGTTTGTAGTCGATTCCGATCCCCTGTACGGCGTCGTGGAAGGTGAACCCGGCAGTGAGGAAATCACTGTCATCCACGGCGACCCCTTCTTCAACGGCGTGGAGCGCACCTCCGTGCGCCACAAGCTGGAGGACGTCCGGCTGCTGGCGCCCATCATTCCCCGAAGCAAGGTGATCGGCGTGGGCCGGAACTTCGTGGAGCACGCCAAGGAGCTGGGCAACGAAGTGCCGGCCCAGCCGCTGCTGTTCCTCAAGCCCAACACGGCTGTCGTGGGCCCTAATGATCCCGTGGTGCTGCCCGAGTTTTCCGAAGAGGTCTCCTTCGAAGCGGAACTCTGCGTGGTGATCGGCCGCATCTGCAAGGACGTGCCGGAAGAGCGTGTGGACGACGTCATCTTTGGCTACACCTGCGGCAACGACCTCACCGCGCGTGACGTCCAGAAGACCGACCTGCAGTGGACCCGTGCCAAGGGCTTCGATACCTCCGCCCCGCTGGGACCGTGGATCGAGACCGACCTGGACACGGAGGACCTGCAGATTACTGGCAGGCTGAACGGCGAGGTGCGCCAGGATGGCAGCACCAGCCAGATGATCCGCGGCGTACGCGAGCTGGTGTCGCTGGTGTCGCAGGCCTTCACCCTGCTGCCTGGCGATGTCATTATGACCGGGACGCCCGCGGGCGTCGGCCTGGTCAAGGAAGGTGACCGGTTCGAGGTGGAAATCGAGGGCATCGGGCGCCTGTCCAACCCCATCGTCCGCCGCTAGCGCCCTCCCGGGCCCCGGCCTGCCAGGGTCTTGCCGGGCGGAAGGCCGGGCCCGGCCAGGCGGGTAAAGTTGAAGCCACTATGAGTATCGCTTCTTCGTCACCTGCCGCCTCCATCCCGCCCGTCACCGCCGAAACGCCCGTCCGGGTCCGTTTCTGCCCTTCACCCACGGGAACCCCGCACGTCGGACTGATCCGCACTGCCCTGTTCAACTGGGCCTACGCTCGCCACACCAAGGGCACGCTGGTCTTCCGGATCGAGGATACTGACGCGGCACGGGACAGCGAGGAAAGCTACCACCAGCTGCTGGATGCGCTGAAGTGGCTTGGCATCGACTGGGACGAGGGCGTTGAGGTGGGCGGCCCGCACGAGCCCTACCGTCAGTCCCAGCGCGGCGACATCTACCAGGACGTCATCAAGCGGCTGCATGAGGGCGGGTTCATCTACGAGTCCTTCTCCACTCCGGAGGAGATCGAGGCACGCCACCGTGCCGCGGGCCGGGACCCGAAGCTTGGCTACGACGGCTTTGACCGGCACCTGACCGAGGAGCAGCTGGCCCAGTACCGGGCGGAGGGCCGGCAGGCTGTCCTCCGCCTGCGCATGCCGGATGAGGACATTACATTCAATGACCTGGTGCGAGGCGAGATCACCTTCAAGGCCGGATCCGTGCCCGACTTCGCGGTAGTGCGGGCCAACGGCGCGCCGCTGTACACCCTGGTCAACCCCGTGGATGACGCGCTGATGGGCATCACCCACGTGCTGCGGGGCGAGGACCTGCTCAGCTCCACGCCACGCCAGGTGGCTCTCTACCGGGCGCTGTACGCCATTGGCGTTGCCGAGTACATGCCGGAGTTCGGCCACCTGCCCTACGTCATGGGACAGGGCAATAAGAAGCTCTCCAAACGCGACCCCGAGTCCAGCCTCTTCCTGCACCGCGAGCGGGGCTTCATCCCCGAAGGGCTGCTGAACTACCTGTCCCTGCTGGGCTGGTCGCTCAGCGCCGACGAGGACATCTTCACGGTGGAGCAGCTCGTTGAGCACTTCGACATCCACGACGTCCTGGGCAACCCCGCGCGCTTCGACCTGAAGAAGGCCGAAGCCATCAACGGCACCCACGTTCGCATGCTTGAGCCCAAGGTGTTCCGCGACCGCGTAGCGCACTACCTGCGCGAGGCAGGCCTGGTGGGGGAGATCCTGACCGACCGCGAGGAAGAGATCCTCACCGAAGCCGCACCCCTGATCCAGGAGCGCATCACCCTGCTGGGCGAGGCGCCGGAGATGCTGGCGTTCCTGTTCAAGGCGGACGACGCCATCGATATCGCCGATGACGCGCGCAAGGGCCTTCCGGCCAACCTTCCCGAGGTGCTGGATGCCGCCATCGCCGCCCTCGAACCGCTGGCTGACTGGACGGCGGAGGACATCCAGGCTGCCCTCAAGCAGGCCTTGGTGGAGGACATGGGCATCAAGCCGCGGCTGGCCTTCGGCCCCGTGCGGACGGCTGTTTCCGGCCGCCGCGTGTCGCCGCCGCTGTTTGAGTCCATGGTGATCCTGGGCAAGGAGTCTTCGCTGCGCCGGCTCCGCGCCTTCCGCGGCTGATGTCCGCTCCCAGCCAGGCACATGCCGCCGCGCTGACCACACCGTTCGGGGTTATCCGGGGCGTCCTGTTCGACATTGATGACACCCTGGTGGACCTTGAGTACTCCATGACCACCGCCCTGCGGGAGGTCAGTGAACACCTCCTGCCAGGCCTGGACCAGGCCGGATGGGAACGCTTCGGGCGTATCTTCACCCACGAAACCACGCACTACTACGACCGCTACCTTGCGGGGGAGCTGACGTTCAATGAACAGCGCCTGCTCCGGGGGCGGGCCGCGTTGGGGCACTTCGGAGTGGAACTTGCCGATGGTGAGGAATCGCACCGATGGCTGAGTGCCTATATGGAGAAGCAGCCTGCGTACGTCAAACCGTTTCCGGACGTGCTGCCGCTGCTGGATGTCCTGGACGCGGCGGGCATTCCTTACGGTGCCGTGAGCAACAACGTGCACGACTACCAGCGGGCCAAGCTGGACGGGGCCGGACTTGAACGGGTCACCCATCTGGTGGGTACCGACACCCTTGGCGTGGCCAAGCCGCATCCGGCAATGTACCTGGAAGGCGTCCGGCTGCTGGGAACCGCCCCCGCTGAGACGCTTTACGTGGGCGACAACCGGCTGCTGGACGCGGAGGGCTCCACGGCGGCAGGGTTGGTGGGCGTGTGGCTCAACCGCTCGGGCGAGGTCGTAGAGGATTTCGACGGCGGCATGGTGGCTTCCCTGAACCAGCTGTTGCAGTAGGCCTGCTGCACAGGGCCTGTGCGGCGGCCGCAGCCCTTCGCGAAGGACTGCGGCCGCCGCAGGTGCGGTTCGGGCCGCCGTCAGGCGGTTTCCAGGCCGACAGCCCGTCGGCGAAGGACCAGGTAGGCGGCGACGGCGGCAGCCACCAGCAGTGCCACGAGCAGCAGCGCGACCGCGGGGCTGTTGAGCCACGACGACGGCGATACGGCCGCCACCTTCGTGTGCAGTTCCTCGGTCCCGGCCGCGATCCTCGAGTTGCCGTCCGCCAGCTTGCCGGCGCCATCGGCGAGTTTGCCCGATCCATCGTCCAGTTTGCCGTTGCCGTCAGCCAGTTTTCCCGTGCCGTCGGCCAGCTGGGCGGAGCCGGACTGCAGCTGGCCCGTGCCCTTGCTTAGGGTGACCGTGCCGTCGGAGAGCGCCTGCGTCCCGGCCAGCAGGCCAGGGTTGGCGGGGTCCCCATCGCCGTTGACTCCTGCGCTGAGTTTGGTGGTGCCGTCCTGCAGGCTGTTGGCGGCGTAGATCAGGCCGGGGCGGTCCGGGTCGCCCGGAACCCCGTCCATGCCAACCCGGATTTTTGTGGTGCCCTCCGCCAGCATCGTGGTGCCCAGCACCACTCCCGGGTTCTGCGGGTCCGTCGCATTGAGTTTCTCGGCCAAGGTGGCAAAGCCTGCCTTCAGCCGGCCTGCGCCGTCGTTCAACTGGCCGGCTCCCGTGCCCAGCTTGTCCGTTCCGGCCTTCAGCTGCGCGGCGCCGTCGTTCAGCTTCGCCGCACCCGCATCGAGCTGGCCCGCCCCTGCGTAGGCCCGGCGCCCGCCGTCGGCCAGCTTGGCAATCTGGTCCTTGATCACTGCCAGCGGCACCAGGCCCTGAGGACCGTTCGCCGCCGCCTCAAGCTGGTCGAGGCCCTGGCTGAGCGCAGCGAGCCCATCACCCTTGGTGGGATCGTTGCCTGCACCCGGGTAACCCTTCAACTGGGCTGTTCCGCTCTTCAGAGCCGCAGTTCCGGCGCTGAGGCGGCCGGCGCCGGCATCCAGTTGGCCGGCTCCCGCCGCCAGCTGGTCCGTGCCTGCAGCCAGCTGCCCGGCGCCGTCGGCGAGATTGTTCGGCGCGTTTCCGGCGGCCGTCGGGGTCAGGGCCGCTGAAAGGGCCACGGCGCCGGCCTGGAGTTTCTTTGCGCCGTCGTCCACCTGGTAGACGCCCGGTACGAGTTTGTTCAGGACATCATTCTGCAGTTTGGTGGTACCGGCATGGAGCTTGTCCACCCCCGGCGCCAGCTGGTCGCGGACTCCGGAGTAGATTTTCCCGGCGCCGGTCTGCAGTTCCGCCGCGCCCGCGTTCAACGCGGCGCTGCCGTCCTTTACTTTGCCGGCGCCGTCCCTCACCTGCGCCGCTCCCTTGTTGGCTGCGCCCGCGCCTGTGGCCAACTGGCCCGAACCGTCCTTGAGCTGGGCAGCTCCGGCAGCGGCCTGCTCCGCTCCATCCATGAGCTGGGCGGCACCGTTGGAGATCTGGCCTGTGAGATAGGTGTAGAAGGCAAGAAAGAGTGCCAACAAAAGGGACAGGGCGATGATCGCGATGGACTGGGAGCGGAGTCTGGGTCTGGCTGCTGCGATGGATGCTGTGCGGGTTGTCAACGCTGACACTTCCTATCTCTCCGCCGGACGACGCTGCCCGGCGGTGTGAACCGTGGTTGGTAAGGCGTTCCCGTTTTCCTCATGGGTGCCCGATGGGTAGGGCGGGGAGGTTGTTACCGATGGGTAACTTACTCGAGAGTAACCACACGGCTGGATGGTGGGCAAGGGTTTTGCCGGAATGCTTTTGGCGGGAGGCTGGGCGCGCTTGGGATGTCGATTTGTGCGAGCTGAAAGTCTCAGGTAAAGTAATTTCTCGTGCTGAGGCGCACGGAGCAGGGAAAACGCCCTGAAAACCGGCCCGAAAGTATCATTGGGATATGGTGTAATTGGCAACACTACGGTTTCTGGTACCGTCATTCTAGGTTCGAGTCCTGGTATCCCAGCTCTGGTTTGAGGGCTGATTTCAGCCGCAAACAGAAGGTTTCCACCCGGTTCGCCGATTTGAAACCTGAGCGAAGTGTGTGAAATACTCACTGAGCTTGAGCAGCGGAAACGCTGCCGGAAGTACGCGGCCCCATCGTATAGCGGCCTAGTACGCCGCCCTCTCACGGCGGTAACGCGGGTTCGAATCCCGCTGGGGTCACCATCGAAATGGTCCCGGGCATCAGCCCGGGACCATTTTTGTTTCCCCACTATGGCTGCACGGCCAAGGCGCGCCATCACGTCTGCGGTAGAACAGCGCACGCCGCCGCGGATCAAGCCTGGCCGACGCGCCGCGGCAGGCCAGGCAAATGGACTGAACTGGCATGATGTTGCTGTGACCTCCCACAACGATTACCACCGGTCCGCACAGACGGACCGCGCCCCCCAGACGGCGCCGCAGGCCGCGGCGGCGGTGACGCTGCTGGAA
Organism: Arthrobacter sp. FW306-05-C; assembly: GCF_021801725.1. Classification (NCBI taxonomy): domain Bacteria; kingdom Bacillati; phylum Actinomycetota; class Actinomycetes; order Micrococcales; family Micrococcaceae; genus Arthrobacter; species Arthrobacter sp. FW306-05-C. The sequence continues at coordinate 2,627,975 of NZ_CP084556.1, read as the reverse complement.
GAGGTCCGTGCCGGCCTGGAGGATGTCGCGCTGCCGCTGGCCCTGCCGGGTGCCGAGCAGGCGCGGCGGGAGACGTCCGCGGCGAGAGCCCAGCTGGATGACTACATCCTTCCCCGGTACCGCAGCCTGGACGCCCCGCTGCTCGCCGTCGTCGGCGGTTCCACCGGAGCGGGAAAGTCCACCCTGGTGAATGGCCTCGTGGGCCACCCTGTGACCCGCGCCGGCGCCATCCGTCCTACCACCCGCCAACCCATCCTGCTGCACAACCCCGCTGAGGCAAGCTGGTTTGATGGCCAGCGCGTCCTGCCGGGACTGAGCCGGATCCGGGGCACCCTGGCGGCCGGTCCAGTGCCCATGGCTCCGGCCGGCGCTCCGGACAACGCGGTCGACTCGCTGGTCCTGCTGGCCGATCCGGCGGTGCCGGCGGGCATCGCGCTCCTTGACGCACCGGATGTCGACTCCATTTCCGACCAGAACCGCCTGCTGGCAGGGCAGCTGCTGGCGGCGGCGGACCTGTGGGTGTTTGTTACCACCGCCAATCGGTACGCGGACGCCGTTCCCTGGAAGCTCCTCCTGGACGCCGCCTCCCGGGACATCACCGTGGCGGTGGTGCTGGACCGCGTGCCCCAGGGCGCTGAGGCCGAAGTGAGCCAGGACCTTCGCGGACTCCTCGACCGCGAAGGACTCTCCGGAAGCCGCCTCTTCGTCATCCGGGAAACCGCCCTGGACCAGGGCGGCATGCTGCCCGCGGGAACAGTCGACGAGCTGCGTGGATGGCTGTCGTCGCTGGCCGCTGACGCCGCCGGCAGGGCCGACGTCGCCCGGCGGACCCTGAACGGCACCGTCCGCGCCCTGGCCCAGCGCATGACGGAGATCGCGGAGGCAGTCCGCGAACAGGAACGGGCAGCTGCACGGCTCGAAGCGGACGCCGTGGCAGCCTACGGTGATGCGGCCACCCGGATCCTCGACGCCACCAGGGACGGAGCGCTGCTGCGCGGCGAAGTGCTGGCGCGCTGGCAGGACTTTGTGGGCACCGGTGAATTCTTCCGGACACTTGAGCAGAACGTGGGCCGGTTCAGGGACCGCATGGGCGCCTTCTTTAGGGGTGAACCGGCGCCCGCGGTCCGGGTTGAAGCAGCCATTGAGACCGGGCTGCAGGCGGTGATCGTCGACGAAGCAGCCAATGCCGCAGAGGACACGGACCAGCGTTGGCGTTCAGATCCGGCAGGCCGCCAGCTGTTGGGCCGGGAGGATTTGTCCGGCACGGCCCCAGGCTTCGCCGACCGCGCGGCAGCCGAAATCCGCGCCTGGCAGGAAGCGTTAATGGAGCTGATCCGCACGGAAGGGCAGGGCAGGCGCACGCAGGCACGGTGGTTGTCCTTCGGCATCAACGGGCTCGGTGCCGCGCTGATGATCGTGGTGTTTTCGATGACGGCCGGACTGACTGGTCTTGAGATCGGTGTCGCGGGCGGCACCGCCGTCGTGGGCCAGCGCCTGCTCGAGGCCGTGTTCGGCGAGGACGCGGTGCGCCGCATGGCGGACAAGGCCCGTGAGGACCTGGCGGCTCGCTGCCAACAACTGCTGACGGATGAACAGCAGAAGTTCCTGCAGCGGCTGCCGGAGGACAATCCCAACCTCGCGCAGCGGCTTGCCGGCCAGGCCGGGGAACTCGCGCGGCTGGCGGGAAAGGCGTGAGCCGCCACAGCGGGGCACGCGGGTCAACGCGGCTGGACAGCCGGCTCCAGGCCCTCCAGGACGCCCACGAACTGGGGGAGGGCGTGGTCCCGGACGAGGCGCTGCAGGAAGCATTCGACGTCCTGGAACGCGCCAGTTCACGCCGCTCATTGTCCGCCGACCACACCGTGGTGGGGTTTTTCGGAGCGACAGGCAGCGGCAAGTCCTCCCTTTTCAATGCCGTCAGCGGCGCGGAAATCGCAACGGCGGCCGCCCGCCGTCCCACCACATCGGAACCACTGGCGGGGGTGTGGGGAGCAAAGGGGAGCGAGGCGCTGCTGGACTGGCTGGAGGTTGGAAACCGGCACCACGCCGCACCGGTGGAGGGCTTCGCCGATGAACAGACCGGGCTGATCCTGCTGGATTTGCCGGACTTCGATTCGACCCGTGCCGCGAACCGCGAGATCGTGCAGCGGATGGTGGGAATGGTGGACGTCCTGGTCTGGGTGCTCGACCCGCAAAAATATGCCGACGCCGCCGTGCACAACGGATTCCTGGCACCCCTTGTCACCCATGGTGCCGTCACGCTCGTGGTCCTGAACCAGGTGGACCGGCTGCCTGCGCATGATCTGCAACCGGTGCTCGACTCGCTGCACGCGATCCTTGCAGGGGAAGGGCTGGGACAGGTGCGCGTGCTTGCCTCGTCGGCAGTGACGGGAGCGGGAATCCCGGAAGTGCGTGCCGCCATACGGAAGGTTGCCGTCCAGCGCCAGGCCCAGTCCCGGCGCCTGGAGGCCGATGTGACCAAGGCAGCGGAGGACCTGCGGCGCGTTTCCGGCGAGGGGGAGGCTGCGGGGGTGCGGACCGCGGCAAAGACGAGACTGGCTGAGGAACTGGCCCTGGCGGCAAACGTCCCTGCCGTGGTGCGGGCGGTAGGCCAGTCCTACCGTCTGGAGTCGGTGCGCAGGACGGGCTGGCCTGTAACCCGCTGGCTCTCCCGTTTCCGGCCGGACCCACTGCGGCGGCTCAACCTGCGGCGGGATACTCCTGCCGAGCTGAACAGGACATCGCTGCCGCCTGCCGGTGCGCCGGAACGGGCCAGGACGGATGCGGCGGTCAGGGAATTTGCGGATTCGGCCAGCGCGGGCGCGCCGGGACCCTGGCGGGCCGCAATCCGGGGAACAGCAAGGGCAGGAAGGGACAGGCTGCCCGACGCTCTGGACCAGGCCATCGCCGGAACCGACCTGGGAGCCAACCGCAAAGCCTGGTGGTGGGGGCTCTTCAACATCCTGCAGTGGCTCGCGCTGCTGACGGTCCTGGGTGGCCTGGGCTGGCTCGGCGTGCTGGCCGGGCTGGCGTACCTGCAGTTGCCGGTACCGGAGGTACCGCGAGTGGAGGGGTGGCCGGCGCCTACGCTGATGATTGCGCTGGGCGTGGTGTTGGGGATCTTCCTGGCCATCACCGGCCGCTTTATCGCGGCAGGTGCTGCCCGCGCGCGTGCTGCAAGGGCCCGACGCCGGCTCAACAGTGCCGTTGCAGGTGCAGCCCAGGAACTGGTGGTGGCCCCAGTGGAGGCCGGGATTGCCCGGCTTGCAGCCTTCAACAAGGCCCTGAAGAAGGCAGGGCCAGGCTAGGAGCTTGTTGCCTGGGCGGCGGCGAGGGCAGCCGCGGCATCGCGGATCTTAATCAGGGTGCGCAGGTTGCGGGTGGTAGTGGCGGCCTTTAACTTTGCCTTGGCACTGATCTTGCTGAACGGGCTGTCCAGGGTTCCACCCACCGGGGCCAGCCAGGCAAGGGCTTCCGGCCCCAGCCGCCGCTGGTCATGCTTTTCCAGGGCGGACCCTCCTGCTTCCAGCTCATCCAGCACCTTGGCATCCGACGAGAGGGTGATGTAGGTGTGGGTGGACTTGTCGTCTTCGGGGAAGGGGCAGGCTTCCACCAGCTGGGCCACCCTCCCGGCATCCAGGACCACCACCCACGCCTCATAGCCAAACGCTGCACGCAGGCACTGCTCGCATTCCTGTTTGACGGCGGCTGCGTCCAGGGTACTGGAGAGCACCACGTTTCCGCTGGCCAAAAGGGTCTTGGCATCGGTGAAGCCGCGGTTCTTCAGTGCGTCCCGAAGATCGGCCATCTTGATATTGATTCCGCCCACATTGATGCCGCGGAGGAACACTGCATAGCTGCCCATGGCCACAGCCTAGCGGCGTGAACGGGCGGGAGAGCGGACTTTGCTAGTCGTTGTTTTTCCGCAGCGCCTCGGTGAGGATCCGGCCGGCGTTGCACACCACTTCCGCGTGCAGGCGCCCCGGTTGGCGGGTCAGCCGCTCGATGGGTCCGGAAATGGAGACGGCGGCAATCACCCTGCCGGACGGACCGCGGACGGGGGCCGAGACGGAGGCGACTCCCGGCTCGCGTTCGCCAAGGCTCTGTCCCCAGCCCCGCCGTCGTACCCCTGCCAGGACGGTGGGCGTGAAGCGGGCTGACTGCAGGCCCTCAAGGAGCCGGTCGTGGTCCTCCCAGGCGAGCAGGACCTGGGCGGCGGAGCCGGCTTTCATGGACAATTGCGTGCCGACGGGGATGGTGTCGCGCAAACCGATGGGGCGTTCGGCGGAGGCGACGCAGACGCGCCAGTCGCCCTGTCGGCGGAAGATCTGCGCGCTCTCGCCGGTGGCGTCGCGCAACTGCATCAGCACGGGCCCGGCGGAGGCGATCAGGCGGTCCTCGCCGGCTGCCGAGGCGAGCTCAACGAGCCGGCTGCCGAGGACGAACCGGCCCTGGATGTCGCGGCTGACCAGCCGGTGGTGCACCAGCGCCAAAGCGAGGCGGTGGACAGTGGGCCGGGCCAGTCCGGTAGCGGCCACCAGCTGCGCCAGCGTGGTGGGACCTGCCTCGAGTGCGTCGAGCACCTGGGCCGCTTTATCAATGACACCGACTCCACTAGAATTGTCCATGTAATGATATTGCCGTCTCAGTATCTGAGATGCAAATCTTTCGGCTGGCGCAGCGCGGAGCCGTCTTGATTCAGTTGGACTAATCAGCCAAACAGCAGTGAAGGGAGATGGCCATGGCAAAGACATTGGCCGAGAAAGTCTGGGACGCGCACGTGGTGCGCAAAGGTGACGGCGAAGGAGCCAACGCCCAGCCAGACCTTCTGTTCATCGACCTCCACCTGGTCCACGAAGTCACGTCCCCGCAGGCCTTTGAAGGCCTTCGGCTGGCCGGCCGCAAGCTGCGCCGGCCGGACCTGACCATTGCCACCGAGGATCACAACACCCCCACGCTGGACATCGACAAGCCCATTGCTGATTTGACCAGCCGCACTCAGATCGAGACCCTGCGCCACAACTGCGCGGAGTTCGGTGTCCGGCTGCACAGCCTGGGCGACGCAGAACAGGGCATTGTCCACGTGGTCGGTCCGCAGCTGGGCCTCACCCAGCCGGGCATGACGGTTGTCTGCGGCGACTCGCACACTTCCACCCACGGCGCCTTCGGTGCCCTGGCCATGGGCATCGGCACCTCCGAGGTGGAGCATGTCATGGCCACCCAGACCCTGTCGCTCAAGGCGTTCAAGACCATGGCCATCAACGTCGAGGGCACCCTGCGTCCCGGTGTCACGGCGAAGGACATCATCCTGGCGGTCATCGCCAAGATTGGCACCGGCGGCGGGCAGGGCTACGTCCTGGAATACCGCGGCTCCGCGATCCGGGCCCTGTCCATGGAAGCCCGCATGACCATCTGCAACATGTCCATCGAGGCCGGCGCCCGCGCCGGCATGGTGGCCCCGGACGAGACCACGTACGCCTACATGAAGGGCCGCCCGCACGCTCCGGAAGGCGCTGACTGGGATGCCGCCGTCGAATATTGGAACACGCTGAGGACCGACGACGACGCCACCTTCGACGTCGAGGTGGATCTGGATGCTGACACGTTGGAGCCCTTCGTCACCTGGGGCACCAACCCAGGGCAGGGCGTCTCCCTGTCCCAGGCCGTCCCGAACCCGGCGGACTTTGGTGACGAGAACGCCAAGGCTGCCGCGGAGCGGGCCCTGCAGTACATGGGCCTGGAAGCCGGCACCCCCATGAAGGACATTCGCGTTGACACCGTCTTCCTGGGCTCCTGCACCAACTCGCGCATCGAGGACCTGCGCGCTGCGGCGGACATCATCCGCGGGCGCGAAAAGGACCCGAATGTGCGGATGCTGGTGGTACCGGGTTCGGCCCGTGTCCGGCTCGAGGCCGAGGCCGAGGGACTGGACCGTGTGTTCAAGGACTTCGGCGCCGAATGGCGTTTTGCCGGCTGCTCCATGTGCCTGGGCATGAACCCGGACCAGCTGGAGCCGGGGGAGCGCTGCGCCTCCACGTCCAACCGCAACTTTGAAGGACGCCAGGGCAAGGGCGGTCGCACGCACCTGGTCTCCCCGGTGGTGGCTGCAGCCACGGCGGTGCGCGGCACGCTCAGCTCGCCGTCGGACCTTGAACCGGCCCCCGAACCCGCCGCCATCCGCATCGACGCAGCCTAGGACAGACATCATGGAAAAGTTCACCAAGCACACCGGCATCGGCGTCCCGCTGCGCCAGAGCAATGTTGACACCGACCAGATCATCCCCGCGGTGTACCTCAAGCGCATCACCCGGACCGGCTTTGAGGACGCCCTGTTCTCCGCCTGGCGCAAGGACCCGTCCTTCATCCTCAACCAGGAGCCCTACAACGCCGGCTCCGTGCTGGTGGCCGGACCGGACTTCGGCACCGGTTCCTCCCGCGAGCATGCAGTGTGGGCCTTGAAGGACTATGGCTTCAAGGCAGTGCTGTCCTCCCGCTTCGCCGACATCTTCCGCGGCAACTCCGGCAAGCAGGGGCTGCTGGCCGCGCAGGTGGCGCAGGACGACATCGAGCTCATCTGGAAGGAACTCGAGAACGCTCCGGGGACCCAGGTCACGGTGGATCTCGAGTCCAAGACCGTGGTGTGCGGCAACATCGTGGCGCCGTTCGAGATCGACGACTACACCCGCTGGCGGCTCCTGGAGGGGCTGGACGACATCGGGCTGACCCTCCAGCACGAAGCCGACATCACCGCCTACGAGGCGACCCGCCCGGCGTTCAAGCCCAAGACCCTGCCGGCAAAGCTCTCCTAGCTGCCCGGACCATTCCGGCGGCAGGGGCGGGTGCGCCACGCCCCGCCGCCGGTGCCCCCTTATTTCGGTTCGGTAACGCGACCTCCTATGCTTGGTTGGAGCCTTTGCAAGGTTTTGGGGGCTAGTGATCGTGAGGAAACCGGTATATGAGTAGTGTTCTGACAATCCGCGGCGGTGTCCCGCTTACAGGCCGCGTCAGCGTCCGTGGGGCAAAGAACCTTGTCCCGAAGGCAATGGTTGCGGCGTTGCTGGGCAACGAACCGTCGGTGTTGCGGAACGTGCCGGAAATCAAGGACGTGGAGGTGGTTACCTCCCTGTTGCAGCTGCACGGCGTGACCGTGGAGAAGGATCCGGTCAACGGTGACCTCACCCTCGATCCCAAGGCCGCGAAGACGGCATCCAGCACTGCCATCGATGCGCATGCCGGGGACTCCCGCATCCCCATCCTGCTGTGCGGGCCACTGATCCACGCCATCGGCGAAGCCTTCATCCCGGACCTGGGCGGCTGCAAGATCGGCGACCGGCCCATCGACTACCACCTGGACGTCCTGCGGCAGTTCGGCGCCGTGGTGGAGAAGCGCCCCGGCGGCATCCACATCTCCGCACCCAAGGGCCTGCACGGCGCCAAGATCTCGCTGCCGTACCCGTCCGTCGGCGCCACCGAACAGGTCCTCCTCAGCGCCACACGTGCCGAGGGCATCACGGAGCTTTCCGGTGCGGCCACCGAGCCGGAAATCATCGACCTCATCGCCGTCCTGCAGAAGATGGGCGCCATCATCAGCGTCCAGACGGACCGCACCATCCGCATTGAGGGCGTCCGCGACCTGGGCGGCTATAACCACCGGGCCCTCTCGGACCGCAACGAATCCGCGTCCTGGGCTTCGGCAGCGCTGGTGACCCGCGGAGACATCTTTGTCGAGGGTGCTTCGCAGCGCGACATGATGACCTTCCTGAACACCTACCGCAAGGTGGGCGGCGGCATGGACATCGGCGAGGACGGCATCCGCTTCTACCACAAGGGCGGAAAGCTGAGCCCGCTGGTCCTCGAGACCGACGTCCACCCCGGATTCATGACTGACTGGCAGCAGCCCCTCGTGGTGGCGCTGACCCAGGCCGAGGGTGTCTCGATCGTCCATGAGACGGTCTACGAGAACCGCTTCGGCTTCACCGATGCCCTGATCCGCATGGGTGCCAGCATCCAGGTGCACCGCGAGTGCCTTGGCAGCGTTCCGTGCCGGTTCGGCCAGCGGAACTTCCTGCACTCCGCCGTCATCTCCGGCCCCACCCAGCTCAAGGGAACGGACATCGACGTTCCGGACCTCCGCGGCGGCTTCAGCCACCTGATCGCCGCCCTGGCCGCCACGGGAACCTCGCGGGTCACCGGCATCGACATCATCAACCGCGGCTACGAGCGTTTCACCGAGAAGCTTGCCGGCCTCGGTGCCGATTTCGACATCACCACCACGAAGTAGAGCGGAACTGTGAAGGAATCTGCCAAGAGCAGGGCCACATTTGTGTTCATCGCCGGCATCGCCCGGCCGCTGCTGAACCTCATGATGTCCAAGACGTGGGAGGGAACAGAAAAACTTCCCGCGGGCGGCTTCATCGCCGCTCCCAACCACTGCACGGAGATTGACCCGCTGGTGGTGGGCCACATGCTGTACAACCAGGGACGGGCCCCGCACTTCCTCGCCAAGGCGTCCCTGTTCAAGGTCCCCGGCCTGGGCCCGCTGCTGAGAGCCACCAAGCAGGTGCCGGTGGAGCGTTCGACGGCGGGAGCGAACCGTTCGCTGCAGGTGGCCCAGGAGATCGTGGCTGAGGGCGGTGCCATCATCATCTACCCCGAGGGCACGCTGACGCGTGATCCCGACCTGTGGCCCATGAAGGGGCATACCGGCGCTGCACGTCTGGCCCTCGAAGGCGGAATCCCCGTGGTGCCCATCGCCCACTGGGGTGCCCACGAGGTGTTCCCCAGGTACGGCAAGCGTTTCCACCTGTTCCCGCGGAAGCGATCACGGGTACTGGTGGGGGACCCTGTGGACCTCAGCGCGTTCGACGGACGTCCCCTGGACAACGCAACGCTGGCGGAGGCCACGGAAGTCATCATGGCTGCGATCACGGGGCTCCTTGCGAGCCTGCGCGGTGAGCAGCCGCCGGCGGAACGGTGGGACCCGGCCAAGCAACAGCAGGCCAAGCAGGGGCGGTTCGTGGAACGCGGACAGCAGCACGGTGCAGGAACGGAAGCTCCGTGACCGCTGACGCAAAGCCGGGAGCGGCCCGCACGGTCGCCGTTCTTGGCGCGGGGTCCTGGGGGACCACGTTCGCGAAAATCCTCGCAGATGCAGCCATCGCCACGGGAACGCCTCGTGCCATCAAGCTGTGGGGCCGGCGCGCCGAAGTGGTGGAGGAGATCAACACCAGCCACCGCAACAGCGACTACCTCAAGGACATCGTCCTGCCAGAGAACATCACAGCGTCTACCGACGTCCGCGAGGTGTTGGCGGGAGCCGAACTTGTGGTGATCGCCGTTCCGGCCCAGTCACTGCGTCCGCAGTTGCGGGAGTGGAAGGCCATGATCGCCCCGGGTGCCGTCGTCGTCTCCCTCATGAAAGGCCTTGAGCTGGGAACCGACGCCCGGATGAGTGAGGTCATCAGCCAGGAACTGGACCTGCCGCTGGAACGCATCGCCGTCGTCTCCGGACCCAACCTCGCCATGGAAATTGCCCGGGAGGAGCCCACGGCGTCCGTCGTTGCCTGCACGGACTCCGCCACCGCCGGCTGGCTGGCCAGGACCTGCACCGCTCCGTACTTCCGGCCCTACACCACATCGGACGTCGTCGGCGTCGAAATCGGCGGCATCGTCAAGAACGTGATCGCCCTTGCCGTCGGCATCTGCGAGGGCAGGCAGATGGGGGACAACACCAAGGCCTCGGTGATCACCCGGGGGCTGGCGGAAACATCCCGCCTCGCGCTGGCGCTGGGCGGAGAGGCCAAGACCATGGCCGGGCTCGCCGGGCTGGGCGACCTCGTCGCAACCTGTTCGTCCGCCCTGTCCCGGAACCATACCGCCGGCAGGCTGCTCGGCCAGGGACTGACGCTGGAGGAGGTGGGCCGCAAGATGACCCAGACCGCCGAAGGTATCAAGTCGGGCCAGGCCGTCCACGAACTCGCCGGCAAGCTCGGCGTCGAAATGCCCATTACTGCCGCCGTGGTTGCGGTGCTGGCAGGCAAGCTGTCCGTTGACCAACTGGGGCCGATTCTGCTGTCCCGGGAATTGAAACCTGAAGGCGATTACTGACCATGTCCCACGACACAAACACCCCCGGGGAAACGGCACCCAACAGGAAACCGCGCGTTGCGGTGCTCTTCGGCGGCCGCTCCAGCGAGCATGCGGTGAGCTGTGTGACTGCCGCCGGTGTCCTGGGCGCGATTAACAAGGACAAGTACGAGGTAATTCCCATCGGGATTGCCAAGACCGGCCAATGGGTCCTGGCCCCGGCGGAAACGGCCCAGTGGTCCCTGTCGGCCTCAGCCCTCCCCGAGGTCGTGCCCTCGTCGGAGACCGTCACCCTGGCCGAGATCGGCGGGGAACACCAGCTGATTGTGGCGTCGCCCAACCAGGTGCCGCAGGAACTGGGCGCCGTGGATGTGGTCTTCCCGCTGCTGCACGGCCCTTTCGGCGAAGACGGCACCATCCAGGGACTCCTTGAGCTTTCCGACACCCGGTATGTCGGCGCGGGGGTCCTTGCTTCGGCGGTCGGCATGGACAAGCACTACATGAAGGTGGTTTTCGAAGCTGCCGGACTCCGCGTCGGCCCCTATGTCGTGGTCACCGACAGGCAGTGGCGCCGGGACCCCGAGTCCGTCCGCAAGCAGGTGGACCGGCTCGGGTTCCCCGTGTTCGTCAAGCCGGCCCGTGCGGGCTCCTCGATGGGCATTTCGAAGGTTGACTCCCTGGACGACCTGGATGCCGCCATCGAAGAAGCCCGCCGCCACGACCTGAAGCTCGTGATCGAAGCCGGGATCGTGGGACGCGAAATCGAGTGCGCCGTCCTGGAAGGCAGGGGCACCGACGCGCCCCGGACCTCCATGCCGGGCGAGATCTCCGTATCCGGGGGAACGCACGAGTTCTACGACTTCAACGCCAAGTACGTCGAGGATGACGCCGCGGCCCTGAGCTGCCCGGCGGACATCCCTGCCGAAGCGATCTCCCGGGTCCGTGAGCTCGCTGCCGCCGCATTCGATGCCGTCGGTGCCGAGGGCCTGAGCCGGGTGGACTTCTTCTACACGCCCGAGGGTGAGTTGATCATCAACGAGATCAACACCATGCCCGGCTTCACGCCCAAGAGCATGTACCCGCAGATGTGGGCCGCTTCAGGCCTGGGCTACGCCGACCTGATCGATGAACTCATCTACCTGGCCCTGAACCGCAAGACCGGACTCCGCTGATCCCGGGGACCCTGCCGGCGTGGGCCCACGGTGGGTGGCCTGGCGGAACCTACTGGCTCTTTGGCAGGTTCTGCAGGTCTTCCTGGCCCACGCAGTTCCGGACGGAAGGGACCTTCGCTGCCGCTGCCGCCAGGTCCGCGAGCACAGTCGCGGAGCTGATCTTGTCCGGGTCCATCAGGATTTCCGTGGCAGGCTCCCGGCCGTAGGTGGTCAGCGTCCACACCGGGTCGCCTTCCTTGATGACCCAGTCGACGCCGTTAACGGTCACGCAGCGGTCGGTGGTGGGCCCCGGCACGTTGACTCCGCACCGCAGGATGACCAGCGAAGGATCCCCCCACGCCGCGGTGGCCTGGCTGTTGGTCTTCCGCAGCTTTGAATCGCCAATGGAATCAGGCAGCGCCAGCATCATCGGCGCACACGCCGGGTTGGCCGCGTCCTTGGCGGCAGTGACGTCCACTGCCGGTGAGCAGGCGGTCAGGGAAAGGGCGGCCACCGCTCCAACCATCGCCATCCTGGCGGCGCGGGCGGACAGGGGCAGGTGGTGGTGGTGCATGCTTCCAGCCTATCGCCGCCGCAGTGCCCGCCCGGACACAATGTCAGTCCGGCGCGGTAGCGTAGTGGCGTGCCTGAAGACCTCCGTAACCGCGTTGACCGCCAGCCCACCGTCGACGGCCTTTCCGAAGCCGACCTGCTGGCCCGGATCTTTCCGCGCCTGCGCATGGAGGCCGGGCACACCGCCAGCACACTGCTGGGACCTGGGGATGACGCCGCCATCGTCGCCGCCCCGGACGGCAAAACGGTCATCAGCATCGATACCCAGGTCCAGGACCAGGATTTCCGGCTCCTGTGGCCCAACGGCTACCGCACCACCGGATTCGACGTCGGATGGAAAGCAGCCGCGCAAAACCTCAGCGACATCAATGCCATGGGCGCACAAGCCACGTCCATGGTTGTCAGCCTCACGCTTCCCGTCCACACGCCCGTGAGCTGGGTGGAGGACCTGGCGGACGGCCTCACGGCCGGAATCCGGGAGCTCGGAGCAGTCCGCTGTTCCGTGGCCGGCGGGGACCTGGGCCGCGGGCGTGAAATATCGGTGACGGTGGCGGTGCTGGGAACGCTCGACGGCGGGCGGCCAGTCCTCCGGTCAGGCGCCCAGCCAGGGGACGTCCTGGCGTTGGCCGGCACGGTTGGCCATGCTGCTGCGGGGCTGGCCCTGCTGGAAGCGGATATTCCGGCGGACACCCTGGGCCCGGCGGAAAGAGTCTTCATGGACCTGCAGTGCCGCCCGCGTCCGCCGCTCGCGGCAGGTCCGGCAGCCCGCGCCGCAGGGGCCACGGCAATGCTCGACATCTCGGACGGGCTCCTGCGCGACGGCAGGAGGCTGGCTGCAGCCAGCAGCGTTGCCGTCGCCCTGGATCCCGCGCGCCTGGCCGAACTGGCGGAGGTCCTGGTTCCTGCGGCCGCCCTGTTGGGAGCCGATCCTGAGCAGTGGGTGCTGGGTGGCGGTGAGGACCACGGGCTGCTGGCCACATTCCCTGCCGATGTTCAGCTGCCACCCGGATTCACTGCGCTAGGCTCGATACATGCACTCGGTACCGACGATGGCCCGGGCGTCTTGACAGCGGGTCCGGCCGCGGGCACCGGGGGATGGGATCACTTTGCACACTAAGGTTGCCGCCAACGCGCTGGCGATGAAGAGGTGGCTGGGCAAGGCTGAAACTGCCCTCGGCAACCACAGCGACCGGCTGAACGCCATCAACATCTTCCCGGTAGCTGACGGCGATACGGGCACCAACCTGTACCTCACCGTCCGCGCTGCGGCCCGTTCCCTGGTGCTTGGCGAAGACCAGCCCGCCCCGGTTGACGTCGGGGAAGTCCTCGCCACCGCAGGGCAGGCAGCCATGGAGGAGGCACGCGGAAACTCCGGAACGCTCTTTTCGGTGTTCCTCTGCGCCGCGGCCGAGCCGTTGGCCGGACACACCAGGATGACGTCCACGCTCCTCGCCGCGGCCCTCAACCGTGCCCAGATCCGCGCCTGGTCCGCCCTGAGCGACCCCGTTCCCGGAACCATGCTGTCGGTCATGGAAGCGGCAGCCCGCGCTGCAGCAGCCGTCGACGCCGGCCAGGACGGCGATGACAGCAACCATGCCCTGGGCCTCACCCTCGACGCCGCCGTGGAGGGAGCGCTGGCCGCGGTGGTCCACACGGAGGAGCAGCTCGATGCCCTGCAGTCCGCCCGGGTGGTGGATGCCGGCGGCGTGGGCATGCTGCTGATCCTCGACTGCCTTCGCTCCGCCGTGATGGGCCAGGAACTGCAGGACGAACTCCTCGACGGACTGCACGGCTACGACGTCTCCGATCCCCACATCCACGCTTCCATGCCGGACGACGACGGCGTGGAAGTCATGTGCACCATCACCCTTTCGCCCCTGAACGCCGCCACCCTGCGGCAGCGGCTCGACGAGATCGGCGAGTCCGTCATCATGAGCCAGGTGGGCAGCGGCCCGGACACCGACGGCAACTACCGGTGGCGGGTCCACGTCCACGTCCCGGAACCGGACCCCGCCGTGGACATCATCCGGTCCCTCGGTGAACCATCCCAGATCAGCATCAGCGAGCTGGCGCTTCCCCGGGACGCTGCCGTGGATGCGGTGAATACCGGCGGGCATGAACGCTGAGCTGGACCTGGCCCTTGAACGGCGGATCGGAAAGCGGTCCGCCGCGGTCATCGAGAAACACCTCGGCATCACCACCGTCGAAGGCCTGCTTAACTACTTTCCCCGCCGCTACCTGACCCGCGGTGAACTGACACCCATCAGCGGGCTTCCGCTTGATGAGGAAGTCACCCTCATCGCCCGGGTATTGTCCAGCAGCACCCGGCACATGCAGGCACGCCGCGGAACCATCACGGACGTCATAGTTTCCGACGACGACGGGCAGCAGGGGCTGCGGCTGGTGGGAGGCCAGGACTACCACGGCAAGGTGCCGGGAACGCTGAAGATCAGCTTCTTCAACGGTTACAAGGCAAAAGCTGAACTCCTTCAGGGCCGGCGCGCCCTGTTCTCAGGAAAAGTCACCCGGTTCAAAGGGCAACTGGGCCTCACCAACCCGGACTTCCTCATCCTGAACGAGGACCCCTTCGCGCCGGGCAGTGATGATCCGGAGAAACTCGCAGCCATGCCGATTCCGGTGTATCCGGCTACGGCCAAGCTCCCCAGCTGGAAGATCCAGAAGGTGATCGCCACGCTGTTGGAGACCGCTGACCTCGGCTCTATGGCGGACCCGCTTCCCCCCGCAGTGGCAGACCGGGAGGGCTTCCTTCCCGTGGCCCACGCCTACCGGCTTATCCATGCGCCTGAAACAGCGTCTGACTGGAAACGCGCCAGGGACCGGCTCCGCTACCAGGAGGCCCTGGTTTTGCAGTCCGCACTGGCCCGCCGCCGTGCCCAACTCGCCGCCGAGGAAGCCACCGCGCGGCGCCCCGTCAACGACGGGATCCTGTCCGCGTTCGACCAAAACCTGCCGTTCACCCTCACAGCCGGCCAGGCCGCCGTCGGGAAGACGCTGGCAACGGAACTGGCACAGGACACGCCCATGAACCGGCTGCTGCAGGGCGAGGTGGGCTCCGGCAAGACCGTCGTGGCACTCCGGGCCATGCTCCAGGTGGTGGACAGCGGGGGACAGGCCGCGCTGCTGGCACCCACCGAGGTGCTCGCCGCCCAGCACTACGACTCCATCCGCCGCACCCTTGGCCCGCTGTCCAGCGACGGACTCCTGGGTGGGCTGGCCGGCGGCGGGTCTTCCGTGCAGGTCACTCTACTGACGGGCTCCATGCCCACCGCGGCCCGGAAGCAGGCCCTGCTGGATGCCGCCTCAGGGACGGCGGGAATCATCGTAGGAACCCACGCCCTGCTCAGCGACAACGTGTCCTTCTACGACCTCGGCCTGATCGTCGTGGACGAACAGCACCGCTTCGGCGTGGAACAGCGCGACGCCCTGCGGGCCAAGGCCCGGAAGCCGCCGCACCTGCTGGTCATGACCGCCACACCCATTCCCCGGACCGTGGCCATGACCGTGTTCGGCGACCTCGAAACCTCCACCCTCGATGAACTGCCCAAGGGCAGGGCCCCCATCGCTACCCACCTCGTGGGCCTTGCGGAGAACCCCGCCTGGGCGGGACGGATCTGGGCCCGCGCGCGGGAGGAGATCGACGCCGGCCACCAGGTGTACGTGGTCTGTCCCAAGATCGGAACGGACGACGACGGCGACTTCAGCCCGGGGGAGGCTGCGCCTCCGGGCGTGGAGGCGGAGGAGGGACGGGAGCTCGCATCGGTCACCGGCGTCGTGGACTATTTGCTGGCTGAACCCTCACTGGCAGGGGTTGCCCTGGCCCCGCTCCACGGGCGCCAGGACCCGGAGCTGAAAACGGACACCATGGCCGGGTTCACTGCCAACCGCATCAAGCTGCTGGTCTCCACCACGGTGATCGAGGTTGGCGTGGATGTGCACAACGCCACCCTGATGGTCATCCTGGACGCCGACAGGTTCGGAATCTCGCAGTTGCACCAGCTGCGCGGCCGGGTTGGCCGCGGCGGCCTGCCCGGGACTTGCCTGCTGGTCACTGCCCTGGAACCGGGCCACCCCAGCAGGAGACGGCTCGAAGCCGTCGCCGCCACCACGGACGGCTTCGTCCTGTCGCAGGAGGACCTCAAGCTCCGGCGCGAAGGCGACATCCTGGGCGCTTCCCAATCCGGCGGACGGTCAACACTGAAGCTGCTGCGGGTCCTTGAGCATGAGGACATCATTGCCCGGGCCAGGGAAGACGCCCAGACCATCGTCGGCCAGGATCCGCTGCTGTCCGCCCACCCCGAACTTGCCGATGCCATCGAGAAGTACCTCAACCCCGAGAAGGAGGCGTTCCTTGAACGCGGTTAGCAACCAATGCCTGCAGGGCGCCGGCGGATCGCGGTGGTCGCGGTGACCCGGATCATTGCAGGTGCCGCGGGCGGCACTCCGCTGACAGCGGTCCCGGGATCCCTGACCCGGCCCACCACTGACCGCGTTAAGGAAGCATTGTTCTCCCGCCTCGATGCCTTCGATGTGATCGCGGGTTCCCGCGTGCTGGATCTGTATGCGGGCTCTGGCGCGCTGGGTGTGGAAAGCGGCAGCCGGGGAGCCCTGACGGTGGACCTGGTGGAATCCGATGCCAAGGCAAGCGGCGTGTGCCAGCGGAACGCGGACCTGATCAACGGTGTTCTGGGCCGCAAGGCGGTGACCGTGCACCGCGCCCGGGTGGAGCCCTTCCTCGACCGCGCCCCCGAGGCCACGGCATGGGACCTGGTGTTCCTGGACCCGCCGTACCCGCTGGAGGAGGCCGGGCTGTCCGGGGTGCTGGAGAAACTCGCCGGGCACCTGGCCCCGGGCGCCGTCGTCGTAGTGGAACGCTCCTCCCGCTCCCCTGAACCGGGGTGGCCGCAGGGCCTGACCAGGTTCGCCGAGAAGAAGTATGGGGAGACCCGGCTGTGGTACGCGGAGCCGTTCGTGCCCGATGCAATCGCCGCCGAGGACTTGCCCGGGACGGACGGGCCGGATTCCCTGCGGGCCTAGCCCGAGAAGGGGTCCAGGTCCACCCCGGCCAGGACCCGCGCCGGGTGCGGGCCCCGCGCGGTCAGTTCGGCCGTCCAGGCTTCCGGCCAGGGGCCCTGCGTGCCCGCCAGGATAATGTTGCCCGGGTACCGGCCCTCAAACATCCCCGCTTCGGCGAAGGCGCCGACATCGGCCATGGCCTCACGCATCGCGGCCACCTGGCTCCTGACCAGCGTGAGGGCCGCTTCGTCGCCGACGTTGACAATAAGCAGCCCGTCCGGGCGCAAGCGGTGTCTGGCCTCCCGGTAGAAGCCGCTGGTGGCGATGTGGCCCGGTGCTTCAGGACCGGAAAAGATGTCCAAAATGACGACGTCGAACGTAAGGTCCGGAGTAAGCGCGCCGAGTGCCTCGCGGGCGTCGCCGATGATCGTGGTGAGGTCCGTTCCCTCAGGCATGGGCAGGTGCCTGAGGACAAAGTCGAGCAGTTCACGTTCCAGCTCAACTGCATACTGGATGGAACCGGGGCGGGTGGCCTGGATGTACCGTGCCAGGGTCAGCGCCCCTGCTCCCAGGTGCAGGGCCCTGATGGGTTCTCCCGGCGGTGCCGCGAGATCCACCAGATGCCCGATCCTGCGGAGGTACTCATAGAAGATCTCCGCCGGGCGGTCCAGGTTCACGTGGGACTGTTCGGCTCCGCCGATGGCGAGGAGATAAGCGCCATCAGTAAACGCGTCAGGTTCGATGGTGGCATGCTGGCCTGTTGTCCGGAGGAACCTGCTGATGGCCCCGCCACTGCCGCCGGGCATCAGAGCCTGCCGCGCAGCGTTGCCAGCCGGGCGGCAGCCTCCTCCAGGACCTCCGTCTTTTTGCAGAAGGCAAACCGGAGCAGGCTTCGCGTGCGTTCGGCTCCATCCGGATGGCAGAACACCGGAACGGGGATGGCGGCCACCCCCACCAGTGCGGGCAGCCGCCGGGCGAGGTCCAGGGCGTCCGTGATGCCCAGCGGCGCCGTGTCCACGTTGACGAAGTAGGTGCCCTTGGGGGTGAATACGTCAAAGCCCGCGGCCCGGAGCCCGGCGCTGAGGATATCGCGCTTCTGTTCCAGGGCGGCGGCGATGCCGGTATAGAAATCGTCCGGCAGGGCCAGGCCCGTGGCGATCGCGGCCTGGAACGGAGTACCCGAACTGTAGGTGAGGAACTGCTTTACCGTGCGGACGGCCGAGACCAGTTCCTCGGGACCGCTCAACCAGCCGATTTTCCAGCCGGTCAGGGAAAAGGTCTTGCCGGCGGAGGAAATGGTGATGGTCCGGCCCGCGGCTCCCGGGAGCGCCGCCACCGGCGTGTGGCGGACGCCGAAGGTGAGGTGCTCGTACACCTCATCGCTGATGATGATGGTGTCGTGCTTCTGCGCAAGGTCCACCACGCGCTGCAGGATCTCCGCAGGGAAAACGGCACCCGTGGGATTGTGCGGATTGTTCAGCAGGACCACCCGCGTCCGCTCATTAAAGGCAGCTTCCAGTGCCGCAGGGTCGGGCAGGAAGTCGGGCGCGGCCAGGGGCACGGTGGCGTGCGTGGCGCCCGAGAGGCCGATGACCGCGCCGTAGGAGTCGTAAAACGGCTCAAAGGTCAGGACCTCGTCGCCGGGTCCGGCAAACGCCAGGAGGGACGCAGCGATCCCTTCGGTGGCACCGGTGGTGATAATGACCTCGGTTGCGGGGTCCGGCGCCAGCCCATAGAAGCGTTCCTGGTGCGCGGACACCGCCTCCCGAAGTTGGGGCAGCCCCTTGCCGGGTGCGTACTGGTTGGCCCCTGCAGCGATGGCTGCCCGGGCGGCCTCCCTGATTTCTGCCGGCCCGTCTTCATCGGGGAAGCCCTGACCCAGGTTAATGGCGCCGGTCTGGACGGCCAGGGTGGTCATCTCCTCGAAGATGGTGACGCCCAGGCCGCCGTCCGGAGCGAGGAGGTTGGCTCCGAGGGCTGTCCGCTGCCAGGGAGCAGGTGCCAGGGGGGTGGAAAGTTCCCGTGGTGGATGCATTCAGTCATGTTATCCCGGCCTTTCCATGCGGTAGGTTCGAAGCATGCGACGCGCTGTGTGCCCCGGATCCTTCGACCCCATCCACAACGGCCATCTTGAGGTCATTGCAAGGGCTGCGGGTCTTTTCGACGAGGTCATCGTGGCCATCTCCACCAACTACGCGAAAAAGTACATGTTCAGCCTCGAGGAACGGCTGGAGATGGCGCGCGAAACCCTCGCGTCCCTCAAGGGCATCGTGGTGGAGCCGGTGGGCGAGGGCCTCCTGGCCGAGTATTGCCGCCAGCGGGGTGTGTCCGCCATCGTCAAGGGACTGAGGTCATCGTCGGACTTCGACTACGAGCTTCCGATGGCCACGATGAACCGCCAGTTGAGCGGAGTGGAGACAGTTTTCCTCCCGGCCGAGGCAAGCTACGTCCACCTGTCCTCCACGCTGATCAAAGAGGTGGCGGTCCTGGGCGGCAGCGTCACGGACTACGTGCCCCGGTCGGTGCACCGCCGTATGGTTGCCGGCGAGCCTTCGGCGGATCAGCAGCCAAGGCGGTAGGCTGGATCGGTACTTCGGCGCTGCCTCCTGCCGGTTTGAGTCACCATGGCTCTTCAGGCTAAGATGGTACGTCGGTCATATGTTCAACAGGAGTTCTCATTAACAGAGATGCTGGTTCGCCCCTGGCGTTCGACGTCAAGGACCTCGGGCGCAGCCCGGGAAGCATGCGGACGCTGAAGGAACATGTACCCGCACCGGGTGATCTTGGTGTGGCGCTTATTGGTGTTCAGGAAGGCTCGGATGTCGAGCTCGACCTGAGGCTTGAGGCCGTACACGAAGGAATTCTGGTATCAGGAACCGTTGTCGCTGAAGTAACCGGCGAGTGCGGCCGATGCCTGGATCCCCTTGCGTATGACCTTGAGGTCAATGTGCAAGAACTTTTCTTCTACGAGGGCGCTGAGTTCTCGGACGGAGAAGAAGATGAAGAGCAACGTCGAGTCGAGCACGATGTAATCGATCTTGAACCGGTGTTGCGGGACGCGGTTGTCACCAATCTGCCGTTCCAGCCGGTGTGCCGGGAAGACTGCCAGGGCCTTTGCTCCGAATGCGGAGCTCGCCTGGAAGACGAGCCGGGGCACCACCACGAGGTCCTGGATCCTCGCTGGGCTGCCCTAGCTGATATGGCTAAGCCTGACCGGCAAAATTGATTTGTACGTGTTTGTCTAGAGAGAAATGAGTTAGCCGTGGCTGTTCCCAAGCGGAAAATGTCTCGCTCGAATACCCGCGCCCGCCGCTCGCAGTGGAAGGCGACCGCCCCTCACCTGGTGAAGACCGTTGAGAACGGCCAGGTCACCTACAGCCTGCCGCACCAGGCAAAGGTCGTTACCGACTCTGCTGGCACCGCGCTGTTCCTTGAGTACAAGGGCCGCAAGGTCGCTGACGTCTAATCGGCCCAACAGGCTGACTGATGTCTTCAACTGAAGAGCTTCTGAAGCGTCTCGGTGTCTCTATTGACGCCGGGACGCTTCGTCTTGCGCTCACGCACCGTTCGTACGCCTACGAGAACGGCGGCATCCCCACCAACGAGCGGCTCGAGTTCCTGGGCGACTCCATCCTGGGGTTCTCCGTGACCGACGCCCTCTACCGGGACAACCCGAACCTGCCCGAGGGCGAACTCGCCAAGCGCCGGTCCGCCGTCGTCAGTACCCGTGCGCTTGCCGGCATCGGCCGCAGCTTGGGCATCGGGGAATTCATCTATCTTGGCCAGGGCGAGAAGCTCACCCATGGCAAGAACAAGGCTTCCATCCTGGCGGACACCATGGAAGCCCTGATCGGTGCCACCTACGTCTCGAACGACATCGAGACGGCGCGCCAACTGGTCATGCGGCTAATTGGTCCGCTGCTGAAGGATGCCGCCGTCCTGGGCGCCGGCACCGACTGGAAGACCAGTATCCAGGAACTCGCAGCCAGCCGGCAGCTGGGCAGCATCCACTACGCAGTGGAGGGTTCCGGGCCTGACCATGCCCGCACCTTCACCGCTGTCCTGAATATCGGCGGAACCGCCTACGGCAAGGGTTCCGGTCACTCCAAGAAGGAAGCGGAACAGGAAGCCGCGGCAGACGCGTGGCGGGTGCTTTCCGGCGCTGGGGCCCAGGAGGCCTCCAGTACCGGCGCAAGCTCCGTGGCCGCCCAGTAGCGTCCATGCCCGAACTGCCCGAGGTGGAGGTTGTCCGCCGTGGCCTGGTGAACTGGGTCCGCGGCAGGACCATCCGTGATGTTGAAGTCCTCGACCCACGCTCCATCCGCCGCCATGCCCTTGGCGTCGGGGACTTCATCGGCAACCTCGAAGGTGCCACTGTCTCCGACGTCGTGCGCCGGGGAAAGTTCCTCTGGATGCCGCTGGTGGACAGCTCTGCTGCCGGATTGGACACCCCGGAGACCGATTGCCTGCCCCACGTTGCCCTTATGGCGCACCTGGGCATGAGCGGGCAGCTGCTGATGCAGGACCCAGCCGTCCCCGATGAAAAGCACCTTAAAGTCCGGTTCCGGCTCAGCCCGCGGGACGGGATGCCGGATCAACTGCGGTTCGTGGACCAGCGGATCTTCGGCGGCCTCTTCGTCACCACGCTGGTACCCACTGACGACGGCGGACCAGGCGGCCTGGCGGAATCCCCTCTTCCCCTGATTGCAGAGGAAGCAGCACACATTGCCAGGGACCCCCTGGACCCTGCCTTCTCCTTTGACGTCTTCTACCAGCGCCTCCGCAAGCGCAAAACGGGGCTGAAGCGGGCGCTGCTGGACCAGGGACTGGTGTCCGGCATCGGCAACATCTACGCCGACGAAGCACTGTGGCGTGCCCGCCTGCACTTCGCCCGGGCCACCGACACCCTGCGCAGGAGTGAAGCCCAGCGCGTCCTCGACAGCGCCCGCGAGGTAATGCTCGATGCCCTGGCAGCAGGCGGGACCAGCTTTGATTCGCTGTACGTCAACGTCAACGGCGCCTCAGGCTACTTTGACAGGTCCCTCAATGCCTACGGCCGGCAGGGCGAGCCCTGCAGGAGGTGCGCCGCAGCGGGTATCAATGCGACCATCCGCCGGGACCAGTTCATGAACCGTTCCTCCCACACCTGCCCCGTCTGCCAGCCGCGGCCCCGCAACGGCCGCTGGTAGCGGCCGCCCAACCCCGCCTGGCAGGCCCGCTCAGCGGGAGCCGTAGTATTCCGTGAGCCGGGCGAGGCCTTCGTCGATGGGTACTTGGGGAGTCCAGGCGAGTAGCGTGTGGGTTTCGCGCTGGTCGAACCAGTGTGCCGTGGACAACTGCTCTGCGAGGAACCTGGTCATGGGCGGCTCGTCCTGCTTGCCGAGCCGAAGCCACGCCCGCTCCACCACTGATCCTGCCAGCCGCGCCAGCGGGCCGGGGACGGACCAGGCCGGCGCGGGTACGCCGCCGGCAGCGCAGATCCCTGCAATGAGTTCGCCCACGGGCCGGGGCTCACCGTTGGTGACCACCAGCGCCCGGCCGCGGATATGCCCCATCCGCTCCAGCGCGGCAACGATGGCGGCCGCCGCGTTGTCCACGTACGTGGTGTCGATCAGGGCAGCCCCGGCATCCAGCAGCGGCAACCGCTTCCGGGCCGCCCGTGCCAGCACCCGTTCCACCAGCTGGGTGTCCCCGGGACCCCACACCACGTGCGGCCGCACCGCGGCGGCACGGAAGTCCGGTGCGTCTGCGGCAAGGGCCAGCAGTTCCGCCTCGGCTTTTGTGCGGGAGTAATCGCCGTGGGCATGTACCGGGTCGGCCGGCTCAGCGCCCAGCCCTGCGATGGCGGCCCCCGAGTTGGCCACCGACGGCGAGGACACGAAAACGAAGTCCCTGACCCCGGCGTCGCGTGCTGCCTGGAGCAGCCGCCGGGTTCCCTGGACGTTCACTTCGTTGAATTCCTGCGCACGGCCGGTAAAGGAAACCTTGGCGGCCAGGTGGATGACGCCCTCAACGCCCCGGACGGCTGCCGAAACCGCCGCCTCATCGGTGAGGGAGCCACTGCGGTCCGTCACGCCGTCGACCCTTGACGAACGCCGCTGGAAGGTGGTGACCGCATGGCCCTTCCGCACCAACAGGCCTGCCACCTCCCGGCCCAGCAGCCCGCTGGCGCCGGTGACCAGCACCCTCATGGCGTCCCCGGGCGGCCGCCGGCCAGGACGGACGAGGCCCACTGGGACAGCCGCGTCCGGTCGATCTTGGCGTTGTGGCGGATGTCGGTGGGCTGCACAGGGACAACCAGGACGGCGGCGACGGACACGCCCGCGCCGCGTGCTGCGGCCCGCACCTTGCCCGCCAACTCCGGACCGGCAAGGCCGGCTTTCGGGGCCGGCGGAACGGTTTCGACGACGGCGGTGACGGCCTGCGTCCCTGCCGGTCCCACCCCCACCACGGCTGCCATGCCGACGCCGTCCAGGCTTTCGATGGCCTGTTCCGGGCCTACGGGGGTCACTGCGCCGCCAGGTGCAGTGACGACGTGCGCAAGGCGTCCTTCCACCCACAGCCGTCCCCGGGCGTCGAAATGGCCCACGTCCCCGGTGCGGTGCCATCCGGCGGGACCGCTGCTCAGCTCCTGGGTCAGCCAGAGGCGGTCGTAGGCGTCCTTGACGTGCGGCGCATTCACCAGGACCTCTCCCGTGATGCCCGCATCGGTGACGGGCAGGGAGCCAGGGGCGGTGCCGTCTCCTGCCAGCGGGACAACGGCTACGCGGGCACCGTGGACGGGCAGGCCCACACACACGCCGTTGCCCGCGCCCGTCATCGTTCCGGCAGCGGCATCAGCGGCGGCGGCCTGGATTTGTTCGAAGCTGATGTCGGTGACGGGCAGCGCCTCGGTCATCCCGTACGGGGTGTGCAGCGAAGCGCGGGGCACCAGCTGCTGCACCTCCGCGAGGAGTGCTTCGGGAACGGGCGCGCCGGCGGAGAGGAGCAGGTCGACGCGCTCAAGTGCGGCGGTACCCTCCGGGGTGAGTCCGCCATGTGTGGCGACGACGTTGCGCAGGGCAGCCGGGGACGCGAAGACCACCGTTGCATCGATGGCCGCCGCGGCATCGGCGAGGGCGCGTGCAGTCAATGTGCGGGGTGCGGTGACATCCATCGCCGGCGTCACCGAGACGGCCCCCAGGGCTGGCCCCAGCAGGGCAAAGGGCGCGAAACCCGCCACCAGGCGCTGGCCGGGACGGATCCCAAAGGTTTGGGCCACGGTGTCCCGCATGGCGGCAAGCTGCCGATGGGTATACAACACGCCCTTTGCAGGACCGGTGGAACCGGAGGTGAAGAGCACCGCGGCGGGGGAGTCCGGGGCCGGCAGGGGCCGCGCAACACTGCCCCCAGCCCCGGCCCTTTCCGAACCTGCCCTCGCCAGGGCGGCAAGGGAGGTTTCCACCCCGAGGAGGCGGCGGCGTCCCGCCGGGAGCTCCTGCACACTGATGCGCCGGGCTGCCCACCCGAGGGCCCGGGCGGCGGCCAAGGCCTTGTCGATCCCGATCAGGACATCGGGAGTGGCTCCCTTGACGGCCCGGCTCAGGCCCCTGGTGCCCAGGCCGGCGTCGGCCACCACCACCACAGCACCGAGCCGCAGGCAGGCATACAGGGCCACGGTGAGGTCCACCCCCGGCGGAACCATCAGGCTCACCCGGCTGCCCGGCCCAACGCCCGCCTCCTGCAGGCCCGCGGCAAGGTGTCCAACAGCCGCCTCCAGCTGCTTCCACGTCAGGAAGCGGGCCACGGTGCCGTCCGTTGCCATTTCGACGACGGCCCTCCCGTCGCCCGCTGGTCCCGCCGCCAGTTCGGCAAGCGGCGCCCACAGGGGCTCAAAGCTGTCGGTGCCCTGTACGGCGGCGGGGGGGTCGGCAGCACGGGTACCACCACCGGTAACGCGCCCCGCGAGCCACTCGAAGACCGGCGTGGCAATGTCCCGGTCCTCGGCCACCAGGTGCCCCGCGCCCTCGTAGCGGTGCACGTCCGCATGCGGGAGCCGGGTGATGAGGTCCTTGAGGTAGCGGTCCGAGAAGATGGGGTCGCGCGGACCCCACAGCATCAGGGCTGGAACATCCAGCCCGCGCACCCCCTCCGCCACCCCGGTGAGCGCGGCAAAGCTTGGGTGGGACGCGTCAACGGGAATGTCCGCAACAAAGTTGCCCACCCCGGCGCGCCGGGACGCCCCGCGGTAAGGGGCCATGTAAGCGGTCCGGACCTCCGCGGACAGTGGCGGGTGTGCCAGAGAATGCGTCACCCGCAGGAAGGCATCCGAGGTGATGGTGCCCCATTTGTGGACGGCGGGGTGCAGGGCAAGCCGCAGCGCTGCCGGAATGGGAGAGCCTTCCGGCTGGTGCACCGCGGTGTTGGTCAGGACCACCCCGGCCAGCTGGTGTTCGTGCGCCAGGGCCCAGCCGAGGCTGATGACGCCGCCCCAGTCGTGGCCTACGGAAACCACTGGCCCCTCCAGGGCCAGGGCGTCGGTGAGGTCGCCCAGGTCGTTGATCCTGTCGGCCAGCCGCCGGACCGTCCCGGTGCGCTCGGAAAATCCCATGTCCAACTGGTCCACGGCCACCACACGCCATGGATGGGCCGCGTCGGATCCGCCGGCCAGCAGGGTCCGCCACAGGTAGGACCAGGTTGGGTTGCCGTGCACGCACAGCAGGGTCCCCAGGGGAGCCAGTCCGCGGCGGGCAAGTTCTGCACCGTTATCCAGCAGGTGCCAGCGGTGCACGGTGCCGGGGGCATCAGCGCCGGAGGTGGAGGGGACTTCGAGTTCGCGTGACCATTCGGCGTTGACGCCGGGCCAGTCCGCGATCACCAAACGATTTCCAGCATGGCGGTGTTCAGGCCGGATCCCACGCCCATGCACAGGACCCGGTCACCGCTCCCCAAGGACTGGGCCTCGGCTGCCAGCGTCATGGGAAGGGAGGCAGGCCCCACATTGCCCCAGTGCGGGAACGTGATGGGCACCTTGTCCGGGTCCAGGTCGATCGCCTCGATAATGGCCTGCGTGTAGGCGTTGCTGACCTGGTGGGTGACGTAGCGGTCCATGGCAGCCCAGTCCCACTCGGGCTGGGCCTCATGCCACGCTTCGACGACCAGCTGCAGGCCGCCGTCGAGCAGTCCCTTTGTATCGGTGTGCATGCCGTCGATGCCGCCCACGCACAGTTCGTGGTGTTCGGTGCCGGCCCGCATCACGCCGCCCACCACGCGGTGGGCGCCGGGGTGCTGGTCGGCCGGTCCCAGGACGGCGGCGGCGGCTCCGGAGCCCAACGTCAGCGTGGCGAACTCGCGGTTGAAGTCGGCCCGGGTGGTTTCGGGCCGCTGGAGGCGTTCCAGGGTGGCCTCCTGGGTCAGCTGGGCGTCCTCGCCATTGACAATCACGGCGTACCTGATCTGGCCCGAATCGATCATGTTGCCGGCCAGGGTCAGGGCATTGACGAAGCCCAGGCAGGCGTTGGCAAGGTCGAAGTTCATGGCCGACGACGGCAGGCTGAGTCCGTGGTGGATCTTCACCGCGACGGACGGTTCCAGGTTGCGCCTGGTCACCGAGGTGTTGATCAGCAGGCCGACGTCTGATGCCTCGATGCCCGCCTCGGCCAGGGCCTTGGCGCCGGCTTCCACCGCAGCGTCATCGAACGACGTGCCGGCGGCCCACCAGCGGCGGTGCGTGATGCCTGCGACGCGTTCCAGCAGCCGCGGCGGGAACTTCAGCCGCTGCAGGGTTGACGCCAGGCGCCGGTCAAAGTCCGTGGAACTCACAATCCTTGGAGCTTCAACGCTGCTCACGGAGAGCAGCGCGGTGTTGCTGTGGCGGAAGGTTGCATTACCTGCCAATTCAAGCCCCTCTTCGTTTCTGTCCCGCATTCCTGCGGTGACTGTACCCACAAAAACGCAGGCTCAAGAGCTTAACTATGCCTTTGCCTGCCCGGAACATGCATATTCACGCGTGGCGCAGGCCTTGGCTTCCGGGCGCTGCTGCGGGGAAATGTCGGTCCTGCGCAGTAGATTGTAGTGAGCCGGTTCCCGCAATCCTGCCCTATCCGCTCCAGGAGACCAGAAAAGCCTTGCACCTCAAAAGCCTGACCGTCCGGGGGTTCAAGTCCTTTGCGTCTGCCACCACCTTCGACTTCGAACCCGGCGTCACCGCCGTGGTGGGTCCCAACGGATCCGGGAAGTCCAACGTGGTGGACGCCTTAGCCTGGGTCATGGGCGAGCAAGGCGCCAAAACCCTCCGCGGCGGCAAGATGGAGGACGTCATTTTCGCCGGGACGTCAGGCCGGCCGCCCCTTGGCCGGGCACACGTTTCGCTCACCATCGACAACGCCGACGGCGCCCTGCCCATTGAATACAGCGAAGTCACCATTTCCCGGACGCTGTTCCGTGCGGGCGGCTCCGAGTACGCCATCAACGGTGCCGCCTGCCGGCTGCTGGATATCCAGGAACTGCTTTCCGACTCCGGGCTGGGCCGGGAGATGCACGTCATCGTCGGCCAGGGCCAGCTGGACCGCGTGCTGCACGCCACCCCCGAGGACCGCCGCGGCTTCATCGAGGAGGCAGCAGGGATCCTCAAGCACCGCCGGCGCAAGGAACGCACGGTCCGGAAACTGGAGGCCATGCAGGCCAACCTCCAGCGCCTCACCGACCTCACCGGGGAAATCCGGCGCCAGCTGACGCCCCTGGGCAAGCAGGCGGAGGTGGCCCGCCGCGCCCAGCGCGTCCAGTTCGACGTAAGGGACGCCCGCGCCCGCCTGCTTGCCGACGACCTCGTCCAGTTGCAGCTGGCGCTGGAGCGGGACGTGGCGGACGAGGCTGCGCTCAAGGCCCGGCGTACCGCCGTCGAGCAGGAACTCGAAACGGGCCGCAGGCGGCAGGCAGCGCTGGAGCAACTTGCGGCAGAGGCCACACCGCGCCTTAATGCCGCCCGTGACACCTGGTACCGGCTCTCCACTGCCCGGGAGCGGCTTCGCTCGCTCGGCTCGCTGGCCACTGAGCGCAGCCGCCTGCTGGGTTCGGAAGATGCCGCGCCCCCGCCGGGCAGGGACCCCGAACAGCTCGAACGCCAGGCAGCCCGGGTGCGGCAGGAGCTCGCCGAACTTGAACAGGACATTGAAACCAGGCGCAGTGCCCTGGAGACGGCCAGCGCCGCAAAGGCCGAAGCGGAGCAGGCGGCCCTGGCCGAGGACCAGCGGCTCACCGCCCAGCTCCGGGCGGCAGCCGACCGGCGGGAAGGGCTGGCACGGCTGGCCGGCCAGGTGGCGGCCGCCAGGTCCCGGGTGGAGTCCGCGCAGGCGGAACTGGGACGGCTTCGCGAATCCCTTACCGCCGGAACCGAACGCCGCGCCCGTGCCCAGGCCGAGTTCACGGCGTTGGAGAACCAGGTGGCGGGCGTGGAGGAGGGGGAAGAATCCCTCGACGCCGACTATGAGGCTGCAAGCGAGGCCCTGGACGCTGTGCTCCAGGAGATCACGGACCTCAAGGCCGCCGTCAACGAAGGAGTCCGCAAACGGGATGCCCTGGCCGCGCGGCTCGACGCCCTCAAGCTGGGGCTCGACCGCAAGGACGGCGCCCGGCACGTGCTGGAATCAGGCCTTCCAGGGGTGCAGGGAAGCGTCGCCGCCACGATCACGGTGCAGGCCGGTTATGAAGCGGCCATCGCCGCCGCCCTGGGACAGGCATCTGAAGCAGTGCTGGTCAAGGACAAGGACACGGCCGTCGCAGTGCTGCAGCGGCTCAAGGACGACGACGCCGGGCGGGCATCGCTGCTCCTCGCCTCGGCTGCGGCGGGCCACCAGAGGGACGGCGACCACCCTGCCGTCCGGCTGCCCGAGGGGGCGCAATGGGCCGCCGACCTCGTGGAGGGGCCCGCGGGGCACCTCGCCCTGGTCCGGCACCTGCTGGCCGGGACCGCCGTCGTATCCGGCATCGACGCCGCGTCCACCCTCGTGGCCTCGGTGCCCGGCCTCACGGTGGTCACCGGCGAGGGTGACGTCTTCACGGCTTTAACGGCGGCCGGCGGTTCTGCCAAGGCACCGTCGCTGCTCGAGGTACAGGCGGCAGTGGACGACGCCGATCGCAGCCTTTCTGCGGTCACCGCGGACCTGGAGCGGAACAGGTTCGCCCTGGCCGGCGCCGAGGCGCGGCGCGCAGGTGCGCAGGAGGAAGCGGACGCCGCCCTGGACAAGCTGCACGAATCCGATGCCCGCCTCGCGGCGGTCGCTGAACGCCTGGGCCACCTGAACTCCGTCCTGCGCAGTGCCGTGGGCGAGAGCGAACGGCTGGCCGCGTCCTTGGCGCGGGCGGAAGGGAATGTCGCTGCCGAGCAGGAAGCGCTCGCGGCCGTTACCGCCCGCCTGGCGGCAGCCCAGGAAGCACCCGTTGAAGAGGAGCCCTCCACCGAACAGCGGGACGCCCTGGCACATGCCGCCTCCGCCGCCCGCGCAGCAGAGGTGGAGGCACGGTTGTCCCTGCGCAGTGCCGAGGAGCAGGTGGCCGCCACGCGCAACCGGGTGGCATCACTGGAACGCGCCGCCGCCACCGAACGCCGTGCCCGCGAGGAAGCCGCGGAGCGCGCCCGGCGCCGCCGGATCCAGGCCAAACGGGCAGCCGCCGTTTCCGCAGGCGTGGAACTGGCACTCGGCTACGTTGATGTCTCGGTGGACCTGGCACGGCACGAACGGGACCTGGCCGAGGAGAACCGGGAGCTGCGTGACCGCGGCCTGCGCGAAATCAGGGAAGCGAACGACGCCCTGGCCCGGGAACTGGCCGACCTCACGGACAACGTGCACCGCGACGAGCTCGCCCGGGCCCAGCAACGGGCCAGGATCGAGGCAGTGGAAACCCGCTCCGTGGATGAACTGGGCATTACCCCCGAGGCCCTGGTGGAGGAATTCGGCCCGCACGTCCCCGTGCCCGTGCCTGCGGAGGAATCCAGCGACAAGTGGGCCGCCCTCCGCGCCCCCGTTGATGCTGGCGGGCAAGAGATCGTGGAAGGAAAGCCCTACGTCCGGCAGGAGCAGGAGAAGCGGCTGCGGAAGGCAGAACGGGACCTGGCCAGCCTGGGCAAGGTCAACCCCCTGGCCCTTGAGGAATTCGCGGCACTGGAGGAGCGGCACCAGTTCCTCAGCACCCAGCTGGAGGACCTGAAGGCCAGCCGCCGGGACCTGCTGGACATCATCAAGGAAGTGGACGACCGCGTCCAGCGCGTCTTCGCCGAAGCCTTCGAGGATACCCAGGCGCAATTCGCCAGGGTTTTCGACCGCCTTTTTCCCGGCGGCGAAGGCCGGTTGGTCCTTACCGACCCCACGGACATGCTGACCACCGGCATCGAGGTGGAGGCGCGTCCGGCGGGCAAGAAGATCAAGCGGCTGTCGCTGCTCTCCGGCGGTGAGCGGTCCCTGACCGCGGTGGCGCTGCTGGTGGCCATCTTCAAGGCCAGGCCCTCGCCGTTCTACGTCATGGACGAGGTGGAAGCGGCACTGGACGACACCAACCTGGGCCGGTTGATCACCATCTTCGAAGAGCTCCGGGAATCCAGCCAGCTCATCGTCATCACCCACCAGAAGCGCACCATGGAAGTGGCGGACGCGTTGTACGGGGTAACGATGAGGGGCGACGGCGTCTCGACAGTGATCAGCCAGCGCCTCGGCGCGGAGGTTTAGCAGCGGCGCAGAGGAATATCAGCAGCGCGGGCGGCGACGAAAAGGGCAGGTCAGCTGCGCGGCAGGCGCCGGAAGGGGGCAAGCCGTTTGTGAGAAGCTAGGGGAGTGAATGACATCCTTCCCATTGTCCTGTCCATTCTTGCTGCGCTGGTGGTCATCGGCGCCTTGATCCCGGTCCTGATCAAGACGCGGAGGAACATCACCAGGTACCCCGGTACACGGGACGCCAATGACCCCGAAATCCGCTCCGGCGGAAGTACCGCGGTGGCGGACCGCGAGGGAACCATCGAGCGCGCGGCCCCGCAGGGCGCCGACCTCGATGAGCTGGACACCACAATGGTTCCGGACAATGCTGCCGGGCTGGAAACCATCCCCGTTGAAACCCCGCTCCCGGTCGCGGGACGCCTCACCCGCCTGCGCGAACGGCTGGTCCGCTCGAACAACATCATGGGCAAGGGGCTGCTGGCCCTGCTGTCCAGCGACCGCATCGACGAGAGCGTCTGGGACGAAGTGGAGGAGACACTCCTGCTCGCGGACCTGGGCACCGAGCCCACCATGCAGCTGGTGGATGCCCTCCGGGAGCGGGTCAAGGTCCTGGGCACCCGGACCCCGGAACACGTCAAGGCCATGCTGCGCGAAGAGCTCATCAAGCTCGTGGATCCCACCATGGACCGCAGCCTGAACGTCCAGCGGCATGCCGACAAGCCCGCCGTGATGATGGTGGTGGGCGTGAACGGCGTGGGCAAGACCACCACGGTGGGCAAACTGGCACGTGTGCTGGTGGCCGAGGACAAGGACGTCCTGCTGGGCGCCGCGGACACGTTCCGCGCCGCCGCCGCCGAGCAGCTGGCCACGTGGGGCCAGCGCGTCGGCGTTCCCACCGTGAAGTCGGACATCGACGGCGCCGACCCCGCCTCCGTTGCCTATGAGGCAGTAAAGGCAGGCATCGAGCAGGAAGTGGACGTTGTCATGATCGACACCGCCGGCCGCCTGCAGAACAAGGTTGGCCTGATGGATGAACTGGGCAAGGTCAAGCGCGTCGTGGAGAAGCTGGCAGAGGTGGATGAGGTCCTGCTGGTGCTGGACGCCACCACCGGCCAGAACGGACTGAACCAGGCGCGGGTCTTCTCCGAGGTGGTCAACGTCACCGGCATCGTCCTGACCAAGCTGGACGGAACCGCAAAGGGCGGCATCGTCGTGGCCATCCAGAAGTCCCTCGGTGTGCCGGTCAAGCTCATCGGTCTGGGCGAAGGTGCCGACGACCTGGCACCGTTCGACACCGAAAGCTTCGTCGACGCCCTGCTGAACTAGCTGACCGCTGAACCGGGTGACTCCTGAACCGGCCTGGTTCCAGAACTCCGGCAGGGCCTGCTACGGCCCTGCCGTACGGAGCGATTCCCGGGTGGGAAGCCAGGCGACGGCGGCCAGGAGCATGATGCCGCCGGTGACCCCAAAGGCCCAGCCGAAGCCCAGCCGGTCCGCCAGCAGCCCTGCCACGACCGGCCCAACGATCGCGCCGACGTCGGACATCATCTGGTAGACGGCCAGCACCTTGCCGCCCGAGCGGCCATTTCCGATGACATCGGCCACTGCAGCCTGCTGGGCTGGGCCGAAGAGGCCCGACCCGACGCCGGCCAGCGTTGAGGCCGCAAGGAACCAGGGCAGGTCCGTGGTGATCCCGATTGCCGCGGTTGCCAGGGCTGCCACCAGCAAACCCGCGATTATCATGGGCTTGCGCCCCACCGAGTCGGCCAGGCGCCCCGAGAAGGTGAGCGCGGCGGCGTTGCCGGCAGCGAACACGGCCAGGGCCAGGCCGGCAGCCTGCGGGCCTGCTCCGAAAGCGGCCGCCGCAAACAGCGGCACGGTTGCCATCCGCACGCCAAAGGTGGCCCAGCCGTTGGCGAAGCTGGAGGCGAGGGCCGAACGGTAGGTGCCCGCGCCCAGGGCTTCGCCGAAGCGCATGTCCGGTGACCGCTTCTGTGCGTCTCCGCCGTCCCTGCGCTGATGGCTGAGCTGGGTCTGAACCACGAAAGCGGCAACGAGCAGGGCGGCGGCGTAGGCGAGGAACGGAACCCGCAGGCCCAGCCCCGCCAGGAGGCCTCCCACGATGGGCCCGCACACGTTCCCGATCAGGAACGCTGAGGCGTAGGCTCCCGAGACCCTTCCCCTGCTTTGAGGCGGCGCCAGCCGGACCACCAGGGCCATGGATGCCACGGTGAACATCACCGAGCCTGCCCCGCCAAGGCCGCGGAACAGCAGCAGCTGCCAGTAGTCCTGGGCGAAGGCGCACGCCGCGGTGGACAGCGCCACGATCAACAGCCCGGCAACGTAGATGGGGCGTTCGCCCCGCTTGCCGATCAGTGCACCGCCGGCCGGGGCAAAAGCCAGGCGCATGAACGCAAAGATCGCCACGATGACGGCAGCCTCGGTGTTTCCCACTCCAAAGGTTGTGGCGAACTGGGGCAATACGGGCGCAACAAGCCCGAATCCAAGCGCGATGAGGAAGGCCGCGGCCAGCATCACCTTGATGTCGCGGGGGAGCCTTTCGCGCTGCGGCCGCAGCCGCGCCCAAAACCTTGAGGTGGCGCCGTTGGCGCGGGGTGGTGCCGTCATGCTGGGGAAATCCTCGCTGGAAAGGGAGCCGGGTGGCTGCGCGGGTGCGGAAACATAACCGTAACAAGGCGGATATGCACCATTTACTTCCTAGAGGTTGTTGTAACAGGCCGGCAATCTAAATCCTCCGCGGGCGAAACACGCCACCCACACACTCTTTACAGGACGCAAAAGGCGTTGGCAGGCGGAGTACTTCCGCAAGATTCGATGAGAGAGGACGTGCACCATGGAACTTACCGCAGGTCACGTTTGGGTCATGGTGGCGGCAGCCCTTGTGCTGTTCATGACACCCGGTCTGGCATTTTTCTACGGCGGCATGACCCGCGCCAAGGCAGCCCTGAACATGATGATGATGAGCTTCATCTCCATCGGCATGGTGGGCGTCGTCTGGGTCCTGTGGGGCGCCTCCATGAGCTCCGGGGAAGGGTTCATGGAGATCGTCGGCAACCCGTTCGCCACATTCGGCCTTGAGGGAATCACCACCCCCGATGGCCTGATCAAGGTTGGCTACGCCGCCACGTTCGCCATCATCACGGTGGCACTGATCAGCGGCGCCATCGCAGACCGTGCCAAGTTCGGCGCCTGGTCCGTGTTCGTGCCCGTGTGGGTCACGCTGGTCTACTGCCCGCTCGCCTACATGGTGTGGGGCGGCGGCCTCTTCGGCCCCGAAGGAGCCATCGGCAAGGCCCTTGGCCCCGCCATCGACTTCGCCGGCGGCACGGTGGTCCACATCAACGCAGGTGTGGCCGCGCTCATCCTGGTCCTGATCATCGGCAACCGCAAGGGCTTCGGCAAGGACCCCAACCACCGCCCGCACAACATTCCGTTCGTCATGCTCGGCGCGGCCATCCTCTGGTTCGGCTGGTTCGGCTTCAACGGCGGTGCAGCCACCACTGCCGAACAGGGCGGCCTGATCTGGGTGAACACCCTCGCAGCCCCGGCAGCTGCCATGCTCGGTTGGCTGGTCACCGAGCGGATCCGCGACGGCCACCCCACCTCGCTCGGGGCAGCATCCGGCGTGGTTGCCGGCCTGGTTGCCATCACTCCGGCCTGCGCCAACGTCAGCCCCGTGGGCGCCCTGGGCCTGGGCGTCGTGGCAGGCGTAGCTTCCGCCCTGGCAGTCGGCCTGAAGTTCCGTTGGGGCTTCGATGACTCGCTCGACGTCGTGGGCGTGCACCTGGTATCCGGCATCATCGGCACCGTGGCGCTGGGCTTCATCGCCCTGCCCACCGACGGTGTTGGCGGCGGCCTCTTCTACGGCGGCGGACTGGCACAGCTCTGGGCACAGCTCGCGGCAGCCGGCATCGCCATTGCCTACTCCGCGATCCTGACCACCATAATCGCCCTGGCCATCCACAAGACAATGGGCTTCCGCGTCTCGCAGGAACAGGAAACGGTGGGTGTGGACCTCAGCCTGCACGCCGAGACTGCCTACGAGTTCGGCGTCAGCGGCCACGGCGGAAGCTTCCAGCCGCTGCATGACCTGATCACCGGCAAGGGCCTAACCCCTGAAGCCGCGCAGGCAGCGGAAGCGCAGAAGGCACAGTCAGCAACAGGCAAGGAAAGCGTGGGGGCATGAAACTGATCACTGCAATCGTCAGGCCGGAAAAGCTCGAAGCCATCAGGGAAGGGCTGGAAGCCTACGGCGTCCAGGGCCTGACGGTCAGCGCGGCCAGCGGCTACGGCCGGCAGCGCGGCTACACCGAGGTCTACCGCGGGGCGGAATACAACGTGGACCTCCTGCCCAAGATCCGGGTGGAAGTGCTGGCAACGGACGAACAGGCCGATGACATCCTGGACGTGATCATTGCCAGCTCCAATACCGGCAGGGCAGGGGACGGCAAGGTCTGGACCATGGACGTCCACGAAGCAGTGCGGGTCCGCACAGGGGAACGCGGAGTGGCCGCCATCTAGGCCTCACCACTGCGGCCCCCAGCGGACGGCAGGAACTGAAAACGAAAGCAGGGCGGGCGGGAACCGGAAGGTCCCGCCCGCCCTGCTGACGTCTAAGGCGCCAAACCCGCCTTGTGTGGACGGCTCAGTCCTGACGCCGGTTGGTGGGCCAGGACGCCGGCCCGGCCGACCCGGCGTCGTACTCCTCCAGCGGGACCTCACCCTTTTCCCATGCCTTCAGCACCGGTTCAACAATCCGCCAGCAGTCCTCAGCCGTGTCGCTCCGGACGGACAGCAGCGGATCCCCGGACAGCACCCCCTCCAGCACCTCACCGTAGGGCAGCAGGTCGGAGGCACTCAGTTCCGCCTCCAGGGTGACCCGGCCCAGGCTGAAAATGTTCCCGGGACCGTTGACATCCACGTCGAACTCCAGCGTGTCCGGGCCAAAACCGATCCGCAGCTGGTTGGGGGAGTCCACCCCGGTGAAACCCTGGGGGAGGTGGGGCACCGGCAGGAAAGTGACCACCGCCTCCTTTCGCTTGTCGCCCAAGGCCTTGCCCGAACGCAGGATGAAGGGAACGCCACGCCAGCGCCAGTTGTCGATGCCCACCTGGATCTCCGCGAGGGTCTCCGTTTCCCGGTCGGCGTCCACGCCCTCCTCCCTGGCGTAGTCGGGGACCTCCTTGCCTGCTACAGTGCCGGCGGTGTAGCGGGCCCTGCGCGTTGACCTGGTGAAGGGGGCGCTGACGCTGCTGGCGCGAAGGACGGTGGAGACCGCATCGCGCAGGTCGCGCTCGCCAATGGTGGCCGGAGGCTCGATGGCCATCACGGCCATGACCTGCAGGAGGTGGCTTTGGATCATGTCGCGCAGGGCGCCGGCGCCGTCGTAGTAGCGGGCACGTCCCTCCAGGGCCAGATCCTCGTCGAAGAAGATTTCCACCTTTTCCACGTGCTGCCGGTTCCACACCGGCTCCAGGAAGTTGTTCGCGAACCGCAGGCCCAGGATGTTGAGGACTGTGGCCTTGCCCAGGAAATGGTCCACCCGGTGGATGTGGTCTTCCGGGACGAGGCGCGCCAACGTCTGGTTGAGGGAGCGCGCGGACTCTTCGCTGGAGCCGAAAGGCTTCTCCATCACCAGGCGGGTACCGGCCGGCACCTCCCCTGGCTGAAGCGTCTCGCAGGCCAGCTGGCTGATCCGGGGCGGCAGAGCGAAGTAGACGGCCACCGGGCCTTCCAGGGTTTTCAGCAAGGCCGCGAGGGCGCCATTGGCCGTGACATCCAGCTGGTGGTACACCGTCTCCTTCTGCAACAGCTCGAGGGCTTC
This sequence comes from Arthrobacter sp. FW306-05-C, assembly GCF_021801725.1. NCBI lineage: Bacteria > Bacillati > Actinomycetota > Actinomycetes > Micrococcales > Micrococcaceae > Arthrobacter > Arthrobacter sp. FW306-05-C. Next base: position 2,591,601 of record NZ_CP084556.1, on the reverse strand, counting down.
CTTGCCCGGCTGGTCCGCTGCACCGGCCGCCGCCGCGAACGATGACTGCACGCGCTCCCGCCACTGTTCAGGCGTCCAGGGGTCCGAACCGGCCCCCACCAGGCTGAGGCCCTCTGCACGGCCGGCGGCAAGCAGCCGCGCCAGCCCCGGCAGGAGGAGGCGGCCGGTGAGGTCGCCCGAGGCGCCGAGGATGAGCAGGGTCTTGACAGTTGTTTGGCTCGTCATTTTGCCAGCATGCCATCTTAGGTGCCTGACTTGATACCCTAGGTAGTCGAGTCCCGATCATCTCCTGAAAGAAGTTCACGGCGCGTGTTCAATTCACTCTCTGACCGGTTGACAGCAACCTTCAAGAATCTCCGCGGCAAGGGCCGCCTTACGGAGGCCGATGTTGATGCCACCGTCCGGGAGATCCGCCGTGCCCTTCTGGACGCTGACGTCGCCGTTCCGGTGGTCCGCGAGTTCACCGGGCGCGTCCGCGAACGCGCACTGGGCGCCGAAGTCTCAGGCGCGCTGAACCCCAGCCAGCAGATCGTCAAGATCGTCAACGAGGAACTCGTGGAGATCCTCGGCGGTGAAACCCGGCGGATTCGGCTGGCAAAGAACGGCCCCACCGTCATCATGCTCGCCGGCCTCCAGGGCGCGGGCAAGACCACCCTGGCCGGCAAGCTGTCCAAATGGCTGAAGGCCCAGGGCCACAGCCCCATGCTGGTGGCCTGCGACCTCCAGCGCCCTAACGCCGTCACCCAGCTCCAGGTGGTAGGCCAGCGCGCCAACGTGCCGGTCTTCGCCCCGCACCCCGGAGCCACCTCCACGGAACTGGACCAGCCCGCCGGTGATCCGGTCGCCGTCGCCCGCGCCGGCGTGGAGGAAGCACGCCAGAAGCTGCACGACGTCGTGATCGTTGACACCGCCGGCCGCCTTGGCGTGGACGCCGGGATGATGGAGCAGGCCCGCCAGATCCGCCGCGCCATTGTCCCGAACGAAGTGTTGTTCGTGATCGACTCGATGATTGGCCAGGACGCCGTCAACACGGCGCTCGCGTTCGATGAAGGCGTGAACTTCACGGGCATCGTGCTGTCCAAGCTCGACGGCGATGCCCGGGGTGGTGCCGCGCTGTCCGTTGCGTCGGTCACCGGCAAGCCGGTCATGTTCGCCTCCACCGGTGAAGGCCTGGACGACTTCGAGCTCTTCCACCCGGACCGGATGGCCTCGCGCATCCTGGACATGGGCGACATCCTCACGCTCATCGAACAGGCCGAAAAAGCGTGGGACAAGGACGAAGCTGCCCGGATGGCGAAGAAGTTCGCCGACCAGGAAGACTTCACCCTCGAGGACTTCCTGGCCCAGATGCAGCAGATCCGCAACATGGGCTCCATGAAGAAGATGCTCATGATGATGCCGGGCGCCCAGAACATCCGGCAGCAGCTGGAGCAGTTCGACGAGCGGGAAATCGACCGCGTCGAAGCGATCGTCCGGTCCATGACCCCGCACGAGCGGCTTGCGCCCAAGATCATCAACGGCTCGCGTAGGGCCCGTATTGCCCGTGGTTCCGGCGTACATGTGTCGGAGGTCAACGGCCTGCTGGAGCGCTTCGCCCAGGCCCAAAAGATGATGAAGAAGATGGCCCAGGGCGGCATGCCGGGGATGCCAGGGATGCCCGGCCTTCCCGGAGCCGGGGGCGGCGCGCGGAAGAACGCAAAGAACGCACCCAAGAAGAAGGCAAAATCCGGCAACCCCGCCAAGGCCGCACAGGAGCGCAAGGACGCGGAAGCCCGCCGTGCCAACGCCGCCAAGGCGCTCCCCACCGGCGCTGCGTTCGGCCAGCAGGGCGGCGACTTCGACCCGTCCTCGCTGAACCTCCCCAAGGGCTTCGACAAGTTCCTGGGCAAGTAGGAGTTTCCAGCATCAGGAAGCGCCAGGTGCCGTTTTGACCGCTCAAGACGACACCTGGCGCTTTTTCGTGGGGATGTCGGCAGCGTGGAATAGGGTTGGGACATGTTCAAGCAGAGGGTAGTTTTCGTGCACGGCGCCGGAAGTTTCGGTGCCGCCGCATGGCCGCGCCAGCACGGCATGGCGCTGTCCTATGACGCCCTGTTCCTCCGCCGGCACGGCTACGATGCCGCCGCGGAGCCGGTGGATTCGTCGTTCACGGAAGATACCGCGATCATCCTGCGGTCCCTGGGCGACGACGGCCGTGGCGCTGCCGGCGGACACGTCGTTGCGCACGCCCAGGGGGCAATCGCCGCCATGATGGCCGCCGTCGAACGCCCGGACCTCGTCTTTTCCCTGTCGCTGGTGGAGCCCGCCTGCCTGTCCCTGACGGCGGAACTGCCGGCCACGGCCGCCCACATCCGCCTGATGCAGCCACTGTTCGACGTCCGCCACCAGCTCAGCGATGACGACTTCCAGCGCGAGTTTGTCCGCCGGATCTACGCCACCGACCTGCAGCAGCCTGCCACCACCGAGGAGAAGCGGTCCGCGCGGCGGCTGCGGCTCCAGGAGCCTTCCTGGGAAGCGCCGTTGCATATTGTTCCCGGCGTCCCCACCTTGGTCCTGACTGGTGGCTGGGAGCCGCTCTACGAGGAAATTGCCGGGTACCTCCGGGAGACCGGCGCCCTGCACCGCGTTGCCGCGGGAGGGCACCGGCCCCAGGACTCCCGGGACGGGGACCGGGCCATCCGCCAGTTCATCAGCGGGGTCGGCAGGAGCCAGGCCGCCCGGGCGTCCTAGCCGTCAGCGGGGACCCGCAGCTCCGGCAGGTAGACCTTGCCGCCGGCTGCTAGGAACTCCTCGCTCTTCCCCCGCATGCCGGCGGCCAGGTCCGCCAGCGCCGCCTGCGCGTCCGCGGAGCCATATTCGTCCCGGATGTCCTGGCTGATCCGCATGGAGCAGAACTTCGGACCGCACATGGAGCAAAAGTGCGCCGTCTTGGCCGGTTCGGCCGGTAGCGTCTCATCGTGGAACGACTCCGCGGTCACGGGGTCCAGGGACAGCGCGAACTGGTCCCGCCAGCGGAATTCGAATCTCGCCTTGGACAGGGCGTCATCGCGCTCATGCGCCCCGGGGTGGCCCTTGGCCAGGTCCGCGGCGTGCGCTGCGATCTTGTACGTGATCACGCCCGTTTTCACGTCGTCCTTGTTGGGCAGGCCCAGGTGTTCCTTCGGCGTGACGTAGCAGAGCATGGCTGTGCCGTACCGGGCGATCTCGGTGGCGCCAATGGCCGAGGTGATGTGGTCATACCCGGGCGCCACATCCGTCACCAGGGGCCCCAGGGTATAGAAGGGCGCACCCTTGCACAGCTCCTGCTGCCGCTCCACGTTCTCGCGGACCAGGTGGAAGGGAACGTGGCCCGGCCCCTCCACCATCACCTGCACGTCGTACTCCCAGGCCCGCTGCGTCAGCTCGGCCAGCGTGTCCAGCTCCGCGAACTGGGCCGCGTCGTTGGCGTCAGCGGTGGAACCGGGGCGCAGACCGTCACCCAGGGAAAACGCAACGTCGTACTTCGCGAAGATCTCGCATAGCTCATCGAAGTGCGTGTACAGGAAGTTTTCCTGGTGGTGGGCCAGGCACCAGCCGGCCATGATCGAGCCGCCGCGCGAGACGATGCCCGTTACGCGGTTGGCTGTGAGCGGGACGTACCGCAGCAGCACGCCGGCGTGGATGGTCATGTAGTCAACGCCCTGCTCGCACTGTTCAATGACAGTGTCGCGGAAAATCTCCCATGTCAGCGCGTTGGCCTCGCCGTTGACCTTTTCCAGGGCTTGGTAGATCGGCACTGTCCCGATGGGGACGGGGGAGTTCCGGATGATCCATTCCCGCGTGGTGTGGATGTCATCGCCGGTGGACAAATCCATCACCGTGTCGGCACCCCACTGCGTGGCCCACTGCAGCTTGTCCACCTCCTCCGCGATGGAGCTGGTGACCGCGGAATTGCCGATGTTGGCGTTGATCTTCACCAGGAAGGCCTTGCCGATGATCATCGGCTCGGACTCGGAATGGTTGATGTTGCTGGGGATGATCGCGCGGCCGGCGGCCAGCTCGCTGCGGACCAGCTCGACGTCGCAGTTTTCCCGCAGCGCCACGAACCGCATTTCCTGGGTGATGATCCCCTGCCGGGCATAGTGCATCTGCGTCACTGTCCGGCCGTCGACGGCGCGGCGGGGCACCGGCCGGGCGCCCTTCCATTCTGCAGAGGCGGCACCCCGGCGGACCGCCGAGCGGCCGTCATCGAGCAGGTTGCGCTCCCTGCCGGTGTACGCCTCGGTGTCTGCCCGTGCCTCAATCCACTCCGAACGGAAGGGCTGAAGGCCCCGGACGGGGTCGCTGCCCGGCCCCGCTGTCCGGTAGGTGCGGAACGGTTCGTTGGGCCGGCCGTTGGGGGATGGCTCAAGGGAAATTTCCGTTACCGGCACCCGGATCCCGGCGCCGGGATCTTCGATAAAGGCCAGCGAATGCGACTTCAGGGACTGGGTCACCTGAAGTGCTGTCTGAGCGTCCGCTGTTGTTTCGGCCTGGATTTGGGCAGCGTTTAACTGGGTGTTTTGTGTACTCAAGGGAATACTCACTTCCTTCGCCGGCATTACCCGGACAGGTTCAACGGTCGCAGGCCGCGTCAGCCCGATCTCAGCCCCTGCAGGGGCACCCGTGTGGTCAGGAACGAAGCTACCACAGGCCCCTGGGACCGCGTTGTCACAATCCGCGGTGCTAGCCTGTCCGGGCAATGAAAGGAAGTCCTGATGCCACAAGTCATTGAATTCAGCGGACCCGTCCTGACCGGACCCGACAGCATCCGGTACGGGCTTTGGTCCGTGGACGGGAGCCTCACCTTCACCCGTCCCGTGACGGAGCCGGGCAGGGTCCTCCATGGCTGGGTACTGCCGGGTTTCGTTGACGTGCACTGCCACATCGGGCTGGGACCGGGCGGCCCCGTTGACGCCGCCACGGCTGCGGAGCAGGCCCTGGCTGACCTCAACGCAGGAACCCTGCTGGTCCGTGACGCCGGTTCACCGGCCGACACCCGCTGGATGCAGGGCGGCAGGGATTTCCCGCTGCTGATCCGTGCCGGGCGGCACATCGCCCGAACGCGGCGCTACCTGCGCGGCTTCGCGGAGGAAGTGGAGCCGGAGGGCCTCGTGGAGGCCGTCCGCAAGCAGGCGCGCGACGGCGACGGCTGGGTCAAGCTGGTGGGGGACTGGATTGACCGCGGCGCCGGTGACCTGGCCCCTTCCTTTCCCGCCGCCGTCGTCCGTGACGCCGTCCAGGCAGCGCATGACGAAGGTGCCCGGGTGACCGCCCACTGTTTCGCCGAGGACACCCTGGACCTGATGCTGGATGCCGGAATCGACTGCATTGAACATGCCACGGGCCTCCTGCCCCGCCACCTGCCCCGGTTCGCCGAACAGGGCATACCGATCGTGCCCACCCTCATCAATATCGCCACCTTTCCGGACATCGCGGCGCAGGCGGATTCCAAGTTCCCGCGCTACGCCGCCCACATGCGCGCCCTGTGGGAACGCAGGCTGGAACGGGTGGCCGAGGCCCACGCAGCCGGCGTGCGCATCTTTGCCGGAACCGATGCCGGCAGCACAATCCGCCACGGCAGGATCGCGGACGAAATCCTTGAACTGCACGGCGCCGGCCTGCCAATGACTGCAGCACTGGATGCCGCATGCTGGGCCGCCCGGACCTGGCTGGGGGCGGGCGTCCTGGCGGAAGGAGCGCGGGCCGACGCGGTGGTGTGCCGGGAAGACCCCCGGGCCGTGCCGGAGACCATCAGGTCGCTTGAGCATGTGGTGCTGGGCGGCCGCATCATCCGCTGACCAGAGGGCCCTTGGGGACTTGGAATAAATTGAAGGTTCAAGTAATTTTAATGTGTGACAGGCCGCCATTGGGACGGCCTCCAACACAAGGAGCCATCAATGACCGCAGCAGCCAGCAGCCAGGATCTTCTTCCTGCCGACCTCGCCATGGGCACCGTGATGCTCAAGGTGGGCGACATGAAGCTCATGGCCGACTACTACCAGCGCGCGCTGGGACTCGAGGTGGTGGCTGAGCAGGACGGCGGACTCTACCTTGGCCGGCTCGGCAGGCCGCTGGTCCACCTGGCCCCGGCGCCGGGACTGCATATTCCCGGCAGGGGAGAGGCGGGCCTGTTCCACACCGCCCTGCTGTTCGAAGACCAGGCTTCCCTGGCCGCCACCGTCGCCACGGCCGCCCAGTACGAGCCGCGGTCCTTCACCGGCAGCGCCGACCACTTGGTGAGCGAGGCCTTCTATTTCACCGACCCCGAGGGCAACGGCATTGAACTGTACTGGGACCGCCCGCGCAGCAACTGGTCCTGGAACGGGACGGACGTCGTCATGGACAGCCTTGCCCTCCCGCCGCAGCGCTACCTGGAGCAGTACCTCACCGAAGAGTCGCTGGAAGGCCAGCGCCGGACAACCGCAGGCGTTGGCCACGTGCACCTCCAGGTGGGTCACGTCCAGGCCGCCCGGGACTTCTACGTGGGAACCCTCGGCTTCGAAAAGACGGCCGGCTGGCACGGGCAGGCATTGTTTGTTTCCGCCGGCCGCTACCACCACCACATGGCAATGAACGTCTGGAACAGCCGCGGTGCCGGGCCGCGCAAGGACACCCTGGGGCTCGGTGAGGTGCTGATTGAAGTTCCTTCAGGGGACGACGTCGGGGCGCTGGCGGACCGCCTCAAGGTTGCCGGAGTGGCCTCGCACCACACCGGTGCCGAGCTCCGCTTCGAGGACCCGTGGCGCAACCGGATCCGGGTAGCCGTCCGCTGACGGGTGGACTTGGCCCCCGTTTGCACGGCGGGGCAGCACAGAAAGGGTCCGGCGTGCGCGGGCAGGCGGGCAACTACTAGGCTGATCCCGTACGGCCGGGCAGCGCCCGGCGCGCTGTCCCGCCAACGGAAGAAGGGCAACCCCATGGGCTTCACCGAGATCTTTGTCGCCACCCATGACGCCGCGCTGAAACGCGCCGGCATCCTCGACGAGGGCAGCGGCTCCGCGGCTGGCGGCCCTGCCGCCCATGCGGTGCGGATCCAGGGAATCAGCGACTTCGAGGTTGAGCAGCTGGGCGACCTGGCGGGAACGGCCGTCCACGCGGGCGGCGCCGACTACGAGCTGACCATGGTGGACGTTGCCAGCGATTCGCTCCTCGCCGTGCCGCCGGCTATGGTCCGCGCCCTGGCGGATCTGCTCTCATACGAAACCGAAGGCGAAGGCAACGTCCTCGACGACGTTGCCGAACAGTGGGCCGCCCAGGAGGACATGCCCTTCGACGCAGGCCAGGCCCGGACCTATGTGCAGCAACTGGCGCAGCTCGCCGCCGGAATCGACGATTCAGAACGGACCGGACTGTACGTCTGGTCCGCCTGAGCCGGGTCCTGGAACCCTTCGGCGCTCCCCGTATGGCCGGCGCGCCAGCCACGCCCGCGCCAAGTCGAATTAACCGCGCTCATCTGGCACAATGGACAGGTACTCGATCTGCGCGGCCCCTCTCTCCGCGTCCGGATCCTGTCCCTCGAGCCCGCAAGTACGGCCCGCCCCACGGGTGCAGAAAGCCGGGTTCACCCCTTTTCTGAAACAGGAGTGACCACAAAAGTGGCCGTAAAGATTCGCCTTAAGCGCTTCGGTAAGATGCGCGCACCGTACTACCGCATCGTCGTCGCGGACTCACGCACCAAGCGTGATGGCCGTGCCATCGAGGAGATCGGCAAGTACCACCCCACCGAAGAGCCCTCATACATCGAGGTCAACTCAGAGCGTGCCCAGTACTGGCTGTCCGTCGGCGCCCAGCCGTCCGAGCAGGTTGCCGCGATCCTGAAGATCACCGGTGACTGGCAGAAGTTCAAGGGCCTGCCGGGCCAGGAAGGCACCCTCAAGACCAAGGTCGAGAAGGAATCCTTCGTCGCCCCGGAGAAGGGCTCGGTCATCATCCCGGAAGCCATCACCAAGAAGGCCTCCAAGTCTGACGCTGCCGAGGCCCCTGCCGACGCCGAAGCTGAGACCACCGAGGCTGAGTAGATTGCTGGCAGAAGCGCTGGAGCACCTGGTCCGTGGAATCGTCGATTCCCCGGATGACGTCAAGGTCAGTTCGAAGAACAACCGCCGCGGGGATACCCTCGAGGTGCGCGTTCACCAGGATGACCTCGGACGGGTGATCGGCCGCCAGGGCCGCACGGCACGCGCACTGCGCACCGTGGTGGCAGCACTGGCCGGTGGCGAACCGGTACGCGTCGACGTCGTCGACACCGACCGCCGCCGCTGAGCGCTCGGCAACATTCAGTTCTTGCTCCGGCCCCTCCACCATCAGGTGGAGGGGCCGGTTTGCTTTCAACAACACAGTCCTTTCATCAGAAACACCACAACCCGGAACAGAGGAACAGATGCAGCTTCAGGTGGCGCGGATCGGCAAGCCGCACGGCATTCGCGGGGAAGTCACGGTCCAGGTGCTGACGGACGCCCCGGAGGACCGGTTTGTCCCCGGTACCACGTTCGTGGTTGAGCCTGCTGCGTCCGGTCCCCTCACTGTGAGCAGCGCCCGCTGGAACAAGGACATCCTGCTGCTCGGATTCGAGGAAGTGGCTGACCGCAACCAGGCTGAAACCCTTCGCGGCGCCAAGCTGTTCATCGAAACCGAGGAGCTTGACGAGGACGACGATGACGAGGGCTGGTACGAGCACGAACTGGTCGGCCTTGAGGCCAGGATCGGCTCCCGGGTGGTGGGCAAGGTGACGGCGCTGAACACCATGCCCGTCCAGGACCTGCTCATGGTCACCACCCCCGGCGGTGAAGAAATCCTCATCCCGTTCGTGGAACAAATCGTGCCGGAAGTCAACGTCGAGGAGGGCTACATCCTCCTCACCCCGCCGGACGGGCTCTTCGAACTGAACTCCGACGAAGCTGCTGCCCTCGAAACGGAAGGCAGGGACTAGATGCGGATCGACGTCGTCAGCATCTTTCCTGAATACCTTGCCCCGCTGGAACTCTCGCTGATCGGCAAGGCCCGCCAGGATGGAATCCTGGACCTGCACGTCCACGACCTGCGCAGCTTCACCGCTGACAAGCACCGTTCCGTGGACGACACCCCGTACGGCGGTGGCGCTGGAATGGTCATGAAGCCCGAGCCCTGGGCGCAGGCCCTCACCGCCGTGGCGGAAGGGCGCCCGAATCCGCAGCGCAAGCCCGTGCTCATCGTTCCGTCCCCTGCGGGCGAGCGGTTCACCCAGGCCCTAGCCTATGAACTGGCGGAGGAGCAGCATCTGGCGTTTGCGTGCGGGCGGTACGAAGGCATCGATGAACGCGTCATCGAATGGGCGCAGGAACACTTCACCGTCCGCCCCGTCAGCCTGGGCGACTATGTGCTCAATGGCGGGGAAGTGGCCGTCCTTGCCATGGTGGAGGCCATCGGCCGCCTGCTCCCCGGCGTTGTCGGCAATCCCGAGTCCCTAGTGGAGGAATCCCACTCCGACGGGCTCCTGGAATACCCGGTCTACACCAAGCCTTCGGTCTGGCGGGACCGCGAAGTGCCGCCGGTGCTCCTCAGCGGCAACCATGGCAGGATCGCCCAGTGGCGCCGCCACGAACAGTACCGCAGGACGGCTGAGCGCCGCCCGGACCTCCTGCAGGGGTTCGACGCCGGCAGCCTCCCACGTGCCGACCGCAGCGAATTGCACAACCTGGGCTACGACGTCGTGGACGGCCGCCTGGTCCGCCGCCCGGAACCGGACGCCGCACAGGAGGGTTAACCCCGGCGGAATTGGCGTAACCCTGCTGCTGTGGCAAAATTAACCCTTGTGTCTGCTGGGTCCGCACCTGCCACAGGGGGTAGCGCGGCCAACAGCGTGGCAACCGGCCCCATCAAGCCTTGAAGCGGCCGGACTACTTTACTTCGGCGGTGATGCCCGGCCTGCTTTCCAGTGGGCCGACTTGCCTGCCGTTACCCAAAGTGAATGACCTGTGGCGTTCACCAGGAGTGCAATCATGCATATTCTCGACTCCGTCGATGCAGCCTCGCTGCGCAACGATGTTCCCGAGTTCCGCGCGGGCGACACCCTCAAGGTGCACGTGAACATCATCGAAGGCAAGAACACCCGTGTCCAGGTCTTCCAGGGCTTCGTCCTGGGCCGCCAGGGCGATGGCGTTCGCGAAACCTTCACCGTCCGCAAGGTTTCCTTCGGTGTCGGCGTGGAGCGTACCTTCCCGGTGCACTCCCCGATCATCGAAAAGATCGAGGTTGTCACCAAGGGTGACGTCCGCCGCGCCAAGCTGTACTACATGCGTGCACTGCGCGGTAAGGCCGCCAAGATCAAGGAAAAGCGCGACTTCAGCTCCGCCAAGTAAGTCCAGCCCGGACTCACTGCCACGCCGGAGCGCGGCCGTAGCCGGCAAGCGCCGGAGCAACACCAGCGCCAGGATACAGACCATGCACCAGACAAAACGCCAGCCCCGCAAAAAGGGCTGGCGTTTTGTCGTTGCAGCGGCGTTGCTCCTTGCTGTTGCCATCAGCGGACTGGTCCGGTCACTGTGGCTGGATGTCTACTTCATCCCCTCGCAGTCCATGGAGCCGCTCCTGGAAGGCGGGGACCGCATCCTGGTATCGCGCACGGACTTCCAGTCCGAACCCATCCGGCGCGGGGACGTTGTCGTCTTTGACGGCCGCGGCAGCTTCGCCCCGCTGAACAGCGGCAAGGGCCCCTTCGCGGACGCCGCGGCGTCCGCCCTGCAGTGGCTCGGCGTCGCCGGCAGCGACACCACCTACGTCAAAAGGGCCATCGGCGTTCCAGGCGACACAGTGGTCTGCTGCGACGCTGCCGGGAAGGCCACCGTCAACGGCGTTCCCCTTGACGAGCCCTATGTTTTTCCGGGGGACGTGCCCAGCACCCAGAAATTCAGCACCCTGGTTCCGGAAGGCAGGCTATGGCTGATGGGGGACCACCGCTCCGTCTCCGCCGATTCCCGCAGCCTGCTCGGCGCCCCGGGCGGTGGCCTGGTGCCGCTGGACCGGGTGATCGGCCGGCCGGTCCAGATCCTTTGGCCGCTTGATAGATTTGCTCCTGTAGCACGGCCGCCCGCAACGGGGCCAACAACACAGAACGGACGGTAAATGCCCGAGAACCACGCGCGGAAACCTGAACCGCGCCACGACGGCGCTTCAGAAACGCCCGCCGTCCAGGCCTCCTCCACGTCGGCTCCGGGGGAGGATCCGGAGTCAACCGCACCCGTCCACCGGCGGAACCGGGCGGAGTCCAAGGCTGCCGGCAACCCCTTCCTCGGGTGGCTGAAGGAAATCGCCACGGTGGTGGTCATCGCGGTGGTGCTGTCCTTCCTCATCAAGACCTTCCTCTTCCGGGCATTCTTCATCCCCTCCGAATCCATGGTGAACACCCTGGACGTGGACGACCGCATCTTCGTCAACCTCCTGGTCCCGGAACCGTTTGCCCTGAGCCGCGGGGATGTTGTGGTGTTCCGTGACACCAAGGGATGGCTGCCTCCGGCACCGGCCAAGGCACAGGGCCCGTTCACCTGGGTCCAGGACGGCCTCACGTTCGTTGGCCTCCTGCCGGACAACTCGGAGCAGCACCTGGTCAAGCGCGTCATCGGACTGCCGGGCGACCACGTGGTTTGCTGTGACGCCGGCGGTAAACTGACCCTTAACGGAACCTCGCTCGACGAGACCTACATCAATCCCGCCGAGGTGCCGCAGGTCCGCAACTTTGACGTCACCGTCCCGGAAGGCAAGGTGTGGGTGATGGGTGACAACCGGAACCACTCCGCCGATTCGCGCGCCCATATGGAGACCGACGGCGGATTCATCGACCTCAAGGACCTGGAAGGCAAGGCCGCCGTGATCGCGTGGCCGCTGAACAGGATCAAGACCTTGGACAACTACCCGGACGTGTTCAAGAACGTCCCGGCGGCGAAGTGACCATGTCCCCGGCAGTGCATGCTTCTCCGGCAATACAGGCTGCTCCGGCGACGAAGGCGCGCGCAGCCTCGAAGCCGGCGGCACGTGGTGCCAAGGCGCCCACCCTGCGGCATGAGCGGACCTTCAAGGCCCAGGGCGTACGGTTCCTGGCCGGGGTGGACGAGGTGGGCCGCGGGGCCCTCGCCGGCCCTGTCAGCGTGGGAATCGCCGTCGTCGACCTGGAACGCCAGAAGCCGCTGGCAGGCGTGCGGGACAGCAAACTGCTCAGCCCGGCCGAGCGGGAACGCCTGAATCCCCTGGTGCGGCGGTGGAGCGTCGCCTCAGCGGTGGGGCACGCCAGCGCGGACGAGATCGATTCCCTGGGGATCATTGCCGCCCTGCGGCTGGCGGGAACCCGCGCCTGGGGGAGCATCCTGGACGCCGGAACCATCCCGGACGCTGTGCTGCTGGACGGAAGCCACAACTGGCTTTCCCCGGCGGAACAGCTGTCCCTGTTTGACCAGCCCGTGCTGGAGGCGGGCTGCGAGGCGCCGGTCCACACCAAGGTCAAGGCGGACATGCAGTGCCTCAGCGTGGCCGCCGCCAGTGTCATCGCCAAAGTGGAGCGGGACCGCATGATGCGGGAACTGCACAGTGAGTATCCCACTTATGGATGGGACATCAACAAGGGCTACGCCACCGCTGGCCATCGGAACGTGCTGCGCGCTGCCGGCCCCACGCCCTACCACCGGGTCAGCTGGCGGCTGCTCGGCGGGGAGCTGCAGGGCATGGACGTCCCTGACGGGGAAGAGCCGTACGAAGACTGACTCCTGCGCCCGGCGCCAGGCGCGCCGCACATGGTGCAAGATGGAAGCATGAGTGCTGAAGATCTTGAGAACTATGAAACCGACATGGAGCTTCAGCTCTACCGTGAATACCGGGACGTCGTCGGCCTGTTCAGCTACGTTGTCGAGACCGAGCGCCGCTTTTACCTTGCCAACCACGTGGACCTCCAGGCCCGCAGCGCCGACGGCGAGGTCTACTTCGACCTGACCCTCCAGGACGCCTGGGTGTGGGACGTCTACCGTTCGGCCCGGTTCGTCAAAAGCGTCAGGGTCCTGACCTTCAAGGACGTCAACGTCGAGGAACTGCCCCGCAACGAGGAGCTGGCCCTGCCCAAGGATGTGGACCTGGGCAACTAGCGCCACCACTTTCCCTCCACACCAGGCCCTGTCCACATACGGCAGGGCCGTTCTGTCTCCCGCAGACCTCCGCCGCCAGGCTGGTTGCGGAGGTAGAAATGAAATCAAAAGACCTGTTGGGCAGGCACGGCGAGGACCTCGCCGCCGGCTTCCTTGAAGCTTTGGGCATGCTGGTGGTGGAGCGCAACTGGCGGTGCGCCGAGGGCGAGATTGACATCGTTGCCCTTGACGGCGATGCCCTGGTCATCGCCGAGGTAAAGACCCGCCGCTCCCTGGACTATGGCCACCCTTTCGAGGCAGTGGGCCCGGAAAAGCTGGCACGGCTGCACCGTTTGGGCGCTGCTTGGTGCCGGGACCGGGAACTGCGAATGCCGCTGCGCCGGGTGGACGTCATCGCCGTAGTGGACGACGGCGGCGGCGAACCTGTGGTGGAGCACCTCAAGGGGGTGGGGTGATGGCGCTTGGCCGCACCTACTCCATCGCCCTGGTGGGACTGAATGGCTACCTGGTCGAGGTCGAGGCGGACATCGGCCAGACGCTGCCGGCGTTTGTCATTTTGGGCCTGCCGGATGCTTCGCTGAACGAGGCCAAGGAGCGTATCCGTTCCGCCGCCAAGAACTCCGGCATCCCGCTTAGCCGCAGGAAGATCACCGCCAATCTCATACCCGCCTCGCTGCCCAAGCGGGGATCCGGGTTCGACCTCGCCGTGACCATGGCGGTGCTCCGGGCAGCGAACGACATCAAGCCCACCGGACGCACTGTCTTCATCGCTGAGCTGGGACTCGATGGAAGGCTGCGGCCCGTCCGTGGCATTCTGCCTGCAGTCATGGCGTCGGTCCAGGCAGGCTACTCCGAGATCGTGGTGGCACAAGCGAATTTTGCCGAGGCTTCCCTCGTCCCGGGTGCCAGTGTTCGCGGGTACCGCACACTGGCGCGGTTGGCCCTCGACTTCGGCGCTGATCCCCAGGAGCTTGCCCTGGATTTCGAACCGGACGACTCCGACGATGACGCGGATGGTGCTTCGCCGCCGGGGCCGTGTCCGGACATGGCAGATGTCTCCGGCCAAGGCGACGCCCGCAGGGCATTGGAAGTTGCAGCCGCAGGGGCACATCATCTGCTTCTCACTGGGCCGCCGGGTGCGGGCAAGACCATGCTGGCCGAGCGGCTGCCCGGTTTGCTGCCGGATCTTGGCGACCAGGAGTCCATGGAGGTCACCGCCATCCACTCGCTGTGCGGCCTGCCGGCCTCCGCGGTGCAGCTCCTGCGCCGCCCGCCCTTCGAAAACCCACATCATTCAGCCACCGCTGCAGCCATCATCGGCGGCGGCTCGGGTCTGCCCAGGCCGGGCGCTGCGTCCAGGGCCCACCGCGGTGTGCTTTTCCTAGACGAGGCCCCCGAATACGAACGGCGGGTCCTGGATGCCCTGCGCCAGCCGTTGGAGAGCGGAGAACTGGTGATCCACCGGTCTGCGGGCACGGCGGCCTATCCGGCCCGGTTCCAGCTGGTGCTCGCCGCGAATCCCTGCCCCTGCGGCAAGGCCTCGGGGAAGGGCCTGGACTGCACCTGCACGCCTATGATGCGCCGCCGTTACCTCGCCAGGATGTCCGGGCCGCTACTGGACCGGGTGGACATCCAGCTGCAGGTGGAGCGTGTGTCCCTGGCTGAGTTCGGACAGGCCGGTACCGAAGAGGACACCGCATCGATCGCGCGCCGGGTGCTGGACGCCCGTGCCAGACAGGCCGAACGCCTGCACTGCTTCGGCCTCGAGACGAACTCGCAGGTGCCGGGACGGGTCCTGCGTGGTGTCTTGCGGCTCCCGGCAGGTGCCACCCGGATCCTGGACCAGTCCCTGGAACGGGGAGTGCTCACCGCGCGGGGGTATGACCGGGTCCTCCGGCTTGCCTGGACCCTGGCGGACCTGGGGCACCGGGACGCGCCGGACACAAACGACATCGGGCAGGCGTTGGGCCTGCGGCAGGCCGCGGCGGTTGCGGCATGACAGGAGTGGCAGGACGGAGCGGGTTGAAGGAACTGGGTGTGGAAAAGGAACCGGGTGTGAAGAAGGAAACGGGTTTGGACGCGGAACGAGTGGCCCGGGCCGCGCTTTCGCGGCTGATGGAGCCGCAGGATACGGCCGGCCTGGCCCTCGTTCAGATCGCCGGGGCAATTGACGCCCTGCGCATCGCCACCGGCCAGATATCGGCAGGTCCCGACCTGGAGCGCGAGATCACCCTTCTGCTGGCGGACAGTGGTGCCGGCGGAAGCTGGGCGGGGCTGGCCGCCGCGCTGAAGCGCTGGCAGCCACGGCTTCCCGACCTTGCGCCGGAACGCGACCTTGCCACCATGGCACGCCTTGGTGGCCGTCTCATCATTCCAGGCGATGAGCTGTGGCCGGTCCAACTCGCGGACTTGGGAATCCAGGAGCCCATCTGTCTCTGGTGGCGCGGCCAGCAGCAGCCGTTGCCGGCCGTGGACAAATGCATCGCCCTTGTGGGATCAAGGGACAGCACCAGCTATGGAGCAGCCGTCACAGGGGATCTCGCGTACTCGCTGGCGCAGCGCGGCTTTACCGTGGTTTCAGGCGGAGCCTACGGGATTGATGCCCACGCCCACCGGGCAGCGCTTGCCGGTGGCTCCGCCGCCGTCCCCACCATCGCCGTCATGGCCGGGGGAGTGGACCGGTTCTATCCATCGGGCAACGATGATTTGCTGCGTTCTGTGGCAAACCAGGGCGCGGTACTGGCCGAGGTGCCGCCTGGGTCGGCACCGACCCGCTTCCGGTTCCTGCAACGGAACCGCCTGATAGCTGCCCTCTCCGCGGTGACCGTGGTGGTGGAGGCACGCTGGCGCTCAGGAGCACTCAACACGGCCCACCACGCCGAAACCCTGGGCCGCGCCGTCGGTGCCGTTCCCGGCTCGGTCCACAGCGCCAATTCCGCCGGCTGCCACCGCCTGCTTCGGGACGGGGGTGCCGTCTGCGTCACCGATGCAGCCGAGGTGGCCGAGTTGGCTTCACCCAGCGGAACGGCCCTGCCGGAACAGCGTACGGCGGAAGCCGCAGTGCAGGACGGGCTGACCCTGGAGGACCTGATCCTGCTGGACGCGCTGCCGCTGCGTTCCACCACTTCCGTGGAAAAGCTTTCGGCGGTGGCGGGCCTTGGCCAGGATTCGGTCCGGGCAGGACTGGGGAGGCTGGGGCTGCTTGGACTCGCTGTCTCCGAGCGGGGCGGGTGGAAACGCGGCAGGGGATGACCGTGTCTGCCTGGGGAGGAAGCCATGCAACTGGGAAGGTAGAGGAGTGGATAATGATGAACTGCCCGCGGAGCTCAGCGCGGCCCTGGACGGCTTTGCCGGTTACTTGTCAGGGGAACGTGCGGTATCGGCCCATACCCGGCGCGCTTACCTGGGTGATCTGCGCAGCCTCCTGTCCCATGCGGCATCAGAAGGCGTGGCAGGGCTGAACGACCTTGAACTGGGGACATTCCGCCGCTGGCTGGGCAATCAAAGCTCATCGGGGGCCTCCCGGGCGACCCTCGCGCGCCGGGCTGCTACGGCCCGGACGTTCACCGCCTGGGCGCTCCGTGAGGAACTCATCGACGTGGACCCTGCGCTGCGGCTCAAGGCACCCAAACGCGAAGGATCCCTGCCTGGCGTCCTGCAGGCCTCCCAGCTCACGCGGATCCTGGAGCGGCTCGAGATCTCGGCCTTTGAGGGCGAACCCATCGCCGTGCGGAACCGGGCCATGGTCGAACTCCTCTACGCCACGGGTATCCGGGTAGGCGAACTTGTGGGCCTGGACATCGATGACCTGGATCCGGACCGCCGGACGCTGCGGGTGATCGGCAAGGGCAACAAGGAACGTACCGTCCCGTTCGGAGTTCCCGCAGCCGTGGCCCTCGACGACTGGCTCCGGCGGGGACGCCGGGCACTGGCCAAGGACACCAGCGGACCGGCCCTTTTTCTCGGCGCCCGCGGTGCACGGGTGGACCAGCGCCAGGTCCGCGCCCTGGTCAATATGCTCTTTGAAGCACTGGGAGATACCTCCGCGACTGGACCCCACGCGCTCCGGCACTCTGCCGCCACCCATCTGCTCGACGGCGGAGCCGACCTTCGCGCGGTGCAGGAGATTCTGGGCCACAGCAGCCTGGCCACCACCCAGATCTACACTCACGTCTCGGTGGACCGCCTGCGGAAGAGTTATCAGCAGGCCCATCCCAGGGCTTGACCACCGCAGCTAATCGCACTGGCGTAATTCCATGAGGTACGGCACAATAAGAGTCACGTCCGGCAACTTTCAAGTACCGCTTGAAGCCCCTGTGGTTTCGTTCGGCGCGGCAAGTCCGGACACAGCTTTATCTGATACATCTGAATACAGGGAACCACCGCCGCAGTGAAGGCATGGCAGTTCCATCCAGGCAGAGGTCGTTGGGGAAGACGTACCTAGAGCTATGGAGGATGGAATGTCTATTGCAACGACCCGTGGTGTGCTGTTCGTTCACTCGGCCCCTACGGCGCTGTGCCCCCACGTTGAGTGGGCGGTCGGCGCTGTGGTGGACAAGCGGACGGACCTTGAGTGGACCGCTCAGCCAGCCGCGCCCGGAATGTTCCGGGCCGAGCTGTCCTGGACCGGCGCGCCCGGTACAGGTTCGAAACTGGCGTCCTGCCTCCGTGGCTGGGCGCACCTTCGGTATGAGGTTACTGAGGAGCCCAGCCAGGGCGTGGACGGCGGCCGCTGGTCGCACACCCCCGAGCTGGGAATTTTCCATGCTGTCACTGACGTCCATGGCAACATCATGGTGTCCGAGGACCGCATTCGGTACGCCTATGAGTCCGGCGCCGGCGACCCATCCGCCGTCTACCATGAACTGTCCCTCGCCCTGGGCGAAGCCTGGGATGAGGAACTTGAGCCGTTCCGCCATGCTGCCGAAGGCGCCCCGGTCCGCTGGCTCCACCAGGTGGGCTGACCGCCGTCGTCCATTCCCGGGCGGCTAAAACAGCAGCAACACTTCCATAGCACAAAGGAGGCCCCGCCAGCCGGCGGGGCCTCCTTTCGTATCCGGGACAACCCGCACGGACTACACGCTGCGGATGGCCACCACGGCGTTGTGACCGCCGAAGCCGAACGAGTTGCTCAGCGCCACGATGCTGCCTGCGGGCAGTTCGCGGGCGGAGGTGACAACGTCGAGCGGGATTTCAGGGTCCTGGTTTTCAAGGTTGATGGTGACCGGGGCCTTGCGCTCATGGACGGCCAGGACGGTGAGGACAGCCTCCACGGCACCGGAGGCGCCCAGGAGGTGGCCCATCTGCGACTTGGTGGCGGAGACGGCCACGTTCTCCACGTGGGCGCCCAGGGCGGCACGCAGCGCCGTGTACTCGGGCTTGTCGCCAACGGGGGTGGAGGTGGCGTGCGCGTTCACGTGAACCACGTCTTCAGCGTGGATCCGGCCATCGAACATGGCAGCCTTCAGCGCGCGGGTGGCGCCCAGCCCTTCGGGGTCCGGGGCCGTGATGTGGTAGGCGTCCGCCGTAACCGAGGTACCGGCGAGCTCGGCATAGATGCGGGCTCCACGGGCAAGCGCGTGTTCCTCTGCTTCGAGGACCAGGGCGCCGGCGCCTTCACCCATGACGAAGCCGTCACGGGCAGTGTCGTACGGACGGGAGGCGCGCTCGGGCTCGTCGTTCCGGCGGGACAGGGCCTGCATGGATGCGAACGCTGCCAGCGGCATGGGGTGGATGGCGGCTTCCGCGCCACCGCACATCACCACGTCTGCCTTGCCGGAGCGGATGAGTTCCAGGCCGAGGTGCATGGCCTCGGTGCCCGAGGCGCAGGCAGATACGGGTGTGTGGGCGCCGGCTCGGGCGCCAAGATCCAGGCTGACGGCCGCGGCAACGCCGTTGGGCATCAGCATGGGGACGGTCATGGGCAGGACGCGGCGCGGGCCTTTTTCCTTGAGCGTGTCCCAGGCGTCCAACAAGGTCCAGACGCCGCCGATGCCGGTGGCAAAGGCCACGGCAAGCCGGTCCTGGTCGAATTCCGTGATGCCGGAATCAGCCCAGGCTTCGCGGGCGGCGATGACGCCGAACTGCGTGGAGGGGTCCATCCGCTTGGCTTCAACGCGGCTCAACACGTCGAGGGCCGGCGTGCTGCACCGGGCGGCGAAGTGGACAGGGAGCTCGTACTTGGCTACCCAGTCGTCCTCGAGGGTGCGGGCACCGGAGACCCCTTTGAGGGCGTTGTTCCACATGGTGGGAACATCGCCGCCGATGGGCGTGGTGGCACCCAGACCGGTAATGACTACTTTGCGTGTCATGGGATCACTCTTTCGTCGGTGGGGAATCCGGCTGCGTCCGCCGCAGGGTCCCGCACATGTTGATGATCGGCCAGTCCCGGTCGGGGTACTGCGCCGGATAAATGCGGCGGGCTGCCGGTCCGGTCAATCCGGACCGGCAGCCCTGCCAAGCCGTAAGACGGCGAAAAGCCTGTGACTAGGCCTGTGCTCCGGCAATGAAGCTGACAGCGTCGCCAACAGTCTTGAGGTTCTTGACCTCTTCGTCCGGAATGCGGACGCCGAACTTTTCCTCGGCGTTGACCACGATGGTCATCATGGAGATGGAGTCGATGTCCAGGTCCTCGGTGAAGGACTTGTCCAGCTCGACGGCCTCCGGGGCCAGGCCGGTTTCCTCGTTGACGATTTCAGCCAGGCCGGCCAGGATCTCTTCGTTGCTAGCCATGTGTGGCTCCTTTTCTTGTATTGCCGGCAGAGGCTGCCGGAAACGGTCCAGGCCGCGGTTGCGGCCCTTGGGCGTATCTAGGGAAGGACAACTACCTGTGCGCCGAACACCAGGCCGGCACCGAAACCGATCTGCAGGGCCAGCCCGCCGCTCAGTCCGGGGTTCTCCTGAAGGAGCCGGTGCGTTGCCAGCGGGATGGAGGCAGCGGATGTGTTGCCGGCCTCGGCAATGTCCCGTGCCACTGTAACCGTCTCGGGCAGCTTCAGCTTCTTCACCATCTCGTCGATGATGCGCATGTTGGCCTGGTGGGGGATGAAGGCCACCAGGTCTTCGGCCTCGATGCCGGCGGCGTCGAGTGCCTGCTGGGCCACCTTGGCCATCTCCCACACTGCCCAGCGGAAGACGGTCTGGCCGTCCTGCCGGAGGGTGGGGTACAGCTCCTGTGCCTCTTCCAGAAGCGCGAGGTCGCCCGTGGAGTCGGACTGGCGGGCGGCGAGTCCCAGGTCGCGGACATCCAGCAGGGAGCGGGTCATGCCAATGGCATTCCACTTGCTGCCGTCAGAACCCCACACCGATGGGGCGATGCCCGGGGTGTCGGAGGGGCCGACGACGACGGCGCCGGCACCGTCCCCAAGGAGGAAGGAAATGGTGCGTTCGCGGTTGTCGATGACGTCCGACAGCTTCTCTGCGCCGACCACCAGGACATACTTGGCGGCGCCGGAGCGGACCAGGGCGTCCGCTTGGGCAATGCCGTAGCAGTAACCGGCACAGGCCGCGGAGATGTCAAAGGCAGGAGCCGGAGTGGCCCCGATCCTGTCGGCCAGGCTGGCTGCGGCGGAGGGCGTGGCGTAGGGGTGGGTCACGGTGGAGACAATCACGGCACCCAGGTCCGAGCCATCAATGCCGGCCTTCTCCATGGCTTCGCGGGCCGCTCCCTCAGCCATGTCGATCACGCTGACGTCGGCAGCAGCGCGGTGGCGGGTGATGATGCCGGTGCGTTGGCGGATCCACTCATCAGAGGAATCGATCCATTGGCATACGTCCTCGTTGGTGACGATGACATCCGGCCGGTAAGCCCCCAGGCCCACGATCCGGGTGTGCTCCTGGATGGGAGCCTGCTTCAGTGTGGGAACGCTCATGCGTTGCCCTCCAGTTCTGCGAAGAGCGCCAGCGCGGCGGAAAGGTCGTCGGGGGTCTTGACTGCAACGGTCTTGACGCCGGGCATCCCGCGCTTGGCGAGTCCGGCCAAGGTGCCCGCAGGAGCCAGCTCTATCAGGCCGGTGACGCCGCGCTTCACCATGGTCTCCATGCACAGGTCCCAGCGCACCGGGCGGGACACCTGGGCGATCAGGCTTTCGACGGCGGCGCCTCCGTCGGTGACTTCCCCGCCGTCGTAATTCGACAGGAGGGGCACCTTCGGGGCCACCGGGTTCAGCTGCGGCGCCAGCGCCTCCAGGGCGGCGACTGCAGGGGCCATATGGCTGGTGTGGAATGCGCCGGCAACCTTGAGCGGAATGACGCGCGCCTTGGCGGGCGGGTTGTCAGCAAGCGCTTTGAGCTGTTCAAAGGTACCTGCGGCAACTGTTTGGCCGGCACCGTTGACGTTTGCCGGTGTGGCACCGGATGCCTCGATCGCCGCAAGCACCCCTGCGGGGTCACCGCCCACGACAGCGCTCATGCCGGTGGGTGTGACGGCTGCCGCGGCGGCCATGCTGTTGGCGCGCTCCCGGACAAACGTCATGGCTTCCTGCTCCGTCAGCACTCCGGCGAGGGCGGCAGCGGTGATCTCACCCACCGAGTGGCCGGCCAGGATGACCGGAAGGGAGTTGAGTTCAACATCGAAGAGGGAGGCGGCGGTGACCAGCCCCGCGGCAACGATCAGGGGCTGCGCCACGGCAGTGTCCTTGATGGTTTCCTCGTCGGAGGTAGTCCCGTGGGCGATCAGGTCGATCCCTGCGATGTCACTCAGGGAGGCCAGTTGGCCTGCCACCGAGGGTAGTTCCAGCCAAGGGGCCAGAAAACCCGGGGTCTGTGAGCCCTGTCCAGGGCAGACTATTGCAAGCACGTAACCAGCTTTCCAAATTACTGTGTGATCCAGCGGTGTTTCTCCGCACCAAGCTCACGGGGTCAGGTTGTAGGAAGTCTACAATGCCTCAGGCCTGGTTCCGGGAAGCCTGCCGCTCCGTGGCGGCCTTCGGCGGGGCTGAAAGACGGCCCACGACCAGTGCCGCCTGCAGCACGAACGCCTCACGCGGGAGCAGCGGGTCCCAGCCGGTGACGTCGCAGACCCGCTTCAGCCGGTACCGGACGGTGTTCGCGTGGACGAAGAGTTCGCGCGCCGTGGCCTCCAGCGAGTGGCCCAGTTCCAAGTACGTTCCCAGCGTTTCCACCAGGCCGTTGGAGGCCGCCAGGAGCGGCCGGTAGATGTTCTTCACCAGGGAACGGCGGGCAGCGTCGTCGCCGGAAATAACCCGTTCCGGCAGCAGGTCATCGGCGGCCACCGGACGGGGTGCGGACGGCCAGGCCCGGGCAGCGGTCAGCCCGGCAAACGCCGATTGGGCGGAGCTGCTGGCCTCCAGCAGCGAGCTGGCCTCCGGGCCATAGACCACAGGCCCGGGGGCGAACATGTCGCTCAGCTTCACGTACGCGGTTTCGCGGTCCTGGACCCCGCCAAGGATAAGGATCAGCCGGTCGCCCTGGATCCCCACCAGCGCATCCTCGGCGTACCGCCCAGCCATTCGGCGCAGCTCGCTGACGTAGCTGGCGCTGGGTTCGGACGGCGAATTGCCCACCATGACCGTGAACCGTTCCTGCGCCTTCCAGCCAAGCGCTGCAATGCGTGAGCGCAGTGCGTCGGTGTTTTCGCCGCGCAGGATCGCATCCACGATCAAGGCTTCCAGGCGCGTGTCCCAGGATCCGCGGGACTCGGCAGCCCTGGCGTAAACATCTGCGGCTGCAAAGGCGACTTCCCGCGAGTAGCGCAGCACCGCCTCGCGAAGGGACGGCTGGTCTGCCTCCGGTGCGATGACCGGCACCTGGTCCTCCACCACCTCCACCACGATCCTGATCAGCTGCAGTGCCTTCTGGAGGCTGATGGAACGGGTCAGCTCAGTGGGGGCGGTCCCGAAGACGTCGGTGAGAATCCACGACGGCGAGCTGGGCCGCTCATACCAGGTGACAAAGGCCGCGATTCCGTTCTGCGCCACCATGCCCAGGGCCGACCGCTCGTCAGCGCTGAGCCGGCTGTACCACGGCAGCGACTGCTCCAGCTTGCGCATGGTGGCGGTGGAGAGCTGTCCCACATTGGCACGAAGCTGCTTGAGGGTCTCGGACTTCTCCGGGGTGACCTTCGGTGCGGGCGGTTTCCGCTTCGAAGACGGGCTTGCTGGTGCTGGCATTCTTTGAGCATACGGCCACCGCCCCGCAAGCTCCATTTGTGCGAAGGCTACAATTCGCTTTGCGCTGCGTCACAGCGCTCCGGCTGCTTTTGAAACGAACGACGGCGGCCCTCACCTTGTGGGGTGAGGGCCGCCGTCGTTCGCTGCTGGTTCCGCTGTCCAGCCCGAAGGCTAGGCTTCGCCTCCGGCGTTGCCGGTGGTGCCGGCATTGACGTTGAGCAGCTTGTACTTCTCGATCGCCTTCACCGGGGCGTCGACATCCACCTCGCCGCGGCGCGCCAGCATTTCAAGGGCACGGACCACGATGGAGTGGGTGTCGTTCTTGAAGTAGCGGCGGGCTGCTGCGCGGGTGTCGGAGAAGCCGAAGCCGTCGGCGCCGAGGGTGGCGAATTCGTTGGGGACGAACTGCCGGATCTGGTCCGGGACTGCTTTCATGTAGTCGGAGACGGCGACGATGGGGCCGGTGGCTCCTTCGAGTTGCTGGGCGACGAAGGGGACGCGGGCGGGCTGGCCGGGGTTGAGGAAGGCTTCTTCTTCGGCGGCGAGGCCGTCGCGGCGCAGTTCGTTCCAGGAGGTCACGGACCAGACGTCGGCGGAGACGTTCCAGTCATCGGCCAGTACGCGCTGGGCTTCGAGGGCCCAGGGTACGGAGACGCCGGAGGCGAGGATCTGGGTGCGGGGACCGTCGATCTTTGCCGGGGCGAGCAGGTAGATGCCCTTGATGACGCCTTCGACGTCGAGGTTCTCCGGTTCTGCGGGCTGGATGATGGGTTCGTTGTACACGGTGAGGTAGTACATGACGTTCTTATCCGTCGAGTTTTCCCCGTACATCCGTTCCAGGCCGGAGCGGACGATGTGTCCGATCTCGTAGCCGTAGGCGGGGTCGTAGGTGAGTACGGCCGGGTTGGTGGAGGCCAGCAGGGGGGAGTGGCCGTCGGCGTGCTGGAGGCCTTCGCCGGTGAGGGTGGTCCGTCCTGCGGTGGCGCCGATGATGAAGCCGCGGGTCATTTGGTCCGCTGCTGCCCAGAAGGCGTCGCCGGTGCGTTGGAAGCCGAACATGGAGTAGAACACGTAGACCGGGACCAGGGGGATGCCGTGGGTGGCGTAGGAGGTTCCGGCGGCGGTGAACGCTGCCACGGCGCCGGCTTCGTTGATGCCGGGGTGGATCAGCTGGCCCGCGGGGGACTCCTTGTACGCCAGGACCAGGTCACGGTCCACCGACAAGTAATTCTGGCCCTTGGGGTTGTAGATCTTCGCCGTGGGGAAGAACGCGTCCATGCCGAAGGTGCGGGCTTCGTCGGGGATGATCGGGGCGATGTGCTTGCCGAAGTTCTTGTCCCGCATCAGGTCCTTGAGCAGGCGGACGAACGCCATGGTGGTGGCGGCCATTTGCTTGCCCGAACCGCGCTTGGCCACCTCGTAGGACTTCGCCTCGGGCAGCACGATCTCAGCGTGGGTGTTGCGGCGCTCCGGGACTGATCCGCCCAGCGCGGCACGGCGCTCCATCATGTACTTGATTTCCGGGGCGTCGTTACCGGGGTGGTAGTACGGCGGCCGGTACGAGTCGTTCTCCAGCTGCTCGTCCGTAATGGGGATCCGGAGGTGATCGCGGAATTTCTTCAGGTCGTCCAGAGTGAGTTTCTTCATCTGGTGGGTGGCGTTGCGGCCTTCGAAGTGGGGGCCGAGGCCGTAGCCCTTGACGGTGTGGGCGAGGATGACGGTGGGTTTGCCCTTGAATTCGGTGGCGGCCTTGTAGGCGGCGTAGACCTTGCGGTAGTCGTGGCCACCACGTTTGAGGTTCCAGATCTGGTCATCGGTCAGGTCCGCGACGAGGTCTTTGGTCTGCGGGGTTTTGCCGAAGAAGTGTTCGCGGACGAACCCGCCGGATTCGGCCTTGTAGGTCTGGTAGTCCCCGTCGACGGTCTCGTTCATGATCTTCACCAGGGACCCGTCGGTGTCGCGGGTGAGCAGGTCATCCCATTCCCGGCCCCAGACGACCTTGATCACGTTCCAGCCCGCGCCGCGGAAGAACGCTTCGAGTTCCTGCATGATCTTGCCGTTGCCCCGGACCGGACCGTCCAGGCGCTGGAGGTTGCAGTTGATCACGAAGTTCAGGTTGTCCAGGTTCTCGTTCGCGGCGAGCTGGAGCAGGCCGCGGGACTCGGGCTCGTCCATTTCCCCGTCGCCCAGGAACGCCCAGACCTGCTGGTCGGAGGTGTCTTTCAGGCCGCGGTTGTGCAGGTAGCGGTTGTTCTGCGCCTGGTAGATCGCGTTCATCGGCCCGATGCCCATGGACACGGTGGGGAATTCCCAGAAGTGCGGCATCAGGCGCGGGTGCGGGTAGGAGGACAGGGCGTGGCCGGCGCGGGACTTTTCCTGCCGGAACCCGTCCATGTCTTCCTCGGAGAGCCGGCCTTCCATGAATGCCCGGGCGTACATGCCGGGGGAGGCGTGGCCCTGGAAGAAGACCTGGTCCCCGCCGCCGGGGTGATCCTTGCCGCGGAAGAAGTGGTTGAACCCGACCTCGTACAGGGTCGCCGCGCCGGCGTAGGTGGAGATATGCCCGCCGACGCCGATATCGGGCCGCTGCGCCCGGTGCACCATGACCGCGGCGTTCCACCGCATGTAGGCCCGGTAGCGGCGTTCGTACTCCTCGTTGCCCGGGAACTCTGCTTCCTGGTCCACCGGGATCGTGTTCACGTAATCGGTGGTGGTCACCATCGGCACACCCACGCTCTGCGCGCCCGCGCGCTGCAGCAGGCTCCGCATGATGTATTGGGCACGCTCGGTACCCTGTTCCCTGATCAACGCATCCAGGGACTCAACCCACTCGGCAGTCTCTTCCGGATCACGATCAGGCAGCTGGTTAGTCAACCCGCTGAGGATATGGGAGGTCTCTTCTCCTGCAGCCACGTCCAACCTCTCTTTGCGCGCATGAATCGGCGCACTCAGGCCAGGCAGGGTGACTGCCCGGCGTATATACGCCGTGTGCGACGTATCGGTTACAACAGCCCGGTCATGTGTGCCGGGCAGCTTCCTAGCGCTCCTATGTCTGCACGGAGTCACACGGTTGTCGTCCCGCAGGCATAGTTGTCACCAGCCACTCTAGCCCTGACGCGAACCCGATGCGTAGCTGCGGCCCCGGCGCTCCAGTTGTATTTCGTTCGTCATACTGGTTGTGTGACCAAAAGCCCCTGCGACGGGGCTGTTGTCGCGGGATGTGACGCAGAATATGCGCAATCCCGGGGGCGGCAGCTTGAAGCGCAGGCACAAAGGGTGTTGGCTTGGGAGTAATGGAAATCACTATGCACACCGCATATATGAGGTATTGGAGGAACACGTGAGCGAGGCCGACGCCGCCACTTCGGTAAATGTGGCGGAAAAATTGGGTTTCAAAAACGGGGATCTGATTCAGGAGTTCGGTTACGACGACGATGTCGATTTCGACTTGCGTGACGATATTGAGGACTTCACCGGTTCCGAGATGCTGGACGAGGACGACCATGAAGTGGCGGACGCCGTCATCCTGTGGTGGCGCGACGGCGACGGAGACCTGGTGGACAGCCTGGTGGACTCCCTCACCACCCTGAGCGAAAGCGGCGTCGTCTGGGTCCTCACCCCCAAATCCGGCAGGGATGGCTACGTCTCACCCGCAGACATCCAGGAGGCCGCACCAACCGCCGGCCTGCATGTCACCACTTCCGCCGGAGTTTCGAAGGACTGGAGCGCCACCCGCCTGGTCAGCAGGAAGAACAAGTGACGGCAGCGGTTGAGGCCGCTTCTCCAGCTGTCCCTGCGCTGGGAGCAACAGCACCTGACTTCGAGCTCGCCAACCAGTATGGCGAGCCGGTGCGGCTGTCATCCTTCCGCGGGCAAAACGTGGCGTTGGTTTTCTATCCCTTTGCGTTCTCCGGCATCTGCACCGGCGAACTGTGCGAAATACGGGACAACCTGGGCATGTTCGAAAACTCGAACGCGGTGGTCCTGGGCGTGTCCGTGGACAGCAAGTACAGCCTCCGCGCGTACGCGGCCCAGGAAGGCTACAACTTCGACCTCCTCGCCGACTTTTGGCCGCACGGAGCGGTGGCCACAGCCTACGGAGTGTTCGACGCCGGCAGCGGCATGGCCAAACGGGCCACCTTCATCATCGATTCCCAAGGCAAGGTCCGCTACAGCGTGGTGAATCCACGGGGCCAGGCGCGCGACTTCAACGAGTACCGCACCGCCTTGGCGGACCTGAAGCAGGCCTGAGCCGTCATGCCCGGGCAGCGGCGGGGGACGGGCCTTACCGGCTTTGCCAGCAGGCCGCCGGTGCTCCCTGTGCCGCCATCCGGGGAGGAACTGGCGGTTCTGGTCCAGATCCGGGACCTGCTCGCCGGCGCCCCGTTCGCCCTGCTGACGGGCGCCGGGCTCAGTACCGACTCCGGCATTCCGGACTACCGCGGTCCGGACTCGCCGCCCCGGTCGCCCATGACGTACCAGGAGTTCGTCCGCCACGCAGCAAACCGGCAGCGTTACTGGGCCAGGAACCACATCGGATGGTCGCACATGCGGCACGCCGACCCCAACCAGGGCCACTACTCCGCCGCCGAACTGGAACGGCGCGGCTACCTCACCGGGCTTATCACGCAGAACGTTGACCGGCTGCACCAGGACGCGGGCAGCTCAAACGTCGTCGACCTCCATGGCAGGTATGACCAGGTCATCTGCCTTGACTGCGGACGTACCTACTCGCGACGGCTCCTTGCCGGTGTTTTCGAGGAACTGAACCCGGATTTCCTGGAACGGGCCGCAGCCACCGGCCTGGTGGAAGTGGCGCCGGACGCTGACGCCACCGTTGAAGACCAGGCCCTCATTGACAGCTTTGTGGTGGCTGTTTGTCCTGCCTGCGGCGGAACCCTGAAGCCGGACTTCGTCTACTTTGGGGAAAATGTCCCTAGAGACCGGGTTGAACGCTCATACGCCATGGTGGACCAGGCAGCTGCCCTGCTGGTTGCCGGTTCGTCCCTGACGGTCATGAGCGGCCTGCGGTTCGTCAGGCACGCCGCCAAGGAGGGCAAGCCCGTGGTCATCATCAACCGTGGTGCCACCCGGGGCGACGACAAGGCAACCATCAAGCTCGAGGCAGGGGTCAGCCAGGCGCTGCAATACCTTGCGGCTGAACTTCCCTCCCTTTAGGAAGCGTTTCCTGCCGATTCGCGTTTCCTGCCTCCAGTCCGGTAGAGTCTATGTTCGTTGGTTGCGGCGGAACGGCCGGGATCAACGCGATTTGGGTCTTTAGCTCAGCTGGTAGAGCGCCACGTTTACACCGTGGATGTCATCGGTTCGATCCCGGTAGGACCCACCAGCAAAACCCCGTTGCCCGCCCACCCGGCGAAGGCAGCGGGGTTTTTTCTTGCCGGTCCTCCTGTAGGCCGATTGTCTGACCCTTGCCATAGGTTGCAGCAATGGAACACGTCATAGTGCACACAGACAGCGACGGGATGCCGACGGCGGTGCTGAGCAGGGGCAGGGAATGGGCCGTGGGTGCCGAGCCAGTCAGATGGTTCGAGCGCATCAACTGGTGGGAAACCAGCCGCCGGATGCCAAAGGGCAGCGGCGGAGTGGACGTGGAGGTCCTTCAGCTGCAGGTCAGGCTGGGAAACAACGCCAAGTCGGCCCTGGCCACCATGTACCTGCAGCGCGACGGCCTGGGAGGCGGGTGGCGGCTGAGGGAATCCGCAGCAGGGGCGGCCTGAGGAGCCGCTCGCTGCCAGCCGGTCGCGGGCATTGGAAAACCCTCCACCGCGACTATTGGGGGATGCCGCGGGGGAGGGCTTGGGATGAATATACCGTGAACTGCCGGAAACAAAAAGCTGTCCGCATTTCATGACTGTCACTTGGGCATGGCGCCCATGGCTTTGGGAGGAGCTTTGGCTGCGACAGTGGGTACCGCTTATTGCCGGACGGGTTATTGCCGAACGGGGATGAACACCCGTGGCTGCTCCGTCCAGGTATCGGCCATTTGGGACATAGTGCGCCGCATGATCCGGTCGGACGCTTCACGGGCAGCTTCGGCGTCACCCCTGGCGATCGCCTCCGCCAGGTCCTCATGCCACTGCAGGGCTGCCTTGTGCGGGTGGTCGGGCATCAGTCCGTGGACAGTACGGCCGGTCAGGGTTTCGGCCACCTGGCCCATGAGGTTGGCGAACATCTCGTTACCCGAACCCGAGAGCAGCAGCGAGTGGAACCGGATATCCAATTCCAGGAAGCGGGAAACTTCCCCGTTGTTGCCGGCCTCCCGCATGGCATGGGCAACATCCACGAGCTCCATCCGCAACGGGGCCGGCGCGTTCTGTGCTGCCAGTTCGGCAGCCGCCGGCTCCACCGCGGCCCGCAGTTCGGCAAGGGAGCGCAGCTGCGCGCCGCGGGCATCGCTGGCCAGCCGCCACCGGATTACCTGCGGGTCGAAGGGATTCCAACGGCTTGCCGACAGTACCCGGATGCCCACCCGCTTGGTGGTCTCCACCAGCCCCAGCGACTGCAAAACCCTGACTGCTTCCCGGATTACCGAACGGGAAACCTTCAGTTCATCCTCAAGCTGCTCGGCGAGCATGACGTGGCCGGCAGGGAGGTCCCCCGAGATAATCCGGGTGCCCAGGTTTTCGATGGCACGGTGGTGGAGGCTGCTGGTCATGCTGCTAAGCCTAGTTGTTGGAAACCCCGCGTTTGCAGCCGGGAACTGTGCAGGCCGGTCGTCTGGGGAAGGGAGCGGGGTGGGTTCCGGGCAGTCGTCCTAGACTGGCAACGACACACAATGGGTTCCATGACGCGGACGTTACTTTCGCGTCACCGCCAGAATATATATGCTTTATTCTGACCCCCTGATCTGCCCCGGTGACTTCCCGCCTGCGGAAGCCGGCAGCCGAGGCGAACAATGAATTGGAGTTATTGATGTCTGCACACATCGGTGTCACCGGCCTCGCCGTCATGGGCGCCAACCTGGCGCGCAACCTGGCCCGCAACGGATTCACGGTTGCCCTGCACAACAGGTCCGTGGAGAAGACGGACGCGCTGCTGGAAAAGCACGGTTCGGAGGGTGACTTCATCCGGACTGAAACCCTGCAGGAACTGGTTGATTCCCTGGAGAAGCCGCGCCGCGTGCTCATCATGGTGAAGGCCGGCAAGCCCGTGGACTCCGTCATCGAGCAGTTGGAGCCGCTGCTGGAGCCGGGCGACATCATCATCGACGCCGGCAACTCCCACTACGAGGACACCCGCCGCCGGGAAGCGGCGCTGGCCAAGAAGGACCTGCACTTCGTGGGCGTCGGTGTCTCCGGCGGCGAGGAAGGCGCCCTGAACGGCCCGTCCATCATGCCCGGCGGCTCCAAGGAGTCCTACAAGGCCCTTGGCCCGCTGCTGGAGAAGATCTCCGCAAAGGTCGACGGCGAGCCCTGCTGCGCCTGGATCGGCACCGACGGTGCGGGGCACTTCGTCAAGATGGTCCACAACGGCATCGAGTACGCCGACATGCAGGTCATCGGCGAAGCCTTCGACCTGCTCCGTTCCGGCGCAGGCATCGAGCCCGCGGAGCAGGCGAAGATCTTCTCCGAGTGGAACAAGGGCGAGCTGTCCTCCTTCCTGATCGAGATCTCTGCCGAGGTCCTGGGCCACGTTGACGCCAAGACCGGCAAGCCGTTCGTCGACGTCGTCGTTGATGCCGCAGGCCAGAAGGGCACCGGCCGCTGGACTGTTATCTCCGCGCTGGAACTTGGCTCGCCGGTGTCCGGCATCGCCGAATCGGTTTTCGCCCGCGCCCTCTCCTCCCAGGCCGCACAGCGCAAGCTGGGCCAGGAACTACTGGCCGGCAACGAGGCAACCGTCGAGATCCCCGAGACGTTCGTTGAGGACGTCCGCCAGGCCCTCTACGCCTCCAAGCTGGTCTCCTACGCCCAGGGGCTGGACATGCTGACCTCCGCTGCCAAGGAATA
The DNA here is from genome assembly GCF_021801725.1 of Arthrobacter sp. FW306-05-C. NCBI lineage: Bacteria > Bacillati > Actinomycetota > Actinomycetes > Micrococcales > Micrococcaceae > Arthrobacter > Arthrobacter sp. FW306-05-C. The sequence continues at coordinate 2,560,377 of NZ_CP084556.1, read as the reverse complement.
CGGCTGGGACCTGAAGCTTGACGAAATCGCCTCCCTGTGGCGCGCAGGCTGCATCATCCGGGCCGAGCTGCTCAAGGACATCACCAAGGCCTATGCCGCTGACGAGAAGCCTGCAAACCTGCTGTTCGCCCCGGCGTTCACCAAGGCCATCGCCGACGCCCTGCCGGCCTGGCGCCGCGTCGTTGCCACCGCCGTCCAGCTCGGCATTCCGGTGCCGGTGTTCTCCTCATCGCTGGCCTACTACGACGGCCTGCGCCGCAAGCGCGTAGCCGCCGCCCTGATCCAGGGCCAGCGCGACCTGTTCGGTGCACACACCTACGGACGCATCGACACCGAAGGCACCTTCCACACCCTGTGGGGCGAAGACAAGTCCGAAGTTGAAGCGGTGGACACGCACTAGCAACTGCCGCCGTACAGCAAGAGGCGGGCATTTCCCCGGTTTCCCGGTGGAACTGCCCGCCTCTTGCTGTACCTGCTATTGGATCAAATGCGGTATTCGATGTCATACTCGGCCGGATCAACCGCGGGCTTGGTTTCCCGCTGCGCATCCCGGTGCCGCCACTTGGCGGGAACCCCGGTGACGATTGATTCCGGCGGCGCGTCCTTGACCACCACTGCGTTGGCGCCTATGGCACTGTCGCGGCCGATGGTGATTGGCCCCAGGACCTTGGCTCCGGCCCCGATGGTGACCCGGTCGCCGATGGTGGGGTGCCGCTTGATCCTGGCCAGGGAGCGCCCGCCGAGCGTCACTCCGTGGTAGATCATCACGTCCTCGCCGATCTCGGCGGTCTCGCCAATCACCACGCCCATGCCGTGGTCAATGAAGAACCGCCGGCCGATCGTGGCGCCGGGATGGATCTCGATACCGGTCCAGGAGCGCCCCAGCTGTGACAGGAGCCGCGCCGGGAAACGCAGGGCGGGGTTCTGCCACATGCGGTGGGTCAGTCGGTGGATCCAGATGGCGTGCAGGCCGGAATAGGCGAAAAAGTTCTCAAAAGAACCTCGAGCCGCCGGGTCATGGGACCGGGCGGCGTCGAGGTCTTCCTTCAGTCTTGCGAAAAAGCCCACAAAGTTCTTTCTACAGGAAACGGGCGGACAGCGGACTGATCAGCCGCGGATGTCGTCATAGAGCACGGTGGAGATGTAACGCTCACCGAAGTCACATACGACCGCCACGATCAGCTTGCCCGCGTTCTCGGGACGCTTGGCCAGTTCCAGCGCACCCCAGACGATGGCGCCGGAGGAGATGCCACCCAGGATGCCCTCCTTGATGCCCAGGTCGCGGGCCACGCGGACGGAATCTTCCAGCGTGGCATCCAGGACCTCGTCGTAGACGTTGGTGTCCAGCAGTTCGGGGATGAAGTTGGCGCCCAGGCCCTGGATCTTGTGCGGGCCGGGGGCGCCGCCGTTCAGGATGGCGGAGTCCTTCGGTTCCACGGCCACGATCTGTACGCCGGGCTTGCGCTCCTTCAGCACCTGGCCGACGCCGGTGATGGTTCCGCCGGTGCCGATGCCGGCGACGAAGATGTCCACGGCGCCGTCGGTATCGGCCCAGACCTCCTCAGCGGTGGTCTTGCGGTGGATCTCCGGGTTGGCTTCGTTGGCGAACTGCTGCGCCCAGATGGAGTTCTCGGTGTTGGCGACGATTTCCTGGGCCTTTTCCACGGCACCGCGCATGCCCTCGGAACCCGGGGTCAGGACGATCTCGGCACCGAAGGCGCGCAGCATGACCCGGCGTTCGGTGGACATGGTCTCTGGCATGGTCAGGATGACCTTGTAGCCGCGGGCAGCACCCACCATGGCAAGGGCGATGCCCGTGTTGCCCGAGGTGCCTTCGACGATGGTGCCACCGGGCTTCAGGGCGCCCGACTTTTCAGCGGCGTCGATGATGGCAACACCGATGCGGTCCTTGACGCTGTTGGCCGGGTTGTAGAACTCCAGCTTCACGGCAACGGTGGCGTCCAGCCCCTCGCTGAGCCGGTTCAACCGAACCAGCGGGGTCCCGCCGACCAGTTGCGTCACATCGTCATAGATCCGTGCCATGTACATACGCCTATCTCTAAGGGGTGGATACTGAGGTCAGCCTAACGAGGCCGTGTAACGGTGGCTAAGCGTTAAGCCATGCAGAGTAATATTTCCGCGCCTTGGCCAGCTTAGGGTTGATGATCACCTGGCAGTATCCCTGTTCCGGGTGTTTGGCGTAGTAATCCTGGTGGAATTCCTCCGCCACGTGGAAACGGGGCAGGCGGCTGACTTCCGTGACGATCGGGTGGGACCACAGAGCCTGGTTGCGGTCAATCGCTTCCTCGAACAGGACCTTCTCCTCGTCGGTTTCGTAAAACATCGAGGAACGGTACTGGGTGCCCACGTCGTATCCCTGGCGGTTCAGGGTGGTGGGGTCATGCAGGGCAAAGAACATGTCCAGGACGACTTCGGCAGGGATGACCTCCTCATCAAAAGTCACCGCCACAACCTCGGCGTGCCCGGTGGTGCCGCTGCAGACAGAGTAATAGTCGGGCTCGGGATCGTGGCCGCCGGTGTAGCCCGATACCACCGAGGTCACGCCCCTGGTCTTCTGGTAGACGGCGTCAAGGCACCAGAAGCAGCCTCCGCCCAGAACAAAAGTTTTCATGACCTCTTCAATGGTTGGCGGCGCCGGATCATTCCCGGCACCCTGCAGCGCGCCCGGCGCAAACTGCGGCGGCCCGAAGCCGATGGGGTAAAACTAAGACTATGCAACCTGAGGACACCGACGATACCGGCAAGGCAGATCACGACGGCGAAGCCTCCTCCGACACGCCGGCTCCGGCCGGTTCCGCGGAGGCTCCCACCCTGGCCGAACTGCTCCTCGCGGTGGAGGAACTGTGGCCGGAGTCCCTGGCGGAGGGATGGGACGAGGTTGGGCTGGTGGCAGGGCACCCGTCCGCGCCCGTATCCAAAGTGATGTTCGCGGTCGACCCCACGCTCGAGGTCATCGAGGAAGCCGTTGAGTGGGGCGCCGAACTGTTGATCACCCACCACCCGCTGCTGCTGAAGGCCGTCACGTCGGTGGCCGCCACGTCGGCCAAGGGCCGGGCTGTCCACCGGCTCATCGAATCGGGCACGGCGCTGCTGACCGTGCACACCAACGGGGACTCCGCCGTCGGAGGTGTTTCCGATGTCCTGGCCGACGCCTTGGGGCTCCAGGACGCGGCCCCGCTCACCACTGCCGCCAACGGCTTGCCGGAGGAAGGCATTGGGCGGGTGGGCGACCTGGCTGAAGCCATGAGCCTGGGTGACTTCGCGGCGCGCGTGTACGGGATTCTTCCGTCCGTTGCCGGGGGAGTGCGCGTCTCCGGAGACAAGGACGGACTGGTGCGGCGCATCGCGGTGTGCGGAGGTGCAGGGGACTCGCTGTTCGCTGAAGTACGGGCCAGCAACGCCGACGTCTACGTCACCGCCGACCTTCGCCACCACCCGGCATCGGAGGCACGCGAGGCTGCCCTCAACGGCCGGCCCTACCTGGTGGATGTCTCGCATTTTGCCAGTGAGTGGCTCTGGCTGCCTGCCGCGGCAGCAGCTTTGGGCAACGTCCTGGCTGACCAGGGCCATGAGGTGGAGCTCCGGGTCAGCACCACCAACACCGATCCCTGGGACTTCATCCTGACTCCCGGCTAAGCGAGGCGGGGGAGCAGGGCAGGCGCTAGAGTCTAGGAAGCGCCGGTACGGTGCCCGGCCCCGGCCGGAAGGAATCTAGCGGAGGTAACAGTGGCCAAGGCAGCACCGGCGGAACAGTTGAAGTTGCTCGAACTGCAGGGCCTTGATGCAAGGCTGAAGGGCCTCGCCAACCGCCGCCGGACGCTGGAAAACGATCCCCGCATCAAAGACCTTGAGGCCGCGCTGTCCGTAGCGAACGGTGAACTGGGCGCGGCCAAGGTGGCCGTGCACGACGCCGAGGCCGAGCTGAAGAGGGCCGAGGCCGACGTCGAACAGGTTGCCTCGCGCATCGAACGCGACGAGGCCCGGCTCAACAGCGGTACCGGCCTTTCCAAGGACCTGGTGGCCCTGCAAAAGGACATCGCTTCCCTGAACAAGCGCCGCTCGGACCTGGAAGATGCGGAACTGGAAGTCATGGAGCGGCTCGAATCGCTGCGGGAACGCCAGGCGGCCCAGCAGCAGATCGTCGATGACATCAAGGGCTCCTTCGGCACCATCCGGGCCGAACTTGATGGCGCCTTGGCCGAGGTGGAAAGTGAAGCCGCAGGGCTGCGCTCCCAGCGCGCCGAATTCGCCGCCGGCCTGGACGCGGCCATGCTCGCGGTCTACGAAAAGACCCTGGCGAAGCGCGGAGTGGGCGCGGCACGGCTCTTCCACGGCACCTCGGAAGCCTCCGGCATGAAGCTCAGCCCCGGCGACCTCGCCGAGATCAAGGCTGCAGCTGCCGACGAGATCGTCTTTTGCCCGGACTCCGGCGCCATCCTGGTCCGCTCCGACGAGTGGTCCTGAGCGCCCGGTGGCCTAGCCCGGCTTCATCAACCCGACAGATCAGCCGGTCAGGATGATGTTGAGGGCGTGCGGCTTGCGGGCGGTGCCCGGCACGAGTTCTGCATCCCACTTTTCGCGGGCGGCCTTCAAGAGGTCCGACGGCGCGGCGGGGGCTTTTCCGCGGCGTACCAGCAGGTGCCGCGCCAGTTCGCCGCGGGTGTGCTTGGCGAAGTGGCTTACCACCTTGCGGACCCCGCCGGTCTCGGTCAAGACGTTCACGGAGACCGTTTGTTCGGGCGGAGGCGCCCAGGCAGCGGCATAGGTGCTGGACCTGCAGTCGACCAGCAGGTGCCCCTGGGCTGCGGCGCCCAAAGTATCGGTGAGCTGCGCCTTCCAGAACGAAGCGAGCCGGCCGACGTCGGGCAAGGCCGTCCCCATGGACAGGCGGTAGGCGGGAACGGTGTCGGAAAAGCGCAGGGCCCCCCACAGCGCCGAGATCACCAGGACCGATTCATCGGCCTTGCGGCGCTGGGCCGACGTCAGTGTCCGGTAACCCAGCGCGTCGTAGAGGACGCCGGAGTAGATGCTGTGTGCCGGCGCCGCCGGTTCGGCGTGCAGGCGCGTGTTGCGTTCGACGTCGCCACGCAACGACGCACCCACGCCCAGCATGGCGAGGGCGTCCTGGTGTGCGCTGACAGTTCCCAATGCCTCAAGGACCTTGGCGCGGTATGGGTTGAGCTCCGGGAAACCCAGGGCGGACCAGTCGATGGCGGAACCACGCAGGGCGGGCGTCTTGCCTTCGGAAGGGGGAAGCAGAATCAGCACCGTCCGATCCTACCGGCGACGAAAGCGGCCGGCCGCGCCGGTAGACTGGACGCGGATGGGACAGCCAGACGGCCGCGCGCTACGCAAGTGGCTCGAGGAACGTCCGGGCTCCGCAGGGCAGGGTGGTGGGTAACGCCCACTCGGGGTAACCCGCAGGCCAGTGCCACAGAAAACAGACCGCCCGCATTTCCGGTTCCGGCCGGGGAGAGCAGGTAAGGGTGAAACGGTGGTGTAAGAGACCACCAGCTTCCCGGGTGACCGGGAAGGCTAGGTAAACCCCACCCGGAGCAAGGCCAGACAGGACACGTTCGAGGGCTGCCCGCCCGAGTGTCCGGGTAGGCCGCTGGAGGGTGCCGGCAACGGCACTCGTAGATGGATGGCCGTCGCTCCCACATCCGGTAACGGAGGGGGAGAACAGAACCCGGCGTACCGGCTGTCCCATCCGCAAACCCGTGTTTGACCACGGGCAACGTGTCGGGGATGCTGAACCGTGCCCGTAATTCCTGAATCCCGCCCCGCACCTGCCGCGGGCATTCCCGGCGCCCGTTCACAAGGTGTGGCGCTCGCCGGTTTCCTGGGCCTTTCCGCCCTGGCCTGCGTCCTCGCCTCCCTTCCGATCGTCCTCAACTCCAACGGCTGGTACGCAACGTCACTGAAGGCCCCGTGGATGCCGCCGTCGTGGATGTTCCGGACCACCTGGATGGCGCTGTATGCGGGTGTGGCCGCTGCCGCCTGGCTGGTCTGGCGCAAGGGCGGACTCACCGGAGGCGCCCTTGTCGGCTACGCACTTCAGCTGCTGCTCAACACCGCGTGGCCGGTGACCTTCTTTGCCCTGTACCCAATGCTCGGAGAGGTGGCCCTGTGGTCTGCCTTCGCGGTCATCTGTGCCCTCACCGCAACCCTGGGGTTCCTCGTCCTGAGGTTCGGACCGGTGGACGCCGCCGCCGGATACCTCGTGCTGCCGTACTTTTCCTGGCTGGTGTTTTCCGCCAGCCTCAACCTGTATTCGGCCATCCACAACTGAGGCGCAGCTGCAGCCTTGCGGGCGGGCCGGGCCTGTGTGAGTGATTTCACGCAGTGCAAGCGTGTTCCCCGGGGCGCGCCAAATTAGAATGGAACCCGGACGCAGGAGTTCTACCGCCGAAAGTTGCGTTCGCAGCCGGCGGTTTTTCTTTGCACGCGATCCAGGCGCCCGGGGGTCATCCCTGCAGGTGCCGGTGCCCCTGGACATCATCAGGTGGCCAACATCTGTGTACGAGGACGTACACGGCTGAACCGAGGAAGGTATTTCTGTGAGCCAGACGTCTGATTCTTGTCTTGATACGTGGATGGGCCGGGAGGCCCTTGCCGAGGCCATGATCCCGGTCATCGGCAGGCTGTACCGCGAAAACAACGTGGTGACCAGCATCCACGGACGGAGCCTGATCAACAAGTCCACCATGAACATCCTCAAGGCACACCGCTTTGCGCGCCGGATGGCCAAGGACGAACTGCTCCTGGAGGAGACCGCACCCCTGCTGAACACCCTGGCCGAACTCGAGCTGGGCGCCGCCGCGATCGACATCGCGCGGCTGAACCAGAAGTTCAAGGAAGAAGGCAACGGCGCCACCCTTGAAGAATTCCTGCGGGACGAGCTGGCAGAGATCGTAGGCAAGCGTGGTGCCGACGACCGCACCAGCACCGACGTCGTGCTCTACGGCTTTGGCCGCATCGGGCGGCTCCTGGCACGGCTCCTCATCGAAAAGGCCGGCGGCGGGCACGGCCTGCGGCTGCGCGCCATCGTGGTGCGCCGCGGCTCCGACAACGACCTTTCCAAGCGCGCCAGCCTCCTGCGCCGGGACTCCGTCCACGGCTCCTTTGAAGGAACCATCCGGATCGACGAGGAAGCCAACACCATCACGGCCAACGGCGTCCGAATCCAGGTCATCTACTCGAACGACCCCGCCACGATCGACTACACGGCCTACGGCATCAACAACGCCCTGGTGGTGGACAACACCGGCCGCTGGCGCGACGCCGAAGGGCTTGGCCAGCACCTGCAGAGCAAGGGCGTTGCCCGGGTCCTGCTGACGGCCCCCGGCAAGGGTGAGTTGAAGAACATCGTCCACGGCATCAACCACCGGGACATCACCGATTCGGACAAGATCGTTTCCGCGGCGTCCTGCACCACCAACGCCATCACGCCGGTCCTGAAGGCCATCAACGACAAGTTCGGCGTGGTCCATGGCCACGTCGAAACCGTCCACTCGTTCACCAACGACCAGAACCTGATCGACAACTTCCACAAGGGCGACCGCCGCGGCCGTTCCGCAGCGTTGAACATGGTCATCACCGAAACCGGTGCCGCGAAGGCAGTGGCCAAGGCCCTGCCCGAACTCCTGGGCAAGCTCACCGGCAGTTCCATCCGCGTTCCCACCCCGGACGTGTCCCTGGCCATCCTGAACCTCACCCTGGAGAACGGCACCACCAAGGACGAGATCAACAACTACCTGCGCGAGATGTCGCTGCACTCTGACCTGCGCAAGCAGATCGACTACATCGACTCGCCCGAGGTTGTCTCCACCGACTTCGTTGGTTCACGCCGCGCCGGCATCGTGGACGGCCTGGCCACCGTGTCCACGGACAAGAACCTGGTCCTCTACGTCTGGTACGACAACGAGTTCGGCTACAGCTGCCAGGTGGTCCGGGTCATGGAAGAAATGGCAGGGGTCAACCCGCCCTCGTTCCCTGCCAAGGAAAGCGCCGCCGCCCTGGCCGCGATCGCTGTCTAACGAGTTAGGTGTCGTCCTGCGAATTCCCGGCTGGTTCTCTGGAATCAGCCGGGAATCGGGACCACACTGGTGGCATGGACAACGAATCGACACTTCAGCACGAAACCACCCTCGAACACGCCCTGGACGTAGCCAAGGCCAACCACAAGGAAGCCGTCCGGCTGCTGGAGCGTGCCCGCGCCGCGCAGAAGACCGGCGACGTCTCCGACGAGCGGGTGCGCCAGCTCGAGGGACTGCTGGCCATCGCCGAGGAAGACCTCCGCAGGGTCACCAAGGAGCAGTAGCCCAGTACTCACCGCCCGCCGTGTGACCCATCACTCGTCCCCAACAGTGTGGATATCAACGGCGGGACGGGCTCTTTGTCCTAAGCTCGCTGGGGTGCCCGACTATTCCCTTCCGCCGTCCACCCCGTGACCGTCAGCTGGTCTGCCTACCGCCGCGCACGCCGCCGTTCCCGGCAGGCCTGGGCATTGCTCATCACAGCGGCCGCCGGCATCCTGGCCGCGCTCTTTTGGTTCTTCACCGCCGGCCAGTTCGCCGCGGCCGGACCCGCACCGCAGGGACCAACTGAGGCACCGGTCTTCGACGCCGCGTGGATGAAACCGGTACAGGAGCCCAACCCCGTACCTGCCGGGACCGCCGCATCCGCGCTGGAGGGCCTCGCTGTGAAGGGCCGGGCGCCCAACACTGGTTACAGCCGGGAGGCTTTCGGGCAGGCCTGGCTGGATGTTGACCGTAATGGCTGCGACACCCGCAACGACATCCTGCGCAGGGACCTTGCCGATGTGGTCTTCGCCGAGGGGTCCACGTGCAAGGTAACGGCCGGGCACTTCCGTGAACCCTACACAGGCCAGGATGTGGACTTCCGCCGCGGCTCCGACAGCAGCCGTGCCGTCCAAATCGACCATGTGGTGGCCCTCGGCGATGCCTGGCAAAAGGGAGCCCAGGGACTGGGGCCGAAGGCACGCCAAAGCCTGGCGAACGACCCCCTCAACCTCATTGCCGCCGACGGCGCTGCCAATCAGCAAAAGAGCGCGGGGGATGCAGCCACCTGGCTGCCGAAAAACACTGCCATCCGATGCCATTACGTTGCACGACAAATCTCGGTGAAGGCGGCTTACGGCCTTTGGGTGACGGCAGCTGAAAAGGACGCCATGAAACGTGCCCTCTCATCCTGCCCCCAGCAGCAAACCATCAGGGTGCAGCAGGCCGTCACTGCCCGCTAAGCAACGCGCTGTCCAAGGGCCATTGGGCCTTTGCGCGTGTCAGTGGAAAGGGGCTTTCAAGCCTCAGTGGCCGAACGGGTCGGGATCAACGCCCGGCATCCACGTCAGTCCGGGCACGCCCCATCCGTTCTTCTTGGCCTGCTTCATGGCCTTTCGGGAATAGCGGTCCATCAGGCGGTTGACGTAGAGCTTGCCGTCCAGATGGTCGTATTCGTGCTGGATGACCCTGGCGAACCAGCCTGTCGCCTCGAACTTCACCGGGTTTCCGTGCCCGTCAAAGCCCTCCACCCGTGCCCACTCTGCCCGTTTGAGCGGATACTGCTCACCGGGGAAGGACAGGCAGCCCTCTTCCTCCTCGTCGGGGTCGGGGGCGGCACCGGAGACCTTGGACAGGGTCAGGACGGGATTCACCACCACGCCTGTTGGGGGAGCGCCGTCGTCGTTGGCGTACTTGTACACGAAGATCCGCTTACCGACGCCGATCTGCGGGGCCGCAAGGCCCACGCCGTTGGCGGCGTCGTTGGTTTCGAACATGTCGGCTATCAGGCTCCGCAGTTCGTCGTCGAAAACCTCCACCTCGCTGGCGCGCCGGTGCAGGACAGGTTCGCCCCAGATGGTGATCGGCAGAACAGTCATTTCAGTCGTCCTTCGGCTTCGCGGTGTCCCCGGCTGCAGTGCACGTACCCCGGTGGGGCACGACAAAGGAGGCCGCACCGGATATCCGGTGCGGCCTCCTTTGTTGACGGCTGCATATGCCGCCCCGTGAGGGTGAGCGACGGGGGTTGAACCCGCGACCTCCTGGACCACAACCAGGCGCTCTGCCAACTGAGCTACGCCCACCATGTGCCTCAGGGGATTTCCGCCTTAGCGGCTCCCCGGAAACGCAACTCAAATAGCTTACCTGCTCGGAAGGGGTGCTTTGTCCACTTTCTGCGATTTGGAGCAAAAATCATTAAAACGTGGCGCAGATTACTCCGCGGGCTGCCCGGCGGCGTCTCCGTTGACGATTCCCTGGGCGATCTTCTGGGCCGTGGCACTGTCCGGTCCGGGCGCGGGCACGAAGACCGCTTCGCGGTAGTACCGCAGTTCGTCGATGGAATCCTTAATGTCCCCAAGCGCACGGTGGCCGCCCTTTTTTGCCGGCGACTGGAAGTAGGCCCTGGCGTACCAGCGGCGCGACAACTCCTTGATGGTGCTGACGTCGATCACGCGGTAGTGCAGGTGCTCCACCACGGCCGGCATGTCACGTGACAGAAACACCCTGTCGGTGCCCACGGAGTTGCCGCCCAGCGGTGCTTTCCGCGGATCCGGAACCCAGGCAGAGATGTACTCCATCACGGCGGCTTCTGCTTCTGCCATCGTCTTGCCGTGCGGGAGTTCCGCCAGCAGCCCGGACTTGGTGTGCATGTCCCGGACAAAATCGGACATCTGGGCCACCGCGGCATCGTCGGGCTTGATCACCACGTCCACGCCGTCACCCAGGATGTTCAATTCCGAATCGGTGACCAGGGCTGCCACCTCAATGAGGGCGTCGTTCTTGATGTCCAGACCGGTCATTTCACAGTCGATCCAGACGATTCGTTCGTTAGATATAGGCACCGGACCAGCCTACCGTTACACCTCTCGGCGCCCGGCCGATGCTAGGATTTCGGGTACGCGGCGGGTCGCCCTTCGACCCTGAACCATGTCCCGGCCCGGCCCGCATGACCCGCCGGGCGAACCGCGGAAACACAAGAAGATTGGACGATCCTGAGATGACGGCGCCTGTGCCCGCAACGGGGGAGATGGCGGCGGCCGGCATTGCCGGAGACGGCAGTGCCGAGGTGGACAATCCGCGCTCACCCCTGATTGCCGGTTTCGTGGGCTCCATGTTCATGCTGGTCGGATCCTTCGGCGTGGGCTGGCTGGCCCCCGTCTCGGAACTGCGCCGCATGCCCCTCTTCATCTGGATGCGCACCGAAGCCCCCGGTGTCGCGCTGTCCATCATCCTGGTGGCTGTGGGTGGCATGCTTCTGGTGCGCGCGTGGCTGCGGCTCGGCCAGAAGGTCCGGGTGTGGGGCGGAGAGGCGCGGAGGGCAACCCTGGCCGCAGTAGTGGCCTGGGGCCTGCCCATGATGTTCAGCGTGCCGCTGTTCAGCCGCGACGTCTACGCCTATATCGGGCAGGGCCGGCTGATGGTGGAGGGGTTCAACCCTTATGAAAACGGCATCTCCGCACTGTCCAACTACTTCCAGCTCGGCGCAGACAAGATGTGGACCGAAGCGCCCGTTCCCTATGGCCAGCTGTTCCTGTGGATCGAGCAGTTCGTCGTCTGGGTGACCAATGTCCAGCCGGAGGCCTGCGTCATGCTCTTCCGGCTGGTGGCACTGGCCGGCGTGGTGCTGTGTGTCATTTATGTCCCCCGGCTGGCCGAGCTGCACGGCGTCAACCCGCACCGCGCCCTCTGGCTCACCGTAGCCAACCCACTCTTCCTGACCAACTTCATCGCCAGTGTCCATAACGACTCCCTGATGATCGGGCTGGCCCTGGCCGGACTGTACTACTCAGCCACCCGGCGGCAGCTCAGAGGCATCCTGCTGGTGACCCTGTCCATTGCAGTGAAGCCCATCACCATTGTCTTCCTGCCGTTCATCGGGCTGCTGTGGGCGGGCAGGAATGCCGGGTGGCTGCGGAAGGTGGCATTCTGGGCGATGACGGCCGGCCTCAGCCTGGTCCTGCTGACCGCGATGAGCTTGGTTAACGGTTTCGGCTTCGGCTGGATCAACGGGCTTTCCGCTCCGGGCAGCATCTCCATCTGGTACGCCCCCGTGGGTTTGATCGGCATGGTGGTGGGGTCGCTGGCCGGTGCGCTTGGCTTTGACGGGTCGGTGCCCGCAGGGTGGGTGTTCGACGCCGGGAAGCTGGTTGCGGTGGGCATCATCGCCTGGCAGATCTTCAAGGGGGATTACGACCGGCTGATGCGCCGCCTGACGCTTTCCCTTGCCGCCGTGGTCCTGCTGGCCCCCATCATCCAGTCCTGGTACGTCGTGTGGCTGATTCCGCTCTTTGCCGTGACGGGCATCCGCAACGACTGGCAGGTCAAGGCACTGTACTTTGTGGTGTCGTTCTTCATGATCTACGCCATCTCCGATCAGCTGGACGTCTTCCCGTACCTCCAGACCCAGGATCTGGGCTTCGCGCTGGCCCTGGCCCGCGTGGCTGCGGCGCTGACAGCCCTCCTGTTTGCGCTGTACCTGATCTTCTGGGACCCCGGCACCCGCCGGCTGTTCCGCAAGACGCGCGGGCCCGTCGTCGAACGTCCGGTGATCTAGCGGCCTCCGCTTACTGCTGTACGCCGGCCGTCAGCCGGCGCAGGGCTTCCTTCCGTGACAGCGGGCTCATATCCGCGCTGTGCCGGATGACGAATCCCTCCACCCACTCCGGCGCCGTCTTGGCGTACTCGCGCAGCGCCCAGCCGATCGCCTTCCGGATGAAGAACTCCCGGTCTGAGAGGTTCGGCTCAATGACGGCGGCGAGCAGTTCCGGATCGGTGGCCTCTTTGGCCCTTAACTGTGAAGTGATGGCGGCCCTGCGGATCCACAGGGCCGGATCCCGGCTCCATTGGGTGAGCACCCTGGCCATCTCGGCGGGGTGGGCCAGCAGCAGGGCGCAGATCCTGCCGGACACCCCGTCGGCAAAATCCCACCAGGAGCCTGTGCGGATGATTTCCTCGTAGACCGGCAGCATGGCCAGGTCCCCGGCCAGCATCCGGTGTGCCGTCAGGTCAATAGCGGCGTAGCGCTCCTCCCGGAAGGTCGAGCTGCGCCACAGCTCCAGGACTGTGGCGCGCAGCTGCCCGGCAGAGGCCGGTGGAAACTCCCGGGCAGCCCCTGCGGCGATGCGCCGCACGTCGGGAACCCGCACACCCAAACAGGGGAGTGAGGACTTCATGTACGCTTGGGCGCCTGCCGCCCGTTCCGGATCGGCGAGCTCCCGGAGCCCACCACGAACGGCGGCAACGAGGTCCTGGTCAGCGTCCGTTTCCATGTGCGCCACTTTAGCCAGTATTGGCGGCCGGCGTACGGTACGCTGGTGAGCGCTAACACGTAGGAAGCAGAGGGAACCCATGCCCGGAACCGAAGTCCACCTGGCCCGCGGAGCCTACTCCGCCGTCGTCACCGTCCGAGGAGGAGCGCTTCGCGAACTGCGCTATGGGGACAGGGACCTGGTGGTGGGCTTCGGCCCGGAAGGCGCCGTACCCGACTACAGGGGCGTCATCTGCGCGCCTTGGCCCAACCGGCTCGCGGACGGCACCTACACCTACGCCGGAAAGGCATATGCTGCGGCGGTCAACGAACCGGAACGCGGCTCCGCCCTTCACGGCATGGCGATCCACCAGGCCTGGGAGGTTAAGGAAGCGGCCGGCGACCGGGCGGTCCTGGGCTGCCACATCCCATCCGGTCCCGATTACCCCGGCGACCTTGAGCTCACGGTCACGTACTCCCTGTCGGACGGAGGGCTCCACGGCATGGTGCATGCGGTCAACACCGGATCCGCTGCGGCGCCGTACGGCGTATGTCCCCACCCCTATCTGGTGGCCGGGCCCTCCCCGCTGGATGACTGGTCGCTGGAGCTTCCTGCCGGCACCTATCTGGAGGTCACGCCCGACCGGCTGCTGCCCATAGGCTTGCGCCAGGTTGCCGGGGACGCCTTCGACTTCCGTTCGGTCCGGCGCCTGGGACAGGTCAAGATCGACCATGCCTTCACCGACATTGCGCGGGACGCTTCCGGGCTGGCGCGCGTGCGGGTGCACGACCCTTCGGGCACCGGAGTGGAGCTGGAATGGGGGACCGAGTGGCCTTGGGTCCAGGTGCACACCGGCGACAAGCCCATCGGCCCGGACCGGCTGGGGCTGGCCGTTGAACCCATGACCTGCCCGCCGGACGCCCTGCACTCAGGAACGGACCTGGTACACCTGCAGCCCGGCCAGTCCCATTCAGCTGCCTGGACCATCCGGGCCCTGCACTAGCGCCGGCCGGCCGGGGCGGCCCCCGCGCGGGCGTCCGCCCACCCGGCCCGTTCCAGCCACGCGGCGCACAACGAAGTCCACTGCTCCGGCCCTGGCTCGCCCGGGGCAAGTCCCAGTCCGTGCCGTCCGTGCGGGAAGACATGGAGCTCGGCATGAACACCGGCAGCGAATAGGGCTCTGGCGTAGTTCAGGCTGTTGCTCACCGGCACGGCTTCGTCGTCGGCGGTGTGCCAGAGGAACGCCGGGGGAGTCCTGGGCGTGACGTTCAGTTCCGCCGACAGGGCCGCCAGGAGGTTCGACGGCGGTGGGTCGCCAAGGAGGTTCGCTACCGAACCCTGGTGCGTTTCGTGGGTCAGCGACGCCACGGGGTAGCACAGCACCGAAAGGTCCGGCACCGCGGCGGGAAGGTCCAGCTCCGGATTCCCCGTGGCCGCGGCCGTGCTCAGGGTGGCGGCCAGATGTCCCCCGGCCGAGAAGCCCAGCACGCCCACGCGGTCTGGGTCCACAGCGAGGCCGTGCTGCCCGCTCCGGATGTGGAGCATGGCTTCCTTGGCGTCTTCCAGCGGCGCCGGATGCCGGTGCGGTGCCACGCGGTAGCGGAGTATGAAGGCGTGGATGCCAAGGGAAGCGAGCCACTCCGCCACTGGTTCGGCTTCATGATCCGCCTGCCGGGCATAACCTCCGCCGGGGAGGACCAGGATAGCCGGCCGGGGTCCCGCAGCCTCCGCATGTGCGGGAACGGAGGTTAGCCCGCGGGGCGCCGTCACGCTGCCGCTTCCGTGCTGCGCCGCAGCGTGACCTCGCCGGTTACGTCACCGGGGAGGGCGTCCTCCGCGTCTTCGCCGTTGGGCTGCGGACCCGTGGCCCGGGTGGCAAAGCGTCCAATGTCTTCCAGCGGCAGGCGGACAGTGGAAAGGGCCGGCCGGAAGTCCCGGAGGGTTTCGATGTCATCGAAGCCGGCGATCGCAGCGTCCCTCGGGATACGCAGCCCCTCAGCGCGGAGGGCAGCCGCCGTCCCTATGGCCATCACGTCGTTGACGGCGAAAATGCAGAGTTTCCCTTCCGCTGTCCCGCCGGACTGGGCGGCCTTGATCCGTCCGGCAAGTCGAAGCCCGGCCTCATATCCGCCGGACCGGTTGAATGCGGTCCTGAGCACTTCGGCCTGCCCCCGCCCTGCCCGCTCCAGTCCCTCCTGGAAGCCTCGCACGCGGTCATCGGAGGTCAGGAGGCCCTCGGGACCGGCGACAATGACGAAGCCGCCGTTCCAGCCTGCCGCAAGTTTGGTGGCCAGTTGGCCGGCGAGTTCCTGGTTGGGGACTTTGACCACGTGGTACCCCTCCTGGACGGTGGCACCCACCACGGGGTGTCCGACTACAGCCACCTGGCCGCCGTTCCGGCAGTACCGGTCAAGCTCCGCCGCCAGTTCGGCGTTGCCGTCCTGGTCCTCCTTTCGGCAGGAGCGGGAGCCGGCGATGACGATCGAATCTGCGCGGCGGGCAGCGAAGGCGGCCACCGCCTCCTTCTCCTCGGCCGGGCCACCCCCGGTGGCAGCCAGCAGCACCATCTTGCGCTGCTCCCTCGCGGCTTCCTGGACTCCCCGTGTGATGGCGGCGAAGTAGGGGTCCGCGATGTCGTGGACAATCAAGCCGATCAGGCCCGAGCTGGATTTCGCCAGCCCCTGGGCCTGCGCATTCGGAATGTAGCCGAGCGAGTCCGCCGCCTGCCGGACCCGCTCGGCGATGTCCTTGCCCGGCTTCCGGGCAGAGCCGTTCAGGACGCGTGAAGCCGTGGCGGGGGAGACGCCGGCAAGGCGTGCCACCTCGGTAAGGGTACTTGCAGCCACTGCATCTCCTGGTCGTCGTTCGGGGCTCAAAGGCTAAGCACATTATGGCAGTTCAAACTACTTCCGGAAAGCGCTTGCCAATGGGAACCGCGCCGTGCATCATTGAAGCAGCGGGAACGCGCTTTCCCAGTCAGCTTCAGTACATCGCTCACTCACCGTGGAGGACACATGGGCTTCGAAACGAAAACGATCCGCATCGCCATGAACGGCATCACCGGCCGGATGGGTTACCGCCAGCATCTGCTGCGTTCCATCCTGCCCATCCGTGACGCCGGCGGCTTCACCCTTGAGGACGGCACCCGGGTCCAGGTGGAACCCATCCTGGTGGGCCGCAACGAGGCCAAGATCCGCGAGCTGGCGGAAAAGCACAAGGTTGCAGAATGGACCACCGACCTGGACGCCGTGATCAACGACCCCACTGTCGATGTCGTTTTCGATGCCTCCATGACCAGCCTGCGCGCCGCCACCCTGAAGAAGGCAATGCTGGCCGGAAAGCACATCTTCACCGAAAAGCCCACTGCGGAAACGCTGGAAGAGGCCATCGAGTTGGCGCGGATCGGCAAGGAAGCCGGCGTCACCGCCGGCGTCGTCCATGACAAGCTCTACCTTCCCGGCCTGGTCAAGCTCCGCCGCCTGGTGGATGAGGGCTTCTTCGGCCGCATCCTCTCCATCCGTGGCGAGTTCGGCTACTGGGTCTTCGAAGGTGACATCCAGGCGGCCCAGCGTCCGTCCTGGAACTACCGAAAGGAAGACGGCGGCGGAATGACCACGGACATGTTCTGCCACTGGAACTATGTCCTGGAAGGCATCATCGGCCAAGTCAAGAGCGTCAACGCCAAAACCGCTACCCACATCCCCACCCGCTGGGACGAGACCGGCAAGGAATACAAGGCCACCGCGGACGATGCCTCCTACGGCATTTTCGAGCTTGAGACCCCGGGCGGCGACGAGGTCATCGGCCAGATCAACTCCTCCTGGGCCGTGCGCGTCTACCGCGACGAACTGGTGGAATTCCAGGTGGACGGCACCCATGGCTCCGCGGTTGCGGGCCTGAACAAGTGCGTCGCCCAGCAGCGCGCACACACCCCCAAGCCCGTCTGGAACCCGGACCTCCCCGTCACCGAGTCTTTCCGTGACCAGTGGCAGGAAGTTCCAGCCAACGCCGAGCTGGACAACGGCTTCAAGCTGCAGTGGGAAGAGTTCCTGCGCGATGTGGTTGCCGGCCGCGAGCACCGCTTCGGCCTGCTGTCCGCAGCGCGCGGCGTCCAGTTGGCCGAGCTTGGCCTGCGCTCCAGCGACGAACGCCGCACCATCGACATCCCGGAGATCACCCTCTAATGACTTCACTCATTCTTCCCTCCGATGACGGCGGCACCAGGGAGTACCGCCTGCAGGGCGGCAGTGCCTGGGCCCGGCCCACAGCCCCCCTGACAGCACGCCGTGCCTACGCGGCCGCCCACGTCATTCCCGAGGTCCTCGCCGACAACACCCCGGGCGCCCCCGCGCGCCTCGACTGGGACGCCACCATGGCCTACCGGCACGAGTTGTGGTCCTACGGCCTGGGCGTTGCCGATGCCATGGACACGGCCCAGCGCGGCATGGGCCTGGACTGGGCTGCCACGCAGCAGCTCATCAAGCGCACAGGGGTGGAGGCCGCCGCAGTGGTGTCGTCCAACACCCCGGCCACCGCGGGCAAATCCGTCCGGGACCTCGTGTCCTGCGGGGCCGGCACCGACCAGCTGGACATCGACTCCCTGCCCTCCGGTGAGGCCGGGATCAGGGCAGTCCTGGAGGCCTACCGTGAACAGATCGCCGTCATCACCGAGGCCGGACCCAAGGTCATCCTCATGGCATCCCGGGCCCTGGCAAAGGTGGCCAGCGGCCCGGAGGACTACCTCAGCGTCTACTCCACGCTGCTGCAGGAAGTGGACCAGCCGGTCATCCTGCACTGGCTGGGCACCATGTTCGACCCCGCCCTCGCAGGATATTGGGGTTCCGACGACGTCGCTGCCGCCACCGAAACCTTCCTGGGCCTGATCCGGGACAACGCGGACAAGGTGGACGGCGTCAAGGTCTCGCTGCTCGACGCCAGCCACGAGGTTGGCCTGCGCGCAGCCCTGCCCGAAGGCGTCCGCCTCTACACCGGCGACGACTTTAACTACCCCGAACTGATTGACGGTGACGGAACCCACCACTCCGACGCCCTGCTCGGCATCTTTGCCGCCATCTACCCGGCCGCCTCGGTGGCCCTGCAGAACTACGAGGCCGGAAACGCCGCCAAGGCACGCGAAATCCTGGACTCCACCCGCGACTTGGGCAAGCACATCTTCAGCGCCCCCACGTTCTACTACAAGACCGGCATAGCGTTCATGTCCTGGCTCAACGGCAGGCAGCCCGGCTTCCAGATGGTGGGCGGACTGCATTCCGGGCGCTCGGTGTGCCACCTGTCCAGGACCTTCGAACTGGCCGACCAGGCCGGCCTGCTGAAGGACCCGGCACTGGCAGCCTTCCGGATGTCGGACTACCTGCGGATCAACGGGGTGGGCGTATGAGCGACTTTTCGCGCCTCTCCATCAACAGCGCCACCACCAAGAAGTGGACGCTCGCCCAGGTCGTCGAGGGCTGCGTCAAGGCCAGCATCCCGGCCATCGGCCCCTGGCGCGACCGCGTCGAGGAAGCCGGGCTGGACAAAGCGGCACGCCTGATCAAGGACGCCGGCCTCCGCGTCTCGTCCCTGTGCCGTGGCGGGTTCCTTACCGCCGCCGACGCCGAGGGGCAGGCGGCAGCGCTCGCCGACAACCGCGCCGCCATCCTCGAGGCCGTGGCCCTGGACACCAGGGAGCTGTTCCTGGTGGTCGGTGGCCTGGCGCCGGGGGAGAAGGACGTGGTGGCGGCCCGGCAGCGCGTGGCAGACCGGCTCGCGGACCTGGTCCCCTTCGCGGAAGAGAACGGCGTCCGCCTGGTGCTGGAGCCGCTGCATCCGATGTACGCCGCTGACCGGGCGCTCATCTCCACCCTGGGCCAAGCCTTGGACCTCGCGGCGCCGTTCGATGCCGCGACGGTGGGTGTCGCCGTCGACACCTTCCATGTGTGGTGGGACCCGGAACTTAAGACGCAGATTGAGCGTGCCGGACGTGAGAACCGGATCGCCTCCTACCAGGTGTGTGACTTCAACATGCCCATCGCCGCAGACCCGCTGCTGTCCCGCGGGTACATGGGCGACGGCGTGGTGGACTTTGCCACCATTGGCACCTGGGTGCGTGACGCCGGGTACACCGGCGACATTGAGGTGGAAATTTTCAATCAGGAGATCTGGGACACGGACGGCAACATTGTCCTGGCCACGGTCAAGGAGCGGTACGCGGAGCTTGTCCTCCCGTACGCCTGATCTGATACCAGACCGCGGGCTCCTGCTACGTCACGGCAGGAGCCTGCGCCCCACATGGAAGGACCCGGACCAGCGGTGGTTTCCCACCGCTGGCCCGGGTCCTTTTTCCTGCCCGTTCCCCGCTGCCCGCCCTTGCTGCTAGCCCTGGGCGTACAGCGAGGCGAACCTGCGGTACCTCGCCAGCACGCCGGCGTCGTCCGTTCCGTGTGGAAGGTCGACGGCGTCTGCCGCCCAAGCGGGGAACTGTCCGGTGAGTGCCGCGGCTGCCTGCCGTGCGGCGCCGTCGGCAACGTATTCACCCGGCTGGGGGACGGTGACGGCCGTTCCCAAAAGGCCTGCGGCGACTTCCTGCACGGCAACCGACTGGGCGCCCCCGCCCACCAGCAGGATCCGCTTTGGCTGCACGCCTTGCGCCTGCAGGGCCGCCAAACCGTCGGCCAGGGAGCAAACCACGCCTTCGACGGCGGCGCGCGCCAGGTTGGCGGGGGTGTAGTTGGCCCGGGTGATTCCATGAAGGGAACCTGTGGCGTCGGGCAGGTTGGGCGTCCGCTCCCCATCGAAGTAGGGGACCAGGGTGAGGCCTCCGGCGCCGGGCCCAGCGGACAGGGCAAGCCGGTTGAACTCCGGCAGGTCCACATCCAGCAGCGCGGCCGTGGCATCGAAGATGCGGGTGGCATTCAAGGTGCAGACGAGCGGCAGGTAGTGGCCGTCAGCGGCGGCGAACCCTGCCACCAGTCCCGAGGGGTCTGCCGCCGGCTTATCCGAAACCGCAAACACTGTGCCGGAGGTGCCCAGCGACACCACCACGTCGCCCAGCCCCGCCCCCGCGCCGAGGGCCGCGGCGGCGTTGTCCCCGGCGCCGGCAGCCAGGAGAGCGCCTGCCGTCGTCTTTCCCGCCGCTTCCAACGGCCCAAGGACCCTGGGGAGGACGGGCACGTGCCCAAGGGAGGCGGTGAGGACGTCAGGAAGGTATTTGCCCTCGGCCGTCGAGTAGTACCCGGTGCCTGAGGCGTCGGAGCGGTCGGTGGCCAGGGCGGCCAATCCCTCTTCTCCGCTGCCGGGGCCGTAGCCGGCGAGCCGCCAGGTGAGCCAGTCGTGCGGAAGGCAGACGGCGGCCACCTTTGCGGCGTTGTCCGGCTCGTGGGCTGCCAGCCAGCGCAGCTTGGTCACGGTCAGGGACGCCACCGGGACGGTACCGGTGGCGTTGGCCCAGTACTGCGCGCCGGCGGCGGGATCGCCGCCGCCGGCACTTTCGATAAGTTCCGCCGCTGCGCCTGCGCTGCGGGTGTCGTTCCAGAGCAGCGCCGGACGGACCACTGCACCGTCGCTGTCCAGGCAGACCATGCCGTGCTGCTGGCCGCCGATGGAGACGGCGCTGACGTCGTCGAGTCCGCCGGCGTCGGCAATGGCTTTTTGCAGGGCCGTCCACCAGTGGTCGGGGTTGACCTCGGTGCCTTCGGGGTGGGCGGCGCGGCCCTGGCGGACCAGCGCTCCGGTGTCCGCGTCGCGGATGACTACCTTGCAGGACTGGGTGGAGCTGTCGACTCCGGCTACAAGCGGCATGGGGTTCTTTTCTTTGTGCAGGAATGTCTGAGTGCAGGAATGTCTCAGTGCAGGAATGGAAACGCTGCGGGGCCTGGAGGTTGTGTCTCCCAGGCCCCGCAGCGGGTATCGGGTGGCTAGTGGGCGCCCAGGAGGTGCTCGATGGCCAACTGGTTGAGCCGGACGAACGCGAAGGAGCGCTCGGCGGCCTTGTCGGCGTCGAAGTCCTCAAACGCTGCGGCGTCAGCGAGCAGGTCCGCGGTGCTCTCACCGGCGGCGAGGGTGCTTTCGCCGAGTTCGAAGACGCCGGAGGTCTTGAGGGCTTCCTGCACCTGCGGGTCTGCGCGGAAGGCCAGGGCCCGTTCCCTGAGCAGGAGGTACATTGCCATGTTGGCCTTGGCGGATTCCCACACGCCGTCGTAGCCGTCGGTGCGGGAGGGCTTGTAGTCGAAGTGGCGCGGGCCGTCGTACTTCGGGCCGCCGTTCGGGAAGCCGTTCTCCAGCAGGTCCACGGTGAAGAAGGCGCTGGTGAGGTCGCCGTGGCCGAAGACCAGGTCCTGGTCGTACTTGATCCCGCGCTGGCCGTTGAGGTCGATGTGGAAGAGCTTGCCGGCCCACAGTGCCTGGGCGATGCCGTGGGTGAAGTTCAGCCCCGCCATCTGCTCGTGTCCGGTCTCGGGGTTCAGGCCCACGATGTCGCCGTGTTCCAGCTGGGCGATGAAGGCCAGGCCGTGGCCCACGGTGGGCAGGAAGATGTCGCCGCGCGGTTCGTTCGGCTTGGGTTCGAGGGCGATGCGGAGGTTGTAGCCCTTCTCCTTGATGTAGCCTGCGGCGGTGTCCACGCCTTCCTTCATCCGGTCCAGGGCTGCGGCGAGGTCCTTGGATCCGTCGTATTCGCTGCCTTCGCGGCCGCCCCACATGACGAATGTTTCGGCGCCGAGTTCGGCGGCGAGGTCGATGTTGCGCAGCACCTTGGACAGGGCAAAGCGCCGGATGGAACGGTCGTTGGAGGTGAAGCCGCCGTCCTTGAAAACGGGGTGGCTGAACAGGTTGGTGGTAACCATCGGAACCTTCAGCCCGGTCTCGGAAAGGGCTGCTCTGAAGTTCTTCAGGATCAGCTCCCGCTCGGAAGCGGAGGCACCAAACGGGACGAGGTCATTGTCATGGAAGGTGATGCCGTACGCGCCAAGTTCGGCCAGGCGGTGAACGGCTTCGACGGGGTCCAGCGCCGAGCGGGTGGCGACGCCGAACGGGTCGGCGCCGGTCCAGCCGACCGTCCAGAGGCCAAAAGTGAACTTGTCGGCGGGGGTGGGGGAAAGAGTCATGACGCGTCCTTGCGATCGAGCGCTCCGCGGGATTGCGAAGCATTAGTTCATTGCCTGAACTATATGAGCCGACGTAGGGTGGGGTCAAGAGGTCCAGCTTGCGACAGCCGGAAAAATTAACGGAGCCATAGATCGAGGAGCTTTGTGATGGTGATGCCGGTGCCTGCAGTGGCGGGACCGGGAGGCGCAGCCCCCGGCAGTGTGGGGGACGTCCGGCGCAGCAACCTTGCCCTGGTCCTGGGTGCGATCGCGGAATTCCCACGCGGCACCTGCCCCAGCCGCGCACAGATCGCGGGCGCCACCGGGCTGACCAAAGCGTCGGTGTCCAGCCTGGTGCTGGACCTCCTGGACGTCGGCATCATCCGGGAAGTAGGCCTGAACCCGCAGGGGCGCGGCCGGCCGGGCGTCGGACTGGAGCTTAACCCGGGCCGCGCTGTCATGGGGATGGAAATTAACGTGGACTACATCTCTGCGGCCGTGGTTGACCTGGCCGGCAGTGTCCTGATCCGGGAGGTGAAGGAGCGGGACAACCGCAACAGCCCGGACGCCCCGGTACTGGCGGCGCTTACAGTCCTGGCCGCCCGGGTACGGAGCGCGGCGGGGGAGCAGGGCGTCGAGGTCCTCGGCGGAGGGCTGGCCGTTCCGGGCCTTGTTGACCCTGCTGCGGC
Source organism: Arthrobacter sp. FW306-05-C (assembly GCF_021801725.1). Classification (NCBI taxonomy): domain Bacteria; kingdom Bacillati; phylum Actinomycetota; class Actinomycetes; order Micrococcales; family Micrococcaceae; genus Arthrobacter; species Arthrobacter sp. FW306-05-C. The sequence goes on along the minus strand of NZ_CP084556.1, from coordinate 2,537,317 downwards.
GCGGGTGCTCACCGCCCCTAACCTTGGCTGGGTCGATGTGCACCTTGACCTTGATGCGTTGCTGCCCGAAACGCCCCTGGGCGTGGCGCTCTTCAATGAGGCCAACGCAGCTGCCCTGGCAGAACTGCGGTACCGGCCGGACGGTGCCTCCGACTTCCTGTTCGTTTCCGGTGAAGTGGGCGTCGGTGGCGGGATCGTCATCGGGTCCGAGCTGTTCTCGGGCCCGGAAGGCCATGCCGGCGAAGTCGGACACATCGTGGTGGACCCGGACGGCAGTCACTGTTCCTGTGGGGGGACCGGTTGCCTGGAAACCGTCGCCGGCCAGGACGCCATTTTCGCTGCAGCCGGCCTGGCTCCGGACGCTGCGTCACGGTCCGCCAGCATGTCCGCGCTCCTGCAGGCGCTGGAGGCCGGAGACCCCAACGCGGTGTCCGCCGTCAAACAGGCGGGCCGCTGCCTGGGCATAGCGCTCGCGTCAACGGCCCGGGTGGTCAATATCCAGTCGGCCGTCCTGGGCGGACATTTCGCGGTCCTTGAGCCCTGGCTGCGCGGTCCGTTGCTCGACAGCGTGCAGAAGTACGCGCCGGGCAAGTACGCGCCGGAGCAGGTCACTGTCTCCGCCGTGGGCGAGTCGGGAGCCCTGCTGGGTGCGGCCGGCAGCGTCATCCGCTCCCTGGTGGAGGCGCCGCACCGGCTGCACGCTTAACCGGAATGCACAATGCCCCGGTCCGAAGACCGGGGCATTGCCCTCAAAGTGCCCCAGGAGGGAATCGAACCCCCGACCGGCGGATTAGAAGGCCGCTGCTCTATCCCCTGAGCTACTGAGGCATCGGCTTCCGGCCTGCAAGCCGGCGCCTCAAAAAGTTTACATTGCCCGGGGCGCCGGGAGCGGCATTCTGCCGCCACCCCTCCTCCACACCTTCCTTGTCGGCGCTCGTTGTCCACATAGGAAAATCCATGCCTGCCGTCCGGTGTTGTCCGGCGCGATGCTGGTCATGCCTGCTAAAGGCGCCACCATCCAGACAGGACGTAGACATGAGCGAAACGATCATCACCATCCGGGGCTTCGTGGCCACGGAGATTACGAGTTCCACCACGCCAGGCGGAGTGGCAACGGCCTCCTTCCGGCTCGGCTCCACCGCCCGTCGTTTTGACCGGGCATCCAGGACCTGGGGTGACGGACACACCAACTGGTTCACGGTCCAGGGCTACCGCAACCTTGCCGGAACCCTTGGCTGCAGCATCAGGAAGGGACAACCGGTCATCGTCGTGGGCAAGCTGAAGATCCACACTTGGGAGAAGGACGGCCGGGTGTATCACTCCACCATCATCGATGCTGAGGCCGTGGGGCACGATCTCACCTTTGGATCGGCAAACTTCATTCGTACCGCTTCCAGGCCGGCGCTCTCCCTGGTGGAGCAGCCGCCGGTTCCTGACGACGCCGCCGGAATGGACCAGGTTCCGGATGACCTGGAGGACCACGAGGACGAACACCCCGAAGACCACGGCCAGCCCGCCGTCGTCATCGAGGACAGTGATGGTGCCCTCGCCTCGCTGGACCTGGAAACGGGGGAACTCGCGGAAGTCTAGGAATCACGTATCAGGTATCAGTGTCCCCGTTCATTCGCGCGCGGACGGACGGCGGCACCCCCCGGCCGCCCTCCGTCCGCCCGCCACATGCCTGATGCCGGGCGCCTATTGCCGGCGATGCTTCCGCACGATGTGTCTCCCGCACGACCACGCCCGGTGCCGTTCACTCACCCCGGCCCGTGCCTGCGTCCATGGCAGAATGACTCCATGCGTCCCACCCCTTACCAACGGCCGAATAAACGCGCCGGTGCAGCGCTGGCATGCGCCGTCCTGGCGTTTGCCCTGTCAGGGTGTGTTGCCGGCCCTTCCGCAAGTCAACCGGTACTTGGATCCAGTGAAGGGCAGGGGTCGTTGCCGGCGACGGCAGCCGCCGGTGCAACGCAGGAGCCGGCCCAGGCCGCTGGCTCGGCCCCGGGCAGCAGCCGTCCCGGCGGAGAGCCGCTGGCCAGCACATCCGGCGGGGTCCCAGGCACATCCGCTGCGGCCTCCGCGGCTGCGGCTGAAGCGGCCACCGACAAGGTGAAGCGCACCGTTACGGACACCCTGACCAAATTGGCAAGCGGAACTCCAAAGCCTGCGACGGGCCAGGTCAGCGAAGCCCTCACCGGTGCCGGCATAGCGCCCGCCGTTCTCCAGGTCTCGCAAAGCCGGACGCCCACCGGACTGGAAGCAGATGCCATCGAGGCGGCTGTCCTGCAGGGGAGGGATTGCGTCATCGGACAGGTGCGCGAAGGAGCCGTAACCGTCACGGTCCTTCCGGTCCTGGCCAGCGGTAAATGTTTCGTCGGATCCTGATCGCGTCAGCCTGCCGGCCGCAAATGTGAGATCTGCCCGCCAACCCACTAGATTTGAGACCATGGCGGAATTTATCTACACAATGACCAAGGCCCGCAAGGCCGTTGGCGAGAAACTCATCCTTGATGACGTAAGCATGTCCTTCTTCCCGGGCGCCAAGATTGGTGTTGTGGGCCCCAACGGTGCCGGTAAGTCCACCATCCTCAAGATCATGGCCGGGCTGGACACGCCCTCCAACGGTGAGGCCAGGCTCAGCCCCGGCTACAGCGTGGGTATCCTGCTCCAGGAACCGCCCCTTAACGAGGAAAAGACCGTCCTGGGCAACGTCCAGGAAGGCGTTGGCGAGATCTACGGAAAGATCCAGCGCTTCAACGAGATCTCGGAGGAAATGGCCAGCCCCGACGCTGACTACGACACCCTCCTTGAAGAGATGGGCAAGCTGCAGGAAGCCATCGACGCCGCCGACGCCTGGGATCTCGACTCCCAGCTGGAACAGGCCATGGACGCGCTGCGCTGCCCGCCGGCCGATGCCGATGTCACCAACCTTTCCGGTGGTGAACGCCGCCGCGTGGCGCTGTGCAAGCTGCTCCTGCAGAAGCCGGACCTGCTGCTCCTCGATGAGCCCACCAACCACCTGGACGCCGAGAGCGTACTGTGGCTCGAACAGCACCTCTCCAGCTACCCCGGCGCCGTCCTTGCCGTGACCCACGACCGCTACTTCCTCGACCACGTGGCTGAATGGATTGCCGAAGTGGACCGCGGCCACCTGTACCCCTATGAGGGCAACTACTCCACCTACCTGGAGAAGAAGCGCGCCCGCCTGGAAATCCAGGGCAAGAAGGACGCCAAGCAGGCCAAGCGCCTCGCCGAGGAACTCGATTGGGTGCGCTCCAACGCCAAGGGCCGCCAGACCAAGTCGAAGGCCCGCCTGGCCCGCTACGAGGAAATGGCCGCAGAGGCAGACCGCACCCGCAAGCTTGATTTCGAAGAGATCCAGATCCCGCCGGGACCCCGCCTGGGTGGCCTGGTGCTGGAGGCCAAGAACCTCCAGAAGGGCTTTGAGGACCGGGTCCTGATTGACGGGCTGTCCTTCACCCTGCCCCGCAATGGCATCGTGGGCGTCATCGGCCCCAACGGCGTGGGCAAGACCACCCTGTTCAAGACCATCGTCGGCCTGGAACCGCTCGACGGCGGCGACCTGAAGATCGGTGACTCGGTCAAGATCTCCTACGCGGACCAGAGCCGCGGCGGCATCGACCCCAACAAGACGCTGTGGGAGGTCGTGTCCGACGGACTCGACTTCATCCAGGTGGGCAACGTCGAAATGCCGTCCCGCGCCTACGTGGCCGCATTCGGCTTCAAGGGCCCGGACCAGCAGAAGAAGGCAGGCGTCCTCTCCGGCGGTGAGCGGAACCGGCTGAACCTCGCGCTCACCCTGAAGCAGGGCGGCAACCTGCTGCTGCTTGACGAGCCCACCAACGACCTTGACGTCGAAACCCTCAGCAGCCTGGAAAACGCGCTGCTCGAGTTCCCGGGCTGCGCCGTGGTGGTCTCGCACGACCGTTGGTTCCTGGACCGGGTGGCCACCCACATCCTGGCCTATGAAGGCGACGACGAAAACCCCTCCAAGTGGTACTGGTTCGAGGGCAACTTCGAATCCTACGAGGAGAACAAGGTCCAGCGGCTGGGTCCCGACGCCGCCAAGCCGCACCGTGTCACCCACCGGCGCCTCACCCGCGACTAGCAGGGCAAAGGAAGAAGGCCGGCATCCGAGGTGAGCTTTTCACGTCGGATGCCGGCCTTCTTCATGCGCGGCCCGTCGTCCCGGCAGGATTAGGCGTCTTCCGGGAGGTTGGGAACCCGAACCATGCCCTCCTGCGCCACCGAGGCAACGTGGTGGCCCTCACGGTTGAAGATCTTGCCCGTGGCCAGGCCCCGGGCGCCATGGGCGCTGGGGGACTCCTGGACGTAGAGAAGCCATTCATCAACCCGTGCCGGGCGGTGCCACCACATGGCGTGGTCCAGGCTTGCGACGTTCATGCCCGGGGTGGTCCAGTTCAGGCCGTGGCGTCGAAGAATCGACTCGAGGAGCGTGTAGTCGCTGGCATAGGCGAGGGCGGCACGGTGCAGGTTGGAGTCGTCCGGCACCGGGCCGAAGGTCTTCATCCAGACGGCGTTGCGGGCCTCGCGCGGGCCGGTTGCGGAGACATACAGCGGCGGGTCCACGTGCCGGATGTCGAAGGGGCGCTCGTACGCCCAATGCCGGGCCACGGGGTGGTCGAACTTCCCCAGCAGGTCAGCTGTGCTGGGCAGCGACTCGGGGTCCGGGATTCCAGCCGGCATGACGGAGGAGTGGTCGATGCCTGCATCGTCACCCTGGAAGGAGGCAATCATTGACAGGATGGGCACCCCGTCCTGATAGGCGTGGACGCGCCTGGCGGAAAAGGACCGGCCGTCGCGCAACCGCTGCACCCCGAAGGTGATGGGCTTGTTGGCGTCGCCCGGCCGCAGGAAGTAGCCATGCATGGAGTGGACGAACCGCTCCGGATCCACCGTCCTGGTGGCCGCGACCAGTGACTGCGCAAGCACCTGCCCGCCGAAAACCCTATGGTGGGGCTGCTGCTGGGAAGGGCCCAGGAAAATATCCTCATCCGTCCGTGCGCCCTCAAGCTCACCAAGGTCCAGCAGTTCGATCAGCGATGAGGTTGGGTCTCCGCTTGGCGGCGCCAGCAGTCCGGCTTCGGCTTCAGTCATGGTCCGACTCTAGACGGCGCCCCGGGAACCACTCAACCGGAGTGCAGCCGGTAGTGTCTTAGGTGTGTCTGAACTTCTCACTTCGTCCTTCCGTTTCGCCGATCCCCGGGATCTGGCCGACCTCAAGACGTTCGCCACCCGCGCCAAAGCCATAGACGACGGCGGAGCGATGCGCCTGCAGGCCGCCGGTCCAGTCCTTGCCGCCTACGTTTGCGTCCTGCGGCCCAGGCTCCTGGGCGAATCGACGCCCACCATCCTGGGACTGCGCACCATGGCCCTGGCGGAACCGTCCAGGACCGATGTCACCGTTGCACTGTCATCGGTCCTGGACCGGCTGGCACGGACGGGGGATCAGGACGTCGAATTCCCGGTTCCGCCCACCACTGTCAGCGAATCATGGACGGGGGTCGGCGCACCGCGGGGCGGATGGGAGCTGCTGGGGTCCGTCAGCGACGCCCGCCTTCGGGCTGCGGCGGAGGCGGGCATCGCCGAAGTGGCAGGCATCGTGCCGGACAAGCCTGGCGCCCTCATCGTCAACAACGCACGGGCTGCTGTGTGGGGGCGGGAACTGGACGACGCCGGCCTGCCCGCCGGTGCAGCCTTCGCGGCCTTCGCGCTGGGGTTCCTGGGTGACGGAGACCAGAAGCTTTACCGGGCCGGCCGCTGGTTCCGGCTGACCGGGCCCCGCGGCCACGTCCTGGCGCGGACCGGCAGCGGCCTGCTCTAAGGCCAGGCTGCCGCGGCCGCGTTGGGGCGGCGGGAAAATCGGGCTTAAGCTCCGGAGGGGCTGTTCACCATGGACAAGGCGGCCCGCTCCATGTAGTCCCACAGTGTGCCTTCGTAGAGCGGCGGCAGTTCCAGCGCATCGACCGCGGTCCGCATGTGGAACAGCCACCGGTCCTTCGCCTCGGGCGTGACCTTGAACGGCATGTGGCGCATCCGCAAGCGCGGGTGGCCGCGTTCCTCGCCGTATGTGGTGGGGCCGCCCCAGTACTGCTCCAGGAACATCAGGAACCGGCGCTTCGCCGGGGCCAGGTCCTCTTCCGGATACATCGGCCGCAGCACCGGATCGGTGGCCACGCCGTCGTAGAAGACGTCGATGAGCTTTACGAAGGTGTCGTGGCCGCCCACGGCATCATAGAAGCTGTCGGTGTACTCCGGCTTGCTGAAGGGATCGTTCTGCATCAACTGGGGCCGCTGCCCTGGGACAGGGCGGCGTGGCTCGATGGGAAGCGACATGCTAGTCCCCGGCTTTCTGGTCTGTCTTCTTGGTCTCAACGTGCGCCGAGCCCTGGTCGGTGGTCCCGTCGTCGGATTCGTGCAGCGGGACGTAGCGCCCCTGCGACCGGTTGCCCACGCGCAGGATCTCACCGTTGCGCAGGTACCAGATGGCGCCGTCGTCGGAGCGGACACGGGTGATCCGCAGGCCCATGGACTCCACCACGCCCACCACTTCGCTGGTTTCGATCACGTCGCCGATCCCGTACTGGTCTTCAATGGTAATGAAGATTCCGGCCAGGAAGTCCCGGATCAGCTGCTGGGCGCCGAAGCCGATGGCCACACCCAGGATGCCCACGCTGGTCAGCAGCGGGGCGATATTGATGTCCAGGTTCTGCAGCACGTACATGCCGGTGATAATGACCACCAGCACGCCCACCACGCTGTTCAGGAGCGAACCGATCGTCTCCGCGCGCTGGACCCGCCGTTCGTGGTCCAGGGCGCGGAAAGCCGGCGCCACCCATTTGAAGGTGGGCTTCTTGAAGAAGTTGCTTCCCGCTGCGACGCGCTTGGTGATGCGCGAGATGATGAAGGTCGCCACCAGCCAGACGGCCACGCCGACGCCGAGGCTGATCACGATGCCCGGGATGCTCACCCCGCTTGGCTGGCTGGTGGCAGGGGGAAGAAGGGACAACATGCTGACCATTGGTGGACGTAGCTCCTTGGGATATTGCTCTGTTCTCTTTCAACCCTAGCGCCGTAGCGTGGAGCAATGCGCATCCTCATCCTCGGCGGAACCGCCTTCCTCTCCAAGGAGATTGCCACGCAGGCGGTTGCTGCCGGGCATGACGTCACCTGCCTGGCGCGTGGAACAACGGGCGCGGCACCGCCCTGCACAGCGTGGATCAGGGCTGACCGGTCAACAGGCCAGGCCGCGTATGGGGAACTGGCCGGCGCCTGGGATGCCGTGATCGAGGTGGCACGGGATCCTAATCCGGCGCGGGAAGCCCTGGCGGCCCTGGCAGGCCGGGCCGGGCACTGGACCTTTGTGTCCAGCTGTTCGGCCTATGCGGACAACTCCGTCCCCGGTGCGGCGGAGGACGCATCGCTGCTGCCGCCCCTGCCCGCCGGTACGCCTTCCACCCCGGACAATTACGGCGAATCCAAGGTGGCCATTGAGGAAGCCACGGTGCAGTCCACGAACGGCAAGGCCCACCTCTGCCGCGCAGGCCTTATCAGCGGCCCCGGCGACCCCACCGACCGTTACGGGTACTGGCCGGGCCGCTTTGCCCGGGACTCCGGACCCGTGCTTGTCCCGGACCTCGGCGGCCACCCCACGCAGGTCATCGACGTCCGGGACCTGGCGGCCTGGATCCTGCTGGCCGCAGAACGCGGGATCCCGGGTCCTTTGAACGCCATCGGGGACCAGATCCCTTTCGCGGACCTCGTGAGCGCCTGCCGCGCGGCGTCCGCCACGGACACCGCCGCCGTTACTGCTTCCGCAGACTGGCTGGTGGAACAGGAGGTCAACTACTGGTCCGGGCCGGAGTCCCTTCCCCTCTGGCTGCCACCCCACCACGAGGGCTTCATGGCCCGCAGCAACCGGGCAGCCAAAGCCGCCGGCATGGCGCTGAGGCCATGGCAGGAAACCCTGGTGGATACCCTGGGTGACGAACGCGCCCGCGGGCTGGACCGGCCCCGGAAGGCCGGCCTGACTCCCGCCACGGAACAACGGCTTGTGAACCTGCTCCGCAGCGGCCCCGGACGCTAGCCCGCCACCGTCTCCGGCTGGTGCTCCACCGGAAAGTTCACACTGCGGGCGATGAAGCAAACCTGGTTGGCCTCGTGGTGCAGCGACGCCGCCAGTTCGGCCTGCGCTGCGTCTGCCACCGTCACCTGGGGATGCAGGACAACCCGCTCGAACTGGCCGCTGCCGTCCCGGTTCAGCCGCATCAGCCCGGTTGCCTCGTCCCGGTAGTCCGTGACCACCACACCGTGTTTCACCGCCACGTGCAGGTAGGACAGCATGTGGCACTGGGCCAGCGCGGCCAGGAGCAGTTGCTCCGGGTTGTACCGTTCCCGGTCCCCATGGAACGTGGGATCCGCCGAGCCCTTCAGGGGCGGCAGGCCCGGAATGAGCACATCGTGGTCGCGCGAGTAGCTCCGGTAGGACGAAGTGCCGTCCCCACGGTTGCCGGTCCACTGGACTGTCAGGGAGTAGCGGTGTTCATCGAGGCTCACTGCAGGCTGCCGTCCGCCACCACGTCGGCGGCGCGTGCACGCAGGGCGCGGGCAACGCCGTCGCGGTTTTCCAGCATCATGCGGCGCAGCGCGGCGCTTTCAGCCGGCAGCGACGCCAGGAAGCCGTCGGTCCGGTCGATGGTGGCCTGGGTGGTCAGCAGCGCCGGGTAGAGCCCGACGACGATCTGCTGGGCCAGTGCGTGGGTGCGGGTCGCCACGATGCCCGGCACAGCCGCGAAATACTTTTCGGAGTACGGCTCCAGCAGCGAGCGGTCCAGCACCCGCATGAAGCCGGTCACCGCCGATCCCTGCAGCGCGTTGGACAGTTCGCCCTTGACCACGATGGACTCCCAGGCCGCGGCCTTCGCCTCCGGGGTGGGGATGGCAGCCTTGGCCAGCGCGGCCGCATTCTGTCCGCTGGAGGTGTTGTCCCGCTGCAGTTCCGCGTCGATGCCGTCCTGCCCCATCCGGCCACCCGCCACCAGCGAGGCCACCAGTTCCCACCGGAGGTCCTGGTCCAGGCTCAGTCCCGCCAAAGCCACCGACCCATCCAGCAGGCCGGCCACCCGGTCCAACTGGGACCCGCTGCGCGCCAGGAGGGCAAAGGCCTTGATGAACTGCAGCTGTCCGTCGGAGCCCGCCGGAACCTCCGCAGCCAGGTCCCACAGCCGGTCCGCCGCCGCCACTGTGGTGGCCTCGCGGTGCTCTTCCGCCACATAGAAGTTCAGGGTGGTGGCCAGCTGGCGGAGCTGGACCAGGATCACGGACGAGTCGGTCTCTGCGGCCACGTTGGCCAGGATCAGTTCCACGTACTTCCGGGCCGGCGTCTCGCCGTCCCGGGCAGCGTCCCACGCCGAGTTCCAGACCAGGGTCCGGGGCAGGCTTCCGGCGAAGTCCTTGAGGTGGGCGGTGGCGGTGGCCAGCGATTTGGGATCCAGCCGCACCTTGGCATAAGCGAGGTCGTCGTCGTTGATGAGGATCAGGTCCGGCTGGGCAAGGCCGGCCAGCGCCGGCACTTCAGTACGTTCGCCGTCGACATCCAGCTCCTCGCGGTGCACCCGCTCCAGCTTGCCGGCGCCGTTCAGGTTGTAGAACCCTACGGCCAGGCGGTGCGGGCGGAGCGTGGGCCACTCGGGCACCGCGGACTGCAGGACCACGAAGGAGCGCAGCTTCCCGTCCGGGTCCACATCCAGCTCGGGGGCCAGGGTGTTGACGCCTGCGGTCTCCAGCCACTGCCGGCCCCAGTCATCCAGGTCGCGGCCGCTGGCCTTTTCCAGTTCCACCAGCAGGTCCTGGAGTTCGGTGTTGTGCCAGGAGTGCTTGGCGAAGTACTCACGGACACCGGCCATGAACTGTTCGGGCCCCACCCAGGCCACCAGCTGCCGGAGCACCGAGGCACCCTTGGCGTAGGTGATGCCGTCGAAGTTGACCTCAACGTCCTGCAGGTCGTTGATTTCAGCGAAGATCGGGTGCGTGGTGGGGAGCTGGTCCTGCCGGTAGGCCCACGACTTCTCCACCGACGCGAACGTGGTCCAGGCGCTGGTGAAGGACGTGGCTTCCACCGCCGCCAGGTGGGACATGTACTCGGCGAAGGACTCGTTGAGCCACAGGTCGTTCCACCAGCGCATGGTCACCAGGTCGCCGAACCACATGTGGGCCAGTTCGTGCAGCACTGTGATGGCGCGCCGCTCGATCTGGGCGCCGGTGACCTTGCTGCGGAAAACGTAGCCTTCCAGGATGGTCACGGCGCCGGCATTCTCCATGGCGCCGGCATTGAACTCCGGAACGAACAGCTGGTCGTACTTCTCGAACGGGTACGGGCAGCCGAACTGGGCCTCGAAGAACCCGAAGCCCTGGCGGGTGAGTTCGAAGATGTTGTCCGCGTCCAGGTACTGCATCAGTGATTTCCGGGCAAAGACGCCGAGCGGGATCACGCGGCCGTCGGAACTGGTGACCTCACTGCGGACGGACTGGTAGGGGCCGGCAATCAGGGCCGTGACGTAGGAGGACAGCCGGGGCGTCGGGGCGAACGTCCACACGGACCTTGCCGAGCCGTCCTCGGCCGGCGCGGCTTCCGCCGGAGAAGGCGTGGGGGAGTTGGAGATGACGTCCCAGTGCGACGGCGCCGCGACCGTGAAGGCGAAGGTTGCCTTCAGATCCGGCTGCTCGAAGACGGCGAACATCCGGCGGGAGTCGGGAACCTCGAACTGCGTGTACAGGTAGACCTCGTTGTCCACCGGGTCCACGAACCGGTGCAAACCTTCCCCGGTGTTCATGTACGGCATATCGGCCACAACGGTCAGTTCGTTCTGCTCCGCCAGGTCCGGCAGCTGGATCCGTACGCCGTCTGAGACGGTGGCCGGATCAAGGCTGCGGCCGTTCAAGGTCACGCCGTGCACTGCGTGGGTAATGGCGTCGATGAAACTGGATGACCCCGGCGCCGCCGTGAATTTCACGGTGGTGGTGCTGCCAAAGACCTCGCCGCCGCGGGTCAGGTCGAGGCTGACATCGTAGGACTCGACGGTGATCAGATCGGCGCGCTCACGGGCTTCGGCGCGGGTCAGGTTCATGCCTGGCAAAGGAGGTCCTCCAGAGAAGTTTCGGCTGCCGGCCGGTGGTCCCGGTTCCGGCACTGTGATGCATTCTTCCATCCCTGCAGGCCTTGGCAAGTTGCGCAGGTCACAGCGTGCTCCCCGCAGGGTCCGGCGATTGGCGGGGCGGCCCCAGGGGTAGCGTTAAATACATGGGAAAGCTGCTGGATTCGGTGGATACCAAGGCAATGCGTTTCGCTGTCGGGTTCCCCGTCGTGCTGGCCGCCGCCTTCGTCTACTGCGCGTTCCTGCTGCGTCCGGACCTTCCGGATCCACTCGCCATCCAGTGGACGGACGACGGCGGTGCCGCCTTTGCGCCGTTCGGCGCCTACGTAGGGGTTGGTGCGGCGGGAATCGTCGTGGCAGGCTGGCTGGTCCTGCTGCAGGCAGTACCCCTTGGCCGGCCGGTCATGATGCGCCGGATCATGATGGGGGCAGGGCTTTTCCTCAGCCTCTTCATGACCTCCGCCCTTGCCGCAGGCTTAATTGGCCAAACCGGGCTGGCCGACGCCCGGCAGTCGCACGTGGACATGACGGTCCTCGCCCTCGGCAGCGGTGCCGCAGTCTCGCTCGGCGTGGCCATGGGCATGGTGTACAAGGCCGACCGGCAATGGTCTCCCGATGACGACCGCGCACTGCAGATAGCCATCGCCAGGGAACTGGATCCAGACCTTGCCCGGGACAGCATCAGGCTCTGGGTGCATGCCAAGAGTTCAGTCTTCGTGATGATCGCCATCGCTTCCCTGTTCCCGGCAGCCCTGATTGCGGTGGTGGTGCCGTGGCTGGGGATCCTCCTGGTGGTCCTGGCCGTCATCGGCGCCGCGTTCCTCTTCGCCCGCGTACGGGCAGACCGCCGAGGGCTGAAGGTCATGCTGGCCGGGCTCGTTCCGGTCATGGACGTGCCGGCCGGCGCCATTGCCGATGCCAGCGCCGCGGACGTCAAGGCCGCCGATTACGGCGGGTGGGGCTACCGGCACCACGGCGGAACCGCGGCCATGCTGGTAAGCAGCGGGCCCGCCGTCGTCGTCAGCAAGACCGACGGCCAGCGCGTCGCCGTCAGCGGCGGCAGCCAGGCCTCGGCCGCGCGGCTGGCCGAAGTCCTCACCCGGGTGGCCGCCCGGGCCCGGCGCGGCGGAAGCACGCCACCCGCCACCGGACGCCCCGGGACCTGACCCGCGGCAGTCCGAGTATCCTTATCGGTGTCGTTCCGGCCTCCACCGGCGGCCTGCCAGCCCCACGAAATGAACGGACTTAGCACGTGACCACAACCCCTGCCTTCCCGCGGGTCCACATTGCCACCGACCACGCAGGCATGGAGCTCAGCGCCCACCTGGTGTCCCACCTGACCGGGAAGGGGTACGAGGTGGTGGACCACGGGCCCAAGGTCTACGACGCCCAGGACGACTACCCGTCCTTCTGCATCAACGCAGCCCTTGCCGTGGTGGCGGACCGGGAGGCCGGCATCCACGCCCTGGGCATCGTGCTGGGCGGCTCCGGCAACGGCGAGCAGATCGCCGCCAACAAGGTCAGGGGCATCCGCGCCGCCCTCGCCTGGAACCTCTCCACTGCAACCCTGGCCCGCGAGCACAACGATGCCAACGTGGTGGCCCTGGGCGGCCGCCAGCACACGGTGGAAGAAGCCACCGAACTGGTCGAGGCATTCCTGGCCGAACCGTTCAGCAACGATGAACGCCACATCCGCAGGATCGAAAAGATCGCAGTGTTCGAGGCAACCGGCGAGGTCATCGAGTAGTGCCTGAAGGCCATTCCGTCCGCAGGCTCGCCCGGCAGTTCGGTGATGTCTTCACCGGCGAGGCCCTGGCCGTGTCCAGTCCGCAGGGCAGGTTCAGCGGGGGAGCGGCGCTGTTGGACGGCCGCACCATGGTCGCCGCCGAGGCACACGGCAAGCACCTGTTCCTGCATTTCGACAACTCGCTGGTGCTGCACGTCCACCTGGGACTGTACGGCGCCTGGAGCTTCGGCGGCGACAGCACCTTCACCGGTGCCTCCAGCATCGGCGCCCCCAGGCGGGTAGGGGAGCAGGAGGCCTTCGGGGACCCGGACGACGACGGCAGCGCACCCTACGCCGGGCCGCCGGCACCCGTTGGGGCCGTGCGCGTCAGGCTCGCCGGAAGGCACGGCTGGGCGGACCTTCGCGGTGCCACCACCTGTGAAACCATCACCGCAGCGGATGCGGATGCGGTGCTGGCACGGCTGGGGCCCGACCCGCTGCGGAACCTGCGCGGTGACGCCGGCCGGTTCGCCGGGAAGCTTCGATCCAGGAAGACCCCGCTCGCAGCCCTGCTCATGGACCAGAAGGTGATTGCCGGCGTCGGGAACGTCTACCGGGCGGAAGTCCTATTCCGCCGCCGCCTGGACCCGTGGCTCCCCGGAAGCGCGCTGCCGGACGGCGACGCCCGCAAGCTCTGGCGGGACATCGTCGCCGTCATGACCGACGGGGTGGCGGACGGGCGGATCATCACCACCCCGCCCAAGTACTGGACGCTCGATGGCACCACCGCAGCCAAGGCAGCCGCGGCAGGCGTGCCCGTGCCGGCCAAGAGCGCCGGCTTCCCGCACGGTGACGACGTCCATTTCGTCTACAAGCGGCAGGGCCTGCCGTGCCGGGTGTGCCGCACTGTCGTGCTGATTGCCGAGCTGGCCGGACGGAACCTCTACTGGTGCCCGTTCTGCCAGCAGCCGCAGGAGTAGGCCAGCCTGCCTGGGCCGCGCCTTCGCGGGGCACTTTGGCACGGACACGCCGCCCGCCGTCGGGAATTACTGCTGATGCGCCGTCAAAATGCCCCACGACGGTTCGCGACACGGCTTAAAACCAAAGGGACCCCTCTGCAGAGGGGTCCCTTTTCATGGAGGGGACGACGGGAATCGAACCCGCGTAATCAGTTTGGAAGACTGAGGCTTTACCATTAAGCTACGTCCCCGAAGGAAGATCCGTTTTTCGCGGAAACTCCGGGCTGGCTGTTCAAGCCGGATACAACTAAACCTAATCCATGGCCTACGTGTCAAATGTGCAATCCCGACGCGTATCACCGTAGACTTGCCTGTGCACTTACGGGGTGTAGCTCAGCTTGGCTAGAGCGCCTGCTTTGGGAGCAGGAAGTCGCAGGTTCAAATCCTGTCACCCCGACTCTGCGGCCAGGACCAGTCGGCCTGGACATCCAATGCGTTTGCAGAAACCCATCCCACAACCCAGGAGTACTTAGACCGTGAAGAGCGCTGTCGAGAACCTCACCCCCACGCGGGTCAAGCTCAATGTTGAGGTCCCCTTTGAGGAACTGAAGCCCAGCATCGACTCGGCCTACAAGACTGTTGCCTCGCAGATCCAGGTCCCCGGGTTCCGCAAGGGCAAGGTTCCCGCCAAGCTCATCGACCAGCGCGTCGGCCGCGGCTACGTCCTGGAGACCGCGATTAACGAGGGCCTTAACGGCTGGTACCAGGCTGCCGTGCAGGAGTCCGGCATCCGTCCCCTGAGCCGTCCCGAGGTGGAGATCACCGAGGTGCCTGATCCCTCAGCAACCGACGGCGGCCTGAAGTTCGCCGCCGAGGTTGACGTCCGCCCCGAAATCGAACTCCCGGACTACTCCGGCATCGAGGTCCAGGTTGCGGCTGCCGAATCCTCCGAAGCCGACGTGGACAAGGCCCTCGACGAACTTCGCGGCCGCTTCGGCACCCTGAAGTCCGTCGACCGCCCAGCTGCTGACGGCGACTTCCTCACCATCGACATCACCGCCACCATCGACGGCGAAGAGGTCGACTCCGCTGCCGGCCTGTCCTACCAGGTTGGCGCCGGCACCATGCTCGAGGGCATGGACGAGGCCGTTACCGGCCTGAGCGCCGATGAGGACGCCATCTTTGACACCACGCTGGTGGGCGGCGACCACGCCGGCGAAGCAGCCCAGGTCAAGGTAGTGGTCAAGGCCGTCAAGGAACGCGAACTGCCCGAGGCGAACGATGACTTCGCCCAGCTGGCCTCCGAGTTCGACACCCTCGCCGAGCTGCGCGAAGACCTCGCCAAGCAGGCTGCTGACTCCAAGATCGTGGAGCAGGGCGTTGAGGCCCGCGACAAGGTCCTGGACAAGCTGGTGGAGCTCGTTGAGGTTCCCGTTCCGGATTCGGTCGTCGAAGAGCAGCTCGAAGCGCACTTCCAGGAGGGCAACGGCCACGGAGACGGCGAGCACGACACCGAGGAGCACCGCGAAGAGGTCCGCGCCAACACGGCCCGCGCCTTCCAGAACGAAATCATCCTCGACGCCATCGCGGAGAAGGAAGAAGTCAACGTCAGCCAGAACGAGCTGATCGACTACATCGTCACCACCGCCAGCCAGTACGGCATGGACCCCAACCAGTTCGCCCAGATCATCGATCAGAGCGGCCAGGTGCCCATGATGGTCTCCGAGGTTCGCCGCCGCAAGGCGCTGGCCGTCGTCCTCGGCCAGGCCACGGTGACCGACACCGAGGGCAAGGCAGTGGACCTGAGCGACTTCGTCCGCCCCGGCGGCGAGGAAGTTCCCGCAGCCGAAGCAGCCGACGCTGACGCCATCGAAGCTAACGCCGCTGAGACCGAGGTTGTCGAAGCTGAGGACGCCACCGCGGAGGCCAAGGCCTAGTCCTCACCGGACCCGCAGCACGGCCCCTGGATCGTTCCGATCCGGGGGCCGTTCGCGTTGGAGCTATAACAACACACCGCGGATTCGACGATCGTGCGCCGTCAGCGAACAGCCGTCAGTGCACGAACAAAACACCGGGGAAACCGGTTAGTGTCCAAGTAGTGATTTTCAGTGATGTCACCGTCACCAGTGAGAGGTAATTAAACATGTCACAGCACTCAGAGGCCCCCCGGATGGCGACCGTCGATCCTGCAGCCCAGGACAACTACATTTACAACCGCCTTCTCAAGGAGCGGATCATCTGGCTGGGCTCGGAGGTGCGTGACGATAACGCCAACGCGATCTGCTCGCAGCTGCTCCTGCTCTCGGCCGAGAACCCGGAAAAGGACATCTACCTCTACATCAACTCGCCCGGCGGCTCCGTCACGGCAGGCATGGCCATCTACGACACCATGCAGTTCATCCCCAACGACGTCGTCACCGTCGCCACCGGCCTGGCCGCGTCCATGGGCCAGTTCCTGCTCTCCTCGGGCACCAAGGGCAAGCGCTACGCCACCCCCAACGCCCGCGTCCTGATGCACCAGCCCTCCGGTGGCATCGGCGGCACGGCTTCGGACATCAAAATCCAGGCCGAGCTCATCCTGCACATGAAGAAGGTCATGGCGGAACTGACCGCTGAGCAGACCGGCCAGACCGTTGAAACCATCCTCAAGGACAACGACCGCGACAAGTGGTTCACCGCCACCGAGGCCCTCGAGTACGGCTTCTTCGACAAGATCGCCGCGCACGCCGGCTCCGTGTCAGGCGGCGGCGGAACCTCGAACGGTTCCTCCGGCGAATCCGCTTCCCAGAGCTAACCGGCATCCAGAACCCTTTCGATCAGGAGCAAAAACAATGAACTACAACTTCGGGTGGTCAGCCGGCAATCTTCCGTCCAGCCGCTACGTACTGCCGCAGTTCGAGGAACGCACCCCCTATGGCTTCAAGCGCCAGGACCCGTACACCAAGCTCTTCGAGGACCGCATCATCTTCCTCGGCGTGCAGGTGGACGATGCTTCCGCTGACGACATCATGGCGCAGCTGCTGGTCCTGGAGTCCACGGACCCGGACCGCGACATCACCCTCTACATCAACTCGCCGGGCGGTTCGTTCACGGCCATGACGGCCATCTACGACACCATGCAGTACATCCGCCCCGAGATCCAGACTGTCTGCCTGGGCCAGGCCGCCAGCGCCGCTGCAGTCCTGCTCGCGGCCGGCACCCCCGGCAAGCGGCTTGCCCTGCCCAACGCCCGCGTCCTGATCCACCAGCCGGCGCTGTCCGGCGGCCAGGGCGGGCAGGCATCCGACCTGGAGATCCAGGCGGCCGAGGTCATGCGCATGCGCTCCTGGCTTGAGGACACCTTGGCGCAGCACTCCGGCCGTACGTCGGAGCAGGTCAACAACGACATCGAACGCGACAAGATCCTCACCGCCGACGAGGCCCAGGCATACGGCCTCATCGACCAGGTGCTTGATTCCCGCAAGATCAAGCCCCAGGCGATCACCAGGTAGCAGTACGGAAAGCCGGTGCGGCCAGTTCATTTGGCCGCACCGGCCTTTTCTTTCCACCCTTGGGGCCGAATGTGACCTAGAGTGGATGGTGTCACAAACCGGTCCTCGCTGGCCCGGAAGATTTCAGCAATGGTGCAGGGCTGCCTGGCAGCAGGATACTAAGGGGTTCACATATGGCTCGGATTGGCGAGAGCACGGATCTGCTGAAGTGCTCTTTCTGTGGAAAGAGCCAGAAGCAGGTGCGCAAGCTCATTGCCGGGCCCGGTGTCTACATCTGCGATGAATGCATCGAGTTGTGCAACGAAATCATCGAAGAGGAGCTGGCTGAGGTCGCCGATCTGGGCAGCTTCGAATTGCCCAAGCCGCGTGAAATCTTCGACTTCCTCCAGGAATACGTCATCGGCCAGGAGCCTGCCAAGCGCTCCCTCGCCGTCGCGGTCTACAACCACTACAAGCGGATCCAGGCAGGCCATGCGCCAAAGTCCGGGAGCCTGGGGGAGGGCGGCCACCACGACGACGTCGAAATCGCCAAGTCCAACATCCTCCTCATCGGCCCCACGGGCTGTGGCAAGACCTACCTCGCCCAGACCCTTGCGCGGCGGCTCAACGTTCCTTTCGCCGTGGCGGACGCCACCGCACTGACTGAGGCCGGCTATGTGGGTGAGGACGTGGAGAACATCCTCCTCAAACTCATCCAGGCCGCGGACTACGACGTCAAGAAGGCCGAACAGGGCATCATCTACATCGATGAGATCGACAAGATCTCGCGCAAGAGCGAGAACCCCTCCATCACCCGTGACGTCTCCGGTGAGGGTGTGCAGCAGGCGCTCCTGAAGATCCTGGAGGGCACAGTGGCCTCCGTTCCGCCGCAGGGTGGACGGAAGCACCCGCACCAGGAATTCATCCAGATCGACACCACCAACGTCCTGTTCATCGTGGCCGGCGCCTTCGCAGGCCTGGAGGAGATCATCGGGTCCCGTTCCGGCCGCAAGGGCATTGGTTTTGGTGCCCCGCTCAACGAGGCCAGCAAGAAGGTGGACTCCTACGGCGAGGTCATGCCGGAGGACTTGCTGAAATTCGGACTGATCCCCGAATTCATCGGCAGGCTCCCGGTGATCACCACCGTGTCCAACCTGGACCGGGACGCCTTGATCCAGATTCTTTCCACCCCCAAGAACGCCTTGGTGAAGCAGTACCAGAAGATGTTCCAGATCGACGGCGTGGAACTGGTCTTTGATGACAGCGCCCTGGACGCGATCGCGGACCAGGCCCTGGAGCGCGGCACCGGTGCCCGCGGCCTCCGCGCCATCCTTGAAGAGGTCCTGCTTCCCGTGATGTTCGATCTTCCCAGCCGCGAGGACGTTGCCAGCGTGGTAATCACTGAAGACGTGGTCCTGCGGGGAGCCGAGCCCACCATGATTCCGCACGTGGCCAAGCGCCGTAAATCTGCCTGACCGAGAGGACCTTCATGACTTCACCTGCCAAGAACAAGGCCGATTTCTGGTTTGACCCCCTGTGCCCGTTTGCCTGGGTCACCTCCCGGTGGATTGGCGAGGTCGAAACCGTTCGCGACATCGAGACCGAGTGGCACGTGATGAGCCTGGCCGTCCTGAACGAGGGACGGGACCTGGACCCCGGTTACCGCGAGTCCATGGACAACGCCTGGGGCATGGTCCGCGTGATCATCGCCGCCAGGGAAGAACACGGGCCGCAGTTCATCAAACCGCTCTATGACGCCATGGGCACCCTGATCCACAACCAGGGTGAAAAGGACCGGACGGCGGTCATTTCCAAGGCCCTTGCCGACTGCGGTCTCCCGGCCTCCCTTGCTGACGCAGCCAACACCGACGCTTACGACCAGCTGCTCCGGGCCAGCCACGAGGAAGGCATTTCGCTGGTGGGCCAGGACGTCGGTACCCCCGTAGTCGCCTTCAATGGAACCGCATTCTTTGGCCCGGTCCTGACCCGCATACCGCGGGGCGAGGAAGCCGGCAGGATCTGGGACGCCACTACCACGATCGCCGCCTACCCTCACTTCTTTGAGCTGAAGCGCAGCCGCACGGAAAGCCCCGAATTCCACTGACGCCCAGGACTGCCTGACCAGCTTCGGGCCGCCGAACCGGGACGCCAAGGGCCCCGGGAAAACTACCAATATGTAGTTTTCCCGGGGCCCTTGCACGTGGACCGGGGCGGGAGAACAATTGTCCTTACCACTTCGAAAGAAGGGGACGCAGGAACCAAAGATTCAGTGATATGTAGTTTGACGCAGCCATCGGCAAAGTTGAATGCAGCTACCAGTGACGGTGTAGTAAGACCTGAAGATCAGCGGATCCTGCCAGACCATCAGAGCACGTCACCGGATGGTCGAAACAGTCGAAGCCCCACCAACGGCAACACGCTGATGGGGCTTCCCCTGTGTCTGGAACCCGGGGTGTCCGGGACCAGGCGTGATCAGGATCAGGCCTTGGCGGGCTCGTCGCTCGGAGCGAGGGCAACATCGGTCACGGCGAGGTCTCCCTCTCCCACCACCAGGGTGATTTCCCGGGCGTTGGACGCCGCTTTCAAATCAGCCAGCCCGGCTTGCAGCTGTGCCGTCAGCACCTCCGGGGCTGTGATGGTGGCGGACAGCACTTCGGTGCGCTGCTTGACCTTTGCCTCGGACTTGGCCTTGCGGACACCGCTGAGGGCCACGCCCACCGTCGCCAGCATGGTGGTGTCCCCACCGGGGATCTCCAGCGCTGCCGGCCACGCGGCCCGGTGCACGGACCCGTTGCGCCACCAGCTCCATACTTCCTCCGTTGCGAAGGGCAGGAACGGGGCGAACAGCCGCAGCAGGGTGTCCAGCGTGGTGGCCAGGGCGGCAAGCACGGAGGCCTGCTCCGCTTCGCCCGCAGCCCCGTACGCGCGGTCCTTAATCAGCTCCACATAGTCGTCCGTGAACTGCCAGAAGAATGACTCCGTGAGCTGCAGGGCGCGGGCGTAGTCGTAGTTGTCGAACGCCTTGGTGGACTGGGCCACGACGTCGGCCAACTGGGCCAGCAGTGCGCGGTCCAAGGGATTGGTCAGGACGCCGAGGTCGCCCGACAGCACAGAGTTCTCCGTGGCGCCGAGGTTCAGCACGAACTTGGAGGCGTTCAGCAGCTTGATGGCCAGGCGGCGCCCGATCTTCATCTGGGCGATCTCGTAGGCGGTGTCCGCGCCGAGCCGCGCCGAGGCAGCCCAGTAGCGCACTGCATCGGAGCCGTATTCGTTCAGGACATCAGTGGGGACCACCACGTTGCCCTTGGACTTGGACATCTTTTTGCGGTCCGGGTCCAGGATCCAGCCGGAAATGGCCGCGTGCTTCCAGGGCGCGCACTTCTGGAGTGCATCAGCGCGGACCACGGAGGAGAACAGCCAGGTGCGGATGATGTCGTGGCCCTGGGGGCGGAGATCGAAGGGGAAGACCTTGGCAAACAGGTCCTCGTCCCGGCTCCACCCGCCCACGATCTGCGGGGTCAGGGAGGACGTGGCCCACGTGTCCAGGACATCCGCGTCACCCGTGAAGCCGTTGGGCTGGTCGCGCTGTGCCTCGTCGAAGCCGGGGGCGACGTCGGCCGCGGGGTCCACGGGCAGCAGGTCGTCGGAGGGCAGGATGGGGTTGTCGTAGTCCGGGTTGCCCTGTGCATCGAGCGGGTACCAGACCGGAATCGGGACGCCAAAGAAGCGCTGGCGGGAAACCAGCCAGTCACCGTTCAGGCCGGCGATCCAGTTTTCGTAGCGGGAGCGCATGAACGACGGGTGGAAGTCGATCTCCTTGCCCCGGCCGATGAGCCGTTCGCGGCGTTCTTCGTCGCGCCCGCCGTTGCGGATGTACCACTGCCGGGACGTGACCACTTCCAGGGGCTTGTCGCCCTTCTCGAAGAAATTCACCGGGTGGGTGATCTTCTTCGGTTCCCCGTCCAGGAGGTCCGCTTCCTTGAGTAGTTCCACCACGGCTTCCTTGGCGGAGAAGGCAGTCTTGCCGGCGATCGCCGCGTACGCCTGCTTGCCGGCCTCGCTGGTGATCCAGTCCGGGGTCTCGCCGATGATACGGCCGTCGCGGCCCATGATGGCGCGGGTGGGCAGCTGCAGCTCGCGCCACCAGGTGACGTCCGTCAGGTCGCCGAAGGTGCACACCATGGCAATGCCGGAACCCTTGTCCGCCTTGGCTAGGGGGTGGGCCTTGACCTCAAGTTCGACGTCGAACAGCGGGGACTTGACCGTCTTGCCGAACAGCGGCTGGTACCGCTCGTCGTCGGGGTTTGCCACCAGCGCGGCACAGGCAGCCAGCAGCTCCGGGCGGGTGGTTTCGATGAAGACCTTGTCCCCGTCTTCGGTAAAGAAGGGGTAGCGGTAGTAGGCGCCGGGAACCTCGCGGTCCTCCAGCTCGGCCTGCGCGACGGCCGTCCGGAAGGTGACATCCCACAGCGTGGGCGCTTCGGCCATGTAGGCGTCGCCGGCGGCCAGGTTGGCCAGGAAGGCGCGCTGGGACACTGCCCGGGAGGTGTCATCGATGGTGCGGTAGGTCAGGTCCCAGTCCACGGACAGGCCCAGGGTCTGGAACAGGTTTTCGAAGACTTTCTCGTCCTCGACAGCCAGTTCCTCGCACAGTTCGATGAAGTTCTGGCGTGAGACGACATCGAAATCGCGCTGGTTCTTGGCAGGCTGTGCCGGAGGCCGGTAGTCCGCGTTGTAGGGGATGGCGGGATCGCAGCGGACGCCGTAGTAGTTCTGCACGCGGCGTTCCGTCGGCAGTCCGTTGTCGTCCCAGCCCATGGGGTAGAAGACGTTCTTGCCGGTCATGCGCATGTAGCGGGCCTGGACGTCCGTCTGGGTGAAGGAGAACATGTGCCCCACATGCAGGGATCCCGACGCGGTGGGCGGGGGAGTGTCGATCGAGTAGACCTTCTCCCGGGTGGTGTCGGGGTTGAACTTGTAGGTTCCCTCGGCCAGCCAGCGCCGGGTGAGCGCGGTTTCGAGGCCTTCGAGGGCCGGCTTGTCCGGGACGTTGATGGGGGCGGTGGTGGGCGTGTCTGTACCCTGCGTGTCTTCAGCCATTGGGCAATTCTTTCATGCCGGCTTCCATCCCACCCAACCCGCACCACCCGGCGGGGCACGGGCGCGGGTAGCATGCGCCGTATGGGCGATATTCAGGGCACGTTTCGAGTAAAGCGCATCTACGAGCAGCCGGAGATCGACGACGGCTTCCGGGTGCTGGTGGACCGGCTCTGGCCCCGTGGGGTGCCCAAGGAAAGTGCCGCCGTCGACCTCTGGCTCAAGGACGTTGCGCCCTCCACGGAACTGCGCAAGGAGTTCAACCACCGCCCGGAGCGGTTCGCCGATTTCAGCGCACGCTACCGGCTGGAACTGGACTCCAATCCGGCAGTGGAGACCCTGCTGGTGCTGGCCGCCCGCCACTCCCGGGTCACCCTCCTCTACGCTGCCCGCAATACAGAGGAAAACAATGCCAGGGTCCTGCTTGATTACCTCCTGGGACGGCCACCCGGCTGATCCCGCTAGGGTGGTGCCATGACTGAGGACTTGCAGAAAAAGGCAGCACTGGTAACCGGAGCGAGCAGCGGAATCGGGGAGGCAGCAGTGCGTGCGCTGCGCGCCGACGGGTGGACGGTCTTCGCCGTGGCACGCCGCGCAGAGCGCCTGGCGGCCCTGGAAAGCGAAACAGGCGCCATCGCAATTCCCGCGGACATTGCAGAGGACGACGACGTGTCCCGGCTGCTCGCGCGGGTCACCGAGGCGGGCGGCATCGACACACTGATCAACATCGCCGGCGGCGCCCGCGGCGCCGACAAGGTGGCCGACGCCAGCACGGCGGACTGGGAGTGGATGTACCGCGTCAACGTCCTGGGCACCATGAAGCTCACCCGGGCCTTCCTGCCGATGCTGCGGGCCACCGGGGAAGGAACGGTGCTGAACCTGACTTCCACCGCCGGTCTGGATGCCTACGAGGGCGGCGGTGGCTACAACGCCGCCAAGTTCGGCCAGCACGCCCTCACCAACGCCCTCCGGCTTGAGGAAGCAGAGCACAACCTCCGGGTCATCGAGGTGGCGCCGGGACTGGTGCAGACCGAGGAGTTCGCCCTGAACCGCCTGGGGGACCCGCAGGCCGCCGGCAAGGTGTACCAGGGCGTGGAGAAGCCCTTGACGGCGGAGGATGTGGCCGACGTCGTCCGGTACGCGGTGACGGTCCCGCACCACGTCAACCTGGACCAGATCGTCATCCGGCCGGTGGCGCAGGCCGCCAACTACAAGCTCATCCGGAAGGGCTGAGCGGGCAGGAAGGGCTTCGGGCGGGAAGGCCTGTCCCGCCCCGGCCCTCTGAATGGCACTGGAGCTGCGGCGATAGTAGACTTTTCAATGGTTATGACCCGGCAATCACCGGTGAGCTTCCGGAAGAACCCGCGGCCGCTGCCTCCAAGGCACATCGCGTCAGTAGAACCGGACGGGTAAGCCCGTCACAGCAGTAATGAGAGGCCGGAGCGGCAGGTGTTCCTCACGGAACACGCAGCGCCGGTAAGTGAGGTGGTACCGCGGTGGGCGTGACGTCTTCGGGACGGCACGGCAGCCGTCCTCGCATCCTGAACGGAACGTCCGGCCCTGCCGGGGGTTCACCACGCTCAACCCAGGATGTCGAACATGACGTTTTACCCCAAGGCCTCAGCCTCCAGCACTTCCCCCAACGGCAGCGCCGGCGTATCCGCCTCCGTGAAGTTTCCGGAGATCGAAGAGCGCATCCTGAAGTACTGGGACCAGGACGGCACCTTCCAGGCCAGCATCGACCAGCGCAGCGCCGACGTTCCCGGCGGCGAGCCGGGCAGCAACGAGTTCGTGTTCTACGACGGGCCGCCCTTCGCCAACGGCCTGCCCCACTACGGCCACCTCCTGACCGGCTACGCCAAGGACCTGGTGGGCCGCTACCAGACCCAGCGCGGCAAGCGCGTCGAACGCCGGTTCGGCTGGGACACCCACGGCCTGCCCGCCGAGCTTGAAGCCATGAAGCAGCTGGGCATGACGGACAAGACGCAGATCGAAGCCATGGGCATCGACAAGTTCAACGATGCCTGCCGTGCGTCCGTGATGAAGTACGCCGACGAATGGCGCAGCTACGTCACCCGCCAGGCCCGCTGGGTGGACTTCGACAACGACTACAAGACACTCAACGTCGAGTACATGGAATCAGTCCTCTGGGCCTTCAAACAGCTCCACGACAAGGGCCTGACCTACAACGGCTACCGCGTCCTTCCGTACTGCTGGAAGGACGAAACACCGCTGTCCAACCATGAGCTGCGCATGGATGACGATGTCTACAAGAACCGGCAGGACCAGACCGTCACCGTCACGTTCCCCATCCTTGCGGGGGAGTCGGAGCTTTCCAAGGAGCTTGCCGGCGTGCAGGCCCTCGCCTGGACCACCACCCCCTGGACACTGCCCACCAACGCCGCGCTCGCCGTCGGGCCTTCCATCACCTACGCCGTGCTGCCCGCCGGGCCCAACGGCATCAAGGCCGCCTCTGCCGACGCCCCCGTCAATGGCAGCTTCCTGCTCGCAGCCGACCTGCTGGGCAGCTACGCCAAGGACCTGGGCTACGACAGCTTCGAAGCTGCGGAAGCCGCCGTCGTGTCCACCCACACCGGCGCCGAACTGGAAGGCCTGGAGTACCAGCGGCTCTGGGACGACTTCGCCGACAACGAGAAGTACGGCATGGAGAACGCCTGGCGCTTCGTGGTGGCCGACTACGTGACCACCACCGACGGTACCGGCATCGTCCACCAGGCGCCCGCCTACGGCGAAGACGACCAGAAGGTGTGCGAGGAGGCAGGCATCCCCGTGGTGCTCTCCGTGGACGAGGGCGCCAAGTTCCTGCCGCTGTTCAAGCACGGCGACCTGCACGACATCGTCGGCCTGCAGGTCTTCGAGGCCAACAAGCCCATCACCCAGGTGCTCCGCGCCCAGGGCCGCCTGGTCCGCCAGGCCAGCTACGAGCACAGCTACCCGCACTGCTGGCGCTGCCGGAACCCGCTGATCTACCGCGCCGTGTCCTCCTGGTATGTGGAGGTCACCAAGTTCAAGGACCGGATGTCCGAACTGAACCAGGAGATCAACTGGATCCCCGGCAACGTCAAGGACGGCCAGTTCGGCAAGTGGCTGGAAAACGCCCGCGACTGGTCCATCAGCCGCAACCGGTTCTGGGGCAGCCCCATCCCCGTGTGGCAGTCCACGGACCCCGAGTACCCGCGCACCGACGTCTACGGCTCCCTTGCGGAGATCGAGGCGGACTTCGGCCGGCTGCCCCTGAACAAGGACGGCCAGGTGGACCTGCACCGCCCGTTCATCGATGAACTCACGCGGCCCAACCCGGACGACCCCCGCACCCCCGAAGAGGGCCAGTCCGTGATGCGCCGTGTGGAGGACGTCCTGGACGTCTGGTTCGACTCCGGCTCCATGCCGTACGGCCAGGTGCACTACCCGTTCGAGAATGAAGCCTGGTTCAACACGCACAACCCGGCTGACTTCATTGTGGAGTACATCGGCCAGACCCGCGGCTGGTTCTACATGCTGCACATCCTGTCCACGGCGCTGTTCGACCGTCCCGCCTTCCGGAACGTCATCAGCCACGGCATTGTGCTGGGCTCCGACGGCCAGAAGATGTCCAAGAGCCTGCGCAACTACCCCGACGTTTCCGAGGTCCTGGACCGCGACGGCTCGGACGCCATGCGCTGGTTCCTCATGTCCAGCCCCATCCTCCGCGGCGGCAACCTGATCGTCACCGAGCAGGGCATCCGCGACGGCGTCCGCCAGGTCATCCTGCCGCTGTGGAACGTGTACAGCTTCTTCACCCTGTACACGAACGCCGCGAACGGCGGTGCCGGCTATGACGCGAAGCTGCGCTACGAGGGCTACCGGGACACCCTGGACCAGTACCTGTTGGCCAACACCGGCGACCTGGTGCGCAGCATGACCGCGCAGCTGGACACGTACGACATCTCCGGTGCCTGCGACTCGCTGCGCAGCTACCTGGACATGCTGACCAATTGGTACGTCCGCCGCAGCCGGCAGCGGTTCTTCGACGAGGACCAGGACGCCTTCGATGCGCTGTTCACCGCCCTGGAGACCGTTACCCGCGCCGCGGCATCGCTGCTGCCGCTGGTCTCGGAAGAGATCTGGCGCGGCCTGACCGGCGGCCGGTCCGTGCACCTTGCCGACTGGCCGGATGCGGACCTCTTCCCGGCGAACCCGTCCCTGGTGGAAGCCATGGACCGGGTCCAGCAGATCTGCTCCACCGGCTCCTCGCTCCGCAAGGCAGCCAACCTTCGGGTCCGGCTGCCGCTGCAGGAACTCACCGTGGTGGCACCCGGCGCAGACGCGCTGGAAGGCTTTGCCGCCGTCGTCGCCGATGAACTCAACCTCCGGTCCGTCCGCCTGCTGGACGCCGCCACGGCCTCCCCGGAGGAGTTCGGCATCCAGCAGAAGCTGGTGGTCAACGCCCGCGCCGCAGGCCCGCGCCTGGGCAAGAACGTCCAGGTGGCCATCAAGGGCTCCAAGTCCGGCGACTGGTCGGTGGACGAAAACGGTGTTGTCACCGCGGGCGGCCTTCAGTTGGAGCCCCAGGAGTACACGCTGGAGACGGTGGTGGCGGAGTCCGACGGCGGTTCGGCAGCTGTCGCCGTGCTGCCCGGCGGCGGGTTCGTGGTGCTGAACACGGAAGTTACCCCGGAGCTTGAAGCCGAAGGCCTGGCCCGCGACATGGTCCGCGCCATCCAGCAGGCCCGGAAGGATGCAGGGCTCAACGTGAGCGACCGGATCCGGACCACCGTCAAAGCAGGGCAGAACGTGGTGGATGCCTTGTTGGCCAACGCCGAATTGGTCAAGGGCGAGACCCTGACCGTGGATCTGGCGGCTGTACCGGCTGACCTGTCCGAACCCGCCGTCGTGGTTGAAAAAGTGGAGGCCTAGGACATGTCCGACGAATTTTCCGTGGAAAGCGTCTACGCCGAACTGTTGGGACGGGCGCCCGAGAACAAGATGGAGCCCCGGCTGGCGCCGCTGTTCCGTGCCATGGACGTGCTCGGCGAGCCGAACAAGGCGTACCCGATCATCCACGTGACCGGCACCAACGGCAAGACGTCCACGGCCCGCATGATCGAGTCCGTGCTCCGCGCCCAGGGCCTGAGCACCGGCCGCTACACCAGCCCGCACCTGTCCAAGGTCACCGAACGTATCAGCATCGACGGCCACCCCGTATCCGACGAAACGTTCGTCCGGATCTGGGACGAAATCCGGCCCTACCTGCAGATTGTGGACTCCGAGCTCGAAGCCGAGGGCCAGCCGCGGCTGACCTACTTCGAATGCCTCACCATCCTGGGCTTCGCCATTTTCGCCGACCAGCCCGTCAACGTGGCCATCATCGAAGTGGGCCTGGGCGGCATCACGGACGCCACCAACGTGGGCGACGGCCAGGTGTCGGTGGTCACCCCCATCTCGCTGGACCACACGGACCTGCTGGGGGACACTACGGCGGACATCGCCTACGAAAAGGCCGGCATCATCAAGCCCGGCGGCTACCTCATCAGTGCAGCCCAGCCGGTTGACGCCGCCCAGGTGCTGCTGGAGAAGGCCAGGGAGGTGGGCGTGCCGTTCCGCTTCGAGGGCGTGGAGTTCGGCGTCGAGTCACGGACAGTGGCCGTCGGCGGGCAGATGGTCACCATCCAGGGCATCGCCGGCCGCTACCCGGACCTGCTGGTGCCGCTGCACGGCGCGCACCAGGCACAGAACGCTGCCGTGGCGGTCGCCGCCCTGGAGGCGTTCTTCGGCGGTGAGAAGGAATTGCCCTTCGACGTCCTGCAGGAAGGCTTCGCCGCCGTCACCTCGCCCGGCCGGCTCGAGGTGGTGCGCACTGCGCCAACCATCATCGTTGACGCTGCCCACAACCCCGACGGCATCAAGGCCTCCGCGGTGGCGCTCCAGGAAGCATTCACCTTCACCCGGCTGGTGCCGGTAGTGGGCGTACTGAAGGAAAAGGACGCCGAGGAGATCCTGCGCGAACTCAAGGAATCCTTGGGAGGCGTGGCGGAGGAATACTGCTTCACCCAGTCCAACTCGCCGCGTGCCGTCCCCGCCGCCGAACTGGCGGAGCTCGCGATCGACCTGGGCTTCGGCGAGGACAACGTGCACATCGCCGAGAAACTGGACGACGCACTGGAGTGGGCAGTGGAACGCGCCGAAGCCAACGAGGACCTCTCCGGCGCCGTGCTGGTCACCGGGTCCATCACGCTGGTGGCCGAAGCACGGATCCTGCTTGGAAAAACGGAGGCGTGACCATGGCCAGACTGACCAAAGCGCAACGTGAGTGGCGCCCCGGCATGCCGAAGAAGCGGCGCTCCACGAAGGTCATGTTCGCCTCCACGGTGTTGCTCCTCGAAGCCTTCGTGATGTTTTTCGCCACCCTGGTGGTGTTCGGCCTCCGCCGCGGTGAGTTCCCGCCGGCGCTGATCCTGGGCGTTGGCATTGCCCTCAGCGTGGTGATGATCGGCGCCTGTGCAGTCCTCAACAGGCCCTGGGGCATCGGGCTGGGATGGATCCTGCAGCTCGTCCTGATCCTTACGGGCATATTCGAGCCGGCCATGTTCCTGGTGGGCGCCCTCTTTGCGGTTGCCTGGTGGTACGGCATCCGCACCGGCATCCGGCTGGACCGCGAAGCTGCACAGCGCGCCCGCGAGCAGGCGGAATGGGAAGCGGCCCATCCCGACCAGGCCTCCGGTCCGGCCCAGCCACAGTCCCCGTAGGCCTGTCCCCGTAGACTTATCCCAAAATCCCACCAACGCATTGGAGTAGTTGTGACTACAGAGCGCACCCTCGTCCTGATCAAGCCCGACGGCGTCGCCCGTAACCTGACCGGCGCCATCCTGGCCCGCATCGAAGCCAAGGGCTACAGCCTGGTTGAGCTGAAGAAGGTCGACGCCACCCGTGAACTGCTGGAGCAGCACTACGAGGAGCACGTGGGCAAGCCGTTCTACGAGCCGCTGGTGGAGTTCATGCTCAGCGGACCCGTGGTGGCTGCCATCTTCGAAGGCCACCGCGTCATTGAAGGCTTCCGCTCGCTGGCCGGTACTACGGACCCCACGACGGCGGCGCCGGGCACTATCCGCGGCGACTTCGGCCGGGACTGGGGCTTGAAGGTGCAGCAGAACCTGGTGCACGGCTCCGACTCCACCGATTCCGCTGAGCGCGAGATCAAGATCTGGTTCCAGTAACCGCTCGCCCGCCCCAGCGGCTGATGACCGCGAACTGACAGATAAGGCCAATGTTCTTCATGAACATTGGCCTTATCTGTCACCTGGCGGGGGAGCGGAGCGGACTTAGAAGCCCGAGGTCCCCACAAAGACCTGGATGAATGCGAAGAAGATGGTGGCGATGACGGCCACGTACAGCAGCGCAGTGATGATCCAGCCGGAATCACCGAGGATGCGGGCAGCGCCTGAAGGCATGGGGATGACGCCCGCGGTGATGTTCCTGATGGTGGTCCACACAAAGAGCGGGATCATGGCCGCCCAGACGATCATGCAGAACGGGCACAGGATGTGGATGGAGTACAGGGCCTGGGACCACAGCCACACCACGAACGCGAAGCCGAGCGTGACTCCTGCCTGCAGTCCCAGCCAGTACCAGCGGGCAAAAGTGGCTCCCGAAAGCAGGGCCATGCCCACGGTGGTGGTGATCGCGAAAGCCACGATGCCGATAAACATGTTGGGGAAACCGAAGACGGAACTTTGCCACGTCTGCATTACCTGCCCGCACGAGATCCAGGGATTCACGTCGCATACCGTGGTGTGGCTGGGGTCCTTGAGCACTTCGAGCTTTTCCAGCACCAGGGTTCCGGAGGCAAGCCAGCCAACGACGCCGGTGATGACCAGCAGCCAGCCGAAAGGCCGGTTCCGGGCCATCGGCGGAACGGCAGCGGCCGGCGTAGCTTGTTGATCGGCGCTCCGATCCTCTTCACGGGCGCTGACGGGGGAGATGCTGGGCATGGGTTTGGCGTCCTTTTCGTCCGGTGCTCCTGTGCCTGATTGTAACGCCGGCAGCTGGTGCCACTACACAGTAACGGGAACAGCCGCCCCTGCCTCCGCGGCGATCCAGCTTGGGTATGAGAGAATGAACGTGGCTGGAAGCCGATCCACATTCGGACTCCGGTCCGGTGGTTTGTTCCCAAGACCGCCAATGATGAGCAGGGCAGGCTTCGGATTCTTCCGGCACACCCGCAACTCCATTGGGCGGCACCTGGTTGTGGCACGCAGAACAACGGGTTTTCAGAACATCCACCGGCTCCTACGGGCTGCCGCACCCCAACGACGGTGCGAACCTGGGAGTATCCACTTGACTTCTGTCAACGCCTGCGGGTTTTGACAATATGTGCCCCAATGGGTGCCGGATGTGGCGGTACGTCAGGGGCAGGAGTGTTGCCACATATGGACAATGATCAGGAACTGGCCGTTAACGTAGAAGCCGCGGCGGATGCTGCGGCACCGAAGAGGGCCCCACGCGCCCGGCGCAAAGCAGCTCCCAAGGCGATGGACGACGTGACGGAAGCCGTCGCCACGGCTCCGGAAGCAGCGGTTTCCCCCCACGTCGACGCAACACAGGCTGATGACGCGGAAAAGGCGCCCAAGGCTCCGGCCCGACGCACCCGCGCCCGGAAGAAGGTGGAGGCAGCGGAACCGCTGCCCACCTTCGCGGAGGAAGCCGGCCCCGCTGACGAGCGTGTCGCCGCCGACGGTGCCGGCGTTGACGCCTCCGCCGGGGCGTCGGCTGCCGTTGCTGCCGGCCCCGTTGTTGATGCTGCCGCCGCTGGCAGTCCCGCCGCCGCACCTGTTGCCGAACCAGCGGCAGACGTCGAAAGCAAACCGGTCCGCCGCCGTCGGGTAGCCACCCGCAAGGTTGCTTCCCCCGCCAGTGCCGAACCGGCACCTCCCGCAACCGAAGCCGTGGTTGAGGGATCAGCAGCACCTGAAGCCGCAGTTCAGGAAGCAGTGCAGGAGCCCGCGCCGACCGCGGAAACTGCCAAGCAGGCGCAGGAACCTGCCGCCGCCCAGGAGCCCGCGCCGGCCGCGGAATCCGCTGAACCGGCGCAGGAAACTCTGGCCGCGTCCAGCGGCGGAGAACCTGAAGCCGCCGCAAGCCCCTTCGCTTCCCTGTTCCTGGAACCCGCGTCGCCCACCTCCGTGCTCTTCCAGGCACCGGACCTCAGCACTGTGGTCCGTCCCGCAGCGCCCGTCGCCGAGGAGCCTGAGGAGGAAGAAACGGAAGACACGGACGATTCCTCCAGCCGCCGCCGGCGCCGCAGCCGTGGCCGCAGGGGCCGCAGCCGGATCGGCGACAGGGCTGAAGAGGACAACGAGGACGGCAGCGTTGACGCCGACGCCCAGGACGAAGCCGACGAGGACACGGCCGGGACGGTGGAGGACGGCGTGACCTCCCGCCGCCGCCGTCGCCGCCGCCGTGGGGACCAGGACCTTGAGCTTACGGGTGGCGGGGACGACGATCCCCCCAACACGGTCACGCGCGTGCGCGCCCCGCGCGCTGTGACCGAGGCGCCCGCCAGCAACCGCGTCACCAGCGTTAAGGGTTCCACCCGCCTGGAGGCCAAGAAACAGCGCCGCCGCGAATCCCGCGACACGGGCCGCCGCCGCACGGTCATTACCGAAGCCGAGTTCCTGGCCCGCCGGGAGTCCGTTGACCGGCAGATGATCGTTCGCCAGCGCGACGACAGAATCCAGATCGCGGTCCTCGAAGACGGCGTGCTGGCCGAGCATTTCGTATCCAAGACCCAGCAGGACTCGTTGATCGGCAACGTGTACCTGGGCAAGGTCCAGAACGTCCTGCCGTCCATGGAAGCGGCGTTCGTGGACATCGGCCGCGGCCGCAACGCGGTCCTGTACGCCGGCGAGGTCAACTGGGAAGCGGTGAACCTCGAGGGCAAGCAGCGCCGCATCGAAAACGCGCTGAAGTCCGGCGATACCGTCCTGGTCCAGGTCACCAAGGACCCCGTGGGCCACAAGGGTGCCCGCCTCACCAGCCAGATCTCGCTGCCCGGACGCTACCTGGTGTACGTGCCCGGCGGGTCCATGACCGGCATCTCCCGCAAGCTGCCCGACGTCGAACGGAACCGCCTCAAGCGCATCCTCAAAGACCGCCTGCCCGAGCACGCCGGCGTCATTGTCCGCACGGCCGCCGAGGGCGCTTCCGAGGAAGAGCTCACGCACGACATCAACAGGCTGCGGGCCCAGTGGGAAGGCATCGAAAGCCAGTCGGCCTCCACCAAGATCCTGGCCCCCGAACTGCTCTACGGCGAGCCGGACCTGACCATCAAGGTGGTCCGCGACGTCTTCAACGAGGACTTCTCCAAGCTCATCGTCTCGGGCGAGGAAGCCTGGGACACCATCGAGGCCTACGTAACCTACGTGGCCCCGGACCTGGTGGGCCGCCTCGAGAAGTGGACCAAGGACCAGGACATCTTCTCCGCTTGGCGCATCGACGAGCAGATCCACAAGGCCCTCGAACGGAAGGTCTTCCTTCCCTCGGGCGGCTCCCTGGTGATCGATCGCACCGAGGCCATGACCGTGGTGGACGTCAACACCGGCAAGTTCACCGGCAGCGGCGGCAACCTCGAGGAAACCGTCACCAAGAACAACCTCGAAGCTGCCGAGGAAGTGGTACGCCAGCTGCGGCTGCGCGACATCGGCGGCATTATCGTGATCGACTTCATCGACATGGTGCTCGAATCCAACCGCGACCTGGTGCTGCGCCGCCTGGTGGAATGCCTGGGCCGCGACCGGACCAAGCACCAGGTTGCCGAAGTGACCTCTCTCGGCCTGGTCCAGATGACCCGCAAGCGCATGGGCACCGGGCTCCTGGAAGTCTTCGGCGAGCAGTGCGAGGCCTGCGCCGGCCGCGGCGTGGTGACCCACGACGATCCCGTGGAGCACCGCCGGGCCAATGTCGTGGCCGCCGAGCACCACCACGTCCAGCGCAATGACAACCGGCCCGAAGCCCGGCCGGAAGCCCACCGCACCGAAAGCCAGCGGACCGACAACAACCAGCCGGGCGCACGTTCCGAACGAAAGCGGCGGCGCGGACGCAACGGCCAGCAGCCCGAGGCCGCTCCGGCTCCTGCCGTCCAGGTCCACACCGTCCACCCGGACCCTACGGACGCTGAGCGGCATGCCAAGGCAGAAGCAACCCGCCTTGCCCTGGCCAACATCGCCGCTGCTGCCCACGCCGCCCACCTGCACGACGAAGAGGTAGCGGCAACCCGGCAGGTGCCCGCCGCCCCGCCTGCGCCGGCTCCGGCGGAGGAGAAACACGACGCCGACGCCCCCACGCGTCCGGCGGCTGTCCTGACATTCGGTGGCGAGGAAGTCCCGCTTCCGTTCGTGGAGCATGCGGAGGAGCAGCAGCCCAAGCCGGCTCTCACCTTGGACCGGCTCGCTGAAGCGTTCGCCCACCTGGGCCAGCCGGCGTCGTCCGTGGAGGACGTTCCGGCGAGGACCGCGGAGGCGCCGCAGGCAGCCGAACCGTCCGCACCGGCACCGGCCACGCCGGAATCAGGGGCTGAAGCCGGGGGAGCGGAAGCCCGCACCGCGGTGGAAGTCCCAGGCGAAAAGGACTATTCGGACCACACGCTGGAACAGTCCCGGCAGCGCCGTCCGCGGCGCCACCGGGGTGCCAGCCGTGCGCAGGGTGCCGCCAACGAGACCGCCGTCCAGCACCACGAAAACGTCCAGTCGACTGCCGGAGGCCATTCGCACGCGGCCAAGGCCCCGGAAATGGATAAGGCACAGGCCACCGCCGAACCGGGCAAGGCGGCAGCGGAACCGATTATCCTCGGCGTCGGCGTCCCGGCTTCGGAGCTGTAAGCCGGAAGCCCCGGACAGGCAACAAAGACACATTCAGGAGTCCCCGCTTTGTGGACGGTTCCCCGGTGAATGACACGGGGAACAGTCCCAGGGCGGGGACTCCTGCGTGCGGCACCCACCCCTTTGCGGCAGGTGCTGTCACCTTTCCTGGGAATACGCCCCAGCGGCTAGGCTGGAAACCGACACGGGGTGCCGCGCAAAAGGCCGGCTGAGATCCACACCCGTTGAACCTGTCCGGCTAGTACCGGCGAAGGGATGTCTCTTGTCTTCAACCCTTTCCATGCCCCTGCCAGCTGCATTCGATGCACCCACTGCGTTGCCGGCAGGCCGTGACGTTCCACGCGTCCTCTCCATCGCGGGCTCGGACCCGTCAGGCGGAGCGGGCATCCAGGCAGACCTTAAGAGCATCGCCGCGCATGGCGGCTATGGCATGGCCGCCATCACCGCCCTCACAGCCCAGAACACCCAGGGCGTGCAGGCCGTGCACGTTCCTCCGGCCGCTTTCCTGGCCCAGCAGCTGGATGCCGTCAGCGACGACATCA
The DNA here is from genome assembly GCF_021801725.1 of Arthrobacter sp. FW306-05-C. NCBI lineage: Bacteria > Bacillati > Actinomycetota > Actinomycetes > Micrococcales > Micrococcaceae > Arthrobacter > Arthrobacter sp. FW306-05-C. The sequence continues at coordinate 2,502,455 of NZ_CP084556.1, read as the reverse complement.
ACATCGACGCCGTCAAGATCGGCATGCTGGGTGACAGGGAAGTGATCCGCACTGTTCGCGGCTGGCTCGAAAAGGTGCGTCCCGACGTCGTGGTTCTCGATCCGGTGATGGTTGCCACCAGCGGCGACCGGCTGCTGAAGGAATCGGCGGAAGCGGCACTTCGGGAACTGCTGCCCCTTGCCCACCTCATCACCCCCAACCTGCCCGAGCTTGCCATGCTGATGGGCGCTGCCCCCGCGGAGAGCTGGGATGAGGCGCTGGCGCAGGGCAGGCGCCTGGCCGATGCCACCGGGGCCACAATCCTGGTCAAGGGCGGGCACCTGGCGGGGGAGCGCTGTCCGGACGCTCTGGTCAACACCGCGGGCCTGCTCGGGGAGGAGATAGTGGAAGTCCCGGGACCCCGTATTGCCACCCGCAACAGCCACGGCACGGGATGCTCCCTTTCCTCCGCAATGGCAACCGTGCAGGCACGCCTGGGAGACTGGGAAGCAACACTGCGGACCGTCAAGCCCTGGCTGGCCGGCGCCCTCGAGAACTCGGACCAGCTGTCAGTGGGCCGGGGGAACGGGCCAGTGCACCACTTCCACCATCTGCGGCCGGCACTGCAGGAAGGCGGCTTCGCGGCCCGGCTATGGACTGAAGCCCAACAGGACCTCGACGACATCTACGCGCTTGACTTCATCCGCGGCCTGGCCGCGGGAGACCTGGCCGAGAAGGACTTCGCCTACTACCTGGCCCAGGACGCCCTTTACCTCAACGGGTACTCCCGCGTTCTGGCCCGCACCAGCGCCCTGGCCCCCTCGGAGGCCGAACAGTTGTTCTGGGCAGGATCGGCCCAGAATTGCCTCGAAGTGGAAACGGAACTCCACCGCTCCTGGCTCAGCACCCGGCCGGTCCAGGGCGGCCTGGGCCCCGTCACCAAGGCCTACGTTGACCACCTCACAGCAGCATCGGCGTCGGGCAGCTACGCAGTCCTGGCGGCAGCCGTCCTGCCCTGCTTCTGGCTCTACGCCGAGGTGGGCAGGAAGCTGCACGCCCAGTTCCTTTCCAGCGGTGAGCCTGAAGGGCACGCCTACGCGGCGTGGCTGCGCACCTACGCCGACGAGGGCTTCGCCGAAGCCACCCGCCGGGCCATCGCCATCGTGGATGGGGCGGGGCGGAAAGCGTCGGACCATGAAAGAGCAGCGATGGTCACCGCGTTCAAGCAGTCCTGCCGCCTGGAAGTGGAGTTCTTCGACGCGCCGAGACTTCATTCCTGACCGCTGCCGGCAGCGCCGCCGCTATGATGGAGTGGCATGGTTGCGGTGCTGCCCGCCGGGTTTGTGGTTACTACCACAGCGGGGCCGCCGGAACCAGCCTCATTTGCGGCCGTGGACGGATTTAGCGTATTCTGGATCTTCGGTGCTTACGCCAACACTTGGGTTATGACCCTGGGGCATTCTGCTGTGTATAACAAGCGGACTGCTCCACCGGGACGGCTCACGGATTTCCCCGGGGAATCCACGGCGTTGAGGCACAGCGGGATCCCAGCCAATTTCCGAGCCGGGTGCCGCACGCAAATTTTGTAATAAACGTCGAGAGAAGTGAGTTCCCAAGTGGTGTACGCGATTGTCCGCGCAGGCGGCCGCCAAGAGAAGGTTTCCGTTGGAGACTTCGTTACCCTGAACCGCGTCGCCGGTGGAGCCGGCAGCACCATCGAGCTGCCCGCACTGCTCCTGGTTGACGGTGACAAAGTCACCTCCGCCGCCGCTGACCTGGCCAAGGTAACTGTTACGGCTGAAATCCTCCAGGACCTCCGTGGTCCTAAGATTGTCATCCAGAAGTACAAGAACAAGACCGGCTACAAGAAGCGCCAGGGTCACCGCCAGGAACTGACCAAGGTCAAGATCACCGGCATCAAGTAACCCACCGGTTACTGTTCAGGTTTTCCAACAGATTCCCCAGAATTTTAAAGGCAGGCATTTCAGATGGCACATAAAAAGGGCGCGAGCTCCACTCGCAACGGTCGCGATTCCAACGCTCAGTACCTCGGCGTCAAGCGCTTCGGCGGCCAGGTAGTTTCCGCAGGCGAGATCATCGTCCGCCAGCGTGGCACCCACTTCCACCCGGGCGCCGGCGTTGGCCGTGGCGGTGACGACACCCTGTTCGCACTGACCCCGGGCGCCGTTGAATTCGGCACCCGCCGCGGTCGTCGCGTAGTCAACATCGTTGCTGCTGCAGCTGCAGAGTAACAACAAGTTCTGAAGCGGTGGAGCGGGCCTGTGGGTCCGCTCCACTGTTCTTTTAACCGCATTACAATCGATGTGGCGTTCCGGACGCCAGGTAAACAGCATTTGAGGAGATCCACGTGGCCAGCTTTGTAGACCGGGTAGTCCTGCACGTATCCGGCGGATCGGGCGGCCACGGATGCGTCTCCGTCCACCGCGAGAAGTTCAAGCCCCTGGGTGGACCCGACGGCGGCAACGGCGGCAACGGCGGTGACGTGATCCTTCGCGTCGATCACCAGACCACCACACTCCTCGACTACCACCACGCACCCCACCGGCATGCCAGCAACGGCGGTCCCGGCATGGGTGACTGGCGCGGCGGTAAGAACGGCGAGACCCTGGTGCTGCCCGTGCCGGACGGTACCGTGGTCAAGACCAAGGACGGCACCCTGCTCGCCGACCTCGTAGGTGAAGGTGCTGAGTACGTGGCGGCCGCCGGAGGCGTGGGCGGGCTCGGCAACGCAGCACTCTCCTCCCAGAAGCGCCGCGCCCCTGGCTTCGCCCTGCTGGGCCTTGAGGGTGACTCCCGCGACATCGTGCTGGAGCTGAAGTCCATCGCGGACATAGCGCTGGTGGGCTTCCCGTCCGCGGGCAAGTCCAGCCTCATCGCAGCGATGTCCGCCGCCCGCCCCAAGATCGCCGACTACCCGTTCACTACGCTGGTTCCCAACCTCGGCGTGGTGCAGGCAGGCGATGTGCGTTTCACCATCGCCGATGTCCCCGGCCTCATCGAAGGCGCCAGTGAGGGACGCGGCCTGGGCCACAACTTCCTGCGCCACGTTGAGCGCTGCGCTGCCCTGGTGCACGTGCTGGACTGCGGCACCCTGGAATCGGACCGGGACCCGCTCTCCGACCTCGCCATCATCGAGGGGGAGCTGGAGAAGTACGCCGTCGACATGAGCTATGCCGGCCAGGACGGCGAAGTGGTTCCCCTGAACCACCGCCCCCGCCTGGTTGCCCTGAACAAGGTGGACCTGCCGGACGGCAAGGACATGGCAGAGTTTGTACGCCCGGAACTCGAATCGCGCGGCTACCGCGTCTTCGAAGTGTCCGCCACCAGCCACGAGGGACTGCGCCAGCTCGGCTTCGCCATGGCCGAGATCGTCCAGGCCGCCCGCGACGCCGTAGCCGCCGCCCCGCCCAAGGTCCAGCCCGCCGTGTTGCGGCCCCGCGCCGTGAATGAAGCAGGGTTCAAGATCCGTCGCGAGGAGAAGAACCTGGAGCCGCTGTTCCGCGTCCTGGGCGAAAAGCCCGAGCGGTGGGTCAAGCAGACCGACTTCACCAACGAGGAAGCCATTGGTTATCTCGCAGACCGCCTGGCCAAGCTCGGCGTGGAGACCGAGCTGTTCAAGCAGGGCGCCAAGCCGGGGGACACCGTGGTCATCGGCGGGGATGACGGCGTCGTCTTCGACTGGGAGCCCACCATGATGGCGGGTGCCGAACTCCTGGCCTCACCGCGCGGCACTGATCCGCGGTTCGCCGATATCGGTGACCGCCCCACCCGCACCCAGAAGCGCGAGGAGCAGCAGGAACGCCGGGATGCCAAGGCTGCCGCCCGCGCCGAGCTTGAGGCGGAGCGGAAAGCCGGGATCTGGACCGAATCCGTCAGCGGCCGCCGCGCCGCCCAGCCCCTCAAGGAAAGCGGACTGGAAGCGGACGATGACCTCTAAGAGCACCACCGCTGACCCTGCCCAGCGCATCGCGGACCGAAGTGCGCTGGCAGGTGCCCGGCGCATCGTGGTGAAGGTGGGGTCATCCTCGCTGACCAGCATCAAGGGCGGCATCTCCGAAGAGTCGCTCACGGCACTGGCCGACGCGCTGGCGGCCAAGCGCAACGCCGGCGCCGAGATCATCCTGGTGTCCTCCGGCGCGATCGCCGCCGGACTGGCTCCGCTGGGGCTGGCAAAGCGGCCCCGCGACCTCGCCACCCAGCAAGCCGCCGCCAGCGTGGGCCAGGGACTGCTGATGGCCCGCTACACCCAGGCCTTCGGCGCCCACGGCGTGACCGTCAGCCAGGTCCTGCTCACGGCCGAGGACCTGATGCGCCGCAGCCAGCACACCAACGCCCTGCGCGCCATGGACCGGCTGCTGAACCTCGGGGTGGTCCCCGTGGTCAACGAAAACGACACTGTCGCCACCCACGAAATCCGCTTCGGCGACAACGACAGGCTCGCCGCCCTGGTGGCCCACCTGGTGCGCGCCGACGCACTCGTGCTGCTGTCCGACGTCGACTCCCTGTATGACGGTCCGCCCGCCCAGGGTGCCAAGCGCATCCCCCTGGTCACCGGCGCGCACGACCTTGAGGGCGTTTCCATCGGCAAGGCGGGTAGGGCCGGCGTGGGCACAGGCGGCATGATGACCAAGGTCGAAGCTGCCAGCATGGCGGCAGGCTCGGGCATCCACGCCCTGGTGACCTCCACGCCCAACGCCGCCGCGGCCCTGAACGGCGAGGACGTGGGCACCTGGTTCTCCGTCAACGGCTCCCGCAAACCGGTCCGCCTCCTGTGGTTGGCGCACGTCGCCTCCGTGCAGGGCCGCTTGATCCTGGACGACGGGGCTGTGCGCGCCGTGCGGCACCACCACACCTCCCTGCTGCCGGCGGGAATTTCCGCCATACACGGAGACTTTGAGCCGGGCGATGCCGTGGAACTCGCGGGTGCCGACGGCTCCGTTGTTGCCCGTGGTCTGGTCAACTACTCATCCCAGGAACTGCCCCACATGCTGGGACGGTCCACTCGGGAACTTGGCGAAGAACTGGGCAGTGGCTATGACCGCGAAGTTGTTCATGTTGATGACCTGGTGCTGTTGTGAGCTGCCGGCTCGCCTAAACTTGGAGCATGACTGAAGCCCTGATCCATACTGCTGAAAATTCCGGAACCACTGCTGCGCAGGCGCAGCCGGGTCCGTCGGCAGAGCAGGTATCAGCCGTGGACACTCTTTCCCCCGCGGAAGTGGAAGCGGCCGTCCACGCCATTGCCGACCGCTCCCGCCACGCAGCCCGCCGGATGTCCACCGCCAATCGCGCGTGGAAAGACCGCGGCCTTCGCGCCGTGGGAGCCGCGCTGCAGGAGAACGTCCAGGCGATCCTCGCCGCCAATGCCATGGATGTGCAGCGGGGCAAGGACAACGGCACCTCCAAGGCCCTCCTGGACCGGCTCACCCTCACCGAAACCCGTGTTGCCGGGTTGGTGGCGGCCCTGGAGAACCTGGCCAACCTTCCTGACCCCGTGGGCAACGTGGTCCGTGGCCAGACCCTCCCCAATGGCCTGCGCCTCCGCCAGGTCAATGTGCCCATGGGCGTTGTGGCGGCAATCTACGAGGCGCGTCCCAATGTCACCGTGGACATCGCGGGGCTGGCCCTCAAGAGCGGCAACGCAGTGATCCTGCGCGGCGGCAGTGCGGCGGAAGCCACCAACCAGGTCCTGGTACGCGTGCTTCGTGAAGCCCTTGAATCAGTCGGCCTGCCCGCCGATGCCGTGCAGACCGTGGACCAGTTCGGCCGCGCCGGCGCCAACGTCCTGATGAAGGCACGCGGCCGGGTGGACGTACTGATTCCCCGCGGCGGCCGCGACCTGATCCAGACCGTGGTCACCAACTCCGCCGTGCCGGTCATTGAGACAGGGGAAGGCAACGTCCACATCTTCATCGACGAGTCCGCCGACGAAAACATGGCCGTGGAAATCCTGCTCAACGCCAAGACCCAGCGGCCCAGCGTGTGTAACACCGTGGAGACGCTGCTGGTCCATTCGGGTTCAACCGTGCTGCCGGCCGTCGCCAGCGCCCTCCGGAACGCCGGCGTCCGCCTCCACGTGGACGACCGCACCAAGGCGGCGCTGCCCGGCGTCGAGACCGAGCCGGCGACGGACGCGGACTGGGGCACCGAGTACATGGACCTGGACCTCGCAGTGGCCATGGTGGACAGCCTGGATGACGCCGTCCAGCACATCCGGACCTGGTCCACGGGACACACCGAGGCGATCCTCACCAACCACCTTGCCAACGCGGAACGGTTCATCGCGGAGGTGGATTCGGCGGCGGTGATCGTCAACGCTTCCACCCGGTTTACCGACGGCGGCGAACTGGGCCTTGGTGCCGAGGTGGGGATTTCAACCCAGAAGCTGCACGCCCGCGGCCCGATGGGCCTGACCGAACTCACCACCACGAAGTGGATTGTCCAGGGCGAAGGCCAGGTCCGCGCGTAGCAACGCGGTAACATAGACCAGAACCCGGAAAGCAGCGGTAGGTTCCGCTGCCCGTAATCCTTGAACATAGGGGAGAAAATGCTGCTCCAGCAGATTGCCACGTCCGTCGCCACCGCCGGTGAATCAGGCCATGAGGAGCTTGCTCCGCTGTGGGCTGAGCCGTGGGTATTCGGCGTGTCCATGTTCGGCATCCTGGTGGTCCTGATGTTCATCACGCTCTCCTACACGAACCTGGGCAACCGGCACGCCGCCACCGAGGAACACGCGGATCCGCACCGGCAGCACCCCAACAAGCACGATCGCGGGCAGGGCCACTAAGATTTCCCACAATCTGCACCGCAATGGTGCCCGGGGGAGGCTGCGGCTGGGCGTGATGGGCGGGACGTTCGATCCCATCCACCACGGCCACCTCGTTGCGGCCAGCGAGGTCGCGGCGGAATTCGACCTTGACGAGGTTGTCTTCGTCCCCACCGGGCAACCATGGCAAAAGTCCCATAAACAGGTCAGCGAGCCCGAGCACCGCTACCTGATGACCGTGATTGCCACGGCATCCAATCCGCGGTTCACCGTCAGCCGCGTCGACGTGGACCGTCCTGGTCCCACCTACACCATCGACACCCTGCGCGACCTGCGGGCACAACGCCCGGACGCCGATCTGTTCTTCATCACCGGCGCGGACGCCCTGGCGCAGATCCTGTCGTGGAAGGACATCGACGAACTCTGGTCGCTGGCGCACTTCGTGGGAGTCACGCGGCCAGGACACGTCCTGGACGGCATGGGCCGTGAAGACGTCAGCCTCCTGGAGGTCCCGGCGATGGCCATTTCGTCAACCGATTGCCGTGCCCGCGTGGCGGCGAACAACCCGGTCTGGTACCTGGTCCCGGACGGGGTAGTGCAGTACATCGCCAAGTACGGCCTTTATTCCGACGCCCCCGCAAGCGCGGAGGAACAAACTTCCGAAGCACGCGAACCCGCCAGTACTGAATGAGTTCTCAATGAGTCAGGAACAGCCACCTATCCGCAGCCGCCGGGAACTCCGGAAGGCCAGGGAAGCCCAACAGGCCACCCCACCTTCCTCAGAAGAGCGCCCGCCTGCCGCCGACCGGCCGGCTGACCGCGCCCCGGCACCCGCAGCCCACCCCCAAACGGCCGCGGACCAGACGTCCACGCAGCGTTCGTCCCAGATCCGGGCGCGCGACCGAGCCACGCTTCGCGCCATCAAGGAACTTGAGGAAAAAGAAGGGCAGCTCTCTGCCGGAGGACCACCCACCCGGCGCCAGCTGCGTTTGCAGCAGCTCAAAGAGCAGGCACTGACGGCGGCCAATCCTGTTGTTCAGGCCGCCGCTCCAGCTCCCACTGCTCCGCCATCCCCCGACGCCGGAAAGGGCAGCGGAGCCGGAAGGAAGCGTGAGGGCCAGAAACCGGAGGGCCCCACGCAGGCTTCCGGGAACGTTCCGGATGGCATGACTGTTGAACAGGCGCTGGAAGCGCGCGCACTCATCGCCGCGCAGGCCCGGAACCAGATCGCCAAAATGGAGCACATTGCCTCCATGGATCCCGAAGCCGTGGATCCGGAGATCCTTGCTGAGCAGATCGCCCTCGCCGAACGTGCCGCCGTGCTTAACCGCCGGGCCATGGCCCGGCAGAAACTTGCCGAGCAGGCAGGCACCCCGGCCGTCCAGGCCAGGACCCCCGCTCCCGCGGACAAGCCAGCCCCGGAGACTGCGAACAAGCCCGCCCCGGACACTGCCGCCAAACCCGGCCCCTCCACCGCCAACAACCTGGCAATGGTGACCCCGCTCGAGTTCGTCCAGGTGCCCGGCGTCGAACGTCCGGTGATGAAGCCGCCGGCAACCTCCCATGTTCCGGTGACCACCAGGCCCGGTACGAAGGTTTCCCCGGGTCCAAAGGTGCCGCCAGGTGGGAAACGTAAGCCTGCGGCCCGGCCCAAGGCACCTGTGGCTGACACCGCCGCCGGCCGTTCCCAGGTCATAGCCCGGGCGGAGGCTGCCGCGAAGGCTGCAAGCCGTCCCAAACCGGTGGCGCAGCCGGTGGGCCAGCCGGCGAACCAGTCGGAGGACCTCTTCGAGGACCTTCCCCGTGTTCCCGCCAGCTCCGCTTATGGGCTCGATCCGCTGGATGCCGCCACGGCCGGCCTGGCCAGGGCGCAGCGGAACCGCATCCTCCAGTTTTGCATCCTCGCGTTCGGGATCCTGGCCCTCGTTGCCGGCATCATCCTGATCGTCAGCGGCATGTCCCGCTGACCCGGCCGGCACCAATACTTAACACAATCAAGGAGTCCCGTGACTGCAACAGAATCATCCATCGCCATTGCCCGTACGGCCGCCAAGGCCGCCGCGGACAAGATCGCCCAGGACATCGTCGCCATGGATGTGAGTGAACGCCTGGCCCTCGCCGACGTCTTCCTCATCGCGTCGGCGCCCAGCGAACGCCAGGTCAACGCCATCGTGGACGGCATCGAAGAGGAACTGGCGAAGCAGGACCTGCGTCCCGTGCGCCGCGAGGGCCGTTCCGGCGGTCGGTGGGTCCTGCTGGACTACGCCGACGTCGTCATCCACGTCCAGCACGAGGAGGACCGCGTGTTCTATGCCTTGGAGCGTCTGTGGAAGGACTGCCCCGTGGTGGACCTGCAGCTCGGCGACGACGCCTCCGCCAAGGCCGGCGCAGCAACCGAAAGCGAGTAGGCGCGGCGCCTGGGTGAATATTCCCGATTTGGAATTTTCGGAACTGCTGTTCTAAGATATTTGAGTTGCTTCGGGGGAGACCCCGAAACGAAGCTTGCTTGGAGCGGCAACAATCCGGGGCTGTGGCGCAGCTGGTAGCGCACCTGCATGGCATGCAGGGGGTCAGGGGTTCGAGTCCCCTCAGCTCCACCGGTAAGTCCGCCGGAACCTACGGTTCCGGCGGACTTTTTTGTGTTCCAGCCTCGGTGCGCCTTTGGGGTTTGGCGGCTTGGAGTGTGACTGGGCCTTAGGGCGGCCAATTGGCGTCCAGCGGAAAAGTGCATTACTCTGGTCAGGTTGCTCCGGGGAATTCGACCGGAAGGGACGAAAAGTAAGGGGCTGTGGCGCAGCTGGTAGCGCACCTGCATGGCATGCAGGGGGTCAGGGGTTCGAGTCCCCTCAGCTCCACCGATATAACGAAACAAAGGGAACCATCACTTGGTGATGGTTCCCTTTCTTGTTGCCACCGGCAACCGTTTGTGGACTAAAACTCTTCCGGCGCTGGTCAAAGCGCGGTACAACTGTGATTGAGGGCACATCGTCCCGCCTCCGGACTGCTTTCATCCAAGGCGGCGGCCGCGGGACGCGCTGACGAGGAGGTCACAGATGTCCCACGCAGGTGGTTCCGGCTACGTCCCGAACGGTGAAGCTTTTCCCGAAGGTCGCCTGACACGCGACACCGCCATCCGCGGGCCGGCCAGGCCCGCCCCCTATATCGGCGCCGGCGTCCTGCTGGCGGCCGCCATCCTGTTCCCCCTGATGCCCCAGCTCTACGCCTTTGATGCGCCGCGGCTTGGCGGCCTCCCGTTCTTCTACTGGTACCAGCTCCTGTGGGTGCCGATTTCGGCGATCTTGACCGGCAGCGCGTATTGGCTGGTCACCAAGGAGGACCGACGACGGCGGGCAGAGGCCCGTCCCGGCGGCCCACCCCAGGAGGGGGCAGCCTCCGCCGGGAACGGTTTGGAAGGGGAGCGGCCATGAGCGGGCGGGAGATCAACTGGACGGCGCTTGTCATTGTCGTGCTGCTCTTTGTGGTCGTCGCCGTGATGGGCTTCCTGGCCGCGAGGTGGCGCCGCAGCGCCGAAGTGGAGGGGCTGCACAGCCTGGATGAATGGGGCCTGGGCGGCCGTGGGTTCGGTACCTGGATTACTTGGTTCCTGTTGGGCGGGGACCTGTACACCGCGTATACGTTCGTGGCGGTGCCGGCGGCAATGTGGGCCACAGGCGCGGTGAGCGGCTTTTTCGCGGTCCCCTACACCATCGTTCTGTATCCCATCATCTTCATCATCATGAGCCGGTTGTGGTCGGTGTCCCACCGCCACGGCTACGTCACCTCGGCAGACTTCGTGGGCGGACGGTACGGCAGCCGTTGGCTTTCGCTTGCCGTCGCGGTCACCGGCATCGTTGCCACCATGCCCTACATCGCCTTGCAGCTGGTTGGCATCAAGGCCGTGCTCACGGTTCTTGGCCTGGGCAGCTCCGGGAATGTGTTCTTGACCGACCTGCCGCTGATCCTGGCCTTCGTGGTCCTTGCCGCCTACACGTACACGTCGGGCCTGCGCGCACCGGCGATGATCGCCGTCGTCAAGGACCTGCTGATCTACCTTGCCGTGATCGTTGCGGTCATCTACCTGCCCATCAAGTTCGGCGGTTGGGACACGATCTTTGGTTCGGCCCAGTCAAAGCTGGGCACAATCAACCAGGCTACGGGCAAGCCGGCGGGCGTCTTCATTCCGGGAGCAGCCAACTACTCGGCCTACTGGTCACTTGCGCTGGGTTCGGCCATGGCGCTGTTCATGTATCCGCACTCGGTGACGGCGGTACTGGCCTCCAAGGCCCGCAACACCATCCGGCGCAACGCGGCCATCCTGCCGCTGTACTCGCTGATGCTTGGGTTCCTTGCCCTGCTCGGCTTCGTTGCCATCCAGGCGGGCACCAAGCCCATCGACCTGGACGGCTCGGTCAACCCGCAGCTGGTGGTCCCGCAACTCTTCCTTGACCACTTCCCGGCATGGTTTGCCGGCATCGCGCTGGCCGCCATCGCCATCGGCGCCCTGGTGCCGGCAGCGATCATGTCCATCGCGGCCGCCAACATGTTCACGCGCAACATCTACCGCGATTTCATTCGTCCCGACGTCGATCCCAAGACCGAGGCGAAGGTGTCCAAGATCGTCTCGCTGGTGGTGAAGGTGGGTGCCCTGGTCTTCGTGATCGCCATGGACCAGTCGGCAGCCATCAACATGCAGCTGCTGGGTGGCATCTGGATCCTGCAAACCTTCCCGGCGGTGGTGGCAGGCCTCTACACCCGTTGGTTCGACCGCTGGGCGCTCCTGATCGGTTGGGCGGCTGGCATCATCTTCGGCACCGTCTCCGCCTACAACGTGGTCAACCCGGTCACCAAGGCACACTTCGGCGGCTCGGTTGCCCCCATCCCCGGAACCGACCTCAGCGTCTACATCGCGGTGTCAGCCTTCGCGCTGAACCTGATAGTCGCCGCCGTCCTGACCCTGGTGATGCGGGCCCTGAAGGTCCGGACAGGCGAGGATCTCACCAGGCCCACGGACTACGAGGCGGACGAAACGGACCCGAAGGTGGTACAGATCGAGAAGACACAGCATTTCACCCAGCCGGGCGGCCCTTCACCGGTCGCCTGAGGGGCTAGACCGCCCTCCTGCCGGGTTACGTCCCGGCAGGAGGGCGCCCACATTACAGCCAGGCGTTCCGCCGCAGCGGCGGTTCTTCCCCGCCCGGCCGCCGGACCAGGACCTGGTTGACCCCGGTCAGCCCATTTTCGAATCCCAGTGCGCTGGCTGCCATGTACAGCCGCCACACCCGCGCGCGCCCTTCGCCAACCAGCCGCACGGCCTCGTCCCAGTTCTGTTCCAGCCGGCTGACCCAGGCCCGAAGTGTCAGGGCGTAATGGCGCCGGAGGGCCTCCACGTCGAGGACTTCGAACCGGGCGGTCTCCAGGGCGGAGACCATCTCGCCGAGGCTGATCATTTCGCCGTCCGGGAAGACGTACCGGGGGATGAACGAGTCCGGGTCGGGGCTGGTGGGTCCGGCATTCCAGGAGATCGCATGGTTCAGCAGCCGGCCGCCGGGGCGCAGCAGCGCGAAGAGCGCCGTGGCGTAGGCAGGGGTCTGGGCCCGTCCCACGTGCTCGGACATTCCGATGGAACTGATGGCGTCGAACGGTCCGTCCTGCACGTCCCGGTAATCCTGCACGCGAATCTCCACGCTGTCGGTGAGACCGGCGTCCGCCGCCCGCTTGCGCGCCAGAACCGCCTGCTCCGCCGAGAGCGTCACGCCCACGACTGTGACGCCGTACCGGGCTGCAGCATGGATGGCGAAACTGCCCCACCCGCAGCCCACATCCAGGACCCGCATCCCGGGTTGAAGGCCCAGCTTCCGGCACACCAGATCCAGCTTGGCTTCCTGCGCGGCATCGAGGCCGCAGTCTGCGCCGCCGCGCCCGTCAGCGTCCAAGCCGCCGCGGCCCTCAGTGACCACGCCCTGGGCTGGATCCGCGCCCAGGCTGCTGCCAGCCGGCCGTGCGGCCGCATCGGCGGGCCATACCGCGCATGAATACACCATGGACGGGCCCAGCACCAGGGCGTAAAAGTCGTTGCCGACGTCGTAATGGTGCGAAATGGCAGCCGAGTCGCGGCTCCTGGAGTGCATCCTGCCTTTCCCTGCGACGCGCGCCTCCTCCGGCGGAGGGGCCGGGTTGGCCCCGACGGCCCCGAGCCGGACGGCGGTGCGCAGGAGCAGCCAGAGTTCGCCTGGGGAGAGCGGGCGGAACGGACCGGGCTCGGCGAACTTTCCAGCCGAACTCAAGGCCGTGAACGCGGCGAAGATATCGCCTGGGGCATCGATGTCGCCGGCTACATACGCCCGGCTCAGCCCCAGTTGCCCGGGCGACCAGAGCATCCGCCGCAGGGCCTTCCGGGATTTGAACTCCAGGACCGGGGCACCCGCTGGACCCGCCTCCGACCCGTCCCACGCCCGCAGCCGCAGTGGTATCTGCCCGGTGCCCAGCACCACCCCCAGGGCTTTTTCCAGCCGGGCGGCGTGGCCCTTGCTTCCGTTTCCGTTTGGTACTGCTGCTCCCGTCTCCATGCGCCCACCCTAAGGCCGCGCTGCCCTCCGCGACTATCATGGGGGAGTGATTCCTGACCCAACCGATGTGGTGGTCATCGGGGCGGGCCAGGCCGGCCTGTCGGCCGCCTACCACCTCCAGCGCCGGGGGCTCGACTATGCCGTGCTCGACGCCGAGGAAGGTCCGGGCGGCGCGTGGCGGCACCGCTGGAAGAGCCTGCGCATGGCCACGGTCAACGGGATCAGCGACCTGCCCGGCATTCCCAAGCCCGAGGTGGATCCCGCCGAACCCAGCTCCGAGTTCCTGACCCGCTACTTTGGCACCTATGAAGCGGAGCTGGGTCTCTCCGTCCGCCGTCCCGTCAAGGTGCGCGCTGTCAGACGGGAAGACGACAACCCCGCCGGGCGGTTGCGAATCGAAACATCCGACGGCGACTGGAGCGCCAAGGCACTCATCAATGCCACCGGTACGTGGACCCGCCCCTTCTGGCCCATTTATCCCGGCCAGGACTCGTTCCGCGGCCGCCAGTTGCACGTTGCCGACTACGTCTCGGCGGACGAGTTCCGCGGTAAGCACGTCATCGTCGTGGGTGGGGGCATTTCGGCCGTCGGCCTGCTTGAGGAAATTTCCCGCGTCACCACCACCAGCTGGTTCACCCGCCGGGAACCAGTGTGGCGGGACGCGCCGTTCGATGCCAAGGCAGGCCACGACGCCGTGGCGCTGGTGGAGGAACGGGTCCGCCGTGGGCTTCCGCCGCAGAGCGTGGTTTCCGTGACGGGACTGATCTGGACTCCTGCGCTGCGCGCCGCCAAAAAACGCGGCGCACTCGACCGGCAGCCCATGTTCACCTCGATCGAGCCAGATGGGGCCCGCCGGGCGGACGGCAGCCTCCTGAAAGCCGATGTCATCCTTTGGGCCACCGGCTTCAGAGCCGAACTGGAACACCTCGCTCCGCTTCACTTGCGGGGACCCGGCGGCGGGATCGCCATGGAGGGCACCCAGGTGGCAGCCGAGCCGCGCGTCCACCTGGTCGGCTACGGCCCGTCGTCGTCCACTATCGGCGCCAACCGCGCAGGCCGCGCAGCCGTGGCGGCGATTATGGGACTGCCTGGAATGGCGGCAGCGGCAGAACCGGTAACGTGGGGGTGATGCCCCGGGCGCCGGGGACGGCAATCGCAACAGAAGGCGGCAGGGCACCGGTGGCAGCAAACACCTTGGAGGACGTTTTCCGCGTCCTGCGCCGGCGGCCCGACGTGGAGGCCCCCAACCTTCAGGCCTGGGACGCCACGGACCGGCTGCTGCTGGAGACAGCAGTGCAGCTCGGGAGGTCCGGCAGCAGCTTCGCTGTCATCGGAGACCGTTACGGCGCCTTGACGCTCGGCGCTTCCGCAGTGCTTGCCCCCGCGTCCCTGCGTGTGCACCAGGACCTCATCACCGGGGAAAGGGCGCTGCGGCTCAACGCGGCCGACTTGTCGAATGGGTTGCAAACCGGCCGGGAGGCTGCCGAAACCGAAGGTGCCGAAACCGGGTTTGTCCAGCTGCCCCTTGGCCGGGAGCTGCTGGAGGGAGCAGAAACCGTCCTGCTGCAGCTTCCCAAGACCCTTGCCGAACTGGAGGAAATTGCTACGGCCGTAGCGCGGCACGCGGCACCGGACGTCCGGTTGCTGGCAGGGGGCCGCATCAAGCACATGTCACTGGGCATGAACGCGGTCCTGGAACGGTACTTCGTGTCGGTGCAGCCGCAGCTCGCCCGGCAAAAATCACGGGTCCTGCTCTGCGCCGGGCCCAGGCCTGCCAGCGCCGCCCCACGTTTCCCCGTGGTGGAGCACGTTGCCGAGCTGGACCTGGACGTGGCCGCGCATGGCGCCGTGTTCGCCGGCCCACGGCTCGACATCGGCACACGCTTCCTGCTGACGTTCCTGCCTGCCATGAAACCGGCACGGCACGCCGTGGACCTTGGATGCGGCACCGGGATCCTGGCTGCAATGTACGCCCGGAAGTTCCCTGCCGCATCCGTAACGGCAACGGACCAGTCCGCAGCCGCCGTCCGGTCCGCCCTCGCCACCGCCCAGGCGAATGGGCTCGCCGACCGGATCACCGTCCTGCAGGACGATGCGCTCAGCAGCTTTGCCGATGCGTCCGTGGACGCCGTGCTGCTCAACCCGCCCTTCCACGTCGGCGCCGGTGTCCATGCCGGAGCGGGCCTGAAGATGATCGAGGCCGCCGGCCGTGTCCTGGCTCCCGGCGGCGAACTGTGGACGGTCTTCAACCGGCACCTGGCCTACCAGCCGGCACTGGAACGCTGTGTAGGGCCCACCGTGGTGGAGGGCCGGAACACCAAGTTCACCGTCACCCGGAGCACCCGCAGCCCCTGCTGACGGGAAAAAAGACATCGCGCCGCGCCGCCGTTCCCGCATGTGGGCGGCGGCGCACCCGTAACGTACGATTCAAAGCATCACCATCACCGGTAGCCGAAGACGTTTAGGGGACACAGTGTCTGAGATCCGCCAATCCTCTCCGAGACGCGGAACCAACTTGCCCAGGATGGGGGACTTCAACCTCACTGTCATCCTTGACGCAATCCGCAGGACCTCCGGTGGTCTCAGCCGGGTAGAGCTGGCCCAGATCGTGGGCCTGTCCCCCCAGACCATCTCCAATATTTCCCGCCGCCTCCTGGACCAGAACCTGATTGTCGAGGCCGGCAAGGAGGGCACCGGTCCGGGCAAGCCGCGCACTATCCTGCGCCTGAATCCCGGCGGCATGTACGCCCTGGGGGTCCACCTGGACCCGGCTGTCACCACTTTCGTGGTGCTGGACCTCGTGGGAGCGGTGGTGCGGCATTCAAGCATCAAAACCCCCGGCGGCAACGATCCCGCCGCGGTCATCGCCACCATCACAGCGGAAATCGCCCAGCTCGTGGAGGACTCGGGCGTGGACCGGGGCCGGATTGCGGGACTGGGAGTGGCCGCCCCCGGCCCCATCGACCTGGACCATGGAACAGTGGTGGACCCGCCCCTGCTTCCCGGCTGGGACAGGGTGGAACTGCGGGACGCGCTGGCCAGGGCCACCGGCTACTCAGTACTTGTTGACAAGGACGTCACCAGCGCCGCAGTGGCGGAAACCTGGGCGGGTGGCGCCAGTGGAGCCGGCAGCTTCATCTTCATGTACATGGGCACAGGCATCGGCTGCGGCATCGTGCTCAACGATGAGGTTGTCCGCGGCACCTCCGGCAACGCCGGCGAGATCGGCCACATCGTGGTGGACCCGGACGGTCCGCTCTGCGACTGCGGCCAGCGCGGCTGCGTCAAGTCCTCCGCCATCCCGCAGGTCCTGGTGGCCGAGGCCGAAGCCGCCGGCATCCTGGACGGCACCCGCGCGGGGAACAGCGGCGCCGAAATCCAGCAAAGTTTCTCCCGGCTGTGCGAACTTGCCGATGCCGGCAACGAAAAGGCCGCCGCCATCCTGGATAAGTCCGCGGTCCTGGTGGCCCGGGCGGCGTCGGTGGTCACAAACGCCCTGGACGTTGAAAGGGTTGTTTTCGGTGGCCCCTTCTGGAGCGGGCTGGCCGAACGCTACCTTGAACGGATCCCGCCGCTGCTGGACGGCAACAGCGCTGCCCGCCTCATCCACCCCATCGAGGTGGTGGGCACAGGCGTGGGGGAGGACGTGGGAGCCATCGGGGCCGCGTCCCTGGTCCTGGAACACACCCTCGCCCCCCGCGCCCAGCGGCTCTTGCTGGAGAGCTGACCAGCATGTTTCGACGGGCATCCAAGACAGCATCCCTGCTCGCCGCCGCGGTCCTGGTCCTCGCAGCCTGTACGCCCGCAGATCCGGGCGGCGGCGATAAGACCATCAAGGTGGCCTACCAGAAGACAGACTCGTTCACCGCCCTGGACAGCATGCTGCAGGAGGCGAAGAAGGAGTTTGAATCCGCCAACCAAGGCGTGAAAGTCGAACTGCAGCCCATCCAGGCCAGCGACGAGGACTACGGCACCAAGCTGGCCCTGGCCCTGCGGTCGCCCTCGACTGCCCCGGACGTCTTCTACGAAGACACCTTCAAGGTCCGCTCCGATGCGGACGCCGGGTACCTCATGAACCTGGACAGCCGCTTGGCGGGCTGGGGGGACTGGGGCGCTTTCGACAACGCAGCGAAGGAAGCGGGGAAAGCGGACGACGGCGGCACGTACGCAGTGCCGTTGGGCACCGACACGCGGGTCATCTGGTACAACAAAAAGGTTCTTGCGGCAGCAGGCATTGGACTGCCCTGGCACCCGTCCAGCTGGCAGGACATCCTGGACACCGCGCGGAAGATCAAAGCCGCCAACCCGGACGTGATCCCCTTCAACATGTACGCCGGAAAGGGTACCGGTGAAGGAACCGTAATGCAGGGGTTCTACGAACTCCTGTACGGCACCGGATCAAGCCTTTACGACCAGGACTCCAAAAAATGGGTCGTAGGCTCGCCCGGCTTCAAGGACTCGCTCACCTTCCTCGAGACGCTCTATGGGGAGAACCTGGCCGTTCCTCCGGCCGAAGCGCTGGACCCGAACGTCTGGAAGAAGGTGTTCGGCGAGTGGTTCCCCAAGGCAAAACTGGGAGCAACCGTGGAAGGCTCCTACGCGCCGTCGTTCTGGCAGGCCGGCGGGAGCTACGCGTGGCCCGGTTACGAGCAGGAGATGGGCGTCGCACCGTTCCCCACGCAGAAGGGACAGGCGCCAGGCAAGGTCAGCATGTCCGGGGGATGGACGCTGGCCGTTGGCGCGGAAACCAAGCAGCCGGACCTGGCCTTCAATTTCCTCACCACCGCCCTCAACGCAAAGAACTCGCTGGCATTCACGCTGGCCAGTTCGCAGATCGCCGTCCGCAACGACGTCGCCGCCGACCCCGGCTACCAGTCCGCCAACCCGTTCGTGAAGGATGTCTCCGGCCTGGTGTCCGTCACCCGGTTCCGGCCCGCCACCTCCGACTATCCACGGATTTCCGCTGCCGTCCAGGAAGCCACCGAGGCCGTCATCACCGGCAATCGGACCCCTGAGCAGGCGGCGGCCGACTATGACACGGCCGTGACCGGCATCGTGGGCGGCGACAAGACCATCCGGAAGTAGCGGTGGCCGCCAACCACCGCGGCCGGCAGGTGCTCCGCTACCTGCCGGTCCTGCCCGCCGTCGTGCTGCTGGCCGTGTTCCTGGCCGGCCCCGTGCTGTGGGCCTTCCACGCCTCGCTCACCAACGCCGGACTCACCGGCAAGCACGCCAGGAACCCCGAGTGGGTGGGGCTGGAGAACTACCAGCGGCTGTTGCAGGACCCCGCCTTCCCGCTTTCGCTGGCGCTGACCGTCCTGTTCGTTGCAGGCTCGGCCGTCCTGGGCCAGAACGTGCTGGGACTGACCCTGGCCGTCCTCATGCGGCGCGCACGCCCTATGGTGTCGGCAACTGTTGGCACCGCCGTCGTGGCCGCCTGGGTCCTGCCGGAGATCGTGGCTGCCTTCGCCGCCTACGCCTTCTTCAGCCGGGACGGGACGCTCAACCAGTTGCTTGGCGCGTTTGGGCTGGCGGAGACCGACTGGCTTTACGCCGTTCCGATGGTGGCCGTGATCCTGGCGAACACCTGGCGCGGGACGGCCTTTTCGATGCTGGTGTACCGGGCCGCGCTGAACGGCGTCCCGGCCGAGCTGACCGAGGCTGCACAGATGGACGGTGCCGGTGCCTGGCAGCGGCTGGTGTTCATCACCCTGCCGGTGATCCGGGGCAGCATCGCCACCAACCTGATGCTGGTCACGCTGCAGACGCTGGCGGTCTTCACCCTGATCTGGGTCATGACGGCCGGTGGCCCTGCCAACGGCAGCACCACCTTGCCTGTCCTCGCCTACCAAGAGGCCTTCAAGTTTGGCGACATCGGCTACGGTACGGCCGTCGCCGTGGTCCTCATCCTGATCGGGGCCGTGTTCGGGCTGGCCTACCTGCGCCTGCTCAGGGAGCAGAAACCGTGACAGGCCGGCATGGACGTACCCGGAGCGTGTGGGCCGACGTGGTCCTGGTGCTGATCGGTGCGTGTTTCCTGCTGCCGCTGCTGTGGCTGGTCCTCGGTTCCCTGGACCCGGCCGCCGGACACGGCACCAAACTTCCGCAGCAGCCCGGGTTGGACAACTTCGCGGCCGTCTTCACTCCGGAGCTGCTGTTCCGGCCACTGTGGAACAGTTTGCTGCTGTCGGCCGGAACCGGCATCGTTACGCTGGTGGCAGCCGTGCTGGCCGCGTATCCACTCTCCCGCTACCGGTCCCGGTTCAACACTCCGTTCATGTCGGCCATCCTGTTCGGCACCTGCCTTCCCGTCACCGCCATCATGGTGCCGGTCTACGGATTGTTCGTCCAGCTTCGGCTGCTGGACTCCATTTTCGCAACGGTGCTGTTCCTGGCCGCTACCAGCCTTCCCATGGCCATCTGGATGACCAGGAACTTCATGGACGCCGTGCCGCTGGCACTTGAGGAAGCGGCGTGGGTTGACGGCGCATCAAGGCTGTCCGGGCTGCGGTCCATCGTGCTTCCGCTGATGGGACCGGGCCTGGGCGTGGTGTTCATCTTTGTGTTCATCCAGGCGTGGGGAAATTTCTTTGTCCCGTTCGTGCTCCTGCTGTCCGAGGCCAGCCAGCCCGCGGCTGTGTCGATCTTCAGCTTCTTCGGCCAGCACGGCGCAGTGGCCTACGGCCAGCTGGCCGCCTTCTCGATTCTCTATTCCGTTCCGGTCCTGGCCCTGTACGTCATCGTGGCGCGCGGTTCCGGCAACGCACTGGCCCTTGCAGGTGCTGTCAGGGGCTAGTCAATGTCCTCGAGCACCACGCCGAAGGGCAGGGTATCGTCGAGGTGCGCCTGGTGGCCGGTGGGATTGTTCACCACCCGGACTCCGTGCAGTTTTTCTGCCGCAGACTGCATCAGGACCGGCCGGACCGTGTCGACGAAGTGCTCGCTTTTACCGGCGAGGTATTCCTTGTAGCTGGCTGGAAGCTCAATCATGGCAAAAGGATAGACCTGCCTGCCACCAATGGGGAGGGGTGCCCATTGCCGGACTCCCGGTGCCCGGCTTGGATAGGATGGCGGACGGGACATGGCCGGCCCGGCCAGCGCGACCAACGCCGTCATCAGGGGGAATACAGTGCTTTCGACCAGCGTGCCTGCAAGAATCCAGCCGGCGGAGCTGGCCAGGGCGCAGCAGGTGGTGGCCAATATTTCCCGCAGTTTCGATGCAAAAGTGGTGGGGCAGTCCCTGCTGCGGGAGTCGCTGCTGGTGGGACTGCTGACCGGCGGCCACATCCTCCTGGAAAGCGTCCCGGGACTGGCCAAAACCACGGCGGCACAAACCCTCGCCGAAGCTGTGAGCGCCGAATTCCGCAGGATCCAGTGCACCCCTGACCTGCTGCCCAGCGACATCGTGGGAACACAGATCTACGATGCCGCCAAAGGGACCTTCCGTACCCAACTCGGCCCGGTGCATGCCAATATCGTGCTGCTGGATGAGATCAACCGCTCCAGCGCCAAGACCCAAAGCGCCATGCTGGAAGCCATGCAGGAACGCCAGACGTCCATCGGAGGACAGGACCACCCCCTGCCCTCGCCGTTCCTGGTCCTGGCAACCCAGAATCCCATCGAGCAGGAGGGAACCTACCAGCTGCCCGAGGCGCAGATGGACCGGTTCATGCTCAAGGATGTGCTGGACTATCCCACTCCCGTGGAAGAAGCGGAGATCATCCGCAGGATCGATGCCGGCGTCTACACCCGCGAACAAAAGCCTGCGGCTGCAGCCTCCCTGGACGCCATCACCGAAATCCAGGCTTTGGTGGGACGGGTCTACCTCGACCCGGCGGTCATCAACTACATCGTGGGCCTCGTCTACGTGACGCGGAACGCCTCCCAATACATCGACGCCCGGCTGGCCGGCTTCATCGAATTCGGTGCCAGCCCACGCGCCAGCATCGCCTTCAGCCAGGCGGCGCGGGCGGTGGCGCTGCTGAACGGCCGCGACCATGTCATCCCCGAGGACGTCAGGTCGCTGGCCCACCGGGTACTGCGGCACCGGTTGATCCTGAACTTTGACGCCGTGGCCGAGCAGGTCCCGGTCGAATCGGTGATCGACGCCGTCGTCGCCGCCGTCCAGACTCCCTGACCCCGGATGGCCAGCCTCCTCCAGCGGGTGAAGTCGAAGATGGCCATCTTCGCGCACCGCAAAGCGCGTGGAATGCTCGACGGCGAGTACGGTTCCGTGTTCAGGGGCCGCAGCCTGGACTTTGACGACCTGCGCGCCTACGTGCCGGGTGACGAGGTACGCGACATCGACTGGAAGGCCACGGCCCGGCACGGTTCACCCCTGATCCGGCGCTATGTGGCCGTCCGCCGGCAGACCGTCCTCCTGGTCACGGACACGGGACGGAACATGGCAGCGGAGGCCCGGTCCGGGGAAGTGAAAAAGGACATCGCCGTGCTCGCACTGGGAGTCATGGGTTACCTGGCCCACCGGCACGGGGACGTGGTGGGCCTGGTGTGCGGCGACTCCACCGCAACCCGGTCCCTGCCGGCAAAGAGCGGCGAAGCCCACCTGGAACGGCTCCTCAGGCACGTGGATTCCCATACGGGCCTCGACGGGGCGCCCAGCAGGATCCAGGACCAGCTGGGCTACGTGGCACGCAACGTCAAGGGCCGCCACCTGCTCTTCGTCGTCGCCGACGAA
This sequence comes from Arthrobacter sp. FW306-05-C, assembly GCF_021801725.1. Classification (NCBI taxonomy): domain Bacteria; kingdom Bacillati; phylum Actinomycetota; class Actinomycetes; order Micrococcales; family Micrococcaceae; genus Arthrobacter; species Arthrobacter sp. FW306-05-C. The sequence continues at coordinate 2,480,425 of NZ_CP084556.1, read as the reverse complement.
CTGGCCGCGGACGCCGCCAAGGCCCAGCTCCTGCGCCGGCTCCGCGCCCAGCACGAAGTCCTGTGGCTGACCGTGCGGGACACGGACCTCGCACCATCCTCCAAGCACACGGATCCCAACGCCCCCGCGGCCTTCAGCGTTGCCGACGATTCCCTCCTGCCCTGGCCGCCGGGGATGTCCGCCGCAGTGGAGGCCGCCTACACGAAAGCGGCCTCGGAGCGTGATGCGGGCCGGCAGGCCATGCTGCGCGCGGCCGGGATCACTGAAGGGGACGTGTCAGGCAGCGGGGATGTCATCACCGGACTGTTCACGCTCCTGGAGAGGCACCGCCGTGCAGGTTGATCCCGGGTTCTTCGGCCCGCTGCAGTACAGCCCCGCCTGGGCGTGGTGCGGGGCAGCGCTGCTCGCCCTGCTGGCAGGGTGGTACGTCTTCGTGCTGGCCACCACCCGTGCAGCCAGGCGCTCCGAGCCGGCCGGCAGTGCCCAGGAACGGTCCGCGCTGACCGACCTGCCTGCGCTCAAGGCGGCCTACCTGCAGCGCATCCACGATGTGGAGCAGGCAGCGGCGGCGGGCGCCCTGGATGCGCGGCCCGCCCATCAGGAGATCAGCCTCCTGCTGCGCGGGTTTGTCCGGGACGCTACCGGAGTGGACGCCACCAGGATGACCCACCAGGACCTCGCCCGGCACCCTCTTCCCGCCGCGGCCGACGCGGTCCAGGCCCTTTACCCGGCTGAATTCGGTCCCGGGCCGCTGCCTTCCGTTGCTGCGTCTGCGGCAAGAGCCTCGGCGGCGGTGCGCGCGTGGAGCTGATGTTCTGGTGGCTGATGCCCGTTGCGGCCGCCGCGGCGGGCGTGGCGGCAGCGGTTGCGTGGCGCAGCAAGAGGCGCGGCAACGTACGACGCCGGCCCGTGGCCCACGCGGACAGGCTCACCGCGCTGCCGGAATACCAGGCAGCCCTCCGGCGGTACCGGCGGTGGCTGGCCCTGGCCGCAACTGCGCTCGCCCTGTTGCTGGTGTCCACCGCGGTAGCCGCGGCCCGTCCCGTCTCGGTGGATACCGTCCGGCCGGAGCAGCACAACCGCGACATCATGCTCTGCCTGGACGCATCGGGCTCCATGAGCAGTGCCGACGCTGCAGTAGTGGAAGTCTTTGCCAAACTGGCGCGCGAGTTCGACGGCGAACGGATCGGCCTGACCATTTTCGACAGCAGCGCCATCCAGGTCTTTCCGTTGACGGACGATTACGCCTACGCGCAGGAGCAGCTCCAGGGTGCCAAAGACGCCTTCGACGGCAAACCCGGAAGCTCCGGATTCCTTGACGGCACGTGGAGCGGCAGGGGCTCCTCCCTGATTGGCGACGGGCTGGCGTCCTGCCTCAACAGTTTCCCAGGGGCTGGCAAGCCCCAAGAAGCCAGCGGCGGGGGTACCAGCTCCCAGCGCTCGCGGTCGGTGGTGCTGGCGACCGACAACTTGCTGTCAGGAAAGCCCATCATGGCGCTGGGCCAGGCGGCCGCGTTGGCCAAGGATCGGTCCGTCCGCGTCTACGCGCTGAACCCGGCAGACCTGGACTACGGCCCCGGTCCGGACCAGCCGGGTGCCCAACTGCGGGCCGCCGCAGAATCCACGGGCGGCGCATACTACGCCCTTGACCGCCCGGACGCCGTGGCCGGGATTGTCACCGGGATTGAGCAAACCGAGACATCGGCCATCCACGGCGCACCCCGGGCTGTGTTCGCAGATGTACCTGGCCTGCCGCTGGTTGCTGCGCTGCTGTCTGCTCTTGCCCTTTGCGTTGTCCTTTGGCGCCTGCAGGGCATCCGCCTCCGCAGCAAGGCATGGCTGCGCCGGGGAGCAATTGTGCTGCTGCTTCTTGCAGCGGCCCTGCGGCCACACCTGCCGGGCGGCACCGTCCAGGCCGCCAGCGCGGACCTGAACGTTTTCTTCGTGGTGGACACCACCACCAGCATGGTGGCCGAGGACTACGACAACGGAAAACCGCGCCTGGAGGGCGTCCGGAAGGACATCATGGCCATCGCTGAACAGTTGCCCGGCGCCCGGTTCTCCGTCATCACGTTCGACACCACCGCGCACGTCCGCATGCCGCTCAGCACCGACACCCTTGCCCTGCAGACCATCACGGACGTCCTGGAACCGCAGGTGACCGCTTATGCCAAGGGCAGCAGCATCACCGCAGCACGGCAGGTGCTGTCCGAGCGGCTGGCAGCGGCCAGGGACAGCCACCCGGGCCGGCCCCGGCTGGTGTACTACCTGGGCGACGGTGAGCAGACCAGCGGCAGGGAGCCGGGTCCCATGAAAGTCGACGGCGGATTGGTCGCCGGGGGAGCGGTGCTGGGTTACGGCACATCCGCGGGCGGATGGATGAAGGAGAACACCGGTTTGGCGGACGACGGCGGGACGGACGGGGGAGGGGAGGCCGGCACCCGCAGCGGCGGCTACGTCCAGGACACCCGGCCCGGCAGCAACGGTGATGCACTGTCGATGATTGATGAGGGACGGCTGCAGGCCATCGCCGGGCAGCTTGGCGTGCCATATGCCCACCGCCTTGCCGGCGCCCCAGTGGCGGACATGATGCAGCAGGCGCACCCCGGCAGGGCGGAACGCGCTGACGGGCAAGGGCAGCTGGCGGCAGGAACGGAGCTCTACTGGATCCTCGCCGCCGGCGCCTTCCTGCTGGCCCTTCCGGAAGCCGTGGCACTCGCGCGGCAGCTTCGCGGACTTCCGCGTGCGGGCCTGAAGGAAGAAAAGCGTTGACCGCACAGTCGACACCACGGTCCCGCAGGCGCCGCCTGATGCTGTGGTCGGCGCTGCCGGTGCTCCTGGTGCTGTGCACCGCCATCAAACTGCTCAGCCTGGGCATCCTGGCTGACCGCGCCGCCGCCGGTTTTACCGCCGGGAACGCTGCCGCCGTTGATGCCGCCGCCCGGGGCCTTGGTTTCGCAAACGTCGTGGAGCCGCACAAGGCGACGTTCGCCGCCGGCGACGCAGCCGTGGCGGAGGAAGACTATGCGACTGCCAGGACACACTTCGAACAAGCTCTAGGCATGGTTCCCGCCAGCTCGGGGGACGCGTGCACCATTCGGGTCAACCTTGTGCTGGCGATCGAACGCCTGGGTGACCAGCGGCAGCTGGCCGGGGACGCGGCGTCGGCCGTTCTGTTGTTCAAGGAAGCGCTGGCAACGGCCGGGCAGGCGCCGGAAGGGTGCCTGGCCGGGAGTGCCGAAACCGGCGGCCGACTGGACGCGGCAAGGGAGCGGCTGGAGAGCAAACTCGGCGCTGCCGGACAGGGCGCGGGCGGGACGCCGGCACCAGGGGAGGAGCCATCGCCGGACACGTCGGCGGACCCCCGGCAGGGCCAGCTGGACCAGCTCCAGGACAGCGCACGCCAGGCCGAACGGGAGCGCAACAGCGGGCGTGAGCGGGAAGAGTATCTGGACAGCAGCGGCGGGGCAGCTGTGGACCGCCCCTGGTGAAGGCGGGTACTGGCGAAGAAAATTCTGTTGCCTTGGAAAACGGCCTGTAAAACAGTGTCTTAATTCGGTGCCGACTTGTTCCCTGCCGGTCACAGCCCATAGAGTCGTAGACAAGTTACCGCGGTAACGTGTCAGCGATCCTCCGATCTGGAGGGTGTGGGTGCCCCCATGTGGGCCTGACATTTGCTCACGGACTACTTCATGCAAGGCGTAACAGTCGCGGCTGCGTCCCTGGTGGAGTCCCTCCGTGTTCCCCAAACTCAATTCATTGCCGGTTTCCCGCCGTTTTTTCGGCGGAAAGCAGGCGATGGCCCAAAGCCAAGGACGCAAATGTCACCACCAAGTTTGATTGACGCACACCCGAACCTCTCCGACACCGCCCCGGTGGCGCTGTCCTATGAGCTGTTCCCGCCCCGTTCCCCTGCAGCAGCGGAAACCCTCTGGACCACCATCCGGGAACTGGAAACCACTGAGCCGGACTATGTCTCCGTGACCTATGGCGCCAGCGGCTCCAACCGGGACACCGCCGTCGAACTCATTAATCGGCTCCTGCTCGAGACCACGCTGCGGCCGCTGGCCCACCTGACCTGCGTGGGCAACAGCCCGCAGGAACTCGCCACTATCGTGGGCGAACTGCTGGACACCGGCGTACGGGGCATCCTTGCCCTGCGCGGAGACCTTCCCAAGGACGCCGGCGCACCAGCCGCTGGATCCCTTCGGTACGCCCAGGACCTCATTGAACTCATCCGACGCGTGGAGCAGCGCCGTTCGGCCCTGCTTTGTGCCGGCAAGATCGCGGTCGGCGTGGCCGCCTACCCCACGCGGCATCCTGAATCACCCAGCGAAGAGCACGACGTGGAGGTGCTGCTCGCGAAGCAACGCTCCGGCGCCGACTTCGCCATCACCCAGGTGTTCTTTGAGACCAGTCAGTACGCGGACCTGCTCACCAGGGCCCGGCGGGCCGGCGTGACCATCCCGATCATCCCCGGCGTCATGCCGCTGACCAGCCTCCGCCGGCTTAACCGCCTTGGCGAGCTGACGGGTGTGGAACCTGCGCCGGAACTGATGGCCAAGCTGGCCGCCGCCGAGACCGACCTCGAACGGCTCCACATCGGGGTCGACGCGACGGTGGACCTGGCCAATGCGGCCCTGGACGCCGGCGCTCCCGGCATCCACATCTACACCTTCAACGAGCACCAAAGCGCGCTGGAAGTGCTGGACAAGCTGGCCCTGCCCCGCCGAAGCCGACCCGGCAGCCAGCACGGCCGGCGGGAATCCGCCGCCCGCATCCAGCTCGCCAGCTGAGCGTTTCGCGCTCCTTACACACCTTTACCCGACCAGCCCGACGTTAGGGCTGCCCAAAAAACTTAGGATCTTCCATGTCTGAGCTGACTGCACCCAAAAACACCCCGTTCCCGTCCGCTTCACTTCTCGGCTACCCCCGCATCGGCCGCCGCCGCGAACTCAAGAAGGCCGTGGAGGCCTACTGGGCCGGCAAGATCGACGCCGCTGCCCTGGACGCCGCTGCCAAGGGCATCCAGCTGGCCGCCGCCCGCCGCCTCCAGGAACTCGGGCTCACCGAAGCCGCCGCCGTGCCGGGCACCTTCTCCTACTACGACCAGGTCCTCGACACCACCGCGCACCTGGGTGCCGTTCCTGCCCGCTTCGGTAAGCTGCTCAACGCCGACGGGCAGCTGGACATCGACGGCTACTTCACACTGGCCCGCGGCAACAAGGAGCAGCAGCCGCTCGAAATGACCAAGTGGTTCGACACCAACTACCACTACCTGGTGCCGGAAATCGGCCCGGAGACAGAGTTCACCCTGGCCTCCACCGCCAAGGTTGACGAGTTCGGGTTCGCCCTGGCCAACGGGATCGAAACCCGCCCCTACATCGTTGGGCCCGTGACCTACCTGCTCCTGTCCAAGGCTTCCGACGACGCCCAGGCCGGTTTCGCGCCACTGTCCCGCCTCGAGGACATCCTGCCCGTCTACGTCGAGCTGCTCGAAAAGCTCGCCGACGCCGGCGCCAACTGGGTGCAGCTCGACGAGCCGGCCCTGGTGGTTGACCAGGAAACCCCTGCCGCCGGCATCGAAGCAGCCGTTGCGAGGGCTTATGAGGTCCTGACCGCCGCGGCCAACCGTCCGCAGATTCTGGTTTCCACCCCGTACGGCTCGCTCGAAGGCCAGCTGGGCACCCTCGCTGCCACGAACATCGATGCCCTTCACATCGACGTCTTCAAGGGCGCCGTTCCCTCCGCCGCAGCGCTGGCTGGCCTGGGCAACAAGACCCTGGTGGCCGGCGTCGTGGACGGCCACAACATCTGGCGCAACGATCTCGCCGCGTCCGCCGCCAAGCTGGACCAACTGAAGGCCGCCGCCGGGAAGGTTGCCGTCTCCACCTCCACGTCCACCCAGCATGTCCCCCATGACGTCGCTGAGGAGACCCAGCTGTCAGAGCAGCTCCGCAGCTGGCTTGCCTTCTCCGACCAGAAGGCCGTGGAGGTCAAGACCCTGGCGTCCTACCTCGCGGACCCGGCCGCGGCGAAGGTTGCCATCAAAGAAGCCACCGCCGTGATCGGTTCCCGCGCCACCGCGGAAGGGGTGCGCCGCGCTGATGTCCGGGCCCGGACCGAAGCGCTTACCGCCAAAGACTTCACCCGCTCGGCCTACGAAGTCCGCGAGGCCGCCCAGGAAGAAGCGCTGCACCTGCCGCCGCTGCCCACCACCACCATCGGCTCCTTCCCCCAGACCTCCGAAATCCGTTCGGCCCGCGCCCGCAACAGCAAGGGCGAGCTGAGCGATGAGCAGTACGAACAGCTCATGAAGGACGAAATCAAGCGCGTAGTGGACCTGCAGGAAGAGCTGGGTTACGACGTCCTGGTGCACGGCGAGCCGGAGCGCAACGACATGGTGCAGTACTTCGCCGAGAACCTCGAAGGCTTCGACGTCACCGTCCATGGCTGGGTCCAGTCCTACGGCTCACGCTGCACCCGCCCGTCGATCCTCTGGGGAGACGTCACCCGCAGCGCTCCCATCACCGTCAAGTGGGCGGAATATGCACAGTCGCTGACCGGCAAGCCGATGAAGGGCATGCTCACCGGTCCGGTCACCATCCTGGCCTGGTCCTTTGTCCGGGACGACCAGCCGCTGGCTGAAACCGCCAACCAGGTTGGCCTGGCGCTGCGCGACGAGATCGCCGACCTCGAAGCCGCAGGTATCAAGGTCATCCAGGTGGACGAGCCCGCCCTGCGTGAACTGCTTCCGCTGCGCAAGGCAGACCAGGCCGACTACCTGAAGTGGTCCGTTGAATCCTTCCGCCTGGCGACCGCGGGCGCTGCCGACGCCACGCAGATCCACACCCACCTCTGCTACTCGGAGTTCGGCGTCATCATCGACGCGATCGACGGCCTGGACGCCGACGTCACCTCCATCGAAGCCGCCCGCTCCCGTATGGAGGTTGTCCACGACCTTGAGTCCCACGGCTTCGGACGCGGGGTTGGTCCGGGTGTTTACGACATCCACTCACCCCGCGTTCCGGGCGAAGCCGAGGTCACCGAGCTCCTGTCGACCGCGGTCAAGCATGTCCCGTCCCGCCAGCTCTGGGTCAACCCGGACTGCGGGCTGAAGACCCGCGGCTATGCCGAGACGGAGGAGTCGCTGCGAAACCTGGTCAAGGCCACGCAGACGGTCCGTGCGGAACTGCTGCAAGCGGCCAAGTAGCGGACCCACGACGGCGGCTGGTCACCTGGGGTGCCCGGCCGCCGTCGTCTCCTTAATCCGCCAGGCGCTGACTGCCAGCCAAACACTTGCGGTGACAATCGCCACAATGCCGACCAACGTAGGCACTGAGTTGGCGTTGGAAAACCCTGTTTCGCCGATGATCCATCCCTGCGCCAGGTAGGCCAGCCCGGACAGCGCCATGAGCAGTCCGATGATCCGGGGAACGCGATGTGTGGCGGTCACAACAACGCCCAGCAGCAACAGTGCCGTTCCCAGCAGGAAGCTTTGGTAGCTGCGCGTGCCCCACTCCAGCCAGCGAATGCCCTCCGCCGTGGCGAAACGCGCCGCCTTTTCAGGCTCCGGAGCTGCGGCCCAGGCGTCCACCGCCTGCTTCAGGGCAACCCCGTCCACCGCCTGGAGTACGGCGTAAAGTGCCAGGGCGGCCGCGGCGGCAAGGGCACCAAAGCGGGCAAGCCAAGCCACGGCGTGCTGCCGGACGCCAAGGGCTGCCCACAGGGACACCAGGCCCGCGCATACAAGCGCCATCCCCACGAACTGGCCCAAGTGCACGGCGGTCCAGATGCCGCTGTTGGCGTAGGCGGTGAAGGAAGCGGCGTGGTCGTTGGCGTCGTGGGACTCGGCATGGAACACGCCGGCGAGTATCGAGGCCAGCACACCGGCCAGGAGCAGCGACGCAGCCAGCCGCCACGTTCCGGCTTTCACATCATGCATGAGATCCATCGTGGAACCGGCCGCTCAGCAGCGCCAGGGTCAAACGCCCTTCAGGACTCCCAGACGATCTCGTCGTCCACCACTCCGTCCTGGTCGGCGGAGGCCACCAGGACCTCATCCGTGAAGTGCTGGCCCAGGGTGAAGTCCAGGACGAAGTAGCGCTCGGGCTGGCCGGGGTAGATCCCTACGTGGCCGAGTTTCAGCGCCTTGAGGAACACCTCGTTGGTGAGCTGTTTGCGGTCCTGGACGCCGAACACCTTGTGCAGATGCTCGTCCTTGAGGGCGTTGCAGTGGAAGTGCAGGTACTCCTGGGGGCTGGTGCCCTCTTGCTCAAGTTCCTCGGCGATCATGGCCCGGACTTCGTCCACGAGCTCGGGAAGGAAGCGCAGCCGGTACTCGACTTTCCGCAGCGCGGCTTCATCGAAGTGGTCGTGCGCGTTAATGTTCAGGTCGAGTTCCAGCGGGTGGCCTCGCAGCTCGTGCTTGGCGGCGAAGAGGTGATCCCTGCCGTGGTTGAGCTCAATCTCCCCAAAGTGCTGGCTCGCTACCTTGTTCATAGTCTCAACATAGACCTGAAGGGCAGACCATTCCAGCGTTCGGCCCTAATTCACCGCTGTGCGCATCCCGGCAAGGGTTTCAGCCAGCAGGTCCACGAAAAGTTGCACCCGCGCGGTCTTCCGGTCGTTGATCAGCAGCGCAAACACGTTCCGTGCCAGCCGGATCTCGGGCACGTCCAGCACCACCACGCCTGCCGGCTTGTTCCGCAGCGCCAACTCCGGAACCAGGGCTGCACCCAGTCCTGCTGCGGCCATTTCCAGGCTGGCGTGGAAGTCATCACTGTGTGCCACCACGCGGGGATGCAGGTTGCAGCCGGCGAACAGCCGCTCGATCACCATGGCGTCACTGGTGCCGGGGTGATGCATGATCCACGGCATTTCCGAGAGATGGTCCGCCGCCACCTTGGCATCGGCCCGGAAGCCCCAGCCTGCCGGCAGCACCACGCGGAAGTCGTCGTCACCGATCCACTGCCGGTTGATGGTGTTGGGCCAGGCGAAGCCGGTCTGGCCCACCTGGAACACCACCGCGAGGTCCAGGTCGCCGCCGGTGCGCAGGCCCTGGATAGTCTGGCCGGGCTCCGCCACCGAAACCCGCAGGTCAATGCCGAGCTTCTTCCAGGCCGGATTCTTGAGGATCCGGGGCAGGACATAGGTGGCCAGGCTGGGGAAGATCCCCAGCCGCAGCTCCTGGCTTCCGGTGTCCTGCGTCCTTGACGCGGCAGCCATCAGTGCCTCGATGTCGGTGAGCACCTTGGCGGCATGGCGGGTCATGACGACGGCGGCCTCCGTAGGGACCACGGCGCGCGCTGAGCGCTGGAAGAGGGTTACGCCCGTTTCCCGCTCCAGCGCGGACATCTGCTGCGAGACGGCCGAGGCCGTGTAGCCAAGCGTTGCGGCTGCCGCAGCGAACGAGCCCAGCCGTGTGACCTCCAGGAGGGTCTTCAGGTGCACGGGATTTACCACGAGCCCACAGTACTGCACCCATCCGCGGCCGCTCCTGCGCCGAATTGCCGTCTGTATACCCGGCCCAGCGACAAATGTTCAGCAGAGGAGCATAAATTGTCACTTATCCCAGCAGGAAGTGCAGGCAGGCGGCGCATCGCCGTCATTGGCAGCGGCGTGGCGGGATTAACCGCCGCCTACGTCCTGAACAGGCAGGACGACGTCACCCTGTTTGAGGCGGACTCACGGCTGGGCGGCCACGCCCACACCCATGACATGCCGCAGCCGGACGGAAGCGTCATCGGGGTGGACACCGGATTCATAGTGCACAACGAGCGGACCTATCCCACCCTGCTGCGGCTGTTCGCCGAACTCGGCGTGGAAACGCAGGACTCGGAGATGAGCATGTCCATCCGCTGCGACGGCTGCGGGCTGGAGTACGCCGGTGCACGGGACGGTGCCAGGGGAATCATCGCCAAGCCTTCCAGCCTGCTGCGTGGCCGCTACCTGCTGATGCTGCTGGAGGTCACCCGCTTTTACCGGAAGGCGAGAGAGCTGCTCAGGACGGCGCCGCCGTCGGCCGTCAGCGATGAGGTGGAAGTCCCGGAACTGACGCTGGGCGCATTCCTGGAGCGGGAGAAGTTCAGCCCCTACTTCATCTCCCACTTCATGACCCCGGTGGTCAGCGCCGTATGGTCCTGCGATCCCACCACCGCCCTTGCCTATCCCGCTCGGTACCTGTTCACCTTCCTGGGCCACCACGGCATGCTGGGCATCAAGGGCTCACCGCAATGGCGCACAGTCACCGGCGGATCCGCCCGGTACGTGGAAAAACTCGCTGCAACACTGGGCGACGTTCGGCTGAACACGCCCGTCACGGCCATCCGGCGGCTGCCCGACGGCGTTGAGCTCGCAACCGACAACGGACTGGAAGACTTTGACGCGGTGGTCATTGCCACCCATCCTGCCCAGGCACTTGGGTTCCTGGCGGACGCCACGCCTGAGGAGAAGGAAGCGCTGGGCGGGATGCCCTACTCGGTGAACCACACCGTGTTCCACCGGGATCCCGCCGTCCTGCCGGCGTCGGAGAATGCGAGGGCGTCCTGGAACTATCGGCTGCCGGCTTGCGACGCCAGGCCGGACAAGGTCCTGGTGAGCTACGACCTGACCCGGCTGCAGCGGCTCGCGCCGGCGGACGCCCGCCCCTACCTGGTGAGCCTGGGTGAATCGGAGCTGATCGCCGACGACGCGGTGCTGGAACGGATGGTGTATGAGCACCCGCAGTACACGCCTGAATCCCTGAAGGCCCAGCAGGCGATCGCGGCGCTAGGCGACAGCAGGATCGCGTACGCCGGGGCCTACCTTGGCTGGGGCTTCCACGAGGACGGCGCCCTCTCCGGTGTGCGTGCGGCAGAAAAGCTGGGCCGCACGTGGCCGCTGCCGCTGCCCGAGTCGGGCGACGCCAGCGGTGAAGGGGAGCGGGAACTCGCCGCAGAACCTGCATGACCATGGGCGCCTCGATCTACCGCACGTCCATTTCCCATGTGCGGCGCAGTCCCTTGAAAAACGCCTTCACGTACCGGAGCTACAGCTGGTTCGTTGACGTGGACGCGATTCCGCGGCTGCCGCTCCTGCTCCGCCCGCTGGCCGTGTTCCGCGCCGCGGACCACCTGGGCAATCCGGAGGCCAGCATCCGGTCGAACGTGGAGCGGTACCTGCGCACCCAGGGCATAGAGCCCGACGGCGGGCCCATCCACATGCTGGCCAGCGCCAGGGTGTTCGGTTACGTCTTCAACCCGCTCACCCTGTTCTGGTGCTACCGCGCCGGCGGAGAGCTGCAGTGCGTGGTGGCCGAGGTCCACAACACCTACGGGGAACGGCACTGCTACCTGCTGCGGACCGACCCGGCAGGGCGGGCGTCGGTGCCGAAGGCGTTCTACGTTTCACCCTTTAACGACGTCGATGGGCAGTACCGCATGAAGCTTCCGGCGCCGGGGGAGCGGCTGGCGGTCTCCATCATCCTGGAGCGGGAGGGGCAACGGCCCTTCGTCGCCACCATGGACGGACGGCGGAGACCGGCCACCATCCCGAACATCCTCGCCGCCGCCTTGACGGTGCCCGCGGCGCCGCTGCTGGTATCCGCCCTTATCCGCATACAGGGCATTAAGCTCTGGGCAAGACGCCTGCCCGTCGTTGCCAGACCACACCACCCCTCACAGGAGGCAGTTCAATGACAATGACCGACGATAACGGCACCACTGCCCACCTCGAAGACCCGGCCCAGACCGCCGCGCACACCCCTGCAGCCTGGGGCGCAACCGGTGTGCCGGCGTCACCCGCCACCATCGATCCTGACCGCTGGCCCGGTGTTGCCACGCCGCCGTCGGGCCCCAAGGCTGAGGTGGCCGGGAAAGCCGCCGGCCTGTTGTTCAAGGGAGCCGTCAAGCGGCTGCCGCTGCGGGTGGAATACCCGGACGGAACGGCCCTGGGGACCGGCGGTCCCGACGCCCCGGTGATGACCATGGTGCGGCCGGACGCGTTCGAGAAGCGGATCGGCGACAACGGGCTGATCGGACTGGGGGAGTCCTTCATGGCCGGCGACTGGGAAGCGTCGGACCTGGCTGCGGTGCTTGAAGTCTTCGCCGCCTCCGTGGATGCACTGATCCCGATGCCGCTGCAGAAGCTGCGCTCGCTGTACCTGCCCCGGACGCCCCGCCAGGAACGGAACGCCGAACAGAACACCCGGAGCAACATCTCCAGGCACTATGACCTGTCCAACGAGCTGTTCTCCAACTTCCTGGACACCACCATGAGCTACTCATCGGCGCTGTTTCCCGAGACAGCCGGCCCGCTGTCCTCGGTGAGTTGGGATTTCCTGGCGGAGGCACAGCAGGCCAAGATCGACCGGCTGCTGGACAAGGCCGGCGTGGGAAAGGGGACCCGGCTGCTGGAAATCGGCACGGGCTGGGGTGAGCTTGCTTTGCGTGCCGCGGCCCGCGGCGCCACCGTTTACAGCGTCACCCTGTCCAGCGAGCAGCAGGCGCTGGCCCAGGAACGCATTGCGGATGCGGGGTTCGCGGACCGTGTGACGGTGGCGCTGCAGGACTACCGCGCGGTGGAAGGCGAGTACGACGCCGTGGTGTCCGTGGAGATGATCGAGGCCGTGGGCTACGAATACTGGCCCATCTACTTCCAGACGATCGACCGCGTCCTGGCCCCCGGCGGAAAGGTGGCCGTCCAGGCCATCACCATGCCGCACGGGCGGATGCTGGCCACCCGCAACGCCTACACATGGGTGCACAAGTACATCTTCCCCGGCGGGTTCCTGCCCTCCGTCCGGGCCATTGAGGGCGTGACGCAGCAGCACACCACCCTGCGCGTCCGGGAGCGCATGGGGATGGGCGACCACTACGCCGCCACGCTGCGGTTGTGGGAGGAGCGGTTCCTTGCGCGGTCCCGGGAAGTGGGGGAGCTGGGCTTCGACGCGGTGTTCCAGCGGATGTGGCTCTTCTACCTCTGCTACTCCCGCGCGGGGTTCCAATCCGGCTACCTGGACGTGCAGCAGATTGTGCTGGACCGCCGGGAGGCGCAGCTTTAGTTTTGCCTTGGTGTTAGGGAAGGGGAGGGACAGGCATGAAACTTAGGACACTGGCATGGACGACGGCGGCGACGGTCGCCACTGCCGCGGCAGGCGGGGTTGCCACGGACCCGCGGAGCAGCTGGTACCTGAAGTTGCGGAAGCCGGAGTGGCAGCCACCGGCAATTGCGTTCCCCGTGGTGTGGACTGCCTTGTACGCCGATCTGGCGGTGACGTCCGCCGTCGCGCTGGACCGGGCGGCCGAACTGGACCGTGCTGCCGACACTCCCGGCCCAGTCAGAAAGGACCACCGCCGGGAGCTGCGTGCCTACCAGGGTGCATTGGCCGCAAACCTTGTCCTCAACGCCTCGTGGAGCTGGTTCTTCTGGCGCTCCCGCCGGCCGTGGCTGGGAGCTGCCGAAGCGGCCGTGCTCGCAGCCAGCAGCGCGGACCTGGTGCGGCGGACCTACCGGCTGAACCGGACTGCCGGCGTTTCACTCGCTCCGTACGCTGCCTGGTGCGGATTCGCCACGGTACTGTCCACGGCAATCGCCAGGCTCAATCCCGGCGCGAAGTAGGAAGCGGAGGCAATCTCTCACTGCCGCGTGCCGGATCGAAGGGTCCCTCATCACTACATGTAGTGATAAGGGACCCTTTTCCTGTGGCGGGACAGGTGGCGCGACACGCCGGTGAATCACGACACGCGGACTGTGCATAAGTGGGCAAGCCCGTCCACAGGGTGTGGACCAAGCCCGCAAAAAACCCGGGATCCCGGGCATTTTTCCGGCTCCTGCCTGTGGATTAACGGTGCATTAAATGACATACTTGTAATACATCATCTTGGGGTTCCAAAGAGGCGTCTGCACTACATGTAGTATCTACATACAGCTGGACGGGGACACCGAACCAGCAAGAGTTTAACTAAGGGGACAGGGACAATGACCGTAACGGTTTACACGAAGCCTGCTTGTGTTCAGTGCAACGCCACTTACCGCGCGCTCGACAAGAAGGGCATCACCTACCAGAGCGTTGACATCTCCCAGGACGCCGAGGCACTCGAGCGCCTGAAGGCACTGGGCTACATGCAGGCTCCCGTTGTGGTCACCGACCAGGACCACTGGTCCGGCTTCCGCCCGGACAAGATCGAAGAACTGGCACTCTCCGCCGTTTCTTCCGTGGCCTAGGAGCCACAGCTTTTTCCTGCCGGCGACCAACTACCAGCTGAGGTGACTCCCATGGCACCAACAGCACAGCGCGACCACACGGCTCAGCGTGTGGAGGTGTCCCCGCCGGCCGCAGATCGGAACGATCCCGGGCAGGCTCTCACGGAGAGCCAGCTCATTTACTTTTCCTCCACATCCGAGAACACCAGCCGCTTCGTTGCGAAGCTTGGCCGTGAGGTGGCCCGGATCCCGCTTTACGCAAAGGACGCACCCCTCCTCGCCACCCGGCCATTCGTGCTGGTGGTGCCCACCTATGGCGGCACCGGGGGAGAGGGGTCCGTTCCCAAGCAGGTCATCCGGTTCCTAAACAACCCGCAGAACAGGAAACTGCTCCGCGGCGTTATCGGCGCCGGCAACACAAACTTTGGGGACAACTACTGCATGGCCGCGGACATCATCGCCGCCAAATGCCAGGTACCCCACCTTTATCGATTCGAACTTATGGGAACGCCGGAAGACGTCACCCGGGTCAACCAAGGATTGGACAAGTTTTGGACACGACTGTCGCAGACACAGAAGTAACCAGGGCCCAGGAGCCTGAGATGCCCGCCGCCTACAAGGGGCTGGGCTATCACGAGCTGAACGCCATGCTGAACCTCTACGGTCCCAATGGCGAAATCCAGTTCGGCGCCGACCGTGAGGCTGCGCACCAGTACTTCCTGCAGCACGTGAACAACAACACCGTGTTCTTCCATGACCTGGAGGAGAAGCTCGACTACCTGGTGAAGAACCAGTACTACGAGCGCGAAACGCTGGACCAGTACACGATGAACTTCATCCGTGAGCTGTTCAACCGCGCCTACAAGAAGAAGTTCCGCTTCGAGACCTTCCTGGGCGCATTCAAGTTCTACACGTCCTACACGCTGAAGACGTTCGACGGCAAGCGTTTCCTGGAGCGCTACGAGGACCGCGTCTGCATGGTTGCCCTGCACCTTGCCCGCGGCAATGAGCAGCTGGCCCTGCAGATGGTGGACGAGATCATCGAAGGCCGCTTCCAGCCGGCCACCCCCACGTTCCTGAACGCCGGCAAGAAGCAGCGCGGCGAACTGGTTTCATGCTTCCTGCTCCGCATCGAAGACAACATGGAATCGATCGGCCGTTCCATCAACTCCGCCCTGCAGCTGTCCAAGCGCGGCGGCGGCGTGGCCTTCGCACTGACCAACATCCGCGAAGTCGGTGCCCCGATCAAGCAGATCGAGAACCAGTCCTCCGGCGTCATCCCCGTGATGAAGCTCCTCGAAGACAGCTTCTCCTACGCCAACCAGCTGGGCGCCCGCCAGGGTGCCGGTGCCGTGTACCTGCACGCCCACCACCCGGACATCTACCGGTTCCTGGACACCAAGCGTGAGAACGCGGACGAAAAGATCCGCATCAAGACCCTCTCCCTGGGCGTTGTCATCCCGGACATCACGTTCGAGCTGGCCAAGAAGGACGAGGACATGTACCTGTTCTCGCCCTACGACGTCGAACGCGTCTACGGCATGCCGTTCTCCGATGTCTCCGTCACCGAGAAGTACTACGAGATGGTGGACGACTCCCGGATCAAGAAGACCAAGATCAAGGCCCGCGAGTTCTTCCAGACCCTCGCCGAGATCCAGTTCGAGTCCGGTTACCCGTACATCATGTTCGAGGACACCGTGAACCGGGCCAACCCGATTGACGGCAAGATCATCATGTCCAACCTGTGCTCGGAGATCCTCCAGGTTTCCCAGCCCACCACGTACAACGATGACCTCTCCTACGCCGACACCGGCAAGGACATCTCCTGCAACCTGGGTTCGCTGAACATCGCCAAGACCATGGACTCACCGGACTTCGGGCTGACCATCGAGACGGCAATCCGCTCGCTCTCGGCGGTGTCGGACATGTCCAACATCACCTCGGTGCCCTCCATCGCCAAGGGCAACGATCAAAGCCACGCCATCGGCCTGGGCCAGATGAACCTGCACGGCTACCTGGCCCGCGAGCGGGTCCACTACGGTTCCGAAGAGGGCCTGGACTTCACCAACATCTACTTCTATTCCGTGGTCTACCACGCGGTACGGGCGTCGAACCTGCTGGCCATCGAGACCGGCCAGACGTTCGGCGGGTTCGAGAAGTCCAAGTACGCGTCGGGTGAATACTTCGACAAGTACACGGAGCAGGAGTGGGTGCCGCAGACCGAGAAGGTCCGTGAGCTGTTCAAGGATGTGCACATCCCCACGCAGGCTGATTGGCTGGCGCTGAAGGCCTCAGTCATGGAGCACGGCATCTACAACCAGAACCTGCAGGCTGTCCCGCCCACGGGCTCGATCTCCTACATCAACAACTCCACCTCCTCGATCCACCCGGTGGCGTCCAAGATCGAGATCCGCAAGGAAGGCAAGCTGGGCCGCGTGTACTACCCGGCTCCGTACCTGACCAACGACAACCTGGAGTACTACCAGGACGCGTATGAAATCGGCTACGAGAAGGTCATCGACACCTACGCTGCTGCCACCCAGCACGTGGACCAGGGCCTGTCCCTGACGCTGTTCTTCAAGGACACCGCCACCACGCGAGACATCAACAAGGCCCAGATCTATGCCTGGAAGAAGGGCATCAAGACCATCTACTACATCCGTCTCCGCCAGCTCGCGCTGGAAGGGACTGAGGTCGAGGGCTGCGTCAGCTGCATGCTGTAGTTGCTCCTTCAACTAAAGGTGCCAGTACGACGGCGGGTGGCCGCCCGCCGTCGTACGCTTTAACTTAGTGAAACCCACCCAACGCTTAGGGGATGACATGACCGAGAAGGTCAAGCTGCTTAGCCACGTCGAGGCCATCAACTGGAACCGCATCCAGGATGACAAGGACGTCGACGTCTGGAACCGCCTGGTGAACAACTTCTGGCTGCCGGAGAAGGTGCCGCTGTCCAACGACGTCCAGTCGTGGAATACGCTGACCCCGGCTGAGCAGCAGCTCACCATGCGCGTGTTCACCGGCCTGACCCTGCTGGACACCATCCAGGGCACTGTCGGCGCCGTCTCGCTGATCCCGGATGCGCTGACCCCGCATGAGGAAGCCGTTTACACGAACATCGCGTTCATGGAGTCGGTGCACGCCAAGAGCTACTCGTCCATCTTCTCCACGCTGGCCTCCACCAAGGAGATCGACGAGGCATTCCGCTGGTCCACTGAGAACGAGAACCTTCAGAAGAAGGCGCAGATCGTCATGGACTACTACCAGGGCGACGATCCCCTGAAGCGGAAGGTTGCCTCCACGCTGCTGGAGAGCTTCCTGTTCTACTCGGGCTTCTACCTGCCTATGTACTGGTCCTCACGCGCCAAGCTGACAAACACGGCCGACCTGATCCGCCTGATCATCCGCGATGAGGCCGTGCACGGCTACTACATCGGCTACAAGTTCCAGCGCGGGCTGGAGGCTGTTTCTCCTGAGCGCCGCCAGGAAATCAAGGACTACACCTTCGAGCTGCTGTTCGAGCTCTACGAGAACGAGGTCCAGTACACCCACGACCTGTACGACGGCGTGGGCCTGGCCGAGGACGTCAAGAAGTTCCTGCACTACAACGCCAACAAGGCCCTGATGAACCTGGGCTACGAGGCGATGTTCCCGGCGTCCGTCACCGACGTTAACCCGGCCATCCTTTCGGCGCTGTCCCCGAACGCTGACGAGAACCACGACTTCTTCTCGGGGTCCGGTTCCTCCTACGTGATCGGCAAGGCCGTGAACACCGAGGACGAGGACTGGGACTTCTAGTCCCACAGCGACTTCACGTGTCCAGCTGGAACGACCCCGCACCAATAAGGTGCGGGGTCGTTTCGCGTCGGCCCGCGCTTTCGGTGTCTGACGATGCGGGTGCGCTTTGCCTGCCCTCCTGCTGCCGCTCAGACCCGTCCGTTTACAGGCCAGGGCCTGAGAGTGGGCACCTCGCGCGCAGCCCACACGTGCGGACATGGGGGCGCGTAGAGACGGCTGGGGAGTTCTCCCGATGTCGTCGCCGGATCGATCCTGCTATCTTTTGCGAATGGAGCTTGCTGTCACGCTGAAGAATGTCGCCGCTCATGCGGGTGTGTCCAGAACTACCGCTTCAAACGTGGTGACCGGAACGGGGCGTGTGTCCTCTGAGACTCGTGAGCGCGTGCATCAGGCCATGCGCGAACTTGGCTACGTCTACAACCGTGGCGCGGCATCACTTCGGACGCGACGGACGACGACTGTCGGAGTTGTGGTTACTGACATCGCCAACCCGTTTTTTGGTGAGCTCCTCGTGGGTCTCGAGGAGACCCTCGCTGAGGCCGGATTCCGCTCACTTGTGGTTGCATCGTCGGATGATCCAGTGCGGCAGGACGAACTCGTCGCCGAGCTTCGCGAATACCAGGTAGCCGGACTTGCTGTTATGCCCGCGTCCAGGTCCAGCAGGGCATTCGTTGAAGGCCTTGAGGCATCACGAATACCCCACGTCTTCGTGACCAAGTACCTGGAAGGCGTATCTGCCCCCTACGTTGGGCCTGATGACAGGCTGGGCGGACGACTCGCGGCGGAGCATCTGCTCGGCCACGGCTGCCAGACGTTCGCGTTCGTCGGAGGGTATTCCCGTCACCTTTCGCGCCGGGATCGTATCGAGGGCGTGCAATCTGCGCTGATGGACGCAGGTCTCGATCCCGGTCAATTCGTTCAGATTGAAAGCTCGACAACTGGCGAGGGCGGGCTGCGGGCGGGCAAACAGTTGCTTGAGCGAGGGCAACTCCCGGATGCGATCATCTGCCAGAGCGACGGTGTGGCCTTTGGCGTCTATCGGGCGCTGCGGATAGCGGGACGAGCCAGCGATGTCCGCGTGATCGGCTACGACGACGTTCGGACCGCGGCACTCTGGGAGCCTCCCCTCACGTCTGTGGCGACCCGTCCCGAAATGCTTGGGCACGCTGCAGCGGAACTGCTCCTCGGGGAGATCGCCGAGCCGTCGGCCGGGCTGTCACAGCGGGTGTTTGCGCCGGAACTCGTAATTCGGGAATCGTGCGGCTGCAGCTAGCGGCCTTAACAAAAATGCTTGACAGTGACCCACGTCACCTGAAACGATCGGCGGAGTGCTGAATCGATCCCGCAACGCGGAGCCGGCTCGAAGGCGCTAAGTCTCTTCCATTACCGATGGGTCGTTTTTGCACTGTTGCTGAATCGATCCACCATACGACCACCTTCCAGTTCTGCCCCAAAGCAGGCAATTCCCAAGGAGCCCTCTGTGGACAACATTTCTTCATCACTCTCATCGCCCGCTGGACCGGACAAGACGAAGCCCAGCTTTATGCGCGGCAGGAAGGTGACCGGCCTCATTGCTGCTGCGGGAGCCATCGGCCTGGCCCTGAGCGGATGCGGCAGCAGCGCCGCCCCGTCCGCAGGCCCCTCGGCCCCGGTGGTTGACCCGGCCTCGGCAAAAGCAGCGTCAGGCAGCCTTTCCATTTGTGGAGGGCGGGATTCTGTGGGTCTCTACCAGGGCACTGTGGATGCGTTCATGAAGGCGAACCCCGGGATTACCGCCAAGTACACGGTGCTCGGTGCGACCACCGATGAAAGCCGCACCCAAGCTGTGCAGCGGCTTCAGGCGAAGTCTAGCGAGTGCGATCTCTACCTCACGGACGTGACATGGACACCCGAGTTCGCCTCGCAGGGCTGGCTGCAGGACATGACCAAGGTCACTGACGCGGTCAAGGACACCCTGATCCCTTCAACAGTCGCCACAACGCAGTACAAGGGGAAGTCGTGGGCCACACCGTTCTACACGAATGCAGGGCTCATCTACTACGCCAAAGACAAAGTGGCCAAGCCCGAGACATGGCAGCAACTGTACGCCGAAGCAGCAAAGTCTCCAGGCAATGGCTTGGTGTACCAGGGCAAGCAGTACGAGGGACTGACCGTCAACTTCCTGGAACTCCTCTACAGCGCCGGCGGGGATGTCATCGACGACCAGGGAAACATCAAGGTCGATTCACCCCAGACCCGCAAGGTGCTTGATTTTATGGCGCAGGGCATCAAGAACGGGTCAGCGGACCGGGCCGTACTCACCTACGAGGAGAATGCCTCGCGTCTTGCGTACGAGTCGGGAAAGTTCGGGTACGAACGTAACTGGCCGAACGTCTACGGGCAGCTAAATGCCACACCCCTGAAGGGTACTTTCGGAGTCGCCCCCCTTCCGTCCTTTGACGGCAGCACCAATGGCAGCGGCGTGCTGGGCGGATGGAACCTGGCAATATCTGCCTACGCGTCCAACCCAGCGGCAGCGGTGGCGTTCGTGAATTTCGAGTCCTCACCTGAATGGCAGAAGCACGTGGCCATGGATTACTCACAGGCCCCGGCCGGCGAGGCGGCCTATTCCGACCTCGGTGTCCTCGGCAAGATGCCCTTCGCCAAGGAACTCCTGGTCTCTGTCAAGGGCGCCAAGCCTCGCCCGGTTTCGCCGGTCTATTCCCAGATTTCCGCGGCCATCAACAAGAATGTGTACGCCGTCCTCTCTGGCGCGTCGAGCACTGAGGACGCCGTGAAAAACATGGCGGACCAGATCAAGACCGCGCAGGCAAGCTTCTGATGACGGTCCGTGCGCTCGTCCCCGAGCGGCATCGCAACACGCGGGACCGCGCGGAACGCAGGCTCGCCGCGTTCATGACTGCCCCGTCGCTCCTCCTGATGGCCGTCGTCGCCGCCGTACCGATCGGCTACGCGATCTGGCTCTCGCTCAACCAATACAGCCTGATCCAGGTCGGGCTGTCCCGTTTCGTAGGACTGGGCAACTACGTAGACGCACTCACGGGACCTGACTGGTGGAGGGCATTCGGCCAGACCTTCCTCTTTGCAGCCACCTCCGTGGCACTCGAGATGGTCCTCGGCACGGGGATGGCGATGCTCCTTAACCTAACGTTCCGCGGTCGTGCCCTCCTGCGCACTGTCGTCCTCGTGCCCTACGCGATCATCACTGTCGTCAGCGCGATCACTTGGCAGACCATGTTCGATCCGACCACCGGATTCGTACCCCAGATCCTCGCTGCCCTTCACCTGCCTGGAGCGGGAGTCGTCTGGCTCGGGGAGCAGGGCTATGCGATGGCCGTGATTGTCATGGCGGACGTGTGGAAGACGACCCCCTTCGCGGCCCTAATTATCCTCGCCGGTCTCCAGGCAATATCGCAGGAGACCTACGAGGCAGCGGAACTTGACGGCGCGAGCCGGTGGAAAACCTTCGCCCACGTAACCCTCCCGCTCCTCCGTCCCGCCATCGTCCTGGCCGCAATCTTCCGCACACTGGACGCCCTGCGGATCTTCGACCTGCCGTTCGTGCTCACCCACGGCGCAAACGGCACGCAGTCAATGTCCATGCTGGCCTACACCCAGCTGAATGAGAACAGACTGGTCGGTCAGGGCTCGGCCCTCTCCATCCTCACATTCATCACCGTCATGGCCGTCTCCGCGGTCTACATCCGCTTTGGCGGCGGAAACATCCGCGACATTGCCCGGGAGGATCGCTCATGAGCACATTGACAGCTTCACGTGCCTCCACCAGGGCCGCCGAGAGCAATGGCACCGCAAAGAGCCGCCGCAGCACAACACGCCTTCACCCGCTCGTCTGGGTGTTCGCCGTCGTCGTCATGGGATTTTCGCTCCTTCCCTTTTATTGGCTGGTCAGCACCTCCTTAAAGAAGGGCGCAAGCCTTGGCCAGGGCGAACTCTTCCCAAGCCAGCCGACCCTTGACAACTACCTTTCTGTGTTTGGCAACAGCGACTTCCTGCTGGCGCTGCGCAACTCAGTGATCATCGCTGTCGTGACAACGATCATCGCCCTTGTATTTGCTTCCTTTGCCGCGTATGCGCTGGCCCGGCTCAAGATGCGCCGGAAGGCGCTCATCCTGACATTGATTCTCTCGGTCACCACCTTTCCCGCAATCGCGATCGCAGCTCCCTTGTTCGCCATCTGGAGGGAGATTGGCCTCTACGACACCCTCGTGGGCCTCATCATCCCTAAGCTCACCTTTGCCCTGCCACTGGCCATCTATACGCTGACGTCCTTCTTCAGGGACATCCCCAGAGAACTTGAGGAGTCAGCCTATGTCGATGGTGCCACCCCGTTTCAGGCCTTCAGCAGGGTCATCCTTCCCCTGGCCATCCCAGGCCTCGCAACGACCGCGATCCTGGTTTTCATCTCAGTCTGGAACGAATTCCTTCTGGCCGTTACCCTGACAAGCTCCCCGGCCGCCCGGCCAGTCCCGGTAGCGATCGCGTTCTTCAACGGTATGAGCGAATTCGATATCCCACTGGGCAGGATCAGCGCCGCATCCGTCATCGTCACGATCCCGCTCGTCGTCCTCGTACTGATCTGCCAAAAGCGGATTGTCGCCGGGATGACCGCCGGCGCAGTCAAAGGCTGACCGGAACCCCCGCCAACCCCAACATTCCAAATTGCACCAACACCAGATAAGGAAGCATTTTCCGTGAACCCCGATCAGTTCCAAGGTCCCGCACTCAGAGTCGGCGTTGTCGGCATAGGCTGGGCCGGGCAGCAGCATCTCAACGCGTACAGCAATAGCCCCGGCGTCGAAATCGTCGCCGTCGCCGGCATGGAAGAGGAGCTGCTCCACTCGCTCCAGGCAACCCACGCCATTCCAAATGCCTTCCTTCGCTGGGAAGACATGCTGGAGCTTGAGGACCTGGACGCCATTAGCGTGGCGGTTCCAACTTTCCTGCACGCGCCAATCGCTATCGCCGCTCTCGAGCGCGGGCTTCACGTCCTGAGCGAAAAACCTCTCGCCCGGACAGCGGATGAGGGCCGGGCTATGGTCGAGGCGGCGAGAGGCGCAGGCAGGGTCTTGGACGTCGCCTTCAACCACCGGCGTCGCGGCGATATCCAGACACTTAAGTCGATAATCGACGAGGGCGGACTGGGGCGGCCCTATTACGCCAAGGCATCGTGGCTGCGCAGGACCGGCATTCCCCGCCTCGGGAGCTGGTTCACAAACCCCGAGCTCTCCGGAGGTGGTCCCATGGCAGATATTGGCGTCCACGTCCTCGACTACGCCCTTCACCTGCTCGGCGAGCCCAAAGTCCTCAGCGTCTCGGCAACTGTGCATGCCGAGCTTGGACCACGGGGACGCGGTGGAAGCGCGCGCTTCTCGGCCATGAGTTCGGAGCATGCCTTCGAAGTGGAGGACTTTGCCTCGGCGTTTATCCGTCTCGAGGGCGGGGCAACCCTCCTCATTGAGGCGGGTTGGGCCAGCTATCGCGAGAAGGATGACGTGCTCGGGTTCATGGTTTACGGTACGGACGGCGGCGCAGAACTGGTCGCGAAAGGATCGCCGTCTGCTCCTGTGGGTCAACTTACGATCTTCACTGACAAGGATGGCGAAAACGCCGACTACAGCCCTGAATCCCAGCCTGGAAGAGGCCACCAAGCCGTCGTGGAGGATTTCCTCGACATCGTGCGTGGCGGCGAAGCTGTATGGGGCCATCATGATGGCTCCCTGGCTCTGAACCGGGCGGAAATCATTGACGCTTGCTACCGGTCAGCCCGCGAAGCGAAAGAGGTGCAGCTGTGAGCAACGGCAAGCAACTGAGGGTGGTTGTGTGGAACGAAGGGGTCCACGAGTCCCTCAATGAGCCAGCCCATATCGGCCACATGTACCCGCAAGGCATTCATGGAGCTATTGCAGCCGGTCTCCGCGAGGCCATCCCGGACGTCGAAGTCTCCACAGCCACTCTGGCTTCAGATGAAAATCATGGACTGTCCGAAGAGACCCTGGCGGGAACTGATGTACTGCTGTGGTGGGGTCACAAGGCTCATGCCGAGGTCAGCGACGCTGTCGTGGAACGCGTCCACCGGCACGTCCTCGGAGGGATGGGACTGATCGTGCTCCACTCGGGGCACTTCTCGAAGATCTTCACCAAACTGCTGGGCACCAGCTGCTCCCTTGCCTGGCGGAACGACGGCGAACGCGAGTTGGTGTGGACCGTCAAGCCCTCACACCCCATCGCAGAGGGCGTGGACAGCCCCATCGTCATTCCTGAACAGGAGATGTACGGCGAACTCTTCGACATTCCCGACCCGGACGACCTGATCTTCATCAGCTCCTTCGCGGGCGGTGAGGTGTTCCGCTCCGGTGTCACGTTCACCCGGGGCAAGGGCCGCATCTTCTACTTCAGCCCTGGGGACCAGGAGTACCCGGTGTACCACCACCCGCAGGTCCAGCGCGTCCTGGCCAACGGTGTGAAGTGGGCCGCGCAGCCCGACCTTGACCGTTCGGCCCCTCAAGTCAGTAACGCGACCCGTGGATGGTACGAAACGTCCACGGTGGACGAAACAGTGCATCGTCCGGTGTCTCAGTCAACGTTCGATGGGGCGGTGCTCCGATGAACCGTCCACTGGGTGTCGCGGCCATCGGGTACGCGTTCATGGGCAAGGCACACTCACAGGCTTGGCGCAATGTGTCTTCCTACTTCGACGTTCCGGCTGTAGAACAACGCATCATCGTCGGCACAGACGCTGCGCAGGTCGACGCTGCCGCAAACCGGTACGGGTGGGCGGAATCCGCAACCGACTGGCGTGAGGTCCTCACGCGTGACGACGTGGACATCGTCGACATCTGCGCACCAGGGTGGCTGCATGCTGAGATCGCCGTCGCGGCGCTCGAGGCCGGTAAGCATGTGCTGGCCGAAAAGCCGCTTTCAAATACGCTTACGGAATCCGAGGCCATGGTCGCGGCGGCGCAGGCTGCCCGGGCGCACGGAGTGCACTCGATGGTCGGGTTCAACTACCGCCGAGTGCCGGCTCTGGCATACGCCAGGCAACTAATTTCCACCGGGCGACTGGGCCAAGTCCGCCAGGTTCGCGTCTCGTACCTTCAGGACTGGCTCGCCGAGGTGAATGCCCCCATGAGTTGGCGGTTGCGAAAAGAGACCGCCGGCTCGGGTGCTTTGGGGGACATAGCCTCACACGCCGTCGACCAAGTTCAGTACCTGCTCGACGACCGAGTCATAGAGGCATCAGGACGCCTGCATACCTTCGTAGGCCAACGCCCAGGCCCCTACGGCGCCGAGCAGGTTACCGTGGACGACGCTGCCTGGGCTACCATGACCCTTGCCGGCGGGGCGATAGCTTCCGTGGAAGCCTCCCGGGTAGCGCGGGGCCGAAAGAACTCGTTACGAATCGAAGTCTACGGATCCACTGGCTCGCTGGCGTTTGACCTCGAGAGGCTCAATGAACTTGAGTTCCTCGACACAGCTGACCCCACAGCTGAACAGGGTTTCCGGCGGATTGTTGTGACGGAGCCGGAGCACCCGTACATCGATGCCTGGTGGCCTCAGGGGCATGTGATCGGTTGGGAGCACACCTTTACCCACCAGATCAGCGATTTCCTCGCTGCGATCCGTGATGGTTTCCTGCCCTCGCCGTCCTTCGAAGACGGGCTTCAGGTCCAGAGGGTGTTGGCCGCAATCGAAGAATCCGCTGCCAGCAGATCAGTTCTCCTCCAAATTTGAGGACGAACCTGTCACGTCGGGTCTGCGGGCCCCAGTCCTGAACTAAAGGAACCCAATGAAAATTGCACTTGGCAACGACCACGCAGGGTACTCCCTGAACGAATACGTTCGCAGGGTCCTGGAAGACCTGGGTCACGAAGTGCTCGACCTAGGAGCCCCGAGCGAGGCGCCGGTAGATTTCCCGGACATTACCCGCGCCACCTGCGAAGCCGTCCGGAGTGGAGAGGCAGCACGAGCGGTGCTCTTGTGCGGAACCGGCGTGGGTGCCGTAATGGCCGCCAACAAGATTCCGCGCATTCGGTGCGCCCTGGGCCACGATGTGTATTCGGCGCACCAAAGCGTTGAACACGACGACGCCAACGCCATCGCCTTGGGAGCATGGCTGATAGGCCGGGCCACCGCCAAGGAAGTCCTCCAGTCATTCTTGGACGCGAAGTTCGACAATGACGTAGACACCATCCGCCGAGTCGCCAAACTGCGCGATATGGAAATCCAAGCCGCCCGTGAACTCGCCGCAGAGCTCTAAACAGGGCTCACTCCACCGAAGCACCGTTCACCGGAAGAATCAAAAGCGCAATCTCCGCAGGCGTCGAGTTTGTTAGCAGCCTGCCTGTCAGCGCTGGGCAAAAGGTGGGCCATTGGAGGGTTGAGAACTGAGCCCGGTTCGGCATCGGATAGGCAAGCCCCCGGTCGCATTGCTACTACACCCCTTTTGGAGTGTGGGCGAAGCGGTCATGACCAAGATCCACTGGCTGTCCGCTTGGCATTGGGGGAGCGACTCAGGCCGCCCGCACACCCCAGGCCGGACAGCGTCGGACCCGCACTCAGTACCCGCGTTCGGGCGAGGAATTCTTCCTCGCCCGAAGTGGTTCCAGCAGTATGACCCTTCCGCGGATTTCCATTCTCGACCGTGCCAACGCCCGGGAGGGGTTTCCTGCTGCCGACGCCCTGAACCGGGTGCTGGAACGGGCCCAGCGGGCCGAGGAATGGGGTTACCACCGCTTCTGGGTCGCAGAGCACCATGCGGTGCCGGGCATTGCCGGTTCCGTACCCGCCGTGCTGATGGCCGCCGTTGCTGCCAGGACGCACTCCATCCGGGTCGGTTCAGGAGGCATCATGCTTCCCAACCACCAGCCACTCGTGGTGGCCGAGCAGGCGGCCACGCTGGAAGCTCTTCATCCCGCGCGGATCGACTTGGGCGTTGGCCGGTCTGTCGGTTTCACCCCGGCAGTCCGGGATGCGCTTCGCGCCGGGAAACAGGAAGCTGAGCGGTTTGAAGACCAACTGGCCGAACTGCTTGCCTACCTGTCCGGAACCGCGTCCATCACAGCCCGGCCGCGGAACGACTCGGCTACACCGGTATTCGTGCTGGCCACGGGTTCGGGAATTGAAATTGCAGCCCGTGCCGGCCTGGCTGTAGTGCTGGGCGGGCCAGCCGTGTTCCGGACAGACCAGAACGGCAGACTCCCGGCGCTGGACAGGTATCGCTCACAGTTCCGTCCATCACGCTGGTTCCAGCGACCCTACATCATGGTTTCCGCGAACGTAGCGGCGGCCGCGACTCACCAAGCGGCAAGGGAACTGCTTTTGCCCGAAGCCATCGCGCTGGCCCGTTCCAGGACCACCGGTGAATTCGCTGCCCTGGCGCCCGTGGGTCCCACCGAGTGGCCCGGGCTGACTGTCCGCGAAAAGGAAGCGGTCGAAAGAAGCCTGTCCACATCGCTCTACGGCACGGCCTCCGAGGTACGGACCCAAGTCCAGCACCTGCTCGCGACCTCCGGAGCTGACGAGTTACTCGTCACAGGCGGAGCCTTCGACGTCGCGGCACAGGCGGAATCGGATCGGATCCTGGCCGGGCTCTTTCCCCAAGAAGAGCTCCCCAGCATGGACGACCGCCGTGGATTCGTAGCATCCCGTTGACGCGCACGCCACGCTGAGCGGAACCATCGCCGCGTGCGGGGGCAGTCTGGGTGACCCGGGTTTAAGGGCCGGCGGCGGTTTGGGGGGCTGCATCCGGTCTCGGGATGCTGCGGCCGCCGGCCCTGTCCCCATGTGTAGAACCTGCCCCAGCGACAGGATCTTGCCCTCAAAGATAGGACCCGTTCCTAAACGGCAGCCCACGATGGGCACAAGGTTTGCTCAAGAGTGGCCACGTCACTACCGCTGGGTCCCAGATTGCTGGCAGTCGGATAGGATGCCAATTCCACTAACGATAGAAAGACCGCAGTGAAGCAGAGTATTTTCTCCCGTGTCGCCCAGCTCGCCAAGGCCAACCTGAACGCCCTCCTCGATTCCGCCGAAGACCCGCAGAAGATGCTGGACCAGATGGTCCGCGACTACTCGGAAAACATCCGCGAAGCCGAGTCCGCAGTGGCCCAGACGATCGGCAACCTTCGCATGGCCGAAGACGACCACAAGCGGGCAGTGGACGACGCCAACACGTGGGGCAAGAAGGCCATCGCAGCTTCCCGGAAGGCCGATGAGTTCCGCGCCGCGGGGAACAGTGTTGACGCGGACAAGTTCGATGCCCTCGCCAAGGTCGCCATCGGCCGGCAGTTGACTGCCGAATCCACCGCGAAGGCCCAGGCACCTGCTCTGGCCGCGCAGAACCAGGTGGTCGACCAGCTGAAGAACGGCCTGGACATGATGAGGGGCAAGCTCGGGGAGCTGACCGCTAAGCGCAACGAGCTGGCCAACCGCGCCCGGGTCGCGGCTACCCAGTCTCAGGTGAACGAGGCGCTCAAGGCCCTGGACGGCGGGGACCCAACTTCGGCGATCGGCCGTTACGAGGACAAGGTCCGGCGCCAGGAAGCCACCGTCCGCGGCCAGCAGGAACTCGCCGCCTCATCACTGGACGCCCAGTTCGCCTCCCTGGAAGACCTCGGCGAGCAGACCGAAGTGGAGGCACGGCTTGCGGCGCTGAAGTCCATGGACCGGAAAGCCATCGACTACTAGGACGTGGTCCAGGGCGGCGCGGCAAATTCCGTCAGACCAGCCAGCGCCACCAGCGTGGCTGCTCCGGCTCCGGTATCGGTTCGGGTTCCGGTTCTTCACCCAGGGCCAGTGCGGCCTCAACGATGTCGTCCGCGGTGAGCGTCATAACTGCCTCACGATCGAGTGCGTCGAGACTTTGTTCCTCGTCAAGCGACAGCCGCAGCGCCTGGCGGTTCAGCGCCTGCTCGAACAGCGTGCGGGCGAACCGTGCATTGCCGGAGTCCTCACCCGCGTGGAGCCCGGCGAGGATGCGGCGCAGCATCTGGTCCGCACCCGGCTCCAGCCTGTACTCGTGCTGGGCCAGCATCTGGCGGAAGATCGTCTGGAGTGCGTCGACGGAGTAGTCGGGGAATGTGATCTCGCGGGCGAACCGGGAGCGCAGCCCGGGGTTCGAGAGCAGGAAGGATTCCATCAGCCGCGGGTATCCGGCCACGATCACCACCAGGCGATGCCGGTGGTCCTCCATCCGCTTCAGCAGGACCTCGATCGCCTCGGGACCGAAGTCCATCCGGCCGTCCTCCGGAGCCAAGGCGTAGGCCTCGTCGATGAACAGGACGCCGTCCAGGGCACGGCGGATGACCCGGTCCGTCTTGATGGCGGTCTGTCCGACGTACTGCCCCACCAGGCCGGAACGGTCCACCTCCACCAGGTGGCCTTTCTGCAGCAGCCCTACCGCGCGGTACATCTCCGCCAGAAGCCGCGCCACAGTGGTCTTGCCCGTGCCTGGGTTTCCCAGGAACACCAGGTGCTGTGATGTGGCCACCTCCGGTAGGCCGTGGGCCTTGCGGCGGGCCTGGACCTGGAGCAGTGCGACGAGTGCCCGCACCTGTTCTTTGACCGTCT
Source organism: Arthrobacter sp. FW306-05-C (assembly GCF_021801725.1). Lineage (NCBI taxonomy): Bacteria > Bacillati > Actinomycetota > Actinomycetes > Micrococcales > Micrococcaceae > Arthrobacter > Arthrobacter sp. FW306-05-C. The sequence goes on along the minus strand of NZ_CP084556.1, from coordinate 2,450,857 downwards.
CCAGCCCGACCAGCGCGTCGAGCTCGGCCTGCACCTCGGACAGCGGCCGGGCCGGCCCGGGCCTGGGACCAACGAGATCGCCAACGAGGTCGTCGACGCGCTCCGAACCGGGCAGCTTGAGCTGATCGGCCAGGTGGCCGATGGTTTCGCGCAGCTCGTCGAGCGGTTTCCGACTGGCAGCCATGCCTCCACTGTAGTACCCGATTCCGGCCACGAACGTTTTCGTCCTGCTCCCAAACGACGGGCCGTAGCGGGGGAAAGGGTCCGGCCCTAGGATGGCGCCATGAGGAAGTGGGGCGAAATGCATCCCGCGCTCCGTGCAGTTTTGGTGGGCGTTGTGGCCTGCGCCGCCATCCTGGCGGCTGGTCTCATCCTTGGGGGCACTCTCGAAGACGCGGTCGCCAATGCCGCCTTCTATGCGCTGATGATCGGCGGCGGCGTGTTCTTTATGACGACGCGGTTCCCGACGGACGCGGCCAAGCCGGATGAGCCCGGCAAATTAGTCATCTTCCTGCGCTTCCCCGACTCATCGCCGGGCTCGCTCAGCAGCACATGGCAGATGGGCGTCGCCAGCCCAGGCCCGGGACGAATCGATTTCCAGCCGACCGTCCACGGCGAACTGATAGCCAGTGGCCGCAGCAAGGCGCTTACGGGGCTTAGGGCCACGGAGTTCCCACCACGGAAGGCCAACCGCCAGGATGCCAAGCAGGAAGTGCCGTTGGACTTTCACGTCATTAGCCTGAACTCAGACGCTGGCGTTATTGACATCGCAGCCGGACCGGCCACTCTCCAGAATCTTCAGCGCGTCGTATTGACGCCCTCTTAGGCGATGACTGCGTTCAAGGCGCTGCGCCGGCGGTCGGCCGATGCGCCCTATCAGTTTTCGGGAGGGGAGCAGACGTGACCCTCGGTGTCCATGGGGTACCCGCAGAGCGGGCATAGTGGACGGCCGGCGCCCACCACCTCACGCGTGCGCTTGGTGAATGCGCGAGCGGTGCCCACCGGCATTCTCACCAACACCATTTCGGGTACCTCAGCGTCGTCCTGGTCAAAAGATTCGTCATCACCATCACCATCGACATCGCTGATGGGGTAAGCCTCTATGACCACCTGCGCCGTCGTCGGGTCCCACCCCAGGCTCATGGCGCCGGTTCGGAATTGCTCTTCAACGACCTCAAGCGGGTCGTTATCGACCAACTCGATAGGAGTACCCGTGGGGACGCTGAAGGGATTGCCCTCAAGGGTGTTGAGCTGGTCGAGAATTTCGTCTATCTTCTCTGCGAGCAGAGCTGCCTGCTGCTTTTCCAGACCGATGGTTACGATTTGCCTGCCTGTCCGTACTTGCAGGTAGAACGTACGCGCCCCCGGAACACCGACGGTGCCGATAACGACCCGGTCAGGCCAGGAAAACTCGTGAACAAGTGTAGGCATGGCAGTAGTCTAGGCGACATGAGCTTCGTCGGCCGGTGGGCCGCATGGACGAACCCCTTCAGCTTGCTACGCCACTTGCCCACCGCCGTGACCGTCCCACTTGCCTTGGGCGGCGTCGCCGAGGTCCTGCGGGCACGCGGGTACCGACAGAGGTAACTCTGTAGCGCGCGGGCCCGACGGATCCGTCCTGCTGGGTAGTGTGAATAGATGCACTTCTCTTCGGAACTCCTTGAAGGCGTTGTCCTCCGGCCAGTCCAGAAGCTGGACGCCAGGGCGCTGGCTGAGGCGTTTCAGAAGAACCGCGCCCATCTTGCGCCGTGGGAACCGATTCGGCCCGACAAGTTCTACACAGTCCAGGGACAACAAGAGGTGATCATCAGGCAGCGACGGGAACTTTCTGCGGGCACCGGCCTTCCAATGGTGTTGGTGCGTAAAGATGAGGTCGTCGGCCTGCTGACCCTGAGTTCGATCGTGCGGGGTGCCTTCCAAAACGCACATCTGGGTTACTGGGTGGACCAAGCTTTGCAGGGTTCCGGGATCATGACGGCGGCGGTGGCAGCCGCTGTCAACATCGCCAAACATGACCTCGCGCTGCACCGTCTTGAGGCCGCGACCCTGGTGCACAATACGGCATCACAGCGGGTGCTGGAGAAGAATGGATTCGAGTCCTACGGCACCGCGCGAGCCTATTTGCGGATAGCCGGGTTATGGCAGGACCACCGCATGTTCCAGCGGATTCTCTAGACGACAGGAGTAGGAGGGAAGGCTCATTTGGCGGCTGAGTGCGGAATCGCGGCAGTCATGAAGCACGCAGGTGGGCCAGCCCCAGTCCGACGGGGATGTTGACGGCCCGTCCAAACTACTGCACACCATCTCAGGGCAGGGGCCGGTTACTCCGCTAAGGAGTAGGCAGAGCCCGAAGGGGTGCGCTGCAGGACGCCGAAGTCGACCATGTAGCGGCGCAGCAGCACCACGTCATCGGTATAACTGAGCAGCCGCTCATTGACCTGCCTTTCAGCGAGCTTCTCGCCGGGTGCGATGGCCTCGGTGGCGATCCTCGCCAACAGCGCCCTCCGTTCTGCCACGTTCGCCGGATATCTCTCTATTCGGCCCAGTCGCATGAACCTGTCCAGCCCGGTCTGTGGCTGCCGGCGGGGTTGCTGGGCCAGCAGGTCCCGGAAGATGGTCTCCTCCGCCACCAGCTCACCGGATGCCCGCCGCTGGACGAGCCCGGACTCCAGCAGCGCGGCGATGGCCCGGTGGCGCCGCTGCTCCTTCACGTCAGGCAGGATATCGTTGGGGGCCGCCCCCAGCACTATCTGGGCATAGGCGGTCCTGGCATCACTGTTGCCCAGCGCCGCCAGCACGCGACGCCAGTGGGGTCCGTTCATTTTCGATCCTCGGGCCACGCCATTCTCCTCCTGTGCCGTCGAGCCACACCATTGCCTCGAGGCGTGTTGGCGATCGTATCCCGCGGGCCGCGGTTCCCGGAAGCTGGCCGCACACAGGACAATCCGCAGCGTTGCGCACGTATCAGGCACAGGGGTGCCAGCGGCGGGATGCCGGCGTCTTCACCGCTGTAAGACCCGGCACCCCTACAACTCGGCCCACGAACCTGCCCGCGCCTCAAAGCTGCTGACTACCGCGGCGGGCCTTCCTGCCAAGGCGACTGCCGTCGTCGTCATAGTCGAGCCGAAGACGCTCGTCGTACTGGCGAATCCCGCCCACCCCGGCCTGGCGAGCCTCCACGCCCTTGGCCCATGTCAACGCTTCCCGCCGGGCTTGCCGTCCTCAGGGCATGGCAATCGTCACCGTCATCGACGAGCTTTTCGAGGCCGATATGTACGCATTCTCGAACGACAGTGTCCCTGTTACTGTGGCCTCCTGAATCGTGCCGTGGTATGAATACCGCTGCACGAACTGGCCCGGCAGCACGTTCCGCGAGTTTGATCCGCCTCTTTCCACCTTCCCCGTGCCCTGCCATGTAAGGTCCAGGTGGATTTGGGATCCATCTGAGAGGGGCACCGTGGCGACAGCATGCACCAGTCCGCGTTGGAAGGTAAAGACCTGAGTGGCGGCTTCCCCGTAAACGAAGTGGCTCTGGCCGGTGCACTTGTTGAACTCGGAGGAGGAGTAGTACATGGTGCTGGCGCCGTTGAGGGGGATGAGGTCCCGGCGCTGGCGGAGATGTAGCTGTACGAGCATCCGTCGGCTGACATGCTGGATGTATCCGCCTGTACATACTCGGAGCTGTAGCGCTCCCTGAAGACTTCGGCAGCGGAGGCTGCGGGCGCGGCCGCGATGCCTATCCCGGAAGCGGTTAGCAAACCGGTAACTATAGCTGCCAAACGGGTCTTTCCGCGTATGTCGGTTGCGGGCATGACGTTCATCTTCTTCCATGTGACTGGGCCGTTAGGGCCGGTACAGGCACGGTATGCCGGGGTACCGAACGGGGGCTAGGGCCCTTTGTCCGTCTGTCCGTGGTGTTCGTCAGCGAGAAGGACCGCCCAGGACGATTTGTCGGGTTCCAGACAGGCGTCCCCGGCTTTCATAGTGGGCGGGCGGGACTTCCGGCCCTGGATCCTGGGGGAGCGCAATGCCACGATTGGCCGATGCTGTTCCACAGGCGGGCGATCCTTTTGCTCGTGATACTGGGTGCAGGGGGCACGTACCTCCGTTACATTCGTCCCTGGCAACTCACTTGGGGCGCCACGCCTGAAGAGGTCTCGCGGGCGATGCCCGGCGACGAACTGGTGCCCAAACCGACGTTCAACGCCACGAGGGCCATCACCATCGGGGCAGCGCCGGAACGGATATGGCCATGGCTGGTCCAAGCGGGGCTTGGCCGCGGCGGTTGGTACAGCTACGACATCCTGGACAACCTGGGGCGCCCGAGTGCACGGCGCATCATCCCGGAGCTGCAGAACCTTACCGTAGGTGACATTGTTCCCATGAGCCCCGACGGCAAGCACGGCATCCAGGTGCAGAGGATGGACCCGCCACTGTCCATGGTGTGGGGCGCGCCGGGGAATAACAGCTGGGCGTGGCAGCTTGAGCCCATCGGCGACGGTTCAACCCGGCTTGTCAGCCGTATCCGCGCCCGCTACCGCTGGTTTTCACCCGCAATTTTGTTCTCGGCACTCGTGGAATTCGGCGACATCTGGATGATGCGGAAGATGCTGCTCAACCTCCGCGAACGGGCCGAAACGATGGTGTCATGACGTTCGGAAAAGGGAAGCGGCCGCACGTCATGGAGGCCGGTGCCCGGGAGGACGTCCGCGCCCGCCGTCAACACCCGTGGAGCCGTGCGCGGGACGCCGTGGTGGTCCTGGCGGAGTACGCCGCGGAGACCGTTTACGGGTTTGCCCACCCTGAGTGGCGCGTCAGCGGGGCTGCGGCCCACGAGATGACCGAACGCCTGCCCGGGGATGACGTTGTTCCCCAGCCGAACTGGCAGGCCACGAGGGCAACTTCCATCGCCTGCCCGCCCGGATACGTATGGCCCTGGCTCGCCCAGGCAGGATACGGACGCGGCGGCTGGTACGGAGATATGCCGTGGTGGAAGGACCCCGACGGGTCGACCGGCCCGCGTTCAAGTGCTGCCGGCATCTTGGCAGGGCACCAGACCCTCCATGAAGGGGACATTCTTTTGGACGGGCCCAACTGCAACGCGGCAGTTGGTGCGTGGCGTGTTGTCCAGCTGGATCCCGGGCGCGCCATGGTGCTCTACAGCAGCCGGACCCTCAGCGGCCGTGAGGTCCTTCCCGGAACCAAACTTCCACGAAGCTACTTTTCCTGCAGTTGGGCATTCATCCTGAGGCCGGAACTGGAGTCCGCCGCCCGGTTGATCGTCCGCTCACGTGCCTGTTACCACCCGGGGTGGATGGTCCGGGCGGCCGCCGTGATCCGGAGCGGTGACACGGTAATGCAGCGGGCAATGCTCGCCGGGATCAAACGGCGGGCAGAGAGGGCATACAACGAAAGAGGGTAGCCCCGCAATCGGCCGGCTCAACAATCGATGCATCACTACGCCTCCTCAGCTTTCGCATAAAGCGCAAGGAGGTCGCGGCTGAACTCGTGCGGGGACGTTTCGCAGGGGCTGTGCCCACCCCGGTAGACGCCGATCCGGGCACGGATTGCCTGCGCGAACAGCCGGTGCAGCTGGAGCGGCCACAGGTCATGCTCGCCCACGGCCACGAACTTGGGAAGCGGGGCCTCAGCCAGCTCGTGCCGTAGGTCCGGTACATGCTGCATCAGCGTGTAGATATCGCGGATGGAGGAGCGGCGCGTGAAACGGAAGCGGTAGTTTACGAACCGCTGCCTTCCGGGCGGTACATGGGCCACCCTGCCGCTGCGGATTCCCCAAATGAGCAGCGCGGCGCCTGCCCTGCCGTTGACCCACGTGCTGAACCGGCCAATGCGGATCACACCCCGGAAACTCGGGCCCGGTTCCGGCGGGCACCCAAGGAAGGTGATGGACCGGAAGAGGTCCGGCCGCTCAACATAGGCGAGCTGGGCGATGATGCCCGCGAAGGAATAGGCCACAACATGCACAGGGGTTGCCGTAGATTCCATAACCGCCAGGAAGTCGTCCACGAACAACCGGTAGTCGTAGTGCTTCCGGGGCGGCACCAGGTTCTCCGGCCCTGCGCCCGCCGACTGGTACTGGCCGGCAAGATCGTACGTCAGGGCGTAGTACCCCGCGCCGGCCAGGTCCGGCAGCATGAGGGAAAAGTCCTCTTTGGATCCGGTGGCACCGGGGACCAGGACGACGCACGGATCCTCCGGATTGCCCAAGGCCATGGCCGCGAGCTTGCCGCTGGGGACGTCCAGCGTAAAGTGCACCGAGCCAGGCGGCGGCACCGACCAGTCGACGTCCCCTAGCTCCGCATCCAGCAGGGCAGCCGCATCCACGCGGGCAGAGCCAAATTCCTCGGGGTCAACCCCGTACTCTCGTTGGCCCGGCTCCGACATGGTCCCAAGATAACCCAGCCGGCGGGGCCTAGTCAGCGGCAGAGGGTAGACCCGCCACCTTGCCCACGAAGGCATGGAGCCGCCGGTACACTTCCTGGGATTCCGGGTAGCGGTAATCCTGTTGCCAGGTATGTTCGGTGTTGGCGCTGGCCCAGGGGTAGATGAGGGCATCCACTGGAACGCCATGGTCCTGCAGTCGCTCGATGAAATTGAGGTTGGACCGGTAAAAGAAGTCGCGCTCGGAGGTGGTGACGAAGACCGGCGGGTGGCTCCCGTCCAGCCACTCGATAGGGGACAGGTACCCGGCTGCAGACTTCAGTCGTGCTGGTGTCAGGGGAGCCGTGGCCGGCAGCAGCATGCGAACGAAGTTCAGGCTGAGGACAAAGCCGCTTTCAAAAAACACCGAAAAATCGACGGCGCTGCAGTGCTGGACAAGCCCTTTCACATGCCCCGCCGGAACGGCCGGCAGCAGCGAGTAGTGTGCGGCGAGCTCAGGGCGCAGGCTGATGGCGGTGAGCAGGGCCGAAATCTGCCCGCCCGCGGAGTCCCCGCCCAGGATCAGGCGCGCAGGGTCCCCGCCGTACTCTTCGATGTTGGCCACAACCCACGCGAGGGCGGCGTTCGCGTCCTCGAGCACGTGCCCCATGTGGAACCGCGGCGCGTGCCGGTAGTTGACGTTGACCACCACCATCCCGCCTAAAGCCTGGTTGGCGCAGTACTTGGTTAACGCCGACTTGTCGCCGGACGTCCATCCTCCGCCGTGGAAATAGACGTAGACCGGCAGGCTCCCGCCACGCGCCACCGCACCTTCGGCCGACGTCTGTGCCACCGACAAGGGTGTCACTACATCCAGGCGGTGGGCGCGCAGGCCATCGCCCACATAGTCGAGGTCGTGGACATAGGCCACCTCGGTGACGGGATCCGTGTTGAACCGTATCCGCTCCCGCGAGCTGACCGAACGCATCATCAGCCGCCACGTCCACACAGGTACCCGGCGCAACGCAGTCCGGGCCCGGCGGGCCAGCGGGAACGCGCCACCGGAATGGGCAGCCACCGTCATTCCTCCATTTTACGAGCCCGTGGCCCGGGCCTACCCCTGCCCGCCTTCCATGATCCGCCGTGCATCCTCCTGGGCCCTCAGGGCCAGGGCTGTCACCACCTCACCCCTCATCACCGGGCTGGAGGCGGAGCCCATGTTCCGGAGTTCGGACACCGTGCGCGGCGGGTTCACGCTGTGGGCCGCCGCATGGCAGTTGGGGCACAGCGGAATGAGGTCGGCTATGGGGTCCAGCTGGTATCCGCTGTCCAGCATGTCCGGCGGCACCACATGGTGCACGGCGAGCGCCTCTGGTGCGTTGCCGCCGTAGGCGGACTCGAAAGAGAACCCGCAGGCGGCGCACGATGTGCCGTGAAACGCAAGGCAGACCCGCCGCGCGTCAAGGTCCCGTTCGTAGCGGCTTACCTGGACAGTGCTGACGGCGCCGGGCGGCAGGCTGCCCCCGACCACCTCAGCGCGTCCCGCCGTCGTGGGCCCGCAAGCACGCCACAGCCGGCGCAGGGGAGGCTCGTACGACGGCGGCAAGGCCACCAGGGAAGGTCCGCCCGCCTTGGGCCAGTGGTCACGGGGGAGCGCGTCGCCAAGGATGCCGGGCCGTATCTGCTCACCCAGTGCGAGCAGCGCATCGAAGGCGACGGCGACGAACCATTCGCCCGTTCCAGCCAGCTGGTACGGCTCCGACGCGACCACTCCGTGACCGATCAGGCCGCTGCCGGCTTCATTGCTGCCGCACAGCAGGAGCCAGGCTTCGGTGCCCGGGCTGAGGCCAGGGCCGGCGTCCGGGTGCTGCTCCAGGCACCACCGCTCCACCGCCCTGCCGGATTCCGCGACGTGCTCGACGACGGCACGGTAGTCCCAGCGCAGAAGCCTGTTTGTGTCGCACCCGAGAATTACCGCAGCCACTGCGCACCGAACTCCACCACGCGCCGTCGAACCTCAAACACCGGGGCGGGAATTAGATCGGTTCCTTGGCCAATGCCTTGGTCTTGGCGGGCGTTTCGCGGCCCAGGCGTTGATCGAGCGTGACGCGGAGCCGCGCCGCCGCAACCTGGACACGGTGCTCGGCGGCCGAACCGGTTTTCTTGGCCGGCTTGGCTGCGGTGTTCCGGGGAGTGTGGACGAAACGATGTTCAGGCGATGTTGCGCTCACGGTCCAACCTCCTTGGTACTGTCGTCATCCGTCGTTCCATTCTCGCCTAAGTTGCCGCCGTCGTCCACGAAGGCCAGCTCCTGCCCCGGCCCGGCGTCCACCTGGCCATCGTCCCCGTTCTCCTCGCCGTTCTCGTCCCCGGACACGCTCTTCCAGGCGATATCGAACAACTCGAGTTCCTCGGTCCGGGCCAACTCGCTCCTGGCCAGGACCTCCAGGGTTGCCAGCCCCAGCGCCTTGGTCCCTTCATCCGGGTCCAGCGCCCGGTCCAATGCCCACTGGGTGCGGCGCCACCATTCCGCCCTGCTGTCCGCCTCGGTCTTCTGCTGAAGGGCGTTGGCATCGGCTTCGCGCTTTTGATCCAGGGCTGTCTTGTCCGCGGCAGTGCGCTGTTTCAGGGTGCGCCAGTTGATGTAGAAGGCCAGCAGGGCGGCGATGAGGACGGCCAGGGGCCCCAACCCCGCAAGGATGACCCACCAGTCAGCCGGACCGGAGTGGACGACGACATCCAGCGGATCGGGGGAGGGAACTGGGGTCACCGGACCAGCTTAGGCGCCAGGTTCGGGCGGCAGCGGGACGACACTCCACCTGCATTCCCCGTCATCAGCAGATGGGCGGCTGCTTCAACTGCGCTGCTCCAACTGCCGCTGTTTCAACTGCCCCGACGGGAGATGAGGACCGGGTCCTGGGCGTGGTGCAGGACTGCATGGGCGGTGGAGCCCATGGTTTCCCTGAGGATGCCTTGGCCCTGGGAGCCCACCACCACTATCCGGGCTTCTGCGGAGGCCTGGAGGATGGCATGCGGGACCGAGCTGTCCGTAAGGATCTTTCCGTCAATGCGGATAGCGGGTGCCGCGGCACGTGCATGGGCCAACGCGGACGACAGGATTGTCCGGGCGTCACTGTCGGAGTCCTGAGTGTCCGATCGCCGGCGGCCCGGGGGCTGGTGCTGGACATGGACTACCTCGAGTGGGGCCCGCCATGCCGTCGCCAGGGCACAGGCATCCTCCAGCGCTGTGGGGGAACCTGAAGCGTCGACGGCGGCGACGACCGGCCCGTCCGGGTGGAGGTCCTGCCGGATCACGGCGACGGGGCAGGCAGCGGTGGCTGCCAACTCCAGGCTCACGGAACCCACGAGCAGGCCCAGGAAACCGCCCAGGCCGCGGCTGCCGACAACCAGAAGTTCTTCTCCCCTGGAAACACGGGCCAGAAGCTGTGCAGGCACTCCGTGAAGCAACGTGCTCCTGACCTGAAGGCCTGGAACCTCTGCTGCCGCCTGTGCCACGCCCTCTTCCAGGACGGCCTGGGCTGACTGTTCCAGGCCACTGCCTGACACGCCCGGAACCGGACCCAGGTGCCTGGTGAGCAGCGGCCATAGTGAACAATGCACCACGTGGAGCCGGCGGTTCACCGCCCGGGCGTGCCTGGCTGCCCAACGGACAGCGGCCGCGGCCTCATCCGATCCGTCATAGCCGACCACCACGGCTCCGGGTTCCTGCGTCATGTGACTCCGCTCCCATCAGACCGAGCCTCACCAGCGGGACCTTCGGCCCTTTGGCGGCCCTGCACGTTGGCCCATCCTGATTCTAAATATTGGGGAGGGATATGGGCAGCGTGGTCAGCCGGATTGCCGCGATGATGCTTGCCCTGGCTGCCCTGCTCCTGGGGTTCGCTGTCCCAGGCAGCGCAGTGGCACCCGTGGCTGTCATTGTGGAGGACACCGCAGGGGTGCTTGACCAGAACACGCTGCTGCCCGCCGTCGAACGCATCCAGTTCTACGAGCCCACCCGCGTTGCCGTCTTCACCTACAACGGAAAAGCGGAGGACAACCTCAACGAAGAAGTGCTGAAGTTTGCCCGGTCCAGGCATCCCGAATGGATCAGTGCCGACGGCCAAAAATGGGCCGACGGGCTGTTCATTTTCGCGCTGGACCCTGTGGGCCGCCACGTGGGGACCTACATGGGCGAGGACCGGAAGGTGTCGCTGGAACAGCGCAGCGACATCCAGGACGCGTCGAAGGAACTGTTCCGGGACGCCCAATGGACCGAAGGAACGGTGGCAGGCATTCGACGTGGCGCCGAGCTGATCAACCAGCCGTGGTACAGGTCCGCCGCGTTCACGATCACGGCGTGGGTCACCGGCGGCATTGCGGTGCTCGGTGCCGCCGCATGGCTGATCGTCCGGGCCGTGACCAGAAGCACCTGCCGGAAACACATCGAACGCGGGGACCGCAGCTACTCCAACGTCAGTATGGACCTGGACGTGACGGAACTGAATGCCGGGACCATCCCGGAATCGTCCCGCTATGGGAGCCAGGTCCTGGAGAAACACCGCACCTTCCTGAGCCGGTACGCCGCCGTCACAGAGCTGTCCAACCAGGTGCACGCAATGGGCAGGCGATCCTTGAGTAGCCGGAAGAACCTCAAGCTTGCCCGCCAGTTCGCGGACAGCGCCGCCGAACTGGATGCGCTGGATGACGTCATCGCGGACAGCAACGCCCTGCTGAACCGCGCCGACACGTGGCCCACCGCGCGGGACCGGCAGCTTGCCCCGTTCCGCAGGGACTTGGCCGGACTCGAGCAGCTCCTGGCCAAGCGGCACGGACAGGGGGACTCCGCAACGGCCGCCGCGTTGCGGTCCTTCCGCGACGAAAGCCTGCGGGAGATCGAGCGGTGGACCGCAGAACTGGCAGACGGACGGATCTCGCCGGAGGAGGCCCTGGACCGGCTGTACAAAGCACGTACCCGGCTCTCCGAGTTGCTGGAGAACCACGCGGAAACGGTGATCGAGGGCTTTGCCAGGAATGAGCGGGAGGCACGCCTGATGCGGGAGCAAATGGAAACCGCCCACGAAGGCCGGGACCACCATAAACAGCGGACTTATGAACCAAGCATCCTGGGGACGGTCTACCCGTCGTACCAGTTTTTCTCCGTCGCCACCTTCAACTCCGGATTCAACACAGGGGTCAGCAGCGTCAATTCGGCCAGGGGCGGCGGCAGCACCACCGGTTACGGCAGCAGCGGCGGAAGCTTTTCCGGCTCCGGTAGTTCGTCCGGCTTCTAGATTCCCCTGGGGGTAGTGGACGCCCGCTCGGCTTTGGCGCCGCGTGGCCGGCAGCAGACGCACAGGAGTGGGGCCCATCGTCAGCGATGGGCCCCACCGGTCTTCCTGGTCAAAGGGCCGTCCGCCCTGAGGCCTTGGACGGCGCTTATCTTATGCTGCCCCGACAGAGTTGAGCAGGCGGGTCCCGCGGCGTACCGCATATCGCGGATGCGGTACCGAAGCATGGAGAACGCCCGGCGGAGGCGGCGCCACATCCCGGATCAGGCCGGTGCCTGCGCATTCACGTACCTCTTCGATGGGGGCGGCCGCCGCCTGCTTGTCGGTGAACTGTCCGGAAACCGCCAATACATGTCCATCGGGCATCACTAGCCGGAACCGAATCTGCGAATCATCATCGACAAACAGTTCGAACGTACCTGCCATAAGCCTGGTTCTCCTCCATCGTCCTGCCTCCGTTGGTGAGGCTACGTCCTGCGCCGGTATCCGGCGCAGCGAAATGCTGGTGCACAACCACGGCGTTGTGCACCGTTCGACCTGAACAACCATCCCAGAAGCCCGGTCCGGCTTTTAGGGACCAAGGTCCCGGATTGCAAAGGTGGGGGATGCTAGGCAGCCAGGCGCGAAAGGCGGATCAACACAATCCCTGTGGCAATGAACCACACCCAGAGCAGGATGCCGTAGCCCCAGTAGAAGTCCGGGACAGCCTGCCGAAGGACCTCACTGACCACTCCCAAAGCACCGGTGCCGATGCCGAACCACGCCAGGAACTGCGGGAAGGGCGCCCTCGCCGTCACCATCGCCAGTCCCATCAGGAGGATCCCGAAGGCGGAGAGGACGCCCACGATGGCAGGTGTGTTGTTCTCGGCGATGATTGCTTCAGCAGCGGTAGCGTAAGCGCGGCGTTCCTCGTCCCTCCCGGTGGCCATGTAGCGGTCGCTGAGGTAGACGAGGTTGAGGGAGCCCCTGCTGGTGACCGGGACGGCAAGCAGGAGCGCCCAGGGCAGGGCGCCAAAGATCAGCGCGATCAAGGGCAAACTCTTCCGGAAGGGCATAAGCGCCACGAAGAGTCCTGTGAAAACAAGCACCGGGAGGATGTTCGGCAGGATCCACAGGACCTGCTCGGCCACGTAGTTCGCCTTATTCGCCGCAATGAACTCCAGGGTGGCGGCTCCGCCGTGCACCGGCGGAGGCGCCAGGAAGTCAAGCACCAGCGCGGCTACCAACAACAGGACGAACAGGATCGATGATGCCCCCGCCGTGAGATAGAGGAGCCCCCATTCCCGCTGGGCCCGGGGAGCGCCGTGCCGTTTCATCCCTGGAGCCTGCCATCCGTAGGGCGCGTCCGGTAGTGCCGATGGGCCCGGTAGACGGGGCACCATTGCTGCCACCGGTGACCAACGGCCCTGTTCCGCCATGCCAGTCCTTGGCAAACTGCCTTTTTGAATACCGATTACGTTCGCCGGGAGTGAGACATGTCCGTAAATGAGCCGCACACAGGCAACGGCATGGAGGAGCATCTGCGGATAGAACTGGAGGACGCCGCATCGGTGAAATGGTGGGTACGAATCCTCTCCACCCTTGGCTCGCAGTACGGACGCACCCAGCTTCGGTTCGTTGGCAGGACGGAGGACGGCCGCAGGCTTTATGTCAGTGACACGTTCCCCGGGCCGCCCCTGAACGCCACCCCTCCCGCAGAAGCCTGGGCTCCAGGCCTGGAGGCGAGCCTCAGCCAGTTGCGCGGGGAAATTGCCCGCGACGGTTGGTCGGAGACCAGCCAGGGGGCGCAGCCGTGGGAGTTAACCTATGTCCGCCGCAAGGGCTTGTTATCTTGACTCTTCTCCCATGGAGGAATTGTGTGTCCCGGCGGCGCAGGTGCGCCGGACCAGGCGTCCAAGGCGCGAAGACCAGATCCCGGCATGGATAAGTTGGGGGTTACCGGGTGCCGCCGAGCAACGTTCCAGCCTCGTCCGAGGGTTTCAGCAGCCAGTCCCGCGCCTTGTCAGCGGACGTGAAGTACCGTATCGGGAACCCGGCAGAGATCAGGGACAGGCGGAACATGGCGATGACGCGGTCAACGGGTGAGGTTCCCAGAAGTGCCATGCGCGAGATGCTGGATGCATCGGGGAAGAGTTTCCGGGCGGCCGCGGAGTGGGTGACGCCCTGAATTTCGACCAGCATTGGCAGCCTGGCGCCCCGCGTCAGGGTGGAGATGGCTTCCAGGGCGGCCTTGGCGACGTCGATGCCGATGTAGACTCCCGGATTCCAGCGCAAGTGCAGGACCCCATCGGACAGCTCCACCGTGCCCTTGCCTTTGATGTCCACCGCGCTCCTCCCTCCCTTGTCCTGACCCGAATCCAGCCTTGACGGTAGCCGAACCGAACGGCATCTGCACCAGGACACTCCCGAACGTCGTCGGGCCGGAGACCTTTCATCTGCTCATATAGCCTAGGTGCAGCGCTCATGGGGGTAACAGGAATCAGTGCTTCCCGCGTCGAGCGCGACTGTCGCCCAACCCTGTTTTACGCTGTGTCGCAGGGCGGATGAGCAGCAGCGCGAGCACCACGACCCACGCAAGGGTCGTCATGATGTTGACGCGCTCCCAGAGCCCCGCCCACGGCGTCGGCAGGTTGGCTTGGAGAGCCGGGGCATCCCCGGCGGTGAGTACGCCGAAACCGATGAGAAGCAGGATTGTGGCTGTGGTGTACAGACGGAACCACAGGTTCAATGCAACGGCTGCGGAGATCATTGCCGCCATCATCAGCGCACTGGTCACCGACACGATGATCAAATGCGCTGTGTCGGCCGCAGTGGCGCCGCCGGCGGCCAGTACTTCGCGGGTGTGCATCGAGGCGAACGGGTAGGCCAGTCCGGCCAGCACGTAGGCGGCCAGGAGGATGGCGGACACGCGAAGCGACTGGCGTCGGCTTCCGGACTGCCAGACGCCGGCTGCGAACGCAGCCATCAGGGCGCTCCACAGCAACCCCAGCCATACCCACAGGGTCCTGGTGGGGACATCCCATGCCGAGAGCTCGCTGACCGTCTGTGAGATGGGGTCGTACCCGGGATACCGGATCAGCCAGATCATGACTCCGTAGAGCGCAGAGGCAGCAGGTCCGCACAACAGCAACGACCTCCGCCGGGTAGCGGTCGCGAGCAGGGAGTGCTGGACTGAACTGGACATGCCTACCTCCGGGCCTCGGCCTCGGTGTTAATGAACCTTGTGAATTTCCTACCTGAGCCACTGCCGCCGGCACGCCTCTTTTTCGGTGCGTTTGATCTCATTGGTGGAGGCCCTGCCATGTGTCCTGCTACTGGTACCCAGCGACAGCGGAATACATGATCACGCCCGCCGCCACCGCCGCGGCAAGGGCGGCCGAGGTGGTGAGCCAAATCAGGACCGAGCGTTCCTTGTAGTGAATGATGCTGACGAGCCCGAGTGCCGCTGCTGCGGCTGCGGGTCCCGCGAAGGCCTGCCCAAGGGCGTGCCACACCCAAGTGGCAGACGGGAAGCCCATCATGGGCAGCAGAACGATCCATGCAAGGAGGGTCGCCAGCACGGTGATGGCAGCGAAGAGCAGGCTCCAGCGCCCGGCTGCCGACTTTGGTGTGATTGCGGGTGACATGTCTTCTGCTTACGGGTGCGGTTTACGGGTGCGGTGTGAACATGCTGATGAAGAAGGCGAGGTCAAAGACGGCCAGCTGCGCCGGGCCGGCGACCAGTGCGGTAGCTGCCAGCACCGAGCGGTCCCGGTAACTGATGATTCCGGCCAGCGCGAGGGCCGGACCAGCCCCTGCCACCGGTGTCAGGATGGCCCACGGGCTATATGAGAGAACCAGACCGACCACCAGGAAGGCCGCGGCCCACCACCCTGCCGGTGTCGTCGGCAGGAATCGGATGCTATCTCGGTCAGCCCGGAACGCCGCGAGGATGAACAGCACGGCCGCCACAGTGAGGGCATAGGACGCGCCGGAGATCAACACGTCCGGGGTCACGGGCAACTGCGTTCCGGGCGTGAAAACTATCGAGGCAGCAGCCATGATCCCGCCCGAGAGGATGAGAAAAGCCAGGGCCCAGTAGCCCAGCCGCGTGCGGACCACGCCGTGTTTCCGCACCTGCCGTGCGATCCCTGCAACAGCGCTGAGGAAGAAACCGCCGACGACGACGCTTGCCCAGACAACCTGTCCCGTTGGGGGCTCCCCAAAGGGTATCGACGCCACGGTCAGGGCCACGATGAAAAGCACAACGGCCGTTCGCGAAAGCCAGATCACCGGCAGAGCGGCCCGGTGGGGAATTGTCGATTGGATCGGAATTGCCATCGAAGGCTCCAAGTGGGTTTGCGTGCTGGCGGGGTCAGGAGTGGCGAAGCGGGACCTCAGCTCCGCGTTCCCGGGTTCTCAGCCCACAGCCTCAGGCGACCGGCCACACCACCCTGGTCTGCCACGTTGCAGGATCCGGTTGCTGTTCCGGATCGGTCAGGTAGTACTCCCACATCGTGTCCGAGGGGGCGGCGCCATCGGCCTCCATCCGTTGCCGGATGGCATCGTAGGTGGTACCCAAGGTGTCATAAGGGCCCGTATGGACAGCTTCGAACGCGTCCGTATCGGGCAGTGTCCCGCTGGCCACTTCGCCTGTCCCCCGGAAGTTCCCGGCGATAGGGAACCCCGCTTCAACATCCACAGTTTCGCCCGGCATCCCGTGGTACAGCGCGAACGGCGGCCCCGCCGGCCTGGCTCCCTGCATCTGGACTGCCGCCATCACGGCGCCGAAAGCGCGGCCGAAGAAGCCTGTCAGCGCGTCCATGGGGACCCTTTCGCGCACCACGGCAACGGGTTGTTCGGGAACATGGATCTTTCGGGGCTGCTGGCCATCTTCAGTCATGGCATCAGCTTTGACCTGCCGGCAACAGCGCGACAGGGCCAGAGGACTCTAACTGTCAGCCCGCAGCGCCGTACGCTTCCTGCATCCACGTCCGGACCTCGGCATCGAGTTGGGTGCTGTCAGTGAGCTCCAGGTGGTGCATCCAGGTTTGGGCCGAAGGATGCACGATCTGCTTGAAGCGCGGTGAACCCAGGTCCCGCGGCAGGGCCAAAGACAGGACAAGCGGAACCGCGGATTTCACATAAAGACCGGGCCGCCAGAGGTACGCGAACCCGCGGCGCCGGCGAAAGGAAATCTGGCTCTTGCCCACCCTTATCCCAAAGGGTCCCAGGCCCGCCGCCATTCGCTCCACCGCTTCGTAGAGGCCAAGCGCGGTGGGCGCCCCGTCGAAGAACTGTTCCACCGTCCGTAACTGCACCGACATTGCCGCCCTATGGCTCACTGGTGCTGATCGTTACGGCTTGCATGTGGGCTCCGGTCTGCGTCGGCGGCAGGTCTTCCCCCAACGTTGCCGAGACGCCCGGAGCCGTGGACAGGGCCGAAGGTCACATCGGCGGTAACAGAAGGCGGGCTGGGGCCAAATGCCCTAGCCCGCCTGACGGCAGCAGGGTAGGTTCAGTTCCATGTGCGATGACCTTCACCGCCTCGTGCCGAAGGGTCCTGGATGAGGAAGCAGGCGTCCCCAACCATGGCAACCGGCCCTGGTCCGGGCAGCGTTGATGCCGGTGAACCTGCCGGCTCGCCCATGGAAAAGGCCCGGGTCTTTCTCAGGCGGTATCCCGTCGTCGCACTGACTTTGCTGGTGCTCCTGGCCACGCTGGTGCTGGTTCAGTTCGGCCTGGAACTGCAGGTCCGCATCCTGGCGTCGGCTTACGCGGCCGTTATCGTGGTGGCGCGCGCGGCCGGCATGGTCCGGTCGCTGCGTGAAGGCCGCTGGGGCATCGACCTTTTGGCGCTGATGGCCATTGCCAGCACCGTGGCGGTGGGCGAATACCTCGCGGCCCTGGTGGTGATCCTGATGCTCACCGGCGGGGAGGCGCTGGAGAATTTTGCCCAGGGCCGCGCAGCGCGGGAACTGCGGTCCCTGCTGGACCGGGCGCCCCGCTTTGCCCACCGTGAGGAATCCGGTGGAGCCCTGGTGGACACCCCGATCGGCGAGGTTGCGCCGGGGGACATCCTGGTGGTCCGTCCGTCCGAACTGGTACCCGTTGACGGTGAACTCCTGTCCGATTCAGCCAGCCTGGATGAGTCGTCGCTGACGGGCGAAAGCCTGCCGGTGGAACGCACCCGGGGGCAACAACTGCTCAGCGGCGCCGTCAACGGCGTGGCGGCCATCCGGCTGCGGGCAGCGGCCACCGCGGCAGACTCACAGTACAGCCGCATCATCGCCCTGGTGGAGGAGGCTTCCAACAGCCGCGCTCCCGTGGTCCGGCTGGCCGACCGCTACGCAGTGCCCTTCACCCTCCTCGCCCTGGCCATGGCAGGTACGGCATGGCTGTTGTCCGGTGAGCCGCTGCGCTTTGCCCAGGTCCTGGTGGTGGCCACGCCGTGCCCGCTGCTGATCGCGGCGCCGGTGGCGTTCCTGGCCGGCACCAGCCAGGCCGCCCACAAGGGAATCATCATCAAGAACACCAGGACCCTTGAACAGCTGGCGAAGGCGCAATCAGCGGTCTTCGACAAAACCGGAACCCTCACGTCGGGACGTCCCGTCCTCGATGAGATCAGGGTGTCGCCCGGTCACGGGGAAACACTGGGCAGCAGGAAGCTCCTGCAGCTTGCAGCCTCCGCGGAACAGTACTCCTCGCATGTGCTGGCAGCTTCGGTGATCGAAGCCGCCAAGGCGGCCGGCATTGGACTCCTGCCCGTGACGCAGGCGACCGAAAACGCCACGCACGGTGTGGAGGCCATCTGTGACGATCAGCAGGTGGTGGTGGGAAAAGCGGGCCTGGTCCGCAGTTCATCCACCGGGTTCCGGGAGGCTGCAGTGCACAGCGGTCAGCTTGCCGTCCATGTGGCCGTCAACGGCGGGTACGCCGGTGCCTTGATCATGAAAGATCCATTGCGCGGCAACGCCGTGGATACCCTGGCGCGCCTGCGCAGCCTCGGCGTGCAGAACACGATGCTCCTGACCGGTGACGCCAAGGCCACGGCCGCGCACATCGCCGAGGAAGCCGGGATTGACCGCGTCCAGGCGGAATGCCTGCCCGAGGACAAGGTCAATACTGTTGCCGCGTTGGCGGAACGGCCGGTCCTGATGGTGGGCGACGGCGTGAATGACGCTCCCGTCCTGGCCGCTGCGGATGTTGGCATCGCGATGGGGGCCAAGGGCGCCACGGCGGCGAGCGAATCCGCGGACGTGGTGATCATGCTCGATGACCTGTCCAAAGTGGCCCAGGCCGTAGCCATCGGAAAGCGCACGGTGGGTGTTGCCCTGGTGAGCATCTGGACGGGCATAGGACTCAGCATCGTCCTGATGGCCATTGCCATGACCGGATACATTCCCGCCGTCGCCGGCGCACTCCTCCAGGAACTGGTTGACCTGGCCACCATCCTGAACGGCCTTAGGGCACTGCACGGTGCCGATAGGAAATCCGGTCCACGGAGGCCGCCGGCGGCATGACTTTTGGCCCTTCCCAGCTCAACCCCCAGCCGGGATCGTGGTGACCATGAACGCAGAAACAGGAGCCAAGCCGGTCATCGTGGGTGTGGACGGGTCCGAATACTCCTCCGCAGCCCTCCGCTACGCGGGCACGCTGGCAGCCCGCCTGGGCACCCGGCTCGAAGTCATCTCATGCATCGGGATGCCGGACTACCTGGTGATGTCACGCCTCGAGGGGGCCGACCGGCAGTTCACCGCCAGGTTGGAGGACGCTGCCGGGCGCCTGGTGGAGGATGCCCTTGGCCGGGCGTTTTCCGCTGAACGGCCGGAAAACATCGACGTGACCATCAAGTTCGGGTCACCGGCGAAGGTGCTGGTGGACGAGAGCCGGCGGGCACAAATGCTGGTGGTTGGACGGCACGGCGAAGGCGGCCTGCTCAAGTCGTCCATGGGCTCCGTCAGCAAGGCCTGCGCTGCCCACTCCAACTGTCCCGTGCTCCTGGTTGGGCAGGAGGCGGACGCTGTGTGAGGACCGCGGAGGGCCTGACCTCTGAACAGGCCGCGCAGCTCCTGAAACAGGCGGGCCCCAACCAGCTTCCCGCGGAGAAACCCGTTCCGCAGTGGCGGAAGCTCTGGGGCGAAATGACTCACTTTTTCGCCCTCATGCTGTGGTGCGCCGCCGGGCTGGCCTTCATCGCGGACATGCCGCAGCTCGCCGTGGCGATCATCGTCGTCGTCATTGTCAACGGAGTCTTCGCGCACATCCAGCAGGAACGTGCCCAGCACGCCGCCGCCCGGCTGCGTGGCCTGCTGCCCGCCGACGTGGTGGTCCGGCGGGACGGGAAGGTGCGCAAGGTCCACGCCAGCGAGCTGGTGGTCGGCGACGTGGTGCTGCTCGCTGCCGGCGACCGCGTCCCCGCGGACTTGGTGCTGCTGTCGGCGTCTGCCTGCGCGGTGGATGAATCCATGTTGACGGGCGAAAGCGCCCCTGTGCCCAAAATCGCGGATGACCCGGCTTGGGGCGGCACATTCCTGGTCAACGGCTACGCGGAAGCAGCGGTTTCCGCGACAGGTGCTGGAACCAGGCTGGCCGGCATCGCTGCCCTGACCAGCGGGGCGGTTTCTCCGCCTACGCCGCTCTCCCAGGAACTGCGCCGGATCGTCCGCGTTACCGCCGGTATGGCGCTGGGGATCGCGGCGGTCTTCTTCCTGGCATCGCTGCTGGTGGGCTTCCAATGGCGGGACTCGTTCCTGTTTTCCATCGGCGTTGCCGTGGCGCTGGTCCCGGAAGGCCTCCTCCCCACGGTCACGCTGTCGCTGGCCATGGGGGCCCAGCGGATGGCATCGCGCAGCGGGCTGGTCCGGAACCTTGAGGCAGTGGAAACCCTGGGTTCCACCACTTTTATCTGCACCGACAAAACCGGGACCCTGACGCAGAACCGGATGAACGCCGTCGAAGTCTTCACAGCGGCTGGTCCCGTCCACGTGACGGGCCAGGGATACGCTCCCGACGGCGACGTGCAGGGAAGCGGGGTGGAAGAGGCAGCCGCGGCGGCGCTGGCAGCGCGTACCGCTTCCCAGGGCCGCGCCGAGTTCCACGACGGGCAGTGGCGGGCGCAGGGCGACCCCATGGAAGCGGCCATGGACGTCCTGGCCCGCAGGCTCACAGGCACAGAGGCCGGCGCTGCCCCCTGGCGCCGGTTGCCGTTTGATCCCGTGCGGCGGCGCGAATCCGCCCTCCTGGGAACCGATCTGTTCTGCAAAGGTGCCCCCGAAACCGTGCTGCCGGTCTGTGAAGCCGTGCCCGGCCCAGTCAAGGAACAGGTGGAGGTGATGGCCGCACGCGGGCTGCGCGTCATCGCGGTTGCGAGGCGCCGGCTCGGCGGAGCGCCTGCTGCGTGGCAGTCCACTCCAGCCTTGGAACTCGAAACGGGCATGGAACTCCTGGGCCTGATCGGACTGCAGGACCCGCCCCGGCAGGATGTGGGGGACGTGATCCGCGCGGCCCGGCAGGCAGGGTTGAGGATTGCCATGATCACCGGCGACCACCCGGCCACGGCCGCGGCGATTGCCCGCCAGATCGGCCTGACCGGGAGCCCCGAACTTGTGCTGGAAGGCGCGGACCTGCCGGAGGACGACCAGATACTGGGCGCACTCCTGGACCGCGACGGAGTGGTGGTCAGCAGGGTCTCACCGGAGCAAAAGCTCCGCGTGGCCAAGGCGCTGCAGGCCCGCGGGCATGTGGTGGCGATGACCGGCGACGGCGTCAACGACGGTCCTGCCCTCCGTGAAGCGGACATCGGTGTGGCTATGGGCCTCAGTGGAACAGACGTGGCACGTGAGGCCTCGGACCTGGTCCTCCTTGACGACCATTTCGGCACCATCGTGGCCGCCATCGAACAGGGCAGGGCCACCTACGCCAACGTCCACCGGTTCCTCACCTACCACCTCACAGACAACGTGGCGGAACTGACCCCCTTTGTCATCTGGGCACTGTCCGGCGGGCAGTTCCCGCTGGCCCTGGGGGTCCTGCAAATCCTCGCCCTGGACATCGGCACCGATTTGCTGCCGGCCCTGGCCCTTGGCGCAGAACCGCCCGGCAGGCGCATTCTGGCCCGGCCGCCCGAACGACGGCACCTGATGGACCGGCAGTTGATCATTCGGGTCTTCTGCATCCTGGGTCCCGTGGAGGCTGCAATGGAAATGGCAGTGTTCTCCGCTGTCCTGGCCGGCGGCGGATGGAGCCGGGGCCAGGTTCCCGGGGCAGGGCTGTTGATGGCGGCCTCCGGTGCCGCTTTCACCACCGTGGTCCTGGGACAGGTAGCTAACGCTTTCGCCTGCAGGAGCGCCACGTTGCCGCCCTGGAAGCTGGGCTGGGCGACCAACAGGCTTCTGGTATGGGCCGTCCTGGCTGAACTGGCCATCCTTGCCGTCTGCCTGTACGTGCCCTACCTCGCCACGCTGCTGGGCCAGGCACCGCCAACACCGGCGGGCTTCCTGCTGGCGCTCCTTGCGGCACCTGCTGTCCTCCTGGCGGACTGGATCCACAAAACGGCGCGCGGGCGGCTGCGGCGGAGCAGGACCTAAGACTCTGCATGCCCCGGTTGGTGGAGTCCAGAATCAAGCCATGAGTGCCGCCGCAGACACGTCCCTGGCCAACGCCAACGTCAAATGGATCGAGGACACCGGGATCGCGGACATCCCATCCGTGGGAGGGAAGAACGCCTCGCTGGGCGAATTGAGCCGTGCACTGCAGTCCGCGGGGGTCAGGGTACCCGAGGGGTTCGCCACCACAGCTGCCGCCTACCGGGCGTTCCTTGCTGCGAACGGCCTGGAGCCGCTGATCAGGAAGCACATGGAGGACCAGCGCTCCGGAACGTCCACGCTCCGCCAGGCCGGGGCCGCGATCCGTGAGCTGTTCCTGCAGGCCACCTTCCCTGCAGACATCGCCGCGGACATCCAGGAACACTACCGGGCCCTGTGCCAGCGGGCCGGGCAGACCCAGGTTGCCGTTGCGGTCCGCAGCAGCGCCACTGCGGAGGACCTCCCGGACGCCAGCTTCGCCGGCCAGCAGGAAACCTTCCTGAATGTGGCAGGCGGACGCGCGGTGTTGGACGCTTGCCGGCGCTGCTATGCCTCCCTGTTCACGGACCGCGCCATCAGCTACCGCGAAATGAAGGGATATGACCACCTGGACGTCGCCCTGTCCGTGGGCGTGCAGCGGATGGTCCGCTCAGACCTGGGCGCGTCCGGGGTGATGTTCTCGATCGACACCGAGTCCGGTTTTCCAGGCGTGGTGGTGATCAGCGCAGCCTGGGGACTGGGAGAGACGGTGGTCCAGGGGACCAGCAACCCGGACAAGTACCAGGTGTTCAAGCCGCTCCTGGCAGAGGAACGCTTCAGCCCCGTGATCGAGCGCGAGCTCGGTGCTAAGGAACGCAAAATGGTGTACAGCCAGGGCGGGGACGCGCGGACCAGGATGGTCGAGACCTCCGAGCGGGAGCAGCGCTCGCTGGTGCTGGATGACCGGGAGGTTGTCCTCCTGGCCCGCTGGGCCGTTGCCGTGGAGGAGCACTATGGGCGCCCGATGGATATGGAGTGGGCCAAGGACGGGATCACCGGAGAACTCTTCATGGTGCAGGCAAGGCCGGAAACCGTGCAGGCCCGCAGGAGCACAAGCACGTTCCGGACCTACCACCTTGCACAGCCCGGCAAGGTCCTGGTCTCCGGCGCCGCGATTGGCGACGCCATTGCCCGGGGCCAGGCCTGCGTGGTGCGGGATGCGAAGGACATTGAATCCTTCGTGGACGGGTCCGTGCTGGTCACCCGGATGACGGACCCGGACTGGGTGCCCGTGATGAAGCGTGCCGCTGGCATCATCACGGACCACGGCGGCCCGACCAGCCACGCGGCCATCGTCAGCCGCGAACTGGGCGTGCCCGCCGTCGTGGGCACGCGCAACGCCACCGAAGCATTGTCCGACGGCGTCCCGGTCACCTTGTCCTGCGCCGAAGGCGAGGAGGGCCGCGTCTACGAAGGACTGCTGGAGTTCTCAGTGGAAGAAGTGGACATGCAGACACTTCCGGCCACCCGCACGGCCGTGATGATCAACATCGCCAGCCCGGCTGCCGCCTTCAAATGGTGGCGGCTGCCCGCCGCCGGCGTGGGCCTGGCCCGGATGGAGTTCATCATCAACAACCTGATCCGCATCCATCCCATGGCCCTGGTCCACCCGGAGAAGGTGACTGACCCGGAGGAGGCTGCGCTCATCCGGCAGCTGACCCGCGGCTATGAGGACCCGCAGGAGTATTTCGTCGACGTGCTGGCAACCGGGATCGCCAAGATTGCCGCTCCCTTCCATCCCAAGCCCGTCATCGTCAGGTTGAGCGATTTCAAGACCAACGAGTACGGCCACCTGATCGGCGGCAGCGCCTTCGAACGCCCGGAGGAAAACCCCATGCTCGGGTTCCGCGGGGCCTCCCGCTACTACAGCAGCCACTACCGCGAAGGATTCGCCCTGGAGTGCAAAGCCCTGAAACGCGTGCGCGAGCAGGCGGGGTTCGGCAACGTCATCGTCATGGTTCCCTTCTGCCGTACCGTGCGGGAAGCAGACCAGGTGATCGCGGCCATGGAGGAACAGGGATTGGTCCGCGGCAGGGAAGGGCTCCAGCTCTACATGATGTGCGAGATTCCGTCGAACGTGGTCATGGCAGCGGAATTTGCCAAGCGCTTTGACGGCTTCTCCATCGGGTCCAACGACCTCACGCAGCTGGTGCTGGGCGTGGACCGCGACTCGGAGGAACTTGCGGGGCTGTTCGACGAGCGGGACCCGGCAGTGATGGCCATGATTGCCGAGGCGATCAGCAAGGCCCACGCGGCCGGCATCAAGATCGGGATCTGCGGGCAGGGGCCCAGCAACCATCCGGACTTCGCAGAGTTCCTGGTCGGCCTGGGCATCGATTCCGTGTCCCTGAACCCTGACACCTACGTGCGGACGCTCCCTGTCATTGCCGCGGCGGAGGCACGGGCGTACGAAAGTGCCTGGCAGCCCGAGGGGTGATCCCCGGGAAGCCAGGCACCGGCGTCGTACTTAAACTGTCCTTAACCCCTGCTGATGGGGATCTTTGACGCCGCAGCTTCCTGCCCCTGGTCCGGCATCGGAGCCCGGACTTCGAGGAGGCCGTCCTTGTACGAGGCAGTGATGTCGCCTTGCTGGACGCCGCTGGGGAGGGGAATCCGGCGCATGAAGGAGCCGTAGCGGAATTCGGACCGGTAGCTGTCCTTGTCCTTGTGCTCTTTCTTTTCCTGCCGCTCCGCCTTGATCGACAGCACGCCGTCGGCAATCGTGACGTCAACGTCCTTTTCCGGATCTATGCCGGGCAGCTCGGCCCGCACCACGAGCGTGTTGCCGTCCATCATCTCCTCAACCCGAATGGCCGAGGAACCCATGTCGCCGTCGAACAGCCTCTCGATAACATCCATCGGGGAGCGCCGGGTGTCGAACCATCTCATCAGGTCAGTCATTCTTGCCTCCTGCTCATGTGGAAGCCGGACCATCGCGTTGCCCGGCAGTTCCACCTTCCCCTTCCCGGGTGGCCGCTTCCAGAGTCAAAGGTCCCAGCCCGCCTTGGTGGCCGTGCAAGGATGGCCGCCGGGTAAAACGCCCCACCAGCTCAATAGCCACGCAACCTGCTGCGGCAACCGCGGTGGAAAGGCTCAGCAGGGCGGGAGGCGGCCAGTCCACGCGGAAGAAGTCCTGCGCCACCGGGACGGTGAACAACAGGACCAGCCCTGCGTACATTCCGGCAAGGATCAGGACCTTGGTTGGGCTGAGGGGGCGCGATGCCATCACCAGGATCCACGCGGCCACCAGGCCCAGGGTCAGGGTGGCCGCAGACTGCGCAGACTCTTCGCTGTATCCGCCCCATGTCTGGGCATAGCCGCTGACGGCAAGGACGCACAGGGCGGCGCAGATGCCGGCCGGAACAGCGAAGGCGAGGGAACGCCGGAGGAACCCCGGAGCGTAGCGCTGCCCACCGGGCTGCAGGGCCAGGAAGAACGACGGCAGGCCGATGGTCAAACCATCCAGGGCCGACAGCTGCCGGGGCAGGAACGGAAAGGCCAGCAACAGGATGCCGGACACCACGGAAATGATGGTGGCGTAGACGGTCTTGCTCAGGAACACCAGGGAAACGCGCTCGATGTTGCTGATGGCCCGACGTCCCTCGTCCACTACGGCCGGCAGCCGTTCGAAGCGACCGTCCAGCAGGACCAGGCGGGCCACTGCCTTGGTTGCGGGGGAGGCCGAGTCCATGGCGATCCCCAGGTCGGCCTCTTTGAGCGCCAGGACATCATTCACCCCGTCACCGGTCATTGCCACGGTGTGCCCCCGCCGTCTCAGTGCCTCGATCAGGTCCCGCTTCTGGGAAGGTGTCACGCTCCCGAACAGGCTGTTGGCCTCCACCGTTTCCTCCAGTTCGACGCGATCGTCAGGAAGCCGGCGTGCGTCACAGGCAGCACCGGTCCCAAACCCCACGCGGCGGGCCAGCGCCCCCACCGTGCGGGGGTCGTCTCCGGAGATGATCTTGACGGTTACCCCCTGCCGCCGGAAATAGTCCAGGGTCGAGGCTGCGTCCCGGCGGATGCTTTCGCGGAACGTCAGCAGCATGACCGGAACCAGGTCCGGCGGGATTCCCGCGCCTGCGGCATCCCGGGGCAGCGGCCCGTCCAGGTACACCAGGGCCAGGGTCCGGAGGCCCGTTGCGGCGAGGGTTGCGGCGCTGCCGTGCGCCGCCTCGCAGCCGCGCCCACTGAGTACTGCGTCGGGGGCTCCGAGGATCCATGTGCCGGCAGCGGCGGAGCCCGGCGCAAACGTCACCGAGCTCCACTTGCGGGCAGAGGAGAAGGGGACCGAGTCCTGCTCCTGCGGAGGGACCGGCGCAGGGAAGGCCTTCCCGATGGCTGCGGCGGTGCTGCTGCTGTCTGCGTTGGAACCGAACCACTCCAGCGCCTGCTGCCACCCGGGGGCAGGAACAGTCCCGGCGTGATGGACGGCGTCGAACACCAATGAGCCTGAGGACAACGTGCCGGTCTTATCCAGGCAGAGGACGTCCACCCGTGCCAGCACCTCCACGGCGGCAAGTTCCTGGATCAGCACCTTTTGGCGGGCCAGCCGGAGCCCTCCCACGGCGAAAGCCACGCTGCTCATCAGGAGCAGGCCCAACGGAATCATGGCCATGATGCCCGCAACCGAACCCACGGCCGCCGGCACC
The DNA here is from genome assembly GCF_021801725.1 of Arthrobacter sp. FW306-05-C. Taxonomy (NCBI): domain Bacteria; kingdom Bacillati; phylum Actinomycetota; class Actinomycetes; order Micrococcales; family Micrococcaceae; genus Arthrobacter; species Arthrobacter sp. FW306-05-C. The sequence goes on along the minus strand of NZ_CP084556.1, from coordinate 2,423,932 downwards.
CAACGCCCTGATCCCATGGCTCCGGCCCACCCGCCCTGCTCCTGCATTTGGGCATTCGTGAGCAGCAGGGCGGTGGGAAGAAGCAGCCACGTGATGACGGCAAAGACTTTTTCCAGGCCCCGCCGGATCTCTGACGTCACCAGGGAAAACCGGCGCGCCTCAGCCGCCAGCCCGTAGGCGAACGTGTCGGGTCCCACCCGGAGCACCTTGGCACGCCCGCTACCGGCAAGGATCAGGGACCCGGAGAGCAGCACGGCGCCGCCCTGCTTGGGCACGGGTTCGGATTCGCCGGTCAGCAACGACTCATCCACCTCAAGCGGGTTCCCGTCCAGCAGCATCAGGTCCGCCGTGACCTGGTCTCCGGCGTTGAGTACCACCAGGTCGTCAGGCACCAACTCCTCGGAGGAGATGGTTTCCCGGGCCCCGTTCCTGACCACCGTGCTCCTGGCGGCATGCAATATCGCAAGCTGGTCCAGCGAGCGCTTGGCCCGGTATTCCTGGATGATGCCAATCAGGGAATTGCTGATGGCGGACAACCCGAACAGCGCGTCTCGCCACTGGCCAAGGACCAGCAGCAGGATGAAGCACCCTCCGACAACGCCGTTGAAAAGCGTGAAGACGTTGGCCTGGACAATCTCTCCGACGCTCCTGCTGGTAGCCGTCGGCACGCTGTTGATGCGGCCGGCGGCAGTGCGCTCCCGAACTTCGGCAGTGGAGAGCCCGTCCCGGGCATGGCCGATGTCCAGGCCCGGGACCGCGGCCCCGTTGTCCCCGGCTACCGTCATGACGTGGCCAGGCTGCTGACCCGGTCAGTCGTGGTGCTGCTGCCTGTGCACGCGGGTGATGACCGTAGGGCAGGGCGGCTGGGTAAGCACCGCGTGTGCCGTGGACCCCAGGAGGAGCCTTTCGAAGCCACCCCTGCCACGGCTGCCCAGCACCAGCAGACGGGCACCGGCAGCTGCGCGGAGCAAAGCGTCTGCAGGTTCCAGGACGGTCTCCATCACGGTTTGCACCCTGAGGTCCGGGTAGTCCTGCCGGAGGCCTGCCTCCGTTTCGGACAATACGATCTGCTCCTCCTCCACCACATGGGTGGCGAAACTGCTTTGCGGCAGTCCGGCGGAGATCCAGCGGTTGGGGCCGGTGAACGCGTAGAGGACGGTCAGGTCCTCCCCGAGGGCGTCAGCTTCGGCCGCCGCAAAGGCAACAGCCTGCGTTGATTCCCGTGATCCATCAACACCCACCACGATGCCGCGGCCCGGTTCCTGGGCGTCGCCGATGACGGCCACGGGGCATTCGGCTGTGGCAGCCGCCTGCAGGGCCCGGTCCGTGAGGGCACCGCGTGTGTGGCCGCTGGTCCCAAGCACCAGCATGCTGGCATTTTTCGAGTAATCGCCCAGGGCGGCCCCTACGCCGCCCTCCAGGAGCTGGAGGGTCACCTGCAGGCCGGGCTCGGCAGCGGTGGCCTTCTCACCGGCTTCCTTCAGCAGGCCCAGCCCCGATTCGCGCAGGACTTCAAGATAGGGCAGGACTTCGGCGGCCATCCACCGGTCGTCCACCACATTCACGACGGCGAGGGGAAGCTTGAGCCTGTTGGCCCGGGCTGCTGCCCACAACAGGGCGGCATTGGACGCCGAGGAATCAGTGATGCCGACGGCGATTGGCTTGGCAGGTGCCATGGGGGACCATCCTTTGCGGGTTCTTGTGGCGGGGTGTGGTGCAGGAGCCGGGGGAGTGTTCGTGTGCAGGCCTAATCCGCGCTTGGTTCGCGCGGCGGCCACCAGTGGGTTGGCGCGGCGATGACGAACCTGCGCCCACTGATTTCGTGCGGCGTGATCCGGATCAGGACGTTCTTTTGGCCGGGTTGCCATGGGGAAAGCCCTGCATCCATGGCGTCCTGCGTTTCCTCGGCATCGGTAACGATCAGCGCGTGCCCCTTGAGGATGACGCTCCAGGCGATGGTGCCGTACTGTTTCATCCCGTCCGCCTCGACGGCCACTGCCTTATGTTCGGCGAGGGAGGCAAGCTTGGTTCCTTCCCCCGTCCGGATGAGCAGGGTGCCGTTGGTGGGGACAAAGTTCACGGGATAGTTTTCAACAATGTCCCCGTCCGTGAAGGCGATCCTGCAAAGGGACGTTGAACGAAGGTATCGCCAGCAATCGTGGACGCCCAGTTCCTTGATTTCCGGTTCAGTCGCTGCGGTGTTCATGGCCGTAGCCTAAAGCCGGGTATGGCCCCCGGCTAGGGAAGAAGGTCCCGCGCCCCCTAGCGCCCCTATTCGGGGACCATTGGGGGTATTTTTTCCCCTGTGCTCCTAGAATTAATCGGGAAGCGCCTTCATGCTCAGGTGAAGGTGGAATTGGGGGGGGCGGAGGCCGGCACTTCCGTTTCGAACACTTGGACCGCGCCAGGGACCCGCAGCGCCGCAGGTTCCTGCCGCAGGAGGTGGCACGTGAGCACTGACCAGCCCTGGCGCTCGCCGATGAGGGACAGAGTTGAAGACCTGGTACGGGACTTTACAGCCCGCGGGGACGAATTGCTGGATACGCAGGAACGGATCAACGGCCTGTTGGCTGCGGTGGTGGCCCTGGCCGAGGACCTGAGCCTCGAGGCCGTGCTTGACCGGCTCGTGCGGTCTGCGTGTGCCTTGGTGGGCGCGAGGTACGGTGCTTTGGGGGTCATCGGCGAGGACCGCAGGCTCAGCCACTTCATCACGGTGGGAATTGATGAAGAGGGCATCCGTTCCATCGGTTACCTTCCTACCGGCCATGGAGTGCTGGGCCTTTTGATCCGCGAGCCGCGGCCCCTGCGCCTGCATGACCTTGGCCAGCACCCCATCGCTGCGGGTTTCCCTGCAAATCACCCGCCCATGCGGACCTTCCTGGGCGTACCGGTCCGCCTCCGGGACGAAGTCTTCGGCAACCTCTACCTGACGGAGAAACAGGGCGGGGAGGACTTCACAGCTGAAGATGAGGACCTTGCCGTGGCCCTCGCGGCTGCGGCCGGAGTGGCAATCCAGAATGCCCGCCTTTTCGAAGACAGCAGCCGGCGGCAGAAGTGGCTGGAAGCAGGGATGGAGCTGAGCAGCAGATTGATCATGACGTCCCACCCGGGAGGTGGGGACAACCTGGATGTTGTTGCCGATACCGCCCTCAAGGTGTCGGACTCGGTGCTTGCGGTCGTGGCCGTGCCGGCCGGTGACGGCTCGCTTCGCTGCCGGTCATGCCTGGGGGTGCAGGGAATCCAGGCAGGCCAGGAGTTGATGGTTTCACGGGCGGTATCGGGCGTCCTTGAGGGCGGCGGGTCGTTGGTGGTGAAGGATCCGCGGCAGGTGTTCGAGGACGGGGTAGCGGAGAAGCTTGGTTCCGTCCTCGTGTGCTCGCTCGGGCACAGCTCCAGTGACAACAGGGTCCTGCTGCTGGCGCGCGGACAAGGAACTGCCGTGTTCAACCAGGCTGAGGCCGAATCCAGTGCCATCTTCGGAAGCCGGATCGGACTGGCGCTCGACCTGGCCCGCGTGAATGCACTTCGCGAACAAAACCTTCTTTTCACGGACCGGGAACGGATTGCCAGGGACCTGCATGACCTGGTCATCCAGCGCTTGTTTGCTGCCGGGCTGAGCATCCAGAGCCTGCGGCGGTACACCCTGGATCCGGTGGCGCATGAGCGTATCGCCGCCGTGACCACGGAGCTCGATGACACCATCCGGAAACTGCGGGACACCATCTACTCGCTCCGCACGGCGGATGAGGAACGTGAACCGCTGACGGGCCGTATCCTGCGGGTGGTCCGGGAGAATTCGCGCAGCTACGCCCTGACGCCAAAGGTATCCCTGGACGGACCGGTGGACTCGGTTCGTGAGGATGTGGCAGTGCACTTGTTGTCAGTGCTGTCGGAAGGGCTCAGCAATGCGCTGCGGCATTCCGGCGCGGACGATATCCAGGTGACCGTTGCCGTGGGGAGCGGCGACGCTTCGGGCAGGGACGTTCACCGCGGGAACTTTGATGGCAGGAATGCCAGTGCCGGGAGCGCCAATGCCAGGAATGAAGTCCAGCTCCTCATCCATGACAATGGCCGGGGGTTCGCCGAGCACGGCCAGGTAAGCGGACTGGCGAACATGCGCCACCGCGCTGAACTGCTGAAGGGCAGCTGCGTCATCGAAAGCGTCCCGGGGCAGGGTACGTCCGTGCGGTGGTCGGTGCCACTGGCCTGACCTGTCCGGTCAGGCGGAGTCCGGTGAACTCTTGGTGACGTAGACCGCCGCCTGCGTCCTGCGTTCGAACCCCAGCTTGGCCAGGATGGACGAAACGTAGTTCTTGACGGTCTTCTCGGCCAGGAACAGCTCGTCGCCGATTTGGCGGTTGGTCAGCCCCTGGCCGATCAACGCCAGCACCTTCTTCTCCTGCGCGCTCAGGCCCTCCAAACGGGGATCTGTAGGCGCCGTGGAAAGCCCGGTAATGATCTGCTGCTCCACCCCAGGATCAAACAGCGATTCTCCGGCAGCGGCCCTGCGGATCCCGGCCAGCAGGTCGTCACTCCTGATCTGTTTCAGGATGTAGCCGGAGGCACCTGCCAGGACCGCCCCGCGCAGGGCCTGTTCGTCGTCGTAGCTGGTGAGGATCAGGCAGCGCAGGCGGGGATCCAGCGAACGCACGTCCCGGCACACTTCGATTCCCGTGCCGTCAGGAAGCCGCCCGTCAAGGATGGCGATGTCCGGGTGCAGGGCGGGGATGCGGCGGGTGGCTTCGGCTGCGGACCCGCTTTCGCCTACGACAAGGAATCCTTCGCCTTCCAGCAGGTCCTTCAGCCCCTGCCGGACAAGCTCATGGTCATCGAGGATGAACACCCGGACCTGCCCCAAAGATCCTGTTGGCCCATCAGTCCCTGCTTCATGCTTGTACACCGAACGCTCCCAATGTCTTCAGGATCAAGGCCCCGCTGCAGACGGGGTAGCCCCCGGGGAGGGCCTGGTCCCATTGTTACCCGGGGAGGCGGCGGCGGGAAGGGACCAAAGTCCACGTCACCGGACCTTGGCCGGGAAAGGGGCCCCTCGGCTTGCAAGGACGTGATGACCTTCGGCCCTTCCACGCGGAGCGTTTGTGGTCCATTCTGGGACCGAGCCAAAGGATGGCACCCGGCCACAGGAAAGCATATGGCAGGGCAGCACTTGGCAGGACAGTGATGGGAGCCGGCATGGATGGCCTTGAACCGCACCCGAGGATCATAGTCGGGGTGGATGGATCCGAAGCCTCCGTCGCCGCGCTCCGGGTGGCCCGGGCGATGGCGGAACCAATGTCGGCCAAGGTTGAAGCCTGGGCGTGCTGGGACGTTCCGGCCGGCTACGGCGTGTACCTCGCCGTCGGAATCGAGGGGTTCAAGTATGCCGCGGAACAAGTGCTCCAGCAGGCGCTGGCAGACGCTTTCGATGAACTGCCTCCGTTCGTGCACCCCCGGCTGGTCAGGGGCAAGCCCGGTCCAGCGCTGATTGACGCGAGCCGCAACGCGTCCCTGCTGATTGTTGGAAGGCGGGGGCACGGGAGCTTCGTCCCCGGTTCGGTGAGTTCGGCATGCGTGAGCCACGCGCACTGCCCGGTGCTGGTGGTCCACGCCCCGGAGACAAAAGACCCGGAAGAAAAGGCAGAGGCGGAGGCCGCAGTGGGGGTTGCAGACCCCCGCACCGCTGTGGTTCCCTGACCGTGCACCTGATTGTCCAGCAGTTCAGCGCCGAGCCAATGCACATGCGCCTCAATGCAGGTGCGCCCGCTCAATGCTTGTGATGATGTGCTGCGCCTTCTCCCACCAGTTCGTGCAGTCCTTCCACTGCATGGGCGAGCGACAGTGCGGGGGATTGGATGACGAAAGGCATCAGGAGGCGGTTCTCTTTGTCCAGGTGCAGGGCGAAGATCCGCTGGATGGCACCGGCCGCCACAGCCGCGGCCACCCCGTCAGCCGTTCTGAGCTCCTCGATCAGGCCCACGATGACCTGGTGCTCGGCCAGCATGCCGTCCACCAGCAGCTTGGCCTCCGGCATGCCGTGCGGCCCGCTGTAAAGCGGCCCTTCCTCGGCCAGGGCGTGAGGCACCAGCTCCTTGTCACACCAGTCAAGAAGGGTGGCCTGCGCAGCCTGGGCGGCGCCGGCATCTCCAGCCTCCACGGTCTCCGTCAGCAGGCCCACCAGCCCGTTCAAGTGCCGCAGCATATCCGCATGGTGGGTTTCCACCGCCTGCAGCGCCTGCCGTTCGGACGAAAGGTCCTTGCCGTTCCCGCTCATTCGTTGTTGCCTTCCACTTGGGTAACGCGCCGGTTCCTGCTCCGCAAGGACCACCGGAGGTCCTTGATGGCCCAGTAGCCGCCCCCGTTCATGAGGGCAAACCCTGCGATGCCCACGGGGGGCACCCGCATCACCAGGCCCAGGAGGAGGACGCAGACACCTGCCGCGAAAACGACCAATCCGCGGCTGATCCGGGCCCTGCGGGACAGCGCGGCGCTGTCCCTGCTGAGCATGTCGGCGAGCCGGGGATCGTCCTCTTCCAGGCCGTGGCCGATCAGTTCAAGTTCGCGTTTCTCGAATTCAGAGAGTGGCATCGTTGCACCCCCGCGGTTCGTTGCCTGTAGGACCCGGGAACTCAGGCACCCGGCTGGCCGCGCAGGACGGACAGCCTGTTCTGGTATTCCAGCGCGTCGATCTCGCCGCGGGCAAACCGCTCGGCAAGCACGTCCTCTGCCGGCCGCGGGGACTGCTGCAGCGGGTGCGGAGACGGCGCCCGCAGGGAGCGGGCCAGCAGGACAATACCGGTGATGATTGCTCCCCAGACCACCACCATGCTGATGCTCATCAGGACATAGCCCCACAGGCCCATGCCGTCATTCCAGCCGTACACTTCCACGACCTCCGGGTTCTGAAAGGCGGGCGCCAGCCGTCTGCCTTCCCTTTCAGTATTGGGCGCCCAGGGTGCGGAAGGGAGAGCCATTGGTCCTGTTCCAGCGGCGTGCACCACCGCTTTGGCCGGCTTGCCCAACGGGGCTTTTGACACTGGCGCAGGTGGTGCAGGCCCGGGACCCTGAAGCACGGCGTGATTCTGGAATCGCGGACAACCCGCGGAAGCAGAGAGAGGAGCGCATGGCCTCCAGGGAAAAAGCCGCCGACGGCGTGACGCCGCAGCATGCGTTCCTCGCTGCTTGGGTGGGCTGGGTAAGCCTCGGTGAGAGCATTGGGTTCCTTGCCCCGGCCCTTGCCCAGTTCCTTGCCGCAACTGTCTGGCCCGGCGCGGATTTTGGGCTTCTGGTCCTGGCCGGGTTGGCTGAAGGTGCTGTCCTGGGCTGGTCCCAGGCCCATGTCCTGCGATCGCGGCTGCCGCGCATTTCCACTTCACGATGGATTCTGTTGACCGCGGCGGGTGCGGCCTTCGCCTGGTCCGTGGGAATGCTGCCGTCGGCCTTCGAGACATGGCAGGATTGGCCGCCGGCGGCCTGGATAGGGGCCGGCGGTGTGGCAGCCATCCTGCTGCTCGGGTCCATTGGAACTGCCCAATGGTTCGAGCTGCGCCGCCATACCTTCCGGGCATGGCGCTGGGTCGTCGGGAGTTCTGCGGCGTGGGCCGCGGGTCTGTCGGTCTTCATGCTTGTGGCCCCTCCTCTATGGCAGCCGGGGCAGCCTGCCTGGCTGATCGCTGCCATCGGGGTGGCGGCAGCAGTTCTGATGGCAGTAGTGATGGCCCTGGTCACCGGCCTGGTGCTGATACGCCTTCTGCAGGTGACCCGGACGGCCGGGGCAGGACGTTGAAGCGCGGAACCTTGATGCCCGCGGAATTAAAAGCCACGGCGCCGGAAGCGCTTGTCCAGGGCGACGACGAGGGAGGCCAACAGCGCCAGGCCGACGATCCGCAACCACGCCTCTGCGCTGATGGGGGCGGTGTGGAAGAGTTCGTTCATCAGCGGGATGTAGGTGAGGGCCAGTTGGCCGGCTGTCTGGACCATGACGCCGAGGAGCAGCCAGCGGTTGCCGAAGGGCCTTATCCGCCAGGCGGGGCGGGTCAAGGACCGGCAGCTGAAGAGGTAGAACACCTCCACCGCCACGAAGAGGTTCACTGCGGAGGTGCGGGCCTGCGCCACCGATGCGCCGACGGCCGCTTCGTGTTCGAAGAGCCACCAGGCCCCGGCCACCAGCAGGGCCGACACGAGCAGGATCCTAACGGTGAGCGCCCACGTCAGGAGGGGGCGGTCCGGTGCCCTGGGCGGTCGGGACATCAGGCCTTGCTCCTTCGGCTCGAAGGCGAGCATCAGTCCAAGGGCGACGGCGGTGGTCATGTTGATCCAGAGGATCTGGGTGGGCAGGATGGGCAGCGTAGCGCCCAGCAGGATGGCCACGAGGATCACCAATCCCTCGGCCATGTTGGTGGGGAGGGTCCAGACGATGAACTTGGTCAGGTTGTCGAAGACATTCCGGCCCTCTTCGACCGCTGCTTCAATGGTGGCGAAGTCGTCGTCAGTCAGGACGATGTCCGAGGCCTCCTTGGCCACCTCGGTTCCGGTGCGTCCCATCGCGATGCCCACGTTCGCCTGCCGCAGGGCGGGGGCGTCGTTCACGCCGTCACCGGTCATGGCGGCCACGTGCCCGCGGGATTGCAGGGCATCGATAAGGCGAAGCTTCTGTTCAGGCGAAACCCGTGCAAAAACCGTGGCGCGCTCCACGGCATCCGGGAACCGGTCTGCCGGGATGTCGTCCAGCTGGGCCCCCGTCAGGGCAGTTCCGGCATCATGGTCTGCGGCCAGCCCCACCGCCGCGGCCACGGTCACCGCCGTCCGTATGTGGTCTCCCGTGATCATCTTGACGCCCACGCCGGCACGCCGGCAGGCCGCAACGGAGGCCGCCGCGGCCGGCCGCGGTGGGTCATGCATGCCCTGGAGTCCGGTAAAGGTCATCCGGCCCCGCAATTCCATGGTGGAAAGGGGACCGCCGGCCGCGGGGAGGCGCATCATGGCAGTGGCCAGCACCCGGAGCCCGGTGTCTGCGAGCGCGTGTGCGGCGCTGAGCACCGAATGCCTGCGGAGGGGACTGGCGCCGCCGCCGGTGTCCATTTCGTGGCCGCAGAGTTCCAGGACCCGTTCCACGGCGCCCTTGACGAACACCGTTCCGCCGCCGTGGGGGAGCGTTGAAGCGTGCAGTGTTGCCATGAACTGCCGCTCGGAGGTGAACGGCTGCTCGGCCTGCCGCGGGTTGGCGGCCAGGAATTCCCGCACCCGGATGCCGCCTTTCCCTGCCGCCACCAACATCGCCGCCTCGGTAGGGTCACCCCGAACCTGCCATCCGGACCCCTCGGGCCGGATGGTTGCATCGTTGCAGGCGGCACCACCCAGGAGGGACCAGTACAGGGCAGCATCCCGGTCTGCCGGCCGCGTTGCCGCGCCGGGTGCCTGTCCGCCGGTGCCGTCTCCGGCTGAAGGGATGATGAGGCCCTCCGGTCCGTAGCCGGAACCCGTGACGTCGTACCTGCCCGAGGGCGTCCAGAGCGCCCGGACTGTCATCTGGTTCTCCGTGAAGGTGCCTGTCTTGTCGGAGCAGATCACCGTGGTGCTGCCCAGCGTTTCCACCACTGGAAGCCGGCGGACCACGGCACGGCGGCGGGCCATCCGGCGCACGCCGATGGCAAGCGTTACCGTGACGGCGGCGGGAAGACCCTCCGGAATGGCGCCCACGGCCAGCGCGACGGCGGCGGTGAACATCTGTCCCGGGCGTTCCCCATGTGCCAGGCCGGCGAGGAAGGCTACGGCAGCGAGGGCAAGGATGGCGATGGTGAGCGTGGTGCTGAAGCGTGCCAGCTTCAGGGTCAAAGGTGTGGCCACGGGGCGGACGGCGCCCATGAGGCGGTGGATCTCGCCGAGTTCGGTTTCACCGCCGACGGCGACGACGATTCCTGCGCCGGTGCCGGCGGTCACCAGTGTGCCGCTGTACAGCATGTTCCGCCGGTCGGCCACGGGCGTGACCTGGGGGAGTACCACCTCGTCCTTGGCCACGGGGTCCGATTCTCCCGTGAGCGCGGATTCGTCCACCCGGAGGGCGGACAGGCGCACCAGGCGCAGGTCGGCGGGTACCTTGTCTCCCGCCTCGAGCAGGACAAGGTCGCCAGGGACCAGGTCTTCGGAGGGGACCTGCATCCGTTCGCCGCCACGCATTACGGCGGCATGCGTGCGGACCAGCGAATGAAGGGCATCCAGGGCTGCTTCTGCCCGCACCTCCTGGACGAAACCGATCAGCGTGTTAACCAGGACCACGGCGAGGATGACTGCAGAGTCCAGGAATTCGCCAAGGAACACGGTAACCACGGCGGCGGCCAACAGGACATAGACCAGCGGGTTGTTGAACTGGCGTCCCAGTTTGCGGGCAATGCCTCCACTGTGTGACCGCGGTAGCTCGTTTCTCCCGAATTGGGCACGTCGGCGCTCTACCTCGCCATGGCCCAGGCCCCTGGCGGCGTCCGTTCCAAGCAGGATCACCACTTCGTGGACCGGGAGACCGTGGTGGGCAGGATCCGGAGGGCCGTCCTGCCTCCGGCGGCCGGATCCAGGCTCCGGGCTCCTCAACCGCCCCTTCCCGGTGGTCCGCCGTCGTACTTCACCGGCCGGCACCGCGCTCACCCGCCCCGGACGTTAATTACCGTCTTCGCAGCTGTCCTGGTCAGTGGTTTCCGGCGGCTTCGGAGTGCTCCTCTGGTGTGTGCACCACCAGGACCGGGCAATGGGCGTGGGCCACGATGGCGGAACTTACGGAGCCCAGGAGCAGGCCACCGAACCCGCCGTGCCCGCGGCGCCCCACCACGATCATGTCCGCGTCGCGGCTGGCATCGATCAGCGCTTCACGGGGGTGGCTCCGGATCAACGACGAGGTGACATTTGCCGGCGTCTCCGCTCCGAACGCCTGCACCACGGCCTCGTCCAGGACCTTTCTGGCGCCCTCCTCGAAGCCCTCGATGCCCATCATGACGTAGCCGCTGTACATCTGCGGGTACTCCCAGCAGGCCACTGCCTGGACCTTTGCGCCCAGGGGAGTGGCGAGCCGCTGCGCCTGGCGAAGGGCCTCCACGGATGCTTCCGATCCGTCTACGCCCACCACGATCCTGGCTATTGGTGCCCCGGCAATGCTCATTTCCGCTCCCTTGGTCCGCCCGCTTGCTTTAACCCGCGCTGTCACGCCTATCTTGCCTGCACGAGTGGGACCGGGCCAGGGTCCAAGGTCACGGCGCCCCGGCAGGGGGCACGCCGGCCGGCGGAATGGCCACCCCGGACCATGCCGGTTCGGTTGCGCCCTGGTCCAGCCGGAACGGCGGATATTCGTCCCGCATCAGTGCGGTGTACACCAGGACCCGGTAGATCCAGCGGTCAACGCCGAGGATGAAATCGAACAGCGGGCGCTGGTAGCGGCCCGTGAACAGCAGGATCACTGCCGCTATCAGGACCAGCAGCCCCAGCAGGGACGGGCCCGCTTCCTGGACATATGTCGTCCCGCCGAAGTTGTTTTCCGCCCGCCACCGCCACGTGGTGTTGGTAAAGGCAGCGACCACCAGCAGGTGCGGGATCGACAGCAGCCACCATTTCACCAGGACCAGGCCGCGGGACAGCCGCTCCGGGTAGTCGACGTCAAAGTCGGCGGGGTAATTGGTGCGCTTCAGTGTGAACGGCGGGTACAGGTCGGTGCCGACGGCGGCGTAGGCGTAGAACGCCACCCGCCAGTTCCACCGCATGACGCCCACGTTGAAGTCGAACAGTGCCCGCGGGTAGCGGCCGGTGAACAGGATGCCGAACCCGGCCACGATGGTGGTGATGACGAAGGCGAACCAGAGGAAGAAGAGCAGGATGAAATGCGGAATCGCCAGGAACCACTTCACCAGCCACATCCACCGCGACAGGGCCGGGTCGATGTCCCCGAAGAGCCTTGCGGGGTAGCCGGGGGCACCTGGCACCGGGGTGAAGGTTTCAGAGGGCGGCGCGGCCCCGGGTGCCGGGGGTGCTCCGACCACCGGCGCCGGGTACACAGGTGCGCCTCCCGCCGGCCCGCTGTAGGGAGGCTCACCGGCAGGTGGTCCTGCGGAAGGATGCGCGGCGTGCCGTCCAAGGCCGGACGCCCCCAGGATGATGAGGGGAATGCCGATCACCAAGGCAATGATCCCGCCTACCAGCAGGCCCGTTGCTGCCGGCTGGAAGAGGTCCGAGTGGAAGCCTGCCTGCAGCCGCACATCCACCCCTTGGGAGGCGTCGGCGTTCATCACCACCACTTCCCAGGCGCCGGGCGCGATGTTCCAGGTGAGCTCCTGCTGCCCGGATCCTGTTGCGGAGGCGCTCCAGAAGCGCTGGTCGGCAGGCGGGGTTGCAGGATTGTTGCCCGGAACGTCGCGGTAGTCCGCACGGAAGGGCTGCTGCCGGATGTTCAGCAGCTCCGAGTGATGCACGCCTGACAGGTACTGCTCCACGTCGGCCTGCCGGCCAATGCCAATGAACACGGGCTTGTCCGGCGTTACTGATGCAGCCCGCAGCCTCAGCTTTCCGATGTCAAAGGGCAGCCTGCCGGGAACGTCCTCGCCGATGGCGTCGGCCCGAGGCGAGGTGAGGGCAAAGGAATTGACGGAAAACCGTGACGTACCGGACGTCAGGTAGCCGTCGCCCTGGATGGTTCCCACCGCTGAGGCCACGGCTCCGCCCGCCAGTGCGGCCAAACCGGGGAGCGTGATGAGGATCCCGAGGATCAGCATGATGATGGCAGCGGGCTTTTTCATGGCGTCGAACCTTCGGCGTACGGAATACGGAGTGCCGGCAGGAGGACCGGCAGGCGGTGCAGCCTACATCGTGCGGGCAGCGTCAGTCCGGGTGATGATCACGGGGCACGGAAGGTGCTTGAGGACGCCGTGAGCGGTGGAACCGAGCAGGAGGCGTTTAAAGGCGCCCCGGCCGCGGCTGCCCACCACCAGCAGCCTTGCCCCGGCTGCGGCCTCCACCAGGGCGTCCACCGCGCGCCGTTCGGTATCAAGGCGCTGGTGCACGATCAGGTCCGGGTAGTCTTCCTTGAGCCCTGCCACCGCTTCGGACAGCACCACGCGTTCCTCGTCAGCGATGAGGTCCGCCATGGCTGCGGGCGACAGGCCGGCGTCGATGACAGGATCCGGGACATCAACGGCATAAACGACAGTGAGTTCGTCGCCTTCGCGGTCTGCCTCCGCGGCCGCAAAGGCGACGGCCTGGGTCGACTCGGGGGATCCGTCGATGCCGACCACCACTCCGGCCCTGCCTTCAAGGTCCTGGGTTCCGACGACGGCCACAGGGACTTTGGCGGCAGTGGCCACCTGGAGTGCGCGGTCGGCAAGGGTGCCGCCGAGATGGCCGCTGCCGGAACCGATGACCATCATCGAGGTCCTCTTGGAGTACTTGGCCAGGGATCCACCCACGCTGCCGGTAAGCAACTCTGTTTCAGCGGTGATGGGCACCGTTCCTTCGAGGCGTCCGGCGGCGGTCTTCAGGAGTTCTTCCCCGGCCTGTTGAAGCGTTCCGAACCACGGGTAGGGTTCGGCAACCCACCGGTCGTCCACCACGTGGAGGATCACCAGGGGCAGGTTTGCGCGGTGGGCGCGCCGGGCGGCCCACAGGACGGCGGACTGGCTTTGCGCTGAGTCGTTGGTGCCCACAGCAATGGGTTTCTGGGATGTCATGGCCGCGCTTCCTGCTTGTCGTTAACTGGCTCCTGCCTTTCAAGACTGGCCCGGGTGCCACCGGTGCTCTAGGGCCAGAAGTCACAGAAGCGCTGTTCAGGGCGCATTACGCGCCGGGCGCTGGCGGAGCAATAGGCTCCGGGCCGGGTGTTTCCCTTTCGGCCAGCGTCTTGTAGATGGTCCAGCCGACGGCGGCCAGCGGCACGGCCAGCAGCGCACCGATGACGCCTGCCAGCGTCGCCCCCGCGGCCAGTGCCAGGATGATCACCAGCCCGTGGATCCGCAGGACCCGGCCCATGAAGAAGGGCTGGAGGATATGGTGCTCAAACTGGTTGGCCGCGACCAGGATCACCAAAACCACCAGCGCGGGAACTGGCCCGTTCTCCACCAGGGCCACCAGCACCGCCAGGCTGCCGGCGGTGGTTGCGCCAATAATGGGAATGAAGCCGCCCAGGAAGACCACCGCGGCCAGGGGGACGGCCAACGGAACTTGCAGGATCAGGAGCCCGGCCAGGACGATGATGGCGTCGATGGCCGCGATGATGAGTGTCCCGCGGACGTAGCCGCCCAGCACCACGATGCTGCGTTCGGCCGCCAGGTGCGCCTTTCCTTGGCGGGTCCCGGGGAGGAAGCCGATCAGGAAGCCGCGGATCTTCTCACCGTCCTTGAGGAAGAAGAACAGGACCACGGCAGTCAAGACTGAACCCGCCACGATTTCCCCGGCCGTCCGTAGCCCCGTCAATGCGTCGGCGCCCAAACTTCCTCCCGCCAGGAACTTCTGGAACTCGCTGCGGGCCGCGTCGATCTGGTCACTGATCAGGGCCACGGGACCGGTGGTGATGAATTGCTGCAGTTGGCCAATACCTGCTTCTGCCCGGGCTGCCAGGACGGAGGCCTGCTGCCGGACGAGGGCGATGATTCCGCCGACCACGCCGGCAGCCACCACCAGGATCACCAGGAATGAGGACAGTACGGCCAGGGCGCGCGGCCAGCCCCGGGCTGCAAGCCAACGGACGGCAGGAGCCATCGCCGACGCGAGGATCAACGCAACCAGTACCGGGATGGTGACAAGCGGGACGCGGATGGCGGCCGAGACCACTACCCAGGCAAGCGCCAAAACTGACAATGCCTGGATGGCGCGGATGCTGGCCCGGCCTAATCCATCGGTCCACATAAAGGACATCCGGGCGGTAAAGGACTGGGGCCGGGACGGCTGTGCCGCGGACCCGTCCGGGGACATATTCGGTTTCATGGGATTCTCCTTGCTTGCCCTCACGTTCTGTCCCATTTGCCTGTTCCTTACCCATGACGGTTCACATCCACCCCAGTTCGTCAGTATGCTTACTATTGTTCGCTGTACGACAACGTGAAAGGCATCATCATGACTGAGCAGAACGTCCCTGACGATGAGCTGGAAGTTGTGGAGGAGGACGACGTGCTTCTCGATGAAACTCCCGGCGCGGCATCGTCCCTGGAACTGGACCCCGTGATGGGGGAACCCGACAACTACCCCGGTGCTGCGGAGAACAATCCGGAACGCTGGCGGGAGGACCCCCTGCTGCAGGACGAGGCCGTCTCGGGTGAAGAGGAGGACTTCCTGAGCGACCAGACACTGCGGGACGAAAGCGCCCAGGCCCGCTACCGCGCCGGCGACGAGCAGGTGCCCCCGGATACGCCCACGCTTGGGGAGGCAGCGGCCGATGTCGATTTCGGCGAAAACCCCACCGGTCCTGAAGCGGACGCCAGTGACGACGAGGAAAACTTCGGCGGCTCGCCGCTCAGCCAATTCGAGCCCGACGACCTGGAACGCTAGCAGCTGAAGGTCCGGGCCCGCGGGGTCCGGACCGGTGGGAAGGGAGACAGATGCAATCCAAGGAACTGCTGCTGGAGGCCTTCGACCGGCTCCCGGCCCTCGTCCGCCAAGTTCTGGAGGGGCTCAGCGAGGCGGACCTGCAGCGCCGCCCTGCCGGCAACGGCAACTCCATCGGTTGGCTGATCTGGCACACGGGCCGGGTGGAAGATGCGCAGGTGGCCTCCGCCTTCGGGCTGGAGCAGGTGTGGACGGGAGAAGGCTTTGTATCCCGTTTCGGGCTCCCGCTGGCGGAGCGGGACACGGGCTACGGCCACACAAGTGAACAGGTGGACACCGTCAGGGCGACCGGCGAAGTCCTGCAGGAATACTACGATGCGGTCCACCGGCAGACCGCCAGGGCCCTGCAAGGTATTGATGATCCGGACCTGGACCGTGTGGTCGACAGGCATTGGGACCCGCCCGTAACCCTTGGGGTGCGGCTGGTCAGCATCCTGGGGGACTGCCTGCAGCACCTTGGCCAGGCTGCCTACGCCAAAGGGCTGCATGCGGAGATGGCGGACGCCCCCGGTGCGTGAACTCGTGGTGCTGGGCACGGCCTCCCAGGTTCCTACGCGCACACGGAATCAGAACGGCTACTTCCTTCGCTGGGACGGCGAAGGACTTCTGTTTGACCCCGGCGAGGGCACCCAGCGCCAGATGATCCATGCCGGGGTGTCGGCCAGCCGCATCACCAGGATTTGCCTCACGCACGTGCACGGTGACCACTGCTACGGCCTGCCGGGGGTACTGTCCCGAATGGCCCTGGACGGCGCCGCACACCCCGTTCACCTGCATTACCCGGCCTCCGGAGACCAGGTGGTCCGGGCCCTCTTGGCGGTCAGTTCACCCGGCATCGACCTGCGGCTCCATCCGTACTCCGGCTCCGGCCCCGTGGCGGACGGCCTCGAGATCCGGCCTCTTAGGCACCGCATTGAAACGTACGGATACCTGCTCACCGAGCCTGACGGCCGCACCTTCCTACCGGAGCGGCTGCGGGCGGCAGGAGTCCAAGGGCCCGACGTCGGCACGCTGCAGCGCCAGGGGTACCTCGGAGCAGTCACGGTGGAGGACATGAGCATTCCCAGGCCCGGCCAGCGCTTCGCGTTCATCATGGACACCGCGCCGTGCCCGGGCGCGGAGGAACTGGCCGACGGCACCGACCTGCTGGTCGCTGAGTCGACCTTCAGCGACGACGACGGCGGGCTGGCGAAGCAGTACCTGCACCTCACCGCCGGACAGGCAGGGGAGCTGGCGGCATCCGGAAAGTCCCGGACCCTGGTGCTCACACACTTTTCCGCACGCTATGGCGACGACATGTCCCGGCTTGCGGAGCAGGCGCAGGCACGTGCTGGGGGAACCACCGTCATTGCAGCCCATGACCTGCAGCGCATAGCCGTTCCCCCGCGGCGGCAACCGGAGCGGGAAGCGGCGGGCCATAACGACGGCGATAGGGTTTAAACCATGACGGCAGCAGCTGAATCCACAGTGGCCCTTGATGGCCGCTTCGCACGTGAACTGTCAGAACTCGCTGTTCCCTGGCAGGCCGAGGAAGCCCCCAACCCAGGGCTCCTTGTCCTGAACGAGGAGCTGGCACGGGAGCTGGGACTGGACCCGGAGTACCTGCGCAGCCCCGAAGGTGTACGGCTGCTGGCGGGAAACCATGTTCCGCCTGGCGCCACGCCCGTTGCGCAGGCGTATGCAGGCCACCAGTTCGGAGGATACTCACCCCTGCTCGGGGACGGACGGGCCCTCCTGCTGGGTGAGGTCACGGACCGCAACGGACGGCTCCTTGACCTCCACCTCAAAGGCTCGGGGCGCACGCCTTTCGCCCGCGCCGGGGACGGCCGTGCCGTCGTCGGGCCTATGCTGCGCGAGTACCTCGTCAGCGAGGGGATGTACGCCCTGCACATCCCCACCACCCGTTCGCTCGCAGTCGTGGCAACAGGCCGCCAAGTCCGGCGCGACGACATGCTGCCGGGCGCCGTCCTGGCCCGGGTGGCAAGCAGCCACCTGCGCGTGGGCAGCTTCCAGTACGCGCGTGCCACCGAAAACATGGATCTCCTGAAGCGGTTGGCGGACCACGCCATCAGCAGGCATTACCCGCACGCCGCCGACGCCGACAACCCCTACCTTGAGCTGTTCGCCTCGGTCGTCTCGGCCCAGGCGGAATTGGTGGCCCGCTGGATGCTGGTGGGATTCGTGCACGGGGTCATGAATACGGACAACATGACCATTTCAGGGGAGACCATCGACTACGGCCCGTGCGCGTTCATGGACGCGTTCAATCCCGCAGCCGTTTACAGTTCCATCGACGTCAGCGGCCGCTACGCCTACGCGAACCAGCCGGTTCTTGCTGAATGGAACCTTGCCCGGCTCGCCGAGGCGATGCTGCCGCTCATCCATGAAGCCCAGGAGCAGGCGGTTGCGCCCGCAGTGGAGGTGCTCGGCGGCTTCCGGGGCCACTACAGCAGGGCGTGGACCGGTGGCATGAATGCCAAGCTCGGCCTTGGCAGCCGCGGGGGAAGTGACGAGGAAACCACGTCCGCTTTGGTGGACGGCGCCCTTGCCATCCTGAAGGACGGTCCCGTGGACTACACCCTCTTCTTCCGTAACCTGGGCAAGGCCGCCCGTGGCGACCTTCGTCCGGTGCGCGGCATGGTTCTTGATCTGGCTGCGTTTGATTCCTGGGCGGAGCGGTGGCAGGCACTCGAACCGGACGCGGAGCTGATGGACAACGTCAACCCGGCGTACATTCCCAGGAACCACCTCGTGGAGGAGGCATTGGCCGCTGCCACGGCCGGAGACCTGTCACCCTTGCAGCAGCTTTTGGAGGCAGTCAGTGACCCCTTCACCGAGCGGCCCGGGCTGGAACGCTACGCCGAAGGCGCCCCCGAGGACTTCGGCAACTATATGACCTTCTGCGGGACCTGACGGCTGCGGGGGCAGGCGGCGGATGCGACAGGAGGGCGGCAGCCGGATGACCGGCTGCCGCCCTCCTGTCTAATGCCTGCGCTGTTGGGCGCCTGCGGTGATGCGAAGACTAGGCGACGCGGACCGCTGAGTAGCCGCCGAGCCAGCTGATGGAGTGCACCTGGGTGTCGTAGCCGTTCACGCCACCGCTGACAACCTGGCCGTTGCCGGCGTAAACGCCAACGTGGCCGGAGGTGATGATCAGGTCGCCGGGCGCAGGAGCGCCGACCACGGTGCCGTACTGGAAGAACTGGGTGGGGGCAAGATCGCCAACGGACTTGCCCACCGAGCGCAGCGCCTTCTCAACCATGGCAGTGCAGTCCTGCTTGATGCCCAGCTGGCCGTAGGCGTTTGCCAGGATGGCAGCGCCGGTGCCGCTGCCGGTGGGGGCGGACACGGGGGTGGCCGAGGCGTAGGACATGTTCATGCCGGTGTTGGCCGGAGCGGCGGCTGCGGTCTGCACGGGTGCTGCTGCAGGGGCCGGAGCCGGTGCCGGTGCCGCGGTGTAGCCGGCGGCGGGGATCTGGATCTGGTCGCCCGGGTAGATGATCGAGGACAGGCCCAGTCCGTTGGCGGACAGGACGCTGTTCAGGCTGACGCCATTAGCAGACGCAATGGCACCCAGGGTATCGCCGGAAACTACGGTGTGGACGCTGCCTGCTGCCGCTGCCGGGGCCGCAACAGGTGCGGAGTACGCCTGCACGTTGGTCTTTTCCGTGGTGTCAGGGCCGGTGACACCGGCGTGGGCCGGGGCGCCGACGCCGAAGGCAATGCCGGACGCTGCAGCAACTGCGAGCGCGGGGCGGCCCAGCGAGCGGGCCTGGGACTTGGCTGTCACGGCGAGGCCCTCGAGAACAATGGAGCGGGCCGGAGTTGCGCGGTGACGGGCAGTGGTGGAATTTTTTGACACGGTTGATCGCCTCTCCCATGCCTGCGGGGTGAGCTGTCGGGTTCGGGCTGGAGATACCCGGCCGGAAGCAACCCCGTAATGGACGGAGGCGCTATCGACTTAACCCCAAGGCCACAAGTGGCCGCGGAAACTTGGTTCCCCCGTCCCTGCCAGCTGGAGCGGTTGTATCCCATGATCAGTGGCAGGGCTCGGCATACTGATGGGAATGTCCCGTCTGAGAGGGACACCTGAAGACCATAACCCACATGCGGTGGCATTGTCACATTTGGATAACATACGAGGTTCCCCTCTCGAATTCCGCAAACGTTTGGACGTTACGGCTGTTACCGGTGTCGACCTCGGCTAATAGCCGGGCTTGCAGGATAGGTAACGGCCCGGACACGGACACGGGATGTTTGCCGCGGCTCCATCGCACTGGCCGTTTCCATTCAGGCGCTCCGCGATCCGACCGCTAGGCTGTTTGTATGCCAGATTTCGACCGGTTCCGGGTACTGCTCGAAGAGGAGCGGGCGCGGCGCCTGGAGTTGCTGCCGGCGCTGCGGGCTGACATCCAGGCAGCGAATTCGGCCCGGCAGGACTCCAATGTCGATGACGAGCACGATCCCGAAGGGGCCACGATCGCGTTTGAGCTCTCGCAGGCTTCGGCGCTCCTGAAGCAGAGCTCGGCCGGCCTGGACCAGATTGACGCGGCGCTGGCCCGCCTGGCAGCGGGGACCTATGGAGCCTGCGCCGTGTGCGGGGAGCCCATTGCGGAGGGCAGGCTGGAAGCGCGCCCCTGGACACCGTTTTGTATCCGCCACGCCTCGTCCGGTCGGGGACGATGACTGGCCCTGCGGATGTGGTGTCCGCGGCGGCGGAGTTCGTTGACCGGACCCTCCAGAACGAGGGCGCCTGGTACCGGGCGGACGACGTCGGGAACCGGCTTGGCTGGGTGCTGGACTCTTACGGTTCCTCCATCGGAGCGGTGCGCGGCACGGTGCGCGATGCCCTGCGCAAATTCAAGAACCTGGACCACGACACCACGGTGATGCTTGCGTCCACCCTGTGGGGACAGCCCCGGCCCGGCTCCCGCCCCGTGTTTGAGCGCCGGTTGGCGGCCGTGGTGCTGCTGCAGTCACGGGTGCGGCTGCTCAGGCACTCGGACCTGACCCGGCTGGAAGGCTTCCTTCGTTCTGCCCAGGCTGCAGACCTGATCCAGCCCCTCCTGGGCGACGTCCTGGTGCCGCTGCTGTCCGGCCTCGGGGAGCGCGAGCGGCAGCGGGCCAACGCGGTCCTGGCTCGGTGGCGGGACGACCCCGACCCGCAGCTTCAGGCGGCGGCAGCCGCCCTTGAAAAAGATTTGACCCTTTGACCTCGAAACCGGGAGATCCGCATGAATGAGCACTTTGACCTTGACCGTTTTGTTGCCGCGCAAAACAGCGGCGGCACCTATGACCAGGCGCTGGGGGAGCTGCAGGTCGGCAGGAAGTCCGGCCACTGGATGTGGTTCGTCTTCCCGCAGATTTCCGGGTTGGGGCAGAGCGCAATGTCCCGCAAATACGCCATCTCCTCACTCGCAGAGGCCCGTGCCTACCTGGATCATGAGGTACTGGGGCCGCGGCTCCTGGAGTGCGCCCTGGTCCTGGCCAACCATGCAGACCAGTCCGCGGAGGACATCTTCGGCGGCATCGATGCCAGGAAGCTGCGGTCGTCCATGACACTGTTTCTCCGGGCGGCACCCGGAGAAACAGTGTTCAAGACTGTCCTGGCCCAGTTCTTCGACGGCGAGCCTGACCCTGCCACCGATGAGATCCTGGCTGGCCAGGCCGCTGGCTGACGCCGGGTTGGCGGATCAGCCAGGCCCGGGGAACCGGCTAGGGCGTGGGGCTGCCGCCGTTGACGTTCAGTGTTTCCCCTACCACGTAGCTGGACTCGGGTGAAGCCAGGAAGACGTAGGCGGGTGCCAGCTCCGCGGGCTGTCCTGCCCGGCCCAGGGGAGTCGACTGGCCGAATTCCGGCAGCTGCTCCTTGGGCTGGCCGCTGCTGACCTGCAATGGCGTCCAGATGGGACCCGGGGCCACGGCATTCACCCGGATTCCCTTGGGTGCCAGCTGCTGTGCCAGTCCCTTGGTGAAGTTGTTGATGCTGGCCTTGGTGGTGGCGTAGTCCACCAGGGTGGGGGACGGGTTGTACGCCTGGATGGAGGTGGTGTTGATGATGGTTGAGCCGGCCGGCATGTGCGGGACGGCGGCCTTGGTCAACCAGAACATCGCATACACGTTGGTCTTGAGGGTGTGGTCGAACTGCTCGTCGGTGATGTCCTGCAGGTCCTCCTGGGCCACCTGCTTCCCGGCGTTGTTGACCAGGATGTCCACCCCGCCCAGCACGGCAACCGCCGTATCAACGACTTCCCGGCATGTGGCGGAATCCTTGAGGTCGCCCGGCACCTTGACGGCCTTGCGGCCCGCGGCCTCGATGATCCCGGCGATGCGGGAGGCATCCTCCTCTTCCTGGGGCAGGTAGGAAAGGACGACGTCGGCGCCTTCCCTTGCAAAGGCAATGGCAGTTGCGGCGCCGATGCCTGAGTCCGCGCCGGTCACGATGGCGCGGCGGCCTTCCAGCCGTCCCGTTCCGCGGTACGTTTCTTCGCCCAGGTCAGCCTTGGGTGTCAATTCGGCGTCGAGGCCCGGCTCGGGCTGGTGCTGCTTTGGCGGGGAAATCTTTTCGTAGGCAGTCACGGGATTACGGAAGGTGTACTGGTCAGTCATGGTGGTCCTCCTGTTCGTGCGGACTCGGGCTGGTTCGTCGCCCCGGAAATTGAAGCAGCCTGCGATCAATGGATCACAGTGAGCCAAAAAGCTAAGCATGCTTACCGTTCCCAGCCTAGGCAATGTAACCCCGCCCTGCCAAGCGGTCCTTCGGCGTGGCCGCGTCAGTCCCGCCGTACTTCGACCAGCCTGACCTCCGCCAACCGCCCGCCGTCGACCACGGCTTCCATGAATGTGCAGGAGGGCTGCCGGCGGCGGTCCGTGGGCGACCCGGGATTCAGCAGCCGCAGCCCGTTCGGCGACGCGGTGTCCCAGGGAATGTGGCTGTGCCCGAACACCAGGACATCGGCTTCCGGATACAACGCTTCGCACCGCAGTTCGCGGCCCTTCGCCTGCCCTGTCTCGTGGACCATCGAAAACCGGACGCCCTCCAAGGTCGCGCTGGCCGTTGCAGGAAGGCGGCGGCGCAGCTCCGCGCCGTCATTGTTCCCATACACGCCCAGCAGGCGCCTGCTTCGGCGCTCGAATTCGTCCAGCAGCGCTGCGTCCACCCAGTCACCGGCGTGGAGCACCACATCGGCATTTTCAACGGCCCGCCACACCTGGGCGGGAAGGTCTTTGGCGCGTTTTGGCACGTGGGTATCGGCGATGAGGACAAGGTTCAAGGGCATATCCGCATCCTGCCATGAAGCCCTGTTCCCGCGCCCACCGCAGTCGTACTCTGGGGCTGGGAGGTGATTGCCATGGAGGCAGCCCAAGGCGACCGCATCGTCGTGCACGGAAGGACCGTAGGGTCCTCGGACCGGCACGGGGTGATCCTGGAAGTCCGCGGCGAAGGCGGAAGCCCGCCCTATGTTGTCCGCTTTGACGACGGGCACGAAACGGTCATGTATCCCGGCGGCGATTTCGCCGTCGACCGTGCACACAACACCTGACCGGCGGTGCAAGCGGGACTGCGCCCCGCCGCTCCACCTGTCAGACTGGACGAATGGACCACTTTCCGTACTCCAGCACGTCATCCACCCCACCGCCCCGCTCCGGTCCGCGCGACCCGGGTGACGCCTGGGTGGAAGGGGACCGGGGCCGGTACTGGGGCAGGTTCGGTGCGGCCGGCGTCCTGGCCTACGACCCTGCCAAGGGCGTGCTCCTGCAGCACCGCGCCGTCTGGAGCCACAACGGGGGAACCTGGGGCCTTCCCGGCGGGGCGCTGCATGAAGGCGAAGAAGCGGTGGACGGCGCGCTCCGCGAGGCCTACGAGGAGGCGGCCGTCCCGTCGGAGAGCGTGGAAGTGCTCTTCACCTCGGTCCTGGACCACGGCTACTGGTCCTACACCACCGTGGTGGTGCGGGTGCTGGAGTCCTTCGAGCCCATTATCAGCGATCCCGAAAGCATTGCGCTGCTCTGGATCCCGGTAGCCGAGGTGGATGCCCTGGAGCTGCATCCGGGTTTCGCGGCGGCCTGGCCGGAACTGCTGGCGCGGCTGGATTCCGGAGAGTCCTGGTGAACGGGGAACGCTGCTGAACCCCGGCCTGCGCCGCTGCTAGTAGCCTTCGCCGTACTCGGCCGTCACCAGGATGGGCAGGTGGTCCGAATTGCCGCGCGGCAGCGTCTCCACACTGGCGATGTCCAGGCCCAGTGACGTGGCGAAGTCGAAGTGGCCCTTGAACACCTTGTACCTGGTGTAGGTCCGCCTGTTGCTGAGGGACAGGGCGTATCCGGAGTTCTTCATATGCATGTCAAGGTTCTTGGTGAAGAACGGGTAGTTGAAGTCACCCACCATCAGGGTCATCAGGCCCTTGCCCATGCTCAGCAGCTCGGCGTGCGCTGCGTGGATCTGCTTGCGCCGCAACGAGTTGGAGGCAGTGAGCGGGGCTGCATGGAAGGAGCCGATCACCAGCTCATGCTGGGTTTCGTTGTCCATCACCCTGGTGCCGATCAGCCGCTCATGGGCCGGGGCCAGCACCCTGTCATGCATGGACTTCTTCAACGCGAAGGACTGGGTGTCCAGTGCAGTGAAGCGGCTGGTGCGGTAATAGATGGCCAGGCCCAACCGGTTGCCCTTGGTGGCATCGGCAAGGTGCAGGGGGCCCAGGGTTTCGGGAAGGTCGCTGGCATCCACTTCCTGGAGGCACAGCGCATCGATGTCATGGTTCCGTGCCAGGGCGAGGAGCTCGCCGCTGGCATTGTGCTTGCGGAGGTTGTAGCTGATGACGCGCATGAAACACCTCTTTTGAGGGTTGCTGACAGGACCAGTTCCTTACTCTAGTCCGATTGCCGCCCCCACCCTCCAACATTTCGCCGGCCGTCCCGGCGCGCCGTTCCCGTGAAGGATAGAGTTAGTGGCAATTCACTGAACGTTTCGTAAGGGGCCAGCCTTGACTGCAGACCTGCCCGAACTTGCCGGGGGCAACTTTTACTACCAGGACCTGGGGGAGGGAGCGTTCCGGTCCACCATCCATGCCCAGGGAGCGTGGAATGTCCATGAACAGCACATGGCACCGGCGTCCGGCCTTCTGGCGGACCGGCTGGAACGGCACGAGCCGCGCGAAGACATGCGGATGGCGCGAATCAGCTATGAGATCCTTGGCCTGATCCCGGGCGGTGAGTTCAGGATCGATACCACCACGCTGCGGCCCGGCAGGACAATCGAACTTGTGCAGGCCGAGCTGGTAGCAGGCGGCAGGACGGCGATCCGCGCTACCGGGTGGCGGATGCTGACCAGTGACACGGGTGAGGTGGCCGCCGTCGAGGACGCCGCCATACCCGGCCCTGACGAATGCAAGCCCTATGACGGCTCAGCCGTCTGGCCCGGCGGTTACATCCGGTCCCTGGAAATGCGGGTCGCGGAAGGACACCGGCCGGGGGCGGGGAAAGTGTGGCTGCGCACGGAACATCCACTCACCGACCGCGCCGACAGCGGGGATTTCGCACGGCTGATGGGGATGGTGGACACCGCCAACGGCATCGCCGCCCGGGTCCCACCGGGCAAGGACAGCTACGCGTTTCCCAATCTGGACCTGCAGATCCACATGTACCGCAGGCCCGAGGGGGAGTGGCTGGGGCTGGACAACGCTGTGTCGTTTGGCCGCGACGGGATCGGCCTCACATCCACCGTGCTGCACGACCGGCAGGGTCCCTTCGGCCGCGCCGAACAGATCCTGACGCTTCGCAGGACGTGACCTGCCCAGCTATGGTGCCCGCCTGTATCGCTGAGTATCGTTGTATATCGTTCGCGATTGACAAAGGAGTTCATCATGCGTTCGTCATACCCTGCAGGCGGATTCGGTCCCGGTAATTTCGATGGGATGTGGCAGGCCGTCGAAGAGCTGAGGTCGCGGTTCGAAAAGCGGGCGGGAACCCGTGCCGGGAAAGGCGAGGTGCGGGCGGCGGTCCTGGCCCTGCTCGCGGAGCGGCCCATGCACGGTTACCAGATCATCCGTGAAATCGAGGAGCGCAGCGGCGGCAGCTGGAAGCCGAGCGCAGGTTCTGTCTATCCCACCCTGCAGCTGCTGGCCGATGAAGGAACAATCAGCGCCGAGGAATCCAACGGCCGGAAGATCTACTCCCTCACCGAAGCTGGGCGCGAGGAGGTGGCGGCCCGCCACGGTGCTGCGCCCTGGGATCCTGCAGGTCCCCAATCCGGAACCGGAATTGCTTCGCTCCCCAAGGCCGGCATCGAGCTGGCCCAGGCGGCAGCCCAGGTGGCCCGGACCGGATCGCCGGAGCAGGTGCAGCAGGCCGTAGTGGCGCTGGACGAGGCCCGGCGCCGGCTCTACGCCATCCTCGCCCAGGACTGACCCGGGTGGTGGCGTCGACCGTCCAGGACAAAGCCGCAGACCCCTCGCTGCCCGTGCGCGAGCACCGGGGGCGCTACCGGCGGATCCTGCGTTTCGCCGCCTGGAACCTCGCCGCCACGTGGTGGTTCGAACTGTTCCTGCCGCGGATCGGGCTGGGACGGATCTCCGCGCGCACCCGCTCCAGGCGGATGCGGCGCTTCGCGCAGCGGTTCCATGACCTGGCGGTGGAACTTGGGGGACTGATGATCAAGGTGGGCCAGTTCCTGTCCTCCCGGCTCGATGTCCTTCCACCGGAGATCACCAAGGAGTTGGAGGGGCTGCAGGACGAAGTGCCGCCGGTTGCGTTCCCGGCCATCTCTGCCCTGGCGGCACAGGAACTGGGGACACCGCTGGCAGGTGTTTTCGCGTCCGTGGACCAAGCGCCCATCGCCGCTGCATCCCTGGGCCAGGCCCACCGGGCCCGCCTCAATGACGTTGACGCGGGGGACACCGGGCTCGACGCCGTGGTTTTGAAAGTGCAGCGCCCGGGTATCGGAGCCATCGTGGACGTCGACCTCGCCGCCCTCCGCAAGGTGGCCGGCTGGCTCAGCCACATCCGGCTCGTATCCCGCAGGGCCGACATGCCGGCCCTGGTGGAGGAATTCGCCCAGACCAGCCTCCTGGAAATCGACTACCTGCACGAGGCCGTGAATGCAGAGCGTTTTGCCGCCGATTTCGCCGGCGATGACCGCGTGGAGGTTCCTGGCGTGGTGTGGGAGCGGACCACCCGCCGCGTGCTGACCCTCGAGGACGTCACGGCCATCAAGATCACCGACGTCCGGGCGCTCCGCGCCGCCGGCATCGACCCCGCCGAGGTTGCGCCGGTGTTCGCCTCCATCATGTTCGACCAGCTCTTCACCAACGGCTTCTTCCACGCCGACCCGCACCCGGGAAACATCTTCGTCACCCCGGTCCCGCCAGGCACCGGGGAGCATCCCTGGAAGCTGACCTTCATCGACTTCGGCATGATGGGGGAAGTAACAGCCTCAACCCGCAGCGGGCTGCGGAAGCTGCTCATCGCGGCGGCCGCGCGCGACGGCAAAGGACTTGTGGCGGCCATCAACGACGTGGGCGTCCTGATGCCGTCAGCGGACAGCGTGGGCCTGGAACGGGCCATGACGCAGCTCTTTGCCCGTTTCGGCGGCATGGGGTTTGCCGAACTGCGTGAGGTGGACCCGCGGGAGTTCCGGGACTTCGCCGTGGAGTTCGGTGACGTGGTCCGCTCGCTGCCGTTCCAGCTGCCGGAGAACTTCCTGCTGATCATCCGTGCCATGTCCCTGACGTCCGGGGTGTGCAGTGCCCTCGACGAGCGGTTCAACCTGTGGGACTCGGTGGAACCCTACGCAGCACAGCTGCTGCGGGACGAGCGCGGCAACGTGGTGCAGGATGTGGCCCGGCAGGCCATCGATGCCGCCGCCGTGGCCTTCCGCCTGCCAGGCCGGCTTGACGCGTTGGCCGGCCGGCTCGAAGAGGGATCACTGGAGGTGGCCGTTCCCCGGCTGGAGCGGCAGGGGGCCCGGCTGGAAAGGGCCGTGCGCCGCTCGGCCTCCGCCGTGGTCTTCGGCGCCGTGCTGATCGCCGGCGCCATCGCCCGCGCCGACGACCTGGTACTGGGCAACGTGCTGATGGCAGCATCGGCAGTTCCACTGCTGCACGCACTGTGGGTGGGGCGCCGGGGGCGTTAAGTCGCGTGCCGCCGTCGGGCGTACCCTAGGGATGGCCCGTCCGGCCGCTGCCAATGAACCTGTCGCCACCAATACCCGTCGACGCCAAAGCCCAGGGAGCTTCGCCATGCACCATACCGCTACCGGACTCCGCCCGCTCACCGTGGTGCGGCAGGACGTGTCCCTCGGCGCGGGCCGCGACCTCGAATTTGGCCTGGAACTGTTGGCCAGGGCCAGGAGTGGCGGGATAGGGCCCACCCTGCGGCTGTACCGACCAGCTCCCACTGTGGCGTTCGGGCAGCGGGACACCCGGCTGCCGGGTTTCGACGCGGCCGCCCGCGCCTGCCGGGAGAACGGCTTTGAGCCCCTGGTCCGCAGGGCAGGCGGACGCGCTGCCGCATACCACCAGGGCACGCTGGTGGTGGACCATATCGAACCGGATGCGGATGCCGTCGCGGGCTCCAAGGCACGGTTCGGCTACTTCGGCGAACTCTTTGCGACGGCCTTGCGCAGCGTGGGGGTGCAGGCGGCTGTGGGCGAGATCCCGGGGGAGTACTGCCCCGGTGAGTTCAGCGTGCACGGCACCGACCCGCAGGACAGCTCGCGGCGGCTGAAGCTGGTGGGGACTGCCCAGCGGGTGGTCTCCGGCGGGTGGCTGTTCAGCTCCGTGATTGTGGTGGAGGACTCAGCCCCTATCCGTAAGGTCCTCACGGACAGCTACGCGGCGCTGGGCCTGGACTGGGACCCTGCCACCGCCGGTGCAGCCAATGACCTGGTCCCCGGCCTGGACGTGGCAGCCGTTGAGCAGGCCCTGCTGGAAACGTATGCGGGCCATGCCGTCCTGGAATCTGCTTCATTCAGCAGCCTGGGGGCATGACCCGCAAACAGTGGTGCGGCCGGCGCCGCATGGGATGGTGGCCGGATCAGGCGGCCAGGCGGCTCTTGACCTCGGCAGCCGACGGGTTGGTGGCTGCGGTGCCGTCCGGGAAGAGGACGGTGGGAACGGTCCGGTTGCCGCCGTTCAGCTGCTCCACGAGCTCGGCGGTACCCTCCACCTCTTCGATGTTGATTTCGTTGTAGCCGATGCCCTGCGCATCGAGCTGCTTCTTCAGCCGGTTGCAGTAGCCGCACCAGGTGGTGGAAAACATGGTGATGGTGCCGGATTCGGGAGTGAAGTCCACAGGGAGCTCCTATACGTCGCTTGGAAGGTTTCCTTACATTCAACCGTAGCGCGGCGGCCGGTATTCCCCGGTACGGCATTGCGTGGGCGGGGCTGGATGACAGTTTGTGGCGGGCGGTGGCAAGGTGGTGCCATGTGTGGACGCTACGTAATGGCCCGTGCCGTGGGGGACCTCCTGGCTGAGTTCGACGCCGAGCTGGAGGACGAGGTGAGCGTTCCGCCGTCGTGGAATGTAGCTCCCACCGACGCCGTCCCCATCGTGCTGGAGCGCCTGAAGGAGGACAACGCCGGGCCCAGGCAGGTGCGCCAGCTGCACGTGGCACGCTGGGGCCTGGTCCCGTCCTGGGCGAAGGACCTGAAAATCGGGTCCAGCATGATCAATGCCCGCAGCGAATCGGTGCTGGAGAAACCGGCATTCCGGAAAGCCGTAAAGTCACGGCGCTGCGCAGTCCCGGCGGACGGCTACTACGAATGGAAGCAGGGCCCCGGGAAGTCCAAGCAGCCGTATTACGTGCACCCGGTCCAGGGCAATGGGCTGGTTTTCGCCGGCCTCTACGAATGGTGGAAGGACCTGTCCGTGCCTGTAGGGCAGCCGGGGCGGTGGCTGCTGTCCACGTCCATCCTCACCGCTGACACGCCTCCGCCGGGGACGGAATCCACCATCTTTGGGAAGCTGGCGGAACTGCACGACAGGGTGCCCCTGCCCATGGACAAGGCCACGATGGAAGCCTGGCTGGACCCCCGGGCCGATGACGCAGCCGGGCTGGTGGACCTGGTGCGGTCACGGGTCAAGGATGCCGCCGCTGACTGGCAGGTGGATTCGGTGGGCAAGGACGTGGGCAATGTCCGGAACAACGGCCCGGAACTGATCCGCCCGGCGGAGGCACTGTTCCAGCAGCCCCTCTGAAGGTGCCCGGCCTTCACACCGTGACGGTGCCGGCGTCGTCCACTGCCCAAGTGGGGTTATAGGCCACTTCCCAGCGGAAGCCGTCGGGGTCGGCGAAGTAGCCCGTGTAGCCGCCCCAGGGCTGGGTGACCGGCTCGGCGATGATGGCAGCGCCCGCCCCCGCCGCCTCCTCCAGGACCCTGTCCACATCCGCCGGGCTTTCCACGTTGTGGCTGAGGGTGATGCAGGGGACGCCGGTCGGCGGATTGGTGCCGGCTTCGGCCTGCATCTGGCGTGCGTCCCACAGGGAGAGCATCAGGCCGTGGTTCACCTGGATGAACAGCACCTCCCCTGCAACCTCCCGGTGGACCGGCCAGCCAAGGCCGTCAATATAGAAGGCGCGTGAATCCGCAACGTTGCGGACACCGAGGGAGATAAAGTCGACTCTGGGCTCCATGCTTCGATACTGTCAGACGATGGCGACAATTCAAGGAAACGATAGGGATGCCCGGGCCGACAAGGAACAGCTCGCTGCGGTCCGGATTGCCGTTGACGAGGTGGATGAGCAGATTGTCACCCTCATCGCCCGCCGTGAACGGCTGATCAGGATCGCCGGAACCCTCAAGGGTGATGACGCCGAGGTGCGCGCCCCGGGCCGGGTGGAGCGCATTATCGAGCACGTGCGCTCAGCGGCTGAGAAAAAGGACATTGACCCTGACATTGTGGAGTCAACGTACCGGGCCATGATCTCTGCGTTCATCGAACTTGAACTGCGGATCCACAAAGAAAACAGCTGACTTTAAAGTGTTGGTGGAGGTGGCCTACAGGGCCTCCTCCACCGGCACGCCGTGCTGGAACTCCCGTCCGTCCGCCTCGCTGAAGGCGGAAATGACGTGCCCCTGTCCCAGCCCGTTGAGGGCTGACAGGGGAAAGCTCCCGGTAATGGTGTTCTCCGAGTGGGACACCCCGGACAGGTCGTAATCCTCCTCGACGCCCTGGTCCCGGTTGAACGAGTAGCAGGCGATTGCCTTCCCGTTCATGAACTCAATGCACAGCCGCCGCTGGAATGAATAGTCCGGCGAGGCCCCCATCAACCCCACCACGTAGGCGCCGGATTCCGGAATGGCGCCGTCGATATCGAACGTGGCAAGGATCGTGGAATCCTGGGCCTTGATGCTTGCCTGCTTGAGGAGTGCGTCATCGGTACTCATGCCAACATCCTGCTCCCTGCCGCACGCTCCGTCCACCCCCGCCTATGTTTTGCTCCCGACGCGGCGTAGACTGGCATTATTCGAATACGTGTTCGAATAACGATTCCAGTTTTACCGTCCGGGGAGGCGCCATGGGCATGTTCAGCGAGTCCGTTGACGTGGTGTGCTCCGCTGCAGGCCAACCGGAATCCCTCACCTGGGCAGGAAAGTCTTACGCAGTCTGCGCCGACCCTGTCCGCTGGTTTGAACGCCGTCAATGGTGGGCGGAGGACGCCAGGGCTCCCTTGGGAAGCGGGCAGGGCGTGGTGGACCACGAAATCTGGCGCATCCAGGTGCTGCCCGTCCGGAAGCCACCCCGTTCCGGGGAATCCGGAGAATCTGACGGCACAGAACCCCTCACCCTTGACCTGTCCCGCCACATCCCCAGCGGCCGGTGGCGGCTGCTGCGGATCCATGACGCACTGCGCCCCAGAACTGCTTGAAACAGAACAGCATGAGCTTCACCCACCTTCACGTGTCCACAGCATTCAGCGCCCACTACGGCGTCTCCTGGCCGGAGGAACTGGCCATGGCAGCCGCCGCTGACGGGGCCACTGCCCTGGCCTGCACCGACAGGGACGGCCTGTACGGCACCATCAAGCACCTCAAGGCCTGCATGGCAGCCGGCATCGATCCCATCGTCGGAGTGGATTTGGCAGTCTTTGACGACGACGGCGATCACCGCACGCAGGTATCCGGCAGGGTGGTGGTGCTGGCCAGGGGCAACAACAACGGAGCCGGATACCGTGCGCTCTGCCGGCTGGTCTCCGACGCCCACGCCAGGACTTCCGGGAAAGCCGGGGGAGCAGTGCCCGCGGCAGTCACCCGCGCCGAACTCGCCTCCCGCACCCTGGACCCCCAAACCCTCAAACCCGTGCTGACCGTCCTGCTCGGCCCCGACTCCGACGTCGGAAGGTCCATGGGCGGGCGTCGCTACCTGCGCCCCCGGACCTTGTTCAAGCAATGGATCGATGCCATGCCCGCGGGAACGGTCGTAGCGGAAATCGTCTCCCAGCTCAGCGCCCCGGGTACCCCGTTCAGCACGGCCCATGCTGTCCGCATGCTCAGGCTTGCCGAGGAATACCATGTACCCGCCATCCTCACCAATGCCGTCCGCTACTGCGCCGCCGATGGAGCCCCCACTGCCGACGTCCTGGACTCAGCCAGGACCCTGAAGTCCCTGCCGGAGCTGGCAGGGGAGCCGCTCCTGCAGCCAACCGGACAGGGGTGGCTGAAATCCGGGGAGCAGATGCTGGCCCTGGGAAAGGAGATCATTTCCGCGGCCGGTTATGGCGCCGCGGACCTCAAGCAGCTGATGGCCCAGACCGAGGCGCTCGCCGACCTCTGCAGGATTGACCCCACCGCCGATATGGGGTGGAAGCAGCCGGTGGTCCCGGAAGCATCAGTCATTGGCATCAACCAGGATCCGCACGCCGAACTTCTCCAGCGCTGCCATGCAGGAATCGGGAGGCGGTTCCCCGGTGTCAGCGGCAAGGCTGAGAAGGACATGCTGCTTCGGCTGGACCATGAGCTCAGGATCATCAACAGCCTCGGTTTCTCCTCCTACTTCCTGACAGTGGCGGAGGTGTCGCGGATGATCCAGGACATGGGGGTCAGGGCGGCCGCCAGGGGGTCGGGGGCCTCCAGCCTGGTCAACTACCTGATTGACGTCAGCCATGTGAATCCCCTCCAGCACGATCTCATTTTTGAACGGTTCCTTTCCAACGACCGCGCCACCCTTCCGGACATCGACATCGACGTCGAAAGCGCAGAACGGCACAACGTCTACCGGCGGATCTTCGAACGGTTCGGGTCCGAGCGGGTCACCCTCATGAGTATGCAGAACGGGTACCGGGCACGGGGGGCAGTGCGCGACGCCGGGCTGGCGCTGGGGATGGACGACGGCGAGGTGGGGGAGATCGCCAAGCAGCTGTGGCGGTTCTCGGCGCGCAAGTTCCGTGAGGCGCTGCAGGAGAAGCCCGAGCTGCGGGAGTTTGCCGGCAGGGTTGAACAGCGCGATGCCGATGGCAACCAGCAGCTTGACCTGCTGGTGGACCTGACCGAACGCCTGGACCGGCTTCCCCGCCACATCTCAATGCACCCGTGCGGCGTGATCCTGGGCGATGCAACGCTCCTGGACCGCACCCCGGTCCAGCCAAGCGGGCTTGGCCTGCCCATGAGCCAATTCGATAAACACGACATGGACCCCATGGGCATGCTCAAACTCGATGTCCTGGGTGTCCGCATGCAAAGCGCCATGGCTTTCGCTGTCAGGGAGATCATCCGCATCCACCCCACCAAGAAGGAAGTGGTGGCAGCGGGGCGGCACCCACTGGGACCTGACGGCACCGGGCCGGATTACATTGCCGGAGATGGCCGGATCGACCTGAACGCCGTCCCCCTGGACGATGAACCAACCTACGAACTGATCAGGAGCACGCACACCCTGGGCTGCTTCCAGATTGAATCCCCCGGGCAGCGGGAACTGATCGGCAAGATGGCGCCACGTGAATTCAACGACCTCATCATTGATATCTCCCTGTTCCGCCCAGGACCGATGAAATCGGATATGGTGCGGCCCTTCCTGGAACACCGCCACGGTTTTGCCCCTGAGGTGTATCCGCACCCGGACCTCAAACCCGTGCTGCAGGAAACCCACGGGGTCACGGTCTTCCACGAACAGATCCTGAAAACCCTCAACATCATGACCGGTTGCGGGCTTGCCAAGGCCGACGAGTTCCGCAGGGCGTTGAGCAACGAGGTCGGGGAAGCGCAGGTAGAGGAATACTTCCGGCGCAACGCCAAGGCCAGGGGATATACCCCCGAGGTAGTGGAAAAGGTATGGGGGACGTTAAAGTCCTTTGCCAGTTTCGGCTTCTGCAAAGCCCATGGCGCTGCTTTCGCCGTTCCCACCTACCAGTCCGCCTGGCTGAAGGCACACCATCCCGAAGCCTTCCTGGCGGGCCTGTGGGAGCACGATCCCGGAATGTATCCCAAACGGCTTTTGGTTTCCGAAGCCCGGCGGCTGGGCATCCCCATCCTTCCCCTGGACATCAACAGGAGCAAGGCCGAATACAGGGTGGAGCGGATCGAATCCGGCAAGGACACTGGAAAGCTGGGAATCCGGCTCAGCCTGAACGGGATCTACGGGCTGTCTGCGGCCGAATTGAAACGGATCGTAGCCGGACAGCCCTATGACTCGCTGGCCGACCTCCGGGCGCGCTCGCGGCTCAGCAAGCCCAGCATCCGGCGCCTGGCCCAGCTGGGTGCCTTCGATTCCCTGCATCGGGAAGCAGGTGGCCCGGCCAACCGCGCGGACCTGGTGCACCATCTGCAGCAGTTCCAAACCGCCAACGGAACGCGCAAAGGCCTGGAGGTGCTGGAAGGGCAGCTGGCACTTCCCCTGGGCGACATCGAACTGCGGAACATCAAGCCTGGGCTTCCCGCCCCCACCCTGGTGGAAAACGTCAGGGCAGAACTGGACCTTATGGCCGTCGATGTCAGCACCCACCTGATGGACAGCCACCGGCCGCTGCTGGAAAAGCTGGGCGTCACCACAGCGGATAAGCTCCTCAGCCTGCGCAACGGCACTGAAGTGCTGGTGGCAGGAGTGCGCGTGGCCACCCAAACGCCACCCATGCGCGGCGGCAGGAGGGTGGTGTTCATCAGCATTGACGACGGCACCGGCTGCGTGGATTCTGTCTTCTTCCACGAGGCCCAGGAAAGCGCCGGCCCGCTCCTGTTCGGCACCCGCCTGCTGCTGATCCGCGGCACCACCCGCAGGACCGGACCCCGGGGCATCAGCATCAGCGCGAGCATGGCGTGGGACCTGCGCCGGACGGACACCTTGCCCTTCCCGGAAAACACGACGGCGAGCGGCGGGGACGTGCCCCATCCCCTGGATGGCATCAGCAGGACACTGGCGATCACCGGTTTCAACGGGTGAGCCTGCAGTTTTTGTCCGCTGCACCTGCCGTGCGCCGCGTTGGTCGGCCCTGACCGGAACCGATAGCATTGACGATGGCTGGCTGTGGTCCCCGTATGCCACAAGCTATGAAGCCTCAACTTTGAATAGGAGACACCCGTGTCAGATGCCCAGCAGATCACCCTTCTCGTCGATGGCGAAGAGACCAAGGTGACTACCGGGACAACCGGTGCGGAACTCTTCTTTGAGCGCCGTGACGTTGTCGTTGCCCGCGTTAACGGCGAACTGAAGGACCTGGACCAGGAACTTCCCGAAGGCGCCGAGGTGGAGGGTGTCACCATTGATTCCCCCGACGGCCTGAACGTCCTGCGCCACTCCACGGCCCACGTCATGGCCCAGGCCGTGCAGCAGCTGCGTCCCGACGCCAAGCTCGGCATCGGCCCCTACATCACCGACGGCTTCTACTTCGACTTCGACGTTGCCGAGCCGTTCACCCCCGAGGACCTCAAAACCCTCGAAAAGATGATGCAGAAGATCATCAACCAGAACCAGAAGTTCGTCCGCCGCGTCGTCACCGAGGACCAGGCACGCGAAGCGATGAAAAACGAGCCCTACAAGCTCGAACTGCTGGGCAGGAAGAACGACGCCGCCGAGGCCGGGGAAGGCGTAAACGTCGAGGTCGGTGCCGGCGACATCACCATCTACGACAACGTAGAACGCAAGGAAGGCACCACCGTCTGGTGCGACCTCTGCCGCGGCCCGCACCTGCCCAATACCAAGTTCATCTCCAACGCCTTCGCCCTGACCCGCTCGTCGTCGGCCTACTGGCTGGGCAACCAGAAGAACCAGCAGCTGCAGCGCATCTACGGCACGGCCTGGCCCACCAAGGAAGCGCTGAAGGCCTACCAGGAACGCATCGCCGAGGCCGAACGCCGCGACCACCGCAAGCTGGGCTCCGAACTGGACCTGTTTTCCTTCCCGGACGAACTGGGCTCTGGCCTGCCCGTCTTCCATCCCAAGGGCGGCATCATCCGCAAGGAGATGGAGGACTACTCCCGCCAGCGCCACGTCGAGGCCGGCTACGAGTTCGTCTACACCCCGCACATCACCAAGGGGCACCTGTACGAGGTCTCAGGCCACCTGGACTGGTACAAGGACGGCATGTTCCCCGCCATGCACGTGGACGCCGAACTCAACGAGGACGGCACCGTCCGCAAGCCCGGCCAGGACTACTACCTGAAGCCGATGAACTGCCCCATGCACAACCTCATCTTCCGCTCCCGCGGCCGGTCCTACCGTGAACTGCCACTGCGGCTGTTCGAATTCGGTTCGGTCTACCGGTACGAGAAGTCCGGTGTGGTGCACGGCCTCACCCGCGTCCGGGGCATGACACAGGACGACGCCCACATCTACTGCACCCGCGAGCAGATGAAGGACGAACTCACCAAGACCCTCAACTTCGTCCTGGACCTGCTCAAGGACTACGGCCTGAACGACTTCTACCTGGAACTGTCCACCAAGGACCCGGAAAAGTACGTCGGCGACGACGCTACCTGGGAAGAAGCCACCAGGACCCTTTCCGAGGTGGCCCAGGAGTCCGGACTGGAGCTTGTGCCGGACCCGGGTGGAGCTGCGTTCTACGGTCCCAAGATTTCCGTGCAGGCCAAGGACGCGCTGGGCCGCACCTGGCAGATGTCCACCATCCAGTTGGACTTCAACCTGCCGGAACGCTTCGAGCTGGAGTTCCAGGCCGCCGACGGCAGCCGCCAGCGCCCCGTGATGATCCACCGCGCGCTGTTCGGCTCCGTGGAGCGCTTCATGGGTGTCCTCACCGAGCACTACGCCGGTGCGTTCCCCGCATGGCTGGCGCCGGTCCAGGTGGTGGGCATTCCGGTCGCCGAAGCGTTCAACGAGTACATGTTCGACGTCGTCGATCAACTTAAGGCAGCGGGTATCCGTGCCGAGGTGGACACGTCCTCCGACCGGTTCCCCAAGAAGATCCGCACCGCCAGCAAGGACAAGATCCCGTTCGTGCTCATCGCCGGCGGCGACGATGCGGAAGCAGGCGCGGTGTCGTTCCGCTTCCGCGACGGAAGTCAGGACAACGGCGTGCCGGTGGAGGAAGCCGTCAAACGGATCACCGACGCCGTCCGCAACCGGACCAGCTAGCCGAACGGAAGCAACACAGTGCAGGAGAACACAGGCGCAGGTTATCCAGGCGATGCCGGCGTTACCGACGATTTTGCCCTCGCCGGTGTCCCGGACGCCTTCCAGCGCCTGTGGACTCCGCACCGCATGGCCTACATCAAGGGCGGTCAGCACCAGTTCAAGAACGAGAATGATTGCCCGTTCTGCGTGGGCCCCGGCCGCACCGACGAAGAGGCCCTCATCGTCCACCGCGGCCGCACCTGCTACGTGGTGCTCAACCTCTTCCCCTACAACCCAGGCCACCTGCTGGTCTGCCCGTACCGGCACATCCCGGACTACACGGATCTTACGGTTGACGAAACAGCAGAATTCGCCGACCTGACCCAGACAGCCATGCGGGTCCTGCGCAAGGTTTCCAATCCCGGTGGCTTCAACCTGGGCATGAACCAGGGAGTTGTGGGCGGTGCCGGGATCTCGGCGCACCTGCACCAGCACATCGTTCCGCGGTGGGGCGGGGACGGCAATTTCTTCCCCATCATCGCCCAGACCAAGGCCATCACTCAGACCCTTGACGAGGTCCGGCAGTTGGTGGCCGACGCCTGGCCCGGGGAGTCGGATGCTGAATAAGCATGCCCGCGGTTTCTTCACCGCCCTGTTTACCCCATTGGCCCGCTGGCTTCTGAAGATGGGTGTTTCCCCGGATGCGGTCACCATCCTTGGCACAGCAGGGGTTGCGGCGGGTGCCCTCGTGTTCTACCCGTTGGGCCAGCTCTTCTGGGGGACCCTCTTCATCACGGCGTTCATCTTCTCAGATGTCCTGGACGGCATCATGGCCAGAATGCAGGAGGTCAAGAGCCGCTGGGGGAACTTCCTCGATTCCACCTTGGACCGGATCGCCGACGGCGCCCTCTTCGCCGGTGTTTCCGTCTGGTTCTTCACCGGCGGCAACAACCCGCCCATCGCCGTCGCCGCCCTGCTGTGCCTTGTCCTGGGCATGGTGGTTTCCTACGCCAGGGCCAAGGCCGAGTCCCTGGGATTCACCGCCAACGTGGGAATCGCGGAGCGTGCAGAGCGCCTGGTATCCGTGCTGGTTGTCACCGGCCTGACCGGCCTTGGACTCCCGCCAGTGGTGCTCCTGGTCACGCTGGTGCTTCTGGCGCTGGCCAGCCTCATTACCGTGGTGCAGCGTGTACTCTCGGTGCACCGGCAGGCCTTGGCAGCACCAACCTCCGCTGATTAAGCATGATTAAGCCGGTCCCGCGGCGGGGGACTAGTATATAAGTGCCCGGTCAAGGGACCCGGCAACCCGTGCGTGCACCTCCGGCAGCTGCCGCCGCATGCCCGGCGAAGATCATCTGTCTACCCATAGGGGTTTTTGTGTCTACACCTGATGTAAGCAACGAGGCCGGTTCGTCCGCGAGCAGCGTCACGGGCAGCAGCCGCGTGAAGCGTGGCATGGCCGAGATGCTCAAGGGCGGCGTCATCATGGACGTCGTCAACGTCGAGCAGGCCCGCATCGCCGAAGACGCCGGTGCCGTGGCGGTCATGGCGCTCGAGCGCGTTCCCGCCGATATCCGCGCCCAGGGCGGCGTGTCCCGCATGTCCGATCCCGACATGATCGACCAGATCATTGACGCCGTGTCCATCCCGGTCATGGCAAAGGCCCGCATCGGCCACTTCGTGGAGGCCCAGGTCCTGCAGTCCCTCGGCGTGGACTACATCGACGAGTCCGAGGTCCTGACCCCGGCCGACTACGTCAACCACATCGACAAGTGGAACTTCAAGGTTCCCTTCGTCTGCGGTGCCACCAACCTCGGTGAGGCCCTGCGCCGCATCAACGAGGGCGCGGCCATGATCCGGTCCAAGGGCGAGGCCGGCACCGGCGACGTCTCCAACGCCACCGGGCACATGCGCAAGATCCGCTCCGAGATCGCAAGGCTCTCCTCCCTGCCCGAAGACGAGCTGTACGTCGCCGCCAAGGAACTTCAGGCCCCCTACGAACTGGTCAAGGAAGTGGCTGCGGCCGGCAAGCTCCCCGTGGTGCTGTTCACCGCAGGCGGCATTGCCACCCCCGCTGACGCTGCCATGATGATGCAGCTCGGCGCCGACGGCGTCTTCGTCGGCTCCGGCATCTTCAAATCCGGCAACCCCGCCCAGCGCGCCGCCGCCGTCGTGAAGGCCACCACCTTCTTCGACGACCCCGACGTCATCGCCAAGGCCTCCCGCGGGCTGGGCGAAGCCATGGTGGGCATCAACGTCGACGAGATCCCCCAACCGCACCGTCTCGCTGAGCGCGGCTGGTAACTCACTACTCGTTTTGGCGCCTTGTCGGCGCCGGACGGCGCGATCCTCTGCGTGCTATCCCCGCGCTCCTTTGGCAGCTTTCGCGGCTGGCTGGGGCGCGGGGCCCCTTTACGCACGCTGCCGGACCGCACCGTCCGGCGCTTCGTGTCGCCAACCGCGGTGACTGACGACGCCGGTTCCTCACTTTCTTCTGGTGGGGGACCGGCGTCGTCCGTTTTTTAGCTTTTCTCATCGATTGCTCCCCGCCGGCCCCCTAACCTCGCAAGCTCGGCCGGGGAACCCTGCCGACGTGGGCCCACGTACTTGTCGTTTTCGGGGCTCAGAACGACACTTGCTCAGCAATCGATGGGGTTACTCCAGGCCGCGGCGCTTTAGCAGGGGCTCAAGCCTTGCTTCGCGGCCTCTCAGCGTGCGGAAGGAGTCCAGCGGGTCGCGGCTGTTGCCGCGGCTCAGGAGCTCCTCGCGGAAGCGTTCGCCGTTGGCTCGGGTCAGGCCGCCATTCTCGGTGAACCAGTCCACCGTCTCGGCATCCAGCACTTCGCTCCAGATGTAGGAGTAGTAGCCCGCTGCGTAGCCTGCCCCCGCGAAAATGTGCTGGAAGTAGCCGGTCCGGTAGCGCGGCGGGATCAGCGGGTGGGCAATTCCCGCCGCAGCGAGGGCCTTGGCCTCAAACTCCAAGGCATCCTCCGGCACCTCACCCGGCTCCAGCGTGTGCCAGGCGAGGTCCAGCAGGGCCGCGCCCAAATATTCGGTGGTGGCGAAGCCTTCCCCCCAGAACCTGGATTCGTTGAGCCGGTCCACAATCTCCTGCGGAAGCGGCTCCCCGGTGACGTGGTGGCGGGCGTAGTTCGACAGCACCTGCGGCCACATGATCCACATCTCGTTGACCTGCGACGGGTACTCCACGAAGTCCCTGGGCACGGAGGTGCCTGAGAAGCGGGGATACGTGACGTTGGAGAACAGGCCGTGCAGGGCATGGCCGAACTCGTGGAACAAGGTCCGCAGCTCGTCCAGGGTGAGAAGCGTTGGCTCGCCCACCGGCGGCTTGGAGATGTTGAGCGTATTAGTCACCACGGGCTGCGTGCCGAGCAGGGCAGACTGCTCAACGAGCGAGTTCATCCACGCCCCGCCCCGCTTCGATTCGCGCGCATAGTAGTCGCCGAGGAACAGGCCCAGGCTGGAACCGTCCTCATTCCGGACCTCCCAGATGCGCACATCCGGGTGGTAGGCCTGGAGATCCGCCCGCTCCTGGAAGGTGATCCCGTACAGCGATTTTGCGGCAAAGAACACGCCGTCGGTGATGACCCGGTCGAGCTCGAAATACGGACGCAGGGCCTGTTCGTCGACGTCGTACTTCTCCCGCCGCACCTTTGCGGAATAGTAGGCCCAGTCCCATGCTTCCAGCGGGTGCCCGGCGACCTCGGCCAACGCGGCCGCTTCGGCATCCGCGTTACGGACGGCTGCCGGCGCCATTCGGTTGAGCATGGTCCGGACGGCCTCGAAGTCAGGCGCGGTCTGGCGGTCCGCGACAAGCTCGGCGTAGTTGGCGAAGCCCAGTAACTGCGCCTTTTCCGCCCGCAGCCCGGCCAGATCGCGGGCCAGGTCCAGCACATCCAGGCTGCCGCCGTCGCTGCCCCTGGCCACGGACGCTTCAAACAGGCGACGGCGGACGGCACGGTTCTCGAGCGAGGCCAGGGCAGGCTGGTTGCCTGGCTGGACCAGGGTGAGCAGGTATTTGCCCTCGTGTCCGGCGGTGCGGGCAGCTTCCGCGGCGCTGGCGACGTCATCGGCGGGCAGCCCCGCCAGGTCACGGACGTCCTCCACCAGCAGGGCAGCCGATTTCATGCCCTCTTTGACCCGCTGGCCAAACTCGGTGCCCAGCCGGGCCAGCCCGGCGTTAATTGCCCGCAGCCGTTCCTGGCCTGGGCCGTCCAGCTGGATGCCCGACTGGCGGAACTCCCTCAAGTACTCCTCTACCAGCCGGACGGATTCCGGATCACGACCGGCCGTATCAATGGCCGCAAAGCGCTCGAACAGCCTCCTGTTGAGGTAGACCTCGTCCTGGTGGGCAGAGAACCGCGGTGACAGCACCGTTTCGAGTTCCCTGATCTGCTCAGACGCGTCCGCCGAAACCAGGGTGAAGAACGCCGCGGCCGACCGGTTCAGGAGTTGTCCGGAGCGTTCCATGGCAAGGGCCGTGTTCTCAAACGTGGCCGGTTCGTCGTTGTCGGCGATGGCCTCGATTTCGTCCATGTGCGCAGCCAGGCCTGCTTCGATGGCCTCACCGTATTGCTCCGGCGCGAGCGCCGCGAAAGGTGGAATGCCGTAGGGCAGGGGACTGGCAGTGAGGAGGGGGTTCGTCATGGGGTAAACCTTTCACAGCGGGGCACGCTTCTCAATTACCTGCCCATGGCGTCGTCCTCCCAGCCGGGATCCCTACAATTGCCGCTATGGAGTCCAGCCAGGACTGCAACCAGCGCGCCCAGCAGGGCCAAGTCCCAGTTCGGGTAATGACGAAGGAGACCAGGGTCCATGACCAAAAGTGGCACAAGGCCCGGGACCACCTTCCTGGGTGTACCGTTCCAGTGGCTGGGTCCGGGCGTGGTGACGGTGCTCGTGATGGCGTACGGCATCTTCTGGTATCTGGCTCGTCCGGGAAATGAGCCCGTTGCCGGTTACGTCGGGCAGCTCTTCGGCGGCGAATCCGTGCTGCTGTATTCGATCGCGCTGGTCCTGGTCAGTACCCTTCCCCTTGTCGAGCCTGTTTTCGGCGGCATCGACCACGCCGCCATCTGGCACCGCAGGGCGGCGATTACGGCAACCATCCTGCTGTTGCCGCACATCGAACTTGCGTCCAACCCGGAAGCCACCAGCCTGGGAAAAACCTTGGCCGTGGTGGCTATCTGCGGCCTCGCGGCGCTGGTGGTGTGGGCCATCCTGCCACGTTGGCGGACCATGCTTCCGGCACCCGTGCGGCGGCTGGTGGTCACCGCGCTTCAGTCCAAGCCGGTCCAGCTGGCCGCCCGCCTACTGGGCGGCTACGAGCGGTGGCGGGGCTTCCACCGCCTGACCGGCCTGTTCCTTGCGGCCGGATTCCTGCACGGCCTGCTCGATGCCAGCGCATTCGGTGCTGTACCCGGACTGCGGTGGAGCTACGTGGCCATCGGCGGAACGGGCCTGGCCTTCTATGCCTACCGCGAACTGCTGGCACGGCGCTTCCTTCCGCACCACGACTACCAGGTGGCCGGGGTCCGGCCTGTTGCTGCGGACCTGGTGGAGGTGGCGCTGCGACCCCTGGGCCGGCCGTTGGCCTTCAAGCCGGGCCAGTTCGCCATGGTTTACCTCGAAACGGCCGAGGGCTGGCAGCGCCATCCTTTCTCCATCTCCGGACCCGCCCCGGAGGGTGGAATCAGCATTACGGTGAAGGCCCTGGGCGACCACACGACCAGGCTTCCCGACGTGGTCCAGCCGGGCATGCCGGCGGTCGTGGGCGGCCCCTATGGTCGGTTTGACCGGCACCGTGGCACTGCCCACCAAGTCTGGATCGCGGGAGGAGTGGGGATCACGCCGTTCCTCAGTTGGCTGCGGTCCCTCGACGCGGAGCCTGACGGGCAACTGCAGCAAGAGGTCCACTTCTTCGTCACCTCGGCGGGACGTTCCCCGTTCGCCGACGAGATTGCCGCCGTCGCCAGGAAGCATCCCCGGCTTACCGTACACCTGGTGGACACCGCCGCGGACGGACGGCTGACCCCGGAAGCGGTCCTGTCCTCAGTGGGCACCGAACCACGGCGGCTGTCGGTCTTCATGGGCGGCCCGGACGTCATGCTGCGGCAGTTCCGGAAAGCCTTCCAGGCGGCAGGCGTCCGCCGGGCAAACATCCACCGCGAGTACTTTCAGTGGCGTTGAG
The DNA here is from genome assembly GCF_021801725.1 of Arthrobacter sp. FW306-05-C. Lineage (NCBI taxonomy): Bacteria > Bacillati > Actinomycetota > Actinomycetes > Micrococcales > Micrococcaceae > Arthrobacter > Arthrobacter sp. FW306-05-C. Next base: position 2,380,662 of record NZ_CP084556.1, on the reverse strand, counting down.
TACGGATACCGCAGCTCAGCGGGGGCGGCGGGCAGCGTGCTCCCTGGCGAGGACGGCGTAGGTGTCGTCCGGGTTGCCGGGGGAGAAGCTGCCGAATTTGCGCTCCGCAGCCGTCCGGATGAGGAAGTCCGCGATCGCCGGGTTCTTGGGCAACAGCGAGCCGTGCAGGTAGCTGGCCACGATGTTGCGGTAGCGGGCGCCCTCATGGCCATCGTTGCTGTTGTTCCCCATACCCTTGGGGACGGTGCCGAGCGGCCTGACACCGGCGCCCAGCGTCGTCTGTCCGCTGTGGTTCTCGTAGCCCAAAACCTCACCGAACTCTGGAGTGGAAATCTTGACGTTGCCGATCAGGCGCTCGTCGGTGCCGTGGGTTTCCACGTCCAGGACGCCGATACCCGGGATAACAGCGCCAGTGCGGGTCTTGAAGAAGCGGCCGAAGAGCTGGTAGAGGCCGCAAATGAGCAGCATGGGCGCACCGTCCTCGGCCAACTCCTTGAGTTCTCCGGCCCGGGCCTGCAGGTCGTCCTGGATCACCAGTTGGCCGCTGTCCTGGCCCCCGCCTCCCACGATGATGTCCACGCCGTCAGGGAAGGGGTCGCCCACGTTGTACTCAAGCAGTTCGGGGGTGTACCCGTGCCAGGCGATGCGCCGCTGCAGGACCAGGGCATTGCCCCAGTCGCCGTAAATGTTCATGTCGCGGGGGTACAACTGGACTACCCGGAGGGTGCCTTTGGACTGGGCGGCAGCTGTCGCTGCTTCTGCCGGATTCACGAGACAACCTCCACGGTGGTGATTTTGGACAGCTCGCGGCGAATGGCCAGCATCGCCGTGTAAGTGCAGAAGATCCGCTTTGGCTTGCCCCGGCCCTCCCTGACGAAGGCTGCGAGGGCGGCGGGGATCTCCGGCTCCACGGCCCCGACCTGGACGTCGTCGTACTGCAACCGCAGCGCCATGTCGTAGGCCCGGGACCCGGTGATCAGCTCCACGCCGCCCTCCCGGAGGGAATCGAACTCCACGTCCCAGAGCCAGGACATGTCCCGGCCGTCGGCATAGTTGTCGTTGATCGCGATCATGGTGGCGTAACCGCCGGCAGGGAAGGATTTAAGTCCCAGCCGGAAACCGCTGGGGTTCTTGACCAACACCAGGTCCAGTGGCTGGCCGTCCACGGTGAGGCTTTCACCGCGCCCGAAGGCGGGGGCAACCTTGGACAACGCCTCGAGCAAGGTGGCGTGGTCCGCCGTCGCGGCGCCTGCCCCGCAGATGCTGCGGGCCAGGGTCAGGGCCGCGGCCGCATTGAAGATGTTGTACACGCCGCGCAGCTTCATCGCTGTGGTGACCGTACCGCCGTCGTACTCAAACTCGGCACTGTCCGCGCCCACTTTCCGGAGCACGACGTCGGCGGCCGGCTTCTCCGGCAGGCCCGCCGGGGCGGGGCTTCCGGGAGCAGCCCGCATGTCGTCGTCATTGGGGAAGGTCGCCAGCAGGGAGTCGTCGAGGCCGAAGTACTTGACCTCCTGACCCGTCAGGGTGTCTGCGATCCGTGCCACCCGCGGATCCTCGCGGTTGAGGACCACGGTTCCGGTGGTCTTGGCGGCAATGTGCTGCAGGAGCTGTGCGGTCTTGTCGATTTCGCCGAAGCGGTCCAGCTGGTCGCGCAGCACGTTAAGGAGCAGGCAGTAGCGCGGCGGGACACTGTTCACGAAATGCACCGCGTGGGCTTCGTCAAGCTCCAGGACGGCAATGTCCGCGTCCAGCCGGCCGCGCCAGTCCACTTCACCCAGGAGGGCCGCCGCCACGCCCCGCGTGAAATTGCTGCCGGTGCGGTTGGTGAAAACCTTCAGGCCCTGGCTTTCCAGCAGTTCCACCACCATCTTGGTGGTGGTGGTTTTGCCGTTGGTGCCGCTGACCACCGCCACACCGTGCGGCAGGGTGGTGAGCGTCCGCCGCATGAAGCCGGGGTCGATTTTCTCGACCACCAGGCCGGGCAGCGCGGACCCGCCGCCCCGCAGCCGGGACACCCTGCGGACCAGCTTGCCGAGCGGAACACTGTAGAAGACCATGTTTTGAATATATCCCAGCAGCGGCATGCAACCTTTGCCGGCAGGATGCCTGCGGCACCAGCCATACGGCCCGGGCCGTATGCTGGAAAGATGACAAACCCCCCATCTGCTGCCCAGGCGCGCGTGGGGTCAGGCCTGAAAATCGGTGTCCTGGCCCTCCAGGGCGACTTCCGTGAGCACCTGCGTGCCGCGGAAGCCACGGGCGCCCAAGGCGTGCCCGTGCGCCGCCCGGAGGAACTGGACGGCCTGGACGGCCTCATTATCCCCGGCGGCGAGTCCACCGCCATCGATAAGCTGGCCCGTGCCTTCGAGCTTGCCGATCCGCTCCGCAAATACATCGGCGAGGGTTTGCCCGTGTATGGCTCCTGTGCAGGCATGATCCTGCTCGCGTCCGACATCGCCGATCCGGCAACCGATCTGTCCGGTGCGCCGCAGCAGACCTTCGGCGGCCTTGACATTACTGTCCGCCGCAACGCCTTCGGCCGCCAGCGCGAATCCTTCGAAACCGACCTGGACTTCAAGGGCCTGGACTTCAGCGCCACCGAATCGGGCGTGGAACCGGTGCACGCAGTCTTCATCCGCGGGCCCTGGGTGGAACGGGTGGGAGAGGACGTGGAGGTCCTGGCACAGGTGGAACCGGCCGACCCCCACCATGCATCCCACGCCGCATCGCTGCCGGGGGCGGCTAGAATTGTGGCAGTGCGTTCCGGCCAGTTGCTGGCCACCTCCTTCCATCCGGAAGTGACCGGCGAGAAACGCGTACACGAACTTTTTATCCGAATGATCAGAGGAGAAGCGTAAAGCATGTCAGGCCACTCCAAATGGGCAACGACCAAGCACAAAAAGGCGATCATTGACAGCCGCCGCGCAAAGTCGTTCGCCAAACTGATCAAGAACATTGAAGTTGCCGCCCGGATGGGCGGACCGGACCTCGCCGGCAACCCCGGTCTGGAACTCGCCGTCACCAAGGCCAAGAAAACCTCGGTTCCCAACGACAACATCGACCGCGCCATCAAGCGCGGCGCCGGCCTCACCGGCGAAGTGGTTGACTACACCGAAATCATGTACGAGGCCCGCGGCCCGCAAGGCTCGGCCCTGCTGATCGAGTGCCTTACCGACAACAAGAACCGGGCAGCATCAGAGGTTCGCCTGGCCATCTCCCGCAACGGCGGCACCATTGCCGACCCCGGCTCCGTCAGCTACCTCTTCACCCGCAAGGGCGTGGTGAACCTGCCCAAGAACGGCCTCAGCGAGGACGACGTCCTGATGGCCGTCCTCGATGCAGGTGCGGAGGAAGTCAAGGACAACGGGGAGACCTTCGAGATCCACTCGGAGCCTGGCGACCTGCAGGCCATCCGTGAAGCGCTGAAGGAAGCCGGCATTGAATACGACACGGACGAAGTGGAGTTCGTGCCCTCCATGCAGGTTGAGCTGGACGTTGACGGCGCCCGCAAGTTCCTGAAGCTCGCCGATGCCCTCGAGGACCTCGACGACGTCCAGAACGTCTACAGCAACGCCGACCTGAGCGACGACGTCCAGGCTGCCCTGGAATCCGAGTGACGTCCCACCTTGCCCGCTAGCCCGCAGGAATCGAAGCCGGGTTCCCCGGCCGGAGCGGAGCATAAGTGACCCTCCGTGTCCTCGGTGTTGATCCCGGCCTCACCCGCTGCGGCATCGGCGTCGTGGACGTCGAACGGAACCGGCGCGCCAGCATGGTCGCCGTTGGCGTCGTGGGCACGTCCCCGGACGAGACCCTCGACCGCCGGCTGCTGGTAATCGCAACCGCCATCGACGAGTGGCTGGACCGCTACGAACCGGAAGTACTCGCCGTCGAACGCGTTTTCTCGCAACTCAACGTGAGCACGGTAATGGGTGTTGCCCAGGCCTCCGGCGTGGTGATCGCGGCGGCCGCACGCCGGGGAATCCCGGTGGCGCTGCACACGCCGTCGGAGGTTAAGGCAGCCGTCACCGGCAGCGGGTCCTCCAACAAGGACGCCGTGACCAAACTGGTCACCAAGATCCTCCGGCTGGATGCCCCTCCGCGCCCCGCCGACGCCGCCGACGCGCTGGCGCTGGCCATCACGCATGCGTGGCGCGCCGGCAGCGGTGCCGCCGTGGCCACCACCGGTCCCGGCAGCTCATCCCTGACGCCCGCCCAGCGCGCGTGGGCCGAAGCGGAGGCAAAGGCGCGCCGCGCACGCTGATTGTCCCTGCTGCTTGCTAGGGTATTCGTAGATATGTTCGGATAGCCGGGCCCCACGAACGGGCCCGCAGTACCACGGGAGCCCGGCCTTGATCAGTTTCCTCCGCGGAACGGTAGCGCACGTTGGCCTGTCAACGGCTGTGATTGACCTCAACGGTGCCGGGATGAGCGTCTATGCCACCCCGCAGACCCTTAGCCACCTCCGCGTCGGTGAAGAGGGCAAGGTGTTCACCTCGCTGATCGTGCGGGAGGACTCGCTCACGCTCTTTGGCTTCGCGGACGACGACGAGCGCGAGGTTTTCGAGGTTCTGCTCAGCGTCAGCGGAGTCGGGCCCCGGCTTGCCCTTGCTGTCCTGGCAGTCCATGACCCCGAAGCCATTAGGGTGGCGGCACACACGGGGGACAGCAAGACCTTCACCAAGGTCCCCGGCATCGGCCCCAAGGTGGCGGGCAGGATTGTGCTGGAACTCGCAGGGAAGCTCGTCCCGCAGGGGACAGCTCCAGCCCCCGGAGCCGGAACCCCTGCCGAGGCCGCCTGGAAGCCCCAGGTGGTGGCCGCAATGACCAGCCTTGGCTGGTCCGAGAAGGACGCGTCCACCAGTATCGACAAAGCCCTGGCCGACGAACCCGAAGTGTCCTTCCGCGGCAACGTTCCCGAGATCCTCCGCACCACGCTCCGGTGGCTCGGCCAGGACGGCGCACGCGCCGGTAACCGCGTAGGCACCCGTGGCTGAACCCTCACTGGTTGCCGCGGGGGAGGAACCGGAAGAGCGTGCCATCGAGGCCGCGCTGCGGCCCAAGAACCTGGACGACTTCGTTGGCCAGCACCGGGTGCGCAAGCAGCTGTCGCTGGTGCTGCAGGCCTCCCGGATGCGCGGGCGAACAGCGGACCACGTGCTGTTCTCGGGCCCGCCCGGCCTGGGCAAGACCACCCTTGCCATGATCGTCGCCGCGGAGATGAACGCGCCGCTGCGCCTCAGCAGCGGACCAGCCATCCAGCACGCCGGCGACCTCGCGGCCATCCTGTCCTCGCTGTCCGAAGGCGAGGTCCTGTTCCTCGACGAGATCCACCGCATGTCCCGGCCGGCCGAGGAAATGCTGTACATGGCCATGGAGGACTTCCGCGTCGACATTGTCGTGGGCAAGGGTGCAGGCGCCACTGCGATTCCCCTGGAACTGCCGCCGTTCACCCTGGTGGGGGCCACCACCCGTGCCGGGTTGCTCCCGGGACCGCTGCGCGACCGGTTCGGGTTCACCGGGCACCTCGAGTTTTACTCGGTTCCCGAGCTGGAGCTGGTTCTGCGCCGTTCCGCCGGGCTGCTGGACCTGAAGGTCAACTCCGCCGGATTCGCTGAGATCGCCGGCCGTTCCCGCGGTACGCCGCGTATCGCCAACCGCCTGCTGCGCCGTGTCCGGGACTGGGCGCTGGTGCACGGCATCGAACAAATCGATGCAAGGGCCGCCTCCGCTGCCCTGGACATGTATGAAGTGGACAAGAAAGGCCTGGACCGGCTGGACCGGGCGGTCCTGGACGCCCTCATTACCAAATTCGGCGGCGGTCCCGTGGGCCTCTCCACCCTCGCTATTGCCGTGGGTGAGGAAACCGAAACGGTGGAAACCGTCGCCGAACCCTTCCTGGTCCGCGAAGGCCTGCTGGGCCGCACGCCCCGCGGCAGGATCGCGCTGGCGGCTGCGTGGACGCACCTTGGCTACGCCATCCCGTCCAACGTGTTCGCGCAGGAGCAGCTGGACCTTTTCGAGCCCGGCGGGGACGCTTCCGCGGCGGGGGAATGGGTCGCGGAGGGCCAATAGCAGGCTCCCTTCAGCTTTTCCCTTTAGACTGGTATGACGCCCGGCACGTTCGGGTCTTTGTTTCGCGGGTGGCCCTGACGCCCCCGTCGCTTGGGGAAGGAAAAGTCAGGCGCTCTGCCTGCATCACCAGCCCGCCCCGGCCGAAGCGAAGCCGACGTCGCTGGAAAACCAGCTGTACCAGAAAAAGAACGGAATTCCCCTTGGATCCAATGTCAATTCTCCTGTTCGTCATGCTCGGCGTGTTCATCTTCATGATGTTCCGCCGCAACAAGAAGACGCAGCAGCAGCAGGCAGAGCTCCAGTCGAAGTTTGGCCCGGGCGTGGAGGTCATGACCAGTTTTGGCCTTTTCGGCCGGATCGTGGACATCGACGAGGCCGACAACAAGGTCACGCTTGAACTTTCCCCCGGCAACCTGGCCACCGTCCACCGCCAGGCCGTCACCAAGGTCATCGAGCCTGCCGTGGAAACCACCCCTGAGGCCGAGCCCGCCGCTGCTTCCCCTGTGGTACCGGACGATGCGTCCTCCCTCACCACCCCGGAGACCGGGAGCACCGCCACCGGCGCGGAGACTCCGGAAGAAAACCTGAAGCGCCTCAACGACGAGGGCAAGAAGGACAGCTAGGCCCGCTGGCCCCTTTCCTCCCTCTACCGCTGCGGACCACCGCCGGCGCGGCCATGGCCTGCGCCGGCGGTTCCTCCGCGAATAAGAGAAAGATCGACAATGGCACGAACTGGCCGCAAGAAGCCGGGGCTCCGCGTCCTGGTCTGGCTTGGCGTACTCCTGGCGGCGCTGACCGCCGTCCTGGCCGGCGGCACCATCGCCGGACAGGCCAGCTGGGCGCCCAAACTCGCCCTGGACCTGGAGGGCGGCACCCAGATGATCCTCGCCCCGAAGGTGGAGGGCGGATCGGACATCAACGAGCAGCAGCTCAACCAGGCCGTGGCGATCATCCGCCAGCGCGTTGACGGCTCGGGCGTCTCCGAAGCGGAAATCAGCACCCAGTCCGGGCGCAACGTGGTGGTCAGCCTTCCCGGCACGCCTTCCGCCGAAACCCGGAACCTGATCCAGGCCTCCGCGGACATGAATTTCCGCCCCGTGCTGCTCAATGGTGACGGCGCACCGGTGCCGCCGGAGTCGCAGACCCCTGAGGCCCAGCTCCCCAAGCCGACGGCTGCCCCGGCGAACAGCAGCGACACCAACTGGATCACACCCGAGATCTACAAGCAGTTCGAGACACTTGACTGCAACAGCCCCGCAGCCGAGAAGTCCCAGCGGTCAGATCCCACGAAGCCGCTGGTCACCTGCGAGCCTGCCACCGACAAGTCCCCGGCGATCAAGTACATCCTGGGTCCCGTGGAGGTGAAGGGCAGCAACATCGTCACTTCGTCCTTCCAGCTGCAGCAGGGCGCCCAGGGCGCGGTCACCAATGAGTGGGCCGTCAACATCCAGTTCGACGCCGAAGGTACCGCGAAGTTCAAAGAGGTCACCGAGCGCCTGAACCAGTTCTACACGGCCGCCGGCGGGCAGTCGGGCAGCGACCCCAAGGCGCAGTTCGCCATCGTCCTGGACGACCAGGTCATCTCCGCGCCGCGTGCGCTGGCCGTCATCACCGACGGACGTCCGCAGATCACCGGCGGCTTCACCGAGCAGACCGCCAAGGCCCTGTCCGACCAGCTGAAGTTCGGCGCCCTTCCCATCAGCTTCGACATCCAGAGCGAGCAGCAGATTTCCGCCACGCTTGGTGGGGAACAGTTGCGCATGGGATTGTTGGCCGGCCTGATCGGGCTCCTGCTCGTGGTGGTCTACTCGCTGTTCCAGTACCGGGCCCTGGGCTTCGTGACCATTGCCTCCCTGGTGGTGGCCGGTGCCCTGACCTACCTGGCCATCGCCATCCTCGGCTGGACCGAGAACTACCGGCTGTCCCTTGCGGGCGTTGCGGGCATCATCGTGGCCATCGGCCAGACAGCTGACTCGTTCATCGTCTACTTTGAGCGCATCCGTGACGAACTGCGTGAAGGGCGCGGCCTGGTGTCCGCGGTCGAAAACGGCTGGAAGCGGGCCAAGCGCACCGTCCTGGCGTCCAAGGCCGTCAACCTGCTGGCCGCGCTCGTCCTGTACTTCGTCGCCGTGGGCAACGTGCGCGGTTTCGCCTTCACCCTGGGCCTGACCGCCATTGCCGACCTCATCGTGGTGTTCATGTTCACCCACCCCACGCTGCAGCTTCTGGCCCGCACCCGTTTCTTCGGTGAAGGCCACAAGTTCTCCGGCCTGGACCCCGAACGGCTGGGCGCGGTGCCGCTGTACCGCGGCGCCGGGCGGATCCGTACTCCCGAGGAGCGGCCTGTGGTGGTCCGCAGCAAGAACGCCGGTGCAGCGGCCGAGGCCGAGCGCCGCATGACCATCGCCGAACGGCGCATGGCAGAAAAGCAGGAACAGCTGGCTGGCTCGTCCAAGACCTCCGCGAAGGAGAACAAGTAATGTCAGGCTTCTCCACTTTCGGCAACGAGCTTTACTCGGGCAAGCGCTCCTACGACTTCGTTGGCGCCAAGAAGATCTGGTTCATCATCGCCGCGGTGGGCGTGGCCCTGTCCATCATCATCCCGGTGGCCATGGGCGGCTTCAACCTCGGTATTGAATTCCGCGGCGGCTCTGAATTCACGGTCTCCAACGTCAAGACCACCGATGCCGCCATCGGCGGGAAAGCCGTCACCGACGTTGTATCCGGCAGCGTTCCGCGCGTGGCAAACGTGGCCGGCAACACCATGCGCATCCAGACGGACAAACTGACGGACGACGAAACCCTCAAAATCAAGCAGGGCCTCACCAGCGCCTATGGCGTTACGGACAACGAGGTGACATCCACGTTCGTGGGCCCCACCTGGGGTGCTGACGTGACAAAGCAGGCACTGATCGGCCTGGTGGTGTTCGTGCTGCTGGCGGCCCTGCTCATGGCCCTGTACTTCCGTACCTGGAAGATGTCCCTCTCGGCCCTTGCCGGCATGGCGGTGACCATGTTCATCACCGCCGGGGTCTACGCCCTGAGCGACTTCGAGGTGACCCCGTCGGCCATCATCGGCTTCCTGACCGTCCTCAGCTACTCCCTGTACGACACCGTGGTGGTCTTCGACAAGATCCGCGAGAACACCTCCGGCATCGACGCGTCCACGCGCCGGACCTTCGCCGAGGAAGTCAACCTCGCGGTCAACCAGACGCTGGTGCGGTCCATCAACACCATGATGGTGGCCATCCTCCCCGTCGGAGCCATTCTGTTCATCGGTGCCGGACTCCTCGGCGCAGGAACGCTCCGCGACCTGTCCCTCGCCCTGTTCGTCGGGATCCTGATCGGCACCGCCGCGACGATCTTCGTGGCGGCGCCGATGTACGCCTGGCTCCGCCAGGGCGAACCGGATTTGGTCAAGCAGGCACGGCGCGTGGAGCAGCGCCGCGCCGGGGCTGCGGAGCGGTCAACGACGGCGACGCCGGCGCAAGCCTGACCGGCAACCGCGAAGCCTGACGGGGAACCACAGGCAGTTGTAAAGCCCTCAAGGGCCGGGTGATGCAGATATTGCGTCACCCGGCCCTTGACTATTCTGTCCCGGTTATAAAAGTCGCCGCCCGGAGGAATAGACTGGGGTAATTAAATCGGTGGTGAGGGGTGCTTCATTGGAAGAACGTTCGGCGTCGGCGCCAACGGCACAGGAAGATAAGAATCCTGCCGGTGTACAAGCCGGTGCGGCAACGCCCGCGCGCCCTGGTTCCCTGGTTCCTGTCGACAACTCAGGATCCCGCGCCACGTTCCCGGGCCGCCGTGAGCGGACCCGCTCCCGCCTTGCCCGCCTGACCGGCCGCGGCCCAGCCACGTACTCTCCCATCCTTGAACCGTTGCTCCGCACCGTCCGCGCCAACAATCCCAAAGAGGACTTCGACCTCATCCAGCGCGCCTTTGACGTAGCCGAGCGCAGCCACCGCGGGCAGAAGCGCAAGAGCGGGGATCCGTACATCACCCACCCCGTGGCCGTGGCAACCATCCTCGCTGAACTGGGACTCAGCGGCACGACGCTGGCTGCAGCGCTGCTGCATGACACGGTGGAAGACACTCCGTACACGCTTGCCGACCTGAAGCGGGACTTCGGGCCGGAAGTAGCAATGCTGGTGGACGGCGTGACCAAACTGGACAAAGTCAGCTTCGGCGAGGCTGCCCAGTCGGAGACCGTCCGAAAAATGGTCGTGGCCATGGCCAAGGACATCCGTGTCCTGATGATCAAGCTGGCGGACCGGCTGCATAACGCCCGCACCTGGCGCTTCGTTTCGGCCGAATCCTCTGCCCGCAAAGCCCGGGAAACCCTGGAGATCTTCGCACCGCTGGCCCACCGCCTGGGTATGAACACCATCAAGTGGGAGCTTGAGGACCTGTCCTTCGCGGCGCTGTATCCCAAGGTGTACGAGGAGATCGTCCGGATGGTGGGGGACAGGACCCCCGAGCGGGAAAAGAGCCTGGGCGTCATCCGCGACCAGATCACGGAGGACCTGCGCGGAGCCCGGATCAAGGCCACCATCACCGGCCGGCCCAAGCATTACTACTCCATCTACCAAAAGATGATTGTCCGCGACAAGGACTTCGACGACATCAACGACCTCATGGGTGTCCGCGTCCTGGTGGACTCCGTCCGGGACTGCTACGCCGCCCTGGGTATCATGCATTCGCGCTGGAACCCCCTGCCCGGCAGGTTCAAGGACTACATCGCGATGCCGAAGTTCAACATGTACCAGTCGCTGCACACCACCGTCATCGGTCCGGGCGGCAAGCCGGTGGAGATCCAGATCCGCACGCATGAGATGCACCGCCGGGCCGAATACGGCGTGGCGGCCCACTGGAAGTACAAGGACCAGCCGAACCGCACCGCCGTGGGTCCCGGAAGTCCCCGCGACGGCGACATGGGGTGGCTGCGGTCCCTGGTGGACTGGCAGCAGGAGACATCGGATCCGGGGGAGTTCCTGGACTCGCTCCGGTTTGAAATCAACGCCCGCGAAGTGTTCGTCTTCACCCCCAAGGGCGAAGTCATGGCACTGCCGGCGGGATCGACACCCGTGGACTTTGCCTACGCAGTCCACACGGAGGTGGGCCACCGCACCATCGGCGCCAGGGTCAACGGCAAGCTGGTCCCGCTCAACAGCGAACTGAACCACGGCGACTGGGTGGAAATCTTCACCTCCAAGGCCGAGGGAGCGGGGCCCAGCCAGGACTGGCAGCACTTCGTCAAGAGCGCCCGGGCACGCAACAAGATCCGGCAGTGGTTCAGCAAGGAACGCCGCGAAGAAGCGATCGACCGCGGCAAGGAACTGCTGACCCGTGCCATGCGGAAGCAGAACCTCCCGCTGCAGCGGCTGATGACGCACGAGGCCCTGGCCGCCGTGGCGGAGGAGTTCAAGTACGCCGACATCTCCGGGCTTTACGCCGGGGTGGGCGACGGACACACGTCCGCGCAGTCGGTCATGGAGAAGCTCATTGAAAGCCTGGGCGGCAATGAGAGTGCCGATGATGACGTCGAAGAGGTCAGCATCCCCACCCAGGTCACCAAGGCCCGCTTCTCCGACTCCGGTGTAGTGGTCCGCGGCGTAGGCGACGTCTGGGTCAAGCTCGCCCGCTGCTGCACGCCCGTTCCGCCGGATCCGATCCTCGGTTTCGTGACCCGGGGTTCCGGTGTTTCCGTGCACCGGACTGACTGCACGAACATCTCGGACCTGAAGGACCAGCCGGACCGGATCGTGGACGTGGACTGGGCGCCAACCCAGTCGAGCGTCTTCCTGGTGGAAATCCAGGTTGAGGCGCTGGACCGCAAGTCCCTGCTCTCCGACGTGACCAGGGTCCTGTCGGACAACCACGTCAACATCCTCGCCGCCAGCGTCCACACCTCCACGGACCGCGTGGCGATCTCAAAGTTCGCTTTCGAGATGGGCGACCCCAAGTACCTCAGCCACGTCCTGAGCGCCGTCCGGCGGATCGACGGGGTCTTCGACGTCTACCGCACCACCGGCAACAAACGCCGGAGCTAGCAGGGCAAGCTTTTCCAGCGCCGCCCGCTTGTGTGGCACCCGGGGTGTTGCCTCGATGGCCCGGACCAGGAGGCGCAGCTTCACGTCCTGCTGCGGCCTTGCCAGCAGGCCGGCGAGTGCGGGTACGGCGCGCTCCGATTCCACATGCAGGGCGATATCAAGCGCGGTCCGCAGGGGGCTGGACACCATGAGCCCGCCCAGGCTGATCACATCGAACGGCCCAAGCTTCACTTCATGCAACGTGCAGCCGCGCGTGCTCCGCAGGCTGGACACCCTCCGCTTGGCATCCACCAGCAGGGCCAGGCGGTCAGGCTCAGCCGCACAGCCGTAGATCCAGGCCGCCGTCATCCGCCCGGCAACAACGCGCTGCCGTATTGCCGCCGGTACAGCCCCTGCCGCTGCCCTTGCACGCAGCTGAGGGGACGCAGGGATTCCGGGGAGCGTGTAGCCGTGCTGATGGAAACGGGCCAGCAGGCCGTCCGCTGCGAGGGACTGCAGTTCCGGACCGGCGAAGGGGCCGCCGGGAGCATAAAGCTCGGGAAAGCGGGGCGCTGCGCCGGATTCCGCCGGGTTTTCCCGGCAAGCCGCACGGGAAACTGGCGGGCCGGCTGCCCTGCCTGGCCCGGCGGCGGATGGAGTTGGAGGAGTGGCCATAGCCCCATCCTGCCCGGGACGCCCTTAAGCGGCACAGGCCCCGCCCGGTTTATGTGGATAACCGGAACGGGGCCTGCGCCCGTCAGCTCAACGGGTTGTTCAGGACAGCTCGCTGGCGGAGCGCTGGATCTGGTCGAGCCAGGCCTGGCGCGCCTCAAGGGCTTCCTGGGCAGCCTTGATCTTGCGCTGGTCGCCGCTCTTCTCTGCCTTGGCGAGGTCTTCCTGGAGCCCGGCGATGGCGGACTCCAACTGGGACAACGCGCTGTTGGTGCGTGCCTTGCGCTCAGGGTTGGACCGCTGCCACTGCTCTTCCTCAGCGTGGCGGACGGCGTCCTCGACCTTCCGCAGTCCGGCCTCGATCCGGCCCATGTCTGCCCGCGGCACCTTGCCGGCCTCTTCCCAGCGGTCACGGATGGACTGCAGGGCCTTCTTGGCCGCGGCGAGGTCCTTGACCGGCAGGATGGTGTTGGCCTCGGCCAGCAGTTCTTCCTTCACGGTAAGGTTTGCGGCGTATTCCTGGTCGATCTCGTCATTGGCGGCCTGGCGCGACGTGAAGAAGACGTCCTGCGCGGCGCGGAAGCGTGCCCACAGCGCGTCATCGTCCTTGCGGCTGGCACGCGGCGATGCCTTCCACTGGTCCATCAGCCGGCGGTATTCCCCGGCGGCGTAGCCCCAGTCCGTGGAGGTGGACAGGGCTTCAGCTTCGGCAATCAGCTTCTCCTTGGCAGCCTTGGCCGCAGAGTTGTTGCTGTCCAGCTGGGAGAAATATGCCCTGCGGTGGCGGTCGAAAACGGTGCGGGCAGCACGGAACCGCTTCCAGAGGGCGTCTTCGTTGCTGCGGCCCAGCCGGACGCCGCTCTTCTGGGCGGCTTTCCAGTTTTCGAAAAGCTCGTTCATGCGGGCGCTGGAGGTCTTCCACTGTGTCTGGGCGGGATCCTGGCCGGAAATCTGCTCCGCCTCGGCAACAATGGCTTCACGCGCTGCGAGCTCGGCGGCCCGCACGGCGTCGTGCTCTGCTTTCTCGGCCTTTTCCAGCTCCGCGATCTGGCCGGACAGCTTATCCAGGCGCGCTTCCGCAGCCCGGAGGTCGCCCACCATGTTCCGCTCGGCAAGCTGCTCATGCAGGTGCGTCACCGTCTTCTGCATGTCGGTGCTGGGGGCCTTGGAGGTGACCCGCTGTTCCAGCAGAACGATCTGAGCCACGACGTCGTCGTACTTCCGCGCAAAGTACAGCAGGGCTTCGTCGTCGCTGACGCCGGGGTACTGGCCCACGGGGTGCTCGCCGTCGTCGATCTTCAGGTAGACGTGGCCGTCGCCCTCCACCCGGCCCCATTTGGACGCCTCGGCGACGGAGGTGCTGGGTGCGGCAGGAGCCGGTGCGGCGGCGGGTGCGGCCGCGGCCGGCTTGGGCCGGGAGGCGAAAGCGGCAGGAGACGGTGCAGACGGCCGGGGCCCGGGGGCCGGCGCAGCCGCCGAGGGCGCTGCGGGAGCCTCGGGCGCGGCAGATGACTGCTCGGCATTCGCATCAGGACCGGTACCTTCGCCGGCGGCGGGGGCCGCCGTTTCGGTCAGGTCTGTTGCTGTTTCGTCGGATTTTTGACTGTCTGTCACCGCTAAAAGTCTTTCGCTTGGAGGGAAATACTCACGTACTCACCGTGGCCAGTCCGGCCCGGCTTCCTACTTCAGAGAAAACGAGTCTATCGTGACTGGTTGTTTTGGCGCGCCGTCCGTGTCGCTGGCTCCCGGTGTGATTCCTGCGGCCGCGATGGTGGAGACGACGTCGAGCCCGGAGGTGACCTTTCCTACAACGGTGTAGCCCCCGGCGGCATCCGCCGGAATGACCGTGTCCTTGTAGACAATAAAGAACTGTGTCCCGTTGCCGTACGCGTTGTTGCCTGTGCGGGCAACGGCGATGGTGCCGGCAGGGTAGGTGCTGTTAGCCGGGGTGTTCTCGAGCGGACCCCACGTGTAGTTCGGGTCGCCCTGCCCGTCTCCCTTGGGGGAGCCGCACTGCAGGACGCCGAACTTGTCTGCGGTGGTCAGCCGGTGGCACGTCTTGCCGTTGAAATAGCCTTCGTCGCTGAGGGACTTGAACACGGCGGCAGCCTGCGGGGCCTTGGTCCCGTCCACTTCCACGCCCAGCGGGTTGCCGTTCAGCAGCAGCTGGCCGGAGAACGTCTTGCCGGCCGCCGTATCCGCAGCCGGGATGTTCGGTCCATTCGTTGCCGGCGCGGAGGGTGTGGGGGAGGAGCTTGGGGAAGCGGAGGGCTCCGTCAATCCCGCCTGCGCAGCAGCGTATTCGGCTTCCGTGGGATTGCCGGCGAACGCGGTGAGTTGGAGGACGACGGCGAGCACCACGGCGGCGGCCCCGGCACCGGCGGCCACGAGGTTGTCGCGCTTCCGCCGCTTCTCCTGGCCGCGCCGGAGCTCACGCTTGGCCTCCATTTGCTGGATGCGCCGTTTTGCTTCGCGTGCACTGCGTGAACTGGCCGCCAAGGGTCCTCCTCGTCGTCGGGCTGCTGGTGCCCGGCGGTTGGCCGCGGGGCGCAGGTGTCAGGGGCCAGGCTTCGCGGGTCCGCTGCATTAGAGATGCACAGGGATGCCGCATAAACTGGCTGCCGCACATAGTTTATGCATGGCTGGCTGTGCTGCCGCCGCATGCCGTCTTAACGGGCGCGGGCCGGCAGTTCCGGCGCCCCTTCCATTCCTAAGGAGAACCTTCCCCATGGCACGCACCGCCTCCCTGTCCGGATTCCCCGAGTGGCTTCCCGAGGAACGGCTGGTGGAGTTGCATGTGCTCGATACCCTGCGCCGGGTTTTTGAGCTCCACGGTTTTGGCTCGATCGAGACCCGAGCGGTGGAGACGGTGGGCCAACTGCTCCGCAAGGGGGAGATCGACAAGGAAGTGTACGGCCTGAGCCGGCTGCAGGAGGATGAGAGCGAGAACCCCGTCAAAGGCGGAAAGGCCGACCCGCACGCACTTGCCCTGCACTTTGACCTGACGGTTCCGTTCGCCCGGTATGTCGTGGAGAACGCGGGCTATTTGTCTTTCCCGTTCCGCCGTTACCAGATCCAGAAGGTGTGGCGCGGGGAACGGCCCCAGGAAGGACGGGCCCGCGAGTTCACCCAGGCGGACATTGACGTGGTGGGCGACGGCGAGCTTCCGTTCCGCTATGACGTCGAGATCGCGCTGGTCATCGCCGAGGCACTCAGCGCCCTGCCCATCCCCGACTTCCGCCTGCGCATCAATAACCGCAAGCTGGCTGAAGGGTTCTACCGCGGCATTGGACTGGAAGACACCGCAGGCGTGCTGCGCAGCATCGACAAGCTCGAAAAGGTGGGCCCCGCCAAGGTGGCCGAACTGTTGAAGAGCGAACTCGGAGCGTCCGACGAACAGGCGGCCAAGGCCCTGCAGCTGGCGGCCATTCGCACCGAGGACACCTCCTTCGTGGCCCAGGTCCGCGCCTTGGGCGTCAGCAACGAACTGCTGGATGAAGGCCTGGACGAACTGGAACAGGTCATCGATGCCGCCGTCCAGCGCGCCCCGGGCAAGGTCCTGGCGGATCTCAGCATTGCCCGCGGCCTGGACTACTACACGGGCACGGTGGTGGAAACGGTGCTGGTGGGCCACGAGCAGCTGGGCTCCATCTGCTCCGGCGGCCGTTACGACGCCTTGGCATCGAAGGGAAACCGCAAGTTCCCGGGCGTCGGCCTCTCCATCGGTGTCACCCGCCTGGTGTCCCGGATCCTGAGCCAGGACCTGGCCAAGGCTTCCCGTTCGGTTCCCACCGCCGTCCTGGTGGCCCTGAACCAGGATGACAGCTGGGGAGCGGCCCAGGACGTTGCCGCCCTGCTGCGCAGCCGGGGGATCCCCACCGAGGTTGCGGCGAAGGCGGACAAGTTCGGCAAGCAGATCAAGTTCGCGGACAAGCGGGGGATCCCCTTCGTCTGGTTCACCGACGAGGACGGCACCCACCAGGTCAAGGACATCCGCACCGGCGAGCAGGTGCTGGCCGCTCCCGAAACCTGGATGCCGCCGCTGGAGGACCTGACCGTGCAGGTTGAAACGACCGCGACTGCACCGGCTTCGGTGTAGCCCGGGAACCTAAGGCGGGGGCTGGTACCTACGCCTGGGGCTGGTGCTGCCGGAAGCGAAGCACCAGCCACCGTCCGGCCACCCCTGCCGCCAGGACCACCGCCATGGTCAGGAGGGACGCTGCCGGCAGCGTGAAGGCGAGTACGACGCACCCCAGGAACCCGACAGCGTTGAGCCAGCGTGGAGCGTACCCGGGGTGTGCCGCGAGCGTGAAGGCGGAGGCGTTCGCTATCGCGTAGTAGACCAGTACACCGAAGCTTGAGAAGCCCACCACGGTCATCACGTCAGTGGTCAGCAGGAGCAGGATGACGACGGCGGCCACGGCCAGTTCCGCGACGAACGGAACGGTGTGGCTGCCGCCCACCTTCGCCAATGGTCCGGGAAGATCCCGTTCCCTCGCCATGGCCAGCGTTGTCCTGCCCACCCCCGTGATAAGTGCGAGAAGGGCGCCCAGGCATGCGGCCGCCGCTCCGGCCTGCACCAGCGGCGCACCCGCGGCAAGGCCTGATTCCAACACCGCGTCCAGCAGGGGTGTCCGGGTGGCGGCAAGCCGGTCACCGAGGTGGGCCTGCAGGAGCAGCGCCAGCACCAGGTAAATGGCAAACGCGGCCGCCAGGGCCGCGAGGATGGCCCGCGGTATGGCCCGGGCCGGGTTCCGCACCTCTTCGCCCAGGGTGGCGATCCTGGCGTAGCCGGCGAAGGCGAAGAACATCAGTCCGGCGGCGGGCAGCACGCCGGCCGCACCTGCGGACGGAGCCCCTGCCGTTTCCGTCGCAGGGTGCGGCCCCAGCACTGCTGCGACGGCAACGAAGACCAGTGTTGCCAGGACCATGCACAGCAGGATCCGGGTCAGCAGGGCGGTCCTGGTGATGCCCAGCAGGTTGACGCCGGTCAGCACCACGACGGCGGCGATGGCCACCGGAACAGCAATAGCCGGGGCCACGTAACTGCCGAACGTCAACGCCATGGCGGCGCAGGAGGCGGTCTTGCCCGTGACAAAACCCCAGCCGGCCAGGAAGCCGGGCCATTCGCCCAGTTGCTTGCGGCCATAGATGTACGTTCCGCCACTGGTGGGATACTTTGCGGCGAGGGCTGCGGAAGCCACCGCGTTGCAGTACGCCACGACGCCGGCGACCACCACGGCCAGGACCAGCAGGTTCCCTGCCAGGGCGGCGGCCGGGGCGAACACCACGAACACGCCTGCACCCAGCATGGAACCGAGTCCAATGGCGGTGGCATCAAAGGTCCCCAGCCGGCGCTGCAGCTGCTGTGGTTCGCTCATGCGGCGGCAGTCCCTTTCCAGCGGGTAAACTCGGACGGGATCGTTCCCGCAACGATCATATTGAACTTCCCCCTGTTTTCCCGCAGAAAGGCGTGCTGTGCTGCGCACACATGACCTCGGATCCCTTCGCTCCGAGCACATTGGACAGACCGTAACCCTGGCCGGCTGGGTGGCCCGCCGTCGTGATCACGGTGGTGTGGCATTCGTGGACCTGCGCGACGCTTCAGGCGTGGCGCAGGTGGTTGTCCGTGAGGAAGAAGTGTTCCACGGGCTGCGCAACGAGTACGTCCTGCAAATCAAGGGCACGGTGTCCCGGCGACCGGAGGGCAACGAGAACCCTGCGCTGGCCACAGGCGAAATCGAGGTCATCGCCGAGGACGTCACCATCCTCAACACCTCGGACCCGCTGCCGTTCCAGATTGACGAGCATGTGGAGGTCGGCGAGGAAGCCCGCCTGAAGCACCGCTACCTGGACCTGCGCCGCCCCGGCCCCAGCCGCAACCTGCGCCTGCGGTCAGAGGCCAACCGGGTGGCGCGCGAGCTGCTCCACCAAGAGGGCTACGTTGAGATCGAGACGCCCACGCTGACGCGCTCGACGCCGGAAGGCGCCCGCGACTTCCTGGTTCCGGCACGCCTGGCCCCGGGTTCCTGGTACGCCCTTCCGCAGTCACCGCAGCTTTTCAAGCAGCTGCTGCAGGTGGGCGGCTTCGAGAAGTACTACCAGATTGCCCGCTGCTACCGTGACGAAGACTTCCGCGCGGACCGGCAGCCGGAATTCACCCAGCTGGACATCGAGGCCAGCTTCGTGGACCAGGACGACATCATCCGGATGGGCGAAAACATCGTCAAGGCCGTATGGCAGCTCATCGGCGTCGAAATCCCCACGCCCATCCAGCGGATTACCTACGCCGATGCCATGGCACGGTTCGGCTCGGACAAGCCGGACCTTCGGTTCGGCCAGGAGCTCACCGAGTTGACTGAGTTCTTCAAGGACACCAGCTTTGGGGTGTTCAAGGCGCCGTACGTCGGCGCCGTGGTGATGCCCGGCGGCGCCTCGCAGCCGCGCCGCACCCTGGACGCCTGGCAGGAATGGGCCAAGCAGCGCGGCGCCAAGGGCCTGGCCTACGTGCTGTACAAGGAGGACGGCGAACTCACCGGTCCTGTGGCCAAGAACCTCACGGACACCGAGCGCGCCGGCCTGGCCGATGCGGTTGGCGCCAAACCGGGCGACTGCATCTTCTTCGCCGCAGGCGAGAAGACCCCGTCGCGGGCCCTCCTGGGTGCTGCCCGCGTGGAGATCGGCCACCGCACCGGCCTGATCGACCCCACCGACTGGGCGTTCTGCTGGGTAGTGGACGCCCCGATGTTCGAGCCCGCCGCCGCCGCAGTCGCCTCTGGTGATGTGGCTGTCGGCGGAGGGCAGTGGACGGCTGTCCACCACGCGTTCACCTCGCCCAAGCCGGAATTCCTGGATACCTTCGACAAGGACCCGGAGTCGGCACTGTCCTACGCCTACGACATCGTCTGCAACGGCAACGAAATCGGCGGTGGCTCCATCCGTATCCACCAGCGTGAAGTGCAGGAGCGGGTCTTTGAGCTGATGGGCCTGGACAAGGAGGACGCGCAGACCAAGTTCGGCTTCCTGCTCGAAGGTTTCAAGTACGGCGCGCCTCCGCACGGCGGCATCGCGTTCGGCTGGGACCGTGTTGTCTCGCTGCTGGCCGGGGTGGAGTCGATCCGCGACGTCATCGCCTTCCCCAAGTCCGGCGGCGGCCACGACCCCCTCACCGAGGCCCCGGCCCCCATTACGCCGCAGCAGCGCAAGGAAGCAGGCGTGGACTTCAAGCCGGAGGCCAAAAAGCCGGAAGAGAAAAAGAAGCCCGAAGACCAGCAGTAGTACCCGCGGCCTGGGGCCGCAACGCAGCAGGAGGTTCTCCGGTCCGCCGGGGAGCCTCCTGCTGTTAAGGAAGGAAACCTCGTGGCCGTAGGCGATATGCAGCCCCCACCCCCGAATATTGAAACTACCGCCCTCGAATCCGCCATGGACGCCGCCTGGCCCGCCCTGGAACAGGACGCTGCCGGCGGCTGGATCCTCCGGGCGGCGGAAGGTGTCACGCAGCGGGCCAACTCCATCTGGCCGCGGGACGCCGCGCAGCACCTGGGCGAAGAGCTTCCCGCGCTGCTCCGCGAGGCTCGGTCCTGGTACCGCAGCCGTCGGCTTCCGGTCATCTTCCAATTGTTTGAGGGCGCGGATGCGGCCGCGCTGCACGGACTTCTTGATGCGGAGGGCTTCACCCGCCAGTCCGAGACCCTGGTCATGACCCGCAGCGCCCTGCAGGTCCCCGGTCCTGCAGCCGAGCCGGGCACTCCGGCTGTGGAACTCTTACCGAAGCCATCGAAGGACTGGCTGCGGGTCTGGTGGCAGGTGGACGGCCGCGGCGGGGAGGACGCCATGGCCGTCGCCCAAAAAATCCTTGAAGGCTGCCCCTCCGTCTATGCCCTGGTGCGGGACGACGGGGGCCGGCCGGCCGCCGTCGGGCGCCTTGCGCTTCCCGGCGGCAGCCACTTGGGTGGCCTGTACTGCATGGCCACCCTGCCGGAAGCGCGTCGCCGCGGGTTCGCCGCAGCGGTCCTCGACTCGCTGCTGCAGGCCGGCAACAGCCGGGGCGTGACGGGCTTCTGGCTGCTGGTGACTGCGGCGAACCACGGCGCGCAGGAGTTGTACGCCAAGGCCGGGTTCAAGGAAGCCGGCCGCTACCTGTACCGGCAGGAACGGCCCCGCCGGGCGCCCACCGGCTGCTGAACCGTCATGGCCGAAGCACTTTACCCGGGCAGATCCGCTACGGTGATCCGCACCGCGCAGGCGTCGGCTGCGGCCTTCTTCACCACGGCGGCCCTGGGTTCCGGCACGTCGAGGTATGCGAGGCGGGGGAGCTGCGCATAGTCCCGGAGAACTGGTTCGGCGAGGACCAGGTCCGCCAGTGTCCTGTCGCCGCCCGGCACGAGATATTCGAAGGCATGCCCGGCGAAGACCAGCCCTGCCTGTTCCGCCACGGCAACCACCAGGGCATCAGCCTGGTTGGAGCGCCGGCGGGCAAAGCGCTGCTGGGACTGGCCGCCGGCGGCCGTGCGCGACTGGACGTACCGGGTTCCCGCTTTTGACGCGAGCAGCGTACCTTCGCTTGCCACCCCGAGGCCGTAGCCGCCCCGCCGGACCAGCAGCAGTCCCAGCCGGCGGGGCTGGGAGGCAAGGGCGGCCAGCCGCTCCAGCGGGCCGGCGCCGCGACCCGGCCGCCCATCTGCCGGCCACGGCGCCTGGAGGAGGGCTACGGTGCCATCGGCCGCCACAAGGCGGAGGCCGTCGTCGTCATCCTGCAGCCGGTATCCGCCGTGCGAGGCGCCGAACCGTTCAGCCCAGCCCGCCAGCCGGGCGCCTGGGACGAAGGCGGTCCGGACGGAGGGCGGTCCGCCGGCAGAAGCAGGGGAAGGCATGGGGCATCCTTGGGGCGGAGAAAGCAGCGGTTGACTGGAAGTAGCCTATCTATGTGGATGATCTCTTCGGCAACGGGCCAGAACATGACGACGACGAGGGTCCCGTCGCCGGGGCAGGCAACGGTTCCCGGGGCAACAGCGCGCGCGGCCAGGGCTCGCCCCGCAGCCCCCTCGCCGTAAGGATGCGGCCCCGCACCCTCGATGAGGTGGTGGGCCAGCAGCACCTGCTCGGCCAGGGCTCGCCGCTGCGCCAACTGGCAGCCGGGGCAGGCGCCGACGCAGCCGGTCCGGCCGGACCCAGTTCCCTGATCCTTTGGGGTCCGCCGGGTACCGGCAAGACCACGCTCGCGCACGTCATTGCCCGCGGTCCCGGCCGCAAGTTCGTGGAACTGTCCGCCATCACTGCGGGCGTCAAGGATGTCCGCCGCGTCATGGACGACGCCCTCACCGCGCGGGACCTGTACAAGACCACCACGGTGCTGTTCCTGGACGAGATCCACCGCTTCAACAAAGCCCAGCAGGACGCCCTGCTGCCCGGTGTCGAAAACCGCTGGGTGGTCCTCGTGGCTGCCACCACCGAGAACCCTTCCTTCTCGGTGGTCTCGCCGCTGCTCTCCCGCTCGCTGCTCCTCACGCTCAAACCCCTGACCGACGCGGACATCGAGGGCCTGCTGGTGCGGGCCGTGGAGGATCCGCGGGGGCTGGGCGGCAAGGTCCGGCTCAGCGACGAGGCGCTGGAGCACCTGGTCCGGCTCTCGGGCGGGGACGCCCGCAGGGCGCTCACGGCACTGGAAGCCGCGGCGGGTGTCGCTTTCGGTGACGCGGACGACGTCGAACGTTCCGTGGCGGAGGAAGGCGCACCTGGTGGGCCGGCCGCCGAAGCGCCTGTCGCCCTGGAGCCCGTCGTTGTGGAGTTGCGGCACACCGAGCGCGCCCTGGACGCGGCTGCCGTCCGTTATGACCGCGCCGGTGACCAGCACTACGACGTGGCCAGCGCCTTCATCAAATCCATCAGGGGCTCGGACGTGGATGCGGCCCTGCATTACCTCGCCCGGATGCTCGAGGCGGGGGAGGACCCGCGGTTTGTTGCCCGCAGGATTGTCATCTCCGCAGCGGAGGATGTGGGCATGGCCGACCCCACCGCCCTCCAGACGGCCGTCGCAGCGGCGCAGGCCGTGCAGCTTATTGGCATGCCCGAGGGCCGGATCATCCTGGCCGAGGCCGTGGTCCACCTGGCCACCGCACCAAAGTCCAATGCCGCCTACATGGGCATCAACAAAGCGATCGCCGATGTGCGCGCCGGCCTGGGCGTGGGGATTCCCGCGCACCTGCGTGACGCGCACTATCCCGGCTCCAAACAGCTGGGCCATGGCGTGGGCTACAAGTATGCCCACGACGCACCGCACGCCGTGGCTACCCAGCAGTACCCGCCGGATGACCTGGTGGGCCGGGACTACTACCAGCCCACCGGCAACGGTGCGGAACGGGACATCGCCCAGCGGCTGGAGCGGCTGCGGAGGATTGTCCGGGGCAAGTAATCGCGTGGTAAGCTGACTCTTTGTCTGGCAAGGCACGGACGCACAATCTCCCCAATTTACGTTGGACAGGTTATGCCCTGCGCCCAGTAGCAAAAGGCAGCGGTTGGCCGATGCTCTCCATCGTGGAGGCCAGTAACACTGACACACCGCAGATATTGGAAGGACACAAGTGGCTAACAACACTCGTGCTCGCCGTCAGGCCCGCCTCTCGCGGTCCCTCGGCATTGCTCTGACCCCCAAGGCCGCCAAGTACATGGAGCGCCGCCCGTACGGCCCCGGTGAGCATGGCCGTGCCCGCAAGAAGCAGGACTCCGACTACGCCGTTCGCCTGCGTGAAAAGCAGCGCCTGCGCGCCCAGTACGGCATCCGCGAAGCACAGATGACCCGTGCCTTCGAAGAGGCCCGCCGCACCAAGGGCCTGACCGGTGAAAACCTCATCGAACTGCTCGAAATGCGCCTCGACGCCCTGGTCCTGCGTGCCGGCTTCGCCCGCACCATCGCCCAGGCCCGCCAGCTGGTTGTGCACCGCCACATCATGGTTGACGGCGTCCGCGTTGACCGTCCGTCGTTCCGCGTCGGCGAGGGCCAGCTGGTCCACGTCCACAGCCGCAGCGAAACCATGGTTCCGCTCCAGGTTGCCGCAGCCGGTGCCCACCGCGACGTCCTGCCTGCCGTTCCGGCCTACCTGGACGTCAAGCTGGAGGCCCTGCAGGCACGCCTGGTCCGCCGCCCCAAGCGCTCCGAAATTCCCGTGACCTGCGAAGAGCAGCTCGTCGTCGAATTCTACGCACGCTAAATCCCAGCAGCGTATCCAAAGAAGCCCGTGGCAAGCGCCGCGGGCTTCTTTGTATGTAAGGTACTTGGGGGACATCTGCGCAACGCGCCTTCCGTGCATGCCGCGGATGGGGCCCCACCACGGAATTTCAAGGAGATGAACGTCTATGTCTGGTGGCGATATTGCCGGCCTGATCGCTGCCGGGGTGTTCGCGCTCCTGGTCCTGCTGCTTGCGGTCCCCATCCTGAAGCTGGGGAAGGTCTTTGACGAGATGCGGACTACCATCCGCTCCCTCAGCGACGGCGCCACGCCACTGATGGATGAGGTCACCGCAACTGTTTCCACCACCAACCAGCAGTTGAAGAAGGTGGACGGGATCTCATCCAACGTCTCGGACGCGTCCGCCAACATCTCCGCCCTGTCGTCGCTGGTCGCCGCCACCGTGGGTTCCCCGTTGATCAAGGTTGCCGCGTTCAGCTACGGCGTGCGCAGCGCCTTCGCCAACCGCCGGAAGCCCGCTGCAGGCCGCCGCAGCCGCTAGATTCGAAAAGAAGACCATGAAAAGAATTGTGTGGATGGGTATCGGCGTGGCCATTGGCGTCATCGCCTTCCGTAAAGTCAGCCAGGCGCAGTCCAGCCTCGGGCCGGAAGGCCTGAACCGTGCAGTGGGCCGGTTGGCCGACGGCGTTTACGACTTCGCCGACGCCGTGCGTGCAGGGATGCATGAACGCGAAACCGACTTGAGGACCGCCCTGGGCATCGAGTCCGCGGAAGTTGTTCGCCGCTAGCCCGGAAGGGCATATAGCGCCGGCAGCCAGTCAACAACCGGCAGGAACCCGATCCGGGAACCCGCCACCTGAACGAAATATCCGTGCCGCCCTGCGGTGCGGACCAAGAAGGGTAAGAAAACAGCTCATGAAGTCGCAGGAGATCACAAAGCGCTGGGTGGACTTTTTTGTCAGCAAGGGCCACACCGCGGTTCCCTCCGCATCGCTGGTCTCCAGCGACCCCTCGCTGCTGTTCACGGTGGCCGGCATGGTCCCGTTCATTCCCTACCTCACCGCCCGCGAGGAACCGCCCTACTCCCGCGCCACCAGCGTGCAGAAGTGCATCCGCACCGGCGACATCGAGGAAGTGGGCAAGACCGCCCGCCACGGCACCTTCTTCCAGATGTGCGGCAACTTTTCCTTCGGCGACTACTTCAAGGAAGACGCCATTAAGTTCGCCTGGGAACTGCTCACCAAGAGCGTTGACGACGGCGGCTACGGCCTTGCGCCCGAGCGGCTCTGGGTCACCGTCTACGAAGAGGACGACGAAGCCGAAGAGCTGTGGCTGAAAAACACCGGCGTCCCCGCCGAACGCATCCAGCGGATGGGCAAGTCGGACAACTACTGGTCCACCGGCCAGCCCGGCCCCGCCGGTCCCTGCTCGGAGATCTACTACGACCGCGGTCCGGCCTACGGCGTCGAGGGCGGTCCCCTCGCGGACGAGACCCGCTACATCGAGATCTGGAACCTGGTGTTCATGCAGTACCAGATCGAGAACGTCCGGTCGAAAGTCGACTTCGACATCGTGGGCGAGTTGCCTAAGAAGAACATCGACACCGGCCTGGGCATGGAACGCCTCGCCATGATCCTGCAGGGCGTCGAGAACATGTACGAGACCGACCAGGTCCGCCCCGTCATCGACAAGGCCGCGGAACTGTCCGGCAAGGAATACACCTCCGCCGAAACCCCGGACGATCCCCACCACACGGACGACGTCCGCATGCGCGTGGTGGCCGACCACATCCGC
This sequence comes from Arthrobacter sp. FW306-05-C, assembly GCF_021801725.1. Classification (NCBI taxonomy): domain Bacteria; kingdom Bacillati; phylum Actinomycetota; class Actinomycetes; order Micrococcales; family Micrococcaceae; genus Arthrobacter; species Arthrobacter sp. FW306-05-C. The sequence continues at coordinate 2,354,900 of NZ_CP084556.1, read as the reverse complement.
TCGGCCCTGATGCTGATCTCCGACGGAGTGACCCCCTCCAATGAAGGCCGCGGCTACGTCCTGCGCCGCCTCATCCGCCGCGCCGTCCGTTCCATGCGCCTGCTCGGCGTTGAAGAGGCCTGCCTGCCCCAGCTGCTGCCGGCTTCCCGTGACGCGATGAAGGGTGTGTACCCTATCGTGGAAACCGACTTCGACCGGATCAGCCGCATCGCCTACGCCGAAGAAAAGGCATTCCTGCGCACCATCGCCTCCGGCACCGCCCGGCTTGAAGACGCCGTCAAGGAATCCAAGGCCGCCAACCAGCCCCTGTCCGGTGCCGATGCCTTCGCCCTGCACGACACCTACGGCTTCCCCATCGACCTCACGCTCGAAATGGCCGAAGAGGCCGGGCTCAAGGTGGACGAGGCCGCGTTCCGCAGCCTGATGCAGGAACAGCGCCAGCGCGCCCAGGCCGATGCCAAGGGCAAGAAGGGCGGCCACGCCGACGTCAGCGTCTTCCAGGACCTCCTGGCCCAGGGTGAGACGGTCTTCACGGGCTACTCCGAGCTGGAGGGTGAGTCGCGGGTCCGCGGCCTGCTCAGCGCCGGCCGCCAGGTCCAGCAGGCCCTCACCGGGGACGAGATCGAACTCGTGCTGGCCGAAACGCCGTTCTACGCCGAAGCCGGCGGCCAGGCCGCCGATACCGGCCTGATCACCGGCGACGGTTTCGTCGTCGAGGTCCTGGACGTCCAGCGGCCGGTAAAGGGCCTGAGCGTGCACAAGGCGATTGTCCGGGAAGGCGAAATCGGTGCTGATTCGCTGGTGCGCGCCGCCGTCGACCGCGAACGCCGCCACGCCGCAGAGCAGGCGCACACGGGCACGCACATCGTGCACGCCGCCCTGCACCAGATCCTTGGGCCCGAAGCCACCCAGCGCGGCTCTTTCAATAAGGCCGGGTACCTGCGCTTCGACTTTGCGTGGGGCGAAGGGCTGAGCACCGCCACCCGGTCCGAGATCGAAGAAGTCTCCAACCTTGCCATCCGCAACAACTACGCGGTGGAGACGAAGATCATGGGCCTGGCCGAAGCCAAGGCACTGGGCGCTATGGCGCTTTTCGGCGAGAACTACGGCAGTGAAGTCCGGGTTGTGGAGATCGACGGCGCGTGGTCGCGCGAGCTGTGCGGCGGCACCCACGTTGCCAACACGTCGCTGATTGGCAGCCTTTCCCTCCTGGGTGAGCAGTCGGTGGGTTCGGGGAACCGCCGTGTGGAGGCTTTCGTGGGCATGGAGGCGTTCCGCCACCTCGCCGCCGAACGCGCACTGGTTACCGAATTGACCGACCTGCTGAAGGTCCCCTCCGGCCAGCTCGCGGACCGGATTTCCGCCACTTTGGCCAAACTGAAGGCAACCGAGAAGGAACTGGACCGGCTCCGCAAGGAGCAGCTGGCCGCAGCCGCCGCGAATCTCGTCAACACCGCGCAGGATGCTGCCGGTGTCCGGGTGGTGGCCCACGACGCCGGCTCCGTCAGCGGCGCTGACGACCTCCGCGGCCTCGCGTTGGACCTGCGCAACCGCCTCGGTTCAGAAGCTGCCGCGGTAGCCGTCGCCGGTGTCGCCAACGACCGCCCCCTGATCCTGGTTGCCACCAACGAGGCAGCCAGGGAAGCCGGTGTCAAGGCCGGCGCCCTGGTCAGAGTCGCTGCCGGCGTGCTGGGTGGTGGCGGTGGCGGCAAAGATGACGTTGCCCAGGGCGGCGGTACGGACGCCGGTAAGGTCGGTGCTGCCCTGGCTGCCGTCGTCGACGCCATCTCAAGGCGCTAACCCTCCGATGACCAATCCTGTTGCTGCCGGCGGCTACCCCCAGGGCGTGAAACTGGGGGTGGACGTCGGCACCGTCCGGGTCGGGGTCGCCATCTGCGACCGGGACTCGATCCTTGCCACGCCCTACAAGACCCTCGACCGGAACGCGAAGAAGAACTCGGACATCCGCGTCATCGCGAAGCTGGCGGAGGAACTGGAGGCTGTGCAGGTTATCGTTGGCCTGCCCAGGACCATGAAGGGTGAGGAACATGCCTCAGCCAGGATGGCAACGGACTATGCGCTGCTGCTGGCTGCTGAATTTTCCAGCCGCGGCCTGGCCGTTGCCGTCAACCTTGTGGACGAGCGCCTCAGCAGCGTCACGGCCCACCGGAACCTGCACGAAGCTGGCATGAGCAGCAGGGAGCACCGTAAAGTAGTTGATCAGGTCGCGGCGGCGGGTATTCTTCAGCACGCCATCGACATGCAGAAAGCCAGGGGAGCGGATGTCGGCTCACGCGTGACAGCGCCATCCCCGTCCGTGGACCTGGGGGCCGGTGGGGTGGACGAACCAGTCCGCACCGCCCCCGCAGACACGGCCCGATTTTCAGATAATGGAAGGCAACAGTGAGCCCTGCCAACATTGATGACACCTCCGGTCCGCTGGGCACCGGGGCCCAGCGGCCGCTGACCCGCAAGGAACTGCGCGCCCGCGAGAAGACCCTCAATACCGGGGGCCAAAACGCCGTGCCCGAACAGGCTTACGAAACCGGCGAGGTCCCTCCGCAACCCGCCGCACCCCCGGCCGCCGCTTCTCCGGCCACCGAATCCACTTTTGCTCCGCTTCCCGGCGCCGGTGACGTTCCGGCGGCACCGCAAACGCCCCCGTCCATCCATGACGACGCGGCACACCAGGACGCCGCAGGGCATCACCACACGGATGACTACCGGCACGACCACCCCGACGACGTCACGTCCCATTCGGACGACGTCCACTATGCGCACCACGAGGCCCACATCCACGATGAAACGGACGTCCCCGACTACCCGGAGAGCGTTCTCGGCCACTCTGCGTATGAGGCAACCGACTACCACCCTGAGGCCCATCCCGAATCCGCGCATGTTGACCCGGTTGCCGGGATCCTGCCCGCCGCATCCAGTGAGGTGGTGAAACGTCCCTCGAAGAAGGTCCGCCGCCGCCGCAGGCTGTTGGCGCTGTTCCTGACGCTGGCCGTGTTCGTGACGGCCGTGGCCGTAGGCGCCCAGTTCCTCAAGCCCCTCCTGGGCAGCGGCAAACCATCGGACTTCCCCGGCCCCGGAACCGGTGAGGTCCGCGTGACCGTCGCCAGCGGCGAGGGCACCAGGTCCGTTGCGTCGGAACTGGAGAACCAGCGCGTCGTGGCTAACGCGGATACCTTCATGCAGGCGTTCCATGCGTCCGGCGCAACCCTTTCCCCGGGGGATTACGTTTTCAAGACCGAGATGAAGAACGCGGATGCGGTCAGCGTCCTGGCCGGCAAAGACAAGTCCAAGGTCATTTACTTCGCCCTGAGCGCAGGACTCCGCATCAGTGAATCCCTCCAGGCGATCTCCGAGGGATCCGGTATCTCCGTGCAGCAGTTGCAGGCGCTCAGCAACCAGCCTGCGCAGTTCGGCCTGCCCGCCAACGCGAAGAACCTGGAAGGCTACCTGGCGCCGGGCGAGTACCGCTTCCCGCTGGGTACCCAGGCAAAGGACATCCTGCAGGCGCTGGTGAAGGCCACCACCGATGAACTCGTCTCACAGGGCATCACGGAGCCCGCAAAGCAGTACCAGGCCGTGATCGTGGCGAGCATTGTCCAGGCCGAGGGAGGCCAGGCCGACTACGGCGACGTTGCCGGCGCCATCTACAACCGGCTGAAGCCCAATGACCAGACCGGTGGCTTCCTGCAGGTTGACTCAGCCGTCACGTACGGACTGGGAACCCGGAGCTTCAACTTCACCGATGAGCAGCGCAAGGACAAGTCGAACCCGTACAACACCTACGCGAACCCCGGGCTGCCCCCTGGCCCCATCGGGTCTCCCGGCAAGACAGCTATCGACGCGGCAGCCAGGCCAAAGACCAACGACTACCTGTACTGGGTCACCATCAACCTGGATACCAAGGAAACCAAGTTCGCCAAGACCCTTGCTGAACACAACGCCTACGTGGAGCAGTACAACGCCTGGTGCCAGGCAAACGCGGGCCGCTGCACATGAGCCTGCGGGCTGCCGTCCTGGGCCACCCGATCAGCCACTCAAAATCCCCGGCGCTGCACCTCGCGGCCTATGAGCGGCTGGGTGCAGGCATCAGTTACACGGCCATCGACGTCACTGAGGAACTGCTGCCGTCCTTCATGCGCCAGATCCGGCACCAGCCGGGTTGGCGGGGATTGTCGGTGACCATGCCGCTGAAGACGGCGATGCTGGACGAGGTGGACGAGGTGCGGGGAGTTGCACGGACCCTGGGCGTCGTGAATACCGTGACGTTCGAGGAGACCGCCGCCGGCCTCAGGACGGTGGGCTCCAACACTGACGTGACGGGCATCGTCAACGCCCTCTGCCATGCCGGTTCTGCTGCCGCACCCTCGGCCGTCATCCTGGGCGGGGGCGGCACGGCGGCCTCGGCCGTCGCCGCACTCAAGGAACTGGGCACCGAAACGGTGCAGGTCTTTGTCCGTGACGCGTCCCGCACGGCAGACGTCCGCGCGGCTGCCGACAGCCTCGGGATGGCCCTGGAGGTCCGCCCCCTCGCCGGGGCCGCCCGCCCAACGGCGGAAGCCGACGTCGTCGTTTCGACACTGCCGCCGCGCGCGGCAGACGGGCTCGCCGCGGAAATTGCCGCGCTCAAAACCACGACACCAGGTGTGCTGCTGGACGTCGCCTACGATCCTTGGCCCAGCCTTATCGCCTCGGTTTGGCAGGCCGGCGGCGGCCGCGTGGTGCCCGGATTGGAAATGCTGCTGTACCAGGCAGTGGAGCAGGTGCGGCTCTTCACCCGGCGCGGAGAAGACGTTAATGCAGCTGTCATAGATGTGATGTGTGACGCAGTCGGCCTTGCCCGGCGGGCGTTCTGACCGCCCTACGTGGCAGGATGGAAATTATGCGTTGGTTGACTGCCGGTGAATCCCATGGTCCGGCTCTAATGGGAATTATTGAGGGCGTCCCCGCCGGTGTGGAAATCACCAGCGGCCACATCGCAGACTCGCTGGCCCGCCGCCGCCTCGGCTACGGACGCGGCGCGCGGATGAAGTTCGAGCAGGACGTCGTGACCATTCTTGGTGGCGTCCGGCACGGCCGCACCCAGGGCGGTCCGGTCGCTATCGAGGTGGGAAACACCGAATGGCCCAAATGGGAGCAGATCATGTCTGCCGATCCCGTGGACCCCGAACTCCTCGCCGACCAGGCCCGCAACGCGCCCCTGACGCGCCCGCGCCCGGGCCATGCAGACTTTACCGGCATGCAGAAATACGGCTTCGACGAGGCCCGGCCCGTGCTGGAACGTGCAAGCGCCCGGGAAACCGCCACGCGCGTGGCACTGGGGACCGTGGCCGCACAGTTCCTCAGGCATCTCGGCATTGAGCTGGTCAGCCACACGGTATCCATCGCCAGCGTGACGGTGCCGGAAGGCCGTCCGCTGCCCGTGCCCAGCGACGTCATCGCCCTGGACACCGACCCCCTGCGCTGCTTCGACCGCGAAACCTCCGACGCCATGGTGGCCGAGGTCGACGCCGCGCACAAGGAAGGCGAAACCCTGGGCGGTGTCGTTGAGGTCCTGGCCTACGGCCTTCCGCCGGGACTGGGCAGCTACGTCCACTGGGACCGCCGCCTGGACGCCAGGCTGGCCGCGGCCCTCATGGGGATCCAGGCCATCAAGGGCGTGGAGGTTGGCGACGGTTTCCTGACAGCGGCACGCCGCGGGTCCGCCGCCCACGACGAAATCCTCCGCGACGGCGAAGGCCGGATCGTGCGCGCCAGCAACCGCGCCGGCGGCATCGAAGGCGGCATGAGCATCGGCGACGTCCTCCGTGTCCGGGCAGCCATGAAGCCCATCGCCACTGTGCCCCGCGCCCTGCGGACCATCGATGTCAGCACCGGCGAACCAGCCAAGGCCCACCACCAGCGCTCCGACGTTTGCGCTGTGCCGGCTGCCGGAGTGGTGGCCGAGGCCATGGTGGCCCTGGTCCTCGCCGAAGCGGTCATCGAGAAGTTCGGCGGTGACTCGGTGGCGGAGACCGCACGCAACATCAAGGGCTACCTGGACAGCATCCCGGCATCCCTGGACTCGATCGGCCAGTAGTGCTCCACCGCAGCAGTCCCGGAGCGGTTGGCGGCCGGCCGATTGTGCTCATCGGCCCCATGGCCGTGGGCAAATCAGCCGTCGGCCGGCAACTCGCCCAGCAGCTGGGTGTCCGTTTCATTGACACCGACGCCGTGATCGTCGCCGGCCACGGCTCCATCGCCGAGATCTTCGCCGGGCGCGGCGAGCACGCCTTCCGGGAAATCGAGGCCCGGACCGTCGCCGAGGCCGTGGCGGAAGCCGAGGGCACGTCCACGGTCATCTCGCTCGGCGGGGGAGCGGTGCTGGACCCAGGCACGCAGCAGCTCATCAGCCGCTGCACCGTCGTGTACCTGGAGTGCGACGCCGCTACCGTCGCGGACAGGATCGCCCGCAACTCCGGCCGGCCGCTCCTTGCCGGAGACGCGATGGGCCGCTGGACGGCCATGTTCGCCACCCGCAGGCCGGTCTACGAAAGGCTGGCCGACATCACCCTGGACGTCCGCCACGGCTCGATACCCGAACTGTGCGGTCGGCTGGAAGCAGCACTGCGCAACCATGCAGCTGCCAAACAGGAAGTTGAAAAGTGAACACGCAATCAACAGTCATCAACGTCACCGGCGAAGGCGCCGGCAACAACTACGGCGTCGTCGTCGGGCGCGGCCTCCTTGGTGAACTTCCCGCCCTGCTCGGAGAGCGCGTCCGCCGGGTCCTCGTGATCCACCCCCGCGCGCTGCGCCTCACGGGCGACACCGTCCGCGATGAACTCGCAGAAGCGGGTTTCACGTCCCTCACCGCGGAGATCCCGGATGCCGAGGAAGGCAAGCACATCCAGGTGGCCGCCTTCTGCTGGCAGGTCCTGGGCCAAAACGACTTCACCCGCTCCGATGCAATTGTCGCCGTGGGCGGGGGAGCGGTGACCGACCTTGCCGGCTTCGTTGCAGCCACCTGGCTGCGCGGGGTGAAGGTCATCCACATGCCCACCAGCCTGCTGGGCATGGTGGACGCCTCCGTGGGCGGCAAGACCGGCATCAACACGGCTGAGGGAAAGAACCTCGTGGGCTCCTTCCACCCGCCGGCGGCCGTCCTGGCGGACCTGGACACCTTGGACACGCTGCCGAAAAACGAAATCATTTCGGGCCTGGCCGAAGTCATCAAATGCGGCTTCATCGCCGACCCCGCCATCCTGGACCTGGTGGAAAAGGATCCGGCCGCGGTGGTGGACCCCCGCTCCGAGGCCCTGCGGGAGTTGATCGAGCGGGCCATTGCCGTGAAGGCGAAAGTGGTCTCCGAGGACCTCAAAGAGTCCGGGCTGCGGGAAATCCTGAACTACGGACACACCCTGGGCCACGCCATCGAACTCGTGGAGCGGTACTCGTGGCGGCACGGCGCCGCGGTGTCCGTGGGCATGATGTTCGCAGCTGAGCTCGCCCGGAGCGTGGGGCGGCTCAGCGACGCCGACGCCGACCGGCACAGGAGCATCCTGGACGGCCTCGGGCTTCCGGTCACCTATCGGCGGGACCGGTGGCAGGGCCTGCTGGACGGTATGCGCCGCGACAAGAAATCCCGCGGCGACCTGCTGCGGTTCGTGGTGCTGGACGGCATTGCCAAACCCGGAATCCTCGACGTCCCGGACACCTCGCTGCTGTTCGCGGCCTACCAGGAGATTGCTTCCTGATGCAGGGCGACATAAGCGGCACCGCCGACTGGCCCGAAGCCGGCTTCCCGGGCATCCGCATCAACCCCGATAGCCTGCAGCCCCAGATCGTCAACGAGGACGTGGTCCGGGAGACCCTGGCCGCCTCCTCGGATCCGGCGGACCAGATCTTCGTGCTGCTGGTTGAGGGCCACGCGTCCGAGGCTGCCGAGCTGCTTGCGGAGGCCCGCTTCAAGGATCCGGAATCGTTCCTCCTGCGCATCTTCGAAGCCGAAGTGCTGAGCGTCAGCCATCGGATGGACCGCGCTGTGGGCCTGTTCCGCCAACTCCTTGCCGAGGCGCACGGCACGCCGGGGGAGGCCCTGGCCCTCCAGTACCTGGGCAGGGCGCAGTACGCAGCCGGACAGACCTCTGCTGCGGTTGAATCCTTCTCCAGGGCGCTGGACCTGCGGGTGGCTCAGTCAGCCGACGCCGCCCAGATCTACTCGTCCACGGTGGCTCTCCAGCGGGCCAGGGACGTCCTGGACCTGGCCTGCTGAGGCCGCAGCCATAGGCTGCGGAAGGGCGCCCGGTATTTACCGGTAGAATGGTTGTGGAATTTTTGCATCCACGCGATTTTTGACAAACACGTGCAGGCGGGCCGTTGCGGCGTGCCCGCCCGGCATACAGCATCTGACCACGCGGCCAGACAAAGAAACCAAAGGAAACCAGTGGCAACCACTAACGACATTAAGAACGGAACGGTCCTGAAGCTTGAGGGCCAGCTCTGGAACGTCATCGAATTCCAGCACGTCAAGCCCGGCAAGGGCGGCGCCTTTGTGCGGACCAAGATGCGCAACGTGATGTCCGGCAAGGTTGTCGACAAGACCTTCAACGCCGGGCTCAAGATCGAAACGGCTACCGTCGACCGCCGCGACTACCAGTACCTGTACCAGGATGGCGCGGACTTCGTGTTCATGGACACCTCGGACTACGACCAGATCACCGTCTCCGGTGCCACGGTAGGCGACGCCACCAACTTCATGCTCGAGAACCAGATGGTCAACATCGCCATCCACGACGGTACCCCCCTCTACATCGAGCTGCCGCCGAGCGTTGTCCTCGAAATTACCTACACTGAGCCGGGCCTGCAGGGTGACCGCTCCTCCGCAGGCACCAAGCCCGCCACCCTGGAAACCGGCTACGAGATCCAGGTTCCGCTGTTCATTGAAAACAACACCAGGGTCAAGGTGGACACCCGCGACGGCAGCTACCTGGGCCGGGTCACCGACTAGTGAGCGCCCGCGGTAAAGCCCGCAGCAGGGCACTGGATGTTCTTTTCGAAGCGGAGCAGCGCTCTGTTTCACCGTTCGACGTGCTCCGCGCACGCCGGGAAAAGACCGACCAGGTGGTCAACCCCTACACCCTGGAAATCGTCGAAGGAGTGCTGTCGCAGCAGGCAGCCATCGATGAGTTCCTGGAGACCTACTCGCAGGGCTGGAGCCTGGAGCGCATGCCGTCAGTGGACCGCATCATCCTGCGCATCGGCACCTGGGAGCTGCTTTACAACGACGACGTCCCTGATGGCGTGGCGGTCAGCGAAGCAGTTGCGCTGGCCAAGACCTTGTCCACGGACGAGTCGCCGCAGTTCATTAATGGCCTCCTGGGCCGGCTGCAGCAGCTGAAGCCGTCGCTCCTCGCGTAAGAGCTGCCGGCAGCACTATCAATAGACAAAAGAACCCCGCCCATGGCGGGGTTCTTTTGCGTTGCCGGTGGGATTCGGTTCACCCGGCCACTGACGCCCGCAGGGCCAGGATCCGCTGGAGCTGCAGCCTCTCCTCGGCCTGGTGGATGGCTACGTCGCGTCCGCTCAGGATCCGCTGGCGGGTGTTGGCCAGCTGGGTTGCCGCCTTGAGGAACTGCTTCATCTGCTGCTTCCTGCCCGCACTGGCTGCCCACGCCAAGGCTGTCCGGCGGCCCCCGCGCGTGGCCAGCAGCTGTACCTCAGCGGGCGTGAACCAGCCCGCGGCGGAATACTCCAGCAGGCGTTGGCGGGTCAGGCGTTTCTCGGCCACCCGCAGGAAGATGATGCCTGCCACTGCCAGAACGAAGATCGGCACCTGGACCACGATGTAGTCCAGCAGGAATCCCTGTCCCATGCTGTTCCACCTGTTGTGGAGGAACATGGCCGGCAGCAGGCCCACGAAGAACGCGCCGATGGATGCGCCGGTGTGCCAGCGCCTGGCGGCGAAGCCCATAATGAGGCCGGTGGTGCCGGTGAAGATCGCATGGGCGAAAGGGGACATGACGCCGCGCAGGAAGAAGACCTGGGCGAAGTCGGTTGCCGGCGACGCCGATTCGGCGATGGCCCGGCCGAAATAGAGGATGTTCTCGGTGAAGGCGAAGCCGCCGGCGATGGTGAAGGCGAACACCACGCCGTCCACGGGGCCGTCGAACTGCCGCCGCGCTGCCAGCAGGAGGATGAGCAGGCCCAGCGACTTGGCGAACTCCTCGACGATGGGTGCCTGCACGGTGGCCATGTAGGTCTGAAGGTCAGGCTGGTCCGTGAACTGGAAGGCGATCACGAAGAACGGCTGGATCAGCAGCGTTACGGCAACGGACACCGCGGCGCCCCACGTGAAAGCAAAAAACAGGAGCCGTTTCGGTTCCGGCTCCCACCTGTCGATGATGTGCACCGCCGTCAGCACCACCGCAAGCGGGACCAGGGACGCCAGGAAACCAATCAGGAATCCGGCAGCACCGGTGTTGGACAGCAGGAACGGCACCACCAGGAACAGGCTAAGGAAGGCGAGCACGCCGCCGGCAACGCTCAGCCCCAGCAGTCCGCTGCGGGTCCGCGACGCCTGCAGCACCGTTCCCTGCGCCTGCGGCGGAACCACGCCCGCCGGCGGCTGGCCCTGGTGCCCCGGCGCCGCCCGGTAGTTTTCCGGCTGCACCTGCCCCATCCAGCTTGGATTCGCTTCCCGGGGCAGGGCACCACCGGCACCGCCGTAGTGGTCGTCGGGGAGTCCGGGTGAAGGGTGCTGCGAATACATCGGCATACCGGAAAGCCTAAGCGGGCGCTCCCGCGCCACAAAGGAAGCGGGCTTACTTTCTGTTTTGCGGCCCGCGGGATGTGACCAGCACCGCGTTGATCCGGGGCCGGCGGGGCAAGACCGTGTGGTAATTTTGAACAGCAAACATTCCTTTTTTAATTCCGTCCTGTGAGGCGGGGAAAGGGGAGACGAGCGTTGACATCTGTCACCAGCGCACCGGTTCCAGCCAGGGTTGTCCTCAACCAGGCGGACATTGACCGGGCCCTCACTCGTATCGCCCACGAGATCCTCGAAGCCAACAAGGGTTCCCGGGACCTGGTCCTGCTGGGCATTCCCCGCCGCGGTTATCCGCTGGCTGTCCGGCTGGCGGAAAAAATTGCCGCCGCGGATAACGCCGTTGATGCCGCCGCCATCGTAGGCCAGCTTGACGTCACCATGTTCCGTGACGACCTCTCCCACCAGGGAACCCGCCCCCCATACCCCACCAGGCTGCCCCGGACGGGGATTGACAACAAAGTGGTGGTGCTCATCGACGACGTTCTTTACTCCGGCCGCACCATCCGCGCCGCCCTGGACGCACTCGTGGATCTCGGCCGCCCGCGCATCGTCCGGCTTGCAGTCCTGATCGACCGGGGCCACCGCGAACTTCCCATCCGCGCGGACCACGTGGGCAAGAACCTGCCTACGTCCTCAGCCGAAAAGGTCCGGGTCCGGCTGGAAGAGACGGACTCCTCCGACGGCGGAAGCCCGGTCAACGAAGTCGTGATCGAGGGGGGCGCATGAAACACCTCCTGTCGACCGAGGACCTCAGCCTCTCGAACGCCATCCGCATCCTGGACACCGCCGAGGAAATGTCGGCCGTGGGGGAGCGGGAAGTCAAGAAACTTCCTGCGCTGCGCGGCCGCACCGTGGTCAACCTCTTCTTCGAAGACTCCACCCGCACGCGGATCTCCTTCGAAGCTGCCGCCAAGCGGCTCTCAGCGGACGTCATCAACTTCGCCGCCAAGGGATCATCCGTCTCCAAGGGCGAATCCCTCAAGGACACGGCCCAGACACTGTCCGCCATGGGTGCGGACGCCGTCGTCATCCGGCACTGGGCCTCCGGCGCACCCCACCGCCTCGCCGCCACTGACTGGATCGACGCCGCCGTCATCAACGCCGGTGACGGCACGCACGAACACCCCACCCAGGCCCTGCTCGACGCCTTCACCATGCGCCGCCACTGGGCCCGCCTCTCCGGCACAGCGTCTGAAGGGACTGACCTCAAGGGCATGCGGGTGGCCATCGCCGGCGACGTCCTGCACTCCCGCGTGGCGCGTTCCAACGTCTGGCTGCTGCGCACCCTTGGCGCTGAAGTCACCCTGGTGGCCCCACCCACGCTGCTGCCGGTCGGCGTCGACAAATGGCCCTGCAGCGTCAGCTACGACCTCGACCAGACCCTGGCCAACGGCGTGGACGCCATGATGATGCTCCGAGTCCAGGGCGAACGCATGAACGCGTCGTTCTTCCCCAGCACCCGGGAATACTCCCGCCGCTGGGGCTTCGACGACAACCGCCTGCGTGCCCTCGACGACCTCGGCATGACGGACACCATCATCATGCACCCCGGACCCATGAACAGGGGCCTTGAGATCAGCGCCGCCGCCGCCGACTCACCCCGTTCCACCGTCCTCGCGCAGGTCCGCAACGGCGTGTCCGTGCGGATGGCCGCGCTGTACCTGCTGCTCTCCGGAGACACCCGGGAACCAGCCGCACACCGGGCACCGGCCTACGCTGCCGCCGCCCCTTCCCCCAAGGAGAGCAACTGATGGCAGCCAGCACCGGAACCTACCTCATCCAGGGCGCCGCCATCCTGGGCGGGGAGCCTGCGGACCTGCTGATCCGCGACGGCATCATCGCCGAGATCGGCCATGGCCTGTCGGCTGACGGTGGGACCGTCATCGACGCCACCGGGCTGGTGGCGCTGCCCGGCATGGTGGACGTCCACACGCACCTGCGTGAGCCGGGCCGCGAAGACGCCGAGACAGTGGAAACGGGCACCCGGGCCGCGGCACTGGGCGGCTACACCGCCGTGCACGCCATGGCCAACAGCACTCCCGTTGCCGACACCGCCGGCGTGGTGGAGCAGGTCTACACGCTTGGCCTTGCAGCCGGCTGGGTCGACGTCCGCCCGGTGGGCGCCGTAACCGTCGGCCTGGCAGGGGAGCAGCTCGCCGAACTCGGCGCCATGGCCGATTCCCGCGCGCGGGTGCGGATGTTCTCCGACGACGGGATCTGCGTCCATGACCCGGTGCTCATGCGCCGCGCCCTCGAATACGTCAAGGCGTTCGACGGCGTGGTGGCCCAGCACGCGCAGGAACCGCGGCTCACAGCCGGGGCACAGATGAACGAGGGCGACGTGTCCGCCGTCCTGGGCCTCACCGGATGGCCCGCCGTGGCGGAGGAAAGCATCATTGCCCGCGACGTCCTGCTGGCCCAGCACGTTGGCTCCCGCCTGCACGTGTGCCACGTTTCCACGGCGGGCTCGGTCGAGATCATCCGCTGGGCCAAAGAGCGCGGCATCGACGTCACCGCCGAGGTCACCCCGCACCACCTGCTCCTGACCGACGACCTGGTGCGCAGCTACGACCCCGTGTTCAAGGTCAACCCTCCGCTGCGCACCGACGCCGACGTCCAGGCATTGCGCGCGGGCCTGGCAGACGGCACGATCGACGTTGTGGGTACCGACCACGCACCGCACCCCAGCGAACACAAGGAATGCGAGTGGGCGCAGGCTGCCATGGGCATGACCGGGCTGGAAACGGCCCTGTCCGTGGTCCAGGACGCCATGATCGAAACCGGCCTGATGACCTGGGCCGACTTCGCCCGGGTCACCTCCACCGCGGCTGCGAAGATTGGGCGGCTGGCTGACCAGGGCCGGCCCATCGAGGCCGGCGAACCCGCCAACCTCATCCTGGTTGATCCGGCAGCACGCTGGACAGTGGACCCCTTCCAGATGGCCACCATGGGCCGCAACTCCCCGTTCAAGGGCAGGGAACTTCCGGGCAAGGTGGTGGCCACCTTCTTCAAGGGCCACCCCACCGTCCTGGACGGCGCCCTCAACACCCCCCACCCGGAAGCCGCCGCAACCCCGGCAGGCGCTGCCTGATGGACAAAATCCTTCCCGGACTTGCCATGCTGGCGGTTGTCGCCGTCGTCTTTGTCCTCCTCGCCGTTGGCTGGCGCAACCGCCTGAAGCGCCAGTCCGACGTCGAGCAACTGCCCCAGGTGCCCGACGCGCCCGGCGAGCCCACCGCCGCTGCCGACGGGCAGTACGTGGCCACCACCACGGCAGGCGACTGGCTCGACCGGATCGCGGTGCACGGCCTGGGCATCCGTACCAACTCCAGCCTCGAGGTGTATCCGCACGGGGTCCTCTATGAGCGCTCAGGTGCCCCGGCCCTCTACATCCCCGCAGCCTCCCTCACGGGTGTCCGGCAGGACAGCGGTATGGCAGGAAAGTTCGTGGAAAAGGACGGCCTGCTGGTGCTCGCGTGGAGGCATGGTGCCCACGAACTGGACACCGGCTTCCGGACCCGCCGCGCGGCGGACAAGGAAGCTCTGTACCAGGCCCTTCAGGATTTGATTTCGTCAGCCCCCGCGGCTGGTGCCACCAGTGGAAAGTAAGACAGTGAAAGCGAATACATTGACAGCAACCACCTCCGCTCCTGTATCAGCCCCGGCTGCGCTGGTCCTCGAAGACGGGCGCATCTTCCGCGGCACCAGCTACGGCGCCACGGGCACCGCCCTGGGCGAAGCCGTCTTCGCCACCGGCATGACCGGTTACCAGGAAACCATCACCGATCCGTCCTACGCCCGCCAGCTGGTGGTGCAGACGGCGCCGCACATCGGCAACACCGGCGTAAATGATGACGACGCCGAGTCCCGGCGCATCTGGGTGGCTGGCTACATTGTCCGCGACCCCGCGCGCCGGCCCTCCAACTGGCGTTCCGAGCGATCGCTGGACGAAGAGCTGGTGGCCCAGGGCATCGTTGGCATCCAGGGCGTTGACACCCGTGCCATCACCCGGCACCTGCGCGAGCACAAGACCATGCGCGCCGGCATCTTCTCCGGTGAGGCCGCCCAGGTTACGGACAAGGAACTGGTCGACGCCGTCCTGGCGAGCGCCCCCATGGAGGGTTCCCGCCTGGCCGAGGAAGTCAGCGTTGACGAAGCCTACGTGGTGGAACCCAAGGACCACGGATGGGACGGCGACCCCCGCTTCACCATCGCGGCGATCGACCTCGGCATCAAGGCCATGACCCCCGTGCGGTTCGCCGAACGCGGCGTCCGCGTCCACGTGCTGCCCGCCACCGCCACCCTGGAGGACGTCAAGGCGGTCAACCCGGACGGCTTCTTCATGTCCAACGGCCCCGGAGACCCCGCCACGGCCGACGCCCAGGTCAAGCTGCTGCGCTCGGTCCTGGACGAGAAACTGCCCTACTTCGGCATCTGCTTCGGCAACCAGATCCTGGGCCGGGCACTGGGCTTTGGCACGTACAAGCTCCGCTACGGCCACCGCGGCATCAACCAGCCCGTCATGGACCGCCGCACCGGCAAGGTGGAAATCACCTCCCAGAACCACGGTTTCGCCGTCGACGCCCCGCTCGACGGCGCCACCCAGGCACCAGAGGAGCGCTACGGCCGCGTGGAAGTCAGCCACGTCAGCCTGAACGACGACGTCGTGGAAGGCCTGGCCTGCCTCGACATCCCCGCCTTCTCCGTGCAGTACCACCCGGAGGCTGCAGCCGGACCGCACGATGCCGCCTACCTGTTTGACCGCTTCATCGAACTGATGGAAGGCACCCGCGACGGCCGGACCGCCAACCTGTCAAAGGAACCCGTGGATTCCGCGCACTCTGCCGGGGCTGACCACAAAAACGACAACAAGACTGAGGACAAGAAGTAATGCCGAAACGTACAGATCTCAAGAGCGTCCTCGTCATTGGTTCCGGCCCGATCGTCATCGGCCAGGCCGCCGAGTTCGACTACTCCGGCACCCAGGCGCTGCGTGTCCTCAAGGAGGAAGGCCTGCGCGTCATCCTCGTGAACTCCAACCCGGCCACCATCATGACCGACCCCGAGTTCGCCGACGCCACCTACGTTGAGCCCATCACCCCCGAGGTGGTGGAGAAGATCATCGCCAAGGAACGCCCGGACGCCGTGCTGCCCACCCTGGGCGGCCAGACCGCGCTGAACACTGCAATCGCCCTGGACAAGAACGGTGTGCTCGAGAAGTACAACGTGGAGCTGATCGGCGCAAACATCGCCGCCATCGAGCTCGGCGAGGACCGCGAGAAGTTCAAGGGCGTCGTGGAGCGCTGCGGCGCCGAGTCCGCCCGCAGCCACATCATCCACACCATGGACCAGGCTCTCACCGCCGCGGTCGACCTTGGCTACCCCATGGTGGTCCGTCCGTCCTTCACCATGGGCGGCCTGGGCTCGGGCCTGGCTTACAACGAGGAGGACCTGCGCCGCATCGTCGGGCAGGGCCTGCAGTACAGCCCCACCAGCGAGGTGCTGCTCGAAGAAAGCATCCTGGGCTGGAAGGAATACGAGCTCGAGATGATGCGGGACAAGAACGACAACGTGGTTGTTGTCTGCTCCATCGAGAACTTCGATCCCGTAGGCGTGCACACCGGTGACTCCATCACCGTTGCCCCGGCGCTGACCCTCACGGACCGCGAGTACCAGAAGCTGCGCGACGTGGCCATCGCCGTCATCCGCGAGGTGGGCGTGGACACCGGCGGCTGCAACATCCAGTTCGCCATCGATCCCAAGACCGGCCGCGTTGTGGTCATCGAGATGAACCCCCGCGTTTCCCGTTCCTCCGCCCTGGCATCCAAGGCCACCGGTTTCGCCATCGCCAAGATCGCCACCAAGCTCTCCCTGGGCTATACGCTGGACGAGATCCCCAACGACATCACGCAGAAGACGCCCGCGTCCTTCGAGCCCACCCTGGACTACGTGGTGGTCAAGGTCCCGCGGTTCGCCTTCGAGAAGTTCCCCGCGGCCGACAACACCCTTACCACCACCATGAAGTCGGTGGGCGAGGCCATGGCCATGGGCCGCAACTTCACCGAGGCACTCCAAAAGGCCCTGCGCTCCCTGGAACAGAAGGGTTCGCAGCTGGACTTCAGCTCTGTCCCGGAATACGAAGTCGCAGAGCTCATCGAAAAGGCCAAGCGCCCCACCACCGAGCGGCTGCACCAGGTCCAGCGAGCCCTCCTGGGCGGCGCCACCGTGGAACAGCTCTTCGAAGCCACCAAGATTGATCCCTGGTTCCTGGACCAGCTCGAACTGCTGAACGAGGTTTCCCGGGAAATCCGGCAGGCCGGCGCCCTGACCGTCGACATGCTCAAGCGCGCCAAGCGCCACGGGTTCTCCGATGAGCAGATCGGCGCGCTGACGCACAACTCCGAGGCCGTGGTCCGCGGTGTGCGGCAGGCTCTGGGCATCCGCCCCGTCTACAAGACCGTTGACACCTGTGCCGCCGAGTTCGCCGCCTACACCCCGTACCACTACTCGGCCTACGACGAGGAGGACGAGGTTGCGCTGCACTCCAAGCCGTCCATCCTGATCCTCGGCTCGGGTCCCAACCGCATCGGCCAGGGCATCGAGTTCGACTACTCCTGCGTGCATGCCTCCATGGCGCTGCGCAAGGCAGGCTACGAGACCGTCATGGTCAACTGCAACCCGGAAACCGTCTCCACCGACTACGACGTCTCCACCCGCCTGTACTTCGAACCGCTCACGCTCGAGGACGTCCTGGAAGTCATCGCGGCCGAGGAACGCACCGGCGGCGTCATGGGCGTGTTCGTCCAGCTCGGCGGCCAGACCCCGCTGAAGCTCGCCCAGCAGCTGGCCGACGCCGGCGTGCCCATCCTGGGCACCTCCCCGGAGGCCATCGACCTCGCCGAACACCGCGGAGCCTTCTCGCGCGTGCTGGACAAGGCCGGCCTGGTGTCACCCAAGAACGGCACCGCGGTTTCCTTCGAGGATGCCAAGACCATCGCCGATGAAATCGGCTACCCCGTCCTGGTCCGCCCGTCCTACGTCCTGGGCGGCCGCGGCATGGAAATCGTCTACGACGAGCCCAACCTGTCCCGCTACATCGCCAACGCCACGGAGATCACCCCGGACCACCCGGTCCTCATTGACCGGTTCCTGGAGGACGCCGTCGAAATCGACGTCGACGCCCTCTTCGACGGCACCGACATGTACCTGGGCGGCATCATGGAGCACATTGAAGAAGCCGGCATCCACTCCGGTGACTCCGCCTGCGTCCTGCCGCCCATCACCCTGGGGAGCAACGTCATTGAACGCGTCCGGACCGCAACCCGTGCCATCGCTGAGGGCGTGGGCGTGCGCGGTCTGATCAACATCCAGTTCGCGCTGGCCTCCGACGTTCTGTACGTCCTGGAAGCCAACCCCCGCGCGTCCCGGACCGTGCCGTTCGTATCCAAGGCCACCGGCGTCCAGATGGCCAAAGCCGCCGCGCTCATCGGCACCGGCGTGACCATCAACCAGCTGCGCAGTGCCTACAAGATGCTGCCCGAGGTTGGCGACGGTTCCACCCTGCCGATGGACGCCCCCGTCGCTGTCAAGGAAGCGGTGCTGCCGTTCAGCCGGTTCCGCACGCTCGAGGGCAAGGTGGTGGACTCGCTGCTCGGACCCGAGATGCGTTCCACCGGCGAGGTCATGGGCATCGACAAGCACTTCGACACCGCCTTCGCCAAGAGCCAGGCCGGCGCCAACAATGCCCTGCCCACCGAGGGCAAGGTGTTCGTCTCCGTGGCCAACCGGGACAAGCGAGCCGTCATCATGGCGGTCAAGCGGCTCTCGGACCTCGGCTTCGAGATCGTCTCCACCGGCGGCACCGCCGACGTCCTGCGCCGCAACGGACTGCAGGCCACGCCGGTCCGCAAGGTCGCCGAGGGCAGCAGTGCCGAGGGCGAGGGCACCATCGCGGACCTGATCGTCGCGGGCGAGATCGACATGGTCTTCAACACGCCCTCGGGCGGCGAGGCCCGCAGCGACGGCTACGAAATCCGCGCCGCAGCGACCTCCATCGGCATCCCGTGCATCACTACGGTGGCTGAGTTCAACGCCGCGGTCCAGGCCATCGAAGCCATGCGCACTTACGAATGGTCGGTCACCAGCCTGCAGGAGCACGCGGCAGCCCTTGCGGAGTCGCAGAAAGCGGCCCTGCAGCATGCCTGAGCAGGTTCCCGGTTCGCCTGCATCCGGCGCCGGCCGGGAGTCCTTTGGCTCCCGGCTCGGCGCGGCCATGGCCGCCCGCGGCCCGTTATGCGTAGGCATCGACCCGCACCCGGCCCTCCTGAAGGGCTGGGGACTGGACGACGACGCCGCCGGGCTGAGGCGCTTTTCCCTCACCGTCCTGGAAGCGGTGGCTTCGCTCGCTGCCGCGGTCAAGCCGCAGGTGGCGCTTTACGAGCGCCACGGATCTGCGGGCATGGCCGTGCTGGAGGAGGTCCTGGCCACCGCGCGCGACGAATCAGTTCTGACGATCGCCGATGCCAAGCGCGGGGACATTGGTTCCACCATGGCTGCCTACGCCGACGCCTGGCTCCGTGACGAGTCTCCGCTGGCGGCCGATTCCGTCACGCTTAGCCCCTACCTCGGCTTTGAGTCCCTGCGCCCTGCGCTTGACCTGGCGGCAGAGACCGGCCGCGGGGTCTTCGTGCTGGCCCTGACCTCCAACCCGGAGGGCGCCTCCGTCCAGCACGTGGGCGGAAAGGATTCCGTGGCCCGAAGGATCACGGCCGCAGCGGCGGCGGAGAACGTGCGCTATGCAGGAAACCTGGGGTCCGTGGGCCTGGTGGTGGGTGCCACCGTTGGCAGCGCCCTGGCGGATTTGGACCTGGATCTTGCGGCCGTCCGCGGCCCCATCCTGGCACCCGGGCTCGGGGCGCAGGGGGCCACGCCGGCCGACCTTCGGGCCACCTTCGGTGCTGCTTACCCTCTGGTCCTGGGAACGTCCAGCCGCGACATCCTGTCGGCGGGACCGCAGGTCCGCGCCCTGCGTGAGGCCGCCCTGCGGACCCTGGAGGGGCTGCGGGGACAATAGCCTGCAATTGCCCTGACGCATTGATTCACGCTGCACCAGAGGGTAGTTTCAGGACAGGTCCAAGGGCGGCCGCCCTTGGATGAAATCCGCCGACTTCGGGGGTGTCCGTGATGGTCCTGCGACCTTTATCTGCGTCTGAACGGGCCGATGCCCTGGGCAAGGCGGCAGCCGCCAGGGCCACCCGGGCCGCCGCCAAGGAAAGCCTTCGAAACGGCGACAGGTCCGCGGCGGACATCATCAGCTCGGCCCTGGAGGATGACGCGCTGGCCCGCATGAAAGTCTCTGAGCTGCTCGAGGCCCTTCCCGGCATCGGCAAGGTACGGGCCGCCGCGATCATGCAGCAGCTGGGCATTGCAACCTCCCGCAGGGTCAGGGGCCTGGGCGTCCACCAGCGCCGGGCGCTGGTAGATTTTATAGACGAGCATTGAGGCAGGCAGCGCCTGTCTTCCCCCCAACTGCGGCAAAAGGAATACGTGAGCAAGAAACCTGGACTGACAGTCCTCGCAGGTCCGACGGCTGTTGGCAAAGGCACCGTGTCCACCTACATCCGTGACAATTACCCTGAGGTGTGGCTTTCGGTCTCAGCCACCACCCGCGCGCCCCGGCCCGGGGAGGTCGACGGCGTTCACTACTTCTTCAAGTCCAAGGAGGAGTTCGAGCAGCTCATTGCGGATGGTGAACTCTTGGAGTGGGCGGTGGTCCACGGCCAGAACACCTACGGCACCCTGAAGAGCACCGTGAACCGGGCCATCGCTGAAGGCCGGTCCGTGCTGCTGGAAATCGACCTGCAAGGCGCCCGCCAGGTCAAGGCAGCCGTCCCGGACGCCCAGTTCGTCTTCCTGGCCCCGCCCACTTGGGACGAAATGGTCCGCCGGCTGGTGGGCCGGGGCACCGAAACACCGGAAGAACAGCAGCGGCGCCTGGAAACCGCTAAACTGGAACTTGCTGCTGAACCGGAGTTCGACCACACCGTCATCAATGACGACGTCCGCCGGGCAGCGGACGAGCTTGTTTCACTCATGGGGCTGACACCGCATCCACACCTGCCGGAACCGTCAGCCCGCTAGGAATTTGGAGAATTCGTGTCCACGAACCTTGAAGGCATCATCAACCCGCCGATCGACTCGCTGCTCGAAGCAGCCGACTCCAAGTACGGCCTGGTGATCTTCGGTGCCAAGCGCGCTCGTCAGATCAACGCCTACTACGCCCAGCTGCACGAGGGCCTCTTCGAGTATGTCGGGCCCCTGGTCGACACCAAGCTGAATGAAAAGTCGCTCTCGATCGCGCTGCGCGAGATCAACGAAGGCAAGCTGGTTTCCAGGCCGATCGAAGCCGCAGAGTAATCCTGCCGCTGAGCTGAACCGCTGTTGACGGAGGTCACGTGCGCATAGTCCTCGGAGTCGGGGGAGGGATTGCTGCCTACAAGGTGGCATCGCTCCTCCGGCTTTTTACTGAAGCTGGCCATGACGTCACCGTGATCCCCACGGAGGCGTCCACCCGCTTCATCGGAACCGCCACCTGGGAGGCGCTGTCCGGCAACCCCGTGAGCAACAGCGTCTTCGACGACGTGCACCTGGTCAACCACGTCCGCCTGGGCCATGAAGCGGACCTCGTCGTGGTGGCACCCGCCACGGCAGATCTCCTGGCGAAAGCTGCCACGGGCCAGGCCGGGGACCTGCTCACCAACACGCTGCTGATGGCGCACGGCTCCGTGCTGTTTGCCCCTGCGATGCACACGGAAATGTGGCAGCACGCCGCCACCCGCGCCAACGTCGAAACCCTGCGCTCCCGCGGCGCTGCCGTCCTTGAACCCGCCTCCGGCCGTCTCACCGGGACCGACTCAGGTCCTGGAAGGCTGCCCGAGCCCCAGATGATTTTCGACGCAGCCATGGCACTGGTGCAGGGGCAGTCCGACTACCAGCTCCCGCTTGCCGGCCGCACCGTGACCATCAGTGCCGGCGGCACCCGGGAACCGTTGGACCCCGTTCGTTTCCTCGGCAACCGGTCGTCCGGCAAGCAGGGCGTGGCCCTGGCGGTCGCTGCGCGGAACGCCGGCGCCAGCGTGCGGCTGCTGGCAGCCCATATGGACGTTCCACCGCCGGCCGGCGTGGAAGTTGTCCGCGTTGAGACTGCCCTGCAGCTCCGCGAGGCTGCACTGGCCGCCGCTGCCGGGTCCGATGTCATCATCATGTCCGCAGCTGTTGCCGACTTCCGCCCGGCGGCAGTCTCGGACACCAAGATCAAGAAGCGCGACGACACGGCAGATCCGGTCATCACCCTGGTACGCAACCCGGACATCCTGCAGGAGCTCGTGGAGCAGCGCGATGCCGGCCCGGCCCAATCCGGGCAGCTCATTGTAGGGTTCGCGGCCGAGACCGGGGATGGCCAGGGGGACGTCCTGGCGTATGCGGAGGCAAAGCTGCAGCGTAAAGGCTGCGACCTGCTGGTGGTCAACCATGTGGGGACGGACAAAGTCTTCGGGCAGGACTCCAACTCCGTGGTCATCCTTTCGCGCTCCGGCTCCGAACCGCAGGAAGCATCGGGAACCAAGACTGAGGTTTCGGAAGCCATCATCAGACGCATCAGTTCTGAACTGAACCGCGTTGCTTCGAACTGAACGTGTTCGCCTTGGCCTGGGTGTTCCTGGCCACGTTTGCTTAGCACGGGGACATCTACGGACTTCTCCCTGACGGGAGTACCAACACCAACCAGTAAGGTAGTTGAGTGACTTTACCGCTGCACCTTCCCCACACCCACGGGGCCACGCCCTCCGCGCTCCGGCTCTTCACGTCCGAGTCGGTCACTGAAGGCCACCCGGACAAGATCTGCGACCAGATCAGCGACGCCATCCTGGACGCGCTCCTGTCCGCTGATCCAGAGTCCCGCGTGGCCGTGGAGACCATGGCCACCACCGGCCTGGTGCATGTGGCAGGCGAAGTCACCACTGATGCCTACGTCGAAATCCCGCAGATCGTCCGTGAGACCATCCTGGGCATCGGGTACGACTCGTCCGCCAACGGGTTCGACGGCGCCCGCTGCGGCGTGTCCGTTTCCATCGGACAGCAGTCCAACGACATCGCTGGTGGCGTCTTTAACTCCCTCGAGGCCCGCGAAGGCCGCCAAGAGGACGACTACGACCTCCAGGGCGCCGGCGACCAGGGCCTGATGTTCGGCTACGCCAGCGACGAGACGCCGTCCTACATGCCAACGCCCATCTGGCTGGCCCATCGACTCTCCGAACGCCTCACCGACGTCCGCAAGACGGGCCAGCTGGCCTACCTCCGCCCCGACGGCAAGACCCAGGTCACCGTCGGTTATGACAAAGACGTTCCGGTGTCTGTGGAAACCGTGGTGATTTCCAGCCAGCACGCCGAGGGCGCAAGCCTTGAGCAGCTGCGCGCCGACCTCGCCGCCGTCGTGATTGAACCTGTCCTGGCTGCCGCCAACCTGGATATTTCCCGCGCGGCCAACATCCTCAACCCTGCCGGCGAGTTTGTGATCGGCGGCCCTGTGGGCGACGCCGGCCTCACCGGCCGCAAGATCATCGTGGACACCTATGGCGGCATGGCACGCCACGGCGGCGGCGCCTTCTCCGGCAAGGACCCGTCCAAGGTTGACCGCTCCGCAGCGTATGCCATGCGCTGGGTAGCCAAGAACGTGGTGGCCGCGGGCCTGGCCAAGCGCGCCGAGATCCAAATCGCCTACGCCATCGGCCAGGCGCGGCCGGTGGGAACCTACGTGGAGACGTTTGGCACCGAAACCGTGGATCCGGCCCGGATCAGCGAAGCCATCGCCGAAATTTTCGACCTTCGTCCCAGGGCCATCATTGATGCCCTGGACCTTAAGCGGCCCATCTACGCCAAGACAGCCGCCCACGGCCACTTCGGCCGGGATGACCCCGACTTCACCTGGGAGCGGCTGGACCGGGTTGACGACCTGAAGGCGTACTTCAACGCCTAATGTCAGTGGCCGGTGCTTTGCTGTTCGTGTCAAACCGGTAGCTGAACGGAGGTAACTGTCATGGGTTCTGACAGCTCCGTCCAGCCAACCCTTTTGCAGGGTTTCCCCGCACGCAAAATGCCCGGCGGCGTTGCAGTTGCTGCCCAACTGCCGGTGGCAAGGGTCCTGGTTGAGTCCTCCCTGCCACACCTCGACCGCCCCTTCGACTATGCCGTCCCTGAGCCGCTGGAACAGGTCGCCCAGCCGGGAACCCGGGTGAAGGTCAAGTTCAACGGCCAGGACCTCAGCGGATACCTCCTTGAGCGGCTGGAGGAGTCCGACGCCGGACACACCCTTGTGCCCCTGGCTAAGGTGGTGTCCCCGGTCCAGGTCCTCACACCCGCCGTCAGGGACCTTGCCACCGCCGTTGCTGCCCGTTACGCCGGTACCGTCAGCGATGTCCTCCGACTGGCGGTGCCGCCGCGGGTGGCGAAACTTGAAAAGGACTATCCCCACTCGCTGGGCGCGGAGGAGGCGGTGCCCGCGCCCGAGGCTGCGGGAACCCCCGCCGTTTCCGCCTGGGGTGCGTACCGCACAGGTGCTGCTTTTCTCCGGCACCTGGCGGGTGGGGGCTCGCCCCGCGCCGTCGTCAACCCCCTCCAGGGGTACGGGCCCGCAGGCTGGCCGGACCTGCTGGCCCAGGCCGCTGCTGCCGCCTATGCCTCCGGCCGGGGATCAGTGCTGGTGGTACCCGACTACCGGGATCTGGACCGGCTCGAGGAAGCGCTCAACGGGCTGGTGCCGTCCGAGGCCGTGGCCCGCCTCACCGCAGATGACGGCCCCACGCCGCGGTACCGCAACTTCCTGCGACTGCTCGCCGGCACCGCGAGAATCGCCATCGGCACGAGGTCCGCCGCGTTCGCCCCTGTTCAGGACCTGGGGCTGGTGGCCTGCTGGGACGACGGCGACGACCTTCACATCGAGCAGCGCGCACCATACGCCCATGCCCGGGAGGTCCTGCTCCTGCGGGCCGAGCAGGAAGGCACCGCCTGCCTGCTTGCCGGACATGCCCGCAGCACCGAAGTGCAGCGGTTGGTGGAAGCCGGGTGGGCCGTCCCGGTCGAAACCGAGCGTGGAACCCTCCGCAGGACCGTTGCCCGCGTCGTGAGCACTGCGGACAGCTTCGAACAGGCGCGCGATCCCTTGGCCACCCTCGCCCGCCTCCCGCACGCGGCATGGCAGGCCGCCAAGGAAGGACTGGAACGCGGGCCCGTGCTGGTGCAGGTGGCCAGGGCGGGTTACGCGCCCTCGCTGGTATGCGAAACGTGCCGTGAACCGGCCCGCTGCGGCCGCTGCCAGGGACCCCTGGCGCTGGCCGGAACATCAGCGCTGCCGCAGTGCCGCTGGTGTTCCACCCCGGCACCCGACTGGAAGTGTTCCCACTGCGGGGGCCGGAGGCTGCGCAAAGGCGCCACCGGAGTGCTGCGCACCGCTGAGGAACTTGGCCGCGCATTTCCCGGCACAACAGTCATCACGTCCTCCGGGGACCAAGTGAAGGCCAGGGTGGGCCCCGGCAAGGCGCTGGTCGTGGCCACGGTGGGGGCCGAACCTGTCGCAGAGGACGGCTACGCTGCCGCCCTGCTCCTGGACGGGGATTCCCTGCTCCGCCGCGAAACCCTCCGTGCCGGCGAAGACACCGTGCGGCGCTGGTTCAACGCTGCAGCCCTGGTCCGTCCCGCCCCGGACAAGGGTCTGGTGGTGGTTACGGCCTCGGACGCAGCCGCCACCGGCGCGCTGCTGCGGTGGGATCCGGCAGGATACGCCCAGCGCGAGCTGTCCCTCCGAACGGGGCTGCAGCTGCCCCCGGCAGTGCGGATCGCATCGGTGACGGGGCCGCGGGCTGCCGTGGAACACTTCACCGGCGCCGTGGAAGCGGACCTCGCACGCGCCGGAATAACGCTCCGCGCCGCAGGCCCGGCGCCGCTGCTGCTGACCGCACCGCCCTCCGGCAGGCGCTCGGCCGAAGACGTACGGACCCTGCTGTTCTTCCCGTACGGCCAGGCGTCCGCCGTCGTCCGCGTCCTAAGGGTCACCCGGGCAGCCGTGGCGGCCAAACGTGCCATCGACCCAGTGCAGCTGCGCTTGGACGGTGTGGATGTGCTCTGAGGGTTGACCTGCTCTAGGCCCGCTGCCTTTTCGCCATGACCTCGTGCGCCGCTTCCACCAGCTGGCGTGCCGACTCGTCCCAGCTGAACTCGCTTGCCCGCGCAATGGATCGCCGGGACAGATCCTGCCAGTGCGCATCATCCTGCAGTCGTGATACCGCGTCCGCGAACTGCCCCGGGGACTCGGGGTCCACATAGAGTGCGGCGTCCGCACCCACTTCCCGGAAGATCGGAATGTCGCTGGCGATCACCGGGGTGCCCAAGGCCATGGCCTCGACCAGGGGAAGTCCATACCCCTCGGCCCTGGACAGGCTCACCAGTGCAGTGGCCCGGCGCAGCAGCGCGTCATACTCCGCATCCGTCACGCCGTTGTGGAACACCACGGAGGCGCCCGGCGGAATGATGCGTTCCAGTTCGGCGCGCCGCTGGGGCGTTATGCGGCTGAGCAGGTGCAGGGTGTAGCCGGGCAGCCCGGCCATACCCGCCACCATGGTCTCCACATTCTTGTACGGCATGAACGAGCCCATGTAGATGATGGTTTTGTCGGCTCCACCAGACGGGTTGCGGGGTTCCTGGGCAGGCTGCGGGGCGTTGGCGATGATGCGCACGGGCCGGCCCGTTAGCCGGTACTTGGCCATCAGGGCCTCTGTAGTGCGGCTGATGGTGGCTACGATGTCCGCGCGGTTGAGGAGCAGGCGCTGCGGCCAGAAAGCCTTGTGGTACAGCCGCCAGAGCACGCGCACGGGTGCGGGCAGGAAACCCGGGGGAGCGGGGTGCTCGTAGTAAATGAGGTCGTGCAGGGTGAGGATGAGGCCGTACTTGCGGCCCCAGGTGCCCATGGTCTGCATGGGGCACACCACCACGTCCGCTCCAATGCCGTTGACCGTCCGGGCGACGAACAGCTCGCGGGGGGAGAGCGGGCTGCTGATGAGCGTGTACGGAACGTCCGGCAGGAGGGCCAGCTGCCGGACATCGGAGACCAGCATGGACACGTCGGCGATCTTCGCCGTGGCAGCAATCAGGCTTGCTCCGTAGCGGCTGATGCCGTCGTGGTGGTCGGTGCGGGTGAAACGTGCATCGATGACAATCTTCACGCGGGGTGGTCCTCCAGGAAGCTGCGGATGTAGCGGGCGGCCGGTTCCGGCGTTTCGTAATGGATCAGGTGTCCGACGCCGGGGATCACCTTCAGTTGCCCGTCCGGCAGCAGAGCCAGGAGGCGGTGCTGGTTGGGAAGGGTGGCAATTTCGTCCTTTTCGCCGGCGATCAGCAACACAGGAAGGTCCAAGCGGTCCGCCACCTCCGCCACATGGTTGCTGACGGAGGCCGTGAAGGACTCCAGCAGGCTGTCCCGGTCGGCGAAGGAACTGAAATAGGCGTGGTGCTGTCCGTGGATGTAGGCGCGCAGCTCCCTGTCGCGCGTCTTGGCCATGGTTTCGCTCATCACCCGCACAATCAGCGGATTGCGCAAAAGCGCCAGCCCGGGCTTCCGGGGAAGCCGGGCCGCCAGCCGGTAGTAGAGCACGGCCAGCCGGGTCATCACGCCCTTGGGTCCCTCCAGCGCCGGGGCGGCGATGGGGTTGATGAGGATCAATGGGTTTACGCTGTCCGGGTTGTTGGCCACGAAGTGTGACGCCACGATGGAGCCGAAGGAATGTCCCAACAGCACGGTGTCCGGCCCCAAGCCCTGGGATGCCATGAAATCGGTGATGAACTGTCCGTAACGCTCCACCGAGTGCGGGTCGCTGGCGAAAGCGTCGGAACTGCCAAAGCCTGGCAGGTCCGGCATGATGACACGCATGTCCGGGAGCTGGTCCGCCATGCGCAGGAGCCCGTGGTGGTCGCCGCGGAACCCGTGGACCACCAGGATGGTCCGGGTATGCCGCGTCTCTTGGAGGGGTTCGTAGGTCCAGAAGGCCACCGTTCCGCCGTCGAGGGTCACGGTTGAGGCGGACGTGCGGGCGGCAAGGCCGGGGCTCAGGTACGCCGGCGCAGGGGCGATCTCCGGGTTCACAGTATTCATGCCCGGCCTAGTTGACGGTGTCCGGGTGGGACCCGGTCCGCTGCCCGCGGTCCAGCTCCTTGATGGCCGCCAGGTCACGCTCTGAAAGCTCGAAACCGAAGACGTCGAGGTTCTCCCGGATCCGCGCTTCGGAGCTGGCCTTGGGGATGGCGATGTTTCCCAGCTGCATGTGCCAGCGGAGGACCACCTGAGCCGGCGTCCTGCGGTGCTCCGCGGCGCAGGCCTGGATGACGGGGTCGGCAAGGACCTGTCCTCGGCCCAGCGGACTCCATGCCTCCGTGTGGATTCCGAGTTCCGCGTGCTTGCTGCGCAGTTCTTCCTGCTGCAGCCAGGGGTGGAGTTCGATCTGGTTGACGGCGGGGACCACTTCGGCGCTTTGCAGCAGGCGGTCGAGGTGCGCCGGCTGGAAGTTGCTCACGCCAATGGCACGGACCCTGCCTTCACGGTAAAGCGTCTCGAGCGCGCGGTAGGTTTCGGGGAACAAGCCGCGGCGGGGGCAGGGCCAGTGGATCAGGTACATGTCCACGTAGTCCAGGCCCAGGTTGACCATGGAGTCGTCGAATGCCCGCAGCGTGGCGTCGTAGCCGTGGTGGTCATTCCACACCTTTGTGGTAACGAACACGTCTTCGCGGCCCAGGGGCGGGAAGAGCTCCCCGGAACCACCGCTGCCGGCCCCGGCGCCCAGCTGGGAACTGATGCCCCTCGCCACGCCGGTTTCGTTGCCGTACATGGCGGCCGTATCGAAGTGCCGATACCCAACGGCGAGCGCGGTGGCCACCAGGCCTTCCGCGTCTGCTGCCGGCACTTTGTAGAGCCCGAAGCCGAGCTGGTCTATCAGCACGCCATTGTTCAGGCTGAGCCGGGGTGAGGTTCTCATGGCACCGACTCTACCCACTTCAGCTGGTCAGCCCCTCGTAATCGACCAGGCGGCGGGCAGTTGCTTCATCAAGGATCAGATCGGTGGCGAGCCGCGCCGCCAGGGCTCCGCGCAGGCCGTTGATCTTGGACACCCCCGACACCACGCAGATCCTGCGGCGGACCTGCCGCAGCTGGGCCAGCGCAGGGCCGGTGGACCGTTCGTTCAGGACGATCCCGTCGGAGGAACCGTCGGCCCGGAAGAAAACGGTGGCCACGTCACCCACGACGTCGGAGTTGGCGAGCGCGTTCAGGTCGTCCTCGTCCAGGTACCCGCCTGCGTAAACATGGCTGGGGTAGTCGGCGTGCACGGAACCGACACCGAAAATGGCGATGCTCATCTTGGCCTGCAGCTCCAGGACGCGCTGTACGCTGCGTTCATTCCACATGGCCGTCTTGGTGGCGGCGTGGTCAAAAAAAGCCGGGACGGGAAACTGCTCCACCCGGGCCCCGTAAGCGCTGCCGAACCTGCGCATGATGTCGCTTGCATAGGTAATGCCCGTGGTGTGCATGTTGCCGGCACCGTTGAGCTGGACGATGACGCTGTCATGCGTGATCTTCCTGGTGAGGTGCCTGCTCACCGCACTGAGGGTCGACCCCCAGGCCACCCCGATGATGGCGTTGGAGTCCACCAGGGGCCCGATGGTCCGGGCCGCCTGCATGGCTACCCGGTCCAGGGTCTCCGCCTCGTTGAGCGTCCCGAGGATCGGAACCACATGGACATCCAGGTTGTACCGGCGTCGGATCATCCCCTCCAGCTCCGGGCCGGTGTCCAGGGGGTTGCGGATTTGGATCTGCACCAGGCCGGACTCCCTGGCGGAGGACAGGAGGCGGGAAACAGTGGACCGGGAGGTGCGCAGTTCACGTGCTATCGCATCCATCGTCAGGTCCTGCAGATAATACATTTGTGCAGCTCGGAGGGCATCTTGGTCGCGGGAAAGTGCCATCTCAGTTCCGTTCTGCACGTTTGTGCATAGTCCTTGACTCCATTTTCCATTTCTCCGAACAATAGAGCAGAACGGCGGCGCCACCAAGCGGTGTCCGCATCACACAAAGCCCCAAGGGAGTAGTTTTGGGACCCAAGGATTCATCTGCTCAACCCTCTGTCAGCGCGCCCCTTCCAGGGGCCGAACGCCCCTCGGTCCACAGCCTGCGGCGCCGCCCCCACGCGAAGGTGCTGGTAGTGGGAGGTGGCATCAACGGCGTTGGCACGTTCCGTGACCTGGCCCTGCAGGGCGTGGACGTCGCACTGGTGGAGCGCGGTGACTACTGCCAGGGTGCAAGCGGCGCATCCTCGCACATGATCCACGGCGGCATCCGCTACCTCGAAAACGGTGAATTCCGCCTGGTCCGTGAGTCCGTGGTGGAACGCAACCGCCTGCTGAAGATTGCCCCGCACTACGTCAAGCCTTTGCAGACAACAATCCCGATATTCAGCACCTTCTCCGGGATCCTGTCCGCACCGCTGCGCTTCCTGACGCACAAGCAGCAGGGCAAGCCCAAGGAGCGCGGCGCGTTCCTCATCAAGGCCGGCCTCAGCCTCTACGATTCGTTCTCCCGTGACGGCGGGACGGTGCCGCGACACCAGTTCCGCACCCACAAGGCGGCCCTCCAGGAGCTCCCGGATCTCCGCCCCGACGTCAAATACACGGCGACCTACTTCGACGCCTCCGTCCACAACCCGGAGCGGCTGACGCTCGACGTCCTGCAGGACGGCGAAAAGGCAGGCCGCGCGGGCAATGCCCAGGCCGCCGGAGCGCAGGGGAACACTGCCCGGGCCAGCAACTACCTCTCACTGCAGTCGATGTCGTCCGCACCCAACCCGGGGACTGGCCGTGGCAGCACGGTCCGGCTTCGCGACGAACTCACCGGTGAAGAATTCGACTTCACGGCTGACATCATCGTCAACACCACCGGGGCATGGGTGGACCTCACCAACGAGTCCATGGGCGCTGCATCGTCCTTCATGGGCGGCACCAAGGGCTCGCACATCGTGCTTGACCACCCCGGCCTCCTCGCGGCCTGCCGCGGACGCGAAATCTTCTTCGAGCACACCGACGGCCGGATCGTCCTCATCTACCCCATGGGCGACCGCGTACTGGTGGGCACCACCGACGTGGATGCGGACATGACGGAGGACGCCATCTGCACGGATGAGGAGATCCAGTACTTCTTCGACCTCATCGGCCACGTCTTCCCCTCGATCGACGTGACGCCCGACGACATCGTCTACACCTTCTCCGGTGTGCGCCCCCTGCCGAGCCACGACGCCACGCAGCCCGGCTTCGTCTCCCGCGACTACCGTATTGAACGCCGCGCCTCCGGCGACAACGGAAGCGGTGCCATCGTCCTGAGCCTGGTGGGCGGCAAGTGGACCACCTTCCGTGCCCTTGCCGAGCACCTGACCAACGACGTCCTCTCCGAACTCGGCGTACAGCGGAAAGTGTCGACGGCGCAGCTCCCCATCGGCGGCGGCGCCGGCTTCCCGGCCGATGAGGCCGGCGAACAGAAATGGATCAAGGCACACATGGGCGCCGGCCGTGACGCAGACCGCACAGCCGGACTGCTGACCCGCTACGGGACACGCGCCGAAGCAGTGATCTCGTACCTCGATGCGGAACCCGACCAGCCACTGCGCTCCACCCGCGAACTCACTGTCCGTGAACTGGGGTTCATGGCGGCGAATGAGCAAGTGGGGCACCTGGTGGATGTGTTCATCCGGCGCACCTCCCTTGCCTTCCGCGGACTGGTCACCGGAGAACTTCTCAATGAAGTGGCCGAGGTGTTGTCCGTCCCGCTCAAGTGGGACGCCGCAACCCGCGCTGCTGAGATCAAGCACGCCCAGGACGTGCTGCAGCGTTTCCACCGCGTGGAAACGCACAGCCTGGTCTCCTAAGGCCGGGCAGCCGGCCGGGACGCGCCAGCGTCCCGGCCAACGGTTCTTCACCCACGGAGAACCGACAACTAAACAAAGAAGGAGTCAAAGATGTCTCTAGGAATAGTCTTCCTCTCCGAAGTCTTTGGCACGGCAATGCTGACCCTGTTGGGTTGCGGCGTCGTTGCCAACGTGGCTTTGCGGGGGACAAAAGGCAATGGCGGCGGTTTCCTGATGGTCACGTGGGGATGGGGTATCGCCGTGTTCTGCGGCGTATTCGTTGCCGCCAAGTCGGGCGCGCACCTGAACCCGGCTGTCACTCTTGGCCTGCTGCTCAACGGCAAAGCCGAGTATGCCCCCGGCGTCGCCGTGGATTTCGCATCTACCCTCACCTACTTCGGGGGCGAGATGGTCGGCGCTTTCCTTGGCGCAGTCGTCTGCTGGCTGGCGTACAAGCAGCACTTCGATGACGAACCGGAACCCGCCGGCAAGCTTGGAACCTTTTCCACCGGCCCTGCCATCCGATCCACCTCATGGAACCTCATCACCGAGATCATCGGCACTTTCGTCCTGGTTTTCGTCATCCTCACTTTGGGCGGCACCCCCTCCGGCCTGGGCCCGCTCGCCGTCGCCCTGCTGGTGGTCGGCATCGGTGTTTCCCTTGGCGGCCCCACCGGCTACGCCATCAACCCCGCCCGTGACCTCGGCCCCCGCATCGCCCACGCTGTGCTTCCCATCAAGGGCAAGGGTTCCAGTGACTGGGCCTACTCCTGGATCCCCGTCGTCGGACCGCTGGTCGGCGGCGCGCTCGGCGGCCTGGTGGCCCGCATTGTTCCCATCATCGTCACGGCTGCTGCCTGACCCACACCCATTCAACCAACAAAGACAAGGACGTCATCATGAACCAGTACGTAATCGCCATTGACCAGGGCACCACCAGCACGCGCGCCATCATTTTCGACCACAGCGGCGCCATTGTCTCCAGTGGACAGATGGAACACGAGCAGATCTTCCCGCAGGCCGGCTGGGTGGAACACGACGCAACGGAAATCTGGAACAACACCCGTGAGGTCATTGGCTCGGCCCTCTCCAAGGCGAACCTGACGCGGCACGATATCGCCGCCGTCGGCATCACCAACCAGCGTGAAACGGCCGTGGTGTGGGACAAGACCACGGGCAAGCCCGTGTACAACGCCATTGTCTGGCAGGACACCCGCACCCAGGACATCGTGGACCAGCTGGCCAAAGACGGCGGGGCAGACCGCTTCAAACAAAAAGTGGGCCTGCCGCTGGCCACCTACTTCTCCGGCACCAAGATCAAATGGATCCTGGACAACGTTGACGGCGCCCGGGAAAAGGCCGAGGCCGGGGACCTGGTCTTCGGCAACACCGACGCCTGGGTCCTGTGGAACCTGACCGGTGGCGTTGACGGCGGCGTTCACGTCACCGACGTCACCAACGCTTCCCGCACCCTGTTCATGGACCTCGAAACCCTGCAGTGGGACGACGAAATCCTCGGCATCTTCGGCGTACCGCGCAGCATGATGCCGGAAATCAAGTCCTCCTCGGAGGTTTACGGCACCGTCCACAGCTCCCAGCTGCTCCGCGAGACGCCGGTGGCCGGCATCCTTGGCGACCAGCAGGCCGCAACGTTCGGCCAGGCCGCCTTCGACGCCGGTGAAGCCAAGAACACCTACGGCACAGGCTGCTTCCTGATCTTCAACACCGGCGAGGAAATCGTCCACTCCAAGAACGGCCTCCTCACCACCGTCGGGTACAAGCTCGGCGACGCCAAGCCGCATTACGCCCTCGAAGGGTCAATCGCGGTCACCGGCTCCCTGGTGCAGTGGCTTCGGGACAACCTGGGCATGATCAGCAGCGCACCGGAAGTGGAGACGCTGGCAGCGGCGGTCAAGGACAACGGCGGTGTCTACATCGTCCCGGCCTTCTCCGGCCTGTTCGCCCCGTACTGGCGCTCCGATGCCCGCGGCGCAATCGTCGGCCTGACCCGGTTCGTGAACAAGAACCACATTGCCCGGGCCGCGCTGGAAGCCACCGCGTTCCAGACCCGCGAGGTCCTGGACGCGGTCAACGCGGACTCAGGCGTGCCGCTGAGCGAATTGAAGGTCGACGGCGGCATGGTGGCCAATGATGCCTTGATGCAGTTCCAGGCGGACATCCTTGGCGTCCCGGTCATCCGCCCCAAGGTCATCGAGACCACCGCGCTGGGTGCTGCCTACGCGGCAGGCCTGGCCGTCGGGTTCTGGAAGGACCTGGGCGAATGCTCCGCCAACTGGTCCGAGGACAAGCGCTGGGAACCGCAGATGGACCAGGCCGAACAGGACCGCCAGATGCGGCTCTGGAAGAAGGCGGTCACCAAGTCCATGGATTGGGTCGACGAGGACGTGAAGTAGCCCGCAGCTGGCCCTGAGAGGGGCCGGAGACTCCCGCCCGCCCGCTTCGCGGTGCCCACCACACCATGGCGGGGAGTCTCCGGCCCCTCTCTTCCGGCTGCTGCCACCTCAGCCGCTCGATTGCGACTTACGCTGAGGGGGTGTGCAGGTGCGCTAAAGTAGATTCATGCGTGCGATCCTTCTGCTTAGTTAGCCGCCGGCTCCGATTATCGGACAGCTGAGCGGCAGCCCCTCCCTTCGTGAGGGGCTTTTGTGTGTCCGGGGCTTTGCGCCGGACCGGCAGCAGGGGGATCAGGCCGTTATGGCAGCACAAATGCCGTAACAGAACAGAAGAGGGCAGCAGTGGGCGTTCAGCCGGAGACAGAGACCGGAACAGCAACAACAGTATCGGCGGAGCCTGAAGAGGGCACCTACAGTTTCACCGCCATTGAGGCCAAATGGCCCCAGGTGTGGGAGGACCTCAAGGTCTTCACCCCTGTGGACGACGGGTCCCGGGAGCGCCGCTACGTGCTTGACATGTTCCCGTACCCCTCAGGTGACCTGCACATGGGCCACGCGGAAGCGTTCGCCATGGGCGACGTGGTGGCCCGCTACCTGCGCCAGCAGGGCTACGACGTGCTGCACCCAATCGGCTGGGACTCCTTCGGCCTGCCCGCGGAAAACGCCGCCATCAAGCGCAACGCCCACCCCAGTGAGTGGACCTACGCCAACATCGACACCCAGGCAGCGTCCTTCAAGCGGTACGCCATCTCCGCCGACTGGTCGCGCCGCCTCCACACCTCCGACCCCGAGTACTACCGCTGGACCCAGTGGCTGTTCAAGCGGTTTTACGAGCGCGGACTGGCCTACCGGAAGAACTCCCCGGTGAACTGGTGCCCCAAGGACCAAACCGTCCTGGCCAACGAGCAGGTTGTCAACGGGGCCTGTGAGCGCTGCGGCACCACGGTCACCAAGAAGTCCCTGAACCAGTGGTACTTCAAGATCACTGACTACGCGGACCGCCTGCTGGACGACATGGAAGAGCTGCGCGGCCACTGGCCCGAGCGCGTCCTGGCCATGCAGAAGAACTGGATCGGCCGGTCCGAGGGTGCCCACGTCAACTTCGTGATCGAGGCCGACGGCGGCAAGCCCGCCAAGGAGGTCACGGTCTTCACCACCCGCCCGGACACCCTCTACGGGGCAACGTTCTTCGTGGTGGCAGCCGACGCGCCGCTCGCCGTCGAACTCGTTACCGACGAGCACGCCGCCGCCCTGGACGAATACCGCGAACGGGTCAAGGCACTCTCCGAAATCGAACGCCAGTCCACCGAGCGAGAAAAGACCGGCGTCTTCACCGGCCGCTACGCCGTCAATCCCCTGAACGGCGAGAAGCTGCCCGTCTGGGCCGCCGACTACGTCCTGGCGGACTATGGCACGGGCGCCATCATGGCCGTGCCGGCCCACGACCAGCGCGACCTCGACTTCGCCCGCGCCTTCGGCCTGCCCGTCCGGGCCGTCCTGGACACGGGCGAGGAGGACCCTGCTGTTTCCGGCACGGCCACCGCGGGGGAGGGCACCCTGATCAACTCCGGCGAGCTCAACGGCCTGCCCAAGGCCGAGGCCATTCCTGCCGCCATCGCCATGCTGGAGCGGCAGGGCACGGGTGAGAAGTTCGTGAACTTCCGGCTCCGCGACTGGCTGCTGAGCCGCCAGCGCTTCTGGGGCACTCCCATCCCCATCATCCACTGCCCGTCCTGCGGCGAAGCTCCAGTTCCTGATGAGCAACTGCCGGTCACCCTGCCCTCGGACCTCCGCGGCGAGGACCTGGCTCCCAAGGGCACCTCGCCGCTGGCCGCCGCTGAGTCCTGGGTCAATGTCGAGTGCCCCACCTGCCACGGCCCCGCCAAACGGGACACCGACACCATGGACACGTTCGTGGACTCGTCCTGGTACTTCCTGCGGTTCGTATCGCCGCACTACACGGAGGGCCCCTTCGATCCGCAGAAGATCAACGACTGGATGCCTGTCGGCCAGTACGTGGGCGGCGTGGAGCACGCCATCCTCCACCTGCTGTACGCGCGGTTCTTTACGAAGGTCATTCATGACCTGGGCATGATCGATGCGGACGAACCCTTCAGCGCACTCCTCAACCAGGGCCAGGTGCTCAACGGCGGCAAGGCCATGAGCAAGTCGCTGGGCAACGGTGTTGATCTCGGCGAACAGCTGGACAAGTACGGTGTGGACGCTGTCCGCCTGACCATGGTGTTCGCTTCCCCGCCCGAGGA
Source organism: Arthrobacter sp. FW306-05-C (assembly GCF_021801725.1). NCBI lineage: Bacteria > Bacillati > Actinomycetota > Actinomycetes > Micrococcales > Micrococcaceae > Arthrobacter > Arthrobacter sp. FW306-05-C. Next base: position 2,318,413 of record NZ_CP084556.1, on the reverse strand, counting down.
CGACGTGGACTGGGCCGACGTTTCGCCGTCGGGCTCCGCCAAGTTCCTGGCCCGGGCGTGGCGCCTGGCCCAGGATGTCACCAGCGGGCCCGGTGCCGATTTCGCCGCGGGCGACCGCGCACTGCGCTCGGTCACGCACCGCACCATCGCCGATGCAGCTGAGCTCCTGGACGCCAACAAGTTCAACGTGGTGGTGGCCAAGCTGATGGAACTGGTCAATGCCACCCGCAAGGCGATTGACTCCGGGGCAGGAGCATCCGACCCGGCAGTCCGCGAGGCGGCCGAGGCAGTGGCCGTGATCCTCAGCCTGTTCGCGCCGTACACGGCCGAGGACATGTGGAACCTGCTGGGCCACCCCGCCTCCGTTGCCAATGCGGGCTGGCCGGTGCACGATCCTGCGCTCCTGGTCCAGGAGACGGTCACTGCCGTTGTCCAGGTCCAGGGCAAGGTCCGTGACCGGCTGGAGGTTTCCCCGGATGTTTCCGAGGACCAGCTGCGCGAGCTGGCCCTGGCGTCGGAGAACGTGCAGCGTGCCCTTGACGGCCGGGGCATCAGGACAGTGATCGTCCGTGCCCCTAAGCTGGTGAACATCGTCCCGGCATAGCCGCATCCGCAGCATGGGCCGGCCGTCGGGGGTTGTCCTCCGGCGGCCGGTCCTGGCTGAGCCGGTCACCGTCTCCAGGAGGCCCTTTGCCTGACAGTAACGCCGCCGCCTGGCCGTGGGTGCGCGCACGGCTCTCCGGCCTCCGTCCCGCGGCCCGGCCGGGCACGGGACGCGGTGGAGGCGCTGTGGTCCGCACCGCCGTCGTGACCGACTCCGCCGCCGCCCTCCCTGCGGACTATCCACGCGGGCTACCGTGCGACGGGATCCTGACGGTGACGCCCATGCCCGTCATGGTAGGTGCGGAAATTTACGGCGAAGGTGAAGACGACATCCTGGAGACCATCGCCCTGGCATTGGCCGCGGGGACTCCGGTCAAAACGTCCAGGCCATCACCGGGACAATTCGAGCAGGCCTACCGCGCCGCTCAGCTTCATGGGTTCGATGCGGTCGTGTCCGTCCACATCTCCGGCGAGCTTTCGGGCACGGCAGATTCCGCACGCCTGGCTGCAGCCAGGGTAGGAATCCCGGTGGACGTGGTTGATACGCGGACCGTCGGCATGGCGCAGGGGATGGCGGTTCAAGCCGCGGTGAACGCGGCGGCCGCTGGTGCGGACCGGGGGGCGGTGGCCGCTGCGGCGGCCACCCAGGCGGACCGCACCAAGGTCTTTTTCTATGTACCCAGCCTGGAACAATTGCGGCGCGGCGGGCGGATCGGAGCCGCTGCGTCGCTGCTGGGCACCATGCTTGCCATCAAACCCATCCTGGCACTCGACGGCGGCAGGATCGTGCCGCTCGAAAAGGTGCGGTCCGCTGCCAGGGCCGTGGCGCGCCTTGAGGAAATTGTTGTGGCCGCAGCCGCACCCCATCCGGGTCAGTCCGTGCGCCTTGCCGTCCATCACTTCGGCAACCCGGAGGAGGCTAAGAGCCTGGCGGCGAGACTGGAAGCCGCTCTTCCGGATTGTCCCCCCGCGCAGATCAGCTCCCTGCCGGCGGTCCTGGCCGCCCACGCCGGGCTGGGTGTCCTGGCGGTCATTGTGGGCAGGGTGGAAATCGAGGAGCGGCCCGCAACCGACGGGCACGCGCAGCGCCTGAAATGAGGCAGCAGTTCCGGCAGGGAATTCTTTCGTTGGGCTGTACGTTGCAGGACCGGTAACACCCATCAAGCGAAAAGAGATGTACCTTCGTGGCAACCGATTACGATGAACTCCGCACCGACGTCAAGGAATCCCAGGAAAACTCGCTGGAGGCACTGAAGTCCGCCAAAGCGCCGGACGCGCAATCCGTGGTTCAAGAGCTCGACGAGGCTGACACCCTGGACGGGCTCACCCCTGGCGGCGAGTTCATCGCCGAAGAGCTCGTCGTCCAGGTGATTCCCCAGGCTGACGACGAGTTCACCTGCTGGTCCTGCTTCCTGGTCCGCCACCGCTCCCAGAAGGCGCGGGAAAAGGACGGCCATGCCTACTGCACTGAATGTGAGGGTTGAGCGGCTCCGGTCGGAGGCCCCGCAACTTACTGGTTTTCTGTCTTCACCAAGCTTTTGTCCGCGCTTGGTCCCGGAGTAGGGCCCTCTGGCCCAGGTCCTGCGCCTCCTGTTTCCGTAGCATTGGCGGCAGCGACGTATCGGAAGGGACAGTTCGATGACCATGCAGCAGCCCCCGGACGCTTCGCGGAACGCAGTCCCGGGGCTGGATTTCCCCTACTACGGCGCTCCGCCCGTCGAGGCAGTCAAGCGTGTATTCCAGAAGTACGCCGTCTTTACCGGACGAGCCAGTCGCAGTGAGTATTGGTGGTGGTTCCTCGCCTCCGGACTGGCGTCCGCCGTGTTGAACTCGATCAGCCCGACAATCGTCAATGGGCAAGTGACGGGGTCCAGTGCGCTCGGGGGTATCTGGTTCCTCGCCACTGTGGTCCCTTCGCTCGCTGTGGCGGTCCGGCGCCTCCACGATGCCAACCTCAGCGGCTGGTTGTTGCTCCTCGCCCTCATACCGGTGCTCGGATGGATTATCCTCATCGTGCTGCTCGCGCAGCGTGAGAACCCGCTGGGCCAACGGTTCGACAGGTACTCCCGAGCCGGGTATTGGCAGGCTCCAGCAGGACCTGGATACAACTCCCCGCCTGCGCCTCCGGGTTCTGACGGACTTACCCCCTCATAAGCTGCCCCCGCTGCACGCTGCCGTCGGCATGTTTCCACATAGGGCCACCGGTTCCTCGCCGTTTAACCGACTGGGTTCCTAAGGTGGAGCTATGTCACGCCGGGATGCTGGAACAGCAGGTCAGCAGGCGCGGCACGCACACGCCAGGCTTCGAGCGACCCTCGGTAAGGCACCTCCCGGACTTCTGGAGCATGGCCCGGGTCAGACGGGTTTTGAGTTCCGGGGCTCCGGCGAGGGGGATGGAGCTGAAAGTGAATCCCGCCGGTCACCTTCCCTACGAGGGCGGGTCGGCCTGCGCGTCGCCGTGCTGCTGGCCGCGCTGGCCGCGGCCGCCGGCGCGTGGTTCTGGTGCCAGGCAGGATCGGCAGCTCCGGAGGTTTTGCCGCTGAGCGGGATGGATTCCGGGGGACTCTCAGAAGAATCCAAGGGTGACGCCGCTGCGGGTTCGGCCCCTGACCCTGCTTCAAGCCAGGGGGAGCCCAACAGTGCGGTACTGGTGGTAGTCCATGTCGCCGGAGCTGTTGCCAAACCTGGGGTCATCCGGCTGCAGCAGGGCAGCCGCGTAGATGACGCGATTGCTGCAGCGGGTGGCGCTTTGGCTGACGGCGATGCCAACCGGCTCAACCTTGCTCTTATGGTGGAGGACGGCCAGAAGATCTACGTCCCACAGCATGGGGAATCCCTGCCCGCCGGGTCGGATGCTGCAGCTTCGGAAGGCACAAGGCCGGATGGATCCGGGGCCAGCTCCTCCGGAACAAGCGGTACCGTGCAGCAGGGGACCCAGGGTGCGAAGGTCAACCTCAACACCGCCGGCGCCGCTGAACTGGACACGCTGCCAAAGGTCGGCCCGGTGCTGGCACAGCGAATCGTGGACTGGCGGAAGGAACATGGTCCTTTCAACAGCGTCGAAGAGCTGGACGCTGTGGACGGTGTTGGCCCCAAGATGCTTGAGGCCTTGCTTCCCTTGGTCACGGTCCAGGGGTAACCGTGGCCACCAGTCCGGGCAGGAGAAATACGAACCGGCGGCGGGTGGGGGCCGTCCGGAATCCCAGGAGTGGGAAAGGAATGCTGCGTCCTGAGGCGGAAAGGCAGGGAACGCGACCGTCTGTAACCCGGCGTCCAGGAGTAAAGAGCCCGTGGAGCCGGTTCATTGAGTCGGCCGTGCAGGACATGGACGCAGTGCCGGCCGCCCGGGAGACAACGCCGACATCCGGCCTGGACCGGGTGCGCGCACGGATTGTCGACGCCCGCAAGGTCCAGGAAGAAGCCGACTCAAGTCCTGGCCAACTACAGAAGCGTACTGACCTCCGGCTTGCCCTGCCGGCAGCGTCGGTGTGGGCTGCCTCGGTGGCGGGGCTTTGGCTGCCGCCCACGGAGTTGGCCGCCCTCTGCTGCGCCCTGGTGGCGCTCGGCGGCGCGTTCCTGGCCATTGCAGCCAGGGGCGGACGGAAACGCAGAGCGCATGGTGGCACCGGGCCTGCTGCAGTTCCCACCTTCCGCAGGGCGCGGGGACGCAGCTATCGGGCGGCAGCGGGCGTCTCTTTGATATTGGCTGCTGCTGCCGCAGCACACTCGGCAACAGCGTCCAGCCAACGGTCCGATGGGCCGCTCGCGGAAGCGGTTGCGGCCGGGAAATCGGCCGTTGCCGTGGTCGAGGTGGCAGGAAGTCCGCGCGCCATCGGTGGTCGGGGAGGAACGGGGGAACGGTGGTCGGTGCCGGTGTTGACCCGTGAAGTGACGACGAGCGGTGTTCTGGTCCGGATACGGGCCCGGTTGGTCGTCATGGGCGGACGAGGCTGGGGGAATGTCGTTCCCGGGCAGACCCTGCGGGCAACCGGCAAGCTGCGGCCCGCAGAGCCCGGTGGCCAAGAAGCGGGGAACCTCAACGCCTCGACAGGCCCTGGTAACCCTTCACGCAGCTCGCTGTCGGATAACGGTTCCTTGTTGGAGGCGGGAGCGAGGGACCTGCGCGGGCGTTTTGTTGCCGCCTCCGCGTTCCTGCCACCCGACGCCCGCGGACTGCTTCCGGGAATGGTCACCGGCGACACCAGTGCATTGGACGAGGGCTTGGGCAACGCGATGAAGGCCGTGGGCATGACCCACCTGACAGCTGTCAGCGGCGCAAACTGCAGCCTTGTCCTGGGCGCGCTGCTGGTGATGTGCCGTCGTATCCGGCTGCCCCGCACTCCTGCTGCTGGAGCCGCCCTCGCCGGCCTGGCCCTGTTCGTTGTCCTCGTGGGACCTGATGCGAGCGTCCTGCGCGCGGCGCTGATGGGTGCCATTGGTGTCGCGTCCCTGGCGGGCGGCCGCTCGGGACGGGGCCTGAGCTTCCTGTGCCTTGCTGTTATCGGGCTCCTGCTGTCGGACCCGGAGCTGGGCTCGAGTTTCGGATTCCTGCTGTCCGTCCTGGCCACGCTGGGCATCATCCTCCTGGGACGGCGGATCCTCGGGTGGATTCCCGCGGCAGTGCCGCGGTGGGTGGCCGCGGCAGTTGCGGTTCCGTTGTCGGCGCAGTTGCTGTGTGGGCCAGTGATCGTCCTCCTGCAGCCGCAGTTTGCAACCTATTCCCTGATGGCCAACGTGGCCGCCTCACCTCTTGTTGCTCCCGTGACGCTGCTGGGTACCGCTGCTGTACCCTTGGTGGTTCTATTGCCGTGGGTGGCCACGGGGCTGATAGCAGTGGCAGGGATGTTCAGCGCCGGAGTAGGCGGCATCGCCCGGTGCGCGGCTCAATTGCCGGGGTCAGCCCTTCCCTGGCCGGAGGGGATACCTGGACTGTTGTCCATGGTGTTGTTGTCGGTGGTGACACTCGCCACCGTATGTGCGGCGGCCCGGCCCTTGCAGGTCGTCCGCAAAGCTCAGGAAGCGCACGCCGCCACTGTGGTGCTGATCGGGCTGGTGGAACTGCGGCTGCAACAGTTCTGCCGCGCCTGCGGCTTGGACCGGGGGCACAGACATGGCAGGCTGGGATACTGCAATAACACCTCCGGAAGGGACCTTCGATGGCCGCTGCGCAAAAGCGAGCAACCCGCTCCCCGGCATCGAACGCGGCCTCCTGGCGGGACGTAACTCCGGACAGGATCGTCCTGGTGAGCGGGCCGGAGGAGTATCTGGGCATCAGGGCCATGGACAGGATACGTTCGCAGGTACGGGCAGCTGCACCGGACGTTGAATTGAGCCGCATGAACGCTGCCGGCTATGAAACCGGCGCCCTCACCATGCAGGTGAGTCCCTCGCTTTTCGGTGAAAACAAGCTCATCGAAGTGGAAGCAGTGGAGGGCATGAACGACGCCTTCCTCGCGGATGCCCTCGCTTACCTCCAACATCCGGAGGAGGACGCTGTCGTCGTGTTCCGGCATGCCGGGGGAGCGCGCGGCAAGAAGCTCCTCGACGCCATCAGGAAGGGCGGCTGGCCGGTGGTGGATTGCCAGCCGCTAAAGAAAGATGCGGACAAGGTCCAATTTGTGGTCGCGGAGTTCAAGGCAGCTGGCCGGCGGATCAACCAGGATGCGGTACAGGCGTTGGTGAACGCCGTGGGTGCAGACTTGTCGGAACTTGCCGCCGCCTGCGCACAACTGATCGCGGATGCGGGCAGCACCGTCACCACGGAAACCGTGGACAAGTACTACGGTGGCCGGGTCGAAGCCACCGCTTTCAAGGTGGCCGATGCGGCAATGGCGGGAAACGCGCCGGTGGCACTGTCCACTCTCCGCCATGCCCTCGCTACCGGCGCAGACCCGGTGCCCCTGGTGGCAGCCCTGGCATCCAAGCTGAGGACGGTGGCCCGGGTGGCAGGTGCCTCTGGATCATCAGCGCAGATTGCCGCGGACCTGGGAATGCAGCCCTGGCTGGTCGAGCAGGCGCAGCGGGATGTCCGGCGCTGGACGCCCGAGGGCCTGGTGCGCGCCATCCAGGCCACGGCGGAGGCTGACGCGCAGGTCAAGGGCCTCTCCCGGGACCCGGTCTACGCGGTGGAGCATGCCGTGACCGTGATTGCCATGTCCGTCCAGGGCAGGTAGCGCCGGCACGGCATCAGCTCCTGCCGCCTTATGGCCTCACGCAGCAGGCGAATAAGGCGTTTCAGGTAACCGTCGACGGCGGGCTGCAGCGGCTCCCGAAGAAGACGCGTTAAAGGCGTGTGGCCGGCACCCGAGGGTACCGGCCACACCATCAGTTCGTGGGAACTGGAAACCTTAGAGTGCGTTGACCTTCTTGGAGATCGCCGACTTGCGGTTCGCTGCGTTGTTCTTGTGCAGAACACCCTTGCTGACAGCCTTGTCCAGCTTACGGCTGGCAGAAACGAGCGCAGTAGTAGCAGCTTCCTTGTCAGCGGACTCAACAGCGGTGTTGACGGCGCGGATGGCCGTCTTCAGCTCGGACTTGACTGCGTTGTTGCGCAGGCGGGCCTTTTCGTTGGTCAGGATGCGCTTCTTCTGGGACTTGATATTCGCCACGTGTGAACTCTCTTTGTAATGCGGAAATGGTCTAGAGGGCTTTCAAGCTGGCCTTGACTGAGCGGCGTGGGGATACCTATGGCGGCCAGCTATCAGTGACCGTCGACCTGCACGGACACACAGCAATAAAGAATAGCAGGTCAGCGGCGCCACTGGCCATTTGCGCCGGTCAGCTCCATCCGTGTCGCCTGAGGAGCCCGGCCGCCACTTTTTCGAAGCGCGCCCTGTCCAGTACCGCGCCTTCACGCCGGATGCCGTCGGGTCGGATCTGGAGGATGCGGTCCAGCCGCACCTCGCTCGCCCGGCCCTGCCTGTCCCAGCCGCCGGCCCCAAGGTCCACGTACTCGGCCGATGTGGAACCCGCGGGCACCCTGTCCCTGCTGGTGAGCATCAGTCCCAGGAGGTAGGGGCCGTGATGCCCCACCAAGAGGACCGGGCGGTCCTTCCCCTTGCCGTGGTCCTCTTCATAGGGGACCCAAGCCCACACCACTTCACCCGGATCCGGGTCGCCGTCCGGCTGCGGGGCGTAGCGGATGTCCGCGCGGCCGCGGAAGTCACCGGGGTAGGCGGCCGACGCTGCGGTGGCGCTGTCGGGCGCTGGACCCCCGCCGCCGGCGCTCTTGGGCGGCAGCCTGCGTGGGGCCGGTGGAACGGACGATCGCTTCTGCAGCAGGCGCAGTCCGCGGCGGACGGCGTTTCCCAGGCAGCGGAGATCAATGGCCATCCCGACAGCTTATCGGCGGGGTTGAGCTCCAGAAGCGCACCGGTAGAAGGCGGTCAGGATGCGGTGGCGGGGTCCCGGACGTGGGACACTGGAGGTTCAAGATGTGCGGCTGGTCCGCGGGCGCCTTTCGCGTGCCGCCGGATGGCTGCAGAAAAGCCAACAGTAAGGACCCTGCGTGTCTCCCATGGCCCGCACCGCACCGGTGCCCGCCGCGACAGATCCGGCAATCATTCGGAACTTTTGCATCATCGCGCATATTGACCACGGCAAGTCCACCCTGGCTGACCGGATGCTGCAGTCCACCGGGGTGGTCCAGGCGCGCGACATGAAGGCTCAGTACCTGGACCGCATGGACATCGAGCGTGAACGCGGCATCACCATCAAGTCCCAGGCTGTCCGCATGCCGTGGGAGGTGGATGGTGTCAGTTACGCACTGAACATGATCGACACCCCGGGCCACGTGGACTTCACCTACGAGGTGTCCAGGTCCCTGGCCGCCTGCGAGGGCGCAATCCTGCTGGTGGACGCGGCCCAGGGCATTGAGGCCCAGACGCTGGCCAACCTGTACCTGGCCATGGAGAACAACCTCACCATCATTCCGGTGCTTAACAAGATTGACCTTCCCGCGGCGCAGCCCGAAAAGTACGCAGCTGAGCTGGCCAACCTGATCGGCGGCGACCCGGAGGATGTCCTGCGCGTGTCCGGCAAGACCGGTGTGGGCGTGGAAGCCCTCCTGGACAAGATTGTCAGGGACCTTCCGGCGCCGGAGGGTGACCCCGATGGTCCGGCCCGTGCCATGATCTTCGACTCTGTCTACGACACCTACCGCGGCGTGGTGACCTACGTTCGCGTGGTGGACGGCATGCTCCACCCGCGGGAACGCATCCAGATGATGTCCACCAGGGCCTCGCACGAGCTCCTGGAAATCGGCGTCAGCTCACCCGAACCCACACCTTCCAAGGGCCTGGGCGTCGGTGAAGTGGGCTACCTGATCACCGGCGTGAAGGACGTCCGGCAGTCCAAGGTGGGCGATACTGTCACCAACCTGGCCAAGCCGGCAGCCCAGTCGCTGCCCGGCTACGCCGATGCCAAGCCCATGGTGTTCTCCGGCCTGTACCCGCTGGACGGCGCCGACTACCCGGTACTCCGTGACGCCCTCGAAAAGCTCATGCTCAACGACGCGGCGCTGGTGTACGAACCGGAGACCTCGGCTGCGCTGGGCTTCGGTTTCCGGGTGGGCTTCCTGGGTCTCCTGCACCTCGAGATCACCCGCGAACGCTTGGAGCGCGAATACAACCTCGACCTCATCTCCACTGCGCCTAACGTGGAATACGAGGTGACCCTGGAGGACAAGAAGGTGGTCCGCGTGACCAACCCCAGCGAGTACCCCACCGGCAAGATCGCGGAAGTACGCGAACCCATGGTCTCCGCCACCATCCTGGCCCCCAACGAATTCGTCGGCGCCATCATGGAACTGTGCCAGTCACGCCGCGGCGTCATGGGCGGCATGGACTACCTCTCCGAGGACCGGGTGGAAATCCGCTACCGCCTGCCGCTGGCGGAAATCGTCTTCGACTTCTTTGACATCCTGAAGTCGAAGACCCGCGGCTACGGCTCCCTGGACTGGAAAGCCGACGGCGAGCAGGTGGCCGACCTGGTCAAGGTGGACATCATGCTTCAGGGTGAGCAGGTGGACGCCTTCAGTGCCATTACCCACCGGGACAAGGCATACGCCTACGGCGTGATGATGACCGGCAAGCTCCGCGAACTCATCCCCCGGCAGCAGTTCGAGGTGCCGATCCAGGCGGCCATCGGTTCCAGGATCATCGCCCGCGAAAGCATCCGGGCCATCCGCAAGGACGTACTGGCGAAATGCTACGGCGGTGACATATCACGTAAGCGCAAGCTGCTGGAAAAGCAAAAAGAAGGCAAGAAGCGCATGAAGATGGTGGGCACGGTGGAAGTGCCGCAGGAGGCCTTCATCGCCGCCCTCACCACGGACGAATCGAAGGACAAGGCAAAGAAGAAGTGACCACTGCGCAGCGGGGGACGCGCTGATGCCCAGCGTCCTTCCCCTCGGCGACCCGGCGCCGTCGGACGGTCTGTTGCCTCCACAGGCAGCGGACGGTGCGGCGGGCCGGGCATTCGGCCTGTACGTCCACATTCCCTTTTGCGCCGTGCGCTGCGGATACTGCGACTTCAACACCTACACCGCCACGGAGCTCGGCGGCGGCGCATCCCAGGATGCATATGCCCAAACGGCAGTGTCGGAAGTGGCATTGGCGGCCAAGGTGCTGGCGGGCTCGGGCATGCCGGAGCGGAAGCTCAGCACGGTCTTTTTCGGCGGCGGCACGCCCACGCTGCTTCCCGCTGACGACCTTGCGGCGATCCTGCGCGCTGCCATCGACCAGTGGGGCATCGAGGACGGCGCCGAGGTCACCACGGAAGCCAACCCGGACTCCGTCACCCCTGAATCCCTGGCCGTCCTCAAGGAAGCCGGCTTCACCCGCGTGTCCTTTGGCATGCAGTCCGCCGTTCCGCACGTCCTCAAGGTCCTTGACCGCACCCACACGCCGAGCCGGGTTCCGCAGGTGGTGCAGTGGTCAAGGGAAGCCGGCCTGGCTGTCAGCCTGGACCTGATTTACGGCACGCCGGGGGAGTCGCTGGCCGATTGGCGGCACTCACTGGAGACCGCCCTGTCCTACCAGCCGGACCACATCAGCGCCTACGCGCTGATCGTCGAGGAGGGTACCAAGCTGGCCGCCCAGATGCGGCGCGGTGAGGTCCCGGGAATTGACGACGACGACCACGCCGACAAATACGAGCTCGCCGACCAGCTGATCACCGAAGCAGGGCTTGGCTGGTACGAGGTCAGCAATTGGGCGCGCACTCCGGAGCAGGCGTGCCGGCACAACCTCGCATACTGGCGGGGCGACGACTGGTGGGGGATCGGGCCGGGCGCCCACTCCCACATGGGCGGGGTCCGCTGGTGGAACGTCAAGCACCCGTCCGCCTATGCCAACCGGCTGTCGCAGGGGCTGTCGCCGGCTGCCGGCAGGGAGACCCTGGATCCGGAAACCAGGCACCTGGAAAAGGTGATGCTCGAGGCGCGCCTGCAGTCAGGACTTGAGGTGTCAACGCTCAGCGCTGCCGGGCGGCACGAGGTGGCCGGGCTGATCGCGGGCGGCCTGGTGGATCCTGCTGCTGCTTTCCGCGGACGGCTGGTGCTGACCCTCAAGGGCAGGCTGCTGGCAGACGCAGTGGTCCGCCGCATCCTCCCCGACTAATCTCAGGAAGCCGCTGGGTGCGCCCCACAGCTTGCGAGGGCAGGGAGCCGCTGGGTGGGCCCACGCCCGTAGGGTTCCCTGGCCGAGCTTGCGAGGCTAGGACCGGCGGGTGGGCCCACAGCGGCAAGGGCCCCGGCCCGAGCTTGCGAGGCTAGGGAACGGGCGGGGACTATTTGATCCAGCGCAGGTTGTACTGGTAGCGGTGCGGCTGGCCTCGGTTGACGTGGATACCTGCGGCTACGGAGAAGCAGGTGAGGGCTACCCAGATCAGTGTGGCGATGACCGCGAAGATGTTTCCCACATAGGGGATGAAGACCAGGATGTTGGCCAGCACCGCGGCGATGGTGGGCGGCAGGCTGAAGTTCAGGGCTTCCTTGGATTCCTGCGCGGTGAACGGCCCGCGGTCGCGGAAGATCAGGTAAATCAGCAGCGAGGGGATGCACCCCAGGATCCCGCCGAAGTGTGCCAGCGTGGCCCACTGGCGGTCCTCGCTGGCCGTAAGCGGCAGGGCGTTGGCGGGTACGCCATGGTACTCGGAGCGGCCCTGGCCGTCCCTGTGATCACGTGCGTTTTCTGCCACAGTCTGTGTCCTTCTGAGGTGCAAGTTAGTGCTGACTACTACCAAGAATACTGGCTTTAGGGCCGGCGTCCGCCGCCTAGGGCACGGTAAGGAAATCGATGACTTCCTCAACCCGGCCCAGCAGCGACGCTTCGAGGTCCGCGTAAGTGCGTACGGCGCCCAGTAATTTCTGCCATCCGAGGCCGATGTCTTCCTTCGTGCTGTGCGGCCAGCCGAACGCTTTGAGGATCCCGGTCTTCCAGTCCTGCCCCCGGGGGATGGCGGGCCATTTTTCGATGCCCAGGACTGAAGGCCGGATTGCCTGCCAGACGTCCACGTACGGGTGGCCGACGATCAGGACGTTGCCGGCCGCGCCGGGGGACGCCATGACGGCGTCGGCGATCCGGTATTCCTTGGAATCGGGAACCAGGTGGTCCACCAGCACGCCGAGGCGGCGGCCAGGGCCGGGCTTGAAGTCCGCCACGGCTGCGGCCAGGTCGTCGATGCCGTGGAGGGGCTCGACGACGATGCCCTCCACGCGCAGGTCGTCTCCCCAAACCTTTTCCACCAGTTCGGCGTCGTGCTTGCCTTCCACCCAGATCCGGCTTGCCTTTGCGACCTGGGCGCGTTGGCCTGGGACGCGCACTGAACCGGAGGCGGTCCGGCCGGCGGGAGGGCCGGCGGCGGCCTTGAACGCGGGCGGCATCAATCGGATGGGCTGGCCCTCGAGGAGGAAACCGAATCCCAGCTTGAAGGACCGGGACTTTCCGCGGCGGTCCTCCAATGCCACGACGTGCATTCCGCCGGACTTCTCTACGCGGGTGACAGCGCCCACCCAGCCGGAGTGTACTTCCTCAAGAACCATGCCCCGCTCCACAGGGACCTCGGGCAGCTCCGCCCGCTTGGGAGCGGAAATGCCCCGGGGGCCCCAGTTCTGGTAATCCATGGAATCAATCCGCCTAGCGCTAGCTCCTCAACCCGGGAATTTCGCCCGGAGCGGTACCAATGCTAACAACGGGCCGAGGCATAATAGACTGTTAGCACTTAGGCATGTCGAGTGCTAACCCTTGGGCGGCACCGTGCGGGGTGGGTGCCCCGGACCATGGATGGAGGTGGAGAGTGAGCGAGCCACGCAAACTGGAAGTACTGCGGGCCATCGTGGAGGATTACGTCCACTCCCGCGAGCCGGTTGGATCCAAAGCCCTGGTGGAGCGGCATCATCTTGGCGTTTCCAGCGCCACCATCCGCAATGACATGGCCGCGCTGGAGGACGAGGGGCTGATCACAGCCCCCCATACCAGCGCCGGCCGGATCCCCACGGACAAGGGCTACCGGCTTTTTGTCGACCAGATCTCCGCCGTCAAGCCCCTGTCGGCTCCCGAACGCCGAGCCATCCAAACCCTCCTGGAGGGCGCGGACGACCTCGACGACGTGCTGGACCGCACCGTCCGGCTGCTGTCACAACTGACCAACCAGGTAGCCGTGGTCCAGTACCCGCACCTGAGCAGGGCACTTGTCCGGCACATCGAATTCGTGCTGCTGGCACCGCGGAAGGTCCTCGTGGTCCTCATCGCCAACAGCGGCAAGGTGGAGCAGCGCGTCATCGACGTCGGGCAGGACCTCGGAGACGAAGCGCTGGCGGAGCTGCGCACCCGTTTCCTTGCCGCCCTCGGGGGAACCCGGCTGAGCCACCTCGCCCAGGCACTTCCCGCCGTCGTGGCCGCTGCACCCCAGCCGCAACGCCAGGCGGCCCACGCGCTTGCCCTCGGCCTGGAGGCGCTGGCCCAGAACAGCAGGGAAGACCGCATGGTCATGGCCGGCACCGCCAACCTGGCCAGGTCGAACGTTGATTTCCCCCTGAGTATTGGTCCGGTGCTGGAGGCGCTCGAGGAACAGGTGGTGATGCTGCGGCTGTTGAGCGAAATGGCCCAGGACCACCGGGGCGTGGCCGTCAGCATCGGACGGGAGAACCCCTATGACGGCCTTGCCGAGGCCTCCGTGGTGGCCACCGGCTATGGTCCGGACAGTGCAGCCAAGGTGGGAATCCTCGGACCCACCCGAATGGACTATCCCACCACCATGGCCGCCGTCAGGGCCGTAGCCCGCTACCTTTCCAGGATTTTGGGGCCCTGACTCCTGGCCGCCGGAGCCCGCTTCGGCTGTGGACAAGAGTCCTGGCGCCCGACTGAACGCAGTACAACAAGGAAGAGACACGAATTTTGAGCAGCCACTATGACGTCCTTGGAGTCTCACCCGAAGCTACGGGCGAAGAGATCAAAAAGGCCTACCGCAAGCTGGCCCGCACCCTTCACCCGGACGTTAACCCAGGTGCCGACGCTGCCGAGCGCTTCAAGGCGGTAACGCACGCCTACGAGGTCCTTTCCGACCCCCAGAAGCGCAGGATCTACGACACCACCGGCAACGAAAACGGCACGGACAACGGTTTCGGCGGCGCCGGTTACGCAGGCCAGGGGTTCGCGTTCCAGGACATCTTCGACACCTTCTTTGGCGCGGGCGGCACGTCTGGCCCGGCGTCCCGGGTTCGCCGTGGCCAAGACGCACTCATCAGTGTCCGGATCGACCTCCGCGACGCCGTCTTCGGAGTCAACAAGAAACTCGAGGTGGACACTGCAGTGGTCTGCCCCACCTGTGATGGATCCTGCTGCCGCCCGGGCACCCACCCGGAGCGCTGTGACATCTGCGGCGGCAGCGGCCAGGTCCAGCGGGCCGTCCGGTCCATCCTTGGCCAGGTCATGACGGCAGCGCCCTGCGGCACCTGCGAAGGTTTCGGCACGGTCATCAAGGACCCCTGCAACGAATGCAGCGGCCAGGGCCGCATCCGCAGCCGCCGGTCACTGACCATCAAGGTTCCTGCCGGCGTCGCCACCGGCACCCGCATCCAGCTTTCCGGGCAGGGCGAAGCCGGCCCGGCAGGTGGGCCCGCCGGCGACCTGTACGTGGAGATCCGCGTCAACAACGACCCCACGTACGTGCGCGAAAGCGATGACCTGCACGCCACCCTGCACATCCCCATGACCGCTGCGGCCCTGGGCACGGACGTCAGCCTGGAAACCTTCGACGGTACCCAGGAGATCGATGTCAAGCCCGGCACCCAGTCCGGCGAAATCATCACCCTGCGCGGCTTGGGCGTCACGCACCTGAGGGGCTATGGCCGCGGCGACCTGAAGGTCCATCTGCAGGTGGACACCCCCGCCAAGCTCGACTCCGCGCAGGAGGACCTGCTGCGCCAGCTTGCCAAGCTCCGCGGCGAGCAGATCACCGAAGGCAAGTTGGCTGCCAGCGGCGGCATGTTCGCCAAGCTCCGGGACCGCTTCGGGAACCTGTAGCGGTGAGCAACCCGGTCTTTTTCACCTCCACCGGTTCCCTGGACGCCATGACGCCGGGCCGCATCTTTGTCCTCGAAGGGGCGGAGGCGCGCCATGCCGTCACCGTAAAGCGGCTGGCGCCGGGCGAGGCCGTGGACATTGTCGACGGCGCCGGCACCCGCATGGCCGGAAGAGTCGTCTCGGCTGCGCCCTCGGGCCTCGAGGTGGAGTGCGGCAGCCTGACGGTGGAAGACAGGCCGGACGTGCGGCTGGTGCTGGTCCAGGCCCTGGCCAAGGGCGATCGCGACGAACTGGCCATTGAGACGGCCACCGAACTGGGCGTCGACGCGGTGGTTCCCTGGCAGTCCGAACGGTCCATCGTCCGCTGGAAGGGCGACCGTGCAGCGCGGGCTCACGCCAAGTGGGAGTCAACCGTGGCGGCGGCCGCCAAGCAGGCACGGCGTGCCTGGATCCCGGAAGTGCGCGCCGCCGTCGACACCACAGGGCTTGCCACCGCGGTGAACGCGGCGGACCTGGCGGTCATCCTGCATGAAGACGCCGTACGGCCGCTGCGTACCGTCCTTGAAGCGTGGCAGGGGAGTGCAGGCACCGGCTCCCGTGAAATCCTGCTGATCGTCGGCCCGGAGGGCGGCATCAGCCCGCGGGAAGTAACGAAACTCTGCGACAAAGGGGCTGTGACAGCCCTGTTGGGGCACCATGTCCTGCGGTCCTCCACAGCCGGGCCGGCCGCCGTCGTGCTTGCCAGCGACATTCTTGGCCGGTGGACCACTACCGGACTTTGAAGGTCCTGGTGTCCTCGTTCTTGTCCGGCTCCCCGCCGGAGCCGGCCTGCGCCACCCGGAGTTCGTAGTCGCCTGGCGGCAGGTTCAGGGCCAGCGTGAAGACGCCCGCCTGTCCCTGCTCCGTGCCGGCCGTGATCTCCCCGTTCAGGAAGGGCGCTTTGCTGCCCCCGTCCCCGGCCCGAAGGAGCTGCCAGTGGAGCTTCGCGCCAGGGGACGTGCTGCGCCCGGTGACTTTTACGCTGCCGCCCGGCACCTCGGAGTTTTCCTGGGGGTCGATAATCCATACCGGCGCCACCAGGCCTGCCGCGCGCGTCATGAGCGCGCCCAGCTGGATCTTTCCGAACGCCACGTAGTCCGTGTGGCCGTCTACGAGGATCCGGACCCGGACTTGCTGGCCGGTGTCGATCAGGCCCGAACTGGCGGCCGCCGCGGTGGCCGTGTAAATCAACTGCTGGATGGCCCGTGCCGCCATGTCTGCATCGAGGTTGCTGTTAAAGGCGTCGGCCGAGACGTCGACGGTGATGACATCCTTGCCGGAAATGGACGTGGCCAGCTTGTCCGGGTTCTGCCAGGGCGTGAAGAAATCAGGGTCCAGGGGCTTTTCCGACATCATGGCGCGCAGTGCCCGGGTCACCGGGTTGTCCTGCTCCGGGACGTCCCGGAATTCGCGGTAAAGGAAGATGTTCCCCCCGCTGCGGCCAATCCAGTACACCGGGGCCTTGTTGGAGGACTGCGTAGTTTCCAGCGGGGCGCTTGTGGCCGGGCCGTCCGGCATAGTGCCCCCGGAGGCGGGGACCGATGCGCTGGTGCCTGTAGGTGAAGGCCCGCCCTCGGCCGTGCAGCCTGCCAGGGCCGGAACAAGCACCAAAATTCCTGCAAGGACGGCCGGGCACAGGCGGCCCTTGGGTCGTCCTGCCCTTTTGGGCACAGAGGTTTCCGGCACTGTCCTGCCCTTGTCCTTTCCTGGCGTGGCGGGCCGATCCCCCTGGCGGCCTGACGTCCCAGCAGATGCTGGATTTCCAGCATTGCACAGCGGTGCGCACGGTCAGCCGCTCTGTGCGTCCTTCCGGCGAACTGCAACTGGAACGATATATGGCCGATATGAAGTTGATATCTAAGCGCCCTGCTCGGGAACCTTCCACGGGTGGCGCGTCAGCTCCCATTCGGCCGGATATCCGCTCCATACCCGTGCTGGCGTAAGATAAAGGGATCGCTGGGCAGGGAGCACCGCGCGACGGGCACCGGCATCAGCCAAACGCAAAACAAGTGATGTCGATCTTCGAGGGGACCACGGGCCTGCGGGCCAACACCATGACTGAATCAGCAAATGGTAAGCGCCGGCTCAACACGGGCGAAGGCAGTCCGGGGGAATTTCCGCACTCAATGCCCGGCACCCGGACCGAAGTTGTCCTCTTTGAGAACACCGACCAGATGGTTCAGTCACTTGGCAGCCACGACGAGGCGCTGCGCTTCATCGAAGAGCAGTTCCCGGATGTCAATTTCCACGCCCGCGGCAATGAACTGTCCATCAGCGGCCCCGTCAGTGACGTGCCCCGGATCATGCGGCTGCTCCAGGAGGTCCGTGGCCTGGTGGCCAGGGGCACTGTCATCACGCCCGCGGTGCTGCAGCAGCTGGTGTCGCTCCTCCGCACCCAGTCCCTGCAGAATCCCGTGGACGTGCTCACCCACGACATCCTCTCCAGCCGCGGCAGGACCATCCGGCCCAAGACGCTCAACCAGAAGAACTACGTTGACGCCATCGACGCCAACACGGTGATCTTCGGCATCGGGCCCGCCGGCACCGGCAAGACGTACCTGGCCATGGCGAAAGCGGTCCAGGCGCTGCAGCAAAAAGAGGTCAGCAGGATCATCCTCACCCGCCCTGCGGTGGAGGCCGGGGAGCGGCTGGGATTCCTGCCCGGAACGCTCAGCGACAAAATCGACCCCTACCTCAGGCCGCTCTACGACGCCCTGCACGACATGATGGACCCCGAGTCCATCCCGCGCCTCATGGCCGCCGGCACCATCGAGGTGGCCCCTCTGGCGTACATGCGCGGGCGAACCCTCAATGACGCCTTCATCATCCTCGACGAGGCACAAAACACCACGCCGGAACAAATGAAGATGTTCCTCACCCGGCTTGGATTCGGATCCAAGATGGTGGTCACCGGAGACATCACCCAGGTGGACCTGCCCTTCGGAACGCGTTCCGGGCTGCGGATCGTCGAGGAAATCCTGCAGGGAATCGAGGGCGTTAGTTTCTCGGTCCTGGATGCCGCCGACGTTGTACGGCACCGGCTTGTGGGGGACATCGTCAACGCCTACAGCATCTGGGACGAAACCCAGCGGAACCGGGTCAAGCACTCAGCCAGCAGGGAAAAACGGGGGGAACACGCGTGAGCATCGAGGTCAACAACGAGTCCGGCATCCAGGTGGAGGAATCGGAGCTCGTGGCCCTGTCGCGGTACATCTTTGAACAGCTCTATATCCACCCGCAGGCCGAACTTTCCATCCTCTTGGTGGACGAACCCGCCATGGAGAAGCTGCACATCGAGCTGATGGACGAACCTGGCTCCACGGACGTGCTCTCGGTCCCCATGGACGAGCTGACCCCCGGGACCCCTGACCGGCCGACGCCCCAGGGCATGCTGGGCGACATCGCCATCTGCCCGCAGGTGGCCAAGGTCCAGGCCCGGAACGCCGGCCATTCGCTCCAGGACGAGATGCTGCTGCTGACCACGCACGGCATCCTGCACCTGCTGGGCTACGACCACGCCGAGCCGGAAGAGAAAGCGGAGATGTTCGGGCTCCAGCGCGAACTCCTGTCCGGCTTCACCGGCAAAGAAGCCCCCGCCGAGACAACCCAGTGACGCAACTGCTCCTGGTCGCGGTGGCACTGGTTTTCCTTGCCGTCGCGGCCGTGCTGACCGCGGCCGAGGCCGCCTTCAGTTTCCTTCCCCGCCACGACGCCGAAGAGGCACTGCACCGGAGCCGCGGCACTGCCATGCGGCGCATCCTTGCCGAACCCGTGGCCCACACCCGGGCCCTGCGGTTCTGGCGCGTCTGGTTCGAGATGGCCTCCGCCGTCGCCGTTGCGGTGCTGATCGCCAGCCTGCTGGACAACGTGTGGGTCGCCGGCCTGGTGGCGACCGGCATCATGGCGCTTCTGGGCTTCGTGATCGTGGGTGTTTCGCCCCGGCAGCTCGGCCGGCTGCATTCCACGGCTGTTGTCCGCTTCACCGCCCCGATGGTCCGGTTCCTCACCAGCGTGCTGGGACCGGTTCCGGGCTGGCTTGTTGCCATCGGGAGCTCGGCAGCCCCCGGAGCGCCCGGCGGCGACGATGCGTTTTTCAGCGAGCAGGAGTTCCGGGAGCTCGTGGACCGGGCCAGTGAATCCGACATGATCGAAGACACCGAGGCGGAGATGATCCAATCGGTATTCGACTTTGGCGACACCCTGGTGCGGGCTGTCATGGTCCCCAGGACGGACATCGTCAGCATCGACGCCGGCTCCAGCCTGCACCAGGCAATGTCCCTCTTCCTGCGCTCGGGCTACTCCCGCATCCCCGTCATCAACGAGAATACGGACCACATCCTTGGCATCATCTACCTCAAGGACGTGGCCGCGGTCATCCACCAACTGGCAGCCGGCCAGGAACCACCCCTGGTGGAGTCGCTGGCCCGCGAAGTCCGCTACGTGCCGGAGTCAAAGCCCGTCAGCGACCTCCTGCGCGAGTTGCAGAAGGAATCCACCCACGTGGCCATCGTCATCGACGAATACGGCGGTACTGCGGGGCTCGTGACCCTCGAGGACCTGATCGAGGAAATCGTGGGCGAGATCGTGGACGAATACGACACCGAGAGCGCGGAAGCCGTGGCACTGGACGACGGCTCCTACCGCGTGAGCGCCCGGATGGGCATCGATGATCTCGGCGAGCTGTTCGACCTGGAGATCGACGACGACGAAGTTGACACCGTGGGTGGCCTCCTCGCCAAGGCGCTTGGCCGCGTCCCGATCGTGGGCAGCAGCGTGGAGGTGCAGGGGGTGTCCCTGCGGGCGGAGCGGCTGGAGGGCCGGCGGAACCGGGTCAGCCACATCATTGCGGCGCCCGTACCAAGAGTAGAGACTGACCTTGAAGGCCTCCTGGAAGAGGCCGAAGCAACCCAGCAGGGAGTTCCACGTGAGCAAGAAAAATAAGGCCGAATTACCAAACGATTTTGGCGGCTTCCGCGCCGGGTTCGCGGTCCTGGTTGGCAGGCCCAACGCGGGCAAGTCCACCCTGACCAATGCCCTGGTGGGCAAGAAGGTGGCCATCACCTCCGCCAAACCGCAGACCACTCGGCACACCATCCGCGGCATCGTGCACCGTGACGACGCCCAGCTGATCCTCGTGGACACGCCGGGGCTGCACCGTCCCCGTACCCTCCTGGGAAAGCGCCTGAACGACCTTGTGGCAGACACGCTGGCCGAGGTGGACGCCATCGGTTTTTGCCTGCCGGCGAACGAAAAAATCGGTCCCGGTGACAAATTCATCGCAGCCCAGCTTGCCGCCGTCGGCCGCCAACCGGTGGTTGCCATAGTCACCAAGGCAGACCTCGTGGACAAGCAGGCATTGACTGAACAACTCCTTGCGGTTGCGGCCCTGGGGCGCGAAGTGATGGGGGAGGACGGCTGGAAGGACATTGTTCCGGTCTCCGCTGCTGACGGCTTCCAGGTGGAAACGGTCGCCGACGTCCTGATCAGCCACATGCCGCCGTCGCCGCCCCTCTATCCCGACGGCGAACTGACGGATGAGCCCGAAGCGGTCATGGTTGCCGAACTCATCCGCGAAGCTGCCCTGGAGGGGGTCCGTGACGAGCTTCCCCACTCCCTGGCCGTGGTGGTCGAGGAGATCGTCCCCAGGGAGGACCGGCCGGACGACAACCCCCTGCTGGACGTCCGCGTTAACCTCTACGTGGAGCGGCCATCCCAGAAGGCCATCATCATCGGCAAGGGTGGCAGCCGGCTGCGGGAAGTGGGAACCAACGCCCGCAAGGGGATCGAAGCCCTCCTGGGCACCCGGATCTACCTGGATCTTCACGTCAAGGTGGCCAAAGACTGGCAGCGCGACCCGAAACAACTGGTCAAACTGGGTTTCTGACCTACGATAAAGGCGTTCGGCGGAGGGCGCCGGCAAGTTCTCCACACTGGACCACTAAAATGGACCGGATTTCGTTTTTAGAGGAAGGTTCACCAGGTGGATCGAGGCCGCGATGGACGTGACAACGAGGCTGACCTGTCAGCCGGACCGGGACCGGTATCCCGGCACGCAAACGGCGGTGCCGTTGGTGCTGCCCGCCACCTGGGCCCCCTGCGCGGGATGCCGTTGTGGCTGAAAACCGTCACTGGCGTGGTGGCACTGGTCCTCGTGGGCGCGATCGCCTTCGGCGGGTTCTGGCTTTTCCGGCTCCAGAACAACATCTCCAAGGCGCCGCTGAACGCCGGCGGGGAGAACACCGAAGCTGCCGGTAACGATGCAACCGGCCGGCTCCAGATCCTGATTCTCGGTTCGGATACCCGCGACGGGAAGAACTCGGAGTACGGAACTTCCGACGATTCCACCGGCTACGGCAAGTCTGACGTCATGATGCTGATGGACATCTCCGAGGACAACAAGCGCGTCAACGTCATCAGCTTCCCGCGTGACCTGCTGGTGGACATCCCCGACTGCAAGGACAGGAAAACCGGCAAGGACTACCCTGCCCGCACAGGTGTGATGATCAACGAAGCCATGAGCGAGGCCGGCATCGGCTGCGCGGTGGACACCGTCAACAAGCTCACCGGCATGCAGGTGGACCACTTCATGATGGCCGACTTCAATGCCGTGAAGGAGCTGTCCAATGCAGTGGGCGGAGTTGACGTCTGCATCAGCGACGCCGTTTACGATCCCGACTCCCGGCTGCGCCTGCCCGCCGGAACATCGTCAGTGCAGGGTGAAATGGCGCTGGCGTTCCTCCGGACCCGCCACGCTTTTGCCGACGGCGGCGACCTGGGACGGATCAAGGCGCAGCAGGGCTTCCTGTCGTCACTGACCCGCAAGATCAAGGATGAGGGAACACTGTCCGACCCGGCAAAAATGCTAAAGATCGCCGACGTCGTTACCCGGAATTTGACCGTTGATGACGGGCTTGCTTCGGTTCCCACCCTCCTGACCATCGGCACCCGGCTCAAGGACATCGACATCAGCAAGGTGGCGTTCGTGGCGGTGCCCACCACGCCGGCGCCCGTTGATCCCAACCGGCTGGTCATCGCGGAGCCTGCCGGTGCGCAGCTGTTCTCTGCGTTGCGGAAGAACGTGGACCTCACCGATCCCAATGCGCCCGCTTCGCCGTCGCCCAGTGAGACGGCATCACCGTCTCCGACGCCGACTGAGACGGCTCCGCCGGTGCCGCCGTACAACAAGGGCATCCAGCCCGTCACTGTCGCCAACGGAAGCGGGGTCAGCGGCCGCGCGCAGGAAATTGTCCAGGCGTTGGTGGCAGGCGGCTTCACGCAGACCAGCCAGTTCCTCGCCCAGCCGGTGGCCAAGACAGCCGTGTATTACGGCAACGGCTTCGCCGATGTGGCGGCCGACGTCGCCGCCCTGCTGGGGATTCCGGCCACCCTCATGATTCCTGCCCCGGGGGTATCGGGCGTGCAGGTCTATGTGGGCAGCGACTTCACCAGCGGCACCACTTATGGAGGAGGAGCCAGCGGTGGGACGGCGCCGGCTTTGCCGCAGGACATCGTGAACCAGACTGCAGGAGACAAAGTCTGCCAGCAGGCCAACCCTGAGCTGATCGTGCGGTAACACCAGTGTCGCCGGCGGCAGGCCGCCGGCAAAAAATTTGGGCCCCGCCGCACAGGCGGGGCCCAATTTTAGTTTGGCTACCAGATGCTGACGCGCTCGGCGGCCGGCATCCACATGCCGTCCTCCTCGGTGACGTCGAACGCCTCGTGGAAGGAGTCCAGGTTCTTCGCAATCGCGTTGGTCCGGAACTCATTGGGGGAGTGGGGATCGGTGGCAAGCCGCCTGATCGCCTCTTCCTGCCGGATCACCTGGCGCCATCCCGCCGCCCAGGAGGCAAAGAAACGCTGCTGTCCGGTCAGCCCGTCCAAAACTTCGGCGTCATTGCCATCGAGGCTGATCTGGTAGGCCTTGTAGGCGATGGTCAGGCCTGCCAGATCGCCGATGTTCTCACCGAGCGTAAGCCGGCCGTTGACGTGGTGGCCCGGCGCGGCGGTGGGGGACAAAGCATCAAACTGTGCAACGAGCCGTGCTGTCAGGGCCTCGAAAGCCTGGCGGTCCTGGTCCGTCCACCAGTTGCGGAGGGCGCCGCCGCCGTCGAACTGTGATCCCTGGTCGTCAAAGCCGTGGCCAATCTCGTGACCGATGACGGCTCCGATACCGCCATAGTTGACGGCGTCGTCGGCGTCGGCGGTAAAGAACGGCGGCTGCAGGATGGCGGCGGGGAAGACAATCTCGTTCATCATCGGGTGGTAGTAGGCGTTGACCGTTTGCGGCGTCATCAGCCACTTGGTCCGGTCCACAGGCTTGCCCACCTCGTCCAGGTGCCGGTCGACGTCGGCATTGTGCGCCCGTTCCACGTTGCCGAGGAGGTCTTGGGGGTCGATCTCCACCGCGGAGTAGTCGATCCACTTGTCCGGGTAGCCGATCTTGGCCCGGAATGCCTCCAGCTTGCGCAGGGCCTCGGCCTTGGTGTCCTCACCCATCCAGTCCACCCCGGTGATGCTGCGCCGGTAGGCCTCGATGAGGTTTGCCACCAGGGTCTGCATCCGTGCCTTGTGGGTCTCGGGGAAGTGGCGTTCCACGTAGATCTGCCCCACGGCTTCACCCAGAGCAGCCTCGATGACGGCGACGCCCCGCTTCCACCGGTCCTTGTTGCGGGGCGTGCCGCTGATGGTGGTGCCGTAGAAGGCGAAGTTGGCGTCCACGAAGGCGGAGGACAGGTAGGGGGCGGCACCGCTGATGACCCGCATGGCCAGCCACTCCTGCCAGGTCGCCACGGGGACTTCGCCCAGGAGTGCGGCTGCGCCGGTGAAGAAGTCGGGGGTGCTCACCACGATTTCCGTACGCTTGGCCTCGTCGATTCCTGCAGCGTCGAACCAGGTGTCCAGGAGCGGGAAGAGTTCGGTGGCTTCTTCAGCCGTCTTCAGGTTGTAGGTCTTCTGCGGATCACGAAGGGTGACGTTGTCCCAGTGGTGGGACGCCAGCTTTCGTTCCAGCTCAACGACCCGGGCTGCTGCGCCCTGCGGATCGGCTACCCCTGCGAGTTCGAACATCTTCTGCACATGCGCGGCGTAGGCGGAGACGATGGGAGCGAACTTCTCCTCCCGGTAATACGACTCGTCGGGCAGGCCCAGGCCGCCCTGGCCGGTGTACAGCAGGACCCGGTCCGGGTTGCCGGCGTCGGGGGCAGGGTAGATGTAGAACAACCCGCCCACGTCGGCGCGGAACAGCCGGCCGGCCAGTGCAATGAGGTCCGGCACAGCGCTGGTGGCGAACACCTCGGCCAGCCGTCCGCGGATGGGCTCCATGCCCTTGGCCTCAACAGCTGCTTCGTCCATGAAGCTGTTGTAGAGGTCGCCGATCTTCCGCTCGATACCGGTGGCGTCCGCCCCCTTTGCCGCGGCTTCCTCGATGATGTCCCGGACAGCGATCTCGGACCCGTCGCGGAGTGCGGTGAAAGTGCCCTCCAGCGGCCTGTCATCGGGAATCTCGGTTGATTTGAGCCAGGCTCCGTTGATGTGCTGGTAGAGGTCGTCCTGCGGCCGGACTGTGTGATCAATGGTGGACAGATCGATCCCCGAAATGGGCACTGCAACTCCTTTGCTGGGACGCCGTTGCCGGGCGGAAAACCGGAATGCGTCTGCATGCTGGACTTTACGGACGGTAGTGCCCTTTCATCTTACGCACCCGTGTTACCCTCAAAGTGTGCGTGCAGAGCTCCTTCTCCTTAGCTGCCGCGGCGAGGCCACAGACGCTATTTAGCGCACGGCCCACCCTCGCTGCGGAGTTTGTGTTGCCCGGCCACCCTTTCACTGAAGATCGATAGAAAAGGCCACGAACGTCATGCGAAACGCACAGAAGCCCTCAGGAATGCCTGCCCACCGGTACACCCCGTTCCAGGACCAGATCAAGGTTGAACTCCCGGACCGCACGTGGCCGGACAAGGTCATCACCAAGGCCCCGCGCTGGTGCGCTGTGGACCTGCGCGACGGCAACCAGGCACTGATAGACCCCATGAGCCCGGCCCGCAAGATGAAGATGTTCGATCTGCTGGTCCGCATGGGCTACAAGGAGATCGAGGTCGGCTTCCCGTCCGCGTCCCAGACGGACTTCGATTTTGTCCGTCAGCTCATCGAGGGCAACCACATCCCGGACGACGTCACCATCCAGGTCCTGACGCAGGCGCGCGAACACCTGATCGAACGGACCTACGAGTCCCTGGTGGGCGCCAAGCAGGCCATCGTCCACCTCTACAACTCCACATCGGTGCTGCAGCGGCGCGTGGTCTTCAACCAGGACGAGGACGGCATCCTGGACATCGCCCTCCAAGGCGCCCGCCTGTGCAAAAAGTACGAGGAAACCCTCGCGGATACGCACGTGACCTATGAGTACTCGCCCGAATCCTTCACCGGCACGGAACTGGAGTACGCGGTGCGCGTGTGCAACGCCGTCGCTGACGTCTTTGAAGCCTCGGCGGACCGCCAGGTAATCATCAACCTGCCCGCCACCGTGGAGATGGCAACGCCCAATGTCTACGCCGACTCCATCGAGTGGATGAGCCGGCACCTGCACCCGCGCGAAGGCATCATCCTGTCCCTGCACCCGCACAACGACCGCGGCACCGGAGTCGCAGCCGCCGAACTGGGCTACATGGCCGGTGCAGACCGCATTGAAGGCTGCCTCTTCGGCAATGGTGAACGCACCGGCAACGTGGACCTGGTGACCCTGGGCTTGAACCTGTTCGTCCAGGGCATTGATCCCATGATCGACTTCTCCAACATCGACGACGTCCGCCGCACCGTGGAGTACTGCAACCAGCTGCCGGTCCCGGAGCGGTCGCCGTACGGTGGCGACCTGGTGTTCACCGCTTTCTCCGGTTCCCACCAGGACGCCATCAAGAAGGGGTTCGAAGCCCTGGAGCGCGATGCCGCTGCAGCCGGCAAGGCCGTGGACGACTTCACCTGGCAGGTGCCGTACCTGCCCGTGGACCCCAAGGACCTTGGCCGCAGCTACGAGGCCGTGATCCGCGTGAACTCGCAGTCCGGCAAGGGCGGCGTGGCCTACCTGCTGAAGAACGAACACAGCCTGGACCTGCCGCGCCGTGCGCAGATCGAGTTCTCCGGTGTCATCCAGCGCCGTACCGACACCGTCGGCGGGGAGGTCAGTGGCGCCCAGCTCTGGCAGATCTTCCAGGATGAATACCTGCCGTCCGGGCAGGCTGACGGGCAGTGGGGACGCTACTCCCTGGGCGGGGTCAAGACGGAAACGGATGCCGACGGCGGTATGACGCTGCACGCGTCCCTCGCCATTGATGGTGTCCAGGTGAACCGCACCGGCACCGGCAACGGTCCCATTGCGGCCCTGCTGAACATCCTCCACGATGACGGCGTGGACGTCCGGGTGCTGGACTACAGCGAGCACGCGCTGTCCGAGGGCGGCAACGCCATGGCCGCCGCTTATGTTGAGTGCGCCGTAGGGGAGCGGGTGCTGTGGGGCGTCGGGATCGACGCCAACACCAGCATGTCCTCCCTCAAGGCCGTCATCTCGGCAGTGAACCGCGCCATCCGGGACGCCCAGGCCTGATACCTGTAGCAGGTGGCGCCGCTCTTACCGGCGGCGCCGCCACGCCTTGGCAGCATGGTGCTGTACAGGATGGGAAGATAGAGCGTGCCCCAACAGTCTTTCGCCTCCCGGGCGTACCGGGACGACGCCGTGGTGCTCCGTACCCACAAATTGGGCGAGGCGGACAGGATCATCACCCTCCTGACCAAGCACCATGGGCAGGTCCGTGCCGTCGCCAAGGGTGTGCGCCGCACCAGCAGCCGTTTCGGTGCCCGGCTTGAACCCTTCATGGTGGCGGACCTGCAACTGGTCTCCGGGCGCACCCTGGACATCGTGACCCAGGCCGTCGCCAAAGGTGCCTACGGCGGAAGCATCGCCGCGGACTACGGCAGGTACACGGTGGCCGCGGCGATGACCGAGACGGCGGAAAAACTCACGGATGTGGACGGCGAAGCGGGCACCGCGCAGTACAACCTGCTGGTAGGGGCCCTCGCCGCGTTGAGCCGGGACGAGCATGCCGCCGGCCTCATTCTCGACTCCTACCTGCTGCGCGCGCTGGCTACCGGCGGATGGGCGCCCAGCTTCACCGACTGCGCGCGCTGCGGCATGCCCGGCCCGCACTCCGCCTTTTCCGCGCCTCTGGGCGGCATGGTCTGCCCGCAGTGCAGGCCGCCGGGGTCACCGGCCCCGGCGCCGGAGACCGTGGTCCTGCTGGCGGCGCTGCTGACCGGGGACTGGACGACGGCCGACGCTTCCCAGGCGCAGCACCGCAAGGAGGCGGCCGGGCTGGTGGCCGCGTACCTGCAATGGCATCTGGAACGAGTACTTAAGTCCCTCAAACATGTGGAGCGTAGCTGACAGTGGCCCTGGGAAAAAAGAACAACGCAGCCCGCAGGCGCACCCATCCCGTGGTGGCCCCCTACCCGCATCCGTCCGGTGCGGTGGCGCCCTCTATTCCCGCTGAGTTCATTCCGCGGCACGTGGCCATCGTGATGGACGGCAACGGACGGTGGGCCAACCAGCGCGGCCTGCCCCGGATCGAGGGGCACAAGGCGGGGGAGCCAGCGCTGCTTGACGTCATGGCCGGAGCCATCGAGTTGGGGATTGAGTACGTCAGCGTGTACGCCTTCTCCACCGAGAACTGGCGCCGGTCGCCCGAGGAGGTCCGCTTCCTGATGGGATTTAACAAGGATGTGCTGCGAAGGCAGCGGAACCAGCTCGATGACTGGGGAGTGCGGGTCCGCTGGGCCGGCCGCCGCCCCCGGCTCTGGGGTTCGGTGATCCGTGAGCTGGAAGAAGCTGAGGAGTTCACGGCTGCCAACACCACCTGTAATTTGACCATGTGTGTTAATTACGGCGGCCGGGCCGAGATCACCGATGCGGTTTCCGCCATTGCCGCGGAGGTGGCAGCGGGGAAGCTGAAGCCCGGTGCCATCACGGAGCGGACCATCCAGAAATACCTCGACGAGCCTGACCTGCCGGACGTGGACCTCTTCCTCCGCAGCTCGGGGGAGCAGCGACTGTCCAACTTCCTCCTCTGGCAGTCCGCCTACGCGGAGTTTGTCTTCATGGACACGCTGTGGCCGGACGTGGACAGGCGGACCCTTTGGGCCGCCGTCGAAGAATATGCCCGGCGGGACCGCCGGTATGGGGGCGCCGTGGATGCCGCCGCTGCTCCCGCGGACGTCAAGGATGATTCCCCGGCCGGGCTCCAGGCGGAGTAACTTCACCCATACGCACGCAGCCAGCGGGCCAGCCTTGAGTAGGCATCGGACCGGACCGGCTCGGGGGAGAGGAAGACGTCGTGCAGCGCCCCGTCGATCCGTTCGAGGGTCACGGTGCGGCCCAGGGTCAGCGCCCGGGCGCTGATGGTATTGACGTCCAGGACGGCATCGGTGCGGCGCATTTCCTCGGACCAGAGAAGCCCGTTGGCGCTCCCCTTGGAAAGCAGGACCAGGATGGGCGCTTCGATCCCCAGGCCGCGCGCCACCCGCGCATGTCCCGCGAGGACCGCCCTTAGCCACCCTGCCCGGACGGGGAAAGCCATCCGGGGACGGTAGCGTTCGTCAAGCGGCCACTCGCCGTCCGCAGCGCTGCTGATGGTGCGCCAGTAATGGCCCCGTTCGGGCAGGCGGAGGACTGTTTGAGGCCGGAGGCGGGCAACCGGGCGCACCATGCCCGCCGCAGCCCGCCGCACGAGTGAGCTGCCGTGCATCTCCAGCCACGGACTGTTGAGGACCAGCAACGAAACGGCCCCGGGATGCCGGCTGGTCCAGAGGGCTGCCACCAGTCCGCCGGTGGAATGGCCCATCAAAGCCAGGGGACCGGGGGCGCCCTCGGCGCTGATGATGCGCCCTGCTTCTTCAATTTCGGCGTCATAGGCCGCGAGGTCCGCCACGTACCCACCAGGGGATTCCGGGCGCAGGCTGCGCCCGTGGTTGTGCATGTCCAAGGCGTAGAAGTCGTATCCCGCCCCAGCCCAGAACCTTGCCAGGTCAACATTGAAAAAGTAGTCGCTCCAGCCGTGCAGGAACAGTACGGCACCGTGGCGGCCGTCGGCGGCGCCCCTGTCCGGCTGAGGCCGGAGCCGTACCAGGGTTGCGGTCCGCTCCACACCGTCAGGTCCGGTGGCCACAAAGGAACCGGACTCAAAGTCCCCGCCCAGGATGTCCTGCTGCCACTGCATGACCTCATGCTAAACCGGGCCGGCGGGTGCGTCCGTTCCGGATCGGCTGCTTCTTCGTTTTGGTATGCGGCCCCAGGAAACGGGAAACTGGAGGCATGCGCGTTTACCCCACTTTCTTCAGGCTGGCCTTTTCATGGATGGACGCCGAGCGCGCCCACAAAATCGGATTCAAAGGCATCCGGCTCGCGCATGCGTCGGGCGCCGGGAGGCTCCTGCAGAAACTGACGGCGCCTGCACCGTCCCTCCAGACCACTGCCTTTGGTGTTACATTTCCTTCGCCCTTCGGGCTGGCCGCCGGCTTCGACAAGGAAGGGCTCGGCATCGAGGCCCTCACCGATCTTGGGTTCGGCCACGTGGAAGTCGGCACCATTACCGGCCAGGCCCAGCCGGGCAATGAAAAACCGCGGCTGTTCCGCCTGGTGGAGGACCGTGCGGTCATCAACCGGATGGGTTTCAATAACGACGGCGCCTCGGCCGTCGCGCCCCGGCTGAAGGCGGCGCGCGCTGCGCTCCAGCGCCGATACCCGTCGGTGCGCCCGGTCATCGGCGTCAACATTGGCAAGACCAAGGTGGTGGAGCTGGCGGACGCCGTGGACGATTACCTGGTGAGCGCCCGCAGCCTGGCTCCTGCCGCGGACTACCTCGTGGTGAATGTCAGTTCCCCCAACACGCCGGGGCTGCGGTTGCTCCAGGACGTGGAGACCCTCCGCCCCCTCCTGACGGCAGTGGGACAGGAAGCTGACCGGGCAGCCGGGCGGCACGTGCCGCTGTTGGTGAAGATCGCCCCGGACCTCAGCGACGAGGACATTGACGACGTCGCCCGCCTCGCCCTGGACCTCAAACTGGACGGGATCATCGCCACCAACACCACCATTGCCCGCTCGGGACTGACCTCGCCGGCGGACCAGGTGGCCAAGTGCGGTGCCGGCGGCCTGTCCGGAGCCCCCTTGAAAGCGCGGTCCCTCGACGTCCTCAAGCGGCTCAAGAAGGCTACCGGCGATTCCCTGACCCTGGTGGCGGTAGGCGGTGTGGAGTCGGCCCAGGACGTACAGGAAAGGCTCGACGCCGGCGCAAGCCTGGTGCAGGGCTACACGGCGTTCCTTTACGAAGGTCCGTTCTGGGCGGCACGGATCAACAGGCAATTGGCAAAGAACCGCCGCTCCTGATAGTCGGGCGGCCGGCAAGCCTGCCCCGGACAGCCACTACTTAAAACCGGAACCCCGGCGGTCATTCCGCCGGGGTTCCGGTTTTTGAAGTCGATGCCTGGTCAGGCGGGGTACTGGCCGCGCTGAACCTGGGGCTTGGGCAGCCGCAGTTTCCGGAACTGCAGGGACCGCATGGAGCCGTACCAAACGGTTCCACGCTCCACCTCGCCGAACTTCTCCGCCAGGCGCTTGCGAAGCTTGCGGGACAGGATAAAAACGTCCACGAAGACAGCCAGGAACATCACCCAGAATGCGCCCAGGACGTAGATCATCATGTCGCTGGAGGCCGGTACCACCAGTGACACCAGCACGAAGACCAGCGCGCCGAACATCAGGTACTCGCCAAGGTTGAACCGCGCGTCCACGAAATCGCGGGCAAACCGCTTCTGCGGGCCTTTGTCCCGCAGCGGCAGGAACTTCTCGTCACCGGTGTCCAGCGCGCGGCGCATTTTCAGCCGCTGGTCCTGGACGGCCTGGCGTTCGGCGGCCTTGGACGCCTTGCGGTCCTCGGGGACCAGCGGGCGTTTGCGGGCAGCCTCCTGTGCCTTCCGGGTGGGGGTTGGGGCGCCCTTGCCCACCGCGCTGTTCTGCCGCGCGGCCGCTTCCGCTGCCTGCTGGTCTATTGTTTGCTGCGCCGAGGGCGCTTCTTTTCTACGTCCGAACACCTGACCAGAATACCTTGCAGCAGCACGCCCGCCGCCTGCTCCCGCGCCCGCCCTGGCCGGGAGCAGAATGTGACGAGGGTAATGTTTTGGCCATGACCTCTTCATCCGCTGCCACCCCGCGCAGCACCACAGACATCCCCGGATCCAGCCCAGCCGGCAACGTCAGGACGGACGATCTTCGTTCAGCCGTAGACCGTTCCTTCGATCGGACTTTGGCACGGCTCAAGGAGCTTGTCGCTATCCCCGGAATCGCATGGCCCAGCTTCGACCGCGCCCCCCTGGAACGCAGCGCCGAGGCCGTCGCGGAACTTGTCCGGGGCGCCGGCCTTGGCGAAGTCCAGGTGCTGTCCGTGAACAAGGCAGACGGCACACCCGGTGGCCCGGCCGTCGTCGCCCGCCGTCCTGCCGGGGACGGAAAGCCGACTGTCCTGCTGTATGCCCACCACGATGTCCAGCCGGTGGGCGACGAATCGCTGTGGGAAACGGAGCCGTTCACTGCCGTTGAAAAGGGCGGCCGGCTGTACGGCCGGGGCGCTGCCGATGACAAAGCCGGCATCATGACGCACGTTGCTGCCTACGCAGCCGTCTCCGAGGTCCTGGCCGACTCCCTGGATCTTGGCGTGACCTTCTTTATTGAGGGGGAGGAAGAAGCGGGGTCGCCTACGTTCCGTTCATTCCTGGAGGCCAATCGCGAACTGCTGCGTGCCGACGTCATCGTGGTGGCCGACTCAAGCAACTGGAAAGTAGGGGTACCTGCCCTGACCACCAGCCTGCGTGGATTGGTGGACGGCACTATTGAAGTGCAGGTCCTGGAACACGCAGTGCACTCCGGTATGTACGGGGGCCCGGTCCTGGATGCGCCCACGCTGCTGTCGCGCCTGATCGCCACGCTTCACGATGCCGACGGGAACGTGGCCATCGAGGGCCTGATGGCAACCGACACGGCTGCGGTTGAGATGCCGGAGGCGGACTACCGCGCGGATGCCTCGGTGCTTGACGGGGTCCGGCTGGCCGGGTCCGGAAGCATAGCTTCCCGGCTGTGGACCAAGCCGGCCCTGTCGATCATCGGTTTCGACGCGCCCGCCGTGGATGTGGCCTCCAACACCCTCCTTCCGCGCGCGCGGGCCAAGTTCAGCCTGCGTCTGGCGCCCGGGCAGGTTCCGGCGGACGCCATGGAAGCAGTTCGCCGCCACGTGGAGGCCAACGCGCCCTTCGGCGCAAAGGTTGTCTTCACTCCGGGGGAGGCCGGGAACCCGTTCCGGACGGACACCTCCTCCGCCGCTGCCTCCGTGGCCATGTGGGCCCTGGGGGAGGCGTGGGGCGTTCCTGCCGTGGAAACCGGCATCGGCGGTTCCATCCCCTTCATTGCGGACCTGACGGACCTGTATCCTGCAGCGCAAATTTTGGTAACGGGGGTGGAGGACCCTGATTCGAGGGCCCACAGTGCCAACGAATCCCTGCATATCGGTGACTTCCGCAACGCCATCGTTGCCGAGGCCCTCATGCTTGCAAGGTTGAACGGTGAGGGCCTTCCGGGGGCTGAATGACGGTCCTTTGCCGTGAAGTGGACCGGACGGGCTTCCAGGGAACAACCGGACCGCTTTGACGGTTACGACAGGAGTTAGAGCTACAGGACTGCCGCGCGTAGCATGTAGCTATAGCCCATACCGTAACCGTAGGGGCAGGCGCCGTTTCGGCGACGCCGCCAGACCGTCCTAAGAAGGTAGGCCAATGAGCACCGCA
The DNA here is from genome assembly GCF_021801725.1 of Arthrobacter sp. FW306-05-C. Classification (NCBI taxonomy): domain Bacteria; kingdom Bacillati; phylum Actinomycetota; class Actinomycetes; order Micrococcales; family Micrococcaceae; genus Arthrobacter; species Arthrobacter sp. FW306-05-C. The sequence continues at coordinate 2,285,372 of NZ_CP084556.1, read as the reverse complement.
ACCAACGAAAACAGCACCGCCACCACCGTGGCCAGCGATGAACTGCCCGTTCACGAGGTCAACCTGACCGACGTCGCTGCAGGCAAGGTACGCAGCCTCCTTGAGCAGGAAGGCCGCACTGACCTGCGGCTGCGCGTAGCCGTACAGCCCGGCGGGTGCTCAGGGCTGATTTACCAGCTCTACTTCGACGAACGGCTCCTTGATGGTGACGCCGTGCGCGACTTCGACGGAGTCGAGGTCGTCGTGGACAAAATGAGCGTGCCGTACCTGAGCGGCGCCAGCATCGACTTCGAAGACACCATCTCGAAGCAGGGTTTCACCATCGACAACCCGAACGCCGGAGGCTCCTGCGCCTGCGGTGATTCATTCCACTAAGCCGGTTATTTCGCCTGATGTCCGCGCCGGGTTCCCTGCCGTCCAAAACGGCACGGGGGCTCGGCGCGGACATGTGGGCGAAACGCCCGGCGGAGCGGTAAGCTCTACACCGAGTAGTAAAACTTTTTTGTGCCCGGAGCGCCTTTCTGGCTGCCCGGACAACAGCAACAAGTAGGAAGGGCCGTCTGTGAGTTCGCAGAACCGAACCGGCAGCCGACGCAAAACGATCACCACGATCTCAAGCTTGGCAATTGCCGGCGCGTTGGTTTTGACCGGATGTTCGCCAGAGGTAGAGAAAGGGTGGATGCCCACTGAACGTGGCACCACCAGCAACACCGACCGCATCATGGACCTCTGGGTCAACTCATGGATTGCTGCGCTCGTGGTGGGCACCATTACGTGGGGCCTGATCATCTGGTGCCTGGTTGCCTACCGCCGCCGCAAGGGAACCGTTGGCTTCCCCCGGCAGACCAGCTTCAACCTCCCCCTCGAGGTCTTCTACCTGACCATCCCGATCTTCATGGTCCTGGTGTTCTTCTACTTCACCGACCGTGACCAGCAGGCCATCGATGACCGCTCCCAGCCGGCCGACGTCGTAGTGGACGTCCGCGGTAAGCAGTGGGCTTGGGACTTCAACTACAAGTCCGGCGACGTCATCCAGGAAGACCTCCACGAGGCAGGCGTCCAGGCGCACCTCACGGGCAACACCATCGACAAGGAACAGCTTCCCACCCTGTACTTGCCCGTCAACAAGTCCGTTGACCTCGAACTCAACGCCCGCGACGTCATCCACTCCTTCTGGGTTCCTGCCTTCCTCCAGAAGCGCGACATGATCCCGGGCAAGACCAACTACATCCGGTTCACCCCCACTAAAGAGGGCACCTACGACGGTAAGTGTGCCGAACTCTGCGGCGAGTACCACTCCGAAATGCTGTTCCGCGTAAAGGTGGTGTCGGAATCCGAATTCCAGGCCCACATGGACAAGCTGAAGGCTGACGGCAACACCGGCCTGCTCGGTGTGGAGTACGACCGCAACCCGAACCTGAACGAAACCAAGTAAGGGGAGCGACGTGGCTACGTACACCCAATCCGCACCTGCGGGAGTCCTGTCGGCTCCCGTGGTACCCAAATCCAAGGGGCGCATCGTCGTCAACTGGATCACCTCCACTGACCACAAGACCATCGGGTACATGTACCTGATCGCGTCGTTCGTGTTCTTCTGCCTCGGCGGTGTCATGGCGCTGCTGATCCGCGCCGAGCTGTTCGAACCCGGCATGCAGATCCTGCAGACCAAAGAGCAGTACAACCAGCTGTTCACCATGCACGGCACGGTCATGCTGCTGATGTTCGCCACCCCGCTGTTCGCCGGATTCGCCAACGTCATCATGCCGCTGCAGATCGGCGCCCCGGACGTTGCCTTCCCGCGCCTGAACGCGCTGGCATTCTGGTTCTTCCTGTTCGGCTCCACCATCGCGGTGTCCGGCTTCATCACCCCGCAGGGCGCCGCGTCCTTCGGCTGGTTCGCTTACGCGCCGCTGTCCAACACCACCTTCACCCCCGGCATCGGCGGCGACCTGTGGGTGTTCGGCCTGGCGCTGTCGGGCTTCGGCACCATCCTGGGTGCGGTCAACTTCATCACCACCATCATCTGCATGCGCGCCCCGGGTATGACCATGTGGCGGATGCCCATCTTCACCTGGAACACCCTGATCACCGCCATCCTGGTGCTCATGGCCTTCCCGCCGCTGGCCGCCGCACTGTTCGCGCTCGGCGCGGACCGCAAGTTCGGCGCGCACATCTTTGACCCGGAGAACGGCGGCGCCGTCCTGTGGCAGCACCTGTTCTGGTTCTTCGGCCACCCGGAGGTGTACATCATCGCGCTGCCGTTCTTCGGCATCGTCTCGGAGATCTTCCCGGTGTTCAGCCGCAAGCCGATCTTCGGTTACAAGGGCCTGGTCTACGCCACCATCGCCATCGCAGCCCTCTCCGTGACGGTGTGGGCACACCACATGTACGTCACGGGCGCCGTCCTGCTTCCGTTCTTCTCGTTCATGACAATGCTCATCGCAGTGCCTACCGGCGTGAAGTTCTTCAACTGGATCGGCACCATGTGGCGCGGGTCGCTGACGTTCGAGACGCCCATGCTGTGGAGCATCGGCTTTATGATCACCTTCCTCTTCGGTGGCCTGACCGGCATCATCCTGGCTTCCCCGCCCCTGGACTTCCACGTCTCGGACTCCTACTTCGTGGTGGCGCACTTCCACTACGTGGTGTTCGGCACCGTCGTGTTCGCCATGTTCGCCGGGTTCTACTTCTGGTGGCCCAAGTGGACCGGCAAGATGCTCAACGAGCGCCTGGGCAAGATCCACTTCTGGATGCTCTTCCTGGGCTTCCACGGCACCTTCCTGATCCAGCACTGGCTGGGCGTCGAAGGTATGCCCCGCCGCTACGCCGACTACCTCGTGGAGGACAACTTCACGTGGATGAACCAGTTCTCCACCATCGCATCGTTCGTGCTTGGTGCGTCACTGATCCCGTTCTTCTGGAACGTCTACATCACCTGGCGCAGCGCCGAAAAGGTCCAGGTCGATGATCCGTGGGGCTTTGGTGCTTCGTTGGAGTGGGCCACGTCCTGCCCGCCGCCGCGCCACAACTTCACGTCCCTGCCCCGGATCCGTTCGGAGCGTCCCGCCCTGGACCTGCACCACCCGGAACTCCGGCAGGTTCACACCGTTGAGTCGCCGGCTCCCGCAGCAGGGGTGCTCGGCAACGCCGACCAGAAGGACACCGCACAATGAAAATCGAATCCTGGATCTTTGGCTCCGGAGTTTTCTTCTTCGTTCCCGTCGCTCTGGTCTACGGTTTCCTGACCAGCTGGGGTGAATGGGTCGGCATCCTGGGCATCCTCCTCGTTGGTGGGCTGGCAGGCATGATCGGCGCCTACCTCGGCTTCACCGGCCGGCGGGTGGGCCTGCGTCCTGAAGACCGCAGTGATGCTGAAATCCACGAAGGCGCCGGCGAGCAGGGGCACTTCAGCCCCTGGAGCTGGTGGCCCCTCGTGCTGGGCATCGCCTGCGCCACCGGCTTCCTGGGCCTGGCAGTGGGTCCGTGGATCATCTTCATCGCGGCCGGTATTGCCGTTGTGGCACTCGTTGGCTGGGTCTACGAGTACAGCCGCGGAGACCACGCGCACTAGGCAGGAAAAAGAATAGCGACGTCGGGCCCCACCTTTCGGTGGGGCCCGACGTCGTTAACTATCTCCAAGCGGCTCAGGCGGCTCCCTGCGACTCCAACAGGCCCCGGAGGTCCCGGGGGGCTTCCTCGGCCTTTTGCCGGCCCAAAGCGCCATCCAGGGCCGCCTCATTGACGGCCAGTTCAACGTGGCAGCCCTGCGGGAAGTCGGCAGCCATCACCTGGAGCAGGGAGCGGGCATCCACCTTGTCAGCGCCGGCCTTGCTGATAGTGACCGGCAGTCCGGTATCGGTGACCGCCCGGACAAATATGGCGGCGGAACGTGCGTGCAGGCCCACGGGCGCAGCGACCACGGCCTTCTGTACTGGCAAAGCGACTCCTACGTCACGCGACGGCCCCATCCGTCTGTCCGGCAAAGTGTCCTGACCAAATATATCCGGCGGCCGGCGCTGTGCGCGACAGCGACCGAGAGTGGTACAGCAGGTGGTCTAGCCCGTCCTAAAATTGAGTGCAAACCCAACGGCAGGAGAAACATCATGGCAGCTGGCGCCACGGAAATAGCGGGGGAGATAGACCGCACCAGCGGAACCGCCATCTACGTTCAACTACGCGAGATCCTTCGGACCTATATTGCAGAGTCCTGCCCCCCGGGCTCGGCGCTTCCCTCGGAACGTGACCTTGCCGAGCGGTTTGGGCTGGCCCGGATGACCGTGCGACAGGCCATCGATGCCCTGGTGGGGGAGGAGGTCATCGAGCGTGTGGTCGGTTTGGGGACCTTTGTCCGGCGCCCGAAACTGGACCTCCAAGTGAAGCTCACGTCCTATAGCGAGGAGATGCAGCGGCGCGGCATGGTTCCTGCAGCCAAGGTGCTGAGCTTCGAGCAGATCGGTGCCAGCGCCTTCCTGGCGCGCGAGCTCCAGCTTGATGAGGGCACTCCGCTGGTCCGGTTCCGCCGGCTCCTTCTGGCGGACGGGGAACCGATGAGCGTGGACGAAAACTTCATCCCGGCGCACCGGGTCCCAGGGCTGCTCGACGGCGAGCCGCCCACCTCGCTGTATAACGTCCTCAGCGAGCAGTTCGGCCTGGTCATGGAGTGGGGGGAGGACATGATCGAGGCCACGGCGGCGTCACCCTCCACTGCCAGGCTGCTCAACGTCGAAGTGGGGGCGCCCCTGTTGAAGATCCAGCGGCATGCGTTCGTGGCAAGGGCCATGGTGGACTACTCCGTCTCGTACTACCGGGCGGACCGGTACAAGCTCTGGGTGCCCCTCCAGCGACCCGGAGCACGGAGAGCCCGCAACCACTAGGCACGCCACTTTTGGCGCTGGTGAACGGGCCTGGAGGTACTTGCAGCCACGTGTTAAGCAGGAAAGGCCCGATCCATAACGGATCGGGCCTTTCCTTTGGGTTCTGAAGCTAGTGCGTGAGGCTCTTGCTTCCTTCTGCCGCTTCAACAGCCTCGTGGCCGTGGCCGTGGGCTGCCTCCAGCTCAGCAGGCGTTGCCGGAGCGACGCGGTCTTCAAAGAACCAGCGCGAAAGGAACGCGCGGCGCTTTTCCTTGCTGGTGACTACGCCGTGCTCGTTGGGAATGGCCGGAATCACCTGGGGTGATTCGAAACCAACCAGCTTGTAGCGCTTGTACTCATCCAGCGGGGCGTGGACCTCGATGAACTCACCGTGCGGAAGCCGGACGATGCGGCCTGTCTCCCGACCATGAAGGGCGATCTCCCGGTCCTTGCGCTGCAGCGCAAGTGCTACGCGCTTGGCGACGATGAAGCCGATGATGGGGCCGATGAAGAACAGAGCACGAAGCCAGTAGGTGACATCGTTCAGCGACACGTGGAAGTGCGTGGCGATGAGGTCGGAACCTGCAGCAGCCCACATGACGCAGTACCAGATGAACCCTGCTACGCCGATTGCCGTGCGGGTGGGGGCGTTGCGCGGACGGTCCAGCACGTGGTGTTCACGGTCATCCTTGGTGATCCACCGTTCGATCCACGGGTAGGTGAACATCACGGTGAACAGGATCCCGGCCGGCACCAGGGCGGGCAGCAGAACGTTGAAGGTGAACACGTGGCCGAACCAGACCTGCTCCACGTGCCAGTTGCCGAGCGTGCCCGGCATGAGCCGCAGCGCGCCGTCAACGAAGCCGATGTACCAGTCGGGCTGCGTACCGGCGGACACGGGGGACGGGTCGTAGGGACCGTAGTTCCAGATCGGGTTGATGGTGAAGAATGCGGCCATCAGTGCGATCACACCGAAGACGATGAAGAAGAAGCCACCGGCCTTCGCTGCGTAGACAGGCCCGAGGGGGTAACCCACAACGTTGTTGTCGTTACGGCCGGGGCCAGGGTACTGGGTGTGCTTGTGGACCACCACCATGAACAGGTGGAGGACGATCATCAGCAGGATCAGGGCAGGCACCAGCAGGATGTGCAGCATGTAGAGGCGGCTGATGATGGCGGTACCGGGGAACTCGCCACCGAACAGGAAGAACGAGATGTACGTTCCGATGACCGGGATCGACTTGATGACGCCATCGATAATCCGGAGGCCGTTACCGGACAGCAGGTCGTCGGGGAGCGAGTAGCCGGTGAATCCGGCTGCCATGGCCAGGATCAGCAGTACGCTGCCGACTACCCAGTTCATCTCACGCGGGCGGCGGAACGCGCCGGTGAAGAAAACACGCAGCATGTGGACCGCAATGGACGCCACGAACAGCAGGGCCGCCCAGTGGTGCACCTGGCGCATGAAAAGGCCGCCGCGGATATCGAAGGAGATGTTCAGCGACGAGCTGTACGCCACCGACATTTCCACGCCCTTCAGAGGAACGTAGGAACCGTCGTAGTGGGTCTCCGCCATGGACGGATCGAAGAAGAACGTCAGGAAGGTGCCCGAAAGCAGCAGGATGACGAAGGAGTACAGGGCGACTTCACCGAACATGAACGACCAGTGGTCGGGGAATACCTTGCGGCCGAATTCGCGAAGGATGCCAGAGCCGCCCACGCGGGAGTCAACGAAGTCGGTAAACCGGCCTGTCTTTGTTTTAGCGACGAAAGCGGGTTCAGCTGTTGATGTTGCGCTCATGCTCATCACGCTCCCAGTAACTTGGTCCTACGGGTTCATGGAAGTCGCTGGTAGCGACGAGGTAGCCCTCGTCATCAACTGCAATCGGCAGCTGGGGGAGAGGACGGCTGGCGGGGCCAAAGATCACCTTGCACTCTTGCGTGAGGTCGAAGGTGGACTGGTGGCACGGGCACAGCAGGTGGTGCGTCTGCTGCTCGTAGAGGGCAACGGGGCAACCGACGTGGGTGCAGATCTTGGAGTAGGCGACGATTCCGTTGTAGCCCCAGTCTTCGCGGCCCTTGGAGGGGTTCAGCGATGCTGGATCGAGGCGCATAAGCAGGACAACGGCCTTGGCCTTCTCGTTAAGCTTGCCTTCCTCAAGTTCGTTCAGCCCCTCCGGGATAACGTGGAAGGCGGAACCGATGGTGACATCCGCGGCCCTGATGGGTGTGCCATCGGGGTCCCGGGTAAGCCGCTTGAGCTTTCCGTCCTGGGGAGCCCACATGGTGTGTGCGAGCTTGTCGTCAGGCCGCGGCCCAAGGTCGCCGAAGATGGCCACAGCGGGAAGCGGAGCCAGCGCAACGGCCCCCAGAAGGGTGTTGCGGATGAGCGGACGGCGTTTGATGCCGGTCTCTTCAACGATGTCGTCAACGATGCGGACAGCAGCCTGGCGGTCCTCCTCGTAACGGATCGCATGTCGTTCCTCGGAGACCTCGTGATCGGGCATAAGGGCCTTGGCCCAGTGCACGATGCCGGTACCGATACCCAACATGGCGAAGGCAGTGCCGACGCCGAGCAGGGCATTCTGGAGCCGGATAGTGGCAATGCTGGAGTCATGACCAAGATCGATGGCGAAGTACGCCACCAGGAAGATCAGGGTTCCAACAACAGAAATGCCAAATAGTAAGGCGACCTGCCGTTCTGCCCGCTTTGCGGCCTTCGGGTCCGTGTCAGCCAGGCGCAAACGATGCGGGGGAATTCCAGGATCCTGGAACCTCTCCACCTCATTCTGACCAGCCGTAGCTACGGTGCCCGAGTGGTTCGGACTGCCGTCACTATGGTTGCCCATAATTCGCCTCATCCTTCTCTCGTCCCGGCGGTTGCCGGGTTAGTTTCTAATATCAAGCTGCTGACTGGGCAGCAGAAGTGTGTTTTTCCTGCCGAAACTCAGGAAGTCCTTGAGGTCAGCCAGATGGTGAAGGCGATGATGACGCCGAGGCCGGCGACCCAGACAAACAGGCCTTCAGCAACCGGGCCAAGGGAGCCCAGGTTGGCGCCGCCCGGCGAACCGGTAGTCTCGATCTGCTTCAGGAAGGTGATGATGTCCTTCTTGCCCTCAGGGGAGATGTTGGCATCGTTGAACACGGGCATGTTCTGCGGGCCCGTGGCCATGGCTTCGTAGATGTGCTTGCCGCTGACATCGGCCAGGGCGGGAGCAAACTTGCCCCGGGTCAGGGCTCCACCGGCTGCTGCGGCGTTATGGCACATGGCGCAGTTGGTACGGAAGAGCTCGCCACCGGCGGCCGCGTCACCGCCACCGTTTGTCAGCTCTTCTGAAGGGATTGCCGGGCCGGCTCCCAGGGAAGCAACGTAGGCTGCAAGCTGGTGGGTCTGCTCGTCGTTGAACTGGACAGGCTTTTTCATGGCCTGGGGACCGTTCATCTGCATCGGCATGCGGCCGGTACCCACCTGGAAGTCAACAGCGGCGGCACCGACACCGACCAGCGACGGACCGTCCTTGGATCCACTGGCACCCATGCCGTGGCAGGTGGCGCAGTTGGCGGCGAAGAGCTTGCCGCCTTCCTCCACGTCGCTTGCGCTTGCGGTGGTGGTGCTCGCCTTGGCCTCATTCATCGAGGTTGCTACGGCGTACAGCCCACCCGTAATGAGGAGCCCCATCAGAAGCAGCGCGATTGCTGCAAGTGGGTGACGCCGCTTTTGGGAGAGTGCCTTCACGTGGTGGTTCCTTTATTCGATCCTGCGCCGGCTCCGGGAGCCGCTACCTGAAATTCTGCCTCTTGTAGAAAAAGAATCAAAGCTGGCTACTTGAGTACGTAGATGACCAGGAAGAGGCCGATCCACACGACGTCCACGAAGTGCCAGTAGTAAGAGGTGACGATTGCGGACGTTGCTTCGAAATGTCCGAACTTCTTCGCAGCGAAGGACCGGCCCATGATGAGCAGGAAGGCAATCAGGCCGCCGATGACGTGGAGGCCGTGGAAGCCGGTGGTCATGTAGAACGCTGAGCCGTAGGCGTTGGAGGAGAGCGAGACGTGCTCGGAGACCAGCATCGCGTATTCGGTGGTCTGGCCGGCGACGAAGAACGCGCCCATGAGGAAGGTCAGGGTGAACCATTCGTTCATTCCCCAGCGGGCGAACTGCAGCGCGCCACCGGTACGCCGGGGCTGCAGCCGCTCTGCGGCGAAGACGCCCATCTGGCAAGTAAAGGAACTGGCCACGAGGACGATCGTGTTGACGAGCGCAAAGGGGAAGTTGAGCTTGGCTGTCTCTTCCGCCCACATCTGCCCGCTGGTGGAGCGCAGAGTGAAGTACATGGCGAAGAGACCGGCGAAGAACATCAACTCGCTGGACAGCCACACAACGGTTCCGACAGAAACCATGTTGGGGCGGTTCAGCGTTGGGTGCGCCGGGGTACTGGGGGCATGGGTCGCAGATGTCACATAGACATTATGTCTGTAAAAGTCCGTGCTGCCCAACGCAAACCACCTTTTCGGAGGACTTTTTCTACAAAGACGCGAAATTGGCCGGAAAAGTTCCCGGCACCGTTCACATTGGTCAGCGCCTGCCATCCCTCGATAGCATCAGCAGGTGACTTCACTGGCATCCGCAGCGTCCGGCAACACTTGGCCCCGCCTGATCTCCGCCCTTATCAAGGGGTCCGACCTCTCGGCGGAGAGCACCTCCTGGGCCATGGACACCATCATGTCCGGTGAAGCCACGCCTGCGCAGATCGCTGGATTCCTGGTGGCCCTCAGCGCCAAGGGTGAAACCGTGGATGAGCTTTCCGGCCTGGTCGAAGCGATGCTTTCCCATGCCAACCCGGTGGCAATCTCCGGCGAAAAGCTCGACATCGTCGGGACGGGTGGTGACCAACTTAACACCGTCAACATCTCCACCATGGCCGCGCTCGTCGCTGCCGGCGCCGGTGCAAAGGTGGTGAAGCACGGCAACCGGGCCGCGTCGTCGTCGTCCGGTTCTGCCGACGTGCTCGAAGCGCTGGGTGTCCGCCTTGACCTGTCCATTGCGCAGGTGGCGCGGAACGCTGAAGAGGCGGGGATCACGTTCTGTTTTGCCCAGGTGTTCCACCCCTCGTTCCGTCACACGGCCGTACCCCGCCGCGAGCTGGCAATACCTACGGCATTCAACTTCCTGGGGCCGTTGACCAACCCCGCGAACGTTCAGGCCTCGGCCGTCGGCGTCGCCAACGAGAGGATGGCGCCGCTCGTCGCGGGAGTCCTGGCCCGGCGGGGGAGCAGGGGGCTGGTGTTCCGTGGCAACGACGGGCTGGATGAGCTGACCACCACCGGTCCTTCCACGGTCTGGGAGATCCGGAATGGCGTCGTCACCGAGCTCCATTTCTCGCCCGAGGACCTCGGCATCAGCCTGGCTACCGTTGAACAGCTCCGCGGCGGCGATGCAGCTGCCAACGCGGGAGTCGTGCGGGACGTGCTTGCCGGCCAGGAGGGTCCTGCCAGGGACGCAGTGTTGGTGAATGCTGCGGCCGGCCTGGTTGCGTTCGACCTGGAAGCGGAGGGCCCGTTCCTGGACCGTATGCAGAAGGCGTTCGCCCGCGCAGCACAGTCCATTGATTCCGGTGCCGCCGCCGCCGTGCTGGACCGTTGGGTATCCCTGTCCCGCGCCTAGGGCGGCCAGGGCCTACTGTTCGAAGCCCAGGGAAAAGGCGGCGTCCAGATCGTGCTGCGAGTAGGCCCGGAACGCGATGTGAGTGGTGGTATGGACCACGGCGGGAACTTTGGAGAGGCGGTCGGCGATGACGTCCGCCAGATCCTCGTGCCGGTGCACGCGCGCCACCGCTATGAGGTCCCATTCCCCGGTGACCGAGTAAACCTCGCTGATGCCTTCGATGGCGGAGATCTCCTCCGCCGTCTCGGGAATGCGGGCGGCGTCAGTCTTGATCAGAACAAATGCGGTAACCACGTTTGTACCCCTTCAATCAGTTCCGCCGCGGCAGGGCCCGGCAGGTTTCTTCTCTGCTGCCAGCCTATTACACGGTCGGCGTTTCCCCGGCTGCCGCGTCCTGTACTTATCGACTGCGGAGCTTTCCAGCGCCGGTGATCAGCAGGCGGTAGCCCACCAGGAAAACGGCAAGCGCCAGCGTGGCCACGATGACGAAGGGAATCACGACTGTTTGGCCAGTGAGGGCGCGCAGGACCATGCCCCCTGCCAGGCTGCCCAGCCAGACGGGAACACCTGCCCCCAGGACGGATAAGGGCCTCCGCCATACCCTGGCAGCTGCCCAGCCCGCGGCTGCGCCGGCGAGGAAGGGCCATGCGGTGAGGAGCACGCCGAGGACCGGCTCCTCACGGTGGTGCGCGTCCCGGCCTATCGCGGCGAACGCGAGAATCAACACGATGTCAGCTGCTGCCGCCGCCAGGACTACTCTCGCGGAAGCTGTCTTGGCCGGCTTCGTTTTCAACGAACTCATGGTTTCGAGCTTAGCCGCCTGCAGAGAGGGTTGACGCGGGCACGTACATGCCCGGCGTCGGGATCGGCAGGGGACCGGCATCCTGTCGGCCGTTGCTGTCTGGCGGCGCTTCAACCTTGCGGACCAGCCAGCTTGCCTCCCACCGGAGCTGGTATCCGCCGCTTCCGTCCCACTCAACCAGGACGTCCGTCACGGTATAGGCGACGGCGGTCCCCGGGTGGGCCCGAACCGTGACCGGTGCGGGCTTCAGGAGGATGATGGGCCGTCCGGGTGCCTGCCGCAGCGCGTCCTCACGCATCAATGAACGGCACGCGTGGCAGGTGCTGACCGAATGTGTGCACGCTTGGGGTCGGGGAAGTTCCTGCATGGAGGCGTCCTTGTGAATGGAAGGAGGATGGTGCGCGGTCGCCGTCTGCATGAACAAGAGAGCGGCCCGGGGGACCGCTCCATCGCGCTGGCGGGCGACCGGCCGGCCTGCCGCCATGTCCAAAAGGTTAGGACGCCCGGCTGTAGCGCGCATGGGGAGGAACTACCCAACTTCCATGCGGGGGCTCCCCGTTTTGAGCGGCGTAGGGGATAGGGATGCAGTAGGGTCACAGCAGGAACCAAGGAGCCCAGCACTACTGGAGACACAGTGAACAAAGCCTTGTGGATATGCAGCCTGGTTGGTGCGGCCTTGGGCATCAGCCTTGGCCTGGCAATGTTTCAGTCGCCGTTCTGGGGCTTTGCATTGGGACTGGGACTTGGAGCCGTGGTGGGCGCTTCGATCCGGCGGCGTCACTGACCAGTATCAAAACCGGCCCGTTGGCCGGCCAGTCCCACCAGCCCACCAGCTATCCAGCAGAACAGGCTTGATAGCCGTGGCAGGAGGGGGATGCATGTCTCAGCCAGAGGCCAAGCCATCGAACTGCTTCATCAACGTTACTGGCACCTCTGCGTATCAAATGTGTGCATATTGTCGATGAGCAATGGCCCGCTGGCGCAGATCACTGAAGGGCGCTTTGAGGGCGTGGCGACGTCATTCATGCCGCCGGTTATGCTGAGCCATGAATTGGCCACGTTTCGTAGTACACGGGATTCTTGCAGTGGTTGCGGGTGTGATCGCCGCTGTCAGTGCTGGGGCGCTTTTTCCTGATCTTCCGCAGTGGGCGATGACCGTGATCGGCGGGGCAGTTACGGGCTTTTGCATGCCCGTTGCCGTTGGCCGGAGTCGTAATTCCAAAGGTCCCGAGAAGGACCCGCCTAAAGAAGAACTCGACGAAGATCGAGGCTAGACGCAGGCCCAACAATGACACTCCCTAAACGCCGTGGGCCATTGCGGCGAGGTACCCTGCACCGGAGTTGACGGGCGCCCTTGTTCTTTCAGGGTTCCGTCCGCCGGTCGACGTACCGGGACCATGCGTCTCCTGCGGCGTCTGCGTGGAGGAATGAGACTTGGTAGCTGTAGCCGAGTGCGTCGGCGACCAGTGGTGGCGGGGTGACGGAGAGGTGGTCGTCCAGGGCGGCGTTCCGTGCGCCGAGCAGGTCGAGTCCGAGGACGCGGAGTCTGTCCATGATGGTGTTCGGGTGGAGGTGTTGACCTGCCCTAATACCGGGGAATAGCCATTGGCTGTCCCGGTCTGATGCTGTTCGGAGGTTGGGGCGGTTCCGGAGGTGCTGCTTGAGGAGTTCCGTGAAGGGCTGCGGGACCGGAATGGGGTGTGTGCCAAAGGAGATTTTGATCGCGCCCGTGGTGTCGTTGATGCTGACCGCGTCGATACGGAGGCCGGCAACCCGGACCAGTGGCTGGGCGTAGAGGAGAAGCAGTACTCCGGCGACTCGGTAAGGCACGGATTCGCTGGTGCCGGTGAGCAGTTCCTTTAGCCAGGCAAGGCGTTGTTCCTGGGGGAGGGCGGGTCGGCTTTTGGCGGCGTAGTGGCCGATTTCGACACGCATGTTCGTGCCGGTCTTTTTCGCGAAGACGAAGAAGGTCCGGATGGCTTTCCTGGTTGTAGGCCCGGTTGTGAGCCAGGTGTCCACATCTTGCTGGGTGCAGGAGGCAGCGGTGCGTTGGTGGGTATTCCAGAGCCAGTCGAGGAACTTGATGGTTTCAGTGATCTCTTGTTTGGCGGAGTGCACCGGGCGCTGGGCCGGTTTGTCCGGCGTTACCGCGGCACGGATGCGGCGGAGGTGGTGCCACTTGGCGAAGTGCTCGACGGGTTTGGCAACTTCGGCCGCCAGGGGGCGCAGCTTGTCATCGATCCAGGCTTCGAAGCGACTCAGATAGGGGTCCTGGTGGGGGAGGAGCCCGTGATGCACGAGTAGCGCCCGGAGGTGGTCGGCTGCCCGTCCTGCCGTTTCGCGGTGACTGTCGAGGCCTTCGTGGGTCATGGGAGTCTGGCCGCTCGCGACGGAGGTAAGGAGCGTCTGGACTTTGGCGGAGCGTTTCCAGGTGATGATGCTTTCCGGTCGATCGGCCTGGCAGAGGACATCGATCAGGCGGTTTGCGGTTGTCGGATCGGCCGGGTTCGTTAGCAGCAGGGCGGTGAGGTCGTCCCGGAGTGCGCAGCGGGCGCAGATGCCGCGGCGGTAGAACTCACCTTCGTGTTTGCAGCGGGCGCAGTGGAAGTTGTGGAGGATGCCGGCGCACGGTGCGCACCGCGGTCCTCCATCCTTGGCGGGTGGGCCGGGGAGCAGTCTGTGCTGCTTGCAGTCGGGGCAGGTGCCGTGGGTGCGGGTCGCGACGGTGAAGCAGGGACCGCAGATCTTGCCTTCCGGCCAAGTCACCCTGGCTTTGCCGGCGCTGCGGCCGCAGCGGGCGCACTGGACGGAGCCGGTCGTGCGGGGCCGGCCGCGGGTGGTGCTGCGCGGCGTCAGTCCTCCAGGTAGATCAGTGGCCATCGTCGATGATGCGCGCCCGGCGCGGGCGGACGGTGCGGTTGAGGTCCACGACGTTGGGGGAGTTGCCGGTTCCGGTCTTGCGTGCCCGGACGTCGGCGGCGGTGACGGTAATGAGATCTTCTGGGCCGCAGGAGAAGATGTCGCAGATCGCCGCGATGACCTGGAGCGCTACCCGTTCGGGCTTCTGGTTGACGATTCGGTAAACCTGGGGCCGGGACAGGATGATTCCCCGTTCGGCGAGCAGGGGGATAAGGTCGGTGGTGTTGTGAAGCCCCCGGGCTGCCATCAGCTCGGAGAGTCGCCACGTATATTCGACTTGGCGCTTCATCGCTGACCTCCTGATTGTTTGCCCAGCGCGTCGTTCATGGTGCGGTCCAGGGACGCCCGCAGTGTGGTGTTGCGGAAGTCGTCGCTGACGAATTGGTAGATGCCGGTGGTGGAAGCGTACTCGTGGCCCATTTGATATTGCACAAACCTAGGATCCCATCCGGCTTCCAGCAGGTGGGTTGCATAGGAGCGCCGCAGCGAATGCAGGTCCAGCCCATCCGCAGGCATTCCCAGCTCATTCAGATACCGGCGGAGCCGCCGCAGAAGCGTGGACTCGATGATGAGACCACCGCGTTCGCTGGGGAAGAGATCGAGGCTGTTAAGGGTGCCGCGGCCGTTGGCGAGCCAATCCTCCAGGACGCCGGAGGTCCAGTCGAAGACCGTCAGGACGCTACGGGGTTTGGGTGGTGACGCTTTGCGGGACTTGCCGAACCTGACCTTGCAGACACCGAATCTCCCGAATTTGCGCGCTTGCTGGTTGGTCGCGAAGTCGATGGTCTGCAGGTGCCGCAGCTCGTTGAACCGGAGCCCGTAGGAGTACGCCACCTTGAGCATGACCGAGTCGCGAAAGGCCGCCTGCCAGCCCTTCTTGCCAGAGGCCTCAATGAGTTGAACCTCGTCGTCGGCATGGTCAAAAAGCCTCTGGAGTTCCTCTTTGGTATAGGCCCGCTTGGAGGGGCGGCCTTCAAATTCCTGCACATGCGGCGCGGTGTTCCACTCGTAGAAGACCTGGGCCGGATGGGTGCCAAAGCGCTGTTCGCAGACACGGTCCCAGCCATAATCGGGATTGGCGACATAGGACGTGAACTGGCGCAGCGCGGACTGATGGGCCCGCAGCGTCGAGTGGCCCACGTGCCGGATCGAGCGCAGATCCCCGAAATACTCCTCAACATGGGCCGGCGTCCAATGCCACGGAAATTCATTCACGTGGTCCACAAACCTGCGAACGTACCTGATGCGCTGGTCAATCGTGTCGAACTTCAGATTGCGAGACAACTGCTGGTTCCGCCAGCCATCGAGCATCTGGTCAAAAGTCTGCTGTTCGGGATGAAGCAGCTGGACGGAGCCCAGAAGGTGCACCCGCCCTGATCCATCGACTGCCATTTCGCCCCTCAAACCTGCGCCAAAATTTGAATCAATGTTTCATTAAATGCATCATCTCAGCAAATCCGCAGGTCAGAGGCACCTTTTGCGCCATTCGGCGGACAAGCCAGCCCCGCCCAGGCGTGGCTGGGAACATTGATTGGAGTCGGAGAAAACCCCGGAACACCACGGGTCAAGGCGTATCAAACGCGTGACGCGGAACTCCGCGGGAGAGGGCTTGAATGATTCATCTGATGAGATACGCAGAGTACTACTTGACATAATGTAGATTATCGGCGTTTTGGTAAGGACTCCGGGCGGAGTTGCCCAGCATGCATCCCTGGCCGCAAAACCGGCCTGAAAGAGGATGAAAGCGCTGGTCAGGACGCAGAGGCATTGTCTTTATCCAGGCGCCCGTCAAGAATGAATCAATGACGGTCTACGTGCGTTCACTCGAAACTGCAGTTCCGACGACAAAGCTGATCCAGTCCGAAGCCCGCGACGTGTTTGCGGCACAGCCGGGTTTGTCCCGATTGGGTTCGCGACTGGTCAACACGTGCTTTGATGGTGCAGCCATAGATACGAGGTTCACCGCCGTTGAGGAACTGACCACCACGGCCCGCTCCGAAAACCCGCAGTTCTATGACCAGGAATCCGGCCTGCTGCTGAACCCGAGCACCAAGGTCCGCAACGACATTTTCGCCCGCGAGGCCACAAAGCTGTTCGTCGAGGCTTCCCGCGCTGCCTTGGAAGCCGCCCCTGAACTCGATTTACTTGACATAACTCATCTGGTGACCGTTTCCTGCACCGGCTTTTTCAACCCTGGCCCTGACTATAAGGTTGTTCGCGAACTCGGCCTCAGTCCTGCTGTCCAGCGCTACCATCTGGGTTTCATGGGCTGTTACGCGGCGTTCCCCGCGCTCCGCGCGGCGAAGCTGTTCTGCGAGGCGGATCCCAATGCCGTCGTGCTGGTTGTCTGTGCTGAACTGTGCTCCCTGCACGTCCGGACCTCCAACAACCCGGACACCATCATGGGCTCGGCCCTCTTCGCTGATGGTGCGGCGGCCGCCGTCGTGACGGCCCGGCCAGGCGCCGAGGAAAGCGCGCTTCTGAAACTGGACCATTTCGAAACTGTCCTGACGCCGGTCGGCGAGGACTCCATGGCCTGGAATATCGGTGACAACGGCTTCGAGATGGTCCTGGGCAACTACGTGCCGCACATCATTGACGACCACATCGTGGATGCACTGGAACCGCTTTTAGCCAGGGAACCGGGGCTGGCGGCACTCCCCTACACCGCCATCCCCCACTGGGCCATCCATCCCGGCGGCCGCAGCATCCTGGATAAGGTGCAGTCCCGGCTCGGCCTCAGCGACACGCAACTGGTTCCCGCCCGGGAGACCCTGCGCAATTTCGGAAACATGAGCAGCGCCACCGTGCTGTTCGTCCTCAAACACATCCTGGAACAACCCCTCAAGGAAGAGGATGAACGGATCTGTTCCATGGCCTTTGGCCCGGGCCTGACGGTCGAAACGGGTTTGTTCACGAAGCTCCGGCAGCCCGCTGGCGGGTCGGCGAGCCCTGCCCAGGAGGACCCCGCACAAATAGACACTCCCCAGGAGGACGTTGCGGGGGAAGAAGCCCTGCTCAAGGACAACCGGGCCACCGAGGTCACGCTTGCCTGAGCCGACTTCCACAACCATGGACATCCTGCTTACCCGGCGCGCCATCGGCGATGTCGAGCAAATGGACCACCCCGACTGCGACCCCCGGCTCCTCGATAACACCTACCGGCAGTTCGGCATCATTAACAGGGCCCTGTCGGGCTGGCGTCGGCTCTACACCAGGGAGTTGCGCAGCCTGGAACGGCAGGGCCAGGCGCCGCTGACTGTCCTCGATGTCGGATGCGGCGGCGGCGACCTTGCGGTGATGCTGGCCCGCTGGGCAGCCCGGGACGGCATACCTATGCAGATCACCGGCATCGATCCCGATCCCCGCGCGGCCAGCTTTGCCCGGCGCCGGCCGCCCATACCGGGCGTTGAGTTCCGTCAGGCCCACAGTGCAGACCTCGTCAGGGAAGGTGCGGCATTCGATGTCGTGATTTCGAACCACATGCTGCACCACCTCGGAGCCAAAGAGCTACGGCATCTGTTGGCCGACTCCGAAATCCTGGCGTCAGGGAAAGCGCTGCACAACGACCTCGTTCGAAGCCCTACCGCCTTTGCCCTCTTCAGCGTTGCCGCACTCCCCTTCCGCCACTCCTTCATCCGCCAGGACGGCCTTACTTCCATCCGCCGGAGCTACCGGCCCGCCGAGTTGGCTGCGGCCGCTCCCCCGGGCTGGTCAGTGGAGCGCTCATCTGCCTTTCACCAGGTCCTGACCTACCGCAAGGGCTGACCATGGATGCCGAGGTTCTGATTGCAGGCGGTGGTCCCGTGGGCCTGTACATGGCTGCTGCGTTGCTGCAGGAAGGTGTCTCGGTCAAGGTTTTTGAACAGAGGCAGACGCGGAACCGGCATACCCGCGCCATCGGCATCCACCCTCCGGCGCTGGAGGCACTTGCCGGGGTTGGGGTGGCTGCCCCCATGGTGCAGGAGGGCGTCCCCATCAGGACCGGCCTGGCGGTCAGCGGCGGGAAGACCGTGGGGACCATGGAGTTCGGCGCCGTATCCAAGGATTTCCCTTTTGTGCTGGCGCTCCCGCAGTTCCGCACGGAGCAGCTTCTCGAAGAGCGCGTCACTGAGCTGGACTCCGGCGCGATCATCAGGGGCGCCAACGTCACCAGGGTCAGGGACGACGGCGGCAGGGTCACCGTTGAGGTCGAGTCCGGCGCAGCTGCCACGCGCCGCAGCGCCACGGCAGCGTTACTCGTGGTGGCTGACGGTGCCCGGTCCCGGCTGCGCAGCGCGTTGCAGGTGCCGGTGGCCGGCAGAACGTACCCGGACCACTACCTCATGGGGGATTTCGACGACGGCACGCACTACGGGAACAAAGCCGTCCTGTTCCTCGAACCGGAGGGAATCGTTGAATCCTTCCCGTTGCCCGGCGGCGTGCGCCGCTGGGTGGTCCGGCTGGGACAGCCCGCCGGACCGGCTGCAGGCCCGCACGACCTGGCCCAGTTGGTGCGACGGCGGACCGGGTTCCATCCTGATACGTCCTCGAATTCCATGCTGAGCGCCTTCAACGTGCGGTCCACCATTGCCCGCCGCACCGTCACGGGACGGGCGGTGCTGCTGGGAGATGCGGCGCACGAGATCAGCCCAATTGGAGGCCAGGGCATGAACCTGGGCTGGCTGGACGCCAGGGAGCTGCTGCCGGTGGTCTGCGCGGCCTTGGCAGGCAGGCCGACTGGCAGCCAGCTCAGGGAGTTCGAAAAGCGACGGCAGAAGGCAGCGGTCCTGGCCCGCCGACAGGCGGAAGTCAACATGATGCTCGGCAGGCCGCTGCCGTCACAGCTCCTGGGAATCCGCACCGCCGCCATTGCCGCGGCCGCGGCAATTCCGGCAGTGAACCGGTGGGCCGCCAGGCGCTTCACAATGCACTAGGCTCCCGGCGGGCACAAGCAGGCGGGGGTTACCGGAAATAGCAGTCGTAGCTGTCCTGGCTCACAATCACGCCACCGCTCACCTCAAAGACGGAGGCCGTCCTGGCGCGGATGGTCTCGCCGCGGTCCCAGTACCGCAGGTCCATCAGTACCGTGGCCGACCAGTCGGCCTCCACCGCCACCCGGCCGCCTTCACAGGTGGTCCTCCGCACAATGAACTTCTGGTCCTTCACCACCTGGCGGCTTTGGTCCGCGCCGGCAAGGACTCCAGCCAGTGCCCGGGTGGAGCCTTCAGGGGCCAGCAGATGGGGTGCCTCGGTCAGGACGAACGATTTCGACAGGAACGGCCTGATCTCCGCCGCGCCGCCGCCGGCCTCAAGGACCCGAATGAATTCCAGTACGTGCTCCAGCGGCGATGCCGCCGGGAGGGAATTGTCAGCCATGCAGTAGACCCTAACCGACAGGTCCCCGTGGTCCGGCCAGTAGGCTGTCCCCATGACCCAGACTGTTCCCCAAACAACTGCCGGTGCCGACGAGATCCGTGAGACCGTGGAGCGGATCCTGTCCGCCGAATCCCTTCCGCCCATCGTCCAGGCGGGCCACCCGGCACTGCGCCAACGCGCCGCCGAGTTCGACGGGCAATTGTCAGCGGACCAGTTGCACCGCTTGATCGGGATCATGCGCCAGGTCATGCACGAGGCCCCGGGTGTGGGCCTTGCCGCCCCGCAGCTGGGCATTCCCCTGCGGCTTGCCGTCCTGGAGGACCAGTTCAACGTTGATCCGGAAGCTGCAGCCCTGAGGAACCGGAGCCCACTGGAGTTCCTGGCCATCCTCAATCCCCGGTACACGCCCCGGGGGGAAGGACTCGCGTCGTTCTATGAGGGGTGTCTTTCCCTGAACGGGCTCCAGGCCGTAGTGGCCCGCCCGGAGGCTGTGCTCCTGGAGTATCTGAGGCCCGACGGCGTGCCGGAGCACCGGGAGTTTTTCGGGTGGCAGGCGCGCATCGTTCAGCATGAAACGGACCACCTAAACGGCATCCTGTACATAGACCGGGCCCAGCTACGGTCCCTGAGCAGCAACGCCGAGTACGCGGCGCACTGGGCGGAGGCCGGCATCGGCAGGGCACAGGATGGTTTGGGGTTCGACGCCGGTCCGGCCGGCATTTCCGCCGGCTGATTCCAGCTGCCACGTACGCAAGGCGGCGGGCACGGACTGCGGGCCCGGCAGCCCTAAGATTGGTCCCATGCCTTCCGCGGATGTCCTTCTCCTCTGTCCTGTCTGCTCAGCTCCGCTCGAGCACCAGGAAGCGAAGGGTGGCCGCCATCCGCGCCTGGCCTGTCCCAACGGCCACAGCTTCGACGCCGCCCGCCAGGGCTACTTCAACCTCCTGGTGGGCAAGGGCTCACCCTTCGAGCCGGACAGTGCGGCCATGGTGGCGTCACGTTTCAACTTCCTGGGGGACGGCCACTACCGGCCGATGGCGCAGGCGCTTGCCGCCGCCGTCGTGCCCAACCTGCCGGCGGCAGGTGCCGTCGTGCTGGACTCCGGAACGGGGACCGGGCACTATCTGCGCGAAATCCTCGACGCGGCGGCTGCGGCCGGGCGCCAGGCGTCCGCCATCGGCCTGGACATCTCCAAATTCGCCCTCCGGCGCGCCGCCCGGCTCAATCCTGAAACGGTCAACCTGGTGTGGGACATCTGGCAGCCCTTTCCGGTGGAAAGCAACTCGGTAGACGCGGTTACCGTGGTTTTTGCCCCACGGAACCCCGCGGAATTCGCCCGGGTCCTGCGCCCCACGGGCGTGCTGGTGGTGGTGACACCGCGCAGCGGACATCTCGCGGAGCTCGCCGAGGTGACCGGGATGCTGGGAATCGAAGAAGGCAAGGACGAACGGCTGGCCGTGGCAATGGCCGGCCATTTCGAGGCGGAAAGCACCCTCGACGTCGACGTCGCGCTGGAGCTTAGCCGCACGGCAGCCGCGGACCTGGCGTTCATGGGGCCTGCCGGCCATCATCTGGACCGGGACCGGCTTGCGGCCCGGCTCGAAGATGTCCCCGAGCCTTTGGCAGCACAGGCGAAGTTCAGGCTTTTCGTCTTCCGGCCCGCCACCCGGGATGCCCCGTAACGACTTGGCCACTATCCCCCGGCAGCCTCCATGATCGGGCCCACACCGCAGGGCCGCGGACTAGGATGAAAAGACAGTTGCTGGCGGGTCCGCGGACGCGGTTCCCCCGTGACGAAGGGGGAAACAGGGATGTTCGAATGGCTTGGGGAAAACTGGTGGGCCGTCTGGCTCACAGCCTTCCTGGCGTTTGCCGTGATCGAGATGATCACCCTTGACCTGTTTTTCATTATGCTCGGCGGCGGTTCACTCGCCGCACTGGTGGCCGATTTCGCCGGCGCCGATCCCTGGCTGCAGGTGGTCATCTTCTGCATCGTGTCCCTGCTCATGGTTGCCTTTGTCCGCCCGGTGGCGCTCTCGCACCTGAAGAAGGGCCCGTCCGAACAGCGGACCAACGTGGACCGGCTCATTGGCGAACCGGCCGTGGTGATGGAAGCAGTCACCTCCGACGGCGGCCTGGTGAAAATCGGCGGTGATATTTGGAGCGCCCGCTCCGCCGCGGGAGTCCTTCCTGCGGGCCAGAAGGTGGTCGTGGCGGCTATCGATGGCGCAACAGCAGTGGTTTCGGTACCGCCTACGGCGGCCACCGGACCTGATACAACCTGACAATTGGGGAACAAGGAGTTGTATGAATAACGCAGGCGGAACCGCGCTGGCCATCGTGCTGGTGGTTCTGATCGTCTTTGTCATCATAGTTTTGGTCCGGGCCGTCCGGATCATTCCGCAGGCACGCGCCGGCGTCGTTGAACGGCTTGGCAAGTACCAGCGGACGCTGAACCCGGGACTGACGATCCTGATTCCGTTCGTGGACCGGCTCCTGCCGCTCCTGGACCTGCGCGAACAGGTGGTGTCCTTCCCGCCGCAGCCGGTCATCACCGAAGACAACCTGGTGGTTTCCATCGATACGGTGGTGTACTTCCAGGTGACGGACCCCCGGGCTGCCACCTATGAGATCGCCAATTACATCCAGGCCGTGGAACAGCTCACCACCACCACGCTGCGCAATGTTGTGGGCGGACTCAACCTTGAGGAAGCCCTCACGTCCCGCGACCAGATCAACGGGCAGTTGCGCGGCGTCCTGGACGAAGCAACCGGCCGTTGGGGCATCCGCGTCTCACGGGTGGAACTGAAGGCCATCGACCCGCCGCACTCCATCCAGGATTCCATGGAGAAGCAGATGCGCGCGGAACGTGACCGTCGAGCCGCCATTCTCACCGCGGAGGGAACCAAGCAGTCCGCCATCCTGACGGCAGAGGGCCAGCGCCAGGCTGCGATCCTCAAAGCCGAAGGCGAGGCCAAAGCCGCAATCCTCCGCGCCGACGGCGAGTCGCAGGCAATCCAGAAGGTCTTCGACGCGATCCACAAAGGTAACCCGGACCAGAAACTGCTGGCCTACCAGTACCTCCAGACGCTCCCCAAACTGGCTGAGGGATCCGCCAACAAACTTTGGATCATCCCGAGCGAGGTCGGGGAAGCATTGAAGGGCATCGGCAGCGCCATCGGCGGCGCCAACGCGGAAGCCACCGCTTCCGGGCTCTTCGAGCAAGCGCCTGTCGACCGGAGCCAGCCCTAACACGACAGGGAAACAGGGAGGGTTCCGCGGCAGAACCGCGGAACCCTCCCTGTTTGGTCCTGACCGATTAACACCCGTATAATTGGGTATTTGTCCGGCAGGAGTATACCGGCTGGAACAACCAAGCTTCGCAATGCGTTGAATCCTATGATGCAGCACAGTGCACACAGTAGTCCGGCGGTGCTACGGCGCCACCGGCTAGCGCGGAGATCTAATCCGCGAACCGACCAGAGGGAGAAAACATGAGCGATCGCAGCCTGCGGGGCATGCGCCTTGGTGCGCAGAGCATGGAGACCGAGTCCGGAGTTGAGCCGGCTCCGCGCCAGCGGGTTGAATACCGTTGCGCGGATGGCGAGCAGGTCTTCGTCACGTTCTCCTCCGAGGCGGAAATTCCTCCGGTGTGGGTCTCCAAGACCGGCAAGGAAGCGCTCCTGGTTGACGGCGAAAAGCCGGACACCAGCAACGACAAGGCAGTGCGCACCCACTGGGACATGCTGCTGGAACGACGTTCCCTGCCTGAACTCGAACAGATCCTCGAGGACCGCCTGACCATCCTTCGCGAACGCCGCGGAGAGCGCCGCTCGGCCTAAGGCCAGCCGCAAAAAAATGGGGCAGCCCCGCACTTTGGTGCGGGGCCGCCCCTTTTTTTTTTGCGTATTCCGTCCCCTGCAGGGGTTTAGCCCGCCAGCAGAATCAGGCCTGCTTGTTCTTCAGCTTGCCTGCCAGGGTGTTCCATCGGGCAGCCAAACCCCACCTGGTGACATTGATCATGGCTTCGACGACGATGTTGCCGCTCATTTTCGATGCACCCAGCTCGCGTTCAACGAAGGTGATGGGGCGTTCCTCGATGCGCAGGCCCAGCTTCGCCACGCGCCAGGCCAGGTCCACCTGGAAGCCATAGCCCACCGAGTCCACCTGGTCCAGGTTGAGCTTCTCCAGGGTCGTCCTGCGGAATGCCCGGAAGCCTCCGGTCACATCCTTGATCGGCAGGCCGAGCATCAGGCGGGCATAGGTGCTGCCCACCCGCGAGATCGCCTGGCGATACAGGGGCCAGTTCACCACGCTGCCGCCGGGAACCCAGCGCGAGCCCATGGCCAGGTCTGCGCCCTGGTCCACCGCTTCAATCAGTTGGGGAAGCTGTTCGGGCTGGTGGGAACCGTCTGCGTCCATTTCAACCAGGACGTCGTACCCGGCCTCCAGCCCCCACTTGAAGCCGGCAATGTAGGCCGCGCCCAGGCCTTCCTTGCCCTTGCGGTGCAGGACATGGACCTGGGAATCCTCGGCGGCGAAGCCGTCGGCAAGTTGCCCGGTGCCGTCAGGGCTGTTGTCATCAACCACCAGCACGTCCGACGCCGGAACAGCCTTCCGAAGGCGCTGGAGCGTCTTGGGCAGCGATTCCAGTTCGTTGTAGGTGGGAATGATCGTAAGGACGCGCACAAAGGGCCTTTCCTGGTGGAAGTGGTCGGTGCACCTGATACCGGCCTTGCCGGCGCCGGGCGCAACTCCCCATTATAGGGCGGACGGTTCCCGGGTCAGGAACGCAGTGCCGGGCTGGCGAACAGTTCGGCGCCGTTTTTGACGGTCTGCAGGCATACCGGGTCCGAGCCCGTGTCCAGGGCCGGCAGCAGGGGGGTCCGGGCGCGCGGATCTGTGCTCCATGACTGCACCCGTCCGTCGGCCACCTGGACCATCAGTTCCTCCACCTCCCAGACGGCAAAACTGGCAGGAGCTCCGGGAACCAGCTGCCCAGCCATGGGGTTTGCGTGCCGGGCAGCCCTCCAGCCGGCGCGGGTATGACCCAGGAACGCTGCCCGTGCGGAAATTCGCTCTGCGCTGTTGTGATGTTCCACGCAAGCGCGCACGCTGGCCCACGGACGGAGGGGGGTGACGGGACTGTCACTGCCAAAGCAAACGGGGACCCCTGCGGAGTAGAAGGCGGCGAACGGATTCATGGACCGGCTGCGCTCCCCCACCCGCCTCTCGTAAAGTCCGCCTGGGCCGCCCCAGGCTGCATCGAAGGCCGGCTGGGCGCTGACCGTCACGGAGTAGTGGGCCAGCTTGGCCACGGCAGCCGCATCAGCCATCTCCACATGCTCAAACCGGTGGCCGGCTGCACGCACCCGCTGCTCCCCCACTTCCCTGGCCGCCAGGTCCAGCGCTTCCAGGGCAGCGTCAAGCCCGGCATCCCCGATCACGTGGAACCCGCCCTGGATCCCGGCAAGGGAACATGCGGCAAGGTGGGCTGCCGCCTGGTCCACGCTGAGGTACAGCGCGCCGCGCTCCTGGGCAGCATCGCTGTAGCCCGCCCGCAGCGCGGCAGTGCGGGAACCCAGTGAACCGTCAATGTTGAGGTCGCCGGCAAGGCCGCGGATGCGTCCTTCGAACTGCCCAACGAGAACGCGGGCCTGCTCCTCGGACGAAACCAGCTCGCCCCAATACGGCAATACTTCGGGAAACTGCGCGCCGCCGTCCGCACCACCGTTCCAAGCGGCAGCAAGCTTGAGATCATCGGCGCCGCCAATATGCGGCGCCCCCATCTCTGCCACGGCAACGTAGCCGTTGGCCGCCGCCTCCATCAGGGCACGCTCCTGGTGCCGCTTCAATGACTCCTGTGGCAGCTGGCGCGTTGCCAGTCGTGCCGCTTCGTGTGCCGCCCGCGTTACCCGGGCTCCGCCGTCGTACCCGTCCTTGCCGCGCAGGTCCGCTGACCGTGCCAGCGACGTCGAAACCAACGCCGAATGCACGTCCACCCGCGAGAGGTACACCGGACGACCGTCCGCTGCGCGCTCCAGTTCCTCGGCGCTGGGCAGGGTGGAGTCCGCCCAGGTGGTCTCGTCCCAACCGTGGCCGAGCACGGGCCCGTCACCGCCGGCGGCGGCAACTGCGTCCAGCAGGGCGCGGGCAGAGGCTACGGACCCCAGCTGCAGTGACTCCAGGGCAATGCCGGTTTCGGTCAGGTGCATGTGGGAATCGACGAATCCGGGGGCTACCAGGGCGCCATGGAGGTCGATGACCTCCATGGAACTGTCGGCAATGGATGATGCCGCCTGCTCTGAACCGACCCAGGCAACGGTGTCGCCGTCCACCAGCATGGCCGTAGCGAAGGGGTCCGCCGCGGTGTAGACGGACCCGTTCCGGTACAGCACCGGGGTGGGACGGGACGTGGCTTCAGGGTTGGGCATGGCGGAAAGGACTCCTGGGTATGGGCAGGCCGGCAGCGGTCGGCAGCGGTGAAAGCGGGACTAGAGAACGGACGAGTACGCCACGACGCCGCGGCGGATGAGGTTGATGGCTTCGGCGCAAAGCCGTGCCAGCCGCGGATCAAGGCCGGGAATTTTTGCCAGCTGGTCCAGGAGGTCCACCACCTGTTTGACCCAGCGGACAAAGTCGCCGGCCGCAAGGTCCGTGCCGCTCAGGACATCCTGCAGGTGCCGGCCGCGGGCCCACTTGTAGAGAGGCCAGACCAGGCCCAGTTCAGGCTCGCCCGTCAGCGGAAGCTTGTTCTCCTCTTCCACGTCTTCAAGGACGGACCATTCCCTGACCACGATGTCCACAGAAGTTTCCAGGGAGACACTGGGCATGCGCGGCCGCAGGCCCCGGTCTTCGCGTTTGGCCTGGTAGACCAACACGCTGGCCAGGGCAGCAACTTCTGCGGCGTCCAGGTCATCGAACGCGCCCAGCCGCAGCGACTGTGAGATCAGCAGGTCCTTCTCGCCGTAGATTCGGCGCAGCCGCTGGCCGTCCGCGCTGATGTTCAAGCGGCCATCGCCGGCGTCCTCCAGATATCCATAGGCGGACAGGACGTCGCACACCCGGTCAAAGGTTTTAGCGATGGTGTTGGTGCGGCCCTGGATCTGGCGGACCAGGCCGTCCGTTTCGCGCCGCAGCTTCCACCAGCGCTCCGACCACCGCGCGTGGTCTTCCCGTTCGCTGCATCCATGGCAGGGGTGTGCCTTCAAGGCCCGGCGCAGGGCCGCGATGCGCTTCTCCTGGTTGGGAAAGGCGGCGCCACGGCCGAAATCGTGGTTGCGGTTCTGGCCGGGAGCGGGCGGCCGGTTTTCCCGCAGCGCGTTCCGGACGGAGGACGCAAGATCGCGCCGTGACTTGGGCACCTTTGCATTGAAGGACTTCGGGATCCGGATGCGGGTCACCGGGGCGATGGGACCTTCCAGGTCATCCGTACCGATTCGTCGCAGCTGGTTGTCCAGCGTAAGAACGGCAGGCCGCGGTTCGCGGCTGCCGTGGTCGGAGCTGAGTACGACGGCGGGCCCAGGGGCGCGTCCGCCGGGAACATTGACCACGTCCCCCGGCAGGAGACGGGCAAGGGAGTCGCCACTGAGTGACTTCTGGACCCGTGACTTGGTCCGGGAGGTGGCACTCTCGGCGTCGGATAGTTCCCTGCGCAGCCGGGCATACTCCGTGAAGTCGCCCAGGTGGCAGGTCATGGACTTGGCGTAGCCTGCCAGGGATTCCTCACGGCTGCGTACCTGCCTGGCCAGGCCCACCACGGAGCGGTCGGCCTGGAACTGGGCAAAGGAGGATTCCAGGATTTCACGGGCACGGGACCGGCCAAACTGTGCCAGGAGATTGATGCTCATGTTGTAGGTGGGCCGGAAACTGGAGTTCAGCGGATAGGTGCGCCGGGACGCCAGGCCCGCCACCGCCGTCGGGTCCGTTCCTGGCTGCCAGAGCACCACCGCGTGGCCCTCAATGTCGATCCCGCGGCGGCCCGCCCGTCCGGTCAGCTGGGTGTATTCACCTGCCGTGATGTCCACGTGGGCTTCGCCGTTGAACTTGTCCAGCTTTTCCAGCACCACGGAACGGGCCGGCATGTTGACGCCCAGGGCAAGGGTTTCCGTGGCGAAGACAGCCTTCACCAGCCCGTCGGCGAAGAGCTTCTCCACTACCTCCTTGAAGGTGGGCAGCATGCCTGCGTGGTGGGCGGCAAAACCGCGGACCAGGCCGTCCCGCCAGGTCCAGAAGCCCAGGACGTCGAGGTCGTCCGGCGGGATGTCCTGCCCGGCCTCATCGACGCGCTGGGCGATGATCCGCTGCTCCCTTTCGGTGGTGAGCCACAGTCCGGAACCGACACACTGCGCCACTGCTGCCTCGCAGCCGGCGCGGGAAAAGATGAAGGTGATGGCAGGCAGCAGGTCCATCCGGTCCAGGCTCGCGATAACCTGCGGGCGGCTGGCCGGACGCACTCCCCTGGGCTCTCCGCCCCGGCCCAAGCGGTCGTTTCCGCGCCGGCCGCGCTGCCCGCGGCCCCCGGGCCCGGGGCGGCTTCGGTAACTCTGCTGGGTTTCGCTTTGCGCCACTGTCAACAGGTCCGGGTTGACGTCGAAGCCGCGCCCCGTGGCGTTGTCCGGAGATTTGCCGGGCTTGGCCGCTTGCCGGTCCTCATCCTCCTCAACGGGCGGGGCGATCTCGTCAAAGGTGGTTTCCCCGGCGAACAGGTCCATGATTTGCCGGCCCACCATGACGTGCTGCCACAGCGGTACCGGCCGGTGTTCGGAAACGATGATGTCGGTGTCACCGCGGACGGTGTCCAGCCAGGCGCCGAATTCCTCGGCATTCGAGACCGTGGCACTGAGCGAAGCGACCTGCACCTCGGTGGGCAGGTGGATGATGACTTCCTCCCAGACTGCACCGCGGAACCGGTCGGCAAGGTAGTGGACTTCATCCATGACCACGTAGCCAAGGTCGTCCAGCGTCGCCGACTCCGCGTAGAGCATGTTCCGCAGGACTTCTGTGGTCATGACCACCACCTGGGCATCACCGTTGATGCTGGTGTCACCGGTCAGGAGGCCCACGTTGTCGGCACCGTACTTTTCGGTGAGTTCGCTGAACTTCTGGTTGCTGAGGGCCTTGATGGGCGTGGTGTAGAACGCCTTCAGCCCGCGCTGCAAGGCGAGGTAGATGGCGAACTCCCCCACGATGGTCTTGCCGGCACCGGTGGGGGCAGCCACCAGGACTCCCCTGCCCTCCTGCAGGGAACGGCATGCCTGCTTTTGGAAGTCATCCAGCTCAAAATCCAGGGTCCCGCTGAAGGCTCCCAGGGGTGTGGCGGCGTAGGCCCTGCGTTCGGCGCTTGCGCGGTAGCGCTCGGCGGGAGACAGTTCTTCAGGATCGACGGGGCCGGTGGAGAAGGGTCCGGTGGTGGAGGACATACCCCAAGCCTAACGGCAGCCTAGAGCTTCTTGAGTTCGCTGCTGGGGGTGGCGATATCTGCGGTGGCTTCGGTCTCCTCGACCTGCCGGGCCTGGCGGCGGTCGCGTCGCTTGTCATTCATGATGCAGATGCCGATTGCTGCGAAGAACAGCGCCAGCAGCGGGACGGCGAGCATGAACATCGATATCGCATCCGCACCCGGCGCGGCGATCGCAGCCAGGACAAAGACCAGGAACACCGTGATGCGCCACGCTTTGAGGATGGTGTGGCCGGACACGATGCCCGCCATGTTGACGCCGACCAGCACCACGGGCACCAGGAAGGCCAGGCCCAGCATCAGCACCATGCGGGTGACGAATTCGATGTAGGTCCTGGCATCGATGACGCTGGAGGAACCTTCAGGGGTGAACTGGGTCAGCGCGTGGACCACCTGGGGAACCACGAGCCAGCCTACCCAGATTCCGGCGAGGAACAGCGGGATGGCCGCGGCCATGTAGCCCAGGGTGTAGCGCCGCTCCTTGAATGTCAGCCCGGGCGTGATGAACGCCCAGAGCTGGTAAATCCAGATGGGGCTGGAGATGACAGCCCCAATAAGGAGCGACATCTGCAGCTTGAAGTCAAAGGGCGACGCGATGGTTCCGAAGTTGATGGCAGCAAGGCCGCCGGTCTCATTCGAAATCCGGTTCACAGGCTCAGCGAGGGCCTTCAGCAGCGGATCGTAAAGTATCCAGCCCCCAATGCCGCCGATGACGACGCCGATTGCCGACTTAATCAGCCGGTTCTTCAGCTCCTTGAGGTGTTCCCAAAGGGACATCCGCCCCTCGGGATTGGCTTTACGGGCCCGCGACAGTGCCACGGGAGGTCAGGCGCGGGTCGACGGCGGAACGTCAGTGCCGTCAGTCGGCTCACCGGGCTTCGCCTTGGGGTGGTTCACGATGGTGCCTTCCACCGGACCTGAGGCGTCGGTGGTGGAGTCGGCTTTGCCGTCGTTCTTCATTTCCTTGACCTCGGACTTGATGATCCGCATGGACTGGCCCAGGCTTCGGGCCATGGCCGGAAGCTTGGGGGCGGCGAAGAGAAGCAAAGCAACAATGATGATGATCACGATTGGCCAGGGGCCATCAAAGAGTCTTCCCACGGGAAATCCTTTCCTCTAACTACATCCTACTTCTATGTGAAGTCGAGATCGCCGAGCGCCTGCGGCTGGCCCCGGTCCTTTTTGCGCTGCACTCGCCTGCGCCGGCGTTCTTCGCGCCGTGCCAGTTTGGATGCCTCGTAATCATGTCGCATGACAGCGGGTGAGGCAAAAACGGCAGAGCCCGGCACGGTGCGTGACGGATCACCGGTTTCGTCCGGGACCTCAAGGGGGCCCAGATGCCCCAACTTGCCGCCTGCGGCGCTGAGGTCCTTCATGATGGCCATGAACTGCCGGAACAGACGGATGCCCAGCAGGACATAGAAAAGCAGGGCTACTGCGACGAGCGCCACCCATATAAGAATCCAGGACCACCAAGGCATGGTGAAGAGTCTATCCGGCGTAAGTGTGCAGGGCTGCCGCCAGCCAGTCCCGCGCCGCGTCGGCTACCTCAGCGGGTGCCAGGATGCGGACCGCGCCACCATGTTGGGCCACGAACATCGGCAGCCAAGCCGTGCTTCCAAACCGGATCTCTGCCACCAGGCCGCCGTCGGGAAGCTCGGCTGTCCGCTCCGCGTAATAGTCCTCGGCCAGCCCCCTCCCCTGCCGGGTGAGCTGGACCGTGACGATTGTGTCGTCGTCGTTCGGGGTGAACAGCTTGGCCGGGACGCCGCTCTCCCGTTCTCCCGCCTTGCTGGCGGGCGCCCCGTTGGGGTGCACATCCTCTACCCGGTCCAGGCGGAAGTTCCGCAGCCCGTCCACCAGGTGGCACCAGGCTTCGAGGTACCAGGTGTTGTCAAGGGAGTACAGCCGGAGCGGGTCAACGTCGCGTTCCGTCACGGCGTCCCGTTGCGGTGACAAGTACGTGAGGTGGAGCTGGGAACGGGACTCGATGGCGTGGCGGACTATGGCGTGCGTTTCGGCGTCCTCGGGAGCAACCTGCGGTCCGGCGATGGAGGCAGCGCGGAGTCCTTCCTCCCCTGCGGCTGCCAGAAGCTTCAGGGTGACCGATTCCAGGGCCCCGCCACCGGGCAGGTCCGGCAGGCCATTGAGTGTCTCCAGCCCGGTCAGCAGGGCACAGGCCTCCTCCACGGTAAACCGGACGGGCTTTTTCAGGTCGAGGTCCTGGGTGATGAAGACGTGGTCGTCTTCCCACTGGATGTCCAGCAGGTCGTCCGGATAGCCCTCGGGCAATCCGGAGCAAATGAGGATCCGGAGGTCCGCCTCGAGCTCTTCGCGGGTGACGCCGAAGTGGCGGGCGACGTCCTGGATGTGGAGGCCTTGGTTGTGGACCAGGAACGGCACCAGTTGCAGCATCCGCTTGAGCTGGTCCTCCGAGGTCCCTTTCCGGGCAGTCCGTGCACGGGTATCGGTGAAGGAGTAGGCGGGGACAGGTGCGGCACTGAAGTCTGCCGCGGCCTGCAGCCGACGGCGTACGGCCTCGACGAGCACGGCGGGTTCCACTGCCAGGGCGTCCGGCCCGTAGGACGCCAGCTCCTCGGCCAGGACTTCCGGGTCGCGGTACTCCAGGACCAGCTGGTCATAGCCCTCACGGGGCCGGCCGGACGCCTGCGGTGCAGCCTCCTGGACCGCCCGGCGGCGAAGGGCCAGCAGGTGCCCTTTCCGGACATGCACGACGGCGGTGCGGAGCGGCAGTTCAGGCAGGCGTTCCAGCTCCGCGCGGATGTTGAAGTCGGCGGGCGGTTCGTACTGCTCTCGTGGGAGGGTGGTCACGGCGCTGGTGAGGCGGGAAAGCCGGAACTGCCGCGCGGCCTTCCGGGCCCGGTCGTAACCCATGAGGTACCACTGGCCAAAGCGGCTGCCCAGGCCCCATGGCTCAACGATCCGTTCCTTCTCCTTGCCGGTAGTGCCTGCCAGGTAGGTGAAGGCCACCGGATGCTTGGCGTGCATGGCTGCCACGATGTCATCGAACGCCTGGCCCGCCGGTTTGATCCGCGGCTGGACCCCCGCGGGCAGCTCCACCTCTGCCAGCTGCCCGGATGCCTGCAGCTTCCGCAGCGCACTTTGGGCTGCCGTCCCCAGCGCGGCACGCTCCCAAAGCTGGGAGGCCAGGAGGAGGACGGTCCACTCCTCGGGCCCAAGCTCGACATCAGGGAGCCGGTTGGATTCCTTGCCGATCCGGTACCGCGTGGTAGCGGGATCGTCCTCGCTCCAACCCAGGTCCGTCAGTGTCTCAACATCAAAGCCCATCGCGCGCAGGTCATTCTTGTCCCGCTCAAACATGCGCCCGAATGCGACGTCATTGCCGGAGGTGTCGTGGTAAACCTTGTCGCGCAGCTCGCTGCGGTGGAGCCCGTAGCGGGTGTTGAGGAGCGCGATCAGCAGGTTGAGGAGTCGTTCAGTGCGGGTTAGGGACACGTTCGTTACGTTACTAAACTCCCCCGGGGAAAGCAGAAAGCGCGGCTGAATGGAGGGTTGTCCTCCGTCCAGCCGCGCCCCTGGCGGCATCCCTGGGTTGGGTTAGCGGACCCCGACGAGGTCCACGACGAAGATCAGGGCTTCGTTGGGTGCGATGGCCCCACCGGCGCCACGGGAGCCGTAAGCCAGCTCTGACGGGATCTCCAGGCGACGGCGGCCGCCCACCTTCATGCCCAGCAGGCCCTGGTCCCAACCCTGGATGACCTGGCCGACGCCGACGCGGAAGTCCAGCGGTGCACCGCGCCCCCATGAGGCGTCGAATTCCTCGCCCGTGGACCAGGCAACGCCGACGTAGTGGGTGGAGACGGTATCCCCTGCCTTGGCTTCGCGGCCGTCACCCTCGATGAGGTCGGTGATGACGAGTTCCGTGGGAACATCACCTTCCGGGAAGTCGATCTCGGGCTTCTGGCGGTCGAATTCCCGCTGTCCAAACGACATGCTTGCTCCTATGCGTGAGTGCTGATGGTTGCCGCGAAGAACGCGGCGTTCCTGTAAGTCTTGCTACTTGACCCCGAGGATGTCCACTACGAACACCAGGTCACCCTTCGCCTGGCCCTGGCCGGCGTCACCGTAGGCCAGATCCTTGGGGATGACCAGCAGGACGCGGGAGCCTACGGTTTTACCGGTAAGGCCCTGGGTCCAGCCCTTGATGACGCCTGAGAGCGGGAAGGTGGCCGGCTGTCCGCGGTCGAAACTGGAATCGAACTTGGTGCCGTCGCTGAGGTTGACGCCGACGTAGTTCACGGTCAGTGTGTCGGTTTCCTTGACCGTGGCGCCGGTTCCCTTGATCAGGTCCTGCGACACAAGGGAAGTGGGGGCCGGTGCTCCGGCTACATTGATTTCCGGTACGCCGTCCTTTTCGGTCACCGTGGGCAGCCCGGCCTGGGGCGACACCGTTTCACCCTGGGGCTTGTCCAGGACAGGAGTGGGGTCTGAGGCGGAAAGAACCTTGATGATCAGCAGCTGAGTGGGATCGGAAGCTGCGCTGGGGCTTGCGCCGGGACTGGCGCTGTCGGACGGGCCGGCACTTGACGACGGTGCACTCTGCTTGCCGGGGACGGCCAGGGCAAGGCTTGACCCCACCTTCGCGCCGACGAAAGCGTTATAGATGACGGCGCTGTTGGTCTTGAGCTCATCGTTCAGCTCCAGGTTTTCAGGCTCGTTGGGGAATGTATCCTCCAGCTGGGACCCATCCGTGCCGTTCAAGGCCAGGACGGAGATTTTGGCGATCTGGTTGGCCTTCACGGTGGCGCCGCTGCCTTCGGAAACGACTTTGATGGTGGGCTGGGTGACGGTCAGAGGCTTGTCGAACTCCACCCCCGGGGCCTTCTTGTCTCCGTTGTCGGTCAGCTTGATGGAGTCGAACTTTGCAGTCTCCCCGGCGGACTGGCTGCTTGGTTCGGGCTGGGAGGCTGTACCTCCGCAGGCGGTCAGGAGCAGCAGGCCGGGGAGGAGGATTGCTAGTAGTCGGCGCACGTAGGATAACTTTCGTCGGGGCAGGGTGGATACGACAATCCGCATGGCGGCGGACAGTGCCGTGGAGGTCCCGTTAAAAGGACCCTATCCAGAATAGACCCTGAAGCTGGGCGTCCGCCCGGAGCCGATCAACCCATGGAGTCGAGCAGCGTATCCACGCGCTCATCGACGCTGCGGAAGGGATCCTTGCACAGGATTGTCTGGTGGGCGCGGTCGTTCAGCTTCAGGTGCACCCAGTCAACCGTGTAGTCGCGCCCGAGTTCCTGTGCCCGGCGGACAAAGTCCCCCCGGAGCTTGGCCCGGGTGGTTTGCGGGGGTGTGTCCACGGCACTCTTGATCACCGTATCGTCAACGATCCGGCGCACCGCGCCACGGGACTGGAGCAGGTAGAAGAGTCCACGGCTGCGGGAAATGTCATGGTACGTCAGGTCGAGTTGGGCGATCCGGGGAGCCTCCAACCCAAGCCCGTGCCGTTCGCGGTAATTGTCCATTAGCTTCTTCTTGATGGCCCAGTCGATTTCCGTATCGATGCCCCTGGTATCACCCGATTCGATGGCGTTCAGCGTGCGTTCCCACAGGTCCAGGATCACCGGAACGTGCTGGTTGTGGGCGCCGTGCTCCTTCACGAAGGCCGTGACCTTGGTCAGGTATTCCTGCTGGATCTCAAGGGCTGTGAGCTGGCGGCCGTTGGCCAGGCGGACCAGGGCGCGGCCGCTGAGGTCGTGGGAGATTTCCCGGATGCTGCGGATGGGATTTTCCATCCGCATGTCGCGCATGATCACGCCCGCCTCGATCATCCGAAGAACCAGGTCCACGGTGCCGATCTTCATCAGTGCCGTCGCCTCGGACATGTTGGAGTCACCGACGATGACGTGCAGTCGCCGGTAGAACTCGGCATCTGCGTGCGGCTCGTCCCTGGTGTTGATAATGGGGCGGGACCGGGTGGTGGCGGAGGAGACGCCCTCCCAGATGTGGTCGGCGCGCTGGGAAAAGGCGTAGGTGGCCCCGTGGGGAGTCTTCAGGATCTTGCCGGCCCCGGCGATGAGCTGGCGGGTGACGAGGAACGGAATCAGGATCTCGGCCAGACGGGAAAACTCGCCGCGCCGCGGAATGAGGTAGTTCTCGTGGCTGCCGTAAGAGTTGCCGGCGGAGTCCGTGTTGTTCTTGAACAGGTACACGGTGCCGTTGAACCCTTCAGCAGCCAGACGCGCCTGGGCCTCGTCCACCAGGTCGTCAAGGATCAGTTCACCGGCACGGTCATGGGCGATCAGCTGGGCAAGGTCGTCGCATTCTGCCGTGGCGTACTCGGGATGGGACCCCACATCGAGGTACAGCCGGGAACCGTTGGTAAGGAACACGTTCGACGAACGCCCCCAGCTGACCACCTTGCGGAAGAGGTACCGGGCCACCTCCTCGGGAGCAAGAGGCCTGGAGTCCGGGCTCGAATAAGAGATCCCGAACTCGGTTTCGATGCCGAAGATTCTCTTGTCCATGTTGTCCTCCTAGGCCAGCAGTGCTGTGATGTCCGCGTCATTAAGCCTGCGGAAGGCGCGCCGGGTGCCGCGGGTGCTGTCGGAAAGCCTGTCCAGCACGGCCACCTCGAGGGCGCTGGGCGGCAGTGGCGCTCCCGGCTGCTCCCCCTCCTGGACAGGCGTCAGCCCCTTCAGTGCCAGCCGCACTGCGTCAGCGAAGCCCATCGAGGCCTGCCAGCCTGCATCAATTGCCGACGACACCTTCTCGGCCTGGCCGCCCATCACGACGAAGCTGTGCTCGTCGGCAATGGACCCATCAAACGTCAGCCGGTACAGGTGGTCTTCGGCCTGCGTGGGACCCACCTCCGCGACGGCAAGTTCCACCTCGAAAGGCTTCTGTTCAGCGGTGAAGACGGCGCCCAGGCTTTGCGCATACACGCTCGCCAAGCCACGGGCGGTTACATCCTCGCGATCGTACGAGTATCCCCGGACGTCGGCGTAGCGCACGCCGGCCTGCCTGAGGCTTTCGAATTCGTTGTACTTGCCCACCGCGGCGAACGCGATCTTGTCATAGATCTCACCGATCTTGTGGAGGGACGGCGAGGGATTCTCGGCGACGAGTGCAATGCCGTCGGCGCAGCTGATGACCACAACGGAGCGGCCCCGGGCGATGCCTTTCCGCGCAAAATCCGCGCGGTCCTTCATCAGTTGTTCGGGCGAGACATAGAACTGCTGGGTCATCTCAGGCCTCCCGTCCGGCGATGGTGCGTGCTTCAATCACGCCGCGGGAGGCAGCCGCAAGTTCAGGTTCCGGCACCCGGCGGGCGCCCGTCCTGTCCACCGTATAGACCACGGGCCACAGCTGCCGGACCGTATCGGGTCCGCCCGTGGCGGAGTCGTCGTCGGCGGCGTCATACAGGGACTCCACGGCAACGGAAAGTGCCTCGGCTGCGGTGAGGTTGGGGCGCCAGAGCTTTTTCAGCGCGCCGCGGGCGAAGACGGAACCGGAGCCGACGGTGTGGTGTTCGTGTTCCTCATACCTGCCGCCGGTGACGTCGTAGGAAAACAGCCGGCCGACACCGGCGGTGGTGTCGAAACCTGCGAAGAGGGGCACTACCGCCAGACCCTGCAGGGCCAGCGGAAGGTTGCCCCTGATCATGGCCCCCAGCCGGTTGGCCTTGCCCTCAAGGCTGAGCTGGGTTCCTTCAATTTTTTCGTAGTGTTCGAGTTCAACCTGGAAGAGCCGGGTCAGGTCAATCGCGATGCCCGCCGTTCCGGCGATGCCCAGGACCGAGAAGTGGTCCGCGGGAAAAACCTTCTCGATGTGCCTGCTGGCGATGACGTTTCCCATGGTGGCCCGCCTGTCCCCCGCCATCAGGACACCGCCGCCGTAGCTCATGGCAACGATGGTGGTGGCGTGTGGGACCTGCACCGGGACAGCCGCGGACGCACCACCTTGGAGGGACCGGCTAAAGGGCAATAGCTCGGGCCGGTCCCGTAGAAGGTGCTCCGTAAAGGACGAGGTGGCGTTTGCGGCTACCTGGTTGGCGGTTGATTCCTGCACTCATCACTCCTTGAACGTGGTACTTCAACGTTGGTACAGATCCCGGCCTTCCGCGGCTTCCGCCACCTTCCGGGTCCGGGTTACTGGCCGCCCTTTTGGACGAACGCCCGGACAAACTCCTCGGCGTTGGATTCCAGGACGCCGTCGATCTCGTCGAGCAGGTCGTCAACGCCTTCGGTTGAGGCCGAGGCCTGCGCCCCAGGTGGTGCCGGGGGCGCCTCGGGGATGTCTTCGTCGACCTGGCTGTCGCGTGATTGGGGCTGTTGCTGCTCCTGGCCTGCCATTGGTTTCCCTCCTTCTTCCTTCGGTGGATCCGGCGGATCCTCCGATATGCCCATCCTGCCACGGGACGGACGTTCCGGCGCGGTTTAGCCCGCAGGAGGAGTGCTGCTGTGTCCCAGCAGCTCCCCGAGGAATGGGCCCGCTTCCCGATAGCGCTCGAATAACGCTCCAGTCAGGGCTTTGGTTCCCCTCAGGGGCTCACGGGTGGGCACCCGCTGAAGCCTTCCATAACCGGGCACGTCGAAGATGACAGAGTCCCAGCTTGCCCCCACTACGTCCTTGCCGAAGCTGCTGATGCACTTGCCCCGGAAGTAGGCCCGGGTGTCGGCCGGCGGCTCCGCTACTGCCGCGGCGATGGTGGCATCATCCACCAGCCGCTGCATCCGGTTCCTGGACAGCAGGCGGTAGTAGAGGCCTTTCTCGGGCCTGATGTCCGCCCATTGGAGATCCACCAGACCCAGCCGCGCGTCGCTCCATTCCAGTCCGTCGCGCTGGCGGTAGCCGTCCAGCAGGGAGAGTTTGGCCAGCCACTCAACAGAGGTGGCGGCAGCGGCCCTGTCGCTGTCAAGCTGGGTAAGAACGGACGCCCACCGCTCCAGGACCTCGTGGGTATGTCCGTCACCGTCCACGGCGTCACCCACA
The DNA here is from genome assembly GCF_021801725.1 of Arthrobacter sp. FW306-05-C. Taxonomy (NCBI): domain Bacteria; kingdom Bacillati; phylum Actinomycetota; class Actinomycetes; order Micrococcales; family Micrococcaceae; genus Arthrobacter; species Arthrobacter sp. FW306-05-C. The sequence continues at coordinate 2,247,342 of NZ_CP084556.1, read as the reverse complement.
CCGGTGTCCTGCGCGAGTTTGGCCGCAGCCTCGTGGTACATCCACTGGAGGTCCAGGGCCGTGACGCGCCTTCCGTCGAGTAGGCGCAGCTTTGCGGTCAGCGAAGTGTCGTGGCTGACGGTCTTGAGGGCTGCGACGGGTTCATAGACCTCGATTTTGGGCGCAAGCCCCGCTTCAATGAGGCTGAGGACCATCGCCGTGGTGCCGAACTTGAGGTAATTGGACACCTGGCTGAGGTTGGCGTCCCCGATGATCACGTGCAGGCGCCGGTACTTGTCCGCTGTGGAGTGGGGCTCGTCCCTGGTATTGATGATGGGCCTGCGGATGGTGGTTTCGAGCCCCACTTCGGCTTCGAAAAAGTCCGCCCGCTGGCTGATTTGGAAGCCGGGAATCGAGCTGTCCTGGCCGAGTCCCAGCCGGCCGGCCCCACAGACCACCTGCCGGCTCACGAAGAACGGTGTCAGCCCCCGCACGATGTCCCCGAACGGTACCGACCTTGGCATGAGGTAGTTCTCGTGCGAACCGTAGGACACGGACTTGTTGTCAGTGTTGTTCTTGTACAGATTGACCGGCGGCAGGGCCGGGTCCGCGGCCAGCCTGCGGACGGCAGCCAATCCCACCAGGTCACCTGCGGCGTCCCAGGCCACGGCGTCGCGCGGGTTGGTGACTTCGGGGCTGGAGTACTCAGGGTGCGCGTGGTCGACGTACAGCCGGGCCCCGTTGCCCAGGACCATGTTCATCAGCAGGGTGCCGGATTCGTCCTGGCCGTCGAGTTCAAGTTCCTCGCGGCCGTAGGCCAGGGCCACCGCCTCCGCGTCGAGCACCGGCGGCTGGTCGGTCAGCTGGGTGGGATGTGCGGCGCCCCTGTCCACTGTCCAGCCGCGGGCATCGTGCAGCGGCTCTTCGTCGGTGTAGTCCCAGCGCGTTTCCGCTCCGCCCGCAGCGCGTTGCCGGGTCACCTGGGCGTAGGCCTGCACCACCCTGGCGCTCATCATGGTGGCGTTGGCGGATGGCGCAGATGGGGCATGGATGCCGTATTCGGTTTCCGCTCCCATGACGCGCATGGCCCCGCCGGCGGGGAGGCCTTCCCCACCGGCGGAGCCGTGTGCACCCGTCATAGATACTGTCCTGTGGTCGGCATGGTCTCGATGGACTTGCCCGGCTCCTGGCCGGCTTTCCCTTGGACGATGGTGCGGATATAGGTGATCCGTTCGCCCTTCTTCCCGGAAATCCGGGCCCAGTCATCCGGATTGGTGGTGTTGGGCATGTCTTCGTGTTCACGGAACTCATCCACCACGGCGCGCAGCAGGTGCTCGATCCGGAGGCCCTTCTGGTGCGTGGTCAGCAGGTCCTTGATGGCGTACTTCTTGGCCCGGTCCACCACGTTCTGGACCACGGCCCCGGAGTTGAAGTCCTTGAAGTACAACATTTCGGTGTCACCATTGGCGTAGGTGACCTCCAGGAACTCGTTGGACTTGTCCGTGGAGTACATCGCCTCCACCGTTCGCTGGACCATGGCATCAACGGTGGCCTGGATGTCCCCGTTGTGTTCGGCCAGGTCGGATTCGTGGAACGGCAGGTCCGTGGTGATGTATTTGTTGAAAATGTCTGCAGCAGCTTCCGCGTCGGGCCGCTGGATCTTGACCTTGACGTCCAGACGTCCGGGCCGCAGGATTGCGGGGTCGATCATGTCCTCGCGATTGGACGCGCCAATGACGATGACATTGTCGAGGCGCTCCACGCCGTCGATCTCGCTGAGGAGCTGCGGCACGATGGTGGTCTCGACGTCGGACGAGATGCCGGTGCCGCGGGTACGGAACAGTGAGTCCATCTCGTCAAAGAACACCACGACGGGGCTGCCGTCCGAGGCCTTCTCCCGGGCGCGGGAGAAGATGAGGCGGATGTGCCGCTCTGTTTCACCCACGTACTTGTCCAGGAGCTCAGGCCCCTTGATGTTGAGGAAATAGCTCTTCAAGTCAACGTTTCCGGAACGCTCCGCTGCGCGGGCGGCGAGCGAGTTGGCAACGGCCTTGGCGATCAGGGTCTTGCCGCAGCCCGGAGGACCGTAAAGGAGGATGCCCTTGGGAGCCTTCAGGCCATGTTCCCGGTAGAGGTCCGGGTGCAGGAACGGCAGTTCGACGGCGTCGCGGATCTGTTCAATCTGCGGGCCGAGGCCGCCGATGTCTTCGTAGGTGATGTCCGGAACTTCCTCAAGGACCAGGTTCTCCACCTCGGAGCGGGGTACTTTCTCCAAGGCGTAGCCGGTCCGGGAATCGACGGACAGGGCGTCGCCAACCCGGAGTTTCTCGGAGAGGAGGGCACCGGAAAGCCGGACGACGCGTTCCTCGTCCGCACGGCCCACCACCAGGGCCCGGTCGCGTCCCAGCATTTCCTTCAGCGTGGCAAGTTCACCGGCGCGTTCGTAGCCCAGTCCCGCCACGATCAGGAGTGCCTCGTTCAGGAGCACTTCCTGCCCTACCGCGAGCTGGTTGATGTTCACCAGCGGGCTGATGCCCACCCGCATTTTCCGCCCGGCGTTGAAGATGTCCACCGACTCTTCAGTGGCGGCCTGGCCGCTGTTGCCCGGAGCAGGCTGCCGCTTCGGATTTATTTGGAGGATGGTGCCGAAGCTGTATGGCGGCTGCCCTTCCTGGTCCAGGGCGTTTTTCAACCGCAGGATCTCTGCCTTGGCAGTCTCAAGCATGCTGACCAGCTTGGAGTTGTTCTGCGTGGCTACTGCCAGCTGGCGGTCGATATGCCTGAGCTTGTCCCGAAGTATGTTGACCTGGCGGTCAGCAACCGAGAGGTCGTTGGCGGCAGACTGCTCTGCCGGAGTACGTCCGGAGTCCGTGTTTGGTGTCTCCATGATGTATCAGCCCCTTCCTGCGCTTCTCTTAAGACATTAGTCCCAGATTGCCGGGTAGGGATGGAGACTCCCGAAATGTGGACTAGTTCGTGACCTCTGGCCCGTCCACCACGTTGGTCCCCGCGATGGCGTCACGGGCGGCGCGCCGGAGCTTCTTGTCCGATACAGCGCGCTCCCCCACGGCCCCCGGAGTCCAGGCGTTGACGTCCTCTTCGTTGAAGTCGGTCTTGGACGGGCGGCGCTTGACTGAAATGCCGGTGACGCCGTCGGCGAGCCGCCGCGTGACCAGCAGGAATCCGGTGTGGGCCACCATTCGGTGGTCGGGACGGACGGCGAGACCTTCCAGGTGCCAGCCGCGGACCATCGACTCCCACGCGTCGGGTTCGGTGAACCGGCCGTCCGCCCGGATGGCTTCCGCGGTGCGGGAGAGCTGGGTGACGGTGGCAACGTAGTTGATCCACACGCCGCCGGGCGCGAGGACGGTGGCAACGGCGTCGAGGCATTCCCAAGGCGCGAGCATGTCCAGGACAACGCGGTCCACGGAGCCGGGTTCCTCGGCTTTGACCACTTCCTCCTGGAAATCACCCAGGGAGATCTGCCAGGCGGGGTGCGGGCCGCCAAAGATCGTCTCCACGTTTCCGCGGGCGATGTCCGCGAATTCCTGGCGCCGTTCGAAGGAGTGCAGGTAGCCGTTATCGCCCACGGCGCGGAGCAGGGAGATGGAGAGGGCGCCGGAGCCGACGCCGGCTTCCACTACACGTGCGCCCGGGAAGATGTCCGCCATGGTGACGATCTGGCCGGCGTCCTTGGGATAGACGACGGCGGCGCCGCGCGGCATGGAGAGGACGAAGTCGGAGAGCAGGGGGCGGAGGGTCTGGTACTGCTGGCCGACATTGTTGACCACCACGGAGCCGTCGACCTTGCCAATGATTTCGTCATGGTTGAGGAACCCGCGGTGGGTGTGGAATGCGCCGCCGCGTTCCAGGGTGATGGTGTTCATGCGGCCCCGCTCATCGGTGAGCTGGACACGTTCGCCTTCACGGAAGGGGCCGCGGCGACGGGCAGCTCCCACCGGCTGCGAGCCGCTGGCGGCAGCACCGGCTTGGGCTGCTCCGTTGGCGTCGTTGACGGCAGTTTCGCTGCTCATGATATTTCCTCGCTCCTGTAAACCTGTTGTGCCGCAACCGGACGGTCCGTTGGGACGTTGTGGCTCTATCGGCGGCAATGCACGACCGGCAGGTAACTCTACCGGTTCTGGCCCTGCGGGTGCCTATCGTTGCGCGGGCGCTTGCCGGTAATGGCCGCGAGGACTGCCTCCTGGGTCATTAGCCCAGTGACCATGCCGTTGTGGTCCACCACTGCATAGTGGCGTCCCTCAAGCTGCGAAAGGAACTGGATCAGCTCCTGCCCTTTGGACCATTCAGGGACGTAGGCGCCTGCAGCCAGTGGAAATGAAACGGCGGTGATGGGGGTGGTATCGGCGGCAGCAGCCGGCACTGATGCCACCGCGCCGGGGTCAACTACGCCCTGGGGCCGGCCATCCGGTCCGCAGACCACGACAGACTTTGTTCCTGCTGCCCCCAGGCGGATGGCATCCCGTACGGTGCCGGTGGCAGGCATTCCGGTGGCGGGCGTCGACAATGCCGCGGCACTGACCAGCGGGAGCCGGCCGCGCAGCGTGCCTTGCTGGATGGACGCTGACGCTCCCATCCAGAGGAACCCGCCCACCAGGATAGTGATCATGAGGAGGCTGAAGTCCGGACTATCTCCGGCCAGGTACGGGCGAAGGAGGAACCAGTACGCAATGGCCAGGACGATGATGCGCCCGCCCCACCCGGCTGCAACAGTTCCTTTCGCCTGGCTGCCGGTGGCCTTCCAGACGATGGACTCGACCAGCCTGCCGCCGTCCAGTGGCAGGCCCGGCAGGACGTTGAAGACGCCAATCAGGAAGTTCGCCCACATGAAGATGTTCGTCAGAATTTCCGCGACGCTTCCAAGGCTGTCGGTGCCGAGCAGCAGCCAGGCCCCGCCCGCCAGGACGAAGTTGGCAGCCGGGCCCGCCAGCGCCACGAGCACGGACCGGCCCGGAGACGATGTGAAGCTTTCGAACTGGGTGTGGCCGCCCCAAAGGTTAAGCACAATCTTTTGCGTAGGCCAGCCGTAGATTTTTGCTGTCAGGGCATGGGCGAGTTCGTGGACGAGCACTGAGATCAGGAGCAGGACGGCGTACGCGAACGCCACGATATAGGCACTCGTGCCCAGCGTCGGGTTGTTCCTGGCCAACACAGGCCCGTAGACGATCACGGTGAAGGCCGCGATCACGAACCACGAGTACGCAAGGACAACGGGGACGCCGGCGATCCGCCCCAGCGGGATGCCTTCGCGGCGTGCCGGGTTGGTGCCTTGGCCGGGGCCGCCCGGGTCAGCCACGTGCATCACCCGTTGAAGCCGCGGGTGCGTCCGCCCGCTGAAGCAGTGCTTCCAGCTCAGCCAGCCCCCGGCCGGCGAGGGTGTCCCAGAGTGCGTAGCTGTCGTGGTCCGGCAGCGGCACAATGTGGGGCACGGCCACAGTGGCGACGCCGGAGGCGACGGCCGCGGCCACGCCGGGCACGGAGTCCTCAAGGGCTACGCAGTGGTGGATTCCAAGATCGGGATCGCTCTCCTGCAGCCGTTCCACGGCCGTCAGATATGCCTCCGGGTGCGGCTTGCCCTGGCTCACGATATCGCCGGTGACCAGCACTTCGAAGTACGGCCGGGGAAGGCTGGCCACCACCTCGCGGGCCAACGGTCCCTCCGACATGGTGACCAGGGCGCAGCGAACGCCGGCCAGGTGCAGTTCTTCAAGGAGTTCACGGGCGCCGGGGCGCCACGGCACCTGCTGCCGCACGCTGTTGATGACCTGTCCGGTGAGGGTGTCGATGATTTCGCGGATTTCGAGCTCGACGCCGGCCTGTTGGAGCAGGCCCGCGGAAAAGGTCAGTGACTGGCCAACCAGCTGCATTGCCTGGTCATGGCTCCACGTTCCACCGTGTGCCTCCACCAGTGCATGTTCCGCCGCGATCCAGTATGGCTCGGTGTCCACGATGGTGCCGTCCATGTCCCACAGGACGGCTTTGAGCGGTGAACCGGAGGCAGGAAATCGCATGACGCCAGTCTACGGGGGATGGCTGGGCGGCGGCTGTGGGCTACGCCCTTGGCGAATATGACGCAGGGCCGGTGCTGTTTGCACTGGTTCCCGGGGATTTGCGGCGCTTCATTCCATGCGCGACCCTGCACCTTGGACGTAGGGTGAAGAAATGAATAGCTTCGAGGGAGACACCGCCGAACAGGGTGCCGGACCCGAGCGGGAACGGTTCCTGCAGCCAGTCGCTGACGGACAGCGCGTAACGGTGATGCTTGCCGCCTTTGAAGGGTGGAACGACGCCGGAGAAGCGGCCAGCGATTCGCTGCGTTACCTGAACAAGTTGTGGGGCGGCAAGAAGGTGGCATCCATCGATGCCGATGAGTATTACGACTTCCAGTTCACGCGCCCCACCGTCCGCAGGAACGCGGCCGGGGAACGCAAGATCAAGTGGCCTTCAACCCGCATCTACAAAGCCACCGCGCCCAACTCCAACGTGGACGTCATCTTCGTCCAGGGCACGGAACCGTCTTATAAGTGGCGCGCCTACACTGCAGAACTGCTGGCCCATGCGGAGGCGCTGAATGTGGACTACGTGGTGCTGGTTGGAGCGCTGCTGGCGGACGTCCCGCACAGCCGCCCTATCCCAGTGAGCACGTCCTCCGACGACGCACCGCTCAGGGAGCGGATGAACCTGGAGGCCTCCCAGTACGAAGGCCCCGTGGGCATCGTGGGCGTTCTGTCCGAGGTGGCGCTCCTGGCTGGTATCCCTGCCGTGTCGTTGTGGGCTGCCGTGCCGCACTACGTGGCCCAGGCTCCCTCCCCCAAGGCGCAGCTCGCCCTCCTGCACCGCATCGAGGAGCTGCTGCAGGTGCCCCTGGATACCCATGAGCTGGCCGAGGAAGCTGACGCCTGGGAACGCGGCGTGGACGAACTGGCTACCGAGGATCCCGAAATTGCTGCCTACGTCCGGCAGCTGGAGGAAGCCAAGGACACCGCAGACCTCCCGGAGGCCAGCGGCGAATCCATCGCCAGGGAATTCGAACGGTACCTGAAGCGGCGGGGCCAGGACCGGCCCTGAGTATTAACAGGTGAGGGGCGTGGGCGGAAGAATTCCGCCCACGCCCCTTTCTTGTGTTCCTGCAAACTGGAGTACTACAGCCGGATGCCCAGTAGGGCGTCCACCGCATCTTTCACCAGGATGCTGTCAGCAGGGCTGGCGGCAGCACCGCCGTCGTTCGCGGACCGTGCCCAGCGCGAGATGGCGGCAACCGCCGCCGGGGCATTGAGGTCTGCCGCCAGCGCTTCACGGATTTCGGCGAGGAGCGCCTTTCCCGATCCTTCGGGGGCGTGGTCCAGTGCAGTCCGCCACGCCGCCAGGTCAGCCTTGGCGGCCGCGAAGCCTTCGTCCGTCCATGACCAGTCGGAGCGGTAATGGTGCGCCAGGATGGCCAGGCGGATTGCAGCCGGGTCCTCACCGGCAGCGCGGAGCTTGGAGACCAGCACCAGGTTGCCCTTGGACTTGCTCATCTTTTCGCCGTCGAGTCCCACCATGCCTGCATGGGCGTAATGCCGGGCAAGGGGCACCCCCGCGAGGGAGTACGCGTGGCCGGCGCCCATCTCGTGATGCGGGAAGATCAGGTCCGAGCCACCGCCCTGCACCGTGAAGGGCGACGGCAGGTACTTCTGGGCGATGACGGTGCATTCGATGTGCCAGCCGGGCCTTCCGGCGCCCAGGCTTCCACCCGGCCAGCTGGGTTCGCCCGGCCGTTCCACGCGCCAGAGCAGCGGGTCAAGCGCCTGCCGCTTCCCGGCCCTTCCGGGATCGCCGCCGCGCTCGGCAAAAAGCTCCAGCATGGCGCTCTCGCCCAGGTGGGAAATGCATCCCAGTACCCAGGCGTCAGGTGCCGTCGACTGCTTTCCGGCAGCTTCGACGTCGTAATAGACATCGCCGTCAGGTTCCCCGTTGGTGCCTGCCACCTGGTAGGCCAGCCCCATGCTGACCAGCCGCTCCACCTCGGGGACGATCAGGCCGATGGATTCCACAGCGCCAACGTAGTGGTCGGGTGCCAGGACGTTCAGCGCCTCCATGTCGGTCTGGAAGAGCTCCACCTGCTCTGCGGCGAGGTCGCGCCAGTCGACGCCGGTGGCGGTGGCACGTTCAAGCAGGGGATCGTCCACATCAGTCACGTTCTGCACATAGGAAACCTCGCTGCCGGCGTCGCGCCAGGCGCGGTTGAGCAGGTCAAAGGCAACGTAGCTGGCTGCATGTCCCATGTGGGTCGCGTCGTAGGGGGTGATGCCGCAGACGTACATGGAGGGCCTGGCCTCCTGCTCAAGTGCCACTTCGCGGCCTGCCGCAGTGTCGAACAAACGAATCGCGGGCATGTTTCCGGGCAGGGCAGGAACGGGGCGGGAAGTCCAGGATTTCACAAGCCCAAGCCTAGCCCTAGGCGCTGATGACGCCGAAACCGAGCAGGAGGTAGAGCGCCAGGCCCAGGAAGATGCGGTACCAGACGAAGAGGCGGTAGCTGCGCGTCGAGACGAACTTCAGGAACCAGCCGATGATGACATATCCCACTACCAGGGCGATCACAGTGGCAAGGGCGGTCTCCGGAAGGCCAAATGGCCCGGAAAGGCCTTCCTTGGTGACCACCTTGTACAGCTGGTACAGCCCGCTGCCGAACACGGCGGGGATGGCCAGCAGGAACGAATACCGTGCCGCGGCTTCCCGCGTGTACCCCATGAGCAGGCCTGCAGTGATGGTGCCGCCGGAGCGGGAGACGCCGGGGATCAATGCCAGGGCCTGGGCAAGGCCGTAGAAAATGCCGTGCTTATAGGTCAGGTGCGTCAGGTCCCGCTTCTGGGCACCGGTGGCGTCGGCCACGGCAAGGATCAGGCCGAAGACGATCAGCATGGTGGCCACAATCCACATGCTGCGGAGCACGGACTCGATCTGGTCCTGGAAGAGCAGGCCGAGCACGATGATGGGCAGGCTGCCCAGGATCACCAGCCAGCCCATCCTGGCATCAGGATCCTGCCGCGGCACTTTGCCGGTCAGGGATCCGGCCCATGCCTTGACGATGCGGACAATGTCGCGCCAGAAAAAGATCAGCACGGCGGTCTCCGTGCCGAGCTGGGTGATGGCCGTGAAGGCGGCCCCGGGGTCCTCCGCGTTGGGAAGGAATTCACCCACGATCCGCAGGTGCGCGCTCGATGAAATCGGTAGAAATTCGGTCAGTCCCTGCACAAGGCCCAGCAGGGCCGCTTCAAACCAGTTCACGCTAAGACCCTACGGCATGGCACCTGTGCTTCTGCCCGTAAGCTTGCTGCTATGCAGCAGCGTTACGTCGGCAACAGTGGTTTGCGAGTTTCAGCCCTCTCCCTGGGCACCCGGTCCTGGGGCGGGGAAACTGACGAGCAGGACGCTTCAGAGTTGCTGCGGACCTTCCTCGACGCAGGCGGCCGGCACGTGGACACTTCGGCGTCATATGCGGGCGGCGCCTCAGAGGCAGTCCTCGGTTCCCTGTTGGGTGATGTGGTGTCCCGCACCGAGATTTCCATCTCCACCAAAGCAGGAATGACGACGCCGGATGGCCGGCGCGCGGTGGACACGTCGCGGAACGCAATGCTGACCGGGTTGGACGCCAGCCTGGCCAGGCTGGGCACCGACTACGTGGACCTCTGGTTTGCCGAGGCGTGGGACGGCAACGTTCCCCTCGACGAGACGCTGGGGGCACTTGACTTCGCAGTCCGCTCCGGGCGGGCCAGGTATGCAGGGATCTCCAACTTCAAGGGCTGGCAAGCGGCGAAGGCGGCCGCTGTCAGCAGCGTCCCGCTGGTGGCGGTCCAGGCCGAATACTCGTTCCTTAACCGGTCGGGTGAGGCGGAGCTGATGCCGGCTGCGGAGGACGCAGGGCTTGGGCTCATGGCGTGGGGACCGTTGGGCCGTGGGGTACTCACCGGGAAGTACCGGGCTACCATCCCGGCCGGTTCCCGTGGCGCGTCCGTCAGCGAGGCCGCCTACGTGGAGCCGTATCTGGCGGAGAAGCCGTCACGGATCGTCGATGCGGTGTGCATGGCCGCCAACGGGCTGGGCCGGACTCCCCAGGATGTGGCGCTTTCGTGGCTGCTGTCGCAGCAGGGAGTTGCCACGGCAATCGTCGGCGCCCGCACACCGGTGCAGTTGAAGGAAATCCTCGACGCCCAGCTCGCGCCGCTGCCGCCGCAGATTGCTCGGGCCCTGGAGGACGTTTCGGCAGCTTCCTAGGGCTGCCGGGTTTTCCGGGGCCGCTATTCCTCGACGATCTCCAGGTCTTCGTCGTCGTCCACGTCGGCTTCCTCGTCTTCTTCATCCTCGTCGTCGAAGACCTGAAGCGGGGTCACTTCGTTGTACGCCTCGTAAAGCGCGTCCTCGTAAACTTCGAAGGCATCGGCAACTGCGAAAAATGCTGCTTCGACTGAGGGGTCGCCGTCCCCGCGCCGGTTGGATGCTGCTATAAGGTGTTCTTCCAAAGCGGTGGTCAGGGACGAAAGCGCGACACGCGGATCGATGCTCATGACTTCACGTTAGCGGGAAAAGGACGAAAATGGAGAGCAAATGAAGGAACAATTTCTCACCAGCTCGGTCCAGCGGGAACGGGATTATTTGCGGCAGTACGAGTACCTCGTACTGACCGTCAGTCCTGATGATTCCCTGCCCGAAGCGCGGCGCCGGCTGGTTGAACACTCCGAATACGGCAAGTGGGAACTGGAACGCAGCAAGCTTTATGTGGGCGGCGGCCGGCGCTTTTGGCTCCGCCGCCGGGTGATGCAGGTCCAGCGGACCGTCTAGTGCGTACGCGGTCCGGTGGACCGTCTATCCGGTGGACCCTCTAATCTTCCAGCGGGCCCAGCCAGGCGTTCGCCACAGTGTTGTGGGCTGACTCGTCGTCCGACGGGTGGAACATCCCGGCCAGCACATCGCGGTAGAGCCGTTCGAGCTCTGAGCCCCTGAAGTAGCTTGATCCCCCGCTTACGCGGATGGCCAGGTCCACCACGCGGCGCGCCGTCTCCGTCGCGTTCACTTTCAGGCCCACCAGTTTGGGGAACCATTGGGCCCCGTGGTCGGCAAGGGCGTCGACGTCGGCCGTCACGGACCGAAGCTGCGGGTACAGGTTGTCCATGGCCATGGCGGCGTCCGCCACCTTCCAGCGGATGTCGGGGTCCTGGGCGTAGCTGCGCCCCCCGTTCCTGAAGGAGGTCCGCCGCTTCACGGTCTCCACGCCCACAACCAGGGCACGTTCGCCCAGCCCCGTGTAGACAGCAGCCAGGAGGCTCTCGAAGCAGGCGAATATGGCGAAGATCAGCGGGTCGGCGTTGGGGCCTACGGGAAGTTTCCGGAAGATCCGGTCCGCAGGAACGGCCACACCTTCCAGGACAGTGGTGGCGGACTGGCTGGCCCGCATGCCCAGGGTGTCCCAGTCGTCCAGGATCCGGTAGCCCGGGGTCTGGCGGGAGATGAAGCCGTGGACGAGCTCGCCGGCGCCGCTCCGGGCCTCCGGGTCCTTCCCGAAGATGCCCAGGCGGGTCCAGGCCGGCGAGAGGCTGGTGAAGATCTTTGTCCCGGTGAACGAGTAGCCGCCGTCCTGTTCCGGCGTGGCAGTGGTCCGGGAGTCGAAGAGGACGGAGTCGTTGCCGGCTTCCGAGTTCCCGAAGGCGAAAACCTCGCCCTGGGCGGCTTCCTCGAGGACGAAGGCCAGCGAGTGGTCGCCCCGGGCGGCGAGGACGTGGGCGACGCCGGTCCAGACCAGGTGCATATTGACAGCCAGTGCGGTAGCAGGGGCAGCCGTTGCCAGCCTGCGCTGGCACTGCGCCGCCGCTTCGAGCCCAAGCCCTGCGCCGCCGTCGGACGCCGGCACGAAAAGCTTCAGGTACCCGGCCGCTGCCAACTCCTGGAGGTCCTCATGGAAGAAGGCGTTGTCACGATCATATGCGGCAGCGCGGCCGCGGATGCGCTCAAGGAGCTCATCCGGCAACAGTTCCTCAGGAGTCACGGCCTGGTCCCTTTAGTAGTTGGTGAGCAGGGTGTTCAGTACGCGGGCGCCGAATTTGAGGGAGTCCGCCGGGACGCGCTCGTCAACGCCGTGGAACATGCCGGTGAAGTCCAGATCGTCCGGAAGCATCAGGGGTGCGAACCCGTAGCCGGTGATCCCGAGGCGGCTCAGCGACTTGTTGTCCGTTCCGCCGGAGAGCGTGTACGGCAGCACCTTGGCACCGGGATCCTCCTTGTGAAGGGCGTCGATCATCGAGTCCACCAGGTTTCCGGCGAACGGGACCTCGAGCGAGACATCGTTGTGGACGTAGCTGACGTCCACGCCGTTGCCGGCCAGTTCACGGACGATCTCGAGGACCTGCTGTTCCTGTCCCGGCAGTGTGCGGCAGTCGACCAGGGCTTCGGCAGACTCCGGGATGACGTTGTGCTTGTACCCGCCCTTGAGGAGGGTTGGGTTGGTGGTGTTCTGCAAGGTGGCGCCGACGAACCTGGCCACCGTACCAAGCTGGTTGAGCAGGAGGTCAGGATTGTCGGCGTCGAACTCCACACCGGTGAGTTCCGTTACACCGTCAAGGAACTGGCGCGTGGTGGGGGTGAGCTCGATCGGCCACTTGTATTCGCCGATCCGCGTGACCGCAGCGGCCAGGCGGGTGACTGCGTTGTCCGTGTTGATCTGGGAACCGTGGCCGGCCCTTCCATGGGCCACGAGGCGGAGCCAGGAGATGCCCTTCTCCGCCGTCTGGAGGAGATAGGTGCGCTGGCCGCCGATGGTCGCCGAGAAGCCGCCGACCTCGGAAATGGCTTCGGTGGCGCCTTCGAAAAGTTCGGGGCGGTTGTCCACGGCATAGCGGGCGCCGTACACGCCCCCGGCTTCCTCGTCCGCGAAGAAAGCGAAGATGATATCCCGCTTGGGCTTCCTGCCTTCCCTGGCGAAGCTCCGCAGGACCGAAAGAATCATGGCATCCATGTCCTTCATGTCGACGGCGCCGCGGCCCCAGATCAATCCGTCCTTCAGTTCTGCGCCGAACGGGTCCACCGACCACTGATCACGGAGGGCAGGAACGACATCAAGATGGCCGTGGACCACCAGGGCGCTGGCGGACGGGTCCTCACCTGCCATTCTGGTGACAACGTTGGCGCGGCCCGGTGCGGACTCGAAGATCTCTGCGCTTAGGCCCACTTCCTCAATGAGCCCAGCGGCATACTCGGCCGCCGGCCGCTCCCCCGGCCCCGACCCGTCCCCGTAGTTGGAGGTATCGATCCGGATGAGTTCCTGGCAGATCCGGACAACTTCATCCTCGGGCAGGACATCAGGCATATGGGGCTCCTTGGTAGGGAATGACTGGGGCGGCACGGGCTTGAATCGCTGTCCTCAGCCTACCTACTTGGCCCGATTCGTTGTTCTCCGAAAAGTCGTGTTAGAGTTTTTCTCGCTGCTTCGGAGAGGCGCGAAACGCTGAAAGGCGGGACGGCTTCCCGAAATACCACCTGCGCGGGTGGCGGAATGGCAGACGCGCTAGCTTGAGGTGCTAGTCCTCGAAAGGGGGTGGGGGTTCAAGTCCCCCTCCGCGCACAAAGAAAACCCCGGGAAACCGGGGTTTTTTTGTGTCTCCAACCACGCGAGACGCGTTCTCAACCACGGTGGTGCCGGTACCCAGTACAACTGGGGTTTGGAATCCAGCTCCCCGGGCTGTTTCTTGCGGTGCAGTCGAGTGGGAAGGCATGTCGGCCGGGGGGTCAAATAGGGTGTGCCTGGGGGAAACGGGGCGCACATTGTCCTGTGTCCCTATGACCTCGTCCGCATCCCCTAATGGCCTTGCTTCACCTCGGTGACAAGCGGAAACTATGACCCATAGGGTTACGCAGTCAGCCGAGCCGGACCACTGCGGAAAGCAGGGACTCGTGTCCTCGCATGCTGACCATTCCCAAACATTTGAGCTCCCGCAGGTACTCAGCCCGTCAGGACAGGACCAGTGGGCCTCCTGGCCAAAGCGGGCCTTTGCGCCATGAGCACCCTTCAGGCGGTGGCCCTGATCTTCGTTGGCGCCTTCGCCTGGATCGGCCTGACCGTAGTTGTTCTTCTGAATTTGAGGCGCCGCAGGAAGGGATCCTCCAGGGTGGCTGCGGCACCGCCGGTTCCAGTCCCGATCAGCTATCGCCCCCATCGGCCCTGGCGCCGCGCCCGGCCCTTTACCGGCCAAGCCCCTGCCCCGCGACGACACAGGTTGAGACTCAGACGAATCCGCGGCTGATGTCGATTATCCGACCGTGAGGCAGCCCGCCAAGAAGCAGGGTAGCCACCAATCTAATAAGCAATCACCTATTCAGGGTGACCTTTCTTTGGAGCAGGAATGGATACCGGGACAATCCTCGGGTTCACTTTCGGTTACCTTGCCGCCATCGCAGGGATCTTCATTCTGTACAGCCCGATCATCATCTTGTGCATCGGCGTACTCATCGCGGGTGGCCTCCTGCAATTGCTGCTTTTGCCCTTCGCGGCCCTGATCAGAAGGCTGCGGCGCCGGCCGCCGCCGGAAACGGACCCGTCATGGCTTCTGGACCGCAGCAGGCAGGGCGAAGTAAACGTCCGACGTGTAGATGGTCGGCGTGCAGATGGTCGGCGTGCAGATGGGACGGGCCCTGCTGGCCCAGTCCCCCAATGACGGCGCCACTACCCGGCCCACTGCTTCAGGCCGCCCCATCTCCCCTGCTGCCGCATTTGTTGGAGTCAGCAGGAGCCCGGCCTGCTTCCGCGCGATACTCATCTGTCGGTGGGACGAAATGATGCCTCCGCGGAATGATGACCGCCGGGCTGGTCCTGCATTGACGACGTCCAGCAACTCCGAGGCAGCAACCTCAGTGGTTTCACCGCCGTCCCCAAACACATGCCGCAGCAACAATCTTCTGACAGTACGTTACGGCCGCTGGCATAAAGGCGGACTTCGGCACGGAGTTGCGCCCGGATCTACGGGAGTCACCGTCCTAAGCTTTCGCCATGCACCCCTTAGCGGCAATCGCCTTGGTGTTCCTGACCGGGCTTGCCTGGACAGTTACGGTTCTAAGCATGTTGGTGTCCCTTGCGAAAGCCAGAGGGCGGGCGATGCCCGAGCCCGCGAGCAGCCCACAGCACATGCAGACACCCGTTGCCGATGCCGAAGCAGCAGGAAGGTAAACCTGCCATAGCTCGCCGTGCCGGTCTTTCCCCAGAACGTCTCGCCGCCCGCAGGAGTGTCCGGTGGTAACAAGTCCTGCATCAGCCGACAATTTCCCGCCTGGATCCTGGCCGCAGGGCTGACGGATTCTGTCGCCCGGCTACCGCGGCTGCAAGGGACATGGCTAAGGACGGCGTCGTGGTCGTTCTACAGATTACGCACCCAGGCCGCCAACCTCGTGTCCGCGCCGTAGTCAGGGCCCCTGCGATAAGCAGGGCCGCCAGGGGAACCGCGACGCTGACACCTACGCTGGCGGTCGCTGGCACAGGTGGTTCTGCCAGGCGGGCGCAGGGATGTCGGGGCTCCGGCAGTTTACGCCGAAACAGCAAAGGGAACCCCAGTCCCGGACATCCCGGGCGCTTGCTCCTGCTGCCCCTTTACGCCCAGGTGATGTAGTAGCCGCCCGGACTCCAATGGATGATGCCGCCCTGGTAGTTCTGGGCGACACTCCCATCATTGCCAGTCGGATATTCATCGCTTGTGGGGTATCCCAGGCGTCCCGATTCAAACCCCGTTGAGGCCCAGATGGACCGGATCGCACCGATGGAGATGTGGGCGCCCGTGGCTGGAGACCAGATGATCGCTCCGCCCTGATAGTTCTGGTAAACGCCCCCATCCCGAAGACCGGTGACCTCGTCAGTCACCGGGTATCCCAGCCGGCCGTTCTCAAAACCCGTGGCTGCCCAAAGCCCCCGGATAGCGCCGGTGGAGACGTGTGGCCCTGATGCAGGCGAGTAAACGATGCACCCGTGTTCAAAACACTGATATCCGCCGCTGTCCTTCAGGCCGTAGATCTCGCCTGTGGTGGCCGCTCCGAGGGCGCCATTCAGGGATGCCGCCTTGGCGGCGATCGGAGTTTGCGGGGCTGGAAAGGTGACGGCAGCGGAGGCATCGATAAGGCCCGCTCCGCATCCCCCCGGGCAGGTTCCCAGGAGGGGACGTGCGGTCGCCTTGAGCTTGGCTTCGATTTGGGATGGCGCCAAGGAGGGATCGGCTGCCTTCATCAAGGCACCAACGGCCGACGCCATGGGCGTGGCCATTGACGTGCCCATCATGTATCCATAGGTCTCGGCGCCCGGGCTGGTGGTACCGGCATTCAACGTGGAGAGGATCCCCGCATCCGTGTCGCCTCCCGGGGCCATGACATCCACCGTGGGTCCGAAATTCGAGTACGACGCTTTGGACCCGGCCTTGCTGCTGGCGCCGATGGCAATCACGTTGTTGCAGTTCGCTGGCGCGACGTTCGACGCGGGCTGGTTCTCATTGCCCGCAGCGACAAAAACAGTGGAACCGCGGCTCACGGCGCCGTCGATGGCTGCCTGCATGGTGGCAGGGCACGCGGCAGTTCCCCCGACGCTCAGGTTGATGGTCTTCGCCGGATTAGCGTTGGCGGGTACGCCACTGACCGTCCCCCCTGAGGCCCAGGTAATGCTGTCGGAAACATCAGAGAGGTAACCACCGCAGGCGCCGAGTGCGCGGACCGGCTCGATTTTCACTCCGGGAGCAGCGCCGCTGACTCCCTCGGCATTGTTGGCGACGGCGGCGATAAGCCCGGCCACGTGGGTTCCGTGCCAGGAAGAGTTGGCGGACGAGCCGGAACCGCAAGCACCTGCGGTCCGGAAATCCCCCGGATCGGAGGGGTCGGCGTCCCTTCCGTCGCCGTCACCTGAAGAGGCTGGATCGGTAATCATGTCGTAACCGGCGGTGACATTGCCCTTGAGGTCGCTGTGTTGGGTGATGCCGGTGTCGATAACGGCGACGACCTGTCCCGCACCCGTGGTTTTATCCCACACTGAGGGGACGCGGATGCCGGAATTGGGATCGGACAAAGCCCACTGCTGGGAGTAGTAGGGGTCGTTTGGTATGGACGACGGATACAGGAGGATGTCGGGCTCCACCGAGGCGACGTCAGCGCCTGCGGCAAGGCTCTCCAACATACGCTGGGACTCTGCAGCACTCAGCCGGCGGCTTGCCTTCACTACCTTGGCGTCGCCGGCCGTGGTCTTGACCTCCCTGACCTCGATGGAGGTATCGCCGGCAGCCTTCGCATACGTCTTGCCCCGCCATGCAACGCTGCCCGCTGCTGAGGGCTTGAACTTTACGATGAACTGGTCAGTGGGCCGCGGGGAAGCCGCGGAACCGACTGGAGTGGGAGGACCAGGGGGCACTGCCGGGCTGTTCGCGGCGATGGCAGTTGTTGCGGTGCCAGAGGCAAGAATGACGGTGACCGCCAGCAGCCGCCTGGTCCTGTTACCGATGGCTTTTGTCCTACCAGCGTTCGTGCGCATATCCGCTCCTCTGGGGCCTCCCGGTTCCACCAGCGAGCCTACTAAGACCATGTCCCGGGCGGGACCCCCGCAGCGTCCCCCAATCCACGTGGGCTAAACCCCGCAATGCTCCCGGATACTGGTCAGGCCAACCGGCCCCTAACCATCTCGCTGACGGCCTTACCGTCGAAGCGTCCCCCGATCCTGGGAGTGACGGATTTCATGATGGTCCCCATGGAGCGCATGCTCAGCTCGGCGCCCTCTGACTTCAGGCCGGCGATAACCTCGTCGACGATGGCTTCGGCTTCCTCACGGGTCAGGGCCTTGGGCAGGTAGGTCTCGATGACCTCGGCCTCGGCGATCTCCGCGTCCGCGCGGTCGGAGTGGCCGGCGGCGGAATACGTGGCAGCGGTGTCCCGGCGCTTGGCAGCCTCCTTTTGCAGGAGTGCGGTGACCTGGAGGTCATCGAGCTCAATGGGGGTCTTTCCGGACTTCTCCCGCGTTTCGATCTCGCCCAGGACGTTGCGGACCGTGGTCAGGGCCACTCTGTTACCGGCTTTCATATGAGCGACGACGTCGCCCTTCAGTTTTTCCTTCAGTGACATGGTGTTGTGGCCTCATTCTTTGTTCGGAGGGGAACTGCCATGGCCAAGCCTATTCCGCCGCTCCTGCGCACGTCGCGGCTACTGGAGGCGGGGCCGCTCCTTTCACGGTCACCATTTGCGCCGGTACGTAGGCTAGTTTGGGAACCCAGTCGCCCGGTCCCCCGGGCCCCGAAAGGAGCACCGAGTGGAAAGCATGGTTGGCAAGTGGTTTCTGAATTGGGTTGAGCGCGGCAACCCCGCCTCTGACATCCAGGCAGGTGGTGCTGGAACTCGGGCGTGGTCGGAAGGCAACCTGGTCCGCCCCTTGGTTCACGGAGCAGCCTACTTCGCCAGGCTGCGGGATGAGCTGCGCGGCCTCCAGGCGGGTGACAGGGTTTGGTTCACCGACTGGCGCGGCGATGCCGATGAGCAGATTGCGCCAGACGGAACCACCATCGGCGGGTTGCTCGCCGGGCTGGCCAGATCGGGAGTGGAAGTGCGCGGCCTCGTCTGGAGATCCCACGGCGAGCGCATATCTGCGCCCATCAGCGGCCGCTCCAACGAACATCTCAGCCGGCAGATCAACGACGCCGGCGGGGAGGCCCTGTTGGATCAGCGGGTGCGCCTGTTCGGCTCACATCACCAGAAGCTGATGGTCATCCGCTATCGCGACGACCCCTCCCGCGATGTCGCCTTTGTAGGGGGAATCGACCTTTCGCACAGCCGCCGGGACGACGCCGGCCACGCCGGAGACCCGCAGGCGGTGAAGATGGATTCGCATTACGGCCCGAGGCCCCCATGGCATGACGCCGCCCTCGAACTGCGGGGCCCGGTAGTGGCCGATGTGCTGGCCGTGTTTGCCGAACGGTGGAACGATCCCCACCCGCTTGACCGCCATACGCCGTACCGGATGCTGTTGCAGCGCCTGGCCCGCATGCCCCGGCACCCCAAACCGCTCCCGGAGGCCGCTCCTCCCCCGCCTCCGGCCGGTCCGCATGCCGTTCAGCTGCTCCGCACCTACGGCCTGAAGCACCCGCCCTTCCCGTTCGCACCGAACGGCGAGCGCAGCATCGCGCGGGGTTATGCAAAAGCGTTCGGCCAGGCCCGTTCCCTCATCTACATCGAGGACCAGTATCTGTGGTCCAGCGAAGTGGCACACGGAATAGCAGCCGCACTGGAGCGCAACCAGGAACTGAACGTGATCATCGTGGTGCCCAGGTACCCGGACTCCGACGGGTTCCTCGGTGGTCCGCCCAGGCGCTTGGGGCAATTGCGCGCCATCAGCATGCTCCGCAAGGCCGCGCCGGACCGGGTGGGGGTGTTTGACCTGGAGAACAGCGAGGGGACTCCCGTCTACGTGCACGCCAAGATCTGCATTATTGACGACACCTGGTTCACCTGCGGATCCGACAATTTCAACCGCCGGTCCTGGACCACTGACAGCGAGCTCACCTGCGCCGTGATCGATACCTCCGCCGAAGGCTCACAGGACGGGGGAACACGTACCCCAGGGTCCCGCCCGCTCGCCAGGGAGCTGCGGCAGCAGCTGTGGGCCGAACACCTCGGCCTGGACGAAGACGACACCCAGCTCCAGATGGATGGGGCGCTGCAGTTATGGAACCGCACGGCCGATGCCCTGGACCGCTGGCACAGTACGGGCCGCCGTACGAAACGGCCCGCGGGACAGGTACGCCGCCATGCCCCGGAACCTGTCCCGCCCCTCCATCGCCTTTGGGCCGATCCGGTCTACCGGTTCATTGTCGACCCGGACGGCCGTCCCCGTGGGCTCCGCGGCACCACCCGCTTTTAGCCCCCGACGCCCGTGGACTTGAAAAATAGATCATAAGCATGCTTATGATGTTTCCAGCCGAATGCGAACGGCTGTCAACCACAGGAGGTAACACCATGGGACTGGGCGACAAGATCGAGAACGCTGCCGAAAAGGCCGGCGGTAAGGGCAAGGAAGCGGCGGGTAACGCCACCGGCGACGAGAGCCTGCGGGCCGAAGGCCAGGCGGACCAGGCAAAGGGCGGCCTGAAGCAGGCCGGCGAAAAGGTCAAGGACGCTTTCAAGGACTAAGAAACGGTCTTTTGGAAGGGGCGCACCCAGCGAACGGGGTGCGCCTTTTTCGTGCCCTCCCCCTTTGGCCAGCACACGGATGGGTGGGACCGGCTCCGGCGGGTACTTACCCAGTAGCATTCCAGGCGACCCGGCAGCGGAGAGGCACATGAGCGAAGAACGACGGCGGGAGCTCGGGGAGTCTGACGCCCCAGTTGAGCATGACCTTCAGGAGTCGTTCGAACGGACGGTGGGCCAGGGGGCCGAGCGGCTGCATCGAACCATGCGGAACATCCTTGTGACAGGCGTGTTCGGCGGTTTTGAGGTGGGACTGGGCATCATGGCGTACCTGGCAGTGCTCCATGAAACGGGAAACCATCTGATAGCGGGCCTGGCGTTCAGCATGGGGCTCATCGCCCTCCTGCTGGCCCACAGTGAGCTGTTCACGGAGAACTTCCTGATGCCTGTTGCGGCTGTCGCTGCGAAGGAAGCGAGCTACACCCAACTGGCAAAGCTGTGGGGAGGAACGCTCATTTCCAACCTGCTGGGCGGATGGATCTTCGTGTGGATCGTCATGGTGGCATTCCCCGAATGGTCAACGGTGGTCAGCGAGAGCGCCCACCATTTCGTTGACGCCCCGTTCTCCCTGCAGTCCATTGCCCTGGCCGTCCTGGGTGGAAGCACCATCACCCTCATGAGCAGGATGCAGCAAGGCACGGACAACGATGTGGCGCGCATTGTGGCCACCGTTATCGGCGGGTTCCTCCTGGCTGCGCTACCGCTCTTCCACTCAATCCTCGACTCCCTGCTGATCTTCGCCGCGATCCACTCGGGCGCGGACATCAGCTACGTGCAGTGGCTGGGCTGGTTCGGCTACACGCTGCTGTTCAACGTTCTCGGCGGCATCATCCTGGTAACCCTCCTGCGCCTGGTGCGGACAAAGGAACTTATTCAGAAGCGCCGCACGGAGGCACCCACTGACCCCGACGCCGCCCGCAACCCCTGACCGGCAGCGGTAGCTTGGAACCCGTAAGAATTATGCAACCGGACATGGGAGAAGACATGAAGGCAATCGTGTACGAAGCAACAGGTCCCTCATCTGTGCTCAAGCTGCAGGACAAACCGGTGAGTGATCCGGGTCCGGGCGAGGTCAGGGTCCGTCTGGTGGTGTCCGGAGTGAACCCCACCGACTGGAAGTCACGGTCGGGCAGTGGAAGCAACAAGCTGCCCGACCCCAAGGTTCCCAACCAGGACGGAGCCGGGGTTGTCGACGCACTGGGGTCCGGGGTGGCCGGTTTCAACGTGGGCGACCGTGTGTGGCTTTGGGATGTCGCATGGGCCGGTAACGAAGGTACGGCCCAGGAATACGTCGTGGTGCCTGCCCATAAGGTGGTGGCATTACCGGACGCCGAATCCTTCGATACGGGTGCCTCGCTGGGAATTCCAGCCCTGACAGCACACCGTGCCCTGACTTCGAACGAGGACGGCCCGGATCAGCTCTCCCCCGGAGCCCTGGCAGGCCGGAGTGTGTTGGTCACCGGAGGCGCAGGGGCTGTGGGGCATGCGGCCATCCAGTTGGCCCACTGGGCAGGGGCTTCGGTCATCACTACCGTCAGCGGAGACCGGAAGGCTGAGCTTGCCCGCCGTGCCGGCGCCGACACGGTTATCAACTACCGGTCCGAGGATGTGGTCCACGCCGTTAAGGCAGCAGCACCGGACGGCGTCGACATCATCGTGGACGTGAATGCGCCGGCGAACATCGAGACTGACCTGCAGGTCCTCAAACCCGGCGGCACGGTCTCCATTTATGCAGCCAACCCCGGGGAATCGCTCAATGTTCCCATCCGGGAAAGCATGACCAAGAACGTCCGCTACCAGTTCATCCTCACCTACACGGTCACGGATGAGCAGAAACAGCAGGCAGTGTCGGCAGTTGCCGGGGCCCTGGAAGCGGGTGCGCTGCGGGTGGGCGAAGACCATGGACTGCCCCTGACGCGCTTCACCCTTGAGCAGACGCCGGCGGCACATGATGCCGTGGAACAGGGAACAATCGGAAAGGTGCTCATCGACGTCGCACCTGCGCCTTAATCCCCGGCGCCGGTCTCAGCGCGAGAGGCGGTCCCGGGCGGCGTGTTCAACCAGGACAGGTATGAACGCGCGGACCCTGCCGGTGTCCAGCAGGCTGTGCTCCTGCTGGACCACGTCCTCGATGTGTTCCCTGGGCAGGGCGGGAAACTTCACCGCAAGCCTGTCCACCACGTCCCCCAGCGCCCGCAACTCTTCGCTTACTCCCATCGGGAAAGTGTCAGGGTTTCGGCGGATGCGGTCAAGACTTGACCTTCAACGCTGCGGCAGGCAGGGGCAGGGGCAAGCTGCGGCAGGCACACATTCAGCAGGCCAATGCAGCAAAGCCCACGACGGCGGGCGCCTGCCAGGGCGCGTCGCCCTCCCGCGGGTGCTCCACGCTGATGCACCCGCGGAAGACCGCCGTCGTCAGTGCGGGTGCAGCCTGCGGCTCCGGGGGCGCCGGCCCCGCCCTTGGGGGTGGGAACCGGCAGCCACCGGACGGTACTCAATCCGCCGCTTCTCCGCCCGGATGTCGCGCCGTTCCTGCCGCCGCGCTTTCCGTTCCGGCCGGTCGATGGCGGACAGAATCGTCAGCGTCACGGTGACCCACAGGAACGCTGTCCCCAACACCAAGGCGATTTCCAGCTCAGTGCTCATGCACCAATTTTAGGCCGCAGGGGCCGGACTCCAACCCTGCGGACCCACATCAACGGCGTGCAAATCCACAGTGCCTAGAGAAGCCCCAGGCTCCTTACGGCAGCCATGACATCGGGGACCTGGACGGCCAGCAGGGCAGGATCTGGCTGGGCTGCAAACGTGTCCCCGCGCCGGAGTTCCGCGCGGGTCAGGACCACATGCGGTCCCGGAGGAGGCCCCCAGATTTCCGGCGGGGCCGGCCCGAACAGCACCACGGAGGGCGTCCCGTACGCGGATGCCAGGTGCGCCGCTCCGGTGTCGGCTGAGACAACCAGGCGTGCGGCGGCGATCGTGGCAGCGAACTCACCAAGGCCCAGCACCCCGGCAAGAACGGTGGTGCCCGGGAGTCCTGCGAGGCGGCACACTTCCTCAGCCCTTACCCGTTCCGATGTCCCGCCGGTGAACACGACCTGGTGTCCCGCTTCTGCGAGCGCCGCTGCCACCGCCGCAAAGCGCTCTGCCGGCCACAACCTGCTGCCGTATGCAGCTCCCACATGCAGGACTGTGACGCCTGGGACCGGGCTGGGCATATGCGGCGAATTCAGCTGCACATCCAGCGGATCCGCCTCGATGCCATGCCATTCCACCAGCCGTACCCAGCGTTCGCGCTCGTGCAGCTCCGGCCGCCAGGGCGGACCGTCCCGGTGCGGGCTCCGGTGGCCCACGGTCTGCCGTGCCTTTAGCGCGTCGATCCGCCCCTGGCTCTCCGGACCGCTGCCGTGCAGGTTGACGGCCACATCCACCACGCCCGGTTCCATCGCCAGGGGTTCATCCAGGCCGTGCGTCGGCAGCAGCTCATAGCCGCCCACCAGACCCAGTGCTTCGGATAACCATCCCTGTGCCGCGTAGCGCAGCCGGTGCTCAGGGAAAGCCCGCCGGATGCCTTTGAGTGCCGGCACTGCGACCAGCAGGTCGCCCAGCTTCAAGGCGCGCAGGACCAGAAGTTCCGGTTTCCCATCGGCAGGAATCGTGTCGCCGGACTGCTGGGCGCTTTCGGCGCCGGTCATGCGTCCTGCTTGGCGAACGTCGTGGCGGTGAGGCTGAGGACGTCCTCATACACTTCAGGCACTCCGATTGTGGCCACCACTGAGTCGTCGTGGGCGCAGCGCGGGGCAGTCCAGCCGACCTGGGTGACGTCGATGCCGCAGGTGGGGCAGGTGGTGACCCAGGACGCGTGCACGCGGTGCAGGCTCCTGCCCAGGGCGCCGGCGTTGATCACGTTGCCCGCCCAGAAGATCCCCACCGTGGGTACGCCGAGCGCCTGCGCCAGATGCCGTGGGCCACTGTCGTTCGCCACGACAACATCAGCTTCCGCCAGCAGCGACACCAGTCCCGCCATATCGAGTGCCCCGGCCACGGAGCGGACGCCGGGCGATGCCGCCCGCTCGGCAATCCCCTCTGCCAACTCCTGCTCGCTGCTGTCCCCAACAGTGATCACCCGTGACCCGTCAGCCGCGCAGGCGGCCGCGAGTTCGGCGAACTTCTCCGCCGGCCAACGACGGCGGGGGTCGGTGGCACCGGGATGGATCACCACCAGCGGCTGGCCGGCTTCGCTGTTGGCAGCTTCCGTGGCTGCTCCACAATCAGCCGGCGACAGCCGGGCCTCGAGGTCAACGGGGAAGGCACCTGCGAATCCTGCCACCTCCAGGGCCCGCAGTGGTTCGTTCTGGTAGTAGAGGTAGGGGATGGTGCGTTCCAGGCTGGCGGCGTCGGGTGTCCTGGTGCCCACCGTGTGGCGCGCCCCGAGGCGCAGCAGGAAAGGATTGGAATACCGCCCGCCGCCGTGGACCTGGACGGCGAGGTCGAAGTTCCGGCTGCGCATCTGCGCGAAGAAACGCTCCAGTTCTTCCGCATCTTCTTCCCCGGGCCGGACTCCCTCGGCGAAGGGCAGGACCACCACCTCATCAACGGGGCTCTTCAGTGCCGCCAGCAGCGCCTTGTGGATCGGCGTGCCCAGCAAGGTGATGGTTGCTTCGGGGTAGGCCGCCTTCAGCGCCGCCATGGCGGGGATCGCGAAAATCAAGTCTCCCAAACCGCCCCCGCGCAGGACCACGATCCTGGACACGGCGTCGAATTTCTCCAGCACGGGACCGACACCCACGCCGACTTGTCCCGCACCGCCGAACTCTGCGGTGAGTTGCTCCAAAATCTGCCCCTTCCGTCACGCAGAGGGAACAGCAACCGGCCGTCCCTCCACTGCCCATGCCGCCGCATTCCGGTTCCAAACCCGCGGCCGCTCCTTTGAACCTTTACCCAATCGGCACCGGATCTACGCTCCCTGTTGGGGAATACCGGCTCCATGCTGTACGTTTCATACCCGACAGCCCATCAAAGAAAAGAGAAGCACCCAAAGTGGCAACCGATTACGATGAACTGCGTTCCGACGTCAAGGAATCGCAGGACAACTCACTCGAGCAGCTCCAGTCAGCGAATGCTCCCGACGCCCGCAGCGTTGTGCAGGAGTTGGACGAAGCTGACGGGCTGGACGGCGCCGGGGTCCCGGGTGGCGAATTCGTCGCTGAGGAGCTCGTAGTCCAGGTTATCCCGCAGGCTGAGGACGAGTTCACCTGCTACTCCTGCTTCTTGGTCCGCCACCGGTCCCAGATCGCCCGGCAGAAGGACGGCCACAGCTACTGCACCGAGTGCGAAGGCTAGGGCGACACGCTTCCGCCAGTGGCTAAAATCACCACCCTTGCCCGAAAGGCACGCCGCACCAGGCGTGCCTTTCGGCTTTAAGCACTCACCGCCAAGCATTCACCCAGCCCAGCTTCGTAAGGTTGGGCACACAACGTACGACGCCGGCACGCACCACCCCGGCCCGGCGGCCAGGAGGCAACGGTGGACAGCCCCGCCAGCTTGTGGAGCGCGTTCAGCGCCGCCTTCACCCAAACAAACGTACCCACCGTCACGTGGGTTGAGCTGCTCCTGTCCCTGGCGGCCGCCGTCGCCCTGTCCGTCCCGCGCCGCAGCTGGCGCTACTTCGGGCTCCTCGCCACCGCCACGCACGAACTGGGGCACGCGTTTGCCGCCGTGACCTCCGGGCAGCGGCTGGCAGGGATCCGGCTCCGGCTCGACCACTCGGGGACCACCACCACGTACAGCCGGAGCAGGCTGGCGGCCGCGTGGTCGTGTTTTTGGGGCTACCCGGTGCCTGCCATGGTTGGTGCAGCTTTCGTGTGGTGCGGGCTCAGTGGTTGGGGTCCCGCCGCCATGGCCGCCACTGCGCTGGTCCTGGCCACGTCGCTGGTCTTCCTGCGCAACCTGGCCGGATTCGCCATCACCGCATCAGCCATCGCCGGCACCGCCGCATTGGCGTTCCTGGCACCTGGGCCCGTCGTGGGCCACGTTACCGTCGTCCTCGGCATGGCGCTGCTGGTGGCTGGCGTCCGCGACCTGCTCAAGCTCACCAACGTCCACCTCCGCCGCCGGGACCGCCTGGGCAGCTCCGATGCCTACCTCCTGTACCGGGCCACCTCCGTTCCCTCGGGGATCTGGATCGCCTTGTTTTCGCTGATCGTCGCCGGGGCCTGGCTCGTGGCGTGGCAGCCTATCTCGGTGATCCTGCTGAAAGGTCCCTAGATTTCAGGGGCGGCGCATAGGCTGGTGGCATGAGCCAGGAAACGGAAAGCACCCGCACAGCGACCCACGCCACCAACGAGCACAGCACCCGCGGAGCCTATGTGACAGGCGGCGCGGAATTTACCCGCGACACCAACTACATTGAGGACCGCATCACCAGGGACGCCGCGCCCGGCAGCAACGGCGAGCCCGGCTGGCCGGTGGAGGCAGGGCGCTACCGCCTCATTGCCGCCAGGGCATGCCCATGGGCCAACCGCACCGTAATTGTCCGCAGGCTGCTGGGGCTGGAAGAGGCAATCTCGCTGGGCCAGCCCGGCCCCACCCATGATGCACGTTCCTGGACTTTCGACCTCGATCCCGGCGGCGTGGATCCGGTCCTGGGCATCGAGCGGCTCCAGGAGGCCTACTTCAAACGCTTCCCCGGCTACCCCCGCGGCATCACGGTCCCTGCCATCGTGGACGTGCGCAGCGGCGAAGTGGTGACCAACAACTTCCCCCAGATCACCCTGGACTTTTCGACGGAGTGGACGGAGTTCCACCGACCGGGTGCGCCGCAACTCTATCCGGAGCACCTCCGCGACGAGATCGACCAGGTGAACAAGCGGGTCTTTACCGAAGTCAACAACGGCGTCTACCGCTGCGGCTTCGCCGGCTCGCAGGAAGCCTATGACGCAGCATACGAACGCTTGTGGACCGCCATGGACTGGCTGGAGGACCGCCTCTCGCGGCAGCGCTACCTGGTTGGCGACACCATCACCGAGGCGGATGTGCGGCTGTTCACCACACTGGCAAGGTTCGATCCCGTGTACCACGGGCACTTCAAGTGCAACCGGCAGAAATTGAGCGAGATGCCCAACCTGTGGGGCTACGCCAGGGACCTGTTCCAGACGCCGGGCTTCGGCGACACCATCGACTTCGTGCAGATCAAGCGGCACTACTACATCGTCCATGAGGACATCAACCCCACCGGAATTGTTCCCGCCGGCCCCGCGTTGGGCGGATGGCTGGAAGAGCACGGCCGCGAATCCCTGGGCGGCCGGCCCTTCGGCGACGGTACCCCTCCGGGGCCGGTCCGGCCGGGTGAGGAAGTGGCACCGGGACACGGAGCCTAAAGCGGGCCAAACCCGGCGCGAGAAATCGCTTTCCTCCTACACTGAAAGGCATGCAGACTTCTCTTGGTTTTGTGGCGCCGGGGTACGAAAACGTGCTGGGCCTGTTCAAGTCCCTTCTCGCAGAGGACCCCCGTTACAGCGCGCAAGTCGCTGCCTACCAGCACGGGGTGCCGGTGGTGCACTTGGCGGGTGGGCCGGACATGGACGCCGAAACCCTGACCGGCGCATATTCCTGCTCGAAAGGCGTTGCCGCAATGGTCATCGCTCTGCTCGTGCAGGACGGCGTCCTTGAGCTGGACAAGACAGTGGCCCACTACTGGCCCGAGTTCGCAGTGCATGGAAAAGACCGGCTGCTGGTGCGGGAGGCGCTGTCGCACCAGGCCGGTCTTTTGGGCGTTGAGGGCGGCTTCGGGCTGGACGAGTTCACAACAGCCCGCGCCGCCGCCCGGCTGGCCGCTGCCGCCCCCGCATGGGAACCCGGCCGGCAGTTCGGCTACCACGCACTCACCATTGGCATCCTGATGGAGGAACTGTGCCGCCGCACCACGGGTGAGGCACTGCAGGACCTTTATGACCGGAGGATCCGCAAACCGCAGGAGGTGGAGTTCTTCCTCGGCCTTCCGGAGGACCTGGAACCGCGGTACCGGGATGTCCTCTACGAAGATGTTGCGAACCAGCCGTGGGTGGACCCCCTCAGCCTCGAAGGCCTCAACAGCAATGCACCCCTCAGCACCATCATGGAGCTGCCGAACATCCGGTCCGTGCGGGCCGCCGGTATGTCCGCGGCGGGCGGTGTGGGATCAGCAGACGGCCTCGCCCGGCTGTACGCGGCGGCGACCACCGGCGTCGACGGCGATGAGCCGTTCCTCACAGGTGGGACTGTCGCGGCAATGACACGGGAGCAGGTGTGGGGGCTGGACCGGTCCTCCGGACTGGACAATGCTTTCGCCGTCGTCTTCATGAAACCGCACCCCTCGCGGAACTTCGGAAGTTACCGTGCCTTCGGGCATGAGGGGGCCAATGCGGCCCTTGGATTTGCCGACCCCTCCTACGGCATGAGCTTCGGTTACATTCCCCGGCGGCAGGAAGAAGGGCGCACGCCGGGCCGGGCCCACCGCCTCGCCGCAGAGGTGCGGCGGTCAGCGGCCGGCTTGTCCTGAGGGTGCCCCGGGCCTACTGTGGTCCGGATGGGCAATACTCAGGCACGGCCGGATGCACGGTGGGCTCGGGGGACCCAACTACTCAAGCAATCGGTGGCGGGACTCTCTGCCGCCTTCGCAGCACAGCGGCTTCAGCTGGCTGCCAAAGCGGCTCTCGCCGCGGGGCTGGCTTTCGCCATCGCTCCCCACATGCCGGGCGCGGCGTCGCACTACGCCTACTACGCGCCGCTGGGTGCACTGGTGGCGATGTACCACAATGTCGCCGGGTCGGTGAAGCAAGGGGCGCAGGCTTTGGCGGGGCTTGCGATGGGGATTGGCCTCGCTTTCGTCCTGGTGAGCATCAGCGAGCCCTCACCCCTGACAGTCGCCCTTTTCATGGGGGTGGGAGTGCTGTTGGGCGGGTTGCCGGGCATCGGCTCAGGCAGCGATTGGATTCCGACGGCGGCACTCCTGGTGCTGCTGGTGGGCGGCAGCAATGCCGATGACTTTTCCTACGGTTACCTGGTGCAGATGGCTGCCGGCGTGGCGGTGGGCATCGCGGTAAATTTTCTGATCTTCCCGCCGCTGCACTTCAACGCGGCCGCCTCCAGCCTTGCAGACCTGCGGCTCGCACTGGGACGGCAACTGACCGACATGGGCGCGGCCCTGAAGGAAAAATGGCCGCCTGAGCATGAGGACTGGTCGCGCAGGTCGGACGAACTGGCCGAGGCGGCCAGGTCGGTGCGGCACCTGGTCAAGGAAGCCGACGCAAGCCGCCGGGCGAATCCGCGCCGGAAACTGCACCCGCGCGACATGGACCAGGATTACCGCGACCTGCAGGACCTGGAGCGCGTTACGTTCCACATCCAGGACATGACCGATGTGCTTTCCGATGTGATCTGGGAAGACGACGTACCCTACGCCATCCCGTTGCAGGACAACGAACCGCTGGCAGACGCCGTCACCGCAACCGGAGAGCTGCTGTCGGTCGATTCCAGCGGCGACACCGGGTCCCGGAAGGACGCGTATGCAACCGCCAAAGCGGCGGTGGAGGCCTGTATGGCCGCCACCGCCGGAAGGCCTGCGGCGCAGGGAACGGTCCCTGCCTCCGAGTCGGTCCTGCTCAGCCTTCACCGGATCCTGCGGGCGGTGCGGCCGAAGGACTAAGCCCCGAATCCGGCGCCAGGAGCTACAGCGCTGAAACAGTGCCGGTGAAGTGGCGCCGCCCGGAGCGCGGACTCCACGCAACAAAGTTGGAGTGCTTCCACGCCCCTGAACCGCTTTGTTCGGTTTCGATCTCCAGAGCCACCCGGGACGGCAGGAAGACCGGCGCTTCGAAGTCCACGTCCCAGATGAAGGAATCGCCCCGGGCGGGTCCCACATCTGCAAGGGCCCGCGAGGCCAGGTACATGCCGTGCGCGATTGAACGGCGCAGCCCCAGCGCTTTGGCCGAGAGCACACTCAGGTGTATGGGGTTGAAGTCCCCCGATACGGCGGCATAGGCACGTCCGGCATCCACTCCCAGCTGCCACAGGGCTGTTGGGTCAGGTGCGGTGAAGTCTGACTTTGCCGGGATGGCAGTGGGTTTGTCGATCCCGGGCAGGAACACGCCCTTGGCCAGGTAGGTGGACACCCCGCGCCAGTGCACCTCCCCAGAGCCGGCAGTCCGGACCTCCGCCACAACGTCCACCTGGGTGCCTGCACGGTGTCCGCGCAGATTTTCCACCCTGGCGGTCATGTCCAGAAGGTCGGTGAAGACCAATGGCGACCTCTGCTCCACGCTGTTGCGCAAATGGATCATGCCCAGCAGGGGCAGCGGAAAGTCGTCCCGGTTCATGACGCTCATGGCCAGGGGAAATGCGATGGCGTGGATGAAACCGGCCGGCAGGACGTCACTGGCCGTCTCACCGATCAGGTGCTGGTAGGCGGTGAGGTTTTCAACGTTGACAGCCACGCCCCTGACTTCATGGCTTTCAGCCGGAAGGACTGACGTGTCGTGGTTTCCCAGCAGCCTGCGGCGTGCTGCCATCGCGGCCGCATTGACGTAGAGCTTGGACAGGGAGGGCATTTCGGCCAGGATTACTGGTTGCTGGACTGTCATGCCCCCACCAGGTTCTGCCCGCACACCCGCAGCACCTCCCCGTTGATGCCGCCCGCGGCGTCGCTGGCCAGGAAAGCGATGGTTTCCGCAACGTCGGAGGGAAGGCCTCCCTGCTGGAGCGAATTGAGCCGCCGTGCCACCTCGCGCACGGCAAGGGGGATCCGGGCCGTCATCTCGGTTTCGATGAAACCGGGCGCCACCGCGTTGATGGTGCCGC
This sequence comes from Arthrobacter sp. FW306-05-C, assembly GCF_021801725.1. Classification (NCBI taxonomy): domain Bacteria; kingdom Bacillati; phylum Actinomycetota; class Actinomycetes; order Micrococcales; family Micrococcaceae; genus Arthrobacter; species Arthrobacter sp. FW306-05-C. Next base: position 2,216,289 of record NZ_CP084556.1, on the reverse strand, counting down.
CGAGGGACGCGAACAGCGGGGCGCTGGCCCGGACCATTCCCATCACTCCCCCCTTGGATGCGGCGTAGTTGGTCTGTCCCCTGTTACCGGCGATGCCGCTGGTGGAGGCAACTGACACGATACGCGGCGCAGGCCCCAAATGCCCGGATTGCAGCAGTGCCTCGTTGATCCGGAGCTGGGCCGCAATGTTGATGTTGATGACACTGTTCCACCGTGCCTGGTCCATGTTGGCCAGCAGCTTATCCCGGGTGATACCCGCGTTATGCACCACGATGTCCAGCCGACCGTGCCGCTGGACGGCATGGCCGATAATCCGTTGTCCCGCGTCCTCGCCGGTGATGTCCAGCTGCAGGGCAGTGCCCCGCACCTCGTTGGCTACGGACGCCAGCTGGTCCCCGGCCGCCGGGATGTCCACCAGGATCAGTGTGGCTCCATCGCGGTGCAGGGTCCGGGCAATCTGGGCTCCGATGCCGCGGGCGGCGCCGGTGACGACGGCAACTTTTCCTTCCAGCGGCCGTTGGGGGTCAGCGGGAAGCCCGCCGTCCTCAGTTGAAACCTTCAGGAACTGGCCGTCCACGAACGCGGACCGGGCGGAAAGGAAGAACCTGATGGCACCGAGGGTGCTGGGACTGATGGATGTGGTGCCGTCTGCCAGGAGTACGCCGTTACCCGTTGCCCCTGCCCGCAGTTCCTTGGCAAGGGAACGCAGGAAGCCATCCACCCCCTGCCGTGCCGCAGCGGTTTCGGGTGAGGTCGCCTCCGCTGCGGGACGCGACAACGTGATGATCCGGCCACCTGGCCGCAGGTCCCGGAGCGAGCCGGCCGCGGCCAGTACGGGCTTTTCCAGCTCTGCCGGGTGCTCCACCTCGTCGAGGACCAGGATGATGGCGCCGAGTTTTTCGGCCGGGACAGCGTGCCGCCTGACGTCAAGGTCCCAGGACAGCAGTTCCGCGGCCAGTTTGTCTGCCCCTGCAGTATCCCCCACGACGACGACGGGTCCCGTCACCAGCGGCTGGCCCGGCTCGTAGCGGCGCAGGACAGCGGGCTGCGGAAGGCCGAGCTTCTTTGCCAGGTTGCGGCCCAGGCCGCTGTTGACCAGTTGCGTGTATTTGTCTGCCATGCCGCCCCCTACAGAGATTCCAGGATCGCGACGACGCCCTGGCCGCCGGCTGCGCAAACGGACACCAGGCCGCGGGCAGGACGGCCGGTGGAAGCCGCCTTGGCGTGCAGCATCTTGGCCAGGGTGGCGACGATGCGGCCGCCGGTTGCGGCGAACGGGTGGCCCGCCGCCAGCGAAGACCCGTTGACGTTGAGGCGCGATCGGTCAATGCTGCCGAACGCACCTTCCAGGCCCAGGCGGGTGCGGCCGAACTCCTCGTCCTCCCATGCAGCCAGTGTGCTGAGGACAGTGGCGGCAAAGGCTTCGTGAATCTCGAAGTAGTCAAAGTCAGCAAGCGTCAGGTTTTGCCGGGCCAGGAGCCGTGGCACAGCGAACACGGGCGCCATCAGCAACCCGTCCTTGCCGTGCACAAAATCCACCGCAGCAGCCTCGGCGTCAACCACGGCGGCCAGCTTGGGCAGGTCCCGGGCGTCTGCCCATTCGTCGGAAGCCAGCAACACCGTGGAGGCCCCGTCCGTCAGCGGCGTGGAGTTGCCTGCGGTCATGGTGGCATCTGCACCGAGGTTGCGGCCAAAGACCGGCTTCAGGGAAGCGAGCTTTTCCTTTGAGGTATCGGCGCGGAGGTTCGCGTCGCGCGTCAGCCCGCGGTACGGGGTCAGCAGGTCATCAAAGAAGCCTGAATCGTAGGCGGCGGCCAGGTTGTGGTGGCTGTTCAAGGCCAGCTCGTCCTGGGCTTCGCGGGAGATTTTCCACTGTGCGGTGGTGAGGGCCTGGTGCTCGCCCATGGTCAGGCCGGTACGCGGCTCTCCCGTACCGGGGGCCAGCGGCGCCAAGTCCTTGGGTCGCAGCCGGCTCAGGATCTGCAGCCGCTGGGGAAGTGTCTTGGCGCGGTGCAGGTCCAGGATTACCTCGCGAAGACCTTCGCTGACAACCACCGGTGCGTCGGATGCCGAATCAACGCCGCCGGCGATGGCCGAGTCGATTTGACCCAGCTTGATCTTGTTCGACAGCCCCACAACCGTTTCAAGGCCTGTGGCACATGCCTGCTGGAGGTCGTAGACGGGAGTTTCGGCCGAGAGTGCCGTGCCGAGTACGGCTTCCCTGGTGAGGTTGAAATCTTTGGAATGCTTGAGCACCGCGCCCGCTGCCACCTGGCCGATCCGCTCGTCCTGAAGTCCGAAGCGTGCGATCAGGCCGTCCAGGGCAGCGGTCAGCATGTCCTGGTTGGAAGACTTTGCATAGGCGCCGCCGGCGCGGGCGAACGGAATCCTGTTTCCGCCGACGACCACCGCCCTGCGGGTTGGCGGGACGGCGGCTGAGGCTGATCCATCAGGCGCGGGGGTGGACTGTCCGTCTATGGACATGGAAGGCTCCTCGGGTCACATGCGGTTACCGATACCCAGCGTACCTGATACGCTGGGTATCGTGAACTTTCAGGACACAAACATCTCTCCTTCCATCGGGCTTCAACAACCCGCAAGCCCGGACGGGCGTTCCTCGCGCTGGCAAAGCCACCGCGAGGAACGCCGCACAGAGCTGATCAAGCAGGCCCGCCGGGCAGTGCATGCACTGGGCAGCGACGCCTCGATGGAGGACATCGCAACTGCCGCCGGGACCTCCAAATCGGTCTTCTACCGCTACTTTGGGGACAAAGCCGGGCTGCAGCAGGCTGTGGGAGAAGTGGTCCTCAGCCAGATGCAGCACCGCATCCAGGAAGCTGCGCAAAGTGCCGTCACACCCCGGGAAGGGCTGCTGGCGATGGTATCGGCCTACCTGCAAATGGCGGACACCAGCCCCAACGTCTACGCGTTTGTCACAAGCTATGCGCCGGCTGACCAGCCCGGCCCTGCCCATCCTGCAGCCGCAGGCGGCCCGCTGGGACACTTCTTCGACGCCATCGCGGACATGATCGCCAAACCGATGCGCTCGCACCTGGGCGACGTCGGAGAAGCCGTCATCGGCTACTGGCCCAAGGCGGCCATCGGCCTGGTGCGGAATGCCGGCGAACAGTGGCTCAGCACCCCCGAGTCCCCTGCCAAGCCAACCCAAGAGAGCATGGCGCGCCAGATCACGGCGTGGCTGTGCGTTGGCATAGCCCCTGAGCTCACCCCTGCTTCACCAACCACCAAGTTATCCGCCAAAGAAGGACTGTGACATGACTGATGTAGTGGAACGCCAAGCCGGCAAGGGCCTCCGCCCCGCGGCAACGCCTGCCGCCACTCCGGACAAAAGTTCCGAACCCGCCGTCGACGTCGAGGCATTGGGCAGGCAGCTCCTGGGAAAGTGGGCCGATGTCCGCCGCCAGGCGCGGGACCTGGCAGCCAGGCCGGAACTGCACAAAGTGGAGGGCCTGACCCACACGGACCACCGTGAACGCGTCTTCGGCCAGCTCAAATACCTCGTGGACAATGAGGCCGTGCACCGCGCCTTCCCATCTGACCTGGGCGGCTCGGACGACCACGGCGGAAACATCGCAGGTTTTGAGGAACTGGTGGTGGCCGACCCCTCGCTCCAGATCAAGGCCGGCGTCCAGTGGGGACTCTTCGGTTCCGCGGTGATGCACTTGGGCACGGCTGAACACCACGCGAAGTGGCTGCCGGGAATCATGAGCCTCGAGATCCCCGGCTGCTTCGCCATGACCGAGACCGGCCACGGCTCAGATGTGGCCAGCATCGCCACCACCGCCACCTACGATCCCGACACCGAAGAATTCGTCATCCATACCCCCTTCCGGGCGGCCTGGAAGGACTACATCGGCAACGCCGCCACTGACGGGCTGGGCGCCGTGGTCTTCGCCCAGCTGGTCACCCGCGGCGTGAACCATGGAGTCCACGCCTTCTACGTGGACCTGCGGGACCCCCGGACCAAGGAGTTCCTGCCCGGCATTGGCGGCGAGGACGACGGCATCAAGGGTGGCCTCAACGGCATCGACAACGGCCGCCTGCACTTCACCAACGTCCGCATCCCCAGGACCAACCTCCTGAACCGGTATGGCAACGTTGACGTGGACGGAAACTACACCTCGCCCATCGCCAGCCCCGGCCGGCGCTTCTTCACCATGCTGGGCACCCTGGTCCAGGGTCGGGTATCACTGGACGGTGCCGCCGTCGCCGCCTCCAAGGTGGCTTTGAAGGCGGCCATCCAGTACGCCACCGAGCGCCGCCAGTTCAATGCCTCCTCCCACACCGAGGAGGAAGTCCTCCTTGACTACCAGCGCCACCAGCGGCGGTTGTTCACCCGGCTGGCCACCACCTACGCGGCCGCCTTCGCCCACGAACAGCTGCTGGAGAAGTTCGACGACGTCTTCTCCGGTGCCCACGATACCGACGCGGACCGCCAGGATCTGGAAACCCTGGCTGCAGCGCTGAAGCCGCTGAGCACCTGGCACGCCCTGGACACCCTGCAGGAATGCCGGGAGGCCTGCGGCGGCGCCGGGTTCCTGATCGAAAACCGCTTCGCCTCGCTGCGTGCGGACCTGGACGTGTACGCCACGTTCGAGGGCGACAACACCGTTTTGCTTCAGCTGGTGGCCAAGCGCCTGCTGGCTGATTACGCCAAGGAATTCCGCAACGTCGACTTCGGCGTCCTGGCCCGCTACGTGGTGAACCAGGCAGCCGGCGTCGCAGTCCACCGTACCGGCCTGCGCCAGGTGGCCCAGTTCATGGCGGACACCGGATCGGTCCAGAAGGCCGCGATCGCGTTGCGGGACGAGGAAAGCCAGCGTGCGCTCCTCACGGACCGGGTGCAGACCATGGTGGCTGAGGCAGGAGCTGCCCTTAAAGGCAGCAAGCGCCTGCCGCAGGACAAGGGCGCCGCCCTGTTCAACCGGCACCAGAACGAACTCATCGACGCCGCCCAGGCACACGCCGAACTGCTGCAGTGGGAGGCCTTCACGGAGGCCCTCCATCAGGTGTCGGACCCGGGAACCAGGAAAGTGCTGACCTGGCTGCGTGACCTATTCGGCCTGTCGCTGATCGAAAAGAACCTGTCCTGGTACCTGATGAACGGCCGCCTTTCCATGCAGCGGGCCCGCACGGTGGGCGGCTACATCAACCGGCTGCTGGAGAAGATCCGTCCGCACGCGCTGGACCTCGTGGATGCCTTTGGATACGGCGAGGACCACGTCCGTGCAGCCATTGCCACCGGTGCCGAAAAGACGCGCCAGGACCAAGCCCGGGCACATTTCCGGAACCAGCGTGCCAGCGGCCAATCCCCGGTGGATGAGAAGGTGCTTATCGCCCGGACCGCTGCCGGAGCCCGGAAGGGCTGACCTGCCGGGAGCGCCCAAGGCACTCCATGCGATGCCGGGAAATTACGACGGCGCCGCTCCCCTATCAAGGGGAGCGGCGCCGTCGTTATTTGTACTTGGACGATCAGCCGGCGGCCGGCAGTACAGAGCGGTACACCTCAAGGGTGGTCTCGGTGATGGACTCCCAGGAGAAGTGCTTTTCGGCGCGTTCCCGGCCGGCGCGTCCCATGGCGCGGGCGCGGTCGGGATCGGACACCACTTCTGTGAGGGCCGCAGCAAACTCCTTGACGAACTTCTCCGGATCCAGGGGCGTGCCCGTGCCGTCCGTCACCTGCTCCAGGTCGACCAGCAGTCCGGTGCGGCCATGCTCCACGACCTCGGGGATGCCGCCGGTGGCACTGGCCACCACCGCCGCCCCACAGGCCATGGCTTCAAGGTTGACGATGCCCAGCGGCTCGTAGATGGAGGGGCAGGCGAACGCGGTGGCGTGGCTGAGCACCTGGATGAGCTCGTGGCGCGGCAGCATCCGTTCGATCAGTACCACGCCCGTGCGCTGCTTCTGCAGGTCCTCGATCAGGGCCGCGGTCTCTGCTGCGAGTTCCGGGGTGTCGGCCGCGCCGAGGCACAGGACCAGCTGGACGTCGGCCGGTAGCTTCGCCGCCGCCCTCAGGAGGTAGGGGACGCCCTTCTGGCGTGTGTTTCTTCCCACAAAGACGACGCTCGGCTTGGCCGGGTCGATGCCAAGGGCGCGGACGGCGTCGTCGTTTTCGTCACGCTGCCACAGCTCCACGTCGATGCCGTTATGCACCACCCGGACCTTCGCCGGGTCCACGTTGGGGTAACTGCGCAGGATGTCCTGGCGCATGCCTTCGGACACCGCGATGATCGCGGCCGCAGCTTCATACGCTGTCTTCTCCACCCAGGAGGAGAGGGCATAGCCGCCACCGAGCTGCTCAGCCTTCCAGGGCCGCAGCGGCTCGAGGCTGTGAGCGCTGAGGACGTGCGGGATTCCGTGTAGCAGAGACGCCAGATGGCCTGCCATGTTGGCGTACCAGGTGTGCGAATGGACCAGGTCCGCGCCTTGGACGTCCGGCACAATGCGCAGGTCCACACCCAGGGTCTGGACCGCCGCGTTCGCCCCGCCGAGGTCTTCCGGGACCTGGTAGGACGTTACCGTCGCGCCATGATAGTCGGCGTCACGGGGAGCGCCAAAAGCACGAACCTGCAGGTCAACGTGCTTACTAAGCACCCTGCTCAATTCGGCTACATGCACCCCGGCGCCACCGTAGATCTCCGGCGGGAACTCTTTAGTCACAATGTCTATTCGCACAAGACCCAAGGTAGTCGTTCACGGATAACTGTTCTAGTGTGAAGGAGTCCGGGCATACCGGACTGTCTTGGGGAGTTACGAAGGCGTACAGGAGCGACCATCATGCCGTTAACCAAAAAAGTCCTGGCCATTGTCCTCGCAGGCGGCGAGGGAAACAGGCTTATGCCACTGACGGCAGACCGGGCCAAGCCCGCCGTGCCCTTCGCCGGCAGCTACCGCCTCATCGACTTCGCGCTGTCCAACCTGGTGAATTCCCGCTACCTGCAGATCGTGGTGCTGACCCAGTACAAGTCGCACAGCTTGGACCGGCACATTTCAGAGACCTGGCGGATGTCCACCCAGCTCGGCAACTACATCGCTTCTGTCCCGGCGCAGCAGCGCGTGGGCAAGAGCTGGTTCCTGGGCAGTGCCAACGCCATCTACCAGTCCCTGAACCTCATCCATGACGCCAACCCCGACATCGTGGTGGTGGTCGGCGCGGACCACGTGTACCGGATGGACTTCGCCCAGATGGTTGCCCAGCACGTCAACAGCGGTGCCAAGGCCACCGTGGCCGCAGTACGGCAGCCGCTGCACATGGCCAACCAGTTTGGCGTCATCGAAACGGACCAGAACGACCCCCAGAAGATCGCGGCGTTCGTGGAAAAGCCCGCCAGCACCCCCGGTCTTGCCGCGGACCCCTCCCAGTTCCTCGCCTCCATGGGCAACTACGTTTTTGATGCCGACGCCCTGGTGGCCGCGCTGCACGTGGACGCCGAGCGCCTTGACACCAAGCACGACATGGGCGGGGACATCATCCCCTACTTCGTCAACCGCGGCGAGGCAGGTGTCTACGACTTCACGCTCAACGACATCCCCGGCTCCACCGAACGCGACCGCACCTACTGGCGCGACGTAGGCACCATCGACTCCTTCTATGACGCCCACATCGACCTCATCTCCCCGCTGCCGGTCTTCAACCTCTACAACTCCGAGTGGCCCATCTACACCCGCCAGAGCATTTCGCCGCCGGCCAAGTTCGTCCGCGGCAAGAACAACACCGTGGGCACGGCGCTGGACTCCATCGTCGCCAACGGCGTGGTGATTTCCGGCGGCGTGGTGGAAGGATCGGTGCTGTCCAACGACGTCTACGTGGCCACCAGCGGCCGCGTCATCGACTCGGTGCTGATGGACAAGGTGCAGGTGGGCGAAGGGGCCGTCATCAACCGCGCCATCCTGGACAAGAACGTCAAGGTCCCCGCGGGAGCCGCCATTGGACTCGACCCGGACCTTGACCGGGCCCGCGGCTTCAAGGTCACCGAATCCGGCATTACCGTCCTGTCCAAGGGCCAGGAGGTCCCGGAGCCGGGCGAGGAAGAACGGAAGCTCGCGGCGAAGCATGTCGGCGTCCTGCCCAGTGCGATCAGGGCCGCCGCGGAGCAGTACCCCGACATGCGCGAGGCCGCGGACAAGGTTGCCGGCACGCATGCTGCCGCAGCCGCGGAGGCCGCGCCGGCCGGCAGGGTTTCCTGACGCCCGAGTCGCCGCCGCTTTACCCGCAGTAAGCCAGCAGGCCGGGGCACCACCGATGGTGCCCCGGCCTGCGGCGTACGCTGTAAAATTTTCCCAATGAGCTCCCCCGATCTGACCCCTGAGGACATCCAGGCCTGCCTCAAGGTCCTGAACACCATCCACGCGTACGACGAGGAGCACCCGGACTACCTTGCAGTCCGCCGTGCGACGGGAAAGATGTTCAAGGCGGTCAAGCGCCACCGCAGGGTCACCAAGCGCGATTCGATCGCCGAGGCTGACCGCGCCGTTATCGCCCAGACCGCCACGGCCGCGCCGGACCGGATCGATGACGAGACCCGTGGCAATAAGCTGGCACCGTCCACCACCGGCAAGGTTGCAGGCCACCTCATCAGGTCCCGCCCCTGCTACATCTGCAAGCAGCACTACACCCAGGTGGACGCGTTCTACCACCAGCTGTGCCCCGAATGCGCCGCCTTCAGCCACAGCAAGCGCGACGCCCGGACTGACCTCACCGGGCGCCGGGCCCTGCTCACCGGCGGCCGCGCCAAGATCGGGATGTACATCGCCCTGCGCCTGCTGCGCGATGGAGCGCACACCACCATCACCACCCGGTTCCCCAAGGACGCGGCCCGGCGCTTCGCCGCCATGGAGGACAGCGGCGAGTGGCTGCACCGGCTCCGGATCGTGGGCATTGACCTGCGCGATCCTGCCCAGGTCATGGCCCTCACCGACTCGCTCAATGAAGCCGGCTCGCTGGACATCATCATCAACAACGCCGCCCAGACGGTGCGCCGTTCCGGCAATGCCTACAAGCCCCTGGTCGATGCCGAGGACGAACCCCTCCCCGCGGCACTGGAGCACGCCAACGGCGGCCCGGAGCTGCTGACCTTCGGCCACGCCCATGACAAGCACCCGCTGGCGATCGCCGGCAGCGTCACGGAACATCCCGTCCTGGCCGGCGATGCCGTCACCTCCCTCGCGCTGTCCACCGGGTCCGCCTCGCTGGAACGGATCGCCTCGGGCACGGCCATCGACGCCGGCGGGCTGGTTCCCGACCTGGCCACCATCAACAGCTGGACCCAAGTAGTGGACGAGGTGGATCCGCTCGAAATGCTCGAGGTGCAGCTCTGCAACGTCACCGCGCCGTTCCTGTTGGTCAGCCGCCTCCGCGACGCCATGAGGCGCTCCACTGCCCGGCGGAAGTACATCGTGAACGTCTCCGCCATGGAGGGCCAGTTCTCCCGCGCATATAAGGGGCCCGGGCACCCCCACACGAACATGGCCAAGGCCGCCCTGAACATGATGACGCGCACCAGTGCGCAGGAAATGCTGGACACGGATGGAATCCTGATGACGGCCGTGGACACGGGCTGGATCACCGACGAACGTCCGCACTTCACCAAGGTCCGGCTGATGGAGGAAGGCTTCCACGCTCCCCTGGACCTGGTGGACGGCGCGGCCCGGGTCTACGATCCCATCGTCATGGGCGAAAAGGGCGAGGACCAGTACGGCGTTTTCCTGAAGGATTACAAGCCCAGCCCCTGGTGATGCGCGGTATGCTCACGGCATGAGCAACGAGTCATCCAGCCAAGTGCAGAACCTCGAACACCACGAATGCTGGGCCATGCTGCGGACGGTGTCCGTGGGCAGGCTGGCAGTGCTGGCGGACGGCCGTCCGGATATCTTCCCGGTGAACTACACCGTGGACGGCGGCACGCTGGTTTTCCGGACCGCCCAGGGAACCAAACTGTCCGCAGCCACCGGAGGCGAGGCCGCCGTTGCCGTCGAGGCGGACGGGGTGGACCCGGACACGGGATTGGCCTAAAGCGTAGTGGTCAAGGGCACCGCCGCCCTGGTTAAAAGCACCGAAGAAGTGCTGGAGACGTCCCGCCTGTACCTTTTCCCGTGGCAAGCGGGGCGGAAAGACGCCTTTGTCCGCATCACGCCGGATTCGGTGACGGGGCGCCGCTTCAAGGTCACGGATCCGATGACCTGGTGGACGCAGATCAACGGCTCTGCCAAGGCGTCGCAGGAATAGGCCCAAAGCCGGTCAACAACAAATTACGACGGCGGGTTCCCCGGCCAGGAAGGCCGGGGAACCCGCCGTGTCAGGCCAGTTGGGTGATTTCCACGCTTACTTTGAGGGCGGACCCGCCGCCCCCGGACAGAATGCCCTTCAGCGGGGGCACGTCCCGGTAATCGCGGCCCCTGGCCACGGTGACGTGGAAGTCGCCGGCGGGCTTGTGGTTGGTGGGGTCCCAGCTGCGCCAGTCCCCGTCCCACCATTCAAGCCAGGCGTGCGACTGCCCGGCAACGGTCTCCCCGATGCCGGCGCTGGAGCGCGGGTGCAGGTAGCCGGAGACGTAGCGCGCGGGAATGCCGCAGCTGCGCAGGGCGCCGATGGCCAGGTGAGCCAGGTCCTGGCACACGCCCTTGCGCTGCCCCCAGGCCTCTTCGGCGTTGGTGGTGACGGCGGTGGAACCGGACATGTAGGTCATCTCCCCGCGCATCCAGGCGAAGACGGCCATGGCCGCCTCATGCGGGTTCTTCCCGGCCACGACATCCGGGATGATGCCCAGCACTTCGTCGCCCGGGCCGCTCAAGCGTGACTGCGGCAGCCAGTCACTGAAGGCATCAAGGGTTTCCGGGGACTTCAGGTCCTCCCAGCCCACGATGTCGGCTTCCGCCGGGATCTTCTCCGCCCGGTGCACCTCGACGGTGATGTTGGAAACCACCTCGAGGCTCTCGTGGGGCATCTGCATGTCGAAGGCCGTGACCCTGGTCCCCCAGTAGTCCCGGTACGTGCTCACCGCCGCCTGCGACGGAGCCACCTTCACCACGGATTCCAGGACCACCTGCTGCGAATCGGTCAGCGGGGTCATCCGGGCCTCGTTGTAGGACAGGGTCACCCGCTTGTTGTACTTGTAGGCCGTCCTGTGGACGATGCTCAACCGGGTCATGACACTTCTCCCACCCAGGCAAGTTCATCCGCCTGATTGAAGTACTTACGGGAAATGGCGTCCGAGGCCTGGGACACTGCCTTCTGCACCCGTTCCATGTGTTCGGGCAGCTCGGACATGAGATCGTCCGTGCGGTGGAATTCCAGGAAGGTCCGGGCCTGCCCCACGATGCGGCGGGCGTCGTTGATGAAGCCCACGCGCTGCGCGGACGGGTCCAGCTTGGCCAGGCACTCGTCGGCGTCCCGCAGCGCATAGACGATGGACCGCGGAAAGAGCCGGTCCAGGAGAAGGAATTCGGCGGCATGCTGGTCGCCGAAGGCCGCGCGGCGCGTACGGAGGAAGGATTCGTAGGCGCCGGCGCAGCGGAGCATGTTGACCCAGGACATGCCCGCGGAGAGCACGTCGCGGGTGGAGAGCATGCGTGCCGTCATGTCCGCGCGTTCCAGGGAACGGCCCAGGACCAGGAAGAGCCAGCTTTCGTCATGGCTCACCGTGGTGTCGGCAAGGCCGCTGACCATGGCGGTACGCTCCAGGGTCCAGTTGCAGAACCGGTAGGTGCCCACCACGTCCTTGCGGTGCTGGCTCAGCCCGTAGTAGGTGGTGTTCAGGCTCTCCCACAGTGCAGAGGACACGGTCTCCCGGGCCCGGCGCGCGTTTTCGCGGGCAGCACCCAGGGACCCCGCGATGGAGGTGGCACTGGTCTTGTCATAGGCCAGGGCGTGGAGCAGTTCCGGCAGGCCGAAGTCCTCGCTCTGCGGCCTGGCGCCCATGACGGCCAGGAGTTCCTGCGCCACGCTCTTGCGTTCCTCCATGGGGAGGTGGTTCAGGCGTTCCAGGTGGACGTCGAGGATGCGGGCGGTTCCGTCCGCCCGCTCCACGTAACGGCCGATCCAAAACAGGGACTCGGCAATACGGCTAAGCATTCGCGGCTACCTCCTGCGCGCCCGGAACTAAGTTGGAAAAGAAATGCCCGACGGCGGCCAGGTGTCCAGGTGCCCGGCTCACTGCTGCTGCTCCGACTGGCGGTCGCGCCAGTTGCTCTCGACCGGCCAGACGGAGACCCGTTCGCGGACCGTGACGGACTGCCGGGGAACGGTTTCCACTGGCATCTGGGGTGAGTCGGCCAGGACCCACGTGTCCTTTGACCCGCCGCCCTGGCTGGAATTGACGATCAGGGAGCCCTCCTTCAAAGCCACGCGGGTCAGGCCGCCGGGGAGCACCCAGACGTTGTCGCCGTCGTTCACCGCGAAGGGGCGAAGGTCCACGTGCCGGGGGCCGAACTTGTCGCCGCCCAGGGTGGGAACCGTGGAAAGCTGCAACACCGGCTGGGCAATCCAGCCGCGGGGGTCGGCAATGATCCGCTGGCGGAGTGCGTCCAGTTCGTCCCGGGACGCGTCGGGGCCGATGACCAGGCCCTTTCCGCCGGAACCGTCCACGGGCTTGACCACCAGTTCCGCGAGGTTGTCCAGGGTGTACTCCCGGGCTTCCTTCTCCTCGAGGCGGTAGGTGTCCACGTTGGCGATGATGGGCTCCTCGCTGAGGTAGTAGCGGATCAGGTCAGGCACGTAACTGTAAACCAGTTTGTCGTCGGCAACGCCATTGCCCACCGCGTTGGCGATGGTGACGCCGCCGGCGCGGGCGGCGTTGACCAGGCCGGGGCAGCCGAGCATGGAGTCGGAGCGGAACTGCAACGGGTCCAGGAAGTCGTCGTCGATCCGCTTGTAGATCACGTCCACCCGCTGCTCGCCGGCCGTAGTCCGCATGTACACGCGGTTTCCGCGGCAGATCAGGTCGCGGCCCTCCACAAGTTCCACGCCCATGAGGCCGGCCAGGAGGGTGTGCTCAAAGTAGGCGCTGTTGAAGACGCCGGGGGTGAGGACGACGACGGTGGGATCGTCAACGCCGGCCGGCGCGGTTTTGCGCAGGGCCGAGAGCAGCCGGCGGGGGTATTCCTCCACCGGGCGGATCAGCTGCTGCCCGAAGGCTTCGGGCAGGCCCTTGGCCATGGCGCGCCGGTTCTCCAGCACGTAGCTGACGCCGGAGGGCACCCGGACGTTGTCTTCAAGGACCCGGAAGGTACCCGCGGCGTCGCGGACGACGTCGATGCCGGAGATATGCACCCGGACGCCGCCCGCGGGCTCGAAACCGTGGACCTGCCGGTGGAAGTGTGCGCTGGTGGTCACCAGCTGACGCGGGATCACGCCATCGGACACCACGGTCATCTTGTCGTAGACGTCGTTCAGGAAGGCTTCCAGGGCGCGTACCCGCTGGGCGACGCCCCGTTCCAGGACATCCCACTCGGCAGCCGGGATGACCCGCGGGACGATATCGAGGGGAAAGGGCCGTTCCTCACCCGCGTAGTCGAACGTGACACCGCGGTCCAGGAAGGTGCGGGCCATGGAGTCGGCGCGTGCGCTGACGTCCGCCAGGGAGAGCTTCCGGAGAGCCTCCGCCACCTGCCCGTACGAGTCCCTGGCCTGCTGTCCCGGGGCGAACATCTCGTCGTAGGCTCCGGTGCGGCCTGCGGCCTCGGAGTAATCCTGGAATAGGTCTGACATGTCCAATAGCCAACCATCTTTTTGTTTCGAATTCATTTACAGCCACCCATTGTGGCGTGTTGGCGCCGGTAGCCCGGTTCGTACTTTACTGGCCTCTTCGGGCACAGTAGGTGAGTGCCAGTCAGCAGAAGCCTTCCCGAGCCGGGCCGTGGCCGTTTCCGGCCCCTCCTCGCACGGCTTGTCCCGGGCCTGCTGACCGCGGCAGCCGCCGTCGCTGCCGCCTTCCTGGTGCACGGCCTGCTGCCTGCGCTCCCCGCGATGACCCTGGCCGTGGTGCTGGGGGTGCTCGCCGCCAACCTTCCCGGCGCCGCTGGATGGACCGAAGGGCGCGCACGGCCCGGGCTGGACTTCGCGGGCAAGCACCTGATGCGCGCCGGAATCGTCCTCCTGGGCTTGAAGGTCAGCGTCATGGACGTCCTGGGCCTGGGGTGGCTGGCGCTGCTTCTGATCGTGGCGGTGGTGGCCGCCAGCTTCGGCGGGACGTACGCCATCTCGCGCCTCTTCCGCCTGCCGCCGGTTACCTCGCTCCTGGTGGCCACCGGCTTCTCCATCTGTGGGGCCTCTGCGATTGGGGCCATGGCGGCCGTCCGCCGGATCCGGCACGCCGATACCGTCCTGCCCGTGGCCCTGGTGACCCTCTGCGGAACGCTCGCCATCGGTGTCCTTCCCCTCGTCGCCCATCCCATGGGCCTGACGGCGGCCGTGTTCGGCGCCTGGACCGGTGCTTCCGTGCATGATGTGGGCCAGGTGGTGGCCACCGCCCAAACCGCTGGGACCGCTGCCCTGGCGATCGCCGTCGTCGTCAAACTCACCCGGGTGCTGCTGCTGGCGCCTGTTGCCGCCATGGCGGGCGCGCACCATCGAAGGGGCGCGCGGTCAATCGGCGCCGCAGACGGCAGCACGGCGAAGATGCCGCCGGTGGTGCCGCTGTTCGTAGTGGGTTTCGTCGCCATGGTGGCGCTCCGCTCCACGGGCTGGCTTCCCGCAGCGTGGCTTGAGGCCGGAGCCACCCTGCAGGACCTCCTGCTGGGCGGGGCGCTGTTCGGGCTGGGCTCGGCGGTGCGGATCCGCAGCCTCCTCCACACGGGTGGCCAGGCGCTCCTGGCAGCACTGGCCTCCTGGTTCCTGATTGCCGCGCTGGGCCTTGGGGCCGCGTTCCTTATCGCAGGCTGAGCGAGCCCTTGGCCCGGCCACCTGAGCCAACCCAACAGGGCCGTGGTTAGATAGCCGGGTGTCGAATGAGAATCTGCAGCGCCACGAAGCCGCCGAACGTTCAGCCCTGATCAGCACCACCAGCTACGACATCTCCCTGGATGTGCGGCAGGCAGCTGATCCGGCAGTCGCCGGTTACACCAGCCGCAGCGTCATCACCTTCACGGCCGAGCCCGGCTCCAGCACATTCCTGGACTTCATCGGCAGCAGCGTTCACAGTGTGCTCCTCAACGGCAAGGGACTGCCGGTGGAGGACGTGGTGGACGGCGCACGGATCCGGCTGGACAACCTGCGGGCCGAAAACCAGGTCTCGGTCACCGGAACCGCGCTGTACAGCCGCTCCGGCGAGGGCATGCACCGGTTCGTGGACCCCGCCGACGGCCAGTGCTACCTGTACACCCAGTATGAGCCGGCCGACGCGCGGCGGGTGTTCGCCAACTTTGAACAGCCGGACCTGAAGGCTGCCTACACGTTCCATGTCATGGCCCCAGCAGACTGGCACGTAGCCTCCAACGGTGCGGAGGTGAAGCGCACCCTGCTCACCAGCGACCCGGCCACCGCCTGCTGGGACTTCGCCACCACCTTGCCGATGTCCACCTACATCACCACCGTCCTGGCCGGCCCCTACTTCAAGGCAGAGGAAAGCTGGCAGGCAACGCTCGACGACGGCACCCGCCTCGATGTCCCGCTGGCCCTTTACTGCCGCGCCTCCATGGCCGAATCCTTCGACACGGACCACCTCTTCGAGCTCACCAGGAAGGGGCTGGACTTCTTCAACCGGCTCTTCGACTACCCGTACCCCTGGGGCAAATACGACCAGGCCTTCGTTCCCGAGTACAACCTCGGTGCCATGGAGAACCCTGGCCTGGTCACCTTCACCGAGAGCTACGTCTTCACGTCCCGGGCCACCGACGCCCAGTACCAGGGGCGGGCCAACACCCTGCTGCACGAGATGGCCCACATGTGGTTCGGGGACCTGGTGACCATGCAGTGGTGGGACGATCTGTGGCTCAAGGAATCGTTCGCCGACTACATGGGAACGCTCGGCGTCGACCGGGCCACGGACTGGGACACCGCGTGGGTCAACTTCGCCAACAAGCGCAAGGCCTGGGCCTACGTCCAGGACCAGCTGCCCACCACCCACCCCATCGTGGCGGACATCCCGGACCTCGAGGCGGCCAAGCAGAACTTCGACGGCATCACCTACGCCAAGGGCGCCTCCGTCCTCAAGCAGCTGGTGGCCTATGTAGGTTTTGACGCCTTCATCGCCGGCTCGCGCGAGTACTTCCGGAAGCACGCCTACGGGAACACCTCGCTGGCCGACCTGCTGGCGGCCCTGGATGCTGCCTCAGGCCGTGAGCTGTCCGGCTGGGCCCGGCAGTGGCTGCAGACCTCAGGCATTTCCACGCTGTCTTTGGACTTCGCCGCGGAGGGTGCGCCGGAAGGCGCAGCAGCGGACGACGACGGCGTGCCGGGCAGGGTGGCAATCGTCCAGGAAGCGACGGACCCGGTCACGGGACACGAGGAGCTGCGGCCGCACCGCCTCCGGGTGGGTTCCTACGACTTCGACGCCGAGGGCGCCCTGGTGCGGACCGGCAGCATCGAAACCGACGTGGCCGGCGCCCGCACGGAACTCCCCCAGCTCGCGGGCCAACCGCGGCCTGCGCTCCTCCTGGTCAATGACGACGACCTGACCTACGCCAAGGTGCGGCTGGATCCTGCCTCCGAGGCAGCGGTTCGTTCCTCGCTGGACCGGATTGCCGATCCCATGGCCCGCGCCCTTTGCTGGACGTCGCTGTGGAACTCCGCCCGGGACGGCGAAAGCCCCGCATCGCTGTACGTGGATGCCGTAGCTGCCTTCGCCCCTGCCGAAACGGGCATCGGCGTCCTGCTGAACGTCCTCGACAACGCGACAACCGCCGTCGAACGCTACACCCCCGCTGACGGCCGGGCCAGCGTGCGCTCCGCCTTCCTGGCCGCGGCCGCTGCCGAACTGGACCGTGCCACGCCCGGCTCGGACCAGCAGCTCGCCTGGGCCCGCACCCTGGCCACCCTGAGCCGGCATGACGGGAGCCTGCTCCCCCGCCTCCGGGGCCTGCTGGACGGCAGTGCGCCCGTGGAGGGCCTGGCTGTGGATGCCGAGCTCCGCTGGCACCTGTGGCATGCGCTCGCTGCCAACGGACAGGCCGGCGCAGCAGAACTGGATGCCGAACTGGCCCGGGACACCACCGCTTCGGGCCGGGCAGGGCACGCGACCGCGATGGCATCCCGGCCGGACCCTGCCGTGAAGGCCGCGGCCTGGCACGCATCCGTCGAAGGGACCGAGCTCTCCAACCAGCTCCTGACGGCAACCATCAGTGGCTTCACCACGGCTCCGCCGGCGCTGCTGGAACCCTATGTGGAGCCGTACTTCGATTGCCTTCGGACCGTATGGGATGAACGCAGCATTGAGATTGCCAGCCGGATTGTTCGCGGTCTCTACCCCGCGGCGCAGGATCTGGCGGCGGGCACCCAACCCGAGGAGCATCCGGTGGTACGGCGGACCGATGAGTGGCTGGCTGCCACCCCGGAGGCGCCGCATGCCCTGCGCCGGATCATCATCGAGCAGCGCAGCCACCTGCTGCGCGCACTCACCGCACAGGCCGCCGTCGTTCCCCACCACTCATCGATTGCTCCCTAAGCGTCGTTATGCAGGCGCCAAAACGACAACGGGCCCACGCCGGCGAGGGCCCCGGCCTGAGCTTGCGAAGGATGGGAGCCGGTGGGGAGCAACCGGTGAGGCTACGGGACGCGGTGGAGCCACTCCTCGGTCCCGAACTTGGTGGCCACCCGTTCCTCGGCGGCGGCCAGTTCGTGTCCCGCCAGCTGTGACGGCGTTGCCCCGTAGCGCTCGCTGAACACCTCGATCATCGCCTCGATGATCGCCATCCGGGCCAGGCCGGTCTGGCGGCGCAGCGGGTCCACGCGCTTCTTGGCGCTGCGGGTGCCTTTGTCGGAGAGTTTCTCCTTGCCGATCCGGAGGACCTCCACCATCTTGTCGGCGTCGATGTCGTAGCTCATGGTGACGTGGTGCAGCATGCCGCCGTTTGCCAGCCGTTTCTGTGCGGCGCCGCCGATCTTGCCCTGGTCCGTGGCGATGTCATTCAACGGGATGTAGAACGCGTTGATGCCAAGCTTCTTCAGTGCGGCCATGACCCAGGCGTCCAGGAAGGGGTAGGAGTCCGCGAAGCTCAGCCCGTCCACGAGGGTCTGGGGCAGGTAGAGCGAGTAGGTGATGCAGTTGCCGGCCTCCATGAACATGGCGCCGCCACCGCTGATCCGCCGGACCACGTTGATGCCGTGTTTGGCAACGCCCTCGGGGTCCACCTCGTTCTGCACGGACTGGAAGCTGCCGATGACCACCGACGGCTCCTGCCAGTCCCAGAACCGCAGGGTGGGGGTACGCTCCCCCGCGCCAACGGCTTCCGTGAGCACCTCGTCCAGGGCGACGTTGATTTCGGTGGGAAGCACGGTGGGCGCGATGATGTTCCAGTCGTGGTCTCCCCACGAGGTGGCCTTGGCCAGCGCCCGGCGGACGGTGACGGCCACCGCATCGGCAGAGAAGCCGAACAGGACCGCTCCAGTTGGCAGCGCTGCGCTGACGGCCGCGGCGAGGTCTTTAGCGGGAGTGGTCTCGGGGAGCCCGGTCAGCGCGCGGTTGATGTCTGCCAGTGCCTCGTCCGGTTCCAGGAAGAAGTCGCCGCTGACGGAGACGTCCGCAAGGGCGCCGTCCACCACGGTCAGGTCCACCACCACCAGCTTGCCGCCGGGCACCTTATATTCACCGTGCAGGCGCTGGTTGCTGGCGGCTTCAGGGGCGGGGAAAGGTGACTGGGTCATGCTTCCAATCCTGCCCCAGAAGACAGGTGTGCGGTTAACGCAGAAGCCCGCACCGTTTCCGGTGCGGGCTTCCTGATACAAGCCAGGGCGAAGGAATTACTTCTTGCCGCCGAAGCCCTTGAAGCGAGCGTTGAAGCGCTCGACGCGGCCTGCAGAGTCCATGATGCGCTGCTTGCCCGTGTAGAACGGGTGGGACTCGGAAGAGATTTCGACGTCGATGACCGGGTAGGTGTTCCCGTCTTCCCACTCAATGGTCTTGGAGGAAGACACAGTGGAGCGGGTCAGGAACTTGGTGCCGGAGGCCAGGTCGTTGAAGACAACAGCTTCGTACTTCGGGTGGGTATCAGACTTCACAATGGGACCTTTGTTCGCGCAGCTGGATTTTGCCAGCTGCCAGGTATGAATGGGATGGCTGGGTTCTGTTGCATCAGCCGTAGCTGAAAAAGCAGGACAACCAGCTATCCATCATAGCCGATGCCCGTGGGGCTGACGAACCAATGCGCCATACGTTAGGCCCGCGCGCGAAGCTCCCAAAAGGCCACGGCGGAAGCGGCGGCTACGTTGAGGGAATCCACGCCGTTGCGCATGGGGATCTTTACGGCGAGGTCGACGGCGGCGAGGGTCTCCGGGCTCATGCCGGCACCCTCGGTGCCGAGCACCAGGGCGAGCTTGTCCAGGTTCCGGGAGGCGACGGCGTCGACGTCCTCCGCGTCGGGCGTCAGTTCCAGTGCCGCGACGGTGAAGCCGTGGTTCTTCAGCACCTGGAGGTCGCCGGGCCAGTTGTGCAGGCGCGCCCAGGGAACCTGGAACACGGTGCCCATGCTCACCCTGACACTGCGGCGGTACAGCGGATCACCGCACCGCGGGGAAACCAGGACGGCGTCGATATCGAGCGCCGCTGCGGAGCGGAAGATGGCCCCCACATTGGTGTGGTCCACGATGTCCTCCAGCACGGCCACGCGGCGGGCCCCGGCCAGGAGCCCCGGCAGCGGCACCGGGGCAGGGCGCTGCATCGCCGCCATGGCCCCGCGGTGCAGGTGGAAGCCGGTGATTTCCTCCAGCAGGGCTGCCGAGCCGATAAAAACCGGTACGTCCGGGTACGCCTTGAAGACGTCGTCGAGGTCCGCCACCCACTTCT
This sequence comes from Arthrobacter sp. FW306-05-C, assembly GCF_021801725.1. Lineage (NCBI taxonomy): Bacteria > Bacillati > Actinomycetota > Actinomycetes > Micrococcales > Micrococcaceae > Arthrobacter > Arthrobacter sp. FW306-05-C. Next base: position 2,196,331 of record NZ_CP084556.1, on the reverse strand, counting down.
CGGCGAGGAAGAACGACCGTGGCTGGTGCCCGGCGGCCAGCGCCCGGCGCAGCACCCGCGACGACTCGGCGATGTACATGCCCTCGGCCGGTTCGCGGAGCTTGCGCAGGTGCACGTCGGTGAGCGTGGTGTAGTCGCTGACCCGGGGGTCGTCGGCGGATTCGAGGTAGTGGAAAGTCACCGGGTGATTATTGCAGCAGGTTGGCGATCATGACGGCGAGGGCCACGAGGCCCAGGCTGAAGATCACGGCACGCAGGACGCGGGGCGACAGCTTGCGGCCCACCTTCGCGCCCATGAGGCCGCCGATGGTGGAACTCACAGCGATCAGCAGCACCACCAGCCAGTTGACACGGTCGAAGGCGAACAGCAGGTAGGAGATGGCGGCGACCATATTCACGCCGAGGACCAGGAAGTTCTTCATGGCATTTGCGTTCTGGATGGTGCCGGTGAGGAACACGCCAAGGATGCCCACCAGCAGGATCCCCTGCGCTGCCACGAAGTAGCCGCCGTAGACTCCGGCCAGGTAGACCAGGACCAGCAGGAGGATCCCGTGGCGTTTGTCTTTGGCGGCCTGCGCCGGATCGGCCTCGCGCTTGCGCACCCAGTCCTGCAGCCGCGGCTGGAACACGACCATCAACATGGCCAGGACCAGCAGGACCGGGGCCACATAGTGGAAGACCTTTTCGGGCAGGTGAAGCAGGAGATAGGCGCCGGTGATGCCGCCAAGCACCGACGCCGGCAGCAGGCGCATGACCTGCCGCGCACGGCCCGCCAGCTCACGGCGGTACCCGAAGGCCCCGGCGCCCGTGCCGAAGACCAGGCCCATCGCGTTGCTCATGGAGGCGGTTACCGGGGCAACGCCCAAGGCGATGAGCACTGGGAAGGTGACCAGGGTCCCGGAGCCCACCACGGCGTTGATGGTGCCGGCCCACAGCCCGGCGATGAACACAATGATGCTGCTGAAGAATTCCAAGGTAGTTGCGCAGGCCTCTTCTAGCGGCGTGCTGTGGCGGTGTAACGTCCCGCGTTCTCGGTCACCGCAAGCGGCAGCCCGAAGGTGGTGCTGAGGTGTTCTTCGGTCAGGACCTCGGTAATGGGACCGGCAGCTACAACTCCGCCGTCACGCAGCAGCATGGCGTGGGTGAACCCCGGCGGGACTTCCTCCAGGTGGTGCGTGACCAGGACCATGGCAGGAGCCGCTTCATCGCGGGCAAGCTCGGCGAGCTTGTGCACCAGCTCTTCGCGGCCGCCCAGGTCCAGTCCGGCGCCCGGCTCATCCAGCAGGAGCAGTTCGGGGTCCGTCATCAGGGCCCGGGCAATCTGGACGCGCTTGCGCTCGCCCTCTGACAGGGTGGCGAACGTCCTGTTGAGCAGCGGCCCCATGCCCCAGTCGTTCAGCAGCCGGAAGGCGCGCCGTTCGTCGTCGCGCTCGTAGCCTTCGCGCCAGCGGCCGGTGACGCCATAGGCAGCGGTAACCACAACGTTCAAGACGTTCTCGTGTTCGGGGATCTGGGTGGCAAGGGCTGCGGAGGAGAGACCGATGCGGGGCCGGAGCTCGAACACGTCAACGCGGCCCAGGATTTCGTCGAGGATGCCGGCCGTTCCGCTGCTGGGGTGGAGCCGGGCCGCCGCGATCTGGAGAAGGGTGGTCTTGCCGGCGCCGTTGGGGCCGAGAATGACCCACCGCTCGCCCTCGTTAACCTGCCAGTCAACCTTGTCCAGCAGGGTCTTTTTGCCTCGGACAACGCTGACGGAGTCCAGTTCCAGAACATCACTCATAGGAGTAGACACTAGGACAAAAAAGAAGATGACTGATAACCGGTGTGAAGGCTGCCTAACGGCCCTGCATCGGCTGCCCGCAATGAATTCAAGGCACCCGTTGACCGCTGGCTAAGATTGCTGGCATGACTTCGAACGTGACTGCGGTCAGCTATGGCCTGAATGTGACCCCTGCCGGGCTGGAGCAGCTGCGTTCCGTCCTTGATTCGCACGGCGCCGAGGTGCTGGCCGAAACGGAGTCAGGAGACAACCGTTATCGGGTCCACATCCTTGAACTGGCCCTTCCCGACGCCACCGCTGCGGGGCTCGCCGCACTGCGCCGCGGCGTGGCGGAATCCGCAACGGACGGCTTTGACACTGCCATCGTGCCCGCCGCCCTTCGCACTGCGGCCCGCAAGCTGCTGATCATGGATGTGGACTCCACCCTGATCCAACAGGAGGTCATCGAACTCCTGGCCGCCTACGCGGGGAAGCGGGAGGAGGTCGCAGCCGTAACGGAGGCTGCGATGCGTGGTGAGCTGGACTTCGCCCAAAGCCTGCACGCCAGAGTGGCCGTACTCGCGGGGCTGCCGGCCGACGTCGTCCATTCCGTCCGCCAGGAAGTGAAGCTCAGCGAAGGCGCCGAGCAGTTGGTGGCCGCGTTCAAGGCCGCAGGCCACACCGTGGCGGTGGTGTCCGGCGGATTCAACCAGATCCTGGAGCCGATCGCCGCCGACCTGGGCCTGGACTACTGGCAGGCCAACGAACTGGAGATTGTCGACGGCGCGCTGACCGGCAGGGTGCTGGGCGCCGTGGTGGATAGGGCTGCGAAGGAAAAGTACCTGCGGGAGTGGGCTGCCGCCGAGGGTATCGCGCTTGAACACACCATCGCCGTGGGTGATGGCGCCAACGACCTGGACATGCTGGGCGCCGCCGGGATCGGGGTGGCTTTCAACGCCAAGCCTGCCGTCCGCGCCGTGGCCGACGCAGCACTGAACATGCCGTACCTGGACGCGGTCCGCCACGTCGCCGGCGTCTGACTCCCCCGCTTTAACCGCGAAATGGCAGTTCGCGGCAGTGCTCGACATGAGCATTGCCGCGAACTGCCATCTCGCGAAGGGGCCAGAGTTTAGCTGGAAGCCTCGGCGCTCTTGCCGAAGTAATCCGCTCCGCCGGCGTATTCGGTGTGGCCGGACTCGACGTCGGCCGTTGCCATCCCTGCCACAACCTGCGCAAACTCTTCGACGGAGTACAGCTTGCCGGCCTCCGCGCGGCGGGCCTCGATGGCGCCTGGCGTGGAACGGTCCAGGAGCGTGGCGGTGACGGTGCCTTCGATCATGTCGCCGGACACCACCACCAGGGAGATGCCCTTCTCCGCGAGGTTGGGGATGAGTTCACGCAGGGCGTCCTCGCCGGCGCGCTTGCTGCGGGCCACCGGCTCGTAGGCCGGCATCGTGGGGACCGTGTTGATGAAGTGGGCCTGGTGGCTGGTCACGAAGACCACCCTGGAGCCTTCCTTCATCAGGGGCACTGCGGCGTTGAGCATGTTGATCTGCGCGTCGCGGTTCAGCTTGAGCGCGTAGTCCTCGCCCATGCCGGTTTCCATGCCGCCGGAGGCGTTCAGGACCAGGATGTCCAGCGATCCAAAGTTTTCCATGGCGGCGCTGGCGAGGGCCTGCACGCCTTCCTGGGTAGTGAGGTCGGCACCCACGGCGACGGCACGGCCGCCGGCGGCCTCGATCCCTTGCACTACCTTGTTGGCGCGGGGCGCCTTCTGGCGGTAGTTGACCACGACGGCGGCACCCTCCGAGGCGAGGATCTTGGCTACGTCAGCGCCAATGCCGCGCGATGATCCTGTGACGATCGCCGTTTTGTTGTTCAGCAGTCCCATACGAGCTTCCTTTGTTCGAAACATCTAAATCGTTGTGGCCTGCAGTCCATCATGCCAGCGGCCGAAGCCGATATCCCTTGTCCGACTTCGACAAAGAAGGACCCGGCGGCTAGTTTCCCGCAGCGTCAGGGGGCGGCAGGGTCAGCGGCTGAGACCGGCAGGGTCAGTGGCCCATGCCCAGGCCGCCGTCCACCGGGATCACGGCGCCGGAGATGTAGGCGGCTTCGTCGCTTGCGATCCAGCGGACCACGTTGGCCACCTCCGCGGCCTCGGCAAAGCGTCCGGCGGGGATGCTGGACAGGTAGTCCTTCTGGGTGGCTTCGGGGAGTTCTGCCGTCATGTCGGTGTTGATGAAGCCGGGCGCCACCACGTTGGCGGTGATGCCGCGGGAACCGAGCTCGCGGGTGAGGGACCGGGCGATGCCCACCAGGCCGGCCTTGGACGCGGAGTAGTTGATCTGGCCGGGTGCGCCGTAGAGGCCGGACACCGAGGAGATGAGGACAACGCGGCCCTTCCGCAGACGGATCATGCCCTTGGACGCGCGCTTGATGACCCGGAAGGCCCCGGTCAGGTTGGTGTCGATGACCGAGGTGAAGTCGTCCTCGCTCATGCGCAGGAGCAGGGTGTCCTTGGTGATGCCGGCGTTGGCCACCAGGACTTCCACGGGGCCATGCGCCGCTTCCACTTCCTTGAAGGCAGCATCCACCGAGGCTTCATCAGTAACGTCCGCCTTGACGCCGAGGATTCCCTCCGGAAGCTGCGTTTCGCTGCGGTACGTCACGGCCACCTTGTCACCGTTGGCGAGGAACGCCTGCGCGATGGCAAGGCCGATGCCGCGGTTGCCGCCGGTCACCAGGACACTGCGGGGGGCGGACGCTGTTTCAGTCATGGGGATGCTCCGAAATTCTGCGGCAGGCTGTGCCGCGCTAGCGGGGTGTGGTTTGGGCTGCCTCCGATCTTAGCGGCAGGCCTGCGGCGGGTTTGGGCAGCACTGCCGATGGTGCGAGAATTAAGGGAAGCCTTTGGAGCGTGATCATCCACCGTGACCCTTGAAAACCATGCGGGACGTTCCGCGCCCGAAGAACCGGGCCGGTTCTCCGGCGACGCCGAGGTCCACAGCATTACGGACGCCGCGGCCGCACATTCGGAAGATATGCGCCAGCGGATGATCAAGTACGCCCTGGCCATGGGGATCCGCATGGTCTGCCTGATCCTGATTTTCGTGGTGGACGGGTGGTTCAAGATCATTGCGGTGGCGGGAGCAGTTTTCCTGCCGTGGATTGCGGTGGTCATCGCCAACGGCAGCGACAAGGCGGAGACGCCCAGCGACTTGCTGCTGGACTCGGCCCCGTTGGCCGAGCTTGAAAGCCCGCCTCCCCCGGCCACCGACGAAAAACCGGAAAGCGCCGTGCTCCAGGGCGAGCTGGTGAAGGACGATGACCAGGAGCGCGGAGAGCAGGGGCAGGCCAAATGAGCATTTTCGATTTTGCAGCAGGATCCGACGTCGTTTCTGAGACCGCCCTGTGCTCGCGGAAGGCGTGCAGGGCGCAGGCGTCCTGGCAGCTTCTCTGGAACAACCCCAAAATCCACACACCCGAGCGGCGAAAGACCTGGCTGGCCTGCGCCGACCACCGGGCATGGCTGGAGGACTACCTGCAGACGCGCGGGCTCTGGAAGGAAACCCTCCCCCTCGCCGGCGACGGCGGATCGCTGGAGCAGGACATCTGAATGTACCGTTTCCTTTTTTCCAGCAAGTGGCTGGGCTATCTCCTGCTGGCCGCCATCTTTGCCACCGCATGTGTTTTCCTGGGCCGCTGGCAGATGGACCGCCGTGCGGAGACCCTGGCCGAAATCAACCGGGTGGTCAGCAATTACTCGGCAACTCCCATCCCTTTCGAGCAGGCACGGGACCAGTTCAACCACCTGGACCCGGCCAAGGAGTGGACCCAGGTCGAGCTCAAGGGAACCTATGACGCCGCCGGGGAACGGATCGTGCGCAACCGGCCTCTCAACGGTCAGCCCGGCTACGAGGTAGTGGTCCCCTTCCGCCTCACCACCGGTGAGACAGTCGTCATCGACCGGGGCTGGTTGCCCATCGGCAACACGAATCCGGGCAGCCCCGATTCGGTGCCTGCCCCTCCCCAGGGTGAGGTGACCGCCGTCGTGCGCTTGAAGCATGGTGAGCCGGAGCTTCAGCGCGGGGCCCCCGAAGGGCAACTGGCGTCCATCGATCTCCCCACGTACGCCGCGCAGCTGGGCTACCCGCTGATGACGGGCGCGTACGGCCAGCTCGCCTCGGAAACACCGCCGGCAGCCGCGATGCCCGTTGCCTTCCCCAAGCCGTCGACGGATGAGGGGACGCACCTGTCCTACTCCCTGCAGTGGTTCGCTTTCGGCGTTCTCATGTTCGTCGGGTTCGGCTACGCGGCGCGGCAGCAGGCACGGAACGCGGCGATCGACGCCGAGGACGAGGAGCTGATTGACGATGGGGCCATGCATGCTGCGGTGGCCCCCCGCCGTCGGCCGGCTGCACCCCGAAAGCGCAAGAAGGCGACCGCCGAGGAAGAAGAAGACGCTCTCCTGGACGCGCAGGGCTACTGAGGCATGGAGTACGACGGCGGCCCGGTCTCCTTGGTGCGCTCCGCTCTGGTGGCGGCGGGGCTCGCCGACACCGTGCGCACCTTTCCGTCGGGAGTACCCACGGCAGCCGCAGCAGCTGAGGCCCTCGAATGTGACCTTGCAGCCATCACCAACAGCCTTGTCTTCGAACTCGGCGGGGAGCCGCTGCTGATCCTGGCCAGCGGCGCCGCGCGCGTGGACACAGCGCTGGTATCAACGCAGCTGGGCGCAGGGAAGATCCGCCGCGCCTCCCCCGCCTTCGTGCTGGAACATACGGGCCAGGAGGTAGGTGGCGTAGCCCCGGTGGGCCACCCCAAAGGGATCCGCACCCTGCTGGACGAGTCCCTGCGGCGCCACGAGCTGCTGTGGGCCGGAGCGGGAGACCACAACTCCATGTTCAGCATCACCTACCAACAGCTCCGGAGCCTTACCGCGGCGCTGGAGCTGCAGGTGCGCTAAGCCAGAGTGATGAGGTCCAGGTAGTCCTCGTTCCAGAGGTCCTCGACGCCGTCCGGAAGCATGACTACGCGTTCCGGGTTCAGGGCTTCGACCGCACCTTCGTCGTGGCTGACCAGGACAACGGCGCCGGTGTAATTGCGCAGGGCGCCCAGGATTTCGGCGCGGCTGGCGGGGTCGAGGTTGTTGGTGGGCTCGTCGAGGAGCAGCACGTTGGCGCTGGAGGCAACGATGGTGGCGAGAGCCAGGCGGGTCTTCTCGCCGCCGGAGAGCACACCCGCAGGCTTGTCCACGTCGTCACCGGAGAACAGGAACGAGCCAAGGATGCCGCGCACCTCGGCGTCCTTCATATCGGGCGCGGCGGAGCGCATGTTCTCCAGCACAGTCCGGTTGTGGTCCAGGGTTTCGTGTTCCTGGGCGTAGTAGCCAACCTTCAAGCCGTGGCCGGGGATGACTTCGCCGGTGTCGGGAATGTCCACGCCGGCGAGCATCCGCAGCAGAGTGGTCTTTCCGGCACCATTGAGGCCCAGGATGACCACTTTGGAACCGCGGTCGATGGCCAGGTCGACGTCGGTGAAGATCTCCAGCGAGCCGTAGGACTTGCTGAGCCCGTCCGCGGTGAGCGGGGTCTTGCCACAGGGTGCGGGGTCCGGGAACCGCAGCGCTGCCACCCGGTCCTGCTCGCGGACCGCTTCCAGCCCGCTGAGCAGGCGCTCGGCGCGCTTGGCCATGTTCTGCGCGGCAACGGCCTTGGTGGCCTTGGCCCGCATCTTGTTGGCCTGGTCCATGAGGACCTGCGCCTTCTTCTCAGCGTTGGCGCGTTCCCGCTTCCGGGCGCGCTCGTCGGTCTCCCGCTGAAGGAGGTAGCGCTTCCAGTCCATGTTGTAAAAGTCGATCTGGGCACGGTTGGCGTCCAGCAGGAACACCTTGTTGACGGTGGCTTCCAGCAGGTCCGTGTCGTGGCTGATGACGATCAGGCCGCCCTGGTGGTTCTTGAGGAAGTCACGCAGCCAGGCGATGGAATCGGCGTCAAGGTGGTTGGTGGGTTCGTCCAGGAGCATCGTCTCGGCGTCCGAGTAGAGGATGCGGGCCAGTTCGACACGGCGCCGCTGGCCGCCCGAGAGCGTCTTGAGCGGCTGGTTCAGCAGCCGGTCCGGGAGCGCAAGGTTGGAACAGATCGACGCAGCTTCGGCTTCCGCTGCGTAACCGCCGGCTGCGAGGAACTCGGATTCCAGCCGGTCATACCGGCCCATGGCCTTCCGCTGCACTTCGGCGTCCTCGCTGGCCATTTCGTCGTGGGCCTTCCGAAGCTTACCGACGACGACGTCCAGGCCACGGGCGGACAGGATGCGGTCCCGTGCCAACTGCTCCATGTCCGGGGTACGGGGATCCTGGGGCAGGTAGCCGATCTCCCCGCTGCGGGTGACCTTACCGGCGGCGGGAAGGCCTTCGCCTGCGAGGACGCGGGTCAGCGTAGTCTTGCCGGCACCGTTCCGGCCGACAAGGCCGATCTTGTCTCCCTTGTCGATGCGGAAGCTCACCTGGTCCATCAGGAGCCGGGCACCGGCGCGCAGTTCAAGATCCTGGACAGTAATCACAGCAGGTAAGGCCTTTCACAACAGGGAACGCCACGGTCCGCGCACGGAGTGCCAGGGGACGCTGGGGCAGAGTGGCCGGAGAACGGCACATCCCAGTCTACCGTCCGGCAGGCGGCGGTCCATCCATACTGCATACAGGGGAAGGATGCCGTCGGCTTAACTGCCGTTTCGGGCCCGGTCCGTCAAGGACAATGAGGACATGGAATTCGACCGGCTGCTGCAAATCCGCCGCATTTACGCGCAGCCTGCAGCCTTGGAGCTGCCGCGCGGGCGGGAGATCGTGGCACGGTGGCCGGGAGCCGACGTCGTTCCCGTGGAGAGCCATTGGAACATTCCCGACCTCCACGGCGACGAAACCAACGTGCCGCGGTGGTCCCGGATCAAAACCGAGGCGCTGGTCCTCGGGGTCAAGAAGTCCCTGACCGTGAAGCCGAACGGCAGGTCAGCGGACTTCATTGCCCCCTCCACGGCCAACGGATGTGCCATGGCGTGCGCCTACTGCTACGTTCCGCGGCACAAGGGCTACAGCAACCCGGTCACCGTTTTCGCCAATATCGACCAGATCGCCGGGACGCTGGAACGGCACGCCACGCGCCAGGGACTCAAGCTGGAGCCTAACCAGTGCGACCCCGAGCTCTGGGTCTATGACATTGGCGAAAACAGCGACTGCTCGGTGGACGCGCTGATCAGCGACAACGTGGAGGACCTTGTCACGCTGTTCCGGGAACTGCCCAATGCCAAGCTGTCCTTCGCCACAAAGTTCGTCAACCGGCACATGCTCGGCTGGAACCACGGGGGCCACACCAGGGTCCGCTTCTCGCTGATGCCGGCGGACCTGGCGAAGTCAGTCGATGTGCGGACGTCCCCGGTGGCCGAGCGGCTGGCCGCCATTAACGATTTCGTCGACGCCGGGTACGAGGTACATGTGAACTTCTCCCCCGTGATCATTACCGACACGTGGCTGGCCGACTGGGAGGAGCTGCTGCGCCAGTTGGACGCCGCCCTGACCCCTGCAGCCAAGGCGCAGCTGGCCGCCGAGGTCATTTTCCTGACCCACAATGAGCAACTGCACGAGGTCAACCTGGGCTGGCACCCGCAGGCCGAAAACGTCCTGTGGCGCCCTGACCTCCAGGAGGCCAAAGTCTCCTCGAATGGTTTCAGCAATGTCCGGTACCGGGCGCGCGCCAAGGCAGGCTACGTCCAGCAACTGACTGCGCTGATTGGCAGGATCGCACCGTACTGCCGGATCCGGTACGCGTTCTAAGCACCGCGCTTCCCGGCCCGCTGGCCCGGCCCGCGATGGAACGGAAGACTAATGGCCCGCGGGACCACCGCCGTCGGGCGTTTCTCCTGCCGCGCCGTGCCCGTGATCCTTCGCCTTGCCGAAGGGCAGCACTTTCAGCAGCGGGCCAATGACAGCCATGACCACCAGGCCCCAGGCGAGCCCGATCACCGCTGAGCACAGGGTGTCCACGAGCCAGGCCAGGAAGCCGCCAACAACGGCAACGCCCGCCACCGGGTGCTCGAGTGCGTGGATCAAGTCATAGGGCGCGTGCCAGCCAAGGTCGTGTGCCCCCTGCACCATAATGTGGCCGCCTACCCAGAGCATCGCGATCGTTCCCACGAAGGTAATCGCAGCCAGTACGGCCGGCATGCCCCTTACCAGGAGGTGGCCAAAGCGCTTGGCGCGCGCAGAATCCTTGGCGGCAAGATGGACTCCAATATCGTCCATCTTCACGATCAGCCCGACGGCGCCGTACACAAGCACTGTGATGGCAATCGCCACCAGGACCAGAATGAAAGCCCGGACCCAAATGGATTCCGTCGCCACCTCGTTCATGGAGATGACCATGATTTCGCAGGACAGGATGAAGTCGGTGGTGATAGCGCCCTTGACGACAGTGGCCTCCGCGTCATGCCCGCGTTCCACAGCCGGCGCTTCCTCGGCCTCATGGTGGCCGCCGCGCAGCTTGTGCCAGACCTTCTCCGCGCCCTCATAGCAGAGGTACGTGCCGCCCAGCATCAGGATGAACGGGATGATCCAAGGGATGAAGGCGCTGATCAGCAGGAGCGCCGGGAGAATGATCAGGAGTTTGTTCCGGATGGAGCCCCAGAAGATCTTCTTGATCATGGGCAGCTCGCGCGACGGGTCCGCCCCGGACACGTACTGCGGGGTGACGGCGGCGTCGTCAATTACGACGCCGGCGGCCTTGGTACCAGCCTTGGCGGCACCGGCTGCCACATCGTCTACCGAGGCTGCCGCGATGCGGGCCAGGGCGGCGACGTCGTCCAGCAGGGCGACGAGCCCGCCGCTCACAGGTGGCCTCCGCCTGGCTGGGGACCGGACGGTTTTGCGTGGGTGGGTGCGTGCGTGATGGGCATCTTCGGAGTATATGGCAGCAGGGCGTAGGCCCTCTCACCCGCACGGGGGCGAGGTGCTCAGTTTCCGGTGGACTTCTTGAGTTCCTGGGCGAACATCACAATGATGCCGCTGGGACCACGGACGTAAGTCAGCTTGTAAATGTCTCCGTAGGTTGCGACGCCCCGCAGCGGGTGGCATCCATGCTTCGCGGCGATCTCCAGCGCGGCGTCAATGTCGTCGACCGAGAAGGCAACGCGGTGCATTCCGATTTCGTTCGGCAGTGTGGGGTGTGTGTCGATGGCGGCAGGATGGATGTACTCGAAGAGCTCAAGCTGGCCTCTGCCGTCCGGGGTCTGGAGCACTGCGATTTTTGCGTGGTTGCCGTCAAGGCCCACGGCGGTGTCGGCCCACTCCCCGCTGACGGTGTCACGGCCCAGGACCGTAAGCCCGAGGTCAGTGAAGAACGCGATGGCCTCTTCCAGGTCACGAACCGCGATTCCGACGTTCTCAAGTTTGATGGGCATGTGCCACAGGCTACCAACTCACGAAGTCCTGGTCAGTGGACCGAGTACCTGACAAACCGGCCGAAATAATGCGTCTCCGTAAGAACCATTAGCTGATTCAGATCATTCTTCGTCCTGATGATCGCCTGCGTTACGGTGCAGGAAAAGATCACCTACGGCTTCGAGAACGCCTTGAACTACAGCAGCGTGACTTCCACGAGCACGGACATGCGAACAGAATACGACGTCGCGCACGGAAGCTGCGCGGAGTCCAGTCCGTACCCGACCGGCATATGAGCAGGCCGTGGGCTCGTGAATTGGACGCTCGCAGGGCCGCGGCTTGCTTGCCGACTATTCTTTGTTCAACGAGAAAAACTTCCTTGGGGGATGTACGCAAAGCCCACTGTTCCCTCGGTCTTCAGTCTGACGGTTACTTTACCGAGGCTCGCGAGGTCTCCACCGAAAACAGCCTCAAGGCATAAGCCCATTCTTTGCCGGACAACCACTTGCTGCCTGCAGCCGGAGGGCAATGAGTTCTGCCCGCCCTCGCGGTCGGTCCAAGACCTGGAACGGGAAGAACTGCAGCAGCACTAAAGGTCCTCGACTCAGTACTTGTAGAAGCCCTCCCCCGAGGCGACCCCCAGCTTGCCCTGGTCGATGTAGTGCTCCTTCAGGTACTGGGCGAACGCCTGGGAACCGGCATCCGGCGAGGCCGAGGCGATGTTGTACGCCGTGGTCAGGCCGACGACGTCGTAGATCTGGAACGGTCCGCTCGGGGCCCCCGTGGCGATGCGCCAGGTCTTGTCAATGGTGCACGGGTCGGCGACGCCCTGAAGCAGCAGTCCGGCGGCCGCGTTCAGCAGCGGAACCAGCAGCGAGTTCAGGACGTAGCCGGCCTTCTCCTTCTTGATCTCGATCGGTTCCAGTCCGCTGTTCCGGGCAAAGTCGACGACAGCCGCGTACACCGCCGGGTCCGTCTCCGCGGTGCCCATGACCTCGGCGATGTTCTGCGCCCAGATGTTGTTGGCGTAATGGAGCGCGAGGAAGCGGTCCGGGCGTCCGGTGAAGTCTTTCAGGTCACTGGGCAGCAGGGTGGATGAGTTGGTCGCGAAGATGGCCTTGGCCGGCGCCAGTTCCGCGAGCTTGCGGTAGACGTCGCGTTTGAGTTCCAGCAGTTCGGGAACGGCTTCGATCACAAGGTCCGCGTCGACGACGGCGTCCCCCAGGTCTGCGGTGAGGCGGAGGTTTGCCAGGGCTGCTTCGGTCTTGCCCTCGGAGGCGCCGGCAATCTGTGCCCGGTAGATGCCGGCGAGGCGGGCGAAACGGTCCCGCGCCTTGGCAAGTGCGTCCTCATCGACGTCGTAGGCGGTGACTGCGAAACCGTGGAATGCGGCCTGGAAGGCGATCTGGGAGCCGAGCACCCCTGTGCCGAGCACGGTGAGCGTCTTGATGGAGGGCATTATGGTTTCCTTTCGGCGCCGGCCTTAGCGGCCGCCGGGGTTGTCGGACCCGTAGATACTGCGGATCCAGATGGTTGACAGGATGTCCAGGGCGGCGGTCTCCGCGATGGCAGGACTCTCCCGGTTGAGGGCAGCAGTAATGACCCGTTCGTTCATCAGGTTCAGGCTCACCGCGAGGTCGTGCGCGTCGGTGCCCGCCGGCGCGGCCCCGCGGGCCTGCTCGGCACGGATAACGTCGCTTGAGAAGTCGACCCAGGACTGCATCGACCTGGACCACAGCCCGCGCACCTCGTCGTTTCGGGTGCGCGCCCCGATGGCGGCGGTCGACACACCGCGGTGAGAGACAAACACCTCAACGAACATTCCGATGGAACGGGTCCACGCACCCGCGGGGTCGCTCTCGAAATCGCGCGGCAGGTGCCCCACCCGGTGCTCGACCTCGTTGATAACCCGGTCCAGCAGGGCCAGCAGCACGGCATCTTTCGAGGGGAAGTAGAAGTAAAAAGTGGGGCGCGAAATGCCGGCACCCCGGGCCAGATCCTCGATGGAGACCTCGTCAAAGGCACGGTTTGCCAGGAGGGCCTCGGCGGTGACCAGGATTGCGTCCTGGCGCTCATCGCCCGAAACCCTCGCGCTGCGTCTTCCTCTTTGAGCCATGCGCCCATCCTAGCCCCGGTTCTCAACACGGTGTTGACTATCTCAACATTAAGTCGATAGCTTGGCGGCATGAGCGAGCACGTAGATGTGTTGATTGTCGGCGCCGGGCTGAGCGGTGTGGGTTTCGCCAGCCGGCTGAAGCGCGAGGTACCCGGAAAAACCTTCACCGTAGTGGAGTCGAGGAACGCCGTCGGGGGTACCTGGGACCTGTTCCGGTACCCCGGGATCCGGTCCGACAGCGACATGTACACGCTCGGCTACTCCTTCCGGCCCTGGGCCGGCGCCAAGGCGATCGCGGACGGCGAGTCCATCCGCGAGTACATCGAGGCAACGGTCGCCGACGAGGGCCTGGCGCCGCGGATCCGGCTGAACACCAGGGTCATTTCCGCCTCATGGTCAAGCGAAACCGCACTGTGGACCGTGACGGCGGTCCACACGTCCGGGGGCGAGTTCCGGTCCGGCGACACCGCCTCCTCCCCCGAGCCACTCACCTTCACCTGCTCGTTCCTGTCCGTCTGTTCCGGCTACTACCGCTATGACGAGGGCTTCACCCCGGCCATCGACGGGGCCGACACCTTTGCCGGAACGATCGTCCACCCGCAGCACTGGCCGGCCGACCTCGACTATGAGGGAAAGCAGGTGGTGGTCATCGGCAGCGGCGCCACGGCCGTGACGCTGGTGCCGTCCATGGCAAAGTCGGCCGCCAAGGTAACGATGCTGCAGCGCTCCCCCACCTACATCGCCCCCGTGCCCGCGCGGGACCACCTGGCCGACCGCCTCCGAGGCAAGCTGCCCGCGCAACTGGCGTACGACGTCGTACGTTCCAAGAACATTCTTTTCTCCATGTTCACCTACCAGCTCAGCCGACGGCGGCCCGAGACGATGAAGGCGATCCTGCGCAAGTCGGCAGTAGCCAAACTGCCGGCGGGCTTCCCGGTGGACACGCACCTGGCCCCGTCGTACCAGCCGTGGGACCAGCGGGTCTGCGCGATCCCCAACGGGGACCTGTACCGGGCCATCAGTGCCGGCACTGCCGAGATCGTGACCGACACGATTTCCCGGATCACCCCGGACGGGATTGACCTGGCCTCCGGCACATCGCTGCCCGCCGACGTCATTGTCACGGCCACGGGACTGAACCTGCTGGTGATCGGCGGCATGAAGCTCTCCGTCGACGGCGAGCCTGTGGACGTTGGCAGGACTCTAACCTACAAGGGCATGATGCTGGAGGGGGTCCCGAATTTCGCCCTCACCATCGGCTACACCAACGCGTCCTGGACCCTGAAGGCGGACCTGGTCGCCGGGTACATCTGCAGGCTGATCAAGCATCTGGACCGCCGGAACCTTCAGTGGGTGGTACCCGCGGCACCCGCCGACGTCGCCAACGGCTCGCTGTCCTCGCTGATCGACCTGAAGGCCGGCTACATTTTCCGCGGCGCCGACCAGTTGCCCCGGCAGGGCGCAGGCTCGCCGTGGCGGCTGCACCAGAACTACTTCCGCGATTTCGCCCTGCTCCGGGCCGGCCGGCTGACCGACCACGTCCGGTTCGGCCGGCGGGGGCAGCCGGCGCGGGAAACTGTCCGGCAACCCGCCGCCCCGGCCCGGGATCCCCTCGCATTGCCGGGGACGCGCCATGTCACCGTCGCGGGGACACGCCTGCGCTACCGGAACACCGGCAGCGGGGATCCGGTGCTGCTGCTGCACGGCATCGGCCAGAGCCTCGAGGACTGGAACGAACAGCACGATCGGCTCTCGGACCGCCACACGGTCTACAGCGTCGACCTTCCCGGCTTCGCGTACTCCGAACGGCTCCCCGGCACTACGACGCTCGCGAAGCTGGCCGGGATCCTGCCGGCCTTCCTGGACGCCGTCGGGGTTTCCGGGCCGCTGCCCGTGATGGGCAACTCGCTCGGCGGTGCCGTCGCCATGAAGCTGGCCGCCGACCATCCGGACCGCGTCTCCGCGCTCGTGCTGGCCAACAGCGCCGGATTCGGCCAGGAAGTGGCACTGGTCCTTCGCCTCCTTGCGGTCCGCCCGCTCGCGGCCCTGCTCCTGCGGCCCGACGAGAAAGCATCACGCCGGACGGTACAGTCGCTCTTCTACGACAAGACGCTGGTCACGGACGACCGCATCGGCCACGCGCTCGCCCTGTCGCAGCGGGAGGCGCACCGCCGGACGCTGGTCGACGTCGCCCGCGACCTGGGAACGATTTCCGGTGTCCGGGCTGAGTGGCGCACCGCTCTGATCGGCGCGCTCGCCAGGTCAGACGTTCCGGCGCTGGTGGTGTGGGGCGACCACGACCACATCCTGCCGTTCAGCCACCTTGAAGCGGCCGCCGCGGCGCTGCCCCGCGCCGAGTCGCACGTCTTCGCCAAGACCGGGCACATGCCGCAGATCGAACGGCCTGACGAGTTCGCGGCCGTAGTCGAGGACTTCCTCACGAGGGTCTCCGCCGGCCGTCAGGCGGCTAGCATCTAAGGGCGCTTCTCGTCGTCGGCCTCTCGGCATGCGGGCGCTGCGGTAGCCGGTCTCACCGTCGGCCTCTATGCATGCCGGCTGCAGCGGGGGCACCTGCCGTCGCCCGCCGGGCCGGGTCGTGGCGGTCAAACTCTTGGCCGCCTTCTATTGGCCTGTCTCAGCGCTATACATACATAGCTGTAGCCCGGGCAGCAGCAGGTCCGGCGGCACCTGGGTCAAGCCGTAGAGCAGCAGGCCCATTGAGACAACCACGACGCACACGCCGCGAACGTCCATGGACGGCGGGCACGAGTGCCTATTGCATCCCCCATGTCATGGAAGGCACTCCAGCGGTGTCGATGGTCTGCGCCGGGAACCGAGAGATTGCAACACTTGGACAGCAAGTGTCAGGCGCCGCAAGCCGATCGGCTTACGGAGACGGGTTATAGCTGGAGCACGCCGGCCGGGCTGCTAAACGCTCATCGAGGAAACTGCGTACATGGGGCCATTCCTCGCGTAGAACAGAGTAAACGGCCGTGTCTCGCCAACTGCCATCCGCACGCCGTTGGACATGTCTGAGCACGCCTTCTTTTTGGGCGCCGATCCGCTCTATCGCCGCCCGCGACCGAACGTTTAGTACGTCGGCCTGCAATCTGATCCGCTCAAATCCATGGGTGAAGGCCGTGCCCAGCAGGAGCCGCTTGGCGTCAGCGTTCACCCCGCTTCCCCAGACGTCCGGGGAATACGCCGTCCAGCCGATATGCGCAGACTCATTTTTCAAGTCGAAATCGCCGAGCGTGGTGGTGCCAATCACCCGGTCATCCAATGAACGCAGACACACGGCGTACACGTTGCCTTGTTGCCAGGGCAGCCATTGCCTCAAAAACTCCGACCACTGCCCGAAGTTCTCGCGATATGCCCCCATACCTCCTCCCCAGCCACCAGCGAATATCTCGGGTTTTCCGATGGCTGTGAATAGGGCCGGGAGGTCATTCTCGATCAGCTCGCGAAGAACGACGACGGCGCCTTCAAGGCGAGCCTGGGGATCGGGACGGGAAGCAGCCATGCTTCTCATCATTCCAGGTAAGGATCCCTAATAGGACGACTTCAAGTCAGGCGAGCTGTCTCCCTGCGGCTCACAAGAAGTGAAAGACTCCACTCATGGCTAATGCTCGGGGTCGTGCGATGTCCAGGGAACATGCAGCCCGGAAATACATCTTGGTTTTGCAGTGGCCAGCAACATCTGATGTCGACTTTGATGCGCTTATCTCAATGGAGGACTTGCTTCAGTCTGGTCTCCTTGATGCATACGGCGTCGTAGACGGGCACGACTTTGGCGCTGGCGAAATGAATATCTTCATTGAAACGGATCGACCGCTAGAAGCCTTTCAGCACGCGAGGACGACACTGGGGACTGACTGGCGATGGGCCAGCGTACGCGCGGCATATAGGCCGGTAGGTGAAGAACGTTATGTGGTCCTTTGGCCGAAGGCGCTTGAGGTGTTCTCAGTCTCATGAGGCCGGCGGCCGAAGTTGGGGACTGCTGAAGGTTTAGTTGACAGCTGTGGTTGATAATTTCTTACGCGGCTGAGGCCGCGTTTTTTATTGTCTCAAACTCGATGGGTGTCAGCCGCCCGAGGGCGCGTTGACGGCGTTTGCGGTGGTAGCTGCGCTCGATCCAGGTCGTGATGGCCAGCCGGAGCTCGGCCCGGGTCTCCCATCGTTTCCGGTTCAGGACGTTCTTTTGAAGCAGGGAGAAGAACGATTCCATCGCCGCGTTGTCACCGCAGGCCCCGACCCGGCCCATCGATCCGCTCAGCCCATAGGTGTTCAGGGCCAGGACGAACTTTCTGGATCTGAACTGGGACCCTCTGTCCGAGTGGACCACCGTGCCCGCCGGTTTCCTGAGGGCCACGGCGTGGTCCAGGGCGGCGACGGCCAGGGACGCTTTCATCCGCCCGTCCATCGAGTATCCGACGATCCGGTTTGAGTGAAGGTCCTTGATCGCGCACAGGTACAGCTTGCCCTCCCCGGTGTGGTGCTCGGTGATGTCCGTGAGCCATTTCCGGTTCGGTGCCGTGGCGCTGAAGTCCCGTTCGACGAGGTCATCGTGGACCGGAGGGCCGGCCTTGAGCCCTGAGCGGCGCCGCCGGTGGATCACCGAGAGGATGCCGTTCTCCGAGCACAACCGCCAGATCCGGCGTTCGCTGGCGGCCGGGCCGGGACCGGCGTTGATCTCATCGGCGATGAACCGGTATCCGAAGGCAGGATCGTCGCGGTGGTGGTCGATGGCCGCGTTGATCAAGTGGGCTTCTTCCCAGTCCCGGGCGGGGACGGGATTGGCGGCCCACTGGTAGTAGGCCTGTCTGGAGAAATTCAGTACCCGGCAGGACACTGCCACGGGAACCCTGATCGGGGCGTCCCTGGCAGCCAGCTCGCGGACCAGCGGGTACATCATTTTTTTGGATTGATGTCCCGGGACAGATAGGCCACGGCACGGCGCATGACTTCGGCTTCCTGTTCCAGGAGCCGGATGCGTTTGTTGGCCTCCCGCAGCTTCGCGGCGTCATCGGACACCGCCCCGGACTTCACGCCATCTTCTCTATCGGCGATCTTCATCCAGCGGTGCAGGGCAGCGGGCGAGACACCGAAGTCCTTGGCGATCTGGGTGATGGGTGCTTCGCCCTTGCGGGCAACCGCGACGACATCGCGGCGGAACTCTTCGGGAAAGGCTTTGGGCATGATGAACATCCTTCCACCCGCGAGGATCAAATCCTCACAGGCAAAGTGTCAATCAAACCTTCAGCAGTCCCCTTTGTAAGTGAAGCAGCGGTGAACCCACTTGTCAGGAATGAATAGCTCTGCGAGATTGAGCCATGACTAAGGGAATTGCCTCTAGCACCGCGTTCTGGAGGAGGCTTGGGACTCAATGCAACAACAAGACCTGAATCCTGCACCTCGAGGGTGGCTTGAAAAAGCCAACGATTCCAGTATTGGGATGTTTCTCTTCATCCCAATCTTTTTGGGCGTGTTTTTTTCTTTGAAGGATGCGATTGGAGACTGGGCGGCAGCTGCTATCGCCGTCCTGGCCAGTCTTGCCCTGCAGACAGTACTCGCGCTGCTCATAGCCCCAGCAACCAGGAAGCGCGTAGCGCTAGATGCGGAACAAGGGATATTCGAATGTGCCCACCGAGAGAGGGCCTCCTCCCTTAAACGGAGATGGGCCATGGGATATGCCAAAGCAGAACCAGGCCGAATCCTATTCCAAGCACGCACAGGGATGACCGGTCCTGTGTTTGGTCCAGTAGAGATCTACTCAGAACCCCGAGCCGTAAGCGAGCCGTTGAAAGCACCATGGACCGTATTTCCAAGAGGAAGGCTCATCGAGCTGAGCACCGATAAGGGGAACATAGAGCTGGCTGCCTCTCCATCAAGTCTGAACCTGCTCTTCCAGAGCAGCCTGAATGATGGCTAGCCCCCGTCCCTGCCACCTGACTAAACACATCGGAAAATTTCTCTTCCCTCGCCCCGCTCATTGTGTCCCCGTAAGCCGGTCTAACCGGGCAGTATCTTGCGTTTGGGAACTTACACTCAGATGACTTTCTTCACGTCAGGAGTTGGGATGCGGTATCAAGATCCGCCGTGGTGGCAAATAGGGATTGGGCGTTCAAATCTTAGGAGGCTGAATCAGTGAAAATCTGGAACACGGAAACGCCCACATTCACCCTCGTTCTCGTCACAGGGGTGATGATTGCAAGTTTTTTTGCCACCTTTGATCGATTTCCCCAGATGCTCCTGCCATATTTCCTCGCTGTCGTTTTACTTCTGTCAATCGTCAACAATGCGAGGATCAGGAAGCGGCGACGGACTCGCACGGACGGGTGACCTGATCTGAGGTGTCTCGATGCTCATTCCCGGTGTCGTCCGTACTACACACTCATCGAAATCGTTCAGTGAAGCGATCCGAACGGCCGCTGTTAGAAGGCTAGCGGCTTCATGGGTGGGCTCTGGACTTGCATCCATGCGTTCATGGTGCCGTGGCCCACCGGTCGTTGGACCCCGCCATGAAATTGTCAATTCCGCTTCACTGGACTTCGTCAACCCTGCCTTCGCGGTAAGCATCCTTTTGGGGCTCGGCTGGCTACGCTGAAATGCACGTGAAAGCAGACGACCACCGACGCCTCATCAGGCGTCTTGTCAGCAACGCCGGGCCTTGTCCTGGACGGCGAACTGCGGATCGTCGGGCGGTCCCCCTCCGCTTACGTTCGCGTTTCACCATTCCTTAGCGACGACTGGAACATGAGGATTTCACGCTCGTGTTTGCCACTGTCGGCCCATATGGCTCCTCCATCGACCAATTGGAAAATTATGTGAATGACGTTCCTGCTTTCATCGGAAGTAATAGTGCAATGCGCGCTTTTGGTGAACATGTCAGCCTTCCGTATTGCGGTAATCGCTGGCCCGTTCATGTGGGCATCCTTGTAGTTTGGCGACGCTTTCATGTACTCAAGGCACTGCATCAGTGCTGAGGTAGGAAGCATTCCATGCAGGGGGATATAGCCCTCGGTGCTGGTGAGTGTCTTCTGAATGGCCATATCTGCCTTTCGAACCTCCAGCACTGTTCTTATCCGCGTCATGAGCCCGATCAACGTCAGCACGGCAATGACCGAACCCAATATGGGCATTAAGCTGAGACCGACCGAGTTATAGGTCCATATTGCAAACAATATGGCCATGACCTCGAGGATCAAATATCCAATGAGTCCAGGAAGAATCCCCTGAGACTTCGGTAGTTGAGTTCTCATGAAAATGGTTGAAAAAAGGCAGGCTTGCGCCCGCGCTGTGCAGTAGTCATTCCCCATCGAACTTTCTACGAATTTAGATCTAAGGCGATCCGATATCGCGAAAGCCCGATCCCCCAACGAGTGATGGCATGACGCTAAGCCGCCCACGGTCTCCGATCAACGATCTTGAGCAAATCCTGCGAAAAAACTCGGGCTTCATGATTGTCAGCCCGAAACTCACCTGCTCCTGCACACCGGCAAAGAACGCAGCTTCGCGAACGGCCTGCACTGAGTAAGTCAACGTAATTCAGGACCACTAGGACGGCCTGATCGCACACCCGCCCGCACAAACCGTCCCGTTAGCCGGTCCGCCACGCGCCGCAGTCCGGACTCTTTTAGGGGCGTCCAAAATTCGCAGCGCGCCGAGGTTCCGAGATTCCCGTAAACCCCGCCCCTCGTACTGCCCGGTAATGGAGTCCTAAACGCTATAATTGACGGCATGCTTATCGGGTACGCCCGAGTCTCCACCAACGCCCAGGATCTGACCGCACAGCGCGACGCTCTTGCAGCGGCTGGGGTGGATCCTGAAGTTATCTATGTCGATCAGGGATTCACCGGAACCCAACGCGACCGGCCCGGCCTCGGCAAGGCCCTGGCCGCCTGCCGCAGGGGAGATACCCTTGTGGTCACCAAACTTGATCGCCTCGCCCGCTCGCTGTCCGACGCCCGGGACATCGCGGACGAGCTCACCCGTAAGGGGGTTGCCCTCGACCTTGGTGGGAGCGTCTATAACCCCAATGATCCGGTGGGGAAGCTGATGTTCAATATCCTGGGCATGATTGCCGAGTTCGAATCCGACCTGATCCGCGCCAGGACTCGTGAAGGAATGGCAGTGGCAAAAGCCAAGGGCCGGCTGCGAGGGAAACCTCCGAAGCTTTCAAAAGCCCAGGAAGCACACGTCGTTAGTCTCTACCAAGGCGGGGCGCACACAACCGCTGAGATTGCCGAGCTATTCGGCGTTGCCCGCTCGACGATTTACCGGGCCGTCCAAAGAGCATTGCCAACGCCGCCCAAGTGATGGTTGGCCGCTGCGAGAGGTGTAAGGCATTCCAGCCACTTCGCATGGAAGTTGTGCCCACCCCAAAAGCAGCAACCCTCCCGGTTAGTGGAACCCCTACAAAATGAACCCTGCTCCGCGGCGGTAGCGTCGGCTGTACATTAGATTCCGCTTGTACAACCCCGACAGGAACCCCATGAGCACCGTCGCCACCACCAAGAACACAGGCCAAGCCCGCCGCCGCTGGAACGGCACAGACCTCGGGCTGATCGCCGTCTTCGCCGCCCTGGTCGCCGCCGCCGCCCTGGTGCCCGGGCTCGCCCTGAACGGCTTCGGTGTCCCCATCACCTTCCAGACCCTGGCGGTGATGCTCACCGGACTGGTGCTTGGCCCCGCCCGGGCGTTCGCCGCCGTCGGCCTTTACACGCTCCTTGGCCTGGCTGGCCTGCCCATCTTCAGCCAGGGCCGCAGCGGCCTGGCCATCCTCGCCGGGCCCTCGGCCGGGTACATCATCGCCTTCCCCGTCGCCGCCTTCGTCGTGGGATGGCTGGCCACCCTGGTGATCCGGCGCACCACCAAGGCCCGCGCCCTGTGGTTCTTCCTCTCCGCCACGGCCACGAGCATCGTCTTCGTGCACACGTTGGGCGTCATCGGCATCGCGATGAACTCCAAGGCAACCCTGGAACAGGCCTTCATGAGCGACCTCGTTTTCTACCCGGGAGACATCATCAAGAATGTCCTGGCAGCCGCCATCGCGGTCGCCCTTCACCGGGCCTTCCCGGATGTCCTGGTGCGCCGCGTCCGTCGCCGTGCCCTGCCCGCTGAGAGCGCCTAGGCCGCCATGCCCGCCGTGACCTTCGCCCAGGCATCCGTCGCCGTCGAAAGGGAGGACTCCCCACACCCCAAGGTGCTCCTTCACCCGCTGGACCTCCGCCTGGAGGAAGCACGGATCGGAATCATCGGTGCCAACGGTTCCGGGAAATCCACCCTGCTGCGCCTGGTCAACGGCCTCATCCAGCCCACCACAGGGGCGGTAACGGTCGACGGCGACGACACAGTCCGTGCCGTCCGGAAAGTCCGGCGCAACGTGGGGTTCGTCTTCACCGATCCGCTGTCCCAGCTGGTGATGCCCACAGGCCGCGAGGACGTGGAACTGTCCCTGCGCCGATCCGTCCGGAACGCGGCCGAGCGGGGCAGCCAGGCCGAAGCCGCACTGCAAAGACTGGGCCTGCTGCACCTGGCGGACCAGAGCATCTACGAACTGTCCGGCGGCGAACGGCAGCTCATGGCGCTCGCCGCCGTGCTGGCCGTCGACCCTAAAGTGCTGGTCCTGGATGAGCCCTCCACCCTCCTGGACCTGCGCAACCGCGAGCTGCTCCGCAGGACGCTGGCAGGTCTGGACCAGCAGATTATCCTGTCCACCCACGACCTCGAACTGGCCTTGGACA
Source organism: Arthrobacter sp. FW306-05-C (assembly GCF_021801725.1). Lineage (NCBI taxonomy): Bacteria > Bacillati > Actinomycetota > Actinomycetes > Micrococcales > Micrococcaceae > Arthrobacter > Arthrobacter sp. FW306-05-C. Next base: position 2,173,280 of record NZ_CP084556.1, on the reverse strand, counting down.
TGGACCGGGTCCTGGTCATCGAGGACGGTCGGGTGGCATTCGACGGCGCCCCAGCCGACGCCGTGGCCGCCTACCGTTCGTGGTGCGTGGCGGGACTCAATGCAGGGCGGGATGTTCCGTGAGGGGCCACGGCTTCCTCCTTGCCAACTATGTGCCCGGCGATTCGCTTCTGCACCGGGCACCGCTGGCACTGAAGTTCCTCCTGGTCGTAGCCTGCGGCCTTGTGTCCTTCATCATTGTGGACTGGCGCATCTCCGCAGCCGTATTGGCTGCGCTGTGCGTTCTCTTTTTGGCGTCCGGAGCCGGAGTGAAAAGGCTCTGGCGAGCAATCCGGCCGCTTGCCCCCGTGCTGTTGGTGATTGGTCTCTTCCAGTGGTGGCAACTCGGCGGACCCACGGCGGGGCGGATCGTGTTGAACATCCTGCTCTGCGTGGTGGCCGCGTCCCTGCTCACCGCCACCACGCCCATTCAGCGGCTCCTCGACGGCGTGGTCCGGGCTGCCCGTCCCTTCACCAGGTTCGGCGCGGATCCGGAGCGCTTTGCCCTGACCATTGGCATCATGCTCCGCAGCATCCCGTTCATCGCCGGCACCTTCGCCGACGTCCGTGACTCCGCCAAGGCCCGCGGCCTGGAGCGCAATCCGCGGGCCCTGGTCCTGCCCGTCTTCATCACCTCGGTGGCCTACGCACGCCAAACGGGTGAAGCACTCGCCGCCCGAGGCCTGGGCGAAGCCGAGGACTAAAGCCGGCCTAGAGGCGCCGGTACTCCAGCAGTGCGGCCGTCCCCATTCCGCCCGCCATGCTGATCATCGCCAGTCCCAGGGCTCCCGGTGTTCCTGCCCTCCGCGCCTGGGCGAGCAGCCGGGTCACCAGCACCGCCCCCGAGCCACCATAGGCGTGCCCCAGCGCCAGCGCCCCGCCATCGAGGTTGGCCCGGTCGGCGTCGATTCCCAGCTGGTCCAGGCACGCGAGGGTCTGGGACGCGAAGGCCTCATTGAACTCCACCAGGTCCACGTGTTCTGCGGTCACACCGGCCTCCGCGAGCAGCCCACCGGCCGCCTGCGCAGCACCGATCCCCAGCACCCGGGGCTCGACGCCGGCGGTTGCGGTGCCGCGCACCAACAGCGCGTCGCGTGCCCCCAGTTGGCGGGCATGCTCCAGGGACGTCATAACGACGGCGGAGGCGCCGTCAGCGTCGAAGCAGGAGTTCCCGGCGGTGACAGTTCCTCCGGGCACGAAGGCGGGCGGGAACCGTCGCATGACGGCCGGGGTGAGGCCGCGGCGTGGCCCGCCGTCACATGAGACCGTGCCCGTGTCTGTGGCCAGCGGGACGATTTCGCCGGCAAAGCGGCCGTCCTGGATTGCCGCAAGGGCTTTACGGTGGCTTGCCAGCGCGAAGGCGTCCTGCCGCTCCCTGCCGACGCCGTATTCCTGCGCCACCGTTTCCGCCGCGACGCCCATGTCCGGATCGCCAAAGCTTTCCGGCACAAACTGGGCGCGGAGGTAAAAGTCCGCGCCGCCGTCGTCCGTCCTGTGGGCCCGAAGGGGTGCGGTGCTGGAGCTCTCCACTCCCCCGGCCAGGTAAAGCGGGTTGCCGCCTGCTGCAACCAGCCGGCCGGCGAGAACAATGGCGTCCAGCCCGGAACCGCACTGCCGGTCGACGGTGATCCCGGGGACACTGACCGGGAGTCCGGCCTCGAGCAGGGCCAGCCGGGCCACGTTGCCGCCGCCGCCTACTGCGTTGCCGATGACGACATCGGAGACGGTGGCGGGGTCCACGGCGAGCTCGGCAACCAGCGCCCGGAGCACCGGCGCCAGCAGTTCGTGGGCGCGCAGGCTCCGCAGCGCACCGTTGACGGGGCACACCGGCGTCCGGCGGGCTGCGATGATGACCGGCTGGCGCTCCGGCGGCAGCAGGTCAGCCGGCAAGGGGCCGCGCCCTGGGGTCCCGGGAGTTGATCCGCTCCAGCAACAGGCTCCGGCTGACCTTGCCCCGGTCCGTCGTGGGCAGCTCGGGCAGGAGGTAGTACTGAAGGGGACGCTTGTGCCGGGACAGGAGGTCCTCCAGCCCGGCCCGCAGCTGGGTGGCGGTGATCCCGCCGTGGGACGGAACCACGCCCGCCACCACCCGCTGGCCGCGCAGGTCATCCGGCATCCCGGCGGCGAGGGCTGCGGCCACACCGGGAACCGCGGCCAGTGCCAGTTCCACCTCGTGGGGGTACACGTTCCGCCCGGCGGTGAGGATCATGTCGGCGCGCCGGCCCAGGATGTGCAGTTCCCCGTCCTCGAGATAGCCTTGGTCCCCCACTGTGTACCAGCTGCCGAAGGACCGCAGGGCCTGGCCGTCGTCGCCCCACAGGTAGCCGTTGCTCACCATGCCGCTGCGGACGCAGATGTTGCCGTATCCGCCGTCCGGGACCTGGGTCCCGTCGTCCGCCAGGACCCGGACCTCGACGCCGGGGAAGGGCCGTCCGATTCCGGTTCCGCCGGGGGCTGCAGCCTGTCCGGGTGCCAGTTTGAGACCGGATACGAAGCTCAGCTCGGAGGCGCCGTAGTACTCGTAGATGGTGGCATTCGGGGCCCAGCGCCGGGCGGCCTCCAGCGTGCGGGCGTCCAGCTTCGAACCGGCGCAAATGATGCTGCGGATCCCCGAAGCGTCCACGCATCCCGTCAGGCCGCGCTCGCTGAGCATCCTCAGCATGGTGGGCACCAGGACAAGCCGGGTGACGCGGTCGTGCGTGATGGCACCGTGGACGTCGCCGACGTCGAACGTCTCCAGCGTCTGGAACTCGGAACCGGCGTAGAGGCACTCGGCCAGCGCGTAGAGATTGAGGCTGGCCGCCAGCGGCCCCGGGGCAAGGGTGACGTCATCCTGGCGAAGGCCGAAGAACTCAATCGAGGCATCGAAAGACTGCTGCCAGGACTGCCGGGAGCGGGTAAAGGCCTTGGGCACGGTGGTTGTCCCGGATGTGAGGCCGACCAAGAACGTGGACTCCGGCGGACCATCAGCAAGACCGTCGTCCGGGGATACCGGCGCCGCAACGCTGTGCGCCTCAACGTGCCGGACAATGTCCTCCTGGAGCGGTGCCGGCCATTCCGGATCCAGGACGGCGCACTGCCGCCTGCCGGCCACAGCTGCAGCAAACTTCACTGCAAATTCCACGGAATTGGCTTCGCAAAGCGTGGTCACTGACTTAGTCTCCGCCACCAAACCGGCGACAGCATCGCGCAGCGCTGCCCATTCAAGCCGCCGCCCGCCGACCACGACGGCGGTGTCGTGCGGGCGGTGCTCAGCCCAGCGTTGGATCATGTTCAGGAACGGCACGGACCAACTTTACCGGCCGCCGGGGATTGAGCCGCGGGGCCGCGGGTATTGTGACGATATGAGTTTCAATGACAATGCGCAGCTTGATCCCAGCCAGGTCCAGGACCGAAGGGGCATGGGTACCGGTGTGAAGGTCGGCGGCGGAATCGGCGGCGGCCTGGTCCTGCTGGTTGCGCTCCTGCTGGGCATCAACCCCAACATGCTCGGCGGCCTGACCGACGGCGGCACCGCCGGCCAGTCCCAGGGCACGGCTCCGGCCTGCAAAACCGGAGCGGACGCGGATGCGCGGCTTGACTGCCGGATCACCGGCACGGTGAACAGCCTCAACGCGTTCTGGCCGGGCTACCTCCAGCAGTACAAGGTGCAGTACCCGCGGCCGGAGGCAGTGATCTTCAACGGCAGCACCAACACCGGCTGCGGGCCCGCCACTTCCGACGTGGGTCCCTTCTACTGCCCGACGGACACCACCGCCTACTTCGATCCCGGATTCTTCCAGGAACTCGTGGACCGGTTCGGTTCCTCCGGCGGCCCCCTCGCCCAGGAGTATGTGGTGGCGCACGAATTCGGCCACCACGTCCAGAACCTGCTGGGTGACCTGAAACGCGCGCAGCAGGATCCGCAGGGACCGGAGTCCGGGTCCGTCCGAACCGAGCTGCAGGCCGATTGCTACGCCGGACTCTGGGCCAAGTACGCTTCCACCACCAAGGACCCCGCCACCGGCCAGCCCTACCTGGAGCCCCTCACCCCGCAGGATGTGAATGATGCCTTGTCGGCAGCCGCATCCGTGGGCGATGACCGGATCCAGAAGGCAGCCACCGGCCGTGTCTCCCCCGAAGGCTGGACCCACGGCTCCAGCGAGGAACGCCAGCGCTGGTTCTCCCGGGGCTACCAGTCCGGCGACATCAAGCAGTGCGACACGTTTTCCGCCGCCACCCTCTAACCCCAGGTTCACCCCATCGATTGCTCCGTACTTGTCGTTTAGATCGCTGAAAACGACAGATACGCAGCAATCGATAGGCCAACGACGACGGCGGGCCACCTTTCCTGCGAAAGGTGACCCGCCGTCGTCGTACTTATTTAGATGTTGAAGCCAAGGGCCCGCATCTGGTCCTTGCCGTCGTCAGTGATCCGCTCCGGACCCCACGGCGGCATCCATACCCAGTTCAGGCGCCAGTCGTCCACGACGCCGTCCAGTGCCTGGCCCACCTGCTCCTCGAGCACATCCGTGAGCGGGCAGGCGGCGGTGGTGAGCGTCATGTCGATCAGGAGCGCACCGTCGTCGTCGGAGTACTTCAGGCCGTACAGCAGGCCCAGGTCCACAACGTTGACGCCAAGCTCAGGGTCGATGACGTCCTTGAGCGCCTCTTCGACGTCCTCCAGGGCCGTGCGGCCCGGCGTGATTTCGGTCATGGCAATGAGTCCTTACTAGGCCTGTACTGCGGCCTCAGCCGCGATGGTGGCTGCGCCGGCGCCCTTGGCGTAGCGGTCGTAGCCTTCTTCTTCGAGGCGGTCGGCCAGTTCGGGGCCGCCTTCCTCGACAACCTGTCCGTCCACGAACACGTGCACGAATTCAGGCTTGATGTAGCGCAGGATGCGGGTGTAGTGGGTGATGAGCAGCGTGCCCATGTTGCCCTCGGCGTGCGCGCGGTTGACGCCTTCGGAGACGATCTTCAGCGCATCCACGTCCAGGCCGGAGTCGGTCTCGTCCAGGACGGCGAACTTGGGCTTGAAGAGTTCCAGCTGGAGGATCTCGACGCGCTTCTTTTCGCCACCGGAGAAGCCTTCGTTGACGTTGCGCTGGGCGAAGTCGGCGTCGATGCGCAGCTTTTCCATGGCGTCCTTCACGTCCTTGGTCCAGGTACGCAGCTTGGGCGCTTCGCCATCGATGGCGGTCTTGGCGGTGCGGAGGAAGTTGGTCATGGTGACGCCGGGAACCTCCACCGGGTACTGCATGGCCAGGAAGACACCGGCGCGGGCGCGCTCGTCAACGCTCATGGCCAGCACGTCTTCGCCGTCCAGGGTGATGCTGCCGCTGGTCACGGTGTAGCGGGGGTGGCCCGCGATGGTGGAGGCCAGGGTGGACTTGCCGGAGCCGTTGGGGCCCATGATGGCGTGGGTTTCGCCAGTCCTGATGGTCAGGCTGACGCCCTTCAGGATCTCCTTGGTGCCCTGTTCCGTCTCAATGCTGACGTGCAGGTCCTTGATCTCAAGAGTTGACATGCTCTTCTTTCTTTTTCGCTCGTAAGTCTGGTGCTGCGGGCGCTCAGTAGTTGTTTACTGCTGCGCCGTTCAAAACGTTGGTGACGTCCACGTAGACGTCGTCTCCGTCGAGTTCGACGGCGAACACCGGGACAGGATCGTAGGCGGGGAGCTGCAGCGGCTGGCCGCTGCGCAGGTCGAACTGGGAGCCGTGGCCCCAGCACTCGATGGCGCAGCCTTCCACGTCGCCCTCGGACAGGGAGATGTCCGCGTGCGAGCAGGTGTCGCCGATGGCGTGGATCTCGCCCATCGAGTCCCGCACCACAGCAACGGGGTAGCCGTCGATCAGGATCCGCAGTGCCTGCTTGACCTGGATGTCATTGGCGCTGCAGACTAGTTCGCCCTTGGGTGTGCCGCTCATCCGTTCCTGCCCGTTCCTAGTTCTCGGTTGCCGCGAGTTCGCGCTCAACAGCCTCGGTCAGGCGCTCTTCGAGGGCCGGGACCTTGATCTGCTGGATGACCTCGTTGAGGAAGCCGCGAACCACCAGGCGGCGGGCAACATCCTCGGGGATGCCGCGGGCCATCAGGTAGAACAGGTGCTCGTCGTCGAACCGGCCGGTGGCGCTGGCATGGCCGGCACCCTCGATCAGGCCGGTCTCGATCTCCAGGTTGGGCACGGAGTCCGCGCGGCAGCCGTCGGTGAGGACCAGGTTCTGGTTCTTCTCGTAGGAGTCGGTGCCTTCAGCCTGCTTCTGGATCAGCACGTCGCCCACCCAGACCGTGTGTGCGCCCTTGCCCTGCAGCGCGCCCTTGTACAGGACGTTGGACTTGCAGTTGGCCAGGTTGTGGTCCACGAAGGAGCGGTGCTCCAGGTGCTGTCCCGCGTCGGCGAAGTAGAGGCCCAGAAGCTCGGCCTCGGCGCCTTCACCGGCGAACCGGACGTTGGAGTTCAGGCGGACGATCTTGCCGCCGAGCGTTACGGCGATGTGCTTGTACACGGCGTCCTTGGCAACCTCGGCGTCGTGCTGGGCCAGGTGCTTGGCGTCGTCTTCCCACAGCTGCACGGAAACCACCGTCAGCTGGGCGCCCTCGCGGACCAGGACCTCGACGTTGCCGTTGTGGTCGGCGATGCCGCCGTGCTCCAGGATCACTACGCCGCGGCTGTTGGCCCCGGCCTCGATCACCACGTGGGAGTTGCTGCGGCGGCCCGCGCCGTTGCCGGTCAGGACGACGCGCACGGGAGCGTCCAGCTCGGCGTTGGCCGGGATGGAGATCAGCTGGGCGCCACCGGCGTTGGCGGAAGCGACGACGGCGGCACGGTCGGCGGGGACCAGGGTGGCACCACGGGGGGCCTCGCCTGCGCCGAGGATCCGCTGCACGACGGCGGCGGGCGCTTCGACGGAAACGTCCAGGACGCCGTCTTCCGACGGGGCGTCGGACAGCAGGTTGGCCAGTTCACGCACCGGGGTGAAGCGCCATTCCTCTTCCCGGCCGTTGGGCAGGGCGAAGTCGGCCACGTCGTGGCTGGTGAGCCGCTCGGCGCGGGAGGCCATGACCTGCGTGCCGTGGCTGTGGTGGCGGTCAACCTTGGAGGCGACCAGGTGTTCGCCTTCCTCGGTGAAACCGGAGATCGACGGTGCGCCGATGCGCGCCTTTTCGGTAGTTGCTTCGGCAGTCATTAACCGACGGATCCTTCCATCTGGAGTTCGATGAGGCGGTTGAGCTCAAGGGCGTATTCCATGGGCAGCTCGCGGGCGATCGGCTCGATGAAGCCGCGCACGATCATGGCCATGGCCTCGTCCTCGGGCATGCCGCGGGACATGAGGTAGAAGAGCTGCTCCTCGCTGACGCGGGAAACGGTGGCCTCGTGTCCCAACTGGACATCGTCCTCGCGGATGTCGATGTACGGGTAGGTGTCGGAGCGGGAGATGGTGTCCACCAGGAGGGCGTCGCAGCGCACGGTGTTGGCCGAGTGCTTGGCCCCTTCGCGGACCTGGACCAGGCCGCGGTAGGCGGCACGGCCGCCGCCCCGGGCAACGGACTTGGAGATGATGGAGCTCTTGGTGTTCGGCGCGATGTGCACCATCTTGGAGCCGGTGTCCTGGTGCTGGCCCTCGCCGGCGAATGCGATGGACAGGGTCTCGCCCTTGGCGTGCTCGCCCACCAGGTAGACGGCCGGGTACTTCATGGTGACCTTGGAGCCGATGTTGCCGTCCACCCATTCCATGGTGGCGCCGGCTTCGCAGACAGCGCGCTTGGTCACCAGGTTGTACACGTTGTTGGACCAGTTCTGGATGGTGGTGTAGCGGACGCGGGCGCCCTTCTTCACGATGATCTCCACGACGGCGGAGTGCAGCGAGTCCGAGGTGTAGATCGGCGCGGTGCAGCCTTCGATGTAGTGGACGTAGGAGTCCTCGTCGGCGATGATCAGCGTGCGCTCGAACTGGCCCATGTTTTCCGTGTTGATGCGGAAGTAGGCCTGCAGCGGGATGTCCACGTGGACGCCCTTGGGCACGTACACGAAGGAGCCGCCGGACCACACTGCGGTGTTCAGCGACGCGAACTTGTTGTCGCCCACGGGGATCACGGTGCCGAAGTACTCCTGGAAGATCTCCGGGTGTTCCTTCAGTGCGGTGTCGGTGTCCAGGAAGATGACGCCCTGGGCCTCGAGGTCCTCACGGATCTGGTGGTACACCACCTCGGACTCGTACTGGGCAGCAACGCCGGAGACCAGGCGGCTGCGCTCGGCTTCCGGGATGCCCAGCTTCTCGTAGGTGTTGCGGATGTCTTCCGGGAGGTCTTCCCAGGTGGCTGCCTGCTTCTCGGTGGAGCGGACAAAGTACTTGATGTTGTCGAAGTCGATGCCGGAGAGGTCTGCACCCCAGGTGGGCATGGGCTTGCGGTCGAAGTACTTCAGGCCCTTGAGGCGGAGGTCGAGCATCCATTCCGGTTCGCTCTTCTTGGCCGAAATGTCCCGGACTACCTCTTCATCGAGACCACGCCGTGCATTGGCGCCGACGTCGTTCTTGTCGGCCCAGCCGTACTCGTAGTTGCCGATGCCGTGGAGCTCGGGATTCTTTTCCAGAATCTCCGAGATCACAGTGTTTTCGGCTACTGCTTTCTCTGATAGTTGGTCCGTCATCACGGCCTTTCTTGCTGATGGTTGATTACTTCGTCCAGGCCGGCGGGGGCTGCCGCCGGCGCGGGCGCCGGTTTGGCAGACAGCCTGCCTGTAGGTATGTGGGTGGTGCAGACGTGGCCGCCCCGCGCCAGGGTGGAGAGCCGGCGTACGTCCACTCCCACCAGCCTTGAGAAGACTTCGGTCTCGACGTCGCAGAACACCGGGAACCGGGCTGCCAGCTGCTGGATGGGGCAATGGCCCTGGCAGAGCTGCACGCTGGACAGCGCCGCCGGAAGCGGTGCCTTCGCTTCGATGGTTGCGGCGGAAGCGACGAAGTTGTCCCGGCTCAGTGCGGCTGAGAGTGCGATGGCACGGTCGCGGATATCCGGCCCGGCCTGTTCGATTTCGGGTGCGTACCGGCGCTCCATGTCCGCGAACCGCTCCTCGGCGAAGGCCCGCACCGCATCCGGGCCGGCAACCTTCTGCAGCTCCTGAAGCGCCAGTGCGGCAATGTCCAGGTAGTCATTGCCAAGGCTTGACTGGCCCTGGGAACTGAGGACGTAGCGGCGGGCCGGGCGGCCGGCACCCGCACCGGGCTTGGCAACCCGCTTGACTTCGATGACGCCGGCACGCGAGAGGTGGTCAAGATGGCGCCGGACTGCCGCTGGGGTGAAGCCCAGCATGTCTCCCAGTTCGGCGGCGCTGACCGGTCCGTGTTCCAGGACGGCAGCGAGGACCCGGTCCCGGGTGCGCTCGTCGGCATCAGCCACGGGGCTGGATGCGGCACGACCGGGCCCGGCAACGGGCACAGCGGTGGTGTTGGTCATGGAATACACAACACAATCATGTCGTAATTTAGTCCCGGGCTCCAGTAAGGGCAGGCTGACCTTGGGGTCTGAACCGATTATGACCAAGCCGCGATTCGCGCACCCAGACTCAGCAGCCGCGCCGGGTTGGCCGGGACAGCGCTAAATACTACATCCCGTAGAATACTGTGGTGCGATCCCCCCAGTCCCCCGTCCTGTCCATTCATGGGCTCATCAAGGACGTTGGCCCCTTGTCCAGTATGGACGGCAAGATGCTTCGGGTAGTCAGCGGTGTTTCCCTCGCTGCCGAACGCGGCCAGGTAACTGCCCTGCTCGGCGCCAACGGTGCCGGGAAGACAACAACCCTCGAATGCGCTCAGGGCCTGCAGAAACGTACCGGCGGCAGCATTTCGCTGCTGGGCGAGGACCCCGCGACGGCCGGCGCCGGGCTGCGCTCCCGCGTAGGTGTGATGCTCCAGGACGGCGGCCTCCCGCCGTCGGCCAGGCCCCTGCCGCTTTTGCGGCACATCGCCGGGCTCTACGCCCGCCCCTGGCCGCTCGAGGACCTGGTGGGCCGCCTTGGCATCGATACCTTCAGCCGCACCAGCGTCCGCAGGCTGTCCGGAGGCCAGAAGCAGCGGCTGGCGCTTGCCGCTGCCCTCATCGGCAGGCCGGAAGTACTGTTCCTTGACGAGCCAAGCGCCGGCCTGGACCCGCAGTCCCGCCAACTCGTGTTCGACCTGATCGCGGAGCTGCGTGATGGCGGCATGGGCATCATCCTGACCACCCACCTCATGGATGACGCCCAGCGCCTGGCGGACTATGTCTACATAATCGACGGCGGCCGCAACGTGGCCGAAGGAACTGTCCAGGAACTGTTGCAGCGCAGCCCGGTCACCGAACACGGCGCAGACCACGTCCGGACGCTCGCGTTTGAAGCCCCGGCCGGACTGGACCTGGCCGCAGTGCTGCCGGACGACGTGGAATTTTCCGAAGCCCGTGCCGGCAGCTACACCGTGACCGGCGCGCTCACGCCGCGCCACCTGTCCGCGCTGGCGCAGTGGTGGGAAGCGAAGGGCATCATGCCGGCATCACTGAGCCTTGAGGCGCGTAGCCTTGAAGACGTCTTTTTGGACATTTCAGGAAAGGACATCCGATGAGCGGGGCAGCATTGCAGGAGACGCAGCAGCCGGCGTCCCTGGCGCGCCGCGTCCTGCTCCAGGGCAAATACGAGGCACTGACCATGCTGCGCAACGGCGAACAGCTGATCCTGGCAATCGTGCTCCCGCTGCTGGCATTGGTCGGCCTGACGGTGACCCCCTTCCTGGACGGCATGGGCTCCAGCCGCATCAACGTGGCAGTCCCGGGGATCCTGGCCCTGTGCGCCATGTCCACCGCCTTCACCGGGCAGGGCATCGCCACCGGTTTCGACCGCCGCTACGGCGTGCTCCGCTTCCTGTCCACCACTCCGCTGGGGCGGGGCGGCCTGATTGCCGGCAAGGTCCTTTCAGTCCTGGCCGTTTTGTGCATCCAGGTGGTGGTGGTGGGCCTTGTCGCCTTGGCCCTCGGCTGGCAGCCGACGGCGGCGGGCTGGTTCCCGGGGCTGGCCCTTCTTGCGCTGGGCGCGGCGGCGTTCACGGCGCTGGGGCTGCTGGTGGCCGGGACGGTCCGGCCGGAAGCCACGCTGGCCATCACCAACCTTTTGTGGATCCTGTTGGGAGCCATGGGCGGGATTGTGATCCCGTCCGAAAGGCTGCCTGCGGCCGCGCAAGCGGTGGTGCACTTCCTGCCTTCCGGCGCCTTGGGTGAATCGATGCGCGCCGCCTTCCTGGGCGGGGCCGTGAACGGCGGCGCCGCCCTTATCCTGCTGCTCTGGACGGTTATTGCCGGGGCTGCAGCCATCCGTTGGTTCAAGTGGAATTGAGATGATCGTGTCCACGGCTTCACGCCTTCCCCAGCTCGCCGGCCGCCTGGCCTCGCGGCTCCCACGCACCGTGGACGTCCGCATCCGCCGGCTCGCCGTAGCGTCCCTGATCGGCCAGACGCTTTTGGTGGTCACCGGCGGCGCCGTCCGGTTGACCGCATCAGGCCTGGGCTGCCCCACGTGGCCTCGCTGCACCTCCGACTCGATTGTGAACACCCCGGAAATGGGCATCCACGGCTTCATCGAGTTCGGGAACCGGCTCCTGACCTTCGCGCTGGCTGCCGTGGCCGCCCTCATGCTGGTGTACCTGTGGAACCTGCGGAAGGAACGCAAGGACCTTTTCCTGCTGGCCCTCGGACTGCTCGCCAGCATTCCGGCGCAAGCGGTGATTGGCGGCATCACAGTCCTCACCAACCTCAACCCGTGGGTGGTGGGCCTGCACTTCCTCGTGTCGATGGCCCTCGTGGTGTTCGCCACCCTGCTGGTGAACCGCGCGTTCGGACGCACCGGCCGCTTCGTTGCTGCCCGGCCCCCCGCACTGCCTGCCGTGCTGCGTCCGGTGACGGCCGCCGTCGCCCTTTTCTCCGCCGTCGCCGTGATGCTCGGCGTGGTGGTCACCGGGGCCGGTCCGCACGCCGGCGACGCCGATGCCCCCCGCAATAACCTGGACTGGGACCTGTTCTCCCACATCCACGCGGTTCCCGCCTATCTGGTCACCGCCGGTACCGTGGTGGCCCTGGTACTGGTCTTCAGGCGCCGCATCACCGGCCCGTTCCGCACCGCCGTACTGATGCTCCTGGGCGTCACCATCCTCCAGGCCATCATCGGCTTCACGCAGTACTACAACGGCATCCCGGCGCTGCTGGTTGCCGCCCACATGCTTGGCGCGGCGCTGCTGATGGCCGCGTCCACCAACGCCTGGGACATCGCCCACTCCAGCGCGGTGGAGACGCGCAGTTCCGTAAGGTAAACCGCTGCAATACGCTGCCCCCCCGCGACAGATGGCAGGCGCCCCGGACCGTTTGGGCCGGGGCGCCTGCCGTTTAACGGCTGCCGCCTGAGCTACCGGTCGGCCAGGGCCCGACCCTGCACCCCGGCGACGAAGGATCCGTCCAGGTCCTCGATGCCGTCGGCCGTGATGCGCAGGACCTTCGCCGTGGCAATGTCGTAGAAGAGTCCTACGGCCTGCACCTTTCCGGCCGCCAGCGCCGGCCCGGCCACCGGATGCTCCTGCAACTTGGCCAGCTGTACAGCCACGTTGACCATGGCCAGCTGGTCCACGGTACTGTAGCCGTCTTGCGCGGCCTGCCTGCCCACCGGATGTCCGGCCAGGAGTTCCGCGTAGCTGGGGCGGGCGTGGTCCAGCCAGCCTGCGAATGCCGCGCCGAGGGAGCTGTTGTCAGCACCGTCAGCCTCTGCGAGCACCGCCTTCATGGCGCCGCAGTTGGAATGGCCGCAAATGACCAGGGACTGTACGCCAAGGCCGTTGACGGCAAAGGAAAGGGTGGCGTCGATCGAAGCCTCCTGGCCCGCGTCCCTGCATACCACGTTGCCGATGTTGCGCAGGGTGAGCAGGTCCCCCGGGCCGCTGCTGGTGATCAGGTTTGGATTGACGCGGGAATCCACACAGGCCACGAACAGGCTGTCCGGGTTCTGCGCGTCCGTCAGGTCATGGACAAGTGGGCGCACCTGGTGGGCGAACCGGCGGTGGTATTTATTGATACCCACCAGCAGCGGCACCTTGCGGGGCGGAAGGGGCAGTTCGGTGGCGTCCTCGCGCCGGGGAGCCTGGCGCGCAGCGTCCTGAAACACGGTGTTGCCATGCTCTTCAAGGATCACCGTGGCGCCCGTGGCCTGGTGCTGGAGCTGCCAGGCGAGCAGGGCCTCACGGAACGAGTGGTCCACATAGTCGGCGTTCAGCTCCACCACCACGTCGGCGCCGGCGGGAACAGACTGGAGGACTCCGCTCAGCTTCGGCAGCGCGAAGAAGCTGCACGAGCCGGCGATGGTCACACGCCAGGACGACGACGGTGCCGCGGGGCGGTGCGCGCGGATGGGGGTGCGCAGGACGCGCCAGAGGACATGGGCGGCGGCGAGGGCCAGGCCGATCATCACCCCTTCGAGCAGGTTCAGGAACACCACGCACACCAGGGTCACCGCATAGATGGCCAGGTCCCCGGTCCGATGGCTGGTGCGGATGTCCGCCAGCTTGATCAGCCGCGCGCCGATCACCACCAGCAAACCGGCCAGGACCGCCAGCGGGATCAACTGGATCAGTCCGGCAAAGAGGGCCGAAAACGCGAGGACCCACACGCCGTGCAGGATTGCGGACATGCGGGTGGCGGCGCCGGCCTCCACGTTGGTGGCGCTGCGGACAATGACGCCCGTCACGGGCAACCCGCCGAGTGAGCCCGAAACGATGTTCGCGGCGCCCTGGCCAATGAGCTCCCGGTTGAGATTGGTCCGGGGGCCGGTCTGCATCTTGTCTACGGCCACGGCGGACAGGAGGGATTCGATGCTCGCGATCAGGGCCATGGTGAGCACTGCGAAGGCGAAGGCGCGCCAGTTCCCGTCAGGCAGTCGCGGCAGTGCGATGGCGTCAAAGATGGAGCCGTCCAGGGAAATGCGCTCAACACCTGGGGCAAAGGCCACGGCCAGTGCGGTGCCTGCAGTGACCGCGGCAAGGGGGCCGGGCACACGCCGGACAGCGGCCGGCAGGAACTTCCAGCACAGGAGGATGGCCACGACGGCCAGACCCAGCAGGGCGGCATGCAGTTCCAGGTTGGTGATGGCCGCAGGCAAGGCCGTGAGGTTTTCGAATGCAGATCCGGCGGGCTCGGATCCGAGCAGCACGTGCAGCTGCTGCAGGATGATGGTGACGCCGATGCCCGCCAGCATGGCTTTGACCACCACGGGCGAGACGGCAAGGGCGGCGCGCCCCACCCGGCTGATCCCCAGGAGGAGCTGCACGACGCCGGCCGCTGCCGTGATGGCGCAGGTCACCTGCCAGCCGAATTCCTGGACCAGGCCGGCCACGACGACGGTCAGGCCGGCCGCAGGTCCGCTCACCTGCAGCGGAGAACCGCCAAGGCTTCCGGCCACGACTCCGCCAACGGCGGCGGCGATGAGGCCAGCCATGATGGGCGCCCCCGATGCTGCTGCAATGCCCAGGGAGAGCGGGAGGGCCACAAGGAACACCACCAGGGATGCCGGCAGGTCTTTGCTTAGGTGCGCAGTGAACAGGCGGCCGGCGAACGTGAAGCGGCGGCCGCCTCCCTTGCCACCCGGCGGGCTGTGGCTGGGAGCGGGAACGGTGGAGGGACGGGCATCCATGGAATTTCCTTTGCGTCAGGGGAAGGGGCAGCTCCACCGTAAGCAGCAGGTCATCCTCAATGACAGCTAAAGTGATAGATATGACAAAAATGTCAAATCGTTCGCCGAGGCAACGGAATTAGGGCATCCATGGCTTCGCGCAGGGCCGGGCAGGACGAGCGGCGGCACGCGATGAAGCATCGGCCCGACTGAGGGGGCGGGTCCGGTTAAACAGAGCAGCGGCCCCACACGAAGTGTGAAGCCGCTGGTCCAGTCCGGGCTGGGATGGCAGGGCTAGCCGATGATGGCATGCCCAATGAAGGGGTCCACCGCCAGGGCGATGAACAGCAGCGTCAGGTAGCTGATGGAGCCATGGAACACCTTCATGGCGCGCTTGTCAGGGATGTCCTCACGCTGGGCACGGCCGTACAGGGCGTGGGACTCATAGAGGAACCAGGCACCTGCAAGGATGGCGGTAAGGGTGTAGACCCAGCCGGCGCCGCCTGCCGGAATCATCAACAGCGAGCAGGCCACCATGGCCCAGGCATACAGGACCACCTGGACAGACACCACCTTGGCGCCGGCGATGGCGCCAAGCATGGGGACGTTGGCATTCCGGTAGTCCTCGCCGTAGCGCATGGACAGGGGCCAGTAGTGCGGCGGTGTCCACAGGAAGATCACCATGAACAGGATGACGGCCGGCCACTCCACGGAATTGGTCACGGCAGCCCACGCAATGAGCACCGGGAAGCAGCCCGCTGCGCCGCCCCACACAATGTTCTGCGCGGTGCGCCGCTTAAGGATCATGGTGTAGATGACCACGTAGAAGAAGATGGCTCCCAAGCCCAGCCAGGCTGACAGCGGATTGGCGCCGAACCAGAGGATCGCGATTGCGGCCGCGCCAAGCAGCCAGGAGAACACCAGTGCCTCGCGCGGGGTGACTTCACCGGTGACCAGGGGCCTGTTTTCCGTACGCTGCATCAGCTTGTCGATGTCACGGTCGATGTAGCAGTTGAAAGCTCCGGCACTGCCGGCGGCGAAGGCTCCACCCACCAGGGTGGCAAGGATCAGCCCGATGGACGGGAAGCCGCGCTCCGCATAGATCATGGTGGGCAGAGTACTCACCAGGAGCAGCTCGATGACCCTCGGCTTGGTGAGGGCGAGATACGCCTTGGCCTTACGGGCAAACCCGGCGCCGGAGGCCCGGGATGCTTTCAGCGGCGTATCTGTTGTGCTCACGGTGGCAGTCACCCGTTCTGTGTGGCAGTTTGAGGCTGGCAGTGCAGCTCCGGTCTTGCGGCCCGGGCCCGGGCACGGCACTAAGGAAGGAAATGCATCAGGTGCGTGCAACAGTCGGGAAACCCCGGACGGCGTTGGATATGCACACCCGGCGTTGGCCTCCGAATATCATACCGCGCCCGGGGCGCTGTCCCGGCCCTGCCATATGCGCATTTGATCGCTCGCGGGCCCATTCGAGCAGATTAACTCACGACGTCGTGATGGTGATTCACAAAAGGGGAAATTGCGTCCAAAACGTGAGATTTGGCCCGCCCGGAGTATGGATAAGAGCTAAGCTGTCACCAGATCAGCACGCAGCAAGAAAGCGGTGGAAAACGCATTCCCGCTGCTGTCCGTGACTGAATGCAAGGATCAACGTTTCGATGGTGGACGGCTGGTACACACCGCAGCGGGCGCCACACACGCGCCCTCAATCGGATCCGGTGTACCGCCGCCGCCAGCACAGAGAGGGGCCCGGTTTTCGTGCCACATTTGGAAGAGCAAGAACTGTCATGGACCAGCTTGGACCAGAAGGCGGTGGACACCATCCGCGTCCTGGCTGCCGACGCCGTGGAGAAGGTGGGCAATGGACACCCGGGAACCGCCATGAGCCTGGCACCGGCTGCCTACCTCCTCTTCCAGAAGCTGATGCGCCACGATCCGCGCGATCCGCAGTGGCTGGGCCGTGACCGGTTCGTCCTGTCCCCCGGCCACACATCGCTGACCCTTTACATCCAGCTGTTCCTCTCCGGCTACGGGCTGGAACTGAAGGACCTCGAAGCGCTGCGCACCTGGGGCTCGCTGACCCCCGGCCACCCGGAGTACAAGCACACCGCCGGCGTGGAGATCACCACCGGCCCGCTGGGCCAGGGCCTGGCATCATCGGTTGGCTTTGCGTACTCCCAGCGCCGCCAGCGTGGCCTGTTCGACGCCGACGCTCCGGCCGGCCAGTCGCCGTTCGACCACACCATCTGGGTCATCGCCTCCGACGGCGACCTCCAGGAAGGCGTTACCGCCGAAGCCTCGTCGCTGGCCGGGCACCAGGAACTGGGCAACCTTGTGGTCATCTACGACGAGAACCACATCTCCATCGAAGACAACACCGACATCGCCTTCACCGAGGACGTCCTGAAGCGTTACGAAGCCTACGGCTGGCACACCCAGCGCGTGGACTGGACCCGCACCGGCGAATACAAGGAAGACGTCCAGGAGCTCTACAGCGCCCTGCTGGCCGCCAAGGCCGAGACCTCCAAGCCGTCCATCATCTCGCTGCGCACCATTATTGGCTACCCGGCCCCCAAGAAGCAGAACACCGGAAAGATCCACGGCTCGGCCCTGGGCGGCGATGAGGTTGCAGCGCTGAAGGAAGTCCTCGGCTTCGACCCCGCCAAGTCCTTCGAGGTGGACCAGGAGGTCCTGGACCACGCCCGCCAGGTGGTGGAACGCGGCGCCGCAGAGCGCAAGGAATGGGAAGAGTCCTTCACCGCGTGGCAGGAAGCCAACCCCGAAGGTGCCGCACTCCTGCAGCGCCTCGAGGCCCAGGAGCTGCCCCAGGGCGTCGACGCAGCCCTCCCGGTCTTCCCGGCCGGCAAGGACGTCTCCACCCGCGCGGCATCGGGCAAGGTCCTGAATGCACTCGGCCCGGTCCTGCCCGAACTGTGGGGCGGTTCGGCCGACCTCGCGGAGTCCAACAACACCACCATCGAGGACTCGCCGTCCTTCGTGCCCGCCTCCAAGCAGACCGATGCATGGTCCGGCAACCCCTACGGCCGCGTCCTGCACTTCGGCATCCGCGAGCATGCTGCCGCCTCGATCGTGAACGGCATCACCCTGGCCGGCAACACCCGCGCGTTCTCCGGCACCTTCCTGATCTTCTCTGATTATCAGCGCCCTGCCATCCGCCTCGGCGCCCTGATGGGTGTGCCGTCCCTTTACGTCTGGACCCACGACTCCATCGGGCTGGGCGAGGACGGTCCCACGCACCAGCCGGTTGAGCAGCTCGCCTCGCTGCGCGCCATCGTGGGCCTGGACGTCGTCCGCCCCGGCGACGCCAACGAAGTGGCAGCGGCATGGAAGACGATGCTGGAAAACCACGCCAACCCCGCAGGCATCGTCCTGACCCGCCAGAACATTCCTACCTGGGAACGCGGCGAGGGCGACGCCGACGGCGACACCTTCGCATCCACCGCGGGTGTGGCAAAGGGCGGCTACGTCCTGGCCGAAGCATCCAAGGACGGCGCCACCGTTCCGGCCGACGTCATCCTGATCGCCACCGGTTCCGAGGTCCAGCTCGCAGTCCAGGCACGCGAAGCACTGCAGGCCGAAGGCATCGCCGCGCGCGTCGTGTCCATGCCGTGCGTTGAATGGTTCAAGAAGCAGGACGCCGCCTACCGCGAATCCGTCCTGCCCGCCGCAGTCAAGGCACGCGTTTCGGTTGAAGCAGGACTGGCCCTGGGCTGGCGCGAATTCGTTGGCGACGCCGGCCGTTCCGTCAGCCTTGAGCACTACGGCGCTTCCGCCGACTACAAGCGGCTCTTCCAGGAGTTCGGCATCACGGCAGAAGCAGTTGCCGCCGCCGCCAAGGACTCCCTCGCCGCCACCCAGGCCTAAACCCAAACTTCAGGAGATACAGCAATGACTACTCCCACCCAACAGCTCTCCGACGCCGGAGTCTCCATCTGGCTCGACGACCTTTCCCGCGGACGCCTGGAGACCGGCACCCTCCGCAAGCTCATCGAGGAAAAGAACGTGGTTGGTGTGACCACCAACCCGTCGATCTTCCACGCCGCCATCACCGCCGGCACCGATTACGACCAGATCATTGCCGGCAAGGCGGCAGAAGGTGCCAGCGTGGAGGACACGATCTTCGAGATCACCACCACCGACGTCGCTGACGCCTGCGACCTGTTCGCCCCCGTTGCCGCCGCCACCAAGGGCGTGGACGGGCGCGTTTCCATCGAAGTGGACCCGCGCCTCGCCTGGGACACCGCGGGAACCATCGCCGAGGCCAAGCACCTCTCCCAGCGCGTCAATAGGGACAACGTCCACATCAAGATCCCGGCAACCATCGAGGGCCTCGAAGCCATCACGGCAACCCTGGCCGAAGGCATCAGCGTCAACGTGACCCTGATCTTCTCCCTGGAGCGCTACCGCGCGGTGATCAACGCCTTCCAGTCCGGACTGGAGCAGGCCAAGGAAAACGGCCACGACCTGTCCAAGATCCACTCCGTTGCCTCATTCTTCGTCTCCCGCGTGGACACCGAAATCGACAAACGCCTCGACAAGATCGGCACCGACGAAGCCAAGGCCCTGAAAGGCAAGGCCGGTTTGGCAAACGCCCGCCTGGCCTACCAGGTCTATGAGGAGCTCTTCGCCACCGAGCGCTGGGCCCTGCTGGCCGACGCCGGCGCACTCCCCCAGCGCCCGCTGTGGGCCTCCACCGGCGTCAAGGACCCGGCGTACCCGGACACCCTGTACGTCACTGAACTGGTCGCGCCCGGCGTCGTGAACACCATGCCGGAGAAGACCCTGGACGCCACGTACGACCATGGCGTGGTCACCGGCGACACCGTCAGGGGCACCTACGATGACGCCAACGCCACGCTCGACGCCCTGGAAAAGCTTGGCGTGTCCTACAACGAGGTCGTCGCGCTGCTCGAAACCGAAGGCCTGGACAAGTTCGTGGCCAGCTGGAAAGAACTGCTGGCCGACGTCGAAGGCGCCCTCGCCTCTGCACGGAAGGCTTCCTAACACCCATGAGCACTCTCAGCTACGACGCCACCGGCGCGGCGCAGAAGGCGCTTGAACAGCACCTTCCCGCCCTCGTGGAGGACCGGATTGCCACGCGGATTTTTGCCAAGGACCACACGCTGTGGGGTCCCGACGCGGAGTCCGAGTCGGCAATTCGCCTCGGATGGGTGGAGGCAGCCACAGTCTCCCAGCCCTTGGTCAAGGACATTCTGGAACTCCGTGATGCCCTGCGTACCGAAGGAGTCAGCCGGATCGTGCTTTGCGGCATGGGCGGATCCTCCTTGGCCCCCGAGGTCATCGCAGGCACCGCCGGCGTCGAGCTGACCGTGCTGGACAGCACTGACCCGGACCAGGTCAGGGCTGCCCTCGCGGACCGGCTGGCCCAGACCGCCATCGTGGTCTCGTCCAAGTCCGGATCCACCCTGGAGACCGATTCCCAGCGGCGCATCTTCGAACAGGCCTTCACCGAGGCCGGCGTGGACGCCAAGAGCCGGATCATCATCGTCACGGACCCGGGCTCGCCGTTGGACAAGGCCTCCCGGGAGGCCGGCTACCGGGCCGTCTTCAACGCCGACCCCAACGTCGGCGGCCGCTACTCCGCCCTGACCGCCTTCGGCCTGGTCCCCTCCGGCCTGGCCGGCGTGGACATCCAGGCCTTCCTGGACGAAGCCGAGGAAGCTGCGGAAATCCTCAACGATGACGCCCCTGAGAACATCGGGCTGGCCCTGGGCACGGCCTTGGGTGGAACCAGCCCGCTGCGGAACAAGATCGTCATCGCCGAAGACGGCTCCGGCATTGTTGGCTTCGCCGACTGGGCCGAACAGCTCATTGCCGAATCGACCGGCAAGCTGGGCACCGGGATCCTTCCGGTAGTCGCGGGTCCCCAGGCGCCGGAAGTCACCTCCGGCGCGCCCGATGTCCTGGTGGTCCGGCTCGTGGCCGCAGACGCCGACGTCGAACTCGGCGAAAACCAGGTGGCCATCGCCGGTGGCCTGGCCACCCAGATGATGGTGTGGGAGTTCGCCACCGCCGTGGCCGGGCGCCTGCTGGGCATCAACCCCTTCGACCAGCCCGACGTCGAGGCCGCCAAGGTGGCTGCGCGCGGACTGCTGGACGCCCAGCCGGAACCCACACCGGCCGCCTTCGTTGACGGCGCCATTGAGGTGCGCGGAGGCGACTGGCTCGGCGACGCCGCCACAGCAGAAGGTGCCGTCAAGGCCCTGCTGGGTACACTCGCCTCCGACAGCTACCTGAGCGTCCAGGCCTACTTCGACCGGCTCGCCTTCGCCGGGCTTGAGGGCATCCGTGACGAGCTGGCGGCGGCTACGGGCCGCCCGGTAACCTTTGGCTGGGGTCCGCGCTTCCTGCACTCCACCGGCCAGTTCCACAAGGGTGGACCGGCCATCGGCGTGTTTCTCCAGGTCACCGCAGCACCCGCCGAGGATCTGGCGATCCCGGACCGGCCGTTCACCTTCGGCGAGCTCATCGCCGCCCAGGCCGCAGGCGACGCCCAGGTACTGGGCGAACACGGCCGTCCCGTGCTGCGCCTCCACCTCACTGACCGTGCCGCCGGCGTGGCACAGCTGCAGGACATCGTCGCTGCACTGTCCACCCGCGCATCCGCAACCGAAAGCTAAGGCGCAAAAGCAACATGCCAGAAACTGAATACGGCCGGAAGGGCGCGGGCCGCCCGCGTAATCCGTTGCGTGATCCGCGGGACCGCCGTTTGAACCGGATTGCGGGTCCATCGTCGCTTGTGTTGTTTGGGGTGACGGGGGATCTTGCCCGGAAGAAACTGATGCCGGCGGTGTATGACTTGGCTAATCGTGGGTTGTTGCCGCCGAGTTTCGCGCTGGTGGGGTTCGCCCGGCGGGAGTGGGACAAGGAGGATTTCGCCGCTGAGGTGAAGGCCTCGGTCCAGGCCCACGCCCGGACGCCGTTTGATGAGGCGGTGTGGAACCAGCTCTCGGAGGGCATCCGGTTTGTCCAGGGCGAGTTCGACGACGACGCGGCATTCGAGCGGCTCGGCGAGACAATCAAGGAACTCGACGATGTCCGCGGCACCCGCGGGAACCACGCGTTCTACCTCTCGATCCCGCCCAAGGCGTTCGAGCAGGTCTGCCGGCAGCTGTCCAAGCATGGCCTGGCGCAGGCCGAGGGAGACAAGTGGCGGCGGGTGGTGATCGAGAAGCCGTTCGGGCATGACCTGGAATCCGCCCGGCAGCTGAACGACATTGTGGAGTCGGTGTTCCCCCCGGACGCGGTGTTCCGGATCGACCATTACCTGGGCAAGGAAACGGTGCAGAACATCCTGGCGCTGCGCTTTGCGAACCAGTTGTTCGAGCCGTTGTGGAACGCGAACTATGTGGACCATGTCCAGATCACTATGGCCGAGGACATCGGCACCGGCGGCCGCGCCGGGTATTACGACGGGGTCGGCGCGGCCCGGGACGTGATCCAAAACCATCTGCTGCAGTTGCTGGCGCTCACGGCGATGGAGGAGCCGATTTCGTTCAACGCCGATGACCTGCGCGCGGAGAAGGAAAAGGTCCTCGCCGCGGTCAAACTCCCCGAGGATTTGTCCACGCATTCGGCACGTGGGCAGTTCACCGGCGGGTGGCAGGGCGGGGAGCAGGTCCTGGGCTACCTGGAGGAGGAAGGCATCCCGGCCGACTCGACCACGGAAACCTACGCGGCAATCCGGGTGGACATCCACACCAGACGCTGGTCCGGCGTCCCGTTCTACCTGCGCGCCGGCAAGCGGCTGGGTCGGCGGGTGACGGAGATTGCGGTGGTGTTCAAACGCGCCCCCAACCTGCTCTTCCGCGACCACGGGGAGGACGATTTCGGGCAGAACGCCGTGGTCATCAGGGTCCAGCCCGACGAGGGCGTGACCATCCGGTTCGGCTCCAAGGTCCCCGGCACCCAGATGGAAGTCCGCGACGTGACCATGGACTTCGGCTACGGGCACTCCTTCACCGAATCCAGTCCTGAAGCCTATGAGCGGTTGATCCTGGACGTGTTGCTGGGTGAGCCGCCGCTTTTCCCGCGGCATGAGGAAGTGGAGCTGTCCTGGAAGATCCTCGACCCGTTCGAGGAGTACTGGGCGTCGCTGGACGAGCAGCCCGAGCCCTACGCCCCCGGTTCCTGGGGCCCCGCCAGCGCTGATGAGCTGCTGGCCCGTGACGGACGAACCTGGAGAAGGCCATGATCGTTAACCTGCCCGATACCACCACGTCCAAGGTCTCCAAGAAACTCATGGCCCTGCGCGAGCAGGGCGGGGTGATCGCCCTGGGCCGGGTCCTGACCCTGGTGGTCGTCACGAAATCGGGGCTGGAGGAAGAAGCGATCGAGGCCGCCAACGACGCCTCCCGCGAACACCCCTGCCGGATCATCGTGCTCGCCGACGCCGGGAAGGACGCAGCGGACCGGCTGGACGCCCAGATCCGGGTGGGCGGGGACGCCGGGGCCTCCGAGGTTATCGTGCTGCGCGGCTACGGCCAGCTCGCCCACGAAAGTGAGTCCCTGGTCGCCGCGCTGCTGCTCCCCGACGCGCCCATTGTGGCCTGGTGGCCGCATGGTGCCCCGGAAAACGCGTGCGAGACCTCCATTGGAGCGATCGCCCACCGCCGGATCACCGACTCCGCGAACGAGCCCGATCCCCAGGCCGCGCTCGAACGGATCCACCGGACCTACAAGGCCGGCGACACCGATCTCGCCTGGACCCGCCTGACCAACTGGCGTATCCAACTCGCCGCGGCCCTGGATGAAGTGGACTCCTCCCCGGTGACGGCCGTTGCCGTCGAGGGTGCCTCGGACTCACCTTCCACCATCCTGCTCGCGGCTTGGCTCACCCTGACCCTGGATGCCCCGGTGACGATCGTGGCGGACCCGGCCGGAACCGGGATCCGGCGCGTCCGGCTCACCCGACCCGGCGGCGACGTCCAGCTCTTCCGTCCGGGACTGTCCGTGGCGGAACTGACCCAGCCGGGCCAGCCGGCACAGCGGATCTCGCTCCCCCGCCGCAGCCTCCGCGACTGCCTCGCTGAAGAACTCCGCCGCCTGGACCCCGATGAAGTGTTTGGTGAAGTGATTACTATTGGACTGCCACGTACCAATCTAAGGAGCGTCCGACCCAGTGAGCGTTGACCCACGAGTAAGCATCCATCCTGATTCGTCCGTCCTCATGGCTGCCATCGCGGCCCGCCTGATCACCAAGCTCGTTGATGTGCAGGACAAGTACGGCGAAGCCACCGTGGTGCTCACCGGGGGAACCGTGGGAATCGGCACGCTGAAGGCCGTTGCGGACTCACCGGCGGCGCCCGCCGTCGACTGGTCCAAGGTGAACTTCTGGTGGGGTGACGAACGCTTTGTTGCTTCCGCCGATCCGGACCGCAATACGAAACAGGCATTTGATGCGTTGCTCTCGCATATTCCGGTGGACCCGGAACGTGTCCACTCCCCTGGTTCGTCTGACGATTTCGGCACTCCCGAGGAGGCCGCGGATGATTACGCCCGGCAACTGAGGGAAGCGGCAGCAGCCGAGCATGCGGCCGACATGTCCGACGACCGGCCAGAGGAACCGTCATCGCTCCCCCGGCTGGACGTGGTACTGCTCGGTGTTGGACCCGACGCCCACATTGCATCGCTCTTCCCGGAGCAGGCCGGGATACGGGAAAAGGGCCGCACGGTGGTGGGTGTCCGGAACTCCCCCAAGCCGCCGCCGCTGCGGATCTCCCTGACCCTTCCCGCCATCAACACGGCTTCCGAGGTGTGGATGGTGGTGGCCGGCGAGGACAAGGCCGGAGCAGTGGGGCTTGCCTTGGCTGGGGCCAACCCGGTGCAGGTGCCTGCCTCAGGCCCCCGCGGTACGTCCCGTACCCTGTGGTTGATTGACGAAAACGCAGCCTCACGTGTCCCGCAGCAGCTCGTCCGAAAGGACGCCGCGGGCGCGTAGCTTTTCCAGCGCTCCGGCCAGGACATCTTCGGCGTCCTGGCCGGAGCGCCGTTCTTTAACGTATTCCAAGTGGCTCTTGTAGCCGTCGTCGAACAGATCGTCCGGAGCCGCCTCGTTCCCGTCGCGGGTAGCGGGGCCGCCACAGCGCCGGCAGTCCCACGTGCGGGGAATCTGGTCCTCCGGCATCTTCAGGAACACGGGCTGCGTCTCGTGGCCCTTGGCGCACCAGTACGACACCCTGATCCGTGGCAAGGGGCGCGAGGACGTGTCATTGGATTGAAGGCTGGACCCTGAGCCTGCTGTCACCCCGGCCCGGGTGCCGCGGAAGCCTGATGCTGGATGGACCATGGGAACTCCTGCTTCGAAGGGGACGCCGGCACCCGCAGCTTAAAACAAAACTGTGGCTGCCGATAACCGACAGCCACAGTTTAGATGTCAGGGCCGGGCGGCGGGAGTGCCGCAGGCCTCTATTCAGTTGCAGAGCTCAGGAGTCCCCGCCGCTGAACCGCATGATCAGGCCGAGTGCGATAATCACCAAGCCCCAGGTGACACCCAGGATGATGGTGAAGCGGTTGAGGTTACGTTCTGCCACGCCAGAAGAGCTGAGGCCTGAGCTCATGCCGCCGCCGAACATATCGGACAAGCCGCCGCCGCGTCCCTTGTGCAGGAGGATCAGCAGCGTCAGAAGGAGGCTGGTGATGCCCAGGAGGATCTGCAGAATGACATGAAGAACGTCCACGACGGCCTTTCAGAAGTTGGAATTGCGGGAGTGTGTGCCGGTTGCGGGCTAGTCCGCGACCAGGTGGCTCTCGAACCTGACAATATTAGCAAACTCCGCCGGGTCAAGGCTGGCGCCGCCCACCAGGAGGCCGTCCACGTCGCGCTCCTGCAGGATGGCAGCAGCGTTGTTGGCCTTGACGGACCCGCCGTACAACAGGCGGGTCTTTGCGGCCACGTCGGCGCCAAAGAGGCTTTCGAGTTCTGCCCGGATGGCGGCACACATCTCCTGCGCGTCTTCCGGGCCAGCCACCTCGCCCGTGCCGATGGCCCAGACCGGCTCATAGGCAACCACCAGTTCGGCGGCCTGTTCGTTGGTCAGCCCGGCCACTCCGGCCCGGAGCTGCTGCAGCGTGTTTTCAACATGGGTTCCGGCCTGGCGGATCTCCAGGCCCTCGCCGACGCAGAGTACGGGGATGATGCCGTGCTTGAACGCGGCCTTGACTTTGGCGTTGACGACGCCGTCGGATTCGTTGTGGATGGTGCGGCGTTCGCTGTGGCCCACCAGGACGTACTTGCAGCCGAGCTTGCTCAGGAACTGGCCCGAGATGTCACCGGTGTAGGCTCCGGAATCGAACTGCGAGAGGTCCTGGGCGCCGTAGGCGATCTGCAGGTCGTCGCCCTGGACCAGGGTCTGCACGCCGCGGAGGTCGGTGAACGGCGGGAAGACGGCCACCTCAACGCGGCTGTAGTCGTGCTTGGCGTCGGAGAGGGTCCATGCCAGCTTCTGCAGAAGGGTGATGCCCTGCACGTGGTCCATGTTCATTTTCCAGTTGCCCGCGATGAAGGGCTTGCGGTCGAAAGCGCCGTTCGTTGACGTAGTCACGTATTCTCCAAAAGGTTCTTGATATGTGTGCGGCCGGCAGGCTGCCGCGGGCAACCTGCCGGCCGGAGGACTGCGAGGCCCGTACTACCGGTCCAGGACGCTGAGGCCCGGGAGTTCCTTGCCTTCGAGGTATTCCAGGCTGGCACCGCCGCCCGTGGAGATGTGGCCGAACTGGTCGTCGGCGAACCCCAGGGTGCGTACTGCTGCAGCGGAATCGCCGCCGCCCACCACGGTGAAGCCGTCGGTTTCGGTGAGGGCCTGGGCAATGGCGCGCGTGCCTGCCGAGAATGCCTCGAACTCGAAGACGCCCATGGGGCCGTTCCAGAAGACAGTGCGGGCGCCCTTGATCCGGTCGGCAAAGGCGGCAGCGGTATCGGGTCCGATGTCCAGGCCGATGCCCTGGGCACCGAAGCTGCTGCCTTCAATGGCATTCGCGGCGACCGTTTCGTGCGCGGCATCGGCGGCAAACTTCTCCGCCACGACGACGTCCGTGGGAACCACGAATTCGGTTCCTGCGTCCGCGGCCCGCTTCAGGTAGTCCTGGACCACCGGGATCTGGTCCTGCTCGAGCAGGCTCGAGGCGACTTTGTGGCCCTGCGCTGCCAGGAACGTGAACAGCATGCCGCCGCCCACCAGGATGGTGTCAGCCTTGCCAATCAAATTGGCGATGACCGCGAGTTTGTCCGAGACCTTGGAACCGCCGAGCACCACCACGTAAGGGCGCTGGGTGTCGGTGGTGAGCTTCCGGAGGACTTCCACCTCTGTGTGCACCAGGTCGCCCTGGTAGGACGGCAGCCGCGTGGCGACGTCGTAGACACTTGCGTGCTTGCGGTGGACGGCGCCGAAGGCATCGTCCACGTAAGCGCCGTTGCTGCCGGTCAGGGCCACCAGTTCATCGGCGAAGGCGCCGCGTTCGGCGTCGTCCTTGCTGGTTTCGCGGGCGTCGAAGCGGACGTTCTCGAGGACCAGGGCTTCGCCGTCCTGCAGGGATGCCGCGGCAGCCTTGGCGGCATCACCGACGGTGTCGGCCGCAAGGGTCACCTTGAAGCCGGCCAGTTCGGCGAGCCGATCCACTGCAGGCCGCAGGGAGTACTTGTCCTCCGGAGCGCCCTTGGGGCGTCCAAGGTGGGCTGTTACCAGCACGCGGGCACCGGCGTCCGTGAGCTTTGCCAGCACTGGAAGTGAGGCCTTGATGCGGCCGTCGTCAGTGACTGTAGAGCCGTCGAGCGGCACATTCAGGTCACTTCGAACCAGAATGTACCGCCCGCGGACACCTTCAGCGATCAGTTCGTTGAGGGTGTGAGATGTCATGTGTCTAACCCTAGCCCAGCTTGGATGCCACGAGCTCCGTGAGGTCGACGAGGCGGTTGGAGTAGCCCCACTCGTTGTCATACCAGGAAACAACCTTGACCTGGTTGCCAATCACCTTGGTCAGGCCGGAGTCGAAGATCGAGGAAGCGGGGTCGCCCACGATGTCGGAGGAGACGATGGGCTCGTCCGTGTAGGTCAGGAAGCCCTGGAGCTCTTCGGACTCCGCAGCGCGCTTGAGGGCTGCGTTGACTTCCTCAACGGTGGTCTCGCGGGACACGGTGACGGTGAGGTCGGTGGCGGAGCCGGTGGGCACGGGGACGCGGATGGCGTAACCGTCCAGCTTGCCCTTGAGCTCCGGCAGCACCAGGCCGATGGCCTTGGCGGCACCGGTGGAGGTGGGAACCATGTTGATGGCCGCAGCGCGGGCCCGGCGCAGGTCCTTGTGGGGGCCGTCCTGGAGGTTCTGGTCGGCGGTGTAGGCATGCACGGTGGTCATGAGGCCACGCTCGATGCCGAATTCGTCGTTGACCACCTTGGCCAGCGGGCCGAGGCAGTTGGTGGTGCAGGAGGCGTTGGAAATGATGTTGTGCTTGGCGTTGTCGTAGAGGTTGTGGTTGACACCCATCACGATGGTGATGTCCTCGTCCGAGGCCGGAGCGGAGATCAGGACCTTCTTGGCGCCTGCGGCGATGTGCTTCTGCGCGTCTGCAGCCTTGGTGAAGAAACCGGTGGATTCAATCACGATGTCCACGCCCAGTTCGCCCCAGGGGAGGTTGGCGGGATCGCGCTCGGCCAGGACCTTGACCACGTTGCCGTTGACGACGATGTTGCCATCCTTGACCTCGATGGTTTCCTTCAGGCGGCCGCCGACCGAGTCGTACTTGAACAGGTGCGCCAGGGCTTCGGGGCTGGTGAGGTCGTTGACTGCAACGATCTCCAGGTCCGCGCCTTGGGCAAGCGCTGCGCGGAAGTAGTTGCGGCCAATACGGCCAAAGCCGTTGATACCAATACGGGTCGTCACTTTTACAGTCTCCTTGGTGCTTTGAGAAGCACTACTAGTTGAGCGGGCGTTGAAGCCAACTAACAGATCCCGCACGCCATTGGGCAGAGATGATTTACACGGAGGGCGACCAGCCTCATTGCTGAAGGCTAACCGCCTTCCGTGACCTATCTTACGTTTAACTGGGTCCGCCCCCGCAAGTGCGGGGGCGGACGGTCCACATCCCGGCCGGTTTAAGTCAGAATGTGAAGTTTGTTACATCGATGTATAGCGACTGTCACTACGGGAGGGTGATGAGTCCCGTTGCGTTGGCGCGTGCTGCCTCGAAGCGCTGGGCAACATCTGCCCAGTTCACGATGTTCCAGAACGCCTTGACGTAGTCGGCCTTTACATTGACGTAGTCCAGGTAGAAGGCGTGCTCCCACATGTCCAGCATCAGCAGCGGGATGGTTCCCAGGGCGGTGTTGCCCTGCTGGTCGTAGAGCTGCTCGATGACCAGGTTTCCGCCGATGGGCTCGTAGGCCAGGAAGCCCCAGCCCGATCCCTGCAGGCCAAGGGCTGCGGCGGAGAACTGGGCGCGGAAGGCGTCGAAGGAGCCGAACGCGTCATCGATTGCGGCAGCCAGCTCACCTTCGGGCTTGTCGCCGCCGTCCGGGGACAGGTTCTTCCAGAACACTGAGTGGTTGATGTGTCCGCCGGTGTGGAACGCCAAGTCCTTGGAGAGCCGGTTGATGTTGGCGAAGTCGCCCTTTTCACGTGCCTCGGCCAGCTGGGCCAGGGCGTTGTTGGCGCCTGCCACGTAGGTGGCGTGGTGCTTGCTGTGGTGCAGCTCCATGATCCGCGCGGAGATGTGCGGTTCAAGGGCGGCGTAGTCGTAGCTGAGTTCCGGCAATACGTACTCGGTCACAAAATCCTCCAATATCGTGGACCCCAAGGTCCGGTTTGGTAACGCTCGGATTGTGCATCCGGGCAGCTGGTGCCCGGAATTCTTTTTGATTCTATGGGGCGCCTACTCGTCCAGCATTTCAGGCGTCACATTGGCATCCGTTCCGGGAACGCCCAGGTCAAGCGCACGCTTGTCCGCCATGGCCAGCAGGCGGCGGATCCGTCCGGCGATGGCGTCCTTGGTCATGACGGGGTCGGCCAGCCGGCCCAGCTCGTCAAGGCTTGCCTGCTTGTGCGCCACCCGCAGTTCGCCGGCGTACTTCAGGTGGTCCGGAACGTCGTCGCCCAGGATCTCCAGCGCCCGCTCCACGCGTGCGCCGGCGGCCACGGCGGCCTGGGCGGAGCGCCGCAGGTTGGCGTCATCGAAGTTGGCCAGCCGGTTGGCGGTGGCCCTGACTTCCTTGCGCATGCGGCGTTCCTCCCACACCATCAGCGCATCGTGGGCTCCCATGCGCGTCAGGAGCGCGGCGATGGTGTCCCCGTCGCGGATGACCACGCGGTCCACTCCCCTGACCTCACGCGCTTTGGCCTGGATGTCCAGCCGGCGGGCGGCGCCCACCAGGGCAAGGGCGGATTCCGGCCCAGGGCAGGTGACCTCCAGCGACGACGAGCGGCCCGGTTCGGTCAGCGAACCGTGGGCCAGGAACGCGCCGCGCCATACGGCCTCGGCGTCAGCCGCTGAACCATTGACGACGGCGGATGGCAGCCCGCGCACGGGCCTGCCGCGCCCGTCCAGGAGGCCGGTCTGGCGGGCCAGTGCCTCGCCGTCACGGACGACGCGCACCACATAGCGGCTGGCGCGCCGCAGTCCACCGGCGGAGACCACGATGATTTCGCTCTGGTGGCCGTAGACCTCGGCAATGGCGGCACGGAGCCTGCGGGCAGTGGACGCCAGGTCCACTTCCGCCTCGATGACGATCCGGCCGGAGATGATGTGCAGTCCCCCGGCGAACCGGAGCATTGCGGAGACTTCAGCCTTGCGCACTGATGACTTCTTGATGTCCAGACGGGACAGTTCTTCCTTGACTGATGCTGTCAGTGCCATGGCACCTTCCTAACTGTTCCCGAAAATGTCCTGGTACGCCGTGGCCAGCCTGAGCGGCTCGTGGACGGGGCGGCGTCCCGACGCCCCTACTTTACCCAAGACAACTTCCGCCCCGAGCATGCCGGCAGCCTTCTCGAACTCCTGCCGGTCCGGCACCGACGCGGGATCGGCCAGGACCACGTCCACGCTGAACTCCGGAGCGTAGCGCCGAAGGACGTGCAGATGGTCCGCCGCCGTCATGCCAGTGGTTTCCTTGGTATCCATGGCGAGGTTCATGGTCAGGCAGCGCTTGGCCGGGGTACTGCACAGCGCCTGCCGCATCTCGGGCAGGAGCAGGTGCGGCAGGACCGACGTGTACCAGGAGCCCGGGCCCAGGACCACCCAGTCCGCCAGTTCGATGGCCGTCAGGGCGTCCGTGCAGGCCGGGGCCGCCTTGGGCAGGAGCCGGACTTCCTCAAGCGAGCCGGCCACGGCGCAGCGCGCCTGGCCGTGGATGGTCTGCAGGCTGATGGCACCGTCCGGGGCGGTCACGCGCACGTCGCCTTCGATGGTGAGCGGGACGGTGGACATGGGCAGGACCTGCCCCCGGGCGCCGAGCAAGGCCCCGGCCCACTTGAGCCCTGCGACGGCGTCGCCCAGCAGTTCCCACAGCGTCACGATCAGCAGGTTGCCCATGGCATGCTCGTCCAGGGAGCCCCCCGGGCCTTTCCCGGCGCGGAAGCGGTGCTGCATGACATCGCGCCAGGTCCGTCCCCAGTCGGTGTCGTCGCAGAGCGCGGACAGTGCCATCCGGAGGTCCCCCGGCGGAAGGACGCCGTACTCCTCGCGCAGACGCCCGGACGAGCCGCCGTCGTCCGCTACCGTGACCACCGCGGTGAGTTCGGAGGTGAGCAGCCGCAGCGCCGACAGCGAGGCCGCCAGGCCGTGGCCGCCGCCCAAGGCCACCACGTTGGGACCCTTGTCCTGCTGTCCCGAGCCCTTACCAGCGGCCGGCGGCACCAGGGGCAGGGCTCCGGTGAACAGGGCCATTACTCGCGGCCCAGATCCCGGTGCGCGGTGGTCACCGTGACCCGCGGGTACTGTGCGAGTTTCTTGGAGAGCTCGACGGCCACGGCCACCGAGCGGTGCTTCCCCCCGGTGCAGCCGACCGCGATGGTGGCGTAGTGCTTGTTTTCCCTGCGGTACCCCTCCAGGACGGGCTCCAGGGCCAGGACGTAGCGGTCCACGAAGTTCTTGACGCCTTCGGCTTCCAGCACATAGTCGCTGACGTCCTTGTCCAGGCCGGTCTGCGGGCGGAGCTGGGGCACCCAGTGCGGGTTGG
The DNA here is from genome assembly GCF_021801725.1 of Arthrobacter sp. FW306-05-C. NCBI lineage: Bacteria > Bacillati > Actinomycetota > Actinomycetes > Micrococcales > Micrococcaceae > Arthrobacter > Arthrobacter sp. FW306-05-C. The sequence goes on along the minus strand of NZ_CP084556.1, from coordinate 2,141,384 downwards.
GGATGAAGCGGACATCGGCCACGTAGTTGGCATCCACCGGCAGGCCGTACTTGAAGCCGAAACTCATCACGTTGAGCCGCAGGGCAACGGGACCGGTTTCGCTGAACAGCTCCGTAATGGCGGTGGCCAGGCCGTGGACGTTGTAGTTGGAGGTATCCAGGACGACGTCGGAGCTGTCGCGGAGTTCCTGCAGCAGCTCACGTTCGGCGGCAATACCGTCGAGGATGCGCCCGCCGCCCTGCAGCGGGTGCGGACGGCGCCCCTGTTCAAACCGCCGGACCAGGACGTTGTCGCTGGCGTCGAGGAACAGGACCCGGAAAGTGACCCCGCTGGCGGCGAGTGCGTGCAGGGCAGAACGGATGTCGGCAAAAAGGCCTTTGCTGCGGACGTCGATAACCACTGCCAGCCGGGGAATGGACTGCGGTGCGTGCGAGACCAGTTCCGCGAGCGTGCCCAGCATCTGCGGCGGCAGGTTCTCCACGACGTACCAGCCGTGGTCCTCCAGGGCGTCGGCGGCCGTGCTTCGGCCGGCGCCGGACATTCCGGTGACCACCAGCAGCTCCGCTTCGACCGGTTTGACGGGTTCCATCCCGTCGTGCCCGGCCCCGGATTCCGCCGTCGTGTCTGCCATGAAGCCTGCCCCGTTTCCTCGTTGTCCCCGTGGGCAGCAGCGATGGCGCTGCCCCGTCCTTTACCCTAGCTAAGATTCAATGATTTCGCCGGTGGTCATGTTGATCGCCGGCACTGTGACTGCTTCGGGCCCATCCGCAGCGAAGTGGTTCACGATGGCACTGGCCAGTGCCGGGCCTATGCCTTTTGCCTCCGCGAGCTCTTCCGCGGTGGCAGCCTTGACGCCCTTCACCGAGCCGAAGTGCGCCAGCAAGGCCTTGCGCTTGGAGGCGCCCAGGCCCGGAACGGCGTCCAGCGCCGAAACGGTCATGGCCTTGCCGCGCTTCTGGCGGTGGAACGTGATGGCGAAGCGGTGCGCCTCGTCTCGGATCCGCTGCAGCAGGTACAGCCCCTGGGAGGTGCGGGGCAGGATGACCGGGAAGTCGCTGTCCGGGAGCCACACTTCCTCAAGGCGCTTGGCCAGCCCCACCACGTACACATCATCGATGCCCAGGTCCTTCAGGGCGCGGGCCGCGGCGTTGACCTGGGGCTGGCCGCCGTCCACCACCACCAGGTTGGGCGGGTACGCGAATTTCGCCTTGGGCGCCGGGGTGGTGGTGTCCAGGGCGGCAGCTTCGGTTGCGGCCGCCTGGCCGGCCTCGTCCTGGCCAGGCACTGCCAGGCCGTGCGCTGCCAACCCGTCCGCTGTAAGGACGGACTCATCCACTTGCGCGGACTTGTCCTGCAGGTAGTGCCGGAACCGGCGGGTGAGGACGTCATGCATGGCCGCGGTGTCATCGGACGCTGCGGGACCCGTGATGGAGAACTTCCGGTAGTCGGACTTCTTGGGCAATCCGTCCTCCACCACCACCATGGAGGCCACCACGTTGGTGCCCTGCACGTGGGAGACGTCGAAGCACTCGATCCGCAGCAGCGGCACGGGCAGGTCCAGGGCTTCCTGCAGCTCCTGGAGGGCCTGGGACCGCACGGTGATGTCCCCCGCACGGCGGGTCTTGTGAAGCCTCAGCGCGTGCTCGGCGTTCTCGCGCACGGTGGACATCAGCGCCGCCTTGTCCCCCCGCTGGGGCACCCGGATGTCCACCTTGGCGCCGCGGATGCCGGCCAGCCACTTCGCCAGGTCCTCCATGTTGCTGGGCGCCACGGGCACCAGGACTTCGCGGGGCAGCCGGCCGTGGGTATCGCCGTCCTCGCCGTAAACCTGCTGGAGCAGGTGCTCAACCAAGTCAGGCGTGCTGAAGTCTTCCACCTTCTCCACCACCCAGCCGCGCTGGCCCCGGATCCTGCCGCCGCGGACGTGGAACACCTGGACGGCAGCTTCGAGTTCGTCCTCGTGCAGGGCGAAGACGTCGGCGTCGGTGTCCTCGGACAGGACCACCGCGTTCCGCTCGAAGACCTTGCGCAGCGCGGTGATGTCGTCCCGGAGCCTGGCGGCGTGCTCATAGTCGAGCTTCGCCACGGCGTCGCCCATTTGCTTCTCAAGCTTGTTGATGAACCTTGTGGCCTCGCCACCCATGAAGGCGCAGAAATCGTCGGCCAGTGCCCGGTGGTCCTGTGGCGAGATCCGGCCCACGCAGGGTGCTGAGCACTTGTCGATGTATCCCAGCAGGCACGGCCGCCCGCTGGCCTCGGCGCGCTTGAAGACGCCGGCGCTGCAGCTCCGGACAGGGAAGACGCGGAGCAGGGTGTCCATGGTTTCCCGGATGGCCCCGGCTGTGTAGGGGCCGAAGTAGCGGGTCCCCTTCCGCTTGTCACCGCGCATCACCTGGACCCGCGGGTACTTTTCGCCCATCGTCACGGCAAGGTAGGGATAGGTCTTGTCATCCCTGAACACCACATTGAACCGGGGCTTGAATTCCTTGATCCAGGTGTATTCCAGCTGCAGCGACTCCAGCTCGCTGCCCACCACCGTCCACTCGACGCTGCTGGCCGCATGGACCATCGCATAGGTCTTGGGCAGCAGCCCGGCCGGGTTGGCGAAATAGGAGTTCAGCCGGGACCGGAGGCTCTTGGCTTTGCCTACATAAATGACCCGGCCGTGCGGATCGCGGAACCGGTAGACGCCCGGGTTGGTGGGGATTTCACCGGTTTTGGGGCGGTAACTTGCTGGATTTGCCACCTATCAAGTCTACTGAGTCGCGCCGGGTCTCCTTGCCAGCCGGTTACTCCGCGGACTTGCTCTGGTTGTAGCTGGCAGAGCGTTCCTGGCCGCTGAGCTCGGCGATGGCGTCCATAATCCGGTCCGTGACCTCACGGCGGGCGGGCAGGGAGTGGTCCGGACCCGTCTTGTCGAAGTACAGCGGCTCCCCCACCTTCATGGTGAAGTGCTGCGGCCTGACCCCTTTTTCTCCGGCCCGCTGTAGCTTCTCGGTCCCGATCAGGCCCACGGGAATGACGGGGGCCCCGGTGGTGAGTGCCAGCCAGCCGACACCGGTACGCCCCCGGTAAAGGATGCCGTCGCGGGAGCGCGTGCCTTCCGGGTAGATGCCGATGCCCCGGCCAGCCTCCAGGATGTCCAGCAGGGTCTTGAGGGCCTGCACGCTGGCGGCCTGTTCGCCGCGCTCCACCGGGATGGAGCCCACGGATTCGAAGAACGCCTTCATGACCTTGCCCTTGACGCCGCCGGTGGTGAAGTATTCGGCCTTGGCGAAGAAAGCGACGGGCCGCGGCATCAGCGCCTGGACGATCACGCTGTCGAAAAAGGACAGATGGTTGGGGGCCACGATGAAGGGACCGTCGGAAGGGACGTTTTCGAGTCCGACGACGGTGGGCCGGCAGGTGCCGGCGATCAGGTTGCGGGTTGTCCAGCGGACGGCATCAAACATTTCCATCGTTGCTCACCCCGCTCATGGCCGCGGTGTGGACTGCCTGGAGCCGCTCGATGACCGAAACGAGTTCCTCGCCTGTATTAACGACTGCCACGGAGCCGGCTTCCTCCAGCTCACCGTCCGGAGCGAAGCCCCAGACCACCCCGATGCAGTCCAGTCCGTTGGCGATTGCACCGGAAACGTCCTGGGCGCGGTCCCCCACCATGATGGCGTGCTGCGTGTCCAGGTCCCGCAGGGCGGCGGCGATGATCTGCGTCTTGCCAAGCGGAACGCCTTCCACCCTTGCTTCGTCGTCGGCGGAGCCGTGGATGCCGTGGAAGAATCCGTCGATGCCGTGGTGCGCTAGGACCTTGTGGGCAAGCCGCTGCGGCTTTTGGGTGGCAACGGCCACGGGGCGTCCATCCTCTGCGAACGATTCGAGGATTTCGCGGATGCCCGGGTACAGCCGGCTCTGGGCAATTCCCGTGGCGACGTAGTATTCGCGGTAGCGGCGGACCACCTCTTCCAGGCGGTCCGCCGGCACCTTTGCCACGTTGAGCAGTGAATCGCTCAGCTTGGGGCCGATCATGGAGTCAAGCAGGTCCTGGCCGGGAACGGGAAGCCCCAGCTCCCGGAGGGCCGACGCAATCCCCTCAGTAATTCCACCGGCCGGGTCGACAAGAGTGCCGTCCAGGTCAAAGATCACGGGCACTGTTGTTGAAGTCACCGGGTTAGTTTCTCACGACAGCAGGACTGCCTGAAACTCGCATTCCCTGCGAGGAATACTTCGCTTGTAATTCCCTCGCTCAGCCGAGTATTTCGGCGAGGAATTTCCCGGTATGGCTGGTGCTGGACTTCGCCACCTGCTCCGGCGTTCCCGCAGCCACAATCTGGCCCCCGCCGGAACCGCCGTCAGGCCCCAGGTCCACCAGCCAGTCTGCACTCTTGATGACGTCCAGGTTGTGCTCGATGGTGATCACCGTGTTGCCCTTGTCCACCAGTCCCTGCAGGACCATGAGCAGCTTGCGGATGTCTTCGAAGTGCAGGCCCGTGGTGGGCTCGTCCAGGACATAGATGCTGCGCCCGTTGGAGCGCTTCTGCAGTTCCGCGGCGAGCTTGACCCGTTGCGCTTCGCCGCCGGACAGCGTGGTGGCCGGCTGGCCCAGCCGCACGTAGCCCAGTCCTACGTCCACCAGGGTGTTCAGGTGACGTGCGATGGGTGAGAACGCCGCAAAGAATTCGGCGGCCTCTTCGATGGGCATGTTGAGGACATCCGCGATGGTTTTGCCCTTGTAGTGCACCTCCAGCGTTTCCCGGTTGTAGCGGGCCCCGTGGCACACCTCGCAGGGGACGTAAACGTCAGGCAGGAAGTTCATCTCGATCTTCAGCGTGCCGTCACCCGAGCACGCCTCGCAGCGGCCGCCCTTGACGTTGAAGGAGAAACGGCCGGGCAGGTAGCCGCGCACCTTGGCTTCGGTGGTTTCCGCGAAGAGCTTGCGGATGTTGTCGAAGACGCCGGTGTACGTGGCCGGATTGGACCGGGGGGTACGCCCGATGGGGCTCTGGTCGACGTGCACTACCTTGTCCAGGTGCTCCAGGCCCTGGACCGTCTTATGCCGCCCGGCCACCTGCTTGGCGCCGTTGAGCTTGTTCGCCAGGACTTTGTAGAGGATTTCGTTCACCAGCGTGGACTTCCCCGAGCCACTCACGCCGGTCACCGCAGTGAAGAGGCCCAGGGGGAAGGCAGCATCGACGTTCACGAGGTTGTTCTCCCGCGCGCCCACTACCTTGATCTCGCGCTTCTTGTCGTACTTGCGGCGCTTCTTGGGCACTTCGATGGCCTTGCGGCCGGACAAATAGTCACCGGTCAGGGATTCCGTGTTGGCCAGCAGTTCCTTGTAGGTGCCGGAGTGGACCACCTGGCCGCCGTGCTCGCCGGCGCCGGGCCCAATGTCCACGATCCAGTCGGCCACGTGAATGGTGTCTTCGTCGTGCTCCACAACAATCAGGGTGTTCCCCATGTCGCGGAGCCGGGTGAGGGTTTCGATCAACCGGCGGTTGTCGCGCTGGTGGAGGCCGATGGAGGGTTCGTCAAGGACGTAGAGGACACCCACCAAACCGGACCCGATCTGGGTGGCCAGGCGGATGCGCTGGGCTTCGCCGCCGGACAGGGTGGCCGAGGGCCGTTCCAGGTTGAGGTACTCCAGCCCGACGTCCAGGAGGAAGGTCAGCCGGGCCTGGATCTCCTTGAGGACCTGGTGGGCGATCTGGGCTTCGCGCCCGGTCAACACCAGGTTGTTCAGGAATTCGGCACATTCCCGCATGGGGAGGGCGGCTACCTCGGCGATGGACTTGCCGTTAATGAGGACGGACAGGGAGGCGGGGTTGAGGCGGGCTCCGTTGCATGCGGGGCACGGAACCTGCCGCATGTACTCCTCGTAACGGTCGCGCGCCCAGTCGGAATCGGTCTCGCCGTGCTTGCGGTGGACGTACTGGATGGCACCTTCGAACCCGGTGCTGTACTTGCGTTCACGGCCAAAGCGGTTGCGGTACTGCACCACCACTTTGTGGTCCTTGCCGTGCAGGACGGTCTGGCGCACGTCCTTGCCCAGCTTCTCCCACGGCGTGGTCATGGAGAAGCCCACTTCCTTGGCCAGGCCCTCCAGCAGCCGGTTCCAGTACTCGGTGGTGGCCGTTCCCATGGACCACGGCGCGATGGCGCCCTCGGACAGGGACAGTTCCGGGTTGGGAACGATGAGTTCCTCATCCACCTCAAGCCGGGTACCGATGCCGCTGCAGGCCGCGCAGGCGCCGAAGGGGTTGTTGAAGGAGAAGGAGCGGGGCTCGATCTCGTCGATGGCGAGGGGGTGCTCGTTGGGGCACGCCAGGTTTTCCGAGAACGCCCGGATCCGTTCGGGGGCGTCCGCATCAACGTCGACGAACTCCGCCAGCACACGTCCCTCGGCCAGTCCCAGGGCGGTCTCGATGGAGTCGGTCAGCCGCTGGCTGATCCCTTCCTTGACCACCAGGCGGTCCACCACCACCTCAATGGTGTGCTTGAACTGCTTGCCAAGCTTGGGCGGATCGCTCAGCTGGACCAGGTCGCCGTCCACCCGTGCACGCGAATAGCCCTTGGCGCTGAGGTCCTTGAAGAGGTCGACGAACTCGCCCTTGCGTCCGCGGACCACGGGGGCCAGGACCTGGAAGCGGGTGCCTTCGTCGAGTTCCAGGAGCTGGTCGACAATCTGCTGCGGGGTTTGCTTGGACACCGGTTCACCGCACACGGGGCAGTGCGGGCGGCCGACGCGCGCCCAAAGGAGGCGCATGTAGTCGTAGATCTCGGTGATGGTGCCCACCGTGGAGCGCGGGTTCTTGCTGGTGGATTTCTGGTCGATGGAAACCGCCGGGGAGAGGCCTTCGATGAAATCGACATCGGGCTTGTCCACCTGGCCCAGGAACTGGCGCGCGTAAGCGGAGAGTGATTCGACGTAGCGCCGCTGGCCCTCGGCGAAGATGGTGTCGAACGCCAGGGAAGACTTGCCGGATCCGGAGAGTCCGGTGAAGACGATCATGGCGTCCCGCGGCAGGTCGAGGTCCACGTTGCGCAGGTTGTGCTCCCGCGCACCCTTCACCACGAGGCGGGAGAGGTCCGGGCGCTCCAGGGCCGCAGCGGAGGGGACGGCGAGGGAAGCGGAGGGGGCAGGGGTTTCTTCAGCTAAGGCTTTAGGCACCCCATAATGCTAATCGAAAACTTTTTCGAACACTGACCGTTCCGCCCTCAGGGAACATCGTAAGCGGCGGCCAGCAGCTTCACCGCTTCGGCGAAGCTGGCGCCCTGGGATTTTGCGACGGCGGCATATGCGGCCGCGGCGTCGGAGAGGTCTCCCAGCCGCTCATCGCGCGCACAAACCACGGTCCCGTTGCGCCCCCGGGTGGCAACGACGCCGGCCGCCTCCAGCTCCTTGTAGGCCCTGGCCACGGTGTGCGGGGCGACGTCGAGTTGTTCCGCGAGGGCCCGTACCGCGGGGAGCCTGGTGCCGGGCGCCAGTGCACCGCTGTCCGCCAGATGGATGACCTGCAGCCGAAGCTGCTCGAAGAGCGCCACGCTGCTGGCCTGGTTGGGCCGCCAGGACCCCGGGAAGTCGGGAGCGGCCTTCACAGGCCGCCCTCCAGGACGCCGGCCTTGCCGTCCCGTTCTGCAAACTGGGCGTTGTACAGCCTGGCGTAATAGCTGTTCGCTGCAAGGAGGCTTCCATGCGTGCCTTGCTCGACGATGCGTCCGTGGTCCATGACGAGAATTAGATCAGCGTTACGGATGGTGGACAAACGGTGGGCGATCACGAAACTTGTCCGCCCGCGGCGCAGCCGCTGCATCGCCTGTCGGATAAGCAGCTCAGTCCTGGAGTCCACCGAACTGGTTGCTTCATCCAGGACAAGTACGGAGCGCCCGGCGAGCTGGGCCCTGGCGATCGTGAGAAGCTGCCGCTGGCCCTGGCTGAGCGGCTCCCCGCCGTTTTCCAAAACAGTGTCGTAGCCGTGCGGCAGGGACCTGATGAAGTGGTCGGCATGGGTGGCCTCTGCGGCGGCGACAATGGCGGCTTCCGAAGCGTCGGGCCGGCCGTAGGCGATGTTGTCGCGGATGGTGCCCCCGAAAAGCCAGGAATCCTGCAGCACCACGGCAAACCGGGCACGAAGGTGGTCACGGGGGATGTCCGCGATGTCCGTTCCGCCCATGGTGATCCGGCCGGATGTGGGCTCCAGGAACCGCATCAGCAGGTTCACCACAGTGCTCTTGCCCGCGCCTGTATGCCCCACGATTGCCACCGACTGCCCCGGCTCCGCGGTGAAGGTGAGGTTACGGACCGCGGGGACGGATCCGGGGTACCCGAACGTGACGTCCTGGAAAACGATGGGGCCCGCGGCCGGGGCGCCGGGCACGAGCCCGTCCCGTGCAGGAGGGTCCTGCTCGTGCAGGTCAGGCTCCGGCAGATCCTCATGTGCGTCCAGGAGCACGAATACCCTGCCCGCGGATGCCGCACAGGACTGCATGACGTTGAGGAGCCCCCCGATCTGGCCCACCGGCTGGGTGAACAAGCGGCTGAACTGGACGAAGGCCTGGACGCCCCCGATGGTCATGGCTCCCGCGATGACCTGCAGGGCTCCCACCACCGCAACTGCTATGTAGTTGAGGTTGGACATCAGCACCATCAACGGCTGGACCACGCCCGCCGAGTACTGCGCTTTGGCAGCCGCCCGTGCCAGGCGGCCGTTGCTCCGGCTGAAGACCTGCACCGCGTGTCCCTGCCGGCCGAAAGCCTTGATGACCTCGTGCCCGCTGATGAATTCCTCCACGTGGGCGTTAAGTTCGCCGGTCTCCTTCCATTGCGTGGCGAAGTGCTCCTGCGACCGCCTGGCCACCAGGAACGTAATCCAGGTGGAAATGGGAACGGTGGCAACGGCAATGGCTGCAAGCAGCGGCGAGATCCACAGCATCATGGCCAGCGAACCGAACAGCATCAGCACCGACACGATCAGCTGGGTCAGGACCTGGTTGAGGGCCTGCGCAATGTTGTCGATGTCGTTGGTGGCCCTGCTCAGGACGTCACCCCGGGAGCGTTCGCGGAAGTAGGTGGAGGGAAGGCGGTGGAGTTTGTCCTCGACCGAGGCACGCAGGCCGTACATGAGCCCTTGCACGGCGTGGGCTGTCAGTGCGCCCTGCACCCAGTTGAACAGGGAGGCGAAAACGTACATCATGGCCACGGCCGCCAGCAGGATTCCCAGGCCCTGGTCCAGGGAGCCTTCGAAGATGCCCTCCACCACCATGTCGGTGGCATCACCCAGGTACTTTGGGGCGGCGACGTTGAGGCCCGCGAACGCGCAGGTAGCCGCGACGGCTCCCAGCATCCGCAGCCGGAAGGGGCGCAGGAGGCCAAGGAGCCTGCCGGCAGTCGGCCAGAACCCCTGCCCCGCTTCCCCGGCTTCCTCCCCGCCCGTCACAGCATGCCGTCCAACGCGAGCTGCGACTCGGCAATTTCCCGGTAGGTGGCTGAGGTTTCCAGCAGCTCCTGGTGCGTCCCCTGCGCAACGAGCCCGCCGTCGTCGAGCACCAAAATGAGGTCCGCGTCCTCCACGGCGGAAATGCGCTCGGCAACCAGGATGGTCGTTGCCGCGGCGAGCTGCTGGTCCAGGGCCTGCCGCAACCGGGTGTCCGTGTCGTAGTCCAGGGCAGAAAAGCTGTCATCGAACAGGTAAAGGGGCGCTTTGCGCAACAGGGCCCGGGCAATGCACAGCCTTTGCCGCTGCCCGCCCGACAGGCTGGCGCCGCCCTGGCCGACAGGGGTGGCGAGCCCCAGCGGGAGGTCACGCATGAAGCGCATGGTCTGTGCCGCCTCCAAAGTGGCCCAAAGTTCCTCGTCTGTGGCGTCGGGGGCGCCCATCCTCAGGTTGTCGGCGATGGTGCCGGTGAACAGGTGGGAATGCTGGGGCACGATGGCCATGGCGGCCCGGAGCTGGTCCAGGGGCAGGTTCCGGATGTCGTGGCCGGCCAGCGTAATCCGGCCTTCCGTGGGGTCAAGGAAACGCGGAACCAGGTTCAGCAGGGTGGTCTTGCCGCTGCCGGTGGAGCCGACGATCGCGGTGGTGCTACCGGGAGCAGCGGTAAAACTGATGCCGGCCAGCACGGGGGCTTCTGCACCCGGATAGGAAAAGCCCACGTCCTGGAACGTCAGCACCGCCGGCTGGGCCGGATCAAAACGGGGGTGGTCCAGCCGCGCGTGCGGCTGCGCTTCGCTGCTGACGGACGGCTCGGTGTCGAGGACCGCTTGGATCCGTTCAGCGCAGACGGCGGCGCGGGGCGCCGTCATGAGGACGTACATGGACATCATGATGGCGAGCAGGATCTGCATGATGTAGGCGATGAACGCAGTAAGCGCGCCGAGATTCATCAGTCCTGCCTGGATGCGGTGGCCGCCGAACCAGACGACCGCGACGGAACTGATGTTGACCACCAGCATGATCATCGGCAGCATCCCGGCCACCAGGAGCGCCGACTGCAGGTTGTTGGCCGTCAGGCCCGCATTGGTCTCCGCGAACCGACGCACTTCGTGGCCCTGCCGGACAAAGGCACGGATGACATCCACACCAATGATCTGCTCGCGGAGGATGCCACCGGACCGGTCCAGCAGGTCCTGGCCTTCCCGGTAGAGCGGAATCAACCGGCGGACGATCAGGTACATGATCAGCAGGAGCAGGGGCACGATGCCGATCACCACCACTGACAGCGCCACGTCCTGCTGCACGGCAAGCACGATCCCACCGATGCCCATGGCCGGGCCGGCAAAGAGCATGGTGAAGACCAGCACGGCAAAGGCCTGGACCTGCTGGACATCGTTGGTTGCACGGGTGGTCAGGCTTTGGGTTCCAAACAGGGCCACATCCTGCGTGGACAGCGACTGGATCCTGGTAAAAACCTCCGCCCGCAGGCGGTGCCCGATCCTCATGGCCACCACCGCTCCCAGGTAACCCGCGGCGATGGCAGAGGCGGCCTGCACCACCGCGATCACGGCCATGAGCACCCCGAGCCGCGAGATCACCTCCGGGTTCCCGGCGACGATGCCGTCATCGATGATGGCCGCGTTGACCGTGGGCAGCAGCAGGTTCGCCGCCGCCTGGACCAACTGGAGGAGGACGATCGCTCCGACGTGCGCGTATTGGCCTGCAAGCTGCCGCTTCATGAGTCCGACCAGCAAAATACCCCCTGTATGTGCGTTCGGCCGAAAAGGGGGCCAGCGGCTTGACCCCTAAACCACAGACGCCATTGTAAGCCACATCACTTTTCATTTCTGTCACGGCATGTGACGGGGGTGAAAACTATCCGTCGACATCCTTGCGGCCCACTGCGAAGATCCGGCGGAACGGGAAGACGGTGCCGTGGACGCCCTGGGGGTAGGCGTCCCGCAGGGCGGCGGCATACTCGGATTCGAAGCGCTTGGCGTCATCTTCGTGAAGGGCGGCCATGACCGGCCGGAGCGCCGTGCCCCTGACCCACTCCAGCACCGGGTCCTGGCCGTGGAGCAACTGCTGGTAGCTGGTTTCCCACGCGTCAGCCGCGAAACCGGCGTCGAGCAGGACGCCCAGGTAGTCTTCGGGCTCCCCCACCGTTTCCCCGCCCCGCAGCACCCCGTCCAGCTTGGACGCCCAGTTGTCCGAGGCTGCGAGTTCCCGCATCAGGGCGTGCGAAGGGGCGTCGAAGTTCCCGGGCACCTGCATGGCAAACCAGGCGCCGGGCCGGAGGGCGTCGAGCCACTTCCGCATCAGGTCTTGGTGCCCCGGGACCCACTGCAAGGCCGCATTGCTCACCACGACGTCCGTCGCGGGGGCCGGCATCCAGTCCACAATGTCCGCCTGCTGAAATGTCAGGGCAGGAATCTTCGCCGCCAGCGGGGCGGCCTTTGCCAGCATCTCCGCGGAAGAGTCCAGGCCCACCACCTGGGCGCCCGGCCAGCGCTCGGCCAGCGTTGCCGTAAGGTTCCCGGGCCCGCAGCCAAGGTCCACCACCTGTGCGGGCCCCTCCGCGTGGATCCTTGCCGTGAGGTCGAAGAACGGCCTGTTCCGGTAGTCGTCAAACTCGACGTACTTTGCGGGGTCCCATTTCATGAATATCTCCAGGTTCTGACGCGCACACGGGCAAGCCGTAGCCTAACCCGGCAGGTACGCCTGGTCCCTCCGCAACGTGGCACTAAGGTTGAACTCAATGAAACTCGTTGACCAGCTGACCGATCTGTCCACTCCCAACCCGGCCGCCGCCGTCGATCCCGACGCCCTTTACACGCGGTTTGTGGAGTGGACGGAAAGCCGGGGCCTGTCGCTGTACCCGGCGCAGGATGAGGCCATCATGGAGCTGGCAACTGGCGCCAACGTCATCCTGGCGACGCCCACAGGCTCGGGTAAATCGCTGGTGGCCATCGCCGCGCACTTCCAAGCCATGGCCCAGGGCCGGCGCAGCTACTACACCGCCCCTATCAAAGCCCTGGTGTCCGAGAAATTCTTCGCACTTTGCGATATTTTCGGCGCCGAGAACGTGGGCATGATCACCGGTGACTCCGGGGTGAACCAGGACGCGCCCATCATCTGCTGCACGGCGGAAATCCTGGCCAACATCGCGCTGCGGGAGGGCCCGGCGGCGGAGCTCGGTGCCGTGATCATGGACGAGTTCCACTTCTACTCCGATCCGCAGCGCGGCTGGGCCTGGCAGGTGCCCCTCCTTGAGCTTCCGCAGGCCCAGTTCCTGCTGATGTCCGCCACGCTTGGCGACGTCACCAGGTTCGAGGAGGGACTGACCGCGCTGACCGGCCGCGCCACCACCACGGTGAGCTCGGCGGAGCGTCCCATTCCGCTGCATTACTACTACCACCAGACTCCCGTCCACGAGACCCTGGAGGAACTGCTGTCCACCCGGCAGGTGCCTGTCTACGTGGTGCACTTTAGCCAGCTCGAAGCGAATGACCGCGCCCAGAACCTGATGAGCATCAACGTGTGCACCCGGGAGGAAAAGGACAAGATCGCGGAGCTGATCGCCAACTTCCGGTTCGCCGCAGGGTTTGGGAAGACGCTGAACAGGCTGGTGCGCCACGGAATCGGCGTGCACCATGCCGGCATGCTGCCAAAGTACCGCCGGCTGGTGGAGCAGCTGGCCCAGGCGGGGCTGCTGAAGGTTATTTGCGGCACGGACACGCTGGGCGTGGGCATCAACGTGCCCATCCGGACGGTGCTGCTCACGGCCCTGAGCAAGTACGACGGCGTCCGCACCCGGCTGCTTAATTCGCGTGAGTTCCACCAGATTGCGGGCCGGGCAGGCCGGGCGGGTTATGACACCGCCGGGACGGTGGTGGTGCAGGCTCCCGAGCACGTGATCGAGAACGTGAAGGCGATGGCCAAGGCCACGGCCAAGTTCGGAGACGACCAAAAGAAGCTGCGCCAGGTGGTGAAAAAGAAACCGCCCGAGGGGTTCGTCTCCTGGGGCGAGCCGACGTTCAAGCGGCTCGTGGAGTCTGTGCCGGATCCGTTGACGTCGAGTTTCACGGTGACGCACGCCATGCTGATGAACCTGATGGAAAGGCCCGGGGATCCGTTCGCGGCGGCCAGGCGGCTGTTGACCGAGAACCATGAGCCACGCCCCTCGCAGCTGCGGCTGATGAAGAAGGCGCTGGGGATCTACCGGGAACTGCTGGCCGCCGAGGTGATCGAGCGGATTCCGCCGGAGGAACAGGGCCCCGATGGCCGCACTGTCCGGCTGACCGTGCACCTGCAGCCAAACTTCGCCCTGAACCAGCCGCTCTCCCCCTTCGCGCTTGCTGCGCTGGACCTCCTTGACCCGGAGTCGCCGTCGTACGCCCTGGATGTGGTGTCCGTGATCGAGGCGACCCTGGAGAAGCCCCGCCAGATTCTCTCCGCGCAGCAGAAGAAGGCCCGCGGCGAAGCGGTGGCCGCCATGAAGGCCGACGGCATCGACTACGACCAGCGGATGGCCATGCTGGATGAGGTGACCTATCCCCAGCCGCTTGCGGAGATCCTGGGTGAAGCGTTCGAGGTGTACCGGAAGGCCGCGCCATGGGTGGGAGACTTTGAGCTCGCGCCCAAGTCGATAGTCCGCGACATGTACGAACGGGCCATGAACTTCGGCGAATTCGTCCAGTTCTACGGCCTGGCCCGGTCCGAAGGGATTGTGCTGCGGTACCTCGCCGACGCCTTCAAGGCGCTGCGCCAGACCGTCCCGCAGGACATGCTCCGGGAGGACCTTGAAGACCTCGTCGCGTGGCTGGGCGAGCTGGTGCGGCAGGTGGACTCCAGCCTCCTGGATGAGTGGGAGGAGCTGGCTTCCGGCGCGGCCCCTACGCCGCACGACGCACCGCCGCCCCCGCCGCCGTCGCTCACGTCCAACATCCGCGCGTTCCGGGTGATGGTGCGCAACGAAATGTTCCGCCGGGTGGAGTTGTTCGCCGATGAGGATTCCGCGGCTTTGGGAGAGCTCGACGGCGGCTCCGGCTGGGGTGCCGAACGCTGGGAGGACGCACTGGACGACTACTTCGACGAACACGACGACATCGGGACGGGTCCCGATGCGCGCGGCCCCGCCCTGCTGATGATCACCGAGGAACCGGGGACCTGGAAGGTCCGCCAGATCTTCGACGATCCGGCGGGCAACCACGACTGGGGGATCTCGGCGGAGGTGGACCTGGCAGAGTCGGATGCGACCGGAACGGCCATGGTCAGGGTCACGGAGGTAAACCGCCTCTGACGCCGGCCGCCTGCGTTCCCGGGCGCTCTCCAGCGGCCTGCCGGGGCCTTGCCGGTGCCGGCGGTAAGCTCGAACCATGAGTGTAATCCGCCCCGCAACCCGGCACGACGTCCCCGCCATCCTCCGGATGATCCATGAACTGGCGCATTACGAGAAGGAACCCGACGCCGTCCGGAACACCCCGGAACTGCTGGCGCAGGCGCTCTTTGGCGACAACCCCCGCGTCTTCGCCGCCATGGCCGAAGATGATGCAGGCGACGTGCAGGGCTTCGCACTGTGGTTCCTGAACTACTCCACCTGGGAGGGCGTGCACGGGATCTACCTGGAGGACCTCTACGTCAGCCCGGAAGCCCGCGGCGACGGGCACGGCAAAGCGCTGCTGCAGCACCTTGCCGCAATCGCCGTCGAGAACGGTTACGCACGGGTGGAATGGAGCGTCCTGGACTGGAACGAACCCTCCATCAATTTCTACCGCCGCCTCGGTGCCCGCCCCATGGACGGCTGGTCCACCTTCCGGCTTACCGGCGAGGCGCTGGACCTGTTTGGCCGGGCAGCTTCCCTTCCGGCTCCCGCCCGTGGTTAACGTGCAGCGCGTCCCGGCCGCGGCGGTCCGGCACGAGGTAAGGGCAAGGCACGAATTCCGCGGCATGCGCACCGTGGAGCACTACTTCACCGTCCCGCTGGACCATTCGGAACCCTCCGGCGAGACCATCACCGTTTTCGCCCGCGAGTACGTCTCCGCGGCACACAGTGAGGAGGCGGCCAGCGGGCTGCCGTGGCTCCTGTTCCTGCAGGGCGGCCCCGGCGGACGCGGGAACAGATGGGGTTCCCTGGGCGGCTGGAGCAAAGCAGCCGCGCAGGACTTCCGGATCCTGATGCTGGACCAGCGCGGCACCGGACTCTCCTCTCCCCTCGACCGCACCACCCTGCCTGGCCGCGGCTCCGCAGCCGCGCAGGCCGCCTACCTGGAGCATTTCAGGGCAGACTCGATCGTGGCGGACGCGGAGCTGATCCGCACGGCCCTTGGCTCCGAACCCTGGACCATCTACGGCCAAAGCTACGGCGGCTTTTGTGCCCTGACGTACCTGTCCTTCGCGCCGGAGGGACTGCGCGAAGTCCTCATCACCGGCGGCCTTGCACCGCTCACCGGCAGCGCGGACGACGTGTACCGGGCCACGTACCAGCGCGTGGCGGCGCGGAACGAGGAATACTTCAGCTGGTATCCGGAGGACCGGAAGACGGTGGAACGGATCGCCCGCCACCTGCGCTCCACAACCGAGTTGATGCCCGACGGCGTGCCGCTGACCGTGGAACGGTTCCAGATGGCGGGGGCATTCCTGGGCGGCAACACCCGGGTGGACAGCCTGCACTACCTGCTGGAGGACGCCTTCGTGGAGACCGCCGGCGGGCCAAGGCTTTCGGACACGTTCCTGGACCAGCTCCAGGGCGTCGTGTCCCGCCGTTCCAACCCGATGTACGCCCTGATGCACGAATCCATCTATGGCCAGGGGCAGGCCACGAATTGGTCCGCCTGGCGGATGCTGGCCGAGAACCCGTGGTTCAGGCCGGACGCCGAGCCGCTGCTGCTGACTGGCGAGATGGTGTACCCGTGGTATTTCGAGCAGGACCCGGCCCTCCAGCCCCTGCGCGAGGTCGCGGAACTGCTGGCTTGCAGGCAGGACTGGCAGCCGCTTTACGACCTGAGCGTGCTTGCCGCCAACACTGTTCCCGTTGCGGCTGCG
Organism: Arthrobacter sp. FW306-05-C; assembly: GCF_021801725.1. NCBI lineage: Bacteria > Bacillati > Actinomycetota > Actinomycetes > Micrococcales > Micrococcaceae > Arthrobacter > Arthrobacter sp. FW306-05-C. The sequence continues at coordinate 2,124,912 of NZ_CP084556.1, read as the reverse complement.
GTGTACTCCGACGACATCTACGTGGACCGGGACCTCTCCCTGCGCACTGCGGCAGCAGTGCAGGGCCTGCAGGTCTGGGAGACGGCCGATTTCCATCATGACGGGATCGCCGACGACGGCGAAAGGATCTTCGCCCGCCTGCTGGGAATGGCGCGGTCAGGCGGCCGCTGACCGGCGGTGCGACGTCCGGGTGACGACGGCGGCGGCCAGGACTGCCGCGCCAATGGTTCCGCCCAGCAGGTTCAGACCCAAGTAACCGGCGTAGCCCAGGACCAGTCCCGACAACGCGCCGCCCAAAGCTCCCGCAGCGCCCATCAGCATGTCGGAGACGCCCTGCACCGCTACCCTGGCATCCCGCCCGACACTGTCCGCCAGCAGCGTGGACCCCGAGATGGTGGCCGCCGACCACCCCACGCCCAACAGGACGAGCCCGGCAGCCACGGCGGCAGTTGAGGACTGCCCGAATCCTGCAATCGCGACTGCTGCGACCAGCACCGAGAAACCGATCATGATGGTCTCGATCCGGCCTGCCCGGTCCGTCAGCCAGCCCATCACCGGGGAGAGCGCGAACATCCCGGCAATATGCAGTGAAATGGTGAAGCCGATGATGACCAGCACATCACCTTCGGCATGCCCTGCATGCGGACCGGGACCCTCCACCAAGTGCTGAAGGTGCAGCGGCGTCATGGACATCACGCCCACCATCACGGCATGGGCGGCGACGATTCCGGTCACGGCCAGCAGCGCCGTCCGGGAACTCCGGATGGCCTGCAGTCCGCGGCCAAGGGAGCCTGCCACGGTCTGCGGCGCGGCGTGGACATCCTGCCCGGGGACACCAGGCCCGGGAGCGCCCGAGTGCGGCGCATGAACCGCCGGAGCCGGCGGTTCATGGCCCGCGGGCTGATCCTTGTTGCTGTTGGCGGCAGCGAGTTCCCGTGCCAGCAGGAGCGGGTCCGGGCGGAGGCCGGCGAACACAAGCACGGTGGCGATCAGGAGCCCGGCCACGGAGATCACGAAAGGTCCTGCGATAGGCGGCAGGCCCAGTGCCGCTCCAACGGCCGTGCCGGGCTGGATGAGATTCGGCCCGGCAACGGCACCAACGGTCACTGCCCAGACGACGGTGGACAGTGCCCGGCCGCGGTGCCCGGCGGCAGCGAGATCGACTGCGGCGAACCTGGCCTGCAGGCTCGCCGCGGTTCCCACGCCGATCCCTGCTGCTCCCAGGACCAGCACGATGAAGGACCCGGAAATAACGGCCAGCACCATGAGCACCGCACCCGCCAGCGCGGCGGAGAGGCCGGCCACCTGGCCCACGCGGCGGCCGCGCCGTTCGGCCAGTGACGCCAGCGGCAGCGCTGCGGCCGCTGCCCCGAGCGTCATCACGGTGGCAACAGACCCGGCCCACGCACTGGACCCCGAAAGTTCGACGGCCAGGATGGAGCCGATGGACACGGTTGCTCCCGTCCCGAGTCCGCCGAACACTTGGGCCGCGCTCAAAAGCACAACGGTGCGCCGCTGCACTTGGAGCACGCCCTGATCCTTCACGGGTGTGCGGGCCATGTTTCGAGCATAGACCTGTCCCGGGGAGCCCTACAGGGGGTTTGAGCCGTTGCTGCTACCAACGTTTTAAGCGGGTAGTCCCGGCCGCCTGGGCGGCCGGGACTACCCGGATTGCTTCGTGCGGCGCAGCCCTATTCGGCGTCGCTGTGGCTCTTCCGGGCGTCTTCTTCAAGCCGGGGATCAACTTCGGCAACCTTGGCCTTGGAGCTGAGCAGGCTGGCGACCACGGCAATCACGATGGTGCCCACAATGACGGCGAGCGAGACGAAGGTGGGGATCTCCGGCGCCCACTCGATGTGCTGGCCACCGTTGATGAACGGCAGCTCGTTGACGTGCATGGCGTGCAGGACCAGCTTGACGCCAATGAACGCCAGGATGACCGACAGCGCGTGCTTGAGGTAGATCAGCCGGTTCATCAGGCCGCCGAGCAGGAAGTAGAGCTGCCGCAGGCCCATCAGGGCGAAGAGGTTGGCGGTGAAGACAATGAAGGGACTCTGGGTCAGCCCGAAGATCGCCGGGATGGAGTCCACGGCGAACAGCAGGTCCGTCAGGCCGATCGTGATGAAAACGATCACCATGGGGGTGAAAACCTTCTTGCCGTTGACCACGGTCCGCAACTTGCCGCCGTCGAACTTCTCCGACATGGGGATGACCTTGCGGATTTTGGCAATCAGCGGATTCTCGCGGTCTTCTTCCTCTTCGCCTTCGTCCTGGGCCTGCTTCCAAGCCGTCCAGAGCAGGAAGGCGCCGAAGATGTAGAACACCCAGCTGAACTGGTTGATGACGACGGCGCCCAGCAGGATGAAGATGCCGCGCAGGATGAGCGCGATGATGATGCCCACCATCAGCACTTCCTGCTGGTATTTCCGCGGGACGGAGAACCTGGCCATGATGATGATGAACACGAACAGGTTGTCAATGCTGAGGCTGTACTCCGTGACCCAGCCGGCAACGAACTGGCTGCCGAATTCAGGGCCGGTGAAAGCGAACATGGCGCCGGCAAAGGCCAGGGCCAGCGTGACGTAGAAGGCCACCCACAGTCCCGCCTCCTTCATGGACGGTTCGTGCGGCCGCCGCACCACCAAGAGGAGATCGATCAGGAGAATCAGGCCGAGGACGGCAAATGAGCCAACCTCGAACCATACGGGCAAGTCGAGCACAGGGCAGCCTTTCGCAGGGTACACAAAATGGTGTAAGTCTCTCCGGCCTGCCTGCGCTCCCCCGTGCTGCTGTGGCACTTGGTGCTGATGTGGTGGCCCGCTACGCCCGGCAGGGCAACTGTGCCCTGCGTGTTGACGATCGTAGCGCTTGGGATACTCCCCTACGTGCCTATAACTCTACCCCAGCCCGTCCGGGATGACGTCCCGGCGGACGCACCGGATAACGGTTTCCCAAAAACCATTGACCAGGCCTTATGCCGCTTGAAATAATCACGGGCAGTGAGAAAACGCTTTCTCATGTCGACCTAGTGTTCTTCCAGAAAGTCAAGGTTGGTCAATGAAGACTCCACTTCGCACCAGCATGGTGGCCAAGGCCTTTGCCACCGCCGCCACGGTAGCCCTGCTGGCTACCGGCTGCTCCTCCGCCTCCTCCAGCGACAGCGGCGGCAATGTCACCGTCCGCTTCACATGGTGGGGCAACGACCTGCGGAACAAACAGACGCAGCAGGTCATCGATGCCTTCCAGGCGTCGCATCCCAACATCAAGATCCAGGCCGAGCCGGGGGTGTGGAGCAGCTACTGGGACAAGCTTGCCACCACCACCGCCGCCAACGACTCCCCCGACGTGATCCAGATGGACCAGGCCTACATCGCAGAATACGGTGGCCGCGGGGCACTGCTGGACCTGTCAAAGCAGGGCAACATCGACACTTCCAAAATTGACCAGGACGCCCTGAAGTCCGGGCAGGTGGACGGCAAGCAGTACGGCCTTAGCACCGGCCAAAATGCCAAGGCCGTGATGATCAACACCAAGATGTTCCAGGACTACGGCGTCCCGATCCCGGATGACAAAACCTGGACCTGGGATGACTACACCAAGACCGCTGCCCAGATCGCCGCCGCGGCGGCGAAGGCCGGCCAGACCAACTACGGCAGTTCCTACTCGCTGACGGACTCTGACCTGAACACTTGGGCCATGCAGCACGGCGAGTCGCTGTACTCGGCGGACGGCGGCCTTGGCTTCAAGGAGGCCACGGCGACGTCCTTCTTCGAGAATGTGCTGAACCTGCGGAACAAGGGCGCAGCCGCTCCAGCCAACATCGCCACGGAGGACATCAGCGCTCCGGTTGAACAAACCCTCTTCGCCACGGGCAAGACCGCCATGTCGTGGTGGTGGACCAACCAGGTCAACGCGCTCCAGTCCGCACTGAAGACTGAGGTAAAGATCCTGCGCGCACCCAGCTCCACCGGCAGCGCCAAGGACAACGGCATGTCCTACAAGCCGTCCATGTTCTGGTCTGTTTCCTCACGCAGCAAGCATCCCAAGGAAGCCTCCGAGGTGGTCAACTACCTGCTGAACAACCTGGACGCGGCCAAGACCATCCTGACGGAGCGCGGCTTCCCCACCAACTCGGAAGTCCAGACAGCGATCGACCCGCAGCTGACACCCGCGGACAAAGCCGCGGCGGCGTTCCTCAAGGACATCAAGCCGGATCTGAAAGGCGTCCCTCCCGTACCCCCCACCGGTTCTTCCGGAGTGCAGGCGCTGATCCAGCGGTACAGCAGCGATGTCCTTTTCGACCGCAGGTCACCTTCGGACGCAGCCAAGGGCCTTATGCAGGAAGCAAAGGACATGATCGACTCCGCCAGGAAGAAGTAGGCGGCCGGACCGGCCCATAGGTGAAAACGGCGGGCACCCCTGAGGGGTGCCCGCCGTTCCTGCTTAGGCAGTTGCCTGTACCCTGCCGGTTGCGGGAAGAGGTGCGGCCTAGGCGTGGCCCGCGGCCTGCATCTGGCGCAGTTCCTTCTTCAGCTCGCTGACCTCGTCGCGGATCCGGGCTGCCACCTCGAACTGCAGTTCGGCGGCCGCTCCGTGCATTTGTTCCGTCAGCTGCTCGATCAGGCCCACCAGGTCCTCGGCAGGGGCCGCCGCCAGCCCATCGGCCCGGACCGTGGCGGCACCCTTCTTGGCTCCCTTGGCACCGGGTTTGGTTGCCCCGGTGATCCCGCGCTTGCCCTTGCCGTAGTCGAAGCTGCCCAACAGCGCATCGGTGTCGGCGTCTTCCTTGGCCAGCTGGTCCGTGATGTCGGCAATCTTCTTCCGCAGCGGCTGCGGATCCACGCCGTGCTCCTTGTTATAGGCCACCTGGATGGCGCGCCGCCGGTTGGTCTCGTCGATGGCGTTGGCCATGGAGTCAGTGATGCGGTCCGCGTACATGTGCACCTCGCCGGACACGTTGCGGGCGGCACGCCCGATGGTCTGGATGAGCGACGTGGACGAGCGCAGGAAGCCTTCCTTGTCCGCATCCAGGATGCTGACCAGGGAGACCTCGGGAAGGTCGAGGCCTTCACGGAGCAGGTTGATGCCCACCAGGACGTCAAAGGACCCCATCCGCAGTTCGCGCAGCAACTCCACCCGCCGCAGGGTATCCACGTCGGAGTGGAGGTACTCCACCTTGACGCCGTGGCCCAGAAGATAGTCGGTCAGGTCCTCGGCCATGCGCTTGGTCAAGGTGGTCACCAGGACCCGTTCATTCCTCTCCACCCTCGTCTTGATTTCACCGAGCAGGTCATCGATCTGGCCCTTGGTGGGCTTGACCACCACCTCCGGATCGACAAGGCCCGTGGGCCGGATGATCTGCTGGACGAAGCCGTCGGCCTTGCCCAGCTCATACTTGCCCGGAGTAGCGGAAAGGTAGACGGTCTGGCCTACCCGTTCCAGGAATTCGTCCCACTTCAGCGGCCGGTTGTCCATGGCGGACGGCAGCCGGAAACCAAAGTCCACCAGGTTCCGCTTCCGCGACATGTCGCCTTCGTACATCGCCCCGATCTGGGGAATCGTGACGTGGGACTCATCCACCACCAGCAGGAAGTCGTCCGGGAAATAGTCCAGGAGGCAATGCGGGGCAGTGCCCGGCCCGCGCCCGTCAATGTGGGACGAATAGTTCTCGATGCCGTTGCAGAAGCCCATCTGCTGCATCATTTCAAGGTCGTACGTGGTGCGCATGCGCAGGCGCTGTGCTTCCACCAACTTGTTCTGGCTTTCCAGCACCTTCAGCCGGTCTGCCAGTTCATCCTCGATCCGCTTGATGGCGCGCGCCATCCGTTCCGGCCCGGCAACATAGTGCGAGGCCGGGAACACGTACATCTCCTCTTCGTCGCGAATAACCTGGCCGGTAAGCGGGTGAAGGGTCTGGATGTTCTCGATCTCGTCGCCAAAGAACTCGATCCGGATAGCCAGTTCCTCATACATCGGGATAATTTCCACGGTATCGCCACGCACCCGAAAGGTTCCCCGGTGGAAGTCCATGTCGTTGCGCGAGTATTGCATGGCGACGAACTTCCGCAGGAGGTCGTCCCGGTTCATCTCGGCGCCCTTGCGGAGCGTGACCATTCCGGCGATGTATTCCTCCGGCGTGCCCAGACCGTAAATGCAGGAGACGGTGGCCACCACCACCACATCTCGGCGGGTCAGCAGGGCGTTCGTGGCCGAGTGCCGGAGCCGTTCGACTTCCTCATTGATCGAGGAGTCCTTCTCGATGAAGGTGTCCGTCTGGGCCACGTAGGCTTCGGGCTGGTAGTAGTCGTAGTAGGAGACGAAGTACTCCACCGCGTTGTTGGGCAGGAGTTCGCGGAACTCGTTGGCCAGCTGCGCGGCCAGCGTCTTGTTCTGCACCATCACCAGGGTGGGGCGCTGCACCTGCTCGATGAGCCAGGCGGTGGTGGCGCTTTTACCGGTGCCCGTGGCACCGAGCAGCACCACGTCCTTTTCACCGTTGTTGATGCGCTCGGTCAGCTCCGCGATGGCTGCGGGCTGGTCCCCTGCGGGCTTGAATTCGCTGATGACTTCGAAGGGCGCTACAACACGTTTGACTTCCTGCGCAAGGCTCATGGATCTAATTTACAACCGGGCAGTGACACTGGACGTCCCCGTCCGTTACAGGCGAACACCATCCCTGCGCCGGGCCGGCGTCAGGACGGGTACGACGGCGGTTCCCACCCGGTTGCCTCAGCCCACGCCGACATCCGCGGCCAGGCAACGTCAGTGAACCAAGGTTCCTTGGCGTCGGCGTACGGCTTGGTGGTGGGCGAACCGGCGAAACGGGCTGCAAGGTCCCCCTTGTGGTCGCCGTAAAGCTTCAGCGCGGAGGGCTCGCTCCGCAGCCAGTCCCGGAACATCAGCGCGTAACGCCAGCCCGCCGAGCCGGCGGCACGGACATGCACATTCACGGCACGGCACGGGTCAGCGTTGGCGTGGAACCGCTTCAACCATGCCGACTGGTCGGGATCGCCGGGCTTCGGGGAGTCGGCCTCCACTCCACGAACGGCCGGAAAACCGGCAGCGGCCAGCATCGGGGCAAGCTTTTCAGCGGCTTCCAAATCCCGCACTCCCACCTGCAGGTCGATGACGTCCTTCGCGGCCAGGCCGGGAACGGAAGTGGAGCCGACGTGGTCCACCGCCAGGATGAGGTCCGGCGCGGCTGCAGCAATCCTCGCTGCGATCCTGCTTGCCTCCTCCGCCCACTCCGTACGGTACGGCTCCAGGACCGCTCCGCCGGGTCGCGGTGCGCGTTTCCCTTCCACGAGGTTGTGGGCGAACGGCACCAGGCGTCGGTCCCAAAGCGCGTCCACCTGGTCCAGCAGCTGCTGCACGGTCCCTGAGTTGTCCAGGACGACGTCGGCGGCGGCCAGCCGCTCTTCCCTGGTGGCCTGGGCAGCAATGCGGGAAAGTGCCGCCTCCGCGGTCATCCCCCGCAACTCCTGCATGCGGTGCAGCCGCACATCGTCGGGGGCGTCCACCACTACGACCAGGTGGAAGGCGGCGCCCTGCCCGGTCTCCACCAACAGGGGAATGTCCTGGACAACGACGGCGTCATCGGCGGCGGCAGCCGTGATGGCCGCGGCACGGGCGCGCACCAGGGGATGCACGATGGCATTCAGCGCAGCCAAGCGTTCCGGATTGCCGAACACCGCCTCGCCCAGCCGGGGCCGGTTGAGCCGCCCGTCGCCGTCGAGCATCCCTGCGCCGAACTCCGCGACGATGCGATCCAGCCCCTCGGTCCGGGGCTCAACCACCTCACGGGCCAGGGCATCCGCGTCCACCAATACGGCGCCGCGTTCCACCAGCCGTGCGGCCACCACCGATTTCCCAGAGGCGATCCCGCCCGTCAACCCAATCTTCAGCACCCTCCCACCCTACTGAACCGACACGGGCCGGAACCGTACGGCATGCTCTTATTGCACCGGCAACTGCAATCCCTGCTCCTGGGCGAACTTCATGATGTTGGGCATCATGAGCTCTGTTTGCCGCTTTGCTTCTTCTGTGGGCGTGAAGGCCAAATACTCGCTGCCTGCAAACGAAGGGGTGTGTGTCCGGGCTCGATGACGAACGCATCCCCTGCTTCGAAAATTTCTTCGCTGCCATCGGCCAGCCGGACTCCGAACCTTCCTTTAAGTACGTAGCCCACATGGTGCGCCTGGCACTGGTCGTTCGGGGCACCTTTGAAGAAGAGCGCCTGGTCCATGTCGATGAAGTTGTTCTCCATGCTGACAGTCCAACCTGCAACCTCATGTTCATACGCGTCCACGTATCCCGGCAACACCTGATGTGACGAAGCGGTGGCCCTCGACACCTTCGGCATGGTCTTTCCCTTTCCTGCGGTGAATTGGTCCCGCCCGCCCCAGCCATCGGACACTGGCCATGCTAGTTACCGGGCGCGGCTGCCGGTCAGGGACGATCGTCCCGCGGATCGCCGACCCCGCAGCCTCCCCATAGACTGAAACGGTGTTGAAACCGGGGGGACCATCAGCAGACAACGCAGACAGCCGGGCCACGTCCTACACCACACTGGCAGCGGGGCAGGATTTCCGGCACGAGCTTGAGGTCAAGCGCTCGCGATTCATCACCGTGCTCCGCCGCGCCGGCACCGAGGACGAAGCCCGCGACCTGGTGGCAGGCCTTCGCCGCGAGTTCCATGACGCCCGCCACCACTGCTCGGCGTTTGTTATTGGCCCCGACCGGACCGTCCAGCGGTCGAGCGACGACGGCGAACCTGCGGGGACCGCCGGCATCCCCATGCTCGAAGCCCTCCTGAAGAGGGAAACCGCCCCAGGGGTGACGGACCTCAGCGACGTCAGTGCCGTCGTCGTACGTTACTTTGGCGGGGTCCTGCTTGGTGCAGGAGGGCTGGTCCGGGCGTACTCTGAATCAGTCTCCGCGTCCCTGGACCTCGCACCGCTGGTCCGGCGCAGCAGGCGGCGCATATGTTCCACCGCCGTGCCCCACGCCGCAGCGGGGCGGCTGGAGAACGACCTGCGTGCGGCCGGCATGGTCATGGCGGAAACCACCTACCAGGACCGGCATACCGTGCTCCGGGTTGCCGTACCCGACGACGCTGATGCCATCGCGGCCGCAACGGAGCGGGTCCTGCAGCTCACGGCAGGGTCCGCCACGCTTACTCCCGACGGAACGGAATGGGTGGATGAACCCCACGACTGACGTAACCCTTGTGGACGTTGACCGGGCGGTGGCGGACCAACTGCTGGAGCTGGCCAAGCGTGACGCCTCCCCCGATGAGGTGGCTCCCCCGGTGGGCGGCCCCGGCTGGAACCTCGAGCGGACCGCCTGGTTCTTCAGCTACCATCACGCTGCAGCCGACGGGCTGGAGGGCCCCGCCGCGGAAAAGTCCTGGGCAGTCTATAGCGGCGGCCACATTGCCGGTTCCGTACGCCTCAAGCGCAACCCTGGCGCCGGCGTCCCGTCGGCGGAAACCGGCATCTGGCTTGGCCGCAGCTTCCGTTCCCGGGGCGTTGGCAGCGCCGCCTTGGACCTAGTGCTGGCGGAGGCCCGCCGGGCCGGACTGAAGCGCGTCACTGCCCGCACCCTCGTCGGAAACCAGGGCGCCCAAAGGCTGCTGGCGGCCGCGGGCGCGGAACTGACGCAGGATGACGGGAAGGTCCTGGCCGTCTTCGAGCTTTAGCGCCGCCAGGCGGGAACACCGGCAGCACCTTGCGGGATGACAGGCCCATTTCCGGCAGTCGTCCAGCGCCTTAAACAACAGACCCCCTGCCTTGTGGGCAGGGGGTCTGTTGTTATCAGCCCGGGAGTCCGGGCCGGCGGCAATTAGTTGCCGGTCAGCTTCTCACGCAGGGCAGCAAGTGCCTCGTCCGAAGCCAGGGTGCCGGCACCGGAATCGGTGGCAGCAGGCTCCGAGGAGTAGCTGGTGGTGCCGGAATCGCTGTCACCGGACGTTGCAGCTGCAGCGTCGTCGGCAGCGTGCTGGGCAACCTGCTTCTTGTGTGCTTCCCAGCGGGCCTGGGCGTCAGCGTACTGCTGCTCCCAAGCTGCGCGCTGGTTCTCGTAGCCCTCGAGCCATTCGTTGGACTCGGGGTCGAAGCCCTCGGGGTACTTGTAGTTGCCCTCTTCGTCGTACTCTGCGGCCATGCCGTACAGGGCGGGATCGAATTCGGTGCTGTCGGCGTCGACGCCCTCGTTGGCCTGCTTGAGGGACAGCGAGATGCGGCGGCGTTCCAGGTCGATGTCGATGACCTTGACGAACAGTTCGTCGCCAACAGAGACAACCTGCTCGGCCAGTTCGACGTGGCGGACAGCCAGCTCGGAGATGTGGACCAGGCCTTCGATGCCGTCTTCGACGCGGACGAACGCACCGAACGGAACCAGCTTGGTGACCTTACCCGGAACAACCTGGCCCAGGGCGTGGGTGCGGGCGAAGGTCTGCCACGGATCTTCCTGCGTAGCCTTGAGCGACAGGGAGACGCGCTCGCGGTCCAGGTCGACCTCGAGGACCTCGACGGTGACTTCCTGGCCAACTTCGACAACCTCGGACGGGTGGTCGATGTGCTTCCAGGACAGCTCGGAAACGTGAACCAGGCCGTCTACGCCGCCCAGGTCCACGAAGGCACCGAAGTTGACGATGGAGGAAACGACACCGGGACGGACCTGGCCCTTTTCCAGCTTGTTGAGGAAGGTGGAGCGGACCTCGGACTGGGTCTGCTCGAGCCATGCACGGCGGGACAGGACCACGTTGTTGCGGTTCTTGTCCAGCTCGATGATCTTGGCTTCGATCTGCTGGCCGATGTACGGAGCCAGGTCGCGCACACGGCGCATCTCGACCAGGGATGCGGGCAGGAAGCCGCGCAGGCCGATGTCGAGGATAAGACCACCCTTGACAACCTCGATGACGGTACCGGTGACGACACCGTCTTCTTCCTTGACCTTCTCGATGTCGCCCCAGGCACGCTCGTACTGAGCACGCTTCTTGGAGAGGATCAGGCGGCCTTCTTTGTCTTCCTTGGTGAGCACCAGGGCTTCGACCTGATCGCCGACGGAAACAACGTCCCCGGGATCAACGTCGTGCTTGATGGACAGCTCGCGGGAGGGGATGACACCTTCGGTCTTGTAACCGATGTCGAGCAGGACTTCATCGCGGTCGACCTTGACGACGGTACCTTCGACGAGATCTCCGTCGTTGAAGTACTTGATGGTGGCGTCGACAGCTGCGAGGAAGTCCTCAGCGGTACCGATGTCGTTAATCGCGACTACGGGGGTACCGGGCTTCTCGGTGGAGGTGATGGTCATGTAGTAGGGGCTCCGTTGTGGATAGTTAGTCGGTCAGGCAAAACCGGCGCGCCCGCGTCATGGAACGCAGGCGCGATTCGCGGTGGATCCAAACGGATCCTCCGGGTCATCCTGATTTGTGGATTGCTTTTCAATGCCGCCCTCGAGGGGCAGCAAGTGCGTGCACGTGGTACACGCCCGTTTATTCTAGTCGCTGCCGGCAATGCGGGTCAAAGCGGAAGCGGGGCAGGCCGGCAGCGGATTAGAAGTGCGTCAGGCAGTGGGTGGGCCGCTCCACCGCGAACAGCTGCTGCGCTTTGAAGGCCGCGCCCGGAGTTGCCTCGCAGAGGGCACCTGCCGCCTTCAGCGTCACGGGGCTGATCCCGCCCAGGTAGATGGAGGACAGCGCCGAAACGTCCAGTGCCAGGTCTGCTTTTCCCGCTGGAACACGTTCGACGGCGGCCTCGCCGCCCTGGACGTCCAGCGCGAAAGTTCCACCGGTGAGGCCCAGTGGGTCCCCCACTTCGAGGACCAGCCGTCCGTCCGCAGGGTAGCGCCGGGCGGCCAGGGCCTGCGGGATGTCGAGGATGCGGAGCCAGAGCATGTCACGGCTGTCCGAGGCGTCGATGCAGCGCGGGTCCGCCAGCGCCCAGGCCAGGGGATCGTCCACCGGGGCCTCGTTCCAGGACACACGTTCCACGAGGTCGATGGCGCCAAGGTATTGCCACAGTTCCAGATAGGCATGATCCGTGGCGGCAACGAGGTCCACGACCTCCACGGTGGCGGGCGTAGTCTCCCAGCCGGCGAACTTGTAGGAGACGTAGCCGTCCACGCCGCCGTCCGGGCCGTAGTGCAGAGCCGCCTTGATGGCGGGGTCCTCCTTGCCGTCACGGCCCATCGACCCCGAAGCGAGCAGCCAGTACCACTCCTGGCGCCCGAGGGAGCCGGGGGTGTGGCGGTGCACGCGGTCGAAGACTTTAGGGGCAACGTCGAGCAGGACCCTCGGGTCCGCCACCTCCACGGTTCCCGTTGCGTGGTGGCGCAGGCTGAACCGGGCCGTGGTGTCCACCTTGACGGTCCGCTCGAGGCTGGCCACGCCGTAACCAAACCGCCCGTAGATGCTCCCTTCGGAGGCGGTAAGGGCGGCCACCGCGATGCCGTCGTCCTTGGCTGCCTGCAGATCCCCGGTCATCATGCGCCGCAGCAGGCCGCGGCGGCGGTGCGAAGTCCGGACGGTGACGGCGGTAACCATCTGGGCTTCCAGCATCCGGCCAAAACCTATGTTGAGGGTTTTCCGGAACGTCCCGAAAGTAGCCACGGGCACCTCGGCCGGGAGCGAGTGCTCTGCCGGTGTTCCGGTCTGGTAGGCGCCGGTGAAGATCCTGCGGTCGACCTCGTAGGTGGCCATGGACCGCGCCACGTGCTCCGGGGTGGGGGTGGAGTCATGGAAGCCGAAGCCCACCGCCCTGCCCCAGGTTTCGGCTTCGGCGTACCCGTCTTTCCCTTTGGACACGGCAGGAAAGCGCCGGATTTCATAGTTTCCGCTCAGATCACCCATTTACCCGAGCCTAGCCAATGGATCCGGCGCCTGACCAGCAAAAACAGCGCCGCATATCGCCGGCGTCCGCGGCGGGGCTAGTGGCCGGCGTCGTACCAGCTGGGTCCCACGCCGATCTGGACTTCCAGGGGGACGCTGAGGTCCGCGGCAGCGGCCATCTGCTCGGTCACCAGTTTCTCCACGGCAGACCGCTCCCCTGCCGCCACCTCCAGGACCAGTTCGTCGTGGACCTGGAGCAGCATGCGGGACTTCAGGCCCTGGGCCTGGAGTTCGGCGTGGACTCCCAGCATGGCGCGTTTGATGATGTCCGCGGCCGAACCCTGGATGGGGCTGTTCAGCGCGATGCGTTCAGCGTTCTCACGCAACTGCCGGTCGGTGCTGGTGAGGTCCGGCAGGTAGCGGCGGCGTCCCTCGATGGTGGCCGTGTACCCATCAACCCTGGCCTGGTCCACCACGCCCCGGAGGTAGTCGCGCACGGCGCCGAAGCGGTCGAAGTAGTCCTTCATGAGGGTACGGGCCTCATCAACGGAAATTTCCAGCTGCTTGGACAGGCCGAAGGAGGTCAATCCGTAGGCAAGGCCGTAGGACATCGCCTTGACCTTGGAGCGCATGGCGCTGGTGACCTGGTCCGTGGGGACATGGAAGATATTGGAGCCGACGAACCGGTGCAGGTCCTCTCCGTCCTTGTACGCCTGGATCAGCCCAGCGTCCCCGGAGAGGTGGGCCATGATGCGCATCTCGATCTGGGAGTAGTCGGCGGAGAGAAGGCATTCGTAGCCGTCGCTGACGACGAAGATCCCGCGGACCCGCCGGCCTTCCTCGCTGCGGATGGGGATGTTCTGCAGGTTGGGGTTGTTGGACGAGATCCGGCCCGTGGCGGCAACGTTTTGCGCGTAGGTGGTGTGGATGCGGCCGTCTTCCGCCACGGACTTCTTCAGCGACTCGATCATCTGCCGCAGCTTGGCGGCCTCACGGTGCGCCATGAGCTGGACAAGGAACTCGTGCCCGGTCTTTTCCAGGAGGTTCTTCAACGACGCGGCGTCCGTGGTGTAACCGGACTTGATCTTCTTGGTCTTGGGCAGCTGCAGTTCGTCGAACAGGACGGTCTGCAGCTGTTTGGGCGAGCCCAGGTTGACCTCGTGCCCAATGGCGGCGAAGGCCTGTTCCTGGGCCTGGTCGATCACCCTGGCAAGGTCGGCCAACTGGTCGTCCATCTTGTCCATGTCGACGGCGATGCCCGCAAGTTCCATGTCCGCCAGGACGCGGCTGACCGGCAGCTCAAGGGTGGACAGCAGCTCCTCCGCCTTGCGGCTCTTGAGTTCGTCCTCGAAGTAGCGGCTCAGGGCCAGCACGACGGCGCCGGCCTGGACGAGCGAATCGGCCGCGGCGTTGTCATCGCCGTCGAAGGACAGTTCCAGCTGCCCGGCTTTGGCAGTGGCAGCGGGAATTCCCACGTTGAGGTGGTGCTGGGCGAGCTCGGCGAGTTCATAGGTGCGGCGGTCCGGCTGGATGAGATAGCCGGAAATGGAGGTGTCGTCCACCACGCCCTCCAGTTCCAGGCCGCGGGCCGTCAGCGCCTTGAGCGCGGCCTTGAAACCGTGCATGACCTTGGGCGCTTCAGGATCGCGCAGCCATGCCGCGAGCACGTTCTCGGTCTCAGCGTCCTGGCCTGAGAGGTCGACGTAGACCGCGGCGTCGCCGCGGACGATGGCCAGCGCAGCGGCGTCCTCGCCGATGCGGCCCGGGACGAGGTCGACGGCGAGGGCGGACCGCTGGCCGGCGCCTGCGGCCAGGAAGGCGGCCAGTCCGGCGGCGTCAGCAGGGACAGTGTATTCAGGGGTGTCGATGCTTTCGCGTTCGGCGGCGGGGGTGTCTGCGTCGCCGTAGAGGGCGAACAGGCGACCGCGGATGGCCTTGAACTCAAGCTGGTCGAAGAGGTCCTCCAGGGCCGCCTGGTCCGGGCGTGGCTCGTGGAGGTCCTCCAGTGTGACGGGGAGGTTGAGGTCGGTGTGGAGCTGGTTCAGCCGCCGGTTGCGCTTGACGTTCTCGATATTCTCCCGGAGGGCGTCGCCCACCTTCCCGCCAATGGCGTCGAGGTGTTCCAGGACGCCTTCCAGGCCGCCGTACTGGTTGATCCACTTGGCCGCCGTCTTGGGGCCAACGCCGGGCACGCCCGGGAGGTTGTCCGCCGTCTCCCCCACCAGCGCTGC
Source organism: Arthrobacter sp. FW306-05-C (assembly GCF_021801725.1). NCBI lineage: Bacteria > Bacillati > Actinomycetota > Actinomycetes > Micrococcales > Micrococcaceae > Arthrobacter > Arthrobacter sp. FW306-05-C. Next base: position 2,109,846 of record NZ_CP084556.1, on the reverse strand, counting down.
GAGATCGGAGTAGCGGGACGGGCTGACGAAGTACTTTGCTTCGATGGCCGCGGCGTCCATCCGGGGGATGTCGCTGACACCCTTCCGCGGGTACAGCACGAAGACGTTGTCCGTGATCAGCTGGAAGGCGTCCCGGTCGCCGGAGACGAGCAGCACCTCGTAGCCTGCCTTTTCACCCATGGCGGCAAGGGTGGCCAGGATGTCGTCGGCTTCGTAGCCCGGCATCTTGATGGTCTTGATGCCCCAGGCTTCCATGACCTGGGCGATGAGGTCGATCTGGCCGCTCATCTCGCGCGGTGTTTCGTTCCGGCCACCCTTGTATTCGCTGTACTCGGTCTTCCGGTGCGTGGATTCGTCCGAGACGTCGAAAGCGACCGCGATGTGGGTGGGCTGCTGCTCCTTGATGAGGTTGATCAGCATGGAGGTGAAGCCGTGGATGGCGTTGGTGTGCTGGCCGTTGGAGGTGGAGAACTTGTCCGCGGGCAGGGCGAAGAATGCACGGAACGCCATGGAGTGGCCGTCCAGGACCAGCAGCCGCGGCTGGTCGGTAATGGGAATGACGGGCGCTTCGGTAGCTGAAACAGACCCTCCGGCAGCGGGGGCGGCGCTCTTGGCAGCAGGCTTTGGGGCGGCGGAGCGGGACTGCGGGGCAGCCCCCTCATCGATGGCCTGGGACGGGAAGGGAGCCGGTTTGGTTGTTTCACTCACAGGTGCCAGCCTAGTTGCCATGACAGACAATTTCACGCCGGGCGCTTTCGCCGAAGAGCTGGCAGCTGCCGGTATTCCCGACCACATGCACGGCTGGCTGGGGAGGTTCGGCGTCGGCGCACTGGTGGTGAAGATGGGCATCCATTTCCTGGAGATGAGCCCTGAACGCACCGTTGCCACCATGCCCGTGGAGGGCAACACCCAGGTGGCGGGGATCCTGCATGGCGGCGCGCACGTGGTGCTGGCGGAAACCTTGGGCTCCTTCGCCGCGGGAATGCATGCCGGACCGGACCGCCACGCCGTGGGCATCGAGGTCAGTGCCACGCACCACCGGTCCATCGCCGAGGGCTTGGTGACGGGCACGTGCACCGCCATTCACCTGGGACGCACATTGACCACCCACGAGATCGTCATGACGGACGGGCAGGGACGGCGCCTGTCAACCGCCAGGATCACCAATATGCTCCGGGATAACGTCGCCTAAGTCAGGCCCAGGGCCTTCGGGCTCAGGCCTGCGGGCCGGAAGCCGAGGGCAGCAGGTAGCGCAGCTCGACGATCCCCCTGCCCAGGGTGCGGGAGGCAGCCAACTCAAGTGCCGGCGTCGGGCCCTTCATGGGCAGCAGCCGCTTCCCTGCACCCAGTACCACCGGAATGACGGAGAGGATGATCTCATCCAGCAGGCCTGCGTCGGCGAACTGGGCCGCGAGGTTGCCGCCGCCAACCACCCAGATGTTCCTGTCCCCGGCGGCACGCCGGAAGTCCGCAATGAATTCCTGGACGTCACCGCGGACAAAGGTGATGTCGGCACCCTCCGGCGCACGGTATTCGTGGTGGGTGAACACGTAGCTGGGCGTACCGTTGTACGGCCACTTGCCCGGCTCGTGCTCCTGCAACCAGGCGAAGGTTTCCCCGCCCATGACGATGCAGCCAACCCCGGACCTGAAGTCGTTGTAGCTGTCCGCGCCGCCCTCGAAACCGTCGAACTGCAACAGCCAACCCAGGTCGTCTGAGGTGGTGGCGATGAAGCCGTCAAGGGATGCGGCAACAAAGTACTGGATGCGTGGCATGGGCCCAGCCTAGCGAGCCGGCGCAACCCCGCCAATCAGGGGGCCCGGCCACCGGCCCGGCAGTGCTGCGTGGAGAAGGGCAGTGCTACTTCGAGAAGTACGGGATGATCAGGTACAGCCCGAAGAGGACTGCCACGCCACACAACCCAAAGCAGATGTAGGCGAAGGAGCGCTTGACGCCGGGGGACGCCTGCTGGGCGTCAGCGGCAATCGCTGTGAACCGGACACCCAGCGAGTAGAGGGTCACCACGATTGCCGCGGACACGAGGGTGGCGCCTGCAACGGTCAGGAGTTCCAACCACTTCATCGTTGATTCTCCTTGCGGTCGGTTGCTTTTGCTCTTGCTTCTGCCCTGGCTTTTGCGTCGGCCTTGGCTTTCGCTTTGGCTTCGGCCCGGGCCTTCTTCTTTGCGAAGCGGACGGCCTGGCCGGCTTCCTCCACCTCGACGGCGTTCTGGTGGCTCACGGAGGACTTTCGTGAGTAGAAGAACATGAACAGGACAGCCGCGCTGCCCGCGACGGCGGCGATGAGGACGCCCACGGCGCCGGTCTTCACCAGGAGGGCGGTCAGTGCGCCGACAACCCCTGCGGCCGGGAGGGTGAAGAGCCAGCCCAGCGCGATCTTGCCCACCATGTTCCAGCGGACCGTGGTCCCGCGGCGGCCCATTCCCGAGCCGATCACGGAGCCGGAGGCCACCTGCGTAGTGGAAAGGGCGAAGCCCAGGTGCGAGGACGCGAGGATGGCGGACGCGGTGCTGGTCTCCGCCGCAAAGCCCTGGGCGGGCTTGACCTCGGTCAGGCCCGAGCCCATGGTGCGGATGATGCGCCAGCCGCCGGCGTAAGTACCGATGGCGATGGCCAGGGCGCAGGCCGAGATCACCCAGAGCTGGGGGCCGGAGCCGGGGGCCTGGGTTCCGGCGGCGATCAGGACCAGGGTGATGATGCCCATGGTCTTCTGGGCGTCGTTGGTGCCGTGGGCCAAGGCCACCAGGCTGGAGGTGAAGATCTGCCCGGTGCGGAACCCGCCGCGCTTCTGGGTGAGCTTGGTGCCCGTCTCGGGATCGTGGCGGGAGGTCAGGGCGTAGGCCAGGCGCGTGCAGACATAGGCGGCGAGGCCGGCAATGACAGGAGCGAAAACAGCGGGAAGGATGACCTTCTGGAGCAGGGTTTCAAGGTTGACGGAGTTGAAACCCGCGCCGACGATGGCTGCGCCGATGAGTCCGCCGAACAGCGCGTGCGACGAACTGGACGGCAGGCCCTTGAGCCAGGTGATCATGTTCCACAGGACGGCACCCATCAGCCCGGCGAAGATGATCTCCGGGGTGATCTGGACGCCGCCGGATCCCTCCCTGATGATGCCGCCGGAGATTGTCTTGGCAACCTCGGTGGAAAGGAATGCGCCCACGAGGTTCAGCACCGCCGCCAGGGCGACGGCCGTCTTGGGCTTGATGGCACCCGTCGCGATGGGCGTTGCCATGGCGTTCGCGGTGTCGTGGAAGCCGTTCGTGAAGTCGAAAAATAGTGCCAGTGCGATGACCAGCGCCACCATGAAGGTGATATCCACCTGTTGCCCAATCTGCAGAGTCGACGTTCAGCAGTTTCACTTACCAGGCTGCCTTGCACAGCATAGTTCACCAGCTGTTTGCGTGGAATGACTTGCGGCGCGGGCACAACCGGCGGGAAACCCTAACGATCGTACGCGTCCCGGGCATGAGGTCAAAACACGGGTTGGAGCAGGAAAGACCGGAGCCGGTCCAGTTCCGGAGGCGTTATTCCGCGCCGGGGATGCGGCGAGACGGTCAGGATGCGGCGGCCAAGGATCCGGGCCCACTGCTGTGCTTCAGCCTCGAAGGCCAGTTGGTCGTCCACCCAGGCCACGGCATCCGGGCCCGTTTTTTCAACATCCGCCTGGATGGCCCGAAGCTTCCACCAGCCGGTCCCGCCGGCGGCCCCGTCCGCAGCGAGGTACGGCCAGTTCCGGCCGGCAAGTCCGACGGCGGGACACAGGTATTGCGGGGCCAGTTCCTCCCAGCTGGTGAGCCAGACGCACCGCAGCCAGGGCGTCCGGGCCAGGGTATTGAGCCCGGTCACGAGTTCGGCAGCGAAGGCCACCGGCAGCAGCCCGGCGTTGGCGCGCCGCCATTCAGAGCCCCAGCCGGTTACGCCGTCCGGGCCGAACGGACAGACCACCCCGTCGACGTCCAAATAGAGCGTGCGCCACACACTGCACCTGCAGGGACTCAGCCCTGGTGGAACTGGGGCGGCCGTGGCCCGGCATCCAGTTCCGGCGCAATCTTCTCTTCGAGGGCCGCCACCGTGACATCGGGCAGGACGATGAGGCCGTCCAGCTCATGACGCGCCCGCTTGTAGGCGGCTTGACGTTCGGCCGGGGTGGCAGCGTCGTTCTCGGCGATCATCAGCAGTTTGCGTGCCGTGGCCAGCCGTTCGCGTTCGGGCCCACTGAACTTGCTGTCCCGGACGCGCCGGGCTTCCCGCTCGGCCACGTCAAGCGCCACCGCAAAGTTGTTGACCGCCTGCCGGTACGCGTCAAGGCCGGCCACCGACCGGAGGTCTTCGGCTGAGGCGGGCCGCTGGCCGTCCGCTTCCCGCTTGGCCCGAAGGAAGGCTACCGTGAGCGGTTCGCGGACGTCCGTCATCATCGGGAAATCGATCAGCTTGCCCACGTCCAGCTCATAGTCGAGCCACCGCCGATTGGTCGCGTCGTGGGTCGCCATCAGCGCCTGCACCTCGCCCACGGAGGCCCTTTCGGCTTCCAGCGCCTGGTTCCTGAGCTTGTACAGTTCAACCCGGCGCCGGTGCCGGCGTTCGCCTGCCTGCCGCCAGCCGCTTGCCCAGCGACCGGCGAACGCCATCAGCGGAAATACCATCCACCACTTGTCGGAGAGAAACTCCATGAGGGGGCTCACCCGTTAATCCTCCCAGCCCGCGGGCCCGGCCTCAAGAAGCAAGGGAAGATCCACCACCCGGCGGGACAGGGAGCTCAGGGGGCCGGAGTCACCTGCGCGGCGTTGATGTTGACCAGCCAGGACACTCCGAACCGGTCGGTGCACATGCCAAAAACATCTCCCCACGGAGCCCTTTCCATGGGAACTGTCACCGCTCCCCCGTCGGCGCTGAGCTTCTGATAGTAGCCGCGAAGCTCCACCTCATCGTCCCCGCTGAGGGAAATGGATATGGAGGAGCCAGGGTGGTATTGCATGCTGTTGGGGGTGTCCGCGCCCATGAGTACCAGGCCCTGGGTGGTGGCCAGCATGGCATGCATGATCTTCTCCGCTTCCGCAGGGTCTTCGCCGGCCTGGAAGTCGCCGAAGGTGCTGAGCGTCAGTTCGCCACCGAACACGGACTGGTAGAAGTTCATCGCCTCGCGGGCATTGTCGCGGAAGCTCAGGTAGGGATTGAGGACTGTTGGCATGGGAGGGTCTCCTTCGAAGGGGCCGGAACCGCGTCGGCCGGAACTGGGGCAGACACCATCCTGCCCCATGCTGTGACGGCCCGGAAGGGAAACACTCCCCTGTTCACGGCACGAAGCGGTAGCCGGCGCCGGCTTCGGTCAGCAGGTGCCGGGGATTGCCTGGATCGTCCTCCAGCTTCCTCCGCAACTGGGCCATGTACACACGGAGGTAGTTGGCTTCCTTACCGTAGGACGGTCCCCAGACTTCGGCCAGCAACTGCTGCTGCGAGATGAGCCGCGACGGGTTGCGGACCAGGATTTCCAGGATGTTCCACTCGGTGGGGGTGAGCCGCACGGGCTGCCCGGAACGCAGGACCTGCCGGGCCAGGAGGTCAACGGTAAAGCCGGCGGAGCTGACCAAGGGGTGTGTCTTGGCCTGCGGCACCCTCCGCAGCAGGGCACGCAGCCGCGCCAGCAGCTCATCGAGGCCAAAGGGCTTGGTGATGTAGTCGTCGGCGCCGGCATCAAGGGCGCCCACCTTGTCCGGGGATCCATGGCGGGCGGACAGGACCAGGACGGGCACGGCGCTCCAGCGGCGCAGGTTCCTCAGGACCTCGGTCCCGTCCATGTCCGGCAGGCCCAGGTCCAGGACCAGCAGGTCCGGCGCGGACCGGGAGGCCGCCGCGAGCGCGGAAGCACCGTCCACGGCCGTGTCCACCGCGTAGCCGTGCGCGGCGAGCGTGATGCGGAGGGCCTTCAACAGGTGCGGATCGTCATCGATGACCAGGACCCTCGCCTTGGCCTGCCGGGCACTGCCAGGGGTGCCGCCGTCGTTCCCCCTCATGGCTGCGCCCCGGCAGCCGTGTGAATGCCGGGGCTGCCGCCGGCGGGGGCGCTGGCCGGTATGCCGGTAGAGAGGGGCAGGCGGATCACCATGGTCAGGCCGCCGCCCGGGGTTTCCCTGGCGGTGAGCGTTCCCCGCATCGACTGGACGAAGCCCTGCGCCACCGAGAGTCCCAGTCCGATCCCGGTGGACGTGGATGTGTCGTCGAGCCGCTGGAACGGACGGAACATCTCCACCACTTTGCGGGCCGGAACGCCGGGGCCGTGGTCAATGATCTGCAACTCTCCACAGGGATGACCGTCCAGGACACTGCCGCCGGCACCGCCTGCCACCACCACAGCCGTGCCCGCGGCATACTTCAGCGCGTTTTCCAGGATGTTGGCCACCGCCCTCTCCAGCAGGCCGGCATCGGCATCCACCGGGGGCATGTTGGCCGGCAGCGCCACCCTCACCGCTCCCCGGGGCAGGCCCCGTAAAGCAGCTTCAACGGCCTCGGACCAGCGGACCGGGCCCAGCAGCGGTTCCACCGATTGCGCGGTGATCCGCGACATGTCCAGGAGGTTGGCCACCAGCAGGTCCAGCCTGTCCGTGCACTCATCGATGGTCTCCAACAGGTCATGCTGCTCCGCCGGGGTGTAGGAGACGCCGTGCTGCAGGAGCCCGCCGGCAGCCAGCTTGATCCCGGCCAGGGGCGTACGGAGGTCGTGGGACACTGCCCGGAGGATGGCAGTGCGCATGGCGTTTCCCTCCGCGAGGCGGAGCATTTCGGTGCGGGTGGCTGCCAGCTGGCGGCGCTCGAGCTGTGCTTTGACGTGGACCGCGAAAGCGGCCAGCAGCCTGCGCCCGGACGGTGGAACCTCACGCCCCAGCAGCACCAGCGAGGTTTCCTCATCCACCTGCTCAACGGTGGTAGCGGGAGTTCCGGTGGCGGGAACCCCGGCCAGGGGCCCCCGCAGCCGGTCCGCGGCATCCCCGGCTGCGGCAACCACCTGCCAGCCGCCCAGCCCAACGTCTGATCCGGCGTCGTCCTTCATTGCCGTGCCCGGCGCGTCACTGCCCCCGGCGGACGCGTGCCCATCGGTACCGGGTCCGGCGCCGGGCCGGGCCAGGACAGCGGCGCCGGTGGCGCCGAAAACGTTCACCGCTTCAGCCAAAAGCCCCTTCAGGTTGTCCTCGTGCCGGGACGCCGCGAGGGCCAGATCGGCCAGGGTGGCGGCTTCGGCCCGTGCCGTGGCAGCCTCCTTGGACCGCCGGGCAGACCGGTCCACCACCCCTGCCACCGCTACGGCAACCCCGGCGAACACGGCCAGCGACAGGACGTCCTGAGGGTCGTGGATGGCCAGATCCCGCAGCGGCGGCGTGGAAAAGTAGTTGACCAGCACGCTGCTCCATAATGCTCCCGCAATCGCGGGCCAGAGGCCCCCCACCAGGGCGACGGCCACCGCGCCGGCCAGCTGCAGCAGTGCCGCCGTGGCCACGCTGTGGTCAAAGACTGCCAGCAGCAGTTGCAGCCCGGCCGGAAGGGCGGCGGCGAGCGCAAACCCGATCATCACCCTGCGCCGCCCCAATGCGGTCCGCTGCCCGGCGCCCCTGGACAGGGATGGCCGGGACACCGCAGGCCGGGGCACCACCTGGACATCGATGTCCCCGGCGCCGCGCACCACCTTCGCTTCCACGCTGCCGCCGGACAGGACGGCAAACCTGCGGCGGCTCTGCCCTACCAGGATGTGTGTGGCATCGTGCGCGCGGGCATAGTCGAGCAGGGCCCCGGCGACGTCGCCGGACGAAAGCGCGTGATAGCTGCCGCCGAGCCCTGCGACGAGCTGCCGCTGGGCCTCCAGCGCATGCGGCGACTCGCCCTGCGCGCCGGACGGGGTCCGGACGTGGACGGCAAGGACGTCACCTTCGCCCGCCCGCTCCAGGAGCTTCGCGGCGCGGCGCACCAGGAGGTCTCCCTCGCCGCTGCCGTTAAGGCCGATGACGATGCGTTCCCTAGCCATGAGGCACATTCTCCCACCAATGGGCAGGGCAGGTGCCCTCCTCCGCCGCGCCGGCCGGCTGCGGAGGAGGGGTGCGGTGCGGCCCGCGGGAACGTAGGCTCGGGGCATGGCCCGATTCTTTGATGTCCACCCCCACGACCCCCAGCCCCGCGCCATTGCGCATGCGGTGAAGATCATCCGCGACGGCGGCCTGATCGCCTACCCCACCGACTCCTGCTACGCGCTGGGCGCGCAGATGGGCAACCGCGAGGCCCTGGACCGGATCAGGAGCATCCGGCACCTGGATGACAAGCACCACTTCACGCTTGTCTGCCGGGACTTCGCCCAGCTGGGGCAGCTCGTGAACATCAGTAATGACGTGTTCCGGAGCATCAAGGCCGTCACCCCCGGCAGCTACACGTTCATCCTGCCCGCCACCAGGGAAGTTCCCAAGCGCCTGCTCCATCCCAAGAAGAAGACCGTGGGTGTGCGTATCCCGGACAACCGCGTGGTGCAGGCGCTGCTGGCCGAACTGGGCGAGCCGTTGCTGTCCAGCACGCTGCTGCTGCCGGATGAGGAGGAACCGCTGACCGTGGGCTGGGAGATCAAGGAGCGGCTGGACCACCAGGTGGATGCCGTCATCGACGCCGGGGACTGCGGCGCCGAGCCCACCACCGTGGTGGACTTCTCCAGCGGGGTCGCCGAGATTGTCCGGCGCGGCATGGGCGATCCGTCCAGGTTCGAATAACCCACACAGGAGTATCCGCAGGGAGCCGTCGCGGGGCACTTTGCCCCCGGCCGCCGTCGTACGTTACGACGGCGGCCGGGGGTCCGTGTCAACGTGCCCCGTTACGGGAGGGCGGCTTAGTCCTGCTTGCGTGCCCTGCTGGGCTGGACCCGCGGCGGTTCCCCCGGCATCTTGGGGTAGTCCGGCGGAAAGGGCATCTCGCCCAGGCCGGCCTTGCAGTCGCGGTCCCACCACTCCAGCAGAGTATCGATGGTGCCGGGGCTCGCACTGAAATCCGCCCAGGGATCGCCCACCGCCTTCAGCCGTCCGGGGACGGTGAGGATGGTGAAGTTTTTCGGATCGGCGTGCTCCAGTTCGTCCCAGGTAATGGGGCATGAGACTGGGGCGTGCGGAAGCGCCCGCGGGCTGTAGGCGCCGGCGATGGTGCGGTCGCGGTTGGCCTGGTTGAAGTCCAGGAACACGCGCCGGCCCCGTTCTTCCTTCCACCAGGCAGTGGTCACTTTGTCCGGGATGCGCCGCTCCACTTCCCGGGCAACGGCGATGACTGCATGCCTGACGTCCAGGAACTCGCGGGTGGGTTCGATGGGCGCATAGACGTGGAGTCCGCGATTTCCGGAAGTCTTGATGAAGCAGGTCAACCCGGCCTCGGCGAGGACCTCCTTCAGCACCAGGGCGGCGGGGACGGCGTCATCGAAGTCGGTGCCGGGCTGCGGGTCGAGGTCGATGCGCAGCTGGTCCGGGTTGTCGGTGTTTTCTGCGCGCGAAGGCCAGGGGTGGAACACCACCGTGTTCATCTGGACGGCCCAGACGGCGGCCGCGGGCTCATCGAACACCAGCTGCGGGTGGGACCGGGCACTGGGGTAGACCACTTTGACTGAGCGGATGAAGTCCGGCGTGCCCTTGGGCGGGTTCTTGGAGAAGAACTGTTCACCGTCGATGTTGCCGGAAAATCTTTGCAGCGCCACCGGCCGGTCCCCGTTGGCGGCGATGAACGCCTCCCCCACATCGCAGATGTAGTTCACCAGGTCCAGCTTGGTGAGGCCCAGGTCCGGCCACAGGACCCGGCTGGGACTGGAAATCCGCATCTCCCGCGGACCGTGGGGACCCTGCACTGTGATGGTGGTCTGTTCACTCGCCATGGGGACAACGTACACCCCGGCGCAGGCCGGGACCGGCACATCCGGCAGGGCTCCGGCATGATGGACCCATGCCAGCCTCCGAACAGCAGCTCACCATCACCGCAGGTGACGCCACCTTTTCCGCCGTCTATGCCCGCCCCGCGGAGCCCACCGCAACCGTGGTGGTGGCACACGGCGCAGGCGCGGGCATGGAGCACCCGTTCCTCCGCGGCTTCAGTGATGCCCTCAACCGCCTGGGCCTGGCCACCCTGCGCTTCAACTTCCCTTACCGGGAGGCAGGGCGGAAGTTTCCCGACCGCCCTCCCGCGGCGATTGCCGCCTGGCGGGCCGCGATGGCTGCGGCCCGGTCACAGGCTGAAGCGCATGCTGACCGCGGCCCGGTGTGGGCTGCCGGCAAGTCGTTCGGCGGACGAATGGCCTCCATGGCCGTGGCCGAGGGGATGAACGCCGCAGGCCTGGTGTACCTGGGCTACCCCCTGCACGCTCCGGGGAAACCCGACAAGCTCCGGGACGAACACCTGTACGGGCTTACCACGCCCATGCTGTTCCTGCAGGGGACCCGGGACACCTTTGCCACCGCCGACATCCTGTCGGACGTCGTGTCCCGGATCGGGCCCAGTGCCGTCCTGCAGTGGGTTGAAGGCGGTGACCACTCGTTCGCGGTGGCGGGCAAGAAGCGCCCCGCCGACGAGGTGGGGGCGTCCTTGGCCGCCCCGGTCGCCGACTTCATTGCAGCGCACTCCTAAGGGTCCTCGGCCAGCCACTACCTGCGCTGCTTGGTCCGTGCCGTGGCCGGGGCGGACCAGGGGTCTTCCGGCCACGGATGCTTGGGGTAGCGGCCCCGCATTTCCGCACGTACCTGGCTGTACGGTCCCGACCAGAATGAGGTGAGGTCATCGGTGACGGCGAGGGGGCGGCGGGCCGGCGAAAGCAGGTGGAACAGCACCGGCACCCTGCCTCCCAGCAGCCTCGGGGATTCGGCCAGGCCGAAGCACTCCTGCAGTTTCACCGCCACCACCGGGGCAGCCGCGCCGTCACCGGGCTCCGGGTAGTCAATCCGGACTTTGGCGCCGCTGGGCACGTCAAGTCCTTCCGGGGCGAGCTCGTCCAGCCGGGCGGCTTCGGGCCACGGCAGCAGGCGGCGCAGGGGCTGGGCCAGGTCGAGGGAACCCACCGGCTTGCCGGCGGCGAGCTCTTCCAGCTCCGGCCCCAGCCAGTCTTCCAGCCGCGACAGCAGTGCACTGTCCGACATATCGGGCCAGGGCGCTCCCAGCCCGTGATGCAGGAAGGCGAGCCTGCGCCTCAATACGGACGCCGACGCTGACCATGCCAGCGTCGAGAGCCCCCCGGACTGAAGCGCCGCCGCCACGGCCCTCCTGCCCTGCTCTGCCGTGGGGCGGACCGGCGTGGCGGACAGCACGATGGCCCCGAGCCGCCTGGTCCTTCGCGCACTCACCCGGCCGCCACGGAATTCGGTGTCCACCGTCTCGGCCAGCAGGTTCGCCGCGGCCCTTTCGGCCATCACCGCCGAAAGGGGTGCAGCCGCGCGGATCACGGCGCCGGTTCCGGCAGCGGCCCGGCCCTCCGTCCGGGACACTTCCGCCACGGCCACCCATTCCTCCCCCGACAGGCTGCTGCCAACGGGCAGGCCGGCCCTGGTACCGGATGTAAGTAAGTACTGCCCGGCGCCCCCGCTGGCGGGAACGCGGCGGGCCACCCGGTCCGGAAAGGCGAGGGCGACGACGGCCCCTACAGCTTCGCCGCCGGTGGCAGGTATGGCAGGGCCTGCCACGGCAGCGGTTTTTTGCCGCCGTGCCAGGCCAGCCAGGCGCTTGGCCTCTTCTGCCCAGCGGCGGCCCGCGGGGCCCGGGTCGGCACGGAGCTGGGCGAGGAGGCGGGGCAGGTCGGCTCCGGGGGCACGGTTGTCCCCGGAGAGCGCCGCCACCACCTCGGCGGCGAGCTGCTGGCCATGGGAGGCGCCGCCGTCGAGCAATGCCCGGGCCAACCGGGGATCGGCGGGTATCCCGGCAAGGGCGCGCCCCGCCTTCGTCACCTGGCCGTCGTCGGACACGGCGCCCAGCTCGCGGAGCACCTCGACGGCGTCCTCCATGGCCAGCCGCGGGGGTGCATCCGGAAGGGCGAGCCCCCTTCCGCCCGGGGCACCCCAGCAGGCCAGTGTGAGGGCGGCACTTGTCAGGTCGGCCACGTTGATTTCCGGCGTCACGTGGGCGGGGGCCGCCCCGTATGCCTGCTGCGAGTAGCAGCGGACCACCGTTCCCGGCCCTTGCCGCGCGGCGCGGCCGGCACGCTGGTCGGCGGATGCGCGGGAGCAGGAGACCGTCACCAGCCCGCTCATGCCCCGGCCGGAGTCCCGCCGCGGCTCGCGCGCGAGCCCGGAGTCGATGACCAGCCGGACGCCGGGCACCGTCAGGGAAGACTCGGCAAGATCGGTGGAGACGATGATCCGCGGCGGGTCACCGGGACCGCGTCCCGACACCGCCCTGTCCTGCTCCGCCGCGCCCACCTGGCCGTGGAGTTCGAGGACGTCCACGGTGCGACCAGTGCGGGTACGCAGCGCTGCTGCAACGTGGGAGACCTCCCGGGCGCCAGGGAGGAACACGAGGGCGTCCACTGACTGGCCGGCGGCGATGGCGCGGGCGTGGGCGTCCGCCGCTGCCGCGGCCACATGGTCCAGGAAGGAACGGCTCACCCCCCTGGCGTCCAGCCGCGCCCCTGGCGCCGGGATCCACTGGACCTCCAACGGATGGTTCACGGAAGGACAGTCGACCACGGGTGCCGGCATGCCGCCGTCGGAATCCCCCAGCAGCCCGGCGAACCTTGGCGCGTCCAGCGTTGCAGACATGGCGACGACGGCGAGGTCGCCCCTGAGCGCCCGGACCTCCGCGAGCATGCCCACCAGGAGGTCGGTTTCCAGCCCACGTTCGTGCACCTCGTCCAGGACGACGGCGGCGGTCCCGTCAAGCCCGGGATCGGCCAGCAGGCGGTGGAGCAGGATGCCCGGGGTGACAAATTCGACCCGGGTGCCGGGGCCTGCCTGGCGTTCCCCGCGGACGGTGTAGCCCACGCGGCCTTCCCCCCGCCCCCTTCCGTCCAGGACGGAGAGCCGGCGGGCAGCGGCCCGGGCGGCAACACGGCGCGGCTGGGTGACGACGACGCGCCCGCGCCGGCCGTACAGATTCGCCAGCAGCGGCGGGACGAGCGTGGTCTTTCCTGTTCCGGGCGGCGCCTGCACCACAGCTGCGCCGGGTGAGCTGCCGCTTTCCAGTACGCTGCGCAATGCGGACAGGGAACCCTCGAAGGCAAGCCCGGCGCCGATGGCCGCAAGGTCGAAGGCGTCGGCGGGCAGAGGGCCCTCAAGGGGAGTCATCCGTCCATTCTGCCCTGCCGTGTGGCACCCCGCCGTTGGGGTCAGGGCTTTCCTTGCCCCTTGCCCTTGTTCTTGTCCTTGGCTTCTTTGGCAGTGTCCGACCGCTGGTCGCCGGGAACATCCGCGGCCGGTTCAGGGGCGGGAGCAACGGCAGGCACCGCCGGTTCCACGGGAGCGGGGACGGGTCCACTTTGGTCCGTGTCGGCAAGTGGGGTGCTGTCGGAGGGGGCAGGAGCGGCTGCACCGGGTTCCGGCGCGGGAGGTGCTGCGGCGGCCGCCACTTTCGTGGCGAGGTCCGACTTTACTGCCGAGAGCGCGGTCTCGATGCCGCGGTAGCGTGCGGCGGAGAGGCGCCCCGCTGCCGCCGCGTCACCCAGGTCTTTCTCGAGTGCCTGCAGGGCGGCCAGTGCCCCGTCCATCCTGTTCTCCGCGGCCGCCTGGCTGATGCTCAGGACGCGGATCTGGAAGCCCCGGAGGACGTTTTCGTCGGCGTCCGCAGAGCGAATGCCTGCCGCGCCAACCACCAACGCCGCGGCAACCAGGGTGCAGCACAGGGCGATCAGGCCACGGAGCCTCCGGCGGCGCGCTGGCGCAGGGTTTGCCCCGGCTGCCTCAGCGGTGTGTCCCGGTGCCGTGGCCGGTTCCCCCTCACGCGGCATGCCGGCCCCGCATCGGCATGGGAGCGGTGGAGCGAACAGGCAGCACGGTGACGGTGGCCGGTTCGGCCCCGGCGGCCGCGGCCGTGGTCTTGTCTGCGGGGGCAGTACGCCGGGCCAGGAGAATCCGGACAGCCGTCCGCAGGATGGTGGCGATCAACAGGCCGATGCCCACTCCGAGGAGCACATGGCCCGCAAGATAGTGCTGGGCAGCTCCCGGGCCACCCTCAGCGGCAACCGCCGCCCCGCCAACGGTCAGCATCAGTGACAGGGCCGTACCGAAAATTGCGCCCATGGCTCCTGCTCCCATCCCATTTAATCAGCAAGCTTACTAGTAATGCTCAGTAAGCTTACTACCTGATGGGCCTGAAGCAAGAGTACGGAAGGCCGGCGTTCCCGCGCGCGGAGCGGAAGCCTTACGCCCATCGATGGGCAGGCCCGGTCAGCCCGCCGCTTCGAGCAGGCTCTCCGCCGGCGCAAGGCCGGCGTGCCGGCCCTTGTAGAAGAGCAGCGGTTCGGCGTCGTGCCGCGCGTGGAGGTGCCGCACCGCGGCCACCACGATGGTGTGGTCGCCGCCGTCGTACTCTGCGTGGAGCTCGCAGTCGATCCACGCGAGCGCATCATCGAGCACGGGATTTCCCAGCGGCGAGGAGGTGTGGCTGACGCCGGCAAACTTATCTGCTCCCGAGCGGGCGAACTGCCCCGCGAGGTGCTGGTGTTCTGCCGGGAGGATGTTGACGGTGAAGGAACCGGCCTTCCGCAGCACCGGCCACGTGGTTGAGGTGCGCGCCGGGCTGAACGTGATTAGGGCAGGATCCAACGACAGGGATGCGAAGGACTGGCAGGTAAAACCGGCGGGCCCGTCCGGAGTGGAACTGGTAATTACGGTCAGGCCACTGGCGAATGTTCCGAAAATATCGCGCAGGCGGCGCGGGGCAAGATCTGAAGTGACTGTCATGGAAATGGCCTCTCATCTGGATCGTTACCTCACCAAACCACCCCGACCAGGCCTGTTCAAGCGGCCTGAAACGCGCGGACTCGGACCGCAATCCAGCGTCACGCCCGTACATCCGGCGTCATCCGCACTGGTCCACCTGGATCCTGCCGTGTCCATGGATGACGTAACACATGACGGTTCTCGTCGCGGCCATTCGCGCCCTTCGCGC
This sequence comes from Arthrobacter sp. FW306-05-C, assembly GCF_021801725.1. Taxonomy (NCBI): domain Bacteria; kingdom Bacillati; phylum Actinomycetota; class Actinomycetes; order Micrococcales; family Micrococcaceae; genus Arthrobacter; species Arthrobacter sp. FW306-05-C. The sequence continues at coordinate 2,094,740 of NZ_CP084556.1, read as the reverse complement.
CTGGCTAGCCGCGCTGGTCCAGCGCGGCCAGCAGCCGCCGGACCGATCCGCCCAGGTTCCAGTCGGCGGCAAGCCGCTCGAGTTCGGCGCGCCGCTCGCCGCTCACGGGGTGCAGGAGGGCGCCGGCTTCGTCAAGGGTGGGAAGTTCCAGGTCCCGCACCAGGCGGACGACGGCGGGGGCTGCTTCAAGGTACGCGGCGGCGGCAGCCAGCTTGGCCTGGACAGGACCGGATACCCCGCCGTCGGGCTCTTCCGCCGCTGCCAGCAGGCGTTCCAGGGTGCCGTGCTTGAGCAGCAGGGACGAAGCCGTCTTCTCCCCGATTCCCGCCACGCCGGGCAGGCCGTCGGAGGCATCCCCGCGCAAGGTTGCATAATCGGCGTACTGCTGCGGCAGCACCTTGTACTTGGCCACCACGCTTTCTTCCGTGATGACTTCGAGGTTCTTCATGCCGCGGGCGGTGTAGATCACCCGGACGCCGCGCTCGTCATCGCAGACCTGGAAAAGGTCACGGTCGCCCGTGACGACGTCCACCGGAAAGGCAGACTGGCTCGCATAAGTCCCAACGACGTCGTCGGCCTCATGGTGGGCCGCGCCGACGATCGCGATGCCGGCCAGCTCCAGCACCCTGCGGATCATGGGCAGCTGCGCTTCGAGCCCCTCCGGGACCACCTCAACGTCCGTGCCATCCGGTACCGCCCGGGCCACCCGGTGGGCCTTGTAGGTGGGAAGCAGGTCCACCCGCCATTGGGGCCGCCAGTCATCGTCCCAGCAAGCCACAAGATGGGTGGCCTGGTAGTCGATGGTGAGCCGGGCGATCATGTCCAGCAGTCCGCGGACGGCGTTGACCGGCGTACCGTCCGGATGGCGGATGGTGTCCGGGAGGCCGTAGAAGGCACGGAAGTAGAGGGAGGCAGTGTCGAGCAGCATGAGGCGCTGGGGCATACCTTGATCCTGACACGGAACGGCTCCGTACGGCAGCAGGCGGGTCCCGTGCCTGAAGCGGCCGCCCAGGGATGACCACCTGGTTCAGAGGCGTTGACCCCCGGGGAGGCATGGGCGAGGATAGCGGAATACGCTTTCCTACTCGAACCAGGAGTGCCATGCCCGCGGACCCGATCACAATCAACGACAACGGCGCATGGTGCTGGTTCCAGGACGAGCGGGCCCTGGTCGATCCCGTTACCAACACCCTGCTGGCGGGTTCCGTGGCTGCCCCCGACGGCCCCGGCGGCGAAAGCCGGGGCGGCAACATCGAAATTGCCGTCCTGGACCTGGCCACCGGCCAGAGCACGGTGCACGTCCTGCACCAGAGGCTGGAGCCCGACGACCACAATGCGCCCGCGCTGCTGATCAGGCCGGACGGCCGGTACCTGGCCATGTACGCGAAGCACAAGACAGACAACTTTTCCCGCTGGCGAATCTCCACGCGACCCCACGACGCCTCTGAATGGGGCCCGGAAGAATGCTTCGACTGGACGGAACTGGCGGCCGGCCGCGGCGCCACCTACTCCAACCTGCACCGCCTGGACGCGGAATCCCGGGTATACAACTTTGTCCGGGCCATCAACGACGACCCCACGATGATGGTCTCGGAGGACGACGGCAGCAGCTGGAGTTACGGTGGCAAGCTCTTTACCCGGCCTAAAATCGGCTACGTCAACGGCTACACCCGCTATGTCGGCAACGGCACCGACCGTATCGACCTCATCACCACGGACCACCACCCCCGCGACTTCAACAACAGCATTTATCACGGCTTCATCCGGGACAACGCGCTGCACGATGGACAGGGCCAGGTGGTTTCCAAGCCCCTGCTCGGCTCCCCGGCATCAACCAGAGCTCCCTCACCACGGTTTTCAAGGCAGGCACCGAACTCGGCGGGGACATCCTCACCCACGGCTGGACCGTCGACGTCCGCGGCCAGGGCTCCCAGCTGGCCGCCATCATCAGCTGCCGGTCTAACGACGTCAACGGCGCCCTCGGGCGGGAGCAGGCGCTCGACGTCGATGACCACCGCCTGCTCTACGCCCGCTTCGACGGGATGCGCTGGCAGTTGCACCATCTCGCAGCGGCCGGCCCGGCCCTGCTCCCCCACGAACAGGACTACACCGGGCTGGGTGCGGTGGACCCCTACGACCTGGACCGGGTGTACGTCTCCGCTCCGGCCGATCCCCGGACCGGCGATGCCACCGCACATTACGAGCTCTACGCCGGCCGGACCCGGGACGGCGGCGCCACGTGGGAGTGGGAGGCAGTGACAGCCAACTCCGGCGTGGACAACCTTCGTCCGATGGTGCCGCCCGGAGACGCCGCCGTGCATGCGGTTTGCTGGTTCCGCGGCAGCATGCGCTCCTCGCAGGCCTACCGGACCGAAGTCGTGGTGCTTCCACGGTGACCTGACGCCGGAGGCTTTACGCCTGCCCAGCCCCTTGCGGCGTGTCGATCACGCGCGGGATGTACTCGAGCAGCTGGAGGCGCCCGTCAAAGGTCCTGCTGTCCACCATCTCCAGGGCAACGTCAGGGTAGCCCTCATAGATCCATTCGCTTCCGGTACGGCCGGTGATCAGGGGGAAGACAACCAGGCGAAACCGGTCCACCAGGCCGGCTGTAACCAGGGACCGGCAAAGGCTGAGGCTGCCCAGGGTACTCAAAGGCCCCGCGGAGGCCTGTTTCATCTGCCTGACGGCCTCAACGGCGTCCCCGGCCACCAGTTGGGAGTTCGGCCACCGGAGGGGTGTTTTTAAACTGGAGGAAAACACCACCTTGGGGACGGCAGCGAGGCCCGTCAGCGAAGTGGCTTCCTCCGCGGAGAACCCTTCACCCCCGGCCGCCGCGTCCTCCGACATGCCGGACATGAGGCGGTAGGTGTTGGCCCCCATCAGATAGGTCCGCTCCTTACGGGCCTCCTGCTTGAGCCAGGCCAGGTATTCCGGCCCTTCCAGGCCCCACCAGCCCGGCCAACCCTCCCCATTGGCACAGCCGTCCAGGGTGACGATCAGGTCCACCATCAACTGGCCCACCGCCGGTCAGAACCAATCGCCGTCGGCGTAGGCGCTGCGGACGTGGGCGCGCAGGTACTCGCCCACCACTGCGGCCCCCAGATCGCCCACCTCGGGGGCCACCACCCGACCATCCACGCGGTGCGCCATCCGCTGGATGAAGCGTTCCAGGCCGGGGTCGTTCCCCAAGCGGAAAAAGGTGGTCTGTGCCCCCATGCGGCCAAGCCGGTCCAGTTCCCCGATGGTAGCCCGGATGGTTTCCGCATCGGGCGGCCAGTTGAACCAGGAGTCCCCGTCGGGCAGCAGATGCGCGGTGGGTTCGCCGTCGGTAACCACCAGCAGGACCGGCTGCATGGACGGGTGCTGGCGGAAGAAGCGGCCCGCCAGCAGCAGGCCGTGGTGCAGGTTGGTGCCCTGTTCGCGCAGGGCCGGCAAAGCCGTCAGTTCCCCGATGTCCATGGACTGCGCGTAGCGGCCGAACGTGATCAGCTGCAGCCGGTCCCCCCGGAAACGGGTGGACACCAGGTGGTGCAGCGCGAGCGCCGTCCGCTTCATGGGAACCCACCGCCCCTCGGCAGCCATGGAGAAGGACACGTCCACCAGCAGGGCAACGGCGGCTTGGGTCCGGGCTTCCGTCTCCGCTACTTCGATGTCGTCCACGGCGAGGCGCAGTCCGCGGGCCGGGTCACCGCCGTCGGCCATGGTCCGCCGGATGGCGTTGGTCATGGTGCGGGTGACGTCCCAGGGCTCGGCGTCGCCGAACTCCCACTGCCGGCTGGACCCGGTCTGTTCGCCCGCAGCCCCTGCCATCCTGGTGTCCCGGCTGCCCTGCCGCCCGGACAGCTGCCTGGCAGCGTCACGCAGCAGCGACTTTCCAAGCCGGCGCATGGCCTGCGGGGACAGCCGAAGGTCGCCGTCCGCCCCGCGCCGCAGATAGCCGCCGTCCTGCATCGCCCGCTCAATCTCCGCAAGCGTCCTGGCGCTTACCGCGGCGCTCTCCCCGAGCTGGCGCGCAAGGGCATCCAGGTCCAGGTCGTCCAGCCGGGAGCCGTTGTAGCTTTGTGACAGCTGTTCGGACAGTTCGTCGAGTTCGGCGATGTCCTGGAGCACCCCGGTGCCATCACCCAGGCCCAGGCCCTCCTGTCCTTCGAAGCGTTCCGATCCGTTCCAGTCCTCCCCGGGCCGCAATTCCTGCAGGGTGGCGTCGAGTTCGCTGAGCTGGGCCATGAGTTCGGGTGAACCGAAGGCCTGGGCGGACAGCCGCATCAGCTGATCACGCTGCTCCGGGGACATTGACTGCAGGAGCCGCTGGGCCGCGGCGGCGCGCTGGGCCAGGGCATCCACCAGTTCCTCAACCGACTGCGGGTTCTCCGGAAAGTACTGGCCGTGCTTGGCCATGAATTCCTGGAAGTCCGAGTCTGTGTCTTCGCCCCGCCGGTGTTTGCCCAGCAGCTCGTTAAGGTCCCGGAGCATGGCGCTTACGGCCTCGCGGTCTTCATCGGTGGCGCTCTCCAGCGCCTGCTTCATCCCGGCGAACCGCTGCTCCAGGACTTCCCGGCCCAGCAGGTCCTTGATCTGTTCGTAAGCCTCGCGGGCTGCACTTGACTGCCAGTCGTAGGATGCGAGCTCGTTGACGGCCGCGGCGGTGGATGGCGGGAGGTTCTGCAGCTGCATTTCCCGGAAGGCACGGTCGGTGTTGTCCATCATGGCGTCCCGGGCGAGTTGCTTGCGTTCTTCCAGCACGGCGGTGTCCAGGAGTTTCTTCACTTCGTCCAGGGTGCCGTCCAGCCGGTGCCGGCCAAGCAGGTCGCGCCGCCGCTGCTGGACGCGCCGGGCAAGGTCGTCCAGCCCGTCGCGGTTCCGGCCGCCCCTGCGCAGGAACTCCTGCAGGGCGTGGCGCGGCGAGTAGCCTGCCATGACGTCCTCGGCGACGGCGTCGAGCGCCTCGGCCAGGTCCACCGGCGGGGCGAGCGGGTCCGGGCCGCCCCTGTACCGGCCGTACCTGGCGGACCGTTTGTGGATAGCCATGGTGCCTCCTGGGCTTAGCCGTAAATGGTTTCCTCGTCGTCGGACTCCTTGGAGATCCGCCGGCCCAGGTACAGGCCTTCCAAGGCGAGTTCGACGGCGGCGGCCCGCTGGCCGTCGTTCACCGCACCGAGGCGCCGGCCAATTTCCTCGTAGAGGCCGGAGCCGTTCAGCGACGGCAGGTTGCCAAGGAACTCCCGGGCTGTGACCTGCTCGCCGGTGCTGACGGTCCGGTGGCCATCGAGGGCGTTCACGAGCGGGCCCATGTCCAGCCCCTGGAAATGGGCCCTGACCGCCTCGGCTGTGGCGGTGCGCAGCAGGTGGTCAAGGACGCCCTGCTCGCGCCCTTCCTCGCCCGATTCGAATTCAATCTTCCCGGTGAGCACCTCCACGGCGGGTTCCAGGTCGATGATCCTGGCGACGGCTTGGTCCTCACCCCGCAGGCTGGCCCGCCGCAGGGCCGCGGCGGCGATGGTCTCTGCCCCGGCAATGGCAAACCGGGCGGAAACACCGGACGTCTGGTTGATCGCCGGCGACTGCCGCAGCGCCCTGGTGTAGCGGGCCAGGATCTCCAGGATGAACGGCGGGACATCCGCCACCAGGCGGCCCTCCTGCCGGATGACCGAGACCTCGTCTTCCAGTTCGATCGGGTAGTGCGTGCGGATCTCCGCGCCGAAGCGGTCCTTCAGCGGCGTGATGATCCGGCCGCGGTTGGTGTAGTCCTCAGGGTTGGCGGAGGCGACCACCAACACGTCCAGCGGCAGCCGCAACACGTAGCCGCGAATCTGGATGTCCCGCTCCTCCATGACGTTGAGCATGGCCACCTGGATGCGTTCGGCAAGGTCCGGCAGCTCGTTGATGGCGATGATGCCGCGGTTCGAGCGCGGAATGAGCCCGTAGTGGATGGTCTCCGGGTCCCCCAGCCGGCGGCCTTCGGCCACGCGCATCGGGTCCACGTCACCGATGAGGTCTGCCACCGAGGTGTCCGGCGTTGCCAGTTTCTCGACATAGCGCTCCGAACGGTGCCGCCATGCAACCCGCAGCCGGTCCCCTTCGGTCACCGCGCGGGTCCGGGACTGTTCGGTGATCGGTTCGAACGGATGCTCGTTAAGCTCCGAATCCTCAATCACGGGCGACCACTCGTCCAGCAGCCCGGCCAGGGTGCGGAGCAGGCGGGTCTTGCCCTGGCCGCGCTCGCCCAGCAGGACAATGTCATGGCCTGCTATCAGTGCCCGCTCCAGCTGGGGAATCACCGTCCTGCTGAAGCCATAGAGGCCTGGCCAGGGGTCGCGTCCTTCCGCCAGGGCGGCGAGGAGATTGTCGCGGATTTCGTGGCGAAGGTCCTTGAGGACGTAGCCTGCCGCACGGAGTTCACCAACGGTGTAGATATCGGGGCGATCAGTCACCTCTCTACCGTAAGCCCCGCCCTGCGGCTAATCGAGAGATTCCTCCAGATTCCCAAACGGCTGCCCGTACCGCTTGCCGCTCCCAGCGCCTAGCAGGCTCGGCACGGGGTCCCCTCGCGGCTACCGCTTGCCGCTCCCCGCGCCTCGCAGGCTCGGCACGGGGTCCCCTCGCGGCTACGCTTAGACGCAATGACACAGAGCACATTGATCCTTTTAGTCCGGCACGGCCAGACGCCCACCACTGGTACCGTCCTGCCCGGCCGGGCCCCGGGGCTGCACCTTTCCGAGCGGGGACGTGCCCAGGCCGACGCCGTGGCTGAGCGCCTTTCCGGCCTGCCCGTGCACGCGGTCTATTCCTCGCCCCTCGAGCGGGCACGGGAGACGGCGGAGCCTACTGCGGTCCGTGCCGGGGTCACCGTCAGCGAGGACGCCGGTCTCCTGGAATGCGATTTCGGCGACTGGACCGGTGCCGCGCTCGCCGGCCTGACGGGTTTGCCGGAGTGGCAAACCGTCCAGCACAACCCGTCCGCTTTCCGTTTCCCCAATGGCGAGGGGTTCTCCGGAATGCAGGCCCGGATTGTCGGCAGCCTGGACGCACTCCGGGCCGCGCACCCGGGTGCCGTCGTCGTCTGTTTTTCCCACGCGGACCCCATTAAAGCGGCCGTGGCGCACGCGCTGGGCACCCACCTGGACCTCTTCCAGCGGATCATGATCAGCCCGGCGTCGGTCTCGGCGATCTCCTACACCGACGGCCAGGCACCCGCCGTGCTCACTGTGAATTCGATGTCCGAACCCCTCAGCGGGCTGAGGGCGCAGTGAACGGACGTGCACTAGCGTGGGGCCTGCGGTGTCCGGGCGGGAACTGACACTCCTCACGGAGGGCCGCGTGGAGTTGCTGGGCCGCATCATGAGCGGCAGCAATGCCACCTTCCTCGTGGAGCTTTCGTGCGGGGACGACTCCAACTGGGCAGTCTATAAACCCGTTGCGGGGGAACGTCCGCTCGCAGATTTCGACGCCGGCCTGCACCGCCGGGAGCGGGCCGCGTACCTGCTCAGTGAGGCACTGGGATGGGGAATCGTCCCGCCGACGGTGGTCCGCACGGATGCACCGCTGGGGGTGGGGTCCCTGCAGTGGTTCATCGAGGGCGACCTCGAGGAGCACTACTTCACACTTTTCGCCGACTCCCCCGAAACTCATCCGGAGCTTGCCCGGATGGCCTTGTTCGATTACGTGGCGAACAATACCGACCGGAAAAGCGGCCACGTGCTGCGCGGCACCGACGGCCACATCTGGGGGATCGACCACGGCCTGTGCTTCTCGGCCGCGTTCAAGCTGCGGACGGTGATCTGGGACTTCGCCGGCGACCCCGTTCCTGATGCCCTGCTCGAGGACATCAGCCCCTTGGCCGCCGCGGTGCCGCCCGACCTCGCTGCGTTGCTTGACGAAGCCGAGGTGGCCGCACTCCAGCGCAGGGTCCAACGCATGCTGCAGGAAAAGGTCCTCCCCGTGGACCGCACGGGCATGCGCTACCCCTGGCCCTTGGTCTAGATGCTTTGATCCAGATGGTTCCGGCCAGGCCTCTCCGGTCCTGGCCGTGGGACTAGGCGGCAGGCCTGCGCGGGTCCTGGCGCCCTTCCATGGCGGCCGCTGCCGCCGGGGCTGCCTGCTCAAGGTAGGCGCCGATGTGGTCCAGCAAGTAGTGCTGCCCCTGGACGGTTGGATGGTCGCCGTCGGGACCGATCAGATCGTCGAAGTCATCGCTGATCCAGCCCTCGGCAATCGGGTCCACGAACTCCCCGCCGGCCTGCTGGGCGGCGGCCTTGAGCTGGTCGCTGATGTCCACCAGCCCCGGGTCCGGGGTTGCCGTGTAGGAAGGCGGGCCCACCACGATGATTCTGGCATCAGGGGCCAGGGTCTCCGCCCGGTCCATTGCGGCAAGGGCAGCGCTGCCTATGTCAGCGGGCGCGTACCCCAGGTCGTTCTCGGATCCGAAGAAGACCACAATGCCCGTGTCCGGGGTGACGAAGTCTTCGACCTGGGTGCCGAAGGTTCCGTTGTAGTCACCCAGGCTGAGGTAGCCGCTTCCGTCCTCGGCGGCGTTGACCACTTCCAGGCCGGCCACTTCCGGGTCTTTCCGCATGAGCGCCGGCCATGCCTGCTGTGGAGAGGTACCGTGGCCTGTGCTCAGTGAGTCCCCGACCACCACCACGCGGACAGGAGGCGCCGCCGTGGCGGATGGCTGGGTCTGGGCCGTGCTTCCCGATGTGACGGCCAGGAGGAGGGCAACAGCTCCCGCCGCGAGAACGCGCCCGGGGTGCTCGGAAAGCAAGAAATTGTGCCGCATGGGTGCTGCCTCCTCCCTGGAAATGCGTGGCGGCAGCTGACTCGCTGCCGCCGATCTGTCCTTTGTCCGTGTCCCATCGTAGGCAATTGTGGGAACACTGTAGGGCGAAGGTGACCAGAATCAACAGGATGCACAGCGACTGCACAGGAAGTCTTAGGGCATTAGGTAGCCCCTCGGCCGGGTTTGGGGGCAGGGGTCCACGGCCACCCCGGCTGCGCTTGGGCAGCTACCCTTGACCCGTGCAGCAGCAATCCACGTGGAACCCCGCCGCCAGCCTTTCCGAGCAGGCACCTGGCATCTACTTCGCCGAAGGGCCGGCCGCCAACTGGATCGTGGTCCGGGACGGGACGGGCTTCATCCTCATCGACAGCGGCTACCCCGCCGACCGCCGCCACGTCCTTGCCTCACTCCGCTATCTGGGCCTGGAACCTGCCGACGCCCTTGCGCTGCTGGTCACGCACGGCCATGTGGACCACACCGGCTCCGCAGCGTACTTCGCCGAGGCGTTCGGAACCCCGGTGCTGTGCGCCCCCGAAGAACTGGCCCACGTGCAGGGAACGGAAAAGCACCAGGTCACCCTTGGTCAGGTGCTCAGGCGTGCATGGCGGCCGCGCGTCCTGCGCTGGATGGTTCATGCCATAAAAGCCGGTGCGCTGGCGGCGAAGCCTGCGGCCGGAGCACAGGGGTGGGACGCGGCCACGCTCCGGTCCCTGCCGGGCAACCCCGTCGCCGTCTCACTGCCCGGCCATACCCCGGGCAACGCGGCAATCCTCCTTCCGGAGGCGGGCGTCATCGCAGTTGGTGATTCGTTCGTCACCGGCCACCCGATCAGCCGGACTGCAGGGCCGCAGATGCTGCACCGGATGTATCACACAGACCCTGCAGAGGCGGTGGCCGCCCTGCGGAAACTGGAGGGAACGGATGCCACTGTCATCCTCCCCGGCCACGGGCCCGCGCTGCACCTCCCGTTGGGCGCGGCTCTGGACGCCCTCGGCCGGGGCGCCCGGGAACGCTCATCCTGGCGGGGCCGTCCGGGGCGGGTTCAGAACTTTCCGTAGCGCCCCCGCGCCATGGAGTACACGCCGTAGCAGATGAGCCCGGCCGCGATGGCGGCGAGAAGGAACACGCCGTAAGGCTGTGACCCGAGGGTTTTCAGTCCACCGTCCAAACCTGAGGATTTGGACGGGTCAGCGGTGGCGGCCGCCACGATGATCAGGACGCCGACGACGGCGAGCACCACACCTTTGGCTGTGTAGCCGACAGTTCCGAGCCACTCGACCGCCGTGCGGGCGCTGCCCGGATCCTGCAGGTCCTTCATGAACTTCCGGGAAACACCCCGGTAGGCATAAAAGATGCCGGCGCCGGCGATCGCCAGCCCCACCGCAACCACAAGCACCATCCCGGCCGGTGCCCCCATCAGCTTTGCCGTGAAGTCGCTGGCCGACTGGCTGGAGTTCTTGCTGCCGCCCGAGGCAAAGACGGCAAAGGTGAAGGCCAGGAAACCAAACACGACGGCCTTGCCCACGGCGGTGGCCGCCTCTTTGACCTTCTTTTTGGATTCAGTCCCGCTGCGGGCACCATAGAACGCTTCACTGAGCATCCACAGGGCGAGTGCGCCGCAGGCCACGGCGCCGGCCCAAAGCAGGATGCCGCCGCCGGGCTTGGCTGCCAGCGTTCCGATCGCGCCCGACTGGTCGGCCTCGCCGCCCTGGCCGCGGGCCAGTTGCAGGGCAATGACGCCGATCAGGATATGGACCAGGCCGATGAAGACAAATCCTGCCCGGGCCAACATGCGGACCACCGGGCTGCGGCTGGCGGATGCGGCCTCCGATACTGCCCTGTTAGCTCCCTGCGACGCGTTGCCCATGGCCGGCCCTTCCCAAATATGTAGTTGGTTCTTCTCTTCCCGGTCAGCCTCCCCGCCTGCCAGCGTCGCGGAATGATTCAGTGTAAATCCGCCCGTGCCGGCCCAACAGGTGCAAAGAAATTCCCGGCCATCCACGGATCGGCACTACAGTCGAAGCGGTGCATGCAAAACAGAACCCTGACGAACTGACCGCCCCGACCCTACCGTCCGTTGCGGCCGGCAATGCCGAAGACGGGTTCGTCCGGGTGCGTGGGGCCCGCGAAAACAACCTGCGGAACGTGAGCGTGGACGTGCCACGGGATGCGATCGTGGCGTTCACCGGTGTCTCCGGCTCCGGCAAGTCGTCCCTCGCGTTCGGCACCATCTACGCGGAAGCGCAGCGCAGGTTCTTCGAATCGGTGGCACCCTATGCCCGGCGGCTCATCCAGCAGGGGCACAACCCCAAGGTGGAACAGGTTACCGGGCTGCCGCCCGCCGTCGCCCTCCAGCAGCGCCGGGGCACGGCCACCTCCCGCTCCACCGTTGGGACCGTCACCACCTTGTCCAATTCGCTGCGCATGCTCTTCTCGCGTGCAGGCACCTACCCTGCCGGCGCCCCTTCGCTGGACTCGGACGCCTTCTCCCCCAACACTGCGGCTGGCGCCTGCCCGGAATGCCACGGCCTGGGTACTGCCCACACCGTCAGTGAAGCATCGCTGGTTCCAGACCCGTCCCTGAGCATCCGTGATGGCGCCATCGCGGCCTGGCCCGGCGCCTGGCAGGGCAAGAACCTGCGCGACATCCTGTCCCACCTGGGCTACGACGTCGACACCCCCTGGCATCAGCTTCCCAGGAAGCAGCGCGACTGGATCCTGTTCACCGAAGAACAGCCTGTGGTGGAAGTGACGCCGCAGCGGGACCGCGTGGCCAAGCCCTACAAAGGCCGGTTCTGGAGCGCCAAGAGCTACGTGATGCACACGCTGCTCGACTCCAAGAGCCCTGCAATGCGGGAGAAAGTGCTGCGGTTCATGGAGACGGGACCGTGCCCCCGCTGCGGCGGGACAGGACTCCGGCCCGAGGCTCTGGCGGTCACCTTCGCCGGCCACACCATTTCCGGGCTTAACGCCGTGCCCATGGCCAAACTGGCGGAGCTTATCCGCCCCACCACGGAACTGGCCGCTGCGGGAACCGCCTCCCGAAGGCAGTCCTCCGAGTCCAACGAAGTGGCCGTTGCCATCACCCGGGACCTGCTGCAGCGCATCAACGTGCTGCTGGAGCTTGGCTTGGGCTACCTGGCGCTTGGCCGGCCCACGCCAACGCTTTCGCCCGGCGAAATGCAGCGGCTCCGGATTGCCACGCAGCTGCGCTCCGGGCTTTTCGGCGTGATCTACGTGCTCGATGAACCGTCCGCAGGCCTGCATCCGGCAGACGCCGAACCCCTAGTTGCCGTGCTGGACCAGCTCAAATCGTCCGGGAATTCCGTGTTCGTGGTGGAGCACAACATGGACCTGGTCCGCCGCGCGGACTGGCTGGTGGACGTGGGACCCCGTGCGGGCGAAGACGGCGGAGAGGTGCTGTACAGCGGCCCGGTGCAGGGCCTCAAGGCAGTGCCGGAGTCCGTGACGCGGCCGTTCCTTTTCCAGGAGGGAGAGCTCCGGGGGGAACGGCAAGCGGCAACGGGCGACGGCGGCGCTGACGCCGGCAGGGGTGGGCCCCGGCAGCCCGCGGGCTGGCTTGAGCTGCGCGATGTGAGCCGCCACAACCTGCGGAACCTGGACGCGGCTTTTCCACTCGGCGTCCTGACGGCGGTCACCGGTGTGTCCGGTTCCGGGAAGTCCACCCTGGTCAGCCAGGTCCTGGCCGGCGTGGCCGGCGCGGCACTGCGCACGGTGACCGGGCCTGCCGCCGATGAGCCGGAACCGGACCAGGCCGAAGACAACAATGGGCCCCTGAGCGTCGGCACCGTGAGCGGGCTGGAAGGGATCGACCGCCTGGTCAAGGTGGACCAAAGGCCGATCGGCCGCACTCCGCGCTCCAACCTCGCCACCTACACCGGGCTGTTCGACGCCGTCCGGAAGGAGTTCGCTGCCACTGAGGCTGCCAGGAGCCGGGGGTTCGGGCCCGGCCGTTTCTCGTTCAATGTGCCCGGCGGGCGCTGCGAGACCTGCCAGGGCGAAGGGTTCGTGGCCGTGGAACTGCTCTTCCTGCCCGGCAGCTACGGTCCGTGCCCGGAATGCCACGGCTCGCGCTACAACCCGGAGACCCTGGAGGTCACGTACCACGGCAGGAACATCGCCGAGGTACTGGGCATGACGGTCGACGCCGCCGCCGGTTTCCTGACGGGAGTTCCCACCGCGGCACGTTCCCTGCAGACGCTGCAGGACGTGGGGCTGGGCTACCTCCGGCTGGGCCAGCCCGCCACCGAACTCTCCGGCGGCGAGGCGCAGCGGATCAAGCTGGCCACGGAGCTGCAGCGCGCCCGGCGCGGGCACACGCTGTACCTCCTGGATGAGCCCACCACGGGACTGCACCCCGCGGACGTTCAGCTCCTGATGGCGCAGCTCAACCGGCTGGTGGACTCCGGAAACACCGTGGTCCTGGTGGAACATGCGATGGATGTGGTGGCCGCCGCCGACTGGGTGATGGACCTGGGGCCCGCCGGTGGTGACGCCGGCGGGGAGATCGTCGCCGCCGGTGACCCGGCCGCCGTCGCGCGTTCCGTTGACAGCCGCACCGCGCCCTACCTGGCTGCCGCACTTCAGGCCCGCCACGCAGCCCGGCACGGGTAGCCGCCGGCCCCTTGCCCTCCTCCGCGCCGGGCGCGTATCACTGAGGAATGCGTTTACAACGCGGTGCCCTTCCCCGGGACGTGCTTCAGGGCCGCGTAGCGGTGGTGACCGGATCGTCCCGCGGGCTCGGCTTTGCCATGGCACGGGCTCTGGGCCTGCACGGCGCAACGGTGGTGCTGGCGTCCAGGTCGGACGACGGCGTTGCTGCCGCCGTCGGGCGCCTGCGGGCTGAAGGCATCGCGGCGTCAGGACGGCGGTGCGACACCGGAGAGCCAGGGGACGTGGAGGTGCTCCGGGACGAGGCCACCAGCCGGGGGACGTTGGACATTTGGGTCAATAACCCAGGCGTGTCCGGCGTGTTCGGGCCGACGGCGTCCACGCCCGTGGCTGACTTCACGCAAGTGGTGCGAACCAACATCCTGGGGACTTTCCACGGCGCCCGGGTGGCGTTGCCGGTGTTCCTTGCCCAAGGCCACGGCGACCTGGTCAACCTGTACGGCCAGGGCGACCGCGGGCCCGTCGCGCTCCAGAACGCCTATGCCTCCAGCAAGCGGTGGGTCCGCCAGTTCACGGAGACGCTGCGGCTGGAAACCAAAGGCACCGGCGTCCGGGTGCACGGCATGAATCCCGGCCTGGTGCAGACCGATCTCCTGGGGCGGGTGACCTCCCAGCCCGGGTACCAGCACCGCCTCGGCGCCCTGCCGGTGGTCGTCGGGCTGTGGGGCCAGACGGCGGACGATGCCGCATGGCCCATCGTGGACCTGGTGACCTCGGATAAGGCGGAATTCCGGTTCCTGACCAAGCGGAGGCTGGTGACGTACGGGCTGCGCAACGTCCTGCACGGGCGCCTGCGCGACAGGCACCGGATGGCCCTGGACGTCACCGTCCTGGAACAGCCGCAGCAACCGCTTCCGGGGTGCGCCCCTCGTACCGGGGCAAGTCCTGACGGAAGTGCTACACGTTCTTTCGCTGACGGGCCAGGAAGCCCTTGACGCGGCCCTGGAACTCAACGGGATCCACTGCAGGCCCCGGTGTTGCCCGACGACCGGCGTCCGTCACCAGGCCCAGACCCTCGTTGACGGCTGCCTTTGATGCCCGCAGGGACGCCGCCGAAGCTCCCCGCCAATTATCGAGGATCGCTTCCAGCAGCGCATCCGCGTCATCGTCGGGAGCCAGGGTGGTGACCAGGCCCATGGACCAGGCTTGGTGGGCGGTCAGCATACGGCCGCCAAACAGAAGGTCCTTGGTCCGCGACGGGCCTATGCGCAGTGCCATGCGGTTGGCGAAGGTGGCTGGAACCAGCAGTCCGAGGCGCGCCACAGGCATCCCGATGCGGGCCGACGGGGTGAGCAGCTGCAGGTCGCAGGCGAGAGCCAGCTGGCAGCCCCCGCCGGCCGCTACTCCCTCCACAATGGCCACGGTAGGTACTGGCAGGTCCTCGAGCGCCTGCAGGGCGGACTCGATCACATCGAACGTCCGGCTGACCTCCGTGTCCGTCCGGCCCTCCCATTCGCGCACGTCAAAGCCTGAGCAGAACACTCCTCCCCTGCCCCGCACTACCACCGCACGCAGGGACGGGCTGGCTGCCAGCCCATTGACTGCATGCCCCAGCTCCTGCCACTCGGCGTAACCGAGGGCATTGAGCCGTTGCCCGCTGCCAAAGGACAGCGTCGCGACAGCTCCCGCTTCTTCAACACTTACTGACGCCATACGTCGGCTGCCCTTTCCTGCACCCCGGTGGAGACTGATCCGTGGACCACCACCCCGAACACCAGGACGCAGTCGCCGATACGCAGGGTCTGGTGAAGTGAACACTCCAGAACTGCCGGGGACTCCTTGACGCGGGGCGGCCGGACCACGGCGCTGGGCTCGCGGGTGAGGCCCGCGGCATCAAACTCGCTCACGTCGGAACGGAAATTCGTGCCGGTGGCGTTGACCTCCTGGATCAGCGCGGCCGGAGCAAGGTTCACAACGAACTCCCCCGTCGCCTCGATGTTCCGCAAGGAGTCCTTTTCCCCCACGGAGGTGAACTGGATGATCGGAGGGTCCACCGAGGCGACAGTGAAGAACGCGCGAGGTTGTCCACGCCTGCCGGTGACGTGCTCGAAACCCAGGCGATGGGCCGTGGAACAACTACGGAGGTCAGGAACTTGTAGAACTCCCGCGGCCCCAGCTGGCCGGGGTCAAAGTCTGATCGCATTCGTCCTACAGGTTCCTGGGCGTCGCGGCGGCAGCGGCGTCCTTGGCCAGCGCCCCCTTTGCCCTGGGCAGGAAGATCAGGGCAAGCATGGCGATGATGCAGCAGAGGATGATGTAGAGCGAGATCGACGTCGAGTTGCCGTAGTTTGCCAGCAACGCCGCCGCAATCAGGGGCGCGGGACCACCGGCGATCACGCTGGCCAGCTGGTATCCCAGTCCGGCACCGGTGTAACGGATGTCCGTGTCGAAGCTTTCGGCGATCAGGGCAGCCTGCGGGCCGTACTGGATGTCGTGCAGGATCAGGCTGACCACCACCGCAACGCCGACCCACAGTGCGTCCCGGGTGTTCAGCAGCCCAAAGTAGGGAAATGCAAACAGCGCCGTGAGCACGATGCCGGTTCCGTAGACGCGCCGGCGGCCGAAACGGTCTGAAAGGCGCCCGAAGAGGGGCACGCTGATCAGCCCCAAGGCTGCTGCAATCAGCGTGTCATCGAGGATGGAGTTGCTGTCCAGCTTCAGCTGCTTGGTGGCGTACGTGATCACGAAGGTAATGAACAGGTAGAAAGGTGCCTGTTCCGAAGTGCGCACCAGTGCGGAGAGCAGGATCTCCTTGGGCTGCCTCCGGATCACCTCGATGATCGGAGCCCTTACCACCTTGTTGGACTGCCGGACGGCGTCGAACTCGGGGCTTTCAATGACGCGCAGGCGAACGAACAGGCCTACACCGATCAGGATGATGCTCAGAATGAAGGGGATCCGCCAGCCATAGGCGACAAATCCCTCAGCGCCGGTGGCGGCAGTAGTCAGCCGGACGACGCCGGTGGACAGGACCAATCCCAGCGGCACCCCGATCTGCGGCCAGGAAGCGGACAAGCCCCGCCGGGCCTGGTCGCCCCATTCCATGCTCAGCAGGACCGACCCGCCCCACTCGCCGCCAACGCCGATGCCCTGGATGATGCGGAGCAGTACCAGCAGGACCGGCGCGGCGACGCCGATGCTTTGGTACGTCGGGAGGCAGCCAATTAGCACGGTTCCGAAGGCCATGAGGAAAAGCGTGGCCATGAGCGTTGTCTTGCGGCCGATCCGGTCACCGAAGTGGCCGAAGATGGCCGCACCGATGGGCCGGGCCACAAAGCCGACAAACTGTGTGCCGAAAGCTGCAAGCACACCGGCGAAGGCCACTTGGCCCGGGAAGAACAACTGGGGAAACACCAGGGCAGCGGCAGTTCCATAAAGGAAAAAGTCGTACCACTCGATCGTTGTACCCACGACACTTGCCACGGTGGCCCGCCTTACGGCCTGCTCCCGGGTCACTCCTTGAATACTCATCATCACTCCATTGGTCAGATGTAGTAGGGCGCCGGCCTGGCTTCAAAATCGGACAGATGGGGGTTCCGAAATCAGGCCCACTGGACCCGCAATGCGGTTCTCCAACCCATGGTGCGGGTCCTCGTTGCCTATGTCAACAATTAACTTCACCTGGCGCGGCGCCATAGAATAACCACTCACACCCCGGAAGATCGCTGAGATAAGGGACAAAGGCGTTGGCGTCAGAGCGAAGCAGCGGATCCGCGCAGCCCCTCCTGGTGCTGCGCAAAGTCAGCGAGATCCTGAACTGCTTTTCCATTGAGTTCCCGGAACCTACGCTCCAGCAAATCGTCCGGCAGACGGGGCTGCCGTCGAGTACATGCCAGCGGCTGGTGCAGAACATGGTGCGGGAAGGGTTCCTTGACCGCGACGGAGACCGCTACCGGATCGGGTTGCGCCTGGTCCAGTGGGCCACCCCCGGCACCTTCGGCCTGGATGTGGTCCGTTTGGTCCATCCCTTCCTCCAGGAACTGCGCGACAAGACCGGAGAGACGGCCTGCCTGTACATGCGTGACGGCGCCTTCCGCACTGTGGTTGCGGTGGCCGAAACCCGTCACGTGGTGATGCGGCCCTTCCTGGTGGGGCAGGTCATGCCGATGCATGCCGGGGCGCCGGGAAAGATCTTCCTTGCCTTCGATCCCGAAGCCCGTGAGGCAATCCAGGACACGGAGCTGACCAGCTACACCTCGGCGACCCCGGATACGTGGGAGAAACTCGACAGCCAGGTCAGCGAGGCGAAAGCTGCGGGCTTCTACGCAGCCTTTGGGGAGCGGAACTCAGACGTGGGCTCCATCAGCGCCCCGGTCTTCAACCACGCCGGGCGCCTCGCTGCGGTCCTGGGCGTCGGTTTTCCCACCCAGCGCGTAAGTCCGGACGACGTCGGGCGGCTGGGTCCGGCGGTCGCGGACGCCGCGAGGGCGGCCAGCGCTGCCCTCGGCTACCTGGAGAAAAGCCCTCCCTCCTGACCTGGTCCCGCCCCGGTTGCCGGACCCGACAACGGACGCCAGGTGCCGTCGTCGTTAGCCATTTTCCGTTGCCGCAGGCAAATGTCGGCCCAGCTCTGGACTCCTGCGCGGGGCCGAATCAAACTGTCTACAACAGCTGGCCGGAAACGCCTGAATCGAGGGCACTTCAGCGGTGCGGTAAAAGGACGGCTGCACTTATTGGGGCTTGACCGTGATGCCTGTTCACGGCATTGAAAGGATCTGGTTATGCCGGACTTTGCACCGTTCTTCCCGCTTATTGCCATTGTTTTGGGGGTTCTTTTTGCCATCGCCTTTATCTGGGTGGCCACCAAGCTGATGTGGAAAGTAGCTGAACCTAATGAGGCCCTCATCATCTCCGGACTCACGCGCGGAACGCTGGAAACCCGGGAAGGAATGGACTTCAAGATTGTCACCGGCAAAGGCGCCTTGGTCCTGCCCGGCCTCCAGACGGTGCGGCCGCTGTCGCTGACGTTGAATGAAACCGAGCTCAAGGTTTCCTGCGTTACGTCCCAGGGCATCCAGGTCGTCGTGGAGGGCGTGGTTATTTACAAAATCGGTGATGCCCCGCCATTTATCGCCAATGCGGCCCGCCGTTTCCTGGGCCAGCAGCCAAAAATGGAAAGCCAGGTCTATAACGTCTTCGAGGGCCATCTGCGCTCCATCATCGGCAGCATGACGGTGGAGGAGATCATCCGTGAGCGGGACAAGCTCGCTTCCCAAGTCCGCAGCGCCAGTGGCGTGGAGATGGAGAAGCTGGGGCTGGTGGTGGACTCCCTGCAGATCAAGGACCTCCAGGACCCAACGGGCTACATCCAGAACATCGCCAAGCCGCATATCGCCCAGGTGAAGATGGAGGCCCGCATTGCGGAGGCCACCCGCAACCGGGAAGCTGCGGAGAAGGAGGCAGAGGCGGCAGCGTTGATTGCGGACGCGCAGAGTGCTTCCGCAATCAGGCAGTCCGTGGCGCAGGCCAACGCCGAGCGCGCCAGGGCAAACGCTTCCCAGGCCGGCCCGCTGGCCGAAGCGACGGCACGGCAGCAGGTGGTGGTCCAGGAAACGGAGGTGGCCAAGCTCGAGGCCGACCGCGAAGAGCAGAAGCTCCAAACCATTGTCAGGAAGCCGGCGGACGCCAAGGCCTATGCCACAAGGACCGAAGCGGAGGGCAAGAAGGCCGCGGACATCAGCGCCGCGGAGGCATTGGCCCGCCGAACGGAACTGGAAGCCCAGGCCAACGCACGGCGGACGGAGCTGCTGGCCCAGGCCAATGCCACCGCAGCCGCTGCCACTGCCGGTGCCACCAAGGTCACCGGCGAGGCCGAAGCCGCCGCCACCAGGGCCAAGGGAGATGCCGCGGCCTCCGCGATCAAGGCCAAGGCACTGGCCGAGGCAGACGGCATCAAGGCGCGCGCCGAAGCACTGGGCACCAACCAGGACGCAGTCATATCCCAGCAGCTTGCCGAGAACATGCCCGCCATCATTGCTGCGGCGGCGGAACCTTTCTCCCATGTCGGCAACATGACCGTCCTGAACGGCGGAGAGGGCGTCAACCAGATGCTGGGCGGAATCCTGGCCCAGGCCGGCGACTACCTCCCCGCCCTCGCGTCAGCGCTGCGCAAGGGTGAAGACGCCAAGCGCCCCGCGCGGGCACAGGGCTCCTAGCGGGTTTGGGGAACCCTGGATGCGCAAAAACGTTGACCGCAGCCTGACTGGAAAGATTGGCCGGGTGACCGGGCGGGTTGGCCCGGGCACCATCGGCGAAGTCATGCTGCCCTATCTCGGCGGCATCATGGCCTTCCACGCCCACCCATTCGACAAAGCCAGCGACTTTCCGGTGGGTGCTGAAGTGCTGGTGATCTACTTCGACCCTCCGCAAACCGTGTATGTGGATGAACTGCCGGACGTGCTCAAGCACTAAGTTGGGGGCTCCCCCGGACCTGTCGTGGCTCGCTACCGGCCGCCCTCCATCTTGCGGCTGCGCTGCTCCTGGGCCATCGGCCCGTAGGGGTAGACGCCGGTTTCGGGCTGGCTGGCCTGAGTGAGGCGGGAGATTTCCTCCGCGGTGAGTTCCAGTTCGGCGGCGGCCAAGTTGTCCGCCAGCTGCTCCGTGGTGCGGGCGCCCAGGATCACCGAGGTCACTGCAGGCCGGTCCGCCAGCCACGCCAGCGCCACCTGGGAATGGCTAACACCGTGGGCAGAAGCAATGTCCGCAACGGCGTCGAGAACTGCCCACGTCCGCGGGTTCTCGTTGCGCGCCTTCCAGGCCTCCATGCCGCGTTCGGGGTTTTCGCCGAGGCGGGTTGCACCGGACGGGCGCTGGTCCCGCTGGTACTTGCCGGACAGCCAGCCGCCGCCCAGCGGTGACCAGGGCAGCAGGCCGATACCGGCGTCGAGCGCGGCCGGAACGATCTCGAACTCGATGTCCCGGACCAGCAGGCTGTACTGCGGCTGGAGGCTTACGGGCGGGTTCCAGCCTTGGCTGCGGGCCACGTGCACGGCCTTGGTGAGCTGCCAGCCCAGGAAGTTGGAGAAACCGTAGTAGGCGATTTTTCCGCTTGCCACGGCGTCGTCCAGGAAGCGGAGGGTTTCCTCCAGCGGGGTGATCGGGTCCCATGCGTGCATCTGGTAAAGATCGATCTGTTCCACGCCAAGGCGGCGGAGGGAATTATCCAGGGCCCGCGCCAGGCGACGGCGGGACGTCCCGACGTCGTTCGGTGCCGTCCCCATGGGGAAGCGCCCCTTGGTGGCGACCACGGCGCTGTCCCTGGCCTCGGGCCGTTTGGCCAGCCACCGTCCGATGATTTCCTCCGACACTCCGGCGCTGTACACGTCCGCGGTGTCAATGAAGTTGCCGCCGGCCTCGAAGTAGCTGTCCAGGATGGCATGGGAGGTTTCCTCTGTCGCCTCTGCGCCGAAGGTCATGGTGCCCAGCGCATAGCTGGTGACGATGGTGCCGCTGTTTCCTAGGGTTCGGTACTGCATGGGTGTCCTCGCGATCAGTTGGTGTCGGGCGGAAAGGTGCGCGCGGCCGCGTCCGTGGTGGTGGTGCGGATCCGGTACAGGCTGGTGGTTGCGGTGAGGTAGAGGTCCTGCCCGTCGGGGCCGCCAAAGCACAGGTTGGATACGGTTTCCGGCACGGCGATGGTCTCCAGGAGATCGGAGGACGGCGAATAGACGCGGACCGAAGGGCCGGCTGAAGTCCAGATCCTGCCTTCGACGTCGATCCTCAAGCCGTCCGCCGGGTACCCGTCTTCCAATTCCAAAGTGCCTGTCCGGGGTCCGCAGGTACCATCGCCAACACTGTAGCTGGCGATTCGCAGGGGGACGCCGTAACGGGGACCGGCGGTGTCGGCGACGTAGAGGACCGTCTCGTCAGGTGAGAAGGCCAGCCCGTTGGGGTGCACCAGGTCCGTGATGACAGCACTGAGTCTCCCCGTGGCCGGATCGAAGCGGAAGACGTTGCAGCCGCCGTATTCCTGCTCACCCTCGTGCCCCTCCTTCGTCCCCGGAAGAATGCCGTACGGCGGGTCGGTGAACCAGATGCTGGAGTCACGGGCCACCACCACATCGTTGGGTGAGTTCAGCCGGCGGCCCTCGAAGGAGTCCACCAGGCCCGTCACGGTCCCTTCACTGTCCCGCTCCACCCGGCGCCGGCCGTGGCTGCACTGCACCACGCTCCCGTCGGCGTCGAGGGTGCGGCCGTTGGTGTATTCGACGCCGACGGCATACTCCCGGGTGGCACCGCTGGCCGGGCTGAATTCCAGGATGCGGTCATTCGGGATGTCACTCCAGCGCACCGTCTGCGACGAAGGAACCCACAGAGGTCCTTCGGCCCAGACCGAGCCCGTGAAAAGGCACTCAAGTGAGCCGGTCGTGAAGTCGCTAACCATTGGAGCTCCTTTGCGGTCCAGGGTTCCGCCGCGGCGTGCCCGGACACGACAGGCCCCGGCGGCGGCACAGGCACCACCCTAGCCGCAAGCATCGTACCGGTGACCTTACCGCGCCGGATCCTGCAGGATATGTTTCGGATACAATCGGCTGTCGGCGAGCCTCACTCGCCTCGATTCCCCCTGCAGGGCGGAGATTGACAGCGTTGTACGGAGGGAAAGCAATGAGGCACGCCGCGGTTAAGCGACGCCGGGGGCACGTCCGGGCCGGCCATGGCCCCAGGCCGGACATCCAGGGCCTCCGGGCGCTGGCCGTGGGGATCGTGGTGATCTACCATCTTCGCCCGGAAGCCCTCCCGGGCGGATTCGTAGGAGTCGACGTGTTCTTCGTCGTCTCGGGTTTCCTCATCATTGGCTCCCTTGCAAGGGAAGCCGCCAGAAACGCGTCCATCTCCGTCCTTGATTTCTACACCCGGCGCATCCGGAGGCTGTTCCCGGCGTCGGCAGTTGTTTTGGTCGCAGTCCTGGCCGGCGCTGTCCTGCTGCTTGCCCCCAGCCGCTGGCAGAACATCTCCTCCGATGTCCTGTTTTCGCTGCTCCAGGTACAAAACTGGCACCAGGCTCTTTCCGCCGTTTCCTATGCGGGTGCCACGCAGGAAGTGTCTCCCCTGCAGCACTTCTGGTCCCTCGCCGTCGAGGAGCAGTTCTACCTCGTCATCCCGTTCTTCTTCCTTGGCCTGGTCGCCGCCGCCCACGCTGCAGGGCAAAAGGCCGGCCGGTTCATTGTCCCGGCCTTGTCCGTAACTGCCTTGGCATCGTTCATTTACAGCATCTACCTGAGCGGCCACGAGCACACCATCGCGTACTTTGCCACCACCACCAGGATTTGGGAACTCGCCGTCGGCGGACTCGCTGCCCTACTCCCGACCCTGCTGAAGGGCTCCGCCCGCCTTGCCTCACTCAGCGGCTGGCTGGGCGTCTCCGCCATCGTTGTGCCCGCCTTCCTCTTCAGCACCGATATGGCCTTCCCGGGCAGCATCGCCGCCATTCCGGTGCTGGGCACCGCCATCCTGCTGCGTACGGGCACCTTGTCAATGGCCGTTCCGTGGTCCGCCTCCCGGTTCCTTGGCATCCGGCCCATGACCTTCGTTGGCGACGTGTCATATTCCCTGTACCTGTGGCACTGGCCGGTCATCGTCTTCGCTGTCGCGCTGTTGGGCCGCGCCCCGCGCATCAGCGAAGCACTCCTCCTCGCCGTCGTAAGCCTCGCCCTCGCCGCCGCCTCCTACTACCTGGTGGAGCAGCGCTTCCGGCACCACTCCGGACAGGCTGACTGGCGCACGTACCGCCGGGTATACGCCATGGCCCTTTGCGTGGCGCTGGTGGTGTCTGGGGCAGCGTGGGCGCCTTGGCAGGTCATCGAGTTCAAGCGCGCACAGTTGTCCACCGAACTGTCCGATCACGATTACCCCGGTGCGCAGGCGTGGTCTGCCCGTCCTGCGGCCGTCCCCGCCGGCCTGCCCGTCCGCCCTGACCCCTCAGTGGCCATGCAGGACGTGCCGGCCACGAGCGTCGGGGCCTGCGGCGTGTACGACCCCGCCCTGGTGCCCGACACGGATTGCTGGTTCGGTTCAACGGCAGATCAAGGTGCCCCGGTTGTCGTGGTTGTCGGGGATTCCCATGCGGGTCAGTTTGTTGACCCCCTCATCGCCGTCTCAAAACATATTCCGCTCAGGATCCACGCCATGGTGCGCAATGGCTGCCCGTTTGCGCTGGCGCCGCCACGGTCTGCCGCCACCGTCTACACCAACTGCCCGGCCCAAAACGCTGTAACGGCGGAAAAGATCGCGGCAGCAAAACCTGACCTTGTCCTGGTTGCCGGGATGCGCGAAACGGGGTACCGGAAAGCGCTTGGATGGTCCTGGGGGCCGGACGCCCCGCTGCTGGATGGTTATGTCCAATCCCTTTCCGCCCTGCGCGCTGCCGGGCTCCGCGTCGCCGTCATCGCGGACCTGCCATATCCCCACGGGAACCCGGTGGAATGCGTCCAAAAGCATGCCGACGGCGACGCCTGTGCCACGCCCGCTTCGGAAGCCCTGGCGAGCGGTGAGGACGCGCTTGTGTCGGCAGCCGGACGGATTAACGGCGTCGAAGTTGTGGACCTGTCGAGGTTCTTTTGCCGGGAAGGTCTTTGCCCTGCTGTCATTGGCAACGTTCTGGTCTACCGGGACAACCACATGACGAATACCTTCGCGAAGTCACTTGGGCCGGACCTGGCCGTCGCACTGGGCCTGAGCTAAGGGCGCAAGGGAAGCCCCGGCAGCTCAAGGAGCAGGTGGGGCCGTGGTGGTTCGGACAATCAGCCGGGTCGGCATCTTGAGCTGGGTGGTTTCAGGCGCCTCGCCATTCATGAGCGCCACCACCAAGGCGGCTGCCGAGGCGCCCATACGGCTCATGGGCTGGTGCACCGTGGTAAGCGGTAAGGCGTGCCGGGCTGCTTCCGGAATGTCATCGAAGCCGACTACTGAAAGCTCTCCGGGCACCTGTATTCCAAGCTCCCGCGCCACCGCGATGACAACGATGGCAGAGAGGTCGTTTGCGGCGAAAACGGCAGTGGGGCGGTCGTGCCTGGTGAGGAGGCGGTGAGCTGCCCTACGGGCATATTCGGGGTCGTAGTTCCCGATCTCGACCAGGGTCTGGTCAAAGGGAAGGCCGCCTTCGGACAGGGCCCGGCGGTACCCCGCCTCCCTTGCGATAGCGGAACGCAGGTCGGGGCGGCCGGCGACGAAGCCGATCCGCCGGTGGCCGAGGCCCATCAGAAACCTGGTGGCGTCACGTGCGCCGCCCAGGTTGTCTGATTCCACGGTGGGGAGGTCGGCCCGGCCAGTGTGGGGATCCACGGCCACAATCGGCACGTCCGCAGTGACGTTCACAACCGTCGGGGTCACCATGATCGCGCCGTCGATAAGGGTCCCGCTCAGGCGGCTGAGCGATCGCCGTTCCCATCCCTCGGAGGAGAGCTGGTTCGAACCGCTGTAGGCCAGGAGGTCGTAGCGGGAACCGCTGAGGGCGGAGCCCACGCCCTTCAGGATCTCGGCACTGAAGGGCTCAAAGTCGGCCACCAGCACCCCGATGACGCCCGTCTTGCGGGAGCGCATGCTGCTGGCCACGAGGCTTGACTCGTATCCGAGGTCGCGCGCGACCTGTAGGACTCGTTCTACCGTCTCTACCGCAATGCCGTAGCGTCCATTCACTGCTTTGGACACGGTTGAGACTGAGACGCCGGCCGCTTCGGCGACGTCGAGGATGGTTGCACGCCTTCTCACAAGTCACGATTCTAGCCATGGAAAATGTTTTCGAAAACGTTTGACGGCCTCTCCGGCCATTGGCAGGCTTTAGTCGTCCGGGGTGCTCCGGATCACTTCTAGCCCCACTGAGCCGGTCATTCATTTATGCCCTGCCAAGGAACGGGCTTCGCTCCTACGCACGTCCCCACGGACGGCTCAACGACGAGAACAGGATGGAATTAGATGAAAGCCAGGAAATTCTTGAGAGGGGCGGCCATTCTGGCCCTGGGGTCCATAGCCCTTAGCGCTTGCGGCGGTCCTTCCGGCAATTCCTCGGACGGCAAGGTGTCTATGACACTTTGGGAGAATTCGACGACGGGTCCCGGCCTGGAATTCTGGAAGTCGGCTGTCGCTGACTTCGAAAAGGCAAACCCGAACGTCACCATCAATGTCCAGGCCATCCAGAACGAGGACCTGGACGGCAAGCTGCAGACTGCCCTCAACTCCGGCGACGCACCTGATATCTTCATGCAGCGCGGCGGCGGCAAGATGACGGCAATGGTCCAGGCCGGACAGTTGATGGACCTGACCGACAAGATTTCGCCTGACACGAAGAAGGTAGTTTCGGCAGGATCCTTCAAGGCCGAAACCTACCAGGACAAGGTCTGGGCGATGCCCATCGCGGTACTTCCCGGCGGCCTCTTCTACAGCCAGGACCTTCTCAAGGCCGCCAACATCACCGGCGCCCCCGCCACGATCAGCGACCTCGAAGCCGACGTCGAAAAACTGAAGGCAAGCGGTGTCGCCCCGGTTGCACTCGGCGCGAAGGACGCATGGCCGGCAGCAATGTGGTTCTACTGGTTCTCGCTGCGCGAATGTGATGCCGCGACGATGCAGAAGACGGCGGACTCGAAAGACTTCTCCGACCCCTGCTGGCTGAAGGCGGCCCAGGACCTGCAGAGCTTTGCTGACAAGAAGCCGTTCAACGACGGATTCCTGACCACCTCCGCCCAGCAGGGCGCAGGCAGCTCAGCAGGCCTGCTTGCCAACCACAAGGCCGGGATGGAACTCATGGGCGCGTGGGATCCGGGCGTCATTGCCTCGCTCACACCGGACCAGAAGCCGCTGAAAGACCTTTCCTGGTACCCCTTCCCCGCAGTCCCCGGCGGAAAGGGCGACCCCGCTGCCATCATGGGCGGTGTTGACGGATTCTCGTGCT
Organism: Arthrobacter sp. FW306-05-C; assembly: GCF_021801725.1. NCBI lineage: Bacteria > Bacillati > Actinomycetota > Actinomycetes > Micrococcales > Micrococcaceae > Arthrobacter > Arthrobacter sp. FW306-05-C. The sequence continues at coordinate 2,068,386 of NZ_CP084556.1, read as the reverse complement.
CCGTCAATGCGCCCAAGGAATGCGTTGACTTCCTCAACTTCATCGCAAGCACTCCGCAGCAGGTCGCCTACTACAAGGCCTTCAACGCCCCGCCCGTGAACTCCGAAGCGCAGAAGTCCGTCACCGAACCGTACCTGCAGGAAATCCTGAAGGCATACAACGCAGCTCCCTACGTCTCGCAGTGGCTCGACACCGTGCTCGGCCAGAACATCGGCAACGCCCTGAACGTTGCCGTCGTCGACATGCTGGCCGGCAAGAGCGATCCGCAAAAGCTTATCCAGACGGCGAACGACGCCGCCAAGAAGGGCTAAGAGGAAGATCCGTGAGCAACGCCCCCCAGACAACCTCGACCGAGCGTGTGTCGACGGCGGAGCTCGCGCCGCACGATGGGAGCGTCGCCCGCGCGTCGCTCCCATCGAAGCAGCGCCGCCGCCGTACCGCCTGGTCCGGACCTTTGGAGATTGCAATCCTGGCAGGACCGGCGATTGTCTTCTTCGTGGCCTTCGTTATCCTGCCTGTCGCCATGGCTGCGTATTACGGCTTTTACCGCTGGAACGGATACGGGCCACCCACCAACTTCGTCGGGCTGCAGAACTACGTGGTCATCCTGCAGGACCCGGCATTTTTGCAGGCCTTGTCCCACAACGCATTTATCGTCGTGGCCTCGCTCGTCCTTCAAGGGCCCGCCGCGATCCTGTTGGCGCTGCTGCTAAACCGCAGGATGCGCGGGCAATCCGTCATTCGCGTCCTGATCTTCGTGCCCTACGTCATCTCCGAGGTGGTCGTGGGTACGGGATGGAGCCTGATGCTCCAGAACAATGGCGCGCTCAACGGCTGGCTGCGCAACCTGGGGCTCGGCGCCCTGGCCCACGACTGGCTGGCGGATCCCGGCGTGGCCATGTGGACCCTGATGGGCATCCTGACGTGGAAGTACATCGGGTTCGCCGTCATCCTGTTCCTCGCCGGCCTGCAGGGCATCCCGGAAGAGCTTTATGAGGCTGCCTCGCTCGACGGTGCTTCCTATTGGCAGATCCAGCGGCGAATTACGTTGCCGCTGCTGGGTCCGACGCTGCGCATCTGGGCGTTCCTGTCCGTTATTGGCGCCCTGCAGCTGTTCGACCTCGTCTACATCATTTGGGGCCAGTACGTCGCCTCCACTGCCGGCACGTCCACCATGGCCAGCTACATGGTGACGAACGGCCGAAACGCCGGAAACTACGGTTACGGCAACGCTGTCGCCGTCGTGATCTTCATCATCTCCCTCGTCGTCGCCTTGGTGTACCAGCGGTTCGTGCTGCGCCGTGACACCGCAGGCGCCCTGACAGAAAGGAAGGCGCGATGACCGCCGCCATCACCGCCCGGCGTTCCCGTCGGGCTGACCAGCAAAGCCTGCCATGGGGCTCCCCCGTCGTGTACTTCGTTGCGCTTGTGGTCATTGCGCTCATGTTGGCACCGATCGCCTACATCATTTTCGGCGGTTTCCGTACGAATGCGCAGATCACCACTGACCCGGCAGGCCTGCCAAATCCCTGGAACGTGGGCAACTACCTCACTGTCATAGGCGGGGGCGTCTTCTGGCGGCAGGTGCTGAACTCAACCATTGTGGGGGCCGTAACCACCCTGGGCGCGGTCGGCTTGGGCCTGATGGCCAGCTACGTGCTCGCCCGGTACCAGTTCCGGGGGCGCGGCGCGCTGTACTCGCTTTTCGCGGCCGGGCTGATGTTTCCCATCACCGTTGCCATCACACCGCTGTACATTGTGGTGCGCAACCTGGGCCTTATGAACTCCCTGGCCGGCGTCATCCTCCCGCAAATCGCGTTTGCACTCCCCACCACGATCATCATCCTGGTGCCGTTCCTGCGCGCCATCCCGGATGAAATCCAGGAGTCTGCCTTCATCGACGGCTGCAGCCGCCTGGGCTTCTTCTTCCGGATGGTGCTGCGGCTTTCACTTCCGGGTGTGATCACCACCGGCATCCTGGTCTTCATCGGCAGCTGGAACAGCTACCTGCTGCCGCTGTTCATCCTGAACAAGGAAGCCACCTTTACCCTTCCCCTGGGGGTGCAGGCGTTTTCGTCCCAATATTCCACGGATACAGCGCAGGTCCTGGCCTTCACATCCCTGTCCATGATCCCCGCGCTGGTGTTCTTCAGCCTCTTTGAACGGCGCATCGTGGGTGGACTCACCGGCGCCGTCAAGGGCTGACGGCAGCCCAATTAAGGAAAAGAAGCATGAGTAATCCTGGCAACAGCCCCACCCTCCCTCCCGTGTCGGAACGGGTCAGCCGGCTCCATGCCCGGATGACCCTCCCGGAAAAGCTGGCCCAACTGGTGGGTTACTGGGTGGACAAATCCGAGGACAAGGTGGCACCGCTTGACGGTGAGTTCGCCGAAGTACCGAGTTACGCTGACGCGACGGCCGAGGGCATCGGACATCTCACCCGGGTGTACGGCACCCGTCCGGTTGAGCCGCTTGAACGCGCGCGGTGGCTGTGGTCGGAACAGCGCAGGCTTCGGGAGCAGACCCGCCTCGGCATTCCCGCGCTGGTGCACGAAGAATGCCTGACCGGGCTGGCAGCCTGGAAGGCGGCCACGTTCCCCACTCCCCTTGCCTGGGGTGCCGCGTTCAACCCCGACCTGGTGGAGGAGTTGGGCGCTGCCATCGGCGACTCGATGCGCGCGCTCGGCATCCACCAGGGCCTGGCGCCGGTGCTGGACGTCATCCGTGACCCGAGGTGGGGCCGGGTGGACGAGTGCATTTCGGAGGACCCGTATGTGGTGGGCACCATCGGTACGGCTTACGTACGGGGCCTGCAGTCAGCGGGGGTGCATGCCACGCTCAAGCACTTCGTCGGTTACTCGGCGTCACAGGCAGGCCGCAATCATGCCCCCGTGCACGTCGGTGCCCGCGAACTCCGGGACGTCCTGCTGCAGCCGTTCGAGATGGCGGTACGTGACGGGAACGTACGCTCGGTAATGAATTCGTACTCCGAAATCGACGGCGTGCCCGTCGCGGCGGCCCCGGAGTACCTGACGGGCATCCTGCGCGATGAATGGAATTTCGACGGCACCGTGGTCTCCGATTACTTTTCCGTCGCTTTCCTGCACACGATGCACCGGATCGCCGCCGACCGCGGTGAAGCCGCAGAGCTGGCGCTGCAGGCCGGCATCGACGTCGAGTTGCCCACCGGTGATGCATTTGTGGGCCCGCTCGCCGAACGGATCCGCAGCGGCCTCTCCGACGAGGTGCTGGTGGATCGGGCGGTGCTGCGTGTGTTGAGTCAGAAGGAAGAACTGGGGCTGCTCGACGAGACGTTCGACGCCCCACCCACAGAAGTTGACCTGGACAGCCCGCGCCACCGCAGCCTGGCGTTGCGGCTGGCCGGGGAATCGTTGGTGTTGCTGGCGAATGATGGGGTCCTGCCACTGAAGCGGAACCCGGGAAGCATCGCGGTCCTGGGACCAAATGCCGACGCGGCGGAGGCCCTGATGGGGTGCTACTCGTTCGCCAACCACGTGCTGGCACACCACCCGGAGGTGCCGCTCGGGTTCGACATCGTATCGGTCCTGGAAGCGCTGCGGGACGAATTCCCTGACGCCGCAGTCGCTTCGGCCCGAGGCTGCGATGTGGACGGCGACGACCGCTCGGGCATCCAGGAAGCCGTTGAGACCGCAGCCGGCGCAGACGTTGCCATCGTGGTGGTCGGTGACCGCGCCGGGCTGTTTGGCCGCGGGACTGTAGGAGAGGGTAACGATGTCGAGAGCCTGGAGCTGCCGGGCGTCCAACGTGAACTGGTGGAGGCTGTAGTCCGAACAGGCACACCTACCGTGATGCTCGTACTCTCTGGGCGGCCGTACGCCATCGGATGGGCACTGCAGGGGGCGACTGCCCCGGCCGCAGTGTTGCAGGCCTTCTTTCCAGGAGAAGAAGGCGGACCGGCCGCAGCCGCGGTACTGTCAGGGCGCGCAGCTCCCTCCGGCCACCTGCCGGTCTCGCTGCCGCGCTCAGCGGGGTCGCAGCCGTTCTCGTATCTGCACCCTGTACTCGGAGGTCCGTCAGACGTTACCAGCGCCGACAGCACACCTGTGCTCCCTTTCGGGCACGGCCTGACCTATACGACGTTCGAGCACAGCGGGCTCGAGGTAGCGGACACGGTGTCCGCCGGCGACGCTTTCACGGCAACGGTTACCGTCCGGAACACAGGCGAACGCGCGGGCACCGACCTGGTTCAGCTCTACGCGCACGATACCTACGCCACTGTCACCCGCCCCGTCGCGCAGCTCCTTGCCTACGCTCGAATCTCGCTGGAACCGGGTGAAAGCGGGTTGGTGACTTTCGATGTGCCGACTGCCCGGCTGGCCTTCACCGGCCGGCATGGTGCGCGCATCGTGGAGCCCGGTGACATCGAGCTTTGGGTTGGCCCGTCCTGCGCGGAACGTGAAACCACAGCGGTGTTCACCATCACGGGCCCCGAGCATGTCGTAAGGGCCGACGATGCCCGACTGGCCCGGCACAGTGTCGCCGTACCGGCCCCCTCCCCAGCCAGATAGCGCCCAGCAAAGAGACCTGGGCCCGACAGGAAGCCCCCAGTTCCACCCGAGAAAGTTCTGCATATGTACAACGACATGCCCGAAACGGAACTCCGAACCTACAAGAGCTCCCAACTCTGCAACGAGGACTTTGACGCATTCTGGGAGCAGACCCTGCAGGAAACCCGCCAGGCCGGCGGCGAAGTGGTGGTCGAACCGGTGCATGCAGGCCTGGAGACAGTTGATGTCTACGACGTGACCTTCCCCGGCTTCGGAGGGGATCCCATCAAGGCCTGGCTGCGGGCCCCGAAGAATCCAAACGGACCACTGCCCGCGGTAGTCCAGTACGTAGGTTACGGCGGAGGCCGGGGACGTCCCTGGGAGAACCTTTTCTGGGCCTCCGCCGGCTTCGCCCACCTGCAGATGGACACCAGGGGGCAGGGATCCGGCTGGTCGGTCGGCGACACCCCCGATCCGGGCCCCTCGGGCCCGCAGGTTCCGGGCGTCATGACAAAAGGAATCACCAGCAAGGAAACCTACTACTACCGCCGCCTCATCGCTGACGGCGTCCGGGCAGTCGATGCGGTCCGCACCCTCCCCTGGATCGATCCTGGCCGGATCGCTGTGACCGGGGGAAGCCAGGGAGGGGCGATTGCGCTTGCGGTGGGCGCGCTGGTGCCGGACATCTCGGCAGTGGCCGTGACTGTCCCCTTTCTCTGCGACTTCCCAAGGGCAACAGTCATCACGGACGCGTATCCCTTCCGGGAGATCGCGGACTATCTTTCCACCCACCGTGACAACACTGAAGCCGTAGCCGACACCCTCAGCTATTTCGACGGTGTCAACTTCGCTGAACGGTCAAGGCACCCCGCCTACTTTTCCGTAGCACTCATGGACCCGATTACCCCTCCGTCGACGGTCTTCGCCGCCTACAACGCATACAGCGGCGAGAAGGAAATTAAAGTCTGGCCCTTTAACGGACATGAAGCCGGCGGGCCGGACGACGACCAATTGGTACGCCAGTTCCTGGCACCACGGCTCGCGGCGCCCTCTCACGGCGACAAGATCTCCGCCTCTGAAAGATGAAGTCAAACCAGAAACCGAAGGAGTACTACGTGCCTTTTCAACGTTCCCTTTTCATCGGTGCGCTCGGCTTGTGCGCCCTGCTCGCCACTCCAGCCGCTGCCATGGCTGCATCAGGACCACTGGAAGCCGGCGGACCGTCGCAGCAGCGCGATTCTCTCCGCGCACTTGGCGCCAATATCGGATTGCGCATCGGCACTGCGGTCAACAGTGACCAACTCGGAAGCAATCCGGCCTACACCGATATCACCGCCGCCCAGTTTTCCACGGTCACACCGGAGAACGTCATGAAATGGGAAGTGGTTGAACCGACCCAAGGCAACTATGACTGGGCTGCCGCTGATCGGCTCGTGGCATTTGCTGAGGCGAACCACCAGTTGGTGCGCGGTCACACCCTGGTTTGGCACAGCCAGCTCCCCAGCTGGCTTACGGCTGCCGCCCCAGGGATGAGTGCGGACCAGCTGAGGCAGGTCCTGCACAAGCATGTCACTGATCAAGTCACGCACTTCAAGGGCAAAATCTGGCAGTGGGATGTCGTCAACGAGGCGTTCAATGAAGACGGCACCCTGCGCAACAGCATCTGGCTGCAGAAGCTGGGGCCGGGCTATATCGCAGATGCCTTCCGTTGGGCGCACGAGGCAGATCCACAGGCCAAGCTCTTTTACAACGACTACAACATCGAATCCACCGGGCCGAAGAGCAACGCCGCCTATGCGCTCGTCAAGGACCTGAAAGCGCAGGGCGTTCCCATCGACGGGGTGGGGTTCCAGACCCACCTGGACACGCAATACCCGCTGCCTGACCTGAAGAACAACCTGCAGAGATTCGCTGACCTTGGCCTGGACGTGGCAGAGACAGAAGTCGACGTGCGGACCACCCTGCCGGTCACACCCGTCGAACAGTCGGCACAAGTGGCCGCATACTCGCAGACGCTCCAGGCCTGCATGGCAGTGAAGGAATGCATCTCCTACACCATATGGGGCTTCGGTGACGCCTACTCGTGGGTGCCCGGAGTCTTCCAGGGCGAAGGCGCAGCGAGCATCTATGACGAGAACCTCCAGCCGAAGCCGCAGTATTACGCCCTTCAGCAGGACTTGCAGCTTGCAGCGGGCGCACCTCACAGGAGCGGCCAAGGAGCGGGCCGGGGCTAAGTCCGGCAGCTGACGGAGCTTTGCCGGGAGGCCGGTGATGCACAGGTAGACATCGCCGGCCTTCCGGTCAACGACGGCGGCATAGCAAGGAGAAAACACAGTGCTACGAATAGGAATCCTGGGTGCAGCAGGAATTGCGCCCGCTGCAGTCATCCGGCCGGCCGTCCGCCGCTCCGACGTCCAAGTCGTGGCCGTGGCGTCCCGCCGGAAGGAGAGTGTCCGGCAGTTCGCCGATAGCCACGGAATCGACCGCTTCTACGGGGACTACTCCGAAATGCTGGCCGACTCCGAGATAGACCTGGTCTATAACGCACTTCCGCCCTCCGGGCACGCCGAGTGGTCTATTGCGGCCCTGGAGGCCGGCAAGCACGTACTTTGCGAGAAACCGTTCGCAATGAACGCTGAAGAGGCCGGCCAAATGATTGAAGCTGCGCGCTCGACAGGCTACCGGCTCATTGAGGCCTTCCACGACCGTTACCACCCGTTGAGCGCTGAAGTCGATGCCGTCAAGGCTTCAGGCGCGCTCGGCGAGATCACGATGTTGCGCGCGGACTTTTCCGCCTCCAATCCGTTTGATCCGGCCTCGCTGCGGCACGATCCGCAGTTGGGGGGTGGGTCGCTGATGGACCTGGGCTGCTACCCCGTCCACTGGGTGCGTGCGCTTATGGGCGAGGAACCAACGGTGCTTGGGGCGAGGGCGACAGTTAATCCTCTCGGCGCGGACCTCAGCGTCAGCGCCGACCTGCAGTTCCCCTCGGGAGCACAAGCGCTCGTCACCTCGGCAATGGTCGAACAGGCACAGCACCTGAACTCTTCACTTGAGGTAACCGGTACCGGAGGACGGCTGCAGGTCAACAACATGGTCTTCCCCTCCCGGGGCCATTCCATCACCCTTACCACCGAGGGGCTGGACCGCACCTGGACTGTAAGGGGGCTCGAGACGTATGACCACCAACTCGAAGCTGTCGTCACTGCTCTTCAAACGGGCAGCGAACTGCCCACGGAGGGGTCCGACTGCCTGGCCAACATGAAAATCATTGACGCAATTTACCGCGCCGCCGGGGTTGCCCGCTGAGGCCCGCCGCAGCTTGGCACGGTCCGCGGGGCACTGTTCAAGCCCGGTTGGGCCCTTCGCCCCTATAGCCGGGGTTTGCCTCGGGAAAGACTTGATACATGCAGTCCGCCGGCGCATGGAGTGGGGTGTCATGTCGGGAACAAACCTGAGTGGAAGGGCCCATGTTCTGCCGCGGTTTGCCTGGCCGGTGTTCCTCGTCGGCGCGATACTGCTGCTGTCCTTGGGGAACCCCGCGGTGTACGGGGTTGGCGTTCCAGTTGCCGCGCTGGTTTTCGCACTCGTTTTGCCCACGTCCCGGCCCCGCTGGGCCGGACATCCGGACTGGCCTGACATCGGTGCCGTTGCCGCACTGTACCTGGGCGTCGTGGCCCTCTTTTGGCTGGCCTTCAGGGTGTTCACCCAGGGAAATACGCTGGGGCTGTTCCTGTCATTCGCGGCCGGCATGCTCCTCGGTGTCCTCGGCCCCATCGGGTACAACACCTGGATCCGGAGGAGGTCCCTGGACGCGCTAGGGATCAGCCGCAAAAACCTGGGCCAGGCATTCGCCCTGGGACTCGCCCTCGCAGCCGTGCAGTTCGTCATCACGCTTTGGGGGTACCCGCTTCCGCGCCCCGTCGACTGGGTGCCTCTGGCAGCCCTTGCCATCACCGTGGGTTTCTTCGAAGCAGTCTTCTTCCGGGGCTTCATCCAGGCGCGCCTGGAAGCCAGCTTCGGCCCGATCGCGGGAGTGGCCGGCGCCGCCGCACTGTACGCGGCCTACCACGTCGGCTATGGCATGACAGGGTCCGAGATGCTCTTTCTTTTCGGCCTCGGTGTGGTCTACGCGGTTGCGTTCAGCGTCGCCCGGAACCTGATCGTCCTCTGGCCCCTGCTGGTCCCCCTCGGTTCCTTTTACAGCAACCTGCGCGGAGGTTCGATCCGGATGCCGTGGGAGGCGATCCTGGGTTTCGCGGACGTACTGGGCCTGATGGTGGCGGCTGTTTGGTTCGCCGCGCGGCATGAGCGCCGGTCCGGCTTGGCTGGAGTGCGGGGGGCCAGGGATGACAAAGCAAAGGGCAAGAACGTACGACGCCGGGAGTAACGACCCAGGGGCAGGCTTTGATTAAGATCGAGGTTCTACGGTTATTCAATTGGGTGCTTGGCACTCTGCGTTCCCGCCAGCAGCGTGAGGCACAGGGGGCCGCCGAGCAGAGAGGCCACCATGGACACCGCTGAGTCCACGCAATACCCGCTGGATCCCTTTTCCCACTATGAACACATGCGCGCAGCCGCCCCCGTTTTCCACGACGAACCATCAGGGAGCTGGCACGTGTTCCGGTACGATGACGTTCAGCGGGTGCTGTCCGAGCACGCTACGTTCTCCTCACGCATGGGCGGCGACGCTCCATCGGGTTCCGGCCAGTTGTTCGCATCAAGCCTGATCACAGCCGATCCCCCGCGGCATCGGCAGCTGCGTTCCCTGGTGACCCAGGCTTTCACGCCGAAAGCAGTCGATGCCTTGGCTCCCCGCATCTCCGCACTCACGGACGAACTGCTGGAGGGACTCGTGGGGCGCGGCGGCAGCGCGGACCTGATCCAGGACTTGGCCTACCCGTTGCCGGTTATTGTGATCTCCGAACTGATGGGCATTCCGGGGCAGGACCGTGAGCGCTTCAAGCACTGGTCGGACACGATTGTCAGCCAAACACGGACCGGGCCGGGCACCGACCGCCAGGACTCCACCACATCGGAAATGGTCGAATACTTCCTGGCCCTGATCGACCAGCGCAGGAGGCATCCGGGTGAGGACCTGATCAGCAGGCTGCTGTCTGCCGAGATCGAAGGCCAAAAACTTTCGGTGCCCGAACTGCTGGGTTTCTGCGCCCTGCTGCTGGTCGCCGGCAACGAGACCACCACCAACCTGATCGGCAACGCCGTTTTATGCCTGGCCGAATCGCCCGGCACCCTTGAGCGCCTACTGAACGAACCGGCCTTGTTGCCCCAGACCCTCGAAGAGGTGCTGCGCTTTCGCTCCCCTGTCCAGTCGATGTACCGGGTGAGCGTAGCGGACACCGATGTGGGCAGCGTACGCATCCCGGCCGGGGCACCGATCGTGGCCTGGATCGGCTCGGCCAACCGCGACGAGCGGCAGTTTGAACACGCGGCGGAGTTCGACGTCGACCGCAACCCGAACCGGCATCTGGCGTTCGGCCACGGCATCCACTTTTGCCTCGGCGCGCCGCTGGCCCGGCTCGAGGCGAAAATCGCACTGGAGGCCCTGCTGGCCCGCCTGCCCGGGCTGTCCGTGCCTCCCGGAGCCCGACTGAAGCGCATGGAAAGCACCATCGTCTACGGCTTGAAAGCACTTCCCATTACCTGGCACCCCGCCTGACCGCCGCCCAGGCAAGCGCCCGGAAAAACCCCCGACTGCCAGTCGTGGCTTAGTCGGGGGTACCCGTTTTCGTGGCGTAGGCAGTGGCTTGGGCACGTACCTTGCGGATATAGGCGTCGGACTGGTTGTAGGCGTAGATGGCATCCGTCCACCCCTGCGCTGTCGTGAGGTCGCGGCCGCGGTCACACAAGTAGGTGGCGGCGCTGAGGGCGGCATCGTCGATATTGAAGGGGTCTGCTGTTCCGTCCCCGTTCCCGTCCCTCCCTGCCAGACGCCAGGTGGAAGGAATGAATTGCATGGGCCCCACCGCGTGGTCCCAGTTGGCGTCGCCATCCAGGGCACCGGCGTCGGTGTCGGGGATAGCGGCGAAACCTGACCCATTGAGGCTTGGGCCCACGAGGGGCCCGCTGGCCTGGCCCAAGGCGTCCAGGCTGCCCCCACCATAGGTTCCGTGGCCTGATTCGACGAAGCCGACGGCGGCCAGGGTATTCCAGCCGATTCTGCATTGCGGCATGGAACCATTTGCCGTCACGGCCGCAGCAACATAAGCGCGCAGGGCACGGGCAGGGATTCCAGTTTCGGCGGAAGCCGCGCGAAGCCATTCGGCGTCGGGACTGTGTGTGACGTCCACGGCAGTGGTCATCCCGCCCGTCCCGGTTTCAAGAGTCACCAGCGCCCGCGGCGGCGGCGAAAGTGCCACCCTGGCGTCCGCCCCGGCCTGTCCCATCACCCAAAACGAGAAAACCGCGCTGGCGCAGGCCACAAACAGGCTGAAAACTACAAAGCGTCTTACACGGAGCACTGACTAATCAAACCACTCAATCCGGGAACCGAATGCGTCACCGCGTGGGATCGATCATTGTCATGCCGGCGACGTTCGCAGTATCGAAGCGGGGCAGCATGGCAGCGGCCTCCTCCAACCCGATAATGCGCTCGATGAGTTTCTGTGGTTCCAGTGCTCCCGATGCGATCAGGGCGAGCATTCCGGGGTAATCCACCGCTGCCATGCCGTGGCTGCCGAAGACATCCAGTTCCCACGCAATGACTCGGGCCATGGGCACCCGGGGATGCCCCTCCACTGGCGGGAGGAGTCCGATCTGGACGTGCCGGCCGCGGCGCCGCAGGCTAAGGAGCGCGTCAGCGCAGGTTTGCTCACTACCCACGGCATCAATGGAGACATGGCTTCCACCGGTTAGGGCGTGCACTTGGGACGGGATGTCCGAACTGTCGGCGACCAGGACGTGGTCGGCGCCAAGAGTAGCGGCCACCTTGAGTGCCCCCGGATTGCGGTCCACAACCACCACCTTGCCGCCGAGTGCCTTCGCAATCATGACCGCGCTGAGCCCTACGCCGCCGGCCCCCACGATGGTGACCCATTCGCCGTCGGCGAGGCGTGCCCTGCCGGTAAGCGCGCGGTACGCCGTGGCAAAACGGCACCCCAGGCTTGCCGCTGCCTCGAAACTGACTCCTGCCGGGACGGCGACAAGGTTAGTGTCCGCACCGTGAATGACTACTTGCTCGGCGAAGGAGCCCCAATGGGTGAAGCCGGGTTGCTGCTGTGCGGGACAGACCTGCGCGTTCCCCCCGCGGCACCACTCACAGGCCCCGCAGCCCTCGACGAAGGGGGCCGTCACTCTGTCGCCGACCGCCCACCTGGTCACCCCTGCGCCCACGGCGGCAACGACGCCGGCGAACTCATGGCCCGGAACATGCGGCAACGCTATGTCGTCGTGGCCGGCCCAGGCGTGCCAGTCGCTGCGGCAGAGGCCGGTGGCGGCGACGGTGACCAGGACACCGCCTGCCGGCACCTCAGGTACGGCTACCTGTTGGACAGCCAGCGGGCCGGCGATGCGGTCCATGACGATTGCACGCATAAGACCCACCCTAGAGAACGTTGATGGCAACAACGATGCCTATGATGATGGCTGCTACGAGCCCCAGCATCATGTAAAGACCGGCCTTCATTGCGCTCGTCCGGACGGGTGCCCCTGTTTGGGAAAGGACCGCCTGCCAGGCCTTGATGGTTTCCAGCCCCTCGTAGTAGGAGAACATCATCAAGGCACTCCCGGCAATGCCGGCCACGCCGCCCACTCCCCCTGCGCCGCTCATGGCAGCGCCCGCGGAACCGGCACGGTTGAGGGCTGTGCGGTCCTTGAAGTCGTCGGAGGCCACCTTCATCTCCGCCTTCTGCTCCGGCGACGGGTCCGGCGACATTGACGCCCCGACGCCCAGCAGGTCAAATTTCCGGCCCTGGGCTGTGACTGCCATTGTTCCCATGCTGGTGAATCGGAATGATGCCTGCTTCACAGGCAGGGAGAGCACACTCATGCCGGCAGCATCCACCATGCGAAACATCCCTGAGGAATCCATGCTGACCACCACGGGCACTGTCTTGGCTCCATTGATCATGCTTTTTCGCCAGTACAACAGGGATTTCATCGGTGTCACGCAAACATGTGGTGGCGTCGTCATGACCACAGCTTAGGCAGCACCCTTCGCAATTGCCCGCAAGGGACACGGGGAGAACTCCCCTGGCCGCGCATCGGTACCATCAGGCATGGGCAGGAAGAACTACCTCATCGAAGGCGGCTCGGGCACCGGCAAGACGGCAGTCTGCAATGAATTGCGCCGCCGTGGCTACCACGCCATCAACGGCGACCGCGAACTCGCCTATCAAGGTGATCCGGAAACCGGAGAACCGGTAGGCGGCATCACCGGAGTCGCCGTACACGGGCACCACCTCTGGAGGGTGGACCAGGTCAGGGCGTTGGCCGCGGACCCGCGGGAAGCGGTGACCTTTTTCTGCGGCGGGTCGCGGAACCTCGCCAAGTTCATCGATCTCTTCGATGGTGTCTTCGTTCTTGAGGTGGACCTGGAAACCTTGAAGCAGCGGCTGGATCAGCGCCCTGAGGACGAATGGGGAGGACGCCAAACAGAACGGGAGCTGATTGAGCACCTGCACCGAACACGGGAGGAGATTCCACCCGGCGGCATCACGATCGACGCCACTGCCCCGCTGGCGCGCGTCGTGGATGACATCCTCCGCCGCGTCCAGCCAGCCGTCCCGGACTAGCCGTCCTTCCAAACGTGCTGCATGAGGGGCCCGGTCAGCGAACCACTGTACGGTGACCGGCATCAATCCGTTTGGTCCAGCCGCGGGAATCAAGGTGCTCCAGCAGCGGGACCGCGATCCGGCGTGTTGTGTCCAGCGCCTGGCGTGCCTGGCTGGTGGTGAAGGGCTGGGCCAGGCCGGCGAGGGTGCGCATCGCAAGCGCGGGTGCCGTGGGCAGCAGCACCACCCCGTCACGCAGACGCAGCAGCCGTCCCGTGCGTTCGGCGGCGGCCAGTTCCCGGGCGCCGAGGCCCATTGACGCCAGCTCGTCGGCTTCCGGGGCATGGAACGCGTCTGTCTTGAGCCTGCGCTCCAACCGGGCGATTGCCGGCTCAATGGGGCCAAGGTTGCCCTGGCTGCCCGGCACCCGGATGTGGCCGCTGTCCTGCTCCAGCTCCGCCCCGCGGATAACGTGGGACAGCAACCTCTCGTCGGGCAACCTGAGCAGGTCCCGCGCCGCGCCCATGGAAAGGCCTGGGGCCAGGGGGTCCCGCTCCTGCAGCGCCTCGACCGCGCCCCGAAGCCGGTGCTGCCACGCCTCAAGGACAGGGGCATGCACCCACCAGTCACCGAAAACCCGCACGCCCTGCGGGGAATCCACAGCGTGCCCGGGCAGCAGCCCAAGCTTGCGGAGATGATCCATTTGGACCGCTCCGCGGGCTGCCACTTCCCCCAGAACGTCCCCTGCGGGATCCATCCCTGCAAGCCGTTCGGCCCAGTGCGCGCCGTCACCGCGCCACCGCAGCTCCGGTGGGTCCGCGTCGAGAATGCGCGCCCCACCCAGGACCGAACGGCTGCCAGGGTCGCGCAGCACCAGCCGGTCCCCGAGAACCAGGGGCAGGTGCCTGTCGAGGACCAGCCGGGCATGGTCGGCCCCGAAGGGACGCAGCCGCGCCGGCACGGACGCCGTGCCCACATGCACCATGATTTGCTCGGGCACGTCGGTATACGCCACCCCGGTGGTGCGGTGGATGCCTACGACGCCGGTGGTGGGCCATGCACCAGGGGTAACCAGCGCGTCCCCGCGCCTGATGTCCGTTGCGGCAACGTCGCGCAGGTTCAACGCCACCCGGCTGACCGGCTCCACCGACTGGTACGAGGTGTCGCGGCTTTGCAGGCCGCGGACCGCCACCGGCCGGGACCCCGAATGGCCCAGCAGTTCCAGCCGGTCACCCTGGGCGAGCGTGCCCGCTGCCAGTGTTCCGGTGACCACCGTTCCGGACCCGTTGATCGTGAACGACCGGTCCACCCACAACCGGACCCGCCCCGTTGTGGTGGGGGCAGGCACCTGGGCCAGGACGCCGTCGAGCGCTGCACGCAACTCAGCCAGGCCGGTCCCGTTGATGGCCGAAACAGCGATGGCTGGGGCATCCCGCAGCCCGGTCCCTGCCAGCTCCGTGCGGGCCCGCGACAGCACGTCGGCGACGCGCTGCCCGGATGCCCGGTCCGCGCGGCTGAGGACTACCACGCCGTGTTCAATGCCAAGCGCAGCTACCGCATCCCGATGATCGCTTGACTGGGCCTGCCAGCCCTCATCCGCGGCTACGACGAAGCAGACCACCGGAGCCGGTCCGATTCCGGCAAGCATGTTGCCGAGGAAGCGTTCGTGGCCGGGCACGTCGACGAAGGCAACGTCCTGCCCGGACGGCAAGGTGGTCCATGCGTAGCCGAGGTCAATGGTCAGCCCGCGGCGCCGCTCTTCCTCCCATCGGTCCGGCTCCATGCCGGTAAGGGCGCGGACCAGGGTGCTTTTACCGGAATCGACATGTCCGGCCGTGGCAACGACGTGCACGGTCAGCCCGCCCTGCCTGCGTCCGCAACGTCGAGGGTTGCCAGTGCCTGCCGAACGGCATCGAGGATCCGGTCATCCTCGGCCGGCGGCACACAGCGCAAGTCGATCAGGCAGGCGCCGTCGTGGACGCGCGGCAACACGGCCGGGTCGCCGGTGCGCAAGCGTCCTGCAATTCCCTCGGGGAGCCGCAGCGCCCATCCCGGCAGCGGAACGCCGGGGGCGCCGCCGCCGCCCACCCGGCCGTCATGGGGTACGACGGGGACGCCCAAGGCGTGGGCGAGCCTGTCAGTACGGCGCCGCAACTGTTCGACGTCGGCGTGCAGCGCCTCGACGACGGGCGTCGGCCCGCCGGCGACGGTTGCTTCCAGGGCGGCCAGGGCAAGCTTGTCCGCCCGGACAGCACGGGCGAGCGGGTGGCGGGCCAGCCGGGTAATGATTTCCTTGCGGCCCAGCAGCAACCCGGCCTGGGGGCCGCCCAGCAGTTTGTCGCCGCTGGCGATGACGACGTCGGCGCCGCCCGCCAGGGCGGAGGCGACATCCGGTTCGTCCGGCAGGTACGGATCGGGCGCCAGCAGCCCACTGCCCAGGTCAGCCACGAGTGGAACGCCGTGTGCCGCGGTCAGCCGGCTCAGTTCGGCAATCGGAACCGCGGACGTGAACCCGTCCACCCGGAAGTTGCTCGGGTGCACCTTGAGGATGCAGCCCGTGTCCGGTCCGACGGCCCCCGCGTAGTCATGCAGGTGTGTCCGGTTGGTGGTACCCACCTCGTGAAGCACCGCGCCTGTCGACTCCATCAGGTCGGTCAGCCTGAAGCCTGCACCGATCTCGACGAGTTCCCCGCGGCTCACCACCACCTCCCGGCCGGCGGCCAGGGCTGTGGTGGCCAGCACCAGCGCTGCAGCTCCGTTGTTGACCACCAAGGCGTCCTCGGCGGCAGGACAGGCAGCGAGGAGGGCGGCCCGGGCACCGGCACCGCGGCGGGAGCGGCCGCCGTCTGCAAGGTCCAGTTCCACGTCAACGTAGCCGCTGGCAGCGACAAGGGCTTCCACCGCCGCTGCAGAAAGGGGGGCGCGGCCAAGGTTCGTGTGCACGATGACGCCGGTTGCGTTCAGCACCGGACGGAGGGTTGTTGCTTTATGTGAAGCGACGGCTGCGAGCAGGGCAGGTTGCACCTGGTTGGGAGGCAGCTCACCGCGGCGGGCCTGTCCCTGGATTTTTCGGACGAGTTCGCGGACGACGCGCTCATTCATCCGTGTCCGGGCCTCGCGGACGGCGGGCAACGCCAGCAGGTCGTTCGTGCGGGGAATCAGCCGCCGGGGATCGACCTGGACCACAGCCCTCCTCTTTTCACGGCATTCACGCCGGTAGTTTGGCGGTGGCGGACGGGAATCGAACCCGCCAGGCCGAGATGCTCAGCCTCACCGGTTTTGAAGACCGGGGGGCCCACCAGGACCCGGACGCCACCGCGCCTCAATATAGCAGGGTTAACTGGAGGGGTACGCTAGGCGGGTGAATGAGGCTCAGACGTCAGTACAGCAACTTGATGATGGTGCCGCCGGCTTGCTCCGGCTCACCGACTATGCCCACGGCGGAGGCTGCGCCTGCAAGATTCCGCCAGGCGAACTCGAGGACGCCGTCCGCGGCCTGATCGGCCAACCGGGCGCAGAGGTGCTGGTTGGCCTGGACAGCGGCGACGACGCCGCGGCGGTCCTGGTCCGCGATGATCTGGCCGTCCTCACCACCGCTGACTTCTTCACTCCCGTGGTTGACGACGCGTTTGACTGGGGCCGGATTGCGGCCGCCAATGCCCTCTCGGACATCTACGCGATGGGCGGCCGCCCGGTCACGGCGATCAACCTCGTCGGCTGGCCCCGCGGAGTCCTGCCGATGGAATTGATGACGGAAGTCCTCCGCGGCGGGCTGAGTGTGGCGTCCCAGGCGGGGTGCCCGGTGCTCGGTGGGCACTCCATCGACGATCCGGAGCCGAAGTACGGCATGGCTGTCACGGGCGTCGCCCACCCCGACCGCCTGCTCCGCAACGACGCCGCCCAGCCCGGGCTGCCGATCACGCTCACCAAGCCACTCGGCGTCGGACTTCTCAACAACCGGCACAAGCAGACCGGGGAGGTGTTCGCTGAAGCGGTGGAGACGATGGCGGCCCTCAACCGGGACGCAGCCGACGCCGCGGTTGCTGCCGGCGTCCGGGCCGCCACTGACGTGACGGGTTTTGGCCTGCTGGGGCACCTTTACAAGATGGTCCGCGCCTCGGAGGTGGGCGCCGTGATCGATCTGAAGGCTGTACCACTGATCGAGGGCGCGCGGGAGGCACTCCGTGACGGTTTCGTCTCCGGCGGAACCCGGCGCAACCTTGATTGGGTGCGGCCGCACCTGCGCTCCGCTGCCGGCGTCACCGAAAACGACCTGCTGCTGCTGGCCGATGCCCAGACCTCAGGCGGGCTGCTGGTGGTCGGCGAGTTGCCGGGCTACCCGGTGATCGGCCACACCACTGCAGGGCGGGGCATCGAGGTCCGCTGACGCGGCTGCCCGCTCAACCGGCGGTGGTGATCGCGTCGCCGGTCACGCCTGCGGCACGGCGGGCAGCGAGCCGGTTCTTCTGCGGTTCGATGGTGTACCGCGGATCCCTGGCCGAGGCGAGGCCCGCTTCGAACACGCCGAAGCGGGTCAGGGCCGAAGCGCCCAGCAGCGCCAATCCCGAAGCTGCCGCCACCACGCGGTTGCGCCCCGCGAGCAGCGTTCCGAGTCCGCCGGCCAACGCCAACCGCTCGCTCCACTTCAGCATGGAGCCCGCCTTACCCTGGTGCAGGGGCTCGGCGGCCACCGGATCCATGCGGCGCTCCATCACCTTCATGGCAGCGACATCCCCCAGCACGCCGAGCACCGCAAGTTTCCGGGCCGGTCCTGTCTCATGGATGGGTGTGGTAACCATGGCGAGGCCGGCAGAAGCGAGGCAGGCCGAACTAACGAAGACGAATGGCAGTTCCTCGTGCGCAGCATTCCATGTCGGGGTGGCGGTATCACCCAGCAGGACAGCCGTGTACGCCGCCAGTGGCCCGGCGAAAACCGCCGCTTCGACGCCGGCCGCACCTTCCACTGCATGCAGGACCTTCCGCAACGGACCCAGCGGAAGCCGGCTGCCGGTCATCCGGTCGATTTCCGCCACCGCGGTCACGGCCGTGCCCGCGCTGAAGGCGCTAAGGATCCACGAGCCCACACTCATCGGCGAGGTCACCTTGAAGGTCCGCAGCATGTGCAGGAAACGTTCCGGCCTGCCCAGGTCCTTCACCAGGGCAACGGCACCGGCGCTTACTGCCGCCAAGGCGCCCAGCCGGGCGTTGCGGCGAAGGATAGGCCGGCCGGTCAGCTGCCCGCCAAGACCGAGGAGGGCTGACCCGCCTGCCACGCCACCCAGGAACAGGTATATGGCCACGTCATCGCCCCAAGGCGCCGGCTTCACGACGGGACGCCCGTAGTACGAGGTGAACTCAGGCTCCGGAACCATGGGCATTTCCCGTGAGCCGTCACCATTGTCCCGGCGTCGACCGGTGCCGCGCTTGCCGCCCTGCCGGCGGCGTCGGGCAGGTTCTGATGGCCGGAAGCTGTCGAACTCTGAGAGGGTCACGCCCGTCCTCCCAGGAAGGCCAACGCAGCGGCCGCAGCCATGCCTGCCACGGCCATGCCGGCGCGGCGGTACATCTTCGGCAAGTCTGCGGTGGGCACCCGGGGGTCCGGCGGAAGCCCGTACACTTCTGGTTCATCCAGCAGCAGGAAGACAGATCCGGTTCCGCCGACGCCGTCGTTTTCGTTCGCCCCGTAGAGCCTTGCTTCGGTCATCCCCTGCGCATGCAGGGTGGCCACCCGCTCCCGGGCCGTCTCCACCATGTCATCGTGGTCGCCGAACTTGATGGACGTCGTCGGGCATGCCTTGGCGCATGCCGGCGTCTGGTCGTCAAGCAGCCGGTCATAGCACAGCGTGCACTTCTGGGCGATGCCCTCGTTGGGGACGTCGGGATGCTTGGCGTGCTGTTCTTCCCTGCTGCTGGCGACTTTGACCGTGCCGTTGCTGCGGCGCTCGATCACGCCGAAGGGGCACCCGGCCACGCAGGTACCGCAGCCGTTGCAGACGTCATCCTGGACCACGACGGTGCCGAACTCTGTGCGGAACAGCGCGCCGGTGGGGCAGACGTCGAGGCAGCCGGCGTGGGTGCAGTGCTTGCAGACATCAGAGGACATCAGCCACCGGAAGTCTGCGGTGTCCGGCGGGGTAGTATCAGCGTCCGCAAGATCCGTAACAGCCGTTGCCGGGGCCGGCGGCCCGATGCGCGGCATGCCCAGGCTGACCAGGGCACGGCCTGACTCTCGCGCCTCGATAATGCGTTCCTGGCCCTGTTCAATAAAGGCGACGTGCCGCCAGGTGCTGGCACCCAGCGATCCGGTGTTGTCGTAGGAGGACCCAAGCAGTTCCAGGTTTCCGTCCTGCGGGTTGTGGTTCCACTCCTTGCAGGCAACTTCGCAGGCCTTGCAGCCGATGCAGATCGAGGTGTCGGTGAAGAACCCCTTGCGCGGATGGTTGTGCTCCCAGTGGGCATCGGCGGTGGGGTCGGTCGGTCCGGACAGCTGGCCCATCTAGTCCTCCGTCGTCGGGTTGGTGTCCGGAACGCCGCCGGCAGGCAGCGTTCCGGACGGGGCAGTGTTTGCTTGGGCTGACACGGTGGGGAGCAGACTCATCAGTTCTCCCCACCGTCGGCGCTGCCCTTTTCACCCGGGCGGGGTTGGATGCCTTCCGCCGCGGGATTGGTGACGGCGCGGTTGCCGGTCTCGGTGGTCACTCCGGCCCGTTCCTGATATTCAGCAACCAGGGCAAGCAGTTCCGCCCCGCGGGGCCTGCGGCCCGGCCGGATGTCGCACGAGGCCACCTTCGATTCCTGAATCTGGACATTGGGATCAAGGGTCACACCCAGCAAATCGTTTGCAGCGTCGCCGCTGACGACGGCATTGCTGCCGACGCCCCAGTGGTACGGCAGCCCGATCTGGTGCACGGTGTGGCCTCCGACCTTGAGCGGCGCCATGCGGTCAGTAACCAAGACCTTTGCCTCGATGGCGGAGCGCGCCGAAATAATCGTGGCCCACCCGTAAGGTTCGAGACCCCGCTCCGCCGCCAGCTGAGGCGAGACTTCGCAGAACATCTCCGGTTGCAGCTCGGACAGGTACGGAAGCCAGCGGCTCATTCCGCCCGCTGTATGGTGCTCGGTCAGCCGGTACGTGGTGAAGACATACGGGTAGACGTCGGAGCCACTGGTCCCCGCGCTTGGCGCACTCAGGTTGTCCTTGCGGGGGAACACCAGCCGCGCAGGGTTCTGCTGCTGCGGGTACAGCGCATTGGCCACCGGCGATTCCTGCGCCTCGTAGTGCGTGGGCAGGGGTCCGTCCATGAGGCCCTTCGGCGCAAACAGCCAGCCCTTGCCGTCAGCCTGCATGATGAAGGGATCATCACCGCTGAGGGCGGCCGGACCACCGACAGAGGGGTCCGGGTGGCTGCCCGGGGCAAGGTCAACCGGGAAGTCGGGCACGTCGTCTCCGACCCATTTACCCTGCTCCTGGTCCCACCAGATGTACTTCTTCCGCTCGCTCCACGGCTTACCGTCCGGGTCGGCCGAGGCGCGGTTGTAGAGGATCCGGCGGTTGGCAGGCCAAGCCCAGCCCCATTCCGACGCCGTCGGCCCCTGTTCCTGGCCCGGCTTGCGGTTGGCGGCATGGTTGAAGCCGTCAGCGTAAACACCGGTGTAGATCCAGCAGCCGCCAGACGTGGATCCGTCAGCCTGCATCTCCGTGTAGGAGGACAGGGGCTTCCCGGCGTCAGGACCTGCCAGGTGGCGGCCGTTGATCTCGGCAAGGACCGCTTCCGCATCGGGATCGCCGTGCTCGTCCGTGGGGTAGTCCCATGTCAGGTCGAGCAGCGGACGGTCGCGTTCGTCCTTGGAATCGGCCAGCTTCTCGCGGATCCGCTTACCCAGTTCAAAGAAGAACTGCAGTTCGCTTTGGCACTCCCCTGGCGGTGCAACCGCCTGGTGGCGCCACTGCAGCAGCCTTTGGGTCTGGGTGAACGAGCCGGCTTTCTCCACGTGGGTCGCCGCCGGCATGAAGAACACCTCTGTCTCGATGTCTTCGGTGCGCAGCTCCCCCGATTCGATCTCCGGACCGTCTTTCCACCAGGTAGCGGACTCGATGAGATTCAGATCCCGCACCACAAGCCACTTCAAGTGGGACATGCCCATCCGCTGCATCCGGCCGTGGGCTGAACCCACAGCAGGGTTCTGTCCAAGGATGAAGTACCCTTCCACTTCGTCCTCGAGCATGCCCATCACGGTCTCGTATGTTCCGTGGGCTCCGGTCAGCCTCGGAATGTAGTCATATGCCCAGTCGTTGTCCGCTGTGGCGGCGTCGCCCCACCATGCCTTAAGAAGGCTGATGGTGTAGGCATCTGCATTGGCCCAGTAACCTTTTTGCTGCTTCGACCCGATGACGGACAGATAGTCCTCGAGCGTGTCGTGGCGGCCTGCGCTGGGCATCGGCAGGTACCCGGGCAGCAGGTTGAACAGGGTGGGGATGTCCGTGGAGCCCTGGATGCTGGCATGTCCGCGGAGGGCCATGATTCCGCTTCCCGGGCGTCCCACGTTTCCGAGCAGGAGCTGCAGGATGGCGGCAGCCCGGATGAACTGCGTTCCCAGCGAGTGCTGGGTCCAGCCCACAGCATAGGCGAAACAGGTGGTCCGGTCGCGGCCCGAGTTCTCCGTGATGGTGCGTGCCAGGTACTCGAAGTCGGCCACGCTGATTCCGCACATGTCCTGGACCATCTCAGCCGTGTAACGGGCGTAGTGCCGCTTCACGATCTGGAAAACGGTCCGGGGGTTCTGGAGGGTATCGTCACGCTGGACTTCGGCGTGCTCCAAGGGCGGACCACCGCTGCCGAAAGCATGTCCGGCAGCGCGGTCCCTGGCATCGGCACCGTGTTCCGATCCGGGGCCGGGCTCGTCAATGGCGCCGTCCCCGCGTTCCGCGTATGCCCATGAGGACGTGTCGTAAGCACCCTTCTCGGGATCGAAGCCGGAGAACAGCCCGCCCAGATCCTCGGCATCGCGGTAATCGTCGTGGACCAAGGTTGCAGCGTTGGTATACGCGCTGACGTACTCCTTGAACCAGAGATCGTTGCTGATGACGTAGTTGATCAGTGCGCCGAGAAGCACGACGTCCGAGCCGGCCCGAATAGGTATGTGCTTATCCGAGACCGCTGACGTGCGGGTGAAGCGGGGATCGACGTGGATGACCTTCGCACCGCGCGCCTTCGCCTCCGCCACCCACTGATAGCCCACAGGGTGGCACTCGGCCATGTTGGACCCCTGGATGACGATGCAGTCGGCGTTGGCCATGTCCTGCAGTGATTGCGTTGCACCACCGCGTCCAAAAGAGGCTCCCAAACTGGGAACCGTCGCGGAGTGTCATATGCGGGCCTGGTTCTCGGTCTGCACCGCCCCTGCTGCTGTGAAGAGCTTCTTGATGAGGTAGTTCTCTTCGTTGTCCAGGGTTGCGCCACCCAGCGAAGCGATGCCCATGGTGCGGCGCAGCAGCCGGCCTTGATCGTCTTCCTGTTGCCAGGTCCTGCGGCGGGTCTCGATAAACCGGTCCGCCACCATGTCAAGGGCCTTCTCCAGGTCCAGGTGTTCCCACTCGGTGGAACGCGGCGCACGATAAAGCACTTTGGTCTGCCGGCCCGGCGAATTGACCAACTGCTCACTGGCAGAGCCTTTGGGGCACAGCCGGCCGCGTGAAATGGGTGAATCCGGATCGCCTTCGATCTGGACTACCTTTTCGTCCTTAACGTAGACGCGTTGCCCACAGCCAACGGCGCAGTAGGGGCACACGCTCTGCACCACACGGTCGGCAGTGGCCGTGCGGGGAGCTATTGCCTTGGTCTTGGCCGATGTGACCGCTGGGCCACGGCCGAACAGGTCGCCCGTGCTCAGCTGACGGACGACCGGCCATTGAAGAAAACTTCGCGGTGCCATTTCTGGAGCTTACCCCTGACCACGGCCGAAGTAACAGGACACGGCTGGGCGTGTCCCGTGCGAAGCATTTTTGGCAACGTCTAACCTCGGCGATCTTCGGTCAGGCAGCAAGTCCAGGAAAATATTGCTCTTGAGGTGGACTTCAGACGCTCATGATCACCGTGGCGAGATCTGCGGGACGGCTGATGAAAGGTGAGTGGCCCGCCTTAATGGTGACCGATGTGGTGCACCTTTCCGCCATGCGCTCCTGAAGCGCGGGATCCAGTGCTTTGTCACCCTCGCAGAGAACGTAGGTGCTTTCAAGGCTTTGCCACGCCATGCGCTCGGGCATTCCGCGGCCGTGGCCCGGTTGCTGCGGTACCAGCAGCGCCGTTGCCCAGGCGCTGTCGGCGTCAGTGCAGTCGGCATAAAGGGCTTCCCGGGCGAGCCCTGGCTGAATGCTGGTGCTTCCATCGTCGTTGTGCTGCAGTGCGCTGTTGATTGCAGCGCCGGGACCGCCCAGTGAGGCCCCGCTCTCACCCGCCGCGGGCACGAACGCCGCGACGTACACGAGTCGCGAAATTCGTTGCAGGCCGCTGATGACTGATCCCCCGTAGGAGTGACCGACGGCGACGGGCGGGACGTGGCACGCGTCCACCACCTCCTGCACCCCCGCAGTATCCGCGGCCAGCGAGCCCCGATGCAGACGGGGAACATGGACAGTAACAGCCTGCTCCCTTAGGGCCTCCGCGAGCCGGTCAAAGTGGGCGGGCTGGTGCCACAATCCGTGCACAAGTACCACCTCGGCCTGCTGCCCCATGCTCACAGCTTAGGGATACCCCCTGGCTTCCTTGGGCATCTTAACCAGCGTTCCTGGTTTGAAATCGAGCAACTCAACTCCGCCCGGCAGGAAAGGCACTGGACGAAGTGGTTCGCTTCAGAGCTTGGCAGAGCTGGTGGCTATGTTGAGTTGAAGGCCCAAAACCAGCCCCAATCGCAAGCCCGGTCAGTAGTTAGCGAGGGCATCCCGGAGCATGTGGTGACCTTGTTCCTCGAACTCACGGTCACCAACCTGGAACGCCCAGGCAGCGGTGGAGACAGCTTCGCGAAGCTGGGTTATGTTCCAAAGCCTGCTCTCTCGAGGGTCGAAACCGTACCCCTTGAAGAAGGCCTCCTCCAGTTCGGGGCCCGATCGCCATTGCTGCGCGGCCAAGCGGCAGAAATCGCTGAGTGCGGGCCTGAACTCGAACCGTCCGAAGTCGATGATCCTGAGCTCGGTCCCGTTCATGAGCCAGTTACGCGGTTGCCAGTCGCCGTGGGTCGGGACGGCCCTGACCGGTTCCGGCCGGTAGGAGGCGAGGATGTTCCGCGCTTTTTCTGCGGCGGCTTTGTCCATCTGCTGGGGCTTGTCCAGCCAGGCCATGGCTTTGGCGGTGGCTGCATCTTCATACTGCGGGTCCACCCGTACCGCTTGGGCGTGGAAGGCACGCAGTAACTGGCCGGCCTGCAGGTAGGTGTCTGCGTCATATTCAGCGGCTCCTCCTTCGACCGGGGAACCGTCCAGGTATTCCGTCACCAAGAGGTTCAGCCCTCGGCTGGCAGTTACTAAGCTGGGTGCCCTGTCCTTGGAGGCCCAGATGCCGGTGAAGGACCCGTGGGCCGCTATCTCACGGCCGATGTGACGGTTGGCCGGTCCCGCAGCCTTGACCACGTATCTGCGCTCACCGTGCTCCACCTCCAGCACGGTGGTATCTACGAGATTCCACGAAAGATCATTCAGGAGGCGAACGCCGGGAAACCGGCTCTCCACAAAGCCAGCCTGTCCGGCGCTGAGCCGGTTCCGGTGCCAGGATTCCATCCCTGGAGACTACCGGGGCGAGAACAATGCCAGAGCTTTTTCACGCGGGATGCAGTCCCAGCTGATGCCAGGTGAGGTGTTCGTGGTCGGTCAGAGCGACCACTGCGACTCCGATCCAGAGTGCGGCGCTGAGCAGCGAGGCGTGGATCAAGAAGGATGTCCCACTCAGGGACGGCGAGAGGATAGGGAGTGTGCTGGCTGCGTAGCTTGCATGCATCAGAGTTGCCACGAGCAGGCTCCTTGTCCTGTCGTAGACCCATACCATCAGCACCCGGTAGGCCGTCAACGATGCGACGGAGCAGAGGAAGTAGAGCGGCACATAGAGCGCGACCGGAACTTCCCCGTTCGAAGTCCCGGCGGTCCAGAGGATCTGGAACAAATGCCAGGGCCCCCAAAGTGCACCCACGATAAGCCCTGTGGCCAGGACACCGTGGCGTAGCCGCAGCCGCGGGATGGCAAATCCTGTCCAGCCAACTTCTTCGAGCAGGACTGAGACGCCTACTCCAAGGACGGGCAGAAGGAGAGCGATCTTGTCCTCGGCCGTGAGGATCGGCGGCAGGAATATGGGAGAAGCGATCGACAGGACGGAGAGGACCACAGCCGTCAGGACGGGTGCGGTAAGGAGGGCGATGGTGTACCAGCGGCCTGCCACCCGCCACTTAGCCAACCGGGATCCGATCTCACGGAGGCCCGCCTTTCCGGTGAGGAGGCCGGTCAGCAGGAGCCCTGCGATGGCAGGCCCCGTGAGCATGGCCAGGACGGCTGGAAGGAACCGGGGGTCGGTTTGCCAGAAGGCCCGCGCAAAATAGCCGGGCCCTCCCACAATCAGGAAAAGACTCCACGAGATGGCGAACGTAAGAATGTAATAGCTCAGTACTTGATGCCGCCTGACAAAGGCGACGATGACGTTCATTGAAACCTCCTACCCTGAGGACCCTTTGCGGCCTGCCTTCCGCCGAGAAGCCGAAGCCGGGGGGCGCACCGATGCCAGATGCGGCTTGAACCCCTGGTGCTGAAGTTGTTTGCGGGCACATAGCCGGCAGGACCACTGGGACGCGCTCGAGCTCCCGGACACGCTTCCTCTACGCCGAACCAATTTAGCGCTGCACCATAGGCGCCACCAGGGCCGTTCGCCTCCGGGTGGGCCACGCATCTGACCCAGAGGGTAACCAGGCGGAGCAGGTGATGGCATCCTCAGCTGGGGTGCCCGACGGTCGCCCCCGGACGCACAGACCGTTGCGCTAACGCAAATAACGCGGGACACTGGCCAAAGGTATCCATGGCCAAAGGGAGGCATGATGCGCGCGTTGACCGTTACACCTGGAGAAAAGGACTCATTGCACCTGCGGGAGGTTCCAGACCCCGGGACCGGCGAGGGCCAGGTACTGGTGGAGTCCCTGGCCGTGGGCCTGTGCGGAACCGACAGCGAGATCATCGCCGCCGACTACGGGGAAGCACCTCCGGGCCAGGACTACCTGGTGCTGGGCCACGAGAACCTCGGCCGGGTGATCGACGCTTCCCCGGATTCCGGCTTAGCTAAAGGCGACCTGGTGGTGGGAATTGTCCGCAGGCCCGATCCGGAGCCATGCAAGGCCTGCGCCGCCGGGGAATGGGACATGTGCCTCAATGGCAAGTACACCGAGCACGGAATCAAGGGCCTGGATGGTTTCGCGCGGGAACGGTGGCGGGCCGACGCCCAGGCGATGGTGAAACTGGACTCACGTCTGCAGGATGTAGGCGTCCTGCTGGAACCCACCACCATCGTGGCCAAGGCGTGGGAACAAATCAACCGAATCGGGCAGCGGGCATTTTTCGACCCCCACACCGCCGTCGTCACCGGCGCCGGGCCCGTTGGGCTGCTGGCGGCGCTGCTGGGAGTCCAGCAAGGCCTTGACGTGCACGTTTTTGACATCGTCACAGACGGTCCCAAGCCACAGCTCGTCCGCGACCTGGGGGCCACCTACCACAGCGAGCCCCTGCCGGATTCGGGCATCAAACCCAATGTGCTTGTTGAATGCACCGGCGTCACCCCCGTGGTCCTGGACGCACTCAAATGCCGGGCCCAGGACGCCATCACCTGCCTGACGGGCGTTTCCGCAACAGGCAAACAAACAAGGGTGGACGTGGGCGCGCTCAATCGCGAGGAGGTGCTAATGAACGGCGTGGTCTTCGGCAGCGTCAACGCGAACCGACGGCACTACGACGCCGGCGCGGAGGCCCTCGCCAAGGCAGACCTCGAGTGGCTGCGCCGCCTCATCAGCCGCCGGCTACCGTTGGAAAGCTTCGCGGAAGCCTTCAAGCACCAGCCCGACGATGTCAAGGTGGTCCTGGACCTGGAAGCAGGAGCCGACGAGGGGAACGAACGGTCATGAACCGGGAAGGCGGCCCTCAAGGAGCAGGCGCGGACCACCTGTTTCCTTCGGGGCGGCAATACGACATAGCCTTCGATCGCCAAAGCGCCACACTGACCGAAGTGGGCGCTGCATTGCGCATCTACCGCCAGGACGGCCGGGACCTGCTTGACGGATACGGGAAGGAGGACATGTGCACAGGCGCGCGGGGACAGTCGCTCATCCCCTGGCCCAACCGGATCAAAGGTGGCCGCTACGAGTGGGAAGGCAGGCACCTCCAGCTCGACCTCAGCGAGCCGGACAAGGGCGGTGCAATCCACGGGCTGACACGGTGGCGGAACTGGACTGTCC
The DNA here is from genome assembly GCF_021801725.1 of Arthrobacter sp. FW306-05-C. Lineage (NCBI taxonomy): Bacteria > Bacillati > Actinomycetota > Actinomycetes > Micrococcales > Micrococcaceae > Arthrobacter > Arthrobacter sp. FW306-05-C. Next base: position 2,040,653 of record NZ_CP084556.1, on the reverse strand, counting down.
ACCGCCATACCGCGGACTCCATTTCGTTCACCTACACCCTGCACGCCTGCCAAGGCTGGCCCTGGGTGCTCGACTGCCACTTGGACTACCAGCTTGGCCATGACGGATTGACTGTCCGCACCACGGCCGTGAACCGCAGTACAGAGCCATGCCCCTTTGGCACAGGAGCGCATCCTTATCTCAGCACCGGAGTGGGCCGCCCCGGTGCTATTGACGCCGGTCTGGTGCAAGTGCCCGGGCGTACCTTCCTGCCAGTGGATCCGCAGGGCATCCCCACCGGGCATGAACGTGTGGACGGCACCGAGTACGACCTGCGGGAACTACAGCAACTGGGAGGGCGGCACATCGATGTTGCCTACACGGATCTACTTCGCGATGCTGACGGGCTGGCTCGGGTGAAACTCCTCCGGCCGGATCGCACCGGAGGGGTTGAGCTGTGGGTGGACGAGACCTATCCGTACCTGGAAATCTTCACCGGCGACACCCTCCCCCAGCCGGACCGCCGACGCAGCGGACTGGGGGTCGAACCCATGACGTGCGCACCCGACGCCTTCAACTCCGGCGAGGGGCTGATCACCCTTGAACCCGGGCAATCCCACACCGCCCAGTGGGGCATCAGGCCGCTCTAAGGAAAGACCGTAAGGAAAAGCCATACGAGCGCAACATCAACCATTGCGCAAACGCAAGTATTGGAGTTCAATGAAAACATGGCTTCTGCGGCGTCAGGATCCGGTCACTTCAGTTCCCGGGCTCCCAATGTAAATCGGCCATCGGAAGTGCCCTGGCCGCCGGCGGCGGCCGCAAAAGCCTCCAGCGCCGCAGCCAGCGCCGGGCGCCGGCCCGATGGCATCCTCGAAATGACCTCTCCAATCGCCTGCCGCCGATGGTCCAGCACCGAATCAACCAAGGCATGTCCTTTCGCCGTCAGCTCGAGCCGGACGTATCGCCGGTCTGCCGGGTCCTCCCGCCGCTCCAACAGGCCCGCAGCCACCAGTCGGTCGCAGATGCGCGTGGCATTGGAGGCATGCACACCCAGTTCAGCGGCGACTCCGCCCAGGTTTTGCGGGCCGCGGGTGTGGATCAGGACCAGGACCCGCAGCTGCGGAGTATTCACCACGTCCTCCACCTCGGCAACAGAGCGGGCAACGACCCCCAGGAGAGTATCGGCGGCACGCATCACCGCCTCGACTTCCCGGGTCGAAGGTTCCTGGACTGATTCAGGTCCACCAGCTGCATCCATGGGCACCAGTTTCCTCCGATAGTTGCTTTCCCGCAAAGTTTGAAGGTTCTACAGGACCGGTACGGACCTGCAGTCCAGGTTAGGAGAATCGTGAGAACACGACAGGCAAAAGATACCGTGGCCGGCACGGTGCACGGGATCGACCGGCTGATCAGGAATGTGCAGACTGGCCGGTTCGAGCGGTCCCTTTCGGCGCTGACGGCGGCAGGCGCCCTGGTGACCGCTGCGGAGATTTTCCTGGAGCATGACAAGGCAAGCTTCGGCAACAAATGGATGTGGGCTCCGGTTGCCCTTGGTCCGTTGGGAGCTGCCGCCGGGGTGGCAGGGGTCTTCAGCCGCCGCATGGCCAAGACGGCGCTGCCGCTGGCCAGCGCAGCCATTGTCGCCAATGGGCTGCAGGGCACCTGGCTGCATTTGCAGGGTATCCGGCAGAAGCCCGGAGGCCTGTCCAACCTGCGCTACAACCTGGAGATGGGCCCGCCACTCTTCGCACCTCTGCTGGTCACCCTGGTGGGCGGCATGGGGTTGCTGGCCTCGGTCCTGAGGAGGGAACCGTGACCGGGCTCCCCCTGCAGAGGGACGACGGCGGCGGACGCTACCCTGGCTTCAGCACCGTCGCCCAGGCGCGGCACTGGGACCCGGCGACGGCCGCCGTCGTGCAGTCCCGGATGGGCATGGCCCCGGACGTCCGCTTCTTCACCCCGGAGGAGGAGGCGGCGGCGCGGGCCCTGTTTGACCAGTTACTGGACCAGCAGGCGGAACCGCGGGTGCCGGTGGTGGTGAACATGGTGGACGCCCGCCTGGCGGAGGAGGAGACCGACGGCTGGCACTACGACAACATGCCGCGGGACGGCGAGGCCTGGCGGGCCTCCCTGGCTGCACTGGACCAGGATGCCATGTCCCGGGAGAACTGTAGCTTCGCCCTGCTCAGTTTGGACGGCCAAGCGAAGCTGCTGCAGGACATCTGCGACCTGGACCGGGACCTGTGGCGTGGGCTGCCGGCGGACCGAGTGTGGAGCCTCTGGACACGTTATGCCTGCACCGCGTTCTACTCCCATCCTCTGGCCTGGGACGAAATCGGCTTCGGCGGGCCGGCCTACCCGCGTGGCTACAAGAACCTCGGCGTGGACCGGCTGGAACCATTTGAAGTGCGCGATGTACGGCCGGAAGCGGATCCCACGCATGGGGCTGACAGATGAGCAACCTGCGGGAACGCAATGAATCCGCCTGGCTGCTGCCCAAGGGCCCCGGCAGCAACCTGGGGCTCAGGGATAACATGCGCCGGTACCGCGACGACGACGAGGTGGACATCGTCATCGTGGGCTGCGGCGCCGGAGGAGCCACGCTCCTACAGCGCCTCGCGCGGGCCGGCTGGCGGGCCGTGGGCCTGGAGGCCGGCCCGTTCTGGGAGCCCGAGCAGGACTGGGTCAGCGATGAGGCCGGCTCCCACCACCTGTACTGGACCGAACCCCGGGTCATCGGCGGCAGCGACCCCGTCCCCTTGGGCTCCAATAATTCCGGCCGGGGCGTGGGCGGTTCGATGGTCCATTTTGCCGGCTACACACCGCGTTTCCATCCCAGCGATTTCCATACCCTCAGCGCTGACGGAGTGGGCGCCGACTGGCCGCTGGAATACGGTGAACTGCGGCCCTACTACGAGGACATTGAGGCCGAACTTCCCGTTTCGGGGGAATACTGGCCTTGGGGCGATCCGCACGGCTACCCCCATCGGCCGCACCCGGTCTCCGGCAACGGCGAGCTGTTCCTGAGGGGCGCAAACGCCTGCGGCGTCACGGCAAAGGTGGGGCCGGTGGCCATCGCGAATGGCCGGTTCGGCAACCGTCCGCACTGCATTTACCGGGGCTTCTGCCTCCAGGGCTGCAAGGTCAACGCCAAGGCTTCACCGCTGATCACGCACGTCCCCGACGCCCTGGCGCATGGCGCCGAAATCCGGCCCGACGCAATGGCCACCAGGATCGTGCTGGACGAACGCACCGGCCTGGCAACCGGCGTCGAGTACGTCCAGGGCGGCATCCGCAGGTTCCAGCGCGCCCGCCTGGTGGCCGTGGCAGGCTATTCGATCGAAACGCCCCGGCTGCTGCTGAACTCCACGTCGGCGCGCTTCCCGCACGGGATGTGCAACGACTTCGACCAGGTGGGCCGGTACCTGATGGTGCAGGGTGCGCCCCAGACCGCTGGACGGTTCCAGGCGGAGGTGCGGATGTGGAAGGCTCCGCCCCCGGAGGTCAGCACCGAGGACTTCTACGAAACAGACCCCGCTAAGCCGTACAAACGAGGCTTCTCCATCCAGTGCGTGTCCCCGCTTCCGATCACCTGGGCGGAGCATGTCGCCGCCCAGGGACACTGGGGCGCGGCTCTCCGCCGGTACATGAGCGACTATCCGCACTGGGCGTGCCTGGGTGCACTCTGCGAATTCCTTCCCCTTGAAGGGAACAGGGTGACCCTCGCGGATGAAACGGACCGCAACGGCATCCCCATCGCTTCCTTCAGCTACAGCCAGTGCGACAACGACCGGCAGCTGATGTCTGCAGCGCAGCAGGTCATGGAGCGGATCCTCACGGCGGCGGGAGCGGAGGAGGTCATCACCATCAACCGCTATGCGCATTTGGTGGGCGGTGCCCGCATGGCCGCCGTCGAGCAGGAAGGAGTGGTGGACCGGAACCTGCGGAGCTTTGCAGTACCAAACCTGCTGGTGACTGACGGCAGCGTCCTGCCCACGCAGGGAAGCGCGAACCCTGCCCTGACCATCATGGCGCTGGCGGCCCGCGCGGCCGGCGTCCTGGTCCAAGGCGCCCGCAGGGGCGTCACGATGAGCATGAAGGAAGACTGATCATGGCAACTACAGTGGCTGACTACCTGCTCTCCCGCCTGGGCGAGTGGGGCGTGGACAAGGTTTTCGGTTTCCCCGGAGACGGCATCAACGGCATCCTGGCCGCCTTCGGCAAGGCGGGCAACCAGCCAAAATTCATCCAGGCCCGGCACGAAGAGATGGCAGCGTTCGAAGCCGTGGGCTATGCCAAGTTCGGTGGCCGTGCCGCCATCTGCATGGCCACCTCCGGCCCCGGCGCAATCCACCTCCTCAACGGGCTGTACGACGCCAAGCTGGACCATGTTCCCGTGGTGGCCATCGTCGGCCAGACGGCACGCAGCGCCATGGGAGGGTCCTACCAGCAGGAAGTCGACCTGCTGACCCTGTTCAAGGACGTCGCCTCGGACTACGTCCAGATGGTTACGGTTCCAGAGCAGCTGCCCAACGTCATCGACCGCGCCATCCGGATCGCGGAGGCGCAGCGGGCTCCTACTGCCGTCATCATCCCCTCCGACGTCCAGGAGCTCGAATACGCGGCACCCACGCACGAATTCAAGATGGTCCCCTCCAGCGTGGGAATCCGCTGGCCGGATATCCAGCCGGACAGTGAGTCAATCCGCGGTGCCGCCCAGCTCCTGAATGAAGGCTCCAAGGTGGCCATCCTCATTGGCCAGGGTGCGCGGGGCGCAGCGGCCGAGGTCCGGGAAGTGGCAGAGCTGCTGGGCGCGGGAGTGGCGAAGGCGCTCCTGGGCAAGGATTCGCTGCCCGATGACCTCCCGTACGTCACGGGTTCCATCGGTCTCCTGGGCACCCGGCCGAGCTACGAGATGATGCGCGACTGCGACACGCTGCTGACGGTGGGCTCCAGTTTTCCCTATACCCAGTTCCTGCCCGAACCCGGCCAGGCCCGCGGGGTGCAGATCGACGTGGACCCGAAGATGATCGGGCTGCGCTACACGAACGAGTTCAACATCGTGGCCGACGCCGGCACCGCATTGCGGGCCCTGATCCCACACCTGGAGCGCAAGCCGGACCGGTCCTGGCAGGAAAACCTGGAATCGTCCATCAGCCGTTGGTGGGAAACCATGCACGATGAGGCCATGGTCAGCGCCGATCCCGTCAATCCCATGCGGCTGTTCGCCGAGCTCTCCACCCGGCTTCCGGCCAACGCCATGCTCAGCGCCGATTCCGGCTCTTCAGCCAACTGGTACGCCCGGCAGCTGAAGTTCCGGGGAGAGGTCCGGGGCTCCTTGTCGGGCAACCTGGCCACCATGGGGCCCGGGGTTCCCTACGCTATCGGTGCCAAGTTTGCCCACCCCGGCCGGCCGGCGATCGCCTTCGCCGGTGACGGTGCCATGCAAATGAACGGGCTCGCCGAGCTGATCACCATCAAGCACTACTGGCACGAATGGGATGATCCCCGCCTGGTGGTGGCCGTCCTGCACAACAACGACCTCAACCAGGTCACCTGGGAAATGCGGGCCATGGGCGGTGTGCCCGCCTTCCGCGAATCCCAGGCGCTCCCGGACGTGGACTACGCCGGGTTCGCCGAAAGCCTGGGCTTGCAGGGTATCCACGTGGACAATCCCGACGACGTCAGACCGGCCTGGGAGAAAGCCCTCGCCGCGGACAGGCCCACACTCCTGGACGTCCGCACCGACCCCGACATTCCGCCCATTCCACCACACGCCACCCTTGAACAGGCGCGGAAGACTGCCGAGGCCATGGTCAAGGGTGATGACAGTGCCTGGGGCGTGGTCAAGGAGGGCGTCAAGACCAAGATCCAGGAATTCCTGCCGCACAAGGAGGGCTGAAGGGTGGGATCCGGGGAGGCCCCCGTCACGGCCCTCAATGCCGCGGTGTACACAGTTCCCACGGATGCGCCGGAAGCGGATGGCACCTTCAGCTGGGACTCCACCACGATGGTGCTGGTGCAGGCCGCGGCTGGCGGGAAGACGGGCCTGGGATGGACGTACGCACCGGCCGCCACAGCGGACCTGGTGGAAGCGCTCCTCGGCCCAGCCGTGCACGGCGTTGACGCCCTGGACGTGCCGGCCGCTGCGGCGGCGATGGCCCGGACGGTGCGCAACCCCGGCAGCACGGGGCTGGCATCCTACGCCGTCTCCGCCGTCGACTGTGCCCTCTGGGACCTGAAGGCCCGCCTCCTGGACCTGCCGCTGCACAAACTCCTCGGCTCGGTCAGGGACAGCGTGGCGGTCTACGGCAGCGGCGGGTTCACCACCTATTCGGAAAAGCAGCTGCGCACCCAGCTGGAAGGCTGGGCCCACGGCCAACGCATCCCGCGCGTGAAGATCAAGATTGGCCAGGACAACGGAAGCAACGTTCCCCGCGACCTGGAGCGCATCCGCCAGGCGCGTTCCGCCGTCGGCCCTGACGTGGAACTGTTTGTCGATGCCAACGGCGCCTATACCGACAAACAGGCTGTCCGCGTCATGCGCGAGGTTGCAGCGGAGAACGTGACGTGGTTCGAGGAGCCCGTCTCAAGCGACCACCTGGCCGGGCTCCGGGTGGTGCGGGACGCGGTGGACGCCGACGTGGCAGCTGGCGAATACGGGACCGGTCTCCCCTACTTCCAACGCCTGTGCGCCGCGGATGCCATCGACTGCCTGCAAGCGGACGTCAGCAGGTGCGGCGGCGTCACCGAGTGGCTGCGCATCGCCGCCGTCGCTGCTGCCCACGGCCTGGAAGTCTCCGGCCACTGCGCGCCCCACCTGAGCGCCGCCGTCGCCGCCGCCACTCCCAACTTCCGCCACTTGGAATGGTTCCACGACCACGTCCGGATCGAGAACCTCTTGTTTGACGGAACGCTCGACCCCGACGGCGGAGTCCTGCAACCTGGCGACGGGCCCGGCAACGGGCTGTCTCTGCGCACGACTGAGGCCGACGAATACCGGGTCCGCTGACATGTTTGACCAACAGGAAAGGACTCGTCCCCGTGAATAACCCGAACCGTGAACAGCAGCACTGCCTTCTGGCCGGTGCCTCGTAATGCCGGCATGGTTGCTGGCCTGGATGTGGGGCACCATCGCCGGCGGGGCTCTGGTGGTCGGCTGCGCCATGGCATGGAAATGGAAGATTCCGTCCAAAGTAGTGTCCTCCGTGATGTCCTTCGGCGCGGGCGTGCTGATCTCAGCCCTCGCCTTCGAGCTGGTGGAAGAAGCAGTCAACGGCGGTGGTCTCTGGCCCACGATCGGGGGCTTCGCCACCGGCGCCGTCGTTTACGTTGCCGCCAACGCCCTGCTGGCCCGCAAAGGCGCCGAGCACCGCAAACGCTCGGGTGGGAAACAGCCGTCGGAGCAGCAAAAACCAGGTAGCGGGACCGCCATCGCCGTCGGGGCGCTGCTGGACGGTATCCCGGAATCGGTGGTCCTCGGCGTCGGACTGGTGACCGCCGGTGCAGTCAGCCCGGCCATGCTGGCCGCCGTCTTCATCTCCAACGTCCCCGAAGGCCTCTCCAGCACGGCCGGCATGAAGAAAGCCGGCCGCAGCGCCAAATATGTCTTCGGAGTCTGGGTGGGCATCGCCGTGCTCTCAGGGATTGCGGCGCTGGTCGGGTTCCTGGTCCTGCAGGACGCCCCTGCCGAAGTCGTCGCCTTCATCACTGCGGTAGCAGCAGGAGCCATCCTGGCCATGCTCGCCGACACGATGATCCCCGAAGCCTTCGAAGAACACCACCTGCTCACCGGCCTCATCGCCGCCGCCGGATTCCTGGCTGCCTTCACTGTCGACCAGGTAGGCGGCTGAAACACGACCGAAAGGACCCCAATGAGTAGCAATCCCGGCAAGGCTGGCCGCGCCAACCCCGAGCCGCTGAACCCAGACCCTACAGGCCAGGACCCCAGTGCCACCGACCCTGGCGCAGATGCCAAACTGCAGCTCCAGCTGGCCATCTTCGACGTCACCAAGGACGCGCAGGGCAAAAGCCTGGACGAGATTCAGGAAAGCCTGCGCTCTGCCTTCGCAGCCCGTGGCGTCGAGGCACCCCCGGGCACCTGGCTGGAGTCGGTAGCCTCCTCGGCCTTCTACGGCGAGCCTTACATCATCGACTTCCCGGCAGCAATCGCGGCAGACGATGCCATGCCGGCCCCTAACAAGAACGTCCGGAAGCGCCTCGCCTTCCGTCGGCAGTTGCGCCAGGAGAAACTCCCGGCCGGAACCTTCCCTCCCCCGGCTGAATGGGAAGTGCCAGCCAACGAAATCACCCACCCCGGCACCGCCGACCACCGCGTCACCGTATCCCGGACCACAGGTGGGAGCCGTATCGTTCTGCTTGCCATAGGGCTGGCAATGGTGGTGCTCGTGGCAATCCGGGCTGCCCGGCGGCCCAGTCGCCTGCTTGGGCCCCTGCCGGCTCAATCATTTACCGGTACGGCCAAGGAGGGCACCCATGTCGGATATCAGTGATTACGCGCTCCTGGGGGACTTGCACACGGCTGCCCTCATCAGTACCAGCGGCTCGATCGACTGGATGTGCCTGCCGAACTTTGACTCCCCGGCCTGCTTCGCTGCCCTGCTGGATACCCCTGCCGCGGGGCGCTGGCTGCTGGCACCCGCCGGGGAAGGACGGTGCACCCGCCGCTGGTACCGCCCGGGAACGCTCATCCTTGAAACCGAGTGGGAAACTTCCCAAGGAAGCGTCAGGGTCACTGACTTCATGCCTGTCCGCGACGACGGCGCCGACGTGGTGCGTGTTGTCGAGGGCCTTCGCGGCAGCGTGCAGATGTACGGGGAATTATGCCTGCGCTTCGATTACGGCCACATCGTTCCCTGGGTGAGGCGCAAAGACCATCGCCTGACCGCCATCGCGGGCCCGGACGCCGCGTACCTCACCACCCCCGCCCCGCTCAAGGGCCGGGACATGCGCACGGTCAGTGACTTCACAGTGCAGGCGGGTGAAAAAGTGCCTTTCGTGCTGCGGTGGGTTCCCAGCAGCAAGCCTGCCCCGCCGGAAACCGACCCGGACAAGGCGTTGGAAACAACGGAGAACTTCTGGCTGAACTGGATCGGCCGCAGCCGGATGGAGGGAAAGTACAAGGATGCGGTTGAACGTTCGTTGATCACCCTCAAGGGGCTTATCTACTCCCCCACGGGTGGCATCGTCGCAGCTCCCACAACTTCCCTGCCGGAAGACCCCGGTGGATCCAGGAACTGGGATTACCGGTTCTGCTGGCTTCGCGACGCGACCCTGACGCTGCAGTCGCTGCTTGCCGGAGGCTACACCGAGGAAGCGGCGGCGTGGCGGGAATGGCTGCTGCGTGCCGTCGCGGGCGACCCCGCCGACCTGCAGATCATGTACGGCATCGACGGCACCCGCCGCCTCCCGGAAACGGAACTGCCGTGGCTTGCAGGGTTCGAAGGTTCCAAACCGGTCAGGATTGGAAACGCCGCCGCACCCCAACTGCAACTGGATGTATGGGGCGAGGTCCTGGACGGGCTCTCCCTGACCCGCGCCGCCTTTCCGGACACTGTCGATGACTCCTGGGACATCCAGGTGGCCCTCATGGAGTACCTGGAGGGAGCCTGGGACCAGCCCGACAACGGGCTATGGGAAATGCGCGGTCCCCGCCGCCACAATACCCATTCAAAAGTCATGTGCTGGGTGGCGGCGGACCGCATGGTCAAGGGCATCAGGCACTCCGGGTTGCCAGGCCCGGAAGACAGCTGGTCCGCGCTGCGCGACACCATCCATAAAGACGTCATGACGCACGGCTTCAACAGCGAGCGCAATACCTTTGTCCAGTCCTACGGAAACAACGAGCTGGACGCGAGCCTCCTTTTGATCCCCCGCGTGGGGTTCCTGCCCCACGACCATCCCCGCGTGATCGGCACTGTCGAGGCCATCCAGCAGCACCTCACCGAAGACGGTTTTGTCCTCCGCTACCGCCCACAGGCGAGCAATGATGGCCTCCCCGGGACCGAAGGGGTCTTCCTCGCCTGCTCCTTCTGGCTGGTTGACGCCCTGCTGGGGATCAACCGGCGAAGCGAGGCCGAGGAACTCTTCGAACGCCTCCTCAGCCTCCGCAATGACGTGGGCCTGCTCAGCGAGGAGTGGGACCCCAAGAACGAGCGGCAACTGGGCAACACCCCGCAGGCCTTCAGCCACTTCCCCCTCATCCACTGCGCTTTGCAGCTCCAGCACGGGCAATCCAGGCAAAGCAACACTCCCCTGGCCAGCCCGGAAGACCGTCACGGGGACCGGGCAGGGGACGGTGGCTCCGTGAACGAACAGACATCCTGATGCCCGCATAGGCATCGGTGCCCTCATGAACCTAGGGCCGGCCTCATGAAGCTAGGGCCGGCCTGCGATGCAGGCCGGCCCTACGGACCTTCAGAGGGTATTCCGCCTGCGTGTGTCTGCCTTAGCCTTTTCCGGTTGCCCCGCCCGGGATCGGCCGGCGGCCAGCGGCCTGTCACCGCCGCGCCGCAGTGTCAGCATCACCAGGCCAGCGGCCAGCAGGCAACACGCCAGGAAGATGGAGGTTGCCAGGAAACTGCCTTGCGTCACATCCTGCAGGAAGCCGCCCACGTAGGGTCCGACGAATCCACCAAGGTTGCCTACCGCGTTGATCAATCCCATGGCGGCACCGGCAACGGCCACCGGCATCGCACGCGACGCGGAAGCCCAGAAGGGACCGTCATAGGCCAGGGCGCCTGCGACGGCGATGCTGATAAGCGTGACGGCAAGAACGGGCATGTTGTCGCCGGTTGCAACCGAAACCACCAACGCGACAGCTCCCACTGCCATCGACAGCAGCACGTGCGTGGAGTAGCGGCCGGAACGGTCGGCTGCTTTGGCGTTGTACCAGAGGCCGAACATTGCCAACACGTATGGAATTGCCGTAATCAGGCCAACCTCCAGGGAGGACCCGGAGGTGATCGTCTTGATTACGTGGGGAAGCCAGATGTTGATGCCGTAGAAGCCGATCTGTATGAGGAAATACACCAGGGTCAGTCGCCACACGACACTGTTTGACAGAACCTGCCGCAGTCCGAGCTTCTCCTGCTGGGGATGTGCCGCTGCGTCAGCAGCAAGTCCCTTCTCGATGTATTCGCGCTCCTGTACCGAGCACCACTTTGCTTCGCGCGGGTGGTCGGCGATCAGGGCCCACCAAAGGGGGGCCGCGATGATGAACGGGAAAATGCCTTCGATGATGAACAGCCATCGCCAGTCCGAGAATGAGAGGATCCACCCGGACAGGGGCGCCGTGATGATGGAAGCGATCGCGATATTCATCATCCAGAGCGCATAAGCGCGCGCCCGCTCGGCGGCGGGGAACCAGTGGCTGATCAGTACAAGGATCGCAGGCCAGTTCCTCGGCCTCGGCGACGCCGAGGAAGAAGCGCACCACCAGCAGCTGGGTGAAGTCCTGGATGAATCCGGAAAGGACAGCCAGCACGCCCCCAAATGAGCACCATGATGCCCACGAACTTCTTGGCACTCCAGTGCTCGGCGAGATGCCCGCCTGGTATCTGCAGGACGAGATAGCCGATGAAGAAGATACCTGCCGCCAGGCCCTGCTGGGCGGCGTCGATGCCCAGGTCCTGATGGAGCCCGTTCAGGGCGAAACCGATATTTGTCCTGTCCATGAACGAGATGATGTAGACGATGATAGCGACGGGAATCAGCCGCTTCCACCGGGTATTACCCACTGCCACTGCTGCCGTTACGTTCTGTGCCATAGGAAATGCTCCTTCGCGATATGGCTTATCAGACCGCGCCCCAGTACGCCTGTTGCTCTTACGCAGGCTTGTCGGGCCCCCGTTCCACCATGCAGGCGGAAATGAGCACGATTCCGGGTGGAACTGCATCGAGATGCGATAACTGCTGTGCAGGCTGTTTTCGCCCGAGAATCTAGCTTTTATTTTTTCGCAACTATTGCAAATGCGCAAGAAGTAATGGCCACCTCTTCTGAAAGCCCGGGAAGTCCGGAATCCGCGAGGTGAGCACTGAGCCGGATGCGTACGACGGCGGGTGGGCTCCCGCCGTCGTACGCTTCCCGATCGCCGTTCAAGCCAGGGCGGGGAACCTGGGTAGGTGCGTTGGGCCAGACTGTAAGTATGAAGAAGCTTCTGTGGGTAGCACTTTCGGTGTTCGCCGTCATTTGCGCCGTGGCTGTGATGTTGCTGCTGTCGGGCGGTCTCCGTTGATGATCAAGCCCGCCTGCTTGGTGGATCAGGCCGGCTACAGGGTTGGTCGTTGTCGCCAACACGTTGGTGCCCAACAGGTACGACAGCAACGCGTGGCGCAAGACTTTGCCCTGGATCGCGTCGGTTTTGAGGCCAGTATCTGAGACTTGGAAGGTCATACCCACGGTGAAGGCCTGGTCTGCGAAGTCCAAGTACCGCGGCCGCTTGCTTTCGTTGGCTGCAGGCCCCCGTTCGGTACGTCTAGTTGCTGCAGCCCATTCCACTGCAAGGGCCTCATTTTCCGTTACGGCAGCGGCGAGCTGCCTGGGCCAGAGGTAGGCGCGGCGGCGGGGAGGCAGTTCCGGGGCGCCGCACCGATGAAGGGCGCGGGGTAGCCGCGGCAGCCGGACTTCCGCAGATTCTGCCAAGACTTTCCGCAGCATCACCACAAATCGGCGGTCCGCGCGATGGGGCCGGGGCAGACTTGTTCCGTCTCCCGGTATTACCCCCGGCCCCAATCAAGGTATCCATGAAATTCACTTCTTCGCGCATGTCCGCGGCAACCCTCGGGCTGCTCCTCACTCTGCCCTCCGGCCTTGCCGCCGCCACCGCTTCCGTCGCCGCGCCGGTCCCCGCCGTCGTCCCGGCCACAACCATCGCCGACTCGTTCACCAAGCAAACCTTCGACCTCATCAACGCCGAACGCGCAAAGGTTGGATCGCGGCCCTTCGTATGGAACCAGAAGATCGCCGACGTCTCCCAGGACTGGGCCAAGCAGCTGGGCGTAGCTACGATGGATACCAACTTCGACTTCGCCACCATCCACCGCGCCGACGCCGGCGGCAATGAGATCCCGGCCGGTGCCACCTGGTACCGCGAGAACATCGGGTTCAACTTCAGCCCCGCCCAGCTCGTGAACTGGTGGATGAATTCCCCTGGCCACAAGGCCGCGATGCTCGATCCGCGCGGCACGGACGCAGGCATTGGCTACGTCGTCCCTACCACCGGACCCTACGCAGGCTGGCACCTGATGGTCTCCAACATGGCGGCCTACCCCACCACCCAGATTCCGTCATCCCCGGCTCCGCCCACTGCCCCAACGACGATTTCCTATGAGGGGCATGTTCAAAAAATTGGTTGGCAGTCCAGCGTGTCGAACGGCGAAACCGCTGGCAGTGTAGGACAAGCGCTCAGGCTGGAAGCGCTCCGCTTTTCTACATCAGGACAGACGGTTCGAGCGCATATCCAGGATACTGGCTGGCAAAATTACAGCACTGGAGCGACAACAATTGGTACTACCGGGTTGGCACTTCGCATGGAAGCAATACAAATCAAATCCACAATTGCCGGTGAGACAATCCGATGCCAAGCACATGTTCAAAATATTGGCTGGATGCCCGAGGTTGGTGATGGTGAGGTTTGCGGAACCACCGGCCAGGGACTCCGTCTTGAAGCAGTACGCTTCCGGGTAGTGCGACAGTAGGAATCTCATGTAGCTGAGTGGGCCGCTACGGGTTTCGAGAACGGCGTCCTGGGCTACCCGCCATCAGGCGAGGTTCCCGCCAACCGCGGCGTTTACCAGACCGGCCCCAACGGCAACGTGGCGCAGAACTTCCAGAACGGCGCCATCCGCTGGGGTCCCGCCGGCTCCGGCAACGCCTACTAGGAACATGACACCTAAGCACCCCTTCCTGCCACCGCGGGAGGGGTGCTGTCCTGTCCGGGCGGTTACCGGCCTCTGCGTAAAACTGTCTGTGGCAGGTGGAACTGGCTACTAGGCTGTCCATGGGCGCCCGAAGTGCCTGTTACTTTGACCCGAAAGCAGTGTCCGTTGGAAAACCGCATCACCCTCATGGCCACGCTGGCCGGCCTGGTCCTGAGCGCCTCAGCCTGCGCTCCCTCAAGCACGGCGCCCACGGCCACCGCCCCCGCCGCTTCTGCACCGGCGACCACCTCCACGGCCGTCGCGTCCTCCGCACCTGTGGGCTGGGGACTGAACCCCAAGGGTGCAGCGGACCGGATCAAAGCCGCAGGACTGCAAGTACTCAACGCCGAAGGCGCCGCCGAACACTTCCATGCGCACCTGGACATCTTCACGGACAGCAAACCCGTGACCGTCCCGGCCGACATCGGCTTCAGCTTCAACCCTGCCGGCCAGCCCAATGGAATCTCCGCGCTCCACAGTCACGACGAAACCGGCATCATCCACATTGAGGCACCCACCGCCGGCGCCACCTACACCCTCGGACAGTTCCTCACCGAATGGGGTGTCCTTGACGGCACCGACAAGAACCAAGGAACGCCACATTCGAACATCGACGGGTGGAACGTGGCGGTCAACGGGACCAAGCGGGACGGGAAGATCACCGACGTCGTCCTGAAAGCCCATGACGAAATCGTGCTGTTCCACGGCACAGCCCCGAATCCTCTTCCTGCCTCGTATACATTCACTGGCGGCCTGTAGGCGCCCAACTGACGGCGCCAAAAAGCCCCGGACCAGTGGTGGTCCGGGGCTCCGCAGATCAACTTACCGCTCTATGGTGACGTTGAGATCCAGATGGATGTTCTCGCTGGCGAGTCGGTCTTGCAGGTACTGGGCGAGGCTGGCGTCGGTGGCTGTGTGCGGTCCCTTCGGGACGGCCCCGCGGAAGACGGCCTGGGTGTTCGTTGAGCGGAGCACGTCCAGTGGCGTTGACCGGAGGTGTCCGTCGGTTAGGCGTTCGATGTCGGTGCGGAAGGTGCGTCGGTGGTCCTCGCGCATGGAGGCGCACATGGTGAATGGAATGAAAGCTACGGGCAAGGGGGTCCTTTCGAGCGAGGCAGCCAGCGGTCGGCGCCTCACGATGTACAAGGCAGAAACGGCCCCTTCTATTCCTTCCCAGCCGCAGGGCCGAAACCCCTTGGTCTTTCCCCACTCTCAAGTAGCAGGATCACGTCGAGGTGGGTGGGCACTAAGCCCCTAGCCCGGTTCCAGGAGGAGACCTAGCCTATATACCGCCCTACCACTGTCCATGCTGCGCCCTTGTCGAGGCTCCGCACTTCTGGGCCGAGAACTACTACGCCGCCGCTGATGCGATCGTCCGCGTTGATGGCCGTAAGGTCTACCTCTCGCTTGACCGCCAGGGCCTCGACGCCCAGCAGTGAGCCGTCCTGGAGTTGGTGCATTTCCAGGCGCTTCGCGGCACACTAGGGGCATCCGAACCGGGGTTTCCGTTGATTAGACGAGAGTTACCACCCAATGTAAGGGTGGAAGCATGGATGCCGATGTTAACTTCTATTTCGACCCGGTGTGCCCTTTCGCCTGGATGACCAGCAAATGGGTGCGGCAGGTGCAGGCGCAGCGCGACTATACGGTGGACTGGCGGTTTATCTCGTTGCGTCTGGTCAACTCGAACGTTGACTATGACGCGCATTTCCCGCCTGAGTACGAGGCCGGACATACGGCTGGGTTGCGGCTTTTGCGGGTGGCGGCCCGGGCTCGGGCGGAGCACGGTCGCGAATCGATGGCAGGGTTGTATGCCGCGTTCGGCAGACACATTTTTGAAACTGCGCCGGACCCAACGATTAAGCACAATGAGGCTGAAGTCCGGGAGCGGCGTGGGACACGCGGGTTCGTTGAGCCAATCCTTGCGGAGGCCGGCCTGCCCCGGGCACTGGCGGAAGCTCTCGACGACGAGTCCTGGGACAGCGAGATCCGGCAGGAGACGGATGAAGCACTGGCGTTGACGGGCAAGGATGTGGGCACGCCCATCATTCACTTTGAACCCCCCGCCGGCGTGGCCTTCTTCGGGCCCGTCATCAGCAGGCTGCCGGACGAAGACTCGGCCACCGAGCTCTGGGACCATGTAGTCGGCCTCGCCCGTTTCCCTGGGTTCGCCGAGCTAAAGCGCAGTCTGCGCGAACAGCCACAGCTTCCTGCCCTCGGGTTCACGCCGGGTACGGTCGGCAAGCAAGAGGACTGGCACGGCGGCAGCCGACGGCAGAAGAAATAAGCGTCTGCAAGGATGGATGCATGAATACGGCAAACACGCGCCATCACCAGGAGTCAGTCACGGTCAACGCTTCAGCGGAGATGCTTTACGACCTGGTCTCCGACATCACCCGCACCGGTGAGTGGAGCCCGGTCTGTACTTCGTGCTGGTGGGACAACGAGTCCAGCGCCGGGCAGGTCGGTGCCTGGTTCACCGGGCGCAACGAGCTCCCGCACCGGACCTGGGAGACCCGGTCGCAGGTGGTGGCCGCCGAGCGCGGCCGGGAATTCGCCTGGGTGGTGGGTGGCAGCTATGTCCGCTGGGGCTTCACCCTTACACCGGCAGGAACCAGGACGATCCTGACCGAGTCGTGGCACTTTCTGCCGGCCGGGATCGCCATGTTCGAGGAGAAGTTCGGCGACCGGGCGTCCGCTGAGATCGCGGACCGAACGCAGCAGGCGCTCGACGGGATCCCGAAGACGCTCGCCGTGATCAAGCGAATCGCCGAACCGCTCGCCGCGAGTAACGTGACCTGATCATGTCCAGCTCACTCACGGCCTCCCCGTGGCCGCGGTGACCGGGCGGCAGGTCAAGACAGCAGGCCAAGGGCTATCAGGGGTCGCGTGATTCAGCTTGCGCGGCTCGCCCCTGCGACGAGTCGGGCCGCGTCCGCAAGGCCGTTCGCCCCCGCCCGCGCGTAGCGGTCAATGGTGGCAACATCCTGGCCGCGGCTTGTCATCGCTTCGGTAAAGAGGTCCATGTCAATTACCTGCAGGATTTTGAGGTGTTCGGCGTTGTCGGTCGTGACGGCGCCGGTGAGTGCCTCAAGCGCGAAGCTTCGGCCGGTTCCGGAGAGCAGCAGATCCATCAGGGGCCCCATGTTCAGCTTCAGATTGTTGGCCAGCGCCAGGATGTCTTGGGCGTTTTTCTGGTTCATCATGAGGAGGGCATTATTGAGGAGCTTGCCGGTTTGACCGGACCCGACCGCCCCCATGTGTGTGATCTTCGCAGAAAAGGCCGCAAGAACAGGCCTGACCGTCTCCAAGGCCTGGATGGGCCCGCCGACTATGGTCGTCAACTGCCGGGCTTCGGCCCCGGGCCGCCCACCGCTGACCGGGGCGTCCAGCACCAGCACCCGCGAAGTCGCTGCCCGCTGGGCCATCGACACGGCGTAACCCGGAAGTCCGGTGCCGTGATTGATCAGGATGGCGCCCGGAGCAAGGCTTTCCAGCAGGCCGCCAGTGGTGAGAACCTCTTCGATGTCGGAGTCCTCCCGAAGGCAGAGTCCGACGACGTTAGTGGCGGCCCCCAGCCCGGCAACGGTGTCATGCCGGACGTATGGCAGACCTTGGAGGGCGGCGAGGGAGGCTTCGCGCCGGACCCAGACATGCAGCTGAAATCCTGCGGCCGCGATGGCTCGGGCCATGGGCGCGCCCTGGTCTCCGAGGCCTACCCAGCCCACTTTCGGGTCGTGCAAAAGCATGTTCGGGTCGGTGGGTTCCCAAAGAGTGTCTTGTCCGGTGGTGCGCATGTCTTGCTCCCTTCGTCCTGGAGAGTTGAAGTCGTTCATTTAGCACCCTGTGCCAGGAGTTCCGCAGAGAGGTCCCAGAGGCGCCGGGCGTTAGCCGGGTCGAGGGCGTAGGGAGCCACCCCGGTGTAGTCCGGGCCGCGGTGGTCCACGACGGCGGCCTCGTTGACGTCCTCAAAGTAGCGGCCGCCGATGCCTTCCAGGTCCGGGGAAGTGGCGACATACAGGGTGGTGGCTGCACCCTGCTGAGGCGTCTTCCGGCGCTCGAGCGGGGTCCGGAGGCCTCCGGTGTGGCGTTGAAGATTTGTGGCAATGGCGCCGGGCATAACTGCATTTGAAGTAATGCCGTCTCGTGCCCAGCGCTCAGTTGCCGCGACCGCGAAGAGTGTCGAGGCCGTCTTGGACTGGCCGTAGGCCAGGAACGGGTCGTAGGGGACGAAGTTGAAGTGTGGATCGTCAAACAACACGGGGGCAAACAAGTGGCCGCTGGAACTCAGGGAAACAATCCGGGCATTTCCGGCCTCTGCCAGGGCTGAGTGCAGGGCGTTGGCGAGGGCGAAATGACCGAGGTGGTTGGTGGCAAACTGCATCTCCCAGCCTTCCGGGGTCCGTTCCAGCTCCGGCAGGGCCATGACGCCGGCGTTGTGGACCAGAACGTGGAGTGGACCGCTCCACTGCGCGGCGAATCGGGAGATAGTGGACAGGTCCGAAAGGTTCACCCTGGCCACAAAGATGTTCGGATTGCCGGTTGAACTCCGGAGATCGGCTGCAACCGGTGCCGCTGCGTTGATGTTGCGGACCGCGAGAGTGACCTCGGCTCCGATGTTGGCGAATGCACGGGCGGTCTCAATGCCGATGCCGGAGGCGCCGCCGGTGATTACGACACGTTTACCAGTGAAATCGATGCCTTCCGTGACGTCGGAGGCGGTTGAGCTGAACCCGTACTTGGTGGAGATTCGTGTCATGGTGATGAGCTTTCTTGCGACGGATAGGAGTCGTGGACTTAAGGCAAAGCACGCTCGACAGCAGCAATTTCCAAGGGGAAAGGCTTCGGTGAGGGGGCTATGACTCAGTGTGCGCTCGTCGAGAAGGGGCAGCCAGAACCATGGGTTTCATATGAATGCCAGGGCTACCCTGAGGAATCGTCCTGGTTCCTTGTCGAATTTCAGTCCGCTTGTGGAAGGGTGGCAGCCAACCGTTGCAGGGCCAGCTCGGATCGGCTCCCGGGCTCGGCGTGGTGAACGACAAGAAGGTGCCCGTCCGTGCCGGTAACTGCCAGTTTCTCGTGAAAGAGCTCCATGTCTCCCACCAGTGGATGGTGAAGGAGACGTTTCCCCGCGACTTTCGGGCGCACATCGTGGCGGGCCCACAATTGAAGGAAGTAGGGACTGCTCTTTGCCAGGCCAGAGAGCAGTCCCTCAAGTGCAGGGTCGTTGACCCGCTCCCCCACCGAGGCCCTTAAACCGGCAGTGGCCTCCTCCATGACCTGTTCCCAGTCCTCGTAAAGCTCCCGCTCGGCAGGGTCCAGGAACGCTTCCCGGAGCACGTTCGTCCCCACTTTGTTCCTCGGCGACAGCGCGACTGCCAACGAGTTGGCGGCGAGGACGTTCATGAAGCGGTCCTGCACGAAAGCCGGGACATGGGCCAAGGTCTTCAGTAGATGCGAAAGCCCTGTATCAACGCCTGTTGTCTCTTCCACCCCTGTCACAGCCACGGAGGCCGGCCGCGCCAAACGGTGCAGATGCAGGGTCGACGGCGGATCCAGGCGCAGGGCCCGGGCAAGGGCATCGAGAATCTGCGGGGACGGGTGGTGGTCTTTTCCCTGCTCGAGCCGCACGTAGTAATCAACGCTGATACCCGCCAGCCCTGCGACTTCCTCACGTCGAAGACCCGGGACCCGCCGCCGGCCAAAGCCGCCGAGACCAACATCTTCCGGGCTGACAAGGCCCCGACGGGCCTGCAGGTATTGGCTGAAAGCCTGGTTTTTCGCCACCTTCCCAATCTACGCTCGCCCTGGACAGGTGGCGGACTCTCTCCACTGTCCTTAACGTGGCAGGGCGAGGAACTCCCATACGCTAAAGATTATGAATACCGATAGCGATGTACTTGCTGCTGCCGAGGACTGGTTGGTCGGGCTCTTGCAACCGCCCATCTTCAACCATTGCGCACGGGTGTTTGAATATGCCCGAGCCATCGCTGCGCGCGAGGGCTGGGCTGTTGACATTGCGGCTCTGCGCATCGCTTCCCTTTTCCATGATGCCGGGACCGCTGATGAGTACGACGGCCCGCAGCGGTTTGAAGTCGAAGGTGCGGACGCGGCCGCGGCGTTCCTGACCACCCACGGGTGGGAAGCAGGCCGGGTAGACTCGGTGTGGGAAGCCATTGCGCTGCACACCTCACCTCAGATTGCTGAGCGCCGGGGACCCGTAGCGAGGTACCTCCGCCTCGGCGTTCGGGCCGACTTCGGGGATGACACCCTGCTGCCTCGTGCGGAGAAGCACCGCTCCGAGGTCCAAGCGAAGTATCCGCGGCTGATGATCGAGCAGTGCCTGGGCCAGGCAGTCGTTGAACAGGCATTGCGCAATCCGGAGAAGGCACCTCCATCCTCCTGGCCCGGTGGGCTGCTGCAGGCTCATCTGGGCACAAATCATGTCCAGGGGATCAACCCCGCCTTCTAGCCGCTGCTCAAGCAGTTGCATAGAGTGTGGCCTGTTGTGAACTGATCGGTTCAGGATCCATGATGGGAAAGGCGCCCAAACGAGTGCCTGGAGGCGTGGGCAACGCCGGATGCGAGGACTGCTGAGACAAGTGAGTGAACGAGGCAGGACCATCGGGTTCCTGGTCCACGACAACGTCACGATGATGGACATCGCCGGGCCAGCCGACGTGTTCCATCATGCCAATGCCTTTGGAGCCGACTATAAGACAGTTATGGTTTCAGCGGACGGCCAAGCCAAACGGGCTGCAAACGGGCACTATCTAATGGTGGAAACCACAGCCGGACGGGCAGGTGCGCTCGACACGGTTCTCGTTCCTGGGGCCTACGGCATGGTGGCCAAGCCTTTCGAGCAGGAACTGGTCGATGCCGTTTCCCATCTGACGAACGATGCCAGAAGGATCGCATCTGTTTGCACTGGCGCTTTTCTCCTGGCGCACGCGGGGTTGTTGAACTACCGGAACGCGACAACTCACTGGACCCAGGTCGAGCGGTTCACAAAGTCGTTTCCCTTGGTAAACGTGGTCCCGGATGCCTTGTTTGTGCAGGATGATCCGATCATAACTTCCGCTGGCATCAGTTCCGGCGTGGACTTGGCGTTGTTCATGGTTGAGGACGACTATGGTCCGGACGTAGCCCGCGCCGTCGTCCGGCAAATGGTCATATTCAACCAACGGCCCGGCGGCCAATCACAGCGTTCGGTGGCCGTCGGCGCGAGCTCTTCCCGGGACCACGTCCTAAGGAAACTGTTGGATCAAATCACAGCTGAGCCAGCCGCCGATTACTCGATAGACGCCATGGCCGCAATGACAAATCTCAGCGCCAGCAGCCTTACCCGCAGGTTCCAAGAGGCAACCGGGACCAGTCCGGCCCGGTATGTCGAAAAGGTACGGATCGAAGCCGCGCAGGCAATGCTCCAACGCGGAGCCACTGTTGCCGCAACTGCAGCCGCAACAGGATTCGGAAGTGCAGAGACCTTGAGGCGCGTGTTCACGCAGAAAGTCGGAATGAGTCCCTCCCTGTATCTCGAGCGCCTTATGCCGCGGCACGACGGCGCCGGACACCTCCCCGCGTAACTTCAACAGCCTGACGCTATTTGTGGGTTTCCTGACGGAATCAGCGGGTCCGCTGGCTCTTTCCATGGACGATGCTGGACTCACCGGGGCAATCCGGAGCACCCGCAACCAAAGGAGCAGGCCATGCCCTTCGTAAACGTCAAGCTCGTGGACGGGGTCTTCACCGAAGACGAAAAGCACCGTATGGCGGCAGCGCTGACCGACGTGATGGTGCAGTTCGAAGGATCCGAAGCTTTCCGTGAGGTGCGTCTGGGTCCTCATCGAAGAACTGCACACCGACGGTTGGCACATCGGAGGGCTTCCCTTCCGGGGACCGGCCAGCCTAATGGACGGCCTCGCCCGTTCCAAAAGTCTCTACGAGTCCATCGATGGCCATCCGGTGACCCGGACGGAACTGGCCGAAAAAGCACCCGTTCGGGACCGGTAACCGGTCTGAAGGTTCGGTGAGGCATCTGCTCCGGCAGCGCGCCCTCGCCGAACCAGACAGCCAGTCCCCACCAAAGCCACATCCTCAATTCGGTGTGCAGACAACTGGAGAACATCCGTTCTCCCCTCAAGAAAAGAAACAGAACCATGGGTTTCATCAAAGTCGGTACGGAAAACAGCACAGACGTCGAGCTTTACTACGAGGACCACGGCACCGGACAGCCGGTTGTCCTGATCCATGGCTACCCACTGGATGGTGGGTCATGGGAGAGGCAAAGCGCGGCCCTCCTGAACGCCGGCTACCGCGTCATCACCTACGACCGCCGGGGCTTCGGCAAGTCAAGCAAACCGACCACCGGCTACGACTACGACACCTTCGCAGCCGACCTCAACACCATCCTCGAAACCCTGGACCTGCAGGAGGTCGTCCTGGCGGGCTTCTCGATGGGCACGGGCGAAGTTGGACGGTACATCGGCACCTACGGTGAAGCACGGATAGCCAAGGCAGCCTTCCTTGCGTCCCTCGAACCGTTCCTCCTGCAAACCCAGGACAACGCCACCGGCGTTCCTTCCTCGGTGTTCGACAGCATCCGCAATGCCGCCATCGACGACCGCTACGCCTGGTTCGCCGATTTCTACAAGGATTTCTTCAACACAGACACCTACCTTGGAAGCCGTCTCAGCGAGGAGGCCCTGCACAGCGCATGGAACGTTGCGGTCGGCTCTTCCTGGTACGCCTCCTTCGCCGTCGTCGACTCATGGCTGACGGACTTCCGTGCCGACGTCGAGAAGATCACCGTCCCGGCCCTGATTGTCCACGGAACGGCGGACCACATCCTGCCAATCGACGCAACAGGCCGGGAATTTACCAAGCGGCTTCCATCCGCTGAATATGTGGAGATCCAAGGCGCCCCGCACGGCATGCTCTGGACGCACAGTGGCGAGATCAACGAAATCCTGCTCCGCTTCCTGGACAAGTAGCCAAGCCCTGCCACCCCACAGGAGGGCGTGGAACGGACGCTATACACGCCCTCCTGCGGCTTGCCCCTCAATGAAACGGAACCACCCCTATGACACCTGTACGCCACAGGACGCTGATCCTTCTGGACCATCCCGACCTTTCCACCTCCCGTATCAACAAGGCTCTGGCAACTGCGCTTGAGGATGCACCGGATCTTACTGTGCACGACCTCAGACGCCTGTACCCGGACGGCCACATCGACCTCGCTGCGGAGAGGGCCGCGGTGCAAGCGGCTGGGAACATCGTCCTGCAATACCCAACCCACTGGTACGCGCCCCCGGCATTCCTCAAAACCTGGCTCGATGAGGTGCTCGTCCGGGGCTGGGCCTACGGCACCGGGGCACCCGGAGCCCTCGCGGGCAAGACACTCCGGGTTGCCACCAGCACAGGCGGTGCCGGCGAGGCTTACTCTCCGGACGGCTTTCACGGGTGGGATTACAACGACATCCTCATCCCGCTGCAGGCCACAGCCCGCCGACTCGGAATGCAATGGCTGAACCCCTTCATCCTTCACGGCGTACGGGACCTGACGGACGAACAGCTGCAGGACCTGGCGCAGGACTACAGGAACCTGCTGTCATTGCGCGCCGTGCCGGAGCACGTCTAAGTGATGCCCGCGCTAACCAACACCGATAGGACAACCACAATGAAGAGCATGTCGACCACGGCCTATGGCGGCCCCGAAGTCATTCAGGAAGTCCACCTTCCTACGCCCGAGCCGGCCGCGGGGGAAATAACCATTGATGTCCAGTACGCGGCCGTCGGCCTCATCGATGCCATCATCCGCCGAGGAACTTTCGCCGACCTCGACTACGTCCCGAAGCCCTCCTATGTACCGGGACTCGAAGTCACCGGGACGGTCCGCGCCCTCGGAGAAGGGGTTACCGGCCTGTCAATCGGTGAGCAGGTGGCAACGGTGACACTTCCGCACAGCGGAGGATACGCAGAAGTCGTAGCGGCGCCGGCCGCGCTGGTCGTCTCACTCGAAGGATCCGGCGCTGATCCGGTCCAGGTTGTTGCGGGACTTGGCAACGCCGCAACCGCCTACATGGCACTGACCGAGCTCGGCAACATCCGTGCCGGATCCCGCGTGCTGGTCCACGGCGTCGTTGGCGGCCTCGCCTCCGCGTTTCCCGCCGTCGCCCGAATGCTCGGAGCCAGCCGGGTAGTAGGTACCGTCCGCACCAAGGACAAGGCTAAAGCTGCTATGTCTCTCGGGCTGGACCGTGTCATTGTCTCCGACGAATTTCCCGGCGCCCTCAACGACGAAACCTTCGATCTCGTTATTGACCCCGTCGGAGGAGAGCAGCGCCTCGCCACGCTGGACGTCATGGCACAGCATGCACGCATGCTTGTTGTCGGCAGCGCCGCACAGGACGCCGGCACCATGGTCGACACCAACAGGATCTGGCGCAGCAACATCGGCATCCTGGGCTTCAGCGCCGGGCTGGCCCTGTCCGAAAACCCCGAACGCGGGGCGGCCGCCGGACGAGCGGTCCTGCCTCTCATCGCAGGCGGCCAGCTCACCCTCCCCGTGAACGTGCTTCCGTTGGAAGAAGCTGCCGAGGCGCACGCACGGATGGAAGCACGGACCGTCACGGGCAGACTGATTCTTGCCGTGAGCAGCCATGAACCCATGGGGAGGTACTGACAGGGTGCGGCACTCCCAGGCAGACCTGTCCTTCTCCCGCATCCTCACGTGAATGAGTATCGAAACATGAACCATGAAAACCAAAAGAACATCATCGTCACAGGTGCCAGCAGCGGCATCGGGGCAGCGACTGCCCGCACCCTGGCGGCCCAGGGCCACAGGGTATTCCTCGGCGCGCGACGCGAAAATTCACTACGCACCCTCGTGGCAGACATCCAGCGCGATGGAAGCGAGGCAGGGTACCGCCGACTCGACGTAACAGACCTTGCCGACTTCAAGGATTTCGTGAAAGCCGCCGAAGAGCGCTTTGGCCCGGTCGACGTTCTTGTGAACAACGCCGGCATCATGCCGCTGTCCCCCGTGCATGATCTGCGCATCGAAGAGTGGAACTCCATGATTGACGTGAATCTGCGCGGCGTACTTCATGGCGTGGCAAGTGCTTTACCCGGCATGCGCTCCCGCCGCACCGGCCACATCATCAATGTCGCCTCCGTCGCCGGGATGCGCGTTGATCCGACCGCAGCCATCTATTGCGCAACCAAATACGCTGTACGGGCGTTCTCCGAAGGGCTCCGACAGGAGAACACAGACGTGCGCGTGACCGTGGTTTCGCCCGGCTTCACTCAGACTGAACTAACGGACCAGGGCGGCAACCCCGAAGTCCAAGCAGCTGCCCATGCCGCAGCTGAACAGTTCGGGATTCCCGCTTCTGCCGTGGCGGACGTTATCGCCTTTGCCATCGCCCAGCCGGCAAACGTCGACATCAATGAGCTCGTCGTCCGGCCGACCCGTCAGCAGTAGCCCCTCTGTCCCGACATTTTGACCGAGACACAGCAATAAATCGAGTTGACTGCTGGTGGGCCTGGCGATGCCAGGCCCACCAGCCACTTCTGAAACCAGGAAATGGATATGGCGAAAGACAACGCACTGGGCAATTTCCTTCGGGCCTGTAGAGGGCGGGCAAGCCTGGCCGCCGCAGGCTTTCCTATAACCGGCCCACGCAGAGTACCGGGGTTGCGCCGGGAGGAACTAGCCGTGCTGGCAGGGGTCAGCGCCGACTACTACGCCAGAATCGAACAAGGCCGCGAACGAAACCCCTCCGCCCAAGTCATTGATGCCATCGCGCGCGCCCTGCAGCTGAGCCTGGACGAGCGAAGCCACCTGTACAGGATTGCCAGGCTCTCACCTGACATCGCCCCACGGGACAATACACAGGGTCAGGTCGCCCCCCAGCTTGTGCAGCTCCTGGATCAGTTTCCCGCGGCCGCAGCGTACGTCCTGGGTCCGGCCTTCGACATCCTGGCAGCCAACCACATCGCCTCAGCGCTTCTGGACCCCTTCGGCGGCATGCGCAACATGGTCCGGATTCTGTTCACCCACCCGTTAGCAGACACCATCTTTGATTGGGCCGCGGTGGCACCGGCAACAGTCCACGCGCTGCGGCTCAACGCAGGTCACAGCGCCCACGCCCAGGTCATAGAGCCACTCGTCCAGGACATGCTCCACTTCTCAACCAACTTCCGCGACCTGTGGCAGAGCCAGACCGTCGCCGGACTCGGGAGGGCTTACAAAGTGTTCCACCACCCCCGTGTAGGTCCGGTGAAACTCAACTACCAGACGTTCCATGTCCAGGACGCGCCAGGACAACAGCTCCTGGTGGGATCCCCTGAATCAGGGAGCGTCAGTGCAGACGCCCTGGCACTCCTCGCATCCTTGCCCGGCAGTTGCGGGCCAAGCGCGGGAGGATAGGGCCGCTCCAGCGGCTTCCCAAGAAAGCCACGGACGCCTGTTGCCGCCCCTGCTGCACTGCCGGAACAAATTCCGGCAGTGCAGCAGTTATGGAAACGCCGATGGCGCAGAAGCCCTCAGCCTGGGAGCGCGCCGGGAGTGACCTGGTTGTTCCACTGCCAATGCGCCGTTGCTCTTCCCTCCGCGTCCAGGGTTACCACCCAGAGATTGTCGAAGGTTCCGAGAGCGGGATAGGTCCCGGTCCCCTGCCCAGCAAAGGTGTCCCCTGTTAGGTGCAGCAGCTTCCACCCGAAGGTCCAAGACCCTGTCCCAGCCCACCCCGCCCGCATCTTCCAGCCCGCGGCAATCTCGTCCAAGCCATTCCAATCGGTCTCGTAGGGGCGTTCGTGGAATTCCGCGTCGCGGGCATAAACGGTGGCAATGTCATCCAGCCGGTTGGTCCTCCATGCCTGGACATACCGATGGATCCATCCCGTGGCCTCAGACTCAGTTATGACATTCAATTGTTTCTCTGCCTATTCACAGCATCAGTATGTAACCCGTAGATACGCGGTAGAAGGCCGCACCAGCAGGGGTGGCGCACTCCTGGGTTCCCAATTCCCGCTGCTCGATCGGAACAGCGTTAAGGCAGCTGGTCCAGCCGCAGGAGTGCCCGCGGCGTGTGCCAGAGGGCATTCTTCATCCATCGGCTTCCGAGTCCCCAGCTTTCGAGTACCTGAATCTGGTGGCTGTAGGAATAGGGAATCGAGGGGAAATCCGTCCCGAAGACGACTTTGTGGGATAGCCCAGCAAGGATGTCCACATAGCCGGGCGGGATCGGGGCGACCTGTTCCATGTAAGAGGTGCCCACCATAGTGGTGTCGAGGTAGACATGGGGATTGTTTGCGGCAAGCTCGGCGAACTCCCGGTACTCCGGCAGGCCTGCGTGGGCGATGATGAGCACCAGTGCGGGATATCTCCTGATGAGTTCCCGGATAGGTTCAAGTCCGGTGTATTCCCCGGCGTGCGGACCGTTGCCGCAGTGAATGACGACCGGCGCAGCAGAGTCCTCGATGAGCTTCCAGGCCGGTGCAAGCTGAGGGTCCAGGGGTGAGAAACCACCCACCTGGATGTGGACCTTGAAGATCCGCGCGCCTTGTTTCAGGCTTTGCCTGACGACGTTTTCCACGTCTGGCTCTGGGTAAAACGTCGCGGAGTGGATGGCGTCAGCGTGGCTCAAGGCGAATGCTGCCGAGTAGTCATTGAGCCACTGCGCCATACCGGGGCGGTGCGCATAATTCAGGGTGGTGAAAGCCTTCACCCCCATGTCCCGCAGAATCCGCACCCGTTCCTCTTCGGACGCCCGGTAGGTGATGGGCCAGGCGGGAGCGCCGCTGTCCGCCACACGGTCAAAGAACGCCCACACCTTTTCCAGTACCTGGGAAGGCATGAAATGCACATGCAGGTCAATGATTCCCGGCAAGCCCAGTGAGTCCAGGTACGGACGGATCTCCATGTCTAACCGCGGTGCAAGTGCTACAGCCAAGCCGAACCTCCTGCGTTCCATATCCTGTCGGCGCTTGAGCGTCGTCAACCCCCGATGGAGCTCACCAAAGCAAGAGGACTCTTCCGCAGGCGCGGCAGATTCATTGCCCACCCAAGCATATGTACAGTCCCACTGCTACCGCTTATGGCAGGCGGCGGATAGGGCGTGGCGGTGTCGGCGTCTTTGACGCTCGTCGCGCTGGACGACGGCAGGGTCCGCATCTGCCGCCGGCCGCTCCGGCGACGGCTTAGGCCGCCAGGGGCACCGTGCCGGCCTCGACAACGAGCGACTGCCCGTCGCCCGAGACGGCCACCAGTGCGCCGGACTGGAGGTTCGACGGAGGCCCAGTGCATTTAGTCCGGCGGCCGATCATCAGTTCAGCCCACGGGGTTCGGTGTGCGGATGTGGGTAGTGGATGCAGGTTGGCTTATGGTCGATGCGGTACAGCACCATGTTGCCGCAGTGCTTGCACGTCCAGTCTTCAGGCAGGGTCATTCCGTTGGTCTTTCTCTTGGGTTGTGCTGGCAGCAGCAGATGCAGCAGTACGTCT
Source organism: Arthrobacter sp. FW306-05-C (assembly GCF_021801725.1). Taxonomy (NCBI): domain Bacteria; kingdom Bacillati; phylum Actinomycetota; class Actinomycetes; order Micrococcales; family Micrococcaceae; genus Arthrobacter; species Arthrobacter sp. FW306-05-C. Next base: position 2,012,222 of record NZ_CP084556.1, on the reverse strand, counting down.
CATGTGGACGAGCGCGCCCGTGCAAATCAGCGCCGTTGCCCGCGCATTTGATGATGGCATTGCCCTCGCGCGCCGGTCCCGGGGCTTGGTCCGGAATGGCGCGGCGATGATTTCCCGTCAGCTCATGCTTTCCGTTTTTGCGTATGGCAATCGCACCGGCAGACCCCTGTCCACGATGGACGGATTGCAGCTCCTGCCGTCACAGTTACGGTGGTGAGTGGATTAGGACTTAACGATGGCCAGGTGGCGGCCAAACGACACTTCAGGTCGACGGGGCTCCGTGTTGCCCAGCATCATCCCCGCGTTCCGCACGCTCACAGCGGAGGATCACAGGATGGTGTGACCCCCGGGATGCACGCGCCATAAGTGCAGACGCACACGCACAGCAGGGGCTTTCTCAACCAAGGGGATCGGTCCCATACCTGCTGCATGAGTAGGTCACCGCCAAGCTTTCGCTAGCAGGACTTGGTTTACTGTACGCCCATACCGGAGCTGGCAGGGCGAAATCCGACTCTTACAGCCAAAGTTCGACACTCGCCCCCTGCTTATGCCGGAAAGCTGGGATACCTAGATTCATAGGCACGCCACAGGTCCCCGTTCTGCCCGTTGTCGGAGCGGCGAGCGAGAAGCTGCAGAGCGACGTGGCGCATGAACGCTTCCTTGCACCGCTAGCTGATTGGGAGCAATGCCAAATGGTGCTGTTCACTTTCCTCCGGGACGATGCCGGGGCGTCGAGGTGGGGCGAGACCCGAGGGCACTCGAACTTCCGCCGCTCCGAACCTAGACGTAGATCTTCGGTAACAGATTGATCACGAAGGCATTAAAAGTCATTGACAGCGCTGTCAGTAAGAGAGTTAGATCACTCCATGGATGACAGCGCTGTCAAAACAGGTCCGCAAGAAGTTTCAAAACCCGCGCTGCCGCGACTGGCTGATGTCGCCGCCCATGCGGGTGTCTCGGCCAAGACGGTGTCCCGGGTTGTGAACAATGAAGCGAACGTCCGGCCACAAGTCCGGGAGCAGGTTATGCGTTCAGTCGCAGCGTTGGGATATCGCCCGAACGCAGCAGCGCGTGCCCTAGTCACGCAGCGCACGCACCAGATCGGCCTCATCGCGACGGCGAGTTCGCTGTACGGTCCGACAGCGGGACTCTTCAGCCTGGAGCAGGCCGCCTGGAAGGCCGGGTACGGCTTGACGCTCACCACCGTCAGGGAGGCGTCTGAGGCGGAGCTTGAAGAGGCGATTCGCTACTTGGGCGTGCGTGGCGTGGAGGGCGTGATCGTTTCCGGCGTAGCGGGGATTCTGAATCTGGCATCGTCGTCCCTGGTCGACATGCCTCTAGTCAGCACCAGTCCTATTGCAAGCGACTCAGTGAAACACGTATTGGTCGACTCGGACCAGGTGGCCGGCACGAGAGCCGCGGTGCGTTATCTCTACAACTCCGGGCATCGTCGCATTGCACACCTCGCCGGCCCGTTGACCTGGGACTCTGCCGCCCGGCGTCGCGACGGATGGCTGCAAGAACTGGAGGACCTGCGACTCGACCCCGGCCCCCTCCTTGAAGGTGACTGGTCACCCAAGTCCGGGTATGAAGCGACGCTGACGCTCGATCGAAGCTCGGCGACTGCCATTGTCATCGCCAATGACCACATGGCGATGGGCGCTATCCGCGCCTTCACAGAGAAAGGCATCTGCGTACCGGATGACATGTCAGTGATCGGCTTCGACGACGTCCCTGAGGCCGCCTACCAAATGGTTCCACTCACGACGGTGCGCCAAGATTTTTCCTCCGTCGCGGAACGTTCCGTCGGCGAGCTGATTCATCTAATCGAAGGACGCTCCGCGGAAAACACCAGCATTCACCTTCCCACTGAGCTGATCGTGCGGGCATCCACTGCACCTTGCCTGGGCAATCCGGCTGACTGATCAGCTTCTCCAACTCCCGTAAAAACGAACACCACCCACGTTCCCCGGCGCAGCGGCGCGCCGACCTTACGGGCCAGCTGCCGCACCCTTATCACCGTCCCAATAGAAAGCAGAAGCCATGTCACGAGATATTTCACGTCGCTCCATCCTGGCCGCGTTCCCTTTGGCTGCCCTGAGTGTTAGCGCTCTTACTGCCTGCAGCGGCGGGACGTCCTCCGCGTCAGGCGGTGCCCCCTCCCCCGTTTCCCAGTCTGACGTTGATGCAGCGATGAAGAAGGACACGAAGCTGACTTTCTGGACGTGGGTGCCCGATATCCAGAAAGAAGTGGACATGTTCCAAGCCAAGTACCCGGCCGTGAAAGTCGAGGTCGTGAACGTCGGCCAGGGTGGCGCCCACTACCAAAAGCTCCGCGCGGCAATCCAGGCGGGAAAAGGTGCCCCAGACGTGGTGCAGATGGAGTTTGACAAACTGCCTTCATTCACCCTTACGGACAACCTCCTGGACCTGACCCCGTATGGCCTAGCCGACCTGAAGTCCGACTACCCGGCTTGGGTTTGGGACGGGGTAACGCCAGGTGGCAAGGGTATCTACGGCGTTCCACAGGACACGGGCCCGATGGGCATGCTCTACCGCGAAGACCTGTTCACAACCGCCGGAATCACCGTCCCCAAGACGTGGGACGAGTTCGCCGCCGCAGTTTCAAACTATCGGGGCAAGAACTCAGCAAGCATGCTCGTCAACTGGGCCCCCAGCTCTGAGGCAAACATGCTGGGTCTATTCTGGCAGGCCGGCGGCCGGCCCTTCTCCTACGACGGGACCAAGAATGTCAAGATCAACCTCACAGGCGACGCGGCGTGCAAGAAGGTTACCGCCTTCTGGAACGATCTCTTCCGTTCAGGGAACATTGGTAACGAACCCGACTTCGCCGACGCCTGGTATCAGGGCTTGAACAACGGAAAGTACGCGGCATGGCTGACCGGTGCCTGGGGTCCGGTCTTCTTGCAGGGAACAGCGAAGAGCACGGCTGGCAAATGGCGCGCGGCACCATTGCCGCAGTGGGATCCGTCCAAGCCGGCCAGCGGCAACTACGGCGGTTCCACGGACGCGGTCCTCAAGTCCAGCGAGAATCCCATTGCCGCCGCCATGCTGGCCCGTTTCATCAACACCGATGAAAAGGCGGCACTGACCCTGGCCAACGAACAATTCCTCTTCCCGCCGTCGACGAAAACGCTCAAAAACCCTGCCTTCGCTGACGCCACAGCAAGCTTCTACGGAGGCCAGAAGGTCAACCAGCAGTTCACCGACATCGCCTCGACCGTCCAGGAGGGCTTCCAATTCCTGCCCTTCAACGACTACGCCGCCAGCAGCTACGACAAGACCATGGGCAAAGCCATCGGCGACCGCGGTGACCTCAATGCTGCGTTGTCCGCCTGGCAGGATGACCTGGTGCAATACGCCAAGGGACAGGGCTTCACCGTTGCAAGCTGAGACTCGCACCCCGCAAGCACCACAGGCCTCAGGCAGGAAACCCGCGAACATCGCGCGCCGACGCCAGCACGTGGCGGCCTATACTTTGTCCCTTCCGTTTATGGTCGCCTTCGCATTGATGATCGCCATACCTCTCGTGTATGCCGGCTATCTCTCCTTGTTCAAGAAGCAACTCATCGGCGGCGTCTCCTTTGTCGGCATGGACAACTACTCGCGTGCCCTGACCGACCCGTCTTTCCTGGGTGGGGTGGGGCGTATGGCCCTGTTCCTTGTCATCCAGGTACCGGTCATGCTCGGCCTGTCACTGCTGTTCGCCCTCATCCTGGACAGCGGCATGCTGCGCCTGCAAAAGTTCATCCGTCTCGGGGTGTTCCTGCCGTACGCGATTCCCAGCGTCATCGCCACATTGATGTGGGGTTACCTGTACGGGAAAGACTTCGGCCCGTTCGCGCAACTTGCCAAGTCCCTCGGGCTTCCAGCGCCGGACTTCCTTGCCGGGGGCAACGTCCTCTTCTCGATCATGAACATCGTGACCTGGGGATTCGTCGGCTACAACATGATCGTCATGTACGCGGCCCTCAGGTCCATACCCGCCGAACTGTACGAAGCGGCAAGGGTCGACGGCGCCAGCGAGTTCAGAGTGGCGTGGTCGATCAAGATACCCGCCATCAAGGGCGCCTTGCTGCTGACCACGATCTTCTCAGTCATCGGATCGTTCCAGCTCTTCAATGAACCGAACCTCCTGCGGGTTATCGCCCCAGCAGCCATTGGTCAGGATTACACGCCGAACATGTACGCCTTTCAGCTGTCCTTCGTCAATCAGGATGCCAATTACGCTGCCGCTATCGCTTTCCTGCTCGGGATCGTAATCATGGCCGTCAGCTACGGAGTCCAGTTGACCACGAACAGAAAGGAGATGGCATCGTGACCGCCACAACTGCTGACCGCCTCACAACACGAAACCAGACCACGACTCCACCTCGGCGCAAACGATCAGGCCGCAGCACGCTCCTTACCGTCGCCATGCTGCTGTGCCTGGTCTATTTCCTCCTGCCCATCTTCTGGCTCGTAGTTGCCTCCACCAAGGCAAACGAGGATTTGTTCAGCAGTTTCGGTCTCTGGTTCTCCCACATGAGCCTCGCCGAGAACCTGAACAGTGTCTTCACCTTCCAGAACGGCGTCTTCATCCACTGGATGGTCAACAGCCTCATCTACGCCGTCGTCAGCGGTCTAGGGGCATCAGCGCTGGCCACCGCTGCCGGCTACGCCTTCGCCAAATACAGGTTCCCCGGTGGGAACGCAATGTTTACCATCGTGCTGGGCGCAGTGATGATCCCGATGACGGCCCTTGCCATCCCGACCTACCTGCTCTTCGCGGGAGCGAACCTGACCAACACCCCCTGGGCAGTGATCCTACCCTCGCTGGTGAGCCCATTCGGTGTGTACCTGATGAGGGTCTACGCTGCCGATGCTGTCCCGGACTCACTCATCGAAGCAGCACGGGTCGACGGCGCAGGTGAAATGCGTATCTTCTTCCAGATCGTTCTCCGGCTCCTCGTACCCGGATCCATCACGGTATTGCTCTTCGCGCTAGTGGCGTCGTGGAACAACTACTTCCTGCCCCTGATCATGCTCAACAGTCCTGAACTGTTCCCGCTTCCCGTTGGCCTTGCCCAATGGCAGGCAGCATCGGCGGCAGGTTCCGGATCCCAGGCTCTGTTCTCCACGGTCATCACCGGGTCACTGGTCTCAGTGCTCCCCCTCATGGCCGCGTTCCTGTTCCTCCAGCGCTACTGGCAGTCCGGCCTCGGCACCGGTGCCGTCAAGGCCTGACCTACCCCTTCCCTAAACGAAAGTAACAATTCATGTCTGAACGACCTCGCAAAGTGCTCTTCGGCGCAGCTTATTACCACGAATACCAGCCCTCCCCCCGCCTCGAGCAGGATCTCGATCTCATGGCAGCGGCCAACATGACCGTGATCCGTGTCGGTGAATCCACCTGGTCCCAGTGGGAGCCAGAGGACGGCAAATTCGACCTGGAATGGATGACCCCTGTCCTAAACGGGGCCCGCGAACGCGGCATCTCCGTGATCCTTGGCACCCCGACCTACGCCATTCCAATGTGGCTTGCCCGACGCTACCCCGAGATCGCTGGAGAGCCAAAGACCGGCCACCCACTAGGCTGGGGGGCGCGGCAGGAAGTGGACTACACCCACCCCGCTTTCAAATTCCACGCCGAACGCATCATCCGCAAAATTGTCCAACGCTTCGCGACGCACCCGGCCGTTATCGGCTACCAGGTCGATAACGAGCCGGGCCTGCTCGCGTTCCATAACCGCGGCGTCTTCCAGCGCTTCACGGACGAGCTCCGGCACCAGTACGGAACGGTGGAGAACCTCAACAAGGAATGGGGCCTCGTCTACTGGTCCCATCAGCTCTCCACGTGGGCTGACCTCTGGACACCGGACAACAACGCCCAGCCGCAATACGACCTCGCTTGGCGCCGCTTCCAGGCCCGGCTCACCACCGAATTCCTGCAATGGCAGACCGCCATCGTCAGGGAGTACGCTACCCCGGAACAGTTCGTGACCACCTGCATCGCCTACGACCGGCCCTCACAGCACGATCAGGACATGACCCGGGCTTTTGACGTCACGGCAGGTAACCCCTACTACGCCATGCAGGATGCTTTCGCCATTCCGCCGTCGAACAGCACGCCCCAGGGGTGGGCGACGAGCGGCGCCTGGACGCTCTTCCAAAGCGGTGACCGCATGTACTCGTCCAAGCAGGCCCCGTTCCTGGTCACCGAGACCAATGCGGGAGCCATCGGCGGATCAGCAATGCAGTACCCGGCGTTTGATGGCCAGTGGCGCCAGGCTGCCTACGCTTTCATCTCCCGCGGCGCCGAGATGATCGAATACTGGCATTGGGCCACCAACCACTACGGCACCGAAACATACTGGGTCGGGGTCCTCCCGCACGACCAGAAGCCCGGACGCGTGTACCGCGAACTGGCCCAACTGGGAGCTGAACTTAAAACTGCCGACAAAGCCTTGGTCGGCCTCACACCGGATGCAACCATCGGCATGATCTACTCAAACGACTCCAAGTGGGGCCTGGCCGGCCAGCCCTGCTTCCTGTCCGAGGCCCCCATGACGGGAGACGAACGCTCCTACCAAAAAATCTTCGAAGCCTTCTACCAGGGTGCCTTCCATGCAGGAGCCCCGGTCCGCATCCTGCACGACCGCCAGATCATTGGCACTGAAGGGCAGGGCCTCGACCCTGCCCAAGTGGCCAAGGACCTGCCCGTCCTGATTGCCGCCGGCCTGTACATAGCCGATGACGGACTGCTGGACTGGCTGCGGGTCTACGCGGAAGCCGGTGGACACCTCGTTCTGGGCATGCGAACCGCATACGCCGATCACGAAGCGCGCGCCCGGCTCGAAACCAAACCCTCCCGCCTCGCTGAACAAGCAGGGGTCAGCTACCAGGAATTCTCGCAGCTCGCCCGCCCGCTTGAACTGAAGGCAGCATATGGATTCCAGCTCTCGCCGGGAAGCCTCGCGACCCGCTGGATCGACTACCTTGAGCAGCACGACGGCGGCACTGCCCTTGCCAGCTACCTCCACCCGCAGTTCGGCCGCTACCCCGCCATCACCACGGCGGCGGCGGGGGCCGGAAGGATCACCAGCGTCGGCACGCTACCGAACCCGGAACTTGCAGCAGACCTGATTCGCTGGTTGACACCGGATCACAACGTGGGGTGGGAAGACCTGCCCGAGACCGTCACTGTTCACTCGGCGACAAATGCCGACGGCGGCCGCCTGCACTTCGTGCACAACTGGGGCTGGGAACCTGTCACGGTTGCGGCGCCGGCCGCCTTGGATGACCTACTCGATGCGGAAAAGACCAACCTCACCAAGATTGAGCTCAAAGCCTGGGACGTGCGCGTCCTCACCGAACCCCTCAAGCAGGAAACCAAGAACTAACTGGCTGGAGCACCGGGAGGAGTGCCGGTCATTCGGCCTCCTCCCCGGCCGGCTGCTTGGATACTGGCGCCATAGGCGGGTTCGCGAGCGTTGGGCCCGCCGCAGACGACCGTCCTACGGCCGCTCTCAATCAAGAACTCACACGGGAGACCAATTGCAGACCAGAGCACGCATGGTAGATGTGGCCTTCGAAGCTGGCGTCTCAGTGGCTACCGTTTCCAATGTCCTCAACCACCCCGAGATTGTCATCCCCGGTACTCGGGAGAAAGTAAGGAAAGCGATACGTGCCCTCCAATACACGCCGGTCACGCAGGTTCCCCACCGTTCTGAGAAAAGGCAGAGGACACGCCAGCCCAACCCCAATCCCGTCCTGATGACCAAGCCGGAAGGACGCGAATCTTCAAAGGCGAGACCCGCTGCTCACATCAACCCATATTTCACTGATGTCCAGGCTGCGCAGGTGCGGGCGGCACTTGAGGCTGCCGGGCCGGGAGAAGGGTATGCCTCGCTCTCTGACCTGGTGGTCGCCGCGACGATGGAGGAAGTCAAGCGACTGCAACGCAAGTACAACGAGGGGCGGGCTTGGCCGGGCATCCCTGCCGGGAAAATCCGGCGAGGACGGCCCACCCGGGGTGAAGCTACAACGCGTAAGGACTGGTCCTGAGCCCTGCAACAATCTAAGTGCCAACCGGCAGGCTATGCGTTCCAATGAAAAGGCCAGTTTCACAGTGGTTGGCACCACGCAGAGGCATGCCCATGAGTGACTGAATGCCAGGTCGACAAAAGGCTGACGAAAGGCCACTCCTTCTCATTTCCGTAACTCTTGCGGCTTGAGAAAATCTCCTGTTGAAGATTCCCGCGGCTCCACAATGGACTTGGCCCGGGAAGGATCCATCAGATGGCCTCCGTCACATGGTCTGGAAGTAAAGGTGGGAGTGGGCGGCGCACCTTTCGTTCAGGCGAGCCGCGCAGTTTGGGCACGATGTGGTTGCCAGATAAGCGTGGATGGACATCTCGCATTTGCAGACGCCGCACAGGACTGCTGACTCTGACCACAGCTCCCTTGGCCATGTTTGGGGCTTGTGACCTGCCTCTTCCTCATGGCAGAGGTGGCAGGGATAGTACCGAAGACAGCACTTGAACTTTATGGCTATCACATCCACGTCGGTGCGGTAGTGAATGCAGCGGGTTTGGTCGTCTACGGTTCTGCCGAAAACTTTCATAGCGCCGGCCTCGCGTACTTCACGCGGCGGACAAGGATGTCAGGGAAGGCCCTGTGCACAGCCACGGCCGCAACGGATGCTACGGCGTCCTTCACAATATCGCCCGGGTAGAAGATCAGATCACTGGCGAAGGCAGCCTGCCACGACAGTTTGAGGTTCACCATCATGCCGAGCACGCCTGGCATGTGCGATGCGACAACAGTCACCACGATGCTGGCGAGGAAGAACCATAGGCCGCGCCGCCTGGCTGGGAGGCGCCGGATGACTTGCTCCGCAGCGATGCCAACGAGAAAGGCCGCGAGGAGGAACCCCACTATGTAGCCGGCGGATCCGCCAGCGAGGACCTGCAGGCTCGCTCGGCCGCCCGAGAAGATCGGCAGCCCAACGAATGCAAGAAGGAGGTATAGCGCTACCGCGGCGACGGCACGCGACCCGCCAAGGACGAGGCCGGTCACCATGATAGCCAGAGTCTGCAGCGTGATAGGCACCCCGAAACCTCCCACGGGGATGCCCGGGACGATCGCAGAGGCTGCGATTAAGGCGGCGAACACAGAAATAAGGGCCAGAGACTGAGCGTCCCCCAACCGACGCGGCCTTCCCGGCCCTGCCTCGGCGGGGCGGCTGGCTGCCGAGGTTCGTGTCGTCGGTTGGCTCATGGTTCCTCCTGTGGTCCTTGGCGGCGGCCTTCTCCGAAGAAGGCTACTTAGCACCGCCCAAGGCCTTTTTGTAGCAAAGCCACGACAGGGCCGATGAACTTTGGCGCGATGGCTACAAGCGGCCACTACCTTGTCGCGTTGGCTACTTCACTTAAGCAGTAGGGGGTTTCCTATTTGCCACTGGCAGACAGCCAAGGCGCGTGGGCCCATGTGGACGTACCACTGTGGATGAACCACACCAAAAAACCATTGACCGCATTGTGACGTGGGGCATAGTATTCAAACCGCGCCTCCCACTTTCCATTTAGCGGAAACCCTCTTTCATTTTTGTTGCAGACAAAGGAGTCTTTTGTGACAACGTTCCACCAGGTTGTCGATCCTCTGGGATCGCTGGTCCTTGGGGCAGTACTCGCGGCCCTTCCGCTCATCCTTCTGTTCATCCTTCTCGGCGTTTTCAGGACCAAGGCCTGGAAGGCTGCTGTTGCGAGCCTCGCCCTTTCCATCGTGCTGGCTGTCACCGTATGGCGGATGCCCGTCGGCCAAGCCCTCAGCGCGACTGCCGAGGGTGCTTTCTATGGCTTTTTCCCGATCCTGTGGATCCTGATCAACGCCTTGTGGGTCTATAAGCTCACAACTGAAACCCGGTGGTTTGAAGTGCTGGGAGCGACAATCCGGTCCGTTTCAAGCGACCTTCGCATCCTGACAATCCTGATCGCATTCTGCTTCGGCGCGCTTCTGGAGGCCCTGGCAGGGTTCGGCGCGCCCGTGGCGATCACTTCGGGCATGCTGATGGCAGCGGGTATGAGGCCCCTCAAGTCCGCAGCCGTCTCGCTCCTGGCCAACACCGCACCCGTGGCCTTCGGCGCCATGGGCTCTCCCGTGATCGCCCTCAGTGGCGTCACCGGAATCCCGCTTGCAACCGTTTCGTCCATGGCCGGCCGGCAGACTCCGTTCCTGGCGCTCATTGTCCCGCTTCTGCTGGTGTTCATCGTGGACGGTAAACGCGGCGTCCGCCAGACGTGGCCCGCCGCAGTTGTCGGGGGAACAGTATTCGCTATCGCTCAGTTCCTTACCTCGAACTACTTCACTGTCGAACTCACGGACGTCCTCGCCGGTATCTTTGCCATCGCAGCTGTCCTGCTTCTGCTCCGGGTGTGGAAGCCCGCCCAGACAATGACGGCCGATTCTGCGGCCGTGGAGGGGGAACCCGAATTCAGCGCGCTGGGCGCTGGGACGGCGGCCGTGGCCGGGCGGGCAGGAGCGTCAGTGGTCGACGGCGGCACGGCCGGTGGAACGGGACGGCCCGGCCAACTACCTCGAGGGTCAGCGGTGGAACAGGGTGTTTCCACCCGCCCCTTGCCCCGGGAGATCTGGATGGCGGTAGCGCCCTACCTCATCATCATCGCGGTGTTCTCCGTCTCCCAGATACCGGCGGTCAAGTCCTGGCTGACTGCCGCCGGCGGCTTTTCGTTCAGCTGGCCGGGGCTCGACGTCCTCGGCGAGAACGGCAAGCCGGTCTCGTCGCAGACCATGCGTTTCGACCACCTCAAGGCCACCGGGACGCTCCTGCTCATCTCTGGTCTTATCACGCTCGCCCTTTACCGGATTCCATTCGGTGCAGGCGTGAAGATCTACATCAAAACGCTGGCCATGCTCCGGTGGACGATCTTGACCGTATGCTCCGTGCTGGCCCTTTCGTTCGTCATGAACCTCTCGGGTGAAACCGCAACCCTCGGCGTCGCCCTCGCCTCGACCGGCGGGCTCTTCGCAGTGCTCTCTCCAGTGCTGGGCTGGATCGGCGTTGCGCTCACCGGCTCGGACACCTCGTCGAACTCATTGTTCGGACAGCTCCAAGTGACTGCTGCCTCGCATGCCGGCCTCTCGCCGGTGCTGATGGCCGCCACCAACTCCTCCGCCGGCGTCCTGGGCAAGATGCTCTCCCTGCAGAACCTCGCCGTGGCCGCGGCCGCCGTCGGGATCGAAGGGCTCGAAAGCACGCTGTTCCGCCGGCTCCTGGGCTGGAGCATCGGCCTGCTGGCACTCCTTACCGTCCTAGTCCTGCTCCAGACCAACGTCCTCGCATGGATGGTGCCGTGAGCAACCGCACGGCACCAATTCCATCCCCTGCATAACGACCGGAAGGCCCATCATGACCGTTAAGACAGCCTCGACCCCCGCTCCGCACGCAGCGGCCAGCCCCTCGCCCACTGCTGCCGTGCTGGCAGCGCACCCACGGGCGACCACGGATGCCGAGGCGCGCCAAGCTGCGGCCACGGACCGCTCCGGCTACGTCCCCACCACAGTTCCGGACGGGGTGGTTATCGCCCAAAGCGTTGACGACGTCGTCGAATTGCTGCGCCTCGCCCACGCCGCGCAGGTCCCCGTAGTCCCGCGCGGAGCAGGGACCGGCCTGGCCGCAGGGGCCAGCGCGCGTGCGGGCGAGATCGTGCTCGACGTCTCCCGCATGAACCGTATTCTGTCCATCGACCCGGTGGAAATGATTGCCGTCGTCGAACCTGGAGTGCTCAACGCCGAGGTCAATGCCGCGGCCGCCCGGCACGGGCTCTTCTATGCACCCGACCCGGCGAGCACCGCAATATGCTCCATTGGCGGAAACATTGCCACGAACGCGGGGGGCATGTGGTGCGCGAAGTACGGAGTGACCCGTGAATCGGTACTTGGGCTGACCATTGTCCTGGCAGACGGGCGAATCCTGCGCACGGGCAGGAAGACGATCAAGGGCGTCACCGGCTATGACCTCAACGCCCTCTTCATCGGCTCGGAGGGAACCCTGGGCGTGGTGGTAGAGGCCACCCTTCGCCTGCGGCCGAGGCCCGTGCGGACGGAGACCCTCGCCGCCTACTTCGCCGACATCGAGGCAGCCGGCCGCGCTGCCTCCGCCATCACTGCTGCACGCATCCAGCCCTCGATCCTGGAACTGATGGACGGCCCCACCCTTGAAGCCGTCGACCTGGCTGAGGGCACCAGGCACCGCGAGCTCGGCGGTGCCTTCCTCCTCGCCCAGACAGATGGCTACGGTGCCCACCTCGAGCTCGACGAGATCGTCCAGGCGATCAGTCCATTCGCCACGTCGGTCCACCGCGCCGCCGATGCCGCTGAGGCCGCAGCCCTGGTCAAGGCCCGGCGCGACGCCATCCCGGCCCTGGAAAAGCTCGGGCGCGTATCGATCGGTGACATCGCCGTTCCGCGGGACCGGCTCGCCGATGCCTTCGCCGGACTCGAGGACATTGCGTCCCGTACCGGGGTGCGGATCTTCAGCGTCGCCCACGCAGCTGACGGGAACCTGCACCCCATGCTCGTCGTCGACCCTCACGAGCCCATAACCGAGGGCCCTGCAAAGGCCGCGCTCGGGGAAATGTTCCACCTCGCCCAGCGACTGGGCGGAACCCTGACAGGCGAACACGGGGTGGGGCTGCTGAAACGGGAATGGGTCGGGGAGGAAATCGGCGAAACGTCCCGCTCCCTTCAGCAGGCAATCAAGGACGTCATCGATCCGGCAGGGATACTCAACCCCGGCAAAGCCATCTGAAACAGGGCGACGAAGGCCCGTCTTCAAAATTAGAAATTTTCATAACACCGAACCCCTTTATAAGGAGCAAGCAGTATGTCGTCGCATGTGAAGACAAATGGACTCACCGTCGCCGGAGGCCTTTATGCCTTCGTCCGGGATGAGGCACTCCCCGGCACCGGGATCGAGGAGGAGGCGTTCTGGGCTGGGGCAGCATCGGTGATTGAGGAGTTCTCCCCGCAGGTGCGGGAATTGCTGGCAACCCGTGACCGGTTGCAGGAGCAGATCGACGAGTTTCACCGCACCCACGCAGGTCCCGGCGATCCTGAGGCGTACGAGGCCTTCCTCCGTTCGATCGGCTACCTGGCGGAGGAACCAACGGACTTCAGTATCACCACGGAGCGTGTGGACCCGGAGATCGCCACAGTCTCCGGCCCTCAGCTGGTCGTACCGCTGTTGAACGCGCGCTTCGCCACCAACGCCGCCAACGCCCGTTGGGGTTCCCTCTATGACGCGCTCTACGGCACAGACGTGATCGATGAGGCGGAAGGGCGTGAGCGCAGCGGCGCCTATAACCCCGTCCGGGGTGCTGCCGTCGTGGCCATCGGCCGGCAGTTCCTCGACGAACACACTCCTCTAGCGTCCGGCTCCCACGCCGACGTGACGGCGTACCGCGTGGTCGACGGCGCCCTCGTTGCCGAAAATGCCAACGGCACCACCCGTCTCACCGAACCTTCACAGTTCGCGGGTTACGGAGGAACCTCAGCGGAACCGGACGCCGTGCTGCTGGTGCACCACGGTCTGCATGTTGAAATCCAGATCGACCGGAACCATCCCATCGGAGCCGGCGACCAGGCAGGCGTGAAGGACATTGTCCTGGAGTCGGCCGTCACCACGATCATGGACCTCGAGGACTCGGTGGCGGCAGTGGACGCCGAAGACAAGGTGGAAGGCTACCGGAACTGGCTCCGCCTCATGCAGGGAACGTTGACCGCTGACGTCGAGAAGGGCGGCAAGACCTTCGCGCGCCGGCTCAACCCCGACCGCGTTTACACGGCACCGGACGGATCGGAGCTGACGCTGCCCGGCCGCTCCTTGCTGCTTATCCGTCAGGTGGGTCATCTGATGACCAGTGACGCGGTCCTGGACGCAGCCGGCAACCCGGTACCCGAGGAGATCCTTGACGCCCTCTTCACCGGCCTTGGCTCTGTGCACGACCTGCGCGGACCCAACGCGGCAAGCAACTCCCGGACCGGGTCGGCCTACATCGTCAAGCCCAAGATGCACGGGCCCCATGAAGTAGCCGTGGCCTGCGCCCTGCTCACAAAGGTGGAATCCGTCCTGGGCCTGGACCCGCTGACCCTCAAGATCGGCATTATGGACGAAGAGCGCCGCACCTCCGCGAACCTCAAGGCGTGCATCTGGGAGGCCCGGGACCGGGTGGCGTTCATCAACACCGGATTCCTGGACCGGACCGGAGATGAGATCCACACGTCGATGTTCGCCGGACCGATGGTCCGCAAGGCTGACATGCGCTCCACCAGCTGGATCAAAGCCTACGAAGACGCCAACGTGGACATCGGACTCGAATGCGGTTTTGCCGGCCGGGCGCAGATCGGCAAAGGCATGTGGGCCGCGCCGGACAACCTGGCGGACATGCTGGAGCAAAAGGTTGCCCATCCCCTTGCCGGCGCCGACTGTGCCTGGGTCCCATCCCCGACCGCGGCGACACTGCACGCCATCCACTACCACCAGGTCGACGTAGATGCCCAGCAGGCACAGCTTGGCCAAGCGCGCCGCTCCACCCTGCGGCAACTGCTCACCATCCCGGTGGGAGATCCGGCAAGCTGGGACGAAGATGCCCGGCGCAGCGAACTGGACAACAACATCCAGAGCACCCTGGGCTATGTCGTCCGCTGGGTCAACGCCGGCATCGGCTGCTCCAAGGTCCCGGACATTCACGGCACGGCGTTGATGGAGGACCGCGCCACCTGCCGGATCAGCTCCCAGCACATTTCCAACTGGCTCCTCCACGGCGTTATCACCGCGGAGCAAGTGGAGGATTCGCTGCGGCGCATGGCCGAGGTGGTGGACGAACAGAATGCCGCTGATCCGGATTACCTGCCGCTATCGCCGTCATTCGACACCGAAGCCTTCCTGGCCGCCCGGGAGCTCGTGCTCACGGGCGCTGCCCAGCCCTCCGGGTACACCGAACCAATCCTCCACCGCCGCCGCGAAGCGCAGAAACACACCACCGACCTTGCCAGGAGCGCATCTTGAGCCTTAACCTCGACACCGCCCAATCCATCATCGCCGAGGCACTCGCAACAGGGCAGCAGCACGGCTTCAAGCCGCTGACCGTCGTCGTGCTCGATCCGGGAGGACACGTTATCGCCGCCGCCCGGCAGGACGGCGCTTCGAACAACCGCTTCGAAATTGCCCACGGCAAGGCATATGGAGCCCTCGCCCTCGGCATGGGGTCACGGGCCCTCATGGAACGGGCCGAGCAGCAGGCCTACTTCATTGCGGCCGCAGCTGCTGCCATCGGCGGGCGTCTCATCCCGGTGCCCGGCGGAGTACTCGTCCGCGGCAGCGACGGCGAAATCCACGGTGCCGTCGGAATCAGCGGCGACAGCTCCGACAACGA
The DNA here is from genome assembly GCF_021801725.1 of Arthrobacter sp. FW306-05-C. Taxonomy (NCBI): domain Bacteria; kingdom Bacillati; phylum Actinomycetota; class Actinomycetes; order Micrococcales; family Micrococcaceae; genus Arthrobacter; species Arthrobacter sp. FW306-05-C. The sequence goes on along the minus strand of NZ_CP084556.1, from coordinate 1,996,764 downwards.
CGAGACCGCAGCATCCAAGGCGATCCAGGCCGCGGGGCTCACAGCACAAGTGTCCTAAGGCAATCCGACTACCCAACGCTTCCAGCCGCCGGAGAGAAAGTGTCCGGCGGCTGGCGCGTGTCCGGGCTTACCGGGCCTGACCGTAGAACCAGTCGATGTGTTCACGGACGAGACGGGCCGCCACCGCCCCGTCCCGTGCCTCAACAGCATCGAAGATACCGTGGTGGTGTGCCCGAAGGACATGAACCACTTCCTCCCATGCCCCCTGCCGCGCCGCTGCCTCGCTGATATAGTCGCGGATCGCCTCGCGCATCGACTCCATCATCGTGCTCACCACGACGTTGCCTGCCAATGCACTGAGGGCGACATGGAACTGGGCGTCCAGGAGGGTGAAGATTTCAGAAGGCAACCCTTCATCGTCCATCGCCTCCAGCAGCAGCCGCGCGTCATCGAGTTGCTCAGGAGTCCACGAAACGGCAGCGGCATGCTCAAGCGCCCACGTCTCAGTCATGATCCGCGCCTCCACGATGTCCTTAAGGGGAAGCTGCTGGCTCGCAACGTGCATGCGCAGGGCTCCGCCCAGGGCATGCGATGGGTTCGAGACCACAACAGTGCCTGAGTTTGGCCCCGACCCCGTCGAGGAACGGACAACGCCCATCACTTCAAGTGACCGGATAGCGTTCCGCACGGACGCGCGTGAAATCCCGAACTGCTCCGCCAGGGCACGTTCGCCAGGCAGTCTGTCACCGATCTTGATCGCCCCTGAGCGCAGGCTCTCCTCTACATGGCGCAGCACAGCGTCGTGCACCCGGACCGCGCCAAATTCAGTCATGGAACAATCATGCCGCAGCAGGTCGCTCCCCGGGGTAACAGTGAGAGCGCAATCAACGGTCAACATAAATGTACAAGAAATTGTTGACAATCCTGAATGTAACTTGGTTCACTTGAGGCGACGGCGCGGTTCCAAGTGCGCCCTCCCGGACCTTCAAAGGACAAACCATGGACAAGGCCATTTCTGCTGCGGCCGCTGCGGACTCCCCCGCGTTGGACTCCAGCCGCCAGGATCCTGCTGGGCCACGCCCCGCCGGCGGCCAGTTTGCAGTGCCGTGCTGGTTGATGCGGGGCGGGACGTCCAAGGGCCCGTTCTTCCGGGCCAGTGACCTGCCCACCGATATCCCAACCAGGGACGCCATTCTGTTGGCTGCCATGGGTTCCCCGGATCCCCGGCAGATTGACGGGCTGGGCGGCGCCCACCCGCTGACCAGCAAGGCCGGGATCGTCTCGGTCAGTGGACGCGACGGCGTGGACCTGGAGTTCCTGTTCGCGCAGCTCCAGCCCACCACCGACACCGTGGACACGACTCCGAACTGCGGAAACATGCTCGCAGCAGCGCTCCCCTTCGCGATCGAGTCTGGACTTTTAACGCCCGACGGCGACACCACCACGGCGCGCGTCCTCACCTTGAACACGAATATGGTCGCCGAGATCACCGTCCAAACGCCCTTGGGCCCGGACGGCCGGTATGTCGGCTATGAAGGGGACGCCAGGATCGACGGCGTCCCCGGCACCGCGGCGCCGGTGACCATCAACTTCCTGGACACCGCCGGTTCCGTCTGCGACTCTCTCCTGCCCACCGGCAACCTCCGCGACACCGTGGACCTCCCCGGCGTCGGACCCGTCGATGTCACCTGCATCGACAACGGGCAACCCCTGGTGATTATCAACGCCGGCGACCTGGGCCGCACGGGCCGCGAGGCCGCCGTCGACCTTAACAAGGACGCCGAACTCAAGGGACGCCTCGAGGACCTGCGCCTGATCTGCGGGAAGCTCATGGGCCTGGGGGACGTGACGGACAGGAACTACCCGAAGATGACGCTCGTTTCCCCGCCCACCGCGGGCGGGGCGATCAACACGCGCAGCTTCATCCCGCACGTCTGCCACGAATCCATCGGGGTACTGGCGGCGGTGACCGCCGCAACCGCCGCGACCCTGAAGGGGACTGTGGCGCACGACGTCGCATTCCTGCCGGACGGGACGGACCTTACGGTGTCGGTGGAACATCCCAGTGGCGAATTCACCGTCCAGCTCGGCCTGGACCCCCGTGACCCCACCCGAGTGGTCAAGTCCGCGCTGATCCGCACCGCGCGGCTGATCATGGCCGGGGATGTCATGGTCCCCCGCGGTCTCTGGAACCCCACCACTACCGAGCCTTCAGCGACTTCCTCCCAGGAGCACCCACTGTGATCATCGACATCCACGGCCACTACACCACGGCCCCCGCGGCCCTTGGCGACTGGCGCGACCGGCAGGTCGCGGCACTGCAGGACCCTGCCTTGGCACCGTCCCCCGCTGAGCTGCAGATTTCCGACGACGACCTGCGCGAAAGCATCGAAGCGAACCAGCTGCGGCTCATGGACGAACGCGGCATCGACCTCACCGTCTTCTCGCCCCGGGCGTCCTTCATGGCCCACCACATCGGCTCCTTCGAAACCTCCGCCGAGTGGGCGGCGATCTGCAACGAGCTCTGCTACCGGGTCAGCCGGCTCTACCCCGAACGCTTCGTCCCTGCCGCGATGCTTCCCCAGTCCCCCGGCGTGGACCCGGCCACCTGCCTCCCCGAGCTCACGCGCTGCGTGGAGGAAAACGGTGCCGTCGCGCTAAACCTGAACCCGGACCCCTCCGGGGGCCACTGGACAGCACCACCGCTCACGGACCGGTACTGGTACCCGATCTACGAGAAAATGGTCGAGTACGACATCCCTGCCATGGTCCACGTGAGCACCAGCATCAACCCCGCCTTCCACACCACCGGCGCGCACTATCTCAACGCTGACACCACCGCAGTCATGCAGCTCATCCAGGGAAACCTGTTCGCGGACTTCCCGACCCTGAAGCTCGTCATCCCCCACGGCGGCGGCGCGGCCCCCTACCACTGGGGCCGCTTCCGCGGCCTGGCCATGGCACTGGGCAAGCCCGCCCTGGAAGAACACCTGCTGGACAATGTCTTCTTCGACACCTGCGTGTACCACCAGCCCGGCATCGACCTGCTCCTGAACGTCATGCCCACCAAGAACATCCTGTTCGCGTCCGAAATGATCGGCGCCGTCCGCGACATCGATCCATGCACGGGGCACAACTTCGACGACACCCACCGTTACATCGACGCAGCGGGACTGAATAAAGCGGACCAGGCCGCCATCCAGGAACTCAACGCCCGCACCGTCTACCCCCGCCTCAACGCCCTGCTCAAACAGCAGGGCCGCTAAGCCCCAGGAGCCACAAATGCAGGAACTCGGAGTTGTCCACACCACCATCACCCGCGCAGCCGAACAGGATGTCAAAGCCCTCTCAGCGTTTGGCGTCAGCACCATCCACGAAGCCATGGGCCGCCTGGGCCTCATGCGCCCCTACATCCGCCCCGTCTACCCCGGCGCCGCGATGTGCGGCACCGCCGTCACCGTCCTGCTCCAGCCCGGGGACAACTGGATGATGCACGTCGTTGCCGAACAGGTCCAGCCCGGCGACGTCGTCGTCGCAGCCTGCACCACCGAAAGCGAAGACGGCTTCTTCGGCGACCTGCTCGCCACCTCCCTGCAGGCCCGCGGCGCGAAGGGCCTGATCATCGACGGCGGCTGCCGCGACGTCGCCACGCTCCAGGACATGGACTTCCCTGTCTTCAGCCGCGCCATCAATTCCAAAGGCACCGTCAAAGCCACTCTCGGATCCGTCAACATCCCCGTCGTCTGTGCCAACGCCCTGGTCAGCCCGGGGGACGTGGTGATTGCCGACGTCGACGGCGTCGTGGTGGTCCCCGCCGCACGCGCAGCCGAAGTGGCCGAAGCCGCCCGCAGGCGGGAGGACAACGAAGATGCCAAGCGCCAACGCTTCGCCAACGGGGAACTCGGACTCGACATCTACAACATGCGCCGCCCCCTCGAAGCTGCCGGACTCCGGTATGTCGACTGAAGCCACCCAAAGGAACCCCATGGAAACCGCCTTCACCAAGACACCGGGCTGGCTCGACTGGTACAGCATCCCGTCCACGCCCCGCTTCAAACTTCCCGCAGGAGCAGTGGACGCGCACTGCCACGTCTTCGGCCCAGGCGCGGAATTCCCCTTCGCGCCTGAACGGAAATACACCCCGTGCGACGCCGGCAAAGACCAACTGTTCGCACTGCGCGACCACCTGGGAGTGAGCCGCAACGTCATCGTGCAGGCCACCTGCCATGGAGCGGACAACAGCGCCATGGTGGACGCAGTCGAGGCCGCGGGGGGTCGTGCCCGCGGCGTGGCCACGGTACGGCCGGACATCAGCGACGCCGAGTTGCAGCGGCTCGACGCCGCCGGCGTGCGGGGCGTCCGGTTCAACTTCCTGAAGCGCCTGGTGAATGCGGCGCCGCAGGAGGAACTGGCGGAAATTGCCCGCAGGATCGCCCCGCTGGGCTGGCACGTGGTCATCTACTTCGAAGGCCAGGACCTCGAGGGCCTGGAAGGGTTCTTCGGATCCCTGCCCACGCCGCTGGTGGTGGACCACATGGGCCGCCCGGACGTCACCAAGCCCGCCACCGGCCCGGAGTTCGGCCGCTTCCTGCGCTTCGTCGAAAACAACGACGTCTGGGTCAAGGTCAGCTGCCCCGAACGGCTCAGCGTTTCCGGGCCACCGGCCTTGGATGGCGAGACGCACGCATACCGTGACGTGGTGGCCTTCGGCCGGACCGTCGTCGAGGAATTCCCTGACCGGGTGCTCTGGGGATCCGACTGGCCCCACCCGAACCTCACCGGCCACATGCCCGATGACGGGCTGCTGGTGGACTTCATCCCCCATGTGGCCACCACCTCCGAGCTGCAGCACAAGCTGCTGGTCAACAACCCCATGAGCCTGTACTGGCCCGGCGAAAACGCCTAGTCACCGCCCAAGCTTCCCCCAACCTTTGCCCCTAGGATTCCAATGACGCATTCCAACGCCGCCAACCGCCTGGACCGGTTGCCCATCTCCAAGTTCCACAAGATCGCCCTGGTGGCCGTCTCATTCGCCTACTTCTTCGAGTTCGCAGACATCAACAGCTTCGCCACCACGGTTCCCAAGCTGATCAAGCTGTGGGGCGTCACCGTCAACCAGGTGGCATACGTGACCTCGGCGTCCTTTGTCGGTATGTTCTTCGGCTCGCTCATCGCCAGCTGGATGGCCGACCGCTGGGGACGCAAGAACGCCCTGGTGATCACCACGCTCTGGTACGCATCGTTCTCCCTCATCGCGGCCTTCTCCTGGGACATCCTGTCCCTTGGCGTCTTCCGGGTCCTGACATCGGCTGGCCTCTCCGCGATGACGGTGGTGGCCGTCATCTACGTCAACGAACTGTTCCCCGCGGCCAAGCGCGGCAAGTACCAGGCGTACGCGATCGTCATCGGCATCTGCGGCACCCCGGCCACCAACCTCATCGCCAGCCTCGTGGTCCCCCTCTCGGACTGGTCCTGGCGCCTCGTCTACATCTGGGGCGCGCTGGGCATCCTCTTCATCCTGTTCACCCGACGCCTCAAGGAGTCCCCGCGCTGGTACGAAAACAAGGGCGACTACGCCAAAGCCGATGCCATCCTGAACGAGATTGAAGCCACCGTGAGCGCGGAAAAGGGCGCTCTTCCCGAACCGGCCGCAGCTGTTGAAACCCCCACGGCCACCAAGGCACCCCTGACGCTCCTGCTGCAGAAGAAATACCTCGCACCCACCGCCCTGCTGACCATCCTCTGGGTCACCCAGGCCATCGGCTTCTTTGGCTACTCCAGCTGGGCTCCCACCCTCCTGGCCAAGGAAGGCTTCAGCGTCGAGAACTCCATCTTTTACGTGGCACTGACCACCATCGGCGCGCCCCTGGGCTCCTACCTCGCATCCCTGGTCACGGACCGGTTCGAGCGAAAATGGTGCCTGGTGGTCTTCGGCAGCATCATCGCCGTCTGTGGCCTGCTCTACGGGCTCACGTTCAACCCCGTCCTCATCGTCCTGTTCGGCTTCCTGGTTAACCTGTTCGAACGCGGCTACACGGCCCTGGCCTACGCCTACTCCCCCGAGCTCTTCGACACAAACGGCCGCTCCATGGGCACCGGAATCTCCTACGGCCTGGGACGCCTCTCCAACGCCGCCGGGCCGCTGATCATCGCCGCCCTCTACAACGGCAGCGGCTACCAGAGCGTCTTCTTTTTCATCGCCGGCACCTGGCTGTTCGGCGCAGTCGCCCTGGCAGTTTTCGGCCCCGCCACACGGAAGGCCCGCCTCTCCGCCACCACCGGCGCCAACCCCGCCGCCGGCCCCCTGGACGGAACCGCGTCCGTCAGCGCAAGCACCGAAGGAGACGGCACGAAGCACAACATCAGGTAAGGCAAGGAAGAATGTCAGCAGGGCAAGGAAGGTCCAGGCGGAAGCGTGGACCTTCCTGGCCCTGCCTGTGCAGCGACGCCATATATTGACGCCCCTGGGTCTTTCCGGTCTACGTTTTGTCGCCCTCCGGGTCGACCCATCCCCTCGGGGCCAGGAGGTGCCTCCGCGGGTGGGCCAGCGGTTTTGCCGCAGTGAGCTTGTCGTAGGTGTAGGCAGAGACCGGCATCGGTGAGGTCTGCCGGGGCTATGCGCAAGGTAGCTTTTCCAACCGCAACGGAATCTCGTCTGCCCGCGACAACGAGCGACACGCGAGATCGATAGTGTCGCCATACAAACGCCCACAAGGGGGTTGTTCGTCGCATAGCGTGGGGGCAGGGGGTGCAGCTGCGCCCGGGACTGGAAGGCGGAGGAAGAACATGGATTACATAAAGCTCGGCAACACGGGCATGGACATCTCGCCGCTGGCACTGGGGTGTATGACGTACGGGGATCCCGCGCGGGGTCCACATCCGTGGACGCTGCCTGAAAGTGAGAGCCGGCCGCTGATCCGCCAAGCCGTGGATGCCGGCATCAATTTCTTCGACACCGCGAACGTCTACTCCAACGGCAGCAGCGAGGAAATAGTGGGCAAGGCGCTGGCCGACTTCGCCCGCCGGGAGGAAATCGTGATTGCCACAAAGGTCCACGGGGTGATGCGACCCGGCCCGAACGGCCGCGGGCTCTCACGCAAGGCCATTTTCGCGGAGCTCGACGCCAGCCTGACCCGGTTGGGAACGGACTATGTGGATCTATACCAGATTCACCGTTGGGATCCCACCACGCCCATTGAGGAAACGCTTGAAGCCCTGCATGACGTCGTCAAGGCCGGCAAAGTCCGCTACATCGGGGCTTCCTCGATGGCCGCATGGCAATTCAGCAAGGCCGTGTATCTGCAGCAGATCAATGGCTGGACCCGCTTTGTGACGATGCAGGACCACTACAACCTCGTGTACCGGGAGGAGGAACGCGAAATGTTCCCCCTCTGCGCCGACCAAAAGATCGGGGTCCTGCCGTGGAGTCCGCTGGCACGCGGCAAACTGACCCGGGACTGGGACGAGAAAACCAACCGTTCGGAGAAGGACGAGTTCGGCAAGACGCTCTACAGTGCCGAGAGCGGCGACCGGGCCGTCGCCGACGCCGTGCGCGTCATCGCCGAACGCCGAGGGGTCCCGCGCGCCCAAGTGGCCCTGGCCTGGGTCCGCTCCAACAGTGTGGTCAGCGCGCCTATTGTCGGTGCCAGCAAGCCACAACACCTGCACGACGCTCTGAGTTCCCTCGAGCTAACGCTCACACCGGAGGAAAAGACAGAACTTGAAAATCCGTACGTCCCGCACGAAATCGTTGGATACTGAGGGGCAATCGCTGGGGAACGGGCAAGCCCACACAGAGATGCTTAGGGTTGAAGGCGGTGACGGGTGAAGTTGGATGAGTCCCATGTGCGCGGAGCCCTCCCTCCCCGGCGTCGGCCTGGTGATGCCGGCTGGCGACCGGCTTGTAGTAGCGGGAACCTGGCCGCCGAGCGGATGACCAAGGGCTTTATGGGCTCGCTGGTAGGGGCTGTCTAATGGATGCAGAAGCGATTCCAGCCGAGCTCATCCAGCGTGTTGTCATCGTCCATGGCTACGAGTCGGCGCCGGACGCGAACTGGTTCCCCTGGCTTCAGCGCGAACTGCAGTCCGTCGGCGTGGACGTCACCGCGGTTCCGCTCCCTGACCCGGACGATCCGGAGACGACAGCATGGGAGAACGCTGTAAGTAGGGAGCTTGGGGTGCCGGATGCGGGAACGGTGATGGTAGCCCACTCTTTAGGGGTGATCACTGTACTGCGGGTCCTGGCAGCCCTCCCGCAGCCGTGGCAGCTGGGCGGCCTCGTCCTGGTAGCCGGCTTCATCGAACCGCTCGACGCCTTGCCGGAACTTAATCGCTACCTCGCAACAGGGGTGGAGGTCGAAGGCCTGGCAGAGTGCATTCGCAAGCGGACGGTCATCCGCTCAGAAACGGACCCTTTCGTTCCCCCGGAAGCGTCGGATAAGCTCGCCAAGCGCCTCCAGGCACGATTGCAGGTCCACCCCGAAGCCGGACACTTCATGGCAGAAGACGGTGTCACCAGCTTCCCGGCAGTGCTTGACCTAATCCTGTCCCCCTAACGGGTTCTCCCACTACGGCCGCGGGGCTCCGTCATCTCGGTACTGCCCATCCTGGCCATCTTCCTGATCGGCCAGCGGTACTTCATCCAGGGCATCGCCACGAGCGGCATGAAGGGATGACCTCCATGGCACAGCACCCGGCGGGGCGGCGCCGCCTTGCGGGAGGCATCCCCGGCCCCGGATTCGAAACCTTCGTAGGCATTTTCGGCTTCGTCTACACCTTCCTGGCCGGGAACGTGCTGATGGCCGTGGCCAACGCCCCGCTGGTGCTGTGCCTGGCCCTGGTGGCAGACCCGGTCGCCGCCTGGCCCTTCTTCCTGGCGCTGTCCGTCACCGTTGCTCCGTCGCTCGCCGGGCTCTTCGCCTCCTTCCAGGCCCTGCACGACGACGGCGGTGCGGCCAAGCCCGTAGCCTCCTTCCTGAAGGGGTACAGTCGCAGGTTCCGCCGGACGGCACCGCTGGGGCTGGCCACCGTCGCGGTGCTGCTGTTCCTCGGCGTTGACCTGGCCATCGTGCCGTCTGCGCCGGCAGCCGCGCTGCTGGTCCCCGTCATCGTGACGGCCGCCGCTGTGACGGCGACCGGCGCCGTGATGGCGATTGCCGGCGTCGTAGTCTTGCCCAACGCCACACTGAAGGACCTGTTGAAGGCGTCCCTTTACCTGAGCGTGCAGCGCTGGTACCTCAGCCCGGCCCTGCTGGCGCTGCTGGGAATCATCGCCTCAGCTGCCCTGCTGCAGCCCGTCCTCGGTGTGGCGCTGGCACCGGCACCGCTGCTGTTCGTCGTCTGGAGCAATGCCGCCTACGCCTGCTCCTCGGCCCTGCGCTCCTCTTAGGAACCCCCTGAGGATTCGCTTGTAGCGACGAGGACGTTGTCATCCGGCCGCATCAGAATGTACACCGCGGCATGACGATCTGGACGCTGGCACACGAACGCACCGCCAGTGAGCTCACCGTCGCCAAAACGCGCATCACCGCCTCCGCCCCCTCGGTCGGAGAGGCCAGCGTCCACCCAGGTCGGGACTGGTTCGCCGTCCTCTCCGGTACCGCCGAACTTCGCCTCTTTAGCACGCCAGTACGTCAATCAGCCCTGGCTGTGGGAGCGTTACAAAGCTGGTTCTGGATTGCAGGGAGCAGGACTGCTACGGCGGCAGAGGTGATTTCGTCGACCCGATCCTTCGGAAGCCGGCCCCGGGCAGCCAGAGAACTGATGCCCTCCAGCATCCCGGTCAGCAAGTAGGGTAATGGCCCCAGCGCCTGAGGGTCCGGCTCCCCCAGTAAGCGGGCCCCGAGGGTGAAGAACCGGGCCGCCGATTGCGCCGCTGCGCCGCCGTTCCCCGGATTCAGATCCCGGGAAAACATGAGCTCCATCAACGCTGCGTTGGTTACGGCGAAGTGGACGTGGGTATGGGCGTAAATGCTTAGCCGCTCGTGCAGATCCGTGTGGACATCGGCGGACACCAACGCAGCGGTGAGCTCATCAAACCCCCTGGCTGCTATCGCGTCCAGCAGCGCCTCTCGATCAGAGAAATGCCGTAGTGGCGCAGCGTGGCTTACCCCGGCCCGCCGTGCCAACTCCCTCAGCGTCACAGCCGCCACGCCGCGTTCCGCCAACAACAAACGACCCTCTTCAATGAGGACCTGACGCAGCGACCCGTGGTGGTAAGGCGTGGACATTTCCTCATTCTAGCTTGATGTAGACATTGACAACAATATATACAGCGTCTACTTTAGCGCTATGATGCTTCCACGATTCCCTTCAGCTGCCATTTCCGCCCCTACCGAGGGAGACCGCTCCATGGCCGGGCGGACTGTGCTCATCACGGGGGCGACGAGCGGTATCGGACGTGCCACTGCTGTCGCCCTGGCCGCGGCTGGTGCACGTCTGGTGTTGGCGGTGCGCGACACCGCCAAAGGCGCAGCCTTGGCCGAAGATTTGGGTGGGAAGCATGTGGTTCGGGCTCTGGATCTCGCTAACCTGGCCTCAGTGCGGCGCTTCGCGCAGAGCACCACCGAGCCAATCGACACTTTGGTCAACAACGCTGGCGTCGCCTCTTCGACGCTTCAACGCACCAGCGACGGCTTTGAGCTGCAGTTCGGCACCAACCACCTGGGGCACTTTCTCCTGACCACACTGCTTCTGCCGCAGATCACCACCCGCGTTGTCACCGTGGCCTCCCAGGCCGAACGCGCAAGCCGCCTTAACCTGGAGGACCTGAACTGGCATCACCGCGAGTTCCGAGGGGGGCGCGCCTATGCCGATTCCAAGCTGGCCAACCTGTTGTTTACCGCCGAACTGGACCGGCGACTGCGGCAGGGGGGCTCACCCGTGCAGGCAATGGCCGCCCATCCCGGGCTGGTCGTGACCGCGATCTACGACGATCCCCGGCGCCGCCGCCGAAGTGTGTGGGACCGTCTCCTCCCCCTTGCGGGGCAGCAGCCCGACCAAGGTGCGTTACCGGTATTACTTGCCATCACCGGGGACCTGCCCGATGCGGCATTTACCGGCCCCCGCCACCTCATGCACATGCGCGGCGGCGCAGAGATGATCGGACGATCGGCGCGAGCGAAAAACCCGGAGTTGGCACGGCGACTCTGGACAGCTTCTGAGCAACTGACCGGCCACGGTGTTGTGTCGGCCCCGACGGTCCCGACGGTCCCCACGCAAGAGTGACCAATGATCAGTGCGACCGCGGTCCGACACATCCCACCATCGGTACGGACCGCCATCCGGCCGGCAGCCCGACCCAACGATTGACTGATCGGTCACGACACTCTTGTTGAAGCTCGATAGCCCGCAGCTCTAGCAGGTTCACCGTTTTCTGCCTACTGGCGGACGGAAAAGTCAAGCTTTGTCACTAGCAAAACTGACGCAGCAGCTCCGGCCACCAGCCGTTTACCGCGCCTGCTGAGCTCATTGGAGCCAAAGACCACCAGCCGGCGGGCAGCCTCCCTGTCCGACAGACCCTCCGGCTGGCTGCGCAGATCGAAGAGCAACCTCCCCAACGGCAGCGCGGGATCAGGCAGCGACATCAGCTAGCCCTTGGAAGGCGTCGTGCGTTGTCACCATGCGCCGTTTTCACGGTCCATGCCTCTGGCCCCTGGGCCGGCATGGTACAAATTAGTGCTGAAACTGGGCCTGCTACGGCGTGGCCGTTTCACGGTTACTGCGGCCCAGAACGAAGCCCAGAACCACCATGGCTACGCCAAGGGCGGCATGCAGCCAGTTGTCGGCGGTGTTCACCGGAATGAAATTCGCGCCGGACGCCTGATCGATGAAGAGCCCGTACAGCCAGATCACCAAGTAAAGGATGCCGCCCCCAATGAGGTAGTACTTTGACTGGACGTCGGTCCGTGCCATCAACAGGCCCGCCGCGCCCAGAAGCAAATGGACGACGTTGTGAAGAATCGACACCTGGAAGATGCCCAGGAGCATGGCTCCCGAGTCGTGGCCCGCGTAAGTCATTTGCGAGTAGTTAGTGGTGATGCCCGGAATGAACCCGAGAATCCCAACAAGGACGAAAACAGCGCCTGCGGTAAGAGCCGTGAGCTCGATGGGCGTCCGATGTCGCTGGGCGCTAGCGCCCGGATGTGCTGATGAAGTGGACATGTCCTGTTCCCGAGGGATTGCTTGCAAAAATAGTCAAAAGGCGGTTCCGGGCACCTTGCCGTGCGAAACCGCCGGTTTCCCCCACAACAGGTTCCGTCCGGGGAGCGGCCCCTCTCAGAGTCTTTGGTCCCGCATAAACCCCCTTCTTGCCGATGCAAATCATCGGCCGAAGGGTCCCCGCCAAAGGCCCATTGACGGCGACAGCATCCAGCGCTATACCTCAAATCAAGTCCAGCAGCGAGGGCTGAAACAGCTGTGCACGACCACCGTAGCGCCCAGCGCTCCCCAGGTAAGAGCCGTGGACGAGCTGCAATACAGCTTCAGGGATGGCCCTGTCCCACTGCTCTCCGTGACGAGGTCCTCGTCTACGTGCTTAACCTGGATCAAGAGCCGAGGTGGCCTGAGAATTGCGCCGTTGCCTGGTCGGACGGCATCGGGTCAGTTCTGTCCGTCCCATTCCCCCTCGGCGGGGGCGCAGGGGCTGCAATGAGCCTGTCCGCCGCAGACAAAAAGCCTTCACCGATGATGATATTGCCGGTGCACAAAGTTACGCCGTGCAAGCGTCCAAGTCCCTACGCCTCGCTGTTCGAACGGCGCAACTGGTGAGTAGCCACCAGAACCTCAAAGCGGTGCTGGAGTCCCGCACCATCATCGATCCCGCAGCAGGAATTCTCATAGAACGCCAACGCTGCGGCCAAGACACAGTCCTGCAGATCCTTCGCGATGAATCAAACAACCGAAACCGCAAACTGCGCGAGATTCCCGCGGATTACGTAGCAACAGCAGCCAACAACCTAACCATACGTACTCACTTCGACCGCTGAATACATCAGCCAAGCAGTCTCTAGGTGTACTGCCCAGGGACGCTGGTTTGGTGAATGTTATGACTCGCTGGAGTCGTTGAGCCAAAGGTGAGGACCTCCGGTTGCACAGTGGAGGTGCTTAGACAACCGCTGCAGCGACCAGGAGGTCCTCATGTCCCACGCTAATGCCGCTTTGAGTCCCAAATCGCGCTGACATATGTTCCCAATTCAATCAAGTGGATTCTCGGTGATTCGGTGGGCCCTTGGTCAGCGGTAAATGGCGCCCTGTTGGTTCGCGAGCGCCACGTGACCGCCTGTTGAACTGCCGCTTGCCCTTAGCCGTCGTGACGTCGCACCCCCTCCCTCACCCCATGCCGTAGACTGATAGCAGTGGAGCGCCAAAGAGTGCCGCACGACTACTGTCTTCCGTGCCCCGGCATCCGCCCCCAGCCTGCGAAGAACGCTATTCCTGGATGGACCAGGTATCACTGCGCTTACCGCAAACACTCACAACCACGCCGAGCGGCAGAAATTCTGCCCGCAATCCACCGCGCCTTTGTACCTACAGGGTCGAGACGTAGACCATGCGTGACCTCCCCGCGGCACAATGCGCCACTGCCATCCCGACGTCTTAACGAACCCTGCGTATCAACGAAAGGTGGGACCTTGACGAGTCCGACTTCACAGCGACCTGTTCTGTGCATAAAAATTCCCGCTGCTGAGTGCGAGGCGGAGCGCCGAAACAGGATGGCCCTCTACCTGCTGGAAAACGAATGGGGTTGCGGTCGGATCAACGTCGGCGAGCTGCAAAGGTGTCAATGGCCATTAGTTTCTGCCCACGGACGGCCAGTTGATGTGCCCGCTGGTGGCCAGTAAAACTGCCCGGTGATGGCCAATAGATCTGCCCACTGCTTGGTTCGGCGGGGTTGGCCATCGTCGGGTCTTGTTAGTTCAGTTGGGTGACTCCTTTTCCGGCGAGGGCCTGGGTGAGGCGGATGGAATCACCGTTGGTTTGGCAGACGTGAGCGTGGTGTAGGAGCCGGTCAACGGTGGCCGTGGCGAGGGTTTTGGGCATGAGCTCGTCGAAGCCTGCCGGGTGAAGGTTCGAGCTGATCGCGACGGAGCGCTTTTCGTAGGCGGCGTCGACTACCCGGTAAAGTCCTTCAGCGGCGTCTGTGGCCACCGGGAGCAGGCCGATGTCATCGATCACCACGAGTTCCGCGCGGAGGATTCTGGTCACGGCGCGGGTGACGCTGTCGTCGGTGCGGTGGGCGCGGATGAGGGCGCCGAGGTCTTCGAGTCTGAACCAGGCCACGCGCATGCCGGCTTCGACGGCTTGCTGGCCGAGGGCTTCGAGGAAGAACGTTTTCCCGGTGCCGGAGGGTCCGCAGACGACGAGGTTTTCCCTGCGGGTGATCCATTCCAGGGTGCGCAGGGCTTGCTGGGTTGGGCTAGGGATGGACGAGACGGCGGGGTCCCAGGCGTCGAAGGTTTTCCCGGTCGGGAAGCCTGCTGCTTTGCGCCGGGTGGCGAGCATGGACCGGGCCCGGCCGGCGGCTTCTTCGGCGAAGAGTGCCTTGATGATCTCGGCCGGCTCCCAGCGTTGGGCGCGGGCGGTCGCGATCAGTTCCGGTGCGAGGGCACGGGCGTGGGGCATCTTCAGTTGCCGCATCAGCGCTTCGAGCTCGGACGGGAGGGCCGGGGCGGTGGTGCTTACGGGGCTCATCGGTTCTGCTCCTTGGCGGTGCTGAAGGGCGCTGCGCCCAGGCCTGCCCACGCGCCGGTGCCTTGGGTCAGGGAGCGGGTCTCGTCCGCGGCGTGGGTGGTGGTGCGTCTGACGTTCGCGTTCAGGATCGAGGCCAGGTCGCCGTGGGCGAAGCGGCCATGGAGTGCCGCGTCGCCCAGGGCCCGGTCCACTTGCTTGGTCCCGGCGATTTTGGCCAGGGTCACGGCCTCGGCCATTTTCAGGTTCATCCTCCCCGTCCCGGCCGCGGCGGCTTCGACCAACCACGTCGCCGCGCCGGCGCCGATGGCCAGGAATTCGGCTTCGTCGGCGGTGCGGGCTCTGGGTGTGTAATCGCCCGGGACCCGGGTTCTGATCCCGGGGAAGTGCTCATCGTTGATGGCAGGGCTGCCGGGCCTTGCCCGTTCGTGCCGGGCGACCTCAACCGGACCACCGGGGCCGTGATGGACGATGATGACCTGCTCGCCCGGGCCGCTGCCGTGGACGCGGACGAACACCCTGGCCCCGAGCAAGTGCGCCGGGACGGAATACTGCGCGTTCTCGAACGTCACCATCGGGGTGTTCTCCGGGACCGTGCGGGCGAGCCCAAACGCGACCGTGTGAGCAGTCTCCGGGACCCGATGCAACCCGGGCGCCTCCTCTGCCAGCACCGCAGCGGGTTTACGCCGCGTGGCACGGTGCTCCCGGTTATTCACCTCGTCCATGAAGACCTCACACGCCTTCTCCAACTCCGCGAACGTGGAGTACTCGGCCCGCAGATTCGTATCGGTCGGCACCAGATCGGCCTTGGCCAGCTTCACCGACGCCTCGACCCCACCCTTCGTGGCCGGATCGGCCGGCTGGCAGGTCAGCACGGTCACCCCGTAATGCCGGGCGAAGTCCAGGGTTTGCTGGTTCCGCACCGGCACCCCGGCCACGTGCGCGGTGGTCACCGTCTTCTCGTTATCCGTCAGGACATAGGTCGGCGCCCCACCCAGGATCCGGAAACAGCGGTCAAGCGCTGCGAAAACGCTCGGCGCGGTCCGGTCCCGCAGCGGGATCACGATCCGGAACCTCGAGAACGCGAGCCAGGCAACGAACAGGATGGTCTTCACCCCGCCGATCCGCGGCCCGTCACCGAAGTCGTACTGCAGCCACATCCCCGGCTCCGCGATCCAAGGCCGGTGCACGCGCACATGGCCCAACCGCCAGGCCGCTTTCACCTGCGCGATCGCCCGGCGGGTAGACCGCTCCGACCCCACATAACCCAGAGCGAGCAGCTTCTCGTGGGCTTTATCCGCGCGGATCCGGCCCTTGGACGTCTCGACCCATTCCTCGATCTTGGGCAAGAACGTGTCCGTGACACGATGGCGGGGCGCCGGTTCAGCGATCGGCCGGCCCGCGTCCCGCGCCGCAACATGCCTGGCAACAGTGTGATGGGAACAGCCCGTCAGCTCCGCGGTTGCACGCAACGATCCGGTCAGATCGTAGGCAGCAAGAATTTCCATGATTTCTCCGTCAGACTTCATACAGGGCCTCTTCCTGGGCGACATTCGATGCGACTAGACACCGTCATCAAATCCCGGGGAGAGGCCCCCGCCGCTTAAGACGCGGCAGGACAAGTAAGGAAGTGGGCAGATCTCATGGCCACCGATGGGCAGTTCTACTGGCCGTCAGTGGGCACTTTCGTGGCCGCCTACGGGCAGTTTTTCATGGCCACTAACACAAAGGACCCTCCGCGGCGATGAGCGCGACACATGCAAATGCCAAACCGCGTGACACTGAAAATGTCAATCGGCGTTGAGCCCACCCCGTCTAGAGGATATGCCGTGACGCACCGTCAAGGAACAGCACTCCGCCGTGCGCGCCGAGTATCTGCAGATGGCCGCCCTCGGTGGGCGGTACGAGGCACACCGCTCCTTCTTTGGAGCCGATTTGTCGAACTCGGTGGGTCGTTTTTCGGGCGAACTCATGCCCCGGCGCCGGTCCCCCAAGTTGCACTCCAGCCCCTCCACCCAGCAACTGCGCCCCTTACCAGAACGACGAATCAACTCAGCGACCAGAGCGTGATGCCTTTTAGGGGTAGCCCACGGCAACCCTCCGAAGCCATGATGGCACCATGACTGATGCCCAGCGGAAGCTGTCCGCCGCCGAGCTTGCCGAAGCTGGCCTCACCGGCTGGCGCCTGACCGGCGAGGCCATCACCGCCACCTTCAGGACCCGGAAGTTCTCAACCGGACTGGAACTCGTGAACCGCATCGGCACCTCCGCCGAGGAAGCCAACCACCACCCCGACCTCACACTCACCTACCCCGAGGTCCGCGTCACGCTCTCAAGCCACGACGTCGGCGGAATCACCATCCGCGACATCGACCTCGCCCGCACCATCAGCGGCCACGCCGCGAACCTCGGCGTCACCGCCGCGGAGTAATTCCGCGTGGTCGGGCGGGGGCGAAGGATCGCCGAGGCGCTAAGCTGCTGGCGAGGAATCAGGTAAGCCGCGTCGTCTCGCAACGAGCTGAATCGACGCCCCCTAAAGGGCACAGTGGCCGGATCCCTAGGATTCTGTCTTTCCCGTGCATAGTCTGGGAGAGGACGCCACCCTACGTGAGGGTCAGTGAGAATGTGATCAAAGCAGATACTGCGGTAATCGACCGGAACAACATCACCGTATTGGGTCCGGATTCCGGGCCTGTGCTGATGTTTGCCCACGGTTTTGGCTGCGACCAGGCGGTGTGGCGAAAACTGGTCCCTTACTTTGTTCAAGACTATCGGCTGGTGCTTTTTGATCATGTTGGTGCAGGACACTCCGACATCAGCGCCTACGACTGGGATAAGTACGGGTCCCTGAATGGGTACGCGACGGACCTGCTGGAGATTTGCGCCGCCCTCAAACTTGAGGAGGTCATCTTGGTGGGACACAGCGTCAGCACAATGATCGCTGTGGTCGCCGCAGCGCAGGAACCAACCAGGTTTTCTCACCTGATCCTGCTTGCTCCTTCACCCCGTCATACCGACGACCCATACGACGGCTACGTAGGCGGGTTTACACGGGAAGACATCGAGGGGCTGCTCGCATCTCTGGACAGCGACTATTTTGCCTGGGCCGCGGCCCTGGCTCCCGTAATCATGGGAAACCCGCAAGAGCCGGAATTAGCGGAGGACCTTACTGCCAGCTTCTGTGGGACAGATCCGGCCATCGCACGGCACTTCGCCGAAGTGACTTTCTTCTCCGACACCCGCCCGGAACTGAGAAAGCTGCACACCAGCTGCCTAATTCTGCAGTGCTCCCACGACAGGCTTGCCCCTCCCGAAGTGGGCGATTATCTGCACAAGAACCTGGAACACAGCACCCTGGTGCAGCTCCAGGCCACCGGGCACTGCCCCCACATGAGCGCACCTGAGGAAACGGCGGGCGCGATTCTTCACTACCTCCACACCCACAGCTAACAGATCCTGCCGGCTTCAACATCCGTTGCTGGTCGACATGACAACGGAAGTCTCATTGAGCCGGAAGGCGGGCACTCGTTTCAGCCTCCCGTGCCGATGATTGCCACAACAACGCTTCCGTCCACGGGAGTGATGGATCGGTCCACCACGAGCTCGTCGCCGTCGGCGATACCCGCGTCGGCCATCGGGTGGCCGGCGACCCACGCCAGGAACGGGCCGGTGATGTTCTTGATCAGATGCTTGTTCAGGTCGATGCGCCCAGTGAAGCAGCCTTGGGCGGGAGAAGGGAAGCCCCCGGTACAGCCACCGGAGACTATAGCGGTTCTGGTATCGAGGAGGAGCAAACATCGAGGGCGGCGATAACAACACCATTCATCGCCCAACCCGTCCGCTGGTGGCTCCTTTATCTCGTGGGTAACCGGGCCGCGAAAGAGGAGTACCGCAACGACGAAAGCCTTTACACATTCCTCGCTTTGATCGGCGCACTGTTGATCTTGATCGGCGTTGTCCTGATTGTGACCGCGGTCTTCCGGGGCCTGCGCAAGATTGACCCGCTCACCGCCGAGGCCGCGGTCAGTCGGTCATCAGGTTTCTCGCCAGGGCCGCCGTGCAGGACGACGTGCTGCACGGCGGCGCACCACCGGGCCGCGGCCACGCCCGTTCCTAAGCAAGTCACCGGCCCGGACAGCGGAACCAACATGAGGTCCTGGAGTTCTACGAGGCCGACTGCCGGTCAGCGGACGGTCCCGCCAGGAATCAACGCTGGCTGGTGGCTTACCCGCCGACGCAGGGACGCCGCCGAGGGCACCCTCTCCACCGCCTACGCTGAGGCTCTGGATATGATTCCTGGCTGGCGGGACCACACAGCCAAGCGCGAAGCCGACGCAGTTCGCTGGAAGCAGCGCCTAAACGGAGTGGCAGTGTACCTGGCCCGTCTGCAACGATTTGCTGCGGCACAACAAGGCCCAGGACCAGGAAGAGCGCACCCTGGGCGTCTGGCTGCACACCCAGCGCATTGACTGCGGGGTAGAAAAGCTGGACAAGGTCAAAGAGAAGCAGCTCAATAAAGTCATCCCCGCTTGGCGGTAGGGTAGGCAGCAGAGGGCGCCAACAACCCGGCATAACGACCAGAAGGCGGAGTCAGGAACAGGGGAATCGGTGGGCAACTTTGAATCGTCCGTTTTCAAGTCAGGACTGTGGATGGACAGCAACGGTCAAACTGATTGGGACCTGTGGGTCTCCGTTCACAACAGCGACATCGCCACCATCGAGTATCAGCCCTCCGGGTCCGCGGCGGGGCGTTTGTTTTTATTTGGGCTTCCAGCCCCGCGATTACTTTGGCGACCCTACCGACCACGAGCCCGTACACCTGGCTGCGGAGTCTGAGGGCTTCTCTCAGTGGGCTGCTACTGTTCTGGGCAGAAACATCTCCCCGGAAGAAGTCCGGGCAATGATGGCGGAGGAAGAGTTTAGTGAACCGGTTGACACCTTCGTCGAAGACACCGTCACCCGTCTTCTGACCCGGCTGGACATACCCCTGCCACGATGGCTGCAAAGTGGACCAAGCCCCGTCTGACCTGCACCAAGACTCCAGCGCGAAAGCTTGCTTTACTGAGCGTGATTCTTGACTTCATCGACAAACTGCTGCGCGACCTGCGACATCAGGTCAAGCGCTTCTTCCTCACTTATCGCCATGCCTGTGTTCGCACCCATGTCCAAAGACACCGTCCCGGCCAAGACGCGGAGTCCGACCCCGGCAGCGTTCCCGCTAAAAGATTGCTTGGTTACGTATGCCTTCTCCCCGATGTCTGGACCCGGAAGAAGCTGGATCGTCATCGTTTGGGGCCCGGTGGCTCCGGACACCGTTTGATCGAACGTGGCGCAGCGAACCATGAGCTCCTGGCTGTAATCAAAGTCGGCTTTGGCGAGCCTCTGTTTGGGAGCGCTTCGCACATCGAAGAGGATCATTCCGACTCCGTGCTCGCCAAGGTTGGAAATGTCGGCCTGCGCAAAGCCCATTGAGAGATCCAACTGCACCTCGTGTTGCCAGGACCTATGGAAGACGTTGCACTCAGCCGGTTCGGTAGGGCCCAATATGGACGAAGGTGAAGCAGACGCTGGCGGCTGGGTCATTAGGGCATAAGATTTCCGGGCCATGGCTGTGTCTCCCACACTTCCGCCGTGCGGCTCCAGCACTTTGCTGCTGATTGACATGAGCTCCTGGTCGGTGAAGACCTTCTGCGGCGTGGCAGTGGCCTCAACCGATGGCGAAGGGGTAACGCTGGAAGGTGCAGTTGAGCGGCTGGTGTCGCTGGACGACGGGGTGCCAGCTGTCTGCCCGGGTGCGCAGCCCGTGAGGATCAGCATTCCAGCAATCACTGCGGCGGCCCAGCTGGCTCGTTCCCGCGATGGCTGCATCAGAGTCCTCCTACTCGTTGGATCCAAGACCTTGTGGGCGCGAGCACGTGCTGGCTCAGAAGTCGATCCCCTTTACCAAAGTGAGCAACTGCTCTTTGCTGCCAATACGGGGAACATGCCGTGCCGTCCGGAGTTCAGGAACCGTGCACCGGCAGCGGAGGCCGCAGCCAGTCGTCAACGTTCGGATCGTGCTCCGCCAGGAGGCTCTCCAACGCTTCCCAGCCATGGGTCCCGGCAAAGTTGGCCTCTTCAAGAAACAACGGTAGGAGCATGGCAATGATGATCGGGCCGTTCGCGTCCTCGCAGACGGCAAACTCATCGGGTTGGTAGTAGGGGCTGTAGAGGAGGAAGGCCTCGAGCTTGGTATCAGGATCAAGCAGCCCTCTTGGTCCGATGACCTCCCCTCGAAACGGAGCGCGTCCCTCATGGATCATCTCCTCCGCGATCTGCTGCATGACCGAGGGAACATACCGTTCAAAGTGGCCGCGGCGGACCATCATCAGGAGTTCAATCCTGATCGGAGCCATTCCGGGCACATCCAGTGCGTACCTGCTCAGCCCCAGGGTCGAGTAGGCAACGACGACGTCCAGGGGACCGTCGTCGAACCTGACGATCTGCGCGTGTGCCCGGTCTCCGTCGGCGTCATTGGTCCAGGCTACGGAGATGGGGCCCAGATATTGTTCCAGGTGCTCGACGAGGTGTGTCATGGCTCTTCCTCTCTATCCCCGCTGTCGGCGGCCGCGGGCCCACAAGACCTCGGCGACACCGCTGAGGGCCAGCGGGAACGCCACGACGGCGGCCAGGAACCGCAGGAAACTGTAGGGGCTGACGAGGTCTGCCCAACCCACAAGAAACCCTGGCAGCGCCACGCAAATCGTCACCCACACTGGGTGCCCACGAAGGTGCGACCAGAAAGAAGCCCCAATGCCCAGAATCCAACCAGCGAAGAGGTAGAGGCTGCCAATCCACGACGCTTCCTGCTCGGCCGGCGTCGGCATCCAGAGCCAGATTCCGGCGTGCACAACCCCGTAAGCAACCAAGGTCATCGAAGCGAGTACAAGCAGGACCCAGGCGATCGTCGCCGTCCAACGTCTGCCCGCTGGTGACAGTGTCATCATGTGGCTCGCTTCTGCGGGTCAATCTGAAGGACTACGTCTCCGCAGACCAGTGATGCTCTCCCGCCGGTCTCCAGGCGGCAGTCGTGGTCTTTGACCCGCGTCCATCCGGCGATCTCCGGCGCGTCACGGACCCGCTTGCAGTGGTGCCCATCGTGCTGTGCGTAGATGACGACGTCGCCATCGAATCCGTCCTGGGAGACGAGGACCGACGATCCGTCGGCGGCCGTGATCTTCACATCGTCACCCATCCCCACCGCACCCAGGAAAGCGAAGATCAGGATGATGCCCAAGTAGGGCAGGGCTGCTGCGACGCCCAGGCCAGCGGTCCAGTCGACGATGAGCCTGGGCGCGAAAACATGCGGGATCCGGGAAGGTTCGAAAGCTATACGAAGCAGTCCGAGACGAAGAGTTTGGACACTGTCAACACTTCCTTTTCGTTCAGCTCCATTTTCCTCGAACGGAAGTGGCCATATTGGAGGCAACGCCCACGCCATAGTGGTTATTGTGACGCGGTCCGGGCAGCCCGACGTCGATTCAAGCCGGTAAAGGCGACTCGTCGTCGGTCGCGGCGGCGGTCGATGCAGGCGTTGTGTCTGCAGCAAGGGCCTGGCGGCGACGGTAGATCTGGATACCGATAGCCACCGGTATGGCAGTAACGGCGACTGCGCGCATCCACGGCCTGTCCAGAACATGACCGGTGAGGGCATCCAGGGAAACCCTCCCTGGTCCCCCGATCGCGAAGGACGTGGCCGCCAGCCCGAGCACTGCCGGATATTCCAGGCCTCCGTCCATAGCGAAGAAGCCGTTCGGCGCGTGCACGCTGGCAGCTACCCCCATGGTCGTGGCGGCGGCCGCTCCCGCCGCCGGCGTGGCGAAACCCAGAGCAAGCGCCAATCCGGCGCCCGCTTCCCCGAGACCGGCCAACATGGCACTGGTCTTCGCAGGGCGGAAGCCCATGGCATCCATGCCCTTGCTCGTCTCCTCGATACCGCCGCCGCCGAACCATCCGAAGAGTTTCTGCGACCCGTGGGCGACGAGCACGCCGCCAAGTGCGGCACGGAACAGGGTGCGGGCCGCGGTGGTGGCCGCCGGCGTTACATTCTCATGACTCACGGTGATGAACCTTCCGGTCAATAATGCGGGATCAAGCCTTCGGGCCATTCTAGGACAGCCCTTTCGGATCCCGACGGCGACGTCGTCCTCACGAGCCCTTACTGCTCCTACAAAGTCTGCAGGAGCATCGCTGCCTAGGCGATGGGATCATCCCGCTCATAGACCATTTGCAGGGTGCTGGATCCGCTCGCCGTGGCGAGCGGATCCGTCTCCGTCCCCGAAATGGTGCTCAGGCTCGACGCGGGAGTCGACATTCGCCACGATGACCAGCTGCCCGCCAGGTGCTTCATCTTGGCGACACGCGGCGCCGAGGGGCATCACGCTCGGGATGTACGATGTAGCCCGCACCCCAAGCGCGAAAGTACATCCAGGGAGGCAGAAATGAACACGGCATTTTTAGAGGGCAAGGTGGCCATCGTTACTGGCGGCGGACGCGGGCTCGGGCATGCAATGACGCTCGGCCTTGCCCGCGCCGGCGCCAGCGTCGTCACCTCGGCCGCGCGCGAGGGGCACGAGATCGGCAGGGTCGCCGACGAGATCAACATGATGCTCGGCGTTCGCCGCGTGCTTGCGGTGCAAGCGGACGTAACCCAAGAAGCCGATTGCCAGCGCTTGGTCGACGAAGCACTCGCTACCTTCGGTGGCCTTCACATCCTGGTTAACAACGCCGGACGCGGCATGAAATACGTGAGCGCGACCTTCCTGACCGAACCTACGCGGTTCTGGGAAGTCGACAGTGACACTTGGCGGACTATTATCGACACCAACGTCAACGGTCCTTTCCTGATGGCGAAGGCGGCCGTGCCGCACATGTTGCATCAGCGCTGGGGACGCATCATCAACATCACCATGAACCATCAGACCATGCGCCGCGCCGGCTTTTCGCCCTACGGCCCATCCAAGGCCGCGCTCGAATCCGAAACCGTAATCTGGGCCCAGGACCTGGCTGGCTCGGGCGTGACAGTCAACGGCCTGCTGCCTGGCGGCGCCACCGACACAGGCATGATCCCCGAAGGGGTATCCGAGGCTGTGCGCCGCCAATTGCTGCGGCCCGAAGTAATGGTCGAGCCGCTCCTCTGGCTGGCCTCGGACGCCTCTGCGGAAATCACGGGCACCCGCTTGGATGCGGCGCGCTGGGACAGCGCCCTGACCCCGGAACGCGCAGCCGCAGAGGCTCTCGAGCACGCAGGCTGGGCCCCCCAGTCTCCGCACTGACCGGTCGATATGGCTAAGCGGGAGACACCGGCCCGATCGTCAGGAACTCCAGGGTCCGGGTCGACAGCATGCCAGGTTCGCGAAAACGAAGATGTCAGGGTTGTGCCCGTTACGCCATTCCCTCATCAGTGGCTGAATGAATCCCCAATATCGCTTTGGGGACGCACAAAGAATGCGCCGTGCAGTGCAAGAATCCACCGGGATGAATGTCGGAGATGTCCATCGATCCGGGCACCCCTTCCCCGGGTTGCTGACGGTGTCTAGTGGCACCCAAGGCGCTCCGTTGAGTCGACGATGCCAGATCCGGAGGCCTCTTTTATTTGGGGGTGTAACTTCGCCGCCGCTGCTAGCCGGCGTAGGGGTCGGCGATGCCGATGTACTGGGTGTAGAGGTATTCCTCGATGCCTTCGAGGCCGCCTTCACGTCCCAGGCCCGACTGCTTGACGCCGCCGAAGGGTGCGGCCGCGTTGGAGATGACGCCGGCGTTCAGGCCGAGCATGCCCGTTTCAAGTTTTTCACCCATCCGGATGCCGCGGTTGATGTCCTTGGTGAAGACGTAGGCCACCAGGCCGTATTCGGTGTTGTTCGCCAGTCGCACGGCCTCGTCTTCGCTGCTGAAGGTGATGATCGGGGCAACAGGGCCAAAGATTTCCTCGGAAAGGATCCGGCTCCCCTCGGCGACGCCGGTCAGGATGGTGGGCTGGTAGAAGTAGCCCGGCCCCTCCACCGGTGCACCGCCCAGGACTGCCTTGGCGCCGGAGGACAGGGCATCGGACACCAACTCGTGGACCTTGTCACGGCTCTTGGCGTCGATCAGCGGCCCTACCTTGGATTCGGGTTCGGTTCCGCGGGCGGTGGTCATTTCCTTCATCTTCGCGGCGAACTTCCCGGCGAATTCGCCGGCCACGGACTCGTGGACGATGAAGCGGTTGGCCGCCGTGCAGGCCTCGCCCATGTTCCGCAGTTTGGCTGCCATGGCACCGGTGACGGCGGCGTCCAGGTCGGCGTCCTCGAACACCAGGAACGGGGCGTTGCCGCCGAGCTCCATGGAGGTGCGCAGCACATTTTCGGACGCATCGGCCAGCAGCCGGCGTCCCACTTCGGTGGAGCCGGTGAAGGAGAGCTTGCGCAGCCGGGAGTCCTTGATCAGGGGCCCGGTGGTGGCACCGGCCGTGGACGTGGGGATGACGTTAAGGACACCGGCCGGGAGGCCGGCTTCCTGCATGACGGCCGCGAACAGCTGGGACGTCAGGGGCGTCAGGTTCGCGGACTTCAACACCATGGTGCAGCCCGCGGCGACGGCCGGGGCGATCTTGCGGGTGGCCATGGCCAGCGGGAAGTTCCACGGTGTGATCAGCAGGCAGGGACCCACCGGCTTCTTGGCCACCAGGAGCCGGGACTTGCCATCGGGTGAGACGGAATAGCGGCCAAAGGCGCGGACTGCTTCTTCGGAGAACCAGCGCAGGAACTCGGCGCCGTAGGTCACTTCACCGCGGGCCTCGGCCAGCGGCTTGCCCATTTCCAAAGTCATCAGGAGTGCGAAGTCTTCTGCCCGTTCGGTCACCATGTCGAAGGCACGGCGCAGGATTTCGCCGCGTTCCCGGGGCGGCACCTTCGCCCAGGATTCCTGGGCAGCGGCGGCGGCGTCCAGGGCGGCCGCACCGTCCTCGCGGCCGGCGTCGGCAATGCTCAGCAGCACCTTCCCGGTAGCGGGATCCTCGACGTCGAACGTCTTGCCCGAGGCGGCGTCGCGCCACTCACCATCGATGAGCAGCCCGGTGGGAACCGAGGCCAGCAGGGCGCCTTCACGCTGGGCGTTTATTGACATCGTTTTATCTCCAAGGGTTTCAAGGAAGTCGTGGCGGTGTGCCGCCCAACCTTCAGCAGTTTGGTGCGGGCGGGCCGCCAGAATCAGGGTATGAGGACGTTCAAGGCTTCTGGTGCTCTTGTCCCGGTTGAGGTGGCGTCGGTGCCGACCCGTCTGGTCGGCACCGACGCCTAAGGCGGGAACCGGTTAGGCCAGGACGCTGGTCTTAGTACGGATCAGGTCCAGGGCCTGAACGAGGTACCCCTTGAAAACCGGGTAGTTCTCGCTCATCGGGAAGTGCCCGATAGCCTTCATTTCGATGAACTCCGCGCCCGGGATCTGGCTGGCGGTGCGGGCTCCGTCTTCAGGGGTGGTGAGGTAGTCGTATTCGCCGGTCATCATGACCACTGCGCATTTGTCGGTCTGGATTTCGCCCAGTTTGCCGCGCAGGTCGTGGTCCACCGAGTAGAAGTACAGGTCACCCTTGAACGCCTCGGAGCCCTGGGTGTAGTAGAACCACGTTTTCCAGCGGTCCGCCTCGGGCGATTGGGGGGCCATGAGGTCCCAGGTGCCGCTGCCGCACACCTGAGCGGCGTTGGCGTGCGGGTGCTGCCACCAGTCGAGGTAGAACCCCGGTGAGTAGTCTGCCCCCTCTACGGGGATTACGGCCGCGAACCTCTCCGGGGATCGGTGGGCGAGCTGCAGCGCGATGTTGCCGCCGAAGGAGGATCCCATGAAGATGGGGTCAACCAGTTCCAGTGCATCGACGAGAGCGATGATGAAGTTGGCGTAGTGGTCCGCGCTGAGCTGGTACTCCTCGGTCCACCACTCCGTGTTTTCAGGGGGGTCCGATTTGCCGTGGCGGGGAAGGTCGTAGGCGATGACGCGGTAGTTGGCGGTGATCTCCGGGTCCTCCAGCAGGCCGCGCCACTGATGGTTGTGGGCTCCGGCGGTGTGCTGGCAGACCAGGGGCTGGCCTTGGCCGTTTTCGAGGTAGAAAACCTTGTATTCAAGGCCGTCCACGTCGACGGTGACGTAGTGGCCGGTGACGGGGGAAATTTTACTCATGTCAGTAACTCCTATGGTCTAGACGGGTGCGCCGGTGGAGCGCAGCAGTTCGATCTGGCGGGTGAGGCAGCGCAGGTTCTGCATCAGGACCAGGACCTCGCCTTCCAGCTTCATGTCCCGCTGGAAAGTGGCGGCCCAGATGCCGTGGTACATGGGAGCCGGGACGGGCTTGCCGAATTCACCCCAGGTGTGGGCGCTGGCCCGGATGGCGAACTGGTAGGGCACCTCAATGGGTCCCGGGTCCACGGAAATCTGGGCGATGGTGCCCGATACCACCCGGACAACAAAGGTGTGTGTCTCCATGTCCAGGAGGTAGGAGCAGGTGAAGTACTTTCCGTGGGCCTGGATTTCCGGGTCCTGGTTGTTGGCCTCAGTGAAGCTCTGAACCCAGGATTCTACGGAAGGGGCACGTGTTGCGACCGTCATGTCATTGTTCCTCTCGTTGGACTCGCGGAGGGTCGGGCTTCTCTGCCCGAGCCTCGGAAGCGTGGTTCCTGGAGTGCTTGGTGGCTATCTCCGTTGGCAACCCTTCGCTGTTTCCATTGCAGCCCCCGCAACCCCGACCGGTCCAATACCTGTGCCCTATCCGTCAATAGGCCGAAACTATTGGACCCCGATTGTGGCGGAGCCTACAGTTGAACGAATGCAGCAGCCACAGCTAGACCTGCGCGTACTGCAGTACTTCGTCGCCGTTGCGGAAGAACTGCATTTCGGGCGAGCCGCTGCGCGGCTCCATATCGCGCAGCCATCCCTCAGCGTGCAAATACGGAAGCTTGAACATGCCCTGGGCACTCCCCTGCTGCTCCGGACCAGCCGCAGCGTCTCCCTGACCAGTGCCGGGGATGTTCTGATGGGTGAAGCCAAGCGTCTTTTGGCCGCCGCCGAGCGTGCCGTTTCGCTGACGCGTGAGGTGGCCAGCGGGGTGCGGGGCACCCTCATAGTCGGCTTTCAGGCCAACGCGGCTGCCGAGCTCACGCCGCGGATCCTCTCCGCTTTCAAGAACAACCACCCGGAAATCCACGTCCAGATGAGGTCGTTCGATTTTGCCGACCCCACTGCGGGGTTGGCCGACGGAAGTGCCGACGTGGCCTTTGTGCGGCCGCCCCTGCCCGCGGCTGACTGGCTCGCCATGGAGACACTGTTCGTTGAGCCGCGCGTCCTCGTAGTTGCCAGCAGTTCCCGCTTTGCCGGGCTGTCTGAGGTTTCCGTGGAACAGGTGGTTGATGAGTCCTTCGTCGCCCGCAAGGCTCCGGATAAGTGGAGGGATTTTTGGCTCGCAACCCAGGCCCGCGGAGGACAGCCGGTCCGTATGGGCACGCAGGTAGCTACTGTTGACGAGTGTTTCGAAGCCATCATGGGTGAGCGGGGCATTGCATTCACGCAGGCATCCACCCAGCGTTTCTATGACCGTCCGGGGCTATCATTCATACCGGTCAGGGATGTCCCGCCTTCTCCGCTGTCCATTGCATGGCGGACGGATGTCAACGACGGGCTGGCACGTGAGTTCGTGGAGACCGCCCGGACGTTGGCCTCCTTCGGAGGTGTCCCGAACCTCGTCGACTCCCGGCTGACCGCCTAGCTTTCCCTCTTCGCCCCAGTCCAATTGGTGCACTGACTATGCCGGTGCACTAGCCGCCCCCGTCGTCCGCTGTTTTTGTGTTACTTCGTGAGTGCATTTTCCAGCCAGGACCTCAGGACAGGGGCGGGAGCTGCCCCGGCCTGCCTTGCGACGATCTTGCCGTCGACGATGACCATCAGCGTGGGCACCGCCTGTATGGCGAATCTGGCGGAGAGCTGCGGCGACTGATCCACATCGACCTTGACAAGTTTGATTTGTCCGGCGCGTTCGTGCGCCAACTGGTCCAGCACGGGGCTCACCATCCGGCAGGGCCCGCACCAGACCGCCCAGAAGTCCACCATCACCGGAATGCCGGACCGCTCAGCAATTTCGCCGAAGTCGTCGTCGCCGGCTTCAACTACCCAGGGGAGCTCCCGGTGGCAATTCCCGCAGCGTGGCCGGCCCTCGGCGGCGGCCGGCACGCGGTTGGACTTGCCGCAATGGGGACATTTGATGATGGCCTTGTTCATGGGGTTCCAGCCCCCTCCAGCTCCCTCTCGCTGTAGTCAACCACGAGTTCCCCTCCGGACGCGGTCACCGTGACCACTCCGCCTTCGGCGATACTGCCGCGCAGGAGGGCCCGGCCCACCTCCGTTTCCACCACACGGGAGATAAAGCGGCGCAGCGGTCGCGCCCCGTAGATCGGATCGAAGCCGCGTTCGGCTATCAGTTGGCGTGCCTCCTCGGTCAGGCGCAGCTCGATTTGCTGCTCGGCGAGCCGCTGCCGCAACTGGTGAAACTGCAGGTCAACGATGCGCTCGATTTGCGGCAGTCCCAGGGGTGCGAACAGGACGGTGTCGTCCACGCGGTTGAGGAACTCGGGACGGAAGTGGCCCCGGAGCTCCCCCATCACCAGGCTCCGTGCCTGCTCGGTGACCGTTCCGCCCTCAGTGGAACCCTCAAGGAGATATTGGGAACCGATATTAGAGGTCATGATGATCACGGTATTGCGGAAATCAACGGTGCGGCCCTGCGAGTCCGTAACCCTGCCGTCGTCCAGGACCTGCAAAAGGGTGTTGAAGATGTCCGGGTGGGCCTTTTCCACCTCATCGAAAAGCACCACCGAGTACGGCTTGCGGCGTACGGCCTCGGTGAGTTGGCCACCCTCGTCGTAGCCGATATAGCCCGGAGGGGCACCCAATAGCCGGCTCACGGTGTGGCGCTCCTGGTACTCGCTCATGTCCAGCCGGATCATCGCGTTCTCACTGTCGAAAAGGGCAGCGGCAAGGGCCTTGGCGAGTTCGGTCTTCCCGACGCCGGTCGGCCCCAGGAAGATGAACGAGCCGATGGGCCGACGCGGATCCCGTATACCGGAACGTGCGCGGATGATGGCATCCGTAACCGCACTGATTGCTTCTTCCTGACCGATCACACGGGCGCGCAGGATCTCGTCCAAATGCAGGACTTTCTCACGTTCGCCCTGCTTCAACCGTGCCACCGGTATGCCTGTCCAGGCCGCGACGATGTCGGCGATCTCGTCCTCCGTCACCACCTCGCGCAGCAGGCGTTTCTCCCCCTGTTTCGCGGTCAGCCGCTCCTCCTCAGCGGCCAACCGCCGCTCGAGGTCGGCAATCCTGCCGTAACGCAGTTCCGCCGCCCGGTTGAGGTCGTAATTCCGCTCAGCTTCTTCAGCCTCCTGCCGCGCCCGCTCCAGTTCACTGCGGATTTCCTGCAGCTTGTGGATCGCCTGGCGCTCGGATTCCCATTGGGCCCGCTTCGCGTCGGCCTCCGCGCGCAGGTCCGCCAATTCACGCCTCAACTCCTCGAGCCGGGTCTTGCTTGCCGGATCGGTCTCCTTGGAGAGAGCCGCCTCTTCTATCTCAAGCCGTGTGACCCTCCGGGTTAGCTCATCCAGTTCCGCCGGCATCGAATCAATTTCCGTCCGCAGCCGGGCGCACGCCTCATCCACGAGATCGATGGCCTTGTCCGGAAGGAACCGATCAGTGATGTACCGGTGGGAAAGGGTGGCCGCAGCCACGAGAGCACTATCCTGAATCCGTACGCCGTGGAAGACCTCAAGCCGCTCCCGCAGCCCACGAAGAATGGAAATGGCGTCCTCGACGTCGGGTTCCTCAACCAGTACCGGCTGGAAGCGCCGTTCCAGTGCCGGATCCGACTCGATGTGTTTGCGGTATTCATCGAGGGTGGTGGCACCGATCATGTGCAGTTCCCCGCGGGCCAGCATTGGCTTGAGCATGTTCCCGGCGTCCATCGACCCCTCGCTCGCTCCTGCCCCGACGACGGTGTGCAGCTCGTCGACAAAGAGCAGGATCCTTCCCTCCGCCGCCAAGACTTCGGCGAGCACAGCCTTCAGCCGCTCCTCGAATTCGCCGCGGTACTTGGCACCTGCCACGAGTGCGCTCAGGTCAAGCGAGAAGATGGTCTTGTCCTTCAGCCCTTCCGGCACATCCTGGCGGACGATCCGTTGGGCCAGTCCCTCCACAATGGCTGTCTTACCGACGCCTGGCTCCCCGATCAGTACCGGGTTGTTCTTGGTCTTGCGCGATAGGATCTGCACGACCCGCCGGATCTCGGCGTCGCGGCCGATGACCGGATCCAGTTTTCCTGTGCGGGC
This sequence comes from Arthrobacter sp. FW306-05-C, assembly GCF_021801725.1. Taxonomy (NCBI): domain Bacteria; kingdom Bacillati; phylum Actinomycetota; class Actinomycetes; order Micrococcales; family Micrococcaceae; genus Arthrobacter; species Arthrobacter sp. FW306-05-C. The sequence goes on along the minus strand of NZ_CP084556.1, from coordinate 1,965,694 downwards.
GTCCGCCACCAGATCGCGGCCGTATTTCTCCAGCGCCTCGTAAGTCTGCTCCGGTGTTGCCGAGGTGACGCGCTGGTTTCCGCGTACCTGGGTCAGGACCGAGAGGAACGCCTCACGGGTGATGCCGTGCTCGGCCAGCACCCTGCCGGCCGGGGTTGACCGGCCTTCCTCCGCCAGCGCGACCAGCAGGTGTTCCACCGAAACGTACTCGTCCTTAAGCCGTTTGGCTTCACGTTCGGCGGCATCCAGGAGTGCGCCCAGCCTAGGGCTCACATACACCTGGCCCGGGGCCGCCCCCGGGCCGGTAACCTTCGGCTTGCGCCGCAGCTCCACTTCCACCGCGCTCTTCAGCTCGTCCACGTCCACCTGCATGCCCACGAGCAGCCGGGGAACGAGGCCTCCCTCCTGCTCCAGCAGGGCCAGCAGAAGGTGTTCGCCGTCGGTTTCAGTGTGCCCGTTGCGTTGGGCAATCCGTTGAGCCTCGGCCAAGGCCTCCTGCGACTTTTGCGTCAAACTCTCCATGTTCATCGTGAAGCTGTCCCTTCCACCTGCGTAATTTCAACCAGTCGCCGTTCAAGCGAGTCGACCCGCACCAACAGATCGAGAACCAGCGGGATTGCCGCGTAGTTCAGCGACAGCTCCGAATGAAGTCTCATGACACGGGCTATGAGGTCTGGGGCCCGAGGGCTGAACCAAGGTCCGTCCGGGGCATTGCCCAAGGGCCGGATCAGATCCAGGTCTACGAATCGCATGACGACGTCGGGGTGGACGCCGCTGATGCGTGCCACCGCCTCTAGATTCAGGCGCCACGGATAAGCGAGCGGATATGTTCGGCTCATTGAAGCCCCTCCCTCGGGTGAAAGTCGGAGACGGCGTCAAGCTGCTCGTACAGTTGCCGCACCTTGCTGCTCAGCCGCGGGGGCACCATGATCCGGATTTCCGCGTAGAGGTTCCCCGGCTGGCCCCTCGGGTCGGGCATGCCCTGGCCTCGAAGCCGGAGCCTGCGCCCGCTGGAAGATCCCTCGGGAACGGTGATGGTGACCGGTCCGGCAGGAGCGTTGACTTTGATCTTGGCCCCCAGGGCGGCTTCCGACGGGGTGACGGGAAGGTCGAAGTGAATGTCCCGGCCCTTGAGCCGGTACCTGGGGTCCGGTTGGATGCGTACAGTCAGGAAGAGATCCCCCGGCGGACCCCCTTCACGGCCTGCGGCGCCCTCCCCTGCGAGGCGGATGCGCTGGCCGTCCAGCACGCCGGGAGGTACGTCCACGTCATAATTCCGCGTTTCGCCGTCCGGCTGGGCCAGGCGGACCGTGCGCCGTCCGCCACGAATCGCCTCTTCGAGGGTCAGCCGAAGCTCGGCTTCGTGGTCCGCCCCGTGCGCAGGGCCGGTTGCCTGCTGCCTGATCCAGTCGCCGAGCAGGTCCTCCCAATCGACGTCGCCACCCATATCGACGTTGACGTTGCCGTACCCGCTGCGTCCCGGCCTCGGGCCCGGCCTAGGGCCGCCGGCCCCCCAGCGCGGGGCGCCTCGGGCCGGACCGGCACCACTGTATTGTTTGTAATCCGCACCGAAGCGGTCGTACCGCGCCTTCGTTTCGGGATCCGAAAGCGTGCTGTACGCCTCGCCGATTTCCTTGAACCGGTCCGCCGCGTCCGGCTCACGATTGACGTCCGGATGGTATTTTCGCGCCAGCTTGCGGTAGGCGCGCTGGATTTCCTTGGCGTCCGCCGTGCGGGAGAGACCGAGAACGGAATACGGGTCCTTAGCCATGGTCAGGGTTCACCGCCCGGCTAACAACGACGGCGGCTGGCCTGAGGGTGGTGTCCGGACCACCGTAGCCCGGACGCAGTACGGTCAGCACAGTCCCGGGGGGAGCCTCGTCCGTTTCCGAGACACTGACTACCTCGTGAATCCGTGGATCGAAAGGGACGTTTTCGGCGTCGATCCGCGGGTAGCCCAGGCGGGCCAGGGTATCTATGGCTTGGGATCGAATGGAGGCTACGCCGTCAGCGAGGGGATCCCCCTCAGACGGGGCGTGAGCCAAGGCCAGTTCGAGATTGTCCAGGACGGGCAGCCACTCTAACGAGACCGCTGCACGTTCCTGCGCCCTTAGCTGTGCCCCGTCCCGGACGGCGCGCTTTCGAAGGTTGTCCGCGTCGGCCAGCGCGCGGCGCCACAGGTCTTCCATTTTGGCCAGCGCATTGGCGTGGGCGGTCGCCTCGGCTTCCCTCTCATTGCGTGCGGCGGCTTCGGCCTCGCCACCTCCTGGATGGGCCTGTCCAGCCTGCCCCGCCTGGTCGCTCATGGCCGTTCCTAGCCACGGTCGAATTCTGCATCGACGATGTCATCGTCCTCCGCATCGGTGGAGGCGCCGGGCTGAGGCGAGGATCCCTGGCCTGCCCCTGCACTAGCCGAGGATGCCGCCGAGGCAGCCGAGGCACTTAGCGCCGACTGTAGCTGCTGAAGCTCGGAAATCAGCTCCCTCGCGGTGCCAACATCCGCCTGGTTGCTGACGGCGTCGCGCGCCTGGCCTACCAGCAGCTCCGCCCGGGCCTTGTCGTGTGCCGGGACTGCGTCGCCAAGCTCGTTCACGGCCCGCTCAACGCGGTAGGCGACCGCGTCGAGTTCGTTGAGAGTGTCGATCCGCTCCCGGTTCTGTAGGTCTTCGCTTCGGTGGGAATCGGCCTCGGCAATCATGCGCTCCACTTCCTTGGCGTCAAGGTTGGAGCCTTCGCTGATAGTGATGCCCTGTTCCTTGCCCGTGTCCTTGTCACGGGCGGTGACGTTCAGAATGCCGTTGGCATCGACGTCGAACGTGACCTCGATCTGCGGTTCTCCCCGGGGCGCCGGCCGGATATCGGTCAGCTGGAACCGGCCCAGCACCCGGTTATCCGCCGCCAGTTCCCGCTCCCCCTGCAAGACCACCACGTCCACGGCGGGCTGATTATCGTCAGCTGTGGAGAAAACCTCGCTGCGCCTTGCGGGGATGGTCGTATTGCGCTCAATGATCTTTGTCATTACGCCGCCTCGTGTCTCGACGCCCAGGGAAAGCGGCACAACGTCCAGGAGCAGGACGTCCGAGACCTCGCCCTTAAGCACGCCGGCCTGGATCGCCGCACCGATAGCTACGACCTCGTCCGGATTGACACTCATGTTGGGATCTTTGCCGCCGGTCAAACGCCGGACAAGGTCCTGTATGGCGGGAATGCGGGTGGAGCCACCGACCAGAATTACTTCGTCGATGTCGTTAGCTGTAACCTTGGCGTCCGCCATCGCCTGCTTGACCGGGCCCATGGTGCGTTCCACCAGGTCGTGGGTGATATCTTCAAAAACGGAACGCCGAACGGTGGTCGTTAAATGCTTTGGACCCGTGGCGTCCGCAGTGACGAAGGGAAGGTTGACCTGGGCCTGGGTCACCGAACTCAGCTCTACCTTCGCTTTCTCGGCCGCCTCGAACAGGCGTTGCAACGCCTGCGGGTCCGAGCGCAGGTCGATGCCCTCCTGCTTCTGGAATTCGTCGGCCAGGTAATCAACAAGGCGGCGGTCAAAATCGTCTCCGCCAAGGTGCGTGTCACCTGCCGTGGAGCGAACCTCCACAACTCCGTCCCCCACGTCCAGCAGGCTTACGTCAAAAGTTCCGCCGCCAAGGTCGAAAACCAAAACCGTCTCATGCTGACGTTTGTCGATTCCGTAGGCCAGGGCCGCTGCAGTCGGTTCGTTGATGATACGCAGGACTTCGAGCCCGGCAATCCTGCCCGCGTCCTTGGTGGCGGTGCGCTGTGCGTCGTTGAAGTAAGCAGGGACCGTGATGACGGCCTCCGTCACTTTTTCGCCCAGCTGCTTAGCGGCATCGTCCACCAGTTTGCGGAGAACAAGCGCGCTCACCTCTTCGGGTGCTATTTTCTTGCCCTGAACCTGGAAACGCGCCAGTCCGTTGTCATCCGCCACGACGTCGAAGCTCACGGCCTTGGCTTCATCCGTGATCTCGTCAGAGCGTCGGCCGATAAACCGCTTGGCCGAGGTAATGGTTCCTTTGGGGTTGAGAATCGCCTGCCGGCGAGCCAGCTGCCCCACCAGCCGTTCCCCGCTGTCCGTATACGCCACAACGGAGGGCGTGGTCCGGGCTCCTTCTGCATTGGGTATGACGCGGGCTTCCCCGCCTTCCCAGACGGCGATCACTGAGTTGGTTGTTCCAAGATCAATTCCTACTGCTTTGGCCATGACTCGCTCCGGTCCTAGTGGGCGCGACCCCGTTACGACGCCGCCCGAGATTCCACCGCATGATTCCACGCCCCTGTCCTTGCCTGGCCGCGAGGCTCGAAGGGCTTTGTCATGGGGCCTTACAGGGTTGAGTCTGCCCGCGGAAGGGAAGGACGGCATGACCCTCGAAGGTCCAAATATCCTCAGGGGAACTGACCTAGCAGGATAGGGTCCGCAGGCGTAGGCTCGAAACCGAGGGATGATTCTGGATCCGCCTCCACACATCTCGCTACACGCATCTCGCCACGAGTCCTTAGCTGCGCACAGAGACTGCAGGTCAACTGAATGTCCGATCGATTAGCGGCCGACGAGATCCTCGGCAAGGCCATACACTCTGTTTCGGCACTGGGATTCTGCCATGTAGCAGCTTCCTATCTTGTGGTGGATGGTCACCTGCTTCCTGGCCCGAATCCGGCGCCGACCGCCCAGGACCACGACATCCGCCCGCTCGAACACCCGGATGCCGAACTTCCTCCCACAAGTCCGGGCTGGCGGTACGCGCTCTCGACCTTTGGCGACAGTGGAGAACTGAACGGGTGCCTGGTCCTGCATGCCCATACGGTTCCGAGTCCGGCGCAGATGATCGAGCTGCACGCAATGGCCGGAACATCCGCCCCTGGCGCAGTCGAGGAAGCCCGGGGAGCAAATCAGCAGGAGCGCCTTGGCCCGCTCCCCAATCCGCCCGGTGTTGACGATCGCTTGCGAATCCTGTCTGCAGCGGTGCTGCGGCTCGAAAACCGAACATCGATCCAAAATGCCCTGAATGGCACTCTCACAGCCCCCCTGGGACAAATGAGTTCCCGGGAGTCCCTTCTGGCGGAAGTGCTGTCCGTGCTGACGGGACGTCCGGTCTGCACTGAGGACGGATTCGGCAATATCCGCGCCGCGGCCGGTACCAAATCCGGCCGCCCCTACCCTCGGCCCAGCGCGGCTGACAGGTCGCGGACGGCGCAACTCTGGCTCGCCTTCGGATTGCCGGTCCAGGAACCCCAGGGACTCGTGGCGCTGGTTTTGCTGGACAGGGATGTGCTGGGGGCAATGTGCTTGCTGGAGAACGGCAGGCCGTACACGGCCGAGGACGTCTTCGCCTTGGAGTATGGAACGCGGCTGTTGCAGGTGGAGTTGGCGCACCGGCGCAGCATTGCCCAGCTGGAACTGAAACTGGGGCGCGACCTGGTGTATGAACTGGTGTCAGGCATGGATGAAGAAGCCGCGGCCGCGCGTGCCGGGGCGTTGGGATACGACATCGCGGGCCCGCATCACGTGGTCGTCGCCCAGTGGCAACCGCCAAGGACGGACGACTCGATCGTGATCGCCCTGCGCAGGGCGCTGCGCGAACTCCAAACCCCTGCGCTCGTTTCACGGCGTTCGGACGTAGCACTGGCCGTGGTCTCCGGTGATCCGCGCAATACCGAGCTCTTTAACGTTGCGGCGAGGACTCTGCGCAGCGCCACCGGGGCCATGGGCATCGGAGGTCCGAGCCGCGATGTCAGCCAGCTCCCCCGCTCCTACGCCGAGGCCATGCGTGCGCTGCACATCCGGGTCCACTCCATCGACCAGTACGGGCTCACGCGCTACGACCAGCTGGGGATCTACCGCATCCTTGACATGCCCGGCAGCGAAATAGACCTCTCCGGCTACGTCGCGGAGTGGCTGGGTGCGCTGCAGTACAACGATGCCCGCCGGGGATCCGACCTGGTACGCACCCTGGCGCAATACCTGGATCATGGCGGCAACTACGACGACACAGCCGACAGCCTCGCGATTCACCGGAGCACGCTCAGGTACCGGCTCAAGTCCATCCGGCAGATCACCGGTTTTGACCTTGCCGACCCCGAAACCCGCCTCAATCTGCACGTCGCCACCCGCGCCTGGCGCCTACGTCCCCACGGACGCCCGGAAGCATCGCACGGTTCAGACCAAACGCGGCACGGAAGCACGCAGCTGCCTCGGATTGACCTGGGGGACCCAAAACCGGACGGTTTTTAGGCGTCCCGGGGCCATGCGGGCGCGGTGACGGCGGAGGAAACTCGGACTGGTACATGTCGCCACCGACACCCGCAGAAGGCAACTGGAATCCAAAATGAGTATGAGCAGACCAACGACCGTCGAGGGCGATGCCCCGCTCCCGTCGCCACTACGCAGGAGGACGTGGCCCGCCACTCTCGGCGCCGGATTACTCATAGTCGGGGCAGCGTGCACCGGCTCACCAGCCGCTCCAACGTCGCAATCCCCCAGCAGTGGAGATTCCAGCGGCGGAGGGGATCTTTCAGCCGTTCCCGCGATCGTCAGAGAAGTTGAGCCCTCTGTGGTCACGATCCAGACATCAGGCGGCATCGGCAGCGGAGTGGTCTACCGCAGCGACGGCACCATCGTCACGGACGCCCACGTGGTGGAGGACCAGCAAAAGGCGCCGTTCAAGAGCATCAGCATCCACTTCGCGGACGGATCTCAGGCGGCGGCCACCGTCGTCGGTGTTGACGACCCAACCGATGTGGCAGTGGTGAAAGCCGACCGTGGCAACCTTCCGGCCGCCAAGTTCTCGACGGCACTACCCGAAGTTGGGCAACTGGCAGTTGTTATTGGCAGTCCGCTGGGGCTGGAGCAGACCGTCACGGCGGGCATCGTTTCCGCACTTCACCGCAATATGCCACCGTCAGAGGGATCGCCGCAGGGGCTTATCGACCTCATCCAGACGGACGCGCCCATCTCCCCGGGCAATTCGGGTGGAGCAGTGGTCAACAGCAATTCCGAGATCATCGGGCTCTCGGAAGCCTATTTGCCACCCAGCTCGGGGGCCGTGTCGATCGGGTTCGTCACTCCCGCGGCGACCGTGATCGACGTGGCGGACCAGATACTGAAGAGCGGTGTGGCCTCGCACGCTGTCCTTGGGATTGTTCCCACCGACATCTCTCCTGAGGTCGCAAGCCGCTTTGGCCTTCCCAGAACGTCTGGCGCGCTGGTCATCGAAGTTGTCCAGGGAGGACCGGCGGCCAAAGCGGGGCTGCAGCCAGGAGACATCATCACCCAGTTCGACGGGCAGAAGATCGACAGTGTGACCGATCTTCTGGCCGCCCTACGCAAAAAAGACCCGGGACAGCAGTCCGATGTCGAGTTCCAGCGCGGGAAAGACACAAAGACCGTGAAAGCCACTTTGGGGAGCACAGGAAAGGAATAGGGCTGTTCGTACAGCCCGACGATCAAAGTCACGAATAACCCATTTCCAGGAACAGAGGTCTGGCCATGTCTGACGCATTCACGAAAGAATTGCATAAGGGATCAGGAAACACGTTGATTATCAGGGGCATCGCAGCCGTCCTGTTCGGCATTTTGGTTGTCGTCTGGCCCGGCGTCTCCATACTCGCACTGGTGATCCTCTTCGGAATATACGCATTCATTGACGGCATCACGAACATCGTGCACTACGTCAGGCACAAGGGGCGCCGGTCCGCTTGGCAAATAGTGGGCGGGGTCATTTCCGTGCTCGCGGGTCTCGCCGCCTTCTTCTGGCCGGGCATCACCGCCCTTTCGCTGGCGCTCGTCATCGGCGCGTGGGCCGTCATTCTCGGTGTCTCCCAGATAGCACAGGCCTTCGAAGTAAAAAAGACCGACGAACAATGGTGGCTCTGGCTGATCACAGGCATCGTCACCACTCTCTTCGGCCTCTTCCTGGTCATTCTTCCCGGCCCAGGCATACTTGGTCTCCTGGGGCTGCTCGCTTCCTTCGCGATTCTGTTCGGAATACTTCTGATTGCCACCGGAATTGACCTGCGGAGGAGGGGTGAAAACCCCATTGGAAAGCTCGCTGCGGGCTAGAAGAATTCTCACGTCCAGTTTCACTACTTGGGCGCTTACGCCAGCGGATTACATTCCGGAACAACGACGACGGCACAAGCGTCCCGCCGTTGGGTTACCTGCCCCGCGCGGGTCTGCCCAACACATCACTTCACTGGCAAACCAATGAGCCGGGTAAATTGCCCGGTGCCCGGCTGCCCGCGCTGGTCCGGTGTTTTCAATTCCGCCGCACAATGCCGACGGCACACTCAGTGCGGGCTTTTCCGGAGGCCGATTTCACGGCCGGAGCGAGGTAGGAGCCAATATGATTCCTGGAATTCGTGATCCGCATCTCGGACAGATCCGTCCGGTTCGCGTGCGCACACCGCAGGGCTGCGAGGAATGCCTGGCTTTAGGCACTCCCTGGGTGCACCTGCGTTTGTGTCTGACCTGCGGCCACGTGGGGTGTTGTGATTCCTCACCCATGCGGCACGCCCGGGCTCACGCCACTGAATTGCATCCAATCGTTCGTTCCCTGGAGGCCGGCGAAGACTGGCGCTGGTGCTATCCCCATGAGGCATTTGTCTAGGACGCGGAAAGGTGGAGCCGACTGATGGAACCTGTCACGGACTCGACTCTGATCGAAACACCGGATATCTCCGGCGCCTATCCACGGCTCAGCCAGGCCCAGATCGAATTGCTTAGCCGTGCCGGCACCAGACGGGATACCTCCGCCGGGGAAGTCCTCATACACGAGGGAAACATCGACGCTGACTTCTTCGTGATTCTGCAGGGTAAGGTGCTGGTCGTGGAGGGGCTGCACGCCGACGGTGAAGGACAGCCTGCTGGGCCGGGCCGCGGGACGCGGATCCTCGAAGTTCACGGTCCCGGACGTTTCCTCGGGGAGCTGGGCCTGGTCGAGGGGCAGCCGGCCTTTGTCAGCGCAGTGGTAGCCGAGGCGGGAGAAGTGCTCCACATCAGCGGGGACGATCTTCGCCGCATGGTTTTAACGGACGCCACGGTGGGTGAGACCATCCTGCGGGCATACCTTCAGCGCCGGATCCTCCTGATCAGCGCAGGCGCGGGCATCCGCATCGTCGGGTCCCGTTTCAGCCGGGACACCCTTCGGCTGCTGGATTTTGCAGCAGCCAACCGTCTGCCCCACCGCCTGGTCGATCTGGAGGATGACGAGCAGGCACAGGCGCTCCTGGACCGGGTTGGGATCCTCGCCAGTGACCTGCCGGCGGTGGTGCTGAACGCTTCGCATGTCCTAAAGAACCCGTCCAACGCGGAACTGGCGCTTGCCCTTGGCCTGCGGGCGGTGAAAGAGCATTCTGCCTCGTACGACCTTATGGTGATCGGGGCCGGTCCGGCCGGTCTGGCGGCCGCCGTGTACGCGGCGTCCGACGGCTTGTCGGTGGTCCTCAAGGAAGGGCATGCGATGGGTGGGCAAGCCGGCACGTCACCACGGATTGAGAACTTTCTCGGCTTTCCCTCCGGAATCTCGGGTGGGGAACTCACTGAAAGGGCGATCATGCAGGCCCGAAAGTTCAAAGTCCAGGTCAACGTCGGCTGCCAGGCACACTCCATCACATTGCGGGACGGTGAATTTCGTGCCGAGTTCGACGAGAGCGGTCCTGCTTCATCACGTGCCGCGCTCCTCGCCACCGGGGTTCACTACCGCCGCCTGCCAGTCCCCCGGCTGGAGGAATACGAGGGAATCAGCGTCTTCTACGCCGCCACTGTCCATGAGGCCAGGCTCTGTGGAACCCAGCCCGTGGCCGTCGTCGGTGGCGGGAACTCCGCCGGCCAGGCCGCCCTTTTCCTGTCTGGTATGGGAACACAGGTGCGGCTGGTGGTGCGCGGGGAAGACCTCCGGGCGGACATGTCAGGGTACCTCGCGGATCGAATCGAGGACCACCCCGGCGTAGAGGTACTGCTGGGGGCGAACATCGTGGGCCTGGTTGGTTCAGACACCCTCGAACGTATCGTCGTAGATCTGAATGCCACGGGCGAACAACGGAGTTTCCCCTCGCGATACCTCTTCATTTTCATTGGAGCCAAGCCGCAGACAGAATGGCTGCAGGATACCCTGGTCCTGGATGACCACGGCTTTGTTCTCACCGGGGCTGACCTCGAAGACCTTCCTGCCGGGTTCAGCCATCTGGGCCGCAGGCGGCTGCCCCTGGAAACCAGCGTGCCTGGCATGTTCGTGGCCGGCGATGTCCGGCATGGATCGGTGAAACGCGTAACGGCGGCCGCCGGTGAAGGCTCAACAGCAGTGGCAATGATCCACGAGCACCTGCGCCTCCTCCGGGATGGACCGTCCGGGGCGCGTCTGTGAAGGACAGCGCGGCCCGGCCTTGACCGGCCGCATAGTTCACGACGGCCGCATTCATTTTTGCCGGTCGAAGACCATAGACACATTGAACCGTAGGAGGCCGGGGTGCCAGAAAGTCCAGGTGACGCGTCCCCTTCCGGTGACCGCAAGTTGGGGGTGCTCGCAGAGCCGGAGGTCACCGCCGAGTTTGCCGAGCGTAACGGCCGCGAAGTGGGCCATCTGCTCAACCTTGCCGACGAACGCCACAACTGGTCCGTTGTGATCGAGTACCGGGACTTCACGGCTGGCAATGGGTTGACGCCGATGTTGGACTCTTTGGTGAAACACCGGGTCCGCCGTTCATGGGATGTCATGGTCTGCCTGACCGATCTTCCGATTCGTCTTGACGGCCGGACTGTGGTCGCGGAAGTTGCGCTTGGGGAGCCGATCTCCCTGGTTTCTTTGCCCGCGCTCGGCGCCGTCAACATCGACCGCCGGGTCCGCGCTGCCGTCACCGACCTCGGCTGGGCGATGCATCGCCACTTCGATCCCGAGGATGACGCCGGGGAGTTCGGTCCACCCTCGCTGCACCAATCGCGGCGCGTTGAGACCGCGGTTCTTGACGAGGGGCCGATTGGGTTCCGCTACCTGTCAGCAACCCGTCTAGGGCGGGGACGGTTGCTGGCAGGCATGCTGCGGGCGAACCGTCCCTGGCGGCTGGTCTTCGGATTGAGGAGCGCAATGGCCGCAGCGATCGCCACAGGCGCCTTTGCACTTGTCACGGACACCATCTGGCAACTCGCGGACCTGCTGGGGGCGCCGAGATTGACGCTACTGACGGTCCTTTCGATCAGTACGATGGTGTTCTGGATCATCACCCAGCACGATCTATGGGAAAGCGCGCGTCGAGACGGTCTCCTCGAGAGATACAAGGCTTCCCTCTACAACACCTCTACGGTGTGGTCGTTGACGATCGGCGTCGTTATCAGTTATGTCCTGCTATTCGTCGCCGTGCTGCTGGCCGCGGCCTTCACCATTGACGACGGCCTGTTGGCGCAGACCCTGCAACACCCAGTGTCCGTTTGGGACTTCGCGGAAGTCGCTTGGATGACGACCTCGGCGGCGCTCATCGGTGGTGCGCTGGGCTCGGGATTCGAGTCAAAGGATGACATCCTACGGGCGGCGTATGGCCAACGGGAGCGTCATCGTCGCCAGTCTGCCGACGAAAGCGAATAGCCGGCCCGGCCCTCATGCGGGCTGGGGAGCCGCTCCGGTCGCCTTTAAGAGCATTTCCGCTGGGTGTATTCAGACGTGATTTAGCACCCTGGGCGGCTCATGCCTGTCTTTTGGTCTACAGACCTCGGAGGAAGGTGGGCCGGTGCTCGAACCCGTGGCTGGTGAGGCCGTAAAAAACGGGCAGGATCACGAAAATCACCGATGCCACCAGCGGATGGACCACGACACCTACCGTTCCCGCCGCGAGGTACATTACGACGCCGGCTACAGCACGCGGCCGCTCGCGTGCGAAGTAGTAATCCTCCACCTCCTCCTCGGTGAGCTCGGGATGCCGTGCCAGGTGCGAGAAGAACACCCACCATGACAGGCACAGCAGTGCCCCGATGATCGCATACAGCGCGACGGCGACCCGTTCGTCGGTCAGGTTTCCCGTCTTGGCTGTATCGATGATCACCGCTGTGGGCCAAGGTAGAAGCGCGAGCGTCGCGAGGATTCCCAGGTTGGCCCAGTGCAGGCCGATGTCCATCTCCCGGATTCGGGTGAAGGCGGATTTGTGGTTGAGCCAAATTACGGCGAGGTAGATGTAGGAGGCCGCGTACGCCAGGTATGTCGGCCATTGACCCAGCAATCCCGCCAGCAACCCCCCGGGCTCGGTCTCTGGCGGCTGGAGTTCAAGTACCAGGAGCGTGATGACGATCGCGATAACGGCGTCGCTGAACGCCTCGGCACGGCTGGTGTCTGAACGTGTCACCCTTTGCTCCTAGGCCTGGGCATCAGTTGGCCCTCCTGCCCGGCGCTTTTGCTGCCGGGCGACCCCTGTTGAAAGCAGTTACCGAATATCGCTCCAGAGCCACGGGCTACAGATGTGCGGAATCAGCATGGTGATGCTGTGATGGCGGGGAGGCCTTTATCCGTCTTCGCCGGGCAGCTTGTACGCGAGCACGTCGACGTTCTGTATGTTCGGTTCCGCGCTGAACAGCTCTGCTCCCTGAGCAGCAAGTGCTTGCCCGACACCTCCTGCCAGATGGGTCCGGCGGGCCTCGTCGTCCGGAAACACGTCGAAGACCCCGAAAGTCGATTCGTCGAACTGGAGGGCGAACCAGGCGCGCGTGCCCTGCTCCTGTTCGACGACCGCGCGTGCGCTGCGGAGGAAATCCGCGACGTCCTTCTCCTTGCCGGGCTTGGCCTTCAAAATCACCGACAACGCAACCTCAATCATGCCCCCTCACCCGGCCCGATTTGGCGGATTCCGTACTGCACGACAGTTTTCATGGCGGGCCTCCTTGGAGCGGTACTGCGGGTGGGATGGTGCGGACCGAGCTTGGCCTCGTGGCACCTCCTCAACCTGTCGAGGGAGCGGCGCGACGCACTGCCCAGTCTCCCAGTGATTGTCGGCCACCACAAGGGACGATTCCTTTTGCCAACGCACTGGATGCAGGCGGCAGTGCCGAGGCACGGCGTCTGGTGGGCAGGTGCTTTTGTTACAGGCCTCACGGTGGGTCGCATCATGGAGATGGGTGGCCACATCTTCCACGTGCGCGAAGGCTGCGCGCCCTCGAGGCCGTTCATTCCGCGCTGGGGCCGGAGAGTCACTGCCGTGCCCGTACAAACTATGTAAGGGACGCGGTGCGTAGCGAACCGGAACGGGCCAGCAAAAAGCCGGGTACACAGGATGTCACTGTGTACCCGGCCTGGGTCCGGAGCTGCCGCTGCCGGCGACGGCTTACGCCGCCAATGGCATCGCCTCACGGCCTGCCTCGACGACGAGCGACTGCCCGTCGACCGAGACGGCCACCAGGTCGCCGGACTGGAGGTCCGACGCCACAAAGAGATCCGCAATCCGGTCGTCCAGCTCACGCTGTATCACGCGGCGCATGGGCCGGGCTCCGTATTCGGGCTCGTAGCCATGTTCGGCGATCCAGTCGACGGCCGCTTCGCTGACCTTCAGGGCGATGCCCTGGGACTGCAGGCGGGTTTCCGTCTGGTTCATCATCAGCCGGACGATCCGGCGCAGCTGCGCCTGGTCCAGCTTGCGGAACAGGACGATCTCGTCGATGCGGTTGAGGAACTCCGGCCGCATAGTCTCCCGCAGCCGGCCCAGCACCCGGTCCCGCAGCGCCTTCTCCGAGCCGTAGCCGTTGGCCTCGTCGGCCTTGGATACAAAGCCCATGGCGCCGCCCTTGCTGGCCAGGAACTCCGAGCCGAGATTGGAGGTCATGATGATCACGGTGTTGCGGAAGTCGACTACGCGGCCCTGTCCGTCGGTCAGCCGCCCGTCGTCGAGCACTTGGAGGAGCAGGTTGAACACGTCCGGGTGGGCCTTCTCCACTTCATCAAGCAGCACAACGGAGTACGGGTTACGACGGACGCGTTCGGTCAGCTGCCCGGCCTCGCCATAACCGACATAGCCCGGAGGGGCTCCGACCAGCCGGCTTACGGTGTGCCGCTCGCCGAACTCACTCATGTCGAAGCGCACCATAGCATTCTCATTTCCAAACAAAGACCCGGCCAGCGCCTTGGCGAGTTCTGTTTTGCCCACACCCGTCGGGCCGAGGAACAGGAAGCTGCCGATGGGCCTGCCCGCATCCCCCATGCCGGTGCGGCTACGGCGGACCGCCTTCGCGATCAAAGTCACGGCGTCGTCCTGCCCGACGATCCGCTGATGCAGGTCATCCTCGAGCCTGGCCAGGCGTTCCCGGTCGTCTTGGGTGAGCCTGCTGGCCGGGATCCCGGTGGACCGGGAGATGATTCCTGCAATTTCCGCTTCATTGACGATGTTCTGGACGCCGTCGGACTCCCATGCGCTGGAGCTGGTCGCGGAGAGCTTCCGGTTCACCTCTTCGATCTCATCCCGCAGTCTCGAGGCCTCTTCATAGCGTTCTGCGGCGGCCGCGTCGTTCTTGGACTTTTCCAAAGCGACGAGCTTCTCGCGCAGAACATCCATGTCGGGCCGCGAGCCGCGTTTGAGGCTCAGCCGCGCACCTGCCTGGTCGATGAGGTCGATGGCCTTGTCAGGCAGGAAACGGTCGGTCACGTAGCGTGCGGAGAGTTCGACGGCGGCACGGATCGCCTCGTCCGTGTAGCGGACGCCGTGGTGTTCCTCGTAGCGTCCACGCAGGCCGTCGAGGATCTGCACTGCGTCCTCGACGCTGGGCTCGCCGACGTGTACGGGCTGGAAGCGGCGTTCCAGTGCCGAATCCTTCTCCAACTGACGGTATTCGTTCAGGGTGGTGGCGCCGACGAGATGAAGTTCCCCACGGGCCAGGCGCGGCTTGAGGATGTTTCCTGCGTCCATGCCGCCTTCCCCCGCGCCGCCGGCTCCAACCACGGTATGGAGTTCGTCGATGAACAGGATAATTTCCCCGGTACGTGAAGCCACCTCGTCCATCGCCTTGGTCAGGCGCTCCTCGAAGTCACCGCGGTATCGCGTCCCGGCCAACATGGCCGGCAGATCCAGGGCAACCACACGCTTGCCGCGCAGCTGTTCGGGCACGGTGCCGGCGACGATCGCCTGGGCCAGCCCTTCGACAACCGCGGTTTTGCCCACGCCTGCTTCCCCGACCAGGACCGGATTGTTCTTGGTGCGCCGGGCGAGGATCTCGATGGTCTGCTCGATCTCGGCACTTCGGCCGATTACGGGGTCCAGGCCGCCTTCGCCCGCGCGCTGCGTGAGGTCGATGCCGTAGGTATCCAGGACAGGGGTGTCAGATGCATCGGCGGCTGCCTGCGACCGTGCGGGCCCTGCACCAGCCGGTGCGGACGCCGGCACCGCGGACTGCCCCCGTGGGCCGGACTGCAGGGACTCCGGTGTCACTCCGGCCGCTGCAAGCACCTGACCGGCCGGAGCCTCCTGGTTGACGACGAGGGCGAAGAACACGTGGTCAGGATCGATGTACGTTGAGCCGAATGCCCTGGCAACCTGGTAGGCGTCCAGCAGGGCGCGCTGTGCCGACGGCGTCAGGGCCAATGCCGTTTCCGCCCTGGCAGTTGCCTTCTCCGGAAGACGTTCCTCGGCGGCTGTGGCGATGGCACCGGGCGCCGAGCCCGCGTGGCGGATATAGTCGGCGGCCGGTTCCCGCTCGACGATGACACGCAGGATGTGCAGCGCATCCACGTGGACATGACCGTAGTTCGCGGCGAATTCCGCGGCGCGTGCAAGCACCTCGTGGGTGCGCCGGCTCAGGAGCCGGGTGATGTCCATAGGTTGCCCGTTCCGGGCCCCGCGTTGGCCCTGCAAATAACGGGCAAGGAATTCGTCGAAGGAGCCGTTACTGAACTCCGCCGGTCCGAATGATGAAGCCATGAAACCTCCGTTGGAAAGTTGAGTGTACATGACTCAACGTTGGGGAATGGTATTTATTCCCGGGTGCAGTGGTGACGCTACGACCCGGTGAAAGCCATGAGTTCCGGCATCTGGCTGCAGCCCATGCTCAACGTGCTATTCCGCGCCGGATCACTTCTGGTCATCGTCCGCTGAAATCAACCCTGAAGGACCCGCGCATGTCCGCGTACGATGGGGCACAATGAACCCCCGGTTCCTTGTGAACGCAAAGAAATCCGTAGGTCCAGAGATATTCCGTGATGTTGAGATCCGCTCTGACCCAAGCGGCGGACCGTCGGACCCCTTCACGGCCATCGAACTGGAGGGTAAGTCTCAATGTCACATATAGATCGCAAGGCTCTGATCTCAGCCATCGTTGGTCTCGTTGTGGCGCTTGTTCCGGCGTTGCTTGGCGCTCCGGAACTCGCGCCCTTGATCGGGTGGTCTGTCGCCGGCTGCGTCTTCCTGGCCTGGGCGTGGACCAAGGCGTGGCCTGCTGGTCCGGAAGCCACGGGCGAACTCGCCCGCCAGGAAGGCAAGTCTCGACGGCTCGTCGACTCCCTCATCACAGGTGCGACATTTGCCAGTCTCGTTGCGGTTGTCTTTGCACTGATCCGCAGCCAACAGAAGGATCCCATCGGCGTGGCGGCAGCGATCCTTGCTGCTCTCGGCGTCGTGCTCGCGTGGTCGCTCGTCAACACTGTCTACGCCTTCAAGTACGCTCGGATGTATTACCACGACGACCACCATCGCTTCAGCTTCAATCAAAACGAGGACCCGTCGTACAGCGACTTCGCCTACGCAGCCTTCTCCATCGGCATGTCATACAACGCCAGCAACGTGAACGAGTCATCCACCCCCTCCCGCAGGATCGCATTGGGGCACGCACTGCTCTCCTACTTCTTCGCCACCTTCGTGGTCGCAGTAGCGATCAACCTCGTCGTCAGCCTCGGCCAGTCCGGTTAACTGCGAAACATATACCCACGTGGCAGCCTAATCCTGCCCGTGCCGCGTAACGATCCAGCACGGTGCAAACGTGGGAATGGACAGCGTGAAGCAGCACCCGCCGAAATTGTTGCACCCTCTTACCCCTCGACATCCTTTACTAAGGGTGCTTAGCATTGAGGTCCGGTATTTACTATTTCGCGAAGTGGCTTGCCCGCCAGGATTTCCAGTGCAGTGAGCCACCTTGAATCCTGGGCCTCCCGCCCGTATGGGCGGACTCAGAGGTCCTTTCCTATCCCGCTCCCCCGTGATGTACGAACACGTACCTGGGTGCCGCGCGCCCTGGAGTGCATTTGTGCTGCCCCGGGCGGACTTTGGAAAAGAGCGAACAATGAAGGCTGTAGTTTACAAAGGACCCAACGACGTCAGTGTCGAGGAGATCCCCGACGCCAAAATTGAGCACCCCGCCGACGTGCTGGTGCGCATCACCTCAGCGAACATTTGCGGCTCCGACCTGCACATGTACGAAGGGCGCACCAGTTTTGAACCGGGCCGATCCTTCGGGCACGAAAACCTGGGCGAGGTGGTGGAGGTCGGCCCTGCGGTCAGCAAGGTAAAAGTGGGCGAACGGGTGGTCCTGCCATTCAATATCGCTTGCGGATTTTGTAAAAACTGCGAACGCGGCTTCACGAACTACTGCCTGACAATGCAGCCGGAACCGAAGCTCGCCGGCGCCGCCTACGGTTTCGCGGACATGGGCCCATACCAGGGCGGACAGGCTGAGTACCTGCGCGTGCCGTACGGTGACTTCAACTGCCTGCGCCTGGGCGAGGACGCGGCGGAGAAGGAACTCGACTATGTCATGCTCGCTGACATCTTCCCCACGGGCTGGCACGCCACAGAGATGGCCGGTGTATACCCGGGCGACTCTGTGGTGATTTACGGCGCCGGTCCGGTCGGGTTGATGGCTGCCTACTCGGCCATCATCAAGGGCGCCGGCAAGGTCATGGTGGTGGACCGCCACAGCGACCGGCTCAAGCTCGCGGAGGAGATCGGCGCCATTCCTGTTAATGATTCCGAAGTAGACCCGGTCGAGTTCGTCAAGGACCAAACCATGGGCTTCGGTGCAGACCGGGGCTGTGAATGCGTTGGCTACCAAGCGCACGATCCGGGCGGAACTGAACATCCCAATATGACATTGAACCGGCTTGTGGACTCCGTGCGGTTCGTCGGCGGCCTGGGCGTGGTGGGAGTTTTCCTGCCCCAGGACCCGGGAGGCCCCGACAAACTTGAGCAGCAGGGCCAGATTGCCTTCGACTATGGAAACTACTGGTTCAAAGGACAAACCATGGGCTCAGGCCAGTGCCCGGTCAAAAAATACAACCGGGCCCTGCGTGACCTCATCGCCGGCGGAAAGGCCAGCCCGTCCTTCATCGTCAGCCACGAGCTGCCGCTGGACCAGGCCCCCGAGGGCTACAAGAACTTCGACAGCCGCGAAGACGGCTGGACAAAAGTCGTCCTTCACCCGGCCGGAGCATGAGCATGCGCGCAATGGTGTACCGAGGCCCGTACAAGATCCGGGTCGAAGAAAAAGACATACCAAAAATCGAGCACCCCAACGACGCGATCGTAAAAGTCAGCAAGGGCGCCATTTGCGGGTCGGACCTGCACCTATATCACGGCATGATGCCGGATACGCGTGTGGGGATGACGTTCGGGCACGAGTTCGTGGGCACCGTTCACCAGGTGGGCTCCTCCGTGCAGAACCTGACGGTAGGCGACCGGGTGATGGTGCCGTTCAACGTCTACTGCGGCTCCTGCTACTTCTGCACCCGCGGCCTGTATTCGGACTGCCACAACGTCAACCCCAATGCGACCGCGGTGGGCGGCATCTACGGCTACTCCCACACCTGCGGCGGGTACGACGGCGGCCAGGCGGAATTCGTGCGCGTCCCCTTTGCGGACGTGGGGCCAAGCAGGATCCCGGACTGGATGGACGAAGAGGACGCAGTACTGCTCACCGACGCCTGTCCCACGGGCTACTTCGGCGCCCAACTCGGGGACATTGCCGAAGGCGATACCGTGGTGGTGTTCGGGGCTGGGCCGGTTGGGCTTTTCGCGGCCAAGTCCTCCTGGCTGATGGGGGCCGGACGGGTGATCGTGATTGACCACCTGGAGTACCGGTTGGAAAAAGCGCGCAGTTTCGCGCACGCCGAGACGTTCAACTTTGCCGAGTACGACGACATCGTGGTGCACCTGAAGAAGGAGACCGACTACCTGGGCGCCGACGTCGTTATTGATGCCGTGGGGGCCGAGGCGGACGGAAACTTCCTCCAGCACGTCACGGCCTCCAAACTCAAGCTCCAAGGCGGCTCCCCCGTCGCCCTGAACTGGGCCATTGACTCGGTACGCAAGGGCGGCACGGTATCTGTGGTGGGCGCGTACGGGCCCATCTTCAGTGCCGTGAAGTTCGGCGACGCCATGAACAAGGGCCTAACGCTGCGGATGAACCAATGCCCGGTCAAACGGCAGTGGCCGCGCCTCTTCGAGCACATCCAAAATGGGTACCTGAAACCCAGCGACCTCGTCACCCACCGGATCCCGCTGGAGCACATCGCCGAGGGCTATCACATGTTCTCCGCCAAATTGGACAACATCATCAAGCCGCTCGTTGTCGCGGGCCAGTCCTGAAGGGAAGCGCATCATGACTGAAATAGCCACACCGTATATCGCCAACAAACGCACTCCGATGAGGTCCGCCGAAGACCTGCGGGCACAGATCCCGGGATGGGGAGCCGACCTCGACCCGGCCGACCGGCCCTCCTATCCCCGGGAGCAACCCGGGATCGAAACCGGAGCGCACTGGGACTTCCCCGAACGCCAACCCGAGAAGTGGCCCCGGGAACGGTCTGTCGAGCACGCGTTCCTGCCGCCGGTTTTCGGTACCTCCACTCCTCCTGCAGGGGCCTCCGGCGCCATCCGGAGACACGCCTACAAGTACAGCGAGGGCCGGGCCGCGCACTGGCTGCTGCTGCTCGCAGCAGACCGGGTAGACGCCTGGGAACACCACGTGAAATCCTTTGGCACCCTCCATCCCGACAACCCCATCTCCGAAACCGGCGTGGCCGCTGAGTTCGGCCGGGGTGGTTTCAGCTCACGGTTTGGGCAAAAACGCACGGATGTAAACCACCAATGGATGGACCCCATCATCGTGGCCGGCCCCTGGGTGATGGCAGCGGTAGGGCTCGCAGCGGCCTACAAGACCTTGCGAAAGGAACGCACACAACCTGATAACGGATCTGCATGGACGGCGAAGGCTCGGGAGTAACAGCACCAACGTGTGACGCAATTCCTGCCGCGGTGACTAACGCTCAGTAGTCACCGCGGCAGGAGCCCAAACGGGCGCTGCCATCCAGAGCTGCCTGCTTTTACTGGGCGGCGACTCTAGTCGACGGCTCAGGATTCAGGGGCAGCCGGGACACTTTTGCCACCGGCACTATCACTAAGAAAGTCGCGCCCGGACCCACCCCACAGCAACTGGCCTTAACGAGTTCGTGCCTCTCGACGACAGGCCCGTGCCTCTCGCTGATGAACGGGAATGACCGTCGAACCCGCGAACGGCGGCCGAACGGCGGCGGGCGGAAACCGGAGGAAGGCGAATGACGGATTCGGAGACAGTCGGCACGGGCCAAAAAGCAGCTGCCGGGAAGCGCGGCCGGGGGCGCGGACCGGGAAAGGGCGATGCGGCCGACGGGCGGCTGCGACGTTTCATGGGTTTACTGGGGCCCGGGCTGATTACCGGGGCTGCGGATGATGATCCATCAGGAATCGCGACGTACGCCCAGGCCGGTGCGAGTTTCGGCAACGGGATGTTGTGGGCGGCACCGTTGACACTGCCGATGATGATTTCAGTGCAGGAGGTCTGCGACCGTACCGCTCTGGCGACAGGGGAAAGCCTCGGCTCGTTGGTCCGTCGAAAATTCTCCCGTAAACCCAGAATCATTATTGGGATCCTGATGGTGGCCTTACTGGTGGCCAATACGCTGAACATCGCCGCGGACCTGATGGCGATCGGTCAGGGCATGGAATTGTTGGGCGCCGGTCCGAACCATGTGTGGGGCGCTGTCGCCGGCATAGCCATCATCGCGACCCTGATGACGGGTTCTTTCAGCGTGATTGCAAAAGTGTTCAAATGGCTGTGCCTGGTGCTGCTGGCCTATGTCGGCGTACTCTTCGTGGCCAATGTCGACTGGAAGGACGTATCTGCTGGTTTGCTCGGGCTGCAGTTCCGGTGGGACTGGGACTACCTGGGTATGATCGTCGCGGTTCTCGGCACGACAATCTCGCCGTACCTGTTCTTTTGGCAGTCGGCCCACAGGGTTGAGGAAATGCGCGCGGAGGACCTGGGCGGCAAGCGTGCGGTGGCATTACCGGACCGGGAGGGAGACGCCGCGGGCCGGAAACTTCGACATGCCCGTGCCGACGTGTTTATCGGCATGTTCTTCTCCGTGCTGGTGATGTTCGCGATCATGGCAGCGACCGCCGCTACGCTCGGCAAGAACGGGACCGTGATCAAGACTGCGGCCGATGCTGCCAAGGCCCTCGAACCGGTTGCAGGACCGGCCGCAAAAATGCTCTTCTCCATCGGGTTCATCGGCTCTGGTTTTCTTGGCATCCCTGTCCTTGCGGGGTCCGCATCGGTGGGATTGGCCGGGCTGATGGGAACCAGGTGGGGCTTTGACCGAAACCCCCGCACGGCGCGCTTCTTCTACGTCCTCCTAGGCGTCGGCGTAGTTGGCGGGATCATGATCGCCACATTCATCGACAACCCGATCGGCCTGCTGGTCTTCAGTGCCGTGGTCAATGGAATCGCTGCCGCACCCTTCCTGATCGTGACCATGCTCATCTCCGGAGACCGGAAAATCATGGGCCGCTACACCAACGGCAGACTCGTCTCCGCGATCGGATGGAGCAGCGCGACCATCATGACCGCCGCCGGAGCCATCGGAATCTACAGCACCCTCGCAGGCACAGGCGGTTAGCCCCCGCCATTCCGAATTGCATGCGCCACGCGATGACTAGCGCCGCGAAAAGTCGCCCTTTACCGCCGAATGTCACACGCTTATTGGGGCGGCTTGCCACAGATCCGGCGTAATCTACAGCATCTTCGAAAGCTTGCTGGATGCAGGTGGGAAAGTGTCGTTATTGACCCCTCCGGATCCGTCACAAAGCAGCTGCAGACTGCGACTGCCGGCCACTCCCCCATCGGGCCTAAGACCACGTCTCAGAAACGGTCGTTTTGCGCAGTCGGCGAACTAAGCAGACAAGTCCCAAGTTCCGCCCGCGGGGTCCTCGCGCCGGGACCTTCGCCATCGGAGGTCCAGGCCCTGTATTCAGGGATGGCCCCGGAAGGCATTGTGAAACGTGGGGCATCGGCATAAGTTTGGCCACATGGACACCGGCACGGCGGTTGACTATCAGCGTTTGTGCGACTTGGTGGCCCAAATGGAAGACCTCAGGGGCTTGCTTAATGGCGTGACAGACTTGACTGCTGCGTCGATGACCAACAGGGCCGGTGTCAGGGTTGAGTGTGCCGTGACGCTTCATCGGCGCAGGCGTCCGGCGACGGCGGGCGGCAGTGATGATGAGGCCGTTATGCTCGGGAGTGAAGGCCAGCGAGTGGGCGGTCCGGGTCTTGCCGCAATCCGGACCGGGAAACCTGCAGTGGTGAACAGCCCGGCCGAGATCAGCTGGTCAGCGTTCGCCCAGGAGCTGTCAGCCTCAAGCTTCGACAGCGCCCTTGCCATCCCACTGGATCTGGGCCCATCCGCCTCAGCAGCGATAAACCTGTTCGCCGTCCGGCCGGGAATTTTCACAGAGGAGACAATTAGGGACGGTCAACAGTTCGCCGATATGGCAGCGCGGGCACTGCGGATGGGTCTGCGTATAGCCGAGGCGGAACTCAAAGCTTCCGACCTCGACGCTGCCATGACCCACCGGACCGTCATCAACATGGCCCAAGGGATCATCATGGCCGAAAACCGGTGCAGCGATGAACAGGCCTTCACTGTCCTGAAAAAAGCCTCCAGCACCCGGAATCAAAAACTTCACGAAGTAGCCAGGGCAGTTGTCGGCGGAATTACCGACGTTATCCCGCATACCTATTTCGAACACTAAACCCCAAGCCCCACCCCTCAGCCGGCACCCGAAAAGTTGGGATAATGTCCGCTGCTGAGACAAGTTCGAGGCTGGGCAGCTGACAGGACCGGCCCGCCTCGTTCAGGTCTTCCCATAAATAATGCCCCGCTTCTCTCCACCTGCCTATGAGACCGACGGAAACACTCGTTTTTTACCCTCGCGCTCGGGTTGCACTCAAGGACAGCTATTCCTGTGGGTCTTACGAGACCTGGAAACCCGGAAGGGCGCCTTGAATTCGGCCTGCACGCGCACAGGGCCCAGGGTATGCCGGGGCGCGGATGACTGCCTGCAGGCTTAATAGTGATATGAAAAGGGACCCGGGAACCTATGACTGGGATTTCTGGATTGCTGACTTCAGCAAGGCAGGCTTGCGGACGGGTGTTGAGGAGTTGTCGTGGAACTGAATAGGCAAGACAGTGACATCGTGGCCATTAATCTTTCGGGTCACGGTTACCTGCACGTGCGATGGACGCCCGGAGCGGTGGTCACAGAAGTCGAAGCCACCTGGCTGAAGAGCCGCGCTGCTGAGCTCAGTTCAGGGCGTGCCCTCCCAATGCTGGTGGAGATGGCCAGCATGGCCTGGATCGATCGCGCCGCCACAGAGGTTTTTGCGGCCCCGTGGCCGCTCGAGCGGATGGCCCTCGTTTGCGCCAATCCGGTAGACGAAGTCATAGCCGTCTTTTATGCCTCACGGCATACCCATTCGTGTCAGACGCGGTTCTTCACGTCAGTGGACGAGGCGGTTGCCTGGCTGACCGAGTGACTCATTCCGATCAACCCGAAGAACTAAAGCTTCACGGGCGTCTCGCCCCAGGGCGAAAAAGCCCCTTCAGAAACCGTCGTTTTGACGGAAGAACGGCAGGTCGTCATTGATGCGGGCTGCCACGCCGCTACCTTTCTCGCGGATGAAGTCGAGATCTTCTCGCGAGAGGATCATCTGACCGTGCTTATCGACTTCGATCTCTCTATCGGAATTATCCTGGATCCGTGCAGTGATCGTAATCGGCACGAGAGCGCATGCTGGATTGTCGAGAAGCCAACGGCGTGTCCCTGAATCAAGTCGGTCCCACTCCTCTTTGAGCGTCATCTCCGTCAGCCCATCCTCACCAATTACCGCTGAACCCGAATCCCAAAGTCGAGTGAGTCCGCTTACACTACGTCCGGGTTCCAAGAAAAAACAGTGCTCACATAACCTTCCCAACAAAGTGGAACCCCGCGACTGCAGATAGTCCCTTAATTGCCGGCTTTCGAGAAGCCAACGGCACGGATGACCCCTTTATCCCAACAGTATTACTAAGTACACTTAGTAATACTGTTTTCGGTAGGGCTGGAGCGCACGTGCAGCTCCTTTGGGGAGCGGCTGCCGCTAGGGTGAGCGAAGGTGGGAACCGATGTACGGAAACCAGGAAATTCCCTTTACTGTCTATGAGGACCTCTCCGGCGTCCTGCCTATACAACTCCAGGCAAGGGAGATCATTGACGATATCCTTAGGAGCCCGGTCGCAGACGAAGCTGATATCCGCGCCTCCCTAAGACGTCACGCCGCGGATCACCCCGGGCAGCCGGAAAAGGCGTTACTGATACACATGCTCACCGTTCGCCGATCCCTTCAATATTTGACGCCATCGAGCGGATACTGAGGGTCTGCTGCAGGGGTGGTCCTGCCCCGGACCCTAGCTGCAACTCCGTCAATCGGGGACCAAGACCCCGACAGCACCACATCCATTCAGTAGATCAGGAGGCAAATGATGAGTATCGGCCCTGAGGAAACGAGCCCGGAGGTCCCGGACTCCGACGCCCTCGAGCAGCGGACACCGGCGCTGCCTGAAGAGACCCAGGAGTGGCCCGCAGCAGGTCAGCTGCCGGCTGACGTTCCGCAAGCGGACTACATCGAACAGCGCGAAGCCGTCCAGCCTGCCAGCACCGGCTACGACGGGATCACCGCCTCGGAAGTGGACGCCGACGAAGGAGACCTGATCGAAGGGCATCTGGGACCAGCAGGCGACGCCGAAGACGACTACCCCGACGCCCGCGAGTAAACGCTTTAGTACGGGCAGACACAACACCAGAATGGTGTTAACAGGACCCCCTGCAGGGCGGAGGTGAAGGTGATGGATGACAACGCAAAGCGTTCCATCGAACCCCCTTCCCGGCTCGCTTGAGATTCCGCAAAACTTCGGGCAGCTACTTCCGGCCGTAACGATCAGTCCGAGTTCGGGTTGGGCGTTTATCCGCACACCGCTGCGCAGGCCGAGACGGAACGACTAGAAATCAAGGGGCCGCTCCACGGCCAGTTCGAGGAGTCGGCTTCGACTCCCTGTAGGAGAGGTACCCCTAAAGGAGGGCCTCCAGCTTCGCGTAATCGGCATCGCCGTCCAGCCCCGGTAGAGCATCCATAGCTCGATTGGAGGGACGTCACCGGATTCCACCAAGAGCGGGCCTTGCCCCGAAGATTCGGTTTGCCCATGGGCTATCCTTCCGCCGTGTACGCGACGACCACTACAAAGCAAATTATAAGTACACTTATAATTAGTCGTACCGCGGAGGTTTCCTATGACTGCAGCGTCCACGAGCTCGTTGAGCATGGATTCGTGGCCAACCGGCCGGCTTTTATCAACGGCGGCCAGGCTGGTCGAACATTCCTGGAACCAGAAGCTGGCCGGGGTCGGCCTCACCCACGCCGGGGTGATAGTCCTTGATGTCCTTTCCGCAACCGAGGAGCCGATGAGCCAGGCGATGATTGCCCAACGGGTCCGGGTGCGGAACCCGACGATGGGTAAGACTTTGTCGCGTCTGGAGGCCCGGGGTCACATCCGCCGCCAGCCCAGCCCCTCTGATGGCAGAAGCCATGTCGTGTCCATTACCGACCTCGGCGCCCGGGCGATCATAGAGGCCCATGAAGTGGACCGCACGATATTGACGCATGCGCCGGTGGATGGGGACAGACTTCGCAAGGAACTGCAGACCATTGTTGTCCTGCTCGCTTCGTCGGCCAGGGAAATCACATCCGGCGACCGATAGCTGCTTCGCCGCGTCGCCTGCAGGGTTCATTAGAAGGTAGCGTGCCGGCAGCACTCTTCTGGAACGGGGCTATGCACCCCCTATGTCCTTTGACGTGGCGACAAACCCGAATGAAGCTCTGGCCACTGCTGTTGAAGAGCTGCCTTGAATCAGCTGGCTGGCAGAAACTCCTCCAGGCGATGTCCAAAGCCGGCGCCCGTAACCTCTACATGCAGCCACGCCCATCCCCATCGGCGGGGTGTCTTCACACCCGGAAGAGCGCCTGCAACAAGGGCAGGCCCATGCCGGGCCAAGTGCGGGCTCTGTTTGTTGTGGACCCGCGCCTGCCGGTCAGCTTTGCCAGGAGCTGGCCCTCGTCGTCGGGAACACCGCTGGTCCTGTCCATGCAGCCAGCGGCGCCTACCGGTTGAGGAGTTCCCGGTAGAAATCCAAATGGTCAGCGACCATCCTTCCGGCGCTGAACCGTTGGCTGGCGATCTTCCTGCACTCTGCCCGGTCCAGCTCACCAGCCATGAGCAGAAGCCCCGGCAGATCTTCAACCGACGCCAAGTAGCCTGTAACGCCATCGTCGACAATTTCCGGCGCCGCTCCGGCACGAGTGGTTATGACGGGAGTGCCGGTAGCAAGGGCCTCAATCATCACCAAGCCGAACGGTTCCGGCCACTGGATGGGATTGAGCAAGGCAAGGGATTCTCCCATCAGGTAATACTTGTCGGGCTCCCCGATCTCTCCGACAAACTCATCATCAGGGCCCAACACCGGTTCAACCACGTCGTGGAAGTATTCAAGCTCCGGCGCTTCCTGCACCTTGGCCGCCAGCCGCAGCGGAATTCCTGCCGCATGGGCTATTTCAACCGCTTCGAGCGCGCCTTTATCCGGACACATCCGCCCCACAAAACATGCATACCCACCCCGGCCTGAGCCCACGGGAACATCAGCGAGGTCCATGCCATGATGAATGACCCGGGCAACCGGAACATCCGGGGCCTGATGGACCTGGTCATAGGAGATGCCCAGGATGCTTGTATCCCTGCTCATTGCCCGATAAATCTCCGCCACCTCGGGCAGCAGCCTTCCGTGGATAGTGGTG
This sequence comes from Arthrobacter sp. FW306-05-C, assembly GCF_021801725.1. Lineage (NCBI taxonomy): Bacteria > Bacillati > Actinomycetota > Actinomycetes > Micrococcales > Micrococcaceae > Arthrobacter > Arthrobacter sp. FW306-05-C. The sequence goes on along the minus strand of NZ_CP084556.1, from coordinate 1,938,528 downwards.
ACTACCGGCACAACACGCGGACGATGGGCGTACAGCGGTCCGGTCAAGGTATGGTCGTGAATCACATCCACCTGCCCCATCGCGTCATAAGCCCTGATGGCATGGTTCATCTCCGAACCCCTCATGCCCAACTCCCGTGAGTCCGCAGCCCGCATCCCCGGCGCCAGCGGCACCGGGCAAGTACTGTCCGACGGCGCCGCCAACACAACCTCTTCGCCAGCATCAGCGAAACCCCGGGCGAGCGAGTTGACCACCCGCTCGATACCCCCGTAGGCCGTGGGTGGCACAGCAAACCATGGGCTTGAAATCAGGCCAATACGCACGACTGCCTCTCCAGCGGTGGACGGACCGTTCAGCTCCGTCCGGATCCATTGATGGACCCCCCCTACGCTCTCCGTACCCCCCGCCTGGGTGCACAACCGATTCGCCGGCACTTACATCTGCGTGGGCCCACTTAAGCTGCACCTCGACGCCTAAGCACCGCCGCACTCCTCGCCGCGGGGGTGCCGCATTGGCATCGGCTTTTCCCAATCGTTGGACCCCTCGCCCTGCCCGGCTGCGCGTTGCTCGGAAGGGCGAGGTGGCGTCAGGCAGGGCGAGTGGTTCGTGGTCACGATCGGCCGCTTAGGGGAGCAGTTCAAGTTCCCAGTCTTTAACGTCGGCCACGGGGGCGAACAGGCTCGGGTCCAGTTCGTCGAGTGCCTGGCCGTTCCTGACCCGTTCGGGCCAGTTCCGGTTCCCGAGCGCGGCCTTACCCAGGGCTACGACGTCGGCGGTGCCATCGGTGAGCATTGAAAGGGCCGTTTCGGGGTCATCCAGTTGACCGTTGGCTATGACTGGCAGGCCTGAGTGCCGTTTGGCCAGGGCGGCCAACGATGGCCCCTGGTCACCGAACGCCGGCGCGTAGGCCCGGTATTCCGTGGTGTGGATGAAGTCGACGCCACTGGCGGCCAGAGCTGAGAAGATTACTTCGGCCTCCCCAGCCCCTCCGGTCCAGCGGTGGTCGTGGTCGCTGACCTTGGATTGGGAGACGCGAATACCCACGGTCAGGTCCGGTCCCACGGCTTCGCGGACGGCCTTTGCGATGTCGGCGGGGAAACGGACCCGGTTTTCTGCCGAACCGCCGTATTCGTCCGTTCGCAGGTTCAGGTAATCGGTGAGGAACTGGTCCAGCAAGTATCCGTTGGCGCCGTGGATTTCCACGCCGTCGAATCCTGCTTCCTTGGCGCGCAGTGCGGCATCCACAAAGCCCTGACGAACTTCATCCATCTGTTCACGGCTGATTTCGGCTGGAACGCGGTACGGGCCCTCACCGCGGTAAAAGTCCAACTGCTCTCCCCTTGGAGCTACGGCGGACGGGGCGACGCTTCCGTCCTTGAAGCGGTTTCCCTGCGCCTGGCCCCCGGCGTGCATCAGCTGGGCGAATATTTTGGAGCCGGCTGCGTGGACGGCGTCAACGACTCCAGTCCAGGACCTGGCTTGTTCCTCCGTCGCGAGGCCTGGCTGGTAGAGGTAGCCCTGGCTGTAGGAGGCGTCAGGGTAGATGCCCTCCGTGATCAACAAGGCAAACCCGCCGCGGGCAAATGCCTCGTAATAAGAGATCATTTTCCCGGTAACCAGCCCCTCTTCCGTCGCGCTGATACGCGTCATCGGGGCCAATGCCACACGGTTTGACAGCTGGGTCGAGCCGAGCTGCAGCGGGTTCCAAAGCGGTGTGGAGTCCATCAAATGTCCTTAATCGTGAATACACTTCCGACACCGGCGAGCGGGTCTGGAGCGCGTGTTGAGGTCATGGGGGTTGGGCACGGAGATTGCATCGGCCTGAAAGCCAACTGCGTACTAGGTAGTACGACAACCTTCGTAGTACTACATGTATCGTACAATAAGTAGAGACTCCACCCAGCCAGCAGCAGGAGGTTTACCGTGCGATCACTTGCCCATCCCGAGACGGGCGAGCTGCAGTTGGACGCCATATTGTCCGCCCTGGCGGATCCAATACGGCGGCAGATAGTCGCCCACCTCGCCGCAGACCCCGGCGCACATGCTTGCAGCGCCTTCAATCTGCCGGTTACCAAGTCCACATCAACGCATCACTTCAAAGTCCTGCGCGAAGCAGGTTTGATTCGCCAGAACTACAAGGGGACGTCCATCCTCAATTCATTGCGTACGGAAGACCTCGAAGCACAGTTCCCGGGCCTCCTCCGGGCTGTCCTCCAACCCACCAATCCGACCCCTTTGCCTCCGGTCCTGGACGTTCACGAGCGGGACTGAAGGCACGGGAATCCCCAGCGGCTTTGGGGCTTAGCAGCCCCGGATCCAGATGCCAGCTCTTTTTCGCGTCGTGGGCCTCCGGGCTTGGTATCGTCGCAAGTGAGATCACCGTCAGGCTCTAGACCGGGCGGGGCCACCCCGACGACGAAGGACCACTATGAAACGCAGCCGACTTTCCCTTATCGGTCTCATTGCAGCGGCAGGACTGGCGTTAGCAGGGTGCGGGTCTTCGTCGACAGGTCCTGCCGGCTCGGCACCTGCTGGCGGCCAGGACACCTCCCTGACTGACGTCCAAACTTCGGGCGTACTCAAAGTTGGCACCGAGGGAACCTACAAGCCGTTTTCGTTCCATGCCAGCGGCAACGGGGAACTTACCGGCTATGACGTTGAGATCATCAGTGCCGTCGCCAACAAGCTTGGCGTCAAGCCCAACTTCCAGGAAACCCAGTTCGATGCCATCTTCGCCGGCCTCGAAGCGAAGAGATTCGACGTTATTGCGAACCAGGTTTCAATCACCGACGAACGCAAGGCCAAGTACGAATTCTCGACCCCCTACACGGTCAGCACAGGGGTCATTGTCACCAAGGCGGACGACAACAGCATCACCTCCTTCGACAGCCTTAAGGGCAAGACCACGGCCCAGTCCCTGACCAGCAACTGGTACAAGCTGGCGCAGCAGAGCGGGGCGAACGTGCAGGCAGTGGAAGGGTGGGCGCAGGCCATCACCCTGCTAAAGCAGGGGCGGGTCGATGCAACCATCAACGACAAACTGACCTACCTCGACCAACAAAAAACCGACCACGACCAAAGCATCAAGATCGCGGCAGAAACCTCCGACAAGTCACTCAGCGCCTTCGCCATCCGCAAGGGCGCAACGAGCCTGACAGACGCGATCAACAAGGCATTGGGCGAGCTTCAGGCCGACGGGACCCTTCAGAAGATCTCGCAGAAATACTTCGATGCTGACGTCACCAAGTAGCAGCATGCTCCTTCTCGACGCCTGCCACACATCATGACGGTCGATTGGCCCCTCGTCTGGGAGTCCTTGGGCCCCATAGTGAGCGGTGCTGTAACCGGCACGATTCCCGTCGCCCTCACGTCGTTTGCCCTCGGACTGGTGCTGGCCCTGCTTGTCGCGCTGATGCGGATCAGCCGCAACCGGATCGTCTCGGCAATCGCACGCGGCTATATCTCGGTCATCCGCGGCACGCCGCTCTTGGTTCAGCTGTTTGTCATCTTCTACGGGCTCCCGTCCGTAGGCTTAACTATCAGCCCGTGGCCGAGTGCGATCATCGCCTTCTCACTGAACGTTGGCGGATACGCCGCGGAGATTATTCGGGCAGCCATCCTCTCTGTCCCCAAGGGCCAGTGGGAGGCCGGCTATACGATCGGCATGTCACGGCGCCAGTCACTGACCCGCATCATCCTCCCCCAGGCAGCCAGGGTCTCTGTTCCACCACTCTCCAACACCTTTATCAGCCTGGTGAAGGACACCTCCTTGGCCTCACTGATCCTCGTGACCGAACTGTTCCGGCAGGCGCAGCAGGTGGCTGCTTTCAGCCAGGAATTCATGCTCCTCTACTTGGAAGCAGCGGTTATTTACTGGATCATCTGCCTCGTCCTTTCCGGCGGCCAGTCAATCCTCGAGAAACGATTGGACCGATATGTCGCACACTGAAGCTGGTACGGTCGGCACTCCACTCTTGGCCGCCCACGGCCTCCGGAAGTCATTCGGCGACCACGAAGTGCTCCGGGCCATCGACGTAAACGTCCGCCGCGGAGAAGTAGTCACGCTGATTGGCCCGTCCGGTTCAGGAAAAACAACCGTCCTGCGGTGCCTGGACGGTCTGGAAATACCGGACAGTGGAGTCGTGGAGTTCCCGGGCGACCTAACCGTGGACTTCTCGGCAGGGGCTTCCAGAAAAGATCTGGCGGCCTTGCGGGACCGAAGCGCGATGGTGTTTCAGCACTACAACCTCTTTCCACACAAGACGGCCCTGCAGAACGTCATCGAAGGCCCCGTCCAGGTGCAGAAGCGGCCGAAAGCCGATGTCGTCTCTGAAGCCCGGGAACTGCTCGCACGGGTCGGCCTCGCGGATAAGGAAAACAGCTATCCCTTCGAGCTTTCCGGCGGCCAGCAGCAGCGTGTGGGCATCGTCAGGGCACTGGCCCTGCGTCCCAAACTTCTCCTCTTCGACGAACCGACCTCCGCGCTCGACCCGGAACTGGTAGGCGATGTCCTGACGGTCATCAAGGAGTTGGCCGACGAGGGCTGGACCATGGTCGTCGTCACCCATGAACTGGCATTCGCACGCGAAGTCGCAAACGAAGTCATTTTCATGGACGGCGGGGTCGTCGTTGAACGCGGCCACCCTGACACCGTGCTGCGCGACCCGCGCGAGGAACGCACCCGGCAATTCATCGACCGACTGCTGCACCCCTTCTAGCGCAGGACTCAAGCCCGCAGCCGTCCTGCGCCCGGTCCTGCCAGCTGAAGACGGGAGGGCAAAAGAACACGCCTGGCCTTCGCGTGCGCTGCTGACCTCCGCGAACGAGGAGGACCGCGCGTCGTACTTGCCGTTTTATCTCACCCGTAGCCGCATAAGCATTAAGAGCCCGATGCATCTCTGGCAGGCTCAACCCGATCGGTCGGCGCGTTACGTTCGGACGCTCGCTAGTGCACCTTTAATAATTCCTGCAAATCCCTCATGAGATATTGGCGGCCATCCGGACGCGGGCTCCTCCAGACTTTGCATGTCCCACTGAATGGGACAACACTTTCCAGTGTGACTTTAACGAAAGCGGCACCACCTGCCAGCATGATTGAGCGGGTTTCGCTGATCCTGGACGTATTCAGCCCTGAGGAACCGATCCTGACGGGAGGGGAAATCGCGCGCAGGGCGGGACTTTCCCGGGCCACCACGGCCCGGATACTCGCCGAACTCGCCAAGCACGATTTCATCGACCGGGTTCAGTCCGGTTACCAGATTGGCATCCGGTGTTTTGAATTAGGACAGATGGCGCAGCAGCCCAAGGACCTTCGGCACTTGGCACTGGCAACCATGTTCGACCTCCGGAGGGCCACCGGCCTGACCGTTCAGTTGGGCGTCCTCGAAGGTAATGATGTGGTTTACATCGAGATTTTGCGTGGCCAGTACCGGGATCTGACCATCCCATCCAGGGTTGGGGGGCGCGTGCCGTGCTATGCCACCGCTGGCGGCAAGGCCCTGCTCGCCCACTCTCCCGACCATCTGGTCGAGGAAGTCCTGAATGGCCCGTTGGAGAAGATCGGGCCCGGCACCATTACCGACTCCCATGAGCTCCGCGCCGAACTGGACCTGGCCCGGCGTGAGGGTATTGCCTACGAGCGGGAAGAGTCACATGCAGGCCTGGCTTGCGCGGCGAGCCCCATTCTGCGGGGGGACGGTACGGCTGTGGCCGCCATTTCCATCACTGCTCCGGTGGGGGTGGTGGAGATGAGGCTGGTTGGTCCCGCTGTCCATGCGGCCACACTGGGACTGAACCGGCAAATGGCGGCAGCGCCTCATTGGGCCCAGTTATAGCCGTCTCACTGAGTGAGAGGATGATTTTGACGACGGCGGCCAGCGCCTGATGCTTATGCCAGTCCCCGTGATCCGAAAGATGGGGGTGTGAGAGCTAAGCAACAAGGAGTGACGGGTGAAGGCCGCAATCATGAACCAGGCAGGCGCACCGCTTGCAGTAGTCGACCTCGATCTTGAGGCACCCGGCCCAGGCGAGGTCCGCGTGCGCATTGATGCGGCGGGGATCTGCCACAGTGACTACCACTACATGGTCCAAGACCTGGCGTGCCGGACCCCTATCGTGCTGGGCCACGAGGGCGCGGGCATCGTCCAGGAAGTCGGAGCCGGCGTCACCCATGTCCGTCCGGGAGACAAGGTCATTCTGACGTGGCGGCCAAGTTGCGGGAGGTGCGAGTACTGCACCAGCGGATCGCCTGCGCTCTGCCGCCTCAGCGCGGTGCACGCTACCCATAACGAGTTGCTGCGCGGCGGGACGCGGCTGTCCCTGGACGGACAGCCCGTCCATCACTTGATGGGTGTGTCCTGCTATGCGGAGGAATGCGTCGTATCCGGCGAGTCCGTAATCAAGATCCCGCAGGAGGTTCCTGCGGCTGTCGCAGCCATCATGGGCTGTGCAGTGATCACGGGCATGGGGGTGGTGCTGAACGGAATGGGCGCTCCAGCCGGGGAATCGGTGCTGATCATCGGAGCCGGCGGGGTGGGGCTATCGGCGGTCATCGGCGCCGCAGCCGTCGGCGCCTACCCGGTAATCGTTGCCGACATTGACGACGAAAAGCTTGCCAAGGCGCGCGAGTTTGGCGCAACCCACACGATCAACACGCGCGAGCACGACCTTACGGCGCGCGTGCACGAGATCACCGGCGGAGGCGCGCACTGGGCTGTCGAGGCCATTGGCCGGCCTGAAACCATCCGCGAGGCAGTCGTGGCACTTCGCCCCCGCGGCACCGCTTTCGTGGTGGGCCTGTCCAACGCCCAGGCCGAGATCAGCGTTCCCCTGAACCAGATTGTTCAGCAGGAAAAGTCTGTGCGGGGAAGCCTGTACGGCTCCTCCAACCTGTCCGTCCAGATCCCCCAGATCCTGGACATGTACCTGGCCGGCCGTTTGCCGCTCGACGCCCTCATCGGCGAGAAGTTCAACTTGACCCAGATCAACGAAGCATTCGAGTCGCTGACAAACGGAAACATCGGTCGTTCAGTGGTCCTGATGGGCAGCAACTAACCCATACCTTCAACGTCGAAGGTCTTCACCAAGGAGAGAAAAATGTCAGCAACTGTCGCAGCGCCACAGATCGTGGTCTCCGACAAGGATCGGAAACGCGCCCTCTGGGGCAGCGCGGTCGGCAGCACCATCGAGTGGTACGACTACTTCCTTTATGGCACCATGTCCGGGCTGGTCTTCGGTCCGTTGTTCTTCCCGTCCAATGATCCGACCGTCAGCCAACTCCTGGCCCTGGCGTCCTTCGCCCTGGCCTTCCTGATCCGTCCGATCGGCGGCATTCTGTTCAGCCATGTCGGAGACCGGATCGGCCGAAAGAAGACACTGGTGGTCACGCTGACCCTGATGGGTGTCTCCACTGTGGCCATGGGTTTGATGCCCACCTATGGGACTATCGGCGTGGCCGCGCCCGTCATTCTGACTGTGCTCCGCCTGCTGCAGGGCCTTGCCTTGGGCGGTGAATGGGGAGGGGGCCTGCTTCTGGCTGTGGAATACTCTCCCAAGAACCGCCGCGGGTTCTATGGCGCAGTCCCGCAGACCGGTGCAATGCTCGGACTCGCGCTGGGCAACATGATCACCCTGGCCGCCGGTGCGGTCTTCTCTGACGAAGCGTTCCTGGCCTACGGGTGGCGGATACCGTTCCTTCTGTCGGTCGTGCTGTTGGCCGTCGGCCTGTGGATCCGCCACAAGGTGGACGAGACACCTTCATTCCGGATGGTGAAAGCCGCGGGCGCCACGAAACAGGTTCCCCTCGTCGACACCTTGAAGCATCATTGGCGTGAAGTCCTCATCGCAACAGGCGCCAAGATCGTTGAGACCTCGACGTTCTTCATGTTCGCGACGTTCACCGTCTCCTACGCCATGACCCTGGGCTACAAGCGCGAAGCCGTACTTGCGGTGCTGCTGGTCTGCGCCGTGATCGGCGTCTACTCGATGGTCAAGTTTGGCGCGCTCTCGGACCGCATCGGCCGGAAAAAGGTCTTCCTCGGGGGCACCGTGGCCTTGATGGTGTTCATTCTCCCGTACCTCTGGATGCTTAACCAGAAGTCTCTGCCGTTCCTGGCAGTCGCGCTCTTCATCGGGTTTGCCGTTATCTGGCCCACTTACGGCTCGCTGATCGGAACGGTGATCGCAGAGAGCTTCTCCCCGGACATCCGCTACACAGGCGCTTCCCTGGGCTACCAGCTTGGAGCAGCCATCGCGGGCGGGCCGGCTCCACTGATCGCCACCGCACTCCTCGCAGCCTTCGGCGGCAGTTATCTCCCGGTGGGCCTTTTCATCATCATCTGCGGCGCCATTTCACTGGTGGCCGTGCTGTTCGCCAAGGAAAAGAGCAACCAGGAGATCGACTAGGGCCGGGGTATTCGTCGCCTGTCCTGGATACAAACAAGAGAGCCCACACTATGACTACGCAAACTATTGCAACCCTGGGCCTGGACGAGGTCCTGATCGCGGCCGAAACTGCCTTCGAGAGTTGGTCCGCAGTGCCGTCCGCTGGCCGTGCCCGCCATCTTGAGGCGATGGCCGCAGCCATGGAGGTGCACGCAGACGAGCTCATCCAGCTCGCTATAGCGGAGACGCACCTGCCCTTCGCGCGGTTGCGGGGCGAACTGACGCGTACCGTTTTCCAGCTGCGGTTCTTCGCCGAGGAGCTTAGGGGCGGACGCTTCGTCGACGCACGCATCGACCACTCCGATCCCGAATGGCCGATGGGCGCACCACGCCCCGATCTTCGACGGATGCTGCTCCCGCTGGGGCCGGTGCTGGTCTTCGCCGCAAGCAACTTCCCCTTTGCCTTTTCGGTCGGTGGCGGCGACACCGCCTCAGCGCTGGCGGCCGGCTGCCCCGTGATCGTCAAGGCGCACCACGGGCATCCGGAGCTCTCGGCACGCACCGCCGCGATATTCCTCGATGCCCTGGAAGAGTCGGGGGCGCCGGCGGGGGTGCTGGCCTTGATCCACGGAACAGAAACCGGTATCCAGGCCCTGAAAGATCCCAGGATCCAGGCGGGTGCCTTCACCGGAGGAATCCCCGGCGGGCGGGCACTGTTCGACATCGCCCAACAGCGGGATGTGCCGATTCCGTTTTTCGCGGAGATGGGCAGCAACAACCCCGTTTTTGTTACGCCCGGAGCGGCGGCAGAGCGTCCGGCTGCCCTCGCTGAGGGATACCTGGCCGCGGTGACCGGCAGCGCCGGCCAATTGTGCACCAAGCCGGGAACCCTCTTTGTTCCGGCGGGAAGCCAGATCATCGAGCATGTGCGCACCGCGGAACTGCCGTCCGCAACGAGGCTCCTGACTGAACGAATAGAAGCTGGTTACAGCCGGGAAGTTGCCGAGCTGGCAGACCACCGGAAAGTCCGGGTCCTGAGCGGGAACATCCCCAGCGAGTCCGCTGGCCCGACGCCACTCATCCTGGCCACCGACATCGCGGCAGTCCTCGAGAATCCGGACCTATTCCTGGCCGAGCGATTCGGGCCGTTCTCGCTGGTGGTTGAGTACGAGGATATGAACCAGCTCCTAATGGTTGCCCGGAGGCTTGACGGTCAGCTCACAGCGACGGTCCAGGCCACCGACCAATGCGACGTCCATCAGCTGCTCCGTGTTTTGGCAGGTAAAGCGGGACGCGTCCTCTGGAACAGCTGGCCCACCGGGGTCTCTGTGACGCATGCCCAGCAGCACGGCGGGCCCTACCCGGCGAGCACCGCCGTCCAAACCACCTCCGTAGGCACGGCAGCGATTCAGCGGTTCCTGCGCCCGGTGGCGCTGCAGGGGTTCCCTGACCATCTCTTGCCCCCGGAGTTGAAGGACAGCAACCCGTTCGAAGTTCCCCGGCACCTGGGATGATCCCGCGCAGGCTTGAACCTGCGGGCAACCTGGACCGGGTCGAGCGGCAGACAGAATTAACGGATCTCTTAGAAAGATGGTCTCATGCACGATAACCCCGTCAAGGAGGCGCTGCGCTCCGGTGCCACCACGACCGGAACTTGGCTGACGCTGGGATCGCCCGCGGTCGCAGAAGCCCTGGCCCATTGCGGGTTCGATTGGCTCGTGGTCGACCTTGAGCGCGCCCCCAACAATCCCGCCAGTGCCGTGGAACAACTAAGGGCGATTGACGCTGCCCGGGTTCGGGGCGCGCGTGCCGGGGCGATCGTGCGCCTCGCGGAGAATGATCCCGTCTTGGCCAAGCGTGCCATGGACATCGGTGCGCAGACCCTGATTTTTCCTAATGTCAACAGCGCCGATGAGGCACAGCGGCAGTCCGGGCGATGCTCTACCCACAAAACGGCAACGGCGGGGTGCGGGGGGTGGCGGGACTGGTCAGGGCCGGCCGATACGGACTGGACCCGCTGTATGTAAAGACTGCCAACGAACACGTTGCCACGATTGTGCAGATAGAATCCCGGTCGGGCGTCGACAACGCTGCGGCCATCTGTGCAGTCGAAGGTGTCGACTGCGTGTTCCTGGGGCCGTCCGACCTTGCCGCCTCCCTGGGCCATTTGGGCGACATCCGACACCCGGACGTCGTCGAAGCCATGCGTTCGGTTGTGGCCCAGGCGCGCGAGGCTGGAAAGGCCGCAGGTGTTTTCGCGAACGGCGCCGACGATGCCGAGCTGTTCATCAGTTGGGGGGCCACTTTCATCGGGCTCCACTCCGACGTTCGCTGGCTATGCCAAGGAGCCACGCAAGAAACCGGGCGACTCGCAGCCAAACTGCGGCCAGAGGAAACAATCAAGGCCCAGGCTTTGTCATAAGCAGATCGCCGTAAAGTCCGTTGTAGTAGCGGCGGACATAACTGAAGGAAGAACCCTGCTACTTCAAACAAGCTCCCGGGACGCCCGTAAGCCTATCCCCTGCCGACAGTTTTGCGGGCGCACGGCACCTTGGACACGACGTGCTCCGGGTTGAGATCTCTTGCCTGGGCGCCAACGGTCTTCATGGGTCGAATCACTGAGCCCCGCGGGTGTGGAGGGCTATCAGTATGTCTATTGATGAGGTGACGTCCTCCAGCTTGCGATACAGGAGTTCTTCGATTTGTCCCGCGCGGTATGCGTAAGCCTCGAATTCCCGGGGCGGAGGTCAAGGGTTTTTGCCACTTCGGCGGCTTCCTTCCCGGCTTCCGCCGCCCTTGGCCGCACCCCCCGGACCTCGCCCAGAATGTCAGCTCTGTTTGAGGGCTCCCAGTAGTGACCTTCCGAGCAAGTGGCTGATCTCGTACGCGCCCAGGCCCTTGGCTGTGTGCAGGTCAACGAAGACCCGCTCATCAAAAATCGTCAGCCACAGCAGCGCCGCATAGTCGGTGTCCTGTGCCGGGATCACGCCGTCGGCTATCAACTCGTCCAGCACCCCGCTCACCATTCGGTGATAAGCCGAGCTGAGCGCTTCCCCGCGCCGGACCCGTTCCAGGATTCCTTCGGCACTGCGGATATAGGTCGCAGCCCGGGCCCACGGAAGTTCAAGTTCCACCCAGGTCTGACAGAGCCGATAGAAAAGGTCCAGGCCGGTGTACTCTCCGGCCAGCTCCTCCATCGCGCGGATGACCCGGTCAAAAATCCTGTTGTAGAACTCGGTGCGGAGCTCGTCGATATCGCTAAAGTGCCGGTACGCCGTCGCCGTGGAAACGCCCGCTTCGCGGGCCAGTTCCGGCAGTGTGACATCCAGCCCCTGATGCTCGAGCAGGCGTCCCAGTGCATCCAGAAGCTTTTGCCGGGAATGCAGGGAGTCTGAACGGGGGGCTTTGGCTGGGGTGGACACGTTTCCAAGATACCTTGGAATCAGCTGAGAAGAACTTCTCTTTTCTAGAAGTTTTGGTTAGGATTTGAGAAGTTCTTCTTATCTGCAACGGCGGGTACAACCTAGTCCGTCTGGCCGCGCTATACGAGGCGACCAGGCGGGCGCACATCGGGATAAGCATTCAGCGGTGAACGCTTAGATCATTTAGGAGTTACATCATGACGGCGGAAGACACGCAGACTGCGTTCTGGCCCTCCGGCTTATCCGGAGCTGAGCAGGCAAGCCTTGAAAAGATTGCCCAACGCGTGCGGTGGACCGCTGCTGCGATCGTTGACCGGGCCAACCGAGGCCGACCCAACACCAGCGGCGTCAAGGTCGGGGGCCACCAGGCCTCAAGTGCCTCCATGGTGGAGATCATGACTTCTCTCTGGTTCTCCGAACTGACGTCGGCGGACAGGGTGTCCGTCAAGCCCCATGCCTCCCCGGTCCTGCATGCGATCAACTACCTGCTGGGTGAACTGGACGAGGCCAAGCTCGGCACCCTGCGGGAAAAGGGCGGCCTACAAAGCTATCCCAGCCGGTCCAAGGACCCCGACACCGTGGACTTCTCCACCGGCAGTGTCGGCATCGGGGCCACGGCCACGATCTGGGCCGCCATGGCCCACCGCTTCGTGCGTGACCGGTACGCAGAATCCCGTCAGTCCGGACGCTTCATCGGACTCCTGGGCGACGCCGAGCTGGACGAAGGCGCCATCTGGGAGGCGGTGGCGGATCCAACCGTGGCAAAGCTGGGCGAGCTGTTGTGGATCGTGGACCTAAACCGGCAGTCCCTGGACCGCGTGGTGCCCGACTCGCAGATCCAACGGCTGCAGGGCATGTTCCAAGCCGCCGGCTGGCAGGTTATTACCCGCAAGTGGGGAACCCGCGCGCAGGAACTCTTCAGCAGGCCGGGTGGCGGTGATCTGCGGACCCGGCTGGAGACCATGCCCAATGAGGAATATCAGCGGATGCTGCGCTCGGACAGCCGAGAGGTTTACGACCGGCTCTGCACCAGTGGCTCGACCCCGGCGATGGAAGGACTCCTGCGCGCACTGACGCCCCAGGAACACGCGGCCGCCATACGGGACCTCGGCGGCCACGACATCGGCCTGCTGCTGGAAACCTACCGGCAAGTGGACCCGACCCGCCCCACCGTCATCTTCGCCTACACCATCAAAGGTCGGGGCCTGGCCACCGAAGGGCATCCGAACAACCACTCAGCCCTGCTGAACCAGGAACAGATGCAGGTACTGGCGGCCAATTCAGACATGATACTGGACGATCCGTGGCACAGGTTCAACCCCGGAACCCCGGAATACGCAACGTGCATGCAGGCAGCCGCCCGTATGGAACGCGCTCCCCTGCCGGAAGCCCCCGCCGTCTCCATCCCGGAGTCGCTGCCATGGGGCTACGGCGACAGAATCTCCAGCCAGGCTGCCCTTGGACGGTTCCTCTCTGACCTGACGCGGGCCTCACCGGAAGTGGCCCGCCGGGTGGTCACCTGCAGCCCCGACGTCGCCGCCTCCACCAATCTGGGCGGTTGGATCAACAAGACCGGCGTCTGGTCGGTCGGCGAACGCCACGACTGGTTCGCCGACGACCGCGACCGGGTCCTGCGCTGGGTGGAGAATCCGGCCGGCCAGCACATCGAGCTAGGCATCGCCGAGACCAACCTCGTCGGCCTGGCCGCCGAACTTGGGACGACCTGGAGCCGTTGGGGCCAGCCACTGATCCCCATCGCCACCATGTATGACCCGTTCGTGGCCCGGGCGCTGGAACCTTGGTCCTTCGGCATGTACGCCGGCGGTCAATCCATCCTGATCGGAACACCCTCCGGAGTCACCCTGGCCCCAGAGGGCGGCGCCCACCAGTCCATCACCACCCCCTCCATTGGTCTGGAACAGCCCGAATGCACCGCTTGGGAACCGGCCTTCGCCCAGGACCTCGAATGGTGCCTGCTCAAAGCCATGAGCCGGATCGGCTGCCCCGGCGGACGCTCGGCCTACTTCCGGCTTTCCACCCGGCCGCTGAACCAAACCCTGGCGAATCTGCCGACCGACGCCGCCCTGCTGGAGCGGCGGCGTAGGCAGGCGGTAGCGGGTGGCTACCGCCTGACCGACCACAACCCGGAAGAGGACAAGGTCACCCTAGTCGGCGTCGGGGCCCTGATGCCCGAGGTCCTTGGAGCCGCCGCGCGGCTGAAGGAACTAGGCATAACCGCCGGCGTCGTCTGCCTGACCAGCCCGGACCTGGTCTTTGAATCCCTGCAACAACGCAACGCGCTCAACAGCGGAGCCGGGCACATCGTCGACATCCTCTTTCCGCGGCACGCACCCCGCCCGCTCGTCACGGTACAGGATGGACACCCTCACACACTCTCGTTCCTTGCCGGAGCCCGCGGGGACCGCACCGCATTCCTGGGAGTCAAGGACTTTGGCCAGTCCTCCAGCCTCGAGGACGCCTACCGAATCCACGGCATTGACGAAGAGTCGATTCTCAACGCGGCACTGAACATGGTCCGATAACTTCCATACCGCGGTTCCTGGCGAGGTGCGTCCCCTTCGGGCCGCTTGCAGCGGTGGCAGGCGCACTGGCGGCCGCTGAGATGCAGCTAGTCCGAGGTGCTGGCGTCAGTCTTCGTGTCCGCACGTCAGGTTGGGGACGCTACCCACCTTCCCTGACACTCTCCGCAGTACCACCCAGGTCCGCACCTACACCACACACCTGAGGCGAGACACCGCTCCCACTGCCATTCCACAAAACAGACACATGTGTGGCGGACAAAGTCCTCACCCCCTTAGCGAGGACAATCGCGAGTTCGGATCGCTGGGTCGCCCTCAATTGGCTATCTCACATGGCCGCAATCCTAGATAGCGCCAAGCCATGCCGCCCCGCTCCCCCGGTCTAGGGATAGGTGTAGGCCACCAATCCAGCCACAGCAGGCGGAAGGCTCACCAGCCAAGGACTTAAACCAGCCGTCCCGCACCCCTGAACAGCCCCCACGGCGGCCCCCCATAGTCCGCAAACCAATCGGTCACTGCAGAATCAGGAGCAGTAATCGGGCAGTAAGACTGCATCCGACGCCATGATCCTGGAAGATGTCCCACTCCTTATTCCGATAGTGCCGTAGGGCGTTGGCTGATGCTCACCCAAAGCGCACGCTGCTCCGGCTCATCCGGAGGGCTCGAGCGTGCCGTTCCGCCGGCCCTTGGTGGGCCCGGTTTGGCGGCCGCGTTCTTGCTCCCATACGGAGGTCAGTGCCCGCAGTGGATCGACCAAGCCCTCGACGACCCAGGCCGGGGCTTCGGCGAGCAGGGCATCTTCGAGGGCGAGCTGGGCGGGAATCACCTCGTCCACGAGCGCGGCGCCAGTGTCGGTGAGGATGAGCAGGGACGAGCGGCCGTCGGCTGGGTTCGCCGTTCGGCTCAGCAGTCCCCGAGCCTGCAGGGAGTTCAGCCGCATGGTTATCGCGGAGCGCGGGACCAGCAGCGTCTGGGCGAGTGTCGTTGGGTTCAGAGGTTCGTCCGTACGGCGCAGCGCTGAGAGCACATCCAGCTCGCCGCGGGTGAGCCCGTAGTCTGCGAGGAAGGCGTCGCTGGCTTCGAGGATGAGGCGGGAAGCGCGCAGCAGGCGGTGGATCACCCCGAGGCTTGAGAAGTTCAGGTCCGGGCGCAGCCGGGCCCACTCACGCTGCATCCGGTCCACGGTGTCGTCACGAGCGGGCAGTACCTCTGCGTCCTGATCCATCTGGCTCCTCCCGCCCCTGTCGCCGTCAACCTTTACCAACCACAAGAGTAGTTCACATGTGTAGTAACCTTGAACTACTTCATTCCTGTAATATCTCGGAAGGTTGAAATGCCCCACGTCACCCCCACACGGTCCTGGTGGGCGGCAGTCTTCGACCTGGGCCCGCATGCCGGCGCGCATTGGACCGCCCTGCGTGCAAGCCTGGCGATCTTCGTGCCGCTGGTGGCTTGCTTGGCGTCCGGTCGCGTCGACTTGCTGCTGTATGCGGCGATCGGTGCCTTCACCGCCCTGTACGGCCGACACGAGCCGGCTCGGGTACGCCTGGCCATGCAGGCGCAGGCGGGCGTGGTGCTGGTAGTCGGCGTCGTCGTCGGCGCCCTGGTGGCGACCGTCCCGTTCCGGCTCTGGCTGCTAGTGCCGGTCGCGGCCGTCTGGGCCGGCGTCGCGGTAGTGCTGGCCGAGCTGGGCCGATGGCATCCGGCCGGAGCCCTCAACCCGGTCTTCGCCCTCACAGCCTCGGCCACGGTCCCGATCGCGCTGAGCACGGTGCCCGCGGCCGCGCTCGCTGCGGCTGGCGCGGGCGTCTTCGCGTTGCTCCTCGCCCTCCCGGGTCGGACCGCCCGCGACGGCGGCGACCCGGTGCAGTATCGGCTGTCGTGGCGCGGCCTACGCCCGTCCGACCCTGTTGGCCGCCACGCCGCCCGCTATCTGCTCGGTATCGCCGCCGCCGGCCTCGCCGTCGCGACCAGCGGCATAGGCCACCCCTACTGGACCTTCGTCACGGCATCCGTCCCCATGTCCGCACCGGACCTGCACGCCCGCCTCACGCGCGCCGCCCAGCGGGTGATAGGTACCGCCGCCGGCCTCGGCGTCGCAGCCCTCGTCCTGGCCGCCCACCCGAGCAGCTATGCCGCGATCATCGTGATCGCCGTGCTCCAGGCGTGCACCGAGCTGACCACCGGGCGCAACTACAGCCTCGGCCTGGTCTTCTTCACCCCGATGGCCCTTCTGCTCGGCGATCTCATGCTGCCAGCCGCGATCGGCACCCTCCTGACTGAGCGCGCCCTCGAGACCGTCATTGGCCTCACCATCGCCCTGGCAGCCACTGTCATCACCCACGAAAGACGCACTCCTACGAGCCGGACCCCACGGCGCGATCATCCGGTTGACCACGCGCAGAGGGGACAATGATTTAGCATCGACAAGGCGCCCATAGGCGGTGCTCAAAATAAGCACGAAAAGGTCCGCCTCATGTGATTGAGGGCGGACCATTCATGGTTCAGCCTCCGGAGCTGGTTCCGGGTGGGCCTTTTCTCGGCCTCGATGTCGTGCAGGAACCCACGACACTGCCCGTATTAGTCACTTCAGCATCCAGGACAAATCCCTTACGTACCCCGAAGATCAATGTCACCTTCCGGCCACTCGCTGGCATCGTGGTTGGCGGAACAAATAAAGTTTGGCCCGCCCTCGGACACGACGAATTTCTGATCTAGACGAGACAAGCACCGTCCCGTGGCATCGACCTGAACCCACCCCGCTGACTCATAAACGGGCACAACCTCCCATCGGCACGTGAGAAAGCCAAAGTCCACGCCGCTTTCACCGGCGTCGCCTGGGGTTAGCCTCTGTTGGTGGACACCTGAAGTAGCGGGATCCTGGGATTCTGCGGGAAGGTGTTCTTGTGAGCACGACACGACGTAAATTCACTCCTGAGTATCGGCGGGAGGCGGCGCGGCTTGTCATCGATACGGGTAGGCCGGTCGCGCCGGTGGCCCGGGAACTGGGGCTGGGTGAGCAGTTGCTCGGCCGGTGGGTGGCCCAGGAGAGGGCGCGTTTGGCCGCTCCTGAGGAGTTCGCCGCGGCGGAGTCGGAGAAGTCGGAGCTGGAGCGTTTGCGCCGGGAAAACGCGCAGCTGCGGATGGATAACGAGTTCTTGGGAAAAGCCGCAGCCTTCTTCGCCTCCAAGCAGCAGAATCGGAATGCTTCGAACTGATGGAGGCCGAGAAGGCTAACTACCCCGTCCAGCGGATGGCCCGGCTGTTGGGGGTGTCCCGGTCCGGGTTTTATGCCTGGCGGAGGCGAAGCTCCGCAGCGTCGGTGCGGGCCGTTGAGCGGGCGGAACTGGACGCAAAGGTCCGGCGTGCCCATGCGGACTCGACCGGGGTTTACGGGGCACCCAGGGTCCGGGCCGTGCTGGCAAGGAACGGGACCGGTGTTGACCGGAAGACGGTGGCGTCCTCGATGCGCCGGCAGGGCCTGGAAGGGGTCTCGCCGCGGCGGTTCCGGCCGGTCGCCCCGATCGGCGGGGTCAGGGTCCATTCGATCCCGGATCTGGTGGCCAGGAAGTGGGACACCGGGGCCTTGGATGCGGTCTGGATCTCGGACATCACCTACCTGCGCACCGATGAAGGCTGGGTGTATTTGTGTGCCATCAGGGACGCCTGCTCCCGACGCGTGATCGGATGGGCGATGGACTCCACCCAAACCACCAGCCTGGTCGAGCGGGCGCTGCGGATGGCCCACGTCCTGCGCGGTAGCGGCCCGGACGGTGTGGTCTTCCATGCCGACCGGGGCACCCAGTACACCTCCACCCAGCTCAATGATGTCTGCGCAGGGCTGGGTATCCGCCAGTCTGTTGGCAGGACGGGCGTGTGTTGGGACAACGCGATGCAGGAATCGTTCTGGTCCACCTTGAAAGCCGAGTTCTACGACCGGCGGCGCTGGGCAACGAGGCAGGACGCAATCCGGGCCACCGGCCGCTGGATCGAGGAGTTCTACAACCGTGCCCGGCTCCACTCAGCCCTGGGCTACAACACCCCCGTGGAGCATGAGCTGCTGCTCACCACGGCACAATCTCAGCCGGTACAAGCCGCCTGATCAACTGTCCACGACTTGCGGGCAACCCCACGCCTTTTGGACGTTTCGTACCACACGCCTAACGAGACCTGAACCGCGCAAGCGTCCATCGACCAACACACCTCCCTTGCAGCCACCAAGACGTTATCTCCCGCCTACTGCGATCTGGCGACGTTGAAGGCCCACATGAGCTCCCAAAGCATTTCCGCGGAACGCCAATTCGTGAGTACCTGCAGGTGAATAGCCGTACGGCGCGTCAGGGTTCCACGGGCCGAAATCATTTAGGACTCGCTAAAGAAAAGGTTCTGGAGAGCCTCAAGTTCCATTACAACGTGGTCGACGAGCTTCGCACTCGAATCACTTCACGCATAGGTGCAGCATATGCGTCCCTGTCAGCAGCGATCCGACCCGCGCCTGTAAGCCGGTCGCTCGGTGTGCACTCCAGGCCGCACGATTCGTAAAGGGAAACAGGAATGCTACGGCCAGATAGAAGATGCCGGGGCCCGGACAATACCACGACAAGAAATACGTGTTTGGCTCCGACAACGTCCGCCCCGCTAAAAAGATTTCGGTGTGCTGGTATGGACCTCTCACCGGCACTTATCGGCCGCCTGGGGCTCAGCGACATCAACGGTGAGTCCGACAAGGTGGACTGGCAGTTCGTCCGGCACGACCGAGTGCCGGCCGGACCATGGCTGGGCACGTAACCACCAGCCCAGTTCCGTTGAGCCCACAAACATAGGGTCCCTGATTTTGCTGTCACCACCTAAACGACCCATACCTAAAGCGTAGGTGGTTTGGGGTTGCCCGCAAGTCGTGGACAGTTGATCAGGCGGCTTGTACCGGCTGAGATTGTGCCGTGGTGAGCAGCAGCTCATGCTCCACGGGGGTGTTGTAGCCCAGGGCTGAGTGGAGCCGGGCACGGTTGTAGAACTCCTCGATCCAGCGGCCGGTGGCCCGGATTGCGTCCTGCCTCGTTGCCCAGCGCCGCCGGTCGTAGAACTCGGCTTTCAAGGTGGACCAGAACGATTCCTGCATCGCGTTGTCCCAACACACGCCCGTCCTGCCAACAGACTGGCGGATACCCAGCCCTGCGCAGACATCATTGAGCTGGGTGGAGGTGTACTGGGTGCCCCGGTCGGCATGGAAGACCACACCGTCCGGGCCGCTACCGCGCAGGACGTGGGCCATCCGCAGCGCCCGCTCGACCAGGCTGGTGGTTTGGGTGGAGTCCATCGCCCATCCGATCACGCGTCGGGAGCAGGCGTCCCTGATGGCACACAAATACACCCAGCCTTCATCGGTGCGCAGGTAGGTGATGTCCGAGATCCAGACCGCATCCAAGGCCCCGGTGTCCCACTTCCTGGCCACCAGATCCGGGATCGAATGGACCCTGACCCCGCCGATCGGGGCGACCGGCCGGAACCGCCGCGGCGAGACCCCTTCCAGGCCCTGCCGGCGCATCGAGGACGCCACCGTCTTCCGGTCAACACCGGTCCCGTTCCTTGCCAGCACGGCCCGGACCCTGGGTGCCCCGTAAACCCCGGTCGAGTCCGCATGGGCACGCCGGACCTTTGCGTCCAGTTCCGCCCGCTCAACGGCCCGCACCGACGCTGCGGAGCTTCGCCTCCGCCAGGCATAAAACCCGGACCGGGACACCCCCAACAGCCGGGCCATCCGCTGGACGGGGTAGTTAGCCTTCTCGGCCTCCATCAGTTCGAAGCATTCCGATTCTGCTGCTTGGAGGCGAAGAAGGCTGCGGCTTTTCCCAAGAACTCGTTATCCATCCGCAGCTGCGCGTTTTCCCGGCGCAAACGCTCCAGCTCCGACTTCTCCGACTCCGCCGCGGCGAACTCCTCAGGAGCGGCCAAACGCGCCCTCTCCTGGGCCACCCACCGGCCGAGCAACTGCTCACCCAGCCCCAGTTCCCGGGCCACCGGCGCGACCGGCCTACCCGTATCGATGACAAGCCGCGCCGCCTCCCGCCGATACTCAGGAGTGAATTTACGTCGTGTCGTGCTCACAAGAACACCTTCCCGCAGAATCCCAGGATCCCGCTACTTCAGGTGTCCACCAACAGAGGCTAACCCCAGGTTTGGAGGGGAGGAATTAGGGGGCGGCAGGTGTTGTCCACCGATGAGTCCTCTCAGTAGCGTGGATTTAGTTGATTTACACCTCTCCCCCACAGCAGACCGAGTGGGGCGATGAGTGACAGAGAGGGCAAGCAGAGCTCTGACGTCAACACCGCGGTGGTCCTTCCGGCACGTTTATTGCCCAGAAATCACCCTTCAGAAGAGCAGTACAGAGCCCAGCGTTTGGCGAGTTCTGACATCCCCAAAACGCAGCGGTGCCATCTGCAAGGCTGTGTGTTTGGGAGACAAAAACCACAGGGACACGCGAGTGGCGGACTGTCTGCCGATGACTCCGCCGCACGCACCAGATGTCTCGTGTCCCTGCGGCTGGTTTTCATCATCATCAACCTTCAGGAATATCCCATGAACAAGCTATCTCGTCTGCTTAGCTCGGCCGCTTTGGCCGGGGGCTTGACCTTCAGCGGATCAGCGCTGGCAGCAGGCGCCGCATTTGCCGATGGTGGTTCCACCACGAACTACCAGGCCGCCCATCAAAAGGGCCACGACAACAACGGCCATAACAAAGACGACCACGACAAGGGTTACAACAAGGACGGCCGCGACAGAGACGGCTATGACAAGGACGGCTTCGACCGCAGTGGCCACGACCGTTGGGGCTATGACAGGGACGGCTATGACCGCAACGGCTACGACTGTAACGGGTACGACCGCCATGGCAACGACAGGCATGGCCACCACAGCAAGTGGCACGGGTGGTACAAGCACGAGAACGGCACGATCATCTACGTCATCGTCATCATCGTGAACTAACCAGTGATCTACTAAACCCGTCCCAGTGTTGCATCTCGACCTGGTTCGGCCCGTAGCCCAAAAGGCAATGGCTCCTTGGTCGCGCTCACCACGGACGAAAACATCACCTTGGTCGGGGGCGGATGGGTCCCGCCCCCGGCTACCCATAGCCGCTGACCCTGCTGCAGGGACGATGGCGATACCGGTTCGACACACCCATCCGTCGGTGAGGGCTGTTGCCTCAATCATGTATTGCGCCTTTTGGGGGAAGCTCCGCATGTTGTTGATGGGTTTCTAATTGCCGTCGGCGCGGTAGAAGTACATTTCCCGGGACCCCGTGGGTGCGTTGCGGAATCCGAAGAAATTCCTGGGCGGTACGATGCACTCCGCTACGAAAAGTCTGGACATGGTCCAAGCCCTCCTTTGAGGGCAATTCCCGAACTCGGTCCGCCGTTTTCTGCCGTTTTCTGCCGTTTTCTGGTACGAATTCATGCGCTTTATCACCGTCGCTGGGCCTTTCCCTCACCAGCCAGGGCGTGACCGCGTAGTCCCCGCGCGTGGGGACGATTTACCCTCAGTGGCTCCCGCCGACCATCACCCTTAAAGGCGTCGTGCCTGCAGGGTAGCCTCATCGGCCTTTCGGAGCCATGATGGCACCATGACTGATCCCCAGCGGAAGCTGTCCGCCGCCGAGCTCGCCGAAGCCGGGCTCACCGGCTGGCGCCTGACCGGCGAGGCCCTCACCGCCACCTTCAGGACCCGAAAGTTCTCCATAGGGCTGGAACTCGTGAACCGCATCGGCACCTCCGCCGAAGAAGCCAACCACCACCCCGACCTCACACTCACCTACCCCGAAGTCGGCGTCACGCTCACAAGCCACGATGTCGGCGGGATCACCAACCGCGACATCGACCTCGCCCGCACCATCAGCGGCCACGCCACGGACCTCGGCGTCGCCGCCGCGGAGTAATTCCGCGTGGTCGGGCGGGGGCCATGAATGGCCGAGGCACTAGACGGCCTTTAGGAAATCGCTGTTATCAGCTTCTGACGGTCGAGATGACCATGGATCATTGACTTCACCTTCTTTTTCCCCCAACGCGTTGGCCGGCCAAATTGCGGTCCCGCTGCTGCTGTCTGCACCGTCTCTGCGCCCTGCGTGGTGATATGCCGGCCTTCATTGTGGGAGCAACTCAAGGGCTGCCGTCCGCCGGACTTCGACCGCGTCTTCCTCTAACACTTTTAGTCCGCGGTTCCACAGCAGCCGCACCAGGCCCAAACACGGCACTCCTGCCAGAGCCTGAGGCCTGGTCCACAGCAAACCAGGCGGCACCATCAACATGCCGGTCATTATCTTCAGTTACTGAAGATAATGACTGGCATGGACATAACTTTCGTCGCAAACGACACTCGTGGTGGGGTCGAACCTTATATTGCACTCGCGCGCGAAGCGGCGTCCCGGGGGCATCGGGTGGGCGCCGCTGCACCTCCGGATTACGAGGACCAGTTCGTCGCTGCAGGCGCACGGTTCACACCCCTGCGAGGCGCCGATAGGGAGGCCATCACTGCAGCGGGCGGCCGGGTGTCGATGCGCGAAATGGCCCAGCTCGTGAGCCTGCTCGCCCAGGACTGGGCTCGTGAAACCGCGGAGCTCGCGCAAGGCTCGCATATGATCGTATCCGGCATCGGCGGGATGGGCCTCGCGCTGCCGGTCGCGGCTTCGACCGGAGCGGCTGCGCTCCGCGCGCACCTGCAGCCACTGGAAGCACCGAGTACCGCCTATCCCGGTCCTCTCGCCCCCGGATTGGACCGCTGGGGTCCGATCGGCCGCCGAGTGTCGCACAGAATCACTGCCGCGGGAACACGGCTGCTCCTTCGAATGCCGGAACAAGCTGCCCGCAATGCACTCGGCATCAAGGGCTCGCCTGAAGTAATACTGCCGGAAATTGTGTACGGGTTCAGCAGTGCGGTGGTCCCCGTCCGATCCGATGTCCACACTCGCCGCCTGGCGACGGGGTATTGGACCCTGAGCAGCAACGGGTCCGCGCCCGATGCGTCGCTCTCGGCGTTCCTCGACGAGCCGGGTCCGGTCGTGAGCATCGGGTTCGGCAGTATGCAGACGGATGACCCGCGAGTCTTGCGCGGCATCGTCGACGAGGCCGCCCGCCTCGTCGACGTGCGAGCCGTGCTGCTCACGGGCTGGGGCGCTCTCGGCGGTGGCACGGACCAGGACGAGCGCGTGTTCTCCGCACCATCCGTCCCTCATGACTGGCTATTCCCCCGGATGTGGGCGAACGTGCACCACGGCGGCGCCGGCACGACGGGCGCAGCGATCGGGGCTGGTGTCCCCACGGTGATCGTCCCGTTCGGCGCTGACCAGCCTTTCTGGGCGCAGCGGGCCCACCGGCTAGGTATCGCACCAAAACCCATACCGCGACGCAAGCTCACCGCAGCGAGTCTGGCCGCCGCACTGGAACAGGCACTAAGCGACGCACATATGACCGCACGGGCGCGTGAATTGGGGGCCCTGCTGGGCCAGGAAACCGGTGTGAAAAGCGCAATAGACGAGATCGAGTCCGCAGTGGAGCGGCGCCGGTGACAGGCAGCCTGACCACTCGAGTCCTCCGCACCATCGCTGCGATCGAGGAAGCACGTACGACGGTGCGTGAGGCGGGAGCCCCTCCTCACGCCTCACGCGGCGGTCGCCCGGCTTAGCCTCCTGCCCAAATTAGGGCCCAAGCAGATCCTCAGGGACAACTTCTGGCACTCGCCCGGCTCCGTTGAGTGGCCTGCACTCCTCGCTAACTCGACCACACCCACCCCAGCAGGGTTGCGTTGGCGTGAAAAGCTACCGGCCTTCCTAATCCCCTCGAGCCGACGCCCGCTCACCTGGCTCTTAGCCCAGGATGAGTACCAGATATTGGCTACGAAGTTATGAGACATAGTTGTGGGAAATCGCCCTTGCCATCGTGCGTACAAGGGGACTGCTGAAGGTTTGATTGACACTTTGCCTGTGAGGATTTGATCCTCGCGGGTGGAAGGATGTTCATCATGCCCAAAGCCTTTCCCGAAGAGTTCCGCCGCGATGTCGTCGCGGTTGCCCGCAAGGGCGAAGCACCCATCACCCAGATCGCCAAGGACTTCGGTGTCTCGCCCGCTGCCCTGCACCGCTGGATGAAGATCGCCGATAGAGAAGATGGCGTGAAGTCCGGGGCGGTGTCCGATGACGCCGCGAAGCTGCGGGAGGCCAACAAACGCATCCGGCTCCTGGAACAGGAAGCCGAAGTCATGCGCCGTGCCGTGGCCTATCTGTCCCGGGACATCAATCCAAAAAAATGATGTACCCGCTGGTCCGCGAGCTGGCTGCCAGGGACGCCCCGATCAGGGTTCCCGTGGCAGTGTCCTGCCGGGTACTGAATTTCTCCAGACAGGCCTACTACCAGTGGGCCGCCAATCCCGTCCCCGCCCGGGACTGGGAAGAAGCCCACTTGATCAACGCGGCCATCGACCACCACCGCGACGATCCTGCCTTCGGATACCGGTTCATCGCCGATGAGATCAACGCCGGTCCCGGCCCGGCCGCCAGCGAACGCCGGATCTGGCGGTTGTGCTCGGAGAACGGCATCCTCTCGGTGATCCACCGGCGGCGCCGCTCAGGGCTCAAGGCCGGCCCTCCGGTCCACGATGACCTCGTCGAACGGGACTTCAGCGCCACGGCACCGAACCGGAAATGGCTCACGGACATCACCGAGCACCACACCGGGGAGGGCAAGCTGTACCTGTGCGCGATCAAGGACCTTCACTCAAACCGGATCGTCGGATACTCGATGGACGGGCGGATGAAAGCGTCCCTGGCCGTCGCCGCCCTGGACCACGCCGTGGCCCTCAGGAAACCGGCGGGCACGGTGGTCCACTCGGACAGAGGGTCCCAGTTCAGATCCAGAAAGTTCGTCCTGGCCCTGAACACCTATGGGCTGAGCGGATCGATGGGCCGGGTCGGGGCCTGCGGTGACAACGCGGCGATGGAATCGTTCTTCTCCCTGCTTCAAAAGAACGTCCTGAACCGGAAACGATGGGAGACCCGGGCCGAGCTCCGGCTGGCCATCACGACCTGGATCGAGCGCAGCTACCACCGCAAACGCCGTCAACGCGCCCTCGGGCGGCTGACACCCATCGAGTTTGAGACAATAAAAAACGCGGCCTCAGCCGCGTAAGAAATTATCAACCACAGCTGTCAACTAAACCTTCAGCAGTCCCAAGGATATCCCGACATTCTGGAGTCGTGGCTGCTCAGTCTCGTGAAGGAACTCATTAGGTCTGATGGAATGCCGCGCCTTACCTCCCCGGTCGATGATCCCTGGTATGCGCACGTAGGGCAGCCGATATGGCCACTACTGCGAAGTTCCAAGCCGAACACCATCAAAAGTGACGCCTTCGAAGCAGCAGTGCATCTGACTACGAAAGTCGGGCACGACGTGTTCGCTGCGCCGTCAATCGTTAACCCTATGCCCGCTTATCCGGGGCCCAGACAGCAAAAGAACAGAATCTGCAACTGTGGGTTAGTAGTAGTCGTCCATGCCGAATTGCCTCCTGAGGTAACGTTCTTGGCGCTCCTTCAGAGTCCCCATGGAAACGGGTTCTTCCTTCAGATCGAGAGATAAAAGCGGAAACGTCCACTTCTCGAGGATAAAACGCAAGTCGCTGCGCAAGCTCTCCGACGGAACTGTGTCCGAAGGCAGGGCCGCTTCGAGCACCTCTCGGGCCTTGTCCCGGCAGAACTCCCAGCGAGTATCTGAGTCGAACGTTGCTCCCTTCCATACCGCCGCAGCAGCCCGCGCCCCTCTCTCCGTGAGAAGTCCAGCCTGCTTCATGGCGAGAACGAGCCGGCCTGCTGCGGTTTCGACGTAGAACTGGTCCGGATCACCTCCCGTCCACATGAAGCCGTCGTCTGTCTCCTCGTAGTCCACGTAAAGGGCATTCTCCCGAGTCCTGAGCAAATCATTGCGCCAGATCCAGTCAACGTCGTTAGGTCCGTCGAGGTAGTGGCTTGGACGAAGCCAGGTTAGGTTACGTTCAATCTCTCCGAAGTCTGCAGGATTGCTCGCATGGACGTTCGCATAGATCAATCGCGGCAAGTGCAAGTAGAAATAGTCGCACCCCTTACGGGCGATCCGCTGATCATGCGTGCGTGCGATGTCAAAAAGAATGAGCACCTTGGCGCTTTCTTCAAGGCAGATCGCCTGGAGTGTTCCTGCCGCTGACTTCTGGCCTTCCTTCAAGAGGTGTTCTATCACCCACATCAATTGTTCAATATGGGCTCCCAGATGCTCCAACCCGTCGCCGATGACTGAAAAACGCTCCTCGCGCTTTAGATCGAATATGTGGTGAAGCCTACGTGCCTGCTTCACAGTGCAAACCCTTCGGAAGGGGCTGAGATATTCGGCGCCATGTCATGTGATGTTATCCGAATCCGCTGGGCCAACTGAGCCTCGTAAACAAGAAGGAACCTCTTAGCGGGTTCCATCAAGAGAATCGGTTTTCCACATAAGCCGGGACTCCCCTACCGCGGCCAACCCCTCATGCTGAGCTGGGTCCATGCTCAGCTAAGAAGACGTCATCCTGCTTTGCGGAAGAACGGGTCCTAGTCATCCAAGAGCACGAGGATGGCGAACAAAACCAAGCTAGGAACTTTGGTCACGTGTTGGGACGTCATGGGCCAACGTCATGAACCTGCTCCTCCCCCGCGATGCGTCGGAATAAGCTGAAGTCCTCAGACAAGTAGGGACCACCTTCGCGGTGGCCCCTACTTGGAGATCTCAAACGCCGAACTGATGCAGGTTCTTGTGGGCGAGTCCCTTGGAGAACGAGTCCTTGACCCGGTCAAATATGTATCGATAGGCTCTTGAGTATGAGTACAGGCCTGGATCAGGAGAGGGCAACAGAGCCTCTGCCTCCTTCCAGGGTGTCCTCAACGGCCTCCTCGGCAGCCGAAGCAAGGGTGCTCGGAGACCTGGCAAGGGCCGGGCAGCGCCTCGCCGAGAATGCTCCGCCCCTGACGGCCGAGCAGGTTGACCGCGTTGTCGCGATCCTGCGGATGAGCGACGACGCGGAGCGCAAGAACATCGCCTAGTCTCCAGTCAACGTCGGCGGATTGGTTCCGTCGCGCTACTCGTCGCATCCAAGTCACCCTGATTCGATAACCTCGGCCCGCCCCAGCTGGAACTGCAGGAGCGGGCGTCGCTTACGTCAGAGGAAATAGTCTTTTGCGTCTGGCCAGGGATTTTTCCACCCTTGGTTCTGTGGGTGGCTGGACAGCCACTCGCGGATATTGATCAGCACCTCGTTGACGTCCGCGGAGCTCAGCGCGAACACGGCAGTCTCCGTCTTGCGCGACGCACTAAGCATCCACGAGTTTTATCGTTCCATTACAGATCGGGTACCCGGTACAGCCGAAGAACCGGCCGTAGCGCCCTTTGCGTTCCCTCATCGTGTGTTTCTTGCATTTCGGGCAGACCACTGGGGTGATGTCGTCGCCTGTCGCGGATCGGATCTTGACGACACGATCTCCGACCAGCTCGAGGAGGAACGCTGATTCCCTACCGGCGCGCGTGACCAGGAGCGCTGAGCGCTTGGCACGGGTCAGTGCGACATAGAACAGGCGTCGTTCTTCTGCGTGTGGGTAGGAGTCGGGGGCGGCCATGGCCAGTTGCAGGAGAGCATCATCCTCGACAATGCTGGGGAATCCGTTCCTCTCAAGGCCGAGCACAACGACGTAGTCTGCCTCCTTTCCTTTCGAGGCGTGCACGGTGTTGAACTCAATGGTCAGGTTGGCGTATCTGGCTTCCAGCGCCGAGGTGACATCGTCCTTGGACCGGGAGTACCGGCCGAGCAGCAGCACAGTAGCTGGCTCAGTGAGCTCTGAGTCAAGGGTCGTCAGGTGCTGCCGAACGGCGGATCCGTAGTGGCTGCGCTCCCGTACACTGACGGCGCATACGGTCTCGACAGCCTCCGGCACTGAAGATCGGACGTTCTTGGAGATTTGATTGGGGTTTTTCATCACGAACCCACCGGCGACATCGCACAGGGACTGCGGGGACCGGAAGGTGCGGTCCAGCCAGATGGTGGACGCTGTCCCGAACCAATAATCGAAGCGGGTCATCACACTGAGGTCTGAGCCCGCGAACCTGTTGATCGACTGCCAGTCGTCGCCGACCGCGTAAAGGTAGTTTCCAGGAGTCTTCATCAGCGCCCTCACCAGCGCCGCACGGGCAAAGCTGGTGTCCTGCATCTCGTCGACCATGACAAGCCGGTAAGGGCTCAGCCACCGGCCCGACTCGACGTGATCGGTGGCGAGATTCAGCATGTCCTCGAAATCGATCTGGCCCGCGGCTCGGAGCTGACGGTCCCATTCGGCGAGGATGACGCCGTACAGACGTGTGAAGAGCCTGGGCCGCAAGGTTTGGCCGGCCCGCTGCGTCAGCACGTCAGGGGTGAGGCGGTTGCCCTTCGCGTGTGTCATGAAGGACCGCATCAGCGCCACCATCGCCTGGTCGCTGATCGGCGGTTCCCCGCGTGCCTCCCTGTAGGGGTCTTCCTCGAGCTGGATTCCGTGCCGGCGGAGCTCCTGTTCGAGGTGCTCGAACCCGGACCCGTCCCGGATGGTTGCCGAGGTTGTCTCGATAAGTCTTGTGCTGTATCGCGTGTGGGTTTGACGCCGCCACGCCATGCTCTCGGCATACCCGTCAAAATGTGGCGGCGGGTTGCCGTCTGAACCGAGCGCCCAGTGCTCATGCCAGACGTCGATGTCCGGATAGTAGAAGTCCGGTTGATACTGACGGTGGTGCGCGTCCGCAACGTCGTGCGCGTAGGGTCGCTCGTATTCATATCGGACGCCGTTGAGGAAGAGCCAGTTGGCGATCATCACCTCTTCCTGGCTCTTGACGACCTCTCCAGCGAGAGTGCCGAAGCCGTTAATACCTGTGTTCCTGTCCCACGTCTCGGGCTCGTCTTCGTCCCCGAGGTCCGGCAGTTGCCTGCCGAACACGAGCCGGAAAAGGTCCCAGTCACGCCGGAAGGCCGGGTCCCGGTCACGGAGCCCATCAACGATCGCCGCGAGCCGCCCGATCCCGTTGCCATTGGTGATGTCATCGGGGACTGAAGGTTTTCGACCGGTGGCTTCACCGACGACTCGCAGTCCGAAGGCGTGAAAAGTGCTCGAGGCTACCGACGCACCGTCATCGCCGAGGCGGGAGACGAGCCGCTCCGAGAGCTCACCGGCTGCCTTTTTGTTGAATGCGAGGGCGAGGATCTCCGTCGGCTGCGCGATGCCACGCCGGATCGCATACCCGGCGCGGGCTACCATCGTCGACGTCTTCCCGGAGCCCGCGGCCGCGATGACACGCACCCGGTTGTCGAAGCAGACCGTCGCCCTCGTCTGCTCTTCCGTCAACGGCGACTTCTCGACCCTGCGGAAGAAGTCCGCCAACTCGTTTTTCTCCCACTCCAGGAACGCCTCGTTCCTCTGGGCAGCCCACTTTGGCAAGTCAGTGGTGCGGCAGGCGTCGACTGCGGCACGCTGGTCCTCACGTTTACCATTGGGAAGCCCGGAGAGCCTCGGATCGCTGTCTACAGCCAGCCACACAGCGACGTCCGGACGGGAGCCCTCGAGCGCGGCGATCGTGTCCTGGTCCGCCCACCGGAGTCGGTCCATCACATCCCGGACCCGGGACCACCACAGGCTGGCCGCCTCGCCCTGCTCCTCAGCCTTTGAGAGCAGGGCGGCGAGATGCCGTCGCTCATCGAGCTCGGAGTGGTACGCAGCGGCGACCTCACGCGCCGCGCGACGAGACAGCCCATTGAGCACCGTCTCCGTCCCGTGGACGAGAGTGACGATGAGCTGCCCTGAGCCTTCATCGACTGCGAGTCCGAGGACGTCGATGACATCAGCGTCCACCTCCTGGGGGATTCCGCAGACGCGCAGGCGGCCCTCAAGGATCGACAGCACCCATGACCCGGCACCTCTGAACGCGCGTGCCCACCAACCCGGCTTCCACTCCGTCATGCTTCCCCCGACTCACACATGTTCAAAAGGAGACCATTTGCCCTTTTCCAAGGTATCGGCGCGAAATTGTGCGTCGTCGGGTGCCTTCACCGGGTTCGTGCTGATCCGCAGCCTACCGGTAACACGACCAAACCGACGTATTAGAAAGACTTGCCGCTTCAAGGGGCTCCAAGGAACCGAGTGTAACGGCCGGCGCTGCCCATTATCGTGCGGGTTACTGGACTCGGCGAGCTTGCCCGTCAACCCTTCGATGGCATGGTGGAGGTGGATTCCCCAACATGGAAGGATATGGCAGAGGTCTTGGGAGAAGGAACGGGTTGTGAGCACCACACACGAAGAAGTGAAAGCCGACCACGGGGCGCAAAAGAAACGTCCGCTCGTCCGCGTTGAGCCGCAAAGCCACCGTGACGACGGGTCGCCCAACGCAGGTGAAAATCAGGCGTATGTGACCCGCTCGGGCAAGCTTTTCCACACTGAACGGTGCTCGATCATGGATGGTCACTGGCGGGCCGTCAATGGAGGCATCTACGTGACCATGATTGCGGATGTGAGCCCGAGGGGACGCTGCACGCAATGCGACAGGGACCCTGAAGTGATGAAGCGCTCCGAATTCGAGCAGGCGGAGTGGCGACGACTCAACCAGGAATTGGACCAACTGGGCCGGACCATAGCGCGAACCCTCGTGGTGAAGGGACCGGAGGGGGTCAACACATTGGGCCCTCAAGTGATCCGGTTCAGGGAAACCGAGGCAGAGCTGATTGCATTGTCCGGTCGCGGCGGGGTCTCGTCTCCGTACTCAAACGAAGCTTCGAACTCGTAGCTATTCCTTCATCGGCAGACTCCGGCCGGCTACAAGCTGACGCTGATCCTAGTCCTTCACGTCCTGTGGCCCTTCGTGGGCGCCGGCGGACGACAGATGTACAACCGTGCCCCGACCCTATTCCCGCTGAAGAGCGGGGTTGTGAGCCGGAGGTTTTCCCGTGCATGACGTGCCCGAGGATGCAACCCTGCTCTTTCACGGCATTGAGTTGAGTTCAAATCCGTCACTGGGAGTGACAGTGACGTGGCTATTCGTGTGGGTAGCGCCGGCTGTGGGTGCGGGCCAGGATTTCGACGGCGAGGGTTCCTCCGAGCGCGGCGACGAGGGACGCGGCCATCAGGGCGGCCGGAGGCCATTCGAAGGTGAAGAAATCATGCAGGAGAGGTACGGTCAGCACGAGGAGAAGCCCGGTGTACATGGCACCGATGATGGCTGACCGCTGCAGGTTCAGTGGCCGTGAGGTGACCACCAGTATCCACAGGGCCACCAGGGAGAGAGTGATGACCGATGCGGTCCTGGCGGCGTCGGCCGTGTAGCCGCTGGTGAGGGTGGAATAGGCGTTGAGGGCGAGGACCGCGGCGGCGACGATCAGTCCGGCGGGCACGGCGAATGTCAGGGAGCGTTTGAGGAATCCCGAGGTGTAGCGGCGGGTGTTGGGCATGAGGGCGAGGAAGAAGGCGGGGATGCCGATGGTGAGACCGTCGGTGGCGGAGAGCTGGCGCGGCAGGAACGGGAAGGCCCACAGCAGCGCTCCGAAGACCACCGAGAGGGCGATGGCGTAGGTCGTCTTGGTCAGGAACAGCATCGAGACGCGCTCGATGTTCGCGATCACGCGCCGTCCCTCCGCGACGACCCCGGGAAGCCGGTCGAATCGGCCGTCCAGGAGCACGAGCCGGGACACGGCCTTGGTGGCGGCCGCGGCGGAGCCCATGGCGATGCCGATGTCCGCCTCCTTCAGAGCCAGTGCGTCGTTCACTCCGTCACCGGTCATTGCCACGGTGTGTCCGCTGCGCTGCAGGGCCCGGATCATGTCCTTCTTCTGAGCCGGGGTGACCCGGCCGAAGACCACATGATTCTCCATTACCTCGGCCATCAGCTCCGGATCCGTCGGCAGGTGGCGGGCGTCGTAGCCGCCGCCTGTGTCCAGTCCCACCTCGCGGGCCACGGCGGAAACCGTGTGGGGATCGTCGCCGGAGATGATCCTCAGGCCAACGCCCTGCTCCCGAAAAAAGGCCAGGGTCCGGTCGGCATCCGGCCGGACCTTTTCTCGGAAGGTGAGCAGGACGGCCGGGACCGGGCCAACGGGCAGCTGGGCCTCCTGCGGGTCCTTCACCGATAGTGTCCCGGGCGCGTGGGCCAGTACCAGGGTCCGCAGCCCGGCCGAGGCCAGAGTGGCAGCGGCGTTCAGGACCTGTGCCGTGTCCGGATCGCCGGCTGTGAGCACCAGATCCGGGGCGCCGAGCACCCATATCCCCTCGGCACCGTGGTCTTCGCCGAAACTGACGGCGCTCCACTTCCTGGCCGAGGAAAACGCAACCGCCGAGACCGGGCTGAGGCCGCCGTCGGCAGGGAACGCCTCCCCGAGGCAGCGGGCTGTGGCATTGGCATTGGGGTCGGCGCCGAACCAGCCCAGGGCATCCTCCCAGCCCGGGGCCGGCGCAGCACCGGTCCCGTGGACGGCGTCGAAGACGATCCTGCCCTCGGTGAGGGTACCGGTCTTGTCCAGGCAGAGGACATCGACCCGGGCGAGGCCCTCGACGGCAGCGAGCTCCTGGATGAGGACTTTTTCACGTGCCAGCCGTACGCCTCCGACGGCGAACGCGACGCTGGTCAGCAGCACCAGGCCCAATGGGATCATGGCGATGACGCTGGCGACCGCGCCGACGGCACCGGTTCTCCAGGTCCCGGTGCTGATGGCCTGTTCCCAACCGCCGTTGGCCTGCATCTGACCGTTCACGACAAGGGCCATGACGGGCAGGAGCCCCCAGGAGATCCATCGCAGGATCCTGTTCAGACTGCTGCGGATCTCGGAGTTGACCAGGGAAAAGCGTTTGGCCTCGGCGGTCAGACGGCTCGCGAAGGAGTCGGCGCCCACTCGGACCACGCGCGCCCTGCCCTGCCCGGCAACGACGCTGGAGCCGGAGAGCGCTTCCGTCCCGGGCCCCTTGTCCACCGGGTCGGATTCACCGGTGAGCAGCGATTCATCAATTTGAAGGCCCTCACTCTCGAGCACGGCAGCGTCCGCGCTCACCTGGTCCCCGGTACGCAACACGATGACGTCATCGAGGACGACATCCTGGATGGCAATGTCCTGGACGGAACCGTCGCGGAGCACCCGGGCGTACGGGGCATCGAGTACAGCGAGCCGGTCCAGGGACCTTTTGGCCCTGTATTCCTGCACGACCCCGATGACGGCGTTGCTCACGGCGGCGAAGCCGAAGAGCGCGTCCCGCCACTCGCCCAGCAGAAGCAGCAGCACGAAGCTGCCGGCCACGATGGCATTGAACATGGTCAGAACGTTGGCACGGAAAATTTGCCACAGGCTCCGGCTGGAATCGTCCGCTACCCGGTTGCCCAGACCCGCCTCGACACGGATGGCAACCTCCCTACCGGACAGGCCCAGCGAGTTTACTCTCGGCCGGTGCGGGGCGCGTCCCGGGCTCAAGCGTCGTTCCTGTGCCCCAGGATGGAAGCAGCACGGGTTCCGCGTCGGCGGCCGACAGCACTACCGTTCACCAATATCACCCGCCGCCTGAACCCCCGGATTAAACAGGCTTCCACCTTCGGGAGACGTGATTTTTCTGGCATCCTGCTGGTATCGCTGCAGCTTTTCTTGTGCGCACAGCGGCGCAGGGCCGAGCTGCGCAGTTCCTTACTCGATAGTGAACGCGGATCCGTGAAGCGCTCCGGTTCACTAGTCTTTCGGGCCGGAACGCGGGCAGAAGGCGTTTCCTCTTCGCTCATGCATCATGGTCCCACAGTGGCCCCGACGCCGGACCCGGACCTGTTTAAGGCTGTAAGGCAAAGACCGTGGTGATGATCAAGAGAATCAGGCTGCGGCCGCGCAAACGCCACCCCAGAACCGCCCATGCGCCGGCCCGATGCGTACGCACGGCTTTCAAACCCACGACGGCGACGGCGGTCAACTCAACGGATCATATGCTCAGTTCCGCCAGGCGTGGTTCCGCCGTCCGATGGGCGGAGCCAGCAGCCGACTCAGGACTGGGACCGCCGGGGCCCGTCCTCGCTATGGCCTGTTGTTGCTGGCGGAGAGCAGCGATTGAAGTTCACGCAGGATCACGAGCTGCTGTTCGTTAATCTTCGTCAGCTGCTCAATTTCGGCTTTCGCTGCCATGTCGGTGTCGTAGTCGTGCTGGGCCATGACCGAGGCGATGGCGTCCTGGCGCCTGGCGGCGATCAAGAGGATTGCACCCTGAAGACCGGCGAGCATCGACAGAAACAGGTTCAGCAGGATGTAGGGGTAAGCGTCCCAGGCGCGGCTGGCCAGCGCGAAGCTGTTAACGGCGGCCCACAGGATCATAAAGAGGATGAATCCGCCGACGAATGGCCAGCTGCCCATGCCGTTGCGCAAATAGTCGGCCGCCCGCTCCCCCTTGGTCAAGGACGACTTGTGCCTGGTGTGCCAGGTGGTTTTTGGCTCGCTCATGTCTCAGGGTAGCCCTGCCCGCTCATCGAACTGTCCAACAGCATGGGATCGAGGAAAACGCTTTGCGCTGCGTCACCGTGCCCGCCGCCGGAATCGCACACCTCCTCCATGTCAGGGAGGCGGACCCGGAACGCCACGGGTTCAACCCGCGGTATCCGGTCCGGACAGCACGAACTTCCGCGTCTCGCCGGCGCCTAAATGGACCTGGTCACTACCGACCTGTACGCAGACAGCGGCTGCGTCTCCGGGTGCGGCGGAAACAGTCAATGTGCCGTGGTCGAGGCTGACTTCGAGCAATTGGTCCCGGTAGCGGATACGGAAGGACACCGCTCTTATCCCTGCGGGCATCTTGGGGGAAAACAGGAGGGCATCCCTGGTCATCCTCAGGCCAGCGAAGCTGCGCTGGATCACATCGATGCTTCCTGCCATGGCGCCAAGGTGGATGCCTGTGTGCGTGGTGCCTCCCTGGGTGTCGTCAAGGTCGGCGGTGAGCGCTTCCCGGAAAGTGCTCCAGGCCCGGCCCGGGTCCATCGCGGCCAGTACCGAGGCGTGGGCCACGCGGCTTAGGGTGGAGCCGTGGGCCGTGCGTGCCAGGTAGTAGTCCACTGTCGCCGCGAGCTGGGCCGCGGTCACTGGGTAACCCAGCCGGGCCAGGAAGAGCATCAACTCCTTCTCGCCCAGGACGTACAGGAGCATCAGCACGTCGGCCTGTTTGGCCAGGCGGTACCGGTTGGTGCTGTCCCCCTCGGCTTCCAGAATCAGGTCGAGGCGCTCGATGTTTTTGTATCTGTTCCGGTAGTGCTCCCAGTCGAGTTCCTGCAGATGTTCGTAACCGTCGAACTGGCTGATGATGCCATCGCCGGAGAACGGGACGAACATCCGTTTGCTGACGTGCAGCCAAACTTCCATCTCCGCCGGATCAATCGACAGGCGCCCCCGTAGATCCTCCAGATCGTGGCCGTGAAGCATCGTCATGATCTCGTGGGCCTGTTCGCAGACCCACGCAGCCATGACATTCGTGTAGGCGTTGTCATTCAATCCCCCGCCGGGGTTGTCCGGGTAGCCTGTATGGTATTCGTCCGGGCCCATGACTCCGCGAACATGGAAGCGGTCCTCTTCGTCATCGTATTCGGACATGGAGGCTACGAGCCGCGCCACTTCCACAACCAGCTCGGCGCCATGATGCAAGAGCCAGTCCCGGTCCTGCGTGGCCAGGAAATATTGCCATGCGTTGAAGGCCACGGTCAGGCCGGCATGCCGCTGAAGATGGGAATAGTCCGGTGCCCAACGGCCGGACCGCCGGCTGAAAAGCCAACGGGGTGTCTCTTCCCTGCCGTCGCTGCCGCTCTGCCACGGGAGCAAGGCCCCCCGGAACCCGGCTGCAGCGGCCGCTTCCCGGGCCGCCGGCAGCCTGCGCCAGCGGTAGTCAATAAGGGAGCGGGCAACGGAGGGCATCCGTGAGGTAAGAAGGGGCAGGACGAAGAGTTCATCCCAGAAGATGTGGCCGCGGTATCCTTCCCCATGCAGCCCGCGGGCGGGCACACCGGCATCTAGTTCAGCCGTGTGCGGGCTCAGGGCCTGCAGCACGTGGAAGACGTGAAGATTCAGGATCAGCTGGACCTGGGGGCTCCCGTCGATGGTGACGACGAACAGGTGCAGCAATCTTCCCCAGGCCTCCTCGTGCTCGGAGAGCATGCTGTCAAAACCCTGCCCGCTGGCCCTGAGCACTAACTTCGCACCGGACGCCGGCGAGGAGACGGCGCGGTCGCGGGAGGTCACGATTGCTGCAGTCTTGGTCACCACCAGCGGCATGGCATCGGTCAGGGGGACTTCGAAGGAGCGGAAATACAATCCCGCTTCCTCACCAGGCGTGCCGCTGCCTGCCGGTCCGGAAACCTGGGTCTGTAGCGCTGTCGCGATCCTGATATGGCTTTGGCTCGTCTCAACTTCTATTACCGGGGCCGGTTCTGCCGGGCCTGACACTTTGAGTACGGCCAGATGATTGTGGGACAGGAGCGCGTCCTCCGGCACGTTTTCGTTGGTCACCCCGGTATCCACTCCGCTGCGGATTCTCACGGATGCGCTCCAACCCCTGGCAGTGAAGGTTGTCTCCAGTGCCATCAGATGGGGCTGGGCCATCGATACGAACCGGCGCTGAACCACTTCCAGCCGCCGCCCGTCATCTGCCTCCAGCACGACTTCCCGCTGAAGAGTGGCCCGAAGCAGGTCAAGCACACGCCGCTCACGGCGGATCTTCAGGCCGCCCCGGGACCACCAGTCCGTCTCCTCCAGCCGGACGTCCAGCACCATCCAGTTGGGGACATTGACCATGTGTTCGTCTTCGGACGCCTGGCCTTGTACGTCGCTGACCAGCCTGTTGTAGACACCGGCGAGGTAGGTGCCGGGATAACGGACCCCGCTCATTTTGCTCTCCGGGGCAGCTCCACGCACGGCCAGGTACCCGTTTCCCAGCGTGGTCAGAGCTTCCCGGTGCCCTTCGTGGGCCGGATCGTAACCCTCATAGACGAGGCGCCACGGGTCGGTCAGAACACGCCCCAGATCCAGCTCGCTCACGTCGTTCAGCACGACGTCGGCGCCTGCCGCCTCCAGCTTTGCCCTCCTGATATCAGCCCTGTCTATCCCAACAATGAGCCCGAATCCCCCTCGATGTGCCGCTTCGACGCCGGCGACGGCATCTTCGATCACCACGGCGCGGGCAGGAAGGATCCCCATCCGGTGCGCGACTTCAAGGAATAATGCCGGGTCAGGTTTGCCTGCAAGCCCCAGCTCGCGGGCAATGGCACCATCCATGACCAGGTCGAAGGCATTGGACAGGCCAGCGGCTGCCAGGACAGCGGACGCGTTCCGGCTTGACGTTGCCAGGACCACAGGAACCAGTGCCGACCGCAGCCTTTCCAGCAACGCTACCGTTCCGGGGAAGGCCACCGCACCCTCACGTCCCAGCCGCTCCCTGAACAGGCGGTTCTTGCGCTCAGCCAGGCCGTGGACCGACCATGCGCCGGCACGATCCAACGCGTCACCCACAGGCAGTGCAATGCCACGGGAACCCAGGAAGGCTTCCACACCGTCTTCCCGAGGCCTGCCGTCCACATACGTCTGGTAGTCACTGCTGCTGAAGGGATCCCTCCGTGCCGTTGGCGGGACGCGGCGGTCTTTGAGCACCTCATTGAAGAGGTCCCTCCACGCTGTCTCATGCAGCGCGGCCGTGTCCGTTACCACGCCATCCAAGTCAAAGATCACAGCGTCAAAAGGCGACAAAGCGGCAGCGGCTGTAAGTGACTCCGTCATAGCTCATCCCTACCAGACATCAGAATGAGCGGCCAGTGGCATTGGCCCCGGTGACCACTCCTTAGTACCTCAGCCAGGCACCGTTATGGTCAAGCTCCCCGCCTAAAGCTTCCCAAGTTCGTGCTGTCATCTCGAGGGAGAGCCGGGTCAGCAAGCCCGGAAATCTCCCCGTAGCCCTTCTGCTCCGGATGCGCTCTTTGCGCACGTCGGTTTCGAAGCCCCTGCCCAGATCCGAATGTCAGGGAGCGGCTTTTGCTCTTCCTCGAACAGGACTCTCACCAGCACTTTGCCGTCATCAACGCTCCGCACGTCGTGTCTGCCACCCTCTGACTCTCCTGGTCCCGCTCCGCCCTGGCAGGAAGCCAAACATGTACAGTCACCAGCACACCGAACGCGGTGCTACCCCTCTTGGTGGTCTCTGGGGCTGGTCCTTGCAACGAGCACGGCACAGGCGGCGTGGTGGACTAGCTGCGTGGACACGGATCCGAGCAGCAGTTCACTGAATCCCCCTTGGCCGCGGGAACCGACCACCAGAAGGTCCGCGTCCTTGGACGCATGCAACAGTACGGTGACTGTGGGCCCTTGGATGACTTCGCTTATAACCAGCACACTCCCGGTGTCCAGACCCTTCAACGCCGCGGCCTGCATTTTCCGGGCAGTCGGCTCGGAGATGTCCGGATCCCAGACCATCGCGTCCATCCCAGCCATCAAGGGCGGACGTTCCCAGGCGGTTACGACCAACATCCGTCCCTGACGGAGACTGGCTTCCGTGATGGCCCATTCGAGAGCCATCCGTGATTCGGCCGAGCCGTCCACGCCGACCACGACTCTGAATCCTCCGTCGTTGCTCATGAGCTCCGCCATCCGCTGAGGTCCTGCCTGGGTGGTTGGCACCAATCACGAGTGCCGGGGTTTGTGGGTGTCCGATTGAAGATGATCATTTGGGTCATATTGCGCTGGGGCGTGTCTGACAACCGCAACGGCGAACGTCGATAGTCGCTCCTCGCCGGCAGTCATTTTCGCGCTCCGGATGTCAGCCGTTCGTCCCTGTCGTCCAAACCCGCCATCCAGCGCAGGAATACGTCAAGCGCCAGCCCGACATTGCCGACCTGAACATGGTTTTGGGCCTGCTCTGCGCGGGTGAAGAGCCGCCCGGTGACGGAGCGGGCCTGCGACAGCAGCCCCAGCTGGGCGATGAACTGATTGCCTGGGACGTAGTGGTCCTCTTCAGCAGCCATGAGAAGCACGTCCTGGGTGACTTGATCCGAGATGCTCAGTGTCTCGAGTCGGGTCGCGGAGCGGAGGAAGTCATAGGACGAGCCCGTGCCGGTCACATGGATTCCTTGCTGTACTCCCCATTGAGTGACGAGACTTCTCTTCATCTGAGTGTCGATCAGAGTGTTCACTGCGGACCGCGCGTGCATAGCCATTAAGGCGCGCAGGGCCGCCCGCTTCGCCGGCCGCAACTGGCGGAGGCACACTGCCGTGAAGTCGGTGAGTATGTCATCACAGACGACCCGCAAGACCCGGGGGTCACGGGCTGCACCTCGGATGGCCAGGCATCCTCCCAGAGAGATGCCGAAGAGCGTGACGTCGCGTACGGCGAAGTGATTAATCACGGCTGCGACCGGCCGGTGCCATTCCTCTGTCATTGGAATCCCGGACTCCTCAAGGGCGAAACCCTGGCCTGGTCCGTCGAACGAAATGACGTCATAGCCGTTTGCGACAAGATGCAGTTGCCAGGCGAACATCTCCTCGACATAGCTGTCGAATCCCCCGAACATCAAGACGGTGGCGCGCGGATTTTGCGCGGACAGCCGGTACCCGGCAAGGTCGCCATCACGGTACGGAATCAGGTGGTAGCTCGATTCAGTCACGTGAAATGAGTCGCGCATCCGCTCGATGAATGTGCGGCGTGCAGGTGCCTTGCGCGCATCATGGGGACCCATGAAGAACTCGGCCGAACGCAGATACAGGGCACTGTGGAGCACTCGGTGGGCAGAATAGGCTGCATCCGAAAGACCGAGGAACGTTCGGGTGTAATCCGTGTAGTTGTGGATGCGCAGCGCCGCCGCTGCCATCTCGCGCGCCATCTCATCAGAACCGTCCGAAAACCGATTCATCTGGTAGTTGAGTGTCGGGTCAGGGTGCAGGTCGTGGTAGCCGACAGCAAAGGCATGGTCACTTTGCCGGAACTGAAGCTGAGGTTCGCCCATTTCACTTTCCCTCGATTGGGGTATGGCACCTGGCTGGAGAGTACGCCCCGTTTGCACGCTGAGGCAACGACAGAACATTTTCACCGGTTATGGCATATTCGCGATCTGCTCTACCGATCCAAGCGCCGTCCTTCCGCCGCCATACCTTGGAAGGGCCTCTTATTAGAGGTCCAACCCGGCCCTCCTCGGGCAGCCGCACATCCCTTGGTGCAGGCAACAGGATCCGCGGTTATCACTATCTGCCTCTTCTGTTCTGCCCCGTCTCGGCGGATCCGGTGTACTCAGGATGTTCCCACAGCATCCCTCGGAGCACGTCAAGTATCGCAGCGCTGGCAGACCCAAGCTCAGCAGGCTGTTGGCCTGCTGAGCTTGGGTCTCCTTCGTCTGTGGGATCAGGTCTGCGTTCTGTGGATCGCGTGAACAACTGAACCGTGGTGATTCGGCTGACCTCGGCGATGTTGGGGGTTCCTGTGAAGACGGGTCCCGCAGACCATGCGACTACGGGTGTCAGCAGGAACCCGCTTTCGGGAAGGGCGATTGCGGGCAGCGTGCCCAGAATGTGC
Organism: Arthrobacter sp. FW306-05-C; assembly: GCF_021801725.1. NCBI lineage: Bacteria > Bacillati > Actinomycetota > Actinomycetes > Micrococcales > Micrococcaceae > Arthrobacter > Arthrobacter sp. FW306-05-C. Next base: position 1,897,588 of record NZ_CP084556.1, on the reverse strand, counting down.
ACGCTGCCCGGGTCCAATGCGGTTTCCTCACGGGCCTCGCGCAGCGCCGTAGCAGCTGGCCCGTGGTCGCTGGCTTCAGCGCCACCGCCGGGGAAAGCCAACTGCCGGGGGTAGTTGGTTAAATCCGGTGCACGTTCAGTAAGGAGCGCTGACGGGCCGTGGGGGCTGTCCGTGAGCAGCACAAGCACCGCTGCCGCCCTCAGGGTCACCTGTGTCGGCTGCCGGTCCGATCCGGGCGGCACCGGCCCGGTCAGCCGGGCCAGTGTGTCGGCCCATGGCGGCCGCACAGATGCTCCGAGACTCGGCCTGCTTGCGTCCGCGTCGGAGTCCAGCCATTGAAGCTGTCCGGTGTGTACACGCAGCAGCCCCACCCCTGGATCCGGGTTGGCCGACTGCACCAGCCGGGTCAACTGTCCAAAACCTGGATGACCGAATAACGCACGCGCGGGACGGCGGACCGTCGGATCTGTCGGCGCTGAGAAATCAGCGGGGTTATTTGCGACCGCCAGGAAGGCCTGGCTGGATCCCACGAGGTTCGCCGCCGGGCCGCCGAAGGCAACGAGGGTCTCACTCATTGCTGGTACCAGCAGGAGGTTGCACCCTGCCTCGGCCAGAGCGTGCACTGCGTGTGGGTTTAGCAGGTCCCGGCAGATCGCCAGCACCAGATGCCACCCGTCGTCACTGACATGGATTCGCAGCTCGGGCCAGCCCTGGGGACGAATGTCTTCGTTGACCGGCCGGTCGGCCGGGGAATGCTTGTCCTGGGTCAACGGAGATGCGACACCGCGCAAATACGCCACGGCGGTGTTACGGCGCCGCGGCGACCCGTCATGCTCGTCCTCGTGATGGTAGCTTCCGGCGACGAGCATCGTTGGCCCGCCCGTCCGGCAGGTCCAGCCCTGCAACCGGGCGGCCAGCGCCTCGGTCACGCACAGCTCCGGCAGCACAACAATGCTCGCGCCGTTCGCGACGGCTGTACCGATCAGCCGGTCTATCTCCTGATGCTGTTTGTCTTCGTCCTTCGGGCGGACCGGGAAGGTCCGCCCGAAGGAGTCAGTCGGAAAGTCGAACTCAGCCAGGGTGCGGTTGGGATGGCAGGTCGCCACCACGGTGTCACGATTTATGATCCCGGTGAGCTCCCGGGCAAGGCTGTAGTCGAAGATGACCTGGAACTGAGTGACCCATTCCCCGGCAAGCCGGACGTGGCGCGTCTCATCGAGGCGGTTGGCCAAACGCCACGGCGGGGAGGTCGCCGGCATTGCGGTCACCTGCCGGAGGTCCGGACCGTCCAGCGGGATAGGATCGCCCACGCCCGGCTGGTACGGGCTGCGGCGTCGGAAGGACTCGCGGAAGCTCTGGCAGTACCGTTCGTCCAGCAGTTCGGCCAGCAGCCGCGCGACAACGACGGCGGGAAGGCCATCGTCTGCGGTCAATGCCGCCGCCAGTGCAGCGGCAACCAGAGCGCCCAGCCCGGGCTCCGTCGGTGCGGCCGGCAGCAAGGCCCTGACGCCGGCTGTGAGCTCCTCCGCCTTAGCGCGGCAGCCGGCATCCTGCATCCGCTCCTGCAGTACTGGATGCTCGTCCCGGCACAGCTGCAGCAGATGGGTGAGGGTGACAAGTGGTTCCCTCTCGGCGGCGATGGCCGCCTGGATCGACGCGACCCGCTGCGGCAGCGGTGACGGCCGGGCAACGCAGGGGGAACATTCCGTCATGGATGCTTGCGGGGCCCCGCTGACGTCGTCCCTCCCGGGATCGCCGTGCCCAATTGCGGGGCCGCAACCGTCCTTCGCTTCTGCACCGCAGTCGGGATCCTTCACAATGCATCCTTCGCTGTCGCAGGACCTTGGCGTTGAGCCCACCGGGGCCGGAGAGCCGGTGGAAACGTCCGGACCACCGCCTCCGGGGACGCTCTCCCGCAGCCGGAGCCGATGCAGCAAACGGCAGGTGGTCGACTCATCGGTGTGGTCCCCCGGTACGCCGCGACGTCCAGACAAGGTAAGCGCCTAACGCACCCCCCGCGCCCAGGCCGGCGCGCATGAGTGGTCTCTCCCAGTTGCCCCAACGTTCCTTGTCTCCCGCCGTCAAAGCCCCGACGCCTCCGATCAGCGCCGCAGCAATCATGCCGGCCACGAGACGGTTGCCGATGCGTTCCGCCCGCCCGACCAGGGGTTCGAGCTCGGCGGCCCGTAAATGGACTTCCAGGCCGGTGTCGATGGTATCCACGACCCGACGGAGCAAGTCCGGCAGGTCGGCGGCCAGTTCCGTTACGTCGGCACCGGCTGCGGCCATTCGCCTGGCGATTGCCTGCGGGGCAAAGCGGCTATACATCAGCTTCCTTGCATGGGGGGCCAGGACCACACTCAGGTTAAAGCCCGGATCCAGTTCAACTCCGATGCCTTCTGCCATGATCAACATCTTCAGGAGCTTCGCCAGTTCCTGCGGCATCTGCAGGTGGTAAGTGCGCATCAACGTGACCGCTTGGCTGATTAGCGGCCCGATTTCGATCTGACTGAGTTGGCGGCCTTCGTAGAGGGCAATAAGCCGGGTGACGTCCACACGCAGCCTGTTCCGGTCCACGGTCTGCCGGGTCACGGAAAGGTCCACCAAAGCGGACCCGAGACGGTCCGGGTCGTTGCGGATCAACGCACTCAGGAGGACCGTGAGCTGGCCACGCATCCTGTCGTTCACCTCGCCGACCATGCCGAAATCGATAAGGCCTATGCGGCCGTCGGACTCGATGAACAGGTTGCCCGGATGCGGATCGGCATGGAAGAACCCGTCTTCGAAGACCATTTTGACTGCTGTTCCGGCAGACCGGACAGCCAGTGCTACGCGGTCGATCCCTGCGCGGTCCAGGGCCGTGAGGTCATTGACTTTCATCCCCACGATCCGTTCCAGCGTCAGCACGCGGGACGTCGTCGTCTCCCAGAAGACCCGCGGGATGTGAACACCGGGATCGGCAGCAAAGTTCTGGGCGAATCGCTCCGCGTTCCGCCCCTCCTGCAGATAGTCCAGTTCCGCCCGCATGGTCTGTGCAAAATCCGCGGCTATGCCGGGGAGGTTGTAGTCGGCCGCCGCCTCCCACCGGTGGCTGATCTGGACCGCGAGGTTCTGCAGAATATCCAGGTCCGCCTCGATCGTCGGAATGACATCGGGCCGCCGGACTTTGACAACGACGGGTGTTCCGTCGTGCAGAGTCGCTAAATGGGCCTGGCCGATCGAGGCGCTCGCCAGAGGTTCGAGGGTGAAATCCGCAAACACCTCGTCCGGCCCTGACCCGAGCTCCTCGCGGATAAGCTGCAGAATCCTTGCGCCCTGCACGGGCGGGGCACCGTCCTGCAGTTTAGCCAACTCCGTCTGGTACCGGGGTGGCAAGAGGTCAGCCCGCGTCGAGAGGAGCTGGCCGAGCTTGATGAACGTCGGTCCCAGCTCTTCAAGGGCCAACCGCAGATGTTCCGGATTCGTGTACGGCTCAGTCCTTCGTTCGTGGCCCATGAGCCCCTGATGGAACGGGACCCACCGCTCAAGGCCAGTGATCCCCAAGAGGAAACCCAGCCCGTGCCGGGCCAGAACCTCGCTGATTTGCTGATACCGGTGCACACGTAAGTTCGTTGTCATTGTCGGTTCTGATTTCTGCGTGATACGGGAGGCTTCGAAGTGGAACAGCGTGCCGCGTGTTCCTGCATGGCTTGCCAGCGTGCCCGCGGTCTACTGTCCACGGGTGTTTTCAGGCCCTTGCACCGTGGGCGGTCTTCTCGGGAGCACAAGGACGAGCATGGACACCAGAACCAGGACCATGCCGGCCAAGCTCCAGCTGCTCTGGCGTTCGCCCAGGACAACCGTGGACAACAGGATGCCGAACACCGGGACCAGGAAGGTCCATGCCGTGACCGCGTCCAGGCGGGCGTGCCGGACTTCTGTGAACCACCCGAGAAAGGCCGCAGCGGTGCCCACGAGGGAAACATAAAGGAGAATGCCGATGAAGCGCACACCCCAGTTGATGGCCGGAACCCCCTCGGTAAGTCCAGCGATGACGGCAAGAATTGCGCCACCGATCAGGAAATGCCATGCAATTACCTGCAGGACATCGGCCTTTATCTGCCTCGAAATCAACGTTCCGGCAGTCACCGCGAGAGCCGCGGTGAGTGACAGCCACGCACCGGTGCCGGTCCCGCCGGGCAGCGCGACTGCCAATAGCCCTGCGAAGCCTGTCCCCATCGCTGCCAGCGTTCGCGCGGACACGCGCTCCTTGTATATCCACCAGGCCGGAAGCACTATGAGCAAGGGCTGTGCATTGGCCAGGACGGAGGCGGCTCCAGTCGATAGACCGGCCAGACCGCCGAACATGGCACCGAATGCCAGTGTGACATTGACGATTCCCATCACTGCTATCAGAGCCCAGGTCCGCCCCCCGCGCGGCATCGATTCGCGACGGAATCCCGCAACTGTGAGAAGCGCCCCGCCCGCTATGAGGGCGCGCAACGCGGCGAACCACAGCAGCGGGGCGTCCTTCAGACCGATGCTGATCGCCAGAAAGCACGAGCCCCAGGCAAAGGTGATCCACAGCATCCGCATCGGCTTGGGCCGACGGAGGCCTCCGATTTGTCCGGCACTGACTACTGTCCGGCCTTTCATAACTTGTCCTGAACGGCACCGGCAGAAGGCCTTCCCGGCAGCTGGTCCGGTGCCCTGCGCGCCCGGTCCTGGAAGGTGAGAATACGCACAGCGAGGCTCAGCGAAACGGCCAGGACCGTTCCGCTGGCGGCGGTCCATAAGCCAGTGACAGGTGCCGGGGCCGCGGCGAGGGCGCCCGTCAGTGAACCTGCCGACATCACCGCAGCCGCGAGGAGGACCCAAAACGCCCGTCGTTGCCGTTGGTCCCGAGGAGTAGGTCTTGGTGAGATGCGCATCCTTAGCTCCCCAGGTGTTCTTTGACCGGAATGACAAAAATCAGAAGTGTCAGGGTCAGGATGCCCAGCACCAGCGCAAGGCCGACGGTGATCGGGACGGGGCGCCGACGCCACAGCCGGTTCCGGCTCCGGTCCGCAAAGGGAACCGCGGCCAGGATGATGAAAAAAGTGACCTCAGCAAAAAGGATGGCGGGCAGACCAAACCAGTCTTCCAACGTGTAGAGCCACCAAAAATTCCAGGGGGGCCGGGTCACTTCGATGCCGGCGACCGGCGTCGCACCGACCGGGGGTGGAAGGAACACCGCCAGGATCCCCAGCACGCCCGCCAGCACGAGACCGAAGGCGCCGATGCGGCGCAGGTGATGGGTGAAGGGTTCGGTCGGTTCCGCAGCCGAAGCCTGTTCCCCTGAGCTGTCGGCCGGCAGCGAGGGGTGGGGGGAGATCTTGTGGCGTTTGACCAGGAGCCCGTGCAGAGTCACGAGGACCAGAATGGTTCCTGGAAGAATCACCACATGCGCGCCGTAGATCCGCACGAGGATCGACACTTGATTGGCGAACTCGGCGGAAAACCAGAACCCGGCCCCGCCGAGCAGATCCCCGATCTCCACATTGTGGCCCAGCGCCTCAAAGCCCTCCTGATCCCACTTCAGGACTGTTCCGGTGAACAGCGCGAGGGTGATCAGAGCGAACAGTGCCACGCCGATGAGCCAGTTTCCTTCGCGAGGGCGTTTGAATGAGCCAGTAACGAAAACCCTGATCAGGTGCAGGGCCGCGGTGACATACATGGCCTGGGAGGCCCAAAAGTGCACGCCTCGCAGAACATTTCCGCCCCAGACGTCCGTGACGATGCCGCGGACCGACTGGTTAGCCGTTTCCGGGGTGGGGCTGTAGAACTGGACCAGCAGGATGCCGCTCACCACCAGGATTCCGAAGGCTGCCGCCGTAACACCCCCCAGGCTCCAGGCCAGGGAGTTTGCGTGTTCCGGGACGGGGTACCCCAGGGCGCCGATGCCCAGCCGCTCATCGAGCACATCCAGCAGGCGCCGGGCACGACCCGGTCCCGCCTCCTCTGCCGGGGGCTGCCCGCTGAGCATCGTCGGTTCATCGTTCATGTCAGATTCACCGCTCCTTCCGGCGTGACCGCTCATGCTTCGGCGGTAAGCTCTGGCGTCTGTGCTTCCAGACCAGCAGCAACCGCAGCTCCCGCACGTTCTCCTGCGGACGGAACACAAATGCCAGGACCAACCCTGTCAGAACCGCCAGCATGGACACTGTCAGAAACCCCCAATCTGATCCTGTCAGCGGCCCGCGGGGCGGGAGCGGGTCAAGGACCACTGTTGTCCCGGTCTGATCGCCGGTCGCGGGCTTCAACGTGCTCAGGGCCACCGTAATGGACTCCTGCAGCAAGGCACGTCCCTGCGCCGTACTTCCGGCCTGGAGGGCATCCTTGGCCTGTTGGAGTTCAGACACGGATAACCCCTCCTGATCCGGCGCGGCGAGGGCCGCATCGATTTTCTCAAGGACCGGCCCAACCTCCGCCGGATCGTGGACCAGGTGCCCCAGCGCCTGCTGAACCAGCAGGTACCCCTCCGACGAAGCATCCGCCATATCTGCGGAAGCCGGCGCGGCCGCTGCGGCTCCTCCGACGAGGACGAGACAGGCCAGCAGGAAAGCCGCGCATGTTCTTCCGGCACTCAGCGGCCCCGACCCGGAATACCTGGCATCGTGCTTGCCGAAGATTACCGGTCCCGGTTTCGGTCGCATAGATGGCTCCTAACATGGTGGCTCCTGCATGGTATGCCTGGTCCGGAGGGGCTCGGCAGGCTGAGGCATGCTACTGAGGTTGGCCAGAGCCGGGGCCTGAAACGTGCGGTGCGCTTTTGTCTTTGCCGAACCGCGGGATGAATCCCGGAACGTCGCGGGCGTAGGCGAGGTAGGCGTCCCCGAACTCGGCGGTCATATCTTTTTCTTCCCGCCGGGCCAGCCGGTGGTAAACCACCGCCAGGATCGGGAACATGATCAGCGTCAGAAGGGTGGGCCATTGCAGCAGGAATCCGACCATGATGGTCAGGAATCCCAGGTACTGGGGGTGGCGCAGCCGGGCGTAGATGCCGGTGACTGCCAGCCGGTGCTCCCGCTGAGCCGCGTAAAGTACCTGCCAGGCACGGTACAGCAGGATGAAACCGGCAGCTATGACCACGTTGCTCAGCAGATGCAGGGGGTTAAGGTGGGGGTCCCACTGCCAGCCCATCAGGTCCTGCCACAGATGCCCGGAATTGTGTGTCAGAAGACCCAGATTCGGGAACTGGCTGCCCAGCCAGCCGGAAAGGAAGTAAATGGTCAGCGGGAACCCGTACATCTCCGTGAACAACGCGACGACGAATGCGGCGAACCCTCCAAAAGCCCGCCAGTCCAGCTTCGTTTTCGGTTTGACAAAACTGAACGCAAAAATGATGAATATGGCGGAGTTCAGAATCACCAGGAACCACAGGTTGTACCCTGAGTCATCACTTGTCATGATTTCCACCCCCGCCGTGGCCACCGTGGCCGCCGTGACCGAACAGGTGCATCGCCATCATCCCGACCACAAAAACGTAGGGCAGTGCGTCAAGTACGTGCAGCCAGTGGTTGGTCAGCAGATAAAACACGGCAATGATGATCAGGACGGTCAGCGCGCCGCGCAGATACAGGGCCCTGCGGTCCGGAGCGGGCTGCACAGGAGGCTGCACAGGAGGCTGCATCCCGGGCCGGCTGCCTCCAGGATGCTGGTGGTCATGGTTCACAGCCCACCTCCGGGCAGGACGGGCAGGCGGTCCGCGAGGAAGTCCTGCCTCATGCCAAGGGTCGAGTCGGTGATCGCCATCGATGTCGATGCGTCCGGGGCGGACTCTGTCAGGGCACGGATGGCGTCGATGGTTTCGGGCACGACGATGGCCTCGTTGTAGACCTGGTACGTCAGGAAGGCCTCATCTCCCTGGACAGTGACCAGTTCCTCCCAGACTGCGACTTCCCACATGTCCCCGCGCGGCCGGCCCAGATCCTTCATCAGTTCGATGGTCGAGTTCAGGGCGACGAGCCCGTCAGCCATCCGGATGAACGCTATACGCGGTGCGGCCCGCAGTGCCGCGAGGACCTCCTCCCTCGTCGACGGCCGGGTCAGCTGGAGGGTCCAGTAGTGGTTATGGGACTGGGTATGGGCACCCTTGGCGGCGATGGTTACGACGTCCAGATCGGGCAGAACGGTCCGGGCATCCGGGCCCTGGTGGGACGGAATTTTCGGTTCCGGGACCATCGTGTTCATGATCCCTCCCAGATGTGATTCCCAGGGGTCGGTGGCACGGCGGATGAGGACGCCGCGGGCCTTGGCCAGCAGGCCCGCTTCCTGCAGGGCACCGAGCACGCGCACGATGCTGGTCGTGTTGCATGAGACGACACGGGTTATGTCCCGGCCGAGTGCGCTGTCATAGTTGGCCTGCGCCACGAATGAATGCCCTGTGGTGTCATGGGATTCACCGCCCTGCAGGACGACTTTCACACCGGCGGCACGGTAACGGGGCAGATTGCCGGCCGCCACATGCTTGGGCGTCGCATCGACGACGACGTCCGCCTGCGCCAGCAGGTCGTCCAGGTCTCCGGCGACCGCCAGGCCTGCCTGGCCCATGGCGTCCCGCGCGTCATCAGTGGAAGCGAACATCGGAAAACGTCCCGCAACGGACCGGATCCGCCAGTCGGTGATGATATCGGCGACGCCGGTCAGTTCCATGTCCGGCTGCAACAGGACCGCGTCCGCCACCCGCTTGCCGATGACTCCGTATCCATTGACGGCCACTCTGGTCTTACTCATTGGTATACCTCCCACTTGCAGTTGCGTTGTTTCGTCGATGGCGGTTCTCAGCCCCGACGGTTTTTGCGGTCTTCGGTACCAGCGGGAAGTCCATTCCATCCCCACCAGCGAGCTGCACATAGAGTCCTTCGACACCTATCCGCACAGCGGGTGCACTGCAGGGCTGCAGCCGGATCCGGAGGTTTTCAACGCTCAGGGACAGGTCGATGCGGTGGCCCCGGTACCGGATCTGAAAGCGGGCCTTTCCCAGCCGGGCCGGGAGCCGGGGAGAAAAGGTCAGCGCGTCGGCTTCTGTCCGGAGGCCGGCGAAAGCACGGACGACGATATCGGCCGTCCCGGACATGGCGCCCAGATGGATACCTTCCCGGGTGGTGCCGCCCTGGGTGTCGTCCAGGTCCGCGACCAGGGCCTCACGGAAGACCTGCCAGGCCCGGGATTCATCTGTCCGGGCGAGCACCGAGGCGTGCACCACCCGGCTGAGCGTCGAACCGTTCGCGGTCCGGGCCAGGTAGTACTCCACGGTGCGCTCCAGATCGGGCTCCGCGAACGGATAGCCGAGCCGGTGCAGCTGCCTGATTACCCCTGCGGGCCCCAGCAGGTAGATCAGCATCAGGACGTCAGCCTGTTTGGCGAGTTTGTACCGGTTGGTGGCATCGTTTTCGGCTTCGAGGATCAGATCGAGCCGCCCGATGTTGCCGTACGTGGCACGGTAACGCGGCCAGTCCAGTTCTGCCAGGTCTTCGTAACCGTCGAACTGGCTGAGGACTCCGTCGGCATGGAACGGCACAGCGAGCCGGCGGCTGATCCGGGACCAGTGGCTGATTTCCTCCGCTGTGACCTGCAGTCGGTCGGTGAGGTCATCGCCGGGATGGCCGGCGAGTTCTGCCAGCACCTCGGCGGCGCGTTCGCAGGCCCAGGAGAGCAGCACGTTGGTGTATGCGTTGTCACGAAGGCCCATCCCGGGCGTGCCCGGGTACCCGTCGTGGTATTCGTCGGGTCCCATCACCCCTGAAATGTGGAATCTGTCCTCCACCGGATCATAGGTGGCCAGTGAGGCGAACATCCTGGTCACTTCGATGATCAGTTCCCCGCCCCGGGCCGTCAGCCAGTCCCGGTCCCCGGTGGCCTGGAAATGCTGCCAGGCGTTGTAGGCGACGGCGAGTCCGACGTGCCGCTGGCGGCTGGAGTTGTCCGGCATCCACCGGGCGGACCGGGCGTTATAGAGCTGGCGCGGTGTTTCCTCGCGTCCGTCGCTGCCGCTTTGCCAGGGGAACAGGGCTCCTTTGAGGCCTTGATCCGCCGCGGCTGCCCGGGCCGGATCGAGCCTGCGCCAGCGGTACTCCAGCAGCGCCCTGCTGACGTCCGGGAGCCGGAGCCCGATCACGGGGAAAATGAACAGTTCGTCCCAGAAGACGTGCCCCCGGTACCCCTCGCCATGCAGGCCGCGGGCCGGGACGCCGGCGTCCAGGGTGGCGGTGTGGACGGAGATCGCCTGGAGCAGGTGAAACACGTGCAGGTTGAGCACCAGCTGGGACTGCCGGTCCCCATCGATGCTGATTCCGAAGAGTTCCCACAGGCGCCGCCAGGCCGACTCGTGGTCCTTCAGCAGTGCGGTGAAGCCGGTGTCAACACGGGAAAGCCCGGCCAGGGCCGCGGCCTCAGGCGAGGAGATGGCGCCGTCGCGGGAGGTTGCCAGCGACGCGGTCCTGGTCATGGTGGCCGGCTGTCCGTCGGTCAGTCGGAGCTCGAACTGCCGCTGGTACCGTCCGCCGTCGCTCACGGCGTCCCGGGGCGTTGCCGGCGGGGCGCCGCCGAACACCGTCCGGACGGCCAGGGCGATGCGTATCCTGCTCTGGCTGGTCTGGACGGCGCACAGGACGGTGCCGCTGTCCACTTCTGTGAATTCAGGATCGGTCAGGTGATGCTGCCCGGTGCCGGCATAGTCGCGGACGTTGCTGTTTGCCACCCGGGCGTCGATGCCCTCCCGGATACCCACGGTGCCGCTGAAACCAGAGGCCGTCAGGGTCGTCTCCAGCGCGGCCAAGTGCGGGTTGTGCATGGAGACCAGCCGACGCTGCACGAGAGTGAGCTGTTCCCCCTCAGGGCCGGTCAGGGTTGCGCGGCGTGTCAACAGGCCCCGGCGCAGATCGAGCTCGCTTCGTTCATCGCTGACCGGGATATCCCCAGTTGACCACCACGGCCCGGCGCCGATGCGCACGTCCAGGGGCAGCCAGTTGGGGACGTTGACCAGATGCTCTTCTTCCAGGTCGCGGCCGTGAATGGTGCTTGTGGTCCTGTTGTAGACGCCAGCCAGATAGGTCCCGGGATAATGGACGCCGTCGTCACCGTGTTCCGGCCGGGTGCCGCGCGTAGCCATGTACCCGTTGCCGAGGGCGGTCAGGACCTCCCGGTGGCCTTCGTGTGCAGGATCGAACCCTTCGTAGACCAGCGTCCACGGATCGGCGCGTGAAACCCCCAGGTCCAGCTCAGCGACGTCCCCGAGGACAATGTCGGCGCCGGCCAGTTCCAGCTGTTCCCGATGCCCCGCCCGGTCGATGCCGACAACCAGACCGAAGCCACCGCGGCGTCCTGCCTGCACCCCGGCAGCAGCGTCCTCGACAACCGCGGCATGCCTGGGTGCCACGCCGAGCCGGCGCGCCGCCTCGAGGAACATGGCTGGGTCGGGCTTACCCGGCAGGCTCTGTTCAGCGGCGGTCTGCCCGTCGACGATGACGTCGAATCCGGTGTCCAGGCCGGCAGCCGTCAGCAGGGCGCGTGCGTTGCGACTCGCAGTGACCAGGCCCACGGGGATGCCTGCGGCATGCAGACGGCCCAGCAGGGCGGTGGTCCCGGGGTAGGCCCGGATGCCATTGCGCGTCACGGCCTCGAGGAACAGGGCGTTCTTGCGGGCGCCGAGTCCGTGGACGGACCAGACATCCGGCCCGTCATCCGGCCGCCCGGCGGGAAGCCGGGCGCCGCGGGAGGCCAAGAAGGCGGTGACTCCGTCCTCGCGCTGCCGGCCATCGACGTACCGCCGGTAGTCCGCGTCCACGTCGAACGGATCCCGCCTTGGCCGCCCGGCGAGCCGGGAATCCTGAAGGACCGAGTCGAAGAGCTGCTTCCAGGCTGCCGCGTGTGCGGCGGCGGTCTGGGTGACAACTCCATCCATATCGAACAGCACCGCCTGATAGGGCAGTGCGGCGCCATGGCGGGAATCGCTGGATGGGCGGCTGCCGCCCGCATGGACCTGCATGCTACTCCGGTTCCGCTGCTTCATCGGCCGGGTTGGTGGCGGGGCCCGGTGCGGGCGTCCACTCCCAGTTCCGGATTTCCGGCATGTCTTCGCCATGGGCGCGGATGTACTGCCGGTGCTCGATGAGCTTGTTCTTGAGCCCCTCGCGCACATGCCCCGAAACGTCCTTCAGCCTGGGCACCCGGTCGATGACGTCGATGGCCAGGTTGAACCGGTCTAGCTGGTTGAGCACGCACATATCGAACGGGGTCGTGGTGGTGCCTTCCTCCTTGTAGCCGCGGACATGGATGTTGCCGTGGTTCGTCCGGCGGTACGTGAGCCGGTGGATCAGCCACGGGTAGCCGTGGTAGGCGAAGATCACCGGTTTGTCGGTGGTGAACAGGGCGTCGAAGTCCCGCCCGGACAGGCCGTGGGGGTGTTCCGTGTCGTCCTGCAGGCGCATGAGGTCAACAACGTTGACCACCCGGATCTTCAGATCCGGGAACCGTTCTTTGAGGATGTCGACGGCGGCGAGGGTCTCCATGGTGGGCACGTCACCGGCGCAGCCCATGACCACGTCGGGTTCCCCGTCCGCGTCCGAACTGGCCCAGTCCCAGATGCCGATGCCTTTGGTGCAGTGCACGATCGCCTGCTGCATGTCCAGGTACTGCAGTTGCGGCTGCTTGCCTGCGACGATGACGTTGACGTACTGACGGCTGCGCAGGCAGTGATCGGCCACGGACAGGAGGGTGTTGGCGTCCGGCGGCAGGTACACGCGGATGACGTCGGTCTTCTTGTTGATGACATGGTCGATGAATCCGGGGTCCTGATGGGAGAACCCGTTGTTGTCCTGGCGCCACACGTGGGATGTCAGCAGGTAGTTCAAGGACGCGACGGGGCGGCGCCACGGGATGTCATTTGTCGTGGTCAGCCATTTGGCGTGCTGGTTGAACATCGAGTCGACGATGTGGATGAAGGCCTCGTAGCAGGAAAAGAATCCGTGCCGGCCCGAGAGCAGGTAACCTTCCAGCCAGCCCTGACAGGTGTGTTCGGAGAGGATTTCCATGACCCGCCCGTCGCGGGCGAGGTGGTCGTCCTCCGGAACGGTGCGGGCGTTCCAGGACCGGTCGGTGGCATCGAAGATTGCCCCGAGCCTGTTGGAGTTGTTCTCGTCGGGCGCGAAAACCCGGAAGTTGTCCATGTTCGCGGCCACGATGTCCCGCAGGAATGTTCCCAGGACCCTGGTGGATTCCACAGCCCCGGTGCCGGGGCTGTCCACGGGCACCGCATAATCGGTGAAGTCGGGGATCCGCAGGTCCCGCAGCAACAGCCCGCCGTTGGCGTGCGGATTTGCGCTGAGGCGCCGCTGCCCCGCAGGGTGCAGCGTGGCGATCGCCGGTATGGGGGTTCCGGCCTCGTCGAAAAGTTCCTCCGGGCGGTAGCTGCGCAGCCACTGCTCCAGCACGGCGCGGTGGCTGTCGTTTTCGCGGGCCTGGGTGAAGGGCACCTGGTGCGAACGCCAGCTCCCTTCGACCTTCAGTCCGTCCACTTCGGCCGGTCCCGTCCAGCCCTTGGGAGAGCGCAGGACGATCATGGGCCAGCGGGGCCGTTCGGTGCGGCCCTCCTCCCGGGCGCGGCGCTTAATTTCAAGGATCTCGTCCAGGCAGGCATCCAGGGTCCGGGCGAAGTCCTGGTGCATCTGTTCCGGGTCGGAGCCTTCCACATAATATGGTGTGTGGCCGTATCCGCGCAGCAGTGATTCCAGTTCCTCACGGCTGATTCGGTCCAGGACGGTGGGGTTGGCGATTTTGTAGCCGTTCAGGTGCAGGATCGGCAGGACGGTGCCGTCCCGGCCGGGGTTCACGAACTTGTTGGAGTGCCAGCTCGCGGCCAGCGGGCCCGTCTCTGCTTCCCCGTCACCGATGACAGCCGCCACGATGAGGTCCGGGTTATCGAACGCTGCGCCGTAGGCGTGCGAGAGCGCATATCCGAGCTCCCCGCCCTCGTGGATGGACCCCGGCGTCTCCGGTGCCACGTGGCTGGGGATGCCGCCGGGAAAGGAGAACTGGCGGAACAGCCGCTTCATCCCGGGGAGGTCACGGGAAATATCCGGGTACGTCTCGCTGTAGGTACCTTCAAGCCATGCTGAGGCGACCGGGCCGGGCCCGCCGTGCCCGGGTCCCATGATGTAGATCATGTCCAGATCCCGGTCCATGATGGCCCGGTTCAGGTGGGCGTAAATGAAATTCAGGCCCGGGGTGGTGCCCCAATGGCCCAGCAGCCGTGGCTTGATGTGCTCCGGGCGCAGCGGTTCGCGCAGCAGCGGGTTGTCCATCAGGTAGATCTGTCCCACGGACAGATAGTTCGCCGCCCGCCACCAGGCATGAATGCGGTCCAGCTGGTCCGGGCTGAGAACGGGTACGAGGGTTTGCAGCTGCTGATGGTCTGTCATGGCAGGTCCTGTCTGTCTGTGGGAGTAACGGGTACGGGCGCAGGGCCGGCTTTAGCGGACGCCGCTTGGCTCCGGGGCAGGTTCTGTCTTTATCGTGCTGCCGGTGGCCTCTCCCTGCTCCGGCAGGCGCAGGCGCTTGAGCAGCAAGGCGTTCACGGCGACAATGACGCTGGAGCCGGACATCGAGATCGCAGCGATCTCCGGACTGAGCCTGATGCCCAGTGAGGCGAAGAAGACGCCGGCAGCGATGGGCAGGGCGATGACGTTGTAACCGATGGCCCAGCCCAGGTTCTGCCGCATCTTGCGCAGCGTTCCCTTGCCGATGCGCAGGGCGACGGGAACATCCAGCGGATCAGAGCGCATCAGGACCACGTCGGCGGTTTCGATCGCCACATCCGTTCCCGCCCCGATCGCGATGCCCAGGTCTGCCTGTGCCAGGGCCGGGGCATCGTTGACGCCGTCCCCGACCATGGCTACCCGCTTGCCCGCGGCCTGGAGTTCTGCGATCTTTGCTGTCTTGTCCCCGGGCAGCACTTCGGCGATGACCGTGTCGATGTTCAGTTGCGAGGCGATGCGCTGGGCGGTTGCCTCATTGTCCCCGGTGAGCATGATGACTTCGATGCCGGCTTCGTGCATCGCTGCGACGGCCGCAGCTGCCGTGGTGCGGACTGCGTCGGCAAGGGCGATGACCCCTGCCGCGCGGCCGTCCACCGCGACGAGGACCGCCGTTCGCCCGGTTGACGCCAGTTCCTGGCGTTGGTCGGCCACAGGGCCGATGTCAATGCCCTGGGCGGCCATAAGCTTGCGGTTGCCCACGAACACCTGGCGTCCCCGGACCGTCGCTCCGGCGCCGTGGCCGGGAACATTGCGGAACTCCGTGGCATCCAGTGTGGGCACGCCCCTGCCCTTCGCATAGTTGACGACGGCGCCGGCGAGGGGATGCTCGGATTCCCGTTCCACGGCGGCCACGAGAGCCAGCAGTTCATCCTCGTCAATGCCGACCGCGATGAAGTCGGTGACTTCCGGCTTGCCCTGGGTCAGGGTGCCGGTCTTGTCCATGACAACGGCTTCGATACGGGCAGCCGTTTCCAGGGCCGTGGCATTCTTGAACAGAATGCCCCGCTTGGCCCCCAGACCGGTGCCCACCATGATCGCTGTGGGGGTGGCCAGGCCCAGCGCGTCGGGGCATGTGACGACCACCACGGTAATGGCAAAGAGCAGCGCCGTCTGGAAGCTTGCGCCGGTCAGCAGCCAGACGGCGAAGGTGGCACTTCCGCCGATGAGTGCGACAAAGACGAGCCAGAAGGCTGCCCGGTCGGCGAGCCGCTGCCCCGGAGCCTTGGAGTTCTGGGCTTCCTGGACCAGCGCGACGATCTGCGCCAGGGCGGTGTCCGCGCCGACCCTGGTGGCGCGAACCCTCAGGGTTCCGGTCGTGTTGACGGTGGCGCCGATGATTTTAGAGCCAACGGCCTTGGCAACAGGAAGACTTTCGCCGGTGACCATGGACTCATCAATATCGGATTCGCCGTCTTCAACGGTCCCGTCCGTGGGAATCTTTGACCCCGGGCGGACCAGCAGCAGGTCCCCGGGCACGACATCGGAGGTGGGAACTTCCACCGGTTCCCCGTTCCGGATCACCAGCGCCTTTGCCGGCGCCAGTTCCAGCAGCGTCCGGATGGCGTCGTTGGCCCCGCCCCGCGCCCGCATTTCAAACCAGTGCCCCAGCAGGACGAAGCTGGCCAGAACAGTGGCAGCCTCGTAGAAGACGTCCCCGCCGCCGGTCACGGTGATGACCAGGCTGTAAAGCCAGCCCGCCCCCACGCCGACAGCGACGAGGACCATCATGTCCAGTGTCCGGGCACGCAACGCCCGGTAGGCGCCGTCGAAGAAGATCCAGCCGGCATAGAAGATGACCGGCAAGGACAGAACCAAGGCAAAGACGTCGTCCCGCAACCCGAAGGGGGCCGGGACCGTGAACCCGAAGACGTCCCTGCCGATCGGTGACCAGAGGGTGATCGGCACCGAGAGTGTGGCTGCCACAACGAACCGCTTGCGCATGTCACGCACCATCGAGGCCATCGACATGCCGCCGTGTCCGCCGCCATGACCCACGACCTCCTGCGGATTCCTGGTGACAGGCCCGGCGTGCCCGGCATGGGCCTGGGGTTCCTTAGCGGCTATCGGGCCGTGCCCGGGATGACCGGCGTGGGACATGGCGGTGTGGTCATCGTGAGCATGGCCCTGATCCTTCGACGGGGCCGGGCTGACGCCCGCCATTGGATCGCAGATGTGGTCCGGGACGGAGAGCCCAGCGCAGTGGTAGCCGCATTTCCGCACCCAGCTGGCCAGCTCGGCGATGGAGGTCTTGTCTGGGTCGAACGTGACGTTCGCGGTCTGCGAGACCGGATTCGCTTCGACGCTGAGCACGCCCGGCCGGCGGGAGAGCGTGGCTTCGGCGATGCTCTTGGACGAGGCCCAGTGGACACCTCGCACCTCCATGACCGCGGTTTGTGTCGTAATACTCATGACAGAAATTCCTCTCGGGACTCATTGGTTGAAGATGTGTGTCCGCCCGCCGCTCTCGTGCCTCGCATGCGGAGGGCTGCAGCGATAGCGTCCGTTCTTGGAAATGAGGTTCGCCCCGCTACGACAGTCCAGTGCGTCGCCCGGGTACAAACCCGCGCCCGGACGCAGCGGCGGGCAGTCGATGCCCCCGGCTCAGACTCCGGCGGAGGGCAGGGGTCTCCTATACGCGGCTGATGGACAGCCGGATGAGCGACACAGGGTGCAGGGGTGCCCCGGGAACCTCGGGCAGCGCCCCGGCTGGCTGTGCTGCCGTATCGGCGGCCGTGGTGCTGCCGGGAGATCCCGGGACTGATGCGGCAAGGGCGGCAGGCGAAAGCACATCAGGGCACGCTACAGACACGCCCAGGTTCATGGGGCAGTGTCCATTACGGGACGGGACGCGTTGTCCCACCCGGTCATTGTCGACAACCACAGCGGTGTCAGCGGAAAGGGCCAGCCCGATGTCCACAAACTCAGAGTCTTCCAGGTCGGACAACGCGATGCTGTGCGATGAAGCGCCCGGTCCGGTTTCTTGAGCAGACGTCATCGGCAGGTCCAGTATTCCCGTTATGGCGAGGAGAAACGAAAGGACCGCGGTGATTGTGGCCAGCTTGGAAAAATCATGGTGCCATTGCATGGAATGACGCACGTTTCCCCACCCCCGTGTTAATCGCGGATCATGCTAGTTGGTTCCACCCTCTGCAGTGATCATATCGAGCCGAGTGCGGGGAACTTCAAATCCTTGTAACAAACGACCCCGGGACATCGTCGTGATCTTCGGCATGCACCACCGTGCCCGGTTCCCGGAGAACGAGGACAGTGTGTGGAGGAACCTCGAGGACCGCTCCGGGGATCAGGCCCGTTCCCTTCACCTCCAGGGAGGTGTCGATAACCAGTTCCCATTGGAGGGCGTACAGGGCGGGCGGCAAAGTGAATTTCCTCGGCTTGGCATCAGCATTGAAATAGAGGATGAAATCTGAGTCGGTCATTTGGCTGCCGGTGAGACTGGAGCAGCGGATGCCGCTGCCGTTCAGGTACATTCCCAGCGCCAGCTCAGTCCCATGGGTCCAGTCCGCAGGTTTCATCGGCGTGCCATCGGGCTTCAGCCAGACAATGTCGGGCACCTGGCCTCCATCCGGTTGCAGGACGGGCTGTCCGCTGAAAAACCGGCGGCGGTGAAACGTGGGATGGGCGGCACGCAGCCGGTTGACTGCCACGGCAAAGTCCAGAAGTTCTTGGTCCGCACTTTCCCAGTTGATCCAGCTCAATTCCGAATCCTGGGCATAGGCATTGTTGTTGCCATGCTGGGTCCGCCCCAGTTCATCGCCATGCAGAATCATGGGTATTCCTTGGGACAGTAGCAGAGTGGCGAGGAGGCTGCGCTGCCGCCTGGCCCGGAGCCGCAGGATGGCCGGGTCCTCCGTGGCTCCTTCGGCTCCGCCGTTCCAGGACCTGTTGTTGTCTTCGCCGTCCGTGTTGTTCTCTCCATTGGCCTCATTGTGTTTACGATTGTATGCCACGACGTCAGCCAGCGTGAAGCCGTCGTGGGCGGTGACGAAATTGATCGAGGCCATGGGCCGGCGGCCGGAATGCCCGTATAGATCTGATGACCCGGTCAGCCGGGACGCGAACTCACCTAAGGTGGACGGTTCGCCGCGCCAGAAGTCCCGGATCGTGTCCCTGTATCTGCCGTTCCATTCGCTCCAGTTGGGCGGGAAATTACCCACCTGGTATCCGCCGGGTCCCAGATCCCAAGGCTCGGCGATGAGTTTGACCTGCGAGACGATGGGGTCCTGCTGGACCAGATCAAAGAAACCCGAGAGCCTGTCCACATCGTAGAATTGGCGGGCCAGGGCAGCTGCAAGATCAAAGCGGAAGCCGTCGACGTGCATCTCCGTCACCCAGTACCGCAGGGAGTCCATGATGAGCTGAAGTACATGGGGTGTGCGGACATTGAGCGAATTTCCGGTTCCCGTGTAGTCCACATAGAACTCCGGCCGGGACTCGTCGAGCCGATAGTATGAGGCATTGTCGATGCCCCGGAAGGAAATGGTGGGTCCGAGATGGTTCCCCTCCCCGGTGTGGTTGTAAACGACGTCCAGGATGACTTCAATCCCCGCCTCGTGGAAGGTCCGGACCATTGTCTTGAATTCCGTGACCGCACTGACGGCGTCAGGTTCGGATGCGTAGGCATTGTGCGGGGCGAAGAACCCGATGGTGTTGTATCCCCAGTAATTGATCAGCCCCCGCTCCCGGAGCTGGCTGTCGTGGATGAACTGCTGGACCGGCATCAGTTCGATGGCCGTGACCCCGAGTTTTTTAAGGTGGGCAATGATTGAGGGGTGCCCGACGCCCGCGTATGTTCCACGGAGCTGTGCAGGGACGTCGGGGTGTAGCACGGTCAGCCCTTTGACATGGGCTTCGTAAATCACGGTGTCGTGGTACGGCGTTTTGGGCCGCCGGTCGTCCTGCCAGTCGAACGCAGGGTCGATGACCACTGCGGACATCATTCCGGGGCGGGAATCCGCGTCATTACGGCGCCGCGGGTCCTCCAGATTGTAGGAAAAAAGAGCCTGATCCCAGTCAATAGTTCCTTCGATCGCCTTGGCATATGGATCGAGCAGGAACTTGTTGGCGTTGAAGCGGTGACCGGCGGCGGGCTCATAGGGACCCTCGACGCGGTATCCGTAGCGCTGGCCCGGACCTATCCCGGGCAAGTAGCCGTGCCAGATGTATCCGTCCACCTCGGTCAGCGGCACGCGAACCTCGACGCCGGAGTCCTCCACAAGGCATAAAGTCACCGCCGTTGCGGATTCGGTAAACAGGGCAAAGTTGGTGCCTCTTCCGTCAAAAGTTGCGCCCAATGGATAGGCGGCTCCCGGCCAAACCTGCATCTTTGCCCTCCCGCTCTCAAGGATCTAGGAACATGCCCGTGCTTCGCCCCGGACGTTCCGACATCACGGAACAGGCTGCGAGGCCGGGGCTTCAACGCCTTGTGACGTTGGAATCCTGATCCCGTAACCGTACGGCAGGCGCTCCCAAGCCCATATCGTATCGGTACGAGGATCGACACATGACACTCCAGCATGATCCCCATGTTCGGCGGAAACTACCGTAAGTCAGGACATGCGACTGCGTCTGATCATCCTCATTACTACCGCTGCCAGACCGCCGCTGCTCAAGATGATGAGCGCGGCGACGCCGAAATAGAAAAGCACAGCGGCGGACTCTGGCGGCCCCGACGAGGCATTGGCAGCCGAACTGATCGACCACCAGTAGCCCGCGGTAACTGTGGTCCAAACAGCGCCGGCGACGCAGACCAGTCAGGACAACGGCGAGAACCAGGGGTTCTCCACCCGGTATGAGAGCGCCGTGGCCAATACAGTGGCGCCAGCGGTCGCGAGCACTGGGCCTCCGGCGAAGTACCGGCCGGCTAAGACGCCGGCAAGGACGCAGAGGCTTCGGACGAGGAGGAGACGCAGGGGCCCAAGTGGCATCCGGGGACCGCTGCCAGGCATTTCCTTCGCAGGTTGTTGTGAGCCCGCAGTGTTGCGTTCTCGTGTGTCATTGCGTTTCGGGTCCTCTGTTGTAGTGAGTCCTGCCGCGTCTTCCGTTCGGATTTCTGGCGTGGAAGATGACATCACGTGACCGCAGAGCGGCCGGTCCCTCACCCGGATGGGTATGCCGGACCAGGAGCACAAGGACGGTGACAACTGCAGGGGCACTCCCCGCTGGGCGGAGGACAGCGAAGGCCGCACGGCCCGGGTCATGGCGGACCTTGCATCCTGCGGACGAACGGTGCTTTGCCCAGTGCCGTCCTTTCGAGTCGATCCACCAGATGCATGTCCACTCGGGTCTGCACAACACCTGCCTTAGAGAGTGCCGCGGCCACTCCGGCCCGGATCCCTTCCAGCGAATTTCCCGGTGTAAGACCTGCGACGAGTACCCGCAGCCCGGAGGGTTCCTGAATAACCTGCCAGCCTGCGATGGCGGCCTGGTCCAGGACGTGGTGGAACATGATCGGGTGCACGGTGACGGCGCCTGTCCTGCCGGGCAGCTGCAGGATGTCTTCGATTCGGCCTTCGATGTCTTCCATCAGGGTAAAGGTGCGTCCGCAGGGGCATCCCCTACCGCCCAGTTTTACGGTGTCTGACATCTCGTACCTGATCAGCGGCAGGGTGCGCGAGAACAGGACGGTGACCAGGAGTCTGGCCCCGGTCGTGTGCGGCGGTACGGGGTTTCCGTCCTGGTCCACGGGTTCGATGATTAGAAGGTCTTCGTACACGTGCCGGTTTCGCTGGATGCACGGGGAGGCGATGCCGGCGGTTTCGGTGGCGGCGTAGACGTCGAAGGGGCAATCCCCCAGGCCGCTTCAAGCTCCGCGGCCGTGTTCGGCGTGAGCACTTCGGAGGCTGACATGACGCCCTGGGGTGCGATGTGCAGCCGCCCGGCCCGCTGTTCGGCCGCGAGGGGTTTGAGCGCTGAGGCGTAACCAACCAGGATCCGGGGCTGGAACCGGTTCAGTGCGGCGACGTTTTCATCCATGGAGGCTGTGACATCGAGGCGGAGGGTGGGGACGAGCCTGGAGCGCAGCGACGCGCCGACGACGGCGGACTGGTGGCTGGGCACGCGGGAACTGACCAGGCCTACTTTCAGCGGCCGGGTGGGTCCGGCTGAGATCCCGGCCCAGTCGTTGGCGCGGGCGTAGGAAGCCAGCACTGTCGCCCATTCGGCGCGGTTCCAGACGAATGTTCCGCGCCGGCCCGTGGTCCCTGCCGTCGCCGCCACCCACCACCGGCCCTTCCACGGCCTTCCCGGGTCACCACCGGTTTGGGTCAGGGACTGCAAATGGTTCTCAAGATCCGCCAGCGCCAGGCCGGGTGTGGTGATGGCCTCGTCGAAATGCTCCATCAAATCCGCTTTGGTCACTGGTGGCAGCTGGTCCAGAGGAGCGTCATGCAGGCCCGCATGGTGCCGGCGGTAGAACTCCGAGCCGGCGTAGGCCGCATGGCGCAACTCTTTGAGCGCCTGGTCCTGATGGGCTGCGATCCTGGCCGGATCCCAACGGTCACGCTTCCGCCACGCGGCCCGCAGGAACAGCACACGGGAGATAAGGCGCAGATCCACGGCCGTCTCTTAGCGGTTCCCGGCCGGGGTGAGTGGCTGGGAGGTGCGGGCGGTGGTGGCTTCGGGTGTTTCCGGGCGGGGCAGCCGGAGCCGTTTGAGCAGCAGGGCGTTGACGGCGACCAGGAAGCTGGAGCCGGACATCGACAGGGCAGCGATTTCGGGGCTGAGCTTGATCCCGGCGAAGGCGAAGACCCCCGCTGCGATGGGCAGCGCGATGGTGTTGTAGCCCACGGCCCAGCCCAGGTTCTGACGCATTTTCCGCAGCGTGCCTTTACCGATCCGCAGGGCAATGGGCACATCGAGGGGGTCCGAGCGCATCAGGACCAGGTCCGCTGTTTCGATGGCCACGTCGGTGCCGGCGCCGATGGCGATGCCCAGGTCGGCCTGGGCCAGGGCCGGAGCGTCGTTGACGCCGTCACCGACCATCGCGACTTTCTTCCCCATTTGCTGCAGCTGGGCGACCTTGGCCGACTTGTCCCCGGGGAGCACCTCGGCGATGACGGTGTCGATACCCAACTGCCCTGCGATTCTCTTGGCGGTTGCCTCGTTGTCTCCGGTGAGCATGACGACTTCGATGCCTGCTTCGTGCAGGGCGGCCACGGCGGGAGCGGCGGTTTCCCTGGCGGCGTCGGCCATCGCGATCACCGCGGAGGCCTTCCCGTCGACGGCGACGAGTACCGCGGTGCGGCCGGTCGCGGCCAGGTCATCGCGTACCGTGGCGAGCGGGCCCAGGTCGATGCCTTCATCGGCCATGAGTTTGCGGTTCCCCACCAGTACACGGCGCCCGTCCACCGTGGCGCCGGCGCCGTGGCCGGGAACGTTCAGGAAGTCCGAGGCAGTCAGCGCGGGCGCGCCTTTTTCGCGGGCGTGGCGGACGACGGCCGCGGCGAGGGGGTGCTCGGATTCCTGCTCGACGGCGGCGACCAGCGCCAACAGTTCGGCCTCCTCGATCCCTTCAACGACGACATCGGTAACTTCGGGTTCACCCTTGGTCAACGTACCGGTTTTGTCCATGACGACAGTGTCGATCCGGGCAGAGACTTCCAGGGCGGTGGCGTTCTTGAACAGGACCCCGCGTTTTGCGCCGAGCCCGGTGCCGACCATGATCGCCGTCGGGGTAGCCAGGCCCAGCGCGTCGGGGCAGGTGATAACGACAACGGTGATGGCAAACAGCATGGCCGCCTGGATCCCGGCGCCGAGGGCGAGCCAGGCGGCGAACGTAACGGTTCCGCCGACCAGGGCAACAAAGACCAACCAGAACGCCGCCCGGTCCGCCAGGCGCTGGCCCGGTGCCTTGGAATTCTGGGCTTCCTGGACCAGGGCCACGATCTGGGCCAGGGCCGTATCCGCGCCGACTTTGGTTGCCCGCACCCGCATCGTGCCGGTGGTGTTAATCGACGCCCCGATCACCTCAGAGCCGACGGTCTTGGTCACCGGCAGGCTTTCGCCGGTCACCATCGACTCATCGACCTCGGACTGGCCGTCCTCCACCTGGCCGTCCACCGGGATCTTGGACCCGGGTCTGATCAGCAGCAGGTCCCCGGTCTGCACTTCGGAGGTGGGGACTTCCACTGTCTCCCCGTTGCGGATGACCAGGGCCACCGGCGGGGCGAGTTCAAGCAGGGTGCGGATGGCTTCGTTCGCCCCGCCCCGCGCCCGCATTTCGAACCAATGCCCCAGGAGCACGAAGGAAGCCAGGACGGTGGCGGCTTCGTAGAAGACCTCGCCGCCGCCGGTGAGGGTAATCCAGACGCTGTACAGCCACCCGGTGCCGACAGCGATCGCGACCAGGACCATCATGTCCAGGGTGCGGGCACGCAATGCCCGGTAGGCGCCGTCGAAGAAAATCCAGGCCGAGTAGAAGATCACGGGCAGGGACAGGATAAGCGCCATCACGTCGTCGCGGAGCCCGAACGGCGTGGGGACGGTGAAGCCGAACATGTCCCGGCCCATCGGGGACCACAGGGTCACCCCAACGGACAGGGCCGCGGCGACCAGGAACCGGTTGCGCATGTCCTTGACCATGTCATCCATCGACATTCCGGCGTGATGTCCGCCGTGGCCCATGACATCCTGCGCCGCCCGCGCCGGTCCGTCATGACCGTCCACGGCATGGCCTGCGTGGCCTGGATGGTCGTCCCCGGGCCGGTGGGCGTGGTCCTGATGCCCGGCCGGTGGCGCGGGGGCATGGCCGTGGTGCAAGTCTTGGCCCTCAGGGTGGTGAATGTGCTGCATGGGGCGGTCACCCTCGTCGTGGGCATGTCCAGCGTGAGTCCGAGTGGAGGTGCCCGACCCGGGGGCCTCATGCGACATGTCCATGGGTGAGCAGATGTGGTCGGGCACGGATTCGCCCCTGCAGTGGTAGCCGCAGTCGCGCACCCACCCCGTGATCTGTTCCAGCGAGGTCACCGACGGATCAAAACTGACGGTCGCGGTCTGGGCGACGGCGTTGGCGTCGACGGTGACGACCCCGGGCCGCTGCAGCAGCACATGCTCGACGATGCCCTTGGAGGTCGCCCAGTGCAGACCTCGAACCTCCACGATGGCATTTTTCAATCCCGGTATGGCTGGCCCTGCAGGGGCAGGCTTCGGATGGGCTGACATGATCGTCCTTTCGCAGGCGTGTCTGAGGAAAGCAACTAGGGCTCGGGAGCCCCGTTGCCAGACCTTCACTGCGTGAGGGCTTTGCCCCTGACGTCGTTTTCCGGTTACCCACAACCTATACCCCCTGGGGGTATAGGTCAAGGGTTTGGGGGAAAGATTCGTACCCGGCTTCATGCCTTGCGGCGGAGCACGGTGAGGCGGGCCATGTATTCGGTCTCGTCGATCTCGCCGCGGGCGAAGCGTTCGGCGAGCATGTGCTCGGCGGGCCCTGTGCCGGGGGCGCCCGGCGCTCCGCTCTCGTAGCGGCGGCTGCCCGCTCCGGTCGAGCGGGCCAGCAGGACGAGGGCGGTGATGACGGCGCCCCAGAACAGGACAAAGCTCAGCACCATCAGGACGTAACCCCAGCCGCCCATGTTTCCGTCCCAATACATCATCGCCTTTTCCTTCCCCGCCGCCGAACCTACGTGTTCCCTTCAGATCACTGTTGTCCCTTCCGGCTCCTGCCGGCAGAGTCTTTAGTCACCTTGCCCTGACGCACCTTGCCTTGGACCGTCCTGCCGTCCGGGTGGCAAAGAACAAGCCATAGCGGGACCAGGACCGGACCGGGGTCGGCCGGTGCCCGCGGGGAACGTTCCTGCCGCGGAAGGAACAGGGACACTGCCACACCGATAACGGGCACAAGCACTGTCTTCGCCATCAGGTCATCCAGGCGGGACCACCCCGTGCAGGGCACGGGAGAACGCCGAAGCATCCTCCAGGCCCGGCCGGAAGGCAAAAAGTACACACCCCATACGCCGATGATCCAGAGCATCATTGCAGCCGCGGGAGGCTCCTGGCCCCCGTGTGGTTGGCGGACTTACTTCTCCGCCGTGTTCAAAGGGCGAGCTGGCGCAGGTGGCAGTGCTGGATCAGTTCGATGGCTTCGTCAATGTCGTCGGTGACCCGTAGGAGCCGGATGTCATCGCCGGCGACGAAGCCCTGGTCCTGGAGATGGTCACGGATCCAGTCCACGAGCCCTGACCAGTGGCTGGTGCCGATCAGGACGACGGGGAATTCGTGGATTTTTCCGGTCTGGACGAGGGTGAGGGCTTCAAAGAGTTCATCGAGGGTGCCGAAACCGCCGGGCAGGACGATGAATGCAGAGGCGTAGCGGATGAACATGAGTTTCCGGGCGAAGAAATACCGGAAGGACATGGACACGTCAAGGTAGGGGTTCAGTGACTGTTCGCGCGGGAGTTCGATGCCCAGCCCAACAGAGGTGCCTCCGGCCTCAAGGGCGCCGCGGTTGGCCGCTTCCATCAGCCCGGGCCCTCCGCCGGTGATGACCGCGAAACCGGCGCTGGCGAGGCGTGCGCCCAAGGCCTGTGCTGCCTGATAGCGCGGATCGTCCGGGCCCGGACGCGCGGACCCGAAGACGGTCACCGCCTTGCCGAGCCGGCCCGAGAGCAGACCGAAACCGTCGCCGATCTCGGCCGCTATCCGTGCCATCCGGGCGGGGTCCTCGGCCGGGTCGGCAAGTGCTGCACGCAGTTCGTCATCCGTCATTTTCATGGCAGTCCCGCTCCGGCATGGACGCGGCAGTGCAGGTTGTGTTCCCCGCCCTCCTCGGTGGTGAGCCGGCCGTCCTCGATGGTGATGATGCGTTTCGCAGCAGTCCGGAGTCGCTGGTCGTGGCTGACGATGATGACGGCCCGGCTTTCCCGGCACGCGGTTTCGCACAACAGCAGGGTCACGTCCAGCCCGGTCCTGGCATCGAGGTTCGCTGTTGGTTCGTCGGCGAGGATCAGGCGCGGGTCGTTGGCCAGGGACCGGGCGATCGCGACGCGCTGTTTCTCCCCGCCCGAGAGGTCCTTCGGCAGGTTCCGAAGCCGGTGTCCAAGCTGGAGTTTCTCCAGCGATTCCCGGGCTTTGGCCCGTGCCTGCCTTCGGGGAACACCTGCAGTGAGCAACGGCATCATGACGTTTTCTTCGGCCGTCAGGGCCGAGAGCAGGTTGAAGGTCTGGAAGACGAATCCGAATTCCTGCAGCCGCAGCCTGGACAGCTGCGCCGGTGAAAGGACCGAAGTGTCCTGCCCGGAAACCAGGACCCGGCCGGCCGTGGGTGACATCAGGGTGCCGATCATGGACAGCAGGGTTGTCTTCCCGGACCCGGAGGGGCCCATCACGAGCACGATGTCCCCGGCATCAACCTCAAGGGAGACATGGTCCACGGCCAACACCGCGGTATGGCCGGCGCCAAAGGTCTTTGAGACGTCCTGGACGGAGACGACGTTCATGCCCTGAACACCTCGGCCGGGTCGATGTGGGCCAGCCGCCGGACCGGCAACAACGAGGACACCACGGCCATGGCCACGGTAACGGCGAAAATCCACCCCGCATCAAACCAGCGGATTTCCGTGATGAACTCCGGAACGTACTGTCCCGCGGCGGCACTGATCACCAAAGCCAGGCCGGCGCCGGTGAGGTATCCGAGCACCGCCGCGGTGACGGCCTGCTCCACCACGACGGTGTAGAGCTGGCGGTTGCTGACTCCGATGGCTTTCAGCACCCCGTATTCGCGGGCTTTTTCGATGGTGGAGGTGAAGATGGTCAGGCCGATGACGGTCATGCCCACGGCGATCCCGATCAGCAGCAGGACCAGGATGATGGGCAGGAAGGTGTCCCGGACAATGTTCGTGTTGTTCTCCACGAACCGGTCCTTGGTGATGGCGTCAACGGCGGGGTTGGCTTCGATCCTGGATGCTACCTGCGCCGCGTCGGCGCCGTTCTGGACCGTGACGAGGAAGAAGTTGGTGGCGCCGGGAAGCTGGAGGATACTTTCGGCATCCTCCTTAGTGGCGAACGCGAAGGAGAAGCTGAGGATGTACCCGCCCTCGGAGTAGCCGGCGACTTTCAGCGTCCTGCCCGCGACCGGGAT
Organism: Arthrobacter sp. FW306-05-C; assembly: GCF_021801725.1. Lineage (NCBI taxonomy): Bacteria > Bacillati > Actinomycetota > Actinomycetes > Micrococcales > Micrococcaceae > Arthrobacter > Arthrobacter sp. FW306-05-C. Next base: position 1,869,937 of record NZ_CP084556.1, on the reverse strand, counting down.
GGTGTCTCCGATCCGGATGTTTTCACTGCGTCCGACCACCGCGTCGATGATGATCTCGCCACGGTCGGGGACGGCTTTGCCTTGAACCACCCGTGCGGGTGCTCCGACACCGTTCTCCGTGTCGTCGGCGATGACGTAGAGGTTGATGTCCTTGCCGTTGTGGTCGAAGGCGACCCTGCGTCCGCTGAAGGGTTTGGCGCTGGCAACTCCGGGAACACCGCTCAGGTAGTCCCGGACAGTCAACGGCAGCACGGAGGGGGTGTGGAACATGTCCGTCGCTCCGGTCTGGCTGATCCAGTAGTCGGCCGGCACGGTCCTGATGTATTCACCGATCTTGTTGCTCCAGCCCTGGTACAGGCCCTGGATACTCATGATCAGCAGCACGCTGAAGGCGACCCCGCCGACGCTGATCAGCAGCCGGGTCTTTTCCTGGACCAGGTTCTTCACCGCCAAAAACAGCATGGCCGCGCCCCGTCTTCCGCGCCGTGTCCGTGTCCGGTTTCCGGCCCGTCACCGGCCCTTCTGCAGCGTCGGCCCTGCACCTGCAGGACGGCGCCCGAAACGCGGAATGAAGCCGGGGACCTCCCGGACGTAGGCGGCATACGCGTCGCCGAACTCAGCGCCCATCTGGCGTTCCTCCTTCCGGGCCAGCCGCAGGTAGACCACAACCAGCACCGGAAACATCAGCAACGTCAGCAGGGTGGGCCACTGCAGCAGGAACCCCGCCATGATGACCAGGAACCCCACGTACTGTGGATGCCTCACCTTCGCATACGGCCCCGAGAGCGCGAGCCGGTGCTCACGCTGGGCGGCAAAAAGGACCTGCCAGGACCGGTACAGCAGGATGAACCCTGCCGCGATCAGCACATTGCTCAACAGATGCAGCGGACTCAGGTGCGGGTCCCCCTGCCAGCCGCCGAGGTCCTGCCACAAATGCCCCGTGTTGTGGCTTAGCAGGTCCCCGCCCGGCATCCGGTCCCCCAGCCACCCTGAGAGCAGGTAAATCGTCAACGGGAAACCGTACATCTCGGTGAACAGCGCCACGATGAACGCGGAAAACCCGCCCAGCGCCCGCCAATCGAGCTTTGTCCTGGGCCGGACGAAACTGAAGGCGAAAATGATGAACACCGCCGAATTGATGATCACCAACCACCACAGGTCATACCCGTAGTCAGTGGACATGGCCGGCACCCCCGCCCGGCAGCGGACCGGCAGGGCCCTCCTGCCCGGAGCGGCTGTGACCACTGGAGCTGCCATGACCCCCGTGGCCGCCATGGCCGAACATGCAGAAACTCATCACCAGCACCACTCCCAGATACGGCAGCGCGTCCAGGAGATGGAGCCAGTGGTTGGTGATCAGATACACCGCCGCCACCACGATCAGCACTATCAACAGGGTCTGGGTCCGGGGCCGGAAACTGCCCGGTAACGGGCGGGATGTATCCGGAGCGGGACGGTCAGGAAAGCTGCTCATACCCTGATCTTCAATCAGCAAGACTGTCCCGACATAGAGCCGAACGGCCCCCAACCTCACTGCTGCTTCCCAGCCGCACCTGCAATCCCTTACCCCTTGCGCCCCATACCCCCTAGGGGTATCCTTCTGGTGTTGTCAGTGACGTGGTATGTCCCGGCCCCAAGGCCATCACAGCCGTTCATCCCCAACAGTCCCCACCATCCCTGTTCGAAGGAAAAACTGACATGTGTGGAACCACCGAACCACGGACCCAGCTCCCCCTGGCATCTGCCGCCCAACACGCTTGTGCATGCTGCTCACCGGCCGCTGATACTGCAGCCGATGCTTCGGCTTCCGGGGCAGCGGTCCAGGCTTCCGGTACGCAGTACGTCCTGGAAGGGCTGACCTGCGGGCATTGTGTGCAAACAGTTGAAAAGGCAGTGTCAGCAGTGGCCGGGGTCGAATCGGCGACCGTTGACCTGGTTCCCGGCGGAGCGTCACAGCTGAGGGTCACCGGCACCGCCGGCCGGGAGGAACTGGCCAAGGCGGTACGCTCCTCCGGATACGTCATGGCCGGGTCGAACTAAGCACCTCCCCGGCACAACCGGTGCCGGTTGCCCCGGGCGGCGCTCCTTAATGTCCGCTGTGCTCGGTATGGTCCACGGTCGGCACCGGGCCAGGACTGACGTCCTGGCCGGTGCCGCTGATGGCCGGCCCGATGACAAACGCCGACAAAGAGAACATGGCGGCGAAGACCAGCAGCCCCAGTGCCGGCGCGACCCAGCTGCCAAAACGCCGGTACAGGCGGATCAGCATGGGAATGGACGCAAGGAGCCCCAGCGCCCCGAACAGGGCGGTCCCCCCGGAACCTGCCACCAAGGCTGTCCCGGCGAGCAGCCCAACATGGTGCAGGACGTGCGGCAGGAGCCCAAGCACCAGTCCCATCGCCCCGACCACCGTGTGCCACAGGGCATGGAGCCTGCCCCGAACAGTGGGTCCGGGCTCCTCCGCCCCGCGTCCGGCCCTGGAGACCGGGTGCAGGTGGGAGGAATGGTTGCCGGTCACGGCATCTGCCCTTGGACGGGTGCGCCGGAGGACATCAAGGCTGGCTCATTCCTTCCCGCTGGCCCGGGACCGACCCCGGACCACGAGCACGGGGCAGGGCGCGTGATGAAGGACCTGGCCCGATACGGAACCGAGCAGCAACCCGGTGAATCCGCCCAGGCCGCGGGAACCGACCACCAACAGGTCGGCGTCCTCGGCCGCCCGCAGCAGCACCGCGGCCGAATTACCCTGAATCACGTCGCCGGTGACCTGCACACCCTCGCTGTCCACACGCTTCAACGCCTCCTTCTGGAGCCGGCGGGCCACCTGGGGGAAGATGTCGGGTTCCCGGATCAGGCCTTCCATGCCGACGGTGACGGGCGGGAACGCCCACGCGGTCACCACACGAACCTGCCCGCGCCGTAGCCGGGCCTCCCCGAACGCCCACTCCAACACGAAGGGCGACAATTCCGAACCGTCAACCCCCGCCACCACCCGGAATCCTTCCCCGCCACCCATAACCCGCCTTCCGACCGAATCTGCATTTGGTCCCCTCAGTGTCTTGCGTGCCACCATCAGCCGCTAGACCCAAAGGTCCCGACCCGAACTTCAAACTCTGCCAGACGACTGACCGGAATGCCGTGAAATGTGGACTTCAGGTGGTGAAGTTCATATGCGGTATCCGACAAGGTACGGTAAGCATACTGATGATTGCACTTTTGGGGGCTGGCTACCGAAGGGATGAGCATGTCCGCCTACCTGAACCTGGCGCTCTCCTTCGCTGTTGCGGTCATAGGTGTCGGCGGGCTGTATGCGCTGCACCAGCTAACTGCCGTAGCGAGGAATCCCTTGGTCAGTAAGCCATATACCAGCGGCTGGATCCCTGAACAGCACGCCCTCTCGCGGTATCACGCCCGCTACTACCCCGTGACGCTGGTCTTCCTGGCGTTCGACGTCGAGATGCTCTTCATGTATCCGTGGGCTGTTGTGGTGTCTCGCATGGGCGCTTCAGCTGTCATCGAGATGTTTGCGTTCCTGGGCGTGTTGATGGCCGGCGTGGTGTGGGCGTGGCGCGAGGGAGCTTTCAAGTGGGCCTGAGGAATGTGCTGGCGCGGGCTGCGGTGGCACGATGCCATGTGTTTTTGGTCGAGGCGTTTGCGGGTGCCCGGTCCAGGATGGCTGTGGAACGCTTTATTGCCGACAACGGCTGGGTGGAAGCTCTTTCACCTGGCGACGCGGACATCCTCTGCATCTGCGGGGAGGTTCCGGATGATCAGGCCGACGCGCTGGAGCGCCTTTGGGATCAGTTGCCGGGCCCCAGGAGCAGGACCGTGGTCACTGGCCCGGAACATGCCGGGCGTGCGCTGAATGGCTGCTTCGAGAAGCTGCTGGATGTGGACGAACAATTCCGGCTCGAAGCGGAACGCAGCGCTAGTGAACCGGAACAGGACGACGAAGGAAAAGGTGACGGCGGCATGGACCACGGCGACATGAGCCACGAGGGCATGGACCACGGCGACATGAGCCACGAGGGCATGGACCACGGCGACATGAGCCACGAGGGCATGGACCACGGCGACATGGAGATGCCAATGCCGGGGGGAATCGGTTTGGCGGGCGAGGGCAGGGACCGCGACGGTCTTGACTTGGATGCCCTGAAGGTGCCGTTGGGGCCGTATCTTCCGTTCTGGCCGGCCGGGTTGGTCCTGCACTGCGAGCTGCAGGGGGATGTCGTTTTCGCTGCCCGGGCTGAGTACGTGTTCGACCAGGCCACTGAGACTCGTGTTGGCGGGCAGTTGGGGACGGACCGCGTGGCCTTGGTGCGGCAGTCTGATCTCGTGTCACGCCTCCTGGCCTTGGCCGGGGCCGCACGGGAGGCCGCGAGGGTGCGGGGTGTTCGTGATGCTGCCTTGGATGGTGCGGTGTTGGATGAGTGCCGGCGGTCGCTTGCGGCAGCCGGTACACGGCTGCGCCGCGATTGGCTGTTGCGGCGGACGCTGCAGGGAGTCGGGCGCATTCCGGAGGGAGGCGGGGAACCTGGGGAATTCGGTGGCACGGATGCCTGGGACCGGCTCCTGGCCGTGCTGGATGGCACTGCGGCCGGCACTGCAACCGCGGTTGGAGTGCCGTTGGGCGTCCTGCCGAACCTGGTCCGGGGACTGGAGTTGTCCGTGGTGCGGCTTATCGTTGCAAGCCTGGACCTTTCGCCCGTACCTGTACCGGCAGCGGACGGAATGGCGCGATGACTCCGGACGTGGTTCAGCAGCTTCCTGCCTGGGGGCCGTTGGCGGCCCTGGTGGCGCTGGTGGTGGTGGCCCTGTCCGGGGCGATGATCAACGGAGTTCTGGCTGCACGCTCCAGTGGGCGCAGGGGCGGCGGTTTCGCTCCAATTGCGGAGGCGGCCCGGCTGCTCCGACAGCGAAGGCTCTCCACGGTGGCAGCCGATGAGCTGCTGCGCAGGGTGGGCGTGGCCGGGTTGACGGTGGCTGCGGCGCTGAAGGTGGCCGTGCTGCCGGTAGGTGGCTGGGTGGTGTCTGACCTCGCCGTGGGCCTGGTTTGGTTCAATGCGATGGACGTCCTGGTGTGGGCCTTCGTGTGGCTCGCCGGCTGGGGGCAGAACAGCGTGTTTCCGTTGGTGGGCGGTTACCGGTTTCTGGCCTTGGCCGTGGCCTATGAACTGCCGTTGATGTTTGCTTTGACTGCGCCTGCCGTGGCGGCGGGCAGCCTGCGGATGGGGGACATCGTCGCCGCGCAGGACGGGCTGTGGTTCGTGGTGTGGATGCCGGTCGCTTTCGTGGTGTTTCTGGCCGCGGTGCTGGCATTTTCCCTCCAGCGGCCCTTCACCGCCCCCATGTCCGCAGACATCGCAGGCGGCGTGACGGCAGAGCTGTCCGGGGTTGACCGGTTACTGCTCTTGACCGGCCGCTATTCGCTGTTGTCGGCAGGCGCCGGCTTTGGCGTGGCCTTGTTCCTGGGTGGCGGGTCGGGCCCGTTGCTGCCGGACTGGCTCTGGTTCCTTGGCAAAACCGTCGTCCTGCTGTGGCTGCTCGTGGCCCTGCGCCGGCGCATCCCGCAACTGCGTCCGGAGCAGCTGATGGCCCCGGCCTGGGTGGTGGGACTTCCCCTTGTCCTCCTGCAGGTCCTCGTTGTCGCCGTCGTTACCATTAACGGAAGGGGCAGCTGATGCCCGAAGCAGTACTTTTTGCCGTCCTGGCCCTGGTCGCGGTTGCCGCCGGGGTGGCGGTGTTCCGCACCGATTCAATGGCGCGAGCCAGTTACGCGTTGGCTGTGTCCTTCGTGGCCGTGGGCCTGATGCTGCTGCAGTTCAGGCTGGAGTACATCGGGGTGATTACTGTCCTGATGATGGTCATGGAGATGGCGGTCATGGCCATTTTCATGATCATGTTCATGGGCATGAACCCGGCGCTGATGCCCATGGACATGGTCCACAGCAAGAAGCTGTCAGCGGGGGCGGCCATCGGGCTGTTTCTGTTGCTGACTGCAGGGATCCTGCTGGCGGACTGGCCGGAGGGCAGGGGCACGGCGGGTGGTGACCTGACGGCGTCCCTCGGCGAAGCCATCATGGAACCCAAGATGCTCGTGATGCTCGTCATCAGCCCGGTACTGTTTGCCACACTGGTGTCGGCCCTGGTCCTGGCAAACCCGCGTGGGAGGTACAGCGCCTACCCGCTGGTCCCCCCAGAGGATGCCGACGACGACGGACAGGGCAAGGGACATGGCCACTCAGGTGGTTCGGCTGGACATGCGGCCCACGGCGCGCACGGGATGGACCACGGCGCCGGACAAACTGGGAAACACGCTGATGGGCAGGGGCAGCACCACGGGGCAGGTGGGCACGCATGACACTGGAACTGGTGTTGATTGCTGCGGCGGCGCTGTTCTGTGTGGGCCTGTATGGCGCACTGTCGCAGCAGGTGGTGGTCATGGTCATGATGGGCCTGGAGCTCATGCTCAACGGCGTCATCCTGGCCGCGGCCGCGTTCTGGTGGTTCCTCGCCCCGGCAGCGGATGGCCAGGTGCTGCTGCTGGTGGTGATTGCCGCCATGACGGTGGAGATGGCCATGGGCTTCGCCGTTGCCATCCTGCTGCACCGCTCCCGGCAGACCGATATGACGGAGATGGCATCGGACCTGGCCGGATGAGCTGGCTGCTGATCCTGCTTATCGGGCTTCCGGCTGCCGCCGGGGCAGCGCTTGCCGTGGCCGGGGCGAAGGCGGACCGTGTCGCGGCGGTGTTCGCCGTCGTCGTCTCTGCCCTGGTGCTGGGCGCCGCCTCCGCGGCCGCGGCCCTGCGCCCCTCCCTCTCGGCTCCCTTCCTGGCGGGAAGCGAGTTCGGCCTGGGCGTTGATGCCCTCAGCGCGCTGCTGCTCCCGGCCGTTGCCGGGGTGGCTTTCCTGGTCCTGCTCTACGCCGCCGCAACGGGCATGGCCGCGCCTGCCCGGTTCCATGGCCTCATGCTGGTCTTCATCGCCTCGGTGCTGGTCACCGTGACTGCCACCACCCTGTCCACGCTGCTCTTCGCCTGGGAGATCATGGGAGCGGCTTCCTACGCCCTTATCGGGTTCCACTGGAGGGAATCGCGGCGCGTCTCGTCCGGGTTGACGGCGTTCGTGGCCACCCGCACCGCGGACCTTGGACTGTACCTCGCGGCGGGGGCGGCGATGGCCGCCGGCGCCTGGTCAGGGGATGCCATGTCACTGGCAGGCCTGGACAGCCTTCCCGGGCCCTGGCAGGTTGTTGCTGCCGCCGGGATACTGGTGGCCGCGCTGGGCAAGGCGGCGCAGCTGCCGTTCAGCTTCTGGCTCTCCCGGGCCATGGACGGACCCAGCGCGGTCAGCGCCCTGCTGCATTCGGCCGCGATGGTGGCCATGGGTGGATACCTGCTGCTCCGGGTCCAGCCCCTCCTGGCCGCTACCGGGTGGGCTGCGGACGTGGCGGCGTGGACGGGTGCGGCCACCGCCGTGATTTTGGGCTTCATCGCGATCGGCCAGCAGGACCTCAAGCAACTCCTGGCGGCGTCGACGGCGGCGCAGCTCGGGTTTGTGGTGATGGCGGCCGGAGTGGGTGATGCCGCGGGCGGTGCCGCGCACCTGATGGCCCACGCGGCAACGAAGAGCGCGCTGTTCCTGGCGGCGGGCGCCTGGCTGGCGGCACTCGGAACCAAGAAACTGGCCAACCTTCGCGGGGCCGGTCGCCGCTGGCCCCTGCTGGGTAGCGCGTTCACCGTCGCGGTGCTCAGCCTCGCCGGTATTCCTCCGCTGGCGCTGTGGGCCACCAAGGACAACATCCTCACCGCAGCGCGCGAACACTCGTTTCCCCTGTATATCACCGGGCTGGCAGGCGCTGTTCTCGCCGCCGCCTACGCCGCCAAGGCCGTGGCACTGATCTGGAAACCGGTGCTCCCGGAAACTGCATCCGGCTACGACACCGAGGAGACGGGCAGCCGTACTGTCACCCCGTGGCAGCTGGTCCCCATTGGAGTCCTCGCCGCCGGCGCCGCTGTTTCCGGCCTCCTGGTGCTGGGCACAACAGGTGACACTGTCCGCGGGGTGCTGGGCAGCAAGGCCGAGTCCTCCCTGCTCGAACTCACGGTCTCAGGGGTGCTCGCCGTGGCGGTCCTGGTTTCCGTGTGGGTGCTTGGCGGCAAACTTCCACCCCTGCCCGGGGCGCTGTCCTGGCTTCACATGGAACGTGCAGCCCACATCGTCCTGGTACGCCCGGTCCTTGCAACCGCCCACTCCCTGGCCCGATTCGACGATGCTGTCCTCTCCCGCGGCGTGGAGCACGCCGCCGAAAAGGTCCTGCAGGGCGCACGAAGCCTCGGCCGAACCGACGCCGCATTGGATCACGGCACCGATGCAGCGGCCGCTGCGACCTCCCGGCTGGCCGGCCGCTCGGCCATCACAGACCGCACCATTGACAGCGCGGTGAGCGGGCTTGCCCACGGCGTCCGTCGCGCAGGTGCAGCCGCCCGCCGGCCCCAGACAGGGCAACTGCACCACTACTACGTCCAGGCCGCCGCAGTGATCGTGGTGGCCGCCGTCCTTCTGATCGTCGTGAGGTAACTTTGCTCAGTCTTGCCATCCTCTTCCCCCTGGCCGCAGCGGCGGCAGTCCTGCTGTCCGCCGGACGCGGACGCCTGGCCCGCGCCCTCTTCCTCGGGGCGACCGCCGTCGAGGTGGTACTCACCGCGATCCTGTGGGCCGGGTACCGGACTCCGGGACCGGATGGCCTGGCCTACGAGGAACGGCTGCGGTGGATCCCCAACGTGGGAAGCAGCTACCACGTGGGGGTGGACGGGCTTTCACTGCCCCTGATCGGCCTCACCGCCGTCATCTTTCTTGCCTGCGCCGTGTACGACTGGGGTGCCAGGGACCGGCCGGCCCCCAGGGCGGCACTGTTCCTGTTCCTCGAAGCCACAAGCGTGGGACTGTTCGCCGCCCAGGACCTCATCCTGTTCTTCCTGTTCTTCGATCTGTCCATCGTTGGCATGTATTTCGTGATTGCGGGATGGGGTCACGGGGACAAGGCACAGTCGGCCCTGAAGTTCTTCCTCTACACCTTCCTTGGCTCGTTGGCACTGCTGCTGGGGTTCATTGGCCTCTACCTCGGCGCCGCGCCGCACACGTTCGATATTCCGGAACTGCTCCGGGCCCAGCCACTGCGCGACAACCCGGCCGGCCTGTGGGTGCTCGGGGCCGTCGTCGTCGGCCTGGCCATCAAGACCCCCACCGTGCCGTTCCACACCTGGCTGCCCCCGGCACACACCGATGCGCCCGCCACCGGATCAGCCGTCCTTGCCGGCGTCCTGCTGAAAATGGGAACCTACGGCTTCGTCCGGATTGCGATGCCGCTGCTTCCCGACGCATGGCGGGCGTGGGTCCCCGCACTTGTGGCCGTAGGCGTGGTGTCCGTTCTCTACGGAGCCCTCGTGGCACTGGCGCAGAGCGACCTGAAACGCATGATCGCCTACACTTCGGTCAACCACATGGGCTACATCGTCCTTGCCCTGGCCGCTGCCGGCGCCGGCGGCAGCCCCGCAGCCCGGGAAACAGCAGTGACCGGCGCCGTCACGCAAATGGTCAGCCACGGCCTGATCACCGGCGCCCTCTTCCTGCTGGCCGGAGTGCTGCACAGCCGTGCCGGCATCTACGACATGGGGGCTTTCGGCGGCCTGGCCTCCCCGGCACCCCGTTTCGCGGCGTTCTTCGCCGTGGCCGCCTTCGCCTCGCTCGGGCTGCCCGGCTTCAGCGGCTTCATCGCCGAATTCCAGATCTTCGCCGGCAGCATCGGTGCCGTCCCCCTGACAGCGCTGGCACTTCCCGGGATTCTGATCACCGCTGCGCTCTTCCTGCGCGCGCTCCAACGCGTTTTTACCGGGGAACCACGGGGAAAGTCGCTGGGGCTGGGCGACCTTCGCCCGGCTGAGGCGTGGTCGGCAGGGGGCCTGCTGGTGCTCTCGGTGCTGATCGGGCTCGTCCCGGGGCCCTTGCTGGACACCATCAGCCCGGCGTCGGCGTCGCTGGTCACCCTGCTGGGAGGGTAGGCGCCAGTGGAATCCATGAACCCCGGCGCTGATGCCCTCGCGCTGCTCCCGGAAATCCTGATGCTGGCCGGTGCCATCACCGCCCTGCTGACGGGCTCATTCCTTCCCAGGGAACGGCAATGGATCAGCCGGATCATTGCACTGGGCGCGCTGGCAGCAAGCGCAACCGCGGCTGCTGCCGTCCTGGCTGGAGCGGCCGGGTCCGCTTATTCCGGAAGCTACGTGATCGACGCCGGCACCGGCGCGGGCCGCCTCGTGGTGGCAATATCGGCCCTGCTGGTCATCATGCTGGGCACCGATGAACTCCGAGGAACCGCGCGCGAAAGCGAAACCTACACCCTGATCCTGCTGGCCTCCCTGGGCGCGACTGTGCTTACGGGTGCGGCCGACCTCCTGGTACTCATCGCCGGATTCCTCCTTGCCAGCATCCCCCTGTATGCCCTGATCGGTATCGGACGAACCAAGAATGGCGCCGAGGCCGCACTCAAGACCTACCTGCAGGGCGCATTTTTCGGCATCCTGCTCATGCTCGGCGTCGCCGTGCTCTACGCCGTCGCCGGATCCACGTCCTATTCCGGTCTGCGTCCGGGACTCGAACATGGCAGCGGCGCGATAATGGGTGTGGGGCTGGTGGGCGTCCTGGCAGGGCTGATGTTCAAGGCAGGAGCCGTTCCCGCCCACTTTTGGGTTCCGGACGCCGCTGAAGGGGCCGGGACCGCAGCTGCCGCTTTCGCCACCACCGTACCGAAAATTGGCGGCCTGCTGGCCGCCTACCGCCTCCTCGAGCACATGCCCGGCACTGTGGCATGGCCACTGCTGGTCGCCCTGCTGTCCACCATGACCATGACCCTGGGCAACCTGGCAGCCTTCAGCCAGAAGAACCCCCGGCGCCTGCTGGGCTGGTCCACTGTCAGCCAGGCCGGATACTTGTTGATGCCCCTTGCCGTGGCGGGAGCAGTGCCGCTGGCCTTGCCTTCCCTGGTCCTCTACCTTGCCGGCTATTCGGCGGCGAACCTCGCTGCCTTCGCCGTCATCGGAACCTATCCAGGCAGGGACGTCCTCAGCGCATATGAAGGGCTGTCCGGCGCCCGACCGTGGCACGCCGTGGCACTGGTGGTGGCTCTCCTCAGCCTGGTCGGGACCCCGCCGACGGGCGTCTTCCTCGGGAAACTCACCGTGTTCTCAGCCGCTTGGGATGGCGGTTTCTGGTGGCTCGCGGTCATCGCCGCAACCAATACCCTCGCCAGCCTTTTCTACTACCTCCGCTGGCTCGCCCCGGCCTTCCGCCCAGCAACACCGGACTCCGCCGGAGCAGGCGACTTCGCCCCTCAAGTGTGGCCGGGGCACGTGGCCATCGCCGGAGCAATCCTGACCCTCGCTGTGGGCATCGGCGGAGGTATCATGTGGGCAGGCCCAGCCTGACCGCCCTCGCCGGCGGTCTCCAACGTTGCCGCCAGGACCGACCGTTCACGGATCATTGCCGATGACTTTGAGGCCGCTCTGCCGGCTTGGCGGGGAGGGGAATTGTGGATGATCCGCGGGTTCTTCAGCTCATGGGAATGGCCGTGCGGCCAAGGAGCCCCACCGTGACTGCGGGCGCTTCCTTCTGTAGAGCAGGCCACTACTGCCGCGCTGCCGCCTGATCAGCCTTCAGCTGCCCGCTGCGGACTCATTATGTGCAGGACTGGTCCGTTAGAATGGTTCACCCGTTGAAACGGCGGCTGCCCTCTAATGCCCCTGCGGCCAGATGATCCCTCGTATAGGAGGCGAGGACTTCTGCTGTGGAATCTCCTGCCATTCCAAACTGCCTTCCAAGGGTTTGTGCCAGGTCCTCAAGGGCTGTTTGAAGGATCCGGCCGTTGAGCTCAATGTCGCGATCAGCGCAGTTGCGCGCTTTATCGCTGAGGTCGAGGGCGTAGCGGAGGGAGGCGGCCAGGGCGATCCGGCTGTCGGTTTCACGGAAGTAGTAGGTCTCAGCGTTTTGCGTCATGTCGATCCGGGCCTCGGTGATACCGGCCGAGAGCTCCTCGAGCACCCGACTGCCGATCACGGCCCGAACCTCATTGAGTTTGTCGGCGTACCGGTTCTCTTTCAAGTGGTGCAGGCGGACGGCAAGTGTGCGTCTGCGCCGGAGTGCGGGATAGATCTGGTTAAACCAGGATAGTGCCGCTGTCAGCAGGGCGAACCCGGTCAGACCTTGAACGGGTGAGAGGATTCGCAGCCAAGGATTGACCGGAACGACGTCACCGTAGCCGAGGGTGGCGAGGGTGACCAAAGAAATATAGAACGCTTCAGAGAAACTGTTGTACCGGCCCGGATCCAAGCCGGGTGAGTAACTGAAGCCCTCCGGGACATGCGGGTAATAGATAAGAGCCCAGCCCAGGGTCTGCAGCAAAGTCCAGGCAACGATGACAGCAACCATTGCCGCCGGACCGGCGATACGGCCAAGCCTGTGACCGGTCCTCCGCGAGATTCCCCAGATCAGCACGGTGATCCAGTGGCTTATCCGGCCCCTGCCGGAGGGGTGCAGCAGGGTATGGAAGATATCGTTCAGCCCGGCCGCCACAACAGCGACCCCAAGAACGGTTAAAACAGCATCCACGGCCAGGTTCACTCTCCATTTTCCAATTTGTCCGTCCGGGCAAGGCACCCTGGCGGGGTAGCCGGAACAATAATGATAAGGCTACTGTCTATTAAGGGTCCGGTGTCCTGCCGGATCCCGTGACGTCCTATGGATCAGGAGCAGAACGATGACTCATATCACCTCAATGCTGGAGACCTATCCGAAAGACCTCGGAAACGTTGATCGGCAGAAGTTGGCCGACTTGATTGCGGCGTGCTTTGAATGCGCCCAGACCTGCACAGCCTGCGCCGACGCGTGTTTGAGCGAGGACATGGTCGCCGAATTGACCAAATGCATCCGTACGAACCTGGACTGCTCGGATATCTGCGCCACCACCGGCAATATCTTGTCCCGCCACACCGGCTACGACGCCAACATCACCAGAGCCGTCCTGGAAGCCTGTGCCGTGGCATGCAAAGCCTGCGGCGACGAGTGCGACCGGCACGCCGGGATGCACAGGCACTGCCGGGTCTGCGCCGAGGCCTGCCGCCGCTGCGAAAACGCCTGCAGGGAACTCCTCGCCTCCCTCGGGCGGGGAGCCTCAGACTAAGGCATGGAAACCGGCTCCGACCACTTAGCCCGCAGGAGCCACCACGTCAGTTAACACCACTACATGGAGGCAGGGAAAAATGAAGTACCCGACGATGGGAACAAAAATCCGTGCAGTCGCGGCCTCGGCCGCACTCGCGCTGGGAGCAACAGCAGGCGCCGGGGCAGCCGGAGCCGCGCCGGCGCTGGCCGATGCTCCGGCGCAAACCCGGCAGGTAGCCACATTCGAAGTGGACTTCCTCACCGGCATGATCGATCACCACGCGATGGCCATTGCCATGGCACAGACCTGCCTGGAGAAAGCCACCCACCAGGAACTCAAAGACCTGTGCCAATCAATCATCGAGGCCCAGCAGCAGCAGATCCAAAAGATGCAGGCCTGGCTGCAGGACTGGTACGGGATCAACTATCAGCCGCAGATGAGCCAAGGCGACATGCGCTCCATGGAACGGCTGCAAAACTTCAGCGGGGCCGAATATGAGATCCGCTTCATGCAATCCATGATCCGCCACCACTGGCGCGCCGTCCGCGAAGCCGAAAAATGCCTCGACAACGCCGAACACCCCGAACTGATCGAACTCTGCTCAAACATTAAGGAGGCTCAACTGGCCGAAATCAGCCAGATGCAGACCTGGCTGGAGCAGTGGTACGACCGGAACGGAGGACGGCCGGCATCCACGACCTGAACTGCCCGTCCCTGCTGGCAGGGTGGCCGTTACCCATCAGCGGTAACGGCCCCCGCCAGGAAGGACTGTAACAGCGCCCTTTCCTGCCCGGGGCGCGTGGGCTCTCTTACCACCTGTCCTTCACAGCTTGATGAAAGAGCTATCCTGCGTGCCCCGGCGCTCCGTGACCTCCTCGAATCCTGCCCTGCCGCTGCCGGTGGGTAGAGCCCTTCTTGCGGCCGGGAAGAGAGTAATCCAGGAAGCGCAAGGAAAAGCGCGGACGCCGCCTTCAGGTCCGGCTCCTCGCTTGGGAGTCGGACCTGCGGCACTTATTCTTATGCCGGTGGCCCGAAGTACTCCGCAGGGACCGGTTGGAAGCCGTTGTAGTGGAAGATGCGTGTCATTCCAACGGGGGCACCCTGAAAACCGGACTTTCCGGCATTGGCCTGATGGTCCGGGAAGCTGCAGTGGAAGACCCAGTTGCCTGGGTTGTCAGCCCTGAACTGCAAAGTGAAAAACTCACCGGGTGCAATGGCCTGTGTGGTGACTGTTGCAGGGGTCGTGGGGTGCCCGTTGATCGCCACAAGCGTCATGTCCATGCCGTGCAGGTGCATTGAGTGGGTCATGCTCGAAGCGTTGTAGAGCCTGATCTGTACCAGATCGCCTTCGTTGATGTTAATTGGTTCCCCAGCTGCATCGCCTGTTTTGCCGTTGATGGTATTGAAGGGCCACATTCCACGTCCGTCGGGTTTTGGTACGGCCGGGGCTCCATTGCTGATCGTCATCCCGTCATCGGCAGAAGGGTTGAATTGCTGGAGCGTCATCGCTACGTCTACCTGTGGGTTGTCTTTTGCCGCGGTTTGCCTGGGCAGAATTGTTATCATTCCGGCAAGGCCTCTCGGTTCCTGCTTGGCCGTGTTTGTATGGGTGTGGTACGCGAAGGTTCCGGCATGGCCCGGGGCGTAGGCAGGATAGGTTACTGACTTCCCCGGCTGGACGGGCTTAAAATCGATGCCTGCCACGCCGTCGGCGTCATTGGGCTCGTGCGTGCCGTGTGGATGCAGGCTCGTTGGCTGATCCAGCTCGTTAGTGAGTACAAACTGGATCTTCTCACCTTCGTAGGCCACCAGGGTGGGGCCGGGCGCGGAAGCCTTACTGTCGTCGCTGCCCGTGACCTTCCAGCCGAGCACCTTGGCGGTTTCGATGGGGAACGTCGCAATCTGCTGCTTGAACTCCAAGGCGGTGAGCGTGAAGACCCGTGTGTCACCTTTAAGTTCGCCTTCGTAGTTACCCACGCTTGGTGTGATGGGCACCGTTGTGGCAACGGGACGACTGTTCGTGCCGCCGCCTTGGTCCACTGGAGCTTTCGCGATCGCTTGGCCACCCGTCAAGGTGATCGTCAGAGCCAGGGCGCTGGCCCCGGCGAGTACTTTTTCCTTAAGCCGCATGATGGATCTATCCTCCTCGTATTTCGCCGACTCGTCGCCGCCGGCCTTCGACGCCCCCCCCCTACCCACCGGCGTTCGCACCGGATCGAAGAACACTTCGATCCGGTATAGACAGTAGGTTGCTCTCCCCTCACGGCAATTGCAAGCCTGCTTACCTTCTTATGGGCAGGGTCCGCTGCCGGGGTTTTTGAAGCCGCGCTCCCAAGCCTGCGGTGAGGCGCCTTAGATCTGATGGATGACTTTGACGGGTGAGGGAGCTGCAGCAGGAACACGCGGCAATTTCATCCCCGTACCATTCCGGACCACCGAGACTTCACCGCCGGCGCATGGTTCTACTGGGTTAACGCGTTCACCATTCGAACGCTCTCTACATCGTCTGGGCCCTGCGGAACGCATGTGCCATGCACCAGATATTCCTGCTGGCACTTGCTAGGTACCCCCCCGGGGTATATAATCGGATTGCGCTGAAAGGAATTCCGATGATTCAGAACATTGATAGCCTCCCTTCCGCCGATGCGGCGGACTACGGGTACAGCAGCGAAAAAGAGGCTTACCTGCGACGCCTGAAGCGTATTGAAGGCCAAGTGCGCGGGATCGCCCGCATGGTCGGTGAAGACGCCTACTGCATCGACATCCTGACCCAGGTCGCGGCCGTGAACAAGGCGCTGCACGCGGTCAGCCTGGGCCTGCTCGAAGAACACATAGGACATTGCGTGGTGAATGCCGCGGCCGCCTCCGATGAGGCCGGCGAAGCCAAGGTCAAGGAAGCAACAGACGCCATCGGGCGCCTGCTGCGCTAAGGACGAAGGAGAAACCGTCATGAGCGTAAAGACAACTGTCAATATTTCCGGAATGCACTGCGGCCACTGCGTGGCGTCGGTGACCGAGGAACTGAGGGAGCTCGACGGGGTCACTGGTGTGGACGTGACACTGGACAAAGATGGCGTCTCGGCCGCCACCATCACCTCGGTAGCCGAGCTGGACCCCGAACAGATCGGTGCGGCGATAGCCGAAGCGGGCTACGCCGTCGTGGCCGGCGGTTAGGCGTGGGCACCGAAACCCTTGCCCCCGGCACCCGGATCCTCGAGCTGGACATCCAGGGCATGACGTGCGCGTCCTGCGTTGCCCGGGTCGAGCGGAAACTCGGCAAGCTCGAAGGCGTCGACGCCACCGTGAACCTGCCCCTGGAGTCGGCCCGGGTGACCGTCCCGGGCACCATATCCGACCAGCAGATCATCGACACTGTCACTGCCACGGGATACTCGGCCGCGCTCAAGACCGAACACAGCGCCCCGGAAGAGCCGCCAGCCGACGTGGAGCCGGCACAGCAAACCGGGCCTGGCGGGGATAAGGCGGCTGCGGCACGGGCAGCGGCCGGCAAGAGTCTGCGGCCCCGCCTCTACGTGGCAGCCCTCCTGACCCTGCCGGTCCTGGTGATCTCCATGGTCCCGGCCGCGCAGTTCCCGCACTGGGGCTGGGCGGCTCTGGTCCTCAGCACGCCGGTGATCAGCTGGGCCGCCTGGCCCTTCCACCGGGCCGCAGCCATCAATGCCCGGCACCTCGCCTCCACCATGGACACCCTGGTATCCATCGGCGTCAGCGCCGCCTTCTTTTTCTCGGCATGGCAGCTGCTGGCCGATCCGTTCATGACGGCACACCCCGTCATGAACATGAGCGGTCACGCCCTGTACTTCGAAGTCGCAGCCGTCGTCACCACCTTCCTGCTGCTGGGCCGCTATCTGGAAGCCAACGCCAAACAGCGCGCAGGCGACGCCCTGCGCGCGCTGCTGAACCTGGGCGCCAAGGAAGCCACCGTGCTCCGGGACGGAACAGAGTCCCGGGTCCCTGTTGAGCGGCTCGTCCCAGGCGACGTGTTCCTCGTCCGTCCGGGGGAAAAGATCCCCACCGACGGGTACGTCGTGGAGGGCCAGAGCGCCGTTGATACCTCCCTCATTACCGGTGAGGCGCTGCCTGTCGACGTGGGTGTGGACGATACGGTGATCGGGGCAACGATCAACACGAACGGTCGGCTGCTGGTCAAAGCCACCCGTGTCGGCAGTGAAACGACTCTCGCCCAGATGGGTCGGCTTGTCAGCCAGGCCCAGAGCGGCAAGGCAGCGATCGCCCGGCTGGCCGACCGGATCAGCGCCGTCTTCGTTCCGGTCGTGCTGGGAATTTCCGCCGCCACCTTCGCCGGATGGTTCCTTGGCGCCGGTAACCTGCAGGCGGCCTTCACCGCCGCAGTGGCTGTGCTCGTGATCGCTTGCCCGTGCGCGCTGGGGCTTGCAACACCGACGGCGCTGCTGACGGGAACGGGCCGGGGGGCGCAACTGGGCATCCTGATCAAGGGACCGCAGGTCCTCGAAGACACCAGGACTGTGGACACCATCGTGCTGGATAAGACCGGAACGGTCACCAGCGGCAAGCTGTCCGTGTCCGCTGTCCAGAGCCTGGACGGGACCGGCAGGAACGAGCTGCTCACCCTGGCCGGGGCAGTGGAAGCGGCAAGCGAACACCCGGTAGCACACGCCGTCGCCCGGGCAGCAAGGACGACGGCGCCGCTGCCGGCGGTCACCGACTTTGTCAGCGCAGCCGGCGGCGGCGTCCGCGGGACCGTCAACGGACACGCAGTCGTCGTCGGACGCGCAGGCTGGCTGCGGGACAACGGCATCAACGAACCGGCCGATGGCCAGCAGATGCTGCGAACGCTGGAGGACTCCGGCGCCACGGTGGTATGGGTCGGCATCGACGGAGAACCCGCAGGACTGATCAGCCTCACCGACACCGTCAAACCCGGTTCGGCCGCCGCGATCGCGCGGCTGAAGGACCTGGGGCTGCGTCCCGTGCTGCTCACCGGCGATAACGCCTCGGCCGCGTTAACCGTCGCCGCGCAGGTCGGCATCCCGGCCGAGGATGTGCTGGCCGGGGTCCTGCCTGAAGGCAAGGTGGCCGCCGTGCGCCGGCTGCAGGACGCCGGAGCGACAGTGGCCATGGCCGGGGACGGCGTGAATGACGCTGCAGCCCTGGCCCAGGCCGACCTGGGCATCGCCATGGGCAGCGGCACCGACGTGGCCATCGCGGCCGCGGATCTGACGGTCATGGGAAGCGACCTGGGGCAGGTCGCTCAAGCCATCGAACTGTCCCGCCGCACACTGGGCACGATCAAGACCAACCTGTTCTGGGCGTTCTTCTACAACGCCGTCGGCATCCCGGTCGCCGCGCTGGGGCTGCTCAACCCGATGATCGCAGGCGCTGCGATGGCCGCCAGCTCAGTTCTGGTGGTTACCAACTCCTTGCGGCTGCGCCGCTTCGGGCGCCCCGCAGTGAGCATGTAATTACTCCCCGCCCGTGAGGCAGGGATGCTGAAGGCCGGTGATGCAGTGCCCCCAAGGCACTGCATCACCGGCCTTCAGTGGTCTGTGGATGGCCGCTTATTTTCCGGCGCGGACGAAGGTGACGGCGCCCTTGGCGGTCATCCAGGTCAGGGGGTGGACGGCGGTTTCGTTCCTGCCGTTCAGGCCGGAGCTGAGGACCTGGCCGTTGCCGACGTAGATCCCGACATGGCCCGGCTGCATGACCATGTCGCCGGGCTGCGGGTCGGTGACTACCGTTCCGTAGTTCATGAACTGCATCGGGCCAAGGTCCCCGACGGGGATGCCGGCCGCGTTGAGGGCGTTCTCCACCAGCCGGGTGCAGTCCTGGATCATGCCGATCTGGGCATAGGCGGAGGAAACCATGATGGCGTTGATGCCGCCGGCTGCCGGTGCTGCCACGGGGGCGGCAGCAGCAGGGGTCACCGTGACCTGGGCCTTCGCCGGCGCTACCGCTGCGGTCACCGCGGGCGCCACGGGGGCCTTGGGTGCCTGCGCTGCGACCGGTTTGGGTGCTTCCACGACCGGAGCCGGGGTGGTCTCTACAACAGGACGCTCGAAGGAAATCTGGACTGTGGCGTCGGCGCTGAGCGGCGTCTGGACCTGGTTGGTGACTTCCAGGTTTGAGGCCGGCTCCGCGTCGCGCTGGACCGGGGCGTCGGCTGCCTGGGCGGCGATGCCGCTGGTAAGGACAAGCCCGGACGCTGCGGCGATGACCGCGGCCTGGCGCCCGGCGGCACCGGCGTTACCGGCTACTGACCTGGACAGCACGGCAAGGGGACTGGTCTGGACGGGGACCGCGCGGCGGCGGCCGTGAGCTTTGCCATTGGGCATGAAAAGGCCTCTCCCACTGCCTGCGAGGTTAGCTGTCGGATTCGGATGGGAGACACCCGGCCGCACCGGTACATGAGTGGCACCAGGCACGGCTTCACCCCAAGACCTGCCCGAAGCAGGCCGCCATTGGGTTCCCCGTCTCTGCCGGACGAAAGTTGCGAATGGATCCCGGGCAGCGGCAGAGTTAGGCAAGTCTGCTCGGGAGTGCCGCACTTGGAGAAACGGGCACGGCTATGACCATACGTCACATCATCAACACTTGTCACATTCCGGTAACGCCGCGCCGGGCCACGTCTCCCCTCCCACTTGCAAACTTATACCCAGTGGGGGTATATTTTTGGATGTTGTCAGTGAAGTGGTATGTCCCGGCCGGTCCCTTGCACCTGCTCTCACAGCCGTTCAACCCCAGCGCCCATAAGTCCTTCGTCTAGGAATGGAAACTGACATGTGTGGAACTGAATCCCGTACCCAGCTGCCGCTTGCATCCTCAGCATCCGGGTGCAGCTGCTGCTCGACCCAAGACTCGGCTGTCCCGTCGGCAACGCCCGGAACCAGCGCCGTGGAATTCGCGGTGGATGGTCTTACCTGTGGGCATTGCGTTCAGACGGTCGAGAAGGCCGTCTCCTCCCTGGAGGGGGTCGAATCGGCTTCTGTCGAGCTGGTCCCGGGCGGCCGCTCGCGCCTGCTGGTAGGAGGCAGGGCAAATGAGGCTGCCGTGCGCGAGGCCGTCACCGCCGCCGGCTATACATTCGCGGCGAACTAGGCATTTCCCCCGGTAACTTCCTCCTTCCGGGCTCCGGAAGGAGGAACCGGTCCGGGCGGCTGGCCGGACAGGCCCGCCGCCTCTAACCAACGCCCCGCACCTCAACCGACGTGGGCGCAGTGAAACCGAATGCCGGCCGCGCACGTTGTACCAGCACGGCAGCGACTGGCCTGAAGCGGCGTGCCGGTAGGCTGAAGCTGTACTGCCGCCCTGGACTGAAAGGAGGAAGACCTCGTGACCGCATCATCCCAGCGCCGCCTCACCGCCTTCCTCCTGAGTGCGGGCTTCCTCGTAGCTGCCTTGGCCATCATCGCCGGGATCTTCGGCATGCACGTCATGACCGGCGCCCACGACATGGGTCCCGGTCACAGCATGACCGCAGCTGGCGAGGGTCCGGTCGTGCGGCTGCAGACCATGCCGGTCAGCCACTCCCATAAAACGATGACCGACGGTGCTGCTGAGGCTCCCGCTGTAGTCACCGGTTCATCCGCGTCGTCCTGTGCCCCGGCAGGGTCCTGCCCGGAGATGACGGCCGGTGCGGCTGCCTGCGTCCTGGCTCCGGGAACCACCACTCTCGCAGCCCCGCTTCCGGGAACAGCCTCCTATGAGCTGCCGGATTTCGGTGCCGCGGCCGCAGGGACAAGCACCTATTCCTACTCACCGGACAGCCCCTCCCCCGGTGACCTCTGTATCAGCCGAACGTAAACCCTTCCTCAGCGCCTTGCCCTGCACCAGCGCACCGTCCACCCGGCAGCGACAAACGGCCCAGCCGTCTTACCTAGGCTGCCACCTACAAGGCGTCCCCGTGCGCCGCTGATACTTTTGAGGACCTGATTTTCATGAAGAAGACCCTGACAATTTCTGCTGCCGCCATCGCCGCGGCCATCGCCCTTGCCGGATGCTCCACCGGATCCGGAAGCGGAACCTCCGAGACAAACAGCATGCCCGGGATGAACCACAGCAGCTCCGGGATGTTGTCATCCAGCCCCGCCCCGGCAACATCAGCAGCCGCTGCCGGGTTCAACGACGCGGACACCATGTTCGCGCAAATGATGATCCCGCACCACGCCCAGGCTGTGGAAATGAGCGACGTGATGCTCAAGAAGCAGAACATCCCCGCGGCCGTGACCGACCTGGCCACCAAGATCAAGGCAGCCCAGGGCCCGGAAATCGAGAAAATGACCGGCTGGCTTCAAAGCTGGGGCAAGCCCACCCAGGCGCCTACCGACATGGCCTCCAGCCACAGCATGGAAGGCATGATGGGCGAGGATGACATGGCCAAGCTCGACGCGGCCCAGGGCACCGAAGCCGCGAAACTGTTCCTGACCCAGATGATCGCCCACCACGAAGGGGCGGTCATGATGGCCAAGACCGAGACCACGGACGGCAAAAACGCCGACGCAGTCCAGCTCAGCAAGGACATCGTCAGCGCCCAGGAAACCGAAATCCAGGAAATGAAGGACCTGCTGGCCACCCTCTAGCCCGCGCCCCAATGGGTGCCGGCTCTCTTCCCCCTGGAGGCCGGCACCTCCCCTGTCACCCTTCCCGGTTACCCTGGTCCGCCCGGTTGGCCGGTCCAGTCTTTGGAGTTTCCCATGCCCCTGTACCCTTCCCGCCGTCACCTGACTGTCTCTGCACTTGCCGCAGCGGCCGCGCTGTTTACCTTGTCCGCCTGCTCCCCCGTCACGGCTGCCTCCACGGACGGGGCGTCCGCCCTGCCCAGCTCCCACGTCCATAGCTTGAGTGTCAACTCCGAAAGCGGGCAGGTACTGCTGGCGACCCATGAAGGGCTTTTTGACATCACGCAAAATCCCGGCGTCAAAGTCGGAGCGACAAATGATCTTATGGGTTTCGCGGCCGCCATGGATGAGGGTGTCTTTTATGCTTCCGGCCATCCCGGCAAGGACTCGAAAATGCCCAATCCTTTAGGCCTTGTGAAAACCGTTGACGGCGGAAGAACCTGGGAACAGGTCTCCCGGCAGGGGGAGTCGGACTTCCATGCACTCACGACCACTAAGTCCGGGCTTGTCGGCTTTGACGGGACGATGCGCACCAGCACCGACGGCAAGACATGGAGGACCGCTGGTGCCGGCTTCGCCCCGGCCGTCCTGGCCGGCAACCCTTACAGCGACACCGTGCTCGCAACGACCCCAGAAGGCGTTCAGCGGTCCGTAGACGCCGGCAACACCTGGAAGCCGGTGCCGGCGGCTCCGGTGATCCAGTTCGCCGCTTTCGCAAATGCTGCCGACGCAGCCGGCGTGGCACCCGACGGCACAGTGTATGTGTCCAACGACGGGGGTTCCAGCTGGAAGAACGCCGGAAAGATTGACGGTACCGTTCAGGCAATCGCGGCGTCCGAGGGATCAGAAGGCGGTCCCTGGATCTGGGCTGCAACGACCGCCGGACTTGTCGTCTCCACCGATGGCGGAGTCACTTTCCGCCCCGCCGACGCCGCCTGAGCCATGGACATCGGCGGCTTCTTTGCCTCCACCGTCACCTCCGGTGCGCTGCTGATCGCCATCCCGCTGGCCATGACAGCGGGCCTGGTGTCGTTCCTGTCACCCTGCATCCTGCCCCTGGTGCCCGGATACCTCGGCTTCGTCTCAGGCCTGACCGACCCCGCCCAGCCGAAAAACCGGCGCCGGGTCCTGGCGGGAGTGGGACTCTTCGTGCTCGGATTCGCCACCGTCTTCACCCTGTACGGGGCGGCGTTCGGGGCGATCGGCTCCTGGCTGCTGCGCTGGCAGGATGCACTGATGCGCGGTCTGGGGGCAATAGTGATCCTGATGGGCCTGGCTCTTCTGGGATTGGTGCCCTGGCTGCAGCAGACCCGCAAACTCACCCTCAGCCGAAAGACCGGCCTGGCCGGCGCCCCACTGCTCGGGGTCGTGTTCGGCCTGGGCTGGACCCCATGCATGGGACCGACCCTGAGCGCTGTCCTGTCGCTCAGCGTCACAACCGGCAGTGCAGGACGTGGAGCGTTGCTGGCGTTCGCCTACTGCCTTGGTCTTGGCATCCCCTTCGCCCTCACGGCCTTGGGACTGGGCTGGGTCAGCAACGCCCTGACCTTCATCCGCAGGCACATCCGGGCCGTCAACATCGTGGGCGCGTTAATGCTCATTGTCCTGGGCATCCTCATGGTCACCGGAGTCTGGGTCCGCTGGATCTACCAGCTGCAAAACCTCTCCGGGACCTTCCTCACCCCCATCTGACACCGGCGGGGCCGCAAGCTCCGCTCACAAAGGAAATCCTATGAATCACCATCTGGACCGGCGCCGCTTTTTGGGTCTATCGGTCGCCACCGCCGCGGCCGCAGCCCTGGCTGCGTGCACTGAGAGCACTAAACCCGGCACCGCGACCGTGCAACGCATCATGGCCGCGGACCCCGCCGTCGCCGAGTATGAAACCGCACGCCCCTCTTCGGGGAATACCGTCACGCAACCTCTGCAGGCAGGTGCCTTCACTGCCGCCGTGGCCGGCAAAACCATCACCACGTGGGGGTACAACGGGGCGTTGGCCGGACCGGCCATCCGCGCCAAGGCCGGAGACCGCCTGAGCGTGAACCTGGTCAATAATCTGAAGGACGCCACCAGCATTCACTGGCACGGGCTCGCCCTGCGCAATGACCAGGACGGCGTCCCTGGCCTCACCCAGGACCCTGTCAACGCCGGGGCCGAGTTCGCCTACGATTTCCGGCTCCCCCACCCCGGCACCTACTGGTACCACTCGCACGTCGAAATGCAGCGTGAACGCGCCCTCTACGGAGCGCTGGTTGTCGAGGACCCTGCAGAGGACCTCGTCTACGACAGGGACTGGGTCATCCTGCTCGACGACTGGCTCGACGGTATTACCGGCACCCCGGACGAGGTCGTGCAGGAGCTTTCCGGCGGCATGTCCATGCCCGGAATGGACCACGGATCGATGATGGGATCCAAACCCGCCCCCACGGCAGGAGCATCGGGCATGAAACACATGTTGATGGGCTCCCGCAGCGACTTCCTCGGCGGTGACGCCGGTGATGTCAGATACCCGTACCACCTGTTCAACTCAAAAGCCCCGGATGAGGCCGAAACCCTGGCCGCGAAACCGGGGGAAGTGATCCGGCTAAGGATCATTAACGCCGCCGGGGACACAGCCTACCGGGTCGGCGTACCGGGTCAAAAACTCACCCTCACCCACACGGACGGGTTCCCGGTCCAACACCAGGACGTCGACGCCGTGGTTCTCGCCATGGGCGAACGCATCGACGCACTCCTCACCGTCCGGGAGGGCTACACCCCGGTCATGGCACTGGCCGAGGGGAAGACCGGCCAGGCACTGGGTTACATCAGCACCGGCACGGGCAAGAAGCCCCTGCCCGCTGTACTCCCGAACAAACTGGACGGTGCCGTGGTCGACGGAGGACAACTGAAAGCCGATCCCAAAGTCACCCTCGCGGACAAGGCCCCGGACCGGACCCACGACGTCCACCTCACCGGCAGCATGATGAACTACGACTGGGGCATCAACGGCAAACGCTTCGACATGAACAACCCGTACGCCACCACCTTCGATATCAAGGCAGGTGAACGGGTCGAAGTGAAGTTCATCAACGACACTGACATGTGGCACCCTATGCACCTGCACGGTCACACCTTCCAGGTATCCGGTGGCGGGGCGCGCAAAGACACCGTCATCGTCCGGCCCAAACAGACGGTCACGGTCATCTTCGACGCCGACAACCCGGGTCAGTGGCTTACACACTGCCACAACGCCTATCACGCTGAGCGCGGCATGATGGCCGTCTTCTCCTACATCAAATAAGGGCCCCTGATCATGAACGCCGCTGTCGCGACAGAACTGTTCTTTCCCTCCCCTACCGTGAGTGCCTTCCAGCTCGGACCGCTGACGATACGGTTCTATGCCCTCGCCATCCTGGCAGGCATTGTCTTCGGGGTTTGGCTGACCGCCAGGCGCCTCCGGCTTCGCGGAGGCACCACGTCCCAGACTCTGGACATCGTGACCTGGGCGATACCTTTCGGCATTGTCGGAGGAAGGCTGTACCACGTCATCACCGACAACCAGCTCTACTTCGGTCCGGGAAAAGACCCCTGGGGGGCGCTTAGAATTTGGGAAGGCGGCCTCGGGATCTGGGGAGCCGTTTCCCTCGGACTCGTCGGCGCCGCGATCGGCGCGCGCCGCGCCGGGGTTCCCTTCTCCGCGTTCATTGACGCGGCAGCTCCCGGACTACTGATCGCCCAGGCGCTGGGACGCTGGGGCAACTGGTTCAACAACGAACTCTACGGCCAGGCCACCGACCTGCCGTGGAAACTCCAGATCCATGCCATGAACCAGACCACCGGCCAGGCCTTCACCGGACCCGACGGCAGCCCCGAAATCATCGGCTACTTCCAGCCCACCTTCCTCTACGAATCCCTCTGGTGTCTGGCGGCCGCATCACTGCTGATGTACCTGGACCGTAAGTACCGGCTCGGCGCCGGGTCCGTGTTCGCGCTGTACATAACCCTCTATACCGCCGGCAGGTTCGTGTTCGAGCTACTCCGCTCCGATCCCGCCAATACCATCCTGGGGCTGCGGGTGAACACCTGGGCAGCGGCACTGTTGTTCATCGCCGGGCTGGCCCTTTTTCAGGCCCGCAGGCGCCTGCCCCGCTCGGGAGTCGGGCCTGACCACGGCAGCACGCCCCAACCTGCTCCTGACATTGAAAGCAAAGGAACACCGCTATGAGCAACGCAGCCAAGCGACGCAGTGAACACCAGGCGATAGTCGCCTCGATCCAGGCCAGGCAGAAAGCAAAGCAACGCAAATGGAACCTTCTGGTCTACGGAAGCTTTGGCCTCCTCCTTACAGCCATCATCACCGCGGTGGCGATTACGGTGGTGGGCTCCGTCCAGGAACGAAACCAAGCCGCGGAAGAAGCCCGGAAACCCATCGAAGGTGTTCAGACTTTTGCTGACCTTACCCGCAACCACGTCCAGACAGCTGTGGACTATCCGCAGGAACCGGGAGTGGGAGGAGACCATGCCGGCATCTGGACGAACTGCGGCGTGTACACCAACCCCATCAACGAACAGAGCGCAGTCCATTCACTGGAGCACGGCGCGGTGTGGCTGACCTATAAGCCCGACCTTCCCGCCGCCGACATCGCAACCTTGACAAGCCTTGTCCGGGACAAACCCTACGTACTCCTCAGCCCCGACAGCGGCCAGAGCGCAGCAGTGATGGCGACGGCCTGGGGGACGCAGCTTGCGCTCCCGGCAGCTGGCGATGCCCGTATTCCTGCGTTCATCCGCGCCTATGCCCAATCCAAGAACGCCCCCGAGCCCGGCGCCGCATGCACCGGCGGTACCAACGGTTGACCCTCCCCGTCAAGGAACATCATGAAAAACTACCGCAAGCCAAAACAAGAGACTGAAGCCCAGGCACGCTATCGCCGGCACCGGCGGCTGGTCCGTATCGGGCAGGTCCTCATGGGGTTGGGCGCCCTCGTGGCCATCGCCCATTGGATCGCCCACCTGGCACCTACCGGGCCGGGACCGAGCCCCATGGAGGACATCTTCATCGGCTACCCCACCGGTGCTTTACTGCTCCTCATCGGTGCTGTCATCGCCGGACGCACCGAGACGAAAAACCACTAACATGCCGCCCCTGGATGTTGTCCTAACCTCCTGGACGATGAACTGGCCGGCCCTGGCCCTCCTGACCACGGCCGCCCTGCTCTATGCGCGGGGCCTGCGACGGGCCCGGCTGCTGCGGACCCGGTGGCCGTGGCTGCGGACCGCGACGTTCTACACCCTGGGTCTGGGCAGCTTTGCGCTGTTGAGCTTTGGATTCACCGGCGTCTACAGCCATGACCTGCGATGGGTCTTCACCCTTAAAATCACCTCATACCTGTTCATCGTTCCGCTGCTCGTCACCGCTGGTAAACCCCTCACCCTCGCCCGGACAACCCTTGGACCGGCCGGTACGGCGAGGCTGGACCGATTTCTGGCACACCCTGTCATGCGGGCGCTGGCCAACACCGTGGTCGCCGCGTTGCTGGGCCTGGGAATCTTCACCCTCTTTCTGACACCCCTGTTCTTCCCCCTGCGAACCGAGCCGTTCTGGGACATCGCCCTCACCCTTCTCGTGCCGTTGGCCGGGATGCTGATGGTCGTGCCCATCATCGAAGACGCCTCCTCCAAAACCGTCAGCGCAATGATCATCGTCGAATTCATCTACGTATTCATCGAGCTGGTGGCCGACGCCGTACCCGGGATCATGATGCGGATCAGCCCGCAAATTTTGGATGGCGCGGCGCAGGGCCTTACCGGCCATCCGGCCTGGCTCCCGGGACCGCTGCGCGACCAACAGCTCGCCGGTGACCTGCTGTGGTTCCTCGCAGAAACAGTCGATGTGCCACTGATCATCCTCATGTTCGTCCGCTTCGCACGCAGTGACCGAAATGAAGCACGCTCCTACGACAACCTCACTGACGACCAGCTCGAGGCTCTGAACAGCGAACACTTGAACCGCCCGCATCTACCCCCGGGTCCGCCGTGATGCCTGACCCGGGCCTTCGCAAAATTCCCGACGGCACAAAATCGCCGGTGCATCCTGCCATCGTCGACCGGAGCCAACAGCCAACGCAGAAGGCAAACTCCCTTCCAAGCGGAGATTTGCAGTCCCAAACACAAGGCGACCGCAGGCCCTTCTTCCCATCCCGGCGTACTGGCGGCCACGTCACTCACTCAAACAGCAAGGGATGATCGTGCACGAACCCACACTTCCTGTCCCCCCTCGGCCTGATCAGGGAACGGCCACCGTCCTGACCCGCCGAAGGTTCATTTCCACTGCCCTTGTGGGGGCGGCGGGCGTCGCAGCCCTCGCAGGATGCAGCTCCCCCGACGCCTTGGCCCAACAAGCCAAGGCCGGTGACAACAAGAATTACATCGCCGGCGACGGTTCCGTCACAGAATACGCCGCCGAGCAGCGGACCCAGGCGGTGGTATTGACCGGCAAACTCTACGATGGGACTGCCGTCAGCTCAACCGACTGGGCCGGCAGAGTCACCGTACTGAACTTCTGGTATGCCGCCTGCGCCCCGTGCCGGCTCGAAGCCCCCCGGCTGGAGGCGCTCTGGGAGCAGTTCCAACCCGACGGGGTCCGGTTCTATGGCGTGAACATCAGAGACGAGGAACAGGCCGCCACCGCCTTTGAACGGACGTTCGGCGTCACTTATCCCAGCATGCAGGATAAGGACGGCGGGATCCTGCTCGCGATGGCCCGCTACGTCCCGCCGCAGGCCGTACCCTCCACCCTTGTCCTGGACAAGCAAGGACGGGTTGCCAGCAGGATCCTCGGACTGGCAGACCAAGGCATCCTCAAAGCCCTCATCCTCAGCGCTTTGGCCCAATGATGATTCCCCGGGCGGCCGGCCGGCCTCAACCGCCAAATTGCTTTCGGACAGCCGGATGAGTGGATAGTACATGGAACCTCAAATGCACATGTGGCATACGGATGCAGAAACCCTGCTGGACGTAGTCGTGGACCGGGCCGCCATGGAGGCGCGGCTAACAGACTGCACCGTCCTGGAACGCGTCTGGGTCCTCACCCTCCTGGGCCACGGCGGTGAGGCGATCAGAGAAGGCCATGTTCTCCTGGAAAGCTCCGACGATCCCTTCCAGGCCCTGCTTGTCCTTGCTCATGCTTACCAGAGGACCTACCGATGGAGGGAGGCTGGCAGATTTCACGAAGAGGCCCTCCGGCTGGCCCGCACCAGAACCAGGGAAGCTCTCGTACGCCACCAAATTGGCAGGCGCCTCTTCGACGAAGGACTTTACGCGGCCGCCGCTGCTGAATTTGAATGGGCCCAGGATCTGTACCGCTCCACGGGAAGGGCACGCCAAGCCGAAACATGTGGACAAGCCAGGGACCGCGCCTTGGATGTTCAGGCACAGGCCATGTCCCTATAAGTCCAGCCTCGTCGACCATTACGGCGAGCCTTCACGGCCTAGAGAAAGGGGAAGCCAGCGCCACACTGCAGGCCGGCAAACACAGGCGCTGCAGCGACATGACAGTCAGCGTAACCAATCAAAGGAGAAAGAAATGACTATGTCAACCTTTTTTGGCCCCAGCATGACGGTTATTTCTGGCCCCACTGAGGACTTTGGTTGCCCTGTGGTCATGGATCCACAACCGGGCACCGCGCAAACGTACTCCAGTGCTGGCCGGGCCTTTGAACTAACGACAAAGAGTCTTCGCGCGCCGTATGCTCACGAACAGAATGTGCACGAGGACCCATGGACCGAAGGATGCCCCATGTGGGAGAGGATGGTTGCCAGGATAAGGACTTCAGTGCGCTTTCCGAAACGCTCAACCACTGATCTCAGCTGGCTGAGGAATATTGGGATTGCATTGGGAATACTCTGGCTCGCGATTGTTTTATTCGGCTGGTCGGGACGGTGGTCGGGTATTTTAGCTGTCCTCGTGGGCGTCGGCTGGTTTGCCCAGTCCGGTCTGGCAGTGAAAGAAATTCGGCGGCGCCAACGGGAGGCCACCCTCGAACAGCCAACAGGTCAAGACCACGGGCAGTAACTCGCTCCAGCGGCTTCAAGATGGGCGCAACAGAAATGCCTCCTGCTCACAATTAGTGCACTTGTCCTGTCATGGTCTTTGAGAAGGCGACGGGTAGGAGGGTATGCCGCTTCCAGAGCCTGCTGCCATGAAAACGCCGACCTTGGTTTCGCCGTCACTAAGGAACACGGCGATCTCGTGTGAGGGGCGTGCAGTGCTGAAGTTCTTAGCCGCGTCCTCCGGGCTGGTGGGCATAGGGCCGCCGTGGAGGTCCTTGGCGTACACGTAGCCGTTCGCTCCGTTGGTGGCCGTCACGGCGATCAGATCCGGAACTCCGTTTTCGGGACTTTCCATGCCGTAGGTCTCACCCTTGGCGTTGACGCCGAGCTCGGTCCGTTCCTGCTTCACGTACTTGGCAGTGAGCTGCCATTGGCTACCGGGCTCTGTTTTGATCGTGACACTGTGCTGTCCTGGTTCAAGAGAGGTGGTGTAGCGGCAGGAATTTAAGCGTGCATCAGCTTCGAGTTCGGTGTAGCTGCAGCTGGCACCGTTGGGAAACTGAAACGAACCGGGAGTCAGAGCGGTGAGGGCCAGTTCGATGTCAGTGGTGCCTGCCGGTGGATCGCCGAGTTCCACTGCCGCGGTTCCGGTGTAGGTCTTCGTCACGGGTGAAGCCAAAGGCGTTACTTCCTGCCCGCCAGGAATCTGGAACACCCCGGACGCGGCCGCGCCGATACCGCCGAGCAGGCATGCGCTGGCCACCGCCCCGCCACCGAGCCAAAAACGGGTGTGCGTCCGCGGACGGACCGGGGCCGTTTGGTGAACCTGGGCGATAAGCTCCGCCCTCAGTGCCTTGCTGAATCGGTCATCGACATGGAGCTGGTTCATGACCGTTCTCCTTCCATAACTGAAGTTGGCTGGCTGCAGACGGCAGGAGCGCCCGATCTAGTGCTGCCAGTGAGGGCAGCTTTCATTCGTTGCTTCGCCCGGTGCATGCGCGTCTTAGCCGCCCCTGGCGTCATGTTCAAAACGGCTGCCGCGGCAGCGAGTGGGTAGTCCTCAAAAACGACCAGGCTCACCAAGTGCAGATCTTTAGCGCTGAGCGTTTCAAGAGCCTGAGCGAAGTCCTGGTCGAGGCTCTCTTGGTGAGCGGTGAAAAGGTCGGCTTCCAAGTGCTGTGAAGATGCCTCTGTGCGGGGTAGGGAGTCCAGCAGCTTCCGGTAGCGGAGGGCAGCTCGCCCGTTATTGCGGGCCATGTTCGTCGTTGTGACCAGCAGCCAAGGAAGGATAGACCCCTGCACTACACGGACTTTGGCACGCCGCCGCCACAGCTCAAGAAAGGCGGCCGCCATGACGTCTTCAGCGTCGTGATGGTTACCCACGAGCCGGTAAGCGTGGCGGAATACTCGGTCCCGATGCCTGTCATACAGCACACCGAATGCTTCGCCGTCACCCCGCAGGCTGCGGGACCAAAGGCTGTCCTCGTCACTTTCAAGGTTCCCCATGCTCTGAATTGTCCGGGATAGCCGAAAAGGTTACACAGAACGGAGAATTTCACAGAAACTCTTTTGAGCAGCCTGTACCGGGCGCCGTGAGTAAAACGTGACCATCCCTAGTATTGTGGCGCTCTTTCCCACGGCATACTCTTTGAGCCTGATCGGGAATTGGGGTGCGGTCGAATGGCCGGAAAAATCAGACTCTCCCTACTGAGCGTTATGCTATTGGCCCTTCTGGTTGCGTGCGCAGGTCCTACCGCGCCGATGACCGAAGCCTCCTCGGAGTCGCCGGCCCCAACTGCTTCCGGCATGCCAACCATGCTCTATACCCACTGCGGCATCAAGGAACTGCGCGTCGACGACACGTTCTTCCTTGCCGAAACACCATTGGACGACGGACAGGGCAATCCCCCTCCAGGATGGGGAAACCCTTACCAAGCCGGCACTGTGACCGTGTCCGGCTCAAAAGCTGTATTTCAGGATGAAAATGGCCACATCATCACTTTCCTTGCTCGTCCGGGTGCCACAGGTTTTCTCAACATCTGTTCCTAAGAGCCGATAGGACGCGCGGTAAAGTTCCTGGTCCAGACCACAATGGCTGCCTCCTCTGGTAGCTCGCCAAGAGCACCAATAAGTGTTCTCATAGTCGAAAGCACAGGGAATCCAGCACAGGGGGGGCGACCTTGAACGATAATCCCGAACCAGTCTTCGCACCCCGCAAAACCCTGCGTAAAACCACTACCGTTCTCCTGGGTTTCACAGCGGCGCTGTGCTGGTGGATCGGATTTGCGGGCACGGCCGCCGCAGGTGGTGGAGGCCAGATCTTCTTGACGATTCCGCTTCTGGCAACCGTTGGCACAGTCCTGATCGCGGCCTGGCGCCCAAGCAAGACGAACGTCTCCCGCGGCCTCCCCCGTCATAAGGTAAGTGGAGGGCGGGCTTCCAAGCCCAACTCCGCCGTTGTCCTCCTCGGTTTCACCGCCGGGCTGTGTTGGTGGGTAGGAATCACCGCCGTAGCCACTACCGGAGGTGGAGCACAAATCTTTCTCGTATTCCCCACCTTGGCCACACTGGGAACCTTTCTAGCAGCTCTGTACGCGCGCGGACGGAAAACACGAAAGCATCTTCTCACTCAATGAAGCGTCGATGGGCACTTCTCCTTGCAACCGGCATCGTTGCGGCCGTGTTGACGATCATCGCTGTGAACGGAGGCATCCCTCGTGTTCCTCGGGTGTGCCCAGCCATGGGTTATGCCTATACGGGTCCCGTGGAGTTGGTCTTCTCCACTCCGCCGGCGGCAGTTGCAGCTTGTTTTGGAGAAGGGTGCATGCCGGAGCCGGTGGCACAGAACGATGAGCGGAAGTGGCTGGTGCCGCAATCCGCGCCTTACCTGACCGAGCCCGTGAGCGTCACCTCGATCCATGTGGAAGCGACAGATGCGCTCGGCGACCGAACAGCGGCTGACTTGCCAGTAGAAACGGAATCCACCGGAGAACATCCCTTCGGAGTCGGGTGCGGGGGCCCTTTCAGATTTAAGCCCGTCCAGGTCGTCTCTAACTGAAGGTGTCGGGTAAAGGATCCTTCATGTACCACTGCATAAACTGAGGCGCCGTCCTGTACTTTCCGCCCACGACGTGCCGGCGTAGCGTGAGGGCATGATGGAGCAGACGCGGTGCCATCCGCTCGGACTGGTTCCTTTGATCCTGCTGCTGGCTGGATGCACCGGCGGCGGCACTCCGGCGCCGGACGCTGCGAGCGACTCCCCGCATTCGTCGTCCACGGCCCCAACCTCCGTCGCGGCACTTCCTCCGCCTGCGGGGCATTACGAGGCGGGATGCCTGCAGGGCCAGACCGACGCTGCGGGGTTCAGCCCGTCCGGGGAAAGGCTCTTCAACGTCGATCCGCTGTTCATCAGGGACAACTTCTCCCAGACCAGCGATGGCACAAAGCAGCTCATGAACGGCGTTCAATGGATGAAGGATCCGTACTGGCTGCGTGCCGGGCAGACGGTCACCGTCACCGTGGCGTCGGAGCAGCAAAAAACCGTGGGACTCGTGGCCGAGTATGGGGCGACGGAGGGCAACACGTCCGTGACCTTCACGGCGTGCCCGGAGGAGAAGACCCCGTACACCTGGTGGCCCGGCGGCTTCCTGGTCCACGGAACGGAGACCAGGTGCATAAGGCTGAGCGTGGAGGTGGCGGGGGCCGAGGGGGCCAGAAGGCCTGTCATCCCCGTCGGTTCCGCCCCGTGCCCCACGTCCTGGTGAGGGCCTGAAGGATTCCGTCAGACTGTCGCGCCCTGTCCCAAGTCACAGGGGTGGGGTCAGTTCCATGCCACGGAACGATGTTTATCTCGCATAGACCGGAAATCCGTGGTCGTATCTCACGGCGCGCCAAACCTCATCTGCTCCGCCCACCAGGGGAGCGGAGACACCGGCAACCAGCCTAGTTCCAGCGATTAGCTAGCGGCTTGTTGGTTGAGGGTGTGGGCAAGGCGGTAGGAGTCGGTGCCGGTTTCGATGATGGTTCCGTTGAAGGTCAGCCGGTCCACGATGGCGGCGCAGAGGCGCGGGTCGGTGAAGGTTTTGGTCCAGCCGGAGAAGGATTCGTTGGACGCGATAGCGATGGAGTTCTTCTCTTCGCGTTCGGTGAGGACCTGGAAGAGGAGTTCGGCGCCGCGGCGGTCCAGTTCCATGTAGCCCAGTTCATCGATGCAGAGCAGGTCCACCCGCCCGTAGCGGGCGATAGTCTTTGCCAGGACTTTCTCATCGGCGGCTTCGACGAGTTCGTTTACGAGCCGGGTGGCGAGGGTGTACTTGACCCTGTAGCCCTTCTCGGCGGCGGCAGTGCCGAGCCCGATGAGCAGATGAGATTTGCCAGTCCCGGAGTCCCCAATCAGGCAGAGGGGTTGTCCTTTACGGATCCATTCCCCGGTGGCCAGGGTGTGGATGGTAGCGGGGTTGATGTTCGGGTTTGCATCGAAGTCGAAGTCCCCGAGCCACTTGTCCCGGGGAAAGTTCGCGGCTTTTACGCGGCGGATCGAGGAGCGCCGGTCCCGGTCGTCGCACTCGGCCAGCAGCAATTCGGCCAGAAAGCCTTGGTAGGAGAGTTGTTCCTTCCCCGCGACGATGAGGGCTTCATCGAGGACTCCGCGGATGGTGGGTAGGCGCAGCCGCCGGCAGGCCTGGTCCACGGCGGCGACCGCTGCCTGCTCGGTCAGGCCGCGCCGCCGGCGCAGGGTCGGGGTGATTGCGGTCGCCGGTGTGGTGGGGCTCATGAGATGTTCTCCTTTGACGCGGTTCCTGCGGGGTATTCGGAGCGTTTGGCCAGCAGCTCGTCATAGGCATTGACCGAGGGAAGGGGACGGATGTCTGGCGGGAGCCCGGCGATGACGGCGGCGGGGTCCATGAGTCGGCGTTGGGTGAGACTGACAACCCGTTGCACTTTCTCTTCAGCATGAGCACCGGGATGACGGTCGGAGCTGGCCCCACCCAGGGACGAGGTCGTGGCGTGTCTGCGGGCTTCGACCGCGACGACGTCGGCGCTGACCGCGCCCACTCCCAGCGCCGCGCTGATCCCTGCATGAATGTCTGTGGCATTCATGGACCGGTGGAGGAGCAGGACGTCGATGAGTTCCCGGGTCCCGTCGGCGTCGCCGTTGACCCGGCGGGACGCGGCCCAGAAGGCTTCGTGGGCGGAGGTGAACGCCCCGGATTCCCGCGCTCTGGCCAAAGCGGTGGAGCCGGGGAGGGCTCCGGGTTTGGTTTTGAGGACTTCGAGATAGTGATCCAGCTGGACCGATTGACCGGACCGGGCGGCGACCCGCTGATGCCTGGCGACCACGGTGCGGCCATCGAACACCACGACCTCGGACGCCCGCAGCGAGACCCGGAGCCTCCGGCTGATGAACCGGGCTGGGACGGAGTATTTCACCATTCTGACTGTGATCATCGAGGACCTATCGACCCTCGGGTTCAGCACCAGGCCAGGATCAAATTCCTCGGCCGGCAACGGGGCCAGGAATGGCCGTTCGATCTCGAAGCCCTGGCCTATGGTGCTGATCCTGTCGTTGATCCGCCGGGCCTCGTCCTGGGCTTCCCAAGCCCGTATCCGGTCGTTGAGCTCATCCAGGGAGTCAGCGACCGGCATCGGTGAAAGCCGGTTGCGGCGGAACCAGCCCACCTCACCCTCGACGCCGCCCTTTTCATGGGCGCCTGCGATGCCAGGCTGGCAATAGAAGGGATCGAAGCCGTAGTGCGAACGGAACAGCACCCACCGGTCGTTCTCCTGGCGGTGCCGGCCCTGTCCGAACACCACAGCGGTGACCGCGCTAGTGAGATTGTCGTAGCGGATGTGTTTGGTGGGGATGCCTCCCAGAACTTTGAAGGCCTCGATGTGCCCTTCGAGGAAGGCTTCCTGGGCCTGGGTCGGGTAGATCCGGTGGATTGCTCTGCCCGAATGCGATAGCCGGAAGATGAACATGTGGCACTTCGTTTTCGCCCCGTTCAGGACGACATAGACCTCGCCGAAGTCCACCTCGGCCTCCGCGCCTGGAGCATGTTCCTGAGGGACGAACACTTCGACGCGGCGGCCGGCCTCGACATCGATCTGGGCTCGACGGACCCTTACGTAATCACGAACTGTCGAATACGACAGCTCCTGCGCACCGTGCTCTTCGACGAGGCGGGCCAAAATGCGGCGGGCGGTGTGGCGCTGCTTTCGCGGTGCCGTCGTGTCCTCGGTCAGCATCGTGTCGATCGCGCCCTTGAACGGCTCGAGCCTCCAGGACACACCTTGTCTCTGTTTGCGCTCCGGAGGTGCAGCTGAATCCAGTGCCTGTCTCACCGTCCGTCTGTGAACTCCATACCTGAGCGCCAATGCGCGAACCGACAGGCCCTCAACCCGGGCGTCCCTTCGGATCTGCGCGAACAACTCCACTCTCGACTCCATCCAGCCCAGCCTTCCGCCGCATCCATCCACTGATGAATCCAACGTTGAAGGTGGGGCCACAAATAACCGTCACAAGTGCCCGGCGAGTCATGAAGTGGGGCCAGATATAACCGTCCTACCGGGGCCATCCAAACCTGTCACAGCCAAAGAAATGACACACGGCACAACCCATAAGCTATTGGATGCTTACCCTAAGGACCTGGGCGGCATTGACCAACACAAACTGGCCGAATGCATTGCAGCCTGTTATGACTGCGCCCAAGCCTGCACTGCATGCGCAGATGCCTGCCTTGGTGAGGACATGATCGCTGAGCTGGCCAAGTGCATCCGCACGGATCTGGACTGCGCCGACCTGTGCATAACAACAGGCAATATCCTCTCCCGCCACACGGGCTACGACGCCAATATCACCCGGGCCGTGCTTCAGGCCTGCGCTACCGCCTGTAAAGCCTGCGCGGACGAATGCGAACGGCACGCCGGCATGCACGAGCACTGCCGGATCTGTGCCGACGCCTGCCGGCGCTGCGAGACAGCGTGTAACGAGATCCTCGCCTCACTCGGCTAAGTATTCCCAACAGCGGCGGGGCGCGTTGCACGCCAGTGCGCCCCGCCGTTCACCCGGCGCTTCCCGGGCAACCGTTGGCTGGTCCCGGTGACCGCTCATGTCCGGGATGCGGCCGGGCTGGGCAGAGCTTGCCCGTCGTTTGCCTTGACCACCAGTACTGCGATGAGGGTGGTGACCGGGATCGCAAGTACCAGACCCACAGAGCCAACCAGGGTGCGAACCACCTCCTCTGACATCTCGGCACTGGTCAGCGCCTCACCCAGAGGGCGGCCGCTAAGCATCACAATAATCAGGATGGGCAAGGCGGCCCCGGCGTAGGCGAAAGCAATGGTGTATACCGTCGAGGCAATGTGGTCGCGGCCGATGCGCATGGCTGAGGCGAAGAGGCCACGTGCGGATGTCTCAGGAGCAAGTTCATAGAGTTCCCATACCGCAGATGACTGCGCTATCGTCACGTCGTTCAGTACTCCAAGCCCGGAGATGATCAGGCCGCACAGGATGATCCCGGAGATTGAGACGTTGCTCGAGACGCTGGACAGGGTCGCAGCTTCGAAACCCGATTTGCCCCAAAGATTTGCAGCGTCGGTTGACCAGGCGGCCAGCAATGCTGTCGTCCCCAGCCCGAAGATCGTCCCCAGCAGAGCCGTGGACGTGCGGGCGGAAAACCCATGGGCGAAGTACAGCATGCCTGTCATGATGGCGGTAGATCCCACGAGCGCCAGCAGCACGGGAGGCTTGCCTTCTGTCAAACCAGGAAGTATGAAAGCGGCCAGCACGGCAAAGGCCCCGATTAGTCCCACAAGGGCGCGCAGTCCCCGCCATCGTGCGACGGCGACCACCACGATGGCATACAGGATGGCAAACAACAGGATCGGCACCGTACGGACAAAGTCCACAAAGATGTAGTGCGGCGTGGCAGGGTTGGCGGCGATACCAGGGGACGCTGTCAGATTCAGATAGGTAATGCTGTCACCTGCCCTGACGCCCCGGGACCTTACAACATCAGGATTAATGCTTACTTTGACGGGGCTGCCGCCTCTGTCCGGTTCGGTGAAGGCGAATACGCATTCCGGGGATCCGGGCACCCGACGTTCCAAGTCTGTCCCCTGAGCACAGTTTTCCTGAACCACGCGCTGAACCCTGCCACTGTCAAAGGTTGCTCCCGGCGCACCCGCGTAAGGGTTGTTAAGGGTGATGTCTTCCCGGCTGCCCGATGGCCACATCAAGAGCATGACCACCAGAGTAATGAGAGCCAACGGCGCGAGGATGGCAAGGAGCAGCCGGTTCGCCCGGCGCTTGCTCCCGGTCCCGGTCACGTTGCGTCCTGCCCGGCATGTGGGCTTGCCTGCATCGGCAGTCTCAGCATTTAGACCTCATCGGACAAACTTTATCTGAATCACCCCTGCAACTGGTTCCAACCTCCGTGAGTATGAACAACCGGAGGCCGCGGCAGGGCGCGTCAATCTGGCGCAGGGACGTGACCACCGGCCCCGCCATGAAGCTGATGGGTGTGGTTTGGAGGCACGGGCTGAGCACGGGCTCATTGACCCGTCTTTGCTGACAGCGAAGTTATGCTCCGGGCGGTGTTTTTCGTGCCCGTAAGGTGCGTAAAACAGCGGCCGTCACTACTCCTCCCGCCATAATGACAAGGCAGCCCGCGCCTCCATAGAACAGAGGTGACGCAATGGCCGGCACCTGCTGCCCAGCGTCTGCAGCGGTAGTAACCGTCAGCCAGTATCCGGCGGTGGCTGCGGTCCACAAAGCACCTGCCACGCAGACAACCCACGTCACCGGGGAGAACCAGCGACTGCCTGGCCGGTAGGAAAGGGCAACTGCCACGGCAGTCATTCCTGCTGCGGCCAGGATCAGCCCTGCGAACAGGAACCGGCCGGCCAGAATTCCGAGGAGAATGCCCACGGCAGCGACCAGCATCAGCCGCCGGGCGGAGAGGGGCATGCGCGGGCGGGAATCGGGAGACGTTGGTACCTGGTGCTGGAGACTTTCATCCCGATCGAACATGTTTTTCCTTGATTTCGGTCATTGCCCGGAGGGTGTCGCAGGCGACAAACAGGCAGGGCTGGACAACTGGACGTTTCCCTGACCACCCTACTCACAACGGTGCTCATGTAGAGGGTGGTTAGGGCGACGGTCCGTGAGGGTTGGGGAGTGCACCTGAGGTCAGTAGGGCTTCTCCCGTGTGGAGCAGTGGTTTCAGCAGTCTGAGCGGGACTTCGTTCATCAGCGCTGAAGGCTTCGAGGGCGTGGTGTCGGACCCGCCGAGGTGGTCGCGGATGAAGTGAATGGCCTTTCTGGCACCGAGCGGGGCCGGTGTTGCAGGAGGCAGCAGTACTGTCTGTGCAAGGGGGGCGGGTGCTCTACCTGTCACCCTCGTGCGGTAGGGCCTTGGTGGCCCGAGTTCCTGGACCGGCGCTGCGTCAGGTAAAAGAGTCCTCCGGCCACAGCCAGCAGCGCCCCGGCGATGCCCACTGTCAGGGGCGCGTTCTCATTATTCGGCGATTTGAACTGACCCTCCGAGGCATCGGCCGGGACCGTTCCGGTCGCGGAGCTGGCAGCTGCCGGGGAAGTTGATGACGGCGCGGGACCGGCACCACCATGGTTCATCCCGGGCATGCTGCTGCCGGAGCCGGCCGAGCAGCTGGTCAGGGCGATAGCGGCGGCAACGGCAACCGATGTGATGGTCCTGTACTTCTTGTTCATGGATGTTGTCCTGATACATCAACGACGCAGGAGCGTCTTCGTGGGCATTGAGCTGAAAAGGGGTCGAAAAGCTACAGGCCGGCCTCGGGCCTGGCTGGCAGCAAGGAGTCCGCCAGAACTTTCCACAGCGTCCAGCGGGACGGGGAGGCCCGGCTGTGCGGTCATACGTCGGACTGAGATCATGTCCTGCCGGTGCTTTGCTCCGGTGAAGCTTCGTTTTGCCCGCCGCTGCAGGGTGGCCGTCGCTCCATTCCAGCCTTGACGTGATGGGCTGTGCGGGGCAGGCTAAGCGTCGGCGGGCTTGTTGTCTTCCGGCAATCCGGGACGGGAAGTTGTGATTTCCTGGCGGAAGCTCCAGATGCACGAGGCTCCATTGATGGGTTTAACGGGCCCGAACGGTGGTTTCCGGTAATAATGCCTTGACTCGGTGCGGGGCGGGGCTCACTCGTGGACACCTTCCTGGTTCACCTGCTGTCTTCCTGCCCGAGCCAATTTCGTTCTGCACGGATCTTTCCTACCGGGGCGGAAAGATCCGCCAGGACCGCCGCCGAAGGGAGCCGGTCCGGGGTCAGGAGAACTTCGGTGCCAGGATCTCGGCCAAAGGTCGTCTGTCCACACCGTATCCCCTTCCTTAATCAGCCAGTCGATGCCCGTTGACGCTAACGCACCTGTCCGGGGTGGGGCCAGGGACGTTGACGCCGCAGTGGAGGATCACCCGGCAGGGATCTCCCCATGCAGCTGTTGCCTGGCTGTTGGTCTTGCGCGACGTCGCATCCCCATCATATTTGGCAGGGCCACCATCATCGGCGCGCATGCCGGGTTTGCCGCGTCCTTCGCAGATTTTATGTCCACTACCTGGGAACATGCCGTACGAGAACCACTGCAGCCGCCGCACAGATGCCGAACCCGCCGAAGCGCCCGGCCGGGGAGGTAACTCTGTGCCGCAGGGGCATCTCTACACTCTAGAGGATGCCTGGGCCAGGGCCGGTGCAACCCGGCATGGCTATCGGACACCGGGCTGCGGGCTGGCCTGGACTAAACAGGGCAGTCCCCCGCCGGGAAGTGCACCGGGACCGGCCAACGGCAAAGCGAAGCAGACGCCTGCGAGAAAGGATTTCCCGAAACGGACCCTTCCCAACCCCGACACCGTGGGGCAGCCCATTCCGCCACTACGTACCGGCGGGCCCGAAGTACACGGCACCTGCGGCGCCTACCGCTACTCTTATACGTGCCAGTGCTTTTGCGGAAGGAGGAACCATGACAGTGGCCCGATTCGGCTCCGTCGCGTCGTTTCTCCGGCAGGCGGGCCTGATGACCGTTCTTCTGGCGGTTGCCACCGCTATTGTGGCTCTGCACTTGTTGTCCGGCGCTCATGCCACGGCTGCTGATACCGGGGCTCTGACAGGCCCGAACCTCCCAGCCGCCGCCGATAGTACTCATTCCCCCGCTTCGTCTTCTGGTGGGGTTGAAGTCGGCGCCCGGTCTTCCTGCACTACTGCCGCTGATTGCCCGGACATGTCACACACCGCTTCAAGTTGCGTTCTGTCCGCCGGCAAAACGGCACCGTCGCCCCAGCCACCGGTTGCAGCGTTTGGCACTCATGCTGCGCCGAGGGCTCATTCCGCGGGCCTCCCCTACGTCTATCTGGGCGCTGCGCCGTCGCCGGGCGACTTCTGTGTCAGCCGGACATAAAACAATCAGCCGCAGATAAAACGCTCTCCCATGGCAGCCTGGGGCCGCTTCTGCAAACCTGCATGACGTGTCCCCTACTGCGACGCACTAAAACCGGGCCTTCACTCCCCTTACGACACCCAGGCCTACTCCGATCTGGAGTACCGATTCCGGACCCCTGATCCATCCTCATCGCCCATCCCGTGATTCAGCGTCCGGCAGGCCCGTAGGAAGTGGCATCGCCCTCCCGCTGCTCTCCGCACTGCCCCCGCGACCCTGAAAAGCCGGGGGTCCAACACGGGACCCACTCCAGGGCTGGACGGAAAAGCACCCCTCCTACACGACCAGGATCTCGACGTGAACCATCCACCTTCCGCCTTGGGCCGCCAGTGTTTTCTTGGTCCGAAGTCCGCAGCTGTTTCGGCCGCCATCCTCCGTTTCCGTCCCGGGCAGCTCCGCGGCCCCCGACTCTCCGCCGTGGGACCCATATTGCCTCTGTAACAGCACTTGAAGCCCAGCGTCGCCGGGCGGGACAACGTTGTCCCAGCGGGCTTGAAGAGTAGCGCGGCCAAAGCCGGATACGGTGCAGCCGGACCGCGCAGCTGGGTAACCGGGCACAAAGCCCGGTGGCCTGGACAGTACCGGGGCAGCGAAGACCGAATTGAATTTCAGCAAGCATAAGAACTGTAGAAGGGAAACGTTATGACTATTCCATCGACTGGGCGATGGTCCGGCACCTGGGTAAGCGGGCAGGGGAAGCTGATCGCTTTTGTGGCGGCGAGCGTCCTGGCCGGCGTGCTGGTGGCCGGTTTGTTCGTGCCCGGGGCAGCCGTGGCAGGGGCAGCCCTGAGCGGATCCAATGCGCTGTTCGCCAGTCTCCCGGCCGAACTGGCGGTCGAACCTCCTTCACAGTCCACCAAGGTCCTGGCCGCGGACGGACAGATCATTGCCACCTTTTACGCGGAGAACCGCTCCAGTGTTCCGCTTGATGCGATGTCCCCTTACCTCAAAGACGCCATCGTGGCGATTGAAGACAGCCGGTTTTTCGAGCACGGCGGCGTCGACGGGCAGGGTATTCTGCGGGCCCTGACACGCAACCTCGCCACAGGTGGCCGGCAGGGCGCCTCCACGCTGACCCAGCAGTATGTCACCAACGTCATCAACGAATCCCTTGCTTCTTCGGGCCGCGACTCCGAAATAGTTCTCAACGGGCAAAAGGAAATTGGCGACAAACTGCGGGAGATGAAGCTGGCCATCGCCCTGGAAAAGAAGTTCTCCAAGGAACAGATCCTCGAGGGGTACCTGAACATTGTGTTCTTCAACCGGGACGCCTACGGCGCCGAAGCTGCGTCCCGGTACTACTTCAATACCACGGCGAAGGAACTGACCCTGCCACAGGCCGCCCTGCTTGCGGGGCTGGTGAACAGCCCGAGTTTCTACGATCCGGCCGTGAACCCGGAAAAATCCATTGCCCGCCGCAACCAGGTCCTGGGCAACATGCTTGCACAAGGGAAAATACAACAGGCAGAGTACGACGCCGCCGTCGCGACAGGACCGGACCTGCACCTCACCCCCTCACGGCAAGGCTGCGCCGGTGCTCAAATGGCACCGTACTTCTGCAACTACGTCGCACGGCTGGTGTTGAACGACCCGGCCTACGGCTCCGACGTCACAGAACGGGAACGGAGGCTCTACCGTGGCGGCCTGACAATCACCACCACCCTGGACAGCAGACTGCAGAACGCCGCGCAACAGCAGGTCGACGTCAGCGCCGGGCCAAACCTTGACAAGTGGGGTGCGTCCCTTGTCACCGTGCAGCCAGGAACCGGGAAAATCCTGGCAATGGCTCAAAACACCGTGTACCTGCCGCAGGACGGGAAATTCGACACCCAGCTGAATTTCAATGTCGACGCCAAAGACGCGGCAGGGAACGACCTCAACGGGGCCGGAGGCTTCCAGCCCGGATCCACCATGAAACCGTTCACCTTCGCCCAATGGCTGAACGAGGGCAAAAGCATCACCGCGACAGTGGATGCGTCCAAACGCGTCTACCCGGTCGGGTTCCCGTGGAAATCGACGTGCGGGAAGGTTTCCGGCGCCTACAGCACGGCCCAGAAAGCTGCCCGTCTGGATGCCGCAGACGACCTGCAGAACGCTGAGGAAGGGTTCTACCGGCCCATGCCGGTGAATTACGGTCTGTACAACTCCATCAACACCGCCACCTTCGCCTCCGCAGCGCAGCTGGACTTCTGCGGGATCCAGAAAGTAGTCGACGCCCTCGGGGTGCGCAACGGCCTGGACGGCACGCCCGTAAACATCCATCAACTCGGCAACCTCCTGGGAGCCACCGGCGTATCACCCTTGAACATGGCCAACGCCTACGCAACGTTCGCCAAAGACGGTCAATACTGTGAACCCCGGGCCCTGGTTCGCATCACACAGGCCGACGGAAGCGAACTCCCCGTCCCGGAAACCACCTGCCG
Source organism: Arthrobacter sp. FW306-05-C (assembly GCF_021801725.1). Taxonomy (NCBI): domain Bacteria; kingdom Bacillati; phylum Actinomycetota; class Actinomycetes; order Micrococcales; family Micrococcaceae; genus Arthrobacter; species Arthrobacter sp. FW306-05-C. The sequence continues at coordinate 1,826,183 of NZ_CP084556.1, read as the reverse complement.
CGAGGCCCTCAAACCGGACGTGGCCAAGGGCGTGAATTACGTACTTCAAGATGTCCTCAAACGAGGCTCCGGGGTATACATCACACCTAAAATCCCCGCCGGGATACCGGCCGCCGCTAAAACGGGCACCTCAAACAACAACGGCGCCACCTGGGTTGTGGGTTACACCCGAGGACTCGCTACAGCCTCCTTCTTCGGGGACGCGCTGGAGGGACAGCAACGAGCAGGACAAAACGTAACAATCAACGGCAAATTTTATAAAGGCATCGACGGGTACATGATTGCCGGTCCACAATGGGCAAATTACATGTCCCAGGTAGCCGGCCTGTACTTAACCGAAGCATTTCCCGAACCGCCCGAGACGATGCTCAAGAACCCACCCTCAAGCCCATCCACCACCGGCACGAGGCCGACTCCTTCCACCTCGCCGTCACGCTAACCCCGGTTGGGGAGGGCGAGGCGCGGCGGTTGCATGCACGGGTACCGTCTCACGACGCGGCGGGTTCTGCTGCCTGAACGTGTGAGTATGTCAACTCTATTTGGCCCCGGCAGGACGGTTATTTCTGGCCCCGCGTGGGCTATCAGCATCCTCTTGCCGCCAGCCCGGTCTGAGGGTCTTCCTGTTGAGGGAAAGTCTCCCCAACTGTGCAGCCATCGGTTTATGTGAAGCTCCCTAGAGGGAAGAGAGGAGCTTTATCAAGGGACGGCCCTTCACGAACATGGAACGGGGTCCTGTCCTAACGGCTGTCGGGCGAGTCGTTCTCCAGGGTGGACAAAGACGTTCGCTGATCCCCGGCTATCGCCGCAATCGTGGACTGGCGCACGTTCAACGGCTGCAACATTGAAACCGGCGCGGACTCCTACTGCCTTGCCATACCAAACAGCAGTCTTAACAAAGCCGAGCCCGGCATTTGGAAAGGTAATTTAGCTCTTAGGTCACCGTTGCGACGGCCCCTTCTTCCCTCGTCCGAAAACAGCCAGCTACGCGGCGGCGTACACCTGGACGGCCCTTTCTAGGAGTCAACGGGGCTGGTCTGCTTGGCGACCCGGTCCGACCGGGCATATCGGGGGCGTCGTGACGGCGTTGCGTTCACTCACTGAAAGCTCCCCGACTCACAGTGCCGGGCCAGCGGGTACCACCTCAGCAGACCCGCCGCTGCACGGGCATTACCAAATGATTCTTCGGTAGCAGCTACGTGGAATCTTCTATGAGTCAACGCGGGGCTATTGTGCTGCTAGATTCTGAGCGCTAGTCTCTGGCCACCACATGAATTTCCATGTGGGATTCTATTTGGGGGAATCATGAACAAACGCCTTTTGCGTCATAGTTTTTCGGCCGCCGCGGTGGCCTTTTTTCTTGCATTCGCATCGGGCGGCGTAGCCCACGCGGATCCAGACAAAAATGGCATCACAGACACGTGGACAGCCGCGAAGGGGCAGCTAAAGAAGCAGGACGTACTGTCCGAATCCACCACGCAGACCATGCATATTACGGGCTTCGACGAAAAGGTAGCCAACGACAATGGCTACGAGATCATCAAAGATGCCAATGGTAAGGCGGTCGGAAGCAAGAAGAAAGGCGAAATAACCACCAACGCCAACATCATCTGGGGACCGTGCGGCGAGTCTCATGTGTACTACAACGCCACAGGCGGTGGATGGACGACTGCAACCACTGGATTCTCGCTTTACAACACACCTCTCTCCATGGGCTGGACGGTCGCCGTCGTCGATAACGCCGGCGTTGCTTCACGTCGTTGGAGCATGCCGTGGTTCTGGTCGAGCTGGCAGGACACATTACAAGCTGGCACTCTGTCAATGGTTACTCCTATGCTTACGTATCCGAAAGTTGGGTCTTGTTAAACACTGGCTCCATTTGCACAACGGGTAGTCCGTCAGATGGCGCAAACGTCTATTGGTAGAGGGCAGCCCTGATGCATTTCGCCAAAGAGGAATGGTCGGTTCACGAAGCACGGTGGGATCTGGACCTCGACGTGGCGCTCTGGTTTCGAGAGTACCTGCGAATCAAGGCAGCTTTGCCAGCTCAAATGCCTGGCCCTCTAACGCCGCCACAGACCGTCACGTCCAACCAGCCTCCTTCCCTAGAATTTCAAGAAGGCTGGGAAGCATGGTGGTCCGGGTTGACTTCCTCACCTCCAGGTACTGAACCGGGAGGAGTCGCAGGATATGCAAGGGACGAATACCAGGCACTGGCAAGCTGGCCCAATCTGAGGAGTGTAGTACTAGATGCCGTGCCGGTCGCAGAGAGATGGCACCGCGACCGAAAAAGTGCGGCATTGAACAGTTGGCAGCCTGATCTTCTCCTCCTGGAGATTGTGAAAGCTGTTGAGGATTCATTAGGGCATGAATTGGCACCCTTCCGAATCGACCTTCTCCTGCTTCCCATCCAGACGACCGAAATTTGCGAAGTGATACCAGGTCGCTTCATGCTCTCGGAAGACCAAAGAGAAGCGTTCCTTCGTTCTAATCTGTTCAGAAATACAATAAGAACGTTTGGTTCCAACTGAAACTGGCGTAACTACAACCAGCCACATGTGGTAATAACGTTGAAGCGGGCACGGTTAAACCGCCTGCCCGCTTCAACTCCCTCCACTTTGTCCCAGAATTCCGCCCGTCAGAGACAATGGAAAGAGGATCCGGCGTGTAACGGAACGTTTCTCGCTCATTTTCGCGGCGTAAAACGCCGTTGATTGCCGGCTGAATGATTCCCGTTTCTTGACAGCGCCAATCACTAAAAACAATTGTGCTACCAGCCGCGGCCCGAGGGTGGTTGCAGCTAACTGGCCTACCAGTCCTCAGCTGGCGGTCTGTTGGGCGATGGTGTGGGCGAGGCGGTAGGAGTCGGTGCCGGTTTCGATGATCGTGCCGTTGAAGGTGAGACGGTCCACGATGGCGGCGCAGAGTCGGGGGTCGGTGAAGGTTTTGGTCCAGCCGGAGAATGACTCGTTTGAGGCGATGGCGATGGAGTTTTTCTCTTCCCGTTCGGTGAGGACCTGGAAGAGGAGTTCGGCGCCTCGGCGGTCCAGTTCCATGTATCCGAGTTCGTCGATGCACAGCAGATCGACGCGGCCGTAGCGGGCGATGGTCTTGGCCAGGACCTTTTCATCGGCAGCTTCGACAAGTTCGTTTACGAGCCGAGTGGCGAGGGTGTACTTGACCCGATAGCCCCTCTCTGCGGCGGCGGTGCCGAGTCCGATGAGCAGGTGGGATTTGCCGGTCCCGGAGTCTCCAATCATGCAGAGGGGTTGTCCTTTGCGGATCCATTCCCCGGTGGCAAGGGTGTGGATGGTGGCGGGGTTGATGTTCGGGTTCGCATCGAAGTCGAAGTCCCCGAGCCACTTGTCTCGGGGAAGGTTCGCGGCTTTCACGCGGCGGATCGAGGAGCGTCGGTCCCTGTCGTCGCACTCGGCCAGCTGCAATTCGGCAAGGAATCCTTGGTAGGAGAGTTGTTCCTTCCTCGCGACGGAGAGGGCTTCATCGAGGACCCCGCGGATGGTGGGCAGGCGCAGCCGGCGGCAGGCCTGGTCCACGGCGGCAACTGCTGCCTGTTCGGTCAGGCCGCGGCGCCGGCGCAGGGTCGGGGTGATGGTGGTCGCCGGTGCGGTGGGGGTCATGAGATGTTCTCCTTTGACGCGTTTCCTGCGGGGTGTTGGGAGCGTTTGGCCAGCAGCTCGTCATAGGCACTGACCGAGGGCAGGGGCCGGATGTCAGAGGGGAGCCCTGCAATGACGGCGGCGGGGTCCATGAGCCGGCGTTGGGTGAGACTGACAACCCGTTGTACTTTCAATTCGCCGTGAGCACCGGGATGACGGTCGGAACTGGCCCCACCCCGGGAAGATGCCGCGGCGTGTCTGCGGGCTTCGACCGCGACGACGTCGGTGCTGACGGCGCCCACTCCCAGCGCCGCGGTGATTCCCGCGTGAATGTCTTCGGCATCCAAGGACCGGTGCAGGAGCAGGACGTCGATGAGTTCACGGGTCCCGTCGGCGTCACCGTTGACCCGGCGGGAGGCGGCCCAGAAGGCCTCGTGCGCGTTGGTGAACGCCCCGGACTGCCGCGCCCTGGCCAAAGCAGTGGAGCCGGGAAGGGCGCCGGGTTTGGTTTTGAGGACTTCGAGATAGTGATCGAGCTGGACTGACTGACCGGACCGGGCGGCGAGCCGCTGATGCCTGGCGACCACGGTGCGGCCGTCGAACACCACGACCTCGGACGCCCGCAATGAGACCCTGACCCTTCGGCCGATGAAGCGGGCCGGGACGGAGTACTTCACCATCCTGACCGTGATCATCGAGGACCTATCGACCCTCGGGTTCAGCACCAGACCGGATCGAATTCCTCGGCTGGCAGCGGGGCCAGGAGCGGCCGTTCGATCTCGAAGTCCTGACCGATGGTGCGGATCCTGTCATTGATTCGCCGGCGATCGTCCTGGGCTTCCCATCCGCGGATGCGGTCGTTGAGCTCGTCCAGGGATTCAGTGACTGGCGTGGGCGAGAGTCTGTTGCGCCGGAACCAACCCACCTCACCCTCAACCCCGCCCTTTTCATGGGCCCCTCCGATGCCAGGCTGGCAATAGAAGGGATCAAAGCCGTAGAACGAACGGAACAACACCCACCGGTCGTTCTCCTGGCGCTGCCGGCCTTGCCCGAACACCACAGCGGTGACGGCGCTGGTGAGATTGTCCTAGCGGATGTGTTTGGTCGGGATACCGCCCAGAACGTTGAAGGCCTCGACGTGGCCCTCGAGAAAGGCTTCCTGGGCCTGGGTCGGGTAGATCCGGTGGATGGCTCTGCCCGAATGCGATAGCCGGAAGATGAACATGTGGCACTTCGTCTTCACCCCGTTCAGCACGACATAGACCTCGCCGAAGTCCATCTCGGCTTTGGCGCCCGGCGCGTGTTCCTGAGGAACAAACACCTCAACGCGGCGTCCGGCCTCCACATCAATTTGGGCCGGACGGACCCTTACGTAATCACGCACCGTGGAATACGAGAGCTCCTGCGCACCGTGCTCTTCGATGAGCCGGGCCAGGATCCTTCGTGCGGTATGGCGCTGCTTCCGAGGAGCCGTTGTATCCTCGATCAGCATCGCGTCGATCGCGCCCTTGAACGGCTCCAGCCTCCAGGAGACACCTTGTCTCTGTTTGCGCTCCGGAGGGGCAGCTGAATCCAGTGCCTGCCTCACCGTTCGTCTATGAACTCCGTGCCGGACCGCCAACGCGCGAACCGACAAGCCCTCAACCCGGGCGTCCCTTCGGATCCGCGCGAACAACTCCACTCTCGACTCCATCCAGACCAGCCTTCCGCCGCATCCATCCACTGATGGATCCAACGTTGAAGGTGGGGCCACAAATAACCGTCACAAGGTGCCCGGCGAGTCATGAAGTGGGGCCAGATATAACCGTCCTACCGGGGCCCTCCAAACCTGTCACAGCCAAACGTGGAAAACGCTCGACAGGGGTGCCAGGTGTGCAGGTCGCCGGGCTGCCGCGGGCAGGTGTGACAGTAAGGCTTGGGCCCGGCGACCATCGCACCGGTACCGGCCAGGTGTCCCAGTCGTGGAGACACCGATGCGTGCAACTGCGCGGTTCGACCCGCGCAGTTTCACTCCTTAAGTCGAAGACGGTCTTCGACGCGGCCGGACGCCGGAATGTGGCCTACAGATAGGGGGCGGGGTTTACGGTGCGGTCGTTAATTACGACCTCGAAATGAAGGTGGCAACCGGTCGAGGCGCCGGTCGTTCCAACGCCGGCGATCTGCTGGCCCGGTGCCAGGGCTTGGCCTAAGAAGACGCCGACGCTGGCAAGATGGTTATAGGTGCTCTTCAGGCCGTTGCCATGGTCCACGACGATCCGGTTTCCACTGCCGTAGGGGCTCCACCCAGCCTCGACGACAGTGCCGGAACCTGCAGCGAAGACCGCCGTGGAACACGCGGAGGCCAAGTCAATCCCAGTATGCAGCTCGGCCGCGGCACCAGTAATGGGGCTGACCCTGAAACCGAAAGGCGAGGTGACATTTATCGATGACAACGGAGCACGCAGGCTCTGCGGTCCAGTGACGGCAGCCATGGCGGGGGCAGCTTCGGCCGGCTCTACTTTGGGTGGCTCTGCCGCGGGTTGGGAAGTGACCGGTGACCGGTCAAAAGTCAGCGCCACGCCTGCCGCCGCCGTGACGGGGGCTTCAGCCACCGGCCCTGTCCCTGCCGCGGGAGGGACGATGGCCGTGACCACCGGACCCGAATCGGCGTGACCTGCCGACAGGGCGGTGAAAGCAACCATTCCTGCAACTGTGGCAGCCACCCCCAATTGCGGTCCGCGGAGCTGAAGCAGCATCCGTGTCCCGTTACGGCGCCGTGATGGTACGGGAACTGCCCTGCGACGGCCGCGTGAAGATTGGGCAAACAAGTAAGGTCCTCTCGGGGCCAGTGAAGTTAGCTGTTGCATGCGGAACAGCGGACTGTCCTGCCACCATTGCAAGACGGGAAACGCCTCCGCGGAGGCTGAGCATCACCCACGGGAACCCAGCATGGCCTCCACCCCTGTTGCAGTAAGCGTCCAGCCACCGCCGGGGTTTGACGAGATGTTCTGCTCATCCGCTGATCTGCGAACCACTCAACCTTAGCGAAGCATTCCTGTCCGTTACAAATCCGTTATCGTTTTCGGCTTTGTTGCAGCAGGTCCTCCTGTGTTCCCTGAGCCAGTGGATAATCGTGCGGTGACCATCGTTTCAGAGACAGCCCCTGGTTCTTCCTTTCCCTTTGATGAGCCCGCTGCCCGCGACCTCATGACGCGGTGGCGGGATGACCCCTCCGGCACTTACCGCACCTGGTTCCTCTGGCCTGAGCGGATTAAAAACTTTCGATCCCTGCGCCGCGGGATCGAGCAGGTGAGCGCGGAAATCGAGGCGGGGAGTTTCGGAACGGCCTATAAGGGATCATCACTGGAAACAGTGGTCCATGGGGTCGCGGAGCAGCGCCAAATCTTCAAAGGGGCCGATCATGCCTTCCTGTGGAAGCCGAAGCTGCGCATCCCGGATATTTATGAGGACCGGGAGAACCAACTCGCGTTTGGACGAATGCTCGAAGCGTGCAGGTGCTGCACGGGGGAGGCGCCGCTGCTTTCCGCCGTGCAGGCTTTCGCGGACCGCAAAGTCAAAGGGATGGGCCCGGCGGCAGCAAATCTGCTCTATTTTCTCCACCCAACTCTCATGCCGCCGTTCAATACAGCAATCGTCCGCGGCTACAACGAACTCACGGGGAGCAAAGTGAAGCTTGGCAGCTGGGACGAATACCTGTCGATGCGGCGAGGCATCCTCACCATCAATGAACGTTTCCGGGATTTGCTCTCAAACGACCTGGGCGCCATTGCCGGTCTCCTGTTCGACATCGGCGCCGGGCGCTACCCTGCGCCCCCACGTCCCGGAGTGCCCGAGGCAGGGCTGCTGCAGTGGCGTGCCGAGCTTACGCGTGCCCGCGATGAGGCGAGGATTGACAAGGCGATAGTTGCCGCGGAGCGGGAGGACTTAACGCACGCAGAAGTGCAGGGCTGGCTCCGTGATCTTGGGCTCGCGTTGGGCTTCGATGTCTGGATTGCCAGCAACGACCGGGGGCGCAGTTATGGAGGTGGCCGGTTGGCCGACGGCTGCCTCAGCGTGCTGCCGGAGGCGCTGACGTCCCTGGCCGCAGCGGACGCAGTCCGCCTGATTGACGTCCTGTGGTTGGAAGGCGGACAGGTTTCGGCCGCTTTCGAGGTCGAGCACAGCACTTCAATTTACTCCGGGATAGTGAGGATGCTCGACCTTGCCCTCTCGGGCGAGAGCGCAGCGCTGCAAGCTCTCTATCTGGTCGCTCCGGACAAGCGCGAGGAGGACGTCCGGGCCCAACTCGTCAGGCCGGCGTTCAGCCGTGTTGCTGATCTTCACGTCCGCTATCTTCCCTACAGCGAACTGGATCAGCACCGCAACGCCATCGCACGCTTTGGCCGCGGTCTGCATCCGATCGAACAGCTGGCCAGGAGGCTCTCCTAAGAGGTCGCCCCACTGTTCCTCCTCCCTGGCCCCCGCGCCGGGTAAAAATTCATCAGCAGTCCCTGGCAGTTCATGCGTTCCCACTGTGACTCCATCCAGGGAGACCGTAAGGCAGCGCGTGGATCAGGCTCCCTCTGATCACTGTCACGTCGCTTGGGGGCCCAACACAGAACCAGGCCAAAGCTCCAGGGCAAAGGGGAACATCCTCAGTGGCCTGCAGAGACCGGGAGTCGTGCCTGGTTCTGATTCAAGCCGCAATACCGTCCTGGATCAACCTGCCAGGGCCACCCACTCCGGGCCCAGCGGAGGCCGGATGAATGACAACGTTGCAAACAGGTGAGCGCTTGTAGCTTGCCGACTTTGATGATCTTCGCGAAGAGTGAAACTGCCTCTAAGGTGCAGTTGGGTGCCGGTCCTGGAACTCCGGTGGCAACTCCTGATTCACGCGCGCTGCTGAGTCCGGATCGCAGGTGCGAAGCGCCTCCCGTGTCACCATGAGCAGTGAAAGTGTGGTGCCGGTCTCGTCGTCGATAGGAAAGCTTCCCTCGGGGAACTGCCGGACGAAGGAAACAATCGCGCCGACACCGGAAGCGACGAGGGTTGGGCGTGACTCATCGCCTGTCGACCTGCACAAATCCCCAATTCGGTGCAGGACCTCATGCACCTGCTGCACCCTCTCCGGTGGCGCTGAGCTGACCGCCTGCGGCTGGTTCGCGACGGGTCCTGAAGGTGAGGATTGGGCACGGAGATTAGCCGTGGCGAGAACCCCGAAAGCGAAGACCGACCCAAGAACCAGGGCAGCGAGTAACGCGACCAGCAGCGCCAGTAGGGGACGAGGCCTCCCCCTCGTACTCACAGCCCAGCCTGCTGCCCGCTACCCCACCAGCGCTTCACTCGACTGCCCCTGCATCGTGTCATATCAGGTGTTGGTGGCAGATATTGGGTGTCTGACGATCTCAAACGGGACTCCTTCGGGTCCCTCCAGCCTACCCGAGAGGTGTTACCGGTTCACTCGGACGAACTCGGGCAACCACGATGAAACCACACGTCACACCAGCTTGGCACAGACAGCTCCTGCCTTAGTCCGTGGCACCAGGTAAAGGCCGTCACGAGCCGACACGGTATCCTTGACGGCAGTTAACATCTGCCCGGAAGGAGGAAGGCCATGGTGGCACCAGCAGCGGGCCGGTCCATGGCCTCGGCGTCCTTAGGCCCGGCCGCCCTGATGGCAATGGTGATTGCCCTCCTCGCCGGGATCGTGGGCATGCACGCCCTGTCGGGCACCTATGGTGCGTCAGGAGCGGTCACCGAGCGAGGAATAATTGCCCTGCCAACGCCTGGCCTACAGGCCCCGACAGCCACTGGTTACACGGGCAGCTCAGCAGCCGTGGCAGCGCCTCAGGCATCCACCGAGCCTGCCTCAAGCTTCGAATTCCTGAGCTGTGCCGTGGCGGGAACGGGCGAAGGCTGCATCCTGTCCTCCAATACAACATCTTTCGCAGCTTTTCCTCCCAGCCCTGCATCCCTTCCCGTGATGCACGCCCCCACCGCAATTGGCCCCACTGCCGGAAGACGTGACACCACCCCAGGTCCTTCTCCCGGTGACCTTTCCATCAGCAGAACGTAAACGGGACCAGCAAACAGCGGCCGTTTGCCCGCAGCTCAACGCCAAGCCTACAAATAGATCCCTGGCCCATCTTCCCTCCGGGCCATTTCGCTGACCCCGGCACGTATCTCTTGCCTGCCCCGCCCCAAAAAGACTCCACAAACCCTTCCGCCGGCGCCGACCACCTCATCTTCGATGACGTGGACCTGCAACGAGGAGCACTTCCTTCGCTTTGGGCAGACCTTTCACAAGAGTCTTGTCAGGCCGCTAACTGGTTCCCTCGCCGCCTTTCGGGGAGCGGAGCCATGCTTCTCCCCTCACAAATAGAAAGGACTTTCGTGTCTGGAAGTTCACCACATCCGGAACCCCGCCTGCAGCAGGCCGCGACCGTGACCCTGCCGGCCCTTGGCGCCAGGGGCATGCTGCGCTGGGCGTGGACGCAGCTGACCAGCATGCGCACGGCGCTGTTGCTTTTGCTCCTGCTGGCGGTGGCGGCGGTCCCGGGCTCGCTGTTCCCGCAGCGGCCGGTCAATGCACCCGCAGTGGCGCGGTACCTGAAGGACAACCCCGGTGTCGGGCCGGTGCTCGATGCCCTCCAGCTTTTTGACGTGTACACCTCGGTGTGGTTCTCCGCCATTTACCTGCTCCTGTTTATCTCGTTGATCGGCTGCGTGCTGCCCCGGGCCAGGACGCACTTCAAGGCTCTGCGCTCGAGCCCGCCCCGCACGCCCCGGCGCCTGTCCAGGCTGCCCGAGTACGGAACCGTGGTCCTGCCCGCCGACGCGGGGCGCTCCGCGTCAAGTGTCATCAATGATGCCGCGGCGCTGCTGAAGAAGCGAGGCTACCGGGTGGAGGTGCGCGACGGCGGCGCGGAGCTGCCCTCCCTGGGAGCCGAGCGCGGCTTTGTGAAGGAAGCCGGTAATCTGCTCTTCCATACCTCGCTGATCGGCGTGCTGGTGTGCGTCGCTGTCGGGGGCATGTTCGGATACCGCGGACAAAAGATCATCGTTGAAGGTGACAGCTTCATCAATACCCTTGTCAGCTACGACGCCTTCACCCCGGGGACCAACTTCAACCCGGCATGGCTGAAGCCTTTCGCGGTCACTTTGGATAAGTTCGAGGTCCGCTTCGACCGGGAATCGAGAAAACAATTCGGCCAGCCCATCGACTTCACCGCCGCCCTGACCACCAGGGACGGAACAAACGCACAGCCGCGCCAACAGATCCTGAAAGTCAACGAACCCGTCTACTTCGGTGAAACCGGCATGTTCCTGGTCGGCAACGGCTACGCACCGGTGGTGACCGTCAAGGACGGCACTGGAAAGACCGCCTTCAGCGGCCCCGTGGTCTCCGTCCCCAGCGACTCCGTCTATACGTCCTCCATCGTGATCAAGGTTCCCGACGCTGCGCCCTCCCAGCTGGGCTTCGTCGGGTTCTTCCTGCCCTCGGCGATCAAAAACGACCAGGGCGTTTCCTACAGCTTTGACCCGGACCCCTTGAACCCGCAGCTGAGCCTGAACTCCTATTACGGCGATCTCGGACTGAACACAGGTGCCCCGCAGAACGTGTACGTCCTGGACGTGAAAAAACTGACCCAGCTCAACGGCCGGGACCTGCCGGCGGGCGGCATCACCCTCGCCCCGGGCAGTACCTACACCCTTCCCGACGGAAAGGGCAGCATCAGCTTTGACGGGCTCAAACGCTACGTCGGCGTCGATGTCCGCTCCACGCCCGGGCAGTCCGGCGTCCTCGTGTTCTCGCTGCTCGCCGTCGCAGGGCTCATCACCTCGCTCTACGTGAACCGCCGCCGCGTCTGGATCCGTGCCGGAACACACGACGACGGGCGCACGATGGTCGAGTACGGGCTGCTCGCCCGCGGCGAGGACCACCGCCTGGCCGCCGAGGCCGCAGCCATCCGCGAACTCCTCACCCGCCAGTGGCAGCTTGCCTCCAATCCCTCCGACTCCCTCTCTTCAACCACTACGAAGGACCAGTAATGCTCCCCCTCAACGAAACCATGGGCCAGTACAGCGAGCTGTTCATGCTGCTCGCCGCAGCCACGTACACCTTGGCGTTCATCGCCTTCGCCTGGGACCTCGCCCGCAACTCCAAGACGCTGCACTCCTGGATGCCGTCGACGCACCGGAACTCGCCTTACGCGGCGGTCCGACAGATGGGGAGGCAGAGGGTCCAATGACCCTCGACGGTGCTGCTGCCCACGACTAACCTGTCCCCGCAGGAATCCGACAACAATGACAGAAGGCTCGAAATGGGATCGCAGGAAAACGTGGAACTGGTTCGGCGTGGCTATGAAGCATTCAGTGCTGGCGACATGGATACGCTCCGGGACATCTTCACCGAGGACGCCACGTGGCGCGCCGCTGGAAACGGGCCGATATCCGGGGTCAAGCAGGGCCGGGACGAGATCCTCGCCTATTTCGGCGAGCTTGGATCCCGATCCAACGGATCGATGAACGTCACTGTGGAGGACGTCATCGTGGGCGAGAAGTACACTGTCGGCATTCAACTCACTCGTGCCGAGCGCAACGGCAAGACCCTGGATGAGCGGCAGGTCATTGTTTTCAGCGTCTCGGACGGGAAGGTGACGGAGGGCATTGAAATGGTGGAGGACACGTCCAAGGCCTCCGACTTCTGGTCCTGACATCTGGCGGAGCGGCCAGTGGCGCTGCCCCGCGGCATGCGGAACTAAGGGGCTTGAAAACCCCATCCTAGGCATGCTTACTGGAGGTGTAGCCGCACAGACCGGCTGCAACACCGTAGGAGGTGGAACCGTGGGAGCGGGAGACAAGATTCGCAACGCCGCCCAGAAGGCAGGCGGCAAGGTCAAAGAAGCTGCCGGCGCAGCCACGGGCGACGAGAGCCTGCGGGCCAAAGGCAAGGCAGAACAGACCAAAGCTGATCTGAAGCAGGCCGGCGAAAAGGTCAAGGACGCCTTCAAGAAGCACTAACCTCGACCACGGAATGGGCGCGCCCAGCTGGGTGCGCCTTTTTCGTGCCCTGGAAGGGCCAGCGGGACATCGCTGCTGCTCAAGCGCTCGCCACCGGTTGGGGACCTCCGGCGGGCCGACTGTGTGATTAATTACGTTCTCGGCGTGGTCGCTGAAACTCTCAGGTGCGCGTGGAAACCTTGAAGGTGAAGCGTCAACAGCTCGACGCGATCATTCAGAATGCCGACCTGATCGTCGGCGCGAAACTTCTGCACAAACACAAACATGGGAACCATGATCAACACCGACGATAACAACTCCGAAGGAACATCCAAGAACGCCCCCGAACCCGTGAAGAAGGGCCTTGATCTGAGTCCGACCCAGGTCATCGCCGGCGGAGGCGCGGCGGCCGTGGCCTCCGTCGTAGGCGGAAACCTCGGACTTGGCGGGACCGTCATCGGGGCCTTTATCCTCAGTGTTATCACTGCCGTTGCCGTGCCCCTGTTCCGGGCATCCCTGGAAAGGAGCCACGAGCAGCTCAAGCGCGTCGTGCCCCGCCGCGGTGCAGCCGTGACCAGGACCGCCCCGCAGGAGCCCGCAAACACGGCCAGTATCCGTGCCACGTCCAGCAAGGTGTCCGCGGCCTCTCTGCCGCTGGAGCAAGCGGCTGCACCCGTGGTCACTAAGCCGCGCAGGTCACTGCCGGGCCGGGCCCGGATGGCTTTAGGTGCAGCCGCCATCTTCGTGATCGGGCTTGGGTCCGTTGTTGGTGTCCAGGCAGCCACCGGAAGGCCCCTGTCGAACGGCACCGCCACCCTCCAATCGGGCATTACCCAGGTGGCGTCGAACGCGGCGAACACCCGCAGTACCCCTGAGAGGGATCCGCAGCCGGGCACCAAGGCAGTGGTCCCGAGTACATCGCCGACGGATGATGCAGCGAGCCCCAATGAGGAAAGCACGGCCTCACCCGCTCCCTCGAGCAAGGCAAGCCCCAAGCAAACAAACCCTGCCGGTAAGGCCACGCCGCAACCGTCGACGGCGCCGAGCCAGGCCGCACCGACGGCCGGCCCAACCAGCGAAGGGGACGGACAGGCCGATCCCGGCCTTTCGGTGGCCACCACTGCCCCCGCCGCCAAGTAGGCCACTCCCCCGGTGCCGCCGGCACAAATATCAGCTGTGCGTAGGGACACAGCCGAATCGGAAACGGCTGACACAGGAAAGAATCGGGAAGGGCGCGCTCAGCGAACGGGGCGCGCCCTTTTCGTGCCCAAATACTGCGTCTGCCCGTCGGTCCCCTTGTCCGTCCGAGTACCCTAGGGGGCAACGACTATTGGGGGTGGTTATGGATCCGATTGCGGATCGCCGAGCTGACCGGATCGTTGCAAGCATTGCCTTGAGGCCGACTACCGTCCAACGACGCAGACCAAGCGCAAAGCGCCGAACCCCGAGTGGGTCCTGATGTACCGCAGGGCATCAGCGCGCCACGCATCGATGCGGGTGCCCGGGTGCCCGGGTGGCCGAGTCGCTGGTGCGGTATCACCTGGCTATCGCCGCCAAGCAGGAACCTTCGATTCGGGCCGAGCACCAGGCCGTCCCGCCCTCCCCCCCCGGCCAGGCCGCGGATGACCCGTGCCGGCCAGAGGAATCTGGATGCCGTGCTTCCGTTCTTCGAGGCCGAGGGCCGGCTGCCGGTCAAGGGACGCTCGGCGCAAGAGACCCTTCTGGCCGAGTGGCTTGTCAGCCGGCGCGGGGAAGCCGCCGTCTGTCCCCCGCTTACGCCGCGGCCTTCGACGCCGTCCCCAACTGGCGGGCCTATCCCACGAAGCGGGACGCAGATGCGGCCCGGTGGAAGCTGCGCCTGGCCGAGGTTGCTGCACACTTGGCCGCCGCCAACGATTGGCCACTCCACACTAAGACGGAGGACCAGCACGAACGCACCCTTGGGTGTGGCTGCACACCGGGCGGATCGATTGCCGGGCTGGGAACCTCGACCCCTCCAAAGAGAAACAGCTGCACGAGGTCATCCCGGGCTGGCGGCAAGGAAGACCGCTGCGGGGCGCGAACAGCCGACGAAGCGAAGCCCAGAGGACTGGCTAACCTATCCCGCCTCCTCCGACTGGTCCTACCCAGCCGCTGAACTCTCCGCCTCCCCTCTGGCGCTCATCGTCGTCCTTTCCGCAGCGGAGACAGCGCCTAAGCTGCCGTCTTCGGCGTGTTCGACATGCCATTTATGGCTGATATTCAGCTTGCACAGCAGGACCTTCAACATAGCCTGCTCCCATCCGCGTATCCGGCACCATCAATGATGGCCACGGGCAGCCACGGCGGGCTTATTCGAACAGCTCAACGCGCGGTTCACCCTGTACGCCACTGCGCTGCATCGCGTCACGCAGGTCTTCCCTGCTAAAGAACGCCCTGGCGGTTTCCACATTGTCGAAATGATGGATGACGAGGACGTTGTTCGGATCATCAACCATCCGGTGCACCGACTCCTGGGTCACGCCGCCATCTTTCTGCATTTCACCAACGGAATCGTAGACCTTGCGCCATGCCTCATAGTCAGCGACGCGGTGAAGGATATGTGCAACACTCATGATGCTTCTCCTTGAAGCGTGCAGCGCTGCCACAGAGGCTCGGCCTGGTCTTGGTGTCAGGACGGCGGCCCCCGGACAGTGCATACACATTCCTCTGTGGACGACTCAGGACTGGGCCGCCACTGGCCGTGTTACTCCTGCCCAAGAGGGCTGTCAACAGCCTCCGCAATCGGCTCGCAGGTGTCCATGAGGCCGTGGCGGAGGAGCCGTGAGTCGGCCCCTCCTAAGGCGGATCTTCCCGGTAACAGCAGGCTACTGGGTGGTCAGTTCCGGCAGTTGATCAGGGAACACGGTGCGAGGGTCGAGGCCGACCGCCTCAAGGATCGCGCGGGCCAGGGCCGGAGCGTGATCGGCCCCCTAGGCAACGGAGGCGGTGACACCGTCCGCCTGGTCGATCTGGACTGTAGCCTCCGCTTCTCCGTGAGGGATCGGCTTCCACACATCGAGGTGGTCCTGGGCGATAATTGTGTCCCAGTGGCGGTGTACGAAGAAGGCTTCGGCGGCCATGGCAGTCCTCTCCTGAATATGGTCGAGAGAGTACTATATGCAGGCCCATGCTCCATCTGCCAGTAGTGGTCAACCAACGTTCAGCCCGCCGTCATGTGGGGCTGGTAGGGTCCGGGCATGGCTGAACTTATGACGCGCGAGGCATCAGCCGCAACCGCCCGTGATCTGGCCGGCCGCGCCGGGTACGACGCCGGTTTCCTGGGGGTCCCGGTCCCGATCCCCGAGCTGCCGGGCGTGGAAACCGTCCTGCTCCCCTACACGCACTTCTCGGTCCTTATGCGCCTAGACAAGCGGCTTGCCGCGGTTACGGCCCTGGGCGTGGACGGGAAGAAGCTGATGAACCTGGACCGTGCCGGGGTCCTGTGGCGGCTTGATCCGCGTCTGCCGGCGGACCAGCAGACCGGGGAGCGGGTCTATGCGCACAACGACATCGACCGCGGCCACCTCGTCCGGCGTGCTTCCGCTGTGTGCGGTGATACCCGGGCGGAGGCAGAGCAGGCGAACGAGGACACCTTCCATTACACGAACGCTGCCCCGCAGGCGGCCAAGTTCAACCAGGGCATGCAGCTCTGGCTGGGCCTGGAATCCTACCTGCAGGAGCACGCCGCGGACAACAGCCGGCGCATCGTCGTGTTCACCGGGCCGATCTTCGGCCCCACCGATCCGGTGTGCCGGGGCGTGGACATCCCGCTGAAGTTCTTCAAAGTCGCCGACTTTCCTCCAGGCCGGGAAGCTGGCCGCCACCGGCTACGTCGTGGACCAGACACCCTCCCTGGCCGACCTGCCGGACGTCCCCCGGCCCGGGGTCACCGACGACGCCCCACCACTCGGGCCCTTCCGGATCTTCCGGGTCCCCATCCGGGACATCGCCGCCCTCACCGGACTGGACCTGGCCCAGCTCGCGGCCGTGGACCGGGTGCCGATCGCCTCGGCCCTGCCCGGCGCGCGGGTCACCGAAACTGGCGTGAGCTGCACTCCCCCGAAGACCTGGACCTGGACTTCGACCTCGGCGGCTGATTCTGGGACATCCCCAAATGGGTCGGAGGCCGTTTTAGACCTGTCCGGCCGAGCACGCCATAACAACACCGCACGCCCATACGACAGTCACATGGGGACAAAAGGTAAGTCGACGACGTTTTCTTTTCTCGCGGGACTGGCCGTGGCGACGTTCTCGCTCTTTGCGGCCCTGTGGGTGAACGGAAACATACCTCTGCCGCCGCCATCTCCACTTCCTGCATCCTCGGGGTAGCAACATTTCTGGCTACAGCCTGAGGCACAACACGAAAATCAGGCGAACCGACCAACCGCGGGTAGCCACCGGTCCTCCCCTATCAGGGAACTCTGAAGAAGCCCTTCGGGTCGTCAGCGCCCAGGAGGTCGTGGTGGAAGGCGATGGCGTCGACGGGCCGGGTATCCACGAAAAGGACCGCGACCGTCCGGGAGTGCACCACGGTGTAGCGGGTGAGGTCCTCCACCCAGGAATGGATCCCGGTGTACTCCTCGACGAACAACCCGTCACCGAGCAAGCCCCGCTCCTCGAGCAGGTCGTAGACAAGATTCCAGGCGAGATCCATCAGTTCGTGGATCGCCGCGTCCACTGTTGGAGCCGTCATACCTTCATGGTGCTCCCGGGCGCTGACTGTCCTTCGGACGATGGCGGGGCGTGTCCTGACGAAGCCTGCCTTACGTCGTCGACGGTGAGAAGCTCGTTCGCTCAAAAGTTTTGGAGTGCCTGATGCAACATCCGGTGCCCTTGGGATTCAAACGCCTCATCGCCTACGAAACGGGCCCAGACGGCCGTCCCCACGGCTTCGCGTAGCAGATTCATCCGCCAGACACTCTGGGATCGGGGGTCTTCGCCGTACCCGCGCAGGAAGGCTGCCTCCAGGCTCGGAGCCTGCTGCCACTGCTGGACCGTCAGCCTGCAGAAATCTGTGGCGGCGGGACGAAAGTGGAAGCGGCCGAAGTCAATTGCCTTAACCGTGCCGCGGTCGGTAAGCCAGTTCCTGGGCTGCCAGTCCCCATGTGTGGGAACAACATCTACTGGTTGCGGCCGGTACTCGGCCAGCCGGCAGCGGACTTCCCGTTCCATAGCCGGTTCAATGCGATGCTGCTTGTCCAGCCAGTTGACGGATTTTGCTGTTTCCCGGAACTCGTAGTCTTCGTCGACTCTTCGTTCCTGGGCGTGCAGTGCCTTGAGTAGCCCACCAGCCTGGAAGTGAACGTCTTCGGCGAGTTCGCCGACGGTGTTCTCCAAGGGCTCACCGTCCAGATACTCGAGAACCAAAAGGTTCAGGTCCCGGCTGGAGTGCAGCATCCGCCCTGCCCGCGCCCGTTCGACGAGAGGCCTGGTATAGGACGTGTGCGCGGTGATCTCACGCCCGATGTGGTGATTCGCGGGGCCCGCGGCTTTCACGATCACCATAGAACCAGCTGCCCGAACCTGCAGGACCTGCGTATCCAGCTGCCTCCAAGACAAGTCGGCAATGAGCTCTGGCCTTTGCAGCCATGCGCTCACCACGTCAGCCTGCAGGGCCGATAACCGTCCACCATCCCATCGCAGCATGTGCCGGAGTTTACCAGCGTTGCGTCCGGTCAAGCCGTCAAGGGCCGGGGATAGACTGGGGCGGGTAAGGACGGATTGGGGGATCCAGGGCGGCTTGCCGCTGTTCCGCTGGTCGGTCGTAGCCAGCGGAATCAAAGGATCGACCGTGACCTTCTTCCAGGACTACTCAATACCCGCGCCGCCTCCCCGCCCACGGACTCCTCAGTTCACGCCGCCTCCCTGGGTGGCGCCGCCTCGGTACGAACTTCCCGCGGTCGTTCCTGTAGGACGATTCGTCCACAAATCCCCGACATTTGTGCTGGCTATTGAAGCCGTCAAGGTCTATTCCACCGGATGCATATTTGAGGTGACCTGGATGCTGCGCCGCACCGACCAGGAGGACAGGAAGTGGGCGGAGACCAACGGGGTGTTTCACCGTCCAGCTCCCCAGGTGCGCAACGGCGGGATCGCAGCCGGCTCCGTGCTTCTGTTCGGGGTCCAGTTCCCGGACGGCACCAAGGCCAGCAGTTCATCCCTGGCGATGTATGAGCTCAAATCCCTGGATCAGGAACCTGATGGGCCGGTCTTCGAATACCGGCCCAAGGGCGGCAACGGCGGCGAGGACGATATGTCCGCAAACGGCGCACTGTGGCTGTGGCCGCTGCCGCCGGTCGGCGACCTGCGGCTGGTCGCCCAGTGGACAGACATGGGGATGCCCGAATCCTCCATTACACTCGACGGAAGCCGGCTCCGGGACGCCGCTGCCAGTGCCCTGAAGTACTGGCCAGAAGAGGACGGGCAGGGATGATAGCCCTGGTCCTGCTCGTGGTCTTCGCCGCGGTTGTCTCCTACGTCGGCGGCTACGGGGATGCCGGTTCGACGGCGTCCTGCATCTTCTGAAGTGTCGCTGGACTGGCTGCAATGTCGATGACTCCGCCGTCGGATTCCAGGGTGATGATCTGGTAGCCGCCCGGCACGGCCTGCTTGTTGTCGTTGTGCGTGGCCAGCCGTGGCGGCAGGCCGGTGCTGCGGAGGCCAGTGAGAGTCCGGCTGCGGCCGCTGGGGATCAGCTCGTCGTAGACGGCGGGCTGGAAGTCGATTCGGCCTGGCGCCGGGGTTGCGATGCCCATCTGCCAGACACCGCTAAGGGAACCAGGCAGGCTGTTCGGGTACCGCAGGAACAGGAGCGACTGTCCCTGCTCATCGAGCCTGGCCTTTGTTTTCCGGAGGCGTTTCTGGGTGAAGTACAAGCCGCCGCCAACAAACAGCATGAAGAACGCCATATTGGCAATCGTTGTATCCAGTTCCTGCCCGAGAAGCAGGTCAACAGTCACGGCAACGACGCCGCCAGCCAACACAGCAAGGGTGAAAGCTAGCTCAGGATGCTTGGCGCCCCACTCCCTCATGGCGTTATCATAGGGGCGACCCGGTTCCTCCGCTACGCCCCCCTGCCTCCGACTCCCCATCATCCACGAGCTCGCCGGAGGCGATGCGTTCAGCGGTGCGCCGGTACGCCTCCGCGACGTAGTCCTCGAGATCCTGGCGGCCTATACGCCACAGGCCGCGGCCACAAGCTGTAAGGCCCGCAGCTCCCCTGTCTTGATTAGCGCGTGGATCTGGTTAGGCTTCACGTTCAGCTCGTCGGCCGCCTGTTTCGGCGTCATGAAGCGCGGTGGGGGTCCAGCCGCTGGTAGCCCGGACATGCAGGTAGCCGGCACAGACCCTCAGATAACGAAGGCCCAGACTTCCCGTGGCGTCCCTGCCCCGGGGGTGTGGCCTCGGGCTTTCTCAGCCCAGATGGCGTCGAGCATAAGGGTGAAGGACCAGCTGGTGAAGCCGATGGCCTTGATGCGGCAGGAGAGGGTTCTGGCGGTGCGACGGCACCACTTGCAGTCCGTCCGGCCCCTTGCGGCCGCTCGTCCCACGCACCTATAGGGTGGAGAAATGTGCCCGCGCCACAGCATTACCCCCGTCATTGGTCCCATCCGATGGTTCGGTCTTCCGTTGGCAGCGGCAAGCCTGGTTCTGATCACTGCGTGCTCCCCGGTCGTGGACGTAACATCGGCGAAGGATGCTGCAAACCCCGCTTGCGCACCGATGATGGTGGCCCTCCCGGACGCTATCGAGGACGCGGCGCCGCGCAAGACCAACAGCCAGGCCACGGCCGCGTGGGGAGAGCCCTCCCGCCTGATCCTCCGCTGCGGGGTCAACGTGCCTGGCCCCACGACCGACCGATGCGTCAGCGTCAACGGGATCGACTGGCTGATCAGGGAAGGGGACCCGGTATGGACACTGACCACCTTCGGTCGCGAGCCTGCAACGGAAATCCTGATGGATCCGGACAAGATCAGTTCGGCGGCAGTCCTGGCCGATCTGGCTGATGCGGTTGGGAAGATCCCGGCAACAAGGAAGTGCCTCGGGCAGGAAGACACTGGATGAGCTTGGAAGGGGCTGCCATGGTGAATTGCGCCGACCTCGCCAAAGTCGCCTATCCGGCTAAACGCAGCCCATGGCGTGATGGGTCGGGTCGAAGACATGCAGTGACGGTAGCGGCCCCGGCTTGGGGTCCCCCAGTTGGCTGTGCAGGTGCCCGCGACGGCTGGCTCGCTATACGGGCAGGTCTGCGCCCTAACGGCCGCCGGGGCACAGTTTCGGGATGCTGATTTCACGTTCACTGGTGCCTAAGCCATGATCTGCGCGTTTATGCTGAATTCCCTGGGGCACGGAAGGGCCATGACGGTCAACCAACTCGAAACCAGAGGCGACCTCGTTACCTCGACCGTGCAGGCCGAGCCTGGGAACCTACGACGACGCCGAATCTTCGCGGTCAGGTCGGCCAGGTTTTCGTGCAGTGATTTGGATTGGTGTAGCCGGATAAGCCAACGGCCCGGACCCCATTGTTCGGAAGGTCACACCCGTCTGGCCTGGCTGGATGAGGCCGGGCCGCTGCTCATAGAAAACCGTAACCCCTCCGCCGACCGAGCTGCGTGGCGGACCCTTCCGTGTGGCCGGCTCGTGGGGACCAGAAAATACGCGGCGAAGGAGGCCTGTAGCCTTGTTGGAAAAAGGTCGCACTGACGTGTGTGGTGGGACGGCGCACAGTCAAGGAGAACCCAGATGGCCGGATCCGAAAACCCCCGCAGAACCGTGGGGTCCCCGCGAGACGGCCAGGGGGTTCCGGCGCAACCGCTGACGGGAGCCCATAGTGTCGACGACGACATCGCCGGCCTGCTCCGGGATTCAGTTCCGCCAGCGGCACAAGGTGCGGACGGCGAGGGCTCAAGCAGCGACCTGCCCTCGGGTGCCGGCAGCGTACCTTCGAGGAGGCACGAGGTGGTTCCCGGGCTCTTGTTCGGCCGGTTTCTTCAGGTCGTTGTGGCAGTGTTCTTCCCGGTGATCGTGGTCGCGGGTGCCGTCCGTGCCGTGACTTCGCCGCTGTTCCTTTGGCTCGAATACCAGCGCCCCGGCTTTCCCGTAGACATTTTTGGCTTTACCACTGAAGAGCGCCTCATCTACGGCTCTTATACCCTGGATTTCGTTCTGAACTTGGCCCCGGCCGGCTACCTCGGCAGACTCGTGAACGCAGAGGGCGGCAGGCTGTTCCTTGAGAGCGAAGTGGGACACATGTCAGATGTCAAGGGTGTTCTTTCGGTATCCTTCCTCGTGGCGTTCGTGATGCTGCTGGCCGCTGTCGCCTCGTGTGTGTACCTCGCCCGGAGGTATCAGGGCGCGGTCCGGAGGGCCCTGTTCTCCGGGGCGGTGCTGACACTGGCTCTCATCGCGGCGCTGGCCGTTGCGGCGGTCCTGGCGTGGGAAGCCTTCTTTGCGCAAGTCCATGCGGTGTTTTTCGCCGCGGGTACGTGGACATTCCGAGTAGATGACACCCTGATCCGGCTTTTTCCCGAACAGTTCTGGACCGACGCGGCGATTACGACCGCCGCCCTCGTGTTCATCGTGGCCACACTTACTGTTGCTTTCTGCTGGCCTGTCCGGCAGCCACGGCTTCCCGATGACAGTAACAGCGGCGTGACTGCGCATGCCCGATGAGCTGTCGGCCGGGCGGCGACGGGAATTCCGGCTCCGCTGCCGGGAACGGGAGCCCCGGTGACAGTGTCGATACATCCCGCTGGTCCAGACCTGTTCGACCGGGTTGTTGTCCTGATGGATCAAGCCCTGGATAATGAGGCCTTGGCCGAAGCTCCCGTCCAGCGCATCAAAAACACGGCAGCAAAGCCGCCGCCCCCCAGCACCATTGAACCAAACCTTTTCAGGCGGGGGCGGAGGAACCGAACTTCGGTGCAACAGGCGCACCTTCGGTGAAGCCGGAGTTGAAGCGATATAGTTGAGGGTGCGTCCGGCATCTGTCTTCCTGCGGCCACGGGGCTCACTGCCGGTGGTTGTGGAGCGGGTGGAGACGCAAAAATTGCCTCCGGCGGGCGCCCATACGAAAGCCGGATTTGAGGATTTCGCAGTGCACCTTCACATCGCGGCCGCCGGCCTTTACGCCCTGACGGCAACGCCCGCTCCGAGCCCTGCGGGTGACGGACTTCGGCCAGGCCTTAACGCGGACCAGGTAACCCCCGGGTTTCTTGGTTTCGCGATGACGGCGTTCATGGTCATCGCTGTTGTCATGCTCATGGTTTCCATGACCCGGCGAATCCGGCGTGTACGTTACCGGGAACAGTTCGCACAGGACAGCGAGGCAGCTTCGGCACGCACCGACGAGGCCCGCAACGAGCCTCTGATCAGCCCGGCCGCACGGGCGGGCGCAGCCGAGCCGGCTCATACAGCCGACCCGGGCGGCGAAAGACCGCGACGCGACTGATACGGTGCCCCAATGTTCCTGACCCCCGTAGCGAGGATCAGGCCATGGCAGCCAGCGTGATGTCAACCACCAGAATGAGGCCGCATACCGTGGCGGTCAGTATCCGTCCCCGCCGGGTGTGGGATTGCACCCTCAGTGGAAAGAGCAGCTGGCGGCCCAGTGTGTAGGCCGCGACTGAACCCACGAAAACCAAGCCGGGAATGCGCGGTGGCACTGCAATAGTCCCCATCGTGAGTCGGTAGGGCGCCCGTAACAGCATCGGCTGAAGAAACATCCGGCCCGCCCCAAAGCCATGCCGAAGAAGAGTCCGGCTGCCGTCGCGTCCACTACCCGGCCTGTAGGTAAGCCGAAAACCAGGGATCCGAGGATGATGGTGGACAGGGCTGCGGCCAAAAACCCCTGGATGCACGCACCGGTTTTGAAGTAGCTTTTGAGCGCCTGGCCGTTCAGGATCAGTGACCAGAGCCGGGCACCTGCCGCGCCAACCCCGTTTGCCAGCACGGTCAGCCACATCGGCCCGGTCGGGCCAATGCCCTGCCCGGCCAGGAAAGGGACTGGAGCAGTACAGCCAGGACCGCTCCCAGGCCCACCAGCACAGGCCAGGACACAACATGGAGGCCGGGACCTTGGGCGAGGGCATGAAAACTTGTGTGAACCGTCGTACGTTCGGGTGCGATTCCGGGAAGTGACGGTGCGGCGCCGAGAGTTTCTCCCGGACCGCGGTACGGGTGTCGCAGTGACATCCCATAACCCGCCGACAATACCTGACACGCAGGCCGTGACGGCGATCCGCCCTGTTCCTGCCGTGACCGAATCGATGTCTTCAGACTACGAAACGTTCCGTCACCGCACCGGTTCCTCGACTGGACCGGGTACCGGAAAATTGCACAGACAGGCTCTGGGGGCCATCCCAGCTGCCGGTGTCAATCCAGTAAGTGGCGGCCAGCCCCTGCGGATCAATCGAAGAGCCCGGTGCCGGGATCCGATTGCATGGCGGGCTCAACGCCTCACCCGGCCGCCGTATGAGCACCGCAGTCAGCGCAGCACTCCCGCTCTTCGGTCGACTTAAGTTTGCATAACGGGTCCGACGGGGCGCTCCTTGTTGGGAGCTCGGCCCGGCATCAGCCAAGACCAGGTTCAGGACGGCATATCCCGCTGGGCACTCAAAGCCAGCTCTGACTCACTGGGTTGGATTTGGGGACCTTCCGCCGCGTTCAGGTCGGCTCGCCGGGCAACCCACAGGCCGCCGCCCGGCAACACCGAATCAACAAGAACAATCGCCAGTGTCCTGCCGGTCCATTCATTTTTTCGCCACAGTAAGAGAGCCAGAAGAACGTACGCGATGAACAGCGCACCGTGGAGCGGACCTAATACCTGCACTCCGACCGCCTGTCCGACCCCGTACTTCACCATAGTTGCAAAGATGAGCAGCAGCCATGACACAGCCTCAGCCAGGGCCAGCACTCGAAATACACGCAGAAAGTCCATGGACGCGAAGATAGCAGCCTGTGCTGAAAGAATGCTGGAACGTATGATCGGTCGGGCGAAGGAGACTGCAGCCTGTGCGCCGAAAAGGCGGACCGCGGGTTTTGGAGGTGTGGGGGCCTCCCGCGTTTGTGCCCGGAACGGACGCAAATAGAACCCATTCCAGTCGGGCGACCGGGTGACGGCCAACCTCTGACAGCACGGGCTGAACCGAGCTGGCTGAGGGACCCCACCGGCAGGGGTACAGAGAACGCCGCCGCGGCCATGGGACACTGAAGAGCGATTTCCATCGCCCTTATTATCTGGGAGCTGCCGGCGTGGAGTTTATTAACGAGGCCGTGCTCCATGCGGCTGGTCAATGGTGGATTTACCCCGTACTGCTTGTCTTTTTCTTTGTTGACGGATTCGCGATGGTTGTTCCGAGCGAGACCCTCATAGTCGCGCTGTCTGCCTTCTCCCGGGAAAGTGGGGAACCCAATCTGTGGGTTCTTGGTGTCACCGCCCTGCTCGGGGCGATGGCCGGGGACAATATGGCTTACATGCTTGGCCGGAAAATCGGTTTGGAGCGCTGGTGGTGGATGCGCAAACCGAAGGTCCGGAAGGTGTTTGACTGGGCCCGGTACGAGCTGGAGAAGCGCGGCGCCGTGCTGATTTTTACCGCGCGGTACATCCCGTGGGGGCGGGTGGCCGTGAATTATGTCGCTGGAACCACCGCCTTCCCGCGCCGCCGGTTCTTCTTTCTTGATGCTTTCGCGTGCATTACCTGGGTCGTGTATTCACTCGGAATCGGCATGCTGGCCAGCTCCACGCCCTGGCTGCACCGCAGTCCTCTGCTGAGTGCCGGCATTGCCGTGGTGTTCGCAATCGTTCTTGGTATCGTCATCGACCACGTCCTGCGCTGGTGGCACAAACGCCTCGCCCGCCGTGACGCCACGCCTGCCAGGGAATAGGCCGGCAGCGGTGCCCGGCGGTCTTCGTCCCGGCCACATCGGGCGCCGGTCGGGGTGGTCAGCTGCCGATAAATCAGCAGTTCATGGCTGCGTCCGCCCTTTGCCACTGCGGATTCAGTTCAGAGCCTTCCATGTCCGTCCTTGGTCCGTGCTGGCGAAGACGGCAGCGGCGGTACCTTTGGGCGCTGCGGCATATATCGTTGATCCGTCCGGGGAGAACGTCGCCGCGGCGGCGCCCCTGGGCAGCATCAAGGGGGTCCAGGTCTTGCCGCCGTCGGCACTCAGGGCGCTTTCGGCCATTCCAACGGCAACCAATCGCTGGGTGTTGGTGGGGTCCCATGCCGCCGCCATCGCCCCGCCCGGACCGTCCAGCGGCTTCCAGGTAACGCCGCCATCGGCGCTGGCCGCGAGGCCCGCTGACATGGGGGCGATCAGCCGCTGCGGGTCGGAGGGCTCGACGAGGATCACGCCCATGATCATCCTGCCGGCTTCGGCGTTGCGGTCCTCCCAGCTCGCCCCGCCGTCCTTGCTGGCCACCAGCCCCCGCGCCGCGGTTCCGGCGTAGACCGTGTCTCCGGCGCCGCCGAGCGCGTGAACATCCCCCAGTCCGCCCTGGCCCGTGACCATGCTGAAGGAGGTCCCGTCCGTGGATTTGAACAGGCCGGGGTGCCCGCCGATGAGCGTCGTGTCTCCGCTGGCTGCGGCACCCATTGGATCGGCACCGTTCAACGAGGCCAGCTGAGTCCAGGTCCTGCCGCCGTCGCTGGAGACGGCTCCGCCATCGTGGCCGCCGACGTAGAGCCGGTCCCTGATGGCGGTCAGGACGTGCAGGTCCCCGCCAACATACGGCTTGATAGCAGCCGGCGTCCCGTCCTTCGGCCTACTGCTGGTGGCCAGGAAGATGCCGGTTCCGGCGCCCAGGGCGATCACCGCGGCGATGGCGATAACCACCCAGCGCTGACTGATCATGCGCGCCGTTTTGGGGGCGGTCGGCAGGGGCTTCTTGGTGGCAGCGGGCTTGTGTGCAGCGGGCATGTACTGATCCTTGCAGTTGGCGGGAGGTGCCTGAGGGCGGCCTGTCGGGGTTAAATGGTGTGTGATGAGGGGCAGGTTGCGGCGACAGCGGCAGTTGACCGGGCCGTGGTCGATGTTATTTCTCCGCCGTCAGGTCACGGTGGCGGTCAAGGGGATTCGCGGGTCGGGGTTGCCGCCTTCAGCGCCGTGATCTTTTCGCGGAGGCGCTGAATTTCAGCCTCGCGGTCCCTCACAGCGGTTTCATGTCGCCCGGCCTGGGCCTCCCTTGGCTCACAACTTTATGTGAAGGTCTGCCAAGCGCGGGCCTTCACACTAGACCCCCAGCATGTGGTCCGGGTGCAGGGCGTCCGTGGTGACTTTGACCAGCCTGCGCACAGCCTCATGCGAAGTCAACACAGTTGCAGCACCAAGGGCATGAAGACAGAAAGCCGCCAACTCATCCGGGGCAACGTCGGTGCGGAACACTGCTGCGTCGGCCCCCTGTTCAATGAGCTCCGCCAGGAAATCCTTTAGGTGTTGCTGGGCCCGCCCTACGTGTCCTCCCTGATGCAGGCGTTCCGCCCCGGCATCGTCGTGGCCTGAACGGGACAGGAAAGCATAGGTGTGGAGAACGGCTTCGAGCTGCTGGCGGGCGCCGGCGGCCTGTTCCTTTATACGAAGGAGTTCCTCCAGATGGGTCTGGATCTGGCGTTCATGCCAAGACAGGAGGATGGACTCGACATCCGGGAAGTACTTGTAAAGGGTGGCCCTGCCGATACCGGCTTCCTGAGCGATAGCTGACATAGTCACACCCAACGCGCCATGGCCGGCAAAGAGACGCGCAGCGGCGTCAAGAACAGCACGGCGTACAGCATCCCTATGCGCCTCAATCGTGTCATTCCAAAGCCTGGGCATACCCAAATGCTACAACCCGACGCACAATAGACATAGTGACGCAGTTCAATACATACTGTTTTACAAAACCATTTTGAAGGATCACCATGACGAACCCCGGCCAGCGCCCCGCTGACAGCAGAGAAACCTCACGGCACAAGACGCCTCTATGGGTAAAGGCGTTCTTTGTCGCTGCCGCCGTCCTGGCGGTCGCCTTTGCGGTCATTCACCTTAGTGGCGGAATGGTCATGAACCACACGCCATGAAACGGATGCCCCCAGGCGTGCGGAAAGTGGCCCTGACCGTCCACATCATCTCCTCCGTGGGGTGGCTAGGCGCCATCGCCGCGTTCCTGGTCATGGCCATCGCCGGGCTCACCTCCTCTGATGCTCAGCTGGCCCGCACAGCGTACGTGGGCATGAACCTGGTGGGTTGGATGATCATCTTCCCGCTATGCCTGGCCTCTTTGATCTCCGGAGTCATCCAAGGTCTCGGCACCGTGTGGGGACTGTTCCGGCACTACTGGGTGCTAATCAAGCTTGTCATCACCGCCTTGGCCACGGCCCTGTTACTGGTACATCTGCAACCGGTCACCACAATGGCCGAAATTTCCCTTGCGACAGACTTGGGTCCGTCTGCCATGAGTGGGATGAGGATTCAACTCGTCGCCGACGCCGGCGCAGCGATACTGGCGCTGCTGGTCACAACCGTCCTGTCTGTCTACAAACCCCGCGGACTCACCCGGCACGGACAGAGAGTCCTCGCCGAACAGCAGGTTCAGACCCGGTCGGTCAAAGGCGCAAGGGCCTAAGCAACGTTGATCGGGGCGTGTTAATCGGCTGTGGTGTCGTGCTGTGCTCCTGCTTTCGCTCGCGTTCGGTTTTCCGCTGCGCCCCTGGGCCGAGGGTCCCAGGGGGCAGTGACTCCCGCATTCAACTCCGCCGTATGGCGGTTCAGGGTCTGCAACACGGGGAAGATGTGGAGGTCGAGGACCAGCGGCGCCCGGATCGGAGCATCACGAATTTCCACTAGGAACGGGTGACTATGTCAACCCTTCTTGGCCCCGCCAGGACGGTTATATCTGGCCCCACCGGTCTTTTTAGCTAGTTGACTGTTGGGCGATGGCGGGCGAGTCCCAAGTCAGGCAGAGAGGTTACCCTTCGCGGTTCCATTCCCCCGGTGGCCAGGGTGTGAATGGTGGCGGAGTTGATGTTCGGGTGGATATCGAATCGAAGTCCCCGAGTCACCCGTCCCGGGGAAAGTTCGCTGCTTTCAGGCGGCGGATGGAGGAGTGCCGGTCCCTGTCGTCGCACTCGGCCAGCAGCAGTTCGGTTAGGAAGCCTTGGTACTGTTCCTTCCCTACTGTGGCGAGGGCTTCCTACATTGGGCGAATGGCCAAATGGTCAAAGGAAGATCCATTGACATCTCTTGCTGGCGCTTGCAGAATCAGGGCACGTCTTCGTGCACTCCCGAATAGCCGCCAGATCGAGGCTATTGGGAGGCCTTCGATGGGACCGATTTTCCGTTTGGGGGCTGGATTTTCGAAGCACAAGACACCTTCTCGCGGTGGTTGGTCTTCTGACGCATGGTCATGATCACACTGGGGAAGGGCTGTTGTGATGAATAAGGTCTCTCAACGAGCAAGAATGATGTCATTATCGATGTCACTCGCTTTTGTTTTCAGTACATATCTGATGCCTGCATCGGCGGCTCCTCTTGATTCCGCTACCGATTTCGCGACCCTTGCTGCGCGTGCGGCCGCCGAAACAGATGGGGTGAATGCGTTTCCGGGATCTGTTCCCGGGGCGCCCACGTGCTCTGCCAGCAATTTGGGATATCAGCTGTGCGTCGGACAGGTTCCGCCGAGCCTCGCTCCCCCAGCCGCTCAACTATCGACTTCGTCGAGCACGGGCTCAGTTTTGCCACTTCCAAGCTGGTGCACTCAGGCTCCAGTTGGGACGCGTCTTTCTTCCCGCGTCCAGTCTTGCGAGATCGACGCAGTGTACGTGTCGAAAATCCAGTACGACAGTAACGGCAATGGCCAGGAAGTCGGCCGGGCCTACGTGAACTACTACAACTGGCAGTACACAGCCTTTGATATTCCGACAATCGCCCACCAATTCGGTTTCAGCGTCTACCAAATTCAAGGTGATGTCAGCGGGATGACCCTGTCAGGCACCGGAGCCTGCAATGGCAGCTGCGTCACCCAAACCCTGGCATCGATACCCGATGCGCCGATCGTTTTGGGCCAATGGCAGGAAGCAGCCGGCGGGTATGGCCCTACCGACACCAAGACGGGTTCCGTCTACTACTTATCGACGAACTCGACGCTGAGCGCCACCCTCAACGGCGTAACCTCATCGACCAGCGCGTCTGATTTCTCGGTCTGCTGCGACAACGCTGCCGGCGGGAGCAGTCCGAAACCAGGGTGCGCCATATGGTTCGTCCCAGGGGTCGTGGAGTACTCGCGGACAAAGCTTCCGACCTTCACAACCCATGTCAGTCAATCACTGGCTTCCGGCCTTCACGGAGGCAACGTTTATGATCCGGTCCACCGCACGACCGATGCAACCAGAGTTGCGGCGAACAGGTCCGCCGCGTGCGGCAATCCTCCGTCCGTGCCCAGTCTCTCCTGTGATGAATACCCCTTCGCTTCCACCTACGAAGGAGCAGCGTCCGGGGGCACGGCTCGATCGTTCCCGAACTGCCTGTTCCTTGACCCGCCGGCCACGGGCTCCGTTGGTTACAGCAGATGCATGATCTCAGCAACTGAGAACCTCTCGGCAGGTGCCACGTTGGGGAATGTGTACACCGGCCAGCGCGTCCTGGACGGCGACCCACTGTTCGTGTCGATCATAAACTAGAAGATGCACGAATCGATGTGCGCTGTTCCCGTCACCTATCACCTGTTTTACCTGATTGACTTCCAAGACGAAACCGTTCCTGCACCGAAGGACCTCGAGGAAAGCAACGGGCTCATCTGCCCACTCCGTTCAGGGGCAGTGGTCATCACCGGAACAGACACCGGCAAGGTCACGGTAAGCGTCGATCTCCATGACGCCGAACCGGAGCTGTCGATGGACGGCTGGGACGAAGGTGCTGACGTATCCGTCCACGCCCCCCATGGGAAGTTGAACGTCGACGCCGTTGGGTACGAGTTCCCGGGCCTCCCGGAGCTGAGCACCCAGGGCCCAGGCTGGTATCGCATACGGTGCCTAGCCCGGAACCGGCTTGCGGAACTCAACAGCATCGGGTCCGACCCCCGAAGCGAGGAGTACCTGATCGTATGTTGGCCAGCCCCGCCGGCACCAGAACGAGTGCATGCAATTCAGTGGCATATAAGCGGCAGACCGTACGCGGGAAGCTGATTCCCGATGTTGCGAGAGAGCATTGTCCGGTCCGCGAGGTGAATCCCCCGGGCTGGATGCGGGGTCAGGAATGTTAGCGTTCCGGTCCCCCCGGTATTTACGCCGTTGCGCACGTCCACCGCGGTGCTTTAGCCCACATCCCCGGGTATCTGAAGTTCCCCCGTCTTCGGGTGATGCACTCCGTACGGCCAGGTAGCCGTTGCCCAGGGCAATAAGGGTTCGGGATGCCCTTCACGCCAGCGTCAGAGCCTTCGTAGATGGGTTGCCATGGATCGCCAAGCGCGAGTTCCAGGTCCAATTCACCGACATCGTTGAGGACGGTGCCGGCTCTGGCAGCTTCAAGCCCTCGACGGGTCCCCCAGCGGTCAATCGCCACCACAAGCCCGAATCCGCACCGGTGGGCTGCCTGCAGTCCGGGGACCGAGTCTCAATAACCACCGCGCCGACGGCGTTACTCCCAGCTGGAATGCAGCGGCCAGGAAGACGTTAGGAGCGGATTTTTCCCGCAGCCCCAGGCTGTTCTCCACTCCCCTGGAGGCCAAAAACCTGAGTACTCCCTCCTCCCGGGGGACGCTGTCAACGTAAGTCCGGTAGCCAGTTCTGGAAAAGGGGGACCTGCCGGCCAGTGTCCGGTATCCGGGAGTCCTGCAGAATCATTCAAAAGCCTCTTTCCAGGCGGCCTGATGGACCAGTGCTGTGTTGGTCACCTCCCCCTCCAGACCGAAAATGACGGCAGCGAAGGGATGCCTCACGGCTGCTGCGGCGGGCGAGACGGCCACATCACAGTGCTACCAGCGGGACGGTCACCGCGGACAGTGCCGTTTGGCCTGTCTGCCCAGCCGCTGCTCGGCAACGGCGATGATGGGCAGGTTTTCAGATACGTGCTTTCATATCTGGGACTTATGCCCCTGTCGGCTTGGTCGCCCCCTCGGCCATTCTTGAGGAGATTTATCGTCCAGCACCGTCAAACGAGGAGAAACAGTGAAGGCCATTGTCTACGGCGGACCCGGGAAAAAGACCTGGACTGACGTGCCGAATCCATCGATCCGCAATCCCAGTGATGCGATCGTCAAGGTCGACACCACCACCATCTGCGGGACAGACCTGCACATCCTCAAAGGCGACGTTCCAGCCGTACAGGAAGGGAGGATTCTGGGCCACGAAGGCGTGGGAACCATTACCGAGGTGGGCTCTTGGGACTGCTGAAGGTTTAGTTGACAGCTGTGGTTGATAATTTCTTACGCGGCTGAGGCCGCGTTTTTTATTGTCTCAAACTCGATGGGTGTCAGCCGCCCGAGGGCGCGTTGACGGCGTTTGCGGTGGTAGCTGCGCTCGATCCAGGTCGTGATGGCCAGCCGGAGCTCGGCCCGGGTCTCCCATCGTTTCCGGTTCAGGACGTTCTTTTGAAGCAGGGAGAAGAACGATTCCATCGCCGCGTTGTCACCGCAGGCCCCGACCCGGCCCATCGATCCGCTCAGCCCATAGGTGTTCAGGGCCAGGACGAACTTTCTGGATCTGAACTGGGACCCTCTGTCCGAGTGGACCACCGTGCCCGCCGGTTTCCTGAGGGCCACGGCGTGGTCCAGGGCGGCGACGGCCAGGGACGCTTTCATCCGCCCGTCCATCGAGTATCCGACGATCCGGTTTGAGTGAAGGTCCTTGATCGCGCACAGGTACAGCTTGCCCTCCCCGGTGTGGTGCTCGGTGATGTCCGTGAGCCATTTCCGGTTCGGTGCCGTGGCGCTGAAGTCCCGTTCGACGAGGTCATCGTGGACCGGAGGGCCGGCCTTGAGCCCTGAGCGGCGCCGCCGGTGGATCACCGAGAGGATGCCGTTCTCCGAGCACAACCGCCAGATCCGGCGTTCGCTGGCGGCCGGGCCGGGACCGGCGTTGATCTCATCGGCGATGAACCGGTATCCGAAGGCAGGATCGTCGCGGTGGTGGTCGATGGCCGCGTTGATCAAGTGGGCTTCTTCCCAGTCCCGGGCGGGGACGGGATTGGCGGCCCACTGGTAGTAGGCCTGTCTGGAGAAATTCAGTACCCGGCAGGACACTGCCACGGGAACCCTGATCGGGGCGTCCCTGGCAGCCAGCTCGCGGACCAGCGGGTACATCATTTTTTTGGATTGATGTCCCGGGACAGATAGGCCACGGCACGGCGCATGACTTCGGCTTCCTGTTCCAGGAGCCGGATGCGTTTGTTGGCCTCCCGCAGCTTCGCGGCGTCATCGGACACCGCCCCGGACTTCACGCCATCTTCTCTATCGGCGATCTTCATCCAGCGGTGCAGGGCAGCGGGCGAGACACCGAAGTCCTTGGCGATCTGGGTGATGGGTGCTTCGCCCTTGCGGGCAACCGCGACGACATCGCGGCGGAACTCTTCGGGAAAGGCTTTGGGCATGATGAACATCCTTCCACCCGCGAGGATCAAATCCTCACAGGCAAAGTGTCAATCAAACCTTCAGCAGTCCCCGTCGCACAGAAAAAGCTGCCGGCAGAAAAGTTCGCGACCCACCATTTCCGGTTCGACGAGTTCATGGATGCCTATGACACTTTCGGCCGTGCAGCAGAGACAAACGCCCTGAAAGTAGTGATTTCCGGGTAGTCATAACGTGGTTTGGAAGTGGACCCGACAACAGGGCGAGTGAAGAAGTGACCAGCGGTTGACGGGCCAACAAAGTACGTAGTTGGAAAGCCGCCGGTTGGGTCGGCCGTGGTGATGAAGCAAGACGACGCAGCGGAGGCTCCTGAACGCATGCCAAGGGTCTATGGACCGTGCGGTTAGACGTCGGCCGTGCGACGCCCGTGATGGACGACGCTGTCATCTGAAGAGTACCTCGAGGTGACGATGGCAACGGCGGCCACGAGTACCGGAGTCCCCAAGCCGGCCGGCAGGTAGGAGTGCACCGAATTACGGCACACCCCAGCCTGAGGTCGGCGCCCCACCCGGGTCCTGTCACAAGAGAGTCCATTTCATTCTTTCCTGACAAGGTCACGAGTGGGTCATGGAACTCAACCTGACACGTGGGGGCGAAGACCCTGGGGGTCGATGCAGACGTCCGGAAGGTCGGGTCGAGGCCCAGGGCTGATGGAGTTCAGGACCATCTGAAGACTGGAGACTGCGGTGAGATCGCTTAGCCTGCCGGCCTTCATCGCCACGTCGAGGTCCGCGCTCACCGCTCGCATGTCGCCCACGGCGAACCCGGGAAGCATCTCGGCCGGGTTCGGGCAGGCGCTGCTTCCGTGCGCATGTTGGCCGTAAGTCGGCCATCGCTCGGATGCCTCACGCATACACGGTTACGGACGAAGGCCCGGAGGAATGCGAATAACAGCATGAGCGTCGATCCTTGCATTATCAGGCAGAACGGTGCGAACACCACATTAACACCAGGGTCGGACTTCTGACTTGTTTAGGCGCATGGATCTGCCAGGAGACAGCAGCCGGGGCATGGACGGAAAATGAGCGGCTATGGAACCAAATTCTGAGGTTTCCGCGGTCCCTGCCCAGGGGAAGAGTGGGCCTACAGGCTGCGTGACGATGCGCCGTCCGAGCGGGTGCACATCGTGGCGGTGCACCAGGAGGGTCGAAGATTCCGGGTCGACTTCCGCCACATGCACGGCCATCCACCGGGCAGGGAAGATAACGTCCCTCGCTCGCGGCTCAAGGTGCCGTGGGAAGACGTAGTCGCGTACGACACCTCGATGGATGGCTGGCGGCGGCTCAAGGCAGAGTCCATCGACGACCATGAGGCGTCGGCCCTGTGGACGGCCCTTGAGCTGGTTATACCTTCGGAGGTCGCTGAGCTATCTGTCGCTTCAAGCGACGATTCATCGACGGTCCACGATCACGTTGCCTTCGAAACGCTCACCGGACAGACCGTGGCCGCCTTCCAAGCCCGATTTTCCTGGCTGGTTCACGACGGCGAGGTTCCTGTCGCCGCGTGCGGCGCTGGCTGTAGTGGAGCTGGCCTGCCGCAGGAACCCGGCCCCGGTCCTGGACCTCGTCATGGCCGAGGAAGCAGTGGCACGGGAAAAGTCCAAGCAGGGCGGAACAATTGAAAACTGGGAAACCCGGGAACCGGTAACGACTTCAGCCGAGTTTGAATACGACTATTACCTGCGCCGCCAAAAGCCCGTTCATGAGATCCTCCGCCAATGGTGTGGTTATGGCTCGGTGACGGCTCATGAACGGCTCTTGGCTGCAGAAGCGGAAGTCAATCGTCTCGAAGTGCTCCTGACCTGGGCGGTGGACCACATCCGCAGGACTGACAAGAGTGCCGCAGAAATGATCGAGAGGGACACGAGACGGACCGTATCACCCCTTACACCATCCGCTCGGTTCCCCAACGTCCGCTGAAACCTAACGAAATCCCGCGGATCGAAGTCCCCACCTGCCGCGGCTGGTACCGCAGACACTTACTCAGCCGCCAAAAGTTAGGTCCTAGGGCAACCAAAAAGACCAGCGGCTAGCATGGCCGCTGGCCCGAGTTGCTTTGCTTGCAAAGTAGCCCAGGTCTTTGCGTAGATGTTGCCGATGGGGTGGGCCGGGGTTGCGGCTATGCCCTGCAGTATGGCACGGCAAGAACCGCGCTTCCTTTGGTCCAATCGCTGTTCGCGCCCAGCAACTGTAAGGTTGACGACTGAAGGTCCCGCCGGTCCCCCATCGGCGGGACCTTCACTATCACGAGCGCGTTCAGCCGCTGATGGTTTGACCGCTCAGGGGTCCCCGTCCCCGGGAAGATGTCCTGCTGTGCCGCTACAAGGCGGCCGTCTTCGGCAGCCGCGCTCATGATTTGTCCGGCGAGAGGGAACAAAGCGCCACCTCACAAGCTGAGCGAATGCTCTCAATAACGCCGAGGCCGGGTACGACGTCGGCCGATTTTGCCCACGTGCAAGAATGAAACCATGTGGACTGAAACGAGCGGCGTCATCGGTGTTGGTTACGAAGGGAAGGACATCTCGTCGTTCCTTGAGGAACTGACTGCATGGAAAATCGGGACGGTCGTGGACGTTCGATTGAACCCTATCTCACGGAAAAAGGGCTTCTCAAAGAGGGCATTGACCGAAGCGCTGGCCGAGGCCGGCGTCGGCTACAGCCACATGCCGGCGTTAGGGAATCCGAAGGACAACCGTGAAGGATTTTGGGCTCCGGGCACGGCGGCTGCAAAGGTTGCGGGCGAACGTTTCGAGTCTCTTCTTGACAGTGAAGCAGCTGCTGAAAAGATCATTGAGCTTACCGACCTTGCCGCGCGGCAGCGTGTGGCCGTGCTGTGCTTTGAGGCCAGCGAGTTGTGCTGCCACCGCAAATACGTTCTCGCTCGAGCAAAGGAACGCTTGGCTACCCTGGTGGGTCGCTAACGGGCCGCGGCTGCGTAAACGCCCAAGACACCGAACGCCTGGGGTCTTTTCAGCTGGTTGCCCAGGAAAAATACCGGGCCGCGGGCCGGAGCGCACAGCTGATCCAGGAATTTCTTCTGAATTGCCGCTTTGGCGGCTGCGTCGGTGTCCCCCGTGTGCCGCCGCTGAAGTTCGGTGAATTCCCAATCCAGCAGCCCCTGCCGGTGTCCTTTGCAGCCCTTCCCAGCGCAGCGGTAGCGATAATGACCTTCAAACCTCGGCGGGGACAGGATCGACCTGTCCGTCTTGGGTCCAAAGAGTGTGTCTTGGTTCAGATGGGCTTCCATCTTCGCTTGTTGTTCCGGGGTCCACCCGTCGAAAAGTCGCAACTCCAGCTTGTCGATGTCCGCCGGCACTACGGCAGCCAGGGATGGCCCGGCCGATCCGTTCAAAGCGCGGGAGTTGAGTTCGCAGGTGTTGAACGCACCGATAAGCGGGTCAACGTGGGGGTGCCGTGGCTTCCACGGCTCAAGGTGGGAGTCGATGGTCAAGGAATCAAGGATAGGGGTGTAGCTCTCGGGTCGTCGGTCTTTGGCCGCTGGTGTGAGCTTTAGCTTCACGATGTCGTACTTCTTGAATTTCGCGTCAGCCTGGAGATAGCGGAAAGGGATCGGGTAAAGACGGATCCATTCCGGGCCACCTTCCGTGAGTCTAAGACCTGCAACACAAACAGTGTCACCATGGTTAGCCGAGGGCTGTGGAGCGGCCTTGACCGTAATCAGCACTTTCGCCTCCGTGATACCCGCTCCGAGTTCCTTTTCATACTCAGGCCGGCCGTTGGCGAACAGCCCTTCCCCGAACATCATTTCAGCTGCCCCCAAAAAAATAACCCTCAGTCATGCGACTATCGGGAATACACCCCCCGCTCCCCGCGGTCGGCGCTACTGTGCCTTGGCGTTGCATGGGCCAAGGGCTCACTCGTAGTGATCATATACAGGATCCGCCGGCCGACCTTGAAGATGGCTCCTAACGAGCCGTGCCAGAATGTGGTCTCTGCCATCGAACCCCGGCTCCACAGCCATCGATTCAGCTGAATTTTCCCGAGGGAAGCCCGCCAGCACCTTTCTCGGTGAACCGGCGCCCAAGACCACGACGCTTACCGCCGCGATGCTGCAAGTGTTATGGCTGCATCGGCATCGGCAGGCAGCCTTTTACAGACGAAATTCCCTGCATGGCTCTGAATTAATCGCTCTTCCCCCGGCAGATTCGCGTATATCTCGAGCGCGGCGTTGTCGTGGGCCCTGAACCGGGAGCGATCGGAGTCAGTCTGTATCAGATACGTAACCCCACATTCGCATTCCCTTAGGAATGCGTAGAAACTTCCCCTCATCGCTTCCCTGAGCAAGGCCGCCGGATAGGAGACGACGTGCTTCTTACACATCGCGGGGACCGTAACCTGGTCCTCCACGAGAATGCTCTGCGCCACATCAACCGCTGGACGCCATGGATGTAACTCCAAAGGTTCGACCGTAGATCTGATCATCTTCCCGTCGGCGAAACTGAGGAACGATTCTTCAGTGCAGGGTTGTCCGCCCGGCCATTGCAGCGCCGCGCTGCTTGGCCAAAGTTGCGGCATCTGCAGCTCGGTCGTCACATCCACTTCCAAAGCCGGCGACGTGAAACGAAGCCCCTGAATGACAAGCTGACCGAGCACGATTGTGAAAGCATACCCTTGCGGTACATCTGGTTCCGGGCTCCACGGCACGCGCATGACCAGCGGTGTCACCCGAACGCCGGAAAAACCATCTGTCCCTGCGTAGTTGCCGACCCAAATCCGGCTGGCATCAAGGGGCTGCATCCGTTCCCGCTGTTCGTACAAAGCGGTGTACTCGGATGGCGCCAGGCCGTATCCCTCATCGCGCTGCTTCTCACTGGATAGGAGCATCGCCGTGAGGGCGGTCTTCTGCGCCCACATGGCTATCACTGCCTGGTCTTCGACCGCAATTGTTCCAGGCTTACCGAGGATAAATGGCGTGAGGACACGCTGGGCGGTCTTTTCCAGCTGGCTCATCCACCCGTTGTTGCAGGGTGCACAGAAGTTCTTCACCTGCAGCCGATAAGGAGGCTGCTCCCCCATGTCCCGAGGCAAACCATTCAACGCACCCGCGTGGTGGCGGGCGGGTGTTAGCGGCCATGAAAAACTGCCCATAGGCGGCCACGAAAGTGCCCACTGACGGCCAGTAAAACTGCCCGATGGTGGCCATGAGATCTGCCCACTTCTTTTACTGAACCGACCGCGCCTTAAGCGGCGGGAGCCTCTCCCTGGGGTTTGATGACGGTGTCTAAGCGCACCAAGCGAACCAGGAAGAGGCCCTGTATGAAGTCTGACGGAGAAATCATGGAAATTCTTGCTGCCTACGATCTGACCGGATCGTTGCGCGCCACCGCGGAGCTCACGGGCTGCTCGCACCACACCGTTGCCAAACACGTCGCCGCCCGGGACGCCGGCCGGCCGATCGGGGAACCAACGGCCCGGGGCCGGGTCACCGACCCGTACCTGCCTAAGATCGAAGAATGGGTGGAGGCCTCCAAGGGCCGGATCCGGGCCGATAAG
Organism: Arthrobacter sp. FW306-05-C; assembly: GCF_021801725.1. Classification (NCBI taxonomy): domain Bacteria; kingdom Bacillati; phylum Actinomycetota; class Actinomycetes; order Micrococcales; family Micrococcaceae; genus Arthrobacter; species Arthrobacter sp. FW306-05-C. The sequence continues at coordinate 1,787,454 of NZ_CP084556.1, read as the reverse complement.
GCCCACGCAAAGCTCCTCGCGCTGGGCTATACGGGTTCGGAACGCTCCACCCGACGGGCGATCGCTCAGGTCAAGGCGGCATGGCGGCTGGGTCACACCCGCGTCCACCGGCCCTGGATCACCGAACCGGGCATGTGGCTGCAGTACGACTTCGGCGACGGGCCACGGATCGGCGGGGTGAAGACCATCCTTTTCGTGGCGTGGCTGGCGTTCTCCCGCTTCCGCATCGTGATCCCGCTCAAAGACCGGACGGCGCCGAGCGTCTTCGCGGCCCTGGACCGGTGCTTCCGAATCCTCGGCGGAGCACCAACGTATGTACTCACGGACAACGAGAAGACCGTCACCACCGCCCATGTTGCCGGGGTCCCGGTGCGGAACCAGCAGACCCTGGACTTCGCCCGGCACTACGGGGTGACCGTGCTGACCTGCCAGCCCGCGGACCCGGCAACCAAAGGCGGAGTCGAAGCGTCCGTGAAACTCGCCAAGGCCGACCTCGTGCCCAAAGACACCAATCTCCGCGACGAATACGCCACGTTCGCCGAAGTCGAGGCCGCCTGCCAGGCGTTCATGGACGAGGTCAATCACCGTGAGCACCGGACGACGCGGCGGAAGCCCGCGGCCATGCTCGCCGAGGAAGCCCCGCGGTTGCACCGGATCCCGGATACTGCTCACACGGTCGCGTTCGGTCTGGCCCGCATGGTTCCGGAGAACACCCCGATGGTCACCTTCGAAAACGCCCAGTACTCTGTCCCGGCCCACCTGCTCGGGGCCCGGGTGTTCGTCCGAACCCACGGGACCGGGCCCGGCGAGCAGGTCATCATCGTCCACCACGGCGCCGGTGGTCCGGTCGAAGTCGCCCGCCACGACCGGGCCCGGCCCGGCAGCCCCGCCATCAACGACGAACACTTCCCCGGAACCCGGACCAGGGTCCCCGGCGATTACGAGGTCAGGGCCCGCAGCGCGGACGAGGCCGCGTTCCTGGCCATCGGCGAAGGCGCCAGAACCTGGCTGATCGAGGCCGCCGCGGCCGGAACGGCACGGATGAACGTGAAAATGGCCGAAGCCGTCACGCTGGCCAAAATCGCCGGCACCAACCAGGTCGACCGCGCCCTCGGCGACGCCGCCCTGCATGGCCGGTTCGCGCACCAGGACCTCGCCTCGATCCTGAACGCCAACATCCGCCGCACCACCACTCACGCGGCCAACGAAGCGAGCTCGCTGACCCAGGGAACAGGTGCGTGGGCCGCGATCGGTAACCCCGCTCTGAACACCGCAACCAACACCACGACCAAGATCACCCCGGAGGAGGCCCGATGAGCCCCGTCACCACGCCCAACACCGCCGCCCCTCCGCTACCGGCAGACCTGGAAACGTTGATGCGGTCCCTGAAAATGCCCCATGCCCGGGCGCTGGCACCGGACCTGATCGCGACCGCCCGCGCCCAGCGCTGGGAACCGGCCGAGGTCATCAGAGCCCTCTTCACCGAGGAAGCCGCTGGCCGGGCCCGGTCCATGCTCGCTTCCCGCCGCAAAGCAGCTGGGTTCCCGACCGGAAAAACCTTCGAGGCGTGGGACCAGGCAGCGTCCTCCATCCCCGCCCCGACCCAGCAAGCCCTCCGGACCTTGGAATGGATCAGCCGGCGGGAAAACCTGGTCGTCTGCGGGCCCTCGGGGACGGGGAAGACGTTCTTCCTCGAAGCCCTCGGCCAGCAGGCCGTCGAAGCCGGGATGCGGGTCGCGTGGTTCAGGCTCGAGGACCTCGGTGTCCTTATCCGCGCCCACCGCACCGATGACAGTGTCACCCGGGCCGTCGCCCGGATCCTCCGCGCCGAACTCGTGGTCATCGACGACATTGGCCTGCTGCCCGTGGCCACCGACGCCGCCGAAGGCCTCTACCGGGTCGTGGACGCCGCCTACGAAAAACGGTCCGTCGCGATCAGCTCCAACCTCCACCCCGCCGGGTTCGACGAGCTCATGCCCAAAACCCTCGCCACCGCCACCGTTGACCGGCTGCTGCACCACGCCCACGTCTGCCAAACCAGCGGCGATTCCATCCGCCTCACCCAAGCCCTCGCCGGAAAAGGAGTCACCCGACTGAACTGACCAACCCAACGATGGCCAATCCCGCCGAACCAATCAGTGGGCAGATCTATTGGCCATAACCGGGCAGTTTTACTGGCCACCAGTGGGCACTTTTAGTGGCCGTCCGTGGGCAGAAACAACTGGCCATTGACAGAAGTGCAGCAAGACTACGCCCGCCGGTTTCCGCCGCCTGAGTAGGTCGCAGGCCGAAGGTTCGCGGTTCCGCCGGCCTTGTCTCTTGGCTCCGACGTAACTGTCCGAAGCCCGGCGTATGGTTCTCACCATGACAAGCAACGGCGACGGTTCGGACTTTGGCGGAATCCAGGAGGCGATCCTTCAGAAAGAGGAGGCCATGAACAGCTGGTGCTCGTCCAGTGGCGAGAACATCGGCTCGATGATCGAGTTCCCCGGCACGGATGAGTAGCACATCGTGTGCCCTACGTGCGGTACCCGCTGGGCCGGAGGGAGCACCGTCCTCAACGACCACAACATTCCGGGTTCCCGATGAGTCCCCCTTCAATGGCAGGGAGATCTCGAGCGCGTGAGATGGCGAAGTGATGGGCACAGCATCTCACCGACCTTGTTCAGCGGCTTTCGAGGGACACGAACATGCCAGCTGGTTACCGCGACGCCCCTGACGGACGAGGACAAGCGCAAGGTCGAATCACCGTCGCTGGTCCCCGTGCGAGTCTCTAACTGCCAGGTCAAGAGGACTAGCTACTCTTGACCCTCAGATTCAGCCCCATCTTCGAGATCACCGGCCGCGATGCGCTCAGCGGTGCGCTGGTAGGCCTGGGCGATGTAGTCTTCGACATCCTGGCGGCCAATGCGCCACATGCCCCGGCCACCGACCTGAAAAGCACGCAACTCCCCCGTCCTGATGAGGCCTTGAACGAGGCTTTGCTTCACGTTCAATTCGTCGGCGACCTGGGCCAAGGTCAGAAAACGGGGCTGGTTTGCTTCATCAGACACCCGGCCATCATATGTGCTATCTCGCTGCGGGCATTCCCAGCCAAAGGAAGATGGAAAAGGATACGGATAAGGATGCCATGCCGTAACTGTCTGCATCAGAAAACAGTGTCTGACGCGTCTCTTAGTATTTGACCATGACTTTCACCTACACCTCGGCCGAATTGACCGCTATTGCCGCCAGTATTCCAACCGAGGCCGCCGAGGCAGGTCTGTTGTTTCTTCCGGGGGCGAAGTTCGAAGGTGAAAATTACGTCGCGCTGGACGGAAAACAACTTTCTGCCACCGAAGTGGTGCCTGTCGCTGCCCGGGTAGGAGCGGCATTTGTCAGTGTCAGTGCAGTGCCTTTTGATCTGAATGGGATTGTGGCCGAGCTGGTCGGTGATGACGAGGACCTGCCTGACGCAGTGAAGCAGGTTGTTGCCCGCGCCCAACCGCACGATGGTTCCACGGAGGGTGTCTCGATAACATGGGTCGCCCAGGGCCTTGCCTATGTTTGGCACGTGCAAACGGAATGGACTGACTCTTTCCTGAGCGAGTTGTACGAGGCGCAGTCGGAGTCCGAGGCCGGTGAAGACGCCGAGCATCAGGAAAGCCTGGAGAGGGAACGCCGGTATATTGCCGACGCGGCAGCAGCCCTGTTTGATTCTCCGGAGTACCGTGCCGAGTCCCGAAACAAGCGTGGCGTTCTCGCTCCGCGCATTCTCGCCGATGCAGGCCTCGGCGAAGCACATCCCGCCCTTTTGAGCGCATATGTTTTTCCCCTGGCAAACCGAAGGATCGCCGAAAAAGTGTATGAGTACGAACAAGACTTTGGGGGTCGGTAGAAGGAACTGGCGCTTGAACTGATCTCATACCCCGAATGGTTGAAGGAGACCGCGAAGGTCAGACGCAAGACTGCTGCGATCAAATTCCTGACTCGTAAAGCCGATGGTTACCGTCTAAGCACTGACTTGGCGGAGGAGATCAGTGATATAGCCGCCTTGATTCCACGCAATATGGTGCGGCTGCATCGCTGAACAGCTGAAATTCGACATCAGCGCTCAATGCCCGGGGCCTACAAAGGAGAGTGCCCCCCCGATTGCAGGACCACCCTTGAGCCGGCGGCTACCGCAACGTGGAGCGTCCGGGAGATAGGGCGTTCACTCGCTCGATAAACTGATAGCCTTAATTCATGGCCCAGAAAACAGTAGTAATTCTTTCCGACGACATTGATGGTTCGGAAGCCAATGAAACCATCACCTTCGGCCTTGACGGGTCGGAATACGAAATTGACCTGAATGAGGCCCACGCCAGCGAGCTGCGTTCAGCCTTGGAACGCTTTGCCCATGCCGGACGCAGAATATCCGGCGGCCGTCGACGCCCGACGGAACGCAAATCCGGGGGTTCCGGGGTGGATACCAAAGCAGTTCGGATGTGGGCTCTGGATAACGGGCTCAAGGTGAACACCCGCGGCCGTATCCAGCAGGAGATTCTCGAAAAGTACCAGGCAGCGCACTAAGCAATAGTCAGTACCAGCCGAATATGGGGGCCCTCGGCTGGTACTGACTACTTCCAACCGTAAACTGCCTCGCCGGATTAGCCGATATAGGAAATCAGGCAGGAATTACATGGTGTTCCTGTAGTTAATCAATTTGGCCTATGGAATCGGACTACACTAGTAGTCCATGTTGTCTATCTGCGCTTGATGGTAGTCGTGGTATTGCAGGAAGCTGTCGAAGCTCTTTTCCGCTTTCGCCACGGCAAACAGTGACCTGAACTCGTCGTCGTATCGGACGGCCAGCCCTGAGTCAATCCACTGCATGGCCTCCGGCAGCACGACGGTCAACCAGGATTCGATGTCATCGAAAAGGGCAAAGACGCCGGCGATATCGGACTCATTGGCACCGATGAACGAGACGTGCGGGCTGTCCCGGACCCGTGTCAGTCCGACTGGCACGGCTGCTCCCACGCCAGGAGTGTGCAACCAGAGCGTCGCCCCATGGCCTTTTTCGAAGCCGCCGTGAGAGTACGGGTTCCTCCACCTCTCAACGACCTCGCTAAGCCGGCTTCGGAACTCAAGCGCCTCGGCCGTCTTGCCGAGCACCCGATCCCACTTATCGCCCCAGCGCGCGCCGATGAGATCGGTGAGGTTGTCGACTTCCGGATCGAAACCGGCGAAAGGGAGCGCCAGAACGAGATCATGCTCGAGGAGGCTGAGAAATGCCGAAATAGCGGCGATCATGTCGTGGAACGAGTTGAGCTGCATCTGGATCTTGCCGCTCTTGAATGAGCTCCACTGGCCGCCGCCATTGCTCTCCCCGGTCCGGAGCTCGTCTTCGATGTGCGCAGGTTTCTCGGCCCGCTCCCGGAAGTACTCATAAGCGCGCCGGAGGGCGTGGTGCTGGTTGAGGACAGTGGCATCGCCTTTGCCGAGAATGTCCGGTGCCGCGTCCAGAATCAAGCGCTCCACAGTCCTGGTGGTTCCACGGAGCTTTTTGACGATCCGCTCGTAGGTCTTCCGCGCCTCTTCTGCAGCCCGGTCGGTTCGGAGGTACAGGCGGACGCCGAACTTCTTATGGGCGAGCGTGCAGGGTTCGTCCTGGAACGTAAAATTCACCCACCACGCGACCTTCTCGCCGGGGCCTCCGGACTTCAGTCCGGTCAGGGTGAGGGCATATCTGAGCAGCACCGGAACCCGAGCATCACCAGGCATGAGGCTGAATTTGTGTAAGGCGTGCTGCCAGCGCGGGTCATCGGGTTGCTCAGGGGCTGGGCCAAAGTCCCGTAGTGCTGTTCGTTTCAGACGCTCGCCTGCCTGGGCATCGCCGGGTAGCCCATTCATGGCGTAATCTGTCGGGCGGTCAACTGATCCTCGGCACTTTCCCATTGCCGTCGCATATGTGGTTCCCTGAATCTTCTCGCTACGGCCCGGAGCTACGTGGCTGCTACTAGGGACGTATGTCGTCGAGTGCTATGGCTCCGGGGGATTTGCTCCAAATATAGCTGGGCAGTGTCGGTAACCGGTTAGCGGCGCTTCTCGACCAGCCGGTACGGATCGGCGAAGGCAGCCAGGGTGTTTTGGAGCAGGGGCATGTTGTCAAGCATGTCAACTGGCCGGTGGCTGGCCGTAGGGGGCACCGGGCTGACCATCCAGGCCGCGAACACGAATGGGAATGGGAGTATGGTCCTATGCCTAATGATCACGTGAGCTCCATCGGCTCGGGCTCCACGCGCTCAACGCTGAGCACCGACGCCATCCCCCTCGGTGAGCGCGCCCTGCGGGGCATCCTCGACCACGTGGTCGCTGTCGGCGACGAGGCAGAGACGACGTACCTCGAGGTCAAGAGCCCTATCGACCTGAGCAGCAAGGCTAGCGTCGCCAAGGTCGCGAAGTTCCTCCTGGGCGCGGCCAATAGGCGTCCGCACGAGGCTGCCAGGCACTTCCGGGGATACGCTGTGATGGTAATCGGCGCGCAGAGGGATAGCGCTCCGGGCGTGCCCCGCGGTACCGAGGCCCATGAGCTCGAGGATCGGCTCCGTCCCTACCTCGGGCCGCAGTTCCCAGCCTTCGAGTTCGGGAGGATCGGCGTAAACGCCGAGAACGAGGTGCTGTTCGTCATCGCCCAACCGCCCCAAGAAGGGCAGACGATCTTCCCATGCCACAAGAGCTTCCAGGGAGACGACCGTCGCGACAGCCTCGAGGACGGAGCGATCTACGTGCGCGGCACGAGCAACACGAGGCCTGCCCGCTCCGGAGAAGTCCTGACCCTCGTCGAACGCGCCCGCGGCGGCGGGAAGCCGCCGATCGAACTCGAGGTCGGCGTGCTCGGCCCCATCTGTAGGGTCGACCGCGTGGAAGAGGTCCTGGGAAGCCTCCGCGATTACGAAGAGGAGCAGTTCAGGAAGGAGCCCGAACTCGCGGAGGACGCCTTCGCGTCGACCTCGATCCGTCTGGCGTCGAGCGTCTTCGGCGGCACGGCGCACCTGACAGCAGAGGACCGCGAAGAGGCGCTGGCCAAGTGGCGGAACGGGAAGACCGAGCACGTCGCGAGAGGTCGCGAACACTTTATGGGCGTCGGTTTGTCGGGCGCAGGGATCCGCGTGGTCAGCCGCGACAGGTTCGTCTCGAAGCCGCATCTCATCGTGACCTTCCACGGCTGCGAGCTGGTCGATCACCTTGATCCGGACGACGCCGACTACGAAAAGGCTGTCGAACCCGTGCTGCGATCGACGGATCCTCTCCGGCCCGCTTTAGACTATTCCACGCTCCGGCCTCTCAAACGCGACCACCCCGTGACTTGGAGCAATCGCGGCGAGGACGCCGAAGTCGTGCTCACTCCGGAGTCGTTTCGTCCGAACGTGCCGTGGATGAGCGACCAGGACGACTATGTGATCGTCGCAAGTGACCCTCAGGCTAGCTCAGTCATGGTCTCGTGGGTCCTCACCGAGGACAGCAACGATGCCGTGACGAGCGGCGAGTTGCGGGTGCCAACCGGAGAGCTCATCGACGCGGCTAACCTGTTCAAAACAGTGTTCCTGAAGGAGGAATGAACGGGCCCGGGCATCATCCGCGTCAGCGCGTAGCCGTGCCCCTCACTTAGTATTGACGCATGGACGGCGTACGTAACGAAGCTCAGGCTGCTTATAAAGCTGCAGTCGCCAAAGCCATCGCGCTCCGACCGATCCCGCAGGAGGCGATCCGCTGTGGTGCCGCTGCTGCGGCGGCCCTTGCGATCCGACGCGACCAAGAGCGCAGGGCCCCTCTTGAGCGAGACCAGGACCGGCGCTGACGGGATGCGGTCCCTAGTCGAAGGCCGCCAGAGAAGAATGTAGCCCCGGGAGTGCGAGAGGTCAAGCTCGAACGGTGCGGTAAGCGCGTCCCTCCTCGCCGTGGCCGTTCGTGCACCAGTACTCACCCACGGCAGCGGACGCTTGAGTAATCGCGTCAGTCCAGCTGCGAGCGTCCGGAAAGTCGTCTTTGCCGCGCGTGAAGACCTCGTGAATACAGCCACACTCCAGCTGGACGCGCCATCGGTGAAAGTCCTTGACCTTCGGCAATAAGATCGGCCAGAAGACGTAGCGACGATTCAGCTCCTCGATGTTCCTCTCAAACCCTTGCAGCGCCAGCGTCGGTGGTTGAGCGCGACCGGGCAGCCAAGTGAGTAGCCCGCCCGGCGAGGAGAGACCACCATCACGGCGGTCCCCGCCATCACGTCACCTCTGCATGCTCGTCCATATAGGCATGGAAGATCGCGTTGGGGTTTCGCAGGGGTCGGCGTACCGGAATCGGGTCTCATCGACCACAATCCCAAAGTTCGAGGGCTAAGGTGAGCACCCAGCTCCTAGGTTAGCAGTCACACCAGTAACTGCAGGGAGGTGGGTTTCTAACCAGGATCTTCCTTGTATGCTGAACAGGCCTCGGGCCGAAGGCGCTGCGTTTAGCCGACGTGCGCAGTCAACGCGGCAGCAGATCAAAATAGGCCGCGCCGGGATTCCAGCTAACAGGATGTAACAGTGTGCCCACCGCCGGGTTGAGAGCACTCCACATCATGCCGTCGCCCGCGTAGATGCCGACGTGGCCCCAGTTGTCAGGTCCCTGAGGATTTTGAACAACAAGGTCTCCTGGTTGCGGATCCTCAGTCCGGACACCAACGCGCCACTGTTCTACTCTCGGCAGCTCGATGCCGGCTTGCCTGTAGATCCACTGCACATAGCCAGAGCAGTCCCAGGCCTTGAACGCAGTGCCGCCCCATACATAGCGCCCACCCAAGCCTTCCTGCGTGAACTTCAGAATGTCCTGACGCAGCTGGCTCAAGTGCCGGGAACATGCCCCGGGCCGCAGCGCGGGAGCGGAATCCGTGCAAGAGGCAGGAGCAGTGCCACCCTCAAGCGCAGCCACGATTGCCGTGGCCGCCCGCTCCCAACGCGCATACAGTTCAGGAAAAGCAGACACCTGTACGGCTTGGGCCGCCAGACCTTTGTCCATTCCCTGCCAACCGGGAATGTCCAGAAGTCCTCGAGGGCTGCCGCGGTTCGGCCCCGACGGCCCACCGTAGAAGGCACGCGCGTTATAAGAGGCGTCCATTAGCTGCTCGACCGTCCCCCAGCCTGCCGCCGGACGTTGTTGTGCTGAACCGATCGAGTCGTGGTCACGTCCAACGCCGTCGTTCGGGAACTGCACTGAAGCAGGCACGCTGGGGTTCGCGAGCATGCGCAGGCTTGACTCCTGCAGCGCCATCATGATGGCGATGATCTGGCCGGAGCGCGGTATTCCAAGCTGCTGGCCTACCGCTATGTATGTTCGTGCAACGCTCTTCTGCCGAGGCGTCAGCTCGTAGACCAAGCTCCCAGCGTTGCGAACCTCCAAGGCAGTATCAGCCATGCCAGGCGCAGTGGCCACCTCGCTTCCCGCTGGCCTACAGACAACTGCGGATTTGCGCCCCGTACCAGTTAGCGCCGCCACGCCTCCGGCAAATGCCATGGCGCCAACAAGCAGGGCGAGGAAAGCGGCCGCCGATACAACCTTCATCAGTGCCCGGCGCCGCATGAGGCCTGCAACGGCCACCAGTGCAGCCACTAGTAGACGATTCTCTCTGCGGTTGCGTAGAAGCCCACCAGGGCGCAGCGCCCAGTTGGAGCGGTGGTGGCAGGAGGACAGTTGACCATCACCGTGACGGGTGCGGCATAGGCACTTCTGCCGCTGCTGGACTCGTCCACAACTTGCACCGTCACCGTGCACACGTGAAGGCCCTCCCACGGGGCCGGATACTCCTGCACTTTGGCCAACTCGAGATCGCAGCGCAGTGACTCAGCGGTCCCGCTTCGGCGAGCGGACTGGGCTGCCAAGGTGGTGAACGTCCCCGCTGTCACGCCTGTCCCCTCAAACTCTCGAACCAGCACTGATAAGGGATTGGATCCATCAGGCAGCAACTCCCACCAGGACCGCAGCTTGGCATATACATCCGAGTACGACGACGAACGGCTGTCCCAGCTATAGATTCCCTTTGCTGCCGCTACAGAGAGCGCCCGGTAATCGCGGGTACGTGGCAAACGATCCGGCGTCGCCTCCGCCGTAATGACCGGCTCGTCAGGAACACCGGACGTACTGCCTGGTGCAGTGGCAGTGCCTGATGGCTTCGTCGTTGAAGGTGCGGTTGCGGACACGGTTGGCGGGACCGGTCTACTGGGACTATCGGCAGGCCAAAGCAGGAAGAGTGCACTAATCATGAGCAGGGCAACCAGCCCTGCCGCCAGCCACTCCCGGCGGCCAACCCTACGGAACCAATTCATAGCCAACTCCCGTGCATGGCAACCATGTTTTAGAGAGCCGGTCTGTTCACTTTGTGCTGAAGCACGCGCCAAGCTGCCTGGTATAGCTGCCGGGCGAATCCGATGTTCACGGCGATGTATCGCTCGGTGACGCCGAGCTCACAGGCCAGAGCTGCTATCTGAACGGACCTATCCAGTCCTCGCAGGCCCGGACGGACTATGGTTTCCGCGACGCTCCGGAGGACGTTTGTGGGAAGGCAGTTGGCAGCGCAGCGGCAGAGATCCTCGACGCCTAATCCGGGGGCGGGGTGGCAGTTCAATGCCGTGTTGATTGTTTTGGCCGTGTGCCGAACGACGGTTACGGCATGCCAACGACGCCGGTCTTCGGGAGACGGCGGTCCGTAATGTCTCGGCCCCGTGAGGCTGGATACGGCAAGCGTCCAGGTATCCTCACTGACGCTGCGCTGGACTAGGCCCAACATGGCGTGTGCCCAGGCCTGATCGACGTAGTTCTCGACGTCGTCTCCTGCCGCGCCAGCATGGATGACAGCAAGAAGCTCCAGTGAGCTTTCCGTCGTGAAGTCGACAAGCAACGGCAACGTCTGATGGCTAAGTTCGCGCCGCATATAGGCAGCGCAGATCTTGTTGCAGACACCTTGGACCCACGCTTCAAATGGGATACCGGGCAGCTCCCGGTAGCGCCCGCGCGCAACTCCGTCCCAAACGGCGACCCGGATGTCCTGCATGACGTCGTCCACATCGCAGGATCGGCCGATCCTCGTGAGCCGAGAAACGACGTAGCGGTGCACCCCATCAACCGCGATCATGATCCGGTCGATCTGGATGACGGGTTCTCCCGGCGGCGGTGCGCTTCGCAATGAGACGTCAACGTCAGGGGACGTCTCTGATCCCTTTGTAAATTGATACGCCTTGGCTTCAATTTCCATGGCTTCACCGCTTTGACTGTTCAGATCGAGTAGTTCGCAGAGTCGCGCAAAGGGCCACCCCAGTTAGTGGATACGTAGATCCAACAACGATCAGAAGAAGCTACAGGAATTATTGTCGAAGATAACTAAAGTATCGTCAAGTGTGCTGTTCTTACTTTTTGCGCTGCCATCGGGAAGAATGACCGTATGCCGAGAATTACGCAGCCTCACGACGCCGCCTGGTCGGCCGACGTCGAGGCTGCCGTCTCAACCTTCGGCAACCGGGCGCGAAACGAAATTCTTCGATTCCTCACGGCCACGGGGCCTGCGACGCGCGGAGACATCGTCGCTGCTGTCAGCGCGGGCGATCCCAGCGTGGCCAAGCACCTGGCGGCGCTGGAAGAGGCAGGTGTGGTGATGGTCGACGTCGAGCCTGGACGTAGACACGGTCGGTCACCGCGGTATTCGGCGAACCCTGTCCGGATCAAGGAACTGCTCGACGCTCACCTTAAGTACTTGCTGGAACGGTAGGCGCAGCGCGTTGAGGAAATGAGCCCGACGTTTAGTCTGCGCGCTCCGGCGCCTCATCCGCGTCCAACCCCGGACTGGCCTCGGCCCTCTCCCCTTCTGGCCGGCGGCTGATGTCCTTGTTCAGGTACTCCGTGATCGCCCGAAGTGTCTCTGGCGACACGTCACCAAGGGTCCGAGCCGCGAACGCCTTCACCCTCGCAGCCCGGAGAGATTTCACAAACTCAAGCTGGGAATCGATGCGCTCGGGCAAATCTGTTGGGTCACTGCCCAGCAGGTAAGCCGGATCCACATTGAAGATGTCGCACAAGGCTCCCAGTAGCGCCGGGTCGCTTACCAGCCTGCCTGTGCCGTCCTTCATATAGAACCAACGGGCTCTGGAAAGCTTAATGCCCTTCTCCGCCAGCTTTTGCTGGACTTCACGGAACGTGACGGGTTGCCCTCGCTCGGCAACAACAACATCGAGCAGCAGGTTCAAGCGGCGTGCAAGTTCGGCTTGTGGAGACAGTTCCGCGCCTTTGAGACCTTCTTCGTCTCCAGACACGGTTCACCTCCCAGACCTGACTTGACTACCGTCAGCGAGTCACTAGTTGTTGCCCAGTATCGCCTTGGCCAAGTCCACAAGCAATAAGCGGGGCTTCGTCCTTCCATCCGTATGTGGATGAGCGTAGTGTTTTGCTGTAGACCCGTCTACAGCGGGCCACAGGAAATCCCCTCGTCACTGATTGTGGTCTTCATGGCGAACATCTTGATGAACCGAACGCGAAGCCGCCTCATTCGCTACCTGAGCACATATGGCCCGGCGACTTGCCCAGAGGTCGCTGCAGCCCTCACCCTGTCTGCTTCCTCAGTCCGCAAGCACCTCAGGCTTCTATGCCAAGCAGGTCTAGTCGCCCTCGGGTCGGGAACGTATACAGTACGACCGGATGAGATCGAACGGGAACTTGCGGACCTTGCAGCCACTTTTCAGTCAGTGGGCAGCGACTTCAGGAATCCCGTGACGGACGACTCCCACTTCTCCGTATCGGCGTTCCACTCGAGTGAATGCCCCGGAACATCGAAGCGAACCAACTGAACGAGGTCGGGTCGTAGCTCGGCGAATCGTTCGGAGACTGCGACCGGTGTCGATTTGTCGTTGATCCCATGCAATATGAGGGTCGGTGTGTTGAGGTCACCAGCGCGGCTTACCCAGTCCAGCGCGGAGAGGTCAATGGATTGGTTGAGGCCCGTGACCCAGCGGCCTGCATTCGAACTCAACAATCTCAGCCCAGCCCTGGCGATAGCTTCAGGCAATCCGCTGGCACTCCCGTTAGACGTCAGAGTCTCAGCCCAATCCAGGACGGGAGCCACTAGCACCAGGCCGATGATCCGATCAGCGTGGGCTGAGAGATTTGCTGCACGCAAGGCCATGGAACCGCCCAGAGACCATCCAAACAATACGAGCCGCACAGCGCCATGGTCCACGGCGTACCTAATGGCCCCCTCGACATCCAACCACTCATTCTGGCCCAATGAGTACCGCGAATCGTTCGACGGCGGCGCTTCGCCGTCGTTCCGGAACGACACGACCAGCGATGTGATGCCGAGTCTGCTCGCAACAGGAACACCGCGAAGGGCGCCGGACCGTTTTCCACCCAGTCCATGCGCGTGTATGGCCCATAGCGAAGACACCGGACCAGCTACCCTGGGCGCGAATTTCCAGGCTGGTGCCGTACCGCCGTCGACCTGAATCTCAACCTCCTCAAAAGGCAGACTTAGCTGTCCCGGTTCGGAGTAGGCGTATCCGCTCCAGATGCCAGCGGTGGCAGAGCGCAAGTCCCCGGAATCGACTCGTTCCACGAGCCGAATCACTGTTTCCTTGTTCGTCTCTTCGTCTACCACAGGACCGATGCAGGCGTGGCCCTTGCCGTTGCCGAACCACAAGCTGTATCGGCCTGGCGCTCTCGTTAACGGGGTCGCCGGCAGTTCAATCCTCAGGGATCCGTCCTCGCCGGAGAAGACTTGTCGGATGCAAAGATCCTCCCGTCGTGTAGTGCTCGGTACCACCACCCGGCGCGCAAAGTAGGCGGCACCGAGGAACGATATTGAAGATGCACATACTGCTGCAAGGGCTAGCGGGCCCAGCACTTTAGGAGCCTTCATCTTCGCTCCTGACATGCATGTCAATGAGCTCCCTGAGTCGCGCCAGCGTTTCGGGAGATAACTCCTGCAATTGCCTTGCTGCGAAATTTTTCACGCGAGCCTCCCGCATCGACTTAAGGAGACTGAGCTGGGCTTCCACTAGTTCGGGTAACTCTGTTGAGTCATCCAGAAGGTACCGGCGATCCACGCCGAAGAATGCCGCGAGGTTCTGCAGCAGATCCTGGTCCATAGCCAGGGAGCTGTCACCGCTTCGCATGTAGGCCCATCTTGACCGCGACAACGGCGTGCCATGTTGAGACATTGCTTCACTGACTTCCCTGTAGGACAAGGGCCCTGTTCCTCGGGACTCATACAAATCCAGCAAGAGGTTGATCTTGCGAGCGAGTCTAGCCTGCGGCGACTCCGAGGGTTCTACAGCATCATCTGCCACTTGGGTTCTTTCCCCTCCCCCATCGCGCCATTCCCAATCGAGCACCCTGCGTGTCCCTGTGGGAAGCGAGGTAAGTCTCTGTTCGAGTCAATGTTTGAAAATCAGCTTCGTCCAGCAACTTAGCAGCAGCGGGATCCATCAGAAGTGCATCCTCGATCTCGACGAGCATCCGATGAAGCTTCCGCGTCTCTGGGTCTCCCCGCTCGATCACTCCAGCGGGAGTCGCCAGGCGACCATCCTTGCGCGTAGCTGTCGCTTTTTCCCAAGTGGATGTGAGGTCTTCGAGTAAGCCAGCTCGAGTCCTCTGTTGTGTTCGTTGAACGATCCGCCGCGCTACTGGTGGGAGGGCGAGTCCAGCGCACAGAAACAACATCGCACCGACAAAACTGCTGTCGTAGATAGCCGCCAACTGCTGCATGGTCGCCTCGTCTCCGAGTAAATGGGCTAGGTCCATTCCCAAGACTGAGATCACTACGACGAGAGCCAGGAAGCAGCCAATGCCGATGAGGGTGAAGGCGATGCGAAAGTAGGAAGAGGCCATCCGCCGTCGGAATTTAAAGCACAAGTATCCGGTGACGCCGACGACCACCCCGATGTAAACAAACTGGATGGCGGAATACAGGGCGGCAGCAGGCTGGTCCCCGTAGTCCAACATGAATTTCGTCGAGGACGCCGGTGCTTCGATGCGGAGGAAGGCAAGGACCAACCCAACGGAGACTAGACCCAAAACTAGGAGGCCGCGACGGTCTCTGCGCACTGGTGCATCCGTAAGCTCGGCAGCCCGGAGGATTGCTTGGGAAAGGAAGTAGATTCCCACGACCATCAAAATGTTCGCGAGAAGATCCAGGAGGTTGTGGCCGCCGAGGGCTCGATCACCCACGAGATAGATTGGATCGACATTCAAGGAGAGCGCGGTTGCAATCGCAACGGCGGCAACGAGGATGCTGTGGTCTTTCCTGGTACGCGCGCCGGGCAGCAAGCACAGAACAAGGCCCCAGATGACCGCAGCCGCGACTGCCTGGATCACCCGAAAACCTGTTCAAAAGACCTTGGCTCCATGGTGCTGTCGCGGATAGCGCCGGCAAGAAGATCTGCGAGAGTCTCAGCTGCGGCCTCAAGACCGTCGACGAAGCTGCTCCGCGCCAAAGCTCGTGACACCATCTCTCCGTCAAGATTGGGGAAGAGGCTGCCTGCATAGTCGGAGGAGATCCCCAACTCATCGTGGCGAAGGATCATATGTCCAAGTTCATGAAGGATGAACTGCTGCCGATGGAGCGCTGAGTCCGTCACAGCGTGCAAAATGATTTCCCGAGTATCTGTGGACAACCAGAGACCGCAGACGGACGTGCCGTTGAGGATCGTGGTGGCTTCGATCTCGATTCGGCGCCGACGTCGGGCGGCCACTATGGCAATGAGCCTCTCCAGCGTCAGGTGGATCGGTAGCCGCAGTGATAAGAATGCCTGGGCCGCTACCTGAGCTGGCCCCAGTTCTTGCGATTTTTGCTGGTCCATACCGCCCCCTCCTTGCAGCGGACAGCAAGTGTGACTGCGTCAACAACAGCCGCCCTGTGGCGTCGGACGCCCCAACTTCAATTGAACGCCTCGGCTCTGGACATGTCCAGAGGCGAGGCGTTCTGATGCTCGATTCAAATCCAGCAGGGCTGTCCGAAAAGTTGGCTAGACAGATACTGTCAACGCCAGCGCCTGGGCGCGTCCCCGTGGACATCAGTGCCGCGACGGTTTGATAGGGCAAGCTTTCAGCCGGATGCCCTATGCATGAACCACTTAGCTAACCCGTAAAGCGTAGGTGCGACGCCGCGAGCCTCGGTCACAGAGCCAGCGCTTCTACGAGTTGATCTGCGGCAGTGCTGTCCTCAAGGTTTATTGTTTGGGCGATTTCTTCCAGTGGGTGCAGCAGCGCATCCATTTTGTCTTCGCTTTCCCTGCCTGTCCATTCAGTTATAGCTATGAATTTCGTTCTAGGATCTCGCAGCTGGACGGCATCTCGCCTGCCTTTGAAGCTGAATACGGGGGTGTCTCTAAGCGGAACTTTCTCAATGACGCCGCCCTGGCCTTGCTGAACGCCGAAGTCAAACCTGATGCGATGGACGGGGCCGCCGGGTGTCCAAAGTCCCTCCATCTCCACGTTCTCCTGCGGCGTGATATTGGCAGCACGGAAGAGCTTCCTTACCCGGCTGTCGAAGTCATCACCCGGCTTTGGAGCAGGATCGGCGACAAGTTCTCCGAAAAGACGAGCTGTGAAAGCTTGCCAATTTGTCTCTGTCTCAAGCTGCACCCCGCCCGTCGATATGGCGAAGTTATGCGGTCGTCGCTGTTGGAGAGTCAGCGCGTCCTCCCACGTGTCTGACTCCGCCGAACGCCGGTAGTACTTCACCCATGATTCGAAGTAATCGCGCTCCAGCTTAAAGCTCTTCAACTTATGACCGTCGAAGCCTCCGTCCGGACGTTCGCCGACGAACTGAAGGTGCCATCCCGCCGGAGATTTAACAGCTATTCCTACATTCCGGGGTTCGTGGCGCCGCAGGTCATGGGTGTACTGAATGAGGAACCATTCTGCGTGCAGGGGAAACACCTCCAACGTTAGTTAGTAAGCTACAGCGTAATCGAACACACGTTCTAATGGAGCGGCTCAGTGTATGCGCCACCCGGAAGCGGAAAAGATTCGGGATGAGCCCTTAGCTCCAAGCTGTGCTCCACTAGCTTCGCTATGTTTTTGGCGCGCCGCTCGAGGAAATTTAAGTAATGAGCTTTGGCGTCCAGCGTCAGCAACGCTCGAGTGTGGCAGATGTCCAGCGCGTGAGCAGCAATGGCCGCGCCTTGCCGTGAAATAAGCTTAGTCCAAGCCGAGCAATCTTCAGGTTTGAAAGCTATGGCCTTGCGGCCCGGATAGAGGAAACCCTCATCCGCAAGTTCTTTGAGTTCCGCCGGGTCACTCCGATGCTCGCCGAGGAATGCCCCTTCGTGGTCAATGGCCCACAGACCGATGTTGGGGTGCCAGACGAGATTCTCAGAGACCCTGTCCGGGTTGTATATCCAGACGTCGAACACGGCTACGCCAGCCATTATGTGGGGTTCTTTGGAGTAGACCTCGCTGAGATCGGGGGGACCATAGAACTTCCCCGTCCGCCCTGCTACGGCGGATGTCCATGCCTCGCGACCATTCATCACGTCGGACACTTCGCCAAAAGGGACGGGTATACCAAGGGAGTTGGCGAGTCGAGCCGCCAGGAATTCATGCAAGATCAAAGCATGCCCAGCCTTTCGCGGCGCTTTCACAAACACCTGAGCACGGCCCTGCCATAAGTCCTTTGAGCCATGGTCCGAAGTGACCAGATCGAGAACCTTTAGCCCAGGTTTAGCCGCCTTTTTCCCCAACTCATCCCCCTATACATTGGTCCGAACAATATCATTTAGCTCCCCCTGTTAGCTTGGGAGACCATCTGCCCCCCGGTTCTTCGGCTGCCGCGGACTGAGCAATCCGGGGTGGGCAGCCCGTCTACTACCATCCGTTTACACGCAGATGGCCGTAGGGAACCTTTGATATTGTCCGACGACACGCTCGAATATCTCGTGATTGTTGGCCGCCTGTGCGCTCATCCTGAGCCCCTACCTGACGGCTGGCGCACCGTTTCATGTCTGTCTTCGGCCCAAGTAAAACAGCCCAACGCTGCCCTCCGCATATGAAACTAAAGACGCCGCGCCGACTCGCCCACCGCCGATGGATTTAGTTGCAGATTTCGAGAATGCCGACAATCGCGTCATGCTCGGCTTGAGTGACCCAGAGACGGTATTTTGCCTCGACGGAAGTTTGGCGGGCGACGTATTCGCACCGGAAGGCTTTGTTCGGCGGTAGCCACGTCGCGGCGTCGCTGTCGCCCTTGGCGGCGTTGGTCGGTCCATCCACAGCCATGAGGTTCATCGGGTCATTGGCGAGCTCCATACGCCGCTCGTCGCTGAGTTGCTGTGCACCCTTCTGCCACGCATCACTCAGGGGCACGACATGGTCGATCTGGACCTTTGAGCTCGTGTCCTGGCCGCGGACGAAGGTAATCGTTCTGCCGGTGTATTTGTCGGCCAAGGTGCCGCTGGCAACTACGCAGTTGTTGCTGCCAGCTTTGAAGGTCTTGTCGATTAGGTCCCGGGCAAGAATGTCATTGCGGGTATCGCAACCGTTGTGGTCAACGTCCGCCCAGGCTGGCCCGAACTCATCGCGCGTATAGCCTGTCTTGGGAGCCCGACCTTTCACCGGGATGGTCTCCAGTTGGACGAGGGCCCTTGCGGCGTCACCTGCAGCTTCGGGATCTACCGTCTCTCGCCCAGGAATGCCTGGAGCAGATTGGACGGCTTCGAAGGCGTGGGCTGTAACGTCACAACCTACTAATGACGCAGCCAGCATCAAGGCAGTAACGGCGGTCAGAACTTGGGCGGGCGAGCAGGTGGTCTTCATGGTCCTCTGAATCATGGGGTCGTTCCACGCTAGCTTCGACCCGCGCCTGGCGCGGGCAACCATTTCCGTGGTGCCTGCCACACACCAGGGGCCGTCACCATCTGGGAGCATCCGCACTGGGTGTACTGTGCACATCGTGGGCAGGAAACAATCACGCATATTCAGTGGGCCGTAGCCAGCCTGACTTTGGAGCGGGTACCGATCAACCGTTCGTTTGTCCCGGGCAGACTGCCAGAAGGCGAACCAGTGCTGCCGGGAAGGATCTCACTGAGCTTGGCAATTTCGAGGATGTGTTCGGAGGTGAAGATGATCTTTCCTTTGCCCCAGCACGCGTGGGGGAAGCGTCCGCTGGTTGCGCCGTCCCGAAGCCATGACTCGGTGCAGCGCATGAGAGCAGCAGCTTCGGCCGGTTCAAAAAACTCGATATCCACGGAAACCTCCGACAGAATGGGACCTGTTTCCATGTTCATGCCAGCAGGAAGACCCTCCGACATGACCTTAGGCCTGCCTGTCACCTCTGGAAGGCAGTGACCGAGCGCTCTGTGGCGTCAGCACCGGCCTGAAGCGCCTCCGGCATCAAGTGCCCGTAAACCTGTTCCGTTGTCCTTGTGGACGCATGTCCCAGTCGGCGCGAGATGGTAAACAAGGGCACGCCGTCCTGAATTAGCCATGATGCGTGAGTGTGGCGGAGGTCGTGGATCCGAGGGTCTTTAGTTAGGCCGTTCCCCTGGGCCGTTCGAACGGCTGGGATCCAGTAGTGGTGCCAGTACAGCTTGTGGATGATTCGCTCACCCTTGGGCGTGGTGAACACAAGTTCCTTACCAGGCCGGCTCGCCACCAGCGGTATCAGCAGCTCCACCAAGGCAGGGTTGAGTCCTATGGTTCGCTTACCGGCACCTGTCTTCGTCGCCCCGATGTAGAACTGATTCTGGCCGTCCCGCTTCCATGCCTTGTTGATCCGGGCGGTAGGCGGCTTGGACAGCAGATCAACGTCCGCCACGGTCAGCGCGGTGGCCTCTCCAAAGCGGGTACCGGTCATGACAAGGAAGTTGGTGAAAGCCTTGTACCGCTCCCCCATGCCCTCCATGATGAGGCTGAACTCGCCATGGGTCAGGAACATTGCCTCGTCCTCGGCTTTCTCAATTCCGGGAAGCTGCACGCCGCGGCAGGGGTTCCGCGTGATGTAGCCGAGCATCTCCGCGGTATTCATGGCTGCCGAAATCAGGCCGTGCACGTTATGGATGGTCTTCGGCGCCTTGCCCTTGGCCATCATCGACTTCACCCAGTGCGCGATCAGACGGTAATCCAGCTTGTCCACCGGTACATGGCCGATGACGTTCCGGATATGAAGGTCCAGCATGGTCTGGTACGTCTTCGTGGTTCCGCTTGAGGGGCGGATCAACAGGTCGATGTGCTCCTGGATGACTTCGGCCACAGTAGGCGTGCGTTTCTCATTCGACAGAATGGCATGCTGGGCGATCTCGAAGGACTGGCCGTTGGCGTCAAGAAGCCTCTTCAGGGTCTCGGCTTCGACGATCGTGGCAACTGTCAGGCCCTGCTGCTCGCGGCTCTTCGGGTCCCGCCACAACACCATGTAGGACGATGTGCCGTCCTTTTTGGTGCGTTTACGAATGCTTGCCACATCAAAAACGGTACGCCGCTGTCAACACTTTAGGGGTTTTTGTCAACACACAAAGTGGTAAGTGCCGCTTGACCTGCGGAAACACTGTGCCCGAGGTGGGACTCGAACCCACACACCTTTCGATACCGCATTTTGAGTGCGGCGCGTCTGCCAATTCCGCCACTCGGGCGCGGAATACGAGGAGCGAAAGTACGCCCACAGCTGACTGTGAGCAACGCGATCGCTTCACGTACGCGGAATTACTCTACATGCAGATAGGCTGAATTCCAGAATCGCGCCGCCGTCGCCGCAACCGAACCCCTGCAAGCCAAGTACAGCCGCGGTGGCACCTAAGATAGTGATGTCCCGCCGTACCTTTTCAAGGAGATCCCGTGACTGAACAGACGGAGTCCAAGCCCACGTCCCAGCCGGCGCGCCGCGTCATTGTGGCAGAGGATGAAACCCTCATCCGCCTCGACATCATCGAGATCCTGCGCGGTGAAGGCTACGACGTCGTGGGCGAGGCGGACAACGGCGAGAAGGCCGTCCAGCTCGCCGAGGAACTCAAGCCTGACCTGGTCCTCATGGACGTCAAGATGCCCGTCATGGACGGCATCTCGGCAGCGGAAAAGATCGTCAAGGCCCGCATCGCCCCTGTGGTCCTGCTGACCGCCTTCAGCCAGAAGGAACTGGTGGAGCGGGCCCGTGACGCCGGCGCCATGGCCTACGTGGTCAAGCCGTTCACGCCCGCAGACCTCATCCCGGCGCTGGAGATCGCACTCTCCCGCCACGAGGAAATCAAGGCCCTCGAGGGCGAGGTTTCGGACCTGCAGGAGCAGTTCGCCACCCGCAAGCTCGTGGAGCGCGCCAAGAGCCTGCTGACCACCAAGATGGGCCTGACGGAACCGGAAGCCTTCCGCTGGATCCAGAAGACGTCCATGGACCGCCGCCTCAGCATGCGCGAGGTCGCCGAAACCATCATCAACCAGGTCAACTAGCGCGCAGGCCGGGCCCGGAGGAATTACGACGACGGCCCGGCCACCAACCGGGAACGGTAACCACAGTGGCCGGTCACCAAAGCAAGACAGCGAAAAGGACCCCTGCCAGAAGGCAGGGGTCCTTTTTGCTTTGTCAGAAGGCTAGGCCTCTGCGGCCTGGTTCTTCTTCTTCTTTTCCGGCCAGGGGCCGAGCTTCTCGCGGTTGCTTGCGATCTCTCCCCCGCGGGTGGAGTCGGCGAGGTCGCCCACCTTGTGCACCTTCAGGGAGTTGGTGGAGCCGGCCTTTCCGGGAGGCGAACCGGCGGCGATGACCACCAGGTCACCGTCCTGGACCAGGCCCATCTCTTCGAGGCTGCGGTCAACCTGCGCGGTCATGGCGTCCGTGTGGTCCACCATCTGCACCAGCACCGGCTGGATGCCCCATGTGAGGGCCATCTGGTTCCAGACCTGCTCCACTGGGGTGAAAGCGAAGACCGGCTTGATCGGCCGCAGGCGGGACAGGCGGCGGGCCGAGTCACCGGACTGGGTGAACGCACAAATGTACTTGGCGTCCAACTGGTCGGCGATTTCGACGGCGGCACGCGTAATGGCACCGCCACGGGTCCGCGGCTTGGTGCCCAGCGGGGGGACGCGCTCCAGGCCGTGGACCTCGGTGGACTCGATGATCCGGGCCATGGTCTTCACGGTCTCAATGGGGTACTTCCCCACGCTTGTCTCACCGGAAAGCATGACAGCGTCGGCACCGTCGAGCACGGCGTTGGCGCAGTCCGAAGCTTCTGCACGGGTGGGGCGCGGGTTATCGATCATCGATTCGAGCACCTGCGTGGCCACGATGACCGGCTTGGCCCACCGGCGTGCCAGTTCCACGGCGCGCTTCTGGACGATCGGCACTTCCTCCAGCGGCAGTTCCACACCGAGGTCGCCACGGGCCACCATGATGGCGTCGAACGCGTCGATGATCTCGGGCAGCTGCTCCACGGCCTGCGGCTTTTCGATCTTGGCGATGACCGGTACGCGGCGGCCTTCCTCGTCCATGATCTCGTGCACGCGGCTGATGTCCGATGCGTCGCGGACAAACGACAGAGCCACCAGGTCAACACCGCGGCGGATGGCCCAACGGAGGTCGTCCTCATCCTTTTCGCTCAGCGCGGGAACGTTGACGGCCACGCCGGGGAGGTTGATGCCCTTGTTGTTGGACACCATGCCGCCAACGGTCACCTCGGCAACCACTTTGACGTCGTCGACCTCAATGGCGCGCAAGGCCACCTTGCCGTCGTCGATCAGCAGGGCATCGCCCACCTTGACGTCCTCGGTGAGGCTCTTCAGGGTGGTGGAGGCGATCTCCTGGGTACCGGGAACGTCCTCGGTGGTGATGGTGAAGATGTCACCGACGGCCAGCGCGTGCGGGCCGTCCACGAAACGGCCCAGGCGGATCTTTGGTCCCTGGAGGTCGGCCATGATGGCCACGGCCTTGCCAAGGTCGGACGCTGCCTTGCGGACGTTCTCGTAGGTGTTGTCATGCACGGTGTAGTCACCGTGGCTCATGTTCATGCGGGCGACGTCAACGCCGGCTTCCAGCACCGCGAGGGTGTTTTCGTAGCTGGCAATTGCCGGGCCGAACGTAGCCACAATTTTTGCGCGTCTCATATACCTACCCTATTGGTCACTTGCATTGTTTAAGTTGTCGGCGAGGTGAACCCTCGGTGCAGTCCTAGAGGACGGCGATGGCGCGGTCCGTCGGTGCGACGGGGGCGGGAAGGATGGTGCTTCCCATCAGGTACTTGTCCACTGCGGCAGCGGCGGCACGCCCCTCGGCAATGGCCCACACAATCAGGGACTGCCCGCGGCCGGCGTCACCGGCAACAAACACGCCTTCGGTGTTGGTCATGTAGTAGCCGTCGCGGGCAACGTTGCCGCGGCCGTCGAACTCGGCATGCACCTGGTCGCTGATGCCCGCAGGCTCAGCGCCGGTGAAGCCGAGCGACAGGAACACCAGGTCGGCCGGGATGATCCGTTCGGTGCCGGCCTTCGGGAGCCGCTTGCCGTCGACAAACTCGGTCTCGGCCACCTTCACGCCGGTCAGCTTGCCGTTCTCGCCAACGAACTCGACAGTGGAGGCGAGGTAGGTGCGTTCGCCGCCTTCCTCGTGCGCGCTGGCCATCTCGAACAGGGTGGGGAACGTCGGCCACGGCTGGTGGCTGGCACGCTCCGACGGCGGCTGCTTGCCAATGGCAAGGGTGGTCACTGATGCGGCGCCATGCCGGTGCGCGGTACCCAGGCAGTCGGCACCGGTGTCGCCGCCGCCCAGGATCACCACGTGCTTGCCGTTGGCGTTGATCTGGTTTTCGATGGTTTCACCGGCCACCGCGCGGTTGGCGGGCACCAGGTAGTCCATGGCGAAGTGGATGCCGTCAAGGTCACGGCCCGGGATGGGCAGGTCACGAGGAACGGTGGCACCGGTGCAAATGACGACGGCGTCGTAGCGCCTGCGCAGCTGCTCCCAGGTCACGTCGGTGCCCACAGCGACGCCGGTCCGGAATCGGGTGCCTTCGGCCTTCATCTGCTCGACGCGGCGGTCCACCTGCTCCTTTTCCATCTTGAAGTCGGGGATGCCGTAGCGCAGCAGGCCGCCGATCTTGTCGTCCCGCTCGTAGACGGCGACGGTGTGGCCCACGCGTGTGAGCTGCTGGGCGACGGCGAGGCCGGCGGGGCCGGAACCGACCACCGCAACGGTCTTGCCGGTGAGGCGGGCGGGCGGCAGCGGGTTGACCCAGCCGTTGTCCCATGCCTCGTCGATGATGGAGACTTCCACCTGCTTGATGGTCACTGCGGGCTGGTTGATTCCCAGCACGCAGGACGCCTCGCAGGGGGCGGGGCAGAGCCGGCCGGTGAACTCGGGGAAGTTGTTCGTGGCGTGCAGGCGCTCGATCGCTTCCTCGCCCTTGTCCCGCCACATGAGGTCGTTCCACTCGGGAATGAGGTTCCCCAGGGGGCAGCCCTGGTGGCAGAACGGGATACCGCAGTCCATGCAGCGCCCGGCCTGGGCTTTCAGCGTGCCCTTTTCCTGTGCCTCGTAGACCTCTTTCCAGTCCATGATGCGGACAGGGACGGGACGGCGCGGCTGGGTTTCACGCTGGCGTACTTTCAGAAATCCGCGTGGATCAGCCACCGGTAACCTCCAGGATTCGGGACCATACTTCTTCGCCGTCGGGGTCAAGGCCCTCTTCAATGGCGTCGAGGCGGGTTTGCAGCACGGCCGCGTAATCGCGCGGCAGCACCTTGGTGATGCGGGCAGCGGTGTCGTCGAAATTCTCGAGGAGGCGCGCAGCCAGCTGGGAGTCAGTTTCTTCCACGTGCTTGACCAGCAGGCCGTGGACAATGTCGCGGTCCTCGGCGTCCAGCTCGCGCAGCTGCAGCTCACCGGATTCCAGTGCCTGCTTGTTGACGCGGGTGGTCCGCAGGTCCAGGACGTACGCGGTTCCGCCGGACATGCCGGCGCCGAAGTTGCGGCCCGTGCGTCCGATGATCAGCGTCTGGCCGCCGGTCATGTATTCGCAGCCGTGGTCACCAATGCCTTCGACGACGGCGGTGGCACCGGAGTTGCGGACCAGGAAGCGTTCGCCCACCTGGCCGCGCAGGAACAGCTCGCCGCTGGTGGCGCCGTAGCCGATCACGTTCCCGGCGATCACGTTGGTCTCCGCCTTGAAAACGTTGGTGCGGTCCGGTCGGACGATGATCCGGCCACCGGACAGGCCCTTGCCCACGTAGTCGTTGGAGTCACCGAACAACCGCAGGGTGATGCCCGCGGGCAGGAAGGCGCCCAGGGACTGGCCGGCGGTGCCGTTCAGCGTGACGTCGATGGTGTCCGTGGCAAGGACGTCGGTACCAAAGGTCTTGGTGACAACGTGGCCCAGCATGGTGCCCACCGAACGGTCGGTGTTGATGACGTCGACGGTGATCTTCACCGGGCTGCGGTCCGTCAGCGCCTCGGTGGCCATGGTGATCAGGCGCTGGTCGAAGTGCTTGTCCAGCTCGTGGTTCTGGCCGGTCATGTTGCGCAGCGGCGCGTCGTCGTCGAACTCCAGGCCGTGCAGGATCGGGTCCAGGTCCAGCCCGTCGGCCTTCCAGTGGTTGACCGCTTCGCGGGTGTCCAGCACCTCGGCGTGGCCGATCGCCTCCTCGAGGCTGCGGAAACCGAGCTCTGCCAGGATCTCCCGGACTTCCTCAGCAAGGAATTCGAAGAAGTTGACCACGAACTCGGGCTTGCCACTGAAGCGTGCACGCAGCTCGGGGTTCTGCGTGGCAACACCTACGGGGCAGGTGTCCAGGTGGCAGACGCGCATCATGATGCAGCCTTCCACCACCAGCGGGGCGGTAGCGAAGCCGAACTCCTCGCCGCCCAGCAGGGCAGCAATGACAACGTCGCGGCCGGTCTTGAGCTGGCCATCCACCTGCACCACCACGCGGTCGCGCAGGCCGTTGAGCATCAGCGTCTGCTGCGTCTCGGCCAGGCCCAGCTCCCAGGGAACACCGGCGTGCTTGAGCGAGTTCAGCGGCGAGGCGCCGGTGCCGCCGTCATGTCCGGAGACAAGTACGACGTCGGCCTTCGCCTTGGTCACGCCGGACGCCACGGTGCCGATCCCGACTTCCGACACCAGCTTCACATGCACCCGCGCCGAGGGGTTGGCGCGCTTGGCATCGTAGATGAGCTGCGCGAGGTCCTCGATGGAGTAGATGTCGTGGTGCGGCGGCGGGGAGATGAGCCCGACGCCGGGGGTCGAGTGCCGCGTCCGGGCCACCCACGGGTAGACCTTCTGGGCCATCAGCTGGCCGCCTTCGCCGGGCTTGGCACCCTGCGCCATCTTGATCTGGATGTCGTCGGCGTTGGTCAGGTAGAGGCTGGTGACACCGAACCGGCCGGACGCGATCTGCTTGACCGCGGAGCGGCGCTTCGGATCCAGCAGGCGCTCAACATCCTCGCCGCCTTCACCGGTGTTGGACTTGCCGCCCAGCTGGTTCATGGCGATGGCCAGCGTCTCGTGTGCCTCCTGCGAGATGGAGCCATAGCTCATCGCACCGGTGGAGAACCGCTTGACGATGCTGGAGACCGGCTCCACTTCCTCAAGGGGAACAGAGGGGCGCTCGTTCTTGAACTTGAGGAGGCCGCGAAGGGTCATCAGGTTGGTGGACTGGTCGTCCACGCCCTTGGTGTACGACTTGAAGATGTCGTAGCGGCGCTCACGCGTGGCGTGCTGCAACCGGAAGACGGTCTCCGGGTTGAAGAGGTGGGGTTCGCCGTCGCGGCGCCACTGGTACTCGCCGCCACCCAGCAGGGGGCGGTGCGGCTGCTCGATGCCGCCGTCCGGGTAGGCCATCTGGTGGCGCGCGGAAACCTCGGCTGCGATGACGTCCAGGCCGACGCCGCCAAGCTGGGAGTGGGTACCGGCGAAGAATTCGTCCACCAGTTCCTGGCCCAGGCCCAGTGCCTCGAAGGTCTGGGCTCCGGTGTAGGAGGCCACGGTGGAGATGCCCATCTTGGACATGATCTTCAGGACGCCCTTGCCCAGGCCCTTGATCAGGTTGTAGACGCCGTCCTGCGGGGTCACTCCGGTGACGTCGCCGGCGGCGATGAGCTGCTCCACAGACTCCATGGCGAGGTACGGGTTGACGGCGGAGGCGCCGTAGCCGATGAGCACGGCCACGTGGTGCGTTTCGCGGACGTCACCGGCTTCAACCACAAGGGCGGTCTTGGTGCGGTTGGCGCTGCGCAGCAGGTGGTGGTGCACGGCGCTGACCAGCAGCAGCGACGGGATGGGCGCCCACTGGGCGTTGGAGTCACGGTCGGAGAGCACGATGTACTGCACGCCGCGGTTGATGGCGCCGGAAACCTGCTCGCAGATTTCCGTGAGCCGTGCACGCAGCGCGTTTTCGCCGCCTTCGGGCCGGTACAGGCCGCGGACCTTCATGGCCACGCGGTTGCCGTCGGCGTCCTCGATGTTGGCGATCTTGGCGAGCTGGTCGTTATTGATCACCGGGAACGGCAGCTGGACCTGCGGCTGGCGGACCTGCTTGGTGTCCAGGAGGTTGCCATTGGGTCCGATGGCGCAGGTGAGCGAGGTGACCAGTTCTTCGCGGATGGCGTCCAGCGGCGGGTTGGTGACCTGCGCGAAGGACTGCACGAAGTAGTCGAACAGCAGGCGCGGGCGCTTGGACAGCACGGCCACGGGAGTGTCGGAGCCCATGGCGCCAAGGGGCTCGGCACCGGTGCGGGCCATCGGCCCCAGCAGGATCTTCAGTTCCTCGGTGGTGTAGCCGAAGGTGCGCTGGCGGATGTTCACGGACGCGGCCGTGTGCACCACGTGCTCACGTTCGGGCAGGTCGTTGAGGTCGATCAGGTTGTCCTTGACCCACTCGGCCCACGGATTGGCCGCGGCTACTTCGGCCTTGACCTCTTCGTCGTCGATGATGCGGCCGGCCTCGGTGTCCACCAGGAACATCTTGCCCGGGGACACGCGGCCCTTCTTGACCACCTTGGAGGGTTCGACGTCGATCACGCCCACCTCGGAGGCGAAGACGATCAGGCCGTCCTCGGTGATCCAGAAGCGGCCGGGGCGCAGGCCGTTGCGGTCAAGGGTGGCGCCGACCAGGTTGCCGTCGGTGAAGGAGACTGCAGCGGGGCCGTCCCACGGTTCCATGAGCAGCGAGTGGTACTCGTAGAAAGCGCGCCGGGCCGGATCCATGGTGGCGTGGTTTTCCCAGGCCTCGGGGATCATCATCATGATCGAGTGCGTGATGGGGCGGCCGGAGAGCCAGAGCAGCTCCGCAACTTCGTCAAAGGACGCGGAGTCGGAGGCGCCGGGGGTGCAGATGGGGTACAGCTCTTCCGGCGAGTCACCCAGCAGCGGGTTGGCGAGCTGTGACTGGCGGGCCCGCATCCAGTTCCGGTTGCCCTTGACGGTGTTGATCTCACCGTTGTGGGCGATGGTGCGGAACGGCTGCGCCAGCGGCCACGACGGGAAGGTGTTCGTGGAGAAGCGCGAGTGCACGATCGCCAGCTTGGTCTTGAACCGCTTGTCGGAGAGATCCGGGTAGAACGGCTCCAGCTGGGCGGTGGTGAGCATGCCCTTGTAGACGATGGTCCGGGAGGACAGCGACGGGAAGTACACGCCGAACTTGTTCTGGGCCCGCTTGCGGATCCGCCACGCACGGGAGTCCAGCTCGTTGCGGTCCAGTTCCTCACCGTTGGCCGATGCCAGGAAGGGCTGGGAGAAGTAGGGCATGCAGGCGCGGGCCATGGCACCGACCAGATCGGCAACGATGGGCACTTCACGCCACCCGAGGACCTTCAGGCCCTCATCGGCAGCCAGGCCCTCGATACCGGCCTTGGCGGCGTCGGCTTCCCGCTGCTCGGCAGGCAGGAAGGCGGTGCCGGCCACGTACTGGCCGGGGGCCGGCAGTTCGAACTCCGTGACGGCCCGGAAGAACTCGTCCGGAATCTGCATGAGCAGGCCTGCGCCGTCGCCGGTGCCCTCGTCGGCACCCACGGCGCCACGGTGCTCGAGGTTGCGAAGCGCAGTCAGCGCGGCGTCGACGATGTCGTACCCGGGTTCGCCGCGCAGCGTCGCGATAATCGCAAGCCCGCAGGCGTCCTTCTCCTGCTCCGGGTTGTACAGCCCGGCGGCTTCCGGCATGGCTGCGAAGCGCTTGAACGGCGACAGTGCAGTCTCAGGCTGGTCCGGTTCGGACCAGCTGGGAGTGTTAAGAGTTTGGGTCATGGGAGACGTCCTTCCTCCTGATCGTGCGTATGGAAGGGACACCGTTGGCCCCACTCGTCGGCGCCGCTGCGATGGGCACAACAAAGTGTTGATTACTGGAAATTGTAGGTCAGCGCGGCCTGCGGAACTAAAGGTTACGCAGGCCCCTGCCCAGGGCAGCACCGGTGGCCATTACTGGCTGTCCGGACTGCCCCATGCCACGACGTTGTGGTTCTTCGGGCCCTTCGAGCGGTGGCTCTGCTGCCCTGCCTGGCCGGCGCCCTACTTGACGGTGCCTGCCTCCGACGCGGGTCCGGTGGCTGTGCTGCCGGAGTGTCCGGCAGCGGTGGCATCCGTTCCGGGCTTTGAGCCTTCCGGTGCCGCCGCGGCGTCTTCCGTGGGGTCGGAAGCATGCCTGGAACCGCTGTGGTTATCAGGGAGATTACCACGCGAATCACTATCTGAGACACCGCGGTCCGTATCACGGACTTCATGACTGGCGCCTGAGTCCGTGGAGGCTTCCACGGACCTCTCCGGTTCATGGCCGGGCAGATAGACGGTGTCCGGATCGGGGCGGCCCTTGAGGCCCAGGAGAATGAAGGCGATCAGTGCCGCGAGGAAGACGAAGATGCTGGTCCACACGTTGAGCCGTGTGGTGATGCCAAAGATGCTGATCTGCTCTGCGTCATCGATGCGCATGGCTTCGATCCAGACACGGCCCAGGGTGTAGTACATGGCGTACAGCCAGAAGTGCCGGCTCCGGCGGAAGTGGAAGCGCCGGTCCAGGGCGAGCAGGATCAGTACGCCGGCCAGGTTCCACAGCGACTCGTAAAGGAAGGTGGGGTGGAACAGGGTGTCTGCAGGCATGCCTGCGGGAAAGTTGGGGTTGTTGGGGTCGATCTGCAGGCCCCACGGCAGGGTGGTGGGTCCGCCGAAGAGTTCCTGGTTGAAGTAGTTGCCCCACCGGCCGATGGCCTGGGCCAGGAGCAGCCCGGGTGCCGCGGCGTCAACGAAGGCACTCAGCTTGACCCCGCTGCGGCGGCAGCCAATCCAGGCGCCGACGGCCCCGAGGACGACGGCGCCCCAGATTCCCAGCCCGCCGCGCTGGATTTGCGGGATCAGGGAGAGGTCACCGGTGCCGTCAAAGCCGGGTCCGAAGTAGGCGTCCGGCGATGAGACCACGTGGTAGAGGCGGCCGCCGATGATGCCAAAGGGGATGGCCCAGATAACGATGTCCCAGACACTGCCTTCAGGGGCGCCGCGCTTGGCCCACCGCACGGAGGTCAACCACAGGCCAACGATGATTCCGGCCAGGATGCACAGCGCGTAGGCGTGGATCCGCAGGCTGCCCCATGGCAGGGGGATGTCGAAACCGGACCAGTCCGGGCTGGGGATGCTCGCCGGAACCAGGGCGGGAGCCAGTGCGGTTGCCTGAAGGAGTGCCTCCATGGACTAGGCCCCGCTTTCCTGCGTGGCCCCGTTGACCTTCGCCAGGCCGGTGCTGAGGTCCTTGGTGAGGGTGGCAACTGCGTCCACGCCGCCGTCGCCCAGGGTCTTCACCAGGGCGGTGCCCACGATGACGCCTTCTGCGTAGGCGGCAATCTCGCGCACCTGGTCGGCATTGGACACACCCAGGCCTACGCAGACACGTTCCGCGCCGGCACCATGTGCTGCGGCGACAACATCCTTGGCGGCACTGCTCACGGACGTACGGGCACCTGTGACGCCCATGATGGAGACGGCGTAAACGAAGCCACGGCTCGCGTCCACGGTGCGCTGCATGCGCTCCGGGGTGGACGACGGGGCAACGAGGAACACACGGTCCAGGCCGTACTTGTCCGAGGCTGCCATCCATTCGGCGGCCTCGTCAGGAATGAGGTCCGGGGTGATGAGCCCCGCTCCCCCGGCTTCGGCCAGCCGGCGCGAGAATTCATCCACACCCATGCGGACCACGGGGTTCCAGTAGGTCATGACCAGGACGGCGGCGTCGGTTTGGCTGGTGATGCCGGCAACCACGTCGAACACCTGGCTGACGTGGAAGCCCTTGGCAAGCGCCTCCGTGGTGGCGGCCTGGATGACCTGGCCGTCCATGACGGGATCCGAGTACGGAATGCCGATCTCGATCAGGTCGGCGCCGTTCCGGGCCGCTGCGATGCCGGCGGTGATGGATTCCTCAACGCTGGGGTAGCCGGCGGGCAGGTAGGCGATTAGGGCGGCGCGGCCCTGGTCGCGTGCCCTGTCGATGGCGGCAGCAGCTTTGCTGGTGCCTGGTGCCGGGTTGGCCGTTCCTGCCGTGCCGTTGATCTCTGCGCTGCTCACAGCTGCTCCCCCTCTTTGCCGATCTCGGATTCGGCGGAATTCTTGTCCAGCAGGTCAAACCATTCGGCGGCGGTGGCCACGTCCTTGTCACCGCGCCCGGACAAGTTGACGATGACGATCTTGTCGCCCGCGGCGGCAGGATCCTCGGCGGCAAGCCGCTGGCCCACCTTGATGGCGCCTGCCAGCGCGTGCGAGGACTCGATGGCGGGGATGATGCCCTCGGTGCGGCACAGGAGGCGGAAGGACTCCATCGCTTCGCTGTCGGTGATGGGCTCGTAGCTGACCCGGCCAATGTCGGCCAGGTACGAGTGCTCCGGGCCGACGCCCGGGTAGTCCAGGCCGGCGGAGATGGAGTGCGACTCGATGGTCTGCCCGTCGTCGTCCTGCATGAGGTAGGAGCGGGCGCCGTGCAGCACGCCGGGCTTGCCCAGCGTGATGGTGGCGGCGTGGCGTCCGGTTTCAACGCCCTCGCCGCCGGCCTCGAAGCCGTAGATCTTCACGGAAGGATCGTCCAGGAAGCCGTGGAAAATGCCGATGGCGTTGGAGCCGCCGCCGATGCAGGCGCAGACGGCGTCCGGAAGGCGCCCCTCCTGTTCCAGGATCTGGGCTCGGGCTTCCTCGCCGATCACCTCGTGGAAGTACCGGACCATGGCCGGGAACGGGTGTGCGCCCGCCGCGGTCCCCAGCAGGTAGTGGGTGTTGGCGACGTTGGCCACCCAGTCACGGAGGGCGTCATTGATGGCGTCCTTGAGGGTCTGCGATCCGCTGGTGACGGGGATGACCTTGGCGCCGAGGAGTTCCATGCGGGCAACGTTCAGCGCCTGCCGGCGGCAGTCCTCGGCACCCATGTACACCACGCATTCCATGCCCATCAGCGCGGCTGCCGTGGCGCTGGCCACACCGTGCTGGCCGGCGCCGGTTTCAGCGATGATGCGCGTCTTGCCCATGCGCTTGGCAAGCAGCGTCTGGCCCAGGACGTTGTTGATCTTGTGCGATCCGGTGTGGTTCAGGTCCTCGCGCTTGAGGAACACACGCACTCCACCGGCGTGCTGGGAGAACCGCTTGGCTTCCGTCAGCAGGGACGGACGGCCGGAGTAGTTCTTGTTCAGGTCCGCGATCTGGGCCCGGAACTCGGGATCGTCCTTGGCCTTGTTGAACGTCTCTTCGAGTTCGTCCAGGGCGGCGATGAGGGACTCCGGCATCCATCGCCCGCCGTAGTTGCCGAAGTACGGCCCCGGGGCGTGGCGGAGGGATCCGCCCTGCAGGAATGCTTCCGCGGTGTTGTTGTCAGCGTTTCCTGAGGGTGCTTGAGCCATCAGTCCTGTCCTCTTCGAAGTTGGCGGTCAAAAGTCTTCTGCTCCGGCGTGGAGCCGGAGTGCGGTCCTGCGCGGCCGGCTGGCGGCCCCACAGGATCAGGTTCGCGTGCCTCAGGCGCGGGCCGCGATGGCGGCGGCGCCCGCGGCAGTGAACTCGGCGATTCGTTCGCGCGGGGTCGCGTGGCTTACCAGCGCCTCGCCCACCAGTATGGCGTTGGCCCCGCTGGCGGCGTAATGCGTGACGTCGTCAGCGTCACGGACGCCGGATTCTGCGACCACGACGGCCTCAGCAGGGATCTTCCCCGCCAGTGAGGCAAAAACTGAACGGTCGACGTCGAGCGTCTTCAGGTTGCGCACGTTGACGCCGATGATGCGCGCCTTGGCCGCGACCGCACGCTCGATCTCTTCTTCCGTGTGCGTCTCCACCAGTACGTTCATGCCAAGTTCGTGGCTGAGGGCGCTGAACTCGGCGAGCTGGGCGTCGGAAAGGGCCGCCACGATCAGGAGGATGAGGTCGGCACCATGGGCTCGGGCTTCCCAAATCTGGTACTCGTCGAGGGTGAAGTCCTTGCGCAGCAAGGGGGTGTCGACGGCGGCACGAACGGCGTCCAGGTCGGCCAGCGACCCGTTGAAGCGGCGCTGCTCGGTGAGCACGCTGATGACGGAGGCACCGCCGTCGGCGTACTGCCGGGCGAGCGACGCCGGATCTCCGATGCTGGCGAGATCGCCCTTGGAGGGGCTGCGGCGCTTGATTTCGGCAATGACCTTCAGCTGTTCCCGGGTTGGGGAGCTTCCGCCGAGAGCCGCCCAGGCGTCGCGGGCAGGTGCCGCGGCCTGGGCCAGGTCCTTCAGCTCAGCCAAGGAAACGAGCCGCTTCCTGGCCTCCATATCCTCCCTGACACCGGCGTTGATGTCATCGAGAACAGTCGCCATCAGTGGCCGGAGTTCTTCAGCTTGCTGCCTTCGACGCCGTAGCCTGCCTTGCGCATGATGTAGCCGAGGATCAGGCCGACGACCATGACGACGGCACCGCCGATGAAGATGGGGGTGCTGGCGATGACGAATGCGATGGCTGCGATGAGTGCGCCTACGAGCATGACGATGACGCAGGTCCAGGCTGCCGGGCTGTTGCCGTGGCCCAGTTCCTGGCTGTGGTCAATGGCGCCGGGGGCAACCGTGCGGGTGCCTGACTTGGAAACGGACGCAGGTGCTTTGCTCATGGAAAATCTCCTCAGGATGGATACTGCTTACATTCTGCCATTTTTTGACTGCCGCCCGCGTACCGCCGGGCTTCAACGCCCGGCCCGGCGCTGGCAAACCCAGCCTTAAGTGGGGTCCTCGCCCCGGGAAAGCCGGTCCCAGCTGTCAATCTCGTCCACCGGGCCGGCCGGTGCAGCGCTGCCGGCGGTGGCCGGGGCGTCGTATTTGGTGCGCGTCTTCCAGTAGCGGGACGCGGGCAGGATCAACAGGGCCGCCAGGGCCAGCAGGCAGCCGGCGACGACGGCGAGAACAGGAAAGGCGGTGACCTCAACGTGGGCCTGGCTGCCTGAGACGCCCGTGGCGCCTGCGATGGTTCCCTGCGCCGCGGCGAGGGGGTCGGCCAGGACCATGGCCGCGGCGGTCACCACGCCGGCTGAAGCAAGAAGGATGATGGCGGTGATGACCCAGCGGGCGATCCTGCCGGCGATGGCCGCGGCGAGGCCGCCGGCCAGCGCCACCAGGGCCAGGGCCGTCACGGTGGTGGCGGCCTTGCTGCCCTGCACCTGGATCGCGTATTGGGTTGCTGCCGCCTGGCCCAGCTGGTTGGGGTCGAGTGTGGCCGTCATCCAGGTCTGCGTAGTGGTCCCGAAGGCGGCCAGGGCCAGGACGGTGATCAGCAGCACCACGTTGGACTTGCGCGCCCACACGGGCACAGCCCGGGACCTCGAGGACTCGGCCGCCTTCCCTGCCTGGCCTGGCTTACCTGCCTTACCTGGCTGGCCTGCGGCTACTCCGGAACCGGGCATCAGGACTCCGCCCCACCGGGGAGTGATTCCGCGGAGATGTTGTGCAGGGAGCCTGCCGTGTGCACCGCACGCAGCGGCGCGGCTGCCTTGTTGACGGTTTCCAGGGCCTCTGTGGGGTTCACGGAGTCGGCCACGATGCCGCCGCCGGCCTGGACGTACGCGCGCCCCTCCCGGATCAGGGCGGACCGGATGGCGATGGCCATGTCCATGTCACCGGCGAAGTCCAAATAGCCCACCACCCCGCCGTAGATGCCGCGGCGGTGCGGTTCCAGCTCGTCAAGGAGCCGCAGGGCGCGCGGCTTCGGCGCCCCGGAAAGGGTACCGGCCGGGAACGTGGCCTTTAGGACGTCGTACGCCTTGGCCTGCGGGGAGAGCGTGCCCACCACCGTGGACACCAGGTGCATGATGTGGCTGAAGCGCTCCACCTCCATGAACTGGGTGACATCCACGGTACCGGCAACACAGACCTTGGAGAGGTCGTTGCGGGAGAGGTCCACCAGCATCAGGTGCTCCGCGCGTTCCTTCTGGTCCGCCAGGAGTTCCTCGGCCAGGGCCTTGTCCGCTTCCACGGTCTTCCCGCGCGGACGGGAGCCCGCGATGGGGTGGGTGATGACTTCCTCGCCCGTCACCGTCACCAGTGCTTCCGGGGAGGACCCGACGATGGAGTACTCCCGGCCCTCGGCGTCGGCCAGGCTGAAGATGTACATGTACGGGCTGGGGTTGGTGTTGCGCAGCACGCGGTACACGTCCAGTGCGGACGCGTTGCATTCCATCTCGAACCGGCGCGAGATGACCACCTGGAAAACCTCGCCGTCCACGATGGCTTCCTTGCCGCGGTCCAGCGCTGCGAGGTATTCGGCTTCATCCCAGCGTTCCTGCACGCTGGAGGCAAAGTCCAGGGCCGCAGGCTCCAGCACGGAGACCGGCTGCACCACGGGCGCGCTGATCTTGGCCAGGAGTTCCTTGACCCGGGCCACGGCGTCGTGCCAGGCCTCGTCGACCCGCTCGGAGCTGTTGTCGAAGTTGATCGCGTTGGCGATCAACAGCACCGTGCCGTCCACATTGTCATGCACAGCCATGTCGGTGACCAGGTTAAGTGCCATTTCGGGCAGCTGCAGGTCGTCCTCGGGCGGGCTGACCAGCCGTTCCCAGTGCCGGACGGTTTCCCAGCCAAGGAAGCCCACCAGGCCGGAGGTGAAGGGCGGCAGTCCTTCGAAGCGGTCGGTACGCAGGGCGTCGATGGTGTCGCGGATGGCATCCACGGGGCTGCCGCTGACCGGCACACCGGCCGGGGGCTCGCCCAGCCAGTGCGCCTGGCCGTCCTTGGTGGTCAGGGTGGCGCGGGACCTGGCGCCGATGAAGGAGTAGCGGGACCAGGCTCCGCCCACCGCCGCCGATTCCATGAGGAACGTGCCGGGCTGGCCCTGCGCCAGCTTCCGGTACAGGCCGATGGGGGTCTCGGCGTCGGCCAGGACCTTGAGCCTGACGGGGATAACACGGCTGTGGCCGGCGAGTTCCCGGAATTCCTCAAGGCTCGGGCTGATGGTTCCAAGGTCCTGCATGGCTATGCTTGTCCGCCTGTTCTTCGAGAGGGCCGGCCGTGCCGGCACCTTGGGTGTGCTTGCTGGGTGGCTGCAGCCTCGATGGGGCCTGCCCGGGCAGCGGTTCTGCCTAGCCCGCCTGGCCTTCCACCACGGCCAGGTCCCTGCCGTCAAAGCAGGTCCGGGTGCCCGTATGGCAGGCGGCACCCACCTGGTCGACGCGCACCAGCAGTGCGTCGCCGTCGCAGTCCATGGCCACGGATTTGACCCACTGGACGTGCCCCGAGGTGTCGCCCTTGCGCCAGTACTCCTGGCGTGAGCGGGAGTAGAACGTCACCCGGCCGGTGGTCATGGTGCGGTGCAGGGCTTCATCGTCCATCCAGCCGAGCATCAGCACTTCGTTGGTGTCGTACTGCTGCACCACTGCTGCCACCAGGCCTGCGGCGTCGCGCTTGAGTGCCGCGGCGATCCCTTCCGGAAGGGGGCTGGCGGAGGGCGCTTCAACGGACGACGACGGCACGTGAGGCACGTCGGGTCCTGCGGTTTGGACGGGGGTTGGCTGCTCAGACATCGGGTCAAGTCTAGTGCCTTCACGCACCCGCTCTCCTGTTGTGAACAACGGCACGCCACCGGCCGCTCCAGTGCTGCCCAACTCCACAGCTCTCGTGCTAGTTTCACAAGTGATGCATTTCGTCGAACCGTCCCGAGAAGTCCTGGCCGAAACCCTGCTTGCGGCGGGCCCTGATGCTCCAACGCTGTGCAAGGGCTGGCGCACCAGGGACCTTGCCGCGCACCTGTACCTGCGCGAGCGCAAGGCTGCCGTCGGTCTCGGCCTGGTGATCAAGCGGCTGGCCAAGGCATCGGACCAGGCCACGGCCAAGCTGGCTGCCAAGCTCACCGGCAGCGACGACTACGCCCGGCTGGTAAACACCTTCCGCGCGGGCCCGCCCGCGCTCTCTCCGATGAGCATCAAGGCGCTGGACGAAAGCGCCAACCTGATCGAGTACTTCGTGCACACCGAGGACGTCCGGCGCGCCGTGGACCGGTGGGCCCCCAGGGCACTCGATGAGGCCTACTCCGACGCGCTGTGGGACGAACTGGTGAAGCGCGCCGCCATCCTGTACCGCGGCGTGGACCTTGGCATTGTGCTGGTGCGCCCGTCCGGCCCCCGCCACGTCGCCAAGCGCGCGCCTGTTTCCGTGGCCATCGTCGGCGAGCCGGGCGAACTGCTCATGCACGCCCACGGCCGCACCCGCCACGCCCTGGTCACCTTCGAAGGCCAGCCGGACGCCGTCGCCCTCCTCCAGTCAGCCGAAGTAGGGCTCTAGAAAACAAGGCCTACGACCACAGAGGACGAAATGGGCCCACGCCCGCAGGGGTTCCCTGGCCGAGCTTGCGAGGATAGGGGGCGGGCGGGCATTACCTGACTTCGAAGCCGGCTTCGCGGATGGCGTCCTTGACCTGGTGCATCATGTTGTCCGGGCCCCAGTGGAAAATCGAGGCGGCCAGGACTGCGTCCGCGCCGGCCGCTACTGCGGGCGGGAAGTGGGCAGGCTCCCCTGCCCCGCCGGAGGCGATGATGGGGACCTTGACGGCGGCCCGGACCAGCTTGATGAGCTCGAGGTCGAAGCCGTCCTTGGTGCCGTCGGCGTCAATGGAGTTCAGCAGGATCTCCCCCACCCCCCGGTCCGCAGCTTCCCTGGCCCACTCGATCGCGTCGATCCCGGTGCCGGTGCGCCCGCCGTGGGTGGTCACTTCGAATCCCGACGGCGTGGGCTGGGATCCCGGGCGGGTGCGCCGCGCGTCGACGGACAGGACGAGCACCTGGGAACCGAAGTGCCGGGTGATCTCGTCGATGACGTCGGGCCGGGCCACGGCCGCGGTGTTGATCGAGGCCTTGTCGGCGCCGTAGCGCAGGAGCTTGTCCACTTCGGCCACGCCGCGGACGCCGCCGCCCACGGTCAGGGGGATGAAGACTTCCTCGGCGGTGCGGCGGACCACGTCGAAGGTGGTCTCGCGGTTGCCGGAGGACGCCGTGACGTCGAGGAACGTCAGTTCGTCGGCACCGGCATTGTCGTAGCGGTGGGCGAGCTCCACGGGGTCGCCGGCGTCCCGGAGGCCTTCGAAGTTGACGCCCTTGACCACGCGCCCGGCGTCGACGTCGAGGCAGGGAATGACTCGAACTGCTACTGCCATGGGAACTCCTGGATGTTCTGTGCTGCTGAAGGGTGCCGGTTGTCAGATGCGGCAGGCGTGGATGCTGCTGACCAGGATGGCGCGGGCGCCGAGGTCGTACAGCTCGTCCATGATCCGGTTGGTCTCCTTCTTGGGCACCATGGACCGGACGGCCACCCAGTCGGAGTCGCGCAGCGGCGAGACCGTGGGCGACTCGAGGCCGGGGGTCAGGCTGGCCGCTTTTTCCACCAGTTCCTTGCGGATGTCGTAGTCCATCAGCACGTACTGCCGTGCCACCAGGACGCCCTGGAGGCGGCGGATCAGGACTTCGATCTCCTTGGCCGTGCCGTTGGCGGCCCCGCCGTTGCCGGTGCGCCGGATCAGGACTGCTTCGGATTTGAGGATGGGGTCGCCGAAGATTTCCATTCCGGCGGCCTTCAGGGTGTTGCCGGTTTCCACGACGTCGGCGATGGCGTCGGCGACCCCGAGGCGGACGGAGGATTCGACGGCGCCGTCCAGGCGGACCACCTTGGCGTTGATGCCGCGCTCGGCAAGGTAGTTCCGGAGCAGGCCGTCGTAACTAGTGGCCAGGCGCTTGCCTTCCAGCTCCGCGGCGGAGCTGAAGTCGCCTACCGGGCCGGCGAAGCGGAAGGTGGAGGCGGCGAATCCCAGCGGAAGCAGCTCTTCGGCTTCCACCTCGGCATCCAGCAGCAGGTCGCGGCCGGTGATGCCGACGTCGAGCGTTCCCTGCCCCACGTACACGGCAATGTCGCGGGGGCGGAGGAAGAAGAACTCGATGTCATTGTCGGGGTCCACCATGACCAGCTCGCGGCTGTCGCGCCGCTGGCGGTATCCGGCTTCGGAGAGCATGGCGGAGGCGGCTTCGGACAGGGAGCCTTTGTTGGGGACGGCTACTCGCAGCATGGGAAGTTCTTTCTGGATTTAGAGTTGTCTAGGTGTTCAAGCAGTGCAGGCCACGGCAGGAACCGGCGGCAAAAACGCGCCGGACCGGTGGCTACAGATGCTTGTAGACGTCTTCCAGGGTCAGGCCTTTGGCGAGCATCAGAACCTGCAGGTGGTACAGCAGCTGGGAGATTTCCTCGGCCGCGGCTTCATCGGATTCATATTCGGCAGCCATCCAAACCTCGGCTGCTTCCTCAACGACTTTTTTGCCGATGCCGTGAACACCGGACTCCAATTCAGCGACGGTGCGGGAGCCTTCCGGGCGGGTGGCTGCCTTCTCGCTGAGCTCAGCGAACAGCGTCTCGAAATTCTTCACGCCCTCCAGCCTACTTGCTGCGGCCGCACGGGCGCTTCCCGGGCCCTTGCATGACGGGCGCGATGTGAGGGAATACACACCGCACCCGTCCGCTGCAGCGTTTAGCTGCGGTACTGCTTGAGGACGACGGCGGTGGCCAGCGCTGCGGTCACGGCTTCGTGGCCCTTGTCTTCCTTGGAGCCGGGGAGCCCGGCGCGGTCCAGGCCCTGCTGTTCGTTGTCGCAGGTGAGCACACCAAAGCCCACCGGCACTCCGGTGGAGACGCTGACGTCGGTCAGGCCCGACGTCGCGGCCTGGCAGACGTAGTCGAAGTGCGGGGTTCCGCCGCGGATCACGACGCCGAGGGCAACGACGGCGTCAAAGTGCGGTGCCAGCCGCGCGGCAGCCACCGGAAGCTCAAAGCTGCCGGGGACGCGCAGGACGGTGGGCTCGGCGATGCCGGCGTCCTTGGCCGCCCGGAGCGCGCCGTCCAGGAGCCCGTCCATGATCTGGGTGTGCCAGCTGGCTGCGATGATCGCCAGCTTCAGCTGTGAGGTTTCGGCTGGGTTGAGGGTGCTCAGGTCAATGTCGGGGGCGCCGTGTCCGCTCATGGGTTCTTCTGTTCCGTTCGTTCTTGAAGACGTCAGTCTTGTTCGTGGTCGTAGGGGGCTTCGGGGGCCGGCACGGAAACGGGGGCCGCCTGCGTGTCCAGCAGCAGGCGGTGTTCCATGCGGTCCTTCTTGGTGCGCAGGTACCGGATGTTCTGTTCGCGGGACGGCACCTCGGTGGGCACCATTTCCACGACCTTCACCCCGGCCTTGGCCAGCCTGTTCTGCTTGTCCGGGTTGTTGCTCAACAGCCGCACCTCATGCAGCCCCATCTCGGCGAGGATCTGGGCCGCGGCCTTGTAGCACCGGGCGTCAACGGGCAGGCCCAGCTGCTCATTGGCTTCCACGGTGTCGAAGCCAGCTTCCTGCAGCGCATAGGCCTTGATCTTGTTGGCCAGCCCGATGCCGCGGCCTTCCTGGCCCCGGAGGTAGAGCAGGGTGCCGCCGTTGTCCCGGATCAGTTCCAGTGCGAAGGCAAGTTGTTCACCGCAGTCGCAGCGGTAGGAACCGAAGACATCGCCGGTCAGGCACTCGGAGTGCAGGCGCACCAGGGGAGCTTTTCCGTCGGTGGGAGGGTTGGGGGAACTGACGGCGAGGTGCTCAACGCCGGTCACGAGGTCCGTCCATGCCTGGGCTACGAAGTCGCCAAAGGCGGTGGGGAGTTGGACGATGGGCCCTCCGCTGACGGGATGGGGCGCTTCACCGGACACCGCGTGGGGCTTCCGGTGGCCGTCCTGGTGGCTGTCGTCGCTGGCTGCCGCTGCCGTCATGGCTTCTCCTTCTCTTCGCCCGGGACCGCCCGGGCATCCTCCTGCGGGACTCCCCCGGCCCCGGCTTCAAGATACGCCACCAGGTCCTCGATGGAGATCAGGGGGCATCCATGTTCAGCTGCGAACGAACGGAGCCCGTCCAGGCGCATCATTTCACCGTCGTCGTACACCACTTCCGCGATCACCCCGACAGGCTCCAGGCCTGCCAGGCGGCACAGGTCCACCGCGGCCTCCGTATGGCCCTGGCGTTCCCGCACACCTCCGTCAACTGCCCGGAGCGGGAAAATATGCCCCGGCCGGGTCACGGATGCCGGACCGGCATTCGGGTCCGCGAGGACGCGGGCGGTCAGGGCCCGGTCGGTGGCGGAGATTCCCGTGCTGACACCGGTGGCGGCGTCACAGGACACGGTGTAGGCGGTGCCCTTCGCGTCCTCGTTGACGGCCGTCATGGGCGGCAGGGCCAGGGCATCGGCACGGACTCCCGTCAACGGCACGCAGATGACGCCGGAGCTGTAGCGGATGGTCCAGCCCATCAGTGCCGGCGTGGCGTGTTGGGCGGCGAAGATAATGTCGCCTTCGTTTTCGCGGTCCTCGTTGTCCACCACCAGAACGGGGTGGCCGGCGGCCATGGCGCGCACGGCGTCCTCGATGGTGTCCAGTCCCCTGGCCGGTGCGGCCGGCGCTGCGGCGGACACCAGATCGGCGGCAACCTGGGATTCCAGGTGTACTGCGGCGTTCACCGGGCACCTCCGGCAATTGCGGCTTCGCCGGCGGAGGTTGCTTCGCCTGCGCCGCGGAAGGCAAGCAGGCGTTCGGTGTATTTGGCCAGCACATCCACTTCCAGGTTCACCCGACTGCCGGTGGTCTTGGTTCCCAGACCGGTTTCGGCCAGGGTGGTGGGAATCAGGCCCACTTCGAACCACGGCTCCTGCTCGGCTGCCGGGCTGACTGCCGTCACCGTGAGGGAGACGCCGTCGATGGCGATGGAGCCCTTCTCGGCGATGTAGCGGGCCAGGTTGGCGGGCACGCCAAAGCGCAGCCGCTCCCAGTTGCCCTGGGGTTCGCGTTCCAGCAGGACGCCGACGCCGTCCACGTGTCCCTGCACCACGTGCCCGTCCAGGCGGCCGCCGGCGGGAACGCAGCGCTCCAGGTTCACGGTGTCCCCGGCGGTAAGCTCGCCGATGGTGCTGCGGACCAGGGTTTCGCCCATGACGTCCACGCTGAAGTCCTTGCCGTCAATCGCTGTTGCCGTGAGGCAGACCCCGTTGACGGCGATGGAGCCACCCAGTGCCAGGCCCTCGGTCGAGCCGGGCGCGTGCAAGCGGAGGGTGGCGCTGGTGTCGCCGTCACGCTCCACGGACAGCACCTGCCCCTGCTCGGCAATAATTCCGGTGAACATCAGTAGCCTCCCTGGGCTTGCTCCGCGGTGGCGCGGGTTGGTTGGTGGTCGAGTGCAACTTTGCGCTGCGGTCTCAGGTGCAGTCGAAGGTCCCGGCCCAGCGTACGGACAGCGCCGCCGTCGGACGGGTCCCATTCCCACTGCTGGGCGTCCGGGAGGCTGGTGATGCCGAGCCCGTTCAATGAGGGGGTGCCGGATCCCAGCAGGGTCGGCGCCAGGTACACAATGAGTTCATCCACCAGGCCTGTGGCGAGGAAGGAGCTCAGGATGCTGGAGCCGCCCTCCACCATGACGTGGCGGGTGCCGGCGTCGTAAAGCATGGACAGCGCCTCGCGCGGGTCGCGGGTGGGAAGGTGCACGGCCAGGCCGTCGTCGCCGTGGATGGCGGCGTCCGCCGGAATTCCGCGGAGCCCCATGACGGCCCGGACGGGCTGTTTGGGCGAGGGATTGCCTGAAGCGTCCCTGGCGGTCAGCCGGGGGTTGTCCACCAGCACGGTCTGGGTACCTACCAGGATGGCGTCGATGCGGCTGCGGATCCCGTGGTTGTCCGCAAGGGACTCGGGGCTGGAGATCCATTGGCTGGTGCCGTCTTCCGCGGCGATCCGGGCGTCCAGCGTCTGGGCGATGTGGAGGGTGACGAAGGGGCGCTTGGCGGCCACGGCCTCGAACCACTGGCGGTTCAGGTCCAGCGCTTCCTCGGCGCCAAGGCCGCTCCTGACTCGGATGCCCGCCGCGCGCAGGGTTGCGGCGCCGCCGGCGGCGGGGTCGTGGGGGTCGTCAACCGCGTAGACGACGTCGGTGATCCCCGCGGCGATGATCGCCTCCGTGCACGGGCCAGTGCGGCCTACGTGGTTGCAGGGTTCCAGCGTGACCACCATGGTGCAGCCGGAAAGATCCAGGCCGACGGCGGCAGCCTGGGCAATGGCGTCGGCTTCGGCGTGCGCGGTGCCGGCTCCGCGGTGGTAACCCGTTACGAGGTCCTTCCCGTCAGGACCGACGACGACTGCGCCCACCAGGGGGTTTGCACCGCGCGGTCCCTGGAGGGCTGCCTGGAGGGCATGATCCATGGCCCGGGTTTCGTCTGCGGTGAAGGCGGTGACCACCCCGGCGGCGGGGTGCAGTTCCACGGCGCCCGTCATGCGGCGGCCGTTGTTGGCAGCGCGGACGCGGGATGTGGGCCTGCCATCAAAGCGGCAGGAGTTTCGGCGTTAAAGAGCCATCGCTGGGGGTTCATTCGTGTGTCGTTCCTTCCCTGTCGAACCGCGATGGCTCCGGGGATACGACAGCAGAACGCTGCGCGGCGCAAGGCTGCACAGATACAGCTGTACGTGCTTCTCTCATCCAGACTTTAACTGTCGGTACCGGAATTCCACCGGTTCAACCGTCCGCCGGGATCCCCCTGAAGAGAACACCGGCTCGCGGGTCGCGGACTGTCACCGCCGGTTCGGACTTACACCGACCCCGGAGCACGTATGTGTGTTGTTATTGTGCCACAACCTGCAGGGGCTCCCGGTTATTCCGTCGCCGCACGTAATGTCCGCGCACCCTTGGCGCGCAGCAGGTCGATGGCGGCGGCGGGATCGTCCGCGCCGTAAACGGCGGAGCCTGCCACGAAGACATTGGCGCCGGCCTCAGCGGCGCGCTCAATGGTTTCCTCGGTGATGCCGCCGTCCACC
This sequence comes from Arthrobacter sp. FW306-05-C, assembly GCF_021801725.1. NCBI lineage: Bacteria > Bacillati > Actinomycetota > Actinomycetes > Micrococcales > Micrococcaceae > Arthrobacter > Arthrobacter sp. FW306-05-C. The sequence goes on along the minus strand of NZ_CP084556.1, from coordinate 1,743,218 downwards.
TGGATGGCCACGGCAGCCCCTGATCCGTCCACGGCTGCGCGGGCCCTGCGGATCTTGGGCAGGGTGACGTCCAGGAAGGCCTGGCCGCCGAAGCCTGGCTCCACCGTCATAATGAGCAGCATGTCCAGCTCGGACAGCATGTCCAGGTACTGCTCAACCGGCGTGGCAGGCCGCAGGGCCATCCCCGCCTTGGCTCCCCTGCTGCGCAGCTCCCGGGCCAGCTTGATGGGTGCAATGGAGGCCTCGGCGTGGAACGTCACCGACGCCAGGCCCGCGTCGGCGAACCCGGGTGCCCAGCGGTCGGCATCGGCAATCATGAGGTGGGCGTCGAGCGGAACCGGGCTGACGGCCTGGATCCGCTGGACGACGGGAAGCCCGATGGTCAGGTTGGGGACGAAGTGGTTGTCCATGACGTCTACGTGCACGGCGTCGGCATTGCTGATCCGCTGAAGTTCAGCTTCAAGGTTGACGAAGTCGGCGGAGAGGATGCTCGGGTTGATGCAGCATTGCGTCAAGGGTGTGCCTTTCGCTGAAGGTGCGGTGGTACCACGGACAAATACGTGGGTGGTTTGAAAGCTGCACGGGTTTTCCTCCCGTTCAGGCCTTCTTCTTGATCAGGGCCAGGAACATGGCGTCGGTGTGGTGGATGTGGGGCCAGAGCTGGGCCGTCATGTCGTGCCCGGCCTCAAGGCTTCCGGTCAGGCTGACAGCGTCAAGGGCGGCGCCGGCGTCGAGGAGTTCCAGGTCATCGCGCTTGCGCAGGACGTCCGCCACCACAGCAGTGGTCTCCGCCGGATGCGGTGAACAGGTCACGTAGGCCACCACTCCCCCGGGACGGACTGCCGCAAGGGCGGAGGCCAGCAGTTCGCGCTGCAACGGGCCGAGGTCCGTGATGTCCTTGGGCGAGCGCCGCCACCGGGACTCCGGCCGGCGCCGCAGTGCTCCCAGGCCGGTGCAGGGAACGTCCACCAGCACACGGGTGTACCGTTCCGGCTGCTCGGCCCCCACTTCCCGGCCGTCACCGGTGCGAACCTGCCAGGTGTCGTGCGGAACGGCAGACAACGCCTGGCTGACGAGCTTTGCCCTGTGCGGCGCGGGTTCGTTCGCCAGCAGTGTGGCACCGCGCTGGTGCGCCAGGGCACCAAGGAGCGCAGCTTTTCCACCGGGTCCCGCGCAGAGGTCCAGCCAGGCCTCCTTCGTTGAGTCCGGCGCTGTGCCGTCTGCGCCTGCACGGTCCGACGCCCCGCCGAGGTCCACGGCAGCAAGGGCCCTGGCCACCAACTGGGACCCAACGTCCTGCACCCGCGTGGTGCCGGCCCGCACGGACGCGAGGCGGCCCAGGTCCCCGCCGCTGGAGAGCGCGGAGCCTTCCACCAGTTCGCCGGGGGCGGCACCGTTTTCCAGGGCTTCGTCCAGGCTGCCCAGCCCGGGCAGGGCCACCAGGTTGACCACCGGGGCGGCATTGTCCGCTTCCAGCAGGCCGTCGACTTCGGTGGCGGGCCTGCCGTGTGCCACAAGCGACTGGCGCATGGCCCGCACGATCCACTCGGGGTGGGCGAACCGCAGCGCGGCAATCTTCGTCTGGTCGGTTTCGCCCTCCACCAGCAGGTCCAGCCACTCTTCAAGGGTGCGGGCGGACACCTTGCGCAGGACGGCGTTGATCAAGGCGGAGGGACCGGCGCCAATGACTGCACGGGCCAGCCCCACGGTCTGGTCCAGTGCCGCGTGCGCCGGGACCCGCATGGCCAGCAGCTGGTGCGCGCCGATGCGGAGGGCGTCCAGGACGGCGGGATCGAGTTGGGACAGGGGCCGGTCCACGCAGCGTGCCAGGATGGCGTCGTAGGTGCCCTGGCCGCGCAGGGCCCCGTAGCTCAGCTCGGTGGCAAAGCCGGCGTCCCGCTTGTCCAGGTGGTGGTGCCGGATGCGGGCGGGCAGCACCAGGTTGGCGTAGGCGTCCTCCTGGGCCACGGCGCGAAGGACTTCGAAAGCCACCAGGCGCGCGGGGTCGGCGCGCCTGGTCCGCTGCGACGGCGCCTGCTCGGTGAAGTTTCGTTTGGGCCCGCGGTTGCGTTCCCGTCCCTGGGCATTGCGCCTGCTGGTGTCCGGAGGTCCGCCCCTGCCGCGGCCACCGGCGGGTCCGCCGCTGCTGCCTTGGCCGTTCCTCCCGGCGCCACCCCGCCCTCCGGCGTTGCCTTGTCCGCCTGCGTTGCCGCCGGAGCTGCTCATTCGAACACCACACTTTCCAGAGAAGCCAGGCCGCGCGCCCAGTCGGCTGCGGCCATCATCTTTTTGCCGGCTGGCTGGATCCGGGTGAGTTCCACGGCGTGGGACCCTGTTCCAACCAGCACAGCTTTCCCGTGGAACGCCACTGCGCCAGGGGCCAGGTGGGTCACCTCGGGGCGGAGCCGGACCGGCTCGAGTTTGACCCGTTGTCCGTCCAGCAGGGTCCAGGCGCCGGGCTCCGGGGTAACGCCGCGTGCCTGCCTGCTGATGGCCAGCGCCGGATGGGCCCAGTTGAGATGGCCGTCCTCCAGGGTCAGCTTGGGCGCAAGCGACACCTCGCCGGCCTGCGGCTGGGGGGAGGCCTTTCCGGCATCGATGGCCGACAGTGTCTGTGCCAGCAGCACCGCGCCGCTGTGGGAAAGCCGCTCCAGCAGGTCCCCTGCCGTGTCCTGGGGTTTGACGGCTTCCGTCAGGGTGCCAAAGACGGGGCCTGTGTCCAAGCCTTCCTCGAGTTGGAAGGTAACAGCACCGGTGACGTCGTCACCGGCCATGACGGACCGCTGGACGGGGGCGGCACCGCGCCAGGCGGGCAGCAGGGAGAAATGCAGGTTGACCCAGCCGTGCCGCGGAATGTCCAAGGCTGCAGGTGGGACCAGGCCGCCGTAGGCGACGATGGCAGCAACGTCCGGCTGCACTGCGGAGATTTTGGCGATGGCCTCAGCGTCCAGGCGGGCTGCGTGGATGACGTCGATGCCAAGTTCAGCGGCCCGCTGCGCAACGGGCGACGGCGTCAGCACGCGTTTCCGGCCGATGGGTGCATCGGGGCGGGTCAGGACGGCGACGACTTCGAACCCGGCGTTGACGAGTGCGTCAAGGGATGGGACTGCGACCGCGGGGGTTCCCGCAAAGAGGACCCTCACCCGGCTGCGCCGAAGCTGGCGCCGGGGGCGCTGTTTCCGCCAAAGCTTGACCCGCCGAAACTCGACCCCACGCTCTTGGCGCGCGTGGCCGTGGTGCGTTCGGTCACGGCGTCATAGTTGGCGTTGCGGATGGACCGTAGTGCAGCCTTCCGGTCCTCGCCCTCAAGCCGGTCGGTGTAGAGGATGCCGTCCAGGTGGTCGTTTTCATGCTGGAAGCAGCGTGCCAGCATGCCCTCCCCTTCGATGGAGACGGGGTTGCCATGCATGTCCACGCCGGTGACCCGTGTGGACCGGAAGCGGCGGACCGGGAACCCGAGGCCCGGAATGGAGAGGCAGCCTTCCACATGGTCCGGCTGGTAGTCCTCGCTGTTCTCCAGGACCGGATTGATGATGTGTCCTTCGACGCCGTCGATGCGGTAGGTGAAGACGCGCTTGCTGACGCCGATCTGCGGAGCGGCAAGCCCGGCGCCGTCGACGTCCTCCATGGTCTCGGTCATGTCGGCGACCAGCTTGGCAAGCTCGGGTCCGAATTCCGTCACTGGATCGGCGACTGTGCGCAACACAGGATCGCCGATGATGCGGATATTCAGAATAGCCATGCGCTGTTTGTCCTCACGGTTGGCGGCAATTGGAACCTATCCAGTTTAGGTGCAGTCCTGGTGGCTGCACGGAGCTAAGCCGTGCGCGCCTGGACAGCTCCTGCCTGGGCGAGCGGCGGGGGTGCGATGGGCAGCAGCGCCGTGCCGGCACTGATCGTGTCGGCGTTCAGTTCCCAGACCCGGCGCAGCGCGCAGAATTTCCACCAGTGGTGCTTAAGGACTTCAGGGTTTGCCCGGACGGGCCGGACCTCTGTCTCACCGATGGCGACGGCAAGCAGGACGGGATTTTCCCCATACTTCCAAGGCTCCCAGGTTCCCGCCTCCGCATCCACGAGGCTCTCTTCCGCCTTCATCCCGGCCACCAACTGCATGACCACTTTGTTATCCAGGGGCTTGACCAGCCCGTCCCGGGTGGTGCCCTTGGTCTTGTAGTCAATCAGGCAGACGCGCCCGTTGATACGTGCTACGAGGTCCAGGGTTCCGGCGTAACCGACGGAATCGTTCCACACCGTGATCTCGGGAGCGATGGGCTCCACCCGGAAAAGTTCCCACCATTCATCGAAGCGCACCGCGAAGGCTTCCTCGCCGTTGGCGGCCAGGGCTTCGCGGGCTTCCTTCATGGCATGCGGGCGCCCCAGTGCGCGCAGCGCCACCTGTTCGCAGTAGTTATGGACGCGGTCGCCGCGCCGGGCGGCGTCATCCCGGTAGGTTTCGGCAGCCTTGGCGGCGCGGTTGATGGCCTGCTTGATCTTGGCAGGGCTGCCCAGGCAGTCCGAGAGCAGCGGGTCATTGGCCAGGCTGCTGGCACCCATGTAACCGAACCAGCCGTCGAGGCCGTGTGGCTGCTGGCTGATCACGGTGGTGATGGAAGGGACGGCGAACTGCTCAGACGTTGACCGTGCGTACATCCGACCGTATTCGGTGGCATGGGCGAGAAGCGGATCAGTCATACAAAAGACTCTTTCACAGGGGGCCGACAAAAGCTCCGGGAGCCGGAGCTGCACACGAAAAAAAGGTCCGCTTCCGCTGCTGATGAGCGGAAACGGACCTCTGCGGGTGGGCGATACTGGGTTCGAACCAGTGACCTCTTCGGTGTGAACGAAGCGCGCTACCACTGCGCCAATCGCCCCGATGCATTTGAATGCTAGCCCACCTCTGCCGCATTTCAAAAATCGGCCTCGGCGGCCTCGGCGCCTCCCGGCAAAAGTGCCTCCAGCAGCACCTCCCACCCGCAACCCGGCCGCAGGAGGCCGCCAGGCGCCGTCGTAAAATTACACGCCTGTAAGTCACTAAACCCGCGGAATCACGCGGAAGCGGGGGCATCCCGCATCAGGCGGCCGGAGCGATTTGGAGTTTCCCGGAACCTCCTATATTGTTTTTACTCGTTGGAACGCGAGGAAATGCCGGAAACGGCAGGGAATCAACCTCCAAAGTGCGGACGTAGCTCAGCTGGTAGAGCACCACCTTGCCAAGGTGGATGTCGCGAGTTCGAATCTCGTCGTCCGCTCGCAGGACACTGTCACAGCAAACGTTCCCAGGAACCGGAGCTAACACGGTGGGTTGGCCGAGAGGCGAGGCAGCGGCCTGCAAAGCCGTATACACGGGTTCGAATCCCGTACCCACCTCGGTGAAAACCATGGATTCCGGATCTTTCGGATTCAATGGGCGATTGGCGCAGCGGTAGCGCGCTTCCCTGACACGGAAGAGGTCACTGGTTCGATCCCAGTATCGCCCACTGGCAAGGAAACTTGCCCGCAGTACCACCGGTTTACCGGAACATCCTGCATCCGCGGACGTAGCTCAGCTGGTAGAGCACCACCTTGCCAAGGTGGATGTCGCGAGTTCGAATCTCGTCGTCCGCTCTCTTTTTATCCCACTTACCGGTCTTCCGGTTCGGGGCGATTGGCGCAGCGGTAGCGCGCTTCCCTGACACGGAAGAGGTCACTGGTTCGATCCCAGTATCGCCCACCACGAAAAGCAGCTCTCCGGAGCTGCTTTTGTCGTTTCCGGGTATCCGCTGCTGGCGAACGCGATTCCCTTGGCACCCCTTCTCCGCCCCGATAGGATCGAATGCGCGAGGAGCAACCTGGCTCCGCGATAGAAGGGAGGTGCTCGTGGGTTTGATTGACGATCTAAAGGGCAAGGCTCAGGGTCTCATCCGCGGTAACGAGCAGGCCATCAAGAACGGCATCAGCAAGGCCGGCGATTTCGTCGACACCAAGACCGGCGGCAAGTACGCAGGCCACGTCGACAAGATCCAGGATGGCGCTTCCAAGCTCGTGGACAAGAACGGAACCCCGGGCCAGGCACCTGCCACCGGGCAGGTTCCCCCGGCTGCTCCTGGAAATCCGGTTCCGCCGGTTGACAGGGCTCCGTAAAGGATTTGGCCAGGGCCTTGCCCTAGCACGTCAACGGGGCGCGGGTCCCGCCGCGAGGCGGCGCCCGCGCCTTTGGCGTTTAAGGACTGTCTATACGCGGCACAGTTGAGGCCGGTTGACCGCGATGCCGTTGCAATTCCCGCTTCCCCAAGCCCCACCGGTAACCTGCGGATATGCCCAAGCCCCCCGCACCTTCCACCACTCCACCTGCCGGCCGGACCCGGATCGAGTCCCGTCCGGTGGTGGCCGGAATCGTCACCGCGCTGGTGGGCTTCACCTCGTCGTTTGCCGTCGTCCTGGCCGGGCTCAGGGCAGTGGGCGCCGATCCCGCGCAGGCAGCGTCCGGCCTGCTGGCGCTGACGCTCGCCGTCGGCCTTGGCGTCCTTGTCCTCGCCTGGCGCTCCAAGGTTCCGGTAACGCTGGCCTGGTCCACGCCGGGCGCGGCGCTGCTTGCGGCGTCAGGGATGCCCGACGGCGGGTGGCCGGCTGCCGTCGGGGGCTTCATTGCCGCCGGGGTGTTGCTGGCCCTGACCGGCCTTGTGCCGGCGCTCGGCAGGGTGATGGCGAAGATCCCCTCCTCCCTGGCCCAGGCGATGCTGGCCGGGGTCCTGCTGCAACTCTGCCTGGCCCCCTTCAAGGCGCTGGGCACGGTGCCCGTGTTTGTGGCGCCGGTAATTCTCTGCTGGCTGGTGATGATGAAGTTCGCTCCGCGGTGGGCCGTGCCCGCTGCCTTGCTTGTGGCCCTGGCCGTGATCGGTGTTACGTCGGCCTCTGCCGGCACGTCCGTGGATTCGGGTGCCCTGATGCCTGCACTAACGTGGACCACGCCCGCATTCAGCCTTCAGGCCATGGCAGGGATCGCCCTCCCGTTGTTCGTGGTGACCATGGCCTCGCAGAACGTGCCCGGCGTAGCGGTGCTTCGTTCCTTCGGGTATGAAACACCCTGGCGGCCGGCCATGCTGGTCACGGGAGCGGGAACTGTTGCGGCGGCGCCATTTGGCGGCCACGCCATCAATCTAGCGGCGCTGAGCGCGGCGCTGGCCGCCGGCGATGAGGCCGGCGCCGACCGCAGCAGGCGATGGGTGGCCGGCTTCACGTCCGGACTGACCTACCTGGTGCTGGCCGCCTTCTCCACCGCCCTGGTCTCCGTGGTGAACCAGGCGCCGGCGGGAATGCTCGAAGCCGTGGCGGGTCTGGCCCTGCTGGGCACGCTGGCGTCAGCCGTGTCTGCCGCGCTGGCGGACCCGGAGGACCGCATCGCCCCGCCGTCACCTTTTTGATGGCAGCTTCGGGCCTGGCCTTTGCGGGCATTGGCTCAGCATTCTGGGCACTCCTGGCCGGCCTGGTGGTCCGGGCAACTCTGGTCAGCCGGCAGAAGCCGGAACGCAGCGGCGGCGAACCGGGAACCCGCTAGGAAGGTTCGTGGTTCTGGCCTTCGCGCGCCAGGGCTGTAAGGCGGGACACGGCGCGGAAGTACTTCTTCATGTACCCGCCGGTCATCATTTCCTCGGTGAACAGCTTGTCGAACGGAACACCGCTGGCCAGGATCGGAACGTCCTTGTCGTAGAGGCGGTCCGCCAGCACCACGAAGCGCAGCGCCACAGCCTGCTCGGTAATGGTTTCCACGTTGCGCCACACCACACCGTCAATGCCGTCGATCAACTGGCGGTAGCGGCTGGGGTGCACGCCGGCGAGGTGGTGGATGAGCGTGGAAAACTCGTCCTGTGCCACGGTCTTGCCGTCGAACTCCGCCTTCATGTGGGCATTCAGCTCGCTGTTCCTCAGCGGGGCCGGTGCCGCGGGGAGGCCGCGGTGCCGGAAGTCCTCGCCGTCGATGCGGATGACCTCGAACTGGTCTGCCAGCACCTGGATTTCGCGCTGGAAGTCCACGGCGGCGAACCGGCCGTCGCCCAGGGAGCCCGGCAGGGTGTTGGAGGTGGCGGCAAGTTTGACGCCGGCGTCGGCCAGTTCCCGCATGAGCCGGGACATCAGGACGGTGTCGCCCGGATCGTCCAGTTCGAATTCGTCGATGCAGACCAGTTGGTAGCTGCTCAGGGCGTCCACGGTCTTGCGGAAGGAGAGGGCGCCCACCAGGTTGGTGTACTCCACAAAGGTGCCGAAAGCCTTGGGGCCCGGGGCTGCGTGCCACAGGGACGCGAGCAGGTGCGTCTTGCCCACGCCAAAGCCGCCGTCCAGGTAGATGCCGGCCCTGGACTCGTCCTTCTTGCCGAACAGCTTCTTGAAAAGCCCGCCCCCGTTGCCCGACCCCACGCCGTCAGCGAATCCCTGCAGTTCACGCACTGCGGCGGCCTGGCTGGGCTGTTTGGGGTCCGGGCGGTAGCTCGAAAAGGAGACCTCGCCAAACCGCGGCGACGGGTAGAAGCCCTTCAGGAGTTCGTCCACCGAAACTGCCGGGGTGCGGGCGGCAAGCTGTTCGATCTGTACCAAGGTGGTCCGTTCTGCTGGTGGTTGGTCCCCAGAAAGGATACCGGCAATGCTGACCGTACCCGGGCGGGAGGCCGTCCTGCCGCCCGGCACGTGATGAAGGCAACATTTCCCCCTGTTAACGGAATACGGACAACCTCCCGGGCGCTGGCTAGGGTGGGAAGAGGTTCCAACGCATGTTCCGCGGTTTCCCGTGCTCTTACTGAAAGGCCAAGCCATGCCCTACCCGGTTGAACAGAATGAGAAGTTCGCAGCCTATGCCCACCCGGAGCGGCTCGTTTCCACCGAGTGGCTCGCAGCTGCCATCGAAGGCGGCGCAGTGGCAAACGGCGAACTCGTCGTGGTGGAGTCCGACGAGGACGTGCTGTTGTACGAGACCGGCCACATTCCGGGCGCGGTCAAGATCGACTGGCACACCGACCTGAACGACGAAGTGTCCCGCGACTACGTTGACGGCGCCGCATTCGCCGAACTGGCCGCATCCAAGGGAATTTCCCGGGACAGCACCGTGGTGATCTACGGCGACAAGTCCAACTGGTGGGCTGCCTACGCCCTCTGGGTGTTCACGCTCTTCGGCCACCAGGACGTCCGGCTGCTCGACGGCGGCCGGGACAAGTGGGTTGCCGAAGGCCGGGAACTGACCAAGGACAAGCCATCGCCTGTCCGCGGCGACTACCCGGTGGTCGAGCGCGATGACGCTCCCATCCGGGCCTTCAAGGACGATGTCCTGGCCCACCTGGGCAAGCCGCTCATCGACGTCCGCTCCCCCGAGGAATACACCGGCCAGCGCACCCACATGCCCGCCTACCCGGAAGAGGGCGCGCTGCGCGGCGGACACATCCCCACCGCTGCGTCCGTCCCGTGGGCCCGCGCCGCTGCCGCCGACGGCACCTTCCGCAGCCGGGAGGAACTTGAGGCGATCTACCTTGGCGAGGCCGGCCTGGCCCAGGGTGACGACGTGGTGGCTTACTGCCGCATCGGCGAACGTTCCAGCCACACCTGGTTCGCGCTCAAGTACCTTCTGGGCTTCGATTCCGTCCGCAACTACGACGGATCCTGGACCGAGTGGGGCAACGCCGTGCGCGTTCCCATCGTCAAAGGCGCTGAGCGCGGGTCCGTACCCGTCGCCGTCGGAGCCTGACCCTCTGCTCCCCCGCGTAGACTTGGACCGATGACTACTCAAGCTTTGCCTTCCGCCCTGGCGGCGATTGTGGACGACTTCCAGGCCCTGTCCGAACCCGAAAGGCTTCAGTTGCTGCTGGAGTTCTCGGAAGGACTGCCGGAGCTCCCCGACCGGCTCAAGGACCACCCTGAGCTCCTTGAGCAGGTGGTGGAGTGCCAGTCGCCGCTGTTCCTCACCATCGAGACAGAGTCCAACGACGCCGGTCCCGCCGGCGAAGTGCGCCTCTACTTCAAGGCTCCCGCCGAGGCTCCCACCACGCGGGGTTTTGCCGGTGTCCTGCACGAGGGGCTGGACGGCCTTTCCGCAGCAGAGATCCTGTCCGTCCCGGATGACATGCCGGAACTGCTGGGGCTCACCCGCGCCATCACGCCGCTGCGCATGCGCGGCATGACCGCCATGCTGGGCAGGATCAAGCGCAAGGTGGCCGCCGCGTCCGGCGCCCAGTCCTGACCGCCCATTCATGGCGCGCAGAAACTCAGCCCAGGGAACCCCGGCTACAGCGGCATTGACCGCGGCCGGGGTTCCCTTTGTGCTGCACCCGTACACCCACGATCCCTCCGCCACGAGCTACGGCGCCGAAGCTGCGCAGGCCCTGGGCATGGATCCGTCCCGCGTCTTCAAGACGTTGATGGTGGACGTTGAGGGCAGGCTCGCGGTGGGCATCGTTCCGGTGAGCGGGACCCTCGACCTGAAGGCCATGGCCGCTGCCATGGGCGCCAAAAAGGCTGCCATGGCCGATCCTGCTGCAGCCCAGCGGCGCACCGGATACGTCCTGGGTGGCATCTCCCCGCTGGGCCAGCGCCAGCCGTCCCCCACGGTGCTGGATTCCAGTGCCCTGGCCCTGGACACCGTGCTGGTGTCCGGCGGCAGGCGGGGCCTGGATATTGAGCTCGCCCCAACTGACCTGGTCCGCCTGACGGGCGCGGTCACCGCGCCCATCAGTTCACTTCCGGCCGGGTAAACCTCCGCCGTTCGCAGACTTTTCAGGACCAGTGTGCCGGCCGGTGAAATTGTCCATGGTCCGGTTGACTCCGAGGACGTCCATGAGCCGGTCAAAAACGCTGACCGGAAGGATACGGAGGACCGGAAGCAGGTTCACCAGGGGCGGCAGGACCAGCTTCCTGTGGCCGGCCTCGATGGCATCGAGGACCTTGGCGGCCACGTCCTCTTCCTGGAGGATCGGCAGGAGCATGGGCCAGCGGGTCTGGACGCCGGCGAACATCCCGGTGTCGATGTAATACGGGCACACCACCAGCGTGTTGACCCCGAGTTGGGCGGCACGGACCTCGGCGCGCAGAGACTCATTGAAGCCGAAGGCGGCGAACTTGCTGGCGGAGTAGTCAGTCTGCCGGGCGACCCCCACCAGTGCGGCGGCGCTGGCAACAGTGACGACGGTTCCGTGGCGCCGGCTTGCCATCCCGGCGAGGAACGCGCGCGTTACCCAATACAGCGCCATGACGTTGACCTTCATGGTCCGTTCGATGGCCTCATCCGTGGCATCAAGGAGCGGTTGGCCGCTGACCACCCCGGCATTGTTGACCAGGACATCCACGGGCCCGGCCGCGGCGGCGGCCGTCGCCACGGCTTCCCTGTCGGTGACGTCGACAATATGGGCCTCGGCCGACCCTCCTGCCGCGCGGATCTCGTCACGAACCGCTGCCCCTGCTTCAGCATCTAAATCCCAGATCACCACCCGGCTTCCGCGCCGCGCCGCTCCCAGCGCCAGGCGGCGGCCCAGCCCGCTTCCACCTCCCGTAATCAACAGTGTTGCCCCGGAAAGTCGGGTTCCTCTGGCCATGTCGGTTCTCCTGGTGTTTGGTGGAACGGGTGTGGGCAGGGCAAGCCCTACCGGCTGCGGGGGAAGCGGCCCATGAGGGTGACTGCGCCCTTCATGATTCGGGCGTAGGCGCGGTTGGACATGCCGGGGGTTGGCGCCACCCTGAGCAGCCGCTGCACGGCAACGGTTTGCGGCTCGGTGTATTTGAGGATGCCTTCCCGGCCGTGGCGGCGTCCGGCGCCGGAGTCCTTCATCCCGCCAATCGGCGCGTCATGGGAAGCCCAGGTTGCGGCATAGCCTTCGTTGACGTTGACGGTTCCCGTCAAAAGCCGGCGGCCCACCTCTTCCCCGTGGCGGGCAGACCAGACGCTGCCGTTCAGCCCAAAGTCGGAATCATTGGCCATTGCCACGGCTTCGTCGTCGTCCGCTGCCCGGTAGACGGCCACCACGGGACCGAACGTCTCCTCCCGGGCCAGGAGCATCTCCGGGGTGACTCCTGCCAGGACGGTGGGTTCGTAGAACAACGGTCCCAGGTCCGGCCGCCGCCGTCCGCCGGCGAGGAGTTGTGCCCCCTTGTCCAGCGCGTCCTGGACGTGGCGGTCCACGCGCTCCACCTGCGCCACGCTGATGAGTGACCCCATGCCGATGTCCCAGTCCGGTCCCGGGCCCATCCGGATCGCCTTCACCTGGTCCGTAAACGCCGCGAGGAAACCGTCATGCACGTCAGCATGGACGTAGATCCGTTCGATGCTCACGCACAGCTGCCCGGAGTTGGAAAAACAGGCGTGGACGGCGCCGCTGGCTGCTTTGGCAACGTCCGCATCGGCCAGCACCAGCATGGGGTTCTTGCCGCCAAGTTCGGCGGAGAAGCCGATCAGACGCTCACCGCATTGCCGGGCCACGGTCTTGCCGGTCTGCGAGGAACCGGTGAACATCAGGAAGTCCACCCGCCCGATCAAGGCGGGGCCAATCTCTGGGCCTGGTCCGGTGACGATCTGGAACAGGTCCGCTGGCAGGCCGGCCTCGCGGAGCAGTTTGAGCATCAGCAGGGCCGTGAAGGGCGTCTGGGAATCCGGCTTCAGGACGATGCCGTTGCCTGCCAGGAGGGCGGGCAGGGCGTCGGAGACCGCGAGGGTAAGCGGATAGTTCCAGGGGCTGATGACCCCCACCACTCCCTTGGGCACACGGTATTCGGTGGTGCGGGTCAGGACAGGGGCGGCCCCCTTCCGGCGCCGCGGCCCCAGGTACCGCTCGGCGCTGCGCTCGTAATAGTTGGCCGTCAGCACGACGTCCGCGAACTCCTCAAAGGCACTCAGCCGGGCCTTGCCGCTTTCGGCCTGCACCAGGTCCAGGATGTCCTGTTCCCGGTCCAGCAGCAGCCTGCGGAAGCTGCGCACCACCGCCCGGCGTTCGGTGACCGGGAGCCCGGCCCAACGCTGCTGGGCGAGGCGTGCGCGGTCAACGGCGGCGCCGACGTCGTCCGTGGTGCACACGGGCACTTCGCCCACCAGGGTCCCGTCGAAGGGGGCGTGGGAAGCCTGGCTTGGCCGGCCTGCTGCGGCCGCCACCAGTTGGGAAAGATCCGCAGCCAGGAGCCGCCCCCGGTCAATCAGCGCCCCGGTCCCCTGTTGTTTCGCCATGTCACGCCCCCGTTGCGGTGTGTTGTGCCGCTGATTCCGGGCCAGGCCTGGAACCGGGATTGAGGCGCGGCGCAAGCTGTTGACGGAGCCACGCCTTCACCAGCCGCTCCCAGCGTTCGGGATCGACGTTCCATTCCTTGGTGTGCCGCGCATGGTTGAACGTTTCGAAGGTCACCATCTCCGGGTTCCGTTCAGCCAGCAGGGCGGAGGGTCCGTACGGTACGTACTCGTCGTCGACGCTGTGGATGATGAGGGTGGGCGTCCGCAGTTCGACGGCCCGGGACACCCAGTCCATGACTTTGAGGTCCACTGGTGCGGACAGGCCGGTGAGCCTGCGTCCCAGTGGATGGCCCAGCATCAGCTGCCCGTACCTGCCCACCAGCGACGGGATCCGGTTCAGCTGCGCATGGTGCGCCAGGACGGTGACCCAGTCGATGACCGGCGCGTCGAGCACCATGGCCCGGATCAGGTGCCGGTGGCGGGAGAGGTCTGCGGTCTGCAGGCAGATGGCTCCGCCCATGGACCAGCCGAACAGGACCACTTCCTCGGCACCGTGGGCCAGGGCGTATTCGATGGCGGCTTCGATGTCCTGCCATTCCGTTGAACCCAGGCCATACCGTCCATCGTCAGCCGAGGGCGCCAGTCCGTCGTTCCGGTAGGACACCAGCAGGCTGGTCAGTCCCAGTTCCAGGGCCGGGCCCACGGCCCGGAGGGCCTCCTGCCGGGTGGCACCGCGGCCGTGCACCATGATGGCCCAGGTGCGGGCCGTTCCCTTGGCGCGCACCAGCCAGGCGGGCGCTTCGCCCCGCTCGACGGGAATCAGCACATCTTCGGCAGGAATCCCGACGGCGGCCGGGTCCGGGTAGGTGGCGCCGCTCCACCATCCCCAGCGCGCGGTCGAGAGGTCCCCGCTGTAGACGGCTTCGACCTCGCGCAGGACCGTCCGTTCCGCCGGTGAGTAGGAAATGATGCGGCCGATGCGCGCGTGGCCCTTGCCGCCGTCGAAAAAGAATCCATAGACCCCATCCACCGTGGTGTCATCGTTGGCAGCCAGGATCACCTGCTGCTTTTGCCCGTCACGGATCACGGCCAGCACTTCCTTGTCCGCCGCCCGTTGCCGGGCCGGGGTGATCACGCGGCGGGCGAAGTACACGGCGAGCGCTGAGGACCCTGCTCCCAGCAGGCTTGCCACCGAGCCGCCGGCAATCGCCCCGCCGATGGCCCACTTCGCCCCCGGCGACATGCCGCCGGAGTCCCGGGTGGGTGCAGTCATTGCAGGGCGCGCTCGCCGGAAAGGTGCCATGGGACTATTCTTACCGGCCCTGCCGCCGATACCTGCATTCCAGGACGGGACCGGCACGTCGCCCGGCGGCGTGCGGCGTGCACCGGAAGTGCAGTGCAGGCCTCCCCGCGCGGCGCTAGGCTAAGGCCATGAGTGATCCCATCGTCATCCTGACCGAAGAACCACTGGGCGCGGAAGACCGCCTGAACATTGAACGGCTGGTGGATGGCGGGGACAGCCGCCTGCTGGTCCTGGTGCCGGCAAACACGGAGCGGCACCTGCTGGTGGACTTCCTCGAAAACCTGTCCCTGCTGGACGTTGCCAAGGCATTCCGTGAGCTCGCGGCACGCAACCCGGACGCCGCCGTCGAACGGGCCCACGCGGACGAAACCCTTGCGGCATCACTTGCTGCGCTGGAGGGGCTGGGTTCCGGGGTGACCGGCCAGGTGGTGGACGGCAAGGCCGTGGACAGCCTGGTGGCCAAGGTCCGGGAAACCGGAGCGTCCCAGGCCGTGGTGATCACCAGGCCGCATGCCGTGGCCGACACCTTCCACACGGACTGGGCCAACAAGGCACAGGACCAGCTGGGCGTCCCTGTGCTCCATCTGTACGCCGGTTCGGGATTTATCGGCGACTCCTGAGCGTTGGAAATGCTATGAGCATCTTTGGAAACAGCATCTTCGGTAACAAGGCAACGGACATGATTGGTGGCGGCCAGGAAAACGCCGCACCGGCAAACGCGGTCCAGAAAACCGACGCCCAGTGGCGGGAGGAGCTGACCCCGGAGGAGTACCACGTCCTCCGCCAGGCCGGGACGGAACGGCCTTACACCGGCGAGTACTGGGACACCCATACCGAGGGCGTGTACCAGTGCCGTGCCTGTGGTGCCGAACTGTTCACCAGCAACGAGAAGTTCGATTCGCACTGCGGCTGGCCCTCCTTCTGGGCTCCGCTGGCTGAGGGGAAGGTCCGCTACATCCACGACCGCACCCTGGGTATGGAACGGATCGAGGTGCGGTGCGGGTCCTGCGACTCCCACCTGGGCCACGTGTTCGAGGGCGAGGGCTATGGCACACCCACCGACCAGCGCTACTGCATCAATTCGGTGTCCCTCCGGCTGGTCAGCAAGGACGACGCCGAAGGCGGTTCGCAAGGCTAAGGCGCACCCCCGGCCCCCGGGCCAGGCGGGCCCAGGCGCACCATCACAGGCCAAGCACCAAGCAAGGCCTCCCCAGCCCCCGCGCTGTTCCAACAGCCGGGGGCTGGTCTCGTACCAGGCCCGCACCCACCGAGCATAAGTATTTCTTACTCATCCCCCCTTCGGGCATAAGCCGTTCTTGCCGCTTGTTACGCTCACCAGAGAGACGCAAGCACCCAGAAAGGCTGCCGACGATGACAGAGACCCTGACCACCGCTGTTACCGGTATTTCCCCCCAGAACCAGGACTGGCTCCGCCTGAAGACGGCAGCCACGGCGCTGCAGGCGCTGCAGGTCAAGGACGGGTCCATCCCGGACCCTGCCGATCACATCGGGGCAGCCGGCCACGTGGAAACCATCGTGACGGCGATCAGGGCCCTGTCCCCCGCCTTCCCGCACGACGCCGCTTACCTCGAGGCTGCCTGCGCCGACTTCGAGGCATGGGCCGCCGGCGGCTTTGCGGTGCCGGACTTCCTGTCCTCCTTGCTGGCGTTCCAGCCGCAGGAACTGCGCCAGGACGGCCTGCAGCACCTGGTGGTCTTTCCCATGTACACCCAGAACGGCAGCAGCAACCGCCTGGTGGAGGCCGTGCTGGTCGAGGTGATCTGGCCGGAGTTCATCAACGGGCTGGAAGCAGGGGAATACTCCAACAAGCTGTTCGTCCCCATCCGGTTCGTCGACTTCACCCCGGGCTACGA
Source organism: Arthrobacter sp. FW306-05-C (assembly GCF_021801725.1). Classification (NCBI taxonomy): domain Bacteria; kingdom Bacillati; phylum Actinomycetota; class Actinomycetes; order Micrococcales; family Micrococcaceae; genus Arthrobacter; species Arthrobacter sp. FW306-05-C. The sequence continues at coordinate 1,726,876 of NZ_CP084556.1, read as the reverse complement.
CACGAACTCTGCCGTCCTGTTCCCCGAGACGGTGGCGGTCAGCCAGACCCCTACCTTTACCTGGGGTGCCATCTTCGCCGACCGCGAGGCCGCCCGGTTCCGCCGCGTCCTGAAGGCCGCCGCCGAGATCACCTCCCTGGAGCTGCCGGAAGGCGCCGCGGAACTCCTGGCGGACCAGGACCTCACCGAGGCCACCTTCGTGATGTGGGACCTGATCCACGACCGGACCCACATGCGCGGCGACCTGCCGTTCGACCCCTTCATGATCAAGCAGCGGATGCCCTACTTCCTGTATTCGCTGGAGGAACTGCGCTGCGACCTCACCGCTTTCCGCGAGTCTGTGCGGATCGAAAAGGACGAGGACGCCGACCCCGAAGCCCGGCGGCACGCGAAGCTGGTGCAGTACGCCATCATCTTCGACCGCATCTTCCGCTTCGCCATCACCGGCAGCCGGATCCGCAACTACGACGGCCTGGGCGGCCAACTCCTGTTCGCGTGGCTGCACCAGCAGCACGTGCTGCACTGGACGGACACGCGGCTTACCATCGACTGGGATGAGGTGGCGGACGCCGTCATCGCTTTGGGAGCCGGCATCGACGAACTGTACTGGCGTTCCATCGACCGGCCCAAGACCGCCCACTGGCTGGCGGCCTATAAGCTGGTGTCCGCCACCGTCACCCCGAACCCGGCCTCCGTGTGGGCCAAGGGCCCCGATGCACTGCCGTTGGCGGGGACACCCCGCGGCCTCACGGACCAGGTCTTGGATGACGAATTCCCGCTGTCCATGTTCTACGAGGCACTGGAGAAGAAGATGCGCCCGGTTATTGAGTCCACCGCCGGCATCACCGGCCGTTCCGCGCTGTGACAAGTACGGCCACAGGCGCCGCGACTGGCTCTGCGCCGGCGCGCGTCCTGGTCACGGGCGGCAGCGGCGCCTCGGGGATCGCCGTGGCCCGCGCCCTCGCCTCGGCCGGCCACCGCGTGGCGACGGTGGGCTCGGATGAGGCCAGGATCAGGGCGGCCGCGGAGAAAGCGGGCGACGGCGTCACCCCCTTCACGTGCGACCTGGCGGATTTGGAAAATGTCAGGAAGCTGCGCGGCGAGGTCGGCGCAGCCTTCGGGCCCGTGGACGCCGTGATCCACCTGGTGGGTGGCTGGCGCGGGGCCAAAGGGATCCCCGACCAGACCGACGACGACTGGGACTTCCTGGAACGCGGCGCCGTCACCACGCTGCGGAACGTGTCGCGGGTCTTCTTCGAAGATATCGCGGCGTCCGCCTCCGGCAGGGTTGCGATAGTGTCGTCCACCGCGCTGGACAAGCCCACCGCGGCAGTAGCCAGCTATGTCGCAGCGAAGGCAGCGGCGGAAGCCTGGACCATGGCCGTAGCCGACGGCTTCCGCCGGGCGTCCGAGGCCGGCGGCGGCAACGCCGCTGCCACCATCCTGGTGGTCAAGGCGCTGGTGGACGACGAACTCCGCCGCGCCCACCCGGAGCGGAAGTTCCCGGGAGCGACGGACGTAGCCGACCTTGCTGCCGCCGTCGTACGGCTTTTCGACACCCCGTCCACCGAACTCAACGGTGCCCGGCTCCGGCTGGCGGACTGACGGCCGTGACTGTCCCTAAACTGAAAGCGTGAGCAACCCTATGACGACAACAGCAGAAACCGGCACGGCGCTGCGGCTGCACGATCCCAACGTGCGCGGCTTCGCTTCGGACAACTATTCCGGCGTCCACCCTGAGGTTTTGGCGGCCCTGGCCGCGGCCAATGAAGGGCACCAGGTCTCCTACGGCGAAGACGACTACACCGCACGGCTGCAGGAACTGATGGTTGAGCACTTTGGGCCCGGCATTGAATGCTTCCCGGTGTTCAACGGCACCGGAGCCAACGTCCTGTCCCTGCAGTCGCTGCTCCCCCGCTGGGGTGCCGTGGTCTGTGCCTCCACCGCCCACATCAACATGGACGAAAACGGTGCTCCGGAACGCATCGGCGGCCTCAAGCTCCTGCACGTTCCCACCCCCGACGGCAAGCTGACCCCCGAACTGATTGACCGGGAGGCCTGGGGCTGGGGCGACGAGCACCGGGCCCAGCCGCTGGCCGTGTCCATTACCCAGACCACGGAACTGGGCACCTGCTACACACCGGAAGAGATACGCGCCATTGCCGACCACGCGCACGCCAAAGGCATGAAGCTGCATATGGACGGCGCGAGGCTGGCCAATGCGGCCGCCCACCTTGGCGTGCCCCTGCGCGCCTTCACCAGGGACGCCGGGGTAGACATCCTGTCCTTCGGCGGCACCAAGAACGGACTGCTCTTTGGCGAAGTGGTCGTGGCGCTGAACCCGGAAGCAGCCCACGGCCTGCTCTACCTGCGCAAGATGGACATGCAGCTCGCCTCCAAGATGCGCTTCATGTCCGCCCAGTTCATCGCTTTGCTGGAAGGCGACCTGTGGCTGCGCTCGGCCGCGCACGCCAACGCCATGGCTGCCCGGCTCCGCGCCGCCGTCGACACCATCGACGGCGTACGGCCCACCCAGAAGACCGAATCCAACGGCGTCTTCGCCGTCCTGCCTCCCGGTGTGGCGGACAGGCTGCGCAACTCCTTCCGGTTCTACGACTGGGACGAAGCCACAGGGGAAGTCCGGTGGATGTGTTCCTTTGACACCACCGAGGAGGACGTTGATGCCTTTGCCGCAGCAATCCGCCATGAGCTCCGGGATTACCGGGACCCGCAGGCCGGCTGAGCGTCCGCTGACGGCGAGCCTTCCTGCCCCGCACCGCCCCGCACCGTAATCTGCCAAGGTGAACGCACTTGACCAGGTTCCCCCGGATTTTCTCCATGCCTTGGGAACCCTCAGGAAAGCCCGGTGCCGCAAGGAACTGCGGCTCGCGGAGATCCCTGCCCCTGCACGCCTGGCACCCTTCGCCGTCGCGCTGGGCGCCGAAGTCATGGCGCCCGGCGTTGCTACGCCTTCCACCCCCGTGCACGGACCGGCGGCGCTGGCCTTCGCCGCCGCCTCCGGAACGGCCGGCCCTGCGGCGGATGAGGACGAAACGGAACTCGCCACCGGGCGCTTCATCCTGCTGCACGACCCCGAGGGCTCCGCGGTGTGGGGCGGGGAATTCCGCATCGTCACCTACATCCGCGCCGAGCTGGAACCGGAGATGGGTAACGACCAGATGCTGGGGACCGTGGCGTGGACCTGGCTGGTGGAGGCACTGGAAAACCACAAGGCCGGCTACCGGGCAGCGGGCGGCACCGCAACCCGGGTCCTCTCCGAAAGCTTCGGCACCCTGGCGGAGCGGCCGGGGTCGATCGACATCGAACTCCGGGCCTCCTGGACCCCCGATTCCTCCGACGTCCAGGCCCACCTTGAGGCCTGGTCCGACATGGTGTGCACGTTCGCCGGCCTCCCACCGCTGCCCGACGGCGTCACCGCGCTCCCGCCCCGGCGCCGAAGCCAACAGAACGGTTATGGCACAGCCCGGTAAACTGGGGGCATCATGACCCTAAACACTCCGGAAAACACCACAGCCGGCGTCCCGGCTGCTGCTGCCGCACCCCACATCACCGTGGAGGGCTTTGACAGCCCCATCCCCGAAATCATCGACCTTGACGCTCCACGGGATGGCGTTCCGCTGGTTATCGAGACCCAGTCCGGCCTGGAGCGCTGCGCCGCTGCCATCGCCGCCGGGACCGGACCCGCGGGCGTGGACGCCGAACGCGCTTCCGGCTTCCGCTACGGGCAACGCGCCTTCCTGGTGCAGATCCGCCGCGAGGGCGCCGGCACATGGTTGATCGATCCGGAGCCGTTCGGAAACCTGGAGATTATCAACGACGCCCTGCGCGGCGTCGAGTGGATTTTGCACGCTGCCAGCCAGGACCTGCCCTGCCTGTCCGAGCTGGGCATGTGGCCGGACAAGCTCTTCGACACCGAACTCGCCGCCCGGCTTGCGGGGCTGCCCCGCGTAGGGCTGGCCGCGGTCATCGAACAGCTGCTGGGGTTCGGGCTGGCCAAAGAGCACTCCGCGGCCGACTGGTCCACCCGCCCACTGCCTGAGCCATGGCTGCGCTACGCTGCACTTGACGTCGAAGTCCTGGCCGAACTGCGCGAGGAACTCATCGAACTGCTGCAGGCCAACGGAAAACTGGAGTACGCCGAGCAGGAATTCGCAGCCATCCTGGCAGCCGGCATCGCTCCCCCGCGCGTGGACCCGTGGCGCAAGACCTCCGGCCTGCACCAGATCCGCGACCGCCGCCAGCTCGCCGCGGTCCGCGAGCTGTGGCTGGAACGCGATTCGCTGGCGCAAAAACGCGACGTGGCCCCCGGCAGGCTGCTTCCCGATTCAGCCCTTGTGGCAGCGGCGAAGGCCATGCCGACCACTGTTCCGCAACTGCTCACCACCAAGGGGTTCCACGGCCGAGCCGCACAGCGCGAAGCTCCCCGCTGGCTGCGCTGCATCTCTGCGGCCCGCGCCTTGGAGGAACTGCCTCCGCTGCACCTGGCCACCAACGCTCCGCCGCCGCCCCGGGTCTGGGCTGACCGGGATCCGGAAGCAGCCGCCCGCCTGGCCACGGCCCGGCCCCTGCTCCAGGCGAAGGCCGAGGAACTGGACCTGCCGCTGGAAAACCTTTTGACCCCTGACTACCTGCGGCGGGTGGCGTGGCGGCCGCCGGCCGAGGTCACGGAGGATTCGATCGCCGCAGAGCTGCTGGCGCTCGGCGCCCGAAAGTGGCAGGTTGAACTCACCGCTCCCCTGATCGCCGGTGCGTTCCTGGACCCGCAGCCGCTGCCGCCCAAGGAGGCCAAGGCGCCCGCAACGGCGGGCGGCCAGTAGCCCGCGCGATTCCAGCCCTTGCAGGCTAAGTTACTCACGAGTAACATCGATGTGACCCACGTCAGGCTGCTGCCGTCCTTCGGCATGCACCGGCGCGTTACGTCTCGATGAGGAGTTACACGTGAGCCAGCACGGAAGCGGCGCATCCCAGCGCACTGTCCGCGACGTCGTCTTTGTGGACGGCATCCGCACACCCTTCGGCAGGGCCGGCGAGAAAGGAATCTACGCCGGAACCCGGGCCGACGACCTGATCGTGAAATGCATCCGCGGCCTGCTGCGCCGCAACCCGTCCCTCCCGCCGGAGCGGATCGATGAGGTGGCCATTGCCGCCACCACCCAGACCGGCGACCAGGGCCTCACGCTGGGCCGGACCGCGGCCCTGTTGGCCGGCCTGCCCCGCTCCGTCCCCGGGTTCGCCATCGACCGCATGTGCGCCGGCGCCATGACTGCTGTCACGACGACGGCCGGCGGCATCGGCTTCGGCGCCTACGATGTGGTGATTGCCGGCGGCGTGGAGCATATGGGCCACCATCCGATGGGCTCCGGGGCGGACCCCAATCCGCGGTTCATGTCCGAACGCCTGGTGGACCCTGCGGCCCTGAACATGGGCAACACTGCAGAGAACCTGCACGACCGCTTCCCCGCCATCACCAAGCAGCGCACCGACGCGTACGCGGTGGCCTCGCAGGACAAGCTGGCAGCCGCCTACCAGGACGGGCAGATCCAGCCCGACTTGGTTCCCGTCGCCGCCCGCAAGCCCGGCGAGGGCTGGACGGTGCACAGCAAGGACGAGCCTCCCCGGCCCGGCACCACCCTGGACGACCTGGCCGGTCTGCGTACGCCGTTCCGCGCACACGGCCGGGTCACCGCCGGAAACGCGGCCGGCCTCAACGACGGCGCAACTGCGGCGGTCCTGGCATCCTCCGACGCCGCCGCAGAACTGGGCCTGCCGGTGAAGATGCGGCTGGTCAGCTACGCCTATGCCGGCGTGGAGCCCGAAGTCATGGGCATCGGCCCCGTCCCCGCCACCGAAAAGGCGCTGCAGAACGCAGGACTGACCATTGATGACATCGGCCTGTTCGAAATCAACGAGGCATTCGCCGTCCAGGTCCTGAGCTTCCTGGACCATTACGGCATTGCCGACGACGACCCCCGGGTCAACCGGTACGGCGGCGCCATTGCGGTGGGCCACCCGCTCGCTTCCTCCGGCGTGCGGCTGATGATCCAGCTGGCCCGCCAATTCGAGGAAGACGCGTCCGTCCGTTACGGGATCACCACCATGTGCGTCGGCCTGGGCATGGGCGGCACCGTGATCTGGGAAAACCCGCACCACCCCGACTACAGTGGAACCCCCTCCGGCGAGACCGCCGCCGCTACCGTTTCCGAAGGAGCCCTGGCATGAGCGCCGCAGACTTCCGCAAGTTGGCCGACCTCTTCCCCAACGAAACCGTGACCCATTCCTACGTGCAGGACATCACCCTCCCGGCCACGGCAGGAAAACCAAGCCCCGGCACCTTCGCCCTGGTCACCCTGGACAACGACCTGGACCACACCAAGCCCACCACCCTGGGCCCCAACACCCTGGTGGAGCTGGGGACCGTGCTGGAGGGCCTGCGGGGCCGCGCGGCCCGCGGCGAAATCGTGGGCGTCGGCGTCACCGGCAAGCCGCATTACCTGGTGGCCGGCGCGGACCTCTCCGCCGTGAAGTCACTGGAAGAACGCGAGCACGGACTGTGGATGGCACAGCTGGGCCATGACGTCTACGCCACACTGGCCAACCTGGGCGTCCCCAGCTTCGCGTTCATCAACGGCGCTGCCCTGGGCGGGGGCCTGGAGATCGCCCTGCAGTCCACTTACCGCACGGTCTCCACGGGGGCCGGCGCCCTGGCGCTGCCGGAGGGATTCCTTGGCCTGGTGCCCGGCTGGGGCGGCGTCTACATCCTGCCCCGCCTGGTGGGTCCGGAGAACGCGGTCAAGGTCATGATCGAGAACCCGCTCAGCAACAACCGGACCCTCACCGGCACCCAGGCCTTCGCCATGGGCATCGCGGACGCCGTCTTCGAGCCCGCCGACTTCCTGGAACAGTCACTGGCCTGGGCAGCCGGCGTCATCTCCGGCGAGGTGGTCCCGGAGCGGCCCAACGCCGTCGACCCTTCCTCCCCCGACGCTGCGGCCCGCTGGACCGCCGCGGTTGAAGCCGGCCGCAGGTTCGTGGAGGGCAAGACCTCCAATGCCTCCCCGGCCCCCGCCAAGGTCCTGGAACTCCTCGAGGCCAACCGGACCATGACGGCCGCGGAATCCGCCGCCCTGGAATGCGAGACGCTGGCCGGACTCATGCAGACGGACGACTTCCGTTCCACGGTCTACGCGTTCCTGGACCTGGTGCAGAAGCGTGCCAAGCGCCCCGCCGGAGCCCCCGACCGCAAGTTGGCCCGCCCCGTCACCAAGGTGGGCGTGGTGGGCGCCGGGCTGATGGCCGGCCAGCTGGCACTGCTGTTCGCCCGCCAGTTGAAGGTGCCGGTGGTCCTGACCGACATCGACCAGGCGCGGGTGGACAAGGGCGTGGCCTACGTCCATGCCGAGGTGGACAAGCTGCTGGCCAAGCAGCGCATCAGCCAGGACGCCGCCAACCGCACCAAGGCACTGGTGACGGGATCGGTGTCGAAAGAGGTGTTCGCGGACGCCGACTTCGTGATCGAGGCGGTCTTCGAGGAACTGCACATCAAGAAGCAGGTGTTCGCCGAGCTGGAGGGGATCGTGGGGCCGGAGTGCATCCTGGCCACCAACACGTCCTCCCTGTCCGTGACGGAGATGGCCGCCGACCTGCAGCACCCCGAGCGGCTGGTGGGTTTCCACTTCTTCAACCCGGTCGCCGTCATGCCGCTCCTGGAGATCGTCCGGGCCCCGCGGACCGATGACGCTGTCCTGGCCACCGCCTTCGAACTGGCCAAGGCCCTGAAGAAGACGGGCGTTCTGGTCAAGGACGCCGCGGCGTTCGTGGTCAACCGCATCCTGCTCCGGCTCATGGGCGAAGTGACGGCTGCGTTCGACGAAGGCACCCCGGCGGAAGTGGCAGACACCGCGCTGCGTCCCATGGGCCTGCCTATGACGCCTTTCACGCTGCTGGCCATGGTGGGCCTGCCGGTGGCACAGCACGTCCAGGAATCGCTGTATGCAGCTTTCGGGGAACGCTTCCCGGTGTCCGACAACCTGAAGAAGCTCATCGACAACAACGTCAAGGCGTTGTGGGAGGCTGCGCCGGACGGCTCGCGGGCCATCCCGGCTTCCACGTTGGAGCTGATGTCCTTCGGTACCAGCCCTTCCACTGGAGAGCAGGTGCTGCGCCGCGTCCAGGATGCCCTGGCTGAGGAAATCGGACTGATGCTGGACGAGGGCGTCGTGGCAGGGCCCGAGGACATCGACCTTTGCATGATCCTTGGCGCGGGCTGGCCGATGTTCCTGGGCGGCATCACGCCGTACCTGGACCGCGTGGGCGCCTCGGAACGGGTCAACGGCAAGCGTTTCCTGGCCCCCGGCGTCGCCTCACCGGCGCAGGGCTAGCAGCGGCAGGCTGCCTGGCCCGCAAGGGCCAGGCAGCACACGCGGTCAGGCCGGCACCAGCCGGCCGCCGTCGAGCGCCAGAATGCGGTCCGCCGCCGAGCGTGCATAGGCCAGGTCATGGGTGACCAGCACGACGGCGGCGCCCCCCGCCGCTGCTGACCGTACGGCGGCGTCGAGCAGGGCCAGCCCGTCCCCGTCCAGCGCCACGGTGGGCTCGTCCAGCGCCAGGACGGCGGGTTTGCGGGCCAGGACGGTAGCCAGGGCCAGGAGGCGCTGGGCTGACGCCGGCAGCTCGGCCGGATGGTCTTCAGCCGCAGCCGCCAGGCCCACCGCCTGCAGTGCCGAGGCGGCACGGTCCTTCGCCGCTGCCGGGCCCACCAGGCGGTCCAGCCCGAAGCTGACCTCCCGCTGCAGGGTCCGCTCAAACAACTGGTCACGCGGCTGCTGGAACAGCAGGCCCACCGAGGCCGCCGTCCTCCCCACCGGGGTTCCGGCGATGTCAGCGCCGCCGACTGCCACGCTGCCCGATGTAGGCCGCAGCAGGCCGTTGAAGTGCCGCAGGAGGGTCGACTTGCCGGCGCCGTTGGGTCCGGTCACGGCCACGATCTCCCCCGGATGGACGACCAGGTTTATGTCCTGCAGCACCGGGGCGGGATGGTTCGGCCCTAACACTTTCCGCTGTCTCCTGCCCCTGGGCGGTGCCGGGTAGCCGAAAGACACGCCCTGCAACTGCAGCGAAGGGGCACCGCGCTTGACTGTCAGTGTCCGCGGAAGGGCGCTTGCCGGAGCCTGCACGGTGCCAGGGCGCCGCATCGATGCCGGCAGCGACCCTGGACTGCTTTCCATGGCCGCCGGCGGACCGCTGGCGGTGACCGTACCGTCCGACAGCACCAGCCAGGAGCCGGCACCCTGCAGCAGGGGATCAATGGTCTGGCTGAGGATCACGACGGCGGTGCCGCGGTTCAGGAGGTCGCGTACCAGGGCTGCAAGCTCCGCAGTCCCTGCCGCGTCCAGGGAGGCCAAAGGCTCGTCCATGACCAGTACCGGCGGCCCGGCGATGATCGCGCAGCCAATGGCCAGGCGGCGCAGTTGGCCACCGGAGAGCCGTGCCGGGTCCTCGTCCAGTTTGCTCCGCAGTCCCAGCAGCCCCGCGGTGCGTTCCACCGCCGCCACCATGGCGCCGCGCTCGATCCCGGCGTTTTCCAATCCGAACGCCAGCTCCTCGGCCACCGTCGCCCGGACGGTGGACAGCACAGTGGCGGGGTCCTGCGGGACGAAACCCACCTGGCGGCCCCACTCGGCGGGATTGATCCGCGGATCCCCCGGGCCGCCGTCGAACTCCAACCTGGTGCCTGACAGCTCAAGGAATCCTGACAGGGTCCCATGGCCGCCCGGTGGCAGCCAGCCGGCCAGGAGACGGCCCAGGGTGGATTTGCCGCTCCCCGAGGCGCCCAGGACGGCTGTGAAGGACCCGGGCGGAAAGGAAACACCCACCTCCCGCAGTGCCGGGGCTTGCCCGTCATGGAAGGTGAAATGCCGGATCCCGGCCGCGAGCACAGGCGCGGCAGCAGCACTGTCATTGCCCGCACTACTGTCATTGCCGGCCTTGCCTGCGTTCCGTGGGCCTTCCGTGGCCATGCGCTCAGCCACCCGGACCTGCCTGCACCAGGCGGAGCACCACCGCTGCCAGGGCCATCAACACCAGGACCGCGCGTGCGGCCCGCTGCAGCCTGGAATCAGGAACCTGGCGGAAGCTGGTCCGTGGGCCGGGATTGTTCAGTCCCCGCGCCTCCAAAGCCGCCGCCCTGGTTCCGGCATCCTCGATCAGGGACAGCACCAGGGGGACGGCCTGCAGCCGGAACGCGCCAACCCGGGACACCAGGCTGCGGGTGACCACCAGGCCGCGTGATTCCTGGGCCTGCCGGATCCGTTGTGCGCGTGCGGTGATGGCAGGCAGCAAGGTCAGGGTGGACGCCAGCACGAATGCGAACCGGCCCTGCACGCCGCGGGCGGACAACGCGGCCACAAGGTCAGGCACCCTAACGCTGAAGGAAAACAGCAGCAGCGCCAGAACGACGGCGGCCAGCTGCAGGATCCGCCGGCCCGCGAAGTCCAGGCCCTCTGCCGTGATGCGGGCAGGTCCCCACTCGGCCAGGACCGTGCGGCCTTCAGGGAAAAACAATCCGTGCAGGACAAGCAGTGACAGGCCAAGCGGAACCAGGACCGCTGCGGCCGCGGGCAGCACGCGGCGGGCTGTGCCACCTGCCAGCGACAGGCCAAGGGACGCGGCAACCACGGCGACTGACAGCTGCCAGCTTGCTGCCGCCGTCGTAATGGCCGCCGTGCTGCCGGCAGCCGCCAGCAGGGTCAGCGGATTAAGCCGCGTCCGCCTGGCGCCCGCCGCGGTCCTGCGTGCCGGGGATGCTGTCACAGGGTCCGGTCAGCCTTTCGCAGCTGTACCCGGGGCCGGGGCGTCCGTGCGGGCCTCGGCAGACGAGGCGTCTCCGGCAAGGACGCGGTGGCGCCGGATGAACGGGAACTGCTGGCGTGCCCGGCGGGGCAGCGCGTAGGCCAGGATGGCGACGACGGTGAACACGATCGCCTTGTCCATGGGATCGGAGATCAAGGCCTGCTTGGTGATGGCACCCAGCAGGCTGTCCCCCATGGCCCGGAAGGCGCTGACGATGGCGCCCGTCGCTACACCGGAGGTTCCGCCGAAAACGAAGGCGGCCACCGGAGCGGAGACCACGCCCGCGACGATCCCGGTGATGAAGCCGGCGATCGGAGCCAGGTAGAAACGGCGGAACAGTCCGTAGCGTGCCGCCAGTCCTGCCAGGCAACCGATGAGCGCGGCGCCGGCAGCGAACGGCAGCACCGTGGGGTTGAAGAAGGACCAGACGATGCTGCTGAGGGCACCGGTGGCTGCGCCGGCTGCTGGTCCGGCCAGGACTGCGATCAGCACCGTGCCGATGGCATCGAGGTAGAAGGGCACCAGGGTGCTGCCGACGAACTGCCCCAGCACGATGTTGAGGACCAGGGCCACGGGGATCAGCACCAGGGTGGACGCGGGCAGGGTGGGCAGGACGGCGACGATCAGCAGGACGGCCCCCGCAAGGAAGCCGGTGAGGGCAATCAGGGCGGACGCGCTGCCCGGGCCGCCGGTGATATCGGCTGGCTGGTTGAGCACAAGGTAGATGTAGGTGGCGGCGATGGCCAGGGCGCCGAGGATCTCCAGCAGGCGGCGGCGCGCCGGTGAGCGTTCCTGTGACGGGAGCGTCAGAGAGGGCGATGACATGGGGAATGTTCCTTTGGGGTGCAGGCAGTGGCCCGGCCAGTACCGGGCCGGAGTGTGGCTGCCTATGTCACCTCGGCAGCAGCCGGCGGCAACTGCGCCGGGCCGGTCCGGTGCCCATTCTACCGGCCATTCCCCGGCAGCGTCCCGTGGAGGACCACCACCCGGTGCAGCCCGTTTTACCCCTGTTCGCCTGCCCTCCGGCTACCCCACGCGGCGGGCCAGTCTCCCGACGGCGGACACCAGCTCACCAAAGGCCTGCCGGGGGTTGTTCCCGGACACTACCCGGGCGTTCGGCGGCGCGCCCCACAGCCCGCGGAAGTCAGCCACGGTGGTCCCCACCAGGAGCGGTGAGTCCGTTTCCACGTCCACGGTGGCGGGCCGGGCGGTGTACTCGAGCGTGCCGGCGGCGACTCCGGCGGCGAAAAAATCGTGGACGTGGGCCAGGTACCCCTGGTCGTAATGCCGGTGGAATTCGAAGTAGAAGCGGAGCGCATCCGACAGGTGCCTGACCAGGCTGTTGTCGGAGGTGCTGCGCCGGCCCTCCGGGTCTTCGGGGAGAACCAGTTCAGGGACGGTGGCCCCGGCGGCCTCGGCAAGCGCCTGGACGTGGGCGGGGTGCAGCTCCATGCGCTCCGTGGTGTCCAAAGAGCAGACGATGGGCAGCTTCTCCTCCCGCCGGCCCCGGTATGCGGCGTAGACCTCCTTGGCGGCGTGGGGATCCACGTGGGTGTTCCACTCGGCCGTGGGCGTGGTGTTGCCCTGGTGGTAGAAGGCGCCACCCATGATCACAACGTTGGCCAGGAGATCGGGAAGTTCCGGTTCCTTCCGCAGCGCCAGGGCGAAGTTGGTCAGCGGGGCCGTGATCAGCGCAGTGAGTTCCCCCGGCCGGGCCCTGGCGTGTTCGATCCAGAGGTCCACGGCGTTCCGGGTGCTGAGCTGCCCCAATGGTTCAGGCAGCACGGCGTAGCCGATGCCCTGGGGTCCGTGGGTTTCGGGGGTGGTGAGCAGCGGGATGGACAGCGGCTTGCGCGCCCCTACCGCCACCTCTACTCCGGGCCGGCCGCACAGTTCCAGCAGCGCCAGGGTGTTGCGGGCCACCTGGTCCGCGTCCACGTTCCCCGGCGTGGCCGTCACCGCCACGAATTCGGTGTCCGGGAGGGCGGCAAGGTAGGCAAGCGCCAGGGCGTCGTCGATGCCGGTATCGACATCCAGCAGGTAGGCGGGCACGGCTGCCTAGAAGAGCGCCACCTTGGGCACTGCGGGGAAGATCTCATCCAGGGCGGCGAGCTCGTCCGGGGTGGGGACCCAGTTGGCCGCTTCCGCGTTCTGCCTGACCTGCTCCGGCCTGGTGGCGCCGGCGATGACGCTGGCCACCGAGGGCTGGGCGGCGAGCCAGGAGAAAGCCACCTCAATTTCCGTCAGGCCGCGCTCCTTGGCGAAGGCGCTGTACTGGCCCAACTGGTCCCAGTCGGCGTCGTTCACCAGGTTGGTGCGGGTGTGGCTGAGGCGGGACCCCTCTGGCGCGTGGCCCGGCGCGTACTTGCCGGTGAGCAGCCCGTTGGCCAGCGGGAAGTACGGCAGCACGCCCAGGCCGAACTCCTCGGCGGCCGGGGTCACTTCGAGTTCGGCGCGCCGGTCCAGGAGGTTGTAGTGGTTCTGCGAGGAGATGAAGCGTTCAGTGCCCAGTTCCCGGGCCACGTACTCCGCCTGGGCAATCTGCCAGCCGGACCGGTTGGAGTGCCCGATGTAGCGGACCTTGCCGCTGCGGACCAGGGTGTCCAGCGCTGCCAGGGTCTCATCGATGGGAGTCAGCGGGTCCGGGGTGTGGAACTGGTACAGGTCAATCCAGTCGGTGCCCAGCCGGCGCAGCGAGGCTTCCACCGCCTCCATGATGTAACGCCGGGAGCCGCGGGCGCCGAAGTCCGGGCCATTGGCGCCTTTGGCGTCCATCCCGAACTTGGTGGCCAGGACCACGTCGCCACGCCGGGCGCCGAGGGCCTTGCCGAGCATGGTCTCGCTGAGGCCAGGTTCCCGGCCGTAAGTGTCTGCGACGTCGAACAGGGTGATGCCGGCGTCGAGGGCGGCATGGACGACGGCGTCAGTTGCGTCCTGCGACTCCGTGGCGGTGTTCGCCCGGCCCAGGTTGTTGCAGCCAAGTCCCACGGTGGAGACGGTAAGGCCTGATTTTCCGAGGCGGCGGTAACTGGTCAAGGCTGTCTCCTAGAGGCTGAAGCCGCCGGCGGGCTTGGCTGAGTGCTTGAGTTTGAAATGGTCCGGGTCATTGTAGGGAGCGGCACCGATGCTGAGCTTGGTGAAGTCCAGGTCCTCGCCGCGGATGCAGACCTTGATGGCATTGACCGCTTTGTTCACATCCGGGCACAGGCAGAAGATGTTGAGCTTGTAGTCGGTGAACTCGGAGCGTTCCACCGTGCCCAGGCCGCGCCATGCCAGGTGGCTGATCAGCGCGTCCTTGGCCTTCTGCTCCAGGTAGCGGTCCCGCTCCGTGCCTTCCTTGGTCTTGAGGGCGAACTGGGCCACCACCCAGGACTGCTCCTCATTGGGGATTTCGACGTAGCCGTCCTCGGCGCACTGGGCCGCGAAGGCGTCCAGGAGCGCGTCGGCAGCAGCGGCGTCGGGGACGTCGGTCTCCTCCGTCTTGCTCTGGTGCCCCACGGCACCGAAATTCATCACGAACTGGGAGTAGTCCTCGTCGAACCAGGCCTCCCTGAACTGGAGGGCGCCCTCGTCGTCGCGCTTGTAGACCCTGACAATGCCGCTCATATGTTGCGTCCTTTGGTAAACCAGTCGACGTCGGTGCCGTCGAAGGGCGCCTGCTGCGCCTTTACTGCGTGGTAGAGATCGTCCGCTGCGGCCTGGATGTCCTGGATCAGCCGCTCCGGGTAGTGCATGGAGACGCTGTGTTCCGCGAATTCGTCCTGGTCGTCGATGAAGACACCGCGGCTGTCGGTCCGGATAACGTCGAGGTCCATGTCGATCACATGGAACTCGGTCACGGTGGGACGGATGTGCGTCCACTCGTGGCCGACGGCGAGATCAATGTACACGCGGACGCCGCCCGGGTGGGCTGAGTCGTAGAACGTGGCCACCCAGTCACCCTGGCGCGGCACCAGCAGGACCGCGTCGGAGCGCGTGTAGAAGGCAGCGCCGGGGCGGGAGCAGAACTCGTTGGTGCCTTGGAAGATCCACCATCCGTGCTGGTCTTCGCCGATGTACTGCCCGGGCACCACCCAGTGGGCCTTCCCGTTCCACTTGCGGTTCCGGGAAACCACCAGCTGGCCCGGCTGCAGTCCGTTGGGGACCCTGGTCGTGGTGGTGTGCAGAACCGGTCCGGACTCCCCGGCAGGGCCGGGATACTTCAGTTCGTCCTCGTCCCTCACAGGATCGGAAGGCTGCCGGTGGTGGGGTGCTGCTGCCCGGGGAGGGGACGCGCAAACGGAACCTTCGTGCCCAGGACCTGCGCCACGACGTCGTGCGTGATCTGCTGGGCGGTGAGCCCGACACGCTCCAGCACCTGGTTGCGGGTGCCGTGGTCCAGGAACTCGACGGGCAGGCCCACCTCGTTCAGGGCGGTGTCCACTCCTGCCGCCCGCATTTCCTGGCGGATGCGGGAGCCCACGCCGCCGGCCCGGACGCCGTCTTCGATGCAGATCACCAGGCGGTGGTGTGAGGCCAGCGCAATGATGGAGCGGCGGACCGGGAGGACCCAACGGGGGTCCACCACGGTGGTGCTGATGCCTTGGGCGCCGAGCCGGTTGGAGACATCGAGGGCCAGCTCCGACATGGCCCCGACGCTGACGATCAGCACGTCATTTTCGGTGGAGCCGGAGGGACGGCGGGCCAGGACGTCCACGCCGTCGCTGAGCCGTTCCAGGGCCTCCACTGCCGGGCCGACGGATCCTTTGGAGAACCGCACCACGCTGGGAGCGTCACTGATGGCAACGGCCTCGCGGAGTTCCTCGCGGAGCCGGGTGGCGTCACGGGGCGCGGCCAGGTGCAGTCCGGGAACGATCTGGACCATGGCCATGTCCCACATGCCGTGATGGCTGGCACCGTCGGGTCCGGTGACGCCGGCGCGGTCCAGGACGATGGTGACGCCTGCCTTGTGGAGGGCGACATCCATGAGCAGCTGGTCGAAGGCGCGGTTCAGGAACGTGGCGTAGACGGCCACGACGGGGTGCAGCCCGCCGAAGGCCATGCCTGCGGCGGCGGTCAGGGCATGTTGTTCGGCGATGCCGACGTCGATGACCCGTTTGGGGTGCTTGGCTGCAAACTTGTGCAGGCCCACCGGGATCAGCATGGCCCCGGTGATGCCGACGATGTCGTCGCGTTCGTCGGCGATGGCGGCGATCTCGTCCGCGAACACCGAGGTCCAGGACTGTGCGCTGCCCGTGCCGGTGGGCTCGCCGGTTTCGGGGTCGATGATGCCGACGGCGTGGAACTGGTCGGCTTCATGGGCGCGGGCCGGAGCGTAGCCGTGGCCCTTTTCGGTCATCGCGTGAACGATGACCGGGCCGCCGTAGTTCTTCGCAGTGGACAGTGCATTCTCCATCGCCTGGAGGTTGTGGCCGTCCACGGGGCCGATGTATTTCATGCCGAGGTCCTCGAACATGCCCTGCGGTGCCCACCAGTCCTTGATGCCCTTTTTCATGGCATGCAGGCTCTTGTAGGTGAACTGGCCTACGGGGCCGCCGTTCTGCAGCCTCTTCTTCCACCAGTCCAGGGCGCCCTCGTAGGCAGGGGCGGCGCGGAAGGAGTCGATGGTGGGGCGAAGTGAGGCAAGGTAGTCAGCAAATCCGCCCACGGTGGGTGCATAGGAGCGGCCGTTGTCGTTGACCACGATCACCACGCGGCGCTTCTTGTCGGCTGCGATGTTGTTGATGGCCTCCCAGGCCATGCCGCCGGTGAGGGCGCCGTCACCCACGATGGCCACCACGTGCCGGTCACCTTCACCGGTGAGCTGGCGGGCGCGGGAGATGCCGTCGGCCCAGGACAGGGACGATGACGCGTGGGAGCTTTCCACGATGTCGTGTTCGGATTCGGCCCGGGCAGGGTAGCCGGAGAGGCCGCCTTCCTGCCGGAGGGTGCTGAAGTCCTGGCGCCCGGTGAGGAGCTTGTGCACGTAGGACTGGTGGCCCGTATCAAAGACGATGCTGTCACGGGGAGATTCGAAGATGCGGTGCACGGCCAGCGTCAGTTCCACGACGCCGAGGTTGGGCCCGAGGTGGCCGCCCGTCTGGGAGACGTTCGTGATCAGGAAGTCCCTGATCTCCGAAGCCAGCTGTTCCAGCTGTTCCTCGGTCAACTCGTTCAGGTCCTGCGGATTCCGGATGGTGTCCAAGATTCCCAATGACCCCTCCTTCGGATGGTAGACGTGCCGTTTAACTCTAACGCCTCGGTTCGCAGGGCCGGACGTGGCTGAAAAGCCGAAGCCCCGGCTGGTCGGTGACCGGCCGGGGCTTCGGGAGGATGCTGCCTGCTGGCAGAGCCCGCTAGTTGGCGGAAATCTGGCGCAGCACGTACTGCAGGATGCCGCCGTTGCGGTAGTAGTCCGCTTCACCCGGGGTGTCGATGCGCAGGACGGCGTCGAACGTCTTCGATGAGCCGTCCTCGGCGGTGGCGGTGACCTTCAGGGTCCTGGGCGTGGTGCCCTCGTTAAGGGCGGTGACGCCCTCAACCGAGAAGGTTTCGGTGCCGGTCAGGCCCAGGCTGGCAGCGTTCTCGCCGGCCGGGAACTGCAGCGGCAGGACGCCCATGCCGATGAGGTTGGAGCGGTGGATACGCTCGTAGCTCTCGGCGATGACGGCCTTGACGCCCAGCAGCGCGGTGCCCTTGGCGGCCCAGTCACGGGATGATCCGGAACCGTACTCCTTGCCTGCCAGGACCACCAGCGGGGTGCCGGCTGCCTGGTAGTTCTGGGCGGCGTCGTAGACGTAGGCCTGGGGGCCGTCTGCCTGCGTGAAGTCGCGGGTAAAGCCGCCCTCAACGCCGTCCAGGAGCTGGTTCTTGATGCGGATGTTCGCGAACGTACCGCGGATCATCACTTCGTGGTTGCCACGACGCGAGCCGTAGGAGTTGAAGTCCTTGCGCTCCACGCCATTGGCCAGCAAGTACTGGCCGGCGGGGGTGTCGGACTTGAACGAACCGGCCGGGGAGATGTGGTCGGTGGTGACGGAGTCGCCGAGCTTCAGGAGCACGCGGGCACCGGTGATGTCCTTGACCGGTTCCGGCTGCGCCTGCATACCCTCGAAGTACGGGGGCTTCCGGACGTAGGTGGACTTCTCGTCCCAAGCGAAGGTGTCACCTGCGGGGGTGTCCAGCGCCTTCCAGCGGTCGTCGCCTTCGAAGACGCCCTCGTAGCCCTTGGCGAACATGTCCTTGTCGATCGAGGAATCGATGACCTGCTGGACCTCAACCGGGTTGGGCCAGATGTCCTTCAGGAAGACGTCGTTGCCTGCTTCGTCCTGGCCCAGGGGGTCGGCTTCGAAGTCGAAGTCCATGGTGCCGGCCAGGGCGTAGGCGATGACCAGCGGCGGGGAGGCCAGGTAGTTCATCTTGACGTCCGGGTTGATGCGGCCTTCGAAGTTTCGGTTGCCCGAGAGGACTGCAGTGACCGAGAGGTCGTTGGCCTGGATGGCCTCGGAGATCTCTGCGTCGAGCGGTCCGGAGTTGCCGATGCAGGTGGCGCAGCCGTAGCCCACGATGAAGAAGCCCAGCTTCTCCAGGTAGGGGGTCAGGCCCGACTTGTTGTAGTAGTCGGTGACCACCTTGGAACCGGGAGCCACGGAGGTCTTGACCCACGGCTTGGCAGTGAGGCCCTTCTCCACGGCGTTGCGTGCCAGCAGTGCGGCGGCCAGCATAACGGAGGGGTTGGACGTGTTGGTGCAGGAGGTGATCGAAGCGATCGACACCGCGCCGTGGTCCAGTTCGAATTCGCGGCCGTCGGCGGTCTTGACCGCTACCTTCTTGGAGGGGCGGCCATTGGACTTCGGTCCGTGGGCGTGCGGGGCTTCCTCGGAGAGGTGGGTGGCCGTGGCGGTGAACGACGGCGAGTCGGAGGCCGGGAAGCTCTCGTCGATCGCTTCGTCCAGGCTGCCGTCAGCGAGGTCCACCTTGACGTAGTTGCGGAGGTCCTCGCGGAACTGGGCCTTGGACTCGGAAAGGATGATGCGGTCCTGCGGGCGCTTGGGGCCGGAGATCGACGGAACAACCGTGGACAGGTCCAGTTCCAGGTACTCGGAGAACTTGATGTCGCGGGAAGGATCGTGCCAGAGGCCCTGTTCCTTGGCGTACGCCTCGACGAGGGCGACGTTCTGGTCCGGGCGGCCGGTGAGGCGCAGGTAGTCCAGGGTGACGTCGTCGATGGGGAACATGGCAGCGGTGGAGCCAAACTCGGGGCTCATGTTGCCGATGGTGGCGCGGTTTGCCAGCGGCACCGCGGCCACGCCTTCGCCATAGAACTCAACGAACTTGCCCACCACGCCGTGCTTGCGCAGCATCTCGGTGATGGTCAGCACCACGTCGGTGGCGGTGGCGCCGGCGGGGATGCTGCCGCTGAGCTTGAAGCCCACGACGCGCGGGATCAGCATGGAGACGGGCTGGCCGAGCATCGCTGCCTCGGCTTCGATGCCGCCAACGCCCCAGCCCAGCACACCCAGGCCGTTGACCATGGTGGTGTGCGAGTCGGTGCCGACGCAGGTGTCGGGGTAGGCGCGGAGCGCACCGTCCACTTCACGGGTCATCACGGTGCGGGCCAGGTATTCGATGTTGACCTGGTGCACGATGCCGGTTCCCGGGGGAACCACCTTGAAGTCGTCGAATGCGGTCTGGCCCCAGCGCAGGAACTGGTAACGCTCACCGTTGCGCTGGTATTCGATCTCCATGTTGCGCTCCAGCGCCCCGGCGTTGCCGAAAGCGTCGATCTGGACGGAGTGGTCGATGACCATTTCGGCCGGTGCCAGCGGGTTGACCCGCTTGGGGTCGCCGCCCAGGTCCTTGACCGCTTCACGCATGGTGGCAAGGTCGACCACGCAGGGGACGCCGGTGAAGTCCTGCATGATCACGCGTGCCGGCGTGAACTGGATTTCTGTATTGGGCTCCGCATTGGGATCCCAGCCTGCCAAAGCGCGAACGTGATCGGCAGTGATGTTCGCGCCGTCCTCGGTCCTCAACAGGTTTTCAAGCAATACCTTGAGGCTGAACGGAAGGTTTTCTGCACCTTCAACGGAGTTCAACCGGAAAATTTCGTATTCGGTTCCGGCTACATTAAGTTTGCCTTTTGAACCGAAGCTGTCCACAGTGCTCATCGCAGGACTCCTCTCGCAACAGTTTCATCTTTGTCGCGCGGTTGACCGCCTGCTAGTTAGGACGCCCTAAGTAGTTACAGGGCCCGAAAATTGCACACGGCCGGCCGAGAATTCGGGCGCGACGTGGGACTACTACCGCCATCGTAGTCCAAAACCCCGGCCCCATCACCGACCCGGAGTAAGCAGTGCCACCGTCTCAAGGTGGTGGGTGTGGGGGTACAGATCGAAGGCGCGCAGGCCTGCCAATTCCCAGCCGGAGCGGCGGAAGTAACCGAGGTCACGGGCAAACGACGCCGGGTCGCAGGACACGTAGGCGATGGCGCGGGGCTGCGATGCGATCAGTTGGCCCACGACTGCTTTCCCGGCTCCTGCCCGGGGCGGGTCGAGGACCAGGGCGTCGAAATTCCGCGGCTTTTGGCGCAGGACCCGCTCCACGCGGCCCTGCACCACCTCCACCTGCGCGGCGGAATGCAGGTTCTTCCGCGCGTCACGGCTGGTTCCCGGCGCCCCTTCCACGGAGAGCACGGACCCCGTCTCCCCCACCGCATCGGCCAGGACGGCAGTGAAGAGCCCGGCACCCGCGTAGAGGTCTGCAACCACCGCACCCGGGTGCAGGAAGTCCCCTTGCAGGGGGTCCCCTTGCCGCAGGAATTCCGTGACGGCCCCCACAAGGGTCCCGGGCGCGTCGCGGTGGATCTGCCAGAAGCCTTCGCCGGTTACGCGGTATTCGTGGCCGACGGCGGATTCCTGCACCCAGGTGCGTCCCCGGAGTTGGGTCACCTGCCCGGTCAGCGGATCAAAGGCAGCGGCGGAGGCGTCACCCGGCACTTCCGCGGCGATGGCCCGCAACCGTTTTTCCTTGGTTCCGGGAGCCGGGGCGAGGAGCACCAGGGGGCGCGAGCCGTTGGCGGGGGCGGCTACCTCAACGCGCTCCACCCCTTGCAGGTCCAGGTTCCACAGGCGCAGGCCATTGATTGCTTCGCTGGCCAAGGGCATCTCCCGCACCGGGATGATGTGGTCGGAGCGGTGGGCGTGCATCCCCAGCCTGCCGCCGGGGGTGACCGAGAAGCTGGCGCGTGTGCGCCACGCAAGGCCCGTGCCGCCGTCGTTCCTGTCCCCTACCGCTTCCACGCCACCGGTCCACACGGACGGCACCTGCTCGAAGCCGGCCAGCCGGGTGAGTTGCTCGGCCAGCACGTCCGCCTTGAGGCTGCGCTGCCGGGCCAGGGCGATGTGGCCGAATTCGGCGCCCCCAACCGGCGGGTGGCCGTGGCTCCAGGCGCGCAGGGAATCGGCCGGACGCCAGAAGTGTTCCACCCGGTCCGGGGAGGCCTCCAGCACCTCGATGGCATCTGCGCGCCAGAACTTGGCGCCGTCCTCCGCATCGGTCAGCCGGACCCGGACCTTTTCGCCCGGAATGACGTGGCGGACAAAGACCACGCGGCCCTCATGCCGGGCTACGCAGTGCCCGCCGTGGGCAACGGGCCCGACGTCGAGCACCGCCTCTTCGCCGGTGTGGCCGGCCTCACCGGCTTGGTGCTGGGTGGCTGTGGGCGTCCTGCTGGTCACTGCACGTCCTGGAGGTTCTTGGCTTCTTCGGATGATTTGAGCTGCCAGGGCACGCTGGCCACCATGACGCCCGGTTCGAAGTGGAGGCGGGTCTTGATGCGCAGGGCCGTCTGGTTGTGCACCAGCTGCTCCCACCACTTGCCCACCACGTATTCGGGGATGTACACCACGATGAGGTCCCTCGGGGAGTCCAGGCGCATCTGCTTGACGTAGTCCATGATGGGCGTGACGGTTTCCCGGTAGGGGCTGGCCAGGACGGTCAGGGGCACCGGGATTTCGAGCTTGTCCCAGTCGGCAATGGTGTGCGCCGTTTCCTCCGGGTCGATGTCCACCGTGATGGCATCAAGCCGCGACGGCCGGGAAGCGCGGGCGTAGGCAAGGGCACGCAGGACGGGCTTGCGGACGTGCGACACCAGCAGGACCGCGTGCACCCGGGTGGGGAGCGCCCGCGGCGAGGAATCCTCATCCACCGCGAGTTCCTTGGCCACGTTGTCGTAGTGCGCGCGGATGCTCCACATAATCAGGAACAGGACGAACATGGCCAGCAGGGCGATCCAGGCACCCTGCTCGAACTTGGTGATGAGGACGATCACCAGCACCAGGCCGGTCATGCCGAAACCGATCGTGTTGATGGTGCGTGACTTCAGCATCCGCCGCCGGACAGCCTTGTCCTTGGCGAGTTTCAGTTCCCTCCCCCAATGCCGGATCATCCCCAGCTGGCTGAGGGTGAAGGAGATGAAGACACCCACGATGTAGAGCTGGATGAGCTTGGTCACGTCGGCGTCGAACGAAATGATGAGCACCAGGGCGCCGGCGGCGAGGGCCAGCACACCGTTGCTGAAGGCAAGGCGGTCGCCGCGGGTGCGGAGCTGGCGGGGCAGGTAGCCGTCCTGGGCCAGGATGGAGCCCAACACGGGGAAGCCGTTGAAGGCGGTGTTGGACGCGAACACCAGGATGACGCCGGTGGCGGCAACGACGATGTAGAAGGGAATGCTGCCCGCGCCGAAGATGGTCTGGGCGATCTGTGAGATGGCAGGGTTCTGGACGTAGCCCTCCGGCAGCGGCTTCCCGTCCAACAGAAATTCTGTGGCGGGGTCCAGCACAATGTGGACCTTGGTGGCGTTGGCAAGGTAGATGATGCCGGCCAGCATGGCTGCGCCGATGACGCCCAGGAGCAGCAGCGTGGTGGCCGCGTTCTTGCTCTTGGGGTGCCGGAAGTTGGGAACGCCGTTGCTGATCGCTTCCACGCCCGTGAGCGCCGCGGCACCGGAGGAAAAAGCCCGGAGCAGCAGGAAGGCACCGGCCAGGCCCACCAGGCCCTGGTCGAAGCCCTCCGCCGGGACGATGGTGAAGGCCGCCGACGGCGCCTCCCCCAGCTGCCCGGTTGCGGCCTGGAACATGCCCACAGCGGTCATGCCAAGGATGGAGGCCATGAAGATATAGGTGGGGACGGCGAAGACGCTGCCCGCTTCCTTGATGCCGCGCAGGTTCACCAGGGCAAGGATGACGACGCCGATGGTCGCTATCACGGCCTGCTCACCATGCAGCGACGGTACTGCAGTGGTGAGGTAGGCGGCGGCGGACGACATGGACACGGCCACGGTCAGGACGTAGTCCACCAGAAGGGCCGACGCCACCGTCAGGCCTGCGAACTTGCCGAGGTTTTCATTGGCGATCTCGTAGTCGCCGCCGCCCGAAGGGTATGCGTGTACGTTCTGCCGGTAGGAAGCGACCACGGTGAGCAGCACCACCATGACGGCCAGGCCCACCAACGGCGAGATGGCCACGGCACTGACACCGGCCAGGGCCAGGGTCAGCAGGATCTCATCCGGAGCATAGGCCACGGAGGACAAGGCGTCGGATGCAAAGATCGGAAGTGCGATCTTCTTCGGGAGCAGGGTATGGGACAGGCGGTCGTTCCGGAAAGGGCGGCCCACCAGCACGCGTTTGACGGCGTTCAGTATTGTCAACACCCCACAAAGCTAGTCTGATTCGCGGGCGATGTCATGACGGGGCCGGGCCGGGCCGAACGGGGGCCATGCCGGTAGAGTTCTAGCTGCACGATCCTGACATACATAAAGAGGAGATACGGTGGCGCATTTCGTGATCATGGGATGTGGCCGGGTGGGGGCAACGCTGGCGCACACGCTGGAGGATGCCGGGCATTCCGTGGCCATCATCGACCAGGACGACCGCGCTTTCCGCCGGCTCCGCCAGGGCTTCACCGGCCGTAAGGTCACCGGAGTGGGCTTTGACCGCGAAACCCTCAAGCAGGCAGGAGTGGGCGAGGCCTATGCCTTCGCTGCCGTTTCCAGCGGCGACAACTCCAATATCCTTGCAACGCGGGTTGCCCGGGAAACCTTCCACGTGCCGCATGTCGTCGCGCGCATCTACGATCCCGGGCGTGCTGAGATCTACCAGCGCCTGGGCATCCCCACGGTGGCCGCCGTCCGCTGGAGCGCGGACCAGGTGCTGCGGCGCATCCTTCCCGAACAGCACCTCGCGGGCGACTTCCGTGAACCGTCCGGACGCCTGGTCCTGGCCGAACTTGACCTCGACGCCGGCTGGATCGGGCACCGGATCAGCAGCATCGAAAAGGCCGCGGATGTCCGCGTCGCCTACCTCACCCGCTTCGGCGAGGGCATCCTTCCCGATGCCGGGACCGCATACCAGGACGGCGACACCGTGCACGCCATGCTGCAGGTGGACCGCAGCGCCCACATCGCCCAGGTCCTCGCCAAAGCCCCCGCCAAGGAGTACCAGTGAAAGTCGTTATCGTCGGCGCAGGCAGCGTCGGGTCATCCATCGCCCGGGAGCTGCTGGCGCACAAGCACGAGATCCTGCTGATCGACCTCAAGCCCGAGGTGATCGGCCGCAGCGGCCTGCGTGGCGCCCATTGGCTGGTGGGCGATGCCTGCGAGCTTTCCACCCTGCAGGGCGCCAAGGTGGAGGACGCCGATGTGGTGGTTTCCGCCACAGGCGATGACAAGGTCAACCTGGTGGTGTCCCTGCTGGCGAAAACGGAGTTCGGTGTAGGCCGCACCGTGGGCCGGGTGAACAACCCGAAGAACGACTGGATGTTCAACGACTCCTGGGGCGTGGACGTCGCTGTCAACACTCCGCAGCTCATGACCGCCCTCGTGGAGGAGGCGGTGGAGATCGGCGACCTGGTCCGGCTCCTGACGCTGCAGACCGGGGTTGCGTCGCTGGTGGAATTCACCGTCCCGCACGATTCGCACGTGATCGGCATGACGGTGGGCGATATCCACTGGCCCGAGGACGCCACCCTGGTGGCCATCCTCCGGGACCAGGCACCCATCACCCCCAGCAGGGACGACGTGATCGACGGCGGCGACGAGCTCTTCTTCGTCACCACCATCGCCGCTGAGGACCGGCTCCGGGAGCTGCTCTCCTCTGCCCCCGGCAGCATCGACGCCGGCCACGTGCCGGCGGACAGCAGCACGCCCGCCGGCGCCAGCCACGGGCATGCCACGGACGACGACGGCTTCGACGGCTAGGTTTCCGGCGCCGCCTTTGGTGCCGGGTGCTGGGCGTCAGCCGACATTGGGTGCCGGCGCGGGGCGCGTTCTGGTGCCAGTTTCTTCGGTGGGTCAGCTTTCCTGGTCGGCTTCGGGTTCCGCCGGAGCCGGCCGGGTCACGAGCCAGGCCACCCAGATCCCGAGGATGTACAGGGGTGCACCCATGATCAACCGGGTGGTGGCGAGGGCGGCCAGGCCGTCAGTGCCCATCAGGTACAGGGGCACCTGCACGATGAGCCGGAGTGCCAGGACGGCAACAATGATCCAGGTGCCCAGGCGGTAGGCCTTGACGCGGTCCGGATCCTTGCGCCATTCCACGCCCTCATTCCGGATGAAGCCGAAGAGCAGTCCGGCCACAGGCCACTTGACTGCGATCGAGATAACCATCGCCAGGATGTAGGCTGCGTTGGTGAAGAAGCCCGGCAGGTAGAAGTCTTCGGCTTTGCCGGTGGTGTTGGCCAACCAGGCCGAAATGCCGACGCCTGCCACGCCGGCCAAGGCCTGGGTGAGGGGCCGGCGCTGGACCAGGCGGACAACAGTGAACACGGCCGCCGATGCCAGGGCCGCCACCAGGGACAACGTAAGTTCGCGGGTGACGGTGAAAGCCACCAGGAACACCAGGCCAGGAACAATGCTTTCGGCAATGCCCTGCACTCCCCCGGCGCTGCGCAGGACGTCCACGCGGCCGTCATGGGTGCGGTGGAGTCCGGCCTTGGCTGCATACTCTGCGGCCAGGCCGGCAACTGGGGACTGTCCTGCAACCGGGGACTGTCCTGCAGCCTGCGGCCTTCCCTCCTGCGGCCTCCCGGCGGGGCCTGCAGAGCCGTTCGGCTGCTCGGGCTGGTGCTCGCTCATTCGTTCTCCTGGCGGGACAGTATCTCGTAACGGGGATTGAAGATGGTGGGCACGTCCTTGCCGCGAGCCAGCATTCCCTCTACCCGGATCTCGGCGCCCGCTTGGATGCCCGGCACGCGCCGCCGGCCCAGCCAGACAACCCGGAGCCGTGGGGGCCTTCCGCGGCCCACCCCTGTAGCAGGGCGGCCAGCGTCGTCCTCAGTGACGATGGCGCTGAACTCGGGGGCCCGGTCGGCCGGAACGAAGGTCACTGATTCGATGTGCCCCTGGCAGAGGACACGTCCCCTGTCCGGAAGCTGCCGCAACGGCGTGAGGCCGCCACGTCCCGTGGCCGCCTCGTCGGGGTGGGAATCAGCCGATCTGGGTGATTTCTGGACCACGTTCGGGCTCCTCCAGGGTGGGCGCGGCGGGCGGAGGAGTAGTGGAGGCGTCCTTGGGCAGCCGCAGCTGCAAAAGATCACGCGGCGGCATGGGGCTGTCACCGCGAACCACCACAACCTGCCGGAACAGGGCTTCAAGCGGTTCCGCAGCGGGGCGTTCCAGTGCCGCAGGTCCACCCAGGACGCCGCGCAGGAACCAGCGGGGGCCGTCCACACCGATGAACCGGGCCACACGGTAGCCCTGGCTTCCGTCCGGGAGCCCTGCGGGAAGCTTGGCCACCAGTTCGGTACCGAATGCCCCTTCCACCTCTTCAACCTGGCCGCCCTGCGCACCGACCGACTGGCCGATCTGTTCGCGGATCTCGTCCCAGAGCGTCTCCGTCTTGGGGGCGGCGAAAGCCTGCAGCTGAAGGCTGGAGCCGTTCAGGTCAAGGGTCACTGCCACGACCCGCTGTGTTGCCTCCCCTTCCACTTCGAGCCGGAGCTGGAGGCCCTCGCTCGGCGTGATCAGCAGGGCGCCCAGGTCCACGAAACCGTCGGTGCTGGTGATTTCGGACTCGTCGAACGGGCCGTGCTGGCGGCGGGCGTCCGGGGCGGGGGCGTCTTCGCCGGCCTCCGCGAGCGTCAGCTCTTCCACCGGCTCCGCCGGTTCGTCCTTCTTTGCTTTCCTGCCGAACCCAAAGACCATGGGTGACTCCTTAATTCTTCAAATGTGCCAGTTCTGAAACCTGCCGGCCGGGCCCCTGGAGGTCCCGCCGTCGTGCGTGCTGGCGTGGCAGCGGGTACAGCCGGGGTCAGGCCCCGGGTACGCTGAACCCGCCGGTGGAGCCAAAGCCCCCGGTGCCGCGCACGGATTCGCTCAGGTCACTGACAGGAATGAACTGGGCGTACTCCACCCGCTGGATGACCATTTGGGCAATTCTATCGCCGCGCCGCAGCTCTATCGGCTGGGTCAAATCGGTATTCAGCAGGGTTACCGAAATCTCGCCTCGATATCCTGCGTCCACGGTGCCGGGAGCATTGACGATCGTGAGGCCGTGCTTGGTGGCCAGGCCGGACCGGGGGTGGATCAGCGCCACGAAGCCGTCAGGCAGTGCGATGGCCACGCCGGTGGGAACAAGCTTGCGCTCCCCGGGCAAGAGGACCACGTCCTCCCGGGCGCGAAGGTCGGCGCCGGCGTCGCCCGGATGCGCGTAGGAGGGGGCTTCCAGCTCCGGATCCAGCATCTTCAACTGCACCTGCAGGGTGGGGGCAGCAGCAGCGGGCGATGCTGCGTCCGGGACAAGGTCTACCGTTGCGGGATGATCAGTCACAGTCACTCACTCTAGCCCGCGCCCCCAAATCGAGCCTAGGCAGCACTTGGGCGCGGGGCTGTCCAGGGGCCGGCACGGGGGGCCGGGGCAGGGTTGCGGGAGCAGGGTAGCCCAAGGTGAAATACCCAGCCAAAGGTGGAAAGCTTGGGCTATGCCCGAATCAAGCCCGCACGCATCCGTACCAAGCACGCCCTCAGCCGGGGCGCCTGTTGTCTACAGGGAAAAACTGTGGCCCAACGCCTGGATCTGGATCATCGCAGCCGGCGTCTCCGCAGCGGGCATCCTTGTCTTCGCCCCCATCAGCATGGCGGCGGGTTACACGGCGGCGCTGGTGCTCTTCGCCATCATCACTGTCCTCCTGGTTCTCTCCACCCCCGCCATTACGGTGACCGGGGACGCGCTCACCGTTGGAAGGGCCACCATTGAACGCCGGTTTGTGGGCAGCGTGCAGCAGTTCACCGGCGGCGAGGCGACGGCCGAGCGCGGGACCCGGTTGAACGGCCTCGCCTACCTGTGCATCCGCGGCTGGATCGATCCCGTGGTGAAGATCGAGATCACTGACCCTGCCGACCGTACCCCGTACTGGCTCGCCTCCACCCGTCATCCGGATCAACTGACTGCGGCCCTGACGCGGCGCTGACGACCCCGGGATCCCGGCGCCGGGACCTCCGAAGTCCTGTGACCTCCCCCTTTATCCCTGGGGATCCAGCGGAAAATGACGGCGCGCCCTGCTCCTTGAGCCAAATCCGCGCCTCCGAGTGGCAGAGTTTCGGTTGATAGTAATGCCAGGGTGGAGGATTTGTATGCAGGATCTACGGCTTGTAGGCGTGCACGACGACGGGACGCATGTCCTGTTGAGCGGGGCCGGCGGCGAGATGTTCCAGCTGCCGATCGATGAAGCACTCAGGACGGCCAGCCGGTCTACGGCAAAACCGCGCGCGGAACGGCCAGCTGTTCCCATGTCTCCCAGGGACATCCAGGCCCGCATCCGTGCCGGTGCCACCGCTGCGGACGTCGCCGAGTTGTCCGGGATGCCGTTGGCCAAGGTGGAGCGCTATGAAGGCCCCGTCCTGGCGGAGCGGGAGTATGTTGCCCAGCAGGCCCGGAAAGTGGAAGTTGCGGCGCCCTCCCCCGGCCACGACGTCTACCGGTCCGCCTTCGGCGACAACCCGGCGACCCTGGATGACATGGTGGCCCACCGCCTGTCAGCCCACGGCATTGACCCCGGAACCGTGGAATGGGATTCGTGGCGGCGCCAGGACGGCACGTGGACGGTCTCGGCAAGCTTCGAGGCCAAGCCCGGCGGGACGTCCGGAATCGGCGAAGAACCTCCGGCCCTGTGGACGTTCAACCCCGCACGGAAGTCGCTGCAGAACACCAACCGCTGGGCGCAGCAGCTGAGTGAACTTGAGCCGTTGGACGGTCCTGTTCCCGCGCGCAGGCTCACTGCAGTTTCAGACCGCCCCTTCGATTTCGAGACTGACGCTGATACGTCCAAGGCCTCTTCCGGTGCCCAGGCCGGCCCTGCCCAGGATGCCGGCAAGGAACCCGATGGCCTGCTGGACATGCTCCGGTCACGGCGCGGGCAGCGGCTGGGTGTGGACGAGGATTCCGACGACGCACTTGCACTGCTCCTCACGCATGGCGTACCGGCCGCGCACCCCCGTCCTTCCGAAGTGGCCGCCGAACCTGAGGCAGAGGAACCAGAGCCACGGGACGACCAGCGGGACGCGCCCGCGGCCCAAGGCGATTCCTTCATCCGGCGCAGGGACACCAGGCCGTCGATGCTTTCGAGGCTCAGCCTGCTTCCGCAGCACCGGGAGGGTCACGACGATGGTCTGCGGCTCCACGACGGCGTGAGCACAGATACCAGGGAAATCACCATTGCGGCGTCCCCGAAGAATCCCTCCGGTTCCGCAGCCGGCTCGGGGTCCGAGAATACTGGCGGAGCCGGGCTGGATGAACTGTTGGGCAGCAACCCGCGCCGCCCTGCCAAAGAGGACGACGCTGCACCTGCCACTGGGCAGCTGCCTGAGACCGAGGCACCGGAGCGCCCTGCCCGGCCGAAGCGGTCCAGCGTGCCGTCCTGGGATGAAATCGTCTTCGGCACCCGGAGCGACTAGGGCTTTTCCTCCCGCCGTAAGGGGTGTTCCTGCTGCGCTGCGTGCTACGATCCCCGCACGCTCTCGGTCAGAAGCTGCAAGTACGGAGGTTCCCTGTGTCGGACACTACCTGCCACATGTCCATGTCGCTGGACGGCTTCGTCGCCGGGCCTGACCAGAGCCGCGAAAACCCCTTGGGTAAGCGCGGGCTGGAACTGCATGGCTGGCACATTGGCGATCCTCGGGCCAACGATGCCGACGAGACCGCAACCGGATGGCTCATGCGCCCCCGGGGAGCGTATGTGATGGGCCGGAACATGTTTGGCCCTATCCGTGGCGAGTGGGATGGTGACTGGACGGGCTGGTGGGGGCCGGAACCGCCGTACCACGCTCCGGTGTTCGTGCTGACCCATTATGCGCATGACCCGATCCAGATGGAGGGCGGGACGCCTTTCCACTTTGTCACCGGGGGCTTCGACGCAGCCTATGCGGCAGCACTCGATGCCGCCGGCAGCAAAGGGGTGGACATCGCGGGCGGCGCCTCCACTGTCCGGCAGGCGTTGAAGGCGGGCGTAATCGACGAGCTCACCCTCGACATCGCGCCGGTTCTGCTCGGCTCGGGCGAGCGGATCTTCGACGGGATTGAGTCCTTCGACTTCGAACCTGTCGAGGTGCTACATTCCCCACTCGCCACCCACGTCCGCTACCGCCGGGTGGCCTAGCGAGAATTTGTGCTGCCGCAGCCCCGAATGCGGCACCACTCCGGAGTGGCACGATTACAAGACGAGATGCTCCTCGAGGGCTTCCTCGAGGATGCTGTGTTCGCCGGGCAGGGTACAACGAGGCCAGTGTGTTGGTTCCCAGTCCTGGTGCTCGCTGGGGTAATGCCGGCCGGTGGGTGAAATCCAGCCGGGCGGCTCGTTCTTCGCGGCCGGGGTGGGTTTCCATCCGGTGGTGTGCCGGAGTTTGTGGTGTTTCGGGCAGGGTTGTCCCAGGTTGCTGATCCCGGTGGTGCCGCCCTTGTGCCAGGCGAGGATGTGGTCGGCGTCGTTGTCCAGGGAGTTGTTGCTGCAGCCCGGAAACGGGCACTTTCCGTCCCGCATCCTCAGCCAGGCCCGCATCGCCCCGGTCACCCGGTAACTCTTCCGGCCGATCTCCAGCGGCGCCCCATCCCGCGGATCCACCAACACCCGGTAAAACGACCCGGCGCCGTTCGCCACCAGGTCCCGGGCCATCGACGGCGGGATCGGCCCGTACCCGTCGAGCATGGCCGGTTCATCGGTCAAGCCCATCAGGGAGAACACAGGAACCGTAACCAGAACCTGGGCCCGGATCGGTGAAGGCAAGTCTTCCCGTCCGGCGCCGGCACCTTCAACGTCAGCACTGCCGCTGTCACGCGCCCCGCCGTGGCCACTGCCGCTGCCGAGGAACACCTCGGCGAAGTTGTCGGCCCGCAACTGGGACATGGTCCGGGACTCCTCCGGACCCTGCATGCTCCGGGACATTGCGGTGAGCCGGTTCCACCCCGCCAACGCCTGCTCCGCCGGCAGACACGCGGACAGCCACGCCATCCCGTCCTGGTCCGGCCGGAACTCAACCCGCCGATCCGCCACCCCCTTGGCATGGCGCACTTCGATGCTCTCGGCGTGGTGGCGTTCCCGCCACGTCCGGGCCTTGACCCTGAACCGATGCGCTGGCATCTCCCCCACCGGGCATCCCCTCGCCGGATCCTGGGCATCCGGGTCCAAGAAATGAGCCTCCAACGCTGCCGCCCCGGCAGCATCCAGGCACACCGCTTCATCGGCCATCACCACCGCGTGCTGCCACGACAACGTCCCCGCCTGCAGCCCCGCAAGGGTCCGCGGCAACGACGACATCAGGGCGTGCGAAGTCGCCAGGAACGACGACGCCGCCCGGGGCCCCAACGCCAGCACACACCCAATCTCAGCAGCGACCGCCATCTCCTGCGCCTGCACCGGCACACCCGGCCCGGCAACAGCGCATGCGCTCTCCGCGTACCTCACCGCGGCCTTCGCCTTCAACCCCGCCAACCCGGCTTCAACCTCCCGGGCACCGGCAAGAATGTCCAGGCACCCATCAGCCAACCCAGCCAACGGATCAGCCACCGAAAACGCGTCAGACCCGCACCCATCCACCTCAGCACCAAGCACAGCAAGGGCAGCCCGGATGTCCGCATAAGCCTTGGCCACCGCCGCCTTTCCCATAAACCCATCATGACAAAGGGGTACGACAATCAGACTTTGGCACTTAAGACCTGCAGTAGCTGCTTCTGCCTGCACAGTTACCGACAATTGAAGCGCACCATGCAGCTATGCCAGCAGGTAGCATCCTCGTTCCCCGACCCTCAACTGAGGCTAAACCCGGGAGCAAAAAAGCCCAGATAGAAAAAGCCTGCTCCCACAACCAGCGCCATTACTCCAAAAACGCGCACAAAAAACATCGAAGCCAGCAAGGACTTGGAGTAATCCACACCAAAGGGGTGGTAATTCTTAATGCCCTCCACTAACCCGCTGGCAGCCCCGTTGATGTTGGCGATCACGCACAGGCCCAACAGGAATAGGACGACGCCCATGCTGCCAGACGTCCAGCGGACGTATTCAACAAGTTTGAAGGCCACGGCAATCATGTTCACGATGAAAACCAGGAAAAACACGAGGTATAGGCTTTTCAGTGGTTGGGGCAGGGCCCCAATGAACTCCCGCATCGCTCCCCCGTTACCTTCGCGCCGGTTTCTCCAAAGAATAGGGGAATTAGCGTCGAGGAAGAAGCATTATGTTGCGCGGCTGTCGCCCAGCCCACCCGAACCCCGCCAGAGGCACGCGTCCACGTCGAACGGCAGCAGCTGATCCTGCTGCGCCATTAGGGACGCACCGTGCGCCGTGACCCGCCGCATGAAGTGGCGCCGGCACAGCGTCTCGTATCCCACCACCGGAAGGTGCCCGGCCTCCGGGGCGGCGGCCTCGACCACCATGTCCACGTCGCCAACCACCACCTGCGCGCCCTCGGTGACCATGACGCCGTCCACCGTCCTGGCATTGTGTGTGGCCCTGCGGCCACACCAGCACAGCGCCTCCACTTGAAGCACCTGCACCCGGTCGGCGAGCTCTATCAGGCGCTGCGAACCCGGGAACAACCGGGTTCGGAAGTCGGCGGTGATGCCGAAAGCGAAGACGTCCACATCGATCTCGTCCACCACCTTGGCCAACTGCTCCACCTGCTCGGGAGTATAGAACTGGGCTTCGTCGCAGATCAGGTAGTCAACCCGCTGGCCTTGCGTGCGCCGGACCATGACTTCCTCCCAGAAGTCCGTGCTGTCCAGCACCTCCACGGCATCCGTCTCCAGGCCGAGGCGGCTTGAGATCCGGGACTCGCCGGCGCGGTCGTTGCGGCTGAACCGTACGCCGCCGCGCCCGCGGGCCCGGTGGTTGTAGTCCATCTGCAGGGCCAGGGTGGATTTGCCGCAATCCATGGTGCCGGAGAAGAAGATCAGCTCAGCCACGACGGTTCCTTCCCTGGGCGGTAAAGCAGAGCAGCGGAACCTCCCGCTCGGCCTTCGTCAGCGAGCCGTGCTGGCCCACCACTTCCATAGCCGTGGGTCGCATGCGCCGGCCGTCGTAAAGCGCGACGGCGTCACGCGCCGCGATCATGACGTCACCGATCCTGCCTTCAACAGCAGGCCGCACGTCGCCAAAGAGCCCACCGGCAACGGCCTCCTCCTTGGTGAAGGCCCACACCCGGTCACCGAACCGGGCTTTCCACGCGGCCAGGAGCCGGTCGCGGGCACCGGCGGCGGACTCCACGTACCCCTCGTCGAGGTACAGGTGCACCATGCGCGGTTCACCGGCCGTGTGGCGGACTCCGTCCACCAAATCCGGATCCTTGGAGAAATCAATACGCTGCGACTCGGGGACGTCCAGCATCCCGTGGTCCGCAGTCAGCAGGATGGTGGTGCCGGCTGGCAGGGAGGAGCTAAGCCGCTTGACGGTGGCGTCGAGCTCTTCCAGCTGGTGTTCCCACTGTTCGGACTTGCAGCCGTAGCGGTGCCCTGCCTTGTCGAGTTCATTGACGTAGAAATACATCAGGGACCGGCCGGAGCCGGCCATGGCCTCTGCCGCTGCGGCGGTACGCGCGTGGGAGGTTGTCCCGGAGATGAACCTGCCGCCCCGAAGCGCTGCCCGTGTCATGGGCGAACTGTCGAACTGGGCAAGGCTGACCGTGCTGACATCCACCTCTTCGGCGATCCGTTCAAAGACCGTGGGGAAAGGCTGCCACGTCGACGGATCGACACCCGGATCCCAGTTTCCCAGCAGGTTGACCACCTTGTCCTGGTCCGGGTCCAGCACGTCATAGCCCACCATGCCGTGCTGGCCGGCCGGAAGACCGGTCCCAAAGCTCGACAATGCCGCGGCGGTGGTGGAGGGAAAGGCGGAGTCCAGCCACACCGGAACCTCGCCCTGTCCCGCCTGCACCACCGAGCGCAGGAAGGGTGTGTGCGCGGCCTTTTGCTTCAGGAGGTTCCGGCCCAGGCCATCCGCGAGCACAACGCAGATTTTGGCGGCGGAGGGGAGGCCGAGGGTGTTGGCGAAGCTGTCCACGCCAAGGCTGGCTGCCGCGCTGGTGAGCACTTCGGCGATGGAGCGGTGCCCATAGGCGGGAGCGGGCGGAAGGTCGGGGGCTTGTACTGAGTGGTTGGGGTCTTCCGGCATCTCAGCGCTGCTGGTGCCCGCGGCTGAGCCGGTTGCCAAACACTCCGGAGCGCGTCCGGGGGCCCATGGACTGCACATGCGGGACCGGCGCCGCGGAGCCGGTATTGACTGCCCGCAGGGCCCGGGCAAACAGCTTGGCGTCCTGCACGGCCTGAAGGCCATCCGCCTCGGCGCTGATGCGGAGCACGATGTCTTCCTGCGCGATGGTTCCTGTGTAGCCGTGGTCCGCTTCGCACTGCGGATCGCCGCAGCTGGCCGGCCCCATGTCCAGCCGTTGGCCGCCGGACCACGCGATGGACAGGGTCAGTTCGCGGACGGGGTCCGACGGCTTGTAGTTCTGCGGCTGGGCGTACATGTAGCTCAGGACCACGGACCGGATTTGGGCCACGGGAACGGACTCGGTGGAGATCTGGGCGACGATCTGCTCCCCCGCCTCGTCCAGTTGCTGGTCGTCCACGTGGGTGATCACCAGCATGTCCGCAGTGAGGACCAGCACGGTGATGTGGCGGCGGACCTCGGCCCGGTCGAAGTGGGTCTCCAGGTGCACCAGGTGGGCCACGCAGTCCCGGCCGTCCAGTGCGTCGTCGACGACGTCCGAGACAAGGCGCGGGTAGAACCCTGCCTTCTGCAGTGCGTCTTCCAGGCTCTGGCCCTGCACTCCGTGGTTGTGTGAGCTGTGGTGGCGGACGGCCTGGTTTTCATTGCCGGGCGTTTCGGGCGCCGACGCGGGAGGCTGGAAGCTCATGCCCCCATTTTCACAGATCGCCCGGTCACTTGCTAACCGCGTCAGCCCAGCATGGCCCGTCGCGCGCTGTCCGTGCGCTGCGCGGCGTTGCCGATCCGCACGTCGGCGGCGAGAATGGTCACCCCGGTGGTGCCGCACAAAACCGGGTTAAACTCCACCAGCGCGATCTCCGGATGGTTGTCCTTCATCCAGGCCAGCCGCCCGGCAAGGTCCTCCAGGGCAGCGACATCAACGGGCGGCAGGCCCTGGTAGCCGAAGAGCTTTCGGGACGCCCGGGGGGAACGGATGAAGTCGTGCACGTCGGCGGCGGAGAGCGGCGGGACGCGGTGCGCCCAGTCGTCGAGCAGGTTGACGGCGTCACCGGCAAGGCCGAACGAGATGACGGGGCCCAGCAGCGGATCCTCGATGGCACGGAAGGTGCACGCCTGCCCCACCGGCGCCATCGCCTGCACTTCGAGCGCAGGGTCTCCGTAGGCTGCGAGCGCCCGCCGCATCTGCACCACGTTTTGGCGCAGCGACTGTTCATCCTCGATGCCCAGGCGCACCCCGCCAAGATCCAGGCGGTGGCGGAGGGCCGGGGCGGTGGTCTTCAGCACCACCGGCCAGCCCAGTGCGTCAGCGGCCGCCACGGCCTCATCAGGGGTGCTGAAGGGCAGGGAGGGCAGGACCGAGATGCCGTAGTGCCCCAGCAGGGAAGCAGTCGCCGCCGGTTCCAGCTGCTTGAGCTGGTCACCGGTGACGTCCCGCAGCAGTTCGTCGAGCTCAGCCTCGGCCTGCCGCGGGTCGCAGCCTGCGGGTTCCACAAACTGCCCCTGGTCGCGGGCGGCCCACTCCGCGTACCGCACCACGGCGGCGAGCGCGGCGACGGCGGCTCCGGGGTTGGAATAGCAGGGGACGGTGCAGCCGTCCGCCCCCAACAGGCCTTCCACATTGATGGCCGGGTCCAGGATGCCGGTGAAAGCGGCCACCACCGGTTTGCGGGCGCTGGCCGAACATTCGGCCAGGACCTGCGCCACGGCATCGGGTGTCAGTCCGCGGGCCGGCAGCAGGGCAGCGACGGCGGCATGCACGGCATCGGAGGCCAGGGCATCGAGGAGGGCCTTCCGCAGTGCGGGAAGTGCCACCGACTGGCCGGCGTCGAGGTCCAGTCCGGAGACCACCTGCGCCACCCCCAGCCCGTGGGCCACAGCACTGTCCGCCACCACATTGCCCAGCGCCTGGGAGTTGCTGAAGATGGCAACATCCGGTCCCGCGGGAAGCGGCCGGCCGGAGACCACCTGCGCCACGTCCACCAGCTGCTCCACGGTTTCCACCCGGATCACGCCCGATTGCCGGAGCATGGCATCCAGCGCCCCGGCCGGTGCCTGGGTGGTCCGGACGGCATGGCCGGGCGGCAGCCGCAGGCCCATGGTGTCCGACTTCGCCACGATCACGGGCTTGGTGCGGGCCAGCCGGCGGGCGATGCGGGAGAACTTGCGGGGGTTGCCGATCGACTCAAGGTACAGGCCCACGGCGGAGGTATCGGCGTCGTCCTCCCAGTACTGCATCATGTCATTGCCCGAAACGTCCGCCCGGTTGCCTGCCGAGAGCAGGCTGGACACTCCCACCCGGCGCCGGCTGGAGGCGGCGTAAAGCGAGACGCCGATGGCCGCGGACTGGCTGAACAGGCCCAGGCCGCCGCGCAGCGGCATGGTGGGGGCCATGGAGGCGTTCAACGCCACGTCGGGGTGGGTGTTGGCGATGCCGAGCGACGCCGGCCCGATCACCCGCATGCCGTTCGCCCTGGCCTGGCGCACCAGGGCGCGCTGCCGCAGCAGGCCGCGTTCGCCGTCGTCCGCGAAGCCTGCCGAGGCGATCACGACGCCCTTAACGCCCGCAGCGGCGCACTCCGCCACAACCCCGGCCACCTCCTCGTAGGGGACGGCGATGATGGCCAGCTGGACGGGTTCGGGGACCTCTGAGAGCTTGCCGTAGGACATCATGCCCGCGAGCTCCAGCGCTTCCGGGTTGATGGCGTAGACGGAGCCGTGGAAGCCGCCCTCGATGATGTGTTCCAGCAGCTGGTACCCCACGGTCCCCCACCTGCGGCTGGCACCGATTACAGCAACGGACGACGGCGCCAGCAGCTCCCGGACGCTTCTCGCCTCTGCGCGGTGCTCGCGGGATTCCATGACGGCCCGCGATTTTTCGGTGGGGTCGATGTTGAACTCGAGGCTCACGACGCCGTCGTCGAAGTGGCGCTTGACGTCGTAGCCGGCGTCGGAGAAGACCATCAGCATCTTCCGGTTTTCCGGCAGCACCTCTGCGGTGAACTTCCGGATCCCGTTTTCGTGCGCAGCTGCGGCCAGGTGTTCGAGCAGGATGGAGCCGATGCCCCTTCCCTGGTGGGCGTCGGCGATGTTGAAGGCGACCTCGGCCTCAGTGGGGTTGGGGAGGCGGTCGTAGCGTCCGATGCCGATGATTTCCCCGTGGATGGTGATGACGAACGCCACGCGGTCCTTGTAGTCCACCTCGGTGAAGCGCTTGAGCTCCTTGGCGGACAGCCTGGCCTTGAAGGCGAAGAAGCGCATGTAGATTGAATTCTGCGACTGCCCGGTATGGAAGGCCTGGACAGCATCCTCGTCCGACGGGTGGATGGGCCGCAAATGCGCTGTTCCGCCGTCCCGCAGGACGACATCGGCTTCCCAATGTTCCGGATATTCGCCGTCCCCGGGCTGATCCACCATAGGCTTAGCCTAGCCAAAAAC
This sequence comes from Arthrobacter sp. FW306-05-C, assembly GCF_021801725.1. Taxonomy (NCBI): domain Bacteria; kingdom Bacillati; phylum Actinomycetota; class Actinomycetes; order Micrococcales; family Micrococcaceae; genus Arthrobacter; species Arthrobacter sp. FW306-05-C. Next base: position 1,688,881 of record NZ_CP084556.1, on the reverse strand, counting down.
TCCCGCAGCACACCCCAACGGCTGCGCAGTAACCCCAGAAGGATTCACCACACCCCATGGCCCGCCGCCAAAGTCCAGCCCCGATCGCAGACGAGAACTACACGGAAAACATCGTCGATATCGATGTCACCTCCGAGATGCAGGGCTCGTTCCTGGAGTACGCGTACTCAGTGATCTACTCGCGCGCGCTCCCGGACGCCCGTGACGGGCTCAAGCCAGTGCAGCGGCGGATCCTCTACATGATGAGCGACATGGGCCTGCGCCCCGACCGCGGCCACGTCAAGAGCGCCCGGGTGGTGGGCGAGGTCATGGGAAAGCTGCACCCGCACGGCGACGCCGCCATTTACGACGCCATGGTGCGCATGGCGCAGGACTTCTCGCTGCGCCTCCCCCTGATTGACGGGCACGGCAACTTCGGCTCGCTCGACGACGGCCCCGCAGCACCGCGGTACACGGAAGCGAGGCTGGCGGCGGCCGCCCTCACGCTCACCAACCACCTCGACGAAGACGTGGTGGACTTCGTCCCGAACTACGACAACCAGCTCACCCAGCCGGACGTCCTGCCTGCCGCTTTCCCCAACCTGCTGGTCAACGGCGCCACCGGCATCGCCGTCGGCATGGCCACCAACATGGCCCCGCACAACCTGGTGGAAGTCATCTCCGCCGCCCGGCACCTGATCGCCAACCCGGACGCCACCCTGGATGACCTCATGCGGTTCGTTCCGGGCCCGGACCTGCCCAGCGGCGGCCGGATCGTCGGCCTGGACGGCATCCGCGACGCCTACGCCACCGGCCGTGGATCCTTCAAGACCCGCGCCAAGGTGGAGATCGAACAACTTTCCGCGCGCCGCACCGGCCTGGTGGTCACGGAACTGCCGTACATGGTGGGCCCGGAAAAGGTGATCGAAAAGATCAAGGACGCGGTCAACGCCAAGAAGCTGACCGGCATCAGCGACATCGTGGACCTGACCGACCGCAAGCACGGGCTCCGGCTGGTCATCGAGCTCAAGAACGGCTTCAACCCCAACGCCGTGCTGCAGCAGCTTTACCGGTACACGCCGATGGAGGACTCCTTCGGCATCAACAACGTCACCCTGGTGGACGGCCAGCCGCAGACTCTGGGCTTGGTGGACCTCTTGTCCGTCTACGTCAACCACCGCATCAACGTGGTCCGCCGCCGGACCGTGTTCCGCATGGGGAAGAAGAAGGACCGGCTGCACCTGGTGGAGGGCCTCCTCATCGCCATCGTGGACATCGACGAGGTCATCCAGATCATCCGGTCCTCGGACGAGGCTGCTGCGGCCCGTGAACGGCTGATGTCCATCTACGACCTCACCGAGGTCCAGGCCAACTACATCCTGGAACTGCGCCTGCGCCAGCTCACCAAGTACTCCCGGATCGAGCTGGAAAAGGAACAGGACGAACTGCGCCGCGAGATCGCCGAGCTGCAGGCAATCCTGGACTCCGAGGAACTGCTGCGCACGGTGGTCTCCGACGAACTCGGCGCCATCGCCGAGGAGCACGGTACGCCCCGCAGGACCGTCCTGCTGGAATCCGAGGCCGTCTCCCCCACCGTGGCCGCCGAACTTGCCGGGGCCAACGGGAAGAAGGGCAAGCCCACTCCACTGTCCCTGGAGATTGCGGACGACCCCTGCTGGGCCATCCTCACAGCCTCCGGGCAGGTGGCCCGCACCAGCAACCAGGAACCGCTGGCCGAGGCCGGTCCCCGCAGCAAGCACGACGTCTACACCTCGGTGGTGAAGACGTCGGCCCGGGGCGAGATTGCGGCCGTCACCTCGCTGGGCCGCATGCTCCGGCTGCAGGTCATGGACATGCCCGTGCTCGCGCCCATGGCCGGGCTGCCCAACCTCGCCGGCGGCGTTCCGGCCAAGGAGTTCCTCACCCTGGTGAAGGGCGAGTCCCTGGTGGCGTTCGTGCGCCTGGACGAGGTCCTGGCCATCGGCACCGCCCAGGGCGTGGTGAAACGCGTCCAGCCGGACTATCCGCTGAACCGCGAGGACTGGGAAGTCATCACCCTCAAGGACAAGGACTTCGTGGTGGGCGTGGCTCCGGCCAGCGCAGACGACGTCGACCTGGTGTTCCTCACCCGGGAGGCCCAGCTGCTGAAGTTCCCCGCATCCGCCGTCCGTCCCCAGGGGCGTACCGCCGGCGGCGTGGCGGGAATCAAACTGGCCGCGGGTGACCAGGTGATCTTCTTCGGTGCCGTGCAGCCCAAGGACGAGGCCGCCGTCGTGGTAACCATCGCCGGGACCAACGGCGCCCTCCCTGGCACGGCTCCAGGCACGGCGAAGGTCACCGCCTTCTCCGAATACCCGGCCAAGGGACGCGCCACCGCCGGGGTTCGGTCACACCGTTTCCTGAAAGGCGAGGACATGCTGCTGCTCGCCTGGGCAGGACACGGCCCGGCGAAGGCGTCATCCGCCGCCGGCGTGGCAAGGTCCCTGCCCCAGGAGCACGGCCGCCGTGACGGATCGGGCGTCCCGCTCTCCCAGGCCGTGGAAGCGGTGGGCCCGGCCATGGCCTGGCCGGACGGAGCATCCGAGGACGACTAGGTGTAATTCCCACTGAGGTTGTGAACGCGGCTGATGGGGGTTGTGCCGCCGATGCCGGTATGGGTTCTGTGGTGATTGTAGTGGTGGAGCCACTGGTCGTAGGTGGCGGCGCGTTCGGCTTCTGAAGTGTAGGGCCGGGCGTAGGCCCATTCCGTAGCGAGAGTGCGGTTGAAGCGTTCTACCTTGCCGTTGGTCTGCGGCCGGTAGGGGCGGGTCCGCCGATGCTTGAGGTGTGGGCCCAGGGCAGCTGCGAAGGCCCGGGAGCGGTAGCAGGATCCGTTATCGGTCAGTACGGCTTTGACGGTGATGCCGTGGGCGGCGAAGAACCCTGCTGCCCGGATCCAGAAAGCGGCAGCGGTTTCCTTCTTTTCGTCGCCGAGGATTTCCGAGTACGCGAGCCGTGAGTGGTCATCGACGGCGTGGTGGAGGTACGCGTACCCGGTCCCGGCCCTTCGGTTCCTACGGCCCAGCGCCCGGCCCAGGGCGCGGTGCCCGCCGCCATCGGGAATACGGCCGAGCTTCTTGATGTCCACGTGAACGAGGTCTCCGGCGTTGTTGTGTTCGTAGCGCTGCGGCGCCGGTTTACGAACGGGCAGGCCAGTGCCTTGATCCAGGCAGGCCAGCCGGGGCATCCGGTACCTGGCCAAGACCTTGCCTACGGTTGAGCGGGCAAGACCGAGATGGGCCGCGATCCGGTGCGGTCCCCACTGCCGGTTGAAACGTAACGCGACGATCCGCCGTTCGGCGCGTACCGGTGTGCGGTTCGGGCTCCGCCGAGGCCGTGAGGACAGATCAGCCATACCGTCCTCACCACAGACGAGGTACCGGTCTACCCACTTCTTTGCGGTGGCGGGCGAGCACTGGAAACGCTCTGCGGCTCGGCGCAACGTCCAGCCCTGCTCGATGACTAAACGGGCGAGCTTACCCCTGGCCTTGGGTGTCAGGTCGGCGTTGGCATGGGTAACGTAGGACACGAGGGCCTCCTGGCGTCGATATGAGTGTGGTAACCCAAATCGATACCGGAGGCCCTCGCCCTTTACATCACGCCACGCTGTTCACAACGTCCGCGGGAATTACAACTAGTGCGGGCGGGACTGAGGCGCGGCCGCCTCCAACAGTGCAGCTGCGCTCAACCCGCCACGTCCCTGCGCCGAAAGCCCGCGACGGCGAGCGCCAACAGCACCGCAATGGTGAGGGCGGACACCAGCACGCTGTCCCACGCGGGCCCCTGCCGCAACGGGTCCTGGCCAACGTACTGGTAGAACGGTGAGGCCTTTTGGATCCGGCGGAAGGCTTCCACCAGCGGTGCAAGCGCGTTGACGATGTAGGCAAGAACCGCCAGCACCGCGGGGATTCCGCGGCTGAGGCCGGTCCGCCCTGTGGACGCCGACAAGGCGAGGGCCAGGGATCCGAAAACCACGCCCAGCAGTGCCAGGTGCAGCATGGCGGCAGCCACCTTGTCCGGCGGCAGGACAAGGTCCGCCATGTTGCCCTCAATCACCAGCGACAGCCCCATGACGGCGGCCAGCAGGAAGGTGCCCAGCACCATGGCGAAGAACTTGTCCACCACCACCCTGCCCCGGCCCACCGGGTTGGCAAGCAGCAGGTCCATGGTGTCCCGGTCCTCTTCCCCGCCAATCGACCCGGCCCCGGCGCTGATGGCGTAGATCAGCACGGCGATCGGCCCCATGAAGGACAGCAGCTCCACCTGGATATAGCCCGTGGGAGTGGACATGTCGGCGCTGGATGTGGCGAACAGCGACCGGAACGCCTCCGGCATTTGGTCGATGAAGTCACTCATGGACGGCTGCGACTTCACGGACGGCCAGATGGCTGCGTACGTGGCCACAATCAGCGCCAGGGAGACGGCCCATGCCAGCAGCACCCTCCCCTGGTCCCGGAGCGTCTTCAGCAGGACGTTAGCCAGCATGGCCCACCGCCGTTCCGGACACGCTTTCCGTCTCGGCGGCGGACGTATGGCCGGGTTGCTGGTCAATCCCGTAGTAGCTCAGGAACATCTCCTCCAGCGGGGCTTCGGAACATTCGAAGTCCTCCACTTCCCTGGCGCTGACCAGCTTGAGCAGTGCATCCAGGGCAGCCTGCGGGGCGTTGCAGCTCAACGTGCGGCCGTCAACCTGCAGATCCCGCACCCCGGGAACACCGGCAAACTCCGCCGCAGAGACCCCGTCGGTGAAACGGGCCCTCACCCGGTGCAGGGAGCGGGCGGCAAGGTCCTGCAACCGTTCCACCGCCACCAGTTTTCCACCGCGCACCACTCCGATTCGGTCCGCCACACGCTCCACCTCGCCCAGGACGTGGGAGGAGAACAAGGCTGAACCGCCGTCGGCAGTGTGCTCACGCAGGATGGAATGGAAAACCTGCTGCACCAGCGGATCGATTCCGCTCGTTGGTTCGTCCAGCACCAGCAGCCGTGGCCGCGACATCACGGCCAGGACCACGGCGAGCTTCTGGCGGTTCCCGCGCGACAACGTGCGGGCCGGCCGGTCCAGGTCCAGGTCCAGCCGGACCGCGACCTCCGCTGCCCGTTTCCGGTCATCGCGGTGCCGCAGGTGGGAGCAGTAGGCGACGTGCTGGTTGCCGGTGAGGCGGTCGTACAGCGCCGGCTCGCCGGGCACGTAGCCCACCAGGCGGTGGACGTCCCGCGACTGCCGCCAGGCATCCAGTCCCAGTACGGCCGCTGTTCCCGCAGAAGGCCGCAGCATCCCCACCAGGAGCCGGATGGTGGTGGTTTTGCCTGCCCCGTTCGGGCCCAGGTAGCCAAACACCTCGCCTGGCCCGATGGTGAGGCTGACGTCGTCGAGCGCTGCGTTCCGGCCAAACCGCTTGGTCAGGCCGGCCAGCCGCACCATGCTTTCCCCGTCCGTGCTTTGCGCGCCCATGCTCGTTTCCGGGCTCATGCTGCGACGCTAGCCGGGCCGCTGCGTCCATCCCAGAGTCTTTTGGCCCGCACCGCTTAGACTGCTCCCATGCCTATCGTTCCCGATGCCAAGGACTGGACCTGGGTCCTGTCCCGCCCCTGCCCGGAATGCTCCTTCAACGCCTCCTCAGCCACACCGGCAACGGTCCCGGGCAGCATCGAAAGCATGATTCCGCGATGGCTGGCCGTCCTGCGCCGGCCGGACGCGACCCAGCGCCCCAACGACGACACCTGGTCCGCGGTTGAGTACGCCTGCCACGTGCGGGACGTCTTCACCCTGTTCGTCCAGCGGCTGAACCTGATGCTCACGGCGGATGATGCCCGCTTCGCGGACTGGGACCAGGACCGGACAGCGGTCGAAAAGGACTACGCCAACGCCGACCCGTCGGAAGTGGGCCCGGAACTGGCGGCAGAAGGACACGAGGCGGCCGAGTCGTTCGCCGGCGTCCCCGAAGAGGACTGGGGACGCAAGGGGCTGCGCAGCAACGGCTCGGAGTTCACCGTCCTGACGCTCTCCCAATACTTCCTGCACGACGTCTTCCATCACCTGCACGACGTCAACGGCTAGGGATACAGGCTTCCCGGCCCCTTTCCGGCTTTAACGGGAGGGGCGTCAGCGCAAACGCGCCAGCGGTGCCCGCGCCTGTCCCGAGAATTCCGACAGGTCAAGGCGCCCGTCACCGGCCTGGATGTCCGCCGGGTTGTGGGTGACCAGCACCACCGTGCGGTCCCGCAGCCCGGAACGCAGGTCCGCGAGCATGGCGGCGGCGGACTCCGCGTCCAGGTGGGCGGTGGGCTCATCCAGCAGGATCACCTCCGCACCGGTCAGCAGGGTCCGGGCCACAGCCAGGCGCTGGCGCTCGCCGCCGCTCAGGAAAGCACCCCCCGGGCCGATCCGCGTGTCCAGCCCCGCCGGCAGCCGGCCAACCAGCCCGGCCAGTCCGACGGCGGCCAGGACGGCGTCCAGCTCTTCGTCACGTCCCGCAGAGGCGCCGCCGGTGGACGGCCTGCCCAGCAGCAGGTTGCCGCGGATGGTGGAGTCGAACAGGTGTGCATCCTGCGGGCACCACGCCGCCCGGCCGGTCACCCTCACCTGGCCGGAAGCGGGCGGCAGGAAACCCAGCAGCACCGAGAGCAGCGTGGATTTGCCGGAGCCTGAGGGTCCAGTGACCGCCAGCCAGCGCCCGGGTGCTGCCTCCGCATCCACGCCCGAGAAGACCGGGGAGCCACCCGGCCAGGCCGCAGCCAGGTCCACCAGTTCGATGCCTGGCGCACCGCCGGCCCTGGCGGGAACGGGCTGCAACCCGTCGGACGCGTCGCCGCCTTCTTCAAGCGCCCCCGACTCCCCCACCCGGCGCATGACGGCACGGAGCGCCGGGAACTGGCGCACCGCCGTCGTCATTGCTGCGAAGGGTTCCACCAGCGCCAGCAGCAGGAGGACCACCACGGCCGCGATGGCCGGGGCAACCCTGGCTGCAAGGACTTCGGGCCCGGCCAGCCAGGCTGCAGCCAACGCGGCAGCACCGCAGGCGGCCGTGGCGACGGCGTGTCCCAGCCCGTCGGCCCAGGCGGACCGTTGGGAGGCGCGGGTGGCGTCCCGGTCCTCGGCCAGCAATGCGTCAAGGACGCGGGGCGCCACACCGTTGGCGTGCAGTTCGGCCCGTGCGTCCAGGGCTGCCGTGACGCGGCGCAGGACGCCGGAGCGCAGGGCCTGCTCGGCACTGGCGGACTTCCGGTCACCCCACAGGGCGGCTGCGGGCGCCAGCAGCAGGCCACTGACCGCTGCCCCAACCACTGCGGGAAGGGCGGCCGGCACCAAGGTTCCGGTGGCGGCCACGGCAAGGACGGACACCGCAAGCGCCGTGACCGGCGGCAGGACCACGCGCGGCAGGAGGTCGCGGACGGTGTCGACGTCGTCGATCACCGTACCCAGCACGTTGCCGCCCTGCAGGAGCCGGCGCAGCGACAGCGCCCTGCGGCTCAGGGACTCCCACAGCCGTCCGCGCAGGCGGGTCAGGGCGGCGAACACGGCATCGTGCAGCAGCAGCCGCTCCCAATAGCGGAACACGGCGCGGCCGATGCCAAAGAACCGGACGCCGACAATGGCCGTCAGGAGGTAGAGGATGGGCGGCTGCTCGCTGGCGCGGATGATGAGCCAGCCAGACAGGCCGGAAAGCGCGACGGCGAAGACGGCCGCCAGGGTGCCGACGAAGGCCGCCGCCGCGAACTTGCCCCGGACCGGTGCCAGGAGTGCGGCCAGGAGGCGCGCGGCCCGGGGATCGGCGCCAGGAGCGGCACTGCGGGCGGGGCGGACGGGCCTGGCGCGCCTGGCGTCCGTTCCGCCGTCGGCACCGGTGTCTGTGGCGGGCGTGCCATTCGACCTTGTGCTGCCGGCGGTGCCGGCGTCATCTGCCAGGAGCGCGGAAATGCCGGCACGCGGTACCTCCGGTGTCGTGCCGGCAGGGCCGACCGGCACCAGGACGTCTGCCAACTGCCGGGTGCGCTGGTTGTGGGCCACCAGGATCACGGTGACCTCGCCGCGGAGCCGCCGGATGGCGTTCTCGACGATGACGGCCGAGGCGTCGTCCAGGTGCGCCGTGGGCTCGTCCAGCAGCAGGAGGGTGGCACCCGCGTCGATCCGGGCCAGGCCTCGGGCCAGTGCCACGCGCCGCAGCTCACCCGGGCTCAGCTCCGCCTGGTGCTTCCCGGCGAGGTGGCCGGCTCCTGCGCGTTCCAGGCAGCCGCGGGCGGCGCTTTCGGCCGTGAACCGGTCCGGGCCGTGGCCGGCGTCCGGTGAGAGGTACAGCAGCACCTCGTCCAGGACCTTTCCGGCGACCATGACCGGATGCTGCGGCACCCAGGCCACGGCGCCACGGTCCAGGCCGTTGATGTACCCGGTAATGCTGGTTCCTGCCGCATCCGGTTCGCCGCCGTTGCCGATGGTGCCGGCCAGTACACCCAGGACGGTGCTCTTGCCGGCGCCGCTGGGGCCGTCCAGGGCGGTGATCCTGTCCTGGGGTGCGGTGAAGGAGAGGGGTCCTACGGCGGCTCCGGACCGCCCGGGATAGGTCACCGTGAGGGCGGTGACCTCCAGCGGGGCGCCCGGCCTGCCGGCCTTGGCGGCCGGCAACGGCGCCGGTTCAGGCGCATCCGTCACGGCGGCTGTTTCCGCGAGCGCCACCCGGCCGTCGTCGCTGGCGTGGTGGGCGGTGCCCAGTTCCCGCAGCGGAAGGTAGCAGTCCGGGGCCAGGAGGAGTGCCAGCAGGCCCGCCTCCAGCGGCATGCCGCCGTGGACCAGCCGGACGCCAATGAAGACCGCCACCACGGCCACCGAGATGGTGGCGATGAGTTCCAGGGCCAGGGCGGACAGGAACGCGGTCCGGAGGGTGCCCATGGTGCGCGAGCGGTATTCCTCGGAGATCTCCTCCAGGGCCTTGCGCTGCGCGGTGGCCCTGCCCAGTCCCACCAGGACCGGCAGGCCCTTGGCGAGCTCCAGCATGTGGCCGGACAGCCGCGCCAGCGAGGCCTGGGCCTGCCGCACGTTGTCTTCGGTGTAGCGGCCGATCAGCACCATGAACACCGGGATCAACGGGACCGTCAGCACGATGACCAGCGCGCTGACCCAGTCTGCGAAGAGGATCCGGGCCCCGAGCAACAGCGGAACGGCGGCGCAGTTGACCAGCGCCGGGAGGAACTGGGTGTAGTAGCTGTCCAGCGCATCCAGGCCGCGGGTGGCCAGGACGGCCAGGCCGCCGTCGCCGGGACCGGTTCCCCGCACCCCGCTTCGCAAGGCCCGCTCCAACAGTTCGGCGCGAAGCTCCTCCTTGACCCCCAGGGCTGCGCGGCGGGCGGCGACGGCCTGCCCCCAGACGGTCAGGGAGCGGAGGACGACGCCGACGGCACCTGGAGTGAGCTGCTGTGCCCAGGCCTCGTTCCCCTCGGCGAGGCCGGCCAGGACGGAGGCCACCGCCTGGCCGATGAGGATCAGGGACAGGGCCTTGAGCGCGGCCAGCAGTCCCAGCCAGTAGATGGCGGACCGGGTGGCCGGGCCTGTGGGGAAGGTTGGCCGCACGTCAGCCCTTGGTGGTGAAGGCTTTGGCGGCGATGGCAGGGAGGAAGCTGTGGGCTTCGGGAATGTGCGCAGCGCTGACGCGGCGGCGGAACACCCAGTAGGTCCAGGCCTGGTAGGCGATCACCAGGGGAAGCCCAAAGGCCGCCACAATGCTCATCAGCCCCAGGGTGTAGTCCGAGGATGAAGCGTTGGAGATGGTGAGGTCAAAGGCGCTGTCCAGCGTGGAGGGCAGCACCACCGGGAACACGGCCCCGAAGATGGATGCGGTGCCCAGGATCAGGAAGGCGCCAAGGGCCAGGAAGGCCCTGCCTTCGGAGCCGTTCCGGGCCAGCAGCCAGGCGGTGGCGGCAGCGCCAACGGCCAGCACGACGGCGGCCCAGGTCCACGGCTTGCCGTCCAGGAACTGGATGGCCGAGGCCCATGCGGCGATGGGCAGGAGCAGGACCGGCAGCAGCCGCACGAACCACTGGCGGGCACGGTGGCGGACGTCGCCGTCGGTCTTGAGGGCCAGGAAGGCCAGGGCGTGGAGGAGTGAGAAGCCCACGACGGCAAGGCCGCCCAGCAGGGCGTAGCCGCTGAACCAGGCCATGGGGCCGCCTTCCCGGTCGCCGTTGGCATTCAGCGGAAGCCCGGTGGTGGTGAGGGCCAGGGCGGCGCCCACGCCGAACGCCGCGAAGAAGGAGCCCAGCGCGATGGCCCAGTCCCAGCGGTTCCGCCAGCTGTCCGTGTCCACTTTGCCCCGGTATTCGAATGCGACCGCCCGGAAGATCAGGGCCAGCAGGACCACCAGGAGGGGGAGGTAGAGCGCGGAGAACAGCGAGGCGTACCAGAGGGGAAAGGCGGCGAAGGTGGCGCCGCCGGCGGTCAGCAGCCACACCTCGTTGCCGTCCCACACAGGCCCGATGGTGTTCAGCAGTACCCGGCGCTCGGTGTTGTTGCGGGCGAAGAGCTTCATCAGCATCCCGACCCCCAGGTCGAAGCCTTCCAGGAAGAGGTAGCCGGTCCACAGCACCGCGATGGCGATGAACCATATGGTGGGAAGCAGTTCCATTGTTTGTTTCCTCTGCTAGTAGGCGAAGGCCAGGACGTCGTCGGCAGGTTTGGGCCCGGTGTTGCCGCCGGAACCGGGTGTTTCGTCCTCGTTCTCGTCCGCCGGTGCGTGGCCGAGTTCCGGCATCGCGGACACCACACCCCCGCGGATGTACTTGACCAGCAGCTTGACTTCCACCACCAGCAGGACGGCGTACACGGCGGTCAGTGCCACCAGCGAGGCAATGAGTTCCCCTGCGGAGACACCCGGGGATACGGCGGCGGCGGTGAACATGAACACCTGGTCGATTCCGCTGGGGTCCGGGTTGGGCGCCACGACGAAGGGCTGGCGGCCCATCTCGGTGAAGATCCAGCCGGCGGCATTGGCGCCGAAGGGGGCCAGGATGCCGAAGACTGCCAGACGCATGAGCCACCGGGATTCCGGCACGGTCCCCTTGCGGGTGAGCCAGAGGGCCACCAGTGCTGCCAGGGCGGCGAGGCCGCCAAAGCCGATCATCATCCGGAAGCCCCAGTAGGTGACTTCCATGACAGGGACGTACTGGATTTCCTGGCCTGCGCGCTCGCCGTAGATCGGGTTGTCCGGCAGGTGGGTTCCGTAATTGGCCTGGTACTCCGGCAGCAGGGTGTTGACGCCCTTGACCTCGGTGGTGAAGTCGCCCTTGGCTAGGAAGGACAGGATGCCCGGAACCTCGATTACGGCCACCACGTCGTCGCAGTTCCTGGAGCCGACGTTCCCGACGCTCAGGACGGAGAAGCCGGTACCGTCGTGGCAGGCGGCCTCCGCCGCGGCCATCTTCATGGGCTGCTGCTGGAACATCAGCTTGCCCTGGAGGTCGCCGGTGACGGCGGTGCCGGCGAACGAGATCATGGCGACCACGACACCGATGCGCAGGGAACGGATCCAGACGTTGTGATCGGCGCGGTCGCGGCCGGGAATGCGGACGTCTTCACCGGGGATCACCCGGCCGTCTGCACCCACGGTGTCAACGCCGTCGTGCCGCCGCCGCCACAGGTGGTACCAGGCGATGCCCAGGAGGAAGCCGCCTGCCACGGCGAGGGCGCCGAACAGGGTGTGCGGAACGGCCACAAGCGCGGTGTTGTTGGTGAAGACGGCCCAGGCGTCGGTCATGACGGGCCGGCCGTTGATCATTTCCACCCCTACCGGGTGCTGCATCCAGCTGTTCGCCACGATGATGAAGTAGGCGGAGAGTGCTGATCCGATGACGGCCACCCAGAGGCAGGCCAGGTGGATGGCCGGCTTGAGCTGCTTCCAGCCGAAGATCCACAGGCCGAGGAATGTGGACTCCACGAAGAAGGCCAGGAGCGCTTCCAGGGCCAGGGGCGCCCCGAACACATCCCCCACGAAGCGGCTGTACTCGCTCCAGGCCATACCGAACTGGAACTCCTGCACGATGCCCGTGGCCACGCCCATGATGAAGTTGATGAGGAACAGCTTTCCCCAGAACTTGGTCATGCGCAGGTATTCGGGCTTGCCGGTGCGGTACCAGGCTGTCTGGATGACGGCCACCACGAGGCCCAGGCCGATGGTCAGCGGCACCATCATGAAGTGGTAGACGGTGGTGATTCCGAATTGCCAGCGTGCGATTTCCAAGGCGTCCATGGCGGTCCCTACTGTTAGCCGATGTAGTTTTCTACGCTTCGTAGAACTTCAACTTCTACAAAGTGTAGAACATCCTTGACGGCGGATGAAAACCCTCCCGCCCTCACCTAGCATCCCGCGGCGGGCCACGCCGCGCCAGATGTTCTACTCCATGTAGAACGTTGGCCGGTTTCGGGGTAAATTAGTTCTGTAGTTGAACAACAGTGGGACGTAACCGTGCACCGAAAGTGCGCGGCGCGGGGAAATAAAGGAAAAGTGAAATGGCTAGTCTTGGTGAACTGGAACGGGCGGTCATGGACCTGCTCTGGGCGGGCCAGGAAGCGGCTACGGCCAATACCCTGAGGGACCAGTTGGCGCGCACGTCGGCGGCACAGGGCGGGCCGGGCCATGAAGGCAAGGAACTGGCCGTCACAACGGTACTGACCGTACTTTCACGCCTGGAGAAGAAGGGGCTGGTGGAACGCGAACGCGGCACCCGTCCCCACCGCTACCAGGCGGTGTCCAGCCGCGCAGACCACACCGCGGAACTCATGCATGAGGTCCTCGGGTCAGCACCGGACCGCGAGGCCGTCCTGGCCCGCTTCATCGGGTCGGTGTCCGAAGGTGAAGCCGAGACGCTGCGCAAACTGCTGGGCCGCGTCTAGCACACCATGTTCTGGGCCTCATACCTGCTGGCGGTCCTTGCGATAATCCTGGCGTGGCCGGTGCCGATCCTCCTGTCCCGGGCCCAGTGGCCGGCCAGGTCGCCGTTCACGGCCATGCTGCTGTGGCAGGCGATCGCGCTTGCAGGTGGGTTGTCAATGATCGGCGCCATGCTGGTCTACGGCCTGGAACCTATTGGAGACAACCTGATTGCAGGCCTCCGCGGCCTCGCCGGCATGGTATTTTTCAACGCGCCCACCACCGCGCTGGGGTTCTGGCACATCTTTGCCCTGTCCGCTGCTGCCCTGCTCACCGTCCATCTGGTGTTCACCCTGCTGCTGACGTACTACAAAATCCAGCGCCAGCGGCGGCGGCACCGCGAAATGCTGGCCCTGCTGGCCTCACCCTCCGGCCAGGACGCCGGAACCCTGGTCATCAGCCACGACTCACCCGTGGCGTACTGCCTTCCGGGCGGCGCGCGTTCGGTGACGGTGCTATCGGACGGCCTGATGGCGGCGCTCGAACCGGCAGAGCTTCGGGCGGTGCTGATTCACGAGAACGCCCACCTCAACCAGCGGCACCACCTCCTGCTCTGGGCCTTCGCCGCGTGGCGGCAGGCCCTCCCGTGGCTGCCCACCACCCGGCTTGCCCAGGAGTCCGTGAACTCCCTCATCGAGATGCTGGCCGATGACGTGGCCCTGCGGACCGAGAGCAAAGCCACCCTCATCAAGGCCATCGCCATCGTGGCCAGCGGTTCAGCCGCGGAGGCCGGCGCCGGTGTCCGGCCCTCCTCGCCCACGCTGGCCCTGTCCGGGCTTGAGTCAGCATCAGGCGGAGCCGGCTCGGACGCTGTCCGTACCGCAGCTTCCCGGGTCAGCCGCCTGCTGACGCCCCAGCCTCCGCTTCCTTCCGCCGTCCGCAGCGCCGTCATGGCAGGCAGCGTCCTGCTGCTCGCGCTGCCCACCGCACTTCTGCTGGTTCCCGGACTGCTCGGCTGACCAGCCGCCGTCGGGCCCTGTCCAGCGGGCCCCGCGGTACCCTCCGGCGCCTTCCCAGCCAGGTGCCAGCCGCCCTGCCCCCAATTGCGAGGCCGTACGCCGCTGTCAGGCGTCGATGCGCTCCCGGTCCAGGCTGGAGGCGCCGGCGATGATGAAGTCCTTGCGCGGCGACACGTCCGAACCCATCAGCAGGTCGAAGATTTCCTCCGCCTGCTGCGCGTTCTCGATCCCCACCTTGCGCAGCGTGCGGTGCCGCGGGTCCATGGTGGTTTCGGCCAACTGCTCGGCGTCCATCTCCCCCAGGCCCTTGTACCGCTGGATCGGTTCCTTGTACCGCTTGCCTTCCTTGGCCAGGCGGGCCAGCAGCACGTGCAGTTCAGCTTCTGAGTAGGTGTAGATCATCTCGTTGGCCTTCTGGCCTGCGTTGATGACCTCCACGCGGTGCAGCGGAGGCACCGCCGCGAATACCCTTCCCTCAAGGATCATGGGACGCATGTAGCGGAAGAACAGGGTCAGCAGCAGGGTCCGGATATGGGCTCCGTCCACGTCGGCGTCCGTCATGAGGATGACCTTGCCGTACCGGGCCGCGCTGATGTCGAAGCTGCGGCCGGAGCCTGCGCCCACCACCTGGATGAGGGCCGCGCATTCGGCGTTGGAGAGCATGTCCCCCACCGACGCCTTTTGGACGTTCAGGATCTTGCCCCGGATGGGCAGCAACGCCTGGAAGTCGGAGGATCGCGCCAGCTTGGCAGTGCCAAGTGCGGAGTCACCTTCCACGATGAACAGTTCGGAACGTCCGACGTCGTCCGTCCGGCAGTCGGCGAGCTTGGTGGGCATCGAGGAGGTTTCCAGCGCGTTCTTGCGCCGTTGGGTCTCCTTGTGCACCCGGGCCGAGATGCGGGACTTCATCTCGCTGACGATCTTTTCCAGCAGCAGGGCGGACTGGGCCTTGTCATTCTTACTTGACGACGACAGCTTGGCGGAGATCTCCTTCTCCACCACCCGGGCCACGATGGCCCGGACGGCGCTGGTGCCGAGGATCTCCTTGGTCTGGCCCTCGAACTGCGGTTCCGCCAGCCGCACGGTCAGCACCGCCGTCAGGCCCGCGAAGATGTCGTCCTTTTCGATCTTGTCGTTGCCGGCCTTGAGCTTGCGGGCGTTTGCCTCCACCGCTTTGCGGAACGTCTTGACCAGCGCCTGCTCGAAGCCGGACTGGTGGGTGCCGCCCTTCGGGGTGGCGATGATGTTCACGAAGCTGCGCACGGTGCTGTCGTAGCCGATGCCCCAGCGCAGCGCCACGTCAACTTCGCAGTCACGCTCAACCTCTGCCAGCTGGCTGTGCCCGCGTTCGTCCAGGACCGGGACCGTCTCCTTGAACTTCCCCGACCCGTGCAGGCGCCACACGTCGGTGACGGCAGGATCGGCGGCGAGGAACTCGACGAACTCGGAGATGCCGCCGTCGTGGTGGAAGACCTCCTCATGGGGGCCGGCCTCACCAGGCGTCCCGGCGACCCTGCGCTCGTCCCGCACCGTGAGCTTGAGTCCGGGCACCAGGAAGGAGGTCTGGCGGGCGCGGGCCACGAGGTCCTCGTAGGAGAACTTGGCATCGGGGGTGAAGATCTGCCGGTCCGCCCAGTAACGGATGCGGGTTCCGGTGACGCCGCGCTTGGCTTTGCCCACGATGTCCAGCACCGAGTCGTCGACGAACGGTGTGAAGGGCGCTGCGGGGTCCAGGCGGGATCCGGCGTCCTTGAACCGCCCGGGTTCGCCCCGGCGGAAGGACATCCGGTAGGTCTTGCCGCCGCGGTCCACTTCCACGTCAAGGCGTGAGGACAGGGCGTTGACCACCGAGGCGCCAACGCCGTGGAGTCCGCCCGAGGCGGTGTAGGAGCCGCCGCCGAACTTGCCGCCCGCGTGCAGCTTGGTGAAGACCACCTCGACGCCGGTGAGCCCCGTCTTGGGCTCCTTGTCGATGGGGATGCCACGGCCGTCGTCGTGGATCTCCACGGAGTTGTCCGCGTGGAGGATGATGCGGATGTCGTGCCCGAACCCGGCCAGGGCCTCGTCCACGGAGTTGTCGATGATTTCCCAGAGGCAGTGCATGAGGCCGCGCGAGTCGGTTGAGCCGATGTACATGCCCGGGCGCTTGCGGACGGCTTCGAGGCCCTCCAGGACGGAAAGGTGCCGGGCGGTGTAATCAGAGCTAGGTGCCACTGGTGATGAACTCCTTCAGGGACGTGTGCGCGGCGCTGGAACCGCATCTTCTAGGGTAATCGGCTGCGGCGGCTGGAGCCGTCTGCCACACCGCCGGCGGCTGTGCGGCACGCCACCAGCCCCAGTGATGGGCGGAACTTGCCCATTCTTGATTGAACCTTGCGGCTACGCGCACAGCGAACTTGCCCCATCCTTGCGATGGTTTGGATACGAATGCTGGTTATATAGATGTACTGATCTACTAAGGAGGCCGACATGACAACAGCAGTGGCAGACCGCACGCTCAACGCACTCGACCGGTGCGACCGTTGCGGAGCCCAGGCATATGTGCGGGTTGTACTCGAGTCCTCCGGCGGTGAGCTGCTGTTCTGCGGCCACCACGCCCGTGCAGTCGAGGCGACGCTCAAGCCGTTGAGCTCCGACTGGCACGATGAGACGGGAAAGCTTCACGAGAAAGCTGCCGTGGAAATCGACTAGATGAGGCATCGGTAACAACGAACCCTGCGGGGCCCTTCCACTACCGAAGGGCCCCGCAGGCGTTTAACCACATGCCACCGCGAAGTTCGCGGCGCGAAAAAGCAGCGAAAAACAGGGGCCGTGCCGGAGCCACCCGAAGGTGGGTTCGGCACGGCCCCTGCCGGGTCCCGTACGTGGAGTCCGGTGGACCTAGTCCAGGTAGTCCCGCAGGACCTGCGACCTGGAGGGGTGGCGGAGCTTGGACATGGTCTTTGATTCGATTTGCCGGATCCGCTCGCGGGTGACGCCGTAGACCTTGCCGATTTCGTCTAAAGTCTTCGGCTGTCCGTCGGTCAGGCCGAATCGCATGGCAACCACGCCGGCCTCGCGTTCGGAGAGGGTGTCCAGCACGGAGTGCAGCTGCTCCTGGAGGAGGGTGAAGCTCACGGCGTCAGCCGGAACAACGGCCTCGGAGTCCTCGATCAGGTCACCAAACTCCGAGTCGCCGTCCTCGCCCAGGGGCGTGTGCAGCGAAATGGGTTCGCGGCCGTACTTCTGGACCTCGACCACCTTTTCGGGTGTCATGTCCAGCTCCAGTGCCAGTTCCTCGGGCGTGGGCTCTCGGCCCAGGTCCTGCAGCATCTGGCGCTGGACACGGGCCAGCTTGTTGATGACTTCAACCATGTGCACCGGGATGCGGATGGTGCGGGCCTGGTCGGCCATGGCGCGGGTGATGGCCTGGCGGATCCACCAGGTGGCGTAGGTGGAGAACTTGAAGCCCTTGGTGTAGTCGAACTTCTCCACTGCGCGGATCAGGCCCAGGTTGCCTTCCTGGATCAGGTCCAGGAACAGCATGCCGCGGCCGGTGTAGCGCTTGGCCAGGGAGACCACCAGGCGGAGGTTGGCCTCCAGCAGGTGGTTCTTGGCGCGCTTGCCGTCGTGGATGATGAATTCGAGTTCACGCTTGTACTTCGGATCCATGGAGCCGTCGTCCGCGGCGATCTTTTCCTCGGCGAACAGCCCGGCCTCGATCCGCAGCGCAAGGTCGACTTCCTGCTCGGCGTTGAGCAGTGCGACCTTACCAATCTGCTTCAGGTAGTCCTTGACAGGGTCAGCCGTGGCGCCGGCAGACATGACCTGCTGCACGGGGGCATCGTCATCATCTGCGTCGGAGTAGACAAAGCCCTTGCCGCTGCCCACTGCGCCCTTGACGGGATCGGCGTCGGTATCGGCATCCTCTACTGCGTCCGGCCCTTCGAGGACGTCAAGGTCTTCCTCAGCGTCCTCAACCTCGTCCGCGTCAACGGCGGACTTTCCTGCAGCCTCGGCTGCAGCCTTGGCGCCAGGCTTGGGCCCACGCTTCTTGGGCTCGCGCTTGCCGTCCGCTGGAGCCGCGCCGGCCGAAGCCTTGTTGGCTGCCCGCGTAGCTGCCCGCTTGGCATTGGTCGCGGCCTGCTTCTCCTCAGGGGACAAGACATCCTGGGCGGCGGAATCCTTCTTCGTGGAAGACGGGGTCACAGAAAACCTTTCTAGCGGTGGTCTGTGGAATCACCATACGGGCAACACCACTATGACCCTGTCAAGTCCGTGATGAAAACCAAGCGCCACCACGGCCGGCAGAGTCACTTAAGACAACTCCCGGAGCGGCTGTAATGTTCCCTTGCGGGCCCATTCCAAGCACTCGATGCACGGACCCAACCGGGTCTCGGCATCTATTGTCTCATGATTTGCCTGGATCCGGCCTCCCCCGCTTCGATCCGGTCCCGCCACCTGCTGAAGGTCTTGCCCATGCCGGGCGGCGCATCCCGCTCCTTACACCGGCCGGGCGCCCCTCACAGCTCCCACTTTCACCCGGCAGTGTCCTCCCCGAACTTCTGCCAGGCGGTCTCCTTTCTCGCCGCCCAGCCACAGAGCGTGCCCCTGCCAACGAGGTCCAGCAGGAGTTCCGCAAGCCGGTAATCCGGGTCAAGTTCGAGGGCCTGTCCCAGGTGTGCAGCAGCATAGGAACCCCGGCCGCGGCACCATGCCACCCAGCCACGCATGGTCAACGCCGCCGCGGCAGCCTGCCCACCCAGCACAGCCAGATTTCCCAGGATCCGGTCCAGCGCGTCCAGGCCTTCCCAGTCGGGGACGTTCGGCGCCACGCCCATAAGCACCTCGCCGTACCCGGCAGGAACGGGACCGGGGCCGACCGGGGTGCCACTCCCGGCAGGAACGGGGCGTAAAGGGGCACCGTTCCCCGTCCGGCGCGGCGGCCCCAGGGCAGGCGCCCTTCCTCCCGCCTCTTCCGCCGCTGCCGCCCCCGGTTTGCCCGCCGCCGAGGCCCGGTGTGGGATTTCGACCGGCGGCAGCACCGGCAGGGACACGACGGACTCATCGGCACCGCCCGCGCCATCCCCGTCAGCAAATACCTTGAACTGTTCAGCCCCGGCTTCCGCAGCGTTCCTGCCCGCCGCAGCCATCACCATCACGGCGTCCCGCCACGTGGGAACCAGCAGCGTGGCCCGAAGAAAGGCATCCCGCTCGATATCAGGCAGCCAGGCAACCGGTGGGGTCCGGTCCAGCAGCGTCTGCCAGAAGCCGAGCACGGCAGAGAACTGCGCGCGGCTTCGGGACAGCCCGCCCAACTCCTCCTCCCAGCCGGCCTGTGCTTCACGGACCGCTGCCAGGTGCATGGCAGGCACCGGCGCTTCCGGCACGCTGCCTGACCTTGGCGCCGGCCCCACGCTGCTGCCGCGGTAGACCATCTCGGCGTTCAGCATGCTGTCCCTGATCTCCTGCACGGGCCGCCCCGGCATCGGACAACACGAACCGTCGCTGCACAGGGCATCCCGCCAATAGACATCGCCCACGAACCAGGCAGCACGCACCGGCATCCCGGCCTGCTCGAGGGAACACTGCACGGTGGAAATCAGGAGGTCGTAGGCACTCGGCGGGACCATTCCTGCGTCGCTGGTGAAGACGGCCAGCAGCGCGCCGTCGGCATCCTGGTCCGACTCAAGGTAACGGCGGACGGCGTCGGCGAACCCGAAAGGAGCGGCCTGCCCTGCAGGTGTCGGAAGGTCAAGCCGCAGTGTGGCGCCAAGGGTAGTGCCGTGCAGCGTCATGGCCACCAGGCTGGAAGCCGGCCAGTACCCCAGGCTGTGTGGAATGAAGCCAAGAATATCTTCCGGCCCGCGGACTGTTAATCGTTCTGGAGCTGTCATGGCTCCAGCTTTCTCCGACCACAGCACGGGCTGGCAGGGCTCAGTTCAGCTATGTGGGCAAACAGTCCGGTGGAGGAACAGTGGCAGAGGAAGGAACAGGCATGCCTCAGTCGTCGCTGCGCACTGGCTGGCGGCGGCGCGCCAGGCTTTCCCGGCGCTGCCGGGCCAGGGCACTGCGCAGCGGCGGCACCACAATCCCCTGGGCGGCCATCTGCCGGCGCACCTTCCGCCGCGAGGCCACGATGGCGGCGGCGCCCAGGGCCAGGAGCAGGAACTGGACGCTCAGGGCCAGCCGGAAGGGATCCAAACCGTACAGCACCCCCTGCGAGAATCCGGTGGCGTAGAGGAGGTCCAGCACCAGGCCGATCAGGAAGATGGACACCAGGGCAGCAATGAAGCCGCCAACGTTCACGATCCCGGTGGCGGTGCCGATCCGGTGTGCCGGATTGAACGTCCGGGCGAAATCGAAGCCGATCATCGAACCGGGGCCGCCGATGGCAAGCACCACCACCAGTCCCGCCAGCAGCCACAGCGGAGCCCGCCCGGGCAGGATCAGTACCGCAGCCCAGGCCACTGCGGTGGCGCCGGCAATCAGCAGCACCATGGTGGAGCGGCGCAGTGGGTGGCGCGAGACGAAACGTCCGATGAAGGGGCCCGCCGCCATGGCCGCGGCGACATAGAGCGCCATCAGGGCGGCAACAGTGCCTGCGTCCAGGCCCTGCCCGGAAATCAGGAACGGGTAGCCCCAGGTCATGGCAAAAACGGTGCCGCTGAACTGGATGGTGAAATGGCTCCACATCCCCAGCCGCGTGCCGGGCTGCCGCCAGGCCCGGGCCAGCGATGCCCCCGTTGCCCGGAGCCCCTGGCGGGCCTGCGGCCGCTCGGTGCCAGGGGGAGCGTCCTGGAGCAGCAGGACCACCAGTACGACGGCGAGCGCGGACATCCCTGCCAGCATCAGGAAAGCGGGGGTCCAGCCGGACAGGTGCAGGACCATGGCGAAGGGCAGGACACTGAACAGCTGCCCCAGCTGGCCGGACATACCGGTGAGCTGGGTCACGAGCGGGACGCGGGCGGGGGCGAACCACAGCGGGATCAGCCGGATGACGGAGATGAACGTCATTGCATCGCCGGCACCCACCAGGACACGGCCCAGGACTCCCCCGGGAATACTGTCCGCAAACGCCAGCTGCAGCTGTCCCAGCCCCATCAGGACCGCACCGCCGGCAATCATCACCCGCGAACCAAGCCGGTCCACCAACAGGCCCACGGGAATCTGGAGCCCGGCGTAGACCAGCAGCTGCAGGACAGTGAAAAAGGAGATGGCGGACGCCGTGGCGTGGAAACGCTCCGTCGCTTCAAGGCCCACCACGCCGAACGAGGTCCGCTGCGCCACGGCCACCAGGTACCCGAAAATTCCAATGGTCCAGATAAGCCAGGCGCGGGGTGCAGTCACCACTTCATTATGCCCGGCGGGACGCCGCTTTCCCGGAAGTTGTGACCAGCGCTACTGCCCCGGGTTCTCCCTGGCCAGGTAGGCCTCCACGGCGGCGCCGAGGTCGTCGGCGTCGGGCAGCTCGTCGTTCTCGTTGGCCAAAAGCGACCGGCGCACGATGCCGTCCGATTTTTCGTCGTACCGGGTTTCGAGGCGGGACACTACCTGCTGGACTTCCTCCGACGCTTCGATCTGCTCGGCGATCTGGCGGCTCACCTCGCGGCCCGATTCGCGGAGCCGGTCGGTGGGCAGCATCAGGGACGTGGCGGCGCCCAGGTACTCCAGACCGGCGACGGCGGCTGTGGGGTACTCGGCCTCGGCAAGGTAGTGGGGCACGTGGATGACGTAACCGGCAACGTTGCGTCCGGCTTCCACCAGCCGCAGCTCCAGGATGTGGCCGACGGCGGCGGGAACTTCAACGGTGGGCTTCCATACCGAGATGCCCTCGATGAGTTCGGGCCGGTTCCCGTGCACCGTCACCCCCACGGGGCGGGTATGTGGCACGGGCATGGGGATGGAGTGGATCCAGGTGGTGAGGTTGACATCCAGCTTCTCCACGATGTTTACGACGGCGCGGGCGAAGCGTTCCCACTGCAGGTCGGGCTCGAAGCCGGCCAGGAGCAGGAACGGCTTTCCCAGTCCGTCCACCAGCCGGTAAAGGGCCAGCCGGGGCTCCTGGTAGTCCTGGATGTGGTCCTCGACGAAGCTCAGGTGCGGGCGCCGTGACCTGTAGTCGATCAGCTGGTCGGCATCGAAGACCGCAACGGGCTGGGCGTCGAGGGAGTCCAGCAGCTCGGCATTGATCTGCTTCACCACGTGGCCGGCATCGGCAAATCCGGTGAATCCCATCACCAGGTTCAGCCCCTGGAGTTCCGGGCTGTGGAACAGCTCGATGTTGCTGGCATAAAGCGCGTCGGGGTCCAGCAGGGAGCCGGAAATCCGTTCAAGCACGGCATGTTCCTTTCAGGGGTGCGGGTGGACATCATTCATAACGCTGCAGTGACACCCGGCATTCCATCGGCCGGTGTGGCGCACCTCTCAGGAAATTCTCGCGCGGTGCCGGGGAAGGGCTACGATCGGAACTGGCCTGCCAGGCGGGCTTGCACGCACCCGGGAACCGTCCAGAACGGCCGGATCCGGGCCACCATGGCAGAGCGCCCAACATGCATCCCTGCCCGAACGTTTCGAGAATTGAGGACTCATCCCTGTGGTCAAGAATACTGAAGTCAACCTTAGTACCGTCGCGCGGGACCTTAAGAAGAACCCCAGTGATGCAGTGGTCATCGGGGTGGGCCAGGGAACCGACGGCCCCGTCCTGTTGGAGAACCCCCTGACGGCGAAGTCCGCGGAGGCCCTCGGGGACTCGCTCAAGGCGCTGGGTGTCACCGGCGCCGCGGACCAGCTGGTCCGCCTGCCGGGGCTGCCCGAAACCGGGGCAGGCATTCTGGTCCTGGCCGGCGTCGGCAAGGTTCCCGCCACCGGACCGCTCACGGGCGAGTCGCTCCGCCGGGCAGCAGGATCGGCCGTCCGGCAGCTGGCCGGCCTGCCCACGGTCACTTTGGCATTCCCGACGGCGACGGTGCAGGACGTCACGGCCGTCGCCGAGGGCGCCGCGCTGGGCGCCTACTCCTTCACCGAGTTCCGGTCTTCCTCCGACGGACTTAAGGACCCGGTGCGCAATGCCGTCATCTTCACCGAACTGGCCGGCACCCCGGAGCTGGAGGTGGCGCTGAAGCGGGCCGGCCTGGTGGCCAAGGCTGTTAACGCCACCCGGTCCCTGGTCAACACCCCGCCGAGCCACCTATACCCCGAATCGTTCGCCGAGGCCGCCAAGGACCTCGCCAAGGGACTGCCCGTCAAAGTCACGGTCTGGGACGAGAAGCGCCTCGAGAAGGAAGGTTTCGGCGGCATTATGGGCGTGGGCAAGGGATCCACGCGCCAACCGCGGCTGGTCAAGGTCGAATACTCCCCCGCCAAGGCCACTGCCAAGGTCGCCCTCGTGGGCAAGGGGATCACCTTCGACACCGGCGGAATCTCCCTTAAGCCGGCCCTCAACATGGGCGACATGAAGAGCGACATGGCCGGTGCCGCCGTCGTACTTAACACTGTCCTGGCCATCGCCGGCCTGGGCCTGCCCGTTAAAGCGACAGCCTGGCTCTGCATCGCAGAGAACATGCCCGGCGGCGGCGCCTCACGTCCTGCCGACGTCCTGACCATGTTCGGTGGCAAGACGGTGGAGGTCCTCAATACCGACGCCGAGGGCCGCCTGGTCATGGCGGACGGCATTGTCGCCGCGAGCCGCGAATACCCGGACGCCATCATCGACGTCGCAACCCTCACCGGCGCGCAGCTGATCGCCCTCGGCAACCGCACCGCCGGCGTCATGGGCTCGGACAGCGTCACGGGCGCGCTCAAGGCGGCGGCGGACCGTGCAGGCGAGCTGGTCTGGCCCATGCCCCTGCCGGAGGAACTGCGACCCACCCTGGACTCCCAGGTGGCCGACCTGGCCAACATCGGCGAACGCCACGGCGGAATGATGACCGCCGCCGTGTTCCTGCGCGAGTTCGTGGGTAAGGACAAGGCAGGCGAACAGATCCCCTGGGCGCACATCGATATTGCAGGACCTTCCTTTAATAACGGCAGCCCGTACGGCTACACGCACAAGCAGGGCACCGGCTGCACCGTCCGTACCCTGGTTGCCTACGTGGAGGACATCCTGGCCGCCGCCTAGGTGCCCCTGGGCAGTTACAACCACTGCCACGCGGCCCTGCGGCGCAGGTGATTCCTGTGCCACAGGGCCGCGTGACACTGGACACAAGCGCTCCACAAACGCAGTGCCAAGGTGGAGCATGGATAGGTGGTTCGCTAAGGTGAACCACGGTAGTCACAAATGCAAGAGAGTTGCCCTGCTGACATAATCACGGCAGTGCAAGTTCCAAGACCAGATGATGCGCGCTGATCGCGTCATCGTTCACGCGAGGGAGCGTTTAAGTGGCCGATCAGGCAACTGCGCAAGAATTCGACATCCTGGTACTCGGTGGCGGCAGCGGCGGATACGCTGCAGCGCTGCGTGCGGTACAGCTCGGCCTCACCGTCGGCCTCGTGGAGAAGGCCAAGCTGGGCGGCACCTGCCTCCACAACGGCTGCATCCCCACCAAGGCCCTGCTGCACTCCGCAGAGCTGGCCGACCACGCCCGTGACTCCGCCAAGTACGGCGTGAACGTCACCCTCGACGGCATCGATATCAACGCCGTCAACGCTTACAAGGACGGCATCATCGCCGGCAAGTACAAGGGCCTGCAGGGCCTGATCAAGTCCAAGAAGGCCATCACCGTCATCGAGGGTGAAGGCAAGCTGCAGGGCACCGACACCATCGTGGTGAACGGCACCGCCTACAAGGGCAAGAACATCGTCCTGGCCACCGGCTCCTACTCGCGCACCCTTCCCGGCCTGGAAATCGGCGGCAAGGTCATCACCTCCGACCAGGCCCTCACCATGGACTTCATTCCCAAGAGCGCCATCATCCTGGGCGGCGGCGTCATCGGCGTCGAGTTCGCCTCGGTGTGGAAGTCGTTCGGCGTGGACGTGACCATCGTCGAAGGCCTGCCCTCCCTCGTTCCCAACGAGGACGCCACGATCGTCAAGAACTTCGAGCGTGCCTTCAAGAAGCGCGGCATCAAGTTCTCCACCGGCGTCTTCTTCCAGGGCGTCGAGCAGAATGACGACGGCGTCAAAGTCACCCTGGTGGACGGCAAGACCTTCGAAGCGGACCTGCTGCTGGTCGCCGTCGGCCGTGGCCCCGTCACGGCCAACCTGGGCTACGAGGAAGCCGGCGTCACCATCGACCGCGGCTTCGTCATCACCAACGAGCGACTGCACACCGGCGTGGGCAACATCTATGCCGTCGGTGACATCGTCCCCGGCGTGCAGCTGGCCCACCGCGGCTACCAGCAGGGCATCTTCGTGGCCGAGGAGATCGCCGGCCTGAAGCCCGTGGTGGTCGAGGACATCAACATCCCCAAGGTCACCTACTCCGAACCCGAGATCGCCACCGTCGGCTACACCGAGAAGGCTGCCAAGGAAAAGTTCGGCGAGGACCAGGTGCAGACCCAGGAATACAACCTGGCCGGCAACGGCAAGAGCTCCATCCTTGGCACCTCGGGCCTGATCAAGCTGGTCCGCCAGAAGGACGGCCCCGTGGTGGGCGTCCACATGATCGGTGCCCGCATGGGCGAGCAGGTGGGCGAGGCCCAGCTGATCGTGAACTGGGAAGCCTACCCGGAGGATGTGGCACAGCTGGTGCACGCCCACCCCACCCAGAACGAAGCCCTCGGCGAAGCCCACCTGGCGCTGGCCGGCAAGCCGCTCCACGGCTGATTTTCGCCAGCATTACCAGGCCCGGTGCACCCGGTCGCGCAGACCGGGTGCACTAGGCTTCCAACAAGGCAGCAACCATTCGCACTAAAGATCAATAAGGAGAACGGGGACGACATGTCTGAATCCGTTAACTTGCCCGCCCTCGGTGAGAGTGTCACCGAAGGAACCGTCACCCGCTGGCTCAAGCAGGTAGGTGACCGGGTAGAGGTGGACGAGCCGCTGCTCGAAGTCTCCACCGACAAAGTAGACACTGAAATCCCCTCTCCTGTAGCTGGCGTGATTGAAGAAATCCTGGTCGCTGAAGATGAGACCGCCGAGGTAGGTGCGCCGCTGGTGCGCATCGGTGACGGCTCCGGCGGCGGTTCCGCACCCGCTGAAGCTCCCGCGGCTGCCCCCGCCGAAGAGGCACCTGCAGCTGCTCCCGCACAGGAAGCACCCGCCGAAGCAGCCCCCGCGCAGGAGGCACCCGCCCAGGAAGCACCCGCTGCAGGCGGCGGCGAAAGCCACGAGGTCACCCTCCCCGCACTCGGCGAAAGCGTCACCGAAGGCACCGTGACCCGCTGGCTGAAGGCCATTGGCGATTCCGTCGACGTTGACGAGCCGCTGCTCGAAGTCTCCACCGACAAGGTGGACACCGAGATCCCCTCCCCCGTTGCCGGCACCCTGCAGGAAATCCGGGTCAACGAGGACGAAACGGCCGAGGTTGGCTCCGTACTCGCCGTCATCGGCTCGGGCGCTCCCGCTGCCGCGGCTCCGGAGGCTGCACCCGCCGCTCCCCAGCAGGAAGCCCCCAAGCCCGCACCGGCAGAGTCCGCTCCCGCGCAGACCGCTCCCGCCCAGGCTGTTCCTGCCCAGCAGGCCCCTGAGCAGGCTGCACCGCAGGCTGCCCCGGCTCCCGCCGCCCAGGCTCCCGCTGCTCCGCCAGCCCAGGAAGCAGCTCCGGCCGGCGGATCCGACTCCGGCTACGTCACCCCCCTGGTCCGCAAGCTTGCCAACCAGCACGGCGTGGACATCTCCAGCCTCTCCGGCACCGGTGTTGGCGGCCGCATCCGCAAGCAGGATGTCATCGCCGCCGCCGAGGCCAAGGCTGCCCCCGCTCCCGCCGCTGCTCCGGCAGCAGCCCCCGCCGCGTCCGCCCCGGCTGCAGCCGGTGCAGCCTCGTCGCTGCGCGGCACCACCCAGAAGGCTCCCCGCATCCGCCAGGTCATCGCCCGGCGCATGCGCGAGTCGCTGGAAATCTCCACCCAGCTGACCCAGGTCCACGAAGTGGACATGACCAAGGTCGCCAAGCTTCGTGCCCGCGCCAAGAACTCGTTCCAGGCCCAGAACGGCACCAAGCTGACCTTCCTGCCTTTCATCGCCAAGGCAGTTGCCGAGGCCCTCAAGCAGCACCCCAAGCTCAACGCTGCCTACGACGAGGAAAAGCAGGAGATCACCTACCACAACGCCGAGCACCTGGCGATCGCCGTCGACACGGACAAGGGCCTCCTGGTTCCGGTCATCGCGGACGCCGGTAACCTGAATCTCGCCGGCCTGGCCGGCAAGATCGCCGACGTTGCTTCCCGCACCCGCGACGGCAAGATCGGCCCGGACGAACTCTCCGGCGGCACGTTCAGCATTACCAACATCGGTTCGGTTGGAGCGCTGTTCGATACCCCGATCATCAACCAGCCGCAGGTCGGCATCCTGGGCACCGGCGCCATCGTCAAGCGCCCCGTGGTGGTTGCTGACGAAAACGGCGATGACTCGATCGCCATCCGCTCCATGATGTACCTGTCCCTGACGTACGACCACCGCCTGGTGGACGGCGCCGATGCAGGCCGGTTCCTCCAGACCCTGAAGGCACGCCTGGAGGAAGGCGCGTTCGAAGCGGACCTGGGACTGTAACCAACAAAGGGTCCAACGACGGCGGCGCCGGCGCGGGTGGGAAACCTCCCGCAGCCGGGGCCGTCGTCGTCGTTTAACCCAAACTCCCGCCAGCCCGCCGCAGTCCGGGAACCGCGTGGCTTTGCTACAGGCGGTAGAAATGACTGGCTAAGCTGGAGCCATGAACATTCTCTTCAACATCCTGGTCTTCCTGCACGTCGTCGGGGCCGCCATGATCGTGGGCTACTGGATTGCCACGATGCGGACCCCCACCGTGCATCCGCGCCAGCGTGACGGCGCCTTCCTGCAGCTGCTCACCGGCATCGCCATGATGGGCATCCTCCCGTTCCTGCCGGACTCCAATCCGAACTACGCCAAGCTGGGCATCAAGTTCGTCATCGCCATCGTGGTGGCAGTCCTGGCGGTCATCGGCTCACGCAAGGTCAAGAACGGGCAGCCCGTCTCCACCGGACTCGCGCACGGCGTCGGTGGCCTGGCGCTGCTTAACATCGCCATTGCCACCATCTGGCAGTAAGCCCATGACGGGGAGCCGGTCATAATCCTCTGAGAGCGGACAACCCGTGCACCGGGGGTGGCTGGTCCCTAGGATGGGAAACGGTGGGGCCGGCAGCGGCTGCCGGCCCCGGATCGAACCGACGTTGAGGAGAGACATGGCTACAACACGCAACGCCCACACTGTATGGACCGGAAGCCTGACCGAGGGCTCGGGCAACACCACCCTGGACAGCTCGGGCCTGGGCACCTTCGATGTCACGTGGAAGGCCCGCACCGAAGCTGCCGGCGGCAAGACCAGCCCGGAAGAGCTCATCGCCGCAGCCCATTCAGCCTGCTTCTCCATGGCCTTCAGCCACGAACTGAGCCAGGCCGGCTTCACGCCCGAGGAGGTCAACACCAAGTCGGAGGTTGGTTTCCAGCCGGGCACCGGCATCACCGGCAGCCACCTCACCCTCAACGCCCGCATCCCCGGCATCTCGCAGGACGAGTTCCAGCGCATTGCCGAGGCCGCCAAGAAGGGCTGCCCCGTATCCCAGGCCCTGGCCGGCATCGAGATCACCCTCGACGCCACGCTGCAGTCCTAGCAGTCCCGGGCCCACCGGCCCTGCACAACGCGAAGGCCCTGTCCTTCCGGGAAACCGGAAGGACAGGGCCTTTTTGTTGTTCCTAGCGTCCCTGCGGGCGGGCCGGCAGCGGCGCAGGCAACAGCTTGCGGTAGCCGGAGCGGGCCGGCGGCCGGTCCGTGGGCAGCTCCTGGATCATCTCCTTGAGCGCCCCGATGCCGTATTCCAGCTGGGGATCGCGACCGGCCGCGTAGGCGTGCGGCGGGTAGGTCACTTCGATGTCGGGGTCAACGCCGTAGTTCTCCACGCTCCAGCCAACGCCGCCGCTGAACCAGTTGGCATAGCGGGGCTGGGTGACTCCGGTGCCGTCCGCCAGCGCAAACCGGTTGTCGATGCCCACCACACCGCCCCAGGTGCGCGTGCCGATGACCGGCCCGATGCCCCTGAGCTTTGACACCTGGGTGATGATGTCGCCGTCGGATCCGGCAAACTCGTCAGCCAGGATGATCACCGGCCCCCTCGGCGCGTGGTGCGGGTACGTGCGCGGCTTCTCCCCGCGCGGCATGCTCCACCCGGTCACCTTGCGGCCGATCAGTTCCGCGACGAGCTGCGAGGTGTGACCGCCACGGTTGCGGCGTACGTCCACGATGAGGCCGTCCAATGCTGTTTCCGTGTCGAGGTCACGGTGGAGTTGCGCCCAGCCGTTGGCCATCATGTCCGGGATGTGCAGGTAGCCAAAGGTTCCGTTGGAGGCTTCACGGACGGTCCGCCGGTTGCCGGCGACCCATTCCTGGTAGCGGAGGCGCTCTTCATCCTTGACAGGCACGACGGCGACCCGGCGTTGGGTGCCTTCGGCAGCACCGTGCCCGGAACCGTTGAGGAGGGTCAGCTCCACCGCGCGGCCTGCCGCTCCCACCAGCTGCATGGCCGGGGTGGTGCTTTCGGACAGCGGGACACCGTCAATCGCCAGCAGGATGTCCCCCGCTTTGGCGCCTACACCGGGCCTGGTCAACGGGGAGGTAGCCAGCGGATCGGAGGACTCGCCGGCCAGGATCCGGGTGATTTCCCAGCCATTGGCCGTGTGCGCGAGGTCGGCACCGAGGCGGCCCTGTCCACGGCTGCCGCGTTCGGTGACGGCGGCCGGACGAACGTAGGCGTGGGACGTTCCCAGTTCGCCGTGCAGTTCCCACAGCAGGTCCACCAGGTCGTCATGCGAACCCAGCCGTTCCACGATGGGGCGGTAACGGGCGTGGATGGAATCCCAGTCCTGCCCGGCCATGTCTTCGGTCCAGAAGAAGTCGCGCTGCAGCCGCCAGGCTTCGTCGAATGCCTGGCCCCAGACGCTGAGCGGGTCCAGCAGGACGCGGATCCGGCCCAGGTCAACCTTGACCAGCTTGCCCGATTCCTCGTCCGCCTTGGCGTCCGAAGGCACCACGGTCACCTGCTTGTCGGATACCAGCACCACCTTGCTGCGGTCACCGGTCAGCCGGTAGCTGTCAACTGCATCGACCAGCGTGGTCTGCTTCCGCCGGACGATGTCGTAGCGGACCAGGCCTGGGCGGGCGTCCTTGTCCTCCTGGCTGGCCTTTCCGTCGCCGGTCACACCTGCCAGGACGGAATCGAGCCAGAGGAGTGCGCCGTCGACGGCCGCCAGCGAGCTGTAGTTGCCCTGCGGAACCGGAACTCCGATGACGCGGTGCGCCAGGCCCTCCGCATCCACTCGGACGCCAGGAGTGTCCTTCTCCCCTGCCTCGCCCTCGTCCGTGCCCTCCGCGTCCGCTTCCGGCTCCCCGCCGGCGGGGTCAACCGATGGACCGAAGGGCGACGGCGTGTCAGCGGCGAGTGCCACCAGGTACGGCTTGATGGGGCTGGGGAAGGAGAGGTCGAACGAATGCCCGTCGTACACGGGGTCGAAGCTGCGGTTGGACAGGAAGGCGAGGAACTTGCCGTCTGGAGTGAAGGCCGGTGAGGCATCGCGGAAGCGGCCGTCGGTGACGTCCACGGGGTCGGCGTCGAGCCGCTCCACAGTGGCCAGCCGAAGCCGGCTGCGCGAGCCAAAGGACGTGACGGGCTCGGACCACGCCAGCCAGCGGGAGTCCGCAGACCATGCCAATTCGGAAATACTGCCTTCACCGATGCTGGCCACCGGGCTGAGGTGGCCGCTGCGGGTGTCCAGGACGTGCACGTCGCCGAAGGAGGTCCCAAGGGCAATCCACCGGCCATCCGGGCTGGGTTCGAGGGAACTGGCGCGCGAGGGCGTGGGAACAGTGATGCCTGCCTCTACTGCGGGCGGCAGGGCCTCCGCGGCGGTGGCCGTATCCTGTGGCGCAACGTCGGCCTGCTGCTCGTCGTCTGCCGGAGCGTGTGCTGCACTTCCCGCCAGCACCGCAGCCCCGGCTGCAGGAACGGGCTGGGGCAGGCTGACCGTTTCCAGCCCCTGGATGTCCTGCTTTTCCGCGTCCGGGGAATCGGGGGCTACGGCTGGAGCGCCGGACTTGCCGCTCCCTGCCGCCACCTGGGCAGCGGTGTGCGGCACGGGCGCTGCGATGTCCTTGATGTGGATGGCTTCAACACCGCCGTGATCGGCGATGTAGGCGATCCGGCCGTCGCCGAGGGGCCTGGGCAAGCGGCCCCGCACTCCGGGCGTTGCCTCGACGATCCGGGACGGCCCATCCTTGTGCCGCAGCCAGGAAATGGTCCCGTGCGATTCCACCGCGCTGGCGGCCCCTGTTGTGTCCGGGGCAACGGCGCCCAGGTGCTTGACGGCGTCGAGAAGGGCAGGACGCCTGGTCTGCGAGGCCGAGCCGAGGGTGATATCCAGCTTTTCCGCCTCCGAGCCGAGGTCCGGGAGTACCCAGAGTTCACCGGCGGACTCGAAGATGACGCGTTTGCCGTCGGTGGCGGCGTGCCGGACGTAGAAGTCCTGGTGGTCGGTGTGCCGGCGCAGGTCTTTTCCGTCGGGAAGCACCGAGTACAGATTGCCGTAGCCTTCGTGATCGGACAGGAAGGCGATCCGGCCGTCCACCCAGAGGGGGTCGGTGAGGTTGCCGTCAAGGTCGGGAAGGAGGCGCTCGAACTCACCGTTGCCGTCGCGGTCGATCCACAGCTTCCCGGCCGTGCCGCCGCGGTACCGCTTCCACCACGCCGGTTCCCGGGACAGCACGCTCGCCAGCACCACGGGGCGTTCATCGCCTACTTCGGGTCCATACGCCACTGACTCCACCGGGCCATAGGGAAGTTCCTGCGCCCAGCCGCCTTCAAGCGGAACGCTGTAGGCGTGGGTGTGCCGGCTTTCAGCCTGGCGGAAGGCGCTGGTGACCACCACGGCGCCCCCGGCGGTGAATCCCTTGACCTTTGTAGTGCTGTGGCCAAAGTACGTGAGCTGCCTGTACCCGCCGCCGTCGACCTCTGCTGACACCACCTCCGGAGCCGTTCCCTGCACCACGGTCCACACCAGCCGCTTGCCGTCGGGGGTGAATCGCGGGTTGCGGGCAGGCAGCTGGAGCGACGAGACGCGCCAGGCACGGCCGCCGTCCAGGGGCGCAATCCACACGTCGTCCTCGGCCACGAAAGTGACCAGATCGCCGTGCAAATGCGGGAAACGGAAGTAGCTCGAAGAGGTCATCGTTCGATCATAGTCAACCCCTCCCCTGCCCCGCGGGAGGTACACAACCCGCGCTGGCGTGGTGTGATGGACCATGCACATTGTCATGGCCGGCGCCTCCGGGCTCATCGGCACCTCCATGTCCGCAGCCTTTCGCGATGCAGGCCACTCCGTGGTGACCCTGGTCCGGCGGCCACCTGCCGGCGCAAGCGAAGTCCGCTGGGATCCAGCGGCGGGCGTCCTCGACCCCTCGTCACTGGCCGGCGCCGACGCCGTGGTCAACCTTTCCGGCGCCGGCATCGGCGACAGGCCCTGGACGCGGAAGCGGGTGGAGGAGCTGTTCAGCTCCCGGTTGGGCCCCACCAGGACCTTGGTGCAGGCCATGGCGCGCATGGATACGCCGCCGAAAACCTTCATCAGCCAGTCGGCGTCTGGTTACTATGGCGACGCCGGCAATACGGTCCTGCGCGAGGACGCACCTGCACGTTCCGGCACCTTGGCGCAGATCTGCGTCGAGTGGGAGCAGGCGGCGTTGTCGGCGCCGGCAGGTGTGCGCGTGGTGCTGGCACGCACGGGGGTGGTCTTCAGCCGTTCGGGCGGAGCGCTTGGCAAGCTGCTGCCACTGCTGCGGCTGGGCGTTGGCGGGCCCTTTGGCAACGGACGCCAGTTCTGGCCTTGGGTCACCCTTCCGGATGTTTCGGCTGCCTTCCTCTTCCTCCTCGACTCCACGGTCTCCGGTCCGGTCAACGTGACCGCACCTGAGCAGGCTGACGTCAACACGATTGTCGCGGCCCTGGCCCGCGCCCTGCACCGGCCTGCCGTGTTGCGCGTTCCGGCGCCTGTGCTGCGCACAGTGATGCCGGGCCTGGGCGAGGAGCTCCTGCTGTTCAGCCAGCGGATGGAGCCGGCAGCGCTGTCATCCGCCGGTTTCCGGTGGCAGCACGGGAGCCTGGAGGAGGCGGCACGCTGGGTGACGGCCAAGGACGGCCGGGCCTAGCTGAACTGACCCCGGTTGGAGGGTGGCGGCCTTCCGCCGGAAGATGCGCCGTCCGGCAGGAATCACTGCCCGGCAAGAATCACTGCCCGGCAAGGATCTCGCTGACGCGCCACTGGCCGTCCACGGAGACCAGGACCAACCGAAGGGGCTGCGGCCGGCTGGGTTCCCCGGTGGCAAGCACACTGTTCTCCGCGTTGACCGTGCTGTAGCCGGAGGTGGCGGACACCAGCCGGACGACGGCATGGTCCCGGGTGGCACCGCCTTCCGTTGCCACCTCGGCGAGTGTGGTGGTGAAGCCGGCCAGGCGGTGCCCGGTGGGGCGGAGCTGCGAGGCGATGCGCTCATCGGCTGCAGCTGCCGCGGAGTCTGGCGCGTTCACGTCCGCCAGCAGCTCAAGCCGGCCGCTGCTGAATGCGTGGTCCCGCAGCGCCGCCAGGCCCTCCACAGCAACGGCGGGATCAGCCGCAAGGGCCTCCTGCCTGGCGCGATCAACCGGCGCGGCGGCTCCTGTTCCTCCGTCCGAAGCGGTTTCGGTCGGGCGCGCAGCTGCCGGCAGCGAACCCGTTGCGGCAGTTTCTGACCACGGCGGCTGTCCGACGGCTGACAGCCACCACAGTCCGGCAGCCGCTGCGGCGATAGCCGGCAGGAGGGCACGTACCAGAGTCCTGGCCCGGGTCCTCCGCCCGGTTACGTGCCCGTCGGCGTGTTTCCCGTGGGGGACGGCGACGGGTCTTCCAGCATGTTTCCCCTGCGGCACAAGCGCGGCTTTCTTATCGACAGGCGGCAGTTGCTGGCCCATGGGCTGGCGTTTGGACCGGCCCGCGGGCGGCATGCCGGATGACAGGGTAAAGGACAAGGCGCTCCAAGGGGACGTCGCGATGCGGCGGCGCAAAGCCTGCAGTTTGGTCCGGATACCGCCGCCCTTTGTACCAGGGGCAATGCGCCGCCGCGTCAGCAGCTCAGGCAGGACTGTGGGGTGTACGGCATCGGAGAGGTCCACCGGCTCCGGATCTGCACTGCGGTACACAGCCGTAGCCAGTGCCACTGCATTGGGGCGCAGCCGCCGGTCCTCGTTCAGTCCTGCTTCCAGGGCTGCCGCGAGCTCCTTGGGGACGCCGGGAACCAGGAGGGACAGCGGCGGGCGGTCAGCAGTACGGCCGGGTGCAGCACCTGTCAGGCAGAACCAGCCAAGCGCGGCAGCGGAGTAGACGTCGCGTTCAGGCTGCAGTCCGGCGCGGACGGCATCGACCGGGGACGGATCAAGGAAGCCGGCCGTCCCTGCAGTCTCCGGACTGGCAGGATCCCCGAGCATCCGGGCAAAGCCCAGGTCCGACAGCATGGGTTTGCCCTGCCCG
Organism: Arthrobacter sp. FW306-05-C; assembly: GCF_021801725.1. Taxonomy (NCBI): domain Bacteria; kingdom Bacillati; phylum Actinomycetota; class Actinomycetes; order Micrococcales; family Micrococcaceae; genus Arthrobacter; species Arthrobacter sp. FW306-05-C. The sequence continues at coordinate 1,654,341 of NZ_CP084556.1, read as the reverse complement.
GTAAACAGTACGTTCCCTGGGGAGACATCGGAGTGGGTAAACCCCTTGCCGTGAAGGTAGCCCAGGGCCTGTGCGATGGGCGTCAGGACGGTGACGGTCTCGCCCACGGTGAGCCTGCCACGGGCCGCGACCAGCCGCGCCAGGGAGCCTCCGGCAGCGTAGTCCATGGTCAGCGCCGTGCCGCCGCCCGCATCGCCAATGCGCACGGCGTCATGGGCGCTGATCAGGTGCTGGTGGTCCAGGACCGAAAGGATCCGGATCTCCCGCCGCATTTCCTCCTCGGTGATGGCAGCGCTGCCCCTCGTCCTGCTGCCGGCGGTCCGGAAGTACTTGAGCGCTACATCCCTGCCGGTCCGCCGTTCCCTGGCCAGCCACACGTCTGCGCTGCCGCCCCGTCCCAGGAGCCGGCCGACGTCGTAACCGGGGACCTCAGGTGCCTGTGCATCGTCCATGGTCCATGTCTAGCCGAATCCCGGCCCGGCTGCAGAAGTTATCCACAGCCTCGATTGCAGCAGTCACAATGGGGACGGCGGTGAGCTTGGACACTAAACCGGGCCAGCCCGGCTGCGGGGTCTAAGCTGGATGCCATGACTCTTGAGTTTTCACAGCTGGGTCTTGCCCCCAACTTTGTTGATTACATGGAAGGCTGGGATGCCCAGCGCGAACTCCATGACAAAGTTGTCGCCGGAGTTGCCCCCAGCACAGTCCTGCTTTTGGAGCACGCCGCCGTCTACACGGCCGGCAAGCTGACAGAGGACCATGAGCGCCCGTTTGACGGCACACCGGTGGTTCCGGTGGACCGCGGCGGCAAGCTCACCTGGCATGGGCCGGGACAATTGATCGCTTACCCCATCCTGAAGCTGAAGAACCGCTCCGGCATCCGGGATTATGTGGAGCGCCTGGAAGAAATCATGATCACCGTGCTGGCGGATTACGGCATCAAGGCAGAGCGCATCAAAGGGCGGGCCGGCGTGTGGATTAAGGCAGATGCCAAGGGCCCGGACCGCAAGATCGCGGCCATCGGCATCCGCGTGCTCAACGGCGTCACCATGCACGGCGTGGCGATCAACTGCAGCAACGACCTGGCACCCTACGGGCAGATCATTGCCTGCGGAATCACCGACGCCGGGGTGACCACCATGTCCCTGGAAACGGGGCGGGAGATCACGCCCGCGGATATCGTGGACCGGTTCGTAGCGGAATTCCGCAAACATGAAGAAGCATTGGTTTCGAGCCCTGAAGGAGCTCTACTGTGACATTGGCACCTGAAGGCCGGAAGATGCTGCGGATCGAGCAGCGCAATGCTGCGGTCCCGGTGGAGCGCAAACCGGAATGGATCAAGGCCAAGGTCCAAATGGGCCCCGAGTTCGTAGGCCTGAAGAACCTGGTGAAAAAGGAAGGCCTGCACACCGTCTGCGAGGAAGCCGGCTGCCCCAACATCTTCGAATGCTGGGAAGACAAGGAAGCCACCTTCCTGATCGGCGGCTCCGAATGCACCCGCCGCTGCGACTTCTGCCAGATCGACACCGGCAAACCCTCACCCCTGGACCGGTTCGAACCCACCAAGGTGGCCCGCTCCGTCCAGTCCATGCAGCTCCGCTACGCCACCGTCACCGGCGTCGCCCGCGACGACCTCGAAGACGAAGGCGTGTGGCTCTACGCCGAAACCGTCCGCAAGATCCACGAACTGAACCCCGGCACCGGCGTCGAACTGCTCATCCCCGACTTCTCCGGCAACCCCGAGCACATCAAAGCGATCTGCGACTCCAAACCCGAAGTCTTCGCCCACAACGTCGAAACCGTGCCCCGGATCTTCAAGCGCATCCGGCCCGCGTTCCGCTACGACCGCTCCCTGGACGTCATCACCCAGGGCCGGGCCCATGGGATGGTCACCAAATCCAACCTCATCCTGGGCATGGGCGAAACCCGCGAGGAAATCTCCGAAGCCCTCCGCGACCTCCACGAAGCAGGGTGCGACCTGATCACCATCACCCAGTACCTGCGCCCCTCCGAACGGCACCTGCCCGTGGACCGCTGGGTCAAACCCCAGGAATTCGTCGACCTCCAGCACGAAGCCGAAGAAATCGGCTTCCTCGGCGTCATGTCCGGCCCCCTGGTCCGCTCCTCCTACCGCGCCGGCCGCCTCTGGGCCACCGCCATGCGCAAAAAAGGCCGCGACATCCCCGCCGAACTCGCCCACATCGCCGACGGCATCCAGGACTCCGGCACCACCCGCCAGGAAGCCGCCACCCTCCTGGCCGCCCACTCCTGACCTCGGTTTCTTGAACTGGCCAAGGGCCGGACGCTGGAAGATTCCAGCGTCCGGCCCTTGCGTTTAAGTCACGTAGAATTGAGGCACTATGGCGAAATCCCCTGACTCCAGCAACTCCTCCTCCGCGGGCTCAAGCGCGGTGAAGCGCAGCATGTTCACGCGCAAGCCGAAGGAAGCAAAGGCCAAGAAGCCCAGCAGGCTCAAGCAGATCGGCGAGGTCTTCACCATGACCCGCCGCCACGACCCCATGGTTCCGTGGCTGATGCTCCTGGTCTTCCTGGGCGTTGTGGCTGTGAGCTTCCTGGTGGGCTTCTGGCTGGACAACTGGATCACCGGCCTGATCATCGGCATTCCGCTCGGCCTGCTGGCCGCAACCTTCATCCTGTCCCGGCGCGCCGAACGTGCCGCGTTCGCGCAGATCGAGAACCAGCCCGGCGCCTCCGGCGCTGCCCTGGGAACGCTCCGGAGGGGCTGGATCACCGAGGAACAGCCGGTCGCTGTCAACCCGCGCACGCAGGATGCCGTGTTCCGTGCGGTTGGCCGTCCCGGCGTCGTCCTTGTCAGCGAAGGCCCCACCCACCGGGTGAAGCCGCTGCTCGATGCTGAGCGCAAGCGCTTGGCGCGTATCCTCCCCAACGTTCCCGTGCACACGATCCAAACCGGGCGCGGCGAGGGGCAAGTGCCGCTGAGCCAGGTGGCCAAGCAGATGGGCAAGATGAAGAACGAACTGACCAAACTGGAAGTCAGCACCGTGTCCAAGCGCATCGCGTCCATGGGCAACAGGCTTCCCATTCCCAAGGGCATCGATCCCTACAAGGCCCGTCCCAACCGCGGGCGCTAGCCACGAGGACGCCCCGGTACCGGCACAGCCGGCCGCCGGGGCGTTTTTTCTTGCGCCCGGGCCTCATCCGAAATCAAGCTACGACAGGACTTAGACCATGCGCCTCAGGACATCCGTGATCCGCATCTTCCGCATCCTCGCCATCGCCGAGGCTTGCAGCTGGGCCGCGCTTCTGGTGGGAATGTACTTCAAGTGGATTGCCGGCACCACGGAGCTTGGTGTCGAAATCGCCGGGCCTGTCCACGGTGCGCTGTTCATCGGCTACGGGGTCGCCGCGCTCACGCTGTGGCGCCTGCAGCGCTGGCCGTTCCTGGTGGCTGCCCTGGCTGGCCTTTCCGCGGTCTTCCCGTTTGCCACCATCCTTTTTGAACGCTGGTCCGGCCGGCGCGGCCACCTAACAGCTTCACCAGTGGAAACGGCCGACGCTGGCCTTGAGCCCAGCCGGGCGTAGCCGAAAAGGACCCCGTAACTTGGAGTCGGTTAAGACAGGAAAGGATCCGGTGAAGGGCAGCCAGGGCCGCCGTCGGGTGGTGGCAGTCCTCTCCCTGCTCGGGGCCACGCTCTTCTGGGCGGGCAACTACGTGGTGGGCGCCGGCGCGGTCCAAAGCATCGACCCCCTGAGCTTGGTGTTCCTGCGGTGGGCCATTGCGCTGGTGCCGCTGCTGGTAATTGCCCAGGTGGTGGAGCGGCCGTCCTGGCGGTCCGTGCTGGCCGCGTGGCCCTGGCTGCTCGCGTTGAGCGTCTGCGGCCTGCTCGGCTACAACCTCCTCCTGTACTTGGCCCTGGAGCATACGGACGCGTTCAACGCATCGCTGATTAACGCGTTCAATCCGGCGCTGATCACGCTGGCCGCCGCGGTCTTCCTGCGCGAACGGCTCACCCCGCTGGCGGTGGCGGGCGTCCTGATGGCTCTGGCGGGCGTCCTGGTGGTCATCAGCGGAGGGAACGTAGGGCGCTTGATGGACACCGGTTTCGGCACCGGTGAGGTACTCATGGTGGGCGCCATCATTGTTTGGACGGCTTATACCATCACCGGCCGCTTGGCACCGAAGATTCCGCCCATTACCGCGACTGCGGTCCAGGCAGCGGTGGTCGTGGGCATTCTGGGCCCGGTCCGCTTCGCCACGGGCGGCCTGGCGCTTCCCTCGACGGGCAACGCGCTGGCATCACTGCTCTTTATCGCCATCTTCCCGTCAGTGCTGTCCTACCTGCTGTGGAACCGGGCCCTGACGGTCCTGCCTGCGGCCGGTGCGGGCGTCTTCCTCAACCTCATCACCGTCTTCACCGCGATCCTGACAACCCTCGCCGGACAGGTCCACACGATCGCCCAACTGGTGGGCGGCGCCGTCGTCATCGCCGGCGTAGTGGTGACCAACGCTCCGGCCTTCCGGCGGCAGGGACGGGCCAGGGAACGGCCGGAGGCGTAAGCGGGACCGGCTAGCGCCGGATCAGGAGCGTGTTCATGGCTTTGTCGTGCAGGCCGCGCTGGTCCGGGTCGAAGATCACGGCAGGGATCACCAGGCACAGAAGCACTGACCTGACCAGGGCCGCGAGTGGGCCAGGGGCACCGCCGCCGGGTTTGATCACAGCAATGCCCATTACGCGGTGGCCGATGCTGTAACCGAGGGTCCCCACCAGCAGGATCTGTTCAATGGCGAACACCGCCAGGGTGGCCCACGAGTCGCCGCCAAAGGCGAAGTTGCTGATGAGCAGTGCGATGCCCCAGTCGATGCAGAGGGCCACGATGCGCCGACCTGCCCGGGCGATGGACCCGGGACCGGACTCCGGGAGACCCAGCCGCTCCCCCGGATATTTCGAGATGCCGGAGGTGTCCGGTCCGCTGAGCCAGGAGCCAATATCTTTGCGATCTACCACCGTCCAAGTTTACCGATCAGGGAAGTATCGACGCGCCCACACTGTGGATGGGAGTCGACCAAAATGTGGACGGACGATAGCGTGGTCATAGCAGGGCATTCTGTAACCTGCCCGAAACAATGCGGACACGGACGGGAAATGCCGTATCCATAGGCTGTTAGCAGTTTCAAGCAATCCCCCGGCAGGTACGCGCAGCAGGGAAAACCCCGCGTTCTCCCTGCTTTTGGATTGCGCTGGATCATATGGCTTGCATGCCAGATATTTACATATGCGTTAGGAGCATAGATGTTCAAGACTGCGGACGAAGTCCTCAAGTTCATCAAGGACGAAGATGTAAAGTTCGTCGATATTCGCTTCACCGACCTCCCGGGCGTCCAGCAGCACTTCAACGTCCCCGCCAAGAGCGTCGACGCGGACTTCTTCGTCAACGGTCAGCTCTTCGACGGTTCCTCCATTCGCGGCTTCCAGGGCATCGCCGAATCTGACATGCAGCTGATCCCGGACGTCACCACCGCGTTCCTGGACACCTTCCGCATGGAGAAGACCCTCGCGCTGAACTTCTCGATCGTCAACCCGCGCACCGGAGACCCCTACCACCGCGACCCCCGCGGCGTGGCTGAGAAGGCTGAGGCCTACCTGGCCTCCACCGGCATCGCCGACACCGCGTTCTTCGCTCCCGAAGCCGAGTTCTTCGTGTTCGACAACGTCCAGTACCAGTCCTCGCCCCAGGGCAGCTTCTACAAGATCGACTCCGAGGAAGCCCACTGGAACACGGGCCGCGAGGAAGAGGGCGGCAACCTGGGCTACAAGACCCCCGTCAAGGGCGGCTACTTCCCGGTCTCCCCCACTGACAAGCAGGCTGACCTGCGCGACGCCATGTGTGTTGCCCTGGACGAAGCCGGCCTCGAGGTCGAGCGCAGCCACCACGAAGTTGGATCCGCCGGCCAGGCCGAGATCAACTACAAGTTCACCACCCTGACCCACGCTGCGGATGACCTGCAGAAGTTCAAGTACGTCATCAAGAACACCGCTGACGCCTGGGGCAAGTCCGTCACCTTCATGCCCAAGCCGGTCTTCGGCGACAACGGCTCCGGCATGCACTGCCACCAGTCGCTGTGGAACGGTGGCGAGCCGCTGTTCTACGACGAGAAGGGCTACGCCGGCCTATCCGACACCGCCCGCTGGTACATCGGTGGCCTGCTCAAGCACGCTTCCGCCGTCCTGGCCTTCACCAACCCGACGGTGAACTCCTACCGCCGCCTGGTCAAGGGCTTCGAAGCTCCGGTCAACATGGTCTACTCGCAGGGCAACCGCTCCGCCGGTATCCGTATCCCCATCACGGGTTCCAACCCGAAGGCCAAGCGCATCGAATTCCGCGCGCCGGACCCCTCCTCCAACCCGTACCTGGCGTTCGCTGCCCAGCTGATGGCCGGAATCGACGGCATCCGCAACCGCATCGAGCCGCCCGCTCCGATCGACAAGGACCTCTACGAGCTGCCCGCCGAGGAAGCCAAGGACATCCCCAAGGCTCCGGGTTCGCTTGAGGAAGCACTCGAGGCACTGCGCGAGGACAACGAGTTCCTGCAGGCCGGCGGCGTCTTCACCCAGGACCTGATCGACACCTGGATCGAGTACAAGTACGAGAACGAGATCCGCCCGCTGTCCCTGCGCCCGAACCCCTACGAGTTCGAGCTCTACTACGGCGTCTAGTCTGCGGCCTGCCCCGCAGGACTGCTGAGACCGCGAAGGCGGCCACCGGTGCATCCGGTGGCCGCCTTCGTTGTGTCCGGCCGCCGTCGCGGCGAACAGAGGCGTTAAGGTGGGGGCCCGCCTCCAGACGTGCTGAGACCGGGAGCCGGACCCCCTGACGAATGCCCCCCGAGACGAAGACTTATCCAGCCTTCCCCCCAACAAGGTTGGAGAACACCGCCAATCCACATAATCGGGCAAACGCTTGCTGAGCGCAATGCCGGCACGGCGGGTTACGTCAAACGCGTTACTGCTGCGGGGTGGCGGGGAAGCTGTGGAACATGGTTCGCTGCGGTCCCGCCGTGCCGCCCAGGTACCGTCCTGCGTCGAGAAAGCCGGACCGGCGGTAAGCGGAAAGTCCCGCAGGGTTTTCCTCGTTGACGGAGAGTACGACGCCGGTCTCGCGGCTTTGGTCCCGAACGGTGAGTTTGCGGGCTGCCTCCACGGCCGCTGCCGCTGCCAGGGTCCCCAGCCCCTTGCCCTGGTGCCGCCGGTCGATGAGAAAGCCACGCAGCAGCCAGGCCGACTCGTCGTCAGGCCAGCCGGCAAGCCCCGCGGCCCCCGCCTGCAGCGTCAAGAGGCCGACAGCGGCACCCCCGGCCTCCACGACGTAGGGCCGGCGTGATTCTTCTGCCAGTCCTGCCAGGGCCATTCGCAGCGGGTCGCCCACGAAGCGGTCCTGGCCGGGCAGCAAGGACATGTCCGCGATGGCGCCGAGCTGGATGGCGCGGGCATCGGCGTCCAGGTCCCGCAGCGGGATGAGCCAGACCCAGTCAACGCCCATAGAAGACACGCTCGAAAACAGCCCGCGCCCGCCGGCTCACCCGCAGGTAATCCTCCTCCAGCGCGGCTGCATGCCCGGGCTCATACCCGCACCAGCGTGCCACGGCCTCCAGGTCACGGCGGGAGGAAGGAAGAAGGTCGGAGGCCTTTCCGCTCCAGATGACATTGGCGGACCGGATGCGGCTGGCAAGCCGCCAGGCATCCCCCAGCAGCCCGGCGTCGGCAGCATCCAGCAGGCCGAGGTCCGCAGCGGCGGCAAGGGCCTCCAGGGTGGACGTGGTCCGGAGCTCCGGATGCTTTCCGGCGTGCTGGAGCTGGATCAGCTGGACCAGCCACTCGACGTCGCTGAGGCCGCCGCGTCCCAGTTTGAGGTGCCGTGCGGGGTCGGCACCGCGCGGCAGCCGCTCAGACTCCACCCTTGCCTTGATGCGCCTGATCTCGCGTACGTCCTGCTCCGACACCGATTCCGGGTACCGGATTGGGTCGATGAGGGAGAGGAAGTCGGCGGCCAGGGTGTCGTCGCCTGCCATCGGCCGTGCGCGCAGCAGGGCCTGGGCTTCCCAGATGAGGGACCAGCGGCGGTAGTACTCCGCGAAGGAGTCCAGGGAGCGCACCATGGCCCCGTTCTTGCCCTCGGGCCGTAGGTCGGCGTCCATCTGGAGGACGCGTTCAGCCATGATAGCCGGCTTCAGCGGCTGGGTGAGCAGGCTGGACACCTTCGCCACGATGCGCGCGGCCTGTTCCTGGGCTTCGGCGTCGGAGAAGCCGGGAAGGGCACGGTGGACGTACATGACGTCGGCGTCCGATCCGTACCCGATCTCTCGGCCGCCCTGGCGGCCCATGGCCACCACCAGGACCGTGGTCTTGAGCGGCCCGCCGGCGGAGACGATGCCTTCCGCCACCCGCAGGGCTCCCAGGACAGCCGCCCGGTCCGTGTCCGCCAAAGCCCTGCCTACCTGGTCCTGGTCCAGGAGGCCAGCCGAATCAGCGATGGCGATGCGCAGGATTTCCCGCCGGCGGATCAGCCGGATGAGGCGCATGGCGCTTTCCGGGTCCGAGTGCCGGGACATCTTGGCGGTGATTTCCTGCCACTGCGCTTCGAAGCCCAGCGGCAGCAGGTCCTTGTCCTGTCCCAGCCATGCCACGGACTCCGGCGAGACCTCCAGGAGGTCTGCGATCAGCCGGGAATTTGAGAGCATGTGGCACAGGCGCTCTGCGGCGGCATTGGAATCGCGAAGCAGGCCGAGGTACCAGTGCGTGGTGCCCAGCGCCTCGCTGATGCGGCGGAAGGCAAGCAGCCCCGCATCGGGGTCCACGCCTTCGGCCAGCCAGTCGAGCAGGATGGGCAGGAGCTGGCGCTGCAGGGCGGCGCGGCGGCTCACGCCCGCTGTGAGCGCCTCGATATGCCGCATCGCTCCCTGCGGATCGCGGTATCCCAGGGCGGCAAGCCGGCCCTGCGCCGCCTCGGGGGTCAGCCTGGCGTCCTCAGTGCTGAGCTTGGCCGCCGAGTTCAGCAGTGGCCGGTAAAAGATGCGCTCGTGCAGTTCGCGCACCGAGCGCTTGGTGCGCTGCCACGCGGAAAGCAATGAGTCCGGGGTGGGCCGTTCGTTGGAGAACGGCCCCAGCACGGCCTTGGCCAGGGAGCGCAGCGCCGGCTCGGCCACGGGCATGAGGTGGGTGCGGCGCAGCTGGAACAGCTGGATGCGGTGTTCCAGCAGGCGCAGGTAGCGGTAGGCGTTGTCGAAGGCTGCGGCGTCGGAACGGCCGATGTAACCTCCGGCCGACAGCGCGGCGATCGCGGAGGTGGTGTCCCGCCGTCGTAATGACTCGTCTGCCTTGCCGTGCACCAGCTGGAGCAGCTGCACGGTGAATTCGACGTCGCGCAGGCCGCCGCGGCCCAGCTTGATCTGGCGCTGCTCCTCAGCGGCGGGAATGTGCTCGGTCACCCTGCGGCGCATCGCCTGGACGGACTCAACAAATCCCTCCCGGCCCGCGGAATTCCAGATCAGCGGCGCCACGGCATCCTCGTAGGCCCGGCCCAAAGCGGCATCGCCGGCGATGGCACGGGCCTTGAGCAGCGCCTGGAACTCCCAGCTTTCCGCCCATCTGGCGTAGTACGTTTCGTGGGATGCGAGGGTGCGCACCAGCGGCCCGGATTTTCCCTCGGGCCGAAGGTTGGCGTCCACCTCCCACAGGCCGGGTTCCCTGGCAACAGAGGAGATGGCGCGGGAGATGCCGCTGGCCAGGGCGGTGCCGATGGTGTTGGCGTGTGCGTCCTCCAGGCTGCCCGGGTCCACCACGTAGATGACGTCGACGTCGGAGATGTAGTTCAGTTCCCGGGCTCCGCACTTGCCCATCCCGATCACAGCCAGGCCGACATCGGCGACCTCGGCACGGCTGTGCTGCTCCGCCGCTTCGGCCCGGGAGACGGCCAGGGCGGCCTCGATGGCGGCCGCAGCCAGGTCCGCCAGCTCACCGCCCACCGACGGCAGGAAGTCCAGCGGGTCCGCGGCGCACAGGTCCTTGACGGCGAGGTCCACCAGGCCCCGGCGGTAGGCCGTGCGCAGGGCCGCGTAGGCCTCCACCCCTGTGGTGGCGGCAACGGGCCTGCCGGCGCGGGGATCTGCCCCGACGGACTGCAGGAGCGTGGCGCGCAGCCGGTCCGGGTCGGCCGGCAGCGGCTCTGGACTGGCCCGGACCCGGAAGGCCTCCAGGTGCTCCGGGTGCCGGATGAGGAACTCCCCCAGCGCCTCCGAGGCGCCGAGGACCCGGTACATGGGCTCGCTGGCCTCCGGCTCGGCGGCGGCCAGGTCGCGCAGCTGCGGATGCTTCTCGATCAGCCGGACCAGGGACTGCAGGGCAGTATCCGGGCTGGCCGCCAGCTGCAGCCCGGCAAAGAGCCTGTCCTGGTCCAGTCCCTCGAGTTCGCGCGCGGCCAGGAAGCGCTCGCCCTTTTCCAGGTCGCTGAATCCGGCCGCGATGAGGCGGCGCGCCAGGCTCACGCCCGGCACCTAGAGAATGCCGAGGTTGCGCTGCAGCTCGTAGGGCGTCACCTGCAGCCGGTAGTCCTGCCATTCGGCGCGCTTGTTGCGCAGGAAGTGCTCGTAAACCTGTTCACCCAGGATCTGCGGCATCAGCTCCGAGTCCTCCATGGAGCGGATGGCGTCGTGCAGGCTTGCCGGCAGCGGATCGTGGCCCATGGCGCGGCGTTCGGCCGAGCTCAGCGACCAGACGTCGTCCTCGGCAGCGGCCGGCAGGTCGTAACCTTCCTCGATCCCCTTGAGGCCGGCGCCCAGCAGGACGGCGTAGGCCAGGTAAGGGTTGGCGGCCGAATCGATGCCGCGGTACTCGATCCGGGCCGACTGGCCCTTGCCGGGCTTGTACAGCGGCACGCGGACCAGCGCGGAACGGTTGTTGTGGCCCCAGCTCAGGTAGCTGGGCGCCTCGCCGCCGCCCCACAGCCGCTTGTACGAGTTCACGAACTGGTTGGTGACGGCGGTGAACTCCGGGGCGTGCTTGAGAATGCCCGCGATGAACTGCCGCGCGGTCTTGGAGAGCTGGAACTCGGCGCCGGCCTCGAAGAAGGCGTTGCTGTCACCCTCGAACAGGGAGAAGTGCGTGTGCATGCCGGAACCGGGGTGGTCCGTGAACGGCTTGGGCATGAAGGTGGCGTAGGTGCCCTGCTGCAGCGCCACTTCCTTGATGACGGTGCGGAACGTCATGATGTTATCCGCGGTCTGGAGCGCATCGGCGTAGCGGAGGTCGATCTCGTTCTGGCCGGGGCCGGCCTCGTGGTGGCTGAACTCCACCGAGATGCCCACTGATTCCAGCATGGTCACGGCGGTGCGGCGGAAGTCCTGGGCCACGCCGCCCGGGACGTGGTCGAAGTACCCGCCTTCGTCAACCGGCACCGGAGCGCCGTTGGGGCCCGGCTCGTGCGACTTAAGCAGGTAGAACTCGATTTCCGGGTGGGTGTAGCAGGTGAAGCCCATGTCCGCGGCCTTGGCCAGGGTGCGCTTGAGCACGTTGCGCGGGTCCGCCGCGGAGGGTTCGCCGTCAGGGGTGAGGATGTCGCAGAACATCCGCGATGTCTGTTCGGTCTCGCCGCGCCACGGGAGGATCTGGAAAGTGGCGGGATCGGGCTGGGCCAGCATGTCCGATTCAAACACCCGGGCCAGGCCCTCGATGGAGGAGCCGTCGAAGCCCAACCCTTCCTCGAAGGCGCCTTCGACTTCTGCCGGCGCCAGCGCCACGGACTTCAGCGACCCCACGACGTCGGTGAACCACAGGCGTACGAACCGTACGTCGCGCTCTTCGATTGTGCGCAGGACAAACTCTTGCTGGCGGTCCATGATGGCCTCTTCTCCGGTCAACGTCCATGCTCCGGGCCCATGCAAGGGGAAAGCCGGCAGCAGTTCATCAACACTGTACTAATCATTCTGCGCCGATGCCGAAGCCTGCGCCGTGCGTAACACAGCATTAACCTTGCGACGCCTTGATCCTGCCTTTAGTCCACCCCGGGTCCCGCTCCCGGCACCAGTGCTGCCGGCAGCCGCCCCGCCCATGACACACATCACTGCTGGCGGGCCGGGGGGCGCGGTAGCTAGGACGGCCGGTATCGCATTACGCTCATCCCATGGCCTCCAACAGCTCCGACTCCAGCGCGTCCGCAGAAGTACCCGCCCCCTACGGCAGCGGCCCCGGCATGCCCGCCCCGGCCGAACGGAAGCCGGCGAAGGTCCGCGTCCACCACCTCCAGCAGGCCAAGCGCGACGGCACCAGGTTCGCCATGCTTACTGCGTACGAGCAGTACACCGCCGAGATTTTTGATTCCGCAGGCATCGAAGTGCTCCTCGTGGGAGACTCGGCCTCCAACAATGTCTTTGGCAACGAGACCAGCCTTCCGGTGACTGTGGACGAGCTGCTGCCCCTGTGCCGCGCCGTGGCACGGTCCGCCAAACGCGCGCTGGTGGTGGCGGACCTGCCCTTTGGCAGCTACGAGGTCAGCGCCGAACAGGCCGTGGCAAGTGGCGTGCGGTTCCTGAAGGAAGGCCTGGCGCACGCGGTCAAGATGGAGGGCGGGAAGTACTACGCACCGACAGTCCGGGCCATGGTGCAGGCGGGCATTCCCGTCATGGCGCACATCGGCTTCACCCCCCAAAGCGAGCACGCCCTGGGCGGGTACCGCGTGCAGGGCCGCGGCGACGACGCCCAGCGGCTCATTGAGGACGCCCGCGCCCTCGCTGACGCCGGAGCGTTCTGCGTGCTGATGGAAATGGTGCCGGCAGAGACGGCCGCAGCGGTCGATGCGGCCGTGGACGTCCCCACGGTGGGGATCGGCGCAGGCAACGCAACCACCGGGCAGGTCCTGGTTTGGCAGGACATGGCCGGGCTTCGGGGCGGCCGGATGGCCAAGTTCGTGAAGCAATACGCGGACCTGCGCAACACACTGTTCGACGCCGCCACCGCCTATGGCGACGACGTCCGGTCAGGCGAGTTCCCCGGCCCGGAACATTCCTTCTAGGCCGGCACTCACCCGTTTAGTCGTCGTCGCCCTTTTCCCAGGCCTCGTTGCGTGCCTTCACCTTCTCCAGCGCGTGTTCGGCTTCTGCCCGGGTCTTGTACGGCCCAATGAGCTGGCTCCAGTCCGACAGCCGGTCCTCTTCCACCTCGTGGGTTTTGATGTTGAACCAGTACTCAGTCATCGTTGCTCCTTGTTCCGGCGACAGGGGAAGCGCGAGGTGATCCACGTAACACAAACACTTACGCGTGCCTCCGCCGCTTGTCGGTTGTTAGGCGTTCTGCAGTGCCTTATATGATCAATCTATGCCTTCCCTTGCCTCGACTGCACCCATTGGCACCCTCACCCCGGGTACCTTGAGTCCGCAGCGTCCCGTCCCGGCGTCCATCCCCCGTCCGGAGTACGTCGGCAAGCCCGCGCCGGCCAAGTTCACCGGCTCCGAGGTCAAGTCGGCCGAGACCATCGAAAAGATCCGGATCGCCGGGAAGATCGCAGCGCAGGCCATCGTGGAAGTGGGCAAGCACATCCAGCCGGGTGTCACCACGGATGAGCTGGACAAAGTGGGCCACGAATTCCTGCTGGACCACCATGCCTACCCGTCCACCCTCGGCTACCGGGGCTTTCCCAAATCCCTGTGCTCCTCGCTGAACGAGGTCATTTGCCACGGCATTCCGGACAGCACGGTGGTCCAGGACGGCGACATCCTCAACATCGACATCACCGCGTTCATCAACGGCGTCCACGGCGACACCAACTACACCTTCCTGGTGGGTGACGTGGATGAGGAATCGCGGCTTCTGGTGGAGCGCACCCAGGAATCGCTGAACCGCGCCATCAAGGCGGTGGCGCCGGGCCGGGAGATCAACGTCATCGGCCGGACCATCCAGTCCTACGCCAAGCGCTTCGGCTACGGCGTGGTGCGTGACTTCACCGGACACGGAGTGGGCGAGGCATTCCACACCGGGCTGATCATCCCCCACTATGACGCCGCCCCCGCCTACAACGCGGTGATCGAAACCGGCATGGTGTTCACCATCGAACCGATGCTCACCCTGGGCACCGTGGAGTGGGACATGTGGAGTGACGACTGGACCGTTGTCACCCGGGACCGCAAGCGCACCGCCCAGTTCGAGCACACCCTGCTGGTCACCGAGACCGGTGCCGAGGTCCTCACCCTGCCGTAACCTGTCCCATGCCCCAGGGCATGGCTGCCGGTGCAGACCGGACAACTGTTTTGGGCCCAGCCGGCCCCTTTTCCTGCCCGCCCCTGTCAAGAACGGAATCCCATTGGCCAACAAGGACGAGAAGTCGCACAAGAACGCACCGCTGATCGGCATCGACATCGGTGGTACGGGCATCAAGGGCGGCATTGTCGACCTGAAGAAGGGCAAGCTCCTAGGCGAACGCTTCCGCGTGCCCACTCCCCAGCCTGCCACCCCGGAGGCGGTCGCGGAGGCCGTGGCCCTGGTGGTGGCCGAACTCTCAGCACGCCCTGAGGCCCCGGAGGCGGGCTCCCCCGTCGGTGTGACCTTCCCCGGGATCATCCAGCACGGCGTGGTCCACTCCGCTGCCAACGTGGACAAGAGCTGGCTGGATACGGACATCGACGCCCTCCTCACCGCCCGGCTGGGCCGCCCCGTGGAGGTCATCAACGACGCCGACGCAGCCGGCCTGGCCGAAGCCCGTTACGGTGCGGGCGCCGGGGTGTCCGGCACCGTCCTGGTGATCACCCTTGGCACCGGCATCGGTTCCGCGTTCATCTTCGACGGAAAACTCGTGCCCAACGCGGAGCTGGGCCACCTGGAAGTTGACGGCTTCGACGCCGAATCCAAGGCGTCCGCCGTGGCACGTGAACGGGACGGGCTGTCGTGGGACGAGTACAGCGTCCTGCTGCAGCGCTACTTCTCGCACGTGGAGTTCCTGTTCTCGCCGGAACTGTTCATCGTGGGCGGCGGCATCTCCAAGCGTGCCGACGAGTACCTTCCCAACCTCAAGCTGCGCACGCCGATTGTTCCGGCCGTCCTGCGCAACGAGGCAGGGATCGTGGGGGCTGCGCTGGAAATCGCGCTGCAGCACAAACTGGCGAAATAGGAGTGGTGCCGGTGGCGGCTGCGGCTTCCCCTCCGCTGCCGCCACCGGAGTCTAGAGGGGGCTCTTCTCGGAGCTCTTGGCGCCGGCCGCGCCCTTGGCGTCTTCCTCGGCCTCGTGGCGCAGCAGGGCAATAGCCGTTTCAAAATCCTCGAGGGACTCGAACGCCTGGTAGACGCTGGCGAAGCGCAGGTAGGCCACCTTGTCCAGCTTCTGCAGCGGTCCGAGGATCACCAGCCCAACCTCGTGCGCGTCGATCTCGGCGGCACCGGAGGCGCGGATTTGCTCTTCCACTTCCTGCGCCAGCATGGCGAGGTCGTCCTCGCTGACGGGGCGGCCCTGGCAGGCCTTGCGGACACCGTTGATCACCTTGCTGCGGCTGAAGGGTTCGCCCACGCCGGACCGCTTGATGACAGACAGGCTGGTGGTTTCCACGGTGGTGAACCGGCGGCCGCATTCGGGGCACTGGCGGCGCCGGCGGATGGCCGAGCCGTCATCGGCCATGCGGCTGTCCACAACACGGGAATCGGGGTTGCGGCAGAACGGGCAGTACATGGCGTTCCCCCTTTTCGGTTGTGGTGTGCAACGTCAGTGAAAGCCAACAGCACCGCCGGGGGGCGATGCCGTGGCAACTTTCAGTTTACGGGCAGATGTGGGGTAATAACAATCCTGTAATTACTACATGTAGTGGTGTCAGCCGAGGCCGGGAAAACGGGCCGTGACGGCGTCGCCGTGGGCAGGCAGGTCCTCGGCCCGGGACAGGCTCACAATGTGCCCGCTGACCTCGGCGAGGGCTTCCCGGCTGTAGTTGATTACCTGGATGGCGCGCAGGAAAGTGGTGACGTTCAGCCCGGAAGAGAAGGCTGCGGTACCGCTGGTGGGCAGCACGTGGTTGGAGCCCGCACAGTAGTCACCCAGGCTGACAGGGCTGTAATCGCCCACGAAAATAGCCCCGGCATTGCGGATCCGCGCAGCCACGGCAGCCGCGTCCCGGGTCATGATTTCCAGGTGCTCGGCGGCGTAGGCGTCACAGGCGGCGATCCCCTGCTCCAGGCCGTCCACCAGCACGATGCCGGACTGCGGGCCGGACAGCGCCTCCTGCACCCTGGCCGAATGCTTGGTGGCGGCGGTCTGGAGCGCCAGTTCCGCCCGCACCGCCGCAGCCAGCTCCTCGGAATCGGTAATGAGGACCGATGCCGCATTGGGGTCATGCTCGGCCTGGCTGAGCAGGTCCGCGGCAACCAGCGCCGGCTGGGCCGAGTCATCGGCCAGGATGGCGATTTCCGTGGTTCCCGCCTCGGAATCGATGCCCACGACGCCCTTGACGAGTCGCTTCGCGGTGGCCACGAAGATGTTGCCGGGCCCGGTCACCACATCCACGGGTTCCAGAGCCGGACCTGCTCCGGTGGCTTCGACGCCGTAAGCGAAGGCGGCGATGGCTTGGGCACCGCCGATGGCATAGACCTCGGTAATGCCCAGCAGCGCCGCCGCCGCCAGGATGGTGGGGTGCGGAAGTCCCCCGAACTCCTTCTGCGGGGGCGAGGCCAGGGCAATGGATTCCACGCCCGCCGCCAGTGCGGGCACCACGTTCATGATCACCGAGGATGGGTATACGGCAAGGCCACCGGGAACGTACAGTCCCACGCGGGCCACGGGCACCCAGTTCTGGCTCACCACGGCGCCGTCGCCCAGTTCAACGTCCACATTGCGCGGACGCTGCCCGTCGGCGAACTTCCGCGCCCGGCTGATGGATTCCTCCAGGGCAGCCCTGACGGCCGGGTCCAGCTGGTCGAGGGCCTCGGCGATAGCCTCGCGGGGTACCAGCGGGTGGTGCTGCGCCACGCCGTCGAACCTCTCGGCAAGCTCGGCCAGGGCAGCAAAACCGCGCTGCCGGACTGCGGAGATGATCTGCAGGACCTTGTCCTCGGCGTCCGCCACGGTCTGGCCCTTGGCGCGGGGAACAGCCGCGCGCAGGGCCGCGAGGGTGAGGTTGCGGCCCCGGAGATCGATGGTGCGGAAGTCGACGGCGGCAGTCACGGGGGCGGGAAAGTCCGGGGAAGTGGTCACCCGTCTATTTTACGGGGCTGATGGTGCCGCCGGTTCCGGGACCGCCGGTTTGGGGCTTCCTGCCCGCCGCGCCCACCAGTTCCAGGACGAAGACCGACACGGCCGTGGCAGCCGGCCACAGCAGCAGCACCGGCCACGCCCGCAGCGAGAAGGCAATGCTCGCGTTGGCGGAGGCATCCACTGCCGGGCCCCACAGCCGGGCTGCCAGGATGCCTGTCCCCCAGGCGACCAGGCTGCCCGCCGCCGCTCCGACCAGGCCGGCCAACAGCGCCGCCTGCGGGTCACGGCGCTTGCCATCTGCCAGGAACACGGCCAGCAGGCAGCCTGCCAGCACCAGGATGCCGGCGAGGGTGAGGTCGCGCGGCAGCCAAACCAGGGGTGCGGTGCCGGAGGCCAGCGCAGGATCGCGCGTAATCAGGTTCAACCCGCCCGGGGCCAGGAGCCACCAGAGGAGGCCGGCCGGAATTCCGGCCGCTGCCGGGACCAGGAACAGGGACCATGGCAGCGGCCGCCCGGCAGGGCCGGCGAAGTTTGTCATGCAACACACCTTAACAAAGGTTCCTGCAACGCCATCCTGCATGCTGACGGCGCCGCCGGTTTTCCCGCCATGACCGCTGGCCAATACGCTTGGAGGAAGAGTTAAGCCCCCTAGTCCAGGAGTTTCGGTGACAGAGAAAAGCGAGCCGTTCGAGCAGACCTTCAGGGAGATGTTCCGCCGGCACGCTGCGGGCGTCGCGATCATCACGGTGAACTACCAGGACGAGCCCTACGGTTTTACTGCCACCTCCGTGGCATCGCTGTCCGCCAAGCCGCCGCGCTTCACCTTCAACATGGCCCGCAGTTCCAGGTCCTGGCCAGCGGTGGCCAACACGCAGTATCTGGGCGTGCACATGCTCGGGCTGGAGAACCAGGAGCTGGCGGCACGCTTCGCCCGCCCGGGCAACCGGTTCGAAGGCAACCACTGGGAGGCCGGCCCGCACGGGGTGCCCATCCTGAAGGATGTCGCCGGGTGGCTGATCGGCGAGGTGCAGATGCGGCTGTCCTTCGAGAACAACGCCGTGGTGGTGGTCCAGGTGGTGGACGGCCAGGTAGGCGGCGAAGGGTCCCCCCTGCTGTACCACGGCGGCGCCTATGGGCAGCCGGTGCCGCTCGATTACGAAATCTAGCCCCGGCTGGACCGACCCACAACAAAAGACGCGGACGACGGCGGGAGGTGCCTCCCGCCGTCGTCCGCGTCTTTTTCAGGCGTTCAGGTCTTTCAGGCGTCCAGTGTCTCAGGCATCCAGGCAGGCCGGGCCCAGCAGGACCTTCAGGTCGCCGAACAGCGACGGGCTGGGGTTGACCCGGAGGTGGACGGGCAGGCCCATGATTTCCGTGCGCGTGTCGCCTTGCAGGTGCAGCCTGACCTCCGAGTTGCCCCGGTGGGTGCGCAGCACGTCGCCCAACTCGGTGACCACGGCTTCCGTCGCCTTGTGGGTCGGCATGGTGATCACCAGGGGCCCGTGCAGCCCCTCACTGAGGTCCGGCACGGACAGCTCCATGCAGTTCAAGGTGATGGCGCCGTCGTCGCGTTTTTGCAGCCGGCCCTTGACCACCACAATCAGGTCCTCGGCAAGCACGGATGCGATCGGTCCGTAGACCTGGCCAAAGAACATGACCTCGATTGAACCGCCCAGGTCCTCCACCTCGGCCCGCGCGTAAGCGTTGCCGCTGGCTTTGGCGATACGCCGGCTCAGGGAGGTGATCATGCCTGCGATGGTGATGATGGCGCCGTCCTGCGGTCCGTCCTCACCCAGGATGGTGGTGATGCTCATTTCGGCATGCTGGCTGAGGAGCCCCTCGAGGCCCTGCAGCGGGTGGTCCGACACATACAGGCCCAGCATGTCCCGTTCGAAGGAGAGCTTGTCCTTTTTCTCCCACTCGGGCAGGTCCGGGATCTCGATGCTCAGCGAAGCCTCCGATTCGGCCTCCTCGAAACCGGCGAAGAGGTCGAACTGGCCGATGGCCTCGTTGCGCTTCAGGGTGATGACGGAATCGATGGCTTCTTCATGGATCATCGCCAGCGCGCGGCGGTGGTGGCCCAGCGAGTCGAAGGCCCCGGACTTGATCAGGGATTCGATGGTCCTTTTGTTGCAGACCACCGCCGGGACCTTCATCAGGTAGTCCTTGAAGGAGGTGTAGGCGCCTTCGCTCTCGCGTGCGCTGACCATGGCCTCGACGGCGTTCGCACCCACGTTGCGGATGGCGCCCATGCCGAAGCGGATGTCGTTGCCCACCGGGGTGAAGTTCAGGGCGGACTCGTTGACGTCCGGCGGGAGCACCGTGATGCCCATGCGGCGGCACTCGTTCAGGTAGATGGCGGACTTGTCCTTGTCATCGCCCACGGACGTGAGCAGCGCCGCCATGTACTCGGGCGCATAGTGCGCCTTCAGGTATGCCGTCCAGTAGGAGATCACGCCGTACGCTGCCGAGTGGGCCTTGTTGAAGGCGTAGTCGGAGAACGGGAGCAGGATGTCCCACAGGGTCTTGACGGCCTCCATGGAGTAGCCGTTGTCCTGCATGCCCTGGGAGAAGCCGGCGAACTGCTTGTCCAGTTCCGACTTCTTCTTCTTGCCCATGGCGCGCCGGAGGATGTCTGCCTGGCCCAGCGAGTAGCCGGCCAGTTTCTGCGCCACGGCCATCACCTGCTCCTGGTACACGATCAGGCCGTACGTTCCGCCGAGGATCTCCTTGAGCGGTTCCTCCAGCTCAGGGTGGATGGGGATGACTTCCTGGATCCCGTTTTTGCGCAGCGCGTAGTCGGTGTGGGCATTGGCTCCCATGGGGCCCGGCCGGTAGAGCGCCAGCACGGCGGAAATGTCTTCGAAGTTGTCAGGCTTCATCAGCTTCAGCAGCGACCGCATGGGCCCGCCGTCGAGCTGGAACACCCCCAAGGTGTCGCCGCGGGCCAGGAGCTCGTACGACGCCGCGTCATCGAGTTCCAGGTTCTCGAGGTCCAGGTCGATCCCCCGGTTCATCTTGATGTTCTCGAGGGCGTCGGAAATGATCGTCAGGTTCCGCAGGCCCAGGAAGTCCATCTTGATCAGGCCAAGGCCCTCGGACGTCGGGTAGTCGAACTGGGTGATCACCTGGCCGTCCTGGAAACGGCGCATGATGGGGATGACGTCGATGATGGGGTCCGAGGACATGATCACGCCGGCGGCGTGCACGCCCCACTGGCGCTTCAGGCCTTCAATGCCCAACGCCGTCTCAAAGACTTTGGCAGCCTCGGGGTCGGTGGCAATCAGTTGCCGGAAGTCCCCCGCTTCGCTGTAGCGCTTGGCCTCCGGGTTCTGGATGTCCGCCAGCGGAATGTCCTTGGCCATGACGGCCGGCGGCAGTGCCTTGGTGAGCTGCTCGCCCATGCTGAAGGGGTAGCCCAGCACGCGGGAGGAGTCCTTGAGGGCCTGCTTGGTCTTGATGGTGCCGTACGTGACGATCATCGCCACACGCTCGTCACCGTATTTGCGGGTCACGTAGTCGATGACCTCCGAGCGGCGCCGGTCATCGAAGTCGACGTCGAAGTCGGGCATGGAGACGCGGTCCGGGTTCAGGAACCGTTCGAAGATCAGGCCGTGGCGCAGGGGGTCCAGGTCCGTAATGCGCATCGCGTACGCCACCATGGAGCCTGCACCGGAGCCACGCCCCGGACCTACGCGGATGCCGTTGTTCTTGGCCCAGTTGATGAAGTCTGCAACCACCAGGAAGTAGCCCGGGAAGCCCATGGAGGTGATGACGCCGAGTTCGTAGTCCGCCTGCTTGCGGACCTCGTCCGGGACACCCCCCGGGTAACGGTACTGCAGGCCCTTGTCCACTTCCTTGACCAGCC
This sequence comes from Arthrobacter sp. FW306-05-C, assembly GCF_021801725.1. NCBI lineage: Bacteria > Bacillati > Actinomycetota > Actinomycetes > Micrococcales > Micrococcaceae > Arthrobacter > Arthrobacter sp. FW306-05-C. The sequence goes on along the minus strand of NZ_CP084556.1, from coordinate 1,633,277 downwards.
AGGAGGTCTCGTCCTCGCCGGGCGGGCAGGGGAACCGCGGCATGAAGTTGGCGTCGGTGTTGAACGACACCTCGCAGCGCTCGGCGATCAGCAGGGTGTTGTCGCAGGCATCGGGGTGGTCGCGGAACAGCTCGCGCATCTCGCGCGGGGACTTGAGGTAGTAGCCGCTGCCGGAGAAGGCGAAGCGGGACCCGCCGTTGTCATAAGTGGGTTCCAGCAGCGTGGAGCCCGACTGAATGGCCAACAGGGCCTCATGGGCCTTGGCGTCGTGCTCGTGCGTGTAGTGGAGGTCGTTCGTTGCCACCAGGGGCAGGTTCAGGTCCTTGGCGAGCCGCAACAGGTCGCCGGTGACCCGCCGTTCAATGTCCAGCCCGTGGTCCATCAGCTCGCAGAAGTAGTTCTCCGCGCCGAAGATGTCCCGGAACTCGGCAGCGGCCTCCAGTGCTTCGCGGTACTGGCCCAACCGGAGCCGGGTCTGGACCTCGCCGGACGGGCAGCCCGTGGTGGCGATGAGGCCCTCGGAGTAGGTGTTCAGCAGTTCCCGGTCCAGCCGCGGCCACTTGCCGAATACTGAGTCCAGGGAGGCGATGGATGAGGCGCGGAAGAGGTTGCGCATACCCACGTTGTTGTAGCTCAGGAGCGTCATGTGGGTGTAGGAGCCACCGCCGGAGACGTCGTCCTTGCGCTGGGATTCATCGCCCCAGCGCACGCGTTCCTTGTCCGTCCGGGCGGTCCCGGGCGTCACATAGGCTTCGACGCCGATGATCGGCTTGATGCCCTTGGCATTGGCCTTCTGCCAAAAGTCGAAGGCACCGAACAGGTACCCGTGGTCTGTTGTGGCGAGGGCCGGCATGCCGAGCCGCTCGGTTTCGTCGAACAGCTCCCCCAGGCGGGCAGCTCCATCCAGCATGGAATATTCGGTGTGGGTGTGCAGATGGACGAACGAATCATTGCTGGAACTCACCGGACTATTCTAAGCGCTGCCCCGGCCCTGCCAGGGCCAGGCACGGTGTGTCAGGCGTTGCCGGATTCCAGAACGTCCAGGGCGTAGGCCAGGTCCTGTGGATAGTCGCTGGCGACAGTGACCCGCTCGCCCGTCACCGGGTGCTCGAAGGACAGTTCACGGGCATGCAGCCACTGCCGGGTGAGTCCCAGGTTCGCAGCCAGCCGGGGGTCGGCGCCGTATGTCAGGTCACCCGCGCAGGGGTGGCGGAGCGCGGAAAAGTGGACCCGGATCTGGTGCGTGCGCCCGGTTTCGAGGTGGACTTCCACCAGGCTCGCCTTGCCGAATGCCTCCAGGACCTCGTAATGGGTCACGGAGGCGCGGCCGTCCTCGATGACGGCGAAGCGCCAGTCGTGCCCGGGGTGGCGGCCGATGGGGGCATCGATGGTGCCGGTCAGGGGGTCGGGCAGGCCCTGCACCACTGCGTGGTACACCTTGTCCACGGTGCGCTCCTTGAAGGCCCGTTTGAGGGCGGTGTACGCCCGCTCTGACTTGGCCACCACCATCACACCCGAGGTCCCGACGTCGAGCCGGTGGACGATGCCGGCACGCTCGGGAGCGCCAGAGGTGGAGATACGGTAACCGGCAGCGGCAAGCCCGCCCACGACGGTGGGGCCCACCCAGCCTGGCGAGGGGTGGGCTGCCACGCCGACAGGCTTGTCGACGACGACGAAATCGTCATCGTCGAGCAGTATTTTCAGGCCTTCCACAGCTTCCTCCACGACTTCCAGCGGGTCCCGACGTTCGGGGACGGTGACGTCGAGAACCTCCCCCGCCACGAGTTTTGCCGACTTTGCCAACGCCTTGCCCTTGTTCAGCACGTGGCCTTCCGCCAGCAGGGACGCGGCAACGGAACGGGACACGCCGAGTATGCCGGCCAGTCCGGCGTCGGCCCGTGTTCCGCCAAACTCTTCGGCGACGACGATGCGCTCACTCATGGTCGGGCTTGTCCTTGTGTCCGGTCCCGAGCCGCGTTCCGTCGAGGGCAATCCCCCGCAGGGTGAGGATGCAGATGATGGCTACGGCGGACACCACGGCGGAGTCGGCGATGTTGAAGATGGCGAAGTTGGGAAGCTGGATGAAGTCCACCACGTGTCCCATGCCAAATGACGGCTCACGGAAAAGCCGGTCGGTGAGGTTGCCCAGGGCGCCGCCAAGCAGCAGGCCCAATGCGAGCGACCACCAGGCCGAGCCCAGCCGGCGGACCTGGAACAGGATGGCGATGGCGACACCGGCCATGATGATGGAAAACACCCAGGTGACGTTCTCGCCAATGGAAAACGCCGCACCTGAATTGCGGATGAAATACCAGTGGAGCAGTGGTGGCAGCACCGGGATCCGCTCGCCCTCCACCATGGTGGAGGTTACCCAGAGTTTGGTTAGCTGGTCCAGGACATAGGCGAAAACCGCGAAGCCGGCAAACAGGGACAGCAGGACTGCCCGGCGGGGGCGGGGCGAGGGAGGGACAGGGCGTGCCGCGCCTGCGGCAATTTCGTCAGTCATGGTGCTTTCAAATTTGGGGGGAACTGGGCGTCAATGCCAAAAGCCGGCGGCCGAGGAATCCCCAGCCACCGGCTTTCAGAATACGTGCTGCCAGGCTTAGTTCGCTTCGCTGACTTCCGGCGTCGCAACGGAGCCACGGGCATCCAGGTCGCGGAGCTGGCCTTCGATGTAGGCCTTCAGGCGTGAACGGTAATCGCGTTCGAAGCCGCGGAGCTGTTCCACCTTGCGTTCCAGGACCGAGCGCTGCTGCTCGAGTGCGCCGAGGATCTTGCGGGACTTTTCCTGGGCGTCGTTGACGAGGCTGCTTGCTTCGATCTGCGCCTCGGCGATGATCTTGTCCTTCTGCGCCTGTCCGTCGGCGACGTGGCGGTCGTGCATCTGCTGTGCCATGGCAAGCAGGCCGGCGGCGGACTCGGCGGAAGTGGAGACAGCAGCTGCGGGCGCGGCCGGTGCGGCGGCAGCCGGTGCAGCGGGCTGGACGTCCTTCTTCTTGGCTTCGGCGGCCTTGGCTTCTGCTTCTGCCTTCTCGCGGGCCTCGTCCTTGTCGGCCTTGACCGGCGCGGGGACCTTCTCCACCACTGGTGCGGCAGCGGAGCTGGCCGGCACGCTGGAACCGGCTTCGGCGAGCTTCTTGCGGAGCTCGTCGTTTTCCTGGTTCAGGCGGCGGAGTTCGACGACGATTTCGTCCAGGAAGTCGTCAACCTCGTCCTGGTCATAGCCCTCGCGGAACTTGGTGGGCTGAAAGCGCTTGTTGACAACGTCTTCTGGCGTCAAAGCCATCTGGTCACCTCACTGGTCTGGTTAGTCAGTAGGCCTTCCGGCCGTCAAAACTACGGTACCTAAATTTGGTCTGCTTACTCTAATTCAACACTGCAGTGTCAAACCGGAGGTTTCTTCGCTTTACAGTAGCCGCTCAGAAGCGGAACAACCTGCATTGCGGGTCTAATTGCCGGCTCAGGCCAGGCTCCTGGTGACGCTCATCGCAATGCTGACGCCAATGAACAGGATCAGGAAGCCCAGGTCCAGCGAAATACCGCCGAGCCGGAGCGGCGGAATGAGCCGCCGCAGCCCCTTGAGCGGAGGATCCGTGATGGAGTACACGGCGTGGGCCACCACCAGGGCCGCGCCACGTGGACGCCATTCCCTCGCGAACATCTGCACCCAGTCGAACACCAGGCGGATGATGAGGGCAACAAAGAACAGCAGCAGGGCGAGATAGAGAAGTCCGAAAACAATTCCCATGACTTATTTCATATCTCCATATTCGTGCGGCACGTCCATGATGGGCGCCGCTGTTGTACTGCCGGTGTCTTCTCTATTTCAGCACAGATGCCAGACAGGTGTCCCTGCCTGGCATCTGACGAGGCCTGATGTTCAGCTCTGGTTGAAGAAACTGGCCTGCGTATCGCTGGCCTTCTTGTCGTCACCGATCACTTCGACATACGAGGGTGAGAGCAGGAACACCTTGTTGGTCACCCGCTCGATGCTGCCCCGGAGGCCAAAGACGAGACCGGCGGAGAAGTCCACCAGGCGCTTGGCGTCAGCCTCACCCATGTCCGTGACATTCATGATCACCGGAATGCCGTCCCGGAAGCTTTCACCGATGAGCTTGGCATCGTTGTAGGAGCGCGGGTGGATGGTCGTGATCTGGCGCAGACCGGTATTCTCTTCGCGGCTTGAGGCCGCACGCTTAATAGGGGTCACAGGGGCGCGGTATTCCTCTTCAGGGGCGTAGGACGCCTCGCGGCTGACTTCGCGGACCGGTGCCGGGGCACGGCGTTCCTCGCGGTCAACTTCCATGGGTTCGTCCTCATCCTTACGTGTGGTCTGTTGCTCGGGCTCGTAATGCTCATCGCCATCGGCGAGCCCAAGATAGATCATTGTCTTGCGCAGAGCGCCGGCCATGGTCGACTCCTAATCCTGTCCCGTAAGCGGGCCGCCCAATGACTTGACAGCACTGAAGTCCCCCGCCCATCACTTCCAATAGCTCCGACGCTACCCCACGGCAGGACGGGAACCGAGAATATCGGAACCGATTCGCAGGTGTGTCGCCCCGAACTTGATGGCTGCTTCGAGATCCTGGCTCATGCCTGCGGAAATGGCGGTTGCAGCGGGGTAAGCCGCCACGAGCCGGGCGGAGATCCCGGCAAGCTTTTCGAACGCCGGCTCCGCCGGGACCCCCAGCGGAGCAACCGCCATCACGCCGGCGAGGTTCAGGCCCGCAGAACGGGTGATTCCTTCTGCCAGGACCGGCACATCGGCGGGTGCTGCCCCGCCGCGGTGCGTGCCGTCGTCGTCCGCTGGATCTTCGAGGTTGACCTGGATGAAGCAGTCCAGCGGGGCGCGGCCGCTGGACTCCATCTCATTCCGCACGGCTTTTGCCAACGCATCCACGAGCTGCGGCCGGTCCACCGAGTGGACAGCGGAGGCATAGCGTGCCACGGACTTGGCCTTCTTGGTCTGCAGCTGGCCAACGAAATGCCAAGTGAGGGCGAGGTCGGCAAGTTCCAGCGCCTTGGCGGCGGCTTCCTGGTCGCGGTTCTCACCGACATCCTTGATTCCCAAGGCTGCAAGCCGCCGGATGTCCTGCGCAGGGTGGAACTTGGTGACCACGATCAGGGCGGGCAGCCGGTTGCTGCGGCCCGCACTTTCAGCCGCCGTGGCGATCCGGGAGCGTACCGCGGCAAGCCGCTGGGCAAGTTCTTCGGTACGCGCGTCTTCACCCTGGCCCTGCCCGGGAGCCGACAGATCAGTCATGGCACCAGACCAGTCCGGCAAAACGGCCTGTGTTCCGGTCCCGGCGGTACGAATAGAGCGTTTCAGTCTCAAGGGTGCAGTCCCCTGCGTATTCCACGTCCACGCCAACGGACTCAAGCTGGCTCCTAGCGCCGGCAGGGAGGTCAAGGGCTGGTGTACCCCAGGACGTAGTGCTCCAGGTCGCGGGAACCATGTTTGCCACGCCATCGCGCAGGGCGGCTGGAACTTCGTAGCAGGACCCGCAGATTGACGGCCCCAGCCAAGCGCGGATCCGGGTAGCGCCAAGAGACTCCATGCTCTCCACCGCGGCGTGCAGGATACCGTTCGCGACGCCGGGGCGGCCTGCATGCACTGCGGCAAGGACCGGACCGTTCCCGGACTCCCCCGCCAGCAGCACCGGGATGCAGTCCGCCACCATGACCGCCAGGGGCAGGCCGCGGGACACCATGGCGTCGGCCTCAGGGGCCGGTGACTCCGCGTCCATCAGCACAACCGTGGTGCCGTGCACTTGGTTCATGAAGCGCAGCGACTGCGGTCCCACACCGATGGACTGCTCCAGGCGTGCTCGGCGCCCCTGGACCCTGGCGGGATCGTCCCCCACGTGCAGGGCCAGGTTTCCTGCATCCACATTAGTGAATGCGGCCGACACCCCGGGCAGGATGTCGGCACGCCAATGGAACAAGCCGCCGCCTACTTCAGGAAGTCGGGGACATCCAGGTCATCCGGGTGGTTGCCGGTAAGGTCCGGCTCCACCACGGAAGGCAGGTCGACGTCGAAGCCCGAATCGGCAGGGACGGCAGAGGGACGCTGCTGGCCCCAGTTGCTGAGTCCCGCAGCGCCGATACCGGCGTGGAGCGGCTGGACGTTCTGCTGGTGGTTTCCGTTGCCCTGGTGGTTTCCGTTTTGCGGGTGGGCCGAGGCCGGAGCGGCTGCAGGGGCAGCGGGCCGCTGCGGGGCGGCCTGCGGCTGGGACTGGTCCATGGAGGGCGAGGTGGCCTTGACGTCGTCGAACCCGGCCGCGATCACTGTCACGCGCGCTTCATCGCCAAGGGCGTCATCGATGACGGCGCCAAAGATGATGTTGGCTTCGGGGTGGGCCACTTCCTGGACCAGCCGCGCGGCCTCGTTGATTTCGAACAGGCCAAGGTCGGAGCCGCCCTGGATGGACAGCAGCACGCCGTGGGCGCCGTCGATGGATGCCTCCAGCAGCGGCGAGGCGATGGCCAGTTCAGCAGCCTTGACGGCGCGGTCTTCGCCCCTGGCGGAGCCAATGCCCATGAGGGCTGAGCCAGCGCCCTGCATGACGGACTTAACGTCCGCGAAGTCGAGGTTGATCAGGCCCGGCGTGGTGATGAGGTCCGTGATGCCCTGGACGCCGGAAAGCAGCACCTGGTCAGCGGAGCGGAACGCGTCAAGGACGGACACGTTGCGGTCGCTGATGGAGAGCAGGCGGTCGTTGGGGATCACGATCAGGGTGTCCACTTCGTCGCGCAGGGCATCGATGCCCGCCTCCGCAGAACCGGCACGGCGGCGGCCCTCGAAAGTGAAGGGGCGCGTCACCACACCGATGGTCAGGGCACCAAGCGAGCGGGCGATGCGGGCAACGACAGGGGCGCCGCCGGTGCCCGTGCCGCCACCCTCGCCAGCGGTAACGAAGACCATGTCCGCGCCGCGGAGGACTTCCTCGATTTCGCCCGCGTGGTCCTCGGCGGCCTGCTTGCCCACCTCGGGGTTGGCGCCGGCGCCCAGGCCGCGGGTCAGCTCGCGTCCGACGTCGAGCTTCACGTCCGCGTCGCTCATCAGCAGGGCCTGGGCGTCGGTGTTGATGGCGATGAATTCAACACCCCTGAGGCCGACCTCGATCATGCGGTTGACTGCGTTCACGCCACCGCCGCCGATGCCGACGACTTTGATGACGGCCAAGTAATTCTGCGGAGCTGCCACGTTACGTGTCCCTTGTTCGTGTCTTATTGCGAAAACTGATGGAGAGCTTGAAGCCTGCAACCTTAACCTTCGAGTTGAAGGTTATAGTTATGTCAAGTAACTCTTGTCTGTGACGGTATTTCCTCTGGTGCACACATTCAATAACCGGCTCCGCGTGTCGGATTAATACCGGGAAAGAAAGCGCTCAGCGCGTCACGGGGTGCCGGGGCACACTGACGTCGTAGACCTTGACGGGATTCTTGGGATCTGCCGGAGCCTTGAGGAGCGCGGCCAGGACCTTGGCCTTGAGTTCCTTCTCCGAGGCGTTGCCCCACACGATGGTCTGGCCGTCCACGAGCTTGAGTTCGACGGCATCCACGGACTGCGCGGACGCATTGGACAGCTTGGCCAGCACATCGGCAGGCAGCGCACCCAGGACTGCCGCGGTGGCGCGGAACAGGTCCTGCCCGATCGCCCCGGCGCCGCCGTCGATCACGGGCAGGGACGCTGACGCCGGATCGTCGGTGGTGCCCAATCGCACGCCGTCGACGTCCACCAACTGGTACTGCTCCCCCTGTTTGACCAGGGCCACCGGTACCCGCTCGTGCACGGCGACGGCAAGGGTGGATGGCGGGCGCGCCTCGACGGAGACGGATTTCACCTGGATCAGGGAGCCGAGCAGCCCGCGCACATCATCGTCGCTGATCTGCGGCAGGGGCTTGCCGCGGAGGGGCTCCAGCGCCGCCTGCACCTGCTCCGGGGTGACCAGGCGGGTGCCGGAGACTGAGACGGTCTTCAGGGCCAGGACAGGTGAGTAGATTGCGGCGGCCAGCAGTGCGGCCACCAGCGCAATCACGGTTCCGACGGCGAGCAGGACTTTCTTCCGCCGCCGCCGGCCCTTTGGCTCCGGAAATGCCAGGACGGTTGCCCCGGCAGGTTTCTGCTCCTGCGCCGGCTTCTGCGCGGGTTTTTGCGTCGCCTGGTCCGGTATGCTGCGCGACGCGGTGATCACATCCCCGCCGGCGCCGCCGGGCACCTCTTCCGGCCCGCTGTCCCCCGGCCGGGGCGCGGGGCGGCTGTTCCGTTTAGGCGGGGCGTAGGTGGGGCGGCGGGAGCTAGGCATGGAGTGCCTCCACGATTCGGGGCCCGTAGGCAGTGACGTCTCCTGCGCCGACGGTGAGGACGACGTCCCCTTCACCTGCCGCTGCGGCAAGCGTCTCCACCGCCTCATCGGCGCTGACCAGCCGGCCGCCCTGGGTGAGGTGGTCGGCAATGAGCTGGCTGGTGACCCCGGGAATGGGGTCTTCCCTGGCGGGGTAGATATCGAGGACCAGGGCGGTGTCGGCCAGGTTGAGGGCCGCGGCAAACTCTGCCGCGAACTCGCGGGTGCGTGAAAACAGGTGTGGCTGGAAAAGGACATGGACCTTGTTGCCGCCCGCCACCGAACGGGCTGCGGTCAGGGCCGCACGGACTTCGGTGGGGTGGTGGGCATAGTCGTCAAAGACCCGCACCCCACGCGCCGTGCCCTTGAGCTCGAAGCGCCGGGACGCGCCGGCGAAGTGGGCCAGGCCCTCGGCCGCGGCTGCCGGGTCCACGCCGAGTTCAAGGGCCACGGCAAAGGCGGCCGCGGCGTTCAGGGCGTTGTGGCGGCCCGGAACCTGCAGCGACAGGCCGTAGCGTGCACCGCCTGTTGCCACCGCAACCTGGCCCGGGCCGCCGTCGTCCAACCTGACGTCCGCCGTCTCGCCGGTGCCGTACAGGACCACCCGGGTGTTGCCCCGCTCCCTGGTCCGTTCGGCCAGGGCCAGCGCTCCCGGATCGTCCGCGCAGGCTACCAGCAGGCCGTCCGACGGCAGCAGCTCAGTGAACCGGTCGAACGACTGGTAGACGGCTTCCGCGGTGCCGTAGTAGTCGAGGTGGTCAGGCTCAACGTTGGTGACGACGGCGATGCGGGGCCGGTAGTTCAGGAAGGAGCCGTCCGATTCGTCTGCCTCGGCGACGAAAATTCCTGAGGTCCCGTGGGCTGCGTTGACCCCAAGCGCGGGAATATTGGCTCCCACGGCGAAGCTGGGATCCAGGCCGGCTGCCCGCAGCAGGACGGTGATCATCGACGTCGTGGTGGACTTGCCGTGCGTTCCGGCCACGGTCACCACGACGTCATCGCCCATGGTGGCCGCCAAGGCCTGCGAACGGTGCAGCACCGGCAGCCCTGCGACCCGTGCCGCCGCCAGTTCAGGATTGTCTTCCCGGATTGCCGATCCGGCCACGACGGTCTGCGCGTCGCCCAGGTTTCCGGCTGCGTAACCTACCGCGATGCGTGCCCCGGCCGCAGCGAGGTCTGCCATGACCGGCAGATCCTTGGCATCGGAGCCGCTGACGGGGACACCGCGGGCCACCATGATGCGGGCCACGGCGGACATGCCTACTCCCCCGATGCCAATGAAGTGCACCTTTCCAAGGGAGTCCAGGCCGGGCAGGTTGTGGGGGCTCATGCTGATACCGCTTCCAGGACAAGACCAGCCATTCGCTGGTCGGCGTTTCGGATGCCGAGCCGGTAGGACTTGGCTTCCATGGCGGCGAGCCGTGCTTTATCAGTGATCAGCGGGATCAGCTCGCGCTTGACCCATGCAGCCGTGAAGTCGCGGTCTGGCACCAGCAGCGCGCCGCCGGCGGCCACCAGGCCCTTTGCGTTCAGCGCCTGTTCCCCGTTGCCGATGGGCAGGGGCACCAGGACTGCCGGGACCCCTACCGCTGCGACCTCGGACACCGTGGCCGCCCCGGACCTTGCCAGCAGCAGGTCGGCGGCAGCATAGGCAAGTTCCATTCCGTCGATGTACTCCATCTGCCGGTACCCCTTGGCCGTGAGGGGCCGGCCGGCCTGGTCCAGGACAGTTTTGCCCCGGCCGGTGATGTGCAGGGTCTGGACGCCCGCTTCGGCAAGCGGGCCGACCGCCGCTGCGATGGTCCGGTTGATGCTTTGCGCGCCTGACGAACCGCCGGTGACGATCAAGGTGGGCTGTTGGGGATCAAGCCCCAGCGCCTCCCGCGCGGCAGTACGGGCGGTCTTCCGGTCAAGGCTGGAAATCTCCCTGCGCATAGGCATGCCAACATGCGCGGCGTTGCGGAGCGGTGTGCCCTCAAAGGCCACTGCCACCCGTCCGCCCAGGAAGGCTCCCACCCTGTTGGCCAGTCCGGGGCGCGCGTTCGCCTCGTGGATCACGATGGGTGTGCCGCGCTTCCGCGCCGCCAGGTACATCGGGGTGCAGACATATCCGCCCACGCCCACCAGTACGTCGGCCTGCGCCCGGTCGAGGATGGCTCCGGCCTGGCGTACGGCGCCGGCCAGCCTGCCGGGCAGCCGGAGCAGGTCCGCGGACGGCTTCCGCGGAAAAGGTACGCGGTCAATTGTGGCGAGGTCCACGCCTGCGGCGGGAACCAGCCGGGTTTCCATGCCCGCGGGCGTCCCCACGGCCAGGATGGCGGCATCGGGAGCATCGCTGCGGATGGCGGCGGCGATGGCGAGCAGCGGGCTGATATGGCCGGCTGTTCCGCCGCCCGCCAGGACGATGGAGGGTTTTGTCGAAGTCATCTGGGGTTAGGCACGCTTTCTGGAATTCTTTGGTTGGCTCTTGTCCCGCGCTGGCCGGATCCGGAACTTCAGCATCCGCTTGGGCCGAATGGCCGGGGCCATCTGTTCCCGGGCCAGCGAGAGGACCACCCCCACGGCACACAGCGACATCAGCAGGGCCGAGCCGCCGTACGAAATAAACGGCAGCGGCACGCCGATGACGGGCATCAGGCCGGTGACTACAGACATGTTCACCGTGGCCTGGCCCAGCAGCCACACCATGATGGTGCCCGCCAGGACCCGGTGGAACATGTCCTCCTGTGCCACCACCACGCGGTAGATCGCAGCGCCGAGGATCGCGAAAAGAACCAGGACGACGACGGTCCCCACCAGGCCGAGTTCCTCGCCGATGATGGCGAAAATGAAGTCGTTGTGGGCTTCGGGGATCCAGCTGTACTTTTGCCGGCTCTGTCCAAGGCCAACCCCCAGCCAGCCCCCTGAGGCAAGGCCGTACATGCCGTTGGTGGCCTGGTAGTTGGCGTCGATGCCGTCGGCGCAGGATTGGCCGGTCCACCAGGAGGTGATGCGGCACATGCGGTTGGAACTGGTCACGGCCATGACGGCGGTGCCGGCAGCGGCGACAAGGCCTGCAATGCCGAAGAGGTAGAGGGGGACGCCTGCGAAGAACAGCGCGGCCGCCATGATCATCATGATGATCATGGCCGTGCCCAGGTCGTTGCCCACCAGGATCAGCACGACGATGATGGCCGCCATGGGGACGGCGGGGACCAGCACGTGCTGCCAGCGGCTGAGAAGCCTGCCCTTCCTGGCCAGCACCGTGGCCAACCATAGGGCGAGGGCCAGTTTGGCGGCTTCGGACGGCTGGAACGTGATGCCGCCCAGGTCAACCCAGTTCCGGTTGCCGTTGATCTCCGTGCCCACCACCTGCACCAGGGCAAGGAGCGCCACGGCGAACCCGACGGCGGGCCAGGCCAGCCGCTTCAGCCAGGTGACGTTGATGCGCGAGAGCACGAACATGGTAAATATGCCGATGGCAGCGAAGACACCCTGCTTCAGCGCGTCCCCGTAGGGCGACTTTCCGGCGGCGATGGATTCAACGCTGGAGGCGGAGAGGACCATCATGATCCCGATGGCCGTCAACGCGAGCGTGGCGCCAAGGATCAGGTAGTACGTGGAGCCGTTCCGGGACTTGCCGGTTCCCTCCAGCAGGGCCCAGAACCGCCGGTACGCGGTGCGCAGTTTCGCGCCTGCCGCTGCCGGCTGCCGGGAGGCGGCAGCCGTTGAGCCGGGGCGCGTCCTGCCGGCCTGGGGCCGGGTGGGCGTACTGGCCATCGTTACTCCTCGCCGGTCTGGGCCTGCCCTTCCACCAGCTCGCGGACAGCGTCGATGAAAGTACCACCACGGTGAGCGTAGGAAGAGAACTGATCCATGGAAGCAGCTGCCGGAGCCATCAGCACGGTATCGCCCGATTCGGCGATCCGTGCTGCTGACGCAACGGCCCAGGACATCACCCGTTCTCCCTTGCCGGGGGAACCGCCGGACGTGCCATCGGGCGCCGAAGCAGTCTGCACCCCTTCAGTCTCACCTGCCTCCGGTTCAATCACCGGGACATCGGGCGCGTGTCGCTGGAGGGCTTCCCGGAGGTGGGCGGTGTCCGTACCGATCAGTACCACTGCCTTGAGCCGTGGGGCGTGGTCCCGGACCAGCTCGTCGTAGCTCACGCCTTTGGACAGGCCACCGGCGATCCAGACAACGTTGCTGAAGGCCGACAGGGATGCGGAGGCCGCGTGGGGGTTGGTGGCCTTGGAGTCATTGACCCAGAGCACGCCGTTCATGCGGGCGACCGGCTGGATGCGGTGGTCGCCCGGAACGTAATCGAGGATGCCCTGGCGGACTGCCTTGGCGTCCACGCCGTACGCGCGGACCAGGCCGGCTGCGGCAAGGGCGTTGGCCACCATGTGGCGCGGGGCCAGCGGTCCAAGGTCTGCCATCGAGGCCAGTTCAGCCGCGCTGTTCCTGCGCTCCTCGATGAAGGCGCGGTCCACCAGCAGCCCTTCCACCACGCCAAGCATGCTGATGGCCGGCGTGACAGTGGTGAAGCCCACGGCACGGCAGCCCTCCACGACGTCGGCGTTTTCCACCATGCGCTCGGTTTCGATCTGCTCGGCGTTGTAGATGCAGGCCTTCTGGGTCCGCTCGTACACCTTGGCTTTGTCAGCGAGGTATGAATCATAGGAACCGTGCCAGTCGACGTGGTCTTCGGCCACGTTCAGGCAGACGCTCGCCACGGGCGACACGGATTCGGCCCAGTGGAGCTGGAAGCTCGAGAGTTCGACGGCGAAGACGTCGTACTCGACGGGATCGCGGAGGGCATCCAGGATGGGGGTGCCCACATTGCCGACGGCGATGGCTTTGAGGCCGGCGGCCCGCAGCATGGATTCGGTAAGTCCCACCGTGGTGGTCTTGCCGTTGGTTCCGGTGATTGCCAGCCAGTCCGCCGTCTTCCGGCCTTCCCTTACCCGCACCCGCCAGGCAAGTTCGACGTCGCCCCACACCGGAATGTGTGCCCGTGCCGCTGCTGCGAGCAGCGCCTGGTCCGGGCGCCATCCGGGCGAGGTCACGATCAGTTCCGGAAGCTCGCCGTCGATGCGGGGAATGTGCGTGACCGCGTCGGGACCGAGCAGCACGTCGGCGGCACCCACAATCTTCAAAGTGTCCGCGTGGGCGTGGGCCGTCTCGCTGGTGGCGGCGTCGACTACCACGACGCGTGCACCGAGTTCGATGAGGGTGTCCGCAGCGGCGAAACCCGACACCCCGATGCCCGTGACGACAACACGCAGGCCGGCCCAGTCGGAGTCCCAGGAGACGAGGTTTGCCAGGCGTGGGGAAACGGTCACAGCAGTACAACCCATTCAGCGTAGAAAATGCCCAATCCGACGGCAACGAAGAGTCCGCCCAGGATCCAGAACCGGACCACGACGGTCACTTCGGCCCACCCCTTCAGTTCGAAGTGGTGCTGCAGCGGCGCCATCTTGAACACGCGCTTGCCGCCTGTTGCCTTGAAGTAGCCCACCTGGATGATGACGGACAGGGTGATCAGCACGAAGAGACCGCCCACGATGCCCAGCAGGAGTTCGGTGCGGGACAGGATGGCGAAGCCCGCCACCGCGCCGCCGATGGCCAGCGAACCTGTGTCGCCCATGAAGATCTTTGCCGGCGATGTGTTCCACCAGAGGAACCCCACCAGCGCGGCGCTGAGGATGGCGGCCAGGAGCGCCAGGTCCAGGGGGTCCCTGACCAAGTAGCAGCCGCTGCCGGCCTCCCTGGGGGAACCGCAGGCCTGGTTGCTCTGCCATATGCCCATGAGCGTGTAAGCGCCGAAAACCATGATTGATGCGCCGGCCGCCAGGCCGTCGAGGCCGTCAGTAAGGTTCACGCCGTTCGTGGCCGCGGTGACGATCAGGTTCGACCAAATGACGAAGAGGATGGCGCCAAGGACGGTGCCGCCGAAGGCGAGGTCGAGCCAGGGCAGGTCCCGGACCAGGGAGATCTTCGTGGACGCGGGCGTCAGTCCGGCGCTATTGGGGAAGTTCAGCGCAAGGATGGCGAAGATGATGCCTACGGCGGCCTGGAGGATGAGCTTGGCCTTGGCATTGAGGCCAAGGCTGCGCTGCCGGGAGATCTTGATGAAGTCGTCCAGGAAGCCCACCAGGCCCATGCCCACCATGAGGAACAGCAGGATCAGGGCCGACGCTGATGGTCCCGGTGAGTCTGGGTTCATCATCAGCATGATGAGGTGGGTGAGACCGTAGCTCAGCAGTACGGAGGCCACCACCACGGTTCCGCCCATGGTGGGGGTGCCGCGCTTGGTGTGGTGCGATGTGGGGCCGTCGTCACGGATGAACTGGCCATAGCCGCGGTGCACCAGGAGGCGGATGAAAAGCGGGGTGCCCACCAGGGAGCACAGCAGGGCCAGGCCTGCGCCGATCAACAGAGCAATCACAGCAGAGTGCTCCTTTCGTCGGCAGGGGTGGAGGTTGGGGGTAATGCTATCCGATCGCCCAAATGACGAAGTCCCACGCTGTTGGAGGACTTGAACAACACCAGGTCGCCGGGCTGGAGTTCGGCGTCCAGGACTTCGTAGGCCTCATCCACCGTTTCGGCGAAGAGGCATTCGTCCCCCCACGACCCTTCCTGCACGGCTGAAACGTAGAGTGCCCGGGCCTCGCGGCCCACCACCAGCAGTCTGGAGATGTTGAGGCGCACCACTTGGGTTCCGACGGCGGTGTGCTCGCGGATGGAGTCGTCGCCCAGTTCCAGCATGGCCCCCAGGACGGCCCAGGTGCGGCGGCCGCGGCCAAGGTCGGCAAGGGTTCGAAGGGCCGCCCGCATGGACTCGGGGTTGGCGTTGTATGCATCGTTGATGACGGTCACGCCGTCCTGCCGCTCGGTGCGTTCCATGCGCCAACGGCTGGCGGCGGCCTGGTTGCTCAGCGAATCCGCGATGTGGTCTCCCGGCACTCCGGCACCCCATGCGGCTGCAGCGGCTGCGAGCAGGTTTCCCACGTGGTGCGCGCCGATGAGCCGGCTGCTTACGTGCCGGGGAGCAGCGCCATCCGGCAGCTGGAGGTCGAATTCGGGGCCGCCCCCGGCGTTGGTATCCACGTTGAGCGCCTGGACCTGTGCATCCGCGCGTCCGTCTGCGGAAAAGCCGAGGACGGCAGCGGAGGTACGGCTGCGCATGGCTGCCACGCGCTCGTCGTCGAGGTTGATGATCGCGGTGCCCGCGGCGGTCAGGCCTTCGACCATCTCGCCCTTGGCCAGCGCAATGTTCTCCACTCCCCCGAACTCGCCGGCGTGCGCGGTACCTACAGCCAGGACCACCCCGATGTCCGGCTTGACCATCTCTGCGAGGTAGCGGATGTGGCCGATCCCGGTGGCCCCCATCTCGATAACGAGGTAGCGGGTGTCTGTGCCGGCCCGGAAAACCGTGAGCGGGACGCCCACCTCGCCGTTGTAGGAGCCTTGCGGTGCCACCGTGTTGCCTTGCGTGGCCAGGATTCCGGCCAGGAGGTCCTTGGTGGTGGTCTTGCCCGCGGAACCGGTGATTCCAATCACCGTCAGCTGCTCTCCTGCTGCCGCACGTGCGGCACGGATCCGGCGGACGGCTTCGGCGGCAAGTGCGCCCATGGCCAGGACGGCGTCGTCCACCACGATCGAAGGGTACGCCTTGCCGTCCGGTGCGGACACCGGGCGCTCGACGAGTGCCAGTACGGCGCCCGCGCCAAAGGCGGCGTCGATGAAGTCATGGCCGTCGGCATATTCGCCCGGCTTCGCGACGTAAAGCGAACCCGGTGTGGCTTCGCGTGAATCCGTCACCACCGAGAGGGGCGTTAGTCCGGGATCGGCGTCCAGGCGCCCGCTGGTGATTTCGGCGATTTCCGCCGCAGTAAATGCAATCATCTCGGTCTAGGACTCTATCCGGTCGTCATGGAGAACGTTGAATCCCCTGGCTGTCAAGGCGCTGCGCAGTTCCACCCTGTCGTCCAGGGCAAGGTTGACGCCCTTCACTTCCTGCCAGACTTCGTGCCCGCGGCCCGCCACCAGGATGGTGTCCTGTGGGCGGGCAAGGGACACGGCGTGGCGGATGGCTTCGTCGCGGGGGAAGACCTCCAACAGCTCTGCCCCCGATGACCCGCTGGCCAGGGCTTCACGTGCCCCGGCCATCACGTCGGCGCGGATCGCAGCCGCGTCCTCGTCGTGGGGGTCGTCGTCGGTGATGATTACGGTGTCGGCAAGCCGGGCCGCAATGGCACCCATCGCGGGTCGCTTGCCCTGGTCACGTTGTCCGGTGGCACCGAACACCACGATCAGCCGGGAGTCCGGTTGGGGCGCGCGGACGGCTTCCAGGGCCCGGGCCAGGGCGTCGGTGTTGTGGGCGAAGTCCACCACGGCGGCGGGCTGCTCGGCGATCAGCTGCATCCGTCCGGGCACGGCCACGGTGAAGGGGTCGGCGGCGTCCAGGGCGGCCTGCAGATCGGCCAGGTCCACACCGGACGCAAGGACCATCAGCGCAGCCAGGGCCGCGTTGGCAACGTTGAAGCTGCCGGGCAGTCCGGTGTGGATCTGCAGGGTGGCGCCTGAGGGACCCGCAAGCGTGAAGTCGGTACCAAGCCCCCGCGGCGCCGTTGCTGCAACTGTCCAATCCGCCTGGGTGCTGCCGCCCGTGCTGAGCGTGGTGACCGGCACCTGGGTGCTGCCGGCCAGCCGGCGTCCCCACTCGTCGTCGACCGTCACTACCGCCCGGCGGGTGCGCCCGGGCGTGAAGAGTTCCGCCTTGGTGGCAAAGTACTCCTCCATGGTGTTGTGCAGGTCCAAGTGGTCCTGGGTGAGGTTGGTGAAACCCGCGACGTCAAAGAGCAGGCCGTCCACGCGCTGGTAGGAGATGGCGTGGGAGGACACTTCCATGGCGGCAGCGTCGAGCCCGCGTTCGCGCATGAGCGCCAGCAGCCCGTGGACCTCAGGCGATTCGGGCGTGGTCAGGAGGCTGGGGATCGGTTCCCCGCCGGCCAGGATTTCGATGGTTCCGATCAGGCCGGTCTTCTGCCGGAGCGCACGCAGCAGGGAGGTGATGAAGTAGGTGGTGGTGGTCTTCCCGTTGGTTCCTGTCACACCGAACAGCCGCAGTGGCCGGCCGTCAGCGGGCTGGCTGCGGTAGATCATCGCGGAGAGCGGTCCCACCTCGTTGCGGGGATTCCCGACGACGAGCACCGGGACGGGCGTGTCCGCGGACAGGGCGAGCAGCCGCGCACCGGCGTCGTCTGTCAGCACGGCCACTGCCCCAGCACCGATGGCGTCGGAGGCGAAGTCGGCGCCGTGCCTGCTGGCTCCGGGCAGCGCCACGTACAGGTCGCCGGGCTCAACGGTGCGCGAGTTCAGCGATATCCCCGTGATCTCCACGTCAGCGGCGGGTTCGGGCACAGTTACGCCAAGGGACTTCCCGACGGCGGCCAGCGGGACGGCAGCTACGGCTGCGGGCCGGAAGCGGCCTGGACTTTCATCCCGGGCTTCGTCTCGTGCAGCGTCGCTGCCGGGCGTGGTGAACTCTGACAAGGGGATCTCCGATGGTGCTAGTGCGTGCCCGGCATGGTTCGCCCCGGGCACTTTGATGCGCTGGATGCTGCTGGTACTTCCGGCCCCGCGCGGCCGCTATTTGGCGTACTGGGGCATCCTGGCCGGCGTACCGGTTGAAGGCTGGACGTTGTAGGTCCGCAGCGCCTGGCTCATGACGGACCGGAACACCGGCCCGTTGGTGATGCCGTAGATGCTGCCCTTCGGCCGCTGGAGCACCACCTCCACAATAAACCGCGGATCATCCATCGGCGCCATTCCCACGATGGAGGCCGTGTAGCCGCAGTAGCCCGACTTGCCGTCGTCGCACGGTGACTCCGACGTGCCGGTCTTGGCTCCCACCCGGTAGCCGTCGATTCCGGCGTCCTTGATTTCGCCCTCGGTGACGGCGCTTTCCAGGATGTCCTGGACCTGCTGGGCCGTGCTGTCGGAGACAACCTGCCGTGACGGCTGGGCCGGCACCTTCTCCTCCGTGCCGTCAGGCGAGATGTAGGAATCGATCAGCCGTGGCTGCAGCATGACGCCGTTGTTGGCGATGCTCTGGTAGGCACGGACCGTCTGGAGCGTGGACTGGGAAACTCCCTGCCCGAACAATACGGTGTACTGCTGGCGTCCATCCCACTGGTCCGGTGGCGTGAGGATGCCGGCGGCGGTGGCCGGCAGGCCGATATCCGGCGCCTCGCCGATGCCGAACTTCTTCAGCCAGTCATAGCGCTGTTCCTTGCTAAGCCGCTGGCCGGCCATGACGGTTCCGGTGTTCATGGAGTACCCGATGATGCCCGCCAGCGTCCGTTCCTCGGTTCCGTGGGTGAAAGCGTCGCTGAACGTCTGGCCGTCAACCGTGTAGGTGGGCGGGATGGTGAAGGTGTCGAGCGGTTTCGCAAGTCCCTCGTCGATCACAGCTGCTGCCGTCATCATCTTCTCCACGGAACCGGGCTCATAGGCTGCGGTCACGGAGCGGACGCCGCGGTCCTTGGCTGCCACCAGTCCCGGGTTGTTGGGGTCCGGGGAGTTCGTGTCGGCCAGGGCCAGGAGGTTTCCAGTTTTGGCATCCATCACGATGATGACGCCCCACTCGGCGCTGAGCTTGTCCGCCTGGCTTTGAACGGCCTGCTGCGCAAAGTACTGAAGATCGGAGTTCAGCGTGAGCTTGACGTCCTTGCCGTTCTGCGGCGGAGTCAGCTCGTCCAGGCCCACCGGGATGCGCAATCCATCGGCGCCGATCTCGAACAGGCGCTTGCCGTCCTTGCCCTTGAGTTGGTCGTCCTGGGTCTGCTCGATCCCGGCCAGCCCGGTAGTGCCGTCCTGGAGGAAACCCACCACTCCCCCGGCCACAGCGCCGTTCGGGTAGACGCGCTTGCTGACGCCCTCGGCAACGATGCCGGGCACCTGGAGTTTAGAGATGCGGTCCTCGACGTCGGGCTTCACGTCCTTGGCCACGATGTGATACGGCTGCTGGCCGGTGACCGCGTCCCGGACGGCGTTGGTGTCCATGCCGAGGGCGGCGGCAAGCTCGGAAATCGCCTGGTCGCGGCTGACGTCCACCAGTTTTTCGTGGCCGTCGGCCTGGTCCAGCCGCTTGTAGGACTCCGTCTTGGTGTTGACCCGCTGGTCCACCACGATGTTGTAGCGGATCACGCTGTTGGCCAGTACGGTGCCGCGGGAATCAAGGATGCTGCCGCGCTCTGCCGGCAGGATGGCGGAGGTCATCCGGCTGTTCAACGCCGCTTCGGCCATGCCCCCGACGTCGAGCCCCTGGACCAGGAAGAGCTTCCCGCCCACCACCAGCAGGAGCGTGAGCATGACGCCCAGTCCCAGGCGTAAGCGTTTCGTGGCGTTGGGTGCCTTGCTTTGTCCTGCCTTGCCGGTCTTCTCCGCCACCGTGATATTCCTTGCTGCTCGACGCTGCTGCCTGTCCTGCCTTTTGGCCTACTGCCCGGGGACCTTCTGCTGGGGCGCCGGAACGGAGCCGCCGTGAAGCGCGGGTGCCGGAGCCGCTGCAGCCGCCTGGGCAGCAGCGGGGCGCTGGGGAACAGTGGCCTGTGCCGGGTTCGCGGCGGGGGCCGGGCCGGCGGCGGGAGCGGGAGAAGCCTTCCCGGCGTCCGCCGTCGTGGCCTTATCCGCTGCTGCACCCTTGGGAGCCGGCGGGACAATGAGCTGCCCGGCTACGGCCGGTGCCGGGATGACCGCTCCACCCGCTGCACCCTTCACTGCCGGGGTGGCTTTTCCTGTGACTGACAGGGTGGACAGATCGATCTGGCCTTTCACCGTGGACGCCACCATGCCAAGCTCAGTGGCTTTGGCCGCCAGGTTCTGCGGGGCCTCGAAGTTCTGTACCTGCTGGGTCAGGTCCTGGTTGGTCTTGGTCAATGAGCTCTGCTTGGCGCGCAACTCCACCAACTGGTACTGCGCGGTGGAAACCGAGATGTTCAGGACCAGTACCGCAACCAGGGCGACGGCGAGCATGGCAAAGCAGAGCACGACAAAGGGGGCCCGGCGCTTCCGGGGCGCGGTGCGGACGACGGAAAGCGGCGTACGCCCCTTCCGGCCTACGCCCGGTTCACCCGCAGGCCTGGCATCGGCCGCCGAACTGCCGGAAACGATGGGAAAGTTCTTGACGGCGGCGGTGCTCATGCAGCTCTCCTGGCTCTGATTCGTTCTGCCGCGCGAAGCCTGGCGGAGGCAGCGCGCGGGTTTTCAGCAATTTCGACGGCGGTGGGCACCTCAGTGCCTTTGGTCAGGGTCTTGAGTTCAGGCTTGTGCTCTTCCAGCTCCACGGGGAAGCCGAGGGGAGCAGAAGACTTCGAGCGGGCCTGGAGGACGCCTTTGACGATCTTGTCCTCGAGGGAGTGGTAGGACATGATCACGATGCGGCCGCCGAGAGCCAGGGAGTCGACGGCGGCGGGCACAGCCCGTTCCAAAACATCAAGTTCCTCGTTGACCTCGATCCGCAGGGCCTGGAAGGTCCGCTTGGCAGGGTGTCCGCCGGACTTCGCGGCGGAGGCAGGCACCACGGAACGGATCTGCTCGACGAGTTCGCCGGTGGTGGTGAACTCCTTCACCGCACGTGCTGCAACGATCCGGTTGGCGATCCGGCCGGCGAACTTTTCCTCGCCCCATTTGCGGATGATCCGGACCAAGTCTGCTTCGCTGTAGGTATTGACCACATCCGCTGCCGTTTGGCCGCGGCTGGTGTCCATCCGCATGTCCAGCGGGGCATCGAACGAGTAGGCGAAGCCGCGCTCCCGCTCGTCCAGCTGCAGTGAAGAGACACCAAGGTCCATCAGGATGCCGTGCACTTCGGCCACGCCGAGGTCTGCCAGCACGTCCTGGATTTCGTCGTAGACCGCGTGGACCAGGTCGGTCCTGGCAGCGAAGGGAGCCAGCCGCTCCCCCGCGAGGGCCAGTGCTTCCTCGTCACGGTCAATGCCGATGAGGTGGAGGTCGGGGAACCTCTGGAGCATGGCCTCGGAGTGGCCGCCCATCCCCAGGGTTGCGTCCACGGCGATGGGGGTTTCCCCGCGGAGCCTCGCCGCTTCGAAGCCCGGTGCCAACAAATTGATGCACCGGTCGCGGAGGACCGGCACATGGCGTTCGGACGTGGGCTTGGGTTGATCGGTCATGCCTGGTCCTTTCCCGCCGTCGTTGTCACCTGATGCTTCTGGGACCAGATCCCCATCCGCACCTACCGTTCCGCCCGCCTGGCTCCGGGGAAGGTGAGCCAGGTTGGCAGCCGATGGGCCGGCTGGAGATCTCATCCAAGAAGCCGCCTGCTGCCCCGCTCCGGATTCAGAGAATGCCCGGAATGGGATCGTCAGTTTCGGAAAAGGCTGTCTCCTTCTCCGCGAGGTATTCATTCCAAGCCTGGGCGTCCCAGATCTCGGCGCGGGTACCGGCGCCGATGACGGCAAGTTCCCTTCCGAGTCCTGCGTACTCCCGGAGCGCCGGTGGAATGGTCACGCGCCCCTGCTTGTCAGGTACCTCGTCAGAGGCTCCAGAGAGAAATACGCGGATGTAGTCACGTGCCTGCTTGGAGGAGATTGGCGCCTCCCGCATTTGCTCATGGACCCGTGCAAATTCCTTCTCACTGAAGACGTAGATGCAACGTTCCTGGCCCCTTGTGAGCACCAAGCCGCTGGCAAGCTCCTCGCGGAACTTGGCCGGGAGAATGATCCGCCCCTTTTCATCCAGACGTGGCGAGTGAGTGCCCAGAAACACTGGCCCACCGCCTGTCCGCTGTCAGGAACTGCACATCCCCTATGTTGCAACCACCCTCTTATGTCCTCCACATTACTCCACTTTCCACCACAGTCAACGCGAAACGGGGGCTGCGGCGCTCTAATTGTGGGAAGGAAGGCCCGAAATAGCGGGAATTTTGGGCGGTGGTGGAAAGTGGAGGGCTTTTGTCTTGGCGGGTCCCGGTGAATTCCCTCAAGCGGGCACTGACAGGCGGAATGCCCTGGACCGCGTTTCTTAAACGCGAAAAGACCCGCCGTAGCGGGTCTTCACGGGCGATCCCCTGTGGTCAGGGGAGCAAATTGGAGGGATTCGGCATCCGGGTCTCCAAGGGGTTTAGGGCTCCCCCCTGCGGCGCTCGTCCCAGCGTTCTTCCAGGCTGCTCATGAATGAACTCCGTTGCTTGCCTGGCTTTGCCCCGCCACCCTTGGCGGCTGCACCTCCACGGGAACTTCGCATGGTGGCGAAGTACACCCCACCGCCCATGACGACGAAGCCCAGGACCCCGACGAAGATGTTCTGGAGTGTGACACCGAGCAGCAACAGGAACACGCCGGCCAGTGCGCAGAGGACCCCAATAACAACATGCCTCGTGGACCATGAACGCCCGGGGTCCGAACCCAATGAGTTCGCGAACTTCGGGTCGTCCTCGTGAAGCTGCTTCTCAAGCTGCTCAAGCAGCTTCTGTTCGTGCTCCGACAGCGGCATCACGACCTCCTTTTGTAGGCCAACGTCCGGGCTGATCCCAGCCACTACTTCTACTCCGTTGGAACGCCTGCCATTGCTGGAAAGTTCCCGTTTTCCCAGTCGTGGCAAAACGGGAATTCAGCATGCGGTCGCGGGAGCGGGAGCATGTCCAAGAGGGTCCGGCAGTAAGTCCATTCACTCGAAAACTATGTATCTCTAAGGATAGATTGTTGACGCCTGATCTGAAAGACGGCAATGACTTCGGCAAATCCCTCAAGCAGGCCGTTGCGTGCCGTCCCCGACCCGGTTTTCCGGCTCCATTAAACGTGCCGGCAGCACGGACTTGCTGCCGAACCTGCGGGTCACCTCGTCAAGGGCCTGCTCGGCCGCCCTCCAGTTCTCGTCCCGGCGGTCGATGCTGAGCTGGAGCGAGGTACGCGCCGCCTCCTCGAGCTGCTCTGCCCGGACGCCCACGAGCCTTACGGCCATCGCCCTGGTTCCGAGCGACTCCAGGAGCTGCAGTGCCACTGCGTAGATCAGCTGGGCGCTGTCCACCGGAGTCTGCACCGTCCTGCTGCGGGTTACGGTGGAAAAATCCGCGAAGCGCAACTTCAGCGCCACGGTCCTGGCCACCATTCCGGAGCCCCGCAACCGCCCTGCCGTCCGGTGCGAGAGCCGCAGGAGTTCCCGGCGGAGGAGCGCGTCGTCGTCGGTATCCGTGGCGAAGGTTTCTTCGGCTCCAATGCTCTTTTCCAGCCGCACCGGGGTAACCGGGCGGGGATCGATGCCCCAGGCAAGCTGGTGCACATGCTCCCCCGTGGCCCCCAGGACCTTCTTAAGGGAGGAGACCGGGGTTGCGGCAACGTCCGCCACCGTCCTGATTCCCATTTTTGCCAGGACCTCCCCGGTTTTCGCCCCTACACCCCACAGGGCACCTACGGGAAGGCTGTGCAGATACGGCACGGTTTCATCCGGCCCGATGAGCAGCAGCCCGTCCGGCTTGCACCGGGTGGAGGCAATTTTCGCTACAAACTTGGTCTCGGCGATTCCCACGGAGGCGGTGATGCCCAGTTCGGCTGCGACCCGGCGGCGGATCAGCTCACCTATTCCCCTCGGCGGCCCCAGCCGGCGGAGCGCGCCGGTGACGTCCAGGAACGCCTCATCCACACTGAGGGGCTCCACGAGCCCGGTGATGGACTCAAAGATCCCCATCAGCTGCCCCGACACCTCGTAGTAGAGCTTGTGCCGCGGTTCAATGACCACCGCCTGCGGACACATGCGCATGGCCACGGCCATGGGCATCGCGGACTTGACGCCGAAGGCGCGGGCTTCGTACGAGCCGGAGAGGACAACTGACCGCTCTCCCGGGAAGCCCACGATCACGGGCTTGCCGCGAAGTTCGGGGCGCGTCCGGAGCTCCACGGAAACAAAGAAAGCATCCATGTCCACGTGCATGATGCATGTGCGCCGGCGCCCCTGGGGGCGCGCGGCCGATGGTCGGTTCGTACCTGCGGGCCCCACGGCTGCAATCCTATCGGCTTATGGGACTCTGCTGTTTGTCGGGAGCGCAGCGGAGGCTGGCTAAACTGGAGGCTGATTTTGCCAACAACACCAGGAGGAAAGTCTCTGTGACGGCTATTGGAAACTTCAAGCCAGCAGGCTTGGCCGCGCTTGCCGCTGCGGCGGTGCTGGCCCTGGCCGCCTGCAGCCAGACCCCCTCCGGACAGGCAGAGCCTTCCCAGTCCGCACCCCCTGCTGCCACCCAGTCCACCCTCACGGCTTCCCCCAGCCCGTCGGCGTCGCCCAATACTTCCGCGACTGTCGGCGCGGTGGTGGCCGGCTTTCCGCAGCAACTCCTCCCCTTGATGACCGGGGCAACAGTCGTGTCCAGCAGCTTCGACAAGGCCTCCACACCCTCCACCGCTGCCCTGGTCGGGACGGTCACGGCCCCTACCGCTTCGGTCCTTGACTTCTATACGAAGGCCTTGGAAGGCCAGGGTTTCAAGGCCGTTCCCGGCGACAAGGTGGGCGGGGTGGCTTCCAAGGATTTCGTCCGCGGTGACAACGAGACCGTCAACCTCTCGGTGGTCGAAGCCGCGGGCGTTTCCACGTTCACCATCGGCGCCAACGTGGCAGCTGAGTCAGCCAAGTGACGGCAGCGGAGCAGCTACGGAATGAACAAGCCGACTTCGTGGCAGGCGTGGCAGGCGAGCTCACGGGATTCCTGACCGCGCGGCAGTCAGTAATGTCCGGCATCTCCCCGGACATCGAACCAATCATGGGTTCCATCTCCAACCTCGTCACCGGCGGCAAGCGCCTCCGCGCCCTGATGTGCTACTGGGGCTGGCGCGGCGCAGGGGGCGAGGCCGGGGCCAGCCAGGTTGTCACAGCCGGCGCTGCGCTTGAGCTGTTCCAGGCCGCCGCACTGATCCATGACGACATCATCGACCGCTCGGACACCCGCCGCGGCGGTCCCAGCGTCCACCGGCGCTTCAGCGAGTTGCACACGTCCCAGGGCTGGGCACTGGACAGCGAACGGTTCGGCCAGGCGGCCGCCATCCTTGCGGGCGATCTTTGCCTGTCCTTCAGCGAGGAGGCGTTTACCGACATCGGTGAACGGGCCGCCTCCGGAAGCAGGGCGAGGCTGATTTTCAACCTGATGCGAGCAGAGGTCATGGCCGGCCAGTACCTGGACATCCTGGAGGAAGTGGCGGGACCTGTCCGGGACCGGGCGGGAGCGGTCGGCAGGGCGCAGTCCATCATCCGGTTCAAGAGCGCCAAATACTCCACCGAGCACCCACTGGCCCTGGGCGGAGCCCTGGCCGGAGCGTCGAATGAACTGCTCCGCGGCTATTCGGCTTTCGCACTTCCGCTCGGCGAGGCCTTCCAACTCCGCGATGACGTCCTTGGCGTGTTTGGGGATCCGCTCACCACCGGCAAGCCGGCCGGCGATGATTTGCGCGAAGGAAAACGTACTGTCCTGGTGGCCCTCGCACTGGATCAGGCGACCCCGGAAGAGTCCGCATTCATTGATGCGAGCCTGGGCAGCCCCGACCTGTCGGACGCTGACATCCTGGAAATCCGGCGCATCATCGAGGATTCCAGAGCGTTGCAGGCCACCGAAGTCCTTATTAGTGAGTTCGGCGCTGCAGCATTCGAGGCACTTGATGGGCTTCCGTTGGAGGAGTTGCCCAAAATTGCGCTTCGGAAGCTGGCTGAAGCTGCTGTCAGCCGAGCCTCCTGAAGCTGCGGTTTACCAGGCCAGGGTCTGGGCCCTGCGCCTGATTTCGGTCTTGCGGCCTTCCCGCAGCGCGTCAATGGGGCGGCCCCGCAATGACTCGTCGGCCGTAAACAGCCAGACAATAAGGTCCTCATCCGAGTAGCCGGCGTCGGCCAGCACCACAATGGTGCCCTTAAGGCTGTCCACTACCTGGCCATCCTGGATGAATTCGGCGGGAACAGACCGGATCTTCCGTTCCCCCACCCGTAGTGCCACCAGGGCACGCTCATCAATGAGGCTATGGACCTTAGTGATGGAAACATCCAATAAACGGGCGACGTCGGGCAGTGGCAACCACTCGCCCACCAGGTTTTCTACATTACTCACGGATCAAGGTTGCCATGCAGCCCGGCCCGGCGCCTAGTCGAGGCAATTCATTCCGCTCCTGGCCTGCGGACACTCCCGAAATGAAGGCATTGCACAGAATCAGGAATTTCTTGTGCTAATCGCAAATTCATGAGAGATTCACACTCATCACAGTTGTAACAGGAATAACTTAAGTCACAGTAGTATCAAGATTGACAGCGGCATCCCCGTCCGCGTCCGCACCCGCAGTTGAGAAGAGGATTCTTTCCGATGACGATGTCCCGCTCGCCCAAGCAGCCCCCCAAGCCGAGTCTGCCGATGATTGCCGCCACCACCGCGGCACTGCCAGCGGTCGTCCTGTCATCCCTTGCCCTGGCCCAGCCGGCTGCAGCGCAGCAGCCCGCGCGGAGCATTCCCAGCAGCCTGGCAGCGGCAATGAAGGCCCAGGCCGAGGCGAAGGCCGCGGGCACCGTGATCCCCGCTTCTGTTGTCTCCACCACCATTCCGGCAGCTTTCCAGCCGGCCCGGCCGGCAGCCCCAGCCGAGTACACGATTGTCCGCGGCGACACAGTCAGCGGTATCGCCGGCCGTTTCGGCCTGGACACGGGTGAGATCCTCAAGCTGAACAACCTGCAGGCCAACACCATCATTTACCCCGGCCAGAAGCTCAAGCTGTCCGGCTCACCCGCTCCCGCCGCACCCGCGCCTGCAGCCGCCGCTGCCCCTGCAGCTCCGGCACCCGGCGCCGGGGCAACCTACACAGTGAAATCCGGCGACACCCTGGGCGCCATCGCTGCCAGGCACAACGTGTCGCTGTCGGATGTCTTCACCTGGAACAACCTGTCCATGCGTTCCATCATCTATCCGGGACAGAAGATCAAGGTGGGCGGCGGCTCGGCGCCGGCAGCTCCCGCGCCGGCGGCACCAGCACCTGCACCCGCCCTGGCCAACACATCGGCACCCGCAACGGGGTCCTACACCATCAAAGCCGGTGACACACTCTCGGCCATCGCATCCCGCCACGGCGTAAAGCTGCCGGACCTGCTGTCTGCCAACAAGCTGGGCATGACCAGCATCATTTACCCGGGCAGCAAACTGGTCATCCCCGGCGGTTCCGGGCAGCCGGCCCAGCAGCCCGCGGCGCCGCAGCCGGCCGCGGCTCCCCTGGTGCCCAGCTCGTTCCTCGGATTCAGCTACCCGGCAGCTGTTGTCAGCTCGGCCAATGAGAACAAGGCCCTGCTGAATGCTTCACCCGTGCCCTCGCGGGAGGAAATGAAGAACATCGTTGCCGACACCGCACGGCGCATGGGTGTCGACACTTCCCTGGCCCTTGCCTTTGCCTTCCAGGAGTCCGGTTTCAACCAGCGCGCGGTGTCGCCGGCGAACGCAATCGGCACCATGCAGGTCATTCCCAGCTCCGGACAGTGGGCGTCGGACCTGGTGGGACGGAAGCTGAACCTGCTGGACCCGTACGACAATGCAGCAGCCGGCGTGGCCATCATTCGGCAACTGCTGGCCACCAGCAAGGACCAGGACAGCGCGATCGCGGGTTACTACCAGGGCCAGTACTCGGTGAGCAAGTACGGCATGTACGACGACACCAAGGCGTATGTTGCCGCGATCAAGGCCCACCAGAAGAACTTCAGGTAAGCCACTGACGATTGCAGTAATGCGGGTCCGAACCGTTACCGGTTCGGACCCGCTTTCGTTGCGGACGCGTTTTGCTGCGGGATTAGGATCATAAGGTGCAGGAAGACGTGTCGGACCCCGTTGTAGGGACGCTGGTAGACAACCGCTACGCAGTCACCTCCAGGCTTGCCCGCGGCGGCATGTCCACGGTCTATCTGGCCGTGGACCAGAGGCTGGACCGCGAAGTGGCATTGAAAGTGCTGCACCCCCACCTTGCTGCTGACGAAAACTTCCTGGGCAGGCTGGGCAGGGAAGCAAAGGCCGCTGCCCGGCTGTCGCATCCCCACGTGGTGGGCGTGCTGGACCAGGGCAACGACGGCACCACGGCCTACCTTGTCATGGAATACATCAGGGGCCATACGCTCCGGGATGTCATCCGGGACAGGGGCGCCCTGCCGCCCAGGCTTGCGTTGGCACTTATTGATCCCGTCGTGGAGGGACTGGGTGCTGCGCACGCAGCGGGTTTTATCCACCGCGACGTGAAGCCCGAAAATGTCCTGATTGCCGATGACGGCAGGATCAAGATCGGTGACTTTGGCCTGGCCCGAGCCGTCACCAGCTCAACCAGCACCGGAGCGCTGATCGGCACGGTTGCCTACATTTCACCGGAACTGGTTTTGGGCAAGCCGGCGGACGCACGCAGCGATGTCTATTCCGTGGGGATCATGCTGTATGAAATGCTGACGGGCCGGCAGCCGTTCGAGGGCGAGGTGCCCATCCAGGTGGCCTACCAGCACGTCAACGGGACGGTGGGTCCGCCGTCGGACCAGGTACCCGGACTGGCGGGCGAGGTGGACGAACTGGTGCAGTGGTGCACCGCCAATGATCCCGAGAACCGGCCGGTGGACGGCAACGCGTTGCTTCAGGAACTGCGGCACATCCGGACCCACCTCACGGATGCGGAACTTGACTTGCTGCCGCCCGCAGCCGGTGGTCCCGCGTCCCAGCACCACACCGAGGTCCTGGCACGCGCCAGCAATCCGACAACCGTGCTGCCGCCTTCGCGGCCCGCTGCGCCGCCTTACCCGCCCGCTCACTTCGCGCCGGCCCAGGACAAGGTATCCAACGCCCAGGCTCCAACCGCCCAGGTGGCCTACCACCAGCGGCCCGGACTGGCACTGCCCGACGACGACGATTCCGACAGCGGCTGGTCTCCCCCGCCGCCCCGGCTGGGAAAGCGCGCCCAGCGCCGTGCCGACAAGGAAGACGAAAAGCTCCGGGCCGTGGCCGCTGCCACCCCGGTGCGCACCCTGCGGCAGGGCAATCCCCGGCGCCGCGGCGTCCTCTGGGTCCTGGTCCTGATCATCGCCGCCCTCCTGGCCACTGGTGCCGGATGGTTTTTCGGCATGGGTCCCGGCGCTGCCGCCGCCGTACCTGCAGTAGCTAACAAAACGGTGGCCCAGGCCCAGCAGGTGCTGAGCGGGGTGGGTTTCCGTTCCACCACGAGCGATGTGTTCGACGACGAGGTGCCCACCGGGCTCGTGGTGGGCAGTGAGCCGGCTGCGGGGACCGAGATCCGGAAGTTCCAGCCCGTCTCCCTGCTGGTCTCGAAGGGTCCACAGCTGTTTCCCCTGCCGAACATCACCGGCGGCACGCTGGACGAAGCAAAGAGTTCCCTGAACGCGGCGCAGATGGCGCTGGGGACTGTGTCCGAGAAGTTCGACGAGGATGCGGCGGCCGGGATCGTCCTGTCGCAGGACCCTGCAGCCGGCAGCCCCGCACGCCACGGCACGCCCGTGGCCATTGCGGTTTCCAAGGGCCCTCAGCCGATTGCAGTTCCATCCGTCATCGGAAAGTCCGAGGATGACGCCGTGGCGGCCATCGAGGCCGCAGGCCTTACTGCCCGGGTGGCCCCGGATGAAATTTTCGACCGGAACGTCCCGGAGGGGGATGTGGCCAGCCAGTCCCCGGCCAACGGGACGCTGACCAGGGGCGGAACGGTCACCTTGACCATCTCCAAGGGCCCCAAAATGGTGAATGTTCCCAGTTTCATTGGCAGACAGGTAGAGGATGCCCGTAAGCAACTGAAGGAGTTGGGCTTCGACGTCAAAGTGAACAACATCCTTGGTGGCTTTTTCGGCACGGTCCGGGACCAGAGCCCGGTGAACAAGGAAGTTCCGGAGGGCTCAACCGTGACCCTGACCGTGGTCTAAAGAGCGTTGGGCACACAAAAGGCGCGGCCGGAAGAGTTCCGGCCGCGCCTTTCAGCGCGGTATTCGAATGCTCTTGCTACTAGTGCTTGGCGAGGGCGCCGGCCACGAGGAAGGCCATTTCGAGTGACTGCATGTGGTTCAGCCGCGGATCGCAGACAGACTCGTAACGGTCCAGGAACGCATCCTGGTCGATCGGGTCCGCGCCGCCCAGGCATTCCGCCACATCGTCGCCGGTCATCTCCACGTGGAGGCCACCAGGCACCGTGCCCAGGCCGTGGTGCACCTCGAAGAACCCGCGCACCTCGTCGATGACGTCGTCGAAATTGCGTGTCTTGTAGCCGTTGGGCGAGGTGACAGTGTTTCCGTGCATGGGGTCGGTGACCCACAGGACCTGCGCGCCGGAGGCAGTGACCTTCTCGACGACGGCCGGCAGCTTTTCGCGGATGTTGCCGGCGCCCATGCGGGTGATGAACGTGAGGCGGCCGGGCTCGCGGTCCGGGTCCAGCTTGTCGATCAGGCGCAGGGCGTCATCACCTGTGGTGGACGGGCCGAGCTTGACGCCGATGGGGTTGCGCACGCGCGACAGGAAGTCGACGTGGGCGTGGTCCAGTTCGCGGGTGCGCTCCCCGATCCACAGGAAGTGCGCGGAGGTGTCGTAGGGGAATCCGGTGCGGGAGTCGATGCGGGTCAGGGCCCGTTCGTAATCCAGCAGCAGGGCCTCGTGGCTTGCGAAGAACTCGACGCGCTTGAGGGCCTCGAAGTCGGCGCCGCAGGAGGCCATGAACTTGATGGCACGGTCGATATCCCTGGCCAGCGATTCGTAGCGGGCGTGCGCGGGGTTCTCGGTGAACCCCTTGTTCCACTGGTGTACGGAGCGAAGGTCGGCAAAGCCACCCTGGGTGAAGGCCCGGATGAGGTTCAGCGTGGATGCGGAGGTGTGGTAGGCACGCAGCATCCGGGAGGCGTCGTGGCCGCGGGACTCGGGGGTGAACTCGTACCCGTTGACGATGTCACCGCGGTAGGCGGGCAGGGTTACGCCGTCTCGGGTTTCGTCATTGGAGGAACGGGGCTTGGCGAATTGGCCTGCCATCCGCCCCATTTTGATGACGGGCATAGCCGCACCGTAGGTGAGGACCACGGCCATCTGGAGGATGGTCTTGACACGGGCGCTGATCTTGTCCGCCGTAGCGGCCTCGAAGGTTTCCGCGCAGTCGCCGCCCTGCAGCAGGAACGCCTTGCCCTGGGCAGCAGCGGCCAGCCGCTCCCGAAGCACGTCCACTTCGCCTGCGAATACCAGCGGCGGAAGGACGGACAACTCCTTCACGGACGCATCAAAAACTTCCCGGTCCTGCCAGCTTGGCTGCTGCGAGATGGGAAGGTCCCGCCAGTGGTCCAGTCCGGGATAGTTGGCTGCTCCGCTCTGGGCGGTGCTGGACAGCGAAAATGCGGGTTTTGCAGATAGCTCAGTCACCCTCCAAGACTACCGGCAGGGCGGCGCCGGAGGGCACCGGGCCGTCACGCTGCCGGCTCCCCCCGTCACAACCGGGCTGTGCCCCTGGAAGGTTCCGTTACCCGGCGGCTGTTGTGCCGGCGTCGTCCTCCACGCCATGAGGCCCGGCGGCCGGACTGCCGGCGGCGTTGTCCTGCACGAATTCTCCCTCGGCTGCCACTGGGGCTGCCAAGGGCTCAGCTGCCGCCCGGGGCTCCACAGGCTTGCCGGCGAGCCGAAGCTTCACCACGGCCGCGTATTCGTCCACGTACTCCTGCCCCGAGAGCCGCAGCAGGCTGGACATGATCTCATCGGTGACCTTGCGCTGGACCGTCCTGTCCTCGGCCTGCTCCCGGTACTGGCTGAAGTCCAGGGGTTCGCCGAAGATCATGCCGATCCTGCGGATATTGGGCAGCCGTTTGCCTATGGGCTGGACCTTGTCGGTGCCGATCATGGCAACGGGAATGACGGGGACTCCCGCCTGCAGCGCAAGCCTGGCCACGCCCACCTTGCCGCGGTACAGCCGCCCGTCGGGACTCCGCGTGCCCTCGGGGTAGATACCCAGCAGTCCGCCTGCGCTGAGCACTTCCATTCCCGCGTTCAAGGACGCCGCGGAAGCCGCGCCGCCGGACCTGTCCATGGGCAGCTGATTGGTGAGGCGGAAGAACGCCGCCGTCAGCCTGCCCTTGATTCCCGTCCCCGTGAAGTACTCAGACTTTGCAAGGAAGACCACCGGGCGGCGCACCATGAGCGGCATGAAAATCGAATCGGAGAATGACAGGTGGTTTGAGGCGATGATGGCGGCTCCCTGCGCCGGGATGTTGTCCAGGCCTTTAACCCAGGGCCGAAAAAGCAGCTTGATCACCGGACCGAGGAAGATCCTTTTCATGACCCAATAGAACACGTGGTGAACCTCTCCGGAAGGCAGCTTCCAGTCCCCGCGTCGGGCCTGGCCAGCGATTCAATGCAACCCTACTCTAGTGAGATTTGGGTGGAACAGTGACACGATGGAGTCATGACTGAAAGCAGCATTCCGCCCCGTCCGGCCGCTTTCAGCTATCCAGGCCACGGTGTTAATGCCCGCATCGGGGTGGCCCTGTGCCATGGATTTACGGGCAGCCCGCTGAGCATCATGCCGTGGGCGCAGCACCTTGCGGACTTGGGGTACGCCGTCACCGTCCCCCTTCTCCCGGGGCACGGTACGGACTGGCGCCAGCTCGCCTCGACTGGCTGGAAGGACTGGTACCGCAGCTACGAAAAGGCCTTCCTCGACCTCGCCGGCCGGACGGACGCCTGCTTCACCGCCGGCCTGTCGATGGGCGGGGCCATCGCACTGCTTGCCGCTGCCCGCCATCCAGTGGCCGGGGTCAGCGTGGTGAACCCGGGCTTGAGCTTCTACGACTGGCGGGTGCGGATCATCGGCCTGCTTAAATATGTCCAGCGCACCACCGTTCCCCTCCAGGAGGACCAGACCGGCGCCCCCGCAACCGATGACGGCGACTACTCTCTGACTCCGCTGTCCGCGGTGCACGAGCTGAAGAAACTGTTCCGCGCAGCCGTGCGCGGCCTGCCCAGCGTGAATGCTCCCGTCCAGGTTTTCAAGTCGCGCACCGATGCCGTGGTGCCGCCCACCTCCCTGCCCTGCTGCGGAAGGGGTTGGGCGCGAACCTCGCGGCGGTGGAAGAGCTTGCCAGCAGCGGACATGTGGCTACTCTGGACGTTGACGCGCCCGCCATCTTCGCGGGGTCGGACGAATTCTTCGCCGCCCATGCCCGCCGCACCACTACTTTGGAGACGCCATGACGTCCGGTCCGGACCACAGCCCGTTCAGCAGCGCCTTCAGCGGAGAAGGGCCGCGAACGGGAGTAGTGCTGTCCCACGGCTTCACGGGAAGCCCGCATGGCCTTCGCGCCTGGGCCCTGGCATTCGCCGCTGCCGGCTTCGCCGTCAGGATGCCTTTGCTGCCCGGGCATGGGACCACGTGGCAGGATCTTGCACGCACCCGGTGGCAGCAATGGCACGGCGCCCTGGATGATGCCTTCCTGGAACTGGATGCTGAATGCGACCAGGTTTTCGCGGCCGGCCTGAGCATGGGCGGCGCCCTCGCCCTGCGCCTTGCCGCCACCCGCCCCGTGGCCGGTGTGCTGCTGGTGAACCCAGGCCTGGTGATTGACGATCCCAGGGCACCGTTGGCCGGACTGCTCAAACTGGTGCTGAAGAGTACCCCGTCCATCGGCAACGACATCCTGAAAGCGGGCATGGATGAAGGCGCCTACGCCCGTACGCCCGTGGCCGCGGCCCATGAACTGAACAAAATGTTCAAGGACACCGTCCGGCTCCTTCCCCGGGTCACGGCGCCCGTCCAGGTTTACCGGTCCACCGTGGACCATGTCGTGTCCGACTCCAGCATGGACGTCCTGCGGCGCGGGCTGGTACACGCTCCCCTGGAGGTGGTCCGGCTCGAGAACAGCTACCACGTGGCCACCCTGGACAACGACGCCGACCGCATCTTCGAGGGTTCGGTGGACTTTATCCGGCGCGTGCTGAAGCAAACGACGGCCAGCCCTGCAGGATCAGGACAGGAGGTGCGCGGTGAACAGGCCTGACTCGGAACAGCCTGACCAGGGGGCCAACCAGGACGACGCCGTATGGCTGGACCTGGTGGCACGGCTTGAGTCAGACACGGTGGCAATACGCCCCGACACCCCGGGCGCCGGGGAAAAGCCGGCCACCGGGACGGAAGCTGGCCCGGAAACACCGGGGGCTCCCTCCTTCCGCGACTTCGATCCGTTGGGTCTGGCGGGGACTGCCCCTGCCGAGCCGTCCCCGGCGGAACGCCAGGCGGGGGCAGGAGGGGAGGACGGCCAGGGTGCAGGCGGGGCCCCGGAGGGTCCCCGGGACTATGAGGTGGACGATGGCGACGAAGAGTTCGTGCCGGAGGAACCGCCCAGCCTGGCCGGCACCGAGCCGCTGACCATGCTGGCCTGGCTCGGTGCCGTGGGCGGCCCCGTGGCGCTGCTGTTGTCGGCGATGTTCTGGCGCACGGCGCCCCTGCTGGCCATCGTCGGCATCGTTGCCGCGTTCGTCCTTGGGACGGTGTACCTGATCATGAAGCTGCCGCAGGAAAAGAACGGGGACGACGACGGCGCCAGGGTGTAGCGCCCCCGGGCCCGCCGTCGTCGTCGACTAAGTCGTGGTCAACGAAGTCGTCGCCCGCCGTGTCAGCAGGCGGTGGTCAGCTGCGGACGCGGCTGCTGACCCGCGAAAGGTCCGCCGCCCCAATGAGCCCCGCGCTAGGGCCCAGTGCAGCAAGCTCGATTCCGGCAGCCGGGCGGAAGCCACGGCCCGTCAGGTTCCGGGCGAAGGCTTTGCGGGCGGGTTCCACCAGCAGGTCGCCAGCTGAGCAGAGGCCGCCGCCGATCACGAAGAGGCCCGGATCCAGGGCTGCCGCCAGATTGGCGAGCCCAAGTCCAAGCCATTCGCCGACTTCCTCGATCAGCTCGCGGGAGGCGCGGTCGCCGGCCAGTGCCAGCTCGGTGACGATGGCGCCGGTAATGGCTTCCGGATGTCCATGCACCGCTGCCAGCAGGTCCTGCGCCACCGGGGAGTTGGACCGGGCCAGCAGCCTCGCTTCGCGGCCCAGGGCATTGCCCGACGCATACTGTTCCCAACATCCGCGGTTGCCGCATTCGCACCTGTGGCCGCCCGGCATGATGATTTGGTGGCCGAACTCCCCTGCCACGCCGAACCGGCCGCGCTCCACCCTGCCGTCCATCACCATTGCACCGCCAATACCGGTGCCCAGCGTGATGCAGACCAGACGGTCCTCTCCTTGGCCGGCGCCGAAGCGCCACTCAGCCCAGGCTGCCGCATCGGCGTCGTTGGTCAGGAGTACCGGCCGGCGGAGGAGCCGCTGGAGGTTTGCACGCAGCGGCTCGTTGCGCCAGGCCAGGTGCGGGCTGAAGAGGACGGTGCCGCCGGCCAGGTCCATCCACCCGGCGGCGCCGATGCCCACCGACCAGATGCGGTGCCCCTGGCTGAGCTCCTCCACCAGTTCCACGATGACCTGTTCGACAGCACGGGGATCCGTCCCGGGGGTGGAGCGGCGGGCTTCACTAAGGATCCGGCCTTCGGCGTCCACCACGCCCGCGGCTACCTTCGTTCCCCCAATATCTATCCCGATGGCCAATCCCTTGCGGCCCAGGCGAAGATGTCCACCGGTCCCGCCATGGAGCTGTCCGGCACGGTAGCTGGCGGGACGGCGGCGCCAGGGGGCGGGTCTTTTCAGGGGGCCGGCCTGATCGCCGGGCAACGGTCCGTACATAGTCCACCATTCTAAGCGGGCGGCAAGATTGTCTTGACATATAGCGCACACAGGACGTGCATTGACGGCTAAGTTACTCGCCAGTAGGTTTATATACTGCACTGTTCCGTCCGGGGTATTAGTCTTTAGGCAACCCCCTGCGCGGGACTTCAGATATCAAAGGAGCTATAGTGCGCGAATTCAGTGTTCCGCCCCTGGTTGTTGTCCCGCCGGAAACCAACATCACCGACCTGGTGTTGCGGCAGGCGGCCAAGCCCAGCAACCCGGCACTGTTTTCCCGCCTCGACCCGGCGGGTTCTTGGCGCAACGTCCCCGCCACGGAGTTCCTCGCTGACGTCAGGGCGCTTGCCAAGGGCCTGATCGCCAGCGGAGTGGGCGCCGGGGACCGGGTGGGCATCATGTCCCGCACCCGCTACGAGTGGTCCCTGGTGGACTTCTCCATCTGGTTCGCCGGTGCGGTTTCTGTTCCCATCTATGAGACCTCATCCCCCTCCCAGGTCGCCTGGAACCTTGGGGACTCCGGTGCCGTTGCCGCTTTCGGCGAATCCGCCCACCACGAGAACGTCATCCGCCAGGCCGTCACCGCCGAGGGCCTCACAGCGGTGCAGCACGTGTGGCAGCTCGAGGGGACGGGCCTGGACAGCCTCCGCGAAGCAGGCCGCGATGTCAGCGACGAAGAGCTCGAGTCCCGCCGCAGCGGAGCAGGACTCCACGACGTGGCCACCATCATCTACACCTCCGGAACCACGGGACGGCCCAAGGGCTGCGAGCTCACGCACGGCAACTTCGTGGAACTGTCGGACAACGCCTTGGCCATCATCGGCGAAATTGTCCACGAGAACGCCAAAACCATCATGTTCCTGCCCCTGGCCCATGTGTTCGCCCGATTCATCTCGGTCCTGGCCATGGCAGCCGGAACCACGGTGGCCCACACCCCGGATATCAAAAACCTCCTGGCCGACCTGCAGAGCTACGAACCGACATTCATCCTGGCCGTGCCCCGGGTCTTCGAGAAGGTTTACAATTCCGCGCTGACCAAAGCCGAGGACGGCGGCAAGGGCGCCATCTTCCACCGCGCCGCCGAAACCGCCATCGCCTTCTCCAAGGCGCGGCAGGACGGACGGGTGGGGCTGGGCCTGAAGCTGCGGCATGCGCTGTTTGACAAGCTGGTTTACGGCAAGCTGCGTGCCGCCATGGGTGGACACGTGGCACACGCGGTGTCCGGCGGCGGCCCCCTGGGCGAGCGGCTGGGGCACTTCTTCCAGGGCATCGGCCTGCAGGTGCTGGAAGGCTACGGCCTCACCGAAACCACCGCCCCCATCACCGTGAACACCCCATCGCGGATCAAGATCGGCTCGGTGGGCAAGCCGCTGCCGGGTAACGCAGTGAAGATTGCCGACGACGGCGAAATCCTGGCCAAGGGAGTCTGCGTCATGCGGGGCTACTACCAGCGGGATGACCTTACCGCGGAAGCCTTCACTGACGGCTGGTTCCATACCGGGGACATCGGCCGGCTGGATGACGAGGGTTTCGTCTGGATCACCGGCCGCAAGAAGGAAATCATCGTCACGGCCGGCGGCAAGAACGTCATTCCCGCCCTGCTCGAAGACCAGATCCGGGCTGACGCCTTGGTGTCGCAGGTGCTGGTGGTAGGGGATAACAGGCCCTTCATCGGGGCCCTGGTCACCCTGGACCAGGAAGCCCTGCCGGGCTGGCTCCAGCGCCACAGCCTTCCCGCAGACACCACGCTGGAGCAGGCAGCACAAAACCCCGTGGTTAAGGCTGCAGTCCAGGACCTGATCACCGCAGCCAACACGTCAGTTTCCCAGGCTGAGGCCATCAAGTCCTTCCGCATCGTCCCCGCCGACTTCACCGAAGCCTCCGGCCACCTGACCCCATCCATGAAGGTGAAGAGGGCCCAGGTAATGAAGGACTTCGAAACGGTCATCGAAGAGATGTACTCCGCCCCGCGTCCCTGATCACAACAACGAAAGGGTCCTCCCGCCTTGGGAGGACCCTTTCGTTGTGTCTGGAACTTCTTACTGCTCGATGACGAGGAGCAGGTCTCCACCCTGGACCTGCTCGACGGCGGAGATGGCGAGGCGGGAAACCTTGCCGCCTACCGGCGTCGTGATGGATGCTTCCATCTTCATGGCCTCGATGGTCGCCACGGTGTCACCTGCGTTGACCGTGTCCCCGGGCTTGACCGTGACGGTAACGGCGCCGGCGAACGGTGCGGCCACCTGGCCGGGCTGGGCGGGGTCGGCCTTTTCGGCGGCCTTGACGTTGCTCACCACGGACCGGTCACGCACCACCACGGGGCGGGACTGGCCGTTGAGGGTGCACATGACGGTGCGCATCCCCTTTTCGTCCGGCTCCGAGACGGCTTCCAGGGAGGCGATGAGGCGGACACCGCGCTCCAGCTGGATCTCGTGCTCGGTGCCGCGCTGGAGGCCGTACAGGTAGTCACGGGTATCCAGGACGGAGATGTTGCCGTACGTCTCCACGCTCTTCAGGTAGTCCTTGGTGGGGCCGTCGAAGAGCAGCCGGTTCAGCGTGTGCTGGCGGGTCTTCGAATCGGACTTCAACGCGGCGCTGTCCTCGGCGCTCAGCTCGACGTCGCGCACCTTCACGCTCCTGCCCTGCAGGGCCTTGGTGCGGAAGGGCTCGGGCCAGCCTCCGGGAGGATCACCGAGCTCGCCGGAGAGGAAGCCGATGACTGAGTCGGGAATGTCGTAGTTCTGCGGGTTCGCTTCAAAGTCCGCAGGATCGGCGTTGAGGCCCACCAGGTGCAGGGCGAGGTCACCCACCACCTTGGAGGACGGCGTGACCTTCACCAGGTGGCCCAGGATGCGGTCGGCGGCGGTGTACATGTCCTCGATCGCTTCAAACCGCTCCCCCAGGCCCAGGGCCATGGCCTGCTGGCGCAGGTTGGACAGCTGGCCGCCCGGGATCTCGTGCTTGTACACCCGGCCAGTGGGGCCGGGCAGGCCCGACTCGAAGGGGGCATAGACGCGTCGGACCGCTTCCCAGTACGGCTCGAGCGAGCTGACGGCGTCCAGGTTGAGGCCGGTATCGCGCGGCGTGTGGGCCAGGGCAGCAACAAGGGCCGACGCCGACACTTGGCTGGTGGTGCCGGCCAGCGATGCGGAGGCCACGTCCACGGCATCCACGCCGGCGTCGACAGCAGCCAGCAGGGTGGCCAGCTGGCCGCCCGCGGTGTCGTGGGTGTGCAGGTGGACCGGCAGGTCGAAGCGCTCACGGAGCGCCGCAACGAGCTTCGCAGCGGCAGCGGGGCGCAGCAGCCCGGCCATGTCCTTGATGGCCAGGATGTGGGCCCCGGCGTCGACGATCTTCTGCGCCAGCCCAAGGTAGTAGTCCAGATTGTAGAGCTTCTCTTCCGGGTCCAGCAGGTTGCCCGTGTAGCACAGCGCCACTTCCGCCACGGCGGTGCCGGTGGCACGGACTGCGCGGATGGCTGGAGCCATCTGGTTGACGTCGTTCAGGGCGTCGAAGATGCGGAAGATGTCGATGCCGGTGGCGGCGGCCTCGTTGACGAAGGCCTCCGTGACTTCTTCCGGGTACGGCGTGTAGCCCACCGTGTTGCGGCCGCGCAGCAGCATCTGGATGCAGACGTTGGGCATGGCCTGGCGCAGGGCTGCCAGCCGGTCCCAGGGGTCCTCGCCCAGGAAGCGCAGCGCCACATCATAGGTGGCACCGCCCCACGCCTCGACGGACAGCAGCTGCGGCATGAGCGCCGTAACAGCGGGGCCCGCGGCTACGAGGTCGCGGGTGCGGACGCGGGTGGCCAGAAGGGACTGGTGCGCGTCGCGGAAAGTGGTATCGGTGACGGCGACGGCATTCTGCTCACGCAATGCCTTGGCGAAGCCTTCCGGCCCCAGTTCAAGGAGCTTCTGCCGTGAACCGGGTCCTGCCTCCCTGTCCTTGACGTCGGGCAGCTTGTGCGCGGGATCCGAATGCACGGTCAGGTCGCCGTTGGGCTTGTTCACGGTGACGTCGGCCAGCCAGGTGAGGAGCTTGGTGCCGCGGTCGGCGGATACCCGGGCCTTGAGCAGCTCCGGGCGCTGGTCGATGAAGTTGGTGGCCACATCTCCGGCGATGAAGTCGGGATCGTCCAGCACAGCCTGGAGGAAGGGGATGTTCGTGGAGACGCCACGGATGCGGAACTCGGCCAGGGCACGGCGGGCGCGGGCAACGGCAGTGGGGTAATCCCTGCCGCGGCAGGTGAGCTTCACCAGCATGGAGTCGAAGTGCGGGCTGATCTCGGCCCCGGAGTACACCGTGCCGCCGTCAAGCCGGACACCCGCGCCGCCGGCCGAGCGGTACCCGGTGATCTTTCCGACGTCGGGGCGGAAGCCGTTGGCGGGATCCTCCGTGGTGATGCGGCTCTGGAGGGCTGCGCCGCGAAGCCTGACCGTGTCCTGGGAGAGGCCAAGATCGGCGAGGGTCTCGCCGGAGGCGATCCGCATCTGGGCCTGGACCAGGTCCACGTCCGTGACTTCCTCGGTTACCGTATGCTCCACCTGGATGCGCGGGTTCATTTCGATGAAGACGTGCTGGCCGGCCCGCTCACCCTCGGTGTCGACGAGGAACTCGACCGTACCGGCGTTGACATACTTCAATGCCTGGGCGAACTTCACGGCGTCCCGGTAGAGGGCCTGCCGGATGTTGTCGTCCAGGTTGGGGGCGGGAGCGATCTCGATGACCTTCTGGTGCCGCCGCTGGATGGAACAGTCACGCTCGAACAGGTGCATGACGTTGCCTTCGGCGTCCGCCAGGATCTGCACTTCGATGTGCCTCGGCCGGAGGACTGCCTGCTCAAGAAACATGGTGGGGTCACCGAAGGCGGCGTCGGCTTCGCGCATGGCTGACTGCAGGGCTTCGGGCAGGGCCTCGCGGGTATCCACCCGGCGCATGCCCCGGCCACCGCCGCCGGCAACGGCCTTGGCGAAGATTGGGAAGCCGATCTCATCGGCCGCAGCAAGGAGCTCATCCAAGTCCTTGGACGGCTCGCTGGACTTCAGGACCGGCACGCCGGCCTCGCGGGCGGCCTTCAGCGCTGCCACCTTGTTGCCCGCAAGCTCCAGCACTTCGGCGGGCGGCCCCACGAACGTGATGCCGGCCTCCTTTGCCGCGCGTGCCAGCTCCGGGTTTTCCGAGAGGAAGCCGTAGCCCGGGTAGATGGCGTCAGCTCCGGACTCCTTGGCGACCCGTACCACCTCCGCCACGTCAAGGTATGCCCGGACGGGGTGTCCCTCCTGGCCAATCAGGTAGGCCTCGTCCGCTTTCTGGCGGTGAATTGAGTTTCGGTCCTCTTGGGGAAAAACGGCAACGGTCTTGGCGCCCAGCTCGTAGCCGGCGCGGAAGGCCCTGATCGCGATTTCACCGCGGTTGGCCACCAGAACTTTGGAAAACATACTTCTCCTGCATCATTGCTGGGTGGATCGATGAGTGGTCACAGTGTCTAGGACCTACAAGGACAAACACAAATCTTTGTGGTCACGGTCACAGAATTTCCCGTCATGTCCCGAACGCTTTCAGCCTGGCTGGCGGAAACCGCCCCGGCAGCACAGTCGGTGGCATGCCGACGCCCGTTAAAGCAGGATTCGCCGACGCATCAACATATGATGAGTAGGGCGGCAGGACCGCCCGGCTTCGGCTCTGCCGAGGCAAACATTACTCCCAACACGGCATCCGGCGTTAGGTTTTGGTCTCTCAAGTGCAAGTAGTCAGCATCAGCAGCCTCAAGGGTGGAGTCGGTAAGACTTCCGTCACCACAGGATTGGCGTCTGCGGCGCTGGCCGCGGGAGTACGCACGCTGGTGGTGGACCTCGATCCGCATGCCGACGCCACCACCGCCCTGGGCGTCCAGCCGGGCGACCAGTTGGATATTGGCAGGATGCTCAAGAGCCCCCGCAGGGCAAAACTGGCGGAGAACGTGGTCCGCAGCAGCTGGGCTGACCGAACCCCCACGAACGGTTCCGGGCCCGCCGTCCTGGATGTCGCCGTCGGCTCCGCCTACACCGGGATTTACGACCGGCCGGACCTGGGCCGCCGCGACCTCCGCCGGCTTTCCGCCGTGCTTGCCGGCGCCAACGACTACCAGCTGGTGCTGATCGACTGCCCGCCGTCCCTCAACGGCCTGACGCGCATGGCCTGGGCCGCCAGCGACAAGGTTGCCCTGGTTGCCGAACCCGGCCTGTTCTCGGTGGCCGGCACGGAACGCACCATGCGGGCAATCCAGCTCTTCAGGCAGGAGTTCGCCCCGAACCTGTCGCCGGCCGGGATCGTGGCAAACCGCGTCCGGAGCGGCTCGTCGGAGCACACCTACCGGCTTGCCGAAATGGAATCCATGTTTGGCGAACTCCTCCTGAGCCCGCGCATTCCGGAACAGGCCAACTGGCAGCAGATCCAAGGCGCCGCCCATCCCGTCCACCACTGGCCCGGGGATTCGGCCAAGTCCGCCGCCGGCCTGTTTGACGACCTTTTATCCAACCTGATGGCCTCCCGCAGCGGCCTGCGGAGCCGGGCCCGCTGAACCGCAGGCCGGCACAACCTCCCAGCGCACCCGACGCTTAAACGTCCAGGGGCCGTCCTCCAAATGGAGGACGGCCCCTGGTTCGTTGATCTACGGGTCAGCTGATCTTCCGCGCGGCCCTGCGCTTGCTGAGTTCATCGTCGGGAAAGGATTGCTCCGCGGCGTGTTCGCTGGGCAGCGAAGCCAGGCTGCCCTCCACCTCGCGCCATACGCGCCCAACCGCGATGCCGAAAACGCCCTGGCCGCCCTGGACCAGGTCTATGACCTCATCTGCAGACGTGCATTCGTAGACGCTGGCGCCGTCGCTCATGAGCGTGATCTGCGCAAGGTCCTCCACCCCGCGCTCGCGCAGGTGTTCCACGGCCGTACGGATCTGCTGCAGGGACACGCCAGTGTCGAGGAGCCGCTTGACCACCTTGAGCACCAGGATGTCGCGGAAGCCGTACAGCCGCTGGGATCCGGATCCTGCAGCGCCACGGACGGCCGGCTCCACCAGGCCGGTACGGGCCCAGTAATCGAGCTGGCGGTAGGTGATGCCTGCAGCCTTACAGGCAGTAGGCCCGCGGTAGCCTGCGTCTTCATCCAGTACCGGAAGGTCCTCGGTGAACAGGAGGCCCTGGGCACCACTTACGGGTACAGCAACGCCAGCCTTGGGCTGCTTTAGCCCGCCTGCTTCGCCTTTGGGACTCACCTGGATCCTCCTTGTCGTACGCTCCCTTGGTACTGATACGGCTGCATTGGCATGAAGACCATGCGTGTAATTTTTCCGCGGGGCGCACTTTCCAGTGTGACCTGCGCGGCTGCCGTAAGCAAGGAAACTTGATACTTCGACGTTAGGCCCGGCGGGTCCCGAGGTCAAAGACCTTCGGGGCTTGGAAGAGGCGTGTCGAAAGTTTCAGCCTTAACTTTAACCTTAACGTGACCTTAGCCGTCGAAATCCTCGGGTTCCACGTCGTCCAGGAACTCCCGGAAACGGCGCAGTTCGCGCTCCTCATCGACGGTGGGGCCGGGCTCGGCGTCCTCCCCCTCGTCATGTTCGGTGATGCGGACTCCCGCCTCATCCATCACCGAATCGGCGCACCAGATCCGGCACTTGGCGCGCAGTGCCACCGCAAGGGCGTCCGAAGCGCGCGAGCTGACCGTAGTTCCATTTTCGAACTGCAACTGCCCATAGAAGATGTTGTCCTCCACGGCCACGATGTTGACGCTGACCACAGAGTGGCCCAGGGACTCCACGACGTCCACGAGCAGGTCATGGGTCATGGGCCGGGGCGGGACCACGCCCTGCTGGGCAAGGGCGATGGCGCTGGCTTCCGGCGTGCCGATCCAGATGGGCACGTGGCGTTCGCCGTGCATCTCCTTGAGCAGGACCAGCGGCTGGTTGGAAGGCAGTTCGATGCGAACGCCAACAATCTCGACTTCGATCATCAGATGTCCATGCGTGAGATGTGGTCCTGCACCAGGGCCCTGTGCAGGGTGAGGCAGAGGTCGCTGATTTCGCGGGCAGCCTCCGCTGCCCGCGCCTGGGATGCCGAGTCCTTGCGGGAGGCAAGCGGCGCGACCGCACGTTCCACCAGGCCGAATTCCCGTTCGGCCGCCGCCTGGAACG
This sequence comes from Arthrobacter sp. FW306-05-C, assembly GCF_021801725.1. Taxonomy (NCBI): domain Bacteria; kingdom Bacillati; phylum Actinomycetota; class Actinomycetes; order Micrococcales; family Micrococcaceae; genus Arthrobacter; species Arthrobacter sp. FW306-05-C. The sequence continues at coordinate 1,589,039 of NZ_CP084556.1, read as the reverse complement.
GCCGCAAGTGCCGGGGTTCCAGGCCGTGGCTTTCCAGCTGGACACAGGCGCGGGCAACCTGGAGGGCGTGCTCGTCGAACTGGCCGTTGCTGTGGCTGATGAGGCCGAAACTCAAGAGTGACTGCAGCAGGGGAACGCTGGCTCCGGATTCGGTGCGGAGCTGCTCCTCACTGAGCTTCCGGCCGCGGTTCTGCAGCTCGGCAGCCAGTTCGTCGGAGACGATGCGTGGCGAAACCACGACGCCGGGCGGCAGGTTCTCCGGGCGCTCTCCCCTGTCGATGGCATCAAGGTAGTCCTTGATGACTTTCAGGGGCAGGTACTGGTCCCGCTGCAGGGCCAGCACAAAGCGCAGCCGCTCCACGTCGCCATCCGAATACTGACGGTAGCCGGCAGGAGTGCGCCGCGGGTTGATGAGTCCCTTTTCTTCAAGGAACCGGATCTTCGACGCGGTCATGCCCGGGAAGTCGGCGCTCAGCTGGGCGAGGACTTCGCCAATGTTGAGGACCTGGGGGCCCCGGCGTTCCGGTTGTGCCATTGCCACAGGCAGCGGTCCCCGGGTCAGCTGCGGCCTGCAGCCGTGGCAGGGCTCAGGTAGAAGGTGAGGCGGAACTTGCCGATCTGGACTTCGCTGCCGGACTTCAGCTCGACGCGGTCCACCCGGTCATGGTTGACGTAGGTGCCGTTGAGGCTGTTCTTGTCCACCACTTCGAAGCTGCGCGCGGTGCGCCGGAATTCGACGTGGCGGCGCGACACCGTGACGTCGTCCAGGAAGATGTCCGCATCCGGGTGGCGTCCTGCGGTGGTCACATCCGAGTCCAGCAGGAACCGGGCACCTGCGTTCGGACCGCTGTGGGCCACGAGCAGCGCCGAACCTGCGGGGAGCGCCTCAACGGAGTTGCGCTCGTCCGAGGACAGCCTGGGAGTGATGGTGGGTTCGTCGGTGACCGGGGTGAGATGGATCGAGGTGGTCTCCGACGCCCTAGCCGCACCCGTGCCGTAATCCCCATCGGCAGGGTTGTGTCTGTGGCCAGCCATGGATTCCTCCTCTTAGACGTTGCGGGCACCAAACCCGCAACCAACGTTTGCTCTGCCGGCCCTGCCAGCAGGTCCGGCACCGGCTCCCGTTCCCGGCTTTGACGTGCGGAGACGCATTGCCTGCGGCGCGGGGCCGGACCGGAATTACCGGTTAGCTTTAGCCTACCTGCTGTTCGTACTCGGATGCACTGAGCAAAGACTCAACGGCGTCAGGTTCGGCGAGTTTGACCTCGATGAGCCAGCCATCACCGTAGGGATCAGTGTTGATCAGTGCAGAATCGCTGTCCAGCGAGTCGTTCCGGGCCACGACTTCCCCGGAAACGGGCGCGTAAATATCGCTCACGCTCTTGGTGGACTCCACTTCGCCCACTACTTCGTTTGCCGTAATCTTTGTGCCCACTTCGGGCATCTGGGCGTAAACGACATCTCCAAGGGCGTCCTGGGCAAAGTCGGTGATTCCCACGCGGACCACGCCGTCGGCATTGGGGGCCGTGACCCACTCATGTTCCGCGGTGTAGGACAGGTCTTCGGGAATGTTGCTCATGGGGGGCCTTTCATCGGGGTACGCGCCAATGTCAAAAGGGGCCCGCAAAACGGGCCGCCGCTGAAAGTATAGGCATAACTGCCGGGGCCGGCACGGGGGCTTTCTGACAAGATGGGGCCATGAATGCAAGCATCGGTGCAGCACCCATGGAACCGGGCGGGTAGGCCATGCCGGAACTGCCTGAAGTCGCCGGCCTCGCCGGGTTTCTGGATGAACAACTGCGGGGCTGCGTGGTCACCAAACTGCAGATCGTCTCCTTTGCCGTGCTTAAGACGGCGGATCCGCCGTTCAACGCGATCGAGGGACGTACCGTGTCAGGCGTGCGGAGGTTCGGCAAGTTCATCAGCATCGACACGGATGGCATATCGCTGGTGTTCCACCTGGCGCGGGCAGGCTGGGTGCGTTTCACGGACTCCCCCGCCGACAGCCAGCTCCGAATGGGTAAAGGCCTCATAGCGGTGCGGTGTGCCTTCTCGGGCCCCGAGGGGCCCCGCGGGCTGGACCTGACCGAGGCGGGCACCAAGAAGAGCCTGGCCGTCTACGTGGTGCGGGATCCGCAGGAGGTGCCCGGCGTCGCCACGCTGGGGCCCGATCCTTTTACCGAGGCGTTCGACGCCGACATGCTGGCTGAGATCCTGGCCGGCAGTTCACAACAGATCAAGGGCCTCCTGCGCAGCCAGAGCGTCATTGCCGGCATCGGCAACGCCTACAGCGACGAAATCCTGCATGCCGCACGGATCTCGCCCTTTGCCACCGCAAAGTCCCTGGACCGGGACACCGTTCAAGTGCTGTACGACGCCATCCACAGCGTGTTGGGCGAGGCACTGGCAGAGGCCCGCGGCAAGCCTCCCAAGGACCTTAAGGACGTCAAGCGCAGCCACATGCGCGTGCACGCCCGTGCCGGCCAGCCCTGTCCTGTCTGCGGGGACACCGTCCGGGAGGTGTCGTTCGCGGACACGGCCCTGCAGTACTGCCCCACGTGCCAGACCAAAGGCAAGATTCTGGCTGACCGCAGGACATCGAAGTTCCTGAAATAGGAAGATCCGGCGCCCGAAGTTGCGATTCGGGACTTCCGGTCCTGCCCGGGTGCGCCCCTGGTGTGTAGCGTCTTGATCAAGGCTCAGAAGTCTCGATCAGCTCAAAGGGGCCACAATGCGCCGGTCTCGATTCGCCGTCCCCGGAATGGCCTTGGCCCTCGCCCTCGGCGGTGGTCTTGGGGGCACCGCATTGGCGCCGCCCGTTGCCGCCACGCCGGCAGTGGCTGCGCACCGGAGCCTTCCGGCTTCGATAGTCGCTGAGCAGGCCGGCGACGACGCGATCGCCCAGCACTATGAGCAGCTCGGCGGCAGCGCATCATTCCTCGGCGCGGCAATCGGCGGCACGTATGACATCGCTGGAGGTCGCGCCAAGGACTACACCGCCGGCACGGTCTACTGGAGCCCCGGCACCGGAGCACACGAGGTGCACGGGGCCATCCGCGGTGAATACCTCGCATTCGGCGGACCGGGCGGCTACTTGGGCTTCCCGCTCACCGACGAGACCGCCACTCCCGGCGGCAGTGGCCAATACAACGACTTCGAGCGCGGCACGGTCTACTGGAGCCCCGGCACCGGAGCACACGAGGTGCACGGGGCCATCCGCGGTGAATACCTCGCATTCGGCGGACCGGGCGGCTACCTGGGCTTCCCGCTCACCGACGAGACCGCCACTCCCGGCGGCAGTGGCCAATACAACGACTTCGAGCGCGGCACGGTCTACTGGAGCCCCGGCACGGGAGCACACGAGGTGCACGGGGCCATCCTCGGTGAATACCTCGCATTCGGCGGACCGGGCGGCTACCTGGGCTTCCCGCTCACCGACGAGACCGCCACTCCCGGCGGCAGTGGCCAATACAACGACTTCGAGCGCGGCACGGTCTACTGGAGCCCCGGCACCGGAGCACACGAGGTGCACGGGGCGATCCGAGGACGCTACCTCGAGCTCGGCGGGCCGTCTGGTGTTCTTGGATTCCCCGTGACGGACGAGACCGGCACCTCCGATGGGGTGGGCCGGTACAACCACTTCAGCGGCACGAACGCCGGCTCGTCGATCTTCTGGTCGCCCGCCACCGGAGCCCACGAGGTGTACGGGGCTATCCGGGCCCAGTGGGCAGTCCTGGGTTGGGAGCGCAGCCGGCTCTGCTACCCGACCAGCGGCGAGTACGGCATCACGGGCGGGCGCCGCAACGACTTCCAGCAGGGATCGATCCTGTGGCACGCAGCCAGTGGCAGGACCGAGGTCGTCTACACCAGCTTCCCGTCAGGGCTCCGGGGCGTGGACCTCGAGCGCATTCCGACCACGCAGAAGATTGCCGCGCTCACGTTCGACGCCGGGGCCAACGACGCCGCCCTCCGATCGATCCTCGCCACCCTCGCAGCCAATGGCGTCCCAGGTACGTTCTTCCTCACCGGAGACTGGGTCAACCAGTTCCCCTCCGACCCGGCGCTGATCTACAACGCGGGACATCGGATTGGAAATCACTCCATGACCCACCCAGACTTCACCACCCTGACCGACGCCCAGATCGCTGCCGAGATCAACAGCGCACAGAGGACCATCGAGGCTGCCGGAGGCGACCCCCTCCCGTTCTTCCGCTTCCCGTTTGGAGCCCGTGATGGCCGCACGATCACAGACGTCAACGCCGCAGGCTACGCGGCGATCCGGTGGACCGTCGATACCTTGGGCTGGCAAGGCACCATGAATGGAACGCGCGGTCCGGACTTCGTCGTGCAGCGTGTCATGGCATCCGCGCAGCCCGGGGAGATCATCCTGATGCACCTCGGCTCGAACCCCGACGACGGCTCAACACTCGACGCCGCGGCCCTCCCCCAGGTGATCTCCCAGCTCCGGGCGGCAGGCTACGGCTTCGTCACCCTGGATGCCGCCCTCGGCTAGCTGGCCCTGTGCCCGCCACGTCCGGCAAAGAACACCCCCACCCGGACAGATCACCCCCGGGTTCCAAGGTGCTTTGTCCGGTCGAGGGCGCTTTGTCCGGCGGAAGGTGCGCGGCCAAAAATGATTTCGAAGCCAAAAAAGCGGAAAGCGCCGGAGAAATTCTCCGGCGCTTTCCGCTCTTCGGTCGGGCTGACAGGATTTGAACCTGCGACCCCTTGACCCCCAGTCAAGTGCGCTACCAAGCTGCGCTACAGCCCGCTGGTTCCGCCGTTCTCCGCTGATCCCAACCCGAAGGTTTTCATCAGCAGTCCGGCCGAACCACCTAGAAGAGCTTACACGATCCGGAGGGGTGCCTGTGACACTTTCCGGCGATCAGCCCCAAGGTGTGTCGCAATTAACGCTTCCGGCTGCGCTTTTCACGCACGCGCATGCTGACCTCGATGGGCGTGCCTTCGAACCCGAAGGTTTCGCGCAGCCGGCGCGTGATGAACCGGCGGTACCCGGGGTCCAGGAATCCGGTGGTGAACAGCACAAACTTCGGCGGCCGGCTGGAGGCCTGGGTACCGAAGAGGATGCGCGGCTGCTTGCCGCCGCGGACCGGGTGCGGGTGCGCGGCCACCAGCTCGCCGAGGAAGGCATTCAGGCGCCCGGTAGCAATGCGCCGGTCCCAGTTCTCCAGGGCCAGGTCCAGGGCAGGAACCAGTCGGTCCTTGTGCCAGCCGGTCTTTGCCGAGATGTTGACGCGCGGAGCCCAGTCAACGTGCGCCAGGTCCTGCTCGATCTCGCGCTCCAGGTAGCGGCGGCGTTCGTCGTCGAGCAGATCCCACTTATTGAAGGCCAAAACCAGTGCGCGCCCGGACTCGATGGCCAGCTGGAGGATGCGGACGTCCTGTTCGCTGAGGACCTCGTCCACGGCCAGGAGCACGACGGCGACCTCCGCCTTCTCGAGCGCGGACTGCGTCCGGAGGGAGGCGTAGTAGTCCGCGCCCTGGGCCATGTGCTGTCGGCGGCGGATGCCGGCCGTATCCACGAAGCGCCAGGTGCGGCCGCCGAGCTCGATGAATTCGTCCACGGGGTCCCGGGTGGTGCCGGCCGTGTTGTCCACCACCACGCGTTCGGATCCGGCGAGCTTGTTCAGCAGGGAGGACTTGCCCACGTTGGGGCGTCCGATGAGGGCCACGCGGCGGGGGCCGCCGGAGCGCTCCACGCCTTCGATGGTGGAGAACTCGGGCAGCACGTCCATGACGTGGTCCAGGAGGTCGGCAACCCCGCGGCCGTGCAGGGCCGAAACCGGGTAGGGCTCGCCGAAACCCAGGCCCCACAGCGCGGCGCTGTCGGCTTCCTGGGCAAAGTCGTCCACCTTGTTGGCCACCATGATGACCGGCTTCTTGCTCCGGCGGAGCATCTTCATGACGCCTTCGTCTGTGGCGGTGGCACCCACCGCGGAGTCAACCACGAACAGCACGGCGTCGGCGAGTTCCACTGCCATCTCGGCCTGTTCGGCAACCCGGGCGTGGATGCCGCGGGCGTCATGCTCCCACCCGCCGGTGTCCACCAGGGTGAAGTTGCGGCCGTTCCACTGCGCGGAGTACATCACGCGGTCGCGGGTGACGCCGGGGGTGTCCTCCACTACCGCCTCCCGGCGGCCCAGGATGCGGTTCACCAAGGTGGACTTGCCGACGTTCGGCCGGCCGATGATGGCCAGGACGGGATCCAGCTTGAGGGGGCCCTCAAAGTCCTCGTCGCCATACTCGCCGCTCAGCAGGGCGGCGTCGTCCTCGTCAAGCTCGTAGTCCTCCAGGCCGGCCCGGAGGGAAGCGGCACGCAGCTCCGCTTCGTCGTCGTCAATCGCTGCCAGCCGTTCGGCAACTTGGTCGGTGCCTGTGGGCCTGTAGTCGTCGTCGGCGCTGGAAGGCCCGGAAGTCTGGGTGGTGTCGCTCATTGCAAGTCCTTTGTGGTCATCTGCCGGCGTCCCCGGCTACTGCTGTCAAGTCTTTAGGGTCAGCATCGGGCAGTGGCTGCCCGCTGAGTTGGATGGTGTCCTGGACGTGCCCTGCCAGCGCTGCACGGATCTCCTGCGCCGCCCTGTCCATTGAAGCACGCCCGGTTTCGCCGGTCCGGCGGGCCAGGGTGAGGGCGGAGCCGAAGCTGACGTGGAAGCGGCGCCCGGGCCGCGGAACGAAGTCCAGGTGCTCGTTGCCCTGGCGGGTCCCCAGGATGGCGACCGGTACCACTGGCGCCCCGCTGTTCAATGCCAGCCAGGCCACGCCGCCGTTGATGTCCGCGGCTGCCCCGCTCCCCCGCGTCCCTTCAGGAAGGATCCCAACGCATCGCCCGGCGTCGAGCACGTCCTTGCAGCGCTGCAGCGCGGCACGGTCCCCGCGCCGGTCCACCGGAAGCTGCCCGGAGGCGGTGAGCACCCGGCCCAGGAATCCTTTGAACATCTCCTGCTTAACCAGGATGTGCATGGGCCGGGGCGCCGCGCCGAACATCACCGGCCCGTCAAGGAAGCTGATGTGGTTGGCCGCGAAGATCACCGGCCCGCCGGTGGGGACGTTGCTCCTGCCGGTCACGGTGGTCCGGTAGACCAGATGGTCGAGGATCCAGCCCACCGGCCTGCTCCACGCCATGGTCAGGCCGGACGGCACGGCGGCCGTTGACTCAGTCACGGTTGAGGACCTTGGTGACGATCACCAGGGCGGCATCCACGGTCTGCTCGAAGTCCAGGTCCGAGGAGTCCAAGGTGACCACACCGTCTGCCGCCTTGGTGAAGTTCACCACCGCTGAGTCCTTGGCGTCCCGGTGGGTCACCTGGGCCGCCAGTTGCTCGGCGTCCTGCGTGCCGCCCAGCTGGATGCCGCGCCGGCGCAGCCGGGCTTCCTCGCTGGCCGTGAGGAGCATGCGCACTTCAGCCCCGGGCGCGACGACGGTGGTAATGTCCCTGCCTTCCACCACCATGCGGCGGTGGTGCTTTTCGATGAGGTCGCGCTGCCGGCGGATCAGTTCAGTCCGGGCACCGAGGGTGGTGGCCACGGCACTGACGGCGGACGAGATGGCCGGCTCCCGGATGGCGTCCGTGACGTCCACGCCGCCCACCCGGACGTACTCCTCCTGCGGGCTGGTGCTCACTTCCAGGACGAAGTCCCTGGATGCCTGCTCTACAGCGGGCGAGTCGTCAAGGTCGATGCCTTCGGTCACGCAATACCAGGTCAGGGCCCGGTACATCGCGCCGGTGTCCAGGTATGCCAGTCGGAGCCGACGGGCAACTTCCTTGCTCACGCTTGATTTGCCTGAGCCGGAGGGGCCGTCGATGGCGACCACCAGGGGCCGGCCAATGCGCAGCGCGCGCATGGTTTCGAGGAGTTCCTGTGTCATTACTGAAGTACCCGCCATCCGCGGTCGTTGAGAGCTTCGATCAGGTGGTCGTGCTTGTTCGGCAACACAGACAATTCCACCATGCCCACGTTCTGTCCCGAGGAATGGTCCAGCCGAAGGTCTTCCACGTTCACGCCGATTTCGCCGATTTCGGTGAGCAGCTGCGCAATCTGGCCGGGCTTGTCGTCCACCAGGACGGTGAGCCAGGAGTATGCCTGCGGCGGCCCGCCGTGCTTGCCGGGGATCCGGGCCTGGCCTGCGTTGCCCTCGCTGATCAGCTGGGCCAGGTCCAGCCTCGCACCCGGGGCTGCCGGGTCTTCCAAGGTGCCGATCAGGCGGTTCAGGTCGTCGCGGACGCCGTAGAGGATCTCCACTACCTTGGCCGCATTGCCGCCCAGGATCTGCACCCACAGGGTGGGGTCGCTGGCGGCAATCCTTGTGACATCGCGAAGTCCATTTCCGGCCAGCGACAACGCATGCAGTGGCGTCCCCTGCAGGCGGCTGGCCACCAGGGAGGACATGACCTGCGGCAGGTGCGACACCAGTGCCACGGCTTCATCGTGTTCGTCCGCGCTGAACTGCGACACCACCGCGCCTAAATCGGAGGCGAGTGAGCGGGCCACCTGCAGGGCACTCCCGGACGTCTTCTCCGACGGGCAGAGCACCCACGGCATGGAGGTGAACAGCTCGCCGCGCGCAGCTACCGGACCCGACTTTTCCCGTCCGGCCATGGGGTGGGTGCCCACGTACCGCGAAAGGTCGGCGCCGAGGGTGCGAAGCCGCGACTGGATATCCGCCTTGACGCTGGCAATATCCACCACGACGGATTCGGGGTAGTCAGCCAGTGCCCGGCAGACGACGTCGGCCGTCACGTCCGGCGGGGCAGCGACCACCACCAGCTGGGGCGTGCCACTGCCCAACTCCGCCAAGGGGCGGCCCGCACCGATGTCCACCGCCACGGCCTGGTTGGTGGGCGACGGGTCGGAAAGGAACACGGGCACGCCGCGGCCCCGCAGTCCCAGCCCGATGCTGGTGCCCAGCAGTCCGGTACCAATGACCACCACGGGGCCATCCAGGTGGCCGCGGCCCTGGCTTTTGAAGGCGGACATGCGTCAGAGTCCTACGGATGCCAGCAGGTGGCCGACTTCCTGCTTGCCCAGGTTGCGGATGCTGCCCTGGCGCTGGTCTCCAAGCCCGATCGGGCCCACCTTGACGCGCACCAGCCGCTGGACCGGGAAACCCACCGCATCGAACATGCGGCGCACGATGCGGTTCTTGCCGGAGTGGAGCACAACTTCGATCAGCACGTGCCCGGGTGTGGAATCCACCAGGCGGAAGGAGTCGACGGCGGCCATGCCGTCCTCCAGCTCCACGCCGGCCTTCAGCTGGGCGCCGACGCCCTGCGGGAACGGTCCGCGAACCTGCACCAGGTAGGTCTTGGGCACCTCGTACGACGGGTGGGTCAGCCGGTTGGCCAGTTCGCCGTCGTTGGTCAGCAGCAGCAGCCCCTCGGTGGCGACGTCGAGCCGGCCTACGTGGAAGAGGCGTTCGCCGGTGTTCTTGTTGTTCTTGAGGAAATCGCTGATGCAGGGCCGGCCTTCGGGGTCCTCCATGGTGGACACCACGCCCTTGGGCTTGTTGAACACCATGTACACCAGGTTCTCGTCCAGCTGGATCCGCAGGCCGTCGACGTGGATCACGGCAGTCTTGGGATCGACGCGGACGCCCAGCTCGGTGACCACCTGGCCGTCCACCTCAACACGGCCCTCGGCAATCATCTCCTCGCAGACGCGCCGGGAAGCGACGCCCGCGGACGCCATGACCTTCTGGAGCCGCACGCCGTCGGCGTCGTGGAGCTCGGACTGGGGAACATTGCCGCGGGGGTGCTTCTTCCGGCCTGGTTTGCGGACCGGGCCCAGGTTCTGGCCGAAGCGTTCGCTGCCGAACGCGCGGGAAGCTGCCGCCCCGGGTGCGCCGGTGCGGGGCTTGGGCTTGAGTGCGCCGGGAGTTCCCGGGGCCTTTTTAGCGCCGGGCTTCCTGGCAGCGGGCTTGCGCGACGACGGCTTGGCTCCCCTTGCGCCTTCCGCACCCCGTTCGGGCTGGTTGCCCGCGAGGTCGGGGTCGACGAAGCGTTCCTCGCGCGGTTTGGGAGCGCGGTGCGGACGATCGCCGCCGAACCCGGCAGCGCGTTTTCCGGTCCCGCCGCGGGAGCCCCCGCTGAAGCTGCCGCCCTGTGAACTGCGCTGCTGGGAATTGTTGCGTTCGTTCCCGCCGCGTCCCGAACCGTTACGTGGTGAACCCTGGCGTCCCGCCTGTGTCATGACCCGTCCTTCAATGTGTTTTGGCCGGCAGCGATGTCCAAGGACAACCCTAGCCAGCCGCGCAGACTTCGTCTGCCCTGATAACTAAACTCGGTAAATATGTGCTGCAGGCACCGTGCGTGCCTACATGGTTTCGGCGTCGTAGAATTCTGCGATCCCGTCAAGCCCAGGAAGGTGCGGCGACAGCTGGGGCAAGTCCTCAACTGAACTGATTCCCATCCGCTCGAGGAAATAGGAGGTAGTCCGGTAGAGGATTGCGCCGGATTCAGGATCCGTTCCCGCGTCCTCGATCAGCCCGCGCTGGGTGAGCGTCCGTACGACGGAATCAACATTGACACCGCGAATCGCAGACACACGGGCGCGGGAAACCGGCTGCCGGTAAGCAATGACTGCCAATGTTTCCAACGCCGCCTGGGTGAGCCTGGCAGTCTGTCCTTCCAGCACATATTTGCCAACAATGTCGGCAAATTCAGTGCGGGAGTAGATCCGCCACCCACCGGCGATGTTCCGCAATTCAAAACCCCGGGGGCTGGAACCGATACCAGCGTGGCTGGCACTGTCCATCTCCGGGGCTTTAACAGTATAGCCGTTATACTCACGCTGCAGTTCGGCCAGCAGGGAACGCACCCGTTGGACCGTCAAGCCCAGCCCTGCGGCCAACTCCTCCTCGGTGGCAGGTTGGTCCAGGACCATGAGCACCGCCTCAAGGGCGGCCTTGGCGCCGCCGGGGAGATGATCAAAGTCCGTGGCAGGGCCGGCGTCCTCCTGCGGCTGCGTATCCAGCGGCTGGGTTTCCGGAGACTGGGGGGTCACGGTTGCTCCTCATACTCTTCGCTCAGGTTTTCCGCTGACCAGTCCCGGTCTACCGCCGTCCAGTGGATGGCAAGCTCCGCCAGCGGGGAGAGCTGGTCGAATGCAACTGCCCGGTCCCGGAACAGTTCCAGGAGTGCCAGGAACCGGGCAACCACCACCAGGGTGGAGCCGGCGTCGGCAATCAACGAACGGAACGTCAACGGTGACTCCTGCTGGAGCCTAAGCCCCAGCAATTCTGCCTGCTCCTTGACGCTGACGTTGCTGCCGTGCAGATGGGCAAGTCCCACTTGGGGCGGCTGCGTGGGCACCTTGGGCCGGAGCGCGGCTTCTGCCAATGCTGCGAACTGCTGGGGCGTGTGTTTCCAGACCAGCTCGGGCAGCATCGCCGCGAAGTGTTCCTCCAAGGCCACTTGCCGCGGAAAGCGCCGGCCTTCCTGGTCCAGGGTTTCACCGAGGATGCCTGCCACCTGTTTGAAGGCCTTGTACTGGAGCAGCCGGGCGAAAAGGAGGTCCCGGGCCTCCAGCAGGGCAATATCCTCATCGTCCTCGACTTCACCGGCTGGAAGCAGCCGCGCCGCCTTAAGGTCAAGCAAGGTGGCGGCAATCACCAGGAACTCGCTCGCCTCGTCCAGCGCCCATTCTTCGCCAAGCTGCTGCAGCTTGCGGATGTACTTGATGAACTCATCGGTGACGGTGGCGATGGCCACTTCGGTGATGTCCAGCTGGTGCTTGGCGATCAGCCCCAGGAGGAGGTCGAACGGACCGGTGAAGTTGGCCAGCCGCACCTCGAAACCGGGTTTGGGTTCGGCCACGGCGTGGCTAGGGTGCGCCGCCGCGGGAAATCAGCTCCTTGGCGAGCCTGCGGTAGGCGTCAGCACCCACGTGGTTCCCCGCGTAACTGGTGATGGGTTCAGCGGCCACGGTGGCGTCTGCGAACTTGATGGAGCGCTTGATGACGGTTTCGAAGACCTTGTCTCCGAACGCTTCCACCAGCCGGGTGATGACCTCGCGGCTGTGAAGCGTCCGTGCGTCGTACATGGTGGCCAGGACACCGTCCACCTGCAGTCGCGGGTTCAGCCGGTCCTGGACCTTGTCGATGGTTTCGACCAGGAGCGCCACGGCGCGGAGGGCAAAGAATTCACAGATGAGCGGGATGATGACGCCGTGGGCGGCCGTAAGGGCGTTCACCGTCAGGAGACCCAGCGACGGCTGGCAGTCGATCAGGACAACGTCATAATCGTCTTCGACCTTCTTCAGCGCGCGGTCCAGGACCTGTTCACGTGCCACTTCATTAACCAACTGCACTTCGGCGGCGGAGAGGTCGATGTTGGCCGGCAGCAGGTCGACATTTTCAACGCCGGTGTGGTGGATGGCGTCGCGGATGTCCACTTTGCGGTCCATCAGGACGTTGTACACGGTGAGGTCCAGCTCGTGCGGGTTGACGCCCAGGCCGGCGGACAGAGCGCCCTGGGGGTCGAAGTCCACCAGCAGGACGCGGCGGCCGTATTCAGCGAGCGCGGCGGCAAGGTTGATGGTGGAGGTGGTCTTCCCCACGCCGCCCTTTTGGTTGACCATGGCAATCACCCTGGCTGGACCGTGGGAGGACAGCGGCGCGGGTTCCGGGAACTCACGGTATGGGCGCCCAGTAGGCCCCATCACCGCGTTTTCGAGGTCGAATTCCGTGCCCTCCAGAGTTGCTGAACCCTGTTCGCTGCTCACGTATCTGTCCACACTTTCGATGACGGTGATTTCCTGCCGCCGGCTTCCCGGCGGCGTTCGTTCTGCTCCCTAGGTTACAGCGCCCGACACGGTATTCGAGGGAACTTGACTTTCCGCGGATGTTGAGCCTTGACCCTCTAGCTGAGGTCGAAGGTTGAACCGCCCACCATAGGAAAAACGCCCCCGCAGCCAGGCTGCGGGGGCGTTTCCGTTTCGGTTTTGGGGCGGGAGCTAGGCCTTCGCAGCCTCGAGCGCGCCTTCTTCCTTAGGCGCCATTTCGCCGTGCCCAACCATCATGGTCTGCTCGTCGAAGGGCAGTTCGCCGGAAAGGACGCGGCCGACCTGGCCGCCGTCGATCTCCTTGACCCACGTGCCGATCAGGACCGTGGCGACAGCGTTGCCGGTGAAGTTGGTCAGGGCGCGGGCCTCGGACATGAAGCGGTCGATGCCAACGATGATGCCGACGCCGCCCAGCAGTTCAGGCCGGTGTGCCTGCAGGCCTGCCGCGAGGGTGGCCAGGCCGGCGCCGGTCACGCCGGCGGCGCCCTTGGAGGCGATGATCATGAAGACCAGCAGGGAGATCTGGGCGCCGAGGTCCAGCGGGGTTCCCATGGCGTTGGCCACGAAGAGGGAAGCCATGGTCAGGTAGATCGCCGTGCCGTCAAGGTTGAAGGAGTAGCCGGTGGGAACGGTGACGCCGACAACCGGCTTGGAGACGCCGAGGTGTTCCATCTTGGCGATAAGCCGGGGCAGCGCAGCCTCGGAGGACGAGGTGGAGAAGATGATGAGGTACTCACGGGCCAGGTACTTCATCAGCTTGAAGATGTTTACGCCGGCGACTACCTGGAGCAGGCCACCGAGGATGACCACGATGAACAGTGCGCAGGTGATGTAGAAGGCAACCATCAGGGTGAACATGCTCACGATGGCCTGGACGCCGGTTGCGCCGACGACTGCGGCGATCGCGCCAAAGGCACCGACGGGAGCGAGCCACATGATCATGATGAGGATGCGGAACACGAGCGCCTGGCCATAGCCGACGGCCCTCAGGATAGGAGCGCCCTGGGCGCCCATCTTCTGCAGTGCGAAGCCAACCAGGATGGCTGCCAGCAGTGTGGGCAGGACAGGTACGTCGCCGGGGATGATTCCCAGGAGAAAGTCCACGGTGCTGTCCGTGGCGGCCTTCTTGCTGGGGTCGTAAGGCGTAAGCTTCAGGCCCTCACCCGGGTGGATGAGGTTGCCCACCACCAGGCCAATGGCCAAGGCGAACGTGGACATGACGATGAAGTAGCCCAGCGCCAGCCCACCAACCTTGCCGACGGTCGCAGCCTTCGCAATAGAGCCGATGCCAAGGACGATGGTGCAGAAGATAACCGGCGCGATCATCATCTTGATGAGCTTGACGAAGCCGTCGCCCAGGGGCTTGAGGGACTTGCCAAACTCGGGGAAGATCAGGCCAACAAGCGCGCCGAGAATGACGGCGGCGATAACGGCGATGTAAAGGTAGTGGGACTTGTCCAGTCCCTTGCGCCGCGGCGTCGCGGTCTTGAGCGACTCTCCTCGTTGAGAAGCCATGTGTGTCTCCTTGTGGATATTCTGATAGACGCTGCGGCGCAGTCTCTGGGCTCAACACGTCCTTGCAATGTGATACCCATCATTCGGCACCCCGTGATCCAGCTCACCGTTGCGTTCATATTGGTCGCAGCGACCGCAGGGTCAGATGGAGGTACGGATGATCCACCGCTGGAGCATTGCCCGCCGGCTCTTCCTGGCGAACCTGCTCATTGTCATATCCTTTATCGCCATAGTGGGCACGGCCGCCTACGTGGATGCCCGGGACCGGACGTACGACGAAGCAGGCCGGCGCATGGAAGGAGTGGCCGCTTCCATCGCTGCCAATCCCCTGGTGCTGCAGGCTGCGGCTATGCCGGACCCATCAGTCCTCCTGCAGCCCTATGCCAAGGATGTCACTGCCGCGGCCCGCGTTGACTTCATCACCATCATGGCTCCGGACCGGACCCGCTGGACGCATCCGCGGGACGAGGAGCTGGGCCGGCCCTACATCGGCTCGATCGACGCCGCACTGCGGGGCCAGGCGTTTACGGAAGTCACGGCGGGCACGCTTGGACCGTCCGTCCGGACAATTGTTCCGGTCAAGGACTCCACGGGTGCGGTCAAGGCCCTCGTCGCAGCCGGCGTTACCGTTCGGAGCGTTGATGTTGCCCTCGCCGGGCGCCTGCCCGCCCTGCTTGGCCTTGGGATCGCGCTGCTGGTGGGCGGTTCCCTGGCGTCATGGCTGCTTGGGCGGTACCTGCGCGGCGTAACCCGGGGCTGGGGCCCCGAGCAGTTGGCGCAGCTCTTCGCCTACTACGAATCGGTGCTGCACTCGGTTCGCGAAGGCCTCATCCTGGTAGATCCCAGAAAGCGCGTTGTGATGTACAACGACCACGCTGCCGAACTGCTGGGGCTGCCCGCACCCGGCAGCAATGATCCCACCCGGCCGCCGTCGCTGGCGGAACTCCCCCTGGAAAGTGAACTGCGCAACCTGTTCGATTCCGGACGCACCACCAAGGACGAGATGGTGCTGGCCGGTACGCGCGTGCTGGTGGTTAACCAGGGACCGGCACGTGGGCCCGACTCCGCCGGGACGCGCGGGAAGGTTCCCGTCTATGGAACAGTGGCAACCCTCCGGGACAGGACGGAAATCGAAGCGCTGGGCAACGAACTCCAGACGATGCGGACCCTTTCCGACGCACTGCGGGCCCAGACCCACGAACACGCCAACCGGCTGCACACCATGGTTTCACTCCTGGAACTTGGCCGGACTGGGGAAGCCCTGGACTTCGCCACCCAGGACCTGGCCCTGAGCCAGCAGCTGACGGATGACATGGTCAGCTCAATCGATGAACCCGTGCTGGGCGCACTGGTCATGGGAAAAGTGGCCGAGGCCCACGAACGGGGCGTGCAACTGGATGTAGCCACGCTTGGATCGGGGGCAGCACCTGGGCTGGCCGTGCATGACCTGGTGACAATCCTGGGCAACCTGCTGGACAATGCCATCGATGCCGCCGCAGATGCGCCGCCGCCGCGGCGCGTGATCCTGACCCTGGAGGCGGATGACGAGGGGCTGGACATCGCCGTCAATGATTCCGGGACGCCCATCAGCGCTGGGGATACGGAGAGGATCTTCCGGCACGGATTCAGCACGAAGCCGGCGGGAGCCGGTGGCCGGGGCATTGGCCTTGCACTGGTCCGGCAGGCGGTGCAGCGTTTGGGCGGTACGCTGGCCATCAACGGCCGGCGTGGCGCCAAGTTCGAAGTATTCCTGCCCGCAGCGGTTCCCGCGGAGAAGGAGCATACACAGTGAGCAACATCCGGGTCCTCGTCGTCGAAGACGAGGCCATTGCTTCGGCAGCGCATGCGGCTTATGTGGGACGGCTTGAAGGATTCGAGCTCGCCGGAACGGCCCCGGACGGCCAGTCCGCCCTGCGGCTGCTGAGTGAATTCGTGGCGGCGGGCGAGCCGGTGGAACTGGTCCTGCTGGACATGAACCTGCCCGATCTTCACGGCCTGGACATTGCTCGGCGGATGCGTTCAGCGGGAATCCTGGCGGACATTATCGCCATCACCGCTGTCCGCGAGCTGGCCATCGTTCGCAGCGCCGTGGCCATCGGCGTAGTCCAGTACCTGATCAAGCCCTTCACGTTCGCCGCGTTCTCCGACAAGCTGGAGAACTACCGCCAGTTCCGCCTGCAGCTGGCCGGTTCCAGTGCCGGCCCCGGCAAGGGCGGCGCCTCGCAAGGCGAAGTTGACCGGGCTTTTGCCAGCCTTCGGGCTCCGTCCGAGCTGCCGCTTCCCAAGGGCCTCTCCACCGCGACGCTCGGCTCGGTGCAGGAGTTCCTCCGCCAACAGCCGGAGGCGGTGTCCGCCACCGAAGTCATGGATGCCCTGGGAATGTCCCGCGTAACGGCCCGGCGCTACCTTGAGTACCTGGCCGACGCCGGCACGGTTTCCCGGACCGCCCGCTACGGAACGCCGGGCAGGCCGGAAAACGAATACCGCTGGAACGCCCGCTGACGCGCTTCGCGCCCGGCCGTTCCAGCCATCCCATCAGCCGGCCTGTGCCCTGTCCACCCGGAGCGCTCCCACCAACTGGTCGATGACCCCGGGATCTTCGATGGTGGAGGGCACCGTGTAGTCCTCGCCGTCGGCTATCTGGCGCATGGTCTTGCGCAGGATCTTTCCCGACCGCGTCTTGGGCAGGGCGTCCACCACCGTCACGTGCTTAAAGTCAGCGACGGCGCCAATATCCCTGCGGACCAGTGCCACGAGGTCCTTGGCCAGGACGTCTTCAGGGATGTCGACCCCGGATTTGAGCACCACATAGCCGCTGGGACGCTGTCCTTTGAGGGGGTCCGCGAGGCCGATCACGGCACACTCGGCAACTGCGGGGTGCTGCCCGATGACCTGTTCCATGGCGCCGGTGGAGAGCCGGTGGCCGGCGACGTTGATGATGTCGTCAGTGCGGCCCATGACGAACAGGTAGCCGTCCTCATCCCGGTAGCCGGAGTCGCCGGTGGCGTAGCAGCCCTCAAAGGCCTGCAGGTAGGACGAGATGAAGCGTTCGTCGTTTCCCCACAGCGTGGTGAGCGTGCCCGGTGGCAGCGGCAGCCCCAGCACGATGTTGCCCTCGGTTCCGGGCTCCACTTCCCCGCCCGCGCCGTCGAGGATCCGCAGCTGGAATCCGGGCATCGGAACACTTGGGGAGCCGGCCTTGATGGGCAGCCGCTCCAGCCCGCGCGGGTTGGCGCAGATGGCCCAGCCGGTTTCGGTTTGCCACCAGTGGTCCACCACCGGCACGCCGAGGACCCGGGAAGCCCAGTGGAAGGTGTCCGTGTCCAGCCGCTCACCGGCAGTGAAAAGCGTCCGCAGGCTGGAGACGTCGTAGTCCGCCAGCAGCAATGCTTCCGGATCGGCTTTGCGGATGGCCCTCAGCGCCGTGGGGGCGGTAAAGAGGACGTTGACCTTGTGGTCCTGGACCACCCGCCAGAATGCCCCGGCGTCCGGCGTTCCCACCGGTTTGCCTTCGTACATCACGGTGGTGGCTCCGGCCAGCAGCGGACCGTACACGATGTAGGAGTGCCCCACCACCCAGCCGACGTCCGAGGCGGTCCACATCACGTCGCCGGGTCCGACGTCGTAGATATTTTCCAGTGTCCAGCGGAGGGCGACGGCGTGGCCACCGTTGTCCCGCACCACACCCTTGGGCGTACCCGTGGTGCCGGACGTGTAAAGGATGTAGAGGGGGTCGGTGGCTTTCACGCCCACCGGACCGGCCGGCTGGGCGGACGCCATGGCCTCATCCCAGTCCAGCCAGCCGGCGTGGTCCGCCGCCGTTGCTGCAAATCCGTCCCGCGCTTTGACCAGCACCGGAAGGCCGCCCGCGCCCGCCAGCTCAAGTGCCTCGGCGACGGCAGGGAGGTACTCAATGCGGCGGGAAGGTTCGATCCCGCCCGAGGCGGTAACCACGGCGGCAGGGGCGGCATCCCTGATCCGGGCCGCGAGCTCCTTGGGCGCAAAGCCGCCGAACACCACGGAGTGGACCGCGCCCAGCCTGGCAGTGGCCAGCATGGCTATGGCCGCTTCCGGGATCATCGGCATGTAGATCACCACCCGGTCCCCCTTGCCCACGCCATTGCTGCGCAGCACACCCGCAAAGCGGGCCACGAGGTCTGTGAGTTCTGCGTAGGTGTAGCGCTGCTGCGTCCCCAGCATGGCGGAGTCATGGATCAGGGCGTCCTGCCCTCCGCGGCCCTCGGCGACGTGCCGGTCCAGCGCGTTGTAGCACGTGTTTACGATGCCGTCCGGAAACCAGCCGTACAGAGGCGCCAGGCTGCTGTCCAGGGCCTGGGTGGGCGGAGAAGCCCACGAGATCTTTTGCGCTGCCTCCAGCCAGAAATCTTCGGGCTGTTCAACGCTGCGCTTGTAGGTGTCCCGGTAGCTGTTGGTGACCATGAGGTAATCCCATCCACGACATTGTGATGCAGCTCATGCTAAAGGTAAAGCCGGGACGCTGGCAAGGGGTATGTATACATCTAACCCCATATTCGGCTCGAATTCTGCAAAGTGCTGTAATTCCAGCGCGTCTCTGTATACACTGAACGGGTTATCGAGGAAGGAGGACGCCATGCGCGCCAGCGACAAGGCGTATGCCGCCCTGCGCGACGACATCATCGAGTGGCGCCTGGCGCCCGGAACGGTCCTTGCCGAAGTTGAACAGTCTGAACGCCTGGGCGTCTCACGCACACCGCTGCGGGAAGCGCTGGGTCGCCTCACAGCGGAGGGACTGACGACGGCGGGCGGCCGCGGCGTCGTCGTTACCGACATTTCCCTTGAGGACATCGACGAACTCTTCGAACTGCGCGAAACGCTTGAGGGCAGGGCCGCGGCACTGGCCGCCCGGCGCGGTGACGCCGCAACGTTCCAGCGCCTGCAGCACGAGTTGCTCCGGGCTCCCGATCTGATCAGCGGCGGTGAGCCCGGCCTCCATGACTACTACGACCTGGTCGGGCGGCTGGACACCGCCATCGACGCAGCCATTTCCAATTCCTACCTGGCGCAGGCCATGCGCAGCCTGCGCGTCCACCTGGTCCGGATCCGGCGCCTGGCAGCCGACGATGCGCACCGCCTGACCGCCGCGGCCGCCGAACACGCCGCCATCGCGGAGGCGATCGCTGCCGGCAACCCGAAGCTGGCAGAAGCAGCCACCATCGTCCACCTGCACCGAAGCCTCTCCCACGTCAAAGCAACCCACGCATCCCACCCAAAGGAGCATCATGGTTAAGGAACACCACGTCCGCGTCTACAAGAGCGAAGAAAACCTCCCCCGCGAGGACCAGCTCGCGTACAAGATCGCCCAAGTGGCAGCGGACCCCGTCGCCGTCTCCGATGAGGTGACCGACATGGTGATCAACCGCATCATCGACAACGCTTCGGTGGCCATCGCCTCCCTGAACCGGGCGCCCATCGTCGCGGCCCGTGCCCAGGCACTCACCCATGGGCCCACCACCGGCGGCCAGGGCTCCAAGGTGTTCGGCATCGAGGAGCGGGTGGCGCCGGAATGGGCGGCCTGGGCCAACGGCGTGGCCGTGCGCGAACTGGACTACCACGACACCTTCCTCGCGGCCGAGTACTCCCACCCCGGGGACAACATTCCGCCGATCCTGGCCGTCGCCCAGCACGTTGGCTCCAGCGGCCACGACTTGATCCGCGGCATTGCCACCGGCTATGAAATCCAGGTCAACCTGGTCAAGGCCATCTGCCTGCACAAGCACAAGATCGACCACGTGGCGCACCTGGGCCCCTCCGCCGCAGCAGGCATCGGGACCCTGCTGGGCCTCGACGTCGAAACCATCTTCCAGTCGGTGGGGCAGGCGCTGCACACCACCACCGCCACCCGGCAGTCCCGCAAGGGCGAGATCTCCACCTGGAAGGCCCACGCCCCTGCGTTTGCCGGCAAGATGGCCATCGAGTCCGCGGACCGGGCCATGCGCGGCCAGACCTCCCCTGTGCCCATCTACGAGGGCGAAGACGGCGTCATCGCGTGGATGCTGGACGGGCCGGACGCATCCTACATGGTCCCGCTCCCCACCCCCGGGGAAGCCAAGCGCGCCATCATGGACACCTACACCAAGGAACACTCCGCCGAGTACCAGGCCCAGGCCTGGATCGACCTGGCACGCAAGCTCCACCGCGAGAACCCGGAGGTCACCGACCCCACCAACGTGGAGTCCGTCCTGATCAAGACCAGCCACCACACGCACTACGTGATCGGCTCCGGCGCCAACGACCCCCAGAAGTACAGCCCCACCGCGAGCCGGGAAACCCTGGACCACTCCATCCCCTACATCTTCACCGTCGCCCTCCAGGATGGCGCCTGGCACCACGTGGATTCCTACGCGCCGGCACGCGCTGCCCGCCCGGACACCGTGGAGTTGTGGCACAAGGTGACCACCGTGGAAGACCCGGAATGGACCCGCCGCTACCACTCCCTGGACATCTCCGAGAAGGCTTTCGGCGGCTCCGTGGAGATCACGCTCAAGGACGGCACCGTCATCACGGACCAGATAGCCGTCGCGGACGCCCACCCGCTGGGTGCCCGCCCGTTCGCCCGGGAACAGTACGTCAACAAGTTCCGTACCCTCGCCACGGGCCTGGTGGAGGAGGCGGAGATCGAAAGGTTCCTCGCCGCCGTCGAACGCCTCCCCCAACTCGCCGCCGGCGAACTGGACCAGCTCAACATCACCGCCGCCCCGGGCGTCATCGACCTGGCCGCGGCACCGAAGGGACTCTTCTGATGCTGTACTCCAAAACCACCCCGGAACAGAAGCGGATCCGCTTCCGGGAACTGCTCTCTTCCGGCACCATCCAGCAGTTCCCGGGCGCGTTCAACCCGCTCTCCGCCCGCTTGATCGAGGAAAAGGGCTTCGCCGGCGTCTACATTTCCGGTGCCGTCCTGGCCAACGACCTGGGCCTGCCGGACATCGGGCTGACCACCCTCACGGAGGTGGCCACCCGTGCCGGGCAGATTGCGCGCATGACCGACCTGCCCTCGATCGTGGACGCGGACACCGGTTTCGGCGAGCCGATGAACGTGGCCCGCACGGTGCAGGAACTCGAAAACGCCGGCCTGGCCGGCTGCCACATCGAAGACCAGTTCAACCCCAAGCGCTGCGGCCACCTGGACGGCAAGAACGTGGTGGACCTGGACACCGCCACCAAGCGGATCCGGGCCGCCGCGGACGCCCGCCGGGACCCGAACTTCCTGATCATGGCCCGCACCGACATCCGGGCCACCGACGGGCTGGAAGCGGCCCAGCAGCGGGCAAAGGCCCTGGTTGAAGCCGGAGCCGACGCCATCTTCCCGGAAGCCATGAAGGACCTCAGCGAGTTCCAGGCCATCCGGGACGCCGTGGACGTGCCGATCCTGGCCAACATGACCGAGTTCGGCAAGAGCGACCTGTTCACCGTGGACCAGCTGGCCGGCGTCGGGGTCAATATGATCATCTATCCGGTCACCCTGCTCCGTAGTGCCATGGGTGCTGCTGAGCGTACTCTGGAATCGATCAAGTCCGACGGCACCCAGGAGGCACAGGTCCCAAGCATGCTGACCCGTGCCCGGCTCTACGAACTCGTCGACTATGAGGCCTACAACCGCTTTGACACCGGGGTGTTCAACTTCCAGATCCCCGGCATCTGACACCCAGACCTGAACGCCGGAATGCCGGCAGCAGCCGGACAACGGCTCCAGGAAAACAGGCTTTAGGAACAAAGGAGTTTCAGCATGGCTGAAAATGAGATCAAAAAGGGCCTTGCCGGCGTCGTGGTGGACTACACCGCAGTCTCCAAGGTCAACCCGGACACCAACTCCCTGCTGTACCGGGGTTATCCCGTCCAGGAGCTGGCCGCCCGCTGCAGCTTCGAGGAAGTGGCCTACCTGCTCTGGAACGGCGAACTGCCCACCCAGGAGCAGCTGGCGGAATTCACGGCGAAGGAACGCGAGGGCCGCGCCCTGGACCCGGTGGTCAAGCAGGTCATTGATGCTTTGCCCACCAGCTCCCACCCGATGGATGTCTGCCGGACGGCAGCATCGGTCATGGGCGCCCGGCATCCGCTGGCCGAGGACTCCTCCCGGGAAGCCAACATGGCAAAGGCCGTAGACCTGTTCGCGGCCATGCCTGCGGTGGTGGCCTACGACCAGCGCCGCCGCCACGGCCAGGACGTCGTGGAACCCAGGGATGACCTGGGCTACTCCGCGAACTTCTTGTGGATGGCCTTCGGCGAGGAACAGGTCCCCGAAGTGGTGGAGGCCTTCAACGTCTCGATGATCCTGTACGCCGAGCACTCCTTCAACGCATCCACCTTCACGGCCCGGGTCATCACCTCAACGCTCTCCGACCTGCACTCGGCAGTGACTGGAGCGATCGGGGCCCTGAAGGGTCCCCTGCATGGCGGTGCCAACGAGGCCGTGATGCACACCTTTGATGAGATCGGCATCCGGCAGGAGGAGTCGCTCGAGGAGGCTGCGGCCCGGGCGAAGGCCTGGATGGAAGACGCCCTGGCGAAGAAGAAGAAGGTCATGGGCTTCGGCCACCGCGTCTACAAGCACGGCGATTCCCGGGTTCCCACCATGAAGGCGGCCCTGGACAAGATGATTGCCCACTACGGCCGCCCCGAACTGCTGGGCCTGTACAACGGGCTGGAAACGGCGATGGACGAGGCCAAGGCCATCAAGCCGAACCTCGACTACCCGGCGGGACCCACGTACCACCTGATGGGCTTCGACACCCCCACGTTCACTCCCCTGTTCGTGGCCAGCCGGATCACGGGCTGGACCGCGCACATCATGGAGCAGCTGGACGCCAACTCGCTGATCAGGCCGCTGAGCGAATACAACGGCGTGGAGGAACGGCACCTTCCGTAGCTCTTGGCAGGAAGGTTACGACGGCGGGCGGGCAGTTAGGTGGCCACCCGCCGTCGAACGTTAAACGGCGGGGACGCTGCCGGACTTACTCCAGGCGGCTTTCGGACGAGGCAACCGACTCGTTGTCGCTGTGCATGGTGACCACCACGTTAACCCGGCCGCCTTCCAGCACCACGGGCAGCCAATGGTCGGCGTCCTGCCACATGCGCTCCACGGGCAGGGCCGCCACGCTGAACCATTCAGGCAGGATCTCGGCACTGGGGGCCGGCTCCCCCTGCCAGGTGCGCGCCGTGAACAGCCGGGTGGCCATGTTCCATTCCGGCCGCGCCGGAAAGACAAAGCGGACGGTCCCGGCGTCGGCGAGATCCTCGTTGCGGAGCACTACAGCAGTTTCTTCGAGTACCTCACGGATCACCGCCTGGGCGTCGGTCTCCCCCGGTTCCACGTGGCCGCCGATGCCCACGATCTTGCCCTTGCCGAAGCCTGTCTGCTTCAGCCCGAGCAGGACTTCAGCCCCGGCCGGGCCTTCCCGCAGGAGGAAACAGAGTGTGACCTGGGAGAAGTTCATGTGCACAACCCTATAGATGCCGGGAGGCCCTGACGCTATCCGGCCGCCGGGCCTTGACCAACCAGTTGCGGCCGGAACTCCACCGGAAGACCTTTGGCGGCAAAGTCACGATCCATCGCTTCCTGGGGCGTGAGGCCTTGGTTGTTCAGCGCTTGGAAATCCCAGTTCAAGACGGTGGCCCAGGGTTGGCGGACGTCCCAGAGGAAGCGGTCGTTCTGTAGTTTGGCGATCCGGAACCAGGCGTTGCCGCCGTCGAGCTGCAGGGCCCGCGCCCCCTCATCGGAGATCGTGTAGGAGAGCCAACCGCCCGCGCAGCCGAGCACGGTGTAATAGCGCTGCTCCGCCGCCGGGATCGGCAGGATCGAGCGCTGTTGGTCATTGCGCAGCTGGTCGATGTTCGCCGGCGTGCAGGGCACGCCGCCGGTGCTCAAGCCGCCAGCCGCAGGGTTTCCCGGTTGGGCGGTGGAGGGTGGCGCGGTGGCATGGGCTTGCTCACTGGCCGGCGGCGTGGCCGACTCGCTGGGCGCCGCGGCGCTTCCGGACGGCTCCGAGGGAACCCCGGCGGGGCCGGGCATGGGCCTCTTTGCCATAGTTCCACCCAGGTACACCGCGCCGGCCACCGCTGCAGCCGCGAGCACGGTCGCAGCAGCCGCGCGGACGGCTGTCCGTCCGCGCGGGGTGCCGCGTTCCGGTGCCCGCGCGGCCAGGTGGATGACTTCCATGTCCCCGATGGGTCCCAACCCATGGGCCGCATCGCCTCCGGCCACCCCATTCGGTGCCGTGGGCCGGGGCTTGGCTGCCTTCATCAACTGCTCGATCCGATCCATGGCTAGTCCTTCCGTTCGGTCATGAGCTGAGCTGGTGCTGCTTTGGCGAACGCCCGGCGTGCACGGTGAAGCCGTACGGCGGCGGTTGAGGCGGAACATTCAAGGGCTTGGCCAAGTTCGGTGATGGTCAGGTCATCCCAGTAACAGAGCATGAGGATCTCCCGGTCCCGTTCCCGGAGGCGGCCGAGTACCTCCGCCACCGCCGCCTGTTCCCCGGTATTCTCCTGCGGGAGGTTGCTGCGTGCCTCGTCATGCAACCGATCAAGAAGTTCCTGGCGGCGGCGACGGCCCTTGTATTCGTTGCCGACCACGTGGCGGGCCGTGGCGAGGAGCCAGCCGATGCCGGGTGGCTCCGGAAGTTGCTTCTGCCAGGCGATCCGGAACACATCGGCCGCCAACTCCTCGGCCCGGCCCGTGTCACTGATGCGGCAGGCGATGTACCGGTAGACCCGACCCGAATGCCGGGAATGCAGATCGATGAATGCCTGCTCGTCCGCTGCCAACATAGTTTTCCCCCCGGACACGTCATGACTTCTTCCTGAAGACTAAGTGTCGCGGGCAGCGCTGATTCTTACAGCAGCGGGAAAATTATCGTGGGAATCAATCCAAGGCTCGCGTCAGGACCCTGTTCAGCCCAACGCCCGCGGATGCGCCGCGGCGTAGACCTCGCGCAGGGTGTCGGCCGTGACCAGCGTATACACCTGGGTGGTGGTCACGGAGGCGTGGCCCAGCAGTTCCTGCACCACTCGCACGTCCGCGCCGCCTTCGAGCAGGTGGGTGGCGAACGAGTGCCTCAGGGTGTGCGGCGAGACATCCCGGGTGATGTTGGCTTTCTCCGCCGCCGCCTTCAGGATGGTCCAGGCGCTTTGCCGGCTGATCCTGCCGCCGCGGGCATTCAGGAACAGTGCCGGGGTGCCCTTTCCCTTCGCTGCGAGCAGGGGCCGGCCACGGACCAGGTAGGCATCCAGTGCCCGGGCGCCGTAGGATCCCAGCGGCACCAGCCGTTCCTTCGATCCCTTGCCGAACAGGCGGACAACAGCCGGCCCGGATCCGGGCTCGGCCAGGGAGATATCGTCCACGTCCAGTCCTACAGCTTCGCTGATCCTGGCGCCGGTGGAGTATAGGAATTCCAGGAGGGCCCGGTCCCGCAGTCCCGTTGCGGTGTCCGTTCCCGCGGCCTCGAGGATGCGGGTCACCTCGTCGACGCTGATGGCTTTGGGCAGCCGCTTGCCGGCCATCGGCGGGTGGACTTCGCTGGCCGGGTCCGCGGGCGTGTAGCCCTCCAGGGCCCAGAACTTGTGCAGCCCCCGGACAGCCACCACCGTGCGGGCTGCCGAGCGCACGCCAAGGGTGGACCCGCCGTCGGATCCGTCGGCGAGGGCGCGGACGTAGCCGGTGACATGGTGTCGGGTGATGTCTTCCGGCCGGGTGCAGCCCGAGGTTGCGAGGTAGCGGGCGTACCGGGCCAGGTCGCGGCGGTAGGCCGCCAGCGTGTTCGCCGCCAGCCCCCGTTCCACGCCCATGTGCTGGAGGTAATCCGTGATTCCCCGGTCGATGGCGGCCGGGATTTCCGTCGGGGCAGCACCGGGAGCTTTTGCATCCGGAGCCGGTTCGAGGGACGGTACTGCTTCAGCCGAGGGACCCGGGACCATCAGCGCTGGCTGGGGTGGGCGGGCCAGGGGGCGTCAGCGGGGCGGAGGTCCTGGTAGTTGCCGGCCCGGGCGGCAGCGGCGGCAAGGATCCCGACGACGGCGGACGGGTTGTGGAGGCGGCCGGCCAGTACGGAGGCCACGGCGTCGTCCAGGCTGATCCAGTGGAATTCGATTTCCGCTTCCTCGTCCGTCCGCTCGTGCCGTTCGTGGTGCGGCACCTCGGTGAGGTCCCGGGCCAGGTAGATGCGGATGGCTTCGCTGGAGGATCCCGGGGAGTTGAAGACGTCGGCCAGGACGTTCCAGGTCCCGGCCGCCAGGTCCGCTTCTTCGGCAAGTTCGCGTGCCGCCCCCACCACGAAGTCTTCGCCTTCGACGTCCAGCAGGCCGGCGGGGACTTCCCAGAGATCCATGCCCACCGGGTGCCGGTACTGCTTCAGGAGGAGGATCTGGCCTTCGTCGTTCATGGGCAGGATCGCGACCGCCCCGGGGTGTTCGATGTAGTCGCGGGTGAGGGCGTCCCCGGACTCGGAGAGCTGGAAGGTGTCGCTGACGACGTCCCAGATCCGGCCCTCATAGACCTTCTCGGACGACAAAAGACGGCGCGGGCTTGGTGCATCCGAAACCTGTTTGGCAGGGGTGGCTTCAGGTGTACCAGGCATCGCGCCGTCCTTTGTGTTCTTTTGACTACTTAGCGGTAACGCTACCCGATGCTGCAGGCTCGCCGTCCGTGGCCGCCGCCGTGTCGGCTGCGGCCTGGCCTGCACCCTGGTGGTTGGCGTTCTGGTGGTCAAGGGCAGCCTTGACCAGGCCGGCGAACAGCGGGTGCGGGCGCGTGGGCCGCGAGCTCAGCTCGGGGTGCGCCTGCGTGGCCACGTAGTACGGGTGGACGTCGGCGGGCAACTCGACGAATTCCACCAGTTTGCCGTCCGGGGAAGTGCCGGAGAAGACCAGGCCCTTATCCGCGATCTGCTGGCGGTACTTGTTGTTCACCTCGTAGCGGTGCCGGTGGCGTTCGCTGACGGTGGTCTTGCCGTACGTTCCGGCGATGACGGAGCCTTCGTCGAGCTTGGCTTCATAGAGGCCCAGGCGCATGGTGCCGCCAAGGTCGCCGCGGCCCTCGACATACTCCAGCTGCTCCTCCATGGTGGCGATGACGGGGTACTTTGAATCCGGCTCGAACTCGCTGGAGGAGGCGCCTTCCAGCCCCACCACATTGCGGGCGTACTCGATCACCATGCACTGCAGGCCAAGGCAGAGGCCCAGGACCGGCAGCTTGGTTTCGCGGGCGAACTTCAGCGCGCCCAGCTTGCCTTCGAGGCCGCGGATGCCGAAACCGCCCGGAACGCAGATGGCGTCCACGCCGTCGAGGGCCTTTATGGCCCCTTCGCGGGTCTCGCACTCATCCGACGGGACCCAGCGGATCTTGACCTTGGCCTCGTTGGCGAAGCCGCCGGCCCGCAGCGCCTCGGTGACCGAAAGGTAGGCGTCCGGCAGGTCGATGTACTTGCCCACCAGGGCGATCTCGACGTGGTGCTTGGGGTTGTGCACGGCCTCGAGGAGGCGGTCCCAGCTGGTCCAGTCGACGTCCTTGAACGGCAGGTCCAGGGCGCGGACGATGTAGGAGTCCAGTCCCTGGCCGTGCAGGGTCTTGGGGATGTCGTAGATGCTGGGGGCATCGGCGGCGTTCACCACGGCGTCGATGTCGACGTCGCACATGCGGCCGATCTTTTCCCGCATGGCCTCAGGCACTTCGCGGTCCGACCGGATCACGATGGCCTCGGGCTGGATGCCGATGGAGCGCAACGCGGCCACGGAGTGCTGCGTGGGCTTGGTCTTCAGTTCCTGGGAAGGCCCGATGTAGGGCACCAAGGAGACGTGGAGGAAGAACACGTTGTTCCGGCCGATGTCCTGGCGGACCTGGCGGGCCGATTCCAGGAAGGGCTGGGACTCGATATCGCCAACGGTGCCGCCGATTTCGGTGATGATCACGTCCGGGGCGTTCTTGCCCTCGGCGGGCAGCCGCATGCGGCGCTTGATCTCATCGGTGATGTGCGGGATGACCTGAACGGTGTCCCCGAGGTATTCGCCCCGGCGTTCCTTGGCGATAACGGTGGAGTACACCTGCCCCGTGGTCACGTTCGCAGAACCTTCGAGGTTCTCGTCGAGGAAGCGTTCGTAGTGCCCGATGTCCAGGTCCGTCTCGGCGCCGTCGTCCGTGACGAAGACCTCACCGTGCTGGAAGGGGTTCATCGTGCCCGGATCCACGTTCAGATAGGGATCGAGCTTCTGCATCGTGACCGACAGGCCGCGTGCCCGCAGTAGATGACCAAGGCTGGAGGCCGTCAGTCCCTTACCGAGCGAGGACGCCACACCGCCAGTGACGAAAATATGCTTGGTCGTCTTGGAGGAGCCCGGGAACCGGGAATTTACACGGGAATTTGATCGCTGCACCACGGAATTCGAGCCTATCATCATTTGCGCCTTCCCGTGGGTGGCCAGAGCCGTCCCGCTCAGGCCCGCTGCGGCAGGAGTTTGGCGTCGTCCAGCAGTTCCTGGGCGTGCGCCTGCGCCGATTCCGAGTCCTCCTGGCCCGCCAGCATGCGCGCAAGCTCACGCACCCGCTCCGGTCCGTCAAGCAGCCGGACGTCACTGGAGGTGAACCCGGTGGCGGTGCCGCCGTCGGCTCCCCTGACCGATGTCTTGGTCACGGTGATGTGCTGGTCCGCGAAGGCGGCCACCTGCGGAAGGTGCGTGACCACCAGCACCTGCACGTGGCGTGCCAACATGGCCAGCCGCCGGCCGATCTCGACGGCGGCGCGCCCACCCACGCCCGCGTCCACTTCGTCGAAGACAAATGTGGGGACGGGATCGACGGCGGCCAGCACCACTTCGATGGCCAGCATCACGCGGGAGAGCTCACCACCGGAGGCACCCTTGCCCAGCGGCCGGGCCGGGGCGCCCGAGTGCGGCTGCAGCAGGAAGCTGATCTCGTCCGCGCCGTAAGGGCCCAGCTGCGCGGCGGGGTCGAGGTTGATCACCAGGGTGGCGTCGGCCATGGCCAGGGCCTTCAATTCGGCGCTGACCCGGGCGGAGAGGTCCTTGGCGGCCTTGGCCCGGATCTTGCTGATGGCCGCCGACTGCTTCTTCAGGTCCGCTTCGGCGCGGACCACTTCCCCGTCCAGGGCCTCGATGCGGGAGGAATCGTCCTGCAGCTCGTCGAACCGGACGCGTGCCTTCTCCGCCCACTCCAGCACCTCATCGATGGTGGGGGCGTATTTGCGGACCAGCTTGGCCAGGGCGGCGCGCCGGTCTTCGATCTCGGCGAGCCGTTCCGGGCCCTCGGAGTCCAGGCCCGCCTGGTAGCTGGCCAGCTCGGTGGCGATGTCGTTGAGCAGAAAGCCCACCTCGGCCAGGCGCGCGGCCGCAGATCCCAGCTCGGCGTCGTGCTCGGCCACGTGTTCAAGGGTCCGTTTGGCCGAGTCCACCAGGGTGGTGGCGTCACCCGCTTCGCCGAAGTCCTCGGCAATGAGGGCTTGGTGCGCTGTGCTGGCGGCAATTCGCAGTTCCTCAACATTGGCAAGCTTCACGGCCTCGGCCTTGAGCAGCTCGTCCTCCCCCGGCTGTGGGTCCACCTCATCGATCTCCGCCAGGGCCGCCTCCAGGGATTCAGCTTCGCGGAGCCTGTCACGGGCGGCGCTGCGCAGGGCATGCAGTTCCGCCTGGCTGGCCTTCCACCGGCTGTACAGGTCCTGGTAGGCGACCAGGGGTTTGGCCAGTGCCTCGCCGGCGAACTTGTCCAGGGCTTCGCGCTGGGCCGTGGCGCCCTTGAGCCGGATCTGGTCCGTCTGGCCGTGCACCACCACCAACGATTCGCCGATCTCGGCCAGGACGCCCACGGGTGCGGCGCGGCCGCCAAGGAACGCGCGGCTCCGTCCGTCCGCACCCAGCCGGCGGGCCAGGATCAGTTCAGTGCCTCCGTCGAACTCCTCAGCGTCGGCGCCGGCTTCGAGGGCACGGGCGACGGCGGGATGTCCGGTCTCAAGCTTGAGCACGGCTTCGGCGGTGGCGCTCTTCGCACCGCTGCGGACGGCCCCTGCGTCCGAGCGGGCGCCCAGCAGCAGTCCGACGGCGGTGACCACCATGGTCTTTCCGGCGCCGGTTTCACCGGTCACCACGCTCAGTCCCGGGCCGAGCGGAAGCGTTGCGTCGGTGATGACGCCCAGATCGCGGATTCTCAGTTCTTCAAGCATGGATTCACTTTGCAGTCGACGGATCGGGATCGCTGTCCGGGTTCTCAACGTGCGGTACGGGCAGCGGCGGCATGGGCCGGGGCGTGCGCACCACGGGGATGGGGCCGGTGTGTACGGCGTCGGACTTGGGCAGTGGCCCGCGCCAGCCGTGGATGGGCAGCTCGAACTTGCGGACCAGGCGTGCCGAGAACGGGGTCTGGTGGGTGCGGGCCAGCCGGACCGGGGTGGCTGACTTGGTCACTTCCAC
This sequence comes from Arthrobacter sp. FW306-05-C, assembly GCF_021801725.1. Lineage (NCBI taxonomy): Bacteria > Bacillati > Actinomycetota > Actinomycetes > Micrococcales > Micrococcaceae > Arthrobacter > Arthrobacter sp. FW306-05-C. The sequence goes on along the minus strand of NZ_CP084556.1, from coordinate 1,558,271 downwards.
GCGGGCGCCGGGCGGCAGGTCCACCGAGCGCCGCCCGTCGCACCACAGGACCCCCTGGGCGTCGGTCCGGCCCAGCACCTCAACCGCCAGCCTGGACCGGGGCGATACGACGAGCGGCTTGGCGAAGAGCGCATGGGCACTGATGGGCACGATCACCAGCGCCTCCACTTCCGGCCACACGACGGGTCCGCCGGCGGAGAACGCGTACGCCGTGGATCCGGTGGGAGTGGCCAGGACAATGCCGTCGGAGCCAAAGGACGTCAGCGGACGTTCGTCCACCTCGGTCACCACTTCCAGCATCCGTTCACGGTTGGCTTTCTCGATGGCGGCCTCGTTTAAAGCCCAGGTGTGCCAAATCTTTTGGCCACGGACCCAGACCTGAACGTCGATGGTCATGCGCTCTTCCACCGTGTACTCGCGGCTGGCGATCCACTCGACGGTTTGGGCCAGGTCCGCCCGTTCACTTTCGGCCAGGAACCCCACGTGGCCCAGGTTAACGCCCAGCAGCGGGACATCCACCTCGCGGACCAGTTCGGCGGCCCGCAGGATGGTCCCGTCGCCGCCGAGGACCATGACTAGTTCAACATCGGGCAGCTGCACGTGGTCGTGGAGCACTTCCACCGGCTGGGCCAGGTGCCCGAAGAACCGCTCCATGTCCCCCAGCTCGGACTCCTGCATCACGGGGACCATGCCCGAGGCGTGCAGCAGGGCGCAGGCTTCCCAGGCGGCTTTCAGTGACTCCTCGCGGCCGGTGTGGGCAAGGACCAGTACACGCCTGCTCATCAGGTTCCGCTCTCTAGTGGTTCGGCCAGATTTGTCCGAGCAACGCAGCGGCTGCTGCCTCTCGCTCTTCGATCTTAGGCAAGTCTTTGCTGATCCTGCGTTTTATCCACAGGAAGTATTCGACGTTTCCGTCCTGTCCGGGCAACGGACTGGGCGCCAGGCCGCAGAGGTCCAGCCTTGCGTCGAGCGCTGCCTTGGCAACCTTTTCGACCGCCATCCGCCGCTCACGCTCCGAGGTGACCACCCCGGTGCGGGCCAGCCGGTCCTTGCCGATCTCGAACTGCGGCTTGACCATCAGCACCAGGTCACCGCCCGGTTCGGTGCAGTCCGCCAGCGGCTGCACCACCAGGGTGAGGGAGATGAAGGACAGGTCCGCCACGGTCAGGGCGGCGGGGCCGCCAATGTCGGCCGGGGCCATGTACCTGACGTTCATCCCCTCGTGGACGTCCACGCGGGGATCGTTGCGGAGGTGTGGCACCAACTGGCCGTGCCCGACGTCGACCGCCACCACGTGCGCGGCGCCGCGCCGAAGCAGGACGTCGGTGAAACCTCCGGTCGAGGCACCCGCGTCGAGGCACCTTTTGCCCTGCGGCAACACCTCGGGGAAGGCGTCCAGGGCGCCGGCCAGCTTGTGGGCGGCGCGGCTGGCGTAGGTGTCCTGGTCATCGAGTTCGACGGCGAGGTCCCGGCTTTCGTCAACTTGCAGGGAGGCTTTGGCGAGGACGTGGCCGCCCGAGGTGACTTTGCCCCCGGCGATGAGCGACGCTGCATGCGTGCGCGACCTCGCCAGGCCGCGGGCCACCAGGGCCTGGTCGAGGCGGACCGGCATCAGGCTGCCCCGCCGGCGCGGCCGGTTGCCGCCCTGACCTGGTCGATGGAATCGCTGTTCAGGGCTGCCAGCAGTTCGTCGTGGAGCCCGTTGTAGACAGCTTCATGGTCAGCCGCAGGGAGGCCTGGGATCCCGGAAAGCCTTGCCACGGCCCGTGCCACCTGCGGATCGCTGATGTGCTGCCCATTCTCCCGGGCGACGGGTTGCGGCCACTCCGGGGCAGGCTGGGCTGTCGAGTCGTCCGGTTCGGTCAGCTCAGTCATGGAACCAGTCTAGTGATTGAGCCACACCAGCTTGGGCGCCTGCGGGGTTGCAGCCTCTGGCATCTCCGCCCACCAGGCAGCGCAGGCCGCCCGCCAGGAGTCCAGGTTGTCCTGGCTGCCGATGATGCCCACCGCTCCGTTGGCCACGCGTGCCGTCGCTTCGCCGCACACGTAGGTGCCGTCGTCGTGCGTCACGTCCGGGTACGGGCGGTGCAGGTCCGTCAGGTTCCCGATGATGTAGTTGGGTCGTTCCGCGGAACGCGCCGCAAGGATTGTTTCGCGGGTGTCGACGCCGGTCAGCACCGCCACGGTGGCGAAGCCGGCGTTGTTGCCGCCCAGGATGTCCGTGTCCAGCCGGTCCCCCACCACCAGCGGACGCTCGGCCCCAAGACGTTTGGCAGCGGAGTGGAACAAAGGCGCCTCCGGCTTACCTGCGACCCTAGGCTGCTGCGCAGTAGCCGCGGCGACAGCAGCAACCAGGGTGCCGTTCCCCGGGGCGATCCCCCGAGCCTGTGGAATCGTCATGTCCGTGTTGGTCGCCACCCAGAGGGCGCCGGCGTTCACCACATAGGTGGCTTCCGCCAGCTCCTTCCACCCAATGCCGGGGCTGAAGCCCTGCACCACCGCCACCGGTTCCTCGTCCTGGCTGCCCACTGGCACCAGACCGGCCAGCTCGATTTCCCGGGCCAGCGCCGGACTGCCAGTGATGAGGATCCGTGACCCCGGAGCCAGCAGCGACGCCAGCAGGTCCGCCGCCGCCTGCGAGGAACTGACCACCTGGTTGTCCTCGGCGGGCGCACCCAGCTCGCGCAGGTGGGCTGCAACCTCCGCAGGCGAACGGGAGGCGTTGTTCGTCACGTAGCCCAAACCGATGCCCAGCCCGGAGAGCTTCTTCAGCGATTCCACTGCCCCGGGGATTGCATGCGGTCCCGCATACACCACGCCATCCAGGTCGGCCAGCAGGGCATCGAAGCGGGAAACCAGGGAAACGTCAGTCATGGGTGGTCAGTCCCGCCGTTCTTCATTCGCAAAGGTGTCCGCGCCGTCGTGGTGGTGTTCCGCGGCGTCCTGGTCTTCCACCTGGTCCCCGTTGCCGGGCTCGTGCGCAGCTTCGGGGTCAAGCTCGTCGTGTTCCACCGAGTCCTGGTCCGATTCGGCGTCGTCAGAGACGAAGTAGTCGGCCTCCTGGTCATCGATGCCGCCGTCCTGGACAGCCTTCGCTTCGGTGGCGCGTGGGCTCTCCGTAGCTGTGACCTCGTGGTCGGCTGCCGTTGTATCGGTGCCGGTATCGCCGCCGCTTTCAGCTCCGGAAGCCTTGGAAGCACGGTCCAGCATCCGGCGGCGTTCAGCCTCTTCCCGGGCCTCTTCTTCCTCGTCCCAGCCGAGGTCGATGATGTCAGGTTCCTCATCCGCACCCTGGCCCAGGGCATTTTCCGCCACTACAGCCTGCCGGCCCCACTTCTGCGACTCGTCGTCGCGACCTACCGCAGCAAGTGCGTCGGCGTAGGCACGGAACAGACGCGGGCTGTAGGAGAATGCACGGTTGATATCCAGCTGCGGGATCTCGAGCTCCGCCACTGCCGCGTCCAGCTGTCCCAGGTCGGTCCGGGCGCCGGCGGCAACAATGGCCAGTTCAACCTTGCCGGGAGCATCCAGATCCTGGGCTTCCTCCGAGCGGGCAACGTCCAGGGCGCGGTCGGGCCGGCCCAGGCCACGTTCACAGTCGGCCATCACGGGCAGATGCACGTTGGAGCCGCTGATGCGCCGGAAGGTGCGGAACTCGCGGAGCGCTTCACCGTAGTGGCCGGCAGCGTAAGCAGTCAGTCCTACGGCTTCACGCACGGCCGCCAGCCGTCCGCCGCGACGGCTGGCGGCAAGGGCGTGCTGGAAGGCCAGCTCGGGCTCGTCATCAATCAGGCGTCCGGCCATGACCAGGTGGCGGGCCACCCATTCCGCGCTCTTGGACTCGAGCGTCTTGATCTGGTGCTGCGTGGCGCGGTCGAGCTCCTTGCCCGTGACGTCCTCGTCGATTTCGGGTGAGCGTTCCCGGTCAGGGCGGTTGGCGCTGCGAAGGTCCGCGGCGTTGGGCACGCGCGCGGGGCGTTCCTCCTGGCGGTCGCGGCCGAAGCTGCGGGGGCCGGAATCACGGGGGCCTGCGCCGCGGCCGGACTCGGCACGTGAGTCTCGGCGGTCAAAGCTGCGGGGCGCACGTTCCTGCCGGTCGCCAAACGGTTTGCGGTTGTCGCCACCGAACCCACGGCGCTCACCCTCACCATCACGGCGCGGACGATCACCATAAGGCTTACGGTCACGATCAGCGCCGCCACCGAAACCACGACGGTCACCCTCACCATCACGACGCGGACGATCACCATAAGGCTTACGGTCACGATCAGCGCCGCCACCGAAACCACGACGGTCACCCTCACCATCACGACGCGGACGATCACCATAAGGCTTCCGATCACGGTCACCGCCGCCACCGAAACCACGACGGTCACCCTCACCATCACGACGCGGACGATCACCAAAGGGCTTCCGATCACGGTCACCGCCGCCACCGAAACCACGACGGTCACCCTCACCATCACGACGCGGACGATCACCAAAGGGCTTCCGATCACGATCACCGCCGCCACCGAAACCACGACGGTCACCCTCACCATCACGACGCGGACGATCACCAAAGGGCTTCCGGTCACGATCCTCGTAGGATTTACGCTCCCCGCCTCCGGTAGCTCCACCGCGGGAGAAATTGTTGCCGTCCCGGTCAGACCGCGACCTAAAGCCGCGGGGCTCACCGCCGGAGTTGTTGTTGCCGCGGAACGCCCCGCGGTCGTTGCCGCGGTTGCCACCGTTGTGCTCGGCCATATGGATTCCTCCTGTTGTGAGCCGACCACTGGCGCAACTGCAGCCGCTCGTTTCGTTTCCTACGCAACCCGAAATCAAGCGCTTCGAAGTCCGTACATCTTCATCAATTCTAGTGGAGCCGCAAAATCCCCTGGGACGATGGGAGCCCTGGCGGCGGTATCGTGGCCATCTTCACACCAACCAGGGACTGTGGTTCTCCCCAACAACGCCCGCTCACGTGTGGCGGGTTCTCCCCCGACGCCCGCTCACATCTGGCAGGTTTTCCCCCGGCCTCCGCTCACGGGGCATGGCCTGAGGTGAGCGGGGGTTGATCGCTTACCCGTCAAAGGTCAGCGTGGGTTGATCGCTTACCCGTCAAAGGTGAGCGGGGGTTGATGGTTCACCCGTCAAAGGGGCTCTTCGCGGTTCGTGGGGAAACGGGTCCCTGGAATGAGCGTCATGCCGCCGTCCGGACGGCACTTCGTAAGAGAATAACGGATTTGTAGTTGGCTGCGTTGCGGTACCCGCGGGCGGTTCGCTTGATGTTCTTGATAGCGGTGTTGTTGGCCTCGACCTTCCCTGTTGTGGCGCCGGTAATGATCAGCACCTCTATCTCTTTCCACCATCTGCAGACGGTTCGGTAGAGCCTGTTCGTCTCCGGCCGTGCGGCTGCCCTGACCAGTTCCTCGAGTACCGTCTTGGCCGTCGCGGCGTCTTCGAGCGAGCCGGTGCGGAGTAGTGCCCGGAGTTGTTCCTTGACGTTCCAAACAGCCTGGAGGGTTCCTGTGGGATCGTCCAGGGTGAATACTTCCTCGAGTCGGCGGCCGGCCCTGCAGCTGAGGGTGTCGCCGCCCCGGAGGAGCAGCATGCGGTGGGCCCAGGCCTTGTCGATGGCCCGGCCGCGGCGGCCCTTGACCTGTTGCGAGAGGTTCTGCCGGGTCTCCGTCATGGCCTGGTTCGCCAGGGAGATCAGGTGGAAATGATCAACGGCGACTGCCGTGCGCGGCAGCCACATCCGGAGCGCTTTACGGAATGCCGCCGAGGGGTCGATCGCGACGACCTGCACGGCCAGGCGCCACTCCAGGGGCCGGGCGAACAGCCAGTCCCCGACGCCCTTGTGGTCCCGCCCGTCGACGACACCGAGGACCTGGCCGGTGTCGAGATCAACGATGGTTGTCATCCAGGGTTCGAACCGGGTCCACGCCTTCGTTGACGGGTCCTGGAAGTAGCGCACGGACCGGAACCGGTGTTCGTCGATGCCGAGCATCCGCGGGCTGAGCTTGTCCACGTCGGGCAACCGCAGCAGGCAGGCTTCGGTCACCGCAGCCCGGACCATCCACCAGGACACGGAGAAGCCGGCAGCGGTCTCCGAGACGGCCCGGCCGGAGCGGATGACGGCGTCCACGAGCTGGTCCCGAAGGCGGCTCGTGGACCGGGCATGGCGCGGGACCTGGGGCGTGGATTCGAAGAACGAGAGCCGGTCGCAGGCCGGTTCCTCGCAGTACCAGCGGTACTTGGACCAGAGGACCTCCACGGGCCCGGCGACAGGAATATCACGGAGCCGTTGAAGGCGGCGCTCTTTCCGCCGGGAAGCGATGACCCCGCAGCTCGGGCAGCCCGGTAGCTGGTCCGTTTCAACGATGACCTGCCTCCGGCCGGCAGTGATGGTGGTGGAGATGACATGGTAGTCGGGCAGGTTGAAGAGGATAGTGGCAGCGTCGGCTGCGACCCCGGTAGGCTCGTTCAAAGGCTCGTGGTCCTGTTCCAGGTTGAATGCTAGACACACTCATCCCAGCAGGGCCACGGGCCCTCTTGTCTTCAACGACACGAACTCAATTCCCCACCAACCACGAAGAGCCGTTTTACCCGCCGGAGGTGGGCTGGGGTTTCTGGGAGCCGGGGCCTGGCGGCTGTGGTGGTTAAAGTGGTAGGGCCCTGACGTTTCGTTGTCAGGGCCCTACTGTAATAGTTGTTCCGGCGGTGACCTACTCTCCCACACCCTCCCGGGTGCAGTACCATCGGCGCTGTGGGTCTTAGCTTCCGGGTTCGGAATGGGACCGGGCGTTTCCCCCACGCTATGACCGCCGTAACCTTTTCACCCGAACCCCCCTGGTGTTGCCTGGGGGTGGGAAGACTTTGTGGTTACAACATTGGTGGTGTTGTTGTATTCAGTTGTTGGTTCCGTGCCATCGACCCGTGTTGGGGGTTGTTGGTTGGGAACCACATAGTGGACGCAAGCAGAGTTTTGTATGTTCTGTGTGGTGTAAGTTGTTGGCCTATTAGTACCGGTCAGCTTCACGAGTCGTTAGTCCTCGCTTCCACATCCGGCCTATCAACCCAGTGGTCTGGCTGGGGGCCTCTCACACCCGAGGGTGTATGGAAATCTCATCTTGAAGCGAGCTTCCCGCTTAGATGCTTTCAGCGGTTATCCCATCCGAACGTAGCTAATCAGCGGTGCACTTGGCAGTACAACTGACACACCAGAGGTTCGTCCGTCCCGGTCCTCTCGTACTAAGGACAGCCCTTCTCAAATTTCCTGCGCGCGCAGCGGATAGGGACCGAACTGTCTCACGACGTTCTAAACCCAGCTCGCGTACCGCTTTAATGGGCGAACAGCCCAACCCTTGGGACCTACTCCAGCCCCAGGATGCGACGAGCCGACATCGAGGTGCCAAACCATGCCGTCGATATGGACTCTTGGGCAAGATCAGCCTGTTATCCCCGAGGTACCTTTTATCCGTTGAGCGACGGCCATTCCACAATGTACCGCCGGATCACTAGTCCCGACTTTCGTCCCTGCTCGAGATGTCTCTCTCACAGTCAAGCTCCCTTGTGCACTTACACTCGACACCTGATTGCCAACCAGGCTGAGGGAACCTTTGGGCGCCTCCGTTACTTTTTAGGAGGCAACCGCCCCAGTTAAACTACCCATCAGGCACTGTCCCTGACCCGGATTACGGGCCGAAGTTAGATGTCCAAAGTGACCAGAGTGGTATTTCAACGATGACTCCACCCGAACTGGCGTCCGGGCTTCAACGTCTCCCACCTATCCTACACAAGCCACTCCGAACACCAATACCAAACTATAGTAAAGGTCTCGGGGTCTTTCCGTCCTGCTGCGCGTAACGAGCATCTTTACTCGTACTGCAATTTCGCCGAGTTTATGGTTGAGACAGCGGGGAAGTCGTTACTCCATTCGTGCAGGTCGGAACTTACCCGACAAGGAATTTCGCTACCTTAGGATGGTTATAGTTACCACCGCCGTTTACTGGGGCTTAAATTCTCAGCTTCGCCTTGCGGCTAACCGGTCCTCTTAACCTTCCAGCACCGGGCAGGAGTCAGTCCGTATACATCGTCTTGCGACTTCGCACGGACCTGTGTTTTTAGTAAACAGTCGCTTCCCCCTGGTCTCTGCGGCCCCGATCCCCTCCCACCAGCGATGTGGTGTTCAAGGTTGGGGCCCCCCTTCTCCCGAAGTTACGGGGGCATTTTGCCGAGTTCCTTAACCATAATTCTCTCGATCGCCTTGGTATTCTCTACCTGATCACCTGTGTCGGTTTGGGGTACGGGCGGCTAAAACCTCGCGTCGATGCTTTTCTCGGCAGCATAGGATCACCAAATCCCCCCATACGGGGGTCCCATCAGATCTCAGGCCATATGAATGGCGGATTTGCCTACCATTCGCCCTACATCCTTAGACCGGGACAACCATCGCCCGGCTCGGCTACCTTCCTGCGTCACACCTGTTAATACGCTTGCCTCCCGGGATCAGGTCCTGCGCTCCACCAAAACCCTTCACCCACAAGGGGTGTCAGGCAGGTTTCGGGCAGTTAGTATCCCCCGCTCAGCATGGGCGGTTTTTCGCCGGTACGGGAATATCAACCCGTTGTCCATCGACTACGCCTGTCGGCCTCGCCTTAGGTCCCGACTTACCCAGGGCAGATTAGCTTGACCCTGGAACCCTTGATCATTCGGCGGACGGGTTTCTCACCCGTCTTTCGCTACTCATGCCTGCATTCTCACTCGTGTAGGCTCCACCACTGGTTTACACCGCAGCTTCACCGCCCACACGACGCTCCCCTACCCATCCACACTCCTGAACCACGAAGGCTAGGACAATATGTGAATGCCACAACTTCGGCGGTGTACTTGAGCCCCGCTACATTGTCGGCGCGGAATCACTTGACCAGTGAGCTATTACGCACTCTTTTAAGGGTGGCTGCTTCTAAGCCAACCTCCTGGTTGTCTGGGCAACTCCACATCCTTTCCCACTTAGCACACGCTTAGGGGCCTTAGTTGGTGGTCTGGGCTGTTTCCCTCTCGACTATGAAGCTTATCCCCCACAGTCTCACTGCTGCGCTCTCACTTACCGGCATTCGGAGTTTGGCTGACGTCAGTAACCTTGTAGGGCCCATTAGCCATCCAGTAGCTCTACCTCCAGCAAGAAACACGCAACGCTGCACCTAAATGCATTTCGGGGAGAACCAGCTATCACGAAGTTTGATTGGCCTTTCACCCCTACCCACAGCTCATCCCCTCCATTTTCAACTGAAGTGGGTTCGGTCCTCCACGACGTCTTACCGTCGCTTCAACCTGGCCATGGGTAGATCACTTCGCTTCGGGTCTAGATCACGCCACTCACACGCCCTATTCAGACTCGCTTTCGCTACGGCTGCCCCACACGGGTTAACCTCGCGACGTAACACTAACTCGCAGGCTCATTCTTCAAAAGGCACGCCGTCACCAGAATCAGACTGGCTCCGACGGATTGTAAGCACACGGTTTCAGGTACTGTTTCACTCCCCTCCCGGGGTACTTTTCACCTTTCCCTCACGGTACTGGTCCGCTATCGGTCATTAGGGAGTATTTAGGCTTATCAGGTGGTCCTGACAGATTCGCACGGGATTTCTCGGGCCCCGTACTACTTGGGATACTCTCACAGGCGGTACAAACACATTACGGTTACGGGACTAACACCCTCTCTGGCCGGCCTTTCAAAACCGTTCACCTATGCGCGCACATCACACCCCACCAGCCCGGCAGAACTGGTATGGAAAGTCCCACAACCCCGACCATGCAACGCCCGCCGGCTATCACACATGGAACGGTTTAGCCTGATCCGCGTTCGCTCGCCACTACTAACGGAATCACTATTGTTTTCTCTTCCTGCGGGTACTGAGATGTTTCACTTCCCCGCGTTCCCCCCACGCACCCTATGTGTTCAGGTACGGGTCACCAGGCAACTCACGCCCCTGGCGGGGTTTCCCCATTCGGACACCCTGGGATCACAGTCCGGTTATCGACTCCCCCAGGCTTATCGCAGATTCCTACGTCCTTCTTCGGCTCCTAATGCCAAGGCATCCACCGTGTGCTCTTAAAAACTTGACCACAAAGATCAAAAACATTTTCGAGAGAACCACAGAAACTGTCCCGCGCACCCAAAGGCACACGAACCAGATCCAGGTTCATAATCTTGGAAATTGCTTCTTATACAAGATGCTCGCGTCCACTATGTAGTTCTCAAACAACAACCCCACACCACACACCCCACACACAAACCCCCAAAAAAAGGAGTCAAACACGTGCAGGACGTCATGGCAGGGAAACCAGAAACAAACAAACCCACAACACCAGGCCCACCCTTCCCACAAAGGAAAGAACAACCCCAGCACCATGGTCCTGTTGTCTCAGGACCCAACAGTGTGCCAAACACTAAACCACCCGGCAAACCCCCGGCCCACCGTTCCAGAACCACCAGGGTTCGTACTAAAGAAGACCAAAAGACCAGACAGCCGCTATTTGTTGATATTCCACCCTTGAGCACCCGCCACGGAACAGTCGTCCGTGCAACGGGCCTTTACTCCTGACAACACACCCACCACCAACATGCATTGGCGACGGATCATTGTAGGTGCTCCTTAGAAAGGAGGTGATCCAGCCGCACCTTCCGGTACGGCTACCTTGTTACGACTTAGTCCCAATCGCCAGTCCCACCTTCGACAGCTCCCTCCCACAAGGGGTTAGGCCACCGGCTTCGGGTGTTACCAACTTTCGTGACTTGACGGGCGGTGTGTACAAGGCCCGGGAACGTATTCACCGCAGCGTTGCTGATCTGCGATTACTAGCGACTCCGACTTCATGGGGTCGAGTTGCAGACCCCAATCCGAACTGAGACCGGCTTTTTGGGATTAGCTCCACCTCACAGTATCGCAACCCTTTGTACCGGCCATTGTAGCATGCGTGAAGCCCAAGACATAAGGGGCATGATGATTTGACGTCGTCCCCACCTTCCTCCGAGTTGACCCCGGCAGTCTCCCATGAGTCCCCGGCACTACCCGCTGGCAACATGGAACGAGGGTTGCGCTCGTTGCGGGACTTAACCCAACATCTCACGACACGAGCTGACGACAACCATGCACCACCTGTAAACCAACCCCAAAGGGGAAGGACTGTTTCCAGCCCGGTCTGGTTCATGTCAAGCCTTGGTAAGGTTCTTCGCGTTGCATCGAATTAATCCGCATGCTCCGCCGCTTGTGCGGGCCCCCGTCAATTCCTTTGAGTTTTAGCCTTGCGGCCGTACTCCCCAGGCGGGGCACTTAATGCGTTAGCTACGGCGCGGAAAACGTGGAATGTCCCCCACACCTAGTGCCCAACGTTTACGGCATGGACTACCAGGGTATCTAATCCTGTTCGCTCCCCATGCTTTCGCTCCTCAGCGTCAGTTAATGCCCAGAGACCTGCCTTCGCCATCGGTGTTCCTCCTGATATCTGCGCATTTCACCGCTACACCAGGAATTCCAGTCTCCCCTACATCACTCTAGTCTGCCCGTACCCACCGCAGATCCGGAGTTGAGCCCCGGACTTTCACGGCAGACGCGACAAACCGCCTACGAGCTCTTTACGCCCAATAATTCCGGATAACGCTTGCGCCCTACGTATTACCGCGGCTGCTGGCACGTAGTTAGCCGGCGCTTCTTCTGCAGGTACCGTCACTTACGCTTCTTCCCTACTGAAAGAGGTTTACAACCCGAAGGCCGTCATCCCTCACGCGGCGTCGCTGCATCAGGCTTTCGCCCATTGTGCAATATTCCCCACTGCTGCCTCCCGTAGGAGTCTGGGCCGTGTCTCAGTCCCAGTGTGGCCGGTCACCCTCTCAGGCCGGCTACCCGTCGTCGCCTTGGTAGGCCATTACCCCACCAACAAGCTGATAGGCCGCGAGTCCATCCAAAACCACAAAAGCTTTCCACCAACCACCATGCGATGATCAGTCATATCCGGTATTAGACCCAGTTTCCCAGGCTTATCCCAGAGTCAAGGGCAGGTTACTCACGTGTTACTCACCCGTTCGCCACTAATCCACCAGCAAGCTGGCATCATCGTTCGACTTGCATGTGTTAAGCACGCCGCCAGCGTTCATCCTGAGCCAGGATCAAACTCTCCGTTGAAAACAAACAGACACAACCACAACCACCGGAAATAACGGCGACCACGGCTGCACAAAATTTGAAACCAGCCAAAAACACCATGCACACCACGGGGTGGCGGCACAGCACAATCAACCAATCACATTACATAATCGGTATCAACAAACTTGGCACACTATTGAGTTCTCAAACAACAGACACATTCGAATATTCCCGGAAACAATTCAAAGAATTTCCATTCCGTATTTCTTCGCTGCGATGTTTTTATCTTATTTCATTCATATTCACTTTTGCAAATCCGGCTATTTTCCCGGAATCAGCTTGGCGAAATGAATCTGCCCAGCAAAATAAGAAGCAGCTTCTCGGGATCCGCGTATTCGCGGTAAGAATTGCTTCTCATTAGTTGGGGGTTTGTCACCACTCAGCGGCGGCGACTCAGAAAACAATACACGCCCCCCAGCGGCCGTGCAAATCGGCTGCCGAAGGGCGTGCATGCAGGACTCAGAGGTGCTAGGGAACCAGTACCTCAACAGTGGCCAGGTTCTTCTTACCCCTGCGCAGGAGCAGGTACTGGCCGTGCAGAAGTTCAGACTCCGAGATCACGGCCTCGGGATCGGACACCTTCTCGTTGTTCACGTAGGCGCCACCCTCCCCTACCGTTCGTCGAGCGGCAGATTTGCTTTCGGACAGACCGGACGCCACCAGCAGGTCCACAATCCCCATCTCATCCACCTGCACGGTGGTGGTGGGCAATTCGGAAGTGGCGGCCTGGAGGGTTGCCTTGTCCAGGGCAGCCAGGTCACCGTTTCCGAACAATGCCGCGGAAGCATTGATCACCTTTTCGGTGGCCTCCACGCCGTGCACCAGTGAGGTCACTTCGAAGGCGAGCTTCCGCTGTCCTTCACGGGCGAATGGACGTTCAGCCACTGAAACGGCAATTTCTTCGATTTCGGCGCGCGTCAGGAAGGTGAACACCTTGAGCCGGTCCACCACATCTGCGTCGGCGGTGTTGAGCCAGAACTGGTAGAAGGCGTACGGGCTGCACATGCCGGCGTCGAGCCAGATGGCGTTGCCCTCGCTCTTGCCAAACTTGGTTCCATCGGAGTTGGTGATAAGCGGGGTTCCAAGGGCGTGGACGCTCTTGCCCTCGACTTTGCGGATCAGTTCCGTACCGCTGGTGAGGTTGCCCCACTGGTCCGAGCCGCCGGTCTGCAGGACGCAGCCGTAATCGCGGTAGAGCTGCAGGTAGTCCATGCCCTGCAGGATCTGGTAGCTGAACTCGGTGTAGCTAATGCCCTCATCGGAGTTCAGCCGGGATGCCACGGCGTCCTTGCGCAGCATGGTGCCCACGCGGAAATGCTTTCCCACTTCACGCAGGAAGTCGATGGCGCTCAGCGGCGCCGTCCAATCCAGGTTGTTCACCATCCTGGCAGCGTTGTCTCCCTCGAAGCTGAGGAAGCGCTGCACCTGGGCCTGGAGGTAGCCAACCCACTCCGCCACCGTGTCCTTGGTGTTCAAGGTGCGTTCCGCCGTCGGACGCGGGTCACCGATCATGCCGGTGGAACCGCCCACCAGTCCCAGCGGCTTGTGGCCGGCCAACTGAAGCCGCCGCATGACCAGCAACTGGACCAGGTTGCCCAGGTGCAGGCTCGGCGCGGTGGGGTCGAAGCCGCAATAGTAGGTGACCGGCCCGTTGGCGAGGAGCTTTTCCAGCTCTGCTTCGTCAGTGGAGACATGGACCAGCCCACGCCACTTCAGTTCCTGCCAAATATTGGCGAAAGTGGGGTCATTGCGCTGCGGTTCGAGGTTGTTCAGTTCAGGCACGCTTCCTAAGTTAGCAGTAACGCCGAAGGCGCCGTCAGCCGGCAATCCCTGGCGGCACCGGTTCCGCTGCAATCAGCCGCAACCGTTGAGTGGCGCGGGTCATGGCCACGTAAAGGTCCCCCACCTTGCCGTGCTCGTGGTTGAGCATCATCGACGGTTCCAGGACCACTACGCCGTCGAACTCCAGGCCTTTCGCCTCACGGGGGCTGATGACCACGATGTCCTGCTCGTAGCTGCCGGCCCCACTGCCGATCCGGCGCCCGTACACGGCACGCAGTGCTGATGTGGCCTGGGGCAGCAGGTCACCATCGGCAATCACGGCCAGCAGGCCGCCGTCGAGCGCTTCAAGCTCCTCCGGAAGCACCTCGACGAGCCGGTCCACCACGGCACCGGGAGAGACTTCGTCGATGATGGGCTCCCAGCGGCCTTCCCGGACGGCCTTGGGGGCGGAAACAACAAGCCCGGCGGCGTTGGCCATCCGGACAGCTGCCTCGGCGATCTGCGACGGCGTACGGTAGTTGACGGTCAGCTCCTCCAGCTGCCAACGGTCCCCGAACATCGGCGCCAGTGCCCCCTGCCAGGAGTTGGCTCCCGCCACAGAGCTGGTCTGCGCGATGTCACCGACGATGGTGAAGGACTTCAGCGGGCAGCGGCGCACCAGCAGCCGCCACTGCATGGGCGACAGCTCCTGGGCCTCATCGACCACGATGTGCCCAAACGCCCAGGTGCGGTCGCTGGTTGCCCGCTCTGCGGCTGTCTGCCGGACATCCTGCTCCCGGTTCTGCTCGGCCAGCTCTTCGGCCGACATAAGCGGGTCCACCCCGGCGGCCTCCATGTTTACCAGGGTTTGCTTGGCGTTGGCCAGGTCCCGGGCACGGTCGTGCTCCTGCTGGGCCAGCCCGCGCCCGGCCGCCGGATCCAGCTCGCCGAGCAGTTCGGCGGCCTCGTCCAGCAGCGGCACGTCGGACTCGGTCCAGGGGGCATCAGCAGGCCGCTGCAGCAGGGCGCGCTCCGCCGGGGTCAGGTTGGGGGTGCAGAACTCCAGTATTTCCGGCTTGCTGAAGAGATCGGTAATCAGCTTCTCCGGCGTCATGGGCATCCAGCAGAGGTTCAGGGCGATCCGCACGTCCCGGGCAGTGCGGACGTCCTCCGCAAGGTAGGAGCGGTCCGCGTTGTTGCCGATGTTGCCGGCCTCGACGAGCTCGGTCATCTGCTCGGTCAGCTCGCGCAGCAGGATTTTCACAAACGTCACGCGTGCCTCGTTGTACGGCTTTCCGGTGGCGCGTGCACGTTCCCGGGCCCGGCGGACCTGGCGGGGCGTCAGCGTGAGCTTGCGTCCGTCCACTTCGAGGATCCGGTTCTGGGCAGGGACGCGCATGCGGTTGGAGACGGCGTTGGCCACGATGGCAGCCATGTCCAGGCGCCCCTTGATGGCGGCCACGGCCGCGTTTGCTTCGGGCACGGCGTTGATGCCGGGCATCAGGCGGCCGACGCTGGCCATGACCACGCCGGTCTCGCCGAGTGAGGGCAGCACCCGTTCGATGTATTTCATGAACGACGACGACGGGCCCACCAGCAGCACGCCTGCACTCTTGAGGCGGTCGCGGTGGGTGTAGAGCAGGTAGGCGGCGCGGTGCAGGGCCACGGCGGTCTTGCCCGTGCCCGGCCCGCCCTGGACCACCACGGCTCCGGAGATGGAGGAGCGGATGATGCGGTCCTGTTCGGACTGGATGGTGCTGACGATGTCCGACATGCGGCCTGTGCGCTTGGAGTTCAGCGCAGCCAGCAGGGCGCCTTCGCCCTGGAGGGACTCGGCGTCCGTGAGCATGGAGGCGTCCAGGACATCGTCTTCAATGGCCTTGACGTCGCGTCCCTGCAGGATCAGGTGCCGGCGGCGGCGCACGCCCTGCCGGTCAAAGGCTGTGGCCTGGTAGAAGTGCCCGGCCTCGGGGGCGCGCCAGTCCACCATCAGCCGCTGCAGGTCCTCGGTGGTGAGCCCGATGCGGCCGATGTACTGTGCTTCCCCGGAGTCCAGGTCCAGGCGGCCGAAGACCAGCCGGTCATCCACCGCGTCCAGCTGCGCCAGGCGGTCCTCATACAGCGCGGCGAACGCGTCACGTTCTGAAACGTTCTGCATGGTGCCCACGGCTCCGGCACGACGGACCTGCGCCAGCTGACGGCGCTTTTCCTCCCGGAGTTCCTCCAGCCGGGCGTACAGGCCGGCAACATACTCCCGTTCGTGGGCCAATTCGGCATCGAGCATTAACGTTCCCCTATCGCGAAAGACAGACCGTCCATTCTACTACCATTTCGATTAACGCTTGTGAAACGTTGCGCCGGGCGGCGCATCTGCCATCCGCTTCCGGGCACGGGGCTGCGCCGCCTTGTATTTGGACACCGTGGGGTCGCCGGTGAGCCAGAACCGCCAGGCGTACTCGTCCGAACCTCCCGCTCCTGCCACGCCCACCCGCGGGCCGGAACTGACGGGACCGCTGGCGCCGGAGGGAAGCTCCAGGCCGAAAGGTGGAGCCAGCGCGTCCCGGCCGCTGTCCGCCGTCGTCAATCCCAGCGCCTTGGCGAGACGGGCAGGCCCGCTGGCCAGGTCCGCGGGACTTTTCGACGTCGGCCGGCGCCGCTGCGCCAGTTCCAGCCCGTCCACGATTTCGCCGGCCCGGAGCAGAAGGGCGGAGGCGACGCCGGCGGGACCGCAGACGATGTTGGTGCAGTGGTGCATCCCGTAGGTGAAGTAGACGTAGAGGTGCCCGGCGGGACCGAACATGGGGGCGTTGCGGGGTGTCGGGCCACGGTAGGTGTGCGAGCCGGGATCCGGGTGCACGGAGTCCTCGGGTCCCATGTAGGCCTCCACCTCGGTGAGCCGGATGGAAACGGCGCCGTCGCGTGACTCATGGGTCAGCACGGCGCCCAGCAGCTGCGGGGCGAGCTCACGGGCGTCGGCGGACAGGAAGTTCCGCAACCCGTCCGCTCCCAAAGTGCTTTCGTTCATTACTTGACCTTACCCAGATGCTGCGGATTTGATCCTCGGTGAAGCCTGGCCTGGCGAAGTTTTGCCCCCTCCACGCCCATGTCCGATTTCCGCTAGTAGCAGCGAACCCGGGCTGGCAGGATGGAGGAATGGACTTCTGGCAGCGCTACCGGGCAATCGATGCCCGCGACCCCCGGTTCGACGGCCAGTTCTTCACCGCCGTCCGCAGCACGGGGATCTACTGCCGCCCCTCCTGCCCGGCCCGGACACCCAAGGCGGCGAATGTGACGTTCTACGAGACGTCCGCGGCGGCCCACGAGGCAGGCTACCGGGCGTGCAAGCGTTGCCTGCCTGAGGCTGTGCCGGGCACCCCGGCGTGGAACGTGCGGCAGGACGTGGCGGGCCGCGCCATGCGGCTGATCAACGACGGGGTGATCAACCGGGACGGGGTGGCAGGCCTTGCCGCCCGGCTGGGTTATTCGCCCCGGCAGCTCAACCGGATCCTGGGCCAGGAACTCGGTGCCGGCCCCCTGTCCCTGGCCCGCGCGGCGAGGGCCCAGACAGCCCGCACCCTGCTGGTGTCCACGTCCATGAAGCTCGCCGACGTGGCGTTTGCCGCCGGCTTCAGCAGCGTCAGGCAGTTCAATGAGACCATCGCCGAGGTGTTCGCCATGACGCCCACGGCCCTTCGTCAAACGTCCCGGCACCCTTCGCGTGACGGCGGCACGACGGCCCTGACCCTGGGCCTGCCCTACCGCCCGCCCTTCGACCCGGGTATCTTCTCCTTCCTTGCAGTCCGGGCCATTCCCGGAATCGAGGAAGGGACGGCCACCTCCTACGCCCGGACCCTGCGGCTCCCCCACGGCGACGCGCGCTTCCGCGTGGAGTACGACGGCGGCACCCGGGAGCGGCAGCTGACACTCACCGTCGGCGCGGTGGACCTGCGCGACCTTCCGGCGCTGCTCAGCCGCGTGCGCAGGCTGTTCGACCTCGACGCCGACCCGGAAGCCATGGATTCCGCCCTCGTCGCCGACCCCAGGCTCGCTGCCTCCGTCGGTGAGGCGCCGGGGATGCGGATGCCCGGCGCGCTGGATCCCCAGGAGCTGCTGGTCCGGGCCATGGTGGGCCAGCAGGTCACTGTGGCGGCGGCCCGTACCGCGTTGACCCAACTGTCCGCGGCCGGCAGTCCCTCCAGTGCTCCCGGCGAGGGCCTGGACCGCTTGTTTCCCACCCCGGCGGAGATCGCGGCGGGGAGTCATTTGCTCCGCGGTCCACGGCGCAGGATCGAATCGCTGGTGCAGGCCGCGGCCGCGATGGCTGAAGGACACCTCGAGTTCGGATACGGGGACGACCTGGCCGGCCTGCGCGCCAAACTGCTGCCCTTGCCCGGCGTGGGCCCATGGACCGTGGGATACGTGGCAATGCGGGTCCTGGGCGCACCGGACGTCTTCCTTGCCAACGACGCCGCGGTCCGGAACGGGATCCGCGCCCTCGATAATGGAGGCAAAGCCAATGGGGACAACACCGATGGGCACAGCGCCCTGAGCCCCGACTTCCGCGAGACCAGCCCGTGGCGTTCCTACGCCACCATGCACCTTTGGCGCGCTGCTGCCCGGCCCGCCCTGACAACCGCCGCTCCTGGGAAAGGGATGCCATGAAAGCCCAACTGCTGCAGCTGTCCACGCCGGACGGACCGTTCACCGTCCTTGCCCGGGACGGCGTGGTCCTTGCCTCGGGCTGGACGGCCGGCCTTGCTGAACTGACCGGGCAGGTCCATCCCGCCCTCCGCCCCGAGACCGTGGAAGAGGTGGCGGACCTCGGGGACATCTCTTCCGCCGTCGAGGCCTTCTACGACGGCGACCCCGCCCCTGCCATGGCCGTGCCAGTCCTTCAGCAGTCGGGCCCGTTCCGCGTCCACGCCTGGGAGGTCCTGCGCCAGGTCAAGCCGGGTTCGCCCGTCACGTATACCGAGTACGCCGCCTTGGCCGGTAACCCGGGCGCTGTCCGGGCCGCCGCCAGCGCCTGCGCCTTCAACGCCGCGGCGCTGTTCGTTCCCTGCCACCGGGTGATCCGGACGGACGGGTCGCTGGGTGGCTTCCGCTGGGGCCTGCGCGTCAAGGAGAGCCTGCTGGCCCGGGAAGCGGGCTAAGCGCTCTTCTCCCCCGAGCGCGAGATGGCATTTAACGGCAGTGTTGCGCCGCGGCATTGCCGTTAAGTGCCATCTCGCGGAGAGGCTGGGGGCTGGGACTGCTACTTCGGTTCCGGCATTGCCGACGGCCACGGCCGCAGGGTGGGAAGATCCGTACTGTCCCCGGCGGCAGTGGCACGGAGGCTGTCCAGGGACGGCTTCCGTCCGGCCAGCCAGGCGGCGATGTCGGTGACCATGCCGCTGACGACGACGGTGCTGCCGCCGGCTCCAAGGGCCAGCGGCGGCAGTGCCACGGGCTGCAGGACCAACCTGGTTTCGGCCGGCACGCGGGCGGCCAGGAAGTCGAACAGGTGGGAGCAGAACTCCCGGTTCCAGGTTTCCGGTCCCGTGCCGCTGTCCAGGTCCGCGGTGTGGATGACCAGTTCCCGCCAGAGCGCCAGCCCCGCGTCGAAGATCACTCCGTCGCGGAACGCGATGCGCGTCTGCCACTCATCCTCGCCGAGGGCGTCGAATGCGGCCAAGGCCCGCTGCAGCGCGGCGTCCACGTCCTGCCGGTGCTGCGCAAGGCTGTGCCCGGCGGCGAGCTCGATGGCCCGGTTGCGGCCTTCCACGCCGCCGTCGTAAAGCTCCACCTTTTCGCCGCGCCGACCGTATTCCACTTGCCGGGCCAAGGCTTCGCAAATGCCGGCGATGTGGGCCAGGAGGTGTCCGCGGCTCCAGCCGGGAAGGGTGGACGGAGCGCGTTCGCCGCCGTCGGGGATCCGGTCCAGTCCGGCTGTCAATGCCGTGGCGGCCTTGTGCAGTTCAGCCAGCAGACCGGCAGGAGAAGGAGAGGTCATGCGGCCAGCCTAGCGGAGCGGTCAGCCCAGCGGCTGTCCGTCTGCGCCGACACGGTGGCGGACGTGGTTGCCGTCGTTACTCGCCTGCCAGAACTCGATCTCGATGGGCTGCAGGGCGTAGAGCTGCCAGTGCGGGTTGTCGCTGCCATCGGCCCGCGGCCGCTCATGCCAATCGACGGCGGATGCTTCGGCGGAGAGTTCGGCCACGGCGCCAGCCACGCGGACCTGCCGCCCCAGGCCGGGCCAGTAGAAGTTCATCGCGGCCCTGGGCGACTCCGCCAGTTCCCGGCCCTTCCGCGAGGTGCGGGACGTGGCGAAGTGCCAGCCGTCGTCGTCAATGTTCTTGAGGATCAGCATGCGGGAGGACGGCTGGGGACCATCATCCGACCGCGCGTCCACCGTGGCGAGGCTGAAGGCGTGCGGCTGCTGCTCCCCCGCATCGAGCGCCTCGTCCAGCCACTGCTTGAAGAGCAGCGCCGGATCCTGCGGCGCGTTCTCCGGGACGAAAGACGGCAGGTCGGACGGAAAATCAGGAAGCGTGCGGAGGAACTTGCGTAAGGTTTCGCTCATGGGGCCAGCCTAGCGGCGCGCCAGCGACCGTAACGCCCAACGCCCGCTCACTTCTTGCAGCTTAAAGGGCGACGCCCGCTCACGTTCCTGAGGAAAGTGAGCGGGCGTCTGCCAGCAACAGGCCGAAAGTGAGCGGGCGTTTTAGCCTGCGTACTCCCGCACGCCGGCGAGCTCGCCTTCCAGCGCGGCCAGCTGGCGTTCGACGGCGGCTGGTGCCGTACCGCCCTGGGAATTGCGGCTGTTGAGCGAGCCCTCGGTGGAGAGCACGGTCCGGACCTCGGGCGTGAGGTGCTCCGAGATGGCGGCGTACTCTTCGTCCGTCAGGTCCCACAGCTCAACACCGCGGGACTCTGCCTGCCTAACGGCGGCACCGGAGAGCTCATGCGCCTCGCGGAACGGCACACCCTGGCGGACCAACCATTCGGCGATGTCCGTAGCCAGCGCGAAGCCCTGCGGAGCCAGCGATTCCATCCGCTCCGTGTTGAACGTCAGGGTGGCGATCATGCCGGACACGGCAGGGAGCAGCAGCTCCAGGGTGTCCGCGGCGTCGAAGACCGGCTCCTTGTCCTCCTGCAGGTCGCGGTTGTACGCCAGCGGCAGGCCCTTGAGCGTGGCCAGCAGGCCGGTGAGGTTGCCGATAAGGCGCCCCGCCTTGCCGCGGGCCAACTCCGCCACGTCCGGGTTCTTCTTCTGCGGCATGATCGAGGACCCGGTGGAGTAGGAGTCATGCAGCGTGACGAAGGAGAACTCCTTGGTAGCCCAGAAGATGACTTCCTCGGAGATCCGGGACAGATCCACACCGATCATTGAGCAGACCCAGGCGAACTCGGCGAAGACGTCGCGGGACGCGGTGCCGTCGATTGAGTTGTGCACGGCAGAGAAGAAGCCCAGGTCCGCCGCCACCGCCTCCGGATCGAGGCCCAGCGAGGAGCCGGCCAGCGCGCCTGAACCGTAGGGCGAAACACCTGCCCGCTTGTCCCAGTCCTGCAGCCGCTGCACGTCGCGCAGCAGGGCCCAGGCGTGGGCCAGCAGGTGGTGGCTGAGCAGGACGGGCTGCGCGTGCTGCAGGTGGGTGCGGCCGGGCATGGCCACACCATGGTGTACCTTCGCCTGCTCCACCAGCGCGTCCACCGTGGCCAGCACGCCGCCGGCGATGATCCGGGCGTGGTCGCGCAGGAACATCCGGCCCAGGGTGGCCACCTGGTCGTTCCGGGACCGGCCGGCGCGGAGCTTGCCGCCCAGCTGGGCACCGGCCCGCTCGATCAGGCCGCGCTCCAGGGAACCGTGCACGTCCTCATCCGACTCGGCGGGGAGGTACGCGCCGGAGGCCACGTCCTCGTCCAGCTGCGTCAGGGCGGACAGCATGCCTTCCAGCTCGGCGTCGTCCAGCAATCCGGCCTTGTGCAGCACACGGGCGTGCGCCTTGGAGCCGGCAATGTCGTACCGCGCCAGCCGCCAATCGAAGTGCGTGGACTTGCTCAGCGCTGCCAGGGCGTCCGCGGGGCCGCCGGCGAACCGGCCGCCCCACAGCGCGCCGGCGTTTGTCGCCTCCGTTTTTTGCTCAGCCACAGGGGCTACTTCCCTGCGACGCGGATGTCGCGGCGGGCGGCAACCTTGGCGGACATGCCCCACAGTTCGATGAAGCCCTTGGCCTGGGACTGGTCGAAGGTGTCACCGGTGTCGTAGGTGGCCAGCGAGAAGTCGTACAGCGAGGTGTCGGAGCGGCGTCCGTTGACGATCGCCTGGCCGCCGTGCAGGGTCATGCGGATGTCGCCGGAGACGTACTTCTGGGTGTCCTCGATAAAGGCGTCCAGGGAGCGCTTGAGCGGCGAGAACCACTGGCCGTCGTAGACCAGCTCGGCCCAGCGCTGGCCAACGGTGGCCTTGAAGCGGGCCTGCTCGCGTTCAACAGTGATGTCCTCGAGGTGCTTGTGCGCGGTGATCAGCGCCATGGCGCCGGGGGCTTCGTAGATTTCGCGGGACTTGATGCCCACCAGGCGGTCCTCGACGACGTCGATGCGGCCCACGCCCTGGGCGCCGGCGCGGCGGTTGAGTTCCTTGATGGCCTGGAGCGGGGTGACCTTGACGCCGTCGATCGCGACAGGAACGCCGGCTTCGAAGGAGATGATGACCTCATCCGGTGCCGGCGGGAACTCCGGGGTGGCGGTGTAGTCGTAGATGTCCTTGGTGGGGGCGTTCCAGATGTCCTCGAGGTAGCCGGTTTCCACGGCGCGTCCCCAGACGTTCTGGTCGATGGAGTACGGGTTCTTCTTGGTGGTCTCGATGGGCAGTCCCTTTTCCTCGGCGAAGGCGATGGCCTTGTCGCGGGTCAGGGCGAGGTCGCGGACCGGAGCGATACACTTCAGGTCCGGGCCCAGGGTCTGGATGCCCACTTCGAAGCGGACCTGGTCGTTGCCCTTGCCGGTGCAGCCGTGGGCCACGGTGGTGGCGCCGAATTCGCGGGCAGCCTTGACCAGGTGCTTGACGATGACCGGGCGGGAGATGGCGGAGACCAGCGGGTAGTGGCCTTGGTAGAGGGCGTTGGCCTTCAGGGTGGGCACGCAGTATTCGTTGGCGAACTCGTCGGAGGCGTCGGCCACGTAGGCTTCGACGGCGCCGCAGCCCAGGGCGCGCTGACGGATGGTTTCCAGCGATTCGCCGCCCTGTCCGACGTCGACCGCCACGGCGATGACCTCGGCACCGGTGGCTTCACCGATCCAGCCGATGGCGACGGACGTGTCCAGGCCGCCGGAGTAGGCCAGCACAATGCGTTCAGTCACTTTAAATGCTCCTTGTTGGGGGTTGGTTGATTCTTTGTCTTCAAGCTTATTGCCCGGCTTCCTCAGCCATTTGCAGGAAGCGGGCGGCGAGGTCCTGGCCGCCCAACGGGTCGCGGGAGACCAGCAGTACGGTGTCATCACCGGCGATAGTGCCCAGGATGGACGGCATCACCGAGTGGTCGATGGCCAAGGCCAGGAAGTTCGCGGCACCGGGGGGAGTCCGGAGGACTGCGATGTTGCCGGACGCCTCCGCGGTGACCAGCAGCTCGCTGCACAGCCGGGCCAGCCGGGCGTCCAGGATTTCCTGGGTCACACCGCTCTTGGCGCCACGCTCACCGCCTTCGCCAGGCACCGCGTACACCAGCACGCCTTCCTTGCCGCGCACCCGGACAGCGCCCAGCTCGACGAGGTCGCGGGACAGCGTGGCCTGGGTGACCTGGACGCCGTCGTCCGCCAGCAACGCCGCGAGCTCCGCCTGGGAACGCACGGACTGCCCGGTGAGGATGGCGGTGATGCGCGCCTGCCGGGCGGTCTTGGTGGCCGGGCTGGTGCCGGGGGTGGACGGCTGGGCGGACACTAGAACGTGCTCTCTCCGGTGCCTTCGACCGGGGCCAGTCCGTCGACGAACGCCAGGCCCGAGCGGTGCATCAGCCAGGCCATCAGCGCCTTCTGCGCGTGCAGCCTGTTTTCCGCTTCGTCCCACACGATGGACTGCGGGCCGTCGATGACGTCGGCGGAAATTTCGTAGCCGCGGTAGGCGGGAAGGCAGTGAAGCACGACGGCGTCATCCGCAGCCAGCGCCATGGCGTCAGAGTCCACGGAGTAGTCCCGGAACAGCTGCATCCGGGCTTCCTTTTCGGCCTCCTGCCCCATGGAAACCCAGGTATCGGTGGCTACAACGTCGGCCCCCTGCAAAGCTTCCTTTGCGTCGCTGGTGATCAGCACGGAACCACCGGTTTCGGCCGCGCGGTCCTCGGCAGCCGCAACGATGTCCGCGGCCGGGAGGTAGCCCTCCGGTCCGGCGATGCGGACGTGCATCCCGGCCGTGACGCCGGCCAGAAGGTAGGAGTTGGCCATGTTGTTGGCGGCGTCGCCCAGGTAGCTCATGGTCAGTCCCTTGAGCTGGCCCTTGTGTTCCTTGACGGCCAGCAGGTCCGCCAGGAGCTGGCAGGGGTGGTAGTCGTCGCAGAGGGCGTTGATGACGGGCACCCTGGAGTTCTCCGCCATGGCCACCAGGCCGGCGTGGGCGCCGGTGCGCCACACGATGGTGGAGACCATGCGTTCGAGCACCTTGGCGGTGTCCTCCACGGATTCCTTGTGCCCGATCTGCGCCTCGCCGGGGTTGATGATCAGGGCGTTTCCGCCCATGTCGGCAACGCCGGTGGCGAACGAGACGCGGGTCCGGGTGGAAGTCTTGTCGAAGATTACGGCCACGGTTTTGCGGCCGCTGCCTTCGGCGGCGTACGGCTGGACGCTGTAGGGGGCTGCCTTCATTCGGGCAGCGAGCTCCAGGACTTCGGCCTGCTCGGCCGGGGAGAGGTCGGTGTCCTTGAGGAAGTGCCGGGTTGCGGTGGTCACTGGGCGTCCTTAGCTGCTTGGAGGATTGCCGGGAAAGCGGCGAGGAAGGTGTCGGCCTGCGCCGTGGTAAGGATCAGCGGCGGTGCCAGGCGGATGGTGCGCGGGCCGGGGCTGTTGACGATGAATCCGGCGTCAAGGGCGGCCTGCACGACTGCCGGTGCCACGTCGGCGTCGAGGTCGAACCCTATGAGGAGCCCTTCGCCGCGAACCTCGGTGACGCCGGGGATGGCAGCCAGCGCGGAACGCAGGTGTTCCCCCACCGCCGTTGCGTTGGCGAGCACGTTCTGGCTTTCGAGGGCGTGCAGGGTGGCAAGGGCGGCAGCGGTCGCCACCGGGTTGCCGCCAAAGGTGGTGCCGTGCTGGCCGGCGGACAACAACGACGACGTCGCCTCACCGAAGGTGATGAGGGCACCGATGGGGAACCCGCCGCCCAGGCCCTTGGCCAGGGTGATGGCGTCGGGGACGATCCCGGCATCCTCGCTGGCGAGCCATTTGCCTGTGCGGCCGATGCCGGTCTGGACCTCGTCCAGGATCAGCAGGGCGCCGGCGTTGCTGGTGGCTTCCCGCGCGGCCTTGAGGTAGCCCGCGGGAAGCGGCCGGACGCCGGCCTCGCCCTGGATGGGCTCCAGGAAGACGGCAGCCACGGTTTCGTCCACCGCCGCCTCCAGCGCGGCGATATCGCCGAACGGAATGTGCACCACGCCGCCGGGAAGCGGCTCGAAGGGTGCGCGGTAGGCTTCCTTGGCGGTGAGTGCCAGCGCACCCATGGTCCGGCCGTGGAAGGCACCCTCGAGCGCGATGATCCTGGTGCGCTTGGTTCCGTCCGTTCCGGTGTTGCGGCGGGCCAGCTTGAAGGCGGCCTCGTTTGCCTCGGTGCCGGAGTTGCTGAAGAACACCTTGGAGCCGGCAGGAGCGTGGGCGAGTTCCAGGAGCTTCTCGGCCAGTGCCACCTGGGTGGGGCTGGTGAAGAAGTTGGAGACGTGTCCCAGGGTGGCCAGTTGGCTGGCGATGACCGATGTCACGAAGGGGTGGGCGTGGCCCAGCGCGTTGACGGCGATGCCGCCCAGCAGGTCCAGGTACTCCTTGCCGTCCGCGTCCCACACCAGGCAGCCGGCGCCGCGCACCAGGACCCGTTGGGGGGTGCCGAAGACATTCATCAGCGAAGAGGAGTAGCGGGACAGCCACTCGGAGCCGGCGTGGCCCGTGGTTTCCACTAACTCGGTCACTGTGGATTTTTCCATCGTGTTCATCCGTTGATCTCCTCGTCCGGGACTACCTGGGTGCCGATGCCCGCCGTCGTAAATGTTTCAAGAAGCATGGAGTGGGCCAGGCGCCCGTCCACGATGTGCGCCCTTTCCACGCCCTCGTCGACGGCCTTCAAGCAGGCTGCCATCTTGGGGATCATGCCCGACTGGAGGCCCGGCAGCATCTCCCGCAGCTCGGAAGCCGTAAGGGACGAGATCAGGGAGGACTTATCCGGCCAGTTGGCATAGAGGCCTTCAACGTCGGTCAGGATCACCAGCTTGGAGGCGCCCAGCGCGGAGGCGACGGCGGCCGCAGCCGTATCCGCGTTGACGTTCAGGACCTGCCCGGTGGGCTGGAACCGGACGGGCCCCACGATGCCCTCCCCGGCGTCGACAATTTCCGGGGCCACCGTGGAGATCACGGGGATGCGGCCGGCGTCGAGGATGTCCACGATGCCGGCGGGGTCGACGCCCACCACCTCGCCCACCAGGCCAAGGTCCACCTCTTCGCCGTCCACCACGGTGCCGGTGCGGACGGCGCGCAGCAGGCCGCCGTCTTCGCCGGACATGCCGACGGCGTAGGGCCCGTGGGAGTTGATGAGCCCCACGAGTTCACGGCCCACCTGGCCAGTGAGGACCATGCGGACCACCTCCATGGCCTCGGGGGTGGTGACGCGCAGGCCGCCCTTGAACTCGGATTCGATGCCCAGCCGGCCCAGCATCGAGTTGATCTGGGGGCCGCCGCCGTGGACCACCACAGGGTGGATGCCCACGTGGTGGAGGAAGACGATGTCCTCGGCAAAGGCGCGGCGGAGTTCATCGTTGACCATGGCGTTGCCGCCGTATTTGACCACCATGATGCTGCCGGCGAAGCGCTGGATCCAGGGCAGGGCCTCGATCAGGGTTTCAGCCTTGTCCTGCGCGGCGGACATGGTGGTGTTTTCACGCGTCTGGGTGTTCATGGTGTCACTTTCCACAGCGGTTTGGGCTTGGCGGGTTTTGCCCGGGCGGTGCTCCTAGCTGGAGTAGGCGCTGTTTTCGTGGACGTAGTCGTGGGTGAGGTCGTTGGTCCAGATGGTTGCCTCGGCATCGCCTGCCTGCAGGTCAATCTCCACCAGGACCTCGCGGGGCTCCAGGTCCACCAGGCTACGGTCATCGCCGATGCTGCCGTTGCGGCAGATCTGGACCCCATTCATGGCGACGTTGAGCTTGTCCGGCTCGAAGGCGGCGTCCGTGGTGCCGACAGCCGAGAGCACGCGGCCCCAGTTGGGGTCCTTGCCGAAGATGGCGGTCTTGAACAGGTTGGAGCGGGCCACGGAGCGGCTGACGGTCTCGGCGTCGGCTTCGCTGGCGGCGTTGAATGTGCGGATGGCGATGTCGTGGCTGGCTCCTTCCGCGTCGGCGATCAGCTTCCGGGCCAGCTCCGCGCATACCTGCGTGAGCCCTGCACCGAAGTCCTCGGCGGACGGGACGGCTCCGGAAGCGCCGGAGGCAAGCAGGACAACCGTGTCGTTGGTGGACATGCAGCCGTCCGAGTCGGCGCGGTCGAAGGTGACGCGCGTGGCGTCGCGGAGGACGACGTCGAGCATTTCCGGCTGCACCATGGCATCGGTGGTGAGGACCACCAGCATGGTGGCCAGGCCGGGGGCCAGCATGCCGGCGCCCTTGGCGATTCCCCCGATGCTGAATTCCTGGCCGTCCGCGTCGGTGCCGATGAAGAGGGCCGACTTGGGCACGCTGTCAGTGGTCATGATTGCGGTGCCGGCATCCGCTCCGCCATCAGTGCTGAGGGCCGCGGCGGCAGCCTCCACCCCCGGCAGGATCTTGTCCATGGGCAGCTGCTCGCCGATCAGGCCGGTGGAGCAGACGAAAACGTCCGTGGCGGAGATGCCCAGCACCTCGGCTACTTTTTCCGCTGTGCTGTGGGTGTTCTGGAAGCCGGTGGGTCCGGTGCAGGCATTGGCTCCGCCGGAGTTGAGGATGACGGCGTCCACGCGGCCGTCGGAGACCACCTGGCGGGACCAGTGCACGGGCGCTGCTGCGACGCGGTTGCTGGTGAAGACGGCGGCGGCGGCCTTGGAGGGTCCGTCGTTGACGACCAGGGCGAGGTCCGGGTTGCCCGACGCCTTGAGTCCGGCGGTAACGCCGGCTGCCCGGAATCCCTGGGGTGTGGTGATGGTCACGGGGCTACTCCCTGCAGGTTGAGGCCGGCGGTTTCAGGCAGGCCGAGTGCGATGTTCATGGACTGCACGGCGCCGCCGGCCGTGCCCTTGGTGAGATTGTCGATCACGCAGGTGACAATGACCCGTCCCGTGTGGGCATCGAAGGCCAGCTGCATGGCTGCATGGTTGGAGCCCTGGACCGACTTGGTTGTGGGCCACTGGCCCTCCGGCAACAGGTGGACGAAGGGCTTGTCTTCATATGCCTCGGCCCAGGCCAGGCGCAGTTGCGCCGCCGTGGTGCCGGCCTTGACCTTTGCGGTGGCGGTGGTGAGGATGCCGCGGCTCATCGGAGCCAGCGTGGGCGTGAAGGAGACCGTAACCTTTTCCCCCGCCGCGTTGGACAGGCCCTGCTCGATTTCCGGGGTGTGCCGGTGTCCGCCGCCCACTCCATAGGGGCTCATCGAGCCCATGACCTCGGAACCGATCAAGTTGACCTTGGCGGCCTTGCCCGCACCCGAGGTGCCGGACGCGGAAACAATGACGACGTCGTCGGGCTCCAGCACGTGGCCAGCGAACCCGGGAGCCAGCGCCAGGAGGGCTGAGGTTGGGTAGCATCCGGGAACGGCGATGCGGGTGGCGCCCTTGAGGGCTTCGCGCTGGCCGGGCAGCTCGGGAAGCCCGTAGGGCCAGGTTCCGGCGTGGGCGGAGCCGTAGAACTTTTCCCAGGCGGCCGGGTCCTCGAGGCGATGGTCGGCGCCGGCGTCGATCACCACCGTCCCCTTCGGCAGCCGGGCCGCGATCTCAGCAGAGGCCCCGTGCGGCAGCGCAAGGAAGACGACATCATGGCCGGAGAGGTTCTCCACCGTGGTGTCCTCAAGGAGGCGGCTGGCAAGTCCATGCAGGTGCGGCTGCAGCTCACCCAGGCGGGAACCTGCGTTGCTGTGGGCCGTGATGGCGCCGATGGTCACCCCGGGATGTCCGGCCAGGAGGCGCAGGACCTCTCCCCCGGCATAGCCGCTGGCTCCCGAAACCGCAACAGAAATAGTCATACTCCGACTATACAGCAATAGTTATGCACTGGTATCGATAATTATGCATACGCTTTCCTGTGATGAGGACAGCAGTTGTCGGGCAGGCGTTCCCTGTCCCTAGGATGGTTTCGGCAGCCGGGGCCGGAGACGCCGGGCCCCGCGAAAGGAGAGCCATGACGCACGCAATCGTCGCACGGGAGGCAGGCGGACCGGAAGTCCTCGACTACATGGAAGTGGAGCCGCCCGTCCCAGGTCCCGGACAGTTGCTCTTCAAGGTCGGGGCGGCCGGCGTCAACTTCATCGATACCTATAAGCGCAGCGGCACCTACAAAGTGCCCTACCCCTTTACGCCCGGGTCGGAGGCAGCCGGCACGGTCGAAGCGGTGGGCGAAGGTGTTACCGGCTTTGCCGTGGGTGACCGGGTGGCCACAGCGGAAGGCATTGAGTGCTATGCGGACTACGCACTTGTGGATGAGGACGCAGCCCTTCCGGTCCCCAAAGGACTGGACATCTTCACTGCCGCAGCACTGCCCCTGCAGGGCGTCACTGCCCACTACCTCATGAATTCGACGTTCAAGGTGGAGCCGGGCCATAAGGTGCTGCTGCATGCGGGGGCGGGCGGCGTAGGGCTGCTGCTGATCCAGATGCTGAAGGCACGAGGGGCGGAAGTCCTGACCACTGTCTCCACCGACGAAAAGGAACAGTTGGCGCGCGACGCCGGCGCGGACCACGTGCTGCGTTACGACGGATTTGCGGAGCGGGTCAGGGACATTACCAGCGGGACCGGCGTGGACGTGGTGTACGACGGCGTGGGCAAGGACACCTTCGACGGTTCCTTGGCGTCTTTGCGGGTCCGCGGAATGCTGGTGCTGTTCGGTGCCGCCTCGGGCCCGGTTCCGCCCTTTGACCCGCAACGCCTCAACGCCGGGGGTTCCCTTTTCCTGACGCGCCCCACCATGGGCCACTACCTGCGGGATGCAGCGGAGCGGCGCTGGCGCTCTGACGAGATTTTTGCCGCCGCCGCGGACGGCAGCCTGAAGGTCCGGATCGGCGCCCGCTACCCCTTGAGCCAGGCCGGGCAGGCGCACCGCGACCTCGAGGGCCGGAAGACCACCGGGAAGGTCCTCCTGGTGCCCTGACACATGGTCAGGGGCCACACTGGCCGAACATTGGAAAGTCCCCGCAACCCATCAGGGTTGCGGGGACTTCCGTTTTCGAGGGGGTGCCGCTAGCGCTGGACGGCTCCGAAGCGCTCGGCCGCAAGTGCAACTGCGCTTTCGCGGGCTGCCGAGGCTTCGTCTGCGGTCAGCGTGCGATCGGCGGCCCGGAAACGGAGCCCGAAGGCCAGCGATTTCTTGCCTTCCTCGATACCCTTCCCTGCGTAGACGTCGAACAGCGCCACGTCTTCCAGCAGCTCACCGGCACCTTCGCGGAGTGCGGCGAGAACCGCGTCCGCCGGCACGTCGGCCGGGACCACGAGCGCCACGTCCTGGGTGGCCACCGGGAACGTCGAGATGTGGCGCGCCACAATCACGTCGGGTGCGGCCTCGAACAGCGCGTCGGCGTTGATCTCAACGGCAACCGAACGGGCGGGCATGTCCGAGGCTGCCAGCAGCTTGGGGTGCAGTTCGCCGGCGTACCCCACGGTCTCACCCGTCCGCAGTGCAAGCCTGGCGGTGCGGCCGGGATGGAATGCCTGGTGGCTGCCTTGGCTGACCACCAGGTCCACGCCGAGGACGTCGCCGGCAAGGCGGGCAACGTCCAGCGCATCGGCCCAGTCCCATACGCGGGGTGTGTGTGACGCGGCGGCCGGGGAATCGTGGCCGGTGAGGACGGCGGCCACGTGGAACGGCTGGTCCGGGACGCCGTCGAACAGGTCGTCCAGCACCTCATCGGAGGGCTTGACTCCGAGCGGCGGGATGGAGGCTGTGCCCACGCTTTCGCCGGGGAGGAACACCAGGCCCGATTCGAAGAGGGCCAGGTCGCGGAAGCCGCGCGAATGGTTCCGCTTGGCCACCTCGATCAGTCCGGGCAGGATGGACGTGCGAAGGTAGCCGTGCTCCTCGCTGATGGGGTTGGCGAGCTTGACGGCGGTCCGCTCCGCGCCCTGCTCCGCCACCCCAAAGGTGTCGTTGGCGGTCTTGGACACGAACGGGTACGCCAGGACCTCGGTGAGGCCGAAATCCGCCAAGGCCTGGATCAGGCGCCGGCGCTGCTGCTGGACCCTGGTGAGGCCGCGGCCGGGAGGGGCAACCGGAAGCGTGGCGGGGATCTTGTCGTAACCCACCAGCCGGGCGATCTCCTCGGTGAGGTCTTCCTTGGTCTCCAAGTCGCTGCGCCAGCTGGGCGGCGTAACGGTCCAGCCGCCGTCGTGCTTTACCACCACGGCGCCCAGGTCTTCAAGGGACGTGACGATCTGTTCCTCGGTGAAGTCGATGCCGATGCGTGCGGCAGCGAAGCCTGCGGGCAGATCGATCGTGATGGTTTCCGGAGCAGTGCCGACGTCGGTGCCGGCTTCGTCCGCCGTGCCACCGGCCAGTTCCACCAGGAGGTCCACCACGCGCTGCGCCGCTACGCCGGCCACCTGCCAGTCCACGCCGCGTTCGAAGCGCTTGGATGCCTCGGACGGCAGCTTGTGCCGGCGGCGCGAGCGCCCGATGGAGACCTCGTCGAAGTGCGCGGACTCTACGAGGATGTTGGACGTCGAGTCCCCCACCTCGGTTGCCGCGCCGCCCATGACGCCGGCGATGCCGATGGCACCGGAGTCGTCGGTGATGAGCAGGTCCTCGGCGTCAAGGGTGCGCTCCTTGCCGTCCAGCGTGGTGATCTTCTCGCCCGCCGCGGCCCGGCGCACCACGATGTCCCCGGACAGCTTGTCCAGGTCGTAGCAGTGCGTGGGCTGGCCCAGTTCCAGCATCACGTAGTTGGATATGTCCACAGGCAACGAGATGGAGCGGATGCCTGCCAGCCGGAGCCGGGACACCATCCACTGCGGGGTGGGCTTCGTGGCGTCCACGCCACGAACCGTGCGTGCCACGAAACGGTCGCAGCCGGGCTTGCCGTAGATGGGGGCATCGTCATTGAGCTTGATGCCGTAGCCGCCGGAAAGCTCCGCCGGAGCCTGCACCCTGGATGCGGGATCCGTGAAGGCGGTTCCGGTGGCGTGCGCATATTCACGGGCCACACCGCGGATGGAGAAGGCGTAGCCGCGGTCCGGGGTGACGTTGATTTCCGCGGCCTGGTCGTAGAGGCCCAGCAGCTCCATGGCGTCGGTACCCACTTCGGGGTCCAGCCCGATGCGGGACAGCACCAGGATGCCGTCGTGGTCCTCGCCGATACCCAACTCGCGGACGGAGGCGATCATCCCGGCCGAGAGGTGCCCATAGGTCTTGCGGGCCGCGATGTGGAAGTCGCCGGGCAGCACGGCACCCGGAAGGGTGACCACTACCTTGTCGCCCTCAACGAAGTTGTGGGCGCCGCACACGATGCCCTGCACACCGGAGGGGTCAATGCCCTTGCCGGTGAGCGTCTGCTCCTGCCCCTCCGGGACCACACGGACCTGGCACCAGTTAATGGTCTTGCCGTTGCTCTGCGGTTCCTTGACAATGCTCAGGACCTGGCCCACCACGATGGGACCCTGCAGGGTATCCGTGGGGCGGTGGACCGCCTCCTCCTCGAAGCCGACCTTGACCAGCTCTGCCATGACGTCTTCGGCCGTTGCTTCGGCCGGTACTGCCGCGAATTCACGCAGCCAGGAAAGTGGGATACGCACTGTTAGATCTCCATCCCGAAGTGCTCGCTGAACCGTACATCGCCTTCGATCATGTCGCGCATGTCCCCCACCTCGTTGCGGAACATGAGGGTGCGCTCGATGCCCATGCCGAAGGCAAAACCTGAATAGACGTCGGGGTCGATGCCGGCGGCGCGCAGGACGTTGGGGTTGACCATGCCGCAGCCGCCCCACTCGATCCAGGCCGGCCCGCCCTTGGCACCCGGGTGGAAGATGTCCAGCTCGGCCGAAGGCTCGGTGAAGGGGAAGTAGTTGGGGCGCAGCCGGATCTGGGCTTCGTCGCCGAACATCTGCCGGGCGAAGTGTTCCAGGGTGCCGCGCAGGTCCGCCATGCTGAGGTTCTTGTCGATGGCCAGGCCTTCGAACTGGTGGAACACCGGGGTGTGGGTTGCGTCCAGCTCATCGGTACGGAACACCTTGCCGGGGCACAGCACGTAGATGGGCACCTCGCGCTCCAGCATGGAGCGTACCTGCACCGGGGAGGTGTGGGTACGCATCAGCAGGTGGGCTTCGGGCGGCTCCACGAAAAACGTGTCCTGCATTTCGCGCGCGGGGTGGTCCGGCTTGAAGTTCAGGGCGTCGAAGTTGAACCACTCGGATTCGACCTCCGGGCCTTCGGCGATTTCCCAGCCCATGCCTACGAAGATGTCCGCCACGCGGTCCTGCAGCGTGGAGAGCGGGTGGCGGGCTCCGGCACGGCGGCGGCGCGGAGCGGCGGTGACGTCCACGGTCTCCTCCACGAGGATCCGGGCGTCATTTTCGGCTTCCAGCACTTCCGCGCGCTCGGCGAGCGCCTTGTTGACCTTCCCGCGGGAGGCACCCATCAGCTTTCCGGCGAGCGCCTTCTGGTCCTTGGGCAGCCGGCCGATCTCACGGTTGGCAAGGCTGAGCGGAGACTTCTCGCCACTGTGGGCAAGGCGCACCGCCTTCAGCTCGTCAAGGGTGGCCGCACCGGCGATGGCGGTGATGGCCTGGTCTACAGCGGCGTTGATGGCGGCCTCATCCGTGGGGTTCGGGATGGCGGCGCCCGGCAAAGTTTCAGTCATCTACTGTTCTTAGCTACGAGTCGTGGCTGCCGGCGGGCGGGACAGCCGCACGCGGTTTCCCGCCCGGTGCCGTCCGCCGCTGGCAGGTCATGGATGAATGCTGTACATCAGGGGCATTCAATGACCAGGTCAGGGCTCGCCGGCAGGACCGGCGGCCACTGCCCTCCAGTCTAGTTGAACCCTCCGGCTACCATGGCCTGATGACTTCGCGGCAGCGCACGGGCTCCCTTGACGGCCCGACGACGGCCCAGCGGCTCAGGTGGGCAGCGAACCTCCTCAACGGGAGCACCCTGGCCGGGCTCGCCGTCGCGCTTGCCGCCCGGACACGCATCAGCCGCGGTCCCCGCGGCATGGTTATTGCCGCGGGTTACCGCTGGCGGTTGCCCTTCGCGCACGCCTACACCCTGGGCAACGTGGTCCTGTGCCGCAGCACAGCCGAGGAGCTGGTCTCCCGTCCGGCGCTCCTGGGCCATGAGGAACGGCACTGCAGCCAGTACGCGTGGTGCCTGGGACTGCCGTTTGTCCCGCTGTACCTGGCAGCTGCCGCCTGGTCCGTGCTGCGCACCGGAAATCCGGGGACGGCGAACATCTTTGAACGACGGGCGGGGCTTGCCGCGGGCGGCTACCCCCTTACGGGAAGGCGGACGTGATGGGTCCGGACC
The DNA here is from genome assembly GCF_021801725.1 of Arthrobacter sp. FW306-05-C. Classification (NCBI taxonomy): domain Bacteria; kingdom Bacillati; phylum Actinomycetota; class Actinomycetes; order Micrococcales; family Micrococcaceae; genus Arthrobacter; species Arthrobacter sp. FW306-05-C. Next base: position 1,523,464 of record NZ_CP084556.1, on the reverse strand, counting down.
CGCACGTACAGGTTGGAGCAGGAACGGTCACCGTGACGGGAACAGGGTCCGCCGAGGCGGCCCCGGACCTGGTGCTGGTTTCGGTGGGTGCGGAGTGCCGCGCCGAGTCGGTCCAGGAAGCGTATGCGGCAGCCGGCGAGGCCCTCGCTGCAGTGGGTTCGGTGCTCCGCGGCCGCGGCGTTGCCCCCGCCGACCTCCGCACCGCAGGGCTGAGCGTCCGGGCCGACCTTGCCTGGCGGGACGGGGAAGGACAGAAACTCGTGGGCTACGTGGCAGCCGGCAGCCTTCTGGTGAAGCTTCGCGACATGGGCAGCGCATCGGGCACGGTTTCGGAAGCCGTCCACGCGGCGGGGGACGCTGCCCGGCTCAACAGCCTGCAGCTGGTCCTGTCCGACGACTCCGCCATCCGGGCCGAGGCCCGGGACGCCGCGTGGGCGGACGCGCTCCGCATCGCCGGGCAGTACGCCGCCCTGGCCTCGGGCACCTTGGGACGGGTGTTGTCCGTGGCAGACCAGCGGCCGGTTTCAGGGCCCGTACCGCTTGCCGGTCTGCAGCGGGCCTCCGCCACGGAGTCCGTGGCCCTTGAGCCCGGCGAGAACCGGGTGGAGGCTGCCGTGACCGTCACGTGGGAGCTGCAGCACTGACACTCCTCGGGCAGGGGTGAGGCGGAGGGCCCGCGTTGCAGCCTTGACTTCTATTCGAACATGTTTTCGAATGGAGGCATGAGATGGGAAGCGCAAGCACTGGTGCCCACACCCAACCCCGCAGGCGCGGCCGCTCCGGCACTGCTTCCGCTGGCGGGCCTGGTCCGCTCCGTCACCACGCCTGAGTTCGCCGGCATCACGTTCCACGAGGTCACTGCCAAATCGGTGCTCAACAGGGTGCCGGCGGGGTCCAAGATGCCCTTCGAATGGACCGTCAATCCCTATCGCGGCTGCAGCCACGCCTGCGTCTACTGCTTTGCCCGCAAGACCCACACGTACCTGGATTTCGACGCCGGCATGGACTTCGACAACCAGGTGGTGGTCAAGGTGAACGCAGCGGAAGTCCTGCGCAAGGAGCTGAACAAGGCCTCCTGGACGCGCCAGCAAGTGGCGCTGGGCACCAACACCGATCCCTACCAGCGGGCGGAGGGCCGGTACCGGCTCATGCCGGGAATCATCACGGCGCTTGCCGAGTCCGGCACTCCCCTGTCCATCCTCACCAAGGGAACCCTCCTGGCGCGGGACATCCCGCTGCTCAAGAGCGCCGCCACGCAGGTCCCGGTAGGGCTCGGCATTTCCCTGGCCATGACGAACGAAGCACTGTCCGAGGCGATCGAGCCCGGAACCCCCGGACCCAGGGCCCGGCTCCGGCTGGTGTCCCGGCTCCGCGAAGCGGGACTTCCGTGCGGTGTGATGGCCACGCCCATTCTGCCGTGGCTGTCCGACAGCGATGAGGCACTCGATGCGCTGTTCGGCTCGCTGGCGGCGGCGGGCGCCACCGGAGTCACCGCGGGCGCCCTGTACCTGAAGCCGGGCACCAAGGAGTGGTTCATGAAGTGGATCGCGGCCAACCACCCCGAACTGGCGGGCCGCTACCGGCGGCTGTACGGCACCGGCTCCTACGCGTCCAAGGAATACCGGACGTGGCTCGCCGGCAGGGTCCGGTACTTCAAGGCGCGCCACGGCTTTTCGCATTCGTCAGGCTTCAGCCACCGCGACCTGGACAAGCCGGACTTGGACGATCCACGCGTCGAAGAGGCGCAGTACCCGGCAGGCAGCATCCCCGCTGCCGTTCCGGGTGGCTCCACTGCCGTGCCTTCGGTGTCGCGGTCCGGAGTGCAGGACTCCCTGTTCTGACTTTTTGCGTGTCAGTCGCAGGGCTCAGTCCCGGGGCCGGCCTTTGGGGCTCAGTCCTGTCCGGTCAGTCCTGGGTGAGGGGCTCCTCTACCGGCAACGCCACAGAGTCCAGGAGGGCGCTGACAATCGGATAATCCGCCGGGATCCAGGGCAGGCCAAGGACGGCCTCCCGATTTCGCAGGTCCACCCAGCGCAGTTCGTCATGGTCTTCAAGGGGCATGGCCTCGCCGCTGGTCACTTCGGCGAACCAGACCCGCATGCTGGCGCGTTCATTGAGGGGCCAGCCCTGAGGTTCTTCCGCGGGCAGCTCCGGCCCCAGGCGGACATCGATGCCCAGTTCCTCGGCCAGTTCGCGCGCCAGCGCTGATTCGGGTTCCTCGCCGGGCTCCACCTTGCCGCCTGGAAACTCCCACAACCCGGCCAGATGCTCCGGCGCGCTCCGCCGCGCCACCAGCATTGCCGCCGGCCGGGCCAGGTTGTCCACCACGGCTCCGCCCACTACCTGTATCAGTCCAGTCACCGGCTCATTCTATGGGCCACAATGGGAATGTCCGGAACAGCATCCGGCAGCCCGTCGACGCAACAGGAATAGCTCCTGTCCGCGCGGGGTTTGCCACATTGTCCGGATCTTCCTGCCCCATTGCCGTGGCACCGTCCATTCCATGTTCCACCTTCGAAAAGCAGGCATATGAGCAGCGTTCTTTCCCCGTCCACGGCAGCCGGCACCAAGGCCCCCAATATCGGAATGGCCATCTTTGCGCTGGCCATGGGCGGCGTGGGCATCGGCGTCACCGAGTTCACCATGATGGGCCTGCTGAAGGAAGTGGAACAGGGCCTGGGGATCAGCACGCCCGAGGCCGGCCACCTTATCTCCGCGTATGCGCTGGGAGTGGTGGTCGGCGCTCCCCTACTGGCCGCCGTCGGTGCCAAGCTCCCCCGCAAGAAACTGGCGCTGGGGCTCCTGCTGTTCTTCACTGTGGCCAACCTGAGCTCTTTCGTCGCCCCGGACTACGGGTCGATGCTCGTGTCCCGCTTTGCCGCCGGCCTCCCGCACGGGGCCTTCTTTGGCGTTGCTGCCGTCATAGCCGCCTCCCTGGTCCCGGCCAGCCGGCGGGGCTGGGCCATCTCGATGGTCATGGCGGGGCTCAGCGTCTCCAACGTGGTGGGAGTACCGTTTGCCACGTGGTTGGGCCAGACCTTCGGATGGCGGCTGCTGTTTGTCCTGGTGGGCGCAATCGGGCTGCTGGCGTTGGCCATGGTGTGGAAGTTCGTGCCCTTCCAGGCCGCCCACCCCGATGCGAGCATCCGGCGTGAACTTGGTGCCCTCAAGCGGCTGCAGGTGTGGCTGGCACTCCTGGTGGGCATCGTGGGCTTCGGCGGCTTCTTCGCCACCTATACCTACATCGCCCACACCATGACCGCGGTGGCCGGCATCCCGTCCGCACTGATCCCTCTGGTGGTGGCGCTGTACGGGCTGGGCATGGTGGCCGGGAACATCGTGGGTGGCCGGCTGGCCGACAAGTCCGTCATGGGCACCCTGTACCGGGTCCTCCCGGGCGTTGCCGTGGCCCTTGTGGTCTACGCTGTGGCCGCGCATTGGCCGTGGAGCGCCATGGTCATGGTGTTCGTGGTGGGCGCCTCCGGCTCCATGCTTATTCCCGCCCTCCAGACCCGGCTGCTGGACGCCTCGCCGGACGCGCCGTCACTGGCATCCTCGCTGAACCATGCCGCGCTGAACGTCGCCAATGCCTTGGGAGCGTTCCTCGGCGGCCTGGTCATTGCCCTCGGCTGGGGCTTCACCGCCCCGGCACTCGTCGGCGCCGTCCTGGCGCTCCTCGGTTTCGGCGTGGCCCTCTTCAGCGGCCTGATGGAACGCAAACGGCCGCTCGCTGCGTAGGCTGCGACGGGCACGCCCTTCGCTGCATGGCCTGCCGCCAAGGGGCCTAACGATGCTGCAACGCCGCCCCCGGGGCTACTGACTTTAGGGGGGGCTTATGTTAGCTTGAGCCTCATCGGGACTATTAATCCCGGTCATAATGAGGAGGAGACATGGGTTTTCTTGCTTGGATCATTTTGGGCCTGATTGTTGGGGCCATCGTTAAAGCCGTGATGCCCGGACGGGTTGGCGGCGGCTGGGTGACCAGCCTCATCCTGGGTGTCGTCGGGGCCATTGTTGGCGGCTGGATTGGCAGCCTGCTGTTCAACAAGGGCGATCTTGCCTTCTTCGACCTCGGCACCTGGATTCTCGCTATCGTCGGTGGCCTGGTTGTCGCCGGCATCTACGGAGCAGTCACCGGACGCGGAAAAGCCAGCCGCGCACCCTGATCGCTCTGTCAATCAATAACCGACGGGCCCCGGAATTGAACTGGTCCCCGAAAGTTGGACTCTCAATATACGAGATCTCGAACGGGGGCCTATGAGCGGCTCGTCACGAAAGGCTTCGTCCCACTTGGGACGGAGCCTTTCGTGTGTCGAAGTTCTGTTGCGGGTACGTCTCCAGAACTGTTGAGTGAGACTATCGGGAGCTTTTCAATCCGTTTGTGATCTGTGTTTGCGCTTCCTGGACCGACCTAGCATGACGAGATTTGCCACTGTCAGGACAAGGGAGAGCGCAACCAGGACTACGTACCAGACGCGCATTTCACCCTCTGTTCGAGTAGCAAGAAACAACCAGATCAGAGCTGACACGAACCAGCCGACGACCTGGAACAAAAGGGCTCGTGGCCCGGGCAACTCCGGCTTTTTCCCGGGCTCGGTCAAGCCCATCCAGTCCGTCATACGCAACCCATAGTTGCGGCGCCCGCTGCGCGTCATGGCCCAACCCTAACCGACACCACGACAGTTGGAAACGGGGCTGCTATCGCCCCAGCGGTAACTGGATGGCCTAGGCCGCAAGCCTTTGAGCGCGGTACTGTACCGGGCTTAATCCCTTGAGTCTGGTGGAAATTCTTTCGGTGTTGTACCAATGCATGTACTCGTGCAGTGCAGTTTCTAGCGCTTCTATGCTGAGGAACCGGACACGGTGGAAGAGTTCTTCCTTCAGGTGTCCGAAGAAGTTCTCCATGACGGCGTTGTCGTAGCAGTTGGCTTTGCGGGACATCGATTGGACCGCGGCGGCGTCTGCCAAGAGTGTGCGCCAAGAATTGTGCTGATACTGGAACCCTTGGTCGGAGTGCACGAGGGGTTTCTGTCCGTCCTCCAGCGTGGCCAAGGCGGCGCGCAACGAGGTATTGACCAGCTCCAGGTTGGGCGACGTTCCGATCGTGTAGGAGATGATCTGCCGGTCAAACAGATCCATGATCGGTGAGAGGTATAGCTTCCGGTCACCAACACTGAATTCGGTCACGTCGGTAACCCATTTCTGGTTTGGAGCATCCGCTTCAAACTGCCGCTTCAGCAGGTTCGGGGCAAGGATGCCCTGCTCGCCCTGGTAGGAGTTGTACCGCTTCCTGCTCCGGACCTTGCAGACCAGACGGAGCGAACGCATCACCTTCAGCACAGTCTTCTTGGCGACCCTCCACCCTTGCTTGACCAGCTCAATGTGCACCCGGCGGTGCCCGTACCGGCCATGGTTCTTCTTGAAAATCTCCGTAATAGCGGCCTTCAAGGAGGCTCGTGGATCCGGGCCACTAAGCCGGGACTGGTGGTAAAAGAACGTGGACCGGGCCAACCCCGCCACATCCAGAAGAACCTCTAACCGGTGCTCAGCCTTGAGAGCGATGACAGCGCGAACCTTCAGCGCCGTTCCTCGTCCCTCAAGGCGTTTACTTTTCCCAGAAAGGCAACCTCCGCACGCAGCCTTTCGTTCTCACGCCGCAGCCGCTGCAGCTCAGGTTCCGGCTGCGCCGGCGTATCTGGATTCTTCCTTGGGCGGCCCTTAGGTTTCGGACGAAGGCCTTCCTCGCCCTGAGCACGATACTGCCCCGCCCACACGGCTATCAGATGTGGCGAGGACAGTTCGAGCTCTTTGGCCAGGGCGACCCTGGTCTCGCCAGCGATATACCGCTGCACAGCGTTGAGCTTGAACTCGAAGGAATACACTCGGCTGCTTGGCTTGGTCACAAGAGCAGTATCTCCACGAACGCGCCATCTGTCGTGCAAGCGGAGGACAGCTTTCCGACCCACACCGAGCCTTGTGGCCACAGCTCTCGAGCCCCAACCGATCTCAAACAACGCCACCGCGGCATCCCGCTGCTCCTCAGACAGCGAACTGCTCTTAAACATGAAACTGCTCCCCGTAAGTCAGAACTGAATTTTCAGTCCAACTTTCGGGGAGCAGTTCAAATTCCGGGGCCTTTCTTTGTGCCCCGCATTGCCGCCGTCGTTCCTTTCTTATGCCCCGATCCTTCTTTTTGCCGTCCTGCCGCCGAGTGCCTTACCCCACCTCTCCGGTGTACGCCGCAGCTTCAACCCTGCGCTGGGACCGGGCACTGGCGTAGAGGCACACCGTAGCCGCGGTCCCAAGGTTGAGGCTTTCGGCGGCACCGTACACGGGGACAGCTACACGGTGGTCCGCCAGCGCCAACTCCTCGTCGGAGAGTCCTTGGGCTTCGTTACCGAAGAACCAGGCAGTCGGTTCAGCGAGGTCGTAAGCGGACCCGGGGCCAGTTCCGGTGAGCCTTCGCCGGGCGCTCTCGTCCTGCAGTACGTCCAGGTCCAGCTGTCCGTATCCGTCAGCGGCGAGGACGCCGATGCCACGGGCCTTGCATGCCGCAGCCAGTTCCGCAGGGTCCGCGGCCAGGACGACCGGAAGGTGGAACAACGAGCCGGCGGTGGACCGGACCGCTTTGGGGTTGTAGATATCCACGCTGGAGGCGGTGAAGACCACCGCGTCTGCGCCGGCCGAGTCCGCCGCGCGCAGTACAGTTCCGGCGTTGCCCGGGTCCCTGACCTGGCACAGGACTGCAATCAGGCGGGGGCCGGCATCCAGCACATCCGTCAGGGACACATCAACGAAGCGGCAGACGGCGACGATCCCCTGCGGATTGACCGTGTCTGCCATGGCCGCCAGGACGTCGTCGGTTGCCAGCCTTGCCGTGGTGCCATGGGCGAGCTCTTCGAACTCGGGATAACGGTCAAGGCAGCTTTCGCTGGCAAAAACTTCCGTGACCACGCCGGGAGCACCTGCTGCAAGGCGCTGCTGGTGGAGCTTGAGTGCCTCCCGGACGGCTTGCGGCCCTTCGGCCAGGAACTGGCCGCGCTTTAAACGGGCCGGGCGCCCTGCAAGTTTTGCCACGTCCCTGACCCGATCGGCTCGGGGGTTGGACAGTGGAAGATCTTGCGGGCGCCCGGTTTCGTTCATACAAGAACTGTAGTAGCTGCTGCCACCTGTTCCTGAATGGGCCCCTCAAAGGAGGGGCGGCAGCACTGGCTAGGCTGCGGCAACCTTCTTGGCGGAGGTGTCTGCCGGCAGGGAGTCCTTGGCCACCTGGACCAGTGCGGCGAAGGCGTTGGCGTCGGAGACGGCAAGCTCGGCCAGCATACGGCGGTCAACCTCGACCTCGGCGGCCTTCAGGCCCTGGATGAGGCGGTTGTAGGTGAGGCCGTTGGCGCGGGAAGCAGCGTTGATGCGCTGGATCCACAGGCGGCGGAAGTCACCCTTCTTCTTCTTGCGGTCGCCGTAGCTGTACACAAACGAGTGCAGCAGCTGCTCTTTGGCCTTGCGGTACAGGCGCGAACGCTGTCCGCGGTAACCCTTTGCCCGTTCAAGGACAACCCGGCGCTTCTTGTGGGCGTTAACCGCCCTCTTCACACGTGCCACGTGCGTACTCCTTCGAAAATCTGATCCCAAGCATCTGTTGCCGGAAATCCGGCGGCGGCCTGAGAAGGCTGTTTGGCAGGTGACCGGCCACCAGGGGGCGGCCCGTCAATAAAACTTGGGAACTAGATGCCGAGCATCTTCCGGATGACCTTGGCATCGCCCTTGAAGACGATCTTGTCGCCGGCAAGGCGACGGGTCAGGCGGGAGGACTTGTGCTCCAGGTAGTGGCGGCGGTTGGCCTGCTGGCGGCGCAGCTTGCCGCTGCCGGTCAGCTTGAAGCGCTTCTTGGCACCACTGTGGGTCTTCATCTTCGGCATGGGAACCGATCTCCTTACGTTTCTGCTGGCCCGGAGGCCGCAGTTCTATCGCGCAGCCGCCCCTGCGGGCAGCATGCTGGTTGCTGACTGCCGGAGGGCGTACCCCCGGCAGCTGTGAACTAGTTGGTCTTCTTGCCGGCCGGCTTCGGCACTGCCTTGGGGGCAGGGCGCGCAGCAGGCTTGGGCGCGGCAGGCCTGGCCACCGGCTTCGGCGGAGCAGGCACAGCAGCAGGCTTGGGCGCCGCCGGGGCAGCAGCTTCCGGGCTGGCAGCCGCTGCAGGCTTCGGCGCCGGAGCGGCCTTCGGCGCAGCCGCTTTGGGAGCTTCCTGCTTCGGCGCGGCCTTCGTAGCGGCAGCCTTGGGAGCTTCCTGCTTCGGAGCGGCAGCCTTAGGAGCTTCCTGCTCCGGGGCGGCAGCCTCAGGGGCTTCCTGCTTCGGTGCTTCCTGCTCCGGAGCGGCAGCCTCGGGCTCGGTGGACACAGTGAAGCCTTCCGGCAGGAGGTCCGCCAGTGACTGCGTCATGGGGGCCTGGTCCTCGCCGGAGGTGTCAACGCGTCCGGAAGCCTTGGCTTCGTTCTGTGCCTTGGCCTCGGCGCGCTGCGTGGCACGCCGTGCTTCAGCCTTAGCCTCGGCCTTGTTCTTCAGCGGGCCAACCACCATGACCATGTTGCGGCCGTCGATGCGGGGGCTGGACTCCACCACGCCAACTTCGGCGACGTCGTCTGCGAAGCGCTGGAGCAGGCGAATGCCCATCTCCGGACGCTGCTGCTCACGGCCGCGGAACTGGATCATGGCCTTGACCTTGTCCCCGGCACCGAGGAAGCGAAGGGCGTGCCCGCGCTTGGTCTCGTAGTCGTGGGTGTCGATCTTCAGGCGGAAGCGGATTTCCTTCAGAACGGTGTTCGTCTGGTTCTTCCGGGCCTCACGTGCCTTGACCGCGGCCTCGTACTTGTACTTGCCGAAGTCCATCAGCTTGCACACCGGAGGCTTCGCCTGAGGTGCAACTTCAACGAGATCAAGGTCGGATTCGGCAGCCAGGCGCAGGGCATCCTCAATACGGACGATTCCTACCTGTTCACCTGCAGGTCCGACCAGCCGCACCTCGGGGACGCGGATACGCTCATTGATTCTTGGCTCGCTAATGTTAAAGCTCCTGTGTTTGTTGTTGTTTCCGGCAAATAGAGAAGGCCCCCAATTGCCGGAGCAATCGAAGGCCTCAAAGAGGTTGGCTAAGCAACCCCGTGAAGGGGCCGCACATGCACAGTCCCGGCAAATGCCGGCCCATGCCCAACCAGGTACCCGGCAACCTTGCGTCCCCTGCACGTTCCAATGGAACGCCTGGGACAGCGGCTGACGCGGGTGGGAGAGAACTCCGCTTGCAAACTGCATGCCATTCTACAGAAAAAATTCCCGCCAACGCCCGAAAACGCTGTGGGAACCTGATTGTTTGGGACAATCCCTGAAATAACGACATCCAGTCGGTCTGTGTCAAGCTTACCAGTATGAGCACCTCAGACAGTAATTCGTACGTCTTCGAACCCGGCGACGCAGGCGCAGACGTTTCCCAACAGATCCGGGACATCTCGGAAGTTCCCGCCATCGAGGTCATCACCACGGCCGCAGTTCACCTGATGAGCGCCGCCGCGGTAAAGCTTGGCCTGGCCGAGGAAGACAACGCAGCCGAGTTGAAGGACCTGGACGAGGCCCGGAAATTGATCACGGCACTGGCCGGCCTTGTCACCGCCGCCGCCCCCGAAATCGGCTCCCAGCACGCCGGTCCCTTGCGCGACGGCCTGCGTTCCCTCCAGCTGGCCTTCCGCGAAGAGTCGCTGATTCCGGACGCTCCGGGCAAGGGCCCCGGTGAAAAGTACACCGGGGCAGTGAACTAAGGAAGAACTCCCCCAAGCAACGCCCGACGGCGGGACGGCCTCTTGAAGGTCGTCCCGCCGTCGCGCTTTAACACCACCCATTGCTCCGTAACTGCCGTTTGGAGGGGCCAAAAGGACAACTACGCAGCAATCGATGAAAGGGCACTGCTTAGGCAGCAGCCCTGCGACGGCGCTGTTGGAGCGCCAGGCCCACCAGGCACAGCACCACGCCCGCGGCGCCGACGGACACGAAACCTCCGGAGGGCCCCATGGCATCGATGAACACTCCGGCCAGCGGGGAACCCAGGGCAACGCCGGCGGTCAGGGCCGACCCGTACCAGCCCATGGCCTCCCCGCGCCGCTCCTCCGACACCAGGTCCGCCACCTTTTCGGAGGCTGCGGAGAGCACGGGGGCGCACAGCAGGCCCGGCAGGACGGAGACGAAGGCCAGCGTCCAGGTGTCGTGCGCGAAAGCCATGGGCAGGGTCAGGGCGGCCATGCCCAGCAGCAGGAAGATCGGCGGGATGGGCCGGTGCATGGCGCCGTAAATCAAGCCGCCCACCACCGAAGCGGCGCACCAGAAGACGAACACGATGCCGATTTCACGTTGGTGTCCGCCGATTTCCAGCGCTGCGACGATGCCGACGTCGGTGCCGCTGAGGACCATTCCGGCGCCGGCGGCCACGGCGAAGAGTGCCGAGACCGTGGCGGTGAACCATGAGAAGCCACCCGCCAGCCTTCTCCTCAGGCCCTGTGCGGCGCTGGTGGCAGCTCCGGCGGGGGCCAGCTCCGCGGCGGCTTCCTGTACATGGGCCGGAGCCGTGGACACGACCGCTACTTCGGCGGCGTGCTGCTCATCCTCCGCGCATTCGACTGTCAGTCCCTGGCTGCGGGTGGGCGGGTTGAACCACATGAGGAACAGCCCGGCAAGGGACGTTGCCACGCCCACGACCGTGAGGCCGGCAGTGGTGAAGCCGCTGGTGGCTACAACCGCGCCGGCGGCCGGGCCGATCATGAACACCATTTCGGTGGTGATGGCATCGAGGGCGAAGGCGGTGCGGCGCTGGTCGCCCTCGGCCAGGACACCGAGGGACTGCCGGACCACGCTGAAGATGGGCAGCGTGAGCAGGCCGCCCACGAAGACCAGCGGAAGGAGCCATTGGTAGGACACGTGCGGCACCACAGCCCAGATCACAGTTTCTGAGATCACCGAGGGGATGAGCGCGGTGCGCAGCCCCACCGTGTCCACACGCCGCCCACGCCAGGGCGCTCCGAGGGCGATGCCGATGGTCATGACGGCCGCGGCAGCGCCGGCCGCGGCATAGCCTTGGCCCAGGGTGAGGACGATGTGCAGGGTGAGCAGGACGCCGGCGGCCGAGTGCGGGATCCGGGCAACCATGCCCACCAGCAGCAGCCGGCGGATAGGCCGGATGGCGAGCAACTCCCGGTAGAGAGCGAAATTCACGAAAGCGGTCCTTCAGGGTGCGCCGCAATCCCGGCGGGGATCACCCATCCGGCTGGCGGCTAGTCGGAAGCGCGCCTTAGTTTGATCTCAAGCGAATCGACGCGCTCCCCAAACAATACATTCCGCGACCACTCCGCCTGCAGGCCGGCTACCAGTTGCTGGACACCGGCGGCGTCCAGGCCGTCCTCGAGGTACAGCACCACCTGCAGTTCCGGCCCCGTACCGCCGCCCGGGAGTACTGATCCGTCGGCGGCCCTTGCGGCCACTCCCCCGCCGGGCAGGAGCTCGAGCCGGCGGATGGCGGCAAAGCCGGAGGCCGCGCGGCCCATTTCGGCTGCGAGCTCCTCGTCGCTGTAGGAGGGGATCCAGTCATGCTGCTTGGCGAGGGCCCAAACGCCGGGCCTGCGCACCACGAACGTCACGTCGGCGCCCGGGTCCAGGACCAGGAGTTCGGCTCCTTCCGCGACTGCCGAGAGCGCCGCCCGGGCGGCGTAGACGGCTACCGGCCTGGCCTCCGGATGCCATGCCGACAGCGCGGCGGCCGAGGTGAATGCCGGCAGCGCGGTCCTCCCGTCGGCTGCCTTGAGCGTCACCAGGGCCATGTCCGCCTGCTTGTCGGCGTGCAGGCCGTGAGCGGTCTCTTGCTCCTCAGCCAACTGCGCCACGATCGGGATGAAGACCCGCGCAGTTGCCAGCGAGGAAACGACTGCTTCTTCACCGCCCCGTCCCTCACGGAGCGCCGCGACCGCGGCGACGTAGCCGGCGTCGGCCGTGCCGTCGTCGTCCTCGAAGTTATGGATTTTGGCGTCGTCGCCGGCGAGGCTCCGCCCCGCCCATGGCTGGCCCGCAGAATCCGTGGCGCCGCCGGCACCGGCCAGCGCGGCAGCAATATGTCCGGGCAGCCGGCGGACTGCAGGGCGTTCCGGTTCCTCGACGTTGGACATGGCTTTAGTGCGCCCCGGACCTAGCGCCGGCCGGCGACGTCGAGGGCCTCCGGAAGCGTGAAGGCTCCCGAGTACAGGGCCTTGCCCACGATGGCGCCTTCCACGCCCAGGGGGACCAGCGAGCGGAGGACCTTGAGGTCGTCCAGGCTGGAGATTCCGCCGGAGGCCACCACCGGCTTTCCGGTCTTCTCCACCATCTGGCGCAGGAGTTCCACGTTCGGTCCCTGCAGCGTGCCGTCCTTGGTCACGTCGGTCACCACGTACCGGGCGCAGCCGGCCTCTTCGAGGCGGCCCAGGACGTCCCACAGGTCCCCGCCTTCCTTGGTCCAGCCGCGGCCCGCAAGGGTCGTGCCGCGGACATCGAGCCCCACGGCAATCCTGTCGCCGAAGCGCTCGATGGCCCGGGCGGTCCACTCCGGGTTCTCCAGTGCTGCGGTGCCAAGGTTGACCCGTGCGACCCCCAGGTCAAGGGCTGCTTCGAGCGTCTCGTCGTCACGGAGGCCGCCGGAGAGTTCCACCTTGATGTCCAGCCGGCCCACCACCTCCCGGAGGAGGTCGGCGTTGGATCCGCGCCCGAAAGCGGCATCCAGGTCCACCAGGTGGACCCACTCGGCACCCTGCTGCTGCCAGTTGAGTGCCGCTTCAAGGGGGGTGCCGTAGCTGGTCTCGCTCCCGGCCTCGCCCTGGACCAGCCGCACGGCCTGGCCGTTGACGACGTCGACGGCGGGCAGCAGTTCAAGTACCGGCAGGTCATGTGCGGTGGTCATACTCATCCTCGGTGTTGGTTCTCGGGCTCAGGGCGATTGGCTGAAAATTGGGCGGGCTTGGGGCGTGCCGTTGCTGATGTGCCGGGCGGACTCCCCAGGGCGGCCCACCCTCCGGTGGGTACTCAGCTGGCCGGCAGTGTGAGCAGGTAGGCGGCGAGCAGCGCCATGGCGGCCAGGACATAGAACGCCACCTGGGTCCACAGCGGCTTGCGCTGCTGCCGGAAGGAGATGCCGCCACCGATCAGGATGCCGGCGAGCCCCATCAGTAGTACGGACCACATCTATGCGCCGCTGCCGGGGTCGGCTGATGCTGCTCCGGAACTGGATTCGTCATTGGCTGGTTTGCGCAGGCCTTCCACCCAGTTACGCAGCAGACGCGCACCGGCGTCTCCTGATTTTTCGGGGTGGAACTGGGTGGCGCAGAGCGGGCCGTTTTCCACGGCCGCAATGAAGGGAGCGCCGTGCTCGGACCAGGTGACCATCGGCGGAGCCATCCGGGGCTGGATCACGTCGAAGTTCCATTCCTGCACGCCGTAGGAGTGCACGAAGTAGAAGCGCTCGTTTTCGACGCCGGCAAAGAGCTTGGAGCCTTCGGGGACCTGGACGGTGTTCCAGCCCATGTGGGGGACGACTTCCGCGGGAAGGGCCTCCACCTTTCCGGGCCACTCGCCGATGCCTTCGGCTTCGGTGCCGTGCTCCACGCCGGCCTCGAACAGGACTTGGAGGCCTACGCAAATGCCCAGCACCGGGCGGCCGCCGGCAACGCGCCTGCCGATGAGCCGGATGCCGTCCACGGCCTTGAGTTCGCGCATCACCGTCTCGAAAGCGCCGACGCCGGGCACCACCAGTCCATCCGCGTTCAGCACGTCCTCCGGCTTGGAACTCAGGATCACTTCCGCGCCGGCACGTTCCAGTGCGCGGACCGCTGACCGAACGTTCCCGGAACCGTAGTCCAGAACCGTGACAGTTGGCTTGCCCTCGGGGGAAGGCAGCTTGCGTGAGGCGGAGGGGTCGATGATGGCCCCGTCCTTAAGGACCTGGCCGCTCACAGTGCGCCCTTGGTGGACGGGATGCCCTCGACGCGGGGATCCGGTTCGACGGCGGCGCGCAGGGCACGGGCGAAGGCTTTGAACTGCGCCTCGACGATGTGGTGCGGGTCCCGGCCGGCCAATACGGTCATGTGCAGGCAGATGCCGGCGTGCAGCGTGATGGCTTCGAAGACGTGGCGGGTCAGGGAGCCAGTGAAGTGGCCGCCGATCAGGTGGTACTCCTGGCCTGCCGGCTCGCCGCCGTGCACCAGGTAGGGGCGGCCGGAGACATCCACTACCGCGTTGGCAAGCGCTTCATCAAGCGGCACAGTGGCCTCACCGAAACGTCGGATTCCCGCCTTGTTGCCCAGGGCAGTGCGCAGGACCTCGCCGAAGGTGATGGCAACGTCCTCCACGGTGTGGTGGACGTCGATGTGGGTGTCGCCGGTGGCCTTGACCGTCATGTCGATCAGGGAGTGCTTGCACAGGGCAGTCAGCATGTGGTCGTAAAACGGCACCGAGGTATCGATATCCGACACTCCGGTTCCGTCGAGGTTGATCTCCACGAGGACGGAGGACTCGCTGGTGGCACGCTCCATGCGGGCGGTCCTGGCCGCAGCCGTATTCAATCCGGTTGGACTCATGGTGAAAGGATCCTTTGTGGGAGAAGAAGTGGTTCAAGGCGCCGACGCCGCACTATAAGTCTAGGCGGGAAGCGCGGCCTGGCCCGCAAGGATGCGTTCCAGGGACGTGAGGAAGGCTGTGGTTTCCGCCTCAGTGCCCGCAGTAACCCGAAGGTGGCCGGGGATGCCGACGTCACGGATCAGCACACCGGCGTCCAGCAGTTCCTGCCAGACCTGGTGGGGGTTTTCCAGGCCGCCGAAGAACACGTAATTGGAGTCGGAGGCCGCGGGCGTCAGGCCCATCCGTGTCAGTTCCGCCACGATCCGGTCCCGCTGGGCCTTGATGTCCTGGACGTCCGCCATAAGGGCCTCGCGGTGTTCGAGGGCGGCAAGCGCAGTGGCCTGGGTGATGGCCGAGAGGTGGTACGGAAGGCGCACCAACCGCAGGGCGTCGGTGACCTCCGGCGCGGCGGCCATGTAACCAAGCCGGGCGCCGGCCAGGGCAAATGCCTTGCTCATGGTGCGGGACACGATCAGCCGCTCCCGGCCGGGAAGCAGGGTCAGCGCGCTGGGCGTTCCGTCGTGCGCGAACTCGTGGTAAGCCTCGTCCACGATCACGATCGCCTGGCCGTCCTCCCCGGCCTCGTAGACAGCCTCCACGACATCCAGACCGAGCCCGGTTCCCGTGGGATTGTTGGGCGAGCAGAGGAACACGATGTTCGGCTGCAGTTCCTTGACCTGCCGTGCGGCCGACTCTGCGCTCAGGTCGTAGCCCTCGGAGCGCTCCCCGGTGATGTACTGCGTGTCGGTCCCGCTGGCCAGCAGGGGGTACATGGAGTACGTGGGTGGAAAGCCCAGGGCGGTGCGGCCCGGGCCTCCGAAAGCCTGAAGGATCTGCTGCAGGACCTCATTGGAGCCATTGGCTGCCCATACGTTGTTTTCGTCAAGCCCATGCCCGAGGTACTCCGCCAAGGCTTTCCGGAGTGCAGTGAACTCCCGGTCAGGATAGCGGTTCAGGCCTGCGGCAGCCTCCGTGACTGCGGCGGAAATGGCGGCGTGCACATCGGCGGGGACGCCATGGGTGTTCTCATTGACGTTCAGGAGAATGGGGACGTCCAGTTGGGGCGCCCCATAAGGGGTGAGCCCGCGAAGGTTGCTGCGGAGGGGAAGCCGGTTCAGACGCTCTAGCTGGTCGTTCACCTGAACAGTTTAGTTGCCGCAGCAACGACCGGAAAATGTGACGGTTCCTGTTCGCCCTCAGCGTGCCACATCCCGCTTCTCCGGCGCCATGCCTGGAGTGGACAGCGGGCTTCAGTGTGTTGGGACAAACAGTTGCTGCCCGGGCAGGACTGAGCCGGCGCTGAGGTTGTTGAGCTGGACGATGTCTGCCACCACGTCCCGGGCGTCCCGGTTCGGATCAACAGCACCGGCGATGGTCCACAGTGACTGGCCCGGCTGCACGGTAACCGTGACAGTCGGTGTCACCGCCAAATCCGCGGCGGAGTCTGAGGCCTTGGCGGGCGAGTTGAAGAACCCCGACAGCGACAGCAGGAAAACAGCGACGAGTACCAGCGGAACGCCGATCAGGACGATCCGCCCCCGCCGGGTAAGCCGCAGGGGCGCGGACGAAGGTGAAACGTGGTGACGAGATGAAGCTGACATGAACTGAGCCCTCCTGGACCTGCCGTGCTGCCCGGGTGTTCCCCCGAGGCCGCCCCGACCATTCAGACGACGGTCCGGAACTTCCTCCGGCCACGTTTTCGAATAGGGCGTGCGCTGGTTAGAACACATGTTCGAACTTTGCTTGTTAAGTTTTAGCACCTATCAACGAACAATGTCGAGACTCGCTAGAACAAATGTTTGAAAAAGCAATGTGGCTGGCCTAGCTTTGAAACCAAAGAACAACCACCCCTGAAGTTGAACAGCAGGGTCTGACAATGACAGTGGGAGTCCTTCCGGCGGTGCGTGCAAGCCAGCACCGGGGCGGAAGATCCGGCGGCAAGCGAAAGGCATTGGCGAATATGGCAGCAGCAGCCGCCGGGGGCAGGACCGCCCCGCAAACCAAGAGGACCGCCAAAGGCTTGACGCCCCGGCAAAAGAAAATCCTCGAAACCATACAGCGCTCCGTCAATGAGAACGGGTACCCGCCCTCCATGCGCGAGATCGGCGACACCGTCGGACTGGCAAGCCTGTCCAGCGTGACCCACCAGCTCTCCCAGCTGGAAAAACTCGGTTACCTGCGTCGCGATCCCAAGCGGCCCCGCGCCATGGAAGTGCTGATGCCCCTCACGCTGGACGGGGGTACCGGCAAGGCCGCAGGCGACTCCCCTGCGACGCAACCCGCCGGCGGAGGCGCCTCAGTGACCGAGCTGCCCACCGCGCTCGATACCGCAATGGTTCCCCTGGTGGGCCGGATCGCTGCCGGCGGTCCCATCCTCGCGGAGCAGCTTGTTGAGGATGTTATGCCGCTCCCCCGCCAGTTGGTGGGCCAGGGCGAACTCTTCATGCTGCGGGTGGCCGGCGACTCCATGGTGGACGCCGCCATTTGTGACGGTGACTGGGTGGTGGTCCGGCGCCAGGCTGACGCAGCCAACGGGGACATCGTTGCTGCGCTGCTCGACGACGAAGCGACCGTCAAGACCTTCCGCCAGCGCGACGGCCATACCTGGCTGCTCCCCCAGAACACGCAGTACGAACCCATCCTGGGCGACCATGCCACCATCATGGGCAAAGTCGTCTCGGTCCTGCGTTCGCTCTAGCGCGCTCCCTCCCGCCACAAGCACCGGCCCGCGCTGCAGGAATCCGTCCGGGCCGTCCTGGGCCCCGCGGAGGCACTCCAGGGGCGCGCTGTGCCCCTGGAGCTCCGCGGTGCGTCGTCAGGAGGCTACCGGACTGCGTCCGCCCCCAGCCTGGTGAGGGCTGCCAGCGCCTTGCTGCGGTCCGTGGTGGCCCAAAACGGCGGCAGGGCAGCCCGCAGGAACCCGGCGTAGCGCTCGGTTGCCAACCGGGAGTCCAGCACGGCCACAACGCCCTTATCCGCGGTTGACCTGATCAACCGCCCGGCGCCCTGGGCCAGGCGGATGGCCGCGTGGGTGGCTGATACGGACATGAAGCCGTTGCCGCCGGCCTGTGCCACGGCCCGGGAACGCGCCGTCATCAGTGGATCGTCCGGCCGCGGGAACGGAATACGGTCAATCACCACCAGCCGGCAGGAGCCGCCCGGCACGTCGACTCCCTGCCACAGGGACATGGTTCCGAAAAGGCAGGTGTCCGGCTCATCGGCGAACTGTTTGACCAGGGCGGTCATGGTCGACTCCCCTTGGCACAGGACGGTCACGTCCAGTTTGGGCCGCAGGGCGTCTGCGGCCTCCTCGGCAGCCCGGCGTGAGGAAAACAGGCAAAGGGCTCCCCCGCCGGACGCCTTAATCAGGGCTTCCAGTTCCTCCAGAGCCTCCGGAGACACCCCGCGGCCGGGCTTGGGCAGGTGCCCGGCCACATAGAGGATGCCCTGCTTGGGGTAGTCGAAGGGCGAGCCGACGTCCACGCCGGTCCAGCTGGGGGCGCCGTCGCCAAGAAGGCCCAGTCCTCCTGCAGCAGGTTCAAAAGCGGAACCGATGGCCAGGGTGGCGGAAGTCAGCACGACAGTGTGGTCGGCAAAGAGCCCTTCCCGCAGCCGCCCGGCGACGGACAATGGGGCGATGTTGATCAGCACCGGCGCAGTCTCGTCCGGCGGCGAGTAGCCCTGGCCGGGGTCAAAGGTGCTGGCGCGGGAGAACCACACGACTTCCCGGTTTTCCCTGGCGGCGACCAGACGCTCGCACAGTTCCAGGATGAGCATGAGGCGGGACCTGGCCAGCTGCCGGCCGCCGTCGGCAGTGGTGTTGCTGTCCCCTTTGGAATCGGACAGTGCAGCCCGGCAGGCCTCACGGAGCTGGTCCACGCAGTCCAGCTGTTCATCGTTCAGGCCGTTGGGAAGCAGGCCGCTGGGTGCGCCGGCGAGGGCCAGCTCAAGGTTGGCCGCTGCGGCATTGAGGGCATCAACGGTGATGGCGGTGTGTTTCCGGGCACCGGCAGCGGCGGCGTGGACCATCGCGACGGACAGCTGGCCGGACACTGCTCCGGTGACCCGGTCCTGGAGTTCGTGCGCTTCGTCCACCACCACGACGTCGTACTCGGGCAGGACGGCAAGTCCTTCGAATGCGCTGACGGCGAGCATGGCGTGGTTGGTCACCACCACGTCCGCTTCGGCAGCGTCCTGCCGGGCGAGCTCGCTGAAGCACTCGGCAGCCATGGGGCACTTCTGGGCACCCAGGCACTCCATGGACGTCACGGAGACCTGCCGCCAGGCGCGGTCGGTCACGCCCGGGAGCAGTTCATCCCGGTCACCCGTGGCCGTTTTCTCCGCCCACTCCCGGAGACGGACCACTTCCTTGCCAAGCTGGGACGAGGGGCCGCCCACGGACGCTGCGAAGTGCGGCACGCTGGTGTCCTCGCCAAGCGAGAAAAGCTGGCCTTCGGAGGGCTCTTCGGAGGGGAAACCGCCTTCGAGCTTGTGGCGGCAGACGTAATTGGAGCGTCCCTTGACCAAGGCAACCTTGACGGGCCGTTCCAGTGCCGGGGTGATGTTCTTCAGAAGACGGGGCAGGTCCCTGCCGACGATCTGGGTTTGCAGGGCAAGCGTGGCTGTGGAGACCAAAGCAGGCTTGTTGCTTTCCAGGGCATGGGCGATCAGCGGCACCAGGTAGGCAAGCGACTTACCGGTGCCGGTGCCGGCCTGGACCAGCAGGTGGTTGCCGGTTTCGATGGCGCGGGCCACCTGCAGGGCCATTTGATGCTGTCCGGTGCGGCTTTGACCGCCCATGCCTGCGACGGCCCGGTCAAGCAGTTCGATGACGAACTGCTCACCGGCCGTCTGCGCGGCTTCGTCCGCCGCGGGGTCACCCATTGACGGTGAAGGGTTCCAGTTCGGACGCCAGGCCCTCCCGGACCATGACGGCAGCCCTGGTGCCGGCCTCCAGGTGGTCCAGGCTGAGGATCTCGGCGTCGGACTCGTGAAGCTTGCTGATCAGGTCGCCGCGCTCGTACGGGATGAGCAATTCCATCTTGACCGAAGGCCGGGGAATGGATTCGCTGATGACCTTCAGCAGTTCCGGGATCCCCTCGCCCGTGCGGGCAGAGACCACCACATGGCGCGGTTCGCGCTGCCTCAGCCGCTCCACTACGAAGGGGTCGGCGGCGTCAGCCTTGTTCAGCACGATGATCTCCGGCACCTTCCGGGCGTCAACTTCGCTGAAGACCTTCCGGACGGCAGCAATCTGGCCTTCCGGGTCAGGGTGCGAGGCGTCCACCACGTGCAGGATCAGGTCGGCGTCCGCCACTTCCTCGAGCGTGGAGCGGAAGGCCTCCACCAGCTGGGTTGGCAGCGAACGGACGAATCCCACGGTATCCGCCAAGGTGTAGCCCAGGCCATCGGCGGTTTCCGCCTTGCGCACGGTGGGATCCAGGGTGGCGAACAGGGCGTTCTCCACGAGGACGCCGGCGTCGGTGAGCCGGTTGAGCAGGGACGACTTGCCGGCGTTGGTGTACCCGGCGATGGCAACGGAGGGCACTTCATTACGACGGCGGTTGGCCCGCTTGGTCTCCCGCGCGGGCTTCATCGCGGCGATTTCGCGCCGCAGCTTGGCCATGCGGGTACGGATGCGTCGCCGGTCCAGTTCGATCTTGGTTTCACCGGGGCCACGGGAGCCCATGCCGGCGGCGGCGCCACCCACCTGGCCACCGGCCTGGCGGGACATCGACTCGCCCCAGCCACGCAGGCGGGGAAGCAGGTATTCCAGCTGTGCGAGCTCCACCTGCGCCTTGCCCTCGCGGCTCTTGGCATGCTGGGCGAAGATATCCAGGATCAGGGCGGTCCGGTCGATGACCTTGACCTTGACGATGTCCTCCAGGGCGCGCCGCTGCGAAGGTGCCAGTTCGGCGTCCACCACCACGGTATCCGCGCCTGTGGATATCACAATGTCCTTCAGCTCCTGCGCCTTGCCCGAGCCCAGGAAGGTTCCGGGGTCCGGCTTGTCGCGGCGCTGGACCAGCCCGTCGAGGACCTCCGAGCCCGCAGTCTCGGCAAGGGCGGCCAGCTCGCGCAGGGAGTTTTCGGCGTCGGCAAGGGTGCCCTCGGACCAGAGCCCGGCCAGGACCACGCGCTCCAGGCGCAGCTGGCGGTACTCAACCTCGGTGACGTCCTCAAGCTCGGTGGACAGACCTGCGCGCCGGCGCAGGGCGCGCCGCTCCTCAAGGTCCTGCTGGTCGCCGTCGTAGGTTGAATGCTCTTCGTCCAGGCGGGAAATGGCCTGTGCCCTGCCGAGCACCGCTTTTCCATCTCCGCTGCCCTCACCGCGGGGCGTGCTGACATTTTTGGCCGGTACGTCCTTGGCGAGGATCCGGTCGATGACAGCCTGGATCTCCTGCGGACTCATGTCCTGGGCGGCTGGATCGGAACCGGTATTGGGCTGGCTGGTCATGGTCTCCTTTGAAGATTCGGCAATTCCAGAATAGTGCTGATTGGGCGGAAGTTGGAAAGTATTCGCGCTGGGCTGACGGCCTGCGGTCATGGTTCTCCTGGTGGTCTGCACCGGCTGCGATGCCGGGCTGGGAATGCCGCGCTGAAACGGCGGCAGGGCGGAAAAGGCCGGAGAGTGGCGGGACGTGCGCGGGATGCTGACGTTCGGTATCGTCCGGCGGCCGGGCAGACCCAGTGGTCTGGCCGGCGCGCAAGCGGAAGGCGTGAAGCCTGCGTCGCTGCGGAACGGACTGTCGCTGGAGGACAGGGGTCGGGACGGGCATGGCCCGTGCCGGCTACTCGAAGATCAGGAACATGCGTTCAAGCGTAGCAGAGGGGCCGCAGCACAGTTTCCCTTTACGCTGCCAGGGGAACTACTCTGGCGAGTTATGGAGTCAGCACACTATTTCAGCACGTCCCCCGCCGGCCCCTTCACCCGCAAGCCGCTCACGGTTGAGCTGGCCGGGAAGCCGCGCAGGCTCCGCACGTCCACAGGCATCTTCAGTCCGGATGGGGTCGACAAGGGCACTGCCGTGCTCCTGGCCGAGGTACCTGATCCGAACCCCCAGGGCAACCTCCTGGACATCGGCTGCGGTTGGGGTCCCGTTGCACTGACCATGGCCCTGCTGGCTCCCCAGTCCAAGGTCTACGCGGTGGACGTCAACGAACGCTGCATCGCCCTGACCAACGAAAATGCCGCCGCGCTGGGACTGACCAACGTCGTCGCCAGCACGCCGCAGGAGGTGGACCCCAGCGTCCGCTTCGACACCATCTGGTCCAATCCGCCGATCAGGATTGGCAAGGACGAGCTGCACGCCCTGCTCAAGCTCTGGCTGCCCCGCATGGCTGACGGCGGGACGGCATGGCTGGTGGTGCAGAAGAACCTGGGTTCGGATTCGCTCCAGCGCTGGCTGGCGGCGGAGCTGGACGATTCTTTCACCGTGACGCGGGAGTCAACGTCCAAGTCCTTCCGGATCCTCAAGGTTACGAAAGTGTCCCGCTCGCCACAATAACGGCGGGGCCGCTGAGTTCCACATGCTCGTGGCCGCCGGGGCCGGCAAAGAACTTCACGCCCACCACACCCCCGGGAACGTGGACGCGCCAAGCATCGGGAGCTTCAGCCCCGGCCCAATGCCGGATGGCGACGGCCGCAGCACAGGCGCCCGTCCCGCAGGACTGGGTCTCCCCCACCCCGCGCTCATGCACCCGCATGGTCACCGAACCTACTCCCTCATGGACCAGCGGCTCCGCGGGAACCACGAACTCCACGTTGGTCCCGTTCGGCGGTACGGGGTCCACCTTCGGCGCGGTGAAGAGCCTGGTGCCGGCCAGTTCGGAAAGTTCCGCGAGGGCAACCACCGTGTGCGGATTCCCCATGCTCACGGACAACGCGGGCCGCGCAACTTCCAGCCCGTCCGCGGTGACCAGCGAATCCATGGCCTTGGCAGTGGCCTCCCCGGGGAAAATGAACTCCCACGGCCCCATGTCCACTGCGTACCCGTCCCCGGTGCGGACCACCGTCTTCACGCCGCCGCGCGTGCCAATGGTGAGCGATCCGCCGTCGGGCAGGTCGATCAGGCCCTCGGTGCGCAGGAAGTGGACGAACACCCGGACCCCGTTACCGCACATTTCGGACAACGAACCGTCCGCGTTGCGGTAGTCCATGAACCATTCCGCGTTCGGGGAATCGGTTAGCAGTTCACGGCCTTCGGGCAGGAACCGGGACGGCACGGCCCTGATCAGCCCATCCGCCCCAATGCCGCGGTGGCGGTCGCAGAGCGCGGCGGCCTGGTCCGCGTCGATGGCGTGCGTCCCGTCGGGATCGGCGACCAGGACGAAGTCATTACCGGTGCCATGCCCCTTGGAGAAGCGGAGCCCGCTCAGTGTGCGCAGGGCGGGTCCGAAGGTTTCTGCGGGGGTTGCATTCATGGTCCCAAGCGTAGCGGCGCACACGTCTGGTGCTGAAACCACGGTCCTAAAAGCACAGTGCTTAAACGGCAGCAGCGGGGAGGTACCGTCAGCGCAAGGCTCGCCCCGCCTTTTCTAGCGGGTCAGCTCCGCAGCCTTGCCCACGAGCTCCGGATCCTGCCAGTCCAGCCACGTGATCCGGGGATCGGCGCGGAACCAAGTCAATTGCCGCCGGGCGAACTGGCGGGTGGCCACGATGGTTTCCTCCGCGGCATCCTCGACGGCGGAGGTGCCATCAATGACCCGCAAAAACTGCGAATAGCCCAGTGCACGGGAAGCGGTCTTGCCCTGGCGCAGGCCCAAAGCGTCGAGCCGCCGAACCTCCTCGAGCAGGCCGGCGTCCACCATTCGGTGCACCCGTTCTGCCAGGCGCTCACGAAGTACCTCCCGGTCTACGCCAAGGCCCACTTGGACGGCCGGCTGGTAGTACTCCCGGCGGGGCATGAAGGAACTGAAAGGGCGCCCGGTGAGCTCGTGGACCTCCAGCGCACGGATGATCCGCCGGGCATCCGAGACCCTGTCGGCGGAGACCGGATCCACGCTCTTCAGCCGGGCCAGGAGCTCCTGCGTTCCGACCTGGGTATGCTCCGCTTCCAGGCGGGCGCGCACAGCTGGGTCTGTGCCCGGGAACTCCAGGACGTCCAGGGCGGCGCGGACGTACAGCCCGGAGCCGCCGGCCAGGATCGCGCGCTTGCCGCGGGCGTGGACGTCCGCGACGGCCGCCCGGGCCTGCTGCTGGAAGTCGGAGACGCTGGCCTCCTGGGTCACGTCCAGGATATCCAGGAGATGGTGCGGAACGCCTTTGCGTTCATCCGCCGTGATTTTTGCCGTGCCGATGTCCATGCCGCGGTAGAACTGCATGGCGTCGGCGTTGATGACCTCGCCATCCAGTTCCAGGGCAAGGCTGACGGCAAGGTCGGACTTGCCGGAGCCGGTGGGACCGACGACGGCGATAACGGGCGGGGCAGCCACCTGTCAGCGGGTGCGCAGCGGCAGCGAGGGCATACCGAGGGAGACGCCCTTCCGTCCCTGCGGGGAACCGGGAGCCGGCGCTCCGCAGGAGTCTGCCTGCGACCTGTCCCAGGCATCCCCTGCCCGGGACCGGCGCAGGCTGTAGTCCTCGAGCGTGGGATCGGCCACCAGGTGGAACGCCGCCGCCTCGGTGATGGTAACGGTGACCAGGTCTCCCGGTCGGGGAGCGGGTGCACCCTCGGGAACCGAGAAATGCACCAGCCGCTGGTCCTGGGAGCGGCCGGACAATCTGTGGGTCTCCTCCGACTTGCGGCCGGACTGCGCCGTGACCATGACCTCGAGCCTCCGGCCCAGCTGTTTCCGGTTCTCCTCTGCGGCGATGCGGTCCTGCAGGGCGGTGAGCCGTTCGAAGCGCTCCTGGACCACAGCCTTGGGCAACTGGTCGGGGAGGTCGGCTGCGGGGGTTCCCGGGCGCTTTGAATACTGGAACGTGAAGGCAGTGGCGAAGCGCGACTGCTCCACGACGTCCAGCGTTGCCTGGAAGTCCTCTTCAGTCTCGCCGGGGAACCCCACGATGATGTCCGTGGAGATGGCTGCGTGCGGAATCCTTTCCCGGACCTTGTCCAGGATGCCCAGGAACTTGGTGGACCGGTAGGAGCGCTTCATGGCTTTGAGGATGCGGTCCGAGCCGGACTGCAGCGGCATGTGCAGCTGCGGCATCACGTTGTGCGTCTCCGCCATGGCGTCGATGACGTCGTCGGTGAATGCTGCCGGGTGCGGGCTGGTGAAGCGGACCCGTTCAAGGCCCTCGATTTCACCGCAGGCGCG
Organism: Arthrobacter sp. FW306-05-C; assembly: GCF_021801725.1. Taxonomy (NCBI): domain Bacteria; kingdom Bacillati; phylum Actinomycetota; class Actinomycetes; order Micrococcales; family Micrococcaceae; genus Arthrobacter; species Arthrobacter sp. FW306-05-C. The sequence goes on along the minus strand of NZ_CP084556.1, from coordinate 1,498,527 downwards.
CAGCAGCTTGGAGAAGGCCTGGCGGTCGCCGAACTCCACTCCGTAGGAGTTGACGTTCTGGCCGAGCAGGGTCACCTCGATGGCGCCGTCGTCCACCAATGCCTGGATCTCAGCGAGGATGTCCCCGGGCCGCCGGTCTTTTTCCTTGCCGCGGAGCGCCGGCACGATGCAAAAGGTGCAGGTGTTGTTGCATCCCACGGAAATGGACACCCAGCCGGAGTAAACGGAGTCGCGTTTGGTGGGCAGTGTGGACGGGAAGACGTCCAAGGATTCGAGAATCTCCAGCTGCGCCTCATTATTGTGCCGCGCCCGGTCCAGGAGGGCAGGCAGGGCGCCGACGTTGTGGGTGCCAAAGACGGCATCCACCCATGGCGCCTTCTTGAGGATGGTCTCCCGGTCCTTCTGGGCCAGGCATCCGCCGACGGCGATCTGCATGCCGGGGTTGGCTGCCTTGACCGGGGCGAGAATGCCCAGGTTCCCGTAAAGCTTGTTGTCGGCGTTTTCCCGAACCGCGCACGTGTTGAATACCACGACGTCGGCCTGGTCGCCTTCCGCCGGGACGTAGCCCGCGTCCTCGAGCATGCCGGCCATGCGCTCCGAATCGTGGACGTTCATTTGGCAGCCGAAGGTGCGGACCTGGTAGGTGCGTGGCTGCAGGGCTGCGGCCTGCGGAACGGCCCCGGCGTCGACGGAAGGGGCGGCGCCGGGCTGGGGGGAAGGAATGGTCAAACTCACCCGTTAAGGGTACCGGCTTTGGACCGGACCTTCGTCGGCTTCCTGCCGCGCATCGAGGACCTCGTTGACGATCCGGAACGCCTGGGACGGCTGGTAGCCCTTTCTGGCCAGCATGGAGGCCAGCCGCCGGACCGCCTTGTCCCGCTCCCCCGGGCCTGAGGCGTCCGTCGCGGGCCGGAGCTTGCGCTCAACCAAGGCGCGGGCCGCGGCTTCCTCGTCATCGTCAGTCAGTTGCTCCAGGGCCGAGGCCGCTGTTTCCTGGTCGATGCCTTTCTCCGCGAGTTCACGCCGCAGCGCACCCTTGGCCAGCTTGCGGGACTGGGATCGGCTCCTGACCCACATGTCGGCAAATTCGGCATCGTTGATCAGGCGTACTTCCTGGAACTTGTCCAGCACCGCTTCGGCAATGTGCTCGGGGATATTCCGTTCTGCCAGTTTCCGGGCGAGCTGCAGCCTGCTCTTGGGCGCCGCAGTGAGCTGCCGGTACACGATGGCCTGTGCGACAGAGAAGGGGTCCGGTTCGGCGTCAATGGACTGCGGGTCCTCAGGGACCTCAAAGTCGTCCGGCGGCCCAGGCAACGGGCCGCCGGACGAGGACCGCCGTGAGCGTGATCCAGCCAAGGGCTAGAACCCGTCGACGGCTTTCAGCTTCGGCGCATCCTTGGAGTCGTCTTCGGCGGGCTTGACCCCGACACCGAGCTTCTCCTTGATGAGGCGTTCGAGCTCGGCGGCGAGCTCAGGATTATCGCGCAGGAACCGGCGCGAGTTCTCCATGCCCTGGCCCAGCTGGTCGCCGTCATAGGTGAACCAGGAGCCGGACTTCTTGATGATGCCGTGCTCCACGCCCATGTCGATGATGCCGCCCTCGCGGGAGATGCCCTGGCCGTAGATGATGTCGAACTCCGCAACCTTGAACGGCGGGGCCATCTTGTTCTTGACGATCTTGGCCTTGGTCCGGTTGCCGACGGAATCGGCGCCTTCCTTGAGGGTCTGGATCCGGCGGACGTCGATACGGATCGAAGCGTAGAACTTCAGGGCTTTACCACCGGTAGTGGTTTCGGGGGAACCGAAGAAGACGCCGATCTTTTCACGCAACTGGTTGATGAAGATGGCGGTGGTCTTGGTCTGGCTCAGGCGGCCGGTGATCTTACGCAGGGCCTGGCTCATGAGGCGTGCCTGGAGGCCTACGTGGCTGTCGCCCATGTCGCCTTCGATTTCGGCGCGCGGCACCAGGGCGGCAACGGAGTCGATGACGATGACGTCCAGCGATCCGGAGCCCACCAGCATGTCCATGATTTCCAGGGCCTGTTCACCGGTGTCCGGCTGCGAGACGAGGAGGGCGTCCGTGTCCACCCCGAGTTTGGCGGCGTAGTCAGGATCCAGGGCGTGTTCGGCGTCGATGAAGGCCGCGATGCCGCCGGCGCGCTGCGCATTTGCCACTGCGTGCAGGGCGACGGTGGTCTTACCGGAAGACTCAGGTCCGTAGATCTCGATGACGCGGCCGCGCGGGAGCCCGCCAATGCCAAGGGCGACGTCCAGTGCGATGGAGCCGGTGGGGATGACTTCGATCGGGGCACGGACTTCGTCGCCCAGGCGCATGACCGAGCCCTTGCCGAACTGCTTGTCAATCTGGGCAAGCGCTGCTTCCAGCGCTTTTGCACGATCCGGGGCTGCCGCCATGGTTGACACCTCTAATGCTTTCTCGATGGTGGCCTTCGCGGCCGATTTATTGGTCATCTCTGACGCTAAGGGGACCCACTGACATTCCGGCCGGAGGACGACGGCTATGTGGATAAACCCAATAGAAAAAGCATAGCGTTATCCGAACAGGTATTCGAAGAGTGAAACCTCTGCGGCGTGTCCGGCCGGATTGGGGCTAGTCCCGGCGCGGGGCGATGTCCCGTCCCAGCCGGCGTTCTGCCGGTACGTCTTGGACGTCGCAAACGGCAAGCCAGACCTTCCGGGGCTCCACGCCGGCAGCGAGGGCTTGGTCGGCGGTGCGCCCGCCTACCCCGGCAAGGACCAGGGTGCTGCTCAGCACGCGGGAGTAGCCCGCGCCGAACTCGTCATCCATGAGACGCCAGTACTCGCTGATTCGCATCGGTAAATCCTCTCATGATTGTGGACCATAGAATTATTGGCATGAGCACCTCCCCGGATGTCCCGCCACGGCACGACGAAGGCGAAGAAGCCGCCGACTCCGCGCTGCAGAATGTTGAGCACCAGATCAGCCTGTTTTGGCGGCGTGCCCGGGCCATTTCCAACCAGCTTTCACGCGAAGTACATCCGGATATGGAGCCTGCCGCCTACGGGCTGCTGACGGTGATCCGGAGGGAGGGACCCATCCGGCTCACCGAGCTTGCCATGAACATCGGGGTGGGCAAGCCTTCAGTCAGCCGCCAGATCGCGTTCCTGGAAAGCCTGGGGCTGGTGTCCAAGGAGGCTGACCCACTGGACCGCAGGGCACAATCCATCCGCCTGACGCCAAAGGGCGAGGAGAAAATGCACCAGGTCCAGGACGCCCGGCGCCAGGTCTTCCAGGAGCGGCTGCGCGAGTGGCCGGTGGAGGACCTGCAGGAACTCGGCCGCTACATGGCCAAGTTGAACTCCACATATGAGCGTGATGGGTTTCCCGGGGAAGCCGCTGGTGCAGCATCGGCCCAGGACCAATAGCCGAAGAGGACAACCAAAAGAGACAGCAGGAAGCCCCCGGCCCGGCCGGGGGCTTCCTGCTGTTCGTCGGACCCTTGCGGGCGCCGGCTGCCTTTAGCGGGCGCCGGAGAAGAGGCCCGTGGAGAGTTCGTCGTTCAGTTCAGTGTTGAGGTCGCGCTCGAGGTCACGGCCGTAACGCTGGGAGAATTCCTGTGGGACGGTGTCCGGAACGGCGACGCCTTCGGCTACTGCCACACGGTCACTGACCTCGCGGAGCATGCTCGACAGCGGAACATCCAGCGCCGAACAAATCGAGGACAGGAGCTCTGACGATGCTTCCTTCTGGCCGCGCTCCACTTCACTGAGGTATCCCAGGGAGACGCGGGCGCTGTGCGAAACTTCACGGAGCGTACGCCCCTGACGCTGGCGGACATCGCGCAGGACATCACCGATTTCGTGACGAAGTACCACCATCTTGCGCTCCTTCTGTTCGCTCTTAGCCTGTTCGGCGAGGCCCACATCCTTCCAGCGGACAACGCCGTTTACGGATACGGGCTGCTTTACCATCTGTATCGCCTTGCTCCCTCATTGGTCAGGTCCACCGCCTGGCGGACCGTCTTGGTCATTTCATCCTAGGCGCCTCCGCTCTCCGGAAGCGACACAATGTAATAACTAATCGGTACCGGCTTTTGTTCCCGGCAACTTTACGCCCGGTAACTTAGGCGGCCACGGCCTCAGGCGGACAGTGTCTCCAGAAGCCTTTCCAGGGCGGCGGCGCAGGCGGCGGCGCGGATGTCCGGCCTGTTGCCGGTGAAGGAATACTCGAAGGCCGAGGTTCCGGCCGCGGTGGAGATCCCGATGTAAACCCGCCCCACCGGCTTGCCGTCGTGGGCATCGGGGCCTGCCACCCCTGTGGTGGAAAGTCCGACGTCGGCGCCGAGTTCGGTGCGTGCCCCGGCTGCCATGGCGCGGGCGACGTCCGGGTCAACGGACCCTACGCGGGCCAGCAGATCGGCGGGGACATGCAGCACCTTGTCCTTCACGGAGTTTTGGTAGGCAACCACCCCGCCCTGCAACATTCCGGATGCTCCGGGCGTGTCGGCGAGAACCGCTGACACCATGCCCGCCGTCAGCGATTCGGCCGTAGCGACGGTCCGCCCGAACTCAAGCGCCTGGCGGACGGCCTGCCCGGCCAGATGGTGAAGATTGCTCATGCCTGCTCCTGCCCCTGCACGGTCCCGGCCTGGCGTTTGCCCTTCGCACGGAGGCGCAGGGCCTCCACGACATATTCGACGCCGGTCCACAGTGTGATGGCTACGGCCGCCATCATGACCGCGAACGCAACCCACGACATCCACGGTGCGAACGGTCCGAACGGCAGGAGGTACAGGAAGATCGCCGCCGTCTGCACCACGGTCTTGAGCTTGCCGCCGCGGGAGGCAGGGATGACGCCGTACCGGATCACGAAGAAACGCAGCGCTGTGATGCCCCATTCCCGGACCAGGATCACAAGGGTGGCCCACCAGGGCAACTCCCCCAGCAGGGACAGCATCACCAACGCGGAACCGGTGAGGAGCTTGTCGGCGATGGGGTCGGCGATCTTGCCGAAGTCGGTGACCAGGTTACGGCTCCTGGCGATGTCGCCGTCGAGCTTGTCCGTGTAGATGGCGACGGCGAACGCTGCCACCGCCGCCCAGCGCCACGGCCCGGATTCGCTGTGCAGCCCGGGGGCGTCCGCTATGAGGAACCACACGAAAAACGGGACCAGCGCGATGCGGATCATAGTCAGGACGTTGGGTAGGTTCCAGACCCCGGCACGGCCTGGGCCGGCGGCGGTTGCATCGGTGCTAGTCACGTTTCTAGGCTACCGGGCTAACGCCCGGTGAGGGACCATGCGTCTTCGGACCCGTCCTCGTCATCGCCGTACCCGCCTGGCGCGGAGTCGGAGCCGTCGTAATATTCGACGCTCTGTTTCCTGTTGTCCAGGTCCGCAGCCACCAGGTCTTCGGCGTAGCCGCCCTGGGCAATGTTGGCGTTGGCGTTGTCGCTCAGCGCGGCGGTCTGGGAGTCCGCCGTGGCCGGCGCCTCCTGGCCCTTCATGGCGGCCAGGACGGCAGCGAGGTCGTCCGGTTTGACCAGCACGTCGCGTGCCTTGGACCCCTCGGAGGGACCCACCACGCCCCTGGATTCGAGCAGGTCCATGAGGCGGCCGGCCTTGGCGAAGCCGACACGCAGCTTGCGCTGCAGCATGGAGGTGGAGCCGAACTGCGTGGTGACTACGAGTTCGGTGGCCTGCAGCAGCACCTCGAGGTCGTCCCCGATGTCGTCGTCGATCTGCTTCTTTTCCGCCTCGGGGGCGACGTCGTCCCGGTAAACGGCCTGGAGCTGTCCCTTGACGTGCTCCACCACCTTGTGGATCTCCGACTCGGTGACCCAGGCGCCCTGGACGCGCATTGCCTTGGAGGCGCCCATGGGCAGGAAGAGCGCGTCACCCTGGCCGATGAGCTTCTCGGCGCCGGGCTGGTCAAGGACCACGCGGGAGTCCGTTACGGAGGACGTGGCGAACGCCATGCGGGACGGCACGTTGGCCTTGATGAGGCCGGTGACCACGTCCACGGACGGACGCTGGGTCGCCAGCACCAGGTGGATGCCGGCGGCACGGGCCAGCTGGGTGATGCGGACGATCGAGTCCTCGACGTCGCGCGGGGCCACCATCATGAGGTCCGCGAGTTCGTCCACGATGACCAGCAGGTACGGGTACGGCCGAATGACGCGCTTGGAGTCCACCGGCGGCTGGACCTTCCCGGCACGCACCGCCTTGTTGAAGTCGTCGATGTGCTTGAAGCCATAGTTGGCGAGGTCGTCGTAGCGGGCGTCCATCTCCCGGACCACCCACTGCAGTGCCTCGGCGGCCTTCTTGGGATTGGTGATGATGGGCGTGATCAGGTGCGGGACGCCTTCGTAGGCAGTCAGTTCCACGCGCTTGGGGTCCACCATGACCATGCGGACCTCATCCGGCGTGGCCCGCATGAGGATGGAGGTGATCATCGAGTTCACGAAGGAAGACTTACCGGCACCGGTGGCACCGGCCACCAGGAGGTGCGGCATCTTAGCCAGGTTGGCCACCACGTAGCCGCCCTCCACGTCCTTGCCCACGCCCATCACCATCGGGTGGTCCGTGCGGCGGGCGTTCTGGCTGCGGAGCACATCGCCGAGCGAGACGGTTTCGCGGTCCGTGTTGGGGATCTCGATGCCGATGGCCGATTTGCCGGGAATCGGGCTGAGGATCCGGACATCGCTGGACGCCACGGCGTAGGAGATGTTCTTGGATAGCGCCGTGACGCGCTCCACCTTGGTGCCGGGCGAGAGCTCGATCTCGTACCGGGTAACGGTGGGGCCGCGGCTGAATCCCGTGACCGTAGCGTCGACGTTGAACTGCGTCAGGGTGTCGGTCAGGGCAGCAACGACGGCGTCGTTGGCTTCGGTGCGCTCCTTGGGGATGGAACCTGGCGTCAGGAAGTCCGAGGCCGGGAGGGTGTACGTGACGTCGCCCGCGAGGGAGAGCTGCTCGGTGCGCTGCGGGATCGGCACGGGCGGCGGCGCCGGCGCAACAGGGTTGGAAGGCACGGTGGGCGCGGCGGCAGCCTTGCCGGGGGCAGCGGCGCCGGGGATGACCAGCGGGATGGCCTCCGTGGCGTTCTCCGCCGGAGAAGCGGTCGCCGCCGGCGCCCCGGCGCCCAGGCCCTGGGCTGCCTTGATCTTCTCGACGGCGATTTCCGCCTGGGTGGGCCGCCGCACGCCGGGCGCCGGGCGGGCAGTTTCCGGCTCGTCGTCGTCAATGACGGCATGTTCAAAGGCCTCGTCGCCCACGTAGCCCTCAAGGCCGGCGTCGGACTCCTCATCCTTGCCAAAAAGCCTGCGCTTCTTTTTCTTCGGGGCCGCAGGCCGCGTCCGTTCCAGGTAGCTGCGGTCGTGCGTGTCGCCGGGGTTTTCCTGGTCCATCAGGTCGATGCCCATGAGGTGTTCGTACGCTCCCCGAAGGCGCCGCGGGATGGCCGTGAACGGGGTTGCGGTGAGGATCAGCAGCGAAATGAAGGCCAGCAGGCCGTAGAGGAGCACGGGCACGGCGGGATGGATGGCTGCCAGCGGCGCGGCAGCCAGGAAGCCGAGCATGCCGCCGGCTCTGCGCAGGCCGTCGAAGCCATCGGCGACGGTGGGCTGGCCGCCCAGGATGTGCGCCAGGCCGCAGCCCGCGAACGCCATGATCAGGAAGCCGATGCCGACCCGGTTGTTGCCCCGTCCGTCGGAGGGCTGGCGGAACAGCCGGAACGCGCACACGAAAAGCATGAGCGGAAGCAGCAGGGAGATCCAGCCGAACGTGCCATTCACCACGGCGTACACTGCGTCCGGGAACCAGCCCGTCAGGCCCCACCAGGCGAAGGTGGCAATGAAGATGCCCAATGCCAGGTTGAACAGGGCGGCGCCGTCGCGGCGGTCCTCGGCAGGGAGGTCGCTGACGTCATGGCCGATGCGGCGCACTCCCCCGCCCACCAGATGCCCAACGCCCAGCCAGGCTCCGCCCACCACCCGCAGCAGCCAGGGCTGGTGGTGTTCGACGGCGGGAAGCTGGCGGGTGCGTGCGGTGCTGGATGAGCCGCCGCGCCCAGCCTTGCCGGCAGTGGAGCCGGTTCCGCGGCCGGTGGAGCTCCCGGATTTGCTGCCGGAGCTGCCCCTGCCGGTACCTTTGGGCGCGGAAGTAGTACGTGTGGCCATAGTAGCCACGGTACCGGAAGCATGCTGTGATTCCGGGGATATCGGGGCCGGGCAGGTGCCCGGACCCTGTCGTCAAACAGCTCCGGCCCGCACTCCCGCTTGCAGCGGGAGTACGGGCCGGAGCCAGTGTGCGGGTGCTCTCAGGCTTCGAGCACCACGGGGATGATCATGGGCTTGCGGCGGAGCTTCCGGTTGACCCACGTGCCGACGACCCTGCGGACCACCTGCTGGAGCTGGTGGCTGGTGTGGTCGGCGTGGTTCTGTACTGCTTCCTCCAGGGCCGCGTTGATCTTGGGGATGATGTCGTCGAAGACGGAATCATCCTCGGCCACGCCGCGGGCGTGGATTTCCGGGCCGGACACCACCTTGCCGGTAGCGCGGTGGATAACCGTGATGATGGAGATGAACCCTTCATCACCCAGGATGCGGCGGTCCTTGAGGTCGGCATCGGTGATCTCGCCCACGCTGGAGCCGTCCACATAGACGAAGCCCACCTCCACCTGGCCCACAATGTCTGCCTGGTGATCGCGCAGGTCGATGACGCTGCCGTTGTCCGCGAGGATGACACTGGCCTCCGGCACCCCGGACTCGATGGCAATCTTGCCGTTGGCGATCAGGTGGCGCGTTTCACCGTGTACGGGCATGGCGTTCAGCGGCTCGAGGATGTTGTAGCAGTACAGCAGTTCGCCGGCCGCAGCGTGGCCGGAGACGTGCACCTTGGCGTTGCCCTTATGGATCACGTCGGCGCCGAGCTTAAGCAGGCCGTTGATGATCCGGAACACCGCGTTCTCGTTGCCCGGGATGAGGCTGGAGGCCAGGATGACGGTATCGCCGTCGCCCACCACCACCCGGTGGTCGCCGTTTGCCATGCGGGACAGGGCAGCCATCGGCTCACCCTGGGAACCGGTGGACATGAGCACTACGCGGTTGTCGGGAAGGTTGTCGATGTTCTTGATGTCGACAATCAGTCCGGCGGGAACGTCGAGGTAGCCCAGTTTTTCGGCGATGGCCATGTTGCGGACCATGGACCGGCCCACGAAGGCCACCTTGCGGTTGTGCTTGGCGGCCGCGTCCAGCACCTGCTGCACGCGGTGGACGTGGGAGGAAAAGGAGGCCACGATGATGCGCTTGGTGGCTTGGCCGAAAAGCCGCTCCAGGGTCGGGCCGATTTCCTTCTCAGCCGTGGTGAATCCGGGGACGTCCGCGTTGGTGGAGTCGGACATGAAAAGGTCCACGCCTTCTTCGCCGAGCTTGGCGAAGTGCCGGAGGTCGGTGATGCGGCCATCCAGCGGCAGCTGGTCCATCTTGAAGTCGCCGGTGTGCAGGACGGTGCCGCCCGCGGTGCGGATGAACACGGCCAAAGCGTCCGGGATGGAGTGGTTGACGGCCACGAACTCGCATTCGAAGGGCCCGAACTTTTCCACCTGGCCCTCTTCGACGGTCAGCGTGTAGGGCCTGATGCGGTGCTCCTGCAGCTTGGCTTCGATGAGGGCAAGGGTCAGCTGCGATCCCACCAACGGGATGTCGTTGCGCAGCTTCAGCAGGTAGGGCACCGCGCCGATGTGGTCTTCGTGGCCGTGGGTGAGGACCACCGCCACCACGTCGTTTAGCCGGTCCTCAATGTAGGAGAAGTCCGGCAGGATCAGGTCAACGCCGGGCTGGGTTTCCTCGGGAAAGAGGACGCCGCAGTCCACGATCAGCAGTTTGCCGTCGATTTCGAACACGGCCATGTTCCGGCCGATTTCCCCCAGCCCGCCAAGCGGGACGATTCGCAGCGTGCCCTGGGGCAGGCGCGGAGGGGTGACAAGGCCGGTAAGGGCAGTTTGGGTCATAGTGCACTTCTTTCCAGGCGGAAGGGTGCCGGTCTTAGCCTCAGGAGAAGACCAGCCCCGCTTCCGCCAAATCCCCGCGGATGGTTTCGATCTCGGTTTCGTCCGGCTCCACGAGGGGCAAACGGACAATCGAGTTGGGCAGGACTCCCTGCCATTTAAGAATCTGTTTGGCCGCCACAGCGCCCTGGACGCGGGTCATGGTGGCGCGGACCACGGGCTGCAGCTCGAAGTTGATCTTGCGGGCGGTCCCGAGGTCGTTGGCGTTGACGGCGTCGATCAGTTCGCGGAAGCGGCGGGTGGCGACATGGGTGGTGACGCCCACCAGGCCGACGGCGCCCAGGGCCATCCAAGGAAGTGTCAGTCCGTCATCGCCCGAGTAGAACAGGAGGTCCGTTTCCGCCATGACGCGGGTGGCGGCAACAAAATCCGCCTTGGCGTCCTTCACAGCGACGATGTTGGGGTGCTGCGCCAGCCGGATCATGGTGTCCGGTTCGATGGGGATGGAGGACCGGCCGGGGATGTCGTAGAGCATGACGGGTACGTCCACGGCGGACGCGATGGTCTCGAAGTGGGCGCGGACACCTGCCTGGCTGGGCTTGTTGTAGTAAGGGGTCACCAGGAGGAGGCCGTCGACGCCGAGGGCTGCCGCCTGCTGGGAAAGGTGGACCGAGTGCGCGGTGTCGTTGGTGCCGGTACCGGCAATGATTGCCGCCCGGCCGCCTACGGCGTCTTTGACGGCGCGGAACATGCCGAGGTTCTCTTCGTCCGTCAGTGTGGAGGTTTCCCCCGTGGTTCCCGTGACTACCAGCCCGTCGCAGCCGTCGTCGACCAGCTTGCTGGCCAGCGCTGCCGCCTGGTCGTAATCCACTGCGCCGTCCTTGGTGAACGGCGTGACCATGGCGGTCAGGAGGGTACCGAGGGCAGGGATGTGCGCGGAAGAGTCAGCCATGGAAAAAACGTTACCCTGTCCCCGGCTGGTTAGGACAATGCCACGGGCGTGACGAGCGTCAAATACGGTGCCCGCCGGGCCGGGGCGCGTTTGTTCCGGCGTGGCAATAGCGTCCGACGGCGGCCTGCCGAAGGTCCTCAGCCCAGGACTCGAGCCGTTGCGCAGCGCGTACATAGTGGAACAGCTCCGTTGGCGTCAGCGCATCGATGTCGGTTTCCGCCAGCCGCCGGGCCAGCTCGGCCCCCTCTGGCTGGGCCGCGAGGCTGATGCCCTCCCGCTCCCATTGGACGTCCTCGGCGGGACGACCTGAGACGAGCTGGCGGAAGAGATAGTCCACCACTCCGGGGCTCATTGCCCTCAGCAGCCCGCCGTCCGCTCCAGTGCCGTCCACCGAAGGGCCCGCAGGGCGGAAATCTGCCGGTAATTGACCGGCCCGAAAGTTCCCTGACTGCAGCTTTCCGGAGTGCAGGTTTCCCGGCTGGTCGGATCCCCGTGGCGAAGGGGTTCCGGTAGATGGCGTCTTCATGCAGCCATGCTATTCGAACATATATTCGAAAACAAGAGGGTCACTGCACTGCCGCGCTCCCCTTCCCCCGTGGTTGCCTGCTTGACAGCAACGCCGCCAGTGCATGTGAGACGATCTGGTCATGACGTCCCGAACCCCGGCCACCCGGTCCCGGAAGACCCCAGGCGGGCAACAACCGGGGCGCCTTCGGGGCATCGACGCCGCCCGCGGCCTGGCCCTGTTGGGCATGATGGCCACGCACCTGCTGCCGACGTTCGAATCGAACGCCAGCCTCACCCCAACCTGGATCGGCCTCACGTTCTCGGGGCGGGCCGCGGCGCTCTTCGCCGTCCTGGCCGGCGTCGGGCTTGCCCTCTCCACGGGCAGGGACAAGCCCCTGGAGGGCGCCGAACTCTCCGGCGCCCGGCGTGGAGTGGCGCTGCGCGCCCTGGTGATTGCCGCCGTCGGGCTTACCCTGGGCAGCCTGGAAGTGAACGTGGCCATCATCCTGGTCCATTACGCCGCCCTTTTCCTGTGCATCCTGCCTTTCCTGGGACTCGGCGTGAAGCGACTGTGTGCGTGGGCCGCCGGCTGGATCCTGGCGTCGCCGGTGCTGGCCTATCTGCTGCGGCCCTGGCTCCTTGCCCCCGAGCCGCCCCTGAAGCTGGGCCACAACCCGAACTGGGAGGACCTGGGGACGCCTTCCAGGCTGCTCGCGGACGTGTTCTTCACCGGGTACTACCCGGTGGTGCAGTGGCTGTCCTACCTGCTGGTGGGGCTGGCCATCGGCCGCCTGGTCCTCAGTAAGGCACTGGTTCCCGTCCTGCTGCTGGTGGGCGGGACGGTGGTGGCCGTGGCCGCCAAGACCCTGGGCACAGCCGCGATGGAGGATTGGGGTGGCCGGGCCGCCCTGGAGAAAGTCCTGAACTCACCGGGATACCCGCTGGGGAGCGTGCTGCAGGTCAACCTGGCAGGACTGCCGCAGGAGGGCTCGTGGTGGTGGCTCGCGTCGGCCGCACCGCACTCCGGTACCACGCTTGACCTGCTGCACACCTCAGCGGTGGCGGCGGCGGCTATCGGGGCATGCCTGCTTCTGGGGCGGCTGGCCGAGTGGGTGGACCTGGACCTGCTGCTGCCGTTGCGGGGAGCAGGCGCCATGACGCTGACCTTGTACACGGTGCACGTCTGGGTGATATCCGGCTTCTACCTCCAGCCCCTGCCCGTGGGCTGGACCGAGGACGGCATGTACTTTGCCCATGCAGCGGCCGCCGTCATCATCGGCATGGTGTTCGCCGTGCTGGGGTGGCGCGGTCCGCTGGAATGGGTGGCCCACGCGGCGAGCCGGGTGGGCCGGGGCGGCCTCAAAGCCCTGTACTGACCGGCAGCCATCGAAAGACTGGCTTCCACATATCGGCCGGGTTTTCCAGTTAACTCCAAGGAACCCGCGCCCATTCGGTGATGGGGTCGCGGGTTCCTTTTTCAACCCCTAACGGGGGTTGTCCGGCTACTGGGCAGTCAGGGTGAAGGTGGCCGCTTTGTCGCCGTAGTCATCGAATACCACAACCTGGACCGGACCCTTTTTGACGTCGAAGGCAATGATCCCCTGGCGGGCATCACCGGCGCTTACCTCATCGCTGGGCAAGGGCCCCAGCTTCTCATCCAGGTACACCTGCTCGCCCTCTTTGCCGTCGGCATCAAGGACCGTGAAGTTGGAGGGGCTGGAGAAGCTGGTGCCGGTTTGCGTCTCCCAGGAAACCTCCACCGCAAGGAAACCGCCGTTCTTTGGCTCCATGTAGTCCATGCCGGGAATCTTGTCCGTGTAAATGGAGTCGAGAACGCTGACTTTCGCGGTGTTGCCTTCGGACACGGTGGCCACCATGGAGTTCGCTCCGGCCGCGCTGCCGCCGGTCGGGCTTCCGCCGGAGGGGGCAGGCGCGGCCTGGGAGGCCGAAGGAAGTTCAGGTGCCACGGGAACCTTCCGGGCGTCGATGGCCGCACCAACCATGGCGATGGACGTGATAGTCAACAAAATCCCGGTGATAATGCTGATCAGCCAGACGACGGCAGTGATGATCCACGCCTTCTTCTTGTTTTCCTGGTAGCCCTCCAGTGGACGGCCGTCCTTGTCCCGGGTGTTTCCCGTCAGGGTCATGATCAGGTCCACAATCGCCCAGATACCCGCACCGCCGGCCGTGAGCAGCTTCGCCACGCCGGAGCCGATCTTGCCCAGGTAGAAGCGGTCCACACCAAACGTGCCCAGCAGGAGGGAAAGGAGCCACGTGACCATGAAGGACTTCCGCGGCGCATCCGGGTAGGGCCCTTGGCCGTAGGACCCGGGCTGGTATTCCCCCTGCGGACCTGCCGGATGCTGCCCCTCGAAAGCGGGCTGCGCGCCAAAGGATGACGGCGGCGGAATGGGCGGCGCCGCCGGCCCGTTCTGCTGCGGGTGGGGGTAATTCGGGTGGCTCATTGGTGGTCCTTCTGTGCGGTGACGAGGGGGCGGTGATCAGGGTGCGGTGATGAGGCATGCGGTGGTAAGGGTGCAGCGCTGCGCCGGCATCCGGGCACGCGGAATGACGGCGTGTGGAGTACAGGGGTGGGGATGTTGGGGGCCGGGCCGGAGATGCTGCAGCCCAGTGGCGCGGACAGTGCCAACGGCAGCGGCCAACCTCATGCTTTCCCCCAAAGCTAAAGAGTGTTTACTAAGTCAACCTACCGTGGACGGCAAAAGACCGCGATGGGCAGAAATGCCCATCGCGGCGGCAATGCCGATTACGGCAGTTGGGCAGGGCTGCCCTGCGAGCTAGGACGCGGCGGTGAAAAGCTTCACGGCGTCGCGCATGGACGCCCGGGCACGCTTGCGGTCTCCGGCGGCATCGTAGGCGCAGCTCAGCCGGAACCATGAACGCCAGTCGTCGGGAGCGGCCTCAGCCTCGGCCCGGTACTTTTCGAATTCGGCATCTGCAGCCGCCCGGACAATCCGGCCGCCGGGCGTGCGCGGGAGCTCGTCCACCGGCAGGCCGCCTTCGGCCTCCAGGACCTTGGCCATTTGCTCCGTGCGGGCACCGAACATCAGCTCGCGGATCAGGGCCCAGGCGCCAACAATGGGCAGCACCAGGTAGGCGGCGCCGATGGCCTTGGCGGTCAGGTTGCTGTCCGACAGGAGCAGGAGTGAGCGCTGGAAGGACACCACCAGGTAGAACACCAGCAACAGCGTTACCGCTGCCACCCAGATCTTGGTGCGGTTCTTCCGGAAGCCGGCTGCCAGCCCGTTCACGGCCTAAAGCCCCAGGTCCAGGTAACCGTCCAGGCCAACGGTGAGGCCGGGGTGTGCAGCAACGTTGCGCACACCCAGGAGCACGCCCGGCATGAAGGAAGCACGGTCAAAGGAGTCGTGGCGGAGGGTCAGCTGCTCACCGGGACCTCCCAGGAGCACTTCCTGGTGTGCCACGAGCCCGCGGAGCCGGACGCTGTGCACGCGGACGCCATCCACTTCGCAGCCGCGTGCGCCGGCGCGTTCACTGGTGGTGGCATCGGGGCTGGGCGGCACCTGTGCAGCAGCACGTTCCGCAGCGATGAGCTGTGCGGTGCGGACGGCGGTGCCGGAAGGGGCATCCACCTTGTCCGGGTGGTGCAGTTCGATGATCTCCACCGATTCGAAGTACTTGGACGCCTTCGCGGCGAACGCGGAGGCCAGCACGGAGCCGAGGGCGAAGTTCGGCGCGATCAGGACGCCCGTCTCCGGGTGCTCGGCCAGCAGGGATTCCAGTGCGGACAGGCGTTCCGCGTCCCAACCGGTGGTGCCCACCACGGCGTGGATTCCGTGCTCGACGGCGAAGCGGACGTTCGCTTCGGTGCTTTCGGGGACCGTGAGGTCCACCAGGTACTGGGCACCAGAGGTGGTCAGCTGTTCCAGCGAGTCACCCCGTCCGAGGGCTGCGACGAGCTTCATGTCGGGAGCGGCGTCGATAGCCTTGACGGCCTCGGCGCCCATGCGTCCAGTGGCGCCGAGGACGGCCACCAGCTTGGGAACGGAGTGTTGTTCGGTCATGGCATTAACCCTACCGGCGGCGGTGGTTGGTGCAGGAACCGGGCGGCATGCGTTACCTCGCGGTGGGTCAGCCGCCTGCGCCTACCCATTCCACGGTGCCGTCGGAGAAGAACTGTTCCTTCCAAATGGGCACCTGTTCCTTGATGCGGTCCACGAGTTCGGAGCAGACGGCGAAGGCCTGGCCGCGGTGCGCGGCGGACACGGCGCACACCAGCGCGGGGTCGCCGATTTCCAGCATGCCGATGCGATGTGCTGCCCAGATGCGGACAGGCTGTTCAGCCCCGGCATCCCCTTCCGGGTCCTGTTCGGCAACAAGGCGGGCGACGACGTCGGCCATCACCTGGTGTGCCGTGGGATGCGCGCTGTAGCTGAGGCGCTGGACAGCCTTGCCGCCGTCGTGGTTGCGCACCACGCCGCTGAAGCTGACCACCGCGCCCGCGGTGTCGCTTTCCACCGCCGCTATGGCCTGGTCCACAGAGATGGGGTCCGGGCTCAGGACTGCCCTTACTACTTCGAATGCTTCAGTGCCCATGTCCGCCTTCCAACTGGTCGCAGAGGTGCCCGATCAGCGGGTCCAGGACGGTGAGCCCGTCCATGACGCCCTTGGGTGAACCGGGCAGGTTCACGATGAACGTGTGCCCTGCGGCGCCGGCGTAACCCCGGCTCAGGGACGCGAGCGGGGTTTTGGCAGCGCCCGCCCTCCTGATCGCCTCCATGATCCCGGGGATCTCCCGGTCCAGGAGCGGCAGGGTGACATCCGGCGTGCGGTCGTCGGGGCTTAGCCCGGTGCCGCCGCTGGTGATGATGACGGCGGGGTGCTGGGTGAGGAGCGCCCTGATGGCGGCACCTGCCGGGTCACCGTCGGGGACCACCATGGCCGGGAACACGTCAAAGCCATGCTCGGCGAGCCAGTCTGTAATCACGGGGCCGGTTTCGTCTTCGTAAATGCCGGCGGCCGCACGGGTGGAGGCAACGACGACGCCGGCCTTCCGCCCCTGTACCTCGCCGTGCACATGTGGGGCGGCCGCGCTGAAAGGTGTGGTCACAGTGCCCAGTCTCCGCTCTTGCCGCCGCTCTTGGCCAGCACCTTGATATCCGTCAGGACCGCGTGCTTGTCCACGGCCTTGATCATGTCGTAAACGCTCAGCGCCGCCACGGAGGCCGCCGTTAGGGCCTCCATTTCCACCCCGGTGACGCCGCGGGTTTTCACCGTGGAGCTGATGGTGACGGCCGCCGGACCAAGGTCGAAGTCGACCGTCACCTTGGACAGCGGCAGCGGATGGCAGAGCGGAATCAGGTCCGGGGTCTTCTTGGCGGCCATGATGCCGGCCACGCGGGCAACGGCCAGTGCATCCCCCTTCGGGAGCCCGCCGGTGCCCAGGAGCTGCATCACTTCGGCGGTGGTCCGGACCGTGGCGGTGGCCGTCGCCTCCCGGGTGGTCTCTGCCTTGGCGGAAACATCCACCATCTGGGCGCTGCCGTCCTGGCGCAGGTGCGTCAGGACGGGGGTCTGTTCTGCGTTCACAGCATCCATACTTCCACCTCGTCCCCGGCAGCGAGTTCCGTTACGCCGGCAGGAACGTGGACCAGGACGTTCGAACCTGCCAGCGCGTGCATCAGGTGCGAGCTCTCGCCGCCTTCCAGCCGTACCGTCCCGTCCGGCTGCAGGCTGCCCCGCCGGACCTGGTGTTTGGGCCCGGGGGACCTGAGTTGCTGGGCTTGCCCTTCAAGGTCAAGGCGGGCGCGCAGGGGCAGCCGGGCCGCCGGTGCCCCGAGCAAGGTCGACAGGGCGGGCCGGAGGAACATCTCGAAGGACACCAGGCAGCTGACAGGATTGCCGGGAAACCCAAGGAAGGGGACGCCGTCGAACGTTCCGATTCCCTGGGGGCCACCGGGCTGCATTGCGACGTGAAGGAAGTCGACCGGTTGTTCCGCCATGGCCTGCCGCACCACCTCGTAGGCTCCCTTGCTGACCCCGCCGGTCGTGACGATCAGGTCCGCGTCCCGGCCTTCCGTCCGCAGTAGCGCCTGGAGTTCCGCAGGGTTGTCGTTGGAGATCCCGGCGCGGCGGACGCGAAGCCCTGCCTGCGTCATTACCGCTTCCAGGAGGGTTCCGTTGGAGTCGTAGATCTTGCCCTCCGGCAGGGGCCGGCCCGGTTCAACTACCTCGTCCCCGGTGGTGACGAGCAGGACGGTCACCGCCCGGTACACCTCCACCTCCGTTATGCCAAGGGCGGCGAGCAGTCCCAGTTGCGCCGGCCCCAGGCAGGTTCTGGCGGCGAGCGCCCGCTCCCCTGCCGCAATGTCGCTGCCGGCGGCGCGCACGTACGTTCCCGGGGCGGTGGCAGGCAGCGTCACAACAGTGCCGTCCTGCTCCGGAAGGAAGTGGTCAGGCACCGATTTTTCAATAGGTACGACGGCGTCAGCCCCCGCCGGGATCATCGCACCTGTCATGATGGGCGCCGCAGCCCCCGGCCCAAGCGGCTGCGGGCTCGACCCGGCGGGAATGGGAGGCATGATGCGCAGCTCAGCGCCGCCGTCGGGGATGTCCGCGGAACGGACGGCATACCCGTCCATCTGGGAGTTGGCGAAGGGGGGAAGGCTGAGCGGAGCAAGGAGTCCGTGCACCAGCGCCCGGCCCAGGGCATCAGGCAGGGGAACAACTTCAGTGCGGGATTCTACCGCCAGCGGGGCGAGGAGGTCAGTGACTGCGGCCAGATGCGCGGCGACGGAGCGGGCGTTGTGGGCCTTGCCCGCAGGGGCGTGATGCGCAGTGGTCATGGGTACGCCTTTGGTCGCGGCCGTCAGGATTTCACGTCCACTCTAACCGTGTGGAATCCGGTGGCCCCGTCAGGCGCGGGCGGCCGTGATGTTTCATCCTGGGGCCGGCCGTTCATGTCGGTCGCGCGGACCTGGATTTCGTACTGCCCCGGTGTGAGGTCGACGGTCAGCTTCCACTGGTACCAAGTGTCGGCGGAGATGCCGGGCGCCAGCTCGGCTTCCCGCCAGGGCCCCCGGTTGAGCCGCACTTCCACCTTCCCGATGCCGGTGTGCTGGGCCCAGGCGACGCCGGCAAATACAACGGTTCCCGGGCTGACCGGGCGCCCGCTGCGCGGCACGTCGATCCGCGACGACGTCTTGATGGGTCCGCGCTCGGACCAGCCCCGCGGGGTCCAGTACCCGGCGTCGTCGGCAAACCTGGTGACCTTGAGTTCCGTCAGCCACTTGGTTGCCGAAACATAACCGTAAAGGCCGGGGACAACCAACCGGACGGGGAAGCCGTGCTCCAGCGGCAGTGGTTCACCGTTCATGCCGACGGCCAGCAGGGCATCCCGGTTATCCGTCAGCACCTCCAGGGGCGTTCCGGCGGTCCAGCCGTCGGTGCTGCGCGAGAGCACCATGTCGGATCCCGGCTGCGGTCCTGCCAGTGCCAGCAGGTCCCTGACCGGCCAGCCCAGCCAGCGGGCGTTGCCGATCAGGTCGCCGCCCACGTTGTTGGAGACGCAGGCGATGGTGATGTGGCGTTCGGTCAGGGGTTTGGCCATCAGGTCCGCGAAGGAGAGCTGGACCTCCCGGGGCCACCATGCCGGTGACTTTGAGCAGCCAGGTATCCGGGTTGACCGCCGGGACGGTGAGGGCTGTATCGATCCGGTAGAAGTCACGGTTTGGCGTGACCAGCGGCGGCATTCCCGCCACGCCGGACTCCGCGGCCGCCGGGATTGGCGGCGCCGGAGATGCCGGCGTTGGAAGGGTGATGCGGGCCCTGGCTTCGCTGACCGCGTTGGCGGCACCGCGCCAGATACCCGCCACGGCCCCGGCAACGGCGGCCAAAGCCGCGGTGCCGGCGAGGGCCTGGAGGAAGCTGCGGCGGGACCGGGATGGTGTGGGATCTGCTGTCCTTTCGCCGTCGCGGGTTGAGGCCGCTGACTGCCACGCCGCGAGCTTGCCCACCAGGAGCCGCAACAGCACGACGGCGGCACCCGCGGCCAGAAGCGGAAGCAGGAGTGCGACCGGGGCCGCTTGGGAACGCGTCAGGACTGCGGCAGCCCCGGCGAGGCCGAAGATGCCCGCCAGGACGGCCCCAGTGAACCGCCTCCGGAACTCAAGCACTCCGGCCAGTGCCGCCAGCCCGGCGATGACCAGCGCCATGCCCGTCAGCAGGGCAGCCTTATCGGCCGTACCGAAAAGGGAGATGGCCCAGTCCTTCACACCGGGAGGAACGGCATCGATCACCACTCCGCCGACGCCGGTCAACGGGGACAGGGACGGGCTGGCGAATCCTGCCAGCAACTCCCCCGCGGCGACCCCGCCGGCGACGGCCACCATCCCGGCGGCAGCGGCCCAACGCCCCCTTGTGTCCCGCACCCTAGCGCGCGGGACTCCCGGTTGCCGGACGGAACGTTCCGGCCGCCCCTGAAGGCCGCCGCCGTCGTCGTCCGCCCCGTACCTGTGCCCGGAACTGTTCACAACTCCCAGCATAGGTTCGTGGCACCCGGGTGACGCCGGGCCGGTCAGGGTGTGATGTGCCGCTCAAGGTGGCGTAGCCTGAATTCATGAGTGTCCAGCTAGGCATGCCCCAGCCGCGGGAGGAAGCAGCATCGGCCCTGCCGGGCGTTCCCCGTGCCAGGCCCGCGGATGCACCGGCCGGCCTGGCGGACCGATACGGCCGCCGCGCCACGGACATGAGGCTGTCCCTGACCGACAAATGCAACCTCCGCTGCACCTACTGCATGCCTGCCGAAGGCCTCGAGTGGTTGGCCAAGCAGGCAGTCATGTCCGCTGAAGAGATCGTGCGGATCGTCAAGGTGGGCGTGGATCAGCTGGGCGTCCGGGAGCTGCGGCTGACGGGCGGCGAGCCGCTGGTCCGGCACGACCTGGTGGACATCATCGCAGCCCTGCGGCGCAACCATCCGGACCTTCCGATCTCCATGACCACCAACGCCGTTGGCCTGGCGAAAAAGGCGGCCGCGCTCAAGGATGCCGGGCTGACGCGCATCAACGTCTCACTTGATTCCCTGCACGAGGAAACGTTCACCAAGCTGACCCGCCGTCCCTTCCTGAACCAGGTCCTGGCCGGTGTTGACGCCGCGTGGGCTGCCGGGCTGGGACCGGTCAAGCTGAACGCTGTCCTGATGCGCGGGATTAACGATGCCGAGTCGCCGCAACTGCTGGCCTGGGCCCTGGAGCGCGGGTACGAATTGCGGTTCATCGAGCAGATGCCCCTCGACGCCGACCACGGCTGGACGCGCCGCAACATGATTACCGCCGCCGAGATCCGCGGGCTGCTGTCCCGGGACTTCGTCCTCAGTCCCGATCCGCGGGAACGCGACGGCGCCCCTGCGGAGCGCTTTGAAGTACGACGGCGGGCGGCAGGTTCTCCTGATCCGGAGGGTCCCGTGCTGGGAACGGTGGGGATTATCGCCTCCGTCACCGAGCCCTTCTGCTCCGACTGCCGGCGCACCAGGATCACCGCCGAAGGCAAGATCATGAGTTGCCTGTTCTCGCGCGAGGAATACGACCTCCTGGGCCTGCTGCGCGCGGGTGCGAGCGACGCCGAGCTGGCGCACCGGTGGCAGGACGCCATGTGGATCAAACCCAAAGCCCACGGCATGGACCACGTGGGACTGGACGCCCCGGACTTCGTCCAGCCGGACCGCAGCATGAGTGCCATCGGGGGCTGACCGGAATGCTTGTACGCTACTTTGCTGCCGCACGCGCCGCCGCCGGTTTCGAGGAGGAGAAGTTCGACCTGCCCGGCGGCGCCACGGTGGCGGATCTGTTGGAGGCTGTTGCGGCCGTGGAGCGGCCGGAGCCTCCGTCGGGGACTCCCCCGCTGCCCAGTATCCTTTCCCGCAGCAGTTTCCTGCTCAATGAGGTGGCCGTGCGGGACCAGGCAACCGTGCTGGGTCCCGACGACGTCGTCGACGTGCTGCCGCCGTTCGCGGGGGGCTAGGCAGCAGGCTTTCTGGCCCTTGGGGTCCTGCCTGCTTGACGTTGCTCTCGCCCCCACTCTAAATGTCAGTGCCTCATTGGATGATTCTTTTATGGCAGTCATCAGTGGTGTTGGGGCAGGTGTGGAAGGTGTTCATGCCTCTGTGGCCGCCCTGGATGCGCTGGACGCCATGAGTGTGCTGGAGCGGGAGGATTCTTACCTGGCGTCCGGGGTTGGTGTTGGTTCGGGTGTTGATGTCCTGCGGCGGCGGTACGAGATCCGGCTGGAACGGCTGGAACTCGCGGCCCGGTTGGAGGCGCAGCTCGCGGCGATGAAGGCACGGGATGCAGCCGAGGCGATCGGGTTCCAGCAGGCCATGACCCCGCCGGACGCGTCGGTGCAGGACCGCACCTACGCCGAGATGTCCGTGGTGGAGGAGATCGCAGGGGTCCTGACCGTCAGTTCCGCCGCCGCCGGCGCCCTGGTGGAACAGTCCCGAAAAATCTGCTCCCTCCCACCCGTGTTCCAGGCCCTGGCCACCGGCGCCATGTCCTGGCAGCACGCCCGCATCGTCGCGGACGAAACCGAGGGCCTCGATCCGGCCGGCACTGCCGCGCTGGTGGCCCACTTCTTCGACCCCGACGCACCCCACCCCGCCCGCGGCGCAGCCCCTGGCGAACTCGTCCCCTCCCGCTTCCGGGCCAAAATCCGCGCCTGGCGCGAACGCCACCACCCCGAGACACTGCAGAAACGCCACGCCAAAGGGGTTACTGACCGGCGGATGGAATACACCCCGGACCGGGACGGGATGGCCTGGGTCTCGCTCTACCTCCCCGGCGACACCGCCTGCGCCATCTGGAACCGCACCACCGCCACCGCCCGCGGCCTCCAAGGCCCCAACGAACCACGCACCATCACCCAACGCCGCCCCGACATCGCAGCATCCCTGCTCCTTGGACCAGCAAGCGAACCCGGCAAGGTCCCCACCCCGCGGGCCGACGTCCTGGTCACGGTGCCGGTATTCTCCCTCCTCGGACTCACGGAGGAACCCGCCATGCTCGACGGGCTCGGACCCATCCCGGCATCCACGGCCCGCAAACTCGTCGCCGACGGCGCGAACTCCTTCTACCGCATCCTGGTCGACCCGAGAGACGGGGCACCCTTGGAGATCGGCCGGAAGAACTACCGGCTCACCGAAACCATCAAACGCTGGATCAGGATGCGCGACGCCAAATGCACCTTCCC
The DNA here is from genome assembly GCF_021801725.1 of Arthrobacter sp. FW306-05-C. NCBI lineage: Bacteria > Bacillati > Actinomycetota > Actinomycetes > Micrococcales > Micrococcaceae > Arthrobacter > Arthrobacter sp. FW306-05-C. The sequence continues at coordinate 1,475,853 of NZ_CP084556.1, read as the reverse complement.
CGGCTGCACCAACCGCACCCCGGACAACGACACCGACCACCTCCAGGCCTGGGAACACGGCGGAACCACCGGGGCCAGCAACCTGGCACAACTCTGCCCCAAACACCACCGGCTCAAACACCACACCCAATGGACACCAGACCCAGCCACAGAAGACAGATCACCCGGCTGGACCTCACCCACCGGCCGCCACTACAAACCCGAACACCCCCACCCAGAACCCACACACTGGCCACCGCGAATCCTCCCGGCGGAAGCTATCGTGGCTGCCATGTCGGTGGACGCTCCCCAGTGGCAGCAACTGCTCGCGGGCATGCCTGATTGGGCCGATCCACCACCCGAAGATCCACCCGGCGAAAACCTGCTCGAGCCGGGCGAACTATGCCCGACAGATCCACTGTGGGAGGACTTCTACGCGCAGCCCTTCATCCTGCCACCCGACCCGTTGCAGGAACTGGGAATGGGAAGCGCTGGAATCACAAACGTATTGCCAGCGCCGGACCGGCTAGCCGCCCGACCGGTGTCAAACGATCAGTATTGATGGGTCGGCAAGGCGCGCGGCCCGCAGGCAAGTACCCGGCACTCAGACACGGTGGAAGACAGACCGCATGAATGGCCTGTAGCTTGTGCCCTTTCCGTTCCTGGTGACTGGCGCTTTAGCGTCCGGCACCCCTTCACGCGCGGCCTCACGGGTTGCCCGCAATTCGCTGATATGCTGCAGCACGCCGGCCTCGACACTGATGGCGTGGCGCGTCCAGCCCGCACGGCTTGGCCGCTCAACCCGGATGACGCCGTCGTGCCAAGTACAGCGGACGGCGGCAGCGGGCGGCACCCCAGTACTGTCGACGTAGTACCACAGGACGTCATTATGGTCTGGATCGACCGTGAAGATGCCGTGGCCCTCGAAGTGCGTACCGTCAGCCTCGACATGCCGATAGCTCTGGACGACCCCGATGCCGCCGGCCATCGGCCTGTAGGAAACCTCAGCGTCCACGGTGCGCTCGGGTCCCCAGGGGCCGGCGGCGAGTATGGTGCTTCCCCGCCAGCGTCCCAACAGAGGTGCCAGGGCAGGATGCTCTGGCTTCAACTCGGGCCCGTCCACGAACACGCACCTCCTGCCGAAGCTCGCCCCCATACTCAGGATGGACTCTGCAGGGCAACAGCGCCAGCGTCCTACAGCCCGAAGGTTTCCGTCTCCTCGAAGGGACCCACGACGGTGATGGTCCGCGGCGCGGCGGCGAGTTCGGCGGCCAGTTCCTGGACCTGTTCGGCGGTGACAGCCTTGATCAGGCGGAGGGTCTCGTCGATGTCCTGGTATTCCCCGGAGACCAGCTCGGCCCGGCCCAGACGGGACATCCGGGAGCCGGTGTCCTCCAGTGCCAAAACGATCCCACCGCCGAGCTGCCCCACTGCCTTGCGGAGTTCGTCGTCGGATATTCCGTGTTCGGCGAGTTTGTCCAGCTCTACGCCCAGCAGGTCCACCACCTGGCGGACCTTCGACGGCGTGCAGCCGGCATACATGCCGAAGTAGCCGGCGTCGGCGTAGGACGAGGCAAAGGAGTAGGTGGAGTACACCAGGCCGCGCTTCTCGCGGACTTCCTGGAACAGCCTGGAGGACATGCCGCCGCCCAGGACCGCGTTCAGGACACTCATCACGTAGCGGCGTTCGTCGGTGGCGACGATCGTGGGGCATCCCATGATGATGTTTGCCTGCTCCACGGCACGCTTGACCACGTGCAGACCGGCCGTCCCGGTAATCAGGGCGCGTTCGGTGGAACGGCGCTGCACGGGTGCCGCGTCGGACTGCAGCGACCAGCCGGCAGACTCGAGGGCATCCACCACAAGTCCGCATACGACGTCGTGGTCCAGGCCGCCTGCCGCGGTGATGACCAGTTCCTCCGGCTTGTAGTACCGGCGGTAGTGCTCCCACACCGAGTCCCGGGCCACGGCCCTGATCGCGGCGGGCGTGCCGCCGATGGGACGGCCCAGCGGGTGGCTGCCAAGGACCGCGGCGACAAAATGCTCGTGGGCAACGTCGGTGGGGTCATCGCTGTCCATGGCGATTTCTTCCAGGATGACGTCGCGTTCCTGCTCCATCTCATCCGGGTCCAGTACGGCCCCGGTGATCATGTCCGCAATGACGTCGATGGCCATGGGCAGGTCGGTGTCCAGGACCCGGGCAAAGTAGCAGGTGCTTTCCTTGGCTGTTGCCGCGTTGGATTCCCCGCCCACCTCATCGAACGCCGAAGCGATCTCCAGGGCGGTGCGCCGCTTGGTGCCCTTGAACAGCAGGTGCTCGAGGAAGTGGGTGGATCCGTGCTGGCCGGGGGCTTCATCCCGGGATCCGACGCCTACCCAGAACCCGATGGTGGCTGACCGCTGGCCCGGCATCGCCTCCGTCAGTACCCGCACGCCTCCTGGCAGCACTGAACGGCGGACCTCGGACCCACCGTCGGAGCCGTGGACCAGGGTGTCGCCGGCGTGGTTCTGCTCAAGCGGCAGGGGTACAACAGTCATTGATGCCTTTCAGGAGGGGCAGCCGGATCTGGCTGCCATCGTAACAGCGGCGGGACCGGTGGATCATCCACCGGTCCCGCCGATTCATGCTTGTGCCGGGAAGCCCGGGCTGTTAGACCTCGGCGCCCTCAGCAGGCTCCGTGGCGTGAACGCGCTCGGTCTCGTCGGCGCCTTCCTCTTCGGCCACGACGGGCGACAGGGACAGCTTTCCACGGTCATCGATCTTGGTGATTTCCACCTGGATCTTCTGGCCCACGGAAACAACATCGTCGACATTGTCCACGCGCTTGCCGCCTGCAATCTTGCGGAGCTCGGAGATGTGCAGGAGGCCGTCCTTGCCCGGGGTCAGCGACACGAAGGCACCGAAGGTGGTGGTCTTGACGACCGTGCCCAGGTAGCGTTCGCCGATCTCGGGGACCTGCGGGTTGGCGATGGCGTTGATGGCGGAGCGTGCTGCGTCGGCAGACGGGCCGTTGGTTGCGCCAATGTAGACGGTGCCGTCGTCCTCGATGGAGATGTCCGCGCCGGTGTCCTCCTGGATCTGGTTGATCATCTTGCCCTTGGGGCCAATGACCTCGCCGATCTTGTCCACGGGGATCTTGACGGCGATGACGCGCGGCGCGAACTCGGAGAGCTCGTCCGGGGTGTCGATGGCCGAGTTGATGACCTCGAGGATGTGCAGGCGGGCTTCGCGGGCCTGCTTCAGTGCCGCTGCCAGGACCGAGGCGGGGATGCCGTCGAGCTTGGTGTCCAGCTGGATGGCCGTGACGAACTCGGAGGTACCGGCAACCTTGAAGTCCATGTCACCGAAGGCATCTTCGGCGCCGAGGATGTCGGTCAGGGCTGCGTAGCGGGTCTGGCCGTCCACCTGGTCGGAAACCAGGCCCATGGCGATGCCGGCGACGGCGGCCTTCAGGGGCACACCGGCGTTCAGCAGGGACAGGGTGGAGGCGCAGACGGAACCCATCGACGTCGAACCGTTGGAGCCGAGCGCCTCGGACACCTGGCGGATGGCGTACGGGAATTCCTCGCGGGACGGCAGTACGGGCACGATGGCGCGTTCGGCCAGGGCGCCGTGACCGATTTCGCGGCGCTTGGGCGAGCCCACGCGGCCGGTTTCACCGGTGGAGTACGGCGGGAAGTTGTAGTTGTGCATGTAGCGCTTGCGCGTCACCGGCGACAGCGAGTCGATCTGCTGTTCCATCTTGAGCATGTTCAGCGTGGTGACACCCATGATCTGTGTCTCGCCGCGCTCGAAGATGGCGGAACCGTGGACGCGGGGCAGGACCTCAACCTCGGCGGTGAGCTGGCGGATGTCCGTCAGGCCGCGGCCGTCGATGCGGACCTGGTCCTTCAGGATGCGCTGGCGCACCACGTGCTTGGTGACCGAGCGGAAAGCTGCGGAAAGTTCCTTCTCGCGGCCTTCGAACTGGCCTGCCAGGCTGGCAAGGACCTCGTCCTTGAGTGCGTCGGAAGCGTTGTCGCGTTCCTGCTTGTCCGCGATCTGGAAGACAGCGGCCAGCTTGTCGGCGGCGGCGGACTCGACGGCGGCGTAAGCGTCATCCTCGTAGTCCAGGAAGACCGGGAACTCGACCGTGGGCTTGGCAGCGCGTGCGGCGAGGTCGGCCTGGGCGTCGCAAAGTGCCTTGATGAAGGGCTTTGCAGCCTCCAGGCCCTCGGCCACAACCTCTTCGGTGGGGGCGGTGGCGCCCTGTTCCTTGATGAGGTTCCAGGAGTTGTCCGTGGCTTCGGCCTCGACCATCATGATGGCGACGTCATCACCGGCAACGCGGCCGGCAACCACCATGTTGAACACGGAGTTTTCCAGCTGGGAGTGCTTAGGGAAGGCAACCCACTGGGATCCGTTTTCGTCGTTCACCAGGGCAACGCGGACACCGCCGATGGGGCCGGAGAACGGCAGGCCGGACAGCTGGGTGGACATCGAGGAAGCATTGATGGCCACGACGTCGTACAGCTCGTCGGGGTTGATGGCCAGGACGGTCACTACGATCTGGACCTCGTTGCGCAGGCCCTTGATGAAGGCGGGGCGCAGCGGGCGGTCCATCAGGCGGCAGGCCAGGATGGCCTCGGTGGAGGGGCGGCCTTCGCGGCGGAAGAACGAGCCCGGGATGCGGCCCGCGGCGTACATGCGCTCTTCGACGTCGACGGTAAGGGGGAAGAAGTCGAAGCCTTCACGCGGGTGCTTGCCGGCGGTGGTGGCGGACAGCAGCGCAGTGTCATCGTCGATGTACACCATGGCTGCGCCGGCGGCCTGCTTGGCGAGGCGGCCGGTTTCGAAGCGGATTACACGCTTGCCGAAGCGGCCATTGTCAATGACTGCTTCTGAGAACTGGATTTCGGGACCCTCCAAGAGAGTCACCTCCGTTTCTGTTTGACGGAAGTCCAGCCGCATCAACCCAGCCCAGCATCTGTCTACTGGCCCTGCACCCGGTCATCGATCGAGACCCACGGGCCGCCGGCTTCTGTCGACGAAGCCGTTCCCGGGGATCACTACCGAGGACCGCGAATGCGTGATGCGGTTGATCCTCCTGTTTAGTTTTTCATTTGAAGAGGGCGGCCCGTTCCGGATGGGAAGGGCCGCCCCAAAGCCAGACTAGCGGCGCAGGCCGAGGCGCTCGATGAGCGAACGGTAGCGGGCGATGTCAGTCTTCTTGAGGTAGCCCAGCATGCGCTTGCGGCGACCAACCATGGCCAGCAGACCGCGCTGGGTGTGGTAGTCGTGCTTGTGCTCCTTCATGTGCTCAGTCAGATCCTTGATCCGCTGGGTCAGGACCGCAACCTGGACCTCCGGTGAACCGGTGTCGCCTTCGGCGGTTGCGTATTCCTTGATGATGGACTGCTTTACAGCGGCGTCAAGTGCCACAATTACTCCTTGGGAATGTGCCGTGAGGGCCCAGGTCAGTAACTCACTGCCGGGTCTGCCGCCAACGTCCTGAACCGGAAAACCGGAGGAGGCGCCAACAGCAGGAGCCAGCCGCCACGGACTGCAGCCGGATCCATCGTCCAGTTTACCGGCCCCGGCCTAACCTTGTCGAAACAGGGCAATCGCGGCAGTGCGGGCGGAACAGTCCAATCCGAACAGCGGGGCACTCAGCCCTGAAGCCGGTCCCGGATGGCCGCCATGCCCTGCAGCACTTCGGCGAAGCTGGTGCTCAGCGGGGACAACCCCACCCGGATGCCGTGCGGCGAGCGGAAGTCCGGAATAACGTCTCCGTCCCAGAGCGCTTCGACGGTGGCCTTGGTGAAGTCGGGGTGGTCCACGGTGATGTGGCCGCCCCGCTCCCCCGGCTCCCGGGGCGATGCCAGCTGCGCCCCCAGCGGGGCCAGCCATGCGTCGAAGACTTCCACGGCGAAGCCGGTCAGTGCCACGGACTTCTCCCGGATGGCGGCCATGGACGCTTCCTCGATGAGGTCCAGGGTGCCCTGCATGGCGATCATGCCGAAGACGGCGGGAGTGCCGCTGAGGAAACCCCGGATGCCCTGGGCTGGTTCATAGCCGGCCCCCATTTCGAACGCGTCCTTGCGCCCCATCCAGCCCCAGATGGGCTGGTTCAGTGCGGGCAGGTGGCGGGCGTTGACGTAGGCAAAGGCCGGCGACCCCGGGCCTCCGTTCAGGTACTTGTACGTGCACCCGGCGGCAAAATCCACGTCCGCGCCGTCAAGGTCAATCTCCACCGACCCCGCGGAATGGCAAAGGTCCCACACCGCCACGGCACTGGCGTCGTGCACTGCCGCGGTGATGCCCGGCAGGTCGGCGAGGTGACCGGAGCGGTAGGCGATCTGGCTGAGGAGTACGACGGCGGTGCGCGGCCCGGTGGCCCGGCGCACCTGCTCAAGGGTCACCCCGGCGGCGGGGTCCGGCTGGATCCACCGGAGGGTCAGGCCCTCCTCGAGGGCGATGCCCTCCACCAGGTACCGGTCGGTGGGAAAGTTTTCGGTGTCCAGCACGAGCTCGTTGCGGTCAGGGTCCTGCACCGCGGCAAGGGCTGCCCGGATCAGCTTGTACAGCACCACGGTGGTGGAGTCGGCGATGATGGTCTGCCCCGGAGCGGCGCCAAGGACCGCGCGGCCCAGCTGGTCGCCGATGGCCTGGGGCAGGGCAAGCCACTTCTCGTCCCAGCCCCTGATGAGCCGGCCTCCCCATTCATCCCGGATAAACGCGGCAACATCGTCGGCAGTCCGCTTCAGGGGCCGGCCCAGGGAGTTGCCGTCCAAGTAGGACAGCGGCGTGTCCGTGCCGATGAACAGGTCCCGGAAGCGCGCCAGGGAATCACGGCGGTCCAGCTCTTCGGCCCGCTGCCGGAGGTCGCCCAAGGCCACGTCGGTGCTGTTTTCCTGGTGGATGTTCATTGTCCAATCTCCGTCCTGACAGCGAATAGTTCCGGGAAGAACGTCAGTTCCAGGGCCTTCTGCAGGAAGGTCACACCGCTGGATCCACCCGTGCCGGTCTTCATGCCGATGGTCCGCTGCACGGTGCGCAGGTGCCGGAACCGCCAGAGCTGGAAGTTGTCCTCCAGGTCCACCAGTTCCTCGCACGCTTCGTAGGCGGCCCAGTTGTCCGCGGCGTTTTCGTAGATGTGCTTGAAGAGCGGGACCAGTTCCGGGGCGAACTCGTGGGCCAGCGTCACGTCCCGGTCCAGGACGGAACGGGGCACGTCGAACCCCTGCCGGGACAGGTAGGCCAGGAACTCGTCGTAGATGCTGGGTGCGGCCAGCAGCTCCGCCAGCATCCCGTGGGCCTCCGGGTCGGATTCGAAGATGGGCAGCATCTTGCTGTTCTTATTGCCAAGGACAAACTCCACCGCGCGGTACTGGGCGGACTGGAATCCGGACGAGTTGCCCAGGAAGCCGCGGAACTGCGAGTACTCGGTGGGCGTAAGGGTGGCCAGGACGGACCACTGCTCGGTGAGGGTCTTCTGGATGTGCTTGACCCGGGCAATGCCCTTGAGGGCCGAGCCCAGGTCGTCCTCCCGGAGCCAGGCGGCCGCGCTGCGCAGTTCGTGCAGGACCAGTTTCAGCCACAGCTCCGTGGTCTGGTGCTGGATGATGAACAGCAGCTCGTCGTGGTGTTCAGGCTGGCTGACCGGCTGCTGGGCACTGAGCAGGGTGGGAAGCTGCAGGTAGGAGGCGTAGCTCATCCGCGAGCTGAAGTCGCGGACAATCCCCTGGTCCAGGTTGCGGGTGTTCTTCTCGACGGACACGCACTGCCTTTCGTTGTTCTCATCCCTGGCGGATGAGGCTGGGGTCAGCGGCCCGCCAGGATCTGGTGGGCCTGTGCGACGTCCAGCCGCATTTGCTCCACCAGGGCCTCAGGGCCACGGTAGGCCACCATGCCGCGGAGCCGCTGCACGAATTCGACGATGACTGTCTGGTCATACAGATCGAAGTCCTCCACGGCTTCCTCCGGCCTGTCGATCACATGCGCCTCCACCTGCCGGCTGACGCCGTCGAATGTGGGGTTGGAGCCTACCGAGATCGCTGCCGGCCAGCGCTTGCCGGCCTGGTCCACCAGCCAGCCCGCGTATATGCCGTCCGCGGGGACCAGGCCGGTGGCATTTGAGGAAAGGTTTGCCGTGGGGAAGCCAAGCGCCCTGCCCCTGGCGGCGCCGTGGACCACTTCGCCGCGCATCCGGTGCGGGCGGCCCAGGACGGACGCGGCGGTGGCGACGTCACCCTCCTGCAGCGCCTCCCGCACCCAGGTGGAGGAACAGCGGCGGTCCGTGCCGTCGTCGTCATGCAGGGGGTAGCCCTCGGAGCCGAACTCGCTGATGACCTGGACGTCGAAACCGAATTTGTCGCCCAGGGCCTTCATGGTCTCAAGGTCGCCGGAGTTGCCGCGTCCGAAGCGTGCATCATGGCCGATGACCACCTGGCTGGCGTGCAGGCAGTCAACCAGGTACTGCTCCACGAACTCTTCGGCCGTGAGGCTGGCAAGGTCCAGTGAGTACTTGACCACCAGGATGGCGTCCAGGCCCAACTCGCCGAGCGCCTCCAGCTTGTCATCCAGGCCCATGATGAGCTCCGGCGCCGCCTCGGGCCGGTGGATGACCGCCGGGTGGGGGTCGAAGGTGATGGCCACGGCCTTGGCCTGGGAGAGCCGGGCAGAACGGATCAGCTGGGACAGCACCTGCTGGTGGCCGCGGTGAACGCCGTCGAAGTTGCCGAAAGTGACAACAGATGGGCCGAAGTCCGCCGGGACATCGGACGGATCGTTCCAGATGTAGACCATCACCCTCGCCTTAAGCTGCGTGCAAGCATCAACGTTCCACCGGCCGTGCGGCCGCGGAACTCTTCAAGGTTACCCGGATTCTCTGGGCGGCTTTTGCCGTCACTCCGCAGCCTTGGCGGAACCCGCCGCGACCTTCGAGGGACGGCGGCGGTACAGCCATACCAGGCCCAGGATGGGCAGCAGCAGGGGGATGAAGCCGTAGCCGCGGCCGAACAGGGACCAGACGGTTTCATGCGGGAACTGCACGGAGTCCAGGATGCTCAGCGTCCCCACCACCAGGACCCCGGCGAGCTCAACCAGCACGGCCGCAACGGAGACCTTGAACCAGGTGGTTCCTGCCTTGGCCAGCGATACCGTCGCCAGGATATACACCACGGCGGCGAACGCGGAGAGCAGGTAGGCCAGCGGAGCCTCGGAGAATTTGGTGAGGATCTGGTATCCGGCACGGGCGGTGGCCGAGATGGCGAACACCCCGTATACCGCGATCAAAAGGCGACCGGGACCGGTGTTGCGGGTATTGCGGACGGGTGCGTCGCCGGCGGCCGCGCGGGCCTGCTGCTCTTTCATTTCTGCTGCTTCTTCCACTTCAGTACCAGATCTGGTTCATTCGGGCAGCCATCACCAGCGCAGTGACACCGACCGCGGCCAGGACAAAGTTGCTCCATCGCGTCCGCTCCAGGATGGCCCAGTAGATCGCCGCGGGCGGCAGGAGCATGGCGGTGGCCATGTAGCCCCAAAACTCCCACGCTTCGCCTGCGATGGGTTCCCCGGCGATGACGCGGACGATCGAACCCACAAGGTAGACCACCAGGGCTGCTTCCACTGCCACGACGGACAGGAGGGTGACGTCGTTGGGCGCCTTCTTCAGGATCCCCGCCCCGAGGCAGAGCACCGTGGACACCAGGCCGACGACGAGGATTATCCAAAAGTATGCGTCCACGCCTACGCCTCCGCGGCTGCTGTGGCGGCCGCCCCGTTCCCGTGTCCGGTCCCGGTTCCGGGCGCGAAGACAAGGACCGGTTTGGCGTAGCTGCCCGCATCGGCGAGGAGCGCCACCAGGCTGCCGTCGGGGGCGAAGCCCGCCGCAGGGTGCTCAGCGGTGGCGGCGCCCGGGGTACCGGCAGCCGTGCCGGCAGCGATCCGGCGGCCGAAGGAGATTTCGGCGGTTTCCTGGGCCGTGAGCTCACGGTTGGGCATTAGGGCACGCGCGGCCAGGGACGTGTCTAGGACGTTGAGGTCGTCCGCGAGCTGTTCCAGGGTACGCGCCTGGTCAAGGGTGTATGGACCCACCTGGGTCCGGCGGAGGGCGGTGAGGTGTCCGCCGACGCCAAGGGCGTTGCCGAGGTCCCGGGCCAGGGCACGGATATACGTGCCGGAAGAGCATTCGACGGTGACGTCCAGGTCCACGACGCCGGCCGTGGGGTCCCTGCGGATGGCATGGACGTCGAACCGGTGGATGGTGACGGGGCGCGCGGCGAGCTTGACGTCCTCGCCGGACCGCACCCGTGCGTAGGCGCGTTCGCCGTTTACCTTGATGGCGCTGACGCTGCTGGGCACCTGCTGGAGCTCCCCCGTGAGCGCCGCGACGCCGTCGTATATCTCCGCGTCAGTGACGCCTGTTGCACTGGTGGTGGTCGTGACCTCGCCCTCCGCGTCATCCGTCACCGTGGACTGACCCAGCCGGATGGTGGCGGTGTAGGTCTTGGAAGTGCCCACGATGTAGGTCAGCAGGCGGGTTGCTTTGTTGATGCCGAGCACCAGCACGCCGGTGGCCATGGGATCGAGTGTTCCAGCGTGCCCTACTTTCCGGGTCCCTGCGAGGCGCCGCATCCGGCCAACCACATCATGGCTGGTCCATCCCTGCGGCTTGTCCACTATCACCAGTCCAGAAAGCACGCCTCCCAGTATATCGGCGCAGGTTGGAGCCGCCGTACGAACCACCGGGACGGCTAGGATGGCTGGCATGCCTGAGCTTGCCGCCCATGTACGCGACGTGCCCGTGAACCAGATCCGGGAGATCACCGAGGCCGCCTGGCGGACCCCGGGCGCCATCGTGTTGAGCATCGGCGAGCCCGGCTTCCCGCTCCCCCGGCACGTCCTGGACGCAGGTATCGCCTGCCTGGACCGCGACGAAACCAACTACACCCCCAACGCCGGAATCCCGGCCCTCCGCGAGGCGTTCGCCGCCAGGTTCCGGGAGGAACAGGGCGTGGACGTCGGCGCCGACCGGGTGTACGTGGTCTCCGGTGCGCAGCAGGGCCTGCACTTCGCCATGAGCCTGCTGCTCTCCCCCGGCGACGAGATCCTCATCCCCAATCCCGGCTACCCCACCTTCGCCATGACCAGCCGGCTGCTGAACGCCGTTCCCGTGGGGTATCCGCTGCATCCGGAACACGGCTTCCAGCCACGTGTTGCCGACGTGGAAGCACTCATCACCAGCCGCACCCGGGTGCTGGTGCTCAACTCACCCTCCAACCCGCTCGGTGCCGTGCTCAACGGGGAACTGGTGCGGGAACTGGTGGAACTGGCCCGACGGCACGACATCTGGGTCATCTCCGACGAATGCTACGAGGCGTTCACCTACGACGTCCCGCACGTCAGCCCGGCAAGGTTCGACGGCGGCACCGAGACTGATGCGCGCGTGTTCACTTCGCTGACACTGTCCAAGACCTACGGGCTGACCGGGCTGCGGATCGGCGCACTGGTCTGCCCGCCGGGGCTGGAACAGAAGATGGACAACGTCATGGAATCGATCGTCTCCTGCGTGGCCTCCGCCCCGCAGTACGCGGCGCTGGCGGCGCTGACCGGCCCCCAGGACTACGTCCGGCACGCACATCAGCACTACCGCGAGAACCGGGACGCTGCTTCGGCAGTCCTTGCCGCAAAGGGCATCCGCTACCTGCCGGCACAGGGCGCGTTTTACCTGTGGGCCGATATGTCCCACGTAACCACGGCCCCGAACGGTCCGCCGCCCTGGCCCACGTTCGCCGTGGCGAGATCCACTGCCTGTTCGAGGTATGGGGCCCCTTCGACGTGTCGGGTCCGGTCGAGGCGCTGGGCCCGTTCGACGTGTTCCGGGGAGCTGTTTCCGTGGTCTGCGGCGGTCATAGCACGATCCTAGCCACCGGTTACCCGTTGGGGGATGGAAAGGGGGCCAGGAAGGGGGGACGCCCGCAAACACTACCCGCCGGTACGGGCCTACTCTTGCGCCGGGGGATACATATTTTGCCTCTGCCGAGGCTTCCATATCCGGCCCGCAAGGGCCCCGCACCCCGGAGTACCCAATGAAGAGAAGACTCGCAGTCTTAGCCTGTATCACCGCCTCGGCCGCTGCCATAGCGTCCGGAGGCCCGGCCGCAGCTTCCACCAAAGCGCCGGATTACCAGGTACTTGCAGGCGGCCTGGTCTCGCCGCTGCACGTCGCTGCAGGAAACGGCAAGGCGGTCCTGGTGTCCCAGGATTTTGCCGGGAAACTAACGCGCATCAACCGGGACGGATCAACCGGGGACCTGGCGACCGGCACGCCGGAGGGCTGGGAAGTGGCCGGTTCCGATACCCGCGGCAGCACAACGTACTACCTGGAAAGCGTCGGCGCCGGTCAGGGTGACCCGGCCGGACTGCACGGATTCCTGAAGTCGATCGACGCCAAGGGCGGCGTGGACACCATCGCAAGCTTTGCCGATTACGAGCGGCGCCACAACCCGGACGGCGACCAGCGCTACGGATTCGGCAATGACGTGAGCGCAGCGTGCCTTGCAGGGTGGCCGGCCTTCGCGCCTGCCAAGTACAAAGGCCTGGTGGACTCGCATCCGTATGCCCTGGCAGTGAAGGACGACACCGCGTATGTCGCCGATGCCGGGATGAACGCTGTCCTCAAGGTCAACCTGAAAGACGGTGACATCGACACCCTCGCTGTCCTGCCTCCACGGCCGGCGGTCATTCCCAAGGGATTGGTCATTCCCACCGACATGCAGGGCGGGACCTTCAAGGTGCCCGACTGCGTGGCCGGCCATAAGTATGCCTTCGAACCCGTCCCGACGGACGTCGCGATGGGACCGGACGGCATGCTCTATGTGACGTCGCTGCCCGGCGGACCGGAAGGACCGGAACTGGGCGCCCGTGGTGCCATTTTCAAGGTGAATCCGTGGAACGGGGACGTGGACCTCTGGGCCGACCATATCCTCAGCCCCACGGGTGTGGCTGTGGCCGGCAACGGTGACGTGTATGTTGCGTCGCTGTTCGGTGGCGAGATCCTGAAGTTCACCTGCGACGGCGACCGTTCGACGTTCCTGAAGGTGAACATGCCGGCTGACGTCGACATCAGGGGGAACAACCTCTACGCCACGGTCGACGCGCTGGGCGACCCGATGCAGCCGCCCGCCGGAAAGGTCATCAAGGCCGATCTCGGGTAGCAGGCCGTGACAACGCCCCGGCTTAAAGGACGGGGTGGGTTAAAAGCAGCCAGGGCCCGGGATAAGCTCCCGGGCCCTGGTGTGCGTCTTACTTGTTGCCGTCCTCGTTGAGGTCTTCATCGTCGCTGAGGTCCAGGTCCTCTTCGTCGAAGTCGTCCTCATCGATGTCCACGTCGCCGGACGCGTCGGACTTGTACGGGTCCGCGTCGCCTGCGTGCCGGGCGTTGGCGGCAAGGGCTGCCACCTCGGCATCCCGCTTGCGGGCCTCCCGCAGCAGCTCCTCCAGGTTGGAAGCGTTGACCGGGATCTGGTCGGCGACGAATTCGAGGGTGGGGGTCAGGCGGACGGTGATGTTCCGGCCCACCTCCTGCCGAAGCACACCCTTGGCCTTCTCAAGCCCCTTGGCAGCATCGGCCTGGACAGCCTGGTCGCCGAGGACGGTGTAGTAAACAGTGGCGTGCTGCAGGTCGTTGGTCACGCGGGCATCAGTAACAGTAACGCCCTCAACCCGCGGATCCTTTATCCTCCGGCCCAGGGCCTCAGCAACAACAACCTTAATCCGCTGCGCCAACTTGGCAGCACGTGCCGGATCAGCCATGAACAACTCCTATAAGAAGAAAAAATTAGGGACGTACGACGGCGGCAACAGGGCAGCCAACGGACGTTTCAGTTATCTGCCACGCACCTGGGGCCGGGACGCCCGCACTATGGCGAGTGTACGACGGACCTGCGTTGGGTTTTTCCGGCGGCCTGGGAGTGGCATCGGGCCTGCCGAAGCTGGGTGCCCGACGTCGTCAGACGTTGGCCATCCAGCGAAGGGGCGGGGCCGCCGGAAAAATCCAACGGCCCCGCACCTGGCACTGCTGACAGCCCGAAGGCCGGCCAGACTAGACGCGCGGCTTCTCGCGCATCTCGAAGGTTTCGATGATGTCACCTTCGGTGATGTCGTTGTACGAGCCAAGACCGATACCACACTCGAAGTCTGTGCGGACCTCGGTGACGTCGTCCTTGAAGCGCTTGAGCGTCTCAACGGTGAGGTTGTCGCCGATGATTTTGCCATCGCGGCTGACGCGGGCCTTGGCGTTGCGTCGGATAACACCCGAGCGCACGATCGAGCCTGCAATGTTGCCGAACTTGGAGGAACGGAACACTTCGCGGACCTCGGCGGTGCCGAGCTGGACTTCTTCGTATTCCGGCTTGAGCATGCCCTTGAGCGCTGCTTCGATGTCATCGATTGCTGCGTAGATGACGGAGTAGAAGCGCATGTCCACGCCTTCGCGGTCTGCCAGTTCGGCAACCCGCTCGGCGGGCTTGACGTTGAAGCCGATGATGACGGCGGAGTCGACCGTTGCCAGGTTGACGTCGTTCTGCGTGATCGCACCGACGCCGCGGTGGATGACGCGCAGCTGCACGCCTTCGCCGACGTCGATCTTGAGCAGCGCGTCTTCGAGGGCTTCGACGGCACCGGACACGTCACCCTTGAGGATGAGGTTGAGGGTGTCGATCTTGCCTTCGGCGACGGCCTGGTCGAAGTCCTCCAGGCTGATGCGCTTGCGGCGCTTGGCCAGGGCTGCGTTGCGGTCGGCTGCTTCACGCTTCTCGGCGATCTGGCGGGCGGTGCGCTCGTCAGCGGTCACGAAGAAGGTGTCACCGGCGCGCGGCACGTTGGACAGACCCAGCACCTGGACGGGGCGGGACGGACCGGCCTCGGTCAGGGCGCTGCCGTCGTCGTCGAACATCGCACGGACGCGGCCGTGGGCCGTGCCTGCCACGATGGTGTCGCCGACGCGCAGGGTACCGGACTGCACCAGGACGGTGGCAACCGCACCGCGGCCCTTGTCCAGGTTGGCTTCGATCGCGATGCCGCGGGCGTCCTTGTTCGGGTTGGCGCGCATGTCCAGGGCTGCGTCTGCGGTGAGCAGGACAGCCTCGAGCAGCTCGTCAATGTGCAGGTTCTGGCGGGCAGAGACCTCCACGAACATGGTGTCGCCACCGTATTCCTCGGGAACCAGGCCGTACTCGGTCAGCTGGCCGCGGACCTTCTCCGGGTTGGCGCCTTCCTTGTCGATCTTGTTCACGGCCACGACGATCGGCACGTTGGCCGCCTGGGCGTGGTTGAGGGCTTCAACGGTCTGCGGCATCACGCCGTCGTCCGCTGCGACCACCAGGATGGCGATGTCGGTGACCTTGGCACCACGGGCACGCATGGCGGTGAACGCCTCGTGGCCCGGGGTGTCGATGAAGGTGATCTTGCGATCGTCGCCTTCGTGGTTGTGCGTGACCTGGTAGGCACCGATGTGCTGGGTAATGCCGCCGTGCTCGCCCGCCATGACGTCGGACTTGCGGATGGCATCGAGCAGGCGGGTTTTACCGTGGTCAACGTGGCCCATGACGGTGACTACCGGCGGACGTGCCTCGAGTTCCTCATCGCCTTCGGCTTCGAGTTCGGCGTCAAAGTCGATGTCGAAGCTGGAGAGCAGCTCGCGCTCCTCGTCCTCCGGGGAGACGACCTGGAGCTTGTAGCCCAGTTCCTCGCCGAGCAGGGCGAAGGTGTCCTCGTCCAGCGACTGGGTGGCGGTGGCCATCTCACCAAGGTGGAACAGCACGGTGACCAGCGCGGCGGGGTTTGCCTCGATCTTGTCGGCGAAGTCCGTGATGGACGAACCACGGCGAAGCCGGATGACGGTGTTGCCGTCGCCGCGGGGTACGCTCACGCCACCCAGCGACGGGGCACTCATTTGCTCAAGTTCCTGGCGCTTTGCGCGCTTGGACTTGCGCTGCTTGCCACGGCCAGCGCCGCCCTTGCCGAAGGCACCCTGGGTGCCGCCGCGGCCGCGGCCGCCCTTGCCAAAGCCACCGCCGGCGGGTGCACCGCCGCCGCCACCGGGACCACCGGTACCGGGAGCGCCACCGGGGCGTCCTGGACCGCGGCCGCCGCCACCGGGACGTCCTGCACCTGCGGGTGCGGGACGCTCAGTGCGGTTAGGCATCATGCCCGGAGTAGGACGGGGACCACCGGGGCGCGGGGCGCCTGGACGGGGACCACCGGCGCCTGCTGCGGGGCGGGGACCACCGGCACCGGCTGCGGGACGCGGCCCACCGGGGCGCGGTCCGCCGGCGCCTGCTGCGGGGCGGGGACCACCGGGGCGGTCGCCGTCGGTGCGGCTGCCACCCGGACGGGGCATGCCCTGCGAGGTGGCAAACGGGTTGTTGCCGGGACGGGGTGCACGGTCACCGTCTCCACCGCGGCCGCGGGGCATGCCCTGCGAGGTGGCGAACGGGTTGTTGCCCGGACGGGGACCGCCGGGGCGGGGCCCTGAACCACCCGGACGGGCGGAGGGAGCCGGAGCTTCAGCCTTGGGTGCCGGGCGGGCACCGGGCTTGGCGCCGGTGGACGGGGCACCAGCGGCTGGGGCACTGGAAGACGGCGTACCGGAAGACGGAGCCGCGGGGGCGGCAGGCGCGGCGGGGGCTGCCGGGGCTGCTGCCTGTGCAGGAGCAGCGGGAGCGGCCGGAGCCGGTGCCTGGGCCTTGGGGGCCGGAGCCTTGGGCGCAGCCGGACCGGGAGCCGGTGCTGAAGGGCGTGTTCCTGCCGCGGGAACAGGTGCCTTGGACGCAGCGGCTGGCGCTGCGGCCGGGGCCGAGGACTTTGCCGCGGCGTCGGGGAAGGCGTTGCGCAGTTTACGCACAACGGGTGCCTCAATGGTTGAAGAGGCAGAGCGAACGAATTCGCCCAGTTCCTGCAGTTTTGTCACTGCATCTTTGGAAGTTATACCGAGCTCTTTGGCGAGCTCATGTACGCGGACCTTGGCCACATTTCTCCTGTCTCGGTCCGCACCGAGCCAGGCACGAACCGTCTACTTCTTACTGCGGACCCCAGCCGCTGTTGATGCGAAGGGGCCCATTGCAGAGCGCAACAAAGTTGTCATCGTTACGCACTCATCGCTGGGAACTCATCGGGTTTCCATCAGATTTCTGACCCGCTTTCAGGTTGGACGGTTGGTGTTGCAGCCACCGGGGCGGCGTCAACGTTCGGACCTGGCGTGAACCAGCGTTCGACGGCGGTTGTTTCAGTTGCGCCCGGAAGGGCACGCCCGAATGCTCGCCGCTTGACCGCCAGGGCCAGGCACGATGTGCTGGGGTGCAGCCATGCACCCCGGCCAGCCATCCGGCGTCGTTCATCCACCAGGACAGCGGTTGACCCGCTGCCTTCGGCGACGAGCCGGAGCAACTGCGACCGCGGGCCCTTCTTCCGGCATCCGATGCAGGTACGCTCGGGCTGATTCCCTGTGGAAAGCATTTCTGCCACGGTCATCGTCCTGACGTTCTTTCTGCTGGCCGCAGGTTTTACTGCCCCGCAGTTGCGGAAACGAGCACGCCCAAGGCACACGGCTACCGGCTGTTAGGCGCGGTCTTATCCATTCTAGCCCCTCGGGGCCGTTCTGCCCGAAACGGGGTGGCTGCCGCGGCGCGCCAACCACCCGCGTCCCGGCAGTTATTTGTCGCGGGCCACCGCGGCGTCGGAGACGATGTCGATGCGCCACCCGGTCAGCTTTGCCGCAAGGCGGGCATTCTGGCCTTCCTTGCCGATGGCCAGGGACAGCTGGTAGTCCGGAACCACCACGCGCGCGGAGCGGGTGGCCTCGTCGGTGATGGTGACCGAATTCACCCGCGACGGCGACAGCGCGCTGGCAATGAAGGTAGCCGGGTTCTCGCTGTAGTCGACAATGTCGATCTTTTCGTCGTTCAGCTCGTTCATGACGGCACGGACGCGGGAACCCATCTCACCGATGCAGGCACCCTTCGCGTTGATCCCGGGGGTGTTCGCCTTGACGGCGATCTTGGTGCGGTGGCCGGCTTCGCGGGCCAGCGCGACAATCTCCACGGAGTGGTCGGCGATCTCGGGGACTTCGAGTTCGAAGAGCTTCCGAACCAGGCCCGGGTGCGACCGGGACAGCGTCACGGAGGGGCCCTTGGTACCGCGGTGCACGTCAATGACCAGGGCGCGCAGGCGGTTACCGTGGATGTACTTCTCGCCGGGGACCTGCTCGGGCGGGGGAAGCAGCGCCTCGAGGGACCCGAGGTTGACCTGGACCATGTGCGGGTTGTTGCCCTGCTGGATGGTGCCGGACACCAACTCGCCTTCGCGGCCCTTGAACTCGCCCAGGACGTTGTCGTCCTCAACGTCGCGAAGCCGCTGCAGGATGATCTGGCGGGCCGTGCTGGCTGCGATGCGGCCGAACCCTTCTGGGGTGTGCTCGAATTCGCCGATGGGGGCGCCGTCGTCGTCAATCTCCACGGCCCAAATGGTCACGTGCCCGCTCTTGCGGTCCAGTTCGGCGCGTGCTTTTTCGAAGGCGCCGGGCGACTTATGGTAGGCCACCAGGAGCGCCTGCTCGATGGTGGGGATCAGGAGGTCCAGCGGGATTTCACGCTCACGCTCCAAAAGTCTCAGTGCGCTCATGTCAATATCCATCAGGCCTCCTCAGAAGGTCCATTGTGTTCAGGTTCCAGACCGTCCTCCGGGAGGTGGCTGAATTCGATCTCGACTTTTCCGTTGCGGATCCTGTCGAAAGGAAGCTTTACGGGTTCACCCTGTCGGGGCTTCATGCCCTTCTTGACGGCGATCTCCGGAACGAGGGTGACTCCCCCGTCGTCCACGGACTTGATGCGGCCGGTCACGTTCTCGCCCTGGGTGACGTTGACCTTGACCATCCGGCCCCGCGCGCGGTGCCAGTGCCGCGGTTCGGTCAGGGGACGGCCGACGCCGGGCGAGGACACCTCGAGGTCATAGGGGCGGCCGTCGTCGTTGGGGTCGTTGTCCAGCACATCCGAGAGGACCTTGGAGATGTCCGCGATGACGTCCAGGCTGACCCCGCCCGTCTCTTCCTGCGGCAGGTCCACCACGACATGGACCACACGGTGGGAGCCCGGGATGATGGCTACGTCCTCCAGGTACAGGCGGTTTGCGTGAACGGCGGGTTCCAGGAGAGCCCGGAGCCGCGCAGCTTCGGGGTTGTGGGCCGGCGCGGTGCCGCTTCCCGTGCCGGTGTGGTCTGGTGAAGCCGTAGCTTCTGCGTTGCTCACGATGCCGGCCGCCTCCCTATAGATGATGTGGTGTTTACTAGCGTAGCTATTTTACCGGCCCCGTGGTGCACCCGGGTGCCCCCTCAGCGTGACACCATGGTCTGTTGTGAAACACCCCCTCAAGGACACCCACCCGCGCGTGCGCGCGTTCCGGTTTGCCGTCTTTGCCCTCGCCGCGCTGGTGGTCCTGAGCCTCGGTTTCGCCTTGATTCCCGCGGAAAAGCCAGCTCCCGCCGAGCCTCCGTTGACGGAACGGGCCAGGGCGGCGGCGTTCACTGCTGCCATGGACCTGCGTGCCTCCGGGATGGAGCTGTCTTCCACTGGCGCAGCGGATTCCGCCGTCCTGGACCCCGTTGTGACCTTGCTGACCATCCAGGCCAGGGCGTTGATGTCCCCCGCGCTGATGTCCCCTGCACCGGAAACCGGTGCAGCCACGCCGCCGGCATCCGCCACGCCGTCTTCCACCGCCGGCCCGGCCAGTGTTGCCGGACTCGTCCAGGCGCTGGCCGGCAGCGGAACCGCGCGCCTCAAGGACGCAGAAACAGCCGACGGCGGCATGGCCCGCCTCCTCGCGGGTGCCGGCACCGCGCAGATCCTCGCCGCCGGCCGCCTGGCCGCCGCCACAGGAGTACCCGTCCCGGAGGCAACGGCAGCCGCAACGGTAGAAGAGGTGCCGGCCCAGGAAACTGCTTCCCCATGCCCCTCGCCATCCGCGGCTGCCTCGCAGAAGGGCGCTCGCCCGGGCACTGCTGCCGGCGTGCGCGAGGCGCTGGCCGCTGTCGTCACCGCAGAGGAGGAGGCTGCCTACGGGTACCAGGCGGCACTCCCCCGCCTCGGTCCCGCCGAGGCCGGGCCGGCGTCGGAGTTCCTGGCCCGGCACCGCGAACTGGCCGACACCGGGGAGGAACGCCTCAGGCTCGCTTGTGGAACGGCCGTACCGCAACAGCCGGGATATGTCCTCGATTCCGCCTTCCTGGCCGCACCGGCAGCAGGCCTGGGCAGGCTCGAGGCAGCGACGCTCGCCTCCTACGGCGCCCTGGTGGCACTGTCCCAGGGCCAGGACCGGAAATGGGCGCTGTCAGCGCTGCAGGCTGCCGCAGGACGGGCGCTTCGCTGGGGCACAGACCCCGGAGCTGTTCCAGGCCTGACCCTGGACGTTAACCAACTGCCCAACCTTCCCGCAGTTACTGGACGTCCTGCCGGTACCGGCCCCGCGCCGTCGTCCGCGGAATCCCAGGCCCTCACTGGGCCGTCACCACTGAAGGAATGGTCGTAAAGAAGACCACGCAGAGGGTGGCACTGGGAAGGCCGGGGTGGTTTCCTGAAAGGATGAACGCCGACGATCCAGCCGATGCCCCGGGGACCGGTGCCAGCCCGGAGCTGAACAACCACCTTGAGACGGAACCGCACGGCAACGATATTGCGCACCGGCTGAACTGGTTGCGCGCCGGCGTCCTCGGCGCCAATGACGGCATCGTCTCCGTGGCCGCCATTGTGGTTGGCGTGGCGGGTGCCACGGCCGAATTGGGGCCCATCCTCACGGCCGGCGTCGCCGGCGTCGTGGGGGGCGCCGTGTCAATGGCGTTGGGCGAATATGTCTCGGTCAGCAGCCAAAGTGACAGTCAGCGCGCCCTGATTGAGAAGGAACGCCGCGAACTGGAGGAAGAACCGGAAGCGGAGCTCGCCGAACTGACCGCCCTCTACCTGGCCAAGGGGCTGACCCCCGAAACCGCGGCCAAGGTCGCCCGCGAACTTACTGCCCACGACGTCCTGGCCGCGCACCTGTCTGCCGAGCTCAACATCGACGAGGAGGACATCGTCAGCCCCTGGCACGCGGCATTCGCCTCAGCCATCGCGTTCACCATCGGGGCTATTCTGCCAATGCTGGCCATCCTGCTTCCCCCACCCGGCATCCGGTTTCCGCTGACGTTTGCAGCAGTCCTGGTGGCCTTGGCCATAACAGGCGCCCTGGGGGCATGGATCGGAGGCGGCTCAAAAACGCGGGCAGCTGTGCGCGTGGTGGTGGGCGGCGCATTGGCGCTCGCGGCGACGTTCGTGATCGGCAACCTGCTGGGGGCCTCGGGTGTTGTTTGACCCCGTGGTGCCGGCACTGCCCATCCCGCCGGACCTCACGGCCCGCTACATGCGCGACCGGGCAGGACGCACCTGGCTTGACAGCCTTCCGGGGCTGCTGGCTGACCGGCTGGAGCAATGGCAGCTCGACGTGGACCTGGCGCCCGGCAGCCTGCCGTGGAGTGGACACGGCGGCATCGTGCTGCCGGTGCGGCAGGACGACGGTTCACCAGCAGCCTTGAAGATCGCTTTCCCCCACGATGAAGCCAAGGTGGAGCGGCATGCACTGGCACTTTGGGGCGGCCGTGGCGCTGTTGCATTGCTGGCCTCCGACGCGGAATCGTGCGCCATGCTCCTGGAACGCCTCGACGCCGGACGGTCACTGGCGGACGTGCCCCTGGATGACGCTGCCGTTGTCTGGGGCGGGCTGGTGCGGCAACTGGGGCTGGCCCCGGACCACCGCCCTGAATGGCGGGAGTTCGCCGACATCGCCGGCCGAGCCGAACAGTGGAGCGACCAACTGCCGGCGGACTGGGAGCAGCTGGGCCGCCCGTTCCCCCGGTGGCTGCTGGAGGCAGCCCTTGAAGTGTGCCAGACCCGCGGTGCGGTGGGCCGCCGGTCGGCCCATGACCTGCTGGTCCACACGGACCTGCATTTCCTGAATGTCCTGGCGCGCCCGGGGAAGCAGCCCACGGGTGAAGCGCCGACGGCGGCGGGATACGCGGCCATCGACCCCCAGCCGATGATTGGCGAACCCGAGTTCGCCGTGGCCCCGCTTCTGTGGAACCGCCTTGCGGACCTGCCGGCGTCCCGGCCCGGCGCGGCGCTGCTGACGCGCTGCCACGACTTCAGCACAGCCGCCGGCCTGGACCCCGACGTGGCCCGGCAGTGGGCCATCGCCAGGGAAGTGGATAACGCGCTGGGGTACGCCGCGCAGGGACACCAGGGCGGTCTTGCCCGGTCCCTTTGGGTCTCCAGCACCCTGGCCGGCAAAACCCTGGACGGCCTGCCGCATCCCCATTCACTGCCCGAGCCGGGACAGGACGGGTAGGGCGGCCGGCAAGGCGTGCGCGAACGGTCAGGAGTTCCGCACTGCGGCCAGGGCTGACCGCACGGCGTCGATTGCGGTGCCCACATCCTCCCCCGCCGTATGCCAGTTGCTCACCGAAACCCGAAGGATGTCCCGCTCCCGCCAGCGTGACCCGGACATCCACACCTTCCCGTCCTGGATGACACGGGCCGTGACCGCGCGGGTGGTGTCGTCGTCGCCGAAAGCCAGGCACACCTGGGTGTAGGAGACGTCGTTGAGCACCTCCACGCCGTCCAGGGCGGCCATTCCTTCTGCGATTGCCGCGGCGGCACCCGCCAGACCACCCACCTGGGCTGCCACGCCCTCGCGGCCCAGGCTTTTAAGCGCGGCCCACACCGGTACTCCCCGTGCCCGGCGCGAGAGTTCCGGGACCTTCTCGAAGGGATCGCCCGGGCCTTCCGCGTCGTGCACCAGGTAGCTCGCGTGCAGGCCCATCGCAGCCCGCAGCGCCGACGGGTCGCGGACGATGGCGATGCCGCAGTCGTACGGCACGTTCAACGTCTTGTGGGCATCCGTGCCCCAGGAGTCGGCCTCTTCATAGCCCCGGGTGAGGTGCCTCAGTTCCGGTGCGGCGGCAGCCCAAAGGCCGAACGCACCGTCGATGTGTACCCACGCACCGTGTTTGCGTGCGACGGCGATGGCCTGGGCAAAGGGGTCGAAGGCGCCTGAGTGCAGGTTGCCTGCCTGGAGGCACACCAGGGCGGGCCCGGTGCCGGAGGCAAGCGCGGCGTCCAGGGCGGCGGGGAGCAGGCGGCCCTGCCCGTCTGCGTCGACTTCCGTTGGTTTTCCGAGGCCCAGGTAGCGAAGGCCGAGGTCAACGGTGTCGTGCCGTTCCCGTCCGACAAAGCAGCGGATCCGGGGTGCGCCGCAGAGTCCGTCGCGGTCCAGGTCCCAGCCGGCATCGGTGAGCAGCCGCCAGCGGGCGGCAGCCATGCCGGTGAAGTTTGCCATGGTGGCGCCGGTGACGAATCCGACGTCGGCGGTGGATGGGAGGCCCAGCAGGTCCAGCAGCCAGTGTCCGGCGGCTTCCTCGATGGCAGCCGTGGCCGGGGTGGCGTAGCGCAGGCCCGCGTTTTGGTCCCATGCGCTGACCAGCCAGTCCGAGGCCAGGGCGGCCGGCAGGGTGCCGCCGATCACCCAACCGAAGAACCGGCTCGAGGGCATGGCCATGAGGCCAGGTTCTGCCTGGGTTGCCAGGAAGTCGATGACGCCCGCTGCAGGCATTCCTGCTTGGGGCAGTGGTCCGCCGAAGACTTCGGCGAGCTCTGTGGCGTTCCGGCTGGGTCCCACGCGGCGGTGCGGAAGGCTGTCCAGCCAGGCCTGCGAATACCCTGCGGCGGCTGCCAGTGCCGCGGCAAACCCGTCCTCGCCGTGTGCCATACCTGCATGCTACGCCGGGCTGGTCCCCACGACGAGGACCAGTTTCCAGGGCGGATCAGGAGAAGTTTTCCTGCCAGACGTCGTAGCCAAGCTTGACGATCAGGGCCGCCACGACCGCCAGGAAGACCACCCGGACGAATTTGCTGCCCTGCTTCACGGCTGTGCGGGCGCCGAGGTAGCCGCCGGCCATGTTGGCGCCGCCGAGCAGCAGGCCGACCCCCCAAAGGATGGACCCGTGCGGCAGGAAGAACAACAGGGCACCGGCATTGGTGGCCATGTTGACAATTTTGGCCTTGGCGCTTGCTTCCAGGAAGGCGTAGCCCATGGCGGACACCAGGGCGATGACCAGGAAGGAACCGGTCCCCGGGCCAATAAGCCCGTCATAAAAGCCGATCACAGCACCGATCAAGCAGGCCACGACGTAGTGCTTATGGCCTTCGTGGCGCAGTGCCGTCAGCTCACCCACGCTGGGCCGCAGGGCAATGAAAAGCGCGACGGCGACCAGGGCCACCACGATGATGGGCTTGAACACCCCGGCCGGCAGGGTAGCGGCCAGGCTTGCCCCGCCGAAGCTGCCTGCCAGGGCTATCACCGCCATGGGCACCGCGGTCCGCAGGTCCGGCCCCACCCGCCGGTAATAGGTGACAGCACTGGTGGCGGTACCGAAGATGGAGCCCATCTTGTTGGTGGCCAGCGCCTGGACCGGCGCGATGCCGGGGACCAGGAGCAGCGCCGGAAGCTGGATGAGGCCTCCGCCGCCCACCACCGCATCAATCCACCCGGCTGCGAATCCAGCCACCACGATCAGGATGATGGTGGTGAGCTGGATCGACTCGAAGCCGGAGGTCACTGGTTGCGGACGGCGTTGACCACGTAGTCGACGGCCTTATCTACCGCCACGTTCTCGGCGGCACCGCTGCGGCGGTCCTTGATCTCCACCACGCCGTCCACCAGGCCGCGGCCCACTGCCAGGATGGTGGGGACGCCCACCA
Organism: Arthrobacter sp. FW306-05-C; assembly: GCF_021801725.1. Classification (NCBI taxonomy): domain Bacteria; kingdom Bacillati; phylum Actinomycetota; class Actinomycetes; order Micrococcales; family Micrococcaceae; genus Arthrobacter; species Arthrobacter sp. FW306-05-C. The sequence goes on along the minus strand of NZ_CP084556.1, from coordinate 1,451,052 downwards.
GCTCGGCGTCGCCGAACTTCACGCCCGGCGAGACCTTGGGCCGGTCGTCATAGATGACCGACAGTCCGGCTTCCTCGAGTTCCGCCGACAGCTTTTCCGCCGTCTGGAAGATCTCGTCACCGCGGCCTACTGCAACCACATGTACATCGGCGGGCGCTACCGTGCGGGGCCAGACCAGGCCACGGTCATCGTGGTTGGCCTCTGCCAATGCCGCCACGGCCCGGGTGACCCCGACGCCGTAGGAACCCATGGTGACCACCACCTGCTTGCCGTTCTGGTCCAGGACTTTGAGGTCCAGTGCTTCGGCGTATTTGCGGCCGAGCTGGAAGATGTGGCCCATTTCGATGCCGCGGGCGGTCTCCAGCGGGCCCGAGCCGTCCGGGGAGGGGTCGCCGGCGCGGACTTCGGTGCACTCGATGACGCCGTCCCAGCGGAAGTCGCGTCCGGCCACCAGGCCGAAGACGTGCTTGCCGGCCTCGTTGGCGCCAGTAATCCAGGCAGTTCCGCTGACCACCCGGGGGTCCACCAGGTACAGCAGCTTGGTGGCACTGTCGGCGCCCAGGAGCGGCTGGTCGAGGGACAGGCCGGGGCCAAGGTAGCCCTTGACGATCAGCGGCTGCTTCTTGAGGTCTTCCTCGCCTGCCTGCTCCAGGCCGATCTCTCCACCGATCGGCAGGAAGGCGCCGATGTTTGCCTCCACCCTTTTGAGGTCCACTGCGCGGTCGCCGGGGAGGCCGATGACCACCAGCTGCCGCTCACCGGTGGGCAGCGTGACGGCGAGGACCACGTTCTTGAGCGTGTCCGCTGCAGTCCAGGCGCCGCCGTCGGATTCTGCCCGAGGGGCGATCTGGTTGGAAGCGGCAACCAGGGTCTCGATGGTGGGGGTGTCCGGGGTATCCAGGACCTCTGCCGCCGGGGCGTTGGTGAAGTCGATTTCCTCGGGGACCACCGTGGTGACGGCCTCGACGTTGGCGGCGTAGCCGCCGGCCGAGCGGACAAAGGTGTCCTCGCCGATCTCCGTGGGGAAGAGGAATTCCTCGCTCTTGGAACCTCCCATGGCGCCGGCGGTGGCTGCCACGGGCACTACTTCAAGGCCCAGGCGTTCAAAGATCTTCAAGTAGGCGGCGCGGTGGGCGGCGTAGCTGGCATCCAGACCGGCGTCGTCCACGTCAAAGGAGTAGGAATCCTTCATGATGAACTCGCGGCCGCGGAGGAGCCCGGCCCGGGGACGGGCCTCGTCGCGGTACTTATTCTGGATTTGGTACAGGCTCAGCGGCAGGTCCTTGTAGGACGAGTACAGGTCCTTGACCAGGAGCGTGAACATCTCCTCATGCGTGGGGGCCAGCAGGTAATCAGCTCCCTTGCGGTCCTGGAGGCGGAACAGGCCCTCGCCGTATTCGGTCCAGCGGTTCGTGGCCTCGTACGGCTCGCGTGGCAGCAGGGCCGGGAAGTGGACTTCCTGGGCGCCAATGGCTGCCATCTCCTCGCGGATGATTTCCTCGACCTTGCGCAGGACGCTCAGTCCCAGCGGAAGCCAGGTGTAGATGCCGGGGGCAGCGCGGCGGATGTAGCCGGCGCGGACCAGGAGTTTGTGGCTGGCAACCTCGGCATCGACGGGGTCTTCGCGCAGCGTGCGCAGGAAAAGCTGGGACAGTCGTAGGACCACGGGTGGTATCCGTTTCTGGGGAAGTGCTGGGTCAGCAGGGCCGGACAATTCGTCTGGATACTAATCTACCGGCACGGAACATGCGGCAATTACGGGCCAGGGAACGCAGCCGGGCCGGCTTGCCCGGCAATGGCCGGACACAGTAGGGCCACGCCCGGGAATACAAAGCCCCTGGCCCCCCCAATGAGGCTGGTCATCGCATCCGGGCGTGGCCCAACGCCGTTATCGCCTAAGTACTGGTGAGGACTGGTGAGACCGCCCACCCCACTTCCAGCGCAGCTAGAAAGAACTTATGTGATCGTGCGCACGTTTGACAAGTGTTTTTATTTTCGGAATCCGCGTGCCCTTTACCTGTCGCGCGGCGTTACTTCCGCTGTTGTGCCTTGACGACGCGTTGTTACGTGACAGGCGGTTGTCTTACTTGACCAGCGCAGCAGCGGAGTCAAGGAGGGCACCAGCCCGGCGGACGGCGTCGGCCTCGCTCTCGCCTCCGGACGCAACCGAGGTGAGCACCACGCCCTGCTTGACCACCTGGGCCGTAACGGTTGACTGCTTGCGTCCATCGGGAAGGGCGCTGTCAGTGCGGTAGGCAACGGTACCGGGGAGGCTGCCGGCTCCCTGCACCGGAGTCACGGTTACGGCTATCTCCATGCCCGACGCGGTCATGGTCATGGAGGAGCACTTCGCCAGCTGGTCCGGCTGGTCCTTGACCTTGGCAAGGAAGCTTTGGTCCAGGCCGGCAATCAGGGACAGGGCTGTGGCGGCCCCGGTGCCGGCGTCCGTGCTCATGCCCATCGCCATGGTTGCTCCGTCGACGGAAGGTACGGCGCTTGCGGCGGCCAGTTCCTTGCACTCTGCGGGCTTGACGTCAATGGACGCAATCATTGCCTTGGTTTGTTCGAGCGTGGTTTTGATGTCGGCGCTGGGCAGGACTGACAGCCTGCGGTCTGCCGCGTCCCGGACCTGGCCGACGATGGCAGCGAGTTCCTCGCTGGTGTAGGCCTTGGCGGTTGGCGTCGGAGTTGCCGTTGGGGTGGGCGTACTTTGCGTGGAGGCCGCAGGCGCGGCAGGTGTGGATTCCGCTGCCTGTGGCGCGGACGTCCCGCCGCACGCAGAAACACCAACGGCAAGAAGGGCGCAGGCCCCGAAAGTTCCAAGCACGGACGTCTTCAATTTTTCCCCCAATATCCAGCACGGAACCGGCAGTTACCGGCTAGAACAGGACTGTAGCGAAGGTCCCCACCTGGCGGAAGCCCACACGCTCATAGGTGGACCTGGCCCTGGTGTTGAAGCCGTTGACGTAGAGGCTCGTCATCGGGGCAATCTGCTGGGCTTTTTCCACCACTGCCGCCATGTACGCCGCACTGAGCCCCTGGCCGCGGAAAGCCGGATTCATCCATACCCCTTGGACTTGGGTGACGTCGTCCGTGACTGCACCCAACTCGGCTTTGAACACCACCTCGCGGGCTTCGTTGAGGTGGACCAGGGAGTGCCCCTGCCTGATGAGGCCTTCCACCCGCCGGCTGTAGAACTCCCTGCCGCCCAAATAGGGCGAGTAGCCTACTTCTTCCTCGAACATGGCGGCGCATGCGGGAAGGATGCGGTCGAAGTCCGCCAGGTCCCCGTGCACCAGGCCCGGGTGGGGCCGTACCCGGGGTGCTCCGTCGATGACCATCAGGGGCTGGTCGGCCCGGACCTCGTGGGCCTGGTGCCCCAGTTCCGTGAGTTCGGCATTAAGTGCCAGCACGGCCTCGGCCGGACCGAAAGCCGAGGCGTACCTGCGCCCGGAACTGTTGGCTGCCTCCGCTAGCAGGGGGGCCAGTGCGGGATCGAGCTGGACCGGAACCAAATTGGCCCCGGCCCAGCATGCGCCCGTCAGGATGCCGCCGTCGAAAACGCCGATGACGCCGGCCCCGCCGCTGGTGGGTGCCGCCGTCCCGGTGCCGCGCAGATGGGCCAGGATGAACACATTGGCCACCGGGTCCTGCTGGGCCAGCGCCGTCAGTGCGGGGGTGTCCTGGCCGTCGAGCGTACGGACAGAAAGCCCTGCCGGGTCGGGAGCGTCCCTACGAGACGCTAACCACGGGGCTACCCTTGACAGCATCTTCGCCATCGGCCTCCCCCATCTCTTCCGCGATACGCATAGCCTCTTCGATCAGTGTCTCAACAATTGCGCTCTCGGGAACAGTCTTGATGACCTCGCCCTTAACGAAGATCTGGCCCTTGCCGTTGCCTGATGCAACACCAAGGTCCGCTTCACGCGCCTCGCCGGGGCCGTTCACGACGCAGCCCATGACCGCCACGCGCAGCGGAATTTCCATTCCCTCGAGGCCGGCGGTGACCTGTTCTGCCAGAGTGTACACGTCCACCTGGGCGCGGCCACATGACGGGCACGATACGATTTCCAGCTTGCGGGGCCGCAGGTTCAGCGATTGGAGGATCTGGTTGCCGACCTTGATCTCCTCCACCGGCGGCGCGGACAGGGACACGCGGATGGTGTCACCGATACCCCGCGACAGGAGCGCGCCGAACGCCGTGGCGGACTTGATGGTCCCCTGGAAGGCGGGGCCGGCTTCGGTGACGCCCAAATGCAGGGGCCAGTCACCCTTTTCCGCGAGCATCTCGTAGGCGGCCACCATCACCACGGGGTCGTTGTGCTTGACGGAAATCTTGAAGTCGTGGAAACCGTGCTCCTCGAACAGTGAGGCTTCCCAGACCGCCGATTCGACCAGTGCCTCCGGAGTGGCCTTGCCGTACTTCTTCAGGATGCCCGGTTCCAGGGAGCCTGCGTTCACGCCGATGCGGATGGAGGTACCGTGGTCCTTCGCCGCGGCGGCGATCTCCTTGACCTGGTCGTCGAACTTACGGATGTTTCCCGGGTTCACGCGCACCGCAGCGCAGCCGGCTTCAATGGCTGCGAAGACGTACTTGGGCTGGAAGTGGATGTCCGCGATGACGGGGATCTGGGACTTCCGGGCGATGATGGGCAGCGCTTCGGCGTCATCGGCGGACGGGCAGGCGACGCGGACGATGTCGCAGCCGGACGCAGTCAGTTCAGCGATCTGCTGCAGGGTGGCGTTGATGTCCGTGGTGGGCGTGGTGGTCATGGACTGCACGCTGATGGGGTAGTCAGACCCTACGCCTACCGAGCCGACTTTAATCTGGCGCGTCTTGCGGCGGGGCGCGAGGACGGGCGGTGGTGCTGACGGCATTCCCAGGCTGACCGAGGTCACGTGGACTCCTTGAGTTGAAAGGGTAAAAAGGCGGCTACGCGGTAATCCCGGCCAGCATGCCGGTTACCGGTGACCATTCCGTGATGCGCGTTCCGGCGATCACACCGGCTCCGGCGAACGGGTCCTGCTTGAGGATCGAGTTGAGGGCGGCTTCATCCAAGGCCTTGAAGATCAGCAGGGCACCGGCACCGTCACCGTACGGGCCGCTGGCTACGATGACGCCGTCCTGTGCCAGGTTCGCGGTCCATTCCCGGTGCGCGGGCCGGACCTCGTTGCGGGTTTCAGTGGAGCTGGCGGCATAAACGTACTCAACGGCAAAAACTGTCATACCGCTACCCTATCGCCATGGCTGGCTTGGTACCGTACGCGTCCGGCCGGCAGGGCGAAGCGACCCGGCGCGCAAAGACCGTCCGGGGCCGGCCATGGTGTTAGTGCAGGAATAGGACTAGTGCAGGAAGAGGACTTTGACGGCGGCAGCGGTTCCGGCCGCCCAGAGCATCGATGTGAGCGTCCCGATGATGAAGCGCTCGGCTGCCACCGGCGTTTCCTTCAGCTCGGCGAACCTGCCCAGGCCCTTGATGGCAACGATGTAGGCGATGGCCACGGGCTGCCCGGTCAGGATGGCGAGGCAGACGCCCAGCCGCTCCAGTACGCCAATGATGGCGCCCCCGCGCAGGATGCGCTGGGTAGGGGGCGCCGGCCCGGCAGGCGCGTCCGACGGCGGCTGGACAGGCGGGGCGGTCAGCTCATCGTCCACAGCCTGGCCGGCTGCGCCGCCTGCTGTTCCAAGGGCAGCCCCCGGGGCGTCGGCAGGGGTGTCGTCCACGGTAACGTCGCCCGCGGGATCCTGTTCGGCCTTGCGGGCTGCATCCGCCGCCTTCGCAGCGTCCGCGCGGTCGTCGATGGTCCGCGCGAGCTTGAACACCAACGCCGTCACCGGCCAGCCGGCGAAGCCGGCGACTACCAGGGCCACTGCCACCCAAAGTGCGGTCACCTGTCTCCTTCGTTGGGGTCGTCTGCATCACGGTCGTCTTTGAGGGGGCCGTTAATCTGCGAGTCCGCAAAACCCAGAAGCATCGCCGCAGCTGGCCTGGCTGCCCATTCTTCCTGCCACCCGGACCGAAGCACGGTACGGCTCACCGATTGTTCCGAGATGCCGAGTTCAAGCGCCACCTGCTTCTGGCTTCCGTGGCGGCCCGGTCCCGGGCTGCGCGCACCCAGGCGGCTTCCATCCAGGCGGCCTTCATCCAGGCGGCGCAGGGCATCCACTACCCGCCACTGGGCCTCCGTGCGGTCCTGGACAAGCCGGCCGAGCAGCCGGAGCACCGCCTCCGCATTTGCGCATGCCTGGCTCCCCTCCCCGGCGGGGACACCGCCGGTCTTCGCCATGATGCCCGGCACCACCGACAACGGCACCTGCGGCCCGGCGGCCTTGGCCAGCTCAACTGCCTTGCGGGCGGCGACAAACGCAGTCCCGGTTCCTTCGCGGGGGCTGGCGCCTGGAGCCAGGGAGACGGTTCCGACGCCGATCCCCACGTACCAGCGACCGAAGCGGAGTGCATGGAGGGCAATCTCCACGACGACGGAAGGGTCGGGCACTACCCCCTGGACTTCATCACCCACGGTACGTTCGAAGACCGGCTGCTCCGTTCCGGACGGTTGCAGCGCGGCAATCCGGGCGAGAAGGTCCGGGACGAGGTCCTGGCCGCCGGTACTTCCCCGCTGGTCGATGGTCATGACGAACATTTCTCAACCATAGATGGCTGATGCCAGTGAATCAATCACATTTGACTGATATTTGGGAATCAGTCGATATCGGCTGCGAGAAGGAGCGTGCAGTGCCAACGCGGCCCGCCCGTGCGGCTCCACAGAGGCTGCGGCCTAACCGAAGAGATTGACCGGCTTGACGATGTCCGCGTAGATAAGCAGGACGCTCATACCCATGAGCAGCGCCGCCACAACGTAGGTAACCGGCAGCAGCTTGGCGATGTCGAACGCTCCCGGGTCCGGCCGGCCGCGCAGCTTTGCCACCTTGCGCCGCACGCCCTCATAGAGCGCCCCGGCAACGTGGCCGCCGTCGAGCGGCAGGAGCGGGACCAGGTTGAACACCGCCAGTGCGAAGTTCAGGCCTGCCAGCAGGCCAACGAGGGTTGCCACCCGGGATTGCAGCGGCGCCGCTTCCATGGCGGCTACTTCACCTGCAACCCTGCCTACGCCCACAACGCTGATGGGTCCGTTCGGATCGCGGGGCTCCTCGCTGAAGGCGGCTTTGGCCACGCCCACCACTCGGGCCGGAAGGTTCAAGACCACGCCGGCCACCTGGCGGATGTTCTCCCCCGCCATGGGCAGGACGGACGACGCCGGCTGGGGCACCAGCGCCGTTTGCGCACCGATGCCAAGGAAACCGACGTCCTCGTACTGGAGGTTGCCGGCGGCGTCGGTGGCCTGCCGCCCGTCGCTTCCCATCACCGGCCGGGCCGAAAGGACCGGCGTCACGGTGGTGGACACTGGGTTGCCATCCCGCTGCACGGTAATGGCCACTTCCCTGCCCGCGGAAGCGCGGATCCATTCCGTCAGCTGGTCCCAGCTGGTCACGGCCTTGCCATCGAAGGAAGTGACGGTGTCATTGGGCTTGAGCCCGGCAGCCGCGGCCGGCGTGAGCTGGCAGTCAGCGGAATTCGGGTCAACGGTTTGCCCGGCCGCCACCTGGCATTTGGACACGTCCGAGATGGTGGTGGTGGCTGTGGCAACACCGAAGCCCATGAGCAGCACAGCCGTGAACAGCAGCCCAAGGATCATGTTCATGGCGGGGCCGCCCAGCATCACGATGATTTTTTTCCAGACCGGCAACCGGTAGAAAACGCGGTTTTCGTCACCGGGCCCAACTTCCTCGTGGGCCTGCGAGCGGGCCTCGGTGGCAAGTGTCTGGAACATGCCGGTGCTGGATGGCCGGACCGAGCCGTCCTCCTTGTTGGGCGGGTACATGCCGATCATGGAGACGTAGCCACCCAGCGGGACTGCCTTGACGCCGTATTCGGTTTCGCCTTTTCGGCGCGACCACAGCGTGGGTCCGAAGCCGATCATGTACTTGGTGACGCGCACCTTGAAAAGCTTGGCGGGGACCAGGTGCCCCACTTCGTGGAGCGCAATGGACACGGCGATGCCCACCGCCACGAAGACGACGCCGAGGATGAAAAGTAAAACAGGGGTCATGGAGGTGCTGCTGCTTCCTAGAGACTGCTGACTGCTAAACGTTCGTGGGCCCGGGCACGTGCCCAGCTTTCAGCATCCAGCACTGACTCCACCGTCAGCCCGGAAGAGCCTGAGTGTTCGCTGAGCACGGCCTCGATGGTGTCCACGATGTCGGTAAAGCGGATCCTGCCGGCATGGAATGCGGTGACGGCTTCCTCGTTGGCCGCATTGAACACGGCGGGGAACGTGCTGCCCTGCTTGGCCGCTTCCTTGGCAAGGCCGACGGCGGGGAAAGCTTCAGTGTCCAGCGGTTCAAAGGTCCAGGTGGCGGCCTGGGTCCAGTCGCACGCGCTGGCGGCCTTGGGTACGCGGGACGGCCAACCAAGTCCCAGCGCGATGGGCAGCCGCATGTCCGGCGGGGAGGCCTGGGCGATGGTGGAGCCGTCAATGAACTGCACCATGGAGTGCACCACGGACTGAGGATGGACCACCACGTCGATCCGGTCCAGCGGGATATCGAACAGCAGGTGCGCCTCGATGACTTCCAGGCCCTTGTTCACCAGCGTGGCCGAATTGGTGGTGACCATGACGCCCATGTCCCAGGTGGGGTGGGCCAGGGCCTGCTGGGGCGTCACACTGTGGAGTTCCTCCCGGTTCCTGCCGCGGAATGGGCCGCCGGAAGCGGTCAGGATCAGTTTGTCCACCTCGTCGGCAGTGCCGGAGCGCAGGCACTGGGCAATGGCGGAGTGTTCCGAGTCCACCGGAACAATCTGGCCTTCCGCGGCCGCGGCTTTGACCAGGCTGCCGCCCACGATCAGCGACTCCTTGTTGGCCAGGGCCAGGGTGGCGCCGGACTTGAGGGCCGCGAGCGTGGGGGCCAGGCCGATGGAACCGGTGATGCCGTTAAGCACCACGTCAGCCTGGACTGCCGCGACCTGCGCGGAGGCGTCCGGACCGGCCACGATCTGGGGCCGGTAGCCGGGACGGCCTGCCGCAGCGGCAGCTTCACGGATAAGTGCTTCCAGCCGGGCCGGGTCTCCCCCGGCAATTCCCACGGCTGCGGCACCGGTGTGGACGGCCTGCCGGGCCAGGAGTTCCAGGTTGCCGCCCCCGGCGCTCAGTGCCACCACCTCGAACAGGTGGGGGGCGCCGTCGACGACGTCAATCGCCTGGGTGCCGATGGAACCGGTGGATCCGAGGAGGACGATTCTGCGTGGCTGCATTGGTTAAGTATCCCGCACCCTTCGGGCCCGCCCGCGCCCCGGCCCGCGCCGCTGACCTGCTGCTGCGCCTTGACCCCGGGGTTGCCGGGCGTAACGTGGACTGCGTGGACTGGCTCTCGTGGTTTGATGCGCCGGAGTACGAATTCGCCCGGCAGGTGCTGCAACGGGGTGTGGCGGCACTGTACTTCGTAGCGTTCCTGTCCACGCTGAACCAGTTTCCCGCCCTGCTTGGCGAGCGCGGGCTGCTGCCGGTGCCGGAGTTCCTGGCGGCGTTTACCCGGATGCGCCGGTTCACACTGTTCCGCTGGCGGTACTCGGACGGCCTGCTGCGTGGTGTCTGCGCCGCCGGCCTGGTGGTGTCGGCGCTGCTCGTGGCCGGAATTCCGCAGATGGGGCCGCCCTGGGTCCCGCTGATCGCCTTTCTGGCCCTGTGGCTGCTGTACATGTCCATCGTGAACGTGGGCCAGACGTTTTACGGATTCGGCTGGGAGATGCTGCTCCTGGAGGCGGGCTTCACCGTGGCCTTCCTCGGTTCCAACCAGACCGAGCCGCCGAGGACCATCCTGATCCTCATCGTGTGGCTGGTGTTCCGGCTGGAGTTCGGTGCGGGAATGATCAAGATCCGCGGCGGCCGGGAGTGGCGTGACCTGACGGCGCTGTACTACCACCATGAAACCCAGCCCATGCCCGGGCCGCTCAGCAGGCAGGCGCACCTGTTACCCAAGCCGCTGCACCGCGTCGAGGTGGTTGGCAACCACTTCGCCCAGCTGGTGGTGCCGTTCCTGCTCTTTGCGCCCCAGCCCGTGGCCAGTGTGGCGGCCGCCGTCGTGGTGGTCACCCAGCTGTGGCTGGTGGCCAGTGGCAACTTCGCCTGGCTGAACTGGATGGCGATCGTGCTCGCGTTCGCCGCGGTAAGCGACCCCGTGGCGCACGCAGTGATACCGGCCATCCCGGCGGACTGGGAGGCGGCCACCGGAATGCAGCGGGAGACCCCGCCCTGGTGGCTGGCCATCACACTGGCCGCCTCCCTCCTGCTGCTGGTCCTGAGCTACTGGCCGCTGCGGAACCTCTTCTCCCGCCGGCAGCTGATGAATGCAAGCTTCAACCGGTGGCAGCTGGTCAACGCCTACGGCGCGTTCGGCACCGTGACCAAGCAGCGCATCGAGATCGTGGTGGAGGGAACGCTGGATGAGGACCCCGGCGACAGCTCCGACTGGCGTGAGTACGGCTTCAAGGGCAAGCCCGGCGATGTCCGCAGGATCCCCCGGCAGTGGGCCCCGTACCACCTGCGCCTTGACTGGCTGATGTGGTTCCTGCCGCTGCGCAGCGTGCACGAAGAATGGTTTTACGCGTTCCTGGCGAAGCTGCTGGCGGCGGACCGGCAGATGCTGCGGCTGCTGCGGCGTGACCCGTTCGACGGCGCGGCGCCCCGGTGGGTGCGCGTGCGCAGCTTCCATTACCGTTTCGCCAGCCGGAAGGAGTTCCGCGAGACGGGGAACCGCTGGGTGCGGACCCTCCTGTACGAACCCATCCCGCCTACGTCCCTGCGCCGTTCCCAGGGACAGCAACGGTAGCTGGACCTTCCCGGGCAGACCTTCAGTGCTGGCTAAATTTTCAGTCCTGGGCTAAACCTTCTGGGCAGCCCGCCGGATGATCTCCTGGGCATGCTTGAGGATGGGGCCGTCGATCATTTTTCCCTCGTAGCGGAACACTCCGGACCCTGCTGAGTCTGCCGCAGCCAGGAGTGCCTGGGCCGCGGCCACTTCGTCATCGGTAGGCGCGTAGGCCTTGCGGACCACCGCGGCCTGGCTCGGGTGGATGCACGCCTTGGAACTGAACCCTGACGCCACCGCGTCGGCTGCCTCCACCGCAAGCCCATCAAGGTCGGGAATGTTGGTATAGACGGCATCCACGGCTTCCTTGCCGAACGCCCTGGCCGCCACAAGCACTGACGAGCGGGCGTGCAGCGCAACAGCCCGGTAGCCGCCGTCGTCCGTCCTGCTGGAGGTCCCGCCAAGCGTGGCCAGCAAGTCCTCGGCCCCCCACATGATGCCCACCACGTTGGGGGCGGCGGCGATGGCCGGGGCGTTCAGCACGCCAAGGGCCGTTTCACACAGTGCGATCACCTGGTACCCCTCAAGGGCCTTGAGCTGTTCGGCGGATTCGGCCTTGGCCAGCATCACGGTGCGGTACGGCGTGTGGGCAAGGCAGTGCAGGTCCTTTTCAAAGTCCTCCGTTCCCACGGGGTTGACCCTGACGATGGTGCAGCTGGGTTCCAGTTCCGGCTCCACCCCGGTGGTTCCCAATTGGGCCAGGATCGCGCCGCGGGCGCGCTGCTTGTCCGCCGGCGCCACTGCGTCCTCAAGGTCAAGGATCACGGCGTCCGCCCGGGCCGCGGCCTTTTGGTAGCGCTCCGGCCGGTCGGCGGGGCAGAACAGCAGGGCGGGGCCCATCACGAAAGTCATAAGGCTATTCTCCGATGTTTTGAACGTTCCGTGCGTCCTGGTGAGCATCCCGCGTCCACATCAGGCAGCTGCGCGTGGCCCGGGCCACCACGGTTCCGTCCTGGTTGCGGCCAGTGTGTTCCATGGTCACGATCCCCTGGCCGGGGCGCGAGGCCGAAAGCCGCCTGCCGGCGATGACCGTCTCCGTGTAGAGCGTGTCGCCGTGATAGAGCGGGTGCGGGAAGGACACGTCGGTGAGGCCCAGCTGGGCGATGATGGTCCCCTGGGTCAGTTGCGTGACGGACTGGCCCACCATGGTGGCAAGGGTGAACATGGAGTTCATCAGCCGCTGGCCGAAGGGCTGCCCGGCGCTCCAGGCCGCGTCCAGGTGGAGGGCCTGCGTGTTCATGGTGAGCGTGGTGAACAGGACGTTGTCGGCTTCGGTCACGGTGCGCCCCGGCCGGTGGGCATACACCACGCCTTCCTCCAGTTCGTCGAAGTACAGCCCGCGCTGCTCGACGACCCGCCTGCCTCCGTCAACGGCTGCGGTGGTTGGGCTTTCCGCATTGCTGCCCGCGGGGCTGTTGCCGGTCATACGGTCAGTTCCCTGTCTTCCTCGAACAGGTCAGTTCCAGTGGCGGCCACCACGTCTTCGACGGAGACGTTGGGAGCCAGTTCGCGCAGGACCAGCCGGGAGGCGCCGCCATCCTTGACGACGTCGATGACGGCCAGGTCCGTGATGATCCGATCCACGCAGCCCTTGCCTGTCAGCGGCAGCGAGCATTGCCGGACGATTTTGGGGTTTCCGTTGCGGTCAACGTGCTCCATCATCACGATCACCCGTTTGGCCCCGAACACCAGGTCCATGGCCCCGCCCATGCCCTTGACCATCTTTCCCGGGATCATCCAGTTGGCCAGGTCTCCGTTCTCGGCCACCTCCATGGCGCCCAGCACGGCCAGGTCCACGTGGCCGCCGCGGATCATGCCGAAGGAGGTTGCCGAGTCAAAGAACGCCGCTCCCCTGTTGACGGTCACGGTTTCCTTGCCGGCATTGATCAGGTCCGGGTCCAGGGCGTCTTCAGCGGGATAGGGTCCGACGCCGAGGATTCCGTTCTCGGAGTGCAGCACCACTTCCACCCCATCAGGGATGTAGTTGGGTATCAGGGTAGGCATGCCGATCCCCAGGTTCACGTACTGCCCGTTGCGCAGTTCCCTGGCGACCCGCGCGGCCAGTTCGTTGCGGTTCCAGCCTTTCGTGTCTGCCGGCGACGTGGAGTCACCAGGGCCGGCGTGCCGCTGGGACCCTGCACGCCGGTACTCGGGGCGTACGGCTTCCGGGCGCGGAGCCTCGGGGCTGTTGGGATCCATGCTCATGCTCCTGCCTTGCTGAGGGCGACCGTCCGCTTTTCGATCCGTTTCTCACCATTCGGGACATGGACCACGCGCTGGACGAAGATGCCGGGGGTGTGGATATGTTCGGGGTCCAGTTCGCCAGGCTCCACCAGTTCCTCCACCTCGGCGATGGTGATCTTTCCGGCCATGGCACACAGCGGATTGAAATTCATGGCCGTGGCGTGGAAGACCAAATTGCCGTGGCGGTCGCCCTTCCACGCGTGCACCAGCCCGAAATCCGGGGTGAGGGACTCTTCCAGGACGTAGTAGACGCCGCCGAACGGGCGCACTTCCTTGGGGGCCGAGGCAACCGCGATGCCGCCGTTGGCGTCGTACTTCTGCGGCAGGCCGCCGTCGGACACCTGGGTGCCTACCCCCGCCTTCGTGTAGAAGGCCGGGATGCCCGCGCCGCCGGCACGCAGTTTCTCGGCCAGCGTGCCCTGCGGGGTGAGCACCACCTCGAGCTCGCCGGCCAGGTACTGGCGGGCGAACTCCTTGTTCTCGCCCACGTAGGAGCTGATGGTGCGGCGGATACGCCCGTCCCGCAGCAGGATGCCCAGTCCCCAGTCATCGACGCCGCAGTTGTTGCTGACGGTTTCCAGGTCCGTTGTCCCGGCCCGGTGCAGGGCATCGATCAGGGCCACCGGGATCCCGCAGAGGCCGAACCCGCCCACGGCCAGGGAAGCGCCGTCGGGGATGTCCCCCACGGCTTCATCAGCACTGGCAACAACCTTGTCAATCATCCTTGATCCTTTCAGGCCGGCTTGCGTGCCCTGTGCAGGCGCAGGGCTAAAGTCCCAGTTCGCGGGCGATCAGCATCAGCTGGACCTCCGTGGTGCCCTCCCCCACTTCAAGGATCTTGGAGTCGCGGTAGTGGCGTGCCACAGTGAACTCGTTGATGAAGCCATAGCCGCCGAATACCTGGGTGGCATCCCGCGCGTTGTCCATGGCTGCCTCGCCTGCGACCATCTTAGCGATGGCCGCCTGGGTCTTGAACGGCTTGCCTGCCAGCATCCGGGCGGCCGCGTCGTAGTAGGCCAGCCGGGCGGTGTGGGCCCGTGCCTCCATGCGCGCGATCTTGAAGGAGATGGCCTGGTACTTGCCGATTTCGTGGCCAAAAGCCCGGCGCTCGCGGGCATACCGGACCGACAGGTCCACGCAGCCCTGGGCCGCGCCGGTTGCCAATGCCGCGATGGCGATCCGGCCCTCGTCCAGGATGGACAGGAAGTTGGCGTAACCGCGCCCCTCTTCGCCAAGCAGGTTTTCTTCCGGCACCCGGACGTCCTTCAGGGTCAGCGGGTGGGTATCGGAGGCGTTCCAGCCCACCTTGTTGTAGGGTTTCTCCGCCTTGAAGCCGGGGGTGTCCGTTGGCACCAGGATGGTGGAGATTTCCTTTTTGATGCTGCCGTCTTCGCGTTCCTGCTGGCCGGTGACGGCCGTGACGGTGACCAGCCGGGTGATGTCGGTTCCGGAGTTGGTGATGAACTCCTTGTTGCCGGTGATCACCCAGTGTGTTTTGTCTCCGACGGCCTCGCGCCTCGCGTGGGTCTTGGTGCCGCCGGCGTCGGACCCTGCCTCCGGCTCGGTGAGCCCGAACCCGGCGAGCGCCTGGCCGGACGCAAGCATGGGCAGCCACTCCTGTTTCTGTGCTTCCGTGCCGAAGCGGTACACGGGCATGGCGCCCAGGGACACCCCGGCCTCCAGGGTGATGGCCACTGACTGGTCCACGCGGCCCAGCTGTTCCAGCGCAAGCGCCAGGGCGAAGTAGTCCCCGCCCATGCCGCCGTATTCCTCCGGGAACGGCAGCCCGAACAGGCCCATCTCCGCCATCTGCTTCACCACTTCGTAGGGGAAGCTGTGCTCTTCGTCATGCTTTGCGGAAACCGGGGCCACCACGTTGTCCGCGAAGTCGCGCACGGTGTCGCTGAGGTCCTGGTATTCCTCGGTGAGTTCAAAACCGCTCATGGTCAGGCTCCTTCGCCTTGGTCTTCGTCTGCAACTGTTTCTGTGTCCGTGGAGCTGGGTCCGGTACCCGTGGGATGGGGGTGGACGGTGGCCAGCACCTGGTCGGCCTTCACCAGGTCACCGGTGCGGGCGGACAGATGGACCGTCCCTGCCAGCGGGGCCACCAAGTGATGCTCCATCTTCATGGCCTCCACGGACACCAGGACTTCCCCGGCCTGGACTTCATCCCCGTCGGCGACCGGGACAGCCACCACCGTGCCGGGCATTGGCGAACGCACCTCCGGATCGGCGGCGCCTTCCTGCCGCTGGACGGCTGCCAGCACCCGCTCCAGCCGCGCCTCGCGGGTCAGGACGTCAATCCGGCAGGACCAGCCGGCGTTGCCGAGGAAGAGCTGGGAGGGACGTCCGGGCAGTGGATTACTCCACGTCGGTTCCACCGGCCCCGTGACGACGGGCGCCAGCCGGTAACTCCGGTGCTCGCCGTCAAGGTCAAGGTCGATGCCGTGCCGGCTGGACCAGTCCAGGGCTGCACGCCGCCGGGCGCCGCCGTCGACCGTTACCGTGACTGTCTGTCCCCCGCTGGGGCTGCCGCTGACCAGCACGGTTGTCACGCCGCCGTCGGGCGTTCCGAGGCTGATCCGGCGCGGAGCCGGTACGCCAAGCCGCCAGCCGCTCCTGTCCAGCCACGGGCCGGACGCAGGGGCCGGATGGTCCTGCGCCTCCATGGACAGCGCGTAGAGCGCGGCGGCCACAAGTTCGGGCTCTTCGATGCGGCGGAATTCGAGTGCGGGCAGCTTCCGCTCGATCAGGCCGGTGTCCAGGCGCCCGGCGCGGACGTCGGGATCGTTGAGCAGGAGCAGAAGGTACTCGACATTGGTCTCGATGCCCAGAGCGGTGTACCCGGCCAGGGCTGTATCAAGGGACGCGAGGGCTGCGCCGCGGTCCGCTCCCCAGGCGATCACCTTGGAGATCATGGGGTCGTAGTGTGCCGAAAGCTCCAGCCCTTCCACCAGGGAGGAATCCACGCGGAGCCGGCCGCCGGGCTGGTCCACTTCACCCCGTGCGGAAGCGCTGGGCCGCTGCTGTGGTCCCGGCAGCTCGTCCAGCTGCAGCACAGTCCCGGTGGACGGCAGGAAGTTCTTCTCCGGCACCTCGGCGTAGACCCGCGCCTCCACCGCATGGCCGGACAGTTCGACATCGGCCTGCCGGAGCGTCAGTTCCGCCCCGGCGGCGATCCGCACCTGCCATTCCACGAGGTCGATGCCGGTGACCATCTCGGTGACGGGGTGTTCCACCTGCAGCCTGGTGTTCATCTCCATGAAGAAGAACTCATCCGGCGCGTCGTCGGACACCAGGAATTCCACTGTTCCCGCCCCGGTGTAGTTCACGCTGCGGGCGGCGTTGCATGCGGCTTCGCCAATCCGCGCCCGCACTTCCGCACCGTTGGGCAGGCCCTCCAGCAGGGGGGACGGGGCTTCCTCGATGACTTTCTGGTGCCGTCGCTGCAGGGAGCACTCGCGCTCGCCCAGGTGGATGACGTTGCCGTGGTTGTCAGCCAGCACCTGCACTTCGATGTGCCGCGGGGTGGTCACCAGGCGCTCCAGGAACAGGGTGTCATCGCCAAACGCCGCACTGGCAACGCGCCGCGCCGTGGCCAGGGCTGCAGGCAGGTCCGCCGGCTTTTCCACCACGTGCATGCCTTTGCCGCCGCCACCGGCGGAGGGCTTGATCAGGAGCGGATAGCCGACGGCGGCGGCCGCCTCGGACAGTTCGCCGTCCGTCATACCGGGCCTGGCAACGCCGGGGACCACGGGCACGCCGTAACCCGCCACATGGTTTTTGGCGCGGATCTTGTCGCCCATGACATTGAGGGCTTCCACGCCCGGCCCGATGAACGTGATGCCGGCCTTTTCAAGGGCCCTGGCGAAGTCCACGTTCTCGCTGAGGAAGCCGTAGCCCGGGTGGACGGCCTCGGCACCGGACCGCCTGCAGGCTTCGACGATCGCGCCGGCGTTCAGGTAGCTCTCGGCCGCCGCGGCAGGGCCGATCCGGACCGCCGTGTCGGCTTCGCGCACGTGGCGGGCGCCGGCGTCGGCATCGCTGTAGACGGCCACCGAGCGGATCCCAAGCTGTCGCAGGGTGCGGATGACGCGGCAGGCGATTTCGCCGCGGTTGGCCACCAGGACCGTGCTGAAAAGCGGCGTGGCGTTGTTGGTGGCGGTGGCCGCTGCGGTCCCGGCGCCGGTGGTTTGGGTGGCGGTGTTGGTCTGCATGGTCATTGCTGGCTCACATCCGGAAGAGGCCGAAGGAGGTCTCCGGCAAGGGGGTGCGGGAGACGACGTCCAGGGCGAGGCCCAGGACGGTGCGGGTATCGGCGGGGTCGATGACGGCGTCATCCCAGAGCCGCGCAGTGGAGTAATACGGGCTCCCCTGGTCCTCGTACTGCTCGCGGATGGGGGCTTTGAAGGCTTCCTCGTCGTCCGCCGGCCAGTCCTCCCCCGCCGCCTCATACTGGTCCCGCTTCACGGTGGCCAGCACGCTGGCCGCCTGGTTGCCGCCCATCACCGAGATGCGGGCCGCGGGCCACATCCACAGGAACCGCGGGGAATAGGCGCGGCCGCACATGGAGTAGTTCCCGGCACCAAAGGAGCCGCCGATCACCACGGTCAGCTTGGGCACGCGGGCCGTGGCGACGGCGGTGACCATCTTGGCCCCGTTCTTGGCGATGCCGCCCTGTTCGGCGTCCCGGCCCACCATGAAGCCGGAGATGTTCTGCAGGAACAGCAGCGGGATGCCGCGCTGGTCGCACAGCTCGATGAAATGCGCGCCCTTGAGCGAGGACTCGCTGAACAGCACGCCGTTGTTGGCCACGATGCCCACGGGGTGACCGTCGATGCGGGCGAAGCCGGTGACAAGGGTGGTGCCGTAGTCCTTCTTGAATTCGTGGAACCTGCTGCCGTCCACCAGCCGGGCGATCACCTCATGGACGTCGTAGGGTGCGTTGACGTCCGTGGGCACGGCGCCGTAGAGCCCCTCCGGGTCGACGGCAGGTTCGACCCCGGGTTCCACCTGCCAGGCGGGCGCGGCGGGAGGAGGCAGGGTGGCAACGACGTCCCTGATGATCTGGAGGGCATGTTCGTCGTTGTCGGCCAAGTGGTCGGTCACACCGGAGACGCGGGAATGCACCTCGCCCCCGCCCAGTTCCTCCGCAGTGACGATTTCCCCAATGGCGGCCTTCACCAGCGGCGGTCCGCCCAGGAAGATGGTGCCCTGGTTCCGGACAATAACGGTTTCGTCGCTCATGGCGGGGACGTACGCGCCGCCCGCCGTGCACGACCCCATGACGGCGGCGAGCTGCGGGATCTTGGCGCCGGAGAGGCGTGCCTGGTTGTAGAAGATCCGGCCGAAGTGGTCCCTGTCCGGGAACACCTCATCCTGCTTGGGCAGGAACGCCCCGCCCGAATCCACCAGGTAGATGCAGGGCAGCCGGTTTTCCAGGGCGATCTCCTGCGCGCGGAGGTGCTTCTTGACCGTCATTGGGTAATAGGTGCCGCCCTTGACGGTGGCGTCATTGGAGATGACCAGCACCTGCCTGCCGTGCACCAGGCCGATCCCGGCGATTACTCCGGCGCCCGGGGCATCGCCGTTGTACATGCCGTTGGCGGCAAGGGGCGCGATTTCCAGGAACGGGCTGCCGTCATCCAGGAGCTGGTCGATCCGGTCCCGCGGCAGCAGCTTGCCCCGGGCCACATGCCGGTCCCGCGACTTCTGGGGACCTCCCAGCGCCGCATCCGCCAGCCTTTTCCGCAGGTCCTCCGCGAGCGCCAGCTGC
Organism: Arthrobacter sp. FW306-05-C; assembly: GCF_021801725.1. Classification (NCBI taxonomy): domain Bacteria; kingdom Bacillati; phylum Actinomycetota; class Actinomycetes; order Micrococcales; family Micrococcaceae; genus Arthrobacter; species Arthrobacter sp. FW306-05-C. The sequence goes on along the minus strand of NZ_CP084556.1, from coordinate 1,432,105 downwards.
GCTTCCCGGTTGGCGCGGAAGGACTCGCTTGCCGGGTCGAGCCGGGTGGCCAGGGTCTCCATTGACGATCCGTCCTTGTGTGCACCGGGCCGGCTCCACGCCAACTCGGTTAGTGACTAATAACTGAAATTCAGGTTAGTCTCGATTAACTGTGATGTCCAACACACGGGCGCCTTGCTAGACTCTGCGTCGGCCCCAGGAGGAAAAGTGTCCAGCAATCCAGTGCAGCCGGTTCCTGCCACGCACGTCCCCACACCGCAGGGTCCCACGACACAGGTCCCCACAACGCAGGTCCCCACAACGCAGCGCGGCAAGGCCAAGGAGAACCGGCGGCAGGCGTTGCTGACAGCTGCGGCCTCGCTGTTCGCAGCCAACGGCTTCAACCGGGTGTCCCTGGAGGACCTCGGCGCAGCTGCGGGCGTCAGCGGGCCTGCGGTCTACCGCCATTTTCCCGGCAAGCAGGCGGTCCTGGCCGACCTCCTGGTCACCGTGAGCCGGGAACTGCTCGACGGCGGCCGCCAGGTTGTGGAGCACGCCGCCGATCCCCTGGCGGCGCTGCGCCAGCTGGTGGAGTTCCAAGTGGACTTCGCGCTCGGCAAGCCGGACGTAATCCGGGTGCAGGACCGCGACCTCAGCAATCTGTCGGAGCAGGACCAGTCCGCCGTGCGCGCGCTGCAGCGCAGCTATGTAGAGGTGTGGGTGGACGTCCTGGCAAAGGTGCACCCCGGTATTGATGCCGCTGAACTGCGAATGCGCGCCCACGCCACCTTTGGCCTGATCAACTCCACGCCGCACTCCGTCCGCAGCCACGGCAGGCGGATGGCTGCCAGCGTTGCCCGCCCCTTGCTGGAGCGGATGGCGCTGGCAGCCCTGATGGTGGACAGCGGGCCTTCGGCCTGAGCCGCCCAACACCGGGCACCACACGAACGGCCCCCGCCCGCACAACCGGGCCCTGGCAGCACCGCTTATGCGGGTTGGGGCCGGTGGTGATGGGCCGCTACACCATGGTGAGGACCATCCCCGGCTCGGCCAGGATGGCACCGACGTCGGCCAGGAAACGGGAGCCTTGTTCCCCATCCACCAGGCGGTGGTCGAAGGACAGGCTCAGCGTGAGCACCTGGCGCAGCGCCACCTCGCCCCGGTATTCCCACGGCATGGTCCGGACCGCGCCCAGGCCGAGGATCGCCGCCTCCCCCGGGTTGAGGATGGGGGTGCCGGCGTCGATGCCGAAGACACCGATGTTGGTGATGGAGATGGTGCCGCCGGAAAGGTCCGCGGGGGTGGTCTTACCCGCCCGGGCGGTCTCGGCGAGTTCCGCCAGGGCCTGGGCGAGCTCCGGGAGCTGCAGGGCGCCGGCGTCCTTGATGTTGGGCACGGTGAGCCCCCTGGGCGTGGCCGCGGCGATGCCCAGGTTCACGTAATGGAACGTGACGATCTCCTGGTTTTCCTCGTCCCAGCGCGAATTCAGCGCCGGCTGCCGGCGAAGGGCAATGAGGACCGCCTTGGCGGCGAGCGTCAGGGGTGTGAGCTTGATGCCGGCGAATACCCTGCTCTCCTTCAGTTTGGCCAGCAGCTCAAGGCTCGGCGTGACGTCCACGGTGAGGAACTCGGTGGCATGCGGCGCAGTGAAGGCGCTTTGCACCATTGCGGCCGCGGTGTGTTTCCGGACGCCTCTGATGGGAGTCCGGGTCTCCCGCTCCCCCGCGCCTGCTCCAGCTGCAGCCGCCCGCCCAGCCATGGGAGTGGCGGCCTCTTCCGCGTGCCCGGAAAATCCCTGCACATCTTCCCGGGTAATCAGCCCGCCGGGACCGGTACCGCGGATCTGCGCGAGGTCCAGCCCCAGGTCCTTGGCCAGCTTGCGGACGGGAGGAGTGGACCGCGGTCGCTCGGCCGGCCTGGTTTCGACAGGTGTGGTTTCGACTGGCTCAACCACCGGCACCGCGCTTTCAGCCTGTTTTGTTTTGGCCGGCCCAGCCACCGGCGCGAAGTTGCGCGCCCGGCGCGTGGGGCGTCCGGATCCTTCGACGACGGCACCGTACCCCACCAGGTTCGGTTCCCGTTTGGGCGTCTCCGCCGGTTGTTCCCCGAGCCCGGCCGAACGGCCGTTCCCCTCCGAAGGCGACCCGCCGTCGTCGTCCGCCACCTCAAAGGAGACGATGGGCTTGCCCACCTCCACGACGGAACCGGGCTGCTCGTGAAGTTCCTTGATGACGCCGGCAAAGGGCGACGGAAGCTCCACTACGGCCTTGGCCGTCTCCACCTCGGCGATGACCTGGTTCAGGGTGACGGTATCGCCAACGCCCACTTTCCAGCTGAGGATTTCGGACTCCGTGAGTCCCTCACCCAGGTCCGGGAGCCGGAATTCCTTGATCATGGTGGCGCTCATCCTTCCAGCCCGCTCAGGGAGTTGGGGCGGCCCAGGGCACGATCCACACCGTCCAGGATGCGGTCCAGGCCCGGCAGGTGGTGCATTTCCAGCTTGGAGTAGGGGTAGGGGATGTCGAACCCGGTCACCCGGACGGGTGCTGCTTCCAGGTGGTAGAAGCACCGCTCCGTGATGCTCGCCGCCACTTCCGCGCCGAGCCCGCCGGACTGCCCGGCCTCGTGGGTGACCACCAGCCGCCCTGTCTTCCGCACCGAGGCCACCACGGGTTCGTAGTCAACGGGGGCCAGCGAGCGCAGGTCGATGACTTCAATCGAGATGCCTTCATCCGCTGCGGCGGAGGCGGCGTCCAAAGCGGTCTTGACCAGCGGCCCGTAGGCCACCAGGGTGACGTCCGCGCCGTCGGTCAGCACCCTGGCCTTGTCCATGGGCAGGGCCATGGCCGGGTCCACGGACTCGTCCACCTCACCTTTGTCGTGATAGCGGCGCTTTGGCTCGAAGTACAGGACGGGATCGTCACAGGAGATGGCCTGCTGGATCACGGTGTAGGCGTCCTGCGGATTGGCCACTGTCACCACCCGCAATCCGGAGGTGTGGGTGAAGTAGGCTTCCGGTGATTCCGAGTGGTGCTCGGGCGAGCCGATGCCGCCGCCAAAGGGGACGCGGATGGTGATGGGCATCTTGACGGCCCCGCGGGTGCGGTAGTGCAGCTTGGCCACCTGGCTGACGATCTGGTCGAACGCCGGGTAGATGAACCCGTCAAACTGGATTTCCACCACCGGCCGGTAGCCCCGGTAGGCCAGGCCGACGGCGGTGCCCACGATGGCGGACTCGGCCAGCGGCGTGTCCACCACGCGGTGGGTCCCGAAATCCTTTTGCAGGCCGTCCGTCACGCGGAACACCCCGCCCAGGGTGCCAATGTCCTCGCCGAGGAGGACCACCTTTGAGTCGTTTTCCAGCGACTTGCGCAGCCCGGCGTTGATGGCACGGGCAAAGGTCAACTGCGTCATCAGCGTGCACCTTCCTCTGAAACGGCTCCTGCGGGATCGCCGAAGGACGCCAAATAACGTGCGTAATGGTCCTGCTGGCGTTCCAGCCAGGAGTTGGGTGCGCTGTAGACGTGCTTGAAGATGTCCATGGGCTGGGGATCGGGCATGGTGGTGCAGCCCCGGCGCATCTCCGCCGCAACGGCGTCTGCCTTGTCCTTGACCTGCTGCTGCAGTTCCGCGGTGAGCAGGCCCTTCCGGTCCAGGAGGCCGGCGAGCCTGGAGATGGGGTCCTTGGCCGCCCAGTCCTCAAGTTCATTGGCGTCCCGGTAGCGGGTTGGGTCATCGGCCGTAGTGTGCGGCCCCATGCGGTAGCTGACCGCTTCGATGAAGGTGGGACCGCCGCCGCGCCGGGCCCGGTCCAGCGCCAGCCGGGTAGCGGCCATGACCGCCAGGACATCGTTGCCGTCCACCCGCAGGCTGGGGATGCCGAAACCGGTGGCCCGGTCCGCGAGCTGGATATGGGACTGCAGTCGTACCGGCTCGGAGATGGCCCAGTGGTTGTTGGTGCAGAAGAAGACCACGGGGACCTGGAAGCTGGCGGCAAACACCATGGCCTCGCTGACGTCGCCTTCGCTGGTGGCACCGTCGCCGAAGTAGGTGATGGCTGCGGCATCGGCGCCGTCATTCTGGATCCCCATGGCATAGCCGGTGGCGTGCAGGGTCTGGGCACCGATAATGATCTGCGGCGTGGCCATGTTGATGCTGTACGGGTCCCATCCGCCGGAGGCATTGCCGCGCCATACCCGGAGGAGGTCGGTCAGATCCACGCCGCGGCAGTATGCCACTCCGTTCTCACGGTAGCTGGAGAACACAAAATCGTCGGCCCGCAGGGACCGGCCGGACCCGATCTGGGCCGCTTCCTGGCCGAGCAGCGGGGGCCACAGGGCCAGCTCACCCTGCCGCTGCAGCGCGGTGGCCTCCACGTCGATCCGGCGGATGACAGTCATGTCCTCGAACAGGGAACACAACTGCTCGTCGGTAATATCCCTGACCCAGAAGTCGAACTCCGGGTGGCTGATGCGCTCGCCTGCCGGGGTGATCAGTTGGAGAAATTCCTGCCCGGGGCTGCCCGGGTTTCCTGCGCTTTCGGGGGTCTGTGCGCCGCCAGGGCCCGTTTCGTCTGTAGACACGATTGCCGCAACCTTCGTACGTCGTTGACCCGTGGCCTCCGGGCTTTTGGCCCTGCCGCCACCGGCCTTCCGGGCGTCATTGCCCCAGATACTGTGACCCTACTCACAACACCCATGGGGTACAACCACTCGGGCATTTTTTGAGCAGAATGCCCTGTCAGGCCTGTTGGCACCGTGCTAGCGTTGCGCATTATGCAAGCTTTGGATGGCACTGACACCCGCCTGCTGTCGGCGCTCGCGGAGGACCCCCGCCGGACGGTGGTGGCGCTCGCCCAGAAGCTGGGGCTGTCCCGCAACACGGTCCAGGCGCGCATGGCCCAGTTGGAAAAGAAGCACGCCTTCCTGTCCTTTCAACGGCGCATCAATCCGGTGGCGCTGGGGTACCCGCTCATGGCCTTCATCTCGGTGCACGTCCAGCAACAGAAACTTGGGAGGCTGGCGGAGGAGATCGCGGCCATTCCGGAGGTTTTGGAGGGATACGGGCTGACGGGATCGGCGGACCTGCTGCTGCGCGTGGTGGCCCGGGATGCCGAGGACCTGTTCCGCATCAACGGAAAGATCCTGGCCTGCGACGGCGTGGAGCGGGCGGACACGGCCCTGGCTATGGGCGAGCTGATCCCCTTCCGTGTGCGGCCCCTGCTTGACCGCGGCTCAGAGGGCGCATAGCGGCAGGATTTGGAGGCGGCGCTGAAAGCACGACGGCGGCGGGCCGGGTTATAGGCTGGTTTCAGTCATACGCGGGCCGGGACCGGCCCGTCCGCCCGCCGGCGCCGAAGCGCCTGTTCGATGAAAGCCGCCAGTTTGATGAAAGGCTCACCACTTGACTAGTCCCCAGGACGCGGGCAGCCCCCAGGATCCGTACCAGCAAGGACCGTACAGGCAGGGCACGTATCAGCAGGGCCCTCCGGGCGTAACACCGCATCAGTTTCCCCCGATGCCGGAGCAGCCGGCCCCGTTCGGCCTGCCCGGTGAGCCTCCCCCGCAGCGAAGCCGGCAGCGGAGCCGGCGGAAGCTGTGGGTCATCCTTGGCAGCATCGGCGGAGTGCTGCTGCTGGTGACCATCGGCGTCGTCATCCTGGTGAACATCGTGGGCAGCGCCACCAACCAGGCCAGGGGCCTCGCGGACGACTTCACAAAGAAGGTGATCGCCGGCGACACCTCCGGCGCGTACGACGAATATCTCGACCCCGCCCTTCAGGAGCAGCTTTCCAAGGAGGCATTCATCTCCGGGGTGAAGAGCCTGGAAATGGACAGCTCCTGCCAGCCCTCCTACAACAACCTGAAGGTGGCCACCGAGAACGGCGTCAAGTCGGCCGAGGTGGTGGGCCAGATCAGCTGCACCGGCAAGAAGGTGGACCTGGCCTACAAGTTCCAGGGAACCGACCGGCTCACGATGACCAACATCAAGCTGCGTCCCGCCGCCTAGGGCCAGCCTGACGACGGGAAGGTGGAAAGGGTACTGATCTTTTTACCCATCCACTTCCGGCCATGGTCCGAATCGCTTCCGAGGGTCCCGCCCAGGGACCACGGACCGGCGGGTGGCCACACCCGTCCTATCGGAAGGATCCAGGCCATGCGCAACTCACCCAACCGCCTCATCGCCACCATTTTCGGAGCCGTCTACCTGCTGGTGGGCCTCCTGGGCTTCGCAGTCACCTCCGGCGTCGGTTTCGCCGCCACCGAGGGCGCGAACCTCATCATCTTCGAAGTCAACCCGCTGCACAACGTCATTCACCTGGCCATCGGCGCCGCGCTGCTCTTGGCCGGGCTCCGCGGGACGGCCAGCGCACGCACGGTGAACGCCACTGTGGGCGCCGTCTACCTCCTGGTGGGCATTGTTGGCCTGTTCCTGCTGAACTCGCCGCTGAACATCATCGCGCTGAACGGGGCCGACAACGTCCTCCACCTGGCCAGCGCGGTACTCCTGCTCGGCGTGGGCCTGTCCCTGGACAAGTCCCCGGCCGCTGCCCGCGCGTAGCAGGACAGCGCGGAATGACAAGGCCCGGAATGGCTCCTGCGGGGCCAACTGTTCCAGCAATCCAGCCAGCGCCCCTGACGCACCCTTCGGTCCGCCTGGTCACCGGGTTCGCGGGATTCGGCGCGGGATCGGTCAACCTGGCCATCTCGTCCAGCATCCTTGCAGCCGGTTCGGCGCAGCCGGAGAGGATCATCGCCGCGGTGCTGGCCGGGCTGTGGGGCACAGCCCTGCTGGCCGGTGCCGTGGTGTTCCTGGCCAGGGACCGGTCGGCGGGCGGCCGATGGGTGCAGTACCCGCTGGCGGCCGCCGCCGTGGCCCACCTCGCCGCCATCGCCTTCCCTGCGTTCGTAACTTCCGGGCTGGGCTTGACGCAGCTTTCGGCGTTGCTGCTGACGCTGATGATCATCGCCTCGCTGGCGTGGCTGCGGCGGACCCAGCGGCTGGACGGCGGGCGGCAGCAGGCAGCCGGGGAAAGGGCCGGAGACCGGCCGGGCAGGCTGTTGCTCGCAGCGTTTGCCGGTGCCGTCCTGGTGGCGGGCATTACGACGCCGGGACTCGCCGCTTCGACCGCGGGCCAGTACGCCGTGCCGCACGGTGGGCACGGGAACCTGGCGCCGGGTGGCCACCACCAGCACTGAGCGACCACTGGGCCGCCCGCGGCTGGACCGCACCCTGTCCCACGGAAAGAGCCTCCATGCCGCAGTCTGCGGCAGGAGGCTCTTCGCGTTGCGCCGAAAAAATCCCGGCGCTGGTTGGCAGTGGGCCCTCTTCAGGAACCCTGCCTTAGTGGTCCACGGCCTTCTCGGCTCCGATTCCCGTGAGCGACCGGACTTCCATTTCGGCCTGCTTGGCGGGATCTTCGCGCCTCTTGTCCAGGGTGGTGCCCAGCCATCCCAGGAAGAAGGCCAGCGGAATCGACACGATGCCCGGGTTGCTCAGCGGGAAGAGCGCGAAGTTGGCACCCGGGATCATCGAGGTCTTGGCACCGGACACCACCGGCGAGAACACGATGAGCAGGATGGCCGCCGCCAAACCTCCGTACATGCTCCACACGGCGCCCTGGGTGGTGAACTTCCGCCAGAACAGCGAGTAGATGATGGTGGGCAGGTTCGCCGAAGCGGCAACCGCGAAGGCGAGCGCCACCAGGAAGGCTACGTTCTGGCCGTTGGCGAAGATGCCGCCCAGGATGGCCAGGATGCCGATCACCACTACGGTGCGGCGGGCTACCCGGACTTCGGTGGCGGCGTCGGCCTTGCCCTTGGCAATGACGTTGGCGTAAATGTCATGGGCAAAGGATGCCGCCGCCGTAATGGTCAGGCCGGCCACCACAGCCAGGATGGTGGCGAACGCGACCGCCGAGATGAACCCGAGCAGCAGCGGGCCGCCCAGGTGGAAGGCCAGCAGCGGGGCGGCGGCGTTGACGCCGCCGGGTGCGGACTTGATGGTGTCCGCGCCCACAAGGGCCGCAGCTCCATAGCCAAGCACCAGGGTGAAGAGGTAGAACAGGCCGATCAGCCAGATGGACCAGACCACGGACTTGCGTGCTTCTTTGGCTGTGGGGACGGTGTAGAAGCGCATCAGGACGTGCGGCAGGGCTGCCGTGCCGAGCACCAGGGCAAGGCCCAGGGACATGAAGTCCAGCTTGGACGTATCGGTCTTGCCGTACTGGAGGCCCGGGTTCAGGACCGCAGGGTTGTTGGCGGTCTCCACGGCACCGCCCAGCAGGGCGGAAAGGTTGAAGCCGTAGATGGCCAGGACCCACAGGGTCATGACGGCGGCACCGGCGATCAGCAGCATGGCTTTGATGATCTGGACCCAGGTGGTGCCCTTCATGCCGCCGATCAGGACGTACATGATCATGAGGGCGCCGACGACGATGATCACCAGGGCCTGGCCGCCCCAGTCGCTGATGCCCAGCAGCAGGGAGATCAAGCTGCCTGCACCGGCCATCTGGGCCAGCAGGTAGAAGAAGCAGACCGCGAGGGTGGAAATGGCGGCGGCGATCCGGACCGGGCGCTGCTTCAGCCGGAAGGACAGCACGTCAGCCATGGTGAACTTGCCGGTGTTGCGCAGCAGTTCAGCAACCAGCAGCAGCGCCACGAGCCAGGCCACCAGGAAGCCGATGGAGTACATGAACCCGTCGTAGCCGTTGATGGCGATGGCCCCGGTAATGCCCAGGAAGGATGCTGCGGACAGGTAGTCGCCGGCGATGGCGGTGCCGTTCTGCGAGCCGGTGAACGACCGTCCTGCCGCATAGTAGTCGGCGGCGGTCTTGTTGTTGCGGCTGGCGCGGAACACGATCACCATGGTGACCGCCACAAACAGGCCGAAGATGCCCATGTTCAGCAGGGTGGTGTCCTTGAGGGCGGCGACGTCCACCGCTGCGGGAATTGCGATCATTTGTTGGCTCCGCCCACTCGGTTTCCGTTCTTATCGAATTCATGCCCCTCGATCTCGTGCCTGATCTCCGAAGCGATGGGGTCCAGCCGCTTGTTCGAGTAGTGCACGTACCAGCCGGTGATGGCGAAGGTGGAGACAAACTGGAGCAGGCCCAGGATCAGGCCGATGTTGATGTTGCCCCAGACCTTGGTGGACATGAATCCCACCGCATAGTCGGCAAGCAGGACATAGGCGAAGTACCACAGCAGGAAGGCCACTGCCATGGGGAAGACAAAGCTGCGGTGACGCTTGCGCAATTCCTGGAACTGCCCGGTCGACTGGACTTGTTCAAAGTCCACGGACGCCGCTGCGTCCGGAGTATGGGCATCGTTACCCATCGTTCCTCCTCATTGAGTTGCCGGAACACACCGGGCGGCAGTCCCTGATCACACAGGGGCACCGCAGATGTGACACCAATCACTCTGCCGCCGTGGGTGCCGCTGGTTCCAGCACATCGGCCCCCACCGTCGCTCAACGGTCGCGATGCTGCGGCCAACGGCACCCGCCGCTACGCTGGGCAGCATGCCGGACTCCCCCCTCCTCACCGCCGCGGCCGTGGCTGTGATCGCCATGGCCATTGCCGTCGTCGTCGGCGTGGGCCTGAAGGTGCTCCGTTCCTTCCGTGAGCTGGGCACTGATGCCGAATGCGCCACCTACCACACGCTCCACGCGGCCTCCCAGGCAGGGCAGCACCTGCGGCGGGGCCTGAACCCGGCCGGAGCCGCAAAGGCCAGCCGCCAGCTCCGCGCCCTGCTTGCCTGCGATGCCCTGGCGATCACCGACACCTCGGGCGTCCTGGCCTGGGACGGCGGCGGCGAGGACATCAGGCCGCGCCTGATGGACCTCGCCGCCGAGGTCCTGTCTTCGGGCCGGGCGGCTGTACTGCCCGCGGGAGGCGATGGTACCGGCGGCCGGCTTGCCGGCGTCATCGCCCCTGTGCGGGCGGGCACCCGGGTGGTGGGTGCGGTTGCCGCCTTTGCTCCTTCCGCGGGGGCCGGCCTGGTCAGGGCGACAGGGGAAGTGGCGGACTGGGTGGCCGTCCAGGTGGAATTGGCCGAACTGGACGCCTCACGCACGCTGCTCATGGAAGCGGAGGTCCGGGCGCTGCGGGCCCAGATCAGCCCGCATTTCATCTACAACTCACTCAACGCCATCGCGTCCTTCATCAACACGGACCCGGAACGGGCCAGGGAACTCGTAGTGGAGTTCGCCGATTTCACCCGCTATTCGTTCCGGCGGCACGGCGACTTCACCACGCTGGCCGAGGAACTGCGCTGCATCGACCGCTACCTGCTCCTGGAGCGCGCCCGGTTCGGCGACCGGGTCCAGGTCAGCCTCCGCGTGGCGCCCGAAGTCCTCAGCACCGTCATCCCGTTCCTCAGCCTCCAGCCGCTGGTGGAAAACGCCGTCCGGCACGGGCTGGAGGCCAAGGCAGGTCCGGGGCATATCAGCATCACGGCGGAGGACGCGGGTGCCTTCGCCGAGGTCACCATTGAGGACGACGGCGTGGGAATGGATCCGGAGCAGCTCCGATCGGTCCTGGCAGGCCACACCGACGGGGACCACGTTGGGCTGCGGAACGTGGATGCGCGCCTCCGGCAGGTGTACGGCAACGACCACGGGCTGGTGGTGGAGACGGCGCCGGGCGAGGGAACGCTGATCACCATGCGGGTGCCCAAGTCCCAGCCCGGCCATGATGCGTAAGGCCAGCCTCCCGCTGGAAGTACCCTAGGAGAATGATTAACGTCCTCGTCGTTGATGATGAGCTGCCCGCCGTTGAGGAACTGGCCTTCCTGCTGGGCAGGGACGAACGCATCGGAAAGGTGCTGCGGGCCACGTCAGGCGCCGAAGCACTCACGGCCCTGTCCTCAGCCAGCATCGACGCCGTCTTCCTGGATATCCACATGCCCGCCGTGTCCGGCCTGGACATTGCCGGCGCGATCGCCCGGAGCAGCAACCCGCCCGCCGTCGTCTTTGTCACCGCCGACGAGGACCACGCCCTGGCCGCCTTCGAACTCGCCGCCGTGGACTACCTGCTCAAGCCTGTGCGCGCCGAGCGCCTGGCCCGTTCCGTGGGACGGATCAGCGAACTGCGCGACGGCGGGGCGGCGCCTGAGATGATCACAGTGGACCAGGGCGGAACCACCAGGATGATCCGCCGCGATGACGTCACGTACGTCCAGGCCCAGGGGGACTACGCGCGGCTGCACACCGCCGACGCAAGCTACCTCATCCGGGTCCCGCTGGCCGACCTGGAACAGCAGTGGGCAGACGCCGGGTTCATCCGCACCCACCGCTCCTACCTGGTGGCCCTGAAGCATGTGTCCTCCATGAAGCTGGCGGCCGACGGACCGCGCGTCACGGTGGCCGGCGCAGGCCTGCCCATCAGCCGCAGGCACCTGCCCATCGTGCGGGAGAGGCTGGAGGCCACCCGGATCAGGCCGCACGCATGACCCGGGTCCGCGTCACGGCCCCGCACGCGTCACCGCTCACCCAGGCCCGTGGCGCGTCAAAGCCCCTGGAGTCGCGCGAAGCGGCGCAGGAATCCGACGTTGGGCAGGTGTTCGTCCGCTCGCTGATCCGGTCCCAGCTGCGGCTGGCCCTGGTGGTGGCGGGTGGCTTCCTGCTGATCCTTGCAGCGTTCCCGCTGATCCTGGTGGTGGTTCCCGGCCTCGCCGACGCCCGCATCGCCGGGATCCCCTTTGGCTGGTTGCTGCTGGGCGCCGGCATCTACCCTGTCATCGGGCTGAGCGCGTGGCTGTACGTCAGGACGGCGGCCCGGAACGAGGCACGGTACCGGGACCTGGCGGGGGAACAGTGAGGCAGGGGTGAATGCCGGCGTCGCCATCACCGCCGTCACTGTGGTGTCCCTCGCCACCGCCATCATCGGGTTCTACGGGCTCCGGATCTCGCGCACCACGGGAGACTTCTACGTTGCCTCGCGGACCGTTCGGCCCTGGTGGAATGCATCGGCGATCGGCGGGGAGTACCTGTCCGCCGCCAGCTTCCTGGGCGTGGCCGGACTCATCCTGCTGTCGGGGACCGACGCGCTCTGGTTCCCCGTAGGCTATACCGCCGGGTACCTGATGCTGCTGCTCTTCGTCGCCGCCCCGCTCCGCCGGTCTGGGGCCTATACAATTCCGGACTTCACCGAGTCCCGCCTCGCTTCCCGGACGGTCCGCCGCGTCACCAGCCTTGTGGTGGTGATGGTGGGGTGGTTGTACATCGTGCCGCAGCTCCACGGCGCCGCGCTGACAATCCATATCGCCACGGGCCTGCCGTCCTGGGTGGGGTCCGTGGCCGTCGTGGTGGTGGTGTGCCTGACGGTGGTGGCCGGCGGGATGCGCTCCATCACCTTTGTCCAGGCGTTCCAGTACTGGCTCAAGCTGACAGCCCTGGCCGTGCCCATCCTGTTCATCATCTTCGTGCTGGCCGGGCACGGGGCCGAGCCGCAATCCCCGCCGGCCGTCAACCCGACGGGCCTGGCACCGGCCGGGCCCTACCAGAACGTGTCCCTGCTGGTGGCGCTGCTGTTCGGCACCCTGGGCCTGCCGCACGTGCTGGTGCGTTTCTACACGAACCCGGACGGGCACTCGGCACGGCGCACCACGCTGATCGTCCTGGGCCTGCTGTCCGTGTTCTACCTCTTCCCCACCGCTTATGGCCTGGTGGCCCGGATGTTCGCCCCGGACCTCGCCCGGTCCGGACAGCCGGATGCCATGGTCCTGAGGCTGCCCGGCGAACTCGTCGGCGGGATGGCCGGCGACATGCTGACCGCCCTGGTGGTGGCAGGGGCGTTTGCCGCCTTCCTGTCCACTACCTCAGGCCTGGTGGTGTCCCTGGCCGGCGTCATCAGCCAGGACGTCCTGGGCGGCAGCGTGCGGGGGTTCCGGCTCGCGGCCGTCGTGTCCGCCGTCGTCCCCCTTGGCTTCGCCTTCATGACCGGTTCCCTGGCACTGGCCGGCAGCGTCGGGCTGGTGTTCGCGTTTACCGCCTCCACGGTGTGCCCGGTCCTGCTGCTGGGCATTTGGTGGCGCGGACTGACCGACGCCGGCGCCATTGCCGGAATGGTGACCGGCGGTGTGCTGTGCGGCGGGGCAATGATCGCCGGGGCCCTCCCCGGTTCGGGTCCGGCACCGGCCTGGCTGGCACAACCCGCGGCCTGGAGCGTGCCCGCCGCGTTCGCCGTGATGGTCATCGTCTCGCGGGCCACCGCCGGCCGGATCCCGACCAGCATGCCAAGGATCATGACCCGACTGCACACCCCGGAACGGCCGCTGGCAACCGAACGGTGATCGGGAGGACAATAACGCCATGTCCACCGAGGACGGCGGCACGTCCCACCAGCACGGCTTCCACCAGGACCGCTTCCACCAGGACAGCGGGGTCCCGGCCTCCGTGCGGGCGCAGCTGCTCGCCACGGAACACTGGGGCCTGTTGGCATCACGCAGCACGGCGCAGGCGGAGGTGCTGACCCGCATCAGCATGTTCCTCACCTTCACGTCCGCCAGCGTGGTCAGCGTGGCGCTGGTGGGCCAGGCCACCGGGTTTTCGGACGCGTTCGTCCTGCTGGCGGTGGTGGTGTTGTTCATCGACGCGGCGATCGGGCTACTGACCCAGCTCCGGGTGAACAACGTGGCCCACGAGGACCTCATGTACGTTACGGCCATGAACAGGCTGCGGGCCGCCTACGTGGACCTTGACCCGGGCGTGGCGCCCTACCTGATGGCAGCCCACCACGACGACGAGACCGGCTCAGTGCAGACCTACTATTTTTTCGGCAACCGCGGCAGCTTTAGCCACGTGGCGGGCAGCAGCATGATCTTCATAACGACGGCGAACGCTGCCTTGATTGCCATCCTGGCTGGCCTGCTGGTGACACTCGCCGGCGCCGGTATGGCACCGGCCGCGGTGACGGGCGCCGTGTGCGGAACCGGGTTCCTGGCAGCGTCCGCGGTCCGCGGGTACCGGAGCTACCGCGACGTGTGGCGCCGTTTTACGCCCTTGTCCCCCACGCCATCGGCCGGGGAATAGCCAGCACCGGCGGAAGCCCCGTCAGTCGATGGCCGCCATCAGTTCGACAACGCGGTCCAGGAAGGCGTCCACCTGGGATTCCTCGTATCCTTCCTGGCCCACGGCAGGACGGAAGACTGCGCGCCGCACACTGTCCACGCTCAGCGGCTTGTCCTGCTCAAGGTAGGCGATGAGCTCATGGCACAGCCGGTCGACGTCGTGCGTGTTGTAGCTGCGCCCCTTCTTCTGGCTGGGCCGGCGGAAGCGGTCACCGTCCGGCCGGTGCAGGCGTCCCCGGAGGATGCCGGACAGGTTTCCGATTTCGCGCAGCCAGGCTTCCTCGCCCCTCGCCGCGATCAATTCGTCCCGCTCCCGTCGGGCAAAGGCATCCTCGAGCCGGTCCAGCGCTGCATCCACAACGGCAGCCGAGTAGCCGCCCTTGACCGGATCGAAGGACACCGCACGCACATCGGAGCTCTTGACGGGGTCCGTGGCAGCTTCCGGCGTCTCCAGGGAGACCCGTGCCCGCTGCAGAAACTGGTCCACCTGCTTGGCGTTGTAGCCGTACTCGCTGCGCTCCACGCGCTCAAAGGACGCAGGGATCTGCCGATGAATGTCCAATGCCACTTCGATTCCTTCAATGCTCTTCAGCCGTAGTGCTTCCGCACCAGTTTAGGGTGCCGGGCCTGGTGCGCCCGCCCGGACCCCTGTTTGTGTCAATACCGGGCCTCGCCGGGCTGGAGGGACCTAAGCGCCGGCCACAAGCCCATACAGGATGAAGGCCACGGGCGCGGCGAACACGATCGAATCCAGCCGGTCCATCACGCCTCCGTGGCCGGGCAGTATGCTGCTCATGTCCTTGACGCCCAGCTCACGCTTGACCATGGATTCGGCGAGGTCGCCGGCGGTAGAGGCAGCCACCGTTCCCACGGCCAGCACCACTCCGACCCACCACGGCTTGTCCAACACGAAGAGGGCGGCGAGGATGCCGATCAGCATGGCGCCTGCCACCGATCCTCCGAACCCCTCCCAGGATTTCTTGGGGCTGATCTTCGGCGCCATGGGGTGCTTTCCGATGGACGCCCCCACCAGGTAGCCGAAGGTGTCGTTGGAGACCACCAGCAGCAGCATGACGGCGATCTCCCACGCTCCGATGGGCGCCATGCCCCCGGGCCACAGCCCCAGCGGCGTTGTGCCGGCGGCATGCAAAGGCAGGGCGGCGAAGCTGATAAAGAACGGCACCCAGCCCAGGGTGAAGACGCCCGCGAAGATGCTGTTGGCCGATCCGGCGGCGCTTTCGATGGACCGCCAGAGCAGGACCGCCACGGCGCTCAGCAGCAGGGCAAAGAGCTGGCTTTCAATCCCGCCAAAATAGGCCGCGAACGGCATGGCCAGGGTTCCGGTCATGACCGGAACAATGGGCATCCTTGTACCGTTGGCTTCCAGCGCCCGGTAGATCTCCCAAACACCGAACACCGCGAAGGCGGTGACGATGGCGACAAAAACCAGCGGGAGGAACAGCAGCCCGCCCAGGACAGCGATGAGCATGGCCAGGCCCACCACGACGGCGGCAGGCAGGTTGCGCCCGGCCTTTGGTGTCGGGTTGCTCCTGGGCTGCTTCCCCCGTGTGCGCGCCCTGGGTGTGGGGGCCTGATCTGCCTGGCCCATCAGACTTCGAGCAGCTCTGCTTCCTTGCGCTTAAGCAGCTCGTCGATGCCGTCCACGTGGGCCTTGGTGAGGCTGTCCAGTTCCTTTTCGGCGCGGTTGCCTTCGTCCTCCCCGGCTTCCCCGTCCTTGACCAGGCGGTCCAGCGTCTCCTTGGCCTTGCGGCGGATGTTGCGGATGGAGATCTTGGCGTCCTCGCCCTTGGTCTTGACGATCTTGACGTATTCCTTGCGGCGTTCCTTGGTCAGCTCGGGAATGGTGATCCTGATGACGTTGCCGTCATTGGACGGATTGGCGCCGACCTCGGAGTCGCTCAGGGCACGCTCGATGTCGCGCATGGCGGACTTGTCGAACGGGGTGATCAGGATGGTCCGGGCGTCCGGGATGGCAAAGGAAGCCAGCTGCTGCAGCGGCGTGGGGGAACCGTAGTAGTCCACCAGGACCTTGTTGTACAGGCCGGGGTTGGCGCGGCCGGTGCGGACGGAAGCGAAGTCTTCCTTGGCTACCTCAACCGCCTTGTCCATCTTTTCTTCGGCTTCGAGCAAGGTTTCTTCGATCACGGTCTCTCCTGACGGTTCTGGTGCGGTCCGGGGCGCCGGTTATCTGCACTCACGTGGTTCTTGGTTGCTGTTTTCCGTCCCCGCCGGGAAGGGCGGGGACGGAACTGTCCTGAAATCATCCTAGCCGCAGCTAGGCAGTGACCAGGGTGCCCAGCTTCTCGCCAAGGATGGCGCGGGTGACATTGCCTTCACCCTCCATGCCAAAGACCACCATGGAAAGGTTGTTGTCCTTGCACATGGTCATGGCGGTCTGGTCCATGACGCGGATGTCGCGGCGCAGGGCATCGTCGTAGCTGAGCTTTTCCAGGCGCTCTGCAGTGGGGTCCTTCTTGGGGTCCGCGGTGTAGACGGCGTCCACCCCGCTCTTGGCCATGAGGACCACGTCGGCGTGGACCTCCAGGGCCCGCTGCGCGGCAACAGTGTCGGTGGAGAAGTATGGCAGGCCGGCGCCGGCGCCGAAGATGACCACACGGCCCTTCTCCATGTGCCGGATGGCACGGCGCGGAATGTAGGCCTCGGCCACCTGGCCCATGGTGATGGCGCTCTGCACGCGGGTTTCAACGCCTGCCTGCTCCAGGAAGTCCTGGAGGGCCAGGCAGTTCATGACCGTGCCCAGCATGCCCATGTAGTCCGCCCGGGAGCGGTCCATGCCGCTCTGGGACAGTTCCGCGCCGCGGAAGAAGTTGCCGCCGCCCACCACAATGGCCACCTCCACCTGCGGGACAGCGGCTGCGATCTGCTTGGCGACGTCGCGGACGGTTTCGGGGTCGACACCCAGTTTTCCGCCGCCGAAGACCTCGCCGGAGAGCTTCAGGAGGACGCGCCGCCGGCTCTTCTCTGAATGCGTGACAGTGTTGACGGCTTCCATGGTGCCTTCCCGTTGGTGACTCTGAAAAAAGGGTATCGTGCCGGATCCGGTAGCCGGAACCGGCCGCGCCCCAGATGGACTGGACTTCCAGTGGTTTGCGCGCATGCAAAAGGGGCGGCCACCGAAGTGGCCACCCCCTGCAGTTTCGACTAGGAGCCGACGCGGAAGCGCGTGAACGCGGTTCCCTTGACACCGGCCTCTTCGAGGACCTGTGCCACGGACTTCTTGGCGTCCTTGGCGAATGCCTGGTCAACCAGGACCTCACCCTTGTAGAAGCCCGTCACGCGGCCTTCCACAATCTTGGTGAGGGCGGCTTCGGGCTTGCCTTCGGCCTTGGCGGTCTCTTCGGCGATGCGGCGCTCGGACTCAACGAGCTCGGCCGGAACGTCCTCGCGGGTGAGGTAGTTCGGAGCCATGGCGGCAATGTGGACGGCGACGTCGTGGGCGGCGGCGGCAGCGGCTTCGCCTTCACCGTCAACTGCGAACAGCACGCCGACCTGGGCCGGGAGGTCCTTGGAGGTCTTGTGCAGGTAAGCATCTACCGTTGCACCTTCAATGCGGGAGATGCGGCGGACAACAACCTTCTCGCCCAGGATGGCGCCCTCTTCGACGACCACCTCGGAGAGCGGCTTGCCGTCAACGTCGGTTGCCAGCAGGGTGTCGAGGTCGGCAGCGCCGGACTCGACGGCCACGGCCAGGACCTTGTCGGCCAGCTGGATGAACTTGTCAGCCTTGGCAACGAAGTCGGTCTCGCAGTTGACCTCGATCATGACGCCGACGCCGTTGCTGACCTTGGCGGCCACGAGGCCCTCAGCGGTGGAGCGGCCTTCACGCTTGGTAGCGCCCTTGAGGCCCTTGATGCGGATGATCTCGATGGCCTTCTCGGCGTCACCGTTGGCCTCGTCAAGAGCCTTCTTGACGTCCATCATGCCGG
Source organism: Arthrobacter sp. FW306-05-C (assembly GCF_021801725.1). Classification (NCBI taxonomy): domain Bacteria; kingdom Bacillati; phylum Actinomycetota; class Actinomycetes; order Micrococcales; family Micrococcaceae; genus Arthrobacter; species Arthrobacter sp. FW306-05-C. Next base: position 1,414,086 of record NZ_CP084556.1, on the reverse strand, counting down.
CGCCGGTGCGCTCGCGCAGGGCCTTGATGTCAGCGGCAGTGTAGTTCGCCATGTGAACCCCTCTGTCTAGAAATGTGTGGTGGTGTACGGACCGACAGGACGGCAACCCACGGGTGCGGGTTGCCATCCTGTCAGCAGCTCCGGCTGCGGACAGCGCGGAGAATCCGGATTTAAATGTCTTACTTGGCGTCTTCGGCGGGAGCCTCGGCAGCGGGAGCCTCGGCAGCGGGAGCTTCGGCGGCAGCCGGAGCTTCAGCGTTTTCTGCCGGAGCGGCGGCGGCTTCTGCCTTGCTGCCTTCGAGGAGCTCGCGCTCCCACTCGGCCAGCGGCTCTTCCGGAGCTTCGGTGGCGCCCGTGCCGCGGTTGTTGCGGGCGATCAGGCCCTCGGCAACGGCGTCGGCGACAACGCGGGTCAGGAGGTTCACGGAGCGGATGGCGTCGTCGTTGCCCGGGATCGGGAAATCAACTTCGTCGGGATCGCAGTTGGTGTCCAGGATGGCCACAACCGGGATGTTCAGCTTCTTGGCCTCGTCAACGGCGAGGTGTTCCTTCTTGGTGTCGACAACCCACAGCACGGACGGTGCCTTGGTCAGGTTGCGGATACCGCCCAGGTTGGACTCCAGCTTGGTGAGCTCGCGCTTGAGGAGCAGCAGTTCCTTCTTGGTGTAAGCGGAACCGGCGACGTCGTCGAAGTCGATCTCTTCGAGTTCCTTCATGCGCTGGATACGCTTGGCGACCGTCTGGAAGTTGGTCAGCATACCGCCGAGCCAGCGCTGGTTGACGTAGGGCTGGCCCACGCGGGTTGCCTGCTCGGCAATTGCTTCCTGGGCCTGCTTCTTGGTGCCGACGAAGAGCACGGTGCCGCCGTGGGCAACAGTGGCCTTGACGAACTCGTAGGCGCGGTCGATGTAGGACAGCGACTGCTGCAGGTCGATGATGTAGATGCCGTTGCGCTCGGTGAAGATGAAGCGCTTCATCTTCGGGTTCCAACGGCGGGTCTGGTGTCCAAAGTGGACGCCGCTGTCAAGCAGCTGGCGCATGGTTACGACGGGCATTCCGGCGCTCCTTATTTTCCGGCAGGTCATTCATGAGAAAACCCGGAGGCTTCTTACCCTGCCAATAGTTGACGGTTGATTAGCGTGGCCCGGTTGGGCCGTGCTCCTGGCATCCACCGTTCTTCCCATCAGGAACAAAGCCTGACCGCAGGAAGTGCGGTCCTCCAATGGCGACGCCGGGGCGTTGCCTGCCGGAGGGCTGGATGCGCGTAGTCAGCCGCCGCTCCCCCACACTCCTGAATGAGATGTGCCGACGCAATCCGGACAGGGCGATGCACCACGAGGGTGGGCCACTTGGACGGGAAGCGTTGAGGGCGCAGCAAACTGCTCCATCAAGTGTACTACAGGCGCTCCCGGCTGCTGGACAGGAAAGTGCCCCGCCGGAGGCGTTGTCCACATAGCCGGAACCGGGGCTGCCGGCCCCGCAGGCAGCCGGGCAGGCTGGTGGCATGAAACCACCGGTCCTCCTGGCAGCGCTCCTGCTGCTGCCGGCGTCCGTGGCCTCACCCGGCCCGGCCTTCCAGTACACCGCGGCTCACGGGCAGCCTTCCCGGGCCCAATCCGCAGGCACCCAGCCGGGAGGGACGACGACGGCTGCCGGGGTGGGTGCCAGGCCTTCCTGGCAGTGGCCGCTGGCACCGCGCCCGCGGGTCTTGCGGGGCTTCGATCCCCCGCCCAAGCCATGGCTCACCGGGCACCGCGGCGTGGACCTGGACTTCGCGGCGGGAACACAGGTTGTGTCACCGGCGGCCGGAACGGTCAGCTTCGTGGGCGTGGTGGTGGACCGCCGCGTGATCACCATCGACCACGGCGGCGGGCTGCGCAGCAGCTTCGAGCCGGTGGACAGCACGCTGGTCGCAGGGTCCACCGTGGCGGCCGGCCAGGTGATCGGGACCGCCATCCCCGGCCACTGCCCCGCGGCGCAGTGCCTGCACTGGGGAGTGCGGGAAGGAGAGGAATACGTCAATCCCCTGCAATTTGTCCTGGACCTTCGCCCGTCCATCCTGCTTCCCCTGCCCGGCCCGCCGTAGGCCGGCAAGAGGAAGCAGCAGAGGCGTTTCCTGTTTAGACGATGGCTGAGATGCCCGTGATGGCCCGGCCGGTTACCAAGGTGTTGATCTCGGCGGTGCCCTCATAGGAGTAGATGGCCTCGGCATCGGCGAAGATCTTGGCCATCTCATAGTCGGTCACGATCCCGTTTCCACCCAGGATGCCGCGACCCAGGGCCACGCTGTCCCGCATGCGGCCGGTGGCGAAGGCCTTGGCCAGGGCGGACTGTTCGTCCTTGGCCGCGCCCGCGTCCTCCAACTGGGAGAGGCGGACCATCATGCCCATGGAGCTAACGGTATTGCCCAGGATCCGGACCAGCTGGTCCTGGATGAGCTGGAAGGAGGCAAGCGGCCGTCCGAACTGGTGCCGCTCCACGGCATAGCGGCGGGCAACATCGAACGCGGCCAGCTGGAGCCCAACGGCCTGCCAGGCAACGGAAAGCCGGGTGGCCTTGAGTACCTTGTTGACGTCGCGGAAGCTGTTGGCGTTGGCCAGCTTGAAGTGGTCCGGGACAACCACGTCCGTCAGGACGATGTCGGCGTTCTGGACGGTGCGCAGGGAGATTTTGTTTTCGATCTTTGTGGCGCTGAATCCAGCCAGGGTGGTGTCCACCAGGAAGCCCTTGACCTGGTTGTCCGCAACATCGCGGGCATAGATGACCACCCAGTCGGAGAAGGTGGCGTTGCCGATCCACCGCTTTGCCCCGTTGAGGATCCAGTTGCCGCCGTCCCGGCGCGCCGTGGTGCGGGTTCCGCCGGCCACGTCGCTGCCCCCCAGCGGCTCGGTCAGGCCGAAGGCGCCAATCTTCTTCAGGGCATAGATGTCGGGCAGCCACTCGTCCTTCTGCTCCTGGGATGCCAACAGCTCGATGGAACCGGTGAAAAGCCCGTCGTGTACCCCCAGGAAGGTGGCGATCGATGCGTCGGCACGCGTGACCTCGGCATGCAGCATTCCCGCGAAGAGGTTCGAGTAACCCTGCCGCCGGACCGGGCTGACCAGGTCCAGGTCGGCGAACTTGGGCACCAGCTCCATGGGGAACTCTCCGCGGTTCCAGCAGTCCACGGCAAGGGGTTTGACCTCGCGCGCCAGGAAGTCGCGGACCTCGGCGAGCCTGTCCTGTTCCTTGCCGGACAGAAGCTGCTCGAAGGCGAAGAAGTCGCCGTCGGCGTAAGGAAGCTCGTGGGATTCGGCTGCGGAGGTTGCCATGGGTACCTTCTTTGGTGATCAGCGCTGGCCGTGCCGCGGAACCGGGCACGGAATGTTACTGGGCAGTAACTTACCGCAGGGGTTCGGGTTAACCAAGAAGAACCGCGCCCGACGAAGACTGTCGTGCGCGGTTCTTCCTGGTTGGCGGTAGGGCTACTCGGACTTGAACCGAGGACCTTAGGATTATGAGTCCCGCGCTCTAACCAGCTGAGCTATAGCCCCCCAAACCCTGCGTATACGTCATGGAACACCACGCTCCAGCAGGGCAAAAACACTCTAGCAAACCCGGGAACTGGTTCAGACCACCTTGTCCTCGTACGTGGCGCCCCGGTACAGGTCCTCGAAGGTCTGCAGCGTTCCCTGGAGGCTGTGCGGCTCCACCATCTGCCGGCTGGCCCGGCCCATGGCGCGCTGCTGGTCCTCGGGAAGCTGCAGGACCTGGGTGATCTTCTTGGCGAGGTCGTCACTGTCGTTGGGGGTGAAGAGGTAGCCGTTCTCGCCATCGCGCACCAGGTGCGGCAGGGCCATGGCATCGGCCAGGACCACCGGGGTGGAAGCGGACATGGCCTCCAGCGTGACCAGGGACTGCAGCTCAGCCGTTCCGGGCATGCAAAACAGGTCCGCCTGGATGTACGCCTTGCGCAGTTCTTCGTCGCTGGCAAGGCCCAGGAACTTGACCCGGCTGCTGAGCCCGAGCCGCCGCACCAGGTCCTCAAGCGCAGGGCGCACCTCTCCCCCGCCCACGATTTCCAGGTGAACGTTCAACTCGGGCGGCGTCTTGGCGATGGCCTCGATGAGCACGTCCACATGCTTTTCCTCCGCAAGGCGGCCGGCGAACAGGACGGTGGGATGGGCATGCGGTTCGATGTGCTCGCCGGGCTGCAACTCATAGGCCGTTGAGTCGATGCCGTTGGACAACGGGAGCACCTTCCGCAGGAAGGCGTGCTCGTGCATGGCCCGGGCGGCAAGCGGCGTGGGGGTTGTCACCACGTCGGCCTGGCCCATGACCTTGCCCATGTCCTTCCAGGAAACCCGCCCGATGATGTCCTTGAACCACTGCGGGAACGGCAGGAAGGGGTTGAGGTTTTCGGGCATGAAGTGGTTGGTGGCGATGATCCTGACGCCGCGCTTTACGGCCTCGTAGAGCACGTGCTCGCCAATCATGTAATGGCTCTGGATGTGCACGACGTCAGGCTTCACGCGGTCAAAGAGGAGGCTGATTTCCTTCTTGATTTCCCACGGGAAGCAGAGGCGGAAGCTCTCGTGGGTGAACGCCTTGTGCGAGCGGAGCCGGTGCACGGTTGCTTCCTCGCGGAACTCGGTGAAGCTCTTTCCCTTGCTGTCGCGGGACGCCAGGACATGGACGTTGTGGCCCCGGGCAGTCATGCCCTTGGCCAGGCGGTAGCCAAACTGGGCAGCACCATTGACGTCCGGCGGATAGGTGTCGGCGGCGATGAGGATGGTCAGGGGACGCTGGTCGGCTGGCGTGGTCATGGGGAGTACTCCTGATGGTCACGGTGCGGACAGCATGTAACTGACAGCACGGTTGGCCGGTGGCGCCGGGGCGCAGGCCTCGTGGGTTGCTGAATCTGGACGGAAATGGGCTAGTGGGACGGCCTGCCGGCGGCCTTGCGCGCGTCCTTCTTGCGCTTGGTGACCTCCGGGTGGTGCCGGGAAAGGGCGATTACCCCAACGATAGCAAGGCACGCAGCCGTTCCCATCGCAATGGCCATGACCGCATGGACGTCGGGACGCAGTTCGCCCAGGATGATGATGCCGATGGCAATGCCCACCATGGGATCGATTACCGTGAGTCCGGCGATGACCAGGTCGGGCGGCCCTGTGGAGTAGGCGCTTTGCACGAACCACGAGCCCAGGCCGCCGGCCGCGATGATGGCCACCACTGAGTACCACTGGACGTTGAGCAGGAAGAGTCCGTTGGGGTCCAGGAGGTGTTTGCCGATGATCCGGGTAAGGACCGCCACGAAGCCGAAGAGGATGCCCGCGCCCAGGATGTAGATGAACGCATTCATCCGGTGCCTGAACGTCACTGCCAGCGTGCCGAACAGCCCCACAGCCAGGGCCAGCAGCAACACGATGGTGAGCTCGTCCTCCGGGCTCACATGATGGTTTTCCTGGGTGACGTTAACCGCCAGGAGGACAAAGAGTGCCGAGCCGGTGACGCAGGCGCCGATGGAGACGGCGGTGGCGCGGTTGATGGACAGGTCCTGGTCGCGGGCGTTGACCACGGTAGTGATTACCAGGGCGATGGCGCCGATGGGCTGGATCACCGTGAGCGGCGCGGACACCAGGGCTACGGCGTTCAACGCCATGCCGGTGCACAGCAGCAGGAGCCCGAGCATCCACCGGGGATTGCGGAGCAGGCGCAGGAAGCCGTTGGAACTCAGGGCGAGTCCGCCGGTATCGGCTTTGACGGCGCTGCCCTGGCGCTGGGCACCCAGGGCGAGGCAGAAGGCGCCGAGCACCGCCAGGCCGACGGCAAGCCACACCATCAGCCGTTCCCGCCGTCGTGCTGTTTAAGTTCCCTGCCCTTTCGCAGGATGGCCCAGAAGTAGTTGTACGCGGCAATCCAGTGGCCGATCAGGCCCAGGCCTAATACCACCCAGGCGGCTACGAAGAGCTGGTTCGAAGCGCCGTTATCCAGGCGGGAGAGGACCAACAGCGGGGTGCCCAGGAGCAGCAGCCCGGTCCGCACCTTGCCCACCAGGCTGACGGGAAGGTCCGGATGGCCATGGAAGAAGGACAGCGTCAGGGCCAGCAGCACGGCATCAGGGACCACCAGCGCGGCCAGGTAGAGCCAATGCACGACGCCGGCAATCACCAGGGTGAAAGCCACGGCCAGCAGGGCCAGCCGGTCGGCGATCGGGTCCAGGACCCTGCCGAGCTTGGAGGCCTGGTCAAAGCGCCGGGCAATGTAGCCGTCAATCCAGTCCGTACCGGCCATGACCGCCAGGACGATCACGCCGGCGCCGTATTCCTTCTGGGCCAGGACCAGCCACATGAAGAGCGGAACACCCATGAACCGCACCACTGTGAGCAGGTTGGGGATGGTGAACACGAGGTCGTGGTCCACCTGGGGACGGCCGGGGCGGGCGCCTGCACCAATGAATTTCACCCGTCCCCCTCTCCTTCCTGCTGCGCCGGAGCGCGGTGTTTCAGTGATTGATTGTGTGCCGGGAGTGCTTGTGGAGCAGCAGGCTAGTTGGAACGGAACAACCTGCGGAGGAGGACAACCAGGACGGTTCCTGCGGCCACGAAGGCGGCCAATGGCTTCCAGCGCCTGGAGAGGTCCGTGGAACCGGACAACGCCGCGAGCCTTTCGCCCGCCGCGTCCACGCCGTGCTGCGCCAGCACCTGGCCTTCGCGCACCTTGACCTGCGCAGCGGCCAGCAGGTAGCGGGCCTGGGTCTTGAAGTCCAGCTCAGTACCGAGTTCGTCGCGGACCTCGGTGAGGTGGTGCCGCCGCTGGCTCAGGCGGCGCGCCAGCTCGGGTTCGGAGGCGTGCGGGAACTCCTGCTGCTCACGGGCCGCTTTCGCTTCCTTTTCAGCCTTCGCCTTGGCAGCGGCCTCGGCCTTGGCCGCCTTCGCAGCCTTCGCCTCGGGGCTCTCCGGATCCAGGATGGCGGGGTTGAACGCGGAGCCTTCCCGGGCAACGCCGATATCGTGCCTGATGCCGCGGATGGTTTCCTCGGGCATCAGCGGCATGGCCTTCTTGAACCGCGCGAGGCCAATCAGCCCGCCGACGAGCGCTATCAGCAGGAAGGCCGCGGAGACCAGGAGGGCTGCCAGCCAGGCAGGCATGATGGTGGCCAGGCCCATGATGGCCGCGACAATCAGGCCAACAACCAGGAAGGCCAGGAAGAGGAGTGCCACCGCGAAGAAGGCCGCGGCCACCCCCACCTGGATGCCCTTGCGTTTGAGTTCGATCTTGGCGAAGGCGATCTCGTCGTTGAGCTGGCGTGGGGCCAACCGAAAAAGGAGTCTTGCCGTTCCGGGCAGCGCAGTGATGCGCAATCCTGGGCTGGTACGCCCGCTGTGACGTCCGCTCATCGGTTCCGCCTTACTGGTTTCATGGGTCGATACTGCTTCCGTTTGCTGCGGAAATGTGCAGCCGCACAGTCCACGCCACCAAAACTACCATTCAGGTTCAGGGCGAACTTGGGGGCTTGCCGGACGGCGCGGCCTACAACGCTGCAAAAAGAGTCCTGGCCGGGCCTAGGATTGTTCTCCGTGACCAATCCCCCCAATCCGGGCGACCTGCTGAGCCGCCGCCGCAAGCTCCTCTACATCCTCCTCCTGGGCGCCCTGACAGCCCTCGGTCCGTTCACCATCGACCTCTACCTGCCCGCCTTCCCCGCGCTGGAGGCGAGCCTTGGGGTGACCGAGGCGCAGGTCCAGCTCACCCTGGCTGGCACCACCGTCGGTTTTGCGTTCGGCCAGCTGGTGGTGGGCCCCTTCAGCGACAAGTTCGGGCGACGGACCCCGCTGATCCTTGCCACTGCAGTGCACATCGCAGCGTCGATGGGTGCAGCCCTGTCCACTGACATCGCCACGCTGGGGGTGTTCCGTGTCCTCATGGGCGTGGGCGCGGCCGGCGGCGGCGTGGTGGCCATGGCCATGGTGCGCGACCTGTTCTCCGGGTACGCCATGGTGCGGATGTTCTCGCGGATGGCCCTGGTCAACGGGCTGGCGCCCATCCTGGCACCCGTGATTGGTTCACAGCTGCTCCTGGTGATGCCGTGGCCCGGCATCTTCGTGTTCCTGGCCGCATACGGGACATTGGTCATCGTGGCGGCCCTGGTCGTGGTGCGTGAAACGCTTCCGCCGGAGAAGCGGGGCCAGAGCGGCATGACGGCCAGGCAGCGCTACAAGGCGCTCTTCAGCGACCGGATCTTCGTGGGGCTGCTCTTGGTGGCCGGCTTTAATTTCGGCGGCCTCTTTACGTATCTGTCCGCCTCCCCGTTCCTTTTCCAGGACGTCTTCGGGTTCTCGGCCCAGCAGTACGGGCTGCTCTTCGGCATCAACTCGCTGGGCATCGTGGCGGGCGTGCAGACCAGCTCGCGGCTGATCAGGATCGTCCCGCCGCAGTGGATCCTGGCCTGTGCCACAGCGTGGATGTTCCTGATGGCCGTGCTGATCGTGGTCCTGGACCAGCTGGGCCTGGGGCTTTGGGGCGTCATGGTGCCCCTGTGGTTCTACATCCTGGGCACCGGCTTCATGTTCCCCTGCGTGCAGGTGCTGGCCCTGGCAAGCCACGCCTCCCAAGCGGGAACCGCGGCATCCCTGCTCGGCGCGGCCACATTCCTCATGGCCGGGCTGATCTCCCCCGTGGTGGGCTGGGTCGGCATCACCAGCGCGGCACCCATGGGGGCGGTTCAGGCATCGTGCATCCTGGTGGCCATTGGAGCACTCTGGCTGGTGGTCCGGCCGCGCACGGTTCCTTCCATTCACTAAGTACCCTCGATCCATCAGGGACTTCAATCCACTGACCGCAGCCGCCAGGCACCAGGAAGGCAGCACATGGCCCGCAAACCGCACCGCAATGGCAGGGGGCTCTTCCTCGGGGCGGTGCTTGGCGCCGTCGTGGGCTATTTTGCCGGCCGTGCCGTGGGCAACCCCGCCTGGGGCATCATCCTGGGGACGCTGGCGGGCGCCGCACTCCTGTACCGGGTGAATCCGGGCCGCCGCAACCGCCGCTGACTGCTCCTGCTGCCGGACTTGCCGGTTGACGCCCGCCGTTCCTGGCTTGCGGCGGCACTGCGCGATAGAGCCCAGCGCGATAAAATGATCGCGTGTCCAGCTGGCAGAACCAACCGCCTCTTCCGGCCACATGGCAACGGTGCGACGCCAGGATCCTGCCACTGTGGTGGGAGCGGCTGTGCGCGCAGGCAGGCCAGCAGTCGGCGGCGCTGTATGCGGCAGGTTTGTTCACGGAGGACCGGCGCCGGCCCATCGCCCAATGGTTCAACCCAGCCTTCAAGGCCGCCCTGCTGGTGGCCCCGGAAACCTCGCCGGAATGGCCTGTGCAGCGCTTTGGCATCTTCTACGCCCCGCCTGATGCCGGGTTTGTCCGGATCCACTCGGCCCCGCACGAATGGAATCCGCGCGAACCCCGAAAGTCCCCCACCGAGCGGGAAGCGTTCGAGTCAGCCATCGCCGAGGCCGAAAGGTTCCTGCAGGTGGAAATGGACTTCGTGTGAGCCCATCTTCCCCATCCCAGGCTTCCAGGTCCGCGGCAAGAAAAAATCCCCGTTCCTCCAGTTGGAGGAACGGGGATTTTTCGTAGCGCTCCTCCTGCTGGACTTGAACCAGCAACCCTTCGATTAACAGTCGAATGCTCTGCCAATTGAGCTAAGGAGGAATGAAGCAGGTATGACATTAGCAAAGGTTTCCGGCCCAAGGGAAATCGGCGGTTTTCCGGGCCAAAACAAGCCTCACGGCGTACAAAACGGGCAACAAAAATCCCCGTTCCGGAAGCCGGAACGGGGATTGGAAGCTCCTCCTGCTGGACTTGAACCAGCAACCCTTCGATTAACAGTCGAATGCTCTGCCAATTGAGCTAAGGAGGAATGAAGCGGGTACCAGCCTAGCAAACACCCGCGGCGGAAACGAAATCGGGCGGGACGTGACCTCCCCCACTTCCTGGTGCCGCGCGGACGCCGCGGCCTATGCCTCGGCCCGCAGTGCCCGGCGTTCCATCTCAAGCATCATCAGTTCGCGGTTGAGCCGCTGGTACGTTTCCGGGTCGGCCGCGGCGTCGAGTCGCTGCAGCTGGCCCATCTTGTCCGCCTTGATCCGGGTGATCTGGAGTTCGAAAAGCCGGGACAGGATGTCGCGGCAGTACTTCAGCACCGCCTCCTCCGTATGGGCCGGAAGCGGCACCACCGAAAGTTCCGACACCAGTGGCCGCAGCGGTTCCGGGACCTCATGCATGACGTGTTCCACCCAGCGCACGGGGTCACCCACCAGTCCTGGCCCGGTGGCGCGCATGGCGTCATGCACGGCCTGGAAGGCAGGGGTGGAGAAGCGGGCTGCGTCGAAGCGGTCCCAAACGTCGCCGGCCAGCAGCGACGGCTGCTGCAGGGCCACCTCCAGCGCCTGCCGCTCCATGGAGGCCACGGGGTCGCGCGGGTCGGGACGGTGGAAGGAAGGGACAGCGCCCGACGACGGCCCGGCAGCCACGCCGGGGCCGCCGGCAGGGGCCTGGCCGTTTTGGCCCTCGAATCCCCTGCCCTCGTAGCCTTGGCTGCGCTGCTGCTGTCCACGGTTGGTGGTGCCCTGGCCGCCGGGACCTCCGGCGTCCCCCCGTTTCGCTGCGTTCTTCACCTCGGCATTGACCATGCGCAGGACCTCATTGGGGTCGGGCATACCCAGCCAGCCGGTCAGCGCCTGGCAGTAGCCGGTCCGGGTGGAACCGTCGCGGATGGCCGCCACCACCGGCACCGAAGCCTTCAGGCCCTGGACGCGGCCCTCCACGGTGTCCAGGTTGAACTGCTTCAGTGTGGTGCGGATGGCGAACTCGAACAGGGGCCGCCGGGACTGGATCAGGGCGTGCACTGCCTCGTCCCCCCTGCTGAGCCGCAGGTCGCAGGGATCGGCTCCGGTGGGTTCCACGGCCACGAAGGTCTGGGCGGTGAACCGCTGGTCCTCCTCGAAGGCGCGCAGGGCTGCCTTCTGCCCGGCGGCGTCGCCGTCGAAGGTGAACACCACTTCTCCCCCGGTGCCGTCATCGGACAAAAGCCGCCGGGCGACCTTAATGTGCTCGGTGCCGAACGCGGTGCCGCAGGTGGCCACCGCCGTCGTGATTCCTGCAAGGTGGCAGGCCATGACGTCCGTGTAGCCCTCCACCACCACCAGCTGGCGGTCCTTGGCGATGCTCTTCTTGGCCAGGTCGATACCGTAGAGGACCTGGGATTTCTTGTAGAGCGTGGTCTCCGGGGTGTTGAGGTACTTGGGGCCCTGGTCGTCCTCGTAGAGCTTCCGGGCGCCGAAGCCGATGGTGTCGCCGGCGATGTCCTTGATGGGCCAGATGAGGCGGCCACGGAAGCGGTCATAGATGCCCCGGTTTCCCTCGCTGAACATGCCGGTGAGCTTGAGTTCGGCATCGGTGAAGCCGCGGCCGCGCAGGTGCTTCAGGAGCCCGTCCCAGCCCTGCGGGGCGTAGCCGCAGCCAAAGTGTTCCGCGGCTGCCCGGTCGAAGCCCCGGCCGAACAGGAAGTTGCGGGCCTCGGCCGCGCCGGGGGTGAGCAGCTGGGCGCGGAAGAACTCGTCGGCGATCTTGTGCGCGTCAAGCAGCCGCTGGCGCCGGCCCACTTCCTCGCGGTTGGGCCCGGTTCCGCCGTCCTCGTAGCGCAGCTCGTACCCGATCCGCGCAGCGAGCTTTTCCACAGCCTCCTGGAAGGAACTGTGGTCCTGCTTCTGCACGAAGGCGATGACATCCCCGTCCTCACCGCAGCCGAAACAGTGGTACCGGCCCACCTGGGGACGGACGGTGAAGGACGGCGAGCGCTCATCGTGGAAGGGGCACAGACCCTTGAAGGTTCCCAGCCCGGCGCCTTTCAGCGTTACGTAGCCGTCAACAACTTCCTTGATGTCCGTGCGCTGGCGTACTTCATCGATATCTTCACGTTTGATCAGCCCAGCCACACAGCAATCTTAGTGTCACTGGCTTGGTGCCACCGGCCCGGCCTACCTGCCGGGTGTCCGCTGTCCCGGTTCGGACGCCGTCCGCTGCACCAGGCTGAGTGCCAGCTTCGGGCAGAGGAAGACGGCCTCCTGCGCCGCGTCCAGGTCGGCGTCCCGCAGCGGAACGTTGGTGCGTTCACCGCCCACCTTGCCGCGCGCCACGGGGTACCCCCAGTCGTCCCGGTCGAGCACACCGGGAAGCAGTTCCGAGCACAGGCCGCGGCCATCGCAGCTGGTCCAGTCGATGTGCAGGTACGTTTTCATGCCGCCACGCCTCCCGGGCCTGCGCAGTACCCGGCCAGGTGGGCGCGGAAGTCAGCGGCGAAGACCTCCAGGGCGCTGCTGACCAGTCCCGTGGTCCCCTCCGGGTGGCGGCATGCGCCCCGCCCGGAGACCAGCCGCCCCAGGCGGTCCAGCTCGGCGGTAAGCCGCGGATTCGTTTCCCCTCCCGCGATCCGGTTGAGGACTGATGCCATGGCCGGCAGGCCGAACATGCAGGGGCCGCACTGCCGGGCGGACTGGCCGGCCAGGTAGCTGACGATCCCGGCCGTGGCCTGGATGCCGCAGGTCTGCAGGTCCAGGGCGTGGATTACTCCCGCTCCGGGGCGGGCCGTCCGGCCCGGCGGCCCCGCGGGTGCAAGGGCGTGGTCTGCCGGCCGCACCCACCGGCCGTGGTACCCGCCCACCAGGACGGCGGACAAGGAACCGGGATCCATCCCAGCTTCCTTCAGGACGGCGGAAAGTTGCACACCGCCGGGTACCTCCAGCACCACGTCCAGTACCGGGGCTGGCCCGGAGACGGACACCAGCCTGGTGCCAGGGTCTGCGGCGGTGCCCGCCTGCCGGAACCACAGCGCGCCATAGCGGGCGATCAAGGCCACCTGGGCCAGGGTCTCGACGTTGACCACCAGTGTGGGGCGGCCGTTCAGGCCCGACTCGCTGAGGCGCCGGCGCTGGTCCGTAGGCAGCGCGGTACCGTTCGCAATCATGTTGACGACGGCGCTCGACTCACCGGAGATGAACGTTTCGGGAGCCTGCACCACATGGATCCGCCTGCCGCCCGGACGCTCCCCTAGTGCTTGCCTAAGGCGGGGCAGGCTGGCCGCCGGCGCGTAGACGTACATGCTGGTGCCGCCCGTACTTGTCTGGCTGCCTGTTCTGCCGCCTGTTTGGCCCAGGGCGGCGGCGAGCGCGACCAGCCCGTCAATGACCAGGTGGGGCGCGTGTGCGAGGAGTGTCCGGTCCTTGAAGCTGAGCGGTTCGCCCTCGGCACCGTTGGCAATCACCACGGGGCGGGCGGCAAACAAACCCTTCCGCCCGGAACCGGCAGCGGCGGTGGCCTTGCGCCAGGTTTCGAATGCGGCTCCTCCCCGGCCGGTTAGTCCGGATTCAGCGAGCACTTCCAGCAGGCCCGGTCCTGCCGCCTGCGGCTCCCACGGGCCGAAGGTGTCCAGGTGCCGCGCCCACCCTGCATCAGGGCCTGCCGCCAGGAGGCGCGGCTCCTGGCGGTGGCTGTCACCCGGTTGGCTCACGGGAGGTTTCCTTGCCTGGCGCGGAAGGTTTCGAGAAAGGACGGGCTCAGACGCCACACCATGGCCGCGGCAACGGCCACCGCGGACACGGCAGCGAGGAGGAGGAACCATCCGCTTGACACGTCAGTGCCGTTTCCGAGGGCGTGCGCCATGGCAACCGGCCAGACGCCATAGCTGAGCCAGTGGACGGCCTTGAAGGCACGTTGCCCGATCCGGTGCTGCAGCAGCCCCGTGACCACGACGGCCAGGACCAGGTCCAGGGCGACGGTTCCCAGCCCCTGCCAGAACGGCTGGTACGACCCCAGGAATGGCACCACGATATCCACGGGATTTAGCTTGGCAAAGGAGTCAAGGAGCAGTGCTCCAACGTGCAGCCCCAGAAAAACCGTGGCGAGCAGGGCAATGTTCCGGTGCAGGAGGCTGATGGAGAACCGGGGCAGCACCAGCAGGGGCCGGCCTGACCGGTTCAGGATGCCCAACAGTACCGACGCGGTAAACAGTGCCAGTGACACGAAGCCGCTGACGCGCCCGAAAGCCCACATTGCCTCATCCATGGCTCAGGCCTCCCCTTCCGGAGCTTTTGGCTGGGCGGAAGCTTTCGGCGGGGTTATAGCTTTCGGCAGGGAGATCGTTCTCGGCGGGCCAACCCCCGGTGGTCGCCACCCTGCCGCGGCTGTCCACGAACCGTGCGGATATGCCCTCGCCCCGGAACCACTCGAGGGACTTGAAGCCGCGCACGATGGCCGCGGTGCTGAAGGCGTTCGCTTCGAGGCAGGTAGGCGCCGCCACAGTCACCGAGCGCCACACCGCTTCCGCAGGCAGGCCGAAACGGGGGTCAAGGATGTGGTGGACCTGGCTGCCCCGATGGAGCCAGCGGCGCTTTTGGGTGCTGGAAGTTGCCAGGGCAAATCCCGGAGCCAGGGAGATGTGCTGGGCGGGGTCGGCGGGAAGGTCCTGCACCATGACCTGCCACTGGCCGGGGTTCACGTCCGACTGGTCCTCCTGCCGGATGTGCTGCTGGTGCGGCCCAGGTCCTGCGCTGGCAAGGTCTCCGCCCAGGCTCACGAGTACCCCGCAGCCCAGCCGCCGGTGCACCTCGGCAGCGGCAAGGTCGGCTGCGACAGCCTTCGCCGATGCGCCCAGGTCAAGGCTAAGCCCGGCCGGCAGGGTCAGCGTGTCGGCGTCGAGGCGGAGGCGGGACCAACCGGGCTCCCGGGTGGCCACCGCGTCCGAGTGCACCGGCGAAACCGGCAGGCTGCGGATCCCCGGCGTGGCAGTTAGGGCCGGACCGTGGCCCAGGGCTGCCAGATCCGCTCCCAGGGTGGGATCAACAGCGCCGTCGGTCATCCTGGCGGCGTCCAGGGCACGCTCCAGGAGCAGCCGGAACATGGGGCTCACCCGGACGCCGGATGCCATCCGCGGCTGGAGCGCCACCAGTTCCGAATCTGCGCGGAAGCGGCTGCAGGCACGGTCCACCGCCGCCAGCACCTGACGAACGATCTCTTCCCCGGCATCCAGCGAGCCGGGGACCGTCACCGTGATGGCTGCCTCGAGTTCCCATACCGTCCAGCTGGATTGTGCTGTGGGAGCTACAGCTGCTTCGCTTTCAGGGGCCGCTGCAGAATCGTGGCCACCAGTGCGGTGGGTGGTGTCTGAACCGGCCACGTCAGGACCCCGAGGACCTTCCGTGGATTGTGCCGCCGTTGCCGGGCTGGACTGGGCTGGTGCTGCCGTAGCTCTTGGAGCGCCGCGAGCCACCATTTTGGCCCGTGCCCTTGTTCTGCCCGGCACCACTGTCCTGCCGGGTGCCGGAACCGTCGTCATCAGAGCGGCCGGAACCGGACTTGGGCGTGCTCCCCTGCGCACCGCGGTCCTGCGTGCTGCTGTCCGTACCTGCAGTTGTCCTGGCAATGACGGACGGAGTTGCGGCATACACAGCGGACGCCGCCACGCCTGCGGCAGCGAAGCTGCCAACGCTCACGGCTGCCGTAATTCCGGTGGCCAGGCGCTTGCCCCTGGTGCGAGTACTCATGACCTGCTCCCGTTCCTGGCGGCCTGCCTTTCCCTCCATGGTGCGCCTGCTTCCTGTGTAGATGCTTTAAGGAAGCTGTTGATCAGGCGGGTGTCCAGGAGTTTCCCAGGGCAGGAGTGGAGGACGGCTACCAGAGCGAGGGCAGGCTCCCCACCAGGCGCTCGTACATGGCCAGGGCCGACCCGTCGGTGAGGGACGCCACCTGGTCGATGACCACGCGAAGGCGTGCGCCGTCGTCGTCCGCTGCCCGCCAGTCCGCCGCGAACATCGGCTCCAGGTGCCGGTCTCCGGTGGCGCTGAGGGCAGTGACCAGGGCGTGGAGCACCTCGCGCTGGCGCTCGTAGATGGGCTGCCGGTGTTCGGTGGTCATGACGAAGGTGGTGGCAAGGCCCTTCATCACCGCGATTTCCATGACGGTCTCATCCGGAACCATGAGTTCGGCGTTGTACCGCGTCAGGTTTTCCGGCCCATAAACGGCGCGGGTGGTTTCCAGGGCTGACTGGCAGAACCTGCCGATCAGTTGGCTGGTCATGTTCTTGAGGGCTGCCATCGATTTGCGGCTGCCGTCCGCCTCACGCACCCAGACGTCGGTAGCCTCGAGCCGGGCCAGGGCGGCGTCGATGGCGGCGGGGTCGTTGTGCGGCAGGTACCACTGCTTGGCGTAGCCCACCACGCGGGCGCGGTGGTCCGGGTTGTCCATCCAGCGCAGCTGGAAGTGGCCGGCAACGATCGCGTCCTCCACGTCGTGCACGGAGTAGGAGATGTCATCCGCGAGGTCCATCACCTGGGCTTCCAGGCAGGTCCGGCGCTCCGGGGCTCCTTCACGGATCCAGTTGAAGATGGGGAGGTCGTCCTCGTAGGCGCCGAACTTGCTGGTCCGCTGCCCGTGGATCACCGGTGCTTCCAGGGCGGACCAAGGGTATTTCGACGCCGCGTCCAGGCTTGCGCGCGTGAGGTTCAGCCCGGCGGGTCGGCCGTCAGCCGTGAGCACCTTGGGTTCCAGCCGGGTGAGCAGGCGGAGGGTCTGGGCGTTGCCCTCGAAGCCGCCGATGGCATGCGCCACCTCGTTCAGTGCCGATTCGCCGTTGTGGCCGAAGGGCGGGTGGCCCAGGTCGTGGCTGAGGCAGGCCGTGTCCACCACGTCCGGGTCGCAGCCCAGCGCCCGGCCCAGCTCGCGCCCCACCTGTGCCACTTCCAGGCTGTGCGTGAGGCGGGTGCGGACGAAGTCGTCCGTGTCCGGTGCCACCACCTGGGTCTTGGCGCCCAGGCGGCGCAGGGCCGAGGAGTGCAGCACCCTGGCACGGTCCCGTTCGAAGTCGGAGCGGTAAGTGCTCTTAGGCGGCTCCTCCATCCAGCGCGCCGAATCATGGGCGTCGTAGCCGGGCAGAGCCAGGGCGGCGGTGGGGGTTCCGGCAGTAGGTGTTTCAGCCACCGGAAACGTCCAGTTCGGCAGCGGCGATAGCCCGGGACTGGTCATCGTTGAGGGCGCGGGAGTCCAGCCAGTCCTTGGGCAGGGCGGGCTTCTTGGGCGAGCCGGCGCGGCCCCGCGGGCCTTCGGCGTCCACCCCCGGATAGGGCGAGTCCAGATCCAGCTCGGCGAGGGTGTCCCGGAGCACCTCCAGGCTGGTGACCAGGGCCAGCCTGGTGCGCAGATCGCCGCCCACCACGTAGCCCTTGAAGTACCAGGCGATGTGCTTGCGGATCTCGCGCAGTGCCTTGCCTTCGTCACCGAAGGTTTCCACCATCAGTTCGGCATGCCGGTATACGCCTTCGGCCACCTGGCGCAGGTTGGGGCGGTGGCGGACGTCGCTGCCTTCGAATGCGGCCTGCAGGTCGCCAAAGAGCCAGGGCCGGCCCTGGCAGCCACGGCCCACCACCACACCGTCAACGCCGGTCTCCCGGACCATCCGGACGGCGTCCTCGGCGGACCAGATGTCACCGTTGCCCAGCACGGGGATGTCGGGCAGTGCCTCACGCAGGCGGGCGATGGCCGACCAGTCGGCCTTGCCCGAGTAGAACTGCGCGGCCGTGCGGCCGTGGAGCGCGACGGCGGCAACACCGGCATCGCGGGCGATCCGGCCGGCGTCCAGGTACGTCAGGTGGTCGTCGTCGATGCCCTTGCGCATCTTGATGGTCAGCGGGACGTTGCCCTTGGATGCTTCCTTGACGGCGGTCTGCACGATGGAGGTGAAGAGGTCGATCTTCCAGGGCAGCGCCGAGCCGCCGCCGCGACGGGTCACCTTGGGGACGGGGCAGCCGAAGTTGAGGTCGATGTGGTCCGCGCGGTCCTCCTCAACGAGCATCCGCACCGCGGCACCCACCGTGACCGGGTCCACGCCGTACAGCTGCACGGAGCGCACCTTCTCGTCATCGTCGTGCGAGATGATGCGCAGGGATTCGGGAGTGCGCTCCACCAGCGCACGGGAGGTCACCATCTCCGCCACGTACATACCGCCGCCGTACTCGCGGCAGAGCCTGCGGAAGGCGGAGTTGGTGATGCCGGCCATGGGAGCGAGGATCACGGGGGTGTCAACCGTGATGGGTCCCAGCTTCAGGGGCGGGAGTTCCAGCTTGGGGGCGGGAGGGGTTGCTGCAACAGTCACCTGTCCATTGTTGCAAAGCCGGGCAAATCGGGATTTTGCCGGTCCCCGCCGGCTCCCCCGCGGCAGCAGTCAGCCGCGGTCGGCCCGGCGTCCCCGCCGGGTGCCCGGCTCCGCTGCAGGTTCCGCGGCGGGTTCGACGGCGGCGCGCCGGCTGCGTTCCTCAAGGGCGGCTGCGGCGAGCGCCCCGGTGTCCGCAACATCGTCTGCTTGGCTGTGCCCGCCGTCGTGCGTTCCATCCTGATGTCCGGCATTCACTGCGTGGACCTCTGCCGGCCTGATGCCGGTTGCCTTGACCACCAGCACGGCGATCAGCGTGGTGACGGGGATGGCCAGGACCAACCCGATGGAACCGACCAGGGTCCGGATGACTTCCTCTGAGAGTTCGGCACTGGTGAGGGTGTCCATCAAGGGCCGGTCGTAGAGCATGACGATGATCAGGATGGGCAGCGCGGCGCCGGCGTAGGCAAAGGCAATGGTGTACACGGTGGAGGCGATGTGGTCGCGGCCGATCCGCATGGCCGAGGTGAACAGCTTCCGGGCACTGCTGGCCGGTGCCAGTTCGTAGAGTTCCCAGACGGCGGAGGACTGCGTGATGGTGACGTCATTGAGGACGCCCAGGCCGGAGATGATGAGTCCGCAGAGGATCACCCCAGAGATGGAGATGTTGGACGACGTGTTCACCAGGGTGGCGGCGTCGTGGCTGCCCACGCCGGCCAGATTTGCTGCGTCCGTGGCCCAGGCTGCCAGCAGGGCGGTGATGGCCAGCCCGAAAATGGTGCCCAGGAGCGCAGTGGATGTGCGCGCCGAGAAGCCGTGGGCGAAGTACAGCACCCCGATCATGATCACCGTGGACCCCACCAGGGCCAGCAGCAGCGGCGGCTTGCCTTCCACCAGGCCCGGGAGCAGGAAGTTCGCGAGCACGAAATACGCGCCTACCAGCCCGATCAGGGCGCGCAACCCGCGCCACCTTGCGACGGCGATGACCACCACGGCGTAGAGCACGGCCAGCAGGATGATCGGCAGGGTGCGGACGAAGTCCACGAAAATGTAGGCTGGCGATCCCTGTGATCCCGTGGCGCCCTGGACGTTGGAGAGGTTCAGGTACCGGATCTGGTCCCCGGGCTTCACTCCATGGGAGGAGGCGACGTCCGGGTTGATGACCACCTTCACCGGGCTTCCGCCCTTGTCCGGTTCGGTGACGGCGAAGGTGCACTCGGAGCCCTGGCTTGGCGGCTGCTGCGTGGTGCTTGGCTGGCCGGAACCCTGTTGGTTTGAACCCAGCTGCCCGGAACCCTGCATGCAGCTCCCGGTCAGCACGCTCTGGATGGTGCCCGTATCGAAGGTAACCCCCGGGGCGGTGGAGTACGGGTTGGCGAGCGAGATGCCCTCCTTGCTTCCCGACGGCCAGAGCGCGGCCATCCCGGCGAGCGTCAGCAGCGCCAGGGGAATCAGCACTGCGGCAAGGATGCGGTTCGCCTTGCTGCGGGCAGCCATCGCCTGGGGCGTCGGCTCCGAATGATCCAAGGAAGCGTGGGAGTGACCGGCGCCCATCAGCAGTACAACCTCATGGTTGAACTCTACGTGCGGCGCCATAGGGTTGATAAATGGACCATCGGGATGGGGAGGAACCAGGCATGGACAACCATGGCAGGGGTGGGGCCGGTATTCGTGGCGCAGCGGACAACGGCGGGGCCGTGGAGGGTGGACAGGTGCCGGTGGTTCCGGCCCACCAGCCCGTGCTCAGCGTCCTGGAGGCGTCCGGTGGCACCAAGGGCGTGGTCCTGGTCCTTCACGGTGGCAAGGCCCACAGCCGGGAGCCGGTGGAGGCCCGGCACCTGAGCCCGGCACGCATGGTGCCCTTCGCCCGGCACCTGCACCGCGCGGGCCGGAAACACGGGCTGGCCGTCTGGTCCCTGCGCAACAGTGTCCGCGGCTGGAACGGGCCGGACATGTCCCCCTTGCAGGACGCGCGGTGGGCGCTCCGGCAGATCGCGGAACGCCACCCCGATGTTCCAGTGTTCCTGCTGGGCCACTCCATGGGCGGCCTGACCGCCATCTGCGCCGCAGACCACCCGCAGGTGGAGGCCGTGGTGGCACTGGCCCCCTGGCTGGACCCGCAAACCCCTGCGGACAGGGTCACGGGCCGGAAAGTCCTGATCATCCACGGGACCACGGACCATATGACCAGCCCCAGGCAGTCCCTTGCCTTCGCCCGGCGCGCTGCCCCCGACGCAGCCAGCATGCAGTACGTGTCCCTTAGGGGCGTGGGGCACTTCATGCTTCGCAAGGTCCGCATCTGGCACACCCTCGCCACCGGTTTCCTCATCAAGTCCTTTGCCGAGAGCACAGGGGCGGCGGTCCAGCCGGCCCGGGCCTTCACCCAGCTGCTGCCGGACTCGTCCGTCCAGGTCACCCTCTAGGCCGCCTGGCCATGCCCTGGCGTCCCCCATCCAACGACCGCTTCTACCGGCTGGTCGTCCGCGCGGGACTGTTCCTGCGGTGGGCCCTGCAGCTGGACATTCGTGCCGCGGGCATGGAACACCTTCCCGGGGCACCGCCAGCGGCGGGGCCGTCACGCCGGGTGGCTCCCGGCGACGGTGCACTGTTTGCCGTCACGCACTTCGGCTACCTGGACTTCGCGGTCCTTGAGCTGCTCCTGTGGCGCCGCAGCCGCGCCCAGCTGCGGTTCCTGGTCCACCAGGGCGCGGCGGACCACTGGCTGGCCGGCCCCGCCATCAGCGCCAGCGGCCAGGTGGTGGTGGGATACACGGACCGATCCGATGCCTATGACACCGCCGTGGCCAAGCTGCGCGCCGGGGAGTACCTGGCGGTCTTTCCCGAGGCAGGGGTGAGCCGGAGTTTCACGGTCCGCGAGTGCCGGTCCGGGGCGGTACGCATGGCGGCGGAGGCCGGCGTCCCGCTCATCCCGGTATCTGTCTGGGGTGCGCACCGGATCCTGACGCGCGGCCATGGTTTCTCCCTGCGGCGCAGCTGGCGGGCGCCTGTCCAAGTCCAGGTGGGCCAGCCGATCATGTTTGGCCAGGATGTGGAAGTGGATGCGGCTACGGACAAGCTGCGCAGCACACTCCAGGCGGGGATTGACCGCTGCATCGCCGCCTTTCCGCTCCGGCCCGGACCAGGGGCGTGGTGGATGCCCGCCCACCTGGGCGGCAGCGCCCCCACGGACGCCGAGCGGCAACTACTGGACGCGGCCGACGCAGCCGCCGGCCGCCGTCGTGCTCCCCGCAGGAAGTAGGCGGCTTAAAAGCCAGCGCCGCGAGCCGTCCTTGGGGAACAGCACGCGGCGCTGACGTGGACCGGCAGTCCCCTAGTCCGAAACCACCAGGGTTTCGGCGCCCGCCAGCCGGGCTTTGCCACTCTCCAGGAGGGGCTCGACGGCGGCGCGCAGGGCGGTCATGGAATCGTCCAGTTCCAGCATGACCGGGTGCTGGTAGGCGATCAGGGCGAGGATGTCGCGGACGGCTTCGGCGGCATCGTCAGCGGCGAGGGACGGCTCGTGCCCCACGAACACGTCCGTGGGCGTGTCGGTGCCTGCTGTCTCTGCGCCAGCGCTTTGCAGATGGGCCGGTGCCGCATCAGGGTCAGCGGGTGCAGCGTAGCTGACCGCGAACGCACGGATGCGGCCCTTCTTGCTGGGGGCCACTCCCTGTCCGAACGCGGACTCGGGCTGGGCCCGCAGCACGATGGCGCCGTGGGCCCCGGTGAGCTCGTCCAGGAACAGCCTCTGCACCTGTCCCACGGACAGGACGCCCGGGGAGTCCCAGCCGTGGATGGCGGTGTAATAGCGACCCACCACGTCCGTCAGCTCCACGGAACCGGTGGCCAGGTCCATCACGACATCGGAACCGGCGTTTTCACCGTCGATAGGGCGGCCGCCGTGGTCCTTGTCCGGGAAGACGGGCAGCTTCAGGGCTCCGGGTTCCACGATGACCAGCCGGGAGCGCTGGATGGGCGCCAGCCCGGACTCTTCAGCGAACGCGGCACCGGGCGTGCCGGGTTCCACCTTGGCGCGGAGCTTGCTGACGCCCGACGGCGCGTTTTCCGCTTCGCGCCGCAGCATGGTCAGGAGGCTGGCCCCGATGCCCGCGCGGCGGTGGTCCTTTGCCACTTCGATGTACGTCCACAGGCGCTCGGGGTGCAGCGAGGCTTCATAGACGACGCCGGCGGCCACGGGAATGCCCACGCCGTCAACGACATCTTCCGCCACGATGCAGCGGCGCCAGGGCATGCCGTCCCTGCCGTTGGAGGACACGGCGAGGGCGCCACGGAACTGGCGGGCCTGGGCGGTGTCCGGGTCACCCCAGATTTCCAGAAGCGCCAGGTCGTCGCCGTCGCGCCATTCGCGGTATTCGATGGCCATGCTCAGGCGCCGATCAGCCGTGCCGCCAGGTAGCCCTCCACCTTGTCCAGGGAGACGCGTTCCTGGCTCATGGTGTCCCGCTCGCGGATGGTGACGGCCTGGTCCTCGAGGGTGTCGAAGTCCACGGTGATGCAGAACGGGGTGCCGATCTCGTCCTGGCGGCGGTAGCGGCGGCCGATGGCGCCGGCGTCATCGAAGTCGATGTTCCAGTTCTTCCGCAGCTGGGCGCCAAGGGCCTTGGCCTTCGGGGACAGGTCCTCGTTGCGGCTCAGCGGCAGCACGGCGGCCTTGACCGGGGCCAGGCGCGGGTCCAGCTTCAGCACGGTGCGGATGTCTACGCCGCCCTTGGCGTTGGGGGCCTCGTCCTCGGTGTAGGCGTCCACCAGGAACGCCATGAAGGAACGGGTCAGGCCGGCCGCAGGCTCGATCACGTACGGGGTGTAACGCTCATTGGTGGCCTGGTTGAAGTAGCTCAAGTCCGTGCCGGAGGCCTTGGCGTGGGTGGAGAGGTCGAAGTCGGTGCGGTTGGCGATGCCTTCCAGCTCGCCCCATTCCGAGCCCTGGAAGCCGAAGCGGTACTCGATGTCCGTGGTGCCCTTGGAGTAGTGGCTGAGCTTTTCCTTGGGGTGCTCGAAGAAGCGCAGGTTCTCCTCGCGGATGCCCAGGCCGGTGTACCAGGCCATGCGCTCGTTCATCCAGTACTTGTGCCACTCTTCGTCCGTGCCGGGCTCCACGAAGAATTCCATCTCCATCTGCTCGAACTCGCGGGTGCGGAAGATGAAGTTGCCGGGCGTGATCTCGTTGCGGAAGGACTTGCCGATCTGGCCGATGCCGAACGGCGGCTTCTTCCGGGACGTGGTGAGGACGTTGTTGAAGTTCACGAAGATGCCCTGCGCGGTCTCGGGGCGCAGGTAGTGCAGGCCTTCCTCGCTGGCCACGGGGCCCAGGTAGGTCTTGAGCAGGCCGGAGAACTCCTGCGGCTCGGTCCACTGGCCTCGGGTGCCGCAGTTGGCGCAGACGATGTCCTTCAGGCCGTTTTCGGCGGGACGGCCCTTCTTCTCCTCGTATTCCTCCAAGAGGTGGTCCGCACGGTAGCGCTTGTGGCAGGAGAGGCATTCCACCAGGGGGTCGGAGAAGACCTCCACGTGGCCGGAGGCTTCCCAGACCTGGCGGGGCAGGATCACGGAGGAGTCCAGGCCCACCACGTCCTCGCGGCCGCGGACCATGGACTGCCACCACTGGCGCTTGATGTTTTCCTTCAGCTCCGCGCCAAGGGGCCCGTAGTCCCAGGCAGACCGCGAGCCTCCGTAGATCTCACCGGCCTGGAACACGAAGCCCCTCCGCTTGGAGAGGGAAATGACCTGGTCGAGGACGGATTTTGCTGCCATGGGATAACTCCAATTTTCTACAGGGCCGCTGGGTGCGGTCCGCGGGTTGTTCGGGCCCCGGCTCCTGCGTGCCTGGGCACAGCGGGCGATGCGTCGGGGCGGATGAAGGAAGACGGTGGAAAGCTCGTGTCCTAGCGTACCGGCCGCTGCCTGCGCAGCGCGCCCCGCGGCCAGGGCAGGGTTGCCAGGATGATCGCGGCGAGGGTCAACAGGGTCCCCAGGACGGTGGCGGGAGCCACGATGGTGCCCGGCGCGGGGAGCACCAGGTCCAGGCCCAGCGAGCCGAGCAACTGGCCGGCGATCATGCCCAGGCCCGTGACCAGCACGCCCAGGCTGCGGACCAGGAGGGCCCCCAGGCCGATGAAGACGCAGCCCATTGGGCCGCCCAGGTAGTACCACCACTCCCCCGGCAGGGGGTTGGCGGGACCGGCCACGGCCAGCTTCACCGCGAACGCTGCCCACAGCACGATGCAGCCGGCCACGAAGTTGACCAACGTGGCCGCGATGGGCGTCCCGTAGTGGACCGTGGCGGTGCCGTTCATGGCCTGCTGGAAACTCATGAGGAAGCCCGCCGCCACCGGCAGGAGGAGGGGAAGGAGCAGTCCGGCCGCGCCGTCCCCGGGGCCCCCGCTGCTGAACCGCGGGGACACCGCCCACGCAACGGCGGCGATGGTCAGGATGCAGCCGATGATGCGGATGCCCGTCACGGATTTCTTTCCGGCCGGGCCGATTCCCAGCCGGTCCACCAGCAGGCCGCTTACGGTCTGCCCGGTGACGGTGGCGACGGTGAAGAGCGCTACTCCAAGGATGCCGACGGTGAAGGACTGGGCAAAGACAAACAGCGCGCCGATGGCGCCTGCCACCACGTAGATCCGGGGGAAGGCCCGGTTCCGTACAGCCGGGAGGATGTTTGCCAGCCCGGCCCGTCCGCGCGGCAACACCAGGGAAATGATGATCATGACCAGCAGGCCTGTGCTGAAACTCACGGCCGCGGCTGCGATTCCATCGTTGAGCCGCGCACCCAACGCCCCGTTGATCCGGCCTTGGACGGGGATGGCAAGGCCGGATCCCACGGCCAGGGGCAGGCCTGCGAGTACCGGCAGGCGCGAAGGGGAGGTCATTGAATCCACCTTAGTTCAGGCATTATTGCTGTATGAGCAACCCCATTGACGACGTCCCCATCCGCGACAGCATGATCCGGCTGGGTCAGCTGCTAAAGCTCGCCAACCTCGTGGAGGACGGCGTGGAGGCGGCGGAGCTCATCAAGAACGGGCTGGTCAAGGTCAACGGCGAGATCGACGACCGCCGCGGCCGGCAGCTGCACAACGGGGATACCGTCACGGTGAACGGCCAGACCGTCCGCGTGGTGGCACCCCAGTCGGACTAACCCCGCACCGGCTGGCCCGCCGCCGTCGTACGTCCTACTTGTTCAGCACCTCATGCGTGAGGAACTCCCCCACGTGCCCGATCTCCTGCTGGTTAATGCCGTGCCACATGCCGGTGTAGAGCACCTTGGTGAGCTTGACGTGCTTGCGGACCCAGCCCATGGTGAACTCAATCTTGTCCTGGGTGATCACCGGATCCTGCTGGTCCCGGCCCCAGAACATGGGCACGGTGCCGTCCAGCTCGTCGTCTTTGAACGTGGGGTCGCCGGCCGCGTCCACCACAAAGCCTGAGAGTCCGACGACGGCGGCAAAGTCCGTGGGCCGCTGGCGCAGGAGCGTGGTGGCCATGGCCATGCCCATGGAGAAGCCCAGGAGAGTCACCGAAGGGTGGCCGGGCCTGATGGCGTCGATCCAGTCCAGCACGTAGGCCGAGGCCTTCTTGACCCGCTCCAGCGAGTACTCGATGGACGCGGTAAGCGGGAACCAGGTAAAGCCGGGGCCCATGGCGATGGGCGCCCGTATGGACGCGACGGCGAAATCCCTTGGCAGCATGTCGGCAAGGCTGAACAGGTCCTGCTCATTGGCACCGTAGCCGTGGAGCAGGACCAGTAGCGGTTTACCGGCGCGCTGGTCTTCCGGGTGGGACCACAGGACAACGGGGGCAGGAAATACTTCGGCGTCAGTCATGGTTTCCATTCATACCAGTTACCCGGAAGTAACAACCTACGTTCGCGTAGGCAGCGAAGCGGAAGGCAGGATAGGACCGTGACTGACGCAAGTACCCTCCAGACCCCGTCCGCCCACCCCGGTTCCCACCCCTGGACCCGGTACGTGGCGATGGGAGACTCCTTCACCGAAGGCATCGGCGACCCCGAACCCTCAAGCCCCGGCGGCCACCGCGGCTGGGCCGACAGGGTGGCGGAAGAGCTGGGCCGAACCCAGCCGGACTTCGCCTATGCCAACCTTGCCGTGCGCGGCCGGCTGCTCCAACAGATCGTGGACCAGCAGCTTGCCCCGGCCCTGGAACTGAAGCCGGACCTGGTCACCCTGTCCGCCGGCGGCAACGACCTGATCCGTCCCGGCGGCGATCCCGACGCGCTGGCCGAGAAGCTCGATTCCGTGGTCCAGATCCTGTCCATGGGCGGAGCCACCGTGGTCCTGTTCAACGGGCCGGATACGGGCTCCTCGGTGCTCAGCCGGATCCGCAGCAAGGTGGCCATCTACAACGAGAACCTGCGCACGGTTGCCGCGCGCCATGATGCCGTCATCGCTGACATGTGGTCGCTGCGGCAGCTGGGCGACCCGCAGATGTGGGACCAGGACCGTTTGCACTTCTCCCCGCTGGGACACCACACCATTGCGGCCATGGTGCTGGATGCGCTCAACGTGGAGCACTCCCTGGAACCGCTGCAGCCCAAGCCGCTGCCGCCGCGCACCTGGCGCGAGGCAAGGAGCGGGGACCTCGTGTGGGCGCGTGAATACTTCGTCCCATGGGTGCTGCGCCGGTTGCGCCACCAGTCGTCCGGGGACGGCATCACGGCAAAACGGCCGACGCCGGGTCCCGTCTTCGGCCCGGGCGTTCCGTTGGGATCCGGCGAAGGCCCGTTGGGTACCTCCGAACCCAGCCGCCGGTAACGCTGCCGGGGTTACGCTGGAAGGACACCACACGAGAGGCGCGGCACCGTGAGCAGCTTGTTTTTCTGGATCATCATCCTGTCCTTCGTGGTCCCCATGGCCATGCGGGCGTACCGGCGCTCCATGGCGCGGCGGGACCGGGACCAGGGCTTGCCCGGTCCGTTTTCGGGGCCCGGGCAGTTTCCGGGGCCGAACCAGTTCCCCGGTTCGGACCAGTACCCAGGTTATGGCCAGTTCCCCGGTTCGGCCGGGCCGCAGAACCGCCAGCCCCGCGACGGCTACACCCAGCAGGACTACTTTTCCGGCGGCTTCCGCCAGCCAAGCCAGCCGCCGCAGCCCTATGGCGGGCAGCAACTGCCGCCGTACCAGCACGGACAGGCGCCCATGCCGGACCCCCGGTTCGGTGGTGCGCCACAGGAATTCGGGCAGGAACCGCCGCTCCAGCAGCCGGGGTACCAGCAGCCCCAGCTTGGCCGGCCAGGCCCCGGGCAGCCCTCCGGGCCTGCCACTCCCCCACCGCCCTCGGCACCGCAGGGGTTCCGCGCACGCAAGCTCGCCGAACTGGACCAGCAATACAGCAACGGTGAACTGTCCATGGAGGAGTACATGAAGCGCCGCGGCGACATCATGAACGGCTGACTCTGGTAAGCAGGCAGGCCGGGGACCGGTTTCCGGTCCCCGACCTGCTCTTTATCAATCTAATTTGGCGTAACCCGCCGGTTCAATCCACCGAACTAGTCCACCTGGGGGAAGCCCAGGTCGATCACCGAGGTTGATGGGTCGGGCCAACGCGTGGTCACCACTTTGCCCCGGGTGTAGAAGCGGATGCTGTCCGGCCCGTACATGTGGGTGTCGCCGAACAGGGAGTTCTTCCAGCCGCCGAACGAGAAGGTGCCCACCGGAACCGGGATGGGCACGTTAACGCCCACCATGCCCGCTTCGGCGTCGAACTCGAACTGCCTCGCTGCGCCGCCGTCGCGGGTGAAGATGGCAGTGCCGTTGCCGAACTGGTTCTCGTTGACCAGCCGGACTGCGTCGTTGTAGGTATCCACGCGGACCACGGACAGGACGGGGCCGAAGATTTCGTCGTCGTACACCTTCATGCCGGGCTTGACGTGGTCCACCAGGCTGACGCCGATGAAGAACCCGTCGGAGTCGAACTGCTGCGAGCGCCCATCCACCACCACGGTTGCGCCTTCACCTTCCGCTCCCGCAACGTACGAAGCCACGCGCTCCCGGTGCTCCGCGGTGATCAAGGGACCCATCTGCGAGGCCGGATCGGTGCCGTCACCAATCTTGAGATCCGCCATGCGGCTTGAGATCGCCTTCACCAGGTCGTCAGCGATGTTCCCCACGGCCACCAGGACGCTGACAGCCATGCAGCGCTCGCCGGCGGAACCGTACGCGGCGGAAACCGCAGCGTCGGCAGCCATGTCCAGATCGGCGTCGGGAAGCACCACCATGTGGTTCTTAGCGCCGCCCAGGGCCTGCACCCGCTTGCCGTGCTCAGCTGCCCGCTTGTAGATGGACTGGGCCACCGGGGTGGACCCGACGAAACTCACGGCCTTAACGTCAGGGTGCTCGAGCAGGACGTCCACGGCTTCCTTGTCCCCCTGGACCACGTTCAGGACGCCGGCCGGTAACCCTGCTTCGGCGAACGCTTCGGCGATGAAGACTGAAGCCGACGGGTCCTTTTCGCTCGGCTTCAGCAGGACGGTGTTGCCGCAGGCCAGGGCGCTGCCGATCATCCACAGCGGCACCATGGCCGGAAAGTTGAACGGGGTGATGCAGGCCACGACCCCCACCGGCTGGCGGATGGAATGGACGTCGATGCCGCTGGAGACCTGCTCCGACCGCTCGCCTTTCAGCATGTGCGACAGGCCGGTGGCGAAATCGATGTTCTCCAGGCCGCGGGCGATTTCGCCTTCTGCGTCGGAGAGGACCTTGCCGTGCTCGCTGGTCAGGATCGCGGCGAGTTCGGATTTGCGCTGGTTCAGGATTTCGCGGACCTTGAAGAAGATGGTGGTGCGCTTGGCAAGGCTGGTTGCCCGCCATGCAGGCAGCGCGGCGCGGGCTGCCGCGATGGCTTCCTCTGTCCGGGCCGTGGAGGCAAGTGCCACCTGCTTTTCCTGTTGGCCGGTGGCGGGGTTGAAGACCGGACCGAAGCGGTCGGCATCGGTGACGCGGGCGCCGTTGATGTAGTGCGGGATGGTTTCCAAAAGAGTCTCTTTTCCTGCGGTGCTTGGTTGGACGGCGTGGTTAGTTGGACGGCGCCCGGTCAGCGGCCTCGAGCGAGCCGTCCACGAGCTTGATGATCATGGAGCAGTCCTTGCCCGCGTCCCCGGCGTCGATGAGCCGCTGGAACAACTGCTGGACGTGCTTGCCGATCTCCAGGGGTGTGCCGGTGTCTTCGGCGGCGCTGATCGCCAGGCCGATGTCCTTGTTCGCGAGCTCGGTGGTGAAGGTAGGTGCGAAGTCGTTGTTGGAGGCCGCTGTGGGAACCACACCGGGCACGGGGTACCAGGTCCGGAGCGCCCATGAGTCTCCCGAGGAAACCGAGGCGATGTCCCAAAAGACCTGCTTGTCCAGGCCCAGCCGGTCTGCGAGCACCGCGCCCTCAGCGGTGGAGGCAAGGTTGATGAAAAGCATCAGGTTGTTGCAGATCTTGGCTGCCTGCCCCGTGGTGGGGCCGCCCGTGGGGATGATGTTGCCGGACATGGGGCCGATGTAGCCGGCAGCGTCCTTGACGGCGCCTTCTTCCCCGCCCACCATGAACGTCAGGGTTCCAGCCTCGGCCCCGCTCATTCCGCCGGACACCGGCGCGTCCACGAACCGGAAACCGGCGGCAGCAGCGGCGTCGTGCAGTTCCTGGGCAGAGGCGATGTCGATGGTGGAGGAGTCGATGAGCAGCGTGCGCGTATCCGCGTGCGCCAGCACCCCGTCCGCGCCAAGATACACCGCGCGGGCGTGCTCGCCCTTGGGGAGCATGGTGAACACGGCGTCCGCGCCATCCACGGCTTCGGCGATGCTGCCGGCCCGCTTGACGCCGCCCGCTGCAGCCGCATCCAGGGCTGCGGGGTTGAGGTCAAAGCCGCGGACGTCATGCCCCGCCTTCGCCAGGTTCACCGACATGTGGCCGCCCATGTTGCCCAGGCCAATCCAACCGATAACTGCCATGCGTAAGCTCCTTTGCTTTCATTCCGGCGCTTCTGCCGGCATGCCTGTGTCAACCATCACACCGTGTTAGGGTGCAATCAAGGGGAAAAATCACAGACACTCTGTGCATTGATGCACATCAACGGAAGGTCCAACGTGGACTCCAGACGGCTGCCGAGCCCCGACGACCTGCTTATCCTTTTGACGGTTGCACGCCTGGGCCGTTTCAATGCCGTGGCCGAGAGCCTGGGGACCACCCACACCACGATTTCGCGCCGGATCCTCGCGCTGGACAAGCAGCTGGGCGGCCGCACGCTGGAGCGCAGCCCGCACGGCTGGGAACTGACGCAGCTCGGTGCTGCTGCGGTGGACGCGGCGGAGGCGATCGAGAGTACACTCGGCTCCCTGTCGGGCCTGATCAGCCAGGACAATAGCGCCCTTGCGGGCCTGGTCCGCGTGGCCACCACCGACGCAGTGGGAGCGGTGTTCGTCACTCCATCGCTGGTGCGGCTCCAGCAGCAGAACCCGCAACTGAACATCGAAATGCTGAGCGCCACCCGGAAAGTCAGCCAGAACCGGTCAGGGGTGGACCTGGAGATCGTGGTGGGCCGGGCCGACGTCAGCACCGCACAGACCATTTTCCTGAGCAACTACTACCTGCGCCTCTACGCCAGCGCCGACTATGCGGGGCGGCACGGCCTCCCGGAAACGCTCGACGACGTGCGGCAGCACGCGTTTGTCTCGTACGTCGAGTCTGCGCTCCAGGTGGCGGAACTGGGCCCCCGCTGGTCATCGCAGCTGCCGATGCCCCGGACAAGCTTCCAGGCCACCAGCGTATTCGCACAGGTGGAGGCCGTTCGGCAGGGCGCCGGCATCGGGCTGCTGCCCAACTTCATGGTGGCGGACCGGGAAGATTTCGCTCCAGTCCTGCCTGCGGATTTCGAACGCCAGCTCCCTATCTGGGCCGTGGCCCGCCCGGAGTCGCTTCGGTCGGCCCGGGTGCAGGCGGTGATCGCGGCCCTGAAGGAGGAGCTGAAGGAGCGGGCCGGACTGCTGGCAGGCTGAGGCTGGCCCAGCCGTAGGAGCAGACGACGGGTCAGGCCTGGAAGAGCCGCCGCACCACCTTCCCGGCGGCAAGCGCATCCAGCCCCTCGTTGATCTCGCTCAGTGGCCGCGTGTCGGTGTGCAGCAGCTCAACCGGCAGCTTGCCCTCCCGCCAGTAAGCCAGGTACCTCGGGATGTCGCGGGCGGGAACGGCATCACCCATATAGGAGCCCAGCAGGCGCTTGCCGGCGCCGGCGAACTGGAGGGCCGGAACGGTCAACTCGGCGGACGGGTGCGGAAGGCCCACCGAGACCACTGCCCCGCCCCGGGTCACCCGTTCCAGGCAGGACGCGATCACGCCTGCCGAGCCCACCGCCTCGACGGCAACATCCACTCCGTCGCCGGACGCTTCCTGAATGAGGCGCCCCGCGTCGTCCGGCGTACCCACCGCGGTGGCACCGGCGTCACGGGCCAGCTGGTGTTTGCCCTGGTTCGGATCAATGGCAATCACGCTGGCAGCTCCGGCCAGGCGTGCCGCCATTACCGCGGAGAGCCCCACCGCCCCCAGGCCGAAAACTGCCACGGACTGGCCGGGACTGACCTCGGCGGTGTTGAACACCGCGCCCATTCCGGTGAGCACGGCGCAACCAAACATCGCGGCGACCGTGTCCGGGACGTCGCCGTCAATCACCACCACCGATTCCCGCGCAACCACTGCGTAGTCCGCGAACGCCGAGACGCCCAGGTGATGGTTGATGCGCTTCCCTTCCGGCGTCCGCAACAGGGCAGGCCCGTGCAGCAGGTCTCCTGAGCCGTTGACCTCCGCTGCCCGGTGGCAAAGCGCGGGCCGGCCGGCCAGGCAGGCCCGGCAGTGGCCACAGCTGGGCACGAACACCAGCACCACGTGGTCGCCCACGGAGATGTCTCCTACGCCCTGGCCCACGGACACCACGCGCCCCACCGCCTCGTGGCCCAGGGCCATGGGGAGTGGCCGGACCCGTGAGCCGTCCACCACCGAGAGGTCCGAATGGCAGAGGCTCGAATAGGTGATGGCAACACCAAGCTCACCGGTGCGGGGCTCCGGCTGCTCGAGTTCCTCCACGACCAGTGGCCGGGCGTCGGCGAAGCTGCTTTTACCAGAGGCGTTTCCAGTGGCGGGGACGGTGGCGTACAGGACGGCGGCTTTCATGGGGCCCTACTTCTTGCTGGCGGCCAGCAGGTCGGCGGTGCCCTTGGCGTCGGCTGCGTCCACGTCATGCAGCGAGACGCCGCGGGTTTCCTTCAGGAAGAAGACCGCGACGGCGGTAATGGCGCAGGCGATGAGCAGGTAGACGGCCACGGGGACCGAGGACTTGTAGGTGCCCAAAAGCGAGGCGGCGATGATCGGGGCCAGGGAGCCGGCCACGATCGACGTCACCTGGTATCCCAGGGAGACGCCCGAGTAACGCATCCGGGTGGGGAACATCTCCGCCATGATGGCAGGCTGCCCAGCGTACATGAAGGCGTGGAACACCAGGCCGATCATGATGGCCGCCAGGATAATGAAGTCGTTCTTCGTGTCCATCATGGGGAACGCAAAGAAGCCCCAGGTGGCGCCCATAATGGCGCCGGCCATGTAGACGGGCTTGCGGCCGAACCGGTCCGAGAGCTTGCCGACCATGGGCACCACGGCAAAGTGCAGGGCGTGGGCCAGGAGCAGCAGCAGGAGGATGCGCGTGGTGTCGGCCTGGACCACGGTCTTCAGGTAGGTGATGGAGAACGTCACCACCAGGTAGTACAGGATGTTCTCCGCAAAGCGCAGGCCCATGGCGGTGAAAACGCCGCGCGGGTAGCGGCGGAAGACCTCGGCCACGCCGTAGCCCTTGTGGCCGGCGTCCACTTCCTTACGCGCTTCAAGGAAGATGGGGGCGTCGTTGACCTTGGTCCGGATGTAGTAGCCGATCAGCACGATCACCGCGGACAGCCAGAAGGCAACACGCCAGCCCCACCCGAGGAAGGCTTCCTGGGTCAGGGTGGAGGACAGGATGAACAGCACGGCCGTGGCGAGGAGGTTGCCCAGGGGCACCGCGGACTGCGGCCAGCTGGCCCAGAACCCGCGGGACTTACTGGGGCTGTGTTCCGCCACGAGGAGGACGGCGCCGCCCCATTCCCCGCCGACGGCGAAGCCTTGGGCAAACCGGAGGATGACCAGCAGCGCGGGAGCCCAGTAGCCGATCTGCCCGAACGTGGGCAGGCAGCCCATGAGGAAGGTGGAGACGCCCACCAGGATGATGCTGAGCTGCAGCAGTTGCTTGCGGCCGAACTTATCGCCGAAGTGGCCGAACACGATGCCGCCGATGGGACGGGCCACGAAACCGACGGCGTAGGTGAGGAAGGCGGCGATGATGCCATCCAGTTCTGTCCCGGCGTTGGGGAAGAAGGCTTTCCCGAACACCAGGGTGGCTGCGGATGCGTAGAGGAAGAACTCGTACCACTCCACGACGGTGCCGGCCATGGAGGCCGTCACCACTTTCTTCAGGCCTGATGCCTTGACGTCGGTTTCCTCGGTGCGCCTTGCGGCGGAGCGTTCCGTACTCATGCGAACTCCTTCGGCGTCGTCGTCGACACCACGGGGACAGTCGATGGCAGCCGGATGTGATGTACACCACGAAAACCGGCTTCGATGAGTATGGTCTGCTTGCCGGTGCAACCTCAACGACCATTAGTGCAGAAGGCATCTGCAGGAATGCACACTGCTGGAGGTTTCCTTGGAGCTGGCTGAACCTCGGAGGCTTTGACCAGGAACGTGTGGACCAAAACTGCCTGGTCCAGGAGTGCCTAGACCAGGAAGCTGCCCCGCAGCTGCGCCCCCAGTTGGCCTATCTCGGTGAGGAACCCGTCGTGGCCGATGGGTGCCTGGATGACGTGGACGTCCACCTCGCCGGGCAGCGCCTGCGCCAGTTCCCGGGACTGGGACGGGAAGTAGAGTCGGTCGGAGTCGACGGCGGCCACGAAGAAGCGTGCAGTAGCACCGGCCAGGGTTTCGGCCAGGGTTCCCCGTCCGCGGCAGACGTCGTGGCTCATCAACGCTTCGGTCAGGGCGATGTAGCTGTTGGCGTCAAAGCGCTTCACGAGCTTGTTGCCCTGGTGGTCCAGGTAGCTTTCCACCTGGTAGCGGCCACGGGCTGCCAGTACTTCCCCCTGAAGGGGCGACTCGGATGCCTGGGCCGCCCGGCCGAAGCGGCCTTCCAGTTCGGCGGCGGACCGGTAGGTGATGTGGGCGATGCGCCGGGCAAGGGCCAGGCCCTCTTCAGGACAGGGACCGCCGTAGTAGTCGCCGCCGTTGAAGTTTGGATCCTGCCGAATGGCCAGGGTCTGGGCCTGGGCAAAGGCGATTTGTTCT
This sequence comes from Arthrobacter sp. FW306-05-C, assembly GCF_021801725.1. NCBI lineage: Bacteria > Bacillati > Actinomycetota > Actinomycetes > Micrococcales > Micrococcaceae > Arthrobacter > Arthrobacter sp. FW306-05-C. The sequence goes on along the minus strand of NZ_CP084556.1, from coordinate 1,379,531 downwards.
GCCGTGCTCGCAGCCCCCACGGCGATGACGGCACAGCGCTGCACCCTTTCCGGGTAGGTCACTGCCCATTCCAGCGCCCGGGCGCCGCCCATGGAGCCGCCAAGAACCGCGAACCAGCTCTTGATCCCCAACTGGTCCGCCAGCCGGGCCTCCGCCACGGTGCTGTCCCGCAGCGTGACCAGGGGGAAGCGGGAACCCCAGGGCGATCCGTCGGGGGCGGGCGATGAGGGGCCGGTGGAGCCGTAGCAGCCGCCCACAATGTTGATGGACACCACGAAGAAACGGTCCGTGTCCACGGGGGCACCGGGCCCGGCCAGCTGCTCCCACCAGCCTTCCTCGTCGGTGTCTCCGCGGGTTACGTGAGTGCTGCCCGTGAGCGCATGCTCGATCAGGATGGCGTTGCTGGCGTCTGCGTTGAGGGTGCCCCAGGTTTCGTAGGCCAGCGTAACGTCGGGCAGGTATCCCCCGGCCTCGAGCTCCAGTTCCCCAATGGAGGCGTAGCGGACGATTCCGTGTTCGGGGATGGTGGTTGGGGCGACGGAAACCGTCATGGCAAGACCTCTTCTACGCGCTTGCCCGCCGTCAATTGACCGGCAGGCCAGGTCCTCACCCGGGGCACCCCACCGCGGAAGGAGGGTTGCCGGCCAGCAAGCCGGGGCTGTCGCTGGCACTCATGACCTGGATCGAGTGTACGAAACACCACCCGGTCCAAGCCAAGAGTGTGACTGGTTGTGACTTCCCGACTTGCTGCCTGCCCTGCCTTGCCGCCTAAGTGGCGCCCCGGCGTCGTACTTTAGGCTTCTAGGTGTATTGACCACGGAGGTTAGGAACATGCGGCGTGGTTAGGTGACAAAAAGAAGACCTCCAAGTGGAGTGGGGCTTGTCTAAGAGTCCGATCCACAAGGAGGTCTTCAATGTCCCATGCTAACGCGCTTCTGACGCCGAAGGGACGGCTCCGGCTGGCCCGGTGCATCGTCGATGACGGGTGGCCGCTGCGCCGTGCTGCTGAGCGGTTCCAGGTGTCGGTGACGACCGCAGCGCGGTGGGCGGCCCGTTACCGGGAGCACGGGGAGCACGGGACGGGTGATCGTTCCAGCCGGCCCATCAACTCCCCGCGTCGGACCTCCACGCGGCGGGAGCGGCGGATCGTCGCGATCAGAGTCAACCGGCGCTGGGGCCCGGCACGGATCGGCTATCTGCTGGGCATTCACCCCTCCACGGTGCACCGGGTGCTGTCCCGGTTTGGGCTGGCGAGGCTGGCGTGGATGGACCGGGCCACGGGCCGGGTGATTCGCCGGTACGAGCACCACAGCCCCGGGGACCTGGTCCACGTCGACATCAAGAAACTTGGACGGATCCCTGACGGCGGCGGACACCGCAGTGTCGGCAGGGCCGCCGGAAACCGGAACAAGACCGGTACCGCGGCGAACCGGAGACCGGGTCACGCCTTCTTGCACAACGCCGTCGATGATCACTCCAGGCTCGCCTACACGGAGATCCTGACCGATGAGAAAAAGGACACTGCGGCCGGATTCTGGGAACGCGCCAATGCCTACTTCGAGTCCCACGGGATCACTGTCAAACGGGTCCTGACCGATAACGGATCCTGCTACCGCTCCTACGCATTCAAAGACGCTCTGGGCCCGGACATCAAGCACAAACGCACCCGCCCCTACAGGCCTCAGACAAACGGCAAAGTCGAGCGCTACAACCGCACCATGCTCGACGAATGGGCCTACGCCCGTCCCTACGCCTCCGAGGCCGAGCGTGTTGCCGCTTTCGCCGACTGGCTCCATCATTACAATCATCATCGAGGCCACACCTCACTCAACGGTCAGCCACCGGCCAGCCGCGTCACCAACCTCTCAGGTCAATACATCTAGGCGTCCTTCGCAGCCCTGAAGCCTGCTTCAAGGTCGGCGAGGATGTCGTCGATGTGTTCCAGGCCCACGGAAAGCCTGACAAGTCCCGGGTGCACCCCGGCCACCACCTGCTGCTCCGGCGAGAGCTGGCTGTGGGTGGTCGACGCCGGGTGGATGACCAGGGAGCGCACGTCGCCGATGTTGGCCACATGGGAGTGCAATTCCAAAGCGTCGACGAAGCGTTTGCCCGCCTCCGCTCCGCCGGCCAGGTTGAAGGCGACGACGGCGCCCGTCCCCTTGGGCCCATACTTGCGGCCACGCTCGTACCAGGGGCTGGACGGCAGCCCGGCGTAGGCGACCGATTCGACGTCGTCCCTTGCTTCAAGCCACCGCGCAACCTCCGCCGCGTTTGCAACATGGCGCTCCACCCGCAGGCTCAATGTCTCCAGGCCCTGGGAAATCAGGAAGGCGTTGAACGGCGAAACCGCCGAGCCCAGGTCCCGCAGGAGCTGGACCCGCGCCTTGAGGATGTAGGAGAGATTGGCACCGAGCGCTCCATCGGCTCCCAGGTCGCGGGCGTAGACCAATCCGTTGTACGTGGGATCCGGGGTGTTGAAGCCGGGGAACCGTTCCGGGTCCTTGCTGAAATCGAACTTGCCGGAATCGACGATCACGCCGGCGATGGCTGTGCCGTGGCCGCCCAGGTACTTGGTGGCCGAGTGGATCACGATGTCCGCTCCCCACTCCAGCGGCCGGATCAGGTACGGCGTCGAGAGGGTGTTGTCCACGATGAGGGGCACGCCGGCCTGGTGGGCGACTTCGGAGATGCCCTCGATGTCCAGGACGTCCTGGCGCGGGTTGGAGACCACTTCACCGAAGAAAAGCTTGGTGTTGGGCCGGACGGCGTTGCGCCACTGGTCCAGGTTGTCGGGGTCGTCCACGAACGTGACGGAGATGCCGAATTTTTTCAGGGTGTGGGCGAAAAGGTTGTAGGTGCCGCCGTAGAGGCTGGGGCTGGCTACGATGTGGTCGCCGGCCTCCGCAATGTTCAGGACCGCGAACGTTTCGGCGGCCTGGCCGGAACTCAGCAGCAGCGCGGCCAGGCCGCCTTCAAGGCTGGCAATCCGCTGTTCGACGGCGTCCTGCGTCGGGTTGCCGATGCGGGTGTAGATGGGCGCCAGTTCGGAGAGTGCAAAGCGGTTGGCTGCGCTCTCGGCCGTTGGGAAAACAAAGGACGTGGTTTGGTAGATGGGCAGGGCACGGGCTCCCGTTGCACTGTCCACTTCCTGGCCGGCGTGGATCTGGCGGGTTTCGAAGGACCAAGCGTTGGACATCCAAATCTCCTTTGACATGGGCCCGGCATGCTCAGGGGCAGTGCGGGCCGCGCTTGCTGTCGGCTCGTGCCGGACAGCCAGGTCCTCACCCGGGGCACCCCACCGCGGATGGAGGGTTGCCGGCCAGCGAGCCGGGGCTTGGCGCTGGCACTCATGACCTTCGCCAAGTCTAGGAAGCGGGGGCGCCCAACGCCATGAGTATGACGGGTCGTGACAAAAGCCTGGACGTGGAAACACACCGCCAGGACTGCAGCGTAGGTTTGCGAAGATTCGCACAGGGAATGCGAAGGATCGCCCGAGCTTCGGAAGATCGGGTTCCCGTCCCCGATAGATTTGAACGGGGAAAACCCCCTCGTTTCTCACAGTCAAAAAAGGACGGACGTTCCGTTGCCTCCGATTCTGCGCCCTGCCGCACGTGCCACTGCTCTATACATTGCATTGGTCTGTTCAATGCTGGGAGCGGTGCTTCTCCCTGCTCCCATCGCCAGCGCCGCGGGGGCTGACAAGGGTGATTACATTGTCCGGTTCCCCACGGCAGCGGACGTCAGGCAAGAGAGCAGTGCACTGCGCGGCCAAGGTATTGGCGTTAGCCGTATGTTCGAGAATGCGATCAAGGGAGCTGCGATAAAAGCCACCCCGGCGCAAGCCTCAGCCCTGATGCGGTCCGGCAAAGCCGTTGCCGTTGAGCCGGACCAACCCGTCACGGTCTACAGCACAACCCAGGAGCAGGCGCCATGGGGACTGGACCGGATAGATCAACAATCGCTGCCCCTATCCAGCACGTACACGCCCTCCGGCACCGGGCAAGGCGTGAGCGTCTATGTACTCGACACTGGGATCCTCGCATCCCACGTCGACTTCGGCGGCCGGGTTGCGGCAGGTTGGACGGCGAAGTCCGACGGCCTCGGGTCCAGCGACTGCAACGGACATGGCACCCATGTCGCCGGCACTATCGGCGGTTCAACCTATGGCGTGGCAAAACTCGCGACTTTGATCCCGGTGCGGGCACTGGCCTGTGACGGCACAGGCCTCTACTCGGACGTTATTGCAGGACTCGATTGGATTGCAGGGGACCACCGTGCCGGGACTCCGGCTGTGGTGAACCTCAGCATTGGCGGCCCCACGAGCAGCACCTTGGACGCTGCCGTGGAGGCGGTAATCGCCGACGGTATTTCCGCGGTTGTTGCTGCAGGTAACAGTGCCACCGATGCATGCACGGCTTCCCCCGCCAGGATTCCGGCGGCAATCACGGTCGCTGCCAGCGATTCCACGGACCACCAGGCCAGCTTCTCAAACTTCGGCAGTTGCGTGGATCTTTACGCCCCCGGCGTTGGCATCACATCCGATTGGTACACCTCCCCGGCCGCCACCGCATCTCTAAGCGGGACCTCAATGGCCACTCCCCATGTGGCAGGCGCTGCTGCCCTCATGCTCTCGCAGAACCCGCTGCTCTCCCCTGCCCAGATAGGAGACGCACTGAATTCTTCCTCAGCCAGCGGCAAGATCTCCAACGCCAGCCCGGGAACCCTAAACCGATTGCTGCAAGTTGCGTCACCGGCAGGAACCAGCAATCCGTCGAACCCTGGCTCGTTTTCCTCCCAGGCACCGTTCCGGCAGCTTGATACGCGCAACGGCACCGGAGGCACCAGCGGGCCAGTCGCTCCCGGAGCCACCATTAAGGTCCCGGTAACCGGACGGGGCGGCATCCCGGCAACAGGCGTATCAGCCGTGGCCGTGAACGTCACTGTCACCGAGCCCACCAGCAACGGATTCATCACCGTCCACGCCGGAGGCACCACCCCACCGGGAACCTCCAACCTGAACTTCGCCGCAGCCCAAACCGTGCCCAACCTCGTCATCACCCCCGTCGGCAGTGACGGAACCATCGCCCTGACCAACAACTCCAACGGCACCGTCCACCTCACCGCCGACACCTCCGGCTACTACATCGCTGGAACCGCCGTAGACCCTGGCGCGTTTTCCTCCCAGACCCCGTTCCGGCAGCTTGATACGCGCAACGGCACCGGAGGCACCAGCGGACCAGTCGCTCCCGGAGCCACCATCAAGGTCCCGGTAACCGGACGGGGCGGCATCCCGGCAACAGGCGTGTCAGCCGTGGCCGTAAACGTCACTGTCACCGAGCCCACCAGCAACGGATTCATCACCGTCCACGCCGGAGGCACCACCCCACCGGGAACCTCCAACCTGAACTTCGCCGCAGCCCAAACCGTGCCCAACCTCGTCATCACCCCCGTCGGCAGTGACGGAACCATCGCCCTGACCAACAACTCCAACGGCACCGTCCACCTCACCGCCGACACCTCCGGCTACTACATCGCTGGAACCGCTGTAGACCCTGGCGCGTTTTCCTCCCAGACCCCGTTCCGGCAGCTTGATACGCGCAACGGCACCGGAGGCACCAGCGGGCCAGTCGCTCCCGGAGCCACCATCAAGGTCCCGGTAACCGGACGGGGCGGCATCCCGGCAACAGGCGTGTCAGCCGTGGCCGTAAACGTCACTGTCACCGAGCCCACCAGCAACGGATTCATCACCGTCCACGCCGGAGGCACCACCCCACCGGGAACCTCCAACCTGAACTTCGCCGCAGCCCAAACCGTGCCCAACCTCGTCATCACCCCCGTCGGCAGTGACGGAACCATCGCCCTGACCAACAACTCCAACGGCACCGTCCACCTCACCGCCGACACCTCCGGCTACTACATCGGTGGCTGATCAGATGCCAATCCTGGTCAGCTGGGAGGCAGGAAAACAGCCCGAATCCACGAAGGAAATTCCAGTAAGGGTATCCTTAGCTGAGAGCCGCATCACAAAGTGCCAAGATGTTGCCATGCGCATGGATCACGTCTCTTACGCCTGTGAACACGACGGCCTCGCGGCCACTACCGAACGTATTGCAACTGCCCTCGGCGTTGAGGCAGTGAAGGGCGGGGTGCACCCCCGGTTCGGAACCCGGAATATGATCATCCCGCTGGCCGGTCACAAGTACCTGGAGGTCGTGGAGGTCCTGGACCACCCCGCTTCTGACAAGGCACCGTTTGGACAGGCCGTACGGGCCCGTTCCGCGGCCGGCGGCGGCTGGATGGGCTGGTGCGTCGAAGTGGACGACCTCGCCCCCTTCGAGGAACGCCTTGGCCGCTCCGCCGTCAACGGCAACCGCAAGTTCCCGGACGGCCGCGAGCTGGTCTGGAAGCAGATTGGCATCCTGGGCCTCATCGCTGATCCCCAGGTCCCGTACATGCTTAAGTGGGAGGGCGATCCCTCCCTTCACCCGTCCAACGCCTACCAGAGCAGCCTCAAGATGAGCTGCCTGACCATCGCCGGCTCCGCGTCGAGGGTTACGGAATGGCTGGGCGAGCCGGTGGAGAAGCCGCTCGAAGATGTTGCGGTCGAGTGGGTCGCCCCGCACGGAACGCCGGGCATCCTGTCGGTCACCTTTGAGACCGCCAACGGAGCCGTCACTATCTGACGCTCCAGCCCTAGTCTCTTTTGGGAGATGGGTGTGCCGGGTCCACGCCCGGATAATCTTCGGCCGCCATAAGGTGGTGACAACGGCGTCACCACCTCATGGCGGCCGAATTCGTTCAAGCGGCGTTTGACTTTTTGGGCTCAGGGCAGCGGATTTTTCTGCGCCAAGCATGCTCTTTTTCACACGGGACATTTGGGCTGCGACAGGGAACCTTTGCGTCCAAAAAGTACGACGACGGCGGGCGGCTTCGGTGGTCCGGCTTACCCACTCAGGTAAGCTGCTCGGCGCAGCTCATATTGTCAGACCCCTGTTGGATGATCTTCATATGGGAATCAGCGGTGGTGTGAGGGCAGGTGCGGAGGGAGTTCATGCCTCGGTGGCTGCCCTCGGTGCGCTGGATGCCATAAGTGCGCTGGAGCGGGAGGATGCTTTCCTGGCCTCCGGGGTTGGTGTTGGTTCGGGTGTTGATGTCCTACGGCGGCGGTACGAGATCCGGCTGGAGCGGCTGGAACTGGCGGCCCGGTTGGAGGCGCAGCTTGCCGCCATGAAGGCGCGGGATGCAGCCGAGGCGATCGGGTTCCAGCAGGCCATGACCCCGCCCGACGCGTCGGTGCAGGACCGTACCTACGCCGAGATGTCCATGGTGGAAGAGATCGCAGGGGTCCTCACCATCAGCTCCGCCGCCGCAGGCGCCCTGGTGGAACAGTCCCGGAAAATCTGCTCCCTCCCACCCGTGTTCCAGGCCCTGGCCACCGGCGCCATGTCCTGGCAGCACGCCCGCATCGTCGCGGACGAAACCGAGGGCCTCGATCCGGCCGGCGCTGCCGCGCTGGTGGCCCACTTCTTCGACCCCGACGCACCCCACCCCGCCCGCGGCGCAACCCCGGGCCAACTCGTCCCCTCCCGGTTCCGGGCCAAAGTCCGTAACTGGCGCGAACGACACCACCCCGAGACACTGCAGAAACGCCACGCCAAAGGGGTTACTGACCGGCGGATGGAATACACCCCGGACCGCGACGGCATGGCCTGGATCTCGCTCTACCTCCCCGGCGACACCGCCTGCGCCATCTGGAACCGCACCACCGCCACCGCCCGCGGCCTCCAAGGCCCCAACGAACCACGCACCATCACCCAACTCCGCCCCGACATCGCAGCATCCCTGCTCCTCAGCGCCGGCAACACCACCGGCAACACTCTGACAGCCACCGGCACCACCACCGCGGCAGAGCCGGCCAGCATCGACGACGGGACCGGCAACGACGACGTGACCGGCACCGACGCCAGTTCGTCGGCCGTGACGGAAATCGGCAAGGTTCCCACCCCGCGCGCGGACGTCCTGGTCATGGTGCCGGTGTTCTCCCTGCTCGGACTCACGGATGAACCCGCCATGCTCGACGGGCTCGGACCCATCCCGGCATCCATGGCCCGCAAACTGGTCGCCGACGGTGCGGACTCCTTCTACCGCGTCCTGGTCGACCCGAGGGACGGGGCACCCTTGGAGATCGGCCGGAAGAACTACCGGCTCACCGAAACCATCAAACGCTGGATCAGGATGCGCGACGCCAAATGCACCTTCCCCGGCTGCACCAACCGCACCCCGGACAACGAAACCGACCACCTTCAAGCCTGGGAACACGGCGGAACAACCGGCACCAGCAATCTGGCACAACTCTGCCCGAAACACCACCGGCTCAAACACCACACCCAATGGACACCAGACCCGGCCACCAACAACGAATCACCCGGCTGGACCTCACCCACCGGCCGCCACTACAAACCCGAACACCCCCACCCAGAACCCACGTACTGGCCACCGGGTATCCTGCCGGCGGAAACTATCGTGGCTGCCATGTCGGTGGACGCTCCACAGTGGCAGCAACTGCTCGCGGACATGCCTGATTGGGCCGACCCACCACCCGAAGATCCACCCGGCCAAAACCTGCTCGAGCCGGGCGAACTGTGCCCGACAGATCCACTGTGGAAGGACTTCTACGCGCAGCCCTTCATTCTCCCACCGGACCCAGAAGCGGACTCCTGGTTGCTGCTGTCGTTCATTTGAGGGCAGCTATCACGCCAATAACGCCCTGCATCGTCATACCGGTGAGGCCGGGCAGCCCAAACTGAGGAGGTGGGGTATCTACCCCAACCCCACCGCCTTCCCGAAAAGGCTGAACCCGACGAACGCCACGATATCCAGCAGTGCGTGGGCTATCACCAGTGGCATGACCCGACGTGTCCGGGTATACAGCCAGGCAAAGACAATGCCCATCACTGCGTTGCCAATGAATGGACCGAAGCCCTGGTACAGGTGGTAGCTGCCGCGCAGCACCGAGCTCACGGCGATGGCCAGCGGCATGCTCCATCCGAATTTCCCAAACCGGTCGAGCAGATAACCCACCACAATGACTTCCTCGAGCACCGCATGGCGGACGGCCGACAGGATGAGGACGGGAACCGTCCACCAGTAGGCATCCAATGCACTGGGAATGATGGCCGTGGTGATCCCGAGCGCCCTGCCGGCCGCATACAGGCCCAGCGAGGGGATGCCGATCAGTGCAGCCAGCCCCAGCCCCTGAAGCAGGTCCTTTCCGGGCCGGGCGAAACCGAACCCGAGCTTCTGGAGCGCGGACCGGGAGGTGCCGGGCTCACCGGGCGCGGCCGGGCGGTCCTCAGTAAGGAAGTAGAAAACCAGCAGTACCGGCACCAGCGCAAAGACGATATCCAGCAGCTGGTACGTCAGGTCAAAGTACTCGCGGGTGCTTTGGGAACGGTTCAGGGTGGACGTGCCCTCCGCCAGCGGGGCGCGGGTCATCTTGTCGAGCAGCTGCACCACGGAGTAGACGGCCGACTGGCCCAGGGACAGGCCCAGGACGATCCAGACTTCGAGCCGCAGGCGGCGGCGGGAGGGAACCAGCATGTTCCCATCTTGCCTTCAGTTTCTGGATCCGGCCTGATGGAACTGCCGATGCACCCAGGTCCGCAACATCAGGCGGGCGCGACGATCACTTCCGTACCGTTGGCCTCGAACGCAGCCTTGTCACGGGCAGAAATGCCGGAATCCGTGATCAGCCTGTTGAAGTCGTAGCCGTCCATGGTGGCGAAGGCGCGCACTCCTACCTTGGAGGAATCCGCGATGACATAGGACACCCGGGCACGGGAGGCCAAAAGGGCATTGACCGAGGCCTCCCCCTCGCCCGTATTGGTGGGCCCCACCTCGGGATCGATGCCGTTGACGCCAATAAAGGCGATGTCCAGCACTACCTTCTGCATGATGATGTCCGTGTAAGGCCCCACCAGTTCGTAGGACCGCGGGTTGAGGATCCCGCCGGTAACCATCACCTTGATGTTGGGTCGGACCGCCAACTGGCCGGCAATATTAATCGCATTGGTCACCACAGTGAGGGTGGGCTGGTTGGAGGGTGCGTTCAGGTCCTCCCGGGTGGCGAGAATCTGTGCAAGGGCGGTGCTGGTGGTACCCCCGCAGAGACCGATCACCGCACCGGGACGGATCAAGGCCGACGCACACTGCGCAATCTGCTCTTTGGCTTCGGCATGGTCGTCGCGGTTGTAGCGGCCTGGCAGGTCGTAAGCCAGGGCACCCGTGGTCGCCCCGCCGCGCGTCCTCGTCAAAAGTCGGCGCTTGGCGAGGCTGTCCAGGTCGCGCCGGGCAGTGGCCGGGGAAACATTGAGGGTGCTGACAATCTCGTCAACCTCTACCTGTCCCGTCTTCGCCAGCAGGTCGAGAATTGCCGTAAGCCGGTCAGTGCGCGTCATTCAAGTGGGCCTCTCAATCAAAGCAGCCACCATCCCTGATGACGTTTTCTGACTATAACGTACATCATATGATCAGAAACAATCATGTGAGCGTACTGAAGCTATCGCTCTCTGGCTCCGGCCCGCCACACAGCGTACGTCAAGGGCACGCCCGGGCGGTAAGCGAGGTGCGTGGCCGAAGGCGCATTCAGCAGGTGCAGGTCGGCACGGTGACCGACGGCGATTGACCCCACGGCGCGTTCACCGTCCGCATCCTGCCCGGTGTCCTTGTGCAACGCCAGGGCACCGCCATAAGTGGCGGCCCGTACTGCCTCATGCACGGAGAGGTGCATCTGCAGGACAGCAGTGGTCACGCAAAACGCCATGGAGCTCGTGTAGGACGTACCGGGATTGCAGTTGGAAGCAATTGCCACCTGCACTCCGGCATCGAGAAGCTCGCGGGCAGGAGCCAGCGGCTGGCGGGTGGAGAGGTCGCAGGCCGGGAGGCAGGTGGCCACAGTGCCGCGCTCCCCCGCACCGCTCACCGCGTCCCACCCGGACCAGGAAGCAGCCAAGGCTTTGACGTCCTGCCCCGAGAGGTAGTTCACGTGGTCCACGCTCGCCGCTCCCAGCTCCACGGCAAGCTGCACGCCGGGCCCCTCACCGAGCTGATTGCCGTGCACGCGGAGGCCCAGGCCCGCGTCCCGGCAGGCCAGCAGTACCCGGCGGGACTGTTCAGCGGTGAACGCGCCCTCTTCGCAGAAGACGTCGGCCCACTGTACGTACGGGCGAACGGCGTCGAGCATGGGTCCGCAGACCAGGTCGGTGTACTCGTCCGGGTCCTGGCCGGCGGGAACCAGATGGGCGCCGAGGTAGGTCACCTGGTCTGCCACCGTGGACGCGATGCGGGCGCTGCGGGCCTCATTCTCGACGTCCAGGCCGTAGCCGGTTTTGGTTTCCAGGTACGTGGTTCCCTGCGAGACGGCCTCGGCCACCCGGCCCATGGCCAACCGTGTGAGGTCGAAGTCGGAGGTGGCGCGCGTGGCTTCCATGGTGACGGCGATGCCGCCGGCGGCGTAAGCCTCGCCCGCCATCCGGGCTTCGAACTCGGCGGTGCGGTCGCCGGCGAAGAGCAGGTGGGTGTGCGAGTCCACCCAGCCTGGCAGCATGGCCCGGCCTCCAGCGTCGACGGCGTCGTCGGCTGCGGGGGCATCGGCTGCGGCACCGATCCATGAGATCCGTTCCCCCTCGATGACCACCGCCGCATCCTTCAGGACCCGCTGCTCAAGGTCCTGCGTCATCAGCTCGGCAATATTGGTGATCAGGGTACTCATGGGACCATTCTTCAACGCCGGATGGACCAGCGCGTGGCGGCCAGGGCCTGCGCTGTCCGGGATGCCGGACCGTCGGCTGCGCCGGCAACGAAGGCAGTACTTCCGGAGGAGTCCTGCCCGGCCAGGATCTGGGCGGCCGCGAACTCCGCCAGGGCTGCCGAGGTCTGGAACCCATATCCGCCCTGCCCCGCCAGCCAATAGAACCCTGCCGCTTCGGCGTCGAATCCCGCAACCGGAACTCCGTCCGCGGCTTCGGTGCGCAGCCCCGTCCACGCCCGCCGGACTTCCGTAATCCCCAGGCTGGTGAAGGCGTTCAGTTTCTCCACCAGGCGTTCCACGTCTCCGGGGCGCGGGCGTGCATCCTCGGGGCCACTGGGAACGGTCTCCGACGGCGAAATCAGGACGTCGCGGCCGTCGGGGCGGAAATAGAACGTGTTGTCTGCGGCAGCCACCATTGGAGTGGCGCCAGGAAGGGGACGTTCGACGGCGGCAATCGCCGCGGTGCGCCGGTACGGCTGCAGGCCCAGCTTTTCGACGCCGCTGATCACCGCGAGCTCGTCCGCCCAGGCTCCCGCGGCGTTGACCATCACTCCCACTTCGAACCCCTCGGCACCGGCACCCACCTGCCAGCCCGAACCCAGCCGTTGCGCCGAATGGACCCGGGCGCCGGTGATGATGTCGGCGCCGGCGGCGAGCGCCCGCTTGCGATGTTCTTCCAGGAGCAGCGGGGCGTTGCAGCCAAAGGATCCAGTATCTAGTCCCGCGGCAGCAAAGGTTCCGGGCTTCAGGGCCGGGCAGAGCTCCAGGGCGCGCTCCACGGAGATGGGCTGCATGTGCCCACTGGCTTCCGCGGCCACCTCAGCCTCGGAGCCGATCAGCATGAAGCTGCGCGGCGTCAGGACCGGTTCCGGGAGTTCCGCGTCCCGGGCCGCGAGCAGCTCCAGGGTCCGGACGGTGAGTTCCTGGACCACCGGCGGCCCGTAGCTGGGGATCAGCTGTCGGGCGGAGCGGGAGGACGTGTGGTACGCCAGCTCCTGCTCCGCCTCCACCAGGACAACACTGCAGCGGCCCGCGAGCGCGGACGCAAGGGAGAGGCCGGCAATGCCGCCGCCCACGATCAGGACATCGTAATGAGCTGCCATCGGTCCATCCTTGCAGAATTCAGCTGGGGTGCGGCAGGTGTCAGGCTGCCGCCTCGTCACGGCTGGCGACGAAGGCACGAACGCACGCTTCGACGTCGTCCGCTGAATGTGCGGCGGAAAGCTGCACCCGGATCCTTGCGGCACCCCGCGGAACCACGGGGAAGCTGAAGGCGGTGACGAAGACTCCGTGCTGCAGCATCCGGTCGGCCACCTTGGCGGCCATCACGGCATCACCGAACATCACCGGGACGATGGCGTGCTCGCCCGGAAGCAGGTCGAACCCCTCCTCGGTCATGCGGCGGCGGAAGAGTTCGGCGTTTTCGAACAGCCTGCGCCGCAGGTCACCGGAGCTTTCCACCAGGTCCAGCGCCTTGAGCGTGGCTGCAACGATGGCCGGAGCCAGGGAATTGGAGAACAGGTAGGGCCGTGCCTTCTGGCGGAGCATGGCGACAATCTCCCTGCGGCCGGACACGTAACCGCCCGAGGCTCCGCCCAGCGCCTTGCCGAAGGTGCCCGTGTAGATGTCCACGCGGTCACTGACACCGGCGTGTTCGGGAGTACCCGCACCTGTGGCACCCATGAAGCCCACGGCATGGGAGTCGTCCACCATCACCAGGGCGCCGTACTTGTCGGCGAGGTCGCAGATGGCCTCGAGCGGGGCAAGGTAGCCGTCCATCGAGAACACGCCATCGGTGACGATGATCTTCCGGCGGGCGTCCTTCGCTTCCACCAGCTTGGCTTCCAGGTCCGCCATGTCCTGGTTGGCGTACCGGTACCGCTGTGCCTTGCACAGGCGGATTCCGTCGATGATGGAGGCGTGGTTCAGGGCATCGGAGATGACGGCGTCCTCGGCCCCGAAGAGGGACTCGAACACCCCGCCGTTGGCGTCGAAGCAGCTGGAGAACAGAATGGTGTCCTCGGTACCCAGGAACTTGGCGACCCGGGCTTCCAGTTCCAGGTGCAGGTCCTGGGTGCCGCAGATGAAACGGACGCTGGCCATCCCGAAACCGCGCTCGTCCATGGCGGCCTTGGCGGTGCTGATGATGTCAGGATGGTCAGCCAGTCCCAGGTAGTTGTTGGCGCAGAAGTTCAGCACGTCGGCGCCGGGGCCGCCGATCTGTCCGGCGGTGATGTGGCTGGACTGCGGTGAGCTGATGCTGCGTTCGGTCTTGTAGAGCCCGGCCGCGCGGATTTCTTCCAGCTCGTCGTGGAGCTGATCCTTCATGGAGGTGTACATGGGGTTCCTTAGTATCGGGTCTTAGAGTCGGGTCCAGTCCAGGACAACCTTGCCGCCCACGCCGCTGCGGGCAATCTCGAAGCCCTTCTCCCAGTCCGCGGCCGGCAGTGCGTCCGTGACCACGGCGGAGATTCCGGCGTGGAGCACCGGGTTGGACGAGAGCATGGCGCTCATGGCGTACCAGGTTTCGTACATCTCGCGGCCATAGATGCCCTTGAGCGTGAGCATGTGGGTGACCACCTTGCCCCAGTCGATGGTGATCTCCTGGCTGGGCAGCCCCAGCATGGCGATCCGGCCACCGTGGTTCATGTTGTCGATCATCTCAGGCAGCGCGGAAGGGTGCCCGGACATTTCCATTCCGACGTCGAAGCCTTCGCGCATGCCCAGCTCACGTTGGGCGTCGCGCACCCGGGTGGTGGAGACGTCGATGGCAAGGTCGGCTCCGAGCTGCCGGGCCAGGTCGAGCCGTGGCTTGGAAACGTCCGTGATGGCGATTTTGCGTGCACCCGCGTGGCGGGCGACGGCGATGGCCATCAGTCCAATGGGGCCGGCGCCGGTGATCAGGACGTCCTCGCCCACCAGCGGGAAGCTCAGCGCGGTGTGGGTGGCGTTGCCGAACGGGTCGAAGATGGCGCCAAGCTCCGGGGTGACTGAAGGGTCGTGGTGGACCCAGACGTTGGTTTCGGGGATCACCACGTACTCGGCAAAGGCACCGTCACGCTGGACACCCACACTGACGGTGTGGATGCACATCTGGCGGCGTCCTGCGCGGCAGTTCCGGCAGATGCCGCACACCACGTGCCCTTCGCCCGAGACCCGGTCGCCTACCTTGACCTCCCGGACGTCGTCGCCCACCTCCACCACTTCGCCATAAAACTCATGGCCGGCAATGAGGGGAGCCTCGATGATCCCCTGCGCCCATGGATCCCAGGACTGGATGTGCAGGTCCGTGCCGCAAATGCCGGTGGTCATGACCCGGATCTTCACGTCCGCCGGCCCGGCCTCTGGTTCGGGCCGCTCGACGAGTTCGAAACCGGCCTGCGGGCCAGCCTTATAAAGGGCCTTCATTGGCATCCTTACTGATTGGGGTTCACGTTTGCGGGGTATGTCATCCCCATTGAAGCGCCGAGCACGCGTAAGCACAACAGCATTTTTCTCAATCAACGATGTAGCAATAGCTAATGATTAGACTGGAGCCATGGAGGTTCATCAACTCGAAATTCTGCGGGAACTCGGTGCCCTGGGCAGCGTGAAGGCGGTGGCCGACACGCTCATGGTCACCCCGTCGGCAGTGTCGCAGCAACTGGCCCACCTGCAGCGCAGCGTGGAGGTGCCCCTGACGCGCAAGGAGGGCCGGAACCTGGTGCTCACCGAAGCCGGCCAGGTCCTCGCCGACGCCGGTGCCGCCGTCGTCAGCGCCATGGCCGAGGCCCGCGGCGCGCTGCGGACCTATCATGGCTCTCCCGCCGGCAGGGTGACGGTCAGCGGGTTTCACAGCGCGGGACAGGCTTTGTTCGCGCCGCTGGCCAGGATGCTGGACCGGCCGGAGCATCCGCGGATCGAGCTCTCCGACGAGGATGTTGCGCAGCAGGACTTTCCCGCCCTCACTGCCCGTTACGACCTGGTGCTGGCGCACCGCATGGATCACAGCCCGCGGTGGCCGGCGGAACGGGTAGCCGTCATCCCCCTGGCGCACGAACCCCTCGACGTGGCACTGCCCGCCGGCCACCCGTTGGCGCAGAAGGACACGGTGACAGCGGACGACGTCGGCGCCGAAGCCTGGGTGACCAGCCACCCTGGCTACTCCCCCGCCGACGTTCTTGCCGCCGTCGCTGCCGTTTCCAGCCGGGAACCGAACATCGTCCACCGCATCAACGACTACTCGACGGTGGCGGCCTTGGTGGCCACCGGCGGCGTGGTGGGACTGCTCCCCAGGTACACGGCAGGGCCGGTGCTTAACCCGGACATCGTGCTGCGCCCGCTGGCGGGGATCAGCACCCGGCGCAGGATCGACCTGCTGGCCCGGCCGGAGAACCTGAAGCGGCGGGCGGTGGTGATGGTGTGCGAGGCACTTGAGGACATCATGGCGGGGCTGGTGCGCCAGGGCTGAAAAGTGCAGCGGGGCTGAAAAAGTCAGGCGCCCTGGTCGTCCTGGTGGTCTTTGCCCATCTTGTGGCCAAGGCCTTGACCGTGTCCCGGCGCGCCGCCCAAACCATGCCCCAGCCCAGGGCCGGGCTTGTCACCGGCGCCCTTCACGATCCGCTTGGCCGTGGCATTGTCCCCGTCCTTGACGCCTGCAATGCGGACGGCATCCCCTGCGGCAATGTCCGCGATGGTTCCGTCCGTCGGCTTAAGCCTCTTGCCGTCGTCGCGCTTTGCTCCCGGGCTGGCCGGCATGCGTGGGCTGGCTGGCGCGTCCGGGCTGGCAGTAGGCGCGGAACCATCCGCTGCTGCCGGAGGAATCCTGGTGATTCTCGTGTCGCCGTTGACGGTGTAGGTCTGGATGAAGCCGTCCTCGCTCTTGACCATGATGGCCGAGCCGCTGACCGATTCCACCGTCCCCCGCTGTTCCAGGACGGTCTGGAAGGTGCCATCCGCGTTCTTGACCACCTCCTCGCCATGAAGTGGCTGGGGACGCTGGGCTTTCTTGTCCTGCTTGTTTTGCTGTCCGGGCGCGCTGCCTGAATGGCCTGGGGCGGATTGCGGTGCCGATTGTGACGGCGAGGGGGTGGGCGTGCCCGTGGCCGACCAGGCAAGGGCAGCCCCCGTGCCGGTCAGCGCAAGGGCCACCGCCCCGGCAAGCGCGGCCTTGCGCACCCTCATTGATTCCCGGACCACCATGGTTGTTCCTCCCGCACCTTCGCGCCGCAACTCCCCGCCCGGGGCACCGGCTCACCTGGCCTCAAGTGTAAGGGTGATGCGCACGCTCAACCACGGGTACTTTCTGTGACGGCCGCCTGAGTACTTAAAGCGCAACTGGGTCGCAGTTGTTGTCGTTATGAGGGCTCAAAACGACAACAACTGCGACCCAGTTGGGTGGGTTTGCTAGACGGTGACGCCCAGCTTCTCCAGGATCAGTTCGCGGACGCGGGCCGCGTCGGCCTGGCCACGCGTGGCCTTCATGACCCCGCCCACGATGGCGCCGATGGCCTGGACCTTGCCGCCGCGGATCTTCTCCGCAACGTCGGGCTGGGCCGCGAGTGCGGCGTCGATGGCTTCCAAGAGGGGGCCGTCGTCGGACACCACGGCGAGGCCGCGTTTTGCAACAACCTCTTCCGGGGTGCCTTCGCCGGCGAGCACGCCGTCCAGCACCTGCGTGGCCATCTTGTTGTTGATCTTGCCGGCCTCCACCATGCGTGCGAGCTCCACGATGGTGGCCGGCTCGACACCCAGCTGGCCTGGGTCGACGTCGGCGGCCTTGGCGCGTCCCACGATCTCGCCCATCCACCATTTGCGGGCCACGGAGGCCGAGGCGCCGGCGGCTATGGTTTCCTCGATCTCGTCCAGGACTCCGGCGTTCACCACGTCACGGAATTCGAGATCGGAGTAGCCCCAGTCAGCCTTGAGGCGCTTGCGGCGCTCGGCCGGAGGCTCGGGCAGGGTGGCGCGCAGCTCCTCCACCCATTCCCGGGAGGCAACCACGGGGACCAGGTCCGGTTCCGGGAAGTAGCGGTAGTCGTCGGCGTCGGACTTGGGCCGGCCCGAGGTGGTGGTTCGGGTGTCCTCGTGCCAGTGCCGGGTTTCCTGGACAACCGGGTTGCCGGAATCCAGGACGGCTGCGTGGCGCTGGATCTCGTAGCGGACAGCGTGTTCGACGGCGCGCAGCGAGTTCACGTTCTTGGTTTCGGAGCGGATGCCGAACCGTTCGCGGCCGTGCGGGCGGAGCGAGACGTTGGCGTCGCAGCGGACGTTGCCGCGTTCCATCTTCGCGTCGGACACACCCAGGTTCTTCACGATCTCCCGGACAGCGGCCACGTACGCCTTGGCCAGCTCCGGCGCGCGCGAGCCTGCGCCCTCGATGGGCTTGGTGACGATTTCCACCAGCGGCACGCCGGCACGGTTGTAGTCCACCAGGGAGAAGTCGGCGCCGTGGATGCGGCCGGTGGCGCCGCCCATGTGGGTCAGCTTGCCGGCGTCCTCCTCCATGTGCGCGCGCTCGATCTCAACGCGGAACACGGTGCCGTCCTCAAGCTCGATGTCCAGGTAGCCGTCGTACGCGATGGGCTCGTCGTACTGGGAGGTCTGGAAGTTCTTGGGGGTGTCCGGGTAGAAGTAGTTCTTCCGGGCGAAGCGGCAGGATTCGGCGATCTTGCAGTTCAGCGCCAGGCCGATCTTGATGGAGGATTCCACGGCGGTCTTGTTCACCACGGGCAGGACGCCGGGCATGCCCAGATCCACTTCATTGACATTGGTGTTGGGCTCATCGCCGAAGACGTTCGGGGCGGAGGAGAACATCTTGGTCTTGGTGTTCAGCTCCACATGGACCTCGAACCCCAGGACGGGATCGTACTTCTCCATGGCCTCATCGAAGCTCAGGATTTCGTCAGTGCTCATTATTTTGCCTCCTGGGTTTCGAGGGTTTCAGCCGCAAGGTCGGGAGCCTGGGCCAGCAGCGGGCCGCCCCACTTCGCTTCGAGCAGCGACTCCAGGACCGCACCCACCCGGTACAGGCGGGCATCCTCGCGGGCCGGGGCCAGCAGCTGGATGCCAACGGGCAGCCCGTCCTCGTCCGCCAGCCCGCCGGGCAGCGACAGGCCGGGCACGCCGGCCAGGTTGGCCGGGATGGTGGCGACGTCGTTGAGGTACATGGCCAGCGGATCGTCCAGTTTTTCACCGAGCGGGAAGGCCGTGGTGGGGGCGGTGGGCGAGATCAGGACGTCGGCCTGCGCGAAGGCAGCCTCGAAGTCCCGCTGCACCAGGGTGCGGACCTTTTGGGCGGAGCCGTAGTAGGCATCGTAGTAGCCCGCGGACAGGGCGTACGTGCCCAGGATGATGCGGCGCTTGACCTCGTCGCCGAAGCCGGCGGCGCGGGTGGCACCCATGACGCGTTCAATGGTCATGGGGCCCTCTTCGGGGAGGACGCGCAGGCCGTACCGGACGCCGTCGAACTTGGCCAGGTTGGAAGAGGCCTCGGAAGGCATGATCAGGTAGTAGGCGCCCAGGGCGTACTGGAAGTTGGGGCAGGAGACCTCAACGATCTCGGCGCCGGCTTCCTTGAGCAGCTCGAGGGCGTCGTTGAAGCGGTTTTCGACGCCGGCCTGGTAGCCCTCGCCGTGCAGTTCCTTGATGATGCCGATCCGCAGTCCCTCCACGTTGCCGGTCTTCGCGGCGGCAACGAGGTCAGCCAGGGGTTCGGGCAGGGAGGTGGAGTCACGGGGATCGTGCCCGCCGATGACCTGATGCAGCAGGGCGGAGTCCAGCACCGTGCGGGTGACGGGACCGATCTGGTCCAGCGAGGAGGCCATGGCGATGGCGCCGTAGCGGGAGACGCTGCCGTAGGTGGGCTTCACGCCGACGGTTCCGGTAACGGCACCGGGCTGGCGGATGGAGCCGCCGGTGTCCGTTCCCAGGGCCAGGGGCGCTTCGAAGGCGGCAACGGCGGCCGCGGAACCGCCGCCGGAACCGCCGGGGATCCGGTCAAGGTCCCACGGGTTGCGGGTGGGGCCGAAGGCCGAGTGCTCGGTGGAGGAGCCCATGGCGAATTCGTCCAGGTTGGTCTTGCCCAGGATGGGCATCTTGGCGGCGCGCAGGCGTTCCACCACCGTTGCGTCGTAGGGGCTCTGCCAGCCCTCGAGGATCTTGGAGCCTGCCGTGGTGGGCTGGCCGATGGTGACAATCAGGTCCTTGACCGCGATGGGAACACCGGCCAGGACGTGCAGGGCCTCGGCTTCGGCACCCCCGGCGGCACGGATCGCGTCCACCTCGGCCGCGACGGCCAGGGCTTCCTCGGCGTTAACGTGCAGGAAGGCGTTGACCTTGCCGTCAACGGCGGCGATGCGGTCCAGGTAAGCCTGGGTCACTTCGACGGCGGTGACCTCGCGGGCGGCGAGCTTTTCGGCCAGCTGCGCGGCGGACAGTCGGACCAGGGCGTCGGCGCTGGTGCCGGTGGAGTTTTGTTCAGTCATGGTTATGCCTCATCCAGGATGGCCGGGACCTTGAAACGGTTTTCATCGGAATCCGGGGCGCCGGAGAGGGCCTGTTCCGCCGTGAAGGTGTGCCCCACGACGTCGTCGCGGAACACGTTGGTGAGCGGAATGGGGTGCGAGGTGGCCGGAACGTCGTCCCCGGCGGCCTCGCTGACGGACTTGACCGAATCGACAATGACGGCGAGCTCGCCGGCCATCCTGTCCAGCTCTTCGGCACTCATCTCGATGTGAGCGAGACGCGCGAGATGCGCGACGTCGTCACGGTTGATCGCAGCCATGGATCTCCCCTGCAAAGTTCGAATTGTTTTCCGATCCAGTCTAGTGCGGAAACGCAGATGCCCGTCTGACATCCCCCAGCGGGCGTCAGACGGGCACCTTCGATGCCCGGTCCGGTCACGGGGACGGGAGCGCGGGCAGCTACAGACTAACCGATCCCAATGGCTCCGGTCAGCATCCCGACCCCGAGCATTACAAGCGAGATCACGGCGGTGCGCCAGAGGACCTTCTTGTGGTGGTCACCGAGGTCAACCTTGGCCAGCGACACCAGCAGCAGGATGGCCGGAACCAGCGGGCTCTGGAGGTGGAACGGCTGGCCGGTGATGGAGGCACGGGCCATGTCCGCGGCTCCGACGCCATAGTGGGCGGCGGTCTCGCTGAGGACCGGCAGCACGCCGAAGTAGAACGCGTCGTTGCTCATGAAGAACGTCATGGGGATGCTGAGCACGCCGGTGATGACGGCCATGAACGGGCCCATGGAGGACGGGATGATCTGGACCAGCCAGGCGGACATGGCTTCCACCATGCCGGTGCCTTTGAGGACGCCGGTGAGGACGGCGGCGGCCATGACCATGCTGACCACGGCCACGATGGACGGTGCGTGCGCAATCAGCTGGGCGCCCTGGTCCTTGACCTTGGGGAAGTTGACCAGCAGGGCGATCGCGGCGCCAACCATGAACACGAACGGCAGCGGGATGACGTTGGCCACGAGCACCACCATGACGGCGACCGTCAGGGCCAGGTTGAACCAGAACAGCTTGGGCCGCAGGGTGCTGCGGTTGGGATCAAGGGCGGTGTCGGCAAGTCCGGCGCCGCCGTTTTCAGTAGCGGTGTCGTTGCGCTCCAGCACGGCCACGGAGGATCCGGCCGGGAAGCCGTCGACGGCGGGGGCTGCTCCGCCGGGGTTGCCGCCCTTGCGTCGGCCGGTGCCAACACCGGTGCCCGCGGCACCCGCCGGGCTGCCGCCGTCGAACTCTTCGGCAGTGTCCGGCACGCTCCAGATCTCCGGCGCAGTGGCGCGGAGCCGGTTTCGTTCCTGCAGGCCGAGCAGCCAGGCGAAGGCGAAGACCACGACCAGGCCGGCCACCAGGGAAGGGATCATGGGGACGAAGACGTCGTTGACGTCGATCTTGAGGGCGGTGGCGGCGCGGGCCGTGGGGCCGCCCCACGGCAGGATGTTCATGGTGCCGTTGGCCAGGCCGGCCACGCAGGTGAGGACCACGGGGCTCATCTTGAGGCGCAGGTAGACCGGCAGCATGGCCGCGGTGGTGAGGATGAAGGTGGTGGAGCCGTCGCCGTCCAGCGATACGGCAGCGGCCAGGATGGCGGTGCCCAGGACGACCTTGGCGGGGTCATTGCCCAGCTTGCGGAGGATGAACTTCACCAGCGGGTCAAACAGCCCGACGTCGATCATCAGGCCGAAGTAGATGATGGCGAACATCAGCAGGGCCGCGGTGGACGTCATGGACTTCATGGAGTCCATCACCATATCGCCGATGCCCAGGCCGGCGCCGGCGAAGAGGCCAAAAACAGTAGGGACAATGATCAACGCCAGCACTGGCGTCAACTTCTTCGTCATGATCAGCACCATGAATACCGCGATCATGGCGAATCCAAGTATTACCAGCACAGCCGGCTCCTTCTTGTGAACAGCACCACGGCGGTGTGATGCGTGCTACAGACTGTAGGGTGGCGGCCGTCACGGCAGTGCCTTTGGCTCAATTGATTGGCATACTGCTTATTGGGAGCATTTTGCTCATTGTGCTCACCGGGCTTTTCGCACTTTTCGTGCTGCCACGGCACCCTTGGAGCGCAGCGCCACAACCCGCTAAACCCGCGCCAGACCCGTCAAGGAGGATGAATGCAGCGTCCCGTGCCCCGGCAGCCGGTGCGGTTTTCCACCCAGACGCTGCTGCTGCAGCTGGCGGTAGTGCTGTTGGTGGTGCTGCTCAGCGCCGCCGTGCACGCCTGGCTCACCTATGACCGGGTAGGCAGCGATGCGGAGAACCAGGCGCTGACCCTGGCCCGGACCGTGGCCTCAGACCCGGAAACCCGCGCCAACGTGCAAGCCATCAGTGAACAGCCCGGCACTCCCCCGCCCGCCGAACTCCTGGCCGGGCCCCTTCAGTCATCGGCCGAGGCTGCCCGTACCCGGACCGGAGCGCTGTTCGTGGTGATCACCGACGAAACCGGCATCCGGCTGGCCCATCCTGATCCGCAGCGGCTTGGTGAAAAGGTCAGCACCGATCCGTCCGAGGCGTTGTCCGGGCAGGAGGTCACCACCCGGAACACCGGGACGCTCGGACCCTCCGCAGGAGCGAAGGTTCCGGTTTACGCTCCGGGAACCGGCACGGTGGTGGGAGAGGTAAGCGTGGGCTACTCCATGGAAACCGTGGCCCAGAGCGTGGCCCGCGACATCGGACCGGTGGCCCTGACGGCCGCGGGCGCCCTGCTCGCCGGGGTCCTGGGCTCCTTCCTGCTGCGCCGCCGGCTGCAACGCCTCACCCTGGGGTTGGAACCGGAGGAGATCAGCACGCTGGTGCACGACCAGGTGGCGGTGCTGCAGGGCGTCGACGACGGCGTCATTGGCGTAAGTGCCGACGGCCGGATCAGCGTGTTCAACGCCGCCGCGCAGCGACTGCTGGGACTGCCCGACCTGTCCGGCACGCGGTGGGAAAATGCGCCGGTGCCGGAGCAGCTGAAGACGCTCACCCGGCCGCTCCCCCGCGTAACCGGCGCCGCAGGTTCAACACTTGATGCCCTGGAGCTGGTGGCCGGCGGCCGGGTGCTGGTGGTGAACGCCCGCAAGGCGCTGCACCGGCGGGAGGACCTGGGCTGGGTGATCATGCTGCGCGACCGGACGGAACTGCAGGGGCTGACGCGGCAACTGGATGCGGTAGGGACCATGTCCACCGCGCTGCGGGCACAACGCCACGAGTTTGCCAACCAGCTGCACACGCTCGCCGGCTTCCTGGGCATCGGGCAGCACCAGGAAGCACGCGATTACCTGGCCACGCTGGCGGCCACCGGTCCGCTGAAGTTTCCGGTGGACCAGGCCGAGCTGCTCCAGGACCCGTACCTGCAGGCGTTCGTAGGCGCCAAGGGCGTGGAGGCCGACGAGCGCGGCGTCACGCTGCGCATTGGACCGGAAACCCTGGTCCACGGGCAGGTCACAGATGCCCAGGATGTCACCACGGTGCTGGGGAACCTGATCGACAATGCCGTCAATGCGGCTGTGGCGGGCTCAGCGACGGACCGGTGGGTTGAGCTTGAGGTGCTGGACGAGCCAGGCGACGACGGCGGCACACTGCACGTGGTGGTCGCGGACTCTGGTGACGGGCTGGCAGAGGGAACGGCTACGGAGCACGTGTTTGCCGAGGGCTTCACCACCTCTTCCGGTCCCGTCCGCGCCGGCGGCGGCCAGGGCTTCGGGCTTGCCCTGGCGCGCCAGCTGGCCCGGCGCCGCGGCGGTGACGTAAGGGTGCTCGAACGCGGGACGAAGGGCGGGCCGGGAGCCGTGTTCATGGCCACCCTTCCGCACACCACGGCAGGCAACCCTGCCAACAGTAATCCGGGGGCAGCCGGAAAGGACGGAAATGGCTGACGATTTTCGGGTTCTGATCGTGGACGACGACTTCCATGTGGCCAAGCTGCACGCCGCCTATGTGGACTCGGTGGCGGGCTTCCTTGCCCTGGCCCCGGTTGGCACGGCGTCGCTGGCGCTGCAGGCCATCCACAGCCTGCGGCCTGACCTGGTGCTGCTGGACGTCTACCTTCCCGATGCCTCCGGCCTGGACCTGCTCCAGCAGCTGGATGTGGACACGATTATCCTCAGCGCTGCCTCCGACGCCGCATCCGTCCGGGTGGCATTCCGCCGCGGCGCCCTGGGGTACCTGCTCAAGCCCTTTACGTCCGAGTCGCTGTCCCAGCAGCTGCGCTCCTACGCCCGGTACCGGCGCCTCCTGGCCCAGCCGGGCGCACTGGACCAGGAGGCGGTGGACCGTGCCAAACGGTCGCTGATTCCAGGCGACGTCACGCCGTCGTCGAAACCCCGCTCGGCAACCGAGGCGGCGGTGCTGGAGTCACTGGCCCCGGGCGAGCAGTACTCTGCCGCCGAAGTGGCCTCCCGCGTGGGCGTGTCCCGGGCCACCGCCCAGCGCTACCTGTCTTCACTGGCTGACGACGGCGCAGTGGATATCCAGCTCCGCTACGGCACCACCGGCAGGCCGGAGCACCGCTACGGCCTGCCGGGAAGGTAGGGCAGGAAACCTAGTCGCTCTTCTGGGCGACCAGTTCGATCTCGACGAGCATCTTCGGGTCAAGGAACGGGAGCACATGGACCAGGGAGAGGGTGGGGCGGATGTTTGCGAATCCCTCGCCGTGCGCCCGGCCGGCTTCTTCCCATCTACTGATGTCCGTCAGGTACAGCTTGGACTGCACCACGTCCTCGTAGGCGAAGCCGGCGTCGGCCAGGACCTTGCCCAGTTTCTGCAGGATGTACTGGGTCTGGGTGTAGAAGTCATCGCCCACCACTCCGTCCTCGCCGCTCGCCGCAGTGGCGGAGATGTAGAGGGTGTTGTCCACCTGGACGGCACGGGAGTAACCGAGGGTCTGTTCCCAGACGGATCCGCTGCCGAAGGTTTTGCGCATGGGTGGGCCTTTCAAAGCTGGAATGGGTCGCCACCACTGTAGGGCTGCTACAGGTCGCGCCGATAAACCAGCAGTTTTGTGTCGGTGCCGGGAACGAACCAGTCCCGCTCGGGCACGCGCTGGAACCCGGTCTTGCGGTACAGGCCGTGCGCGCTTTCCCAGGCCTGGCCGGTGGTGAGGGACACTGCCTTGATGCCGGGAAGGGTTTTCGCGTGATTAAGGATGGCGTCCACCATGGCCTTACCGGCACCGCTGCGCTGGACGGCCGGGTCCACCACCAGCATGCGGAATTCAAGCTCGTCCTGCAGGGCGATGTCCGCGTACGGTTCCCCGGCCAGCGCCAGGGTGACTGAACCGATGACGATCCCTTCCCGTTCTGCCACCCAAATGGTGGCCTGCTCGGCGCGGGCCGCAACGTCCATGATCTTGACCATGTACGGGTGGGCGGGGTCGTCGAAGTAGCCTGCGGAAAGGTAGGAGTCGCCGGTGATGCGGGCGACGGCCGCGAAATCGGCCTTGACGGCGGGACGGATGGTCAACTGCTTGTGCACCCGTCAATGGTAGTAGCTCCCGTGCCTGCCCTCGGGCGGAACAGCGCTTTCCGTGATCGAACTATCACTACGGGCGACTGGAGCACGTGCCGCTGCCAGGAACCAGCCCCTACAGCGGGAACTTGCCGGACAGTTCCAGGCTGGCGGCGCAGGTCCAGGCGTCCAGTCGCTCATCGTCCGTGGGGCCGCCGTCAAGGGGGCTGGTGAGGCGCGGCCTGCGCACCCAGCAGCCGGCTTCCTCCGCGATCAGGGCGCCGGCCGAGAAGTCGTACTCGTTCAGTCCCCGCTCGCCGTAGGCGTCATGGGTTCCATCGGCCACCATGCACAGGTCAAGGGCAGCGGAGCCAAGCCGGCGGACATCGGCAAAGCCGTCCATCAAAGTACCGAAGGCCGCAGCCTGCTGGACGCGGATCTCGGGTTCATAGCTGAACCCTGTGGCCAGGATCTGTCCGGCGCGCCCCGGAACCGGGCCGTCGAGCCTGCTGACGACGCCCCGCTCCTCCAGCCACGCACCCTGGCCGCGGGCAGCGTAGTACACGCGGCCCAGCGCAGGCACGTTCACGACGCCGGCCTGCCAGACGCCGTCGGCATCCGCCACCGCCACCGAGGTGGCGTAGTAGACGATATTGCGGATGAAGTTGGTGGTCCCGTCCAGCGGATCGATGGACCAGCGGTAGCCGGTGGGATCGGCGGGGCGGGTGGTTCCCTGCTCCTCACCGGTGACGCTGTCGCCGGGCCGGGCCGCGGAAATGACGTCCCGCACCGCACTTTCGGCTGCGACGTCGTAGGCGGTGACCCAGTCCCCTGCCGCCCCCTTGTTGCTCGCGTCCAGGGCGTTGCCGTCGCGGCCGGACAGGACGTGGGCACCAGCGGCGGCAGCCTGCCGGGCCACCTCCAGCAGTTCCGAAGCGGATGTCATGCGTTCTCACCAGTCTCGTCTTCGATTGCCGCGTCTTCCGTCTCGTCTTCGTCCGCTGCTGCCGCGTCGCCCAAAGCGGCCGGGCCGCCGTCGAGCAGCTGCCGGAACCCATCCTCATCCAGCACCCGGATCCCCAGCTGCTCAGCCTTGTCAAGCTTGCTGCCGGCGCTTTCGCCGGCCACCACGTAGCTGGTGTTCTTGGAAACGGACCCCGCTGCCTTGCCGCCCCGGAGCAGGATGGCCTCCTTGGCCTCGTCGCGGCTGAAGTTGGGCAGGGAGCCGGTGACCACCACGGTGAGCCCTTCGAGGGTGCGCGGCATGGACTCGTCCTGTTCGTCCTCCATGCGGACACCGGCGGCGGCCCAGCGGTCGATGATCTCCAGGTGCCAGTCCTCGGCGAACCATTCCTTCAGGGCGGCGGCGATGGTGGGTCCCACCCCGTCCACGTGGGCCAGTTCCTCCTCGGAGGCTGCACGGATGCGGTCCATGGAGCCGAACGCCTGGGCCAGGGCCCGCGATGCCCGGGGACCAACGTGCCGGATGGACAAGGCGACCAGCACGCGCCACAGGGGCTGGGTCTTGGCCTTTTCGAGTTCCTTGAAGAGCTTCTGGGTGGTGGCGGTGGGCTTGGAGGGCGACTTGGCGGTGCCCTTGCTGAAGAAGTACGGCACCAGCTCGTACTCGCCTGTGGGGACTCCCTTGACCTTTTTTTCGCGCCGGATCCGGACGCCGGCCAGGTCCTCCGGGGTGAGCTCGAACAGCCGCGCTTCGGAAGTCAGAGGCGGCACCTCGGGCTCCGCGGGCTGGGTCAGGGCGATGGCAGCTTCCCAGCCCAGGGCCTCGATGTCGAACGCACCCCTGCCCGCTACGTGGAACACCCGTTCGCGCAGCTGGGACGGGCACGACCTGGCGTTGGGGCAGCGGACATCCACGTCCCCTTCCTTGGCGGGGGCCAGCGGCGTGCCGCAGGAGGGGCATTCGGTGGGCATGACGAAGTCGCGCACCGGCGGGTCCTGCTGGTCGCGGAGGTTCAGGACCGGGCCCACGATCTCGGGTATGACGTCCCCCGCCTTCCGCAGGATTACGATGTCGCCGATCTTGACGCCCTTGGCCTTGACCACGTCCTGGTTGTGCAGGGTGGCCATTTCCACGGTGGAACCGGCGACCTTGACCGGCTCCATGACGCCGTAGGGGGTGACGCGGCCTGTGCGGCCCACGTTGACCTGGATGTCCAGCAGCTTGGTGTGGACTTCCTCGGGCGGGTACTTGTAGGCCACGGCCCAGCGGGGAACGCGGGTGGTGTTGCCCAGGGCCCGCTGGGTGGCGAAATCATCCACCTTGATCACGATGCCGTCGATCTCATGGAGCAGCTTGTGGCGCTGGTCGCCGTACCGCTTGATGAAGCCCAGCACGTCGTCGCGGGTTTCCAGCACCTCGAAGTACGGGCTGACCGGCAGGCCCCAGTCCTTGAGCAGCCCGTACGTCTCCGACTGGCTGCCGGCGGCAAGCCCCTCCCGGGCGCCGATGCCGTGCACAAACATCTTCAACGGCCGCTTGGCAGTCTCGGCCGGATCCTTCTGGCGCAGCGACCCGGCTGCCGCGTTCCGCGGGTTGGCCAGCGGCGCCTTGCCGGCCTGGATCAGTGCCTCGTTGAACTCGGCGAAGGCCTTGGACGGGATGAAGACCTCACCCCGTACCTCCATCTCGGCCGGGAAGCCAGTACCGCGCAGTTCCTGCGGGATTTCCTTGATGGTGAGCAGGTTGTGGGTGATGTCCTCACCCGTGGTGCCGTCGCCGCGGGTGGCGGCACGCACCAGCTTGCCGTCCCGGTACAGGAGGTTGACTGCCAGGCCGTCGATCTTGAGTTCGGTCAGCCAGGCTGCCTTGGCGCTGCCGTCACCGATTTTTTCGATGCTGGCCTCGGCCCGGTTGAGCCAGGCCTCAAGCTCCTCCAGCGAGAAGACGTCCTCCAGGCTGTACATCCGCTGCAGGTGTTCCACCGGCGCGAATGCGGCGGAGACCTCGCCGCCCACTTCCTGGGTTGGTGAATCGTTGGCCACCAGTTCCGGGTGCAGCGCCTCGATCTCCTCGAGCCGGCGGAAGAGGGCATCGAACTCGGCGTCCGACACCAGCGGAGCATCCTCCTGGTAGTACGCGAACCGATACTTCCGCACCAGGTCCGCAAGGTTTTCGTATTCCTCGCGGACGGCCTCGGTGGGGATCGCCTCTGGTTCGTGCGGTGCCGGGGTCCGGGTGGCGGTCTTTTCTGCGGGTCCTGGTCCTGTGCTCACAGACCTATCTTGCCCTACACCTCCGACAGCCACCCGGCAGGCCCGCGCGGCAGGCAGTAAGCGCTGCGGCCGGGAAGCGCCGAAGCCAGGCAGTGTTGCCGCAGGAACAGGTCAGTGCGACCGGAGCCGGTTGCGCGTCCACCAGGCAAAGGCGCCGGCTGACACGGCCAGCAGCACCGTTCCGGCGGCGATGGGCAGCAGGGCCGGGCCGCCGGGGGCCTGGCCCCGGACAGGGGCTGCGGCAGCCAACTGCGCTGGCGCGGCGGACCGGGTGACGGGGCTGTTCCAGTCCTGGCCGCTGGACGGACCGGTTGGAGGCCGGTAACCGGCTGCGGCCGAGGCGGTGCCAGGCGCGGGCTCATCCAAGTCCGCCCCTGCGGTGGCAGGGATCGCGGCGGGATCAGGTGCCGGGGCAGCGGGCTGCGGGGCCGTATCTGCCTGCGGAGGCTGGGGCTGGGCAGGCTGGGCGGGCGGCTCGGCAGGGGGTGCCGGCTGGGCGGGCGGCGGAGCCGGTTCCTTGGATTTCCGCGGCCGCCCGTTCTGGCCCGTGTCCGGGCTGCTGGCAAGGATGGGAAGACAGATCAGCCCGCAGTCGGTGGCCTGCGTGCCGGACGCCGGAGCGGGCGAGGGTGCAGTGGTTGCAGCGAGTGCCGAGCCTGCTGGGAAGAAGCCAAAGGCGAGGGCCAGGACGGCTGCGGATGCCGTCGTCGAAACGGCGTGGCGGAACGGTGCGGACGGGGTCATTGCTACCTTTCGATGCGCGCAGCCCCCCACCACGGCTTTCTGGTGTCCCCGGTAGTCTTCTACAGCGCCCTGCGGGGCCGCAAATCCGCAACGGCGCCGGCCCCGCAGTTGTCCGGGCTGTTCAGTCCCGGTTTTCAGGCGGCAGCGCCACCTGGATCTTCCGCGCCTTGCCGCGTCCCACCACGTAGCCGCGGCCGGGGATGAACTCGGGACTGACGCGGCCCAGCGAGGTGTTGAGCAGGCTGTCGCCCTCGATGTCCCCCGGGTTGAGCAGCAGCCCGCGGCGCCCGGATTTGAAGGGCTGGGCCAGCTGCCAGGCACTGGACCAGGTGGAGGATTCAGACTCGCCCACCACCCATTGGTCCGCCTTCAGCGACGCGGTGACCAGCTGCGCCATGCCCGACTCGGCGATGGTGTCGGTGAACTCGGTCAGGCCTTCGATGAAGAAGGCCACGGTCCCCGGATTTCCGGTGGAGTGCTCCACCAGGTCCTCCACCACCTCGGCGAGGTCGTCCGGCCCCACTACCGAGCGGTTCCAGATGGGGAGGGAGGCGACGGCGGACCGGCGGGATCCGAGGTAGATCAGCTCAGTGGCGGGGTTGGACCGCCGCAGCGCGTAGGCCAGGGTGACCAGGGCTACGGTCCGTCCGGCGCCGGGCGGGCCGGCCAGCAGCAGCGGGCCGCGGGCCATGATCTCGGCGGGCTGCAGTGACTCGTCGTCCACGCCGACGACGGGCAGGTCCGGGCTGCCGGCGGGCAGGACGTCCAGGTCCACCTGCTCCGGAAGCCGCTCGATGCCGGGAGCACTGCCCAGCCCCTGCCGGAGCATCGCTTCGCTGAGCTTGTGGACTTCCCTGGCCTGCAGGGCCAGGTTCGAGTTGCCGCCCAGGACGGCCAGCTGGACTTCGAGTCCGTCCAGGAGTCCGCGGCCCGGAGGCGAGTTGGCGGTGAGGACGTCCCTGGGCACATCCATGGAAATGTAGTCGTCCTCGTTGGAGAGCCGCAGGACCAGCCGGCGCTGGATGGAGGCCAGGAGCGATGCGGGGACCGCGTTGGGCCGGTCCCCCGTGACCACCAGGTGGATGCCCAGGGTGCGGCCGTCCGTTGCCAGCTGCAGGAAGATGTCCCAGAGCCCGGAGAGCTTGCTGTGCTCGTAGGCCTCCCGGAAGGCGGACATGCCGTCCACCAGCACGAAGATGCGCTTCTCGTCGGGCCGGTTGGCCAGCTTCCGGTACTCCACGATGGTGGAGGCACGGACCTCGGCGAACTGGGCCGAGCGCAGTTCGGCGATGTCCCGCAGGAGCCGCAGCAGGCGCCCGACGCGTTCCACGTCGTCGCCGTTGATGATCTCGCCCACGTGCGGAAGCTCCTCAAGCATCCGCAGCCCCGAAGAACCGCAATCGATGCCGTACACGTGGACCGGGCCGCCGCGCGGGGTGACCGCGGCGGCGATGGCGATGCCGCGCAGGGCCGCAGACTTGCCGGAGCCGCCGGTGCCATAGATGGCCATGTTGCCGTCCCGGTCCGGTTCGTAGAACACGGTGGGCTGGTCCTGGTGGACAGGATCGTCGGCCACCCCGAGCAGGAGCTGTTCGTCGGTGCGGGGGTTGGGGAGCTTGGAGAAGTCGTAGGTCTTGGCCAGCTCATCCAGCCACGGCTTGCGCGGCGGCTGGATGGCCAGGGTGTCCGCGGCGTGCACGATGGTGGAGGTCATCCTGGCGATGTCGTTGGGTCCGGCCGGTTCCTGGGCCACCGGCTTGTCGGGGGCCGGCGCTTCCCAGCTGGGGCCGGAACCGAAGGCCATCTCCACGATGTCGATTTGCGGCCGTTGCGGCTTGTCCGTAGTCCAGCCGCCCGCGTAGCCGGTCTGGAACCCTTGGATGCGGCCGGGGCCGGTCTTGGCGGCGCCGCGGCCTGGTATGGCGGGGTCGAAGTAGGCGGCATCCGGGACGCCCAGGATGTCGGTGGCATCATCCTCGTCCGCCATGCGAAGTGCCACGCGGAGGTTGGTGTTGGCGCGCAGGTTGTCCTTGATGACGCCGGCTGGCCGCTGCGTGGCCAGGATCAGGTGCAGGCCCAGGGAGCGGCCACGGGCAGCCACGTCCACCACGCCGTCCACGAACTCGGGAACGTCGTTGGCCAGGGCCGCGAACTCGTCCACGATGATGATCAGGTACGGCGGCGCCTCGGGATCGGCCTCCCGCTGCAGGGCCAGCAGGTCCTTGGCTTTCTTCCGGTTCAACAGCTGTTCCCGGTAGTGCAGCTCGGCGCGCAGCGACGTGAGGGCGCGGCGTACCAGGTGCGGGGACAGGTCTGTCACCAGGCCCACGGTGTGCGGAAGGTTGATGCAGTCCGCGAATGCGGCCCCGCCCTTGTAGTCCACGAACAAGAAGCTGACCCGGTCCGGGCTGTACGCCGCGGCCATGCCCATGACCCAGGACTGCAGGAATTCGGATTTGCCGGCGCCGGTGGTGCCACCCACCAGCGCGTGCGGTCCTTCGTTTTTCAGGTCCAGGTACAGCGGTTCGATGCCTTTGGACCCCACCAGGGCCCGCAGCGTGCCGTTGTCCTTGCGGTTGGCCACGGCGGTAGCGTGCACGGAGTTGTTTTCGGTCCAGCGTTCGGCCACGGACTGCGGGTTGTCCAGGAAGTCCTTGCCGATCAGCGTGGCGTAGGAAACAGCCCTGGGCAGGTCGGAGTCGTCATTCACGGGCTTGCCCACGTCCACCACGGGCGCCAGCATCCTGGCCAGCTGGGCGGCGAGTTCCGCGTCCACGCTTTCGCAGCTGACCGGGTAGGTGTGGCGGCCCAGGCGGACCTGGCCGGTGGTGGTGCCGTGGTCGCCGTCCACCACCATGAAGTCGCGGCAGGCTGCAGGAAGGGCCTGGATGTCGGTGGCCACCCACAGGACGTGGACGCCGGAATCCGGGCCACGCTCGGCCAGCCGGGTGAGGCGGCCGCGGTCCACCGGGGCGTCGTCTTCCACGATGACCAGCACGGAGGGCAGGACCGGCTCTTCCAGCTCGTGCTTGACGGGGTCGATGCCGGGACGCAGGTCCGGCGCGGTCCGCTTGGCTGCTGCTTCACGCGCGTCGACCAGGTCCTCGAGCCTGGCCACCAGGGAGGACCCGCCGGCCGAACCGGCCGCCAGGTGGTCCCCGCCCAGCGGGCTGTGGCCGGAGCCGACGTGCGGCAGCCATTGCAGCCAGTTCCAGCGTTCCCGCGACTGGGCGGACGTGATGGCGGTGAGGACCACCTCGGCCGGGGAATGCAGGCCCACCAGCTGCAGGACCATGCCGCGGGCAACGTCGTCCACCAGGCCGCGGGCCCCGGCGATGCCCAGGGCGCCGGAGGTGCGCAGCTGGGAGACCACGGGAACGCCTTCGATCTCGCTGAACTGCTTGATGCAGTCCTGGATTTCGCGGGCGTACTGGACCTCGGTGTCGTTGTTGGAGGGTTCTTCCAGCGGGATGCGCGACGGCGCCGTTCCCAGCCCAAAGCGCAGGCCCAGGAAGGACGAGTGCTCCGGCCGGTGCGTCCACAGCAGCGGCCCAAGCTTATAGATGGCATCCACGGTGTCGCTGACGGACGGCGCTTCCTGCAGCCGGACCGCCCGTTCCACCTGCTGAAGCTCGGTGAGGTCCTGCCGGAAGGCGGCCATGGAGGCACCGAACTGCTTGAGCTGCTCCTTCTGCTGCTTCCGGGTCCGCATCTTCGTGTCCACGTAGTGGCCCACGATGAACAGGGGCATCATCAGCATGAACACCATGGAGAGCACGTTCTGCGTCACCGCGAAGATGACCGCGCCCATCATCAGGGGCGCCACCAGCATAATGTAGGGG
Source organism: Arthrobacter sp. FW306-05-C (assembly GCF_021801725.1). Classification (NCBI taxonomy): domain Bacteria; kingdom Bacillati; phylum Actinomycetota; class Actinomycetes; order Micrococcales; family Micrococcaceae; genus Arthrobacter; species Arthrobacter sp. FW306-05-C. Next base: position 1,345,963 of record NZ_CP084556.1, on the reverse strand, counting down.
AAGGGCTGGTCCTCCGGGCGCTTGGGCCCGGCGGGAAGGACCCGCTTGGGTACCTCGAACCGGGGCACCACCCGCGGGGAGCGGTTGAAATCCACCAGGGGCGACGTCGGTGCTGCCGCATGGTTATGCCCCAGCGGCACCACGGTGACAGTGGTGTCCCCCAAGGTCACCGTGTCGGAGGAGTTGAGGGTGGCGCGCGTGACGGGCAGGCCGTCCATGAGGAGCCCGTTGGCGGAGTTGGTGTCCACGATTTCGATGCTCTCGCCCACCGTGATCCGGGCGTGCCGCTTTGACGTGAGTGGGTCCGTCAACCGGATGTCCACGTCCCTGTCCCGGCCGATGTAGCTGGTGCCGGTGGGCAGCGAAAATTCGCGGCCGACGTCGGGCCCGGACAGCACCCGCAGGGTGGCAGCTGCCGGGCCCCGGTTCGCCCCTGGTTCGTGGAACTGTTCGCTCACCTGGGCCAGGGAGACCACAGAGCCGGGGCGCAGGCCCGATTCGAGGAGGTTGTCCTGGCGGGCCAGGATGTTTCCGCTGATGCCGGCGCCCACGAATGCCTCATCGATCCGCAGGGACAGGTTGTCCGGCGCGGGCGTGCCCTTGCGGTCCGGGTCTGCCGCCCACAACACGGTGGCGATATCGGCCACGGTGGCCATGCCGTCCACCGTGACGGCCAGGTCCTTGGCGTCGGCGGGTTCACGGCGGAGTGTCAGCCGGATCCTCATCCTTCGTCCACGCCCCTCATCTTTTCGAGCAGGTACAGGTCATCGGGTGTCACCAGGTGGGTGGTGACGGCGTGTTCCACCAGGCGGGCACGGCGGTTGGTGGCCAGCTTGCCGCCGCCGCCGCGCAGCCCCACCACGCCCACCCGGTCCAGCTTGTCGCAGACATTGTCGAGTTTGCGGTTGAAGCGGGTCAGCGCCCATCCCAGGGTCTTGGCGGCCGCCGCCGAGGAGGGGATGGTGCTGAAGCCGGTGCCTTCGCGCCGGAGCACCGGCTCGGCGAGCGCCACGATCAGCGCCTTCTGGGCGTCGGTGAAGACCACCGGGCCGATGGTGGTGTCCCCGCTGCTGGCGCCTTCGCGGGCTTCCTGCCGGAAGGCGGGCGTCTTCAGGTGCACGGCGAACTCGTACGTGGTGGGTCCGGCGGTGAAGATCACGTTGGTGTGGCTGAACACCAGCGGAATCCGGGCGCCGGGTGACAGCCAGGCCTGCATGCCGCCGGATGCGTCGGCAACGGTGGCGGAGAGCATGCTGCCCACGTTGCTGAGCCACCAGATCCCGTCGTACCTGGCCACCTGCAGGAACTGCCGGTGCAGGTACGGATTGTCATCCACTTCAAGGTCGCCCTCGCGGCCGATGTTGAAGATGTCGTCGTCCGATGGCTCATACCATTCGCCGCAGAAGTCTATTGCTAGATCCCCCATGATCCACGCCTCCTTAAGGCAGAACTGTTCCGGTAACCGGAGTACTGGTGGTGTGCTGTTGCCGCGTGCCGATGCCGGCATGCCATGTGCCGGCGCAGTGACATCACTGGCCGGTGCAGGCGATGGAGTTCTCCTCCATGGGTGAGAACGCCCCGTCGGAGCGGACGATCATCACCTGGATGCAGGTCTGCCCGGTCGGGTTGGGCCGGATCTTGACCGGCGGCTTATCCACTGCGTGGAATTCAGCGCTGTTCCCGCCCATGGTGTACACCTTCCACTTGTAGGTGTCCCCTTCCTTGGGCTGCGGGTTGGTCCAGGTGAAGCTGGCCTCCCCGTTGCCGCCGATGGATCCCTTGAGGCCTTCGACGTCCGGCACAGTGCCGTTGTCCAAAGCGTCCGCAGGGGGCTTGGTCACCTGCTGGGTAGCCACGGTCTTGGGCGGGCCCGGGGCGGCGTTGGCCACCACGATGCCCACCACCGCCGCCAGCGCCAGGAGGGTGCCGCCGGTGATTGCCAGCCACAGGTTGCGTTTCCCGTGGTCTGCTTCCGGTGCCGCCTGCGGCTCGTCCACTTTTACGGCCCGCTGGACTGTTGCCTCCGCAGTGTAGGCGTCCTGCCCGGCGTCGGTTACCGGCGCACCGTAGTTCACCGCTCCCGGGCTGCCGCGCAGGATGGTGGACTGGGCCCACTCCCCCTGCCCGTCGCCGTCGGCTACTGGTGTTCCGGTGGAGCCCGGTGCTCCTGTCGGACTTGCCGGGATGGAAGGAACGGCCGGGGCAGGTCGCCATTGGCTGGGGGCTGCAGGGGTGAAGGACGACGGCGGGACGGCGCCTGTCCTGCGTCCCGTCGCGTCGGTTGCGGCCCCGGGATGATTGGCCCCGGCTGTGTCGGGGCGGGTGCGTGCCGGGAAAGTGGGGGCGCTGCCGGTGCCTTCCGGGTCGATCGCAGCGATGCTGCGGACGCGGGTCTCCTCGGTGCCGTCGTCCGGGTGGCCCTCGTCCTGCTGGGGCTCCTCCAGGACCTCGAAGGGCGTGACCGAGAGGTTGAGCTCGGCCTGGATGCGCTGCAGGGCCAGGGCGAAGGCGTGGGCCGACGAGTACCGGGACTGCGGTGACTTGGCCATGGCCGTGGCCAGCGCCAGTTCCAGGGACTCGGGCACATCGGCCCGGCCCAGCCGCGGCAGGGCCGTGTTGCTGATCCGGTTGATCAGCTCGCGCTGCGAATTGTCCGCCCCGGGCATGACGAAGGGCGAGCGTCCGGCCAGCAGCGTGTAGAGCGTGGCGCCCAGGGCCCAGACGTCCACCATGATGCCGTCTACGGGGCCGTCCCGGAACTGCTCCGGCGGGGACCACGGGATGGACATTCCGGAGTCATCGTCCGCGTCCCCGGCCAGGGTTCCGGAAATGCCGAAGTCGGTGAGGGCCGGGCGGTTGTAGTCCGTGACCAGGATGTTGGCAGGCTTGATGTCGCGGTGTGCGATGCCGGCGCGGTGGGCGGTTTCGACGGCGGACGCCACTTGGATGCCCACCGCCAGGACCTCGTCGACGCTGAAGCGCTGCCGCCGGTACCGGACATCCAGGCTGGGCCGGGAGCAGTACTCCATGGCCAGGTAGGAGTGCCCGTCGTCGGTTACTTCCGCTTCAAAGATGGTGACGATGTACGGGTGCGAGGACAGCTGGGCCATCAGGTTGGCCTCGGACTCGAACCGCCGGCGGGCGCCCTCCGTCTTCAGGTCGGAGAGCAGTACCTTGACCGCCACCTTCCGGCGCGGCCTGTCCTGCTCGTACAGGTAGACGTCGGAGAAGCCGCCGGATCCCAGCAGGCTGATGTAGGTGAACCCCGGGATGCGGGGCGGCGGCGCGACGGGCCGTTTGGAACTCACGGAATCTCCTCAAAACGCAGTGAGATGTTGTCGCCCAGTTCCGCGATGTCGCCGTCGAGCAGGATGGCCATCTCGTTTTGGGCCAGCCGGCGCGGCGGCTGGCCTTCGCGGACCAGGACGGTGCCGTTGGTGGCTTTGAGGTCGCAGAGCATGACGTGCCAGCCCTCGAGCCGCACCTCTACGTGGGACCGTGAGATGTCACCGCCGGGACTTGCCACCTGGACCAGACGCGGCATGACCCCGCCCTGGACCCGTGATACGGAGGGCTGGCGGCCGATGACCATTGACTGGTCCAGGTCCAGCAGTTCGCCGGTGGACAGCCGCATCCGGCCCAGCCGGGGACGTGCCACTTGAACGGCATCGGGCAGCAGTGCGGCACCGCAGGCGCTGCACTGGGAACGGGTGGGCGGGTTGGCGTGGCCTTGTGAACATACGCGGGCCAGTACCACCGGGCCGTCGCCTGCATCCCGCTGCGCGGCCGACGGGTTCGCGGCCAGGCCCGGACCTGCTCCCGGGAGGCTGCTCTTCATGACCGTCTGGCCATCGTGGTCGGGATCGAAGCCAACCTCCGGCTGGGCCTGATGTGGTCCCTGGGTTGCGCCGGCGGGTCCGCCGTCGGTTGAAGCGGGGGGCCCAGCTGCCGGTGACGGTGTCGTGCCGGGGCTTGGCGATGGGGCAGTTTCCGGGGTGGGTGTTGACGCTGCTCCGCCGGTACGCCAGGGCACGGAATCGATGAGGCCCGTGGAAGCAGGGCGGGGCGTGGGAGGCGCTGCTCCGGTGTCCGGGCCAATTGCTGCCGGGTCGTCAGCGCGGGTGCCAGCGCGGGGGTCCCCTGCGGACCCGGAGCCGGCTGCCGGGAGTTGCGGGCTGGCATCCTCCGCCGAACCAAGGGCGGCCAGCGGTTCGGCCGCGGGCAGGGCCGGTGGTTGCTGCGGGACCACGTGGCCGGAGTCGGCGTCGGGTTCCTCGCGCACCGCTGCGTCCTCAATGTTCCGCATAACAGTGCGGTCCCAGAGGTGGTCGTAGGAGCTGGTGAGTTCCTCCGCCGGAGCGGCGTCGATGGGCTCGCTTTCCGGCCCCGCCGTTCCGTCGCTAACCGGTCCCAAAGTGGCAGGTGCTCCCAGCAGTTCATCATCAGCGTCGATGATGGCGCCCGGAGCGATGGTGGCGTCTGGGTCAAGGCCGTCTGGGTCAAGAGCCTCGGGGTCTAGAGCCTCGGCGGCGAATGCCTGGGGCAGGTTCGCTTCTTCCGCGCGTTCCCCCTCCAAGTCGTCGTTCAAGTCAGCATCAGCGTCCAGTTCGTCGTTAAAGTCAGGGGCAGGGTCCTCGGGCTGGTCCGTGTCCAGGTCCTCGTCAATGACTCCCACCACTGTCTCGTTACCATGGATGGCGTCGGCGATACCGTTCACTTCGCCCATGCCGTCCACTTCCCCGGCAGCGTTCACTGCGAATGGCCCGTCGGGAGCGGTGGAACTCTGGGCTGCGTCCTTACCGTTCGCAGCCGCCGGGCCTTTCCCGTCCGCCGCGCCATCCACGGCGGCGGGGCCATCGACGGCAGCCGGACCAGAGGGCGCTCCAAAGGTCAGGGACCGCAGCAGCACCACGCCCTCGCCCAGCGGCAGTTCGGGGCCCGCAGCGTTCTGTGGACCACCGTTGCCTTCGGTGCCGCCGTCCGCAATGCCGACCCTGCACGTGCCGGGCACCACGAACTTGCGTTCGTTCCAGGTGGTCACGTCCCTGCCGTCAAGGTCCACCGCTCCGCCGGGCTGTTCGATGGTGAGGTCGACGGCGCCGCGCAGGAACACTCGCAGCGATCCGTTGAAATCGAGGATGGCGAAGGACGGAATGCGAGTAAGGGACCCGCCGGAGCTGCTGGTCACGGCAGCGAGGACCTCGTGCGGTTCGGGCCGGCCGGCCAGGAGTTCCCACAGTGCACCGGCCAGTTCAGCGGGCGCCTCCGGTCCCAGCAGGACTGCGGTGCGGGACCGGACGATGCCCAACCAGCCGCCGGGAATGTAGCTAGCGCCGGTCATCGCCCGGCTCTTCCTCGAGCGAAGTGCCGTCAGTCAGCGCGGTCCTTGCTTCCAATGCCGTGCCGTCCACCAGCGGTTCGGGCAACGGTTCTGTCACGGCCTCGGAGGACTGCGGGCGCGGCAGCGTCACTTCGTCCCCGTCAGCGGTGGTGTGGCGGGGCGCCGTGGTGCCCGCGCCGTCGTCGTTCGCCACGTTGCGGGCGTCCACCACGATGGCGGTGACGTTGTCACGGCCGCCGTTGCGCAGGGCCGCCTGGATCAGGGCGTCCACGGCGTCCTGCGGGTCTGGCACGGTGCTGAGGATCCGGAGGATGTCATCGTCTGCCAGTTCGCCGGTCAGGCCGTCGGAACAGACCAGCACGCGGTCGCCTTCCTCGACGGGGAGGAGCCAGTAGTCCGCCTCCGTCTCATCCCCGGTGCCCAGGGCCCGCGTCACCACATGCCGGCGCGGGTGGACGGTGGCTTCCTGGGGGGTGATTTCACCGGCGTCCACCAGTTCCTGGACTTCCGAGTGGTCCACGCTGATCTGCTCGAAGCGTCCCAGGCTGAGCCGGTAGGTGCGGGAGTCGCCGATGTTCATCACCAGCCAGTACGGCATGCCCATCTGTTCCACAATGACCGCGCCCGTCAGCGTGGTACCGGCGCGGGCACCGGCGGCTTCACGGATGGAGGCGTCGGCGCGGACCAGGTGCTGCTGGAGGACGGACGCAGTGATGTTCCGCTCCCCCGTGGTGACCTGGGGCATCTCGGCCAGGGCACGCACGCACAGGCCGCTGGCAATCTCGCCGGCTTCGTGGCCGCCCATGCCGTCGGCCACGGCGAAGACTGGATCGGCGGCTATGTACGAATCCTCATTCAGCTCCCGGCGGAGCCCCCTGTCCGTCCCGTAGCCGCAGGAGAGGCTAAGGCCCGGCCCCGGCTGGATGGTGGAGGAAACACTGGCGGGGTGCTGGTTCATGCCTGTCCTAGGTAAAAGGTACGGTCTCCAAAATTCACGCTGGATCCCGGGGTAACAAAGGTGGGGACGCCCGGCACCAGCGGGGTGCGCAGCCCGTCCGGGGTGGTGACGGCGCTTCCGTTGGTTGAGTGCCGGTCCGTCACCCAGATGCCTGCGCCGTCGGTGAGCAGGTGCAGGTGCGTCTTCGAAATGGAGCGGCCGGGATCGTCCACGGCCAGCAGCTGGGCATGCTGTTCCCCGACCTGTCCCACGGGGTTGCGGCCCACTAGGACGCTGCGGTCCAGCTGGAAGTCCCTGCCGTCGTCGAGGCGGATGCGCAGGACTGCGGCCTGGGCCGGCCGATTGGTGCCGGGGCGCACCTGGGTGCGTTCGACGTCGTCGTCCACATGCGGTGGGGGCATCCGGTGACCGGAGGCAGCGCCGGCAGGCACAAAGGACTGCGCGCTAGCCTGCTCGAAGCCTGCCGGCGAAACCTGGGCACCAGCAGCAGGGGCGCTATCGGCGGGCGTGCCACCGGCCGGCGGCGCGAAGGATGCCGGCGAGGTGTACGGCATGGTCTGGGATGGCAGGGCGGCCGACGGCGCAGGTGCCTGGGGTGCTTGGGCTGCAACTGCCGGGGGCGCCGCGGCCTGGGTCACGTCAGGCTGGGGCGCGACGGGCGCCGGCGCGGAGTGTGCCGGCGTGAAGGATGCCGGTGGCTGGGATGAAGCTGTTGGGGACGCCGATATCCCGGACGCCGATGCCCGGGATCCTGCCGCGTGCGGCGCTTTGGCTCCAGCAACCGGGGACAGCACCTGCTGGACGGGCGGAAGGTCCAAGGGCGCGAAGCTGTAGGGCCCCTGGATGCCACCCGTGGTGATGGGGTCCCGGCCCGCTTTGACGTCGAAAACCAAGGTCTTGGCCGCGGTGTCATTCCAGCCGCGCAGCCCGCCGTTCTTGTCCCATGTGCAGGAAACAACCACCAGCACAGCCCAGACGGCAGCCACCAGGACCAGCGGCCCCAGAATGAACAACGCAACGTCAAACCACTTGAACACCACCACCAGCACCGCCGCGAGCAAGGCCAGCAGGACGCCGGCTCCGGTAATGAGACCGCGCAGGAACACAGCTCCGGCGCCGGGCGCGTAGCCGTCCTGGTCCGCGCTGCGGATGCCCATCAGCAGGTTGCCGGGCGTCTTGCCGCTGCGGCCCTCCAGCCCGAGGACGACAAACAGGTAGGCCAGGGTCAGGCCAAGGCCGATGCCGCCGAAAAGCACCAGGGACGACGTGTCGTAGACAATGAAGCCGCCGCTCCTGGTCCGCGTGATGCCGGCAAAGCCAATGGCGAACGTCACCACCAGCACCGCCACCCCGGGCAGCCAGTCAATGACGGCAGCACCAAGCCGCTTGCCCGCCGTAGCCGGAACAAGCTGAAGGTTTACTGCCATTCCCGTTCCTCCCCCTGGAGCGGTTTCCACCTTCGTGGAACCTCCGGTCCTGCCCGGCCCGGAGCCCGTGCGTACAGGGCCCGTCAATGCGCTGCCCGCCGGCTGACCTGCCGGGGGCCTTTCTACTACCGGGATAGTACCGGGAATCCCCGGCGCATGCTCGGGGCGCGCCTCCCTGGCAGCACTGGGGCCGTGATCGGGAAGCGGGTCCGGAGTGCGGGTGCGGCGCGCCGCCCGGTTGGGCAGCGGCGCGCCGCAGGCAGTGCAGAAGGTGGCCCCCGCACGGATCTGCTGCTGGCAGCGGGGGCAGCGTTCGGCGTCGGGCATCACTGCTGGCTTGGTCCTTGCTGGGTGGGTTCTTGCTCCCGGGGCGGCGGCGCATCAGCATTGCCGGACGTTCGGCGGCGGCGTGCGGCAAGGATCCCAGGGACCGTCGGCAATGCCAATCGGCCGCCGCGCAGCTTGAGGCTCCTGCCGGAGTTCATGGCCGTCCGGGCGTCGGCGAGCAGCGAGCGCGGCGAAAACCGCGCCTGCTGCCGGCGCCAGAAGCCCATCCCGGATGTCATCTCCTTGAGCGACCCGTCAACGATCGTCCAGTACTCCCGGACCTGCTCCTCCGTCGGTTCCCCGGCCCCGAAGATTGACGCGTCCGCACGGCGGGCCAGCATGGTGGTGGTCCCCGAGGTTGCGGGGAAAGCCTCGGCGAGGACAGCGGCGCTTTCGCGCCGTGTCGAACGGGTGTCGACGGCGGCACCCAGGTCCGTCGCCAGGCTCACCACCTCGTTCCAACCTCCGCCCACACGCTGGGCGGGGTGGCCGTCACGGAAACGCGACTTCCGCCGTCGTGCCTTCAGCAAAGCGATCAGCAACAGCGGCAGTGCCAGGATGACCAGCGGAATGGCGGCGACGCCCAGGGCGCCCAGGAGCGCGCCCCAGAACAGCCACGGATTGTTCTTCTTCTGGTCCGCGTCCAGCGCGTCCGGTGAGGAGTCCGGCGGCAGGTCCGCCGGCTCCTGCGGCGGGGGCGGCGGCTGCAGCACCTGCGGCTTGGGCTTGGACTTGCTTTCGGGGTCCGGCGGGATGGGGATGTTGTCCTTGGGCGGGGTGGGATCGAAGCTGACCCAGCCCACCCGCTCGAACGCCACTTCCACCCAGGCGTGGACGTCCTTGCCGGTGATCTTTACCTCGCCCGCACCGTTTTCGGGGCTGGTCGGCTCCGGGTAGAAGCCCATCACAACGCGGGACGGGATGCCAAGGTGCCGCAGCATCAGGGACATGGCCACCGCGTACTGTTCGTCGTCGCCGAGCATCTGCTTGGCGGTCAGCAGGCTGCGGATGCGGGCGGAGCCGTGGCCCGAGACGCTGGGCAGCTGCCCCTCGCTCACCAGGCCGTTGCTGAAGGCGCCGGTCTTCTGGAAATGCGCCTCGATCTGGCGCACCCGGTCGATCGCCGTCGGGGCATCGGCAGACAGGTCGTTGGCCTGTGAGCCTACTACCGGCGGTACCTCCAGGGGGTCCGGGAGGGAGACCTTGGCGAAGTCGTACTGGGTCAGCTGCCCGTGCTCAAGCTTGACGGGATCGGAGACCTGGACAGTGTAGGAGTCGCCCTTGGACAGCCCGCTGGTGGAGACGGCGGTGTCGGATCCCGGGTTGAAGTAGAGGCCGGCAGCCGCGGCGGAGCCGGACTGGTCAAAGCTGATGCCGGTGGTCTTGCGGCCGCCGGGCACGAAAAAGCCCTGGTAGTCCTCGATGCTGATGCTGATCGAGTAGTCGTTGGTGGGCACTACCCCGGACGTGTCGGCGAGCGTATTGATGGACTTGGCGTCGCCCACCTTGCTGAAGTTGCCCGAGCCGTTGGGGTCCATGTTGTAGTTGGTGCCGTTGAAGGCATCCAGGGCTCCCAGGCGCACCCGGCCATCGCGCGGGAGGCCCTTGACTACGAACAGGGTGTCGTCCTTCTTGTCCTTCACGTAGGTCCGGAAACTGGCGAGCGGGGTGATGTAGTCCTTGGGATCGAACGGCGGCACCACCACGTTGCGGAGAACTTTCCGGTCCTCGCCGGCGCTGACCAGCGGGACAGCCACCGCGGTAATTCCCACGCTGACGGCGATGACGCCGGCGGCCATGCCCAGCCGGCGGATCCTGGCCCGCCGCGCAGTGGAACTTTCATTTTGCGGGTTGTTCACCGCCACCCGCTTGGTGCTGTTCCGGCGCAGGGCGTCCCGGCGGAAGGTTGCCCAGGCGATTCCGAGGACGGTCAGGCCGATTCCGCGTTCCAGGGTCAAGAACGCGGCGTTGGTGCTGAAGGCGATGCCCGTGACGAACAGGACCAGTACCGGCAGGAGGGGCAGGTAGGGGCTGCGGAGCCGCCAGGTCAGGAGCGCGGCCAGGAGGGCTGTGATGAACGAGCTCAGGAACGGGACGATGAGCACGCCGCCCGCCGTGCCCACCGGTACGCCCACGGTGAGCATGTCCTTCCAGGCGAAGACGACGCCCAGCAGCAGGGTGCGCAGCGAGTCCAGGGTGGGGACGAAGCCGGCGATGGCGGCGTCCGGCACGGCCAGCCAGGTGCCGAGCACCAGGTACGCTGCCAGCGCCAGGGCAGTGGTAATCAGCAGGCCCAGGCGCAGGTGGGCGTTCGCCGCCCCAATCGCCAGGCCCAGGATGATGCCCCCGAAACCCGACAGCAGGTAATAGGGGTCGCCGCCGAAGCTCAGGCCGAAGCCAAGCAGGCCCAGGCCCAGCAGGACCACCAGGGCGCCGGCGTCGAGCAGGAAGTGCCACAGCGGCTGCCCGTCAGCGAAAGCCGACTCATGGGCGGCAGTTTTCCGGCGGGTACGGGTGGGCGGGATGGACGTCTGTGGGGAACGGCCCGGTGCGGTGCTCATGCGGCCGCCTTTCTCAGCACGATGGCAAGGTCGGCCAGGTCGCCGAGCGTCAGGACAGTAAGGTCTGCGATGTTGGCCCGGGTGGGGGCCGCCCCGGCTTCCACCCGTACGGCCAGGCTTCGCACGCCGGGCGGTACCGAGGCGGCGGCGGAACGGAGCTGGGTCGCCGTGACGTTGCTGCCCACCACGAAGAAGACCACGGAGGCGTTGGGGACGGTGTCGGCCAGGGTCCGGGCGAGGTCGACGGCGGTGCGGCGCATCGGAGTGCCGACGATCCGTGTCATGTCGTCCAGCATGTTGCGGCCGGTTTCGCAGCGCAGGGGCCCCTTTTGGGTCAGGACATCCAGTTCCCGCTGCTCGCGGATGGCCTGGCGGCCGATGGAGGCAGCCACCGAGATGGCCATCTCGAACTCGGTTTCGGAGGCGTATTCCTCGGTGTTGATGGACAGCGAAATGGCCAGGTGGGCACGTCGCGTTTCCTCGAACTGGCGCACCATCAGCTTGTTGGTGCGGGCGGTGGTCTTCCAGTGGATGTGCCGGCGGTCGTCCCCCGGCACATAGTCGCGCAGTGCGTGGAAGGAAACGTCGGCGCTGGAGAGGTCTGTGGTGGGCATGCCTTCGAGGTCGCGGATGAAGCCTGCGGCCGAGCCTGCCAAGGCGACGGTACGTGGGTGGACGAAGAGGTCTTCCGGCTCGGTCCAGAGGACCTGGCGGCGCAGCAGGTGCAGTGGGTCTGCGCGGACGGAGCGGACCGGTCCCACCACGATGACGGCGCGCCGGGCGGTGGGGATGGTGAACAGGTCCTCGTGGACTTGCCCGGGCTTCATCCGCGGCAGGTGGAACACCGCGGTGGTGCTGCCCACGGGCAGTTCCAGCGCGGCCGGCAGCAGTGGCCGCGCGGAAGTGTTGGAGACGGCAATGCTGCCCACGGCACTGTCCCCCACCGCGACCCGCGTACGGGCCAGGTCCAGGACCACCCCGTAGGAGGACCGGCCCAGGATGAAGGCCACCGCGATCACAAACATGGCGAAGGCAGCAATGGAGGCCGCGGTGGCTTCCTGCCAGCCGAATGCCTGGCCCGTGGTCCAGAGCAGGATGGCGGCGGCCAGGACGGACCAGCCCAGGATGCTGACTACGGAAAGCACCGGCCAGGCATACTTCAGCCAGGTGTCGCGGCCGGCCCGCCAGGCAGGTGTCAGGGCCTGGAGGGCTGTGCTGCTGGCTTCGGACCATACCGCTGCAGGGTGCAGGCGGGTGGGGCGGCCGTTCCGGTGGAAGAGCTGTTGGAATCGCTCCGTGAGCCGGGTCAACGGGGTGCCGCTGGACGTGCCGTCGGACATAAGGGTGTGCCTTCGTTGTTGCGCTGGGATGGAGTGGTGGCGGCTGCAGCGCCGGGCTGCAGCCAGCCGGTCAGGCGTTGGTGCGCTGCTGCGGTGCGGCGACGTCGGCGAGGATCCTGGTCAGCACGGCCTCTGCGGTGGCACCGGAGAACTCGGCTTCGGGGTCCATCACGAACCGGTGGGTCCACACCACGGGGGCCAGTTCCTTGATGTCATCCGGCAGCACGAAGTTGCGTCCCTGCGAGGCGGCCCACACCTTGGCGGCCCGCACCATGGCAAGGGCGCCGCGCACGGAGACGCCGAGCCTGGTTTCGGGAGCGTTGCGGGTTTCCTCGCACAGGCGGGAGATGTACTCCAGCACCGCGGTGTCGATGTGTGCCGTTGCCGCGAGGTCCGCCATGTCCGCCACCGCCTGGGTGGTGATGACGGCGGAGAGGTCCTTGGACCGGTCCTTCAGGTTGCTGCCGCCCAGGAGGCGGACGGTGGACGCGTGGTCCGGGTAACCGATGGATGTCTTGATCAGGAAGCGGTCCAGCTGGGCTTCGGGAAGGCGGTACGTGCCGGCTTGCTCGATGGGGTTCTGGGTGGCCATGACCATGAACGGGCGGCCCGCGGAGTAGGTGACGCCATCCACAGTGACCCGGGACTCCTCCATGACCTCGAGGAGAGCTGACTGGGTCTTGGGCGAGGCACGGTTGATTTCATCGGCCAGCACGATGTTGTTGAAGATCGGGCCCTTGTGGAACTCGAACTTCTGCGTCTTCTGGTCGTAGATGGTCACGCCCGTGACGTCCGAGGGAAGGAGGTCAGGGGTGAACTGGATACGGTTGTTGGAACCCTGCACGGTGGCGGCGAGGGCCCGGGCCAGGGAGGTCTTGCCCGTGCCCGGCGCATCCTCGAACAGGACGTGGCCCTCGGCCAGCATCGCGGTGAAGGTCAGCCGGATGACGTGTTCCTTGCCCAGCACCGCCTGCCCCACATTGGCAACCAGCTTTTGGAATGTGTCGGCAAACCACTCGGCCTGCTCGATGGTCATGGTCATAGGGTGCGCTTCCTTTATTGGTTCAGGTGTTGGTGGAGCCCGGTTTTTCGAGTGCCACGGATGCGAGATGATGCTGGAAATTGCTAGCGGTTTGGCATGCCGTTTGGCGGGTTGCAGCCAACGTTGGAGGTGTCGCAGCGGAGCCAGTTGCCCTTGGCCATCCCGTCGCTGAGGTGATACCAGATGCCGCTGGGGTTATTCGAGGTCTTGTACCAGACCTGGTAGCGGTCGGCCCGGGAGTAGGCGCCGGCATCAAGCCAAATGCCCTCGCCGTTGCATTGGGACGGGTTGCCCGCCACGAAGCTGTCCGTTCCCTTCCGGGGCTCGGTACAGCTTCGGGTCGGGCTGGCCGTGACGTTCCAGTCCGTTGGCGGAGGCGGGGTGTTGTCCGGGCCGGACGTCGAGGTGACCGGTCCGCCGATTGCGCCGGCCGTGACGGTGAATGCGCGGACCCGCAGTTTGTGGCTCTGGTTCCAGCCGCCGGCTCCGGCGTCGAACTTGTTCGCCTTGCCAACGTTCTGCCAGCCGCCGCCATCCAGGCTCACCTCGTAGTAGCTGAGCGGCCTGCCGTTCGTCGCGGGATCATTCCAGGTCCAGTGCACCTGGCCATCACCCTTGGCCGATGTGGTGCCGTTCACGTTCGGGGCGTTGGCAGGACCGTAGGGGTTGCCAGTACCGATTGCCTTCGCGTCACCGGACATGTTGTTCTTCGTGGACGTGGCAATGATGGTCACGGTGATGTCGCGGCCGTTGGTCATCCCACCGATGGTTCCACCGCCTGCCCTAATGGCCCCGGTCTTGCCGTCGGCATTGTAGGAGTATGCGATTTCTGACGCGGTGGACCCGTTGCGCTGCGCCTCCGTCAGGGGCGTGAACGTCACATCGAGCTGACCGCTGGTCCCGTTCTCCTTGACAGTCCCAGCGTTCACAGTGCCGGGCTTTCCTGCTGCCCGGATCGCGGCGGACTGCGCACTGGTGGCGCTCGTCCCAGCCTTGTTGGTGGCAGACACAGTGAAGGTGTAGTTGGTTTCGGAGTTGTCCACGGTCACGTTCTGCGACGTCCCCGTAACCTGCTGGCTTGAGATTGCAGCTCCGCCCCGAAGCGTGGTCAGGGTGTAGGCCGAAATGGCATCACCGTTGTTATTGGGCGCCGACCAAACCACCCTCAGTTGGCTCTGGGAACCCACAGGCGTGGCCTGTGCCACGCCTGGCGCAGCCGGTGTTGCCGGCACTCCCGCGGGAACTTCCGCCGCCGAATAAGGGCTCCACTCGGACGGATCCTTGGCGTCGTTCCTGGCCAGGACCCTCACCTTGTAGGACACGCCGTTCTGCAGGCCCTTCCACACGTAGTTGACCGACGTCAGCCCCTGGATCTGGGCGTTCTGGCCAGCAGGCGCCGGCGAGATTTCCAGGTCGTAGGACTTCACGGGCGATCCCTTGCTGGCCGGAGCGGCCCAGGCGACCGTCAGCTGCTTGTCGCCGAACTTCAGCGCCGGCGCGAGAGGGGTATCCGGCTTCACATCGGGGCGGACATCGGCCGAGGCCGGGGACCGCTCAGACTCACCGAACTCGTTGGTGGCCGTCACCTGGAAGTGGTAGGTGGTGTTGTTGGTCAGGCCGTTCAGGGTGCAGGTGTTGGCCGGGCAGTCCTGCCGGAAGCCGCCCTCCCCGTACACGGTGTACTTGGTGATGGCTGAACCGCGGTCTGCGGGCGCGGACCAGTTGAGGAGTGCGGTTTGGTCACCCACGCTCTGGGCCTGCGGAGTGGTGGGCGAGGCCGGCTTGTCCTTGACCGTAAGCCGGACCCGGGCCGTAGCGTGCCGGGAGCTGTCCTGCGTCTTGTCCTCCACCGTGTACGCCACCACCAGGGTTCCGGTGAAGCCAGGTGCAGGGGTCACGGTGATCGAGTCACCGTTGACGCCCACGTTGCCACTGCCGGTTTCCGTGTTGGCTGCGATGATCTTCAGCGGAGTTTCCGGGAATGGGTTGGCGTCGTTCGCCAGGACGTTGATGGTCACGGGCTTTCCTGCGGCAGCGTTTGGTTCGACGTCGTCGTTGGCCACCGGCTTGGGCCGGTTCGAAGCGGTCACCGAAAGCTGGAAGGTGGCAGTCGCTTCAAGCCCGCGCGGATCCGTCGCCTTGACCTGCACAGCCGCCCGGGTCCCGGTTGCCGTGGAGTCTGCCGCCGAAACCTTCAGCGTGTTGCCTTCGATCCGGGCGTTGAAGCCCCCGGGAGAGTCCCCCACCATCTCATACTTCATCTTCTGGACGTCGTCCTGGTCGGGATCGGAGGTCAGCTTTCCGAGGTCGGTGCTGGCCGAGTCACCCTTGGGAACGTCCACGGTGGCGCCCAGCAGGTCCGGCGGGTTGTTCTTGTTGGGGTCCGGCAGGACCTTGGTGCGGATGCTGAGGGTCGACTTGAGACCGGCCGGATCATCGGGTCCTGTACCGTCGGTCACCTCGAAGGTGAGTGATCCAGGGCCGACATAGCCAGCTCCCGCGGAGTATTTAAGGCCTGCACCGTCCCGGATGATGGGATCGCCGCCGTCGGCCCCAATGAGCTTGATCCGGTCCGCCTGGGTCAGCCGGGGCGAGCGGCCTTCGCGTACCTTGACCCATTCCTTCAGGTCGACGTCAACGGACTGCCCGGCGACCACTTCGATGACCTCGTCCTTGGCCAGGGTGGGAACTTGCTGGCCCAGGCCCGGGACCCAGATGATCGCGGTGGACTGCTGCCCATCCACGTCTTCGACGGTGTATGGAATGAGCTGGGGCTGTTCGGTGAGGTCCACCAGAACATTGCCGTTGCCCCCGGGACGTGCGGTGGTGGCCTCGGTGCTGATCTTCAGGTTTTCGCCCACGCCGTCCGGGTCCTCATCGTTCTTGAGGACGGGGACCTCCACGGCCGTCTTGCCCATGGCCTGGGCCGAGGTGACCCTGTCGTCGCGCGCGATCGGGGCCTTCAGGGGCACGTCATTGTCAACCACCAGGCGGATGGTGGCCTGGGCGGTGGCGTCGCGGTCGTCGGCAACTGTGTAGCGGACGTTGACGGTACCGGCCTCGTTGGGTGCCAGGAGGATGATGCGGCCACTGTTCTTGCTGACGGTGGCCTGCAGGGCGGGGTCGGCCTCGATGCCGTCTGTGAGGATGCGGATGCGGTCGCCGTCGGGATCGGTGTCGTTGGCAATGGCGTCCACCGCGATCTGCCGGCCCGGCCGGACCCGGACTTCGTCATCAACCGGGGTTGGCTTCTGGTTGATCTCACCACGCGGTGCAATGCCCACCGTCACGGTGCCCGTATTTGCCACACCCTGGCGGTCCACCACCTTGTAGCGGAAAGTGTCGGTCCCGGCGCCGTCGCCCGCGGCAGTGAAGTCGATGAAGTTGCTGCCCACGGTGGCGGTGCCCATGGCAGGGGTACTGTCGATGCCGGTCAACTGCACGGAGTCACCGTCGGGGTCGATGCCGTCGAGGGGCACGGGGATCCGGACGGTGCCGGCGGCCACCACGCGGGCGGTCAGGTTGCGCGGCTGGGGCCTGGAGTTCTCGGCGCCTTCGAGCGGCAGGATGTGGATGGTGACGGCTGCGGCGCTCTTCTGGCCCTGGGGGTCCACGGCGTTGTAGATGGCACGCACGGTCTTGGGCTGGGCGCCCGCGATGAAGCGGAGCGTGTTCTCCGAGACGAAGCTCTTTCCGTCGGCGGGATCAACGGACTGCGGCAGGACCGGGTCCACGCTCAGTTCCTGGCCCTGCGGGTGGGTGTCGTTGTCCAGGACCGGGATGGTGACCACGTCGTTGACGCGGACATTCACTTCGTCCGGTTTGGGCTGCGGGGCCTCCACGACGGCCGGCGCAGGGACGGGTACCACGGAGACACTCCCGGTGGCGGACTTCTTGCCGTTGGACATGGTGTATTCGAACAGGATGGGGTCCTTGGTCCCCAGGATGTCGGTAATCCGCAGGACGCTGTGGTTGATCACGCTGACTGAAACTGTCGCGTTGTCCGGAAGCTTCACGGACTGCAGCACCAGCACCCCGCCGGAGGGGTCGGAGTCGTTGGCCAAGGGGTCCAGCAGCACGCTTCCGCCGGTGGGCATCAGTGCCACGTCATGGACTGCCACGGGGTCCCCGCCGTCGTTGCCGGATTCGACGTCGACGCGAATGAGGCCCTGGCTGCTTTGCGGCCCGTTGCTGGCGATATACGTGAGGTAGACCGGCCCGGGGGTGCTGCTGCGGAACGTGAAGGTGCCGCCGTCGGTGACGGGGCCCAGTTCGGCCGGGCCGTTGGCTTCCACCTGCGCCAGGCGGAGGGCGCCGCCGTTGGGGTCCACGTCGTTCTTGAGTGGCGAGATGACCAAGTCCTGGCCTACGACGGCGGTGACGTGATCGGCGTTGACCACGGGCGCCAGGGCGCCGGGCGGCTGGACGTTGACCACCACCTTGCCGGTGACGGTGGCGCGGCCGTCCCAGATGGTGACCTGGACGTTTTTCTTGCCGGCGGTTGCCCCGGAGTCCTGGAAGGTGAGCAGGCCGTCGCGCCGGACCTTGACCTGGTCCTGTTCGTTGCCGGCTTTCGCGTCCAGCAGCACCAGGTCGTCGCCGTCGGGGTCGATCCAGTCGGTGAGGATGTTCTGGCTGACGGTCTTGCCCTGTTCCACCAGCATGGTGGTGTCCTCGCCGCGCTTGAACTTCGGCGGCTTGTTTTCGTCGGGTCCCACGACGCTGAGCGTGACCTGGCCGGTTGCGGACAGGCCGCGCCCGTCGGAGGCACTGTAGTTGAAGGTCTCCGTCCCCGGCTTGGCGTCCGCGGGGACGGTAATCTGGAAGGCCGTGCCGCCGTAGATGCTTTCCAGGCTGCCCGACTTGGGTCCGGAGTCCGCCGCCACGGCGGCCGTCAGGACGTCGCCGTCGGGGTCGGAGTCGTTGTCCAGGACGCTGAGAATGGTGGTGCGGCCCGGGCGTACGCCCACGGCGTCAGGCTTGGTTTCCGGCGGCCGGTTGGGTTTGGTCCGGTCCGGCAGCACGTTGATGGTGTTGTTGTCCGCGGATTCCTGGTCCTGGTCTTCGGACTGGTTCTTGGGCGGGATGACGTCGTCCCAGTTGTTGACCAGCTGCATGTTCTGGTTCACCAGCCACACATTGCCCGAATTCACATCATTGAGGACCACCAGATCCCGGTTCACCCGGAAAACATACGACGGCGACGCACTCGCCTTAGGCACGTCCACCTTCTTATCGTCCCCATCATTGACGCAATCCCGGACATACTTATTCGCCCCCGACCACGCCGCATGCACACAACCACCCAACTGCACCGGAGCAGCCGGAACACCCTCACCATCGAAGGTCACCGTCCTCGCAGTCCCCCCACCCAACGGCTGCTCCAACAACGCCGACCGCGTCGCCACCGCCACAACATCACTGCCCGGCCCGGCCTGCTGCAGCTTCGCCTCCCGCGCATTCTCCAACGCCAACTTCTTACCACCAGGCAAAAACAGGTTCCCCGCCGCAGCATCCAACACCACCGGCCGGTCCCCCACCACCGTCATCTGCAAATCCCCCGCACCCTTAAGACCATCCCAGGCACTGGACTCCGAGGACGTCACCGCCCCACTGGCATCCACCCCCGTCACCGTCACCACCCCGGTCTTCGGATCCGCAGAATAAATCCGGTCATCGGCACCCACCGCCGACACAATCCCCTCCGAACCCACCATCACCGGCTCGGACGCTTCCTTATCAAAACCATTCACCGTGGACGGCGACACCGCCCACACCTTCCCCGACGCAGCATCCGTCACCGAAATCGTCCGCGCACCAAAACTCACATCAGCCGCCCCCGGCAACTGCTTATCCCCACCAAGACGCATATTCGCCGGCGACACCTGATTCAACGTCGAACCAGTCTCATCATCAACAAACACCTCACCGGCATGCTGCAACACATCAAACGTCGTCGACGCCGGCGTCACCGCCCCATCCAACACCCGCGACGGATAATTCAACCGCCCCACAGCATTCTTCGACTTCGACACCACCCACACGCCACCGTCATTCAACTCCACCTCAGTGGTCTTAAACCCCGGATACAACACAGCACCCGTCACCACAACAGCCACCACAGCACCAAACGCAGTACCGGTGGCCAGTTTTTTGTGTCGCTTCTTCAGCCCAAGCTTCCCCAGCAGAGTTGTCACAGCGTTACTTTTCCCTCAGATTGTGTAGCCGAATGGCGGCCTGTTCGCAGGACAGGCAGCAGGCTTGCTTTCCCCCGGGACAGAGTACCGAACCCGCGCAAAACCCGCGATGGGGACATCTGCCCGGGCCGCCACCGGGCATGGGGCCTAGCAATGCGGTGCCCCAAGCGCGGCGGGATCGGCGAGCGTCGTGTGTCCGGCGATGACGTAGCGGCCAACGTTGCGTGCCGAACCGGACTCCACCCGCCACCAACGGACGATGCCGTTGCCGGACCAGTTGTCGCTCTGGTCGATGTAGCACGCCACCATGATGCGGTCCTGGTCAGCCTTGTAGAACCACGGCGGGCTGTCGGCGTTGACGCCGTCACAGTCGAAGTAGGGACTTGGCCGGTAGTTGGACCCGCCCAGCGTGAACGTGCAGCTCCGGACGAAGTTGGGGTCGGAGGTCTTGATCCTGGTTTCCCAGAGCCCCTGCTTGCCCGCGTTGGCGCTGGCCGTGACCACTGCGCTGCCGGTACCCATGGAGTTGAAGGTCTGGACGGCGATGGTGACGGTGTCGCCGAAGTTGGCCGTGTTGACCGTCCTGCTGCCGGAGGCGGCCACGTTCTCCCACCCGCCGTTGTTGATCCTGATCTTGGTCTGCGCCACATCATTGGTGCTGGTGGACGGTGAGGACCAGTTGAGGGTGGCCGACTTCTGGTTGACGGCCCCGTCCTGCCCGGAAGCCGAGGGCGTGCCCGGGGATCCGTAGGGCGTGGTGGTGGCGGGTGCGCTGCTGTCCGAGCTCGGTGCCACCGTGGAGTTGGCGATCACGGTGATGCTGACGGCGGTTCCATTGCTGAAACCGCTGATGATCTGCCCTGGCGTAATGGGCCCGCGGGCGCCATTGCTGGCGTTGTAGGTGTAACTGACCTCGTTCTCGGCAGAGCCGTTGCGTTCCGCCGCGGTCAGTTTGCGGAAGTCCACGGTCACCGCACGTCCTGCTCCCCCGGTATTCGCCGGCGTGGCGGTCACTCCGGAGACAGTGGAGAGCTTGCCGGTGGCGCGACGGGGCGCCGACTGCGGACTGACTGCGCCCTTGCCTGCCTTGTTCTCCGCCTGCACCGTGAAGGTATAGGCGGCCTCGGAGTTGTTGGCGGTGAAGTTGGCGGTACGGACGTTGCCTGGCACGGCCTGCGTCTGGTCCGCGGCGTTTCCGCCACTCATGGTGACGTAGTAGGTGCTGATAGGGTCGCCATTGGTGTTGGGTTCGGCCCAGGTGGCCCGCAGCTGGTTCTGGGTGCCCACGGAGGATGCGACGGCGGACGACGGCGCGGCAGGTGCGGCGGGCACGCCGGCCGGGTTGTCTTCTGCGGAGTAGGTCCCCCAGTCGGACGGGCCGAGTTCGTTGACAGCCTGCGCGCGCACCTTGTACTTCACACCGTTGGTGAGGCCGGTCCAGGTGTAGTTCAGCCCGGCTACCTCGTTCTTGACGGCAACCCCGCTGGCCGGCGGCGGTGAAATCTCCAGGTTGTAGTGCTTCACCGGCGAGCCCTCTGTCTTGGCAGCGGGCCAGGTGATGGCCATGGTCTTGTCGCCGGCCTTGACCGTGGGCGCCTCCGGCGGGGACGGCTTTTCGTCAGGCCGGATTTCGTTGGACTGCGGGGAAGGAGCGGAATCCCCCACCTCGTTGGTGGCCAGCACCGTGAACACGTACTTCACGTTGTTGGTGAGTCCGCTCAACGTGCAGGTGGTGGTGGGGCACTTCTGTTCGAAACCGTTGTTCGAGCGGACCGTGTACCCGGTGATGGGGGCGCCGTTGTCCGAGGGCGGCGCCCACTTGAGCACGGCGGTGCGGCTGCGGACGTCAGTGGCGCTGGGCGCCGAAGGCGCATCGGGCTTGCCGCGGACGGTGAGCCGCAGGCGCCCGTCGACCTGGCGTGACAGGTCGCCCGTTTTGTCCCCCACGGTGTAGCGGACCACCATGACGCCCTTGTACCCGTCAGCCGGGGTAACGGTGATGCTGTCGCCTGCCACCGCCGGCTGTCCGGCCGCGGCTCCGGTCTCCACGGTGGCGCCAATGATCCGCAGGGGTGTGTCCGGGAACGGATTGAAGTCGTTGGCCAGGACGTTGACCTGTTCCGTCTTTCCCGCGTTGGCTTTGTCCACCACGTCATCGTTGGCCACGGGCAGGGGCCGGTTGGAGGCGACGTGGCGGGCGGTGATGGTGGCGCCCACGGCGGGTGACCTGCCGTCGGTGACCTTCACCTGGATATTTCCAGTGACGCCGACCCCAAGGGAACCGTCGGCAGTGATGGCGAGCGTGGCGCCGTCGACCTTTGCCTTGAACCCGGCCGGAAGCGTCCCGTCCAGTTCGAAGCGGAGGTTGTCCTTGTCCCGTTCATCCACGTCCTTGGCCAGCCCGGCCAGGTCAACCGTTGCCTGTTCGGCTTTCGGAACGTCCACCGAAGTGCCGCTGAAGGTGGGCGGGTGGTTGGCGTTGGGGTCCGGGATCACCTTGGTCATGATTACCAGCGTGGCTTTCAGGCCGTCGCCATCGTCCGGTCCGGAGCCGTCCGTCACCTCGAACGTGATGGAGCCGGGGCCCACATAATCGGCTTTCGCGGTGTAACGCAGGGCCTTGCCGTCGGACTGGATGACGCCCTCCGGCGATCCGCCCTGGACCCGCACCGAATCAGCCACGGTGACCCTGGCGGTGCGGCCGTTGCGGACCCGGACGTATTCGGCGAGGTCCAGGGTGATGTCCTTGCCGGACATGACTTCGACCGGCTCCGTTTTGGCCAGGGTGGGGTACTGCGCACCCTGGCCGGGGATCCACATGAGGGCCGTGGAGGTGAGGCCGTCCACGTCGGTCACGGTGTAGGGGATCAGCTGGTCCTCCGCGGTCAGCGTCACCACGAGGTTGCCGGAGCCGCCCACGCGGGCATTGGGGTTGCCGTCGGGCAGGCTGATATTAAGGTCTGCGGCCACGCCGTCGGCATCGGAGTCGTTCTTCAGGACGGGTACATCCACTGCGGTCTTGCCAAGGGTTTCGGCCACCGTGACCCGGTCATCCTTGGCCACGGGCCGTTTGAGCTCCGCGTCCGGGCTGGTCCGGATGCGGATCACCGCACTGGCGGAGGCCTTCTTGTCGTCCTGGATGCGGTAGCTGATGCTTTCGTTGCCGGCGGCCGCGGGAGCGGTGAAAAGCACCTTGGCGCCGTCCGTTGCCTCGACCTGAAGTTCGGGTGCGGCCTCGAAACCGTCGGAAACCAGGCTGAGGGGATCGCCGTCGGGGTCTGAATCATTGGCCAGGGCCTCCACGGCCACTTTGCGGCCGGGCCGGACGTCGACGGCGTCGTCCACGGCAATGGGTCTCTGGTTGTTGGCTTCCAGCGGGGCGATGCCGACAATGACGGTGCCGGTGTTCTCGGCACCGATCCGGTCGCGGACCCGGTAGGTGAAGCTGTCGGTGCCCGCAGCATCGCCCGCGGCGGTGAATTCCGGGTAGCCGTCCCGCACCACGGCTGTTCCCATGGCCGGTGCCTTGTCGATGCCGATGAGCTGGACGGAGTCGCCGTCGGCGTCGATGCCGTCCAGGGGCACGGGTACTTTGACCGTCATTCCTGCCACGACGCGGGCGGTCAGGTTGCGCGGCTCGGGCCGGGTGTTCCGGTCATCGTCGCGGGCGCGGATGCGGATGGTGACCTGCTGGGAGTCCACCTGCCCGGATGCGTTCTGCACCTTGTAGATGGCATAGACGGTTTTTGCCTCGGGCCCGGCGATGAACCGTAGCTGGTCGCCCGCCACGAACATGCGCCCGTCGGCAGCGTCAGGCTGCTGGGCAAGATCGGGCAGCAGGGTGAGCTTGGAGCCGTTGGGGTCGGAATCGTTGGCCAGGACAGGGATGGTGACGACGTCGTTGATCCGGACCGTGGCCTCGTCCGGCTTTGCCTGGGGTGCCTGGAGCTTGGCCGGGGCAGGGACCATCAGCACGGCAATCTCGCCGATGGCGGAGGAGCGGCCGTTGGACACGGTGTACCGCACGGTCAATTGGCCTTCGGCGCGGATGTCGGTGATCCTCACCACGGAGTGGTCAAGCACCGCGACGCTCACCGGCAGTCCAGCGTCGGCGGTCACGGATTGCACCACCAGGACCCCGCCCGACGGGTCGAAGTCGTTGCCAAGGACGTCTACCAGGACGTCGCCGCCGGTGGGCAGCAGTGCGGTATCGCGGACGGCAACGGGCGCTCCCTCGTCGGTGCCCGGCACCACATCCACGCGCACCAATTGCTGTGCGCTGGCGGGACCGTTGGTCGCCAGGTAGCTGACGTAGTGCGCCCCGAGGGTGCGGGAGTTGAAGGTGAAGGTCTGCTGGTCCGGGTTGAGGGTGGCAGTGGATTCAGCGTCGGGGCTGGCCTGCGCCAGCCGCAGGGTCCCACCCTGGGGGTCCGAATCGTTCTTCAGCGGCGTGATGACGGTGTCGCTGCCTGCTACTGCCACCACGTGGTCGGCGTTGGCGATGGGCGGCAGGGCGCCGGGGCTCCTGACATCCACAGTGATCTTCCCCTCCGCTGTGGATTGTCCGTCCGAGACCGAAACGGTCAGGACCTTCCGGCCGGGACCGGAGCCGGAATCCTGGAAGGTGAGCTGGCCGTCGGGGCGGATGCGGGCCTGGTCCAGGGGGTCGCTGCTGGACACGGAGACGGCGAACAGGTCGTCGCCGTCAGGGTCCATCCAGTCCGGAAGGATATTTTGCGTGACGGCCTTGCCCGATTGGACCACCAGCGTGGTGTTCCGGTTCGGTTTCTGCCGCGGCGCCGTGTTGGTGCCGGGCGGGACAATGTTGAGGGTGATGTCCGCCGACGCGGAAAGGCCCCGGCCGTCGTCCACCGTGTACTTGAAGGTCTCGCTGCCTGTTTTGTCAGCCGGTACGGCGATCTGCAGGCCTGTCGAGCCGTAGATGGGCGACACCGCACCCGCCTTCACCCCTTCCGGGATGCGGACGGTGAGGACGTCGCCGTCGGGGTCGGAGTCGTTGTCCAGCACCGGCAGGATGGTTGTCTTGCCGGCACGGATGCCGAATTGGTCCGGTTTGGCCACCGGGGCATTGTTGGGTTTGGTGCGGTCCGGCAGGACCGTCTGCTGGACTTCGTCGGCGGAGTCCTTGTCCGCGTCATCGGAGGTTTCCTTGGGCGGGATGACGTCGTCCCAGTTGTTGACCAGCTGCATGTTCTGGTTCACCAGCCACACATTGCCCGAATTCACATCATTGAGGACCACCAGATCCCGGTTCACCCGGAAAACATACGACGGCGACGCACTCGCCTTAGGCACGTCCACCTTCTTATCGTCCCCATCATTGACGCAATCCCGGACATACTTATTCGCCCCCGACCACGCCGCATGCACACAACCACCCAACTGCACCGGAGCAGCCGGAACACCCTCACCATCGAAGGTCACCGTCCTCGCAGTCCCCCCACCCAACGGCTGCTCCAACAACGCCGACCGCGTCGCCACCGCCACAACATCACTGCCCGGCCCGGCCTGCTGCAGCTTCGCCTCCCGCGCATTCTCCAACGCCAACTTCTTACCACCAGGCAAAAACAGGTTCCCCGCCGCAGCATCCAACACCACCGGCCGGTCCCCCACCACCGTCATCTGCAAATCCCCCGCACCCTTAAGACCATCCCAGGCACTGGACTCCGAGGACGTCACCGCCCCACTGGCATCCACCCCCGTCACCGTCACCACCCCGGTCTTCGGATCCGCAGAATAAATCCGGTCATCGGCACCCACCGCCGACACAATCCCCTCCGAACCCACCATCACCGGCTCGGACGCTTCCTTATCAAAACCATTCACCGTGGACGGCGACACCGCCCACACCTTCCCCGACGCAGCATCCGTCACCGAAATCGTCCGCGCACCAAAACTCACATCAGCCGCCCCCGGCAACTGCTTATCCCCACCAAGACGCATATTCGCCGGCGACACCTGATTCAACGTCGAACCAGTCTCATCATCAACAAACACCTCACCGGCATGCTGCAACACATCAAACGTCGTCGACGCCGGCGTCACCGCCCCATCCAACACCCGCGACGGATAATTCAACCGCCCCACAGCATTCTTCGACTTCGACACCACCCACACGCCACCGTCATTCAACTCCACCTCAGTGGTCTTAAACCCCGGATACAACACAGCACCCGTCACCACAACAGCCACCACAGCACCAAACGCAGTACCAGGGAACCACCGGGGGCGCGAAAACCGGCGCTTGGGCAGGCCGGCAGCAGTGCTTTGGGCGCGCGTTTGTCCGCGGCGTTTCATTCGTAGAATCTCCCCCAGATTTCTGGCTCACAGCCGGACCCGGCTTCCATGGACGCCGGGCAGCACAACAGTACCGCTAATTCACCAACAAGTGGATAAACAGTGACAAGGACGCCGGAACCAAGACGCCGCGCCCCGGATTCACCAGGGCTTAGTCCAACACCAAGCCCTTGCCGCGGCCGCGCGTGAGGCGTACCGGGTTGATCTCGCCGAACCCGCGGACGTTTTCGGGGTCCTGCGGGATCAGGACGAAGCGCTCATCGTGCTCCAGGGCAGAGGCGGTCATGGAGTCCACCAGGACGGTGCCGGGATCGGCGAGGGTAGTCAAGCGTGCTGCGAGGTTGACGGTGGGACCATAAATGTCACCGAGGCGGGACAGGATCCTGCCCCACACCATGGCCACCCGGGCTTCCGGGAGAATCTCATCCTCGGTGAAGGCCTCGGCGAGCGCCAGGGAAATCTCGGCGCCGGCCGCAGGGGTTTCGGCGATATAGAGGACTTCATCGCCCACTGTCTTGACCAGCCGTCCGCCGCCCACGGAGATGATCTCGGCGCACTTGTTTTCAAAGCGCTGGACCAGCCGTGCGAGTGTCTTTTCGTTCATCCGGCGGGACAGGCTGGTGTAAGAAACCAGGTCCGCGAAACCCACGGCGCGGGCCAGGGGCAGCGGCGCGTCATCCTCGTCGCCTTCCCGGCCTTCTTCGCTCGCCTGTAAGCCTGCTTCAGCCCGGAGGGCGAGACGCTGGACGGCGGCGTTGAGCTGTCGGCGCCAGGAGTACACCAGGACTTCCTCGAGCGGGTCAACCAACGCGGGGAGCTCATTGACCAGCCGTTTTCGGGCCACGGCATCCGTGACGCCCTGCTCGTGGACCATGTCCTCAACCAGGGCCTCGATCTGCCAGACCACCATGCGGTCGGTCATCTGCCCGATCGAGCGGGTGATCGAGATGGCCGCTTCCTCGGTCAGCTTGCCGGTGCGGACCAGGTCCACCACGGTGGACAGGGCCGCTTGGTCGCGCTCGGTGAAGGCAACGTCCTCGTCGCCGAGATTCGGGAAGCCCAGGGCGCGCCAGAGTTTGCGGGCCGAGAGGAGTGAAAGGCCGGCGCCGGCCGCAACTTCACGACGGCGCAGCTTGCGTTCCCCGCCCAGGAGGCGGGCCTCGAGGGCCTTCATGGCAAGGCGCTCGGCGGACATCGCGCCGGTGGGCGGGTGCCGGTCGACGGCGGGCATCACGGGGTCGGAAAAGGTTTCGGACCCCGACGGGTCGGCGGAGGAGTCCGCGCCGGTATCAGAAGCGGCAGGCCGAAAAGCGGCGGATCCAAAAGGGGCAGGATCAAAGCCGGCGGTGCCGGGTGCGATGCTGTCGACGCGTTCCTGCTGGTCCTCATCGGTCATCCCGTCCACCTTCTCTCATATCCTCCGGAAACGCACCGGCGGGGTAATACGTGGCGCCGCCCGGCTGGGCCCCGCTTTCATCCGGCAATTCCCCGATGGCATCGAGGATAAAGTCACGGAACCTTGCAACCTCGGGCACGTCACGAAAGGTCACCACGCCCTGGTACCCGGTTTCCAAGGATATATTCCCGGAGCGCACCAATCGCTGCAGCACCGATTCGTGGACCGTCAGGTTACGGACCGATGCGAGGTTCACCTGCTGGTCCCTCCGGTTCAGCAGGCCGTACCGGGCCACCATCCGCTGGCTGGTCAGGGTGTAGCGGGTGCCCTGCCAGCGGAGCAGGCGCGGCAGGCAGTAGCCCAGCCATACCGCTGCAGCCGCGAGGACGCAGGCGGTGACGAGCCACGGCGTCCATTGCCGGCCGATCGCTGGCGCCAGGCGTGCCGCGCCGCCGCGGATGATCCAGGCGCTTGCGTAGGCAGCCAGCGCCGGGGCCAGCACGAAGGCCACCGCAGCCCCGGCCAGCCTCCTCGGCTGCGGACGGGTTGTGACGATGACCTGCTCCCCGGGAACGAGGGTTTTACGCATAACCGCCTTGGTTGGGCGCGTCCGGCGCTGTCCAGGGCCGCAGGTGCACCACGTCTCCCGCCGTCACCACGTGCTCGCGCCCGTCGCGGTCCACCACCAGCAGCGAGCCGTAGTCGTCCAGCCGGGAGGCGTGTCCAATAATTTCGTGGTCGCCGGGAAGCTGGGCGCGCACCTGCTTGCCCAGCGTGACCATGACGGCCTCCACCCTTTTGTGCAACGAGGGCCCACCCGCCATGCCCGCTGTGGGGTCGCCGTCGGCATTGCAGAAACTGCGGTAAAGGACCGCAAAGTGGGACAGGTAGCTCTTCAGCAGGGCTGTGCGGTCTGTGGTGCCGGCACCTTCGAGGGCCACGGAGGTGGCGGTGGGAACGGGAAGTTCGCTTTCGCGCAGGGTGACGTTCAGGCCGGTGCCCAGGATGACGGGGGGCACGTTGCCGTCCGCCATCGGTCCGAGCTGTGCCAGGATGCCGGCGATCTTCCTGCCGCGCACCAGGACGTCGTTGGGCCATTTGAGCTCGGCCGGGATGCCGGCGGTTTCCAAAAGTGTCTCCCGCAGCGCGAGGGCCGCGATCAAAGAGAGCCAGGAGTAGCTCTGGGTAGGCAGCGGCCGTCCGTCCGCGTTGACCGGGCGCAGGACTATCGAGACGGACACCGAACTCAGCGGCGGAGCTTCCCAGTGCCGGTCCAGCCGGCCCCTGGCGGCAGTCTGGTACTCGGCGGTGAGGACGGAGAGGTCCGGCCAGGCCGCGGGATCCACCGTGGCACCGCGCAGGAGGTCAGCATTGGTGGAACCGGTGGAGTCCACCACATCGATCCGGGGTATCCCCGTGGCGGACAGGAAGCGCTGGTCGGCCAGGTCCCCTCGGTTCAGGGGGGTGCCCGGTGCGTGTGCGTCGTCCATACCTAAATCCTACCGAGCGGAACACCGCGCCGGTGGCGCCGCTACAGGAAGATGTCGGGAACCAGCTGGTCCTCGGGCGCCCCCAGGCTGTAGGGGCGGAAGTCCGCCACGCCGGCAGCAGCCAGGACCTGCTCGTCCGTGTAGAAGTTGCCCGACGGCGGCGTGCCGGCACCGAGGTTGGCGCCGGTGAGGACCGCATGGGCGGCGTCGGCCATGATCTGCGGGCCCCGCGCGGCCAGGACCATGCTTTCGCCGTGGGGCATGTTGCGGATGGCAGCGGTGTCGATCAGGGTGCAGGGCCACAGGGAGTTGACCCGGATCCCGTCCGCCTTCAACTCCTCGGCGAGGCCCAGGGTGGTCAGGCTCATCCCGTATTTGGCCATGGTGTAGGCGAGGTGTTTGCCCGCCCAGGAGGGGTGCAGGTTCAGCGGCGGGGAGAGCGTGAGGATGTGCCCCTGCTCCGAGGCCCGCAGCGCCGGCAGGGCCAGTTTTGACAGCAGGAAGGTGCCGCGGACGTTGATGTCCTGCATCAGGTCGTACTTCTTCATGTCGACGGCGTCCGTAGTGGACAGGTCGATGGCTGACGCATTGTTGATGACGACGTCGATGCCGCCAAACCGCTCCATCGCGGCATCCACCGCGCCGGCCACGTCGTCATCCCTGCGCACGTCACCCACCAGTGGCAGAGCCTGGCCACCCGCGGCCACCAGTTCCTCGGCAGCGGTGTAGACCGTACCCTCCAGCTTGGGATGCGGCTCCCCCGTCTTGGCCAGGAGCACGATGTTGGCGCCGTCGCGCGCCGCCCTTTTGGCTATGGCGAGCCCGATCCCGCGGCTGCCGCCGGAAATCAGGATGGTCCGTCCGGCCAGGGAACCTGCCGCCCGGTAGGGGCTGTCGGGAGCATGCAAAGCATCGTCGCTTGGGGTCATGGCACCACTGTAGCCCAACTAAGTTACCGGTGAGTAACATTGATGGGAGGCGGCTGGAACGGCAGAAAATTGTAGGTTCCCTACAGCCGTGGGCGTCCAAAGCGTCACTAGACTTGCCAGCAGGGTTCGTCTTTTGTGTGGATGCTACTTAAAGCGCCGCGCAGCCCGACGTACCAGCCAACGGAATTGACCTGCTACAGAGCCGGAGACACTTGATGAGCCACGATCTGACAACGACCGCGGGGAAGATTGCCGATTTCCGCGACCGCCAGGCGCGCGCCGAACAGCCCTCCGGCCCCGAAGCCATCGAAAAGCAGCACGCGCGGGGCAAGAACACCGCCCGTGAGCGCATTGCCCTCCTGCTGGACGAGGACTCATTTGTCGAGTTCGACGCCCTGGCTGTCCACCGCTCCACCGCCTTCGGCATGGAGAAGAAGAAGCCGCTGGGCGACGGCCTGGTCTCCGGCTACGGCACCGTGGATGGACGGCTGGTTGCCGTCTACAGCCAGGACTTCACCGTCTACGGCGGATCACTCAGCCAGGTCAACGGCGAAAAGATCGTCAAGGTCCAGGAGTTCGCGCTCCGGAACGGTTGCCCCGTCGTCGGCATCCTGGACGGCGGCGGCGCCCGCATCCAGGAAGGCGTTGCCTCGCTGGCCATGTTCGCCGACATCTTCCGCAACAACGTCCATGCCAGCGGCGTGGTGCCGCAGATCTCGCTCATCATGGGCCCCTCCGCCGGCGGCGCGGCCTATTCCCCCGCCCTCACCGACTATGTGGTGATGGTGGACAAGACCTCGCACATGTTCATCACCGGCCCGGACGTCATCAAGACTGTCACCGGCGAGGACGTGGACATGGAAACCCTGGGTGGAGCGCGGCAGCACAATGCCACCACCGGAACCTCCACCTACCTGGCCTCGGACGAAACCGACGCCATCGAGTTCGTGCGCGAACTGCTGGACTTCCTGCCCTCCAACAACCTGTCCGAGGCGCCCGTGCTGGGACACCAGCAGGAGTTGGAAATTGACGACGACGACCTCGCCTTGGATGCGCTGGTCCCGGATTCTGCCAACCAGCCCTACGACATGCGCGCCGTGGTGGAACAGATCGTCGACGACGGGCACTTCCTCGAGATGCAGGCCTTGTACGCCCCCAACGTGATGATCGGCTACGGCCGGGTGGAGGGGCACACCGTTGGCATCGTGGCCAACCAGCCGCTGCAGTTCGCCGGCACCCTGGACATCGCCGCCTCCGAAAAGGCCGCCCGCTTTGTCCGCCACTGCGACGCCTTCAACATCCCGATCATCACCCTGGTGGACGTTCCCGGGTTCCTTCCCGGCAAGGACCAGGAGTTCCAGGGCATTATCCGCCGCGGGGCCAAGCTCCTCTACGCCTACGCCGAGGCCACCGTCCCCAAGCTCACCGTCATCACCCGCAAGGCCTACGGCGGCGCCTACATTGTCATGGGTTCCAAGAAGCTTGGCGCGGACCTGAACCTGGCCTGGCCCACGGCGCAGATCGGCGTCATGGGTGCGCAGGGCGCGGTGAACATCCTGTACCGGCGCGATCTGGCAGCCGTCGCCCAGGACGGCGGCGATGTTGAGGCCCGCCGGGCCGAAGTGATCCGCCAGTACGAGGAAGAACTCCTCAACCCCTACCAGGCTGCCGAACTCGGCTACGTGGATGCGGTCATCGCCCCCTCGGACACCCGCATCCAGATCATCAAGGGATTGCGTGCCCTGCGCGACAAACGGGCCAGCCTCCCCGCCAAGAAGCACGGGAACATCCCGCTGTGACGCCCACTGAAAGCCCTGCGGGCGCAGGCCCAGCCGACACCCATGATGCCCAAGCCGCTCCCCTGCTCTCTGTTGTCAAAGGACAGCCGAACGCCGAGGAACTGGCCGCGCTGACCGCCGTCGTGCTCTCCCTGGGTGGCGAGAGCCCTGCTCCCCGCAAGAGCCCCAGCGTGCGCCACTGGGTGCGCCGGCAGCAGCTCCGCCTCGCCCCCACGCCCGGGCCGGGCGCCTGGAAGCGCAGCCAGGGCTGACAGGAGCGCCGACCCCGGCGGGGCATGCTGACGTTGCCCACCTTGCCCCGTTAGGCTCTGGGTGTGACTACAGACACCTCTTCCGCCGCGCGCCCGCATACCCGGATCGACGCCGTCGCGGACAACTACACAGACACCCTCATCAGGCTCAACCCGACGTTTGCCACCACCCTTGGCCTGCCCGGACATGAGACGGAGTACCAGGACTTCTCCCCCGCCGGCATCGCAGGTTTCGCAGAGGCGGCACGTGATGCCCTGGCCGCGTTGGAAGGCCTGGAGCCTGAGGACGACGTGGACGCCGTCACCTTGGACGCCATGCGGGAGCGGCTGGGCCTGCAGCTCCTTATCCACGCCTCCGGGTGGGAGTACGCGGAGCTGAACAACATCGCCTCCCCGGCCCAGGACATCAGGGCCATTTTCGACCTCATGCCCACCGACACCGAGCAGGACTGGGAACACATTGCCGGGCGCGCGCACAACGTGCCTGCGGCCATCAGCGGCTACACCGAATCCCTGCGCCTGGCCAAGGACGCCGGCAGGGTGGCAGCTGCACGCCAGGTGCGGATCGTCATCGAGCAGGTGGCGAAGTACGCCGCGGCAGACGGCTTCTTCGCCAAGCTGGCGGCGCAGGCCTCCACCTCTGCCGGGCCATTGCCCGCAGCCCTGCAGGACAAGCTCGACGCCGGCGCTGACGCCGCCCGGCGTGCCTACACCGGACTGGCGGAATTCCTGCGCACCGAACTGCTCCCCGCTGCTCCCGAGAAGGACGCCGTAGGCAGGGGCCGCTACGCCCTGGCTTCCCGTTCGTTCCTGGGCGCCGAGGTGGACCTGGAGGAAACCTACGCGTGGGGCGTGCAGGAACTGGACCGCCTCATCGCCGAGCAGGAACAGGTTGCGGCAACCATCAAGGCAGGCGCCACCATCTCCGAAGCCAAGGAAATCCTCAACAACGATCCCGCCCGCCAACTGAAAGGCACCGAGGCACTGCGGGAATGGATGCAGGGCCTCTCCGACAAAGCCGTGGCCGAACTCGCCGGCGTGCACTTCGACATCCCGGACGTCATGAAGAAGCTCGAGTGCAGGATCGCCCCCACCGACGAAGGCGGCATCTACTACACCGGCCCCTCCGACGACTTCAGCCGCCCCGGCCGCATGTGGTGGTCCGTCCCCGCCGGCGAGGACACGTTCACCACCTGGGCTGAAACCACCACCGTGTACCACGAGGGCGTCCCCGGCCACCACCTCCAGGTGGCCACTGCCACCTACCGCCGCGAACTGCTGAACAAGTGGCGTCGCAACGTCTGCTGGACCTCCGGCCACGGCGAAGGCTGGGCCCTCTACGCCGAAAAGCTCATGCAGGAACTCGGTTACCTGAAAGACCCGGGCGACCACATGGGCATGCTGGACATGCAGCGCATGCGTGCAGCCCGGGTGGTCTTCGACATCGGCGTGCACCTCGAACTGGAAATCCCCGAACGCTGGGGCTCCGGCACCTGGACCGCCGACAAGGGCTACGACTTCCTCAAGGAAAACCTCCCCATCAGCGAGGGCCAACTGAACTTCGAGTTCACCCGCTACCTCGGCTGGCCTGGCCAGGCCCCCTCCTACAAAGTGGGCCAGCGCCTCTGGGAACAGATCCGCACCGAACTGGAATCACGGCCCGGGTTCGACCTCAAGGAGTTCCACACCAAGGCCCTCAACATCGGCTCCGTTGGACTCGATACCCTTCGCCGGGCGCTGCTGTCCTAGCTCGCCCCTCCAGGGGCGGAAGGGCGACATCCTCTGCGCGCTGCTCGTTCCTCACGCCTGGGCCCACGCCGGCAGGGTTCCCTGGCCGAGTTTGCCAGGTTAGGGAGCCGGTGGGGAGCAAGCTGCCGGAAGGCAGCGGGCCTTTTGCCCGCGGAACCAGCGAGATGTTAAGCACACCGGCGCTGGGAATAAGTAACAAATGCCACTGTCTGCCTTACGTTCTCGCGGTTTTTCCAGATCTCGGCGCAAATCATGCACGTAACATTTCTCAATGTTGGTTCGACGTGGTATTGGATGGGGTCTAGCTTGTTCTGGTGAGCACTCAGACAAGCACCCCATCTCCCGCAGGGAAGACCGGATTCCAGCTGCCCAAATGGGCGGGCTCGTTCGGCTTCCAGATTATCGCCGCCCTTATCGTGGGCCTCGGCCTCGGACTGCTGGCCAAATACACCGGCAGCACCAAGGCCAACCCCAACGCGCTCGGCGCCACACTGCAGACCATCGGCTCAAGCTACGTGTCCCTGCTGCAGACCGCCGTCGTTCCGCTGATCTTCACCGCCGTGGTCAGCTCCATCTCCAACCTGCGCCGGGTATCGAACGCGGCCAGGCTGGCATGGAACACGCTGCTGTGGTTCGCCATCACGTCCCTGATCGCAGTGCTGATCGGCATGGGCCTGGGCGTCCTGCTGCAGCCCGGAGCCAACACCGGCATCAGCGGGGACGCCAAGTACACCGGCAAGTCCGGTGACTGGTGGGCCTTCCTCGTGGGCCTCTTCCCCAAGAACTTCCTGGGCCTGGGTGCCAGCTCCACCGTCGGCGATTCCGGCGCCGTCACCACCTCCGTCAGCTTCAACGTCCTGCAGATCCTGGTCATCGCCATCGCCGTGGGCGTCGCCGCCCTCAAGGTGGGCAAGGCTGCAGAGCCCTTCCTGAAGCTGAATGCCTCGGCCCTCGCCGTCATCCAGAAAGTCCTTTGGTGGATCATCCGCATCGCACCGCTGGGCACCATCGGCCTGATCGGCAACGCCGTCGCCGTCTATGGCTGGGACACCATCGGCTCGCTCGGCAAGTTCACCGTGGCCATCTACGCAGGCCTGGTCCTGGTGCTGTTCGTGGTCTACCCCATCCTGATCCGCAGCCACGGCCTGTCCATCAGGCAGTACTTCTCCGGCGTATGGCCCGCCGTCCAGCTGGCCTTCGTATCCCGCTCCTCCGTGGGAACCCTGCCGCTCACCCAGCGCGTGACCGAGCGCAGCCTGGGCGTCCCCCGCGCCTACGCTTCCTTCGCCGTGCCGCTGGGCGCCACCACCAAGATGGATGGCTGCGCGGCCATCTACCCTGCCGTGTCGGCCATCTTCGTGGCCCAGTTCTTCGGCATCCACCTGGACTTCAGCCAGTACCTGCTGATCGCCCTGGTCTCGGTCCTCGGATCCGCGGCAACCGCCGGCACCACCGGCGCCGTGGTGATGCTCACCCTCACGCTCTCCACGCTGGGACTGCCGCTGGCCGGCGTCGGACTCCTGCTCGCCATCGACCCGATCCTGGACATGGGCCGCACCGCTGTGAACGTTGCAGGCCAGGCGCTGGTCCCCACCATCGTGGCCAAGCGACAGGGCATCCTGGATGAGTCGCTGTACAACGCGCCCCGCAACGGCACGCCGTTTGTGGACGACAGCGACGCCGTGGCCACCGCGACCGACGGCACCACTGCTGACACCGCACCCCGCGAACTGCAGGATGCAAAGGCGTAACGGGCACCAGATATAGAAGAGCGTCCCCGGGAGATTACCCGGGGACGCTCTTTTTGGGTTAAGGACTCCGCAGCACGCTGGGTTAGCGGCCGCCGCCCCCGATTACTCCGCTCTGGACAGCCTTGGTCACCGCGTCCGCCTCGGCCTGTGTCAGCTTCCCGTCCGTGACCGCCTTGTCCAGCCGGCTCTTGAGCTCAGCGGCATGCTCGGACTGCTCCTCGCTGCGGATCTCCTGGAGGGCCGCTGTCACCTTCGCCTCATCAATGCCCAGCGATGTGGCAAGGGACTTGGCGAGCGCAGCCTCGCGGGCAGCCGCATCCGGCTTTTGCCCCTCAGCCGGCGGCGTGCTGGGCTTGTTGGCCTCGCGGAAGGTTTTCAGGGCTTCCTTCACCTTGGCTTCGTCCACGCCGAGCTTCGCTGCCAGCGTGGAGGCCTGCTCCAAGCCGTGACCGCCGCGGCCGCCGTGCCTGCCCATCCCGTCCTGGGCAGCGCCGGTGCTTCCGTCGGCCGAAGCGCTGGAACTCGAGCTGGGCGTGGGAGTGGGCGTCGTAGTGGTGGCAGAGGCCATCCCGGCAACGCCGATTCCGGCACCGAGCGCCAGCGCTGCCGCTGACAGGCCCAGGGTCATCTTCTTCGTGCGTTTCATCTTTTGTCTCCTGATTCGCCGTCGCGTGACGGCTGCTGGTGGTACGCCTCTTGGCGAGACACACCAAGCTTCACTGGGAAGGATCAGGAGCGGCTGTTCGGAACCTTTCGTTCTCCTGTGAATCCGGTTGGACCCCCAGCCCTCGGGAGTCTCACAACTTGCATGCAGTGCAAAGTTGCACGTAGTGTAAGGGCTGTGGCAATACCCCTTTCTTCGCCAGGCGCTGAGCCGGCTACCCCATCGCGCCGGGAGCTCAACAAGGCAGCCACGCGCCAGGCCATCACGGACGCCGCGCTGGGACTTCTTCGTTCCAAGGGCCCCGGCAACTTTACGGTGGAGGACATCGCCGACGCCGCGGGCATTTCACGCCGCACCTTCTTCAACTACTTCAGCAGCACCGACGCCGCCCTGGCGTCCATCGTCCACGGCTTCCTGGACAAGGCCATACAGATTCTGCGCCTCCGCCCGGCAGAGGAACCCATGCTCGAGTCGGCGCAGGCCGCACTGGTGGCCCTGGCCGACCCCAAGGCCATAGCACCGCTGGCGGAACTGTTCACGCTGACGCAGCAAAGCCCGCTGATGTCCTACCCCGAACTCGAGGCATGGGACTACTGCCGGACCCAGGTCTTCACGGTCGCCCGGGAACGCCTCGCCGGTACCCCCGGCGGACAGGACGAGCTGTACGTCCACGCCTTGGCCGGCTCCATCATCTCCTGCGGCAAGGCAGCCATGGAGGTCTGGTTCAGCCGCCGCGGCCCGGACTTATCCCCCGCTTCGCTGGACGAGCTCCGCCAGCTGCTCATCGACTCCATGGCCCTGCTGGGCGCAGGCTTCAACACCTCTGCTTTCCCATCCGCAACCCGTTCCTCCTGATCAGATCGGCTCTCCCGCATGGCACTCC
Organism: Arthrobacter sp. FW306-05-C; assembly: GCF_021801725.1. Taxonomy (NCBI): domain Bacteria; kingdom Bacillati; phylum Actinomycetota; class Actinomycetes; order Micrococcales; family Micrococcaceae; genus Arthrobacter; species Arthrobacter sp. FW306-05-C. The sequence continues at coordinate 1,309,540 of NZ_CP084556.1, read as the reverse complement.
TCCTCTACCGCCTCGGCAAGTTCTCCTACCGCCGGCGCTGGCTTGTCATCTCGCTTTGGCTTGCCGTGCTGGTGGCCGTGGGCGGTTCGGCCGCGGCCTTCCACGGCACCCTGTCCAACAACTTCCAGATTCCCGGAACCGAAACCCAGCGGATCGCGGACAAGCTCAAGCAGGAGCTGCCCTCGGCGTCCGGCGGCAGCGCCACCATCGTCTTCGAAGCGCCCGACGGAGGCTTCACAGCGGAGAGCCGGGCGGCCGTAATGGACGCACTGAAGAAGCTCCAGACCCTCCCCGAAGTCCGCGGCACGGTGGATCCGTTCGCTACCCAGGCCCAGGTGGACCAGGCCGGCAAGGCCATCACCGACGGCGAACAGCAGCTGGCCGCCGGCCAGGCCCAGCTTGACGCCTCCCGGACACAGCTGGAGGCCGGCAAGGCGCAGCTTGCGGCCGCCGAGCAGCAGCTCACCGCGGCGGGAGCGCCGGCAGCACTGATTGAGGCCCAGCTGGGCCAGCAGAAGGCGGCGCTGGCGGCCGGGCAGGCCAAGCTCGACGCCGGCACCCAGGAACTGGAGGCCAATAAGGCCAAGCTGGAACTCGGCAAGCGCCAGGCCCAGGCAGCCTCCGCGATCCGCTTCGTTTCCGAGGACAACAAGGCGGCCGTGGCCCAGGTGCAGTTCAACACGTCCATCAACGGACTGGCCCCAACGGTCCGCAAGCAGGTGCAGCAGATCGCCCACGAAACCTCCTCGGCCGGCGTGACGGCATTCGCGAGCAAGGAGATCACCGAGGACATCTCGGCCCTCTTCGGTACCGCGGAAATCGTCGGCATCGCAGTGGCCGCATTGGTCCTCATCCTCATGCTGGGAACGCTGATTGCCGCCGGGCTTCCGCTGTTGATGGCCATCATGGGCGTCGGCGTGGGTGTCGGCATTACGTTCGCGCTCTCGGGCCTGTTCGACATGAGCTCCATCTCCCCCATGCTGGCCCTCATGCTGGGCCTCGCCGTGGGCATCGACTACTCCCTGTTCATCGTCAACCGGCACCGGACCCAGCTCCTGGCTGGCATGGACCCTGAAGAGTCCGTGGCCCGGGCCAACGGCACATCCGGCAACGCGGTGGTCTTCGCCGGCCTCACGGTGATCATCGCCCTCGCAGCCCTGGTGGTTCCCGGCCTGCCGTTCCTCACCGTCATGGGCCTTTCGGCAGCCGGAACCGTGGCCGTTGCGGTCCTGGTCGCCATCACCCTGACCCCCGCCATGCTGTCCCTGATCGGCCGGCGCATCATCTCCAAGCGGGCCTGGGCCAAGTCGGAGGCCCACAACGCTGAACCGGGCCACGAAGCCAGCGACCTTGCGCTCGACCGCGAACGCAGCACCCACGGTTGGGGCGGCTTGGTCACCAAGCACCCGTGGGTGGCGCTTATTGCCGGCGTCCTCCTGCTGGGCACCCTCGCCCTGCCGGCTACCCAGCTGCAGCTGGCCCTGCCCGACGGCGGCTCCGAACCCGTGGAGTCCGAGGCCTACCAGGCCTACGACCTGACCGCGCGCAGCTTCGGCGAAGGCGTCACCGGACCCATCGTGGCGGTGGGCGAGTTCCCCGCAAACCTGGACGCAACCCAGGCGCAGAAGCTGCAGTACGACATCGCGGACAAGCTCCGCGCCGTGGACAACGTGGTGGCCGCCGTGCCGGTGGCGCTCAGCGAAGACCGCCGCACCGCCGTGTTCCAGGTCATCCCCAAGGAGGGCCCGGCCAGCGCCAGTACGGTCAAGGTGGTTTCCGAATTGCGCGGGCTCAACGGCGACATCAAGGCCGACTACGACGTCGCCATGGGACTGACCGGGCAGACCGCCGGCAACGTGGACGTCTCCACGAAGCTTGGTGACGCCCTGCCGCCTTACCTGGCGATCGTCGTCGGGCTTTCCCTGGTCCTGCTGCTGCTGGTGTTCCGCTCCATCGTGGTTCCGCTGCTGGCCACGGGCGGCTTCCTGCTGTCCCTGTCCGCCGCCTTCGGCGCCGTGGTGGCGGTGTACCAGTGGGGCTGGCTGGGGAACGTCTTCGACGTGGCCAACCCGGGTGCCGTGCTGAGCTTCCTGCCCATCATCCTGATTGGCGTGCTGTTTGGCCTGGCCATGGACTACCAGGTGTTCATAGCTTCCGGGATGCGCGAGGCCTACATGCACGGATCATCCGCCAAGGAGGCAGTCCGTGTGGGCTTCCGGCACGCGGCAGCTGTGGTTACAGCCGCGGCGATCATCATGGTGAGCGTGTTCTCCGGCTTCATCTTCAGCCACCTCACTATGGTCCGGCCGCTGGGCTTTGCCATGGCCTTCGGCGTCCTGTTCGACGCCTTCGTGGTCCGCATGACCATCGTGCCGGCCGTGATGTACCTGCTGGGCGCCAGGTCCTGGTGGCTGCCCCGCTGGCTGGACCGGATCCTGCCGGACGTGGACGTGGAGGGCGCCAAGCTCAACCGCGGCCAGGCTGCACCGGTTGCCGGCGAGCTGGTCCACTAGGCTGAAGCCGTGCTCCATCTGATCCTCGCCTCCCAGTCCCCCGCCCGCACCAAGCTCCTGGCCGAGGCCGGTATCCGGCACACCGTGCTGGTGTCCGACGTCGACGAAGCCGCCGTCCAGGAACGGTACGGCGTCACCGACCCGCATGACACCGCGCTGCTGCTGGCCCGGGCCAAGGCCGAGGCCGTCGCGTCGCTGCCGGAGGCGGAAGGTGCGCTGGTCCTTGGCTGCGACTCCGTCTTCGAGTTCGACGGCGAGGCTCACGGCAAGCCCTACACCGCCGACGTCGCACGCGAACGGATGCTGCGGATGAGCGGCAGGGCCGGCGTGCTGCACACGGGCCACTGGCTGGTGGACTGCAGGGACACGGACGACGACGGCAGCGGCGGCCGCGGCTCGGGCGCCACGCTCGGGGCGGTCGCCTCCGCCGAAGTTTCCTTCCTGGACATGGAACCGGCAGAGATCGACGCCTACATCGCCACCGGTGAACCGCTGCACTGCGCGGGTTCCTTCACTATCGACGGCCTGGGCGGGGCCTTTATCCGGAAGGTCGACGGCGACCCGCACGCCGTCGTCGGCCTTTCCGTCTCCACCCTGCGCGGACTGCTCGCTGCCGCCAATGTGCGGATCACGGACCTCTGGCCGCCGCGCTAAGACCGGCGGTTTTCGGACCCCCTTGTAGCTTCCCTACAAAGGAAGGCTGCTTTACACGCGGATTCCGCAAGTAATATCGGCGGAACCTCCAAAACCGCGCTAGGCTCCCTGAAGGAAAGAAGGAGACGCCTTGTCAGCAAATTTGGAGCAGTCCGCAGGAACCACGCAGCCGAGCCTCACAAAGGTGCTGATCGCCAACCGCGGCGAAATCGCCGTGCGCATCATCCGGGCGGCCCGGGACGAGGGCCTCGCCTCCGTCGCCGTCTACGCTGACCCGGACCGCGATGCCCTGCATGTCCGGCTCGCTGACGAGGCCTACGCCCTGGGCGGCACCACCGCCGCCGAGTCCTACCTGGTGATGGACAAGATCATCGAGGCTGCCCGCCAGTCCGGCGCCGACGCCATCCACCCCGGCTACGGCTTCCTGGCCGAAAACGCCCAGTTCGCCGCCCGGGTGATCGAGGCCGGCATCACCTGGATCGGCCCCTCCCCCGAGGCGATCTCCGCCCTGGGCGACAAAGTCCAGGCCCGGCACATCGCCGAAAAGGTCGGCGCACCGCTGGTGCCCGGCACGGCCGATCCCGTTGAGTCCGCGCAGGAGGTCCTGGACTTCGTTGACCAGCACGGCCTGCCCGTGGCCATCAAGGCCGCCTTCGGCGGCGGCGGGCGCGGCATCAAGGTGGCCCGTACCCGGGAAGAAATCCCCGAACTGTACGAGTCCGCCGTCCGCGAGGCCACGGCAGCCTTCGGGCGCGGCGAATGCTTCATCGAGCGCTTCCTGGACGCCCCGCGCCACGTGGAGACCCAGTGCCTGGCCGATTCCCACGGCAACGTCGTGGTGGTGTCCACCCGCGACTGCTCGCTCCAGCGGCGCAACCAGAAACTCGTGGAGGAGGCCCCGGCCCCGTTCCTCACTGAGGACCAGAACCGCAAGCTGTACGAATCCTCCAAGGCCATCCTGAAAGAGGCCGGCTACCTGGGCGCAGGCACCTGCGAATTCCTGGTTGGCCAGGATGGAACCATTTCCTTCCTTGAGGTCAACACCCGCCTCCAGGTGGAGCACTGCGTCTCCGAGGAAGTGACCGGCATCGACCTGGTCCGCGAGCAGTTCCGGCTGGCCCGCGGCGAGGAACTGGGCTACGGCGACCCCGAGGTGCGCGGCCACTCCATCGAATTCCGCATCACCGGCGAGGATCCGGGCCGGAACTTCCTGCCCGCCCCCGGCACCCTCCGCGTTCTGAAAAACCCCACCGGCCCTGGTGTCCGCGTGGACTCAGGCGTGGAGCAGGGCGACGTGATCAGCGGAAACTTCGACTCCATGCTGTCCAAGCTCATCATCACCGGCGCCAGCCGCCCGCAGGCCCTGCAGCGTGCCCGCCGCGCCCTGGAGGAGATGGTGGTGGAGGGCATCCCCACCGTCATCCCGTTCGACCTCGCTGTCGTCTCGGACCCTGCGTTCGCACCCGCCGAAGGACCCTTCAAGGTCCACACCCGGTGGATCGAAACCGAATTCAGCAACAACCTGCCCGCATGGACCCCTGAGGGGACCGCTGACGGCGAAGGCTCCGGCGAAGACCGCCAGCGCGTGGTGGTGGAGGTAGGCGGCAAGCGCCTTGAGGTGGTCCTTCCCGCGTCCCTGGGCACGCCGGGAACCGCAGCTGCTGCGACGGGCAAGCCGGGCAAGTCCAAGAAGCGCTCCCGCTCTGCAGGGCCCGCCGCCGCCACCGGCAATGCGCTGACCTCCCCCATGCAGGGAACCATTGTGAAGGTGGCTGTGGCCCACGGCGACGTGGTGTCCGAAGGCGACCTGGTGGTGGTCCTCGAGGCCATGAAGATGGAGCAGCCGCTCACCGCACACCGTTCCGGCACCATCACGGGCCTGACCGCAACGGCCGGCGAGACGGTGTCCGCGGGCGCCATCATCGCCACCATCGAGGACTAGAAGGCGGCCCGGCAGCCATGCTCGCACCAAGTTTCCAGGAAGAAGTGGACCGCTACCACCAAGCGGTTCCCGAGATCACCCGCGGCAATGCGGCTCCAATCAAGGAACTGTACTCCCGGCTGGATGACGTCACGCTGGCAAACCCGTTCGGCGGGATCGCCCGCGGCTGGGCCCAGGTGGAAGCCCGGTTGGACCAGGCGGCACGCCAGTTCCGCGACGGCGAGATGCTGGGCTTCGACACCGTGACCTCCTACACGGCGCGCGACACTGCCTACCTGGTGGAGACAGAGCATTTCCGGGCACGGCTGGACGGGGCTGCAGCCACGGAGGAGTTCGCCCTGCGCGTGACCAGCATCTTCCGGCGCGAGGAGGGCTACTGGAAGCTGCTGCACCGCCACGCGGACCCGGCGGCCCGGCCCCAGTCCCGCCGGTCGCTGACGCAACCGCCGGCCTGAGCCCGCATCTAACCTGGGCCGGCACATAGCCTGAACGCAAACAGCCCGACCCGGCGGGTGCAGTCCTGGTGCCGGCAGGCGTGGTGCTGGCAGGTGCAGCCGCCAGGATGCAGACTTTACTCATGCTGCCTTTCCTGCTCCTGGCCTCCCGTGCGGAGGATGCCGCCGCGGAGGATGAGTACGCCGCCTACCTGAGGTACGGCGGACTTGAAGAACGGGAACTGGTCCGCGTCCGGCTCGAAGCCGCTCCCCTGCCCTCGCTGGACCTTTCAAAGTACTCCGGCGTGATCGTCGGCGGCAGCCCCTTCACCTCCAGCGACCCGCCGGAGCACAAGAGCCCTGTCCAGCACCGCGTGGAGCAGGAGTTGGCAGCGCTCCTGGACCAGCTGGTGGACCTTGACTTCCCGTTCCTCGGCGCCTGCTACGGAGTCGGCACGCTCGGGAGCCACCAGGGCGCCGTGATCGACCGGACCTACGGCGAGCCGCTGGGCGCGGTGCAGGTGGAACTGACCGAGGAGGGACTGCAGGACCCCATCCTGCAGGGAATGCCCCAAACCTTCACAGCCTTCACCGGGCACAAGGAAGCTGTCAGCTCGCTGCCCCCGCACGCTGTGCTGCTGGCGCGGGCGGCCTCCTGCCCCGTCCACATGTTCCGCGTCAAGACCAACCTTTACGCCACCCAGTTCCACCCGGAGCTGGACACCGACGGGCTGGTGACCCGGATCGACATCTACCGGCATGCCGGCTACTTCCCGCCGGAGTCCGCGGAGGAACTCATGGCGGCGGCACGGCAATTCACCGTCACCGAGCCCATGGCCGTGCTGAAGAACTTCGTGGCCCGCTACGCCCGCTGAGCCCCAACCTCCCAAGCCGCGGCAGCCCGCCGTCGTGCGTTCCTGCCCGGTTACCTCCGGCACTTAAGGGAGATGCCCGGCACCAACCCCGTTATTGCGGGGGCGGGGCCGGGCATCTCAGCCACTAACCGGGCCGGACTGCACCCAGGGCGTCAGGCCACGTTGTTCTCGTAGTCCACGTCCCGGGTTTCGCGGGTGAGGAACAGCGCGATCAAGGTGAGCACCGCCATCGAGGTCAGGTAGACCCCGACCAGGACCGGGCTGCCCTTGGCAGCTTCCCAGAGGGCCACCGCGATGAACGGCGCCACTGCTGCACCCAGGATGCTGGAGAAGTTGTAGCTGATGGCGGAGCCCGTGTACCGCACGTTGGTGGGGAACAGTTCTGGCAGCAGCGCCCCCATCGGGCCGAAGGTGAGGCCCATGAGCGAGAACCCGAGGATCAGCAGGCCCATGGTGCCCAAGAAGCCGCCGCTGAACAGCGGAACGAACAGCAGGCCGAAGACGAAGATCCCGGCGGTGACGGCGAGGAGCATCTTGCGGCGGCCGAACTTTTCCGCCAGCGGTCCGGAGACAAGGGTGAAGATGCCGAAGAAGACGACGCCGGCAATCAGCATCCAGAGGAAGTCGTTGCGGCTGTAGCCAAGGCCGGGGACGAACGCGGCGGCGGCGGCTTCGCTCATCGGCTTCCCGGCCTTTTCGGCTGCGGCCTTGGCGCCTTCCAGGGTTGGCTTGGTGCCGTATGTGAGCGTGAACGTGGTCATCAGGTAGAAGAGCACGTAGGTGGCCAGCATGATGAAGGTACCCAGGATCAGCTGGCGCCAGCTGGTCTTGAAGACGCGGCCCAGCGGCAGCTTGGCGACCTCGTTGGACTCCAGGACCTTGGTGAAGGCCGGGGTTTCGATCAGCTTGAGCCGGACGTACAGGCCGATGATGACCATGACGGCGCTGAGCAGGAATGGAACGCGCCAGCCCCATGCCGCGAAGGCCTCCGGCGCCAGGGTGTAGCTTGCCACCAGGAAGATGACGTTGGCGATGATGAAGCCGATCGGGGCGCCGAGCTGCGGGAAGGTGCCGTAGATGGCGCGCTTGTTGGCGGGAGCATTTTCGGTGGCCAGCAGCGCGGCCCCGCTCCATTCGCCGCCGAGCGCCAGGCCTTGGGCGAAGCGCATGACCACCAGCAGGGCCGGCGCCAGGAACTCCCAGCCCGGAACCAGCGCGGTGGGAAGGCAGCCGATGAGGAACGTGGCGATACCCATGGTCAGCAGCGAAGCCACCAGCGTGCCCTTGCGGCCAAACTTGTCACCGAAGTGCCCGAAGATGATGGAGCCGAGGGGGCGGGCGATGAAGGCCACGCCAAACACGGCAAAGGAGCTCAGCAGCTGTGTGGTTTCGTTCGCGCTGGGGAAAAAGAGCTTCGGGAAGACGAGGACGGCGGCGGTGGCATAGACGTAGAAGTCGTAAAACTCCACTGTGGTGCCGATCAGGCTGGCCACGATGACGCGGCCGCGGGAGTTCACCGGCTGGTGTGCACCTGGCAGCGCGGTGGTATCGGTGGATGACATAGGTAAGCGCTTTCGTGAGACCGGCCGGGCACAGGCAGGACTGCCACCCGGCTCGAATAGTTAGAGTTCGATCTTACTTGCCTCCGTCCAGTCAATGGACGAAACGTCCAGCATCCGGACTGGTGTTGTCTGTCTCACAAGGCGGCTGTTCCCCGGCGCCTCACGCCGCCTGACTGTGCCGGATAGGCAAAAGTCACAGCGCGTTAACACACATCGACTGTCCACGAAACGAGCCATCCCTAGGTTTGAGGAAACCCCATCCCCGAAGGAGGTAAACCGTGACTGTTGACCGCACTGTCGAAACCGGCGTACAGCCCGGCCCTGCCCGCGCCACAGACTCACCTGCCCTTGAATTCCGCCCCGGCCGCTGGATCGCCAACTGGGATGCGGAGAACAAGGAGCAGTGGGAAACCGCGGGCCGCGCCATCGCACGCCGGAACCTGAACTGGTCCATCTTCGCCGAGTTCCTGGGCTTCGTGGTCTGGCAGCTCTGGTCCATCGTGGTGGTCCAGCTTCCCGCCGCCGGCTTCACCTTCTCCACGTCGGAGATCTTTTGGCTCATCTCCATGCCCAGCCTGGTGGGCGCCACGCTCCGCATTCCCTACACGTTCATGGTCCCCCGCTTCGGGGGCCGGAACTGGACCATTGTGTCCGCCCTGCTGCTCCTGATCCCCTCCACCGGGCTGGCCCTCTGCGTCTCCAACCCGGAGACCCCATTCGGCGTCATGCTCCTTGTGGCGGCCCTGGCCGGCTTCGGCGGCGGAAACTTTGCCAGCTCCATGGCCAACATCACCTTCTTCTACCCGGCCCGGGAAAAGGGCTGGGCGCTGGGCCTGAACGCCGCGGGCGGAAACCTCGGTGCCGCCGTCGCACAGCTTGCCGTTCCCATTGTGATCACCCTGCTGGCCGCCGGCACCGTGAACCTTCCCATGGCCGGCTGGATGTGGGTTCCCTTCATCCTGCTGGCAGCCTTTGGGGCCTTCAAATACATGAACAACCTCACCAGCGCCAAGGGCGACGTGGCCGGATCGGTGGCGGCGCTCAAGGAACCGCACCTGTGGATCATGGCGCTGCTGTACATCGGGACGTTTGGTTCCTTCATCGGCTTCGCCGGCGTGTTCCCCAAGCTGATCAAGGACTACTTCCCCGGGTTCTCCACCATCGGCGTGGGAACCGTGGCCCTCTCTCTCGCCTTCCTGGGCCCCCTGGTGGGCTCGCTGGCCCGCCCCTACGGCGGACGCATGGCGGACCGCATGGGCGGAGCCCGGATGACCGTTTCGGCCTTCGCCGCCATGGCCGTAATCACGCTGACCATGGTCTGGACGCTGCCGCTGAAGAACTTCCTGCTCTTCCTGGTCCTGTTCCTGATGCTGTTCACTGCCAGCGGCTTCGGCAACGGCGCCACCTACCGGATGATTCCGGTCATCTTCGCCACCTCCAGCCGGGCCGCGCGCAAGGGCGCAAGCTCCGTGGCCACGCAGCGGCTGGCGTCCTCTGCCCTCGGCCTGATCTCCGCTATCGGGGCCTACGGCGGCTTCGTCATCCCCCAGGTCCTGAACGCCTCCAGCAGCGCCAGCGGTTCCTACACCCCCGCCTTCTACGGGTTCGTCGGCGCGTATGTCCTGATGCTGGTGGTCTGCTGGGCCTGCTACATCCGCAAGGCGGGCCGGAACGCGATGGGACACATCTAGCATGCCCGCAAGCGCCGACACGCACTGCCCCTACTGCGCCCTGCAGTGCGCCATGACGCTCACGCCCACCGCAGGCCTGGCAACGGCTGCCCAGCCGGGGCCGGGCTCCGCGCCGGCACCCGGTTCCACGCCCGGACCTGCATCCAACCCTGCACCCGCCCTGGAGGTTGCCGGCCGGGACTTCCCCACCAACCGCGGCGGCCTGTGCCGCAAGGGCTGGACCTCGCCATCGCTGCTGAACCACGCGGGCAGGATCACTGAGCCCCTGCTGAAGGGTCCCGACGGCGCGCACCGCCCCATCGGCTGGGACCAAGCCCTGGACCTCGCGGCCCGGGCAGTGAAGGATGCCCGCGCCCGGTACGGTGCGGACGCCGTGGGCGTGTTCGGCGGCGGTGGACTCACCAACGAGAAGGCCTACATGCTGGGCAAGTTCGCCCGGCTGGCCCTCGGCACGTCCCGCATCGACTACAACGGCAGGTTCTGCATGTCCTCCGCTGCGGCTGCCGGGATGCGGGCCTTCGGCGTGGACCGCGGCCTGCCCTTCCCGGTCGAGGCGCTGGACACCGCCAGCACCATCCTGCTGCTCGGTTCGAACGTTGCCGAGACCATGCCGCCGTTCGTGCAGCACCTCAAGGGCGCCCGCGACGCCGGCGGCTTGATCGTGGTTGATCCGCGCCGATCCGCCACCGCAGCCTTCACGGCAGATGGCGGCGGACTCCACCTCCAGCCGCTGCCCGGCACCGACCTCACCCTGCTGCTCGGCCTCTCCCACGTGGTCATCCACGAGAACCTCGTGGACAGCGCCTACGTCCAGGAGCGCACTTCCGGCTACAGCGCCGTGGCCCGCAGTGTCAACGCCTTCTGGCCCGAACGCGTCCAGTCGATTACCGGCGTCCCGGCGGAGCTGATCCGGCAGACGGCCCGCATGCTTGCGGCCGGAGCCCGGGCGCGCGGGAGCTACATCCTCACGGGCCGCGGGGTGGAACAGCATGTCGACGGCACCGACACCGCCACCGCCGCCATCAACCTCAGCCTCCTGCTGGGCCTGCCCGGGTCCGCCCGCAGCGGCTACGGCACCCTCACCGGCCAGGGCAATGGCCAGGGCGGCCGCGAACACGGCCAGAAGGCGGACCAGCTTCCGGGCTACCGCAAAATCACCGACCCTGCCGCCCGCGCGCACGTCGCCGCCGTCTGGGGTGTCCCCGAGGACCTGATCCCCGGCCCCGGCCTGCCGGCCGTGCAGCTGCTGAAGTCATTGGGAAAGCCCGACGGCGTCCGGTGCCTCTTCGTCCATGCCTCCAACATTGCGGTGGCGGCACCCGATGCGAATGCCGTGATCGCTGGGCTGCGCAGCCTGGACTTCCTGGTGGTCTGCGACTTCTTCCTGTCCGAAACCGCCGCGGAAGCGGACCTGATCCTGCCCGTGCTGCAGTGGGCGGAAGAGGACGGCACCCTGACCAACTTGGAAGGACGCGTGCTGCGCCGCCGTCGCGCCGTCTCCCCGCCCCCCGGCGCCCGCAGCGAACTGTGGATCATGGCCCGCCTGGCCGAGCGGTTGGACGCACCCTCCACCTACAGCGAGGACCCGGAGACGGTCTTCGAGGAGCTGCGGCTCGCCTCCGCCGGTGGCCTCGCTGATTATTCAGGCATCGACTACGCCATGCTGGACCGCGGCGAGCCCGCCTACTGGCCGTACCCGGCCGGCAGTTCCGGAACGCCGCGGCTGTTCACGGACCGCTTTGCGCACCCCGACGGCAAGGCGCAGCTGGTCCCGGTGGCGCCGCGCCGCCGTCGTACGCCCGCTGTCAGCCCCGGACCCGCTGCAAAGGAAATGACCCTCATCACCGGCCGGCTCCTGGAGCACTACCAGTCCGGTGCCCAGACCCGGCGCGTGGCGGAGCTCCTCGCCGCCCAGCCCGAGGCGAAAGTGCAGCTCCACCCCGCGGCAGCGGAAGCGATGGCCATCGCCGAGGGATCATTGGTCTCCGTGGCCAACAGCCGCGGCGAGGTGGTGTGCCGGGCGGAGCTGAGCACGGCAATCCGCCCCGAGACGGTTTTCCTGCCCTTCCATTTTCCGGGTTCCGAAAGCGCCAACCGGCTGACCGAAGCGGCCACCGATCCCGTCTCCGGAATGCCCGAATTCAAGTTCAACACCGTGTGGGTCCGGCCGGTGGCCGCACCCGATTCCGCCCGCATGCTGCAAACGACGGAGGCCTCATGAGCGAGCAGATTGTCATCGTGGGATTCGGCCCCGTGGCCGCCAGGCTGGTGGATGAGCTGCTGCCCGCCGTGCGCGGAGGCCGGATCCGGCTCACCGTGGTGGGCGCGGAAGCCGATGCCGCCTACAACCGCGTGCTCGTGGCGGATCTCGGGGTCGGCCGGACCACTGCAGACGCCCTGGCACTCGCTGACGCGGCCGGGCTGGCCGAGGAGGGCGTAGACGTCCGCCTGGGCATGCGGGTGAAGCGCGTGGACCGGGCGCGGCAGCAGGTCCTGCTCTCGGACGGGTTCATGGTCCACTACGACCGGCTGGTCTTCGCCACCGGGTCCCGCCCGGTGATCCCCAACCTCACCGGCATCAACCCGGATCCCGCTACCCCGGTCCTTCCCGCGGGCGTTACGGCGCTGCGGGACCTGAGCGACGCCGCTGTGCTGCGGAAGGCGGTGGACGGCGGCAAGCGGGTGGTGGTGCTGGGCGGCGGGGTGCTGGGGCTGGAAACGGCGTTGGCAGCGGCGGAGGAGGGCGCCACCGTGACGGTGGTCCACAACGGCCCGCACCCGCTGGGCAGGAGCATCGACCGCGGCGGCGGAGCGGTCCTTGCCGCGGGGCTGCGGCGGTGCGGCGTACGGGTGGCCGCCAACGCACGTTCCACGGGGGTGGAGCACAACGGGCCCGACGGCGGCTTCTCGGCTTTGCTGCTCGATGACGGGTCCGCGATTGACGGCGACCTCCTGGTCATTTCGTGCGGTGTCCGTCCCCGGACCGAACTGGCCGAAGGATGCGGGCTGTCCACCGGTACCGGCATCCTGGTGGACCACCGGTTGCGGGCGCACCACGAACCGCACATTTTTGCCATCGGCGACTGCGCCGAGGTCCGCTGCCCGGACCCGGGCTGCGCGGGGTGCCGCAATGCCAAGGGTCCGTCGGGGCTGGTGGGGCCGGGCTGGCGGCAGGCAGAGTGGCTGGCCGGCTACCTCACCCTGCTGGCCGAAGGGGCAGCCGCGGAAGCCGAGCTGCTGCCCGCCCTGCCGCCGGAGCAGCCCGGCGTGGTGGTCTTGAAGGCCCGTGGAATGAACATGGCCGTGGCCGGCGACAACTCCGCCGATCCCTGGGACGAGGAGATTCTCACGGCCGGGGCAGCCACCGGCCGGCCCCGCCTGCAGGTCTCGCAGTGGGCAGATCCGGAGCACGGCCGGTACGTCAAAATGACCACGCGTGGGGGCGTCCTGGAAGGACTGGTGGCAGTGGGCATGCCGAGGACGGCTGCCGAGCTGGTGGGGCTCTTTGAACGTGGGGCTGAACTGCCCGCGGACCGGTCGCTGCTCCTCCGCCTGGACGGTCCGGACCAGCTGCCGGGCGCCAGCCCGGTGGATCCCGCCGGAACCGTGTGCCGGTGTGCCGGCGTGAGCGGGGCTGCCATTACGGCTGCGGTCTCCGATGGCTGTGCCACTGTTGCGGAGGTTTCGAAGGCCACCCGCGCGGGCACCGGCTGCGGCGGCTGCCACGAGGACATCAAGGGCCTTATCGAACGGCACTTCTCCCCAGCCTTGCCCTAACCTCGCAAGCTCGGTCAGGGAACCCGGCGGCCGTGGCCCCACCCAGCCTTGCCCTAACCTCGCAAGCTCGGTCAGGGAACCATAGTTGACGGCGCATGAACATGGCGGCGAAGGTAAAGGCACCACCATTGATTGGGCGGTGTTCCGGCATCCGCCCGTCCGTGACATTGAGTCGCGGCAGTTCACGACGAAAGGACACTGATGTCCCTCCTCGATTCCGCCCCCTGGGACGGCAACATATACCTCAACGGCTGGCGCAAGGGCGGCGGCGGAACCGGAACCAGCGTTGAACCGGCCACCGGCGCCCAGCTGGGCAACTACGGGGTCGCCTCCGTCGAGGACGTCCGGGAAGCTGCCACCGCGGCTGCGAAGGCCCAAAAGGACTGGGCCGCGCGCAACCCGGAGGAGCGCGCCGCCGTGCTGCGCCGCGCCGGCCAGCTCTGGGAGGAGCACGCCGCGGAGGTCCAGGACTGGATCGTCCGGGAATCCGGCGGCATTGCGCCCAAGGCAGGGCTGGAAACCCACATTGCCGCGAACGAATGCTACGACGCCTCGGCGCTGCCCTCGCTGCCGGCCGGGGATGTGCTCACCTCCAACGAGAACCGCTGGTCCTTTGCCAGGCGCCGCCCCGTGGGCGTCGTCTCCGTGATCGCGCCGTTCAACTTCCCACTGATCCTCTCCATCCGCGCCGTCGCCCCTGCCCTGGCGCTGGGGAACGCCGTGCTGCTCAAACCGGATCCCCGGACCGCTGTCTGCGGCGGCGTCACCCTCATGCGGATCTTCGAGGAGGCCGGCCTCCCGCCGGGGCTGCTGTCGCTGCTGCCCGGCGGCGCGGACATCGGTGCGGCCGTGGTGGAGGCGCCGGAAGTTCGCGTCATCGCCTTTACGGGTTCGACGGCGGCCGGGCGGAAGATCGGCGAGACCGCCGGACGCCTGCTCAAGCGTGCCCACCTGGAGCTTGGCGGCAACAACGCACTGATCGTGCTGCCGGGTGCGGACCTGGCCAAGGCCGCGTCAGCCGCCGCGTTCGGATCGTTCATGCACCAGGGCCAGATCTGCATGGCCGCGGGCCGTCATATCGTGCACGAGGACATCTACGACGACTACGTTGCCGCGCTGTCGGAAAAGGCCGCCCACCTTCCGGTCGGTGACCCAAAGAGCGGCACCGTGGCGCTGGGACCGGTCATCGATGAGCGGCAGCTGCACCGCGTGGACGGCATCGTCCAGGAGGCAGTGAAGGGCGGCGCCCGCGTGGCGGCCGGCGGTACCCACGATGGACGCTTCTACCAGCCCACCGTACTGGTGGACCTCAAGCAGGACAGTCCGGCCTGGAAGGATGAAATCTTCGGTCCCGTGGCCCCGGTAACCAGCTTCTCCACCGTGGAGGAGGCAGTGGCCCTGGCCAACGACAGCGAATACGGCCTGTCCATCGGCATCCTGGGCGATGTCGGCATGGCCATGACCATTGCCGACCAGCTGGACTCCGGCAAGGTCCACATCAATGAGCAGACCGTGTCGGACGAAGCCAATTCGCCATTCGGCGGCATGAAGGATTCGGGCAACGGCTCACGGATCGGCGGCCACCACGCCAACATGGAGTCCTTCACCGAAATCCAGTGGCTCACCATGCGCCCGGACATCGCCCCGTATCCGTTTTAAGCTGGCGCTGCCGGTTCACCGGAAGCGCCTCAGACCGTGGCCAGGAAAGCCGCTGCCGGTCCTGCAAACGGAAGCAGGACCGACAGCGGGCAACTGAGCCGTTCCCCTTATTCGACTTCCCCGGCGGCCACGGCCTCCGCGTACTTGGTGAGGTCCGGGCCCGGCTGGAAGTCCACGAACTGGCCCTTCAGCTTCTCGAACAGGAATTCGTACACCTTGTCCTTACCGGATCCGGACAGCGATGAAGCCGCCTCCCGGACCGCTTCCTGCAGTGCCCGGTCGGCATCCAGCAGGATCTTTTCCCGCGCCTGCTCGTTCCACTTGATGCCCTGCAGTTCCATGGGCCCCTCCTTGCGTCGACGGCTGGTACAGGAACGGCCGGGAACTTCATGGAAATTCCCGGCCGCGCCTGGTTCGAGTCTAGGCAGGTGGCGCCGGAGGGGTCCGGCCCCGCCCGTGGCCGGGAAGATTTACATGTGGACGTGCAGTCGGCGGGCTGCCTCGGAGATGGACCCGGTCAGCGACGGGTACACCGTGAAGGTGCTGGCGACGTCGTCCACGTGCAGTTTCTGCTTCACCGCAATGGAAATGGGGAAGATCAGTTCGGACGCGTTGGGTCCCACCACCACACCGCCGATCACGGTGCCCGAGCCCTTCCGCGCGAAGATCTTCACGAACCCGTCCTTGGCGTTGCGCATCTTGGCGCGGGCGTTGCTTCGCAGGGAGAGCTTGATGATGTCGGCCTGGTACTTGCCGGATTCGATCTCCGCCTCGGACACGCCAACGTTCGCGATTTCGGGCGAGGTGAAGATGTTGGACGCTACCTGGTGGAGCTTGAGCGGGGTGACGCCGTCGCCCATGAAGTGCGCCACCGCGATGCGCCCCTGCATGGCGGCCACCGAGGCCAGCGGCAGGACACCGGTGCAGTCACCGGCGGCGTAGATGTTGGGGGCCGTGGTGCGGGACACGCCGTCCACCTTGATGTGGCCGCTGTCGCTGACCGCCACCCCGGCCTCCTCCAGGCCGATGCCGGCGGTGTTTGGGATGGAGCCCAGGCATAGCAGGCAGTGGCTGCCGGTCACCTTGGTGCCGTCCGAGAGCGTGACCACCACGCCGTCGTCCGTGCGCTCGACGGTCTGGGCACGGGAGCGGGACAGGACCCGGACGCCGCGGCGTTCAAACACTTCCTCAAGGACCACTGCGGCGTCCACGTCCGAGCCCGGCAGCACGCGGTCGCGGCTGGAGACCAGGGTGACTTTGGAGCCGAGGCCGTTGTAGGCGGACGCGAATTCGGCGCCGGTTACGCCGGAGCCCACCACGATGAGCTCTTCGGGCAGTTCATCCAGGTTGTAGATCTGGGTCCAGCTCAGGATCCGTTCCCCGTCCGGGCGGGCCGTTTCCAGTTCGCGCGGGTGCGCGCCCACAGCCAGCAGGACGGTGTCCGCTTCGATCGTCTCGGTGCCATCAACGGTGAGGACCTCGATGGTGTGGCTGTCCAGGAGGCGGCCGGAACCGGCGATGATGCGGACGCCCTGCTTTTCGAGGCCGTCGCGGATGTCCTGCGACTGGGTGCGGGCCAGGTTAAGGAGGCGGTCGTTGATGTGCTTGAGGTCGGCACGCATCACGGGCACAAAGTCGCCGCCGTCGACGTCGAACTTCACGCCCAGCTCGCCGGCCTCGGCAACGCGCGTCATCAGGTCCGCCGTGGCAATGAGGGTCTTGGACGGAACCACGTCCGTCAGCACGGCGGAGCCGCCCAGGCCCGCGCGCTCAACGATGGTGACCGTCGCTCCAAGCGAGGCGGCCACCATGGCAGCTTCGTATCCGCCGGGACCACCTCCCAGGATTGCGATCCGGGGGGAACTGAAATCTGGGTGCGTAGTCACAGTCATCCATTCTCGCCCATTTACCGCCTGACCACCAAGAAATCAGGGCATGCTGCGGGCCGCAGTGACAGGGGTAACAGGGGCGGCAGGATAACTTGTACTGGTGAGTACAACAGACTTCCTGAACACGGACCCGTTCGCCGCCGCCCGCGCCGCCGCTGACTACATCGCCGAGGAGACCGGCGTGGACCGCCACGACACCGCACTGGTCCTCGGCTCCGGCTGGGGCGAGGCCGCCGACCTGATCGGCGAGACCACCGCCACCCTGTCCGCCGAGGAAGTCCCCGGCTTTCACTCCCCTGCCGTCGAGGGCCACGTGGGCACCATCCGCTCCGTGCTGACCAAGGGCGGCAAGCGCGCCCTGGTCCTGGGCGCCCGCACCCACTATTACGAAGGCAAGGGCGTCCGCGCCGTGGTGCATGGCGTCCGCACCGCGGCAGCCGCCGGGTGCGGCACCCTGGTCCTCACCAACGGCTGTGGCGGGCTCAACGAGGCCTGGGCCCCCGGCACGCCGGTCCTGATCCGGGACCACATCAACCTCACCGCGGCCTCACCGCTGGAAGGGGCCACATTCGTGGACCTGACGGACCTCTACTCACCAAGGATCCGCGGACTTGCCCGCGAAGTGGATCCCACCTTGGACGAAGGCATCTACGCGCAGTTCCCCGGCCCGCACTATGAGACCCCGGCGGAAGTGCAGTACGCCAAGCGCATCGGCGCCGACCTGATCGGCATGTCCACGGCGCTGGAGGCCATCGCCGGCCGGCACGCCGGCATGGAAGTATTCGGCATTTCGCTGGTCACCAACCTCGCCGCGGGCATCAGCCCCCAGCCGCTGAGCCACCAGGAAGTCCTTGAATCCGGCGAGGCTGCGGGTCCCCGCATCTCAAGGCTGTTGGCCGACATCATCGCCCGGCTCTAGCAGGACCACGCACCCGGGTGCATCACGGCGGGGTGCAATGACGATAGCGTTGTGCCCATGACCACTGCCGATGCCGAACTCCGCCTGCTCGCCGAGGCCCGCGAATGGGCTGCCCAGGACCCGGACCCCGTAACCAAGGCGTCCCTCCTGGAGCTTGTCCGCCTTGCCGACGACGGCGATCCGGCGGCCCGGCAGGAACTGGAAGACAGCTTCCGCGGCACGCTGCAGTTCGGCACCGCCGGCCTGCGCGCCGCCTTGGGCCCCGGGCCCAACCGGATGAACCGGGTGGTGGTGCGCCGCGCCGCGGCGGGACTCGCCGCTTTCCTGGTGGACGCCGTGGCCAATGCGGCGGCCGGCACCCGGCCGCGCGCCGTCGTCGGCTATGACGCCCGGCATAACTCCGATGTCTTTGCGGAGGAGACGGCCGCGATCTTCACCGCGGCCGGCATCGAGACGTTTCTGATGCCGGCCGCCCTCCCCACTCCCCTGCTGGCCTACGCGGTCCGCGCGCTGGACTGTGACGGCGGCGTCATGGTCACCGCCAGCCACAACCCCCCGCAGGACAACGGGTACAAGGTGTACCTGGGCCGGCATGCCGTGGCCGCGGACGGTGACGGTGCCCAGATCGTGGCCCCCTACGACGCCGAAATCGCTGCGCGCATCAGCGCGGTGGGACCGCTGGAATCAATAGCACTGGCAGCGGACGGGTGGACGGTCCTGGACGGCTCGCTGGCCGCCGGGTACGAACGGACGACGGCGGCACTCGCCATGGCGGAGCGCTTCCCCGCACGCGACCTGGAGATCGTCCTGACCCCGCTGCATGGTGTGGGCGGCGGCACTGCGCTGGACGTCCTGAAGGCGGCAGGTTTCACGGATGTCACCGTGGTGGCCGAGCAGGCGGAGCCGGACCCTGATTTTCCCACCGTCAGTTTCCCCAACCCGGAGGAACCCGGGGCGCTGGACCTCGCCCTGGAAGCAGCCGCGCGGCTGGATGCCGACCTGGTCATCGCCAATGACCCCGATGCCGACAGGGCCGCAGTGGCGGCGAAAGACCCTGACACGGGCGCCTGGCGGATGCTCCGCGGCGATGAAGTGGGGTCACTGCTGGGCGCGCACATGGTGGCCCGGCTCGCGGACGGCGCCCCCGGCGACGAAGCCGACGGCGGAGGCGTCTTTGCCAATTCGATTGTTTCCTCCCGGCTGCTGGCCCGCATCGCCAATGCTGCCGGCTTCGCGCACCAGGAAACACTGACCGGATTCAAATGGATCTCCCGCGTTCCCGGCCTGGTCTACGGGTACGAAGAGGCACTGGGATACTGCGTGGCGCCGGACCTGGTGAAGGACAAGGACGGCATCTCCGCCGCGGTCCTGATCGCCGAACTCGCCGCCACCGCCAAAGCCGCAGGCAAGACGGTCTTCGACACCCTGGATGAGCTGTACCTCCAGCACGGCCTGCACGCCAGCGACCAGCTCAGCATCAGGGTTGCGGACCTGGGGCTGCTGGACGCCATGATGAACCGCCTGCGCGTTTCGCCGCCGGAATCGTTCGGCCAGTCAGCGGTGGAGGTCTTCACCGACCTTGCCGAGGGCACCGCCCAGCTGCCGCCCACCGAGGGCCTGCTCTACATCACCCGGAACCTGACCCGGGTCATCATCCGGCCCAGCGGTACGGAGCCCAAGCTCAAGTGCTACCTGGAGGTCATCCACCAGGTGGGATCCGCCGCAGAGCTGCCGGCCGCACGCCAGGCGGCCCGGGCTTCCCTGGACGAGGTCCTGCACGACGTCAGCGAAGCGCTGGGGCTTTAACAGGTCATTAAGCACGAAAGGGGCGCCGGACTGTTCAGAGTCCCGGCGCCCCTTTTCCGGCTCCTGCGAATTACTGGAGGCCCACCTCGACGAAGCCGTTGGTGACGCGGGTGGGGTACGCTGCGAGCCGCAGGCCGGGACTGGTGAAGCACTCCCCTGTCTCCAAGTCATAGACCTCCTTGTGCAGCGGCGAGGCGATGGTGGGCCTGGCACCCTTGGAGCCCAGGATGCCACGGGCCATGACGTGGGCTCCGGTGGCCGGATCCTCATGGGCCACGGCGAAGACTTCCTCCGGGCCGGTGCGGAAAAGCGCCACCTGGCGCCCCGCAACCAAGGCGGCCTCGCCCCACGCCGGTTCGAGGTCCGCAACCGCGCAGACACGGTACCAGCCGGTCTCAAATCCAGCGAGGTCTGATTCGGCGGCGAGCGCCCCAAGTTCCAGTGTTGCCGTCATGTCCGGCTCCTTTCCCTGTGCCTGTTGTCCTTGCAGCGGCTGCTTTTGCGGCCGTGTCCCACGCTAAGGTCCAGGTGTTTCATAGGGGTGCGGTACATGTGTCCGGCGCGTAAAAGAGACCTAACCCGGGTGGAAATGCATCCGTGATGCAGAAGTTAAGTTGACGAAACAATTGGGAAACTGAGGCGAAACTGCCCCTTCCTAGGCTGGAGGCACAAGCTGCAGAGCACCGTCTGCGGCCCATGCGAAAGGCCCACAGTGACCGAACAGACTTCAAGCACAGAGACTCCGCGCCGCATCGTCGTCGCCGGCGGCGGCCCCGCGGCCCACCGTTTTGCGGACGCCATGCATGCCCGGGGCCTCGACGGCTGGCATGTCACGGTCCTCACCGAGGAAGCCCACCTCCCCTACGACCGGGTGGCGCTCTCCAAGGCCCTCACCGATACCGGCGTGGACCTCACCCTGGGAACGGCCGGGATGTGGGAGCACGGTTCGCTGGTCCTAAAGACCGGCGAACGCGTGGTGAAGATCAACGCCGCGGCGAAGACGGTGGAAACCGCGGCGGGGAACTCCTACGCTTACGACGAGCTGGTGGTGGCCACGGGTTCGGACGCTGTCCGCCTGCCCATCCCGGGCGCCCAGCACGCGCACGTCTACCGGACCCTCGAGGACGTCTGGGCCATCAACAAGGCCATCGCAGAACTAACCGAAAAGCTGGGCCGCAAAATCAACGCCGTGACCATCGGTGGCGGCCTCTTGGGCCTCGAGTCGGCCGCCGGCACGGAGCAGCTCGGCGCCACTCCCGTGGTCATCAACGGTGCACCCTGGCTCATGAACACCCAGCTGGACGAGGGCGCCGGGCAGGCCCTTGGCCGCCTGATCGAGGCCAAGGGCTTCGAAGTGCACGGCGGCGTGTTCCCCAGCGAAATTTTGACGGACGACGACGGCCAGGTCACCGGAGTGCTCATGGCTGACGAACGCGTCATCCTGGCAGACCTGGTGATTGTCGCCGTGGGCGTCAGGCCCCGCGACGAGCTCTTCCGCGCGGCCGAGGGCGAGGAGCAGCTGTTCAGCCTGGGCCAGCGCGGCGGCGTGGCGATCAACGACTTCTGCGCCACAGAGGTCCCCGGCATCTGGGCCATCGGCGAGGTGGCCAACTTCGGTGGCATGTGCCTGGGCCTGGTGGCCCCCGCCAACACCATGGCCGAGATCGTTGCCGACCGGCTGCACGGCGGCGACGCCACGTTCCCGGGCTTCGACACCGCCACCAAGCTGAAGCTTTCCGGTGTGGACGTGGCCAGCTTCGGGGACGCCTTCGCCCGGACCGAACACGCTTTGGAGATCGTCTACGCAGACCCCGCCCGCGGCGTGTACCAGAAGATCGTCACCACTGACGACGCCAAGACCCTGTTGGGCGGCATCTTCGTGGGTGACGCCTCACCGTACATGAGCCTGCGTCCGCTCCTGGGCCGGGAACTTCCCGCAGAGCCCGGCGCTTTCCTCTCCGCGGCAGGCGGCGGAGAAGCTCCCGAAACCGAACTCCCCGACGACGCCACCCTCTGCTCCTGCAATAACGTCACCGCCGGGACCATCCGGGACACCATTAACGGCTGCGGAGCGTGTGAGGGGAATGCGCCGGTCCAGGAACTCGGCGAACTCAAGGGCTGCACCCGCGCCGGAACCCAGTGCGGTTCCTGCGTGCCGATGCTGAAGAAACTGCTGGAAACCGAGCTGACCAAGTCCGGCGTCGAGGTGTCCAAGGCCCTGTGCGAGCACATCGAGCTGTCCCGCCAGGAGCTGTTCGACGCCATCCGGGTCCTGGAGCTGACCTCCTTCGAGGAGATCATGGCCAAATACGGTACCGGCGCCGGCTGCGACATCTGCAAGCCCACCATCGCGAACATCCTCGCCAGCCAGAACAGCGCCTACGTCCTGGACGCCGGCCGCGGCACCCTGCAGGACACCAACGACCGTGCCCTGGCCAACATGCAGAAGGACGGGACCTACTCGGTGGTCCCGCGCATTGCCGGCGGTGAGATCACCCCGAAGAAGCTGGGCGTCATCGCTGCCGTCGCCGAGAAGTACGGCCTGTACACCAAGATCACCGGCGGCCAGCGGATCGACATGTTCGGTGCCCGGCTGGAGCAGCTCCCGGAAATCTGGAAGGAACTTGTAGACGCCGGCTTCGAATCCGGCCAGGCCTACGGCAAGAGCCTGCGCACCGTGAAGTCCTGCGTCGGGTCCACCTGGTGCCGCTTCGGCGTGCAGGATTCGGTGGCCATGGCCATCAAGCTGGAACTGCGCTACCGCGGCCTGCGCAGCCCCCACAAGCTCAAGATGGGCGTCTCCGGCTGCGCCCGCGAATGCGCCGAGGCCCGCGGCAAGGACGTCGGGGTGATCGCCACGGCCGACGGCTGGAACCTGTACGTCGGCGGCAACGGCGGCGCCACCCCGGCCCACGCCCAGCTCCTGGCCAAGGACCTGGACGACGAGACCCTCGTCAAGTACATCGACCGCTACTTCATGTACTACATCCGCACCGCCGACCGCCTGCAGCGCACGGCCCGGTGGCAGGAGGAGCTCGACGGCGGCATCAAGCACGTTGAGGACGTGGTGGTCAAGGACACCCTGGGGATCGCCGCCGACCTTGAGTCCGCCATGGCCAGGCACGTGGACACCTACGTGGACGAATGGGCGGACACCCTGAAGGACCCCGAGCGGTTGCGCCGCTTCCGCTCCTTCGTCAACGCACCGGACCAGAAGGACGACTCCATCACCTTCGTCCCGGACGAGCGCGGCCAGATGCGCCCTGCCACCCCCGAGGAAAAGGGAAAGGTCCTGATCGGAGCCGCCATCCCGGTCCGCACGTCAACCACGGACAATACCGAAAAAGAGGCATAACCATGCAGCTCAGCATCGACCTCACCGGCCGGGACGTCCTGGTGGCCGGCACCGCCACTGCAGCGCGGCAGGCAGTGCGCCGCTACAAAGCCGCGGGCGCCGTCGTGCACCGCCTGGAGACCCCGCACAGCGCCGCCCTTACCCGGCTGCCGGAACAGTTGTTCCTGGTTGCAGCGGTCGCGGACGGACAGCCCGGCTGGGGCACATTGTTGGGCCGCTGCCGGGAAGCCGGCGTCCCCGTTGCCGCGGAGCCCGCCGCAGGGCCCGGAGGCAATGTCACCCTGGTGGGCGGTGGCCCCGGAACCCCTGACCTGCTCACCGTGGCGGCCGTCAAGGCGCTCCGGGACGCCGACGTCGTTTTCTATGACCGCCTGGCCCCGTACCAGGAGCTGCCGCTGCTGACCTCCGCCGAGCTTGTCGACGTCGGCAAGAAGCCGGGTCACCACAAGGTCAGCCAGGCGGACATCGAAAAACTGATGGTGGAAAGCGCGCTGGCCGGCAACAACGTGGTGCGCCTCAAGGGCGGCGACCCCTACGTCTTTGGCCGCGGCGGCGAGGAAGTGGCCGCCTGCGTGGCCGCGGGCGTCAAGGTCCAGGTAGTGTCCGGCGTCACCAGCGCCATCTCGGTGCCCGCCGCGGCAGGTATCCCGGTGACCCACCGGGAAGTCAGCCATCTGTTCACCGTGGTTTCCGGGCATGCCCCGCTCACCGAGAAGGAGCACCTGCACCTGGCTGGCCTGGGCGGCACAATAGTGGTGCTTATGGGCATCGGCACCCTCCACCAGCTGGCGGCAGGCCTCCGCCGCGCCGGCATGCGGCCGGACATGCCCATGGCCGTCGTGGAACGGGGCTACCGGCCCGGCCAGCGCACAACTGTCGCGGACCTGGGCACCATCACCTCCGCTGCTGCCGGCTGCAGCAACCCTGCAGTGCTTGTCATCGGCGAGGTGGTGCGGGTGGCTGAGGCCAACCGCGGGCACGCCGGCGCCGCCGCCGACCTGGACAGGTTGGCGGCTTCGCTGCTGGGATCATGAAAGGATTGACCCCCATGACTGCACTTGCACCGGTTGAACAGACGCAGGCCGAACCAACGCAGGCAGAAGCTGCTCCGGATGCCGCCGAGTCGCCGCTGGAGGGGTTCCGTATCGGCGTCACCTCTGACCGGCGGTCCCGGGACCTCATTGAGGCCCTGGAACGCCGCGGCGCCGAAGTCCTGCACGCGCCGGCGCTGAAGATCGCTCCCGTCCAGGAGGACATGCGCCTCATAGAAGACACCCGGGCCATCATCGCAGCCAAGCCGGACCTCTGTATCGCCACCACCGCTTACGGAATGCGCCGGTGGTGCGAGGCCGCGGACTCCTTTGGCATCGGCGACGAACTGTTGGAAACCCTCGGGAACTGCCGCATGTTCGTCCGGGGACCCAAAGCTCGCGGTGCCGTCCGGGCAGCCGGCCTTGCCGACGTCGGCATCAGCAGCGACGAAACCACCGCCACCCTGGTGGACATGCTGCTTGCTGAAGGCGTCCGCGGCAAAACTGTCGCCATGCAGCTGCACGGCTACACCGACGTGCGGCAGATCGAGCGGCTGCGGATGTCCGGCGCCACGGTCCTGACCGTCACGCCGTACCGCTGGGTGAAACCCGACGGCGAGGACCGGCTGCCCCGCTTGATCGAGGCTGCCTGCAGTGGAAACCTCGACGTCCTGACCTTCACCAGCGCCCCCGCTGTCGATGCCATGTGGAGCACCGCGCACGAGATGGGCCTGTATAAGCAGTTGGTGGAGAGCCTGAAACTGAACGTCACCACCGCCGTGGTGGGTCCCGTGACCGCGCAGCCGCTCCTGGACGCCGGCATCACACCGCTGATCCCCGAACGTTTCCGCATGGGCGCCCTCATCCGCCTGGTGTGCGAGCACCTTGCGCTGAACCACGTCCGCCGGCTGGAGACGCGCTCCGGAAACATCGAGCTCCGCGGCCGCTGCCTCCGCATCGATGGCCAGCAGGTGGAACTGGCGCCCGCTCCCCTGCTGCTCCTGCGCGCCCTGCTGGGTGCAGGCGGCGCAGTCCTGTCCCGTGAATCGCTCTCCGACCTGCTGGAACTCCGGGGATCCGTGCACGCGCTGGACATGACGGTGAGCAGGCTGCGTTCGTCGCTGCCGGACGGCAGGCTTATTGAGACCGTGGTCAAGCGCGGGTACCGGATCCGCGTCTAGTCCGGTTTCGAGGGGTGCCGCCGGGGCGGAATGTGTCCTGCGGCCGCCGGATGAGAGGTGTGTCACGGGTTGTGTTACCGGCCGGTAAATACTGGCGAACACAGGGCCCTGAAACAGCAACTGCGGGGAAACCTGCCGGAAAAAGCGCAAGCCTACGCTGGGTCTCATCACAGAGTTCCGGCCGCCCGGCGGCCGCCAGCGAAAGGGCCAGCACATGTCCGCTCCGGCACCCTCCCAGTCCTCATCCACCGCAACCCGCATCGTCATCGCCGGTGCCGGACCCGCTGCCCAGGCCCTGGTGGCGCAACTGGACCGGGCCCGGTTCACCGGCACCATCACCGTACTGAGCAACCGCGACGACGCCCCCGAGGAACTGCTGGAGCTGGCCATGCTCCCCCAGGTCTCCGTCCGGTTCGGCCAGCCCGCCAGCCACATCGACGCTGCCAACCGCACCGTGGCCACTGCTGACGGCATGGAATTCGCCTACGACCAGCTGGTGATTGCCACCGGATCAGCCCCCGTGGCCAGCCCGGTGGAGGGCGCCGCGCAGTGCCTGAGCTATGCCACCATCGACGACGCACCACGCGTCGCAAAGGGCGTGCAGAAGGTGGCCCGGGAGCTGGGCAGGCGCCCCGTGGGAATCCTGGTCGGGACCGGTGCGGCGGCAGGACAGGCCGAGGCAGTCCTGCGGGCCAAAGGCGTACGTCCCATCCGCACCACCGCCCGGCCGGCCGCCATCGTCCCTGCCGTCGTGTCCGGTCCAGCTTCCCGCGTATCCGCATCCGCGGTGGTCTTCGAAGACGGCAGCAGCATGACCGGGGACCTGGTCGTTTTAGCGGAGGAGCGCGTCTCCCGGGACGGCCTGGCGGCCAGCGCAGGCCTGCAGACGGCGGCAGCTGGCGGCATCGTCATCAGCCGCGACTACCGCACCTCGGTGCCGGGGATTTGGGCGATCGGGGACGCAGCAGCGTTCGACGGCGTGCGGCTGGGGCTGCTGGTGGCAGCCGCTTCGGCGGCGGGCACCTGTGCAACGCAACTCCTGTCGGCCGCTTCGGCTGCGCCCGCCCTGCAGGCGGCTGCCTGACGGGGTCACCTGCAGGCGGCTGCCTGACAGGTCACCTGCCGGCAGTGCCTCCATGCTGGTGCCTGCTTTGGGTGCGCGCCGCTGTGACAAGATGGTTTCCGAAACCGAGTCAACGCCGGCCGCCAGGCCCTTCGAGAGGACCATCATGAGCAACGAAGCCACCGTGCACGCAGGCAACCCTGAGGCGGCCGGGGCCGCGAACATTGCCTCCTACATCGACCACACGCTGCTCAAGCCCGAAGCGTCGGAAGCTGACGTGCTGAAGGTCTGTGCAGAGGCGGCCGAGTACAAGTTCAAGTCCGTATGCGTGAACCCGATTTGGGTCAAGGCTGTTACCAAAGCGCTCAAGGGCTCGGGCGTCCTCACCTGCTCCGTGGTGGGCTTCCCCCTGGGGGCCACACCCACGGACGTGAAGTCGTTCGAAGCCCGCGGTGCGGTGCTGGACGGCGCCGACGAGGTGGACATGGTGATCAACATCGCCGCCGCACGGGCGAACGACAAGGGTGCCTTGACCGACGACATCGCGGGTGTGGCCGAGACCGTGCATGCGGGCGGGGCCATCCTGAAGGTCATCATCGAAACTGCCCTCCTGACGGACGAGCAAAAGGTGCTGGCCTGCCAGGCGGCGGTGGAAGGTGGAGCAGACTTCGTGAAAACCTCCACGGGCTTCAACGGCGGCGGCGCCACCGTGGAGGACGTAGCCCTGATGCGCAGGACAGTAGGCCCTGACCTGGGGGTCAAGGCCTCCGGTGGCGTACGGTCCCTGGCCGACGCGCAGGCTATGATTGCAGCAGGTGCAACACGAATTGGTGCCAGCTCCGGAATTGCCATTGTCAAGGGTGAACAGGGTTCAGCCGCCTACTGACCGGAACCGGAAGCCGCCACAGACCAAGCCCCGCGGGGCCGAGGAGGAACACATGTCCAGCCAGATCAACCCGTCCAGCCGGGACACGGCATCCAGCCAGGAACATGTCCGTACCCCGCAGAACGAAAACACCCTCGCGGGCAGCATTGTCCTCTTTGTGATCTGCTTCGCCCTGTTCCTGGGCTCCATCTACTCGCTGTCCTTCCTCAGCCTCGGCAACCCCTGGCCGATGGCCGTCTGCCTGGTCCTCTTCGCCCTGGCATTCTGGCTGCCGCAGACCATCTTCGGCCGCTCTGACTCAGCCGGCGAGCACTAACCCAAGTAGCTCGCAGTACTTGTCGTTTTGAGGCTTCATAACGACAAGTACTGCCACCCAGTTGGGACAGGCAGCAACATCAGTACGGACCCCGGACGCATCGTCCGGGGTCCGTTCTAGTATCAGCTGTTTGGCGGCTAGAACCAGAGCCTGATCCAAGCACCCGCCGCAGCGGCCACACGGCCCCAGTGGTGCTGGGCGATGGCCCACCCGGCCATCGTCATGCCCACCATCGCGTAGGCGCTGACCGGGATCAGCACCAGCCACTCCCGCTTGGAACCCGCCCGCCCCAGGAGGGGTACGGACAAGGCGCCGTTGGCCCGCCATACGTTCCGCAGCAGGGGCATGCGGCGCAGCATTTTGGGTGGCCGGACCACCAGAGGCCAAAGCAGCGGCACTCCCCCGGTGGTGATGAGGTCGCCCACGATGTGCACCACAACCCCGATCAGCATCGAGGTGGGCAGCCATGTCCACTGCTCCGGCGCGTAGACGGTGACCAGGCCGGCCATGACCAACGCGAAGATCCAGTTCGAGATAAAGCCGCTTTTGGGAAAGAGTTTCAGCGCCTTCGCTGCGATGTTGATCAGGAACATGCACAGCAGGCCGGCGCCGACGGACAGTCGGCCCCAGCCGGTGTCCATGTGGACCTGGGATGCCAGGCCGGCCAGGAATACGAACGCCGCCGCCCCCAGAATGGAATGCGTGCCCTGCCGGTGGCCGCCGCTGGCGTTTTCAATGCCGCGCGCTATCGCGTTGGACAGCGGCGGCAGTGCATGGGCCACCGTGCTTGAACGGTGGTCCCAGTCGCAGACCAGGGCCGTGCCGGCAGTGGTCATGCCGCCGATGAGGATCCCGGTGGGATCAAGCGGGTACCAGCCCAGGGTGTAGGGGCCGGTGGACGCAACAGCTACCCACGCCGCGGCTCCCGACGCGGCGTGGTGTCCTCCCATCAAGTGCTAGCTCACCGCCAATGGGGCATCGGAGAAGATGTTCCGGATCACGCCGTTGGCCCACTCCAGGATCTCGGCGTCCTGCAGGTCCCGGCCCCCGATCCGCGCCGTCTTGGGCTTCGGAATAAGCACCGCGTCCAGGGCAGGCTTGGACTGCGAGCCCGGGTACATCCGGTTCAGGCGCAAGGTCTTGGACTCCGGCAGCGTGGCCGGGGAGAACTTGATGAAGTTGCCCTGGAGCGCAACGTCGGACAGGCCCGCTTCGCGGGCACCGACCCGGAACCGTGCCACGGCCACCAGGTTCTGGGCCGGCAGCGGAAGTTCGCCGTAGCGGTCCACGAGTTCTGCCTGCACCTCATCGATGGCCTCGTTGGTGAGGGCGGCCGCGAGTTTCCGGTAGGCCTCCAGGCGCAGCCGCTCGCCGGGAACGTAGTCGTGCGGCAGGTGCGCGTTGACCGGCAGCTCGATCTTCATCTCCGCGGCCTTTTCTTCGGCTTCGCCGCGGAAGTCCGCCACGGCTTCGCCCACCAGGCGGATGTACAGGTCGAAGCCCACCCCTTGGATGTGGCCTGACTGTTCACCGCCCAGCAGGTTGCCGGCGCCGCGGATCTCCAGGTCCTTCATGGCCAGCTGCATGCCGGCACCCAGTTCGTTGTGCGCAGCAACGGCCTTGAGCCGTTCCAGCGCCACCTCGCCCAAGGGTTTTTCCGAGGGGTACAGGAAGTACGCATAGGCGCGTTCGCGGCCACGGCCCACACGGCCGCGAAGCTGGTGGAGCTGGGACAGGCCGTACTTGTCCGCCCCGTCCACGATCAGGGTGTTGGCGTTGGAGATGTCCAGGCCGGTCTCGATGATGGTGGTGCACACCAGCACGTCGAAGCGCCGCTCCCAGAAGTCCACGATGATTTGCTCCAGGCGGCTCTCGGACATCTTGCCGTGCGCCACCTCCACCCGGGCCTCGGGCACCAGTTCGCGGATCTTGGCCGCGGTCCGCTCAATAGTGGACACCCGGTTATGCACCAGGAACACCTGGCCTTCGCGCATCAGCTCGCGGCGGATCGCGGCGGAGGTCTGCTTGTCCGTGTACGGGCCCACGTAGGTCAGCACCGGGTGCCGCTCCTCCGGCGGAGTAGCCAGGGTGGAGGTTTCGCGGATGCCCGTGAGGGACATTTCCAGGGTGCGGGGAATCGGGGTGGCGCTCATGGCCAGGACGTCCACGTTGGTGCGCATCTTCTTCAGCGCTTCCTTGTGCTCAACGCCGAACCGCTGTTCCTCGTCCACGATCACCAGGCCCAAGTCCTTGAACTCGAAGTCCTTGGCCAGCAGCCGGTGCGTGCCGATCACGATGTCCACGGCGCCGCTCTTGACGCCCTCCGCCGTTTCCTTCGCTTCCTTGGCCGTCTGGAACCGGGACAGCGGCTTCACCCGCAGGGGGAAGCCGGAGAACCGTTCGGTGAAGGTTTCGTAGTGCTGCTGGGCCAGCAACGTGGTGGGCACCAGCACGGCCACCTGCTTGCCGTCCTGCACCGCCTTGAACGCGGCCCGCACCGCGATCTCGGTCTTGCCGTAGCCCACATCGCCGGACACCAGCCGGTCCATGGGGATCTCCCGCTCCATGTCAGCCTTGACCTCGTTGATGGTGGTCAGCTGGTCCGGCGTTTCCACATAGGGGAACGCTTCCTCCAGTTCGCGCTGCCACGGAGTGTCGGGGCCGAAAGCGTGGCCGCGGGAGGCCATGCGGGCCGAGTACAGCCGGATCAGTTCGCCGGCGATCTCCTTGACGGCCTTGCGGGCCTTTGACTTGGTGCTGGCCCAGTCCGCGCCGCCCATCTTGCTCAGCACCGGGGTGTCGCCACCAACATAACGGGTCACCTGGTCCAGCTGGTCCGTAGGCACGAACAGCCGGTCGCCGGGCCCGCCGCGCTTGGCCGGCGCGTACTCCAGCACCAGGTATTCGCGGACTCCGTCGCCACCGCCGGCAACCTTGCGCTGGATCAGTTCCACGAACCGGCCAATGCCGTGCTGTTCGTGCACCACATGGTCCCCCGCCACCAACTGCAGTGGGTCGACAGCGTTGCGCCGCTTGGAGGGCATCCGCCGCATGTCCTTGGTGGACCCGGCGGAGGTGCGGCCCAGCAGGTCGGCTTCGGTGAGCAGGCCCAGCTTGAGCCCGTCCAGGACAAAACCACGGCCGACGGCGGCAGTGGTCACCTCGATGATGCCCGGCTGGGGTTCGTGGTCAAGGCTGTCCACCCGGGCACAGGGGATATCGTTTTCGTGGAACAGCTCGGCCAGGCGCTGGGCCGGACCGGGGCCTTCGGTGGCCACCACGATCCGCCACTGGTCGCGGACGTGCGAACCAATGAAATCCATCATTTCCGCCACATCGCCCTGGTAGCCGCGGGGCTCCCGGGCGTGCAGATTCAGCACGTCGATCTCGGGCAGCAACTCCGCGTCCTGCGCCAGGGACGTGATGGACCACCAGGACACCCCGTGCGCCAGGGACGACGAACGGGTTTCGGCCAGCGAGCGGAAGCTGGCCGAATGAAGCGCCGCGCTGGCCTGGGAGCTGAGGTCCAAAGGTGCCGCCCCGCCGTCGGACGCCGTGGACCACGCCGCCTCAAGGAATTCCTCGTTGGTGGCAGCGAGGTCGTGGGCGCGGGTGCGCACCTTCTCCGGTTCAATCACCACGGCGATGGAATCGGCCGGCAGCTGGTCCACGAACGGCACCATGGCATCCACCAGCACCGGGGCCAGGGATTCCATGCCTTCCACGGCGATGCCGCCGGCGATCTTCTCCAGCATGTCCGCCGCGGCAGGAAGCTGGGACTTCAGGGTGGCGGCGCGGGACATCACGGCAGGGGTGATGAGGATTTCACGGCAAGGAGGGGCGTGCAGTTCCGTGGGGTGGTGGATGCCGGGTGCGGACAGCGAGCGCTGGTCGGCGACGGCAAACCATCGCATCTGGTCCACCTCGTCGCCGAAAAACTCCACGCGGATGGGGTGGTCTTCGGTGGGCGGGAAGACGTCGATGATGCCGCCGCGGACAGCGAACTCGCCGCGGTGGGTCACCATGTCCACCCGGGCGTATGCGGCGTCGGCCAGGCTCCTCACCACGTCGGTGAACGGAACGTCCTGGCCCACCTTCAGCGTGACCGGAACCAGGTCGCCCAGGCCGGCCACCACCGGCTGGACCACGGCGCGGACGGGCGCGACGACGACGCGCAGCCGGCCCGCCGTCGAGCTTTCCGGATGTGCCAGCCGACGCAGAACGGAGAGCCGGCGGCCAACCGTGTCCGAGCGGGGCGAAAGCCGCTCATGCGGGAGGGTCTCCCAGCTGGGGAACTCCGCCACGGAATCCACCGGAAGGTAGGCGCGCAGGGCGGCGGACAGGTCTTCTGCCTCGCGGCCTGTCGCCGTCACCGCCAGCACTACGCCCGGGCCCGCGCCGTCCGGGTTCTCTGCCTGGGCGGCAGCCGCAAGCCCGTCCGCCATCTCGGCCAACAGCACCGGGCGCAGGCCGGCCGGAGCACTGATCTGGTAATCCTGGCCGCGGACGGCAAAGCCCCGGGCGGCCTCGGCGCGGACGCGCGCGAAGGTCGTATCCGGCTCAAGTGCGCGGCGCAGTCCGTCCAACGAAGGAGTGCTGGAGGTGCCCGTGCTGGATGGGCCGGCTGCGGACTGGCCGGGAAGACTCATGGTGAAAGCTCCTGTGGTGTTCATCAAGGACAAGCAGGCAACACGAAAGCCCGAAATTCGCTGCGAATCCCGGGTACTCCCAGCCTACCGCGCAGGAACGACATGGCAGCGCGGCACCAACCCCGGCGGGAATACATGCAGGGTGGCAGGGCACGGGCGCTGTAGCGTGGGCGCTTTGGGCCTGGGTATTTTGGTCACAGTATTTTGGCCGGTGCAGCAGTCCGGAGGGGGCCGCCGCTCCGAACCACCAGGGACGAATCGGGCCACGACCGCCAGGTGCCAGGACGAACAGGAGCAAGCATGACCGATATGAATGCCCAGGCAACACCCAAGCACGCAACACCAAAGAGCGTCCTTGTCACCGGTGCCACCGGCTACATCGGCGGACGGCTTGTACCCCGGCTGCTGGAGGCAGGCCACCAGGTGAAGGTGCTGGTCCGCTCCCCTGACAAGATCGCCGGGGTCCCGTGGCGCGACAAAGTGGAGGTGGTGGAAAGCAGCCTTGACGACGGCGATGCCCTCCGCGAAGCCCTGGCCGGCGTCGACGTCTTCTATTACCTGGTGCACTCCATGGCCGCGGGCGCGGGATTCGAAGCGAAGGAAAAGGCGATGGCTGCCACCGCCGCGGAGGCGGCGGCCGCCGCCGGGGTGGGCCGGATCGTGTACTTGGGCGGGCTGCACCCCCAGGATGTAAAGCTCTCCACCCACATGCGGTCGCGGGAAGCAGTGGGCAAGGTTTTCCTTGACAGCCCGGTGGACGCCATCGTGTTCCAGGCCGGGGTGGTGATCGGGTCCGGCTCCGCCTCCTTCGAGATGATCCGCCACCTCTCCGAAACGCTGCCGCTGATGCCGGCTCCCAGCTGGGTACGCAACAGGATCGAGGCCATTGCCGTACGGGACGTGCTGTATTACCTGGTGTCCGCCGCCTCGCTCGAAGGCCCGATCAACCGGACCTTCGACATCGGCTGCCGGCAGGTGCTCACTTACGCGGGGATGATGAAGGAGTATGCCGCGGAAGCGGGCCTGCCGTACCGGGTGGTGCTGGCGCTGCCGGTCCCGGCGCCCAAGCTGGCAGGCATGTGGGTGGCGCTGACCACCCCCATTCCCCTCTCCATGGCCGTGCCCCTGGTGCAGTCGCTGCAGCATGACGCGGTGTCCAACGAGCATGACATCGACCAGTACATTCCACAGCCCGACGGTGGCCTGACCCCCTACCGGACGGCGGTGGCCCTGGCGCTGGGCAAGGAGCGGGACGGCCAGGTGGAAACCACCTGGGCCAGCGCCGGCGCCGACTCCGATCCCCTTCCCAGCGACCCCGAGTGGGCAGGGCACAAGGTGTACATCGACGAGCGGACCTTCCACGGGGACGTGGACCCGGCACATGTCTGGACCATTATCGAGGGCATCGGCGGGCGCAACGGCTGGTATTCGCTGCCCCTGGCCTGGCAGGTCCGGGGGTGGCTGGACAAGCTCACGGGCGGCGCCGGGCTGCTGCGGGGCCGCCGGCACCCCCACACGCTGGCAGCCGGAGAAGTGGTGGACTGGTGGCGGGTGGAGCGGATCGAGCGCGGAAAGCTGCTGCGGCTGCGGGCTGAGATGCGGGCACCGGGACGGGCATGGCTGGAGCTGTCCGTGGAGCCCGACGGCGGCGGCAGCCGGTACCGGCAGCGCGCCATCTTCTTCCCCAAAGGCCTGAGCGGACGGCTCTACTGGTTGGCCGTGCTTCCCTTCCACAGCCTGATCTTCCCGGCCATGGCACGGAACATCACAGCGGCGGCGCAGAAATTGGCCGATGCGGACCGGGCCGGGGTAACCCCGTAGGATGTTGGAGGCGTAAATCCTTTCCCCACGTCCCAGGAGGACCCATGGCGCTGAGCGCAACCACCACCCTTCCGCACTCCGTTGACAGCGTTGCCGCTGTGCTGGTGAACGAGGATTTCCAGCGCCACGTCAGCCAGCTGGTGGGCGGCAGCCTGGAGTCCTTCACCCTTGACGGGGACATTGCAGGAGCCTTCAACACCACGTCCGTGCGCACCCTTCCCACCACGCGGCTCCCTGAGATCGCCCGCAAGTTTGTTGGTGAGCACCTCAAGGTGACCCAGGTGGAAAACTGGGAAGCCCCCGCCGCGGACGGCTCACGCCAGAGCAACATCTCGCTGAAGATCGCCGGCGCCCCCGTGGATGTCACCGCCGTCCAGCGGCTCGTGGCCGACGCCGGCGGAACCCGAGTGGAGCTGGAGGGCGCCGTGAAGTCCTCCGTCCCGTTCCTGGGCGGCAAGATCGCCGATGCGGCCGAGCCGATGGTGGCCAAGGCACTGAACCTGCAGGCCGCACAGGCCCAGGCCTGGCTGGAAAGCCACTAGCCCATGCAGCTTCCGGTCTTCGCTGCGCTGGTCCTCATCGTCGCCGGCGTCTGGTCCCTGGTGGTCTGGCCGCAGTTCCTGCGCCGCGTCATGAAGGATCCGCGTGCCCGCGACGCCGCCGGCAAGGCAACGAAGTTCCTGACCGTCCATGTGGTGCTGGTGAGCATCTCGATGGTGCTGGGACTTGCCACTGCCGTGATCGGCTTCCTCGGCCTGCTGGGCTGACCACGAACACGAAACAGCCCGGGCCTTCCTTCTGCTGAGGGAGGACCCGGGCTGTTTGCTGTGCTGCTCAGGCTGCCTGGTTGAGGGCGTCCTCGGCGGCGACCCAGGAAATCATGGCGCACTTGACCCGGGCGGCGTAGCGGGCCACTCCTTCAAACGCTGCCGCATCACCCAGCAGTTCAGGATCGGCATGGACCTTGCCCCGCGAGCGCAGCACTTCCCGGAAACTGTCGATAACCTCATGCAGCTCCGCCACTGACATGCCCTCGGCGAGGTCGGTGAGGACCGAGGCGGAGGCCATGGAGATGGAGCAGCCGGCCCCGTCCCAGGCAATCTGGGCCACCTTGCCGTCCTGGACGGCAAGCCGGAGGGTCACTTCGTCCCCGCACACCGGGTTGAGCTGGTGTGACTGGCCGGTGGAGCTGCCCTGGGGTGCGTCGGTGGCGGCGAGCCCGCTGCCGTGGCGGGCCTTGGAATGGTCCAGGATGATCTGCTGGTACAGCTGGTCAAGGCTCATGTGTCAACTTTCATGGTCTGCGCTAGGCGCGGAAGTAGGACCGGACGCCGGCAACGGCTTCAAGGAAGCGGTCCACGTCGTCAGTGGTGTTGTACAGGTAGGCGCTGGCCCGGGTGGTGGCGGTCAGTCCGAGCCGGCGGTGCAGCGGCTGGGCGCAGTGGTGTCCTACACGGACGGCGATTCCCTGGGAGTCCAGGAACTGCCCCACGTCGTGGGCGTGGACACCCTCGACGTCGAACGCGGCGAGGCCGATCCGTTCCTTCCCGGCGGCGGGGCCCAGGACCCGGATGCCGGAGATGCCTTCGAGCCCGGCCACCATGCGCTGGCCCAGTTCGGCCTCCCACCGGTGGATCCGGTCAAGTCCGGTTTCCGTGAGGTAGTTGGCAGCGGCGGCCAAGGCCACTGCCTGGGAAATGCGCTGCGTACCTGCCTCGAAGCGCTGGGGCGCCGGAAGGTACTCGGCCCGTTCCATGGTGACGGTGGTAATCATCGATCCGCCCGTCAGGAACGGCGGCAGGATATCCAGGAGTTCCTGCCGTCCATAGAGCACGCCAATTCCCGTGGGAGCCAGCATCTTGTGGCCGGAGAACACCGCAAAATCCACCCCGAGTTCCTTGACGTCCAGGGGCAGGTGCGGGGCGGACTGGCAGGCGTCCAGGACCACCAGGGCGCCTGCGGTGTGGCCGAGGGCCGTCAGTTCCCTAACCGGGTTGATGATCCCCAGGACATTGGAAGCGTGCGTGAAGGCCAGGACCTTGGTGCGCGGGCCGATGATTGCCGCAGCCTGGTCCATGCGGAGGCTGCCCTGATCGTCAATGGGGATGTAGCGCAGCGTGGCCCCGGTCCGGAACGCCAGTTCCTGCCAGGGGATGAGGTTGGCGTGGTGCTCCATTTCGGTGACCACAATCTCGTCGCCCGGCTTCAGGGCCAGGTCTTTGAGCCCCTGGTCACCGCGCCCCTGGGCGGCCCACAGCCCGGCAGTGGAAAGTGAATAGGAAAGAAGGTTCAGTCCTTCTGTGGCGTTGGACGTCCAAACCGTCTCCGCATAGTCCGCGCCGATGAAGTCCGCAATGGTTTGCCGGGCGTCCTCGAATACTTCGGTGGCCTCCACGGCAAGATGGTGGGCGCCACGGTGAACAGCGGCATTGCGCTGCTCGTAGAATTCCTGTTCGGCCTCGATCACGCTCACGGGGTTTTGCGATGTGGCGCCCGAGTCGAGATAGACCAGGGGCTGTCCGTTGACCAGTTGGTTGAGGACCGGGAAGTCGTTGCGGATTCGCAGCACCTCGGCGTTGTCCATGACAGGTACGGCACGTTCCAGCGTGGCTGGCGTTGATACTAAGGCCAAAACGAACTCCTTGGGCTGTCAATGTCTGACACCCAATTGTCCCACACACGGCTGTGGCGGCCGCCCGGGAGGGGCCGCCGCCACCGCTGCCCCGGGCTTCAGCCGAGGGAACAGAGGGCCGGCGACGGCTGGGGGGAGAGTCTCGGTCTCAGAAGACTCTGACGTCGCCGGCCCCGTCTGTGCCCGGTCCATCGCGGACCGGAAATTGAAAGGGCTCAATGTCCTGTTGGCTGCTCCGCGGCCTCGAGCCTGCCGCTTTGCTTTGCCTCCTTAAGTAAATCCCGCAGTGCCACCCTGTACACGAGTAGGGTGTACTCGAATCCGGGCGGCTGCACTACCGGGGCGCCGCAAAGCCACCTGCATGCAGCGGATGATGCCCGCAGGGTCCCAGGTACTGCAGCAGGACGGGCAGGACGCAGGGCAGGCCGGGGGGCAGGAGTCCGACGCCGGGCTGGCAGCAGGGTGCCGGAGGGCAGTGGGCAAGGACGCGAGCGGCAGCTGCCCGCCGCCGGGACCTACTTGGGCAGCGCCGACTCCAGCTCATCGCGGCTGCGGACCCCGAGCTTAACATAGGTGCGGTACAGGTGGCCTTCCACCGTCCTGACCGAAACCATCAGCCGCTGCGCGATCTCCCGGTCGGTAAGACCCTGCACGGCCAGCTCGACGATGTCCTGTTCCCTCCGGGTAAGGCGGACTGTCGGGGCCGCGGCGATGAACCGTCCTTCCCGGAACCGCTCGCCCAGCTCGTGGTCGCACTTCTCGCGCTGGGCAACGGCCTGCCGGGACCGGCGGCGTTCCCCGGCCTGCTCCAGCACGGTGCTGGCACGGGCGTAGGCTTCGCGGGCCAGGTTGACAAAGCCTGCCTCCTCCAGCGAGGCAGCCGTTGCCATGAGGGTGTCACCGTCGGCGTTTTCCCACGCGGTGGCCAGCGTCAGCAGTGCTTCCGCCCACCGGCCCTCCACGCCGCGCGCCGCTGCCTGCACCATGGGGACCACTGAGGGATCCCCGAGGTCCCAACACATGGCCAGGATCTCAAGGAGGTTTCCAGTGCGCGCGGAGGCTTCCGTGGTGGTCATCAACGTCTGCAGGGCGGCCAGGCCTTTTCCGTCACGGGCAAGGTATTCACCCGCCGCCGCCACGTAGGCTGCCGCCAAAAGGTCATGGGCGGGCCAGCCGGCAGCAGCGTCCTTGTGGTCCTGTTCCAGGCGTTTGGCCTGTTCAGCATCGCCGAGCCGGGCCGCAGCATAAAACCCCAGGGCTGTGCCAAAGCGGTACAGCTGCAGCGGGT
This sequence comes from Arthrobacter sp. FW306-05-C, assembly GCF_021801725.1. Lineage (NCBI taxonomy): Bacteria > Bacillati > Actinomycetota > Actinomycetes > Micrococcales > Micrococcaceae > Arthrobacter > Arthrobacter sp. FW306-05-C. The sequence continues at coordinate 1,271,597 of NZ_CP084556.1, read as the reverse complement.
CGTTCAGCCTCAGCGCTTCCACTGCGGGCAGCAGGACCTGGTAGGCGCGCTCCATCCTCCCCTGCCGCAGCAGCGAGTAGCCCTGAAGCACCTGCAGGCTCCCGTTGAAGGTGGCCGCGGCCGGGGCATGCCCGGCGGCGTAGTGGTTAATCTCCCGCTCTGCGGACTCCCATTCACCCATGGCCAGGTAGTCGGAAACGAGCCGTCCCAGCACGAACTCGGGAAAGAAGAACAGGCTGCCTTCAAGGGGCGGAAGTTCCGAGGCTGCCAGCAGGGCGGCCTCCAGCCCTTGGACGGGCCGTCCGGCCGAGGCGAGGGCATGGGCCAGGAGGCCTTCAGCCAGCACACGGAGCGGTTCTCCGCCGGTGGCTGCCGGGGGTCCCTTCCTGATCCTGTCCACCTGGTCATTGAGCGCCTGGAAATCCACTTCCGCTCCAAGCTGGAGCAGGTGCAGGAGTTCCTCCTGCCAGTCCTTCACGCTGCTGCCGGCAGCCGCGACGCGCTTTTCGACGTCTTCCGCCACCACTGCCAGAGGATGGCCGATGGCCTGGTGCGCCGAAACCCGGAGCAACAGAACGGCCGGGCCCTGCGGGTCTTCGGCCAGCGGAAGCCAGCATTCGTCAAGCAGTGCCGCGGCTTCCGCGTAAGCCCCTTCGTTGTACAGCGCACGTGCCTGGACCGCCTGGGCCAGGGGAACCAGCGGGGGCCTGTGGACCCGGGCCGCAATGGTCCGTGCGCTGTGGTTGTGGAACCGAAGCAGGGCGTCCCTGGCCGCCGCCAGCATCTCGTCGTCGCTGACCCGGACCCCACACTCAAGGGCCCACTCCACGGACCGCAACCGGCCTTCCCCCTGCAGCAGGGTGGGGTCCTGGCGCGCCTTGACCTTCTCCAGCAGCTGCAGGCTGCGGGAGACCGAAACGGTATGCCTGATGGCGCCGGCGAAGAGCCCGTTCCAAATGGAAAGCTCAGCCGGAATACCGGGTGCTTCAATGATCATCTGCTGGTCCAGCAGGGAGCGGACTACTGCTGCCCCGCTGATGTCCTCGATGACTTTCCTGCCCACGGGCCCGGCAAGGGCAATGAGCTTTAGTGCTTCCTGTTCCTCCGGCCGCCGCCGAAGGTGGTCTTTGGCGACCACCGCTGCCAGCCGTGCCCCGTCGCAGGGGAGGGAGCCCAGGAGCATCCAGATTCCGTTGCGTTTGACCAGGACCCCCGCTTCGGCGGAGTCATGGAGCAGGGCATCGAGGATCCGGGGATTGCCGCCGGTCGCGCTCCACATGGCGTCCACCGTGGCACCAGGGACGGTCCCGTCCAGGGCATGGGCCAGGACCTCCTCGATTTGTTCACGGTTGAGGGGGCGGAGGTCGACACGTTCGGCAAGGCCGTCATACCAGAGCTGGTCGAGCGGCTGCGGCAGTCCCGGCCGGGGCCTGGCCGCCGCCACCACGGTGGCCCATCCTGCCGAAATCACCTCGGCCAGGATGCCGGCAGATGCGTCATCGAGGTGGTGCGCATCGTCCACCGCGATCAGGACGGATCCCATGCTGCCGGCCTTCAGTTTCTCGAAGTAGGACCACATCGAACGGAGCACTGCGACCGGCGAGACGGACTCTTCAGCCGTCAGCTCGCCCGTGTAAGGGGTGAGGACCCCGAACGGCACGGCGGCCAGGGCCGAACTGGCGTGGATCCGCACAATGTTCGTGGTCCCGGCGAGGCGTTCCGTGACGGCGTCAGTCACGGCCGACTTGCCTATGCCGGGGCCTGCCATGATGAAGACGGCCTGATGTGTGCCGTTCCGGAGGATAGCGCAGATGCGCTCCACCGGCTCCCGCCGGCCGGTCAGGAGCCGGTGCGCGGCCGCCTGCTTGTGGCCATTAGACGAGTCCAGTCAGATCACCCCTTGAAGTCACGCCAAGCTTGGTGAAGACCTGGTACAGGTGGCCTTCCACGGTGCGCACTGACACGCCCATTTCCATGGCGATGTCACGGTTTGAAGCGCCCCGGCCGGCCATCCTGGCGATTTGCCGTTCGCGGCTTGTCAGCAGCGGGCTGCCGCTGCTGGGCACGATGGGCAGATTGGCGACAGTGGCGGCCAGGATGTCCAGCCGGGCCTGCGCTGTCCTGGCCGAAAGCGCGTCCCCGTCCTGGCGCGCGAAATCCACCGCCAGTGCCATGCACCGGGCCTCAACGGCGTCCAGTTCGAGCGTGGCAGCGAGTTCGCCGCCGGAGAGGAGTGCCTTGGCGTCCTTCGTCCTGCTTCCGACGGCAATCAACCGTGAGACGTCGGCAAGCGGGCCCTGCCGTTGGCCGGCAATCTCCTCCAGCAGCCGGAAGTCCGCGTCGCTGCCATTGACGGTTGCGGCCAGCAGGTAGATGCCGGCAACCGTAGGCCGGCCCGCCTCCAGGTTCCGCCGGGCTCCTTGCTTCAGGCCTGCCACCGCCTCCGGGTCTCCCAGCCACCGCCCGGCCACCAGCGCGCAGAAATCGATGATGCATTCCGTGGCGAAGCCGGCCCTGCCGGAGGTCTTCTGGAGTTTGGTGAGGTACTTACGGGCAAACCCCGCATTGCCGGTCTGGGCATAAGCCAGGGCTGTGGCCGCGTAGCCGGTGCGCAGCGCGGCCTGCACCGGCTGCAACTCCAGCTGGGCTGTGGCGGAAATCAACGGCTCCAGGGCAGCCTCGCCGCGGCCGGAGAAGGCAAAGGCCACGCCGGCCGCCAGCTCAGTTGCGGCGCTTCGGAAGGGAAGCCGGTGGAGCTGTCCCACGCTGAAGGGAGTGAGGAGGTCGATGCAGCGCCGCCATTGGCCTGCCAGGAGCAGGACGAAGTATGCCTCCTTGCTGTAGCGCTCACGAAGACCAACAATGTGCGAGGCATCGGTGAGCTGGCCGCCGAGTTGGCGCATGAGGCTCAAGGCGTCCATCTCGCGGCCCGTGAAAGCAAGGGCGGTCATCAGGATGATGGCCGACTGAAGCCGGAATCCCGTGTCGGGGTTGGCAGCGGGGTCGGCTGCCCGCTCGAGTGCCGGAATCATGGCGGCAAAATCACCGGCATGGGCCTGGTACTCGAATTCGCTCAGCGAGATCCGGTTGGCTGCGATCACGGCGGGCGCGGGCCAGGAAGAATCCTTGGCTGCCTGTTGCAGGCGTTCGCGGGCGGCGGCGAGGAGTTCCGGCACTTTGCCCGCCTGTTCCGGGATCGAAAGCATGACGCGCGCTTTGGCGGCTACTACCTGGGCGTACTCCTCGGGGTCCAGGGCGTCGAGTTCAGGCTGCGAGATGTCGTCCAGGGCTGCAAGGGCCTGGACGGGCATGTCCAACTGGAGGTACGCCGATGCCTTTTGGCGCTGCGCCGATGCCCACCCCGTGTCGGTCCTCCTCAGCATGTCCGCATAGGTCAAGGCAAAACGGGGATCGAACAGCTGGACTGCGGCCTGGGCGGCCGCAAGCGCCAGCGCCGGGCTAAGCTCGGCCTCGCATTCATGGGTCCAGGCGGCAAAGGACATCAGTTCTTCGACCGTCATGGATGCCGGATCCGGCTCCGCGCCGCCCAGCATCACGCTTCGAAGCTCCCGGCGCCGGGAAATGCTGAGCCAGGTCCTGACCACGTCCCCGATGTATTTCTCCCGCAGGGATACCCAGCGGTTTTCGGACTCGTCGATCTCCAGCAGCCCGCCGTCCTCCATGTCCGCAATGACATCCGCACCGTAAATCGCGGTGAGGCGGGACAGCTCCACCCTGCGGGCACAGGAGAGCATCTCGATGACTTCGCGGGTTCGGGGGGTTTCCCGTGACCAGCGGGACCGGACGATGTCGTCCAGGCTGGCAGCGCCGTCGAGCACCACTTTGTCCCGGAGGGTCCAAACTGAGTCCGACAGGACCAGGTTTCCGGAGAGCTGCTGCTCGGTGACCAGCGCCTTCAGCAGCAGGGGGTTGCCGCCCACCATTTGGTGGTAGGTGCTGACCAGGGAGGAAGCGACGCGGTGTCCCAGCAGTGACAGCAGGACTTGCCGGGTCTGCAGTTCGTTGAGGTTGCTGAGCCTCACCTCGGTCAGCTTCCGGTCTGTCAGCAGCCAGTGGAAGTCTGCGGGCAGGTCGCTGGAGTTGGCGGCCACCGCAATGATCTTGGCGGTACCGGTAAGCAGGACGTTCAGCAGTACCCCGGCACTCATGTCGTCAATGCTGGCGGAGGTGTCCAGGGTAATGATGCACGGCCTGCCGGCGGCATCGCTGCGGATCAGGGATGTGATGCCGCGCAGGATGGCGGTGGGCGATCCCATGTAGGCCTGCGGCAGCCGGGCCAGCAGGAAGGAGAGGCAGCCGTACGGGGTGGTGGAGCCCGACGGACCGTTCCGCAGTTGCAGCGACCAGATATCCGGCCCGAGGTCTGCCACTGCCGCGCGGGCCAAGGAGGACTTCCCCACACCCCTGGCACCGGTGATGACAACGCCGAGGGAATTCTCGCTGGTGAGGGCCGTGCGGACGGCGTCGAGGTTGGCGCTGCGTGCAGGCACCGACCATTGCTGGCTCTCCGGCGGCGCGGAGGGTGGCGTGGGCAGCCTGTCACCTTGAGGTGTTGACCCACGTCCCCAGCTGAGTGGCTCGATTGACATGAACTTATCCCCTACATCCTGCAATAGCGGGATGTAGCCCCTTTGCTCCCCCGCATAGGAAGAAGAGTACCCTCTGCCACAGACAAGGAAATAGGGTCGAAGGGAACTTTTACGATTCCGGCTGGCGTGACCCGGACTTTGCGGGGTGGAACTTTTGCTGTGCGGCGGTGAGCCCGTCACGGAGCAGGGACTCCACGGCGTCGGCGGCGTCATCCAGCAGGAACGGCAGTTCCTTCTGTTCCGTGGTGCCGAAATCCCGCAAAACGTAGTCGGCGGTGTCCATCCTGCCGGGCGGCCTTCCCACTCCCACGCGGACCCGCAGGTAGTCCTTGGTGCTCAGCGCCTTGGAGATGTCCCGGAGGCCGTTATGGCCCCCTTCCCCGCCGCCGAGCTTGAGTTTGACGGTGTTAAAGGGGATGTCGATCTCGTCATGGACGGCCACAACGTGGTCGGCTGGAATGCCGTAGAAGTTGGCCAGGGCGGAGACAGGGCCGCCGGAGACATTCATGTAGCTCATCGGCTTCGCCAGGACCACGCGGGGACCGCCGATGCCCAGCCGGCCTTCCAGAACCTGGGCGCGGGCCTTGTGCGTCTTGAAGCCGGCACCAATGCGGCCGGCAAGTTCGTCGAGCACCATCTGGCCCACATTGTGCCGGTTGCCTTGGTATTGCGCGCCGGGGTTGCCGAGGCCAACGATCAGCCAGGTATCTGTCATGGGGTCAATCCTATGGGGGCGGCTTGGGCGGGAAGGAAAGCGTGCGGACAGGGCATGCTGATACGGCGGTGGCCTGACATGGCAGTGGCCGGGCCCCTGGGGGTCCGGCCACTGCTGGAAACTGCGGAGTGGTTACTCGGCTGCGGCTTCTTCGGCTGCGGGAGCTTCCCCTGCTTCGCCCTCGGGGGCAGCTTCGGTTTCTTCTTCCTCGGCGATGACGACTGCCTCGGAGATGTTCACCACGAGCGCTTCGGCGTCGGTCAGGAGGGTGGTGCCCTTCGGGAGGACCAGGTCGGAGGCGTGGATGTGCTCGCCGGCGGCGCGGCCTTCGACGCTGACCTCGATGGCGGTGGGCAGGTGGGTTGCCTCGGCCTCGAGGGACACAACCGTCAGTTCCAGGTTGTGAACGGTGCCGGGAGCGGTCTCGCCCTCAACCTGCACGGGGACGTCAACGGTAACCTTCTCGCCCTGGCGGACGGTCAGGAGGTCGATGTGCTCGATGATCTGCTTTACCGGATCGCGCTGGACGTCCTTGACCAGGGCCAGGTGGCCCTCGCCGTTGATGTCCAGGGACAGCAGGGCGTTGGGGGTGCGGACGGCCAGGGTGGTGGCCTTTGCCGGCAGGGTGACGTGGATGGGCTCTGCGCCGTGGCCGTAGATGACGGCCGGGATCTGGTGGTTCATGCGGGCGCGGCGGGCGTAGCCCTTGCCGAATTCGGTGCGCAGTTCTGCTGCGAGCTTCTGCTCAGACATGGAATCTCCTTGAAGACTAAACGGTGTTCAGCAAGGGCGGAGGTCTGGTGTGACCTTCAACGCCGGGCGGCCGGAAGGCGGCCCTTCAAGAAGGCAGTCCCCACGAAGGGACCAGCAGACCCAGTCGATAACGGAGGCTATGCCCTCCCTCGCCAAGGTATCGGAAAGAGCCTACCAGTGCCGGGCGCGTTAACTTAAATCCAACAGGACCGGCACTGCTATGGAATCTCTTAGGCCTTGCCGTCGAAGAGGCTGGTGACCGAGCCGTCGTCGAACACTTCGCGGATGGCCCGGGCGATCAGCGGTGCGATGGAGAGCACCGTCAGCTGCGGGAACTGCTGGGACGAGTTAAGCGGGAGGGTGTTGGTGACCACCACTTCCCGTGCGCCGGACTCCGCAAGCCGGCGTGCGGCCGGATCCGAGAACACGGCGTGGGTGGCCGCGATGATGACGTCCTTGGCGCCCGCGTTCTTCAATACATTGACAGCGCCGGAGATGGTTCCGCCGGTGTCGATCATGTCATCGATCAGGACGCAGGTGCGCCCCTCGATCTGGCCCACCACGGTCTTGGAGACGGCCTGGTTGGGGACGGTAAGGTCGCGGCTCTTGTGCACGAAGGCCAGCGGCGCCCCGCCCAGGCGTTCTGCCCACTGTTCGGCCACGCGCACGCGTCCGGTGTCCGGGGAGACAACGGTGATGTTGTCCGCCTCAACGCGGGTGCGGATGTAGTCGGCTAGCAGCGGGATGGCCATCAGGTGGTCGACGGGGCCGTCGAAGAAACCCTGGATCTGCGAGGTGTGCAGGTCCACGCTCATGATGCGGTCCGCGCCTGCGGTCTTGTAGAGATCTGCCACCAGGCGGGCGGAGATGGGCTCGCGGCCCCGGCCCTTCTTGTCCTGGCGGGCGTAGGGGTAGAACGGCGACACCACGGTGATGCGCTTGGCGGAGGCCCGCTTCAGCGAATCGATCATGATCAGCTGTTCCATGAGGTGGTTGTTCAGCGGCGCGGGGTGCGCCTGGATCACGAAGGCGTCGGTGCCGCGCACGCTCTCCCCCGCACGGACGTAGATCTCGCCGTTGGCGAAGTCGTAGGCGTCAACGGGAAGGAGCTCAGTGCCCAGTTCCTTGGCGATTTCCCGGGCCAGCTCCGGATGGGCCCGCCCTGTTGCGAGCACCAGCTTCTTTTCGCCGTGCGCCGTAATTTCGCTCATTGTTACTTGCCCTCTTCTGTAGATGCCGGGGTACTTGAGGAATCATTGGTGGCCGCTTGGGCCAGTTCGGCGGAGCGGGTTCCCGGGCGGTGCGCGGGAACCCAGCCTTCGGCGTTGCGCTGGGCAGCGACGCTCAGCGCAAGCGCTCCGGCCGGAACGTCTTTGCGGATCACCGCGCCGGCGCCGCTGTAGGCGCCGTCCCCCACGGTGACCGGGGCAACAAAGACGGTGTTGGAGCCTGTACGGACGCCGGAGCCGATCACCGTGCGGTGCTTCTTCTCGCCGTCGTAATTGGCTGTGATGTTGCCGCAGCCAATGTTGGTGTCCTCGCCGATTTCGGCGTCGCCCGCGTAGCCCAGGTGGGACAGCTTGGAGCCGCGCCCGATGGTGACGTTCTTGGTTTCGTAGAACGCGCCGATCTTGCCCTTCTCGCCCAGCACGGTGCCGGGGCGGAGGTAGGTGAAGGGGCCGACGGCGGCGCGCGGGCCGATCACAGAGCCGGAACCGTGGGTGCGGGCTACGGTGGCGCCCTCGCCTACGGTGACGTCGGTCAGGGTGGTGTCGGGGCCCACGACGGCGTCCCTCGCCACGGTAGTGGCGCCGTGCAGCTGGGTGTTGGGCAGGAGGCGGACGTCCTCGTCGAGGGTGACGGAGGAGTCGATCCAGGTGGTGGCCGGGTCGACCACGGTGACGCCGGCCCGCATCCAGGCTTCCACGGTGCGGCGGTTCAGTTCGGCACCGAGGGCGGCGAGCTGGACGCGGTCATTCGCGCCCTCCACCTGCCAGCGGTCGGCCGTGACGACGGCGGCGACGCGGCCGCCTGCCTCCCGGGCCAGTCCCAGCACGTCGGTGAGGTATTTCTCGCCCTGTGCGTTGTCGGTGGTGACCTTGCCCAGCGCGTCGCGGAGCACAGCGGCATCGAAGGCGTAGATGCCGGAGTTGACTTCGCGGATCAGTTTTTCGGCCTCGGAGGAATCCTTGTGTTCGCGGATGCCGGTGACGGAACCATCCTCGCCGCGGAGGATGCGGCCGTAGCCGGTGGCGTCGTCGAGGACTGCCGTGAGAACCGTGACGGCATTGCCTTCGAACTCGTGGGTGGCGACGAGCTCGGTCAGCAGTTCCCCGGAAAGCAGGGGCACGTCGCCATACGTGACCACGACGGTTCCCGCCAGGGCCTGCCCGGCGTCCAGCGCCTCGAGTGCGGCTTCAACGGCACGGCCGGTGCCCGGGACGTCGTCCTGGTCCACGATGAGGGCCTGCGGGTCGAGCGCGGCCACGTGGCCCTCCACCAGGTCGCGTTCGTGGCGCACCACGATGGCAAGCCGCTGTGGATTGATGCTGCGGGCAGCACGGAGGGCGTGGCCCACCATGGAGAGGCCGCCGATCTCGTGCAGGATCTTCGGAGTACGCGATTTCATCCGGGTGCCGGCACCTGCTGCCAGAACGATTACAGCGGCCGGACCGGCATTCTCGGGGATCACGTTCGGGCTCTCCTTGCTTGGTTGTGCTGGCGCTTTGCGTGCTCCAGCGGCCCTGGCCGCCGGACACCGGGTGCCATCCTCATGATCGCTCCTTGCGCAGCAGTTCCGCCCATAGGATTCGAACCTATACTCCACGGCTCCAAAGGCCGGGGTGCTGCCGTTACACCAGAGCGGACCGTGCCAAAAGACTCAAGGCCCGGGCACAAGTCCCTATTTTGCCATGGGTTCAGGGCGCCGCGCGACACGGCGCCTTCCACCCTGCCGGTCCGGCCGAATCCGCCCGGCGGCGGTGGGGCATGATGGGACGGTGAGCAACAACCTTCCGCGGACGCGGATGACTGGCCTGCAGCGCCGGACCCAGCTGATCGACGTCGGCCGCGGCCTTTTCGCCGTCCGCGGGCTGGACGGCACCACCATCGAGGAAATCGCCGCCTGCGCAGGCGTGTCCAAACCAGTCATCTACGAGCACTTCGGTTCCAAGGAAGGGCTGTACACCGAAGTGGTGGACCGCGAGTTCCATATTCTCCTGGACGCGATCAACGCGGCCCTCACCGAGGAAGCCAAGCCCCGCGTCCTGGTCGAACGCGCCGCACTCGCGCTGCTCACCTACATCGAGGAACGCACCGAAGGCTTCCGGATCCTCATGCGCGACGCTCCCCCGTCCCAGCCCGAAGGTGCCTTCTCCACCCTGCTCTCCCACGTCACTGCCCGCGTGGAACACATCCTCTCCGACGAATTCTCGCGCCGCGGGCTTAGCGGCGAGGACGGCGCCATGTACGCGCAAATGCTCGTCGGTATGGTGGCAATGACCGGCCAATGGTGGCAGGACAGCCGCCAGCCGGACAAGAACACCGTCGCAGCGCATCTGGTCAACCTCGCCTGGAACGGCCTGACCGGCCTCAAGAAAGACCCTGAGCTGCAGTCTGAACCTTAGCCGTGGTCGCCTTCGGGCGCGGGGCACCTGTCCTCTGCGTGCTGCTCCTTCGTCGCTTTGACGCACGCTGCCGGACAGCCGCCCCACTCCCATGTGCCGGCGTCGCCTTTGTCAGTCGCCCAGGAGTTCTGAGGACTCCAGCCACTCCATTTCCAGGGCGTCCTTTTCCTCGGCCAGGTCTTTCAGGTCGCTGTTCTGTTTGGCGAGGGCGTCGAAGTCGGACTTCTCCGTGCTCTTGACCATGTCGTCGTGGAGTTTCTTTTCCTGCTGGTCGAGCTTTTTGAGCTGGCGCTCGATCCTGTTGAGGGCCTTGCGGGCCTCGCGCTTTTCGGCTTCCGAAGGGCCGGAGGCCGTGCCAGCCTGCTGGGCCTGGCCGGCGCTGGTGACGGGGTTTCCGCCACCGGTCACGGTGGAGCCGGCCAGGGCAGCTTCACGCAACTCAAGGTACTGGTCCACGCCGCCGGGCAGGCCGCGGAGCTTGCCGTCGCCCAGCAGTGCCATCTGGTGGTCGGTGACGCGTTCGAGCAGATAGCGGTCATGGCTGACCACCACCAGGGTTCCGGGCCAGCCGTCCAGCACATCCTCGACGGCGGCAAGGGTGTCGGTGTCGAGGTCGTTGGTGGGCTCATCGAGCATCAGCACGTTGGGTTCGCCCACCAGCAGCCGGAGCAGCTGCAGGCGGCGCCGCTCACCGCCGGACAAGTCCCTGACTGGCGTCCACTGCTTCTCGTTGGTGAAGCCGAGCTGCTCCACGAGCTGGCCTGCGCTGAATTCCTTGCCGCCGACGTTGAAAGAACGCTTTTCCCGCTCGATGACTTCGATGACGCGCAGGTCCGCGACGTCGTCGAGCTCCTTGACTTCCTGGGTGAGGACCGCGGTGACTACCGTCTTTCCCCTCTTCACCTTGCCGGCGTCAGGCGTGATCTCGCCGTTGAGCAGCTTCAGGAGGGTGGTCTTGCCGGCACCGTTGACGCCCACCAGGCCCAACCGCTCCCCCGGGGCCAGGCGGAGGGTGATGTTGTCGAAAAGCTTCCGGCCGGCATCGCCGCCCCGGAAGTTCAGCGAGACATTTTCCAGGTCCAGGACATCCTTGCCCTGGCGCGCAGTGGCCATCTTGTTCAGCGCCATGGAATCGCGCGGCGCGGGAACGTCGGCGATCAGGGCGTTGGCCGCCTCGATCCGGAACTTGGGTTTGGCGGTGCGGGCCGGGGCACCGCGGCGGAGCCAGGCAAGCTCCTTCTTGACCAGCTGCTGGCGCTTGCCTTCCACCACGGACGCCATCCGGTCACGCTCCGCGCGGGCCAGGACATACGCGGCGTAGCCGCCCTCGAACGGGTCCACGATCCCGTCATGGACTTCCCACGTCTTGGTGCAGACTTCGTCGAGGAACCAGCGGTCGTGCGTGACCACCAGGAAGGCGCCCTGGTTGGCCCTCCACCGTGTCTTCAGGTGCCGGGCCAGCCAGGCAACCCCCTCGACGTCGAGGTGGTTGGTGGGCTCGTCCAGCATGATGACGTCGTGGTCCTCGATGAGCAGTTTGGCCAGCGCCACCCGCCGCTTCTGCCCACCCGAGAGGGCGTGGACGTTCGCATGCCAGTCGACGTCGGACACCAGGCCACCCATGATCTCCCGGATCCGGGGGTTGCGTGCCCATTCGTAGTCCGCTTGGTCCCCCACAATCGCGGCACCCACCGTCAGGTCGCCGTCGAGCACGTCGCTTTGGTCCAGGTAGCCCACGTTGACGTCGCCGCGCTTGGTGACCCGGCCGGAGTCAGGGGTGGAGCGCAGGGCCAGGAGCCGCATCAGGGTGGACTTGCCGTCGCCGTTGCGGCCCACCATGCCGATCCGGTCGCCTTCCTCCAGCCCCAGGGTGATGCCGTCCAGGACGGTACGGGTTGCGTAGGAAACCGTGAGGTTTTCGCCGCCAAGAAGGTGTGCCAAGGGGAACTGCTTTCTGCTGCCGGACTGGAAGTGTTAAAGGTGGGTGTCGGAGATGATGCGCGCGCCCGGGACCGGACCGTGGACGGGGATTGCAGTCAGGCCGCGGCGCCGCAGGTCCTCAGCCAGTGCCTCGGCGGCAACGGAGTCGTCTGCCAGGAGCGCCACGGTGGGGCCGGATCCGGAGACCATGCCCGCGATGGCGCCATGGGATTCACCCATCCCCAGCGTATCGCGCAGCGCAGGCGCCAGTTCAATGGACGCCCTTTGCAGGTCGTTGACCAGCACGCGGCTCAGGGATTCGGCGTGGCCGCCCCGAAGCGCCGCCAGGATCTGCGGGTCCACGCTGGTGGGTTCGCCGGCGTCGATCCCTTCGGCATCGCGCAGCCGGTCCAGCGTGCGGTACACCTCGGGGGTGGAGAGGCCGTAGTCGGCCACCACCAGCACCCAGTGGGTCTGCGCTTTGGCCAGGGCCGGGGACAGTTCGTCGCCCAGGCCGAGGCCGACGGCGGTTCCACCCAGGAGCGAGAAGGGAACGTCGGCGCCCAGTTCCGCTGCAAGGTGTGCCAGTTCCTCGCGCGACAGGCCGCTGTTCCAGAGCGCATCGCAGGCCAGGAGCGTGGCGGCGGCGTCGGCGGATCCGCCCCCCATGCCGCCGGCAACGGGCACCCGCTTGGTGATCTCCAGGTGCACGCCGGTGGCGTGTTCGGACACGTCGGCCATGATGGCGGCGGCCTTGTAGGCCAGGTTGTTGCTGTCCAGGGGGATGTCGACGGCGTCGAGGTCCAGGGTGCTTTCGGGGCTGAGGCTGATGGTGATCCCGGGCGCGGCGGTGCTGGTGGCCGCCACTTCCTCATAAAGGGACACTGCGAGGTAGACGCTGGCCACCGAGTGGTACCCGTCCGCCCGGAGCGGACCTACCGCCAGGGAAACGTTGACCTTGCCGGGCGCCTTGACCCGCACGGTCCTGGCGGCGAACCGCCCCCTGCCTGCCCTCTCAAGTCCCGCGCTCACGGCCGGTTTTCCCTGGCTTCGGCAATCCTGGCGAACGCGGCAATGTCAATGACCTCGCCGCGTGCCGTGGGATCCACGCCGGCGGCGAGCAGGCAGCGCTCCGCTTCCGGCGCTCCCCCGGCCCAGCCGGCGAGGGCGGCCCGGAGGGTCTTGCGGCGCTGCGCGAATGCGGCATCCACCACGGCAAACACCTGTTCGCGCGTGGCGGTGGTGACCGGCGGCTCGCGGCGTGTGAAGGCCACCAGCCCGGAATGGATCTTCGGTGCCGGCCAGAACACGTTCATGCCGATCACGCCCGCTTTGCGCATCTGGCTGTACCAGGCGGCCTTGACCGAGGGAACTCCGTAGGTCTTGGAGCCGGGGCCGGCTGCCAGCCGGTCGGCCACCTCGTCCTGCACCATCACCAGGCCGTGCCGCAGGCTGGGGAAATGCTGCAGGAGGTGCAGCACCACGGGAACGGCAACGTTGTACGGCAGGTTGGCCACGAGTGCTGTTGGTTCCACCGGCAGTTCGGTGACCTTCATGGCGTCGGCCTGCACCAGATGGAAGGCATTGGCGGCTTGGGGCCGCCATTCCTTCACGGTTTCGGGGAGCTTTGCGGCAAGGACAGGATCTATTTCGACGGCGACAACGGCCGCTGCCGCGTCCAGCAGTCCAAGCGTGAGCGACCCCAGCCCCGGTCCCACCTCAAGGACCGTTTCATCCGGCCCAACGCCTGCTGCGGCGACTATCCGGCGGATGGTGTTGCCGTCGATCACAAAGTTCTGGCCCAGCGTCTTGGTGGGCCTGACCCCGATCTCCTCTGCCAGCCGGCGGATGTCGGAGGCCCCGAACAATGGTGCGGGCACGGCGGGAGTCGGTTCAGTCACCTGGGTATCCTATCCCGCGCGGCATCTTGGCTTTGCCCGGTTAACGGCAGTGGCCGGCCCCGGAGTACCCGGGCCCGGCCGCTGCTTCTGCTTACCTGTTGATCAGTGGATCAGCGGCTGGCCGCCCAGCCACAGCCCCATGGCGACAGGCCGCGCTGCGCGTAAACGCGGTTGGCGATGTCGATCTGCTGTGCCTTGGTGGCCAGGCTGGCGTTGGGAGCGTAGGCACCGCCGCCGGCGCCGATCCAGGTCTGGATATCGAACTGCAGGCCACCGTAGTAGCCGTTGCCGCTATTGATGCTCCAGTTCCCGGTGGACTCGCACTGGGCGATCTTGTCCCACATGGCCTCGTTCATCATCGCCGGTGCCGCGGCGCCGGAGTTGGCGCCTGCAGCGGCGGGGGCCGGAGCGGCCTGGGGTGCGGGTTTGGCCTTGGTGCCAACGGTGACCTTCTCGGTGACCGGCTGGACCGCCACGTTCTCGGATACCAGCGTGCGGGAAGCTTCGCGTCCGTCCACGAGCACCAGCTTGAAGGTGCGCTCAAGCTTTCCGGCGGCGCCGGCCTGCGTCACTTCCTTTTCGCCCTTGAGCATGTCTGCGCTTTCGGCGGTAACCGTTTCGAAGGGCACGTCTTCGCTGGTGACGGCGGTCCGGCTGGTGTCTACACGGGAGACCTTGATGACCATGTTGTTCACCACGTTGGCGTTGGCCGGCTGGGAGGTCCGGTCATTGGCGCCGAGGCTAACGCCCGAGTCCTCCAGGACCTTGCCGACGGTGGGCGCGGTGGTGGTGGCGGTGTTCACCTTGCCGTCGGCCACGATGCTGACGGTCTTGGGTGTGGAGATGGAGACGTAGGAGCCGGCCAGCGAGAGGGTGGCATCCTTGGGCGCCGAGACGGACGAGGCACTGGCCACGCCGAGCTCAGTCACCAGGTCTTCAACGTCCTGGGCCGTGGTGTTCACGGTCTTCTCGGCCCCGTCAAGGCTGACCTTGACCTCTTTGGCCTGGTTGATGTTGATGACGGTTCCGTTCTGGACGGTCGCGTCGAGGGAAGGCGACACCCGGTCGCCGGGCTTCAGGTCCAGGTTGGCGCTCTTGACCACCTGTGCCACTGTTCCGCCAAAGGACTGCACGGACGACGCTTTGCCGTCCACGTTGAGCGTAACTGTTTTGTTATTGCCCACGAAGGCTACGAGGCCTGCGACCAGGCCGCAAAGCACCAGCAGCTGGGCACCAACCTTGATATAGCTGAACTTGCCGTCCGATGTGAAGAACTTGATCACGATTGCCCGTAACTCTAGGTCCATCCGGGCACGGGGAAACGCGCAGAAAAATGCCCGGAACAAGCCTGCGAAGGACAGTCCGGGCACCGATGCGCGGCCACACTCCAGGCAGCGGTGTGGCCGGTTTTTGGACAGGCCCGTCCGGCTGCGAAAGGAGTGAAATTACCCGTTGGCCTTCCCCGACCCCGGCTAATAGTTACCCACTGTAACCGTAGCGTTATAAAGGGGCCAACATTTGTGCATACCAGGTATGCGGCCGGAAGACGGATCCGGCGCGCCCGTCAGGCCCAGGATCCGTATGCGCTCACGGTATTTTCGCTGATTGCGGTGCAGAGGCCAGCCAGATCGGAGCCTGTCAATTCTGCCATGGCGCGTACCGTGTACGGGACCATGTAGCTGGCGTTAGGGCGCCCCCTGTGCGGGTGCGGGGTCAGGAACGGGGCGTCGGTTTCCACCATGATGAGTTGCCGGTCTGCCACGGCAAGCGCGGCACGGAGATTCGCCGCGTTCTTGAATGTCAGCGTGCCCGCAAAGGACATCCACCACCCCTGCTCGTTGCAGGTCCTGGCCAGTTCCTCGTCACCGGAGAAGCAGTGGAACACTACCCGTTCCGGGGCTCCCTCTTCCTGCAGCACCCGCACCACGTCGCTGTGCGCGTCACGGTCATGGATCTGCAGGGTGAGGTCGAGACGTTTGGCGATGTCTATGTGGCGCCGGAACGAGTATTCCTGGTGCCGAAGCCCCTCCCCCTCGGTGCGGTAGAAGTCCAGTCCCGTTTCGCCGATGGCACGGATCCGCGGATGCGCGGCCAGGCGTTCGATTTCGGCGAGGGCGTCTTCCAGCCCCACGTCGGCGGCGTAACGCGGAGCGTCGTTGGGATGCAGGGCTACAGCCCCCAGGAGCCGGACGTCCTGGTCCACTGCTTCCACGGTGAACCGCGAGGACTCCAGGTCGCAGCCCACCTGCACGGCACCCTGGACCCCCACAGCCGCTGCCGCATCGAGCGCAGCCTTGATCCCCACAGGCGCCTTTCCTTCCGGAAAGTCCAGGTGGGTGTGGTTGTCCATGACCGGCACGGGCAGTGGCTCCGGCGCCGGCGGGAAGTCCTTGCGGCGCCCGGCTTCCGTGGCCGGAGTTCCGTCCGTGGCGGGCAGCCGGTAGGCGGCAGGAATCGACGATTTGCACATCCATCCAGCCTAGCCGCGGCGGACACCCCCATATTTGCCGGAACTCTCTGTCAGCCGCGGCAGTTGTGTTAGTAGTCTGGAACGAACACACGCGTACGCCCACCGAGGGGCGAAGGCAGGCTTGCTGTCCCGTCCAGGTGAAACCCGGGCTGAAAGGTTGCCGATGGAACCGCACCGACGCACCGCCACCAGTGGAAGCGCAGCGAACCTCAACCTGGCCGGCGTGCCTGATTCCGTCAGCCACCTGAACGGGCACCGGCCGCCGGCCACGGACCCGGAGTCCTTCCACGAGGCGGCGCAGCGCATCCTGACCACCGTCAACACGGTCATTGACGGCAAGTCCGAGGCCGCCAAGCTGGCGCTTACCGTGCTCCTCGCGCAGGGCCACCTGCTGGTGGAGGATGTGCCCGGCGTCGGCAA
This sequence comes from Arthrobacter sp. FW306-05-C, assembly GCF_021801725.1. NCBI lineage: Bacteria > Bacillati > Actinomycetota > Actinomycetes > Micrococcales > Micrococcaceae > Arthrobacter > Arthrobacter sp. FW306-05-C. Next base: position 1,255,182 of record NZ_CP084556.1, on the reverse strand, counting down.
AACGCTGCTGGCAAAGACCCTCGCCCGGACCATCGACTGCACCGTCAGCCGCATCCAGTTCACGCCCGACCTGCTGCCCTCGGACGTCACCGGGGTGTCCATCTACAACCAAGCCTCGAGGCTCTTTGAATTCCGGCCGGGCGCGGTGTTCGCAAACATCGTCATCGGCGACGAAATCAACCGCGCCTCCGCCAAGACACAGTCGGCCCTCCTTGAGTGCATGGAGGAGCACCAGGTCACGGTGGACGGCAACACCTACAAGCTCGATGAGCCGTTCATGGTGGTTGCCACCCAGAACCCCATCGAGATGGAGGGGACATATCCCCTGCCGGAAGCCCAGCGGGACCGGTTCATGGCCCGCATTTCCATGGGGTATCCGGACAAGGACGCGGAGATCGAGATGCTGGAAACCCACCAGGCAGTCTCGCCGCTGGCCCACGTCTCCCCCGTGGTCACCGCGTCGGATGTTGCAGGCATGACCGCTGCCGTCCAGCAGGTCTTCGTTTCCGAATCGCTGAAGGAATACACGGTGTCATTGGGCAGGGCCACCAGGGAAAGCCCGCTGCTGCGGCTGGGCGCCAGCCCCCGTTCCCTGCTGCAACTGCTGCGTGCCGCCAAGGCCACGGCCGCGCTGGACGGACGCGACTTCGTTCTGCCGGACGACGTGAGGGACGTGGCCGAAGCCGTCCTGGCACACCGCATCATCCTTGACCGGAAGGCCGCGGGCGCAGGCGAGACGCCGCACAGTGTCCTGCGGGGCATCCTGTCCCGGCTGCCCGTTCCGCAAGAGCAGCCCGGCCAACCGGGCAGGGATGCTGCCGCCGGCAGCAGGAACCGCTAGGAAACCAGCATGGCCCTGCTGGACAAGCTTCCGCGGCACCTGTTCACCAGGCGCGGGTGGGGCATGCTCGCCGCCGGAGCCTTCACGCTCGCCGCGGCTCAGGTCATGGGGCGCCGGGACCTCCTGACGCTGGCGTTACTCCTGCTGGTGCTTCCACTCGTCTGCCTTGCCGGCGTCCGGCTGGTCAAACCCCGGTTCCGGGTCTACCGCGAGTTCAATCCTTCCCCGGTGGAGACCTCGGCCCCGGCGGCAGTCCACCTTGCCGTCGCCCGGTCCGGCCCGGGCAGCGGCCGAGTCGCCATGGAGGAGCGGCTGCCGACACAGTTCGGCCACGCACCGGCTTTCCGGTTCCCGTCCCGTTCCGCCACCGGCGGCACCAGCCGCTATGAGTACCACCTCACCTCACGGCACCGCGGCCAGTTTCGAATCGGGCCGGTCACCGCCGAGTTCACCGATCCCTTCGGACTCGCGCTGCACCGCCAGGCGATCGACGACGGCGACGTCCTCACCGTGACGCCTGCCGCCGTCGCCCTTCCTGCCACGCTGCTGGCCGGTGCGCGCGGCAACGATGGAGTCACCGCCACCCGTGTCCGGGCAAACCCCAGCGATGACGATGTCATGACCCGTGAGTACCGGCACGGCGACCCGATGCGGAGGGTCCATTGGGCCGCTACCGCCAGGCACGGGGCCCTGATGGTCCGGCAGGAGGAATCGGTCACCACTCCGGAGGCCACCATCATCCTTGACCACCGTTCCGGCGCGTTTGCCGGGGGTCCCGGAACGGCAATGCCTGGCCTTCCCGGCCAGGACGGGCATGCGCTGGCCACCAGCGGGACGTTCGAGTGGGCAGTCGTTGCCGCCATGTCCATCAGTGCACACCTCGCGGAGCGAAACTACAGCCTGCGGCTGCTGGACACCGGCGGAAACCCGGCATTCCTCCACTCGCCGTCTTCCCCTGACCCGGGAGCGGAAGAATTCAGCGGGACCTCAGGTCTGCAGTCCATTGCCGAAAGCCTGGCCGCAATCCACCTGTCCGGAACAACCCGCCCGCGGCGGGACGGCGTCCTTCGGGACATGACGGGCCGGAACCCGCAGGCGGAGGTGGCAACAGGGACCCGGACATCGGCAGGCAATGAGCAGGAGCCCCCGGCATTCGATGACCACCTGATGGACAAGATCTCCGCACACCGGATGCGGGGACCCCTGATCGCAGTGCTGGGACGCATCACTGCACAGGAGGCCGCAGCGCTGGCGCCTGCTGCCGCCTCCGCCACCAACGCCATGGCTTTGGTGGCAGTGGAACGGCCCGCGGAATACCAGGAAGTCCTCGAGGTGCTTCGGCAGACCGGGTGGCGGGCAGTGGCCGTGGCGCCAAAGGCGCAGCTGGCTGCTGTGTGGGGCGGGTTCGACCAGGACCTTGCCCTGCCGACGCGTCCGGCACCGGAGGCAGGGCGCGGAGCGGGGGTGGCACGATGACCATGGCACCGGCGCGGGCAAGAGGCGCCGGGCAGCAGGCGCAGCCCGATCCACCCGCCGGCCGGACACGGCCGGGCGTTTATCCCTGGGCCATGGCGGCGGCCATCGCAGTGGCTGTCTGCGGCGCGGCCCTGTCCCTGAACGGCGTACTCCGCGGCTGGAACTGGTTCTGGCCGGCGATGACCACCGTGCTGGCGGTGGCGCTCACCCTGGCCGCGCTGCGTTCCCTCCGCGCCCAGCCCCTGCTGGTCACCGCGGGTGGATTCGTGGTACTGGCCGCTGTCCTGACGCTGACGTTCTTCCGCAGTTCCAGTTTCCTCTGGGTGGTCCCCACCGGCGCCACCCTTCCCGAGCTGGACCGGCTGGTCCGGCGGGCCAGCGAGACGGTGCTGTCGGAGACCGCGCCGGTGGCGCCCAACGCCGGGATCGTCATGGTGGTCTGTGCCGTGCTGGGCCTGGCAGTCATCCTGGTCGACGCGCTTGCGGTCCCACTGGGCATGCCGGCCGCCTCAGGCACCGGGTTGTTGGCCTTACTGGTGGTGCCGGCGATGATCAAACCCCAAAGCATAGGGGTATGGAGTTTTGCTGCCACGGCAGCGGGATACCTGCTCATCCTGGGCTGCAGCCAGTGGTTCGCCCCGGACGGCAGGTTGCAGGGCGGTTCCGCGCGCAGCCCCGGCCTGGTGCGGCGCGCCGTACTGACCGGCGCCGTGGCACTGGCAGCCGCACTGGTGCTGCCCGTGGCCATTCCCGGCTTCGACAGCGGCACTTTCCCCCAGGGGTCGAGGCTCAACCCGTGGAGTTCTGCCACCGGCCTCAATCCGATGATCACGCTGGGCAACAGCCTCCGCGCCCCCGATGGCAGCGGCAGGATCACCTATGCCACGAACTCGCCCAATCCCCTCTACCTGAGGTCCGTCACAGTGGACAACTTCGACGGCGATTCGTGGGGACCGGACGACCGCACCGCATCCCGGGTACCCCTTGATGGCAGGATCGACCCCGGTTACGCAGTCCTGGCCGACGAGCAGGTACGGCTGGTCACTGCCGTCGACGCCGGGTCCTTCACCAGCCCCTACCTGCCGGTCCCCTACGCGCCCGAAACCGTGCGCGGCCTGGGCGGCCAATGGACCTGGGATCCCGCCACCCTGAGCATCAAGGGCACCGACACCACCACCCGGCGGCAGGAATACCTGGTGACCTCGGCAGTGCCCAGGCTCTCGTCGGCGCTCCTGGCGCAGTCCACAGGGCCGGCCCGCGGCATCCCGGATATCTTCTCCCGGATCCCGGGCAACGTCCCGGACATCGTCAAAACCACGGCACAAGCGGTCGCCGGCACGGCGGGAACACCCTTCCAAAAGGCCATGTCCATCCAGAAGTACCTCCGCTCGTCCGAGTTCACCTACTCTCTGCAGGCGCCGGTGCAGGGCGGGTACGACGGCAACGGCCTCTCCGTCCTGGCGGACTTCCTGCAGCAAAAGAGCGGCTACTGCATCCACTACGCCTCGGCGATGGCGGTGATGGCCAGGCTTGAAGGAATTCCCAGCCGGATCGCGGTGGGGTATGCCCCCGGAAGGTTGACCGGGGCCACGGTAACGGTGGCCGGCCAGGGTGCCCTCCCGGAATACGAGGCAGACGCCCGCGACGCCCACGCCTGGCCGGAACTGTACTTCCAGGGCCTGGGATGGGTGCCCTTCGAACCGACGCCGTCCCGGGGAGTGGTCCCGGATTACGCCACTGAAGCGTCAGCCCCATCGGTCCCGGACTCCCTGGGCAACAACGACGGGCTCGTCCCCGATAGCGCCCTGGTGCCAACGCCAACGCCCAGCGCCACAGCCCAGGCTGCTCCGGGCGCCGGCAACAGTACCGGCGGCGGCCCCGAATTGATGCCCTGGCTCATTGGCGCGGCCGGAGTTGCGGCACTGGTGCTTCTGGCGGCCGCCCCGCACCTGGTTCGCGCGGGCACCCGGTCCCGCAGGCTGCGGCCAAAGCGCCCCGAACAGGCTGTCCCACAGGCGTGGGATGAGTTCAGGGACCTTGGCACCGATTACGGCCTACCCGCCGCCGACAGCGAAACGCCCAGGGCCTATTCCGCACGATTCAGGGAAAAGCTGCTGGGCGAGCCGGGCGGCATGGACAAGGACGCGCACGACGCAGTTGCCTCACTCACCTCCGCGTTCGAGCACTACCGGTACGGCCGACCCGGCGGCGGCGCCCAGAGCGCCGGCAGTTCCCAAGGGACCAGCGTCCGCGTCCGTACGGCAGGTGCGGACGTCGCCGGCGGGGTTGCCGCTGTGGAAGCATCACTGCGGGCCAATGCCACACTGCCCAGGCGCCTGGCCGCGACGTGGCTTCCCGCGTCGGTCACCCGGCGGCTGGGCCTGCTGCTCCGTTGGCCGTTCCGCGCGGCCGGCAGGGCCCTGCGCGCTGCCGGGCACGCGGCGGGGCGTTTCCGGTCCGGGCGCGGCACTTCTGCCGCCACCGGCGCTTCGGTCCGGCCCGTGGCCACGGGAGGGCCGGCGAACCTGGACAGGCACGACGGCGGCCGCGGGGCAGGCGGACGGTGACACGAAAGTGCCGCCCGGGAAAACTCCGGGCGGCACTTTGCGGTTGGCCTGCGGTTGCGGGCGGGCCGGGTGCTAGCCGGCGTAGGGGTCGGCGATGCCGATGTACTGGGTGTAGAGGTATTCCTCGATGCCTTCCAGGCCGCCTTCACGTCCCAGGCCCGACTGCTTGACGCCGCCGAAGGGTGCGGCCGCGTTGGAGATGACACCGGCGTTCAGGCCGAGCATGCCCGTTTCAAGCTTTTCACCCATCCGGATGCCGCGGTTGATGTCCTTGGTGAACACGTAGGCCACCAGGCCGTATTCGGTGTTGTTCGCCAGCCGCACTGCCTCGTCTTCGCTGCTGAAGGTGATGATCGGGGCAACAGGGCCAAAGATTTCCTCGGAAAGGATACGGCTCCCCTCGGAAACACCGGACAGGATGGTGGGCTGGTAGAAGTAGCCCGGCCCCTCCACCGGTGCACCGCCCAGGACTGCCTTGGCGCCGGAGGCGAGGGCATCGGACACCAGTTCGTGGACCTTGTCACGGCTCTTGGCGTCGATCAGCGGGCCTACCTTGGATTCGGGTTCGGTTCCGCGGGCGGTGGTCATTTCCTTCATCTTCGCGGCGAACTTCTCGGCGAATTCGCCGGCCACGGACTCGTGGACGATGAAGCGGTTGGCCGCCGTGCAGGCCTCGCCCATGTTCCGCAGCTTGGCTGCCATGGCACCGGTGACAGCGGCGTCCAGGTCGGCGTCCTCGAACACCAGGAACGGGGCGTTGCCGCCGAGCTCCATGGAGGTCCGCAGCACATTTTCGGACGCATCGGCCAGCAGTCGGCGTCCCACTTCGGTGGAGCCGGTGAAGGAGAGCTTGCGCAGCCGGGAGTCCTTGATCAGGGGCCCGGTGGTGGCCCCGGCCGTGGACGTGGGGATGACGTTGAGGACACCGGCCGGGAGGCCGGCTTCCTGCATGACGGCCGCGAACAGCTGGGACGTCAGGGGCGTCAGGTTTGCAGACTTCAACACCATGGTGCAGCCCGCGGCGACGGCCGGGGCGATCTTGCGGGTGGCCATGGCCAGCGGGAAGTTCCACGGTGTGATCAGCAGGCAGGGACCCACCGGCTTCTTGGCCACCAGGAGCCGGGACTTGCCATCGGGTGAGACGGAATAGCGGCCAAAGGCGCGGACTGCTTCTTCGGAGAACCAGCGCAGGAACTCGGCGCCGTAGGTCACTTCACCGCGGGCCTCGGCCAGCGGCTTGCCCATTTCCAAAGTCATCAGGAGGGCGAAGTCTTCTGCCCGTTCGGTCACCATGTCGAAGGCACGGCGCAGGATTTCGCCGCGTTCCCGGGGCGGCACCTTCGCCCAGGATTCCTGGGCAACGGCGGCGGCGTCCAGGGCGGCCGCACCGTCCTCGGGGCCGGCGTCGGCAATGCTCAGCAGCACCTTCCCGGTAGCGGGATCCTCGACGTCGAACGTCTTGCCCGAAGCGGCGTCGCGCCACTCACCATCGATGAGCAGCCCGGTGGGAACGGAGGCCAAAAGCCGGGTTTCGCGCTCGGCGGTAACGGCCGGCTGTGCAGTGACAGTCACGATGACTCCCTCGTCAGTAGGGTTGTGGCAGCCCGCCGCCGCGGTTCGGAGTGACCGGGATCATGGGGCTGATTAACAGCCAGACTACTGCGGGGCACCGCCAGGGTCTACGCCGTTGCGCACTGCAGAATCGCAGCTTTGCTGTGCAGCTGCACAGGAATCGGAAGGCCCCTGCGGAGGTTACCGGGCGGCGAGCACAGCCGAATACAGTTCCCGCTTGCTCACGCGCGCGTCATCGGCAACGGCGGCTACAGCCTCCTTCAACCGGATGCCCTGGTTCACCAGCTCGTTGACTGCCGCGACGTGGTCTTCCGGGGTTCCGGCTGCCTGTTCCGGCGCACCGCCGAGCACCACGGCGATCTCGCCGCGCACCTCATTCTCCTCAGCCCAAGTGAGGAGTTCGCCTACAGTGCCGCGGATGACTTCCTCGTACGTCTTGGTCAGCTCCCGGCAGACGGCGATGGGACGGTCCGGGCCGAAGCGCTCCCGCAGGGCCCGCAGCATGGCTTCCAACCGGTGCGGAGCTTCGAAGAAGACCATGGTGCGCCGCTCCCCCGCGAGATCGGCGAGGCGGGAGGCCCTTTCGCCGGCTTTGCGGGGAAGGAACCCTTCGAAGCAGAACCGGTCCGTCGGCAGGCCGGACAGCGCCAGTGCCGTGAGCACGGCTGAGGGGCCGGGGACGGCGGTGACGGTAAGCCCCGCCGCAATGGCGCCCTCAACCAGCCGGAAACCGGGATCCGAAACCGCAGGCATGCCGGCGTCGGTCACCATGAGGAGCGTGCTGCCGGCACGCACGTGGTCAAGGAGTTCGGCCGTCCGGGTGGCCTCGTTGTGTTCGTGGTAGCTGATGACGCGGCCGGCCACGGTAACGCCCAGGCTCTGGACCAGGCGGTGGAGCCGCCGGGTGTCCTCGGCGGCGACGATGTCTGCCGTGCCCAGCAGTTCCACGAGCCGGGCGGAGGCGTCGCCGGTGTTCCCGATCGGTGTGGCGGCAAGGACGATCCGCCCCACAGTCGAAGGGGCGGGCTCGGGGAGGGGGCTGGGGTTCGGGTCCACCTACCAAGCCTACTGCTGCCGGGTCTTCCAGCCGCAAAAGGTAGCATGGGGCTCGTGACGCAGACCTCGACGCGGCCCGCCGGGGCCTGGAAACGCAGCCTGGCGGCATCCCCTTCAGCAGGCGCCACAGCGGTGGAGCCTCACGGGAAGGCTGCCCAGTCCTGGATCAGCCGGCCGGATGAGGCGTTCACCGTCGAGGCGCTGCGGGCAAGGCTGATTGGTACCGGTACCTCGTGGCGTGACTACCCGCCGTCGCTCCGTCTTTGGTTCGTCCTGGTTCCGGTCCTGACGGCAGTCATTGGCGGCCTCCTCCGGTTCATCCGCCTCGAGGTTCCGCACAAGCTGGTGTTCGACGAGACGTACTACGTCAAGGATGCCTACTCCTACCTCATCAGCGGCTACGAACGCAGCTGGCCGGACAAAGCGAATGATGCCTTCAACACCGGCAATCCCGACGTCCTGCTGGGCACCCCCGAGTATGTGGTCCACCCGCCGGTAGGCAAATGGATGATCGCCGCGGGCATGTGGCTGTTCGGGCCGGAGAACCCGTTCGGCTGGCGCTTCGCCGCAGCCCTCACCGGCACCCTCACCGTCCTGTTGGTCTCCCTGGTCGCACTGAAACTGTTCCGCTCGCTTCCGCTGGCCGGCGCCGCCGGGCTGCTCCTCGCCGTCGACGGCCATCACCTGGTAATGTCCCGGACCTCGCTGCTGGACATCTTCCTCACGTTCTGGATCCTTGCCGCCTTCGGCGCCCTGCTGATGGACCGCGACGACGGACGCCGCCGGCTTGCCGCACGGCTGGCCCGGGCCGCTGCCGCCAACGGCGGGCAGCCGCCGGAAGGTGCGCTGCTGTCCGGGCCGTGGCTGGGCGTGCGCTGGTGGCGGGTCGCCGCGGGCGTCTGCATGGGCCTGGCCGTGGGAACCAAGTGGTCCGGCCTGTTCTTCCTCGCCGGATTCGGCATCCTCACCGTGCTGTGGGACCTCAACGCGCGCCGGGTCGCCGGCATCCGCGGCTGGATCAGCGGCGGCGTGATCCGGGACGGGATCCCCGCGTTCCTCGGCATGGTTCCCGTGGCAGGGCTCATCTATGCCGCCACCTGGACGGGCTGGTTCCTGTCCGACAACGCCTACTTCCGCCATTGGGCGGAAAGCAATCCGTCAGCCGAATGGGGCTGGCTCCCCAACTCCGTCCGCTCCCTGGTCCACTACCACTTGGAAGCGTACAAGTTCCACCAGGGCCTCAGCGCCGAGCACCCTTACCAGGCCAGCGCCTGGAGCTGGCTGGTGATGGGACGGCCCACGTCGTTTTTCTATGAATCCCCGCCCCAGGGCACTCCGGGCTGTGACGTGGAGAAGTTCACATCGGCCATTCTGTCCGTCGGAAATCCGCTGATCTGGTGGTCGGCGGCCATCTCGCTGGTGGTCCTGCTCTTTTGGTGGGCCGGACGCCGGGACTGGCGCGCGGGTGCCGTGCTGGCAGGTGTCGCCGCCGGCTACCTTCCGTGGTTCATGTACCCGGAGCGGACCATGTTCTACTTCTACGCGGTGTCCTTCGAGCCGTTCCTGGTCCTGGCGCTGGTGTACTGCCTCGGGTTGGTCCTGGGCAGGGCCACGGACCCGCCCTGGCGCCGCCGCTCCGGCCTGTACCTGGTGGTCCTGTTCCTTGTGGCGGCGGTCCTGCTGTCGGCCTTTTTCTACCCGATCTGGACTGCCGAAGTCATCCCCTACGTCGACTGGAAGGTCCGGATGTGGATGCCGTCCTGGATCTAGGGCAGGATGTCAACAGAGACCTGAAGGAGCCGCTGCCGCGGCGTGGCAGCGGAAACGGAGACCTGCTGTGAGAGAAGCAAGCACCGAACTGCTGGTTGAGATGGACGCCAACAGCAACGTGACCGACCTGCTGCTGGAGCAGCACGCCGCCAACCCGGCCCGTGCCCTGTACCGCCGGAAGGGCCCCAACGGCTGGGTGGATGTTCCCGTGCAGAAATTCCTCCAGGACGTCAGCGCGCTGGCCAAGGGGCTCATTGCCGGCGGCCTGGAACCGGGTGACACCGTGGCCGTGATGTCCCGTACCTCCTATGAGTGGACCTTGGTGGACTTTGCCATCTGGTTCGCCGGCGGCGTTACGGTGCCGATCTATGAGACGTCCTCCGCGAGCCAGGTGGAGTGGATCATCCGCGACGCCGGGGTCCGGCGGGTCTTCGCCGGCGAACGCGCCATGGTGCAGCTGGTCACCGGCGTGGTGGCGGCCTCTGCCGAGCTCAGCGACCGCCTGGTCAACGTGGTGCGGATGGATTACGACGGCGAGGCCCCCGACCTTGCCAGCCTCGCCGCTGCAGGCGCCGGAGTCAGCGACGCTGAACTGGAGCGGCAGCGCACCCGTGCAGGCCTGGCGGACCTCGCCTCGCTGGTATATACGTCGGGCACCACGGGCAAACCCAAAGGGTGCGAGATCACGCACGGGAACTTCGCCCTGGTGGCCAAGAACATCGTGGCGTTCCTGCCGGAGATCCTGCAGAAGGATATGGCGCGCACTTTGATGTTCCTGCCGCTGGCCCACGTCCTGGCCCGGGCGGTCCAGGTGGTCTGTGTAGCCGCCGGCGCAACCGTGGGCCACAGCCCGGGGGCGGCGCAGCTCCTCGAAGACCTTGGCACCTTCCGGCCCACGTTCCTGCTGGTGGTGCCGCGCATCTTCGAGAAAGTCCGGGCAACGGCCGCTCACAAGGCGGCGGTGGCAGGCAAGGGACGGGTGTTCGATGCCGCGTCCGCTGCAGCCATTGCCTACTCGCGCGAACAGGACCGGCTAAACCGTGGCGAGGGTCCCGGCCCGGGACTGCTGAGCCGGGCCCGGCACGCGGTGTTTGACCGGCTGGTCTACCCGAGGCTGCGACAGGCGTTCGGCGGCGAGGTGGAGTACACCGTCTCCGGGGCCAGCCCCCTTGCTTCGGAAGACGCACACTTCTTCCGGGGGGTGGGCATTCCCGTCCTCGAAGGCTACGGGTTGACCGAAACCACGGCGCCGTGCACCGTGAACACACCCTCCCGCAACAGGGTGGGAACGGTGGGCATCCCCATCCCCGGGACCACCATCCGCGTGGCCGAAGACGGCGAAATCCTGGTCAAGGGAATCGGTGTTTTCCGGGGGTACCACGACAACCCGGCCGCGGACGCCGAAGCGTTCGTGGACGGCTTCTTTCGCACCGGCGATCTTGGCGAGCTGGACAAGGAGGGCTTCCTCACGGTCACGGGCCGGAAGAAGGACCTCCTGGTAACGGCCGGCGGCAAGAACGTTGCCCCCGGGCCGCTGGAAGAGATGATCCGGAGCCACCAGCTCGTGGCCCATGCAGTGGTGGTGGGTGACGGCAAGCCCTACGTATCAGCCCTCCTGACCCTGGACCCGGAAGGCGTTGCCGACTGGCGCGCCGAGCGGGGCCTGCCCCCGCTCCCCCTCAGTGAAGCGGCCAGTGACTCCCAGGTCCTGGCTGCCCTTCAGGAAGCCGTGGACCTGGCAAACAAGATGGTGTCGAAGGCGGAGTCCGTGCGCACCTTCCGGCTGCTGGACGCTGAGTTCAGCGTGGAGTCCGGGCACCTGACGCCGTCGCTGAAACTGAAGCGGTCCGCCGTCGTCAGGGAGTTCCAGGCGGAGATCGCCAAGATCTACGGCTGAGAGGCCTTTTCCTGCTCCGCCGTTTCCTGGTCAGGCTTTCCCTGCCCAGCCCTTGCCGGCTCTTCCCCGCGTCCTACGCCACGGCGGCGGCGCGTGGGCCAGGTAAGCACCAGCGTCACGATGGAAGCCAGGAGCACCATCGCCGCGATGGCGATGCCGGCATCCATCCAGAACTGGCTGGGGAACAGCCGGATCAGGGTATCGTCCAGGCTGAAGGTCCAGGACCCGTCGGCGAAGAAAATCCGGTGGAACTCGGTAAAGAACTGCTGCCAGCCCAGGGCCGCCAGCGTACCGAGGCCCAGGATCAGGACCAGCGTGATGATGGAGCCGGCGAAAAGGCCGCGCCTGATCCCGCCGGTGCTGCGCTTGCGCAGGTACAGGATGGCGATCAGGGCAAGGAGGAGCAGCAAAACGCCGGCGCCGAAGGTCGACAGGATGACAACTTTGACGTCCGCCATGTGGCTGACTTCGCCGTCCTTGAAGAGTTTTTCGCCGCTGCGGCTCACCAGGTCACCCAGGTAACGCGGGCCCGCCCAGTTGCTGAGGTAGTCCACGGCGTAGGAACCATAGGTCATCCGGTCGTCGGTGTTGAAGCCGTAGCCGTCGCCCGGGAAGCCGGGCCGGTTGTATTCCACCCAGAGGAAGAGCGGGCTGGTCACGGCCCGGACGGCCAGGATCAGGAGGATAACCGGATAGATGACCGCGAGCAGGACCTGCATGACGCGCGGCGCCACCGGCTTGGCATTGGCCGCGCTTTCACGCTGCGCGTTGCGGCGCTCCACTTCCTCCTCCGGGGGACGCACGTGCAGTGCCGACGTCGGAAGGGGTTCCTTGAACACAGGAGAATCGGTGCCGTCCCGCTGGTCCGCAGCGGATCCGGTCGTGGAGGACCCGGTTGCGGACGAGCCGGCCGTCGACGCACCGGCTGCCGAGAGCCCCGCACCGGGACGCGCGGAGGCAGGATTCCCAAGGGCGGAAGATCCGACGGCGGCTTCCGCAGCCTTCCGGTCGGCCCGGCTTTCAGGCTGTGCGGAATTGCGCGTGTCCCGGCGTGCCTCGCGGTTGCTTTCACTGCCGGTCACTCCCGTGCCTGGTCCTCCCCCGCCGGGCATGTTTCCGTCAGACAGGTCAGCGGCGGTCCTGCCCCCAGGGGTTTTGTCCCCACTGGTCTTATCAGCACTGGTACCGTCTGCATCCGACTTGTCAGCATTCGGCTTGTCTGCATTCGGCTTGTTCCCGTCGGACGTGTCTCCGTCCGTAGGCGCCAGCCAGGAGAACGCGGGCTCGTCGGAATCCCCGGACGTATCCAGGAAAGGTTCCGGCTGCGGCGCAGCGCTTTTGGCGCGGGCCGGTGTTTCGTCATTCACAGCAGCGTCACTTCCGTTGGGTTCCGCACCGGTCCCAGTTCGCCGGCGCGATTGATTCTGCAGACGAGCCTACCGTCCGGAACTTCCGCTCGGCGAGGAACCACCCCGGCAGGATTACAACGATTCAGGCAGCGATTTCCGTGTAGCCGGCGTCTTCCCGGCGGATGTCCCCGCGTTCCCCCGACAGGAACGCCCGCCTGCCCCACACCAGGACATACACCCAGTACGCGGCGAGTACGGCCGCGCCAATGCCGATCCTGGCCCAGGAGGGCAGTGGACTGGGGGTGACGAACCCTTCAACCAGCCCCGAGACGAAAAGAACGAGGACCAGCCCCAGGGCCACCGTGACCAGTGACCGGCCTTCCTCGGCCACCGCCCGGCCACGGGTGCGGGGGCCGGGCGCGACCATGGCCCAAAAGATCCGCAGGCCCGCGGCAGAGGCAATGAAGACGGCGGTGAGCTCCATCAATCCGTGGGGCAGGATGTAGCTGTAAAACACATCGGACTTGCCCGCTGAGGCGAAGATTCCGGCAGCGACGCCCACCCCCTGCGCATTGCTGAACAGGATCATCGGAACCCACACCCCGGTAATGCCCAGGGCCACTGCCTGGGCACAGATCCACGCGTTGTTTGTCCATACGGCGCCGGCGAAGGACGCTGCAGGGTTTTCCGAGTAGTAGTTGATGAAGTCCTGGTCCACGTACTGGGCTGCGGCGGTTTCGGACGCCACGGCCCGAAGGGCTTCAGGGGATGTTCCGATCCATATGGCGTAGGCGGCCGCGATGAGGACGAATGCTGCGCCGCAGGCCAGGGTAAGCCAGGCCAGCCGGTACAGCGCGGCCGGAAGGGCCACCACGAAGAACCGTGCCAGGTCGGCCACAACGTTGGACCTGGCGCCGGTGAAGCGGGTCCTTGCCAGGGCCAGCGTGGCGGACAGGGACGCCGACAGCCCGCTTTCCGGGGCCACGGAACGGACCAGGGACAGGTGCCCGGACGTGGACTGGTAAAGCGCCAGCAATTCGTCGGCTTCGGCGCCTGTCAGCCTGCCTTTGCCGGCAAGCTCCTGCAACCGCGCCCATTTGTCCGCATTGACGGCGGCAAAGGCATCCATGTCCACGGCTACAGCCTAGCGCCCGGCATTAGACTTTGAGCGTCCGCACCAACCAACATCAGCTGCGAAGGGCAGGGCCGCAGGGTGGGTCCAATCATCACCGGAGAGGCCGTAGTACTCGAGCTTCGGCCCGCCAGTTTCGCCGCGCGCGCCCTGGGCCTGGCCATCGATGTCGTGGTCCATGTTGTCCTGCTCGTGCTGGTCATGATTGGCTTGTCGGCCGCCGGCCGGGATCTTGACCCGGCGGCCGCACGCGCCCTTGGCCTTGCCGCCGTCGTGTTCTGCCTGGTGGTGGTGCCGGTGGCTGTGGAGACGCTGAGCAGGGGCCGGTCGCTGGGCAAGCTGGCCACGGGCCTGCGGGTGGTCCGGGAGGATGGCGGCGCCATCCGGTTCCGGCACGCCGTGATCCGCGGACTGACCGGTTTTTTGGAAATCTACCTGACGTTCGGCGGCCTTGCCCTTGCCGTGGCGCTCTTTAACGATAAGTCGCGGCGGCTGGGCGACCTGCTGGCCGGAACCTATGCCGTCCGAAGCCGGGTGCCGGCTGAGCAGGCTATCCGGGTCTTCGTGCCGCCGTACCTGCAGTCCTGGGCTGCCGCCGCGGACATTGGCCGCATCCCGGACGCCACGGCGCGCAGGGCAGCACAGTTCATCCGCCAGGCTGGCCGGATGGCCCCGCTGTCCAGGGCAGGCATGGCCACCTCGATCGCCGCCGAACTGTCCGCCCACGTAGCCCCTGCCCCGCCGCCCGGAACGGGCCCCGATGACTTTCTGGCCGCCGTCGTTGCCGAACGGCGGAACCGGGAATTCACCAGGCTGTCGCAGTCACGCCGCCGGTACACCGAGACGGGGCAGCGCCTGCAGCGGTTGCCGTTCGGCAACTGACCCTAGTTGTCGTATTCGCTCCACGGGATGTTCCAGTCGCCGAAGCCGTCGGTGTGCGCCGCGTAGTCACCTTCGGTATTGATGATCTGGACCACGTCCCCGGTTCCCATGTTGTCGAAAACCCAAGCCGCTCCATCCGGGAGGAAACCAATGCAGCCGTGGGACACGTTGGTGTTGCCGATGTACGGATACGCGGACTCAAGCGCCTGGTGGATATAGGCCCCGCTGAGCGTGAGGCGGATGGTGTACTCGACGTCCGCCTCACCGTAATAGGCGGGGTCGTCGGGCTTGAGCCCGATGCTCGCCGCCCGGAAGTGGTCAAATCGGTTCTTCTCCATCAGCACCGCGAATCCCTTGGCCGAGGGGAACCGCTTGTCCCCCATGCTGACGGGCAGGGTCTTCACAGGCTGGTCATTGATGCTCAGCGTAAATGTATGCGCTGTGGCATCGGCTATGGCTACCTTCTTGTCGCCGATGGAGACATTCACCTTTTTGTTGAAGTTGGCAATCTGGCCGTTCCCGAGGTCAACGCCGAAGAGCTGCATGTCCATGGTGATGGTGGAGTTCGCAGCCCAGAAGTTTTCGGGACGATACCGGACCATGGTGTCGCTGTACCAGTGGAAAGCCCCGGCCTGCCCAGCCGTAGTGGTGATCTTGATGGCCTTTTCAACGGCGGCCCGGTTAGTCACGGGCTCGCTGAAAATGATCTGCAGTGGCTGGCCCACACCCACCTTCATGCCGTTCAGCGGGTAGATGGCAGCGTCGGCCTCATGGGAGCTGGACACGGTATTGAAGGACTGGGTGGTGCTGGTTTCGCGTCCTGCTGAATCCTTGACCACGTAGGTGTAACTGTACTCGGTATTGAACTCAAGGGGGCCGGTGGCGGACCACGTCGTCCCGCTGGGGTCGATGCTGCCGTCGACGGTCTTCCCCGCCGTACTGGCGAGGGTGACGCGCTGGATGATCCCATTGCCCACCTTCAGGGAAACCGGTGCGGCCGGGTTCACCTGCTTGGCGCCATTGGCGGGGACGGCGTCCAGTGCCACCGGTGGGACAACGGGGGACGCGATGCCGGGCGATGTCCGCAGTGCGGAGCCTGCTTCCGATTCCAGGGGTCCGCCGGCAAGGCCCGGGGCGACGGCGGCGAAAACCCCGCCCACGGCAGCCAGGACACACACGGCAACCACGGCAAGGATTTTCTTGATTTTCCCCCGGCGACGGGGCTTTACATCAGGCTCCATGTTTTTGATCCTACGTGCAAAAAATAACGGCCCGGGCGCTTGTCCAGCGCCCGGGCCCTTACGTCTCAGTAACGATAGTGTTCGGGCTTGTACGGGCCCGCGACGTCGATGTCCAGGTATTCTGCCTGGTCCTTGGTCAGTTCAGTGAGCTCGACGCCCAGTGCGGCCAGGTGCAGCCGGGCCACCTTCTCATCCAGGACCTTCGGCAGGACGTAGACCTTGTTTTCGTACTCGTGCTGGTCCCGCTTGGTCCACAGCTCGATCTGCGCGATGGTCTGGTTCGCGAACGAGTTGCTCATGACGAAGGACGGGTGGCCCGTGGCGTTGCCGAGGTTAAGCAACCGGCCCTCGGACAGGACGATGATGGAGCGCTCCGCGTCGGCGCCTTCGTCGAAGACCCACTCGTGGACCTGCGGCTTGATTTCAACCTTCTTGATCCCGGGGATGCGGGCCAGGCCGGCGATGTCGATCTCGTTGTCGAAGTGGCCGATGTTGCCCACGATGGCCTTGTTCTTCATGCCGGACATGTGCTCGGCGAGGATGACGTCCTTGTTGCCGGTGGTGGTGATGAAGATGTCGCCCTGGGCCAGGACCGATTCCAGCTTGGCCACCTGGTAGCCGTCCATGGCCGCCTGGAGCGCGCAGATGGGATCGATCTCGGTGACGATGACGCGCGAGCCCTGGCCGCGCAGGGCTTCCGCCGCGCCCTTGCCGACGTCGCCGTAGCCGCAGACCACGGCCACCTTGCCGCCCATGAGCACATCCGTGGCCCGGTTGATGCCGTCCGGCAGGGAGTGGCGGATGCCGTACTTGTTGTCGAACTTGCTCTTGGTCACCGAATCGTTGACGTTGATGGCCGGGAAGAGCAGCTTGCCCTGGTCGGCCAGCTGGTACAGGCGGTGCACACCGGTGGTGGTTTCCTCGCTGACGCCCTTGATCGTGGCTGCAGTCCTGGTCCACTTCCGGGGGTCGGCGGCAAGGGAGCGGCGGAGCACGTCGAGGAAGATGCCGTATTCTTCGGAGTCCTCGGGATCGGCGGAGGGAACATTGCCCACGGCCTCGAACTCCACGCCCTTGTGGACCAGCATGGTGGCGTCGCCGCCGTCGTCAAGGATCATGTTGGGGCCCAGCTCGGGGTTGGACTCAGCGCCGGGCCAGGTCAGGATCTGCTCGGCGGTCCACCAGTATTCCTCCAGGGTCTCGCCCTTCCACGCGAACACCGGTACGCCCTGCGGGTCTTCGACGGTGCCCTTGCCCACCACCACGGCCGCCGCGGCTTCGTCCTGGGTGGAGAAGATGTTGCAGGACGCCCAGCGGACCTCCGCGCCCAGCGCAGTAAGGGTCTCGATCAGCACAGCGGTCTGCACGGTCATGTGCAGGGAACCGGCGATCCGGGCGCCCTTGAGCGGCTGGGAGGGGCCGAACTCCTCACGGAGGGACATCAGGCCGGGCATCTCGTGCTCCGCGAGGCGGATCTGGTGGCGGCCGGCTTCCGCCAGGGAGATATCGGCAACCTTGTACTCAAAAGTCATGGGTGGTCCTTTGCTTGGTCCGGGTACTGGTCCAGTCCCCGTTCTGCTGTTTCTGTGAGAGCCAGTGCAGGTGAAGCGGATGCAGGTGGATTACTGCCCTGCTGCAGCGGGATCGTGCTGGTCCGAACCTGCCGAGGCTGCTGCGGCCAGCAGTTCCGGAGGCAGCAGCAAAGGGATCCCGTCCTCGATGGCGTACCGGTTCTTCACGCCGGAGTCCCCGGCGGCAGTGGCCACCAGTTCCTCCCTCTCCTGGACCAGGGGCGATCCGGTCACGGGGCAACGCAGGACGGACAACAGCTCGGGGCTGATCTTTGGCATTTGTTCATGCTCCCTGGCGGGCGCGCTCGCGCCGGTAGCGGAAAGGATGTGCAGTCTTTAGAGTACCGCCAGATACGGGTCAGGAAGGTTCGCGAAGGATCCGCAGGTGGCCCCGGCGTACCCCTTCAGTGCCTGCCGGGGCTTCCAATGCCGAATGGTGGCCCCGTTGGGCGGGCGGCTGCGCCTCCGGCGGCAGGGCCGCGGCGTCGCGGACGGCATTTGCCAGGGCCAGCAGGTCATCCGGCCCAGGCTGCTGCGGAGTGGACGGCATTGCCAGGCGGAGTACTTCCCAGCCACGGGGAACCGTCAACGAATCGGCGTGCTGCTCGCAGAGGTCGTAGCAGTGTGGTTCGGCGTAGGTGGCCAACGGCCCCAGGACTGCCGTGGAGTCTGCATATACGTACGTCAGGGTGGCTACCGCCGACTGGCGGCAGGCAGACCTTGAACACTGACGGATAGCTCCCACGACATCACAGACTACCCCTTCGCCGGGCAAAAACTGCGCATTGCGGGGCCTACGCAGAGGCGCGCGGCGCCGCCGGGCGGATGTATCGCGTAAATCCCCGCCCGGGTTTAGAGTCGATGTATGCAGTCATCGAACCATGAATCAGGTTTTTCGGTCCGGTTGGCTGACCCGGATGCCCCCGCAGCAACGGGTGTGGAGACCGCCGGCAGGAGTTTCTTCAGGCGCCGCCGGAACCGGCACGGGCGCGGCCTTCGCGGCGAGGTGATGTTGCCCACGCATCCGGGCTACCGGACCCGCGGCGACCGCTTTGACGACATGGTGCTGGACTCCGCCCAACGGTTGCACGACATCTGGGGCAAGACCCTCGACGGCGTCATGTTTGGCGTGGATGAAATCCCGCCGGACCTTGAACAGCTGGCCGCCAACGCGGCCCCTGCACCCATGGGCGCCTATACCCCCGCTGCGGGAGAGGAAGGACCCACGATCACGGTGTACCGGCGGGTGGTGGAGCAGGCCTGTTCCAGCGTGGAAGAGCTCCAGGACCTGGTCCACGACGTGGTGGTGGAGCACACGGCGGAGATGCTGGGTGTCGCGCCGGAGACGCTTGACCCCGTGTACCGCCGCCGCTACTGAACACCGGGCCTAGTAGCCCAAGGTGACCGGGACTGTTTCCTGGCCGGCCGCAGCAGCGAGGAACGCCAGGGACGAGACGTCGTTGCGTCCGTCCTGGCCCACCAGAACCGCCCCGTAGGCGGCGTCGCCGGATGCGGAGACCACATAGCCCACGACGTCGGCCCCCTCGGCCTGGTCCGGGACGGTAATGGTCGCGGTGGTGCCACCAGCGATGTCGGCGGTGGCGGCTGCCCGCACCTTTCCATCGGCAGTGATGGGTGCATACGTGATGGTGGCCCTGGCGTCCAACGCCCCGAACACCAGCTGGCGGAGGCCGCCCTTAGGGATGGGAACCACGTGCTGGCTGCCAAGCCGCACGGCCGAAGGAGCCCAGGCCAGATCGGATGGCTGCCCTGCCCGGAGCCCGCGCCCCATCCGCGCCGCGGCGACAAAGGAGACGTCAGATGAGGCCGCCACGGTGTATTGGCCGGCGGGTACACCGGCCAGGGAGACCTCGGTGGTGGATCCGGCCTTCGCGGTGATGACGCCGCCGGACGGAAGGGCGCGCTGGCCATCCCGTCCATACAGCTTGACTTCCACTACCGCATCGGAGGCGCCGGGAACCGTGAGCTCGAGGGCCGGGCCGGCATCCTTATAAGCGGCCTGGGCCGTCAGGGCCGCAGTGCCTGCGGGGTCCTGGATATCCACGCCCGTCATGATCTGGCGGACAGCAGGGGCAGTCCCGGGGCCAATGAAATCCACGCCGCCCGGAGTGAGGCCACGCAGCACGCTCTGCTGGATGGATGCGGCCACCGGGCCGCCGGCGCTGCGAACGTGCACGCTGAGGCTCGGCTCGTTGGGCGCAAGGCCGGCCAGGACCACGCTGCGGGTGGTGCCCGGGGCAACCAGCAGGCCGCGACTGCCCGGCGCCTGCACCTGACCGCCCGAACCAAAGAGTTCAAGGCTCACCGTGGCAGGGGTGCTGGAGGCATTGGTGAGTGCCAGCACGGAGGTGCGGCCGACCGTGGTGCTGGCACCCGCCAGCCATTGGTCGTTCGAGGGTTTCCCGCACGTGGCAGCAGCACTTCCCTGCAGGTCACCGTCACTGGCCGTGTATTTCATGGCGGCGGCGGCCGACGCATTCTGGTTGGCTACGGCCTTGGCGCTCAGGACACTTACCTGGTCCATGGACCGGTCGGCTGCAACTCCCGCCAGGAGCTGTTGGGGGGCTGCGGCCGTCGGTGCCGGACCAGGATCCTTGGAAATCTCGACGGCGGCTGTTCCGTCCAGGTGCGCGAGCCGGCTGCCGGGGAGCACACCTCCGGCGCTCAGCACGGCGGCACTGACCCTGGTCGCCGCAGTAGCGGACTCGGGCCGGAACTGGGCGTCGGTACCGGTGCCGGTTCCCTCCAGCAGCCGGGCGGGGCCGGGGCAGACACCAAGGCTGGCTCCCGCCGGGACGGCTGCTTCCGCGGGCGGCACGGTCCGGCTGGACGCGGGCGCGGCCATCAGCGACCCTCCGGCCACCAGGGCCCCTGCGCCGGCAAGGATGAGGACGCCCGCCGCAATTCCAGCCACGGACGCTGCCCGCCCCTTGCCGCCTGTCACACGGCTGGCGCCGCGGCTGGATGTTTTGCTGTCTTCGCCGCCCGTTGGCGCCGTTTCCCCGGCCTGGGGCTGCTTCCCCGCCTCGGCGGAAGGAATGCCGGCGGGTGGGGTCTGCTCATGCATGTTGGTGTTCCTTACGCAGGGAGCCCTCGTCGCGCGAGAGACCGGTCCGCGGGCGCCGGGCCGGCATGGGGATTGCCAGGATGACAGTCAGTCCGATCACCGTGATCTGGGCAGCGGCAGCCCAGAACGACCACGGGTTCTCGTAGCGGACGGTGAGCTGGCCGGCCGCCGCTGGAAGCGTAAAGGCCTGGGACCAGCCGTCGGTGGTGGAGGTCAGCTTCCGGCCGTCGAGCCAGGCACTCCACCCCGGGTCGGCCCGCTCCGCCAGTACCACCAGCCGGCCTTCCGGCCCCGCAGGGACGGCGGTGTTGACGTCATCGGTTCCGGAGGCGACCAAAGCGGTGGCCGCGCCACGCGGATCCACGATGCGGACGCGATGGGCCACTTCAGCAGCCTGGAGGACCGGCTGGTTCAGTGGGCTGATGCGCCAGAGCCAGCCAACGTCGGTCTGTCCTACGGCCACAAGGCCGGGAACTGCGTCCATCCGGCTGGCGGTGAGCTGGGCTGCCGTGTCCGCTGCCCGGAGCACCACGAATCCAGCCCCGAGCTGTTCCAGGTCGGTGCGCGGATCCACACCCTGCCCAGCAACAAGGGTGGCCACCACGCGGCGGACAGCCGCGGTGACGTCGTCGTCGCCACGGACCTCTTCGGCACCCGGCGCGCCGATGATGTTCCGTGCAGAGGCGATGGCGGAGAGACTGTCCAGGGTGGTGCCTGCCCCACGCATCAGCGACGCACTGAAGGTTCCGTCTTCTCCGGTGCTGAGCAGCAGGGTCCGTGTTTGTTCCGGCCCGGTCCCCCGGTCGACGGCGGTGGCGGGCAGGGAGCGCCCCGTGGAGGCTTCCACAAGGCGCGGCGTGCCCAGCTCTCCCCCGGTTCCGGAACCTGCTGCCGCGGCGGCAGGAGCGCTCCCCAGGGGTGTAGTGGCCTGGGTGGCGGCAGTCCCCGCCGGACGCAACATGTTCTGCGCTGACCAGGCAGCCATCCCGGCCAGCGGTCCGGCCAGCACCACCACAAGGCCCAGCGCCAGCCCTGCGCGCGCTGCCCTTCCAGTCCTCGTCCCGGTGCCCGACGCCCGGTCCGCCGTGGACAGGAGTTGCTCGGATCCGAGGATTGCCGCCGCAAGGAGGGCAAAGGACACGGCAGACACCACAGGTCCGGTGAACGGCGTGACCAGCACGCCGGCGTTGAAGCCGGTGGCGAGGTGGCTGGCGAACCAGCCGGCGGCCAGGGCAATAACAGCCACGATCCAGAAGCACCTGGCAATCCGGGCCCGACGCCGTGCACTGAAGAGTCCCACGATGGCAAGGACCAGCACCGGCCCCGCGATCAGCAATGCGAGCAGGAGCGCCCAGGGCACGCCACCGCCGGCAAAGGCGGCCAGTCCCTGAAGCCCGGCTGCGGGGTCGAATGAGAGTGGCTGGCCCAGGACCTGCTGCCACAGCGGGGCAGCGTCGAATCCCAGCGGCAATCCGGGATCAGCCAGGATGGCACGCGGCCGGTCGAGTGTGGAGAGGGAAAATGGGATAAACAAGGCGGCGGCGGGCAACAGCGCCCACCACACGGTGCGCCCGCGCCGCCCCAGCAGCAGGCCGCAGAGCACGATGACCACCGTGGCCGGGATCAGCAGCGAGGGGGCGGCCGCGGTCGTGACAGCCAGGGCCAGGCCCGCAGCTGCCGCGGCCGTCCACGAGGGAAGGCCGTTGATCCCCGCCTTGGCCGGGGGCTGTTCGGTGGAGTTGCGTTCAGTTGATGCGCCGGCGTTGAACCGGCCGTGGCCCACCGCGGAGCCCGTAGCCCGCAGCAGGCCCAGGACCACCAGCGGAAGCATGATGTGCGCGATCAGCGCGCCTGCCCGCCCCTGGTTGAGTGCGGCCTGGAGTGCGGGAGCGGCTGCCCAATAGAGCGCAGCCACGAGGCGGAGCCGGCGGCGTACAGTCAGCCCGCCGGCCGCGAACCAGGCGGTGAGGCCGGACAACGGGGCACCGAGCAGGAGCAGCCAGGCCATGGCCGGATTCGCGTCCCCTCCGCCCAGGACTCCGATGATCCACAGCACGTAGTCAAAGGGGTCGCCGCGGCCGGGAAGGCCCGCGCCCAAACTGATCCACCAGCTGGAGGCGTTATGCCAGATGTCCCCCAAGCTCGCGGAGACAGGAAGCAGGGCGCCTCCGGTTACCGCTCCGGCCCGGAACAAACCTGTGAGCGCCAATAGGGAGGCCACGGATGCGATGATGACGGCGGCTAAGGCGCCGTTGCCCACCCAACCGCGTTTGGTGGTGGCCAGGGCTGCGAAGTCGTCCGCGGCGTCACCGGTGGGCTGGTTCGCCATCGGATCCTGCACGAGGTGGTCAGCGCCGGACCCGTCGGATCCCAGCGCCTCCATCAGCGACCGGCGGTGGCTCCACACCTCCCGCCGGGGGGTCTGGAGTTTGCGGATGACGGACCGGCGGATGCGCCGTGACCGCTTGGCTGTCCGGCGTGCCTTGGCCACGGCGCCCGGCCTGCCCAACGCGGCGCACGTGGCGAGAAGCTGGGAAATGCCGTGGCCAGGGTCCTTGACGACGATGCTCAGGACCAGCTTGAAGAGGCTGCCCAGCAAGGCACCGATGCCGTGGACCGGCACCATCCAGAGCGGGCTGTGCTTCAGGCGCAAGTGGACCTGGGCCTTGCGCGCCGCCGAGGGGTTTCCAAGGGCATGCGGACGGTGCGCCACATGGAACATCCGGGCTGCGGGAACCACCACCACGCGGTGGCCTGCAAGGCGGTTCCGCCAGCAGAAGTCGACGTCGTCTCCGCTGCCGGGCAGGGCGGGATCGAAGCCGCCCAGCTGGTCCCAGACATCCCGGCGCACCAGCATGCCGGCGGAATTGACGGCAAAGGTATCGGTACGGCCGTCGTACTGGCCCTGGTCCATTTCATCGGCATCGATCAGGGTCAGACGCTCGGCCCACCGGCTGGTGGAAAGACCTACATCGATAAGTCTTCGCGGCGAATGCCAGTCCAGCTGCTTGCAGCCGGCAACGGTGACCGAGGGCGCACGCTCCACGGCGCCCAGGAGTTCGGCAAGGGCTTCGGGCGCGGGCGCGGCATCATCGTGCAGCAGCCAGATCCACTCGGTCCTGCCACCGTCGCCGTCCCCGTGGACGGGGACCAGCTCCGCGAGCGCAGCGGAGACGGCGGCGCCCATGCCGCCTTTGCTCCGCGGGTAGCTGAGAACCTCGGTTTCCCCCAAAGCCTCCCGCAGGAGGCGGTAGGAGTCGTCGCCGGACCCCGTGTCCACACCCACGGCACGGTCAACGGGCCGGGTTTGGGACGCCAAAGCTGCAAGGGTTCTGGGCAGATAGGCACTGCCGTTGTGGGCAACCACAACGGCAGTGACGTGCACATCCTGAAGAATTAGATTGCTCGCTTCCTAAGCCGCCGGCGCTCACGCTCGGAAAGGCCTCCCCAGATGCCGAACCGTTCGTCATTGGCCAGCGCGTACTCCAGGCACTGCGACCGTACGTTGCAGGCACCGCAGACCTTCTTGGCATCGCGGGTGGAGCCGCCCTTCTCAGGGAAAAAGGCTTCCGGATCCGTCTGCGCGCACAAAGCATCCGTCTGCCAGCCCAGCTCGCCCTCGTCGTCGAACTCCTGCTGCAGCGGCAGCCCGATCCACACCGGCTGGGTGGTGCCGGCCGCAGCCAGCTCCATAGGCGGATCCAGGTCGTCTTCCGGCTCAGCACCGCCGTCGAGGAGGGCTTCGTGTGCCGCGAGGAACGCGGTTCCCTGGTCCTCAAGAACAGTGGTGGATTTCCTGTTGTACCGCTCCGCGGCATCAGGATCAGCGGGGTCCACGTACCAATCGCTCGGCACCCCCCGCGCACGGTACTTTGCCGTTGCCTGACCGGCCACGACGGCATCTTCCTGGATACGCTCTGCTTGCCCCACGGCGACCCTCCTGATGGTTCAGCGACTGCCTGGATACGTGGACACTCGGTTGTGTGCCGGTATTTACGCAATTGCTTTAGTTACCTAATTACACGTGTGTAACTAGGGCGAGTCAAGCCGTTGCCGGGATAATAGACAGTCGAAGCCGGGAACTTTGCGCACGCCACGCCCGGGTTTTCCTTCCGCCCCGGCGTGGCGGAAGGGTCTGGCCCGTAATTCCCGGCAGGAAAGCCGCCAATCCCCCGTGTTAGCGGGGAAAATACCTGCTCTTCGCAGAAATAGCAAGCACACTTAGCAATGCGGGTGATTAACATCACTACCAGTTCCCCTGGCTTGGCCGCCGCGGCTGGCGCCGGGCATCCAGGTAAGCCTGGCATCCAGGTAAGCCTGGCATCCAGGTAATTCGGACAGTGGCAGGATGAACGCATGACATCAATTCCCGCGCTCGAACTCACGGCCGCCCTCCGCTCCGGAAACTCCACGGCACCACGCCTGACCTGGTACGGGCCCGACTCGGAGCGGGTGGAACTGTCGGGCCGGGTCCTGGACAACTGGGTGGCCAAGACGAGCAACCTGCTGCAGGACGAACTGGATGCAGAACCGGGCATGCGGCTCCGGCTCGCACTTCCGGCCCACTGGAAAGCGCTGGTATGGGCACTGGCCGGCTGGCAGCTGGGACTGGAAACAATGCTCGACGGCGGCCAGGCGGACTTCCTTGCCACCGACAATCCCGCCGGTTCCGAGGGACAGTACGACGCCGGCGTTGCCGTTGCCCTGCCGGCCCTCGCCATGCGCTGGGGCGGCGACCTTCCTGCCGGTTGGCTGGATTATGCCGCTGAGGTGCGGTTACACGGGGACGTGTTCATGCCCCACGCCGATCCTGACCCGTCGGCCCGCGCCGTGCTGACCAGCCAGGGGCGAAGTGTCCTGCATCAGGACCTGATCACCGGTTTTGCCGTGCCGCATACAGAAGGCGCCAGGCTGCATGTTCCTGCCGATGCCGGACTTGAAGCTGTACTCGCGAATGCGCTGGGAGCATGGCAGCAGGGCGGCTCCATAGTGCTGACCCATCCCGATGTGGCGATCACCGACAAACTGATGGCCGACGAACGCATCCACGGAAGCTAGCGGCAGCTGGCTAGGCCTGGGGGCCGCCGTCGGCGGGAGTCGGTGCCGGGCGTTCCGCGGCACCCGCACGCTCCTTGTGGGGGTGGGCTTCGATGATCTCGTGGTCGTGGGAGAACTCCGGTTCCTGGTCCAGTTCCTGGTTGAACACCAGGAACCGGTAGGCGAAGAAGCGCATAACCGTGGCGACCAGGATGCCAACCACGCCGGCGAGGAACAACAGGTTCTTGTTGTCGATGCCCATGCCGTACTTGGCCAGGGCGGTGAAGCCTGTAGAGATGCCAATGCCGATTCCGTTGATGATCACGAACATGATGAACTCACGGAGTACGTTGGCCTGGCGGCGGTGGCGGAAGGTCCAGAACCGGTTCGCCACCCACGAAAAGACTGTGGCCACGGTGGCTCCCACAAAGCGGGCCTTCGCCTCGCTGTCGGACATGGGGCCGTGCATCAGGTAATAGGTCAGCCCGTTATCGATGACGAACGCGACACCGCCGACCGCACCAAACTTGGCCACCTCGCGCCAGAAGAGTGAGGCGAGCCCCCGGATACGATCTGCAAGTGTGCTAAACATGACCCTCCATGGCCGTGACGAACTGTGGGCCACTCGGCCAAAGGACCATTTTAGCCCCAAAGCCTTACAGCGCCCCCCGGATGCAGGAGCCGGGTACCCCTCCCCGCGAAAATGTCCGTCCCCCACCGGGCCGCAAAAGCGTCGATCCGGCGCGTCTTCGGTAGGCTGGCATATGTGACTTTTCCAGTGATAGGCGTGGTTGGCGGCGGCCAGCTCGCGCGAATGATGGCCCCTGCCGCTACAGCACTCGGCTTTGAACTCCGCGTCCTCGCCGAAGGTGACGACGTGTCGGCGGTATCGGCAGTACCCACTACTCCAGTGGGCGACTACAAGGATCTGCAGACGCTCCT
Organism: Arthrobacter sp. FW306-05-C; assembly: GCF_021801725.1. Taxonomy (NCBI): domain Bacteria; kingdom Bacillati; phylum Actinomycetota; class Actinomycetes; order Micrococcales; family Micrococcaceae; genus Arthrobacter; species Arthrobacter sp. FW306-05-C. The sequence goes on along the minus strand of NZ_CP084556.1, from coordinate 1,228,761 downwards.
GGACTTTGCCAAGGGCCTGGACGTGATGACGTTCGACCACGAGCACGTGCCCACGGACCACCTCCGCGCCCTGCAGGAGGCCGGAGTCAACGTCCAGCCCGGACCGGACGCCCTGGTCCACGCCCAGGACAAACTGGTCATGCGTGCGGCCATCGACCGGCTTGAACTGCCGAACCCCACCTGGGCATCCGTGGCCGACGTTGACGCGCTGGTGCGCTTCGGCGATGAAACCGGTTGGCCCGTTGTCCTGAAAACCCCGCGCGGTGGATATGACGGCAAGGGCGTCAGGATCGTCGGCTCGCCGGAGGAGGCCGCCGAGGCGGCTGACTGGTTTGCCGCCATGAGTCCCCTGCTGGCCGAGGCCAAAGTCGAATTCACCCGCGAACTCTCCGCCCTCGTGGCGCGCAGCCCCGATGGCGAAGCCCGGGCCTGGCCCGTGGTCCACACCATCCAGGTGGACGGTGTTTGCGACGAGGTGATTGCTCCGGCGCTGGACATCCCGCTGGAGGTGGCGGCAGCCGCTGAGGACGCCGCACTGCGCATCGCCGCCGAACTGGACGTGACCGGCGTCCTTGCCGTGGAACTCTTCGAAACGCCGGGCACCGGAGCCGGATTCCTGATCAACGAACTGGCCATGCGGCCGCACAACACCGGCCACTGGACCCAGGACGGCTCCATCACCAGCCAGTTTGAACAGCACCTCCGTGCCGTCCTGAACCTGCCCCTGGGCGCCACCGATGCGCTGGCGCCGGTGACGGTGATGAAGAACTTCCTGGGCGGGCAAAACCAGGACTTGTACTCCGCCTACCCCATGGCACTCGCCGCCGAACCCGCCGCGAAAGTCCACTGCTACGGCAAATCTGTACGGCCGGGACGTAAGATCGGCCACGTCAACCTGGTGGGAAGTTCCACCGCGGAGGTGGACTCGGTCCGCCGACGGGCCACGGCCGTGGCCGGCATCATCCGTGACGGGCGGGTATCCGCCGAAGAACCTGCAGCGATTTTCGAGGAGAAGGCATGAGCGCCGACAGCACCCCCGCCGCATCCGGCACCAGCCCCCTGGTGGGCCTGGTCATGGGCTCCGACTCGGACTGGCCGGTCATGGAGGCCGCGGCGGACGCCCTGGCCGAATTCGGCATCCCGTTCGAAGCGGACGTGGTCTCAGCCCACCGGATGCCCACGGAAATGATCCGGTACGGGCAGACGGCGCACGAACGCGGCCTGCGGGTGATCATCGCCGGCGCCGGCGGTGCCGCCCACCTGCCCGGCATGCTCGCCAGCGTCACGCCGCTTCCCGTCATCGGTGTGCCGGTCCCCCTTAAGACCCTGGACGGGATGGACTCCCTCTTGTCCATCGTCCAGATGCCCGCCGGGGTGCCGGTGGCGACGGTCTCCATCGCCGGCGCGCGGAACGCCGGGCTCCTGGCCGTTCGGATGCTCGCGTCGGGTACCGACGAGCTCGCTGCCTCCCTCCGCGCTGACCTCCTCGACTTCGCCGCGGACCTCAACGCCGTTGCCGCCCGCAAGGGCGCAAACCTGCGACAGAAAGTAAGCGAAGTCTTCCCGGACGGCTCCGGCGCCCTTCGGGGCAGCCGTTAGGGCGGCGGGCATGGCCAGCAGCAGCAGCGTGCTCAACACCGGGCCCGGGGCGTCCCTGACAGACCCCGTCCGCTACCCGGTCAGCGCTTCCTCTCCGGTCCGTACCAAGCGCGCCTTCGTGCTGGTCCTGTTGACGCTCCTGGTACCGGGCAGCGCGCAGCTAGTTGCGGGCGACCGGAAGCTGGGGCGGACGGCGCTGCGCATCACGCTCTGTGTGTGGGCCATCCTGCTGCTGGCGGCGGTCCTGCTGTTACTGGACCGGAGCATGGTCATCAGCATTGTCACAAATCCGGTCACGTCGCTGGTGCTGGTGGTCCTGTTGGCCGCGCTGGCCCTCGGCTGGGCATTGCTGTTCCTCAACACCCTGAGGCTGATCCGCCCCGTCCTGCTGGCACCGAAAGCGCGCCCCGCCGTCGGCATCGCCCTGGTGGTTGCCCTGGTCCTGGGCAGCGGCTCCATGGGTTACGCCGCCTACCTGCTGAACGTGGGACGCAACGCCATCGGCAATATCTTCTCGTCCGGCCCGGCCATCAAGCCGGTGGACGGCCGCTACAACTTCCTTATGATGGGTGGCGACGCAGGTGATGACCGCACCGGCCGCCGGCCGGACAGCCTCTCGGTGCTGAGCGTGGATGCTGAGACCGGCCAGACCGCCATCATTTCCGTCCCCAGGAACTTCCAGAACGCGCAGTTCAGCGAGGGCTCCCCCATGCGCGCCCTCTACCCCGACGGCTACAACTGCGGCGACGAATGCCTCATCAACGCCATCAACACAGAGGTCACCAACGAGCACGCCAACCTTTACCCCGGCGTGGCGGACCCAGGCGCACAAGCAACCATGGAGGCCGTCTCCGGCACGCTCGGCATGCAAATCCAGTCGTACGTCCTGGTTGACATGCAGGGCTTCTCCACGCTGATCAATGCCATGGGCGGCATCCGGATCAAGGCGGGCGGGTGGGTTCCCATGAGCGGGTACTTCGACGAAACCACCAAGACCCACGGGATGCCCCTCGGCTGGATCCCGGCCGGCGACCAGACCCTCAACGGGGACCAGGCGCTCTGGTACGGACGCTCGCGCGAATACGTTGATGACTACTCCCGCATCCAGCGCCAGCAGTGCGTGCAGCAGGCCATGCTGAAGCAACTCGATCCCACTACCCTGCTGTCCAAGTTCGAGGACATTGCCAGCGCGGGAACCAAGGTGGTGGAATCCAACGTCTCCTCCGCCCAGCTGGGCAGCTTCCTGGACCTCGCCATCAAGGCACGGGGCAAGGACGTCAAACGGCTCACCATCGGGCCGCCGGACTTTGACCCGTCCTTTTCCACCAACCCGGACTTCGACCAGATCCACGAGCGGGTGGACCAATTGCTGGCGCAGGCATCCGCCAAGGGCGCACAGTCGGCAGGAATTCCCGACGACGGTACGGCAGTTCCAGGGGCAGGCGACGGACATGTCCAGGCGGCCGGGCCCCTGCCTGCCACCCTGCCCACGGGCGGCAACGCCGTGCAGCAGCCCTCGCCGTCGGACTTCACCCCGGTGACCACCACGCCCGACGGCGAGCCGATCACCGAAGAGATGCTCACCCAGCTCAAGCTCGAAGGAAACGAAGAGGCCATCCGCCAGCTCGTGGCCACCAACGGACAGTGCCGCCCGCTTTAGCGGCAATGGCGGCCGGCCAATCATCAATGCCCATCCACCAAGGAACGGAACGGTTTTGTACGAGATTGAGAACGTCCTCCGGGACTACGCCTGGGGTTCGACGACGGCCATCGCCTCGCTGCTGGGCCGTCCCGAGTCGGGTGGCCCGGAGGCCGAACTGTGGATCGGTGCGCACCCTGACTCGCCGTCGGTGGCCCACGTGCCGGAGGACGGCACCCGGAGCCCCCTCGATGCCCTGATCTCATCGGACCCGGAACACTTCCTGGGCGCGGAATCCGTCTCCGCCTTCGGCCCCCGGCTGCCGTTCCTGGCCAAGATCCTTGCCGCCGCGCAGCCCCTCTCCCTCCAGGTCCACCCGAGCCTGGACCAGGCGCGGGCAGGGTTCGCGCGGGAGAACGCCGCCGGGCTGGACGCCCATGCCGCGAACCGTAACTACAAGGACGACAACCACAAGCCGGAGATGATTCTCGCGCTTACGCCGTTCGAGGCGCTGTGCGGGTTCCGGCCCGCCGCCGAGACCCGGGAGATCTTCGAGTACATCACCCACGCGTTCCCCGAGGAAACCTCCTCCCCCGCGCTGGTCCAGGCCCTGATTGACGATCTCGCCGCCGCGGACGAAGGCGCAGGACTGCGCCGGGCCTTCGAGCGGCTGATCACTGGCGGCCAGGGCGTGGCTGAAGATACTGCCCTGGTGGTCGAAGCCCTGCTGTCGCGCGCTTCCCTGGAGCCGTACCAGGCCGAGTTGGGCACGGTCATCAGCCTTAACGAAAAGTACCCGGGCGACCCCGGCGTGCTGATCTCGCTGCTGTTGAACCGGATCTCGCTGACGCCCGGGGAAGCTGTCTACCTCCCCGCCGGGAACGTGCACGCATACCTGCACGGGCTGGGTGTGGAGGTCATGGCCTCCTCGGACAACGTCCTTCGCGGCGGCCTGACGCCCAAGTACGTGGACGTCCCGGAGCTCCTGAACACCATCGATTTCCACCCAGTGGCAGTGCCCATGCTGGACGCCGAGAAGACGGTGATGGACCAGGAACTGTTCCGCCCCCCGTTCAAGGAGTTCCAGCTGCAGCGCATCGAGCTGGGGCCGGATTCGGGACCTGTACCCCTGGCGCAGTCCGGCGCCGCGGTGGTCATCGTGGTGGCCGGCGAGGTGTACCTTGACTCACCCAGGGGCGACCTGCAGCTGTCCAGGGGCCGGAGCGCGTTCATCGCGGCCGCGGAAGCCCCCGTCAACGTCCACTGGGTGGCCGGAAGCGCCGAGCCGGCGCTGGCCTTCGCGGTGACCACCGGACTCTAGCCCCGGGAAAGAAGGGCGACGCCGGCACCCAAGCTTGGGTTCTAGTGGTCGTTGCAACACCCCTTAGTTTTGGGAGTTGCAACGACCATGTCGTCTTTAAGCGAGGGCAGGACCCCTCGACGGAGCTATACCTCCGGGGAAAGGGAAGGGTTCTTCCGGGCACTGGCAAGCGCGGGGAGTGTTGCTCTTGCCGCGGCTGAGCTCGGGCTTAAACCGTCGGCGTGCTACCGGTGGCTGCGTGAGGCGGGAATATCTGCCGGCACCATAAATGGCGGGAATGTCCGTGGGGCGAGAGTAACCCCGGAGGTGAAGGCAGCGTTCTTCAAGGCTTTGGCGCGTACCGGTAGCACTACGGTTGCCGCTGCCGAACTGGGGTTGAGCCGTCAAACTTGTTACAAGTGGACCCAGAAGGCCGGGCTTGCGCGGAAACGCACGGAAGGCCCCAGCCGTGAGGATTTCCGCAAGCTCCGCGAAGCTGGAATGACACGCCGGGAGGCTGCCAAAGAACTGGGCATTAACCGGTGCACGGCCCAGGAATGGGACAACGGGGTCAGAAGGACACGGAACGGGCGAATCTACCGTGATGGCCGCCGGGTCGATTACACCAGTGGTGTGATGACACTGACCACCGACGAAGCGATCACCGATTCTGGCGCGTTTCCCGCACTTGCGGCCTTGGAGAAACCACTGGATGCCAGATTCCTGACTTTGCAGGACCGGGAACGGATTGCTGACCTCCGCGCTGCCGGCACACCGGTCCGGAAGATCGCCAGGGAGCTGGGCCGGTCCGCCTCGACCATCAGCCGGGAACTGGCCAGGAACAGTGTCAACGATGGGAAGTATTACGCCTATGCAGCCCAACGTGCCGCGACCGCCCGGCGGCCCCGGCCCAAGGACAGCAAGCTGGTCACTCACCACCGGTTACGAAAGTATGTGAAGAAGAAGCTGCTTCGGCGCTGGTCACCGGAACAGATCAGCAACAAGCTGATCAGGAAGTTTCCCAACGACCCGGAGATGCGCGTGAGCCCAGAAACGATCTATCAGGCCCTCTACTTCCAGGCCCGCGGAGGACTCAAACGTGAAGTCCAGGCAGCTCTGCGCACCGGCCGGACGCGCCGTAAGCCTCACAAGGACCCCCAGCAGCGGCAGCCCCGCTTCGCTGACCCTATGGTGATGATCTCCGAACGCCCACCCGAAGTTGAAGACCGCGCCGTTCCAGGACACTGGGAAGGAGACCTGATCACCGGGGCAAGCAACCAGTCCGCCATCGCCACCCTCGTTGAACGCACCACCAGATACGTCATGCTCGTCCATCTGCCCGGAGACCACACCGCCGAAACCGTCCGTGATGGCCTCATCGCCACGATGAAGACACTCCCCGAACACCTCCGAGGCTCCCTGACCTGGGACCAGGGCGCGGAAATGGCAGCCCACAAATCCTTCACCATGGCCACGGACATGCAGGTCTACTTCTGCGACCCCGCCAGCCCCTGGCAACGCGGCTCCAACGAAAACACCAATGGCTTGCTGCGCCAATACTTCGAAAAAGGCACGGACCTATCCATCTATGGCCCCGAAGACCTCGAACACGTCGCCCAAGAACTCAACAGCCGACCACGCAAAACGCTCGGCTGGGACACCCCAGCCGAGCGTCTGCGTGATCTACTAATGACCACATAACACCAGCAGTGTTGCAACGACCCCTAGAAACCGCCAAGCGGGTGCCGGCGTCGCCCTTCTTTCCTGGCTCAGTCAGTTGCCCGGGCGCAATTTCCGGACCAGCGGGCCGACCCGTCCGGCCGCGCCTTTCAGTAGTTGGCGACCCTTCTGGAGGCCCTTGCGCGCCAGCGGCATGGCCTTGGCGTATGCGGGGTAGAAGGGCGAGAGCGGCTTTTCCCAGGTCCCCAGCAGCATGTTTTCGTGCCTGGCGAACTGCTTCTTGAAGTCGGAGATGCCGTCGTTGAGCAGGCCGTTGAAGTCGTACCGGCTGCAGCCGTCCTCGCGCATGGACTGCAGGGCAGCCCACTTTACGCCGTAATTCACGCGCTGCTTCTGTCCTTCGGCGGAGACGCCGCCGTAAAGTTCGAAGGCGGTGGTGCCGCTGCGCGACAGCCACGTGAACGCCAGCAGCTGTTCGCCGTCGAACGCTCCGATGATGGGCGAGGCATCACCGAGGTTGTGGAAGATGTCGCGGTAGTACTGGTCCTCATGGATGCCGAAGCCCGCCCGCTCGGCGGTCTGGTGGTAGATGGCCAGGACCTGTTCCAGCTCGGAATCGTTCTTGACCTTGCGGAATTCCACGTCGCTGCGCATCGACTTGCGGATGTTGGCCCGCGTGGACTTGGACATCTCCGCCATCAGTTCGTCATCGGTCCGGGTGAGGTCCAGGATGAGCGTTCGCGGGATCAGCACCGTGTTGGTGGACTCCCTGAATCCGGCAGCGGCCACGGCACCGGCGAAAGCGGAGTCCCGGTCCCAGTCCGGTTCGATGCTGAGGGCCACGCCCCGGTGCCGGAGGGCAGCGTGTTCGGCCAGCCGGTTGAGGACCACCTGGGCATCTTCGACGGAGCACATGGGGCCGCGCGGAATGTAGACCAGTGCCCGGAATGGGACGGGAAGGCTGCGGACCAGCAGCTGGGCGGCACCGATGGTTTCATCCCCGGCCTTGACCAGGACCCGGTCCACGGACCAGCCGTGCGCCGCCTTGGTCTCGCCCCAGCCCCACAGCTGCTGCGGATGCCCCTGGAACCGGTCAACGTGCTCGTCCCAAAGGGCGCGGTCAGTACAGGGCACAACAGCAGGAATCATGGCTTAAACCCTATACCAAGGCATTAACGGCAAAACCCCGGATGCGCGCGCGGCGCCCCGGGGCTTTGCGAACCTGCACCGGCGGGAATCAGCTCTTGCGGGCGTAGTTCTCCCACTTGCTGGCCTGGTGCTCGCCGTCAACGAAGCGGATGGTGCCGGACTTGGAGCGCATCACGATGGACTGGGTCAGGACCTTGTCCTTGGAGTAGCGGACGCCCTTGAGCAGGTCGCCGTCGGTGATGCCGGTGGCTGCGAAGTAGCAGTTGTCGCTGGAGACGAGGTCGTTGGTGGACAGCACGCGTTCCAGGTCGTGGCCGGCGTCGATGGCCTTCTGCTTCTCTTCGTCGCTGGTGGGCCACAGGCGGCCCTGGATGACGCCGCCCAGGGACTTGATGGCGCAGGCGGCCACGATGCCCTCGGGGGTTCCGCCGATGCCCATCAGCGCGTCCACGCCGGTTCCGGAGCGGGCTGCAGCGATGGCGCCGGCAACGTCGCCGTCCATGATGAACTTGGTGCGTGCACCGGCTTCGCGGATTTCCTCCACCAGCGGGCGGTGGCGGTCGCGGTCAAGGATCATGACGTTCAGCTGGTTGACCTTGACGCCCTTGGCCTTGGCAATCAGGTGCAGGTTCTGCTTGACCGGCAGGCGCAGGTCCACCATGTCCGCGGCTTCGGGGCCGGTGACCAGCTTCTCCATGTAGAACACGGCCGAGGGATCGAACATGGAGCCGCGTTCGGCAACGGCCAGGACGGCCAGCGCGTTGTTGATGCCCAGGGCGGTCAGGCGTGTTCCGTCGATCGGGTCAACAGCCACATCCACTTCGGGGCCGGTGCCGTCGCCCACGCGCTCTCCGTTGAACAGCATGGGGGCTTCGTCCTTTTCGCCCTCGCCAATCACCACGACGCCGTTGAAGTGGACGGTTTGCAGGAAGGAACGCATGGCATCGACGGCTGCGCCGTCAGCGGTGTTCTTGTCGCCGAAGCCAACCCAGTGGCCGCCGGCGATGGCGGCCGCCTCGGTGACGCGGACGAGTTCAAGGGCAAGGTTGCGGTCCGGCTCGTCGTGGCCCACCGCAAGGGACGGTGAAATCGTGGAGTACTTCTGGGTCATGGACGCTGGTGACACGTGAACCTCTTCTTCGAGTGGCGATCATTGAACCCGCCCGCCGGTGCAGCAGAACGGTGATTCCTCTGCTATCGATCATAGTCGCGGCGCCTCGCCATGGGCGGCCCATGACGCGGTCCCGCAATGTACCTCTGGAGGTGGTGCCGGGCCGCGGCCGGGCCCGAATGGAAGTCCGGCTCAGGGATGGGCGACTATAGAGGGGTGAACGACATGCAGGAAGCCACCAGTCCCAGCTCCGGCGAGCCACAGCCCGAAGGCCGCCCCGCCGCTTCCGGCAGCAGTGCGGAAACTCCCGTCAAGCCCGTCATTCCGGCGGCGGCCGCCAAGCGGGCCAACGCCTCGGTGATCGGCATGATCATCGCCCTGGTGCTCAGCATTGCGGCGTTCCTGCCCGTGGTCCTGATGAATCCCCAGCCCAAGGGCGAGGGCTTCCGGCCGGACGTCGATGTTGCATCGGTGGCGCGGAATGCGGCAGATGTGGCTGGATTCACACCCGTTGCGCCGGACACCGGCAACGTGTTCCGTGCGAACTACGCCCGGTGGGAGGGCGGAACGGCCAGTGGCGTGCCCACGTGGGAGGTTGGCTACCTGACCCCCAAGGCATCCTTTATCGGATTGGTGCAGACCACCAAGGCCAACCCCACCTGGCTCCTACAGCAGACCAAGAATGCACCCGTCACCGGCTCGCGGAACGCCGGCGGCAAGGAGTGGGAACTGCGGGATACCGGCAAGGGCGAAAAGTCGATGATCCTGAACTACAAGGGCAGCACCGTCGTCCTCTCCGGGGCCGCCCAACTGGACGAGTTCGCAACACTGGCGGCCGCCGTCGTGACCTCCCTTGACGCCAACCCTGCCGTCACAGTTTCACCGTCCGCCACTGCCGCGCCTTAATGTAGTAAGCATGGCTACTAACCTCACCCCTGCACTGGCATGGCGCCGCCTGCGCGAAGGCAACGAACGTTTCGTAAACGGCGAGTCCTCCCATCCGAACCAGAACGCCTCACGGCGCTCCTCACTGGTGGAGACCCAGAACCCCTTCGCGGTGATCTTCGGCTGCTCCGACTCCCGCCTTGCGGCTGAAATCATTTTCGACGTCGGCTTGGGCGACGTCTTCGTGGTCCGCACGGCCGGGCAAGTAATTGACGACGCCGTCCTGGGCTCCCTGGAATACAGCGTCGCCGTGCTGGGGGTGCCGCTGATCGTGGTGCTTGGGCACGACAACTGCGGTGCCGTCACGGCCACCAAGGACGCCGTTGAGACCGGCGAGATGCCGGCGGGATTCATCCGCGACCTCGTGGAACGCATCACCCCCTCCGTCCTCACCTCCCTGCGGAACAACCAGCCCGAGGTCAACGACATGGTGGTGGAGAACGTCAAGCAGATGTCGCAGCGCCTCGCGGACAGCTCGCGTGTGATTTCCACCGCAATCGAGGAGGGCCGGACCGCAGTCATCGGTCTCTCCTACCGCCTGGCAGAGGGCCGCGCCGACCTTGTTTCCGGAATCGGCGAGCTCTAAAAGCAACTTGCCGGCGGTCCAACTGGCCGCCGGCAATGCACCCTTAACGGTTTTCGATGGGGCACCCGATCGCCATAAGCTAGCCCCATGACTTCCACTGAAGAGTTCCGCATTGAACATGACACGATGGGCGAAGTCCGCGTCCCCGTGAACGCACTGTACCGCGCGCAGACGCAGCGGGCAGTGGAGAACTTCCCTATTTCCGGCAAGACCCTGGAGCGCACCCACATCGAGGCGCTGGCCCGGGTCAAGAAGGCAGCTGCCCAGGCCAACGCAGAACTGGGCGTGCTCGACGGCGAGCTGGCCAAGGCGATTGCAGACGCTGCCGATGAGGTGGCCGCCGGCAAGTACGACGGCGACTTCCCCATCGACGTCTTCCAGACCGGCTCCGGCACCTCCTCGAACATGAACACCAACGAGGTCATCGCCGAGCTGGCCACGCGTGCACTGAAGGCGGCCGGCAGCGACAAGGTTGTCCACCCGAACGACCACGTCAACGCCTCGCAGTCCTCCAACGACGTGTTCCCCACCTCGGTCCACGTTGCGGCCACCTCCGCGCTGATCAACGACCTCATCCCCGCCCTCGGCTACCTGGCCGAGTCGCTGGAGCGCAAGGCCGCCGAGTTCAAGGACGTCGTCAAGTCCGGCCGCACCCACCTCATGGACGCCACCCCGGTGACCCTGGGCCAGGAGTTCGGCGGCTACGCGGCCCAGGTCCGATACGGCATCGAGCGCATTAACGCCTCACTCCCCCGCGTTGCCGAGGTTCCGCTGGGCGGCACCGCCGTAGGCACCGGCATCAACACCCCCGCCGACTTCCCGGAGCGCGTCATCGAACTGCTCGCTACGGACACCGGCCTGCCGCTGACCGAGGCCCGCGACCACTTCGAGGCCCAGGCCAACCGCGACGGCCTGATCGAGGCATCCAGCCAGCTGCGCAACATCGCCATCTCCTTCATGAAGATCAACAACGACCTTCGCTGGATGGGTTCGGGCCCCAACACGGGCCTTGGCGAAATCGCCCTCCCGGACCTGCAGCCCGGTTCGTCCATCATGCCCGGAAAGGTCAACCCGGTCATCTGCGAGGCCTCCATCATGGTGGCCGCCCAGGTCATCGGCAACGACACCACCATCGCCTGGTCCGGCACCAACGGCGCCTTCGAACTCAACGTCGGCATCCCGGTGATGGCCGCCAACCTGCTGGAGTCCATCCGCCTGCTGGCCAACACCAGCCGGGTCATGGCGGACAAGATGATCGATGGCATCACGGCCAACGTGGAGCGCGCCCGCTTCCTGGCCGAGGCATCGCCGTCCATCGTCACGCCGCTGAACAAGTACATCGGCTACGAGAACGCCGCCAAGATCGCCAAGACCGCCGTCAAGGAAGGCCTGACCATCCGCCAGGCCACCGAGAAGCTGGGCTTCGTCGGCGACGGCGAAGGCAAGGTCTCCGAAGCCGACCTGGACAAGGCGCTGGACGTCACCACCATGACGTCCCCGGCCCACAAGGCCTGACGTCCCCCGGCACAACCGGCTAACGCTCGACGGCGGCCGGTCACCTTCCGAACGGAAGGTGACCGGCCGCCGTCGCACTTTAACTCAGAAGCAGCAAAGTTGCACTGGCCCAGGCGTCGAGCTGGTTTCCCAGGGCCGCTGACCGCCGTCGGACACTTGTCCTGGCCGCTGCCGGGCTGGCTGCCGGCACTTGCTACTCACCGGCGGCAGCCAAGAAGACCAACAGGGTGGCCGCAATTTTTTTTGGGGGGGGTGCGGCGCCCCTGTTTCATTTGCGCCCGGGAGTCCCTACGGTTCGAAGTGGACGGCCCCGGAAGGTGCCAGGGCCTGGCGGATGCTGGTGAGGTGTCCGGGCATGAGTTCGGGAAGCTCGTCCGGGCCGAACCAGCCGACGGCCAGGGATTCGTCGTCGTTGACCCTGGCCTCGCCGGTGACGTAGCGGCACAGGAACACCACGTCCAGGAACTCGCAGACATCGCCGTTGGGATAGGTGAACGGACCCACCGCGCCGACGGACACCACGCGTTCGGCTTCGGCCACGACGGCCGTTTCCTCAAAGATCTCCCGGACCAGGCCCCGGGCAGGCTGCTCTCCCGGGTCCAGCATGCCGCTGATGAGTGCCCACTGCCGGTTGTCCGCCCGCTGGGCCAGCAGGATCCTGCCCGCATCATCCACCACTACCCCGCGGACCCCGGGAACCCAAAGGGGGTCGTTGCCGATCTTCTTGCGCAGCTTCAGGACATATTCGGGTGCAGGCATAACCACAGCCTATCCAACAGGTCCTTGCCGCATCGCAAAGCGCTCAGGCGGGCAGCAGCATGGCGGCGGCGGCCCCGGCGAGCATGAACGGGCCGAACGGGATGGCGGACTTCAGGGTTCCCCGCCGGGCCGCCAGCAGGGCCACGGACCACAGCCCGCCCAGCAGGAAAGCCAGGAAAGTTCCCGCGAACAGGTGCCCCCAGCTGAGGTAGCCAAGGTACATGCCCAGTACTCCTGCGAGCTTGACGTCGCCAAAGCCCATGCCCGGCGGATAGATAAACCGGAGCACGAAATAGAACAGCCACAGGATGCCTGCTCCGGCCACCACGCGAAGGGCGGGAGTGGCCAGGATCGCTCCTGTGTCTCCTGCGTCCGGGCTGGCCCACGCTACTGCGCCCGCCGCGAGCAGGAGCGCGCCCGCCACCGCGTAGGACGGGAAAACGATCCTGTTGGGCAGGAGGTGGTGCCGGACATCGATGATGGTAAGCCGGACGGCCATCACCGCAAAGTACAGGCAGGCCGCCAGGACCAGCCAGAAGGCCAGCGGGGTGTGCTGCCAGAGGTCGCCGAGTCGTCCGATCACTCCTCGGATGCTACTGGATGCACCCATTCCGGCCGTAGCGCCCCCGCGTAAAATGTGGATATGTCCACCTGGGACTCCCGCCGCCGCCCCGCTTCGGACCCTGCTGCGCCCGGCCCTCCTGCCGCCCCACCCGACCTGGCCGGCACGTTCCGGAACCTCTGCCGGTCATCCCCTTGGAAGTGGCAGTCGCTGAGGTTTGAGTACTGGGACCAGCCCTTTGAATCCGCCCCGGCTCCCGGCGCACCTTTTGTGCGTGCCTGGTTGCGCCGGCCCGGGGCGCTTCGGCTGGAAAGCCCGGAAGGGCTGGTTTTGCACAGCACCACGGGCATCAACGATTCCAAAGCCGACTTCTATGTGAGCGCCACCCGAAAGTCCTGGCTCCTGCCTCCCCACCTGGTCACGCCCGTGTACGACGACGGCGGGCTGGTGCGGCGCCGGCCTGAAGCGGCCTACGGCGAGCCAGGGTTCGGCAACGGCCGCTTTGCGGCTGCGCTGGACCCCGTGGAACTCGCCGGCAGCGCTCCTGTACCCATCGAGTTTCCGGGCAGCAACGCCCTGGATATCCGGGAGGTCCGGCAGGGTGACCACGAGGGCCGGCCCGTCCTTGAGGCGGTTGTGGCGCCCAGCGCCGCCTACCGGCCCGCTGATCCGGCCGCCCCGCTGTGCCTTCCGGGCACTTCCCGGCTTCGCGTGGACGCCGGCACCGGCGTGTGCGTTTCCAGCAGATCGCTGGAGGCCGGCACGGTAGGATATGGCCATTGGATCCGGATCCTTGCCGTGGATGAGTACATGCTCGACGACCTGTTCCTGGCTCAGTCCATGAACCTCACCGACGTCCGCAGGCACATCAGCTGGGACGTTCCTGCCTGACGTGACAGGTCCTTCCGGCGCGGATGGACTACGCTTCGCGGATGACGACAATGAGCTCCATCTGGCCCCTGTTCGACCTCACCCTGGCCACGCCGCGACTGGAACTCCGTCCCATCACCGACCAGGACATCCCCGCAGCCGTCGAAGCGGCCCGCAGCGGCATCCACGAGCCCGGCAGCAACCCCTTCAGCAATCCCTGGACAGAGCTGCCCGACGACGAACTCGGCCCCAACATGGCCCGCTGGTACTGGCGCTGCAGGGCCGAGTGCACGCCGGAAAACTGGACGCTGCTCCTGGGCATCTGGCACGAGGGCCAGTTCATCGGCTGCCAGGACGTCGGGGCCAAGGACTTCCCGGCCCTCAAGACAATGTCCACCGGCTCGTGGCTCAAGCAGTCCGCCCAGGGCCGGGGCCTTGGCAAAGAGATGCGCGCCGCCGTCGTCCTCTGGGCCTTCGACTGGCTCGGCCCGGAAGTCGCCGAATCTGAGGCCGCCGCCTGGAACGAAGCCTCCCTGGGCGTATCCCGCTCCCTCGGCTACGAACCCAACGGCACCACCCGCAAAGCCTGGGGGAGCCAAGTCCAAACAGTCCAACTGGTCCGGGTCACCCCGGAAACGTTCAAGCGACCCGACTGGGAGCTGCGGGTCGAGGGCCACGAAGCAGCAGCGCGGTTCCTCGGCATCGCCTAAAGAGAGGGCCGTGGCCCGGCGAACCAGGCCACGGTCCCTGCGTTGGTGGCTTAGCCCTCGAGGAGTTCCGTCACGAGCGCTGCGATGGGCGAGCGCTCGGAGCGGGTGAGGGTGACGTGGCCGAAGAGCGGGTGTCCTTTGAGGGTTTCGACGACGGCGGCGATTCCGTCGTGGCGGCCCACGCGGAGGTTGTCCCGCTGGGCGACGTCGTGGGTGAGGACGATCTTCGAGTTTTGGCCGATGCGGCTCATGACCGTGAGGAGGACGTTCTTTTCGAGGGACTGGGCCTCATCGACGATCACGAAGGCGTCGTGGAGGGAGCGTCCGCGGATGTGGGTGAGCGGCATGACTTCGAGCATGCCGCGGTCCATGACCTCCTCCACCACTTCCTGGCTGACCAATGCGCCCAGGGTGTCGAAGACTGCCTGCGCCCAGGGGTTCATCTTCTCCGACTCGGAGCCCGGCAGGTAGCCGAGTTCCTGGCCGCCCACGGCGTAGAGGGGCCTGAAGACGATCACTTTGCGGTGTTCGCGGCGTTCCAGCACCGCCTCGAGGCCTGCACAGAGGGCCAGTGCGGACTTGCCGGTACCGGCGCGGCCGCCGATGGAGACGATGCCGACGGCGGGATCCATCAGCATGTCGATGGCCAGCCGTTGCTCGGCGGACCGGCCGTGGAGTCCGAACACGTCCCGGTCGCCCTTGACCAGGCGGACCTGCTTGTCGGCACCCACCCGGCCGAGCGCCGAGCCGCGGTTGGAGAGTAGCACCAGCCCGGTGTTGACGGGCAGTTCGGCGGCGGCGGGGATGAAGACAGGCTCGTGGCCGTACAGGGTAGCGATCTCCTGCTCGTCGGCTTCCACTTCGGCGACGCCGGTCCAGCCGGAGTCCTTGACCAGTTCGTTGCGGTATTCGTCAGCGGTGAGGCCCATGGCGGAGGCTTTGACCCTCATGGGCAGGTCCTTGGAGACTACGGTGACGTTGCGTCCCTCGTTGGCCAGGTTCTTGGCCACGGCGAGGATCCGGCTGTCGTTGTCGCCGCTGCGGAAGCCCAGGGGCAGGACTTCGGAGGAGATGTGGTTGAGCTCCACCATCAGGGTGCCGCCCTCGTCGCCAATGGGGAGGGGCTGGTTCAGGCCGCCATGCTTGACCCGGAGGTCATCCAGGAGCCGCAGGGCCTTCCGGGCGAAGTAGCCCAGCTCCGGGTCGTGCCGCTTGGCTTCGAGTTCGGTGATGACGACGACGGGGACAACCACCTCGTGTTCGGCGAACCGCAGGAGTGCGCGGGGATCGGAGAGCAGGACGGAGGTGTCGATGACGAAAGTGTGGATGTCGGCTTCCCTTCCGGAGACAGCAAAACCGGCCGCAGCATCAGTTGCCGCGCCGGTTTCAGAGGTGTTTCGCTCAATGCGAGAGGTAGCTTTCCTGCCCTGTCCAACCAGGACCTCGGGCAGTTGTTCAGAAGTAGCCACATCGACTCCAGCCCCGGGCGCAAGCCCGGAATTGTTAGTGGTGAGGCGGCTCGGCCACGAGGCCGGGTCCGGCCTCCCATACAACCGGTGCGATGTTTCGCTCCATGTACTGGCCTCCCCGATCAGCCGGCGGTTTTGCCTGCTGATGGATATAACGTAAATCCACAGCAGGCCATTTCCGCAACCATTTGGCGGCGATTTCTCCGGCGGATGTATGAACTCGTGGTGAACCGGGGGTTTCAGGCCCCAAAGCGCCGTTGCCGGCCCGCGTAGTCGCGCAGGGCGCGGAGGAAATCCACCTTGCGGAAGGCCGGCCACAGTGCCTCGCAAAAGTAGAACTCGCTGTAGGCGCTCTGCCACATGAGGAAGCCTGAAAGCCGCTGCTCCCCTGACGTCCTGATCACAAGGTCCGGGTCCGGCTGGCCGCGGGTGTAGAGGAAGCGTGAGATGTCATCGACGCACAGGTCATCGGCAAGCTTTGAGATGTCCATGCCCTTGGCGACGGCGTCATGGAGCAGTTCCCGGACGGCGTCCACGATCTCCCGGCGGCCGCCGTATCCCACGGCGACGTTGACGTGGATCTTCTCCCGGACGGGGGTCCTGGCGGTGAGCTTGTTGAGCCGTTCGGCCAGGTAGTCGGGAAGCAGTTCAGGAGCACCCATGGCATGGACCGAAATGTTGGCGTCCTCGTCCAGCCGGTCCAGCGTGTTGGCGATGATGCCCATCAGGAGATCAAGTTCCTCGCTGGAGCGGTTCATGTTGTCCGTGGACAGCATGTAGAGCGTCACCACCTTGACGCCGAGTTCCTGGCACCAGCCGAGGAATTCGTGGATCTTGTCAGCGCCGGCCTGGTGGCCCTGACTGGTGGGTGCATTGAACTGTTTGGCCCAGCGGCGGTTGCCGTCCACCATGACACCAATGTGCCGGGGAATCCGGTCCCTCGGGAGGTCCTTGAGCAGCCGGCGCTCGTAATAGCCATAGAGGAACCCGGGCAACTCCACGCGTCCACTCACCTGACTTTCCTGCCGTACGTACATCCACATCCTAGGCTACCGCCGGCGGGACCCCGGGACCGGCGGCATGGAACAACAACAGCGCAGCATTGTTACCGACGGGTAACTTACCGCCCCGTAAGTTATTCTGGGGGCATGGACAGCAACTCCCCCACGGACTCCCCGTCACCCCGGCGAGAGGACCGGAACGCCGACTCGAAACCGGAATCCAACGCCGTGGATGACGCCGCCGTCCGCCTGGCGGAACTGCTGATGATCAAGCCGAGGTGGCGGGGCTGGATCCACACGGTCACCGCGCCGCTGGCTCTGGCCGCGGGCACCATCCTGGTGGCCCTTGCGCCCACCCCGGACCGCAGGATCACCTCTGCCGTCTACGCTGCCACCGGCGTCCTGCTGTTCGGAGTCAGTGCGGTTTACCACCGCGGCAACTGGTCCCCGCGCGTGAAACTCGTCCTGAAGCGGCTGGACCACACCAACATCATGTTGGTGATCGCCGGCACCTACACACCGCTGGCATGGACACTCCTGGAACGCCAGCAGGCAGTGGTGCTCCTATGGGTGATCTGGTCAGGGGCCATCCTTGGCGTGCTCTTCCGGCTGCTGTGGACTGATGCGCCCCGCTGGCTCTACGTGCCCATCTACATCGCACTGGGCTGCGGCGCCCTCTTCTACCTGCCACAGTTCTTCCAGGCGAGTGTCCCCTCGGCCGTGCTGATCTGCGTGGGCGGGGTCCTCTACATCACTGGCGCTGTTTTCTACGCCCTGAAGAAACCCAACTTCAGCTACCACCACTTCGGCTTCCACGAACTGTTCCACGCCCTCACGGTGCTCGCCTTCGCCGCCCACTTCGTGGCGATCGCACTGGCCGTCCTCGCCTAAAGCCGGCAGTCCTCTTCGAGGGACCGGACGCCCCCGGGAACATGCCTACTCGCGCGGCTGCGAAAGCCCGTTCGCCGGGCCGTTGCCCTTGAAGTCCGGCGCAGAAGGGTCCGCAGAAGGGTGCGTGCCGTCGTCGAGCCCGTCCTGGACGTCCGCCGCGTCCACGTCTGCCGCAGCTGCCGCCGCCATGCGCTCTTCCTCCACCTGGGCGCGGTAGCGCACCCTTCGGATCCGCCGCACCATGTCAACGATGAGCAGGGCGGTTGCCACCACAAAGAAAGCCGTCATGATGAACCCCAGCAGGCCCGGCGTCACCTGGTCCTCGGAGATGCCGTCCCGCAGCGTGGGGGTGGGCATCGGGGTCGGCGTGGTGGCGAGGGTGAGGAGCAGAGAATGCACGGTGGATACCTTCTGGTGGAACGGATGCAGCAGGCAGCGGACGGATGGGGCCGTCACGGGCCCATCTTCTACGCGGGATAGAAATAGCCTGCCTTGTCTATCTTAGCCCCGCGAACAGGTCCTTCTCGGGGAGTTCCGAGTGCACCCGGGAGTGGATCAGCGAATAGTCCTCCCACGGCCAGACGCGGCGCTGCATGTCCGGCGAAACGGCGAAGAAGAACCCGAGGGGGTCCACCTGGGTGCGGTGGGAGCGCAGCGCATCGTCGCGCATTTCGAAAAAGTCGCCGCAGTCAATCTGCGTGGTGGTGGGGTGCGCGGCCGGCGGCGGGGTGTGCCCCTCGGCGTCGGACTCCAGCCAGGCTGCCAGCCGCTCGGCGTAGGGCGACTGCAGCCCGGCCTCTTCCAGCGCAAAGTGCAGCGCGCGGAACCGCTCGGGGCTGAAGGCGCGGTCGTAATAGAGCTTGCTGGGTTCCCAGGCCTCCCCCGCGTCCGGATAGCGGCTGGGATCGCCGGCGGCTTCAAAGGCTTCCACCGCAACGCGGTGGGCCATGATGTGGTCCGGGTGCGGGTATCCGCCGTTCTCGTCATAGCTGAGGATGACGTGCGGTTTGAAGGAACGGACCAGCCGCACCAGGGGCGCTGCCGCTTGGTGCAGCGGCAGCGTGGCGAAGGAACCGGCGGGCAGCGGCGGGAGCGGGTCGCCTTCGGGAAGGCCTGAATCGACAAAGCCGAGCCACCGCTGGCGGATGCCCAGGATGGCGGCGGCCCGCTGCATCTCGAGCCGGCGGGCGCCCGCCATGTCCCGCTTGGGATGCGGTTCACCTTCGACGGCAGGGTTTTGGATGTCGCCCCGGGACCCGTCCGTGCAGGTTGCCACCAGTACGTCCACTCCGGCTGCCGCGTACATTGCCATCGTCGCAGCGCCCTTGCTGGACTCGTCATCCGGGTGGGCGTGGACCGCGAGCAGCCGGAGCGGCACCTGGGAGTTGCTGGACGCTGTCATGGAAGGGACGGCTCCTTATTTTTCTTTTGCGGCTAGTGGCAGCTTACGGATGATGGTCGCGGGAACATTGCCTCACCGGCAGTTGCAGCCACCGCAAGGCGGCGGCGGAAAGGGAACTAAACTGGTCTGGTGACTTCCCCGGACCAGCCGGCCCAACCCGCGCCCGCAGACACTAGCCTAGCCAATCGCTATGGTGCTAAAAAGCGCCGGCTCTCCCCCAAGGCCGCGCGGGCTGCGATCGCCGTCGCGATGGCCGCCGGCATCGGGTTCCTGGCCTGGGTCACCACCTCCAATTCCCTTTCCGGCGTGACGTACAAGGACGTGGGGTACAGCACCACCGATGCCACGCTCGCCGAGGTGGACTTCCAGGTCACCCGCGAACCGGGCAATCCGGTCAAATGCGCCGTGAAGGCGCTGGATTCCAAATTCGCGGTGGTGGGCTGGAAGGTGGTGGACATTCCGCCATCGGCGGCTGATGGAACGGCCGACGGCGGCAGGACAGTGGCCCAGCGCGTCACCTTGCGCACGGAGTCGGCGTCCGTGTCCGGCGTGGTGGACAGCTGCTGGATCCCCCGTGGAGAGTCATAGGGCATGTGATCTGCAACGCTTCCCTGTTGGGTTATCTCCAGAGGATTGACTACAATAGAGAGATACCTTTACCCCGCTGAGCTGGTTACTGTTCCACAAGTGGCCACCGTGGCGGGGTCTTTTGCATGTAGGACCACTAGAGGAGAAGTCCGTGTCTACCACCAACAGCGCATCTGCAGCCTGGCTGACCCAGGAAGCTTTTGACCGCCTGAAGGCAGAGCTGGACCACCTTTCCGGCGCAGGCCGGGCGGAGATCGTCCAGAAGATTGAAGCAGCGCGGCAAGAGGGGGACCTCAAGGAAAACGGGGGCTACCACGCGGCCAAGGAGGAGCAGGGCAAGATCGAAGCCCGCATCCGCCAACTGACGGCCCTGCTCCGCGATGCCCATGTGGGTGAAGCACCTGCCGATGACGGCATCGTGGAACCCGGCATGATCGTAGTGGCCAGGATCGCCGGTGACGAGGAGACCTTCCTGCTCGGATCACGCGAAATCGCGGGCGACTCGGACCTGGACGTCTTCAGCGAGAAGTCGCCCCTCGGTTCTGCCATCCTGGGCCACAAAGAGGGCGAGAGCCTCAGCTACGTCGCGCCCAACGGCAAGGAGATCAAGGTGGAGATCCTTTCCGCCAAGCCGTACACCGGCTAGCCCTGGCCCTGCACGGCACAAGCTGTGTGATGAGGCAGGAAGCCATGCCGGCTGAAGAGCGGCGGCCGTCCCCACAGGGACGGCCGCCGCTCTTCTTTTAGTTCATGGTGGGGCAGGCCGCGTTGAGGGCCTGCCCTTAGAGTCCCCGCCCAATGGCTGGGGTGCGCGGACGCAGCAGCAGGGCGGCCACCACCCCGCCGGCCGCACCGCCAAGGTGCGCCTGCCAGCTGACATAGCCGGCTACGAAGGGCAATGCGCCGAGCAGGATGCTCCCATAGCCCAGGAAGAGAACCACGGCGAGCAGGATCTGCCGCCAGCTGTGGTTGAAGAACCCTCGGACCAGGAGGAACGCGAAAAGCCCGAACACCAGGCCGGAAGCACCCACCGTGACACCGTTCCCGATGAACCAGACGGTCAGGCCGCTGCCCAGCCAGCTGAAAGCCAGGGCGGTGAGGAAGACGCGCAGCCCGGAGAGGAACACCAGGAAGCCGAAGATCACCAGGGGCAGGCTGTTGGACAGGAGATGGTTCAGGTTTGCGTGCAGGAGCGGGAAGGTGAAGATGTCCAGCAGTCCGTCGGGGCTCCTGGGCCGCAGGCCGAAGGTCCGGGTGAGGGCGCCCATCATCAGGGTATTGACCACTTCAATGGCGAACAGCAGGGCCAGGAAACCGCCCAGCACCACCAGTCCGCCCTTTGCGCGGGCCGCGATGGTCTGCCGCTCGGGGCTTCGCCCGTTACCGGTGAAGCCGTTACCCAATCCGGCCATGGCCGCTCCTAATGCACCACGATCGGCTGGAAACCCTCGGCACGCAGTGCGCTGAGGACCTGCTCCCCGTGCTGGTGGCCCTTGGTCTCCAGGTTCACGGTGATGGAGACGTCGCCCATGCTGATGGAGCCCCCCACCCTGGTGTGGTCAAGGCCGGTAACGTTGGCATCGTTTTCGGCAATGATGCGGGCGATGGTTGCCAGTGAACCGGGCCGGTCATCAAGCATCATGCGGACCGTCATGTACCGGCCTGCGGCGGAAAGGCCGCGCTGGATGACCTTGAGCATCAGCATGGGGTCGATATTGCCGCCGGACAGCACGGCCACCGTGGTGCCCGGGTTCTCGATCTTGCCGTCCATGAGGGCGGCCACGCCCACTGCGCCCGCGGGTTCCACCACCATCTTGGCCCGTTCCAGCAGGAAGATCAGGGCACGGGCCAGGGAGTCCTCGCTGACCGTGACAACGTCGTCCACCAGTTCCCGGATGATGCTGAAGGGCAGCTGCCCCGGCCGCCCCACAGCGATGCCGTCCGCCATGGTGGAGACCTTCTTGAGCGGCACCAGCGCATCTGCGGCGAGCGACGGCGGGTAGGCTGCAGCGTTCTCCGCCTGGACGCCGATGATGCGGATCTCCCGGCCAAGTTCGCGGGCGCGGGCCTTGATGGCCACGGCGACTCCCGCCAGGAGGCCACCGCCGCCCACACCCATGAGGACGGTGTCCACGTGGGGCACCTGTTCCAGGATCTCCAGGCCCACAGTCCCCTGCCCCGCCACTACGTCCACATTGTCGAACGGGTGCACGAAGACCATGCCGGTTTCATTGCTGTAGCGCTGGGCTTCGGCGAGCGCCTCGTCCACGTTGTGCCCGTGCAGGATGACTTCGGCGCCATGGCTCCGCGTGGCGGCAAGCTTGGGCAGTGCTACGCCCAGGGGCATGTAGATCCGGGCCTTGATGCCAAGACTTTTGGCAGCGACTGCAACGCCTTGGGCATGGTTGCCGGCGGAGGCCGCCACCACGCCGCGCTTCTTCTCGTCAGGAGAGAGCCGCGCCATCCGGACATAGGCTCCGCGGACCTTGAACGAGCCCGCACGCTGCAGGTTCTCGCATTTGAAGTAGACGTCCCCGTCCACCATGCCGCCCAGCGCCCGGGACGACTCCACGGGTGTGCGCGCGATAATCCCATCAAGCAGCTTCTGCGCCTCAAGGACATCGTCCAGCGTGACGGGAAGGGTTTCAAGGATCTTCACGGACTACTCTCCTCTGGGTTCTGCCCCTGGGCCCTCCACGGAGGAGGAGGTGCGGGCATCACGGTGTTCGGCTGCAGTGCCGGCCGCCGTGTCCCTTCCTGCGTCGGATGCAGAGGGTGGTTCAACGTCCTGGATGGTGTTGTCCCCGCCCGCTCCGGCTGTAATGGGCTTCCCGGCGACAACCGGCACCTGTTCATGTTCCCACGTTCTGGCCGCGATGTAGCGAATGGCCGAGTTTGCTACGGCCAGGATGGGCACTGAGAACAGCGCGCCGGGGATGCCGGCAAGGTAGGAGCCGGCGGCGACGCTGAGGATCACGGCCACCGGGTGGAGCGATACTGCCTTGCCCATGACCAGCGGCTGCAGGATGTGGCCCTCAAGCTGCTGGACCGCGAGGACGATTGCCAACATGATCAGGGCGTTGACGGGTCCATTGGCCACCAGCGCCAGCAGGACGGCGACGGCGCCGGTCACCAGGGCGCCCACCACGGGGATGAACGAGCCAAGGAACACCAGAACTGCGAGGGGAAGCGCCAACGGGACGCCCAGGATAGCGGCGCCTACGCCGATGCCAAGGGCGTCGACGGCGGCGACGAACATCTGGATGCGCGCATAGCTGACCATGGAGGCCCACCCCTTGCGGCCTGCGCCGAACGTGGCGGCCCTGGCCTTGCGCGGAAGCATCCGGACCAGGAACGCCCAGATCCGGTCACCTTCCAGGAGGAAGAAGATGAGGATGAAGAGGGAGAGGAGCATTCCGGCTGCGAAGTGGCCGGCGGTGCTGCCGACGGACAGGGCCCCGCTGACGATGCTGCTGCTGTTGTTCTGCACCGCATCGGTGGCTTCCTTGATGTACTGGTCGATCTGGTCTGCGGTGAGATGCAGCGGACCTGCGGACAGCCAGTCCTGGACCTGCCGAACGCCTTCCAGCGCCTGCGAGTAGAGTTCGCTGAAGCCGACGGCCAGCTGCCTGCCCACCAGGGCGAGCGCACCGACAATGACTCCGATGAAGCCCAGGATGGTGACCGCGACGGCGAGCCCAGCCGGAAGTCCGCGCCGCTTCAGCCAGGCTGTCACCGGGCTGAGCAGCCCGGCGAGGAGGGCGGCCACCATGATGGGGATGATCAGGAGGGTGATGTGGCTGAGCAGCCACACCAGCGTCCCTGCCATCAGGAGGATCAGGCCCAGGCGCCATGACCAGGACGCCGCGATGCGGATTCCGTAGGGTATGTCCCTGTCCAGCTCACGGTCAGTCAGGACGCGCAGGGGCGCAGCCGCGGCCGCCGGTGCTGGAGCGGTACGGGCGGGCGCTGTATGGGCAAGGGTAACGTCGTCCTCTTTAGGCGTCATATCCCCATACTTCCCCAGCAGCGCCCCAATGCAAACTAGAGGCAGGGCAAACTACCGGCCCGCCCCGCCTGGCGTGTAGTCGATGCCCCATTCCATGCTGAAGGACTCTCCCGGGGGCAGCCATCGAAGGCCGTCACCGGAGTTGAACGCGTTGGCTGGTCCCGTCATGGGCTCCACGGCCACAGCGCGGGTCCGGCCCGCGTACAGCGTGCTCACATAGACGTGGACGTAGCGGCAGGCTTCATCCTGCCAGAGCGACACCGCGCTGCCGTCGGCCGCGGCCAGGGTGTGCCGGGCCTTTCCGTCCTCGTACTGCAAGTCGGTCAAGGCCACGTCCACGGCTATGTCCGCAACGTGCCGGCCGGAGCGGAAGTCGGTGTCCCCGTCCACGGGGGCAGAACTACGCGGGATCAGGCGCTCATCGGTCACCAGCCGGGTATCGGCGGCAACGGTCAGCTGCAGTTCTTCCACGGGGGCGTCGCCAACGCGCAGGTAAGGGTGCGCGCCGAGGACGAACGGTGCAGCTGCGTCAGAATCATTGGTGAGGGTTTGCCGGACGTGCAGCCCCAGGTCTCCCGAGAGCTGGTACTCCACGCGGTGCCGCACCAGGAACGGGTAGCCGTGCTGCGGGAAGACTGCCGCCTCCAGTGCGACGGCGTGCGGGGACTCCCCCACCAGCGCGTAGCCGGTGTTGCGGAGCAGGCCGTGGCTGGCGTTGTTGCGGGACACCTCGGTGATGTCCAGTTGCTGCTTCCTGCCGTCCAGGATCCACTGCCCGTCCTCCACCCTGTTGGCCCAGGGCGCCAGCGTGATGCCGGCACCGCCGGGGGCGATCTCATCATCGCCATAGGTCTCGGTCAGCAGGACCTCTCCCCGCGTGAAGGAGCGAAGTCCGGCGGCGAGTTCGGTGACCACGGCAACGGCATCGCCGCGCCGCAGCTCGTATTGCCGGCCGGTAGCGCATGGCCGGGCTGCGGAGGGTGCGGTAGTTCCCTGTTCGGAAGAGGCTGTCATGGCCAATACCGTACAACGCGCGGCCCGGGTCTTCGCATACGCCGCACTGTTACTTTTTGTTGTTAACTATTCATTCTTGAGCGTTTATGCGAGACTTTTTGCATGACAGGGATTACCAGCACCACACTCTCCGACGGCCGGGAGCTGATCTACTTCGACGACGCCGGCACCACGACCTCGCGCGCGGAACACCTCACCACAGACCACCGCGGGCTGCCGCCGCGGGGTGAACCGGGCGAGGTCCGCTTCGATGCGCTGACGGACGAATGGGTGGCCATCGCCGCACATCGCCAGGCCCGTACCCACCTCCCCCCGGCAGACCAGTGCCCCATTTGTCCCACCACGCCGGGCAACGCTTCCGAAATTCCTGCCGCCGATTACGACGTTGTGGTCTTCGAAAACCGGTTCCCCTCCTTGGGGCCGGCCCTGGGACCAGTGCCGGACGGTGCCGCATGGGGAACGAAAGGACCTGCCTACGGCCGTTGCGAAGTAGTGTCTTTCACCCCCGAACACACGGGGTCCTTCAGCGGCCTGACCCCGGAGCGCTCCCGCACGGTGATCGAGGCGTGGTCGCAGCGCACCGCTGCCCTCAGCGCCATGGAAGGCATCAAGCAGGTCTTCCCGTTCGAGAACCGCGGGGCCGATATCGGTGTGACGCTGCACCACCCCCATGGCCAGATCTACGCCTACCCATATGTCACACCGCGCGCAGGAGTCCTGGGTGCCGCCGCCAGGAAGTACTACGACGCAAAAGACGGCAGGGACACCCTGACCGGCTCGCTGCTGCGTGCCGAACGGGAAGACGGCAGCAGGATGATCCTTGAAGGCAGTCACTTCAGCGCCTACGTGCCTTTCGCAGCCCGCTGGCCGCTGGAAATCCACCTCGTTCCGCACCGCCATGTCCCCGACCTGGCCGCGCTGGGCGGGGAGGAGAAGGATGAGCTGGCCCAGGTCTACCTGGACCTGCTCAAACGTGTGGATGCGCTGTACCCCACGCCAACGCCCTACATTTCCGCTTGGCACCAGGCGCCGCTGGACGACGTCCTCCGGCCGGCCGGCTACCTCCACCTCCAGCTGACTTCCCCCCGCCGGGCCGCCGATAAACTGAAGTACCTGGCCGGGTCGGAGGCAGCCATGGGCGCCTTCATCAACGACACGACGCCGGAAATCGTGGCGGAGCGGCTGCGCGCAGTGGTGGTCCCGCCGTCGTCCACGCCTGCTGCCGCCATGGCGGCCACCCCGGAAGGAGCCTCAGCATGAGCATTCAGGAACAGGACCAGGCCGGCACGGCACCTGCCGCCCGTGTAGACCTTGACGCCCGCTTCGAGCAGGAGTTCGGCAGCGCGCCCGACGGCGTATGGCAGGCTCCGGGGCGGGTGAACCTCATCGGCGAACACACCGACTACAACGAGGGCTTCGTCCTTCCCTTCGCCATCGACCGCACCGCCCGCGTGGCCGTTGCCGTCCGCCGGGACGACACCGTACGGCTGCTGTCCACCTACGGGGACCAAGGCGTGGTCAGCACCACCATCGGCTCGCTGCAGCCCGGCACAGCGAAGGGCTGGACCAAGTACCCCCTGGGCGTCGTGTGGGCCCTTCGGGAGAAGGGCATCGAGGTCCCCGGACTGGACCTGCTCCTGGACTCAAACGTGCCGCTCGGAGCCGGCCTCTCGTCGTCGCACGCCATCGAATGCGCGGTCATCACGGCCCTCAACGACCTCACGGGCGCCGGCCTGGCTGCCCAGGACATGGTGCTCGCCACCCAGCGGGCGGAAAACGACTTTGTCGGAGCGCCCACGGGCATCATGGACCAGTCCGCGTCGCTGCGCGGCTCAGAGAGCCACGCAGTCTTCCTGGACTGCCGGGACCAGACGGCAAGCCTGGTGCCCTTCGAGACGGGGCCCGCGGGCCTGGTGCTCCTGGTGATCGACACCAAGGTGTCGCACTCGCACTCTGACGGGGGCTACGCCTCACGGCGCGCATCCTGCGAGCTGGGCGCCGAAGTACTGGGAGTGAAGGCCCTGCGGGACGTCCAGGTGGGCGATCTTGAGGAGGCCAGCGGCCTGCTGGACGAGGTGACATTCCGGCGGGTGCGGCACGTGGTCACCGAGAATGACCGGGTGCTCCAGACCGTTGAGCTGCTGGGCGGCCCCGGCCCCAGCGCCATCGGTCCCCTGCTGGACGCCAGCCACGCCTCCATGCGCGACGATTTCGAGATTTCCTGCCCCGAGTTGGACCTGGCTGTGGACACCTCGCGGGCCAACGGGGCCATCGGCGCCCGCATGACGGGCGGCGGGTTCGGCGGAGCAGCCATCGCGCTGACCCCGGTGGACGCCGAACAAAAGGTGCGTGACGCCGTCGTGAAGGCTTTCGCCGACGCCGGCTTCACCGCACCGGACATCTTTACCGTCACCCCTGCCGCCGGGGCCATGCGGATTGCCTAGCCGGGAGGCGGCAGCATGATGCCTTAAACGGCCGTGGGCCCCACCGGTCTGGTGGGGCCCACGGCCGTTTAACCTACGACGGCGGAAGCTGCCTGGGTGCCTAGTCGTCGCCGCGGAGGATGGCCAGCAGGCGGATAATCTCCACGTACAGCCACACCAGGGTGACGGTCAGGCCAAAGGCCGCCGTCCAGGAGAAGCGCTGAGGGGCGCCGCTGCGGACACCCTCCTCAATGCTGGTGAAGTCCATGATGAGCGAGAAGGCAGCAAGCCCGATCGCCAGCAGGCCAATGAAGACGCCAAGCGGGATGCCAAAGATCTCCACGGAGGTGCGCAGGCCGAACGGGCTCTGCACGGCGCCTGTCCACATCATAACCATGTTGATCAGCGCGAACACGGCGTAGCCGATAACGGCGATCATGAAGAACCGCATGGCGCGGGGCGTGGCCCGGACCTTGCCGCTCTTGAAGAGGACCAGGGTCACAGCGAAAACGGACAGCGTTCCAATCACGGCCTGCAGGCCGACGCCGGGGAACATGCCGTCGAGGATCCGGGTCAGGCCGCCGAGGAAGAGTCCTTCCAGGGCCGCGTAGGCGAGGATCAGTGCCGGAGAGGGCTGCTTCTTGAAGGTGTTCACGAGGGCCAGGACGAAGCCGCCCAGTGCGCCGACGATCATCAGCAGGGAGGCCAAACCCTGCGCCACCACAAGGGTCACTGCGGCGCCGGCAATCACTGCGGCGAGGCAGGCCGCGGTCTTCATGATGACGTCGTCGAACGTCATGCGGCCGGTGTCTGCGGGACCGGCGGACGGCTGGGCGTACATCTGCCGCAGGTGTTCGTCGGTCATGTTCTGCGGCTGCGTGCCCCAGCCCTGCTGGCCGTAGGGTGCCTGGCCGTAGGGTGCCTGGCCGTATGACTGCTGGCCGTAGGGAGCGCCATAAGGAGCCTGCGGGACAGGCGGTGCCTGGGTGGCTCCACGGAAACTTTTTCCGTTGAAGATCGGGTTGCCGCCAAGTGCCATTGCGGTGTTCCTCCATGTGGGTGTGGGTGATGGTTTTGTTACGCTACCAATTCCCACGTGGCGGCGGCCGGGAAAGTTCCCCAGGGGCCCGGTTGCAACCGAACCGTGACCGTTGCGTTGCTATGCGCACCGGGCCCCGTCAGCCGAACTATCCCACGCCCAGGTAGGCCTCCTTAACCGAGGGATCCTCCAGCAGCTCCTTTCCTGTGCCGCTGCGGGTGATCTCCCCCGTTTCCAGCACGAAGGCGCGGTGGGCGCCCGCCAGTGCCTGGTTGGCGTTCTGCTCCACCATCAGCACGGTGGTGCCCTGGTTGTTGATTTCCTTGATGATCCTGAAGATTTGGCGGATGAACTGCGGTGCCAGGCCCATGGAGGGCTCGTCCAGCAGCAGGAGCTTCGGGTTGGACATCAGGGCCCGCCCGATTGCCAGCATCTGCTGCTCACCGCCGGACATCGTGCCGCCGAACTGCTTCTCCCGCTCCTTCAGCCGGGGAAACAGGTCGAAGACGCGGTCCAGGTCCTTCGCCACGCCGCTCCTGTCCTTACGGCCAAAGGTTCCCATATCCAGGTTTTCCATGACGGTCATGCCGGGGAAAATGCCGCGCCCCTCGGGGGCCTGCGAAATCCCGTGCACCACCCGGATGTGGGCCTTCATCTTGGTGATGTCCTGGCCGGCAAAGGTGATCTTGCCTTCGGAACAGTTCAAGAGGCCGGAGATGGTGCGCATTGTGGTGGTCTTGCCGGCGCCGTTGGCGCCGATCAGTGCCACCACTTCACCTTCGTCCACCGTGAAGGAAATGTCGCGCAGGGCCTGGATCCGGCCGTAGTGGACAGATACGCCCTCAAGCTCAAGCAACGTCATCTTCGGGCTCTCCTAGGTAGGCGGCAATAACGCGCGGATCCTCGCGGATCTCCCGCGGCAGTCCGTCCGCAATCTTCTTCCCAAACTCCAGCACAACAATCCGGTCTGTCACGCCCATCACCAGCTTCATGTCGTGCTCAATCAGCAGCACCGTGTAGCCCTCGTCCCTGATGGTGCGGATCAGCGCCATCAACTCCTCTTTTTCGGCCGGGTTGAAGCCGGCTGCAGGCTCGTCAAGGCACAGCACCTTTGGGTCGGTGGCCAACGCCCGTGCGATTTCGAGCCGGCGCTGGTAGCCGTACGGGAGTTGCCGGGACAGGACGTGCGCATGGCTGCCGATGCCCACGAAGTCCAGCAGGGCCATGCCGCGCTCGATGGCCGACTTTTCCTCCCTGATGTGCGTGGGCAGGCGCAGCAGCGCTCCGCCGACGCTGGTCCGGTGCCGTGCGTCCAGGCCCACCACCACGTTCTCCAGGGCAGTCATTTCGCCGAACAGGCGGATGTTCTGGAATGTACGTGACAGGCCCAGGCGCGTGATCTTGTGCTGCTTGATGCCGTTCAGGACCTGGCCTTCCAGCACCACCTTCCCACTGGATGGTTTGTAGACGCCGGTCATCGCGTTGAAGCAGGTGGTCTTCCCGGCGCCGTTGGGGCCGATCAGCCCCAGGATCTCACCCCGCTTGATGTTGAAGCTGACGTTGTCCAGCGCCACCAGGCCGCCGAACTTAATGGTCAGGTTCTGCACCTCAACAATGTTGTCGCCCACCTTGACCGCAATATCGCGGTCCGGAGCCACCTTTTCTGCCAGTTCCTGGTCCACTCCGGCCTCGGCCAAAGCCTCCATGTCCAGTTCCGGCGCCACCGGAGCCGCGGTGCCCTCCGGGGTTGCGGCCTCGTGTGCCGGCTGCTCTTCCACGCTGCTGGAGCCTGCGTGCCTTTCCTCGGAGCTCATGCCTCCGCTCCTCTCTGCCCGGCGGCGCGGGTATCAGGACCGGGCGCCGGCCTGTCGGTGTCTTTGGGTTCGGTGGCATCGCGGCTGGCGACCTTGTTCAAAGCCGTCCTGCCGTACGCGAGCAGCCGCTGCCGGGCCGGAAGCAGCCCCTGGGAACGGAAGATCATGATCAGCACCAACGCAACGCCGAAGATCAGGTATTTGTACTCGGCGATGGCCGTGAACCTGAGCGGGATGTAGCTGACCAGGGCTCCGCCAAGAATGGCCCCTACCTTGTTGCCGGCGCCGCCCAGGACGACGGCGGCGAGGAACAGGATGGATGTGGTGACGTCGAACTTCTGGTTGTTCACGAACCCCACCTGGCCGGCGAACAGGGCACCGGACAGGCCGCCGACGGCAGCACCGATAGCGAAGGCCCACACCTTGTATTTGAAGGTGGGAACGCCCATGATTTCCGCGGCGTCCTCATCTTCGCGGATGGCGATCCAGGCCCGGCCAACACGGCTGCGTTCCAGGTTGCCCACCAGGAGGGTGACGATGATGATGATGGTCAGGGTCAGCCAGTACCAGGGCACACCGTTTGAGTTGGAGAAAATGGGCGTGCCGTCAGCCGCGGTCCCCGGCGGGTGACCGACGTTCTGGAAGCCCACCTGGCCCTTCATGGCCGGGATGATCGTGGCCAGGATGCGGATGATCTCCCCGAAGCCGAGCGTCACGATGGCAAGATAGTCACCCCTGAGCCGGAGCGTGGGCACGCCCAGCATGACCCCGAAGAACATGGTGACCGCCATGGCCACGGGAAGCGTCCACAGATAGGGGATGTGCAAGTACGGCGAATCCGGGCTGGTCAGCATGGCCGCAACGTAGGAACCCACCGCGAAGAAGGCGACGTATCCCAGGTCCAGCAGTCCCGCGTAGCCCACCACGATATTGAGTCCAACCGCGATCAGTGCAAATCGGGCCATGTCGAAACAGGCCAGGGCGAAGTTGTTGCCCGGCTCAGTAGTTAAGATCGGCGGGTTGATCAGCGGCAGCAGGTAGGCCAGCACCACCACAACCACCAGGAATGCCCATTGCTGTTGGCGGGACAGGGCCTGCCACCGGTCGGAGAAGCTGTTGCGTTTCCCCTTCTGCCGGAGCGCGCTTCTGCCGGGGGATGTCGAGGAGGCTTCGCGGTCCTCTGCAGCCTGTTCGGCCGCGGCTGTCCGCAGCGGCGTGGGGCCATCCGTCATACTCATGCTTTGCTCCTTCCAAGGGAGGTGCCAAGGATGCCTTCAGGCCGCAGCAGCAGCACGAGCACCAGCACCACGAACGCCACGACGTCGGTCCACTGCGAGTTGCCCAGCAGGATCTGGCCGTAGTTGCCGATCAGGCCGAGCAGCAGGCCGCCCAGCAGGGCACCGCGGACGTTGCCGATGCCGCCCAGTACCGCGGCCGCGAACGCCTTGATGCCAAGGACGAACCCACCGCTGTACTGGACACCGGACGGGATCTTCATGACGTAGAACAAGGCGGCGGCTCCTGCAAGCAGGCCTCCGATGACGAAGGTGGTAATAATGATGCGCTCTTTGTTGACGCCCATCAACGTGGCGGTGTCGGGGTCCTGGGCGACTGCGCGGATGCCGCGGCCGGTGCGCGACTTGCTGATGAACCTGTCGATGCCCACCATCATGATTACCGCGGCAATGATGATCACCAGCTGTTGGGAGTCGATGATGGTGCCGAAGACATCGAAGATGGGTGTGGGCCGGAACATCGTGAGGGCAAGCTCAGGGCTGGGACCACGCCACAGGTAGATCAGGTACTGGATGGTGAAGGAAGCGCCGATGGCGGTGATCAGGAAGACCAGGCGCGGGGCGTTCCGCCGGCGGAGGGGCTTGTAGGCGATGCGTTCCAGCAGGAAGGCCGTCACCGCGGAGGCAAGCATGGCCAGAACCAGCGCCAGCAGCAAGTTGAGGATGATGGCCCAGATATCGAGCCGGGGTGCGGAAGGGCCAAAGCCAAGGCTGCTGAGGGTGAAAAAGACTGCGTAGCAACCGACGATGAACACTTCCGAGTGGGCGAAGTTGATCAGGTTGAGCACGCCGTAAACCAGGGTGTAACCCAACGCTACGAGCGCGTAGATGGCTCCGAAGGTGAGGCCGTCAAAGGTGGCGCTCCAGAAGTTTTCGGCCAGGGACGGTATGTCGAAGGTAATCCAGTCGTTTTCCGTCGGGAGTAGTGGGACAAGAGTGGAAAGCATGGGAACGTCCTGATCCAGTTGCACGCGGCTTTGTGGGCCCGGCCGTGGGACTTGTGTCTAGTGACCTGGGTTGGTCGTGAAATGCTGCCAAGCGAAGAAAAGGCTGTGGGGGCCGCATCTGCTGGCCCCCACAGCCGATTCCTGCTTGACTGCTACTCCCCGATGGGGCCGACGGGGACGATCTTGCCGTTCTCCACCTTGTAGCCGTAGACGGTCGGGGCCTGGAGCTCACCCTTGGCGTCCCACTTGTAGTGCTTGCTCAGGCCGTCCTTGTCGTAGGCCTTGACCCAGGCCAGCAGGTCCGCGCGGCTTTGCTTGCCCGCATCGATGCCGGACAGGAGGACAGTGGCGGCGTCGTAGCCTTCGATCGAGTACGTTCCGGGCTCTGCGCCCTTGGAGACATCCTTGTATGCGGAGGCGAAGTCGGTGATCAGTTCACCGGGGATGCAGGGGCAGGTGAAGTAGGCGTTGTTTGAGGCGTCGCCTGCCTGCTTGATGAACTGGTCATCCTTGACGCCATCCGGCGCCACGAAGGTTCCGGTGAAGCCCTTGCCAACCAACTGCTGGTCGAACGGTGCACCCTCGGCGTAGTAGCCGGCGTAGAACACGGCGTCGGCCTTTGCGTTCATGATCTTGGAGATGACTGCCGAGAAGTCCTTCTGCCCGGTGGTCACCTTTTCCGTTCCGGCCAGTGCGCTGCCAAGTCCGGCGGAGGTGGAGGTGCCAAGGCCAATGCCGTAGTCGGAGTCGTCCTGGACCAGGTAGACCTTCTTGGCGCCAAGCTTGCCGGTGAGGAACTTCGCTGCTGCCGGGCCCTGGACGGCGTCATTGCCGAGGCCCCGGAAGAAGGTGGTCCAGCCGTTTTCGGTCAGCGTGGGGTTGGTGGCCGACGGCGTGATGTGGACCAGGCCCTTCTGCTCGAAGATGTTGCCCGTGGCCTTGGATTCGCCCGAGAACGGCAGGCCGACTACACCAACGATGTCCGGCTCGCTCACCATCTGGGTGACGGGGCCGGTGGCCTTGTTGGGGTCACCTTCGGTATCGAACTTCTTGAACTGGACCTGGCAGCCGGGGTTGGCCTTGTTGTGCTGGTCGATGGCCAGCTGGATGCCGTTGAAGATGTTGACGCCCAGCTGCGCGTTGGGACCGGTCTGCGCGCCTGCGTAGGCCAGCGTGGTGGTCGCGGGGCAGGTGGCCTTGCCGTCACCGGCCGGCTTGACGGCACCGGCGGGGACATCCACTTTCGAAATGGCGGGGATGTTCACCTTGCCGGACGAACCCGAGCTTTCGGTGGTGCCGGGGCCCGCCTGGTTGGCACAGGCCGACAGCAGCATGCTGAATGTGGCTGCTGCTGCCAACGAGGTGAGGACTTTCTTTCGGTACATTTGTCTGCCTTCCGAAACAGGGCCATGCGATGCGCGAACGGATCAATGGGGCGCCGAGGCACTCCGAATTGGACCAGGTATTCCTGATTTAGGTTCAAGCTAATGCATAGACAGCAGCGAAACTAAGTGACTGAGGTCACAGCCTTATAACAGTCGTTGCCTATGCGGAATTAAACGCAGGAAGCCGCCTGCAATCGCAGGCGGCTTCCTGATGGCCGGCACTGGTCGTGGCGGCATGGACAGTTGTACCCCAGGTGGGACTCGAACCCACAACACGCGGATTTTAAGTCCGCTGCCTCTGCCAATTGGGCTACTGGGGCGCCGGGTCAATGGTACCTGCCAAGGCGGCCCTGGCTGGAAACGCCGACGGCGGCCGGCCCCGCGAAGGGGACGGCCGCCGTCGTACGCTGTGAAGCGTGGTGGAACAGACGCTCTACTTGGCGTTGGCCGCCACGGTCTCCTTGGGAGCTGCGGCAGCGGTGGAACCGGAGCCGGCGGCCGGCACGGCTGCGGGAGCAGCTGCAGGCTTCGGGGCCGGGGTTGCTGCCGAGACGAAGGCGCCCCGGGGGTTGTCCAGGTCCAGCAGCTGGGTGGTGTCGCGGCCGGCGAAGAAGCCGATGATCCAGTTCAGGATGACGCGGAACTTGCGCTCAAACGTGGGCATGGCCATGCCATGGTAGCCGCGGTGGGCCAGCCAGGCCGGTGCTCCCCTGAGGCCGATGCGGCCCAGGAGGTTGATGTTGGCAACGCCCTTCCACTCGCCGAAGCCGGCCACGGCACCAAGGTTCTTGTGCTTGTAGTCAGTCAGCGGCTTGTCCCAGCGGGAGGCCCAAAGGTTCTTGGCGAGGCGCTTGGCCTGGCGCAGGGCGTGCTGGGCGTTGGGCACGCAGGTGCCGTCCGGCAGGCCCTTGCCGGTGAGGTCCGGTACAGCGGCGATATCGCCGGCTGCCCAGGCGTTCTCCACGATGCCTTCGTCGCCGGAGATGCGCAGGTCCGGCAGGACGCGGACGCGGCCGCGGGGCTCCAGCGGGAAGTCCGTGGAGCGGACCATGGGGTTGGCCTGCACGCCGGCGGTCCACACCAGGGTGTCTGCCCCAAATTCCTGGGCGGGGGTCTTGTCCGGAAGGTTGATGAGCTTGAGGGTGCCTTCGGCGCTGTCCAGCGAGGTGTTCAGGAGAACCTCGATGCCGCGGCTGCGCAGGTGCTCCACCACCCAGTCAGCCTGCTGCGCGGTGACCTCGGGCATGATGCGGCCCATGGCCTCGACCAGGACGAAGCGCACTTCCTCCTGCTTGACGCGGGGGTTGTTGCGCACCGCGGCGCGGGCGAGGTCTTCCATCTCGGTGATGCATTCGATGCCGGCGAAGCCGCCGCCGACCACCACGAAGGTGAGGGCCCGGGCGCGTGCGGCGGGGTCCGTCATGGTGGAGGCAACCTCGATGCGCTCGAGCAGCTTGTTGCGCAGCGCAACGGCTTCCTCGATGGTCTTCAGGCCAATGCCCTTGTCCGCCAGGCCCTTGATGGGGAACGTGCGGGTGATGGCGCCGGCTGCGAGCACGACGTCGAAGTAGGGAACCTCAAAGTTTTCGCCGCCGTCGGCGGGAGCCACCACAGCCTTGCGGTTGACGTGGTCGATCGAGGTGACGCGGCCCTGGATCAGTTCCGTCTGCTTGAGGTGCTGGCGGTGGGAAACCACCGCGTGGCGGGCTTCGATGTTGCCGCCGGCCACCTCGGGAAGGAAAGGCTGGTAGGTCATGTAGGGCAGGGGATCAACGACGGTGACGATGCCACCGGCATTCGCGATCTTCTTCTGCAGTTTCAGTGCTACGTACAGGCCGACGTACCCGCCGCCGACGACGAGTACCCTGGGACGGTCCTGGAGCTGTGGGGTGGTTGCCATACTTTAAAGGATAGCGCAGTTTGTGAAAATCTTCACTAACTTGGACGACGGTCCGTAACGTGGGAATTCCGGGGCGGATGCACCTTTTCCAGCACCCCTGTGTCGGATTCTTCGGTGGCAAGCGCAGGGTTGCGGGCGGCCCTGCGAAGCTGGATGCCGGCTGCCGCGATGATCGCGATGAAGAGGACACCAAACCCGATCACGACGGCGGCGCCGATTGCACTGTCCCGCTGGGACGGCGCCTTGGCAGCGGGAACGGTTGCTTCGGGCAGGGTGGGTTCGGCACTAGGCACCGGTGCGGCGGTTGGCGCCGGGGTTGCGGGAGCAGCGTTTCCCCGCCTGTGAACGCGGATCCATTCGGCGATGGTGCCCAGCGGGTTGACCGACACCTGCGGGACATCGGCCTTTAGGGCAGCCTCGGCGTTGAGGATGCCGTAGCCGTACAGCGGGTCCTTGCCCGGGGCTCCCGCGTCCTTGGCCGTGGTGATGATCCGGTTGATGACCTGTTCAGCGGTCATGTCCGGCCACTTGGAGCGGATCAGTGCTGCCACGCCGGCAACGATGGGGGTAGAGCCCGAGGTTCCAGCCCACTCCGCGTAGCCTCCACCGGGGAGGCCGCCAAGGAGGTTCTCGGCAGGTGCCGCCACGCCGATGCTGATCCCCTGTGAGGAGGCGTCCACGCTGGCTTGGTTCTTGCGGTCCAGGCCGGCGACGGTGAGGACGCCCGGGATGGTGGCAGGGGCGCCAACCTGGGTGTTGCCGCCCACCCGGTTGCCCGCCGCAGCAACAATGACCACGTCCTTCTGTTCCGCGTAAAGGAAGGCCGCGTCCCAGCTTTGCGGCCACTGCGGGCTTGTGCTGCCCAACGAAATGTTGATCACCTTGGCGCCGTTGTCCACGGCCCAGCGGACCGCCTCGGGGATCTGGTCCTGGTCGCTCTTGCCCGAAGGGTTGGGTGAGCCAAGCCAGGTGGAGACCGAAAGGAGCTGTGCTTCCGGCGCCACTCCCATGATGCCATCGGGTGGTGTACCCGCCGGTCCCGGGCTGGGGCTGGGGCTTGGGCTTGCCGGCTGGTGGCCGCGGCCGGCAAGCATCGTGGCTACCAGGGTGCCGTGTTCGGGCTTCGAGCCCACGCTCTTCTGGCCGTCGGGCCGGCCGGAGCCGGAGGCGTCGTACCCACCGACGACGGCGCCTTTGAGGTCCGGGTGCTGCGCGTCAATGCCGCTGTCGATGACGGCTACTTTGACGCCTGCGCCCTTTGACACTTCCCAGGCCTTGGTGATGCCGGAATCTGCCAGCCAGTATTCTTTGTCGCGCCACTCGTCGGCCCGTGCGGAGGGTGCCGTGAAGAGGCCCGCGCAGAAGCAGCACGCAGCCAGGAGGACGGCCATCAGGGCCGCCGCCGCCCGCGGCAAGAAGCGGGTGGAAGCTGTTGTGGAATGCATGGGCCTACCCGATGCTCAGGGCGATGCCGTCGAGGATGTCGTGCTCGCTGGCCGTGGCTGCGGTAATCCTCCCGCCGGTCAGCTCCCCCATCCGTTCCAGGATCCGGCGCCACACCAGTCCCCCGGCCCCGATGACGTCCACGCGTCCGGGGTGCATGTACGGCAGGGCCGCGCGCTTGTCCCGGGTCATGGTGAGCAGGTCGGTGGCAGCGGCGCGAACCTCCGCAATCGGCAGTTCCGTGCCGTGGATGGCGTCAGGCGAGTATTCCGGCAGGCGCAGGGCATGAGCGGTGATGGTGGTGACGGACCCCGCAACACCGACGACGGCGGTGGCGCGTTCCAGCGGTACATCGCGTCCGGCGCGGGCTATGGCGGCGTCCACGTCGGCTTCCGCTGCCGCGATCTCTTCAGCGGTGGGCGGGTCGTCCCGGAGGTGCCGTTCAGTGAGGCGGACGCAGCCGATGTCCACCGACTTCGCTGCCGTCACGCCGTCGGCGGTGCCGAGGACGAACTCGGTGCTTCCCCCGCCGAGGTCCACTACCAGCACCTGGTGGCCGTCGAGGATGGGCAGGACGCTGCTGGCACCGGCAAAGGACAGTGCCGCTTCCTCGTCCCCGGAGATGACTTCCGGCTCCACGCCCAGGAGCTCCCGGATACCGTCCACGAAGATGTCCCGGTTGCGTGCATCGCGGCTGGCGGAAGTGGCGACGAACCGGATCCGCTCCGCACCGTGTTCCTTGATCAGGCGCGCATAGTCAGCGGCTGCGGCGAAGGTCCGTTCAAGTGCCTCGGGCGCCAGTTCGCCAGTGGCGTCCACGCCCTGGCCCAGCCGGACCACGCGCATCTCGCGGACAACGTCGGTCAGGTCCGTGCTGCCGTTGGCGCGGTGGATGTCCGCGATCAGGAGCCGGATGGAGTTGGTGCCGCAGTCGATGGCGGCCACGCGCGTCATTCGGCGGCTCCTGCAGTGCCGGCGGCTTTCCGCACGGGCGCTGGCCGCCCCACGATATCGGGCAGGCCCTGGGGTCCGTGGCGGCTGAGGTCCCGGGATGGTGCCTCGCCGGTGGTGTCCCAGGCGCCGTCGCAATAGCACTTGTCCGCCGTCCACCACTCGCTGATCATTTCGATCGCCTGGTCGCCGAGGGGGTTGACGCCGCTGCCCGCTGCCAGGGAGTGGCCCACCAGGACATGCAGGCACTTGACGCGGGTGGGCATCCCGCCGGCGGAGACGCCGGCGATTTCGGGCACCGGGCCGATGCCCGAACGTTCCCCAATGGCTTCGCGGGCCGCCAGGTACTCCTCGTGGGCTGCCCGGTAGGCAGCGGCGAGTCCTTCGTCAGAGGCCAGCTGCTCGTTCATGCTGTTCATGACCCCTGCCGCCTCAAGCCTGGAAACGGCGGACGTGATCACCGGGTGCGTCAGGTAGAAAGTGGTGGGGAAAGGAGTGCCGTTGCTGAGGCGCGGTGCGGTGGCCGCCACCAGTGGGTTGCCGCAGATGCAGCGGGCGGGAATCTCCACGACGTCGCGGACGGGCCGTCCCAGCTGCCTGCTCAATACTTCAAGGTCGTGTGCTGTCGGTTGGCGGGATTCGTCCCGGGCGGCTGCCGTGTTGTTTTCCACTGTCGCGGGCCGTCCTTCCTTGTGGGGTTCAGTCTGTGGCCGCGCGCCTGATGGACTCCCACAGGGAATCCACCCACGGCAGATCGGCGGGGTCTTGTGCTGCTGCTGCGCCGGCGGGGCTACTGCTTTCTCCGGCCGGCTCATCGCTGCCAAAAACCCAGTAGCCGGTTTCGCCCGGCATAACCATGTTAATGCGGTCGCGGGCCTGCTGTTTGACGTAGTTGGGGTCCTGCCAGCGCGAAACCTGCTGGCGGAGGGCATCGCCTTCGGCCTGGCGTGCCGCAATGTCGGCGTGCAACGCGTCGATTTCGGCCTTCTTGTCGAAGAAGATCTTCACTGTGGGCGCCAGCATGATGGTGATGGCAATCATCACCACCGCCAGCGCGAGCATCCGTCCGGAGAAGGCCTTCGCGGGCACGGGGTGCTGGTCATCTTCTTCGCCCCGCACATCCTTGCCGTCAATCGGGCTGCTGCCTTTGCGGCTGGCCGACAGCCTGGGCTTCGCGGTCTCCCCCATCTTTCCTGCGGCCGGATTTCCTGCAGCGCCGCGCCCGCTGTTGCCCTTCGAAGCCGCACTTTCCGCCTGGGCCGTTCCCTTGGCCGGGCGGAAATCCGC
The DNA here is from genome assembly GCF_021801725.1 of Arthrobacter sp. FW306-05-C. NCBI lineage: Bacteria > Bacillati > Actinomycetota > Actinomycetes > Micrococcales > Micrococcaceae > Arthrobacter > Arthrobacter sp. FW306-05-C. Next base: position 1,189,478 of record NZ_CP084556.1, on the reverse strand, counting down.
CCGGATGACCTCGGCACCGCTGGAGGTACCGTCGTCGGCCGTTTCCTTGCCTGGACGGTTGGGGGCGACCTTGGGAACTTTGGGACGGCGGGTAGCCATGACACTCCTGAAACGCAGCCTGCCGGGGCCGCCACTATCTGTGCTGGACAGTCCTGCAGAACGAACACTGCTGGGACAGATGCTGCTGGAAACAACAACAGCGGTGGCTATGGTCTTTCAACCATAGCCACCGCGGAAGGGTTTAGGCGGTTACTAGCCCTTGAAACGCGGGAATGCGCTGCGTCCGGCGTAGCGTGCGGCGTCGTCCAGTTCCTCTTCGATGCGGAGCAGCTGGTTGTACTTGGCCACGCGCTCGGAGCGGGCAGGTGCGCCGGTCTTGATCTGGCCGGCGTTGGTGGCCACCGCGATATCGGCGATGGTGGTGTCCTCGGTTTCGCCGGAGCGGTGCGAGGTGATGGTGGTGTAGCCGGCCCGCTGGGCCAGGCTGACGGCGTCCAGGGTCTCGGTCAGGGAACCGATCTGGTTGACCTTGACCAGCAGGGAATTGGCGGTCCTTGTGTCGATGCCGCGCTGCAGGATGGCCGGGTTGGTGACGAAGAGGTCGTCACCAACCAGCTGGACCTTGTCACCGATGGTGTCGGTGAGGGTCTTCCAGCCTTCCCAGTCGTTCTCGTCCAGCGGGTCCTCGATGGAAACCAGCGGGTACGCGTCCACGAGCTCGGCGTAGTAGGCGCTCATCTCGGTGGCGGACAGGGCCTTGCCTTCGAACTGGTAGGCACCGTCCTTGTAGAACTCGGAGGAGGCCACGTCCAGGGCCAGGGCGATGTCCTTGCCCGGGGTGTAGCCGGCGTTCTTGATGGCTTCCTGGATCAGGTCCAGCGCCGCGCGGTTGGACGGCAGGTTGGGGGCGAAGCCGCCTTCGTCGCCGAGGCCGGTGGACAGGCCCTTTTCCTTCAGGACGGACTTGAGGTTGTGGTAGACCTCGACGCCCCAGCGCAGGCCTTCGGAGAAGGTTTCAGCGCCGATGGGGGCGATCATGAATTCCTGGATGTCGACGTCGGAGTCGGCGTGCGATCCACCGTTGAGGATGTTCATGAGCGGCACGGGCAGGACGTGCGCGTTGGGACCGCCCAGGTACTTGTAGAGCGGCAGGTCAGCGGAGGCTGCGGCTGCGTTGGCGACGGCCAGGGAGACGCCCAGGATGGCGTTGGCGCCCAGCTTGCCCTTGTTGGGGGTGCCGTCCAGGTCCAGCATGGCCTGGTCGATGCTGCGCTGGTCCGTGGCGTCGAAGCCGGTCAGGGCGGGGGCAATCTGGTCGATGACGGCGTCGACGGCCTTCTGCACGCCTTTGCCCAGGTAGCGGCCCTTGTCGCCGTCGCGCAGTTCGACGGCCTCGTGCTCACCGGTGGAGGCGCCGGAGGGCACCGCCGCGCGGCCGATCTGGCCGTCGGACAGCAGGACTTCAACTTCTACGGTGGGGTTGCCGCGGGAATCGAGGATCTCGCGGGCGTGGATGGCATCGATAAGCGCCATGAATTTGCTCCTTATGGGCGATTAACGGGGGGAATCAGGCAGAAAACTCGACGTACTCGTCACCGACTAGCGTAGTCGAGAGTGCTCCGGGTTACTCAAACCGGTCAAGGGCCGGACGTCATGATGGCGCCGGGTCGCTCCGGTCGCCGTGCCCGCCCTCATCGCCCTGGCCGTCCTGATAGCGGCGGACGGCGCCACGCAGCGCGCGCTCGGCGTCCATGCCGTTCTCCCGCGCGGAACGGACGACGGCGAGCAGCAGGGTTCCGAGCCCGTCCTCGCTTTCGGGGACGGGCACTCCTGCGGGGAGCTCCAGGCCGGCACGGGCAGCGCGGTCCAGCGACTTTTGCGCCTTGGCCAGTGCAGGGAGGGCCTCCGGGATTCCTTCGAAGGCGCCACGCCGCTCCGGGCGTTCGGCCCGCTTGACCGCATCCCACTTCTGCTCGATCTCCGCCACTGTGGCGGGGAAGCTGTCCTGCAGGGAACCGTCCGGCCTGAAGACATGGGGGTTGCGGCGGACCATCTTGGCAGCCAAACCGCGCGCCACGTCGTCGAACGTGAACGCACCCCGCTCCTCTGCCAGGCGGGCATGGAGCACCACCTGGAGCAGGACGTCGCCAAGCTCGCCCTGGAGTTCGGCGTCCGGGTGGCCCTCCTCGATGGTTTCAGCCACCTCGTAGGCCTCCTCGAGGAGGTACTCCACCAGCGATGCGTGGGTGAGGGCGCCCATCCACGGGCAGTGCTCCCGCAGCTGCCCGATCACCTGGACGAGGCGTTCAACGGGTGTTTCAGCCAAGGTTGGCGTAGGCGTCGTTGATGTACTCCACCAGCGCTTCCTTTTCCTCCAGGGGCAGGAAGGACGCCTCGGCGGCGTTCAGGGTCAGTTCCAGCAGGTCGTCGAGGTCGTAGTCGAAGGTTTCCACCAGCAGGTTGAACTCGTCCGTGAGCGTGACGCCGCTCATCAGGCGGTTGTCCGTGTTGATGGTGACGTTGAAGCCCAGCTGGTAGAGCATGTCCAGCGGGTGGCTTTCGATCCCCTCACCAAATTGGGCGATCGCGCCGGTCTGGAGGTTGGAGGACGGGCAGATTTCGAGGGCGATGCCGCGGTCGCGCACCCAGCTGGAGAGGTCGCCGAGGGTGACCAGGCCAACGGTGTCGCCGGCTTCCTCGTCGTCGTCGAACTCCACCATGATGTCCTCGGCGATGCGGACGCCGTGTCCCAGCCGCAGGGCGCGGCCGTCCACCAGCGCGGACTGGATGCTTTCCAGCCCGGCTGCTTCACCGGCGTGCACCGTGGCGGGGAAGTTGTGCTGGGCAAGGTAGGTGAAGGCGTCCTTGAAGCGGCTGGGCAGGAACCCGTCCTCGGCGCCGGCGATGTCAAAGCCCACGGCACCCTTGTTGCGGTGGCGGACGGCAAGTTCGGCGATCTCCTGGCCGCGGTCGGCGTGGCGCATGGCAGTGATCAGCTGTCCCACCTGGATCTCGCGTCCCGTCTCGGACACAGCCTCGACGCCGGCCTCCAGGCCTTCCTGCACTGCTTCCACCACTTCATCCAGGCTGAGCCCCTTCTGGAGGTGCTGCTCGGGCGCCCACCGGACTTCGCCGTACACCACGCCGTCGTCAGCGAGGTCCTCGACGAACTCCTTGGCCACGCGGAACAGGCCGTCGTACGTCTGCATGACGGCTACCGTGTGGTCAAAGGTCTCCAGGTAGCGGACCAGTGATCCGGAGTCGGCTGATTCGCGGAACCACTGCCCCAGGGCCACCGGATCCGTTGAGGGGAGCGTGTGGCCAACGGCCTCCGCCAGCTCGATGATGGTGGCCGGACGGAGTCCTCCGTCCAGGTGGTCGTGAAGGGAGACCTTGGGCAGGCTCTTCAGGTCAAAATCGATGGCAGGGGCGGCGTCAACAATGGGCTCAGTCACGTTCCCACCTTAGGGTGGGGCGGAGTTCAAAGCCAGCGGGTCAAAGCCAGCCGTCCGAGGGCGGCCGGGGCCGCCTGCTACTTCACGACGGGACCGGCCTCTGCCGACGGCACCACGAAGGCCTGGGTGCCGGGGCGCCCCTCGTGGCCGGAGTCGGAGGATCCTTCGGTCCAGCCGTCCGGATCCGGCGTATCATCGCGGCCCAGCCGTTTGTGCCACCAGCGCAGCAGGTGGTCGATGACAACGCCCAGGACGATGGCGAACACCACCGCGATGCCCGCGCTGAGCAACGGGTTGTGGTGCAGCCACGGGAAGGAGCTGGCCAGCAGGCCGATGCCAAGGGAGTAACCCACCCAGGTCACGCAGGCGAAGGCGTCGAATACGAAGAACCTGCGGTGCGAGAAACCCGTGCTGCCGGCAACGTAGTTGACGGCCACCCGGCCCCAGGGGATGTAGCGGGCGGTGAAGATCAGCACGGCCCCGCGCTTCTCCAGTTCATAGCGTGCCCAGGCAAAGACTTTCCGGACCTTGGGCCGGCGCATCCACCCCCACCGCTCCAGGCCGATCTTGCGGCCGAGCATGTAGGCCATGTTGTCACCGGCAATGGCGCCTACCAGCGCCGTGACGCCGAGGATCCAGAGATTGGGTTCGCCGCTGTGCCGCGAGAAAGCGGCAAGCGCCACAATGAGGGTCTCGCTGGGGACCACCATGGCGAACCCGTCCACAAAGAAGAACACCAGCAGGACGGGGTAGATCCACCACTGGCCCGCTGCATGGAGCACGGCCTCATTAATAAACTCCACGCGGTGTTGCTCCTGTATGAAAAATGACACGGCCAGTGTGCCGCAGCCAAATGCGGAAATCGTTCCTAAGTGTCCCACGCGCCGGGGGTTTCCGCTACGCCCTGATGCCCGGAATTACCCACTAAACGCGCCGGTCAGGCCCCGGGTTCCCGGATCCGTTCCACCACGTTGGGCTTGCCCCGGAATTTGTTGATCACCAGGTCCACCACGATGCCCAGCGCCACGGCGCAGACGATGGCGATTGCTGCACCCAGGAGGTGGTTGTCCTCAAACCACTGGCCAAAGAAAAGCCCGATCGCCACCGAGTAGCCGGCCCACAGGCTGGCGGACAGGACGGTCAGGCCCACGAACCGCAGGTGGGGATATCGGGTGACCCCGGCGGTCAGGTTGACGGCCACCCTGCCGATCGGCACAAAGCGTGCCACGAGGATCAGTGACGCCGGCCGCTTCCGCAGCTCACGGCCTGCCCAGCGGAACGCGCTTTGCATCCGCGGCCCGCGCATCCACCCCCATCGCGTGGTACCCACGCGGCGGCCCAGGAGGTAGGCGATATTGTCGCCGGAGAAGGCCCCGGCTGCAGCCACCAGGGCCAGGAGCAACGGATTGGGAACGTCGGCGGTGGCCGCCACAGCCGCGAGGCCCACCACCACCGACTCGCTGGGGACCGGCGGAAAGAAGCCGTCGATGATGCAGCAGGCCAGCACCAGGACCAGCACCCACGGCTGTCCGGCTGCGGCGAGGATGAAGTCATTGATGGCCTGCATTGGTCACTATGCTATGCGGTCGATGATGAGCTGCTGGGCAGGCCGTGAACCTTCCGGAGCAATAACCACGGCGTGCTCCAGGGCTTCGCGGGCACGGGCGAACCGCTCCGGGGTATCGGTGAGCAGCGTCATCAGCGGCTCCCCGGCCCGGACTGTGGCACCGGGCTTGGCGTGCATGCGCACCCCCGCCCCGGCCTGGACGGGGTCCTCCTTCCGCGCACGGCCGGCACCCAGGCGCCACGCGGCCACGCCAACGGCGAGCGCGTCCAGTTCCACCAGCACCCCGTCGGCGGGGGCGTATACGACGTCGGATTCCCTGGCCTTTGGCAGCGCTGCCTGTGGGTCGCCGCCCTGGGCGGAGATCATCCGGTTCCAGACGTCCATGGCCCGGCCGTCCTTCAGCGCGGCAGCAGGATCGGCGTCGCGCACTCCTGCCGCGGCGAGCATTTCTTCGGCGAGCCTCACAGTCAGCTCCACCACGTCATCAGGACCGCCGCCCGCCAGGACCTCCAGCGATTCCTCGACCTCGATGGCATTGCCGGCGGTAAGGCCCAGCGGGGTGTCCATGTTGGTCAGCAGCGCAACAGTGTTGACTCCTGCGTCCTTGCCCAGCGCCACCATGGTTTCGGCGAGTTCGCGGGCTGTCGCTTCGTCTTTCATGAACGCCCCGCTGCCCACCTTGACGTCCAGGACCAGCGAGCCGGTGCCCTCTGCGATCTTCTTGCTCATGATCGATGAAGCGATCAGCGGGATGGCCTCCACTGTGCCGGTGACGTCCCGGAGCGCGTACAGCTTCTTGTCGGCGGGGGCAAGCCCGGCGCCGGCGGCGCAGATCACTGCGCCAACGTCCTGGAGTTGGGCCAGGATCTCGTCGTTGCTGAGGTTGGCCCGCCAGCCGGGAATCGACTCCAGCTTGTCCAGGGTGCCTCCGGTGTGCCCCAGGCCCCGACCGGACAGCTGGGGAACGGCGACCCCGAATACCGCCACCAGCGGGGCCAGCGGCAGGGTGATCTTGTCCCCCACCCCGCCCGTGGAATGCTTGTCCGTGGTGTACTTCAAGCCGCCGTCGGGACGCCGGAGGCTGGAGAAATCCATCCGCTCACCGGAGGCGATCATGGCCGCCGTCCAGCGGGCAATTTCGGTCCGGTCCATTCCGTTGAGCAGGATGGCCATGTTCAGGGCCGCCATCTGCTCGTCGGCCATGGCCCCGCGGGTGTACGCGTCGATGGTCCAGTCGATCTGTTCGGGGCTCAGCGTCCCTTTGTCCCGCTTGGTGCGGATGATGTCGACGGCGTCGAACGCTTCGGCGGTACTGTTCGGTGTTTGGTTCTCGGTCACCGGGTCTCCTCCAGATGTTCAGGACCAAAGGCGTCGGGCAGCACCTGGTCCATGGTCTTGATGCCCTGGGTAGTCATGAGCTGCATGTCCGGGGCACGGAATTCGTACAGCAACTGGCGGCAGCGGCCACAGGGCATAAGGATGTTTCCCGCCCCGTCGACGCAGTAGAACGCCCGCAGCAGCCCGCCACCGGTCATCTGCAGGTTTCCCACCAGGGCACATTCGGCGCAAAGCGTCAGCCCATAGCTGGCATTCTCCACATTGCAGCCGCTGACGATCCTGCCGTCCCCGGTGAGCGCCGCAGCGCCGACGGGAAACTTTGAGTATGGGGCGTACGCGTTCTTCATGGCTGCGACGGCGGCGGTTTCGAGGGCTGCCCAGTCCACGGCCTGTGCGTTGTCCAACTGTGCATTGTCCATGGCGGTCATCCCTTGACGTAGGGGATGCCGTCGGCCGCGGGCGGCCTGGAACGACCCACCAGGCCGGCGACGGCGAGCACGGTTACCAGGTAGGGCAGCATGGCCATGAACTGGCTGGGCACGGGCGTACCGATGATGGTGACAATGCTCTGGAGGTTATCGGCGAATCCGAACAGGAGTGCCGCGAAGAAGGCACCCACAGGGTTCCAGCGTCCGAAGATCAGGGCGGCCAGGGCAATGAAGCCGCGGCCTCCGGAGATTTCCTTGGTGAAGCTGTCGATGGCAACAAGGGTGAAGAACGAGCCGCCGATGCCGGCTACAGCACCGCCCAGGGTGACGTTCCAGAACCGGGTGGCGTTGACGTTGATGCCCAAGGTGTCCGCCGCCTGGGGGTGCTCCCCCACTGCGCGGACACGCAGGCCCCACCTGGTCTTGAACAGGCCCACCCAGACCACCGCGACAGCGACGTACATGAGGTATCCCACCAGCGACTGCCGGAACAGGATGGGCCCGATGATCGGGATGCTGGAGAGCACCGGGATGTCGATGACGTCCAGGCCGGGCGGCGAGTTGAACTGGGCCTTGTTGGCCTGCATCACGGTGCTGAAGAGGAAGCCGGTCACGCCGGAGACCAGCACATTCAGGACGACTCCGACAATGATCTGGTTAACCAGGTACTTGATGCTGAACAGCGCCAGGACCATGGACACCACCGCGCCCGCTATAGCGGCCGCCAGCAGCCCGACCAAAGCGCTCCTGGTCATGCTGGCAACAATGGCCGCGGTGAAGGCCCCGCCAAGGAGCTGCCCTTCGATGGCGATGTTCACCACTCCAGCGCGCTCGCACAGGACACCGGAAAGTGAACCGAACACGAGCGGGACGGCAAGCGTGACCGACCCGGCGATGAGACCCGCCAATGAGATGGCGGGAGTGCGGGCGCCGCCCACTACCCAGATAAGGAACGCGGCCACGAAGACCACGATGAACGTGACGGGGAGCCAGCCGGGAACCGCCTGGTTCCTTGTCTTCAAATAGACGGCGTAACCGGCCAGTGCAACAAGGAGTACCGACAGCGTGATGCCGCCGGCAAAGGCGTTGATTTCCAGTGCCGGGAGCTGGAAGAAATCACCCTCGGTGGAGATGCCGAAGCTTGCCGTCTGGTTGGGGGCCAGGAGGCCGAAAAACACCAGGGAGATCAACGCGAACACGGCGAGCAGGACCGGGGTTTTCCAGGTGGCCGGTTTGCCCGAAGGCGCCGCGGAGCGGGTGTCGGCCGCGGAGCCGCCGGGCTGGGGGTTGCCGGACCTGGACGATGAAAGTGTTGTGCTCATGCGGCACCTCCGGTTGTGGCTGCCTGCCCGGACTTGGCTGTGCGCGCGGGCTTCCTGCGCCTGGGGTTCAGGCCGAAGACGGCCCGGACCAGCGGCGGTGCGGCGATGAAAAGGACAATCAGGGACTGGACCACCAGGACGATGTCGATGGGGGTGCCGGTCTGGATCTGCATCTGGACCGCTCCGGCGCGGAAAGCGCCGAACAGCAGGCCGGCTGCGAAGGTGCCCCACGGCGTCGAACGTCCCAGCAGGGCAACCGTGATGGCGTCAAACCCGTACGTAGCGGCCACGCCGTCGGTGAGCACCTTTTCGGTGCCGGCAACCTGCGCCACGCCGGACATGCCGGCGAGGCCGCCTGCGATGGCCATGACCAGGATGGTGGAGCGGGAGACGTTGATGCCGGCGGTCTGCGCAGCCTTGGGGTTGGCGCCCACGGCCCGGAACTCGAAGCCCACCGTGGACCGGTTCAGGAGCCACCACACCACAAAGGTGGCGGCGATCGCCAGGAGGAAGCCCAGGTGCAGCCGGTACTGGCTGCCCAGGATCTGCGGGTATACAGCACTGGGGTCCAGGATGGGTGAAATGGGGTTGGACTCCCCCGGACGCTGGAACGCCGGGGTGTTCAGCAGGTAGCGCAGGAAGTAGAGCGCAATGTAGTTGAACATGATGGTCAGGATGACTTCATGGGCTCCGGTCCGGGCCTTGAGCAGGCCCACCAGTCCGGCCCAGAGGGCACCGCCGACGATGCCGGCCACGAGCACCAGCAGCAGATGCAGGCCAACCGGCAGGTGCAGTGCGAAGCCCACCCAGGCCGCCAGGATGCCTGCCACGATGATCTGGCCCTGCGCACCGATGTTGAACAGGCCAGCCCGGAATGCCAGCGCCACGCCCAGGCCGGCAGTGATCAGCGGCGTGGCGATGGTGAGGGTTTCCATGAAGGGGGCGAACTGCGCGGCCAGGCCGTTGCCCCGGGGGTTGAACACCGATCCTTGGAACAGTGCGATGTAGGACCGGGTGGCGGCATTCCATACCGCCGTCAGCATGTCCGTGGGCCTGGCAAAGAAGTAGCTGGAGGTGGCGGCCACCTGCTTGTCCGTGCTTGCGATGAGCAGGCCGCCGATGATCAGCGCCAGCAGCACCGCCAGGACCGAGACCACGCCGCTCCCGGTAAAGATCCGGCGCAGCACGGTATCGGGGCCACCCGGCAACTGTCCGCTTTGGGCCGTGGCCGGAACCGCGGAAGGCTGCATGGCTCCGCCGGCAGTGTCGACGGCTACCACCGCTGCGGTTTCCTCGGCGGCCGGAGGCACGGTAGCCTCCGGGGTGTCGGCCGCGTGCCGGCGCTTGTCAGCACCAGGGTTTTCTTCAACCGACTGGTTTTCAGCATGCTGGTTCTCTTGGGCATGTTTGGGGGAAGGCTGGTCAGGCATGGTCGGCTCCCTCGGCGTTGGAGGTGGGGGCCGGGGTACCGGCCTGCGGGGTGTGTGCGTGCTGCGGTGCGTGCTCTTCCGGCGGTATGCCCGCCATCATGAGACCCAGGACGTCCCGGCTGGTCCCGCCCGGAACGGTGCCCACCAGCCTGCCCTTGTAGAGCACTGCGATCCGGTCGGCCAGCTCCATGACTTCGTCCAGTTCGGTGGAAATAATCATCACCGGGGTTCCCTGGTCGCGCTCTGCCACAATCCGCCGGTGCAGGAACTCGATGGAACCCACGTCCACGCCGCGGGTGGGCTGGGAGGCGATGAACAGGCGCAAGGGACGGGAGAGTTCGCGGGCCATCACGAGCTTTTGCTGGTTGCCGCCGGAAAGTGTTCCGGCGGCAGCTGCAGCCGAGGGCGTCCGCACATCGAATTCACCGATGCGTGCCTTGGCGTTTTCCATGATCTTCGCCGGGCTCATGCTGATCCCCTTGGCGAACGGCGGCTTGTCATAAAGGTCCAGGATCAGGTTCTCGGCCACGGAGAAGGTGCCCACCAGCCCGTCCACTTTGCGGTCTTCCGGAACAAAGCCGACGCCCGCGTCGAGGACTTCCTTGACGGACCGGCCCACCAGTTCCTTGCCGTCCAGGACGATGGAGCCGGTAACCCGGTCCTGCAGGCCCAGGATCGCTTCGGTGAGTTCGGTCTGCCCGTTGCCCTGCACCCCGGCGATGGCCAGGATCTCCCCCCGCTTGATGTGGAAGCTGAGGTGGTCCACCACGTGCTGGCCGTTGGGTGCGACGACGGTGAGGTCGGTGACTTCGAACGTGGTTTCCTTGGGCTGGGCGGGGGCCTTGTCCAAATTCAGGCTGACCGCCCGGCCCACCATCATCGAGGCAAGCTCGGTGGTGGAAGCGGCAGGATCGGCGGTGCCCACCACCTTGCCGCGCCGGATAACAGTGATGGTGTCCGAAACTTCCTTGACCTCGCGCAGCTTGTGCGAAATGAACACGATGGAAGTGCCGCGCGACTTGAGCTGGCGCATGATGTCCAGGAGTTCGTCGGTCTCCTGCGGCGTCAGGACGGCCGTGGGTTCGTCGAGGATGAGGACCTTGGCGTTGCGGACCAGGGCTTTGATGATTTCGACCCTTTGCTGCACGCCCACCGGCAGGTCCTCCACCAGGGCGTCCGGGTCAACGTCAAAGCCGTACTGGTCCGAGATTTCCTTGATGCGCTGCCTGGTCTGGTCCAGGTTGAGGAAGCCGGCGGCTTTGGTGGGCTCGGCGCCCAGCGCCACGTTTTCCGCCACGCTGAACACCGGCACCAGCATGAAGTGCTGGTGCACCATGCCGATTCCCGCGGCCATGGCATCGCCTGGGCCGCGGAAGGCAACCGGCTTGTCATCGATGAGGATGTCGCCCTCGGTGGGCTCGTACAGCCCGTAAAGCACGTTCATCAAGGTGGACTTGCCGGCACCGTTTTCGCCGAGGAGGCAGTGGATCTGTCCCGGCTCAACCACCACATCGATGTGGTCGTTGGCCAGCAGCGCGCCAAAGCGTTTAGTGATCCCTCGAAGCTCAAGTTTCAAAACTCTGACCAATCTCGAAGCGTCCGGTGATCAGACCGGACGGGATATCTGGCTGCAGCACCAGCCTAGTGGCTGCAGTCCCGGGAGGAGCCGGCCGTGCGGGGTAAACGTTCGGCCAGCAAAAAGCGCCACCGCCCGGCCAGTGGGTGACGGGCCGGCGGCGGCGCTTCCTGTGGTGGATCAGGCCTTGGGGCTTGCTGCGGACTGAACCTTCAGCTTGCCGGCCACGATGTCCTTCTTGATCGTCTCGAGATCGGACTTCAGTTCCGCAGGGACCTGGGAATCGAGGTCGTGGAAGGGTGCCAGCTGCACGCCGTCGTTGGCAAGGGTGCCGACGTACGGGGTGTTGTTGAACTTGCCGTCCTTGTCCTCGGTGACCACGGTTTCCACGGCCTCGCCCATCTGCTTCATGACGGAGGAGAGCATGATGCCCTTGTAGTCCGGGGCGGTGAGGTAGCCGTCGGAGTCAACCCAGATGAGCTTGACGTCCTTGCCGGCGGCCTTGGCCTCGTTCAGCGCGGCGCCCGCGCCCTTGCCCACCGGGCCCGCCACGGGCATGACGATGTCCGCGCCCTGGTCCAGGAAGTTCTTGGTCAGCTGCTTGCCGACGTCCTGCTTTTCGAAGTCGCCGGTGAAGCTGCCGTCCTGGGCGTCCTTGTTCCAGCCGAGCAGCTTGACGTTCTTGCCCTTCTGCTGGTTGTAGTACTTCACGCCGTCGGCGTAACCGTCCATGAAGATGGTCACGGTGGGGATCTTGATTCCGCCGAAGGTGGCCACGGTGCCGGTCTTGGTGGTTCCTGCTGCCAGGTAGCCGGCCAGGAATGCGGCCTGTGCGGTGTCATAGATGATCGGCTTGACGTTGCTGATGGGCTGGTCGTAGCCGAAGTCGATGATGGCGAAGTGCTTGTCCGGGTTAGCGGTTGCCTGGGCCTTGGTGGCGTCACCGAGCAGGAAGCCCACGGTGATGGTGAGGTTGCAGCCGGCCGTGACCATGGCGCGCAGGTTGGGTTCGAAGTCGTTGTTGGTCTTGGACTCGATCTGGTTGACCTTGATGCCGAGGTCCTTCTCCGCTTTCTTCAGGCCCTCGTAGGAGGACTGGTTGAAGGACTGGTCGTCGAATCCGCCGGAGTCCGACACGATGCAGCCGACGTAGTCGCTGGCCCCTGCTGACGGGGTGCTTCCGGCTTCGGGGGCGGCACCGCAGGCAGTGAGCACAAGCGCGGACGCACCAAGGGTGGCCACGCCTGCCATTGAACCGCGCTTGAAGACGGCACGCAGTGATTTGTTCAATTTTCCTCCAGGGATGATGCGAGTGGCGCTACGGGCTGTAGTTCAATGAGTGTCCGTTTCGGCGCTGAAATTCTGTTTTCACTGAAGGCACGCAGCACTGCGCCGGAGCGCACTGATGGCACCCACTTTAGTGGCCTGCGCCACGTCCCCATAGCATGCCGGGAGCCCATCCGGAGGATTGTTTACAAGTTGTTACCAAGCAGTAGGGGCACCGCTGGATGCGGTGCCCCTACTGCTGATGGATAGCCCGGTGGCGCCTAGAGCCGGACGAGCATTTTTCCGGTGTTTGCGCCGTCCAGGAGGTCCATGAAGGCCTGCGGCGCGTTCTCGAGGCCATCGACGATCGTCTCGTCGTAGCGCACGGTGCCGTCGGCCAGCCAGCCGGCCATTTTCTCCGCGAACTCGGCGGCGTGCTGGCGCTGCCCGCCTACCAGGAATCCGCGCAAGGTGAGCTGCTTGCCGATTGCCTGCATCAGGTTGTGCGGTGCCGGGGTGGGCTCGGTGGAGTTGTACTGTGCGATGGCGCCGCACATGGCCACCCGGCCGCCCACGTTGAGGACCGCCAGGGCGGCCTCAAGGTGTTCGCCGCCCACGTTGTCGAAGTAGACGTCGATGCCGGCCGGGCCGGCAGCCTTCTCCAGCTGCTCCAGCACAGGACCGTCGTGGTAATCGAAGGCGGCGTCGAAGCCGAGTTCGAGGAGGCGCGCCACCTTGGCCGGGGACCCGGCAGAGCCGATGACCCGGGAGGCGCCCATGGCTTTGGCGATCTGGCCCACCAGGGAGCCGACCGCGCCGGCCGCCCCCGAGACGAAGACGACGTCCCCGGGCTTGAACTCCGCAACCTTCAACAGTCCGGTGTAGGCCGTGAGCCCGGTCATGCCCAGGGCGCCGAGGAAGGCGGAAGCAGGTGCCAGGTCGGTGCGGGCCGGGGTGGCAGCGCTGCCGTCCACCACGGCGTACTCGCGCCAGCCCAGGGAATGGACGACGACGTCGCCCTCCTTGTGTGCCGACGAACGGGATGCGACCACCTCACCCACCGCGCCGCCGTCGAGCGCCTTGCCGACGGCGAAGGGTGCGGAGTAGGACTTGACGTCGTTCATCCGGCCGCGCATGTACGGGTCTACCGACATGAAGAGGTTGCGTACCAGGACCTGGCCGTCTTCAAGTGCGGGCAGCGGTGACTCTGCCAGTTCGAAATTGTCGCCGGTGGGGCGCCCGACAGGGCGCGAGGCGAGCCGGATTTCACGGGTGGTGGTTGCCAGGGCTGTGCTCATGCTGCGTACTCCAGGATCTTGAGGTCGACGTTGATGTTGCCGCGGGTGGCGTTCGAATAGGGGCAGACCTGGTGCGCCTTGGCCACCAGGTCCTCCGCGGTGGCGAGGTCGAGGGCGGGGAGGGCGATTTCCAGTTCGGCGGCCAGCCCGAAGCCGGCTCCGCCGTCCAGTTGTCCCAGGTGGATCTTCGCTGCCACTGCCGAGTCCGTCAGGTCGGCACCCGCCTTGCGGCCCACCAGGCGCAGGGCTGAGTGGAAGCAGGCGGCGTATCCGGCGGCGAAGAGCTGTTCGGGATTGGTGCCCTGGCCGTTGCCGCCCAGTTCGACGGGGCTGGCCAGGTCCACTGCCAACCGGCCGTCGTTGCTGCGCGCGGTGCCGTCGCGCCCTTCGCCGGAGGCAAGTGCCTCGGCGGTGTAGAGAGTCTTCACGAAAGATGTCCGTCCTGTTGGTGGGATGGTGCAGGATTGGGCGCTCAGAGCGACTGATGCAGCGCGGCCGTGAGCTTGCCCAGGGTGGCCCGCAGTTGTTCAAGTTCGTCCAGGGACAGCCCTGCGGCGTCGGCCAGCCGCTGCGGGATGGCGCTGGCCGGCCCGCTGAGGCTTCGCCCGGCGGGCGTCAGGTGGATGGCGACGCGGCGCTCATCCTCGCCGGACCGCCGGCGCTCCACGAGCCCGAGCGCTTCCAGGCGCTTGAGCAGCGGGGACAGCGTGCCTGAGTCCAGGCCGAGTTCCCCGCCGAGTTCCTTCACGCCCCGTGGTTCGCGTTCCCACAGCACCAGCATCACCAGGTACTGCGGGTAGGTAAGTCCCAGTTGGTCGAGGACCGGCCGGTAGACCGCGGTGGCGGCCCGGGATGCTGAGTACAACGCAAAACATACTTGCCGGTCCAGGCGGGGCGCTTCGGTCATACCTCCACGGTAGCGCACAACTTAGTTGTGCACAACTTACCCGGGGGCGGGCGGCCGGGCGTGGACCGCCGTCGTGCTTTCCCGACGGCGGTCCGCACCTTCTTGTGGCAGGCCGGCGCAGGGCGGGCGGTGCTAGGGGATGGCGGGCTGCTCGAGGTCCCGGATGGTCCGCAGGGCCGCCGCGGTCAGCACCCGGATGCCCAGGCCCAGGGAACGTTCGTCCAGGATGTAGTCGCCACGGTGCAGGTCGTAGTCCTCGCCGCCGGGCGTCTTGGTGCCAAGGCGCATCATCGCCCCGGGAAGCTCGGCCAGGAACCAGGCAAAGTCCTCGCCGCCCATGGACTGCGGGGTGAGCACCACGGCGCTTTCGCCGATCTCGGCGCGGGCAGCGGCCTCGATCAAGGCCGTCTCGTGTTCGGAGTTCACCACCGGCGGCACTCCCCTGGTGTGCTCCAGGTGCACGTCCACCCCGTAGGGTGCCGCCACCTGGTGGACTACCTCGTCAAGGAGCTCGCCGGCGGCGTGCCAGGCTTCCCGGTCCAGGCAGCGCATGGTGCCGGCCATGTAGCCCGCACCCGGGATGGCGTTCGGCGCCGAGCCCGCGGTGATCTGCCCCCACACCACGGACACGCCGCTGCGCACGTCCACGCGGCGGGACAGCACGGCCGGGACATTGACCGCGATCTGGGCCAGTGCGAACACCAGGTCCTCGGTGAGGTGGGGGCGCGACGTGTGGCCCCCGCGTCCGGAAAGTTCAATACGGATCGTGTCGGAGGCAGACGTGATGGCACCGATCCGGGTTCCCACCTTGCCCACTTCGATCCGGGGGTCGCAGTGCAGTGCCAGAATCCGGGGCACGCCTTCCAGGACGCCCTGCTCAATGCAGGAGTGCGCGCCCCCGGGCATGGTCTCTTCCGCGGGCTGGAAGATGATCCGGACGGTGGCGCCGAGGGGTGTTTCCTGGTGCATCCGGTTCAGGACCAGGGCTATGCCCAGCATGGTGGTGGTGTGGACGTCGTGGCCGCAGGCGTGGGTGACGCCGTGGTTCTTCGACGCGAACGGCAGGCCCGTTTCCTCGATGATGGGCAGGGCATCGATATCGCCGCGCAGGGCGGTGGCGATGGGGCCTTCGCCCACGTCCACCGTCAGTCCGGTGCCTTCCAGGCGGCGAGGGCTCAGCCCGGCGGCTTCGAGCCGCTCGACAAGCTTGTCGGTGGTGCGGAACTCCTTGAAGGACAGTTCCGGGTGCGCATGGAGGTCCCGGCGGAATTCGATCAGTTCCGGCAGGAGCGGTTCGAGCCACGGAGCCACCAGGGCGGTGGGCTCGGCTTCAGTCGTGTAATTGCGCACTGCCTCACTCTAGCGACGGTAGAGGCTTAAGCACCCATTCACTGACGCCGCATTACATCCGGAACCTGGCGGCACCCGAAGGTGCCGGCAGGTTCCCAGGTCAGAGAACGTCCGTGTCCCCGCTTGCCTTGAGGGCATCCACGGCTGCTTTTACGCGCTGCGAGTTGGCCATGGTGGTCACCAGCAGGGCGTCGGGGGTATCGACGATGACGACGTCCTGGATCCCGATCAGGGCGATGACGCGCTTGGTGTCGGTGACCACGACGCCGCTTGAGTTCTCGGTGAACACGCGGGCACCTTCGCCCAGGACTGTGACGTCGTCCACTTCCTTGGCACTGTTAAGCCGGCCCACGGAGGCGAAGTCGCCAACGTCGTCCCAGCGGAAGGTACCAGGCACGACGGCGACGTCCCCGGCTTCGGCGGCGGGCTCGGCCACTGCGTAGTCAATGGCGATTTTCGGCAGGGTTGGCCAGACGCGCGCGGTGACCTCGTCGCGCTGCGGGGTGTCCCACGCCCGGGCGATTTCCTGCAGGCCCTGGAACAGCTCCGGCTGGTTGGCCTCGAGGTGCTTGAGCATCAGGGACACGGGCGCCACGAACATTCCGGCGTTCCATACGTAGTCACCGCTGTCCACGTACTGCTGGGCCACCATTTCGTCCGGCTTCTCGACGAACTCCACCACGTCATGGGCGCTGGGAGCGCCTTCGATGTTCAGCGCCTTGCCGGAACGGATGTAGCCGAAGCCGGTGGACGGGTGGGTGGGCTTGATGCCGATGGTCACGATCTTGCCCGCGGCGGCCGTGTGGATTGCCTCGCGGACGGCCTGCTGGAACAGGTGGTCCGGGCTGATCACCTGGTCGGCGGCGAAGGAACCCATGATGGTGTCGGGATCGCGTTCATGCAGGATTGCCGCCGCGAGGCCGATGGCCGCACCCGAGTCCTTGGGCTCCGACTCAAGGACGAGGTCGCCGTCGTTGACTTCCGGGAGCTGCCGGCACACGGCTTCACGGTGGGCCTTGCCAGTGACCACCAGCATCCGGTTGCCTGCCAGTGGCTGCAGCCGGTCATAGGTGGCGCGCAGCAAGGTGCTGCCCGATCCGGTGAGATCGTGAAGGAACTTGGGAGCTGCTGCTCGTGACAGTGGCCAGAGGCGGGTCCCCACTCCGCCTGCCGGAATCACCGCAATGAAGCGGTCAAGGGGTGAAACCGGGCTTGTCACTTTGTCTGTACTCATCACGGCTACTTTAGCCGAAGGGCCGCACAGGGCTCCTGCGGCAACGCAATCGTCCCGCATTTTGCCGCACTCCCCCGCCAACCACTTCCCAAAAAGCCCGCAAGCATGTGGCGTTGGTCTCATTTTGCCCGAAAATCCGCACCAGCACTGGGCACCAATAAACGCCTAAATTGAATAAGCTGTTAGCGGAGCCTAGATTTAGGCCTGAGCTACGAGTGCTCTCGCAGCAGGCGTTCCCCCCGCATGGATCTCATGCCAGCGCCGCTGTGTTGCAGGGAGGTTTATCAGTGCCGACAAAACCAGCTGGCACCTTGTACCGCGGCCGTGAAGGCATGTGGTCCTGGGTAGGACACCGCATTACCGGTGTAGTGATCTTTTTCTTCTTGTTGGTCCACGTCCTGGACACCTCCTTGGTGCGTGTGTCACCGGAGGCCTACACCGCCGTGATCGGCGCCTACAAGAACCCCCTGATGGCGCTGGGCGAGACCGGCCTCGTTGCCGCCATCGTTTTCCACGCCTTCAACGGCCTGCGGATCATTGCCGTCGACTTCTGGAAGAAGGGCGCCAAGTACCAGCGGCAGATGCTGTGGGCAGTCCTGGCCCTGTGGGTCGTGACCATGGTTGCCTTCTCCATCCGCCACCTGTCCCTCGCCCTCGGAGGTCACTAAGCCATGACTGCAACCATCGAGAGCCCCCGCAGCGGGCGGATCGCCCCCCAGTACCGCCGCAGCGGCGGCTCCAAGGGCAACTTCGAGATGATCGCCTGGCTGTTCATGCGCCTTTCCGGCGTGGTGCTGGTGGTCCTCATCTTCGGCCACCTGTTCGTGAACCTCATGGTCGGCGAAGGCATCCACGCCATCGACTTCGGCTTCGTGGCCGGCAAGTGGGCGGACCCGTTCTGGCAGTTCTGGGACCTGGCCATGCTGTGGCTGGCCATGCTGCACGGCACCAACGGCGTGCGGACCATCATCAACGACTACGCCGAGAAGACCTCCACCCGCCGCTGGCTGAAGACCGTGCTCTACGCAGCAGCCGTGGTCATCATCCTCCTGGGCACCCTGGTGATCTTCACGTTCAACCCGTGCCCCGTGGTGAACGGCGTTGCCCTTCCGGGCGGTTTCTGCCCTGCCTAGCACTGGCACAACCCCGGGGCCCGCGGGCTTTCCCGCGGGCCCCGTTTTGCGGAGCAGGCAAAGCCGCCCCGTTGTTTCATAGCGAATTTTGAGAGAAAGAGCATCTGGTATGCAGGTCCATAAGTACGACGTCGTCATCGTCGGTGCCGGTGGCGCTGGCATGCGCGCCGCGATCGAATCCGGTCAGCGCGCGCGCACAGCAGTACTGACCAAGCTCTACCCCACCCGCTCGCACACGGGTGCGGCACAGGGTGGCATGTGTGCCGCCCTTGCCAACGTCGAGGAAGACAACTGGGAATGGCACACCTTCGACACCGTCAAGGGCGGCGACTACCTGGTTGACCAGGACGCAGCCGAGGTCATGGCCAAGGAAGCCATTGACGCCGTGCTGGACCTGGAAAAGATGGGCTTGCCCTTCAACCGCACGCCTGAAGGCCGGATCGACCAGCGCCGCTTTGGCGGCCACACCCGGGACCACGGCAAGGCACCGGTCCGCCGCGCATGCTACGCCGCGGACCGCACCGGCCACATGATCCTGCAGACCCTGTACCAAAACTGCGTCAAGCACAACGTTGAGTTCTACAACGAGTACTACGTCCTGGACCTGCTGACGGTTGAAGAGGACGCCGTGCGCGCAGACGGCACCCCCTACAAGCAGAAGCGCGTTGCCGGCGTCGTCTCCTACGACCTGGCATCCGGTGAACTGCACGTCTTCCAGGCCAAGTCCGTGGTGTTCGCCTCCGGCGGCGCCGGCAAGGTCTTCAAGACCACCTCGAATGCACACACCCTCACCGGTGACGGCATGGGCATCGCGTTCCGCCGCGGGATCCCGCTGGAGGACATGGAGTTCTTCCAGTTCCACCCGACAGGCCTCGCGGGCCTGGGCATCCTCCTCTCCGAGGCCGCCCGCGGTGAAGGTGCCATCCTCCGCAACTCCGAGGGTGAGCGCTTCATGGAGCGCTACGCCCCCACCATCAAGGACCTCGCGCCGCGTGACATCGTGGCCCGTTCCATGGCCAACGAGGTGCGCGAAGGCCGCGGCTGCGGCCCGAACAAGGACTACGTCCTCCTGGATCTGACCCACCTGGAGCCGGCGCACATCGATGCCAAGCTTCCGGACATCACTGAGTTCGCCCGCACCTACCTGGGCGTGGAACCGTACACGGAGCCGGTACCGGTGTTCCCCACCGCGCACTACGCCATGGGCGGCATCCCCACGAACATCCAGACCGAGGTCCTGCAGGACAACGACACCGTGGTCCCCGGCCTCTACGCCGCCGGTGAAGTGGCCTGCGTGTCCGTCCACGGTTCCAACCGCCTGGGCACCAACTCGCTGCTGGACATCAACGTGTTCGGCAAGCGCGCCGGCATCGCCGCTGCCGAGTACGCCAAGACCGCGCAGTTCGTGGAACTGCCGGAGAACCCGCTGGCCTACACCACCGACCTGCTGGACATCGCCCGCAACGGCACCGGCGACGAGAAGGTGGCGCAGATCCGCAAGGAACTGCAGGACACGATGGACGCCAACATGCAGGTGTTCCGCACCGCGGACACCCTGAACCAGGTGCTGCGCGACATTGCTTCCTTCGAGGAGCGCTACAAGCGCATCAACGTCCAGGACAAGGGCAAGCGTTTCAACCTGGACCTGCTCGAGGCCGTTGAGCTCGGCTTCCTGCTGGAACTGGCCAAGGTGATGACCGTGGCCGCCCTGCACCGCGAGGAATCCCGCGGCGGACACTTCCGCGAGGACTTCCCCGAGCGTGACGACGAGAAATTCATGAAGCACTCCATGGCGTACAAGGATGACCACGCGCCGGCTGACGGATCGGCGGAATCAATCGCCGGTATCCGCCTCGCCACCAAGCCGGTTGTCTTTACCCGCTACGAGCCGATGGTGAGGAAGTACTAAGATGACCGCTGAAATCGCTGAGCCAGCCTCAAAGGTTGAACTTCCTGCCGGCGTTGGCGGAGGCGGGGAAATCCCCACGTTCGACGTCCACATGCGCGTCCGCCGGTACAACCCGGAGGTTTCCGAGGAAGCCACCTGGGATGACTTCCACCTGACCATGTACGGCACGGACCGTGTCCTGGACGCCCTGCACAAGGTGAAGTGGGAGATGGACGGCACGTTGTCCTTCCGCCGCTCCTGCGCCCACGGCGTGTGCGGCTCCGACGCCATGCGCATCAACGGCCGCAACCGCCTTGCCTGCAAGACGCTGCTGAAGGACCTGGACACGTCCAAGCCCATCACGGTGGAGCCCATCAAGGGCCTGCCGGTGGAGAAGGACCTCATCGTGGACATGGAACCCTTCTTCCAGTCGTACCGCGAAGTCATGCCCTTCCTGATCAACAAGGGCCACGAGCCCACCCGGGAACGCCTGCAGTCCGCTGAGGACCGTGAGCGCTTTGATGACACCACCAAGTGCATCCTGTGTGCCGCGTGCACGTCCTCCTGCCCGGTGTTCTGGACCGATGGCCAGTACTTCGGCCCGGCAGCGATCGTCAACGCGCACCGCTTCATCTTCGACTCCCGAGACGATGCCGGCGACATGCGCCTTGAGATCCTCAACGACAAGGAAGGCGTGTGGCGCTGCCGCACCACCTTCAACTGCTCGGAGGCCTGCCCCCGAGGCATCCAGGTCACCCAGGCCATCGCGGAAGTGAAGCAGGCCATCCTGGCCCGCAGGATCTAACCGCGTTCAACAACCTGGATAACGGCCGACGGCGTCGCTCACCACGTGTGGTGGCGGCGCCGTCGTCGTTCCAGCACCTAAGCACCCGGATGCTCTATCAGCTTTGGTCGCTAAACCTGGGGTTTGGGGACCAAACCTGATAGAGCAAGCTGTCCGCCCACAGAAAGGGTCCCCTTTTGTCCCGCTCCGAAAAAGTCACCTTCGCCGGTTCCACAGGCGAGCTGCTGTCCGGCATCATCGACGTCCCGGAAGGTCCCGTCAAGGGCTGGGGCGTCTTCTCGCACGGGTTCACCCTGGGCAAGGACAGCCCCTCCGCAGCCCGCATGTGCAAGGCGCTGGCGGACAGCGGCATCGGGATGCTGCGCTTCGACAACCTGGGCCTGGGCGGCTCCGCCGGTGAATGGTCCGCAGGTTCCTTCAGCCACAAGGTAGCCGACACGGTGAAGGCGGCAGAGTTCATGCGCAGCGAGGGGAAGGAGATTTCCCTGCTGGTGGGACACTCGTTTGGCGGTGCAGCAGTGCTTGCTGCGGCGCGGGACATTCCGGAACTCGACGCCGTTGCCACAGTGGGTGCGCCCTTCTCCCCCAAGCACGTGGCGCACGTCTTCGATGCTGCATTGGACAGGATCCTCAGCGAGGGCAGCGCCGAGGTGGACCTCGGCGGCAAGCGGGTGGAGATCCGACGGCACTTCGTGGAGGATCTGGAAAATGCGGACCTGACGGACTGCATCAAGCAGCTGCACAAGCCACTGATGGTGCTGCACTCCCCCACCGACAACACTGTGGGGATCGAGAACGCCAGCACCATCTTCCAGACCGCCAGGCACCCGCGGAATTTTGTGTCCCTTGAGGGCAGCGACCACCTGCTGACGGGGAAGGGCCAGGCTGCCCGTGCTGCGCGCATCATCGCAGCGTGGGCCGACCAGTACCTCGACGCCGCATCAGCCTAACGCCCTGCCCGGTGCCCCGCGGGTAACTACTTGCCGATCGCTGCCTTGCTCTCGCTGAGCCACTGCTCGGCGGCCTTCTCCGGCGTGAGCCGCTTGAACAGCACTTCGGTGTTGATCCGGGCGGTGATTTCGGAAACGGCGGTGGAACCGGTGGGGCCGATGTACGTGGGGGCGAAGTCCATCTTGCCGATTTGGTTGATGTACTCCGCTTCCACCTTGCCTTGGGGTGTGAGCAGGTCCTGGATGGCGGCGCGCATCTCGGAGTTGCCGGGGATGCCCCTGTCGCTCTTGATAATCTTGGCCGCGGCCTGGTTATTGACCAGGAAGTTCACAAGCTTTGCGGCGGCGTCCGTGTGCTTGCTGCGGGCCGAGATGGTGTAGAACTGCGAGGACTGGAGCCAGATCCCCGGGGTGGGTTTTTCGCCGGGGAGCTTGAGCAGTTTCAGGTCCGCGCCGGAGGCCTTGCTGAGGGCGGTCAGTGAATTGCTCCACGTGAGCATCATCCCCGCCTTGCCCATGCCCATCAGGGTCTGCTCCGTGCTGACGTTGAGCTTCTCCACCGTTTCCGACGCACTTGGAGCGGCTCCGGATTCGCTGAGCTTCAGCGAATAATCGAAGTAGTCCTGCACCGTCTGCTTGTCCAGCCCCAACTGGCCGTCCTGGGTGTAGAGGGATTTGCCGCGCTGGCGGGCGAAGGCATCCAAAGAGTCATGGGTGAGGACCGTGGCCGTCCCGTACGTCCCTTTGGGGCTCTTGGCCGTGATGTCGCCGGCGATCCTGGCGAAGTCATCCCAGCTCCAGCTGCTGTCATCCGGCAAAGGCACACCTGCCGCCGAGAAGACAGCGGGATTGACCACGATGGCCAGGGCGTTGGCACCTGTGGAGACACCGTACTGCTTGCCTTTGACCTGTCCGTTTTCCAGCGCACCCTGATCGATCCTGGACAGGTCCAGGGAGCCCTGCACCTTGGACAGGTCCAGCAGCGCCCCGCGGTTGGCGTACTCGGCGGGGTAGGCGCCGCCCATGGTGATGACGTCCGGAGCGTCATTGGCGGCCACCTGGGTTGCCAGCTTGTCGAAGTAGCCGCCGATGTCGCCGTATTCCGGCTTGACCTTGATGTTGGGGTTGGCGGCTTCAAACTCCGCAATCGCCTTGTTGGTCAGCTCGGCGCGGCCGGCATTGCCCCACCAGGAGAACCGGATTTCCACCGGCCCCTCCTCAGCCTTGTTGGAGGATGGACTGGAACAGCCGGTAGTCGCGGCCAGAAGGGCTGCGGCCGACAGGACGGCAAGGGATTGGCGGATTCTCCGGGCAGCGTGACGCGTCATTGGGCAGGCTTCTTCCGTAAGTGCGGGTGACGAGAAAGCGGTTTCGTGAAACGTATCAATTGGTGTGGCGGCCGTCAATAGGCCGACGATTACCCACTCAGGCCTTCCCGCACGCCGATAGTTTCGAACGCAGTGCCTTGCGCCAAGCGCCTTGACAGCATCCTCGAACCAGCAAAAGATAGAACTGCCGGAAACCGCTTTCTTCATCCTCCGCCGCTCTTCAGTCGCAGAGGCCAGCTATCCGTGCGTCCGGAAAATTCGCGGCGCCGGCAACAGATTCCCGTCAGGAGGGCGTCCACCATGCACAGCCGCAGCAGCACCGCAGGGCAGCAGGCCATGACCCAGGCACAACGGCCATCCGGCGCTATCGACCGGAAGGCGCTGGTGCAGCGCCATAACGTCCGGCAGTGCAGGCTTGATCCCCGAAGCCCCGTATCCGTAGGCAACGGCGAGTTCGCTTTCACCATTGACCTCACCGGGCTGCAGACCCTGCCGGCAGAGTTTCCGGTGGGGCCGCGCGAGGAAAAACTCCCGCCCGGAACCCTGCTGGGGACGCAGTCGAATTGGGGCTGGCACTCCACGCCCGGCGGCGACCGGTACACCCTGGCAGGGTCCACCGTCCTCTATGAATCACCACGGGGACCCGTCCCTTACGTGGACATGATGGGAGACATTGTCAATGACCGCGAGACGGGCACCTCCGCTGCGGAAACCTGGCTGCGGGCCAATCCGCACCGCCTTGACCTGGGACGCGTCGGTTTTCAGCTGCTGCAGCACGGGGCCAGCCGACTCATCAATTCCGCGGAACTCTCCGACAGCGGCCAGACACTGGATCTGTGGACTGGTGTTGTCGCCAGCTCCTTCACCATTGCCGGCCATCCAGTGCAGGTCACCACGGCCTGCCACCCCCACCGCGATGAGCTCGGGATCCGTGTGGAGTCCCGGGCGCTCCGGGAGGGCCTGGTGATTGCCATCGACTTCCCGTACGGGTCAGAGGCCTGGCACGATGCCGCCGATTGGGGCCAGTCCGCCGCCCATGCCACCAGTCTTCACGGACCCCACCCCGCCGAGCTCCACCCGGGGGCGCCCAGCTGGACTGTGGACCGCGCGCTGGACAACTCGCGGTACCAGGTGGTGGTCAGCGGTCACGGCCTTGTTGTGGAGCAGGCTGGAGCGCACTCGGTACGCATCTGCCTGGACACGCATTCCGGGCCGGACGTCCTGGACCTGTCCGTTGCCTTCGTGTCCGGGGGCGATGGTGACTGCATCCCCAGGGGCGGCGCCGGCCTTTCCCAGGTGGCAGGCAAGGCGTGCGCAGGCTGCGAGCCTCGTTCCGCCGTCGGGCCTTCCCCTGACGCCCCTCAGCCTCCTGGCGGAAGCCAGCCCGGCAGCAACGTTGCGGCTGCCTCAATGGAGCACTGGCCCAGGTTCTGGCGCTCCGGAGGTGCCATCGAACTGGCCGCCACTCCGGACGCGAGGGCGAAGGAGCTGGAACGACGCATCGTCCTCTCCCAGTACCTGACCGCCGTCAACTGCTCCGGGTCGCTGCCGCCGCAGGAAACGGGCCTGGTGTGCAACTCGTGGCGGGGACGTTTCCACCTGGAGATGCACTGGTGGCACGCCGCCCATTTTGCGCACTGGAACCGCGCGGAACTGCTCCTCCCCTCCCTGCGCTGGTATACAACGGTACTGGAGTCGTCCCGGCAGACGGCACGGGCGCAGGGGTTCGACGGCGCCCGCTGGCCAAAGCAGGTAGGTCCGGATGGAAGGGAGAGCCCCAGCCCGATCGGGACGTTCCTGATTTGGCAGCAACCACATCCCATCCACCTGGCGGAACTGGCGTATCGGGCCAACCCCGGCCGCGAGGTGCTGGAGGAGTTCGCGGACATCGTGTTCGAGTCCGCGGAGTTCATGGCCAGCTTCGCCCACCCCACGCCGCGCGGTTTCGAACTTGGTCCGCCGCTCATCCCCGCGCAGGAGAGCTATGGGTCCATGCGGGCCAAGGTCATGAATCCCACCTTCGAACTTGCCTACTGGCAGTGGGGCCTCCGGACCGCCGCCGCGTGGCGGGAACGGCTGGGCCTGGAACCTGTTCATGCCTGGCAGGCGGTGGCCGACGGGTTGGTGCGCCCGCGAGTGGTCAACGGTGTCTACGCAGCCATGGACGTGGAACCATTCACCATCAGGACGGACCATCCCTCCATGCTCTGCGCCCTCGGCGTCCTGCCGCTGACGGGACTGATTGATGAAGCAACCATGCGGGCAACGCTGGATGACGTCCTGGCCGACTGGGACTGGGGCAGCACGTGGGGCTGGGACTACCCGGTGATGGCCATGACGGCCGCGCGGCTGGGTGACCCGGAGGCCGCCGTGGACGCGCTCCTGCAGGACGCCGGCAAGAACACGGTCCTGCCGAACGGGCACAACCGCCAAACGGACTCCCTGCCCTTGTACCTTCCGGGCAACGGCGGTCTGCTTGCCGCGGCCGCGCTGATGGCCGCTGGCTGGGACCACGGCCCGGAGGGGCATGCGCCCGGTTTTCCACAGGGCTGGACAGTGGCCTGGGAGGGGCTGGTGCCGGCTCCCTGACTGTGAAAGGTGGCGTGGCGTGCATCCTGCCGGGCAGTATCAGGTCTGGGGTGTGGCGCGCTTTGCCCCGAGGATGGTCTTGCGGGGAGTGCCGCCGGACTCCAGGTCCGCCTCGCGTACGGCGGCCCACCCCGCCGAGACGAGGTAGACCTGGCTGACCAGGTTAAACCAGATCAAAAGCCCGATGATGACGGCAAACGAGGCCAGGAGGGGGTTGCGGCCGGCACCGCCCAGCAGCTCGGTGCTGAAGATCTGCAGGATGGTGGTGCCCAGGGCCGCGAGGATGGTGCTTTCAAGCAAAGCCCGCCGGGACAGCTTCAGGCCTGCGGCCAGCCGGAACATGATCAGCGCCGTGACCCAGTTGAGGACCAGCGGCACAGTGATCTTCACGGACGTGGTGAGGGGCCCGGCCAAGGCGTCAGTGAGGTGCAGGAAGTTGGAAACCCACCCGGCTGCCGTGCCGAAGACCAGCGAAGCGGCCGCGCTGATCACCAGGGACAGGCCCAGCAGCAGCAGGATTCCGGCGTCGCGCAGCTTCAGCAGGATGGGATTGACCATCAGCGGTGGCAGCTGCAGTACGCCCCGGAGGCCGTCGCGCATACCGTTGATCCAGCCGAGTGAGGTGACCACGGTGACCACGGCACCGATTACTGCAGTCCAGCCAAGGCCGC
Organism: Arthrobacter sp. FW306-05-C; assembly: GCF_021801725.1. Lineage (NCBI taxonomy): Bacteria > Bacillati > Actinomycetota > Actinomycetes > Micrococcales > Micrococcaceae > Arthrobacter > Arthrobacter sp. FW306-05-C. Next base: position 1,162,943 of record NZ_CP084556.1, on the reverse strand, counting down.
TGGGATCCAGCAGGTCCTTGGGGTCCACAAGGCCCTGGCCGCCGTTGATTTTGAGGAGGCCGGGGGCGCTGGCGGCCACGCTGCTGACGATGGTGTCGAGCAGGGCCGGTTGGCCGCTTAGCACCAGGCCGGCAATGGAAAAGCCGGTGGCCAGCAGGCCGGTGATGGAGAAAAACATGTTGAAGCCGATGCCGGCGCTCATCAACGGCCCGTAGTGGAGGGTGTAATGGCGAAAGGCCCTCATGGGCCGCAGGACGTTCAGGCGGGCGGTGAACCACTGCCCCAGGACCATCAGCGCTGCGAACTTCCCTCCGGACTTGCGGGCCCGGTTCCACTCCATCCGCTTTTCGATGACCGCCAGCTTCAACCGGTCAAGCTCGGTAGGCAGCGGCTGCTGGTTATCCTGCTTCGGTGGGGGCGTCCGCGGCAGCATCCGGAAGGCCGGTGCTGCCGTGGTTGTCAGTTTCGGTCCCAAAGTCCAGCTCTTCCCGTAGCTGCCAGATGCCGTCGGCATCATGCTCATAGAGTCCCATGCTAACCACGGGGAAGGTGGCCCTGTAGTTCTTTAGCACCGTTTCGGCCTCATCCAGGCTTTCCGGGGCGACGTCGTGGGCGATCGTGACGTGGGGATGGTAGGCAAAAGGCAGTTCGCGATGGAGCGGGCCCTGCTGAAGCTTGCGGTGCAGGTCCACGCAGTCATCGAACCCGTCCTCAACGTTGATGAAGACGACGGGCGAAACGGGCCGGAAGGTCCCCGTCCCGGCGATGGTGACCTTGAACGGACTCTGGCGCCGGGCAACCTCACGGACATGCCGGCGCGTGGCTTCCCAGTCCCGCGTGGGGGTGGTGGTGACCAGGGTGATGTGCGCCGGCACCACATCGGCCATGGGGTCACCGAAGGACGCGCGCCAGCGCTGCAGTTCCCCTGCTATCTCAGCCGGGAACCCCAGGATGACGCCCACGCTGATTTCTTCACTCCGTGCTTCATGCTCCGCAGCCGCATTCCTGCTGGATTGGTCTCCGAACCGGTCGGCCAGGGACTGCTCCACCTGTCCGGCGGCGCAGGCACCTCCCCTGGCGGTGACGTTTCTCGAAGACATGGTGCTAGCGGACTCCTGCGAGGCTGAGGGACGGCAGGAAGCCCATGCGCTGATACACCTGGCCCAGCGTGACCGAGGCGATCTCCCTGGCCCGTTCCGCACCAAGGGCCAGCAGCCGGTCGAGTTCCGCGGGGTCGGCCATCAGCTCGTTGGTCCGGTTGCGGAGCGGGGTGATGAAGTTTACCACCACCTCGGCGAGGTCCACTTTGAGGTGGCCGTACATCTTCCCCTGGTACTCGGCTTCGAGGTCCGCCACGGACTTGCCCGTCAGGGACGAGTAGATGGTCAGCAGGTTGGACACCCCGGGCTTCTCCTCAGGATCGAAGCGGATGTCCGTTCCGGCGTCGGTCACGGCCGACTTGATGCGCTTGGCCGCGATCTTGGGATCCTCCAACAGCTGGATGGCACCGTTGGGGGACTCCCCCGTCTTGGACATCTTGGCGCTGGGATTCTGGAGGTCGTAGATCTTGGCGCTTTCCTTGACGATCGTGGCCTCGGGGACGGTGAACGTGTGCCCGAACCGGGTGTTGAACCGCTGCGCCAGGTTCCGGGTCAGTTCAAGGTGCTGGCGCTGGTCCTCGCCCACGGGCACCAGGTCGCTCTGGTACAACAGGATGTCCGCGGCCATAAGTGTGGGGTAGGCGAACAGGCCCAGGGTTGCCGAATCTGCACCGGACTTCTGGGTTTTGTCCTTGAACTGCGTCATCCGGGAGGCCTCGCCGAAACCGGTGATGCAGTTCAGCGCCCAGGCAAGCTGTGCGTGCTCGGGAACGTGGGACTGGACGAAGAAAATGCTCTTGTCCGGGTCAATTCCGGCGGCGATGTACTGGGCCGCGACGATGCGGGTGCGCTTTGCCAGTTCGGCGGGGTCGAAGTCGACCGTGATGGCATGCAGGTCAGGGATGAAGAAGACGGCGTCGTAGTCCGCCTGCATGTCCACCCAGTTGCGCACAGCGCCGATGTAGTTGCCCAGGTGAAGGGAATCAGCCGTGGGCTTGGCGCCGGAAAGAATGCGCTTTTTGTCAGTGGAGGAAGTCTGGGTGGTCATGGAAAAACTTTCGGGCTTAGAGCTGGTAGTCCACTACCAGCGGGGCGTGGTCGGAGAAGCGGGTGTCCCAGGTGGCTGCACGGTCCACAACAGCCGAAATGGCGGACGCGGCAAGTTCCGGGGTGGCAATGTGGTAGTCGATGCGCCAGCCGGTGTCATTGTCGAACGCCTTGCCGCGCCAGGACCACCAGGTGTACGGCCCGTCGACGTCGCCGGCCAGGTTCCGGTGGACGTCATGCCAGCCGACCTCCTCGCCGAAGAAGCGGTCGAAGTACGCGCGTTCCTCCGGCAGGTGCCCGGCCTTCTTGAGGTTGCCCTTGGAGTTCCGGATGTCCCGGGGCGTGTGGGCGACGTTCAGGTCTCCCACCACCAGCGCATGGTCGCTGTGCTTGGTCAGCTCCGGAAGCCGGGTGTGCATGGCGTCAAGGAAGCGGTACTTGTCATCCTGCTTGGGAGTTCCCACTTCACCTGAATGCACGTAGGCGCTGGCGACGGTGAGCTGGACGGGGTTTCCTGCAGCGTCAGGGACGCGGAAATCCGCTTCCACCCAGCGTCCGGCGGTGGCGAAGTAGTCGTCGCCGATGCCGTTCCTGGTTTCCAGCGGTTCCAGCCGGGATGCGATGGCGACGCCGGCACGGCCTTTCGCCTCAGCCTCGGCGTGCAGGATATGCCAGCCATCCCCCAGCAGCTCCCGGACGATGGCGTCAGGGGCGCGCACTTCCTGCAGGCAAAGGATGTCCACTTCGCGCGGCTCCAGCCATGCCGCCATACCGTTTTTGTAGGCAGCCCGGAGGCCGTTGACGTTCACGGATGCGATGCGAAGGTGGTCCTTGTTCAATGCCGAGCTCACCCGCTCCACTCTAGTCGATGATGGTTCCGGTCACCGGCTCCCCGTTGCCCCCGGAGGACTTGATCATGTCCCGGGCATTGGCGGCTGTGATCTGGATGGTCTCGAGGGCGCGGTTGATGGTGTCGTGGTTCGCGGCGTCGCCCTTGGCACGCTCCTCCTCCACCACGCGGATTTGTACCTGGACGATCTTGAACGAATGGTCCAGCTTCAGGTCGCGCACCTCGTCAGCCTCGGTGCGTTCGTAGATCACCTGCGTCCCCCCGTGGTCGGCCGATACGCGGGCCGGACCACGTCCGGCTGCCGTCTGGAACGCGCTCTGGGCCTCTGACAGCTTCGCCCCGGCCTTCTTGGCGGCCCGCTGGATGCTGAAAACCACGAACGCAGCCAGCGCAAGCCAGAAGCCGGCGATGATGGCCACAACCCAGCCCACGACGTCGTTCTGGTTCGCTGCGAAGATAACCGCCACAACGAAAGCCGTCACCAGGACCATCAGCCCCGGTCCGCTGATCCGGAACATCGAAAAACCGCCCCGGGCGGGTTTGGAGGATGACGAGGAGCTGCCCAAAGTTCGCATGCAGCCATTGTCTCAAACGGAAGACTGTGCTTCCGCCGCCTTCCACCCCCGGCGAACAAACCCCCGCTCCCCCAACTGACTCGCAGTAGTTGTCGTTCTGACGGCTCAAAACGACAAGTAATGCGACCTAGTTGGACGCGGGCATCACTTCAGAAACAGGCTCCGCAGGCGCAGGGTGGTCAGCAGCATGCCGACGGCGGTCATCACCAGGTAGTAGCCCACGTGCAGGAGTGTGGCGGACGTGAAGCTTCCCACGCTGATCTGCCGCAGCAGCTCCACCCCGTGCCACAGCGGCATGGTCTGGATGAACCACTGGATGGGCTGCGGATACACGCTCAAGGGGTAGAAGGTGGCACTGAACAGGAACATGGGCAGCAGGATGAAGTTGATCCAGTCCATCTGCTGGAAGGTCTTGAGGAAACTGGTGATGCCCATGCCGAGGCTGGCGAACCCGAAGGCAATCAGCACGGACGCTGGAATCATGAGCAGCGCCCAAGGCGAAGTGATCAGCCCCATGACCCCCATGACCGCCGTGAATCCGGTGGCGTAGAGCATGCCCCGCAGCAAGGCCAGGAAGATCTCTCCCAGCGCGACATCCAGCGGGCCCAGCGACGTGTAGAGCATGCCCTGGTAGAGCTTGGCGAAGTTCATCTTGAAGAAGACGTTCCACGTGGAGTCATACACCGCACCGTTCATGGCCGAGACAGCCAGCAGGGCAGGGGCAATGTAGGCGGCGTAGCTGATGTGTGTACCGTCAGGCCCCTGGACCTCGCCCACGATGGCCCCGAGGCCCACGCCCATGGAGATGAGGAACAGGACCGGCTCGAAGAATCCGGACACCATCACCAGCCAGTTGGTGCTCCGCGTGGCCATAAGCCCGCGGGCAATTACTGCCCTGGCGTTGCGGGAGTACAGCGGCCCGAACGTCCGGCTGCGCGCCTGCGCGGGGGCGCTCACTGGCCCAGCCTCAGGGCGAAGCGGCGCCGCGTCAGCACCCATCCCAGGACAGCCAGCCCCGCCAGCACGGCGGCGTGGACAACCGTGAGGAGCAGCGGTTCACGGTAACCGAAACTGAACACCCGGCCCAGTTCCGTGCCGTGCCAGATGGGTGAGATCCACCCGATCCAGCGGACGGCCAGTGGCAGGTTCTCCAGCGGGAAGAACGTGCCGGAGAACAGGAACAGCGGCATCACAATGAACCTCATCACCAGCGCGAACTGGCCCTTGTCCTCAGTGATGGAGGCCGAGTAGGCCATCAGCGGCAACCCAAAGGCGAGCCCCGTCAGGGTGGCCACCAGGATGCCCACCCAGCCCCAACCCGACGGCGAAGCGCCGAACAGTGCCACGGCGGCAAAGTAGATGGCTGACTGCAGCAGCAGGCGCAGCGTCACGGCAATGATCTGGCCGGCGGCAATCTGCTGCGGTGTCAGCGGCGAGGCATGGGGGCCAAAGTAGATCCGCCGCCACTTGAACCCGTCCATGATGGGAAACGTGAACTCGTTGGCAGCAGTCATCACGGCGGCGGACACCAGCAGCGCCGGGGCGATGAAGGCCAGGTAGGAGACGCCGCCGAAGGCCTCGTTGCCGGTATCCACCAGGGTGGCCAGGCCCACACCCATGGCGAACAGGTACGCCACTGGCTGGCCGACGCTGTACATCACGATGGACCAGGTGTACCCCTTCATGACGCGGAGCACCTGCTCCGCATAGTAGAAGGCACCCCAACGCCGCGCCTTGGCCGCCGAGACCTCCGGCGCGTGCGCCCGCAGCGCGGGGCGCGGGCCAACCCCCGACACTGATTCAGCCAACCCGCCTGATTCAGTCAATCCCCCGGATTCAGTCAACGAGGCTCCGCCCGGTGAGCCGGAGGAACACGTCCTCCAGCGAGGACCTGCGGACCAGCGACGTCAGCGGCCTCAGGCCGCGGGCCGATACCTGCTCAAGCGCGGACTCGCCGTCGTGCGCGTACATCAGCACCCGGTCAGGCAGCACCTCAAGCCTTTCCCCGATGCCCTCCAGCTGCGACCCGATGGTGGCGTTGCGTTCCGAACCGAACCGCAGCTCCACCACTTCCCGGGTGGAGTGCTCACGGATCAGCTCCGCGGGCGAGCCCTCAGCCATGATCCGGCCCTTGTCCACCACGATCAGCCGGTCGCAGAGCTGCTCAGCCTCGTCCATATAGTGCGTGGTGAGGATCAGGGTGACGCCCTGCTCCTTCAGCCGGAACAGCCGGTCCCAGAGGATGTGGCGGGCCTGCGGGTCGAGTCCCGTGGTGGGCTCGTCCAGCAGCAGGATCCGCGGTTCGTTGATCAGGGACCGCGCGATGGTGAGGCGGCGCTTCATGCCGCCGGAGAGGGCGTCCACCCGGGATTTGGCCTTGTCCGTCAGCTGGGCGAATTCCAACAGTTCATCGGCCTTGGGCTTGAGGTAGCTCATGGGCAGGCCGAAATACCGACCGTAGACCAGGAGGTTGTCGCGTACGCGCAGTTCCTCGTCCAGGTTGTCCTGCTGCGGCACCACGCCCAGGTGCGCGCGCACCTCAGGGCCGTGGGTGTCCGGGTCCAGCCCCATAATGCTGAGCTGCCCCGCGGAGCGGCGGGTGACACCGCCGATCATCTTCATGGTGGTGGACTTGCCCGCGCCGTTGGGCCCGAGCAGCCCGAAGGACTCCCCCGCGGGCACGGCAAAGGAGATGCCGTCGACGGCGGCAACATCACCGTAGGTCTTGGTCAGGTTTTCGGCGGAGATGACGGTGCCGGACGGCGGGCCCGTGGTCAGAGTGCCGGCAGGCGTCAGGGCGTGGTTGTGCACCTGTGCAGACTAGTGGAGGCGGGGCGCATGTGGAAGGACGCTTGCAGTTTCGTTATTAAACGTCCGACGGCGGCACGGCGCCTTTCCTGGGAAAAGTGCCGTGCCGCCGTCGTACTTCTTCCTGCCGGAACTAGTCTGCAGTGCCTACTGGCCGATGCCCACCGCGCGTTCCGCGGCCTCCACCACGTTGGTCATCAGCAGAGCCACCGTCATGGGGCCCACGCCGCCAGGATTCGGTGAAATCCAGCCGGCCACCTCGGCGGCGGCGGGATCGATGTCGCCGTAGACGCGGCTCTTGCCCGTCTCCGGGTCGGTCTCGCGGGTGACGCCCACGTCCAGCAAAGCCGCACCACGCTTCACGTCCGCTGCCTTGACGATGTGCTTCACGCCGGCCGCACCCACGATTACGTCCGCCTGCTTCAGCAGTTCGGAGATGTTGGTGGTGCCGGTGTGGGTCAGGGTCACGGTGGCGTTGACGTCCCGCCGCGTGAGCAGCAGGCCGATGGAGCGGCCGATGGTGACGCCGCGGCCCACCACCACAACGTGCTTGCCGGCCAGGCTGTAGCCGTTGCGCTCCAGGAGCTCGATGACACCGCGGGGGGTGCACGGCAGCGGCGTGGTGATCTTGTTGTTGACGTTCAGCACCAGCCGGCCGAGGTTGGTGGGGTGCAGCCCGTCGGCGTCCTTGGCGGGGTCGATCCGTTCCAGGATGGCATCCGTGTCCAGGTGCTTGGGCAGCGGCAGCTGCACAATGTACCCGTGGCAGGCGGGGTCCGCATTGAGTTCGTCAATGAGGGCCTCCACCTGTTCCTGGGTGGCGTCGGCCGGAAGCTCGCGCTGGATGGAGTTCATCCCAATCTGCACGGACTGCTTGTGCTTCATGGAGACGTACAGCTGCGAGGCCGGGTCCGCGCCCACCAGCACAGTTGCGATGCCGGGAGTGACGCCCTTGGCCTTGAGTGCGGCCACGCGTTCGGTCAGCTCGGCCTTGATGGCAGCGGCGGTGGCCTTGCCGTCGAGGATCTGCGCGGTTGTGGTTTCAGTCATTGGTTACCACTGCTCGTGCTGCGGGTAGAGCGGGAAGTCGGCTGCCAGCTTGTCAACGCGTGCCTGCAGGGCCTCGACGTCGGCGCTGTTGCCTGCCTTGAGGGCGGTGGCGATGATCTCGGCGACCTCGGTGAACTCCGTGGCGCCGAAGCCGCGGGTGGCCAGGGCGGGGGTGCCGATGCGCAGGCCGGAGGTGACCATCGGCGGGCGGGGGTCGAACGGCACGGCGTTGCGGTTCACGGTGATGCCCACCGAGTGCAGGAGGTCCTCGGCCTGCTGGCCGTCCAGCTGGGAGTTGCGCAGGTCAACGAGCACCAGGTGGACGTCGGTGCCGCCGGTGAGAACGGAGACTCCGGCCTGGGCCACGTCGGCCTGGTTCAGGCGGTCGGCGATGATCTTGGCACCTTCCAGGACGCGCTCCTGGCGCTCCTTGAATTCCTGGGTGCCGGCGATCTTGAAGGCCACGGCCTTGGCGGCGATGACGTGCATCAGCGGGCCGCCCTGCTGGCCGGGGAAGACGTTGGAGTTCAGCTTCTTGCCCCACTGTTCCTTGGCCAGGATCACACCGGAGCGGGGACCGGCCAGGGTCTTGTGCACGGTGGAGGTGACGACGTCGGAGTGCGGCACCGGGCTGGGGTGCAGGCCTGCAGCCACGAGGCCGGCGAAGTGTGCCATGTCGGTCCAGAGCAGTGCGCCCACTTCATCGGCGATGGAGCGGAAGGCGGCGAAGTCCAGGTGGCGCGGGTAGGCGGACCAGCCGGCGATGATCACCTGGGGCTTTTCCTTGATGGCCTGCTCGCGGAGCTTGTCCATGTCCACCCGGAAGGTGTCTTCCTCCACCTGGTAGGCGGCAACTTCGTAAAGCTTGCCGGAGAAGTTCAGCTTCATGCCGTGGGTCAGGTGGCCGCCGTGGGCCAGGGACAGGCCCAGGATCTTGTCGCCGGGGGTGATCATGGCGGAGAGGGCCGCGGCGTTGGCCTGTGCACCGGAGTGCGGCTGGACGTTGGCGAACTCGGCGCCAAACAGTGCCTTGACCCGGTCGATGGCCAACTGCTCTGCAACGTCAACATATTCGCAGCCGCCGTAGTAGCGGCGGCCCGGGTAGCCCTCGGCGTACTTGTTGGTGAGGACGGAGCCCTGGGCCTCCATCACGGCGCGGGGCGCGAAGTTCTCGGAGGCAATCATTTCCAGGGTGCCGCGCTGGCGGCCCAGCTCCTGCTCAAGGACTTTGGCGATTTCGGGGTCGAGCTCAGCCAGCGGCTGGTTGCTGACGGCTGTGGTTGAGGTGGCTGTAGTAGTCACGAAGAACTCCTGGCTAGGGATACGGGCACTGCTTAGGTCAGGCTACCGGCTGGCGCGCTTCCGCACCGTGTTGATGACAGGGCGTGAAAGCTCGGCATGGCGCTGCTGCGCTGACGCGGGCGCAACCCCACTTTCCGGCAAAACATGACCCTCGGCCCAGGCGTACGATCCGTGGTCTTCGTGATTGCCGCTCCCTGGTGGTTAGCCACCCAACGCCAGTTGCGACCGTCCCAGCCTACCAAAACCGGCGCCCGCGGCGCGGGTAAGCTATTACGCGTGAATGAACAGCTGCTGAACCAAGCGTATGTAGTAACCCTGTCCTGCCCGGACCGTCCCGGAATCGTCCACGCGGTGGCCGGAGCACTCCTGGTGGCGGGGTGCAACATTATGGATTCACAGCAGTACGGCAGCCCCACGACCGGCAACTTTTTCATGCGGGTGGAGGTGACCACGGCCGCCCCCAAGTCGGAGCTGCGCGCCGCGCTGGAGCCGGTGGCAGAGGCCTTCTCGATGCAGTGGAGCCTGGATACTGTGGGCGACAAAGTGCGCACCCTGGTGATGTGCAGCACCTCGGCCCACTGCCTCAACGACTTGCTCTTCCAGCAGCGTTCCGGCACGCTTCCCATCGAAATCCCGGCCATCGTGTCGAACCACCAGGACCTGGCCGGGCTGGCCGAGTTCTACGGCATCCCGTTCCACTACATCCCCGTGACCAAGGACACCAAGGTGCAGGCGGAGGACAAGCTGCGCGCGCTCATCGCCGAGCACGACATCGAGCTGACCGTCCTGGCCCGCTACATGCAGATCCTGTCCGATGAACTCTGCGCCGACCTCACGGGCAAGGCCATCAACATCCACCACTCGTTCCTGCCGTCCTTCAAGGGCGCCAAGCCCTACCACCAGGCGCACGCGCGCGGCGTGAAACTGATCGGCGCCACGGCCCACTACGTCACCGCAGCCCTGGACGAGGGGCCCATCATCGAGCAGGAAGTCATCCGGGTGGACCACGCCCGCACCGCCGAGCAGTTCGTGCAGATGGGCCGCGACGTGGAGGGCCGCACGCTGGTCCAGGCCGTGCAGTGGCACGCCGAGCACCGGGTGCTGCTGGACGGCAACCGCACGGTGGTCTTCAACTAGGCCACTCCCCCTCAGCTACCCAACTGGCTGGCATTAGTTGTCGTTTTCGACCCGCAAAACGACAACTAATGCGAGTCAGTTGGGTGGCGGGGGTGGCTTAGGGTGAAGCCATGGCTCCTCTTTACCCTTTCGCCGGCAACGCCCCGGCCATCCATGAAACAGCGTTCGTGGCCCCGTCGGCCTCCATCATCGGCAACGCCACCCTGGGCCCGGACTCCAGCGCCTTCTACGGCGTCTCCGTCCGTGCCGACACCGCCCCCATTTCGGTAGGCGCGGGGAGCAACCTGCAGGACAACGTGGTGCTGCACGCCGACCCTGGCTTCCCCTGCACGGTGGGCGAACGCGTCAGCGTGGGGCACGCCGCCGTCGTCCATGGCTGCACCGTGGAGGACGACTGCCTGATCGGGATGGGCGCCACGGTCCTCAACGGCGCAGTGATCGGCGCCGGCTCGCTGGTGGCGGCCGGCGCCGTGGTGCTCGAAGGAACGGTGGTTCCACCCCGCTCGCTGGTGGCGGGCGTGCCCGCCAAGGTGCGCCGCGAACTCACCGATGAGGAGTTCGACGGCGTCCGCGCCAATGCGACGCGTTACGTGGAGCTCGCGGCGCAACACCGCGAGCTCTCCCCACCCACTCCCTAACCTCGCAAGCTCGGCCAGGGAACCCGGCGGGCGTGGGCCCACGCTAGTCCAGGCTGATCGGTTAATCCAGGCTGATCGGACCGAACTCGTCCAGCAGGTCGCCCGGACCCGGGTTGCCCTGCGCGGATGACCCGCCCAGGTGCTTCACCACGCCCCACACGGCGTTCAATCCGGTGGTCACGGCACCTTCAGCCCAGCCGGCGGTGAAGGAGACGTCGTCGCCGGCAAGGAAGATGCCGCGCTGGGATTCGGGCAGCTTGTCCTGCTTGAAGTGCGTGAACAGCCGCTGCTGGTAGCGGTAGTGCCCGGGCAGGTTGGCCTTGAAGGCGCCCATGAAGTTGGGGTCCGCCTCCCAGGACACGGTGATCGGCTGGCCCACGATGTGCCCGGCGATGTCCACGCCCGGATAGATCTGCTCGAGGGAGTGCAGCATCAGCTCCACGCGTTCGTCCGCGTCCAGGGCCAGCCACTTCAGGGCGTCGTCGTTCCACGTGTAGGACAGCAGGATCACGGCCGGCTGGTCCGGACCGTTGTCCAGCAGGTACGTGGCGCGGTTCAGCCGGTCGGTCAGGGTCATGGACAGGACCTCATTGCCGGTTTCGGGGTCGGTGTCCTTCCAGAACGGCCGGTCCACCATCACAAACGTCTTCGAGGACTGCATGTAGTGCGATTTCTCCATGGCGGTCCACAGTTCGGCCGGGAACAGTGCCTCCTCGGTGTGGATCCGGGTGGACAGCAGCCATGACTGGCAGGTGGTGACCACAGCCGGGTAGCTGGCCTCGCGGCCCCACCGTTCGCGGACGCGCAGATTGCCGTCCGGGTCCCGGCTGATCTTCCCCACGGCGCCGCGGGGCGAACCGGAGTGCAGCGAGGCCAAGGAGGTGCCGGCGGGCCAGTGCACCAGGTCCGACGGCGCGTGCTGCCACAGTGCCTCGGGGAGCCGTTGCGCTCCCCCGCGGATGAGCCGGTGCTGGTCGTCCGCGTCCGTGTACACCACGCGGAGGATCTCGAGGATGGAGTTGGGGAAGTCGGTGTCCCAGCCGCCGGTGCCGAAACCCACCTGGCCGAAGGCTTCCCGGTGTGCGAACCCTGCCTTCTTAAAGGATTCACTGGCGGCGATGAAGCCGTAGAAGGTCTGCTCGTCCATGAGCGGGAGCAGTTCGTTCCACAGTTCCTTGATGCGGGCCATGTCGCGCGCCTTGATGGCCTCCTGCATCTCCACGAACTTGGCGCCGTCGTTGACCGCGGCCTTCCAGGCGTCGGCCACCTCGCGGAAGAAAGGTGGCAGGTCGCCGGACTTTTCCGCGTAGTACTTTTTGCCGGCCAGCTCGATCACGGTGCTGGAGGTGGCCTCGGCAAGGGGGTTGGGGAAGTCCTGGGTCTCCAGGCCCAGCAGGTCCACGTAGTGGTAGAAGGCCCTGCCAGAGACCGGGAACCGCATGCCGCCCAGGTCCGCCACCACTCCGGGCGCTGCCGGGAAAGCCGCTGTGCGGAGCCTTCCGCCGATCTGGTCCGCTTCATAGACCACGGGCCGCAGGCCGAGTTTCATGAGTTCATAGGCGGTCACCAGCCCGGAGAGGCCGGCGCCGATGACGGCCACCTCCGTGCCGTCCAGCTCCCGCGGAACCGAGCCCAGCCCGTCCGGGTGGGCCAGGTAGTGGTCGTAGCTGAACGGGAAATCGGGGTTCAGCATGGTGATGGGCGCTGCCTGTCCCGCAGCGCCGCGTCCGGCTGCATCCGCCGGCGGCGTGGATGTGCTGGAGGGGTCGAAGGCGGGCAGTTCGGTGGCGATGGTCATGAGTGTGCTGCTTTCACAGGTTCCTGGCTGGGGGCCTTGGCGGTCAGTTCACGGTAGTCGAGCTCGCTGAGAGCCGCTACCTTCGAGTTCCGGCGTCCATAGCCGAAGTAGATGGCAATGCCCACGAGCATCCAGGCACCGAAGACCAGCCAGGTCTCGGCACCGAGGTTGGCCATGAGGTAGGCGCACATCAGCGTGCCCAGCACGGGGGTCATGGGGTAGAGCGGCACCCGGAAGCTGCGCTTCAGGTCAGGGCGGTGGCGGCGCAGGTAGATGACGGCCACGTTGACCAGCGCGAATGCGAACAGGGTGCCGATGCTGGTGGCGTCCGCCAGGGCGCCGAGCGGCACCAGCCCTGCGGTGAGCGCGACGGCGGTGCCCACGATGAGGGTGCCGGCGGCCGGGGTGCCGGTGCGGGGAGAGACGCGTCCGAAGATCTTGGGCACCAGCCCGTCCCGCGACATGGACAACAGGATGCGGGTCTGCCCGTAGAGGACGGTGAGCACGATGCTGGCGATGGCCAGGACGGCACCGACGGAAAAGAGCAGGGCGATCCAGGGCTGGTTGGTGGTCTCCTCCAGGATCTGGACCAGGGCGGCCTCGGTGCCGTCGAACCAGCCCCAGGGCCGGGCACCGATGGCGGCGACGGCCACCAGGACGTAGATGCTGGTGACGATCACCATGGACAGCAGGATGGCGCGGGGAAGGTCGCGTTTGGGGTTCCTGGCTTCTTCACCGGCGGTGGAGGCCGCATCAAAGCCAATGTAAGAAAAGAACACCCGCGAAGCTGCGGCTGAGACGCCGGCGGCACCCATGGGCATCAGCGGCTCGAAGTTTCCGGCGTTGAACGCGGTGAAGGCAACGGCGCAGAAGAACAGCAGGATGCCCACCTTGATGATGACGATGGCGGTGTTGATCCAGGCGCTTTCCCGTGCACCGCGCACCAGCAGGACCATGGCCAGCACTACGATGGCCACCGCGGGAATGTTCACCACCCCGCCGTCACCCGGGGGCTGGGACATGGCATCGGGAAGGACCTGCCCGAAGGCGGCCAGCGCCTCGCTAACATACTGCCCGGCGCCCACAGCTACTGCTGCCACGGAGACGGCGTATTCAAGGACGAGGCACCAGCCACAGATCCACGCCATGCCCTCGCCCATGGTGGCGTAGGAGTAGGAGTAGCTTGAGCCGGCCACCGGAACCAGCCCGGCCATTTCAGCGTAGGAGACGGCGGAGAGCAGGGCGGCCAGGCCCGCGATGACGAAGGAGATCCAGATGGCCGGGCCGGCCAGCGGCACGGATTCCCCGAGGATCACCAGGATGCCGGTCCCCAGGGTGGCACCTACGCTGATCATGGTGAGCTGGAGGACGCCGAAGCTGCGCACCAGCCCGCCGCCGCCCCCGCCGCTTCCGGCTTCGCTGATCATCTGGCCGATCGGTTTACGGCGCAGCAGTTGGGCCCGGAGCCCGGGCCGTCCTACGCGCGGCGCAATGGTTTTTTCGGTGGTTACAGGCACAGTCACCGTTGACGTCCCTTCAGAGTAGTTTTCGGTTTCCCCTCCCCAAGGTTGGCATGTGAGGCAACTCTCAACCCGGTGCAAAATGACTTATAGTGATCCACCATGAGACTTAATGCACACACCGAACAGTCCGCGCCGGCGGTGTTGTCCGGGCAGGTCAACGTCGACCTGTCCGCCATTTCAGACAATGTCCGGGTCTTGAGAGAACGCAGCGCGGCACCCTTTTTCATGGCTGTGGTCAAGGGGAACGGCTACGGCCACGGCCTGGTTGAAGTGGCCAAGGCCGCGGTCGCGGCCGGCGCAGACTGGCTGGGCACGGCACAGCTCGCTGAAGCCATCACACTCCGCAGGGCGGGCATCACCGCGCCGATCCTTTCCTGGCTCTATCTGGCATCCCAGACGAGTGAAGCCATCACCGAGGCCCTCGAAAACGACGTCGATCTGTCCCTTGGCAGCGTCTCCCAACTGGAGGTGCTGGCAGCCGCCGCACAGCGGCTGGGACGCCCCGGCGTCGTACATCTTGAACTCGACAGCGGACTTAGCCGGGGTGGCGCCCGCATGGAGGACTGGGCCGGGCTGGTTGCCCGGGCCCGCCGGGCCGAACTCGACGGTGCCCTGCGGGTGCGCGGCATCTGGACCCACCTGGCGTGGGCGGATGTCCCGGCCCATCCCGGGAACAGTGCCGCAGTAGCGGAATTCGAGGAAGCGGTCCGGCTGGCGAAAGTCGCCGGACTTGACCCTGAACTCCGGCACGTGTCCAGTTCGGCCAACATCCTTGACCGCCCCGGATTCCATTTCGACATGGTGCGCGCCGGGCTGGCCATTTACGGCCTGGCCCCTGCCGACTACCTGGCTCCCGCGGACTTCGGGTTGCGTCCCGCGCTCAGCGTGACCGCTCCGCTGGTGATGATCAAGAAGGTTCCGGCCGGCACCGGGATCAGTTACGAACACCAGGCCATCACGCATGAGGCGCGCTACCTGGGCCTGATTCCCCTGGGTTACGCGGACGGTATTCCAAAAGGCATCAGCGGCCGCCCGGTGGTGAGCGTCGGGGGCCGCCGGGTGCCCGTGATCGGCAAGGTGTGCATGGACCAGTTCATGGTGGACCTGGGGCCGGACCGCACCGGCTTTGAGGTGGGTGATACCGCTGTATTGTTTGGCGACCCCGCGTCCGGTGCCGCCAGCGCCGACGACTGGGGTGCCGCCATTGGCAGCCATGGGGACGAAATCATCAACCGGATCGCACCGCGCCTGCCGCGCTCCTATGCGGGGGCGGCCGCCCACGAGTGCCCCGACTACCAGGAGCCGGATCCCGCCGGCGTCGGCCATGCCGGCTGAGCCCGCCGCAACCGGGCGGCTGAGCTTCGTCACCCTCCAGCAGTTCCTTGACCAGCTGCCGCCGGTACTGAAGACGCTTCACGACGGCGGCAGTGGCGGGCAGCTGCTGCGGTGGGTGGAGCCCAGCGAGCTGGAGGACCCCACGCCCTACCTTCCCGAGGGCGAGTTCCTGCTCACCGCCGGCCTGCCCTTCCTCGGCGAGGGTGGCTCCCCCGCGAAGGTGGATGCCTACGTCCGGCGGCTGGTGGAGGCAAAGGTGGCCGCCCTCGGCTTCGGCATCAGGCCCTACTTCGACGCCGCCCCCGACGTGGTGGTGGACGCCTGCCGCAGGCACAACCTCACCTTGTTCGAGGTGCCGGAGTCGCTGCCGTTCGCTGCCATCGGCCTCGAATTCTCGCAGCTCCTGGAAACTGACAATGCCAGGGTTTTCCGGCAGCTGGCAGAGACCAACCGGCAGCTCATGCGGGCCGTCCTCTCCCCCAAGCCCGAACACGAACTGCTGGCCGCCTTGGTCCAGCGGGTGCCCGTGTGGGCGGTCATGGTGGGGGCGGACGGCAGGGTCCGGGCCCGCGGCACCGGCGCCGGCGGCAGCACCGCCGTCGACCTTTCCCTGTTGGAACCGATGCTGGAACGGCTGCTGTCCGGCCGCGGCCCGCGGGTGGAAATGGACGGATTCGACCAGCCGGGCTCTGCCCTGGTGGTGGGCCACCCCCTCCGCAGCACCAAGGACGCCAACCTGGGCGCACTGATCCTCGGCTCCGACGTTCCGCTGACGCCCGCGCAGAACAACGTGGTCCAGTCCGCCGTCGGACTGCTCGAGCTGCTGGTACGGCAGCGCACCAGCGGGTCGCTGGCTCCCAGCCAGCTGGCCACCGCCGTCCTGCTGCATCCCGAAAGCCTCACCACGGGCGGCACCAAGCACCTGAACGGACTCAAGGACCTGCTGGCCCAAAGCCTGTCCTCCACGCGCTCCGCACCGATGCGCGTGGTGCAGGGCATCAAGGTGGAAGCGCCCGAATGGCCGGCCGGCGACAGTCCCGTGCGGGAACTCCTGCAGTGGCGGCGGATGTTCGACACCAAGCTGGTGGAGATCACGGACTACGGATTTGCGGCCGTGACCCGGCTCAAGGTTGATGATGCATTGCTTGCGGATGTGGAGAAGCTCGGGTGGCGCCTGGTGATCGGCGAACCCACTGAGCTCACCGCCCTACCGGCGGCGTACCAGCGCGCCACCTCGCTGCGCAGCCAGGTCCAGAGAAGCGGGACCAGTGTACGCGCCGATGAAGTGTCCTGGTCCGTTACCGGGCTGCTGGGCCGTGAGGCAGGGACCCTGCTGGCCGAAAGGCTGCTGCGGCCGATCCTGGCGCTGGAACCGGACCGGCGGGACCCGCTGCTGGCCGTCTTGCAGGGGTGGCTTAGCGAAAACGGCAGCTGGGACGGGTCGGCCAAACGGCTGGGGCTGCACCGGAACAGCGTGCGGCGCCAGATCGGCCTCCTTGGTGAGCTGCTGCAGATGGACCTGAACCAGGCACAGGTGCGGGCCGAGCTGTGGATTGCGCTGCAGTACGGGACGCCTTGACCGCTGACGCTGTCTAACGGTCTAGGCACCGTCCGCGGTATCGGCACCCTCGGCCAGGCGCCCCTCCCACTCCCGGTACAGCTCAGGCCGGCGCTCCCTCAGGTATGGCACCTCTTCCCGTGCTGCGTGTACGGTCTCGGTGCCCACCTGGGCAAACAGCAGTTCCGGGCCGCCGCCACCGGAGGCGAGGACCGCGCCGTCGGGGCCGGCCACGACGCTTCCGCCCCCGAACGTGTAGGCGTCCTCGATTCCGCAGTGGTTGGCATAGGCCACGTTCAGCTGGCTTTCCAAGGCGCGGGCACGGATCAGCACCTGCGGCACGGCGTCGAAGCCTGTGGACAGGGCGGTAGGCACCAGGAGCAGTTCGGCGCCCCGGGCAGCTGCCGCCCTGGCGGCCTCCGGGAATTCAATGTCGTAGCAGATCAGCAGGGAGGTGCGCACGCCCTTGAAGGTGACGACGGCGGGGGGTTCAGCGGCTGCCACGAAGGCCTTGCGCTCCTCGCCGCCGAAGAGGTGCACCTTGGCGTAGGACAGGAGCTCGGTGCCGGTAGCGTCGACCAAGGTTGCGGAAATGTGCCAGTCGCGGCCTTGGGCGGAGGCGCCGGCTTCGCCGCCGGCGACGGAGGGCAGGCTGTAGACGAGCGCAATTCCGTTCCGGCGGGCGATGTCGGCCAGCTGCGCACGGATGGCGGGAAGGCTTGCCGGGTCCAGTTCGGATCGCAGCCTGAGCGGGGCGTAGCCCACCGGAAACAACTCCGGCGTGAGCAGCAGGTCCGCCCCAGCTGTGGCAGCCCGGCGTGCGGCATCATCCACCGTCCGGAGATTGGCCTCGACGTCCAGGACCGCGGCATTCGCCTGCAGGACGGACAGCAGCATCGTTACCACCTTCTGTATGCCTCTCCGCGGGGAATGGCTGTTCGTAAGTGTTCTGCCTTCCAGCCTAGACAGCCCTTCCGGGAGTCCGCCGGGTCGTTTGGACCCGCCAGCCTGGCGTCCGGGACAGAATGCACGGGGGCCCCGCTTGCCTTGGGCCGGGTGCTTGTCCACTACTGCACAGGCGGCCATGCGTTAACTTCTTGACTACAAGCGCAGCAATAGGGCAATGTTCTTAGCATGTCCGCACCCCCGCGCTCAACGAAGAGCAAGCCCAAGAATCCCGGGTCCCAGTCCGCGCTGCGGCAGCTGAACCAGCAGCGGATTATCGAGACTCTGATGGGCGGCCCCTCCACGCAGGCGGAGCTCGCCCGGCAAACTGGGCTGTCCACCGCCACCGTCTCGAACATTGTCAAAATCATGCTCGACTCCGGCCTGGCATCCACTGAACCCATCACCAGTTCGGGCCGGCGTGCTCTGAACGTGCGGCTGAACAGCAACGGCGCCGTCGCCGTCGGAATCGACTTCGGCCGGCGCCACCTAAGGGTGGTCCTGGCCTCGCTCAGCTACCACGTCATCGCCGAGGAATCGGTGATGCTCCCGCTGGGCCACCAAGCGGATGACGGCATCCAGGCGGCCGTGGCCCTGCTGGAGAAACTCCTGCGCGAAAGCGGCGTGGACCGGTCCTCTGTGGTGGGTGCCGGCGTCGGTATTCCCGGCCCTATCGACCGCCGGACCGGGACGGTGGCGCAGGGGGCCATCCTTCCCGAATGGGTGGGCATCAACATCCTTCAGCATCTTGAGGAAACCTTGAGAATCCCCGTCTTTGTTGACAATGACGCCAATCTGGGCGCGTGGTCCGAGGTGACCTGGGGGCAGCATTCCGGGGTCAGTAACCTGCTGTTCCTGAAGATCGGATCCGGCATCGGCGCGGGCCTGATCCTCAACGGGGCCCCCTATTACGGCAACGTGGGGATCACCGGCGAAATCGGCCATGCCACCATTCATGAGCAGGGCCTGGTGTGCCGCTGCGGCAACCGCGGCTGCCTGGAAACTATTGCATCCACCACCACCATGATCGAGCTCCTCAGCCGCGGCGACGACCCTCCCCTGACGCCCGCTGACATCGTCCGCAAGGCCCTGAACCGGGACTCCGCCACCCTCCGCGTGGTCGACGATGCGGGCCTGGCCGTGGGCCGCGCGCTGGGCAATGTGGCCAACCTGATCAACCCCGAGGTCATCGTGGTGGGCGGTCCCCTGGCCGGCCTCGGGGACCTCCTGTTGGACCCTATCCGGAGGGGCCTGATCCGGCATGCAGTGCCCGTGATCGGCGAAACCACCACCCTGACCATGTCCTCGCTCGGCGACCGCGCGGAGGCCCTCGGGGCAGCAGCGCTGGTCTTCCAGCATGCGGGGATCCGGAAGTCCTAGACCATTTCGTTATCCGGCAATTGCGTTAAAGACTTGACGACAATGGCTGTGATCCAGTTTACTTTTGGTTCAGACGGCCCTGCGCTTTGCCGGCCGGACAAAGAAGTCATTGCATTGGAGGGTTAGGGCTCATGACGTCCCAGACCACGCACACGGACCCGGTCATCCTCGAGATGCGGTCCATCACCAAGGAATTCCCCGGCGTTAAAGCCTTGTCGGACGTAAGCCTTCGGGTAAAGGCCGGCGAGGTCCACGCTATTTGCGGCGAAAACGGGGCCGGCAAGTCCACCCTCATGAAGGTCCTGTCCGGTGTGTACCCGTACGGAAGCTACGACGGCGACATCGTCTATCAGGGGCAGGTCCAGCAGTTCCGGGACATCCGGGCCAGCGAGCACGCCGGCATCGTGATCATCCACCAGGAACTGGCGCTGATCCCCGAGCTGTCCATCATGGAAAACATCTTCCTGGGCAATGAACCCACCAAGCGGGGCGTCATCAACTGGGCCGAGGCCCGCCTGCGGTCGCTGGACCTCCTGGCACGCGTCGGCCTGCGGGAAGACCCCGACACCCCCATCAAGGAAATCGGCGTCGGCAAGCAGCAGCTGGTGGAAATTGCCAAGGCGCTGAACAAGTCCGTGAAGATCCTCATCCTGGACGAGCCCACGGCCGCGCTGAACGAATCTGATTCGCAGCACCTGCTGGACCTCATCCTTGGGCTCAAGGCAAAGGGCATCACCTCGATCATCATTTCGCACAAGCTCAACGAGATCGAGCAAATTGCCGATTCCATCACGATCATCCGTGACGGCAAGTCGATCGAGACGCTGGATGTGAAGAAGGATGGCGTAGACGAGGACCGCATCATCAAGGGCATGGTGGGCCGCACCCTGGAATCCCGCTTCCCGGAACACACCCCCAAGATCGGGGAAGTGTTCTTCGAGGTCAAGAACTGGACCGTTGGCCACCCCGCAGTCCAGGACAGGTTGGTCTGCAAGAACTCCAGCTTCTACGTCCGCCGCGGGGAAATCGTGGGCTTCGCAGGGCTCATGGGCGCCGGCCGCACCGAGCTGGCCCGTTCTGTCTTCGGCCGCTCCTACGGACGCTTCATCGACGGCCACATCTACAAGGACGGCAAGGAGATCGTCCTTAAGAACGTCCGCCAGGCCATCGACGCCGGACTGGGATACGTCACCGAGGACCGCAAGTCGCTGGGTTTGAACCTCCTTGACGACATCAAGACCACCACCGTGTCAGCCGCCCTGAAGAAGATCAGCCACAACTCGGTAGTGGACCCCAACCAGGAGTTCACCGTGGCCGAGCAGTACCGCAAGTCGCTGCGTACCAAGACGCCGTCCGTGGAGGAAGGCGTGGCCAAGCTGTCCGGCGGCAACCAGCAGAAGGTTGTGCTGGCCAAGTGGATGTTCACCGACCCGGACCTGCTGATCCTCGACGAACCCACCCGCGGCATTGACGTCGGGGCCAAGTACGAGATCTACGGGATCATCCAGCAACTGGCAAACCAGGGCAAGGGAGTCATCGTCATCTCCTCCGAGCTGCCCGAACTCCTGGGCCTGTCCGACCGCATCTACACCATCTTCGAAGGCGCCATCACCGGTGTCCTGACCAAAGAAGAGGCCAGCCAGGAAAGCCTGATGAAGCTGATGACCTCCGCCACCCGAAAAGCCGCCTGACCCTCTGGCCCATCCAGAACCTTCCGGACACAAGGACTGACACCATGAACGCCCTCAAAAAGCTGTTTGGCGGAAACACCCGCCAATTCGGCATGATCTTCGCCCTCGTGGCCCTGATCATCTTCTTCCAGTTCGCCACCGAAGGCCGGACCCTGACTCCCGGCAACGTCATCAACCTCTTCAACGGCAACTCCTACATCCTGATCCTGGCCATCGGCATGGTGCTGGTGATCATCGCCGGCCATATCGACCTCTCCGTCGGTTCGGTCGCCGCATTCGTCGGCGTCACCGTCGCCCTGGCCCTCCGCGACTGGGGAATCCCCTGGTGGGCCGGGATCCTCCTGGGCCTGGTCCTCGGTGCCGTCATCGGCGCCTGGCAAGGCTGGTGGACAGCTTATGTTGGCATCCCGGCCTTCATCGTGACCCTGGCCGGCATGCTCCTCTTCCGCGGCTTCAACCAGTTCGTGGGCAAGTCCAACACCATCCCGGTACCCACCGACTTCCAGTACATCGGTTCCGGCTACCTTCCAGAGGTGGGACCCGACACCGGGTTCAACAACCTGACACTCCTGCTGGGCATCGCCGCCGTAGTCTTCGTGGTGTGGGGCGAACTGCGCTCCCGTGCCCGGGCCAGAGCGCTGGGCGCCGAAGTACCCGAGATGTGGGTGACCGTGCTGAAGCTGGTGCTCATCTGCGCCGCCATCCTCTACGCCACGTACCTGTTCGCCACCGGCCGTCCGGGCACATCCTTCCCCATCCCCGGCTTGATCCTGGCCGTCCTGGTGCTGATTTACGGCTTCATCTCGTCCCGCACCATCCTGGGCCGCCACGTTTACGCCGTCGGTGGCAACCGCCACGCAGCCGAACTCTCCGGTGTCCAGTCCAAGAAGGTCAACTTCCTGGTCATGATGAACATGTCCATCCTGGCCGGCCTGGCCGGCATGATCTTCGTGGGCCGCTCCACCGCCTCGGGCCCGTTCGACGGCGTCGGCTGGGAACTGGACGCCATCGCGGCAGTCTTCATCGGCGGCGCGGCCGTGACCGGCGGCGTGGGCACCGTGGTCGGCTCCATCATCGGTGGCCTGGTCATGGCAGTGCTCAACAACGGCCTGCAGCTCCTGGGCGTCGGTGCCGACCTCACCCAGATCATCAAGGGCCTGGTGCTCCTGATCGCCGTAGCCTTCGACGTCTACAACAAGACCCAGGGCAAGCGGTCCATCATCGGCATGCTGACCCGGAACATGAACCGCCCCACTTCCGGGCCCAGCAACCCCATCCAGCCCGACGAAACCACCTCCACCAAGGAAGCGATCGCCAGGGAAGCCTGAAGTTTGCAGCCTGAATACCGTTCCATCACACAAAGAAAGAGAACCAACAATGCAAATGTTTGGTAAAGCAGGAAAGGCCGCAGCGGTTGCTGCCATCGCAGCACTGGCGCTGACGGGCTGCGGCCGCTCGGAGCCCAGCGGCGGCTCCAGCGGCAGCGCCGCAGGATTCGACCAGAATTCCTCCATCGGTGTCGCCCTTCCGCAGAAGACCAGTGAAAACTGGGTCCTGGCCGAGAAGCTGTTCAACGACGGCCTCAGTGGCGCCGGGTTCAAGGCTGACGTCCAGTTCGCCAACGGCGGCGTTTCGGAGCAGCAGAACCAGATCAGCGCCATGGTCACCAAGGGTGCCAAGGTCATCATCGTGGGCGCCATCGACGGCTCCCAGCTGGGCACCCAGCTCAAGCAGGCCAAGGACTCCGGCGCCACCGTGATCGCCTACGACCGCCTCCTGCTAAACACCGACAACGTGGACTACTACGTGGCCTACGACAACTACAAGGTCGGTGTGCTCCAGGGCCAGGCACTGCTGGACGGAATGAAGGCAAAGAAGCCCACCGGTCCGTACAACATCGAACTGTTCGCCGGTTCGCCTGACGATGCCAACGCCAAGGTGTTCTTCAACGGCGCCATGAGCGTGCTGAAGCCCAAGATCGACGACGGCACCCTCAAGGTTGTCTCCGGACAGACCAGCTTCGAGCAGGCCGTTACCCAGGGCTGGAAGGCAGAGAACGCCCAGCGCCGCATGGACACCCTGCTCAGCGGCAGCTACACCACCGCTAACGTGGACGGCGTCCTGTCCCCCAACGACACCCTGGCCCGTGCGATCCTGACCTCCGTCAAGGCCGCCGGCAAGCCGATCCCGGTAGTCACCGGCCAGGACTCCGAGGTTGAGTCGGTCAAGTCCATCCTGGCAGGCGAGCAGTACTCCACCATCAACAAGGACACCCGCAAGCTCGTTGAGCACGCGATCACCATGGTCAAGGACCTGCAGGCAGGCAAGAAGCCTGAGGTCAACGACGACAAGTCCTACAACAACGGCAACAAGGTGGTTCCCGCCTACCTGCTGGAGCCGGTTATCGTGACCTCCGCCAACGTCAAGACGGCCTACAAGGACGATCCCGTACTCGGCCCGATCACCAAGTAACTCCCTCGTTCCGGAAACAGCCCGGTCCCCTAACGGGGGCCGGGCTGTTCCCTTGTAAGCCTTTTCGTTCCCTTACTACTTCACAGCGAGCACGCCCGGTCCGGTGAACTGCAGGGCGTGGTTTTTGACGGCCTGCGCGGTGGAGAAGGCTTTGTAGGCGTAGACATCGGCTGGGTTCCAGCCCACGTCGGTGGTGAACTCCCAGCCTGTCCAGTCAGAAGCGGGTGAACCGCTGGCCTCGGCTTCGGCGAGCGCCTTTTCCCGGTTCTGTTCGAATGACGCCTGGGCGATAGCGTCAAGGTCCGCCGCTTGGCCGTTGTACCAGGAGCCGATATCGCTGAATCGGTGGCCGTTGTAGCTGGTGACCATGATTGACGGGTCGGCGCCCGGCCCTGTGAATTCGAAGGCATTGCGTTCGGAGAAGATCCTGGACTCGTAGCCCGCTCCAAGGAAGTAGCTGCTTCCGCCTTGGGCTTCGCTGACGAGCGGGTAACGGGGATCATCCGTGCTTCCGGTGAAGTAATTGTTGACCACGTGGACCTGGCCGAACCGGACGCGGGGCGAGCGCTGTTGCAGGTTCTCGAAATAGTTGCCGATATAGCTCACCCGCAGCTTGCCGCCGTCCTTGTCTACGTGTTCGTCGCCTGAACCAAGCAGCATGGTTTTGTCATGGTTGGAGAGCGTGCTGTTGGAGATGGTCACAAAGTCCGTGCCGTCTTTGAGGTCCAACAAGCCGTCGTGCCGGTTCGCATGTTTGCCCCGAAACCCCATGGGCGCCTCGCTATCAGGGAAACGGCCATCGGAAAGGCTGACGTGGTCGATCCACACGTGGTCCGAGGTTACTGAAGACAGCGCGTCGAACCGTGCATTCCACGCGCCCTCGCCGTCGTCCGGGGACCAGGTGGTGAAGAAATCAACTGGGGCTTCGACGCTGATGTTCCGCACCACGACGTTGGTGGCGTTCAGGATCACAATATTGGCGCCGAGAAACCCGGAGTCAGCCCCTAGCCCAATAAGGGTCGTGTTGCTGGGCAGGCTCACCTCGATCTGCCGCTTCATGTTATTGCTGCCGGTTTGCCGTAACTGGCGCTGTTTTTTGCAGTAGTCGAAGGTTTGGTCGCTCCACACCTTTCCTTCCGGCCCAAAGCAGGACATGTATTTATTGATGTCATATCCGGGCGCATAATCCTGCTCACCCAAGACTCGCCCATCTGGGGACTGGTTTCCATCGATGGAGCCGTTCACGTAGATAATTTTCGGCTCGGACGGACGCCCTTGGTTCGCCAATGCCGTTTTCAGCTCTGCGAGGGTGGATACCTGGTAGCGGCTTTCGTCGGGGGCGCCAGCGCCGCCGTTCGTGCCAGGACCGACGGAGGCCCAACCGGTAGGTGCCGCGTCGTCGGGCTTGATTATGCCCCCTCCGGTAGGCGCAGGGCTGGCGGGGGCCGGAGCTGCCAAGACAAGTCCGGCAGCGAGAGCAGTGGCCACGGAGACTGCGATTACGCCGCCCCGGCGGAGGCGACGGCTGGCAGGTGCGGAGGTTGGAAACTTCACTTCGGACTTCATCGGCCTGATTTCCGGCATGCCAAACAGACCACATGCCTTGGTATGTGCTGCGTCGGGTAGAAGGCGCCGCTCTTGAGAAAACGGTTTCTCGAGTCGGCAGTTAATTTCTACTTTGTTCGTGACAAGCCTGTCAAGAGCCCCTCACAGCCCAAACACAGCTTCGGCCGGATGCCTGCACAGGATGCCCGGCGAGGGTTGATGCGAAGCCGGCCTTCCGCGCCGGCACCTGAGTCATAGGAGTAACGTGAGCGTCCTTGCCCGAAGCGTAGGCAATGCCTTCAGAAACAAGGTCCGCACCGCAGCCGTTGTTGCAGTGCTGGCCGTCGCCATTGGCCTGGCCCTGGCCATGCTGGTGGCCAACCAGGCGGTCGGAGCGAAAGTCCAGGAGCTCAATGCCTCTGTCGGCACCGTCCTGACCGTCAACCCTGCCGGCGGGCAGGGCTTCGAAGGCGGTGGCGAGCCGCTCACCGCCGCCCAGGCAACCACCGCGGCCGGCGTTACCAACGTCAGTGCCGTCGTCGGAACCTCCTCACTGCGTTTGCGGAACGCGGCCGCTGCTGCTGCGCAGTCAGCCAGTCAGGCGGGACAAACTGGCCAGGCCGGTCAAGGAGGACAGGCCGGCCAGGGCGGCCCCGGCGGTCAGGCAGCCGCCACCCTCACCACCAGCCTCACAGCCGCAGTCGATGCAGGCACCCTGGGCAGCCGCAACCAGCAGGCCAACGGAACCACGGGATCCACCGGGACCGGCCAGCAGCCCAGGTCGCTGCCGATCACCGCCACCGGCATCGGGGCCGAGGTGGACACCACGGGCAAGGCACTGAACATCACCCAGGGATCCGGTCTTGGTGACTATGCGGCAGCATCCACGGGCGCGCTGCTCGGCACCTCGCTGGCCGAGAAGAACAATCTCACCGTAGGGTCCACCTTCACCATCAACGACCAGACCTATACGGTTTCCGGTTTGTTCGACGCCGGCACCGCCTTTGGCAATAACGCTGTGTACGTGACCCTCCCCACCGCCCAGACCCTTGCGGGCACGCCCGGTGAACTCTCCAGCATGATCGTTACGGTGAACTCCATGGACAACGTCGCCTCCACCAAGACGGCGCTGCAGGCCGCCCTGGGCACCGACAAGGCTGACGTCACCCAGGGCCAGAACCTGCAGACCGCCGTCAGCTCCCTGGACAGCGTCAAGAACATCTCCTTCATCGCCTTCATCGCCGCCCTGGGCACCGCCGGCCTGATCATCCTGCTCATCATGGTGATGCTGGTCCGCGAGCGCCGCCGCGAAATCGGTGTGCTGAAGGCCATCGGGGCGCCGAACCGGACCATCGGGCTGCAGTTCGTCCTCGAAGCCCTGGTCCTGGCGGCCCTGGGCAGCGCAGTGGGCGCAGCGATGGCATCCTTCGCCAGTGGCGGCATCGCCTCCGCCCTGATCAGCAGCAACAGCACCACGGCTTCTGCCACCGCCGGCCGCGGCTTCCCGGGCGAGGCCGCCGGTGCAGGGGGCTTCCGCGGCGGACAGGGTGGGCCCTTCGGCGGCGCTTCCCAGCTGCTGAACTCCGTAACCGCCAGCGCGTCGCCCGGCGTCATCGCCGGCGGCATCGCGGCCGTGTTTGCCGTCGCCGTCATCGGCGCCCTGGTGCCCGCGCTGCTCACGGCGCGAATCCGTCCCATCGAAGTCCTGCGAGGAGAATAGCGATGATTGAAGTCAAGAACCTGGTCCGCACCTTTAACTCCGGTGACCGCACCATCAAGCCGGTGAATGATGTCAGCTTCGTCCTGGAGCAAGGAACGCTCGCCTCGATCGTGGGCAAGAGCGGCAGCGGCAAAAGCACCCTGTTGTCCCTCCTGGGCGCGCTGGACAAGCCCACCAGCGGAGACGTCGTCGTCAACGGCGTCAGCCTGGCCAGCCTGCCGGACAGCAAGCTGACCGAGTACCGCCGCCGGGACATCGGATTCGTGTTCCAGCAGTTCAACCTGATCCCCAACCTCTCCGCCGTGGACAACGTTATGCTCCCCATGGAGTTTGCCGGGGTCCGGAAGGGTGCCAGGCTCCAGCGGGCGCAGGAACTGCTGGAGCAGGTGCAGCTGGATCCGTCCAAGCACGAACGGCGCATCAACCGGCTCTCAGGCGGCGAGCAGCAGCGCGTGGCCATCGCCCGTGCCCTGGCCAACGAGCCTAAGCTGATCCTCGCCGACGAGCCCACGGGCAACCTGGACGAGCAGACCGGCGATCACATCATCGAGCTCCTCAGTTCCCTAAGCCGCGACCACAACACCACCATTCTGGTAGTCACCCACGACAGGGTCCTGGCCAACAAGACCGACCGCCGCTTCCGCCTGCAGCAGGGCAAGCTGACGGAAGAGCCGGTACGGGGCCGGGCGGTGGCCGCCACCGCCTGACGCGATCGAAAGGGGCCAGAGGGGTGCACGCGCTTCCATCTTTGGCCCCTTTTTCGTTTCCTTCTCCGGGCGGCCGGAACTTCCCCATTCCTTCCACGCCCCTGTGACAGGATGGCAGCTATGACTGCTCCCATCGCCACGCCGTGGCTGTCCAGCCAGCCCAACCAGGATCCACGCTCCGCAACCGGGGCTCCGCTGCGCTGGGGAATCATTGCAACCGGCAGCATCGCCCGCGCGGTCTCACAGGATCTGGCACTGCTGGAAGACGCCGAGCTGTACGCGGTCAGTTCCAGGACCCAGGACACGGCCGACGCTTTCGCCGTGGCCTACGACTTCGCCAAGGCGTACGGGGACGACGGCGGTGTGCCCGGCTACCAGCGGCTGCTGGCTGATGACGCCGTGGATGTGGTGTACGTTGCCACGCCGCACGCACAGCACCATGAGATAGTCCTCGCCGCCCTCAACGCCGGCAAGCATGTGCTCTGCGAGAAGGCTTTCACCATCAATGCGCGCGAAGCAGCCGAGCTCATCGACGTTGCGCGCAGCAGGAAGCTGTTCCTGATGGAGGCGGTCTGGAGCCGGTTCCTGCCGTCGATGCAACGGGCTTTCCAGATCGCCGCCTCTGGAGAACTCGGCGAGATCCACTGGGTCACCGCAGACCTCGGCTTTCCGGCTCCGTACTCCCCCACTGCCAGGCTGTGGGCCCGCAAGGACGGCGGCGGGGCCCTGCTGGATCTGTCCGTGTACCCGCTCTTGTGGGCGCTGGGCACGCTCGGCTTCCCGCAAACTGTCAGCGCCACGGGTGTGGTCAATGACGACGGCGTTGATGCGCAGAACGTCATGACGCTCGGCTATGACCACGCCGCCCAGGTCCAGCTCACCTCCTCGCTCCTGGCCCACGGCCCGCGCACGGCTACCGTGGCGGGAAGCCTTGGCTTCCTGCAGAGCGTGGGCTCCATCAACAATCCGGGCGAGCTCCTCATCGCCAAGGGCTGGGAGGACCGCCGGACGGAAACCTTCGACGTTGTGGGCAAGGGGTACGCCTACGAGCTGCGCGAGGTGATGAGGTGCGTCCAGCAGGGATTGACCGAGAGCCCGGTAATGCCGCTTGAGGACACGCTGAACACCATGCGCCTTTTCGACGGTGTGCGCGCCCAGCTTGGAGTCACCTACCCCAATGACAGGCATTAGAGAGCTTCAGAAAGGGAAGTACGACGTCGGTGTTGCAGCTTGCGGAGTCCGTGTCAGCTACGTGACCGGTTGTCTTGGCTCTTGACGCCTTTCGAGCGTGTGCCCTCCATTTGTAAAGTCCCTTTAGGCTGCCTCTGGACTTCCGCCAATAAGCAGTCTTAGTATTTAGGGGCATCGATTGCACCGGTCACTGGGGGGTGGTACGCATGGCTCATATGAGTTCGCCATGGCGTGCCCTGCGCCCGGCGCTTCTTGCCGGAGCCGCCGCAGTGACCTGGCTGACGCTTTCTTCCACGGCTGCTTCCGCTGACGCCGGCCCCGACTCTTCGTCCCTTATCGGCGGGGTCACCAGCTCGGTTTCATCCTTGACCCATGATCTGGCGGACGCCGCTTCACCGGCTCCTTTGAGTTCCCCGGCCGGCCCGGCGGCAACCCCCGGGCTGTTGCAGCCCATGGTGACCCAGGTTTCCGGACTTGCGGACAACCTCATCGCCTCCGTTCCGGCGGTGGACCAAGTGCTTCCTGCGGGAACCGTCTCCACTGTTTCGGCTCCCCTTGTTGACGTCGCCGACGGCGTGACGTCCGGCGTCGTGCAGGTTGTCGTAGAGCCTGCTGCCGAGGCTGTTCCTGCGCTCGAACCGGTACTCCAGCCCGTTTCCGATCTTCTGACCGGCGTCGCTCCGCTGCCCGTTCCGCTTCCCCAACAGGGGGTTGAGCTCCAGCAGCCACTTGAAGCGGTCCAGGCAGGGCTTCCGGCTACGGAAACTCCTGCCCCTGCTGCGGCGGAAGCATCAGCTGGCGCCCTGCAGGCAGCAACCGACGTTGATCAGGACGCTCTGGCTTTGGCCGATATATCGTCAGCAGCCAGCGGCGCAATCCCGGAAGCCCGCGGGGCTGCTGGACTCGCTGGAACTTCCGTTCTGCAAGCTGATTTAGCGGGCCTTGGTGACTCCGTCGCGGATGAGTATCTTCCCGCTGGGCCGGCGCCGCTGACTACAAACGTTCCTGCCGCCCCGGGATCCGGCACGGGCAGCGGTACGTCGTCAAGCGGCCCGTCCAGTGCCGCCGCATGGCTGAGCACCTTCGACGTCGATTTCATACTTCCCTGCGCGGTCCTTGCCGGGGATACCTCTGAGCACTTTCCTGCGCCGGTGTCCTTCGACCCCGGTTCTTCTCCTGACTAGTTGATGCCTCCTGCCCGTTCATGGGCAGCACGTGGCTATGCCGGCAGCTGACCAGCGCCGGACAACATCAACTTTCAGGAGTAAGCATCATGAACTGCACCCTTCGCAGGGGGCTGCTTAGCACCCTCTTTGCCGGCGGTCTTCTGGCCCTCGGCTGCGCTGCGGCAGAGGCCGCGGACACCACCACCAGCGGGACGGACTTGTCCGCTTCCGCCCTCATCTCGGCGGCGGCACCCGCTGACTCGTCGTCGTTGGGCCTGCTGGGTGACCCAACGCCGGCCGGTCCAACCGGTGTCGCCGCCGCAGTGGACGTCAGCCTCGGCCTCGGCGGCATCACTAACGGTACGGCTCCAGCAACAGGCACGACCGACGGCACCACGGCGAACCTCGCCGTCGACGCCAACGTGGACCTCGGCCTGGGTGGCATCACCACCGCCCCTGCAACTGCGGGAACCACCGACGTGGCAGCCGCAGCCAACGTCAACCTCGGCCTCGGCGGCATCACCACCGGAACGGCCCCTGCAACAGGCACGACTGACGGCACCACGGCGAACCTCGCCGTCGACGCCAACGTGGACCTCGGCCTGGGTGGCATCACCACCGCCCCTGCAACCGCAGAAACCACCGACGTGGCAGCCGCAGCCAACGTCAACCTCGGCCTCGGCGGCATCACCGATCCCGGCACCAGTACAGGGGCGACGGACGGCACCACGGCGAATCTCGCCGTCGACGCCAACGTGGACCTCGGCCTGGGTGGCATCACCACCGCCCCTGCAACCGCGGGAACCACCGACGTGGCAGCCGCAGCCAACGTCAACCTCGGCCTCGGCGGCAACACCACCGGAACGGCCCCTGCAACAGGCACGACTGACGGCACCACGGCGAACCTCGCCGTCGACGCCAACGTGGACCTCGGCCTGGGTGGCATCACCACCGCCCCTGCAACCGCAGAAACCACCGACGTGGCAGCCGCAGCCAACGTCAACCTCGGCCTCGGCGGCATCACCAACGACGGTACCACCGCGGGCACCGCCGATGTGGCAGCCGCAGCCGACGTCAACCTTGGCCTCGGCGGCCTCACCGATCCCGCATCCACCGGCACCACTGACGTGGCAGCCGCAGCCGACATCAACCTCGGCCTCGGCGGCCTCACCGATCCGGGCACCGGAACCACCGACGGCACCACCGCCGACCTCGCCGTCGACGCAGCCGTGAACCTTGGCGTCGGCGGCCTCACTACCGGTGACACGGCAGCCGGAGTTGACGCGGTTGTAGACCTTGGCGCTGATTCGGGCACCGGAACCGTTGGCAACGGCGGGTTGGACGCTGTAATCGACCTCGGCATTGGCCTGGGACTCGGGGGCGCCACCAGCACAGGCACTCCCGGCACCACCGACCCTGGTACCACCACCCCGGGTGACGGCACCACCGGTGACACCGGGACGCTTGATCCCGGAACCGCAGATCCCGGTGCCAGCACCCCGGGTTCGGACAACACCGCAGGCAACGGTGGCGCCGGCAACGGCGGAACGGCCACGGGTGATGATTCCACCGGCATGAATGGCGGCACCGGTAACGGCGGCTTCTCGGCGGCACCGGCAGGCTCCACGGCAGTCAGCGGCACCATCGCCACTGTTACGGCTCCCCGCAGCACCCCGGCGAACGGCAATTCCGCCCTTGCCGCCACGGCCACGGGCCATACCGGCCTCGCCAACACGGGCTGGGACGGAACGCTGGTTCCCCTGGCGCTGCTGCTCCTGGCCGGCGGATTCCTGATGCTCCGCAGGCGGAAGGTGTCGTAAAGCGCTTCAAAGACAGCACAGAAAACGCCCGCACCCGTGCGCTTGAAGTGGCAGCACTCCGCGGGCTGACGGAAGGAGGACAACGACCCGGAAACGAAGGAACAGTACAAAACACGTCTTCAGCACACGTGTCCTTGTAGCCAATGGTCCGGTGGCGGAAGTGATTCAAACCGCCGCCGGACCGTCGGCGTGTCGCAACGTGAAAGCCTAGGTCAATCGCTGGTTCGGCGGTCCCGCCCGTATAATTTGAGGTACATCAGTGCCGCAGCGCACCGGGAGGAACGGTCATGGTGGCGGAATCGCCTAGCTCCATCAAGAATGAAGTTGTCGGCGGTCGCTATCGTTTGGGTGACGTAATAGGCCGTGGGGGGATGTCCTCGGTTTACTCTGCCCGGGATGAAAACCTGGGCCGCGACGTCGCGCTGAAGCTATTCGCGCCGCAGGCTCCGGATGCGGACGAACTGAAGCGGCAGGAAGCGGAGATCCAGCTCCTGGCCACCCTGAACCACCCCGGCCTGGTGACGCTCTTCGACGCCGGCATCGATGACCGCCTTCCGGATGAACCCCGTCCCTTCCTCACCATGGAACTCGTGGAGGGCCAGGACCTGCGCAGCCGTATTCGCCACAGCCGCGTGCCCTATGAAGAGCTGTCAGTGATCGGTGCAGGGATCGCCGACGCCCTGGCTTACGTCCACGGCCTCGGCATCATCCACCGCGACATCAAGCCGGGCAACATCCTCCTGGTGCAGATCCGGCCGGGCGAGCCGCTGCGGCCCAAACTCACGGACTTCGGCATCGCCAGGATCGTCGATTCCACCCGACTCACGGCCACGGGCACCATGGTGGGCACGGCTGCCTACCTCAGCCCCGAGCAGGCCCTCGGCAAACCCCTCTCATCGGCCACGGACATCTATTCCCTTGGCCTGGTGCTGCTGGAGTGCATCAAGGGCACGGTGGAGTACCCGGGCAGTGCCGTGGAATCAGCTGTTGCCCGGCTTCACCGCGCTCCGGAGATCCCCGACGACGTCCCCGCCGAATGGGCAGACCTCATCCGTTCCATGACGGCCATCGAGCCGCTGGAGCGGCCGACGGCTGCGGACATTGAGACGGCGCTGCGCCAGGCCCTGGTTTCCCCGGCGTCAACGCCCGGAGAACTGGCCCCCGAAACCACCCGGGTGCTTCCCGCGATGCCCTTCCACCCGCCCACCATCACTGCCGAAGAATCAGTGGACGAAGTCCGGGAGGCGGCAGGGGCCACCGGGGCTATTTCTCCCCGCTCATCCTCGCAGCCGTCTGAGCGGACCCCCGCCCCGCAAGCCACGACACCGTCTGCTTCCGGTGCGGCGGCAACCAGCCCAGCCGCCGCCAAGGCCTCCAGGAAGCCGCGCTTGTCCCGGACGCAGCGCATCTGGCTGGCCGTCGTACTCGGTATCCTGGTGATCGCCGCGGCCGCCGCAGCGGTGATGATGAGCATTTCCGCCCGACCGGCCGACGTCGTGCCCTACCCCACGGTGACCGGCGTCCTGGGTGACCATCTCCAGGAACTTCAAAAGAGCGTGGAACCGTGACCCTGCTGCAGGCACCTCCGAACCGGCTGTTGCTGGCGTGCTCAGCGGCACTGGTCGCGGCGGGCTTCCTTAGCGCGTGCGCGGCTCCCGGGAACGGTCTGCAGCGCGAAGCCGCCACCCAACTCCAGGCTCGGGTCCTGGAAGTGACCCAGGCGTCGTCCCAGAACAATCCCGAGTCCGCACTGCAGGCACTCGCGGGTCTTGAGGCGGACCTCTCGGCGGCCCAGGCAAAGGGCCAGGTTTCCGAGGAGCGGCGCCGCAGCATCACCACGGTGGCTACCGCTGTCCGCGCAGACCTCAACGACATCCTCGCGGCACAGAAAGCGGCGGCTGCGAAGGCAGCCGAAGATGCTCGCAATGCCGCCAGCCAGGGGACGCAAGCCCCCTCCCCCACGGCGGAAGCGCCCGCGTCACAGCCCGCACCTGCTCCGGCCCCCGCCGCGCCTGCAGACCAGGGCAACACGTCAAGCAACAGCGGAAACGCCAACAAGAACAACAACGACAAAGGCAAAGGCAAGAACTAAGCCCCTGCCGGACAGTAAGGCATTAACACTCCACAGAAAAAAGCGGGGCTCCGGAAGATTATCCGGAGCCCCGCTTCTTTATACGCACAGCTGCTGCAGCAGCCCGCCGCTAGCTCAGGCTGGCGATGACCTTGTTAAGGGTGGCGGAAGGACGCATAACTGCGGAAGCCTTGGCGTCCTCCGGGTGGTAGTAGCCTCCGATGTCCACGGGTGAGCCCTGGACCTCGGCCAGCTCGCCCACGATGGTTTCCTCCTTGGAGGAAAGCTCACTGGCGACCGTGCTGAACGCGGCGGCCAGCTCGGCGTCGTCCGTCTGCTTGGCCAGCTCTTCAGCCCAGTAGCGGGCCAGGAAGTAGTGGCTGCCTCGGTTGTCCAGCTCGCCCGCGCGGCGGCTCGGGGACTTGTTCTCCAGCAGGAACGTGCCGGTGGCGCGGTCCAGGGTGTCGGCCAGGACCTGGGCGCGGGCGTTGCCCGTGGTGGTGGCCAGGTGCTCGAAGCTGACGGCCAGGGCCAAGAACTCGCCCAGGCTGTCCCAGCGGAGGTGGTTTTCCTTCAGCAGCTGCTGGACGTGCTTGGGGGCGGAGCCGCCTGCACCGGTCTCGAACAGCCCGCCGCCGTTCATCAGCGGAACAACGGAGAGCATCTTGGCGCTGGTGCCCAGTTCCAGGATGGGGAACAGGTCCGTGAGGTAGTCGCGGAGCACGTTGCCCGTGACGGAGATGGTGTCCTCGCCCTTCCGGATACGCTCCAGGGTGAAGGCGATGGCCTTGACGGGGGCCATGATCTGGATGTCCAGGCCCTCGGTGTCGTGCTCCTTTAGGTACTCGTTGACCTTGGTGATGAGGTTGGCGTCGTGGGCGCGGTCCTCGTCCAGCCAGAACACGGCGGGGGTCTGGGAGGCGCGTGCCCGGGTGACGGCCAGCTTCACCCAGTCGCGGATGGGGAGGTCCTTGGTCTGGCAGGCGCGCCAGATGTCGCCCTCGGAAACTTCGTGTTCGATCAGGACGTTGCCGGAGCCGTCCACCACCTGCACCTTGCCGGCTTCCTGGATTTCGAAGGTCTTGTCGTGGCTGCCGTATTCCTCGGCTGCCTGCGCCATGAGGCCAACGTTGGGCACCGTGCCCATCGTGGTGGGATCGTAGGCGCCGTTGGCGCGGCAGTCGTCGATAACCACCTGGTAGATGCCGGCGTAGGAGCTGTCCGGCAGGACAGCCAGGGTGTCGGCTTCCTTGCCGTCCGGGCCCCACATGTGGCCGGAGCTGCGGATCATGGCAGGCATGGAGGCGTCCACGATGACGTCGCTGGGGACGTTCAGGGTGGTGATGCCCTTGTCCGAGTCCACCATGGCCAGGGCGGGGCCGTCTTCGAGGCCCTTCTTGATCAGGTTCTGGACGCCTTCGCGGACATCCGCGGGCAGGTCCTCGAGGCTGCTCAGGATGGCGGCAAGGCCGTTGTTGGGGCTGATGCCGGCGGCGGAGAGCTGCTTGCCGTAGGTCGCGAACAGTTCGGAGAAGTAGGCCTTCACCACGTGGCCGAAGATGATGGGGTCGGAGACCTTCATCATGGTGGCCTTCAGGTGGGCTGAGAACAGCACGCCTTCTTCCTTGGCGCGGGCCACCTGGGCCTTCAGGAACTCGTCCAGGGCGGCAGCGCGCATGACCGTGCCGTCGATGACCTCGCCGGCCAGGACCGGGAAGGCCTTCTTCAGGACCTTGACGGAGCCGTCCTCGCGGACCAGCTGGATGGAGATGGTGCCCTCATTCTCGATGACCACGGACTTCTCGTTGGAGCGGAAGTCGTCCTGGCCCATCGTGGCCACGTTGGTCTTGGAGTCCGGGGTCCAGGCACCCATGGAGTGCGGGTTCTGGCGGGCGTAGTTCTTGACGGACAACGGTGCACGGCGGTCCGAGTTGCCTTCACGCAGGACCGGGTTCACGGCGGAGCCCTTGATCTTGTCGTAGCGCGAGCGGATGGCAGTTTCCTCATCCGAAGACGGGTTGTCCGGGTAATCCGGCAGTGCGTAGCCCTGGCCCTGCAGCTCTGCAATGGCGGCCTTCAGCTGCGGGATGGAGGCGCTGATGTTGGGCAGCTTGATGATGTTGGCTTCCGGCGTCTTCGCCAGCTCACCGAGTTCAGCAAGGGCGTCACCGATCTGCTGCTCGGGGGTCAGGTAGTCACCGAAGACGGCGATGATGCGGCCGGCGAGCGAAATGTCGCGGGTCTCCACCTCCACACCTGCTGTCGAAGCGAATGCCTCGATGATGGGCAGGAACGAATAGGTAGCCAGCATCGGCGCTTCGTCGGTGTGGGTGTAGATAATCTTGGACATGCGCGGGCGTCTCCCTGTGGGTCGGCTTGGTTGTGAAAAATTCGGTCTATTTCACCATGTACAACTTACCCGAGGACGCCACTTCAAACCTTAACAGGGCCCCCGCATTACCCCGGTGAGAGCAGGATTACAGCGATAGAGAACGCACGACGGCGGGCTGGGCACCCGGGTGCCCAGCCCGCCGTCGGCCCTTCCCACCATCAGGAGCCGCCGGAAGGGCCCTAAGTCGCTTTTCTGATATCTCACTACTGTGTACAAAATTGTCTGGTAACGATAAGTTCGCTGAGTCACTCCCGATCCCGGGCCCAACCCCGTTCAGACAGGACATCAATGACACGCACCCGGTCTCTGGCCTCCGGCCTCCTCACTCTCTCGGCGGCCGCCGTACTGGCTCTCGCTTCCGCCGGCGGGGCCTCAGCCGCGCCGGCCCCCTCCGACGGGAAGGCAAACCCGTCCGTCGCCAGCGTCACTGTCGACGCTGGGGGCTCTGCAGACTACTGGACTCCCGAGCGCATGCGGAGTGCCGTCACCGGCGACACGCTGGCCGGCAAGGCACTTGAACGAGGCAACCGCTCCAGCGCGCTCCTCGTGGAAAAGGGCAAGCCCGCCACCACCAAGGGAACCAAGGGCAAGCCCACCATCGCCAAGAGCGAGGACCCCGTCTCGCACACCGGCAAGGTGTTCTTCACCCTGGGGGGCGCCAACTACGTGTGCTCCGGCAACGCCGTTACGTCAGCGAACAGAAGTACAGTGGCCACCGCCGGGCACTGCGTCAACGAAGGCCCTGGGGCTTACGCCACCAACTTCATCTTCGTCCCCGAATACGAGAACGGCAACGCGCCGTATGGCAAGTGGGCCGCCAAGGCCCTGTACGCCCCCACCCAGTGGGTCAACAACGGCGACATGACCTATGACACGGGCTTCGCCGTCGTAGCCCCGGACAGCAACGGCGACCTGCTGACCGACGTCGTCGGCGGCTCGGGCACCGCCTTCAACCAGGCCCGCGGCCTCACCTACACGTCCTACGGCTACCCCGCCGCCGCACCCTTCAACGGCGAAACGCTGTGGAGCTGCACCGGCAAGGCCACGGCTGACCCCAACAACCCGCAGTTCGCCACCCAGGGGATCCCCTGCGACATGACCGGCGGTTCCTCGGGCGGCCCGTGGTTCATCGGCGTCGGTTCCGATGGCGTCCAGAACTCCATCAACAGCTACGGCTACAACGGCTCCCCCGTGATGTACGGCCCCTACTGGGGCTCGGTTATCCAGGACACCTTCAAACGTGCAGCAAAATCCTAGGACGCCGGACGCGGACAAGGATCCCGTCAGCCACGTCGACCTGACCCAGTCGCCTGAGGAAGTCCTCGAGTACTGGACCAAGGAGCGGATGGCGGAAGCCAAGCCCCGGGAGATCCGCCTTCCCAAGCCCGCCCCACGCCCGGCTGACCAGGACTAAGCAGCAACAACCAAGACGACGGCGCCCGTCCCCTTCTGAAGGGGGCGGGCGCCGTCGTCTGTTTAATCACCATCCACTGCTCCGTAGTTGTCGTTTTCACGAGGGAAAACGACAACTACTCAGCAACCGATGGGTGGGTGGGCCCACGCCGCCCGGGTTCCCTGGCCGAGCGCCAGCGACGCTAGGGCGGCGGTGGGGATCAGTGGAAGAAGTGGCGGGCTCCGGTGAAGTACATGGTGATGCCGGCCGCGTTGGCGGCGGCGATTACCTCGTCGTCACGCACGGATCCGCCGGGCTGCACTACTGCCCGGACGCCGGCGTCGATCAGGATCTGCAGTCCGTCAGCGAACGGGAAGAACGCGTCCGAAGCTGCCACGGCGCCTCGGGCACGCTCCGGTGCGCCGGCAGCGTCGGCGTTGGAGGCACCGCCTGCACCGTCGACATCGGACTCCACCTTCACGCCCAGGGTGTTGGCCCGCTCCACGGCCAGCCGGCAGGAATCCAGGCGGTTGACCTGGCCCATGCCGATACCCACCGCGGCACCGTTCTCGGCGAGGAGGATCGCGTTCGACTTGGCTGCCCGGCAGGCGGTCCAGGCGAAGGCGAGGTCCGCGAGGGTCTTCTCATCCGCGGCCTCACCGGCGGCGAGGGTCCAGTTGGCGGGGTTGTCGCCCTCCGCGTCCACCTTGTCGGTGACCTGGACCAGCATGCCGCCGGAGACCTGGCGGAACTCCGTGGGGTAGCGGCCGTAGCCCTCGGGCAGGGCGAGGAGGCGGATGTTCTTCTTCTTGGACAGGATCTCCACGGCTTCGGGCTCGAAGCCTGGCGCGATGACCACTTCGGTGAAGATGTCCTTGACGGTGTCGGCCATGCCGGCGGTGACGGTGCGGTTGGCGGCGATGACGCCGCCGTATGCGGAGACGGGGTCGCAGGCGTGGGCCTTGGCATGTGCGTCGGCGATGGGGTCGGCGGCGTCGGCGGAGCCAACTGCCACGCCACACGGGTTGGCGTGCTTGATGATGGCGACGGCCGGCCCGCTGAAGTCGAAGGCGGCGCGCAGGGCGGCGTCAGCGTCAACGAAGTTGTTGTAGCTCATGGCCTTGCCGTGCAGCTGGTCTGCCTGCGCGATGCCCATCGGCGCAGCCTTGTCCACGTACAGTGCGGCCTGCTGGTGCGGGTTCTCGCCGTAGCGCAGCACCTCTGAGCGTTCCAGCGACAGCCCGGCGTAGGCGGGCCAGTCGATGACGCCGTCGCCGTCCTCGTCCAGGAACTGGCTGGCGGTCCAGGTGGCCACCGCGTTGTCGTAGGCGGCGGTATGCGCGAACGCCTTGGCGGCGAGGCGGCGGCGGGTCTTCAGGTCGAAGCCGCCGGCGGCAGCGGCCTCCACGACCTGGCCGTAGAAGGAGGGGTCGACCACAATGGCGACGGCGGCGTGGTTCTTGGCTGCCGAGCGCACCATGGCGGGGCCTCCGATGTCGATCTGCTCCACCACGTCGTCCTGGGCGGCGCCGGACTTGACCGTCTCGACGAACGGGTAGAGGTTCACCACCACCAGGTCGAAAGCCTCGATCTCCATGCTGGCGAGGGTTTCCATGTGGGCCGGGACGCGGCGGTCCGCCAGGATACCGCCGTGGACGCGCGGGTGCAGCGTCTTGACGCGGCCGTCCAGCATTTCGGGTGAACCGGTGACCTCCTCCACCTCCTGCACGGGAATGCCCGCGGCGGCGATCTTCTTGGCCGTGGAGCCGGTGGAGACGAGCTTTACACCGGCGGCGTGCAGGCCCTTGGCGAGCTCCTCCAGACCGGTTTTGTCGTAGACCGAGATCAGGGCCCGGCGGATGGGTACACGGTCAATGGATACGCGTTCATGCTGCGTGAAGCTCACAAATGTCTCCGTCTTATCTCGCGGAACAAGGCCGCGGTTGGTGGGGATAGGGCCAGTTTATCGCGATGGGCGCGGTTGCCCCGCGTGTCAGCCGGAGTGTGAACGCGCTGGGGCCGGGCTAAAGTTTTCAGCAGGAGGCGGCGATGAATACTTACACCACTGTGCCCAGCGGCGAACAGGTGGTACAGGAACTGCCCTGGCGATGGAAAGTCCAGGGCAGGATCTTCCTTGTGGGCGGCCTCGGCTTCATGTTCGATGCCTGGGATGTGACCCTGAACGGCATCCTGATTCCGTTGCTTTCGAAGCACTGGTCCCTCTCCGCCGGCGAGACCGCGTGGGTGGGCACGTCCAACCTGATCGGCATGGCCCTGGGCGCGTTCGTCTGGGGAACCATCGCGGACACGGTGGGGCGGAAGAAGGCCTTCACGGCCACGCTGCTGCTGTTCTCGGTGTTTACGGTGCTGGGCGCGTTCGCCCCCGACTTCATCTGGTTCTGCGTCTTCCGGTTCATGGCAGGCTTTGGCCTGGGCGGTTGCATTCCAGTGGATTACGCCCTGGTGGGTGAGTTCACCCCGCGGAAGCAGCGCGGGAAGGTGCTGACCGCAATGGATGGCTGGTGGCCGGTAGGTGCTGCCCTGGCCGGCTTCGTCTCGGCAGGGCTGGTGGCCCTCGCCGGCGACTGGCGCCTGACCATGCTGGTGATGGTCCTGCCTGCACTCCTGGTGTTCTGGGTCCGGAGGAGTGTGCCGGAGTCCCCGCTGTTCCTCATCCGGAAAGGCCGCCGGGAGGAAGCGGCCCGGATCATCGACGGGCTGGTGGAAGCCACCGGCGCCGAACCCCGGGCGTACAGCCTCCCCGATGCCAAAGACGTGCCACGGCTCTCCGCCGGCAGCGCCTGGACCCAACTGCGCTCTGTGTGGCAGTTCAATTGGAAGATCACCACGGCCGCCTGGGCCCTGTTCTTCAGCATCCTGCTGGTCTACTACCTGTCCCTGACGTGGATGCCCCGGATTCTGATCGGCGCCGGCTTCGCCGAGTACAAGGCCTTCGTCACCACTGCCTCCATGGCCGCCGTCGGATTCCTGGGCGTGGTGGTGGCCGCCCTCCTGGTGGAGCGGGTGGGCCGCAAATGGATCCTTGCCATCACGGGTCCCCTCTCGGCGCTGACCCTGGTGATCGTGGCGTTCGTGGTGGACATCCCCACCGCCGCGGTGTTCTGGCTGCTGGTGTTCGGGTTCGTGGTGCAGGTGGCCATCCCGGTCCTGTACGCGTACGTCTCTGAGCTCTACCCCACCGAACTGCGGGGCACCGGCTTCGGCTGGGCCTCCACGTTCTCCCGGCTGGGCGCAGGCTTTGGGCCGCTGATTTTCGCCAACTACTTTTGGCCCGAACTCGGGTTGGCCACGTCCTTTGCGCTGGCAGGGGCCCTGGTCCTGGCAGCAGTGCTGTGGATGGCGTTCTTCTCCCCCGAAACCCGCCAGCGCCGCCTGCAGTAGCGGCTTCCCTTCCCAACTGACTCGCAGTTGTTGTCGTTTAGGACCCCGAAAACGACAACAAATGCGAGCTACTTGGTCAACTGTCCTGGAGCTAGTCGGGCGACCAGCCTCTGCTGAGAAGCGCGCGGCGTACTTTGGAGACGGCCGCCCTGCCCGCGTCTTCCATATGCCGTTTGGAGATCCTGACTAGGAGCCAGCCCGCCCTCAGGAAGTCCTCCTCACGGGCGATGTCACGGACGACCTGTTCCGGGGAAGAATGCACTTCTCCGTCATACTCCACAGCAACGCGGTGACGCGGGTAGCCCAGGTCAGGCTGGCGCACGACGCCGCCGCCCAGCTCTGTGAGCACGTTCAGTTGCGGTTCGGGAAGGCCTGCGAATTCCAACGCCAGCCTCAAGCGCGTCTCAGGTGCAGAGTCGGCGCCAACCCGCGCCTGCTCCAGTGCCAACCGGGCCTTCCTGATCCCAGGCGTACCCTTGTGCCGGTCCAGCATGTCAGCCAGCTCCTCCATTGTGCAGTGCGGCTCTGCCCGTGTTTCAAACACAGCCCGTGGAACCCGCAGGAGGTGGTCAGCAACGACCGTCAACTCCTCGATGCTCATCTTCCGGGCATTGTCCAGCCAAGTCCTCGGCCTACTGGTTACCAGCACCCCCGCTACGCACACGATCTCGTCGTCGAAGAACTGTCCCACGTGCCCCACGACCCCCCTCCGCCGGGGAATAGCCATCGTGTCCGGACGGGAAATGTGGACGAGCGGGTCCCTTTGACCGGGTAGAAAACCCGGAAAATCCCAGAAGCTGAAGGCTGTGGCATGGGAAGCAGCCGAGAACGCAGTAATCGTCGTAAACGGCCTCAAAGCCTCAGGCCCGAGTGTTTCCATTGGCCCGGGCGAGGAGCCGCAATGCGGCACCCTGATTCCGCGGCTGGGTGAGTCCAGCGCTGCGTGACGGAGGCGCCTAAGGGTTACTCCGGCGTCGACCGCTTCCTGAAACGTAAAGGGTGTCCGGGCAATCTCGGCGGGAAGGGGACGAGGCGTCTTCACGCGACCATAATCGCAAACCCTCTCGCGTGCCGCCGCGGTTATCCACAGGCAGCAACACCGAAGACCAAGTGGCTGGCAGTTGTTGTCGTTTTGAGTGCTCAAAACGACAACAACTGCGAGCTAGTTGGGAGAGGACGCGGAGTAGGCGGGGTCCGCTGCGAGCGCGGCCAGGGTGGAGACCAGGAGCCGGCGCTCCACCACCTTGATGCGCTCGTGCAGGGTCTCCTCGGTGTCGGAGTCCTCAACAGCCACCGCTTCCTGGGCGATGATGGGGCCAGTGTCTACGCCGGCGTCGGCCCAATGCACGGTGCAGCCGGTGACTTTCACCCCATACGCCATCGCGTCGCGCACGCCGTGGGCCCCGGGGAATGCCGGGAGCAGTGCGGGGTGGGTGTTGAGGTACCTGCCGTTGAAGGCGTCGATGAAGCTTGGGCTGACGATCCGCATGAACCCGGAGGAGACCACGACGTCCGGCTTGTAAGCGGCCACGGCGTCGGTGAGCGCTGCGTTCCAGTCGGCGCGTTCCGGGTAGGCCTTGAAGTCCACCACAAAGGTGGGGATGCCGGCGGCAG
The DNA here is from genome assembly GCF_021801725.1 of Arthrobacter sp. FW306-05-C. Lineage (NCBI taxonomy): Bacteria > Bacillati > Actinomycetota > Actinomycetes > Micrococcales > Micrococcaceae > Arthrobacter > Arthrobacter sp. FW306-05-C. The sequence continues at coordinate 1,120,713 of NZ_CP084556.1, read as the reverse complement.
CAGAGCGTTCGACGCCGAGAGTCCCCTCACGGTCGGCGCCCACCGCTGCGATTTCCACGTCGAGCTCCCCCGCCTTGACGGCGTCAATAACGGCCTGGAGGTTGGACCCGGTTCCGGAAACGAGGACGACGATACGCATTGGTCCAGCTTAGGTGCACGCTCGCGTACGCTGGAAAACATGAACAGCGAACCGGGCCGGGGCGGGCAGCAGGTCAAACCCCCGCTCAGCGAGGCAGCCAAGGCCTCCCTCGCCAAGACCCGCACCCTGTTCCGGATGTTTGTCGTCTCGGTCCTGGGCGCCTTCTTCGTGTACCAGTTGGATGTCGGCTACCTATGGCTGACAACAGTGCTCACCGCCGTTGGCCTGGTCCTGGGCGTTGTCCTGCTGGTGCGGGCCATCCGGTTGAGGGAATCCAAGTTGGTCCTCTTTGGGACCATTTCCGGCCTGGTGGTTGCAGCTGTCATGGTGCTGCTGATTGTCACCACCTTGGTCCTGTACGACCAGGTGCGCGAATACCAGGCCTGCCTTGGCCGGGCGCTGACGGACCGGGCCACCCATGCCTGCATGGTCCAGTTCCAGGACGTCCTGCCGACAAAGATGCGCTAGCGGGGCCAGGGTCCTAGTGGACCAACTCCGCGTCCCGTTCCGCGGTGCTGCCCTTCTCCCGCTCCAGCCACGGTCCGGCCGCATAGCCAATAACGACGCCGATGCCCACCTCGGCGGCCACCCAAAGTCCCGTCCACAGCGGGTCGGGCCCGATGGCGGTCAGCCGGCCGAGGCCGGCTGAGCCCCTGGCGATCCACGCCAAGCCCGCGGTCAGCACTCCGGCGCCCAGCCCGGCCAGGACTGCGAGCACCAGGGTGGAAGCGCTGGCTGTGAACCAGCGGGCGTGGATCTTGATGGCGAGCCATTCGTCGAAGTGGTTTTCGCCCTCCCGCAGGAACCACCATCCGGCCATGACTCCTGCCAGCACCGGAACCACCAGGGCCACCAAAGCGTAGTCCAGGGGTCCTGAGGGGATGGCGGCCAGGACGGGGATGGAAGGGAGCGGTCCGACGGCGGTGGCCAGCGGACCCACCTGGGAGCCGGCTCCCATGGCGAAACCGGCGCCGGACGTCCAGGCGAGGGCAAAGACGACGAGGTTGGGCAGGAAGCCAAGCTGTGCGACGGTGAGGGCCGCGCCTCCCACCGGGCCGGCGTCGAGCGCTTCGTAGACGGAGACCACGAGGTTCCAGTGGATGAACAGGTCGATTGCCAGGAGCGCGGCCGCCAGGGTGAGGGCGGACATCACAGCCACGAATCCGGCTTTCGCCACAGATGCGAAGTACGAGCCGGCCCAGCGGGAATGCTGGCTGGTGCGCGAAATCCAGTCCACGGCATCGACGCCGATGAGCCGGCTCCATGAACCCGCTTCCCGCCGTGCACCGATCACCATGCCCAGTGCGTATGGAATCAGGGGAATCAGCAGGGCGTACCAAAGATTGATGATGACGTCGGCAGTGCGGCAAACAAACCCGGTGGCCGCGCCGAAGGCCGCATAGACCAACCATGACCCCAACAGCGCCTGCCACAGCTGGTCCGTGTAGGAGGCGCGGGCCAGCCTGCGGCCGGCGCGCCACGCCAGCAGGAACGGGATAAGGGTCAGGCCCAGGGGAACCAGGCTCAGCGTGCCGGACCCGCCGTGGGTGGCTGCCTCGGGACCGGCGCCGGCAAGCCCCAACGGCACGCCGTGGACCAGGAGCCAGGACTGTCCGGCAAGCCTGGCCAGGACCTCGAACTGTCCGTTCTGGAAGCCGGCGGTGGCCCACACGGCAACGATGGGCGCCACCACCACCAGCGCGGAGATTATCGCCGCCTGCGCCGTTTCAAGGGCACCTTGCAGCCACAACGGCATGGGAAGGCCACGGTTTCCGGTCTGATCAGCGCGCAGTTTCATCGTGTTCCATGGTGTCACGGAGGGCGTGCCGTGCCGGCGAACGACAGGCTCGCCGGCAGCACTGATCATCCGGCAAATGCGACGCGGGGCGGCGCTTTTTAGGGGGCGCGGCCGTAAAATTGGTAGAAACCAACACCTGCCGCCCTGCCGAGGGGGTACTGCGATTTCTGCTGGCCGCCGCGCTTGGTAGTGCCGGCAATGGACCCGGATTGTCGTAAGCCGGGAAAACAGGAGCCGCGAATGAGAGATGAACCGTAAGTTCTGAAGATATTCGTCCTACTGGCTGGTGCAGTCAACGCTAGCAGCGCGGCTGCACCAGCACCTTAAAACGATACGGCGCCGGGAGCCTCCAAGTAGGCTCCCGGCGCCGTTCACCGTGTCAGGGCTGCTGCTCAATGAGCCTGCCCAGGGGAACAAGGGACCAGGTCCCCCGCTTTTATCAGCGGCGGTTGTCGCCGTCGGTGTCGATGTGTTCCTTGCGGACTTCCTCGTTCACCGTGACGTCGTCGCGGACGGTTTCCTTGTCCAGCCGGACGCGCTCCACGGGGACGGCTTCCTTCTCCACCACCGGGCGCTCCTCGTGGAGGACCACTTCGTGCTCTTCTTCGCTGATGGCAGGGCCGTCGAGGGCGGCACCCCGGTTGGCGTCCGTGATGGGCTCACGCTCGATCCGGACCTCTTCGCGCTCCACCGGGATGGTCTTGGTGACGTTCTCGGTGGTGACGTACTTCCGCAGCCGTGCCCGGCCCGTGGCTTCACGTTCCGTGCCCACGTGCAGCTGTTCCTCGGACCGCGTCATGGCGTCGTCCGTTGTGGGGCCCGAGGTGTCGTGGCCAACGGCTCCGCGGGACTCGGTATCGCGCTCGGAGCGGATGCCTGCCGTGGGGGTGCCTGCGTTCAGGTCGGCATCGCCCTGCAGGTCGGCGTCGGTCCTGGTTCCGGAGCTGGCAACGTCGGAAGCCGAGTAACCGGAGGTTGCCTCGGTGTAGGTCCGTGCACCGTTGCGGTCGTAGTAGGTGTAGAGCCGGTCCTCTTCCTCGGGGCTGAGGTGGCCGTCGGCGTCCACGCGGGGAGCATCCTTGACGTGTTCCTTGCTGTAGGGAACCACCAGGTCCTCACCCTGTTCGTGTGCGCCCTCAACCGGCACGAAGGACTCGGACGTGCCGAAAAGGCCCGTCTTCACAGTGACCCATGTGGGCTCACCCGTGTCGTCATCTGCGTACAGCTGGCCGAGCGATCCGATTTTCGAACCGTCGGAACCGACGACGTTGCCGCCCTTAGTGAGCAGGTTTTCAAGGTTTTCCCTGTTAAGCATGACGTCTCCTTGGATTGTCGTTGCACTGGGTCTGCCAGCAGTGGATATCCCGGACCGGGGCAATCTCCCGACGTCTGGCTTCCGGCCCCGGCTGCTTGAGGCTCTGCGCTGACTGCCCCACTACCGTAAGCATGCTTAGCATCAAATGCCAAGCCTACTTAGTAATTTTTTTAGGACCCGGGTGTATCTGTTCACCCGTCCTTCTCCTCCGGGTCATGCTTTCTCCCCCGTCATTTCAAGGGAGGAGCCCACGGTTGAGGGGTGAGGATCGCAATCGTCGCCGAATCATTTTTGCCGTTGATGAACGGTGTCACGCACTCAATTTTGCGGGTCCTGGACCATCTGCAGGAGCGGGGTGACGATGTCCTGGTCATCGCCCCGTCCGCCCATGACGGTGGGGCAGCCAGCCATGTCAATGGTGCTGAGGTGCACAGGCTTCCGGCGGTTCCGCTGGCCGGCTACACGAATGTCAGGGTGGCGTTGGGTGGTGTGTACCGGGTCAAGCGAATCCTTGCCGAGTACGCGCCTGACGTTGTGCATCTTGCCTCTCCCTTCGTGCTGGGATGGCGTGCGGCACAGGCTGCGAGCCAGTTGGGGATTCCCACTGTGGCCGTGTACCAGACAGAGGTCCCCGGCTACGCCGCGCGCTACGGCGTCCCCTTCCTCGAGAACTGGGCCTGGGCCAGGGTGGAGCACATCCACCTGCTGGCCACGCGCACCCTGGCGCCCTCCACGTTCGCGCTGAACCAGTTGCGCGGGCGGGGCATCCCGCGGGTGCGGATGTGGCGCCGTGGTGTGGATACCGCGCGGTTCTCGCCCGAAAAGCGCGACGACGGCTGGCGGGCTTCGGTGGCCCCCAACGGTGAACGGATCATCGGGTACGTGGGCAGGCTTGCCGCGGAAAAGCAGGTGGAAGACCTCGCGGCCCTCGCCGGCATGTCCAATACACGGCTGGTGATTGTAGGGGACGGACCCCAGCGCAACGCTCTTGAAGCGGCACTGCCCGACGCACTGTTCACCGGCTTCCTGGGCGGTGAGGAACTGGCCCGGGCGGTGGCATCCTTCGACCTGTTCGTCCATCCGGGCGAGTTTGAGACCTTCTGCCAGACCATCCAGGAGGCCATGGCATCGGGCGTGCCGGTGGTGGCCACGGGCCGGGGCGGCCCGCTGGACCTGGTGGAAAATTCCCGGACAGGGTGGCTCTATGAACCGGGTGACCTCTCAGGCATGCGCGCCCGGGTGCAGGACCTGGTGGGCGATGACGCCAAGCGCCGGGCCTTTGCCACAGCCGCACACGCCTCAGTGCAGGACAGGACCTGGCCGGCCCTGTGCTCAGAACTGATCCACCACTACGAAGAGGCCATCGCTGCCGTTCCAATGGCGGCAAGCTCGATCAACTCCAAGGGAGCCAACTGGTGAAGATATCTGTGATCGGCTGCGGCTACCTGGGCGCGGTCCACGCGGCAACACTGGCATCCATGGGCCACACTGTGGTGGGCATCGACGTGGATCCCGGCAAAGTGCGCCAGCTGGCGCAGGGCAGCGCGCCGTTCCACGAGCCCGGGCTGGACGAACTCCTCGAGGACGGCCGCACCACCGGGAGGCTGCGGTTCTCCACCGACCCGGCGGACGCCAAGGATGCACAGGTGCACTTCCTCTGCGTGGGGACGCCGCAGGAAAAGACGTCCGACGCCGCCGACCTCACCTTCCTGGTCTCCGCAACGGAAGCACTGCTGCCGCACCTGGCCGCGGGCGCCGTCGTCGTGGGCAAATCCACTGTCCCCGTTGGCACGGTGGGCCTGCTGGGCGCCATCCTGGCGCCGCGGCCGGACGTGCTGCTCGGGTGGAACCCGGAATTCCTGCGGCAGGGCACGGCCGTGAAGGACTCGTTGGTGCCGGACCGGCTGGTGTACGGCGTCGAGGGCGGCCGGTCCGGCGCCTTCAATCCCGCCACCGGTAGCCCGATGGGGGTGACGGCTGTACTGGATGCCGTCTACGAACCGCTGCTGGCCGCCGGAATCCCCCGCCTGGTGTGCAGTTCCGCCACGGCCGAACTCATCAAGTCCGCCGCCAACGCGTACCTGGCCACCAAAGTCAGCTTCATCAACGCGGTGGCGGAACTGTGCGATGCCGTCGGCGCGGACGTGGGCGAACTCAGCGCAGCTATGGGGCTGGACCCCAGGATCGGGGGCCGGTACCTGCATGCCGGCCTGGGCTTCGGCGGTGGCTGCCTGCCCAAGGACATCCGCAGCTTCCGCACACAGGCGGCAACGCTGGGCGTATCCGCCGTGGAGGAGTGGATGCGCCTGGTGGACAACGTGAACCTTGGCCAGCGGGAGCGGACGGTCAGGCTCGCGGCGGAGCTGTGCGGCGGAGCGTTATCTGGCCGCTCAGTCACCGTCCTGGGCGCCTCCTTCAAGCCCGACACCGATGACATCCGCGACTCCCCCGCCCTGGACGTGGCGGACCGGCTGGCCGCTGCCGGGGCCCACGTGACGGTCACGGACCCCAAAGCGGTGAACCTTGCATGGCGGCGCTACCCGCGCCTCCGTTTCGAGGCCTCCACCGAGAAGGCGCTCCAGGACGCCGAGTTGGTGCTGCTGCTCACCGAATGGGACGAATACCGGCGGCTGAGCCCCGCCCTCGCCGGGCAGCTGGTACGACGGCGGGTGGTCCTGGACGCGCGGAACGTGCTGGATGCAGGGGCCTGGCAGGAGGAGGGCTGGATGGTGCGCGGCCTGGGCACCTCCGTTGGAGCCCTGGGCACTGTGGCCACGGGCGCCCTGGGCGCGGGCACTGTGGGCACCGGTACGTTGAACTCCGCGCCCGGGGGACGCTGAGGGCTAGCCCAGGAGCCCCAACTCCGCGAAGGCCAGCGCCACACCGTTGCCGGCAGGCGGCGCGGTGACCCTGTCCGCCACTGCCAGAACGGCCGGGTGGCCGCCCTCCACGGCAATGCCCACGCCCGCGTATTCCAGCATTTCGATGTCGTTGGCGCTGTCGCCGATGGCAACGATGTCCGCTCGGTCCAACCTGAGCCGGGCCTGCACTACCTGGATGCCTACGGCCTTGTGCGTGCCGGCCATGAAGATCTCCCCCGCCCGCTCGCCCAGTGCCGATAGGGAGCTGGGAATCAGCCCCACTTCCGGGCCAAAGGTTTCCAGCAGGCGGGTCAGCGGGACCGGTGAGTCGAAGCACGAAATTTTGGCGTAGGACGTGGCCCGGAGATCGTCGCTGTACCGCATCGGGCCCAAGATGTCCTCAAGTGGATCCACGTCGGTACTGAGGACCCCGTCGTGCTGTGGACGTCCGGCGAAGATGGGGCCGAGCACCTCCCGCAGCCGCCGGTCCACTCCCGTGCGGCCGTGCAGGGCCTCTGGAGCTTCCAGGATGTACGCGGCGTTGTGGGAGTCCAGAATTTCCACAATGCGCGCGGCGAGATCCGGCTCGAACCGCGCGTCCTTGAGGACTTCACCGTTGACCTCCACCCTGGCGCCGGCACCAGTGATGGTGCCGTCAAAGCCGGCATCCAGGATGTGGCCCGGGACCATCGACAAGGGGCGCCCGGTGCAGACAAAGACCAGATGGCCCAGTTTCCGCGCCGCCCGCACGGCGTCCACATGCGCTTCCGGCGCGAGACCGTGGTCTGCATAGGTGCCGTCGATGTCGAGGAAAATGGCACGGGGCCTGGCGGTGGGGCTGGACATGCCTGCGCTCCTTGGTCTGTTGCGGGACTTGCCATCTTATCGGCGGCTACAGAGCAGGCAGCACGTCCCACCATCGCCGGACGGCAACGGAAATGTGCGTCTCATGGGCCTCGGCGGCAGACCCGGGGAGTGCAGGAGCAGGACCTGCACGGGCGTCTCCGCAGGTAAGGTGCGCATTTCCGCCGGAAACTGACAGCCATCCTGTGATATTCAAAGCCTTGCAGAATAGTAAGCCTGCTGATTGAATGTTCACACCGGAAATGGGGGCCCGGCACAATTCACTGACAAGGAGTGGCAACATGGGCATTATCGGTTTTCTCATTTTGGGCCTGATTGCTGGAGCCATTGCAAAGGCCATCCTGCCGGGCCGCCAAGGTGGCGGCTGGCTTGTGACCATGGTCCTGGGCGTTGTCGGGGCCATCCTGGGCGGCTGGATCGGCTCGCTGATCTTTGGCGGCGGCCTGGCGGAATTCTTCGACATCAGGACCTGGCTGCTGGCCATTCTCGGCTCGATCATCGTGCTGCTGATCTACGGCGCCGTCACCAACCGCAGCGGCCGCCGGGCGTAGCCGCTTCACCAGAATCCATTAGAAAAGAAGCGCCGGACTCCTAAAGGGAGTCCGGCGCTTCTCACGTCCCCCGCCGGGCCGGGTGCAGAACCAATTTTGCGCAGCGCCAATTTGCAGTCCCGCTTTCACGCCTCATTTCCGCCTTGGCCTTTATGATGGCGAAGGGGTGGTGTAATGGCCGGTTTTCCAAACCGTGGCAACAATGTGGCATTACAAACTTTCGGCGTGGTCATGGACGCGAGTCCGGACGCGCTGCTGGCTTTGAGCGCGGACGGCACTGTCCTGGCGGCCAACGTTGCGGCAGCAAGGCTGTTTGGCCTTCAGCAGGAATCCTTCACGGGCCTGGACCACCGGATGCTTTTCGCGGCCGGCTCCCGGGACCAGGTTGCCCACCTTTTGCACCAGATCCTCACACAGCCAGGGGAACAAGCACCGCCCAGGGAAATCGCCGGGCTGCGCGGAGACGGGACAGAATTTCCCCTGGAACTGGCCGCGGCACTCCTTCCCGGACAGGAAACGACTGCCGCCGATGCCAACCCAGGCGGGGCAGATGCCGGACGGGCGCAGTGCACACGACTCCTGCTGTCAGCACGCGGAACAGCACACCGCAAAGCAGCGGATGCAAACCTGCGCGATGCGATGTCGCTGCTGACCGCCACCCTTGAGTCAACCGCCGACGGCATCCTGGTTATGGGCATCGACGGGCGGGTGGCCGGCTTCAACGAGCAGTTCCTGTCCATGTGGAGCCTTCCGCCGGAAATTATGGAAGCGGACAGCGAGGCGCCTGCGCTGCGGCTGGTCATGGAGCAGGTGGCAGATCCCGTGCCGTTCACCGCGCGGCTGGGCGAACTCCAGGACAATCCGGCCGCTGAGAGCCACGACGTGGTGGAACTGCGTGACGGGCGTACCTTCGAACGCTATTCCCGCCCTCAGCGGGTGGGCGAAAAGATCGTGGGCCGGGTGTGGAGCTTCCGCGATGTGACGCCTCGCCGGAAAGCGCAGGAGCAGGCACACCGGGCCATGATGGACCTCGCAGTCCAGGCCGAGAAGCTCCGGGCCATGGCGTTCCAGGATCCGCTGACGGGGCTCGCGAACAGGGCTGTGTTCAACGACGCCCTGGCCGAGGCGCTGCAGGAACCCCGGTTGAAAACAGTGGATGTCCTGCTCCTTGACCTGGACGATTTCAAGGAAGTCAATGACATCCTTGGCCACCAGGCCGGGGACGACATGCTTATCGAAGTGGCCCGCCGGCTCCGCGGCTGCGTCCCCACAGCGGATGTGGTGGCCAGGCTGGGCGGCGACGAATTCGTGGTGCTCCTGACCGCCTGTCCCGATGCGGATGCGATCGCCGCCTGCATCGTGCGCTGCCTGCATGTCCCCGTTACGATCGGCGGCACCGTCCTCCGGCCCAGCCTCAGTTTGGGGATCGCCTCGCTGGGGCAGGACAGCGTGGGGCCCTCTGAACTGCTGCGGCACGCCGACATTGCCATGTACGCGGCCAAAGCTGCAGGCAAGAACCGGTTCCTGCGCTTCCATCCGGACATGATGCAGGCGCTGGTGCAGCGCACGCACATGGAGAGCGGGCTGCAGCTCGCCGTGCCGCGCGGCGAGATCACTGTGGACTTCCAGCCGATCGTTTCCCCTCGCATGGGGCAGGTGGTCCAGCTGGAGGCCCTGGCCAGGTGGGACCGCGGCGGCGAGCGGGTGCCGCCGTCGATCTTCATTCCACTGGCCGAGCGCGCCGGGCTGATCGGGGAGATCGGGGCCGAAGTGATGGCAACCGGCATGGTGCAACTGGCACGGTGGCTCAGCGAAGATCCCTCGCGCTCCCTTGCCGTCAACGTATCAGGCGTCCAGTTGCAGGAACAGGACTTCGCCGAAACTGTGCTGCGGCTGGCGGAGGCGAGCGGCGTGGCGCCGTACCAGCTGGTCATGGAAGTCACCGAGAGTGTCTTTTTCGACGCCGACTGCAACCTGATCCAGCAGCTGAGCACCCTGCGGGACGCCGGCGCCCGGGTGGCGCTGGACGATTTCGGCACCGGCTATTCCTCCCTGGGCCGGCTGCAGGACCTGCCCGTGGACACGGTCAAGATCGACAAGACGTTCGTGTCCATGGTCCGGACGGGCAACGAACGGCTGCCCATCCTCAGCTCCATGATCAACATGGCGCACAGCCTGGGCTTGACCGTCACCGCCGAAGGAATAGAGACGCCGGTGCAGGCTGACTACCTGACGGCGCTGGAATGCGATTCGCTGCAGGGCTACCTGTTTTCCCTACCGGAACCGGGCGAACGGCTGGGCCAGGCGCTCCATCATGCCGAAGAGGCCCTCAACGCCCTGAAGGGGCGGTAAAGCAGGACTGCTCCGGGGACTGCTGGGGAGTTAGGCTGCTTCCTTGCGGCCGGGCCGCCGCTTGGTGGGCGCAGGTGCGGAAGCCTTGGGCTGTGCCGGTTCAACGGGTTCGGGAGCACCGGAAGTGACAGGGTCCGATGGCAGCGCGTCGTCAAGGTGGTCCGCGGCAGGTTCGGTGCTGCCTGCCGCATAAGCCACGGGCACCGTGGCGGCGGCGCGGTTCCGGCGCCAGCGGCGGATGAGGTCGGCGGCGGCGAACAGCCCCGCGAGAGGGGTCAGCACGGCGGACGCGTAGACGAAGAGCATCCAGGTCAGCGTGGTCAGCGGCGGCTGGTTGTTGTTGAGCAGGGACAGTCCGCCAAGCAGACCGACGATCCAGAACAGCAGGACCGCTGTCAGTACGGCACCGGCGGGGAAATACTGGTTGGTCACGACTTTTTTCAGGGTTTCCATGCACTTCCTCCTGCCTGGCCGGGGGGATCGGCAAAAGCCGCTCAAAAACAAGTATGGGGCCCAGCCGGCGCGAAACCGGGTAAGACGACACGGCGAGTGATGAACCTAACGCAGCCACCCGCCGTCGTGCTGATCCCTGGTCCGAAAAGGCGGGCCGGAACCCCTTCCCCGGGACGAAACCGCCGAATACCGTAATGCCTGTCAACTCAATTTTTGGAGGCTTCATGCGCAATGTCACTGCCGGCCTGTTCCACTCAGTGGACGGTGTGGTGTCCGAACCGTTCAAGTTCCAGTTCGACAGCTTCGATGACGAGCTGGGCGAAGGATTGACCCGGATGATGAACAACGTGGACACCGTGGTGCTGGGCCGCGTCAGCTACCAGGAGTGGGCCGAGTACTGGCCGAACGCCTCAGTGGACCAGGACTTTGCGGCGTTCATCAACCCCGTGGAGAAGTTCGTTGCGTCGCGCACCCTAACGGAACCGCTGGAGTGGCAGAACTCCCGGCTGATGGATGCTCCGCTTGAGGAGTTCGTGGCTGGTTTGAAGGAGCGCGACGGCGGGGAAATCGCCGTGTGCGGAAGCATCTCCGTGGTGCGTCAGCTGCTGTTCGCCGGGCTGTTGGACTCGCTGCAGCTAATGACCCACCCGGTCATCGCCGGCAGCGGCCGCCGGCTTTTCGAGGACGGCGACCCGCTCACCCGCCTGGTGCTGCAGGACCAGAAGACCACCAGCAAGGGCAACGTGCTCAGCACCTACGGCGTACGCGGCGACTAGCCGGGCAGGCCTAGGCGGCCAGCGGCGACCCGAACAGTTCCTCGGCGAGCCGGGCCAGGTGCTCCGGGATGTCCGCTTCCGCCCCGTGTTCACCACGGCCAAGGAAGACGGCGGTGCCGCGGATGCCGTCAAGGTCCAGGCCGCATTCATGCATCAATTGCCCGGCGCGGAAGTTGACCGGCAAGAGCATGGTGACGCTTTCGGCGTTCAGGTAAACGTGCCAGTCGCCGCGGATCACCGACTCCAGCGGTCCGCCCACCAAGGCTTCCAGGGCCTGCAGGTCCGCTGCCACCTGCTCGATGCGCATGGGTTCTGAATTGCCGGCCGGTACTACAAGTGCTGTGTAAGTTCTGTTGTCCATCGTTCTGTCTCCAATGGGTTTAACACTTGACGGGACGGCAGTGTTCCCGGACGGTCCGGCACCCCTCAGTAAGGTACGACGACGGCGCTCCCCCGGCACCGTCGTCGTACCTTCACCGTGGGGCGCGTAAAATGGACCAGTCATGCACTGTTCCTACTTTGATGCCGGTACCTGCCGCTCCTGCACCCAGATGGGCAGGCCCTACGGCGAACAGCTGGCCGGCAAGCAGCTGCACTGCCAAACCCTCCTCTCCGACCACACCGGACTTGAATGGCTCCCGCCCGTCGCCAGCCAGGAGTCAGGCTTCCGCAACAAGGCCAAGATGGTGATCGGCGGGACAGCGCAGAACCCCACCATCGGGATCCTGGACGCCGACGGGCACGGCGTGGACCTGCGCAAATGCGGCGTCTGCTCCCCCGGCCTGCGGGCCGTGTTCCCGGTCCTTGCCGGCTTCATCCGCCGGCTGCGCCTCACCCCTTATGACGTTCCGAAGCGCACCGGCGAGCTCAAGCACGTCATCCTCACCGAATCCCCGGACGGCGGGGTCATGCTCCGGCTGGTGCTGCGCTCCGAACAGGTGGTGCCACGGATCCGGAAGCACCTCCCGGAGCTGCTGGAAGCCCTGCCACAGGTGAAGGTGGTCTCGGTCAATCTGCTCCCCGAGCACAAGGCAGTCCTGGAGGGCGAACGCGAAATCCTGCTGACGGAGCAGTCCACCCTGAACATGCGGGTCAACGACATCAACCTGCATCTCCGCCCGCAAAGCTTCTTCCAGACCAACACGGAGATGGCCGGAGCGCTGTACCGGCAGGGGCGTGAATGGGTCAACGAACTGGCACCAGCCTCGGTATGGGACCTCTACTGCGGCGTGGGCGGTTTCGCCCTGCACAGCGCCGCTCCGTCCCGTACGGTCACCGGGATTGAGGCCAGCAGCGAGGCGATAGTTTCCGCCCGGCTCAGCAGCGGTGAAGCCGGGCTGGAGGGAATGGAGTTCCAGGCCGGTGATGCCACCGCGTTCGCCCTCGCGGCGGAGCAGTCGCCGGAGCTGGTGATCGTGAACCCGCCCCGGCGCGGCATCGGCAAGGAGCTGTGCGGCTGGCTGGAATCATCGGACGTGCAGCACGTGGTGTACTCCAGCTGCAACGCCCAGTCCCTGGCCCGCGACCTTGCCACCCTCCCCTCCTTTACCGCCCGGCGGGCCCGGGTGCTGGACATGTTCCCGCAGACCACGCACTACGAAGTGATGGTGCTGCTGGAACGGACAGCTTAGGCAGCGTCAGGGTCACCGGCCGGCTCAGGGGCGGACGCGTTCGACGGCGGCCGCGCTGGCTTCCCGTCCGGCGGCACGGAGCCCGGCCGCCACCCCTTCAGCGTCGGCGGCCGAGCGGTTTTGGCTCAGTTTCTCCTTCGCGTCGATCCGGGTAATCACCAGCTCCACGCCCACAATGGCCCGCAGCTGCCCGGCGATGTACTTCTCAGGGGCATCGTCCACAGCCCACGGATCCTCCCGCCCGCCCTCGTGCAGCCCGGTCAGGTGCCGGACGTGCCGTCCCAGCCAGGCGGCGTCGTCATGGACCACCAGTTCGCCGTACACGTGCGCGGTGCTGTAGTTCCAGGTGGGCACCACCCGGCCGTTCCCGGCCTTCGAGGCGTACCAGGACGGCGAGATGTAGTCGTCCGGCCCCTGAAGGATGGCGAGCGCCTCGCCCACTGGCGCGAGGGACCATTGCGGGTTGTTCCGCGCCATGTGGGCCTGCAGCGCCCCGTACTTCCCTACCGCGGGGTTGAAGGCGAAGGGCAGCAGCGTTGCGAGCAGGCCCTGGTCCGTCATGGTCACCAAGTTGGCTGCGCCGGGACTTGCCAGGAGATTCTGGACGGTTTGCGGCTTGCGGCAAAGTGGGCAGGAATGTACACGTCTAAGTCCTTTCGGTGGTCAGGAGATCGGTTTGAGCCGGACGCGGACGGCTGCGGCCGCGCAGAGGATGACGGCAACGGCGCCGATGATAGTGGTCCAGGTAAGGGCCTCGCCCAGCAGGAGGGCCGCCCAGCAGATGCTCATCACGGGCTGGAGCAGCTGGATCTGGCTCACCTGCGCCATGGGGCCGATGGCCAGTCCGCGGTACCACGCGAAGAAGCCCAGGAACATGCTCACCACGGCCAGATAGCCGAAGGCGGCCCACTGCACGGGAGTGGCCGATGGCGGTTGGTCCAGGGCCGAGACCACGGCCAGCACGATCATGGCTGGCGCGGCGAGGACCAGCGCCCACGCGATGGTCTGCCATGATCCCAGTTCGCGGGCCAGCAAGCCGCCTTCCGCATACCCCAGCGACGCACAGGCCACGGCGCCGAGCAGCAGGAGATCGGCCCAGTGCAGGTGCCCCACACCGCCGGACTGCAGGAACGCGAAGGACACCGCTGCCAGCGAGCCGAGCAGCATCACCGCCCAGAAGGCCGGTCGCGGTCGCTCACCGGTGCGCAGGATGGCCGCCGTTGCAGTGGCGGCCGGCAAGAGGGCGATGACCACCGCCCCGTGACCCGCAGGGACGGCGGTAAGTGCATAGGAGGTGAGCAGCGGGAAGCCGACGACGACGCCCGCGGCCACGAGCGCGAGGCGCAGCCAGGTGCGGGGTTGCGGCAGCCGTTGGCGGGTGATGGCCAGGGCTGCGGCGGCGAGGATTGCGGCCACCACGGCACGGCCGGAACCGATGAACAGCGGCGGGATTCCGGCGACCGCTACCCGTGTGAAGGGAATGGTGAAGGAGAAGGCCGCAACACCCAGGAGGCCCCACCAGATTCCGGGGGCTCTGCGGACTGCAGCGGAACTGTTGAGTCCACCGCTGTCGAGCGGCAGTACCACTGGGTCATTCAGGGCAGTAGCGCTACTATGTTCTTTCATGAATAACGATAGCAGCTCGCGGATCGTTGCGGCACTCCGCGGCTGGATCTCGAACGCCGCCCCGGGAGCCCGGCTGCCGTCCACGCGGCAACTGGTGGCCGAGTACCAGGTCAGCCCCGTAACGGTGCAAAAGGCGCTCCAAGCGCTGACCACGCAGGGGCTGATCGACAGTCGGCCGGGGGTGGGAACGTTCGTCCGGGCCGTGCGCACCGCAAGGCCGTCGGACTATGGCTGGCAAACCGCTGCGCTGCGGCCGCCGTCGGCCCCGCTGCCGTCGTCGTCAAGCACCATGCGCAACGTTCCCGGCGACGCCATCTGGTTCCACTCCGGCTACCCGGACCGCGAACTGCTGCCGGAACGGCTGGTCCGCTCCGCCCTGGCCCGGGCCGCGCGCGGCGACGCTGCCCTGTCCAGGCCGCCTGCCGCCGGCATGCCCGAACTGCAGCAATGGTTCGCCCAGGAACTGGGATCGGCAACCCCGGTGGGCATCACTCCCCCGACACCGAATGACGTCATTGTGCTGCCGGGAAGCCAAAGCGGGCTCAGTTCCATCTTCCGCGCGCTGGTGGGTGCCGGCCAGCCGCTGCTCATCGAGTCACCGTCCTACTGGGGTGCCATCCTGGCTGCGGCCCAGACCGGGGTGCGGCTGGTTCCGGTGCCCAGCGGACCGGAGGGGCCGGACCCGGCGGACGTGGAGCGCGCCTTTGCCGAGACCGGAGCGCGGGCCTTCTACGTGCAGCCCAACTATTCGAATCCCGCCGGTACCCAGTGGTCCCGGGGCCGTGGCGACGAGGTGCTGGAGGTGGCACGCCGGCACGGCGCGTTCCTGGTGGAGGACGACTGGGCGCACGACTTCGGCATTACCTCGGACCCGATGCCGCTGGCCATCAGGGATGATGCCGGCCATGTGGTGTACATCCGGTCCCTGACCAAGAGCGTTTCCCCGGCCATCCGCGTTGCTGCGGTGATCGCGCGCGGACCGGCCCGGGAACGGATCCTGGGCCACCGGGCCGCAGAGTCAATGTACGTGAGCGGGTTGCTGCAGGCGGCGGCGTTGGATGTGGTGACCCAGCCCGGCTGGCAAACACACCTGCGCAGCCTCCGCCAGCAGCTCCAGTCGCGCCGGGACCTGCTGGCCACCAGCCTCCGCGAGCACGTGCCGCAGGCCCACATCGACAACCTGCCCAAGGGTGGGCTCAATTTGTGGGTGCGCCTGCCGGACGGCACGGATCTTCCCCGGCTGGTGCGGGACTGCGACGACGCGGGGGTGATTATCGCCGCCGGCACTGAGTGGTTCCCTGCCGAACCGGCGGGAGCCTTCATCCGGCTCAACTACTCTGGCCCGAACCCTGGCGCCTACCCGGAGGGAGCCCGGATCATCGGCGAGGCACTGGCACGGCAGGGCTGAGTTGGTGCGTTTCGGCCCGGTGCATCCATGGCCGGTGCATCCATGGCGGAAGGGACTACTGTCTTTGGTAAAGGTACCCGGGGGAAGGCGTGCGGCTCCAGCCTGTCTTAGGAAGACAGCGGCCAACACATGCGGCAGCCCCGCTACCGGGAACAGCAAAGGTGACTGACGATGGACAACTCCCAACCGCTGGCCAGATTAACTGGACAGGCGGCCGGCGGCTTTCTCACTGAGGAGAATGCGTCCAAGGCCGCACAGTCCCTGTCCTACGTGCTCCGGGACTCCATCCCGAGCGCTGCTGGAGCCGGCGCTTCCATCATCAACGCGCGCGGGCGGAGGGAAAGCGCCGGGGCCACCGATCCCGTGGTGCTCCGGGCCGACAGGCTGCAGTACGAGCTGGGCCAGGGTCCGTGCCTGAGTGCATGGGCCGAACAGCGCGCCATCATCATCCAGGACACCAGGCAGGAGACCCGCTGGCCCAAATGGATAGCAGCCATCGCGGACCTCCCGCTGCGGTCGGTCCTCAGCGTCCCGCTGACGACAGAGGGAAGGCGCATCGGCGCCATCAAGGTGTATTCGCCGTCGCCGCTGGTGTTCGACGACCATTCGGTTTTCCTGATCGAACGGCTCGCAAACCCGGCCGCCGTCCTGCTCGGAAATGTGCGTGACCGTGAAGCAACGCAGCGGCTGGGTTTGCAG
Source organism: Arthrobacter sp. FW306-05-C (assembly GCF_021801725.1). Taxonomy (NCBI): domain Bacteria; kingdom Bacillati; phylum Actinomycetota; class Actinomycetes; order Micrococcales; family Micrococcaceae; genus Arthrobacter; species Arthrobacter sp. FW306-05-C. Next base: position 1,104,240 of record NZ_CP084556.1, on the reverse strand, counting down.
CTCGGCGAGGCCCTGGCGAACAGGGACATGATCTCCCAAGCACAGGGAATCCTGATCGAACGGATGCACCTGGGCTCCCGCGCAGCCCTGGACGTGATGCTGGCTTCGTCCCGCGAAGAGGGCAAGCCGTTGCAGGAGGTAGCACGCGGCATCGTTAACGGGCTGGCCGACGGGTAGGAGCCTTTTGTGGACGAATTCGCTCAGCCCCTGGAACAGGCGCAGGCGACGCGGGAAGCAATGGAAGAAGCCGGGATTACGCTCAGTGCCGTGTGGATGCGCTACTTCAGCTTCACCGGTGCCGCCGGTGAGTACGAGATTGACGCCTACCTGAATGGTTCACTCGAACTGCCGACCCACGAACGGGACCTCGTGTCACACGCGGTCAACGAGCTCATCAAAGAGCTCCCTCCGCGGCGGATGGACCCCTACAGCCCCAACGGCAAGAGCCGCGGGTCTGTCCCGAACCCGAGGCATGACGGGGCGCGCGGCGGGTCGCAGGACGGCAAGTGACCTTGACGTCCCTCCCTAGGGTTCCCCAAGGAATAAATCAAGATTTGCGCTTAACCCGTTCTCCCCCGGCGGACGAGGCTACGCTGGCCGTGCCAACGCATCCAGCACACGCATTTGGGGGACAACTATGCCCGGCTTCCACAACTTTTCCCTGCCATATTCCCGCCGTCACCCACACCGATTCGTAGCCGGCTCCTCGCTGCGGAAGGTCCCCAACAAGGCGCTGGGCGCCGGGGCTGCTGCCGCCGTCGTGCTTCTCCTGGCTGGCTGCGGCGCACCCCAGGCCTCGCTGACCTCCGCTGCCGGGCCGGCCAGCGACGCTGCCTCCGCAACTCCCACGGCAACACCCACCCATACCCCCGTTGCCAATACACCGTGCACGGCTGTCAATGCCCAGCAGGTCAGTGCAAGCACCAGCTATGTGTGCACAAGGGACGAGACCGGCGTGCTCGTGTGGCTTGAGGCCGAGGAGTCGAAGCGCATCACCGACAAAATCGCCGCTGCGGAGGCGGCGAAGAAGGCCGCAGCGGAGAAGGCCGCGGCAGACAAAGCGGCCGCCGACAAAGCTGCCGCTGATAAAGCCGCGGCGGACAAGGCCGCTGCCGACGCCGCAGCTGCAGCAGCCCAGCAGGCCGCCGAGGCGAAGGCGGCCCAGGAGGCGGCAGCAAAGGCAGCCGCGGAGGCGGCTGCGAAGGCCGCCACCCCTCCGGCTCCCGTGGCACCAGCCGTTCCGGGGACCAATCCGGGCTGCGACCCGAACTATTCAGGTTGCGTCCCCATTGCCTCGGACGTGGACTGCGCCGGCGGAGGCGGCAACGGACCAGCCTACGTCCGCGGTCCGGTCCAGGTCATCGGCCAGGATATCTACGGGCTGGACAGGGACCACGACGGTGTGGGCTGCGAATAAAAGCCTGCTCAGGCGAACGCCTTGACCAGTTCCTCGCTCTTCTCCCACAGCCCGCGCGCCAGCACGGCGTCGTACGCCTGGGGGTTGGCCTTGGCCAGGGCACGCTTGGCGTAGTAGGCGCCGGAGATCCAGTCGGTTCCGGCGGTGCCGTTGATGAGCCACAGCATCGTGTCGGCACCCTGGTCAGGGCTGAGCATGAAGCGGTTCAGGAGCGTGGTGTACACGTGCCGGAAGGGGCTTGAAGACTCCGCCGCGAAGTTGGTGCGGACCACGCCGGGGTGGAACGCCGCCGTCGTTATCCCCTCTTCGTGGAAGCGGCGGTGCAGCTCGGAGGTGAACAGGATGTTGGCCAGCTTGCCGGTGCCGTAGGCCCGGTTGGTGCTGTAGCCGTGTTCGGCCGTGAGGTCGAAGAGGTCCAGCTTACCGAAGTTGTTGGCGGCGCTGGAGGTGTTGATCACCTTCGCGTTGCTGGCAGTGAGCGTGTCCATGAGGAGGCTGGTGAGCAGGAACGGCGCCAGGTGGTTGACCTGGAACGTGGACTCGTTGCCGTCCACGGTGAGGGTCCGCTTGCCCATGATGCCGCCGGCGTTGTTGGCCAGGACGTCGATGCGCGGGTAGTTGGCCTTCAGCTTCTCCGCGAGGTCGCGCACCTGTGCGAGGTCGGAAAAGTCGGCCAGGTAATGGTCCGCGCCGATGTCTCCGGCCAGGGCCCGGGTCTTCTCTGCGGAACGGCCCACGACGACCACTTGTTCCCCTGCCTTGGCCAGCGTCCGTGCGGCTGCCGCTCCGATGCCGTCGCTGGCGCCGGTGATCACGATGGTGCGAGGAGTCAAGGGGTGTCCTTTGGTCGGCGTGCGGCGCACCGGCGTGGCGCACCAACGGGCATAACGACGGCGGGGCGGCCGGTGTTCCCACCAGCCGCCCCGCCGTCGCTTTGCTTTGTCGGGGTCAGCCCGCCGCGCCGGCCACCAGGAAGATGACTGCGGCAACCGCGAAGCCCATCACGCCGATCAGGGTTTCCATCACGGTCCAGGTCTTCAGGGTGGTCTTGACGTCCATGCCGAAGAAGCGGCCCACCAGCCAGAAGCCGGAGTCGTTGACGTGGGACACCACCACGGAGCCGGCGGCCACGGCGATGACCATGGCGGCGACCTGCATTCCGTTCAGGCCACCGGCAGCAACCGCCGGGGCAATCAGGCCGGCAGTGGTGGTCAGTGCGACGGTTGCCGAGCCCTGGGCGATGCGCAGGATGGCGGAGATCAGGAAGCCGGCCAGGATCAGCGGGATGCCCACGTTGCCCAGCACGTCCGCCAGGGCCTTGCCGATGCCCGAGGTGCGCAGGACGCCGCCGAACATGCCGCCGGCGCCGGTGATCAGGATGACGGAGCAGACCGGGCCCAAAGAGGATTCGAGCAGCTTCTCCATGCTGGCGGTGTCGCGTCCGCGGCGCGTGCCCAGCACCACCAGCGCAGCGAGCACTGCGATCAGCAGCGCCACCGGGGTCTCGCCAAGGGTCCGCAGGACCTGGAACCACTGTTGCTTCTTGACGGACTCGTCCAGGACACCGGAGGAAGCAAGGGTGTTCAGGCCGGTGTTGAGGAAGATCAGCACCAGCGGCAGGAGCAGCAGGCCGATGATGGTGCGGAACTTCGGCGGGTGGGCCTCGGCCTCGGCACTGGCGTGGCCCAGGATCTCAGGGACCGGAAGGACCAGCTTCCTGCCGGTGTACAGGCCGTAGAGATAGGCGGTGACGTACCAGGTGGGGATGGCGGTGATGAGGCCGGCGATGAGGACCAGGCCGATGTTGGCGTCGAAGAAGGCAGCGGCGGAGACCGGGCCCGGATGCGGCGGCAGGAAGATGTGCATCACCGAGAAGGCGCCGGCGGCGGGCAGGCCGTACCGCAGCACTCCCCCGCCCAGGCGGTGGGCGACGGCGAAGACCACGGGCAGCATGACCACCAGGCCGGCGTCGAAGAAGATGGGGAAGCCGAAGATCAGCGAGGCCAGGCCCAGTGCGAACGGTGCACGCTTTTCGCCGAAGACGCCAATAAGGTAATCCGCCAGGACCTTGGCACCGCCGCTGGTCTCCACGATCCGGCCGAGCATCGCGCCCAGGCCCACCAGCAGCGCCACCGTCCCCAGGGTGGTGCCGAAGCCGTCCACCAGCACCGGGACCACCTTGTTGGCGGGGATCCCGGTGGCGAAGGCCGTGGCGAGGCTGATGAGGATCAGGGCGATCAGGGCGTGCATCCGCAGCCGGATGATCAGGAACAGCAGCACAAGAATCGCTGCCGCGGCGATGAGCAGCAGCGGACCTGCGCCCAGCGTCTGGGTCCATCCTTCGATGGTCATGGTTCTCCTTTGAAACAGGGTTGGGGATTGGGGGGGGTCAGGACGCCTGGGGCGCCTGGCCGGAAGGGAGATTGAGGGCGTTGACGACGGCGGCGACCAGCTCTTCGGGTGAGCGTGCGATGTCGAGGCGGAGGCTGCCTGACTCGAGCTCTTCCTGGGTGAGCGGCTCAAGGGTGGCCAGCTGGCTGGGCAGGAGCGTGGGCGGCATGAAGTGCCCTTCCCTGCCCTGCATGCGCTGGCTGATCAGGTCGGCACCGCCGTCGAGGTGGAGGAAGACAACGCGGCCTTCGGCCTGGGACAGCAGGTGCCGGTAGCTCCGTTTGAGGGCGGAGCAAGTGAGGACCGTGCTCGTGCCGGCGGCAGCCTGGGCGGACATCCAGTCGCGGATCTCCTGCAGCCAGGGCCAGCGGTCCTCGTCCTGGAGGGGAATGCCCTGCGTCATTTTGGCGATGTTCGATTCCGGGTGGAACTCGTCCGCTTCGGCGCAGGCCCAGCCCAACTGCTGGGACAGCGCTGCCGCCAGGGTGGATTTGCCGGATCCGGCAACGCCCATGACCACAAGATGCGTGGCTGGATACTGCATGTCATACCTCCGGAGAAGACGTCTTTGGCTTTCGAAGAAGCTCGCTGCTGGCCTGCTTTGAACAAGGCCAAGCGATAAGGTATCACCTTTTCTTCCAATAGATAGTATCTATTCGTGTCACAAGTCATACCTTTACTCCTTCGGCGGGTACTCTTGGAGGGCGCAGTGGCGCGTGACGAGAGCGGGGAAGAATGTCGACGGCGACAATCCAGGACGGCGATGGGATGCACGACGGCGGGCCCGTGCCTGCCGCGCAGGGCCGGGTTATCGAGGCAGTCGGTGTGGCCATCGCCTCCGGGGACCTTGCCCCCGGCAGCCGGCTTACCCTTGAGGGGCTGCAGCAGGAGTACGGGATCTCCCGGACTGTTGCACGGGACACGATGAAGGTTCTGGAATCGATAAACCTGGTCTACTCGCGGCGGCGCGTGGGCATCGTGGTGCAGGAGCCGTCGCTGTGGAATGTGTTCGATCCCAAGCTGGTCCGCTGGCGCCTGGCTTCGGACCGGCGGGACCTGCAGTACAGCAGCCTGACCGAGCTGCGCATCGCCGTCGAACCCATCGCCGCCGCCGGAGCGGCGCGCCGGGCCAGCGCGGCCGAGCGCGCCCAGCTGGTATCACTGGCGGCCGACCTCCGCCGGCTGGGTGAAGCTGGCGACCTGCAGTCCTTCCTGGCCGCCGACATCGCCTTCCATCAACTGCTGCTGCGCAGCTGTGGCAACGAGATGTTCCGCGCGCTCGAGGGCATGGTGGCCGAGGTACTGACCAGCCGTACCAAGCAGGGCCTCATGCCGTTCAAGCCACGGAGCGAAGCACTGAAGGCCCACGAGGATGTTGCCGCGGCCGTGGCAGGCGGGGACACTGCGGCGGCGGAACAGGCCATGCACCACATCCTCGACGAGGTCCGCGAGGCGATGGGGCTGCGCTGACGCGCCACTACTCCCTGGCCAAACAAATCCCTGGCTAAACAAAAAATGGCCCGCCCAGGACAACCGCCCGGGCGGGCCGCAGTAATACCAGGCGTCAGTCGACGACTTTCACCTTGCCCACCATGCCCATGTAGTCATGGAGTGCGCAGATGTACTTAAAGGTGCCCTTCGCCTGGAACTTCACGGTGAATTCACCACCGGGCGGGATGATCCCGGAGTTCAGGTCCCCACCCGTGAAATTCGCCGGGGTTCCTGAAGGCGCAAAAACATTCGCCGGTTCAGTGCCAAAGGTCACGGTATGGGGAGCTCCCATTCCTGTATTGGCGAACACGACCGTATCGCCAACGTGCACCGTCACGATGGGCCGAACAAAGCGCATGACCATGGCCACGCCGTCGTCACTGCCTGCCAGCACGCGATGGTTGCTGGCTTGGTCCGCCAGCTCCTGGTCGAGTTCGTGTCCGTCCCGGAGGATGGACCGCGCCTCCGCCCGTGAAGAGCGGTTGTAGTCAGCCTGGCTGTACGGGTACTCCGTGCCCTGTTCACGGACGTGGACGGTCCCCTTCATCACGTCGCCGTGGACCAGGCAGTAGTAGGTGAAGTCGCCTTCACGCGGGAACGCCAAGCTGTAGCTGGTGGCGTCAGGGAAGCCGGGCACGTCCACATTGGCCAGGATGCCGGAGTTGTAGTAGGAATGCCCGTCGTAGCTGTCGCCTCCGCGCTTCAGCAGCTCATTTTCGTCGAACGGGTTAAATGGTTCCAGCGGCTGTCCCGACGCAAGGAATGTCACCGTGTGGATTTCTGCGGCGTTAGCCTCCCATTTGATGGTGTCCCCCTCATTGATGAAGATCTCGGAGGGAAGGAAAGCCATGCCCTGGATCTCCTGGTCATGGGACTCAGAGCCCACCAGGACCTCCCAGGTTCTGTGCCCCCATCCGCTGGCAGACGCCGGGCCTGCGGCAGCCATCGATGCCAGCAGGGCAACGGCGAACGCGACAATAAACGCCAGTTTCTTGAATCTCGGATTGTTTCCCCGAATGTGCTTCATAGCGACGCTCTCTTGAACGGCAATCAGCCAAAGGCCGATGTGCAAGTGCAGCCGATCCAATCCATCGCATGACTGGCCGAACCGGCCACTGATTGTGAAGTGAAGGTGCCGGGTGCCAACGCCGGGGAGCGCGGGCAGCCGGTGCCGGCCGACTTTCGTGCCGGACATGCACCACCCCAACTGGTGCCGCGCAGGTTGGATTTTTCTCCGGACGCCGCGGGCGTGGGTTTGGCACGCTGCAAACGTACGCACTTACAAGATTGCTCCTTCAACTGAATTATGTCGAGAGCGTCGAAAGGGGCACCGCCTTGCCATAAGCGGCCGTCGACCGCACAACCGTTGTTGCCCAGCGCCGCTTATGCGGTCACGGGCCGGTCAGGCAGTACTGGACCGGGCAGAACTGCCACACGTGGGTTAACAAAAAGCAGGGCCTGCCGATGAACGGCAAGCCCTGCTCGGAAACCTAACGGTCCCGGATCCCTAGGAAATTAGAGAGCCTGGATGTTGGTGGCCTGGGGACCCTTGGGGCCCTGCTCGGTGTCGAAGGAAACCTTCTGGTTCTCTTCGAGGGAGCGGAAGCCGGAGGAGTTGATCGCGGAGTAGTGCGCGAACACGTCCTGCGAGGAGTCGTCCGGGGAGATGAAGCCGAAGCCCTTTTCAGCGTTAAACCATTTGACGGTACCAGTAGCCATTTATTTTGTCCTTCGTGAAGGTGGAGGGAAAGTCCCGACTTTCGGGCCCTCCGGCGTGGGGTGTTCAAAAACCGCTACTTCAGAAGAACACGGACTTTCGACCGCGCGTACTGCCTGAACTACCAACTGCATAAACACAACAACAGGTTCAACACTACAGGAATTTGGGCCCATACCTAATCGCTCCCCTGTTCAGGCCCGGATTACGCCTGCTCGCCGCCCTCCAGGGCAGTGCTGTAACGGGTGAACCCCGGACGGAGGCGGACGGAGCGGGCGCCCACCATGGCGATGTCCTCCCACAGCACCAGGAACGATCCGCGGTGCCGCCACCGAAGGATCCGGGCAATGGTGCGCGGCTGGGTGAGGCCGTTGCGTTCGTACCCCAGGAAGGAAGCCGCGCTGTGCGGGCCGACCACCAGCCCCAGCAGCCGCGGTTCGGCCATCAGCTGGTGCGGCGTCCCGTCCAGCACGAACCGGACGTCGGCCACCCGGCCCAGCCGCCCGCCGTCGGCGTCCAGGACGGGCGTGCCCAGCAGGTCACCGAGGATCATGGCGGCCTCCCGGGATGCGCGCGATGATCTTGTCCCGCACCCACCGTTCCACCCAGCTGGCGTCCAGCGGCTCACCCTTGACGCCAAGCCGCACCACCACGCCGACTTCAGCCACGTCCTTCCACGGGATGCGGACCAGGCGGGACGACGGCGGCCTGCCGCCAAAGATGCGCGTCCCCAGCACCGACCCCGTCAGCAGCGCAGTGATGACCGGCGCCGGGGTCCCCGCCGGGATGTCCTCGTCCAAAGCAGGCCCGCTCACCTCGAGGTCATCGACGGTGGTGACCGGGACGCCGTCGTAGTCCAGCACCTGCCGGTCCATGAGGTGCAGCTGGGCATCCAGGATGCGCCCGGCGACCTGGGGGGCGGGAGTCAGCGGGCCGGGAGTGGATGTCATGAGCCGGCTCCTGTGGCGATCATGAGGGGAATGGCGGCAATGGAGGCGACCAGGATAATCACCAGGTAGACCATGCCCAGCGCGTTCACCACCCGCCCGTTCACATGCTCGTGCATGTACTGGGGGTCATTGGCCACGATGAGGATGGGCAGGTACGTCAGGGGCAGGGCAATCGCGGAGAACACCACCGAGTATTCGGTCACCAGCACGGGGTCCACGCCGGTGGCCAGCACGGCCATCCCCACCAGCAGGCACACAATCATGGCCAGGTGGAAGCGGGCGGCCTCGGCCGGGCGGCGGAACTTGCCCCAGGACCAGCCGAAGAACTGCGCCAGTGTGTACCCACTGGAAAGGGTGGTTTCCAGGGCGGCACCGAAGGTTGCCGCGACGATCCCCACCAGGACGAACGCCAGTCCAAGCTTCCCGGCCCCTTCGGCGACGGGCAGGATGACCTGGGACAGCGACGTCACCGAGATGCCGGCCGGAAGGAGGACCACAGTGGCGCACGCGGCGATGGCCACGGACAGCAAACCACCCAGCGGGAACCCCACCAGGACGTTGATCCGCTCCTGCATCAGATCCTTAACCGTCCATCCTTCCTCCACGGCACCGGAGGAGAAGAAAAAGACCTCGTACGGGGTCATGGCCGCACCGAAGAGGGCGATGGCGTAGTAGCTGTACGTCCACACCGTTTCCTGCTGCGGCACGGCCGGCGCCAGCTGCCCGGCAAGGGACGCCCAGTCGGGCTTGAGCAGGAACAGTGCCACCGCGAACACCATCAGGGTCAGCCCCAGCAGGCCTGTGACGTTTTCCATGATGGAGAACCGGACCCGCCAGATCACCAGCCACACCGCCACGGCGGCCACGGGAATCCACAGCAGGTAGTAGACGCTGCTGGCCAGCTGCAGGGCCAGGGCCACGCCGCCGATCTCCGCGGTGACGGTCATCAGGTTGATCAGGAACGACGCCGAGAGATTGGCCAGCCCGGCCCGTGGCCCCAGCCGCTCGCGGATCACCTCGAAGGTGGCCCGGCCTGACACCGCTGCAACCCTGCCGGACATGTTCGCGAACAGGATGATTCCCACGACGCCCACAGCCACCACCCACACCAGGGACAGGCCAAAGCGGGAACCGACGACGGCGTTGGTCACCAGGTCCCCGATGTCCACGAACCCGCCAATGGCGGTCAGGATCCCGAGCGCGACGCCGAGCAGCCGTTTCACTTGTCCCCCACCTTGCCTTCGAGCTGCTTGAGGGCGTCCTGCGCGTCCGCAAGCGCCTTGTCACCGTCGGGGAGGGAGGGGGTGCCGCCGTCGTTTGCTGCCAATGCGGCGCGGGCGGTGGCGAACCCCGCCGCGCACTTGTCCAGCACCTCCAATGCCTGCTTCTGCGTTTCGCGGTCTCCCTGGGTGGCCGGGGAGAGCTTCAGGATTGCGCTCCGGCTGGTCTGGATCTCCTTGAGCTCATCGTCAAGGGTGGTCGATGCTGCTGCGCGGGTCAGTTTGCCGTCCATGTCCTGCCGCAGGGCGATCCCGGCGGTGGCAACGGCGGAGGAGCTGTCCTTCACTGCGCCGGAGACCGTCTGGCTGGTGCCGCCGCTGCAGCCGGCGACGAAAGCGAGGCTGAGGACGGCGAGCGCGGCGAGGGCCAGGAGCCCAGGCTTTTCGCCGCGCCGGACCGGAATGTCTGCGGCCGGGGCCCGGGCCGGCGTGTTCAGCACTCTTGCCTCCAGCCCCCCGGGGACGTCCCGGATCCTAGCCAATCCGCCCTGCGCAGGCAGCCAAAAGATTTAGTTGCCTACGGTCAGGTATAGCACTCGCTGGGGAAGTTTGACCTGCTCAAAGGCCGATCAATTACCGACTGCGCCCTGGCACCGGCCGACCCTATCCCCCGCCGGCAAACAGGCATATCCTGCATCGAGATCCTGCGGAACAGACCCCTGCCACCGGAAGGTGAAGCCATGGAAATGCCCAAGGCAACAGAGGAAGAGAAAGAGCGGTTCCGGCGCGTGGTCCCCGACCACCCGGGCGTGGTGGTGAAGCCGATGTTCGGCAACCTGGGGGCGTTCGTCAACGGCAACATGTTCGCCGGGCTGTTCGGCGCCACCATCGGGGTCAAGCTCTCCCGGGAGGACAAGGAGCTGCTGGAGTCCTCTGAGCGGACCGTGCCGTTCGGCCCTGCGGACCGGCCGATGGGCGGGTACACCGGGCTGCCGGAAGTGTGGAATGAAGAGGGCGACGGCGACGAGACCCGGGCGCGGGCATGGGCTGAGAAGGCACTGGCCTACGTCGCGTCCCTGCCGCCAAAAGAGCCCAAGGAGCCCAGGGGGCGCAAGGTCCTGCCGTGACGCCATTCCGCGTGATCCTGCTACCGGGTGGCATTACCCGCGCAAGGACCTTCTCCTCTTTTTCCGCACCTGCCCCCGGGACTGGACTGGAAGGCAGGGCAGGACCCAGGCTCCTGCCGGAAAAGGAGACAGGACATGACCAGGAACGTTATTCGGAGCACCAGGATCAACGCCCCGGTGGACAGGGTGTTCTCATTTCTCAGTGACCCTACGAACTGGATGAAGGCTTTCCCCGGGGACAGCGACGTCACCCAACTGGACCTCAAACCCGGGGGCGAAGGCACCTCCGCGCGCTGGTCGCCAAGACATGGGGCATTCCCATGCACGTGACCCACCAGTACCGGGAAGTGGTTCCCAACAAGCGCATTGTTTCCGGCACATCGGTAGGGCCCACGCTCACCTTCACGCTGGAGCCGGTGGAGGCCGGGACCGAGTTGACCGTCGAGGAAACCCTGGACATCCCCGCACCCCTGGTCCGGGTACCCGCTCAGGCCCTGTTCGCACGGTGGGCGGAAACGGATATCCAAGGCATGGTTGCCAACGTCAAGAGCCTGGTGGAGGCCGGGATGAAGGCGTCACCCGAAAGCGAAGCGAAGTTTACGCAGAACCTGACATGGTCCGGCTCCGTCACCATCGACGCCCCGCTGCCGCAGGTCTTCGACCTGGTCAGGGATCCCCGCGTCTGGCTGGGCCCGGACGTGCAGATCTCGGAGTTGAAGACCACCCCCGAAGGTGTGGGCACCACCTTTCAGGCCGCGTGGAAAGTCCTGGGGATCCCGCTGAAGACAACGCACGAGTACACCGAGTTCACCCGAAATGAGCGCTTCACCTCCAAGGCGGCCCTTGGCCCGGTGTTCACGGTGGAAGTGGCACCGGCGAACGGCTGGACCAGGCTGAGCATGCGCTCGGACGTCGTACCCCGGAACATGGCAGAGGCCGCGGTTGACGCGCTGGTCATGAAAATCTCCGAGCGCAGCCAGACCGAGCTCCTGGCCAGCATCAAGGCGACAGCGGAGGCACAGGCCCGCTGAGGGCCCGCTCGCGAGAGGGCATGTGAGGGCAATGCCCCACCGGCGAACTGCCGGGAAGTGCCATCTCGCGGCGGTGGTTCGGAGTGCCGGTCCTAAGCTTGGTCCATGGACACCGCCAGCCACGCCCGGCATTCCTTCGGCTCACGGGCCCTGGAGGCGGTGCGGACGCTCACCCCTGGCTACTTCGCCATCACCATGGCCAGCGGCATCATCTCCGTGGGGCTTGAGCTGGAAGGATTCCATGCACTGTCGCTGGCCCTGCTGGTGGTGTGTGCGCTCTCCTACCTGGTGATCCTTGGGCTCAGCCTGCTCCGCCTGGCCAGATTCGCCGCCGACATCCGGGGCGACTTCCTGGATCCCGCCCGGGCCTTCGGTTTCTTCACGTTCATCGCCGGAACCAACGTGCTGGGCACCCGCCTTGGGATGGCCGGGTGGCAAGGCACGACGGCGGCACTCCTGGCGGTTGCGGTGCTCGCCTGGGTGGTGCTCGGCTACGTCGTGCCATGGACGGCAGTGCTGGGCAGGTCCGAGCGGCCGGTGGTCAAGGATGCCAACGGCTCGTGGTTCATCTGGTGCGTTGCCAGCCAGTCCGTGGCAGTAGCTGCGGCCTCGATCGAGCCCCTCGCCGCACCGGACTGGCGCGCCGCCCTGGCACTCGTCGCCGTCGTGGCCTGGTCGGTGGGGCTCATCCTGTATGCCGCAGTGGGAATCTTCGTCTCACTCCGGCTGATGACCTACCCCATCCGGCCGCAGGACCTGCGCCCACAGTACTTCGTTGCCATGGGCGCCATGGCCATCAGCGTCCTGGCGGGGGCCCGGATCGTTGAGATGGCCGGCGCACCGATGGTGGATGCAACCCGCGGGCTGGTGGCCGGAGCCTCCGTGGTGTTCTGGTCCTTCGCCTCATGGCTCTTCCCCGTGCTGCTCGCCGCCGGCTGGTGGCGGCACGTGGTCCACCGGGTGCCGCTGTCCTACGAGCCGGGCCTGTGGAGCGTCATATTTCCGCTTGGCATGTATGCCGTGGCCGGGATCTACCTTGGCCGCGCCGACGGGCTGCCGCTGGTGGCCGCGATTGGCCGGGCCGAACTGTGGCTGGCGTTTGCGGCGTTCCTGGCCACGCTCGCCGGCATGCTCTGGCACTTGTGGGCGACGCTGCTCGCTCCATCTGGGCCGCGAACTGGCACTTAACGGCAATACCTCCGCCGGGCATTGCCGTTATCTGCCACTTCGCGGGAGGTGAGGGCTAGCCTGCCCGGGGTCCGGGCCCGTGCGTCTTTTGCCGCCCGTCGCGGTGGGCGAGGTAGGCGTACACCACCAGGGCCGCGCCAGCGACGATCATCACGGCCGGGAAGGCGAAGTCCGCCGGGATCAGGAGGGCCGTGGCCTGGAGAACGAAGATCAGTCCCATCACGGTCAGGATCGCGGCCGGGATTAAGGGCCACTTCATCCGTTCCGTGTGGTCGCTGGCCTCATCGATGCGGACGGGGATCAGGGATAGCACCCCAAAGGTGGCCGCCAGGCCCAGGAAGAGGATGGCAGCGGTGGGCGTGCCCTGAAGCTCCGGCGGGAGGGCGACGATGACCGTCAGGGTGAACATGACACCGGACGGGATCAGGGCCCACCAGTTACCCGGCTCCCGCAGGTAGACAGCGGCAAATCCAGCGCCCATGAAGAGGAACAGGAAGGCTGCCCCCCAGGCGCCGCCCGTGAGCTGCGTGGTAGTGATGACTGCCGCCAGGCCCAGGAACACGGACCCGGGGATGGCCGCCCACCAGTTCTCCCGGCGCCGGACATAAAGGGACAGGAACAAAACCCCGACGGCCGCGAAGATCAGCGGCGCCACGAAGGCCGCAGTATCCATGACGCCAAGTCTGTCCAGCAGCAACAGCACGCCCAACGCAATGAGGACGATGCCTGCGGTGATGCTAGCGTTTGCCGATTTCACCCTGTGCCTCCCGGGTCCGGCACGCGGCCGTACGCCGCGCTCTCCTGTTCAGGCTAGGACGGGGGTCCGGACCGGAAACAGGGCCCAAAGCCCCCGCCTCTCCATAGGCTACGCAGGGCCTGGTTCGAGGACAGGACTTTCAGCCCTATAGCCGGCCCCGGGGCGCTTGGCATTCTGTTAAAGGCGCCGTCCGGGTCCTCACATTGCGAGGCCGGAGCGGCATTCCCCATGAACCCAGTGACATTGCGCCGGAGGCACCGTCAAGGATGCCGCCGGCGTGCAGGCGCACCCTGCAGACTGGCTGGATTTTGAAAGGACCGGCATGTCCGCTGATATCCTCACGCTTCGCCCCGCCCAAGTATCGCAGGCGGAAGCGGCGCGCCGAAGGGCGATGCTGCTTCATCCTTCCAACTTCACCCCGACACCGTCAGCCGCGGGTGAAACGGATGAAACAGCGAAAAAAGTCGAAGAGCTTGCGAACCGGTTTGGCTGCCTCCAGAAGGAACTCATGGAGGGCGGAATGCCTGCCGACCAGGCACGGACCGAGGTGGCGCGGTCGGCGGCCCGGGACATTTGGGACGGGTTCGCGTCCCAGCTCCGCCGGCACCGGGCCGCCGGGCAGCAGATGGATGCCAACGTCCTGGCAGTCGCGCTGGCCTCGATCCAGTGCATGACCCAGGCCCTGCCCCGGCATCCGGGTGACCTGGGCTACGCCTTCCGCACGGTCAGCACCGCCCGGCGCCGCCTCCAGTACAACGGCGGGCTGCTGCACCGCCTGCACCCGCACCGCAATCCGGCCTTCCACGACGCCGTCGTCACCCTTCAGTCCCTGGAGCTCTTCCTCACCGGCCCGCAGCAGAAGGCTGCCTGAACGGGCGGGGAGATGACGACCATGGCCACAGCCGATGAGTACAAGGCAGTACACGGCGGTGATGAGCCGCCGGGCTGGCAGGACAGGGATCACGAGCTGGGGGACGGCGGGTGCAATGTCATCTCGAAGGACAAAGGCGGGGTGGTCGGCCGCTGGAGTTCGTGGGAAACTGCCAGCGTGGCGCTGAACCGGCTGCAGGAGCTTGGCGGGCGGTATGAGTACCGGCTGGAAGAGTCCCACCAGTGGGTGAAGGGACCGGACCACAGCACCACGTGTTCGGTTTGCGGCATTACGCGGGATCTTCCCGCTTCGGCCGGCACGGCGCTTGGAATCGAGTGGCCGTGAGTGCCGGATGGCTCACTGACGTTCCTTTCGGAGGGGCGGTTGCGCGAAGAGTGCAGCCGGGGAGGACATCGGTCCTACGAGAGCGTCTTGATGGATACACCAGCAGCACCCCATGAGCATGCCCAGTCCCCTGCGCCAATTCGGGTTTTCATCCTGAATGACCACAGGATGGTCCGGCAGGGACTTGGCGACATGCTCGAACATCTCGGCTTCGAAGTGGTCGGCGACAGCGGATCAGCAGCAGAGGCCATCCGGCTCATCCACATCCTGCAGCCGGACATCGCGGTCCTGGACGACAGGCTTCCGGACGGCACGGGCATTGAGGTTTGCCGTGACCTCCGCTCCGCCGCCCCCGGGGTGAAATGCCTGATCCTCACCAGCTGGGATGAACAGCATGCTGTTCGCGCAACGGTCCTGGCGGGCGCGTCAGGGTATGTCCTCAAGCGGATCGGCGACCACGACGCCCTGGTCAACAGCATCCGCGGCACTGCCGCAGGCACCCCGGTTATCCGGCCGGCTGTCAGGGAACGGGTGGCCGAAAGCCTTTACGCCACGGCATCCGCTCCCTGGCTGACAGGCATGACGGAAACGGAGCGGAACGTACTTGCCCTCATGGCCCGGGGACTGACAAACCGGCAGATCGGGCAGGACTTGATGCTGCCCGATGCCACCGTCGCCGGCCATGTGTCGTCGGTACTCCAGAAGCTGGGTTTCAGGCGGCGCGGCCAGCTGATCCCGGCGCCAATTCCCCGCGCGTGGGATCTCATGCCGCGTGGGATCTAACACACTGACACCTCGCCTCCCGAACGCCATGCCATACGCCGCCGTGGCGCACTGCACGGCCGGCCCTCACCCGGCGGCCGGCGCCGTCCACGTCACGCTGGTGCCCTCTCCGGGTGCGCTGTCGATGACGAAACTGCCGCCCAAACGCTCAGCGCGCCTTTTCATATTGTTCAATCCGCTGACCCGTTCGGGATCCTTGAAGCCGCGGCCGTGGTCGCGCACTGTGAGGACCACTTCATCCTCCTGAGCGGCAAGCAGGATGGAGATGTCCTCCGACCCCGAGTGCCGCACCGCGTTGCTGACACTTTCATGAAGTACGCGCAGGAGCTGTTCTGCAACGTCATCGCCCACAACGTCATCAACCGGCCCCGAGAGCTGGATCCTGGGGAGGAAGCCGGCAGCGTTGGCGGCTTCCTGGACTGCGCGCAGCACCCGGCCGCTGAGGAGTTCCTTGTCTGACTCCCGTGCCTGCAGGGAGTAGATGGTGTCACGAAGCTGGTGGATGCAGTCGTCCAGCTCCGCGGTGATACCGGCGATGCGGCGCTCATGCGCAGCCGGGTCGGAGGTGTAGCGGCGCAGGCCCTGGATGCTCAGCCCTGCTGCAAAGAGCCGTTGGATCACCAGGTCGTGCAGGTCCGCGGCAATGCGTTCCCGGTCAATGAACAACGCATGCTCTTCACGCAGTTGGTTTGCCTTGAGAAGGTCCAGCGTCAGGCCGATGCGTGACGCGAACACCGCGCTTTGTTCAACATCAACATCCGCGTACCGGGCTCCCCCAGGCCCCCTGGCCAGGATCAACACGCTGTCCCGGTGACCGTCACTGTTGCTGCCCAGGGCGGCCACCAGCACCGGCCCGAGCTTCTCTGCCGACGCCGGATCGAACACCTGGAGCGGATCGCCCAAGGCCTTGGACTCACCTGACTCCAGCACTTCGGACAGGACGGCGGCCGCGGGCAGGTCCTGTCCGCCCGGGACTGACTGGGCGCCCACCGAGGTGCGGCACTTGATGGTTCCATCCGGACCGACCGAAGCGATCACCCCCAGCACCGAGGAGGAGGCATTCAGCGCCCGCTCCGCGATCATGTCCAGGTTCTCGGTATCGGACCGCGGCTGGTCCTTGAGTCGGTCGCTGACTTCCATTCCCGCTTCAAGCCACCGCTGGCGGCGCCTGCTGTCATCGAACAGTTTCGCGTTTTGGATGGCCACACCGGCGGCGGCGGCCAGGGCAACAGCCAGGTCTTCGTCCTCCCCGGTGAATTCCTGGCCGCTGTTCTTTTCCGTCAGGTACAGGTTTCCAAAGACCTCGTTCCGCACCCGCACCGGGACGCCCAGGAAGGTGCCCATGGGCGGGTGGTTGGGAGGAAAGCCCACCGCGATGGGATGTTCGCCCAGGTCATGGAGCCGCAGCGGTTTGGGTTCGCGGATCAGCTCGCCAAGCACGCCGTGACCTGTGGGCAGATCGCCGATCACCCGTGCGCCGTCTTCATCAATACCCACCGTGATGAAGTGGCTGAGCTGCTGATCGTCTCCAATGACGCCCAGGGCCCCGTAGCGGGCCCCCACAAGTTCGCATGCAGACTGGACCAAGCGGTCCAGAACTGCTTCCAGGCTCAGGTCCTCGGTCATGGAGACCACCGCGCCGAGCAGGCCCTCGATGTGTTCCTGGGCCCGTACTAAATCATCCGCCCGCTCCACGAATTCCCGCAGGAGTTCCCGGGTACGCCGCCTGATGGGTTCACGCCACATGAAAAACGCTCCAAACTGAACGCATTCACGGCGGACTGCATCACCTTCGAATACATAAAGACGAGCCCCAGCGTCTCTTCCACCATGCTAACAACCCAGAGCCCTGCATGGGCTAAAGATTACGGAGGGGCCACCTCCGCCGGACTCTCCGCCCGGTGGCGGGCGCCCTGAGCGGAGGCACCCTGACGGGAATGCTGAACCGGAACGCCCGCCGGGAGATGTGGTGGGTGGCGCGCCGGCGCTGCACGGGCGGCGGCGGGGCGGGCAGCTGCTGCGCGCCGCGGGAGAAGAACCACTGCTTGGCGAATTCCACCAGCACCAGGTACACCACCACCATGCCCAGCAGGGCCAGGAAGAACGGCACCGGCAACGGGTCGAAGCCAAGAACCCCCGCCAGGGGTGACAGCGGCAGGAACACACCAAGGGCCACCACACCCAGGGACGCGGCGATCAGCCCGTTGGACGGCCGGCTGCGCAGGAACGGAACGCGCCGGGTGCGGATGGCAAAAATGATTAGGGTCTGGGTGGCGATGGATTCGATGAACCAACCGGCCCGGAACTCTCCCGGCGCTGCGTCGAAGACGAACAACATCAGGGCGAACGTGGCGAAGTCGAACAGCGAGCTGATGGGCCCAAAGAGCAGCATGAACCGCCGGATGAACGCGATGTTCCAATGGGAGGGCGCGCGCAGCTGCTCCTTGTCCACGCGGTCGCCGGGGATGGCCAGCTGGCCCGAGTCGTAGAGCAGGTTGTTCAGCAGGATCTGGCCGGGCAGCATGGGCAGGAAACTCAGCACCACGGAGGCCACGGCGGCGCTGAACATGTTGCCGAAGTTACTGGACGTGCCCATCAGCACGTACTTGATGGTGTTGGCGAAGATCCGCCGGCCCTCCATGACGCCGTCCGCCAGGACGCCCAGATCCTTGTCCAGGAGGACGACGTCGGCCGCGTCCTTGGCAACGTCCGTTGCGGTGTCGACGGAAATGCCGATGTCCGCCTTGTGCAGTGCCAGGGCATCGTTGACGCCGTCTCCCATGAAGCCCACCGCGCCGCCGCTTTGCCGCAGGAGGGTGATGATGCGCGCCTTCTGCTCCGGCGAGACGCGGGCGAAGATGGTGGCCGTGCGCGCGGCGGCGGCAAGGTCGGCGTCGGACATCCCCTCCACCTGGGCGCCCGTAAGCGTGCCGCCGGAAATGACGTCCAGGTCCGCGCAAACCTTCTCCGCCACCTTGGCGTTGTCCCCGGTGGCCAGCTTCACTGAGATGCCCAGGGCCTCCAGCCGGTCCAGCGACTGGCGGGCGTTGGCCTTGGGACGGTCCAGAAACACCAGGAAGCCGGCCAGGGTGAGGCCGGTTTCGTCGGCCGGGGTGAGCTTTGCCAGCCCCGCGGCAGGTCGGGTGGCCACCGCCACCACCCGGGCGCCGGCGTCGAACTGTTCATCCAGCATGGCCCGCACGGCCGCCGTCGTGGGGCCGCACAGGGCCAGCACATCCTCCGGCGCGCCCTTGGTCACGAGCTGCGCGGGGCCGTCCGCCTCACGGACCAGCACTGTGGTGCGGCGGCGCTGGTGGTCGAAACCGATCAGGTCCAGGCGCTCGAACCGCCCCGGCTGGAACGCGGCTGCGCCTGGGCTCTCCCACAGCGCCGCGTCCAGCGGGTTCTGGCCCGCGGAGGAAACCCGGGCGCCGGCGTAGTCCGCCTCGGTGGCCAGCAGGCCCAAAGTGAGCAGGCCGGCGTCAGACGTTCCAGCACTGGCGGGAAGCGCGTGCGTGAAGCTGATCTTCCCTTCGGTGAGGGTGCCGGTCTTGTCCGTGACCAGAATGTCCATGTCCCCCAGGTCCTCGATGCACACCAGCCGCTTGACCAGCACCTTCCGCTTTGCCAGCTGGCGGGTGCCGGTGGCCAGGCTGGTGCTGACGACGGCGGGAAGCAGCTGGGGCGTGATGCCCACCGCGATGGCCAGGGAAAACAGCAGCGATTCCAGCAGCGGGCGGTCCAGCAGCAGGTTGGCCACGAAAATCAGCGAGGTCAGGACCACGGCAACCTGCAGCAGGAGGAAGGAGAACCGCTTAAGGCCCAACTGGAACTCGGTCTGCGGCTGCCGTTCACCCAGGCCCAGCGCGATGCGGCCGAACTCCGCGCGGCCGCCGGTGGCAACCACCACGCCACTGCAGCCGCCGGACTGGACCACTGTGCCCATGAACACGCAGGAGGCGAGGTCCGCCAGGGAGGCACCGCCCGGAACCGGTGCGGGGTCCTTGGCCGCCGGCTGGGACTCGCCCGTGAGGATGCTTTCGTCGCAGTGCAGGTTGTTGGTGGTGAGGAGGCGGAGGTCCGCCGGAATAATGGCGCCCAGGGAGAGGTGCACGACGTCGCCCGGCACCAGGGCGGTCACGTCCACTTCCCGGGTGGTTCCGCCGCGCTGGACGGCAGCCTTGTGGGTGACGCGGGAGTGCAGCGCCTCGGAGGCGCGCTCGGCCCGGTATTCGTTGGCGAAGCCCAGCCCCACACTGGCCAGCAGGATTACCCCGATAACGATGGAGTTGGTGGCATCACCCAGAAACAGGGACAGGCCGGCGGTGACGATCAGGAGGATAAGGATGGGGCTGGCGAACTGCCGGCCCAGGACCGCCCAGGCATTGGCGCGGTGCGTACGGACGGCGTTGGGGCCCAGCTGCTCCAACCGGGCGGCCGCTTCCTCCTCGGTGAGGCCGCCCGGCCCGGAGCCCAGGCGTGCCAGCGCCTCTTCCGCGGTCAAGCCCGCGGCCTCGGTGATGGGCAGCTGGAGGGGGCTGCGCTCCCGGACGTTCAGGTCTGTCATGCCGGATCCGCTTTATTCCCGGGCGGCCCGGGGCTGTAGGCCGTTCCCAGGATGTGGGCCAGGGGCGGGTTGAACCGCCCTACAGCGAAGCCGAAGCGCTGGTTGTCGCGGACGCTGAACCCAGCCGCGGTGATAGCGGCGAGGGTGTCCCGGTTGAGGTGGCAGCCGCCCATGAACCGGCCCCACAGCGGGGTCAGCGCATCTTCGGCCCTGGCCAGGAACGGGTGCTCTGAGCGGACGTGCTCGTAGTAGGCCAGCGTCCCGCCGGGCTTCAGGACGCGCTGGATCTCCGCGAGCACGGTGGCCTGGTCCTTGACGCTGCAGAGAACCAGGCTGGCCACCACTGCGTCGGCGCTGCCGGTCTCCGCGGGGATGTGCTCGGCGGCCGCAGCGACCACGGTCACCGGAACGCTGGCGTCGGCTGCCGCCTGCTGCGCCACCCGGCGCAGATAGTCATCAGGTTCCAGGGCCAGGACGTGGGTGACGCTGGAGGGGTAGAGCGGGAAGGACGATCCCGCCCCCGCTCCAATCTCGATCACGGATCCGTGCAGCCCGGCGAGGATGCGGCGGCGGTGCTCCCCTGCCCCGCGGCGGTCCAGGCCGGCCACGGCGCGGGCGAACGCGCGGGCGAACAGCGGGTGTTGCAAGCGTTCCCGCCCGTCGTTGCTCGTCACCCTGCCCCGCCAAGCCCGCCGGAAAAAAACTGCCGTCACTGCTGAAGGCTGCTTGCAGCGACTTCGAATTCCTCCACCGACACAATCTCCGTCCTGTCCGCCTCACTGCTTTCTTCGCGGATCCTCGTGGCGTCCTGCCTGCTGGCCACCATCGCTTCTTCCGTGTCCCACAAGGTGATGGAGAGGGCTTTGTCCGTGCCTGTCCCGTTCAAGTAGTAGACACCTTTGCAACCCGGGATTTGCAGCACCCTGTCCACCACATTCCCCGTGTTGTCGGGCCGCGTTTCCGGTCCGGTCCTGTAAGTGCTGATTCTGGCGAACATGGCGGCTTCCTTCCTGGTTGCTGAATCGGTTTCATTTCAGGCTGAGCACCTCGTCAATCGGCCGGCCGTTGACGTACACCTGGGCGCTGGTGGCTCCGGACGCGGCCATGGCGGTGTACTCGAGCTGCGCCTTGGCCCGCGGGATGTCGCAGACGCCGCCGAGCATGAAGTTCCCGGAGAGCCAGATGCTGATGGTGCTGCCGTTAAGCTCCCCGCCCAGATACGTCAGGTTGGACTGGTACAGCACGTTGATCAGTCCGGACATACCCACATCGCGCTTCTTGTTGGCCAGCAGGGTCTCCACGCTTGGCCGCACCTGATCCGTGAACCTAACCGGGCCCGTGGTGGTGGCCACCAGGCTGTCACCGCAGCCTATCCGTGGGCCTGACACTCCGTTGTCATCCACCGCCACGTAGTAAATCGTCAGAGGGGCGGTTTGTTCGGGCAGGCCGGTGGGTTGGGGTTCCTGGGTGGGTTGGGGCTGGGGAGCAGGCGGCGGACCGGCGGGAGCGGACGACGGCGGCGGGGCAGCCGGGCTGGTGGGCGCGGCTGACGTGCTGGGCGGGGACGTCGGGCTCGCCGTCGTGCTGCCACCCGCCGTCGTGCTTGGACTGGTGCTGGGGCTCGCGCTGCCGGTGGGGCTCGCCGATGGGGCCGCGGAGCTGCTGGTCGGGGACGGGCTGGGCGGGCCAAAGCAGCCTGTGAGGAGCATCAGGCCGCTGAGTCCGAGAACGCCGAGTGCGGTAAGCCTGGGCTTTGTCATGATGCCCCCTTGAATGTGGGCCCCGCGGTTGCGGGACCCACATTCAAGCTACGCCTGAGGGTTACGGGGAAACAGGGACTTAAGTCCGAGCACCGCCGGCTAGGGATGCACCAGCACCTTCACCGCGGTGTCCTTGTGGTTGATCAGGGTGTCAAAGCCCTGCTCCACCAGGTCCTCCAGCGCGATGCGGCCGGTAATGAACGGTTTGAGGTCCACCTTGCCCTCCTGCACCATCTTGATCACGGCCGGGTGGTCGCGGACGTAGGCGATGGTGCCGCGCAGGTCGATCTCCTTGAGCACGATCTTCTGCATGTCCACGGTGGCCGGGGCGCCCCAGATGGACACGTTGACCACCACGGCGCCGGGCCGGACGGCATCGAGCATGGTGTCCAGCACCGCGTTCACCCCGGCGCATTCGAACGCGACGTCGGCCCCCGTCCCGCCGGTCAATTCGCGCACCCGCGCCGGAACGTCCTCCTGGCTGGGATCCAGGACGTGGTCGGCCACGCCGCTGGAGGTGGCCTTCTCCTTCCGGGCCTGGGTGAGTTCGCTGATGATGGTGGTCACGCCCATGCCCTTCAGGACGGCAGCGGTCAGCAGCCCGATGGGCCCGGACCCGCCCACCAGGGCAACATCGCCTTCCTTGACGCCGCTCCGGGCCACCGCGTGGTGGGCCACGGACAGCGGCTCGATCAGGGCGGCCTCATCCAGCGGGATGCCCCCAATCGGATGTACCCAGCGCTGGTCCACCACGATCTTTTCACTCAGCCCTCCCCCGCCGCCGGAAAGCCCGATGAACCCCATCTGCCGGCACAGGTGGTAGCTGCCCGCCTGGCACATGTCGCAGTCCCCGTCCACAAAGTAGGGTTCGACGACGACGTTGTCACCCACTGCCAGCCCCTCCACACCTTCGCCGATCCCAGAGACGGTCCCGGAGAACTCGTGCCCCAGGGTCACCGGGGATTCCTCGTGGGACAGCGGGTGCGGATGCCCCGGCGCCGGACAGAAGATGGGCCCCTCCAGGTACTCGTGCAGGTCTGTTCCGCAGATGCCGCACCAGGCGACGTCGATCTTCACTGCCCCCGCCCGCAGCTCCGGCTCCGGGATGTCCTCGATCCGGATGTCCTTGCGGGCGTGGAATCGTGCTGCCTTCATGATGGTCCTCCAATTGGGTTTCGACGGGCACAACCACCGGCTCAGCGGGTGTGGTGGCTGGGCTGCAGTTCGTAGACGGGTGTTTCCAGTCCTTCCATCCGTGCCTTGAGCTGCAGCGCGAGGTAGGCGGAGTAGTGCCGGCTCTGGTGCAGGTTGCCGCCGTGGATCCAGAGGTTGGGCACGTTGGTGGGCTTCCACATATTGCGCAGTTCCCCTTCCCACGGACCAGGGTCTTTTGGCGTGTCTGACCCGTATCCCCAGCACTTGCCCACCTGATCGGCGACTTCGGGCGAGACCAGGTCGGCCAGCCATCCGTTCATGGAACCGTAGCCGGTGGCATAGACAATCAGGTCCGCCTCCAGCTCGGTGCCGTCGTCCATGACCACGGCGTTGCCCGTGATCTTGGCGACCTGCCCGGACTTGAGCTTCACCCGGCCGTCGATGATCAGCTGGGAGGCGCCTACGTCGATGTAGTAGCCGGAGCCCCGCCGCAGGTACTTCACAAACAGGCCGGATCCGTCCACGCCGAAGTCCAGGTCGAACCCTGCTGCTTCCAACTGGGAGTAGAACTCCGCATCCCGCGACGCCATCTCCTGGTACACCGGCACCTGCGCATCGGGGAGGATGCGCATGGGCAGCGAGGCGAACAGCAGGTCCGCCTTCTCCGTGGTGACGCCGGCCGCGAGCGCCCGCTCCGAGTACAGGTCCCCCAGCGCCAGGTCCATGAGGGATTCACTGCGGGCGATGTGGGTGGAGGAGCGCTGGACCATGGTGACGTCGGCGCCGTGCTCCCACAGGTCGGCGCAGATATCGTGGGCCGAATTGTTGGAGCCGATCACCACGGCCTTCTTCCCGGTCCAGTCCCCGCCGCCGGGGTGCTGGGAGGAGTGCCGCTGCTCGCCCAGGAAGGTCTCCGCGCCGTCGAACGTGGGGATGTTCGGGTAACCGGAGACGCCCAGGGCGAAGATGAGCTGCTTGGGCCGGAGCGTCACCGGTTCGCCGTTGCGAAGGACGCTGACCTCCCATTCCTGCGTGCCGTCGTCGTACGCTGCCTTGACGCACTCGGTGCCGGACCAGTAGTTCAGCTCCATGATGCGGGTGTAGTGCTCCAGCCAGTCGCCGATCTTGTCCTTGGCGGCGAAGACGGGCCAGTCATCCGGGAACTTCAGGTAGGGCAGGTGGTCGTACCAGACGGGGTCGTGCAGGTGCAGGGACTTGTAGCGGTTGCGCCAGGAGTCGCCGGGGTTCTGGTTCTTCTCGATGATGATGGTGGGCACCCCCAGCCGCTTCAGCCGGGCAGCAAGCCCAATCCCGCCCTGGCCGCCGCCGATGATTACGCAGTACGGCTGCTCCTCGTAGCCCAGCCGGGCCTCCTGCTCCTCCTTGAGCTCTTTCCAGGATTTGCGCCCGCGGACGATCTGGTGCGCCACGCCCTGCTCGCGCCGAGGGCCCTTCTTCTCCTCGAAGCCCTTGAGCTCCTGCATGGTGGTCAGCAGGGTCCAGCACCTGCCGTTCCGGAGCCGGAGGTGGCCGTAGCCGCGGGCCGCGCCCGTCTCGAACGTGATCCAGGCTTCCACGTTCTCCGCGTCACCCGTGGCGTCCTCTGAGAGCGCCCAGTTGGACGGCTGGACCCGGTATAGCGTGGCCTCGAGCATCCGGCGGATGTCCGCCTTGCCTTCCAGGGTTTTCAGGTTCCACGTGAATGCCACGAAGTCCCGCCAGTAGGTGTCGTCCTCGAAGAGTTCCAGCGCGGCGTCCACGTCGCGCCGCTGCAGCGCGTCATCCAGGCCGGATAGCCATGCCTGCGCGGCAGCGGTGGGTGTTTGGGTCATCTCCACTCCTTTGTGCTGTTCCTTGGGCTCCGCCTGCCCTGCGATATGCTGGACCGGGCGTGAGCTGCATCACTAGTGGAACTCGGCGGGGGTAACAGCGGCGTTACACGGATCCGGCAAGGGCGCCGGCTGTGAGGAGGAAACAGTGGACCACGGCCTGAGGTTTTCGGACCCGGCAACGTATGCACGGACGCTGCGCCGCGCGCATGAGCTGGTCATTTCCGGCGTCCCGCGGCCGGAGATTCCCACCAGCCTGGTCGATTCCTGGCACCGGTCCATGGCCTTGGGCATCAGCCCGGACCAGCACAGTCCGCGGCACCTGCATGAGGTGGCCGAGGTGTTGGAGCTGCGCCGGGAGCACCGGCTGCAACAGGTGATGCCCGCGCTGCACGACCTGCTGGCCGATGATTCCCGCACCGGCCGCCACCTCCTGGTGCTCACCGATGCCAGCGGCGAGATCCTCTGGCGTGTGGGCAGCCCAACCGTCCTCCGCCGGGCCGACCACCTGGAATTCCTTGAGGGCGCCGACTGGTCCGAGGCCGGTATCGGCACCAACGCCATCAGCGAGGCCTTGGTCACCGGCGGTCCGGTGCAGCTGTTCTCCGCCGAACACCTGGTCCGGACGCACCACGAGTGGGCCTGCACTGCCGCGCCCATCACGGACCCGGGCACGGGGCGGGTCCTGGGGGTACTGGACGTGTCCGGACCCTTGGACACCCTCAGCGCGGACACGCTGCGGATGGTGCGGTGCGCCGTGCGCGTGGCGGAGGCTTTGCTGGGAACGTCCGACGCCGGCACCTCCTTGGGAGCCTCGTCTTCCGTCCGTGCGCCTCGGCGGGCTGCGGCCCCCATTGTCCGGCCGGCTGCCGCCGTCGAGTCGCTGGAACTGCTCGGTGACAAGCCGGCGGCGGTGTTTGCCGATGGGAGCCGGAGTCCCCTGACGCTGCGCCGGGCGGAGATCCTGGCGCTGCTGGACTCCCGGTCGCACGGCTGGTCAGCGGAGGAGCTGGCCTACGAGCTCTATGGCGACGCCGGAACGCCCCAAGCCATCCGGACCGAAATTTTCCGGGTGCGCTCGATGCTCGGCGGGGCCGTGGAGTCGAACCCCTACCGGCTGGCTCCGGGGCTGGCCGGACGTTCCGATGCGGGGCAGGTGCTGCGGCTGCTGCGCGAAGGCCGGGTTGCCGAGGCGCTGGCGCAGTACCGCGCTCCCCTGCTCAGCCGCTCCGTCGCCCTCGCTGTCCAGCTGCTCCGGGACCAGCTGGACATGGCGGTGGGATCTGCGGTGCGGGCCAGCCAGGACGCCGGGCTGGTGGTGCGCTGGCTGTCCACGGACATGGGTTCAGCCGATCCGCTGGCCGTCGAGGCACTGGGCCGGCTGGTGGGCCGCAGCGATCCCCGGTACCTGACGTTCCACGCCCGGGCCGCGTGTTAAGCCCAGTCTTACTGCCGCCCCGGCTTGGTGGCGGCCGCGCTACTTCTTCTTGGTGACCTTGATATCGATGCTCAAGCCGTGGTTCCAACTGATGTGGATCGAAACGCTCGTGGTGCGCGCGATGGCCTGGTCCGTAACCTGCCCTTCGTCCGGCCCCGGCCCCACTTCCACGGCCAGGTCGGTGTGCACTTCCCGGAGGGCGGCCCGCACCAGCTCATTGTTCTGCGTGTGGATGCCTTCGGCGAATTTGGCAGCCGCGGCGGGATTTGCCGCAAGGGATGACATGGCGCTGATCATGGGCAGCAGGATGCGGCGGGCATCCTCGGCTCCGGCCAGTTCCTTCGCCGAAACGTGCGCTGCCCCGGTCGATGCCGCCGGCGTTTGGTGCCCTGCTTCTTCGGATTCCATGGCTTTCTTCCTTTGAACACAGCCTCCGCCACCGTGGCGGATGGTGGGTGCATTCTGGACCCGGCCCCTGCCCGGACTCAACAATCACTTATTGCAGACGGCCGATTCAGCACGACAGTTCTTGTCATGCCATTAACGCGTTGTTCATATCCTCCTCAAAGCCTGTACAGAAGCTGGAAATAGCTTGGGAGCCATGGACAACATCTCCCGTAGAACCCTCATCTCCGCCGGCCTCGGCGCCGGCCTGGTCGCCGCACTGCCGGGTGCCGCCGTCGCCGTTTCCACCGCTGACGACGCCGGCCTCCGCGCCGATCCCTTCATGCTCGGCATCGCGTCCGGCGAGCCGTGGCCGGACGGCTTCGTGCTGTGGACCCGCCTGGCCCTGAACCCGGTGGCGGAGGACGGGCTGGGCGGCATGCCGGCCCGGCCCGTGGCCGTGCAGTGGGAGGTGGCCGAGGACCAGGGCATGCGGAAGGTGGTGGCCCGCGGCGTTGAGCAGGCGCGTCCCGAGTCCGCACACTCGGTGCACGTGGAGCTGCGCGGATTGAAGGCGGGCCGCGAGTACTTCTACCGGTTCCGCGCCGGCAAGCACCTCAGCGCGGTGGGCCGCACCCTGACCAGCCCGGCACTCCATGAGACGCCCGCGGCCCTGGCCATGGCGTTCGCCAGCTGCGCGCAGTACGAGCACGGCTACTTCACCGCGTACCGGCGCCTGGCCGAGGACCACCCCGACCTGGTGCTGCACCTGGGCGACTACCTGTACGAATACAAGAAGGACAGCTACGTGATCGGCGGCGGCAACCCGCGCGACCACGAGGGCCCGGAGACCGTCACGCTGGAGACCTACCGGCAGCGGCACGCCCAGTACAAGGCCGACGCCGACCTGCAGGCTGCGCACGCAACGGCACCCTGGGCAGTGGTGTGGGATGACCACGAGGTGGACAACAACTGGGCGGACGACGTCCCGGAGAACCAGGACGCCGGCCAGCTCAACGACAGCGTGGAGCACTTCCGGCAGCGCCGGGCTGCAGCATTCCAGGCCTACTACGAGAACATGCCGCTGCGCCCGTCGTCGCTGCCGGCCGGTCCGGACATGAAGATTTACCGCAGGATCCAGTGGGGCCAGCTGGCCAACTTCCACATGATGGATACGCGGCAATACCGGGACGACCAGCTGGCCGGCGACGGCTGGAAGAAGAACGTCACCGAGCGGCTCGCGGAGGACCGCACCATCACCGGCGCGGAGCAGGAAAAGTGGCTGCTGGATGGCTTCAGGAACTCCACCCAGCGCTGGGACATCCTGGGCCAGCAGGTCTTCTTCGCCGAGCGGGACCGGAACAAGGCGCCGGAGATCGACGACGTCTCCATGGACGGCTGGGACGGCTACGCGGCCTCCCGCCGCCGCATCACCCAGGGCTGGGTGGACGCAAACGTCCGCAACGCCGTCGTGCTCACCGGTGATGTGCACCGGCACTGGGCCAACGACGTCAAGGTGGATTACAAGGACCCGGCCGCCCCAGTGGTCGGCGCGGAGCTGGTCTGCACCTCCATCACCTCCACGGGTGACGGCAGCGGCTCCACCACGGACGCCACCATGGCCTGGAACCCGCACCTGAAGTTCTACAACGACAACCGCGGCTACGTGAACACCCGCATTACCCGCGACGCGATGACGGCCGACTTCCGGGTGCTGGA
The DNA here is from genome assembly GCF_021801725.1 of Arthrobacter sp. FW306-05-C. Lineage (NCBI taxonomy): Bacteria > Bacillati > Actinomycetota > Actinomycetes > Micrococcales > Micrococcaceae > Arthrobacter > Arthrobacter sp. FW306-05-C. Next base: position 1,076,100 of record NZ_CP084556.1, on the reverse strand, counting down.
CCACGTCACGACGCCGGGCGCGGCGGTTTCGACCAAGGCCTCCTTCGAGATCCGCGACGGCGTTCCCGGGCTTCAGGCGCGCGCCTGACCTTTCGCGAGGCCCGGCGGGACCTTCGGCACTTTTAGTGTCGAAGGTCCCGTGGCATTTTGGCGGCTATGGCTGGACGGCTACTTTCCAGGCGGGCAGGCCGCGGAACGGGCCGCCAGAGGCGGTGGCAGTTCCTGGCGGTATCGCTCTGCGCCCAGATGATGGCTTATCTCCTGTGGCGCCCGGCCATGCTGCGGTGGGGAACCGAGGGGACGGAAGCTGTGGAGTCCCTGCCCGGCGACAACCTCCAGCCCCGCCCTGCATTCCAGAGCACCCGTGCCATCAGCATCGACGCACCGCCGGAACGCGTGTGGCCCTGGATCGTGCAGATGGGAATTTACCGGGCAGGGTTCTACACGCATGACCGGGTTGAGCGGGCCCTGTTCCACGCCCGGTACGTCGAGGGGAAGCATTCGGCGACTCGGATCCACCCGGAGCTGCAGGACCTTAAAGTGGGCGACAAGGTCCCGTACGGCGCCGGTGTTTTCGCCACCGTCTCCGAGCTTGAACCCAACAAACATCTGGTGGCGGGAGAGCAGTTCATCCTGCGGCCGCTGCCGGGTGACCGCACCCGCTTCATCATCCGGTACCGCGGCCCGGGATACCTCAGTGCCGCAGTCCGCGGCGCCGGTCCGGATGCTCCTGCGGTGACCCGGGCCCTGGCGTTCGCCCTCGAAAAGGTGCCCGGCGCGATGCTGCTGGCCCGCGCCGTCGACCTTTTCATCGGTGACCCCCTGCACCACTACATGGAGGTCGGCGTGCTCCGCGGGGTCAAGCAGCGGGCGGAGTCCTGAGGAACTCCAGGGCCTTGCCGGCCAGGACGTCGGGCCGGGGGTCGGCGATGAAGTGCCCCTCCCGCGCACCTGATCTACTACTTAGGCGGTGGCGACGTCTGCACTACTGCACCGCCTTTTGCGCGTTCACCCGGCCATAGGCCCAATACGTTCCGGTGCCTGCAACCTTGTCCGCCGTGGTTTCCAGGTCTGCCCTGATGGAGGTGTTCGAGGCCCCGGGATGCGAGCTCCACGCGAGCGCCGCCGCTCCTGAGACGATGGCCGAGGACATCGAGCTTCCGTTGCCCACGTCGTAACCCTGGGACCGGTTGTTCTGCGTGCCCAGCACGAAGGGATGGTTGGGGAAGGTGGAGTAGACATTGACGCCGGGAGCGGCGATATCCACCCAGCTGGCGCCGTACGTGGAGAACGACGCTTTGGCGTCGTTGTTGTCAGTGGCTCCCACCGCGATGACATGGGTGTACGCGCCCGGGTAGATCTTGGTCTGGTTCCCGCCGTTGCCGGCGGCCGCCACCAGCACCGCGCCCTTGTTCCAGGCGTTGTTGACCGCGGTTTCCAGTGTCCGTGATGCCCGCACACCCAGGCTCATGTTGATCACCTTGGCGCCGTTGCTGACCGCCCAGTTGATGCCGTTCGCCAGGCCGGAGCTGGAGCCGACCCCGTTGTCGTCCAGGACCTTGCCGGCCAGGATGGTGCAGCCCGGGCAGACCCCGGCCACGCCGATGGTGTTGTTGACAGTGGCCGCGACGTTGCCGGCCACGTGCGTGCCGTGCCCGTAGTAGTCCTCGGCCACGGGGTCCCCCGCTTTTGTGGCCGAGCCGCTGAAGTTGGCGCGGGCCACCACTTTGGGGGCGATGTCCGGGTTGTCGCTGGCCACCCCGGAATCCAGCACCGCGACCTTGATGCCGGTGCCGGTGGTCACGTTCCACGCTTCGACGGCGTCCACGTCCGCGTCCGGTGTGCCGGCGGGGATGGTGATGTCGCCTGCAGTGTTGGTGAATGACTGCCCGGTGTTCTGCAGCGCGTACTGGCGCGGGAAGTACTGGTCGGAGGTGAAGGCGGCCACCGGCTGGTCCGCTTCGGCGTACTCGACGGCGGGATCCCGGCTGAGCGCGTCGATGAGCCGGCCTTCGCTGCCGGCAGGCACACTGACCAGCCTGGCGCCCGTACTACCGACGTCCGCGCCGGCCTCCAGGCCGCGCCGGTGCAGGGCGCCGGCGGCAGCACCGTCGTCGTGGAACTTTACGAGGATGTGCCCGGGCTGAGTGGACGTGCCTCCCGCAGCATTGGCGGGAAGGGCAAACGGGACGGGGCCAAGCATCATCAGTGCTGCCGTGAGGCCGGCGGTGAAGAGTTTTCTCATGCGGGCCATCTTGGCCCCACATGCTCGAACCCGGTAGGGGCGGGAGCCTCGAAAGTGCTCCGTTTCCTGCCAATGACGGCTCTGGCCCACGGTCCCGGCCGAACCTACACTGGCGGGATGGAAGCGGTGGTGAGGGGTGTGCCCGTCCATTTCGTTGAACACGGCAGCGGAACGCCCGTCCTTGCGCTGCACGGCGCCGGCGTGGACCACCGGGAGATTGCCGGCGGCCTGGAACCGATGTTCGGCAACATCCCCGGGTTCCGGCGCCTGTATCCGGACCTCCCGGGGATGGGCCGTACCCCGGCTCACCGCTCGCTCAACAGCAACGACGATGTGCTGGACCTCCTGCTGCACTTCATCGACAGCACGATCGGTGATGAACCGTTCCTCATCATTGGCCAGTCGTACGGCGGGTACCTGGCGCGCGCGGTTGCCCATTTGCGGCCCCAGGCGGCCGGGCTTGCCCTGATCTGCCCGGTCGGCGCGCATGCCGGCAGCGTGCCCAAGCACCAGGTCCTGGTGTCGTCGGCCCATCCCGCCGGCCTCGACGCGGAGATCGAAGCCTCTTTCCGCAGCTATTAAGTGGTCCAGACGGACGGGACGCTGAACCGGTTCCGGCAGCTTGTGGCTCCTGCGGCATCGCTCGTCGACGAGCCGGGGTTGGCCCGTATCTTCTCGCGCTGGGAGTTGCGGGATCGTCCGGAGTCGGCAGCGCGGTATCCGCATCCCGTGCTGGTTCTGGTGGGGCGGCAGGACGCCACCGCCGGATACGCCGATGGGTGGGCACTGGCGCGGGACTACCCGCGGGGCACCTTTGCCGTGCTGGACCGCGCCGGCCACGCCCTGCTGCACGAGCAGCCCGCGCTCGTCCAGGCCTTCCTCGCCGAATGGATTGAGCGGGTGCGCGAAGACGAGGCCGTGGTGCAGGGCGTCGCCCGTTTCCCCTGGCCAGGACGACGTCGGGCACCTCGGTGAGTGCCGCCGTCGTACTTACGCAAAGCCGTTGTGCGCCGTGGTGGCCGGGGCTACGATGCTCGCGGGGAGAGGTCCTTCGTCTCAGTGACAGACAAAAATAGGGGCCCACAATGACTGACTTCTTCACCATGCAACCAGGCGAGACCGCGCCTCCGCTCCCATCAGGACCTGTCCTGTGCGCAGGGACGGCCCGATGCGGCGCATCCACCGCTTTTTCCTCTGGGCCTACGGTGAGGCCCCGGGGCTGGTGAGTTCCGTCCGTGCCGGTGACACTGCCCGGGCCGCCTATGTGGGGGAAGTGCTGGGGAACTTCGACAAGGTGCTCCACATCCACCACGAAGGCGAGGACCTGCTCATGTATCCGCAGCTGAAGGAGCGGGCGCCGGCCTGTGCGCTGCATGTGGGGCAGATGCTGGAGCAGCATCGGCAGGTGACGCAGCGGCTTGGGGCGATTGAGCCGGTGCGGCTGCGCTGGATGGACCGGGCGGATGAGGAGTCAGCGTCGGAGCTGGCCGCGCTGTATGAGGACCTGTCCCGTGTCCTCAACGTGCATCTGCGCCGCGAGGTAACTGAGATGATGCCCGTGGCGGACCGGGTGATGACCGAGAAGGAAATGAACGAGACGGGGCAGCACGGCATCCGGCAACTCGACAAGAAATTCCTGGTGGGCTACCTCGGGATGGTGCTGGCCACGAACCCGCCGGCGGACCGGAAGGAGCTGTTCAAGGAGATCCCTCCCCCGGTCCGGCTCGGCTACAAGCTGGTGGGGCGCCGGATGTACCGGAAGCAGTACGCCACCCTGTTCCCGGGGCGGCCGGTGCCGGAGACGCTTTAGCGAAGGAATATTACTCCGCTTGATGCCCATGCAGCCAGAGCAACACGGATCTAGTAAAATCTTTGGGTGCCTTCTCCAAGAAACCTCCCCTTTGGGCGCCGGCGCTTTTTGGAGTGGATAGGGGCAGCGGCCGTAACTGCCGGCCTGCCCAGCATGATTGCCCGTGCAACTGATCCGTTCCCCGCCGCCGCACCTGCCCCCGAGCCTTCCCCTGCCTACGCGAACTCCCGCTTCGTGAGCAGCAGCGGTAATGACGCCAGCCCGGGCACCCAGGACGCGCCCTGGCAATCGCTCGCGCGCGTTCGGTCGGCGCTTGAGGCCGGCGAAGTGGGCCGCGGCGACGCGGTCCTGCTCCGGCGCGGCGACGTGTTCCCGGGCTCGCTCCAAATGCCTGCCGTGAAAGGTCCCGCCGGGGTCTTCACGCTCAGCTCATACGGCACCGGGGCGCTGCCGCAGATCAACGGCTACAAGGTGAGCAGCGACGCCTGGACGCTGCACAGCCCCCAGGTGTGGAAGCTCAACCTGCGGCCAGGGTCCGGGCAGTTCAGCGGCAACACTGACGGAGCCTCCACCAACGTCGGCTTCCTGAAGGCCGGCGGTGAGATCCGCGGCTGGAAACGGTGGAGCCTGTCCGGGTTGGTGCAGGACTGGGACTTCTACAGCGACGACACCTTCGTGTACGTGAAGCTACCGGCATCTCCGGGTGCCGGGGTGGAGATCGCTGTCAAGCAGGAGGGGTTGCGGCCGGCCTCCAACACCGTCACCTCCGGGGTACACATCCTTGGCCACGGCGGCCACGGCGTCAGGACTTACGGCATCCAGGACGCAGAGATCAGCGGCTGCCTGATTGAGGAAATCGGCGGGTCGCGGCTCAAGGACACAACGCGTTACGGGAATGGCGTTGAGGTCTGGATTGGCTGCTCGAACGTGCTGGTCCAGGGCAACACCATCCGGCAGACGTACGACACGGCCACCACGATGCAGGGCAATATCGAGGGGCCCAGGGTTGCCTGGACGGACTGCCGGTTTGTGGGCAACACCATTGAGAACTGCAACCAGAGCTTTGAGATCTGGTCCCACGGAACGCCGGCTGCGGGCACCGGACACATCCGGTGCGCCTTCACCGACAACCAGTGCCGCGACGCCGGGTACTCCTGGGCGGCCAATATCCGTCCGGACCAGGCGGGGATGGGCACCCACCTGCTGACCTACGACGTGCAGCTGCCCTGCGACGTCGAGATCGCCCGGAACCAGTTCATCGGCGCCAAGGACAACTTCGTGCGCTCCAGCGGCAGCGGCCGGCAGATCCCGGCGGGCATCAGGATTCACGGCAACACCATTGCGCTGGCCAGCGGCCAGAAGATTGCGTACCAGAACCCTGAAACCATCGAGCAGCTCGATGCGTGGCGCTCGCGCACCGGCAACAGCCAGTCCTGACACCCGCCGGTACCCATTGAAGACGCGGCAGGCTCAGGGCGCTGTGCACCCCACTGCCTTGCAGGCGTTCACCCGGCCGTGGGCCCAGTAGGAACCGGTGCCGGAGATGGGATCGGCCGTGGATTCCACCTTGGTGCGCACGGATGCATTGGACGTGCCCGACGGCGTACTCCACACGAGTGCGGCAGTGGCGGCAACGATGGGCGAGGCCATGGAAGTGCCGCTGAGGATGTCATAGCCGGGTGACAGGTTGTTCTGCGTGCCCAGGACCGACGCATAGTTCGGCAGGGTGGAGTAGACCCTGACCCCCGGGGCGGCGACATCCACCCACCTGCCGTAGGTGGAGAAGGATGCCTTGGTGTCGTTGTTGTCAGTTGCTGCCACGGCGATGACGTTCGCATATGCACCTGGGTAGACCTGCGCCTGGGTACCGGCGTTGCCAGCCGCGGCGACGATCACCACGCCTTGGTTCCAGGCGTTGTTGACGGCAGCTTCGAGGGTTCGTGATGACACCTTCTGTCCAAGGCTCATGTTGATGACCTTGGCGCCCTTGCCGACAGCCCAGTCGATGCCCTTGGCAATGCCCGAGGAGGAGCCGGAGCCGCTGCTGTTCAGGACCTTGGCATCGAGGATGGAGCAGTCGGGGCATACACCTGCCACCCCAAGGGAGTTGTCCGCGGTGGCGGCCACGATGCCGGCTACGTGGGTGCCATGGCCGTACTGGTCGTAGTCCTCCGGGGTGAGGATTTGGGTGTCACTGAAGTTTGCCCGGTCCACCACCTTGGACGAGATGTCCTCGTGGTTGATGGCCACGCCTGAATCGACGATGGCAACCCTGACACCGGCCCCCTTGGTGACGGCCCATGCTTCAACCGCATCCACATCCGCATCGTTCTTGCCAGCGGGCACCGTTACCGTGCCGGCGGTGTTCGTAAAGGACTGCCCCACGTTCTGGAGCGCGTACTGGCGGTCAAAGTACGGGTCTGCTGTAGTGGCGGTGACCAATTCGTCCGGTTCGGCGTATTCGACGGCGGGGTTGCGGCTTAGTGCGGCGACGAGTTGGAGTTCCCTGCCGGCCGGGACCTTGATGAGGTGCGCGCCGGTGCTGCCGATCGGCGGGCCGTCGCTCAGCCCATGCTGGCCGAGCACCCCGGCCGCCGCGCTGTTGTCCCGGAATTTGACCATGATTTGTCCTGCTATGGGCGAGGACGGCACGGACACGTTGCCGGGAACGGCAGCGTTGCCCGGAACGGCGATCGTGATGGCGCTGAGCACCATCACGATCGCTGCGAGACCGGCTATGAGTACTTTTTTCATGCCGTCATCATGCGCCCCATGCGTAACAGCTGCATAGGGGGCAGCCCAAGACGGCTACTGCTGCGCCTTAGAGGCAGACGGGCTGGTAGGCCGGGTCCGCCGGGCCGGACGGCTGGGCCAGGGCGTTGCCCACGAGCTGGTGCACCACGGGATCGTTGGGCGTCTGGTCGTGCTCGATCACGTCCGCCGGGCACTTGTCCTGGATGGTGATGTTGGTGACCTGCCGCGTGGAGCCGTTCAGGAACTGGCTGTTGTACGGGATCACCACCTCGTCGTGGATGGTGGAGATGACGGTGTAGGCGGGGCCGGCAACCGTATCGCCGATGGAGTTCAGCTCCTGCATGAACGGCGATCCCGCCTGCTGGTCTGCACAAGCGGCACAGCCGGCGGCGGTGTAGTCCGGCGTGGGCACCAGATCCGGAGGCGGAAGGATCACGCCCTCAGTGCCGTGGTTGGATGGGGCGATGCCGACGAGTTGATGGACGTACTTCGCCCCGCCCAGGAAGCCCATGTAGTACCGGGGCATCATGCCGCCCTGGCTGTGGCCCACCAGGTCCACCTGCTTGGCACCCGTGGCGGAGCGGACGGCGTCCACGAACGGTGCAAGTTCCTTGGCGGAATCTTTGACGGGAGCCGTGGCGTAGACGCCGTTGGTCTGGCCATAGTTCAGGGCGAAGACGCAGTACCCCTGGCTCTTGAGGTACGGCGACATGGTGGACCAGTTCTTCTCCATGCTCTCGAACGTGCCCGGCACCAGGACCACGGGATACGGATGTGCTGCTGACGGTTTACAGGACCAGTCGTTGGCTCCCGGCGGCGAGACGTCAACGGCATGGGCGGGAGCGGTTACCAGGGACGTGGCGAGGAGTGTACCGGCCGCGATGGAAAGGGCCCGGGTAAGGAGTGACATGGAAACCTCTTTGTTCGTCTGTCTTCGGGGACGGCCGGAGCTGATGTTTTTGGGGGTGTCCATCAGTTCCGGCCCGGGTTTTCCATGCTGGCAGCGCTGCGGCTCCTCTGCAGCGGAAGTGCACGAACGTGCGGCGGAAAAGGTGTGGTGCTGCAGCGGCTGTCACGACTCGTTTGTGACTCGGAACACAGCGTTGTTACTGGTGAGTAGGTAGTTTGGGTAAGGCCCTGCGTTGGTCACCCTCCCACAGGCGCTTTGCACAAACGTGCACGCCGCGGCCGACCGGACGATACCTCAACCGCGAGGCAGGAGAGCTTGGCACCGGCGAAGTCGCCGGATCAGCGCGAAAGCGCCGGAACGTTCCGGCGAGCCGGTACCGTTCCGGCGATTCGAGTCCCGGCGAAGCCACCTTGAGGTGTGAGAGGCAAGCCCGGAATCAAGCCGTAGTTTCCGCGGCGTGACCATCCGACGGCGCTGCTGGCGTTGCGGGTGATGGGTCCTTTTCCTTGAACCGGCTCAGGTAGCCGGACCTGGACCCGTGGACGTGGGCTGCCATCCCCTGCTCGGCAGCCTCCGCGTTCCCGGCATCGATCGCTGCCATGATGCCCCGGTGCTCGGCCCAGGACCGGATGCCGCGGGAGTCCACATCGGAGGCGTAGAGCCACTCGATCTTGCCCGAAATCTGGCGCAGCAGCGCCGTGAGGGACGCGCTCCGGCTCAGTTCAGCGACCCCCAGATGAAAACGGATGTTCAGCTCGGGCAGCAGCTCAACCTGCCCGTTTGCCACCGCCCGATCGCCCTCGTCCAGGATCGCGGCCAGTGCGCGCCGCGTCTCCCACCATTGGGTATCCGGGCCGCCCGCGGAGAACTGGGCGGCCGCCCGCCGGGCCGCCCGGCGGGCGGTGGCAGCTTCCAGGGCCTCGCGCACCGCGAAGAGGTCGTCGGCGTCGTCCACCGGTATCTCTGACACCGTGGACCCGGCGAAGGGCTTCGACTCAACGAAGCCCTCCACCTCAAGGGCCCGCAGCGCTTCCCGCACCGGAACCCGGGAAATCCCGTATTTCGCGGCCAGGGAGGACTCGGTGATCCGTGTCCCGGCCGGGAGCTTCCCGAAGATGATGTCCCGCCGGATTTTATCCTGGACGCGGGCCCGTGGGGTGGGATCACCGCTAGCTAGCGAAGGCTGCACCGGGTATCGCTCCAAGTAGTTCCCTGGTGTAGTCGGCCGAGGGTGCCATGAAGACCTGCTCCACGCTGCCGGTTTCCACCACTTTTCCTGTTTTCATGACCACCACGTTGTGCGCGATCTGGCGGACAACGGCCAGGTCGTGCGTGATGAAGAGGTAGGTCAGGCCCAGCCTATCCTGCAGGTCCCCCAGCAAAGTGAGAATCTGCTCCTGGACCAGCACATCCAGGGCTGAGACGGCCTCGTCCAGGATCAGCAGTTCCGGTTCCAGCGCCAGGGCCCGGGCGATGGCCACCCGCTGGCGCTGCCCGCCCGACAGTTCGTGCGGCCGGCGCTGCGCCACGATGCGCGGCAGCGCCACCTGGTCCAGGAGTTCGGCAACCCGTTCACGCCTGCTCTCACGCGTCCCTACCTTGAAGATCCGCAGGGGCTCGTCGATCAGCCGCTCAATGCTGAAGGTCGGGTCCAGGGATCCGTACGGGTCCTGGAAGACGGGCTGCGCGATGCGGCGCAGGGCACGGCGCGTCTGGGGATTGCTGGTGGCGATGCTCTCCCCCTTGATCAATGCCGACCCGGAAGTGGGTGTCTCCAGGCCCAGGATGATCCGGGCAACCGTTGACTTCCCGGATCCGGATTCACCGACCACCGCCGTGGTGGTTCCCCTGTGCACGTCGAAGGAGACGTCGTCCACGGCCTGGATCCTGCGCCCGCCCTGGCCACGGAGCTTGAATTCCTTGGCCAGGTTCCTGACCGACAGCACGGGAGCCGGCCGGTCCTCTTCAGCAACTATTGGACCGGAAGCGGCGTCGGCGGAAAGGCTGGCCGACGGCGCCGCGGCCACCAGGCGCCGAGTGTAGTCCTCCTGCGGATTCAGCAGCACCTCCCATGGCGTGCCGGTCTCCACAATCCGCCCCTCGGCCATGACGATGATCCGGTCCGTGCGGTCCCCCGCGAGCCCCAGGTCATGGGTGACGAACAGCAGCGAGGTGCCCCGCGCATCCACCAGCGTCTGGAGGTGGTTCAGGATCTGCCGCTGGACAGTGACATCCAGGGCCGACGTCGGCTCATCCGCGATCAGCAGGTCCGGCTCCCCCGCAAGGGAGATGGCGATCAGGACGCGCTGCCGCATGCCGCCGGAGAACTCGTGCGGGTACTGGTTGTACCGGCGTTCGGCGTCCCGAATGCCGGCTTCCGTCATGAGCTCAACGGCGCGCTGCTTGATGGCATCCCGGCCACGCATGCCGTTGCTGGCCAGCGCGTCGGCAATCTGCGCGCCCACCTTCATGGAAGGATTGAGGTTGGACATCGGATCCTGCGGGACCAGGCCGATCTTCTTGCCCCTGATGCCACGCAGCTCTTTTTGGCTGGCATCCGCCAGGTCTGCCCCGTCGAGCAGGATGGATCTGTGGGTGATCCGGCCGGAGCCGGACAGCAGGCCCAGGATGGCGCCCACCACGGTGGACTTGCCCGATCCCGACTGGCCCACGATCGCCACCCGCTCGCCCTTCTTCAGGTCGAACGAGACTTTGTCCAGGACCGGGGTGCCGCCGTAGCTGACCTCAAGTTCGCGGACCGACAGCAGGATGTTTCCGTCGTTCCTAGCGTCCTGCTGCATAGCCCTGCGCTCCCCTCGGGTTGGCGGCGGCCTTGAGGACACCGGTTTCGGGGTCACTGACCACCGATGACAGGCGGCCGAGCGCCCAGTCCCCGGCCCGGGTCACCACGTGGCCTCGCTCTTCCAGTTCAGCGATCACGTCCTCGCCCAGGCGGTCTTCAACAACCGCGCCGCCCGGCGTCCAGGTGCGGGGCCAGAAGGATCCGGGAATGGAGGTGGTGTGGAGCGAGGGTGCGTCAACGGCCTGCTGGGGCTCGTAGCCGCCCACGATGGTGCGCAGCAGGTACAGCAGTTGCCATTGGTCCTGCTGGTCGCCGCCCGGGGAACCGAGGGCGGTCACCGCTTTGCCGTCCTTCAGCACCAGCGTGGGCGTCAAGGTGGTCCGGGGGCGCTTGCCGGGGGTGAGCGTGGACGGCGCGCCGTCCTCCAGCCAGGTCATCTGCAGCCTGGAACCGAGGCAGAAGCCGAGTTCGGGAATGGCCGGGGAGGACTGGAGCCAGCCGCCGGAGGGCGTTGCGGAAACCATGTTTCCCCATTGGTCCACGACGTCGATGTGGCAGGTATCCCCGCGGGTTTCCCCCGTGGGCATGACGGTGGGTTCGCCCACGCCGGCAAAGGCAAGCTGGCCGTTTTCCGCGAGCGACGGCGGGAGGTACTCCGTGCGCAGCGGCGGAACGAAGGGGTCGTGGCCGGGGACGTTGCCGGGCCGGAATTCGTGCGAGGCCTTTTCGCCGATCAGCTTCCGGCGCTCCGCTGCGTACTCGGGGCTGAGCAGGTAATCCATCGGCACCTCGGCGTCGCCGTAGTAGGCCTCGCGGTCCGCGATGGCGAGCTTCTGCGCCTCAAGAATGGTGTGCGCGCCGATGGCCGTGGACGGGTCCAGCCGCTCGTCGTCGAACCCTTCAAGGATGGCGAGGGTCTGCAGCAGTGCCGGCCCCTGCCCCCAGGGCCCGGTCTTGGCGATGGTGTGGCCGCGGAACTCGATGGTGGTGGCGGGTTCGTAGCCGGCCGAGAATCCGGCGAAGTCAGCTTCGGTCATGACGCCAGCATGATCGGCGCCGGACGAGTGGCGGTGGGGCGTGGCGAGGAATTTGACCGCTGCCTTGGCCACAAATCCCTCGCCCCATTCCCGGCGGGCGGCGTCGATGCGTGCTTCCCGCGACGCTGCCGCGTCCGTTTCTCCGGCGGCGACGAGCCGGTCCAGGACGCTCGCGTACGCCGGGTTCTTGATGATGTGTCCGGCGGCGGGAATCTTCCCCTCCGGCATCCAGAGGGCGGCCGACGTCGGCCAGTGCTCGGTGAAGAGGTCGGCGACGGTTTCGATGGTGGTCCCCACGCGGCCCACAATCGGGTGCCCGTTGCGGGCATAGCCGATGGCGAAGGCCAGCACGTCCGCCAGATCCCAGGTGCCGTGGTCACGGAGGAGCAGCAGCCAGGCGTCGACGGCGGCCGGCACCGCGGCGGCGAGCGCGCCGGCGCCGGGCACCAGTTCCAGCCCTTCGGCCAGGTAGTGCTCGCGGGTCGCGGCGGCCGGGGCAGGGCCCTGTCCCATGAGCACAACCGGTTCGGACGGGTTCTCCGCCGTGACGAACACGCCGGTCATGTCCCCGCCGGGGCCGTTCAGGTGGGGTTCGACGACGTGCAGGACGAAGGCGCCGGCGACGGCGGCGTCGAAGGCGTTACCGCCGCGTTCCAGCACGGCCTGCGCGGAGGCGGTGGCGAGCCAGTGGGTGGAGGCGGTCATGCCGAAGGTGCCCTGGAGGGTGGGGCGGGTGGTGAAGCTGTCTGCAGGGGTGTAAGTCATGGTTATTTCTTTCGGCTGGTGGCGGCAGGGTCCAGGGCGTCGCGCAGGGCGTCGCCGAACAGGTTGAAGGCCAGGCAGATCGCGGCGATGCCCAGGCCGGGGACGATGGCCGCTGTGGGTGAGCGGAAAAGGTACTGCTGGGCGTCGGAGAGCATGATGCCCAGGCTGGGTGCGGGCGGTTGGATGCCCAGGCCCAGGAAGGACAGCACCGCTTCGCCGATGACGGCCGCGGGCATGATCACCGTGGCCTGCACGATGAGGGAGGAGGCGGTGTTGGGCAGGATGTGCTGGAAGATGATCCGCCCGCCGGAGGCATCCATGGTCTTGGCGCCAATGACGAAGTCGCTTTCCTTGATCCGCAGGGTTTCGCCGCGGATGATCCGGATCATGGCGGGGATGTGTGCGATGCCGATGGCCACTGCGGCGTTGCCCAGGCTGGGGCCGGTGATGGCCACGAGGCCCACCGCGATGATCAGGAAGGGGAAGGCCAGGGTCACGTCGTTGAGCCGCGAAATGATGGCGTCCAGCCAACGCCAGTAGCCGGCGAGCAGCCCCAGCGGGGTTCCGATGACCACCGAGAGCAAGACCGCGAGCACCCCGACCTCGAGGGAGGAACGGATACCGAAGACCAGCCGGGAGAAGATGTCCCGGCCCAGGTCGTCGGTGCCCAGCAGGAAGCCCACCGTGCCGGGCTTCTGGAACGGGGTGGCGAAGTGGACCTGCGCCGGATCGTACGGCGCCAGGAGCGGTGCCAGCAGTGCGACCAGGACCACGAGGGCCAGCAGGATACCGCCGGCCAGGCCCAGGGGGTTTCGCCGGAGCGACTTCCAGATGCGTCCGCGGTCGGAGCCCAGGCTGGTTGCGCCCGGGGCTGCAGGGCGGATGTCGGTGACGGCCATCAGTTGCTTCCTACTCGGATTCGCGGGTTGATCACGGAGTACAGGATGTCCACCGCAAGGTTAATGAGGATGTACCCAACGGTGATGACCAGCACCACGGCCTGGATCACGGGGTAGTCGCGGGTGAAGACGGAGTCCAGGGTGAGCTTGCCGAAGCCGGGCAGGGCGAAGATGCGCTCCGTGACCACGGCGCCGGAGATCAGTCCGCCCAGCTGCAGGCCCACGATGGTGACCACCACGATCAGGGAGTTCCGGAGCCCGTAGCGGAACAGGATCCGGCCGCCGCCCAGGCCCTTGGCGCGGGCGGTTCGGACGTAGTCCGTGCTCATGGTTTCGATCATGGAGGCCCGCGTCTGGCGCAGGATGACGGCGGCGAGGCCGGTGCCCAGGATCACCGCCGGCAGCGTCAGGTAGTACAGGCCGCGCACGGGGTTCGTAGCGACGTCGACATAGCCTGACGCGGGGAACCAGCCAAGGTTGACGGCCAGGTAGAGGATGGCCAGCAGGCCAAGCCAGAAGCTGGGAACGGACGGGCCGATGAGGGCAAAGCCGTTGGAGAGCCATTCCGGCCAGCGGCCGCGGTACCGCTCGGCCACCACGCCGAGCAGGACGCCGACGACGACGGCCACCACGATTGCGTAGGCGGCAAGCCACAGCGTCACGGGCAAGGTGCCGGCGAGCAGGTCCGTGACGGGTGTTCCGGTGCGGGTGGACTTTCCCAGGTCTCCCTGCAGCAGCCGGCCGATGAAGGAGAAGTACTGGACGGGGAGGGGCTGGTCCAGGCCGAGCTGGGAGCGGATGGCGTCGAGCTGTTCAGGACTGGCCTCCTCCCCCGCCATGGCAATGGCCGGGTCACCGGGGAGTTGGCGGATGCCAATAAAGATGACCACGGAGGCGAGCACCAGGGTGATGGCTGAGTGCCAGAGACGGGTCGAGAGGTATCGGATCATGGTGGAGTCCTTATTTCTTCACGAAGGCCGCGTTGCTGAGGTGGACCACACCGTCCGCGAACGTTTCCACTCCGGCCACTTTGTTGGAGTAGGCCGTGAGGCTGTGGATCCGGTAGAGGTAGATGATCGGGTCGTCGGCCTGCACCTGCTGGACGGCTTTCCCGTAGAGGGCCGCGCGGGCTGCCTGGTCTGTGGTGGTGGAGGCGTCGGTGAGGAGCTTGTCCACGGCAGGGTTGCTGTAGCCGGAGTAGTTGTTGCCGCCGCCGGTGGCCAGGAAGTTGTACATGTTCCCGTGCGGGTCCACGCGTCCGGACCAGCCCAGCAGCAGGGCTTCGAAGCTGCCGTGGCTCTGGACGTCCAGGAGCGTGGAGTACTCAACGGGCGCGATGGTCAGGGCGAATCCGCCGTCCGCCGCGGACGCCTGGAGCGCCTGCGCATACCGCAGCGAGTCCGGCGAGTTGGTGACCTGGACCTTGATGGGGAAGGGCACCGGAACCCCGGCGTCCTTCAGCATCTGCTTGGCCTTCGCCGGATCGTAGGCCGGGCAGCCTTGGGCGGCGTCCGAAGAGAAGGGGCTGGAGGGTGCCACGGGGGAACAGGCAGGCTCGTACCAGTTGTTGAAGAGCGTGCTCACCAGGGCTTTGCGGTCGATCGACATGGACAGCGCCTGGCGGATGGTGGCGTTCTTGGCCAGTGGCGTGTTGAGGTCCCCCACCGGTTTGCCCACGCCGTTGGTGTTGCCCAGGTTGATGGTCAGGCCCTGGTAGCCCAGGGATCCCACCTGGAGCACGCCGACGCCGCGTTCCTTGGCGAGCGCGTCCACGTCCTGGGGTGCGATGGAGTCCGCCACCTGGACGTCGCCGGAGCGCAGGTTGGCGGTCCTGATATTGGAGTCGGTCATGATCCGGTACGTCACCGTGTCCAGGTGGACGTTTTTGGCGTCGTAGTAGAGCGGGTCCCGTTCCACCTGGATGGAGGTTTGCGGGATGCGCTGCTTGAACTTGAACGGTCCCACGCACACGGGGTGGTCTCCAAAGGTATCCCCTGCCGCAGCAACCGCCGTGGGCGAGAGGATCATGCCGGCCCGGTCCGCGAGCGCCGCGGTGAGGGGGGCGAACGGCTTCTTGTAGCTGATCTGGACGGTGGTGGGGTTCAGGGCCGTGATGCCGCTGATAGGGCCAAGTTCGCTCTTGCGGGCGGAACCTTTCATGGTCAGGTCCCGGTCCAGGGTGGCGCGGACGGCTTCGGCGTCGAACTTGGTGCCGTCGGCAAACACGGCGTCGTCCCGCACCTGGATGGTCACCGTCTGCCCGTTGTTGCTCACCTCGGGAAGCTTGGTGGCAAGCTGCGGAACGATCTTGCCCTCGGCGTTGATGTCGTACAGCTTCTGGCACATCGTCTGCATGACATACCGGGTGTAGAGGGACGACGACGTTGTGGGGTCCAGGCGGTCGGGTTCAGCCGAGAGGGCCATCACCAGGTCGCCGCCTTCCACCACTTTCTGGTTGCCGATGGGGGCGGAGGTCACGTCGTTATGCACTACCGCCTCGGGCAGGGGCTGGATGGGTGCGCAGGCGGTCATCGCCAGTGCCAAGGCGGCCACGCCGCCGCCCAAGGCAGCGCTTCTCGCCCTGAATGGAGTGCCGTCCGGAAGGGCCCGGGGGCGGAACGGGAGTCTCATACAAGTCCTATGATCGAGCACGGAATGTGAGATTGAATACAATCGCTGAACGAACATATCCTTGGTATACGTTTCGATTCAAGGGTGTATTGGAGAATTTACGGTGAGGAAACATTTTTTCGGCTCAGCTGAGCGACTGCATCTGGTGCTGATGCTGGCCCTGACGTTTTCCACCGGCGTGGTGGACGCGATGGGATACCTTGGCCTGGACCGCGTGTTCACCGGGAACATGACCGGCAACGTGGTGCTGCTGGGCATGGCCATGGCGGGCGGAACAAGCCTCCCCGTGCTGCGGCCGGCGTTGGCGCTGGCCTTCTTCATGCTTGGCGCGGCCCTGGCAGGGCGGCTTCTTCGGCGCAATGGCGAAGGCTGGTCGCCGCAGACCTCCGCGGCCCTGCTCGCGGTGTCGCTGGGCCTGTGGGCACTGACGGTCTTCGTGCTCCTGGCCCCCGTGCAGGCGGACCCCACGCTTGGCAGCATCGTCACCAGCGCACTCGCCCTACTCATGGGCACCCAGGCCGCGACGGCGAAACGCCTGAAGGTCGCGGAGATCACCACCGTGGTGGTCACCTCCACCATCACCGGCCTCGCGTCGGATTCGCGGCTGGCCGGCGGCAAGGGAACGTTCTGGCAGCGGCGCGCCCTGGCCATTGCCCTGATCATGCTGGGAGCCCTGGCCGGAGCGGCTGCGCTGCATGTGCACCTGGCGCTTGCACTGTCCATGGCTGCGGTGATCGCTACGGCAGTCACGGTGACAGGGCACGCCGCACATCGCCGCGCTGCCGCAGAGGCAAAGGCAGACTCGGAGAGTCCCTCGCTGGCCCGGGACTGAGGCGGCGCTGACCGGAGACTAAACCGGTCAGTGGGGCGGGACGGCGGGCACGTCTGTAACGGCCGCCGTCGGAGGGCTGCGCGATTCGCGCATCAAGCCTTGCGCTAATCGCGCATCAGTAGCTATGATCTACATCATGCTTCGGGCCCGCAGCCCGACCTCCCTCTCCCCCACACAACAATGAGGTTGCACATGTCTGTCCCCATCAAGGCCACCATGGAAAAGGTTCCTGGCGGCATGATGCTGATCCCCCTGCTCATCGGCGCCTTGCTCGGCACCTTCGCCCCGGATTCCGCAAAGTTCTTCGGGTCCTTCACCGGCGCCCTCTTCACCGGCGGCACCACGATCCTCGCGGTGTTCTACGTCTGCATGGGCGCCAGCATCGACATCAAGGCCACCCCGTACATTTTGAAAAAGGGCGGAGTCCTCTTCGGCAGCAAGGTCCTGTTCGCCATCATCATCGGCGTCATCGCAGGCCGGTTCATGGGTGAACTTCCCATCGACGGCGGTTTGCTGTCCGGCCTTTCCGTGCTGGCGATCCTGGCCGCCCTCAATGACACCAACGGCGGCATGTACATGGCACTCATGGGCCAGTACGGCAAGCCCAAGGACGTTGCTGCCTACTCCGTGATGACGCTGGAATCCGGCCCCTTCCTGACCATGGTGACCCTCGGCGTCGCCGGTTTGTCCGCCTTCCCGTGGCAGGCCTTGGTGGGTGCCATCATTCCCCTGCTCCTCGGCGCCATCCTGGGCGCCCTGGACCCGGCCATGCGCAAGTTCCTGTCCTCCGCGGCACCTGTCCTGATCCCGTTCTTCGCCCTGGCACTGGGCTTCGGCCTGAACCTGGGCCAGGTCCTGAACGCCGGGCTGCTCGGCGTGGCCCTGGGCCTGTTCGTCCTCATTGCCGGCGGCGCCGTGCTCTTCTTCGCGGACAAGCTCACCGGCGGCTCGGGCATCGCCGGCCTCGCAGCAGCCACCACCGCAGGCAACGCAGCCACCGTTCCCATGCTGGTGGCCGCCGCCAACCCGGCCTATGCCCCGGCAGCGGGCCCGGCAACCGTGCTGGTGGCCGCGTCCGTAGTGGTGACCGCCATCGGCTGCCCGCTCATGGTCGCTTGGTACGCTAAGCGCCTGAAAGCCAAGCAGCCCGTGGAAACCCCCGAGGTGGCCCCAGCAGTATGAGCACCCCCGCAGCCAAGCGCTGGGCAATCATCGCCGACGACCTGACGGGGGCGGCCGATGCCGCCGCAGCCTACGGACCCACCCACAGCAGCTCCGTCATCCTGGACCTGGACTCCATGTGGCCCGAAGCGGACATCCTGTCGGTCAACACCGAGAGCCGCTACCTTTCAGCGGAAGATGCAGCGGCTGCCGTCACCGCGGCTGTGGCACGCGCCCTGGAACAGGACCGGCAGGTTTTCAAGAAGATCGACTCGCTGCTTCGCGGCAACGTCGGTGCCGAGGTTGCCGCAGCGCTGGGCCGCGTCAGTGAAGGCCGCAGCAGGGGCCTGGCCCTTGTGGCCCCCGCCTTCCCGGCTACGGGAAGGACCACCGTACGCGGGTTGGTCCACGTCAACGGTGCGCACAACGCGCAGGGAAGCTTCGACGGCGACGTCGCGGCGGCGCTTGCCGCCGGCGGTCTTTCGACTGAACTCGTGGAGCGGGAAACGCACCCCACCCCGGAGGAACTGGCCGCGCGCCTGCGCAACGTGCAGGAACGCGGGCGTGACGCCGTCGTACTTGACGCTGTTTCCGACGACGACCTGAAACGCGTGGCTGCCGCGGCAGCCCTGCTGGACTTCCCCGCACTCCTGGTGGGCTCCGGCGGACTGGCCGGGCACGTTGCCCCTCGTGGAGAAGGGCAGGATGTTCTTCAGGAGCACGCGAGGTGCGTGACACGGACGCTGACCGTGATTGGCAGCTATTCCGGCCTCGCCCGGCAGCAGACGGACGCGCTGGTCGCCGCAGGTGCCCGGCACATCACGCTGGACCACCAGACGCTCGAGGATCCGGCAGTCGCGCGCGAAGTTGCGGCGGCGATGCTGCGGACGGACGTGGTGTTGACGCCGGATCCCATGGGCGCCGTGGATAAATCGCAGGCGCTGGTGGTGGCGGAGGCGCTGGCACGGGCCACTGCGGCCGGCGTCGAGCACTGCGAGGCGCTGGTCCTGACGGGCGGGGAAACCGCCACGGCCGTCCTAAAGGCCCTCGGCGCCGGCAGCTTCACCGTCATCGGGGAGATTGAGCCCGGAGTGGTCATGAGCCTGCTTCCGGAGCCCCTCCCCCTGCTGGTCACCAAGGCCGGTGCATTCGGGGACGCCGGCACGCTGGCCAGGACCAAACAGTTTTTCACTAGCACTACGACTGAAATGAGTAGCAAATAATGGGACGCCCGATTGTAGCCATCACCATGGGCGACGCGGCCGGCATTGGCCCGGAGATCATCGTCAAGGCCCTGGCGGACAGCGAACTCCGGTCCAAGGCGCGGATGCTGGTCATCGGCGATCTGCGCCGGATGCAGCTCGCCGCGGACATCGTGTCCAGCCCGCTGACCCTGCGCAAGGTCACCGAACCGTCGGAGGCATTGTTCCAGGAAGGCACCATCGATGTGCTGGACATCGACTGCATTCCGGAGGACCTGGCCTGGGGCGAGCTGTCCGCCGCCGCCGGACACGGTTCGTACCTCTTCATCGAGAAAGCCGTGCAGCTGGCAATGGATCGCCAGGTGGATGCCATCTGCACTGGACCGCTCAACAAGGCGGCCCTGCACGCGGCCGGACACAAGTTCCCGGGCCACACGGAACTCCTCGCCGAACTGACCGGCACCGAGGAAGTGTCCATGATGCTGACCGCGCCCAAGATGCGCGTCATCCACGTGACCACGCACATCGGCCTCATCGACGCCATCGCCAAGATCAACGGCGACCTGGTCTACCGGACCATCAAGCGCGGGTATGAGCTGCTGCGCACCTCCGGGATCGAGAACCCGCGGATTGCCGTGTGCGCCATTAACCCGCACGCGGGCGAGAACGGTCTGTTCGGCTACGGCGAAGAGGCGGAGAAGATCCAGCCGGGCATCGAGAAGGCCCAGGCGGACGGCATCAACGCGTTCGGCCCGCTCCCGGCGGACACCCTGTTCTTCCTGGCCGGCCGCGGCGACTTCGACCTGGTGGTGGCCCAGTACCACGACCAGGGCCACGGACCCGTCAAGGTCCTGGGCCTGGAGAACGGCGTCAACATCACCGTGGGCCTCCCCGTGGTGCGGACGTCAGTTGACCATGGCACGGCCTTCGACATCGCCGGCAAGAACATTGCCGACCACGAGTCGCTGCTCGAGGCGCTGCGGCAGGCAGTGGACCTGGCACCAGCGCGCGACGAGGCCTGAACGCTTCAGTAGTGAAACGGCCGGTCAGCGTAGAATTGCTGGCCGGCCGTTGCCGTCCCTGATTCGTTAGAGCCGGAACTAGCATGGGTAGCACTGCCACTGCCATACCCACGGGAAGGAGACCGGGAATGCTCAGCGCAAACGCGCGCCGCGAGGAGATCTACCACCTTGCCGTGACCACCGGCCTTGCCTCCGTGGAGGAGCTCTCCGCCAAGTTCGAGGTGACCGCGTCCACCATCCGCCGCGACCTGGCGCTGCTGAATTCGCAGGGCCGGCTGGCCCGTACGTACGGCGGGGCGATGGCGCTGGGCGCGCACCCGGAGGCGTCGCTGCGGCAGCGCACGGGTCAGGCGTTCGAGCAAAAGCATGCCATAGCCCGGTGGGCGGCGTCGGTGATCCAGCCCGGGGAGAGCATCCTGCTCGACGCCGGCTCCACGGCGGGTGCCCTGGCGCACGAACTGCGCGGGTTTGATCGGTTGTCCGTGACGACGCCGGGCCTGAATACTTTGCAGGAGCTGGCCGATTCGGAGGGCATCGAGGTGGACTGCCTGGGCGGCCGGCTCCGGGGCGTCTCGCAGAGTTTCGTGGGCCCGCTGGCCGAGGCGGCGCTGGAGCGGATGAGCTTTGACCGGGTGTTCCTGGGCGCCGACGCCGTCACCGCCGAGGACGGCATCTGCGAAGCCGACCACGCCCAGACCCGCCTCAAGGAGCTGATGGCCCGGCGGGGGCGTTTGGTTTATGTTTTGGCCGACTCCTCCAAGCTCGGACTGCGGCCGTTCCACGCCTGGGCGCGGCTGGCACTCCCCTGGACCCTGGTGACGGACGACGGCGCCGACCCCGCCCAGGTGCAGAAGTTCCGCGGCGCGGGGGTACAGGTTGAGGTGGCCTCCGTTTCCGGGTAAGTCCCGGTGGGTAGGCTATTTCTACAACGAACGAAACCCCTGAACGATATGGAGACGCGCATGCACGCCGTGCTGGAATACACCTACGCAGACGACTACCTCGAAAGCCGCGAACAGTACCGCGCAGACCACCTCCGGGCGGGGTGGGAGGCAGTCGAACGCGGCGAGCTCCTGCTGGGCGGCGCCGTTGGCGAAGTCCCCTTCAAAGGCTTGTTGATCTTCACCGGCCAAAACGCAGTGGAAGCCGC
Source organism: Arthrobacter sp. FW306-05-C (assembly GCF_021801725.1). Lineage (NCBI taxonomy): Bacteria > Bacillati > Actinomycetota > Actinomycetes > Micrococcales > Micrococcaceae > Arthrobacter > Arthrobacter sp. FW306-05-C. The sequence continues at coordinate 1,054,879 of NZ_CP084556.1, read as the reverse complement.
CAAAGCTTTTGCAGCCGCCGACCCCTACGTCCTCAACGGCGTGGTCACGGAGTGGACCGCCAACCCGTGGACAACGGTGCTCGGAAACGAAGCGGCGACGCCGATTCACCCCTAGATCCAATAACGTAAAGCCCAGGCCGGAAGCCTGGGTCGAACTGAAAATGGGGGAATCAATGCCGGAACTCGGCCGCATCTACTGGACCCGGTTGGGGCTTCGTTTGGCCTACTCAGCTGTGCTGGTGTGGCTTGCGGTAGCAGTGATGTCAGCGCTCATGGGGAAGGCAATACCGGCTGTCGGAGCGGGGCCGGCATCGGCGGCCGGGGTATTGCGAGGACTGTTCGACGGCGTCGTCGCTGCCGCCGCGTTTCCCGGTATTGCCGCCATCGTTCTGATCATCGCCGCGGCCGTAGTGGCGGGCCGGGACGTCCGGCGTCGCGACCCCGTCCGCCGTTTCACCCGCCAGCAGCGCCGTGAGGGAATGGCCCGCGCCGACGGCCGGTGCGAGTTGGAGTCCGGGTTCGGGCGCCGCTGTGGCCGGCCCGCCGAGCACGGCGACCACTTTTACCCATGGTCTGTAAGTCTTTACCCGGTTGCTCAGTGAGCGGCTGGCAGGCTGGTGCTGTGGCCGGGCTGGGGTGTGACTCACCCATGGGTTTGCCTCCGAGCTCAGTATTTCGGAGTGCGCTTTCTTGGATATGTCCGCCCTGGCCGGGCCCAGCATCGGTTGTGTCTACAGCGCTGGCCTGATTAGAAGCATGCCCACCCGTGCACCGGGTGTGGCCCATTACAGACCTGCCACGCCGTAACCCACCGACGCGTTTCCATTCTCGGAACTCAGGAGGAAAAGATGATTGTGGCAGAGCACTTCGGTTTCGTCGTCGGCATCGATACCCACGCCAAAACGCATACATTCGCCATCATCGAAACCGGCAGCGGTGGAGAAGTCGCGAACGAAACATTCCCGGCCACCGCAGCCGCAGGCAGTCGCGCACTGTCCTGGGTCCTGCGCCGCACCGAAGCTTCTCCTGGACAGGTTCTACTCTCTATGGAGGGAACGGGTTCGTACGGTGCCAAACTCCGGCAGCAGGCCACAGACGCCGGATTTCAAGTCACCGAAGCGCCCGTCCCGAACCAACGGCTCGGGAGATATCAGGGAAAATCCGATTCCATCGACGCAGCGCGGGCAGCACGAGGGACGCTGAGCATACCTATGGACCGCCTCCGAGAACCCCGGTCCGGGCAGAACCACATGGCACTACGGATCCTCTCCAACGCACGCCGCACCATGGCACGAGAACGCACCGCAGCCATCAACGCACTCACGGCTCTCCTACGCGTCGTAGACCTCGGCATGGACGCCCGGAAACCATTGACCGTCACCCAGACCCGTACCATCGCAGGATGGCGGGAAAGAGACGAAGAATTCGGAGTCCAAACCTGCCGCCGCGAAGCAATACGCCTCGCAAAGCAGATCCTCACACTGCAGGAGCAAATGACCAGGAATCACGCAGAACTTGAGATCCTTGTGAAGCAAGTCCAGCCGTGTCTCCTCGATGTCTACGGCGTTGGTCCGGTCCTGGCCGCAATCATCCTCACAGCCTGGTCACACACCGGAAGAGTGCGCTCCGAAGCCGCATTCGCAGCTCTTGCCGGCACCTGCCCGGTCCCGGCCTCATCAGGCGGCACCACACGATTCCGACTAAACCGCAGCGGCGACCGCCAACTCAACAAAGCGATCTACACTATCGCCCTCATCAGAATGAACCGGGACCCTGCCACCAGAGGTTACGTGACGAAGCGAACAAGCCAAGGCAGAACTAAGAAGGAAATCATCCGAAGCCTCAAGCGCTACATAACGCGGCAAATCTATCGAACCCTAAATGCCGCACAGGAATCCTTACCTGCAGCGGGATGCCCGCGGCAGGGAGTCTCTTAGATCTGCTAAAGGTCTAAAAGAAAAGGGGTCCTCGCCGCTTTCCTGAGTTGTGTCCGTCTCGACTTGAAGCCGGCGGCTTAGCCTTCGAAGCGACCGCAGCTGCAAGCCCAACGAAAGCGGCGATCAGCAGTAGATTAAAAAGTAATTCAGTAACCTCCGAACCGCGACCAAGCGCCACCAATGTGACTATAATAAAGATGACGCCACATGCAAGGCAGGAAAGACATAGAATCTTCGCCCAAACAGGCAAAAGGTTAATTCGACTTAGCATTTCTCCCCCTATTTAGTAAATAGATCTTAGCCCCCAATGGACGAGAAATCTAGGTTTACCTGGGACTGTCCGCGGGTTTGTCGCACATCGGACTGGCCCAAGTTCTCCACTCCCCTAGCCGCGGAAAGGGCTGACAGAAGCCAAGTTGGGAGCCACGCGGCAGGCGGCCCCCAACCATGGATCCTCCTCGGGCTACGTCATCCGGAACTGCAGGTAATACTCTCCGAAGGCACCGCCCACATGGGTACAGGGCGTGACGATCACCGCGTAATTGTTGAGCAACTGCTGGTACCGATCCTGACAATTGCGCTCGGCCCTGAATCTTTCGGTTTGGAGAACCCCTACCACATCAGGGGAAGGCGAAGCGGCGCTGGCGACTGCCATACCGGAGAACGCGGACCCTCCTATAATCGTGACTATGGCAGCGGCGCGCGTGATTGCATTTCTCATGATTCCCCCCAGGGTTGTTCACCGATATGGCAATGAGTTTTTGTCCGTAAGACTTCTCCGTCAAAAAATGAGACCTATATCGGAGCCCTTTGAAGGGTTTGTCCTGCGAAGTGATAAAAGCCTATCGGTAGAACACCTTAAGTCAAGAGGGATTTCGTCCCTTTTCTTGGCATTTCGGGATTGTTATTGAGCAAGGAACTTCGCCTCGTGGTCGGTCTGCCCTCGCCGTGTTCGATCTGAATACTTTGGAATGCGAGCCTGGTTTCCCCCGCGCAGGGCTGCTTGATCACCTGCCGATATCTAGAGGCCAGGCCCCACTAACCTTGTCCTCGTTGCCACCGCCAAGCGTGCCAGAACATGAGTGCGATAACGGTAGTGACGCCGATGAAGACACTTTGCGGTGCGAAGGTGAAGAGGATGTCGGCCATACTGACCCGCTGGGTCATGCTCACCTCCAAAGAGCCATTCAGAAGTGCCAACAATCCGCCCAGGATCAATACTCCTGACAACGCCCACAGGATGATGATGAAAGGATTTTTTGTCCGGGGCGAAGGCCCGATCTCTTCGGCCGCTGCCGCGGTCATGGTCGCCGGTACCGTACCGTCCCCATTGCTCACCTCACGGAAACCAATGCCTTCATGCTGCCCGCTTCCCAAGCCCGTCCCCCTATTGTTTGGCCGCAGTTCCTTTGACTGCTCGAAGCCCAAGCCTAGCTCCACAGGATGCACGGGGTGCTGGGCGCACGTTCCGGTCCTTCCCCTGCGCGTTGGGACTCCTCGGATGGAATCCAGCCGCTGCTTGACGAATATAGAAGCATCCAAGGGCGGCTCAACGAGTCTGCAGAACTTTGTTGCAGCCTGTGCCAGGTGCAACCGCGCCAAGCGCGCCCGGATCCCGTCACCCGACCAGCAGCGCCGGATTGAACGACGACGGCGGGAGTACCTGCCGCCGTCGTCCGCCTTCAGCGTTGGCGAACGCCGGCCACTTCCCTAAGGCCTGCCGGTTCAGTTGAGCGCACCGAACTACTGAGTCTTTGACAGCGTGAATATCCCGTAGCGCATCGCGCCGGTGCGGTAGGCCAGGATCATGCGGGGAATGCTCCAAAAGGAGTCACGGTTCCGGGCGCCAAGGGCGAGGCGACGGATCTTCGGATCGACGATCACGGCCTTCATCAGCCGGGCGGTACAGATTACCCAGGTGCGGGCAACGCGGCGGCTCACATCCTCGTAGCCCACGACCGCAAAGCCCGCCGCCAATGCCATCGCCTCATAATCCTCGCGCGTGCCCATCGAGGGCAGGCGCCCTTCCCGGCAGATCGGCTCCAGCAGGTGCCGGACCTTCCAGCCCCTGGCATCGGTCCCGGCGAGCCAGGCACACACGACCAACCGACCGCCGGGCGCCAGCACTCGGTGCGCTTCTGCGAAGAAGCCGGGCTTATCGACCATGTGCTCGCTTGACTCGATCGCCCAGGCCGCATCGGCCGAGGCATCGGGCAGCCCGTTGAAGAGCCAATCACGCACCTGGATGTCGACGCCCGCCGCTGGATGGGCGGCGGCATAGGTGCCCTGCTCAGCGGACAGCGTGAAGCCAGTGACCCGGACCTTGCGCGTCATGGCGAGCCGCCGTGCAGTGGCACCGTAGCCGCAGCCGATATCCACGCACACATTTCCGGGCTCCAGGTTCAGCCGGTCGGCGACGGCGTCGACCAGCGCCTCGACGGCCTCTTCGGCTGTCTCGCGGCCCGTCACCCACAACCCGTGATGAACATGGTCCCCCCACACCTGGCGGTAAATGGGATCGAGCTCGTCGTAGTGGTCCGCGACCGCCGCGGCATCCTGGGAAATATCTGGGACGATCACGGCACGACACTACAACGGCGCTCCACCGCGAAGGAAGGGAAAGGACGACGGCGGCACTTGCGTCCCGCCGTCGTCCTCCCCCACGTTGGCGGGTATCAGACCAGGGGCGTAATCGGAGATACAGAGAAGGGTACGGCCAGCAGGGACTGCACCCCGTCCACGAAGTCCTTAACATGGACTTCCTCGTTGTGGGCCTCCAGGTCCCCGCGGCGGGCCCATCCCTCAATGAGGACGTACGTACCTGGCCTTTGATCGTCTGCGAAGACCGTATATTCCAGGCATCCGGTGTCCTTCCGGCTCAGCGACTGCAGTCCGAGGAGTGCTTCCTGCAGCATGGCTTCGTGCCCTGCTTTTGCGGTGAACACCGGCATTAACCAGACTTGCGTTTCGTCTTGGCTGACTGTTGTGTGTGGCATTTTTCGTCCTCGGGTGGTCCTGGGCTTGCGGGAGGGGCGGATTCGTCGCCGCCCCTCCCCTTACGTCATGCGTTGATCTGCGGAACGTCGACCCAGGATTCTTTTGCCGCCGACTCGACAATTGCGTCGTCGATGAGGGCTACCTGATATCCGTCGGCAAAGTTCGGGCTGACGCTGCCGCCTTCTGCGATGGCCTTGAAGAAGTCGTAGGCCTCGATGATCTTCGTTTCGCCGTATCCGATGCCGAGCGCAGGGATGGGCCAGAGTGCATCTCCATGCGGGTGTGCGGGCCCGGTGTAGACGGTGCGGAATCCGCGGCGGTCGGCCTGGTCGGACGCGAAGCAGACCTGCAGTTCGTCGCGCCGCTCGTAGTTGAAGACGATGCTGCCTTCGGTTCCGTGGATTTCGAAGGTGATGTAGTTGTTCCTGCCGTGGGCGTTGCGGGTTGCTTCCACGGAACCCACGGCACCGTTGGCAAAGCGGATCATGGTCATGACTTCGTCGTCCACGTCGACCTGGCCACGGGGGCCTTCTCCGCCCCGTACGGTGCCGAGTGCGTCAGCACCTCCGGCTTGGAGCGGCCGCTCGGGGATCCAGGTGGACAGGAGGGCGTTGACGGCGCTGAACTCGCCTACAAGGTAGCGGGCCATGTCAATGACGTGCGTTGCAATGTCGCCAAGGGCGCCGGAGCCTGCGATGGATTTCTGGAAACGCCAGGAGAGCGGGGAGTTGGGGTCGGCGCTCCAGTCCTGCAGGTAGGTGCCCCGGAAGTTGAGGATTTGTCCGATGGCCCCTTCCTCGATGTATTTCTTTGCCAGTGCAACGGCCGGAGTCCGCCGGTAGTTGAAGGCGACCATGTGGACGAGGTTCTTGTCTTTCACTGCGTCGTACATGGCCTTGGATTCTTCGCCGGTACGCGCCAGGGGCTTTTCGCAGATGATGTGCTTGCCTGCTTCGGCGGCGGCGATGGCGATCTCGGCGTGGAGGTGGTTTGGCGTGGCGATGTCGACGACGTGGATGTCCGGATCATCGATGATGCTGCGCCAGTCTGAGGTGGAGTTCTCGAAGCCGAAGCGGCGGGCAGCTTCCGAAGCAAGGTCTTCGGTGGCTTCGGCAATGACTTTTCGAACCGGCATGGCTGGTGCGGGCCAGAAAAACATGGGCATGGCGGCGTAAGCCAGCGAGTGGGCCTTGCCCATGAAGCCGCCTCCGATGAGGCCGACGTTGAGGTTCTGCATGTGAATCGTGTTCCTTCCGGAAGGCAGGGCAGTTGCCGTCTGTGGCAGTCCCCGCGGTTGAAAAATTAGTGAGAGAGGAGCTTTTCGAGGTACTTCTTGCTGAGGGCCGCGGCTTCCCGGGGGTCACCGTCGTAGTTGTCGAGTTCGACCATGAGCCAGCTGTCATAGCCGCTCTCGCGGATGGCTGCGATGATGTCGGGGAAGTCGAGCTCACCCTGTCCAAGCGGCAGGAAATTGAAAGGGTCCTTCTGGAAGTCCTTGAGGTGGACATGCCGGATCCTGTCGGGGTACTTCCGGATGACTGCGGCCGGGTCCGCTCCTCCGGCTGCAAGGTGTGCGGTGTCCGGGCAGAAGCCGATCCGGGTGAGCGGCATGAGCCTGTCCAGTTCTTCCGGGCTTTCCACAATGGTGCTCAGGTGCGGGTGATAGCTTGCCGACAGGCCGAAGCTTTCCGCGATGTCCGTCACGCTGTCCAGGGCCTCACCGAGGCGGTGGTAGTCCTCGTCAGTGGTTCCGGCGGCGCGGCGTGCCCCGCCTCCCACTACCAGCCGTTCTGCTCCAAAGTTGGCAGCCAGTTCGGCGGCACGGTGGATCCGGTGCAGCTCGTCGGGAAGGATGTCAGCGTAGATGAAGTTCGCGCCGGTATAGACACTGGTTAGCTCGATGTTGTTGCTGCTGAGGATCTCTTTAAGTTCTTCGGGCTTGTCGGCGTATTCGGCCAGGTTGCCGTCGAACATCTCCACGCCCTGATAGCCAACGGAGGCGATGTCCTGGACCGCTTGCTGCATGGACCCGTGGGTCATGTAGAAAAGGTCCTTCACGCTCGTCACACCTTGCGGGTGGCCGACGACGCCGCCCCAGGTGATGGAACAGTAACCGAGTTTCATTGCTTCTGCCTTTCAGCTGCGGGGGAAGAGGTGAGTGATCCGGTGAGGTTGTCCGTTTGCGGAACCTCGACCCAGGTCTGGTGCGCGGCCGAGGTTACGACTGCATCCGTAAGGAGGGCTGCCCGTAGGCCGTCCCGGAAGGTGGGCATGCCGTCCGGTTCCTGGCCGTGGACGGCCGCATACACGTCCGCGACGAACGCGTTGAAGCTGTCCTGGTAACCCTGGGGGTGGCCCGGGGGAAGTTTGGCGTAGCGCCGGCCGCCCGGCGTCGTGAGTGTTTGCGGGCCGACCGGGATCTCGGAACTTGAGTCGCTGCGGCCGACGTGCAGGGTGTCGGGCCGTTCCTGGTTGAAGCTGAATGACGCTTCGGTTCCGTCGAAGGAGAACCAGAGTCGGTTCTTCCTGCCGGGACTGACTTGGCTGACCACCACGGAGCCGGTGGCACCCTGGTCCGTCTCGAACAGGAGCGTGGCGCCGTCCTCGGTAGCGACGGAGGACAACCGGCCGCCGGTTTCGCGTTCGTCGTATGCCCTGCTGGTCTGGGCCACAAGCCTGGTGATTCTGTGTCCGGTGGTGAACTCCATCAGGTCACACCAGTGGACGCCGATGTCGCCGAACGCCCTGGACGCTCCGCCGATCGTTGAATCGACCCGCCAGTTCGTGGCTTCCGCGCCGGCCAGCCAGTCCTGCAGGTAGGAGCCGTGCAGGAGCCAAAGCCGGCCGGCGTCGCCGCGCTGGATGCGGTCGCGGGCCTCGCGGACGGCCGGATAGAACCGGTAGACGAAGGGCACGCCGGTGACGACCCCGGCCTGGGCCGCGAGGGTTGTCAGTTCCAACGCGTCCCCAACGTTCGTGGCCAGTGGCTTTTCGCAGATGACTGCCTTTCCTGCCGCAATGGCCTTGCGGGCAAGGTCGGCGTGAGTGGCGTTCGGGGTGCAGATATGGATGACATCCACATCTGCCCGTGCGATCAGTGCTTCAGGCGATTCGGCTGCGGTTCGGGCGCCGAGAGCGGGTGCTGCGGCTTCGGCGGAAGCCTGGCTGCTCCCGGCGACTGCGACGACTTCACCGCCTGCTGCGCGGACCGCATGGGCGTGGACAGAGCCCATGAATCCTGTTCCGATGATTCCGGCCCGTAGCTGGGAAGTCACGGGTGCTACTTCTTCCGGGCGAGGGCGACGGCCAGGATGATGATCGCGCCGCGGACCACCTGCTGCTGGCTGCTGTCGAGTCCGGCGAGGATCAGCCCGTTGTTGATCAGGCCGATCAGAAGGGCGCCGAAGAGTGTGCCGATGATGGAGCCGAACCCGCCGAAGAGGCTGGTTCCCCCCAGGATGACGGCGGCGATGGCGGAGAGTTCGTCTCCCGCTCCCCACTGGAACCGTCCGGACTGCAGCCGGCCCGCGTAGAGCATGCCGGCGACGCTTGCCACCATGCCCGAGATGAGGAGCACCTGGAACTTAATGCGCTTGGTATTGATGCCGGTGAACTCCGCGGCGTTGCGGTTGCCTCCTGTGGCCAGGACCTGGCGGCCGAACCTGGTGCGGTTCAGCACGACGGCGCCGATGGCCACGAAGATGGCGCTCCAAACCACCAGGCCCGGAACAGGACCGAAGTTGCCGGATCCAAACACGATGTTGAACGTGTCGTTGAGGATGGGCTGGGGCGCCGACGCCGTGATCCACTGGGCAACGCCGACGGCTATGCCCAGCATGCCGAGTGTCACCAGGAAGGACGGGATGCCCAGGAGGCTGACCAGGGCGCCGTTGATCGATCCGACGACGAGACCGACAGCGAGGCCGGCGAGGATGCCGGGCACCAGGCCCCACTGGGAGAGCGCCATCGCAGTGCACACACTGGACAGGCCCGCCACGGATCCGACGCTCAGGTCGATTTCTGCGCACGCGATCACGTACGTCATACCGACGGCGATGACGGTGATGGTGGCGGTCTGCCGGAAGATGTTCAGCAGGTTGTTCGGCGACAGGAAGCCCTGGTCGCGGAGCAGAACGGCGAAGAAGAGGAAGACAACGACGAAGCCGATGTAGATGACGTAGCGCCGCCAGTCCAGTTCCTTGAGGATAGTGCCGAAATTACGGGGTGCCGCGGTATCCCGCGGCGCGATGGTGTTTGCCTTGCTCACTTTTCAGACTCCCTGCACTGCAAGTTGGAGATACTCCTCGTCAGCAATCTCGCTGCGGGGGATATCGCGGATGATGGAGCCGTCCTTAAGGACGAGGACGCGGTCGCTGACCGCGAGTAGTTCGGGGTACTCGGAGGAGATGACAATGACGGCCTTGCCCGCACTTGCCAGCTCACGGATCATGTCGAGGATTTCGCTTTTGGTGCCGATGTCGACGCCGGCCGTTGGCTCGTCAAGGATCAGGATGTCCGGATCGGTGCCCAGCCACTTGGCGATGACCACTTTCTGCTGGTTGCCGCCCGAGAGAAGCCGCACCGGGCGGTGGGGATGGGCTACCTTCACAGCGAACCTCTTGATCAGTGACGAGGACAATTCCTTCCCCTTCGCGCCGTCCAGGAGGGGTCCCCGCTGGATCTGGCCGAGGAGGGGAAGCAGCAGGTTGTCCTGGACGGAGTGCTCCAACACCAGGCCCTGGGCCCTGCGGTCTTCCGGGATAAGGGCAACTCCAGCGTTGATGGCCTGCTGCGGAGACCCAAGGTTGACCTTTTTGCCCCGCAGGAGGACTTCACCGCTGTCCAGCTTGTCAATGCCAAAGAGAGCACGGGCGAGCTCGGTTCGTCCGCTGCCCATCAGCCCTGCCAGGCCGAGGATTTCGCCAGGCCGGAGCGCGAACGAAACGTCCCGCACCCGCTGCCCCGCGTTAAGCCCCCGGACTTCCAGCAGCGGCGCCCCGTCGTGGGCCACATGGTCACGCGCACGATAGGAAAGCTGGCCCTCGATCTTCTTGCCGACGATGCCTTCCACGATCTGTTCGGGGGTGACGTCCGTCAGCGGCGCGGTAAGGAGGTGGCGGCCGTCGCGGAGGATGGTAATCCGATCCGCGAGCCTGTACACCTCGTCCATGCGGTGGGAAATGTAGATGATTGAGATGCCACGCTCTTTGAGGCGGTCGATCAGTTCGAAGAGCGCTTCGGACTCATGCCGGGCAAGGCTGGCGGTGGGCTCATCCATAATGAGCACCTGGGCATTCTGGGCGAGTGCCTTGGCGATCTCCGTCAGTTGCCAGTATGCGGTGCCTAAGCGTGCGACCCCGGCGCGCGGGTCGACGTCGACTTCCATCTCACTGAAAACTTCCTTGGCACGGCGCACCGCAGCACGATCGTCGATGAGCCCGCCCTTGCCGAGCGGTTCGGCGGCGAGGAAAATGTTCTGCGCAACGGTCAGGCTCGGTACCAGGCTGAACTCCTGGAAGACCATTCCGATCCCGGCGGCCTTCGCGTCCTGGATCGAGTTGATGGCGGTCGGCTTGCCTCCAATAAGGACTGTGCCGGCGTCTGCCTGGTACACGCCCTGGAGGATCTTCATGAGCGTGGACTTCCCGGCGCCGTTGCCGCCCGCCAGCGCGTGGACCTCACCCTTGCGGACATCGAAACTGACGTCTTTCAATACGGGAACGCCGTTGAAGCTCTTTGATATTGAGCGCATCTCGACGACATTGTCTGCGGTATTCATCGTTGCCCTTTCGGCGCGGTGCGGGGGCGGACCCCCGCACCGCCGGTTCTTGCCTACTTCTTGTAGGAGTCCTGGATGTCCTTCGGGGCGTCCTCGTGGTAGACCTGCTTCCACGCATCCAGGACGTTGGAGTGGTCAACCGGAAGGGCGCTCAGCGCCACATAAGCGGGTGCTTTCTTGCCGATGAGCGCTCCGGCGGCCAGCCGCGCTTCCGTGACACCCTGATCGAACGGAACCTGCGCTCCAAGGCCGACGACGAGTTCGTCCTTGGCAAGGGCAATGGCCACGTTCTTGCCAAGGTCTTCCGTGGCAATCTTCAGGTCAGGCCGGCCGGCGGCCCGGGCGGCAGCCATGACACCTTCTGCAGGAACGTCCCAGACCGCCCAGATTCCGGAAAGGTCGGCGTACTTGCTGAGCATGGCGTTCGCGGCTGCCTGGGCATCTCCAGCGAAGTCAGGGCCGGCGATTCCCTTTTCCTCGACAATCTTGATGTCCGGGTATTCCTTCGTAATCGTTTCCTTGAATCCCTGGTAGCGCTGCTTGGTCACGAAGAAATCGGCCTGGTGGAAGACAAGCCCGATCTTCCCCTTGCCACCGAGCGCTTTAGCCATCTGGTGGGCGGAGACGACGCCGTTGCCGTAGTTGTCGGCAGAAACAACAGAGACATAGTCCTGGCCGGCGGTCAATCCCTGGGGGACGTTGTCCATGAAGACGAGCTTGGTGCCGGCAGCCGCGGCTTTCTTGTAGGCGGAGGCCGTAGCCACGGGATCCGTGGGGATCGAGACGATGACGTTCGGGTTCTGCGACATGACCGTCTCGATGTCCGAGACCTGCTTGTCCGGCTTGAAGTTCGCGTCGGTGGTGGCGATGACTTTGATGCCGAGCTTTTCAAACTCGGACTTTAGGCCGTTGATCTGGGCGTTGGCCCAGTCGTTGCCGCCGTAGTGCATCACAATGGCTGCCTTGGCGTTGAGCGCCTTGACCTTTTGGATCTCGTCCGGAGTGAGGTCTGCTGCGGACGCCGGCGAGGGCGTCTCGCCGTTGGGCCCCTTGCTCAGGACCTGTCCCTTGATCTGGTCAAGGGCCTGCTGGGCCTTGCTGGACACACCGGCGTCGGGAGCATTGGACGTGGCCGTGGTCGAACTGCTGCAGGACGCGACCGAAAGGGACAGGACTGCGGCAAGGGCCACGAGGGGAAGCCTGCGGATCATCATTGTTCTCCAGTGCTTGGGGTGGGTGGGGGTGGATGCCTGGGATGGTTCAGGCGAGGGCTATAGCCAGGGCCGGCGGAACCGGGGACAGGACGAGCCCGCCGGAGGCCGAGGCTGTGCGGACGGCAGTGGCCTTGTCTGAAGCTGCCAGCAGCGCCTCTGCGTGTATTTTGTCGACGAAGAAGCCCAGGGAACACGGTCCGTGGTGGGCTTGAACCCACTTCACCGCTTCGTTGGCCGCCTTCGTCATGTCTTCGCCCGCTTCCCGGACCGGGCCGGGGATGGTGGACGCGGACGCGGGTTTGCCCGAATTGTCGACGGAGACCACCAGGCTTGCCCAGAGGCGATCCTCATCGAAGACTCCGACGACTGCCGAAGAGCCGGCAGAGACAAAGGTGCGGACAGCAGCTGCCAGATCGCCGGGCGCCGCATCTTTCAGGAGCACTTCGAGATTTGCCCACTGGGTTTGGTCGGCATCCCGAAGTCCGGCGTTCGGATCGAGCGCGAGTGCGTGGACGATCGTGTCGGGCATCGCGCTCCCTTTCTTCATTGAAATGTGTGGCTGCGTAAACGTTCACGAAGCGTTCGTAAACGTTTACGGACATCATCGTAAACGTTTACGGTGTTACGTGTCAACGGTCACATGGACAGTTATTCCAACGGATACCGGGGTACGGTCCGACGTAAGATCGAAAGGCACGGAACCCGAAAGGTTCCAACCAACGTGCAAGACAGGAGTGGGCATGGCAGGCACAACTGTTCCCCGTGAGGCGAACGGGAGAATGCCGGAAGCCTCACGGCGCCGGAAGCCCACCATCAACGACGTGGCGAGCATGGCCGGCGTCTCCTTCGGCACAGTCTCGCGGGTCCTCAACGACGCACCGGACGTAAGTGCGGCAACGCGGCAACGGGTCCTGCATGTGATCAAGGACATCGGGTACCGCAGGAACCGGGCCGCCACGGCGCTCGTCACCAGCCGGTCCACCTCCATAGGCATACTTTCCGACGGCTCCCCGCGGTTCGGCCCGGTGGGGACGCTCATGGCCCTCGAGAACATTGCACGCAGGAAGGGTTACGCCACAACCGTCATCAGCGTTGAGCGGCCCTACGGAGAGTCGGTCCAGGCCGCCCTGGACACCCTGGACGACACCGGCGTGGGGGGAATCATCGTCATCGCCCCCGTGGTGGAGATGGCCGCAGCCGTATGGAATGCCTCGTGCCGTGTACCGGTGGAGATGATCGCGGCAGGAGCATCATCGACTCCCAACGTCTTCTCATACTCGGAGAACCAGGAGTTGGGCGCACGGCTGGCCACCCAGCACCTGATAGACCTCGGCCACACCGACATCGCGCACTTCGCGGGCTCCATGGACTGGTTCGACGGCCGGGTCCGCAAACGCGGATGGGAAGCCGCGCTGCGCGACGCCGGGCTTACACCAAGGCTGTGCCTCGAAGGCGATTGGAGCCCCCGGTGGGCCTACGAGACCGCGCTCCAACTCGTGCGGGAACAAAAGGTGCCCCAGGCGATCTTCGCTGCCAGCGACCACACGGCTCTCGGGCTGATACGGGCCTTCGCGGAAAATGGGATCAGGGTCCCGGACGACGTGAGCGTGGTCGGTTTCGACGACATCGAAGGTTCAGACTATTTCCTGCCTCCCCTGACCACTGTTCGCCAGGACTTCACGGCCTTAGCGCTCATGAGCATGGAAGTTCTCCTTGGTGCCATGGAAGGGCGGGAGGTGGACCGCACCCCGATCGCGCCCACCCTTGTTGTCCGCGACAGCGCCCGCCAGGCCACCTCCCCCAAGTAGGAGGGGGACGACGGCGGCACCCGCCTCCCGCCGTCGTCCTCCACACGCACTGGTACCAGCAGCGCTAAGACCTGCGGACGCCGCTTGTCCAACAAACGGATCAGACGCTGAAGTAGGCTGGAATCCCAGAAGAAACCAACCAAAAGCGAGGCTAAACGTGCACCAGGACGCCGTCCGGTTCCTGTCCCAGCCGGTGGCCGCCCAGCCCGGCGCTCCCCTGCGCGTCGCCGTGTACTCGCGGATCGCCGAAGCGATCCGCAACGGCCTCCTCACGCCCGGCTCCATGATCCCCACCGAAACCGAACTCGGCACGGACATGAAGGTCAGCCGCACCGTGGTCCGCGAAGCCCTCATGCTGCTCGAGGAGGACGGCCTGATCAGGGCCAGGCGCGGCGTCGGACGCTTCGTCTCGGACACACTCCCCCGTATCGGCATCGAACGCATCCAGCCGTTCGAGGACGTCCTCGCCAGCCCCGGCCAGACGCTGGAGGTCAAGCGCATCCAGGTGGTCCGGCAGGCGGCCTCCGAATTCGTCGCCCCCGGCATCGGCGTCGAGCCCGGGACCGACTGCTGGCTCTGGGAATCCGTCGTCATCCGCGACGGCGAAGCGATCGCCCACCTGCAGGAAAACGTTACCGCCCAGCCGGTCAGCCTCGGCAAAGGTGCCGCCGCGCCCCTTGAGATAGAGGACGACGGCGGCGCCACCCTGCTTGCCGCGCTCACCAAGCAGCTGGGCAGGCTGGCCGGGCCGGGCGAGTGCCAGATCAGCGTCAGCCAGGTGGGGCCCAGCGGGGCGAAGCTGCTGGATCTGCGCCCGTCGGACCCGGTGCTGGTCCTGACGCAGTACGTCCGGAACGCCAACCGGCCGTTCTACCTGGCCAAGTGCCTGGTTCCGGCCCGGGCCGGGCACCTATCGGTGATGCAGCAGTTCCAGTCCTAGCCGGTCACCCGGCGGCTTGACTGCTGTCGTACCCCAATGCACGGCTGGCTTCCAGTCCCGCCCGGGCCACCACCGGCCCCAGCCGTTCAACGTCGGCAGGCCCGATCCGCTGGGTAGGGAACCCCAGGCCCACGGCGCATGCAAGCCTTCCAGTATGGTCGAAAACGGGCGCGCTGATGGAGCCCACGTCCTGGTTGCGTTCCCCGAAGGCCGCAAAGAAACCCTGCTCGCGTGCAACGGCCGCCTGCTGCCTGAGCGTCTCCATTGACACCGGCGTATCGGCCGTAAAGCCCTCGAGCCCCTGCTGGTCCAGGTCATCCCAGGCTCCGGGGTCGAATGCCAGGAAAATCTTGCCGGGGGCGCCGGCGTGCAGCGGCATGACCATGCCCACCATGAATGGCCGCATCACCACGTGCCGGGTCTCGGCCACTGCGACGATGGTCCGGAAGGCCCCGTCCCGGGCGTACAGGCAGGCAGTTTCGCCGGTTTCGTCGCGCAGCTGCTGCAGGACCGGCTTCACCAGCCGGACCACGTCCAGCCCGAACGTCCCGGGGGTAGCCCAGCGGACCAGGCCGATGCCGATCCGGTACCGGTCGCCGTCGCGGTCCAGGAATCCCTCGCGGAGCATGTTCTGGACCAACCGCTGGCAGGTGCTGGACGGCAGCCCGGTTTTGCGGATGATCTGCTGCAGCGTCGGCTCGGGCTCCTCCACGGAAAAGCAGTCCAGAATCTCCGCCACCTTGTGCAGGACCAACAGGGGCGAGGCCCCAGCTCCCGGTTCCTTCGCCACTGTCCGAACACCCTTTCACTCTGTTTCTGCCAGCCTCCAGCTTAGTGAGCAGGGAGCCGTCCCAGCATGTGATCCATTTGACATCCCATCAGAGGGACCCACATCATGGGATCAGAACCCACTTTATGGGTTTACTCGCAAATCCCCAACACAACGACGTGGAGAATCCATGAGCACCCCCGCAATCACCTGTGAAACAGCCCCCGAGCCCAAGCGCCCCGGGATGAGCCGGGTGGGACTGATCGTCCCCAGCTCCAACACCACCATGGAGACCGAACTGCCGGAACTGTTCCGGCGCCAGGCCGAGGCGACCGGCCACAAGTACACGTTCCACTCCGCCCGCGCCGGCATGAAGAAGGTCACCAGGGAAGAACTGCTGGCCATGGTGGGCAAGGCAGCCCAGTGCGCCGAAGCGGTCTCCGATGCCGATGTGGACGTCATCGCCTACGCCTGCCTGGTGGCCGTCATGGCCCAGGGCCCCGAAGCCCACGAGGGCTCCGAAAAAGTCATTGCCGACGCCGCCGCCGGCAACGGACACCCGGCCCCGGTCACCAGCAGCGCCGGCGCCCTGGTCCGGACCCTGCACGAAATCGGTGCCCGGAAGGTCGCCATGATCACCCCCTACATGAAGCCGCTGACCAAGATGGTGGTGGACTACATCGAGGGCTCGGGCATCACGGTGCTGGACGCCATCAGCCTCGAAGTTGCGGACAACCTCGAAGTCGGCTGCCTTGACCCGCAGAACCTGCCCGCACTGGCCCGCAGCCTGCAGCGCGAAGGCGCAGACGCCGTCGTCCTTTCCGCCTGTGTCCAGATGCCGTCGCTCGCCGCGGTCCAGGCAGTGGAGGACGAGCTGGGGCTTCCGGTCATCACGGCGGCCACGGCCACCACCTACGAGATCCTCAAGGCCTTGGGCCACCAGCCCGCCATCACCGGAGCGGGCAGCCTGCTGTCCGGCGCCGGCGTCCCCGCCCCGGCGCACGCATAGGCGGCGGGCACCATGTCGCTCTCACTCATAGCGTTCCTGGTGCTGGTGGCGGCCTTCGCCGTCGGCTCCTTCACCAAGATCAACGCCGGACTGCTGGCCACCGTCGCCGCCTTCGGCGTGGGCACCCTCCTGGCCGGGATGTCCATCAAGGATGTCATCGGACAGTTCCCCGCCGGACTGTTCTTCATCCTGGTGGGCGCCACCCTGCTCTTCGCCATCGTGCGGATCAACGGCACCATCGACCTGCTCGCATACTGGGCGGAACGGCTCGCCGGCGACCGGAAAATCCTGGTCCCCATCCTGATGTTCCTGCTGACCGCAGCCCTGGCTTCCGCCGGCGCCTTCACGCCGGCCGCCATCGCCATCGTCGCCCCGGTGGGCCTGGCACTGGGCGCGCGGTTCGGCATCAGCACCCTGGCCATGGGCCTGGTCATCGTCCAGGGCGCGAACGCCGGCGCGTTCTCTCCCGTCAACCCCTTCGGCGTCCTGGGCAACAAAATGCTGGACGGTGCCGGCGCTTCTGGCGAATCCTTCAAGCTCTATGCGTACTGCTTCATCTTCAACGCCATCCTGGCCGTGATCGCCTACGCCCTGGTGCAGACCATCATGAAGCGCCGGGCAGCCAAGGCGGAGGCGCGTCAGGCGGACGGCGGCAATGCCATGAAGAACGACGACGGCGCTGACGCCCCCTCAGGCGGCAGTGTTTCGGGTCCCGGCAGCGCCGGAACGGCCGTCCTCACCGCACCGCCACAGACCATTGCGGCCACCGGAACCAAAACCCGCCCGGTGAAGGTGGCCGCAACCCCCATGCGTATCCTCACGCTGGTGGGCATTGCCTCCCTGCTGGTGCTCACCACCGTCCTGGGACTCGATGTGGGAGTCGCCTCGCTGGTCATCGCCGCGGTCCTGATCGTCCTGGACTCCAACGTGCAGAAGCCGGCGGTGGAAAGCATGCCGTGGTCGGCCATCATCCTAGTCACCGGCATCGTCACCTACGTGGGCATGCTGGAGAAGATGGGTGCGCTGAAGGAGCTCCAGGAAGGCATCGCAGGCCTGGGCAACAGCTCCCTCGCTGCGCTGATCGCCAGCTACGTGGTGGCCATCGTGTCAGCGTTCGCCTCCACCACCGGAACCCTCGGTGTCATCAGCCCCGTGGTCGTGCCCATCGCCATGGATCCGCTGCTCACCCCCGTGGGAGTGGTGACGGCCATCGCCATCAGCTCCTCCGTGGTTGACGTCAGCCCCATGTCCACCAGCGGGGCCCTGCTGATGGCGAGCGCCCAGCCCAAGGACGAGCGGATGTTCTTCCGTGCCCTGCTGCTGTGGGCCATCGCGATGATCGGTGTGGTGCCGCTCCTCGTCTGGTTCGTCTTCGTCCAGCTCGGCCTCGGCTAAGAGCCCCGGGCGGACAAGGGAAAGGGACGTCCTCGCCGGGGCGTCCCTTTTCCTTTGTCTTTCCCCTTGCACGGGCAGGGCGGGCCGGCCGGCCCTAGTCCTTGGGCCGGAAGTCGCCCGGCCAGTCCTTCAGCCGGATCCGGCCGAGGTCCTGGATTTCGCCGAGGGTACCCCACTCATCCAGGCCCAGCCGGGCCAGTGGCTCCAGCAGGTCGATGCGCGGGTGGCTGCCGTCCAGCACGGCATCGCTCACGGCGGCATGGGTGACTTCGCCGAAAACCAGGGTCGAGTCCCCTATCGGCAGCACGGAGTGGAGATGGCATTCAAGCACCGCCGGTGATTCCTTGACCCGGGGGGCGGCCACGGTGAGGCTCTGCTCCCGGGTCAAGCCGGCGGCGTCGAACTCGCTGATCTCCGGCGGGAAGTTGGTGCCGGTGGCGTTGACCTCTTCCAGGAGTGCGGCGGGGGCCAGGTTGACCACGAATTCGCCGGACGCGGTGATGTTGCGGAGCGAATCCTTCTCCCCCACCGACGTGAACTGCACGATGGGCGGATTGGTTGACGCTACGGTGAAGAAGGAGTGCGGGGCCAGGTTGTCGATGCCTTCCGGGGAGACACTCGAAACCCACGCGATGGGCCGGGGCACCACCACAGCGGTGAGCAGCCGGTAGAAATCACGGGCGGACGTCGCTGAGGGACTGAAATCAGTTCGCATGCTGCCAGACTAACCGGCGCCGCAGACAGGAAGGACACGCACATGAGGTTCCAGCCGTACCGTTCACCCTCAACCGGGCGCCCGGTGCGCGCCGTCCTCTTCGACACCTTCGGGACCGTGGTGGACTGGCGCACGGGTGTGGCAAGGGAGGTGGCAGCTTTCGCGGCAGCACACGCGCATACGCTCGACGCCGAGGCCTTCGCCGACCACTGGCGGGCTCTCTACCAGCCGGCCATGGAAGCCATCCGCTCCGGAAAGCGCGGCTTCACCAAGCTGGACACCCTCCACCGCGAAAACCTTGACGAGGCACTCCGCCGGCACGGCATCGATCCGGCACAGGTGCCCAGGGAAACCCTGGAGGAGCTGAACAAATCCTGGCACCGGCTGCAGGCGTGGCCGGACAGCGTGGAGGGCCTCGCTGCGATCCGCCGCCACTACATCGTGGGCCCGCTATCCAATGGCAACACCTCACTGTTGCTGGACATGGCCAGGAACGCCGGCCTGCCGTGGGATGTGATCATCGGTTCGGACATGACGGGCACCTACAAGCCGTTGCCCCAGGCCTACCTCCGGACAACGGAGTTCCTGGACCTTGAGCCGGGTGAGGTAATGCTGGCGGCGGCCCATAACAATGACCTGCGGGCGGCGCGCGAGGCTGGGCTGGCCACGGCGTTCATCGCCCGCCCCACCGAACACGGCCCCGGCCAGTCGGCGGACCTGGCCCCTCAAGGCGACTGGGACCTGGTGGCGTCAAGCATCACGGAACTGGCGGAGCTGCTAGGGGCCTGACCGCTCTTTGGCAAGGGGACCCGAACCGGGCCTACTTCGGCGCGGTAATTCCGAGGCGGGCCATCCGGCGGTAAATGGTGGCCCTGCTCAGTCCCAGTTCGTTGGCGGCCGCGGCCACCGTGATGCCCGGCCGGGAAAGGCACCGGATGATCTCGTCCCTCTCGACGGCTTCGATCCGGGTGAGGTGTGGCCCGGCGCGTCCCACAAGCCGGGAGGGCAGATGCCGCACATCGATGGTTTCCGTCCGCATGGCCGCGTCATTGACCATGGTGAAAAGTTCGTCCACGTTGCCTGGCCACCCGTAGCCGGTCAGCGCGTATTCGGCAGCGGCCGTGAAATCCACGTCACGCATACGCGATTGGCGGGCGGCGTACCTGGCCAGGGGCATTACATCGGTGGGGCGTTCGCGCAGGGCAGGCACCGGCACCACGGTTTCCACCGAGGCGGCCAGTGGCTGCGGGACGGCGCCCAGGTCCTCCGCGGTCATGGCCCAGGTAATGGAGGCTGGGCTTCCGGCCGGTGCAGGCAATGTCTTAACCGCGGCGGCAGCCCGGGTGCTCAACTCCTGCGCTGCCCAGGCGGGCAGGAGGTCAACGTTTTCGACGATCACGGCGGTATCGGGCTTGGTCAGCTCGGGGGTCCAGAGCGACAACCACGCCTCCACGTCCTCAGGCTCCGGAGCTGCTGCACACAGGATGCGGCTCCCGGGGTGCGCCTGCCGGATAGCCTGCCCCAGCAAGGTGGCGCGCCCGGAGCCTGGTTCTCCGACGGCGGCCACGACTCTGTTTGTCGCAAGGGCCAAGGCCGCACGGTCCAGTGCCTCCGTCCAGTCCGGGGACATGGCGCGCAGCGTTCCCGCACCCGGTTCAACCCGGCCCCGCTGGACCCGGAAGACGCCGCCCTTGGGTCCCGCTTTCGGCCTGTGGCCACCCGATTTTGCGAGCATGAGGGCAGCGGTATTGCTCGCTGCCGACTGGGCCAGGGCCAAAAGCAACTCCGGTGACGACTTGGACCAGGTGGTGATGTTCACGCTGCCCTCGAGGCGTCCGCTGAGGGGATCGATCACCGGCACGGCAGCGCAGGTGTACGTCCGGAGGCTTGCGCTGAAGTGTTCCTCGGCACGAACCAGGCTCGGCGTCCGGTCCGCCAGCGCCATACCCAGCCCGCTGGTTCCCGCTTCCCGCTCGGAAAACGCGAAACCGGGAGCCAGATGGACCTTGTCGAGCGCCCGCAGCAGTGAGGTATCGCCGCTGAACCGGTTGAGGACCAGCCCGTTGGCGTCGGTGAGCATCAGGCTCAGAGGCTCGTTGGCCAGCGTCTGGTGCAGGCTGGTGAGCACCTCCTGGCCGCATTGGTAGAACAGCGAGTCACCGGCCACGGACCCGGCCCAGACGGGGTCGATGGCCTCGGCCGAGACGCCGTATTCTTCACTGCGCTGCCATGAGGCGAGAAGGCGTCTTGAGACAGTCGTCATCATGCCTTCCGGCCCGCCGGCCGGTGGCCGCGGGACGGGAACGTTCTGGTCCGGCACCATCGCCGCCCTCCTTGTCCTGGTCATTCGAGATTACGGCGTTGTGCCTCGAAAGGCGATGCCGCCCTGTCTCAAAATGAGACACCGGTCACAGGTTGACGGCGGTCTTTTGGCCATAGCGTCGTCTCTGTCGCGACTATGGCAGTCGCGGGGAGGAGAACGATATGTACAGCAAAGACGGCGAGAACTACTTCATCGTCGACGCGCACGTCGCGTTGTGGGACGCCCGCCCGGAGAACCAGCGGAATATCCAGGGCAAGCAGTTCATTGATTGCTTCTACGACTACCACCGCAACCTCGGTCCCGAGGAGGAACACTGGTCCTACGAGGAGTTCCTGTACCAGGGCGGCGAACGCCTCATGAAGGACCTGTTCCAGGACGGCTACGTGGACCACGCGATCTTCCAGCCGGCCTATCTCGGCGCGTTCTACAAGAACGGCTTCGCGCAGGTGGAGGAAGCCTATGGACTGGCCGCCGCGCACCCGGACAAGCTCACGTACAACCACTGCTATGACCCCCGGGAGGGTGAGGCAGGCCTTGACCGGCTCCGCGCCGACCACGAGAAGATGAAGTTCAAGGGGGTCAAGCTCTACACCGCCGAATGGCGCGGCGAATCCCGCGGGTACAAGCTCTCCGATCCCTGGTCCTACCGGTATTTCGAGGAGTGCCGCAAGCTCGGCATCAAGAACATCCACATCCACAAGGGCCCCACAGTCCGCCCGCTGGACCGGGACGCTTTCGACGTTGCCGACGTCGACCACGCCGCGTCCGATTTCAACGACCTGAACTTTGTGGTGGAGCACGTCGGCCTGCCCCGGCTGGAAGACTTTTGCTGGATCGCCACCCAGGAACCCAACGTCCACGGCGGCCTCGCCGTCGCGATCCCCTTCATGCACACGCGGCCGCGGTACTTCGCCCAGATCATGGGCGAGCTCATCTACTGGATTGGCGAGGACCGCATCCAGTTCTCCAGCGACTACGCCATCTGGTCACCCCGCTGGCTGATCGAGCGGTTCGTTGACTTCCAGATCCCGGAAGACATGACCGAATACGCCCCGCTCACCGTGAACCAGAAGAAGAAGATCCTGGGACTGAACGCCGCCAAGATGTATGACATCCCGGTGCCCGCAGAGCTCCAGCTCCCCAACGCGGACGAGACCAAGACGGGACCGCGGCAGCCGGAACGGGCGGACCTGGCAGGCGCGGCATGACGGCGGCGTTGACGGAGCGCACGCTCCGGCAACGGGACGAGTCGGTGACAGCAGAGGACGTCCGGCATGCGCTGGGGGCCGTGCTGGATCCCGAACTGGACGAGCCCATCACGGATCTGGGCTTCGTCCGTTCCCTCCAGATCACCGGCTCCCCGGCGGGCGCGATAGTGGTGCTGCACCTGCGGCTGCCCACGTCATTCTGCTCGCCGAACTTCGCCTACCTGATGGCGTCCGACAGCAAGGACGTGGTCTCGGCGCTGCCAGGGGTGGCGGCGGTAATGGTTGAACTCGATGACCACCACGACTCCGACCTCATCAACGCAGGCCTCGCGGCCGACGCAGGATACCAGGGCACCTTCGGCCACGAGGCCGAGCACAGCCTGGAGGAGCTGCGGTGGACGTTCCGCCGCAAAGCGCACACCGCCGCGATGGAGCGCTGCCTCACCGAACTGCTGCGGGCCGATCCCACGCTGGCGGAAGAAAGCGTCGGGACGGTGCGGCTGGGTGACTTGCCGGCCGGCCGGACCAAGGATGCTTTAGTACGACGGCGGATGGCGCTTGGGCTGCCGGCGGAACCTGCCGCCGTCGTCCTCGTAGACCATGACGGCGTACCCTACCCGCCCGACAACGTGCCGATGGCGCTGCGGCGAGCGCGCTCCACCCGCATTTCGATCGACGGCAATGCGCACTTCTGCCGCGGCCTGCTGCGGACACGCTACGCCGGCTCCGGCGTCGACCAGACGGACCGGCCCGAGGGAGCCGAGCCTGCCGACCAGCACCATCTGCTTCCGTTCACAGTCAAGGAGATCCACCCATGAACACCATGCGAGCCGTCCAGGTGGTCGGCTACCACGAAGGCCTGAAGATGACCGAGGCGCCCATTCCGGAGGTGGCCGGGGCCTGGGACGTCGTGGTCAGGATCGGCGGAGCCGGCGTGTGCCGGACTGACCTGCACATCCTCGAGGGACAGTGGGCCGAAAAGTCCCAGGTGCAACTGCCCTACACCATCGGGCATGAGAACGCCGGGTGGGTGCACGCCGTCGGCAGCGCCGTCACTAACGTCAAGGAAGGCGACAAGGTGATCCTGCACCCGCTGATCACCTGCGGTTTGTGCCGCGCCTGCCGCTCCGGTGACGACGTGCACTGCGAGAGCAGCAAGTTCCCGGGTATCGACACGCACGGCGGGTACGCCGAGTACCTCCTCACCTCCGCCCGGTCGGTGGTGAAGATCGACGATTCACTGGAACCTGCGGACGTGGCGGCCCTGGCGGACGCCGGCCTGACGGCCTACCACGCTGCGGCGAAGGCGGCCAAGCGGCTGACGCCGCGGGACAACTGCGTAGTGATTGGCGCCGGCGGGTTGGGCCACATCGGGATCCAGGTGCTGAAGGCCCTCACCCCGAGCCGGATCATCGTGGTGGACCGCAACCCGGCCGCCCTGGAGCTGGCGAAGTCGATCGGTGCCGATGAAGGGGTGCTTGCGGACGGCACGCAGGTGGAACAGGTGCGGGCCCTCACCGGCGGCAACGGCGCGGAGGTGCTGATCGACTTCGTGGGCGAAGGCGGCGCGACGTCCGAGGGCATTGCGATGCTGCGGCAGGCCGGCGACTACTTCGTGGTGGGCTACGGCGAGGACATCAGCGTGCCCACCATCGACATCATCTCCTCGGAGATCAACATCATCGGCAACCTGGTGGGTTCCTACAACGACCTGCAGGACCTCATGTCGCTCGCCGCCCGCGGGGCCGTCACACTGCACACCCAGAAGTACAAGCTGGACGATTTCCAGCAGGCCATCAGCGACCTGGACGCCGGCAAGGTCCGCGGCCGGGCCATCCTGGTGCCCTGATCCTGCCCATCCATCGAAGGAGAACCATGATCTTCATTACCGCAAAATTCCCGGTGAAACCGGAGCACGCCGACGCGTGGCCGGAGATTTCCCGGGACTTCACTGAGAAGACGAACGCCGAGGAGGGCTGCCTGTTTTTCGAGTGGGCCCGCTCCCTGGCCGACCCCAACACCTACGTCCTGATCGAGGCGTTCCGCGATGACGAGGCCGGCGGTCAGCATGTCCAGTCGGAGCATTTCAAGCGGGCGACGGCGGAGCTGCCCCCGTACCTCGCGCGGACTCCGGACATCGTCAACGTCAAGGTGGACGGGTGGTCAAAGCTCGGCGAGCTCGCGGTCGAGTAGGTCGTAGGTCGGTGCCCCGGCGGCCCGTCGGCAGCGCAAGCTGCCGACGGGGCACCCGCAATGCCGGTCCAGCAGTCAGGCGACCGACGTCGCCGACGCGAGGGCCGCCGTCGTGGTTATAAATTGTCCCAGCAGTGCAGGCAACGGCAATAAACACGGCCACAAGGCTGGAAGAAAACAACGCCGACATCACGGCACACACCAGGCTCAGCGACGTCCCCAGCCGCAAGATACGCACCCACCGCGCCACACCAGGCGGAAGATGCACAGAGCGGCGATGGCTGTGAGGACGAGCACGACGACGAAGATGGACCGGAAGCCAAGGGTCTCGGCCATGAGCCCGCCCACGTAGCCGTCCACGCCGCCCACTCCCCCGTTGATGGCGGCGATGATGCCCACGGAGGTGCCGAAGACCTTGGCCTGCAGGTTCTCGCTGAGCACGATGTAGGCGAGCGCGAACACAGCGCTGGAGACGCCCTGCAGGAACCGGCCGGTGACCAGCAGCGGCAGGGTGGGTGCGGCGATGCAGAGGATGGTGCCGGCGCCCATGATGCCCAGGACCAGCAGCAGCGCGGCGCGGCGGCCGATGAAGTCGCTCCACCGGCCGATCACGGGCCCGGCGATGGCGCCGGCCAGGAAGAACATGGACTGGACGGGGGCGGCGCTGTCCGCGCTTTCGCCGAAGCTCGCGGCGATCCGCGGCAGCGCGGGGGTGACCATGCTGGCGTTCAGCTGGAAGGACAGCACGCCCAGCAGCAGGGTGGAGATCAGCAGGGCGGCGCGCCGGCCGGAGAGCCTGGCCGCGTCGCCGTCGGGAAGGACGACGGCGACGCCTCCTTGGGCGGGAGGCGCGGCTGCGGCTGGGGTCGGGGTGTTCACATCAAACTCCTTTGTTCGAGCAGAAGGGATCGTCTTTTCGTGGAGATCCGAGTTGTTATACAACCATGTATAACTCGCAAGTACAACCATGCGCTACACTTTTTCGAAAGCCCGGCCGCTTCCGGCCCTCCCCCTTCAGAGAGTTTTCCCATGAACACAACACGTCCTGCCGTCACCGTGGTCGGCAGCATCAACCTGGACCTGATCGCCACCGCCGAGCGGCTTCCGACCGCGGGCGAAACCATCGGCGGCGCCGTCCTGTCCGAGCAGCCCGGCGGCAAAGGCGCCAACCAGGCAGCGGCCGCGGCACGGCTGGGCGGCCGCGCGGGGATGGTCGGTGCCATCGGGAACGACGCGTCTGGGCAGCGGATGCTGGACGCCCTGGCGGGTGCAGGCGTCGATACGTCCGATGTCGCCGCCCTCCCCCAGCCGACCGGGACGGCGCTGATCGTGGTGGACCGCGACGGCGAGAACCAGATCGTCGTGTGCCCCGGCGCGAATTCGCACCTGTCGCTGGACGGGGTGGAGTTCGGCCCGGACGAGACGGTGCTGTGCCAGTTGGAGGTCGGGCTGGATGTGGTGCTGGAGGCCTCCCGGAAGGCGCAGGGTTTCTTTGTACTGAACGCGGCGCCGGCCATGGACCTGCCGACGGAGCTGCTGGAACGGTGCGACCTGGTGATCGTCAACGAGAGCGAGTACGCCCTAATCCCGGCGCTGGTGGAGGCGAAGCGGGTGGCGGTGACGTACGGCAAGGACGGCTCGGCGATGTTCGAGCACGGCCGGAAGGTGGCCGAGGCACCGTCCGTTGCGGTGGCGGTGGCGAACACCGTGGGCGCGGGCGACGCGTTCTGCGCTGCCCTGGTGCTTGCGTTGTGGAGCGGGCTGGACTACGCCCGGGCGCTGGCGGTGGCCAATGCCGTGGGGGCGGACGCCGTGGGCGATCCGTCGTCGCAGCCGGATTTGGCACGGCTGGGCCACTACGTGGAGCGGACCGCCGCTGCTTCGGGCGCTTCCTTGTGACTGTTGTGTTCCGGCGGGCGGTGCCGGCGGACTTTCCGGAGGTTCGCCGCATCACGCGCGAGGCCCACCTTCGGGCCAGGCACTTCGCTGCCGATCATCCGTACATGGGCGTGCTGGAGGACGTGGAGCACCGGGCCGAGCATGCCCAGGTGTGGGTGGCGGAGGCCGCCGGGAAGGTGGTGGCGGCGGTGACGCTTACGTTCGCCGGCCAGCCGTACAGCGAGATCGCGCAGGACGGAGAGCTGGAGTTCCGGATGCTGGCCGTCGACCCTGAACATCAGGGCGGAGGCGTGGGCCGGGCGGTAGTTCGCGAGATCGTGGGGCACGCGCGGCAACTCCCCAACATCGAGGCGATCAGCATCACCAGCGCCACGTTCATGGAACGCGCCCACGGCCTATACCGATCGCTGGGCTTTCGCCGCGCGCCGGAGCGGGACTGGTACGTGCCGGGCGAGGACGTACTGCTGTGGGTGTTCCGGCTGGAGCTGTAGCTCCCGTAATGTACCTCCGCCCGACTGCTGTCGAGATCCCGGTGCACGTGCTGGGTTCCAGTCCCGCACGGGTTACCACCGGCCCCAGGCGCTGAAAATCGTCGGCCCCATCCGCTGCGAAGGGAACCCCAGGGAATAGCCATGCCCAGCATGAACGCCCGCAGCACCACGTGCCGCGCCTCGGCCTTCGCAACGTTGGTCCGAAATGTCTCGTCCCAGACATACAGCTCCTCGCGGTTCCAGGACTGGAACTTCGGTAACTACCGCCCTGAGCGCATCAGTGTGCTAGCCGAGTAGAGAGTTCAAAGAGACGAGTCTGCCCTGTTCCATGCGTGAAACGAGAGGTGTCCCGATTGAGCGGGACGGAGTAAAGGACGTTCGCCACTCTCGCAACCGAGGCAAATGCCGCGGCGCCTACTGTCTGCATTTTGGTGCCGGTTAGGGCCAGCTCAATACGATATGCATTGTCGAGGACGTATTGGTCGTAGTACTCCATGAGCAGATCGTAGGTGGCGGCGGCGTCCATTGCGCTGACGGAGCGAAGTTCACCATTCTGACTCGCAACCAGGTAGTCGCTAATCAAGCCCACCGCTCTGCTCTCGATGCCCTTCGGAGTGCTGGAATGGGTAGTCCTCACGCCGATGATCTTGTCTGTTGCGATACTCTCGAGTAGCGAGTCGAGCCGTCGATACTTGAGCGTAACGAACGCGACAAGAATTGATCGGAGAGATGCATCGAGCCATGGCTCACCCACGGACAACGGAACAAACTCGGTTCCCTCCCCTGGTGTGATCGCGTCGAGATGCTTGAGTGCTTCCGGGAACTTACCCTCCTGGAGAAGTTCCATCACGGGGTGCAATTCCTCCGGCAAGGGGTCATACGTGTGAGCCGCGCTGTGGAGAATATATACCTGCCCACGCTTGCTCAGCAGTTCCTTCGTGAAGCAATAAATCAAGGGTTTTGTGAGCGCCGAGACATCCAGGATTACGGGCCCCTGTGGCAGCGAGTTCACTGCATCACGAACAGCATCGCTTGGATCAATCCGTGAATCAGCGTCGAAGAAGTCAACTTGAGACGTAAGGGCCTCGACGGCTGCAGCGACCTCATCTGCATTTCCCTCATCGGCGTAACGTACCAACAGGAATCGATCGACTTGCGCGATTCCTCCTGAATTAAGCGCCCTAATAGAGCCTGCGGCGCGATCTTCGAATCCGACGCCTGCGATAACTGAGGCTGACTGCCAGCTAAATGTGTCTGGTCCGATCGGAAGCTCGTCAATGTTGACCCTGAGGGCGGTCCGCGGCAGCCCAGCAGCCGGACTGGGTGTCAGGAGTCCAGTAAAGTCTTCATCGAACAACGTCAGTTGCGTCTGGTCATCACCTACTGGCGGCTCAATCGATTCTTCGTCGTTCTCATCGTCTTCAATGAGCTCCCGCAACCAGTTTTTGCCCTTGTCAATCCCCGACTGCGGGAGGGGCGTGAGTCCTTCTGAACGGGGCTCCTCGAGCCATTTAGTGACCGAAGCCCCAATGAGTTCAAATCGATCCCTATTGCTAAGTGGTATGCGGAAGTTCAGCCCGAAGAGTTTTCGAAACCGCAAAGCGAACTGGTAGATGGGCACTCCGTCGACCGCCTTCGACCTCTGTCTAAACCCGATGATCACATACACACCGTTGTCAACGAGGTTCATGAGGCTTCTGAAGGCGGCCTTGTCGCTGCTATCGATTTCGACGAAGATATCGGAGTACTGGCGCAGTCGTTCTCTCTGCGCGAGCTCTCGGTGGCTTGCGTTTGCGAACGCTGCGCTGTGGTTGAAGTACCACGCGTTGTCAACGTCGAGCTTTACAAGAGAGAGGAGGCGCAATCGGCTTTCAGACACTAGAATCTCATGCTGCCGACGCTGGCTTATAACACTGCCCGGTTGAGTTCCGAAAGTCATTTTGTGAAAGATCTGAAGGACATCGCCGATGTCGCCCACGCAGACGGCAGCGAGGGCACTCAACCCATAATACGGGTACCTGTCCGCGGGCGTGCCTGGCCCAGCCGAGTACTTGATTGACTCCGCTATATTCCGCAGGCTTCGATTGCCCAATCGCTTTCGCGAGGGTACTGCCGCGCTACCGCTTACAATCTGCTGGCGGCGATCCAAAATCTGCTCAAGGAATCGCGCACCAGCCGCTCCCTTGAGGGCCTCTAGAACGTGCTCGCCAAGGTGGAAGACCTGATAATCGCGGCCTTCGAGGGCCCTTTCTCCGCTCGGTGAGTGCAGCACTTGAGTTTGCGTCTCCGTGCTGATCTTAAACCCGAACGTCTCGCTTTTGAGGCAAAACTGCGTCAGGAGGTCGGTGAGATCATCTTCGTTCACGAACCGCTTGCTTACATCGTCGAGAAGGAATAGGACGGTCTTAGCTGCCCAGATATCAACCAACGATCGGATGCCCTTCGCGAGCTCGGTGAAAGCCTCTAACGGAACGAAGGCGCGGCGCACATCGTCGGGCACATCTCGCTGTATCGCCTTACTAAGTTCAAGCTCGATGCGGGGGAGAGCCGCTGATTGCTCACCAGGCTGAAAGGTCGGGACTGTGGCAGATATGAGCTCGCAGAACCTGTCGATAGCCTCTGGCCGCGGATTGCCAAGACTGTGCACCTCGCACGTCTGAACGGCTCTTATCGCTTCCCTGGCATAAGCGAGATAGAGACGCTGAAGGGCGCCTTCACCTACTCGTTCCCGTGGAGCTCGGAGCAGATGCGCGCAAGACACGAAGAGCCCGAGGTAACTCTGACCCGCAATCCGAGAAACGGCCTGAGCTCGGTCTTCCTCGGGGGCCACCACAGCGTGCGCCGACCACTCAAGCGAGCGAAGTAGCATTGTCTTCCCGCAGCCGCGCATGCCGACCACAAGTTGAGGCCCCGCGGAAGTCATCGCCCTCGTCCATTGCCCATCGGGGTCATAAATCAAAGTCCGTGCGAACGCAGACGGGAGTGTTTGCGCATTGTAGTGGTCTTGTATGGATTGAAATTCGATCGGACGGAACTGTTCCGGATGCACCGCCATCTCGTACGCGCGCCGCACTTCCCGGAGCATGTCTGTTGCAGTGACACGTCGCGATTCCCAGTCGATTTGGGCATGTGCCTGCGCGACCCGCCGGAGCTGGGCGGAGAGTCTCACATCGCTGGCGATGATCGCAGACGACGACGCGGACTGGTCAAAGCGATCCAGCAGCCGGTGAATCTGAAGGGAAATCTGCTCCAGATCACCTAGCCGTGAAGAGTTAAGGTCTGCTTTGTCGTCTTTCGCCGCGCTACCCAAGTCGAATACCCTCACCGCTACCCCGGGATCGATGGCACGTCGCCGGTGCTTTTCGGGTGGCAGGCTAACGATGACGGCGTTACCGCCATGTAAGTCATTATGAAAGATGCTTTGTGACTGCAGCTTTTCGCTCAGCGTCAAGAGATCTTCAGCGACTTGCGCGATCGCACGCGGCGTCAGCACATTCCCGTGCGCAAAATAGTGCTCGACGGTCTCGCCTCTGACGAGTTCCATCTGCGTCCAGTACACATCCAGCGGCGTGCCGCCCAGATCGACGCAATCCTCACCCCAGTTGGCAATTCGCGCAATCTCAGGGATGTCCTCAAGCGAAGCGTGAAGACGGCATTCGCTTTCGAAGTCACGACGGTTTCCATAGCCACCGACTGTTTCGTCATTCGGAGCGGGCAGCTCATATACCGCTTTAGGGGTCACCTTCGGGACTGCTGAAGGTTTAGTTGACAGCTGTGGTTGATAATTTCTTACGCGGCTGAGGCCGCGTTTTTTATTGTCTCAAACTCGATGGGTGTCAGCCGCCCGAGGGCGCGTTGACGGCGTTTGCGGTGGTAGCTGCGCTCGATCCAGGTCGTGATGGCCAGCCGGAGCTCGGCCCGGGTCTCCCATCGTTTCCGGTTCAGGACGTTCTTTTGAAGCAGGGAGAAGAACGATTCCATCGCCGCGTTGTCACCGCAGGCCCCGACCCGGCCCATCGATCCGCTCAGCCCATAGGTGTTCAGGGCCAGGACGAACTTTCTGGATCTGAACTGGGACCCTCTGTCCGAGTGGACCACCGTGCCCGCCGGTTTCCTGAGGGCCACGGCGTGGTCCAGGGCGGCGACGGCCAGGGACGCTTTCATCCGCCCGTCCATCGAGTATCCGACGATCCGGTTTGAGTGAAGGTCCTTGATCGCGCACAGGTACAGCTTGCCCTCCCCGGTGTGGTGCTCGGTGATGTCCGTGAGCCATTTCCGGTTCGGTGCCGTGGCGCTGAAGTCCCGTTCGACGAGGTCATCGTGGACCGGAGGGCCGGCCTTGAGCCCTGAGCGGCGCCGCCGGTGGATCACCGAGAGGATGCCGTTCTCCGAGCACAACCGCCAGATCCGGCGTTCGCTGGCGGCCGGGCCGGGACCGGCGTTGATCTCATCGGCGATGAACCGGTATCCGAAGGCAGGATCGTCGCGGTGGTGGTCGATGGCCGCGTTGATCAAGTGGGCTTCTTCCCAGTCCCGGGCGGGGACGGGATTGGCGGCCCACTGGTAGTAGGCCTGTCTGGAGAAATTCAGTACCCGGCAGGACACTGCCACGGGAACCCTGATCGGGGCGTCCCTGGCAGCCAGCTCGCGGACCAGCGGGTACATCATTTTTTTGGATTGATGTCCCGGGACAGATAGGCCACGGCACGGCGCATGACTTCGGCTTCCTGTTCCAGGAGCCGGATGCGTTTGTTGGCCTCCCGCAGCTTCGCGGCGTCATCGGACACCGCCCCGGACTTCACGCCATCTTCTCTATCGGCGATCTTCATCCAGCGGTGCAGGGCAGCGGGCGAGACACCGAAGTCCTTGGCGATCTGGGTGATGGGTGCTTCGCCCTTGCGGGCAACCGCGACGACATCGCGGCGGAACTCTTCGGGAAAGGCTTTGGGCATGATGAACATCCTTCCACCCGCGAGGATCAAATCCTCACAGGCAAAGTGTCAATCAAACCTTCAGCAGTCCCTCTCTTTGTAGTTGGGCATCGTGCTGGCTCCTTGATTGGATGCGATTCGGTTGGTCAAGGAAGCCTAGCGCCTGAGTGCCATTAGCGGCTCTTCGTGGTTGGTGGGGAATTGAGTTCGTGTCGTTGAAGACAAGAGGGCCCGTGGCCCTGCTGGGATGAGTGTGTCTAGCATTCAACCTGGAACAGGACCACGAGCCTTTGAACGAGCCTACCGGGGTCGCAGCCGACGCTGCCACTATCCTCTTCAACCTGCCCGACTACCATGTCATCTCCACCACCATCACTGCCGGCCGGAGGCAGGTCATCGTTGAAACGGACCAGCTACCGGGCTGCCCGAGCTGCGGGGTCATCGCTTCCCGGCGGAAAGAGCGCCGCCTTCAACGGCTCCGTGATATTCCTGTCGCCGGGCCCGTGGAGGTCCTCTGGTCCAAGTACCGCTGGTACTGCGAGGAACCGGCCTGCGACCGGCTCTCGTTCTTCGAATCCACGCCCCAGGTCCCGCGCCATGCCCGGTCCACGAGCCGCCTTCGGGACCAGCTCGTGGACGCCGTCATCCGCTCCGGCCGGGCCGTCTCGGAGACCGCTGCCGGCTTCTCCGTGTCCTGGTGGATGGTCCGGGCTGCGGTGACCGAAGCCTGCCTGCTGCGGTTGCCCGACGTGGACAAGCTCAGCCCGCGGATGCTCGGCATCGACGAACACCGGTTCCGGTCCGTGCGCTACTTCCAGGACCCGTCAACGAAGGCGTGGACCCGGTTCGAACCCTGGATGACAACCATCGTTGATCTCGACACCGGCCAGGTCCTCGGTGTCGTCGACGGGCGGGACCACAAGGGCGTCGGGGACTGGCTGTTCGCCCGGCCCCTGGAGTGGCGCCTGGCCGTGCAGGTCGTCGCGATCGACCCCTCGGCGGCATTCCGTAAAGCGCTCCGGATGTGGCTGCCGCGCACGGCAGTCGCCGTTGATCATTTCCACCTGATCTCCCTGGCGAACCAGGCCATGACGGAGACCCGGCAGAACCTCTCGCAACAGGTCAAGGGCCGCCGCGGCCGGGCCATCGACAAGGCCTGGGCCCACCGCATGCTGCTCCTCCGGGGCGGCGACACCCTCAGCTGCAGGGCCGGCCGCCGACTCGAGGAAGTATTCACCCTGGACGATCCCACAGGAACCCTCCAGGCTGTTTGGAACGTCAAGGAACAACTCCGGGCACTACTCCGCACCGGCTCGCTCGAAGACGCCGCGACGGCCAAGACGGTACTCGAGGAACTGGTCAGGGCAGCCGCACGGCCGGAGACGAACAGGCTCTACCGAACCGTCTGCAGATGGTGGAAAGAGATAGAGGTGCTGATCATTACCGGCGCCACAACAGGGAAGGTCGAGGCCAACAACACCGCTATCAAGAACATCAAGCGAACCGCCCGCGGGTACCGCAACGCAGCCAACTACAAATCCGTTATTCTCTTACGAAGTGCCGTCCGGACGGCGGCATGACGCTCATTCCAGGGACCCGTTTCCCCACGAACCGCGAAGAGCCCCATTAGCAGCCGCTCCAAGCCCCAGTGCCTTGGGTATTCTCGTATCGGCGGCGATTGTCGTGCCGTTCCTTATGGGCTTCGTAGCTCCAACGCCCCGATCCGGGGAGGGCGTTCGGTGGAGACTACAAGCCAACGCCCGAGCGGACACGGCAGCTCCTTCAGCTCGCCGAGTTGGACCGGACAATCTAGCTGTACGAGAGTCCTCCATAACGCGATGGCCGCGGGCATACCGTGCCGCACGGAACCGCCGAAGACACGGTTGCGGCCCCAACGAACCCTTCGATGACTGCACGGACATCTTCTCAGGAGTAAGCCGCAGTCGCGTCAGCCTCATCCTTGACGATTCGCTGCTTAGGTGATCGTTCTGTCAGTTCTCATCTTCACCGCTGCCAAAAATCCCAACCAAATTTATGCTTGTTGCCGATTGTGAGGTCTGCGTCACAGGATGTCTGCATGACTTCACTTACCGTCTCAGGCCGCGTGGCAGAGGTACTCAGCAGCTATGTCAGTGACGTCTTCGGCGTCATGGGCAACGGCAACGTCTACTTTCTGGACGCCGCCGAGAAGCAGGGCCTGCGCTTCACCCCCGTCCGGCATGAGGGCGCCGCCATTGCCGCGGCCGACGCCTACTGCCGGACCTCGGGACGGCTCGCGGCGGGCACCACCACCTACGGCCCCGGCTACACCAACGCGCTCACCGCCCTCGCCGAGGCGGTCCAGGCGCAGATCCCGGTGGTGCTGGTCACCGGGGACGCACCCACCAGCGGCCCGCGCCCCTGGGACGTGGACCAGGCGGCCATCGCCGCGGGCCTCGGCACGGCCACCTTCACCGTCACCCGTGACGCCGCGGGCGCCGTCACCCGGCAGGCGGTGGAGTACGCACTCACCCGGCGCACCGCCGTCGTGCTCGCCATCCCCTACGACCTCGCTGCACTTGGGGCTGCGGACGAGGAGCTTCCGGAGCCGTCGGCACCCAAGGCGATGGACGACGTCGACGGCGGCCTTGGGCAGGTTGCCCGCCTGCTCGCCGGTGCCAGGCGGCCGCTGATCCTGGCCGGCCGGGGTGCGCACCTCGCCGGAGCCGGGCTGGAGCTCCGCGAACTCGCCGACCGGCTCGGCGCACTGACCGCCGGAACCGCCCTCGCGCTCAACCTCCTCAATGGCGAGGGGTACCTGGGCGTGGCCGGCGGTTTCGGCACCGACACCGCGGCCGGGCTCATGGGCGAGGCCGACGTGGTCCTGGTGGCGGGGGCGAGCCTGAGCCCGTTCACCATGCGGTTCGGGCACCTTCTCAACCCGGATGCGACTGTTATCCAGATCGATACCGCGGTTGAGCCGACGCATCCGCGGGTGGACGTGTTTGTCCAGGCGGACGTAAAGGCTGCTGCCTCGCGGCTTTCGTCTTCGGTTGACGGCGAGACTGCCGCTGCGGCGTGGCGCGCTGAAGCTTCACGGCGCCTGGCTGTTGGGGCAGGTCACGCTGCTGGGTTTTCTGAAACTGCTGATGGGCGGCTGGATCCACGCGCCCTAGCCTCCGCGCTCGACGCCGTGCTGCCGGAGCGCCGCACGGTGGTGCAGGACGGCGGGCATTTCATCGGCTGGGCGCCCATGTACTGGAACATCCCGCGGCCGCAGGACCTGGTGATGGTGGGGACCGCGTATCAGACGATCGGACTTGGCCTGGCCAGCGCGGTCGGGGCCGCACGTGCGGTGGAGGACGACCGCACCCTCGTGCTGGCCTCCGGCGACGGTGGTTTCCTGATGGGCCTGTCCGACCTCGAATCGCTGATCGGCGCCGCCCGCAGCGCCATCGTGGTGATCTACAACGACGCCGCCTACGGGGCCGAGATCCACCAGTACGGCTCGCAGGGCCTGACCGAGAGGCCGATGCTGATCCCGGAGGTGGACTTCAGCGGGGTTGCCCGGGCGTTGGGTGCGGAGTCGGCTGTGATCCGGTCCTTATCCGACTTGGCCGCGCTGCAGGAATGGATCGACGTCGGCGCGAAGGGAACCTTCGTGGCCGACTGCCGCATCACGTCTACCGTCCGCGCGCCGTGGCTGACCGAGTGGATGAACGCGACGCGTGCCGCGAAGGCTGCGGTGGCGGGGTAGAACCGGCTTAGGATTTCTTCCATGAAGATTGCCGTTGCAGGGGGAACCGGTACAGTGGGCCGCCACGTTGTGGCCATCGCCAGGGAGCGCGGGCACCAGGTGGTCAGTCTCAGCCGCGCCGAAGGGGTGGACTTGGTCAACGGGCGGGGTCTCGAGCAGGCACTCCAGAATGTCGACACGGTCATCGACGTCGCCGGCATCCAGACCCTGTCCACCAAGAAAGCCGTGGATTACTTCACCAACGCCACCCAGAACCTGCTGGCAGCCGGGAAGAAGGCCGGCGTGACGCACCATGTGGCGCTGTCCATTGTGGGCATCGACAACGCCCATTCAGGACTGTACGCCGG
The DNA here is from genome assembly GCF_021801725.1 of Arthrobacter sp. FW306-05-C. Classification (NCBI taxonomy): domain Bacteria; kingdom Bacillati; phylum Actinomycetota; class Actinomycetes; order Micrococcales; family Micrococcaceae; genus Arthrobacter; species Arthrobacter sp. FW306-05-C. The sequence continues at coordinate 1,019,188 of NZ_CP084556.1, read as the reverse complement.
GAAATTAGTGCAGGAAGACGAGGTCAGGCACGGCGGCATTCCGTGGACCCTCCTCCGGGCCACCCAGTTCCACGAGTTCGTACCGATGTCCATCAAGGCCGCCTCGGTGGGCCCCCTGGTCCTCGTGCCCACGATGGCCACCCAACCGGTGGCAGCAAAGGAGGTGGCCGCGGCCCTGGTGGACGCGGCCGAGGCCGGGCCGCGTGGACGCATCCCGGATCTCGGCGGCCCGCGGCCCGAACAGCTGAAAAGCCTGGTCGCGGCTTATCTGGCCAAGACGCGGCAGAAGAAACGGATCGTGCCGGTGCACGTCCCCAGACCCATGGGCAAGGCCATGCGTAAAGGTGCGTTGATCCCGGCGCCGGGATCCGCCGTCGGACGCCAGACGTTCCTGGAGTGGCTCGAAGCCCTCGACGCCGCGTAAAAAGCCGGTCCCTAATGGGGCAGTTGCCCCATGCCCTTGCTGCGGCCCGCTCCTAGGCTCAGGACATGGAGAAAAGGAGGCGGCCATGAACACCTACCAGCCGCAGTCAGCAGCACAGGCAACACCGACACTTGCCGAGCTTCCGGACGACGCAGCGGAGCATTTCGCCGGCTACGCCGTCCTGGGGTTACCTTTCAGCACCGGCCATTACCTGGCTTTCCGGGATTTCCCGGTGAGCTCCGTTGGCCCCGGCTACCGCTCCGTGTGGCACCGCACGCCCGGCGGGGAGTGGACCATCTACGCCAACACCGCACCGGAGTTCAGCTGCGCACGCTACTTCGGCGCGGCCGTGCAGTACACGGTGGAGACCGACGTCGACATCCAGTGGAGCGGGCCCTTCAACGCCGTGATCACCGTCCCGGGCGTCCTTGACTGGCGCCTCCAGCTGGGCACCTCGGCTGCCACCTCGATGCTGACCGCCATGGCCGTCCGGATGCCCGAAACGCTGTGGCGCAACGAACTGGTGCTCCGCGCGATGGGAGCATTCGCCGGGCCGCTGCTCAACGCGGGCAAGATGAAAGTCTCCGGCGTGGTGCCCAACGGGCAGACATTCCAGGCCCAGCCCCGGCAGTTGTGGGTGGTCACCGATTCCCAGGCCACCATCGGGGGTGAGGATGCGGGCAAGCCCGGTCCACTCGAGGTGCAGGACCACCTGGCGGACTTCTGGCTTCCGCAACGTGGACTGTTCGGAGCCCGCGTGGGCGTGCGGTTCCCGTCCACCGCCCACGCCAGCGAGAACGGATCCGTACGCGACGGGAAGAAGCAGGCCGCATGACGGCGGGCTGAGCCTACTGCCCGCGGTGATGGCTTCCTAGAATGGCAGGTGTGAAGCAGTCACCGGCTGCACCCCGCCGCAGTGAAGTCCTGGCCGCGCTGTCCCTCGCCATCGACCTGGGCCTCGGGCAGCCGATGGAGCACATGCTGCGGTCGTGCCTGCTGGCTCTGCGGATCGCCGGCTCGGCGGGAGTTGACGCCGCGGGCCAGGGCAGGCTCTACTACGCCAACCAGGTGGCGTGGATCGGCTGCCACGCGGATTCCTTTGAACTGGCGGCGCTGTTCACGGACGATATCGCCTTCCGCGCCGATTACTACAACCGCGACCAGCGCGGACTGCCCATGTACGCCGGTATGTTCAGCCATGCCGGCACGGGCCTGCCGCCACTCGCGCGCGTTGCGTACTGGACGCGTTTCGCGGCCACGGGCAGCGCTGCTGTGCGCAACATGATTGCCTCGCACTGCATCTCCGCCGGGGTACTCGCCAGCAATGTAGGGCTCGACGGCGGCGTAGCAGGACTCCTAGCCCACACCTTTGAGCGGTGGGACGGCAAGGGCCTGCCGGAGGGAGTCGCTGGGCAAGACATTCCACTGGAAATGCGGATCATGCACCTCGCGGATACGGCCGAGGTGTTCCTGCGGCAGGAGGGCGTGGCGGGTGCAGTGGCGATGGTGCGGGCGCGCCGCGGCAGCCAGTTCGATCCGGCCCTGGCCGGGCTGTTCATCGACCAGGCTGAGGCGCTCACCGAAGGACTCCTCGACATCGACTGCTGGCAGGCGGCCCTGGACCTGGCACCCAACGACGCTCCCCTGTCCGGGACCCAACTGGACGCGGTGCTGTCTGCAGTGGGTGACTTCGCCGACCTCAAATCTCCTTACACCGCCGGGCACTCCCGCGCCGTGGCTGCCCTCGCAGCCGCCGCGGGCGAGGAGCACGGGCTGTCGGCCGACGATGTTAGTGAGCTCCGCCGTGCAGGATGGGTTCACGACCTGGGCCGGCTGGGAGTATCCAACCAGGTATGGGACAAGAAGGAACCCCTCTCCCAAGCCGACCTGGAACGCATCCACATGCACCCGTACCTGGGAGAACGGATCCTCAGCCGCGTGCCCGGGCTGAGGGCCGAGGCAGCCCTGACCGGCCTGCACCATGAGCGGCTGGACGGGTCCGGCTACCCACGCGGGATCGGCGGAACCGAGTTGGGGATCAAGCAGCGGATCCTGGCTGCCGCCGACTCCTACCATTCCTCTTTGGAACCCCGTCCGCACCGGGACGCCCTCACGCCCGCCGACGCTGCTGCCAGGCTGCGGCATGAAGCTTCAGCGGGCCGGATTAGCCGCGAGGCTGCGGACGCCGTGCTCACGGCGGCGGGACAGCAGCCCCATCACCGGCCTGCCGCTCCGGCCGGGCTCACGCCCAGGGAAATGGAAATCCTCGGCATGCTCTGCCGCGGGATGACGCCGGCCGAGATAGCCGGCAGCCTGTTTCTCGCCCGCAAGACCGTCCGCAACCACGTAGAGCACATCTACATCAAGATCGGTGCAACCAACCGGGTGGGTGCCACATTGTTCGCGGTGAGAAACGGCCTGATCGAGCAGTGAGCCGCCACTGCTCCGGCGCGCGGCGGCACCCGCCCTGCTTCCGCCGTAGCACAGAAAAGGAGGCCGACGACGACACTGGGTGTCGCCGTCGGCCTCCTTTTTGCCTCCGCGGCGGGCTAAGCCGCTGCGGAACCAGGGCTTTAAGCCGCAGGGAGCGTGAGGTAGCTGCCCTCGACAGTGTTGGCGGGGACAACGAGAGCGCCGCCCGCCGTGACGTAGCTGCCACGGGTGGAGCGGGACAGGTTTCGGCTGCCGGGAAGGGTGACATAGCTGCCGCGGCCGACGGTCGCGCTGCCGGCGGGAAGGGTCACGTAGCTGCCACCGCGCGGGGCGGGGGCGGCTTGGTTGGTGGGGAAGGTTTTTGCGGGTCGTTCGGCCAGCGTAGTCATGGGTTCTCCTCGGAATTTGGAATGAGGGGGATGAGGGCCATTCGGGTTGTTGTGTCGCTCAAGCAGGAAGGGCGGTGGCGAAGAAATCGCATGCCCTGCTGGCCCGGGAATGTTCACCGGTGCGGCACTCAAGGGCGGCGGTGACCTGTACTTAAATTTACGCGCTTATTACGATCTACTCAAAATAAAGTGGGCAGACTCACCAGCCCATAGGACCGCTGCCACAGGCTGCACTCTGGACAAAAAAGAGGCTGCGCATCGGATCGGACCCGGCATACCCCGCGACGGGGCCCAGACCGGGGTCGCACTGGTCAAGATGGCGGAGCCCCGGGTTCCGACACTGGCGCGCCACGCTGCGCTGGGCGCGGGAGGTCGCCGCGGCACCGGTACCGCTCGACCTCACGCACGCCCAGTTCGTGAAGATTGTGGTGGCCGTGAACCACGGATTCCTGATTCTTTGGGTAAATGGCGAAGGCTCCGTCCCTTGGGACGGAGCCTTCGCCGTCTAAGTTATTCCCGACGCCTCACGGAGCATCAGTCCAGCGCCCAGGCCTGGTCTGCCCGGGCCCCGTCAGCCTTCCGCCGGCGCCGCAGCACCATGATCAGGAAAGCTGCGCTGACCAGGAGCAATCCGCCCGCTCCGGCAGCCACCACGGGAAGCGCCATGTCGAAGGAAGCCTGCGCAACGACGGACTCATCGGGTGCACCGGCGTCAGGCACTGCTGCCGTCTCTCCCCCACCCGGGGCGGGCGTCGCAACAGACGCAACAGGTCCGCCGTCGAGCACTGTCAGTGACTTGCTGTGCCTGTTCACCACCACCACGGACCCGTCCGCCCGTTCGGCAAGGCGCCCGGGATCGGCACCCACCGCGATGGTCTCCGGAGCAGCCGCGCCGGGGGGGATCACCGAGACCGAGTCGCCCAGGCCGTTGGTCACGTACACCGTCCCGTCGGCAGCGGCCAGCACCTCCTGCGGCGCCTCACCCACGGGAATCCGCCGTGCCACCGTGGTGCCGCCGGGCTCGATCACCGCAACGTCGTTGGTCTTGATATTGGCCACGTAGACGGTCCCGTCCGGAGCCACGGCAATGCCATGCGGATGGCCCTGCAATCCCACGTCGACGGTGTGCGACGGCCATGCCGCACCGGCCGGAATCACGCTAACGGTGCCGGCGAGCTCGTTGGCGGAGTAGGCCGTCCCGTCCTTGCCCACGGCAAGCCGCACCGGATATGGGCCGGCCTGGATAATCCTTTGCACCCAGGCGTCGCCCTGCTTCACCACGGACACCGAGTTTTCGTCCGGATTGACCACGTAGAGCGAACCCTCCGGCCCCACCGTCAGCCAGTGCGTTCCCGGGGCCACCTTCAGGACCAGGGAGACTTCGTCCGCGCCCGGGGCCACCATCCCGATCCCGGACTGCGCGCCGTCGTATTGCGCCACGTAAAGCGTCCCGTTCGGCGTCACTGCGAGTGACGTGGGAGAGTTCCCGGTCTTGATGGTGCGGGACGGCACGGTCTCCCCCGGCTTGTAGGCGCTCACACCGCCGTCGTACCGGTAATCGCTGACATACAGGGTTCCATCCGGTCCGGACGCAATGCCCACCGGGTCGCCTGCCACGATTATCGTCTGTGAGTCCGCGGCGGACGCCGGAACAACCGCGACGGCCGTGGCCACCACCAGGGCGGCACCGGCCAGCAGCGCCCGGCGGGCAGCCAGCAGCAGCGAAGCGTGCAGGCGTGACGGTCTGGATGTCATCAAAGTTCCCCCAAAATGGCGCCGATCCCCCTCGGCAATGCTCCGATCCTACCTGCGCTCCCGGCCAGACGTTCCAGTTCAGCGCCCGGTGACATTCGACCCTGTGTTCACAGCGCATGAGTGGGCGATTCTTCTAAAGAAGGAAAGGTTCCGCATATGAAAAAGTCCCCCCGCCCCGGAGCCTGGAGGCGTATTACATGGAGCAGTTGATCCCTTGGGCGATATTCTGCACCGCGGTCCTGGTATTTTGCCTGATCAAGCCGCCCGCGGCCCGGGTCTTCGTCGGGGCGTTCTTCATCCTCATGGCAATAGGCGTCAACATCGTCCTGAGCTTCGCCGCCCCCGACCAGTTCGTAAAGCTCGGCACGGACAACGCCTTGATTCCCTTCTACGCCTGGGTGTTCCAGACTTTCGTCGCCCCCGCACCGCAAATCGTGGGGATCCTGGCGGCAGCCGGCGAGACGGCCATCGAGCTGCTGATCCTCAGCGGAGGCAGGCGGGCCAGGCTGGGCCTGGTCGGTGCCATTATCTTCCTGATCGTCATCACCCCGCTGGGAGTCTGGACGTTGCCCAATCCGATCTTTGCCGCTGGCCTTGTTCGGCTGCTTCGGGAGGAATACCCACGAAACCTGTTGCGATTGCGCCGTACACAGCACCTACCTGTTACCCCGAGTGGACACGCGTAGCGGAATCAGCCGCTGCCGCATGGAAGAGGCATCCCTCATGAACTCCGCGAACCCATCGAAGGGCGCGAAGAAGTTTGCGGACACGTCATCACCGCCCGGTCGAAGGGCGCATAGTTAGATAATGACGGGTCCATACACCCGGGGGGACTCCTACAGCAGCGAGGCCTCCCGGAAACACATCAGGCAGTCGCTGGAGAACTACGGCGCAACAGAGATCATCTTCAGCCAGCGGGGAAGCCTGGGCGCCGTCGGATTCAAGGGCGACGGCAGGCAGTTCCGGGTTGTCATGCAGTTACTGCAGTCCGAGGGAGCACTGGCGATCCGCGGAGACATCGCCGACAGCGCGCTCCGGGAAGCGAGCGCAAAGGTACTGGAACGTGTGAACCGCAAATCCTGGCACGCCCTGGCTCTGGCCATCGACGCCAAGCTTGGAGCAGCGACGGCGGGCATTGCCACCCTTGAATCGGAGTTCCTGGCCCATGTCGTTCTTCCCGGCAACCACACGGTGCTGGACCAAATCGAACCCGTCATTGCGTCTTCCTACCGGTCCGGCCAGCGTCCGTCCTTCGGCCTGTCCGCCCTTCCGCCCATAGCCAGCGGCCCGCCGTCGTAATTTACGACGGCGGGCCGCTCACCAAAGTGCCTGGCTCCCCTACTTCCCAGGTGCGCGGTACGCGGGCGTCTTCCTGGCGGCTTCGTCGATGTCCTCCACACTCATGAGCGGCTTCAGGCGGACATTGACGTTCCCCGTCGAGTTGATCAGCAGCGACAGTGCCGCGGCACTGGCGTCATCGGGCACCTCGAAAACGCCCAGGACGTCGTAGTACCCAAAGGCGTAGTAGAAGCTTTCCAGCGTCCCGCCAACGGATTTCAGGGCCTCCGTCAGGGCATCGCGCCGTTTGGTGCCGCCTTCCTGCATGAGCCCCTTGATTCCGTCGCCCACATACGTTGCTTCAAACATGTACTTCGGCATGGTCTTTTCCTTCCTGCAACGGGGCGGGTGGCCCCGACACCGCCGAAAGTATTCCGGCGGCTGCAGGCAGTCAATAAGCCCGCCTACCCAATGTTCTCCCCCGTTGTAGTGGGCCCAAAGTAGGGCATTTCTCCCCTGTCCGCCGTCCGCCGGCGCGGCTAGCCTGACCCGCATCAGCGTCCACCGCCGTCGAGGAGTTGCCATGGCCGGATTTGTGCAGATCATCGAATTCACGTCCTCCCGCATCAAGGAGATCGAAGAGCTGGGCCGCCCCTCCAGAACCGGGGGAAGCACTGCGCCCACGTTCCGCCGCATCGTTGCCACCGCGGACAGGGACCACCCGGGCCACTACTTCACCATCGCCGAGTTCGATTCCTACGACTCCGCCATGGAGAATTCCGGCCGCCCGGAGACCTCCGACTTCGCTGCCAGGATGGCCGCACTCTGCGACGGGCCGGTAATCTTCCACAACCTCGACGTGATGTGGGAGGACACCGGAGACGGTGCGGGCAGCGGCTAGGGGCATGGCTTCCACAACTCGCACACGGGAACGGGGCGGGGCCGGGACAGACCTCGTTGCCGGTCTCAGCTCCCTGGCCGGGGCTTCCCTGGACATGGTGGGCGGCAAGGCCCTCAACCTGGGCCGGCTGGCGGCAACCGGTTTTCCGGTTCCGTCCGGCTTCTGCCTGACCACCGCTGCGTACCGAATGGCCGCGCCCAGCGAACTGGACGGCATCGCCACCCGCCTTGACGGCGCAGAACAACCTGGCCAGGCAGACAGGCATGACCAGGCGGGGAGGGCCGGCCAGGCGGAAACGCACGACGGCGGCCGCGCACTTCCGGACGAAGACCGAAACCAGCTCGCATGGTCAGCCCGCGAGGCGATGGTGGCAGCACCGGTACCGCACGAGGTTGAAACCGCCCTCCGCGAGACGTATGCCGCAATGGGCGGCGGGCCGGTGGCGGTGCGTTCATGAGCCGCTGCCGAGGACCTGCCCTTTGCCAGCTTCGCCGGGCAGCAGGACTCGTTCATGGACATGGTGGGAGCCGACGCCGTCGTCCAGGCGTCATTTCGCACGGCGCAGTGGTGGCCCGGGAGTACGGCATCCCGGCCGTGGTGGGGGTCGCGGACGCCACCACCCGGCTGCGCGACGGGCAGGTGGTCGCCGTGGATGGGGCCGCGGGAACCGTCACGTGGTGACGCCTGCCCTTCCACGCCGGTGACACCCCTCGGAAGGGCTGGCAGATTAGGACTTAAGCCCTGTTTGGCGCGGCCGGTCCGGTCCTAGAATTAAAGCGCCTGCAGGTAACCATCAGATGACGCCGGGTTGTTCAGGACATGAAAATGTCCGAGCCTTCTCTTAGCGAGATCGCGAAGGTACCTGCAGGTTTTTATGTCTCCTGGCATGACCGCCCACGGAGCGGCCCGGAAGTGGACCACTGGAGCCCTTCACGAAAGCCGCGGGCACTGGTAAATGTGGCCCTTGCGGCATCGGAAAAGCAGGCGTAACACTGTTAATACGTTCTTCGAAAGAAGGACGGGAACGAACAACAAGGGAACCCTGGAACACACAGTGGAACTGGTCCACGGCGGTCTGCCGGTGACGAGGCAGGAAGCACCAGGATTTCCGCAAGTTCGGGAGATGATGTTCGTCATAACGGAATCAAACAGTCGAAGCCCCTTCAGCACTGCCGGTGGGGCTTCCCCTATTCCTGCCCCCCCTCGCTGTCGCGCGATGGGGGCCAAGGCCGTTCGGCCCTAGCGATCCCTGAGGGCCGGGATGACGCTGGAACAGTCAGGCGTCGGGCTTTCGCCCGCGTGACCGGCGCTGACCCGCTTGCTTGAGCGCGGGCTCGAAGGACATTCGAATCATGTCAGTTGCAGGAGGGCGGCTCCCCGGACGCAGGCGGGCTGTGCCGTTCCAAGGCCACCGAAGTGACGTCCTGCGCATCAGCCTCCTCGCCGGCGGGCCGCTCTCGTCGCTGCTCTACGTGGTGTTCACCGACGGCATCGCGGCGTCCCAGTGGGCCGGCTACCGCCGCACCGAACAGATGGTGAGCGAACTGTTCGCCGTCGGCTCCCCTGGTTACAGCGTCACTGCCCCATTCACCTGGCTCTACACGGTCCTGTTCACGGCCTTCGGGATCGGCGCCTGGATCTCCGTCCGCGGCAACCGCGCACTGCGGATCGGCGCCGGGCTGCTCACCGCGTACGGGCTGTGGAACATTCTGGGTGCAATCTTCCCGCTGCGGCTCGGCGACGAGTCCTCCATTCCCCCGCACATCATTGTCACCAACATCCAGCTCGCCCTCATGGTCGCGGCCATGTGCTTCGTCGCCGCAGGTTTCCACGGCTGGATGCGGATCTACTCCATCGTCTCGTTGGTGGCCGCCGCGGCCACCGGCATCATCGCGTTCATGGCAGCCCCGGGACCCAACATGGTGCTGGGGATCAGCGAACGGATCAGCATCGGGCGTTCCTGCTGTGGGCTGCCGTCCTGGCGGTGGTGCTGTGGAAGCAGCCACGGCCAGTGCAGGCCGCAGACACCGGGGCCGAGAAGTCCTGACCGGCCAAACATCGCCTGTTTTTAGGCTGCGGAAAGCAGGCAAAAATCATTTCCCTCATTGGACAAAAAACTCTCAATTTCCCACTATCCTCGTTAATTCAGACTCGTCGAGGGGGAGGACATTCTGGTGTGTGACAACGCATTCAGGGAAAACAGTGGCTGCGGCAGCCTGGTGAAGCCATAGGACCACCAATGATCGAGCTGACAGTGGAATTGGCACAAAAGCTGGACAGGGCTGCCCAAATCCTCGGCGGGCTGAGCCGGGTGGCTTCCAGGGACTGCACCTGGATCCGGAGCAGCTCCGATCTGCATGCAGAAATACTCAGGCTGCAGAGTGATTTGAGGGAGGCCGCCGCGAAGGTGACCGGCAGCAGCGATGTAAGCCTCCACTTATCGCAGGCCCGCGCGGTGGGGACGGAACTGGGCACGCTGTTCCAGCCGGAAGGTACTCAGGATCCGGCCACCGGACCATTCAGCGATCAGTAATACGTTGGCGGCAGCAGGATCATGGCGAGAACAAGGAATCCCAGAATCATTGCGACGATATTCGTGACGGACCGTTCGGCGTAGTGAAGCAGCCCGATCAGGCCCAGTACCATCGCCACAGCCGCTGTGGCTCCCCATGCGTGGCCGTAGGGAAGCACGAAGTCAGCAATCCCCCGCCCGGGCTCATAGGCCATACCGATTGCTGTGGCGGCCAGGAGTTCGACGAGAAGGAGACCGCCGAACAGAACAGCCCAGCGTCCTATCCCTGTGTGCGGTTTGATCGCAGTTGCCATGTCAGTTCCTAGTGTCCTTCGAAGACGAATTCGGCGAGGAGCCAATAGAACGCCCCGGTTGTCATCAGTGCGGTCACCGTGAGGACCAGGACCGAGCGCTCGCGGTAGTACAGGACGGCAACCAGGCCCGAGGCGGCGGCCGGAGCCCACAGGACAAGGGTCAAGTCCGTCACCGTTCGGACCAGCACCGGGTCCGCGGCAACCGGCAGGAACAACGAAAGACCCAGCGAAGCAAAGGCAGCCACTGACAGGCAAAGCAACCAGATGCCCGACGCCGTCGTCGGCATGACCTTCATCCGCTGCTCAAGGACCTGCGAGACGGCCAACGAACCTGCCAAGGCGGACGCGACCGCCGTGGCCCCGCCGAGGAGAAACAGGGTGAAATTCTCCACAGCCGGTCCTGTCGCCGTCACCAGGACGGCAGTGAAAGCCAGCGCAAAAGCAACGCGCCCCAAGCCTGTGGCAAGCGCGTCTTCCAGCAGCTGTTTCCTGGAACGTATGGCAGCCAACGATCCGAGGACTATGGCGGCAGTGAGACTGACCGAGGCAATCGGTCCGGTCACTTTGTCAAGATCGGCGAATCGCCCGTCTGCCTCGGACCGGAAGAGCGGGGTTAGGTCAAGTAGGAGCCAAAACAGAACGAGGGACGCAACGGCCCAGCGCGCCAACGATGACCGGGGGAAAAATCGCCCTGTCCTCGAAGGCGCAGGAATTTGCACTGACGAAGTCATGGGAGGAGTATGTCCGATTCGTCCCACTCGGTACAGGGGGAAAAGTACTCGACTTTACTAAAGGATCATCCGGCCGGACTGGCCGGTACTCACGGCCCCGCCTGCGAATTCAGGAAATGGCATGCCCGCCGTAGCCCTGCGTTCCGCTCAGTGCCACAATATTGCACATCCCGTTCACCCCGGATGCTGGATAGCCGGCAGCAGGGAGGCGAAGCCATGACGTTCATCAAAGGCCTGGGCGACGTGCAGCGGAGCGACATCGCCGCCGCAGGCGGCAAGGCGGTGGGCCTGGGCGGCCTCATCCAGGCCGGGCTTCCCGTCCCGCCAGGGTTCGTCCTCACCACGGACGCCTACTCGGCGTTCGTCAGCGAGAACAACCTGGGGCAGGCCATCCAGGAACTGGCCGCCCTCCCGTCCGATGCAGCGCCGGAGGACTATGAGCACGCCTCCGCCCTGATCCGGACCCTGTTCACCAAAGGCGTCATGCCCTCGGCCATCGAAGCCGAACTGAAGGACGCCTACCAGCTCCTCGGCGGTGGTGACACACCTGTGTCCGTCCGCTCCTCCGCCACCGCCGAGGACCTCGCCTCCGCCAGCTTCGCCGGCCAGCAGGAAACCTACCTGAACGTCCGGGGCCTCGAAGCGCTGAGCACAGCCGCCATCAACTGCTGGGCGTCGCTCTGGACGGCGCGCGCCATGTCCTACCGCGCCCGCGAAGGCGTGCTGCCGGACCAGGTGCGTCTCGCCGTCGTCGTCCAGCAAATGGTGGAGGCCGAGGCAGCCGGGGTGATGTTCACCGCCAACCCCGCCAACGGCCGGCGCGACCAGACGGTGATCAGCGCCGCGTGGGGCCTGGGCGAGGCCGTGGTCAGCGGGGCCGTCACCACCGATGACCTGACCGTGGACACCACCACCGGCACAGTCCTCTCCCGGCAGACGGCAGACAAGGAACTCATGACCGTCCCCACCGCAGACGGAACGTCCGAGCAAAAGGTGGCGGAAGCCCGCCGTCGTGCCCCTGTCCTGGACGATGCCGCGGCGGCCGAGCTTGCCGGCTACGGGAAAAGGATCACTGACCACTTTGGCGCGCCGCAGGACATCGAATGGGCGCGGGCCGACGGCCAGTTCTTCCTGCTCCAGTCGCGGCCCATCAGCGCGCTGCCCGAACCCGCCGCGGACGTCCCCACGGAATGGCCCGTCCCCTACCCGAAGGGCCTCTACTTCCGGGCGAGCATCGTGGAGCAGATGCCGGAACCGCTCTCCCCGCTCTTCGCCGACCTCATCGACGGCTCGGTGTCCCGCTCCATCTCGGCCCTGATGAACGACGCGCTGGGCCAGCACTCCCTGCGCGAGGGCGACGTCCGCTTCCCCACCGTCAACGGCTACGCCTATTACTACTACCGCACCTGGCCCATGCTGCGGATGACGGCCCGCACCGTCCCTGCGATGCGCGCGCTGTTCGGCGGAGACGCGCACATGGGCATCAGCGGCTGGCGCGACTATTCACATCCGCGCTACGAACTGATCATCAAGGACTGGTCCGCGAAACCGCCGGCCGAGCTTCCCGGCGCGCAGCTGCTGGCTGGCGTACAGGCACTCCTGGATGCCGGCACCGTGTACTACACGGCCGTCCAGTCCGTCATTCCGATGGCCGACATGAGCGAACTCGCCTTCCGGGGCTTCTACAGGACGGTCCGGCGCGACGGCGATCCGCCGGCCCAGGAGTTCCTGCTCGGCTTCGACAGCGAGCCAATCCGGGCGGAAAAGTCGCTGTACGACCTTGCGGGGTGGGCGCGGAACGATCCTGCGCTGGTGAAGGCTCTGCTGGAAAGTACGACGGCGGAACTCGCCGAGTGCCTGCGCACCGGTTCGGCACCGGCCGGCGTGGACGGTGCCATATGGCAGGAATGGCGGTTCACCTTCCAGGAACATCTGGCCCTGTACGGGCACGCGGTCTACAACCTGGATTTCGCCAGCCCGGTGCCGGCGGACGACCCCACGGCGCAACTGGAGACGGTGAAGTTCTACCTCCGCGGGCAGGGCACCGACCCGCATGAGCGGCAGCGGCTGCTGACCGAGCGCCGGGAGGCACTGACACGGGAGGTGGCCGGCAGGCTGGGGCCGCGGCGGCGCGCGGCGTTCTTCCGTCTGCTGAAGTGGGCGCAGGAGACGGCGCCGGCCCGCGAGGACGCGCTGGCCGACGTCGGGCTGGCCTGGCCGCTGCTGCGGCGGATGCTGCTGGAGCTGGGCCGCCGGCTGGTGGCCTCCGGTGTGATCGCTGCCGCGGACGACGTGTTCTGGCTGCGGTTCCCGGAGCTGCAGAGCGCGGTGGAGTTCGGGCTGGCAGAGGCGGAGGCCGGCGTGGCCCTTGCCGGAGCATCCCGTCCCGTCCGTGCCGCCGCCGTCGAGGAACGCCGGATGCTGTGGCGGGGCCAGGCGAAGGCTTCCGCCCCGCAGATGCTCCCGCAGAAGGCGTGGATGGAGAAGGCATTCGGCTCGATGATGCCCGGAGGCCCCCAGCAGCAGGCCGGCGACGCGATCAAGGGGACCGGCGCGAGTTCCGGCAGGGTGACGGCGCCCGCCCGGGTCCTGAGGGGTCCGGAGGACTTCGGCCGGATGCGGCCCGGCGAGGTGCTGGTGGCCCGCATGACCACTCCCGCGTGGACACCGTTGTTCGCCATGGCCTCCGGCGTGGTGACCGATGTGGGCGGTCCGCTGAGCCACAGTTCCATCGTGGCCCGCGAGTACGGCATCCCCGCCGTCCTGGGAACGGGCGTGGCCACGCAGCGGCTGGCCGACGGCCCCAAGGTGACCGTCGACGGCGACGCGGGGACGGTCACCGTTGTCAAAAGCTGACGGCACAACCTCCCGCTGAATCCTGCGCCAGTGGGTTTAGTCCCAACCGGCAGCTCGCCGAACAGCCACCGCAAGCTCAACAGGTGGAACGTCTGACGAATCCAGTACCAGGTCATCAATGTCTGCAGCCTCAAGAACGTCCGAAAGAGTGCCTACCCGATCCAGATGCCACACCAGTCCTTCAGGATCCTCCCGATGGCGGAAGTGCAGACGTGACTGAAGGACATCGGAACGAGCTACGAGACGGCAGACAAACAATCCATCAGAACCCAGCGCATCGATGTAGCGAGGTAATTCGGCTTTTTCCTCTATGACTCCTGCGATGATGAACCGTTTTGCGCCCGCAGCCCGGTAGTTTCGCGCGAGGCTTTTGAGATTGAGCAGCTCGAGTTCGTGGTTGAACCGATCCGAACTTGGCGCCGGCCTTAGCTTTCTAATTGAGTCGAGATCGATGACGGCGTGGCTACCGCGTTCAGCCGCGCTGAGCGCATCTGCCAGGGTCGACTTTCCGACGCCGACTGTTCCATTCACGAAGATCGAATCCATAGACCCGATCCTCTCAGGAAGCACAGTGGACTCGTTTGGCCAGGGTTCTTTGGAGGATCTGCAGTCCGGCGTTCAAGAGCCCGCTTGGCCATGGGCTTACGAGGGTGGAGGCCCTTCCGGCGACACCACGAGGCGCTGTTTGTAGGATCAACTGATGGTGACTGCGGTGCAGGTTGAAGCGTGGTGCCTGCGTGCATTGGGATCTGGCACGCTCGCAGAGGTGGACTCCGAGGCCGGCGGCCAGATGTCGCAACTGTTCCGTTTCGATTCCGATGAGCGAGGCCCCTGCGCGGTCAAGGTCCGGCCGGAAGGGTGGGAAAGAGTCAGCAGATGCCTTCAACTGCAGGCGATCGCCGCCGATGCGGGGTTTCCTTGTGCCCGTCCCATGACGGACGCGGCCCGGCTCGGCCCCGGGATGGTCGTTAGCGCAGAGTCTTGGCGCTCCGGCGGTGAGATGCACGTGGATGGAGACGTCCGGTTCGCTGATCGCTCGGCATCCCTCTTGGCCGACCTTGCAGCGATCCTCGAAGTGGAGTCCCCGAGGGGCCTGGGCGCGCCGCCGCCATGGATGTACTGGAATCCCCCGACACGCAGCTTGTGGCCGCCAAACCCGATCGCGGACGCGATGGACCAGGACCGGGTACCTGCGCACGTGAACGCGATTGCCCGTGCTGCGTCCAAGCGACTCGCCGCAACGTCTCTTCCTTTGGTCGTCGGCCACGGAGACTGGGAGAGCCAGAATCTTCGATGGAAGGATGCCAGCCCCTGGGCCGTACACGACTGGGACAGCCTCGTGGCACTACCGGCTGCAGCTATCGTCGGAGCAGCATCAGGGGCATTCACAAGCACCGCCGTCCCGACGCTTGCGTCCCTGGAAGCATCGGAGGAATTCATCGACTGCTATGAACGCACGAGAGGCAAAGTATTCACCTCAGAGGAGCGCGAAATCGCCTGGGCTGCCAGCCTCTGGCCGGCGCTGCACAACGCCAGAGGTGAAAGCCTCTTTCAATCGCCACCCACTGCACTGCAGGCACTCACCAGCCAAGCACCTGAAAGGCTTCGCCGCGCTGGTATCCGCTGAATGATCTTGAGCGGGGCCGCTAAAGGTCTTGGCGGCCACTGTGACAAGGGGCTGCCACCCTAGGACCAAATGGTTACAGCTCGAATCCGCTTCGCGACGCCAAATGATTCCACTTGGCCCTTGACTGCGGTGGGCCGCAAGGGCCTTCCGCCGGTGGGGGATCCCAGGGGATTGGGTCCAAGACTTTTTCGGCCACTACCATCTGGGAGGCTTCGTCGTACACGGACAAGCGCACGGCGCGGACTCCAATCCACAGGGATACGGCGCTGTCCTCCGCGACGCTATAGCGCTGTCCGGCACGGTAATCTGTGCAGGCGTCTTGGTCAGTCCGGTCTAAGCAAGCACGGCTTTGCGTGCATGATATTCGGATGAACAAGAACCGGCTTGAAGCTTTCAGCGACGGCGTACTGGCCATCATCATCACCATCATGGTGCTCGAACTGCACACCCCGGAGGAACCAACATGGGCCGGGGTCGCCGCCATCCTGCCGACGCTGTTCACCTACCTCCTGAGCTTCGTGTACGTGGGGATCTACTGGAACAACCACCACCACATGATCCACCTCGCCAGCCGGGTGAACGGCGCCATCCTCTGGGCCAACTTGCACCTGCTGTTCTGGCTGTCGCTGTTCCCGTTCACCACGCGGTGGATGGATGAGTCCGGCTTCCTGCAGGTCCCCGTGCTGCTGTACGGGATCAACCTGCTGTGCGCCGCGATCGCCTACTTCATCCTGGAACGGCGGCTCATTGCCGTGCAGGGTAGGGACGGCGCCCTCGCGCGGGCGGTCGGGAAGGACTGGAAGGGCAAGGCCTCGCCGCTGATCTACCTCACCGGCATCGCCCTCACCTTCGTTCAGCCGTTGCTGGGCGTCGCCGCCTTCACCGTCGTCGCGCTCATCTGGCTGGTGCCGGACCGGCGGGTGGAACAGTTCGTCGTCAAGGCGCACGAGGACACCGCCGGCCAGGGCCACAGCAACTGAAGGTCATAAGCAAGGGGCCGGCGCGAGAGGGCTGCAGCGCCCCGACGCAGGCGAGGCGCTGACTGGTTTTCAGGCCGCGGCGTTGCGGGTGAAATAGTTGTGCACGTCGCAGAAGGTCATCTTCGGTGGTGCCGCGAATCCCAGTTCCATGCTCAGCGGACCCATCGTGTCGCGGGCGAAGGCATCGAACTGCTCGCGGCTTTCCCAGACATCCGTGACCTGGAAGCCGTTATCGGTTGCTGTGGCCCAGTGGGAAATTGATCCCTCCGGACCAGGCCCTCCCGGGGTCAGCCCCATTCTCCTGTTGATCTCGTCATATTGTTCGAGCGTTGAACCATCGAACTCCATGATGATTGCTACCGCCATGATCGCTCCCCTTTTCTCATCGTTGTCCGATTCCCGCGAAAAATGATTTGGCCGGCCTGCGGGCAGTCAAGACCAGAAATCAGACACGAGGGTTGTTTCCTCCTGCATTTCGGTGCCCTCCGTGACTTTGCCGTCGGCGATGCTGAACACGATGACCTGCCGCATATCCATGGTCTTGCCGTCTCGCTCCGCGTGTGAGAACTGGACGCCAACCGTATATCTGTCCCCCGCCGCCACGTCCTCCACCGTGACCCTCATCGAACCGTTGGACCGCGCATAGAGTTCGCCGAAGTAGGCCAGGATCGCGTCCCGGCCCTTCTTGTCGCCGGACAACGGACCTGTGCCGCCGACATGCCAGACGGCGTCTTCAACGAACAGGTCCCGGAGCGTATCCATGTCGCCTGCGCTGAACGCTTCATAGCCCCGCCGCACCAGTGTGGCGTTTTCCTGTGGTCCCATTTCGGGCACCTCCATCCTCCTCGCCGGATCCTTGCGAGGACAGATTAGGCCCGGGCTGGGGACCGGTCGAGGGGAACAGCACCCCACATTGCCCCCTCTTTTCTGCGGCGCTGTACCTAGCAACCGGGGCGGGGTTGCTGGAAATGAAAGCGCGCGCTCATAGGGGACTTTCCGCCCTTTTCCGGGCCCACACCGCACAGGTATCTTGACGCGATGAGCGACCGCGAGGACTTTCTTCAGTGGGTCAGGACGACGCTGCACGACGCGGAAGTCGCCCTGCACAACGGAGACGCGAATCCGCGCCGTGCCCTCTGGTCCCACACCGAGCCCGTCAGCATCCTCGGGGCACTGCGCAACGCCTACCGGCTGGACGAAGTGGAGCAAAGCTTCAGGTTCCTGGAGAACAGCTTCTCCAACTGCTCGTCGTGGGAGCTGGAGCTTCAGGCGTGCGACGTTTCCGGGGACATGGCCTATACCGCAGGCATCGAGCGCATCTCCTTCCACAGGGACGGCAAGCCCACCAACCTCACGCTCCGGGCCACTCAGGTCTACCGGCGCGAGGATGGCCAGTGGAAGGTGGCCCACCGGCACGCCGATGCAGTGCCCCAGCAATAGCCAAGCGCTGCACATTCCCGCTCAGCCTGAGCAGCGCGGCTGCATCTCTGGGCTACTCCCCCATGCCTGGATGCACCGGCACGAAGTCCACCCTGTTGCCGGAGTTGGTCCGCTTTGCCGGAGCCCGGTTGAACCCTTTCGCGTCGAGCCCGTTCTTGGCCCGGAACTCGGCGAGCGCAGCGTCGTAGGCGATGTTGAGGGTCTGGCCCGAGAACTCGCCGGTGGTGCCGTCATTAAAGGCAATCCTGATTCGGACGCTGGCCGGGTAGTGCCGGTTCATGCGGACAAAGCCGTCGGCGTCCTGCTGGAGAGTTATCAAGGGAGTCCTGCTTTCGTTGGTGGGAGCAGACTCAAGTTTGCCGCAACTGCCTTGAAAACCCTTTGGCTGCCATAGCCATACTGGACGATGGGGATGACACGGCGTGGAACATGGCTGCGGTACGCACTGCTCTCGGCCCTGCTGATCGGGATCCACTTGGTCATCGCGTGGTACTTTTCCGAGGGCGTTTACCAAGGCGGAGCGAACGTCCCGCTCCTTAGATTCCCGGAGGAAGTCGACGTCATCTTCGTCCTGACGTTCACTCCAACTTTTATCGGGCTGAAGTTCCTGGCTTACGACTCCGCAGTGTACGTCCCGTTAACCTCCCCTCCAACTCGCCCCACCCATTGCGCAACCTGCCCTCCCTAGCGTGGACTGGTCACTCGCCGGCCACCCGCCGGGCCCGCCACCCCAGGAGGAACCACCATGCGCCACGTCCTGACTGCCGCGGCAGCCGCCGCCCTCATCGCTTCCATGGCGGGCCCCGCCGTGGCCGCCGAAGGCAGCCCGGCCGGCACGCCGTCGTCCAACGCTGCCGGAACCGCCACCTCGGCGATCAAAACCAACGAGCGCAACGGCTCCTTCGATCTGCAGAGCCACCGTGGCGGCCGCGGCCAGTGGACCGAGGAGTCCCTGGCCGCGTTCGGGAACTCCCTTGCCCTGGGCGTGACGACGCTGGAGCTGGACACGCACCTGACCCAGGACGGCAAGGTGGTGGTCTGGCACGACGACACCATCCAGGCCAACAAGTGCATCGACACCGCCCCTGCCACCGCCGGCGACCCCGAGTTCCCCTACGTGGGCCGCCGCGTGGCCGACCTGTCCCTGGCCCAGCTGAAGACGCTGGACTGCGGCTACAAGCAGCTGCCCGGGTTCCCGGAGCAGGACGTGATAGAGGGCAACCGGATCGCCGAGCTCGAGGACGTCTACCAGCTGGCCCGCGACCGCAAGGCTGACAAGGTCCGGTTCAACGTCGAAACCAAGGTCAACGACAGCGAGATCGGCGGCGCCGGCATGGAGTCGCTCACCCGCGCCGTGGTGGCGGAGATCGAAGCATCCGGCATGGCGGACCGCACCACCCTTCAGTCCTTCGACTGGTCCTCGCTGAACCTCACCAAGCAGATCGCGCCGGAGCTGACGCTCGTTGCGCTGTCCAGCGGCGACGCCTGGATGGGCGTGGGCAAGCCGGGTGCCAGCCCCAACCTGGGCGGCATCGACATCGACGACTACGACGGTTCCCTTCCCAAGGCGGCAGCCGCGCAGGGGTACGACGTCGTCTCCCCCACGTTCAGTTCGGTCACCCCCACGATGATCGCCGAAGCCCACGAACTGGGCCTGGCCGTCATCCCCTGGACCGTGAACACCACCGCGGACATGGCCCGGCTGATGGACATGGGCGTGGACGGCATCATCACCGACTACCCCACGCGCCTGCGCATTCTCATGGAGGAGCGCGGCCTGAAGCTGCCGAAGGCGTACCAGGGCTGACACCCTTCGACCTTTAAGGCACACAGCCGACGGCGGCACCCAAGCTGGGTGCCGCCGTCGGCCGTTGCGCACACCGGACGGTAGGGGTAACCAGGCCGCTTATCCCTCGCAGGCCACCCCGTCGCCGTCGCCGTCCAGCCCCGAGCGGTACCCCGGGGAACCCGCGTAGAGCGGGGCTGCTCCCGCTGCCACCGCCTCGGCACAGTTGGCGTAGTAGACGGTGGTGGACGCAGAGGCAGGCGCGACGGTGGTCGGTGCCGGCTGGCCGGGGCAGCCGGCCAGGATGCCGGCTATTGCGTCATGCTCGGCCTGCGTCACCCACAGGCTGTAACGCGCTTTCACGGAAACCTGCCGCGCCACGTACTCGCACCGGAAGGCCTTGGCGGGCGGCAGCCAGGTGGCGGCGTCGCCGTCGCCCTTTTGCTGGTTGGTGGACCCGTCCGTTGCCTGCAGGTTCAGCGGGTCGTTCGCAAACGCCGTCCGCTGCTCCGTGGTCAGCTGCTGGGCGCCCTTCTGCCAGGCGTCGCTGAGGGCCACCACGTGGTCGATCTGCACAGCGCTGCTGGTGGTGGTGCCACGGACGAAGTTGATGACGGTGCCCGTGTAGGGATCCGCGAGCACCCCGGTCTTGACCGTGCAGGGGACGCTGTTGACGTAGGTGATGTCGGTAAGGTCCCGGTTGAGGATGTCGTTCCGGGTGTCGCAGCCGTTTTGGTCCACGTCCGCCCATGTGGGCCCGAACAGCGACCGCTCATACCCCGTCTTGGGCGCGCGGCCCTTCACGGGGAGGGTTTCCAACAGGTCCGCGGCCTGGACTGTTGCGGCGGTGGCGCTGTCCGCGGCAACCGCCGGCAGGTTTGCTCCGAAGAGGGCCAGCAACGCGGAAAGGACGACGGCGGCGCTCCAGCGGGTTCCGGACGCAGGCGCGGTGGTGGGCAAGGACGCGTGGCTGGACATGCAGTTCCCCCGGATTGTGCACGAAAAGTTTGGTGCGTCAGCCCCCATTACGCTGACGCCACGAAAGAGCCTAGAGGCCAGAATCCGCTGAGATTGACGGTTTCAGCGCAACTGGGGCAATCCTTCCCGACTCCTGCGCTTAAGCTGCGACGGCGGCACCCAACCCGGGTGCCGCCGTCGTCCGTCCTGCATAGGTAGAGCCAGCCAGTGGCTACCGCGGCGTGCCCGCCGTGGAGTCAGTATCCTCCTGGGTCACCTCAGGGTGGACGGCTCCGCCGCCGCCCAGCCCGCCGCGGGTCTTGGCCAGGCTGGCCACCGTGGCCACCAGGATGGTTGCGCCGATGAAGAGCAGCGAGAGCCAGATGGGGATCTCCGGCACCCACAGGAGCGGCTGGCCGCCGTTGATGAACGGGAGCTCGTTGACGTGCAGGGCGTGGAAGAGCAGCTTCACGCCGATGAACGCGAGGATCACGGCCAGGCCCTGGGCCAGGTACACCAGGCGTTCCAGCAGTCCGCCGATGAGGAAGAACAGCTGGCGCAGGCCCATCAGGGCGAACGCGTTGGCGGTGAAGACGATGTAGGCCTCGCTGGTGAGGCCGTAGATCGCGGGGATCGAGTCGACGGCGAAGATCAGGTCCACGAACCCGATGGCGATGATAGTGAGCATCATCGGCGTCACGAAGCGCTTGCCGTCCAGCTTCACGGTGAGCCGGTCCCGGTGGTAGTCCGGAGTGACAGGGAGGACGCGGCGGACCAGCTGCATGAATTTGCCGTCGGCCGGGTTGGCGTCGTGGCCGCCGAAGGCCTGCTTGTAGGCGAGGAAGAGCAGCAGGGCGCCGAAGATGTAGAACACCCAGGAGAAGTTTTCGATCAGCGTGGCCCCGATGGCGATGAACCCGCCGCGCAGGACCAAGGCGATGATGATGCCCACCATCAGCACTTTTTGCTGGTACTTCTTGGGAACGGCGAACCCTGTCATCACGATGAGGAAGACGAAGAGGTTGTCGACCGACAGTGCTTTCTCGGTGAGGTAGCCGGCGAAGTACTCGCCGCCGAAGGTCCAGCCCGAGACCACGCCGATGCCGACGCCGAACAAAAGGGCGAGTCCGATGTAGAACGCGGACCAGCGGGCGGATTCGCCGATGGACGGCTCATGCGGCTTGCGGACGTGGGCGAAGAACTCGTAAACGAAGAACAGAATGGTCACTGCGAGGGTGATGATCCAGACCAGGGGTGTTACCTGCATGTGGGTACTCCAAGGGTAGGCGCTGACATTGACGCCAAGGTCTCCTCCGCCCGGTGAAAACCGGAGCCGGTGGCCCGGGATGCATCGCTGCATCCGTATTGACGGGCCGACCACAGACGGGAGTACTCCCCTTGATGGGTTAAATCGTACCTGAACAACGGGCGACGGCGGCACCCGGTTCCGGAGGCCGCCGTCGTCAATCCCTGTTTGGGAAAGCCCTACTTCAGTTTTGGTACCAGCACAGGGGTGTTCTTCTTGTAGGCCTCGTAGTCGGCCTGGCCGCCCCACTTCTTGTCCGCCTTTTTCTCAAGGGGCGGCACGCCGCTGCCCTTGATCAGGAGCAGGGCCACGAACACCGGGGAAATCAGTGCCGCCCACTGCCAGCCCCGGAGTACAGGCAGCGCGATGATGGCCACGCCCACCCAGAGCGTGATCTCTCCGAAGTAGTTGGGGTGGCGGGACTTTGACCACAGGCCGGTGTTGATGAACCGGCCCTTGTTTGCGGGGTTGTCCTTGAAGCGGGTCTTCTGCACGTCGGCCACGGTCTCGATGCTGATGCCAACCAGCCACACCAGCAGACCCACCCAGAAGAACCCGTCCAGGCCCACTTTCTTGTCCGAAGTGATGGCCACCCAGGCAAGCGCGGCGGTGAGCACCACCCACAGGCCCTGGAGGGTCCAGGTATTCAGGAAGCGGAAGAAGTCCGGCTTGAGCTCATCGAAGCGGTCGTCCTTGCCGTGCTTGCTGATCCGCAGGAACAGGAAGCTTCCCAGCCGCGCGGCCCACAGCACCACCATGGCCGCCAGCAGCAATCCGCGCGCGTCCACCCCCGGGGACGCCAGCACCAGGAACACCGTGATGGAGATGTAGGTGAGGGCGCCGGTGAGGTCGTAGAACTTCTCCGTCTGCGCCTTGAAGGACGGAATGAACACCAGCCACTGGATGACGAACGCGATGGCAACCCCCAGCGCGAAGACGGGCCACCCGGCGATCCTGGCTCCGCCCTGGCTTCCGGCGAGGGCGATGAGCACCGCCAACACCACGGCGATAACGGTACTGATGAGTGCCTTGCGGCTCTTGTCGTTCACGGACAGATTCCTTTCCCCTGGCCGGCCGCGCGCTGCTGCACGGCCGGTCCCAACCGCGCCTGCTAGTCTTTCTTGTATTCAAATGAATTTGATGACTAGAGGACAATAACTACTATAAGGCTGCTGAGGAGGAACCATGGCCCCGCCGCCCTACCACCCCGCCGCGTCCGCGCTCCAGGCTTTGTTCGACCTCGCCAACGAAACCGAGCGGGAAGTGGCCCGCTGCCTACACCTGAACCTCACCGACTACCGCGCACTCTCGGCGCTGGCCCAGTCAGGGGCAGTCACCGTCGGCACCCTTGCCGAAAAGCTGGGCGCCACCGCTGCCACCACCACCGCCATCGTCGGACGGCTGGAAGCGCGCGGTTACGCCGAACGGCTTCGCTCGGAGGAGGACCGGCGGCACGTGCATGTCAGCGCCACCCCCGCGGCCACCAAGGACATCATGGACCTGATGCGCCCCCTCATGGACGCCACCAACCAGCACCTCGAAGCCCTCCCCCGCGCCCGGCAGGACGCCGTCGCAGACTTCCTCAACATCGCACTGAACCTCATGCAGGACCACCTGCACTCCCTTTCCGAGAAGGACACCCCTTGAGAGAGTTCACCTCCCCGCCGCTGGCCGACCTGTCCGGGCACCGGAACGCCACGGACCTGCTGATGCACCGCTTCCGCACCTCCCCGGACAACGTCGCCTTCGAGGTCCGGGCCGGCGGGGCCCCCGTCACCGATCCTTGGCGACAGGTGACCACCCGGCAGTTCCTGGACGAAGTCCGCGCCCTGGCCAAGGGCCTGATCGCCGCCGGCCTGCAGCCCGGCGATTCGATGGCCATCATGTCCCCCACCCGCTATGAATGGGCGGTGGCGGACATGGCAGCGTGGTTCGCCGCCGCCGTCGTGGTTCCCATCTACGAAACCTCCGCCCAGCCGCAGGTGACCGCCGTCCTGGAAGACGCAGCCGTGCGCCTGGCGATCGCCGGCACCGCCGCGCACGCTGCCCTGCTGGAGCAGGGATTCGCCGGGAACGGCGCGGCGAACTTGGGCGTCTGGACCATGGACACGCGCCAGGGCGCGGACCTGGCTGCCCTGGTCCAGGGCGGCGCGGACGTGCCGGACGGCGACGTGGAGGAACGCCGCCTGCTGCACGACCTCGATTCGGTGGCCACCATCGTCTACACCTCCGGCACTACCGCAGCTCCCAAGGGCGCCCTGATCACCCACCGCAACTTTGTCGGCCAGATCCTCAACGTGGGCGCCGCCTACACCAGCGTGGTCCGCGAGGACGGCAATACCATCATCTTCCTGCCCATGGCGCACGTCCTGGCCCGCGGCCTGCAGCTGATCTGCGTGGCCAACGGCATGCGCATCGCGCATCTCTCCGACCCCCGCGACGTGGTGCCCGCCCTCGGCGCGCTCAGGCCCACGTTCCTGGTGGTGGTCCCCCGCGTCCTGCAGAAAATCCAGGCCTCCGCAGCCGCCGCCGCGGCGCAGAAACACCTGGGCCGCGTGTGGGCGTTGGCGCCGCGCACGGCCGTGGAGTGGGGCCGGTTTGCCGAAGCGCACGACGCCGATCCCTCCCTGAGTGCCCCGCGCGGCCTGCGGGTGCGGCGCGCGGTGTTCGACCGGCTTTTCTACGCCCGCCTCCGGGCGCTGGTGGGCGGCCGACTGGACTG
Organism: Arthrobacter sp. FW306-05-C; assembly: GCF_021801725.1. Classification (NCBI taxonomy): domain Bacteria; kingdom Bacillati; phylum Actinomycetota; class Actinomycetes; order Micrococcales; family Micrococcaceae; genus Arthrobacter; species Arthrobacter sp. FW306-05-C. Next base: position 994,777 of record NZ_CP084556.1, on the reverse strand, counting down.
CCTGCTCTCCGGCGCCGGCGCCCTGGACGCCGACCTGTCCCTCTTCTTCCGCGGCCTGGGCCTGCCCGTCATCGAAGGCTACGGGCTCACGGAGACCACTGCCCCGCTCACCGGCAACCTGCCCGGCGCCATCCATTCCGGAACGGTCGGCGTGCCGATGCCCGGCACCACCGTGCGGATCTCGGACCAGGGCGAAGTGCTGGCCCGCGGCGTGGGAGTCTTCGCCGGATACCGCCGGGCATCAGACAACGACGGCGCTTTTGTGGACGGCTTCTTCCGCACCGGAGACCTGGGCTCCCTGGACTCCGGCGGCCGGCTCACCCTCAAGGGCCGGATCAAGGACGTGATCGTCACCGCGGGCGGCAAAACCGTGACCCCCTCCATCTGGGAAGGCTACGTGGAGGGCGACCCCCTGGTGGCGCACGCCGTCATGGTGGGCGAGGGCAAACCGTACCTGGGCGGGCTGGTGCTGCTGGACCCGGAGTCCGTGGCGGCCTGGGCCGAGCGGGAGGGCATCGCCGACCTTGCCGGGCTGCGGATCCCCGATGACGGCAGCGCGGTCCAGATCGAGGACGAGCGGCTGCTGGGGGTGGTGGGCAAAGTGGTCACTGCCGCGAACGCCCGCCTGGCCCGGCCGGAACAGGTGCGAAAGTTCGTGCTGCTGCTGGCCGACCTCAACGAGTCCCACGGGCTGGTCACCCCCACCATGAAGCTCAAACGCGCCGTCTTCACAGAACGCGCCCGCCACTTCGTGGAAAACCTCTACACCGACGCAAGGAGCAGAGCACGAGCCCCCGCACCAGGAACTGGCTGACCGCCTACGTAGTCACTGCCTTGATCTTCGCCGTGCTGGACGTGGCGTGGATCCTGCTGGTGGCCAACCCGTTGTACCAGGGCCAGATCGGCGGCCTGCTGGCGCCCAAGGCGAACCTCCTGGGCGCGGTGCTGTTCTATGTCATTTTCGTGGCGGGAATGGTGCACTACGGCGTCCGTCCAAACGCCCAGGACGTCTCCGTGCGGCAGCGGGTCACGGGGGCGGCACTGTTCGGGTTCTTCACCTACGCCACGTGGGCGCTCACCGGGTTTGCCGTGCTGAAGGACTTCACCGCGCTGGTGGCCGTGACGGACATCCTCTGGGGCGCCGCGGCCTGCAGCCTGGTCACGTGGATTACCGCGACGGTCCTCCGCCGGCGGATTGGGGAGACGCAGCCAGCCTGACCGCGGTCACCTTGTACTCCGGGCAGCCGGTGGCCTCATCCCCCACCGGCGAGGTGAGTCCGTTGACCGCGGCGCCGGGGAAGTGGAAACCGGCGAACACCTGGCCCGGTTCGACGTCGTCACTGATCTTCACCTGAAGCACCGCCTCCCCGTGCCTGCTCGCCACCCGGACGGTGTCACCGTCGCCAACGCCCAGCGCCGCGGCGCCGCCCGGCCCGACGTCCACCGTCTCCCGGCCCAGCAGGCGCAGGTTGGCGGTGCGGCGCGTCATGCTCCCCGAGTTGTAATGCTCCGCCCTGCGGCCCGTGATCAGCAGGAACGGGAACTCCCCATCGCACTCCTCGCCGGGCGGAAGATAATGCCTGGCGGCGAGGTGGGCCAGCCCGTCCGGCGTCGCGAAGCGGTCCTCGTAAAGCCGGGGCGTGCCGGGGGAATCCGGGGATCCGCACGGCCAGTGCAGCGGCCCTTCACGGTCCAGCCGGGAGTGCGTGACACCGCCGAACAGGGGCGCCACGGCGGCGCACTCCGCCATGGCATCCGCGGGCGTTTCGCAGCCGAGGCCCGCCCCCATCCGGTCCGCGACGGCGTGCAGCACGGCAAAGTCCGTGCGGACACCTGCAGGGGGTGCAACGGCTTCCCGGACCCGCTGGAAGCGCCGGTCAAAGTTGACGAACGTTCCTTCCTTCTCCAGCCATGCCGCCACAGGGAATACGACGTCGGCGGCCGCGGCGGTATCGGAGAGGAACAGGTCGTTGCAGATCACCAGCGGGCAGGCCTCCAGCGCGGCGCGGACGGCGGTGCTGTCCGGGTCCGTGGTGAGCACGTCCTCGCCAATGATCCAGAGCGCCTGGAGCGCCCCGGACCGGGCGGCGGCAAACATTTGCGGGATCCGAAGCCCGGGCCGGGCAGGCACTTCAGCCCGCCAGACGGCCGCGCACCGGTCCCGCGCGGCAGGGTCACCGACCTTCTGGTACCCGGGCAGCAGGTCCGGCAGGGCCCCCATGTCCGAAGCACCCTGGACGTTGTTCTGTCCCCGTAGCGGGTTCACACCGCCTCCGCCGCCTGGTCCCGCAGCTCCGCGCAGGACTGCCAGGTTGGCCAGCGTACGGACACCATCCGTGCCGTGCAGGTGCTCCGTCACGCCCAGGCCATAGAAGATGGCCGGCGCCGCTGCCTGGCCATACAGCCGGGCCCCCCGCACAAGGTCCTCCACCGGCACCCCGCTGATCGCTGCCACCCGGTCCGGTGGGTAGTCCTCCAGCAGCACCCGCAGTTCCTCATAACCGGTGGCGTGCGCCGCCAGGAACGCGGAATCAACCATCCCCTCCCGCACCAGGACGTGCGCCAGGCCGTTAAACACAGCCACGTTGGTTCCCGGCCGGGGCCGGAGATGGACGTCCGCGTGCCTGGCCAGGTACGTCCGCCGGGGATCCACCACCACCAGGCGCGCTCCGCCCATGACCCGTTGGAAGATGCGTGAGCCCACCACGGGGTGTGCCGCCGTCGGGTTTGCACCCACCAGCAGGATCGCGTCACACGCATCCAGGTCATCAAACGGGTTGGTCCCGCCACCCAGGCCGAAGGCGGCAGCCAGGCCGGTGGCCGAGGGGGCGTGGCAGAGACGGGAACAGTTGTCCACGTTGTTGGTTCCCATGACGGCGCGGGCAAACTTCTGGGCCAGGTAGTTCTCCTCATTCGTGGCCCGTGCCGATGAGATCAGGGCGAATCCGTCCGGGTCTGCGTCCCGGACTGCGGTGAGCCTGCCAGCCACGAACCCGATGGCCTCGTCCCAGGTTGCGGGAGTCAGCGTCCCGTTCCGCCGGATCAGGGGCGTGCTGAGCCGCTCCGCTGAGTTGAGGAACCCGTGGGCAAACCGGCCTTTGACGCAGGCATGTCCCCGGTTGAGGGACCCGTTCATGGCCGGCTTGACGGTCATGATGCTGCTGCCCCGGGTGGCCACCTCCAAAGTGCAACCGACGCCGCAATAGCCGCATGTCGTCGTCGTCCGCTGTTCGCTGGGTGCCTGGTCACTGGGTGCTTGTTCGCTGGGTGCTTGTTCGCTGGTTGTCCGCTGCAGGTCCAGCAGCCCGGGGTCCGAGAGGGCCCCCGTGGGGCAGGTGTCCACGCAGGCGCCGCAGGAGACGCAATCTGATTCCGCCCACGGGCCACCCGTCCCCGGCGCCACCACCGTCCCCGCTCCCCTGCCCACCAGGGTCAGGGCGAACGTGCCCTGGATCTCCGCGCAGGCGCGCACGCACCGCCCGCAGGCAATGCAAAGGTCGCGGTCCAGCTTGACGTACGGGTGGGAGTGGTCGACGCCGCGGACCGGGAGCAGCACGGCGCCCGCCGGGGCGCGCACACCGTGCTCCGCACACTCCCGGGCCAGCTCACTCCGGTCCGCCTCCGGCCCACCTTGGTATGCGTCCAGCGCCCGCGGCGGCAGTCCCGCCACGATGGCTTCGAGTGCCGCCCGCCGGTCCGGCCGGGAGGCTTCCACCGCGATGACAAGCCCGTCTTGGGCAGGTGTGCTGCAGGCTGCCGCGAGGCCGCGGCCGGCCACTTCCACCAGGCACGTCCGGCACGAGGCCACAGTGCTGAGCCGGTCATCGTGGCACAAGGTGGGAATCGCCAGGCCGGCGGCGCGCGCGGCGTCGAGCAGGGTTGCGCCGGCCGGCACGTCCACCGGGTGCCCGTCGACGGAGAGCCTCATGCCGTCCACCCGGAAAGTCCGTAGACACGGGCGAGGCTTCGCACCGCAGCCGGGACGCGGCGTCCGAATGCGCACAGGCTGCCCACTGCCATGGTGCGCAGCACGTGGTTGCGTTGCGCGCCGCCGTCGTCCCCCTGCTGCGGGTCTTCCGGCAGGCCGGCCAGCGCCCGCCCGCGCCACGTGCCCACCCTGCAGGGCGAACACTGCCCGCAGCTCTCCTCCGCGGCGAAGTCCCAGAGGTTCTGCAGCACCTGGGTGCCGGTCAGCCGGTCATCGAAGGCGACGATTCCCGCGTGGCCCAGGGCTGCCCCATGCCGGGACAGGGCGGCTTCGCTCAGCGGGATATCGAGGTCGTCAGGGCCAAGGAAACCGCCCAACGGACCGCCTATCTGCAGCGAGCGCAGGGTGGCGCCGTCACGCAGTCCGCCCCCGAGGTCCTCCACGATCCTCCGGACGGGCGTGCCGATCTCCACCTCATAGGCGCCGGGCCGGAGGAACCGCTCGGACAGGCATGCCAGCACCGTCCCGGACTCGGTTGCAGTTCCCATCTCCGCGTACGCGGGACCGCCTTGCTGCATGATCCACGGGACGGCGCAGAGTGTCTCCACGTTGTTCACCACGGTGGGCCTGCCGTGCAGCCCGTGTTCTGTGGGGAACGGCGGGCGCGGCCGCACCACGCCGCGCAGTCCCTCGAGCCCGTTCAGCAGGGCGGTTTCCTCGCCGGACACGTAGGACCCGGCGCCAACCGCCACCCGAATGTCCAGCCGCGTTCCACTGCCCGCCGCGTCCGGGCCAAGGTGGCCGGCTTCCCGAGCTGCAGCCAGCGCCTCCCGCAGCATGGTCGCGGCACGGGGATACTCGGAGCGGACAAAAACGATTCCGGTGTCCGCGCCGACGGCGAAGCAGGCCAGGGCCAGGCCCTCCAGGACGCGGTGCGGATCCTCTTCCATCAGGAGCCGGTCGGCAAAGGAGCCCGGGTCCCCCTCGTCACCGTTGGCCACCACCACCCGGGGCGCAGGGTGCTCAAGCGCAGCCCGCCATTTCGCGGCGGTACGGAAGCCTGCCCCACCCCGACCCCGCAGTTGCGCCGCTTCCACTTCTGCCAGCACATCCCCGGGGGCTGCGGAGGCTGCGATGGCGGGCCATACCAACCACGGCTGCGCTTCTCCCAGCACCCCGGCCGTCACCACCGGCACCCGGCTGCTGCTCGCCACCGGGATGGGCGGAGCGGTCCGGGGAGCTTGTTGCGTCAGTTGAGCTGCCAGGTCCGGCCCGGCGTGTGCCTCAGTGCCGTCCAGCGCTGCCGGCCCCGAATAGCAGAAGCCCAGGCAGTGCACGGCCTGGAACGAGACGGAGCCATCCCCGGCCCGGCTCCCGGCCTCCACTCCGAGTGCCGCCTCCACGGTGGCCAGGTGCGTCCCGCCGGTTGCCGCGAAGCATGCCGCGGCGGTGCACACCCGCACGTGCCTGTTGCCGTGGGGCACCGCGAAATCGGCGAAGAAGGACGCCGGGCCTTCCACGGCCGCGGCGGGAAGGCCCAGGGTGCGGGCTATCCCGCGGGCGGTCCCCGGGCCACCCTCGGGGCCGAGCCCGGCAGCGTCCGTGCCGGCCATGGATTGCCGCAATGAGTCGGGGACACGGGTGATTTCACGCCCGAAGCGGGCGGCATACCGCCGGAACGGATCGTCCGTGGTCCAATCCCCCGTGCCATCGGGTGGGGAGCCCGGCTGCCGGGGTTCCTGCATGACCCCAACCCTCGTCGCATCGGAGCAGCCCAGGGAAGGGTCCAAAGTCCCCGCCCGCATGTGGAGCGCGGACTGGTGCACCCGGCCCCTGCCGTCGTGCCCGGCGTCACTCCCGAGCACAGACTGGCCCAGTTTTCAGGAGGAAACCGCTGAAATTCAGCGGCCCCACGGACGTTCGTCCCTGAAAACTGGGCCAGTGTGACGCACAAGCAAGCGTAGCGGACTATCCGAAGAGCGCCGCCACCTGGGTCAGTGTCTGGAAGACGCCGTAAGCCAGCGGGATCCCTACCAAAGCCCAGCCCAGGATTAGCCGGCCGGTGGACCGCTTGACCGGCTGGGCGCCGGGGGTGTGTGCAGTGCTGCTCATGTCAGGCCTCCATGGAAGATGTGTGCCGCTCGGGGCGGGGTTCGTGGAATCGGGCATCGACGGGTTTGACCAGCAGGTTGGCAATGAAGCCGATCACCAGCAGCGCCACCATGGTCAGCAGTGCGGGCTGGTAGGACGCGGCGTTCAGCTGGCCCGGCTTGCCCTGCGCGTCGAGGATCGAGTTCACGATCAGCGGCCCGGCGACCCCGGCCGCGGACCATGCGGTGAGCAACCGGCCGTGGATGGCGCCCACCTGATAGGTCCCAAACAGGTCCCTCAGGTAAGCAGGGACTGTGGCGAAACCGCCGCCGTAGAAGGAAATAATGACGAACGCCAGTGCCACGTACAGGAAGGTCGAGGTGGAGCCGGCCAGCGCCAGGATGATGTAGAGCACGGCGCCGACGCCCAGGTACATCATGTAGATCCGCTTGCGTCCGGTGACGTCGGAGGTGGCGGACCAGGCGAAGCGTCCGGTCATGTTGCCGATGGACAGCAGCCCCACGAAGCCGGCCGCGACGCTCGCGGTCACCAGGGACTTGCCGTCGGACTGCCGGAAGAAGTCCTGGATCATGGGCGCTGCCTGCTCCAGGATGCCGATGCCCGCGGTGACGTTGCAGAACAGCGCCACCCACACGAGCCAGAACTGCCGGGTCTTGATGGCGTTCTTCGCGGACACGTTATCCGTGGTCACCAGCTTTGCCGCCTTGACCTTGGCGGGGTCGAACCCGGCGGGCCGCCACCCCTCCGCAGGCACCCGGATGGTGAACGCACCGAAGAGCATGTACACGAGGTAGACGGCGGCGAGGGTCAGGAAGAGCTTGCCCACGGCATCGCCGCTGGCAACCCAGCCCTGCGCACCGGAGTTGGGGTCGTATGCCTTGAGCAGGGCCTGGGATACCGGGCTGGCGATCAGCGCACCGCCGCCGAAGCCCATGATCGCCATGCCGGTGGCCAGGCCGGGCCGGTCCGGGAACCACTTGATCAGCGTGGACACGGGCGAGATGTAGCCGATGCCCAGGCCGATGCCGCCCACCACGCCGTAGCCCAGGTACACCAGCCAGAGCTGGCGGGTGAAGATGCCCAGCGAACCGATCAGGAAGCCGCCCACCCAGAACATGGCGGCGGTGAACATGGCCTTGCGCGGGCCGTTGGTGTCAACCCAGGTGCCCATGATCGCGGCGGAGAGGCCCAGCATCACGATGGCAATGGAGAAGATGACGCCGACCTCGGTGAGGCTGGCGCCGAAGTGCTTGACCAGCGCGGTCTTGTACACGCTGGTGGCGTAGGCCTGCCCGATGCACAGGTGGACGGCGAGCGCGGCGGGCGGCACCAGCCAGCGGTTGAAGCCCGGCGGGGCGATGGAGTGGTCACGGTCCAGGAAGCCCATGGTTTGATTCCCTTTGCTTGTGGAAGACGTCAATGTCTGATCGGGCCAGAGGCCAAGGGCCTTGGTTTGGCCCGGCCCGTTGCCTTCGGCAATCATGATGCAAATCATCAGCAAACGTACTGTTGGCGCGCCGAGCGGCGGGTTTTTTGTGCCGAGCGGCGTGCAGGCGAAAGTCAGGCCGCCTTGACGGGTGACGTGCTGCCGGAGGATGCCGCCTGGCCTTCGCGGGCCAGGAAGGCGGAGAGTTCGCCAATGGTGCTCATCAGCGGGGCGGGGAAGACGACCGTGGTGTTCTTGTCCACGCCGATCTCTACGAGGGACTGCAGGTTTCGAAGCTGCAGTGCCAGCGGGTGGGCCATCATGGTGTCGGAGGCGTCACCGAGGGCTGTTGCGGCGATCGCTTCGCCTTCGGCGGCGATAATCTTTGCCCTTTTTTCGCGTTCCGCTTCGGCCTGGCGGGCCATGGCACGCTTCATACTTTCGGGCAGCTGGATGTCCTTCAGCTCCACCAGCGTGACCTCGACGCCCCATTCGACGGTAAGTACATCAAGGATTTCCCTGATGTCGGCGTTGATCCTCGCGGTCTCCGACAGGGTCTGGTCCAGGGTGTGCTGGCCTACGACTTTCCGCAGCGTGGTCTGGGCGATCTGGTCGATGGCCGCGGCCACGTTCTCGATCGCGACGACCGACTTCACGGCGTCCACCACCCGGTAGTAGGCCACCGCGGAGACGTCCACGCTCACGTTGTCCTGGGTGATGATGCCCTGGGACTGGATGGGCATGGTGACGATCCGCAGGCTGACCAGCTGCAGCCTGTCGATCACCGGGATGATGAACTGCAGGCCAGGTTCCCGAACTCCGATGACTCTGCCAAGCCGGAAGAGCACGCCCTTTTCGAACTGACGCACAATCCGGACCGCCATCCTCGCGACGATGAGCAGCAGGATGACCAGGACGATGACAACCAATGTGGTGGGGTCCATAAGGATCCCCTCCTGAATTGCTGGCGGGACCTGCCGGAACCGGGCGGCGCCGTGACAGATGTCCCGGCTCCATTCTCCCACCAACCTTGAAAGGGAGAGCTTCAAACCTGCTGTAGTTTGATGCTGAACTCTCACTTACCAACAACCGGGGCAGGGATCGCATGGACGCGGACGTCATCATCATCGGCGGCGGCCTGGCGGGGCTGGTGGCCGTCAACGAACTGGTCCGCGCGGGCAAGCGGGTGGCCGTCGTGGAGCAGGAGAATGAGGCCAACCTGGGCGGGCAGGCGTTCTGGTCCCTGGGCGGGCTCTTCCTGGTGGACACCCCGATGCAGCGCCGCCTGGGCGTGAAGGATTCCTTCGAGCTGGCGTGGCAGGACTGGCAGGGATCGGCACAGTGGGACCGGCTGTCCGGCCGCCTTCCCGAGGACGAGTGGGCCCGCCAGTGGGGCCACGCGTACGTCGAGTTCGCCGCCGGGGAGAAGCGCGCCTGGCTGCAGCAGCAGGGCATCCGGTTCACGCCGCTGGTGGGCTGGGCCGAGCGCGGAGACGGCAGGGCCGGCGGCCACGGCAACTCAGTCCCCCGCTTCCACGTCCCGTGGGGCACCGGCACCGGCGTCTCCGAGCCGTTCGCTGACAAGGCCCGCGAGGCGGCTTCGTCGGGCAGCGTCCGGTTCTTTTTCCGGCACCGGGTGGACGGTTTAACGTACGACGGCGGCACGGTCACCGGGGTGCGGGGCTCGGTACTGGCACCGGACACGTCCCCGCGCGGGGTGTCCTCCACCCGGGAGGTGGTTGGCGGGTTCGAGCTGCAGGCGCAGGCGGTGGTCATCGCATCCGGCGGGATCGGCGGCAACCACGACCAGGTGCGCCGCTGGTGGCCGGAACGGCTGGGGACGCCGCCGCAGAAGATGGTCACCGGGGTGCCGCAGCACGTGGACGGGCGGATGCTGGACATCGCGGACCAGTCCGGCGTCCGGCTGGTAAACCGGGACCGCATGTGGCACTACACGGAGGGCATCCAGAACTGGAACCCCATCTGGCCGGACCACGCCATCCGGATCCTGCCGGGCCCGTCCTCGCTGTGGTTCGATGCGCTGGGCCGGCGGCTCCCCTCCCCCGGCCTGCCGGGCTACGACACCCTGGGCACCCTGAACCTCCTGCGAACCACCGCCGACATCCAGCAGTACGACCATTCCTGGTTCATCCTCAACCAGCGCATCATCGAGAAGGAGTTCGCCCTCTCCGGCTCCGAGCAGAACCCGGACATCACCAACCGAGACCTCAAGCTGCTGCTCCGGACCCGGCTGGGCCGCGGCGCCGGCGCCCCCATCGAGGCGTTCAAGGAACACGGCGCGGACTTCGTGGTGGCGGACGACCTGGCGGATCTGGTCCGCGGGATGAACGGGCTGACGGAGGAGCCGCTGCTGGACTACGCACAGCTCCGGCGGCAGATCGGGGAACGCGACGCCGAGGTCCGGAACCCCTACTCCAAGGACGCCCAGGTGGCAGGCATCCGCAACAGCCGCCGCTTCCTGGGCGACAGGCTGTTCCGGACCGTGAAGCCGCACCGGCTCCTGGACCCGAAGGCCGGGCCGCTGATCGCCGTGCGGCTGCATGTGGTCACGCGGAAAACCCTCGGCGGGATCCAGACCAACCTGTCCGGCCAGGCGCTCGGGCACGACGGCGTTGCCATTCCCGGCCTTTACGCGGCAGGCGAGGCAGCCGGCTTCGGCGGCGGCGGCGCCCACGGCTACAACGCGCTCGAGGGCACCTTCCTGGGCGGCTGCATCTTCACCGGGCTCACCGTGGGCCGGAGCCTGGCCGCCGCGCTCTGACCTCACCCCGGCTGGCCTGCCCGGCACCCAGGCCGAACGTCCTCACTTCCCGCGAACTCAACCGCACCTACGGCACGGACGCGGCGCCCGCCGTCGTCCATAACCCGCGAGATGGCAGTTCGCAGCAATGTTCCTGTGAAGCACTGCCGTGAACTGTCATCTCGCGTTGGGCGCGCACTGCCGCCGTCGTACGCAGCTCCCGTCGCCTCCTGCTGCTAAGGCTGCGCCCGCCGCACCAGCCGGACTTCGGGCAGTTCCTCCCATTCGGGCGGCAGGGTGTTGCGCTTGCCATCCGGCCGGAACCCCTGCTTCCGGTAGAAGGCCAGGGCGCGGGGATTGTTTTCCAGCACCCACAGGTAGGCCGGGCCGGAGCCGACGGCGGCACTCACCAGGGCCGCCCCCAGCCCCGTTCCGTAGGTGCGCCGGAGGGTGTAGATAGAGTAGAGCTCCAGCGCTTCGGGGGCGTCGTCCTCCCGGCCGGGGCCGGCGTCCGCGTAGCCCACAAGCTGGTCGTTGCCGTCGAAGGCAAGGATCCGCGGCTCATCCCTGGCCAGGAACGTCCGCCGCCGCACCACCCGCTCCGGGATGCTGGCCCTGCGCCGCGCGAAGAAATCCGCCGACAGCAGGTGCTGGTAGCACTCCTCGTGCGCCTGCGTCTGCATGAGCACCACTGCCTCGGCGTCCTCCGGCGTGGCCTGGCGAAGTCGAAAGTCCATGGCGCCAGCCTAGCCAGCGGGCCGGCGTTCCCGCGCCATCCTGCGCACTTAGGATGAGGCATGGACTTCGAAGGCGTGCTTTTCACGGCGGTGGGCTTAGCGCTGATTCTGCTGATGATCGCCGACGTCTTCATGACGCTGCTGTACCCGCATGGTTCAGGTCCGGTGGGCCGGACCATCATGCGGGTGTTCTGGCGGGTGTCCAGGAAGGTCCGGGGCGGGGCCTCCTCCGTCGCCGCGCCGATGGCCATGGCAGCCGTCATCGCGGCGTGGGCTGCCCTGGCTGCGGTGGGCTGGGCGCTGCTGTACCTTCCGCACCTGCCTGCCGGCTTCTCCTACTCGGCGGACATTCCCCGGCAGGCCGACTTTGCCGAGGCGCTCTACGTTTCGCTGGTGGCCCTTTCCACCGCGGGGTTCGGCGAAATCGTGGCCATCCACCCGGTCCTTCGGCTGGTGATGGCATTCCAGGCTGTTGCGGGTTTTGGCCTGCTGACCGCCACGGTCTCCTGGATCCTGCAGACCTACCCGGCGCTGAGCAGGCGCCGCGCGCTTGCCCACCAGCTGAACCTGTTCCGCGAGGCAGCCGGTCCGTCCGGCATTGCCTCGCTGGAGGCCCGGCACGCTACGGGACTTTTGGAGTCGATGGCGGAGAACGTGGCCTCCGTGAGCATTGACCTGTTGTCCTTCAACGAGACCTATTACTTCCATGAGGTGGAGCAACGGGGGTCGCTGCCCGCCACGCTTGCCTACGCCCACCAGCTGGCATCTGAGGCCCAGGGCAGCGACAACGCCGAGCTTCGGTTCGCCGGGCGGATGCTCTACGCGGCGTTGGAGGACCTGGCCGAGGTGCTGCGCGGGAAGTTCGGCCACGAGGGAAGCACCTCCTCCGACGTGTTCGACCACTACGAGCTCCACCACCGGCACCGGCGGCCGCCGGAGCGGCGAAAGTGAGGTGGCTGCCTCCAGGGCGCTGCCCGCCTTGCTAGGGTCTGCCTATGGCACCCCAATTCCACTCGATGGACGACGTCATCAACGAACCCGAGCGCGTGCAGTTCGAGTTCTTCCTGGACGAGCACCGGGCCGCGCTCAACGAATGCCTGGACGGCCTGATCGAGGAGCAGGCGCGGCGCTGGCTGGTCGCCTCCCGCACCACGCTGCTGGGACTGGTGAAGCACGCCACCTTCGTGGAGAAGGTCTGGTTCGATGAAGCCTTCACCGGCCGCCCGCGCAGCGAGATTGGCATCCCCGCCACGCCGGACGAGTCATTCATCCTGCACGACGACGACACGATCGATTCGGTCCGGGCGGCGCATCGGGAAGCCTGTGCCGCGTCCCGTGCCGCAGCCGCCCCGCTGAATCTGGACAGCGTGGTGACTGGCAACCGACGCGGGCCAGTCCCGCTTCGCTGGGTCTACCTGCACATGCTGCGCGAGCTGGCCCAGCACTGCGGCCACGCGGACATCCTGCGCGAACAGATCCTGGCGGAGCACGGCGCGGCCTGAAGCGGAGGCGGCGGCCGGCACCGCACGCGGCCCGCAAGCTACCTCCGCCTGTGCGGTGCCCTGTGATGTGACCGGACGTTGATGGGCAGGAAACGGCGGCGGCCGGTCATCTCGCCGCGGCTCGTCAGTGCCACGGCGGCGACCGCCACCCACGTTGCGGCGGCCTGGCCCCACGGGTATACCTGCTGGGGAACTCCGGGGGTCAGCGGGTTAAGGATGAACTGGAAGGCCGCCAGGCTCGCGTGCATCAACGCCGCCACAAGCACACTCCCCGTATGTTCGTAGACCCAGACCATCAGCACCCGGTAGGCCGTCAGCTGGCCGACGAGCACCGAAACCACCCAGAGCGACATGAAGATTGCCAGCGGCACCCCGCCGTTTGTCCCGCCGCCACCCCAATAGCTCACGAAGAAGTGCCAGACACCCCAGAGCACGCCCACCAGCAGCCCGGTCCACAGAACGCTGTAATGCTGCCTGGCCTTGGGAATGGCAAACCCGGTCCACCCGATCTCCTCAAGAAATCCAGCCGCCAGACCGATGGCGAGCGCCATCAGGATGGTTCCTGCCTTATCCGGCTCCGTGACAAACCGCGGCGCATAATCCAGGGAAAACAGCCACAGCACCAGCACGGGGACCGCCAGCGTCACCGGTGCCACCAGCAGTGCGAAGAGGTACCATCGCCGGTCAACCCGCCAGACACGCAGCCGCGACCAGAGGTCCCGGTACCCTGCCCGTCCCGACACGATTCCCGTCAGAACCAGGCTGGCAGCAGCTGGTCCCAGCAGCATGGCCGGCACCGTCACGGGAACGGTGAGCTGGAACTGTTCCGGCGTGGGCGACAAGCCACCCGTGACCGCCAGGACGGCCACCACAATGGCGGCCCAGGACAGGAAGAAGGTCACGCCGAAGTACCACGGCAGCGGGTGCCTGCGCACCGATTCCGTCAAGGCATGCATGGAACCTCCCCGCCTTTCAGGCTACGAGCCGGGCCACCAACTCCCCCCGGCTGCCAACGCCGACTTTTTCGAACACGGACTTCAGGTGGTCGTGCACGGTGTGCGGGGAGATGAACAGGTGGCGGGCGATCTCTGCGGTCGGGTTTCCGGACAGCACCTCCAGGCAGACGTCCCGCTCGCGGGCAGTCACCCCGTACGCCATCAGCAGCAGGCCGGCGAGTTCGTGGGTGGTAGCGGGTTCCACAGTGACCACCATCTGCTCCGGATCATCGCCGGTAATCAGCCGGCTGGCCTGCAGCATCACCCAGTTGTTCCCGGCATCGCGCATCCTGGCCCGTGCCGTGCCGGACGCCGCGGCATGCGCCTGCGCGACCACCGCATACAGCGTCTGGCTGAAGCGGCCGGGCGCCACGTCCTCCACCCCGGCCAGCCAGGAGGCGGCGGCGAGCGTAGCGGCGCGCAGGTCACCGTGCAGCCCGGCCAGGACAATGACGGGCCCGACGGCGGCCGGCCCGGTGGGGTGCCCCACCCGGACAACCGCCCGGGTGGCCGCAGCCAGGGTTGCGGTCACGGCGGCCAGGAACTCCACCTCCCGGTCGGTAAAGTCGGGGCCGCCTTCGCGGAAGATGCTGCCCACTCCCCAGCACGCCTCGTCCACCCGGAAGGCGGCACGCAGCTCATGCTCCAGGCCGAGCGGCCTGAGCAGGTCGTTGATCCGGACACTGCGGACCACATCCCGGTGCGGCGCATCCGAAATCCTGGCGACGGGACGCTGGCGCCGCAGCAGCTCGACGAACGTGTTGGGTTCCCGGCCCGTGTACTCGGACTGGGCAAACCGCATGAAGTACTCCTCAAACTGGTGCCCGCCCACCGGCCACGGCTGCCAATTGGTGATGGAGGTCATCGCCATCGAGTCGGGGTCGACGCCGGCCCAGCACCCCTGCTCGAACGGCACCGCCCGCTGCACAACGGCAAGCGCCGCGGCATAGAGGTCCGCCAAGTCCATTCCGCCGACGGCCATGGCAGCGATCTCCCGCCGGGCACGCTCCGCGCGCTCCTCCCACATACCTCCAGTATCGTCCCGGCCGCCATTGCAGCAATCCCCTATTTTGGGGGTTCCCGCAGCACCCCGAAACCCCCATCGAGGGGGTCGCCGTGGTGCGTGCCGCCGTCGTACTTTTCCTTCACGGACGCCGCGCGGGACGCGACGCTTCGGGGACTCATCCCAAGGACCAAAGGAGGCTGAAATGGGACAGGCAAGCGATGCCATGTACCGGTTAATGGCTGCCATGGCGGCAAAAGACATTGAGGACCTGTCGGATTGCTTCGCCACTGACGCCGTGCTCCGGACTCCGGACCAAGGCGAAATCAGCGGCAGGGAGGCGATCGCGGACTACTTCCACCACTTCTGGGAGGCGATGCCGGACGTCAGGTACGAGCAGTCGGCAAGGCATGAGGCCGGGGACGTGGCCATCGTCGAGGGTTTCGTGACGGGCACGAACACCGGGTCGCTGGGCCTGCCCACCGGCGGGACCCTGCCCGCCACCGGAAAGCAGGTCCGGGTGCGAAGCTGCGACATTGCCAGGGTCCAGGCAGGCCTGATCGCGGAACACCACGCCTACTTCGACCAGATGGAACTCCTGGGACAGCTGGGACTGCTCCCTGAACCATCCAACCAGTGAGGACCAAGCAGCAAGGGCGGCCCCGTCACGGCCTTTCGGCTGTGGCGGGACCGCCCTTGGCAGCTGCGGGCTACTGGTTGTAGGTCAGGCTGCACCGGCGGCGGCAACCGCCGCGCCGTTGGAGGCAGCTTCGTGAGCATCAGACGCGCCGGCGAGCCGGATCCAGGTGTCCACCACGGTGTCCGGGTTCAGGGAGACGGAGTTGACGCCTTCCTTGACCAGCCATTCGGCGAAGTCGGGGTGGTCGCTGGGGCCCTGGCCGCAGATGCCCACGTACTTTTCCCTCGCCCGGCAGGCCTTGATGGCCATGCTGAGCAGCTTCTTCACGGCCGCGTCCCGCTCGTCGAAGCTGTTGGCCACGATCGCCGAGTCCCGGTCCAGGCCCAGGGTCAGCTGGGTCATGTCGTTGGAGCCGATGGAGAAGCCGTCGAAGTACTCCAGGAACTCGTCGGCGAGCAGCGCGTTGGACGGCAGCTCGCACATCATGATCACCTCGAGGCCGTTCTCGCCGCGGCGCAGCCCGTTCTCGGCCAGCAGTTCGATGACGCCCTGCGCCTCGTCCAGGGTCCGCACGAACGGGATCATCAGCTTGACGTTGGTCAGGCCCATCTCGTTGCGGACGAAGGACAGCGCCTCGCACTCAAGGTCGAAGCAGTCCCGGAAGGACGGCTCCAGGTAACGGGACGCGCCACGGAACCCGATCATCGGGTTTTCCTCGTGCGGCTCGTAGGCGGGGCCGCCGATCAGGTTTGCGTACTCGTTGGACTTGAAGTCGGACATGCGCACAATCACCGGTTCCGGCGCGAAGGCGGCGGCGATGGTGGCCACGCCCTCGGCCAGCCGTTTGATGTAGTACTCGCGGGGGCTGGCGTAGGCGCTGATGCGCTGCCGGATTTCAGCGGCCACATCCTCCGGCTGGCTGTCCAGGTTCAGCAGGGCCTTGGGGTGGATGCCGATCTGCCGGTTGATGATGAACTCCAGCCGGGCCAGGCCCACGCCGTGGTTGGGCAGCTGCGCGAAGGTGAACGCCTGCTCCGGCGTGCCCACGTTCATCATGACCTTAACGGGAGCTTCGGGCAGGTTGGTAATGCCGGTTTCCTCCACGCTGAAGTCCAGCAGGCCCTGGTAGATGACGCCCGTCTCGCCATCGGCGCAGGACACGGTGACCTCCTGGCCGTCGGACAGGGTATCGGTGGCGTTGCCGGTTCCGACGACGGCGGGAATCCCCAGTTCGCGGGCGATGATGGCTGCGTGGCAGGTGCGTCCGCCCCGGTTGGTGACGATGGCGGAGGCGCGCTTCATGATCGGTTCCCAGTCGGGGTCGGTCATGTCCGCCACCAGCACGTCGCCGGTCTGGAAGGAGGCCATCTGGTCGATGGCGGTGAGGATCCGGACCTTGCCGGCGCCGATGCGCTGGCCGATGGCACGGCCTTCCACCAGCACGGGGCCGCTCTCGTTCAGGCGGAACCGGCTCATGCTGCCGGGGGCGCGGCGTGACTGCACGGTTTCCGGACGGGCCTGCAGGATGTACAGGCCGCCGTCGATCCCGTCCTTGCCCCACTCGATGTCCATCGGGCGGCCGTAATGCTTCTCAATGGCGACGGCGTGGCGCGCAAGCTGCTCCACGTCGTCGTCCGTGAGGCTGAAGCGGACGCGCTGGGCCTCCTCCACCGGCACGAAATCGATGGTGCGGCCGATCTCGCTGCTGTTGGTGTACGTCATCTGCAGGGCCTTCTCGCCCAGCCCACGCTTGAGGATCGCCGGGCGCCCGGCCGCCAGGGCGGCCTTGTAGACGTAGAACTCGTCCGGGTTCACGGCGCCCTGCACCACGGCCTCGCCCAGCCCGTAGGAGGAGGTGACGAAGACGGCGTCCTTGAAGCCGGATTCGGTGTCCATGGTGAACATGACGCCGGAAGCGCCGACGTCGGAGCGCACCATCCGCTGGATGCCCGCCGAGAGTGCCACCTCGGCATGTTCAAACTTGTGGTGCACGCGGTAGGCGATGGCGCGGTCGTTGTAGAGCGAGGCGAAGACGTCCTTGATGGCCTGCAGGATGTTCTCGATGCCGCGCACATTCAGGAAGGTCTCCTGCTGCCCGGCGAAGGAGGCATCGGGAAGATCCTCCGCGGTGGCGCTGGAGCGGACGGCCCAGGACAGGTCCTCGGAGCCGGCGTGCTTGTCCACCAGCTGCTGGTAAGCCTCGCGGACCTGCGCCTCGAAGTCCGGCAGGAAGGGCGTCTCGCGGACCAGGGTCCGGATCTCCTGGCCGGCTGCGGCGAGGGCGGTCACATCATCGGTGTCCAGCCCCACCAGCCGGTCGGCGATCTTCTGGTCCAGCCCGGAATCGGACAGGAACCGGCGGTAGGCGTCGGCCGTGGTGGCGAAGCCGTCCGGGACCTGGACGCCGGCGGAGGTCAGGTTCTGGACCATCTCGCCCAGGGAGGCGTTCTTGCCGCCCACCTTGTCCAGGTCCTTGAGTCCGAGTTCAGAGAACCACAGAACGTCTGTCGTCATGTTTACTGCTCCTTTGCAGAGGGTGGCGTAGGCGTGGCCGGCCGTTCACGGTAGTGCCGGCCGGAAGGAAAACCCTGCTAACAGTTTCAGGTCTGCAGCGGAGTTTCCACATCATGTGGGCTACGCCACGTTTGTGAAATCGGGGGCTAATGCTTCAGGTTCATCCGCTGCAGGATGGTGGCCGCCATCTCCTCCACGGAGACGGTGGCCGAGTTCAGGTACGGGATTCGGTGCGAGACATACAGCTGTTCGGCGCTGCGCAGCTCAAACCCGCACTGCCGCAGGGACGCATACGGCGAGCTGGGCCGGCGTTCCGTGCGGATCTGGCTCAGGCGCAGCGGGTTGGAGGACAGGCCAAAACACTTCGACACGAAAGGCCGCAGCGGTTTGGGCAGCCCGTCCCGCTGGAAGTCCTCGTCCACCAGCGGAAAGTTTGCCGCGAAGATCCCGTGCTGCAGCGCCAGGTACATGGTGGTGGGCGTCTTGCCGCACCGGGACGGGGCCACCAGGATCACCTGGGCCTTCTCCAGCGCACGCAGGCTCTGGCCGTCATCGTGCTCCATGGCATACTCCACCGCCGCCATCCGGGACTGGTAGCGCGCGGCGTTCCCCAGCCCGTGGGCCCTGCCGGGTTCGCCGCTGGCCGGGTGTCCGAGCGCCTCCTCCAGGACTCCCACGTGGGTGCCGATCAGGTCCACCATGGCGCCCTTGCATCCGGCCAGGATCTGCCGGATTTCGCTGCTCACCGCGGTGGAAAAAACCAGCGGTCGCGGCCCGGTGGCGGCCAAGGCGTCGATGGTCCGCACCACGGACCGCGCCTGCTCCTCGGTGGTAATGAAGGGGATGGTCACGCGGTCAAAGTTATCCACCGGGAACTGGGTGAGCAGCGTATTGCCCAGCGTTTCCGCGGTGATGCCGGTACTGTCCGAGAGGAAGTAGACAGGCCGCAGGGCAGAAGTGTTCAGAGCAGCAGTGGTCATGGAAAAACTCTAGCGGGCAATGATGACATCCAGCCTGCGGGGGCCGTGGACCCCCTCCACGCGTTCCAGCTCGATGTCGCTGGTGGCACTCGGGCCGCTGATCATGGTGATGGGCCGGGTCCCGTCGATCCGGCCCAGCGCCTCGGGCAGGATGCCGGCAATATCCGCGGCCTTGACCACGCAGATGTGGTGGTCGGGGACCAGGCTGATGGCGCGGCGCCCCTGGTTGGCGCTGCCGTCCAGGATGATGGTTCCCGTCTCGGCCACGGCCACCGCGCTGCCGGTCACCACGGCGTCGGTGCCGTCCAGGTCGGCCACGCTGAGCGGTTCCGCCGGGGAGTCGACGCGACGGCGGGACCCGCCGGTGCCGGCGTCGTCCATCGCTGCCAGCCAGCCGCCGTCTAGCCCTTCCGGGACGACGTAGCTGCGCGCCCCCTCAAGGAGCGAGGCAATCGTGGCCGGCACCTCGGCGGCGGGCACCACGGCCACCTGCGCCTTGTAGTCCACCAGCCGGTCCACCAGGAGGTCAATCAGCCCGTCGGCGTCCATGCCTGATTCGGCCCGGTACTCCCGGGGGATCTGCGGCGCCTCCGGGATGTCCTGCAGCGCGGAGCGGATCCGCGAGAGGATGTCTTCGCGTGCACTCATTACTGGGTTTCCTTTTCGTCTCGTGACGGCGCGGGCGACTTGTGCTCCTTGGCCCACCAGTCCCGGAAGGACTGGGCCGGGGGCGCCGGGATGTCGCGGCTCTGGGTCCAGCCGCCGGCGATGCCGGGCAGTTTCTTGATCTTCTTGTCGCGTCCGGCGGCGAGCCGGCCCAGCGGCAGTCCTTTCTCCACCAGGCCGAGGTGCTTGCCGGAAGACAGTGCCCAGGAGGCCGCCTTCATGCCCACGTCCATCTGGCTGGGGACCTTCTTCGTCCCGCGCTTGCTGTCCACGTCCACGCTGCGCAGGTGCACCAGGATGTCGGGGATGTTGATCTTCACGGGGCAGGCGTCGTAGCAGGCACCGCACAGGGAGGAGGCGTAGGGCAGGGAGCTGTTTTCCTCCGCCTGGATGCCGGTCAGCAGCGGGGAAAGGATGGCACCGATGGGGCCGGGGTAGGTGGAGCCGTAGGCGTGCCCGCCCGTCCGCTCGTATACGGGGCAGACGTTCATGCAGGCGCTGCAGCGGATGCAGTGCAGCGCCGAGCGGCCCATTTCATCCGCGAGCGCAGCGCTGCGGCCGTTGTCCAGGAGCACCAGGTGCACATTCTGCGGCCCGTCACCCTCCGTGACGCCGGTCCACAGTGAGGTGTACGGGTTCATCCGCTCCCCGGTGGAGGACCGCGGGAGCAGCTGCATGAACACTTCCAGGTCCTGCCAGGCGGGCAGCAGCTTCTCGATGCCCATCACCGTGATCAGCGTTTCCGGCAGGGTGAGGCACATGCGGCCGTTGCCTTCGGATTCGACGACGGCCAGGGTGCCGGAATCTGCGAGGGCGAAGTTGGCCCCGGACACAGCCACCTTGGCGGTGAGGAACTTGCGGCGCAGGTGCTCGCGGGCGGCCATGGCCAGGACGGGCGGATCGTTGGTGAGTGCCGGATCGGCTCCGGGCATCTCGCGGAGGAAGATGTCCCGGATTTCGGTGCGGTTCTTGTGGATGGCCGGCACCAGGATGTGGCTGGGCTTGTCGTGGTCCAGCTGGACGATGAGCTCGGCGAGGTCCGTTTCGAAGGCCTCGATTCCCTGCTCCTCGAGGTACTCGTTGAGCCCGATTTCCTGCGTGGCCATGGACTTGACCTTGACCACTTCGGTTTCACCGGTCGCCCGGACCAGTCCGGCCACGATTTCGTTGGCCTCCCTGGCGTCGCGGGCCCAGTGGATCACGCCGCCGCGGGCGGTGAAGTTTTTCTCGAACTCCTCCAGCAGCTCGGGCAGCCTGGCCATCACCGACTCCTTGATGGCGGAGCCGGCATCGCGCAGCTGCTCCCAGTCGGGCAGTTCGGAGACCACGGCCTGGCGCTTGTCGCGGATGGTGTGCGTGGCATGGCCAAGGTTGGCCCGCAGCTGGGCGTTGCCCAGTTCGCGGTGCGCCGCCTTGGGAAAGGATTCGCCGGCGAACAGGTTGCCGGAGCCGAAGGCCGGAAGCGCGGGCATTCCCAAAAAGGTGGTCATCGGAGGGCCTTTCCGGTAGAGACGCGGACTTCGCCGGTCACGGACGCCGGTTCTTCCATGGTGCTTGCGAGGATTTCCGCCAGGTGGAGGGTGGTGGTGGAGCTGCCCTGCCGGGAGAGTCCGCCGCCGATGTGCATCAGGCAGGAGGCGTCCCCGCCGGTGCAGAGTTCGGCGCCGGTGGCTTCGACGTTGGCCGCCTTGTCCTGGAGCATGGCCGAGGAAACATCGGCGTTTTTCATGGAGAACGTGCCGCCGAAGCCGCAGCACTGGTCCGCCTCGGGCAGGTCGGCAAGGTCGATCCCCTGCACGGTCCGCAGCAGGCGGGACTGCCTGTCCCCGAGCCGCAGCAGGCGCATGCCGTGGCAGCTGGGATGGTAGGTGACCCGGTGCGGGAAGTAGGAGCCCAGCTGGGCGCCGGCGTCGGTCACGCCCAGCACGTCCACCAGCAGTTCGGACAGTTCGTAGGTTTTGGCGCCGACGGCGGTGGCGCGGGCTTCGAGCGCGGCGTCACCGCAGGAGCGGGCCACCATGGGGTGCTGGTGCTTGACCGAGGCAACGCAGGAACCGGACGGGGCGACGGCGACGTCGTAGTCCGCGGTGTCAAAGGCGGCGACGTGGTTGGCCACCACGGGGACGGCTTCTTTGAGGTAGCCGCTGTTGACATGCATCTGGCCGCAGCAGGCCTGGCCCTCAGGGAACTCCACGTCGTGTCCCAGGCGCTCCAAAATCTTGACGGTGGCCTTCGCCGTGGCCGGATACATCGCATCCACAATGCAGGTGGCGAACAAGGCAATTCTCATGGCGGCCTTCCGGGAAGGGGTAGGGATGTTCGTATGGTCTGACCACAGTAGAACACGTGATACCAGCCACTTTCAACCCCGGACCCGGTGGTGAAGCGGCTCACACCAACCGGGAATTGTGGGCTACACTTCCGTGGTCGGACCGTTGTGGTCTGACCAAACACGACCCCAACACCCCTCAACGTGGAGGAACTCTGTGGACCACTTCACCCCCAGCACTGACCCGGTGCTGAACAGCGTTGCCTGGTCGGCCATTGTCGCCCTGCTGCCGCTGCTGACCTTCTTTCTCCTGCTCGCCGTCGCCAAGACCAAAGCCCACGTGGCCGGCGGATTTGCCCTGCTGGTGGCCCTGATGGTGGGCATCCTGGCGTTCAAGATGCCGGCCGGCCTGGCGCTCCTGTCCGCAACCCAGGGCGGCGTTTTCGGCGCCTTCCCTGTGCTGTGGATTGTGGTCATGGCCGTCTGGCTCTACCAGGTGACGGTGCTCAGCGGCCGCTTTGAGGACCTCCGCCGGGTCTTCGATGTCATTGGCGGCGGCGACGTCCGCCTGCAGGGTGTCCTCATCGCCTTCTGCTTCGGCGGGCTGCTCGAAGCCCTTGCCGGGTTCGGCGCGCCGGTGGCCATTACCGCCACCATGCTGCTGGCCCTCGGCCTTCCTCCGTTGCGGGCAGCCGCCGCCGTGCTGGTGGCCAACACCGCTCCGGTCGCCTTCGGCGCAATGGCCATCCCGATCACTACCGCCGCCGGACTTACCGGGCTGCACGCGACGGACATCGGCGCCATGGTGGGCCGCCAGGCACCGCTGCTGGCAACTTTCGTCCCGCTGATCCTGCTCTTCATCCTGGACGGACGCAAGGGCTTGAAGGACTGCTGGCCTGCCGCTTTGGTCGTCGGATTTTCCTTTGCCGCAGCGCAGTTCCTCTGCTCCAACTTCTTCTCGTACGAACTCACCGACATCATGGCCTCATTGGTCGGCCTGGGCGCGGCTGTCCTGTTCTTCCGGTTCTGGAGGCCCCGCGGCACGGCGGCAGCGCGTGACCGGCTGGGCGTGGCCGCGGAGTCCGTGGCCGCCGTCGGTGCCACGGCTGGTAACGGCGGCCCGCGAAGCGCCCGTTCAGGCAGCGCGGCCACCGTGGAGGCGGCCGAGCGCGAAAGCCTCACCCCGGCACGTACCTGGCTCGCGCTGTTTCCCTACTTCCTGGTCATTGTGGTGTTCGGTATCGTCAAACTGTGGAAGCTCGGCGTCGACCTTCCTGCCGCCCTCGCCGCCACCGACGTAAAGATCCCGTGGCCGGTCCTCCACGACGCCCTGGTCAGCGCCGACGGCAAGCCGCTGTCCTCCACCGTCTACGTCTTCCAGTGGCTGTCCAGCCCCGGCACGCTCCTGCTGATCACCGGCCTGATTGTGGCGGTCGTCTACGCCCGCTTCGATGACCGCGGCCGCTTCCCCATGACGGTAGGCAACGCCGTGGCCGAAATCGGGCGGACCATCTTCAAGATGCGATGGGCCGGCCTCACCATCATCACGGTGCTTGCCCTTGCCTACGTCATGAACAACTCCGGCCAGACGGTCTCGATCGGCGTGTGGCTGGCCGGCACCGGAAGCTTCTTCGCGTTCCTCTCCCCCGTGCTCGGCTGGCTGGGCACGGCCGTGACCGGTTCGGACACCTCCGCGAACGCACTGTTTGCCAAGCTGCAGCAGACCGCGGGCGTGAATGCGGGCATCGACCCGACCCTGCTCGTGGCCGGCAACACCGCCGGTGGCGTGGTGGGCAAACTCATCAGCCCGCAGAACCTCGCCATTGCCGCCACCGCCGTGAACCTCGACGGCCAGGAGTCCGTCCTTCTGCGTAAGGTAGTCGGATGGAGCGTGGGGTTGCTTCTGGTGCTGTGCACCATCGTCTACCTGCAGTCCACCCCAGTCCTGGGCTGGATGCTCCCCTAGCCAGTACCCGCGGCCACTTCCCGCGCAAAACCGGAGTGCGGGTCCACTCGGGGCCCGCACTCCCCCACCCAGAGGATCGCCCGTGACAACCCCCGCAGCCGGAGCAGCTCCCCGCCCTCGAACCCACGACGCACTGCTGAAAGACATTGAAGCGGACCTGCGCGCCGGCAAGATCAAGGTCGGCGACCGGCTCCCGGGCGAACGGACCCTGGCGGAAAACTACGGAATCTCCAGGGCATCAGTGCGGGAGGCCATCCGGATCCTCGACGCCATGGGGGTGGTCCGCAGCTCGGTGGGGTCCGGGCCCACCTCCGGTGCCATCGTCGTTTCCGATCCGTCCGCCGGGCTCTCCTCCGCGCTCCGGCTGCATGTTGCCAGCAACCGCCTGCCGGTCGAGGACATTGTCCAGACCCGCATCCTCCTGGAAACCTGGACTGCCCGTGCAGGTGCAGAGCGTGAGGACGGCGACACGGAGCGCGAACAGGCGGCCCAGCTGCTGGAGGCCATGGACCACCCCGAGGTGGACCGGGCAGCCTTCCACGAGCTGGATGCCCGGTTCCACGTGGCGCTGAGCTCGCTCGCGGGCAACGAGGTGATGGCCACCATCATGGAGTCCCTCAGCGGTTCGATCGTCGACTATGTCAAGGGTTCCATGGACGCCATGGAGGACTGGCCGGATGTCCTGGAAGTCCTCCGCACCCAACACCACGGAATCTTCGATGCCGTCCAGTCCCGGGACGGCGAACTCGCCGCGCGCCTGCTGCGCGAGCACATCGAATGGTTCTACCAGCGGGCAGGGGACGCCAAGACGCCCCGGCCCCACACCATCACCTAAGTTTTTTGGAGTTACGCATGCGAACAGCAACGGCAGGAGCCGAATCCCCCATCGAACAGCTGGGGCTGGATACCGTCAGCACGCGGGACCTGGACCGCCATGCCATGGCCCACGACGCCTCGCACTACCTCCTCGTTCCCCAGGGGGTGGCCACTCCTCGCAATGCCGCCGACGTCGGCGCCCTGCTGCGGCGCAGCCGGGAGCTTGGGGTTCCCGCCACCTTCCGGTCCGGCGGCACCAGCTTGTCGGGCCAGGCCCTGAGTGACAGCCTGCTGATCAACACCCGCCAGCATTTCCGCGGCGTCGAGGTGCTCGACGGCGGCGCCCGGGTCCGTGTGCAGCCCGGCGCCACCGTGCGCAGCGTCAATGCCCGGCTGGCCGCCTTCGGGCGTAAGCTCGGGCCGGATCCCGCCAGCGAAATCGCCTGTACCGTGGGCGGGGTCATCGCCAACAACTCCTCCGGGATGGCGTGCGGCACCGAGTTCAACACCTACCGGACGCTGGAATCAATGGTGCTGGTGCTGCCCTCGGGCACGGTCATCGACACCGCCGACGCCGATGCCGACCGGCGGTTGCGTGAGCTGGAACCGGAACTCCACGAAGGGCTGCTGAGGCTGCGCCGCCGGGTCCTGGGGAACGACGAGTCCGTCCGCATCATCCGGTCACTGTTCTCGATGAAGAACACCATGGGCTACGGCGTGAACTCCTTCCTGGATTACGAACGCCCGGCCGATATCCTGATGCACCTGATGATCGGCAGCGAGGGGACCCTCGGCTTCGTGGCCGAGGCCGTCTTCCGCACCGTCGAGGTCAAACCGGCCGTTGCCACGGGGCTCCTGGTCTTCAACACCCTCGATGCGGCCACGGCTGCCCTACCGGACCTGGTTGCCACCGGCCTTGCCACCATCGAACTCATGGACGCGGCAGCGTTGAAGGTGGCCCAGGCTGCCGCCGACGCCCCCGCTGCGATCAGTACCCTGCCGGTCCAGGGACACGCCGCGCTGCTGGTGGAACACCAGGGCTCGGACGCCGCCGAGCTGTCCGGCAAGCGCGCAGGCTCGCAGCCGCTGTTCGACTCGCTGGACGTGGCCGCGCCCTTCACGCTGACCACGGACCCGAAAGACCGGGCAGCCCTCTGGCACGTCCGCAAGGGCCTGTACACGGCGGTCGCCGGCGCACGCCCCTCGGGAACCAACGCGCTGCTGGAGGACATCGTTGTCCCGGTTCCCGCCCTCGCGGACACCTGCGGCGAACTGACTCGGCTCTTCCACGAGCACCATTACAAGGAATCGGTGATCTTCGGGCACGCGAAGGACGGGAACGTCCACTTCATGCTCAACGAGCGCTTCGACGATCCGGCCCAGCTGCTGCGCTACCAGGCCTTCACCGACGAGATGGTGGACCTGGTCCTCGGCGCGGGCGGTTCACTCAAGGCCGAGCACGGCACCGGGCGCATCATGGCGCCCTTCGTCCGCCGCCAATACGGCGACGAGCTCTATGCGGTCATGCAGGAGATCAAGCGGCTGATCGACCCGCCCAACCTCATGAACCCGGGCGTTCTGCTCGCCGACGAACCACTCTCCTACATCGAGAACCTGAAGGTGGCCCCCACCGTCGAGGAGGAAGTGGATCGCTGCGTCGAGTGCGGGTACTGCGAACCGGTCTGCCCCAGCAAGGACATCACGCTTACTCCGCGCCAACGCATCGTGCTTCGGCGCGACATTGCTGCCGCTGAGCAACGCGGCGACCACGCCCTCGCCGCCAACCTGCGCAAGGACTATGACTACGACGGCGTGCAGACCTGCGCAGCGGACGGCATGTGCGTCACCGCCTGCCCGGTGCTGATCAACACCGGGGACTTGGTGCGGCGGCTGCGCAAGGAAAACGCCAACACCGTCGCGGCGGCCGGCTGGAACAAGGCCGCCGAAAACTGGGGCACCGTGACCGCCGCCGGCGGGCTGGCCCTGACTGTAGCCAAGGCCATGCCAGCGCCACTGCCAAAGGCCGCGACCGCCGTCGGCCGCGCCCTGCTGGGGACGGAAGCGGTGCCCGCCTACTCCACCGTGCTGCCCGGCGGGGGTTCCAGGCGCAGCGCGCGGCCGGACCCGGACAGCGTCGCCGTGTTCTTCCCCGCCTGCATCGGAACGATGTTCGGCCCGGCGGATGCTGCAGGCGGCGCCGCGAAGGGCTCGGCCCAGGCCTTCCTGGACCTCTGCGACCGCGCCGGCGTGCCGGTCACCGTTCCGGAAGGCATCGAGAGCCTGTGCTGCGGCACGCCGTGGAAGTCGAAGGGGTTTTCCCAGGGCTACGAGGCCATGAGCTCCAAGGTCCTGGACCAGTTGTACGAGGCCAGCGGCCGGGGCGAGCTGCCGGTGGTGTGCGACGCCGCGTCCTGCACGGAGGGCCTGGACACGATGAAGCGCCTCGCGGCTGCGGGCGAGGAGCGGTACGCCGGGCTGCGCTTTGTTGACTCGGTGGAGTTCGTGCACGAACACGTACTTGGGAAGCTCACGGTGACTGCCCCGCTGGGTTCCATCGCCCTGCACCCCACGTGCTCATCCACGCAGCTGGGGACAAACCCGGCCCTGCTCGAGATCGCGGGGGCTGTTACGGACGATGTGTTCGTGCCGCTGAACTGGGGTTGCTGCGCGTTCGCGGGCGACCGCGGCCTGCTCCATCCGGAACTGACCGACTCCGCCACGGACCGGCAGGCCCGCGAGATCAACGAGCGACAGTTCGACGCCTACGCCTCCACCAACCGCACCTGCGAACTGGGGATGTCCAAGGCGACCGGCCGCTCCTACCGCCACCTGCTGGAAATCCTCGAGGAGGCAACCAGGCCTTGAGGCATCCCCGCTAGACTGGCCGGGCAAGGACGGATTGGGGGATCCAGGGCGGCACTGCCGCTTGTTCCGCTGGTCGGTCGCAGCCAACGGACCCAAGGACCACCGATGACGTTCTTCCAGGACTTTCCCGTCCCTCCCCTGCCGCCCCGGCCGCGGGGAACCAGGCACGTCCCGCCCCCTTGGGTGGCTGCACCCGCCTACGAACTGCCTGCCGTTGTCCATCTGGGCAGGTTCGTGAGCCGGACGCCGGGAATGGTGGTGGCAGTCAAGGGCGCCGAGGTGTTCTCTACCGGGTGCCTGTTCAGCCTGTCCTGGCTCTTCCGCCGGACCGATCAATCCGATGAGGACTGGGACGATTTGCAGCCGCTGTTCTTCCAGCCCGGCAGGGGCATCCGTGGCAGTGGCCGGCAGGGCGGACTCCTGTTCGGCGTCGAATTTCCCGATGGTTCAAAGGCCAGCACCGGCAGCCAGGTACCCTACGGGTCATTGGAGCCGGGCACCAATCCGGAGCCTCCCGTCCTCGCCCTGAACGGCGGCGGGGGCGGCGGGGGCGATGCGGAGTTCTCCGGCAGCGGCACGCTCTGGCTGTGGCCGCTGCCGCCTGCCGGCGACCTGCGGCTGGTTGCCCAATGGACCGACTTCGGCCTGCAGGAAACGTCCATCATGCTCGACGGCGGGACCTTGCGTCAGGCGGCGGCGTCCGCTCAGCCGTACTGGCCGGAGGAGGAGCGCACTGATGGGTAACGCGACCGGACTTGTCCTGCTTGCGCTCTTCGGCGCGGTCTTCTTCTACATCCTGTACGGTGTGGTCCGCGCCGCGGTCCGCGACGGCATCCTCCAGGCGGATGAGCGGCGCAGACGGCGTGTAGCGGACGAGTCGGAACGGCTCGGCGGTTAGCTGGTCAGCAGGCGCCTACGACGTCCTCTTGTTCCGCAGCCTCTTCCGACAGCGCGGACACGATGCTGCCGTAACCCTGCACGAACATCCGCCGGCCCTGGCCCTCGTCGGTCCATACCCAGATGATGGAGTAGTCGGAGGTCACGGCGTCAACGACGCCGGTGCCGGCCAGGGTTCCCTCGGCGAAGCGGACCCTGTCCCCCACCGCCAGCCGCGGATGCCTGGCCCGCTTCCTTCGAGGCCTGGGCGTGGCTGCTTTCCCTGCCATCGCAGGGTCTGACGGGCAGGTGCTGGTGTGCTGGCGCATCGGCTTCCTCTGGCTCGCGGGCGGACGGTCAGCTCATTACAACCCTGCCCGCTGCTCCCAGGTCACGCCCCAGCGTGGTGCAGCAAGACTAACGCGGCGGTACTCCCGGATGCACAAACAGCCCCCTCGGAACGGAGTATGACTGCTCCGTTCCGAGGGGGCCGTTGACGCCGGCGGACCCCACAAGGGATACACCGGCAGGAAAGAATCAGTCCAAATCCGCCACGGATCCCAGCGCGTCCCAAGCGAAGCTGGCCAGCCAGTGGGTGGACATGAAGTCGCCGCTCTCCAGCCCGTGGAGTCCGGCTTTCAGCAGCGGATCCAGCGCCTCGACCAGGACAGCAGCGGCGGCGGAAGCCTCGGCGCTGCCGGATTCCCGAAGCGTGGCGATGATCCGGGCAACCTGCCCGGCCCGGGTCAGGTTCAGCCCGTGCAGGTGCACCAGGTAGCCGTCGGTTTCATCGGTGACGCTTACCGGCTGCAGGATGCGCGACTCCGCGGAAAGCCCCGGGAGGAACCCGGCGAACCACTCGGCGAACTCGTCCGCGGACAGCACGCGGCGCATCAGGTCCGCCTCGCTGAGTCCGGCGGACAGGAAATCCTGGCCGCTGAGCTCCCAGTCGCCCGGCCAGTCGCGGTCGTTACCGAACCATCCACGTGCCGCTTCCTCGCACGCCGTTGCAGCATCAACGCGGCCCAGTGACCGGAACGCGTCCAGCATGTAGCCCACGCCGAATGCGGCGTTGGTGTGCAGCCCGTGGCGCACGGGGTACTGGGCCTTCTGCATCCACGCAGCGCTGAGGTCCGCCACCGCATCCACCAGCGGTTCCAGCGCAGTGCCCCACTCACGCAACTGCGCATCGGTGGACGCAGAGCACGTCGCGGCCAGCCGCATCAGCCATGCCCAGCCGTAGGGCCGTTCCCAGGACGGATTGGCCAGCAGGTAGTCCCGCTCCACGGCCAGCTTGGCCGGCGTGAGGTTGGCGCCCAGGGCTTCCCGGAGCGACGCCTCTGTGGGGCCATCCACCCAGGCCGCCGGGCCGCCGTCGGACGCTCCTTCCGGTGCAGCCCCGCCAAGGGGTGACCCGGGGGTGCCGCCCAGCAGGCTGGCCCCCAGCCAGTGCATGTGCACGCAGGAGTGCCAGTCGAAGGAGGTGTAGAACGCGGGGTGGATTTGCTCCGGGGTGGGCCGGTCCTCGGCCGACACCTGCGTGTGGTGCGCCGAGTGCGGGTAGGGCTCGGAGAGGTTGCCCAGCACCACGGCCGCGTAGTCCGGGGCCGCCTGTACGCGGAGGTCGTTGTCCATCATGCTCCTTAGAAAGCCGGGGTCGGCGAAGAGGGTTAGTGGAAGGCCAGGAAGTACATCAGGGCGATGTTCACCGCCAGCAGCGGGATGGCCGTGCCCACTTGCGCCGTGATGACGCCGTACTTGTTGTTCATCTCCAGCAGTGCGGACGGCACCAGGTTGAAGTTGGCGGCCATCGGGGTGCAGAGCGTGCCGCAGAAGCCGGCCAGCATGCCGATGGCGAAGATGATGGCGGGATCGCCGTGGAAGGTCTGCACCAGCACGGGCCAGCCAATCGCCGCGGTCATGATGGGGAAAGCCGCGAAGCCGTTGCCCATGAGCACCGTGAACAGGAACATGCCGATGCAGTAGACCAGCACGCCGGCGATCAGTGAGCCCTTGGGCAGCAGGCCTGAGGCCAGGTTGCCCACGGCGGTGCCCACGCCGGCTTTGGTGAAGAGGATGCCCAGCGTGGTGAGCATCTGCGGCAGCAGCGCAGCCCAGCCGATCGATTCCAGGATGCGGCGGCTTTCGAAGATGGGCGTCGCCGGGTTCTTCGGCTTCAGGATCACAAGGGCGACGATGACGGCGGCCACGGCGCCGATGGCCAGGGCCACCAGCGTGGTGTTCTTGGGGTCGAGCAGCGGGGTGCCGCCGATGTTCAGCACGGGTGCAGCCAGCACCAGGATCACGGTGACCAGCGGCAGCGTAAGGGCCGGGATGAACAGCTTGTTGCCGAAGCGCTTGGCGTAGGACTCGCGCTCGGGGCCGGTGGACGTGCGGTGCTTGCCGTGGCCCAAGAGGCCGGTGGAGGCCAGCACCACCAGGACCAGGACTGCGACGCCCAGGATCCAGCCGGGCGCGGTGCCTGCCTGGACCCAGGTGCTGTAGAAGAAGCACAGGCCCAGGATGCCCCAGAAGGCGGAGCTGCCCCAGCGGCGGGGGTGGTTGGTGTCGGCGGCAATCAGCGATGCCCACGCGACGAACAGAATGCCGATCAGCCAGTAGACGGCTTCAACGTTGATCATTTGGCTTCTCCTGCGGCTTCCTTCGGGGCGGTGAGCTCGTACTCGCGGTATTCCTTGTCCAGCTGCTTGTCCAGGCGCAGGAGCCGGAAGCCGTGGATGAGGAACGCTGCGATGGCGGTGGGGATGGCCCACAGGGCCAGCTGGAGCGGCTCCAGGTGGAGGTGGTACGTGGTGTCAACGAACGTGGTGATCAGCAGGATGGAGCCGACGGCGACGAACACGTCCTCGCCGAAGAACACGCCTACGTTGTCCGCACCGGCGGAGTGGCCCTTGATCTTTTCGCTGATCTTTTCCGGCACGTGGCCGTAGCGGCGCAGCGCGGCGCCCTCGGCCATGGGGAAGACCAGCGGGCGGACGGTCTGGGCGTGGCCGCCGATGCTGTTCAGGCCCACGGCGGCGGTGATCTGGCGGACGGCCAGGTAACCGATGAGCACTCGGCCTGCGGTCAGCTTGGCCAGGCGGCCGATGAGGACCTTGGCCTGTTCCTGCAGCCCGAAGAACTCGATGATGCCCACCACCGGCAGCACCGCCACGAAGATGGTGACCGAGCGGCTGCTGGCAAAGCCGGTGCCGAACGCGTCCAGGATCTGCGCGGGGTTCATGCCGCCCAGCAGTGCGGTGACGATGCCGGCGACGGTGACGACAATCAGGGGGTTCAGGCGGATGGCGAAGCCAACGATCACCAGCAGCACCCCGATGAGTACAAGCATGACTATCCCTTCCCAGGGGACCCGTAAGGGTCTTTCAAAGTGGGGGCCGGCGCGTCTGTGCGGTTGGTCGTTGGGGGTGACGGCGCCGAGGGGCGGGAGCCCCGGTTGCGTTGGGACTGCAGGATTGTGTGAGCTGCAGGACAACGGTGTGATCTAAAGCATAGCTTTTTGTTCAACAATCCTGCAACCCCCTTTTGGCCGGGGTTGCTTTCAGCGGCCGACGGCGTCCAGCAGCTGGGTTTCGGCGCGGTCCAGGTAAGTGGCCAGGAAGTCCGCTGCCGCGGCTTTGTCCCCCGCCTCCAGCAGTTCCACGATGTGCGCGTTGTCCTCCACGTAGGGCTCATGGAAGGCCGGGTTGGCGGCCATGGAGTGGAACACGAGCCGCATCTCGGCCAGGACCTGTTCCATGAGGCTGTTGAGCCGCTCGCTGCCTGCCCGGTTCACGATGGCACGGTGGAAGTCCTGGTTGGCGCTGGCCATGCCGGGGATGTCCCCTTCCGCGGCGGCAGCCCTGGCCGCCTTAATGATGGCCGGCAGCGGCTCGATGGAGGTCTCGCCGGACCACAGCACGGCGGCCGGTTCCAGGAAGCGGCGCACGCGGTAGATTTCGCGGATGTCGTCGGGGGTGGGGTGGGCCACGAACACGCCGCGGTTGGGGATGCGGGTGACGATGTGCTCCGCGTGCAGAGCCGTAAACGCCTCGCGCAGGGTATTGCGGGATACGCCAAGAGCCTCGCGGAGGGCTTCCTCCGCGAGCTTGGAGCCGGGCTTGAGCAGGCCGGCCTCGATCCTGCTGCGCAGCTGGGCGGCCACCCAAAGGCCGGTTTCGGCGTGCTTTGTGGTCCTGGCCTGGGCTTGGAGATCGGCCAGTACCTCGTCAAACGTCATGGCACCACGATAACGGCAGGGCACCGGTCCCCTGTCCGCACCGGAGGGATTCCGCCATCATGGTGACCATGACGTGGCTTGACGGCCTGCGTTTCGACCCGATCGCCCCGCTGCTGTCGAGCGGGCACCCCGCGGTGCGCTCCTGGGCCGTCCGTGAGTTGGTCTCCGGGCCGGCAGGGCTGCCACCCGCCCGGGCACAGACGCCTGACGAGGCAATCTGGGATCTGCCGATCCCCCGCAGGATCGTGCGGCGCCAGGCGGCGAACGGGTCCTGGACCTATCCGGGAAGACGGCCCCGTGCCAGCACGGATTACGACCTGCTGGAGACCTACCGGCAACTCGGGTTCCTCGTCGACATGTTCGGGTTCACGCACCGGCATCCGGCTCTCGCCGCAGCCGCCGGCTATGTGCTCGCACACCAATCCGCCCAAGGTGATCTCCGCGGAATCTACGGCAACCAGGTGTCCCCCAACTACACTGCGGCCCTCATCGGGCTCCTGAGCAAAGCGGGGTACGGTGAGGATCCGCGCGTGGAACGGGCGTTCGACTGGCTTGAGGCGTCGCGGCAGGACGACGGCGGCTGGGCACTTCCGCTCCGTACGCGGGGTAGGAAACTTGACGCCCTCGACGAGCCGCAGACCATCACCGGCGACCCGGCGCAGCCGTTCTCGCATCTGATCACCGGGATCGTGCTCAGGGCATACGCGGAACATCCCAGGCACCGCGAAAGCACCTCCGCACAAAAGGCTGCGGAATTGCTGGCGGCCCGCTTCTTCGAGCCGGATGCCTATCCGGACAAGGGCCGGGCCGCCGACTGGACCGAGTTCAGCTTTCCTTTCTGGATGACAGACCTCGTTTCCGCCCTCGACGCCATCAGCATCATCCGGCCCGGGTTCAGGTCGCACAAAACCGACCAGGCGCGCGACTGGCTGGCCGCACACCAGGAACCGTCCGGCCTCTTCACCGGCCACCTGCTCCGGGACCGGTTCCACGACCTCCAGCTCTGGTTCAGCCTCGCAGTGTGCCGCGTGTTTGCGCGGATGCCCTTGTGAGGTGCGTCAGGAAATGGTGGTGAGCACCTGCCCGGGCCCGACGGCGTCTCCGGCGGCAGCGTACAGCTCACCGAGGGTGCCGGCACGATGGGCGGCCACGGCGGTCTCCATCTTCATGGCCTCGAGCACCAGCACCGTCTCCCCCTCCTCAACGCTGGACCCCGGCGCCGCCAGCCACTTCACCACGGTGCCGGCCATGGTTGCCAGCAGGTCGCCGTCGTTCTTCTCCGCTTGGGTCTCCGCGTGGCTCTCCGGAGCGTCCGCAGACCGGCGGCCGCCGCCGTCGAGCAGCGAATCCAGCAGCGCCTTGGGCAGCCCCAGCTCCATCCGCTTGCCGTCCACCTCGATGCCGATGGTCCGGCGGGGCTCCTCCGGAGCGGCGGGGCTGAATGCCGGATCCGCGTCGAGCACGGTGGCGAACTCGTTTTCGATCCACGTGGTGTAGACCCCCAGGGCATCCGTGCCGGTGAAGTCCGGGGCATCCACCACCGCGCGGTGGAAGGGCAGCACGGTGGCCAGGCCGCCGATGCGGAACTCGCGGAGGGCACGGCGGGCGCGGCGGAGGGCCTGCTGCCGGTCGGCGCCGGTGACCACCAGCTTGGCCAGCAGGGAATCGAACTGTCCGGGCACCACGGACCCCGCGCGGACCCCGGTGTCCAGGCGGATCCCCGGTCCGGTTGGCACCTCAAACTCCGTTACCGCGCCTGGGGACGGCAGGAAGCCGCGGCCCGGATCCTCAGCATTGATGCGGAACTCGAAGGCGTGGCCGCGGGGTTCCGGATCCGCCAGGATGGGAAGCTTCTCCCCTGCCGCGATGGCCAACTGGGCGGCCACCAGGTCCACGCCCGAGGTTTCCTCGGTGATGGGATGCTCCACCTGCAGGCGGGTGTTGACCTCCAGGAAGCTGAGGAAGCCGCTGCCGTCCAGCAGGTACTCCACGGTACCCGCGCCGACATAGCCTGCCTCACGGCAAATGGCCTTTGCCGAGGCATGGATTTCCGCGCGCTGTTCGGGGGTGAGGAACGGCGCAGGAGCCTCTTCCACGAGCTTCTGGTGGCGGCGCTGCAGCGAGCAGTCCCGCGTGCCCACCACCACCACGTTGCCGTGCGTATCCGCGATGACCTGGGCCTCAACGTGGCGGGGCCGGTCCAGGAACTTCTCCACGTAGCATTCGCTGCGGCCAAAGGCCGCCAGGGATTCGCGGACGGCGGAGTCGAAGCTTTCCTCGATGTCGGCCAGGTTCCGGACCACCTTGAGGCCGCGGCCGCCCCCGCCGAAGGCGGCCTTGATGGCCACCGGCAGGCCCACCTGTTCGGCGAAGGCGCGCACCTCTTCAGCACTGTCCACCGGACCGTCGCTGCCCGGAGCCAGCGGGGCGCCGGCGCGGACCGCCACCTCGCGGGCGCTGACCTTGTCGCCCAGCAGCCGGATGGTTTCCGGGGAGGGGCCGATCCAGGTCAGGCCGGCATCCATGACGGCCTGGGCGAAGGCGGCGTTTTCGGACAGGAAGCCGTAGCCGGGGTGGACGGCGTCGGCGCCGCTCTTCGCCGCGACGGCCAGGATCTTTTCGATGTCCAGGTAGGTCTCCTGGGGCCTGGATCCTGCCAGCGAGTAGGCCTCCGTGGCGGCTTGGACGTGGAGCGCGTCGGCGTCGGGGTCCGCATACACGGCCACGCTTTCCAGGCCTGCGTCGTCGCAGGCCCGGGCGATCCGGACGGCGATTTCGCCGCGGTTGGCAATGAGGACTTTACGCATGGGAGCTTTCCTTAAGTGTTTCGGGCAGTGCTGCCGAAGGTGGTGCAGCGGCGAACCGCACGGTGGTGCCCGGCGGAAGTTGGGCGGCCTTGTCCAGGTCCGCGTGGACGACGACGGCAATCACCGGATAACCGCCTGTCACCGGGTGGTCGGAGAGGAAGAGCACGGGCTGCCCTTCGGGCGGCACCTGCACGGCGCCGCGGACGGTTCCTTCGCTGGACAGTTCGCCGTCGCGGCTGCGGCTGAGTGACTGGCCCTTCAGTCGCAGGCCGATGCGGTTGGACTGCGGCGTCACGGTCCACTCCTGTTTGAGGAAGTCCTGCAGGGTTTCGCAGCTGAACCAGTCCTGCCTTGGTCCGGGAACCACCCGAAGCACGGTGGCCTGGTCCGACTCCGGGAGGGGTGACACCTCCGGGTGGCCCACCACGCTGCCAGGATTGGCCGGCTCCACGGGCAGGACGGTGCCGGCCTCGAGCAGATTAGGGCCAACGCCTGACATGGTGTCCGTGGAACGGCTGCCCAAGGCTTCAGGGCCGCCGATTCCGCCGCGGACCGCCAGGTAGGACCGCAGCCCCCTCGTCGCGTTCCCTACTTTGAGCATCTCCCCCGCCAGCAGCGCGAAGGGGGCGTCGCACTCTGGGTGCCGTGCCGGCGTCGTGCCTCCTTTGCTGGCCGGCGTGATCTCCAGCGGAACCTCCGCGCCGGTCACGGCAAGGACCTGGTCGGTGAGGGCTTCCAGCTCGAGTCCGCCGAAGAGGAGTTCGATTCCCGCTGCGCCTTCGCGGTTGCCCACCAGGCGGTTGGCGCGTCGCAGGGCTCCGCGGTCCATTGCGCCGGCGCTGCTGACGCCCAAGGAAGCGAAGCCGGGGCGGCCCAGGTCCTGGATGGTGGCCTGCAGGCCTGGCTTCCGGACGATGAGGCCCGCGCCTTCTCCTGCCGGGAACTCCTCTTCTGCCGGCTGGTCTTCTGCCGGCTGGCGGGTTTCTGCCTGCTGCCCCGCCGTCACAATGGCCTGGGCCCGGACCGCGTTGAACCTGACGGTATCGCCGGGCCGGATCAGGGCGGGGTTCTCCCGTCCGAGGTCCCACATCACGGCGTCCGTGCGGCCGATCAGCTGCCAGCCGCCCGGTGACTGCCGCGGGTAGACCGCCGAATAGGCGCCTCCCAGGGCGACGGCGCCGGCGGGCACAGCGGTTCGGGGTGACCGGCGTCGGGGAACCTCCAGGCTGGGGTTTTCGCCGGTGAGGTAAGCGAAGCCCGGTGCGAAGCCAGCGAAGGCGGCAGTCCAAAGCTGGCCTGTATGGGCGGCCACCACTGCCTCACGGCCCAGGCCGGTGAGCGACGCGACCTCGTCCAGGTCCTCGCCGTCGTACACCACATCGATGGTGACCAACGCGCTCTGGATTTCCGCAGGCGCGTCGAGGTCAAGGCCGCGGACGTGCGCGGCAAGAGCCCCTATAGCCTGCGATGATTCCGCGGTGACCAGGACTGTGGCGGCGGCAGCAATGACGTCGATCTGGCCGGACTGGGGGTGTGCGGTGAGCTGGGCCTGGAGGCTCAGCACGGCGTCCAGGGACGAGAGCTCAACCAGGATGGCCCGGTTCCCGGCGGGGCGGATGCCGGTTACTTCTGCATGCGTGGCCTTACTGGCCTGCTGCTGGATGGGGGCCATGGCTAGGCGAAGCTTTGGATCTGGATGCCGGCGTTCTCCAGCGCGGAGCGGACGGCGGCAGCCATCGCCACGGCGCCGGGGGTATCGCCGTGCAGGCAGATGCTTTCGGCCTTGACAGGGACCAGCGATCCGTCGGTGGCACGGACCACGCCGTCGCCGGCCAGGCGCAGGACATGTTCGACGACGTCATCAACCTCATGCAGCACGGAGCCGGCTTCCCGCCGGGAGACCAGGGTGCCGTCCGGGTTGTAGGCGCGGTCAGCGAAGGTTTCGGCGACGGTCCGCAGCCCGGCGGCCTCGGCCTGGCGCTGGATTTCGGAGTTGGGGAGAACCATGAGGGGGAGGGTGGGGTCCACGGCGAGGATGGCGGCGACGACGGCGCCGGCCTGCTGCGGGTGGTTCACGATCGTGTTGTACAGGGCGCCGTGGGGCTTGACGTAGCGTACGGCGGTCCCGGCGGCGAGAGCCACGGCCTGGACGGCGCCGATCTGGTAGACGACGTCAGCGGTCAACTCTGCGGGGGTCATGTCCACGAAGCGGCGGCCGAATCCTGCCAGGTCCCGGTAGCCCGGGTGGGCGCCCACGGTGACGCCGGCCTTCACTGCTGCCTGGCACGTGGCCATAATGCCCACAGGGTCGCCGGCGTGGAAGCCGCACGCCACGTTGGCACTGGACACGCTTTCAAAAATGGCGGCGTCATCGCCGAAGGACCAGTTCCCAAAGGACTCGCCGACGTCGCTGTTCAGGTCGATGCTGGGCATTGTGATCTCCGTCTCGGATTGGTGTCCTTCAAGAATGCCCTAAAAACTCAGATTGTTCAACAATCCGCAGCCCCCTATTTCCTACTCTCCCCCGACGCCCGCTCACTTTTGGCAGGTTTTCCCCCGACGCCCGCTCGCTTCTGGCGGGTTCTCCCCCGGCGCCCGCTCACGTCTGGCGGGTTCTCCCCCGGCCCCCGCTCGCTTCTGGCGGGTTCTCCGCCGGCGCCAGCTCGCTTCTGGCGGGTTCTCCCCGGCGCCGGCTCACGTCTGGCGGGTTCTCCCCCGACGCCCGCTCACGTTTGTGTCAATGGCCAGTTGTTTCTGCCCACGGACGGCCACTAAAAGTGCCCACTGGTGGCCAGTAAAACTGCCCGGTTATGGCCAATAGATCTGCCCACTGATTGGTTCGGCGGGATTGGCCATCGTTGGGTTGGTCAGTTCAGTCGGGTGACTCCTTTTCCGGCGAGGGCTTGGGTGAGGCGGATGGAATCGCCGCTGGTTTGGCAGACGTGGGCGTGGTGCAGCAGCCGGTCAACGGTGGCGGTGGCGAGGGTTTTGGGCATGAGCTCGTCGAACCCGGCGGGGTGGAGGTTGGAGCTGATCGCGACGGACCGTTTTTCGTAGGCGGCGTCCACGACCCGGTAGAGGCCTTCGGCGGCGTCGGTGGCCACGGGCAGCAGGCCAATGTCGTCGATGACCACGAGTTCGGCGCGGAGGATCCGGGCGACGGCCCGGGTGACACTGTCATCGGTGCGGTGGGCGCGGATAAGGACACCGAGGTCCTCGAGCCTGAACCACGCGACCCGCATCCCGGCTTCGACGGCCTGCTGGCCGAGGGCTTCGAGGAAGAACGTCTTCCCCGTCCCCGAGGGCCCGCAGACGACCAGGTTTTCCCGCCGGCTGATCCATTCCAAGGTCCGGAGGGCTTGCTGGGTCGGGGCGGGGATGGAGGACGCTGCCTGGTCCCACGCCTCGAAGGTTTTTCCGGTCGGGAACCCAGCTGCTTTGCGGCGGGAAGCGAGCATGGACCGGGCCCGGCCAGCGGCTTCCTCGGTGAAGAGGGCTCTGATGACCTCGGCCGGTTCCCAGCGCTGGGCGCGGGCGGTCGCGATCAGGTCCGGTGCCAGCGCCCGGGCATGGGGCATTTTCAGGGACCGCATCAACGTTTCCAGGTCTGCCGGTAGCGGAGGGGCGGCGGTGTTGGGCGTGGTGACGGGGCTCATCGGGCCTCCTCCGGGGTGATCTTGGTCGTGGTGTTGGTTGCGGTGTTCAGAGCGGGGTTACCGATCGCGGCCCACGCACCTGTTCCCTGGGTCAGCGAGCTCGCTTCGTTGGCCGCGTGAGTGGTGGTGCGGCGGATGTTGGCGTTCAGGATCGAGGCGAGGTCCTGGTGCGCGAACCGGCCATGCAGGGCGGCGTCGCCGAGGGCGCGGTCGACCTGGTTGGTGCCGGCGATTTTGGCCAGCGTGACGGCTTCGGCCATTTTCACGTTCATCCGTGCCGTTCCGGCCGCGGCGGCCTCGATCAGCCAGGTTCTGGCGCCTTCGCCGATGGCCAGGAACGCGGCCTCGTCCGCGCTGCGGGCCCTGACCTCGTAATCGCCGGGGACCCTGGTCCGGGTTCCGGGGAAGTGTTCGTCGTTGATGGCGGGGCTGCCGGGCCGGGCCCGGTCGTGGCGGGCGACTTCGACCGGACCACCGGCGCCGTGGTGGACGATGATGACCTGCTCGCCGGGCCCGGTCCCGTGGGTTCGGACGAACACCCGGGCCCCGAGCAGGTGGGCCGGGACAGAGTACTGGGCGTTTTCGAAGGTGACCATCGGGGTGTTCTCCG
This sequence comes from Arthrobacter sp. FW306-05-C, assembly GCF_021801725.1. NCBI lineage: Bacteria > Bacillati > Actinomycetota > Actinomycetes > Micrococcales > Micrococcaceae > Arthrobacter > Arthrobacter sp. FW306-05-C. The sequence continues at coordinate 955,408 of NZ_CP084556.1, read as the reverse complement.
GAACCATGCGGGCCAGACCGAACGCGACCGTGTGAGCAGTATCCGGGATCCGGTGCAACCGCGGGGCTTCCTCGGCGAGCATGGCCGCGGGCTTCCGCCGCGTCGTCCGGTGCTCACGGTGATTGACCTCGTCCATGAACGCCTGGCAGGCGGCCTCGACTTCGGCGAACGTGGCGTATTCGTCGCGGAGATTGGTGTCTTTGGGCACGAGGTCGGCCTTGGCGAGTTTCACGGACGCTTCGACTCCGCCTTTGGTTGCCGGGTCCGCGGGCTGGCAGGTCAGCACGGTCACCCCGTAGTGCCGGGCGAAGTCCAGGGTCTGCTGGTTCCGCACCGGGACCCCGGCAACATGGGCGGTGGTGACGGTCTTCTCGTTGTCCGTGAGTACATACGTTGGTGCTCCGCCGAGGATTCGGAAGCACCGGTCCAGGGCCGCGAAGACGCTCGGCGCCGTCCGGTCTTTGAGCGGGATCACGATGCGGAAGCGGGAGAACGCCAGCCACGCCACGAAAAGGATGGTCTTCACCCCGCCGATCCGTGGCCCGTCGCCGAAGTCGTACTGCAGCCACATGCCCGGTTCGGTGATCCAGGGCCGGTGGACGCGGGTGTGACCCAGCCGCCATGCCGCCTTGACCTGAGCGATCGCCCGTCGGGTGGAGCGTTCCGAACCCGTATAGCCCAGCGCGAGGAGCTTTGCGTGGGCCTTATCGGCCCGGATCCGGCCCTTGGAGGCCTCCACCCATTCTTCGATCTTAGGCAGGTACGGGTCGGTGACCCGGCCCCGGGCCGTTGGTTCCCCGATCGGCCGGCCGGCGTCCCGGGCGGCGACGTGTTTGGCAACGGTGTGGTGCGAGCAGCCCGTGAGCTCCGCGGTGGCGCGCAACGATCCGGTCAGATCGTAGGCAGCAAGAATTTCCATGATTTCTCCGTCAGACTTCATACAGGGCCTCTTCCTGGTTCGCTTGGTGCGCTTAGACACCGTCATCAAACCCCAGGGAGAGGCTCCCGCCGCTTAAGGCGCGGTCGGTTCAGTAAAAGAAGTGGGCAGATCTCATGGCCACCATCGGGCAGTTTTACTGGCCGTCAGTGGGCACTTTCGTGGCCGCCTATGGGCAGTTTTTCATGGCCGCTAACACGTTTGGCAGGTTTTCCCTGAAGGCCCGCTCTCAAGGCATCGTTACCAGGTGAGCGGGGGTTGATCGTTTACCCGCCAGAAGTGAGCGGGGGTTGATCGCTTACCCGCCAGAAGTGAGCGGGGGTTGATCGTTTACCGGTCAAAGGGGCTCTTCGTGGTTGGTGGGGAATTGAGTTCGTGTCGTTGAAGACAAGAGGGCCCGTGGCCCTGCTGGGATGAGTGTGTCTAGCATTCAACCTGGAACAGGACCACGAGCCTTTGAACGAGCCTACCGGGGTCGCAGCCGACGCTGCCACTATCCTCTTCAACCTGCCCGACTACCATGTCATCTCCACCACCATCACTGCCGGCCGGAGGCAGGTCATCGTTGAAACGGACCAGCTACCGGGCTGCCCGAGCTGCGGGGTCATCGCTTCCCGGCGGAAAGAGCGCCGCCTTCAACGGCTCCGTGATATTCCTGTCGCCGGGCCCGTGGAGGTCCTCTGGTCCAAGTACCGCTGGTACTGCGAGGAACCGGCCTGCGACCGGCTCTCGTTCTTCGAATCCACGCCCCAGGTCCCGCGCCATGCCCGGTCCACGAGCCGCCTTCGGGACCAGCTCGTGGACGCCGTCATCCGCTCCGGCCGGGCCGTCTCGGAGACCGCTGCCGGCTTCTCCGTGTCCTGGTGGATGGTCCGGGCTGCGGTGACCGAAGCCTGCCTGCTGCGGTTGCCCGACGTGGACAAGCTCAGCCCGCGGATGCTCGGCATCGACGAACACCGGTTCCGGTCCGTGCGCTACTTCCAGGACCCGTCAACGAAGGCGTGGACCCGGTTCGAACCCTGGATGACAACCATCGTTGATCTCGACACCGGCCAGGTCCTCGGTGTCGTCGACGGGCGGGACCACAAGGGCGTCGGGGACTGGCTGTTCGCCCGGCCCCTGGAGTGGCGCCTGGCCGTGCAGGTCGTCGCGATCGACCCCTCGGCGGCATTCCGTAAAGCGCTCCGGATGTGGCTGCCGCGCACGGCAGTCGCCGTTGATCATTTCCACCTGATCTCCCTGGCGAACCAGGCCATGACGGAGACCCGGCAGAACCTCTCGCAACAGGTCAAGGGCCGCCGCGGCCGGGCCATCGACAAGGCCTGGGCCCACCGCATGCTGCTCCTCCGGGGCGGCGACACCCTCAGCTGCAGGGCCGGCCGCCGACTCGAGGAAGTATTCACCCTGGACGATCCCACAGGAACCCTCCAGGCTGTTTGGAACGTCAAGGAACAACTCCGGGCACTACTCCGCACCGGCTCGCTCGAAGACGCCGCGACGGCCAAGACGGTACTCGAGGAACTGGTCAGGGCAGCCGCACGGCCGGAGACGAACAGGCTCTACCGAACCGTCTGCAGATGGTGGAAAGAGATAGAGGTGCTGATCATTACCGGCGCCACAACAGGGAAGGTCGAGGCCAACAACACCGCTATCAAGAACATCAAGCGAACCGCCCGCGGGTACCGCAACGCAGCCAACTACAAATCCGTTATTCTCTTACGAAGTGCCGTCCGGACGGCGGCATGACGCTCATTCCAGGGACCCGTTTCCCCACGAACCGCGAAGAGCCGTCAAAGGTGAGCGGGGGTTGGTGTTTTACCCGCCGGAGGTGGGCTGGGGATTCTGGGTGGTGGTGGGTGGTTGTTAAATGTGGGAGGCCCCAACCGTGTGGTTGGGGCCTCGACCAGTTAATGATGTTCCGGCGGTGACCTACTCTCCCACACCCTCCCGGGTGCAGTACCATCGGCGCTGTGGGTCTTAGCTTCCGGGTTCGGAATGGGACCGGGCGTTTCCCCCACGCTATGACCGCCGTAACCTTTTCACCCGAACCCCCCTGGTGTTGCCGGGGGTGGGAAGACTTTGTGGTTACAACATTGGTGGTGTTGTTGTATTCAGTTGTTGGTTCCGTGCCATCGACCCGTGTTGGGGGTTGTTGGTTGGGAACCACATAGTGGACGCAAGCAGAGTTTTGTATGTTCTGTGTGGTGTAAGTTGTTGGCCTATTAGTACCGGTCAGCTTCACGAGTCGTTAGTCCTCGCTTCCACATCCGGCCTATCAACCCAGTGGTCTGGCTGGGGGCCTCTCACACCCGAGGGTGTATGGAAATCTCATCTTGAAGCGAGCTTCCCGCTTAGATGCTTTCAGCGGTTATCCCATCCGAACGTAGCTAATCAGCGGTGCACTTGGCAGTACAACTGACACACCAGAGGTTCGTCCGTCCCGGTCCTCTCGTACTAAGGACAGCCCTTCTCAAATTTCCTGCGCGCGCAGCGGATAGGGACCGAACTGTCTCACGACGTTCTAAACCCAGCTCGCGTACCGCTTTAATGGGCGAACAGCCCAACCCTTGGGACCTACTCCAGCCCCAGGATGCGACGAGCCGACATCGAGGTGCCAAACCATGCCGTCGATATGGACTCTTGGGCAAGATCAGCCTGTTATCCCCGAGGTACCTTTTATCCGTTGAGCGACGGCCATTCCACAATGTACCGCCGGATCACTAGTCCCGACTTTCGTCCCTGCTCGAGATGTCTCTCTCACAGTCAAGCTCCCTTGTGCACTTACACTCGACACCTGATTGCCAACCAGGCTGAGGGAACCTTTGGGCGCCTCCGTTACTTTTTAGGAGGCAACCGCCCCAGTTAAACTACCCATCAGGCACTGTCCCTGACCCGGATTACGGGCCGAAGTTAGATGTCCAAAGTGACCAGAGTGGTATTTCAACGATGACTCCACCCGAACTGGCGTCCGGGCTTCAACGTCTCCCACCTATCCTACACAAGCCACTCCGAACACCAATACCAAACTATAGTAAAGGTCTCGGGGTCTTTCCGTCCTGCTGCGCGTAACGAGCATCTTTACTCGTACTGCAATTTCGCCGAGTTTATGGTTGAGACAGCGGGGAAGTCGTTACTCCATTCGTGCAGGTCGGAACTTACCCGACAAGGAATTTCGCTACCTTAGGATGGTTATAGTTACCACCGCCGTTTACTGGGGCTTAAATTCTCAGCTTCGCCTTGCGGCTAACCGGTCCTCTTAACCTTCCAGCACCGGGCAGGAGTCAGTCCGTATACATCGTCTTGCGACTTCGCACGGACCTGTGTTTTTAGTAAACAGTCGCTTCCCCCTGGTCTCTGCGGCCCCGATCCCCTCCCACCAGCGATGTGGTGTTCAAGGTTGGGGCCCCCCTTCTCCCGAAGTTACGGGGGCATTTTGCCGAGTTCCTTAACCATAATTCTCTCGATCGCCTTGGTATTCTCTACCTGATCACCTGTGTCGGTTTGGGGTACGGGCGGCTAAAACCTCGCGTCGATGCTTTTCTCGGCAGCATAGGATCACCAAATCCCCCCATACGGGGGTCCCATCAGATCTCAGGCCATATGAATGGCGGATTTGCCTACCATTCGCCCTACATCCTTAGACCGGGACAACCATCGCCCGGCTCGGCTACCTTCCTGCGTCACACCTGTTAATACGCTTGCCTCCCGGGATCAGGTCCTGCGCTCCACCAAAACCCTTCACCCACAAGGGGTGTCAGGCAGGTTTCGGGCAGTTAGTATCCCCCGCTCAGCATGGGCGGTTTTTCGCCGGTACGGGAATATCAACCCGTTGTCCATCGACTACGCCTGTCGGCCTCGCCTTAGGTCCCGACTTACCCAGGGCAGATTAGCTTGACCCTGGAACCCTTGATCATTCGGCGGACGGGTTTCTCACCCGTCTTTCGCTACTCATGCCTGCATTCTCACTCGTGTAGGCTCCACCACTGGTTTACACCGCAGCTTCACCGCCCACACGACGCTCCCCTACCCATCCACACTCCTGAACCACGAAGGCTAGGACAATATGTGAATGCCACAACTTCGGCGGTGTACTTGAGCCCCGCTACATTGTCGGCGCGGAATCACTTGACCAGTGAGCTATTACGCACTCTTTTAAGGGTGGCTGCTTCTAAGCCAACCTCCTGGTTGTCTGGGCAACTCCACATCCTTTCCCACTTAGCACACGCTTAGGGGCCTTAGTTGGTGGTCTGGGCTGTTTCCCTCTCGACTATGAAGCTTATCCCCCACAGTCTCACTGCTGCGCTCTCACTTACCGGCATTCGGAGTTTGGCTGACGTCAGTAACCTTGTAGGGCCCATTAGCCATCCAGTAGCTCTACCTCCAGCAAGAAACACGCAACGCTGCACCTAAATGCATTTCGGGGAGAACCAGCTATCACGAAGTTTGATTGGCCTTTCACCCCTACCCACAGCTCATCCCCTCCATTTTCAACTGAAGTGGGTTCGGTCCTCCACGACGTCTTACCGTCGCTTCAACCTGGCCATGGGTAGATCACTTCGCTTCGGGTCTAGATCACGCCACTCACACGCCCTATTCAGACTCGCTTTCGCTACGGCTGCCCCACACGGGTTAACCTCGCGACGTAACACTAACTCGCAGGCTCATTCTTCAAAAGGCACGCCGTCACCAGAATCAGACTGGCTCCGACGGATTGTAAGCACACGGTTTCAGGTACTGTTTCACTCCCCTCCCGGGGTACTTTTCACCTTTCCCTCACGGTACTGGTCCGCTATCGGTCATTAGGGAGTATTTAGGCTTATCAGGTGGTCCTGACAGATTCGCACGGGATTTCTCGGGCCCCGTACTACTTGGGATACTCTCACAGGCGGTACAAACACATTACGGTTACGGGACTAACACCCTCTCTGGCCGGCCTTTCAAAACCGTTCACCTATGCGCGCACATCACACCCCACCAGCCCGGCAGAACTGGTATGGAAAGTCCCACAACCCCGACCATGCAACGCCCGCCGGCTATCACACATGGAACGGTTTAGCCTGATCCGCGTTCGCTCGCCACTACTAACGGAATCACTATTGTTTTCTCTTCCTGCGGGTACTGAGATGTTTCACTTCCCCGCGTTCCCCCCACGCACCCTATGTGTTCAGGTACGGGTCACCAGGCAACTCACGCCCCTGGCGGGGTTTCCCCATTCGGACACCCTGGGATCACAGTCCGGTTATCGACTCCCCCAGGCTTATCGCAGATTCCTACGTCCTTCTTCGGCTCCTAATGCCAAGGCATCCACCGTGTGCTCTTAAAAACTTGACCACAAAGATCAAAAACATTTTCGAGAGAACCACAGAAACTGTCCCGCGCACCCAAAGGCACACGAACCAGATCCAGGTTCATAATCTTGGAAATTGCTTCTTATACAAGATGCTCGCGTCCACTATGTAGTTCTCAAACAACAACCCCACACCACACACCCCACACACAACCCCCCAAAAAAAGGAGTCAAACACGTGCAGGAACGTCATGGCAGGGAAACCAGAAACAAACAAACCCGGCAAGACCCGAAAGCCTCCCCGGTCCTGTTGTCTCAGGACCCAACAGTGTGCCAAACACTAAACCACCCGGCAAACCCCCGGCCCACCGTTCCAGAACCACCAGGGTTCGTACTAAAGAAGACCAAAAGACCAGACAGCCGCTATTTGTTGATATTCCACCCTTGAGCACCCGCCACGGAACAGTCGTCCGTGCAACGGGCCTTTACTCCTGACAACACACCCACCACCAACATGCATTGGCGACGGATCATTGTAGGTGCTCCTTAGAAAGGAGGTGATCCAGCCGCACCTTCCGGTACGGCTACCTTGTTACGACTTAGTCCCAATCGCCAGTCCCACCTTCGACAGCTCCCTCCCACAAGGGGTTAGGCCACCGGCTTCGGGTGTTACCAACTTTCGTGACTTGACGGGCGGTGTGTACAAGGCCCGGGAACGTATTCACCGCAGCGTTGCTGATCTGCGATTACTAGCGACTCCGACTTCATGGGGTCGAGTTGCAGACCCCAATCCGAACTGAGACCGGCTTTTTGGGATTAGCTCCACCTCACAGTATCGCAACCCTTTGTACCGGCCATTGTAGCATGCGTGAAGCCCAAGACATAAGGGGCATGATGATTTGACGTCGTCCCCACCTTCCTCCGAGTTGACCCCGGCAGTCTCCCATGAGTCCCCGGCACTACCCGCTGGCAACATGGAACGAGGGTTGCGCTCGTTGCGGGACTTAACCCAACATCTCACGACACGAGCTGACGACAACCATGCACCACCTGTAAACCAACCCCAAAGGGGAAGGACTGTTTCCAGCCCGGTCTGGTTCATGTCAAGCCTTGGTAAGGTTCTTCGCGTTGCATCGAATTAATCCGCATGCTCCGCCGCTTGTGCGGGCCCCCGTCAATTCCTTTGAGTTTTAGCCTTGCGGCCGTACTCCCCAGGCGGGGCACTTAATGCGTTAGCTACGGCGCGGAAAACGTGGAATGTCCCCCACACCTAGTGCCCAACGTTTACGGCATGGACTACCAGGGTATCTAATCCTGTTCGCTCCCCATGCTTTCGCTCCTCAGCGTCAGTTAATGCCCAGAGACCTGCCTTCGCCATCGGTGTTCCTCCTGATATCTGCGCATTTCACCGCTACACCAGGAATTCCAGTCTCCCCTACATCACTCTAGTCTGCCCGTACCCACCGCAGATCCGGAGTTGAGCCCCGGACTTTCACGGCAGACGCGACAAACCGCCTACGAGCTCTTTACGCCCAATAATTCCGGATAACGCTTGCGCCCTACGTATTACCGCGGCTGCTGGCACGTAGTTAGCCGGCGCTTCTTCTGCAGGTACCGTCACTTACGCTTCTTCCCTACTGAAAGAGGTTTACAACCCGAAGGCCGTCATCCCTCACGCGGCGTCGCTGCATCAGGCTTTCGCCCATTGTGCAATATTCCCCACTGCTGCCTCCCGTAGGAGTCTGGGCCGTGTCTCAGTCCCAGTGTGGCCGGTCACCCTCTCAGGCCGGCTACCCGTCGTCGCCTTGGTAGGCCATTACCCCACCAACAAGCTGATAGGCCGCGAGTCCATCCAAAACCACAAAAGCTTTCCACCAACCACCATGCGATGATCAGTCATATCCGGTATTAGACCCAGTTTCCCAGGCTTATCCCAGAGTCAAGGGCAGGTTACTCACGTGTTACTCACCCGTTCGCCACTAATCCACCAGCAAGCTGGCATCATCGTTCGACTTGCATGTGTTAAGCACGCCGCCAGCGTTCATCCTGAGCCAGGATCAAACTCTCCGTTGAAAACAAACAGACACAACCACAACCACCGGAAATAACGGCGACCACGGCTGCACAAAATTTGAAACCAGCCAAAAACACCATGCACACCACGGGGTGGCGGCACAGCACAATCAACCAATCACATTACATAATCGGTATCAACAAACTTGGCACACTATTGAGTTCTCAAACAACAGACACACCCGGCACCACCCAAACCAACGTTCAGGATCGCTCCGGAGCAACTTTTCAAACTTACCCGATCCGGCCCGGCTTTGCAAACCACGTTCCCGCGTCCAAAACCACCAGAATCAGCCCCCACCCACACACAGCACGCCACAAAAGCGAACCATTTCCAGGCCGTTCAAAAAAGGGGGGTTGGCCGCTATCTTTCCGCTTCAGCGGCGGCGACTCAGAAAACAATACCCCCACACAACCCCCACCGCAAATCGGCCGTTTCATCCGCAGGATCCGCGGAATCCAGGGGCAGGAAGGGTCATTGGCGCACCCAGGCCGCGCGCCGCCGTCGTAATTCCCCTGTGTGGTCTCCGGCACACGCGCACCCCTCCGCCTGGGCCCACGACCAAGTAGCCCTCCCAGGGGAAACACGTAGTGATTACTCGAGCCGTTGGAAACGGTTCGAACCTAAAGTGATGACTGGAGCTGGCGGCGAAGGTGTTCGCCCGAGACCACGAACGCCTCCCCCAGCCGCCGCCAGCTCCGCACATGACACGGGAACAGGAAAGACGTCCCGCCAGAGCGAACCTCAAGATTGCGGCAATTAGTCCCGATATCGGACAGAGTGCCTTTCGCGTCATCCCTGACGTTCCTAGAGTGTCACTACGGCAATGGCCAGGGGACCGTCCCCAATGGACCAAGCCAAGGGGGACATATGGGCGCAGGTATTCCGAACGCCAACGCGGAAGCCTCCGTCGTGCCGCGTGCGAGGGGTGGAGTTCCTCTTCCTGCCCCGCCGAGGAAGCCCTTGGCAAGACCTCGCGCCATCCAGCAGAATTCCGCTTCCATGCGCAGGGAACATGAAGTACAGCGGCTGATCCGTGACCTCGGCGCCCTCGCAGCCTCGCATAGTCCCCATGGGGTTAGCCTCTGTTGGTGGACACCTGAAGTAGCGGGATCCTGGGATTCTGCGGGAAGGTGTTCTTGTGAGCACGACACGACGTAAATTCACTCCTGAGTATCGGCGGGAGGCGGCGCGGCTTGTCATCGATACGGGTAGGCCGGTCGCGCCGGTGGCCCGGGAACTGGGGCTGGGTGAGCAGTTGCTCGGCCGGTGGGTGGCCCAGGAGAGGGCGCGTTTGGCCGCTCCTGAGGAGTTCGCCGCGGCGGAGTCGGAGAAGTCGGAGCTGGAGCGTTTGCGCCGGGAAAACGCGCAGCTGCGGATGGATAACGAGTTCTTGGGAAAAGCCGCAGCCTTCTTCGCCTCCAAGCAGCAGAATCGGAATGCTTCGAACTGATGGAGGCCGAGAAGGCTAACTACCCCGTCCAGCGGATGGCCCGGCTGTTGGGGGTGTCCCGGTCCGGGTTTTATGCCTGGCGGAGGCGAAGCTCCGCAGCGTCGGTGCGGGCCGTTGAGCGGGCGGAACTGGACGCAAAGGTCCGGCGTGCCCATGCGGACTCGACCGGGGTTTACGGGGCACCCAGGGTCCGGGCCGTGCTGGCAAGGAACGGGACCGGTGTTGACCGGAAGACGGTGGCGTCCTCGATGCGCCGGCAGGGCCTGGAAGGGGTCTCGCCGCGGCGGTTCCGGCCGGTCGCCCCGATCGGCGGGGTCAGGGTCCATTCGATCCCGGATCTGGTGGCCAGGAAGTGGGACACCGGGGCCTTGGATGCGGTCTGGATCTCGGACATCACCTACCTGCGCACCGATGAAGGCTGGGTGTATTTGTGTGCCATCAGGGACGCCTGCTCCCGACGCGTGATCGGATGGGCGATGGACTCCACCCAAACCACCAGCCTGGTCGAGCGGGCGCTGCGGATGGCCCACGTCCTGCGCGGTAGCGGCCCGGACGGTGTGGTCTTCCATGCCGACCGGGGCACCCAGTACACCTCCACCCAGCTCAATGATGTCTGCGCAGGGCTGGGTATCCGCCAGTCTGTTGGCAGGACGGGCGTGTGTTGGGACAACGCGATGCAGGAATCGTTCTGGTCCACCTTGAAAGCCGAGTTCTACGACCGGCGGCGCTGGGCAACGAGGCAGGACGCAATCCGGGCCACCGGCCGCTGGATCGAGGAGTTCTACAACCGTGCCCGGCTCCACTCAGCCCTGGGCTACAACACCCCCGTGGAGCATGAGCTGCTGCTCACCACGGCACAATCTCAGCCGGTACAAGCCGCCTGATCAACTGTCCACGACTTGCGGGCAACCCCACCCAGACCCCCTAGGACCAAGTCCCGTACGACGCTTCCAACGCGATGGAGGCTGATAAGACCTGCCCGTCCGCCGTGTCCCGGTTCCAAAGACCCTGTTTCCCCACTTTCGCCCGCCCTAGTCTGGCGTCATCGATCACATCAAGGAGGCATTCATGCGCACAGCAGAACCAATGACCGACACCGAGCGGATCCATCGTCTCTCCGAGAACCTCCTGACTCAGTTGTCGAGGGGCAAGGAATGGGCCACGCCGGGCGTCCAGGCTGCGCTCCAGAGAGCAGTGGCCGGGCTGGATACTGGCATTGAGACTGCCTCCCCGCGCCTCCAAGCCATGTTGCGGCGGTTGGCGGATGAGCTCGCCGGAGGAGTAGAGACTCTCACGCCCCGGGTGCAGGAACAGCTGAAGCGCGTCGGCCCGAAAGTGTCCGTGCCGGCGCCAGTACAGACACGACGGCCCGCCGCCAAGGTGTGGTTGTGGATTCTCGGGCTCGCTGCCCTGGCGGCAGGGGCGGCCGTCTGGCGCTCGGCCCAGGCGTCAAAGCAGAAGCCAGCCCCGTCGAGTGAGCAGGAAGCCGGCGGCAACGATCCTAATGTCGACGCGGACCTTACCCCGGGACGAATGTAGGAGCGCCTGCTGGGGAGCCGGCAGGCGAAACCTCCGCGGGCCGCGAGGCGGGTGCCGAGGGCAACGGGTCACTGCCCACACGGACCAAGGTCGCCGGGGATGACCCTCTAACGAGACGAGCCGCGGATGTTCCCACCAGAACAGGAAGCATCCACGGCTCGTCCCTGGGGTAACTACTGACGCCAGCGCGAACGTGAATCTGTAGCCGACGGTTTGCAGGTGTACGTGGCTCCCTTGGCACTCAGCCCGACTGCACCCGCGGGTGAACAAAAAGCACCGGGTGTAACGCCCCCTGCCGGGGCGGGTGCCTGAGCAGGTCCCTGTGCGGCCTTCTGCGCCGCAGCCGCTTGCTCGGCGGCTGCCCTTGCAGCTGCGTCCCGTGCGGCTTGATCCGCTGCGGCTTTTGCCGCGGCAGCCTGGTCGGCCGCGGCCTTGTCGGCGGCCGCCTTGTCTGCAATAGCTTTGTCCGCAGCAGCCTTATTAGCTGCAGCCTTCGCGGCTGCTGCCTGTTCCGCAGCGGCCTTATCAGCCGCAGCCTTTTCGCTGGCGGCTTTCTCCGCGGCAACGTCGTCCAGGTTCTTGACGCCCAAGTGCACTGTGGATCCCTTTTCCGCCTGCGCACCGTTGGCAGGATCCTGGGTAACCACCTGCCAATTGCTCTTGACGATGATCGCCTTACCCTTGGCGCTGTCCACGGCCTCAACCTTGAAACCAAGCTTTTCCAACTGGTCCTTGGCCTTGTCCAGGGTCAGGTTCACCACGGCCGGGACCACGACTGTCTCCGTTGTTTGCGAAACGGCCGTTGCCGTTGCCGTTGCTGTCGGCTGCGTAGCCGCCTGCTTGCCGCCGCAACCGGTCAGCATGAGACCGGCCAGCACGGCAAGGGCCAGCGTCTTCTTCAACCTGCCAACTGCAGGAACTGTACTTGCTTTCACTTTTCCCCCTAGGAATGCGTGTGATGGTGATGAAAATTTCGCCCGGGTATTCCGGGAAAGACTGGCTTACTCGCAGGCGACACCGTCGGAGTCGCGATCCAGCGCGGGGCGGTAGCCCGGCTGGCCGGCGTAGATCGGTGCAGCTCCTGCGGCCCTCGCCGCACTGCAGTTCGCGTAGTAGGCAGCAGCAGGTGCCGGAGCAGGCGCAGCAGGTGCCGGGGCAACCGGTGCCGGAGCGGCCGGGGCCGGTGCAGGCGCAACGGCCGCCGGCGCGGGAACCGGGGCAACAGGCGCAGGTGCCGGCGCAACTGCCGCAGGTGCAGGTTCAGCCGCAACAGGGGCCGGAGCCGCAGCCTGCTGGTTTGTCGGGGCCAACTGGCCAGCGCAGTCGCCCAGGATCCGGGCCATAGCGTCGTGTTCGGCCTGGGTGACCCACAGCGAGTACGTCGCCTTCACGGAGATCTGGCGCGCCACGTACTCGCACCGGAAGCCCTTGTTCGGTGGCAGCCAGGTGGCCGCGTCGCCGTCGCCCTTCTTGATGTTGGTGGGCCCATCGGTGGCCTGCAGGTTCAGCGGGTCATTCGCAAACGCCGTCCGCTGTTCCGGGGTCAGCTGCTGGGCGCCCTTTTGCCACGCATCGCTGAGCGCCACTACGTGATCGATCTGCACGGCGCTGCTGGTGCCGGAGCCCCGAACAAAGCTGATGGTGGTGCCCGTGTAGGGATCCGCGAGGGTGCCGGACTGCACCTTGCACGGCACACTGTTCGTGTACGTGATGCCGGTGAGGTCGCGCTTGAGGATGTCGTTGCGGGTATCGCAGCCGTTGCGGTCAACGTCCGCCCACGCTTGGCCGAACCGCGCCCTGTCATACCCCGTCTTTGGGGCCCGGCCCTTGATGGGAAGGGTCGCCAGCACATCCATTGCTTTGGTGGCATAGGCCGGCTGCGCGTTCGGCGCCGTGGCAGTGACGCCGGCGGCAAGGACGTACGGATTCTCCGGGTCCAGCGGTTCCCCGGTTTCCTGCGCGGTGGGAGTTGGCGCGGACGACGGCGACACCTTGGGTGTTGCGGTGGGGCTTGCCTTCGCCGGGGCTGCCTTGGCCGTGCTCTCCGACGATGCCGCCTCAAGGTCCGCGCTGGCAACACGCGGCAGGGCGACGGCACCACCAATGAAGAGTGCCAGCGACGCAACGACAGCGACAGCGCCGGCCTTCCGGTTCGCGGGAAGCCAAGCCCACGAGCGGCGTCCCGTGAGGAGGACATACAGGCCGGTGAGTGCGAGTGAAATGGCCAGGACGACCAAGGCACCGCCGAATCCGCCGCTTGCTGCTCCGAGGAGCATGAACAAGGCGGTAATAGCGCCAACAATAAAAGTTGAAGCGCGGGGTTTCCGCGGCGGCTTCGGTGCCGGCGCGAAAGAGGCAAACCCGGGAAGGGTTTCGTAGTCGGACATTCATTCCCCGTTTATGAGGGGCGACAATTGCTGATGCCCCTTCATTTGCCGGGCCTGCTGCTAAGCCTGGCAAAACTCATCACCGAGGAGCCTATGCGTCCTGCGAGGCTGGAAAGCTGCGCGGCTGCGATACTCGGCGAACATTCAGCCAGTCTTGATGCGACCTTGAGGAAAGGTGTCGCAATTGGCATTCGGGGCTTAACAATTAACCGCGATGTTCACGACGGCGATGCCCCACATGTGGCTGCCATTCCCCGCAGCAAAAAGCAGGGATAAAGTGGCCCGCATGCAAATGCGCCTTGAAGTTGTCCAGGTCCCGGTGTCCGACGTCGACAGGTCCAAAGCGTTCTACACAGAAAAGCTGGGCTTCATCCTGGACCACGACGTGGAGCACATCCCCGGCATGCGCGTGGTCCAACTGACTCCCCCGGGCTCGGCCGCATCGGTGGTCATCGGCACCGGGATGACCACCATGACGCCGGGCAGCCTGGAAGGACTGCAGCTGGTGGTTCCCGACATCGCTGCAGTCCGAAGCGAGCTGGTCCGGCGCGGTGCAGATATCAGTGAGATCCAGGACCTCGGCGGCGTCCTTTTCGCCTACTTCAGCGACCCGGATGGCAACCGTTGGGTGATGCAGGGACAGACGCAGCAGCACATCCGGGACGCCCACAAGGCCTAGGAAGAATCCGCCCCAGCCTCCCGCACGTCCTGGACGACTTCGTTGTGGCGCAGGAACCACGGCTTGAACGGCGGGTCGAAGCGGGCGAACCGGGGCGGCCCCACCGACGTCAGTCCCGCCAGCGTAAGGGCGGCCTGCAGACCTTTAATGCGCTTCTCAAACGCAGAGTCGGAGCCGCCGCCAGAGAATCCCACTACTGCGGCGAGGGAACCCGGCACCCCACGCACCCTGACCTTTGGATCGGTGGGTGCAGGGGCGGTTTCAGCCGTCACGCCCGCCGGGAGCACAAAGGCCACCGTGAATTCAGCAGGCTGTCCGGAACCGGGCAGCGGACCGCTTTGGAGCACCGGGGCGGTCATGGCCAGCTTCTGCGGGCCCAACCGCGGCTCCTGCAACACGGGGGCGGTCATGACCAGTTTCTGCCGGGCAGTGTTGTTGCCGCTGATGTAGTTGAAGAGATACCGAAAGGCGGCGTTGCCGGCGCGGTCAAAGCTGGCTGTCACCGTCACCTCGGCCACGACATAGTCCGGGTAACGGCGCAGTTCAAAGTGCGGATAGCGCCGGACCAACTCATATGGCTGCTGCTCGGTCATAGTGGAGCAGAGCTTACGCCGGTCGGACGGGCGCGGCCAGGCCGAAGGACACTACCAGGCCGGGGTCACCCGACTCCCTTCGTTGCCCGCCTCCGGAAACGGCCGCGCACGGCGGAAACTCCACGCAGGACGGCAGCCAGGAGCCCAATGGCACCGAAGATCATCGTCAGGAGAACACCCACACCACGGAACCACACACCGTCACTCTCGTACCCCGCCACAATGGCCTGGCTCGGATCGTCTTCGGCATAAAGCACCGTTGCGTCGCCGCCAACTACGGGGTGTTGGTCATGTTCCACGGCCGCGAATGTCCGGTGAGGCGACCCATCCGCCGTCGTAAAATCCACGGTGATCCGCCGCTGGGAAGCCTTGGTGACATCGTCGAAATCCACGATCGTTCCGGTCGCCTGCGAACCCGTCCGCGCGAGCTCCTCATCAGCGTTGATCATCAGGCTGCCCACGACGATGAGGATTGGACCCAGGCAGAGGACCAGGACGGTCACCGCCAGGTTCACTATCCCTTTCCACGACAACTTCGATCCGCGGCCCGCGTCAGTTCTTCCCCCAGTCACGGGTCCCATTCTGCCGGAATATGTTGCCAAGCCCACGCTGCCCCCTATTGCCCTTTGGTAAGCAAGCGAAACATAATAGTTAGCAGAACTAATTAGCATTGCTAAGGAACGTCCAGCAGGAGGCGCACCCGCTTACATGCCACCCACCCAAAGCAAAAACACCGCAACCGCCGACCCCACCGCTCCCGACACGCTCGCCATCGATCTCCGCACCGCCGTGATGCGCACTTCGCGCCGGCTCCGCGTCGAGGCCACCGGCGACGCCATCACCCCCGGCCAGTACACCGTCCTCACCCTCCTGAACGGCAACGGCCCCAGCACGCTGCGGGACCTGGCCAAAAGCGAGCACGTCCAGGCACCGTCCATGACCAGGATTGTCAACGCGCTGGCGGACCAGGGCTTCGTCACCAGAAGCGCCGATCCCGACGACGGCAGGCAGGTCCGTGTGGACATCACCGACGCCGGCAGGACAGTTTTGGAAGAGGCACGGAGCCAGCGGACCGCCTGGCTGGCCCAACGCGTGGCGGGCCTCAGCGAGGAAGACCGGCTCATCCTCAGCCGCGCAGCCCGCATCATGCAGGAAATGAGCGGCAAATGAGCGCGATGTTCCGGGCCCTCGAAAACCCCAACTACCGCATTTGGGCCAGCGGTGCCATCGTCTCCAACATCGGCACCTGGATGCAGCGGGTGGCGCAGGACTGGCTGGTACTGACGGTCCTCACCGACCACTCGGGTGCCGCCGTCGGCCTCACCACGGGCCTGCAGTTCCTGCCCATGCTGTTGTTCGGCCCCTACGGCGGCGTGCTGGCGGACCGCTACCGCAAGCGCATTATTCTCATGTGGACGCAGCTGGCTATGGGGTTCACCGGCCTCGCCATCGGGCTCCTGGTGGTCACCGGCACCGCCCAGCTGTGGCATGCCTATGTGGCGGCGTTCTGCCTCGGCCTGGCCAGCGCGGTGGATGGCCCCGCGCGGCAGGCCTTTGTTTCCGAACTGGTGGGCCAGGAAAACATCTCCAACGCGGTGGCCCTGAACTCGGCATCCTTCAACACCGCCAGGCTCACGGGCCCGGCTATCGCCGGCGTCCTCATCGCTTGGGTGGGCACCGGCCCGGTGTTCCTGCTCAACGCCGCCAGCTTCGCCGCCGTCCTGATTTCGCTGTTCCGGATCCGCGTCACCCAGCCCGCCCCCGCCCCAAAGGGAGAGCGCAACAAGCACCAGGTGGCCGAAGGCGTCAGGTACGTGCGCCGCAGGCCGGACCTGA
This sequence comes from Arthrobacter sp. FW306-05-C, assembly GCF_021801725.1. Lineage (NCBI taxonomy): Bacteria > Bacillati > Actinomycetota > Actinomycetes > Micrococcales > Micrococcaceae > Arthrobacter > Arthrobacter sp. FW306-05-C. Next base: position 938,623 of record NZ_CP084556.1, on the reverse strand, counting down.
TGCTGATTATGGTCCTGGTGGGCATCCTGGGCGCGTTCGGCATGAATTTTCCCGTCATCAACTCGTTGATGGCCACCACTGAATTCAGCATGGGCCCGAGTGAATTCGGGCTCCTCGGCTCGATCATGGCCGTGGGCACGCTGGCCGGAGCCCTCCTGGCGGCACGCCGCTCCGGCCCCCGGCTGCGGTTCCTGCTGGGCGGGGCACTGGGACTGGGAATCTTCACCATCCTGGGCAGCATTGCGCCAACGTTCTGGGTTTACGCCGCCATCCTGATTCCCGTGGGCTTGGCATCCATTACCTTCCTGAACAGCTGCAACACCAGCATTCAACTCTCGGTGGAGCCGCGGTTCCGCGGCCGTGTACTGGCCCTGTACCTGGCCATCCTCCAGGGCGGCACCGCCATAGGTTCACCCCTGGTCGGCTGGATCGGAAGCCAGTTCGGGGCCCGATGGTCCGTCGCGGTGGGCGGCATCGTGGTGCTGCTCGCAGGCATCGCCGCCGTTGTCGCGGTCACCAGGCGGAACCGGCTCACCCTTCGGGGCGCGCTCCGCCTGGCCTTGGGCCGGCGCGAGCCCGCGGTGCAAGGGCCGGGCAGCTGACCGACCTTAGTCCCCCGATGCCGGCAGGAGCGCTGCGCGGCGGGCGATTTCCTCGTTGACAGAAAGCAGGAGTTGATTAGCGGGGCCGGGTCCATCCGAAGGGGTGGACTGCTCCAGTGCATGCCGCAGCAGGAGCAGGTCGGCGGCCGGAACGAGCGGCCAACGCCGGAAGGCATGGAATCCCCTGCCTTGTGCGGTGGTAGCGGGTCGGATTTTTCCGGTAGGCGGTTGGCCTGCAGCGTTCATCAGCAGCTCTCATGAGTGACTTGCCAGCTGACTGCTCAACCACGGGTAGGGACAAGATAACCAGAAGAGAGCGGTCACGCCACCCATTCCTACAAGCTGTGGATTTATGACGGGTTCTTCCCCACGATGTCCACCGAGATTTCGACCACCGGGGTTGTTCCCTTGTTCTCCAACCAGTGGGTGGTGTGTCGGTCCTCCTTCCAGCCCACACCGGGCCCAAACTCGTTGACAGCGCCGTCCCGATGCTCCGTGACAGTCCCCTGCAGGACGTAGACTGTCCCGGGCCGCCCTTTATGGTCATGGAGCGGGCCGAAGACGCCCCCGGGTTCGATGGTTATCATCCGCATCCGCAACTGCCGGCCTTCCATGCCATCGATCTCGCCGCCAAGGTCGACAGTTGCCAGCAACTCCACCGCAACGCCCTTCGCGTCAGGCACCGCTTCGTCCCCGCCCATTGCCCTTCCTTTCCTTTGCACCGCTTACGACGGCGGCGCCGGCCTGCCGCTGCCACGCACCCGGGTGCGGGTGCTTGGGCGGCACGTGCCGGCGTCGTACTTCTCTGGGCTGAGCCTGCAACTGCGGGCCCCGGCCGTCAAGACGGAATCGAGGAAATGTTGAGGATATTGCCCTCGCTGTCCATGAACCAGGCACCCTTGCCCATGCCTTCCATGGTGGCGATGCCGTTCTCGGTCTTCAGGCCCGGCATGTCGTAGTCCTCAAAGACCACGCCGCGAGCCCGCAGTTCTTCCACTTCCTTTTCCACATCATCGACGCCCCAGGACATCTGGGTGTTCTTGGCGGAACCTGCGTTGTCCGTCCGGTACAGCAGGAACCCCGTTCCCTTGCCGCACCGGTAGATCAGATTCTCGTTTTCGATGGTCTGAGCCGGTTCAAGGCCCAGCTTGTCCCGGTAAAACTCCCTGGCCCGGTCAATGTCCTTGGCAGGCAGAACAGCCATGAGTTCCTTATCTTTGAGCATGACAACAAACCTCCTTGCGGTGTGATGGCGTTGCTCTCCCCCGAAGACGGCCCGGCCCTCGCCGGACCTCGTGGCCGTCCTTCCCGCCGACTGCCGGGCGGCCACCCGAAACCCCGCTTTGAAGCGGTGGCAGCAGCCATCGAACGCGGGGTCCCCGAAGTCTACGAAGCCATTATGGAACCGAAAACCGCGGGGCGAAATAGGGGATTTTTTTGGGGCTGCAGCCGGGTCCGGCGGCTATTTTCGTGCCGCGCGGACGGCCTTGCGCACCGCGGAACCCGCCGCCGAGACAAGGGGAACCAGGCATACAAGGGCAGCTATGGTGTTGGGGCGGAAGGCCGGTTTTCCGTTCACCGTGCGGTAGACGCCGAGCGGCACAACGAAGCCGCCACCTCCTCCCCCGGACGCCCCTTCTTCTGATTCCGTGCCACCGCCGAAGCCGAAGGACACCAGCGCGACGGGCACGATTTCCTCGCCACCCAGGTTCACAGGGGTTCCATAGGCGCGGGTAACGCCCATGTTCTTAAAGGACTCGGCAAGGGATGCAAGAGTGTCAGCCATGGCCTTACCTTAGGAACTGCCAAGTCCGGGGAGAAGGTCCATAAGTCCCGCCGACGCTGTCAGCTCTTCCCCTACTTGCGGATTTCGGCGATTCGAAGCCGCACGATGTCCTTCACCACGTCCTCAGGAACAGGGTGGCCGGCGGAGAAGCGGATGGTGCCTTTGGACAGCGAAAAGCCTTCAAGCCGGTCCGCCACCGCCTCAACGACGTTGCCCGAGAACGGAAAGATGGAAAGGTGCGTTGCGGCAACCGCCACCGCGAAAAGCGGCTTTCCGTCCAACTTCAGGGCGGGCATCCCGTAGCTCATGCCCTCAGTAGCGTCAGGAGCCAGGGACCGGGCAACGCCAACCATGTGTTGCAGGCAGCCGCGGTCAGGTTCGCGCAGCGCGGCCAGTGCGTCGTCCACCACGCCCATCGAAAGCGTCAGCCCTTCCTGGCCGCTACCGCAGATGCCAGCGCTGCCAGCCCCCGCTCATAGTCGGCACCCACCATCTTGTCCATGTCCATGAACAGGGCGAACACCTTGCCCAAGCCCTTGTTCTCCCCCGTCATCCGCCAGGTCACCTCCGTACCCGTGTCCACGGGGGTGAAGCTGAACGTCGTGGGATTCAGTGCCTTGAACGGCCTGGTGAACTGGAGCCGGATCCGGATCAGGCTGGCGGGTATGGATTCGGTGATCTCCATGGTGCCGCTGCCCGCCTTACGGTTGCCCCGCCACTCATACCCCGCGCCCTCTCCGGCCTGGCTGCCAAAGTAACGCCGGTTCATGGAGGGGTCAATCGTTTCCCACGGGGACCAGGCCGCCCATTCATGGAAGTTGTTGACCAGCGGAAAGACCTCCTCCGGAGCAGCAGGAATCACGGCAGTACGGCGGACTTCAAAAGCGGACATGGCCCCAGCATAGGATCGGGAGCCATCACACTGAAGCCCTTCGTTACGTAAGGACGACGTTTACCGGGTCCTTGCCTTCGAGCAGCAGCCCGATCTGCTTCCGGAGCAGCCGGACCATCCGGGGGAACATGGCAGAGCTGGCGCCGCCCACGTGCGGGGTGATGAGCACGCCGGGGGTGGTCCACAGCGGATGGTCGGCCGGCAGCGGTTCCGGATCGGTCACGTCCAAAGCAACCCGGAGGCGGCCGGTCGAGGCCTCGGCGAGCAGGGCATCGGTGTCCGCAACGGGACCGCGGGCCACGTTGACCAGCAAGGCCCCGTCCGGCATGGCCGCCAGGAACTTGGCGTCCACCAGCTTTTCGGTCTGCTCACTCAGGGGAACACTGACCACCACGATCTCGTGCAGGGGCAGCTGCTCGTAGAGCGCATCGATCCCGTAAATGGTTCCGCGTTCGTCTTCCCGCTCCCGGCTGGCCACGCGGGTGACCTCGGTTTCGAACGGCAGGAGCCTTGCCTCGATGGCCTTGCCGACTCCCCCGTAGCCAACCAGCAGCACGCGCCGGTCTGCCAGGCTGGGGCGCTGGCTATTGTCCCAGGTCCCGGTCTCCTGGTTCCGGACAAAGTCCGGAATCCCGCGCTGGGAGGCCACCATCATGCCCACGGCGAGCTCCGCCGTCGACGTCTCATGCACTCCGGCAGCGTTGGCGAAGGTGACGCCCGCCGGCAAAACCGAGGCAACGCCGTCGTACCCGATGGACTGGCTCTGCACCAGGCCGACGTCGACGCCTTCCAATGCGGCGAGCGCCGTTGGCTTGCCCATGTAGCCGGGTACCAACAGGTCAAACCGCCCTTCCGGTGCCGGCCCCGTCATGTCCCAGCGGACAAACTCGACGCCGTCCATCGGCTCGAGCGCATCGATGAGCTTTTGGTCGGGCAGGCACACGCGCAACCGGGCGCTCATGCGGCGACCATCAGCTTGGTGTTTTGTGCAGGGCGACGGGTGCTCATGCGGCCTCCAGGGTTCCGGGCCCGGCTTCTCGTATCGGGCGTTGAAGTTCCACAAACTAACCTACCGGCAGATGCTCCAAGCTCCGTCTCCTTCACCATAAAACAGGGCCGCGTGAAGCAGTGACGGGGTACCGTGTCACGTCTGTGACAGGCCTTTTGGTCCGGTAAATTTAATGGAGGAATTGTCCGGCGAGCCGAGCCGCATTCCAAGCCCTCCCCCTTGAATGGACCGCACCCCCATGTCTTCCGCGATTTCCGCGCCGTCCCCTACCCGTTTTCCCTACGCCGCGATGGTGGTCCTTGCCACCATCGCGTTTACTGCCATCACCACCGAGCTCCTCCCGTCCGGGCTGCTGCCACAGATCAGCACCGGCTTGGGCGTGTCCGAGCCGGTAGCCGGATACCTGGCTGCGGCCTACGCCGCCGTCATTGTCGTCACGGTGGTACCGGCGGCGCGTCTGCTGGGGAAGATCCCGCGGCACGCCCTGCTGGTGGGTCTGGTCCTGACATTCGCGCTCAGCAACGCACTGGTGGGACTGGCGCCGGACTTCACCTCCGCGATGATCGCCAGACTGGTGGGTGGCCTGGCGCACGGATTGCTCTGGACCACCATGGCACCGTTCGTGTCACGTGTGGTGCCGGCGGACAAGGTAGGCAAGGCCCTGGCCATCGTGTTCAGCGGCAACAGCCTGGGCCTGGCCATCGGAGCACCGGTGGGGACGGCGCTGGGCGGGTTCCTGGGCTGGCGTGCCGCGTTCATGGTGCTCGCCGGATTCGGCGTGGTCCTGACCGTTCTGGCATTCTGGCTGCTCCCCCGCGTCCAGCGCATCAGCGACGCCGCCCGCCCCTCCCTGCGCAAGGCGATCGGCCAGCCCGGCGTGAAATCAGTGGCGGTCGCCTGGCCGCTGCTGGTGCTGGCCCACTTCGCCCTGTTCACGTACATCGCGCCGTTCATCCGTGAAGCGAACCTGCCGGACTACGCCACCAGCCTCTCCCTCACCGTTCTGGGCGGGTCCGGCCTGCTGGGCATCTGGATCGCCGGGCTCACGGTGGATTCCCGTCCCCGGCGTTCGCTGTTGCTAACGACGGCGGCAATCGCCGCATCGATGTTCCTCCTGCCCCTGGCCGTGGGGAACCTTCCCGTCGCCCTGGTGTTGATGACTGTCTGGGGTGCCGGCCTGGGCGCCATCGGTATCTACAACCAGTCCGCGATCCTGCGTGCAGGCGGCGAATACAGCGAGGCAGCCAACGGACTCACTGTCCTCACCATCCAGCTGGGCATCACCGTCGGCGCCCTCTACGGTTCGGCCGCCCTGGTGGTTGGCGGACCGCTGCTGGTTCCGGCCGCCGCGGCGATCCCGGTGGTGGCGGCGTTCGTCATCACCCTTGCCGGGAAGAGGTACGCCTACCCTCCGGGCCCGCGGGAGCGGATCTGGCTGGAGCCCCGCCCCATCAACGACAAAGTCGAGGATCCCGCCTAGCCCCCGCATCGACTGCTCCCCAGGGTCTCCTGGCCTTCGCAAGCTTGCCCGGGCACCTGCATCGACTGCTCCGTAGATGTCGTTTTCAGCCTTCAGAACGACAAGTACGGAGCAATCGATGGGACATATGACAAATTAGTCACGAGATTCTTGGAAACCCGTAACCTCCATGACCTGAATTTCGATTCATTAAGTGCGGGGGCAACTCCGCGGAAGTTGAACGCAATCGCAAAATTCGTCAACGGAGGGTCTCATGTCTTTCTTCACCTTTTCAGGCAACAAGCTCGCCATGACCGTGCTGGCGGCAGGCGCGCTCGCGGTCGGCGGAACGGGAGTTGCCGCGATGGCAGAATCATCGCCGGACACGCCGTCCGTCCTTGCGGAAACGGAATCGCCGTCGCCGAGCCCCACGGCAACCGAAACTGAATCACCGTCGCCAAGCCCCACCGCGACGGAAACCGAATCCTCGGAGCCGACTCCCACGGAAACCGAGACTGAGGCTCCGGACCCGACACCAACGGCGACGGAAACGGAGTCGCCGGAGCCCGCCCCTACGGAAACGGCAAACCCTGAACCGTCGCAGACATCCACGCCGGCAGGACCGGACGCTTTCGGCCCTGCCGCCTTTGGCCTGTGCAATGCGTTTACCAATGGCGGCCTCGGTACGACGTCCACGGCCTACGCAGCCCTGGTCCAGGCAGCCGGCGGGGAAGGCAGCGTTGGCGCCTATTGCGCCACTGTTGCTGCTCCCCGAGGCGGCGAGGACGGCAGCGATGAGACTGCAACCACCGAGCAGGGCCAGGTGCAACAACAGCAGGTAAAGGAGCAGCGCCAGGCTGCACCCGCCTGGAACGGCGGCGGCCACCAGGCCGCCGGCAATGGCGCCAAGCACGGCGGACATCGGTAGCCTGCCGGCGATGTGCGGTTGCGCCGGGACTTTGAATGTTCCGGCGCAACCACCCATCCGGCGATTGCTGCAAGCGAATCTGCCGCAGGGGGGCGGATGCAGAGCATTGAGCACGAGGCAGAGCGGTCCGGCCAGACGGACGAAAGCCGTTTCTGTGCTGCCTACCGTGAATTTTCACCCGGGGTGATCAGCTACCTCCGTGCCCGCGGCGTCGAGGATCCCGAGGGCCTGACCCAGGAGGTCTTCCTTGCCCTCTATCCGCAGCTCGGCGATGTCCACGGCGGGGTGAAGGGAGTCAAATCCCTGGTCTTCTCCATCGCGCACGCACGCTATGTGGACGAGCACCGGCGGAGGCTCAAAGCGCCCCAGACCACCGATTACGACCCCGCCCAGGACCCGCGGTGCAGCAGCTCGGCAGAAGATGAACTTCTGGCGGTGGAAAACTCAGGCAACGTCAAAGCACTGCTAAACGATTTGCAGCAGGACCAGCAGGAGGTGATTGCGCTGAGGATCGTGGCTGACCTTTCGGTGGAAACGACGGCGGAAATCATGGGCAAGACACCGGGGGCCATCAAACAACTGCAGCGCCGGGCGCTCTGCCGGCTGCGCAAGCTCCGCACCTCATTACGGGAGGACCGGTCATGACAGGGAAAGAGCACCCAAAGCAGGAACGCAGGCTGGATGACGAACGCGCTGTCCAGGAACTGCTGGAAGAGGCTGGCCTCACCGACGATCCGTATCTCCGGGATGTGCTGCTTCAGGTCCGGGAGCTCAAGGTTTCCGATGTCCCCGCGCCGTCCCCACGGCTGATGGCACTACTGGCTGCGTCGGAAACGACAGGCGTGGTCCGCCTGGAAACTGGCAAGCTCCGAAAGAAAAAGCGGGTGGTGCTCACCACGCTGGCGGTGGCCGCGTCGTTTGGTATCGCGGGCGGCGCCGCGGCGGGAGACGGGGATCTCCGGCGTGGAGCTGAGGGAAGCATCAGCACCGTATTGGGGTGGTTCACCCCACCGTCGCCCGCCGCTCCCTTGCCCGTTCCGGGACCGGAACCGGAGGCAACCAGCCCGCCACCCGCCGTCGTACGTGTTTTCCCGCAAGCCCCTACGCCCAGCACTCCGCCCGTTTACGTGCCTGGCCAGGCACCGGAAACTTACCCTTCGCAGGCGGGACCCGGGGAGGTTGAAGGGCCAGCCGACCCGGCTGCAACCGGCCAACCCGACCCCGGCGCCCAGGAGGCCGTTCCCCTGCCCGGTGTGGCAAAAGGCCCTGCCAAGGGACCGGCGTCAGACGCGCCGGGACCACCAGCACAACCTCCAGCAGCAGGAGAGCCGGGAGCCGCGAGGCCGGATCCCCCTGGCCGGGCAGCAAGCGGAGGACCGGCTGGAGGCAACACCGTGGACAAGCCGGCCCCAGCCGCCGGACCCGGAAATAAACGGGCTCCAGCGCGCTAACAGCACGTGGTGGGAGCTGCCGGACCGGGTCAGTCGCGGTACTTTGCCACCGTGAACAGGAAGGTGCAGTCCTCTTCGGCGTGCAGGCTGTGCAGGCCGGGCGGGACAATCAGCAGGTCGCCGGTCTTGCCCTGCCAGGACTCCCCGGAGGCCTTGAGGCTCACGCAGCCCTGGATCACGAAGACCGTGGCGTCCCCGGGGTTCTGGTGCTCGCTGAGCTGTGTTCCGGCTTTCATGGCCATGACGGTCTGCCGGAGGATCTTTTCATGTCCGCCGTAGACGGTGTCAGCAGCACGGCCGTTGGTGGAGGAGAGAGCAGCCTCGAGCTGCTGCCGGGCCAGCGCGTCGATCGATATCTTCTGCATGCGCCCAAGGCTACCCGCGTTCTTCCCGCAGGGGACTAGGTTGGGGCCCCTGCGGTCAGCACCGCTGAGCGGCAGTGCCCGGCAATCCCCTTCCGTGGGGATGGAGCAACAGCGGCGCCGCTCCTAATCTTCGAAGCATGAACACAGCAGCACAGATCTTCGCGGTACTCGCCGCACTCATCTATATCTTCGTGTTTCCGGTGGAGAGCTTCCTTCTTCGACGCAGCCGGTGGGCGCAGAAGTTCCTGAGCACACCGCCCGAGAATGTGTCCGCCGTGATGATGTGGGCCATTCCCACCGGGTACAAAAACCTGGTGATCGCGCTGGGCGTCATCGCCGGGGTGGTCGCCGCCAACTCGGGCCAGCTCGTGGTGGGTTACACACTGGTGGCCTACTGCTGCGCCAACATGGTCCTCACCGCGCCCACCATGCTGCTGGCAGACCTCCAGGGGCATTACCCCAGGAAGTGGGAGAGCGTTCCGGGGACCCTCGCCGCCACGGTTCCAGCCCTGCTGGCCCTGCTCCTCCTGCCCCTGGGACCCTAGCGGCGGCAGTGGACACGCCACGGCAGTCCCCCGATTTCGACGGCCCGGCAACGGCTTGATAAACGTTAAGAGATGCTAGATGTCCTGAACCCCGCCCTGCCCTTTATCGCCGTGGCCTTGGCGGTGCTGGCCGGACTCGCACTGTCCTGGCTGCTCCGCAAGGTGGTCCTCCGCCTGAACCGGAAACGGCCTGAGCTGCAGGCCACCTCCCGGGTGGCCCGCCAGCCGCTGCGGCTGGCGCTGTGCCTTGTGGGCGTCCGCACTGCGCTGGGCCTGACGGCGGGAAGCGAAAGCTGGCACGCCGCCGTCGACCATTTCCTGCTGATTGCCCTCATCGGTGCCCTCGCCTGGCTGGTCATTGCGGTGCTGCTGATCGTTGAGGCCGTGGTGCTGAACCGGCACAGCGTGGACGTGGCGGACAACCGGCGGGCGCGGCGGCTGCGCACGCAGATGATCCTGGCCCGCCGGATTGCCGTGGCGCTGGTGGTGGTGCTCGCCCTCGGCAGTACCATGCTGACCTTCCCCGCCATCCAGGCGCTCGGTGCCGGACTGCTGGCATCCGCCGGCGTGATCTCCATCGTCGCCGGCCTGGCCGCACAGACGTCCCTGGTGAACGTCTTCGCCGGTATGCAGCTGGCCTTCACCGACGCCATCCGCGTGGACGACGTGGTGGTGGTGCAGAAGGAATGGGGCCGGATCGAGGAAATCACGCTCACCTACGTGGTGGTGCATCTTTGGGATGACCGCCGGCTGATCCTGCCCTCGACCTACTTCACCACCACGCCGTTCGAGAACTGGACCCGCCGCCAGTCCGAGGTGATGGGCACCGTGGAGTTCGACCTCGACTGGCGCGCCCCCGTGGAGGACATGCGCACCGAGCTTCGCCGGGCCCTGGCCGGCACCGAGCTGTGGGACGAACGCGTGGGAGTCCTGCAGATTACCGATGCCACCGGCGGGTTCGTCCGCGTCCGGATCCTGGTGAGCGCCGCGGACAGCGCCGCGCTCTTCGACCTGCGCTGCCTGGTGCGCGAAACCATGGTCACCTTCCTCCAGCAGAACCACCCGGAGGCCCTGCCGCACCAGCGCTGGGAGCAGGCAGCGGACAGGAATCCAGCGGACGACGGCGGCACGGGCAACCGGCGCCGGTCACCACTGAGCGGGCTGGGGTCCCCCGCTGCCGCGGGTTCCCGTGCAGCCGATCCGCACGAGTCGCAGCTGTTCACCGGTTCCATCGAGGCGGTGGAGCGGTCGCGCGCCTTCTCCGGACCGGGAGACGAGGTCTTCGAGGAGCGCGACAGGAACCTGGCCTCCCGAAACTGAGTTCGCCTCGAAAAACCCTTGATAGGTGACCAATTGGTCACCTATCATTGCTGCCATGGACGACGTGTTCAAGGCACTCTCCGACCCCACCCGCCGGGACCTGCTCGATGAGCTGTTCCGCGAGGACGGCCAGACCCTGAGCGCACTTGAGGCACGGTTCGACATGACCCGGTTCGGGATCGCCAAGCACCTCCGCATCCTGGAGGACGCCGGGCTTGTGGTGACCCGTCGTCGCGGACGGGAGAAGCTGCACTTCCTGAATCCGGTTCCCATCCGGCTGGTCCACGACCGCTGGGTCAGCAAATACGCAGAACCATGGGCCGCTGCCCTCAGCGACCTCAAATCCAGATTGGAAAGTCCCATGGAAAAGATCTTTGAGATTTACATCAAGACCACGCCCGAACGGCTCTGGGAAGCCATCACGGACAGCGACATCCGCAGCAAGTACCAGTTCGGCAACACCCTTGAGGCCGACTGGTCCCCCGGCGGCCGGTTTGTCATGGGCAACCCGAAGGCAGGGGCAGCGCTGGGCGAAGGCGAGAACCTTGAGGTGGACCCGCCCCGCCGACTGGTCCAGACCATGCGGGCGCTATGGGGCGAGGACGTTAAGGCTGAGGGCACGTCCAAAATCACCTGGGAAATCGAGCCGCTGGGCGATTCCTGCCACCTCACCGTCACCCACAGCGACTTGCGAGAAGGCGCCAACGAACAGCTCTACGGCGGTTGGCCGATGATCCTGTCCGGCCTGAAGACGTGGCTGGAGACCGGCGAGAAGCTCACCACGCCCGGCTCGCTGATGTACACGTAAAAGGCACGGGCATACGTGGAAGGCGCGACGGCGGCGGCCGCCCCGAGGTGGGACGGCCGCCGTCGTGGAGGTACTTCCGGGACTACGTCCGGGGAATGCGGACGATGGCAGGGCCGGGCCGGTCGGGTGACAGGGTGACTTTGAGTCCATCTGCAGCGGCCTCGACAGTTCCGCCGGGCCCCTCCACCGATGCCTGCGCCACGTCGAACCTGCCCGCGTCCAGCTTCAAGGCGGCTTCCGTTCTGTCGTCCAGCGAGTCAACGAAGGCCACCACCTCCGTTCCGCGGTCCAACCAGCGGATCCAGGAGTCATCGCCGCTTGCCCCGGGACCGTCCTGAAGCGGACGGGCCCCCACGAGGTACTGCTTGGCGGTGGCCATCCACTTTCCGAGGTCGGTCAGGGCCTGGCGCTGGATTTCGGGGATGGTGCCGTCAGCCCGCGGACCGACATTCAACAGGAAGTGGCCGCCACGGGATACGACGTCCGTCAGGTGGCGGGCCAACTGTTGGCCCGTCAACGACTGCTCCGGGCCTTCCACCTGGTTGAAGCCGAAGGAGAATCCGATGCCCCTGCAGTTCTCCCACTCGGATTCGGACTCGTTTTCCCTGGCGGCTTCGTACTCGCTGGTGCCGTAATCCTGGTGGGTAGCGCCCCAACGGTCGTTGACGACCCCGTCCGGAACAGCGGAGTAGAAGTGCTCAAACAGCGTTCCCAGCCCATGCTCGCCAAAGTGCTTGCCGGCGTCGGGCCATTCAATGTCGTTCCACAGGACGTGGGGACGGTACTTGTCCACCAGGTCCACTACGTGGTTGTAGGCGTACTCTGCGTAGCCGGCGTCCTTGGGGCGGGACGTATCGTGGACGCTTTCGCTGGTGGTGTGCGGCGGGAAGGGGCGCACGTGCCAGTCCAGGCCGCCGGAGTAGTACAGGCCCAGCTTCAGCCCCTTGTCCTCCACGGCACGGGCAATCTCGCCGATCAGGTCCTTGCGGGGACCACGGTGGACAGTGTTCCGCTCCCCCGTGCCCGGGGCGTCCCAGAGGGCAATGCCGTCGTGGTGCTGCGTGGTGGGAACCACGTAATCGGCCCCGGCGGATTTGAACAGCTCCACCCAGTCCGCCGGATCGAACTGTTCGGCCTTCCACTGGTCCAGGAAGGCGTCATAGTCCTCGCCCCCAAACTCTTCCTGGTGGTGCTGCTGGGCAGGGCTGCCGTCAATGCGGATGGTGTTGTAGTACCACTCGGCATAAGGGTTGTGCTTGAACCACTCGTGATCATCTATGGTGCCAAGGGCGCCGATCGGCTCCGCCCAGGCGGGGACGGAGTAGGCGCCCCAGTGAATGAAGATGCCGAAGGGGGAATTCTGGAACCACTCCGGGACTGGCCGGGATAGGTTGTTCCACTCTTCCGGCGTGGCGATTTCAGTCATGATGCGCTCCAACTCTTGGTGTGCTGTGGACATTCGTCGTGACGGCAGGATTCTGGAGTTCGCGGTCCGGGATGGCCGTGACGTAGTCCTCCACGGCATACAGATGGTTAGCCATTCTGGTCCGGGCACGGTCAGCTTCGTGCCGCCTCAGTGCTTCCAAAATGCCCAGATGCTCGCCATGGGTAGTCCGCAGTCCGGCAGCATCATGGATTGACCGCCACATCCGTCCGCGGACTGTCGTGGTGGAGACCGTTTCAATTAGGGCGGACAGCACATGGTTCCTGGATGACTCCGCGATCAGCCGATGAAACTCAAGATCGCATTGCATGGCTACGTCATGATCGACGGGTTTGGCATGAATGGCGGCGTGTGCCCGATCCAGGATGTGCCCAGCCTGCTCCAGTTGCTGCTCGGTAATGGAAACGGCGGCTGCAGCAGCGGCCTCGGTCTCAAGCGCGCGTCGCACTGTATGCACCTGGTTGGCCCGTTCTCCATCCTGTAGGCCCACCCAGAATTCCAGGGCGGACAGTAGGGCAGAGGGCTCCAGGGTGGTGACGAAAGTACCGGCACCCTGTCTGGTTTCCAAGATCCCCATGGTGGACAGGGCACGGACCCCTTCACGCAGGGACCCACGAGACACCTGCAACTCCGCAGCAAGGTCTTTTTCAACGGGCAGCCGGTCCCCCGGCCGCAGCCGACCGGAAGAGAGCATGTGCTTTACACCGGTGATCACGACGTCGGTTTGCGACATAGGGCCGCCGGACACGAGGTCCACTGCCCCGACGCCTCCTGCGGATCTATCATTCATACACTTTCATCCGATCTATTGGTTGGAAAACCGGGCTGCGTCCTATAGTGTCACGGAAAAGACCAAAATTCATCAGATGTAAAGGTAACCGCGGGGAAGTCACCTGGACTTTCTGGACCGGAGGGAATCGCTTGCCACAGATCACCGGATTCGATGTGTTTGACGTACGGTTTCCCACGTCGCTGTCGGCGGACGGCTCGGATGCCATGAACCATGATGCCGACTATTCCGCCGCCTACATCGTGCTGAGGACAGACGACCCCGCACTGTACGGCTGCGGGTTCACATTCACCATCGGCCGCGGCAACGAAATCTGCGCCGCCGCCATCGAACTGAGGGCCCGGCCCCTCATGGGACGTGACGCCGACCAGATCGGACTCCACCTCGGGGAGACATACCGGGAGCTCAAGCGCGATTCCCAGCTGCGCTGGCTGGGACCAGACAAGGGCGTGGAGCATCTGGCCCTCGGCGCAGTGATGAACGCCGTCTGGGACCTCGCTGCACGACAGGCAGGGAAGCCCCTGTGGCGGTTCCTGGCGGACATGACCCCGGAGCAAATTGTTGACGCCGCCGACCTGAGCTACCTTTCGGACGCCCTCACCCGGGAAGAAGCGCTGGGCCTCTTGACGCGCCTTGCCCCCACCAGGGACGAGCGCCTCCGGCAACTGACTGAAACCGGCTACCCCTGCTACACCACGTCCGCCGGCTGGCTGGGCTACTCCGACGAAAAGCTTCGACGGCTGTGCCAGGAGGCTGTGGACCAGGGCTACCGCCACATCAAGCTCAAAGTGGGCGCATCCGTGGAGGATGACATCCGCCGCCTCGCAATTGCACGGGAGGTGATCGGTCCCGACGCCAACCTGATGATCGATGCGAACCAGGTGTGGGATGTTCCGCAGGCTATCGACTGGGTGAAACAACTGGCCGAATTCAGCCCCCTGTGGATCGAGGAGCCAACCAGTCCCGATGATGTCCTGGGGCACGCCGAGATCCGCAGGGCTGTACAGCCCATCGGAGTGGCCACGGGCGAACACGGCATGAACCGCGTGCTCTTCAAGCAGCTCTTCCAGGCCGGCGCGATTGACTACTGCCAGCTCGATGCCTGTCGGCTCGCCAGTGTAAACGAAGTACTCGCAGTCCAGCTGATGGCGGCCAAGTTCGGCATTCCGGTGTGCCCGCACGCCGGCGGGGTGGGTCTGTGTGAGCTGGTCCAGCACCTCTCAATCTTCGACTTCATCGCGGTGTCAGGTGACCTGACGGGGCGGGTGACCGAGTTCGTCGATCATCTGCATGAGCATTTCGTGGACCCGTGCATCATCAAGGACGGCGCCTACGTGATGCCGGCAAATCCTGGATATTCGGCCGAACTCAAGCAGGAGACGCTGCAGGAATATGCCTTTCCCTATGGCAGCTACTGGGCAGGAACCCACAGCGGCCAGGCGGAACAGGCCTGGCGGGCGGGCAACCAACCCGGCCAGGTTGCCTTCGCGAGTGCACGGCTTGGGGCGCAGGCATGATCAACTACACCCTGACCCATCCGGGACTGCTGGCCGCGCTCGCGGAATCCGGTCACGGCTCGCAGATCCTTGTTGCCGACGCCAACTACCCGCACAACACCGGAGCACCCGCATCGGCCCGTCGCATTGCCCTGAACCTGCGGCCCGGCCTGCTGACGATTGACCAGATCCTCGAAGTCCTGGTCGACGCCGTCCCCCTGGAGGCCGCGGCAGTGATGACCCCGCCGGACGGAAACTGGACGGAGGCCGTCAAGGGCTACGAACGGACGTTGGGCACGGAAGTCCCCATCACGTCCCATCAGCGCTTCGAGTTCTATGACGCCGCACGCTCGCCCAACGTCGCCGTCGTCATTGCCAGCGGCGACACCCGGCACTACGCCAATCTGCTGCTCACCATCGGCGTGCGGCCCGACGGCACGGCCTGATGAAGGTGCCTTCACTGCAGGTGGTTGACTCACACGTCCACGTCTGGGATCCGGCCGTGCTGGACTACGCCTGGCTGGCCGAGGCTCCGGCCCTGAACAAGCCTTTCCTGCCGACGGATCTTCCGTACGACGGTTACAACACGCGGGGCGCCGTCTTCGTGCAGGCCGACTGCCGTGATGACCAGGCACTGAAGGAAGTGGACTGGGTGTCGGGCCTTCGGACGGACTGGCCCCAGCTGGCCGGGATCGTGGCGTTTGCCCCCATCAGCAAGGGCGAAGCCGTGGAGAAGGACCTTGGCCAACTTCTGGAACGGCCCCTGGTCCGCGGCGTGCGGCAGCTGTTCCAGGACCGGGACGAACCCTTTATGCTGCACCCTGACACCTTGGCGGGAGCACGGCAGGTTGCCGGCGCCGGGCTGGTTTTCGACGCGTGTGTCCGCTGGTGGCAGCTTGCAGCGCTGGCCGAATTCGCCCGCCGCGTGCCCGGCCTCGCGATCGTGCTGGACCACATGGGCAAGCCGCCCATTGCCAGCGGAGAGCTCACCGCCTGGCGCAGCGGCATGCAGGAGCTGGCCCGGTGCGGCAACGTCGTCGTCAAAATCTCCGGTGCCGGCGCAGAAGCTGACCCGGAGCGTGCCCTGGCTCCCCAGGCACTGCCGTACATCCAGGAAACGCTGGCTCTCTTCGGGGCGGAGCGCTGCATGGTCGGCAGCGACTTCCCTGTCTCCCTGTCACACCCCGGTGCTTACCTTGACTGGATCACCACTGTGGAGCACGCGATGGCGGGCGCGTCGGAGGGCGAACGCAGCAAGGTTGCGCAGGAAACCGCAGTCCGCGTCTACGGGCTGGAAACGGCAGCAGAACAGGCAAGCCCACAAGAGGAGAAGGACTGACATGCAAGCAGAAACCCGCACCATTCCCGGTACTGACGTCCAGCTGCCGGTGCTCGGCTTCGGCGGGGCACCGATCGGCAATCTCTACCGGGAGGTACCCGAACAGGAAGCGGTCGACGCCGTCACTGCGGCTTGGGAGGGCGGGGTGCGCTATTTCGACACCGCGCCGCACTACGGGCTGGGACTTTCCGAACGGCGCCTGGGTGCCGCGCTGGCAGGGAAGGACCGCGACAGCTATGTGCTCAGCACGAAGATTGGGCGGCTGCTGCGGCCCAACCCGTCGCCCCGAGGCAAGGACACGGAGGGCTTCGACGTGCCTGACAATGTCCACCGGGTCCGCGATTACTCACGGGACGGAGTGCTGCGCTCCATAGAGGAGAGCCTGCAACGGCTGGGCACCGACCGGATCGACATCGTCTACATCCATGACCCGGACGACTACTGGACCGAGGCCGTCGAAGGCGCGGCCCCGGCCCTGTCCGCGCTCCGCGACGAAGGGGTGATCGGCGCCTGGGGTGCCGGCATGAACCAGTCCGAAATGCTCCACCGGTTCGTCACCGAGACGGACATCGACGTGATCATGCTTGCCGGAAGGTACACACTGCTGGAGCAAGGCGCGGCACGGGACCTGCTCCCGGCGTGCGTGGAACGCGGCGTCGGCGTGGTGAATGTCGGCGTCTTCAATTCCGGGCTGCTGTCCAAGGAACGCCCAGCCGCCAACGCCACCTACAACTACGCACCTGCCCCGCAGGAACTGCTGGACAGGGCGAACCTGCTGGCGGACATCTGCGAATCGCACGGGACCACCCTGCCGGCGGCCGCCCTCCACTACCCGTACCAGCACCCCGCCGTGACAAGCGTCGTCCTTGGCATGCGGACGCCGGCGCAGGTGAAGCAAAACCTGGACCTCGCCGCCCAAAGCGTCCCGACAGAGTTGTGGGCTGACCTGCGCGAGCGCGGACTGATCGCCTGAAAGCACAATCACGTACTACCGAGAAAAGAAGAAACGAATGCAATTTGCGCGCATAGGTGCCACCGGCAAGGAAACCCCTGCCGTGCTCCACGACAAGAAGTACTACTCCCTGGAGCGCGTGACGCGCGACATCGACGCCGACTTCTGGGAATCCGATGGGCCAGGACGGGCGGCAGCAGCACTGGCCGCCGGTGAACTGGCGGAACTCGCCGTTGACGGAGCCCGGATCGGTGCCCCGATCGCCAGGCCGTCCTCGGTGATCTGTGTGGGCATGAACTACGCAGCCCACGCCGCGGAGTCCGGCTCCGCACCCCCTTCGGTCCCCATCATCTTCCACAAGGCCCCCAACACCGTGGCCGGGCCGTTCGATGCGGTGGCCATTCCACGCGGTTCCACCAAGACCGACTGGGAAGTGGAACTTGGCGTGGTCATCGGGCGGCGCGCCTCCTACCTGGACTCCCCCTCCCAGGCCCTCGACTACATCGCGGGCTTCGTCACCGTCAACGACCTGTCGGAGCGGACGTTCCAGCTGGAGGTATCCGGCGGGCAGTGGTCCAAGGGAAAGAGCTGCGCGGGTTTTTGCCCCACGGGCCCTTACCTGGTGACCCCCGACGAGGTGGATGCCCGCGACCTGCGGCTTCGCAGCTGGGTGAACGGCGAAATCCGCCAGGACTCCTCCACCCGCGACCTGATCTTCGGCGTGGAGCAGGTGATCTATGACCTCAGCCAGTTCCTGGTCCTGGAGCCGGGGGACCTCATCTGCACCGGCACCCCGGAGGGAGTGGCCCTGTCCGGACGTTTCCCTTACTTAAAGGCTGGGGACGTCGTCGAACTTGAAGTGGCTGGACTGGGCCGCCAGCGCCAGGAATTCTTCCAAGGCTAATCACGAAAGGACCAAACAATGGAGTTTGCGGGAATCAAGGCAATCGTCACCGGCGGAGCGTCGGGGATCGGGGCCGCCACAGCCAAACTGCTCCAGGAGCGCGGGGCTGAGGTCGCGGTACTGGACCTTAACCCTGACCACGCACCGGCGGGAGTCAAAGCCATCCACTGCGACGTCTCCGACGACGCCTCCGTCCGCCGGGCCATCGAAGAGGCTGCGGAGCAGCTTGGCGGGATCGACGTCGTGGCCAACAATGCCGGGGTGGGTGCCCAGGGCACCATCGAGGACAACGACGACGACGAGTGGCACCGGGTGTTCGACATTAACGTGCTGGGCATGGCCCGCGTGTCAAGGGCTGCCCTGCCGCACCTGCGCCGGTCCAGCCACGCGGCGATCGTCAACACCTGCTCTGTTGCAGCCACCGCCGGGCTCCCCCAGCGGGCCCTCTACAGCGCAACCAAGGGGGCCGTGTTGTCACTCACCCTGGCCATGGCCGCCGACCACCTGCAGGAGGGCATCCGGGTCAACTGCGTGAACCCGGGGACTGCGGACACTCCGTGGATCGGACGGCTCCTCGCCAGCGCACCGGATCCCGCCGCGGAACGGGCGGCGCTGGAAGCACGCCAGCCGCACGGCCGGCTGGTCTCCCCGGAGGAAGTCGCGGGAGCTGTGGTCTACCTTGCCAGCCCGCTCTCCGGGTCCACCACCGGAGTTGACCTGGCAGTGGACGGAGGGATGCAGGCACTTCGGCTTCGGCCCCGCCCTGCCGTTTCCTGAGCAGCACGGCAACAGGCACGCGCCACCGGGCCCGTAGCTCGGTAAGGTCGTGTCATGGACAGCGGTGCCCTGGTCAATATCGCGTTGGTTCTCGGTTTCGTGTTGCTGGGCGGGGTATTCGCCGCGGCGGAGATGGCCCTGGTGTCCCTGCGCGAAAGCCAGGTGCGCCGCATCGAAAAGTCGGGCGACACCGGGGCCCGGACAGCAGCCCTGGCCCGCAACCCCAACCGGTTCCTCTCCACGGTCCAGATCGGGGTGACCCTGTCCGGGTTCTTCTCGGCAGCCTACGGCGCCTCGGCGATCGCACCCGGCGTCGTCCCCCTCCTGGAAGCCCTGGGACTGGGTGCGGCGGCCGGGCCCGTGTCCTTCATCGGCATGACCCTGCTGGTGGCCTACCTGTCCCTGGTGCTGGGCGAACTGGCGCCCAAACGGCTGGCGCTGCAAAGCCCCGTCGCCTTCACCAGGGTCCTGGCCCCGCCGCTCATCAGCCTTTCAAGGATCATGCGGCCCGCCATCTGGCTCCTGTCCGTCTCCACCGACGCCGCCGTCCGGCTCTTCGGCGGGGACCCACGCGCCAAGCGGCCGGGCATCACTTCCGAGGAACTGTGGGACATGGTGGCCGAGAACGAAATGCTCGAAGAGAGCAGCCGGCGCATCCTGGCCGACGTGTTCGGTGCCGGAGACCGCACCCTGCAGGAGGTGATGCGTCCCCGCACGGAGGTCATCTTCATCGACGGCGCCATGACCATCGCCGATGCCCGCAAAATGGTCCGCGACGGCCCCTATTCCCGATTCCCGGTCATTGGCAGCAGTCCCGACGACGTCCTGGGCTTTGTGCACATCCGCGATTTGATGCCGGGCGGCGAAGTGCAGGACCAGGCGCCGGTGCGCGACATCGTCCGGGAGATCCTTGCCATGCCGGGGACCAACCGGGTACTGCCGTCGCTGTCCCGGATGCGCAGGACGAACCAGCACATCGTGCTGGTGGTGGACGAATACGGCGGCACGGACGGCGTGGTGACGCTCGAAGACCTGGTGGAGGAACTGGTCGGCGAAATTTACGACGAGTACGACACCGGCGCAGAGCATGAGGACCGCGTCAGCATGGCCAACGGCACCATCGACGTGGACGGGGGCCTGATCCTCCAGGAGTTCACCGCGGCGTCCGGCATTGCCCTGCCGGAGGGCCACTACGAGACAGTGGCCGGGTTCATGATGGACCGACTGGGCCGCCTCCCCACTGCAGGCGACAGGGTCCAGATCCCCGGCTACGTCCTGACGGTCCTCAGCATGGACCGGCTGCGGATAGCCCGGGTCCGCGTCACGCCAACCCCAAACCAGTCCGGCTGACTGGTTGAAAGGAGTACGACGGCGGCCCAAAGGTTTTTGCTCCCAGCGGCCCGGGGTGGCTCCGCCGCTCCTAAGCCGCACCGGCTCCCTCATGGGACCAATGGCCCTACGGCCGGGAGCGGGCGGCACCCACAGTTAAGGGGCGGCTGGCCGTTGGGGCCAGGAGCGGCTGGGGGCCTGTTTCCGCTGCACCATCGGGGCACAGGGCACGTGCTCCCTTACCCCGGCAGGACACATGGCCATGTTCACGAAACGTACCACCCTCATCGGCGCCGCCCTGGCCCTTGGCGCTGCGGCCTTCGCAGCCCCCGCGCAGGCCGCGGGCAGCAACGGCGCGGACGTCACCAAGTTCAACGAGTGCACGGTCTACGGCAGCTACCAGGACTGCCGCACTGGGACCGCGCTCACCCACCAGGTTTCGACCCGCAGCGGCATCCAGTCCACCTCGTCCGCCAGCAACTACACGGACACCCTGACCGCCACCAACGGCGGAACTGTTCTCACCGCCATCCGGACCCAGACGCACTCGCACACACTCGTACGGGACGGGCAGCTCATCGAGAGGGGCCAGCACTACCGGGAGCAGACCACGGACGGTAGCCGGCAGTGCTGGGAACGGGAGGACTCCCACCAGACAGGTGACAAGGTCCAATACGACCGTGAGGCACACCACTGCCACTGATCCGGGTTTCGGCAAACCCTGCTGGTAGGGCTCGTGGCCGGGCGTCAGCGCAAGCAGCCGCCGCTCCTACTCCTCCAGGCTCCGCTCCAGGAAAGCGAGCATGCGGGTCCAGGAGTCGGCGGCGGCTTCCGCGTTGTAGGTGTATTTGTTGGCGTCGTTGAAGAAGGCGTGGCCGGCGCCGGGGTACACCACCGCTTCGAAGTCCACCCCGGCTGCCCGCATCCGTGATGTCAGCCCGGGCAGCTCCTCCATGAGGGCTGCATCCTGCTGCCCGTAAAAGGCCAGGACGGGGCAATTGATCGCGCGCAGCTCTGCGTCCTTGAATTCGGCGTGCCCGTAGAAGGGGACGGCGGCGCGCAGCCGGGGTTCGGCAACGGCCAACGAGAACGTGTACGTCCCGCCCAGGCAGAAGCCCGTTGCGGCGACGCGGCCGGTCAGTCCGGCCACGCCTTCCAGGTGGTCGAAACACACGTGCAGCGCAGCGACGGCGTGCTTGGCGTACTCAGGGGAACGGATGGGCGCCATGTGCTTGCGCAGGCGCGGCTGGGCGTTGCTGCGTTGTTGGGGATCAAAGGCGGCCTCCTGCAGTTCGCCGCTGAGATCCGGCACACCCCCGGCTCCGGACAGCAGGTCCGGGGCGACCGCCAGGTAGCCTTCCGCAGCAAAACGGTCTGCCACGTCCCTGGTGTGCCCCACCAGGCCCCACACTTCGTGAACCACCACCAGCCCGCCCTTGGGCGTCCCGGCCGGTTCACTGACGTACGCCTGGACCGAGGTTTCGGCGTTGCCAAGAGTCATCATGTTTCCCATGGGCCCAGCATGGCACCCTCCCCCGGGCGCTTCCTAGGGGCCCCGGCCCCTTCCCAGGGATGGGGCTACGCCTTCTGCTGCCGCCAGAACACGGAGATCCCGAACGTCAGGGCGCAGAGCACCAGCATGGCCAGCACCATTCGCATCCAACTCTCCTGGTGCACCCCGCCGGCGGCGAACACGCCGATCATCACCGTGGCGGTAATCGCGCCCACGTAGCGGCAGGTCTGGTAGATGCCGGCAGCGACGCCGCGGTCCTGGGGCCGGGTGGATAGGAACATGCCCTGGTTGGAGGCGATGCTCACGGTGCCGTAGGGCACGCCCATCAGCGCGGTCAGGACCACCACGAACGGGATCGCCAGTGTCCCGGTCAGCAGCCACATCAGCGCCGCCACCACGGTCAAAAGGACGACGCCGGCCAGCAGCACCCGCCGAACCCCGAACCTTCCCATCGCGGAGACGGCCCACGGGGTGGCGATCACGGACATGCCCGCCAGCGGCAGCATCAGCAGGCCCACGACGCCGGGATCGTAGCCGCCGGCTTCCTGCAGCAGCTGGGGCAGTCCGAAGAAGACAAAGTAGTAGACGCTGCTGAACACGGCGAAGGCGAGGTAAATCAGCATCAAAGGCCGGTTCCGTCCCAGCAGCCGCAGGTCCAGGAACGGCTTGGCAAAGCGCAACTCCCGCCAGGCAAACAGCGCCGCGAGGACGGTTCCGGCGGCCAGCATCAGCCAGCGGTAGTCCGGCGCGACGTTCAGTGCGGCCATCATGACCAGCAGCAGGGCACCGATGAAGCCAGCGATGCCGGGAACGTCGGAGTCCCGCACCAGCTCTGCCACGCTGCCGTGCTCCCGGACCTTGTCGGGTGGCGCGGCCTTCCGCACAATCAGCAGCGCTGCCAGTGCCAGCGGAACGTTGATGAGGAACAGCGATTCCCAGCCCACGAAGCCCACCAGCAGGCCGCCGACGACCGGACCCACCGCAGCTGCGGACGTGTTGGCCATTTGCAGCCGGCCAAGCGGACGTGCCGTATCAACCTTTGCCTCGTGCGCCAGCGCCCCCACCATCACCACGGCGCTGGGATAGGCCGTGGCGGTGCCCAGCGCCATGACCGCCCGCGCGACGCAGAGCAGCGCGAAGTTCGGGGCCAGCGGAGCCAGGGCACACGTGATAGCCACCAGCGCCATGCCCAGCATGAACATCCGGCGCGGGCCGAACCGGTCTGCCAGCCTGCCCATGACCGGCTGGCCGGCGGCGGAGGCCAGGTAGAAGGAGGTAATAACCCAGGTAACGGCAGCAACGTCGAGCCCGAAGTCCGCGCGCAGCACCACCAGGGCGACAGCGATCATGGACGAATTGAGCGGGTTCAGTGCCGTACCCAGGCTGAGGCCGGCGACGGCCAGGGCAGTCCGGGGTTTGTTGCTCACGGTAACAGTCTGGCCCACAGCGCCCGCCGGGGACGACTCGGCGGCCTCCCGGCGCGGTGTGGCGTTCGCTACTTGCCGGCCAGGCCCACCGGGAACAGCGCGTCCTCCACCGCCCGGGTCAGGTCGCGGATGACCTCCGCCTGGTCCTCATCCGCCACGCCGTCCGGGTTCTCCGTGTAGATCACCAGCGCGAATGTGGACCCGCCGTAACTGAGCAGGGCTGCGTCATGCAGTTCGCCGGACACCTCCCCGTACTTGTGGTGGACGTCCACTCCCGCCCGTGAACCAGCGGGAATGAGGTCTTCGTCATTGGTGTCCTGCATGTAGCTCAGCAACTGGTCCGTGTTGTCCTTGTCCAGCAGCTCCCCCGCGTACAGCTTCTTCAGGATCAACGCCATGTCCGCGGCGGTGAGGAGGTTTTGTTCGGGGTCATACGTGACACCGATGGAGTCCGCGTAGGCGATCAGCTGCGGGTAACCCACGGCGTCCATCAGCAGCAGCCAGGAATCGTTGTTGCTGTCATTGACCATGGCCTTGAGCTGGAAAGCGGCGTCGTAGTCGCCCATGGGTGCGTCCAGGCTGGCCTGCCCTTCCTCCACCAGGTGGTAAAAGGCGGCGGCGGTCAGGATCTTCGCCGTGCTGGCTGCCGTGAAGGTGCTTTGATCCCCGAATGTCCGTTCTGCGCCGCCGGACACGTCGGCGAGCGCCAGCCCGATCCTGTATTCGTCCGCTTCACTGAGGATGTTGTCCACGCTGTCCTGCAACGAGGGCGGGGCTGCCGCCACCGGCGCCGCGGGCACGGCCGGCGGGGTGGGGAGCACTGCACCCGACCGCGGTTCCGACCGGACCACCGCCAGGGTGATGGTGCCGACGATCACCAGGACCACGATGAGCGCCAGGATCAGCAGCCGTCGGTTGCCCTGGGCCTTGCTGGAACCGGGCTTGCCGGGACCGGGTTTGCGCGGTGCGGGCGGCGGAGCATCGCGGCCTGGTGTGGGCACCAAGGGGTGCTCGGACATACAAGGGCTCCTGTCCCGCCTCGATAAATACAAACAACGTCAGCGCGGCCATGAGCGCGCTGACGTTGCCGATTAAATCACCGGAGGTTGGGAGCTTCCTGAAGGCCTGCAGGTGTTCCGCGCCACCTTGCTGAGACCCAGAGGAATCCTCAGCGACGGGCGAAATCGATGTCGACGCGCCAGTTACTCTGCGCGCACCAAATTGTGGGTGCGCGGGGGAAGATGCGCGTCGCTTGCGGCTTTGCGCGTCGAAATCCGGCTATCCGCGGGTGCGGGCAGCGAGCGCTGTCTCCAGGAACTCCAGGTGCGGCGGGGTAACTGCAGCCACGCTGCCCAGGTATTCAGGGTGCTTGGCCAGGAACTTCTTGATGAACGGGCACACGGGAACGACGGCGATGCCCGACTCCACGGTGCTGTCCAGGGCAGCCGTGGCCAGGCGGCCGGCCAGTCCCTGCCCGCCGTATTCCTCGTTGACCACCGTGTGGTAGAAAATCCGCTGCGGCGACTCCCCGCCGTCGTACTCCTTGTACGCCGCCTTGCCAATGACGTTGCCGGCGTCCAGGAGCTCGAAGCGCTCGCGCTCGGGGCTGTGGCGGATGGTGATGTCGCTCAAGGGAACTCCTTTGTTTGCGGGTGGTGCTGCCCGTGCAAAGCCTAACCCTGCACGGGCAGCGCCTATTTCCGCAAGCGGTGGTTCCCTGAAGGCACTACCGCCGGATCAGCTCAAGTAGCCGTTCGGATTGAGGACGTACTTGGTGGCTGCGCCGGCGTCGAACTCTGCGTAGCCCCTGGGTGCATCCTCCAGCGGGATCGCCTTCGCGTTGACGTTCTTGGCGATGTTGACCTTGTCATTCAGGATGGCCATCATCAGCTGACGGTTGTACTTCATCACCGGGCACTGGCCCGTGGTGAAGCTCAGCGACTTCGCCCAGCCGGTGCCGAGGCTCAGGCTCAGGGAGCCCTTCTTGGCTGCCTCGTCGATGCCGCCCGGATCGCCCGTGACGTACAGGCCGGGAATGCCCAGCGCACCGCCCGCCGCCGTGATGTCCATCAGGGTGTTCAGCACGGTTGCAGGTGCTTCCTGCGCGCCCTTGCCATGGCCGCGGGCTTCGAAGCCCACCGCGTCAACGGCGCAGTCGACTTCCGGCACGCCCAGGATCTGCTCGATCTGGTCCTTCGGCTCGCCCTGGGTGAGGTCCACGGTTTCGCAGCCGAAGCTGCGCGCCTGTGCCAGCCGGCCCTCGTTCATGTCGCCCACAATCACGACGGCGGCGCCCAGCAGGTGTGCGCTGGTGGCCGCTGCGAGGCCCACTGGACCAGCGCCGGCGATGTACACGGTGGAGCCAACGCCCACCCCGGCCGTGGTTGCGCCATGGAACCCGGTGGGGAAGATGTCCGAGAGCATGGCCAGGTCCATGATTTTCTCCATGGCACGGTCCTTGTCCGGGAACTTCAGCAGGTTCCAGTCCGCGTAGGGCACCAGGACGTAGTTGGCCTGGCCGCCCACCCAGCCGCCCATGTCCACGTAGCCGTAGGCGCTGCCCGGGCGGTCCGGGTTCACGTTCAGGCAGATACCGGTTTTGCGTTCCTTGCAGTTCCGGCAGCGGCCGCAGGCGATGTTGAACGGCACCGAGCAGAGGTCGCCCACCTTGATGAACTCGACGTCCCGGCCCACTTCCACCACTTCGCCAGTGATTTCATGGCCGAGCACCAGATTCGGCGGGGCCGTGGTGCGGCCGCGGACCATGTGCTGGTCCGAGCCGCAGATGTTGGTGGCCACCGTCTTCAGGATCACCCCGTGGTTCACCGGGCGTCCCACGTTCGCGGGGTTGACCCCTGGCCCGTCCTTGAGCTCGAACGTTGGGTAGTCAATGTCGATTACTTCTACCTTGCCCGCTTCTTTGTAGGCAACGGCTTTGTTCCCTGTCATCTATCACTCCTATAGTCAGGCGTCCGGTGGGACGGCCATGATCTGGGTAGGTGGGACACCCCTCGGGGAAACAGCCCTGGCCCGTTGGTGCTTACTGATCTTTGGCGTGGTCAGATACCGGTTCCCGGGTGGGGATTCGCCCAGTCTAGGCACGGCCCCCTAACCGGTCTAGGGGTAGGAAGCCTCTTGTTTACCGGAGTATTCACAGGGGAAGTGCCTATAGTGGCCTTCGCTGCACCAACCGGCCTCCAAGAACGCCGGCTGGCCGGTTCCCAAGCAAGTTCCACCTTGAGGAGAACGGCATGAAAACACGCACCATTGGACAACTGACAGTTTCCGCCCTGGGCCTTGGCTGCATGGGCATGAGCGAGTTCTACGGCGACGGCGACGAGCAGGAATCGATCGCCACCATCCACGAGTTCCTGGACGCCGGCGGGTCGCTGCTGGACACCGCCGACATGTACGGCCCCTTCACCAACGAAAAGCTGGTGGGCCGTGCCATCGCCGGGCGCCGCGAAAGTGTTGTGCTGGCCACCAAATTCGGCAATGAGCGCCGCGAGGACGGCTCGTGGGTGGGCATCAACGGCCGCCCCGAATACGTCCGGGCAGCATGCGATGCCAGCCTCCAGCGGCTGGGGGTGGACCACATCGACCTCTACTACCAGCACCGGGTGGACAAGACCGTTCCCATCGAGGACACG
Source organism: Arthrobacter sp. FW306-05-C (assembly GCF_021801725.1). Lineage (NCBI taxonomy): Bacteria > Bacillati > Actinomycetota > Actinomycetes > Micrococcales > Micrococcaceae > Arthrobacter > Arthrobacter sp. FW306-05-C. The sequence goes on along the minus strand of NZ_CP084556.1, from coordinate 911,837 downwards.
GTGGGCGCCATGGCGGAACTGGTCCAGGCCGGAAAGGTCCGGCACCTGGGCTTGTCCGAAGCGTCGGCAGAGACCATCCGCCGGGCCCACGCGGTGCACCCCATCACGGCACTGCAAACCGAGTATTCACTGTGGGAGCGTGAGCCGGAGACCAAGGTCTTTCCCGTGCTCGCGGAGCTCGGCATCGGTTTCGTCCCCTACAGCCCGTTGGGCCGCGGCTTCCTCACGGGGCAGATCCGCAGCGTGGATGACTTTGCCGAGGACGACTTCCGCAAACACTCCCCGCGCTTCCAGGGCGAAAACTTCACCCGCAACCTGGAGCTGGTGGACCGGGTCAAGGAGCTGGCCGACCGGAAGGGCTGTACACCGGGCCAGCTTGCGCTCGCCTGGCTGCTGGCGCAGGGCGAGCACGTGGTCCCGATCCCCGGCACGAAGAAACGGGAACGGTTGCGCGAAAACCTTGGCGCCGTGGACGTCGAACTTGGTGTGGAGGACCTCCAGTTGCTGGACCAACTGGCGCCCGCAGGGGCAACGGCCGGTGCCCGCTACCCGAACATGTCCACCATCGACACGTAACCATCCAGGACCCCGCTGCTGGCGGCCCGGACCCGCATCCCCGTTGAAGGCCGGCAACGGTTATGCGGATCCGGGCCGGCCACACTGGAAGGGCGCCACTGGCGGGAATTTACGACGGCGGGGCGGGGCTGGCGTAGGGTGGTTGCTACGGCTGAAGCAAGCGGCCGCTCTCTCTTCTTGCCTGCGGAGCCCGTTTCATGTCCGACAAACCTGCCCTCCGGGCCCTTGCTGAATCAGCCTTCTCCCTCCCCCACCTCCGGGACGGCCAATTGACCGGCATGGCCGCCCTCGTGGACGGCCGCGATGTCCTGGCTGTGATGCCCACCGGCTACGGGAAATCCGCCATCTACCAGGTCGCGGCACTGCACCTGCACCAGCAGACCGGACGTCCCGCCGTCGTGGTTTCACCGCTGATTGCCCTACAGGAAGACCAGCTGGACGGGCTGTCCCAGGACCTGGGCACCGATGCGGCAGTGGCAATCAACTCCTCGCACAGCGACGCCGACGTCGAAGCTTCGTGGAACGCCGTTGAGGACGGCAAGGCCGTGTTCGTGTTCCTTGCCCCGGAGCAGCTGGCTAAGCAATCAACTGTGGACCGTATCAAGGCCCTGGACATTTCGCTGTTCGTGGTGGACGAAGCACATTGTGTTTCGTCCTGGGGCCATGACTTCCGCCCGGACTACCTTGCCCTGGGCAATGTCCGCGAGCAACTGGGTAACCCGCCCGTGGCAGCCCTGACCGCCACGGCTTCCCCGCCGGTGCGGGACGAGATCGTGGAGAGGCTGGGGATGAAGGACCCGCTGGTCCTGGTCCGCGGCTTCGACAGGCCCAACATCCGCCTTGACGTTGTCCGGCACCACGAGGACAAGGGCAAGCGCAAAGCGGTGCTGGAGCAGGTTGCGGACCTGGCCAGGAAAGGACAGGGGCTCCTTTACGCCGCCACCCGCAAGGACACGGAGAAGTACGCCGCCAAGCTGGCCAAGGAGGGGCTCCGCGCCGAGGCCTACCACGCGGGCCGTTCGGCCGGGGACCGCGAACACATCCACGAGCTGTTCCTGGACGACAAGCTGGACGTGGTGGTGGCCACCACTGCCTTCGGGATGGGTATCGACAAACCGAACGTCCGCTTTGTGGTCCACGCCGACATCCCGGAATCGCTGGATTCCTACTACCAGGAGATCGGCCGGGCAGGCAGGGACGGCGAGCCTGCCTCCGCCGTCCTGCACTACCGCTCTGAGGACCTGGGGCTGCGCAAATTCTTCGGCACCCACTCCCCCGACCCCGACTCCCTCCTCGCGGTGCTGAAGGCACTCAAGGCTGCGCACGCCGCCACGCCAAAGTCCTCCCTCGCGGAGCTGACGGGGTTCAAGCCCCGCCGCGTCACGGGCCTGGTGAACCAGCTGGAGGAGATCGGTGCGGTGGCTGTTGGCAAGCGCGGCGTCCGGCTGACGTCCAAAGCCAAGCTGCCCACCTTGGTAAGTGACGCCGTCGAACTCGCCGAAGCCCGCCAGCGGGTGGACCAGTCCCGCCTCACCATGATGCGCGCGTACGCGGAGACGGACGGCTGCCGCCGGCAGTTCCTGCTGGGCTACTTCGGCGAGGACCTGCCCGAGCCCTGCGGCAACTGTGACGGCTGCGCTGCCGCTGCCGCCGCTCCCGTTGACGCAGCGAAGGAAGGCAAGCCGGACAAGAAGCAGGCGAACAAGAAGGCCGGCAGGAAACAGCAGGGTGCAGCGTCCGACGGCGGCGCACCGGCTTCCGGTGCCGGCGATGAGCCGTTCCCGCTCCAGTCAGCAGTGGTCCACAAGGAATGGGGGCCAGGCCTGGTCATGCGGCACGAGGACGATGTGATCACCGTGCTCTTCGAGCAGGAAGGGTACAAGACCCTGTCCCGGTCCGCCGTCGTGGAAAACCAACTCCTGAAGCCCGCTTAGGTAGGCTGGGGGGACCCTCCAACGAAAGGCCCCCCGCGTGGAAGTACCTGCGTTTGCCTGGACCCTGACCATTGCGGGAATCGTGGGGCTGCTGGCCTTCGACTTCTTCTTCCACGTCCGGAAGGCCCACACCCCCACTATCAAGGAATCGGCCACCTGGTCGGCGATCTATGTGGGAATTGCCGTGCTGTTCGGGCTGGGGGTACTGCTGTTTGGCGGCCCCGACATGGGCACCGAGTACTTTGCCGGCTATGTCACGGAGAAGGCGTTGTCCGTGGACAACCTCTTCGTTTTCCTCATCATCATGGCCAGCTTCAAAGTACCGCGGGCCGACCAGCAAAAGGTGCTGCTGTTCGGCATTGTGTTCTCCCTGATCGCGCGCACGGCGTTCATCTTCCTGGGTGCGGCACTGATCAACAGCTTCGCCTGGGTGTTCTACATCTTCGGGCTCATCCTGCTGGTAACTGCGGGCAACCTGCTCAAGCCGGACAGCCACGACGACGACGACTCCGAAGGCCTGGTGGTCCGGCTCGCCCGGAAGTTCCTGCCGGCGTCGCAGCACTACGACGGCGACAAGCTCTTCACTGTGGAGAACGGCAAGCGGGTCCTGACTCCGATGCTCTTGGTGATGGTGGCCATCGGCGGCACGGACATCCTGTTCGCCCTGGACTCCATTCCGGCGATCTTCGGCCTCACCCAGAACGTGTTCGTCGTCTTCACCGCCACTGCGTTCTCGCTGATGGGCCTGCGCCAACTGTTCTTCCTGATCGACGGCCTGCTGGACCGGCTGATCTTCCTCTCCTACGGGCTGGCGGTCATCCTCGGCTTTATTGGCGTGAAGCTCATCCTGCACGCCCTGCACGAAAACACCCTCCCGTTCATCAACGACGGCGAACACGTCAACGTGGTGGAAGTCAGCACCGGAGTCTCCCTGGGCGTCATCCTGGGTGTCCTGGTGGTGACCATCCTCGCGTCCATCTTCAGCCCCAAGGGCAAGGCCAAGAACGCCGTGTCCGGGGCCAGGCGGCACGCCACCGAATACCTGGACCTCAATTACGAAACAGACATGGCCGAACGCGACAAGATCTTCGCCAGGATGTGCCGGGAGGAGACCCAGATCCGCAAGCTCCCGGAAAAGTACAAGCGCCTGGTCCGCAACGAGACCGAGTTCATGGACTTGATCCGCAAGGCCCACGCGGAACATGACAAGGCCCAGGTCCGGGCAGCCGCAGCTGAAAGCTGACCTGCCGGCTTTTGCCAAGACGGGCCTGGCGTTCACGCCCGGGTCCGTTGTTGTTGAGGGCCTGCCCGGTCTTTGTCAGTCCCTCTTGCTACGTTTGTTCCAGCCACGAAAACAGGGCCACGGAAACCGTCTCCGGGTCCGGCTGTCATTGGGGAGGCCCCGTGTTTCTGCTCCACGCTGCCGGTGTTGAAACTGACTCCGGTTCGCCACCGGACCTGGTCTTTTCGGCCAGTGACCTGGTGGCTGCCTCCGAGTGTGAGTACCGCACGCTCCGGATCCTGGACGAAAAGCTGGGCCGTGCCCCCAAGGCAGAGTTCGCCGTTGACGAGATGCAAAAGCGCGCGGGTGAGCTGGGCGACCGGCACGAGCAGACGGTGCTTGCCAGCCTGGTGGCGAAGTACGGCGAGTGGGACGCCAGCCGGGGCTCGGGCGTCTACTCGCTGGAGCGCGGCGAAAACCTCCGCGGCGAGCTGCAGGCAAAGCACGCGGAAACCGAACTGGCGCTCCGGTCCGGTGCGGACGTGGTGTTCCAGGCCACCTTCTTCGACGGCGAATTCCTGGGCTACGCAGACTTCCTGGTCAACGAGGCCGCCGGAACGGGAAACCCTGGGCGGTACGAGGTCTGGGACACCAAACTCGCCCGGCACGCCAAGGCAGGGGCCCTCCTTCAGCTTGCCGCGTACGGCGACCAACTCCTGGGCATGGGGCTGGAACCGTCGCCGGTGGTCACCCTCGTCCTGGGCACCCGGGTGGGCGACGACTGGCTGCGCAGCAGCCACTCACTGCCCGACCTGCTGCCGCTGTTCCGGGAGCGGCGCCGGCGCTTCCGCCAGCTCACCTCAGACCACCGCGCGGGCGATACCCCGGTGCAGTGGCAGCAGCCCGGCATCGTGCACTGCGGACGCTGCGACTACTGCGCCGAGCAGGTCAAGCTGCACAGGGACCTGCTGATGGTGGCAGGCATGTCCGTTGTCCAGCGGCGGAAACTTCACGAAGCCAACGTCAGCACCGTCGATGAACTGGCGGCCATGCCGGCCGCGGACGCAAAGAACTCCGTGGTCCGGCTCCGCGCCCAGGCCCGGATGCAGCTGGGCCTGGATGAGCCGGCGGGGTCCCGCACCTACGTTAAGGATGGTGAACCGCACACGGTCTCCTACACCGTTCTTCAGGAGAATGTGATCGGGTCCCTTCCGACACCAAGCGCCGGCGACATCTTCTTCGACTTCGAAGGCGATCCGCTGTGGCAGGATCCTGCCACCGGCGCCTGGGGCATCGAGTACCTCTTTGGCGTCATCGAGGCCCCGGTAGCGGGGGCTGAAGACCATCCAGTGTTCCGTCCGTTTTGGGCGCACTCCCGCTCCGGCGAACGCCGCGCCTTCCTCGACTTCCTGGAGTATGTGGAGAAACGCCGCGCCACCTACCCGGACATGCACGTGTACCACTACGCCCCGTACGAAAAGACTGCGCTAAGGAACCTTTCCCTCGCCCACCAGGCCGGCGAGGAGACGGTGGATGACTGGCTGCGGCAGGGGCTGCTGGTGGACCTCTACGCCACGGTGCGGCATTCCATCCGGATCTCGGAGGCGTCGTATTCCATCAAGAAGCTTGAGCCGCTTTACATGGGAGACAACCTGCGCTCGGGGGACGTCAAGGACGCTGGAGCCTCGGTGGTTGCCTACGCCGCCTATTGCGCCGCCCGTGAAGAAGGGCGCCAGGACGATGCGGCCGCCATCCTGGCTTCCATCTCCGAGTACAACCAGTACGACTGCCTCTCCACACTGCGGCTGCGGGACTGGCTGCTCCAGCTGGGAGAGGAAGCCGGTGCTGCTTCCCTGAAGCGCGGCCGGACGGCAGGAGCGGTGGATAAAGGCGGGCTTGGTGCAGGCGCCAGTGGTCCCGAAGCCGGTCCGGCCGAACTAGCGGGCATTGCCGGTAATGCGGAGGGTGACGCTACGCCGGTTGAGGAGACACCGGAGGAGGGCAAGCTGCGTGCATACCTGGCTGCCCTGCCGGACAATCGCCCCTGGACTAATGACGAACGTGCCATTGCCATGGTGGCCGCCGCCACGGGGTACCACCGGCGCGAACGCAAGCAGTTCTGGTGGCAGCACTTCGACCGGGTCGAGGCACCGATGGATAACTGGTCCGACCAACGGAACGTCTTCGTGGTTGATTCTGCCGAAGTCGTTTCGGACTGGGCCCTGGCAAAGCCAAGGGAACGGATGCGCACCCGGCTTCTGAAGCTGCGCGGCACCATGACCGAGGGCTCTGATTTCCGCGCCGACTCCAACTGGTGCCGGCTGTACGACCCGCCGGGGCCCGACGGAATGCTTGCCCCCGATGCGCTTCCCGGCACCAGGGCCTACACCTTCGGAACCAGGATCCATGAGCTGGAGGCCGCGCCCGACAATCCCGGGCACGCCCTGATCACCATCGCCGAGCGTGAGACCGGAAAAGTTGCTGCCTACGCGCACCTTCCAGTGGCCCTCACCGAGGACAAACCCATCGCCACGGACAACATCGAGGCCGCCATCGCGGAAATTGCGCGCGCCGTCGGCTCCTCAGTCCCGTCCCTCCCCGCGCAGCCGGGACTGGATATCCTGCGCAAGCTCCCGCCGCGGTTCCGCTCCCTCAAGGGACCGGCCGACGTACTGCATGGCAGTGATGGTGCGGCCGATTACGCGGGGGCCATTACTGAATCCCTGCGGGACCTGGACAACTCCTACCTGGCGGTACAGGGGCCGCCGGGGACGGGCAAGACCTTCGTCGGGGCCCATGTGATCGGCAGGCTCATCGCTGAAGGCTGGAAGATCGGCGTCGTTGCCCAGTCCCACAACGTCGTGGAAAACCTTCTGTGCCGCTCCATCGAGACCGGCGGAGTGGATCCTCACGTGGTGGCCAAGAAACTGGTGTCCCCCCACGATGTTCCCTGGACGCTCACCTCCGAAGGCGACGTAGCCCGCCTGCTGTCGTCACCTGGCGGATGTTTGGTGGGTGGCACCGCATGGACCATGACCGGCAAGGAGGTCCCCGCCGGCTCGCTCGATCTCCTGGTCATTGATGAGGCCGGCCAGTTCTCGTTGGCCAACACACTTGCGGTCAGCCGCGCGGGTAATCGACTGCTCCTGCTGGGTGACCCCCAGCAGCTCCCGCAGGTTTCCCAAGGAGCCCACCCCGAACCCGTGGATGAGTCCGCCCTCGGCTGGCTCGCCGCCGGGCACGCCACCCTTCCCGCGGCCCTGGGCTACTTCCTCGCCGACAGCTGGCGCATGCACCCGGAGCTGTGCCGCGCCGTGTCCATCCTCAGCTACGAGGGAAAGCTGAAGTCGGCTCCGGCCGCGGCCCACCGCGAACTGGAGGGGATGGCACCGGGGGTGGAGACCGTCTTCGTCAACCACACCGGCAACACCACGGCGTCCAAGGAAGAGGCCGACGAAGTGGTGCGGCAGGTCCAACGCCATCTCGGCCTCAAGTGGACTGCCGGTGCCGGCAGCGAGGCCCGCCCCCTGGAGCAGCAGAACCTGCTTGTGGTGGCCGCTTACAACGCCCAGGTTCACCTAATCCGAAGGCACCTGGCAGAGGCCGCACTGCCGGAGGTTCGGGTGGGCACCGTGGACAAGTTCCAGGGTCAAGAGGCACCCGTGGTGTTGGTTTCGATGGCCTGCTCGGCGGTGGCCGAGGCACCTCGGGGCGCAGAATTCCTGCTGAACCGGAACCGCATGAACGTGGCTGTATCCCGTGGCCAGTGGCGGGCAGTCATCGTCCGGTCCCCGGAGCTCACCAGCTACATGCCGCACAAGCCTGCGGCCGTGGAGGAGCTGGGAGCGTTCATCGGCCTGAGCCCGCGGGAATAGCCATCGGAGTCCTATGGGCCCATCGACGAGCGCTCGGCAAGGGCACGGAATTGGCGGGACCAAGGTTGAGCGAGCCGCCTTGTTGGAGCGAGGCCGGTTCAGTCAGCCCACCCGGAAGCCGCGGAAATTCCCCTTGGCTTCGGAGATGGCATCATCCACCCGCTCCACCCGGCCGGGAGTCCGGCCCGAGTTCAGCCAGTCCAGCAGTTTATGGACTTGTGGCCGGGGACCCTCGGCAACCACGGATACCGAACCGTCGTTGAGGTTCTTTACCTCACCTGATAATCCAAGGTCCTCCGCCGTACCCATCGTCCAGTAACGGAAGCCCACGCCTTGGACCATGCCGAACACGCGGGCGTCCAGCCGCACGCTATCCTGCGTTGGGCCGTCCTGCGTGCGTTCGTGCCTGCCCATGCCGGGCCTCCTATGGAAACATCGGCGTGCCCAACCAGGCAGCGGCAGGTGCCGTTTGAATCGGCAGTAACCGCTGCCCGGTTGGGCACACGAGGCTTAGTTGATGGTGATGTCGCGGGTGGCGTGGTTGTAGCGGATGGTTACGGTGCCACCGGCGTGGTGCAGTTCGTGGTTGGGGCCGTCGAACGTGCCGAAGGCGCCGTAGTTCTCATCCCACGAACGGTTGAGGGCAATTTTGAAGGTGTAGTAACCGGCGGGAAGCTCGGCGCTCTTCTTCCACAGCTGGTCAAGGAAGTCGAACTCCATCTGGGCTTCGTCGTACTGCGGTGCCCAGTCCTCGGGCGCACCCAGGATGGTGTTGAAGTCACCGGCGACGGCCACAGCCTCGGGCTGCGGCAGGGTTTCAACATCAGGGCCCTCGAACGGCTCAGCAGCGCCGGCCGCTGGGGAGGTTTCGGCAGGGGCAGCAACAGCCTCGGTCTTGTCCTTGGCCGCAGACTTGCCCTTGCGGACGGCCTTCACCACGGGCTCCACGGCCTCTTCGAGTGCCTTGGCTGCCTTGCCCACAGCGGAAGCTGCCTTCTTCGCCGGTGCCTTCTTGGCGGCCTTCTTGGGAGCTTCCTCCTTGGCCGGAACCTCCAACGTTGCCGCAGCGGCTGAAACCGGGCGGACAAAGCCCTCGGGAGCCGTGGGAACGGGAGTGTCCGCAGGGACCGGAGTGCCGGCGTCGAGCGCTGCCGCAAAGGAGTCCACATCCGGGAAGGCAACGGTGGCCCGCATGCCATCCTCGGTGATGGTCCAGCCCGAGCGGCCCTTGATCAGCCAGCCCGCCTTGACCAGCTTGGCGGTTGCCGAGGTGAGGGTCTTGTGGCCACGCGGGATGCCGCCACTGAGGAGTTCGGCCTCATGCTCGTTGAACGGCACGCGGGCGGTTGCTTCCGCCAGGACCTGGCCAGCATTCAGTGCATCGCCGGACCACACGCCTTCGGTCAGGACATCCAGCACGGTCTTGAGCCGAAGGTAAGTGTTTTCTGCGGTGGACTTGGCCATGATTCCCCTTATATAAAAGCGATCGGTCTTAGGCATCTTGCCAACTACCCATTAAATCGCGCGACTTTAATTGGTTAACTCTGCGTGTCGTGACCGTCTGTGAAGCGGATGGTGCCGCAAGTGAGGCGGAGGTCTCGGGTAAGAGCTGGCTGCATAACCCTGAAGCGCCGACATGGGTGCTGCCTTGCACTCCCCAGACACGCCTGCGGCACCTAGTTTACCGGGCAGAAAGCCCGGCTGTTGCGCCCGACACAGCAGCCGTCAGTCGGACAGCTCCCTGCCGTTAAGTTCGGCCAGCAGTTCCGCCTTGCGCTCGTCGGAAGCAAAGGAGGAGTGGATCGAGTTCGCTGCCAACCGCGCCTTGTCAAAATCGGAGAGGTCGAACACGGCGGTCAGCTGCGCGAAGTTGTCACCCACGTAGCCGCCGAAGTAGGCGGGATCGTCCGAGTTGACCGAAACATTGAGTCCCGCCGCGAGCATGGCCGGCAACGGATGGTCCGCCAGGGTGTCAACGGCGCGGAGCCGGACGTTGGACAAGGGGCAAACGGTCAGGGGAATACGCTCGTCCACGAGGCGCTCTACGAGGTCGGGGTCGTCCATGCAGCGGATGCCGTGATCGATCCGTTCCACACCCAGGAGGTCCAGGGCTTCGGTGATGTACGACGCCGGGCCCTCCTCCCCCGCGTGCGCCGTCAACCGCAGGCCCGCTTCACGCGCCTTCGCGTACAGCCGCTCGAACTTGGACGGCGGGTTTCCCACTTCGGCCGAGTCCAGGCCGATGGCACCGATGGGTGCGTTCATGGCCAACAGCTGGCCCAGGACCTCCAGTGCCGAGTCCTCCGGCAGGTCGCGCAGGAAGGCCGCGATGAGCATGGTGGAGATCCCGTACTCCTCCTCGGAGGTTGCCAGCACCGAGGCCACGCCGTTGACGCATGCCTCCAGGGGGATGCCGCGCGAGAGGTGCGCCTGCGGGTCCATCATGATTTCGGCGTGCCGGACGCCCGCGGCAGCGGCGCGCTCCAGGTAGGCGCGCGTCATGTCCGCAAAGTCCTGCTCGGTTTGGAGCACCGCCATGTTGGCGTAGTAGAGGTCCAGGAAGGACTGCAGGTCGGTGAACTCGTACTTCTGGCGCAGCTCATCCAGTCCGGAGTAGGGCAGGGAAATGCCGTTGCGTTCGGCCAGGGCAAAGATGAGCTCGGGCTGCAGCGTGCCCTCGATGTGCAGGTGCAGTTCGGCCACCGGAAGGGGCTTGGCAGGGACCGCGGATTCCGCGAGTTCCGTTTCGGTTTCGGGCATGGTGCTGCCACCGGGAAAGTTGTCCATCCGGTCAGGATAGTGCCCGTCCCGCTTTCGCGCCTGCGCGAAAGCTTGCACCGGGTGTTAGGCACAGCATCGACGTGCTTGGCGCCACAGCCAACACGCCTGCTTCAATCTCGATTTGATAACGGCCGGGCGATGTCCTAGCGTGAAACACATGCCCGCCTGGCGGGCTCTTTGATTGCCCGGTGCTGCCTCCACCAGAACTGCCCAGCGGCAGCCACCGACAGTGACCTCGATATCGTCAGGGGTGGGCAGTGTCGCGATAACCTCCGGGGACGGAGCCAGCGTTGGTGGCCTTCAGGAGCATCACCATCATGAAAAACACCAAATTCCGTACTGCCGCGCGCCGCGGAGTCACCTTGGCCGCCGTCTCCGCGGCAGGTTTGGCCCTTTCAGCCACAGCGGCCAACGCAGCCACACCCACCTCCACCTGGGACGCGCTGGCCCAGTGCGAGAGCGGCGGTAACTGGTCTATCAACACGGGCAACGGTTTCTCCGGCGGCCTGCAGTTCACTTCCAGCACCTGGTCGGCCTACGGCGGAACGGGATCTCCCGAGAACGCCAGCCGCGAACAGCAGATAGCAGTAGCCGAGCGGGTCCAGGCTTCCCAGGGCTGGGGCGCCTGGCCGTCCTGCTCGTCCCAGCTCGGACTGAGCGGTGGCGGCGGAGCCCCGGTCCAGAGTGCACCTGTCCAAAGCGCTCCCGTTCGGAGCGCCCCGGTCCAGAGTGCACCCGTCCAGGCCACGCAGGTCCAGAGCGCTCCGGTCCAGCAGGCACCGGCGCCGCGGCACGCCACCTCCGTTGCCCTCAGCGGCGAGACCTACACCCTCCAGGCCGGAGATACCTTGAGCATCGTTGCCCAGAAGCTGGGCATCCAGGGCGGATGGCAGCACCTTGCCGACGCCAACCTGGACACCATTGCAGACCCGAACCTCGTGTTCGCAGGCCAGGTCATCCAGCTTCCCGCCTAACAGCGGACGCAGCAACACAAGCGCCCCTGGGCGCCCCGCCTTCCCAAGGCGACACAGACAGGTCGGCGATAGACAAATTCCGTTGACCAAAGCACGACGCCGGCACACCCCCACAAGGGATGTGCCGGCGTCGTTCTTTTAATTCCTCAGCCGCTGCCGTGATGGGCGGCCGTCGGCTGACGGTCAGCTGGCGGGCAGTTCGCGGACGATGCGCACCTTCCAGGCGGAGTCGTCGCTGGTGTCCAGCAGTGCCACGGTGCCGTGCGCCAGGTTCAGTGCAACCCGCTTGACGGCGAGCAACTCCAGGTAAAGGTGCTCGTTCATGCGGCTGGGGGTATCGATCATGTACTTCACGGCGTCGCGCACCTTGCGGTAGTTGGCGCTGCGCTCGCGGTGCATGTGAAGCTCCAAGGCGGACTGCTGCTTGAGTCGCGGCTCGTGCCGGTTGAGCAGTGTCACTGCGGTGTGGACTGCAACTACCAGCGCGAGCGAAACGCCGTAGATCCACCAGCCGCTGGAGAGAAGGAACAGGGGCAGGTTGGCGATGGCTACCAGTGCGATGACCACGCGAAGGGCGGCAATGCGGCGCATCGTCCGGGCGACGGCGGCCATGCCGTCGCGGAAGCGGTGCTGGTCTTTGCGTGCAGCGGCGGGATCGATGATGAATTCGTCCAGAACCAGGATGCCCTGGGCTTCCGGACCGAGCATTTGTCCATAGCGGGGAAGGGCAGCGGGGGCAGGGGTGACGGCTTTGTCAGGTGTAAATGTCATGAGAGGGCTTCCAAAACGCGGGGGTGGTTGCGGTGATCTTAGTGGTTTAACCTGGGACACGTATGCAGCCGTCCATTATTTGGACACATGCACTCTCTGCCTGTGGCCGCCGGCACTCCAATTGGCACTTCCGGCTGGGACCGTCAGACTGAATGGATGCAAACCTTTCTCCCGTACCCTGACTTCCGCCAAAGCGCCGCAGCCCTGGACACCGCGCGGTTGGGCAAGCAGCGGGTCGAAGCGCTGCAAACCCTCCGCGCCCTGGTGATTCCGGGCTACGGCTGGCAGACCCACCCGGCGATCCGGATGTGGATGGGCCACGTGCCTGCCCTCACCATGTACGGACTGGCGATGGTGGACGAATGGATTGAGCGCGGCCACCCGGACAACACCCGCGCCAACATTGCCGAGTTCGCACCGCAGGCAGCCCACCCGGACTATGCCGCGAAGATCATCATGCCGCCGTGGCTCGGTGATCCGGACTTCCACCTAAGCCACCGTTCCAAGCTGGTCCACAAGGAACCGAAGTTTTACTCCTCAGTGTTCCCGGACGCCATTCCGGACATGGACTACGTCTGGCCGGAACCCCGGCACGAATTCCTGCCGGAGGAGCCGGAAGGGGACATCCTGTGGATCCTGCGGGAACCGTATGAGGACGTGGATCCGCAGTCCCTCACCACGGTGGCACTTCCTCCGGTGAACCGAGCCGCTGCTGCCGCGGCCGCCATGTCCGCGGACGACCACGGCTACTCCCCCGTTTACGTGGACGACGACTCCCGCCGTCCGTCCCGCGCGCCCAAGAAGGCCCCGCCCAAGCCCCAGGCGAAGAAGCCCACCCGCAAACGGCTGGCACAGGAGGAAGCGTTCCGGACCCTCCCGGGAAAGACGCCGGTAGCGGTTCCGTTCGAGAACGGGGCCAGGTTCGCGGTGGGACAGGTGGTGGGCCGGCCCATCACCCTCGACGACGGCCGCTTCGGCAGGAATTTCGAGGTCACGGAAATCATCGACCGCTCCGCGTTCACGTACCCGGCCCTGCTGCAGGACCCCCGCGTGTTCTTCCCGGTGGAGGCCCCGTAGGCCATGACGATTCTCCTGGCAGGATGCGGCGACCTGGGCACCGAGGCGGGCTTGCGGTTCGCCGCTTTGGGCCACCGCGTTGTGGGGTGGCGCCGTTCCCCTGCAAAACTGCCGGCAGCCATCGAAGGTGCCGCGGCTGACCTCGCGTCTACGCAACTGCCGGCCGTCCCCGCAGACATCTCCGCCGTCGTCATTGCCGTGGCGGCCGACTCCCCGACGGAAGAGGCATACCGCTCTGCGTATGTACGCGGAATAGCAAACGTCCTGGATGCACTCGAACGCGACGGAGTGGCACCTCGCCGCATCATCTTCGTCTCCTCCACCGCGGTCTACGGTGATGCGGGTGGTGGCTGGGTCGACGAGTCCACGCCACCCAACCCCGGTGGTTTCTCCGGCCGGGTGCTGGTGGAGGCCGAAGACCTTCTGCAGGCCAGGCTTGCCGGAACCACCACTGCCGGCATCTCGCTCAGGCTGGGTGGCATCTATGGGCCGGGACGGACTCGGCTGATCGACCAGGTGAAGTCGGGGTCGGCTGTCATTCCTGAAGACGTGCGCTACACCAATCGGATCCATCGGGACGACGCCGCGGCGGCCCTGGTGCATTTGGCAACAATGGATGCCGGGCCAGCGCCCGTATACGTGGGGGTGGACAACGAACCAGCCGATCTGGGAACGGTGTTGCGCTTCCTGGCGGACGAACTAAGCCTTCCTTCACCCCGCCTGGGTGACGCCGGACCTGCCCGCGGGGGAAACAAACGCTGCGGTAACCATCTCCTTCGCAGCACGGGCTTTGCCTTCACGTTTCCCACATTCAGGGAAGGGTACAGGGATGTTATAGCGGGGAACGGCGTGCGCCATCCGTGAGTAAGTTCGCCGTTCTTTTGATCGCTGCCAGGCTGGCCATGGGGACACCTGGCCTGAGTTGAGGCAGGGCATGGAATTTCGGCAAATTATTGAGACGGTTGGGCAGCTGGTCGACTTCGCAGGCGTTGCGGTCATGGTGATCGGGGCGGTGGCCTCCCTCCCGATGGCAATCCGCGGCCACCAGCCGCGGCGGCTTCCAGCGGGGGCGGAGAAACTGAGCTTCTACCGCTCCTATCGCCAGCTGCTGGGCCGGTCCATCCTGCTGGGCCTTGAACTGCTCGTGGCTGCCGACATCATCCGTACCGTTGCCGTAACGCCCACCTTTTCCAGCGTCGGGGTGCTGGCCATCATCGTGCTGATCCGGACGTTCCTCAGCTTCTCACTGGAGCTGGAAATTACGGGGCGGTGGCCATGGCAAAAGGAAGCACCGCCAGCCCGTTCCGACTCCACCGCAACAGCAACCTAAGGCTCTTGACTGGGTTTTCCACATAGCGGTTTTGGGGTCTCTTGATTGTCGGTGATGGCTGGCAGAGTGGGGTCATGGAGGCCATTGGGGAAGATCTTGGGAGGGCGTACGACGCCGGCAGTCGGCTGCCGCGCCCGGCCCACCTTCACCCGGTCCCCAGCGAGGAACCTTTACAGCCATCAGCCTCGGGGCCCGGCCAGCAGGACGTGTTGGACGGGCTGGCCGCACAGCTGGCAGCCGCTGCCTTGGCCGCCCCCGGCCTGCTGGCAACCGCCAGCCATGCCGAAGCTGCAGATTTCGCCGCCCGGGTCGAGGGCCTTGCCCGCTCCATCGAGTACCTTCAACTCCTCGCAGCCGGGGCTGTGGATCGGGCCCGAACCCAGGCCATCAACGACGCCGCAGCCGCCAAAACCCGGGCAGGCCGGTCCCGCGCAGCCCAGTCCCGCGCAGCCTCGTCCTCCGCAGGCCGGTCCACGGGCTGGATCACCGGGTCGGACGACAACGGCGTCGAAACCCTCAACGCCACCGAAACCCCGCACACCTCCCCGGCCGATGACGGGTGCCGGAACACCGCAGAGTTCCTCCGCCTGCGCCTGCAGATCCCCATCCGCGAAGCCCGCCGCCGCCTCACCCTCGCCCACCACGTCCTGCCCGGC
This sequence comes from Arthrobacter sp. FW306-05-C, assembly GCF_021801725.1. NCBI lineage: Bacteria > Bacillati > Actinomycetota > Actinomycetes > Micrococcales > Micrococcaceae > Arthrobacter > Arthrobacter sp. FW306-05-C. Next base: position 896,641 of record NZ_CP084556.1, on the reverse strand, counting down.
ACCAGCATCACCGGCGAACCACTCCCACCAACCCGGCCACACCTCGCCGCCGCCCTCACCCCCACCGGGAACAACACCGAAACCGCAACCACCGTCGAGGGGACCACCATCGAAACCGGGCCGGGACCGGCGGTGTCCTCGCACGCAGCGACCATCATCACCGCCACCCTGGACCGGCTCCGCCACCACACCACCGAAGAGACCCTGGACCGGATCGAACACCACCTCACCACAGCCGCCACAACCACCGACCCCGACTTCCTCACCCGCCTGGCCCAACGCTGGACCGACACCATCGACGCCGACGGCACCGAACCCACCGAAGAAGCCCTCCGCCACACCCAAGGCGCCTTCATCCGCAAACCCCGCCACGGCCTGCACCACCTCGAAATCTTCGCCACCACCGACCAATACGAACACCTCCTCACCGTCATGAACACCGCCACCAACCCCCGCACCACCACCGGCAACACCAGCCCAAGCACAGTGGGGTTAGCCTCTGTTGGTGGACACCTGAAGTAGCGGGATCCTGGGATTCTGCGGGAAGGTGTTCTTGTGAGCACGACACGACGTAAATTCACTCCTGAGTATCGGCGGGAGGCGGCGCGGCTTGTCATCGATACGGGTAGGCCGGTCGCGCCGGTGGCCCGGGAACTGGGGCTGGGTGAGCAGTTGCTCGGCCGGTGGGTGGCCCAGGAGAGGGCGCGTTTGGCCGCTCCTGAGGAGTTCGCCGCGGCGGAGTCGGAGAAGTCGGAGCTGGAGCGTTTGCGCCGGGAAAACGCGCAGCTGCGGATGGATAACGAGTTCTTGGGAAAAGCCGCAGCCTTCTTCGCCTCCAAGCAGCAGAATCGGAATGCTTCGAACTGATGGAGGCCGAGAAGGCTAACTACCCCGTCCAGCGGATGGCCCGGCTGTTGGGGGTGTCCCGGTCCGGGTTTTATGCCTGGCGGAGGCGAAGCTCCGCAGCGTCGGTGCGGGCCGTTGAGCGGGCGGAACTGGACGCAAAGGTCCGGCGTGCCCATGCGGACTCGACCGGGGTTTACGGGGCACCCAGGGTCCGGGCCGTGCTGGCAAGGAACGGGACCGGTGTTGACCGGAAGACGGTGGCGTCCTCGATGCGCCGGCAGGGCCTGGAAGGGGTCTCGCCGCGGCGGTTCCGGCCGGTCGCCCCGATCGGCGGGGTCAGGGTCCATTCGATCCCGGATCTGGTGGCCAGGAAGTGGGACACCGGGGCCTTGGATGCGGTCTGGATCTCGGACATCACCTACCTGCGCACCGATGAAGGCTGGGTGTATTTGTGTGCCATCAGGGACGCCTGCTCCCGACGCGTGATCGGATGGGCGATGGACTCCACCCAAACCACCAGCCTGGTCGAGCGGGCGCTGCGGATGGCCCACGTCCTGCGCGGTAGCGGCCCGGACGGTGTGGTCTTCCATGCCGACCGGGGCACCCAGTACACCTCCACCCAGCTCAATGATGTCTGCGCAGGGCTGGGTATCCGCCAGTCTGTTGGCAGGACGGGCGTGTGTTGGGACAACGCGATGCAGGAATCGTTCTGGTCCACCTTGAAAGCCGAGTTCTACGACCGGCGGCGCTGGGCAACGAGGCAGGACGCAATCCGGGCCACCGGCCGCTGGATCGAGGAGTTCTACAACCGTGCCCGGCTCCACTCAGCCCTGGGCTACAACACCCCCGTGGAGCATGAGCTGCTGCTCACCACGGCACAATCTCAGCCGGTACAAGCCGCCTGATCAACTGTCCACGACTTGCGGGCAACCCCAAGCACAGGGAATGACACAGCCGACAGGGCGGGCACGGGAACTGAAGGCTGCACAGGCACGGGCACAGGCACAGGCACCGAGGGGAGCACGGCAACGGGCAGCGCAACATGGCACACCAACCTGCCGGACCTGGACCGGCGCACCCGCGCCCAAAAACAACTCGACGGCCTGGTCACCGCCGCCAAAGCCGCCCTCACCACCAACACCCTGCCCACCACCGGCGGCAACCGCCCCCAAATCATCGCCACGATCCACTACCAAGACCTATTCCCAGCCAACGCCACCACCCCCGCCGGAAAATCAGGACCAACAACAGCAGAACCCGGAACGAACACAACCACCGGGACAGCGGCACGTACAGGCGCCGGGACAGGAACCGGGACCGGCACCTTCATGTTCACCGGGCCCGTCGCCGCCGCCACCTTGCGCAAAACCGCATGCGACGCCGACATCATCCCCGCCCTCCTGGGCACCAACAGCGAAATCCTCGACCTCGGCCGCAAAACCCGCCTCTTCACCCCCGCCCAACGCCTGGCCCTCACCGCCCGCGACCAAGGCTGCGCCTTCCCCAACTGCACCATCCCCGCCCCCTGGTGCGAAGCCCACCACATCACCTACTGGTCACACGAAGGACCCACCACCATCAACAACGGCGTCCTGCTCTGCAGCCACCACCACCACCTCATCCACAAAGAACAATGGACCATCACCACCGTCCACCACACACCCACTTTTATCCCCCCACCCCACCTCGACCCCAACCAAACACCCCAACAAAACCACTACTTCAAACCACCACCACCACCCCACCCACAAAAATGAAACCTGCCCAAAGCAGTCGGGTTAGGCTTCACCCATGACTGAAACCAGCAGCGCCAAAGCCACTGAACTGCTCCGTCTGCACCAAGCCCCGGAGATTCTTCAAATGGTCAATGTGTGGGATGCCATCACTGCCAAAGTCATTACGGAGATTCCGGGAACCACTGCCCTTGCAACGGCCAGCCACTCCATCGCCGCCACCCTTGGCTACGAGGACGGCGAGAACATTCCCGTCGACGAAATGATCAGCTTCGTCGGCCGCATAGCTGCGGCCACCCATCTGCCCGTGAGCGCCGACCTTGAATCCGGTTACGGCAATCCGGGCGAGACCACGCGCAAGGCAATTGGCGTCGGAATTGTGGGGGCCAACATCGAGGACCAGATGCGGCCGCTGACGGACGCCGTGAACCAGATGGCTGCCGTCGTTCATGCCGGTGCTGCAGAAGGAATCGATTTCGTCCTGAATGCGAGGACCGATGCGTTCCTGAAGGGCAAGGACCGTGCGCCTGAAGATGTACTTTTGGATGCCATCGAACGCGGCAGGGCGTTCCTGGACGTAGGCGCCACCACGGTCTTTGTCCCGGGGCTGCTGGACCAGCCAACGATCACAGCGCTGGTAGAAGGCATCGGCTGGAACAAGATCTCGGTCATCAACGTCCCGGGTTCGCTTCCGCCGGCCAAGCTGCAGGAACTGGGCGTTGCGCGCATCTCGTACGGTCCATGGACACAGAGAGTGGCCCTGACAGCCCTCGCCGACGCAGCCGCAGAGCTCCTCGCAGGTGGCCAGCTTCCCGAGGACACGCGGCCTTTGAACTAGCTGAAACCGCAGCCGTCGAACTTCAAGCGCCAGCGGCTGATTGGAGGAAGGAGTGGTGGAACCTTGACGGAGAACTTGAGCGCCGCAGAACTGTGGCCTCGCCCGACAGAATTACCAAGGCCGGTATTCTCCGACCAGCGGTGGCTTGATGCCGTGTTCCTCCACTGGCGAATTCCGGAGGCAGTGGCGGCCAAGTTCATGCCATGTGGGGTTCAACCGGATATGTTCGACGGCAGTTCCTGGGTTGGGCTCATTGGATTTCGCATGGTGCAGGCGGGACTCGGCCACGGCCCCGGCATTCCCTACCTGGGAAGCTTCAATGAGGTCAACGTCCGGCTCTACTCCCGCGAGCCGGACGGGACCCGTGGGGTGGTGTTCCTGAGCCTGGACGCGAACCGCCTCCCAGTCGTTGTCGCAACGCGGACGGCCGGAATTCCCTACGTGTGGTCGCAGATCCGGCAATGGCCAGCCTTTCCGGGCAGCGATAACAGGCGCCAGCATGACGGCTCCAGGACCGATGCCGGCAGCACAGGTGAACTTCCTACCGAATACTCCGTCCACCGGTTTGGCAGCAGCGCTGCACAAAGCGACTTCGGGGTCGTCCCAAAGCTGCACGTCGCAGCCAGCGATCCACTATCGATCTTCCTGACTGCAAGGTTCGGCATGCACGGCCGCTTCCGCGGCAAATCCATATACGTTCCGAACAGCCACCACGATTGGCCGCTTTTTGAGGCAGACATCCACCAGCTCAGCGATGGATTGGTTGCGGCAGCCGGCATCAACGTGAACGGGCCGCCGGAATCGGTCCGCTACTCGCCGGGAGTCAGGACACGGTTTGGACGACCCCGCCTGCTGGGCGCCGGCGGCTAGAAGGTTGCGTCCTGGGGATCCGGCGCTCCCTGGGCGTCCTGCCAACCTTGGCCTTCGGTAAACGTGCTCACCAAGGTACCGACGCCCGCCTGCAGGGAGTTGGACGGGTCGAAGTAGAGGGATGCTTCCGATGCCCGGCTGTGGGTGATCAACTGCTCAGCTTCCAGCTTCGCCTCGGGCACCGTTGCGCCGATGATGCCGGTGCGGGCCGGAAGATCCGGTGTGTGCACCACTTCGGCCTTCGTCTGGGTCAGCGGGACCGTGTCGCCGGAATTGATCTCGTCGTGAGGGAACTCGAACTCGTCATCGCCGGGGGCGGCAGGAACGGTGTACTCCAGGAAATAGGTCATACCCCACCCTTGCAGAAAAGCCACCCCTGCCAAAGTCCCTCAGAAGCTACTTGCCCAACCCGGCCTTCCTCAAAGCCTCGGCCATTGCAGTGTCAATGGGCTGCGGCTTTGGGGTCGCACGGTTATTACCGCCTGCTGCACGCGGGGACTGCTTGCCTTGCTGTTGCCGGTCCTGGCGTCCGCCGCGATCAACCTTTTGGCCACCTGCTCCCCCGCCATTGCCTCGCCCTTCTTGTCCCGCACCGCCACGTCCTGCACCGGCCTGTCCACCGCTGCCATCTCCCGTGCGCCGCCCGGAACCTGCGCCGCCGCCGGCTGATTCGTCGTCGAGCCTCAACGTCAACGAAATGCGTTTCCGCTCCGGATCAGCCTCCACGACCTTCACACGGACCACCTGGCCAGACTTCACCACCTCGCGCGGATCGGACACAAAACGGTTGGCCAGGGCAGAGACATGGACCAGCCCGTCCTGGTGGACGCCCACATCCACGAAGGCACCGAAAGCGGCAACGTTGGTCACCGTTCCCTCAAGGATCATGCCCGGCCGCAGGTCCGAGATCTTTTCGATCCCCTCCGAGAAGGTGGCGGCAGCAAAGGCGGGCCGGGGGTCTCGGCCCGGTTTGTCCAGCTCTATGAGGATGTCCTGGACCGTTGGCAGGCCGAACGTGTCATCCACGAACTTTTGCGGGTCTAAGGACGACGCCGGCGCCGACCCGGCAGCCGCCCGGATCTTCCTGGCCACCGCGTACGCCTCCGGGTGGACGCTGGATGCATCAAGGGGATCCGCTCCCCCGGTGATTCGAAGGAAGCCGGCGCACTGCTCGAATGCCTTGGCGCCCAGCCGCGGCACCTTCTTGAGGTCGGTCCGCTTGTTGAAGGGGCCATGTTCGTTCCGATAGGCCACAATGTTTTCGCTCAGCAGGGGCCCGACACCGGCCACCCGGCTCAACAGTGCGGGCGATGCGGTGTTCACATCCACTCCCACGGCGTTCACGCAATCCTCCACCACTGCATCAAGGCTCCGATCCAGTTTCGAGGCCGTGACGTCGTGCTGGTACTGGCCCACGCCGATGGACTTGGGATCGATCTTGACGAGTTCGGCGAGCGGATCCTGCAGGCGGCGCGCAATGGAGACGGCACCGCGAAGCGAAACGTCCATTCCCGGCAGTTCGGCGGCGGCGAGCGCCGAGGCGGAGTAGACGGAGGCGCCGGCCTCGGACACCACCAGTTTCTGCGGTTTCCGGTCCACCTCCGGCAGCAGCTTGATCAATTCGGCAGCCAACTTATCCGTCTCACGCGATGCCGTCCCGTTGCCAATCGCCACAAGTTCGACGGCGTGCTGCCGCGCCAAACGCACCAGGGTGGCCAGGGCTTCGTCCCACTTGCGGGCGGGAGCGTGCGGGTAGACGGTGACAGTGGCTACGACCTTCCCGGTGCCGTCCACCACTGCGACCTTCACCCCGGTGCGCAGCCCGGGGTCGAGGCCAAGGGTGGCGCGATTTCCGGCCGGTGCGGCCAGCAGCACGTCGCGAAGGTTGGCGGCGAACACCCGGACCGCTTCGTCCTCCGCCGCCGCAAACAGCCTGGCACGAAGGTCAGAAGTAAGGCGGGCCAGCACGCGGGAGCGCCAAGCAACCTGGGCTGTCTGCATCAGCCACGCGTCGGCGGGACGGCCGCGGTCGGCGACGCCGAGGAACCTGGCCACCGCGGACTCGTAGCGGGCGCGCGCGGCGGAAAGGGCGGCGTCGTCCGCTGGATCTGCTTCTGCAAGATCCAACTCAAGAATGCCGTCCTTCTCCCCGCGGAACAGCGCCAGCACGCGGTGCGACGGCATCCGTTCCGGGGCCTGCGCGAACTCGAAGTAGTCGGCGAACTTCTGCCCTTCAGCCTCCTTGCCCTTCTTGACGCGTGAGACCATCCGGCCCTGCATCCACATCCGGTCCCGCAGGTTGGCTGCGAGGTCGGGATCCTGAGCCACCCGCTCCACCAGGATGGCCCGGGCACCGGCCAACGCCGTGGCGGCGTCGGCTACGGAGTGCTCGTTGTTGAGGTACTTGGCGGCTTCGCGTTCGGGGTCCAGGTCCGGCCGCTTCAGCAGCACGTCCGCGAGCGGCTCCAGACCCGCCTCACGCGCCATCTGGGCCTTGGTCCGGCGCTTGGACTTGAACGGCAGGTAGATGTCTTCGAGCCGTGACTTGGTATCGGCAGCCAGGACTGCCTTGCGCAGTTCCGGCGTCAGCAGCCCTTGCGCTTCAATCGCTTCGAGGACGGAACGACGGCGGTCCGCCAGCTCGCGGAGGTAGCGGAGCCGCTCGTCGAGGTTCCGGAGCTGGGTGTCGTCCAGCGTCCCGGTGGCTTCCTTGCGGTACCTAGCGATGAACGGAACCGTGGAGCCGCCGTCGAGCAGGTCGACGGCCGCCTTCACCTGCCACGCCTTGACCCCCAGCTCGGCGGCAATCTGGGCAAAGACCGCGTCCTCCCCTGATGCGTGGGAGGGTGCGGAAATCGGGGAAGGCGCAGGCAGTTGGGTCACCAGAACATTTTGCCTTACCGACCTGCCGGGCTCCACCGGAGGGCGTCTTCATGTGGATATCGGGGTTTGCAGAGGGTATTCCGTTAGAGCCGACGAAGTGCTGTAGTGGACATGCCGTTAGTGGCGCCGATGCTTGAGGAAGAGGCCATCATGCGGGAACTGCTTGTTGTTTTCCAGGAGGGGTTCGACGAGGCCAACATCACCGTGACCGTGAACGGCAAGGAGGTGCGCAGGGAACTGGGTGTCTCCACCAATCCACTGCTCGGCATCGCGTCGGAGGTGTCCGTGGATCTGCCGGCCAAGGGGGCACAGGTAGGAGTGGAGGTGACCAACCGGGGGCTCAAGGCGATCACCAAGGTCAGCGGCAAACCCAAAAGTGTGTTGGTCTCCATCGAGGACGGACGGCTGCGGATGCGGGAAGGCACGGGCCGGGAGGCAGTACTTTAGCGGGGTTGGCAGCCTGGCCTTGGCGGGGCTGCCGGTTGCAAAACTGGCTCTGGTAAGAGTCCATTCGTTGGAGTACCATCTGATCACCGCCGGCTTCCCGATGGAGTCCGGCGGGCCACATAAGTCGTCAGCCGGAGGTCGTCGGATGGCCTTACGGCGACGCTGCCCGGGACCAGCACCCCAGACAGCCAACGACGGCGGCACCCAACTTGGGTGCCGCCGTCGTCGTTTTTCCGGGCTGGCCGGTCAGGTGCTTTAGCCCTGGTACATAGGGTAATCCGTGTAGCCAGTGGCGCCTTCTGCGTAGAACGTGGACGCATCAGGCTCGTTGAGCGGGAGGCTTTCCTTCCAGCGGCGGGCAAGATCCGGGTTGGCGATCGCAGGCCGGCCCACAACCACCGCGTCGGCGTGGCCCTCAGCCACCAGGTTCACGGCTTCTTCCCGGGTGGTGATGACGCCGAAGCCGGTGTTGACCAGGAAGGTGCCGCCGAAGCGCGTGCGGAGGTCCTGGACGAGTTCACCCGTGGGTTCGTGGTGCAGGATGCTCAGGTAGGCGAGGCTGAGCGGCGCGATGCTGTCCACGAGGACTTCGTAGGTGGCGCGGACGTCAGCGGCGTCGGTCTCGGCGATGCCCTGGACGTTGTGCTCGGGGGAAATCCGCAGGCCCACGCGGTTCGCGCCGAGGGCTGCCACCACTGCGTTGACGGTTTCGATCACGAAGCGTGCGCGGTTTTCGGGGGACCCGCCGTAGCTGTCCGTCCGGATGTTGGAGTTCGGCGCCAGGAATTCGTGCAGGAGGTAGCCGTTGGCCGAGTGCAACTCCACGCCGTCGAACCCTGCCTCGATGGCGTTCAGCGAAGCGTTGACGATTTCCTGGATGACCAGGGGGAGTTCGTCGGTGGTCAGGGCGTGCGGGACTGGGTACGGCTGCTTGCCGGCAGGCGTCCGGACAATGCCGTCAATGGCTACGGCGCTGGGGCCGACGATGGGCAGGCCACCGGTGATGTCAGGGTGGGAAACCCGGCCGCCATGCATGATCTGGGCAAACATGCGCCCGCCTTCGGCGTGCACTGCGTCAGTAACCTTCTTCCACCCGGCGACCTGTTCCGGAGTGACGATCCCGGGCTGTCCCGGGTAAGCCTGCCCGACGGGGGTGGGGTAGGTGCCCTCGCTGACGATGAGGCCCAGGGAAGCGCGCTGGCGGTAGTGCTCGACGAGGAGCGGTCCCGGAATGCCCTTCTCACCCGCGCGGAGGCGGGTCAGCGGTGCCATCACCAGACGGTTGGGAAGTTCAAGTTCGCCGAGGGTGAGCGGGGAAAACAGCATGCGCAGTTCCTTTCGAAGGCTGAAGACGTACTGCCTCTGCCAACTGTGGGGCGCATGCAACTATTCCGGCACAGCACCGAATGCGACGGGGATCACAATCCTGCCTTAACCTGGGTCCGGCCTTACCGGGTGTCGGCACCCGGGCAACCCTGCCCCTGTGGATTGGTGTTGCAGTCGTCCGCGTAGTTGCGGGTGAGCGAGCGCCAAACGCTGACGGTTTGCGGCGGTGCGTTGAACTGCCCCTGACCCGGGATGGGCAACGGCGGGCCGGAGTTCACCGAATAGGTGCCCTGGAAGGTGGTAGTCATGACCACCTGGAAATCCCCGGTGGATGCGTAGGCGTGGCTGGTCCGGGTCTTTTCACCCCAGCGGTCCTGCGGCAAGGGCCCTCCCATGGACGGTTGAGGGCCGAAGACCGTGCCGTCACCGTAGTTCCACGTGTACTGCACGGGCGTAGCCACCACGTGAACCTTTTGACCGAACATGGTGATCTCGAACTGCTGCTCCACCGCCTCCGCGTAGATGTTTGTCTCGGCGCCGCGGAGGGTGTTCGGGCTCGGCTGCGCCGTAACTTTCCCTGCGTTTACCGGAAGGTTCTGGAACTGCCGCTGGATATCCGCGGCGATGCGAGGCAGGAGGTCCTCGGGCTTCGCGTCGAAGAAACACGTCGGGCCCGAATGATATGCCCAAGTTGGGTTAGTGATCCCGGCAGGGGCTCGGTACCAGACCACGGGGATTCCGTCCTCGCCCTCAGGACCCCCCTTACACGTCAACTCTCTGCCAAGACACGGTGTGGCGAACTCTCCTCCATCTAGGTCGCATTGGTATTCGTACTTGTACTGGTACGGATCAGCAACGGTCTTGCCATCCTCATCCTGTTCGAAGACACCGGTTGAAGGATTTGGTCGCCAACTGCCCCCGAGAGTGGCGCCGTTACCGCCCCACCCTGACCCTATTGAAGGCGACTCGTCTTCGGCTGCGGCCGGAGAAGGAGCCGAAACAAGTACTAGGCCCATCAGAATTGCCAACAGCGGACGAATCAACTCGTCAAGCCTCTTCATCACTTGACCATGTGCTCGACCGTTTGAGCCTTCCACCCCTGACCGACGTAGGCCGCCACGACGATGTCAGGTGTCGTCGGCAGTGCGGCGACTCGCCCCTTCACGCTCCCGTCAGATAAGTGGTAAGCAATAGCCTCCTGCTGGACTTGCGCAATGGCTTGGTAGGTGGATGGTTGAGACATAACGAAGTTACTGTCGACAGCATCAACGGTGATACGACCACCCTCCAGCCACCGGCCGCGTGTATGCCAGTCCGTGACCTCTTGCTTTACCTTCTTGCAGCTGGCGCATGCTGAATCCGAGATCGATTCGAGCACAGCGGCGTCTCCAGTCTCGTATGCGTAACTCAGCGCCGAGTACCAATACCTCGTAAATGCCTCGAGCCCTTCCTTCGTCTCCGTCTTAGCCACCTCGGGCAGGACGGGAACCGGGACGTTCTGGGCTGGGCCGGATGCGTCGGCCGGCTGGTAGACAGCACTCGATGTCGGGGTGGGAGTGGGCGTGGCGGTGGCGGTGGGTGTCTCGGCGGACACGGGGGAAGAAGTGCCGCCCGGACCCGGAGAACCGCCCGAGTTGCAGCCAGACAAAGCCAGAGCAAGTCCAACAACGAGGGCGGCCGCACCGGACTGCACCGTGCGTGGCGAAACAAGAGCGCGGGACGAAAAGAAGTTCTGCGATGTCATGGGCCGCTATTCCCCCAGTAGTTTCAAGACGGCTTGCTCCGGACAGTGAGTTAAGGGTAGCCCACGTCACAAGTCGCTGAGGAAGTTATCCACAGGCAGAAGGCCCCCGATGCATTGTCTACCATCCGAAACACGACAAAAGAAGTCATAAAGGAAGCCGGCGCACAAAGGTGCGCCGGCTCCCAATCAATAAACTTCTACTTCTGGGCGGGAAGCACCAGCTCCCCCGTCTTATCAGTCGACAAGGCGAGCGAAGAAACATACTGAGCGCCGCCGTCGGACGCGTCCTGTGCGGAACGCACCATGTCCGGACGCTCGAACTCCAGGCCGGTTACGTGGCACAGGAGTTTGGCGTCGCTGGGGTTCCCGTCGGCGTCGAACATTGGCAGGTCGATCCCGTCGTCAACACGCCGCAGGTAGAACCGCCCGCGGGTCAACACGGCCAGGACCGGCGGCAGCACGAGCGCCAGGCCCACCGCGAAGATCGGCGAGTAGGGCTGGATGGCGGCACCGAACGCCCCGAAGAACACCGCGATGGAAACGCCTGCGGACACCAGCATGGACACAAACCCCACCGGGTTCACGGCATACAGCATGCCGCGGCGGAACTCCGGCACCTTGGGCGAAATCTTGAGCAGGTACTTGTTGATGGCGATATCGGACGCCACCGTGACCACCCAGGCCATGGCGCAGTTGGCGTAGAACCCGAGGATGGTGTTCAGGAAGTCGAACATGTTGGCTTCCATCAGAACCAGTGCGATCAGCAGGTTCACCACCACGAACACCATCCGCCCCGGGTACGTCTTGGTGATGCGCGTAAAGGAGTTGGTCCACGCCAGCGAACCGGAGTACGCGTTGGTGACGTTGATCTTGATCTGGGAGATGACCACCAGCACCACCGCCAGCGTCATGGCCAGCCACGCCGGCATCATCTCCTGATACACGCCCAGGAACTGGTGCACCGGCTCGTTGGCGGTGGCAGAGGCGGCGGGATCCAGGGAAGCGATCAGGTAGATGGCGATGAAAAGGCCCACGATCTGCTTGATGGCCCCGAAAATCACCCAGCCCGGCCCGGCCAGGATTACGGCCCGCCACCAGGCGCCCCGGTTGGCGGCGGTGCGCGGCGGCATGAACCGGAGGTAGTCGATCTGCTCGGCGATCTGCGCCATCAGGGACAGGCATACCCCGGCGGCCAGCATCACGGATGCAAGCTTGGGGCCGCTGTCACCGGACTCGCCGGTGTAGGCAAAGAAGCTGTTGATGCTCTCGGGGTGCGAGATCAGCAGGTAACCCACGGGCACCACCATCAGGAGCAGCCACAGCGGAGTGGTCCAGACCTGCAGTTTGGCCAGGGTGTTCATCCCGTAGATCACCAGAGGAATGATGATGACGGTGGACGCGGCGTACCCCAGCCACTGCGGAATCCCCAGTCCCAGCTCCAGCCCCTGCGCCATGATGGAGCCTTCCAGCGCGAAGAAGATAAAGGTGAAGGTGGCAAAGATGACGTTGGTGACCACCGATCCGTAGTAGCCGAAGCCGGAGCCGCGGGTGATCAGGTCCAGGTCGATGTTGTAGCGGGCCGCGTAGTAAGCCAAGGGAAAGCCTGTTGCGAAGATGACGATGGCGGCCACCAGGATTCCCAGCAGCGCGTTGACCGTGCCGTAGGAGATGCCGATGTTGGCTCCGATGGAGAAGTCCGCCAGGTAGGCGATGCCGCCCAGCGCGCTGGTGGCCACCACCCCGGCGCTCCACTTGCGGTAGGAGCGCGGCGCGAACCGCAGCGTGTAATCCTCAAGGCTTTCCTTGGTGGCGTTCAGTGCCGCGCTATTGCCCGCTGTCGGGGTTGCCGGAGAACGTCCGACGACGGCGGCATCAGCAGGTGCCGCAGGTTCCAGCAGTTGCGTTGTTTCTGTGTCGTTGCCCATTGGGTGCGTCGCTTTCTTTCGCATTCAGCCGTGATGACTCTGCATGCGACGCTATCCAGCCGGAAAGACAACGCGGTCACAGGCCTGTTTCCGAAGTGTTAAGCCTTGACGGAGGTGTCACAAAGGGGCGGGAATTGCGGGTCCAAAGCCTCTGGCGCATTTCTACTTGAGGTAGAACAATGGCCGCATGATGTTTGAACACGCGGACGGCAATCCCGTCCTGGAACTCGATGATGAGCAATCGTGGCGTCTTCTGGCCGCGACGCAGCACGGGCGGCTGGTGGTCTCTGTAGCGGGGGAACCCGACATCTTCCCCGTGAACTACGTGACCTCGAACCGGAAGGTCTATTTGCGAACCGCCCCCGGGAACAAGCTCGCGCAGCTGACCATCAACTCCAAGGTGCTGTTCGAAACTGACGGCATCCTGTCGCAGGAGGCATGGTCCGTGATCCTTCGCGGGACCGCACGGGTCCTCAGCAACTCGGCTGAGCTTGCGGCCATCGAGGAACTCGGCCTGAAGACCTGGGTTCCCACCCTGAAGGACTTTTACGTGGAGATTGAGCCGAAGTCCGTCAGCGGCCGCCACTTCGTGTTCGGCGAACAACCGGAACGGGAAATCTAGGGACTCCTAGACTGGAGGAATGGCGGACAAGCCCACTGCAGACAAGCTCACCCCCGAGCAGCGCAGCTGGAACATGTCCCGGATCCGTGGCAAGAACACCAAGCCCGAACTGCTGGTGCGCGGGATCCTGCATGCCAAGGGCTACCGGTATCGCCTGCACGGCAGGTCCGGCGGCACCAAACTGCCGGGCAACCCGGACCTTGTCTTCGCCGGGCGGCACAAGGTGATCTTCGTGAACGGCTGCTTCTGGCATTTCCACGACTGCCGGGTGGGCCTGCACGCACCGAAAGCCAACGCGGAGTTCTGGGATGCGAAGCGGACCCGGACCCGCGAGCGCGACGCCGGCCAGCGCCGGCAACTGGAAGACGCCGGCTGGGAAGTGTTGACCGTCTGGGAGTGTGAGCTGAAGGATCGTTCAGCCCTCGAGTCCCAGTTGGTGCACTTCCTCGAAGCCGGCGCCTGACAGATAGCTGGCGGAGCCTGACAGTTGAATGGCACCTGACGGCTGGATCTTGAGCCAATCTTTAGCTGTTTCCGTCACCGTCCTTGATCCTGGACAGGCAGGATGGACGGGTTGCCGCGATCAGGCAGCCCACACTGGCGGTTTCGGAGCAGCTATCCCCTATCCCCTAGCTTCTCCGGGCCAGCAGTGCGGACTTGAAGGCGGACGCCGACGAGTCGCTGCTGTTGATGCGCCAGTCTGTTTCCTTCTGCATATGGAACCAGACGAAGCCCATCACATCCGGCTGGGCAGCCAGGTAGGACACCAGGTCCGTGTTCCAGGAAGCCTTGAAACCACCCAGCTCGCTGGAGGCCGTCTCGGCAATCAGGACCGGCTTGCCCGGTGCCAGGCTGCGGAGCTGGGAGATGCCGGGGGCAAAGAGATCCACCGGGGAAACCCAGCTGCTCCAGGTTTGCGAGGTGCCCCAGTTGTAGCCGTCCAGGGCCACAATGTCCACGTAGCCTGCGCCCGGGTACAGGCCGGCCAGGTCAGTCGAGCCCCAGTAGGGCACGTTCGGCGACCATACCCACTGGACGTTACTGGCACCCGTAGCGGCAACAACATCGTGAACATGCCGCCACGCAGCCACGTACTCTCCCGCCTGGTTTCCATTGACGCCTTCGGCCCACGGATACCAGTTGCCATTCATTTCGTGCGCGAAACGCAGCATGACCGGCTTGCCCCAGCCCGCCAGGGACTGGCCCCACTGGCTGATGTACGCATCAAAGTCCCCTGCGGTAATCCGTGCCAACGAGTAGGCGGGCTGATCCACTCCGCCTCCCCATGCCCACGGCTCCCAAGTGACCAAGGGTGTGGCTCCGCGCGAGCGGACGGCATCCAACTCAGTGATCGGCGGGGCCTGCAGGAAATCCTTGTAGCTCATCACCACGGAAGGGATTTCCCCTGCCAGGCTGGCCACCTCGTCCAGCTCAGTACTGGCCAGCGGTCCTCCCGGCGTTGCCACCCCGAAGCGCAGAGGGGCTGAACTGATGGTTGGCGCAGGTGCGGCCGCTGGAGCGGGAGCCGCCTGCACCACAAACGTTGCTGACGCCTTGATGGACGATGTCTTGGCAGTAATGGTGAGGTTTCCGGTGGATGCGGCCGGAATGGTGATGCCGGTGCTGAAAGCGCCGGTCGATGTGGTTTGGAACGTGAAAGTAGTGGAACCCACGATCACTGTACCCGTGGTGGCGGCTTTGAACCCGGTTCCGGTGACAGTGACGGCGGAACCGGCGGGACCGGACGCCGGATTGAGCGTGATTTGCGGTGTGGTGGCTGCGCTGGCCGGCTGGACGATGGACAAAGCCAGCCCGGCCCCGATTATGAGCGCGACAAATAAGGTCCTAAGTGTTCGGAACACGGCAATCTATCCCCAGATTGAAAAGGCGGCTATGGCCGCTGATGACGTCAATGCGAAAAAGCACTGGCATCGATCCTATGGCCCAAAAACCGCAGTCCCATCAAGAAAACCACAATTCTTCCCGAGTCTTCTGCGAGGTTGCGGGAACGGTCCTAACCTGAAACAGAACAAGATCCCCCGCCTAAACACCCTGTTTTCGGGTCCCCAAATCCAGCAGAAAGGAGTGTCGTGAGCACGTCGGATGATGCGCCAAGGCCGCTGGTGGACCAGTCCGTCCTGGACCGGCTACGGGAAGAACTCGAGGAGGAAGAAGGCTACAGCCGGATCTTCGTTGGGAATTTCATCGAGTTCCTGCCGCAACGGCTGGGCCGGTTGCGGCTTGCCCTGACTACCGGCGACCTGGACGGCTCCATGGACGCAGTCCTGAGCCTTAAGACCTCAAGCCAAATGGTGGGCGCCGAGCGCTTGGCCGGCCTGGCCCTGGAACTCGAGAACGAGATCCGCGCCGAAGCCCGCCACGCTGACATGGCGGTGGCGTTGCCCAGGCTGGCCGCCACCTACCTGCGACCCATCACCCAGTGCAGCAGGCAAACCATGCATCGGTTGCAGGCTCAGTGCTGTCCCGGCGCCAAACGGTAGCCCACCCCGCGGACCGTCTGCAGCCACCGCGGCTGCTGCGGCGAGTCACCCAGCTTCTTGCGCAGGTTTCCCATGTGGACCTCCACGGACCGTTCGTCGGCCTCGCTGATGTAGCTGCCGACGTCGTAATCCTCATCCCGGAGCCGCCGCACCAGGTCCGATTTGGTGCGGACTGTCCGGCCCGCTTCCAGCAGCGCGTACAGCAGTTCGAACTCGGTGCGCGTCAGGTTCATCTCTTTGCCGTCGACGGCGACGGTCCGCGAGGCGTAGCTGAGTTCCAGGCCGTTGTGGCTGAAGTTTCCACGCTCCGGGTGGGCCGCGCTGTCCGGGGAAGCATCAACGGCAACGTCGCCGGGGTCGGGAACGGACCGCGGCCGGCGCATCATGGCCGCAACCCGCGCCCGCAGCTCCCGCGGGCGGAACGGCTTGGTGAGGTAGTCGTCCGCGCCTGATTCCAGCCCGATGAGGGTGTCCAGTTCCTCGGTCCGCGCCGTGAGCATCACGATGTAGGCGTCCGAAAACTCGCGGATCTGCCGGGACACCTCAAAACCGTCGATGTCCGGCAAGCCCAGGTCCAGGGTGATGACATCAGGATTCAAGCTTTTGGCCATCAGGACGCCCTCGGCGCCGCCACTGGCGACAGTGACGTCAAATCCAGCCTGGGTCAGCACAGTGCGAACCAGTTCCCGAATGTCGTGGTCATCCTCGATGACCAGACCCACACGTGCCTCACTCATAGAGCCCCCTCAGTGCCAACGTCAGAAGTATAGCTGGCTGCGGATATCCTGCTGGTATGGTCTCGCACAGCCCGACGTCCGCGTCTTCCGCGCCATGATCAACCCCACGGCCTGGTCTTCCGGACGGCTGCGTTTTTTCAAGCGGCCCTTCCATGAATACCGGCTGTCCGACCGGGTGGCCCTGAGCCAAATGCCGCTGTTCGTGACCACGATCCTGACCGCCCTGCTGGTGTGGGCGTTCTTCCCGGTCACCATGAACAACCCCTTGTTCGTCGCGTTCCTCATCTCGCAGCTGGCCATCATGGCGCTTTGCTACGTCATTCCATGGGAACGGCTGCCCTACACCAGCTTCCTGGCCATCCCACTGCTGGACTTCGTTTCCATCGCGGCGGGCAGGGAGGGCGGCCAGGAAAGCCTCACGGGGATCAGTCTGCTGGCGGTGTTTCCGGTGATTTGGCTCTGCGCCTCCGGATACTACCCTCGGGCTGCCTTGTGGCTGTCCTTCCTGGGGCCGCTGGCCATCATCTGGGTTCCGTTGCTCCTGAAAGGCGACTACACCCCGCAGGACTTTGCCCGCTCCCTGCTCCTGCCCGTCATGATGCTGGGCATCGGAGTGTCGGTCAGCGTCCTGACCTTGAGCATGATGCGCCAGCAGAAGGAGCTGGAGGACAAGGACGAGCAACTTCGGGCCAGCCTGCGCACCAGCAAGCGCCAGGAATCGCTGCTGAACACCATCCTGGACACCGTGCACCTGGGCGTCCTGGCGGTTGACGCCGACGGCCATGACATCCTGATGAACCGCAAGCAGCGCGCCAATCACGAACTGGCCCGGCCAAAGAACATCGCGGATCCCAACGAGTCGCAGCTCTTGGTCTTTGGGGCAGACCGAAAAACCCTGATCCCCGTCCAGGAGCGTCCGGTACGGCGCGCCGTCCTGGGAGAGACCTTCACCGATTTCCTGGTCTGGCTCGGCGAAGGGAACGACCAGCGGGCACTGGTGACCACGGCACGCGCCATGAGGGACTCCGACGGCAAGTTCACCGGCTCAGTGATCGTCTTCAGCGACGTAACTGACCTGGTCAACGCGCTCACCGCCAAGGATGACTTTGTCTCCAGCGTCTCCCATGAATTCCGCACCCCGCTGACCTCCATCCTTGGCTATGTGGAGATTCTGCTCGCCGACGAACCGGAGGAACCGCAGCGCGAAATGCTGGAAATCATCCGCCGCAATTCCGAGCGGCTCCTGACCCTGGTTTCGGACCTGCTGTCCAGCCGGAACGGCCAGCTGATCGTCACGCCGCACCCCGTGGATGTCGCCGACCTCGTCCGGAACAGCGTGTCCTCGGCAATGCCCCGGGCGGCAGCGGCCGGCGTCGAACTGCGGGCCGAAACCCCGGAGCAGCTGGAGGCCCACGTGGACAGCGCGCGCATCTCGCAGGTCCTGGACAACCTGGTGTCCAACGCCATCAAGTACTCACCGGACGGCGGCAAAGTGGTGGTGTCGCTGGCGCGGGAGGACGGGCACCTGGCCTGCCGCGTCGCGGACACCGGTATGGGAATGACCCCGGAGGACGCCTCCGAGGTGTTTGCCAAGTTCTTCCGCACCAGCAGCGTCCGGCGCACCGCCATCCCCGGCGTGGGCCTGGGGCTGCCCATCAGCAAGGCGATCGTCGAGGCACACGGCGGCACCATCGACGTGGAGAGCACCCTGGGCAAGGGAACAACCTTTACGTTCCGCGTGCCGGTCTGATCCCCGCCTGCACCCTAACCTCGCAGGCTCGGCCAGGGAGCCCGGCAGGCGTGGGCCGACCGACGGCGGGCTGCCGGGCGCATCAGCCGTTCCGGGCTTGGCGGACCACTTCGCCCCATGACTGGCGGGCGAGTTCCTGGACTGAGGCAAGGATGCCCGACGGCGGCTGGCTGAGGTCCAGCGGGAACTCCACGATGTCGATGTCGGTGTTCAGGATGCGGCGGAGTTTCACTTCGCCCTTGCCTGCATAGATCACCCAGGCGGTGGGCACGGCCAGCGCGGTGCAGTGGGCCAGCATCTGATAATGGTCGGCCGTCAGGGACGCCCCTGCATCAGATGCCGCCCGGTACTTCGTGTTGTAGGCCACCACGGGGCGCCCGCCCAGCAGGTGGACCGCATCCGGTCTCACGGAGAGCCGGTCGGAATCGCGCACTGCCTCGCTGAGGAGCGTATTGTAGCGCAGCCGGAGCTCACCCGGGTAGGCCGCCATGGCGCTGCGCAGTGCGGTTCCCACGAAGTCCTCGAACACCTGCGCCATGTCCACCACGAACGAAGCCGTCCGCTGCCTGCCCTCACCGGCTTCCGCGGACGCGTTGCGCAGGATCAGGTCGGCCAGGCGCAGCACGGCGTGATAGCGCAGGTTCATCCTTGTTGGCTTCCACGGCGGCACCGGGGCGCCGGCTGGAAGGCGCGTGACGCCGTCGAGCTTTCCCTTCAGCTGGCGCAGCCGGCCCAGCACTTCGGGCCGCACCCCCGGCACCTGCCCCATCCGCTCGAGCGCGGCGCGCAGGATCCGGTTTTCGGCGATGTCCTCGGTGAACTCGTCATAGGAGACCTCCAAGGGAACCAGCATGCCCGGGCGCCGGGAGATCTGGTCCGAAATCCGGATCCGCCCCTTCACGGTCCGCAGGGACTCATCCACAGTGAGGTAGCCCTGCAGGAGGCCGCGACCCAGGGCGCGTTCAGCCAGCTGCGCCAGCGACTCGGCCAGCGCGCTCCACAGGTCCCGGTCCTCGGTTGCCGCCACCAAATCCGGCCGGAAGCCCTGCTCCCCCGCGTAACTGAGCAGGAACAGGAGCCGGCTCAGTCCCAGCCGGTCCTTGGGCCGGACGTCGAGCTGGACCGTGGCAGTGCGAACGGAGCCCACCTTGCCCACCGGCTCGATCCGGTACAACCCCATGCCCATCGGGGAAGCTTTGGCCAGGCCGCTGGAGTTCAGGACGGAAGCGCTTGGTGCGTCCAGCCGTTCCACCAGGCCGCTGGACAGCTCATCGAGGACCAGGTGGCGCACCGCACCGGTTGAAGTGCCGGCCGCCCGCGGATCAGCGCGCTGCAATGCGTCCCAGCAGCTGGTCCAGCCCGAACCGTTCTTCCAGCTGCGCGCGCGTCAGCTGGCCGTGGTAGTGCTCCGCCAGCAGCGGCATCAGCTCGTACTTGAAGATCCGTCGCAGCCCGGCAGGGGTCTGGGCCGCGGGCTTCATGAAGTACGACGGCCCGATCATCAGGTCCCGGTCCCACTCATCGATGGCCCCGTTCAGCGCGTCCAGCAGCAGCGCCGGGGTGGTGTCCAGCTGGCGGGCCTCAAGGAACCTCAGCAGCGACCCCTTCACCGGTTCCGTCTTCGGATGCAGTTCGATGAAGGAGAACCGGCGGCGGATGGCGGCGTCCATCATGGCGATCGACCGGTCCGCCGTGTTCATGGTGCCGATGATGTACAGGTTGTCCGGCAGCGTGAACGGCTCGTTGGGGCTGTACTGCAGGTAGATCCGGTCATCCCGGTACTCCAGCAGGAAGTACAGCTCGCCGAACACCTTGGCCAGGTTGGCGCGGTTCATCTCATCGATGATCAGGAAGTACGGCTTTTTCTCGTTCCCGGGCTTGGCGGCTTCCTCAGCCAGCCGCCGCAGCGGACCCGCCACCAGTTTGAAGGACACCTGCCCGTCGTCGGTCTTGTCCGGCCGGTAGCCCTCGAAGAAATCCTCGTAGGCGTAGGACGGATGGAACTGGACCAGCTTGACGCGTTCGTCCGTGGTGTCGTCCGCCAGCTCGGCCGCCAGGTGCTTGGCCAGGTAGGTCTTGCCGGTGCCGGGCGGGCCGTAAAGGACCAGCTGCCGGTTCTCCTCCAGCAGATCGGCGATCTCCTGCAGAGGTTCCAGCTCCATGTGCAGCGACGCGGCGAATTCCTGCGTCAGCGGACGGAAGCCCTCCTGCACAGGGAGGACGACGGCGGCAGCGTCGGTATCGCCGTCGGGCTCGGTTTCCGCCTCGGCGGGGAGCAGTGCCTGCAGCGCCTGCACCACCCGGGTGGCGTCCACCACGATGCCGGGGGTGGCCAGCTGCCGCTGGACGTGCCGGGGAAGGCTGGTGGTGGCGTGCCCGTCGTCGAACCAGCGCACCTTGCGCCGCAGCCGGCGGTTGTCGTCGTTGTACTCGGGCTCCCCCAGCACCCCGCCCAGCCGCACCGTTCCGGCGTGCTGGTAGAGCACCAGGTCGCCGGGCTTCATGACGGTCAGGAACGCAAACACGGCGGTCTTGGTGTCCTCTCGCTCCACGTAGCCCAGGTGCTTGTAGTCCTCGTCAACGGCGTGCTGCACCACGCCGGCGGTGACGCCGGGCTCCAGCAGGCGGAGGTGTTCGACGTCGAGCGTCACCTTCTCCTCGCCATGCCAGGCGGTAAGCAGCTCGGCGTTGTCGCTGTGCGTCCGGAGCAGCCAGGCACGCCGCCCGGGGTCGCCCACCTTGCGCCACTGGCTGACCAGTTGGCGGGAGTACCAGTCGATGCGCTGGCCCGCCTGTTCGTCCAGGTGCAGCCGGACACGGTGGATATCGGCGGTTATGTCCTCTTCGCTGTCTCCCCTGGCGCCGCCCACGAGCGACGCAAAGGCATCCCGGATTTCCTGCCGTTCCACGTCCGCCACCACCGGCTCGAAGTAGCTGGGCCAGGCCAGGAACTCGATGCTGCGCCGGATGGCCGGCTGGTCATCCGGCGTGGATGCGGCGAGGCGGTGGAACTGCAGCGGGTCCTTGAGGGCTGCCTGCACTACGCTGGCCGGCCGCTGCGCGACGTTCCGGACGAACCGGCACAACCACTTGAGGTGGTCCCAGATGGTCCAGTTGAATTCGGCGGTGCGGTCGCGGATGACACCGTGGTCCGTCATCCCGGCGTACAGCTCTTCGGGCAGTTCCAGCGGTGGCTCCAGCCAGCCTGCGGCCTCCGCCACCCGGGCGCGCTTGACCTTCAGCGACTTCACCTCGTGTGCCAGCGGAAGGGACTGCAGGAAGAGCAGCTCCACGGCCAACTGCTTGGCCCCGCGGGTGGCACCCTCCAGGTTCTCGCGGAGGTTGGTCATCATCGGCGCCTTGGAGTCAGCGATGCCCCGTTCCAGCCGGTCAAGCAGCTCGGCGGCAGCCGGAACGGACCACGTCCTGGTGCGGCCGTCCAGGGGTGACGCCTTGCCCTGCAGGCCCGACCCCAGCACGAACCACGCCGCATCCTCGATCTCCTTGGAGATGCCGAGGGCGCGGGTCATGGCAACAGTGGCAGTGGGGGTCATGCCCCCAAATTTACAGGGTCAAGCTGGGCGAACGCTCCACGGTGGCTGAACCGGGCACCGCCAGGCCGGCTATTTTCCGGCAGCGGAGTGCTTCCTTCCGAAGATGAAGTAGCCCATGGGCCCGATGAAGTTAACGAAGGACGCTGCCCGCCACGCAGCCTTCGGCCCGTTGATCTGGTCGGCAGGGCGGTGGGAAATGTCCCGCTGGGCGGCAACCAGCAGGGATACCTGGACGATCGCGGTGAGGATGGTGCCCACCTTCCTGCCCGGCGACATCTCCTTCCAGGTCTTCTTCTTCCGTGAGGCGCGGGTCTTGTTCTTGGCCATCGGGCTTCCTTTCGCTGTAGGTAATGGTCCAGTTCAGTGTTTCCAGTCCACTGGTTTCCGGGCAGTCCTGACCAGAGTCTTAGTGCCTGTAGGGAGCCATCCGTTCTTTTTGCTCCTGGGTGAGCCGTTGCACGCGACCCGTGGCTTCATCAACGAAGGCCAGGTGGCTGCTCGCCTTCACGCAGTCCTCCCCGGTCACGGGGTCCTGGACCACGTAATGGATGTCAAAGCTGGCGCCCTTGACGGCGCCGATCCAGACCTGGACCAGGGCCGGAACGTTGCGGTACTCCAGGGTCCGGACATAGCGGATCTTGTGGTCAACGATCAGAGCAAGCGTGCCCTCCGGGACATCGTTGAACAGCGACACCGGGGGCTCGATACCGGGACGACCTGTACCCCGCGGTGGCCCAAAGGCTGCGATCCGCGCTTCCTCCAGCATCCGCACGATCTGGACGTTGTTGATGTGGCCGTAGGCGTCCATGTCGCCCCAGCGCATCGGGACAAGGACCTCGATGCGCTGGCCACCGTGCGCGCTCAGCTGCGCACCGCCGTCGAATCATCCAACGGCATTTCCCCGGCGTCCGCACCCGCGAACTGTGACATGTAGAGGCGGTGGT
Source organism: Arthrobacter sp. FW306-05-C (assembly GCF_021801725.1). Lineage (NCBI taxonomy): Bacteria > Bacillati > Actinomycetota > Actinomycetes > Micrococcales > Micrococcaceae > Arthrobacter > Arthrobacter sp. FW306-05-C. The sequence continues at coordinate 873,921 of NZ_CP084556.1, read as the reverse complement.
AGGCGCCGCCGGCGGCGAGCAACACCTGGTGGTTGCCCTGTTCCACGATTCGTCCGTTTTCCATGACCAGGATCGTATCTGCATCGCGGATGGTGGAGAGCCGGTGCGCGATCACAAAGCTGGTCCGGTCGGAGCGCAGTGCCGCCATGGCCTTCTGCACCAGCAGTTCGGTGCGGGTGTCCACGGAACTGGTGGCCTCATCCAGGATCAGCAGCGAGGGGTTGGCCACGAAGGCGCGGGCGATGGTGATCAGCTGCTTTTCGCCGGCGCTGACGTTGTTGCCTTCTTCATCGATCACGGTGTCGTAGCCTTCCGGCAGGGCGCGGACGAAGCGGTCCACGAAGGTGGCCCTGGCAGCTGCGATGACCTGCTCCTCTGTGGCGTTGAGGTTGCCGTAGCGGATGTTGTCGTAAATGGACCCGCCGAAGAGCCAGGCATCCTGCAGCACCATGCCCACCTTGGAGCGTAGCTCTGAGCGGCTGAGGTGGGTGACATCCACGCCGTCCAGCATGATGGAGCCGGAGTTGAGCTCGTAGAAGCGCATCACCAGGTTCACCAGGGTGGTCTTTCCGGCTCCTGTGGGGCCCACGATCGCCACCGTGTTGCCCGGCTCTGCCGTGAAGGAGAGGTTCTCGATGAGCGGCTTGTCCGGGGTGTAGCTGAAGGTCACGTTCTTGAAGTCCACGTGACCGTCGGTCTTGGCCGGCAGGTGTTCGGTGGCGGTTTCGGCGTCCTGTTCGTCGGCGTCAAGGAACTCGAAGACACGCTCCGAGGACGCCACCCCGGACTGGAGCATGTTGGCCATGCCGGCCATCTGGCCCAGCGGCTGGGTGAACTCGCGGGAGTACTGGATGAATGCGGTGGCATCGCCCAGGGACATGGCGCCGGAGGCCACGCGGAGTCCGCCCACCACCGCGATGCCCACGTAGCTGAGGTAGGACACGAACTGCATGACGGGGAAGATAATCCCTGAGACGAACTGCGCGCCGAAGCTTGCCTTGTAGAGGGCTTCGTTGCGTTCTTCGAACCGCGCCAGCATGTCCGCATCCCGGCCGAAGACGCGCACCAGGTCGTGCCCGGAGAAGGACTCCTCGATCTGGCCGTTCAGCGACCCGGTGTTCTTCCATTGGGCGGCGAACAGTTTTTGGCTCCGGGCTCCGATCAGGCCGGCGGCCACGCCGGACAACGGGAGGGCGATCAGGGCAATCAGGGCAAGCTGCCAGGAGACGATGAACATCATGATCACGATGCCCAGGACGGTCAGCACGGAGTTGACCAGCTGGGCGAAAGCCTGTTGGAGTGCCTGCTGGATGTTGTCGACGTCGTTAGTCACCCGGGACAGCACATCGCCGCGCTGCCGGTTATCGAAGTAGTTCAGCGGCAGGCGGTTGAGCTTGTTCTCGGTATCGTCACGCAGGCGGCGGATGACCTTCATGACGATGCGGTTCAGGACGTAGCCCTGCAGCCACATGAAGATATTCGCGACGAAGTACATCAGCAGGACAATGGCGATGAGCATGGTGAGCTTGTCGAAGTTGATGCCCGTGCCGGGCACCAGCTCCATGCGGGCCACCATGTCGGCGAAGTTGTCCTGGCCCTGTTGGCGCAGCCCGGCAACGAACTGCTCCTTGCTGGCTCCGGCGGGCAGCTGCTTTCCCACTACCCCGGCGAAGATGACATCCATGGCCTGGCCCAGGATCTTGGGCGCAATGACGTTGAGGACCACGGAGACCACCACCAGGCCCACCACCGCGTAGATACCCAGGGCTTCGGGCTTCAGCAGGCCCATCAGCCGTTTCGCAGATGGCCAGAAGTGCTCGGCTTTCTTGGCGGGCATGCCGCCGAACATGTCCCCGTCCGCTTCGGAGGGGGTGAACTCCTCCTCGAGGAAGTCGTCGTCTTCATGCCCGGCGCCGGCAGCCACCGCGGATTCGGGGGCGGCCTCTTCCACGGGGGCGGAGTCCTTCTTGCGGGGGCTCATGCCACTTCCTCCACACTCAGCTGGGATTCGACAATTTCCTGGTACGTGGGCGAGGTTTCCAGGAGTTCCTCGTGCGTGCCACGGTCCACGATGCGTCCGTTGTCCAGCACCAGGATCTGGTCGGCCTCGGTGATGGTGGAGATCCGCTGGGCCACGATGATGACGGTGGCATCCCTGGTAATGGCCTTGAGGGCGGCCCGGAGCCGGGCGTCAGTGGCCACGTCCAGGGCCGAGAACGAGTCGTCAAAGAGGTAGACGCGGGGTCTGGTCACGAGCGCACGCGCAATGCACAGGCGCTGGCGCTGTCCGCCGGAGACGTTGGTGCCGCCCTGCGAAATCCTTGCGTCCAGCCCGTTCTTCTTCTCGCGGACAAAGGACTCGCCTTGGGCTACCCGAAGGGCATCCCAGAGTTCCTGGTCCGTCGCCTCGGTCTTGCCGAACCGGAGGTTGTGTTCGATGGTGCCGGAGAACAGGTATGGACGCTGCGGCACCAACGCAACCCTCTTGGTGATCTCGGCGCGGTCCAGCCTGTCCACCGGGACACCGTCCAGCAGCACCTGCCCTTCCATGGGGTCATACAGCCGCGGCAGGAGGGACAACAGGGAGGTTTTCCCGGCGCCCGTGGACCCGATGATGGCGATGGTCTGCCCCGGGTGGGCGGTGAAGCTGATGTTGCTGAGCACCGGAGACTCGGCGCCCGGGTAGGCGAACGTGACGTTTCGGTATTCCACCGCTCCGGTGAGAGTGGCCGGAGCCTGAGGCTGCTGGGGATCGTGGATGGAGGGCTCGACGCCGAGCACCTCGCCGATGCGGTCAGCACAAACGGAGGCGCGCGGGATCATCATGGCCATGAAGGTGCCCATCATGACCGCCATCAGGATTTGCAGCAGGTACTGCAGGAACGCGGTGAGCGAGCCCACCTGCATGGCGCCGGCATCCACCCGCTGCCCGCCAAACCAGAGCACTGCCGCCGTGGACAGGTGCAGGATCATGCTGATGGCCGGAAACATCAGGACGAACAGGGCTCCGATGCGGAGCGAGACGTCCGTCAGTTCCTTATTGGCCCCGCCGAAGCGTTCGGTCTCGAACGGCTCACGCACGAAGGCCCGGACCACCCGGATACCGATGATCTGCTCGCGCAGCACGGCGTTGATGCGGTCGATCTTCCGCTGCATGGACCGGAACAGCGGCATGAGCCGGACCACCAGGTAGCCCACCACCACGGCCAGCAGGGGAACGGAGACCCAGACCAGCCAGGACAGATTAATGTCCTCGCGCAGCGCCATGATGATGCCGCCGATGCACATGATGGGGGTGGCCACCATGAAGTTCAGCCCCATGAGGAGGAGCATCTGCACCTGCTGGACATCGTTGGTGCCCCGGGTGATCAGTGTGGGCGCGCCGAACGCGTTGACATCCTTGGCGGAGAAGCTGGTGACCTTGCGGAACACCGCATGGCGCAGGTCCCGGCCCACCGCCATGGCCGTCCTCGAGCCGAAGTAGACGCCGGCGATGGCCGCTGCCACCTGGGCGAAGGCCACCAGGAGCATCACCGCGCCGGTGCGCCAGATGAAATCGGTGTCGCCGCGTGCCACGCCCTCGTCAATGATTTGCGCGTTCAGGCTGGGCAGGTACAGCGCAGCGATGGTGGCCGCGAGCTGGAAAATGACGACAGCCAGGATGTACGGCGAATACGGTTTGGAGTAGCGCCGTATGAGGGTGAGGAGCATGGACTCAACTCTAGTGATGGGCACCGACATTTGGTCCCTCGCCGGCATCTTTTCCGCCGGTGAACAGCCTGCCGAAACCGGGTTTACGGGGAGGGCGGCACCAGGCAGAGGAAGACATCACATGCAGCAAAGCCGCCGCCCGCTCCCGGAGGTCTTCCGGGTGCGGGCTGCGGCTTTGGCGTTGCCATGGCTCCAACCATGGCGGGGAGGAACTGCTGTCCTGGCCTTACTGTCCTTGGCCCGGCTCAGAACCGGCACCGGCAGACGGCGCATCCGGCGGGGTGGCGGCGCTGTGCTTGCCACGCCCGGCCAGGTACAGCGCGGCTGCTGCCTGGATCTTGCGTTCCTTCAGGAGCTTGCGCTGCAGCCTGCTGAGCTCCGCCGCAGTGGCGGCCTGCTTGGCGGCAACGTCCTGCTGGGAGCGAAGCTGCTCCTGGATGTCCAGGACCAGGCCGCCCAGTTCCACCTGCTGGCGGGCCAGCAGGTGCTGGGTTTCCTGCAGTTTCTGCAGGGTGGCAGCGGCGCTGGCAACGGCATCGGCGATTTTATCCGCGTTATCCGCAGACCGCAGGTCCAGTCCGTCCGAACTGAAGCTCCGGGCGAAGACTTCCTCGAAGTCCTCCGTGGCTACCCGGCCGGACGCTGCTGCCGCAGCGGCAGCACCGCCGTCGTACCTCTTGGCCGCCGCAGCGGGCACTGCGGCACGTGATGCACTGCGCGTGGCCATTCCGGTCCCGGCGAGGGCGTCACCGGCGAGGGCGTCACCGGCGGGGGCATCCCCGTTCGGAGCGTCCGCGGAGACCATGGGCAGCTGGCCGGTCATGGTCGCGGTCATGCCTGCTTCACCGGCGGCGTTGGCTTCAAGCGCCTTTTCAGGGGTGATGTCAACGGTCTTGCGCAGCGGCACTTCCTTGATGAAGATGACGGCGATGAGGGCAACCACACTGACCGCGGCGGAGATCATGAAAATGCCTGCCGTGGCGTCACCGTAGGCGGCGCGCATGATGTCAGCGATCGGGGCGGGCAGGTCCTTGAGGTCCAGCGTTGCACCGCTGTTTCCGGAAGCCTGAATGCCGAGTTTCGCGAGGCCGTCCGTGGCCAGGTCCTTCACGTGGTTGGCCATGACCGCGCCCAGGACGGACACGCCGATGGCACCGCCCACGGAGCGGAAGAAGGCCACGGAGGCGCTGGCGGAGCCGATGTCCTTGGCCTGTACGGTGTTCTGGACGGCCAGGACCAGGTTCTGCATGAGCATGCCCAGTCCGATGCCGAAAATGCCCGTGTAGAGGCCGGTCTGCCAGAGTTCGGTGGTGTGGTCCATGGTGCCGGCGAGTGCCAGGCCGCCGATCAGCAGGACGGTGCCGCCGACCAGGAATCGCTTCCACTTGCCATAGCGGCTGATCAGCTGGCCGGAGACGACCGAACCGATGAGGTTGCCGGCGATCATGGGCAGGGTCAGCAGGCCGGCTTCGGTGGGCGTGGCGCCGCGGGCCACCTGGTAGTACTGGCCCAGGAAGGTGGAGGAACCGAACATCGCCACGCCGACGGCAACGGAAGCCACGATGGCCAGGGCGGTGGTGCGTTCGGAGATGATCTTCAGCGGGATGATCGGCTGGGACACCTTGGACTCAACCAGCACCAGCAGTGCGAGCAGGAGGACGCCGCCGCCCACCATCACTGCGGTCTGCCAGGACCACCAGTCGTAGTAGTCGGCCTTACCGGCGAAGGAAACCCAGATCAGGAGCAGGCTGACGCCGGAGGTGAGCAGGATGGCACCGAGCCAGTCGATCTTGGCGGGCCGCTTGACGTGCGGAACCTTCAGCGTCACCTGGAGCAGGATCAGGGCGACGACGGCGAGCGGGACGCAGACAAAGAAGGTCCACCGCCAGCCAAGGGAGCTGTCCACGATGAAGCCGCCCAGCAGCGGGCCGCCGGCAGTGCCGACCGCCATGACCGCGCCCATGTAGCCGGAGTACTTGCCGCGTTCACGCGGCGGAATGATGGAGCCGATGATGGCCTGTGCCAGGGCGGTGAGGCCACCCATGGCGATGCCCTGGATCACACGGGCGGTGAGCAGGAACGGGATGCTCTCGGAGAAGCCGGCCATGACCGAGCCGGCCACGAAGATCACGATGCTGAGCTGGACCAGGACCTTCTTGTCAAAGAGGTCGGCGAGCTTGCCCCAGATGGGGGTGGTGGCGGCGTTCGCCAGCAGCGCGGCCGTGATGACCCACGCGAAGTCCGTCTGGGTGCCCTTGAGCTCGGACATGATGGTCGGCAGCGCGTTGGCCACGATGGTGCTGCTGAGGATCGCGGTGAAGAAGGCAGCCAGAAGGCCGGTCAGGGCCTCCATGATCTGCCGGTGGTTCATGGGCGCGCCGGGTTCGTGGCGTTTGGATTGCCGCGACTCCTGTTTAGCGGTCCGCTGGCGCTGGCGCTCCTGCTCCTGGTCCGCGGCGGCGGTGACGTTAGCCATTAATGGACTCCTGCTTTTCATGTTCAGTGGTGGTTCCGGCCGCCCTTGCCCGGATGGAATTCTTCAGGGATGCGGTGAGCTTGTTCAGCATCGCGGCTGTTGCAGTGGCGTCGTCCTCGTTCCAGTCGGCGAGGTATGCCTGCAGCGTCTCCGCCCGGTGCTGCACCAGCTCTGCCAGCTTCGCTTTCCCCTGCGGGGAGAGTGCCAGCAGCTGTGCCCGGCCATCCTCCGGATCCGGGGTGCGGACCACCAGGCCCGCATCCGCCAGCTCGGCAACGTGCCGGCTGAGCACCGGCGCACTGACCCCCAGGCGCTCTGCAAGGTGCGCGGCCCGGGTCTCCCCTTCGCCGATGAACCTGAGCACGCCCTGGAGGGCGATGCCGGTGTCCTGGCCTTTGGCGTTGATCATAGTGACGCAGCGCAGCGCGCGCTGCAGGTCATAGATGTGGCTGACAAGGTCGGCTGCAGTGGCCGGTGCGACAGACATGATCCTCCCTAAAGGATTAGTTGCTGCAAGCAACTGTATCAGGAAAAGGTTGCTTAGGGAAACGAACTTGCCAGGAGGCAGGTAGAAGCAGAAACTCCCCCACTTCCAGCAGGAAGTGGGGGAGCTCCAGTACGAAAGGGTTGCGGTCAGCCGCCCAGGTGGGTGGGACCAAACATCTTCAGCAGGGTTTCAACCACGACGACGTTGGGCCCGTCGGCAGCGAATCCCGCCTTCAGCGCGTCCCCTACACCCTCCGGCGCCACCCGCATGGCCGGCACGCCAAAGGATTCAGCGAGCTTCACGAAGTCCGGCCGGGCGAGTTCGGTGGCAGTGGCTTTGCCGAACGCGCCCACCATGTACTCGCGCAGGATGCCGTAGCCGCCGTCGTCCACTATCAGCCAGGTGACCGGGGCATTGTGCTGCCTTGCCGTCGCCAGTTCCGCGATGGAATACATGGACGAACCGTCCCCGGAGACGGCAAGTACCCGTGCTGGCTTGCCCAGTGTTTCCAGCCCCACGGCCGCGCCAATGGCACCGGGGAACGCGAAGCCCAGGCCGCCGGCACCCTGCGCGGAATGGAACTGTCCCTGCCGCGCGTCCCAGCAGGACCAGCCCCAGTACGCGGCGATGGTCATGTCCCAGAAGGTCTGCATGTCCGCCGGAACGGCCTCACGGATGTCGGCCATGAACTTCAGTTCCTTGGCCAGGTCCTGCGATTCCAGCCGTGCGCGGACCTTGGCGAGGGATTCCCTGATTAGTTCTTCCGGGGTACTGCCATGCCAGTCCGGCACTGCAGTCCCTCCGGGCTGCAGCGCTTCATCGAGGGCCGCGAGCGCCTGGCCGGCGTCGGCCCGAATACCCAGCCCCGGCCTGTTGGACTCCAGCACGCGGGGCTCAGCGTCGATCTGGATGATCCTGCCCCGGGGCTCGAAGGTGAAGTAGTTGGAGGTGACCTCGCCAAGGGACGAGCCGATCACCACCAGGACATCGGCGTCCTCCAGGACGTCGGTCATGTAGCGGTCCTCAATCCAGGATTGCAGGGACAGCTCATGGTTCCAAGGGAAAGCGCCGTTGCCGCCTGGGGTGCAGATGACCGGTGCGCGCAGCTTCTCTGCGATCGAGAGCAGCGACTTCTCCGCCCTCCCGCGGCGGGTCCCGCCGCCGGCGATGATGGCCGGGCGTTTTGCTGCTTCCAGCCACTTCACGGCCTCGCGCACCAGTTCGATGCGGGGCGGGTTGTCCGCCGCTTCGGCAAGGGCATCCTCCACCGGCGGAACCATGATCGGATCCAGGAGCACATTCTGGGGGATCTCCAGCCATACCGGCCCCTGGGGCGAGGAGATGGCCTCGGTCCAGGCGTCCTGGATCGCGGAAGGGATGCCGGATGCGTGCTGGATGAGCCGCTGGCTCTTGGTGACGTTTGCCGCGGAGGCTTTCTGGTCGTCCAGCTGGTGCAGCATGCCCTTGCGCCGCGCGCCCAGGCCCTCCAAAGGAATCTGGCTGGCCACCACCACCATGGGCACACCCGTGGCGTAGGCCTCCTGCAGGCCGGCGAGCGAGGTCAGCGCGCCGGGGCCGGTGGAGAGGAACAGCACGCCCACTTCGCCGGTGGCGCGGGAGTACCCGTCTGCGGCAAAGGCGCTGTTGTTTTCCACCCGGGAGGAGACGAAATGCAGGTTGCCGCGGCCCATGGCGTCGAAGAGGCCCAGGGCGTGTTGGCCCGGGATGCCGAAGACCGTCTTGGCTCCCAGCGCTTGGAGGGTCTCGACGACGAGGTCCCCGCCATTGCGGACGCCGCTCCCCTGTGCCGGGGCGGGCCCGTCCGATGCCGTCACGGCCCTACTCCTTGGTGGCGGCCGCGAAGCCGGCGGGGCGGCGGGCTTCCTGGCCAAGAGCCTGCGCCGCGTATCCGTTTTCCGCGCCAATACGGCTTCCGGGAGCGGCGTTGTCCGCCATGAGGGTCACCAGTTCGTAGGCGACGTGGCTGGCGGCAACGCCGGTGATCTCCGCGTGGTCATAGGCGGGAGAGACTTCGACGACGTCGGCACCCACCAGGTTCATGCCGCGGAAGCCCCGGATGATCTCCAGGAGTTCGCGGCTGGTGATGCCGCCGGCCTCGGGAGTGCCGGTACCCGGAGCGTGGGCGGGGTCCAGGACGTCGATGTCCACGGAGATGTAGAGCGGGCGGTTGCCGATCCGGTCCCGGACCTTGGCCACCGTCTCCAGCACGCCCTGGTAGTAGACGTCCGCGGAGGTGACGATGCCGAACCCAAAGCGGTGGTCGTCGTCGAGGTCCTTCTTTCCATAAAGCGGGCCGCGGGTGCCGATGTGGCTGATGGCCTCGGTGTCCAGGATGCCTTCCTCCACCGCCCGGCGGAAAGGCGTGCCGTGCGTGTATTCGGCGCCGAAGTAGGTGTCCCATGTGTCCAGGTGGGCATCAAAGTGGAGCATGGCAATGGGTCCACCCGCACGTTCGGCGGCGGCGCGCAGCAGCGGCAGGGCGATGGTGTGGTCCCCGCCCAGGGTCAGCAACTTGCTCCCCGCGGCGGTGAGGTCCAGCGCGTTCTGCTGGATGGTCTCAATGGCGTCGTTGATGTTGAACGGGTTGACCGCCATGTCCCCGGCATCGGCCACCTGGATGTTTTCGAACGGGCTCACATCCCAGGCGGGGTTGTAGGGACGCAGCAGGCGGCTCGCCTCGCGGACATGATTGGCGCCGAAGCGGGCTCCCGGACGGTAGGAAACGCCTGAGTCAAAGGGGACGCCCACTACCGTGACGTCGGCTTTGTCCACCTGGTCCAGGCGCGGAAGGCGGGCATACGTGGCAGCTCCGGCGTAGCGGGGAATCCGGGATGAATCGATGGGGCCAAGGTTGCCGTTGGCTTCAATGCGCAGCTCTTCCAATGGAGGCCTCTCCTTCGAGGAGTTGAGGGGACTGGTGTGACTGCCATCATACACCCCTGTTTCCCTGTGAGCATCAGGTGTTTACCTCCTGCTCGGCGCGCAGAGGTTCCGATGGTACTTTCCTCCCCAGTTACTTCCGGCGCCGCGCCACCTTGGAATTCGCGCTCCGCGAGTTTCCAGCATTTCCGACGCTGGAGCCAGGCAGGCGGAGAAAGTAAGTGGGCGGGAACGCACCCGGCACCGCACGGGGTTGCCCACATAGGGACGGCGGCGGGTTCCAGATGTCCTCCCACGCGCCTCAAATAACCTGGTGGACATCATCGAATACCTGCACCAATGCGGCGGTGTGGCCAGGTCTGGCCAATTCGTCGAGGCAGGGTTCCCGCGCCGGGACCTGCTGAAACTCAAGGATCTCGGCGTCGCCCAGCCCAAGAGGGGCGTATTCGCCCTGCCGGGCTGCGACCCCCATCTCCTGGTGGCCGTCATGCACAATGCCAGGCTGAGCTGTGCCAGCGCCGCCGCCTATTACGGCCTGTGGCTGCGCAACCCACCCGAACGCCCGCATCTGGCGTGCAATCACGGACACGGCAGCGGCTTCATCCGGCATCGCACGGTCAGGTTCCAGGGCAACCCTTTACTCCCCGTTGCAGCCATCGAGGACGTAGCCCTGCATGCCCTGACGTGCCTGGCGCCACCGGCGTCCACCGCGCTGGCAACCTCAGCGATCAGGCTGCACGGAGTGCCCCGCGAACTGCTGGCGTCCCAGCTGCAGGCAGACCGCTCCGGAACCGCCCGCCGCATCCTGCGCGGGCTGGATCTGCGGGCAGAATCCATTGTTGAGGTCGATGCCCAACACCTGTTCCGCAGCCAGGGCATCGACTACGAACCACAGGTCTTCCTCCCGGGGATCGGTCGCGTGGACTTCCTGATCGCAGGGTTTCTGATTGTGGAGATTGACGGCTTTGCCTTCCACTCCAAACGCACCGATATGCTTCGGGACCGGAAGCGCAATAATGCCGCAGCCGTCAGCGGTTACGCCGTCCTTCGCTTCATGCCGGAGCACATCTGGTTTGATCCCGGCTCGGTCGTCAGGGAAATCAGGACGGTACTGGCGGGAGGCCAGCGGAGCCCGCGCCGATAAGGGGGCAGTCCAGCCCAGTTACCCCGCCCCATGGCCCTGCGCATCAGGGCATTCCGCAGAAACCGGGCAGCACTACTGCGGAGGCACGGCGGCAACCGGGCAGGAGTGCACAGAGATCAGCGGCTGGCCGCGGGGACCAGGACCCAGAGCACCTCGACCGGCTTATCCGTGGGGTTGACCCAGGTGTGGGGTTCGCGGCCGGGGAAGGTAACCGTGTCGCCGGTGCTGAGGTCGTATTCCTCGTTGGTCAGGATCAACTTGATGGACCCCTTGATCACGTGCAGCACATCCACGTCGCAGTCCACGGCGTAGAGCTCGGACTCGCCACGGCCGTGCGGTTCGATGACGGCCTGGATGATCTGGACCCGGCGTTCCGAGCGGGCAGTCAGGAGGCGTTCCACGATGCCCTGGCCGCCCAGCGAAATCCGCGGGCCGTCGTTCCGCTTGGTCAGGTGGGTTTCAGGCGCGGCAAAGAGGTCGCCAATGGAAATGGACAGCACTTGGCACAGCGTCACCAGGGAAGCAACGGAGGGCGAGGTCAGGTCCCGCTCCACCCGGCTCAGGAAACCCTTGGTCAGCCCGGTGGCGTCGGCTACCTGCTCGATGGTGAGCCGCTGGGACTGCCGGGCGGCCCGGATCCTGGAGCCGATGGCAACCGGGACGTTGCTGGGCTCAACTGGCAGTGCCTTCATCTACGAACCTTTCATGGCCGGCAGCCCGGCTCCACTCTCGAGCCATACTAATGGCCGCCGCTTATGTGACGCGCGGATGCCACACGGGCAATCCCCAGCCACTGGCGCCCCTTGACTGTTGCAGCCGTCACACTCTAGTCTGTGGAAACTCCTGTTGCCTATAGGGCAATTCCAGGAGCCGTTTCCGTTCGTCCGCGGCGGTTCCGGGCGCCGTCGCCCCCGGTCCCACACCCGGCGCCCAGCTGCTCCAAGGAGCCATCTATGGATGCACGTGCCATCAACATCGCCATCGTGGTGGTGTACCTTCTCGCAATGCTGGCCTTCGGCTGGTGGGGCAAGTCCCGTACCAAAAACAACAGTGACTTCCTGGTGGCAGGCCGCCGCCTTGGCCCGTTCCTCTACACCGGAACCATGGCCGCCGTCGTCCTCGGCGGAGCCTCCACCGTTGGCGGCGTGGGGCTCGGCTACAAGTTCGGCATCTCCGGCATGTGGCTGGTGGTGGCCATTGGCGCGGGCGTCCTGCTGCTGAGCCTCCTCTTCGCTGGCACCATCCAGAAGCTGAAGATCTACACGGTGTCCCAGATGCTCTCCTTCCGCTACGGGAGCAGGGCAACCGAAGCCTCGGGCATCGTCATGCTGGCCTACACACTGATGCTTTGCGCCACCTCCACCGGCGCCTACGCCACCATCTTCGTGGTGCTGTTCGGCCTGGATCGGGCGCTGGCTATCGCCATCGGCGGCGCCATCGTGCTGGTGTACTCCACCATCGGCGGCATGTGGTCCATCACCTTGGCGGACCAGGTGCAGTTCGTCATCAAGACCGTGGGCATCTTCTTCCTCATGCTCCCGTTCACCCTGAACGCCGCCGGTGGCCTGGACGGGATCCGCAGCCGGGTGGACGCCAGCTTCTTCCAGATGGACGGCATCGGCGTCCAGACGATCATCACCTACTTCGTGGTCTACACCCTTGGCCTGCTGATCGGCCAGGACATCTGGCAGCGCGTGTTCACCGCCAAGACGCCCAAGGTAGCCCGCTGGGGCGGCGCCACGGCCGGCATCTACTGCATCCTCTACGGCGTGGCCGGGGCCCTGATCGGCATGGCCGCCAGCGTGGCCCTCTCCAACGTCAAGATCGCCGCCAAGGACGACGTTTACGCAGAGGTGGCCCAGAACCTGCTCCCCGTCGGCATCGGCGGGCTGGTCCTGGCAGCCGCCGTCGCCGCCATGATGTCCACCGCTTCCGGCGCCCTCATTGCCGCTGCCACCGTTGCCCGCGCCGACGTCCTCCCGTTCGTGGCCGGCTGGTTCGGCAAGACGGTCAACACCGGGGACACCGAGAACCCGGAGCATGACGTCAAGGCCAACCGCATCTGGGTTCTTGCCCTGGGCATTGTGGCCATCGTCATCGCCATCATCACCAAGGACGTGGTGGCGGCCCTGACCATCGCCTACGACATCCTGGTGGGCGGGCTCCTGGTGGCCATCCTGGGCGGACTCGTGTGGAAGCGCGGCACCGGCCTGGCCGCCGCGGCCTCCATGGCCGTCGGCTCCGTCGTGACCCTGGGCACCATGATCATCCTCGAAATCAACGCCAAGGCGCCCCTGGACGGAATTTACGCCAACGAGCCCATCTACTACGGCCTGATTGCCTCCGCCGTTGTCTACATTGCGGCGTCACTGCTCACCCGGCCCACGGACCCCGCAGTTATGCAGGCGTGGCAGCGCCGGGTTTCCGGGCAGGAACCCGAGGACGCCCCGGAGGAAGTCCTCGCCGGCCGCTGACAAATAGAATCCCCGGCAAAGATATAACGCACGACGGCGGCACCTCCTTTCGCTTTACCGCGAAAGGAGGTGCCGTCGTCGTAAGTCCTACTCCTCCATGTCCTAGCTCTCAGTGTCGCGGGGCTCGTCGTCATCCAGCGGGACCTCGCGGTCCTCGGCATCGATGACCACCGGCGGCGACTGGACCACCGGCTCCTCCTCATCAATCAACGCGTCCTCCGCGTCCCAGTCCGCATCGTCTACCGGTGCATCCTCGGCGTAATCGTAGGCGGGGTCCGCTTCCACGGCGTCCAGGTGCGGCATGTCCGGGTGCTGTCCGGTGGTGCTCATGATTCAACCTCCGTAGGTTCGCCTGACGTGCTCTTTCGGGAGGGCGCAGCCTGCGCCACACCTTCATCACAGCACCGGCCGGCCGGACGGGTCAATAGCCGCCGGAGCCCGGGAAGAAGGCCGGGAACGCAAGCGCCAGGGGCCCTTGGTTTAAGGCAAACCGAAACTTTGCAGCGAGGTTTGCCAGCCAAAAAACCGCGGAAATCCGCAGTAGGCTGGCAGGGCAAAGGCGCGAAAACATGCCCTTTCCAGCCCAGGAGTATCAGTGTCGCAGCACGCCCAATCCAATCCGCATGCCATACCCCAGGAGGCCCCGCACACCGTGCAACCCCAGCCCTCGCCGTCGAACATCAAGCGGTGGCGCCAGTACCTGGCCGATGAGCGCGCCGAAGCCGCCGTCTACCGTGACCTGGCACAGAACCGCGAGGGGGAAGAGCGCGCCATCCTCCTGGCCCTGGCCGAGGCCGAAGGCCGGCACGAGGCACACTGGCTGGCACTGCTCGGTGAGCACGCCGGCAAACCCAGGAGGGCATCCACACGAAGCCGGTTCCTGGGGTTCCTGGCCCGGCACTTCGGCTCCGTGTTCGTGCTGGCCCTAGCCCAGCGCGCCGAGGGCCGCTCCCCTTACGCCAAGGACCCCAACGCCACCCCGGCCATGGCCGCCGATGAGCAGATCCATGAGGAAGTGGTCCGAGGCCTGGCAACGCGCGGCCGCAACCGCCTGGCCGGTACGTTCCGCGCGGCCGTCTTCGGGGCCAATGACGGTTTGGTCAGCAATTTGTCCCTGGTGATGGGCATGGCCGCATCCGGTGTGGCCAGCAGCGTGGTGCTGCTCAGCGGCATCGCCGGGCTCCTGGCCGGCGCCATGTCCATGGGCGCAGGTGAATTCATCTCCGTCCGGTCCCAGCGCGAATTGCTGGCCGCCACCCGTCCAACGCAGATCACCCTGGCGGCGGCGCCCAAGCTGGACCTCGAGAACAACGAACTCCTCCTGGTGTATTTGGCCCGCGGGATGTCCCGGGAAGCGGCGGAACACCGGGTTGCCGAGCGCACGGGCCAGTTGTCCTGCGACTGCGATCCCAGCCTGTCCCTGCAGCCGGAGCTCGCGGAGGAAGACGACCGGCACGAGGCAGTGGGCACGGCGTGGGGAGCCGCATTGTCCAGTTTCTGCTTCTTCGCCTCCGGCGCGGTCATCCCCATCCTGCCCTTCGTGTTTGGCATGACCGGCGTCGCAGCCCTCGTCGTGGCAGGGGCCCTGGTGGGCATTTCCCTGCTGGCGACCGGCGCCGCCGTCGGCCTGCTGTCCGGCACGTCCCCGCTGACCCGCGGGCTGCGGCAGCTGGCCATCGGCCTGGGCGCGGCCGCCATCACGTACCTGCTGGGCATGCTGTTCGGCACGGCGGTGGGCTAGCAGCCAGCAGCGGCTTTTCATGGAGGTCCTTCGGCAACGTTCAGCGTTCCCGGAGGACCTCCACTGCTTCGTCCACCGTGTCCACCAGGAAAATGTAATCCGCCATGGCCCGGCCGGCCGCGAGGCTGCGCAGCATGGGCCAGGCCGGGTATTCCTGCTCCCAATGGCGCCGCCCCACCAGTACCATGGGCGCCACCTTTTCGCGGGCGCCGTAGTAGTTCTCGCAGGCGTCCTGGAAGATCTCCTGCACTGTGCCGGCGGCGCCGGGCAGGAAGACAATCCCGCCGTGGCACAGTTCCAGCAGGATTGCCTCCCGGATGGCGTTGGCAAAGTATTTGGCGATGTGCGTGGCAAAGTAGTTGGGCGGCTCGTGCCCGTAGAACCAGGTGGGGATGCCAAGCGAGGGCGTCCCGTCCGGATGGCGTTCGACGACGGCGGCGGCCGCACGTGCCCACGCCGACACCGAGGGGCGGAACCCGGGAACAACGGCGAGCGTGGCCAGCGCTGCCTGCACGTCGCCGTCGGACGCCTGGCTCAGGTAGGCGCCCAGGTTCGCCGCCTCCATGGCACCCGGCCCACCGCCGGTAGCCACCGAATGGCCGTCGAGGGCCAGCAGCCTCCCCAGCCGCGCCGCCTCCGCGAACTCCCGACTGCCGCGCGGCGCCGCGTGGCCGCCCATGACGCCGACGATGGACCGTCGGGTCCAGGTCCCGGAGCGGGTCAGCTCGTCCAGTGCATCACCGATGGCATGGTCGTGCAGGGCAGAGGCCAAGGTTGAGTCCACCCGGTGCCGCTGGCCCGGCTGGATGCTCCAGTGGTAGATGCGCGCGTCCGGCACCTCCTCATACGGGGACGTGGCCAGTCCGGCGTACAGCTCAGCCGGGGAATACAGGGCCGCCCGGTAGGGATCGAACGGGACACCTTCCAGCCTGGGGAAGATCAGGGCTCCGCGGCTCCGGAGGTAGCCCTCCATGCCGTCATCGAAGAGGCAGCCCAGGAACATCGCGCCCTCGACGCTCACGCTTTTCAGTGCTGCCGACCGGCCCCGCAGGTCCAGCGACTGCGCATGCCAGCCGTGCAGGTTGACGGCGCCGCCGGCCACCAGGCGGTCGAAGCTGGCCAAGTCCTGGACCTCGAGGGTGCGCGGGCGGGGACCAAGGCTACCGGCAAAATTCATGATTGTTGTCCTGCGGCCCACGTCATGGTGCCAGCCTAGCCACCCAACGCAAACGCGGGGGCGGGAGGAGGCGTCCTTCTCCCATGCGTCCCTACAACAGGACAACCCTCCGCTCCTGTATCACAGCAGCCGTGGAGCACCCTTGACCGTCCCGGTGCGACTGCTACGATCGAGAAGGGACTATGTCCTATCAAGAGAACATATGGCGGCAAAGTGCCCCCAGCGCGCCTGTCCCGACCGGGCGGCGCTGCATCAAACCGACACAAGGGACGCATCGTGGCGAACAATCTGGGACTCACCATCGACCGCTCCTCCCCCGTGCCCCTGTACCACCAGGTGGTCCAGGGTATTGAAGCGGCCATCTACAGCGGCGCACTGGAACCCGGCAGCCGACTGGACAACGAAATCGACCTGGCGGCCCAGCTCAACCTGTCCCGGCCCACCATGCGCAAGGCCATGGACGAACTGGTCCGTTCCGGCCTCCTGGTGCGCAAGCGCGGTGTAGGAACCCAGGTGGTCTCCAGCCAGGTCCGCCGCCCGCTGGAACTCTCCAGCCTCTATGACGACCTCACCAACAACGGCAAGAAGCCCACCACCGACGTCCTGAGTTTCTCGCATGTGGAGGCGGATGACGCCACCATCGCCACGCTGCAGCTGCCGGCAGGCTCCAAGGTGTACCACTTCACCCGGCTCCGTAAAGTGGGCGGCAAGCCGCTGGCCCTCATGGAGAACTGGGTGCGCGACGATATCGCTGACATAGATGAGGCCATGCTGCGGGCCGAGGGGCTCTACTCCGTCCTGCGCCGCGGCGGTGTGAACTTCCGGCTGGCAACCCAGCGCATCGGCGCCAAAACCGCCGATGATTACCAGGCCTCCATGCTGGACACCGCGGCCGGGTCTGCGCTGGTCACGATGGAGCGCACCGCCGTGGACGATACCGGCCGCAGGGTTGAAACGGGCCACCACGTGTACCGCGCCGATTCCTACAGCTTCGAAATGACACTCGTCCAGCGCTAATCCAAGGAGCCAACTCCATGACCAACTGGGTCTACCCCCTGGGCACTGCCGGCCATGGCAAATGGGACATTTCGATCGGAACCCCCGATTCCTCCCTGACCGTGAACGGGTGGGCACACACCGGACTGAAGGTGGCCACCCTGGCCGCGGGCGCCGCCGTCGAACTTCCCGCCGCAGACGAGGAACGCATCGTGGTGCCCCTTACCGGGTCCTTCACGGTTAGCGTTGACGGCAGGGACTACCCGCTGGCAGGCCGGGCGTCGGTCTTCGCAGGCCCAAGCGACGTGCTCTACTCGGGCACCGGACGTGCGGTAAGCATCAGCTCCCCCGACGGCGGCAGGGTTGCCGTGGCCACCGCGCCGACCAAGGCGTCCTATCCCACCCGACTGGTATATGCAGCCGAAACCCCCGTCGAACTGCGCGGCGCCGGCAACTGCTCGCGCCAGGTCCACAATTTCGGCACGCCGGCAGCGCTGGAAGCCGACCGCTTCATCGTGTGCGAGGTCCTCACCCCCGCCGGCAACTGGTCCTCCTACCCTCCGCACAAGCACGATGAGGAGAAGGACGGCGAGACCTCCCTCGAGGAGATCTATTACTTCGAGACGCAAGTGGCGGCCGGATCAGGTGCTCCCTCCGACGCCGACGCAATCGGCTACCAGCGTGTCTACGCCTCCGACGAGCGGCCCATCGACGTGACGGCCGAGGTGCGCACCGGCGACGTCGTCCTGGTCCCCTACGGCTGGCATGGCCCGGCCATGGCAGCTCCCGGATACGACCTTTACTACCTGAACGTCATGGCGGGACCCGGTCCGGTGCGGGAGTGGCTGATCAGTGACGACCCGCACCACGGCTGGGTCCGGCAAACCTGGGAGAACCAGGACATCGATCCGCGTCTGCCGTTCCGCCCCTGAGCCTGGCTAGGACCGGACAAGCCCAGGCGTGTCAGTGGATGCCGCCACTACCTTGTGCTGCTTCTCGCTCCGCTTGGCGCCGGCCGCAGCGAAGGCCATGACGGCAAGGCCCGCAAAGGTAATCACTGCGCCGGCCCAGATGGGCGAGGTGTAGCCGAGCCCGGCGGTGATGGTGACGCCGCCCAGCCAGGCGCCCAGGGCGTTGCCCACATTGAAGGCACCGATATTGGCGCCGGAGGCCAGCGTGGGAGCCCCGGAGGCGTACTTCATCACGCGCATCTGCAGGCCCGGTACGGTGGCAAAGCCGAAGCCTCCCATCAGCACCAGGGAAATGACGGTGAGGACCGGGTCGGCGGCTGCCAGGGCGAAGGCCACGAGAACCGCGGTCAGCGCGGCGAGCACTACCAGGAGCGTGCGGTCCACGTTCCGGTCTGCGGCCTTGCCGCCCACAGTGTTTCCCACGAAAAGACCCACCCCGAAGACGATGAGCAGCCACGGCACGGTTGACACCGCGAAGCCGGAGACCTCCGTGAGCGTGTAGGCGATGTAGGTGAACGCGCCGAACATGCCGCCGTAACCGAGGATGGTAACAACGATGGACAGCCATACCTGACCGGACCGGAAGGCTCGAAGTTCGGAGCGAAGGCTGCCGGCTTGCTCTGCCGCACCTGCCGATTTGGGGACCAGCGCCAGGATCCCGGCGAGCGCGGCCACGCCAATTGCTGTGATCGCCCAGAACGTGGCACGCCACCCTGCGGCCTGGCCCAGCAGCGTTCCAAACGGCACACCCAGGACATTGGCCGCGGTGAGGCCGGTGAACATCAGCGCGATCGCACCGGCCTTCTTGCTGGGCGGGACCATGCCTGCCGCCACCACAGCGCCGATGCCAAAGAAGGCGCCATGTGAGAGGGCGGCAATGACGCGGCCCAACATCATGGGCCAGTATCCCTCCGCAGTGGCCGAGAGCAGGTTTCCTGCGATGAACAGCACCAGCAGTGCGGCCAGGACCGGCTTACGCTGGAAGCGCGTGACGGCAGCAGTCAGACCCAAGGCGCCCACTACCACGGCCAGCGCGTAGCCGGAGATGAACCAACCGGCCGAGGCCTCACTGACGCCGAAGTCCGCCGCGACCTGCGGAAGGAGCCCGGCAATGACGAACTCGGTAAGTCCAATGCCAAACCCGCCGAGGGCGAGTGCTATCAAGCCAACAGGCATGCGAATGCTCCTTTGAGCTATAGGTGTCGTTGTTCCCTTGACGGGATAGCGCCTAAGATAGTTGCAGACGCGGTATTTATTGTTGCACATGCAAATATACCGCGCAAGCAACTATCTTCGACCGCAGCTAGTGGTCGGGTTGCCGACCCTCTTGTAAGGAGTAAAAGCATGGGCATCAAGGACGACGCCGTCGAGGTCCGCGCCCAGGGCTGGCGAACCCTTGCAGCCCTGCACGGGCTGATTGAAACCGAACTGGAGCGCTCGCTGCAGGCAGAGTCGAAACTCTCAGTGGTGGAGTACACGGTGCTGGATGCCCTCAGCCGGCAGGATGGATGGCACATGCGCATGCAGCAACTGGCCCGTGCCACGGCTTTAAGCCCCAGCGCCACCACCCGGCTGGTCAACCGGCTGGAGGACCGCGGCCTGCTCACCAGGATTTTGTGCGACGACGACCGGCGCGGGATCTACACCGAGTTGACTTCCAGCGGGAGCAGTTTGCTCGCGGAAGCGCGGCCGGTGCACGACGCCACCCTGGAACGTGCCCTCGATGAGGCCATGGCCATCCCGGAACTGGCGCCGCTGGTGGATGCCCTGCCCCGGTTGCACGCCAGCACCTGAGCCCGCCGCACGCGCCGAAACGCCCCTGGGGATTCCCTCGGGGGGCGGTGCGGGGCGTTGCGGCGTGGAACAGGTGTGCCCGTTTGGGTTAGGAGAGCTGGGCTTCGGTGGTTGGGGCCTTGCTGCGCGCCACGTTCTTGAAGTAGTGCTCCAGGTCCTCGAGGCTCTTGTCCTTGGTCTCGGGAACGTACTTCGCGGCGAAGGCAATGGCGGCGACGCCGAGGACTGCGAACACGAAGAACGTGTTGGAGATGCCGATCGCCGCCAGCAGCTGCGGGAAGCCGAACCCGATCAGGAAGTTCACGATCCACAACAGGAAGGCCGACGCCCCCATGCCCAGGCCGCGGATCTTCAGCGGGAAGATTTCCGAGAGCATCAGCCAGGTCACCGGTGAGATGGCGCCCTGCTGGAACGCCAGGAACGTGACGGTGAGCGCCAGTATGACGAAGCCGCGGGCTGTGCCTTCCGGCAGGATCAGGGAGAAGAGGCCAATCAGCAGCAGCGCCGTGGTGGTTCCCACCTGGCCCGTAATCAGCATCCTGCGCCGGCCCACCTTGCCCAGCAGCCAAATTCCCACGAACGTGGCGAGGACTGAGATGACGCCGTTGGCGATGTTGGCTGTCAGCGCCGCTTCACGGCCAAAACCTGACTGGGAGAGGATCTGGGTCCCGTAGTACATGATCGAGTTCACGCCGGTGATCTGCTGGATCACCGCCAGGCCAAGGCCCACGAAGAAAATCCGGCGAAGCCACGGGATGCCAAGGTCCTTCCAGGACCCCATCTTGGACTTGTAGTCCTCCACGGCCATGGCCTTGACTTCCTCGAACTCCCTCCGCGCCTCTGCCTGTGACCGGATGCGCTTCAGGACGCTGAGCGTCGCCTCGAAGCTGCCCATGGAAGCCAGCCAACGGGGGCTTTCGGGCATGTAATTTATCCCGATCCACAGCGCGACGGCCGGGAGGGTGGCGATGACCAGCATCCAGCGCCAGACGCCGTGGGACTCACCGAACGAGTTGCCGAGGTAGGCGTTGAAGATAAATGCCAACAACTGCCCTGTAACGATCATGAGTTCGTTTTTGGTGACAATGCGTCCGCGCCGGTTGCTGGGCGATACCTCGGCCAGGTACACCGGAACAGTCACCGATGCCCCGCCCACGGCGAGCCCCAGGATGAACCGGGCGGCGATCATCACTTCCGTGCTGGGTGCAAAGGTGCAGCCCATAGTGCCCGCGAGGAAGATGAGAGCCAGCACCATGAGCATCCGACGGCGACCGTGACGGTCCGCCAGGCGGCCGCCGAACAGGGCGCCGAAGGCGGCACCAAACAACAGGGACGAGGTGACCAGGCCCTCGGTCAGTGGTGTCAGGCCCAGGTCCTCCTGCATATAAGGCAGCGCCCCGTTGATCACGCCGGTGTCGTAGCCGAAGAGCAGGCCGCCCAGGGTGGCGGTGACGGTGGCAGTCCGCAGTGCCCACTTGTGGTTCCCCGGCTCCCTTCCTGCCGTCCCACCGTGAAGCGAGGTCACGGGCGTCCTCATTGGACGCACCATTTTCCGGCCTCCGGCTGGTAGCGGAGGACCTTGGCTCTATTCTCGTTTTCGGCACAGACGCTGGACACCATCCCAGTATTCTGCCCGCCCGGGACGGCGATCTCGTTCCAGTTCCCAGGGAACGCGTCTGGAATCACATCCACGTCGCCGGGGACCGGGTGTCAGAGGATGGCCAACTCCTCCCCCTTTCCCGCAGCCTACTTATAGCGGCCTACTTGTAGAGGTCGGGCTTGGGGTTCAGCTTTACGGTGACCTTTTCGCCGTTCTTCTGCGCTTCGACGCCTGCTTCGCAGCACGCAGCGGTGGCGTACCCGTCCCAGGCGGAGGGGCCGCCGATGTCGCCCTTGACTGCTGCGTCCACCCATGCCTGGATTTCGACGTCGTACGCCGGGCCGAAACGTTCCTCGAAGCCCGGGGTGACGTTGCCGCCCCAACGGCCGGCGCTGCGGGTGTACGGGCCCTTGTCGCCGCCGATGCTCACGATGCCGTCCTCAAAGGAGGCCTGCGTGGCCACCTCGTAGCCAAACTTGGCGTTGACGTAGATTTCGACGTCGGCCAGGACACCCGACTCGGTTTCGATCAGCACGTGCTGGGGATCGTGCTGGCCGTTCGGGGCATTGCGGGTGGCCTTGCCCAGCCGGACCTGGACGCTGATGATTTCCTCGCCGGTGAAGTACCGGATCGCGTCAAACTCATGGACCACGGAGTCGTTAATGAGCATCTCGTTGGTAAAGCCCGGGGGCGTGTTGGGGTTGCGGTGCTGGTGGTGCAACATCAGCAACTCGCCCAGTTCATGGTTGCGGATGATCGAGCCGAACGTGGCGTATTCGGCGTCGAAACGGCGCATGAAGCCCACCTGGATGCGCTTGTGCCCCAGTGCCACCTCGGCTTCGACAATCTTCCAGGAGGATTCGGCGTCGGGCGTGAGGGGCTTTTCGCACAGGATCGGGATGTCCCTGGCTATTGCCTTCAACAGGATGTCCTGGTGCAGGAAGCCGGGGGTGGCAATCAGGACGGCATTGACGTCGCCATTGTCGAGGGCCTCTTCGGCGTCCGCCAGGGCCACTGCGCCCGGGATGCCTTCGACGGCGGCCTGGGCGCGGGCGAGGTCGACGTCGACGACGGCGGCAACTTCGGCTCCGTGGATGCGCTGGTTGAGGCGTTGGATGTGGTCTGCGCCCATACGGCCTGCGCCGATGACGGCAACGCGGAGGGTTTCAGTCATTGTTCTGGTCCTTTGGGTTCTGGGACGGTGCCGTGCTGGCTGTCAGTGCTGGTCCGTCAGCTGACGGTCGTGCGGGAGCCGCAGGACAGCAGGTAGTTGCGGGTGCGCTTGGCGATGGGCATGGGAACGTCGAAGGCCACGGGGTACATATCCTGCTCCACGATGCCGAAAATGGGCCGGTTCAGTGCTTCCACAGCTTCGATGACCGCGCGCAGGTCCGGCAGGCCGTTGGGCGGCTCGGTCATGACGCCGGCCAGGTTCGCGGCGGCCCACGTCATGTTTTCCTCGTTGACTCGTCTGAGGATCTCCGGGTTGATTTGCTTTAGGTGCAGGTAGCCGATGCGGTCCGGGTAGTTCTTGATCAGGTCCAGGCTGGAGGCGCCGCAGTATTCGGCGTGTCCGGTGTCCAGGCAGAGGTTGAGGTACTGCGGATCCGTGGCGCCCAGCAGCGTTTCGATGTCCTCCTGCGCGCCAACGTGGGAGTCGGCGTGGGAGTGGAACTGCTGCTTCAGGCCGAAGTCCTCCAGCAGGGTCTTGCCCAGGCGGTTGTGGCCGGCAAAAAGGTCACTCCAGGCTTTGTCGGTCAGGGTCCCGCTCTCCACCGCTTCGCCGGTGACGTCGTCACGCCACATGGCCGGAATCACAACCATGTGCTCCCCGCCCATGGCTGCGGTAAGTTCGGCCACCTTGCGTGCCGGCTCCCAGGCAGTTTCCCACTGGTCCAGGCCGCGGTGGAACGCCGTGAAGACTGTTCCGGCGCTGACTTTGAGGTCGCGCTGCGCGAGTTCCTCCGCCAGGCGGGCGGGGTCCGTGGGAAGGTAGCCGTAGGGGCCCAGTTCGATCCACTTGTAGCCGGACTCGGCTACTTCATCCAGGAAGCGTTCCCACGGGGTCTGCTTTGGGTCGTCCGCGAACCAAACACCCCAGGAGTCCGGTGCCGTGCCGATGATCAGCTTGTTCTCAGTCATGACAGCGTTGTCTTTCTTCTGGGGATTAGTTGGAGGGGAAGTTGTAGGAGGCGCCGGAGGCGTGGTGGGTTTCGGGCCAGCGGGAGGTGACCACCTTGCCGCGGGTATAGAAGCTCACGCCTTCGGGGCCGTAGATGTGCTTGTCGCCGAAGAGGGAGGCCTTCCAGCCACCGAAGGAGTGGTAGGCCACCGGAACCGGAAGGGGCACGTTGATGCCGATCATGCCCACGGTGACGGAGCGCTGGAACTTGCGGGCGGCGGCGCCGGAGGAGGTGAAGATGGCGGTGCCGTTGCCGTAAGGGTTGGCGTTGATGAGCTTGATGCCGTCTTCGAGGGTATCGACGCGGACCACGACGAGGACGGGTCCGAAGATTTCCTCCTTGTAGGCGGTCATTTCGGTCTTGACGTGGTCGATCACGGTGGGGCCGACCCAGAAGCCGTTCTCGTGGCCCGGGACCACGAGGTCGCGGCCGTCCACGACCATGGCGGCGCCGGCGGTTTCGGCTTCGGTGACGATCCTGACGATGCGTTCCTTGGAGGCCGGGGTGATGACCGGGCCCATTTCGGCATCGGGCTCGGTGCCGTTGTTGACCTTGACGGCTTCGGCGCGTTCCTGGACTTTCGCGACCAGGGCGTCGGCGGCGTCGCCAACGGCCACGGCGACGGAGATGGCCATGCAGCGTTCGCCGGCGGAGCCGAACGCGGCGGCGGCGAGGTGGTCGGCGGCGTTGTCGAGGTCGGCGTCGGGCAGGATGATGGCGTGGTTTTTCGCCCCGCCCAGGGCCTGGACGCGCTTGCCGTGCCTGGTGGCGGTCTCGTGGACGTACTGGGCGATCGGGGTGGAGCCGACGAAGCTGATGCCGTCCACGTCGGGGTGGGTCAGCAGCCCGTCGACGGTTTCCTTGTCGCCGTGCAGGACTTGGAACACACCGTCCGGCAACCCGGCTTCCTTCCAGAGCTTGGCCAGCAGCAGCGAGGCCGAGGGGTCACGCTCGGAGGGTTTGAGGATGAACGCGTTGCCGGTGGCGATGGCCATCGGGGCCATCCACAACGGCACCATGACGGGAAAGTTGAACGGCGTGATGCCGGCGACGACGCCGAGGGGCTCGCGGAAGGAGAAGACGTCGATGCCGGTGGAGACCTGGTCCGAGTAGTCACCCTTGAGCAGGGTGGGGATGCCGCAGGCGAACTCAACGACTTCCAGGCCTCGGCCGATCTCGCCCTTGGCGTCGGAGAGGACCTTGCCGTGCTCGGCGGTCACGAGCTGGGCGAGTTCGTCCACGTGCGCGGCGACGAGTTCACGGAACTTGAACAGTACCGCGGTGCGCTTGGCCAGGGCGATGTCGCCCCAGGTGTCGGCGGCCTTGCGGGCGGCGGCGACGGCGGTGTCCAGGTCGGCGCGGTTGGCCAGGCGCAGGGTGGCGGACACGGCACCGGTGGCCGGGTTGTACACGGGCGTGGTGCGGTCGCCTTCGCCGGCGGTTTCGGCGCCGTTGAGAAAGTGGTTGATGACGGTGGCCTGGGTGGTGGTGGCAGTCATGGGACTCTTCCTTGAGTAGTGAAAAGCGTGATTAGCCGAGCAGTTTGCGCTGGCGTGACTTGTGGTCGGTGTAGGCCCGGAAGGCCTGCTTGGTGGATTCCAGTTCGGCCACCTGGGAGACGGGGACGTCCCACCAGGACTCGGAGGACGGCGCGTCCAGGAGCGGATCTGATTCGACGTGGATCAGGATGGGGCCGCTGCCTTCGGGCGCGGCCTTTGCGTCGCGGACGGCCTGTTCGAGTTCTGCGATGACCTTCTCGCCGGGTTCGATCCGGATGACCTTCACGCCCAGGGACTGGGCGTTCAGGGCCAGGTCCACGGGCAGGGTCTCGCCCTCATCAAAGCTGTGCGCCTCTTCGTTCAAGGCCCGGTACTTGGTTCCGAACCGCTGCGAGCCGATGGATTCGGAGAGCGAGCCGATGGAGGCGAAGCCGTGGTTCTGGATCAGGACCACGATCAGCTTGATGCGTTCTGCGACGGCGGTAACCAGTTCGGTATGCATCATCAGGTAGGAGCCGTCCCCCACCATGACGACGACGTCCCGCACCTGATCGCCTGATCCTCCGGCCGCCGTCGTACTTGCCGCTTCGGCGATCACGGCGCGCTTGACGCCCAGGCCGCCGGGGATCTCATAGCCCATGCAGGAATAGGCGTACTCAACGTGGTAACCGAACGGGTCCCGGACCCGCCACATCTTGTGCAGGTCACCGGGCAGGGAACCGGCGGCGCAGACCACCACGTCGCGGGCGTCCATGGCCCGGTTGGTAGCGCCGATGATTTCGTTCTGCGCCGGCAGCGGGGTGTAGCGGGTGTCGAAGGCCTCGTCCACGGTGGCGTTCCAGCGCTTCTTCTCGGCCTCGATCTTCTGCTCAAGGTCTGCTCCCACCCGGTACCCGCCAAGGGCTGCGTTGAGCTTGACCAGTGCCTTGCGGGCATCGGCGACGATCGGAAGCGTGGTGCCGTGCTTGTAGGCGTCGATCGGGGCGACGTTGATGTTCACGAACTTCACGTCCGGGTTCTGGAAGGCGGTCCGGGACGCCGTGGTGAAGTCCTCGTAGCGGGTGCCGATGCCGATGATCAGGTCCGCCCCGGCGGCGATGGCGTTCGCCGCCGTCGTGCCCGTGGACCCGATGGCGCCCAGGGAGTACTTGTGGTCCCAGGGCAGCACGCCGACGCCGGCCTGCGTGTTGCCCACCGGGATGCCGGTCAGCTCCACGAACTTCGCGAGCTCATCGTTTGCGTAGGCGTAGAGGACACCGCCGCCGGCAATGATCAGCGGGCGCTTGGCGGCCCGTATCGCCGCGGCGGCGCGGGCGATGTCGTCGTCCTCGGCGTCGGGGCGGCGGATCCGCCACTCCCGCTCGGCCAGGAACTCCTCGGGAACATCGAAGGCCTCGGCCTGGACGTCCTGCGGCAACGAAATCGTCACCGCTCCCGTCTCGGCCGGGTCGGTGAGGACACGCAGGCCGTGGTGGAACGCGGAGAACAACTGCTCCGGCCGGTTGACGCGGTCGAAGAACTTGGACAGCGGCCGGAACGCGTCATTGACCGTCAGGTCGTAAGCGTAGGGCTGTTCGAGCTGCTGCAGCACCGGGTCCGCGGCGCGGGTGGCAAAGGTGTCACTGGGCAGCAGCAGCACCGGCAGGCGGTTGGTGGTGGCCAGCGCGGCGCCGGTCAGCAGGTTGGAGGAGCCCGGGCCGATGGAGGTGCTGATCGCGTAGGTCTGGCGGCGGCGGGTGTGCCGGGCATACCCCACGGCCTGGTGGACCTGGGCCTGCTCGTTCCGGCCCTGGTAGTACGGCATGATGGCCGGATCCAGCTGCTGGTACTGCTTCAGCGCCTGGCCCACTCCGGCCACGTTGCCGTGCCCGAAAATCCCGAACGTCCCAGGAATGAGACGCTCACGGAACTCAACACCGCCCACCGAGTCAACGGTGTACTGCTTGGAAAGGTATTCGACGACGGCTTGCGCAACGGTCATCCTGCGCGTTCCTGCTGTGGATCCCATGGGAGTTACTCCGATGCTTCTGCGGTGTGGTGAAGGAGGGAAGCGGCCGTGGCGACGGCGCCCGCGACGTCCCCGTCGGCGGGGTAGAGCAGGGTCCGGCCAACCGTGAGGCCCTGCACGCCGGGCAGGGCAAGGGCTGCCTGCCAGGACGCAAAGACCTCGTCTTGGGACCCGTCCGGGTCTCCACCCAGCAGGACGGTGGGCATGGTGGTGGCGGCCATGACGCGTTCCATCTCAGCCACCACCGGAAGCTTCATCCAGGTATACGCGCTGGTGGAACCCAGGCCCTCTGCGATCGCGATGGACTTGATCACCGCATTGGTCGACAGGTCGTTGCGAACCCGGCCGTTCTCCCGGACGGACAGGAACGGTTCCACCATGGCAATCAGCTTCCGCTCGGCCAGGGAATCGATGGCCTTGGCGGTCGCCTCCAGGGTCACCACGGTGTCGGGGTCGCCCAGGCAGATGCGGGTGAGCATCTTCCCGCCGTCCGCGCCCAGGGCCTCAAGGGCGGCGGCGGTGTGCCCGGTGAACCGGTCATCGAACTCGTTGACCAGCCCGGCCAGGCCACCGCGGTTCATCGAACCGAACACCAGCTTGCCGTCCAGGGCACCCAGGAGCAGCAGGTCATCCATAATGTCCGGGGAGGCCAGGACACCATCGACGGCGGGGTTGGCCAGCGCCATCTGCAAACGGTCCAGCAACTGGCGGCGGTCAGCCATGGCCACCGGGTCGTTGCCGACCGCCAAGGCGCCGCGGGCAGGGTGGTCTGCGGCAACGATGAAGTTCTGCCGACCGGCCTTGAGGCCGGGGTGGCGGCGGCGGGACTTGGCAGCCCGGGCCACAGCATCCGGATCTTCCAGGCGGATGGTGCTTAGGTGCTCGTAGCGGCGCGGATCGTCGTTCAGGGCACTGTCAGGGGTTAGGGGCGTGAGCGTCACAGTGCTGCTCCTTCGGTGGCAAGCTGGGTAACAGTGCCCGGAGCAGTAGCAGGGACATCGCGGCCGCGTTCGGCCAGCAGCGAGGTGACTTCCTCCGGCGTCGGCATCGCATCAGCGCAGGACAACCGCGAGGCAACGATCGCCCCAGCGGCATTTGCGTAGTCCAGGACCTGGGCCAGCGGCCAGCCGGACAGCAGCCCGTGGACAAAGGCGCCGCCGAAGGAGTCGCCGGCACCCAGGCCGTTCAGCGTCTCCACCGGGACGGGGGCGGAGACCGCACGTTCGGTGCGGGTCTTGGCCATCACGCCTTCGGGGCCGAGCTTGACGACGGCGATCTCCACGCCGGCGGCCAGCAAACGGTCCGCCTGCTCATCAGGGGTTCCCTCACCCACGGCCACGGCGCATTCCTTGTCATTGCCGATGGCAACAGTCACGTGCGGCAGGACCTTAGCCACCTCGGCACGGGCCTCTTCCTCCGAGGCCCAGAACATCGGCCGGTAGTCCAGGTCCAGGATAGTGAACTGCCCCTCGGCCAGGCCGGTACGGGGACGGGCCTCATGGGCGGCAAGGTGCGCGCTGCGGCTGGGCTCCTGGCACAGACCCGTGACCGTGGACCAGAAAATCCCCGCCTGGCGGATGGCATCAAGGTCCAGCTCCTCGGCCCTGATCTGCAGGTCCGGAGCCGTGGGGAACCGGCCGTAGAAGTACAGCGGGAACTCGTCCGTTGCCGGTTTGATCGCGCAGAACGTCACGGCCGTGGGCCAGTCCTTGACGGGTGTGACAAAGGTGTCGTCGACGTTGAACTTGCGCAGCTCGCGGTGCAGGTATTCACCGAACGGGTCATCCCCGGTCCGGGTGATCACACCGGTCCGGCGGCCGTGGCGGGCGGCGGCAACAGCGACGTTCGACGGTGAACCGCCCAGGTACTTGCCGAAGGAATTGACATCCTCCAGGCCAACCCCGATGTCGTTCGGGTAGATATCAACGCTGATGCGCCCGATCGTAAGAAGCTCGTGGGTCACGGGAATCGTTGACCTTTCTGGTGTGGAACGTCGGCCCCTTGCGGGCGGGACTTCCGGGCTTGCCGGCGTGGTGTGGGCCACAGCCATTACTTTGCCCCAGATCTAATGTCCTGTCAAAGGTTTGTACTGACATACTTACGCGGCAGGCTCGCAAGGCTTTCCCCTCGACTCTTGCGCGGCTACTGCAGCGGACGTATCGTTAATCAACCGATAGGTTGATAAACAACCAGGTTGATTACTCGAAAGGCTGGACATGATCTCCGACGACGCGGCTTTGGACACGGCTTTCCTGGCCCTGGCCGATCCCGTCCGGCGCAGCATCATTGCCCGGCTGAGCAGGGGTCCCGCCACCGTCAACGAACTGGCGGAACCGTTCGAGATTTCCAAACAGGCAGTCTCGAAGCACATCCAGGTACTCGAGCAGGCGCAGCTGGTGACCCGAAGCAGGGATGCCCAGCGCCGGCCCGTGCACCTGAACCCCGCGCGGCTTGAGGCGCTTACCGCGTGGATTGACCAGTACCGGTTGGTCCGCGAAGGGCAGTTCCGCAACCTCGACGCGGTGCTGAAAGAACACGCTGCGGCAAGCGGCGGCCAATCCTCCAAGGAGTCATGATGAGCAATTCCCTGAAACTCAGCGTTCCTGAGGGCGTCCCCTTTATCGATTACGAGCGCGAGTTCGATTTCCCGGTGGCGGATGTGTTCCGCGCGCACAAAGAGCCGGACCTGATTGTCCAGTGGCTGGGCCCGCGGGGCATGAAAATGGAGATCGACCATTACGATTTCCGCACCGGCGGGAGTTACCGATACATCCACACCGGCCCTGACGGGGTGTCCTACGAGTTCCGCGGCATCTTCCACACGGTCCGCGAAAACGAGTTTGCCCTGCAGACCTTCGAGTTCGGCGGGTACCCGGACGTGGTGAGCCTGGAGTTCATGACCTTCGAGGACCTGGGCAACGGACGCACGCGGTTGCGGGGGCACTCGGTGTACCCCAGCCAGGAGGCGCGCGACGGCATGGCCCAATCGGGCATGGAAGGCGGCCTCAGCGAGGGCTATGAGCGGCTTGAGGAATTACTGGCGGGGGCGCGGGTCTGAGCCGCGGACTTAGTTGCGGGTCTTAGCGGGTCTTGGCAAGGGCGATGGCTTCGTCCAGGACACGGCCCAGGTTGGCGGCATCGTGGGCGAACCGGCCCAGGAAGAGTCCATCCGCGGCCGGCAGTTGGGGCAGCAGCCCGGGGCCGGCGCTGCCGCCGTAAATGAGGGGGCAGTCTGCGCCCAGCTCAGCACGGATCTGGGCCAGGACTGAGTTGACGTGCTGCGGCGGGGCGGGTTCCTGCGCGCCGATGGCCCACACCGGCTCGTAGGCCAGGACCAGCCGGCTGAGCAGGGCCGCATCCCCCGCGGTGGCGGAGCGGACCTGCGCCACGCAAAAGGCGGCGGCAGCTCCGGCGTCGAGCCTGTCCGGCTCACCGATGCAGAGCAGCGGGGTGAGGGAATGGCCGGCGGCGGCACGCACCTTGCGTGCCACCACGGCGTCATCCTCGGCAAAGAGTTTGCGGCGTTCCGCGTGGCCAATTTCCACGAGCGAGACGCCGAGTTCGGCGAGCATCCCCGGGCTGACTTCCCCGGTCAACGGCCCGTCCCCCCAGGCGCAGTTCTGCGCCCCAAGCAGCACGGGCGAGCCGGCCAGGACCCGGCCTGCGGGTTCCAGGACCGGAAAGGACGGGATGACGAAGACCCGGACGGGCTGATTCCCAGCCAGTCCTGGTCTCTCGTCCACAATGGAGCGCACCTCCGACAGCCAGCGCAGGCTTGCCTGGTAGCCCAGGTACATTTTGGTGCTGACACCGATGTAGAGGGTGCCGCTGCCTGCGTTGCTGCCGGAGGTGCTCATGGATTCCTTGCGTGGATGGTGGGCCCGCTCAGTCGAGCAGGTCGTCGGCCTTGTTCTTGAAGCGCCGGGTGGCGAACATCATCGCCGCCGCGACGAATGGCAGGACACCCAGGGCATAGACGCCCATGGAGCCGGTGGGCGATTGGGTCGCCTCGTTGACGGCAGTCCGGAGGATCGGCGCCACGAAGCCGCCCAGGTTGCCCAGGGAGTTGATCAGGCCGATGCCGGCGGCAGCAGCTGAACCCGCGAGGAACGCGGTGGGATAGGACCAGACCACGGGACCCACGGCCAGGAAGCTGCAGACAGCCAGGGTTATGAAGATCATGCCCAGCACCGGCTGGTGGTTGGTCCCCGCCCAGGCCGACCCGAAGATGCACAGGCCGGTGGAGATGAAAAGGATGGTGCCGAACTTCCGGCGCTTGGCTACGGTATCCGCGGCCTTGCCGATGAAGTAGCAGGAGAAGATGCCGAAGAACCACGGAACGGCAATCAACAGGCCGACGGCGAGCCCCACCTTCTGCCCGGTGAGGGAAGACACCTGCTGGGGCAGGAAGAACGTCACGCCATACACGGCGACCTGCAGGCAGAAGTAGATCACGGTGAAGTACCAGACGCGGCCGTTGCGCATGGCAGCGAGGATGCCGCGCGGACCGTGCTCATCCTTGATGTTGTCCTCAAGGGCCATGACTTCCTTCAGCGCGTACTTCTCATCGCTGCTGAGGAACTTCGCCTTTTCCGGACCATTGATCAGGAAGAAGAAGGCTGCGATGCCTGCCAGGACGGCCAGCATGCCTTCAACGAAGAACATGACCTGCCAGCCGCGCAGGCCGGGCACCTGGTCACCGATGTTGATCAGCCAGCCCGACAGCGGGTTGCCGATCATCTGCGAGAACGGCTGGGCCAGGTAGAAGATGGCGAACATCTGGACGCGCACCTTGTTGGGGAACCATTCGGCAAGGTACATGATCACGCCGGGGAACAGCCCGGCTTCGGTCACGCCCAGGAGGAAACGCAGGATCACGAAGGACGTCTCGCCCTGTACAAAGGCGAAGCAGGCGGAGACGATGCCCCAGGTGATGGCGATGCGGGCCAGCCAGATCTTGGCGCCGACCCTCTTGAGCAGCAGGTTGCTGGGAATCTCGAAGATCGCATAGCCAATGAAGAAGATGCCGGCGCCCAGGGCGAAGGCCGCGGCGGACACTCCCTTGTCAGCTCCCAGCGCCGCCTCGGCAAAGCCGACGTTGGTGCGGTCCAGGAACGAAACGACGTACAGGATGACCAGCATCGGCATGAGCCGGCGGGCTGCCTTGAAGATCGCGGACTTCAGGACCGGACGGGCCAGAAGCTCCTTGGATGTTGCGGTGGTTTCGGACACAACACTCTCCTTCGAGTGGTGATGTTGGTGGTACCAGGGGGCCGGCGGCCCGCTGGCTTAGTGGGTGGCGCCCGGCCTTTCAATTTGGCCGGGAAGGCGCGCCGTTAGTGCATGTAGAGTCCGCCGTCGACGTTCAGTGTCTGGCCGGAGATGTAGCCTGAGTCTTCGCCGATCAGGAAGGAGATGGCTGCCGCCACGTCGCGGGGGCTGCCCACCCGGTTCACCACCAGGTCCTTGACCAACTCATCCTTGCGTTCCTCACTGAGAGTGCCGCCCATGATGTCGGTGTCAATCGGGCCCGGTGAAATGGCGTTGACCGTGATGTCGTACTCCCCCAGTTCCCGGGCGGTGGCACGGGTCAGGCCGATGACGCCGGCCTTCGCCACCGAGTACGGGGTCTTGCTGAAGGTTCCGCCGCCGCGCTGGGCGGAGACCGAGGAGATGTTGACAATCCGTCCCAGCCGGTTCTTGACCATCGACTCGGCGGCCCGGCGGGTGGCGTAGTGGACACCGTTCAGGTTGATGTTGATGACGCGGTCCCACTCGGCGCCGTCGAGTTCGAGGTAGGGCACCGGGGAGCTGACGCCTGCGATGTTGGCCAGCGCCACCAGCTGCGGCAGTTCCGCTTCGATCTCGTCGATCGCGGCCCGGACCGATGCTTCGTCGGCAATGTTTGCGCCGGCGCCATGGGATTTGACGCCGTGCTTTTCCGCCAGTTCCTTGGCCACCGCTTTGCAGGCCGCGTCATCGAGGTCGATCACGCCGATGTTCCAGCCGCGCTCGGCCAGGTAGTCGGCGGTGGCACGGCCGATGCCGCGCTCGGAGACGGCGCCGGTGACGATCACCGTGCGGTCTGCGGGAAATGCTGTCATGAAGTGTTCCTTCTAAAGGGGTGGTTTTGGTCCCGGAAAGCGCTAGTCCGCAAAACTCAGGACAGCGGGGCCGGGCCCAGTTCCTCGATGAGCTTCTGCATGGCGACGTACGCCTTGTTCCGGTAGGCAACCAGGGCTGCGGTGCGGTCTGCGGGGACGTCAAGGAAGCCGGAGCCGGTCTTGGTGCCGAGCTGGCCGGCGTCGACCTTTTCCTGCAGGATCTTCGGGGTGGCGAACCGCTCCGGGAAGCCGGTCTGCAGCGACTTGTAGCAGAAGGCGTAGACATCCAGCCCTGCCATGTCGGCGATGGCGAAGGGGCCGAAGAAGGGCAGCCGGAAACCGAAGGTGGTACGAACCAGGGTGTCCACGTCCTCCGCGCTGGCGATGCCTTCCTCCACCACCTGCGCGGCCTCGTGGAAGAGGGCGTACTGGAGCCGGTTCAGCACGAAGCCGGTGACGTCCTTGACGGTGGCGGTTTCCTTGCCGGTCTCCCCCACGATGGTGCGCGCGGCCTGGACGGTGGCCTCGGAGGTTCCTTCGTGCGGGATGACTTCCACGCCGGGGATGAACGGTGCCGGGTTGGAGAAGTGGACGCCCAGGAACCGCTCCGGGTTTTCCACTACCTCGGCCAGTTTGGCGATGGAGATGGTGGAGGTGTTGGAACCGATGATGGCGTCGGGGCGCGCTGCGGCGCTGATCCGGCTCAGGGTGGCGTGCTTGATTTCGAGGACTTCGGGCACGGCCTCCTCGATGTACTCAGCGCCGGCCACTGCTTCCTCGATGTCCTTGGCGGCCCAGAGGTTTTCCTTGAGCAGGTCCGTGGCGTTGGCCGGGAAGAGGCCTGCGGCGACGAACTCGTCGGATTCCTTCAGCAGCCGCTCGTAGTTGCTCTGGGCGATCTCGGCGGAGACGTCGGCCAGCGCGACGCGGGCTCCTGCGAGTGCCAGGACCTGGGCGATACCGCCGCCCATGTAGCCTGAGCCAACGACGGCGATGTTACGGGTGCTCATTTGTCCTCAAGTCCTTCCGACGCGTCCTCGTAGGAGGAGATGGCGTCTACTTTTGCCGCGGATGCGGAGTTTTCGTCGAAGCGGTAGTCCAGCCACTCGCCCACAAGTTTCTTGGCGAGCTCCAAGCCGATGACGCGCTGGCCCATGGTCAGAACCTGGGCGTTGTTGGACAGTACGGAGCGTTCCACCGAGTAGCTGTCGTGGGCGGTGACCGCGCGGATGCCCGGTACTTTGTTGGCAGAAATAGCGACGCCCAGGCCGGTGCCGCAGATCAGGAGGGCGCGGTCCGCTTCGCCGGCGGCCACCTTGCGGGCGGCGGCGACGGCCAGGTGGGGGTACGCGGTGGCATCGTTGGATGCCACTCCCACATCCTCTACCGAGGCAACGCGGGGGTCCGCCTCCAGCAGTTCGCGCAGGGCGTTCTTGTATTCCACGCCGGCTTCGTCGTTGCCGACGACGATGCGCCAGCCTGGCTGGGTGTTCTCGGTCATGATGTTCTCCTTAGGAGCTTTCGATGGTGGCGGCGTAGTCGGCCACCCTGCGGGCGATGAGTCCGAAGGACACGGCTCCTGGGTCCGGGTGGCCCAGGCTCTTTTCCGCCAGCGGCCGGGCCCGGCCCTTTTTCGGGCTGAGCTCTGCAGTTGCGTCAGCGGCCTTTGCCGCCGCCTCCGCTGCTGTGCGAAGGCTGGCAGCCAGGCTGCCGCCGTCGTCAATTGCCTTGCTGAACGTTTCGGCGAACGGAAGCAGCGCGTCCACCATGGTCTTGTCCCCCGCTTCCGCCTTGCCCAGGGTGATGATGGCGTCGCGGAGGGCGTTGACGGCCGCCGCTGCGTCGGCGGCAGTGTAGGAGTCCTTGCTGCCAAGGGTCTTTCCGACGGCGGTGACGGCGGCGCCCCAGAGGGCCCCGGAGGTGCCTCCCGCGCGTTCTGCCCACTGCTCCCCCGCCGCCGCGAGGAGTTCCTCGAGCCCTGCGCCGGCAGCGTGGGACTTTTCGGCCGCGGCAACGGCGGCATCAACACCGCGGCGCATGCCAATGCCGTGGTCACCGTCCCCGGCGATGGCGTCCAGCTTGCCCAACGCCTCTTCGTGTTCGACGACGACGGCCTGGGCTTCCTTCAGCGCGTCCAGTGCCGTGGCGGCCAGGGCAGTTGACGCGGGGGTGGCAGCCAGCGTCGGCTCGGTTCCGGCCTCCTCAAGGGACTCCACGGACCGTGCACGCCGGGGAGCCAGGTTGCCCTTGCGGAAGGCGGGGGTGTCAGCCGGCGCGGACCAGAACTTTTCCAGTTCCCCGTCCAGCCAGAACAGCGTCAGGGACAGGCCGGACATGTCCAGGCTGGTCACCAGTTCACCGCATTCGGGCTCCACGATCTCCAGCCCGGCCTCGGTGAGCAGTGCCTCGATCTTGCCGAACAGCAGGAACAGTTCGTCGTACTTCACCGTGCCCAGGCCGTTGAGGATGGGCACCACACGCCGGCCCGCGGTTTCCGGCTTGTCCTTCAGCAGCCCGTCCACCAGCAGCTGCGCAAGCTCGCTGGCGCTGGGCAGGGGCTGCTCGGAGATCCCGGGTTCGCCGTGGATACCGAGCCCCACGGACATCATGCCCTCCGGCACCGTGAACAGGGGCTCACCTGCGCCGGGGAGGGTGCAGCCGGCGAAGGCAACTCCCAACGAGCGGGTGTGGTGGTTGGCCTTGATGGCGAGCCGCTCCACCTCGTCCAGGTCCAGGCCGGCCTCCGCTGCCGCCCCGGCCACCTTGAAGACCGTGAGGTCGCCGGCGATGCCTCGGCGCTTGCCGATCTCTTCCAGCGGAGCGCTGGCAATATCATCGGTGACCAGGACGGTCCGGGTTTCGATGCCCTCGGCGTTCAGCTTGTCCTGCGCCTGCCCGAAGTGGAGCACATCGCCGGCGTAGTTGCCGTAGCTGAGCAGGACGCCGCCGCCAGTCTGGGATGCCTTGGCAACGCGGTACACCTGCCCCGCTGAGGGGGAAGCGAACATGTTGCCGCAGGCACTCCCGGCAGCGAGCCCGGCGCCCACCAGACCGGCGAAGGCCGGGTAGTGGCCCGATCCGCCGCCGATGACCAGTGCCACCTGGCCATCGGGTGATTCGGTGGAGCGGACCACGCCGCCGTCAACGCGGGCCACGTACTGGCGGTTGGCGGCGACGAAACCGTCGAGGGCCTCGTCTGCGAACTGCGCTGGATCGTCAAATATCTTTGTCATGATTCCTCGTTGAACCGGTCGTCTCGGTTGGGATGCCTGCAGGCCTAGCGGGCAGGAACTGCCGCCGGGGTCTGGCGGCCCTGGGCCACCAGGCTGGTGCCCAGCTTGTAGCCCTCGCGCTTGGGCAGGACCTGGCGGCGCAGGTAGTCCTGGTTGGCCGCGGTGACGCTCAGGCCGTCGCCACCGTAGTGTTCGGTGCAAATGATGCCCTGGAAGCCGACGGAGATGGCGAACTGGAAGGCCTCGCGGTAGCTGATGAGGCCGGATTCCATGGGGGCAGGCATGGCCACGTACTGGTCCCGGGCCCGGTCCTCATCGCGGATGTAATTCTTGACGTGCCAGTAGTTGGAGTACGGCAGGGTCTTGTGCACCACTTCACGCCAGTCCTCGATGGGACGGTGAAGGCGGATCAGGTTGCCGAGGTCCGGGTTCAGGCCAACATTGGGCAGGTCGACGTCCTGAACCAACTGCACGGAGGAATCGGCCGTTCCCAGGTAGGTGTCCTCGTACATCTCCAGCGATACCAGGAGGCCGAGTTCTGCGGCGTGCTTGCCGACTTCGCGGATGCGGGTAACGGCGTTGTTCCACGTTTCCTTGTCCCCCACGGGGTCCTTGTGGCCTTCAACCGTCCAGAACCACAGCTGCTTCTGCTGTTCAGGGGTGATGGCCTGGTGCAGCCCGATCGAGACCACCTCGCAGCCGAGCTGCGCTGCGGCCTCCAGGGTGCGGTGGGTGTAGGCCAGGTTGTCTTCCCAGTTGGCCTCTTCGATCACGCTGCGGCGGATGGCGGAAATGGAAGGCAGTCCCAGGCCGGCTGCGGTGGCGGCGGACTTCAGCTCATCGAGGCGGGCGCTGGACAGGTCACCGGGGCGTACCCAGCTATCGGTGAGGTCGGCGTTGGTGAAGCCTGCGTCAGCGACTTCCTCGAAGACCTTCTGCCAGTCGCTGGCGGGCGCGTCCTGGACGGAGCTTCCATCGGGCTTGGTGCCCGGGAACTGCAGCAGGGCTGCGGCGATGGGCCAGTTTTCGGCGGTGTACGGCATTGTTCACTCCATATTTAGAATCGCATTTCCTATAGGATCTACGTTACTTGTCCGCCCTGTCAAGGGGCGCTTTGTTATGCCTGCTCAAGCGCAGGTTTAGGGAAAAGGGGGCAGCGCGGCGGCTGGATACTGCTAGCTGCGCACTTCACTGTCATGCTGTGAGCGCTGTTTGACGCCCTCGATGTGTTCGATCATTTTCTGCCGCGCAAGTTCCGCGTCACCGGCCACAAAGGCTTTGAGGATCTCGGTGTGCTCCGCAATTGCGTAATCGGCGTCGGTCACGCCCAGGCCCCCGAAGAAGCGGAAACGCTGCACCTGACCACCCAATGCGTTATAGGCGGACAGCAGGAACTGATTGTCAGCGAACTCGGCTATCAGGCGGTGGAAACGTTCGTCGGCTTCCCAGTAGGCCCGGAACTCGTTGAAGGACGGTCCCCGCGGGGCTGCCTTCAGGTCCTCGATGGCCTGTTCCAGCTGCTTGGTCAGTTGCGGATCCCCGTGCTTGCAGGCCATGAAGGCGTTCGCCGGCTCGATGACCAGCCGGGCGTCCATCAGGTCTGCCAGCTCTTCGGGGGAGAACAGCGGCGCCACGCGGTAACCGCGCAGGGCCATCCTCCGGACCATTCCCGTAGCTTCCAGGCGGGCCAGGGCTTCACGGACCGGCGTCGGGGAAACGTCCAGTTCCCTGGCCATCCCGTCAATGCTGACGGGAGTGCCGGCCTCCAGCCGCCCGTCCATCAGGGCAACGAGAAGCGCCTCATAAACGTGGTCGGCGAGGACCTGCCTGCTGACGCCGCCGGAGGCCTGGTGCTTGGTTGCCATGTAGAAATCCTATAGCCGCAGAACGCGCGGTAGCGCGAGTGTGAAGGGCGCTGCCGGACCCGCCATGGTGCCGTGCGGACGGTTGCCGCACGGCACCATGCTGGACAGAAGCGTGGTGTCAGGAAACCTGCAGGCCGCCGTTGATGTCGTAGGTGGCGGCCGTGATGTAGCCGGCGTCCTCGCCAAGCAGGAACGCGATCAGTGCGGCCACTTCCTCGCGTGTTCCCACACGGCCCATCATGATTCCCTCGGACATCTGGGCCTTGCGCTCGTCGGTCAGCGTGCCGCCCATGATGTCGGTGTCGATCGGACCCGGCGCGATGGCGTTCACGGTGATGTTGTGCTCGCCCATTTCACGGGCCAGTGCGCGGGTGAACCCGAGGATGCCGGCCTTGGAGGCGCTGTACGCCACCTTGGAGTAGGTGCCGCCGCCGCGCTGGGCGGAAATCGAGGAGATGCTGACGATCCTGCCCAGTTCCCGCTCGATCATGCCCTTGAGCACCCGCTGCGACACCACGAAGGTGCCGCGCATGTTGATGGCGAAGACCTTGTCCCATTCCGCCACCGTGGTTTCCATGAACGGAGTGGGTGAGCTGATGCCGGCGAGGTTGACCAGTCCAACGATCGGCGGAAGCGCCTGCTCAATCTCGGTGATGGCGCGGTCCACCGATGCTTCGTCCGAGACGTCCGCGCCCACGCCGATGGCCTTGACGGCCCGGTTGGCACCGATTTCCGCGGCGGCGGCCTGGGCGTCTTCGGCGTTGATGTCGAGGATTGCGATGGACCAGCCCTCGCTGGCCAGGCGGTCGGCGGTTGCACGGCCAATGCCGCGGGCGGATGCGGCGCCGGTGAGGACTGCGGTGCGTTCTGCGGGGAATGCGTGCTGAGTTGTCATTGGTATTTCCTAGTGGGTTTCGGCGGCAGGAAGGGTGGCACCGGGGGCGGAGACGCCTTCGGGCCGCTTGCGTGCGTAAAGGTAGGTGGCGGCTGCGGTTATGGCGAGGCAGGCGGCCAGGAAGACCAGGCCTGACTGGCTGTTCCCGGTGGCATCCTTGAGGATGCCCACAATGTAGGGCGCCACGAAGCCGCCCAGGTTGCCGAGCGAGTTGACCATGGCCAACCCTGCAGCAGCAGCGGCGCCGGTGAGGGCCCCGGACGGCATGGCCAGGAACGGGGCGATTGCCGAGTAGATGCCCATGGCCGCAAGGGTCAGGAACACCATGGCGAGCACCGCGTTGACCGGCAGCAGGAAGCCGGCACCCAGGAGGCCGACGGCGGCGAGCACCATGCTGATGCTGGCGTGCCAGACGCGGTTGCCGGTACGGTCCGAGCGCTTGCTCCAGAAGTAGACGAACACGGCTGCGATGGCATACGGGATGAAGACGATGAACCCGACCTGGGTTGAGTCGAAGGTTCCGAGGGCCTTGACGATAGTGGGCAGCCAGAGGCCCAGCCCGTAGATCCCGCAGACCAGACCGAAGTACAGCGCGGAGTAGGCGATGGTGCGGGGGTCTTTCAGGCCTGCAAGGAAGTTGTGGTTTCCTGCCTTCTGCTTGTGCGCCAGTTCCTCAGACATGGTGGTGGAAAGCCATTCGCGTTCCTCCGGCTTGAGCCACTTGGCGTGTTCGGGCCGGTCCGTCATGACGAAGGGCGTGATGATGCCCAGGATGATGGCGGGGATGCCTTCAAGGATGTAGAGCCACTGCCAGCCGTGGAGTCCGGCGACGCCTTCAAGGTTCAGGAGCATGCCGGACACGGGAGCGCCCAGGGCGTTGGAGATGGGCTGGGCCAGGATGAAGATGCCCAGCACGGTGACGCGCTGTGCTGCCGGGAACCAGAGGGTCAGGTAGAAGAGGATGGCGGGGAAGAAGCCGGCTTCGGCGGCGCCAAGCAGGAAGCGGATGATGTAGAAGGTGGCTTCGCCGTTCACCAGGAACATGGCCGTGGCGAAGATGCCCCAGCTGATCAGGATGCGGGCAATCCATTTGCGGGCGCCGAAGCGGTACATGCCGCCGTTGCTCGGAATTTCCAGCAGGGCGTAGCCCAGGAAGAAGATGCCTGCACCCAGACCGTAGGCGGCCTCGGTCAAGCCGATGTCCCCTTGCATGCCGAGCTTGGCAAAGCCCACGTTGTTCCGGTCGAGGTAGGCAATGAAGTAGAGCAGGACGATCAGGGGCATGAGCCTCCGGCGAACCTTGCGGAGGGTGGTCTCGCCCAGTTCGCTGAGCGCGGGGGCGGCGGCACGGGAGGTCATCGCGTACCTCCCGCTTTTGTTTGGGGGCCCTTGAAAAGGGAATGCGCGCGCATGAAGACTCCTTTGGCTGGCGGCATTTTGTGGGGGATGGTGATATCAGATGTCTGATGTCTGACTGAGATTGTAGTCACACGGGAACGCGACCGTCAACACAGGGTCTTTCCGGAGCGCCATCGGGCGGCTCATGCAACGCCGCTGCCCCTGGGCAGGTGCGGCCAGGGGGCTTTCAGCCGGCGGTGGCTCCAGTGCGGCTGGACATGGCAAGGAACTGCTCGTAGTCCTCGAAGGTCTGGGTGATGTGGGCGTCCATGGTGGAACGGGCAGTGGCAGGATCGCCGGCGGCAATGGCAGCCAGAACCATCTTGTGGTGGTGGATGGCGTGGCGCTGCACATCCGGGAACGCCGAGGTCTCCCGCCGCATGGCATACAGCAGTGTGGACAACTGGCCCAGCAGGGCCGGCACGAAGGGGTTGCCGGAAGCGCGCAGGACTGTGTCGTGGAAGGCGATGTCCGCCACGGTGAGGGCATCCACGTCCCCAGTTTGGTGCGCCGCTTCCATCCGGTCCACGCTTTCCTGCAGCGCGGCGAGGTCGGCGGGCCTGTGCCGGGAGGCGGCCAGTTCAGCAGCTCCGGTCTCCACCATGCGGCGGACTTCCAGCAGCCGCAGTGCTACCTGGTCGGAGGTCACTCCCCTGGAGGCCGCCTGCATAATGGCGTCCATGCCGGTCCATCGTTCCGGAGGATTGACGAATGTGCCGAGCCCGCGTTTTACGTAGACCACGTTTTGGGCCTTCAGGACGTTCATGGCTTCACGCGCCGTCAGCCTGCTGACCCCGGAATCCTTGGCGATATCTGCCTCGGGCGGCAGGGCGTCTCCAGCCTTAATCTCTCCGCTGAGGATGTGCTCAAGGACTTTGTCCACGACGGCGTCGACCAGGGTGCGTCGCTTTTCTGCCATCGTCTTTCCCCTGCCTGGGCACGCATGGCGCCCCTGAATTTGCCTTCCTCAACATTACTCGACGCGCCCGTTCACCCGCCGCCCGCCGTCGTCGTTCCATGCGGACGCTTGTTAAACAGCAAACGCGGGGCCTCCCCGTGCCGGTCCCCGGGGAGGGACCGGGCCTGGGGTGGCCCCGCGCCGTGCGTACTGCTAGAGGGCTGAGTAGACCTCGCGGAGCAGCTTGGCGGTCTCGGAAGGCGTCTTGCCAACCTTCACGCCGGCAGCTTCGAGGGCTTCCTTCTTGGCCTGGGCGGTACCGGCCGAGCCGGAGACGATGGCGCCTGCGTGGCCCATGGTCTTGCCTTCGGGAGCGGTGAAGCCGGCCACGTAGCCGACGACCGGCTTGGTGACGTTGGCCTTGATGAAGTCGGCCGCGCGCTCTTCAGCGTCGCCGCCGATCTCGCCGATCATGACGATGGCCTTGGTCTCGGGGTCAGCCTCGAACGCGGCCAGGGCGTCGATGTGGGTGGTGCCGATGATGGGGTCGCCGCCGATGCCGATGGCGGTGGAGAAGCCCAGGTCGCGCAGTTCGTACATCATCTGGTAGGTCAGGGTGCCGGACTTGGAGACCAGGCCGATGGGGCCCTTGCCGGTGATGTTGGCGGGGGTGATGCCAACCAGCGCTTCGCCGGGAGTGATGATGCCGGGGCAGTTCGGGCCGATGATGCGGGTGACCTGGTTGCCATCGGCGTCCACCTTGGACTGGGCCAGGGCCCAGAATTCGGCGGAGTCCTGGACGGGCACGCCTTCGGTGATGACCACGACCAGGCCGATGCCGGCCTCGATGGCTTCGACGACGGCGTTCTTGGTGAATGCCGGCGGCACGAAGACGATGGAGACGTCGGCGCCGGTTTCAGCCATGGCTTCCTTGACGGTGCCGTAGACGTTGATTTCCTTGTCACCGTGCAGGACCGTGGTACCGGCCTTGCGGGCGTTGACGCCGCCAACGATGTTGGTGCCGGCCTTGAGCATCAGGGCGGTGTGCTTGGTGCCTTCGCCGCCGGTGATGCCCTGGACGATGACCTTGGAGTCCTTGTTCAGATAAATAGACATGGTGCGTCCCTTTACTTCGCTGCGTTGGCGAGCTCGGCGGCCTTGTCGGCGCCCTCGTCCATGGTGGCGGCCAGGGTAACCAGCGGGTGGTTGGCCTCGGTGAGGATGCGGCGGCCTTCCTCGACGTTGTTGCCGTCGAGGCGGACTACCAGCGGCTTGTTGGCGGAGCTGCCCAGCTCGGCCAGTGCGCCGACGATGCCCTTGGCGACGGCGTCACAGGCGGTGATGCCGCCGAAGACGTTGACGAACACGGACTTGACCTGCTCGTCACCCAGGATGACGTCCAGGCCTGCGGCCATGACCTCTGCCGAGGCTCCGCCGCCGATGTCCAGGAAGTTGGCGGGCTTGACGTTGCCGTGGTTCTCGCCGGCGTAGGCGACGACGTCGAGGGTGGACATGACCAGGCCGGCGCCGTTGCCGATGATGCCTACTTCGCCGTCCAGCTTGACGTAGTTGAGGTCCTGCGCCTTTGCCTTGGCCTCAAGCGGGTCAGCTGCGTCCTTGTCCTCAAGCTGTGCGTGCTTGGGGTGGCGGAAGTCAGCGTTCTCGTCCAGGGAGACCTTGCCGTCAAGGGCCAGGATGTCGCCGTTGCCGGTCTTGACCAGCGGGTTGACCTCTACCAGGGTGGCGTCTTCCTTCTTGAAGACGTCCCAGAGCTTGAGGATGACGCCGGCTACCTGGCCGCGCAGTTCCTCGGCGAAACCGGCAGCTGCGACGATTTCGTCGGCCTTGGCCTGGTCGATGCCCACGGCGGGGTCGATGGCGATCTTGGCCAGCGCTTCGGGGCGTTCGACGGCGAGCTGTTCGATTTCCATACCGCCTTCAACCGAGCACATGGCCAGGTAGTTGCGGTTGGCCCGGTCCAGCAGGACGGAGAAGTAGTATTCCTCGGCGATGTCCGCACCCTGGGCAATCATCACCTTTTTGACGGTGTGGCCCTTGATGTCCATGCCCAGGATGTTGGAGGCGTGCTCAAATGCCTCGTCGGCGGACTTTGCGACCTTGACGCCGCCGGCCTTGCCGCGGCCGCCTACCTTGACCTGTGCCTTGACAACGGTAACGCCGCCGATCTTCTCGGCAGCTGCCTTTGCTTCTTCTGGGGTGTACGCCACGATGCCGGCAAGCACGGGTACACCGTGCGCCTCGAACATATCGCGCGCCTGGTATTCAAACAGGTCCACGGTTT
The DNA here is from genome assembly GCF_021801725.1 of Arthrobacter sp. FW306-05-C. NCBI lineage: Bacteria > Bacillati > Actinomycetota > Actinomycetes > Micrococcales > Micrococcaceae > Arthrobacter > Arthrobacter sp. FW306-05-C. Next base: position 830,064 of record NZ_CP084556.1, on the reverse strand, counting down.
AGTGTCCTTCTACGTCGAAGTAGTTTCGGTACAGTCGGACACCATCGAAAAGACGATGACCGCGCTGCGGATTGCACGCACCGGCGGCCTGTCTGGAAACGAGCCACGCGGCGTAATGCTCCATGGGGAACTCTAGTCCTTTGGAGGGACCGGGCCGTCCCAGACTACCTCTTATGTGAGTAAGCACACTATTCTATGGAACGTAGAAAAACCGCGGATTTACGGGGTTTTTGGGGCATCCGGCTGCGCATCGGGACTGCCTTTGACCGGTCCCCGGATGAGTTCGTAACGTTCGGTTGAAACGAAGAATCCGACGCCGGCGGAGACGTTTCCGCATGCCACGCCCCCGTTGTAGGCCGAGCAGCGCAGCCCGTTGCGTTCGAGGTTCTGCCCGTCCGCGAGCACGGGCAGCTGCGCCAAGGGCCCGGCTTTGGTTCCCTTGGGTCCATAGGCTGCTTCCATGGATGTGACGCCGGACCGGCACTCCCCGTAGCGGGCACTGTCCGGGGTCACCAGCGCCACTCCGCCCAGGTAGCCAAGGTGGGTTCCGGCGCAGTCGTCCTTGATGTCGCCTGGTTGCGGCGCCGGGTAGGTGGCCAGCTCGCAGTGCGCCACGGGAACAATGGGCAGCTTGTTGTTGGCGGAGTCGGTGTAGCGGTTCTGCTCATAGGGCAGGTTCAGGTGCTCCCCACGTGCAGAGGTGAGTGAGCAGGCGACGGTCCGATCCGCAGTGATGAAGGACAGGACGTCGGTGCCGCTGGAGAACGCCTTCGCGTCAACCAGCGGCGCCTTCTCCAACTGTTCCACGGGCTTCAGCGGGGCCGGCGGGACGTAGCCGGGGTCCTTCGTGGTCACGCTGCAGCCTGTGGCAGTGATTAGGAAAAGGGCGGCGAGCATCCCCCATACAGTCCGTCGCATGGCCTCAATTATGCCCCGCCACCCCTCGACCGGAGGCGCCCCGGAGTCTTCCGTCGACCGCGTTGCAGGGCTGGGGCTTCGCGTGCCTAGCCTCCTAGGCTGCAGGCACGGGCGAAAGCAGGTTCCGGAAGCGCTGGGCGTGTGCCGCCAGTTCCGCGGGTGTCGCCCGGGAAGCCCCGTGCAAAATGAGGGGTTCGGCCATTTCGAGGCCACAAAGGTGCGCGGTCGCCTCCAAGGGACGCAGCAACTCCGACATGGTGAAACGGTTATGCCCCGTCGGCGCATAGGAGGATTCGGGCCCACCGGTTGAGGTGACCAACTGCAGTCGCTTGCCATGCAAGGCATCACCGCCGGCACCGTAGGCGAATCCATGCGTCAGCACTTGGTCCATCCACTCCTTTAGTAGGCCGGGAACGGAATACCAGTGCCAAGGGAACAGCAGCACGACGAGGTCGTGCTGCTGAAGGAGTTCCTGCTCCCGCCCGGCGTCCATTTGCCGGTCCGGATATGTGGATGCGAGGTCCGGATGGGCGACGACAACGAGAGTGCGGTAGGTGGTCATTGGAGGGCGGCGCTCCTCTCAGTGTTGGGTCAGCGGACGATCTTGAAGTTGAACGCGGGTGTTCCGAGGGCGCCCCAAAGGCGGAGCCAGACGGGCAGGAGCATTTCGGTGCCACGCGCCGTAGTGATGTCGCCGAGGTCGATGACATCCTGGTGGCCAAAGTCCTTCAGCAGGCCACTGACGATGGCCTTGGCCTCGGCATCGTTGCCGGATACGAAAACCGTGCCGGGATCGGCCAACTGTTCCGGCCGGGCCATGAGGTCCGCGTTCATGGTGTTGAGCGCCTTCACCACATGCGCTGCCGGAAAAGCGCGCTGGATCTGCTCACCCAACGAGTCAGTGTCCTTGACGAACAGGGTCGGGGGCATGCCGTTGCTGAAGTCGAGGGGGTTGGCGATGTCGAGGATGATTTTGCCGTCGAGATTTTCCCGCCCGGTTTGGCCGAGCACCTCGAGTGACGCGCCGCCGTTGGTGGCGTTGACGATGAGTTCCGCCCCCATGGCGGCGTCTGCGAAGCCGGCAACCCTGATGGCGGGACGCTGATTGGCCCAGGCGGCGAAGGGCGGCGTTCCCATCGCGTCGGCCTCGCTCCTGGCCAGCGTTGCCTCCGGATCGCGGGTGCCCATGGTTACGGCGTGACCGAGCTCAGCAAGGCGTGCGGCGATGGTCCGGCCGACCATGCCTGTTCCAAGTACTGCTGCCTTCATCATCTTCTCCTGCTTCTTGTCGGGTAGTGCCCAAATGAATGTGACGGATCGTTCTCAAGCTTGTGACGGATCGTTCCGTCAGTCAAACTGAAGCAAGTAGACATCCCGAAATCTGAAAGGAGTGGTTTCATGGCGCGCAGGACGGGCGAGGAGAACCGCCGCAACATTCTCGCCGTGGCTACGCGCCTGTTTTACACGCGGGGCATCAGGGCCGTGGGGATGGATACGGTCATTAAGGATTGCGGAGTTGGCAACGCGACTGTCTACCGCCAGTTCCCCACCAAGGACGCCCTCGCCACCGCCTACGTCGAAGGCCGCGCGGACGCCTGGTTTGAACGCATGCGCGGGGCTGCCGGAGAACACGCGGATCCACGTGCCAAGCTCATCGCCGTCTTCGAAGTACTCGCCACGGACTGCGCCGGCAGCAGCTACCGGGGATGCCCCATGCTGAATACCAACACTGAGTTTCCCGAAGGAGAGCACCCTGCCCACTTGGTGGCAGTGACCCACAAGCAACAGGTCCGCGACTGGTTCTGCTCCCTGGCCGTTGAAGGCGGGGCGGAGGACCCCGACCGGATCGCCGAAGAACTCCTCATCGTCCTCAACGGAGCCTACGCCACGGCAGCCGTCCTCGACGGTGGAACGTACGGAACGCGCGCCGTAGACATGGCCCGAAGGCTCATCGCCGACGCCTGCCCGGGTACATAGCGCGTGCCGGGCACGCCGCGTATGGGCGCGGCACGGGCAGGAATGTCTCCTAGGCGTCCAGCTTGGTCAGCGGCGCGTACCGGAGCAGCAGCCGCTTCTCGCCGACGTCGAACTTGACCTTGGCTACGGTCTTGTCCCCGGCCCCTTCAAGCGCCAGGACGGTCCCGTTGCCGAAGCTGGTGTGGTTGACCTTGTCCCCCACGCTGACGGCGATGATTTCCTTCTGCGGCTGCACCCGGTTCTTGGCGATGAAAGCCGGAACATCGGCGTTGAAGCCGGCCGATGAATCAGCCGCTGCGCCGCGGGCCGTTCCGGCTCCCCAGAAGGACCCGCTGTAACGGCCGGATCCGATGGAGCCACCGCCCCACCCGCCGGCCTGCCTGCTGGTTCCCTCGCGTTTCCATTCCAGGAGCTCGGCGGGGATTTCCTCCAGGAATTGGCTGGCCGGGTTGTACTGGCTCTGGCCCCACATGCTGCGGACCTCGGACCGGGTGACGTACAGCCGCTTGCGGGCACGCGTGAGGCCGACGTAGGCCAGCCGGCGCTCCTCCGCCAGTTCCTTGGGGTCCGTGGCGGAGCGCTGGTGCGGGAAGAGCCCGTGCTCCATGCCTGTGAGGAAGACCACCGGGAATTCCAGGCCCTTGGCGGTGTGCAGGGTCATGAGCGTCACCACGCCCAGGCGCTTGGCCTCGGCCACGGCTTCGTCAATGTCTGCGCCGGGGGCATCCGGAATCTGGTCGGCGTCCGCCACCAGGGAGACCTGTTCCAGGAACGCGGCCAGCGACCCTTCCGGGTTTTCCTGTTCGTACTCGCGCACCACGGCCACGAGTTCGGCCAGGTTCTCCACACGGGACTCGTCCTGCGGATCCGTGCTGGACCTGAGGGCGGCAAGGTAGCCGGTCTGTTCCAGGACGGCTTCGAGTGCTGCGGCAGCCCCGGACCCGGCGGCTACCTCGGCAAGGTCGTCCAGCATTTTCACGAAGCCAAGGACGGCGTTGACGGAACGGGTGGCCATTGCCGGCGCCTGATCCGCCCGGCGCGCCGCGGCCATGAAGGATGTCCGCTCCCGCTCGGCCAGGGCTGCGATGGCTCCTTCGGCGCGGTCGCCTATGCCGCGCTTTGGCTCGTTCAGCACCCGGCGGAGGTTGACGTCGTCGTCCGGGTTCACCAGGACCCGCAGGTAAGCAAGGGCGTCCTTGATTTCCTTGCGTTCGTAGAAGCGCGTGCCGCCCACCACCTTGTAGGGCAGACCCACGCGCACCAACACGTCCTCGATGGAGCGGGACTGGGCGTTGGTGCGGTAGAAGATGGCGACGTCACCGGGGCGGAGGTTCTCCTCGTCCTGGAGCCGGTCGATCTCCTTGGCAATGAACTGCGCTTCGTCATGCTCGTTCTCGCCGACGTACCCGATGATCTTGTGGCCTTCACCCTCGGCAGTCCACAACCGCTTTTCGGGCCGGTTGGGGTTGCGCGAGATCACGGAGTTGGCGGCGCTAAGGATGTTCTGGGTGGAGCGGTAGTTCTGCTCCAGCTTGATGGTGCGGGCTTCCGGGTAGTCCTTTTCGAACTCCACGATGTTGCGGATGTCCGCGCCGCGGAACGCGTAGATGGACTGGTCCGAGTCGCCCACCACGGTGAGTTCCGAAGCTCCGGGGCCCTCGCCCACGATCTCCCGCACAAGCGCGTACTGGGCGTGGTTGGTGTCCTGGTACTCGTCCACCAGGACGTGGCGGAACCGGCGGCGGTAAGACTCAGCCAGCGCCGGGAAGGCGCGGAACATGTAGACGGTCTCGGCGATGAGGTCGTCGAAGTCCATGGCATTGGCCTGTCGGAGGCGCTGGGTGTAGCCCTTGTAGACGTCTGCCACCGCGTGTTCGAAGGGGTCGTTGTAGTTGGCTGCCGAGGCAAAGGAATCAGCGTCGACCAGCTCGTTCTTCAGCGCGGAAATCTTGTGCTGGATGGCCTTGGGCGCGAACTTCTTGGGGTCCAGGTCCAGCCCCTTGGACACCTGGGTGACCAGCCGCAGCGAGTCGGCGGAGTCGTAGATGGAAAAGTTCGACTTCAACCCGACGTTGGCAGCTTCCTGCCGGAGGATCCGGACGCAGGACGAGTGGAACGTGGAGATCCACATGATCTTTGCGCGCCCGCCCACCAGGGCCTCGATGCGTTCCCGCATCTCCGCGGCGGCTTTGTTCGTAAACGTAATGGCCAGGATCTCGCCGTGATGGGCACGTCCCGTGGCGATCAGGTAAGCGATCCGGTTACTGAGGACACGTGTCTTGCCCGATCCGGCACCGGCGACGATCAGCAACGCCGAGCCGCCGTGCTTGACCGCTTCCTCCTGCTGTGGGTTCAGTCCCTCCAGCAACTGGGCGGCATCCAGGCGGCGGCCATGGTGGCCGCCGGCATCGTGCCGGTTCCCGCGGTCCTGGTTGGCCTGCTGCCAGCCGCCGGCCTGGTGCTGCCCATCCATGCCGGTACCCGGCACTCCGCCCGGTCCGGCCGCGGTGGCAACGCCCTCCGGCCCCGTCCTGGTGCGGGCGGTGGCGGCAGGAGCGGCCTTGAACGGTCCGTCAGAGTACGGGTCAAACAACATATTCATGGTGCCTACAAGTCTAGGCGGTGGGACCGACAACGCCTTCCAGCCTGTGGATTACACGCCTCTATCCACATAGGCAGAAAGGTAAGTGCCCATGTCAGACCCTGGTGGAAGACTCTTTATATGGGAGCGGTTTTGGGGACGGCGGCAGTGCTAGGGGCGGAGCCTCATGGACTCCTGGCTGCTGGTGCGCTTCAGTCCCCCGCAGTCGATCAAACTGCCAGGGAAGCCGATCCATTGCCGCCTGCTGCGCCTTCCATTGGTGATGTCCTCAGCCTGTTGGCCCGTGTTCCGTTGGCTACTGACGACGCGGGAATGATGGACCAGATGCGCCGTCTGGAGGACCTGAAGTGCGTGGCGGGTGCCCGGCAGGCGGGGCTTGCTGTGGCTTTCGACGCCGATCAGCGGCGTGGGCAGGCCGCGGGCGGGGTCCCGGCCGGTGAGCAGGGTGCCGGGGTGGCGGCGCAGATCGCGCTGGCCCGGCGCGAGTCGCCGGCGAAGGGTTCCCGGCTGCTGGGAATGGCCAAAACCCTCACCGGCATGCCGCACACCTCCGCTGCGTTTCGAAGTGGTTTGTTGAGTGAGTGGCGGGCCACGCTGATCGTGAAGGAAACCATTTGCCTCTCGCCGGAGGACCGGGCCGGGGTGGATGAGGAACTCGCCGCCGACACCGGCGCCCTGGATGGCATGGGCGACAAAGCCATCACCGCCGCCGTCCGGGCCGCTGCCTACCGGCGGGACCCCGCCTCGGTCGCGAGGCGGGCAGCCCGGGCCGTGGCCGAGCGGTGTGTGAGCCTGCGCCCGGCCCCGGACACCATGACGTACCTGACCGCGCTGCTCCCCGTCTCACAGGGGGTAGCCGCCTACGCGGCACTGGCCCGGGATGCCGACACGCTGCGTTCGGCCGGGGATGAGAGGTCGCGGGGACAGGTCATGGCAGACACCCTCGTCGAGAGGATCACCGGGATCCCGGGCGGGATCAGCGGGGTGGAGGTCCAGCTCGTCATGACAGACCGCACCCTCCTCCAAGCCGGTGCCGAACCCGCACGGCTGCCCGGGTACGGCACCATCCCGGCGGCATGGGCAAGGGAACTCGCCCTCACCGGCGGATCATCGAAAGCTGAAGCACCGACACCGAACCCGGCAGCCCTTGAAGAACTCAGCCTCTGGATCCGCCGGCTCTACACCGCCCCCGGCACAGGTGAATTGGTGGCGATGGACTCCAAAGCCCGGTTGTTCCCGGCGGGGCTGAAGCGTTTCCTCCAAATTCGGGACGACACCTGCCGGACCCCGTACTGCGACGCCCCGATCAGGCACCACGACCACATCAGGCCTTGGCACAGCGGCGGCCCCACAACCACCGGCAACGGCCAGGGACTCTGCGAAGCCTGCAACCACGCCAAGGAAACACCTGGCTGGACCGCCAAACCCGTCCCCGGCCCTCGCCACACCGTGGCAACCACCACCCCAACCGGCCACACCTACCACTCCACCGCACCACCACTCCCCGGCGCAGCCGGCGGCAGCGCGCTGGTGACGCCTAGGCCACCGAGCCTGACTCGAGGGCGGCACGCAACTCACGCACCGCCGTCGCTCCTCCTGCTATGAACCACTCGAGCCCGTTCACCCGGACGGTGTCCACGGCACCGCCGGCAGCAAGGACAATTGCCTTGCCGGGCAGCCAGTCCCACTCCGGGCAACTGTGCTGGAACCAGCACCCCAGCTGCCCGTCCGCCACCCGGCCCAAGTCGCAGGAGCCGGAGCCGAGCATTCGGAGCGACGCCGCGGAGGTGGCCGCAGCGTGCCACGGCATGGCACACATGGGGTCCATCAGCCAGGTGGGGTGGATGTAGGTGGCCGCACCGAGTTCGGCAACACCGGTGGTGTTGCGCCTGCCACCGCCAGCAGAAAACGAGGTCAGTGCTTCGCCATTCAAGGTGGCAGGCCGGTCAAGTCCGCCCAGCCACAACTTGTCCTCCTCAGGCTGGAAAACCGCGCCCAGCAGCACGCCGCGGCGGTCCTTGAGGGCAAGGGCTGAACACCAGTAGGTGGAACCGTGCAGGAAGTTGTAAGTGCCGTCCACGGGGTCGATTACCCAGGTACGCCCGCTGGTGCCCTGGACGGAAGCCCCTTCCTCGCCAAGAATGCCGTCATCCGGCCGGCAGCGCCGCAACTGCTCCAGAACGTAGGCCTCGGCAGCATGGTCAGCCTCAGTGACCACGTCGGAGACGGACGTTTTTTGTTCCGACTCCAGTCCAGCCATGCGCATGAGGAGGGCCAGCTGTCCGGCTTCCCGGACCAGCGCTGCCGCCAATTCGTAGTCATCCAATGAGGGGTCAAGAACAGCTGCGCTGTGTCGGCCAGTGGTCATAGGTTCAGTTTATGGGGCGGGATAATGGTGCCATGGCCAAAACCCCTGCCCAGCGGATCAAGAAGCACGGCGCCAACGCTGCCGTCCCGCAGCATCACCTGCCACCGGTGGTCAATCCCACCACTTCGCGTACTCCGCAGAAAGCGCAAGGCAACAGCAACCTGATCGTCATTGCGGGTGTGGTGGCCAGCCTGTTCCTGTTTTGGTACCTGCACCTGCTGACCCTGAGCCAGATGACGCAGCTCTCCCAAGATATGGCCATGCCGGACTCACTGGTGGGCGGGTTCGATGCCGCCTACATCGGCCGGCTGCAGGGAGTCATGAACGGCGACGCCCTGGGCCAGCTGAGCTACGTCCACAAGACCGCCGGGACGCTCTTCCCGCTGATTTTCGGCTTCACGTGGCTGCTGCTCATCGGCACCAACGTGGCGAAGAAAGCCTTGCGGTGGGCCCTCTGGGCTCTCCCCATGCTGTTCGTCGTGGTCCGGTTGTGGGGCAACGTGGCCATTGACGCCATGATGGGCACGCCGGGTCCCGACGCCGGCCAGGTTGCCTTGGCGTCCGGCCTCACCGTTGCAGGCTGGGTGCTTTTGGTGCTGAGCCTCCTGGCCGGGGCCGCGGCCGTGTTTCTCAACAGCCGCGAACGGAAAGAGCGCTAAACAGCAGCCGTCTTTGCGGCCGCCGCCGCCCGTCGTTCCTTCCGGTGCCGGTGCACGCGCTGCGCGATGACCAAGCCCGCGGCGGCCATGCCCACCGTTACCGGATACCCCATCAGCCGCTCCAGCGTGCCGGGTTCGGGGACCTCCATGTGCGTGAGGCCCCCGGTCGCCGTAGCTGCCAGCGACACGCCCCCGCACACCAAGAGGAACCACGCCATCGGGGTCTTACCCAGCCACAGGATTCCCAGCACCACCAGGGCGGCTCCGCCGGTTATGAAATAGGCGATGGCACCGGTGTAGTGCCACGGCGAGCCCGCGTCCTCAGGGACCAGCCCCACCAGCACGGTTCCGGCCCCGGCGGCTCCGGTGAGCAGTCGGACCGCCGCCGCTGCAAGCCATGGCTTCCGGCGCCGCCAGTCCACCCCGGTACCGGGCCGGGCCGCCACGCGCAGCAGCCCCGAGGTCAGCAGCACCGCCCCGAGCAACAGCCCGAGGCCCTGGAGCACGAACGAGCCGTTCATCAGCCAGTTCAAGGGCGAGCAGACATCCCGGCCGGAATAGATGCCGCAGTGGAGCGCGCCCAGGTCGCTGATGTACCCGGTCCGCAGATCGTACGGACGGGGCCCTGCCCAGGCCACAGCCACCACTGCCTCCGCAAGGAAATATTGCAGGACGCTCAAAACAGCCCACGCCCCGATGTAATGCCGGGTGGACGCAACGTTCGGGATGAATGCAACGGCAGGAGCGGCAGTTGGGGCTGGACTCATGCCTTGAGCGTAGTACGCCCCCGCACCTTGTATGCTTGTAACCGTGTCCGGACGGACCGGCCCTGCCGAATCACCGGATGCGCGCCCTCGTAGCTCAGTGGATAGAGCACGGCTCTCCTAAAGCCGGTGTCGTTGGTTCGATTCCAATCGAGGGCACTTGAACTCTCCTTCCCCGGAGCCCAGCCTCCGCGCCTACCTCCTGGGCAGCCAACAAACGCAGTATGGGCAGCCAGGCCGCTGGCAAGTGGAACGGGACCTGCTGGACAGGTCGGACGGCACCCGCGGAACCTTTTCCGGCGTCGTCCTTTTCACGCCAACGGACGACGGCGGCCTGCACCTTCATGAGGAAGGCACCATGCGCTGGCCTGCTTTCACCGGCCCCGCCTCGCGGGAGTACGTCCTGAGGCCCGGAGCCCGGGCGGACGCGCTGGACGTGTTCTTCCCCGACGGCCGGCCGTTCCACCGCATGAGCTTCACCCCTGACGCCAGCCTGGACTCACACTGGTGCGATCCCGACACCTACCGGGTGACCTACACCTGCCAGGGCCCCGACGCGTTCAGCTACAGCTGGGATGTCACGGGCCCTCGCAAGGACCTGCTGCTGGTCTCCCGCCTGGAAAGGATCCCCGGGTGAAGGACCGGATCGTGGTGTCCGCCGTTTGTGTCTTCGACGACGCCGGACGGCTCCTGACCGTACGGAAACGGGGAACGGCCATGTTCATGCACCCCGGCGGCAAACCGGAACCAGGTGAAACTGCCGTCCAGGCCGCCGCCCGCGAGCTCGCCGAAGAAGTGGGAATCGTCCTGCACCCGCAGGAACTTGAGCTCATGGGGGTCTGGCTCGCCGACGCCGCGAACGAGGCCGCCACGGACATCGAAGCCACCGTGTTCCTGGCCCCGGGCACCTGGCAGGCCACCCCCGCTGCCGAAATCGCGGAAATCCGCTGGCTGGACATCACCACACCCGCCGAGGGCCCGGACTTCCCGCAGGACCTGGCGCCGCTGCTGACGGACCACATCCTGCCCCTGCTGGCATCGAGGGCCGTCTAGCAGGGCTGCCACAGGCCTAGAACTCCGGGACAGCCTCTTCCGCCACAGCGGTGGCCTCGGCAAACTGGGTCCGGTACAGCTCGGCGTAGCGGCCGTCGGCTGCCAACAGTTCCGTATGGGTACCGCGTTCCACGATTTGGCCGCCCTCCACCACCAGGATGGCGTCGGCCGCGCGGACCGTGGAGAGCCGGTGTGCAATCACGACGGCGGTCCGTCCTTCAAGTGCCGCGCCCAGGGCCGCCTGCACGGCGGCTTCGTTCGTGGAGTCCAGTGCCGCGGTGGCCTCATCGAGGATGACGACACGGGGCTGGGCGATCAGGAGCCGTGCGATGGTCAGCCGCTGGCGTTCACCGCCGGAAAGCCGGTAGCCGCGCTCCCCCACCACAGTTTCCAGCCCGTCCGGCAGGGACCTGATCATGGTCTCCAGCCGGGCCTGCCGCAGGACGTCCCACATGTCCTCATCGGTGGCGTCGGGCCGTGCCAGACGGAGGTTGGAGGCGATGGTCTCGTGGAACAAGTGGCCGTCCTGGGTGACCATGCCCAGCGTGTCCCGCAGCGAATCGAAGGTGGCGTCCCGGACGTCCAGCCCGGTCCCGGGCACGGTGCCGCCAAGACGCACGGCGCCCGAGTCGACGTCGTAAAGCCGTGACAGAAGCTGGGCAATGGTGGACTTGCCTGCACCCGAGGAGCCCACCAGGGCCACTGTCTGTCCCGGTTCCACCCGGAAGCTGACGCCGTGCAGCACTTCCTCGCCGCCACGGGTGTCGAGGGTGGAGACCTCCTCCAGCGAGGCAAGGGAGACCTTGTCCGCCGAGGGGTAGGCGAACCGGACGTTGTCGAACTCCACGGACACGGGCCCGGCAGGAACCGGCACGGCGTCCCGCTTCTGCTGGATAAGCGGTTTCAGGTCCAGGATCTCAAAGACCCGTTCAAAGCTGACCAGCGCACTCATGACTTCCACGCGTGCGTTGGACAGCGCCGTGAGCGGGGCATAAAGGCGGGTCAGCAGCAGCGCCAGGACCACCACGTCCCCGGGTGCGAGCTGCCCGCCCAGCGCGAGCCAGCCGCCCAGGCCATAGACCAGCGCCAAGGCGAGCGCGGACACCAGGGTCAGGGCCGTGACGAACGTGAACTGCAGCATTGCCATGCGCACGCCGATGTCGCGGACGCGGCCCGCGCGGGCAGCGAACTCCCGGGATTCCTCGTCCGGGCGGCCGAACAGCTTGACCAGAGTAGCGCCGGGCGCGGAGAACCGCTCTGTCATCTGGGTGCCCATGGCGGCGTTGTGCGCAGCGGCTTCGCGGCGCAGGTCCGCCAGTTTGGAGCCCATGCGCCGGGCCGGGATCAGGAAGATCGGCAGCAGGACCATGGCGAGCACGGTGACCAGCCAGGACTTGTTGAGCATCACCACCAGGGTCAGAATCAACGCCACGGAATTGCTCACGACGCCGGAGAGGGTTCCGGCGAATGCCGACTGCGCCCCGATGACGTCGTTGTTGAGGCGGCTGACCAGTGCTCCAGTCCGGGTGCGGGTGAAGAAGGCGATGGGCATGCGCTGCACGTGGTCGAAGACCCGGGTGCGCAGGTCCACGATGACGCCTTCGCCAATGGTCGAGGACAGCCAGCGGGTCAGCAGCCCCACGCCCGCTTCGGCCACGGCCACGATGGCGATCAGCACCGCCAGCCAGATCACGGTACCGGCATCGGTCTTGGCGATGATGGCGTCAACCACCTGGCCGGCGAGCACCGGGGTGGCCACCGCCAGGAAGGCCGCAGCGATGGAGGAGAGCACGAAGGCGATGAGCTTGCCCTTGTGGGGAGCGGCGAAGGCCAGCACCCGCTTCAGGGTTTCCTTGGAGAACGGCTTGGAGCCGCTTTTGGCGGTGCTGATGTTGTAGAGCGAGCTCCAGGCCACGCGGTCCATGCTCATGGTTATTTCTCCTGGCTTGCAGTGTGGTGGAGCTCCTGGACCGTGCCGTTGTCCAGGTGCCACCGGTAGTCGAGTCGTACATTTTCGAGCAGCCGGCGGTCGTGGGTGACCAGCAGCAGCGCTCCGTCGTAGCTTTCAAGGGCCTCTTCCAGCTGCTCGATGGCGGGCAGGTCAAGGTGGTTTGTGGGTTCGTCCAGCACCAGCAAGTTCACGCCGCGCGCCTGCAGCAGCGCCAGTGCTGCCCGCGTCCGCTCCCCCGGCGACAGGGAATCGACGCTCCGCGCGGTGTGGTCCGCCTTGAGGCCGAACTTGGCCAGGAGCGTGCGGACATCGGCGCCCGTCCAGTCGGCCAGGACCGCTTCGACAGCGTCCCCCAGCGGCAGCCGGCCGTCAAGGAGTCCGCGGGCCTGGTCAATTTCGCCGACGGCGACGGAGGCACCCATGGAGGCGTCGCCGTCGTCCGGTGCCTGGGTTCCCAGCAGGAGGCGCAGGAGGGTTGACTTGCCGGCCCCGTTGGGACCAGTGATGCCCACGCGCTCCCCGCCGTTGAGCTGAAGGTTGACCGGGCCCAGCGTGAAATCACCTTGGCGTGCCACTGCATTGCGGAGGGTGGCGACGACGGCGCTGGACCGGGGTGCCTGGCCGATGCTGAACTGCAGCTGCCATTCCTTCCGGGGCTCCTCCACCACGTCCAGGCGCGCGATGCGCGACTCCATCTGCCGGACCTTCTGTGCCTGCTTCTCCGACGACTCGGTACTGGCAGCGCGCCGGATCTTGTCGTTGTCCGGGTTCTTCTTCATCGCGTTCCGGACGCCCTGCGAGCTCCACTCGCGCTGCGTGCGTGCACGGGACACCAGGTCGGCCTTAGTGGAGGCAAACTCCTCGTACTTCTCGCGGGCGTGCCGCCGCGTCACCGCGCGTTCCTCAAGGAAGGCGTCGTAGCCGCCGTCGTAAACTGCCACGGTATTTTGCGCCAGGTCCAGCTCCACCACGCGGGTGACGCAGCGGGCCAGGAACTCGCGGTCATGGCTGACCAGCACCACGCCCCCGCGCAGCCCAGTGACGAAGTTTTCCAGGGTGGCCAGGCCGGCGAGGTCAAGGTCGTTGGTGGGCTCGTCCAGCAGCACCACATCGAAACGGCTCAACAGGAGGGCGGCCAGGGCCACGCGTGCCGCCTGCCCGCCGGAAAGGCCCGTCATCAGCGCATCGGCGCCGGCATCCAGGCCCAGGTCCGCAAGCACCGCCGGGATGCGGTCGTCCAAATCCGCGGCCCCGGAGGCCATCCACCGGTCAAAGGCACGGGAATAGGCATCATCCGCTCCCGGAGCGCCTGAGCCCAAAGCTTCCGCCGTGGATTCCATCTCTACGGTCGCTTCGGAGCAGCCTGTCCGGCGGGCGATGTAGGCGGCCACCGTTTCGCCGGGGATCCGCTCATGTTCCTGTGGAAGCCAGCCAACAAACGCATCAGAGGGGGCAAGGCTCACGGAACCATCCTGTGGCTGGTCGACTCCCGCAAGGAGGCGCAGCAGCGTCGATTTTCCAGCACCGTTCGCGCCCACCACACCTACCACGTCGCCGGGGGCCACCGTCAGCGAGAGCCCGGAAAAGAGCACGCGGTGCCCATGGCCTCCCGAGACATCCTTGGCAACAAGGGTTGCAGTCATCGATTCGTCCTTTCGCCGCTGCCCGGACAGCCATTGACGGCCGGCAGAGGCGGCGAAAACAGGGCCGCGGCACCGCTGGGGCTGCTGGACATAGAAGAACCCGCTGGTCCGGACTTGGGGGGTGTACGGACCAACGGGCTCGACCATCAACTATAGACGAATCCGGACTCGGGGCAAAATCGGCCATACGGCGCCTGGCGATGCCAGCAGGACGTTTGCCCGGGGCGGCACGGTAAAATCGTCCAGACCACCCATTCTGCAGAGAGTCCTCCATGACCCTTTCCGCCAAGGCGTTCCAGCGCTGGCTGCAAAGCATCGCACCCGATGCCAGCACCGCTGACGTCTGCCGGGTCTCGGGGATCAAGCGCACCACCCTCGCCCAGCAGCTGGTCCGGGGCAAGGTCTCCGTGAGCACCGTGGTCAGCGTCAGCCGCGCCTACAACATCAACCCTGTTGCGGCGCTGGCCGGTTTCGACGCTTACAGCGTCCTTTCCGGCCCGCCGCGCCCACCCACGCGCAGCGAACTGGTAAGCCAGATTTCCACCGCAGACCTCATGCGCGCGCTCCTGGAACGGCCGGCCATGGAGCCCGCACGGGGAGCGTCCACCCCCGCCCTGGGTCCCACTCCGCACCCCACCTCGGTGAAGAACTGGGTTGATGCAATTGACGACGGCGAGGTCCGGCACCGCGTTTCGGCTTCAACCGGGGTGGCCCCGCAAAACTACTCTGCCCAGTTGACGGCAAACCGGCTGTCGCCTGAGCTCGCCGTGGCCACGGCACTGGCGGCCGGGGTAGGACCGGCCGGCGGCCTGGTGGCCACGGGGATCATCACCGAAGAGGAGGCGGGCTGGCCGCCCGGGGCGCGGCAGGCAGCCCTGGACAGCCTCACCGACGGGGAGCTCACCGCGCTGGCCGGGGAACGGCTTCAGGCATTAGGGAAAGTGCTGCGCCGGCAGGAGCAGGACCAAGCACAGACAGAAAAGATATGGGAGAACCTGGGATGATCGAGACGCTTCAGTGGACCACGCTGGCGGTTTGCGCCCTCGTCTCGGTGGCCCGCATCCCCAGCACCCTCCGCGGCGAGAACCGCTCTCTGTTCGGCATCTTCGCGTCGATGACGCTGGCCATCCTGCTAAGCATCAAGGGCCCTTACCTCGTGATCGACCAAGCACTGGGTGGCATCAACCTGGCCAACCTGCTGCTGCGGTTCGTGATCTTCGGCGTCATCTTCTTCATGGGCATCCGCATTTCCAGGGGGTTCAGCGCCGACAGCGCCCACCGGCACATCACAGGAAAGACCGGCATGCTGGTCCTGCTTGTTGTCTCTGTGGTCATGGTCGCACTGTTTTTCTCCATGGACAC
Source organism: Arthrobacter sp. FW306-05-C (assembly GCF_021801725.1). NCBI lineage: Bacteria > Bacillati > Actinomycetota > Actinomycetes > Micrococcales > Micrococcaceae > Arthrobacter > Arthrobacter sp. FW306-05-C. Next base: position 814,767 of record NZ_CP084556.1, on the reverse strand, counting down.
CGCCGGCTCCTCGGCGGGCCTCCAGGCCATCTCTGCCAAGGACGACCGCAACTTTGCGCTTGTTGAGTATTACGGCGCGGCAGGCCGGGCCTACCCGGCGTACGTCGCCCTGGCGCTGCTGCCGGCTCTGGTGCGCGCGGCACAGGACCGACTTCCGGTACTGGTCCGCATCGCCGCAGGGCTGTTGGCGCTGGGTGGAGTAGCGGTTGCCCTCACGCTGCTCTTCCCGGTGATTCCGCCCGAACTCGGCCAGATCGAGTTCGTGATCAACTACACGGCCATCCTGTGTTTCGTCGTTGGGCTGGCCTTGATCTGGGCTGCACGCGTGGTCAACGGGCGCGGAGCGGGACGCCAAAAGACATCTACCGAAACGTAACCTTCGCTGGCTTTCACAAAATCATTAGAATGTGAAACAATCATGAATGTGTGAAGGCGGGGCTGCTTGGCGTTTACGAACGGGGATAAATTCTGAAATGCCGGCCGCCCCGGGGGCCTTTACACACGTTGGGGGGATGAGTGGTGGCGGATCGTTGGGGACCGCCCCCACTCAGCCTGTTTAACGGCTCTTTAGCGGAAGCTTACCGGCCCTCGGCTCCTAGAGCTTTCGGGCAGGTACAAGGACTTCCCTGCTGCTGAAATCCCCGCACCTACGCAAAGGCCTTCCGGGGCCGCTACTTCCGGGCAAACCGCAATGTCACCAACTGGAACGGCCGCAGCTTGAGCTCCGCCCCGCTGTCCCATGGTGCCACCCCGGGAGCTTCAGTGCCGCGTTCCAGGAGGTCCGTTGCAAGAACGTTCCGCACCGGGAAGTTCGCCGTGATGCTCCCCGCCGAGCGCTGTCCCAACGACTCGTAGAGGCGGACCACTACGTCCCCCGAACCGTCCTGCGCCAGCTTCACGGCCTCGATCACCAAAGCGGGATTGCTGACGGTGAAGAGCGGCTCCACCGGGGAGGCGCCGGTGACCAGCCGCGGCGCCAGATTGGTCCGGTAACCTTCCTGGACTGCGTCCGCGATATCGGCACCCGGCCGGATGGACACCGTCAGCTCGTGGTGGCCACGGTCAGCACCCGGGTCGGGAAACTTCGGCGCCCGCAGCAGGGAGAGGCGAACCGTAGTGGTGGTGCCGCCGTCGGATTCCCTGACACTCCTGCCTACGTCGTGGCCGTACGTGGATGAGTTGGAGACCGCCACGCCATAGCCGGGTTCGCCCACGTGGATCCACCGGTGGGCGCAGATCTCGAACTTCGCCGCCTCCCAGGACGTGTTGGTATGGGTGGGCCGGAAGACGTGGCCGAACTGCGTTTCGGCAGCGGACCGGTCCGCACGCACATCCAGGGCGAAACCAAGTTTCAGCAGCTTCTCGCGCTCCTGCCAGTCCACGGTCGTGGTGATTTCCAGTGATGGACTGCCCGGCGCCAGCGTGATGCGCTGGGTCAGCTTCGAGGTGCCGGCCGTCCGCTCCACGACCACCACCGCACTGCCGCCTTCGCTGGCAAGGCGGACCGACTCTGCCTGGACCAGTGGCGTGACGTTGCGCCGATAGAACTCGTCGATGTCCCAGGCATCCCACTCGTTGGGCGTGTCCCGGTGCAGTTCCAGCAGATTGCCGCGCTGGCCGGGAGCGATCGCTTCGCGGCCGCTGCCATGGTCCCGCAGGGAGGACAGAAGCCCATCGGAATCCACCACCGCCCGGATGATCCCGTTGTCCAGGATGAAGCCGCCGTCCTCCGGCATGGCCTGTGCCGGTACCTGGGGAGCCGCGGGTTCAGCTGCGGCCAGCGCGGGAACCCCATCCCTCGCATGCGGGGCTGCGTTGAGCAGGAATTGCCGGTCCCCGGAACCCAGCACCGCGGCAGCAGCCTGGCCGATCAGTGCCTCGAGGGCAGTTTCAATGGCTTGATAATTCCGCTCCGCGTCCTGGTGGACCCAGGCGATGGCACTCCCGGGAAGGATGTCGTGGAACTGCTGCAGCAGCACCAGCTGCCACAGCCGCTTAAGCTCAGCGGCCGGGTAGTCGTAAGAACCCGCGCCCCGGACAGCGGCCGTGGCGCACCACAGTTCCGCTTCCCGCAGCAGGTGCTCGCTGCGCCGGTTGCCCTTCTTTGTGCGGGCCTGGCTGGTGTAGGTACCGCGATGCAGTTCCAGGTACATCTCCCCCACCCACACGGGCAGCGCCTGGTACTCTGCCTCGGCCTGCCGGAAGAAACTCTCGGCGGAGCCAATCCTGACCTTGGGTGATCCCTCCAAGTCCGCGGTACGGGCGGCGGCGGCGAGCATCTCCCGGGTGGGGCCGCCGCCGCCGTCGCCGTAACCGAACGGCACCAACGACACGGAGCCGCGGCCGTGGTCCCGGTAGTTGCGCTCGGCGTGCGCCAGGTCGCGGCCGCTGAGGTCCGAGTTGTAGGTGTCTACGGGCGGGAAGTGGGTGAACAGCCGGGTGCCGTCGATCCCCTCCCAGTTGAAGGTGTGGTGCGGCATCCTGTTGGTCTGGTTCCAGGAGATTTTTTGGGTCAGGAACCAGCTGCTGCCGGCAGCCTTGACGATCTGGGGCAGCGCAGCGCTGTATCCGAACGAGTCCGGCAGCCACGCTTCCCGGCACTCGACGCCGAACTCAGCCAGGAAGAAGCCCTTGCCCTCCACGAACTGCCGCGCCATCGCTTCGCCGCCAGGCATGTTGGTGTCCGACTCGACCCACATGCCGCCCACCGGGACGAACTGTCCGGCCCGCACTTTTTCCCGGATCCGGCTGAACAGCTCCGGGTACAGCTCCTTGATCCAGGCCAGCTGCTGGGCGGACGAACAGGAGAAGACAAAGTTAGGGTCTTCGTCCATCAGGGCCACCACGTTAGAGAATGTCCTGGCACATTTGCGGATGGTTTCCCGGACCGGCCACAGCCATGCGGAGTCAATGTGGGCATGGCCCGTGGCAACCAACTGGTGAGCCGACGCGTAAGCCGGCCTGCCGAGGACTCCAGCGAGCGCCTGACGTCCCGCCGCAGCGGTGCCGGCAACATCATCGGGGTCCATCACGTCCATCATGTGTTCGAGGGCCCGGAGGATTTCATGGCGCCGGGGAAGCTCCAGCGGGAGCTGTTCCATAAGCCCGGACAGCGTCCAAATGTCCTGCTGGAGTTCCCACACGCATTGGTTGAGCTCAGCGATGGCGATGCTCCCGAGCCTGTACTGCGGCGCTCCCCCGGCGGTTGCCTTGTCGCCCAGCGGGGTGGCGGCGAAGGTCCAGCCCTGTGCCATGTCCGGGTTCGCGGCCGCTTCCACGTAGAAGTCCACCGCCATTCCGCTGCCCAGCAGCTTCAGGGGGATGTACTGGTTGCGGGGAGAGATGGCCTTGATGATGGTGCCGTCGGGCCGCCACGCTATGCCTTCGCACTGGAAGCCGGGCGCTTCGGTGGTGAACCCCAGGTCCACCACCACCTCCACTGCGGTGTCCGGGCCGCCGCCCCAGGAATCAGGCACCTCGCCTTGCAGCCGCAGCCAGGTGGTACCCCACGGCCGGCCCCAGGCGGCGCCGTGCTCCTGCGGATGGAACTCCTGCCGCATCGCGTCGAGCGCGGGGACCGGTTCGGCCGGAACTTCCCAGCTGCTCAGGGCAAGCGGAACCGACCTGCTGTAGACGGCGGGGGCAATGCGCTCGCGCACGAACCTTGCCAGGCGGACTTCCGTGATCCTGCGGTCGTCATGCAAAATATGTCCTCTTTAGGCTTGAGACTGGATCATCGCGTCCATTCGATGGACAAAATCTACCCGCTGGCGGCACTGCAACCAACCCCTTGTGCAGTTATCCGCCGGACCCCTATGCACCGGGCCCCTGTGCAGCGGGCAGGGCCGGTTCGGGCCGCAGGATCCGCGCGTCCCCGGCGTAGACGTTGAAGCTGGTACCCCGGCTGAACCCGGCCACGGTCAGTCCGTTGGCCTCGGCCAGTTCCACAGCCAGGCTCGAAGGGGCGCTGACGGCGGACAGGACGGGGATCCCTGCAAGGGCAGCTTTCTGCACCAGTTCGAAGGATGCCCGTCCGGACACCTGGAGGACCGTCCCGGTCAGCGGCAGGAGGCCTTCGCGCAATGCCCAGCCCACCACTTTGTCCACTGCGTTGTGCCGCCCAACGTCTTCGCGGAGGCACAGAAGCCGCGGCCCGCCGTCGTCCTCAATCTTGAACAGGCCCGCCGCGTGCACGCCCCCGGTATCGTCAAAGACGCGCTGGGATTTCCGCAGCAGCGCGGGCAGGGACGCCAGGACGTTTGCGTCCACCATCAGCGGGTCCGCCTGCGGGCTGAAGTGGGACGATTTCCGCACTGCTTCGATGGAATCCGTGCCGCAGATGCCGCAGGAGCTTGAGGTGTAGACCTTGCGCCCGGTATCGGGAAGCGGGACGTCCGGCCTCAGCTGGGCCTCCACCACATTGAACGTCTGGACCCCGTTTTCATCCTCACCGGCGCAGAAACGCAGTGATACCAACTGTTCGGGCGCCCAGATGACTCCCTCGGACACCAGGAAGCCTGCCACCAGGTCAAAGTCGTCCCCTGGCGTGCGCATGGTGACCGAGTAGGAGAGCCTGCCCAACCGGATTTCGAGCGGTTCCTCGACGGCCAGGACGTCTTCGCGGTGTCGGACCGGGTACTCCAGGGCGGCCGGCGAACCGTCCAGGACATACTTGTGCACCTTGCGGCGCTGGGTTACGCGTCCCATGTTCCACCCTGCCTGTTCATTACTCCATCATGGCACCATCGCGGCCCGCCCCAATCCAAGACCCACAGCCCAGAAGCCCACAGTCCAGAGGCCGGCAGTCTATAGGCCACGATCCAACGGCCCAGCGCACGAACGCGGGCCTTGGGGTTCCGGCCCTCTAGTTTCAGCCCAGGAGCGCGCTCCAGTCCACGGGCCCGTTCGATGCCGGTTTACCCTTGGCCTGGCTGCCCCGTGCATTGCTTCTCGGCTTGGCTTTGGCCGCCCCTTCCTTGGGCGGCGGAATGGGTGGCCCCCAAGGCAGCGCGAAAGCGGGCACCGGCTCGCCCAGCTGCACGCCGTGCGGCGGCACCACCAGCACGCCGTCGGCGGCTGCCAGGCCGCGCATCATGCCGGGGCCTGTGTGCTGCGCAGGGGAAGCCATCCCATACAGCAGCCGGAACGGCATCAGGCGGGTGCGTCCGGGATCGGCGTCGATCATGGTGCCGCACGGTACTTCCTGCACGGCGGGCATAGCGCGGTGCCCCAAGGCGGCGAACAATGGTGCACCGACGGTGGACAGGGCCATCATGGCCGCGAGCGGGTTGCCGGGAAGTCCAAGGACAAAGCGTCCGTCCGGCAGTTCGGCCAGGACGGCAGGGTGGCCGGGCCGCATTGCTACGCCGTCGATGATGAGCCGCCCGCCGAGTTCGGCAACGGCCCGCCGGAGGTGGTCCGTGCCTGAGCGCCCAGTGCCCCCGGTGGTAATGACGACGTCGGCCGGCAGGTCGGGCGCGTCCGGCACCTCCGGCAGCACGTCTTCGAGCGCCGCAAGCCATTCGGCGTACGAGTCGCCGATCCGCTGCTGTCCTGCGTGGATACCTCCGAGCATGGCGACGACGACCGGCAGTTGCGGGCCGAACGTGTCGCGAACCTGGCCGGGAGCCGGGGTACCACGTTCCACCACCTCGGATCCGGTCAGCACCAGCCGCACCACCGGCTTTCCCTGGACCTGCACTTCGTCGTAGCCTGCCAGTGCCGCCAGGGCCAGGTGTGCCGGGTTGAGTTCCACCCCGGCCTTGACCAGGACGTCCCCTTCAAGGGCTTCCTCCCCGGCCTTCCTGATGTGTTCGCCCGCGCGGGGTTCGCCCGGCCTGGCCTTGCCTCCGACCATCACCACCGGGCCCTCATCGTCCCGGCCGAGGACTGCACTCTCGGTACGTAGGACCGCCTTGGCACCCGCGGGAATCAGGCCGCCGGTGGCAATGGGACTGGCTTGGTGCGGCGCCAGCCGGGTGCCCGGCTCCACCGGGATCCATGGACCGCTTCCGTTGACCGCCCAGCCGTCCATGGCCGAGGACGCATAGTGCGGCATGTTTTGGAGGGCCACGATGTCCTGGTCAAGTTTCCGGCCCAAGGCGATCTGCAGGGCCACGGGGCTGGGAGGAATCGGGGTGGCCGCATCGTAGGCGGCCTGCCTGGCCTCTTCCCACGTGTGTGCCAGGTGATGGTGGTGGGCATGCCCGGGTTCGGTTTCGCCCGGCTCCGTGTCGCCGGATTCAGCCCCAGCCGTACCACTTTCTTCCGCGGCGGTTTCTCCCGGTCCGGCATTCTCCGGCCCGGAACCGGGCGGTGCCATCGGATCGCTCTGGGCTTCTGCTGTCATTCGCCGGGAGTCCCGGCGGCTTCAGCCTCGTAGTCAGCTGCCAGGGTGCGGGCAACGGCCAGCGCCGCGTCCATGGAGGCTGCGTCCAGCTCCCTGCCGGGAGCGGCAGCCAGGCCTGCGGCGAAGCCGGCAATGAAGGTGGTAAGCGGTGCGGCCGGCCGGACAACGGCATGGGCGGCAACGCCGGCGAGTGCCAGCACCGCGTTGATGTCTACCTGGACGTCCTCGAGCTTGTACGCCTGGAGGAGGGCCCTGCACCATTCCTCCAGCGTTTCGTCCTGGCTTTTCACGACTTGCCTCCCACGTTAGTTCCGCCCGCGCTCCGGTCCTTGCATTCACGCTGGCTCCTGGCGGCAACCCCCAGCGCGGCAGCATCGTCCCAGGTATCCACGTCGGAGGTGGACCCGGCGGGGACTGTGACAAGCTGCACGTCCAGACTAGCAAGGAGAGCCCGGACGGAGCCGTTGACCAACGCGTCGCGTGCGGCCAACTCCGCGCAGGCTTGTTTTAACCCGGGCGTGCTGTAAAAGGCCGCCAGCGGCTGGACCTTCCCGTCGCCGGCCAGGGCCATCACGCCGCCTCCTCCGCCTCCCCCGGGGCGTGCTGCAGATGCGGCAAGAGCCTTCCGCAACACGGCCACCGCTTCGGAGGCCAACGGCATATCGCAGGCCAGCACTAGGGTGAAGGGGGCCGCTCCGCCATTTTCGCCCAAGGTGTTCAAACCAGCCGCGATGGCAGCGGCAGGCCCTGCGAACGGCGGCTCTTCCCGACAGGTGAGCACGTCGGCCGGCCAGGCTGCCGGGGATACAGGGCGGGGTGTTGTGCTTTGGGATGGCAGGAAGGCGCTGTCGCCGACGACGACAGTGCGGCGGGCGCCGGCTGCGGCGTCCAGGGCCCGTTCCAAGAGCGTTTGGCCTTGGAAGACAAGGGACTGTTTGGGTACCCCGCCCAGCCGCGAGGACCGGCCCCCGGCCAAAATCAGGGCATCAAAAACCAGGCTGTTCTCTTGCACTCCCCCAGCCTAGCCATCAGGCGGGGCAGCGATCACTCCCGTCGAAAGCGGAGGTCAGGCGGCGCGTTCGGGCAGGAGGAACGGATCCCACGCGGGCGTGGGCTTTTCCAGTTCCTTGATCTGCCAGATGGTGCCGCGCGGAGGCTCCGGCACAAAGCGCAGGCTCCAGCCCATCTCGGTCGGGGTGTGGTCGCCCTTGACGTTGTTGCAGCGAAGACAGGCTGCCACCAGGTTCTCCCACGAGTCAGCCCCGCCCCGGGACTTGGGGTGCACATGGTCGATGGTATGCGCTGCCTTGCCGCAGTATGCGCATTTATGGCCGTCGCGTCTGAGTACGCCCCTGCGGCTGACAGCCGTGGAGTGGTTGTATCGGGGCCGGATGTACCGGTTGAGGAGGATCACGGACGGGCGGCCCAGGACGTCCGTGGGTCCCACGACAGGGTCATCCCCTTCGGCCACGACGCTCGCCTTGCCCGTGAGCACAAGCACCAGCGCCCGGCGGAAAGTAATGACCGCCAGCGGTTCATATCCAGCATTCAGAACGAGAGTGCGCATGCACTTACCTCTTCACGGCCGCACCCGTCAGGGGCACGAGGGCCGGCTGCCCTCGGCATGTCCGGGCTATGGATCGACATCACAAGAGTAAACAGAGAAGTGCAAAATCAGGTAATCGCCGCCCGGATTCCCTGCGGGGAACGTTCCCCAGCAGGGCAGGCATCAGTCCCCTGCGGGGAACTTCTTAAACGCCAAGGACCCCCGCTGCGAGGGCGGGGGTCCTTGGACAAGCACTGGCTGTTGCCAGTGCCGGACATGCGGTGCTTACCTGACGTGGATGAAAACCGGCCCGGAGCCCACGTTTGCGCTGAAGACCACGGTGTCGTTGCCGTTGAAGCCGCCATGCACGGCCATGCCGTTTCCGGCGTAAACAGCGATGTGTGCCATTCCTCCGCCACCATCGGCGTAGTAGATCAGGTCGCCGGGCTGTGCCTGGGAAGCAGGCACCGTGTCCCCCAGGGACAGGTAGCCGGCGGGCCAGTCGTGGAAGTGGATGCCGACGGCGGCCAGGGCGTTGGTCACCAGCATGGTGCAGTCCTGGTGGACGCCAAGCTGGGCGTAGGCGGCGGAGAGGATTGCAGCACCCTTGCCGCTGGCAGAAGCCTGGGCTGCGGGAGCGGCCGGGGCAGCGGCGGTGGCGACCTTGGCGGTGACCTTGGGAGCGGCAACGGGCTGGGCGGCGGGAGCAGGGGCAGCTTCCTCCACCTGAACCTGGGGCTCGGGCTCGACGACGGGGGCCGGCGTGGTGGTCACAGCTGGCTTCTCGAAGCTGATCGCAATGGTGGAAGCGGCGGAAATCGGGGCGTCGACGGCGGATTCAACTTCCAGCGCGGAGGCGGGAGCAGAGTCGCGCTTGACGTTGGCATCGGCGGCGTTGGCCGCAATGCCACTGGTCAGGACCAGGCCGGAAGCGGCGGCGATGACCGCAGCCTGGCGGCCCATGCCGCCGGCGTTGTCGCTGACAGCCTTGGCAATGACAGCGATCGAGTTGGTCTTGGTGACCTCGGCGCGGTGCCGTGCGGTAGCACGAGTCGTCATCAGTTCTCTCTTTCGTTTTCCTTGCAACCGCAGGTAGGCAGGCAAAGTGTGTTGGACGCGCCGGCATCTTGGGGGTACGCCGGCGCGTCCCGAACGGGGATGTGGTTTCTAGCGAAGAAGCTTTGGGCAAAGAAATAGCCCTTGGAGCACGGAGCCCAAGAACTATTTGTTGAGGTGGTAGTACGACGAGGTACCGGTGGCTGCAGGCGAGTGGAGCAGCGTGCCCTGTGAGGGGTTGAGTGCGCTGATCATCATGCCGTTGCCGACGTAGATGCCAACGTGGGCGCCGCCGTTCTGGACAACCAGGTCACCCGGCTGCGGCGCGGAGGTGGGGGTCATGATGCTCCACGCGTTGGTGCGGGGAATGCTGATGCCTGCCTGGGCGTAAACCCACTGCACGAACCCGGAGCAGTCCCAGCCGGTGACGGGGCTGGTGCCGCCCCACACGTACGAGTGGCCGATGCCGGTGTAGGCGATGGCTGCGATGCCCGAGGTCGCCGCCGAGGAGATGGTCTGGGCGGTCTTGGCGGCCGGCGCGGCGTCCTGGCCGGCAGCAGCAGCAGCGGTGGCCGTGTCGGTGGACTGGGTACGCACCGGCTGCACCTTGGGAGCAGCGGTGGTTTTGACCACGGGACGTTCAAAGGAAACCGTGGCGGTGGGGGCAGCGGTGACGGCGAGGGCCGTTTGGGCCGAACCGGACTCAGTGGAAGCTGAGACACCGGCAGTGGTATCAGCAGCAGTGGCCGGCAGGCCCATGCTCAGGATCAGGCCCGAGGCGGCTGCCACAACGGCAGCCTGGCGGCCTACGGTCCCGGCATTTGCACTCACGGCCTTGGAAACGGCATCCAAGGGGTTGGTGCGAACCGTTTGCGCACGGTGGCGCGCAGAATTATGGCGTGAAGACACGAAGGTAGCCTCTCCCAATGCCTGCGAGGTGAGCTGTCGGATTCGGATGGGAGTCACCCGGCCACGCTGCTTCCTGGGAAGCTTGTGACTTAACCCCAAGGCCTTCTGGATAAAGGCCGAAATTGGTTCCCCCGCCCCTGCCAGACGATGAAATGCGAACGGACCTTGAGCGGTGGCAGAGTTAGGCAATCCACTCAAGAGCGTCAACTTCGGAAAAGTTGACGCGAGTTAGACGGTACAGCAGTTTTGTTTCAATGTCACATTCAGGTCACGGCTAGTCACGGCGATCTGAGAGTGCGCAATCATTCGGTTACAACCAGCCCATGGGATCGACCACTTCGCCATTGACCTGGACTTCGAAGTGCAGGTGGCAGCCGGTGGATGCACCAGTGGTGCCGCTCAGCGCCACCACGTCCCCGCGGGAGACGGTCTGGCCCACCTTCACATTGAAGGACGACAGGTGGTTGTACGTGGTTTCCAGCCCGTTCCCGTGGTCGATGACCACTCGGTTTCCGCCGCCGAACTGATGCCAGCCCGCGAAGGTCACGGTACCCGTGGCGGCCGCCAGGACGGATGTCCCACACTGCGCCACGAAGTCCTGGCCCCGGTGGAAGTCGCCCGAGCCTCCAGTAATCGGGCTGACCCGGTAACCGAAGGGGGAAGCGGTGGCAAGGGATGCCAGCGGTGCGGCCAGGGTGCCGGCTGACGCGGCACGCGTCACGGAGCCGGCCGACTGGGCACTCAGCAGTTGCTTTAGCTTCCCGTCCGGGTCCGCCTGGGTCACCACGGCGGACCGGCTGAAGTCGATCTGGGCACCGATGTCGGCCGAGATCTCGGGCTGCGGCGTGACAGAGGAGGCTGCAAGCGGGGCGCTGCCGGCGGCATCAGTGGCCATAACGGGACTTGTGGCGGGCACGGTCACGGTCAGCACCAGGCCGGTGGCTGCCAGGGCAATGCCGGCCTTCTGGCCGATGCCGCTGGCAGCGGCAAACTCCGTCATCTGGCGGAACGGACCCCGGCGGCGGCGGGCGTCGCGATGGAGGTCGCGGGGGCGCTCCGCTGCGACAACTTCGACAACCCGCGGCGCCGAAGGGGGGCCGGCAGCACGGCGGCGTCCCCGGGGGGTTTGCATGGTCAAGAAGGGTTCCTCTCTGGAAAAGCCTGCGGAGTTAGCTGTCGGATTCGGGTCAGAGAGATCAAAGACCCGGCCCGCCAAGGGCAAGCTTCTGCGCAGGGGTATTCCCGGAAGAATCCTTCACTGGAGAGGCTTGCTGCTGACGGACTTCACGCCAAGGCAGTCCCCCGCTGCCGCTTGTGGTTCCCCCGCCTCTGCCAGTAACGACTCGTGCACCCGATCCGCTGGCAGAGCTCGGCTCCGGATCAGGTAACGCTTAAGTTTCAAACGACTGGTTCTACTATAGGGGCTTAAGACCCTAGGTAACAATTCCGTTATCTTTGGCTGGAAGGGCAGGTCCGGGGTATGGAAGTTTCGCTTCAGCCCTGCTTGACGGCCACAAAGACGTGTGCGGCAACCTCCGGCGGAAGCTCCAGCGCTCCTTCAATCCCGGCCACCCGCACCGAGATGTAGTCGCCCACGCGCTCCAGGGCCACTGCAGCGCCGGGCCGGATTCCGCCTTCGTCCAACTGCGACAGCAGCTCCGGCTCCACCTGGATCGGCTCCGCGAGGCGGCTGATGGTCACGCCGGAAGCAGGCACGTAGCTCTTCATCGCCTCCACCAGGCTGATGGCGCCGTCACCGAAGCCGGGGGCCGGCCGGCCGCCCAGCGCGGCAAGGCCCGGGATGGGGTTGCCGTACGGGGATTCGGTGGGGTGGTCCAGTATCTCGTAGATGCGGCGCTCCACCCGCTCACTCATCACATGTTCCCAGCGGCAGGCTTCATCGTGGACGTAGGCCCAGTCCAGCCCGATGACGTCCGCCAGCAGGCGTTCGGCCAGCCGGTGCTTGCGCATCACCTCCGTGGCGCGCTTGCGCCCGGTGTCAGTGAGCTCCAAATGCCTGTCACCAGAGACAACAACGAGTCCATCGCGCTCCATCCTGCCGATGGTCTGGGAGACGGTGGGGCCGGAGTGGCGCAAGCGCTCGGCAATACGGGCCCGGAGGGCAACGATGTTTTCTTCCTCAAGCTCCAGGATGGTCCTGAGGTACATCTCCGTAGTGTCGATCAGATCCGTCATCCAGCTCAGCTCCTCGAGCGCAGTACCTTGCGTTGTCCCACCGTATCGCCTCTTCCCGCGAGGTAGTCCGGGGGAAAGCTTAGCCTATTTTGACTTTGTCCGAATAGCTGCGGCCCCAAGGGGAGCCGCAACAGGTGCACGCGGAAGGGTTGCACACGCGGGACACTTGCACGCCCGCCGCGTTGTCTCAGTGTCTGGACTTTGCCGCTGCCGGTTGCCGCCCAGCGCCGCTGTTCAGGCAGAATGGAAAAGGCCTATGGCACAGCCGCCGCCCGGCTGCCGGCCACCACAACCCGCCCGTGCGGACCAAAGCGTTCGTCCCCGCCGAAATTGGAGCACCTGTGAGCGACACCAGCATCACGATTCCCGCCGACCTCCTGCCCAAGGACGGACGGTTCGGTGCCGGTCCGTCAAAGGTCCGGCAGGAACAGATCGATGCCCTCGCCGCAGCGTCCAAAACCATCCTCGGCACCTCTCACCGCCAAGCCCCGGTCAAGAACTTGGTGGGGTCCGTCCGTGAAGGGCTGAGCCAGTTCTTCCGCGCCCCGGAAGGCTACGAGGTTGTCCTTGGCATTGGCGGCTCCACTGCTTTCTGGGATATCGCGAGCTTCGGCCTGGTGGAGAAGAAGGCCCAGCACCTCTCCTTTGGCGAGTTCGGGTCCAAGTTCGCTGCGGCCACCAACAAGGCACCTTTCCTGGAAGCCTCCTCGATCATCAAGTCCGAGCCCGGCACCCGACCAATGGCACAGGCCGAGGCCGGGGTGGACGTTTATGCCTGGCCTCAGAATGAGACCTCCACCGGTGTGGCGGCCCCGGTCCAGCGGGTTTCCGGAGTCGACGAGGGATCGCTTGTCCTGGTGGACGCCACCTCGGCTGCCGGCGGCCTGGATGTGGACGTTGCCCAGAGCGACGTCTACTACTTCGCGCCCCAGAAGAACTTCGCCTCTGACGGCGGCCTCTGGCTTGGCCTGTTCTCCCCCGCCGCTCTTGACCGGGCCGCCCGCATCAAGGCCAGCGGCCGCTGGATCCCGGACTTCCTGGACCTCCAGACTGCCATTGACAACTCCCGCCTGAACCAGACCTACAACACGCCCTCGCTGTCCACGCTGGTGACCCTGGATGCCCAGGTGCAGTGGCTGAATTCCAACGGCGGCCTGGATTTCGCGGCTGCACGTACCGCCGATTCAGCCGGACGCATCTACAGCTGGGCCGAGGCTTCCGATTTCGCCACCCCGTTCGTTGCCAAGCCGGAGGAACGCTCCAACGTCATCGCCACCATCGACTTCGACGAGTCGGTGGACGCCGCCGCAGTGGCCAAGATCCTGCGCGCCAACGGCATCGTGGACACCGAGCCCTACCGGAAGCTGGGCCGCAACCAGCTGCGCATCGCCACCTTCGTGGCCATCGAGCCCAGCGACGTCTCGGCCCTGCTTGCCAGCATTGACTACGTGGTGGGCGAGCTGCGCAAGTAGGCACAGTGGACCATTAGGCCCTGTCCCTACGCTGGCACGCTTGACGTACGACGGCGCCGCCCGGGTTTATCCCGGACGGCGCCGTTTTCGTTGTGGCTGGCAAAGGGCGGGGCCGGCCTCGCGGTAAAGGTGCGGCTAGGCTCCTGCCTGCGCTCCGTCGTCGTCCGCCAATTCCACTGCCGGCGCTGAGTCCCCTTCTGCAGCGTGGCCGGTGCCGGCCTCGGCGGGTTCCGCCGTCAAGGGACCACCGTTCTCCTGGCCGTCTGTTTCCTGGGCCTCTGCTTCGTGGCCACCCGCTTCAGGCTCCTGCGGCTGTTCGTCCTCGGGACGGACACGCTCGGCCCACGGTACCCACTCCGGGGCGAGGATGGAATCCTCGGACGGCAGCAGGCCCAGTTCGTTGACCGTGACCACCTTGGAGCGCGAGTTGCGGGTCAGTACCGCGTACCACTGCCAGCCTGCGTAGCCGGGCAGCCGGGACTCGAACAGGTGCGTCACCAGCCGGTCGCCCTCGCTCTTGGCCGCAAGGTGCGCGCCGATGGTGGCAGCCGGCGTGATGCTTTCCACTGCGGTCCGGGCGGCATCAACAGCCGCGGCCAGGAAAGCGTCAGGCTTGCCCGTACGCCAGACGGGCACGCCTGCCTTGCGCTTGGGCGGGGTCTTGGCAGCCTGCTCCTGCACTGGCGCGCCCGGCTGTTCAGATTGGGGATTCATGGGCGCTTAAACGTCCAGCTCGTCGGCAACCTTGCGCAGGGCGGCAGCAATGGCCTTGCCCTTGTTGCCGTCCGGGTACTTGCCCTTGGAGAGGGTGCCGGACAGATTGTCCAGGACAGTCACCAGATCCTGCACCAGCGGGGCGAGGTCCTTGGCGCTGGGACGCTTCGCCTTGGCAATGGACGGGGTCTTGTCCAGCACCCGCAGGCCCAGTGCCTGCGCTCCCTTGCGGCCGTCCGCCACACCGAACTCCACCCGGGTGCCCGCTTTCAGCTCCGTTACCCCTTCGGGCAGCGACGACTTGGGCAGGAAGACCTCCTGGCCGTCTTCGCCCGCGAGGAACCCAAAGCCCTTGTCCTTGTCATACCACTTGACCTTGCCGGTAGGCACGTAATCAACCTTCTTCGTTCTGCTGTCATGAGACACGGCCGCCTGCCACCGCATCCGCATTGTTGTGCGGGTTCAAGGTATGGCAAGCGCAAACCGTGTTGGTCTGTATCCTTCAAGGTTATCCTGCCGGATGCCCTCATTACGCTTTCCCCAGCACTGTTCCGCCGCAGGCGCAAGGGCGCCGGGAGTGTTTAACCCCACCAATGCAGCCGCTGTAGCGTTACGTCCATGACTCCTTCGCGTTACCGGCGGCCGCTGATGGTCCTCGCCGCTGTTATTGCCGTGCTGTCCCTCATAGCCGTAGGGATGGTCATGGCGCTTGCCTTCACCGGGTCGGTGGCCCCCACGTGGGTCACCTACTCCGCGCTGTACGGCCTCCCGGTGGCCTTCATCCTGATGCTGGTAGTGGTCCTGGACGGCGTCGCCGCCCGTCGGCGGGCGGGAAAGGCTGAGCGGCGGTAACGTTGGAGTGATGTCCCTTATTCGCGCGCTTGGCATGGAACTGGAGGCACGCAGCGACGATTCGCTGCGGGCGTTGTTCGCCGCGCGGCCGGACCTCATCTCCCCCTCCGTTCCGGATTTCGCGGCGTTGGCGGCGCGCGCCACTTCCCGTGTCAGCGTCCAGCGCGCCCTCGAGCGGCTCAACCGCCCGCAGATGCAGGTCCTGGAGACCCTGCACCTCTGCACCAACACGGACACCGGGCACAGCGCCTCGGCGGAAGGCCTGCACCAGCTGATCCGCGGTTCCTCGCCGGCAGTCGTTGAGCAGATCATCGGCACCCTGCAGGAGCTTGCCCTGGTGCACCCCGCCGCTCCCCCGCACGGCACCCCTGCCGCGGCCGACCAGCAATTCTTCCTGCCGGTGGGCTCGCTCAAGGACGTGGTGGGCATCTACCCGGCAGGGCTGGGGCGGAGCTACACGGAGCTGGTCCGCCTTCAGCCGGCCTTCGCGCAACGGGCGGTGCAGCTGGTCGCCGAGCTGCACCGCAGCGGGTTCGCGATCCACGGCGCCACCACGCCGATGGAGGCGGCTCTGGCGCTTCAGCACTGGACATCGTCCCCCGAAGCCCTGCAGGACATCCTGGCCAAGGCCCCGGAGCGGACGACGGCGCTGCTTGCCAAGTTCCGGAACTGGGCCATGGGTGCCGTCCCCCAGGCGCAACGGAAAGCCTCGGTCGCCACGGAGGGGGCCGACGTCGGGCCCGTGGACTGGCTCCTTGCACGCGGGCTGCTGGTGCCGCTGGACGCGGCGCACGTTGAGCTGCCGCACAGCGTGGGACTGGCACTGCGCGGCGGCGCAATCATCAATGACTTCACCCTTTCACCGCCGGTTGCCGAACTTGGCCGCACCACCGCGGCGCTGCGCAGGAATGCGGCCCTGAGTGCTATTTCCGAAACCCTTCGGCTGGTCTCCGAACTGTTGCATGCGGTTAAGACGCAGCCGCTGGCCACCCTGCGAAGCGGGGGCGTGGGCGTCCGCGAGCTGCGGCGGCTGTCCGACCAGCTGCGCATTGACCAGGGCGCGGTGGGCCGGCTGCTGGAGCTGTGCGGCCTGGCCGGCCTGATCCGCCTCGACGTCGATTCGTCATCGTGGGTGCAGCCGCCGGAGCTGGAGTGGCTGGTCCTGCCCCGGCAGGAACAATGGCTGTGGCTGGTGAACGCCTGGCTGGCCAGCGAGCGCGTGCCCTCCATGGTGGGCCAACCCGTTAATTCAGCGCCTGGAGCGGCGGCCGCCCGCTCGGCCTCCGGCACCACGATCGCCGCCTTGTCCGCGGGTGCCCAGCGCCCGGATGCCCCGGTGGTCCGCAAACGCATCCTGGAAATCCTGCTTGAGCTGACGCGGGAAGCCGAGGACGGCGACGGTGGCGCGCCCGTCCTTGATGCCGCCGCGGTGCTGCAGCGCGCCGAATGGTCCCAGCCGCGGATGGCCCGGCGGTTCAGTTCCCTGATCCGGGGCGTCCTTGCCGAGGCTGAAATGCTGGGCCTGGTGGGCTCCGGGGCCCTGAGCCAGCTGGGGAGCGCCTTCGCGGAGGACGACCCCGATGCCGCCCTTGCCATTCTGGGCGAACATCTGCCCGCCGCCCTGAACCACGTGCTGCTGCAGGCTGACCTGACCGCTGTTGCTCCCGGTTACCTCTCCCCTGCACTGACGGAACAGCTCCAGGGAATGGCCGACGCCGAGGGGCAGGGTCCTGCCACCATTTACCGGTTCTCCGCGGAGTCGATCAAACGCGCACTGGACGGCGGCTACGACGCCGCCAGCCTGCTGGCGTTCCTTCGGGAGCACTCGGCCACGGCGGTTCCCCAGCCGCTGCAGTACCTGGTGGAGGACACCGCGTCGCGGCACGGCAGGCTGCACGTAGGCCAGGCTGCGAGCTTCATCCACAGTGAGGATGAAACCGCGCTTACGGACCTGCTGGCGGGACCGAAGGCTGCCCAGTTGGGCCTCGTCAGGCTGGCCCCCACGGTTGTCGCGTCCTCCGCGCCGCCCCGCGAGCTTGCCGCCGTGCTCCGCAGCCTGGGCCTCTCGCCGTCGGTGGACGGCGCCGAACCCGCAGCGCACCTCCGCCGGTCCGCTGCACCCCAGGAGAGCCTGCGCCCGGTGTACACCGCCCCGCGGATGGCGCCCGCGGCTGAGGAAGTGGAAGCGCAGCTGGACGTGCTGCGGCAAGCCGGCACCGCCGTCGGGCACCACCCCGGAGCAGCGAGCGGCAGCGAGGTTGCCACGCAGCTGGGGCTTGAGGCGCTGCAAAGGGCCATTCGGCTCAAGCAGCGGATCAACATGAACGTGGTGGACAACCTGGGGAATGCCAGCCTGGAAGTTGTTGTTCCGCTATCAGTAAGCGGGGGCAGGGTCCGCGTGTTCGATCCGGCCAAGGACACCGAACGGGTCCTGTCCGTCCACCGCATCATCGACATCGAGGCCGCAGAGGAACTGCGCCAGTAAAGGATTCCCCCGCGTGACCGACGGACCCCTGATCGTCCAAAGCGACAAGACCATCCTCCTCGAGGTGGACCACGAGCTGGCCACCGAAGCCCGGCACGCCATTGCGCCCTTCGCCGAGCTGGAACGTGCGCCCGAGCACATGCACAGCTACCGGCTTACCCCGCTGGGCCTGTGGAACGCCCGTGCCGCCGGGCTGGACGCCGAAAAGGTACTGGACGCGCTGCTGAAATACTCCCGCTTCCCTGTGCCGCATTCACTGCTGATCGATGTCGAAGAAACCATGTCCCGGTACGGCCGGCTGCGCCTGGAAAAGGACCCCCGCCACGGGCTGGTCATGCGGACCGATGACTATCCCGTCCTGGAGGAAGTGATCCGGGCCAAGAAGATCGCCCCGCTGCTGGGACCCAGGATCGACGGCGAGACGGTAGTGGTGCACGCCTCGCAGCGGGGGCAGCTCAAGCAGCTGCTGCTGAAGCTCGGCTGGCCCGCGGAGGACTTGGCCGGTTATGTGGACGGCACCCCGCACCTGATTTCGCTCAATGAAGACGGGTGGCAGCTCCGGCCGTATCAGCGCCTGGCCAGCGAGAACTTCTGGGCGGGCGGCAGCGGGGTAGTCGTGCTGCCCTGTGGCGCCGGCAAAACCCTGGTGGGCGCCGCGGCCATGGCCACCGGTTCCACCACAACACTGATCCTGGTCACCAACACCGTCGCCGCCCGGCAGTGGAAGGACGAACTGCTCCGGCGCACCTCCCTTACCGAGGAAGAGGTGGGTGAATACTCCGGCGCCCTCAAGGAGGTGCGGCCGGTAACCATCGCCACCTACCAGGTGCTCACCACCAAGCGGGGCGGCATCTATCCCCATCTGGAACTGGTGGACGGCCATGACTGGGGACTGATCATCTATGACGAGGTCCACCTCCTTCCGGCACCGATCTTCCGGATGACCGCAGACCTGCAGGCGCGTCGGCGGCTTGGGCTGACTGCCACCCTGGTCCGGGAGGACGGCCGCGAAGGCGAGGTTTTCAGCCTGATCGGTCCCAAACGGTACGACGCGCCGTGGAAGGACATCGAGTCCCAGGGCTACATCGCACCCGCGGACTGCGTTGAGGTCCGGGTGGACCTGCCCAAGGACGAACGCGTCGCCTACGCCATGGCCGATGACGCCGACAAGTACCGGCTCTGCGCCACCTCCGAATCCAAGACCCGGGTGGTGGAGGAACTGGTGGCCCGGCACACGGGTGAACAGCTGCTGGTGATCGGCCAGTACATCGACCAGCTGGATGAGCTCGGCGAGCGCCTGGAGGCGCCCGTCATCAAGGGCGACACGTCGGTCAAGGTACGGCAGAAGCTCTTTGATTTGTTCCGCGCGGGAGAACTGCAAACCCTGGTGGTGTCCAAGGTGGCCAACTTCTCCATCGACCTGCCTGAGGCTTCGGTGGCCATCCAGGTCTCGGGCTCCTTTGGATCCCGGCAGGAGGAGGCCCAACGGCTGGGCCGGCTGCTGCGGCCCAAGAAAGACGGCCGGGCGGCGCGCTTCTACTCCCTCGTGGCACGCGACACCCTGGACCAGGACTTCGCCGCCAAGCGCCAGAGGTTCCTGGCAGAGCAGGGGTATGCGTACCGGATCATGGACGCCAAGGACGTTGCCGCAGCCGACTGATCCGCCGCGGGCGCCCTCCTAGCGGATGTATTCCGAGCTGTCCCGCTCCATGGTTCCTGTCCGCGGGTCCAGCTGGGGGCGTTCGTAGGCAAGTTCCCCGCCGCTGCGCCCGCCAAAGGGACGTCCGTGGTCAGCGAATTCCTCCCGGAAAAATGCCAGGCACCACTGCCCCATTTGCATCCTGGCACCTGTCCGCAGCACGGAGGGCCCGTTGCGGCGGACACTGCCGCTGACGTCCGCATGCGGTACCAGCACGTATTCGTCCTGGTCGTCGTGCACAATTTCGGCGTGGAGTGCCTCCAAACCCTCCAGCTGGACATCGGATCCATCGCCGCTGCCGATGGTCGTGACATCTCCCGTGAGGGCTACCTCCCGCGGAATCTGCCCCGTCCACGTGGCGGCGTCCTGGACGAAGATCAGGCGCGGCCGTCCACCACCCCTGGCGTAATGGGTGGTGGTAATGCGGCGGACAATGTTCCGCTGGACCGTGGGGACCAATGGCAAAGGTGTGGACGGCGGCAGCAGCGGTACCCCCTTGGACCCACGCCTGCCCTGCCTGACCAGCGGGAGCAGGGAGCCGAGTTTGCCCAGCTTGATGTGGGGTGAGCGCGTCACCAGCCGTTGCGAAGCAGGGCTGTCCACCTTGCCCAGGCTGACGATGTTGCCGTCGGGGCCGGCCAGGGTGACGGTCAGCCCCTTGCGGGCGAGCATCTCAGCCAGCGGCTTGACCTCATCCAGCGACGGCAGGCCGCTGCCGGTCAACGGCCCCAGCCCCTCAAGGGACACCGTCACTTCCGTTCCCGCTGCCCTGGCCCTGCCCGATGTGACCGCACCGGATTCGTCGGTGTACGAAAAGTCCAGATCAACGTCCAGACGGTTCTCCGCCATTTTGGTCAGCCGCGGTTCGCGTCCGGCCCGGAAACGTCCCGGTCGCTGGTGGTGACCCGCAGGCTGCCATTGAGCTTCCAGGTGGCACGCGGCGCGTCGGGGCCAATATCCCGCGGAACTTCGACGGTCATGTCGATGAACTGGTAATTGATGGCTGCACCCTTGCCAGTGAGATAGGACCACATCTCCTCGGCAAGGTCTGCCCAGTCCCGGATCGTGCGGTCGCCTGCGGCTGCGTTTTCGGTGGCGCTCAAGTCAGTCATGATGATCTATCCCCTTCATTGGGTCAGGAACTATCCAATAACTACCGGTGTTGGCGCGGCTCCCGCCGGCGGATGCATGCACTCCGGGGGAACCGTTGGAACGCTGGTGCGCCGGGCGCAGGTGCCCGGCAAGCATCACTGTATTCCGGCGCCACAGGCTGCGGAAGACGGCAGGGGCTGAACGTTCTTTCCACAAATTGGGTTCCCTGATGCAGAAAGGGGCTGCTGGACTCAGACTGTAAGTATGACTACAAGAATCGTTCGTGCCACCCCCGGCCCCGGGCAGGAATCGGTGTGGGACTACCCCCGCCCGCCCCGGATCGAAGCCAGCAGCGAGCGCATCCGCATTGTCCTGGGCGGGGAGCTGATCCTCGACACCACGGATTCACTGCGGGTCCTGGAGACCAGCCACCCGCCCGTGTACTACGTCCTCGAGTCGGCATTTGCCGCCGGCGCGCTGGAGCCGTCCTCGGGCAGCAGCTTCTGCGAGTTCAAGGGCGCTGCGAAGTACCTGACCGTCTGCGGCGGCGGGAAGGAAGCGGACAGCGCCGCGTGGTCCTACCCCGAGCCGGCGCCAGGTTTTGAGGCGCTGGCCGGCAGGGTTGCCGTCTACCCGGGCCGGATGGACTACTGCGAGGTGGACGGTGAGCGGGTCACTGCACAGCCGGGCCGCTTCTACGGCGGCTGGATCACCAGCCGGGTTGTGGGCCCTTTCAAGGGGGAACCGGGAACCATGGGCTGGTAAGGCCAAGCCCATCATGCTCACAACGAATATCCAGACAACTCCCAGAGACTGGGAGCATGATGGGAGCATGAACAAGAACGGTCCAGAAGCCAGGCTGCTCGTCGTTGATGATGAACCCAACATCCGCGAGCTCCTTTCCACGTCACTGCGGTTCGCCGGCTTTGAAGTGGTCTCCGCAGCAAACGGGCGCGATGCCCTGGCCGCGGCCGACACCCACGCCCCTGACCTGGCCGTGCTTGACGTCATGCTCCCCGACATGGACGGATTTACTGTCACCCGCCGGCTCCGCGCCTCCGGGAAGCACTTTCCCGTCCTCTTCCTGACGGCAAAGGACGACACCGAGGACAAAGTCACCGGACTGACCGTGGGCGGGGACGACTACGTCACCAAGCCCTTCAGCCTGGATGAAGTGGTGGCGCGCATCCGGGCGGTGCTCCGCCGGACCCAGCCCCTGCTGGACGACGACGCCGTGATCCGCGTGGACGACCTGGAACTCGACGACGACGCCCACGAAGTACGGCGCGGCGGCACGGTCATCGAGCTCTCCCCCACGGAGTTCAAGCTGCTGCGCTACCTCATGCTCAATCCCAACCGGGTGCTGTCCAAGTCGCAGATCCTGGACCACGTCTGGGAGTACAACTTCAATGGCGATGCGTCCATTGTTGAGTCCTACATCTCCTACCTCCGGCGGAAGGTGGACATCGACCCCGACGCACCGGCCCTGATCCAGACCAAGCGCGGCGTGGGCTACGTGCTGCGGACGGCCGAAAAGCGCTGACCTTGCTCAAACGGTGGAAGTCGGCCTCGCTCAGGTCGCAGCTGGTGGCCATGATCATGGCCCTCCTGATCGTGGCCCTGACGGTGACCGGAGCCGTGACGCTGACCCTCCTCCACACCTACCTCCAGGGCCAGGTGGACGACAAACTCAACGCCGCCGTCGACTCTGCCCGGAAACAACGCTCGTTCACCCAACTGCAGGCACCCAGCCCAATCCCCACTGACTACTCCCTGATGCTTTTCACCCCGGGTGAGCAGCCGTACACCTTCGGCGGGGACCCGGACGACCATCCGGACATCGGCAACATTTCGGTGGAACAGGCCCAGGCGCTCCAGCTGGCTCCCTTCCAGGTCCGCGGGACGGACGGCGAAAACTGGCGGGTGGTGGCGGTGACCGTCCAGAACGGACCCACCACGTCCGTGGTGGTGATCGGGCTGCCCCTGGAGAGCGTCGACGACGTCCTCAAGCATGCCACCCTGGTGGTCACCGGCGTCGGCCTGCTGACCCTGCTGCTCGCCTCGCTCATAGCCAGCTGGACCGTCTCGCGCGCCTTCCGGCCGCTGGCCAGGGTGGAGAAGACAGCCGCCGCCATTGCCGCCGGCGACCTCTCCCGGCGTGTGGAAGTCGAAAACCCTGCCACCGAGCTGGGCCGGCTGAGCAGTTCCCTGAACGCCATGCTGGCACACATCGAGACCGCCTTCGCGGCGCGGACCGCCTCGGAGGCCAGGATGCGCCGCTTTGCCGCTGACGCGTCCCACGAGCTGCGCACTCCCCTGGTGACCATCCGTGGATTCTCCGAGCTGTACCGCCACGGTGCCCTGGCGACGGACGAGGACGTGGCCACGGCCATGGGCCGCATCGAAAGCGAAGCCAAGCGCATGGGTTCCATGGTCGAGGACCTGCTGCTGCTGGCCCGCCTGGACGAGCAACGGCCGCTGCAGCAAAAGCCGGTGGACCTGCAGCTGATTGCCCATGACGCGGTGGTGGACACCCAGGCCAGCGACCGTTCCAGGGCGATTTCGCTCACGGGGCTCGACGGCGGAGCAGCGGCCCCGGCACCGGTCCTTGGTGATGAGGCCAAGCTGCGCCAAGTGGTGGGAAACCTCGTAGGCAATGCCTTGCGCTACACCCCGGAGGGCAGCCCCATCGAACTGGCCGTCGGGGTCCGCCAAACCGACGGCGGAGAACGGTCCATCATCGAAGTACGGGACCACGGGCCGGGCATCTCGGAAGAAGACGCGGCCAAGGTCTTTGAACGCTTCTACCGGGCGGACACTTCCCGGACCAGGGAGACGGGCGGCAGCGGACTGGGCCTTGCCATCGTGGCAGCCATCGTGGGATCCCACGGGGGCACGGTGCGGGTGGAAAAGACCGACGGCGGGGGCGCAACCCTGGTGGTAAGCCTTCCGCGGCGTGCCGACACACCAGGCAGTGACAGCGACGGCGGGCAGGACGCCGCTGACGACAGTACCGCCCGGGCCGCGGGCAGCGACGGATCGGTTATCCACATATAACCCGTGGCCGTGGCTCCCGCCTGGCACTGCTCCGTAGGCTCGTCACAGCAGCCCGGACCCGCCGGGCGCGGGACCCCTTGAGGACCCGCCGCAGCGAAAGGCACAGCCATGAGCATCATTTCCGTCGACACCGAACTACTGCAGCTGAAGTCGGCCAACGTCCAGGCCACCGTGGACCGGATCAGCGCTGACGTGCAGACCATGAAGCGGGGCCTGGATGAGCTGCAGGGCTCATGGCGGGGTTCCGCGGCCACCAACTTCCAGGCACTCGTCACCGAATGGACCATCACGCAGGGCCGCGTGGAAGCGTCGCTGGCGTCCATCAATGCCGCCCTTGCCTCTGCGGCCGCCACCTACGCGCAGGCGGAGCTGGGGAACACGCAGCGGTTCAGCTGATGCGGCGTCTCACGTGAGGGCGCGGCCCCTCCGCCAGCACAGCCCCCTGCTGGTACTCCGGTTCTAGGCCTCCGGGGTTCCCTGGTGGAACCTCAGCCGCCACCGGCCGCTGTCCAGGACCCACAGCGAGCTGCGGAGCGTCGTGCCGGACCGGGCGAAGCTTCGGTACGTCAGCAGGACCGCGCTGGTGCCGATGCGGTCGGCACCCAGGATTTCAATGTCGGTCCGCTCGCCGGGGTCCTCTTCGAGGGCCATCATCATGGCGTCCCGGGTCCAGACCCTTCCCGAGCTGCCGATCTCCATGAAGTCCGGGTGCAGAAGGACCGCGGTCCGGCCAATGTCCCCCCGCACCAGCGGTCCCAGGAGTTCGCGTTCGAGTTCCTCCACCAGCGCCTCGGGCGGGATGGAGCCTGCCCGCTGCGTTGCCTCGGCCACTTCAAGGGCTTCATCGTCCAGTTCGCTGAACAGGTCCAGTTCATCGAAGGCCGACACGGGCTCGGGGACGGATCTGCGCTGGTTGGCCCCACCTGCGGGTACACCCGTGCTGGGTGCTGCCGGGCGTGCCGCTGCCCCGCCTGCTGCACCAGGGCGCGCTGATTCCCGGGGTACTGCCGGCGTTTGGGCGGGGGCAGCAGCCGGGATGTCCAGGGTGGCCGGCGGGAGGCCCACACCGGAGGGGGCCTGCGCGTGCGGGGCAGGCTCGCGGCCGTTCTGGCCGCGTGAAAGGTCGTGCTGTGCACCCGGGTGGTGTCCGCCGGGGAACCCCGGGCCGGAACGTGCGGCCACGCCCTGCTGGTAAGCCGTGGCCGCGGCCCTGGCCCGCTCGTCGGCGGCCTCGTTGAGGTCGTGCCCGGCGTGGCCCTTGACCCACTCGAAGGTGTAGGTACGGCCGGCCAGTTCGCGATCGAGTTCCTTCAGCAGTTCCACGTTCAGGACAGGCTTTCCGTCGGCCTTGCGCCAGCCCTTCCGCTTCCATCCCGGCATCCACTTGGTGATGGAGTTGATGACGTACTGGCTGTCACACAAGATGCGCAGGTCCTCCCCGGGGAGGTGCGCAGTGGCGCGCAAAAGGTCAAGGACAGCCATCAGCTCCCCCTGGTTGTTGGTCCCGTGCGGCCAGCCACCGGCCCGCCAGCAATCGTCATTCACATACCAGGCCCATCCCGCCGGGCCAGGGTTTCCCAAGGCCGAACCGTCAGCCGCTGCAGTAATCGTCACCAATCCATCCTGCCAGAAGCAGCCGGCAATGGGTTGCGGCCGCCTTACTGCAGCCCATTTTGCTGGGGCTGCCGCGGCCTCGGGCTGCGCGTCCCACGCCGGCAGCCTTACGCGCGCAATTTTCGGAAAACGCTTACCGAAAAGCCTTGACGGGGATGTAGACCACGCGAAAGAATCGCACCATAACTCGAGAAAACGGTTTCTGAGGCGCAGCTTCTTCAGCTCGCAAGGCTGCCAGAGCGTGACGGAACCAACCGAAAGGAACATCAATGACGATTCCAGTCGTAAGCCGCCGGAGGTTTCAGCTTGGCGCTGCGGCCGTGGCTCTGTCCATCCTGGCCACGGGCTGCGGTGCCGCCGGCGGCTCGGGCGGTTCAGGCGACAACGGTCAGGTGACCCTGCGGTTCGCCTGGTGGGGCAACGAGTACCTGAACGGACAGACAAACAAGGTCATCGCCGCGTTCGAAGCGTCCCACCCAAACATCAAGATCAAGGCCGAGCCGGGCGAATGGTCCAGCTACTGGGACAAGCTGGCAACCAAGACCGCCGCCAACGATGCGCCCGATGTCATCCAGATGGACCAGAAGTACATTGCCGAATACGGGGGCCGCGGGGCGCTGCTGGACCTGTCCAAGCAGAAAGGCATCGACACGTCCAAGCTGGACAAGGAGGCACTCGCCTCAGGCCAGTACGATGGCGCGCAGTACGGACTGAGCACCGGCCAGAACGCCTACGTCATCATGGCCAACACCAAGGTATTCCAGGCGGCAGGCGTTCCGGTTCCCGACGACAAGACGTGGACGTGGAAGGACCTCATGGACACTGCGGCGAAGATCAGCGCCGCAGGCGACGGAAAGAGCTATGGAGCCGCGTACGGCAGCAACGAGGCCGACCTGATCATCTGGCTCCGCCAGCACGGCGAGAACCTGTACTCGGAGGACGGCAAGCTCGACTTCGAGACCGCCACGGCTGCCTCCTTCTGGGAGCGGCTCAAGGAGCAGCGCGATTCAAAGGCCAGCCCGCCGGCAAACGTAGCGACGGAAGACGCAGGAGCGAGCCTTGAGCAGAGCCTCTTCGGCACCAACCGGGTAGGCATGGCCTGGTGGTGGACCAACCAACTGGGTTCGCTGGAAGCCACCACCGGCAGCAACATCAAGATGCTGCGTGCCCCGAGCGTTGACGGCGCCTCGGCCGAAAACGGCATGTACTACAAGCCCACCATGTTCTGGTCCGCTTCCTCCCGCTCCAAGCATGCCCAGCAGGCAGCCGAATTCATCAACTACCTCACCAACAGCCCCGAAGCCGGCGCCATCCTCATGACGGACAGGGGCGTGCCCACCAACAGCGAAATCGTCGCCGACATTACGCCCTCACTGAAGCCGGCCGACACCACGGTGGTCAACTTCCTGAAGGACATCGCTCCGGATATCAAGGATGCGCCTCCGGTTCCACCAGTGGGTGCGGGCAGCGTCCAGAACGTCATCAAGCGCTACACGGATGAAGTGTTGTATGACCGCCTGACCCCGCAGGCTGCCGCGGAGGCCTTCAAGAAGGAAGTCCAGGGGATGCTGGATTCGGCCCGGAAGTAGAGCCCCGGACGGGCCCTTCCCCAGGCACAAAAAAATGCGGCCCCCTCACCAGGAGGGAGCCGCATTTTTTTGTTGGCGGGAGGGGTTCCCGGCCGGGAGGCTTAGAAGCCGCCCATGCCGCCCATGCCGCCCATGTCGTCGCCGCCGGCAGGGGCAGCAGCCTTCTCCGGCTTGTCAGCAACCACTGCTTCGGTGGTCAGGAACAGGCCGGCGATCGAAGCTGCGTTCTGCAGGGCAGAGCGGGTCACCTTGACGGGGTCGTTGACGCCGGCAGCCAGCAGGTCGGTGTACTCACCGGTTGCTGCGTTGAGGCCGTGGCCGGCGGGCAGGCCGCGGACCTTGTCGACAACCACGCCCGGCTCCATGCCGGCGTTGAAGGCGATCTGCTTCAGCGGCGCGTCGATGGCAACGCGGACGATGTTGGCGCCGGTTGCTTCGTCACCGGACAGCTGAAGGTTGGCGAATGCCTTGGCACCGGCCTGGATCAGGGCCACGCCGCCACCGGCGACGATGCCTTCCTCAACTGCAGCCTTGGCGTTGCGGACTGCGTCCTCGATGCGGTGCTTGCGCTCCTTGAGTTCAACCTCGGTGGCGGCACCGGCCTTGATGACTGCAACGCCGCCGGCCAGCTTGGCCAGGCGCTCCTGCAGCTTCTCGCGGTCGTAGTCGGAGTCGGAGTTCTCGATCTCGGCGCGGATCTGGGACACGCGGCCTGCGATCTGGTCGGCGTCGCCGGCACCTTCGACGATGGTGGTCTCGTCCTTGGTGACGACAACCTTGCGGGCCTGGCCCAGGAGCTCCAGGCCAGCGTTCTCCAGCTTGAGGCCAACCTCTTCGGAGATGACCTGGCCGCCGGTGAGGACGGCGATATCGGCCAGCTGGGCCTTACGGCGGTCACCGAAGCCCGGGGCCTTGACGGCGACGGACTTGAAGGTGCCGCGGATCTTGTTGACGATCAGGGTGGCCAGGGCCTCGCCCTCGATGTCCTCGGCGATGATCAGCAGCGGTTTGTTGGACTGCATGACCTTTTCCAGGACAGCAACCAGTTCCTTGACGTTGGAGATCTTGGAGTTGACGATCAGGATGTACGGGTCCTCAAGGACCGTTTCCTGGCGCTCTGCGTCGGTGACGAAGTAGGCGGAAATGTAGCCCTTGTCGAAGCGCATGCCTTCGGTGAGCTCGAGCTCCAAGCCGAAGGTGTTGGACTCCTCGACCGTGATGACGCCTTCCTTGCCCACCTTGTCCAGGGCTTCGGCGATGAGGGCACCGATCTCGTCGTCACCGGCGGAGATGGAGGCGGTGGCCGCGATTTCTTCCTTGGTTTCGATTTCCTTGGCGGAGTTCAGCAGTTCGGCGGTGACGGCGTCAACGGCCTTCTCGATGCCGCGCTTGAGGGACAGCGGGTCGGCGCCGGCGGCAACGTTGCGCAGGCCTTCCTTGACCAGTGCCTGGGCCAGGACGGTTGCCGTGGTGGTGCCGTCGCCGGCAACATCGTCAGTCTTCTTGGCAACTTCCTTGACCAGCTCTGCGCCGATCTTCTCGTAGGGATCGTCCAGCTCGATCTCCTTGGCGATGGAAACACCATCGTTGGTGATCGTGGGGGCGCCCCACTTCTTTTCGAGGACGACGTTGCGTCCACGCGGGCCGAGGGTGACCTTAACGGCGTCGGCGAGGGTGTTCAGGCCACGCTCAAGGCCGCGGCGTGCCTCTTCATCAAATGCAATGATCTTGGCCATAACGGCAGTAGTCCTTTCGGGACAGTCGTTAAGAATGAACCTTCGCTGCAGTGCCCGCGACGGACGATCCTTTAACGGCGGCCTCTGTATGCCTCCGCGCAGGGATCTCACTGAAGTGAGGTGTTTCTTTCGCTCCTCGGCCGATGCAGGGCGCCGCCGGCCGGAACCAGGCTTTGCTTTAGCAGTCGGTACGTCAGAGTGCTAACTCAATAATTAGCACTCCCCAGGTTAGAGTGCAAGCGATAAGACGCGCGGACAAGGCGCTGGCCGCAGTGGCTTCGCCCAGGGCGATCAGCCGGAGTGTCCGGCTGTTTCATGCCCGGTGGGGCTGGGGTTGTTGTCCGCCCCATAGGTGAAGACCGAGAAGGCAGCTGTGGTGATGTCCCCGTTGGTGTCGAAGGCAACCGGGCCGGATTCGCCGTCGTAGTTTATGTCCGGGCCGGCGGCGAGGCCGCCAAGGCACTCCTTGTAACTCCGGCAAGGAGCCTGCGGCGTACCCGCCCCGGGGGCAGTTCCGCCCGAGACCGCGATGAGGTTCGCGGCGATGGACCGCCCCGCGTCATCCTGCGCCCGGGCCGCAGCGAGTGCCGCCAACGTCACGGCGTCATAGGTTTCGGCAGCGTAGGAGACGTCCTTCAGGGAGGCGTCCACCGCCAGCAGTTTCCCTTGGAAGGCTGCCGTGGGGAGCTGGCCGGGGACGACGGCGCGGGCGCCTTCGAGGGCCCGCGCCGGCAGACCGGATCCGTAGCGGGCGAAGGCGCCGTCACTGAGGATGAACTTCGAACCGCTGAGGCCGGCGTCGTGGAGCTCTGCCAATGCGCCCTGCGCACCATCCCTGGCCACCAGGACGACGGCGTCCGGAGTGGCTTTCGCAACGGAGCGTGCGGCTTCGGCGGCATCCCCCGGTTTGAAGCCCACCCCGGGCAGGACCTTAAGCCCGGACTGTTGGGCAGCTTCGGTGACCGCGGCGGAGAGGTCCTTGCCGTAGGAACCCTCCTGGTAGAGCACGCTGATGCTGGCGGCCCCGGCGTCCTTTGCGAGCTTGGCCAGCACGGGCCCTTGTGCGACGTCGGCTGCGGCGGTTCGGAAATAGTAGCCTCCGCTGGCGCTCGTCGAGAGGCCGGCAGCAGTGTTGGCCGGGGAGATAAGCGGCACGTGGGCCCGGGACAGGATGTCCACGGCGGCGGTTGCGTGGCTGGAGTCCGTGGGTCCGATGGCTATGTCCGCCTTGGCAGCCGCCAGATCCTTGGCCTGGGCTGCAGTGTCCTGGTCCGGGTGCACCGGCAGCAGCTCCACGGGCCGGCCTTTGTGTCCGCCGGCGGCGTTGATGTCCTGGATGGCCGCTTTGGCTGCGGCCAGCTGGGGTGCGTTGAGGAAGGCGTTGTCGCCGGTGTTGTCAAGGATCAAGCCCACCCGCAGGACGCCGTCGCCGGAGGCCTCCGCGGATTCTGTCCTGGCGTTGCCGCCGGTGCCGGCGCAGGCCGTCATGGAAAGGAGGCCTGCCAGGGAAAGGGCGAGTCCTGCCAAGGCACGCGCTGGGGAATGGTGGGGCATCGTCACTGCGCGGGCCGTACGTTTTCTGCCTGGGGGCCCTTTTCGCCCTCGCCGATCTCCAGCTGCACCCGCTGCCCCTCGGCCAGGGCCCGGTAACCCTCCCCCTGGATCGCGGACCAGTGGACAAAAACGTCGTCACCGGAGCCGTCAACGGTGATGAAGCCGTAGCCCTTTTCAGCGTTGAACCATTTCACGGTTCCCAGTGCCATGATGGACAACTCTTTCCGTTGGGGCCCGGCCTCGGGGGCGGGCCGGAGTAGATGGAGGGCTTGCGGCTACCGGTAACCCGGGCCGAGCACCACCACGAGCGGTACCTGGAATTCGGTGCTGTTCACCACAGTGGGGATGTTCAACAGTCCGGCAAGCTCCTGCGCGCTGGCCAGCTGCTGCGGGCCGGCATAGAAGATCACGGAGGACTTCTGCGGGGCGCCGGACCAGTTGCCTACCTGGCCGAGCCGCCAACCGTCAGCCTGGACCGTTCCGCCCACACGGCTGGCCAGTCCTGCGGTGCCGGCAGCGTTGTAAACCGCCACTGCCTGGGTCTTGTCGACGACGGCCTGCTGGGTGGCGGAAGGAGTTGGCTCGGGCCCGCTGCCCTGGGTTGGTTCGGCAGAGGCGGACGGGGCCGGGGCTGACGCCGGCGCTGAGGATCCCAGGGTGGGCGAAGGCGTGGACCCGGTTCCGGCCAGCGGGGCTGATTCGACGGTTGCCGAGGCCTGGCTGGCGGTGGTGTTGAAGCCGAGCTTGGGAAGGATCAGGAAGGAGACCAGTCCAATGGCGAGGGCGGCCACGCCCACCGCCAAAATGGGCCACAGCCGCACGCGGGACGGGGCCGAGGCCGTCCGGTGGACACCTTGTCGCGACGCGGTCTCCGGGACCTTGTCGAATTCATCGCGGGCGTATCTGGTCATGGTGGAAGGACATCCTTGTTGATTGCGGCTGTTGTCCCGGCCTGGGGCGTCTAAGCGTCGGATCCCAGGCGCCGGGCGGTGCGTGCACGGTGGCGCGACGTACGTAGTCTACGCAATCTCTTCACCAGCATGGGATCGTGGGCCAGGGCATCCTCGCGGTCGATCAGTGCGTTGAGGAGCTGGTAGTAATGCGTCGCGGAGAGATCGAAGAGGTCGCGGATGGCTTGTTCCTTGGCTCCCGCATACTTCCACCACTGCCGTTCCAGGGCCAGCATCTGCTGTTCGCGCTCGGAAAGCGAGGACTCGCGGAGGCTGAAATCCGCCAGGAGGGACTTCCCTGGATCCTGCTCCGGCAGGTGTTCCCGGGCCGGTTCCGCCACGGCGCACTCCTTCGCTGGTTACGGTCAATGACTTACCCCTATGCTACCGGCCGAATAACACGAGTGTCATTTGCGGTGCCTGCAACAATGGAACGATGTTTGAATCGGATGCGCTGTTCGAGCTGCAGCAGGACCCGGCGGAGGCCATCAGCTTTGCGGACCTGGCCCAATTCCCGCTGGCAGAGCTCATGGCTCCGGACTGGGCCGCGGCCCTCCACAGCGTGGAAGGCCAACTCCGGAAGGTGCTCGCATTTTTGGCAGGCGAAGAGGCTTCCGGGCACCAAATCCTCCCACCGCCGTCGAACGTCCTGCGCGCCTTCCGCCAGCCCCTCGCGGGCGTGAAGGTGCTCATCGTCGGGCAGGACCCCTACCCCACGCCGGGACACGCCGTCGGGCTGTCATTCTCCGTTGAGCCGCACGTCCGGCCCCTTCCCCGCAGCCTGGTGAACATCTACCGCGAGCTGGAATCTGACCTGGGCATTCCGCCGCGCGTCCACGGTGACTTGTCGGCATGGACGGAACAGGGCGTGCTGCTCCTGAACCGGGTACTCACGGTCCGGGCTGGGGCGGCGGGTTCCCACCGCGGCAAGGGCTGGGAGGAGATCACGACGGCGGCAGTCACCGCGCTGGCCAACCGCAAGGCTGCGGACGGGTCTAGGATGCCGCTGGTGGCAGTGCTGTGGGGCAAGGAGGCCGAGGGCGTTCGGCCGCTCCTGGCCGGAGCCCCCGCCGTCAGCAGCGCCCACCCCAGTCCGTTGTCTGCCTCGCGCGGGTTCTTTGGCTCCCGGCCGTTCAGCCGCGTCAACCAACTGCTCCGGGAACAGGGTGCGCTGGACGTAACCTGGGAACTGCCGCCGTCGCCCTAGCTTAGGCTTGCCTTATGAGCACTGTCCCTGCCGCCACCAGCGCCACCAAGAAGAGCCGCCCACAGGTCAACCTGAAGGTGCTGCGCAAGGAGCAGCTGTCGCCGCACATGGTCCGGATCGTGGCCGGCGGCGAGGGCTTCAGCGACTTCACCAACAACGGGTTCGTGGACCGGTACGTGAAAATCGTCTTTCCGCAGCCCGGCGTCCAGTACCCCTCTCCCCTTGATCTCTGGGCCATCCGGGAGACCATGCCGCGGGAACAGTGGCCCTTCACGCGCACCTACACGCTGCGCTGGGTTGACCCGGAGGCCCGGGAGCTCGCCATCGACTTTGTAGTCCACGGCGACGAAGGACTGGCAGGTCCTTGGGCGGCCGGGGCCCAGGCCGGTGACCCGCTCACCTTCACCGGTCCCGGCGGCGCCTACAACCCCAACCCGGACGCGGACTGGTACCTGTTTGCCGGTGACGAAGCAGCCCTGCCAGCCATCGCCGCCTGCATTGAGTCACTGCCGGCAGCGGCAACCGGCCTGGCCTTCCTGGAGGTCGGTTCCGAGGCCGACATCCAGTCCATCTCCGCCCCTGCCGGCCTGGCGATCACCTGGCTGCCGCGCAACGGCGTTCCGGCAGGGTCCAGCGATCTGCTGGTGAGGGCTGTGGCCGGGGCCGAGTGGCCAGCAGGCACTGTGGATGTCTTTGCCCACGGCGAGCGCGGGTACATGAAGGCACTGCGCGAGGTGCTCTTCAAGCAGCGGGGCCTGGAGCGCCGGCAGGTGTCCCTTTCGGGGTACTGGGCGCAGGGCCGGGTGGAGGATGTGTTCCAGGCCGAGAAGAAGCTGCCGGTCGGGCAGATTCTGTAGGCCGGATCCAGCCGCGGTGCCGCGTGGGTTAGTGGCGGCACCACCGCGGCTAGCGGCGGCGCGCCCGGCGCCGCTCGTTGCTGGCCAGGCTCCGGGTGAGCGGGCGTGCCAGGACGTCGCCCAGGACGATGCCGCCGGCTGTGCCCAGCACAATGGCCCCGGCACTGAGCATCCCTCCGGCGCCCGCCAGGATCTCGGCTTCTTCAACAGTGAGCACGTACATGGAGCGGAAGATCGTGAGGCCCGGCAGCAGGATCAGTGCCGCGGGGACGGCGACCACCAGCTGCGGCGCGCCCATCCGCAGGGCCACCACCCTGGCCAGGAGGCCAATGACGACGGCGGCAATGGCCGGTGAGAACCGGTCGCCAATCCCCAGCAGACCGCAGCCGAGCAGCACCAGGTAACCGGCCACGCCAACGGCCGCCGTGGGCAGCAGCAGCTTCCACGTGGTCTGTTCCGTGACGCCGATGGCCATCACCGCCGCGGCAACGAAGACAACGAGGACCCAGAGATCGTAGGCAGGCGGGAACGTCTGCGTGACGTCGATGCGTTGCAGCCCGGTCAGCTCCCCCACCACGAAGGCAACGGCAATTCCTGCCACGATGGCGCCAAAGGTCAGCAGCGTGGACAGGAACCGTCCTGCCGCCGTCACGGGGAAGCCGTTGATGGCGTCCTGCACAGAGGACACCAGGCGCCCGGTGGGCAGGAGCAGCAGGATGCCGCCCACCACCACGATGGACGGCGATGCGGTTAGCCCGAACTGCCACAGCAGGAGGGCAAGGATGGTGACCACGGAGGAGCAACTGGCGGTGATGAAGAAGTCCGGGACCCGCCAGCGGCCCAGCTGCCTGGCCAGCAGGCTGATGCCGATGTTGGCCACAAACGCGATGATCGAGGACACCGGGCCCCCGCCCAGCACCCCCACGAACACCGCAGCGAAAACACCGAACGCGGCAGTGACCATCCAGCGCGGGTACGGCTTGGGGCTGGTGATGGCCTCGTTGAGCCTGCGGATCGCTTCGTCGCGGCCCACGCCGCCGGCCACGATGTCCGTGACCAACTGGTGCACCTTGGCCAGGCCGGCGTAGTTGTTGGTCCAGGAGCGCACCACGCGCAACAGCGCGATGGGGGTCTGGTCCTTGGGCGCGTAGTTGATGCCGACGGACTGGTTGGTGATGTCCACCTCGATGTTCTTCAGCCCCAGGGCGGCCGTAACCGCGATGATGCTGGTTTCCACCTCCAGCGCCCCGGCACCGTAGCGGAACATGGTCTCTGCCAGGTGCAGCGCAAAGTCGAGGGTTTTGCGCGCGGACTGGTCTACGCCGCCCACCTGGATGGTGGGGTTCGCATACGGGCTGCCGGCCAGGCGGTCAACGATGCTCAAGGGGGCCGTAGGCGGATTCTCGCCCTGCACCAGGCGTCGGATCATTCGCCTGGCGGCGGCATCCTGGCGGAGCTGCGCAGGGGTCAGCGGTTGGGTTTTGGGCAGGCCGTCAGTATTAGGCCGGTACCCTGGCTGTTCGGGCCGGTCATTCATGCCCGCTTCCTCCCTGTGCGCATTGGTTAGTAATGCGCGGTCGCTTGATGATGCGCAGTTTGATAGTGCGCGGTTGGTTGATGGTCAGGCTGCGCGCTTCAGCGGCAGCTTGCCCACCACGGTGCGGGCAGCTGCAACCGCGGACCGGGCCAGCCGATTGGCGTGGAAGACGGCGGGACGCACCGGCAGGACGAAGTCACCCACCAACTGGACCACTTCCCCACCGAATCCCTTCTTGAATTCGTACCCGCCGTGGCCTTCCTCGTCCTGCCCGGAAATGCCGAAGGTGCCGTAGAAGTTGTAGCGCGGGTATCCCTTCTCTAGCGCGTGCAGCATCATGCCCCAGTAAAGGGAGGTTGCACCGTTGAAGTAGATGTAGTCCTGCACGGTGCCGCCGATGACGCACACCACCTCGTCGCCGTAGCAGACAAAGTGGATGGCGGCCACGGTGGCGGTCCCCACGGAGTCGGGGAACCGTTCGATGTCCTTCAGGCTCCGCTCGTAGCTGTCCACCAGGTCCTGGACCACCTTGAGCCGGTTGGCTTTCTTCTTGCTGCCGGTTTCCTCGACTTCGCGGCGGAGCTCCGCTGCGGTGGCCGATTCCTTGGCCAGGCGCTCTGTGATGGATTTGCGGTAGGCCGGGATGTCGATCTTGGCCATCATGAGCTTGGTGAATTCAGGCGACGTGGTGCGGAGCAGGTGCTCGTAGTAGGCACGTTCGCGGTAGACGAAGCCCTTTTCGTCACCGGCGCGGCTCAGGGCGCCGTAGAAATCGTCCAGGGTTTCCAGGGTGGCCTGCTCCAGGAAGACGCCGTTCTTTTCGGCTTTCCGAATGGCTTTCCGGGTCCGGTAGCTGGTGCCCATAATCAGTTCCTCTGCGTCCTGGATGCCCACGAGGTTCTTGATGAACATCCAGTTGACGTTGACGAAGTTCATGTCCAGGCCCTGGTGCTGGAATCCGAGCCGCTCCAGGTCCGCCACCAGCGGGCGGTTGTCCTCGATCTCGGGGTGCTCGGCGCCATCGGCATCCCGGGCGATGTACCTGATGTTGGGGGAGATCCGCAGTTCGGCAGCTTTGCGCCCTGCGGCCTGCTTGCGGAGAAGTTCGACGACGGCACCCACCAGGGCCCGGTCCGTGTAGTCCATGAGGGGCCCCTTGGCGCATTCACAGACCGTGTAACCCAGGCGGGTGGTGGTGTAGTTCAGCTTTCCGGCGGCCACAAGCTCGCCGTCGCGCCGGACCCCGAAGAGTTCCACCTTCTGGCCGCGGGCGCGCTGGAAGCGGGCAAAGTCGATCGACTGCAGGAAGCTGTTCTGGCGATGCTTCAGGGCGAAGGCCTCGAAGTCGGCGTCGCTGAGGTTGGCGTATTCAAGCCCGGTAGCGGCGGAAACTGTATTCAAGGGGTGACCTTCTTCTCGACTCTTCGCGGCCTCAATCGGCACGCACTGTATGGAGGGTTTTTAGGCGGAGGAATCTTCAGGCGGATTTTAGTCGCGGCAGGGCGGCCCTGCGGCCGGCAGGGGCGCGCTGGCCACAGCCCTGGTGGATGCAGCTCAGTAGAACTGCTGCCCGGTGCGCGCGGTTTCGATCCTGCGGAACACCTTTTCGCCGCCACTGACCCAGAGCCGGTGCCGGAGCGGGGACAGCACGTAGTCATGGCAGCCCACAAAGTCGGTGACCGTCTTGGTGAAGCTGGTCTTGAACATCCCCATGCCGTAGAGGTTGTGGGTCTTGTCCTTGATCCGTGCAGCCGGCGGCGTCCCGCAGAAGTCGTATTCGGTGCAGCCGAGCTCCTGCATCCGCTTGATCGCAGTCCACTGGACCAGGTGCGAGTCCCCGTACTGCTTGCGGTTCTGGATGGAACCACCGTCCTTGTAGGTGGCCTTGGCACCGTAGTTGATGACGAACGCGCCGACGCTGGGCTTCCCGTCCTCATAGGTGAAGAAGAAGTTGCCCTGGCCGCGGTTGCAGAACTCGTCCCAGAACCGTGCGTAGTAGTCGTAGCTGCGGAGGGGCATGGAGCCCTTGGCGTTGACGGTGTTGGCCATCAGGTCGTACAGCGCCCGGTAGGTTTCGGGTCCCTGCTCCTGCCGGACCACCTGGCAGCCCTCCCGCTCGGCACGCCGCACTGCATTCCTGGCACGGGAGGAGATGGCTTTGAACACTTCCTCCTCCGTGCCGGAGATGTCCAGCAGGGCGGTGGAGTCGTTGGACTGGATGTTGGGGGCCTTGACCAGGTTGGCTGCCTGCAGTTCCTGCTGCGCGTCCGTGGAGTCGATGATGTCCGGCTCCACCTTGATGGCGAAGACGTTCAGTTTGCTGCTGCGGACGAAGGCCGCGCACGCTTCGAGGGCGGGCCGCAGGTCAGCCGCGTCCGCCAGGTCGGGACCCTTGATGAGGTACCAAAGCCGTCCCAGGACCGGGAAGCGCTTTTCCAGCACCAGGTTGTAGCTGGGATTTCCGCCGCCTTCCAGCACCAGGAAGCGGACTTTCCAGCCACTGCCATTCTTGACTGATGCGTAGGCGGCCGACTGCAGCATGTTGCCGCCGTTCGGGTTGGCCGTGACGTGCTTGTCCCAGTTCTCAATTTCCTCGGCTGTGGCAAAACGTGCGGTGAATTCTCGCAAGGGGGCCGTGTCCAATCGGGTTTGTGCGCGGTTTCGGTACTTCTGGATGCGTGCGGACATGCAGCCTCAAGTCTAAAGCCTGATGCGCTCCCGGCCTTTCCCCGGCCCGCCCGGCACTGCGCCCTGCCGCTTGCCTCCGCTGGCTTGACGGGGCTTGGGGCGTTCAACAAGGGTTGGGGTATGAGGCCGGATGGGGAAGAGACAGCCGCGCCTGCGGGTACCGGCAGGCAGCCGTACAGCGCCGGGGTGCAGGTTGCCGCGCTTGCCGGGTTCCTGGTGGCGTCCTTGGTCGTGGCGGGGCTGGGCGGGCTTGCGTCGGCGGCCAATGTCACCGGCTGGTATGCCACGGCGGACAAGGCTCCCTGGTCCCCGCCGAACGGCGTGTTCGGTCCGGTCTGGACTGTCCTGTACACGGCGATGGCGGTCGCGGCATGGCTGGTATGGCGGAAACGGACCAACCGGACCCGCCCGGCCATGTTCGTCTACGCCCTCCAACTGGTCCTCAACCTCGCCTGGACCCCAGCATTTTTTGCCCTGTATCCCACCCTCGGCACGGCAGCCCTGTGGCTGGGGCTGGTGGTCATCCTTGCCCTGATCGCCGCCGTCGCTGTGACGGTTTTGTACTTCGGTCCGATCAGCCGGACCGCCGGGCTGCTCCTGCTCCCCTACATCTCATGGCTGGTGTTCGCTGCCAGCCTGAACTGGTGGGCGGCAGCGCACAACTAGGAGGCCGCTGTCAGCATTCGACGACGTTGACGGCGAGGCCGCCCATGGCGGTTTCCTTGTATTTGGAGGACATGTCTTTGCCGGTCTCGCGCATGGTGATGATGACTTCGTCGAGGGAGACCCGGTGGGTGCCGTCGCCCCAGAGGGCCATTTTCGCGGCGTTGATCGCTTTGGCGGCGGCGATCGCGTTCCGTTCGATGCAGGGGACCTGGACCAGGCCGCCGATCGGGTCACAGGTCAGGCCGAGGTTGTGTTCCATCGCGATCTCGGCCGCGTTTTCCACCTGCGCCGGGGTGCCGCCCATGACCTCGGCCAGGCCGGCGGCGGCCATTGAGGACGCGGACCCGACCTCGCCCTGGCAGCCGACCTCGGCCCCGGAGATCGAGGCCTGTTCCTTGTAGAGGACCCCGACGGCGCCGGCGGCGAGCAGGAACCGCACCACCACATCCTCCCGGTCTTCCTTCGTGGCCTGGTCCATGCCGGGGGCGAAGTGGAGCGCGTAGTACAGCACCGCGGGGATGATCCCGGCCGCCCCGTTCGTGGGCGCGGTGACCACCCGGCCGCCCGAGGCGTTCTCCTCGTTCACCGCCAACGCCACCAAGTTAACCCACTCCTGCCAATACCGTGGATCGTGGAAGTCCCAGTCCTGGAAATCCAGGTCCTGGTTGTCCTCGCCGGGGCGTGCGCATTCCTTCTTCAGCCTCTCGTACCAGTCCGGGGCGCGGCGGCGGACCTTCAACCCGCCCGGCAGCACCCCCTCCCGCTTCAGCGAGGTCTGGACACAGTCGGCCATGACGGACCAGATGTGCAGCAAACCGGTCCGGATCTCCTCCTCGGACCGGGCGGCCTTTTCGTTGACCAGCATCACGTCCGCGATGCCCAGCCCGGTGTTCCGGCAGTGTTCCAGCAGTTCCGCGGCGGTCCGGAACGGCAACGGCAGCTCCTGTTTGGACGCGTCCAGTTCCTGCTGCGCGGCGTCCTCCTCGCCCTCGCGGACGATGAACCCGCCACCGACCGAGAAGAACGTCGCCGCGTGCAGCACCTCCCCGGCCGCATCGGCCACGGTGAAGGTCATCCCGTTCGTGTGCCGGGGCAGCACCGTCAGCGGCCGCAGCACCATATCCTTCACCCCGTACGGCAGCGGCACGGCACCGGCCAGGTTCAAGGTCCCGGTCTCCGCGATCGAGGCCAGCCGCTCCTCCACCTCCACGGGCAGGATCAACTCAGGATGGAACCCCTCCAACCCCAACAGGACCGCGGTCATCGTCCCGTGCCCATGCCCCGTTGCCGCCAGCGAACCATACAAATCCACCCGCAAAGACGCCACATCAGCCAAGACTCCAAGGCTTTTGAGTTCCTCCGCGAACACAGCAGC
Organism: Arthrobacter sp. FW306-05-C; assembly: GCF_021801725.1. Taxonomy (NCBI): domain Bacteria; kingdom Bacillati; phylum Actinomycetota; class Actinomycetes; order Micrococcales; family Micrococcaceae; genus Arthrobacter; species Arthrobacter sp. FW306-05-C. Next base: position 775,567 of record NZ_CP084556.1, on the reverse strand, counting down.
AGCCCGCATCGGCCCCACAGTATGCGACGACGACGGACCAATACCGATCGAAAACAAATCAAAAACGCCAACAGCCATGTGCGTGGTTCCTAACTAATACAAGTGGTCGGGATGGAGCGGGCAGGACATCCTCTGCGTGCTCGGGGCCCACGCCGTCCGGGTTCCCTGGCCGAGCTTGCGAGGTTAGGGGGACGGTGGGGAGCACGCTGCCGGATGCCCCGCCCACTCCGAGCGGACACGGCACCAAAGCGCCCGGCTCCAGTAGGCAACGATCGGGCCGACAACGCTCGCGAGTGCCGGGGAAAGAGAAACACACACGTAGTCCGGTCCCTCCCACACTCTCTCGCCCGGAACAAATAACCCGCACGTAGTCCGCGCCCGCCCGGAAGCTGTGCGGCGATCCTTTGCCCGCCCGTTGCAACTCCCCCGGTCGCAACGTACGCACGAGGGGGCGGCGGAGCCGGACTTTTCGAAAGCCTGCGTCAAAGCGACGAAGGAGCAGCACGCGTGAAAATGTGCGGTCCGCCCCTCCCGAAGGTAACCAAGCACCCCGACGGGCGAAGGTGACAAAGGCGGAGCACCAAAAGCTACTTGACCCGCTTATAGAACGGGAGGTCGACGACTTCGAAAGGCTCTGCCTTGCCGCGGAGATCAACGTCCAGGGCAGTGCCGGGTGCCGAGTGTTCGACGTCGACATAGGCCATGGCGATGGGGTACCCGAGGGTGGGCGAGGGCTGGCCGGAGGTAACTTCGCCGACGACTGCGCCATCCTTGAGGACAGGGTAGTGCGCGCGGCCGGCGCGGCGGCCCTGGCCCTTGAGGCCTACGAGGCGGCGGCCGGAGGCGCTGCCGGCGCCGGCTTCCTTTTTGGCTGCCAGCGCAGCCTTCCCCACGAAGTCGCCTTCCTTGGAGAGGGCGACGACGGCGCCCAGTCCGGCGGCGAATGGATCGCCCTGCAGCGACAGTTCGTTGCCGTACAGCGGCATGCCGGCTTCGAGGCGGAGGGAGTCGCGGGAGGCGAGCCCGGCGGGGATGAGTTCCCCTTCGTCGGCGATGGCGATCAACGCCTGCCACAGGGCGGGGGCATCGTCGTTGTCCAGGAAGATCTCGAACCCGTCCTCACCGGTGTATCCGGTGCGCGCAAGGAGGAGTTCCTTTCCTGCGCCGCCCACCAGGAAGGAAACCTCGACGGCGGCGTAGTACTTCAACTCCGTCACCAGCGAGTGCTGCGTGGCCGGGACCAGGCGCAGCAGCAGTTCCTGGGCCTTGGGCCCCTGCACCGCGATCAGGGGTGTGCGGGCCGACGCATCGTCCACCACAACGTCGAAGTCGGCTGCCCGCTCGGCAAGGGCTGCAGCCACCACGACGGCATTGCCGGCATTGGGCACCACCAGGAAGACGTCGGTACCGTCCTGTGCAGCTGGACGGCGGTAGATGATGAGGTCGTCGATAATCCCGCCGTCCTCATTGCAGATCAGCGAGTACTTCGCTTTTCCCTCGGCCATGGCGGAAATCTTGCCCACCAGCGCGTAGTCCAGGAAGGCGGCCGCGTCCGGGCCGGTCACCCAGACCTCACCCATGTGGGAGAGGTCGAACAGGCCCGCAGCTTTACGGACGGCGTGATGTTCGGCCAGTTCCGAGCTGTACTTGAGCGGCATCTGCCAGCCGCCGAAGTCGGTGAAGGATGCGCCCAGCTTCTTGTGTTCGTCGTACAGCGACGTGTAGTTCCCGGTCATGGTGGCGGGCCTCAGTTCTCGAACTCGGAGAGCGGCGGGCAGGAGCAGATCAGGTTCCGGTCCCCGGCTGCGCCGTCGATGCGGCCCACCGGCGGGAAGTACTTGTCCTGCTTGTGGTGGGCTGGGAAGGCGGCCTGCTCGCGTGGGTAGGCGCGGTCCCAGTCGGAGCTGACGACGGCGGCTGCCGTGTGGGGTGCGCGGCGCAGGGGTGAATCCGTAACGGCAAAGTCGCCGTTGGCCACCTGGTCGATTTCCTTGCGGATGCTGATCATGGCCTCGATGAAGCGATCGATCTCCGCCAGGTCCTCGGACTCGGTAGGCTCCACCATCAGCGTGCCCGCCACGGGGAAGGACAGGGTGGGGGCGTGGAAGCCGAAGTCGATCAGCCGCTTGGCAACATCCTCTGCCGTGACGCCGGTCCTGGCCGTGAGTTCGCGCAGGTCGAGGATGCACTCGTGGGCAACGAGGCCGCCTTCGCCGGTGTAGAGGACCGGGAAGTACTCGTTGAGCCGGGAGGCGACGTAGTTGGCAGCCAGCAGCGCTGCCTTGGTGGCCTCGGTCAGCCCCTCCCCGCCCATCAGCTTCACGTAGGCCCAGGAAATGGGCAGCACGCCGGCCGAACCGAATCGGGAGGCGGAAATCGGCACGTCGGTGGCGCCGGAACCTGCGTTCCAGGTGGTCGCGTCACCGGGCATGAACGGTGCCAGGTGTGCCTTGGCTGCAACCGGGCCGACGCCGGGTCCGCCGCCGCCGTGCGGGATGCAGAAGGTTTTGTGCAGGTTCAGGTGGGACACATCGCCGCCGAACTTGCCGGGCTGGGCGAGCCCAACGAGCGCGTTCAGGTTGGCGCCGTCGATGTAGACCTGGCCGCCGGCGGCGTGCACGGCGTCGCAGACCTCACGGACGTCGCCGTCATAGACGCCGTGGGTGGACGGGTAGGTGATCATGATGCAGGACAGGGCGTCCTTGTTCGCTTCGATCTTGGCCGTCAGGTCGTCGTGGTCGATGGTGCCGTCAGCGGCGGTGGCCACGACGACGACCTTCATGCCCGCCAGCACGGCGGAGGCGGCGTTGGTGCCGTGCGCCGAGGCCGGGATCAGGCAGACGTTGCGCTGCTGGTCGCCGCGGGAGTGGTGGTAGCCGCGGATCGCCAGCAGACCAGCGAGTTCACCCTGCGAGCCGGCATTGGGCTGGATGGACACCTGGTCGTAGCCCGTGATGGCGGTCAGGTCCGCTTCAAGGTCGGCGATCAGTTCACGCCAGCCGGCCGTCTGGGAGTCTGGGGCGAACGGGTGGATGGAGGCGAACTCCGGCCAGGAAATGGCTTCCATCTCGGCCGTGGCGTTCAGCTTCATGGTGCAGGAACCCAGCGGGATCATGGTGCGGTCCAGCGCCAGGTCACGGTCCGAGAGCTTACGGATGTAGCGCAGCAGCTGGGTTTCGGACCTGTGCGTGTTGAACACCGGGTGCTGCAGGTAGTCGGAGGAACGCTCGACGGCGGCCTCCAGCCCGAAGCCCTCGCCGCCGCCAACGGAACTCCCGGAAACGGTGGCGCCAAAGATGTCGCCCACCTGGGCGACGATGGCCGGCGTCGTGGTTTCATCAAGGGCGATGCCCACGGTGTCGGCGTCGATGCTGCGCAGGTTAATGCCCCGGGCCTCGGCGTCGGCGATGACGGCGGCAGCGCGGCCGGGGACGCGGACCGTCAGGGTGTCGAAGAAGCTCGCGTGCAGGACCTCAACACCGGCAGCCGTAAGCGAGGCCGCCAGGGTACGGGCGTGGCTGTGCGCCGTTACGGCAATTGCCTTGAGGCCGTCCGGGCCGTGGTAAACGGCGTACATGGACGCGACGATGGCCAGCAGCGCCTGGGCTGTGCAGATGTTGGACGTGGCCTTCTCGCGGCGGATGTGCTGCTCACGGGTCTGCAGCGCCAGGCGATAGGCGGGAACACCGGCGTCGTCCTTGGAGACACCCACCAGCCGGCCGGGCAGCGAACGCTCCAGCCCCTTGCGGACAGCCATGTAGGCGGCGTGCGGGCCGCCGAAGAACAGCGGCACACCAAAGCGCTGGGCGGAACCCACGGCGATGTCGGCGCCCTGCTCGCCCGGAGGAGTGATCAGGGTCAGTGCCAGCAGGTCCGCTGCCACCGTGACCAGGGCGCCGCGCTCCTTGGCGGCGCTGATGACTGCGGACTGGTCCCAGACGCGTCCGGAAACGCCGGGCTGCTGCAGCACAATGCCGTTGATGTCGCCTTCGGGCAGGCCCTGGGACAGGTCGGCGACCTCCACCTCGAAGCCCAGTGCCTCAGCGCGGCCCTTCACGATGGCCAGGGTCTGGGGCAGGACGTCGGCGTCCAGCACGGTCTTGCCGTCGGCGGCGGGCTTGGCCTTGTTCGCGCGGCGCATCAGGAGCACGGCCTCGGCCACGGCGGTGGCTTCATCCAGCAGCGAGGCGTTGGCGATGGGCAGGCCCACCAGGTCCTGCACCATGGTCTGGAAGTTCAGCAGGGCCTCGAGCCGGCCCTGGGAGATCTCCGGCTGGTAAGGGGTGTAAGCGGTGTACCAGGCCGGGGACTCAAGGATGTTGCGGCGGATCACCGGCGGAGTGACGGTATCGAAGTACCCCTGGCCGATCAGCTGCACGGCCGCCTTGTTCTTCCCGGCAAGCTTCCGCAGTTCCGTGAGGACCTCAACCTCGCTGAGGGCGTCCTGGAGGCGGAGGGCGGTTTCCTGGCGGATGACCTTGGGAACGGCCGTGTCCACCAGGGAGTCGACAGTGTCGTAGCCCACGGCTTTGAGCATGGTGTCGACGTCGGACTGGCGGCGCGCGCCGATATGGCGGTCTACGAAGGTGGTGGAGGCTGGGCTAACCGACACGAAGGAACTCCATTTACTCAGGCGGCGCAGGGTACGCCACAGCTATTCGGGTTCCTCCCCGCTCTGTATTGGACCTGAGAGTTTCCGCGGTGCCTGCCTGGCAGGACCCGCTTGCACCGTCGGTGAGCACAGCAGTTCTTTCGCTCCCCAAGGGGAGGAGGACAACTGCCTGCTGCTTTCCAGAGGCGCCTCGCCGCGGCGGTACAGGGGCCTGCGAGATTCCTGGGGAGGATTTGCTCCTACGGCGCCTGCCTGTGCTTCCGGCAGAACTCTCCCGCCGCAGATCAAAGGCTATTCACTTGTTGGGCCATGACGGCCGGTGGCGGCCCTCACAACTCTCCATTGTCCTACGCGCCCGCCCCTCCCGGCAAATGGCAAATGCTACCTGCGGAGCCGCTCCAGGGCGGCGAGGAGTTCCTCCACGTCAGCGGCCGCTCCCCCCGCCGGCGCGGGGGCCACCGACAGCATGGCGTTGAAGTAGAGGCCGTCACCCATATAGAGAACTGCCTTCGCCAGCCCCGGACCGACATCCGCCGCGATCTCGTCCAACCAGCGCTGCTGGATGGCCGCGAACCGGCGCCGCGTTTCCTCATGCGCCACCTCGGCAAGCCTGGTGGCGGCAACGATGGCCCTGTCCAGCGGTGTGTCCGCCCACACCGAGGAACGGATGAAGTATGCCGCCGCGCCTTCATCGGCCGAGGCCATGGCATCGGCGTCTTCCCGGGCAAGGCCCTCCAGTCGGTCCAGCAGCACGGCAATGAGCGCTTCCTTGTTGGGAAAGTGGTAGAGCAGGCCGCCCTTCGACACGCCGGCCTTCCGGGCTACGGCGTCAAGGGTGGCAGCGCGCTCCCCCACCTCGATCAACAGGGACTCGAAGGCATCAAGGACCGCGTCGCGGGCTACAGGCTTTCGGGGCATGCTTCCCATCATGCCCTTCCCCGGGCGGGAAGACGGAACCGGCAGCCATTTCAAACTATACCGTCCGGACGGTATAGTTATTTCATGACGACTTTCACCAGCCCCGCACCCACAGGCGCGGACAAGAACGCCCCGCGGCAGCCGTGGCGTGACTGGCTGGCGCTGGCCCTGCTGATGTTTCCCGTGCTCCTGGTCGCCGTGGACAACACCGCGCTGACCTTCGCACTGCCGGCCATTGCGCGCGCCCTGGAACCCACCGGGGTGCAGCTGCTCTGGATCGTGGACGCCTATCCCCTGGTACTGGCCGGCCTGCTGGTATCCATGGGGAGCCTCGGCGACCGGATCGGGCGCCGGAGGCTCCTGGTCATGGGCAGCCTCGGCTTCGCCGCGATCTCTGCCGCCACGGCCTTTGCCCCCACACCGGAGTGGCTGATCGCCGGCCGTGCAACCCTGGGCTTCTTCGGGGCCATGCTGATGCCGTCCACGCTGTCGCTGATCCGCAACATCTTTCCCGAGCCCAACCGCCGGCGGCTTGCCGTCGCCATCTGGGCTGCGGGATTCTCCGGCGGCGCGGCCCTGGGACCCATTTTCGGCGGCTGGCTGGTGGAGCACTTTTGGTGGGGTGCGGTCTTCCTTGTAGCGGTCCCCCTCATGATTCCCCTGCTGGTGCTGGCGCCGGCACTGGTCCCGGAGTCGAAGGATCCCGCGCCGGGGAAGGTGGACATCCCGAGCATCCTGCTGTCCATGCTGGTCATGGTGCCCGTGGTGTACGGCATCAAGGCAGTTGCCACGGAAGGGCCGGGCGCAGCAGGTCTGGGGGCGATTGCCTTTGGCCTGGCGATGGGGGCGGTGTTCGTGCAGCGGCAGCGGCGCCTGGAGCACCCGCTGCTGGACATGTCCCTGTTCCGCAACAGGGTATTCAGCATGGCCATTGCCGCCAACATCCTGGCCCTGTTTTCCTTCAACGGGTTCATCCTGTTCCTTGCCCAGCACCTGCAGCTCCTCGAAGGAATGAGCCCCTCCGCGGCAGGAGTTGCCATGGTCCCCGCGCTGGCGGCCACGGTGGTGGCAGGCCTGGTGGTGGTGCCGCTGGTCCGCAAGGTCCGGCCCGGGTACGTGGTGGCTGCGGGGCTGGCGTTCAGCGCTGCAGGCTACAGCATGGTGACGTTCGGAAACCACGACGGCGGCCCGTCGCTGCTGCTGGCAGCCCTCCTGGTCCTGGCGCTGGGCGTGGGCACGGCGGAGACCATCTCCAACGACCTCATCCTGGGTGCCGCCCCGCCGGCAAAGTCAGGGGCCGCCGCGGCGATTTCCGAAACGGGCTACGAGGTGGGCTCACTGCTGGGGACAGCTGTCCTGGGATCCATCCTGACAGCCTCCTACCAGCAAAACCTTCGGCTGCCGGCAGGCCTGGAGGGCACACTGCCCGGGCCTGTCCTGCACAACGCCGGAGAAACACTGGCGGGCGCGGTGGAGGCGGCCAACCTCCTGCCCGCATCGCTCGCTGGAGCGGTCCTGGACGCTGCCGCCGCGGCGTTCGATTCCGGGGTGCACGTGACTGCGGCGATTGGGCTGGTACTGATGGCGGCGGCGGCAGTCCTCGCCGCCGTCGTGCTTCGCAAAGCGCCAAAGGCGGTCTAGTGCCGCCGGGCCGCCTGGAACGGTCCGGGCAACAGAAAGTGCCCGGGGCCGAGGAGGAATCCCCTCGGCACCGGGCGCCCCGTGAAGTGCCCGCTACTTCGAGTCGGCAGCCGTGACCTTGGCGGTTGGCTTCATGTTTTCGGCCTGCACCATCCAGGCGAACTGCTCCAGCCGGGCGATGAACTCATGCAGGAGGTCCGCCGAGGTGGGGTCCTCCTCGTCCACTTCGTCATGGACCTTGCGCATGGTGCCCACGGCCGCCTCCATGGCGGCGACGATCCGCTCGATGGCATCCTCGGTGCTGATCAGCCCTTCAGGGAACTGGGCCAGGCTGGTGGTTTCGGCAACGGTGGAGCTGCGTCCGTCCGGAAGCGCATGCAGGGCCCGCATCCGCTCGGCGGTGTCGTCGGCAAACTGGCGGGCGGCGTCCACGATCTCGTCCAGCTGGAGGTGAAGGTCGCGGAAGTTGGTGCCCACGATGTTCCAGTGCGCCTGCTTTCCCTGGACATGGAGCTCAATCAGGTCTGCAAGGACAGCCTGCAGGTTGTTGGTCAGTGTGGGTGAAGCTTTCATGCATCCTCCTCAAAGTGGTCCAATATGCCAGACGCTACCAGCCGCGGACCCCGCGGCGGCAGCACTTCCGACAATTCATCAGCGAGCTTACTAATTCCGCAAACGAGTCACAAACGAATGTGATTCATATTGCGTCTTGCATCACACGCCGGGCACCCCCATACTAAATGAACGCCATTCATATAGTGACGACCGTCTCACAGCCTTTTCAGAAAGTGGTGCCATGACAGAGACAATCCGCACCAGCACTTCCAAGTCCGGTCCGCATGTCCATGCGCCGGCCGCGGACGGCTTCAGCGACAAGGGCCTCAAGGGCGGGCAGCTCGGGCTCCTCGCCGTCGTCGTCCTGGGCATTTCGACCATTGCCCCCGCCTACACCCTCACCAGCGCGCTGGGCCCCACCGTCAACGAAGCCGGCCTCCAGCTGCCAGTCATCTTCCTGATCGGGTTCATCCCCATGATCCTGGTTTCGCTCTCCTACCGGGAACTCAACGCCGATTCCCCGGACAGCGGCACCACCTTCACCTGGGTGACCAAGGCCTTCGGGCCATGGATCGGGTGGATGGGCGGCTGGGGCCTGCTGGCGGCCAACATCATCGTGCTGTCCAACCTCGCCGGCGTCGCCGTCGACTTCTTCTACCTTTTCCTGTCCCAGCTCACCGGCTCCCCCGAGCTCGCAGACCTGGCGGACAACAAAGCCCTGAACGTGCTCACCTGCTTCGTCTTCGTGGCGCTGGCCGTCTGGGTCAGCTACCGCGGGATGCACACCACCAAGCTGGTGCAGTACAGCCTGGTGGGCTTCCAACTGCTGGTCCTGGGCCTGTTCGTGGGCTTGGCCTTTGCCAACTGGTCCACCTCTGAAACGGCCATCCCGTTCAGCTGGGACTGGTTCGACGTGACCAAGATCGAGACCTTCGGCCAGGTTGCCGCGGGCATCTCCCTGTCGATCTTCGTCTACTGGGGCTGGGACGTCTGCCTCACCGTCAACGAGGAGACGGCCAACGGTAAGAAGACCGCCGGCGTGGCAGGAACGCTGACGGCTGTCATCGTCCTTGCCATCTACCTCCTGGTCAGCATCGCCACCATGATGTTCGCAGGCGTTGGCGATACCGGCAACGGCCTGAACAACGCCGAGAACCACGAGAACATCTTCACCGCACTGGCCTCCCCCATCATGGGTCCCTTCGCCATCCTGATGTCCCTCGCCGTACTCTCCAGCTCCGCTGCATCCCTGCAGTCCACGTTCATGTCACCGTCCCGGAGCCTGCTGGCCATGGCGCACTACGGTGCGCTGCCGGAGCCCTTCAGCCGGATCAGCAGGAAGTTCGCGACGCCGGGCTTCGCCACCATCGCGGCCGGCATCATCTCCGCGGGCTTCTACGCCGTGATGCACGTGGTCAGCGAGAACGTCCTGAACGACACCATCCTGGCCCTGGGCCTGATGATCTGCTTCTACTACGGCCTCACAGCGCTTGCCTGCACCTGGTACTTCCGCCACAGCCTGTTCAACAGCGCACGCCACTTCCTGTTCCGGCTGGTGTGCCCGGTGGTGGGCGGCGTGGGCCTGTTCGTGGTGTTCTTCCAGACCGCCGTGGACAGCCTGGCCCCGGAATTCGGCAGCGGTTCGGAGGTCTTCGGCGTGGGCTTGGTGTTCATCCTGGGCATCGGCATCCTGGCCCTGGGCGGCGTCGTCATGCTGGTCATGTCCCGCACCCACCCCGGCTTCTTCCGCGGTGAAACCCTGAAGCGCGATACTCCCGCCCTCGTGGTTCCGGAGTAAGGACAGCGCAGAAAAGGTGCCGTGCCCCGTCAGGGGCGCGGCACCTTTTTGGTTTTACGACGACGGATCGGTCACCAATAGTGCGCCACGTCGATCACCACGCGGGAGCCGGAACCCGGACCGTCAAGGGTGAAGACCCGGAACGGAAGGCGGGCGCGGACGCCCAGGCCCAGGCTGGTGTACCCTTCGAAGCTTCCTGCAGAGACGACCTGGCGGAAGGTCTGGTAGCCGGAAACGTTGCTGAGTTCGTTCCTGTCCGCGGGGTTGTAGGTGGCGTTGCCGTTCTCGTCGTAGGAGGGCGCCTTGATGCTGATGTGCAGGCGCGCACCACCCCGCACCGGAATGGGAAGCCCCGAGCCCTCCTGCTCAATCCGCGGCACGTACTGAACGGTGTAGGCGACGGCAGGGCCGTTGAGGTCAACCACCAGCCGGTCGAAGCAGTAGTGCCGCCCCGTGCGGACATTGGTGACGGATGCGGTACCGGTGTCCTGCCCGGATTTCGCCAGCGAGCCCCAGGTGAGCCCGCAGTAGGGAGCCGCCGAGGCAGGTCCCTGGACTACGATTCCCAGCCCTACAGCCAGCATGAGGGCTGCGAGCCAGATGAAGAACTTTTTCATTGCTGTGCCATCCAGGATTCAAAGCCATTGGATGCTTCCAGCGTAGGAGTGTTCCTCCCCGGAGACGAGGGGTCATTTTGATAACGACGGCGGCCGGAGATCGACGGCTCGAAAAAGAAGCACGCAGGACAAGAAAGCACCGGCCACCCCAGGGGCGGCCGGTGCAGGAAAAAGTCTTAGCCTTCGCAGTCGCGGCAGTACTTCAGGCCGTTCTTTTCACGTGCAACCTGTGACCGGTGGCGGACCAGGAAGCACGACGAGCAGGTGAACTCGTCGGACTGCTCGGGAACCACAATAACGGTCAGTTCCTCGTTGGACAGGTCGGCGCCGGGCAGGTCAATACCTTCAGCGGTGTCGTTTTCGTCAACATCGATAACCGCCGTCTGCGCGTTGCCGCTCCGTGACGCCTGGAGGGCCTCGAGAGAGTCAGCGGGCGACTCTTCTTCCTGCTTGCGTGGAGCATCGTAATCGGTAGCCATAGCGTGTTCACTTTCGTTGCTGCGCAGCGCCATTTCAGGCACCTCAGTGAAGCAGTTTAGGGCATTACAACGCTAGTGGCGCAATAGTGTGCTCAACCAGACATAGCGCTGGTTTCGGCCCCTGCTGCCGCATGCTCGGAGCGGGCGTGATCCGCTCCCGCGGACACCCCGCTCAGTGCCGGCAGCCAGCCCCAGCGGGTGGCTTCAGCCATAGCGCCTGTGGCCTGGGACTCGGATTCATACGTGAACGTGTCCAGCAGCCAGTCGCGGAGCCGGATAAGCAGGGTTGCCGTCATGCCTGCCAACGTACGCAGCGATTGTTGTGGCCACGTTTCGTGTGGGTCTCCCCCGGATTAAATCGGCTGCCGGAAGCTCAGGAGGGCGGAGCGGTGCTGCTGCGCAGGACGAGTTCGGGCTCCACCACCAGGGTCTGCGGCCCGTCCATACCGTCCAGTGCCTTGAGCATCATGTCCATGCACCGCCGGCCCAGTTCTTCGAAGTCCTGCCGGACCACCGTCAGCGGCGGGCTGAAATAGCCGGCTTCGGGCTGGTCGTCGAAGCCCACCACGGATATGTCCTCCGGTACCTTGATACCCGCCTCATTCAAGGCACGCAGGACCCCCAGCGCCATCTGGTCGTTGCCCACAAACAGCGCAGTGGCACGTCGGGTGGCTGCCACTTGCCGGCCAATGGCATAACCGCTCCCGGCGCTCCAGTCCCCCTCGATCATGAGATCGGCCTCGAGACCGGCCGCGTCCAGGGTGCACCGCCAGCCGTCCGCGCGCGCCACCGCATCAATCCAGTCCTGGGGCCCGGCCACGTGTCCGATGCGGACATGGCCCTGTCCGATGAGGTGCCGCACGGCCAGTTCGACCCCCCGGCGCTGGTCCACCTTGACCCCGCCAACAGCGTCGTTTCCTGTGGTCCCCACGGCCACCACAGGCACTCCAAGGGGCAGTTCCGCGAGGGCGGCGGGCATCTCAAGGTGCGGAACAATCACCACGATGCCTTCCACCGACTGGTCCAGGAAGTGCCGGACGGCAGCCAGGATCGCATCACGGTTGACCTCCCGCAGGGCAGCGACGCTGACGAAGTACCCGGCGTCCCGTGCGGCGCGTTCCACCCCCAGCAAAGTGTTGGCAGGCCCGTACTGCGAGAGTTCGCTGGCCAGCACCCCGATGGTCTGCGAGCGCCGGGTGACCAGGCTCCGGGCAGCGGAGTTGCGGCGGTAGCCCAGCTGGGCAATCGCCGCCTCCACCCTCTCACGGGTCCCCGCGCTCACATTCGGGTGGCAGTTGACTACCCGGGATACTGTCTGGTGCGAGACGCCGGCCAGCTCCGCCACGTCCTCAAGCCTCGGCCGCCGCACCATGCGTGGTCAGATCCCCCCGGCCAGCTTGTAGTAGGCGGCGTTCCAGTTCAGGTCTTTCTTGAACTGGCGGATGGTGGTGCCTTCGTCGATGGTGAGCAGTTCGGTCCTGGCGATTTCCGCGAAGTCCTCGAACACATCCATCCCCACCTGGGTGGAGAGGACGGTGTGGTGCGCGGCGCCGGCGGTGAGCCAGGCGGCGGCGGAGGTGGCGAAGTCCGGCTTGGGCTGCCACAGGGCACGGGCCACGGGCAGGTTGGGCAGCGGCTGGTCAAGGGGAACGACGTCGACGGCGTTGGCCACCAGGCGGAATCGGTCCCGCATGTCCGACAGGGCGACGACGACGCCCGGGGAGGCGTCAGCGTCGAACACCAGGCGAACGGGGTCTTCCTTGCCGCCGATGCCCAGCGGGTGGATTTCCAGGCGCGGCGTCTGCGCGGTCAGGGAGGGGCAGACCTCCAGCATGTGGGCGCCCAGGATCTTCTCGGATCCCGGTTCCAGGTGGTAGGTGTAGTCCTCCATCAGGGAGGCCCCGCCGGGCAGGCCGGCACCCATCACCTTGGCAGCGCGCACCAGGATGGCGGTCTTCCAGTCACCCTCGGCGCCGAAGCCGTAGCCGGCGGCCATGAGCCGCTGCACCGCCAGTCCGGGCAGCTGGCGGAGGGCTCCCAGGTCCTCGAAGGACGTGGTGAATGCCGCGGACCCGTTGCCCTCCAGGAAGCTGCGCAATCCCAGTTCAATCCGGGCGCCGTACCGCAGCGATTCGTGCCGGGCCGCGCCTGCGCGGAGCTCCGGCACCACGTCATAAAGGTCCTCGTATTCCGCCACCAGGGCGTCGACGTCGGACTCTGCAGCGCCGTGCACGGCGTCGGCGAGTTCGTTCACGGACCAGGTGTTGACCGCGACGCCGAACCGCAGCTCGGCCTCCGTCTTGTCGCCCTCGGTGACGGCCACGTTGCGCATGTTGTCCCCGAAGCGGGTCAGCCGCAGGGTCCGGACGGCAGCCCAGCCGGCGGCGGCGCGCTGCCAGGAACCGACCTGGCGGGCGACCTCGGGGTTGGAGACGTGCCCGACGACCGTCTTCCGGGCAATGCCCAGGCGTGACTGGATGTAGCCGAACTCGCGGTCGCCATGCGCGGCCTGGTTCAGGTTCATGAAGTCGAAGTCGATGTCCGCCCAGGGCAGGTCGCGGTTGGCCTGCGTGTGCAGGTGCAGCAGTGGCTTGCGCAGCAGGTCCAGGCCCTGGATCCACATTTTGGCGGGGCTGAAGGTGTGCATCCAGGCAGTCACGCCGATCACGGAATCATCCGAGTTCGCCTCCAGCGCGGTGCGGCGGATGGCGTCCGAATCGGTGAGGACCGGCTTCCACACGATCCGCACCGGCACCGCGGAGGATGCGTTGAGCTGGTTGGCAATCTCCTGTGACTGGGCAGCTACCTGCTTGAGGACCTCCTCGCCGTAGAGGTGCTGGCTGCCGGTGAGGAACCAGACCTCGTAGCCGTCGAGGGAGGTGTTTGCTGCGGTGCTCATGGATTCTCCTGGAAAGTCGGTTCTTGGCCTACTGGCCGTACACGTTCTGGTAGCGGGCGTAGAGGGAGTCGATGTGGTCCTGCTTGATGGGCAGCGGTTCACCGAGTTGCCGGGAAATATGCACGGTCCGCGCAACTTCCTCGCACATGACGGCGGCCTTCACGGCGGACCGGGCATCCTTGCCGATGGTGAACGGGCCGTGGTTCTGCATCAGGACCGCGGGCGAGTTGCAGTTCTTCAGCGTCTCCACGATGCCCTGGCCGATCGAGTCATCGCCGATCAGCGCGAACGGTCCCACCGGAATCTCGCCGCCGAACTCGTCACCCATCATGGTCAGCACGCACGGGATGGCTTCTCCCCTGGCGGCCCAGGCGGTGGCGTAGGTGGAGTGGGTGTGCACCACCCCGCCCACCTCGGGCATGTGCCGGTACACATAGGCATGGGCGGCCGTGTCCGAGGACGGCGACAGCGGCGGGTTGCCCCAATCCACGGTCCCGCCACCACCGACGTTGGTGCCCCGAACCGGGGTGCCGTGCAGGTCGGTCACAATCATCTGCTCCGGGGTCAGCTCCTGGTAGGAGACGCCGGAGGGCTTGATGACCATGAGGTCTGTTCCCGGTACACGGGCCGAAACGTTGCCTGCGGTCCACACCACCAGTTCATACCTGGTGAGCTCGGCGTGCAGGGCGCAGACTTCCTCCCGGATCCGGGCGATGGTTTGCAGGATCGCCGGAGTTACCCCGGTACCGGCGGTCATGCGGACACCTCCACAGCGGTAGCCGACAGGTTGCCAGTCCCCGGCAGCCCAGTCCGGGCCGCCTTGCGCTGGATGGCCTTAAGCCGGTGCATGACGTCATTGCTGCCGCGGCCGAAGTAGTCGTGCAGCGTTCTGTACTCCTGAAACAGTTCGTCGTACGCGGCCACGTTTTCCGGTATCGGGGTGTAGACCTCCCCAGGTTCGGCGCCCATGGCGGCGGCAGCTTCGCGGATGTCCGCGTACTGTCCCGCCGCGACGGCGGCGTGGATGGCCGAGCCCAGCGCCGGGCCCTGCCCGGAGCCGATGGTGGACAGCTGCAGGCCGGTGGCGTCCGCGTAGATCTGCATCAGGAGTTTGTTTTTGAGCAGGCCGCCGGCCACGATGAATTCCTTGACCGGGACACCGGCATCGCGGAAGGCGTCCACGATGGTGCGGGTTCCGAAAGCCGTGGCTTCGAGCAGCGCGCGGTACGTGTCTTCCGGCCTGGTAGCCAGCGTCTGGCCCACCACGATCCCGGAGAGCTCATGATCCACCAGGACCGAACGGTTGCCCGAGTGCCAGTCGAGGGCGATCAGGCCATGCTCCCCGATGGCCTGCCGCGAGGCGAGTTCGGTGAGGTACTCGTGGATGCCCAGGCCCGCATCCTTGGCAGCCTGGTGGTATTCGGGCGGGACGCCGTACTTGGTGAACCAGCCAAAGATGTCCCCCACGCCGGACTGGCCGGCCTCATAGCCCCACAGGCCGGGCACGATGCCGCCGTCCACTGCCCCGCACATGCCGGGCACCTCCCGGAGTTCGGTGCCGTTCATGACATGGCAGGTGGAGGTGCCCATGATGGCCACCAGCTGGCCGGAGTCCACGGCCTTGGCAGCCGGGGCCGTGACATGTGCGTCAACGTTTCCCACGGCCACGGCGATGCCCTCCGGCAGTCCGGTCCAGGCAGCAGCCTCCGCGGTGAGCGTGCCGGCAGCGTCCCCCAGCCGCCCGATGGTGTGCTCCAGCTTGGAGCTGACAAAGTCCTTGAAGTCCGGGTTCAGGGCCGCCAGGAAGTCCTCGGACGGATACCGGCCATCCTGGTAGATGCCCTTGTAGCCGGCGGTGCAGGCGTTGCGGACGTAGCGCCCGCAGAGCTGCCAGACGATCCAGTCGGCCGCCTCTACCCAGTGGTCCATGGCGGCGTATGCTTCCGGGTCCTCTTCCAGCAGTTGCAGGCCCTTGGCGAACTCCCATTCGGAGGAGATCAGTCCCCCGTAGCGTGGAAGCCAGTCCTCGCCCCGGTCGGCAGCGAGCCGGTTGATCCGGTCAGCCTGCCCCTGCGCTGCGTGGTGGCGCCAGAGCTTCACATAGGCGTGCGGCCGGTTGGCGAAGCCGGGCAGTTCGTTCAGGGGGGTGCCGTCAGCCTTGACCGGCACCATGGTGCAGGCGGTGAAGTCTGTGGCGATGCCGACGACGGCGGCAGGGTCGATCCCCGCGTCCGCCACTGCGGCGGGGACGGCCTTGCGCAGGACTTCCCGGTAGTCGTTGGGCACCTGGAGTGCCCATTCGCCGGGAAGCCTTGCGGGACGTCCGCCGGATTCGGCGCCCGCTGTGTCTTCGGGCAGGGAATCGGTGACCACCGCGTGCGGGTACTCGTGGACGGCGCTGCCGAGTTCCCTGCCGTCGCGGACCCGCACCACCACGGCACGGCCCGAAAGGGTCCCGTAGTCCACCCCGATGACGTAGTGGTCTTGGCGGGAGTCGGAGCTGGAAGTGAACAACGTTTCTGGCATGGGTGGCCTCCGTCCGGGAGGCGGGAGGCCTCATTACCGGGTTTGTAGGGGTCGGGGTCGAGCTAGGTGCTGCAGCAAGTGTGAACGCTAACAAGAAGGAAGTCAATGGAACCGAAAAAGTTGCGAAATTTCGATGGCTTGCTCTTGTTAGCGTTCACAAAGCGGTCTATATTGAACCGACACATCAACAATGTGGCCAGGACCAGGAAGCGTCGGTGCTGCCTGTCCAACAACACTTCGCGGCAATGCTGCCGCGGAAGGAGAAAATGGTGAGAATCAAAAAACTCATGGGCGCGGTGGCCCTTGTCCTCGCCCTGACGGTGGGCGCCACCGGCTGTGGCTCCCGGGGCGGAGCCGCCACCGAATCCGGCAGTGCCGCCAAGCCCGGCGATTCACTGGTCGGGATCTCGATGCCCACCCAGACCTCCGAACGGTGGATTGCCGATGGCGCCAACGTGGAGAAGTCGCTGAAGGACCTCGGCTACAAGACAGACCTTCAGTTCGCCAATGACGACATCCCCACGCAGGTGTCTCAGATCGAAAACATGCTGACCAAGGGCGCCAAGGCCCTGATCATCGCCGCGATTGACGGCACCACCCTGACCGACGTCCTGGCCAAGGCCAAGGACCAGAACGTCAAGGTCATCGCGTACGACCGCCTGATCAACGGCACCCCGAACGTGGACTACTACACCACGTTCGACAACTACACCGTGGGCGTGCAGCAGGCCACCTCACTGCTGACGGGCCTGGGCCTCCTGGACGCCAGCGGCAAGAAGGTTGACGGCAAGGGGCCGTTCAACATCGAGCTTTTCGCCGGCAGCCCCGACGACAACAACGCCAACTTCTTCTGGAGCGGCGCCATGGACACCCTGAAGCCGTACATGGACGCCGGCACCCTGAAGGTCCCCAGCGGCCAGACCAAGTTTGAGCAGGCCGCGATCCTTCGCTGGCAGGCACCGGTGGCGCAGAAGCGCATGGAGGACATCATCACCTCCGCCTACAGCTCGGGCACCAAGCTGAACGGCGTCCTCTCCCCGTACGACGGCCTGTCCATCGGCATCCTCTCTGCCCTCACCAGCACCGGCGGCTACGCCAAGGGCAGCCTGCCCGTGGTCACCGGCCAGGACGCCGAAAAGGGTTCCGTCAAGTCCATCATCGCCGGCGAGCAGTACTCCACCATCTTCAAGGACACCCGCCAGCTCGGCGCGCAGGCCGTCAAGATGGTCGACTCCGTCCTCAAGGGCCAGGAGCCGGAAACCAACGACACCAAGACCTACAACAACAAGGTCAAGGTTGTCCCGGCGTTCCTGCTGAAGTCCGTGATCATCACCAAGGACAACTACAAGAAGGAACTGATCGACTCGGGTTACTACACCGACGCCGACGTCAAGTAGTCAGCGTCAGGGGGCTGTGGCCTGGGTATCCGTCCCGGGCCACAGCCCCACCCGCAGCCTCCTGCAGCAGCAGGAAGGCAAGCTCCGAACAGTCAGTGGGAATTGACGATGAACACACCCATTCTTCAAATGCGAGGAATCACCAAGACGTTCCCCGGCGTGAAAGCGCTGCAGGACGTCACCCTCGATGTGAACCGTGGCGAGGTCCACGCCATCTGCGGGGAAAACGGAGCCGGAAAGTCAACGCTCATGAAAGTGTTGTCCGGCGTCTATCCACACAACACCTTTGAGGGGGAAATCCTCTTCGAAAACGAGCCCTGCCACTTTTCCAGCATCTCGGACAGCGAAAAGCGCGGAATCGTCATCATCCACCAGGAACTGGCCCTCAGCCCGTACCTGTCCATTGCCGAGAACATCTACCTTGGCAATGAACAAGCCACCAACGGGTGGGTGGACTGGCGCAAGACCAACCTGGAGGCAGCAAAGCTGCTGGCCCGCGTCGGCCTCGACGAAAACCCTGTCACCCCCGTGCAGCACATCAGCGTGGGCAAGCAGCAACTCGTGGAAATCGCCAAGGCGCTGTCCAAGGAAGTGAAGCTGCTCATCCTGGACGAGCCCACTGCCGCCCTTAACGACGAGGATTCCGGCCACCTGCTGGACCTGATCCTCCACCTGAAGGGCCAGGGCGTCACCAGCATCATCATCAGCCACAAGCTCAATGAGATCCGCAAGGTGGCTGACGCCGTCACCATCATCCGGGACGGCAAGACCATTGAGACGCTTCGGCTGGACGAAGGTCAGATCACGCAGGAACGGATCATCCGCGGCATGGTGGGCCGGGACCTGGAGAGCCTGTACCCGGACCGCGAGCCGCACATCGGCGATGAGGTCCTGCGGATCGAGGACTGGTCCGTGCGCCATCCCCAGGACCACACGCGCATGGTGGTCAACAACGCCAACCTGTACGTCCGGAAGGGCGAAGTGGTAGGACTGGCCGGGCTCATGGGCGCTGGGCGCACGGAGCTTGCCATGAGCGTCTTCGGGCGCACGTACGGAACCGCCACGTCAGGCAAGGTCTACAAGTACGGCGAGGAAATCAACACGGCCACGGTGTCCGACGCCATCAGGAACGGCATCGCCTATGCCACGGAAGACCGCAAGCACTACGGCCTGAACCTCATCGAGGACATCAAGCGGAACATCTCCCTGGCGGCCCTGCGCAAGCTCGCCAAACGCGGCTTCGTGGACAAGAACCAGGAAACCGTGGTGGCCAACGGCTACCGGAAGAGCATGAACATCAAGGCTCCGTCGGTGGCGGCCATTACCGGAAAGCTCTCCGGTGGCAACCAGCAGAAGGTGGTGCTGAGCAAGTGGATGTTCTCCGATCCGGACGTGCTCATCCTCGATGAACCCACGCGGGGAATCGACGTTGGCGCCAAATACGAGATCTACACGATTATCGGGAAACTCGCGGCCGAAGGAAAAGCTGTCATCGTCATCTCCTCGGAACTGCCTGAACTGCTGGGCATCTGCGACCGCATCTACACGCTGGCCGCCGGCCACATCACAGGTGAAGTTCCCATTGCCGAGGCCACCCAGGAAACCCTGATGCACTACATGACCAAAGAGAAGGAATAGCGAAATGTCCGCCCTCAGAGAATCGCTCGGATTCCTCACAAGCCAACTGCGCCAGGTGGGCATCTTCGTTGCCCTGATCCTGATTGTCCTGCTGTTTCAGGGACTGACCGGCGGGATCCTGCTGGAACCACAAAACGTCACCAACCTGGTGGTCCAGAACAGCTACATCCTGATCCTGGCCATCGGCATGGTCATGGTGATCATCGCCGGGCACATCGACCTTTCCGTCGGCTCGGTGGCCGGGTTCATCGGCGCCGTGGCCGGCGTCATGATCGTGCACTGGGGCTGGCCGTGGTGGGCCGCCATCCCCGCCTGCCTGCTGGTCGGCGCCCTGGTGGGCGCTTGGCAGGGCTACTGGATCGCCTACGTGGGGATTCCTGCCTTCATCGTCACACTGGCGGGCATGCTGATCTTCCGCGGCCTGACCCTCATCACCCTGAAGAACCAGCAGATCACCCCCTTCCCGGCCGAACTGCGGGCCCTCGGCGGCGGCTTCCTTCCCGACCTCACCGGCGGCACCTCCGTACTGGAGTGGCTCACCGTCATCCTGGGCGTCGGGGCCACGGCCGCGCTGCTGATCCAAGCGCTCAAGGAACGCCGGATCCGCCGGAAGTTCGACCTCGAAAGCGAGCCCCTGGTGTGGTTCGTCATCAAGACCGCCTTCACGGCGCTGCTCATGCTCATCATCACGTTCCTGCTGGCGTCCTACCGCGGCACCCCGATTGTCCTGGTGGTCCTGGCCGCCCTGGTGATCGCGTACACGGCCCTCATGAACAACAGTGTCTTCGGCCGGCACACATACGCCATCGGCGGCAACCTGCATGCGGCTGAACTGTCCGGCATCAAAACCAAGGCCGTAACGTTCCGGCTCTTCGTAAACATGGGCGTGCTGGCCGCGTTGGCGGGCCTCGTCTTCACCGCCCGGCTCAACTCGGCGCAGCCGGCCGGTGGAACCGGCTTCGAACTGGATTCCATCGCCGCGGCCTTCATCGGCGGCGCCGCGGTCACCGGCGGTATCGGAACCGTCGCCGGAGCCATGATCGGCGGACTCATCATGGGCGTGCTCAACAACGGCATGTCCATCCTGGGCCTTGGCACCGACTACCAGCAGCTGATCAAGGGCCTGGTGCTCCTTGTCGCCGTGGGCTTCGACATCTTCAACAAGAACCGCAGCGGTGGCGGCGGCGAAATTGGGAAACGGTTCAAGCTGAAGACCTCCCCTCCGCCCGCACAGGAGAAGCCGGCTCCGGCCAGCGAAGCAGTGGAAGCGGGCGTCAAGTAGGACGGATCTCCACCTGCGCTCGTGGTGGCCCCCGTTGCCCGGAGCCAGTCCCGGCAACGGGGGCCTTCCCTGTTCCCGGCTCCAGCGCTTTCCGCCCCTATCAGGGTGCTGCGGCCAGGCCCGCGGCGAAGTCGGCCGGCGCGCGCCGGCGCCGGCTCAGCAGCATGAAGGGTGCCGCCAGCAACTGCACCGCGCCGCCCAATGCCAGCGATGCAGGGTAGCCATAGAGGTCGGCGGCCCGGCCGAGCACGGGTTGCACCACCACTCCCCCGCTGGAGCCCATAAGCGAGGCGAAGCTAAGGACCGTGGCCCGCTGCTTCGAGGCGATCATGTCGTTGAGGTAGGCCTGGCGCACCGGGGTGCCCGCGGAGGCCACCACGGCCCACAGGGCCAGGAGCACCAGCGCCAGCCAAAAGACCTTCGTGGCCAGGAGCACCACCAGGACCACCGAACTGGCGACCGTGGAAGCGATCAGCACGGTGGTGCGGCGGCGGACCAGTTTCCGGACCAGGGGCGCCAGCCAGCCGCCCACGATGTCTGCTCCCGCCACGATGGCCGCTGCCAGGCCTGCGATGGCATAAGCCTTGGGATCGCCAAAAAGCTGCAACAGGTAGGGCTGGAGGGCATAGAAGACGTAGAACCCAACGCCTTCGGTGAACGGGGCAGCGAGCATCATGAACCGCACCGGCGGATTCCTCAGCCCGCCGTCCACGGACGCCTTCAGGACTGCGCGGGTGGCCTGCAGGGGGTGGGCCGAGCGCTCTGGTGTGAAGCCGACGTCGTGCATCAGCAGGAAAGCCACCACGAACATTGCCACCAGGACGACGACGCGCAGCAGGAACGGCACGCCCAGGTTGGTGGCCTGGGCAATGACCCCGCCAGCTACTGACCCTGCCAGCATGGCGATGCCGGAAACGATCTGGCCGCGGCCCAGGACGGTTTCCAGGCCGCCGTCGTAGCCGGAAAAGTGCAGCGCGTCCACCAGCCAGGCTTCCACTGCCCCGGAGAAGAACGTGAACCCAAGGCCAAGGAGGGACGACACGGCGGCCCACCACCAGAACGGCGCGGACAACTGCCACAGCAGGTAGTAGAGGTAGGTGGACCCGGCCAGGGTCACCGTGCCCAGCAGGAAGGAGGTGCGGCGCCCCCAGCTGTCCGCCACCACCCCTGTGGGCACCTCAAACAGGACCATCCCGGCCGTGAAGAATGCATTCGCGGCGAACGCCTCCAGGTTGCTCAGCCCGGCATCGAGCAGGAACAACGTATTGATTCCCCAAATGAACGACGCCGCAAGGGTGTTCCCCAACGTCAGCGTCAGGTAGACGGTCTGGATCTTACGAGCTGCAGCATTCACTGGGCGGCGCCCCGCATCATTCTTCCTGTCCGGACCGGATCAGGATGGGCTGAAGTTCGGCGGTACCGGCTCGTGCCGCAGGTACTGCCGGCGGAACCGACCGGTGCCGGCGGTCAGGGCCCGCAGTTCCACGGCATACCGCAGGAGTTCCTGGTCCGGAACCTCCGCGCTGATCTCCGTGAGCCCCTCCCCCGACGAGGTGGTGCCGGTAAGGCGCCCCCGACGGCCGAACAGATCGCTCATCACGGAGCCGACGTGTTCGTCGGCAACCGTGATGGACACGGAGGACACGGGTTCCAGCAGCTGGACCTTACCCGCGGCCGCCGCCTCCCGGAGCGCAAGGGCCCCCGCCGCCTGGAACGCCGCATCGGATGAATCCACGCTGTGGGCCTTGCCGCCCGTGAGGGTCACGCGCACGTCCACCACAGGAAATCCCGCAGAGACCCCCTTCTCCATTTGCGCCCGCACCCCCTTCTCAATGGATGGGATGAACGTTCCCGGGATGACTCCACCCACCGTCTTGTCCACGAACTCGAACCCGCCGCCGCGATCCAGCGGCTCCACCTCGATGTCGCACACGGCGTACTGGCCGTGGCCGCCGGACTGTTTGACATGCCGGCCATGGCCGGCGGCGGCGGCTGCGAAGGTCTCCCGCAGCGGCGTCACCACGGCCACGGTATGCAGCTTCACGCCCTGTTCGCGCAGCCGGTCAAGGACCACTTCGGCGTGCGCCTCGCCCATGCACCACAGCACCAGCTGGTGCGTTTCGGTGTTCCGGTCCACACGGAGGGTTGGGTCTCCCGCCGCGATCCTGCCCAGGCTGCGGGCCAGGGCGTCCTCGTCGCTGCGGGAGTCGGCCTCCACCGCGACCGGCAGCAGCGGCTCCGGCATCTCCCAGGTGGCCAGCAGGAGCGGGTTTTCCCGACTGGAGATGGTGTCCCCGGTTTCGGCGCTGCCGAGTTTCGCCAACGCGCACATGTCCCCCGCCACGCAGTAGGGAACGGGCCGCAGGGTGGCTCCCAGCGGGGAGTAGATATGGGTGACGCGTTCATCGGTGTCGTGGTCCTGGTGGCCACGGTCAGCCAGACCGTGGCCACCTACATGGACGGGCGAGTCCTCGCGCAGCGTCCCTGAGAAGACCCGCACCAGGCAGATACGGCCCAGGAAGGGGTCGTTGGAGGTGCGCACCACTTCGGCGGCGAGCGGACCGGAAGGATCGCAGGCCAGGCGTCCGGCCGCTTGGCCGGACAGGTCGGCGGCGTCCGGCAGGCTGCGTTCCACCGGAGGCGGGAAGGCGCGGACCAGCAGGTCCAGCAGTTCCGCGGTGCCAAGGCCGGTGACGGCAGACGTGGGCAGCACGGGAAAGAACGAGCCGCGGGCCACGGCGGTTTCCAGGTCGGCGGCCAGCACCGCGGTGTCCATGTCCTCGCCTTCCAGGTAGCGGTCCATCAGCGACTCATCTTCGCTTTCGGCAATGATGCCCTCGATGAGCGTGCCCCTGGCAGCCCCGGCCTCCGCGCGTTCATCGGCCGCTGCCGGACGGGCTTCAGGTGCTGCCTCTTCGGCGGAGTAGTCCGTCACCTGCTGCGACAGCAGGCCCAACAGGCCGGTAATCCCGCCTCCTGACCGCACCGGGACGTACAGCGGGAGGACGCCCTCGCCGAACGCCCTCTGGCAGGCGGCAAGGGCGGCGTCGTAATTTGCGCGCGGATGGTCCACCCGGGTGATGACGACGGCGCGTGGCAGCCCCATGTGCGCGCACTCGCCCCACAGGGCGGTGGTGGTTGCGTCGATTCCGTCGACGGCGGAGACCACGAAGAGTGCGGCATCCGAAGCCCGGAGGCCCGCCCGCAGCTCACCGATGAAGTCCGGGTAGCCCGGAGTGTCCAGGAGGTTCACCTTGACGTCATCCAGCATCAGCGGCACCAGGGACAGCGTGACGGACCGCTGCTGGTGCACTGCCGCGGGGTCCGAGTCGCTGACTGTCGACCCGTCCGCGATGGAGCCTTTGCGGGTGATCATGCCGTTGGCTGCGAGCAGGGCCTCGATCAACATGGTCTTCCCTGCGCCGGAGTGTCCCACCAGCGCCACGTTCCGGATGCGGGCCGGGTCCTGCGCCGCGATGCCGCCGGCCTGGTCGGCACGCCTGGCATCAGGCCCGTTCCTGCCGCCTGCCGCCCGCGCTGACTCCTTGGTGCTCTTCACCGACATTGGAACCTCCTGGCATCATTGCCGACCGGACCGAACGTGTCCTTCGATTCGACACCTTGGACGGCGGGACGGCAAGAGCGAAGGCTATTTACTGCGGGCTTTGCGGGTGGCTGCGTCGTTGGCCTTCTGGAGTGCCTTCACCAACTCGTCCTTGTCCATCTTCGAACGGCCCTTGACATCCAATTCCTTGGCCAGCTTGTAGAGGTGATCCTTCGAAGCGTTGGCGTCCACGCCGCCGGCGGTGGGTTCCGACGAACGGATGCCCTGTTCCGCGCGCTTGTCCGACGGGCCGCGTTTTTCCTTGGGCTCCCAGTGGTCGCCCACTTTCTCGTAGCTGTGCTTCAGCGAGGCATACGCTGCACGCGCGGCCCGTTGTTCGTCCTGGTCATAGGACTCAAGGGCGGAATCGTAGGTCTTGGCGAAGGTGTCCTGGGCCTTTTGGTCAGAACGCTGCAGGGTCGAGGGGAGCTCTTCCTTGCGGGCATGGTCGTTCTTGCCGGTCTTGGGCATGTCACCCATCCTCCTTTAGTCAGCACGCTGATCATTTGGATGGATCCAGCTTAGACCCGGAGGTTGCATTGAGCCCCCTGTCGGATTCGAACCGACGACCCCCGCTTTACAAGAGCGGTGCTCTGGCCAACTGAGCTAAGGAGGCGCGCCCCTGGGGGCATGCGCGCGAAGGCGCTAGATAAGGTTAGCCCAACTCCCGCCGGGCGTAAAAACGCTGCTGCAGGTGTTGCCCGAAAGGCAGGGGCCCGCCCCGGAAACGTTCCGGAACGGGCCCCTGCCAGTGCTGTGATTCCTAGCCCTTGGCGGCGATGGCGGCCTGCAGGAAGTCGGGGAACGGCGTCTGGGCGCTGTCTCCCTTGCCCCACTGCTTGCCGTCCACGAAGACGGTGGGCGTACCGGTAACGCCGATGGCGGACGCTTCCTTCGTCGTGAACTTCACGAACGGGCGGTAGGTTTTGTCATCCACGCAGGAGTTGATGTTCACGCCCATGTCGGACGCCATCTTCTTCAGGTCGTTGTCGGACAGGCCGGCGCTGCCCTCTGCGGGCTGCTGGGCGAACAGGGCGTTGAAGTAGTCGGAGTACTTTTCCGGGGCCGTGTTGGCCACACAGGCTGCAGCGTTAGCGGCACGGGACGAGTAGTTGGTGGTGGACCGGCTGTCCAGGAATCCAAGCGCGCGGTACTCGACGGTGATCTTGCCATCGTTTCGCAGCGTGGTGAGCTGGTCGTTGTACTGCGTTTCGAAGTTCTTGCAGACCGGGCAGATGAAGTCGATGTACAGGACCACCTTGACCGGTTTTCCGGCCTCAGCCTCTGCACCGGGGGCCACCACCTGGGCGGGGGGAGTCTTCGGAGCATCACCCAGGGAACTGGCGTCCACGGTGGCCGGCTCCGTCTTGGCTACCTCATTGTTGGCCAGTAGCGTCACGCCGCCGTGGGCGTTGGCGTTGGCAGGAGTGGGTCCCTGGTCCGCGATCGGGGCATTCCGCTGGATGTTGCCGGCAACCACCAGGCCCACGACCACCAGGATGGCCACCACCGCCGCCACGATGCCCCAGCCGATCAGCAGCTTGTTGCGCTTGTCCTTCTTTGCCTGGGCTTCCCGGATCAGGCGCGCTTTTTCGCGCGCCTCCGCCGTTCGCTCAGCCTTGGACTTACGTACTTCGTTTGCGGGGCTCATGAGTTCCTTGGGTCGGTCGACGTAGGGGACCACTTCGTGGCACCCCAACATTTTAGGGGAGAAAGCTGATGGCTTGCGGGTTCAACTATTCCTTCGGCTTGACCAACGGACGAATAGCCCCGATGATTCCGTCCGGCTAGGGTGGCTTAGAGGCACAAGCAACCCCAGGGGGCCGCAATGCAAACACCCGTCCAGGAAAAACCCGCCCGCACAGCAACGGCCGGCGGATCCGGTTCCAGCCACGCCGGCCATACGAAGTACGACTTCATGGTGGTCTCCAACAGACTGCCTGTGGACCGCGTGGCGCCGGGCGACGACAGCGACGACGGCTCCGGTTGGCGCCGGTCCCCCGGCGGCCTGGTGACCGCGCTGGCGCCCATGATGACCAAGACCGACGGCGCGTGGGTCGGCTGGCATGGAGCACCGGACGAAACCGTGAAGCCGTTCAGCCACGGCGGCATGGACCTGGTCCCGGTCCAGCTCAGCACCGACGACGTGGAGCTGTACTACGAAGGCTTCTCCAACGCCACCCTCTGGCCGCTGTACCACGACGTCATCGCCCCACCGGAGTTCCACCGCACCTGGTGGGACGCCTACCGCAAGGTCAACCGCAGGTTCGCCGACGCCGTCGTCCGCCACGCCGACCAGGGCGCCACTATCTGGGTCCAGGACTACCAGCTGCAGCTGGTTCCCCGGATGCTCCGCGAGGCCCGGCCAGATCTGCGCATCGGATTCTTCAACCACATCCCGTTCCCGCCGCCGGAAATCTTCGCCCAGCTCCCGTGGCGCCAGGCCATCATCGACGGCCTGCTCGGCGCCGACCTGGTGGGCTTCCAGCGCGTCAGCGATGCCGGCAACTTCATGCGCTCCGCCCGCCGTTTCCTGGGTGCCAGCGTCAAGCAGCAGCAGGTGCACGTCAAGGACCACAACGGCCAACTGACGCACATTGCCCGCGCACAGGCCTTCCCCATCTCCATCGACGTCAAGCAGATCAGCGAGCTGGCCGCCAGGCCCGACATCATCGAACGTGCCCGGCAGATCCGGCAGGACATGGGCAACCCCAAGACCATCCTGCTCGGGGTGGACCGGCTGGACTACACCAAGGGCATCCGGCACCGGCTGAAGGCCTTCGAGGAACTCCTGGCGGACGGCCGCCTCACCGTGGGCGATGCGACCCTGATCCAGGTGGCCTCCCCCAGCCGCGAGCGCGTGGAACAGTACCGTCTCCTCCGTGAGGAGGTCGAGGGCACTGTGGGCCATATCAACGGCACCTACGACACAATCGAAAACACGGCGGTCCGCTACCTGCACCACAGCTACCCGGTGGAGGAGATGGTGGCGCTGTACCTGGCGGCTGACGTCATGCTGGTCACCGCCCTGCGGGACGGGATGAACCTCGTCGCCAAGGAATACGTCACCGCCCGCAACAACAACGACGGCGCCCTGGTGCTGAGCGAATTCGCCGGCGCAGCAGACCAGCTCAAGCAGGCCCTGCTGATCAACCCGCACGATATCGCCGGCCTCAAGAACACCATCATGACCGCCGTCGAACTCAGCCCCCGCGAAGCCGCCCGGCGTATGCGGTCCATGCGCCGGCAGATCCTGGACCACGACGTTGACCACTGGTCCGCCGATTTCCTGAACGCGCTGAACGAAAAGGTGGTCCGCGATGACTCCTGACGGCCGCGGCACCAGGGCACCCCTGGCGCTCACTCCCGAACTCCGGGAAGCCCTGCGCCGGATCGCCCGGACGGAGCACCTGCTGGTGGCCATGGATTTTGACGGCACCATGGCGCCGATCGTGGACCGTGCACCGGATGCCCGGCCGCTTCCGCGTTCAGCCGCAGCGTTTGCGGGCCTCGCCGTGCTTCCACGCACGACGACGGCACTCATCTCGGGCCGCGCCCTCGCCAGCCTGCGGGAGGTTGCGTCCCCGCCGGTGGACACGCTGCTGATCGGCAGCCACGGCGCCGAAGCGTGGCTGGGCCCAGGCTCCACGGAACTTTCTTTGGAAGAGGACCAAAAAGCGCTCCTGGAAGAAGTGCGGGCCGAGTTGGCGGACATCGTGGCCCACGCTCCCGGCACCTCCCTGGAGTACAAGCCTGCCGGCGTCGTCCTGCACACCCGCCAAGCCCCGGACGACGTGGCGGAGGACGCAGTGTCAGCTGCCAAGTCGGTTCTGCAGGACCGCAGGGGCGTGTTTTTGAAAGAGGGCAAGCGCGTCCTGGAGACCTCGGTGGTTCACGCCTCCAAGGGCGAAGGCGTTGCTTTCCTGAGGCAGGCAACGGGGGCCACCGCTGTGCTGTTCGCAGGCGATGACGTCACGGACGAGGACGCCTTTGGCAGGCTCGAACCCAGCGATGTCGGGGTCAAGGTCGGCCTCGATTTCACCCAGGCCCAGTACCGGGTGGAGGCTCCTCTCCACGTGGCAGAGCTGCTGGAAGCACTGCTCCAGGAGCGGAGCATCGCCGTGGCTGAAGAAGACCCCCAGGCGGCCTCCGGTTAAGGGACGGTCAGCAAGAGTTGTGACGTTCGTAACATTTACGCTAAAAAGAGCAACCTCTGGCATACTCTTTGTGTGATGTGGCGCACAACAAGCGTGCGGCGTCACTCGATGCTCCGCGGAAGCCGCGGAGCATTTTGCAGGAACAAAACTGAATAAAAATGAACCATTCACAACGGATCGTCCGGCACGTACCTGCCGGTGAAGGGATTGATAACTGTGGCTACAGTTACTTTTGACAACGCTACGCGTCTGTACCCGGGCACCGAAAAGCCCGCCGTCGATAAGCTCAACATCGACATCGCCGATGGCGAATTCCTGGTCCTCGTTGGACCCTCCGGTTGCGGCAAGTCCACCTCCCTGCGCATGTTGGCAGGCCTCGAGGACGTCAACGCAGGCCGCATCCTGATCGGCGACCGCGATGTCACCGATGTTCCCCCGAAGGACCGCGACATCGCGATGGTTTTCCAGAACTACGCGTTGTACCCGCACATGACTGTGGCCGACAACATGGGCTTCGCCCTCAAGATCGCCGGCGTCTCCAAGGAAGAGCGCGCCGAGCGCGTCCGCGAAGCCGCAAAGCTCCTTGACCTCGAGCAGTACCTGGACCGCAAGCCGAAGGCACTCTCCGGCGGCCAGCGCCAGCGTGTTGCCATGGGCCGCGCAATCGTCCGTAACCCGCAGGTCTTCCTCATGGATGAGCCGCTGTCCAACCTTGACGCCAAGCTCCGCGTCCAGACCCGCACCCAGATCGCATCCCTGACCCGCCGCCTGGGCGTTACCACCGTTTATGTGACGCACGACCAGGTGGAGGCCATGACCATGGGCGACCGCGTCGCCGTGCTGAAGGACGGCCTGCTGCAGCAGGTTGACACCCCGCGCAACCTCTACGACCGCCCCAAGAACGTCTTCGTTGCCGGCTTCATCGGCTCCCCCGCCATGAACCTGCTGGAACTCCCCGTAGTCGACGGCGGCGTGCAGTTCGGCGGCACCGTCTACCCCGTGCCGCGGGACGTCCTCGAAGAGGCCCACGGCTCCACGGTCACCCTGGGCAGCCGTCCCGAGGACCTGGAAACCGCTCCGCACGGTGAAGGCCTGAAGGTGGAGGTCGACGTCGTCGAAGAACTCGGCGCCGACGCCTACGTCTACGGCCACACCACCCTTGATGGTAAGGACCACGACATCGTGGCCCGCGTCGATGGCCGCCGTCCTCCGATGAAGGGCGAGGTCATCTACGTCCGTCCGCAGTCGGGCCACGTGCACCTGTTCGACACCAAGACCGGCCTGCGCCTCGGCGACTAGTCCTCCCCACCGTTCCCTAGCCTGCGTGGGCCCATCCCACGCACGCAACTGACGGCGGCCCTCCTTACTGGCGGGCCGCCGTCGGCCTTTAACCCATGCCTGCATGGGATTTAGCCGCCCTGCCCCGAGTACGGAAGAATTGAGCCATGACCGAGGAATACAGCGCCCAGTGGCACGACGAACCCACCGACTACGCGCAGATCGGCAAGCTGCCCCGGTTCGTGGCAGCCAGCGCCGATGACAACAAGGCGGCCTCGGTAGCTTCATCGCTGAACATCACGGCCGCGGCGGCTGATCCCGAACTGCTGGACCTGCCATGGCATATCGCCTTGGAGGAGTGGCCGGCAGAGTACCTGGCTGCACTGCCCCGCGGCATCTCCCGGCACATCGTGCGGTTCGCGCACCTGGGCGGCTCCGTGATCGCCATCAAGGAAACCTCCGAGCACGTGGCCCGCCACGAATACCACATGCTCCGCAAACTCGCCCGTCTGGACGTCCCGTGCGTGGAGCCGGTGGCAGTGATCACGGGGCGCACTACCCCCGACGGGCGCCCACTCAACCCGGTGCTCGTGACCCGCCACCTGAAGTTCTCCATGCCCTACCGCGCGCTCTTTTCCCAGATGCTTCGCAAGGACACCCTCACCCGCCTCATCGACGCGCAGGCACTGCTCATGGTGCGGTTGCACCTCATCGGCTTCTACTGGGGCGACGTCTCGTTGTCCAACACCCTGTTCCGCCGCGATGCCGGTGCTTTCGCCGCGTACCTGGTGGACGCTGAAACCGGTGAGCTCTACCCGGACCTCTCCACCGGCCAGCGTGAATACGACCTGGAGATTGCCCGCGTGAACATCGCGGGCGAGCTGATGGACCTGCTGGACGGCGGGCTTATCGAGGAAAAGGTGGACCCGGTGGCCACCAGCGAGCTGATCATGGACAGCTACCGGCGGCTGTGGGCTGAGCTGACCGAGAAGGAATCCTTTGAGCTCGGCGAGCGTTGGCGCGTGGGCGCCCGCATCCGGCGGCTGAACGAACTCGGCTTCGACGTCGAGGAGTACGCCATCAAGACCACCCAGAACGGCTCCACCATCCAGCTGCAGCCCAAGGTGGTGGACGCGGGACACCACCAGCGGCGGCTCCTGCGGCTCACGGGCCTGGATGCGCAGGAGAACCAGGCCCGCCGCCTCCTCAATGACATGGACTCGTTCCGGGCCGACAACAACCCGGAGATGGACGAGGAATACAGCGCCCACCTTTGGGTGAGCCAGATCTTCGAGCCGATCGTGCGCTCCATCCCGAGGGACCTCTCCGGCAAGCTCGAGCACGCCGAGGTGGTGCATGAGGTCCTGGAGCACCGGTGGTACATGTCGGAGAAGCAGGAGCGCCACATTCCGCTGGCAGAGGCCGTGCAGTCCTACATCGACTCGATCCTGCGGCACCGGCGGGACGAGGCCGCCATCATGCTCAACCCGGACACCGAGCTGCTGAAGATCCTCGAGGTGGAAAACGAGGAGTCCCGCTACGGGGCCGACGAATCCGCGGACGAATACCCGGACTCGGACGACTGACTAACTGCGGATGACCGGGTCCTAGATGGCCTTTCCGGGGTTGAGGATCCCGGCGGGATCGAACAGGTCCTTGATCCTGCGCTGGAGTTCCCGGATAGGTTCCGGCTGCTCCTGGCCCAGCCACCGGAGCTTGTACTGGCCTACACCGTGCTCCCCGGTGATAGTGCCGCCCATGGCCAGGGCCGCAGTGATCGACTCGTCCAGCGCCGCCTGCAGCCGCTGCATGGCGCCCGCGTCCACGGTTGCCCCCTGCCGGTCGATCCAGAACGTGGGGTGGAGGTTGCCGTCGCCGGCGTGTGCCACCACTTTGAGGTGCACCTGCTGTTCCGCAGCCATGGCTTCAAGGGCTGCCACATAGTCCACCAGCCGGGACCGGGGAACAGCCACGTCTTCACCGACGCGGTACTCATCGTCCACCTCGGTGCCCCTGCTGTGCCTCCGGAGCTCCACCAGCCGCTCAGCCTCGGAGCTTGCCTCGGTGGTTACGGTAGCACCGCCATCGCGCAGGACTTGGCGCACCACGTCGGCCTCCGCGGCAGCTCCGAACCCGTCCGTCTGGATCAGCAGCAGGGATTTTCCACGGGTGCTGAGGTCAGAGCCGTGGATCTCATCGAGCTGGGCCAGCGTCCCGCCGTCGAGCAGCTCCATGATGGCGGGCTGGACGCGTGCCCTGCCTACGGCCAGGACTCCCGCAGCAGCCATCCGGAAGTCCGGGTAGAAGGCCGCCACGGTGTGGACTTCCCCGGGCAGGTACTTCAGCCGCACGGTGATGCCGACGACGATGCCCAGGGTTCCTTCGGACCCGACGAACAGGCTCGTGAGATCATAGCCCGCCACGCCTTTGAAGGTTTGGTGGCCGGTATGGATGAGCGACCCGTCAGAAAGGACGACATCCAGCGCCAGGACGGAGTCCCTTGTGACGCCGTACTTGGCGCAACGCAGGCCACCTGCGTTGGTGGCCACATTGCCGCCAATGGTGGAGCTGCGGAAACTGGCCGGATCCGGAGCATACATGAGGCCGTGCCCTGCGGCCGCCTCGTTGAGGACGGCGTTGACTACGCCGGGCTCGACGACGGCTGTTTCGTCGTCGGGGTTCAGCGCAAGGATACGGTCCATCCGC
Source organism: Arthrobacter sp. FW306-05-C (assembly GCF_021801725.1). Taxonomy (NCBI): domain Bacteria; kingdom Bacillati; phylum Actinomycetota; class Actinomycetes; order Micrococcales; family Micrococcaceae; genus Arthrobacter; species Arthrobacter sp. FW306-05-C. Next base: position 743,460 of record NZ_CP084556.1, on the reverse strand, counting down.
TCCAACGACAGGATGATGCAGTTATTCGTGGCGTGGGCGCCGCCGGACACCCCGGTACCGGCGCCGCGGGGCACGATGGGCACCCCGCTGCCGGCGCACACCTTCACCGCAGCTTGGACATCGGCCACCGATTCCGGGAACACCACGGCCAGGGGAAGCTGGAAGTCAATGACCGGCGCCTGGTCGATCGCATACCGGCGGAGCGACACCTCGCTCACATCCAGCTGCCCCGGAGCCAGGACCGCTTCCAGTTCGTCAACGATGCTTCCCACAAAGCCTCCATCCGTCGTCGGACATATCTTCCCAGTCTAGGACGCGGTTTTGGCATGACTCCGAACTACCCTGTACCGCAACCGCTTCCAGTTCCTTTCCGTGAATGGTGGAGAAGACGGTCACGCGTTGCAAGGAAACAAAGATGGAAGCGTTTTCATTAAATCACCGCACGTGGTTATGCTGACTTCCATGTCAGTCGAAACTGTGAGCCACGACACTTCCACCTCCGCTGGCCCACTCACCCTCATCCACGCCGCCGATCCGGCTCCGGGCTGGTGGCGCTCCGCCGTGATCTACCAGGTCTACCCCCGGTCGTTTCGGGACCTGAACGGCGACGGCGTGGGCGACCTGGCCGGTATTACTGAGGAACTGCCGCATCTTGCGGACCTGGGCGTCGACGCCGTCTGGCTGTCCCCCTTCTTCCGTTCCCCACAGCGCGATGCCGGTTACGACGTCAGTGACTACTGCGACGTGGACCCCATCTTTGGCACGCTCGGCGATTTCGACGTCATGATGGCTGAATCGCACCGGCTGGGCCTGCGGGTGATCGTGGATCTGGTGCCAAACCACTGTTCGGACCAGCATCCTGCATTCCAAGCGGCCCTTGCAGCACCGGCCGAAAGCCCGGAGCGGGACATGTTCATCTTCCGGGACGGAACCGGGCCGGACGGACAGGAACCGCCGAATAACTGGCAGTCACACTTTGGCGGGCCCGCCTGGACGCGAGTGCTGGGGCCCGACGGCCAACCCGGTCAGTGGTACCTGCACCTCTTTGATTCCTCCCAGCCGGACTTCAACTGGGACAACCCCGGCGTCCATGCGGAGTTCGAGCGGGTGCTCCGCTTCTGGCTGGACCGCGGCGTCTCTGGTTTCCGGGTGGACGTGGCCCACGCCCTGGTCAAAGCGCCGGGCCTCCCGGAATGGGGGGGACGCGCTGACGGCGGCAGCAGCGATGGGTACCCCGGCCACGAGGCACCGATGTTCGGGCAGCCCGGCGTCCACGACATTTACCGGAAGTGGCGGCTGGTCCTGGACGAATACGGGCCGGACCGGATTCTCTGCGCCGAGGCAAGTGTCGACCTGCAGCGGCTGGCACACTGGGTTCGGCCCGACGAGATGCACCAGGCGTTCAACTTCCCTTATCTCCACGCGGGCCTGGACGTGTACCGGCTGCGTTCTGTCATCACCGACTCGCTGACGGTCCTGGACGGTGTTGGTGCCCCGAGCACCTGGGTGCTTTCCAACCACGATGTTGTCCGCCATGCCACCCGTTTTGGCTACAACGGCCAGGGTCCACGGGACGGGGACGGCATTGGTTCCGCAGACCCCCAGCCGGACGAAGCACTGGGCCGTCGCCGCGCTGCCGCCGCCTCACTGTTCATGCTTGGGCTGCCGGGTGCCGCATACCTGTACCAGGGGGAAGAGCTGGGCTTGCCGGACGGCATCGACATCCCGGGCCACCTCCGCCAGGATCCGACATTCGGCCGGACCGCCGGACAGCGGCTTGGGCGCGACGGCTGCCGGGTGCCCTTGCCATGGCGCGCTGGTGACCGGCACCTCGGCTTTGGTTCGGGTGAAGATCCGTGGCTGCCCATTCCAGCCTCCTTCGGGTCACTGGCGCGGGATCTGCAGGCAAAATCACCGTCGTCCCACCTCTCCCTGTACCGTGATGCCCTGGAGCACCGCCGGCAGCTGGACCTGGGCAGGGGCTCATTGTCCTGGGCGGAAGACTGGTGCACGGGGTCCTCCCTGGGCTACCTGAACGGCACTACGCTGGTCCTCATGAACCTGAACCATGAGCCGCTGCAGATGCCGGCAGGCCACGTGCTGATCCGCAGCCTCCCCACGGAGACCGCCCATGCCCTTGCCTCCGGCGAGACCGCATGGATACAGCTTGGACCGGACTTCACCATCGCAGATTGACCATGGCAGGTATCAAAGAGGTTGCCAGCCGGGCTGGCCTGTCAGTGGCAACAGTCTCGAGGGCACTGAGCGGCAAGACGAACGTCTCGGCAAAGAGCCGCCGGCTTGCACAGGAGGCGGCCCGGGAACTCAGCTTCGTCCCTTCCTACCACGCGTCCAGCCTGGCGTCCGGGCGCAACCACAATATCGGGCTGGTGGTGCCCAACGTGCAGCGCTGGTACTTCTCCTCCGTGCTGGAAGGCGTTTCGGAGACCCTGCTGGACGCGGGCTACGACTTGACCCTGTACAACGTGGGCGAGCAGCCCGAGCGACGCAGCAGCATCCTGAACGACTTCCTGCTCAGAAAACGCCTGGACGCCGTCATTGCCGTGGCGCTGGTACTCAGCGAGGACGAGATCCAACAGCTGCTGGCAGTGCACCGCCCCATCGTGGGCATCGGCGGTGCGCTGCGGGGAGCGTCAACGATCAGGATTGACGACGAGGGGCTGGCTGCCCTCGCCACCCGCCATCTGATTGGGCTGGGCCACAGCAGGATCGCCCACATTACTGGATACGGGGAGTTGAACCGCGACTTCAAGCTCCCGCAGCTGCGCCAGAAGGGTTTCGCCTCCGCCATGGCTGCAGCCGGGCTGACGATAAGGCCCGAGTGGAACGCGACCGCCGACTTCACCATCCAGGGTGCGTATGCGGCGGGCCGCCGGCTGCTGGGCACCAGCTCCGAACGCCCTACCGCAGTTTTCGCTGCCTCAGACGAGATGGCCGTGGGCATCATGCTTGCCGCCTGCGACTTTGGACTGCAGGTTCCGCAGGACCTCTCCGTCGTCGGGATCGACGGGCACGAACTCGCCGAAACTTTTGGACTCACCACCGTCAACCAGGATCCGCGGGGGCAGGGCCGATTGGCGGCCGCGACTGCCTTGGCTTTGCTCGAAAAGCCGGGCGGGGACTCCGACGGCGGCACGGCAGCGGCCGCAGCACAGGACCAGGAGTTCCCCACGGAGTTCGTTATCCGGACCAGTACAGCTGTCCCGCCAGAGGCTGCCAGACAGCGCGCTTAGGCAGGAAGTTCAGGCTGCGCTGCCCATGAACCGGGCAAACCTCTCGAGGATGAGCGGCCAAGCTTCCTCATATTTCCGCCGCGCTGCTGCGGGGTCCTCAGCGCCCTCCCAGCCCTCGTGGAAGACGCGGACCTCCGTACCCGTTTCCACCGCGCGGAACACTACCAGGAGCTCGGTGGACCAAAGGGCTGTGGTGCCGGGGTGCCAGGTGGCATGGAATGACAGGGGCGGCTGCCAGTCATCAAGGGTTCCCCAGATGGTGGTGCGGCCGTCGTCAGCTGTCTCGAGAATCAGGTTTTCTTCGAACTCCACGTAAGAAGCGGCGCCATACACCCCATGCTGTTCCAAGGGCCACCACAGGTGGGCGTGGTCGGTAAAGCCAGCGAACGCGCGGGCGACTGGCCCTGGAACAACCATTGTGTTCACCACAGGTTCCAGGGGGTCAGCTGCTGGCCGCCCGGCTTCTTCGAAAGGATCCTGGGCGTGGCTGAAGATGCTGCTCATGAGGGACCATCCTACCCGCGATGCCCCCATCAGCTCCTGCCGCTCCCCCGGCGCCGGCTCGCTTCTGGCGGGTTCTCCCCCGAACGCGCGGGTGGGTTGTGGTGTTGTTCTGTCAGTTGTGGTTGTTATCGGGGGGTGGGTGCCCTCAGTGATGGAGCAACCAGGTTTGGAGGGAGCTGGCCGGTCGGGCGTTTCTGGGGGCCGTCCCCGGTACCCTTTTTGGTTGTTAAATGTGGGAGGCCCCAACCGTGTGGTTGGGGCCTCGACCAGTTAATGATGTTCCGGCGGTGACCTACTCTCCCACACCCTCCCGGGTGCAGTACCATCGGCGCTGTGGGTCTTAGCTTCCGGGTTCGGAATGGGACCGGGCGTTTCCCCCACGCTATGACCGCCGTAACCTTTTCACCCGAACCCCCCTGGTGTTGCCGGGGGTGGGAAGACTTTGTGGTTACAACATTGGTGGTGTTGTTGTATTCAGTTGTTGGTTCCGTGCCATCGACCCGTGTTGGGGGTTGTTGGTTGGGAACCACATAGTGGACGCAAGCAGAGTTTTGTATGTTCTGTGTGGTGTAAGTTGTTGGCCTATTAGTACCGGTCAGCTTCACGAGTCGTTAGTCCTCGCTTCCACATCCGGCCTATCAACCCAGTGGTCTGGCTGGGGGCCTCTCACACCCGAGGGTGTATGGAAATCTCATCTTGAAGCGAGCTTCCCGCTTAGATGCTTTCAGCGGTTATCCCATCCGAACGTAGCTAATCAGCGGTGCACTTGGCAGTACAACTGACACACCAGAGGTTCGTCCGTCCCGGTCCTCTCGTACTAAGGACAGCCCTTCTCAAATTTCCTGCGCGCGCAGCGGATAGGGACCGAACTGTCTCACGACGTTCTAAACCCAGCTCGCGTACCGCTTTAATGGGCGAACAGCCCAACCCTTGGGACCTACTCCAGCCCCAGGATGCGACGAGCCGACATCGAGGTGCCAAACCATGCCGTCGATATGGACTCTTGGGCAAGATCAGCCTGTTATCCCCGAGGTACCTTTTATCCGTTGAGCGACGGCCATTCCACAATGTACCGCCGGATCACTAGTCCCGACTTTCGTCCCTGCTCGAGATGTCTCTCTCACAGTCAAGCTCCCTTGTGCACTTACACTCGACACCTGATTGCCAACCAGGCTGAGGGAACCTTTGGGCGCCTCCGTTACTTTTTAGGAGGCAACCGCCCCAGTTAAACTACCCATCAGGCACTGTCCCTGACCCGGATTACGGGCCGAAGTTAGATGTCCAAAGTGACCAGAGTGGTATTTCAACGATGACTCCACCCGAACTGGCGTCCGGGCTTCAACGTCTCCCACCTATCCTACACAAGCCACTCCGAACACCAATACCAAACTATAGTAAAGGTCTCGGGGTCTTTCCGTCCTGCTGCGCGTAACGAGCATCTTTACTCGTACTGCAATTTCGCCGAGTTTATGGTTGAGACAGCGGGGAAGTCGTTACTCCATTCGTGCAGGTCGGAACTTACCCGACAAGGAATTTCGCTACCTTAGGATGGTTATAGTTACCACCGCCGTTTACTGGGGCTTAAATTCTCAGCTTCGCCTTGCGGCTAACCGGTCCTCTTAACCTTCCAGCACCGGGCAGGAGTCAGTCCGTATACATCGTCTTGCGACTTCGCACGGACCTGTGTTTTTAGTAAACAGTCGCTTCCCCCTGGTCTCTGCGGCCCCGATCCCCTCCCACCAGCGATGTGGTGTTCAAGGTTGGGGCCCCCCTTCTCCCGAAGTTACGGGGGCATTTTGCCGAGTTCCTTAACCATAATTCTCTCGATCGCCTTGGTATTCTCTACCTGATCACCTGTGTCGGTTTGGGGTACGGGCGGCTAAAACCTCGCGTCGATGCTTTTCTCGGCAGCATAGGATCACCAAATCCCCCCATACGGGGGTCCCATCAGATCTCAGGCCATATGAATGGCGGATTTGCCTACCATTCGCCCTACATCCTTAGACCGGGACAACCATCGCCCGGCTCGGCTACCTTCCTGCGTCACACCTGTTAATACGCTTGCCTCCCGGGATCAGGTCCTGCGCTCCACCAAAACCCTTCACCCACAAGGGGTGTCAGGCAGGTTTCGGGCAGTTAGTATCCCCCGCTCAGCATGGGCGGTTTTTCGCCGGTACGGGAATATCAACCCGTTGTCCATCGACTACGCCTGTCGGCCTCGCCTTAGGTCCCGACTTACCCAGGGCAGATTAGCTTGACCCTGGAACCCTTGATCATTCGGCGGACGGGTTTCTCACCCGTCTTTCGCTACTCATGCCTGCATTCTCACTCGTGTAGGCTCCACCACTGGTTTACACCGCAGCTTCACCGCCCACACGACGCTCCCCTACCCATCCACACTCCTGAACCACGAAGGCTAGGACAATATGTGAATGCCACAACTTCGGCGGTGTACTTGAGCCCCGCTACATTGTCGGCGCGGAATCACTTGACCAGTGAGCTATTACGCACTCTTTTAAGGGTGGCTGCTTCTAAGCCAACCTCCTGGTTGTCTGGGCAACTCCACATCCTTTCCCACTTAGCACACGCTTAGGGGCCTTAGTTGGTGGTCTGGGCTGTTTCCCTCTCGACTATGAAGCTTATCCCCCACAGTCTCACTGCTGCGCTCTCACTTACCGGCATTCGGAGTTTGGCTGACGTCAGTAACCTTGTAGGGCCCATTAGCCATCCAGTAGCTCTACCTCCAGCAAGAAACACGCAACGCTGCACCTAAATGCATTTCGGGGAGAACCAGCTATCACGAAGTTTGATTGGCCTTTCACCCCTACCCACAGCTCATCCCCTCCATTTTCAACTGAAGTGGGTTCGGTCCTCCACGACGTCTTACCGTCGCTTCAACCTGGCCATGGGTAGATCACTTCGCTTCGGGTCTAGATCACGCCACTCACACGCCCTATTCAGACTCGCTTTCGCTACGGCTGCCCCACACGGGTTAACCTCGCGACGTAACACTAACTCGCAGGCTCATTCTTCAAAAGGCACGCCGTCACCAGAATCAGACTGGCTCCGACGGATTGTAAGCACACGGTTTCAGGTACTGTTTCACTCCCCTCCCGGGGTACTTTTCACCTTTCCCTCACGGTACTGGTCCGCTATCGGTCATTAGGGAGTATTTAGGCTTATCAGGTGGTCCTGACAGATTCGCACGGGATTTCTCGGGCCCCGTACTACTTGGGATACTCTCACAGGCGGTACAAACACATTACGGTTACGGGACTAACACCCTCTCTGGCCGGCCTTTCAAAACCGTTCACCTATGCGCGCACATCACACCCCACCAGCCCGGCAGAACTGGTATGGAAAGTCCCACAACCCCGACCATGCAACGCCCGCCGGCTATCACACATGGAACGGTTTAGCCTGATCCGCGTTCGCTCGCCACTACTAACGGAATCACTATTGTTTTCTCTTCCTGCGGGTACTGAGATGTTTCACTTCCCCGCGTTCCCCCCACGCACCCTATGTGTTCAGGTACGGGTCACCAGGCAACTCACGCCCCTGGCGGGGTTTCCCCATTCGGACACCCTGGGATCACAGTCCGGTTATCGACTCCCCCAGGCTTATCGCAGATTCCTACGTCCTTCTTCGGCTCCTAATGCCAAGGCATCCACCGTGTGCTCTTAAAAACTTGACCACAAAGATCAAAAACATTTTCGAGAGAACCACAGAAACTGTCCCGCGCACCCAAAGGCACACGAACCAGATCCAGGTTCATAATCTTGGAAATTGCTTCTTATACAAGATGCTCGCGTCCACTATGTAGTTCTCAAACAACAACCCCACACCACACACCCCACACACAACCCCCCAAAAAAAGGAGTCAAACACGTGCAGGAACGTCATGGCAGGGAAACCAGAAACAAACAAACCCGGCAAGACCCGAAAGCCTCCCCGGTCCTGTTGTCTCAGGACCCAACAGTGTGCCAAACACTAAACCACCCGGCAAACCCCCGGCCCACCGTTCCAGAACCACCAGGGTTCGTACTAAAGAAGACCAAAAGACCAGACAGCCGCTATTTGTTGATATTCCACCCTTGAGCACCCGCCACGGAACAGTCGTCCGTGCAACGGGCCTTTACTCCTGACAACACACCCACCACCAACATGCATTGGCGACGGATCATTGTAGGTGCTCCTTAGAAAGGAGGTGATCCAGCCGCACCTTCCGGTACGGCTACCTTGTTACGACTTAGTCCCAATCGCCAGTCCCACCTTCGACAGCTCCCTCCCACAAGGGGTTAGGCCACCGGCTTCGGGTGTTACCAACTTTCGTGACTTGACGGGCGGTGTGTACAAGGCCCGGGAACGTATTCACCGCAGCGTTGCTGATCTGCGATTACTAGCGACTCCGACTTCATGGGGTCGAGTTGCAGACCCCAATCCGAACTGAGACCGGCTTTTTGGGATTAGCTCCACCTCACAGTATCGCAACCCTTTGTACCGGCCATTGTAGCATGCGTGAAGCCCAAGACATAAGGGGCATGATGATTTGACGTCGTCCCCACCTTCCTCCGAGTTGACCCCGGCAGTCTCCCATGAGTCCCCGGCACTACCCGCTGGCAACATGGAACGAGGGTTGCGCTCGTTGCGGGACTTAACCCAACATCTCACGACACGAGCTGACGACAACCATGCACCACCTGTAAACCAACCCCAAAGGGGAAGGACTGTTTCCAGCCCGGTCTGGTTCATGTCAAGCCTTGGTAAGGTTCTTCGCGTTGCATCGAATTAATCCGCATGCTCCGCCGCTTGTGCGGGCCCCCGTCAATTCCTTTGAGTTTTAGCCTTGCGGCCGTACTCCCCAGGCGGGGCACTTAATGCGTTAGCTACGGCGCGGAAAACGTGGAATGTCCCCCACACCTAGTGCCCAACGTTTACGGCATGGACTACCAGGGTATCTAATCCTGTTCGCTCCCCATGCTTTCGCTCCTCAGCGTCAGTTAATGCCCAGAGACCTGCCTTCGCCATCGGTGTTCCTCCTGATATCTGCGCATTTCACCGCTACACCAGGAATTCCAGTCTCCCCTACATCACTCTAGTCTGCCCGTACCCACCGCAGATCCGGAGTTGAGCCCCGGACTTTCACGGCAGACGCGACAAACCGCCTACGAGCTCTTTACGCCCAATAATTCCGGATAACGCTTGCGCCCTACGTATTACCGCGGCTGCTGGCACGTAGTTAGCCGGCGCTTCTTCTGCAGGTACCGTCACTTACGCTTCTTCCCTACTGAAAGAGGTTTACAACCCGAAGGCCGTCATCCCTCACGCGGCGTCGCTGCATCAGGCTTTCGCCCATTGTGCAATATTCCCCACTGCTGCCTCCCGTAGGAGTCTGGGCCGTGTCTCAGTCCCAGTGTGGCCGGTCACCCTCTCAGGCCGGCTACCCGTCGTCGCCTTGGTAGGCCATTACCCCACCAACAAGCTGATAGGCCGCGAGTCCATCCAAAACCACAAAAGCTTTCCACCAACCACCATGCGATGATCAGTCATATCCGGTATTAGACCCAGTTTCCCAGGCTTATCCCAGAGTCAAGGGCAGGTTACTCACGTGTTACTCACCCGTTCGCCACTAATCCACCAGCAAGCTGGCATCATCGTTCGACTTGCATGTGTTAAGCACGCCGCCAGCGTTCATCCTGAGCCAGGATCAAACTCTCCGTTGAAAACAAACAGACACAACCACAACCACCGGAAATAACGGCGACCACGGCTGCACAAAATTTGAAACCAGCCAAAAACACCATGCACACCACGGGGTGGCGGCACAGCACAATCAACCAATCACATTACATAATCGGTATCAACAAACTTGGCACACTATTGAGTTCTCAAACAACAGACACACCCGGCACCACCCAAACCAACGTTCAGGATCGCTCCGGAGCAACTTTTCAAACTTACCCGCTGGCATCCTGCGTGTCAAACCGGCGTCCGCGACCATCCTCAGCATAAGCTTTTAGGGGATCGTGTTTTCCGTCTGACTCCGTGGAGCAGCGCGGAAATAAACTGTACCACCACTCTTCCGGGATTGCCACTCCACCCTGGACGGACGTCCCCCAAGCAGCTGAAAGGCCCGGAATCACGCGGATTCCGGGCCTTTCGCTCACTCAGAACCGGCTTGTCCAAAGCCGGGCCGGATCACTCAGCCGATGCTGCTCCCGGCTTGAAGTAGGACGCACCAAGCGGCGGCAGCGTAACGGTCAAGGTGGCCGGCTGGCCGTCCTGTCCATGGTCGGTTGCCTTCAGTTCGCCTTCGTTTAGGACGCCCGATCCGCCGTACGTGGTGTGGTCCGTGTTGAGGACCTCGGTCCAGGCGCCGGCCGACGGGACGCCGAGGGTGTAGCCAACATGTGGGGCGCCGGAGAAGTTGATAGCGCACACGACCGGGTTGCCGTCGGCATCCCACCGGATGAAGGACAGGACGTTCCGGTCTGCATCGCCGCCGTTGATCCACTGGAACCCGGCGGGAACGTTGTCCTGCGTGTAGAGGGCCGGAGTGGATGCGTACAACTCGTTCAGGTCCTTGGTCAGCAACTGCAGTCCCCTGTGTGCAGGAATGTCCGCGAGCCACCAGTCCAGGCCGTGCTGCTCAGACCATTCGGCCTCCTGGCCAAATTCGGTGCCCATGAAAATGAGCTGCTTGCCGGGGTGCGCCCACTGGTAGGCAAAGAAGGCGCGGAGGTTGGCCAACTGCTGCCAGCGGTCGCCGGGCATCTTGCGGAGCATGGAGCCCTTGCCGTGCACTACCTCGTCGTGGCTGATCGGCAGCAGGAAGTTCTCCGTGAAGGCATATACCAGGGAGAAGGTCACCGTGCCGTGGTGCCACCTGCGGTTGTAGGGGTCCTCGGAGATGTACTTGAGCGAATCGTGCATCCAGCCCATGTTCCACTTCAGGCCGAAGCCCAGGCCGCCGTGGCTGGTGGGCGCGGTAACGCCGGGGAACGCAGTGGATTCTTCCGCGATCATGACAGCGCCCGGGTGGGTCTTGTACACGGTAGCGTTGACTTCCTGCAGGAAGGAGATGGCTTCCAGGTTCTCCCTGCCGCCGAAGCGGTTGGGCCGCCACTGGCCTTCCTGCCGGGAGTAGTCCAGGTAGAGCATGGAGGCCACCGCGTCCACGCGCAGGCCGTCAATGTGGAACTCCTCCAGCCAGTAGAGTGCGTTCGCCACCAGGAAGTTCCGGACCTCGGAGCGGCCAAAATCGAAAATGAGGGTGCCCCAGTCGGGGTGTTCGCCCAAGGCGGGGTCGGAGTGCTCGTACAGCGGCTCCCCGTCGAACCGGGCCAGGGCCCAGGCATCCTTGGGGAAGTGCGCCGGCACCCAGTCCAGCAGCACGCCGATGCCGGCCTGGTGGAGGGCGTCCACCAGGTAGCGGAACTCATCCGGGTGGCCGAACCTGGACGTGGGGGCGTAGTAGGACGTGACCTGGTAACCCCAGGAACCGCCGAAGGGGTGCTCGGCGACGGGCATGAATTCGACGTGGGTGAACCCGAGCCACTTCACGTACTCCACCAGTTCCTTGGCGAGCTCCCGGTAGCCGAGGCCAAGGCGCCAGGATCCCAGGTGCACCTCGTAGACGCTCATGGCGGAGTTGTGGGGGTCGCGGTTGGCCCGCGCTTCCATCCATTCCTTGTCCTTGAAGGCGTACGACGGCTCCACCACCCGGGACGCGGTCAACGGAGGAACCTCGGTGCCGAACGCCAGGGGGTCGGCCTTTTCAACCCAGTAGCCGCCCCGTGTCAGGATCTCAAACTTGTAGCAAGCCCCTGCCGTAACGCCGGGAATGAAAACTTCCCAGACACCGGAGGAACCCAGCGAGCGCATGGAGTTCTCGCGGCCGTCCCACGCGTTGAAGTCGCCCTTGACGCGGACTGCCTGCGCATTGGGAGCCCACACGGCAAACGACACACCGTTGACGTCGCCCAGCGATGACTTGTAGTGCTGGACGTGGGCGCCGAGCACCTTCCACAGCTTCTCGTGCCGGCCTTCGCCGACGAGGTGCAGGTCCACTTCACCCACGGTTGGCAGGTAGCGGTAGGGCTCGTCAACCGTCACCGGTTCCTTGCCCGGGTATGTCACCGAGAGCCGGTAATCCGGAACGTGTCCCTGCTCCACTGGTTCCAGGACCGCAACCCACACGCCGTGGGCCTCATGCTGCATGGGAACTTCACCGGCCTGGGTGACCACGGTGATTGCTTCGGCGAGGTGCTTCACGGTCCGGATGGTGACATGGCCGTGGTCGTCCAGGTGCGCGCCCAGGACGGAGTGGGGGGCGTGGTGTTCACCGTTCGCGATCCTGCCCAGAGTGCCTTCATCCACGTGCAGGGGCACCCCCGGGCGGTCAGTTCGTGCTGAGCCTGTCATTTTGTTACCTTCCGATGCTGCACCGGCGGAGCCGCCGGCACCATTACTGCCCAGGAGCCGCCTGGAGGCGTTTACAGGAATCGCCACCCAGTCGGGCCTGTTCCGCATTTCATAAACAACTTCGTACAGCGCCTTGTCCAGCCACAATGCCACAAACAGCGGTGAGGTCCGATCCACCGTGCCGGGAATGACCCCGGCATACCCTGCCAGGAAAGCATCGGCGCAGTCGTCCACCCATGTGTCCGGGACCTGCGCACCGTCCTGTTCGCGCTGCGCTGCACCGGCTGCGTAGTCGAAGGACCGGAGCATCCCCACGACGTCGCGCAGGGGGACGTCCGGGACGTTACGTTCGGCAATGGGCCGCAGCGGCTCACCCTCGAAGTCCAGGATGGCCCACCGCGACTCGTCGCCGGACTGTCCGGTCACCAGGAGGATCTGGCCCAGGTGCAGGTCGCCGTGGATGCGCTGCAGCGGCCCGGCCGGCGTTTTGTCCAAGTTGGCCAGCAGCGCGTTCAGGGCATCGTCGTAAGGCCCGACGGCGGCACGGGCTTCAGCCCAGGCGGTGCGGACACGCTGGGCAACGGCAGGTCCTGCCTCCTTGCCGGGTTCAGGCTGGGCTGATTGCCCCAAAGCCTCCGCCAGGCGCTTGTGCACCGTAGCCGTTGCCGCACCAAGGGCCCGGGCTTCTGCCGTAAAGTCCCTGCCCGAGCGCGCGGCGTCCACCGCCAAGCGCCAGGCGTCCCGGCCGCCGGCGAGGAACTCGTGGGCCACGGCAAGCTCACCCTGGACATACCTGGTACCGGAGCCGGCATTACCCTCGGCTCCTTGCCCCAGCCACTCCCCCCTGACCCAGCCAAGGGTGGCCGGGACCTCGGCGGTGCCGGCCTTCGTTAGGGCGGCACCCACTTCAATCTCAGGGTTGGTGCCGTCCGAAAGCACCCGGAAGAATTTCACCATGGCGGCCGATTCGCCGTCGTCCACCATGACGGAACTGTTGGACTGCTCGCCGGAGAGCACCTTCACAACGCCCTTGGCGGTGGGCAGCCGGTAAGGACCGTCAACCCGGAACCCCCTGGCGGTGCCGCTGGCGGCTTTCTCCTCCTGCCGGATCAGTTCCAACCACGCGCCCACGAAGTCGGGGTCGTGCACTGCGTCGTAGACCCAGGGGCGGGTGGGATCCATTCCCGCCGCGTTGCCCACCAGGGCCCGCTCCATCCCGCCTGCCGGTGCCGGCCGGAAGCTCAAGGGAACCTGGACCACGGCCGTCCGTACGCCGCCGTCGGGCCCCTCCGTGGTGACATTGAGCAGGAACACGGCCAGTGCTGCATGTCCGCTGGGGTCGGTCAGCCCCAGGCTGCCTGCCTGGGAGACATCGAAATCGGGGGTTTTGACGGGAAACCACCGCTGCTGCGGCAGCCATTCCTTGAGCAGCGCGGTGAGGGCGGGAGTGAGGATTGGCTGGTTCATCTCAGTTCTCTATCGACAGGATGGGCATGGCCTGGGTGTAGGGCGACGACGGGTTGGAACCCGCCGAGCGCAACCGGAGCCAGAAGAAATCGTGGCTTCCGATGGTCAAGGTGAGGCTGCCGTCGTCGCCGATGCCAGGGAAGATCTGGCCGCCGAAGACGTCACGGAGCCCCCGCCCGGCATACTCGGGGATGCGCAGTGTGGCAGCCACGGGGTGCTGGGAAAGGTTGAAGGCACAAAGGATGGTCTCGGCGTCGGCACCGGCAGGATTGCCGGCCGGCAGCTCCCTCAGGTACGCCAGGACAGCGTCGTGGTCTGCTTCCACATGTTTGAATCCGCCCAGCCCAAAGGCGGGGTGGTTCTTGCGGACGCTGAGGATCTGCCTGGTCCAGCGCAGGAGGGACCCTGAATGTGCGGCCTCCGCTTCCACGTTGGCCATGCCGTAGTTGTAGACCAGCGATTGGATGGGCGGCAGGTACAGCTTTCCGGGATCCGCGTGGGAGAAGCCGGCGTTGCGGTCCGGGTTCCATTGCATGGGTGTGCGGACGGCGTCGCGGTCCTCGAGCCAGATGTTGTCCCCCATGCCGATTTCGTCCCCGTAGTACAGGAACGGGCTGCCAGGAAGCGAGAGCAGCAGTGCGTTGATCAGCTCGATCTCGGCCCGTGAGTTGTCCAGCAGCGGTGCCAGCCGCCGCCGGATGCCAATGTTGGCGCGCATGCGTGGGTCGGGCGCGTACCACCCCAGCATGGCCGCCCGCTCATCGGCGGTGACCATTTCCAGGGTCAATTCGTCGTGGTTGCGGAGGAACGTTCCCCATTGGGCGCCCTCAGGGATATCCGGGGTTTCGCGCATTGTTTGGATGATAGGTGCGGCCTTTTGGTCCCGCAGGGCGTAATACAGGCGGGGCATGATGGGGAAGTGGAAAGCCATGTGGCATTCGGGCTCCTCCGCGGTCCCGAAATACTCCACCACCTCGTTGGGCGGCTGGTTTGCTTCGGCGATGATCACCCGGCCCGGGTAGTTTTCATCCACCATGGCCCGCAGGTCCCGGAGGAACTCATGCGTTGCCGGCAGGTTCTCGCAGTTGGTGCCCTCCTCCTCGTAGAGGTAGGGGATGGCGTCTGCCCGGAAACCATCGATTCCCTGGTCCAGCCAGAACCGGACCACGTCGAAGACGGCGTCGATCACCGCCGGATTCTCGAAGTTCAGGTCCGGCTGGTGGCTGAAAAACCGGTGCCAGAAGAACTGCCGGCGGATGGGATCGAACGTCCAGTTCGATTCCTCCGTGTCCACGAAGATGATGCGGGCGTCCTGGTACTTCTCGTCGGTGTCGCTCCAGACGTAGAAGTCACCGAAGGGCCCGTCCGGGTCCTTGCGGGATTCCTGGAACCAGGGGTGCTGGTCCGAGGTGTGGTTCAGCGGAAGGTCGATGATCACCCGGACGCCGCGGGCGTGGGCCTCTGCCACCAGGCGCTTGAAGTCGCTGATGGTGCCGAACTCGTCCAGGACGGAGTTGTAGTCGGAAATGTCATAACCGCCGTCCCGCAGCGGCGACTGGAAGAACGGGGGCAGCCAAAGGCAGTCAACGCCCAGCCACTGCAGGTAGTCCAGCCGGTCGATGAGTCCGGAGAAGTCCCCGGACCCATCGCCGTTGGCATCCGCAAAGGCCCGCACAAGTACTTCGTAGAACACTGCCTTGCGGTACCACAACGGGTCATGCTGCAGGCCGGGCGCATTTAGCTCGAACGTGCTCTTTGGGGTGAAGTGGCCGGAACTTTGCGGATTGAAATTCACTGATGCATTCTCCTCACGCTGAGGATGTGGGCGGGCTCCACGTGCGGATCCAGGCGCACGTAGTTGTACTCGCCCCATTCCCAGCTTTGGCCGGAGATCAGGTCATCCACATAGAAGCCACCGCCCGGTGTAAGGTCCTGCGGGTCCAGTTCCAGGGCTGCCAGGTCCAGCGCCACGCTGCATTCCTTGGTGACGTGCGGATCCACATTGACCACCACGATGATGGTGTCCTTGGACCCGTCGGGCAGCGTCTTGTGCTTGGAGAAGACCACAGTGGACTCATCCGTGCTCTGGTGGACCGTCAGGTTCTGCAGGTCCAGCAGCGCCGGGTGGTCCCGCCGGATGTGGTTCAGCCGCGTGATGTACGGGGCCAGCGAGCGCCCTGATTCCGCGGCCGCATCCCAGTCGCGGGCCTTGTATTCGAACTTCTCGTTGTCGATGTACTCCTCCGCCCCTGGCCGGGCCACGTGCTCGAACAGTTCGTAGCCCGCGTAGACACCCCAGAGTGGGCTGCCCGTGGAGGCAAGCACCGCCCGGATCCGGAACGCCGCCGGTCCCCCATATTGCAGGTATTCAGTGAGGATGTCGGGGGTGTTGACGAAGAAGTTGGGGCGGAAGAAGGCCGGGGACTCGTGGCTGACTTCGTCGAAGTACGACTCGATTTCCTTCTTGGTGTTCCGCCAGGTGAAGTAGGTGTACGACTGCTGGAAGCCTGCCCTGCCCAGTGCGTGCATCATGGCGGGCCGGGTGAAGGCCTCGGCGAGGAACACCACGCCGGGCTCCGTTTTATTCACTTCGGCAATAAGCCATTCCCAGAACCAGACGGGTTTGGTGTGCGGGTTATCCACGCGGAAAATCTTTACGCCATGGCTGACCCAGAGCAGCACAATCCGCAGAATTTCCTGCGAAAGGCCTTCCGGGTCATTATCGAAATTGAGCGGATATATGTCCTGGTACTTCTTTGGCGGGTTTTCCGCGTAGGCAATGCTGCCGTCCACGCGGGTGGTAAACCATTCCGGGTGGGACTGCACCCAGGGGTGGTCCGGGGCGGCCTGGAGCGCGAGGTCCAGGGCTACTTCCAGGCCCAGCTCGTTGGCACGGGCCACGAAGGCATCGAAGTCCTCGAAGGAACCGAGGTCGGGATGGATGGCGTCGTGGCCGCCCTCCTTGGCTCCGATCGCCCAGGGCGAGCCGGGGTCGTTGGGGCCCGCCACGAGCGTGTTGTTGGGACCCTTGCGGTGCTGCAGTCCGATGGGATGGATAGGCGGCATGTACAGGACGTCGAATCCCATGGCGGCCACGGCGTCGAGCCGTTTTGCCGCGGTCCGGAAGTTCCCTGAGGTCCAGGTGCCGGTGTTGTGGTCCTTGACGGCGCCTTCGGACCGGGGGAAGAACTCGTACCAGGCGCCACGGCCGGCACGGTCCCGCTCCACCAGCAGCGGGTATTTCCGCGACACGGTCACCAGTTCGCGGATGGGCTGGCGGGCAACGATGTCCGCGATTTCCACGCTGAACCCGGCCCCGAGGCGTTCCTCGGTGCCGCGGGACTGGTCCGCGAGGACGTCCGCGGCACGCTGCAGGGCTGCCCGGTCCACGTCGTCCCGAAAGTCCTCCGCGGCGGCTTCGCCAAGCAGCTTGGCACCCTCCGCAAGCATGAGTTCGACGTCGATGCCGGCGTCGATCTTCACTTCAGCGTTGTGGTGCCAGGTGCCGTAGCGGTCGTGCCAGGCTTCGATGACGAAGGACCAGTTTCCGGTTTCCGACGGCGTGAGGATGCCTTCCCAGCGGTCGGTCCCCATTCCGCGTTCCCCGCGGGGCGGCGCAAGCCGGACGCGCTGGCGCTCTGCACCGGACGGGTCCAGGAGCACTGCGCTGACGCCGAGCATGTCATGGCCTTCGCGGAAGGCGGTGGCGCCCACCACGATCCCCTCGCCGGGCAGGGCCTTGGCCGGGAACTTGCCGTCCTCAACGACAGGCTGCACGGCGGTGATGGGAAAACGTCCGAACCGCAGGCCCTCGGTGATTCGGCGCTGGGGCATTTTGGTGGATGCTGCACTGGTTCCTGAGTTAGTCGTCACAGGCTTGACGTTAGCGAGAAATGAGCAGGATTGCTAAGCCTGCTCACTAAATCCGCCGTGCCGCGGCCCAATTTCTTCATGCCCCTGTCATTTACCCAAAAGAAACCGAAAGCTGGTTCCGGCCGCGCATGTTGTCGGTTAGTGTGACGCAGGTGAAGGCAATCCGCAGGTTTACGGTCCGTACAGTCCTCCCCGAGCCCATTCGGCCGCTGGCCAGGCTGGCCAGCAATTTGCGGTGGTCCTGGCACCGCCCTACCCGGGAACTTTTTGCCGGCTTGAACCCGCGCCTCTGGGAGGAAAGTGGGCAGGACCCCATCGGTTTCCTGGGGATGGTCAGCCGGGAGGAGTTCCAGCAGCTCGCCGCGGACCAGTCCGTGGTGGAGCGGGTGCGCGCCGCCGAAAAGGACCTCGACCGGTACCTTGAGGAGCCGCGCTGGTACCAGGGGCTGGGCGCGGATGCACCCGCCTCCATTGCCTACTTCTCCCCCGAGTTCGGCATCACTGAGGTGCTTCCCCAGTATTCGGGTGGCCTGGGCATCCTCGCCGGCGACCACCTCAAGGCAGCCTCGGACCTGGGCGTCCCCCTCATCGGGGTGGGCCTGCTCTACCAGGCCGGCTACTTCAAGCAGTCGCTCTCCCGCGATGCCTGGCAGCAGGAGACCTACCCCGTCCTGGACCCGGACGGCCTCCCCCTCACCCTGCTCCGGGAGCCCTCCCCGGACGGCAACGGCAAGGCCCTGCAGGTCTCCCTCCCCCTGCCCAACGGCCGGCGCCTGCTGGCACACATCTGGCGGGCCGACGTCGGACGCGTGCCCTTGCTCCTCCTGGACTCCAACGTTCCCGGCAACGACGACGCCGCCCGCAGCATCACCGACCGGCTGTACGGCGGCGGCGGCGACCACCGGCTGCAGCAGGAGCTCCTGCTGGGGATGGGCGGGGTCAAGGCCCTGCGCGCCTTCCAGAAACTGACCGGCTGCGCGGCCCCGGAAGTGTTTCACACCAACGAGGGCCACGCCGGGTTCCTCGGAATCGAGCGCATCCAGGAACTGATGTCCGGCGAACAGGCACTGACCTTCGACGAAGCGCTGGCCGCCGGCCGCGCCTCAACCGTGTTCACCACCCACACGCCGGTCCCGGCCGGCATCGACCGGTTCGAAATCAACCAGATCAGCCACTTCTTCCAGGCCGGGCTGGCCCCCGCGGTGCCGGTGGACCGGATCCTGGAACTCGGCCGGGAAAACTACGCGGACGGAAACCCCTCCGTCTTCAACATGGCCGTCATGGGCCTGCGCCTGGCCCAGCGCGCCAACGGCGTCGCCAAGCTCCACGGTGAGGTGTCCCGCGGCATGTTCTCCGCGCTGTGGCCGGGCTTCGACCACTCGGAGGTGCCCATCACCTCGGTGACCAACGGCGTCCACGTGCCCACGTGGGTGGACAGCCGCATCTCCAAGCTGGCCCGCGACCAGTTCGGCAGCGAGGCTGAAGCGCTGGGCAAGTGGGACCTCGCCTACAACGTCAGCGACGCCGATGTCTGGGCCCTGCGCCGGGAAATGCGGGCGGCCCTGGTGGAGGACGTCCGGCGCAGGTTGCGTGCCGCTTGGAAGAAGCGCGGTGCCGCCGACGCTGAGCTGGGCTGGACCGACAACGTCCTGGACCCGGACGTGCTCACCATCGGGTTTGCCCGCCGTGTGCCCACGTACAAGCGGCTCACCCTGATGCTGCGCGAACCTGCCCGGCTGAAGGCACTGCTCCTGCACAAGGAACACCCCATCCAGCTGGTCATCGCCGGCAAGTCCCACCCCGCCGATGACGCCGGCAAGAAGATGATCCAGGACCTGGTGCGTTTCTCGGATGATCCGGAAATCAGGCACCGGATCGCATTCCTGCCCAACTACGACATCGCCATGGCCAGGACCCTGTTCCCCGGCTGCGACGTCTGGCTGAACAATCCGCTGCGGCCTTTGGAAGCCTGCGGCACGTCAGGCATGAAGGCGGCACTGAACGGGTCCCTGAACCTGTCCGTCCTGGATGGCTGGTGGGACGAGATGTACGACGGCGAGAACGGCTGGGCCATCCCCACCGCCAACAACGACGCCTCGCCGGAGGAACGCGACGACATCGAAGCTGCCGCGCTCTACGAGCTGCTGGAAACGCAGGTGGCTCCGCGCTTCTACGGGAGCACGGTCTCTGAGGGCGCCGGGGCTGCGGGGCCGTCGACCACCAGGAGCGAAACGGTGCCCACCCACTGGGTGTCCATGATCAAGCACACCCTGTCCCACCTGGGGCCGCAGGTCTCGGCCGAACGCATGCTCCGGGACTACGTGAACACCCTGTACCGCCCCGCCGCGGATGCAGGCCGCAGCGCCACCGCCAACTCCTACGCCCAGGCCCGGGCGCTGGCGTCCTGGTCGGCGAAGGTCCGCGGCGCGTGGCCGCAGGTGCATGTGGAGCATGTGGACTCCGTGGGCGTTTCCGAGGACCCGCAGATCGGCGACACCCTGCAGGTCAACGCCTACGTGGCCCTGAACGCGCTCACCCCCGACGATGTCTGCGTGGAGGTGGCCTACGGGCGGGCGGAAGAGAATGACACCCTGGCGGACATCACCATGATGGAGATGCAGGTGAAGGAGGACCTGGGCAACGGCCGCCATCTGTTCAGCGGTTCCCTGGTGATTGACCGCTCGGGGCCGTTCGGCTACACCGTACGGGTCCTGCCGCGGCACGAAGCACTGGCATCCAAGGCCGAGCTGGGACTGATCGTCAACGCTTAGCCTCCGGGTCTGATGGGTACGGTTCCTGGCAGGCAGGCCAGGAACCCGACCCAGGAGGACCAATGACCGAACGTACGGTGGCCGATGTAATTGTGGAGCGCCTCACCACGTGGGGTGTGGACCGGGTCTTCGGCTACAGCGGCGACGGCATCAACGGGTTCATGGGCGCCCTGCGCCGCACCGAGGGCCGGGTTGAGTTTGTCCAGGCGCGGCATGAGGAGTCCGCGGCGTTCATGGCCGTGGGCCATGCAAAATACACCGGCGGCGTAGGAGTGGTCACCTCCACCCAAGGCCCCGGCGCCGTCCACCTGCTCAACGGGCTGTACGACGCCAAGCTGGACGGCGTGCCGGTGGTGGCCGTCGTGGGGCAGCAAAGCCGCACCGTGCTGGGTTCTGCCTACATGCAGGAAATCGACCTCATGGCGCTGTTCAAGGACGTTGCTTCCCAGTTCGTGCAGCAGGTCAGCACGGCGGAGCAGGTGCCCATGGTGCTGGACCGGGCCTTCCGGACGGCGAAGGCCACCTCCTCCCCCTGCGTGGTGATCATCCCGCACGACGTTCAGTCCGAGCCGGCGCCGGAGCTTGAACAGCAGCACGGCATCGTGGTCACCGCCCCGTCCTGGAGCGCCGCAGCCAAGACGCCGCGCGAAGAGGACCTTGCAGCCGCGGCCGTCCTGCTCAACTCGGCGGAACGGGTGGCGCTCCTGGTGGGCCAGGGAGCAAGGCACGCGCGCGAGGAAGTAGTGGCGATTGCCGAGAAGCTTGGCGCTGGAATCGCCACCAGCCTGCTGGGCAAGCCCTACGTGGATGAGACCCTGCCCATCGCGGTGGGAACCATGGGACACCTCGGCACCACGGCCAGCGCGCACCTGCTGGGCACCTGCGACGCCCTCCTGATTGTGGGCTCCAACGATCCCTGGACCGAGTTCTATCCGCCGCCCGGTGCGGCCCGTACCGTCCAGATCGACATCGACGAAAAGAAGATCGGCAACCGCTACCCCGTGGAGGTGGGCCTGGCAGGCGACGCCGCTTCAGCCCTTGACGCCCTCAACCAACGGCTGGAACACCGTCCGCGGACCCCGTGGCGCTCCGAGGTGGAGGAAGAAGTCAGCCGTTGGCGCATCCTGGCTGCAGACCGCGCCGCTGTCCCCGCCAGCCCTGTCAACCCGGAACGTGTGGTGCGCGAGCTCAATGGCCGGCTTCCCGAAGACGCCTTGGTGAGTGTCGACGTCGGGAGCTGCGTGTACTGGTACGCCCGCCAACTGACGCTCCCCCAGGGTGTCCCTGCCCACCTCTCCGGGACCCTCGCCAGCATGGGCTGCTCCATCCCGTACGGCATCGCTGCCAAGCTGGCGCACCCTGACCGTCCGTTGCTGGCCCTGGCCGGGGACGGCGCGATGCAGATGCTGGGCGTGGCCGAGCTGGTCACGGTGGCGCACCGCTGGCGCCAGTGGCAGGACCCGCGGTTCGTGGTGTGCGTCTTCAACAACCGGGAGCTGACCGAGGTTACCTGGGAACAGCGCGAGTCGGAGGCGGAGCCGCGGTTTGCGGCGAGCCAGGAATTGCCCGATTTTCCCTTTGCCGGCTACGCCGACCTGCTGGGGCTCAAAGGCATCCGGGTCGAGGATCCGGAGCTTCTTGCAGAGGCGTGGGACCAGGCCTTCGCCGCGGACTGCCCCGTGGTGATCGAGGTGCTGACCGACCCCGAAGTCCCGCTTCTCCCGCCCTTCCCGGCAGGGCGGGAAAAGGCGGAAAGCATGCGGAAGGGCTTGGCGCAGGAGGACGACGGCGGCAGGGCCTCGGCACTGCTGGACACCTATGTTTCGCACGAGGAGCGCCCGCAGGGCTAGTGCTGGCGGCGCGGGGTTAGGGCATCAAGGTCTGATTCAGAGCAGCACTGCCGTGACGGCAAGGTCCTTGCCCGCGTACCGTTCGGCATCCTGCAGGATTTCGCAGATGATGCCGAACGACCGGTCGCTGCGGAACGGGGCGGCCACCTGCCACAGCACCGTGACGGGCGGATTGCCGTTGTCGGTAATGCTGTCGGCGAAGTCGTGGAGCGAGTCGTTCAGGGCATCGAGGTTCACGCCATAGTGTTCGGGAAAGCCCAGGACCTCGCCGAAGGTTTCCAGGACCGCGCGCTTGCTGTCCGCCGGCGGGACCACCACGCTGCGGCGCCCGGCATCGGCAACCTGTTCCTGCAGTTCTTCCAGGGTCCAGGTGTCGCCGGAGAAGATTTTCATGGTTGTGCTAACTGCCTTCCGCTATGTACTTGAACGTTGCGTAGTGGTCCCCCGTGTAATACTTCTCGCCGCCGTTCCCTGCCACGATGCGCCGGGCGCCCCGGTCCCCTTCGCCGGGCGTGGGGACCGTGTATTCGCGGTAGTAGCCCCGGTCCCTGGCTGGCAGGACGCGCTCGAAGTTGCCGAAGACCTGGTCATCCTGGCTGTACGGGTACGGGCCGCCCGCGCGGATCAGCGCCAGCACCCTGCGGCCTTCGACCGGGAGCGAGGACTCCCTGATTTCGGGCAGGCTGGACGGGTTGGCAGCGCGGTGGGGCGCAGACTGCTTCGCCGCCCCGGACGCAGCCGCGCCGCCCGGAGGGGACGCCTGGCTGGAAACCGTTCCCGGCGTCGTACTTTCCGTCTGCCCGCCCAGTAGCCCGGCCCCGCCGAACGCCACCATGGCCAGCACCACCAGGGTGGTGATGAGCAAGGGAACGATGGAGCGGTTGCGCATTCGGGGTACCTGCCGGCTTGTCCTGGTTGTTCTGGGGCTGGGTAGTTTCTGGCTACGTGCGGTAGATGTTGATGGAGTTGGCCTCCGCGAGGTCCGTTTCCCCCGACGGCACCTGTATGCCCTGCCGCTCCTTGTGGCGCGGTGAGGTAGTCAGCCGAAGCTCGAACAGGCTGGGGGCCGGCCTCCCTGTGTTCGGAAGGGTGACCTGCACGTCCGAGGCGCTGCCGTTGACCACCACAAGGCCAGCAAGGTCGCCGCCGTCATCGCCGAGCAGCAGCTGCATGACACGTTGCTGCGGATCATTCCAGCGTTCGGCGGACATGGGCTGCCCGTCCTGGTCGAACCAGTACAGATAGGACTGCTCGTCCCGGACCGGGAAGTCGTGAGGCTGGGCGGCCAGGAACTCTTTGCGCAACCGGATGTACCGCTTGGTGCTGCGCAGCATTTCGTGTGCCTCCGGCGAGAGCGTCCAGTCCAGCCAGGTGATGTGGTTGTCCTGGCAGTAGGCGTTGTTGTTGCCCTGTTGCGTCCTTGCCAGCTCGTCTCCGGCAGTAATCATGGGCACCCCCAGCGAGACCATCAGCGATGCCATCAGGTTGCGCCTGGACTGGGCCCGCTTGGCCAGGATCGCACCGTTCTCGGTAGGGCCCTCCACACCGTGGTTGTAGCTGCGGTTGTCCCCGTGCCCGTCCCTGTTCTCTTCGCCGTTGTCCTCGTTGTGCTTGCGGTCGTAGGACACCAGGTCGTTCATGGTGAAGCCGTCGTGGGCGGTAACAAAGTTGACCGAGGCCAGGCGCGAACGGCCGGAGGCCTGGAAGAGGCCTGCGGAACCGGACAGGGCGTCCGCCAGCTTGGCCATGGTCCCGCCGTGGCCGCCGGAATCGATCGCCGCCCTGTCTGCCAGCCAAAAGGTCCGCACTGCGTCCCGGAAGTGGTCGTTCCAGTCCACCCACCCGGGCGGGAACTGGCCGGTCTGCCAGCCGCCGTAGCCAATGTCCCAGGGTTCGGCGATCAGCTTGACCTCGGACAGGACGGGATCGGCGGCGACGCCGGTGAGGAAGGGGTGCTTGGGGTCGAATTCGTTCGCCGCGTTGCGGCACAGCGTGACAGCCAGGTCGAAGCGGAAGCCGTCGATGTGGAACTCGTCCACCCAGTACCGCATCGAGTCAGTCACCAGCTGGACCACCCGTGGTTCAGCAAAGTTGAGCGAGTTGCCGCAGCCGGTGGTATCGACGAACTTGCCGTGGCCGTCCACCCGGTAGTACGTGTCCTCCCCCAAGCCCTTAAAGCTTAGGACCGGCCCGTCCTCTCCGCCTTCCGCGGTGTGGTTGTAGACGACGTCGAGGATGACCTCCAGCCCGGCGGCGTGCAGCGCCTTGACCATGGCCTTGAACTCGTCCTGGACAGCCTGGGCACCGGCTTCCTGTGCCGCATGGGTGGCGTACCCCGGGTGGGGGGCAAAAAAGGCAGCGGTGTTGTAGCCCCAGTAGTTGCTGAGGCCCAGGTCCTGCAGGTGCGGCTCATCGATGTGGAAGTGGACTGGCAGCAGCTGGACAGACGTGATGCCCAGGCTGGTGAGGTGCTCGACGACGGCAGGATGCGCCAGGCCGGCGTAGGTGCCCCTCAGTTTTTCCGGCACATCCGGGTGCAGCATGCTCTGGCCGCGCACATGGGCTTCATAGACGATGGTGTTGCGCCAGGGAAGACTAAGGCGTTCATCGGTTCCCCAGTCGAACTCGGTGGCGGTGCGGACACTGGTGAGGACGCCGCCGCGCTGGTCGATGCCCCTGCCGTACGGGTCCAGCAGGAGGGGCTGCCTGCCCGAACCGTTCCCGTTGCCCGGGATAAGGGCCGGCGGCAACGGCCGGGTGTCCGATGACGGACGGAAGCCGTAGCGCGAGCCGTAGGGCATGTCCTCAACGATGCCGTGGTGGACGCCTTTTGTGATGTTGGCCAGGGTCTGGATCCGCCACTGGCCGCCCGGAGGGCAGTAGACGATGTCCAGGCTGGAGACGGCCGGCGCGAAGCATGCAACGTTGGCCCGTCCGCCCGTGTGGTGGCGGGTGCCGCCGGAATCCGCGCGCGGAACGCTCACCCCAAGCGGAACAGCCGTGGAGGCGTCCATGGCGGATGTTGTGTCGAAAAGCGGCATGACCATCACCTAAATAGTAGCGGTCAGCAGCACTTGACCAGCCCGGACGCCCCTGCGGCGCCGGCAACCTGCCCGGGATCAAGTCCCGGAGAAACTATCCCGCCGAAACTATCCCGCGGCGCGCTGGCGTGAGACCTCGTACAGCGAGATGCCCACGGCCATCGAGGCGTTGAGCGACTCCATGGCGGAATCGATGGGGATGGAGACAATCTGGTCGCAGTTTTCCCGGACCAGGCGGCTCAGGCCCTTTCCTTCCGAGCCCACCACGATGCACACCGGTTCGGTGGCCAGGGTGAGGTCCGGCAGCGAAACGTCGCCGTCGCCGTCGAGCCCCAGCACGAAGATGCCCATGTTCTTGAACTGCTTCAGGGCGTTGTTCAGGTTGGAGGCGCGGGCCACGGGCACGCGGACTGCGGCGCCGGCGCTGGTCTTCCATGCGGCGGCGGTTACGCCCACGGAGCGGCGCTCGGGCACGATGACGCCGTGGCCGCTGAACGCGGAGACGGATCGGATGATGGCGCCCAGGTTCCGGGGGTCAGTGATGCCGTCCAGGGCGACGAAGAGCGGGGCGTTGGCAACGTGCCCCTTCTTCCACTTCTCCACGGTTTCTTCGGCCAGTTCGTAAGCGTCCTGGTACTCGTAGGGCGGGATCTGCAGCACCAGGCCCTGGTGGACGGCGTCATCCGTCATCCGGTCCAGCTCGGGCTTGCCGGTCTCCATCAGCGGGATGCCGCGTTCGGCGGCAAGCTTCAGGGATTCCTTGACGCGGTCGTCCATCTCGATGCGGATGGCCACGTGCAGTGCCTTGGCGGGGATGCCGGCGCGGAGGGCTTCAACCACCGAGTTGCGTCCGGTGACCACTTCCTCGGTGGCGCGTCCCTTGGGGCCGGATTTGGCGGCGCCGGCGCTGCGGGCACCGGTACCGCGCTTCGCGGCGGACCGTTCGGCGAGCTGCCGTGCCTTGTGGGCCTTGTGGTAGACGCGGTCCTCGGCCTTGGGCGTGGGGCCCTTGCCTTCGAGGGCCTTGCGGCCGTGGCCCCCGGTTCCGACGGTTGGGCCCTTCTTCGCTTTCACCGATCGGCGACCATTGTTGGCCATGATGTTCCACCCTTGATTGTGCTGACTGAGTCTGCATACCAGTCTACTGACCCGAAAAAAATCGGGGCTGGCCGCCGGTGAGTGGGGTTCAACCGGGCTGGGCAGGTTCAGTCGCGCTTGAGGCTCCAGGTGGCGCCATCCGGGCCGTCCTCCACCACCACGCCGGCCTGGTTCAGGGTGTCCCGGATGGCATCGGAAGCCGCCCAGTCCTTTTCGGCGCGGGCAGCTGCGCGCGCTGCCAGTTGGGCTTCCACGAGGACCTCCAGCGCCTCGGCCTCCCGCGTGTTCACGGCTGCGGACCCGGCGACGGCGTTGAGGCCCAGGACGTCCGTCATGAGGACCACCGCGTGCATCGCATCCCGTGCGGCGGCGTCGTCACCTTCCGCCAGGGCAGTGTTGCCGGCCCGGACCGTCTCGTGCAACGCCGCCAGGGCGCGGGGAACGTTGAGGTCGTCGTCCATGGCTTCGCAGAATGCGTCGATTCCGGAGGAGGGGCCGTGGTTGCCATCGGCGATCCCGGCGTCGCCGCCGAACCGTGCCGCGGCCTTGGCCAGGAACCCGTCTATGCGTTCGACGGCGGCCGCGGCCTCCTGCAGCGAGGTGGGCCGGTAATCCAGCACCGAGCGGTAATGCGCCTGGCCAAGGTAGTACCGCACCACGCGTGGCGGGGCCAGCTCCAGCATCTCGGCAGGGCTGATGGTGTTGCCGATGGACTTGGACATCTTCTCGCCCTGGTAGGTCACCATCCCGTTGTGCATCCAGAAGTTGGCAAACGGATGGCCGGCCGCCTGCGACTGCGCCATCTCGTTTTCGTGGTGCGGGAAGCGCAGGTCCAGGCCGCCGCCGTGGATATCGAAAGCAGTGCCGAGGTACTTGGTGACCATAGCGGAGCACTCAAGATGCCAGCCCGGCCGGCCCTTGCCCCAGGGCGAGGCCCAGCTGGCGGTGGCCGGCTCTCCTTCCTTGGAGCCCTTCCACAGCGCAAAGTCGCGGGGGTCCTTCTTGCCGCGGGGATCGGCGTCGGGCGCTGCCTGCATGTCGTCGATGTTCTGCCGGGTCAACGCACCATACCGGCCCCAGGAGCGGACGTCGAAGTAGACGTCACCGGAATCGTCAAGGGCAGGGTAGGCATGGCCGCGGTCGATCAGCTGCTGGATCAGGGCGTGCATCTCGGGGATATGCCCGGTGGCCCGAGGTTCGTAGGTAGGGCGGGAAACGCCGAGGGTGTCGTACGCCTTCAGGAATTCGCGCTCGTAGCGGTACGCCAGCGCCCACCACTCTTCGCGGGGCACCTCCCCCGCTTCCGGGCTGAAGTCCGGCGCGAAGGAAGCCTCAGACTTGGCCAGGATCTTGTCATCGATGTCCGTCACGTTGCGGACGACGGTGACCCGCAGGCCCCGATACTGCAGCCAGCGCGTCAGCTGGTCGAAAGCGATGGCGGAACGGATGTGGCCCACGTGCGGCATGCCCTGGACGGTGGCCCCGCAGTAATAGAGGCTGGCCTTGCCCTCGATGAGGGGGACGAAGTTCCGGACTTCGGCGGAGGCAGTGTCATAGAAGCGCAGGGTCACCGCTCCAGACTAGCCGATGGCTTGGGACTGCTGCGGGTACACCAGGGCGGTGGCTACCGCGGAGATGCCCTCTCCACGTCCGGTGAAGCCCAAGCCGTCGCTGGTGGTTGCCGTGACCCCCACATGCGCGCCCGCCGCTTCGCTGAGGACTCTTTGGGATTCCTCCCGGCGGGGCCCGAACTTGGGCCGGTTAGCCACGAACTGCACCGCAACGTTGCCGATCTCGAAGCCGGCTGCCCGGACAATCCGGGCTGCCTCGGCCAGGAGGGTGGCACCGGAGGCGCCGGCAAACTCGGGCCGGTCCGTGCCGAAGTGCGTGCCAAGGTCCCCGATGCCGGCGGCGGAGAACAGCGCGTCCGCGGCAGCGTGCGCCACGGCATCACCGTCAGAGTGCCCGGCGAGGCCGCGTTCTCCGGGCCAGAGCAGGCCACCCAGCCAGAGCGGGCGTGGGGCGTCGTGGGGGGCGTAGGCATGGACGTCGATTCCCACGCCGGTCCGCGGGAGGACCATGTCGTGGCTCATCCTTCCACCCACCGGGCTCCGAGCGGGCCTTCCAGGAGGCCTTCGGCGAAGATCAGGTCCAGCGGAGTGGTGATTTTGAGGGACTGCGTTGATCCGCGGACCACGTGGACGGAAGTGCCGAGCATTTCAACCAGCATGGCGTCATCGGTGACAGCCGCGGACTGTTCCTCGTCCAAGGACTGTGCCGCCTGGTGGCCCTGCAACAGGGTGTCGATCCTGAAACCCTGGGGCGTCTGGACCGCGCGCAGTTCCTCGCGGCGGGCAGTCCCGGTAACAACCTCGGGGGCGAAAACCGCGCCCTCCCCCGCGGTGGCGGCTACGGTCTTGACCGTGTCCACGACCGGAAGCGCGGGAATGACGGCATCTGCACCGGCGGCCAGCGCGTCGGACACACGGTGGAAAACCGACTCAGGTGTCAGTGCGCGCGCGGCATCGTGCACCAGCACCGCCTCGATCCCCTCCATCAGGGCAGCGATGCCGGCCCGGACGGAGTCAGCCCTGGTGGACCCGCCTTCGACAAGGCTCAGGAGGGGACCGCCGTCGGCGAGTTCTCCGCGGAAGTCGTCGCACAGCTGGCGCAGGCCCTGGTCCCCCGCGGGCAAGGCGACGCACACCTGCGTGGCAACCCCGGACGCGACGATGCCGCGCAGGGAATGCATCAGGATCGGCTCGCCGCCAAGCGGCACGGCCGCCTTGGGCATGCCATAGCCGAGGCGTTGCCCGGAACCTGCGGCCACCAGGATGACGGCTGTGACCAGGCGCGGAGGTGATTCACTCATGCGGACTAGCCTACGACGCCGGCACTTCCGGCGGGTGCGCGGGCACCGCCGGTGCGCCCAAAAAAAGAAGCCCCGGCGGCACTTGCGTGCGCCGGGGCTAAATTCTTAGGAAGCCAGGACCTCGTCGAGAACGCTTGCAGCCTTCTCCTCGTCGGTCTTTTCAGCCAGCGCCAGTTCTGAAATCAGAATCTGGCGGGCCTTGGCCAGCATTCGCTTCTCGCCTGCGGAAAGGCCCCGGTCGTGATCCCGGCGCCACAGGTCGCGAACAACCTCTGCCACCTTGATGACGTCACCGGAAGCAAGCTTCTCCAGGTTTGCCTTGTACCTGCGTGACCAGTTGGTGGGCTCCTCGGTGAACTCGGCGCGGAGCACATCGAACACGTGCTCCAGGCCTTCCTTGCCCACTACGTCCCGGACCCCAACAAGGTCAACGTTCTCTGCTGGAACTTCAATGGTCAGATCACCCTGGGCCACCTTGAGCTTGAGATACATCTTCTCTTCGCCCTTGATGGTGCGCATCTTGATTTCTTCAATCTTCGCAGCACCGTGGTGAGGGTAAACTACTGTCTCGCCGACCTCAAATACCATGTGGACATTTCCCCTTTCCCGCTGACCAGTTTATCACGATTCAGGCATATGACCGGCCGGGGAAAGTGCCTGCAACCGCGAAAATACGCGGAAAAGCGGCCCAATCAACCTCGTCCACCCTCTTGACGAATGCGCAGATTAGTGCATCAAGTGAGCGTTCCCATAGGGGTTGTGACACGGCCGAATCCTCGTTTGACCCTCTTTGCGGATAGGCTATGGCTGAAAAAGACTTCAAATTTCTTGAGGAGTACGTGACGTGCGTTCCACTGCGATGAACCGGGCCCAGCGCGGCAAACTGGCACTGACGGCTGCTGCCCTTGGCGCCAGCCTGCTGACCGCGGGCTGCGGTTACATCACGCCCCAGCAGACCAGCCATCAGTACTCCGCCTCGGACGGCATCCGCGCAGACCTCGGTCCCCTGCAGCTGCGGAACATCCTCATCGTCTCCACGGGCGAAAACGAGCCCGGCCGCCTTATCGGCGCCGTCTACAACTCTTCCTCCAAGGACGTGAAGCTCACGGTCAACGGCGCCAAGGGGTCGCAGACAGAGGTTCCGGTAAAAGCCAACTCCTACACCCTGCTCAACGAGAAGTCTGATCCCGCCATCTTGAGCACCACCGGCGGCAAGCCCGGCTCCCTGGTGGACGTCAAGATCAGCGAAAACGGCACCAACGTCAGCAACACGGTGAAGGTTCCGGTCCTGGACGCCACCCTCCAGGAGTACAAGAACTACGTCCCCACCCCGAGCTCCTCGGCGACGTCTTCCTCTTCAGCCAGCGCAAGCTCGTCAGCCAGCGCCAGCTCCTCCGCCAGCACATCGGCAGGGGCAAGCTCGTCCGCCAGCGCCACTCCGAGCGCAACGGCAACCGCCACCAGCCGCTAAGCGGTCACCGGGCCCGGAGGCCAACAAACACAACAAAAGGGAGGAGCCCACTGGGCTCCTCCCTTTTGTTGTGCCGCTGTCCGTCCCGTTTAGGGTTCGAACTTGTAACCGAGGCCGCGGACAGTCACCAGGTAGCGCGGGGCGGAGGGATCGGGCTCGATCTTGCCGCGGAGCCGCTTCACGTGGACATCCAGGGTCTTGGTGTCGCCCACATAGTCGGAGCCCCACACGCGGTCGATCAACTGGCCCCGGGTCAGAACCCTGCCCGAGTTGCGCAGGAGCATCTCCAGGAGTTCGAATTCCTTCAGCGGAAGCAGGACCTGCTCGCCCCCCACGCTCACCACATGCCGCTCGATATCCATGCGGACAGGTCCGGCCTGGACCGTGGACGAGATCAGCTCTTCCGGCTCACCCTGGCGCCGCAGCACGGCCCTGACCCGGGCCACCAGTTCGCGGGACGAGTACGGCTTGGTCACGTAGTCATCTGCGCCAAGCTCCAGGCCCACTACCTTGTCGATCTCGGAGTCCTTTGCGGTCAGCATAATCACGGGGACGCTGGAGCGCTGTCGCAGCTGGCGGCACACCTCGGTGCCGGAGAGGCCCGGAAGCTGCAGGTCGAGCAGCACCAGGTCGGCGCCGTTGCGGTCGAATTCGGTGATGGCGTCCAGTCCGTTGTCCACCACCTCCACCTCGAACCCTTCTTTACCCAGCAAATAGGACAAGGGATCGCTGAACGATTCCTCATCCTCCACAATCAAAATCCTGCTCAAGCGTTGGCTCCTTGTTCTGTAGCGCCCGGTTCTGGTGCGCCGGCGGCGCGGGGTACTTGGGTCAGAGTTGGTTGCCCGGGTGTCTCCCGCACCTGCGCCGCCAACACTGCCGGCGCTCCCGGAACTGAAGGACCGCCGTCGCCCTCCTGCCCTTCCATTTCGGGCAGCCGGAGGGTAAAGGTGGATCCCTGCCCGGGCTGGGACCACAGCGTCACTTCACCGCCATGGTTGGAGGCCACGTGCTTGACGATGCTCAGGCCCAGGCCTGTACCGCCGGTCTGGCGGGACCGTGCCGCGTCCACCCGGTAGAAGCGCTCGAAGACGCGCTCCTGCTCCTCGGGGCTGAGCCCCTCCCCCTGGTCGGTCACGGAAATCGAGACCAGGCCTTCCCTGGAACGCACGCCGATGCCGACCCGGGTGTTGGGGGGTGAATAGCGGATGGCGTTGTCAATGAGGTTCCGCAGGGCCGTTACCAGGAGGTCCTGGTCGCCGAACACCTTGCCGTTGGTTCGTCCGCCCACCACGATGCTGATGTTCTTGCTCTCCGCGGGAAGCTGTGACCGATCCACGGCCTCGGCAATAACCGAGTTAATGTCCACGGGTCCGCCCTGCTGGATCACGCTGGCGCCCTGCAGGCGGGAAAGTTCGATGATGTCCTGGACCAGGGCGGCCAGCCTGGCCGATTCCTTGTGCATGCGCTTGGCGAAGCGCCGGACGGCTTCCTCGTCATCGGCGGAGGATTCGAGTGCCTCGGCCAGCAGCGAGATGGCGCCCACCGGGGTTTTCAGTTCGTGCGACACGTTGGCGACGAAGTCGTTGCGGATCTCTTCGGTCCGGGTGATCTCAGTGCGGTCATCAGCGAGGAGGAGGATGTATTCCTCGCCCAGCATGGCTGCCCGGACCTGGACGATGATGGTCCCCTGCCCCAGCGGTCCCCGCGGAAGCTCCAGTTGCTTTTCCAGGATGACGCCGTCCCGCCGGACCCCTGCCGTCATGTCCAGGAGTTCCTTGTGGACCACAGTATGCCCTCGGACCAGGCCGTAGGCGTAGGCTGCGGGGCTGGCACGGACCACACCATCCACGTCGTCCAGCACCACAAAGGCACGTCCGACGACGGCAAGCACCTCCGCTGCACCGGCCGGCAGCGCAGGCTCCTCGGGTTCGACGTCCAGCAGCTCACGCTGCTTCTCGCTGACCCGGTAGGCAAGCACGCCGAACGTGCCAAGCGCCAGGCCGATAAGGCCGGCGACCAGACCAATGAGCATAGGATCCACAGCTCCACTTTATGCTCTTGCCTGGAGCCGTCCGCCGTCTTCGGAGCCATCCGGCAAACGGTTCAACTAACGTTCATCTGTGTGGGCATAATCGTTCACCGGACGATGCCAGAGTTGCTGGTTAGAGCGCCCAACGGCGACACGATTCCTGCTGCCCTGGAGCGGCCGGCGGGAGTTCCAAGGAAAGGACGCCTACGTGCGTAAGGTTTTTCAGGAAGAGCTCACCCAGGTCGGTGACCAGCTGGTGGAGATTTCCCGGCTGGTCAGCGAAGCGATGGCCAAGGCCACTACCTCCTTCCAGGTAGCGGACGTGGACCTCGCCCAGGACGTCATCGCAGCGGATGCGCGCATTGACTTCCTGCAGAACAGCCTGGATGAGCGGGCAATCGACATTCTGGCGCTGCAGGGTCCAGTCGCCAGTGACCTGCGCATGATCGTAGGTTCCCTCCGGATGAGCGCCTCCCTCGAGCGCATGGGCGACCTGGCCCGCCACATCGCCCAGCTGGCCCGTCTCCGGTACCCCTCCACGGTTATTCCGGAATCCATGACGGACACGTTCAACCGAATGGCCGAACTGGACCAGGAAATCGCTGACAAGCTGACCGTCCTCCTGGAGAGCCGTGACCTTGAGGTGGCCCGGGACATCCTCAAGGCCAACACCGCCATCAACGATTTGCACTTGAGCGTCTTCAAGGCCATCGCGGCGCCCGATTGGTCAGGCTCCCCCGCCACCACCGTGGACGTGGCCCTGGCCAGCCGTTACTTTGAGCGGTTCGCTGACCACGGAGTTTCCGTTGCCCAGAAGGTGACCTACCTGGTCACGGGCGCCTGGCAGCCGAACGCCACCGAGCACAGCTAAGCCCAGTAGAACGACGACGGCGGCTGGTCACCTGAGGTGACCAGCCGCCGTCGTCGTTTCACCTTTGACGCAGCGCGTTCTTCGGCCGGAGTGCGCCTAAGGGAGGAACGACCGAGCACCCGGCGAAGAACCGCGAAGTCTTACTTTTTGCCCTGGTTGGCGACAGCCAGGATGGCCTGCTCGGCGGCCTCGGGATCGAGGTAGGTGCCGCCGGGCTTGATCGGCTGGAAGTTTTCGTCCAGTTCGTACACCAGCGGGATGCCCGTGGGGATGTTCAGCCCGGCGATGGCCTCATCGCTGATGCCGTCCAGGTGCTTGACCAGTGCGCGCAGCGAGTTGCCGTGCGCGGTGACCAGGACGGTCTTGCCGGCCTTGAGGTCTTCCTTGATGTCCGATTCCCAGTAGGGCAGGAGCCGCACCAGGACGTCTTTCAGGCACTCGGTGCGCGGGAGGGCGTCGCCCAGGTCCGCGTAGCGGGGATCGTGGGCCTGCGAGAACTCGGAGTCATCGGACAGGGGCGGCGGCGGGGTGTCGTAGGAGCGGCGCCATTCCATGAACTGATCTTCACCGAACTCGGCCAGGGTCTGGGCTTTGTCCTTGCCCTGCAGCGCGCCATAGTGGCGTTCGTTCAGGCGCCAGTCGCGCTTGACGGGGATCCAGCCGCGGTCGGCCTTGTCCAGTGCGATGTTGGCCGTGTTGATGGCCCGCTTCAGCAGGGAGGTGTAGAGGATGTCAGGGAGGATGTTGTTCTCCACCAGCAGCTCACCTCCGCGCGCTGCTTCCGCACGGCCCTGGTCGTTCAGGTCAACGTCCACCCAGCCGGTGAACAGGTTCTTGGCGTTCCATTCGCTGTGGCCGTGGCGCAGCAGAATCAGCTTGTAAGTCATGATTTTCATCCTAGCCGAGCAGTGTTGCCGCCCGCCCAGCGTTACAAGGCCGGCCCGCAACCGCGCTCACAAACCTCGGCCGGCGAAGATAGGGTTGTGCGGTGGTTCAAAAGGCTGAACGGGTCAATGCCCCGCAACTTTCCCGCAGGTCCTCCGCCGCCAGGCAGGGGCGGCCGGTGGGCAACGTCACCCGCGGCACCACCAACCCCAACCGGATGCGCCGGCTGGACCGCTGGCTGGCAGGACCGCAGGCGTGGCGGCTGAGGAGGGCACCCGAGCCGCTCGTGGTGGACCTGGGCTATGGCGCAACGCCGGCCACCGCCCTCGAACTTCATGAAAGGCTGGCCGTGATCCGGCCCGACGTACGCGTCTGCGGGATCGAGATCGAGCCGGAGCGCGTCCGGGCGGCGCTTCCGCTGCAGCGTCCCGGACTGACGTTCCACGTCGGCGGCTTTGAGCTGCCTGTTTCCGGGCGCCCTGTCCTGGTCCGGGCGTTCAACGTCCTGCGGCAGTACGAGGAAGCTGACGTCCCGGGCATTTGGCGGCTGGTGCAGGAACGACTGGCTCCGGACGGCCTGTTCGTCGACGGCACGTGTGACGAGATTGGGCGCCGCGTGACGTGGGTGGCTCTGGACCGGGACCGCCCCCTGTCCCTCAGCGTCTCGGTCCGTTTTGGGAGCTTCGACCTGCCATCCGACGTGGCCGAGCGGCTGCCCAAAGCCCTGATCCACCGCAATGTCCCCGGTGAACCGGTGCACGCTCTCATGCAGGCAATGGACCGGGCGTGGCTTGAGAGCGCGGCGCTGGCCTCATTTGGTAACCGGCAGCGCTGGGTAGGCATGTGCCGGAGCCTGCGCGCAGCGGGCTGGCCGGTCCAGGACGGGCCGGCCAGGTGGCGGCTGGGTGAGCTGAC
The DNA here is from genome assembly GCF_021801725.1 of Arthrobacter sp. FW306-05-C. Lineage (NCBI taxonomy): Bacteria > Bacillati > Actinomycetota > Actinomycetes > Micrococcales > Micrococcaceae > Arthrobacter > Arthrobacter sp. FW306-05-C. Next base: position 708,132 of record NZ_CP084556.1, on the reverse strand, counting down.
GGTGGATTGGGAGGCAGTGATGCCCTTACATCATGCGGTCAGCCGTTGAATGGGCCGGCGCCGGTGGGATCACCAGGGGCCGTAGGGGCCCATGTTGCGGCTGCCGCCCCGGCCGGCGTCTTTCACTGCAGGCCGGACGTCGGCCAGGTAGACGGAGGCTGCCACGACAGCGGCCAGCCCGAACAGGCCGAGGGTGCTGAAGATGCCTCCACCGGCGCCCAGCAGCGAGATCAGGCCCACGGCGGTGGCACCGCCGGTGAGGGCAAGCCAGAAGGTTTTGGTCCGCTTTCCGGTAGCTTCGAAGGCGTTGGGCCGGTGGCGGAGGCAGTCCACAAACGCCCACAGCTCAAGCCCCAAGGCCACCAGGCCAAGGATGAAGAACACTGCCTGCTCTACGAGCGCGATGATTATTCGACCGTCCACAAACCCAGCCTAGCCGCCCAGCGTGTCCAGCGCCTGCTTAAGGTCAGCCCAGAGGTCCTCAACGTTTTCCACCCCTACGCTAAGGCGCACCAGGTTCTCAGGCACGCTGGTGGGTTCGGCCAAGTGCCGGCGCCGGCGCTCGATGAGGGATTCCACCCCGCCCAGGGACGTGGCAGGCAGCCAGAGTTCCAGTGCCTGCACGAGTTTGTCAGCGGCGTCGGCGCCGCTGAGTCCTGCGGATGGCGCCACCTGGATACAGATGATGGAGCCGAACCCCTTCATCTGCTCCTTGGCGCGGACGTGCCCGGGGTCGGTGCTGAGGCCGGGGAAGCGGATCGATTCGATGGCGGGGTGCGCCGCAAGGCGTTCCGCCAGGACCATGGATGACTCCTGGGACCGCTCGACGCGCAACGCAAGGGTCCGAAGGCCGCGCAGGGCCAGCCATGCTTCAAAGGGTCCGGCAATAGCACCGTGGATGATCCGGTGGTGGAGGAGCGCGGCGCGGATGTCCGGGTTGGAGGTGACGAGCGCGCCGAGGACAACGTCGGAATGCCCGGCCAGGTACTTGGTCACCGAGTGGAGGACGACGTCGGATCCCAGCGACAGGGGCTGCTGCACCAAGGGGGTGGAGAAAGTGTTGTCCGTAACGACGATTGCGCCGGCGGCATGGGCGGCCTCTGCAACGGCGGACATGTCGGCAATTCCGAGCATGGGGTTGGTGGGGCTTTCGAGCCACAGCATGGCCGCTGCCTTCGCGGACGGTCCCTTAGGGGCCAGTGCTGCTTTAACGGCATCCGTATCGGCAATATCCACGGTCCGGAGCTCGATGAAGCCCTTTTGGGCGAGTTCGGAGGCCATCACCAGCGAGCCGGAGTAGCTGTGGTTGGGCATAACCAGGACTCCCCCTGCGGGGATCAGCGACAACGCAGAACTGACCGCGGCGAGGCCCGATGCGTACAGCAGGCCGGGCAACTCGGATCCTTCCAGCTGGCCCAAGGCCTCCTCGAAGGGGTCCCAGGTGGGGTTGGAATAGCGGCCATACCCCCGGTCACCATCACCAAGGGGGCCCGTGCCGAAATAGGTGGAGGAAAGGGTGATGGGAGGATTGACCGGCTGGTCCCTTTCCCGCGGCGGCCGCCCGGCCGCCACCACCACGGTCTCGGGTGACAGGGACGCGGCTTGGTGCTCGGAAAGACTCATGGTGAAAAGCGTACTGTTCCTGTTTGATCCAACGTCAAAGCAGTGACGTTTTGTGGATGGCGACCCCTCCACCTGTCCTGCACAGGCCCAGGGTGGAAGCCGGAAATGTCCGCATGCCTCGGTAGGCTTAAGATGTGAACAAACAGAAGGCCGGATTATTCATCGCGTTCGAAGGTGGCGATGGCGCCGGCAAGTCCACCCAGGCGGCCCGCCTTGCCGCCGCGCTGGAGTCCCGGGGCCACACGGTGCTGCGCACCCGTGAACCCGGCGGCACGCCCATTGGGGAAAAGCTGCGCTCGCTGGTACTGGATCACGGCAACGGCGAGATTGACGCCCATACGGAAGCCCTCATTTTCGCGGCTTCCCGCGCCGCCCACGCCGCACAGGTTATCCGCCCGGCACTTGGCCGTGGCGAGATTGTGCTGACCGACCGCTACATCGACTCTTCGGTGGCATACCAGGGGGCCGGCCGCAAACTCGGCCAGGACGCCGTCCAGTCCCTCAACGAGTGGGCCACCTCAGGCCTGCAGCCACACCTTACGGTCCTCCTGGATGTTGACCCCAAGCTTGGCCGGCGGCGCCGCACTGCAGACCAGGCAGCCGAAGACCGACTTGAATCCGAAGCTGACGAGTTCCACACGCGGATCCGGGACGCCTTCCTGGACCTCGCGGCGGGCCACCCCGCGTCGTACCTGGTCCTCCCTGCCCACCTCCCCGTCGACGACCTGGCTGCGCAGATCCTGGCCCGCGTGGAAACCTTGCTTGATGCGCCGCCCCTTGCAGCGCATGCCCACGCACCGCAAGGGGCGGTACCTGCAGCGAGCGACGGCGGTGGCGCGTGACCGTCTGGGATGACCTCCAGGGCCAGCCCGCCGTCGTCGAACAACTGCGCCAGGCCGCAAGCGGCGAAAGCCTGACGCACGCTTGGCTGTTCACGGGGCCGCCGGGTTCCGGCCGCTCGAACGCCGCCAAGGCCTTCGCCGCCGCACTGAACTGCGACCAGGAGGACGTCGGCCTCCGTGGCTGCGGGCAGTGCCAGGCGTGCCACACGATCCTGGGTGAAACCCATTCGGATGTGACGTTCGTGCGCACCGAAAAGGTCACCATCACCATCGATGAGGCCCGGGAACTGGTGGCGGCGGCAGGTAACCGGCCATCGTCAGGGCGCTGGCGGATCATCGTCGTGGAGGACGCCGACCGCATGGCCGAGCGGACCACCAACGTACTGCTCAAAGCCATCGAGGAACCCACGCCGCGGACTGTCTGGATGCTTTGCGCGCCGTCCCCCGCCGACGTCCTGGTCACCATCCGCTCCCGCTGCCGTAGCGTCGCTTTACGGCTGCCGCCGGCCTCGGACGTTGCAGCCCTGCTGGTGCGGCGTGACGGTGTGGACCCTGCCCTTGCGGAGCAGGCAGCCCGGGTAGCGCAGAGCCATGTAGGCATTGCCCGCCGGCTGGCCAGGGATCCAGCGGCAAGGGAACGCCGGCTGGAAACGGTCCGTTTTCCGCTCGGCCTCCGCGGCGTCACAGCCGCGGTCATGATGGCGGACAAGCTGGTGAAGATCGCCACCGCCGAGGCCAACAGCTCCAACGAGGAGCGGGATGCAGCGGAGAAGGCCTCCCTCTTTGCAACGTTGGGAGCGCCCGAATCGGGAGCCCTGCCCCCGACCATGCGCAGCCAGCTGAAACAGCTCGAAGACGACCAGAAACGGCGGGCCAAGAGATCCATCACGGACTCCCTGGACCGTACGCTCACCGATTTACTTTCCTTCTACCGCGATGTGCTGATCATCCAACTCGGGAACGCCGTGGAACTGGTCAACGTTGAGCTGAGGAGCGAGCTGGAAGAGTTCGCCGCCCGCAGCACTCCTGAGATCACCCTGGCCCGCATGGACGCCATCAACAAAGCCCGCGAACGCATCACCACAACCAACGTTGCCCCGCTTCTGACCATCGAGTCCATGGCGGCCAGCCTGATCCAGCCCTCCAAGGAGACCCGATGACTGCCCGCCCCCTGTCCGCACGCCACAGGTCCCTGGCGGTTGCAGTCCGAGCCGCGGGAGCAATGGCCCTGGCCGTGGTCCTGGCCTCGTGCAGTCTCCTCAACAGCGGCGACAAGAACCCCCCGGAGGCGGCTACTGCCAAGGCCGACCCCTCGATCGTGGCGTCCGCCCCCGCGGGCCTGGAAAAGTTCTACTCCCAGGAAGTCGTATGGCAGCCCTGCGAAGGGGAATTCCAATGTGCCAAGGTGACCGTCCCCCTGGACTATGCCAATCCTGGCGGCGACACCATCCAGCTTGCCGCTTTGCGGGCGTCCAGCACCGGCAAGAAAACCGGCAGCCTCCTGGTCAACCCCGGCGGCCCGGGCGCTTCCGGCTACGACTTCATCAAGGACGCAGCCGCAACCCACTTTTCAGCCGGCGTACGCAACGCCTACGACCTCGTCGGCTTTGATCCGCGCGGCGTCAAGCGCTCCGCTCCCGTAACCTGCATGACCGACGCAGAACGTGACGCGGCCCGGGCCAAGGTCTATGCCCTCGAAACCGACGCCGGACTGGCCGCGGCGCTGGCCGACAACAAGGCGATCGCTGACCAGTGCGCGGCGCAAACCGGCCCGGTCCTTGGCCACATCGACACCGTCAGCGCCGCCAAGGACCTGGACGTACTCCGGGCCGTGGTGAACGACACCAAGCTGAACTACCTTGGCTACTCCTACGGCACGTTCCTGGGCTCCACCTACGCCTCACTCTTCCCGGACAACGTGGGCCGCATGGTCCTCGACGGGGCTTTGGACCCGTCCATCAGCAATGAGGACCTGACCAGCGGCCAGGCCCGGGCCTTCGAAAAAGCGCTCCACAGCTACGTTGCCAGTTGCCAGAAGCAGGGCAAGTGCCCCCTGAGCCGTGATGTCGATTCCGGAGTTCAGCAGATCCGGGACCTGATCAACGCTGTGCAGCAGACTCCCCGCACGGCCAAGGACGGCCGCCTGGTCAATGCCACCATGTTCGTCAGCGGCCTCATCACCCCGCTCTACAACGACCAAAGCTGGCCGGCCCTCACGCAGGCGCTGGAGGCGGCGTTGTCCGGAGACGTGAGCCTCATGCTCCGGCTGGCCGACCTGGGCGCGGACCGCGGCTCCGACGGAAAGTACACCTCCAATTCAACGTTCGCCTTCAACGCGATCAACTGCCTGGACTACCCCATGGTGTCGGATGCCGCAGGCATGCGCGCCGAAGAGAAGCGGTTGGAGCAGGACTCCCCCACCCTCGGCTACTTCTTTGCCTACGGCGGGACCACCTGTGCGGATTGGCCCTACAAGAACCTCCGCACCCCGGCACCTGTGGAATACAGCGGTGGCTCCCCCATCGTGGTCATCGGGACCACGGGCGACCCCGCAACCCCCGTTGACTGGGCAGCCTCACTGCGCAAGCAGCTGGGCAACGCCTCCCTGCTGACGTGGAGGGGTGAAGGACACACCGCCTACGGCCGTGCCAACAGCTGCTTGGAGGATTCGGTGGACAACTACCTGGTGGGCGGCAAGGTGCCGGCCGACAATACGGTCTGTTGACCGCCCCGGCAGCCGCCGCACGCCCCATTTTGACCGGGGCGAGGAGACTCTATTACAGTTGACTCTTGCATGAGGCGCCCGGTTCTGCCGGGGATTTTGTGCGGTGCTTCCTTAGCTCAGTCGGTAGAGCGTTTCACTCGTAATGAAAAGGTCATCAGTTCGATTCTGATAGGAAGCTCGGGATAAACCCCGGACAGCCCCTGGTTTCAGGGGTTTCCGGGGTTTTTCGCTGGTTAATGGTCTGCCTGGGCTCCTGGTACACCGTCCGCTTTGGACCGGATAAACGCCTGGTCCTCGCGGGATATGGCTGCTTCACCGTGCTGCCCCGTTGCTAAGTTCTCCCCGGTTTCCTTGGAAATTACCGCGACAATCGTCCTCGGCAGGATCTGGCATCCCGGGTTGTCGGTCAACCACTTCCTGGTGGCGGGGTCGAGGCGGCTCCAACGGTCTTTGAGATTCATGGCCGGCTGCTGTCTCCCTGATCTAACGAGCAGAGCCCCAGGCTCTGCGGCGGGCACTCCGCCCGCCCCAACCCACTAGTAAACGCCGGACCTGCTGGAGGGCACAGGGCCTTAAGTCTCAATCTCCGGCCGGACCTCCGCGGACAACCGGCTGCAGGGTGGCCATGCAAAGGCCCGGCGTTAAGAAAGCGTCAAGATTATCCCGCTCCTTCCCGCCCCGTCCCATGCCGGTGCTAATCTCGCCGGTTACGGGCAGGGGCCACCCCATGAAGGCTGCCGCTTATGCCGGGACCAGCAGAGGGGAGATGTTCCATGACTGCATCTATCCAGCACTCCGTACCCGAAAGCGTTCCCCGCCCCTCGCACGATGCCACGCCCCACGGGCCCCTCGTCCGTTGGCTGCTTGAAAACCGCGTCCACCAACCTGAAGGCCTCGAAGCCCCTGAGCGGGAAGAGGGACAGCAAAGCTGGTGGAAGGTTATGTGCCTGACCGGCGTTGACTACTTCTCTACATTGTCCTACCTGCCCGGAATCGCCGCTCTTGCTGCGGGTGCGCTGTCTCCGCTGGCGACACTGCTGATTGTCGCGCTGACTCTTTTGGGCATGCTGCCCATGTATCGCAGGGTGGCCGCTGAAAGCCCCCATGGGCAGGGCTCAGTGGCCATGCTTGAAAAGCTGCTGCCCTTCTGGCGGGGCAAGATCTTTGTCCTGGTGCTGCTCGGGTTCGTAGCCACATCCTGGATCATCACCATCACGCTTTCCGCAGCCGATGCCACCGTCCACCTGCTCGAAAATCCCTTCCTTCCGCCCGCCCTCAAGGGCCAGGCCGTACCCATAACCGTGCTGCTGCTGGTGATCCTTGGCGGAGTGTTCCTGCTGGGCTTCTCCGAGGCTGTCGCCGTCGCTATACCGCTTGTCGGGGTCTTCCTGCTGCTGAACGGCGTCGTTATCGGTTCAGGCATCGCTGACATCGTCGCCGATCCCGCGCTGCTGAATTCATGGAGCGGGGCGTTGGCCGCCCAGGGAACCGGTTCGGGCGGCATTGCAGGACCTGCGCTGCTGGCCTTTCCCCTGCTGGTCCTGGGGCTCTCGGGTTTCGAAACAGGGGTCAGCATGATGCCCTTGATCGCCTCCACAGGCGCCACGAGTGAAGAGAAGCTGCGGGGGCGGATCCGAAACACCCGCAAGCTGCTGACCACTGCGGCACTGATCATGAGCGTCTACCTGATCGGCAGCAGTTTCGTGACCACCGTCCTTATTCCCAGCGAAGCATTCCAGCCGGGCGGGCCGGCCAATGGCCGTGCCCTCGCATATCTGGCCCACGAACGCCTGGGCAGCGGTTTCGGCTCCGTGTATGACATCAGCAGCATCCTTATCCTCTGGTTCGCGGGGGCGTCGGCGATGGCTGGGCTGATCAACATCGTCCCGCGCTATCTTCCGTCCTATGGCATGGCACCCGAATGGTCGCGCGCAGTCCGGCCTGTTGTGCTCGTCTACACCACGGTCAGCATCCTGATCACCGTGGGGTTCAAGGCGGACGTCAACGCCCAGGCCGGCGCCTACGCAACAGGAATCCTTGTGATGATGGTTTCCGGAGCCATAGCGGTGACGATCTCGGCGATCCAAAGGAAACACCGCGGAGCCGCAACCGGCTTCACCGTGCTGACACTGGTGATGCTCTATGCACTGGCGGCCAATGTGCTCGAAAAGCCGGACGGCATCACCATTTCCGGCTTCTTTATCCTCGGCATTATCACCGTGTCACTCGTATCAAGGGTCAGCAGGACCACCGAACTCCGAGTGGACAGGATCGAATTCGATCCGGCTGCCCGCCGGTTCATCAAGGAGTCCCTGGACTACGACGGACGGCTGACCCTGATAGCGAACAAACCGCAGGCGCGCGACGTCGCCGAATATGACCAGAAGACGGCAGACCAGGACGACAGCAACCCAACCCCTTGGACTGCCGACGTCATCTTCCTTGAGATTGACGTCACCGACCCCTCGGGATTCAGCAAGGTGCTGGCCGTCAGGGGCGTCGAGGTAGGGCACCACAGGGTGCTCCGCGTGCAGAGTCCCGCCGCACCCAATGCCATCGCAGCCATCCTGCTGGCACTGCGCGATGCCACAGGTGTGATTCCGCATGCCTACTTCGAGTGGTCTGAAGGCAACCCGCTGGCACACCTGATGCGCTACTTGCTCCTGGGTCAGGGCGATACTCCCCCAGTGGTCCGCGAAATCCTCCGGCGGAACGAACCCGATCCCCGTCGGCGTCCCGGGATCCACGTGGGATAGACGGTGGCTTTTTGCCCGCGACGACTGATTATTACGCCCGCCGCTCCGGCTATCCATCGAGATTCAGGAAACGGCAAGGCCGCCAAGGTATCCTCCCGGAGTGACTCCCCGCTTTCAGGCCGCCGTTCCGGGCGCCACGGCCTGCACCACTGCCTGTCCGACGGGCAGCCGCCGTACGGCATGTGCCACCTCCGGTTGCTGCACGGAAGCTGACCGGACCCCTGCCGCAGCCAGGCCCCGGCGGGGGGCTTGACCGTGGAACCGAACGCGCCCCGGCACCTGGGCCAGGACGGCAAGGGCCCCGGCCGCAGGACGGTCCTGCTGGCAGCAGTGCTCACATTGTCGGCCGCCGTTCCCGACCTGCAGTCCCGTTCGAAGCCTCCGGAAACGCAAGGCAGCGCCCGGGACAGCGGTGAGGCAGACCCGGGCGCCTCCCCGGTGATGGATACAGGCCCCGACGGTGACGAGCCTGCACCCGCGCCTGCCACGCCACCGCCCGTACCTTCACGCGCGCAGATCGTCGACACCTACGGGAAGCACCAGCCCCACTACTGGGGCCTGGAGGCTCCCGGCGTCCTGACGCGGCTGCCGCCCGGCCCCCAGGGCATCGCCCTCACCTTCGACTTTTGCGGCGGTTCCGGCGGCAGCGGCTATGACCAGGCGCTCGTCGATGCCCTGCGCCAGCGTCACGTTCCGGCCACGCTCTTCCTGAACTCGCGGTGGGTCACGGCCAACCCCGCCACGGCCCGGCAGTTGGCGGCAGATCCACTTTTCGAAGTTGCCAACCACGGGACCTCGCATAAGCCGTTGTCCACCACCGGCAACACCGCCTATGGAATCCCAGGCACAAAGAACGCCGGCGAGGTCTACGACGAGATCATGCCGAATGACGGCGTCCTGGCCGGCATCACGGGCAAGCGCCCCAGATACTTCCGCCCGGGCACCGCCTACATGGACGACGTCGCTGTGGACATCCTCGGCGCGCTGGGAGTGAAAGCGGCAGGCTTCAGCATCAATGGCGACGGCGGCGCAACGTTTCCAGCCGCCGTCGTCGCCAAAGAGGTGGGAAAGGCCCGGCCAGGCGACGTGGTCATCTGCCACGGCAACCATCCCAACAGTGGAACGGCGGAAGGCGTAAAGCAGGCGGTAGACAAGCTGCTGGCAGCCGGAATGTCCTTCACCCACCTGCCCTGACGGCACCCCCTGTGCTGGTGGCGGGCTGCGTGCTGATCCGATACGTTGACAGGAAAGCCCTGCCCAGCAACGGGCGGCTGGACCGCGGTCCGACCGCAGCCGAACGTTAGGAATTGTTCATGCCGGAACAGCACAACACCCCTGCCATCGGATGGGTCCCCGCTTGGGCAGACCTTCACGGACGCTCCGCAGAAGCTGTGGACGCCGGGTTCGTCGTCGGGGGAGGCACAGCAGAGGAGCCCCAAGGACAGGAGTATGTGGCGGGCTGGGCAGGTGGTGATGCGGAGGAGCTTGCCGCCAAGGCAGCAGGTGCGGGCGCGCGCCTGACCCTGCTTTGCGCTGACGCCGGAAATGCTGGGGACCTGGCCCCCGATGGTCTCGCCCGGGCGTCAGAGAGGGTTCTGCTCATGGCCCCCACGGCGGAGTTGAATACGGGAGTGCAACTGCCGGAAAACTCCCAGGTGGCCCTGGCACCCATGGAAACCTACGACGCCGTCGAAATCACCGTCTTTGACAGCCCGGTGGCCCGGGGGCGTGTCCAGGTGCGGGACGACTTCGCCGCGGTGGCCATCACGGAAGTCCCGGAAGGGCCGGAAAAGGAGACGTTTGAGCGCGGGCTCTTCGCCGCCATGGCAGAGGAGGCTTTTCTCCACGGCGCCGAGTACCTGCACATGGTGGTTGAGGCGGACGCTGCCGGCCCCTATGAGGCATCCGGGTGGACTGTGGCGGGCCGGCTGGTTGGTTTCGGGAAGAGCTAACGACGGCGGTTCGCCCGGGCGGCGCGAAAACAGGCCCGAGCAGGCAGGAGGGGGCGGGCAGGTAGCTAGTCCGGCCTGCCCACCACCACTTGGGCAGGGCTGTGGGTTACGTAGCCATTGGCCCAGGAGAACAGCGCCCGGACTTTCTGCTGGAAGCCAGGCAACAGGGCAAGATGCACTGCCAGCCACGAAACGAACGCCAGCGGGCCCTGCAGTTGCAGGCGCCGGCGGCCGAGTTCCGCCACGGCTGCGCCGCGTCCCACCATCGCCATGTAGCCCTTGTCCCAGTAGCGGAAAGGCTCCCGCACGCCGCCGGTAAGGTCCGCATAGATGTTGCGTGCCGCCCACTTGCCCGACTGCTGTGCCACGGACCCAAGCTGCGGCAGCTTGTTCCCATCAGCGTCGGTGATGTTCGCCGAGTCGCCCAGGACATAGACACCCTCGAGGTCAGGGGCTGTCAGGTCTGGCTGCACGTCCACCCTGCCACCCCTGCCCTGCTTCAACCCGGACTCGGTGATGATCCGCCCCGCCTGCAGGCCGCCGGCCCACACGACGATCCTTCCAGGGATGACAGTCCCGTCCTTGAGCGTCACCCCGTCAGGCCGGACGTCCCCCACCGCGGTGCCCATATGTAGCTGGACACCCAGTTTTGTCAGCCGGTCCCGCGCGTACGCCTGCGACTTTTCCGAGAAAGCAGCCAGCACGTTGGGAACCATGTCCACCAGGTGAACGTGGCACCGGGCGGCCAGCCCGGGCGAGAAGTACTTCGGCACAAGGTACTTAACGTTCTCTGCCAGTGCGCCGGCGGTCTCCACCCCGGTTGGGCCACCGCCCACCACAATCACGTCGGCGTTTACCGAGGGTTCCCGGTCTGCCTCGTCCATGACGGCAGTGATGGCGGCGCTGAGCCGCGTTGCGTCCGCCACCGAGTACAGGGGGTAGGCATGCTCATCGGCGCCGGGGGTGTTGAAGAAGTTTGGCACCGCCCCCGTGGCGATGACCAGGACCCGGGACCGGTAACTTGAGCCGTCGGCGGTGGTGACCGTGCGGTTGGCCGCATCGATGGCGGTGACCTCCGCCGTCAGGACGCGGACGTTGTTGATCTTGCGGAACTCGGACCGGAGCGGCCGGGTGACCGCCGAAACCCCGATCTGGGATGCGGCCACTTGGTAGAGGAGCGGCTGGAACTGCTGGTAATTGTTGGCATCGAGCAGCAACACCCGGACGCCCTTGCGGCCCAACTCCTCAGCCGCCGTCTTTCCGGCAAAACCGCCGCCAACCACGATGACCTGATATGAATCGTCCATTCGTGCAACATACCCCTCCCGGCGGTCGAGTAACAGGGTGGTGTGCCGGGACGTTGTGGCGTGCGTCTTGTCCCGGTCCGGGCGGGGGAACGTTAAGAAGCCCGCCCCTCCCGGCACCTAAGATGGCGGCATGGATGACGCAGCCCTGGCGGACATTGCGGACCGGCTCTACGCCGGGCCGCTGGACGACTTCGTCGCGGCCCGAACGACCGCCGCCAAGGAGGTTGCGCGCCAGGACAAGGGCCTGGCCGCAACAGTCCGCGGCCTGCCCAAGCCGTCCGTAGCCGCATGGGCCCTGAACATGCTTGCCCGGAACCGGCCGGACGTACTGGACGGGCTCAGCGACCTCGGGGCCCGCATGCGGGCCGCGCAGGTGTCACTCGACGCTCCCTACCTGCGCGAACTGGGCCGGGAGCGCCGCACCATGCTGGCTGACGCCGTCGACATCGCCCGGTCTGTTGCCCGGGAGCAGGGCCGTTCCATCAGTGACGCAATGGCCTCCGAAGTCGAGGAGACCCTCCGGGCCCTGACAGCGGACGAGGGCGCAGCCAATGCAGTGGGCAGCGGGCGGCTGCTGAAGGTCCTGTCCGCGGACGGCGTCAACGACGTCGACCTGGAGGGGGCGGTGGCCCTCCCCGGGCTGCTTCCTCCGGCAACGTCCGCCCGCCCGGCGAATGCTCCCCTTTCCGCGCCGAAGGCAAAGGCAGTGGCGAGGACACGGACGACGGCGGAACGCACCTCCCAGCCAAAGCCCACCAGGCCCCGGCTTGAGGCAGTGCGGCAGACACCCCGGCCAGCCTCGCCGCCGGCGCTGGAAAAGGCAAAGGCGGCCCTTGCCGAAGCCCGGGCTGCCGAAGAGGAGGCGACACGCCTGGCCGGTGAACTGCAGGACCAGGAGGAGCAGGCAAGGGCGGACATTGCGCAGCTGCAGCAGGAAACGGTTGAGCTTCGGAGCCGGCTCAAGGCCGCCGAAGAAAGCCTGGAGCGATCGCGCAAGCGGCTTGTGGCGACCTCTGCCGAAGCGAAGCAGGCGGCGCGGGCGGCAGACAAAGCCAACCGCACCGCGGTGCTGGCGCAGGAACGCGTGCTCCGCCTAAGCAGCAACTAAGGGGCGCACAAGGTAGCCAAACGCTTCCTCTCCCGCAGGACGTTCACGGGACCTACTCTGGAGCTATGGACGCCGCAGCAGCCCATACCTTTGCGATTCCGCCGGCAGCAGTTCGCCGCCCCACCACAGCCCTCGAGGACGCCATCACACTGGCCGCCGGCGTCTGGCTCCTCATTGGAACCTGTGTCGACGGCTGGGCCCATAACAACCTCCGCAACCTCGAGACGTTCTTCACCCCGTGGCACGCAATCCTGTATTCAGGCTTCGCGGCCTGCGCCGTCTGGATCGCGTCCCTGACGTGGCGCCGGCACCCTCCCGGAACGCGGTGGCTTGAAGCGGTCCCCGCCGGTTACGGCTCTGCTGCGGCCGGGGTGGCCCTTTTCCTGGCCTCGGGGGTGGGGGACTTTGCCTGGCACTCCGTGCTTGGCATCGAACAGAACATCAGCGCACTGTTCAGTCCCTCCCATCTGGGGCTTGCCACCGGCGGGTTCCTTATCCTGTCCGCACCGTTCTCGGCCGCGTGGCAGTCACCCGGGAGGACGTGGCCCCGACTGGTGCCGGCATTCGTCAGCGCCATGCTCGCCGGAATGGTTGCGGCCTTCATCCTCCAGGAGTTCGCGGTCTTCGCCCGCCACGGGCTCATTCAGACATACAGCAGCGCTGCCGGGACGCCGACGGCCGTGACGGGGCCGACGTCGGCGGGCATCATGATCTCGCTGGCGACCTTCCTGGTCTCCACGGTGGTGCTCTTTGTTCCCGTCCTGCTGTTGTCGCTGCGGTGGAGCCTGCATCCGGTGATCCCCTGCTGCCATGACGGTGGTCCCCTCTGTAGCCCTGCAGGTCATGGTGGCACTGCGGGACGCCTGGCTGCTACCGGTGGCCCTCACCGGCTCCGTCCTGGTGGGAGTGGTGTGGGCGGTGGTGCGACCGGCACCGGACCGTCCCGGCAGGTTGATGACTGGGGCAGGCCTCTCCCCAGTCGTTTTTTGGGCACCCTATTTCGCCGGTGCGGCGCTCCGGGACGGTGCGCTCAGCTTCTCCCCCGAGATCTGGAGCGGAACGCTCGTCTGGGCAGGCCTGGCAATGCTGTCACTGGCCGCGCTGGCCCTGAAGGCCAGGGAAACTGCCATGGGGAACGGTCCAGCCCGGTGAATCCTCCCCCCACAGCCGACAGCTTGGAGTATTTACGTCCGAAAGATGCAGTTCACCAGCCCGCCACGACAGGTTAATTACCGACTAGTAACTTGAGAGCTCCTGTTGAGCCCAAACCTGAAGAGGCCCCACAATGAGCTCCGAAACTACCGGACGCGTACTCACGAGGTACGCGTCCCGGCACAGCCGTACGGCCATCACCGCGCTGGCTGTGTCCCTCCCCTTTGTCTTCCTTGCCCCGGCCGGCGCCTCCACCTCGGCGGCGCCCGCCACTCCGGCTCCGCAGACCGTCGCCACGTCGCCGCCCAACCACTTGGACCTCGGTGCGCAGGACCTGCCCGAAACCCGCACCGTGACCGACCTCGCCCCCGGGCTGACCAAGACCTCCATCAGCCGCGGCGCCCCCAACCAGGACTTCTTCTGGACCGCTGAAGTGGCTGTCCCGTCCGTTTCCCCGGACCCGGACGCCCCGGCCTCGGCACTGTCCTCCCAGGCGCAAGCCCAGATAGTTGCCGACAAGCTTAACGCGGTCGGCGTCACTGCGCGGGTGGAGCACGTCCAGTCACCGCAACTGGCCGACGCCGGCGGCGACCTTGGCTACCGGGTCCGGGCCGGACAGTTCCCGGTGAAGGCCGACGGATCCCCCACCGTCGACCGGATCAAGGCAGCCGGGTACAAATCCTCCGTCATCTACACCGGCTGGGACGGTGATGCCGGCTCGAGCGAGGATGACCGGGGCCCTTGGAACCTGCAGGTACTGACCATCGACCCGAAGGAATTCCGCGGCGACCTCACCTCGACGTTCGGCCCTAACCTCGAAGAGCGTGAAACCACCAGCTCACTCGCCGCCGCTGCGGGGGCCCTGGCGGCAACGAACGGCGGCTATTTCGTCATGGATCCCCAGGCAGGAGCCCCGGGCGATCCCGCAGGCGCGGCAGTCCACGACGGAAAGGTCCTCAGCGAACCCGTCGCCGACCGGCCCTCGTTAGTCATAGACAAGAACAGCACCTCCATCCAACGCCTCCACTGGCACGGCTCCGTCACCGGACCTGGCCAGGCCGGAGAACTTCCCCTGGACGGAATCAACCGGGTCCCAGGGCTTATCCGCAACTGCGGGGGCACCGACGACACCCCCACCAACCTGCCGCTGCATGACGTCACCTGCACGGACGCGGACGAAATCGTCTCCTTCACCCCCGAGTTCGGTCCCGCGACGCCATCCGGGCCCGGACTCGAAGTCCTCCTTGACGCCCATGGCACTGTTACCTCCGTAAACCACATCCGCGGCACTGCCGTCCCGTCCGGCGGACAAACCCTGCAGGCCATCGGAGCGGACGCGGATAAACTCGCTGCCCTGGCTGTCCCTGGTTCAAAGCTGAAAGTCGGCACCGACCTGCTCGACGAGGGTGGCAAGGCCTTGAAGACCGGTTCCACGACGGACGTCGTCAACGGCGGCCCAACCCTGGTTCAAAACGGCCGGCTCAACGTCACCGCCCGCCGCGACGGCATGGTCCGCACCAATGACAGCAACAGCTTCTTTTACGGCTGGGTCCACAAGCGCAACCCCCGCACCTTCGCCGGCACGGACGCCCATGGCCGCACCCTGATCGTAACCGCCGACGGCCGCCAAACCACCAGTCTTGGGTTGAGCATCAAAGAATCAGCCGACGTCGCCCGTTCCCTCGGAATGGTCAACGCCATGAACCTCGACGGCGGCGGATCCACCACCATGGTCCAGGACGGCCGCGTCGTGAGCTCGCCCTCCGACGCCACTGGCGAGCGCCCCGTGGGCGACGCTCTCGTCGTACTGCCCGGCCGCAAGCCGTAACCTTCACCGGCCTCACATATACACATCACAAACTTTGGAGAACCATGAAGTACACCAAGCTGCTGACCGCGGCAGCCATCACCGCAGGCCTCGCCCTGGGAACAGCCCTCCCGGCGCAAGCTGCCGATACCAACCCCAACGGCACAGAAAACCATTTTGATCTCCAGGCGCACCGTGGCGGCATCGGCTTGACCGTCGAATCCACGCTGGCTTCCTTCGCCAAGGGCATCGAGAGCGGCGTGAGCACCTTGGAACTGGATCTGCAGATCACCAAGGACGGCCGGGAAGTCATTACCCACGACCGGAAGATCAACGGCCAGAAGTGCCAGGACACCGCCCCGGTCACCCCCGGTGACCCGTCGTACCCTTACGTCGGCAAGTACATCAAGGACCTCACCTTCGATCAGGTGCGCAGCCTGGACTGCGGCTCCTTGACGCTGCCCCAGTTCCCCGGCCAGCAGGCGTCCCCCGGCGCAAAGATGCCGACCCTGGCCGAGGTGTTCGACCTCGCCAACCGTTACCGTGCCAGCCGAGTCAAGTTCAATATCGAAACCAAGGTTGAAGCCGGGGCACCAGAGCAAACCGCTCCGCGCGAACAGTTCGTGAACGTCGCCCTGCGCGAAATCAAGGCCGCCCACATGGAGGAGCGCGTCTCCATCGAGAGCTTCGACTGGGGCTCGCTGCGCCTGGTGAAGGAACGCGAACCCGGCATGCGGACCGTGGCGCTGACCAACAAGGACTTCCTGCAGGCCGGACAGCCGGGCAAGTCACCCTGGCTCGGCGGCATCGACGCGGACGACTTCGCCGGGGACCTGGTGGACGCTGCTGCCTCCCTGGGTTTCGACGCCATCTCCCCCGTCCACGGCACTCCCCAGAACGGAACCGTCACCGACCCCGGCTACGTGCCCTACGTGACAGCCGATATGGTGAACCGCGCCCACGCCAAGGGCATGCAGGTCATTCCGTGGACCGTCGATGATAAACCCACCATGCGCAAGCTCATGGACGACGGTGTTGACGGCCTGATCACCGACTACCCGAACCGGCTGCGCGAAGTGCTGGCAGAACGATCCCTGAAGCTGCCCAAGCAGTACACGCTGGAACCCGGTGCGTCCGCAGGGAACTGACCACCCGGACAGTCCTTGGATCTGAGCGTTCAGATCTGCGACTGCGCAGTCTGGACCGGGCGTGATGTGAAGCCGGCCGACAGGGTTGCGGAACCCTTCAAGCAATTACAGGCATGGGGAGTGTTGTTCTTGACCTTTGGGTCCGTATCCCAACACGCGGAGGCTGGTTCCTAAGAATGTCAGACCCCGGTTGCACACTGGATTCATGGAAAACCAAGCTGTGCAGGAATTTCACGTAACGTACTTCGACGCCGACTGTGGCCGGTCCCGGTCCGAGGTCTTCGAGACGCTCGAAGAGGCCGAGCGCTTCGCCTGCCGGCACTGCCACGGCGAAGACAACTGGGCCGTGGTGGACGCCATCACTGTGGAGCACATCCAGGCCGCTGCCTAAACCAGGTTCGTGCACCACCGGCGCCCGGCATCCGCGGCGCCCACCGGGGACCCGTCGACCACAAAAGACCATCAGGCTGCGCGGCCACAAACCCGAGCACCGGCGGTCTTAAAAGCACCAGCCCGTGCTGCCTGGCGATGGCCGGCAGCACGGGCTGGTGCTTTTACTCTGGCTGGATTCCGCGCTCCGCCTTGGTCGGGTGCCCATCGGGCGGCGCGCGGCGCGCCGTCGCGGGTTACGCGAAGTCGGAAACCGCGGGATCGGCACCGATGCGGCCTTCGCCGCTGGCGGTGCGGTCAAGGTTGTTGATGGCTTCAACATCCTCTGCGTCCAGGGACACCTCAAGGGCTGCGAAGTTCTCCTTGATGCGCGACTCGGTCACGGACTTGGGGATCACCACGTTGCCGATCGCCAGGTGCCAGGCGATGACTACCTGGGCGGGTGTGGCCTGGTGCTTGGCGGCGATGGACGCGATGGTGGGATCATTCAGCAGCTCGCCACCCTGGCCCAGCGGAGACCACGCCTGGGTCAGGATGCCCTTGGAGGCTCCGAACTCGCGCAGTTCACCCTGGTTGAAGTAGGGGTGCAGTTCGATCTGGTGGATGGCGGGAACCACGCCGGTTTCGTCGATGATGCGCTGCAGGCCCTCGACAGTGAAGTTGGAGACGCCGATGGACTTGACCCGGCCGCGCTTCTGAAGCTCGATCAGCGCCTTCCAGGTGTCAACGTACTTGTCCTGCTTGGGCTGCATCCAGTGGATCAGGTAGAGGTCCAGCGTCTCCAGGCCAAGCCGGTCCATGGATTCCTCGAAGGCGGCGAGGGTTGACTCGTACCCCTGGTCCGCGTTCCACAGCTTGGTGGTGATGAAGATCTGCTCCGGAGAGAGGCCGGAGCTGGCGATGGCGCGGCCCACGCCGGCCTCGTTGCCGTAGATCTTGGCCGTATCGATGTGCCGGAAGCCGGCTTCGAATGCCTGGCGGACAACCTTTTCAGCCACGTCGTCCTCAACCTGCCACACACCGTAGCCGAGCTGGGGAATCGTGTTTCCGTCGTTGAAAGTCAAAGTTGGTGAAAGAGTCATGGTTTCATCCTGCCAAAACAGCGCCACGAAACGCGCTGGATCCGCGGCTTGTCAGCCAGCCGCGTAACCCCAAAATTCCCAACCAAATCGGGAATATTTCACGCCGCTGCCAACCCGGGCTGCCGGCTATTCCCCGCGAAGCTGCCTCTCGGCGTCGTCAACCTGCTGGAAGACGGCCTCGGCACGCCGGCGTACGGACGCCGCTCCCACGGGCACGGGACCGACGGCGAGCCGAAGCATCGCTGCGGCTTCGGCCGTGGTGGCCAGCGAGTTTCCGGCCTTGGACAGCGACCGGTGCACGTTGGCCAGGGCAGCAGGTATGTCCAGGCCTTCGCTGGGCGAACGGCGCTGCGCCTCCACGCACACCGCACGCACCCGGTGCAGGAGGGCGGCGAGTTCGTTCGCAATCTCCACCAGTTCGGCGTACAGCTGGTCATCCTCCACGCCCTCGAGCACCTGGTGGAAGCGGTCCAGTCCCCTGTGGAAGCGGTCGTGGGCGCGGCGCCACAACCCCTTGCCCAGTTCCGCATCATCCTTGCGCCCCTGCCGGGCGGCGCTGAAAAAGCCCAAGCGGAACCTTAGAGGTACTGCCCCGGACCGTGGTCCGGTTCATCACGGGGGCTGGGCCGCGAGGCACTGCCGGGGCGGGCGCCCGCCGGTGCCCGCTGCGGCTCACCGTTCTCACCAATCACGACGCCGGGCGCAATCATGGTGCCGGGCGGCAGCTGGCGCATCTGCATCTGCGCGGCGGCCTGCTGCTGGGCGGCGTGCTGGGCCGCAATGGCGGTCTGGATACCGTGGAAGAGGCCCTCGAGCCAGCCCACCAGCTGGGCCTGGGCGATCCGGAGCTCGGCGTCCGAGGGCGTGGCTTCGTCGGAGAAGGGCAGGCTGATCCTGTCCAGTTCCGCCACGAGCTCCGGTGCCAGCCCGTCCTCAAGCTCTTTGATCGAGCGCTCATGGATGGCAGCAAGCCGGCCACGCGCGGCGTCGTCCAAAGGCGCCGACTTCACCTCCTCAAGGAGCTGGCGGATCATAGTGCCGATCCTCATGACCTTGGCGGGCTCGTCCACCAGGTCCTGCAGGTTGCTGCCCCGGGGCTTGCCGTCCCCGGCGGACGGATCCTGCACGGATTCCTGTGCGTCGTCAACGGGAGTGCCTTCCACCGGGAGGTCCTCAGCTGCCTGAGTGTCTTTGGGATCGCTCATGCGTTCATACTCTCACGGCCTATCCGCCCGGGGCCCGCCAGGAAGCTTCCTGGCGGGCTTGTCCGCTGCGGGCACAATCAGCAGCACCGGCCCTGCGGGTTGCTGTCCTGGCGGTCGGTCCGGTCCCGCCAGAACTCCCGCTCACTCAGGGGTGCCTCATGGTGCCCGGCCGCCCTGTGGTGTTCCAGGTACTTGGCGTAGGCGTCAGCGCCCATGACGCCGCCCAGGTAGCGGGCGAAGCCGCGGAATCCGCTGGCCACCAGGGCGATGCCGCTGCTCATCAGTGCCCGGCCCGTTCCAGGCGGGCGTCGGCGGGTACTTTCTCCCACTCGGCGGCCAGCTCACGTTCGGCGGTCGTCGGCAGCAGCCCCGCGGGGGCGAAGACGCGCGACGGAACGAACGGGTCCTCGTTGTCCTTGGTGGCTGTCCCGGCCGCCCTGTCACGGAACGCCTTGACCGTGGCCAGTACCGCCGTCGCAATCACGATGATGCTGAGCACCACGAAGATCACGGACAGCCAGCCCTGGATAGCGGTGTTGCGGACAACGGCCTCCATGGCGGCCACGGACTTGGCGGTGCCGAACTCGGTCTTGCCGTCCGCCAGCGCCTTGCTAAAGGCTGCGTTGTTGGCGAAGTACCCCACTGCCGGGACGGGCGAGAAGATCTTCTGGTAGCTGGCCGTGATGGTCACCACCGCGGCGAAGGCCAGCGGCAGGGCCACGATCCACAGGTACTTGAAGGTACCGCGCTTGGCGACGATGGCCAGGCACACGGCCAACGCAATGGCGGCCAGCAGCTGGTTGGCGATGCCGAACAGCGGGAACAGGGTGTTGATGCCGCCCAGCGGATCGGTGACCCCCATCAGCAGCACGGCACCCCAGGCAGCGACCATGATGGCGGTGCAGAGCCAGGCGCCCGGCCGCCAGGAGGCTTCCTTGAACTTCGGGACGAAGTTGCCGATCGAGTCCTGCAGCATGAACCGGGCAACGCGGGTGCCGGCGTCCACAGCGGTGAGGATGAAGAGCGCCTCGAACATGATGGCGAAGTGGTACCAGAAGCCCATCAGGGCCGTGCCGCCGACAAACTGGTGCATGATGTGCGCCAGGCCCACGGCCAGGGTGGGGGCGCCGCCGGTCCGGGACACGATGCTCTGCTCGCCCACGTTCCTGGCCGTCTCAGACAACAGGTCCGGGCTGATGTTCACCCCGGCCAGGCCCAGGCTGTTGACCCAGGTGGCTGCAGTTTCAACGGTTCCGCCGGTCAGGGCAGCGGGAGCGTTCATGGCGAAGTACAGGCCGCGGTCGATCGAGATGGCGGCCACCAGGGCCATGATGGCCACGAAGGATTCCATGAGCATGCCGCCGTAGCCGATGTACCGGGTCTGCCGTTCCTTCTCCACCAGTTTGGGGGTGGTGCCGGAGGAGATCAGGGCGTGGAACCCTGACAGCGCGCCGCACGCAATGGTGACGAACAGGAAGGGGAACAGGGCGCCGGAGAACACCGGGCCGTTCTCACGGCCAGCGAACTCGCTGAAGGCGGGAACGGTGACCTCGGGCCGGACCACGATGATGGCCAGCGCCAGCATGACGATCACGCCGATCTTCATGAAGGTGGAAAGGTAGTCGCGCGGTGCCAGCAGCAGCCACACCGGCAGGATGGCGGCGATGAAACCGTAGATGATCAGGCCCCACGCGATGGTCACCTTGTCCAGGTGGAACACGGCGGCGCCCCACTCGGTCTGGGCCACCAGGCCGCCGCCGATGATGGCGGCCATGAGCAGGACGAAGCCGATGATCGAGACTTCCATGACCTTGCCGGGGCGCAGGTACCGCAGGTAGACGCCCATGAAGAGGGCGATGGGGATGGTCATGCCCACGGAGAACACACCCCACGGGCTCTCGCCCAGGGCATTGACGACGACGAGCGCCAGGATGGCCACGATGATCACCATGATGAGCAAGGTGGCGATCAGGGCTGCCGTGCCACCGATGACCCCGAGTTCCTCGCGGGCCATCTGGCCCAGGGACCGGCCGCCCCGGCGCATGGAGAAGAACATGACCAGGTAGTCCTGGACGGCGCCGGCAAAGACCACGCCGACGATGATCCAGATCGTGCCGGGAAGATAACCCATCTGGGCCGCGATGACCGGGCCCACCAGCGGGCCGGCACCGGCGATGGCGGCGAAGTGGTGGCCGAACAGCACGTTGCGGTCCGTGCGGACGTAGTCCTTGCCGTCGGCCTTGTACTCGGCCGGGGTGGCGCGGCGGTCGTCCGGCTTGGTGATGTACCGCTCGATCACCTTGGAGTAGAAGCGGTAGCCGATCAGGTAGGTGCACACGGAGGCGAAGACGAACCAGATGGCGTTGACGGTTTCACCACGGACGATCGCCAGCATGAACCAGGCGACGCCGCCCAGCAGGGCAATGGCGGCCCAGAGTGCGATCTTGGCCGGGGTCCATTTCCGGTCCTCGGCCTCAAGCCGGGCCTCGTCCACGGCGGGCGGGGGAAGATCCGGGTCCGTGACCAGTCCGCCCTCCGCCCGGGATCCGTTTTTCCGTTGGTCAGGCACTCCGGCCATGTCTCCTCCTTGAGAGTTTTCACACTTCTGCCATGGGCACCCTACCAATGCGGGCCAGTCATAAAGCGGCCGACGGCGGCGCGGCGCCCGGCCATGCGGTGAACGGCACTGACCCGGCGACGAACGAGGGGGTCTTCCTGCTAGGCCAGGCCGCGCCGGGACAACGGCAGGCCGGAGCGCGTGCAGGCCCATGCGAGCGATGCACCCGCCAACGGAACGGCAACCACGAGGGCGAGCAGGTGCAGCCAAGGGACCTCCACTGCGGTCCGCATGTCCGTGGACAGGACCAGCAGGAGAGCCGGCACTGCCCCGGCCAGCGCCCCCAGCAGGGCGCCGACGCCACTGGTGAACAGGGCCTGGGAACCCGCCAAGGCCCTGCGCAGCCGGGGTGACGCGCCGACCCCGGCAAGGGTGGCATGGTCCGTGCGGGCGTCGGCCAGGGAGAGGCCAGTGGTAATGCCCGCTGCGCTGAACGTGATGAGCGCCGCGGCGGCCACGATGGACCAGGTCATCCACTGACTGCCCTTCGTGATGCCCGGTTCCGCCTGGAAGGGCATGCCGGGCTGACCATAGACAGCAGCGGCTGCAGCGGAGGCGGCATCCGCCTCAGCCTCCGACGGATACTTGGCCAGCTGCACCAGCAGTCCGGTTGGTGCAGGGCGCAGGTCAAGGCGCGCGGCCGTTTCGGGCGAGACAACGCCGTAGTAAGGGACCGCGACGCGCGGTTCGAGCACCACCGCGTCCAGGATGCTGCTCCTGACCACCGAAGGGACAGTGCCTGGCCCTGAGGGTGCGGGCTGGTGGGTCCGCACATCCCGCGCTTGGAGCACCGCCTTTCCTTCAGTGACGAAAACAGGGTTGGTCACCACCATCCCCCCGGCCCTCAGCACCGCGATCGCCTCCGGGGATGCGTCCCGGCCCAGCGCCGCGCGGATGTCCTCTGCGCCGCCCACCAGGATGACCCGGTCGGACGGCTGTTCATTGACCATGGATCCGCTGCACCGCCAGTCCCCCGGGTCTACGAGCCTTCCCTGCGGTGTCTTGGGGCACTCGTTGGCCTGCGGTCTGGCCAGTGAGAAGACCAGGCAATTTGAGGTATCCGTGCGTGCCGGGAGCGCTGGGTCGGCGGGACCTTCCGGACAGCTGCGCAGGCCTTCAGGAGCCGTGACGAGCCGGGTCGATTCGACAGTGCCCAGGGCCTCCGCCAGCGCGGAGGAGAGTGCGGATGCATCCACCTGCCGGGGTGGCTGCCTGCTGCCGTCGGCCGCCGGCGGCGGGTCCACTGCCAGGGGAACATACGCCTGGTTTTCCAGCCCGCTCCAATAATGCCCTGCCCGCAGTCCCGCCTGCTGGCTGGCTGAAAGCACCAGGGCGGCGCTTGCGAGGGTGGCGGCTGCCAGCACCGCGGCGACGGCGGGCACGCTCCGGCCGCGGTTCCTCGCCGAGTCCCGCGCGGCCATCCGGAGCGAGAGGGACAGCCATTGGGTCCGGGACGTCAGGCGCAGGATCAGCCAGCCTGTCACCAGCACCAGGCCGGTAACCGCGAAAACCGCACCCGCAATCAGCATCGTGACCACCAACGGCAATTGCTCCGCCTGCCGGTCCGGGTCCCCTGTGGAACTACCCAGAAGCCAGCCGGCTGCCAGCAGGCCCGCGGCAAGTGCCAGTGCCACGCCGCCGGCCACGGTGGTGCGCGTACTTTTTGGTGCCGGCGTCCGCCCGGATTTCAACGCGCCCAATACCGCCTGCCGGGACACCTGGCGGGCGGGGACCAGCGCAGCCAGGACGCAGGCCGCCAGGCCCATGGCCATGGCGACGGCGGTCAGCAGGAAGTCCGGGTGCAGGCCGGCGAGCCGGACAGAACCGGTGGAGCGAACCACCTGGACGACGGCTGCAGCGGCTCCCAGCCCCAGCGCGGCGCCAACCGCAACGGCAAGGCTGCCAAGCCACAGTCCGCCCGCCGTGACCACAGTCCCGATGGTGGCACTTTCCGCCCCGGCAGACGCCAGCAGCGCCAGCTCGCGCACCTGGCCTTTGGCTCCGACAGCGAAGGCGGCACCAGCCAGCAGACCCACCTCCAGGAGCGCGAGCGCCCCGACAAGGCCGAACGTGGCGTAGACGGCAACCGCGGCCGATGAGTCATCCCGCGGCGGTGAACCGGGCACCCTGCGCTGCTCAAGGGGCGGCGGATTCAGCACCACGCTCCGGGAAAGCACGCCCACCCCTTTGCTGTTCGCTTCCCTGACCTGCTGCCACGTCACCGGCTCCGGTCCCACCACGTAGTAGGACACGGACTGGCGGTTCAAAGGCCCTTGCTGGACACCGGGAGGCACCTGGCTGGACTGCAGGTACAGGAAGCTGTTGCTGTCCGCTGCCCCCGCGTCCCGAATGGTTCCTACGGGAACAAAGGTTCCTGCCGACGTCGTAAATTCCATGCCCAGGCTGAGGTGGAAGCGCGCCAGCAGCCCGGGCGAGGCCAGGACCTCCGTGGCGGTCTGGGGCGCCCGCCCATCCAGGAGCGTGAACTTGCCGGCGAATGCCGGGTTGAGCGCGTCCAGTTCCCTGCCCTGCAGAGAAACCAGCGCGTCGCCCACAGCGGTGGTGAGCGGCAGCATCCGTTGCCGCAGGACCTCATAGCCGGCCGGGATAACGTCGAGGGGATCCGTCCGCTGGAAGTCCGGGTCGAACCGGCCCGTGCTGGAGGCGACCACTGCGTCATTGGACGGGTCCTGCAGGGAGTCCGGGCTGGGAACCGGCAGCACACTGAACCGCGCCTGGGTGTTGCCCAGCTCGTACCGGACGGTCTCCCCGGGTGTGCGCTGGGAACTCTGGTAGAGCGTGGCGGCGCCGGTCAGCCCTGCCACGGGCAGCATGATCAGCAGGATGATGAGGAGGGACCGCCCCTTGTGGCGTGCGATGTCGCGGCGGGCCAGCCTGAGGGCAAGCCGGTGGCTGCTCCGGCGCCAGCGCGGCACCGGAGCCAGGTCCATCGGCATCAGAGTCCGGCCTGCGTCAGCAGCATCGTGGGATCGTGCATGGCGGCCGCCTGGTCAATGATGCGCCCGTCCCGAAGGAAGACCACCCGGTCCGCCCAGGCAGCGTGCCTGGGCTCATGGGTGACGAGCATGACGGCGGCACCGGCGTCGGCGCGGGACCGCAGCACCTCCATGACCCCCTGGCCCGTCGTGGAGTCGAGCGCGCCGGTGGGTTCGTCGGCCAGGATCAGCCGTCGCTTGCCCACGATGGCACGGGCGATGGCCACGCGCTGCTGCTGGCCACCGGACATCTGGTCCATGAAGCGGTCGGCGAGTTCCGGGATTCCCACCTGCCGGAGCGCATCCGCGGCCTGCCGGTGGGCCTTCCTGGCGGAAGTTCCATCCAGCTCCAGCGGCAGCGCCACGTTTTCCGCGGCGGTAAGCGTAGGGACCAGGTTGAAGTCCTGGAAAACGTAGCCAACGGCCCGGCGGCGCAGGCGGGCGAGGTCATTCAGGCCCAGCCCGGCCAAGGGCGTGGATTCGACATAGACAGCGCCCGACGTCGGCCGGTCCAGTCCGCCGGCAAGGGCCAGCAGAGAGGACTTGCCGGAGCCAGACGGGCCCATGACCGCGACGAACTCCCCCGCGCAGATGGTGAGGTCAACGTCGCGGAGTGCGGCGACCGCCGTCGCGCCTTCCCCAAAGGTCCTGCCGACCTTGGCGAGTTCAAGGACCTGCTGCGGCCCGCGGACGCTCACCGGCGGCTGTCCGCGTTGAGCGGGGCGTCTTCCGTGGCCCCGTTGGACGTCTTCCGCGGGGCACCCGTGGCGGCGGCCTGGGCCTGCTGGACCATCCTGGCCTCGCAGAGGTCCAGCCAGCGGACCTCCGCCTCGGTCTGGAAGATCAGCGAATCCAGGACCAGCAGCCAGGCGGTGTCGGCAGCCCGCTGGTTGGCCGCCGTTTCACGGCGCGCCTTGGTGTAGTCCTGCAGGGCACGGATGGAGGCCACCCGCTGGGCCTGGATGATGGCCTGCACATCCACACCGGGCAGGGTGACAGCGAGCGCGAGCTTGATGGCCAGCTCATTGCGCGGCGGGTTGTTCCGCTCCACCGGGGCCGCGAACCAGTTGCGTACCTCTGCTTTTCCGGCGGGGGTGATGCTGTACACCACGTGCCCTTCGCCGTCGTCGCCTTCCTTGGCCACCAGGGCGTCGCGTTCCAGCCGGTCCAGGGTGGTGTACACCTGCCCGATGTTCAGGGGCCACGTGGCTCCGGTGCGGTTCTCGAACTCGACCCGCAACTGGTAGCCGTAACGCGGCTGGTCCTGCAGCAGGGCGAGGAGGCTGTGGCGAATGGACATTTTGCTCCCCCGGGCTAGTCACTGTCGGTATGCACAGGCCCCCAAGACCCGTGCATACCGCGTATGGTCAGCCTAACGCGCGCATACCCTTTGCGCAATACCGGGTATGCATTCGAGGGTTGTTACATAACCAGCAGGACCTTGCCCACATGGTCGCCGCTGTCGAAGTAGCGGTGGGCCGCCGCAACCTGGTCCATCGGGAAGGTCTTGGCTACCAGCGGGCGGATCCTGCCGTCGGCCACCAGCGGCCACACGGCATCGCGGACAGCGGTCATGATGGCGCCCTTTTCCGCCACCGGCCTGGGCCGCAGTGCGGTAGCCACCACGGCAGCCCGCTTCTTCAGCAGCAGCCCCAGGTCCAGCTCGCCCTTGGCCCCGCCCTGCAGCCCGATCACCACCAGGCGGCCGTAGTCAGCCAGGGCCTCCACATTCTGCTGGAGGTATTTGGCCCCCACCACATCCAGGATGACGTCCGCGCCCTTGCCGTCGTTTTGGCGTCGGAGGCTCTCCGGGAAATCTTCCTCTTTGTAATTGATGGCAATGTCCGCGCCGAGGAATGCCTTGGCAGTGCTGACCTTTTCCTCGGTGCCCGCCGTCGTGGCCACCTTGGCACCGAACGCCTTGGCCAGCTGGATGGCCATGGTGCCGATCCCACCGGTGGCGCCGTGGATGAGGACCGTTTCGCCCGGCTGCAGCTGCGCCGTCATGATCAGGTTGGAGTAGACCGTGGCAGCCACTTCAGGAAGGGCTGCCGCGGTGACCAGGTCCACCCCCTCAGGCACACGCAACACCTGCTCTGCAGGGACTGCCACCTGCTGCGCGTAGCCACCCCCGGCCAGCAGGGCCACCACCTTGTCCCCCAGCGAGAAAGGCTTGCTGACGCCGGGGCCGAAACCGGCAATCCTGCCGGAAACCTCCAGCCCGGGGACCTCGGAGGCGCCGGGCGGCGGCGGGTAGAACCCCCGGCGCTGCTGCACATCGGCCCGGTTGAGGCCGGCAGCCACCACATCAATCAGCACCTCACCCTGGCCGGGCACCGGGGCATCCACGTCCCGGACTTCCAGCACCTCCGGGCCGCCCGGCTCCGAAATGTAGATGGCTTTCATGGACCTCTCCCGTTCCTGACTCAAAATCCTGGCTGCAACCAGTGTGCACCGGACACCTTCCCCGGCCTGTTTTGTTGCAGGCAAGTGCCTATGAAACACTACTAGCTGAGGAAGGTTGTCCGAGCGGCCGAAGGAGCTGGTCTTGAAAACCAGTGTGCGGTAACCCCGTACCAAGAGTTCGAATCTCTTACCTTCCGCAAGGGAACCCCTGGCAGCCGGTGACGGCGGCCAGGGGTTTTTTGCTTTAACGCCATTCCCCCGCCGCCACGGACCCCGCCTGCCGACCATGCCGTATTACCGGCACGTAAATTCTTTGGACTAACCCCCTGCCAAAGCCCGGCCGGAAAGCTACCCGCGGGTATCGTGTGTGATTAGCGGCACACCCGCGGGTGCCCGCATCATCACTCCCGCAACAGCACCTTCGGTACGGGTTGGGGAAGCCCGTCCCGGAGGCGGGGCGTTCCGCTGGGGAACGTCCCGCCGAATGCACGCTCCAGCCACCTTGCGTTCATTCAGAGCTGTTGTCCTGAGCCGGACACCCACTTGACCAGGAGCAGGATCCGGGCGCCACGCCCGGGTACAACCTGGACGCACCCCGCCGGGCCACCCACCCGGGACACCTCAATGAAAGTAAGAGCGGATGCATCAAAAAACATGGAAGTTGACGCTGGGCACAGCGTTGTCGGCGGGGCTTATTGCAGCCCCACTGGCAACCGTCCCGGCAGCCGCGGAGGTCTCAGCCGCGGCCGGCACCTCCCCCGTTGTGATCAACGAGGCCTACCTGAGCGGCGGCAGCATCGGCGCCGCCTACAAGAACAAGTTCGTGGAGCTTTACAACACCTCCGACGCTCCCGTTTCGCTTGACGGCTGGTCGGTCCAGTACCGCTCCGGTGGCGGCACCGCGGCACCGAGTGGAGTGGCCGCGCTATCAGGATCCCTCCCGGCCGGGGGCCACTACCTGGTGCAGGGCGGCAGCAACGGTACCAACGGCGCCGACCTGCCCAAGCCCGACCTCGTGGCCGGCGCCCTTAACTTTTCCGGCGCCTCAGGCACCATCGTGCTCGCCAAGCAGCCCACCGCCGTCGGACTTCCCACCGGTTCCGTGGTGGAGACCGCAGGCGTAGCCGATCTCCTGGGCTACGGAACCTCGAACACCTTTGAGACCCAGGCAGCCGCGGCGCCCGCCTCAAACACCGATGTGAGGAGCCTCAACAGGACCGCCGGCGCGGACAGCAACAGCAACGCCGCGGACTTCACCCTCAGCGCCACCATCACGCCGACGTCCTCCGGCGGCGCAGCTCCCGCTCCGGATCCGACGCCGGCCCCTGACCCGGTTGCCAGGACCATCGCCGAGATCCAGGGCACTGGTACAGAAAGCCCCCTGACCGGCGCCACCATCACCACCAAGGGCAAGGTCACGGCGGCCTTCCCCACCGGCGGGCTCAACGGTTACTACATCCAGACCCCGGGCACCGGCGGCGACCTCACGGCCACCAACCATGCCGCATCCGACGGCATCTTTGTCTACTCCCCCGCCACGGTGGGTTCGGTACGGGCAGGCGACTACGTCCAGGTGACCGGCACCGTGGCCGAGTACTTCGGAATGACCCAGCTCAACGTCACGGCGGCCGCTGGCCTGACGAAGCTCACCGACGCCGCACCCGAGGTCAAGGCCACCGCCTTCACCCTCCCCGCCACGGAAACCTTCCGCGAATCGTTGGAAGGCATGCTCCTGGCGCCCCAGGGCCCCATGACAGTGAGCGACAACTACAGCCTGAACCAGTACGGCGAGATCGGCCTGGCCGGCGGGACCACCCCGCTCGAGCAGCCCACAGCCGTGGCGCCCTATGGCTCGGCCGAGTACACCGCCCTCGTCGCGGAGAACGCAGCACGCAGCATCAAGCTCGACGACGGCGCCAGCACCAACTTCCTCAAGGACGCCACCACCAAGGCCGAGATCCTGCCGTACCTGGCCACCACGGACCCCGTGCGGGTGGGCTCGCCTGCCGCCTTCACCACCAACGTGGTGCTCGGCTACGCCAACAACTCCTGGAAGCTGCAGCCACTCACCCACCTCACCGAGGCCAACAAGGACACGGTCCAGCCGGCCCGCTTCGGCGGCACCCGCACCGAGGCTCCCGCAGCGGTGGGCGGCAACCTGAAGCTCGCCTCCTTCAACGTGCTGAACTACTTCCCCACCACGGGCGACACGCTGACCGGGTGCACGTTCTACGAGGACCGGGCCGGCAACCCAATCACCGTCCGCGGCGGCTGTGACGCCCGCGGCGCCGCCAACGCCGAGAACTTCAAGCGCCAGCAGGACAAGATTGTTGCCGCCATCAGCAAGTCCGGCGCCGACGTGGTCACCCTCATGGAGGTGGAGAACTCCGCGCAGTTCGGCAAGGACCGGGACGACGCCCTGGCCAAGCTCGTGGAGGCGCTCAACATCCCAACCCCCGGGATCTGGGACTACGTCCGCTCGCCCGCGAACGCACCCCCGCTGGCGGACGAGGACATGATCCGCACCGCATTCATCTACAAAAAGGCCGCGGCGGAGCCTGTCGGCGAATCGATCATCCACAACGACACCGTTGCCTTCGCCAACGCCCGCAAACCACTGGCGCAGGTATTCAAGCCCATCGGCGGCGGCGCCGGCAGCGAGTTCATCGCCATCGCCAACCACTTCAAGTCCAAGGGCTCGGCAGCAACGCCGGACGACACGGACAAGGGCCAGGGCGCCTCCAACCTCGCCCGCACGGCCCAGGCCAAGTCCCTGCTGGACTTCGCCAACTCCCTGCAGGCAGCCAAGGGCACGGACAAGGTCTTCCTGATCGGTGACTTCAACTCGTACGGCAAGGAAGACCCCATCAACGTCCTGACGGGGGCCGGATACGCCAACCAGGATGACAAGGCACGCAACGCCGACGGCTCGGCCAAGCACTCCTACCTGTTCGGCGGCCTGGTGGGTTCGCTGGACCACATCCTGGCTTCCCCCGCCGCCAATTCGGTGGTGTCCGGCGCGGACATCTGGAACATCAACTCCGTTGAATCCGTGGCCCTGGAATACAGCCGCTACAACAACAACGTCACCAACTACTACGCCCCGGACCAGTTCCGCGCCAGCGACCACGACCCCGTGCTGGTGGGCCTGAACCTTCCGTCCACACCTGCCAGCGTTGACCTGAACTTCCTGAACATCAACGATTTCCATGGCCGGATCGACACCAACACCGTCCAGGTGGCCGGCACCATCGAGAAGCTCCGTGCCGCGGCCGCCCCCGGTGCCACGGCATTCCTGTCGGCAGGTGACAACATCGGCGCCTCCCTGTTCGCCTCGGCGGTTGCCAAGGACCAGCCCACCATCGACGTGCTGAACGCCCTGGAGCTGAAGGCTTCGGCCGTGGGCAACCACGAGTTCGACGGCGGGTGGGCGGACCTGCGCGACCGCGTCATTGCGGGCGGCACCAACGCCAAGTTCCCCTACCTGGGCGCCAACGTCTACCGCAAGGGCACCACCGAACCGGTCCTGCCCGAGTACACCGTGCTGGACATGAACGGGATCAAGGTGGCCGTGATCGGCACCGTCACCCAGGAAGTTCCGTCCCTGGTGACGCCGGCCGGGATCGCGGACCTCGACTTCGGCGACCCCGTCGAGGCCATCAACCGGGCAGCCGCGAAGATCACGGCTGACAAGCTTGCCGACGTGATCATCGTTGAGGATCACGACGGCGCCGGCTCCGGTGTGGTGGAAGGCGCCACTCTGGAGCAGGAAGTGGCAGCCGGTGGGCCTTTTGCCAAGCTGGTCACCGAAACATCCCCTGAGGTTGACGCGATCTTCACCGGCCACACCCACAAGGAATATGCCTGGGACGCACCTGTCCCCGGCAGGGCGGGCGAGACCCGGCCCATTGTGCAGACCGGCAACTACGGCGAGAACGTAGGCCAGATCCAGCTGACCGTGGACACCGCCACCAGGCAGGTGACCAGTTACAAGGCCGGGAACGTCAAGCGCAGCACCGATCCGGCTGCCGATCTGGTCGCCACCTACCCACGGGCGGCCGCCGTCGACGCGATCGTCAAGAAGGCTTTGGCGGACGCCGCCGTGGTGGGCAACCAGCCCATCGGCTCGGTCACCAAGGACATCACCACCGCCTTCACCACCGATGCCACCGGCACCGCCAAACGTGATGACCGGGGCAGCGAGTCCACCCTGGGCAACCTGGTGGCCGACTCCCTGCTTGATTCGCTGAAGTCTTCCGACCTCGGCGGTGCGGAAATCGGCGTCGTCAATCCCGGCGGGCTGCGCAACGAGCTGTACTACGCGCCCGACGGCACCATCACCTACGCCGAGGCCAACGCAGTGCTCCCGTTCGTGAACAACCTGTGGACCACGTCCCTGACCGGCGCGCAGTTCAAGACGCTCCTGGAGCAGCAGTGGCAAACCAATGCTGACGGCACGGTCCCCAGCCGCGCCTACCTGCAGCTGGGCCTTTCAAACAACGTGAACTACACCTACGACGCCGCCCGTGCAGCAGGCGACCGGATCACCGCGGTGCGGGTGAACGGCGAACTGCTGGACCCGGCGAAGTCCTACCGGGTAGGCACGTTCAGCTTCCTGGCGGCCGGCGGGGACAACTTCCGGGTCTTCACCGAAGGCGCCAATACCCGGGATTCGGGACTGGTGGACCGGGACGCGTGGATCGGGTACCTGCAGAAGAGCAGCCCCGTGTCCCCCGACTTCGCCCGCCGCTCCGTGGCAGTCACCAACACTACGGCTGCCGAGGTCAAGCCCGGCGAACCCATCACCCTGGCGGTGTCCAAGCTGGACCTGACCTCCCTGGGCAGCCCGGTCAACACTGCCCTGCAGGCGTCCTTCACGGACGCCGCCGGCACGGTGACGCAGCTGGGGACTGTTCCGGTGGCCTCCGGCGCGGCATCGGTGAACCTGGCGGTCCCGGCCGGCGCAGCGGAAGGCGCGGCAACCTTGGTGCTCACCGCCGTCGAATCCGGCACCGAGGTTAAGGTCGCAGTCCTGGTGGGCGCGGACACCCCGGCACAGCCGGTCTGCGTCCCGCCGGTCAAGCCCACCCGTCCGGCTGATGTCAGGGGCCAGGCCAACTACGGACAGGCCATGGCCGCGTACAGGGCCTGCCTGCGCGGCTAAGACCGCAGATGCGCCATCACTTTGGTCCCTATTCCGCCCGTTTAGCGGCCAAAAGTGATGGCGCATCGCCGTTTAAGCCCTGTTGAGGATGGCGTTCGCGATCTCGTCCGCGTCGCGGAGGGTGCGCTGGCCGCTGCGGTACGCCGGGCCGCCCGCCTGGAGGGCCTCGGCGGCGATGGCTGTGCCCCACTGGGCGGAGGACAACTGCAGTCCCAGCACATACAGGTTCTCCGTCACGGATCCATTGGCGGCCACGGGTCGGTACGGGTGGGGCTCCACGTCCAGCCCGGTGGACTCGATGGGGGCGCCCTCCGGGGTCATCATGAGCTTGGGGCGCACCAGCCCATCCGACAGCAGCTGTTCCAGTACCGGGGAGTCGTTGGCCGAGACCCGGTTGCCGGGGGCCAGTGCTTCCACCATGGTCCGCGCGGCGGCGGGTGGACCGGCAACCCACGGCGAAGCCGCGGTGAACATCGCCGCTTTCCGGTCGATGCCAAACTTCGGGTCGGGGCCAACAAAGCTGACCACCCCGGCCCGTGCCAGTGCGGCGAGCTGTTCGGCCCGCAGCGCCGGCGGGCCGCTGGCCAAGCCCTCCACAAAGGACTCGAACCAGCCACGCAGCCCGGCGACCCAGGACTCATCGGTGATGCCGCCGTCGGCCACTGCTGTCTTGAGGACCGCCCGCCCGTGGTGCAGCGCCGCGATGGCCATTTTGACGGGGTCGTCCTCACCCAGCGCCGAGCGGCGCGCATCGTCGAGCAGGAACTCCACCACTGCCCCGTCGTGCTCCCCGCGGGATGCGAACGAGCGGCCCGACAGCGGAGCCGCAAGCCCGGGCAGGTCCAGCCGGTGCCGTGGGCCAACGTGGATGGCCAGGACGCTCTCCACGCCGTCTTCCCAGTTGGCGGCACTGTGCGCGTGCGGCTGCAGGGCCTCCTTTAGAGCGGCCAGGAATGCCGGCGCATCGGGCACCGCCCCGGGCTGCGAGCGCACCAGCGTTGAGTAGTAGGCCCACAGGGCGTCACGGTGCAGCAGCGGCCACAGGTCGTGGTCAAAGGACGGTCGGATTCCGGCCTTCGCCAACCGCTCGATGGCAGCCTCGGTGAGGTAGCGCAGGGTGATGGACGGGGCGTAATAGCCGGGCAGGGCCGCCTTTGCCCGGTACGGCGTGCCCCGCCGGGACGCAGCGATGATCAGCGGTTCCTGGCCGGACGGTTCGTACTCCAGGCCGCTGCCGGTGGGAACGAACTTCCCGCCGCGGCCTTCGGTGAGCTGGCCCATGGTGTCGAAGAAATTCAGCCCCATGCCACGGACCAGGACGGGCTCGCCGGCGGGGATCAGGTCCCAGTCCACATCCGCGGGCGCGGCCGGCGGGAAGTACTGCAACCCCAGCTGCACGGCTGATGCCTGCAGTTCGCGTTGTTCCGGGTTCAGGCGGGACGGAATGTGCCCCAGCGCCAGCACCACGGCGTTGGCGCGGATGATCGCTCCGGTGGCCAGGCCGACGTCGTACCTTCCGTCCCCGACGGGACGCACCGACTGTGCGGACGTTTCGTGGAATTCGACCGTGACGCCGTCGGGCGCCTTGTCCAGCAATTCCGCCAGGGTGCTGCGGAGGTACCGTCCGTAGAGGGCACGGCTGGGAAAGTCGGTGGACTCCAGCACCGCCAGTTCCGCAAGTTCGTCGGCCGTAAGGTCCGGCAGCGGGTCGCGCTGCTGCTGGGCCCGCCACTGGTCGAAGGTGGTTCCGGCAACCGGCGCCGGCAGCGACGCATCCTGGGGAATCAGGGTGGGATAGAAAGACTGGGTGTTCATGAGGAACAGCCGGGACTGGCCCGGCTGCCAGACATGCCCGGGACCTGCCGGATAGGGGTCCACCACGTCGACGTGCAGCCGGACCGGCCCGCCGGCCGCCGCCGCGTGGGCGAGCAGCCGCTCCAGCACGCTGGTGCCACGGGGGCCGCCGCCGATGATGACGGCCCGGTTGCTCTGCGAGAATTCCACGGATCCAGCGTACGGGCTGAAGACGGGGCCGGCGCCCACCGTGTGACTTGCCAGCCATGGGTGATGTTGTTTGGATGGGGCGCATGACCACCACAGCAGCTGATCAAGCGTCCGTTCCCGGTCCCGGCCGGGACACTTCCGGCACCGCAGCCCGGGAAACCGCACCCGAACCCGTCGACGAAAACGTATGGCTGGAGGATATCTACGGCGAGGAGCAGCTGGCCTGGGTCAAGGAACAGAACTCCCGTACCGAGGACCTGCTGGAGGACGGCGGCTACGCCGAACTGGAAGCCGGCATCCTGGAAGTCCTGGACTCAACGGACCGGATCGCCATGGTGGGCAAGCGCGGCGACTGGTACTACAACTTCTGGAAGGACAACCGGAATCCCAAGGGCCTCTGGCGGCGCACCACCTGGGACAGCTACTGCACCGGTTCGCCGGAATGGGACGTCCTGCTGGATGTGGACGAGCTGTCCCGCACCGAGGGCGTGGAGTGGGTGTTCCACGGCGCCACCTTCCTGCGCCCCGCGGCCGGCGAGCCCTACCGGCTGGCGCTGCTGGCCCTCTCCCCCGACGGCGGCGACGCCAACCGCTACCGCGAGTTCGACGTCGAAGCACGCGGCTTTGTGGATCCCGCCCAGGGCGGGTTCGACCTCCCCACAGCCAAGGGCAACGTTTCGTGGCTGGATAACGACATGCTGCTGGTGGCCTCTACCGCAGATGGCCTGCCCAAGACCGCCTCCTCCTACGCCCGGACGGCGGTGTCCCTCAAACGGGGCGAATCCCTGGCCACGGCACCGCGCATTTTCGAGGTGCCGGAAGACCACATGATGGCCGTGGCTGCGCACGATTCCACGCCCGGCTTTGAGCGGACCTTCGCCGTGGACTACATCGACTTCTTCAACCGCACCAACTTTGTGCTGCGCGACGAATCCTGGACGCCGATTGACGTCCCCACCGACGTCAACGTGAGCGCGCACCGGGAATGGCTGCTTTTCCGCCCGCAGCAGGACTGGGTGCTGGACGGCACCACCTATCCGTCCGGATCCCTGCTGGCCGCCAATTTCGAGGACTACCTCGGCGGCATTCGGCAGCTCACCGTCCTCTTCACCCCGGACGCCCACACCTCGCTGCAGTCCTGGAGCTGGACCCGGAACTTCCTGCTGCTCAACCTGCTCAAGGACGTCTCCTCCGAGATCCGGGTGCTGGACCCGTCACGGCCCGCCGGCTCCGCGGACGGCGGCTGGGCTGCCACTCCCCTGGATGCCTGCCCGCCGCTGCACGACGTCAACGCCTACGCCGTGGACGACGAGGACGAGGCACCGGCCGAGGGTGGGGCCGGTGACGACTTTTGGCTCATCGCCACCGGCTTCACCACCCCCACGACGCTGATGCGCGGCACGCTGGAAAAGGAACACGACGGGACGTCCGGCGTGGTGAGCCGGCACGCGACAGTCAAGACCTCGCCGTCGTTCTTTGCTGACGGTGACTACGAGGTGGAGCAGCACTTTGCAGTGTCCGACGACGGCACCCGGGTCCCGTATTTCCAGGTGGCTCCGCGGGGGCTGGCTTTGGACGGGCAAAACCCCACACAGCTGTCCGGCTATGGCGGGTTTGAGGTTTCACGGACACCTGCTTACAGCGGCACCGTGGGCCGGGCCTGGCTGGAGCGGCGGACCGCGCTTTCGGACGAAAGCGGCGGGAAGGCTCCGCACTCGCGCGGCGGCGTCTACGTGGTGGCGAACATCCGCGGGGGCGGCGAGTACGGGCCGGCATGGCACCGGGCCGCCCTGAAGGAGAACCGGCACCGGGCATATGAGGATTTCGCGGCCGTGGCACGCGACCTTATCTCGCGCGGCGTCACCTCGCCCCGGCGGCTGGGCTGCGTGGGCGGCTCCAACGGCGGCCTCCTGGTGGGGAACATGCTCACCCGCTACCCGGAACTGTTCAGAGCCGTCTCCTGCGGAGTGCCCCTGCTGGACATGCGGCGCTACACCAGGCTCTCCGCCGGGCATTCGTGGATTGCCGAGTATGGGGATCCGGACGTTCCCGAACAGTGGGAGTACATCAGGACGTTCTCGCCCTACCACCTGCTCAGGGACGCCGTGGAATATCCGGAAACCTTCATCTGGACGGCGACCTCCGACGACCGGGTGGGCCCTGTGCAGGCACGCAAGATGGCGGCCCGGATGTTGGCCATGGGCATCCCCAATGTCTGGTTCCACGAGGCTTTGGAAGGTGGCCACGCGGGCGCATCGGACAACCGGCAGGCCGCTGCGCTGCAGGCCCGCAGCCAGCATTTCCTGTGGAAGGCGCTGGCAGGCTGAACGCTTTAAATCCTGCCCTGACGGTCCGCCGGGCCGGCCCCGGCGACGTTGAGCGGCTTGCCCAGGTGCACGTCCGCTGCTGGCAGGAGACCTACCGGGGAATGCTGTCCGATGCCTTCCTTGCCTCAGTGGATCCGGCGGGGCGACTGCGGCTGTGGCGACACTTGCTGGACCGCCCGGAGCCTGCCGAGGCATGGGTGGCGTGCGACGGCGGGACAGTGGTTGGGTTCTCCGGCGCCCGCCGGCTGCCAGCGCCCGGTTCGCCCGAAGGGCACCCGCCGCCGTCGTCCGGGGACCTGGAACTGTGGGGCCTCTACCTGCTGGCCTCGCACCAGGGCCTTGGGCTGGGCGGCCGTTTGCTGGAGGCTGCCATCGGCACCAGCGCGGCGAGCTTGTGGGTGGCCGCCGGCAACAAGCGGGCCATCGGCTTCTACCGGCGTTTCGGCTTTGAACCCGACGGCGCCGAGGACGTCCTGGCTGACTGGGAGAACCTGCCCGAGATCCGCATGGTCCGCCCGGCACAGCGTTTCCTGTAGGGGGCGGCGGGACTTCAGCGATTGGTTTGGGTGGGGAAGGAAACCGTTTTGCGCTGCATGGCCGGATCTGCGTATCCTTGGTGGGCTAGCAATAGCGATTGGAGACGTGCCAGAGCGGCCGAATGGACTTCACTGCTAATGAAGGGTCGGGGTTAAACTCGACCGGGGGTTCAAATCCCCCCGTCTCCGCGTTTGGCCCCGGTCCCCGGACCGGGGCCTTTTGCGTTGCCTGCGCTGTCGGAATGCGCTGTCCACCACACGGACGTGCAGGGCGCAAGGTGTTGCCGCAGTGGCAGGATTAGCCCATGGCGGCACCCAGCAAACCACACCAGCCGGACGGCACCAGTTCAGGATGGAACCCTCGCCTGGCACTCCTGGTGGCAGCGACCTTCTTCATGGAATTCCTGGACGGCACGGTCCTCACTACCGCTATTCCCAGCATCGCGGCTGACTTCGCCATTCCCGCTGCCGACGTCAACATCACCATGACGGCCTACCTCCTGACGGTGGCCGTTGGAATTCCCATCAGCGGCTGGCTGGCTGAAAGGTTCGGTGCCAGGCGGATCTTCTGTGCTGCCATCGCCGTGTTCACCCTCGCTTCGCTGGCCTGCGCCCTCAGCCAGGACCTGGCCACGCTGACCCTGAGCCGCATCGCCCAGGGGGCCGGCGGGGCCATGATGGTCCCGGTGGGAACCCTGGTGGTCCTGCGCGGCACACCGAAGTCCGAGCTGCTGCGGGCCACCGCATTCCTGGTGTGGCCCGGGCTCCTCGCACCGGTCCTCGCACCGCTCGTGGGCGGCGCGCTCACCACCTACCTGTCGTGGCACTGGATCTTCCTGGTGAACATCCCCCTCGGCGCAGCAGCGTTTGCCGCGGCCCTGCGCCTGGTTCCGGTGACACCGGGAGACCCCGGCCGACGGCTGGACTGGACCGGCATGGCGTTGACCACCGTTGGGGTGGGCGCACTGGTGGCCGGGCTGGAGCTGGCCAGCAGCCATCCGGAGCTGCCCTGGGCCGGGATCAGCGCGCTGGCTGGAGCCGTGGCACTCACCGCCGCCGTGCTCTGGATGCGCCGGGCTCCCCACCCCCTGTTCAATCTCCAGGTCTTCCATGCCCGGACGTTCCGGGCCATGGCCACCGGCGGGTTCGTATACCGGGTCACCATCAGTTCGGTTCCGTTCCTGCTGCCGCTCATGTTCCAGACGGGCTTCGGCTGGTCACCGCTGCAGGCCGGTGCCATGGTGGCGGCAGTATTTGTGGGCAACATCGGGATCAAACCGGCCACCACCCCCCTGATCCGGAAGTTCGGGTTCAAGGCAATGCTGGTGTTCGCTTCCGTGGCATCAGCCATCACCTTCGCCGCCTGTGCCTTCCTGACGCCGGAGACCCCGGAAGCGTTGATGTTCGTGCTGCTGGTGTGCAGCGGCGCCTTCCGTTCCATCGGCTTTTCCGCATATGCGTCGGTGCAGTACGCGGACATTCCGCCGGCGCAACTCACGTCCGCCAATACGGTTTCGGCCACAATCGTGCAATTGGGCACGGGTTCAGGCATCGCCCTGGCAGCCCTGCTCATCCGGACCTTCAACGGCCCGGTGCTGGTACCGCAGGATCCGGCCAGGCCCTTCCGCGGTGCGTTCCTGGCGATGGCGGTCCTGATGCTCGCCAGCACTGCGGACAGCCTGCTGCTCCCGCGTCATGCGGGGGCGGCAGTGAGCCAGCGCGGTCACGGGCAGGACCAGTCCACCAGGCCGGGTACCACCGCGGACGGGGACACGCAGCCTGGCACCTCCGGCACAGCCGCCATGTCTACGCCTGCCCAAGCTGGCACCACCCAGCCTGCGGTCAGCCCGCCTGCGCCAGAACCAGGGGAAGTACCGCTCCCACCCCGGCCTGCCGAAGGGCGCGCCCCGCGACGGTAAGGGTCCAGCGGCTGTCGGCGAGGTCATCGATCAGCATCACGCTCTGCCCCTGCACCGACTGCAGGGCATCCTCGAGGTCCGGGCCCACCACCAGCCGGTCCCAAACCCCTGCCAGCCGGTAGGCGCTGTTGCCGCCACGGCCGCCGGTGGGGCCACCGTGCGCCAGCTGCAGCTCGCCAAGGTAGGGAATGCGTCCAATGTCGGAAATTCCGCGGGCCAGTGAGCCCACCAGCTGCGGCTTGCTCCGGGACGGCATACCAACAATCGCGGCAGGCCGGCCCGCCCCACTCCAGCCCGGGTTCCGGCTGTCGCCGGTTCCCCATTCGCGCAGGACCTGCACACATGCCTGGAGCATCGCGGGGTCCACCGGCCGGTCCTCCGCGCCGGCGGCGAACAGCTCCCGCAGGGCACCGCCCCACCCCAGGTCGGTCAGCCGGGCCAGGACGCGCCCCTCCGACAAGCCTTCGCCCGGTTTGAGTTTGCCTTTCACCGGCACTCCCAAACGGTCCATGCCGCTGGGCCACTGAAGCCGCGGCTCCAGGACGCCTCCTGCCCTGCTCAGCGTCTGGCCGGCAGCCGCGGTGGCATCCGCGGCAACGTCTGCGGGGAACCAGCGGCCCGCGCAGTTGTCGCAGCGGCCGCAGGGACGGGCTGTTTCGTCGTCGAGGACCGAAGTGATGTATTCCATCCGGCAGCCTGCAGTGTCCTGGTAGATCACCATGGAGTCCTGCTCGTCCACGCGGGCCTCGGCAATGCGGCTGTACCGCTCCGCGTCGTAAACCCACGGTTGGCCGGTAGACCGCCAGCCTCCACCGACCCGTTCCACCGCGCCGTCCACCGACAGCACTTTCAGGAGCAGCTCCAGCGGCGTGCGGCGCAGGTCGACGCGGACTTCCAGGGCCACCGTTGACAGGGCTGCACCGGCCTCGGCCAGTGCCGTCAGCACGGCCGCAGCCTTTTCCTCGGAGGGCATGGAGGCGGTGGCGAAGTATTGCCAGATCTCACGGTCCTCGGAGCCCGGCAGCAGCAGGACATCGGCGTTGGCAGCGCCACGGCCGGCGCGGCCCACCTGCTGGTAATAGGCGACCGGTGACGACGGCGCTCCGAGGTGGACGACGAAGCCAAGATCGGGCTTGTCGAAGCCCATGCCAAGCGCGGACGTGGCCACCAGCGCCTTGACCTCGTTGTCCTTCAGCAGCTGCTCTGCCCGCTCCCGGTCTGCCGGATCGGTCCGCCCGGTATAGGCGAGCACATTGTGTCCGGCTTCGGACAGCAGCCGGGCGGTGTCCTCCGCCGCGGAAACTGTCAGCGTGTAAATGATGCCGCTGCCGGGGAGATCGGCCAGGTGGGTCAGCAGCCAGCCCAGTCGAGCTTTGGAATCGGGAAGCGACAGGACTCCCAGCCGCAGTGAGTCACGGCCCAGGGACCCGCGGATAGTCAGGACCCCCACGCCGAGCTGTTCTTCGATATCGTGCACCACCCGGGAGTTGGCCGTGGCTGTGGTGGCGAGGACGGGTACCGAATCCGGCAGCCGGGTGATGAGGTCCGCGATGCGGCGGTAATCCGGGCGGAAGTCGTGGCCCCAGTCGGAAATGCAGTGGGCTTCGTCGATGACCAGCAGCCCGGTGCGTCGGAGGAGTTCAGGCAGTTGGGTCTCCCGGAATGCGGGGTTTGTGAGCCGTTCCGGGGAGACCAGGAGGACATCAACCTCATCGGCGGCGAGTTGCCCGCGGACGGCGTCCCACTCCAACTGGTTGGCGGAGTTGATGGCGACGGCGCGAACCCCGGCGCGGGCGGCGGCCGCCACCTGGTCCCGCATCAGGGCAAGAAGGGGCGAAACGATCAGGGTGGGCCCGGCTCCCCGGCGCCGCAGCAGGAGGGATGCCACGAAGTACACGGCCGACTTGCCCCAGCCGGTGCGCTGGACCACCAAAGCCCGCCGCCCGCCGTCGACCAATGCCTCAATGGCTTCAAACTGGCCGTCGTGGAAGACAGCGCCCGGGTTGCCTACCAGCCCGCGAAGCACCTCAAGCGCCTCGGCATGTGTGGCGGTCCCGGGCGCGTCCGGACCTGCCGTATCTGCAACTGCGTCAGCGGAAACTGGGGAAGCGTACTGGTTATTGACCATTGATTCAGTATCCCAGCACCCTCCGACAGCTGCGCATGCCTGCGCTCCTATGTGGAAACCGCTACAAGTGCGACGGAAAGCCGCGCCCGTTACGGGAAGCCCCTTGGCGGGGTGCGCCGCCCACGTAAGATAAAGCCCGTGACTAGCGAACAGACAACGACATTTGATCTCTCGGCCTCCTTCAAGGCCTACGACGTCCGCGGGATCGTAGGCGAGTCGATCACCGCCGAAATCGTCGAAGCCGTGGGGGCCGCGTTCGTGGATGTCCTGCAGCTTGAGGGCCAGACCATCGTGGTGGGCGGCGACATGCGCCCCTCATCCCCCGAGTTCACCAAGGCCTTCGCGAACGGAGCGGCAACGCGGGGTGCCAACGTGGAATTGCTGGACCTGATCTCCACCGACGAGCTGTACTTCGCCTGCGGTTTCCTCAACCGCGCCGGCGCAACCTTCACCGCCAGTCACAACCCTGCCGAGTACAACGGCATCAAGATGGCCAAGGCAGGCGCCGTGCCCATCTCCTCCGAAACGGGCCTCAAGGACATCCAGGCCCTCGCGGAGCAGTACCTGAACTCCGGCTCCATTCCCCGCGCCGGCACCAAGGGCCTCATCAGCGTCCGCGACGTGCTCAAGGACTACTCCGAGTACCTCCGCAAGCTCGTTGACCTCTCCGCATCCCGCCCCCTGAAGGTGGTGGTGGACGCCGGCAACGGCATGGCCGGGTTGACCACGCCTGCCGTCCTGGGGGATGCGCTGCTGCCCAAGCTGCCGTTCGACGTCGTCCCGCTCTACTTCGAACTGGACGGTTCCTTCCCCAACCACCCGGCCAACCCGCTGGAGCCGGAAAACCTCCGGGACCTGCAGGCCGCCGTCATTGAACACGGCGCGGACATCGGCCTGGCGTTCGACGGCGACGCCGACCGCTGCTTCGTCATCGATGAAAAGGGCGAGCCCGTGTCGCCGTCGGCCATTACCGGCATGGTGGCCCGCCGCGAAATCGCCCGGGCAAAGGCCCAAGGCGAGGAAAACCCCACCATCATCCACAACCTGCTCACCTCGCGCGCCGTGGCGGAGCTGGTGGAGCACGACGGCGGACGCGCGGTCCGCACGCGCGTGGGCCACTCCTTCATCAAGGCGGTCATGGCCAAGGAAGGCGCGGTGTTCGGCGGCGAGCACTCGGCGCACTTCTACTTCCGCGACTTCTGGAACGCGGACACCGGCATGCTGGCCGCCATGCACGTCCTGGCTGCCCTTGGCGAGCAGGACGGCCCGCTGTCCGAGCTGGCACGGGAATACGAGCCCTACGTCAGCTCCGGCGAGATCAACTCCGAGGTGGAGGACAAGCCGGCAGCGGTGGAGCGGGTACGCCAGGCCTTCGCCGACCAGGACCTGACCATCGACAACCTGGACGGCAGCACGTTCACCGCCAACGACGGCAGCTACTGGTTCAACCTGCGCCCGTCCAACACCGAGCCGTTCCTGCGGCTCAACGCCGAGGCCACGGACCGGGCCACCATGGAACGCATCCGCGACCGCGTCCTGTCCCTGGTACGGGCCTAGTACCGGATGACCGACTACACGGGGCAGGCAGCGGACGGCAACGGCGGGCAGGACAGCTGGCGCGATTCCGTCTCCGAAGCCACGGCAACTGACTTGGAGAATCTCCTGGGCACGGGCGTCAGCGCGGCCCAGGAGCAGCTTCAGCGCAATGGCGGCTTCCTGCCCTTCGCACTGACAGTCCAGAACGACGGCGAGGTGCGGCTGGTTGCCGTCTCCCCGGCAGATGCCGCGGAAGGCATGGACGGGGACTTCGACGCCGACGCCATGATCAACGACCTGCAGGCACTCCTGCGCCAGAACAGGGACGACTTCCGGGCCGCGGCCGTGGTCTGCGACATCCTCCTGGTGGAGGAGGATTCGGACGCCATCCACGTGGCGGCTGAGCACCGGGACGGTTCCCTCTTCGCAGCCGTCCTGCCGTACTCGGCCAACGCGACCACCCAGACCTGGGAATTTGGTGAGTTGGGCGCGGACGCCAGCGAGCCCACTATCTGGGTGGACTAGACCGGAACTCCAGCAATGAAGATCAACGCCTTCGCCGACGTCAGCCTGCGCGCGCTCATGGTGCTCGCAGCCGTGCCGGACGGAACGCTGCTCACCACCCAGAGCATCGCGGACTCCGTGGGGACGCCCTACAACCACGTGAGCAAGGCCATGGCCAAGCTGCGGAGCATGGGGCTGATCGAGGTGGTCCGCGGCCGGTCCGGCGGCTCGCGGCTCAGCCATGCCGGGCGGGTGGCCACGGTGGGCCAGATCCTGCGGCAGCTGGACACCCGTACGGATCCCGCCGACTGCGTGGCGCCGGGCGGCAATTGCCCCCTGATCAACGAGTGCAAACTCAGGAGTGCGCTGGCCCGCGCCCGTGAGGCCTTCTACGCCGAGCTCGACTCCGTAGTGATCGCCGACCTTCCGCAGGCCCGGCAGATGGCGCCGGTTTTCCAAATGATCGGCCTCCGGCCCGGGCTATAGCTTCCCCATAACCGGGCGCTTGCTATCGGTTTGGATCAAACTTCTACAAGGTGTAGAACTGAGTCAGAAATACTTGTATTTGAAATATGAGTTTTCCTCCGGCCGGACGAAGGCCCCGGCCATAACCTCAGGAGTACAGATGCTCTCGGACAAGTCCCGCCCCGTCATCGAGGCCACCCTGCCGCTGGTCGGCTCCCGGATCGGATCCATCACCCCCAACTTCTACGCCCGCCTTTTCGCGGCGCACCCAGAACTGATGGATGGCTTGTTCAGCCGCTCCAACCAGCGCTCCGGCAACCAGCAGCAGGCGCTCGCCGGGAGCATCGCCGCCTTCGCCACCCACCTGGTCAACAACCCGGGCACCCTGCCGGAAACCGTCCTTTCGCGCATCGCCCACCGGCACGCTTCCCTGGGCATCACCGAACCGCAGTACCAGGTGGTCTACGAGCACCTGTTCGCGGCCATCGCCGAAGACCTGGCCGAGGTCATCACGCCGGAGATCGCCGAAGCCTGGACCGAGGTGTACTGGCTGATGGCAG
This sequence comes from Arthrobacter sp. FW306-05-C, assembly GCF_021801725.1. Lineage (NCBI taxonomy): Bacteria > Bacillati > Actinomycetota > Actinomycetes > Micrococcales > Micrococcaceae > Arthrobacter > Arthrobacter sp. FW306-05-C. The sequence goes on along the minus strand of NZ_CP084556.1, from coordinate 663,873 downwards.
ATGCTTTGATCAAGCTCGAGAAGGGCCTCTACGCCGCCCAGGCCAATGACAGGATGTGGACCCCCTGGCGTGTGGCCGCGAAGACTCCCGCGGGAACCGGGTCCATGACCTTCACCCTGGAACCAGCGGATGACACCCCCGTCACCCCCGCCCTGCCCGGCCAGTACATCAGCGTCAAGGTGGCGGTTGCGGACGGCCTGCGCCAGGTCCGGCAGTACTCCCTCTCCGGTGACGCCGGCACCAGCCGCACCTTCACCACGAAACTGGACGACGGCGGCGAGGTCTCCCCCGTCCTGCACAACACCGTCCAGGTGGGTGACGTCGTCGAAATTTCCAACGCCTACGGTGAGATCACGTTGAAGGAGGGCGACGGCCCGGTGGTCCTCGCGTCGGCGGGCATCGGCTGCACCCCCACCGCCTCCATCCTCCGCTCCCTTGCCGAGTCCGGCTCCGACCGGCAGGTCCTGGTGCTGCACGCAGAAAGCACCCTGGACAGCTGGGCCCTGCGCAGCCAGATGACGGACGACGTGGAACGCCTCGACGGTGCCGAACTGCAGCTTTGGCTTGAAAAGCCGGTGGACGGCGCCAAGGAAGGCTTCATGTCCCTGCGCGAAGTGGACCTTCCCGCGAACGCCTCGCTATACCTCTGCGGCCCGCTTCCATTCATGAAGAACATCCGCAATGAGGCCATCAACGCCGGCATCCCCGCCACGCGCATCCACTACGAGGTCTTCGGCCCGGACATCTGGCTCGCCAGCTGAATCCACTGCTCCGCACTTGTCGTTTTGCCGGTTGAAAACGACAAGTGCGGAGCAATCGAGGGAGTGGGCCCAGAGCTCTTCGGGAACGACGACGGCCCCGCACCTTTCACAAAAGGTGCGGGGCCGTCGTCGTACTTATTGCGGTGAAGCCTGATCAGCCGAGGCGGGCCTTGAGGCCGGCCAGCTCGGACTGCAGTGCCTGCGGCAGGGACTCGCCGAAGTTGCCGAACCATTCCTCGATCGAGGCAAGCTCGGTGGCCCATTCAGCGGGGTCGACCTTGACGGCTTCCTCCACCTGCGCGGGGGTCATGTCCAGGCCGTCCAGGTCAATGGCGTCGCCGGTGGGCACGAACCCGATGGGGGTTTCAACGGCGTCCGCCTTGCCCTCGAGGCGCTCGATGGCCCACTTGAGGACGCGCGCGTTGTCGCCGAATCCGGGCCAGGCGAAACCGCCCTCGGAGTTCCGGCGGAACCAGTTGACCAGGAAGATCCTGGGCAGCCGCTCCGGGTTGGCCTTGGCGGACAGGTTGACCCAGTGGTTGAGGTAGTCGCCTGCGTCGTAGCCGATGAAGGGCAGCATGGCCATGGGGTCGCGCCGGACCACACCGACGGCGCCGGCAGCAGCAGCCGTTGTCTCGGAGGACAGGGTGGAGCCCATGAAGATGCCGTTGGACCAGCTGCGGGCCTCGGTGACCAGCGGGATAGTGGTCTTGCGGCGGCCGCCGAACAAGATGGCTGAGAGCTCCACGCCGTCGGGGTTGTGGTACTCCTCGGCCACCATGTCGATCTGGTCGATCGGGGTGCAGAAGCGGGAGTTGGGGTGCGCTGCCGGCTTGTCGGAGTCCGGGGTCCAGGAGTTGCCCTGCCAGTCGGTCAGGTGCGAAGGGACCTCGTCCGTCATGCCCTCCCACCAGACACCGCCGTCGTCGGTCAGTGCCACGTTGGTGAAGATGCTGTTGCCCTTGGCGATGGCGCGCATGGCGTTGGGGTTGGTGCCCCAGCCGGTGCCCGGCGCAACACCGAAGAGGCCGGCCTCGGGGTTGACGGCACGCAGCTCGCCTTCCTTGCCGAACCGCATCCAGGTGATGTCGTCACCCAGGGTCTCCACCTTCCAGCCCTTGATGGTGGGGTCCAGCAGTGCGAGGTTGGTCTTCCCGCAGGCGGAGGGGAAGGCCGCCGCGACGTAGTAGGTCTTCTGCTCCGGGGAAGTCAGCTTAAGGATGAGCATGTGCTCTGCCAGCCAGCCTTCGTCGCGTGCCATGACGGAGGCGATGCGCAGGGCGTAGCACTTCTTGCCCAGCAGGGCGTTGCCGCCGTAGCCGGAGCCGAAGGACCAGATGGAGCGCTCCTCCGGGAAGTGGACAATCCACTTGTCCGGGTTGCACGGCCACGGCACGTCGTCTTGGCCCGGTTCCAGCGGAGCGCCCACGGAGTGCAGTGCCGGAACGAAGAAGGCGTTGGCTTCCGTAATGCGGTTCAGGACATCGGTGCCGATGCGGGCCATGATGCGCATGGAGGCCACAACGTAGGCGCTGTCGGTGATCTCCACCCCGAACTTTGGGTCCTCGGCGTCGAGGTGGCCCATGACGAAGGGGATGACGTACATGGTGCGGCCGCGCATGGACCCGGCGAACAGCCCGCGCAGCTTGTCCTTCATCTCGCGGGGTTCCATCCAGTTATTGGTGAAGCCGGCGTCGCGCTTGTTTTCGGAGCAGATGAAGGTCTGTTCCTCGACGCGGGCAACGTCAGCGGGATCTGAGAACGCGGCGAAGGAGTTGGGGAACAGGTCCTGGTTGAGCCGGGTCAGGGTTCCAGCAGCAACAAGTTCGTCGGTGAGACGGGTGTTTTCCTCTTCGGACCCGTCAACCCAGTAGATGCGGTCCGGCTGCGTAAGCTCAGCAACCTCTTCGACCCATGCCAGCAGACCGGCATGTGTGGTGGGTGCTTTCTCAAGCAGCGGCTTCTGCGCCAGATCGCCCATTGCAGTTCCCTTCCTCGGGTTCATCGGTGTGAGCTAAATGCTATGGTCCGGACCAGTGGGGTTTTTGGGGATTTTGACTGACATCTCAGGTCACCGAAAGTGAATTCCGCGGAAAATCAAGGAATTATCGCCACAAATCCGCGGATTAAGTGACGAAGGTCACCTATACCGGTCTAGTTGCGGAGATTACAGGTGCTCCGATTTGGCATCAGGCCGCTGCTCGCGTAAAGTAATTCGAGGTTCGGGGAGAGCGGTTCTTCTCCCGGGACACGAAATGCGCCCATAGCTCAGCTGGATAGAGCGTCTGTCTACGGAACAGAAGGTCAGGGGTTCGAATCCCTTTGGGCGCACCAACAAGGTCCGCACCGGTTCGCCGGTGCGGACCTTTTTTGTACAGGCGGGCCAGCCATCACGGTTAGGCTTTGCACATGATGCCCGAGGCCGCTGAGCGCGAATTTGATGTTGTTGTTATCGGCGCAGGCGCCGTAGGGGAAAACGCGGCCGGCCGCGTCGTCGAGGGCGGGCTCACGGCCGTGCTCGTGGAAGCGGAACTGGTGGGCGGTGAATGCTCCTACTGGGCGTGCATGCCGTCAAAGGCCCTGCTTCGTCCCGGCACCGCCTTGCATGGAGCGCAGACCACCCCCGGCGCCAAGGAGGCGGTGACCCGGACCCTGGATGCGGCCGCCGTCCTGGAACGCAGGAACTATTTCACCTCCAACTGGCAGGATGACAGCCAGGCTTCCTGGGTGGAGGACACGGGCATCGAACTGGTGCGCGGCCATGGCTGGTTGACCGGCCCCAAAGCAGTGGAGGTGGCGGGCCTGGACGGGACCCAACACCGGCTGCGCGCGCGGCACGCCGTGGTCCTGGCTACCGGCTCCGCCCCGAACACTCCCCCTATCGAAGGCCTGCAGGACGTGCAGGTATGGGGAACACGGGAAGCGACGTCGGCGAGTGAGGTGCCGAATCGGCTGTTAGTACTGGGCGGCGGGGTGGCCGGAGTTGAACTCGCCCAGGCCTTCGCGCGGCTGGGCTCGAGTGTCACCCTGGTGGCCCGCAGCGGCTTGCTGGGCAACTTTCCAAAGGAGGCCGCTGAACTCGTTGCGGCGGGGCTGCGGGCGGACGGCGTCGAGCTCCGCCTGAATACTGCCACAGAGCGGATCAGCGGGAACGACAACGGCACTATCACCCTCACCCTGGGCGACGGATCCACGATCACCTCGGAGAAGGTGCTGGTTTCCACAGGAAGGCACCCGGCATTGGAGGGCCTCGGCCTGGAAAACATTGGCTTTGAGCCCGACGAATCCGGGCACCTGACCCTGACGGCGGACAGCTCCGGCCTGGTCCAGGGAACGCCGGGCGACGAACCCTGGCTCTACGCCGTGGGAGACGCGGCGGGCAAGAACCTCTTCACCCACCAAGGCAAGTACGAGGCACGGGCAACCGGCGCCGCCATCGCGGCCCGCGCCAAAGGCGAACTCAACGGCACCCCGGGCGAATGGACCCGGTACGCCCAGACCGCCAACCAGCACGCCGTGCCCAGCGTGGTCTTCACGGACCCCGAACTCGCCAGCGTCGGGCGCACCCTGCAGGCCGCCCACAAGGACGGCTACAACGCCTCCTCGGTAGAACTGCCCATCCAGGTGGCTGGGTCCTCGCTCCACTCCGAGAACTACGAAGGGTGGGCGCAGCTGGTGGTTGATGAAGACCGCAAGGTCCTGCTGGGCGCCACCTTCGCCGGCCCGGACGTTGCCGAACTGCTGCATGCGGCCACCATCGCCGTGGTGGGCGAGGTGCCGCTGGACCGCCTCTGGCATGCCGTGCCTTCTTACCCCACCATCAGCGAGGTGTGGCTGCGGCTCCTGGAGAAGTACGGGCTTTGAGTTCTATTTGAACTGACCAGTCAGTTCAGTTAGCCTTGATGCAGACTTCTTCTGCGAAAGGCAACGCCTTGCTCTCAGCACGCCAGCTCCATGCCAAAGGACGCCGGGACCCGCTGCTTCCGTCCACCTCCCTGAGCCTCCGCCGGGGCGAACTGCTGCTCGTCACCGGCGAGCGCCAGGCTCAGCGGACCGCCCTGGCCCTCCTGCTCAGCGGCCGGATGAAGGCCACAAGCGGAGACGTCAGCTGGGACGGCAGCCCGCGGACCAAGCAGCTGCGGGTGGCTTCGGCCCTGGTGGACTCCCCCGGGGTGAACGAACCCGAGGAACACCTCAGCGTCCGCGACCTGGTGACCGAGGACCTGGCCCTCATACCCCGGCGATACCGTGGGGCACTGCTCAGCGGACCATGGCTGAAGGTCAACCGGTTCGAGGACATCGCGGACCTCTGGACGGAGCAGCTGGAACCACGGCGGCGGCTTGAGCTGCTGACGGCTCTCGCCCTGGCCAACCCGCGCACCGACCTGCTGGTGGTCGACTCGCCGGACCGCCACAGTGCAGAGGGTCTCACGTGGCTGCCGCGCCTCCAGGAATTGGCGTACGACGCCGGGCGGCCGCTCGCCGTCGTAGCGGCAGTCAGTGCCGTACCCGGCTGGTGGGACGGCCCGGTTGCCGCGATCGGCAATGACGCGCCCGAGCCTGCCCCTGCCGGTTCCGCCGACAGTTCCGACCCGCGCGATGACATCCAGGCGAATGACGCCACGGCCCCCGCCGGCAAGCACGCCGCCGAAGCCGGGCAGGACCCGGAACCTACCAAAACCACACTCGAAACCGAGGTTGCCAAGTGACTGTCCTGCGGCTGGCCCGCTCCGAACTCAAGCGCATGACCGGCGGGCTGCTGCCCAAGCTGACCATCCTGGCGCTGACCATGGTCCCGCTGCTTTACGGTGCGGTCTACCTCTACGCGAACTGGGATCCCTACGGGCACCTCAACAACCTGGACGCTGCCCTGGTGGTGGAGGATTCCGGCGCCACCGCTGCAGACGGCACCCGGCTGGAGGCCGGCACCAAGGTGGCGGACAGCCTGATGGAAGGCAACGTGTTCCACTGGATTCCAGTGGACAGCTCCGCAGAGGCCGATGCGGGCGTCAGGAGCGGGCAGTACGCCTTTGCACTCCGGATTCCCAAGGACTTCTCGGCCAACCTGGTCTCCCCCGGCAGCTTCGACTCCGCCAGCCAGGCGATGCTGAACGTCACTACCAACGATGCGAACAACTACCTCCTGAGCACCATCGTGGACAAGCTGACCACGGCCGTGCACGCAACGGTGGCCAAAGAGGTGGGTGAGGAGACCGCCAACCAGCTGCTGACAGGTTTCGGCACTATCCACTCCAAGATGGTCCAGGCCGCGGACGGCGCTTCGCAGCTGGCCGACGGCGTGGCCACCCTGAGGGACGGAACCGTCACCCTCCACGAAGGGACCTCGGCCCTGAGCAGCGGCGCGGACCAGTTGTACGCCGGCCAGCTGAAACTGCGCGACGGCGCCAACCAGCTGACCGACGGCGCGGGGCAGCTCAGCAGCGGCCTGGCAGTCCTCAAGGACAAGACAGCCAGCCTGCCAGCGGACACGCAACGGCTCGCCTCCGGTGCAGCCCAGGTCGCGGCCGGAAACGCACAGCTCAACGCCAAGGTCCAGGATGTGGCAGCCCAGTTGGACGCCGCGGACCAGGGCCTCCGCTCACGCGTGGTGGAGTCCAACAGCAGGCTGGTGGCCTCCGGCATCCTGACCCAGGACCAGGCAAACAAAGTCCTGGCCGACTTCGACGCCGCAGCGGCTTCCAGCCCCGTGGCAACGGCCAGGAGCAAAATCCAGACCGACGCGGCCCAGGTCCAGCAACTCGCCGACGGTTCCCAGGCAGTCAGCGCGGGCGCAGCCCAGCTGGCGGCCGGAATGCCGGCCCTCAAGGATGCCATCGGACAGGCCTCGGCAGGGGCTGACCAGCTGCACGCCGGCGCCGCAGCGTTGGCAGCCGGCGAGCAGTCCGCCGTCGACGGCGCCGCAAGCCTTGCCGACGGAGCAAAGAAGGTGGACGCCGGCGCCGCCCAGGTTTCCGATGGTGCGGCCCAGGCAGCCACCGGCTCACGGACGCTGGCAGACGAGATCGGGAAGGGCGCCGGGCAGGTCCCCAACCCCGACGATGCCCAGAAGAACAACCTGTCCCGGGTGATGGCCGATCCCGTGGCGGTCAGCAACGTCTCGCAGGCGAAGGCAGGGTCCTACGGCGCCGGGCTGGCACCGTTCTTCCTTACGCTGGCCATGTGGATCGGAATCTTCATGCTGGTCCAGGCCATGCGGCCCATCACGCAGCGGGCGCTGGCCTCCAACGCGCCGAGCTGGAAGATCGCTTTGGGCGGCTGGCTGCCTTTCCTGCTGGTCTCGGTGGTGCAGGCCTCCCTCCTGACCCTGGTGGTGGATGTCGCACTGGGGCTGGACCCCGCCCACCCGGTGCTGATGTGGATGTTCATGCTGGCCGCCGCAATGGCATTCAGCGCGCTCATCCAAGGCGTGGTGGCCCTGCTCGGTTCACCTGGCAAACTGGTGGTGCTGATCCTGCTGGTGCTGCAGCTGGTGTCATCCGGCGGCACGTTCCCGTGGCAGACCACTCCGCAGCCGCTGCACGTTGTGCACCAGATTCTGCCCATGGGGTACGTGGTGACCGGCATGCGGCACCTGATCTACGGCGGCGACCTGTCCATGATCCTCCCCACCCTGGCAGGACTGGTGGGTTACACGCTGCTGGGCGCGGCCCTGTCCACGCTCGCGGTACGCAAGAACAAGTACTGGACGCTCAAGACGCTGAAACCGGAGATCGCAGTATGACCACGGAACCCACGGCCACTGAACCCACGGCCGCTGCCAAAAGCCTCCGCCCGGCCAGGACCAACGCCACCCGCCAAAAGCTCTTCGATGCCTCCATGGAACTGATCGGCGAGCGCGGGGCGGCCAGCGTCACGGTCGATGAGATCGCGGCAGCCGCGGGAGTTTCCAAGGGCACCGTGTACTACAACTTCGGCAGCAAGTCCGAGCTGATCGCGCAGCTCCTGCGGCACGGCGTGGACATTCTCAAGGCGAGGCTGCTCGAGGCCGCCGACGCCGAAGGGACGGGCAGTGACCCGCTGCTGGCCATGGAGGCGATGATCGGGCAGGCCATGGATTTCATGGCGGAGTACCCTTCCTTCGCCCGCCTTTGGGTCAGCGAGAACTGGCGGATCCCCAGCGAGTGGCAGGGTACCTTCTCGGTGCTGCGCGCCGAGCTCCTGGAGGTCATCGGCCAGGCCGTGGAGAAGGTGGCCAAGGCCTACCCGGTGGATGATTCGGTATCCCGGGGCAGCCTGGAGACCGCCATTTTCGGGGCCTGCTTCGTGGTGGGCCTGGACCGGCAGACGTACAACCCCGAGCGCACCCGTGACCAAAGTGTTGCAGCAATCATGGCCATCATGCGCGGCTACGTCCTGAAGGGGCTTGCTCCTCGGGGATGATGGAGCACATGCGCCATACGGGAAAGAGCGGAAAGTTTGCGGTGATCTGCGGCGTCGTCGCTGCGGGGCTGCTGGTGCTTACCGCGATGACCCTCGCCGAGCCGGTGTTCCTCGCCTTCCTGGGCGTCCTGGCGCTGGCCTACCTTGCCGCGCTGGCCGAAATCCTGGTCCGGCGGCGGCGCTTTGCCCTGCTGGCCGCCGGTGCGGCAACCGCCCTAGCCCTAGGCTTTTCCCTGGCGTTCCTCAGCACCTGGGAGTTGGCATTCGACGGCCAGTCGTCCTTCCTGGGCACCCCGCTGCCCACCCAGGACCCCGATAACTACTTCATCGGCGCTGCCGGCGCCCTTGTGGCCACCTTCGGAATCCTCTTCCTGGGTGCGCTGTGGCCGGGCAAACGGCGTACGGCGGCGCGCCGGCCTTCGCCCGCAGGACGCCAGACTTCCCCTGCAGCCCGTTCCGCCGCCAGGGGAACCGCGCAGGGCCAAGGCAGGTCAGCGGCGCAGCGTCCGCGTCCGCAGGCCGTCCCGCGAGACGCTGCTCCGCGGGCCGGCGCCCAGGCATCCCCGCCTCAGCGGCCCTCCGCTTCCCGGCCCCCGGCCGGAGGTCCGGCGGCAGCCAAGCGCCCGCCGTCGTCGGCATCTCCTGCGGCAAGGCCGGCACCCCGGTCCGGCAGCGGCTCCGCCTCACGCCGCTGACGCCGGCGCCCTCCACTGGTCAGTACCGCCGTCGCCACGCCACCCAACAGGAGCAGACCGCCCGCCAGTTCCGTTGGCGATGGCACCTCCGCGAGGACCAGCCAGGCAGCGCTCATTCCCACCACCGGGACCAGCAGGGTGAAGGGGACAACGGCCGACGACGGGTGGCTGGCAAGGAGCCGGTTCCAGATCCCGTAGCCCACCAGCGAGGCAAAAACCGCGGTATAGAGCGCGCTGAGGATGGTCGGTGCCTGGAGGGTGGCCAGTGACCGCCAGACGGCGTCCGGGCCGTCCAGCAGTACGGACAGCGCGCCGAGTGGGAGCGGAACCACGGCGCCGGACCAGACCACCAGCCCCAGGCCGGAGGCTGCCTTCGCCCTGCGGGCGATGACATTTCCGGCTGCCCATGACAAGGCCGCAGCCAGGACGATGACCAGCGGCAGCAGCGGGGCCACGGCGCTGCGCCCCACCGCCACGAGCCCCAGCCCGGCGACGCCGAGCACCACTCCGGCCAATTGCCGCCGGCTGGGACGTTCGCCCAGGAAGGCGGCAGCGAGGAGGACGGTCAGCAGCACCTGTGCCTGCAGGACCAGGGACGCAAGCCCTGCGGGCATCCCCAGCGCCATGGCCAGGTAGAGAAGGCCAAACTGGCCGGCGCTCATGAAGAGTCCGACGCCGATGATGGCCTTCCAGCTGACATCCGGCTTCCTGACGAAAAGGATCCACGGGAAGACCACCAGGACGAAGCGCATGGCCACGAACAGCAGGGGCGGGAACTCCTGTCCGCCCGCATGCAGCCCGACGTCGATAGCAACGAAATTAAGGCCCCACAGCAGGGCCACAAGGACGGCAAGGAGGGAGTCGCGCAGGTTCACGCTTCCACTGTCGCAGAGCAGCAGATGAAGCACCAGCGCTCATTTATGCACTTGATCATGTACTTTTGCTTCATGATTGACATCGGATCACTGCGGGCGCTGGCAGGAATCGAGCAGCATGGTTCCGTCATCGCCGCCGCCGAAGCCATGGGGTTCAGCCCCTCGGCCGTGTCCCAGCAGGTGAAAAAGCTGGAGAAGGAGGCGGGCTTCGCGGTCCTGGAGCGCCGCGGCCGCGGGGTCCTGCTCACGGAGCGCGGACTCGCGTTGGCGGCGTACGGCCGCCGCATCCTGGCCGAACTGGAAGAGCTGCAGTCCACGCTGTTGGCGGACCCGGCAAAGCCCAGCGGCAGCCTGAAGATCGTGTCATTCTCCACCGCCTGCCGCGGACTGGTGGGCCCCTTGCTGGCGCAGCTGGAGCAGTCCGGCGCGGCGTTGAGCGTTGCCGTCCTGGCGGAGGATCCGCGTGAGGCCGTGGCCCGGGTTGCGAACGGCGAAGCGGACCTGGGCCTGGTGCACAACTGGAACTCCGTGCCGCTGGTGATCCCGGAACACCTGGCGCTGGAATGGCTGTGCGAGGACGTCGCCGACCTCCTGGTGCACCGCAGCCACCCGCTGGCGCAGCGGGCGGAGGTTGAGCCGGCCGACCTGGTTGACGAGCGGTGGATCAGCACGCCGGGCGGGGCGATCTGCAACGAGGCCTTGCTCCGGATTTTCGCGGACCTGGGCCGGGTACCGGACGTTCGGGTCTACGACCCCGATTTCGCGACGCACGTTGCGTTGGTGGAACAGGGGGTAGCGGTTGCCCTCGTCCCGCGGCTGGGGCGGCCCGCGCTGCCTCCCGGCGTTGCGGCTGTTCCCGTGGTCAACCCGGTCCAGGCCCGCCAGGTGGGACTGGTCCACCGCAGGACCATGACGGCCAGCCCGGGAATTAGGCACGTCGCCGGGCTCCTCCGCGGGATTGCCGCCAACGTGCCCAGTGCCTAGCGAGCCCGAGCTGGTTGGGGCAGAACCTAGTGGGCCAGAACCTAGTGGGCGCGGGGAACCGTAAAGCGGGTGATCCGGGCGTCCTGCCCGTCCAGTTCCGCCCATGGCTTTTCCGTTTCCAGGACCGTCAGGGCATTGGTGGGAAAGCGGGTGGCGGCGTCCATGTAGGCGTCGTGGTCGGAGTCGCGTGAGGCGAGGTGCATCGCCAGGTCCTGGACGCCGGGCAGGTGCGCGATGAGCATCAGCGTGGTTACGGTATCCGGCACATGGTTGACCACAGTCAGCATCCGGAGGGCCGACGCCGCATACAGCCCGTCTTCAAGCTTGGGCGTAGGGGCCTTGTCGCCGAGTTCCGAGCAGACCCACGTACAGGTTTGCCGCGTCCGCAGGGCACTGGAGCACAGGATGAAGTCCGGGACGATATTGTGCTTGAGCAGCCACCGGCCGGCCAGCGGAGCTTCCCGGTGCCCACGTTCCTCGAGGGGCCGCTCATGGTCGGCCACCCCGCCGGGCCAGTCGGCCTTGGCGTGGCGCATGATCACAAGGCGTCGGACATGGTGCGAACTCATGGCCCAAGCCTAGCCCCAGCAAGAACAGGCACGGACAGGCAGCGCAGCGGAGACAGCACCACGCAAAGCACGTTTCAAGAGCAGGCAAAGAGCCAGGGCCCGAGACAACAGGGCATCGCCCCCGGCGAGAACGGGAACCCTGCCCACAGTGACGCGAGGCCTCAGCAGCCGCGGAGGCACAGTGCGTGGAGAGGGCCGAACGCGCAAAGGCGGCTTTCTGCGTAGTGCCGCATCGCCGACTGAGGAACGAAGGAGGTGTCTAAGGCACCGCAGAAAGCCGCTTTTCGCGTAAAGAGGGGCTAGATCGAGTACTCCGGAGCGGCCCAGACAACAACTTCCGGGTGCTCGTAGAACCGGTACCCCTGGCCGCGGACGGTGCGGACGGTGTTGGCGAGGCGGCCCAGCTTGGAGCGGAGGCGGCGGATGTGGACGTCGATGGTGCGCTCGTTTGGCACTTCTTCGGCGTTGCGCCACAGTCCTTCGAGGAGTTCGTCGCGGCCCACAGTGCGGGTGCCGTTTTCGACGAGGTAGTTGAGGAGCTCGAACTCCTTGAAGGTGAGGTTCAGGGATTCGCCGTCGAGGTGGACTTCGCGGCGGGCGAGGTCGATGAGGACGCCGGACGGGCGCGGTTCCTGCTGCTGGGCAGGACGGGGGGCCTCGGTGCGCTGGCGGGAGTTGACGGTGGGGTCGCCGAAGGTGGAGCGGACGACGTCGAGTGCGGAACCGGGGGTGCCGGCCGGGGCCACCGCTACAGCGGCGTAGCTTTCGGCGCCGGAGACGAGCGACTGGGCGTAGGCACGGATTTCCTGGGCGAGCTTGGCGATGGAGGTGCCGGCCGCGGCTGCGGTTTCCTCATCGATGCCCATGTAAAGGACGAATCCGCGGGCCACGTTCTCATTGGCTACCGGACGCACGGCGTTTGGTCCGGCCACTACCGGGGTAGGTGCCGTAACGGGAGCGGACTCAGCCGGATGTACGGCTCGGAGCTGGCCGTAGGAGTTGGGGTTGTATCCCTGCGGGGCGAAACCCTGGCCGGGGAAGCTGCTTCCGGAGGTGGAGGGAGCGAGCGCCTGTCGCGGGCCGAAACCGGGACGGAGGCCGGAGGGCTGGCCGGCCTTGGCGGCGTTACGGACAGAGATGTGGACGTATCCGGATGCAACTGACATGGAATGCTTACCTCAATGTGAAATGGCCGCCTTCGCGGCTCGAATGCTGACTTCCCCGTTTGCACTGAGCGGGGAGGGCGCCCGACGCTGGGCTTGGGGGCGAATGCCTAAGAACTTCGGTGGGTGGGAAGGTCAGGCGTGCATTCGACAACAGCGCATGTCGGCAGCAGCGGATGTGCTGGGCCAATATTCTGCGGCTGCAGGTGCTGTTGAGTTCTTGTTCACATTGGAAGTGTGCAGCGTAACAATGCCAACTTGCAAGTAACAATGGACTGAAGAGTCCGCATCGTGAGACAAATCGCGGAATTGTGGTGGATGTCACTAGTTCGGCAGGGGGCTTATATTTCGACTCTTATCCGGACAATTAGCCCTTATCGACGGCGCCACGGAATTTAATTCGCCTAAGAGCCGGCCTGCCGAATAGGTTCGAAATTCAACCGTTTGACGTGGAATCAGCCGACGGGGTCAGCTCGTGTCCAGCCGACGTCCTGCCTCCGGTGGATTTTTCTGCTGAAGTTCCTCCAGCCGGAGGCAGGATGAGCGCATCTTGGCCGCTGCCCGTTGTCCGGGCCTTAGTTGCTGCTGGTTCCCGGGCCGGAAGTTGCTGCAGTGCCCGCCGCTGCAACTTGGATGGTCTGCGCCGTGTAGGTGTCCGGGTTTTTCAGGGCCGTGACGCGGACAGTTGCGCCGGCGGTCACGTTGGAGAAGTTGAGCGTACTGCCGGTGGAGCCCCCACGCTGGCGCATACCCTGGGTCACCTGGACATCGGTGCCCACAGCGTAGGTCCGGGAGAAGCCGTCCTCGCTCTTTACGGTCAAGGAGTTTCCCGAGATCTCCGTGACGGTGCCGGCCTGGCCCGCCATGGTCACATAACTGGAGTCCTGCAGGACCACGTATTCAGAGTGGACGGCTGTATTGAGGCCTGCTCCGCCCATTCCCAGTCCACCGGGTCCGCCGTCCAGGCCCATGCCGCCGTCCATGTCGCGCCCGGTCATGCCTCCGTCCGTGCCGGTTTGGCTACCCGGGCCTGCCATGCCGCCTTGCCCGGTCATGCCGCCTTGCCCTCCGGAACCGAACTGGCCGTTGGCGCCGGCGCCCGGACCGTTGTTTACTGAAGCACCAGCGGTTCCGTTTCCGGCGGCGTAGGCGCCGGCACCGGCTGCTGCGGCAACCACCACCGCCACCCCGCCCACCAGCAACCCCTTCTTCGCTGTCCAGCTTCCTTTCCCGTTCCGCGGCGAAGCGTTTGGCCCGTACTGCTGTGGCGCGCCCCGTCCTGTGCCGGAGCCGGGCTCCTGGCCCACCGCCGGCGTCGTGCCCCATCCGGCGGAAGGCGAACCGGGAACGGGCGCACCCCAACCTTGTGCAGGCTGCGGCGAGATCGGCTCGTACGTGGTGTGGTCCTGAGCATCGTTGGCGCGGTCGGCCGGGGCGCCGGCCCACACGGGTGCCGGCTGCCCCTTCTGTGCTGATGCCCCGGGGACGGCTCGGTTGTCCTGCTGATCCATGGCTTTCTCCAGAAATCGAGTTTGGTGGTGATGCTTTTGTCCTGTTGTTGGATCAGGTTCTGCCGGTTTGCTGTGTGGAGGCTGTGCCACAGACCAAGCCTGCCTGTGACCTGGTAGGACGGGCAGGCCTGGGCAGCATGTGCTGGGGGCCCCGGCTGGCTAGTCTGGAACTCACAGCTGGAACACAGCAACGGCAAAGCATCGGCAAACCGTCAGATCGGAAGGTTGTCCCATGGCATCCCCGCACCCCATGACCAACAACCTCCCGCAGCTCACCCACCCCGATGGCTCCCCCATCCGCGCCCTGGTGGTGGATGATGAGCCCAGCCTGGCTGAACTCATGAGCATGGGGCTGCGCATGGCCGGCTGGTCGGTAGCCGTGGCCGGGGACGGGCCTACCGCCGTCAAGCTCGCAAAGGACTTCCATCCCGACGTCCTGGTGCTTGATGTCATGCTCCCCGGGTTCGACGGCGTGGAGCTGCTGGGCAGGATCCGCGCCTTTGCACCGGAGGTGCCTGCGCTCTTCCTGACGGCGAAGGACGCCGTCCAGGACCGCATCGTGGGACTGGCCGCCGGTGGGGACGACTACGTCACCAAGCCCTTCAGCATGGAGGAAGTGCTGCTGCGCCTGCACCGCCTGGTACAACGCTCCGGGGTGGCCGCCATGGACACCGCCGAACTGGTGGTAGGCGACCTTGTCCTCAATGTGGACACCCGGGAAGTCACCCGCGCCGGTGAGGACATACAACTGACGGCAACACAGTTCGAGCTGCTCCGCTACCTGATGGAGAACCCCAAGCGCGTGGTCAGCAAGGCCCAGATCCTGGACCATGTGTGGGACTACGACTTCGGCGGCCAGGCGAACATCGTTGAACTGTACATTTCCTACCTTCGCAAAAAGATTGAAGCCAACCATCCGCCGATGATCCACACCGTGCGCGGGGCGGGCTACGTCATCAAGCCCGCAGACTAGCCAAGGAAAAGCATGTCATCGCTTTCCGGCGTCCCCCGGCCTGCCGGCCGATCCTTGTTCAACCCGGCCACCTGGCACCTGCGCACCCGGCTGATCCTGCTGTCAATGGCGCTCCTGGTGGCAATCTCCAGCGCGATCGGCGTGGCCAGCTATGCCTCGATGGACGTGGTCCTCACCAACCAACTGGATGCGCAGCTGAAGCTGGCGTCCCGTGGCCGACCGCCCGAAGGCAACCCCTCCGGCCGCCCGGATCCGCTCGACGCACGCGGACAAAGTGTGGGAACGCTGAATGCCCGGGTGGTGAACGGGCAGATCAGCAGGGAGGCAGGCTTCCTTTCCACCGATTTCACCCGGACTTCCCTGACGCCGTCTGATGTTGCCACCCTGCAGGCACTCCCCCACGATGGCCTGCCGGTGGACCGCGAGCTGTCCAAGGGCGACTACAGGGTGCTGGCCACAGAAACCCCTTACGGCGATGTGGTGATCACGGGGCTGCCGCTGTCGATGAAGCAAAGCACCGAGGCGTCCCTGGTGCTGACCATGGTGCTGGTCTCGCTGGGCGGCCTTGTCCTTATCGGGCTTGCCGGCACGGCCCTGATCCGCAGGACCATGCGGCCGCTGGAACAGCTCTCCGACGTCGCAACCAAGGTGTCCAAGCTCCCCCTGGATGCCGGGGAGGTGGCGCTCGCAGTGCGCGTGCCACCCTCCGCAGCACACCCCACCACGGAGGTGGGCAGCGTGGGCCACGCCCTGAACCTGATGCTGGACAATGTCTCCAGCGCGCTGGAGGCCAGGCAACGCAGCGAGATGAAGGTGCGCCAGTTTGTTGCCGACGCCTCCCATGAACTTCGAACTCCACTGACCGCTATCCGGGGATACACGGAGCTGATGCGCATGACCGAACACCTCACCGAGGACGGGCAGAAGTCGCTGGGCCGCGTCCAGAGCCAGTCCGAGCGCATGACCGCCCTGGTGGAGGACCTGCTGCTGCTGGCCCGCCTGGACGAGGGCAAGGCAACCGAAACCACGGACGTGGACCTGACCCAGCTGGTCATCGAAACAGTCAGCGACGAAAAGGTCATGGCCCCGGACCACACCTGGCAGCTGAAGCTGCCCGACGAACCCGTCACCGTGCGCGGAGACACCACCCAGCTGCACCAGGTGCTGGCCAATCTGCTCTCCAACGCCCGGAAGCACACACCTGCGGGCACCACCGTGACCACGGGAGTGATGCGTTCCGCGGACGGAAGCGTGGTGGTCACGGTCACCGATGACGGCCCCGGCATCCCGGCCGAATTCCAAGGCAACATCTTTTCCCGCTTCACCCGGGCCGACACCGCCCGCTCCGGCTCGGAAGGGTCATCAGGGCTGGGCCTGTCCATTGTCGAATCCATCGTGGCCGCCCATGGCGGCACGGTGGAGCTGGCTTCCCGGCCCGGCAGGACCGAGTTCGCCGTGCGCCTCCCCGCCGCGGGGCCGGCCGCGCCCTAACCTGCCCGGGCAATGGCCGGTCACCGCGCGTTGACCAGAAAACCGGGGCGGCAGCACTTACACAGGCACATCACAGGTTGCGCCTAAAACCCACAAATCCGGCGGCGCCACTCTTGATTCATGACGCTCACCGACTCCACTTCAGGAACCCTGCAGGACGCCGCGGTGGCGCCGCCGGGCCTCCCTTCCGCTGGCTTCCCTTCTGCTGGCCTTCCTTCTGCTGGCCTTCCTTCCCGGGGGCGTGCCGTGCGCCGCGCCCCCGTGGACACCCGCACCGCGGTTCCCGTCCTCGATGTCACCATCCCCGTCTTCAACGAGGAACGCGATCTTGAGGAATGCCTCCGAAGGCTCCACGGACACCTGCAAGACACCTTCCCGCACAGCTTCCGGATCACGGTGGCGGACAACGCCAGCACGGATGGGACACTGAAGATCGCCGAACGGCTGGCCCGGGAGTTCCCCGAGGTCGCGGTGGTCCACCTCGACGAGAAGGGCCGGGGGAATGCCCTGCGCAAGGTGTGGCTGGCGTCGCCGTCGCCGGTCCTGGCCTACATGGACGTGGACCTGTCCACCGACCTTGCAGCCCTGCCCCCGCTGCTGGCGCCCCTGATCTCGGGCCACTCGGACCTGGCCATCGGCACACGCCTCACCCGCAATTCCCGCGTGGTCCGCGGCCCCAAGCGCGAATTCATCTCGCGCAGCTACAACCTGATGCTCCACTCCTTCATGGGTGCGCGGTTCAGCGACGCCCAGTGCGGCTTCAAAGCCATCCGCGCCGATGTCGCCCAGCAGATCCTTCCCTACACGGTGGACACTTCCTGGTTCTTCGACACGGAGCTCCTTGTCCTTGCCGAGCGCTGCGGCCTGCGGGTCCATGAAGTTCCCGTGGACTGGACCGACGACCCGGACTCAAGTGTGGACGTGGTCCGGACGGCGCTGGCGGACGTCCGGGGCATGGCCCGGCTCACCCGCGACCTGGTCTACGGCCGCATCCCCGTACCGGAACTGCGCGCTGCCCTGGCGCGGGGTCCGCTGCCGGCGTCATCACGGGCGGACGAGCAGACCCCGGGCAGCAGCCTCTTCGGCCAGCTGGTCCGGTTCGCCGCCATCGGGGCCGCCTCAACCCTGGCCTACCTGCTGATCTTCCTGTTCTGCCGCGGCTTCGTGGACCCGCAGCTGGCAAACTTCCTGGCGCTGCTGATCACCGCGGTGGCCAACACCGGAGCCAACAGGCGCTTCACGTTCGGCATCCAGGGCGGCAACCCGGTCCGGCACCACTTCGAGGGGCTGATTGTTTTCGGCATCGGCCTGCTGCTCACCTCCGGAGCACTCGCCCTGGTGCACAGGACGACGACATCGGACCGGTGGGCGGAAGTCCTCACCGTAGTGGCGGCGAACCTTGCGGCCACCGCAGTCCGATTCCTGCTGTTCCGGCTATGGGTCTTCCGGGACAAGGCACCACGGACGACGGCAGCTCCCGGCGCCAACGACGCAAGTTCCGAACCCCGTACCGACGCCACAGACGCCACAGACGAAAACGCTACGGCCACCACTTCAACAGAAACGGCAGCTTCATGACCTCCACCATCTCCCCGGCAGGCGCCGACTCCACCGGGAGCGCGCAACTCACAGGTCCCCTGCACCCGGACCACCAGCACCCATCCGCCGGCACCACTGCACGCCCCACGGAAGGACCCGCTGGAACTGCCGGAACCGTAGCCCGCAACCCAATGCCGCGCTGGGCCGGCTACGCCTTCGGCAACCAGGCACGCTGGGTGCGGCCCTCAGCGGCGGGGCTCCTGGTGGCCACCGCGGTCCTGTACCTGTGGAACGTGGCAGCAACCGACTACGGCAACTCCTTCTACGCCGCGGCCATCCAGGCGGGCACCAAGGACTGGACCGCCTTCCTCTTCGGCTCGCTCGATGCCGGCAATGCCATCACCGTCGACAAGCCGCCCGCGGCGCTCTGGATCCCCGCACTCGCGGGCCGAATCTTCGGCTTTTCGCCGCTGAGCATGCTGGTGCCGGAGGCACTCATGGGCGTGGCCGCCGTCGGGTTCCTCTATCTGGCCGTCAAACGGGTATCGGGACCGGCGGCAGGCCTGTTGGCCGGCGGTGCGCTGGCCCTGACGCCGGTGGCGGCACTTATGTTCAAGTTCAACAACCCGGATGCCATGCTCACGCTGTGCCTGGTGCTCGCCGCATATTTCACCACCCGCGCCATTGAACGGGCCGGCTGGAAGTGGTTGGCGGCGGCCGGTGCCGTGATCGGGCTGGCATTCCTCACCAAGATGCTCCAGGGTTTCCTGATCGTCCCGGCACTCGGACTGGCCTACCTGTGGGCGGCCCCCGCCTCGGTCGGGCGCCGCATTGCCCATCTGCTGGGCGCATTGGGCGGAATCGTTGTCGTGGCAGGCAGCTACGTTGCCCTCTTCCAGCTGACTCCCGCTTCGGAGCGCCCGTACATGGCCGGATCCACCACCAACAGCTTCCTGGAACTGACCTTCGGCTACAACGGCCTGGCCAGAATCACCGGTTCGGGCGAAGGCATGCCCGGCGGCGCCGCCGGGGGTGCTGCAGGCGGGCCCGGAGGCAGCTTCGGCGGCGGCAACGCTGGATTCGGCGGGGCTGCCGGCCTGTTACGGATGTTCGGGACGAGCTTTGGCGGTGAAGTCTCATGGCTTTTGCCCGCTGCCCTGATCCTGCTGGTGGCGGGCCTGTGGTTCACCCGGCGTGAAGCCCGCACTTCCCCAAGCCGGGCCGCCCTGATTCTGTGGGGCGGCTGGCTCTTGGTCACCGGAGGCGTCTTCAGCTTCATGAGCGGCATCGTCCACCCCTATTACTCGGTAGCACTGGCGCCGGCCATCGCGGCACTGGTGGGCATCGGAGCGGTGGAACTCTGGCGCGGCCGAACCTACTGGCCTGCCCGCATTGTCCTTGCGGTGGCCGTCCTGGGCACCTCGATTTGGTCCTCTGTCCTCCTGGGCCGGGACGCATCCTGGCTCCCTTGGCTGCGCGTGGCGGTCATCATCCTCGGTGTCCTTGCCGCCGCGGCAATCCTGCTCCGCCTTGACGCCGTGCGCACCTCCGGACGGTTCCGGCGTGCGGGGGCGGCCGCCGTCGTCGTCGTATCCCTCTTGGCCGGCGGGCTTGGTGCCGGTGCCTGGACCCTGGCCACCGCTGCCTCCGCACACTCAGGCTCCATTCCGACGTCGGGACCCGCAGGCTCAGCGGGCGCTTTCGGCAACCGGGCCGCGGGCTTCCGCGGCGACCGGACCGACGGCAGGAACTCCGCCACGGACTCGGCCACCGGAACCGACGGCCTTGACCCAATGAACGGCCTCGGCGGCACCCCCGGAGCCGGTACCGGCGCACCTGACGGCGGCCCGGGCGGTGCAGGTGGCCCCGGTGGTGCAGGCGGCGCCGGCGGTCCCGGCGAAGGAACCGCCGATGCCGCGGTGACTGCCCTGTTGAAGGCCACCAGCACAAAGTGGTCTGCGATCGTTTCCGGCGCCACCCAGGCAGCCAGCCTGGAACTGGCCACGGACACCAACGTCATTGCCCTCGGAGGCTGGAACGGCGGTGATCCCTACCCCACCCTGGCCGAGTTCCAGGACATGGTGGCCAAGGGCCAGATCGGCTACTTCATCCAAAGCGGAGGCATGGGCGGTGGCGGCATGGGCGGCCGCGGCGGCAACTCCGAAGTGGCCGCCTGGGTCCAGGCCAACTTCCAGGCCCAGACCGTAGGCAACTCAACCGTCTACCAGCTCACCAAGTAGGACACGATGGCCAGCCAGCAAAGCATGCCTGTAACCACCGCAGCCCGCCCCCGGAGGAATCCACTGGGGCGGGAGCGATTCACCCTCCGGGGCCGGCCGGGCACGCGGGACCATGCGGCCTTCCGCGGAGACCGTGCGGCCTTCCACCGGAGGCTGGAACTGGCAGCTGTACTGGCTGGCACGGCCGTGCTGTACCTGTGGAACCTCGGTGCGTCGGGCTGGGCCAACGCGTTCTATTCCGCCGCAGCCCAGGCCGGATCGCAGGACTGGGCAGCCTGGTTCTTCGGCTCCTCCGATGCCGCGAATGCCATCACCGTGGACAAGCCGCCGGCCTCCCTGTGGATCATGGGGCTGTCGGTCCGGATCTTTGGCCTGAGCTCGTGGAGCATCCTGGTTCCCCAGGCTCTGATGGGGGTCGGCTCGGCGTGGCTGGTCTATCTGGCCGTGCGGCGGGCCGCAACGCCGGCCACCGGTGATGTCGGGCTTGCGCACCGGGCAGGGCTGCTGGCAGCGGCGGTCCTTGCCCTCACCCCGGTTGCCACCCTGATGTTCCGGTTCAACAACCCGGACGCCCTGCTGGTGCTGCTAATGACAGCAGCCGCGTACGGGTTCCTCCGCGCGGTCCAGGAGGACCGGCCTCGGTGGCTCCTGCTGGCCGGGGTATTCCTGGGCTTTGGGTTTCTCGCCAAGCAGCTTCAGGTCCTGCTGGTGGTTCCCGGGTTCGCCATCGCATACATGGTGGCAGCTCCGGGCGGCACGCGGCGGCGGTTGATCCGTCTGGCAGCCGCGGGAGCAGCGATGGTGGTTTCTGCCGGCTGGTGGCTGCTGGCCGTCGAGCTGACGCCGGCGAACATGCGGCCCTACATTGGCGGGTCGCAGAACAACTCCATCCTGGAGCTGACGTTGGGCTACAACGGCCTGGGCAGGCTCACGGGCGACGAAACGGGCAGTGTGGGCGGCGGCAACGGCTGGGGCGTTCCGGGCCTGTTCCGGATGTTCAACAGCGAGTTCGGCGGCCAGATCGCATGGCTGCTGCCGTCCGCACTCATCCTTGCGGCGGGGCTGCTGTGGGTGGGGCGGCGGGCTCCGCGAACAGATGTTGTCCGCGCTTCCGTCATCATCTGGGGCTCGTGGATCCTGGTAGCGGGCCTGGTGTTCAGCTTCATGGCCGGCATCATCCACCCCTACTACGCGGTGGCACTGGCACCGGGAATCGCCGGAATGGCAGGCCTGGGCAGCGTTCTCCTGTGGCAGCGCCGCAGGCAAGCGGCTGCCCGCATCTTCCTCGCTTCAGCAGTGGCCGTGGCATCGCTTACGGCCTTCTACCTGCTGGGAACCACGTCCGCCTACGGCCCTTGGCTGCGCTGGCTGGTGCTCGGCGGAAGTTTGGCAGCCGCAGCAGGCATTGGGCTGGGCAAGTTCCTGCGCTTGGCTTCCATGCAGCGGACGACGGCGGCCCTCGCCATCGCTGCGTCGCTCGCCGGTCCGCTGGACTACTCCGTCACCACCGCGGCTACGGCACACAGCGGGGCGATCGTCAGTGCGGGGCCAGCCTCGGGCTTAGGCGCCGGCGGCCGCGGACCGGGAGGCTTCAGTTCGACCGGCCGGAGCCCTTCGGGCCGCGGTACCGGACAGGGCGTCACGGGCCAGGGTCCCACGGGGCAGGGCTTCCAGCAGCAGGGTTCCCAGCAGCAGGCCGCCCCGGCCGGAACAAACCCTGGCGGCGCTAACTTCGGGGGCAGGCCCGGCGGCGGACTCGGTGGCCTCCTCGGCGCACCTACTCCATCAGCGGATCTTGTGGCCGCGCTCAAAGACGGTGCAACCAATTACACCTGGGCAGCAGCGGTAGTGGGCTCCAACAATGCCGCCGGGTACCAGCTCGCCACGGAACTGCCGGTGATGGCCGTGGGCGGCTTCAACGGCACCGACCCCTCCCCCACCCTGGCGCAGTTCCAAGACCTCGTCGCGCAGGGAAAAATCCACTACTTCATTGCCGGCGGGGCCATGCCGTCCAGCTCCGGTTCGGATGCCGCCGGCCGGATCGCCGAGTGGGTTTCGCAGAACTTCAGTGCGCAGAGCATCGGCGGCGCCACTATCTACCTCCTGGCACGGTAACAACACGGTCTGGTGTCCTGAACGTAACGATTGAACCGCAGGCCAGAAGCAAACCGGCGCGCTGAAGGCCGTGACTTCCGTTACCTAAATGTGACTTTGCTTCGCTTTTCCTGTACCGTCGATTGGGTGCGGCTCCCGTTCGGGCCGCATATCCCGGGTTGACGCCAAGCTCTGCCGCTTCCCCGGATTCCGATTGAGCAACGGCAGAGGCGGGGGACCCACCGTCCCGGGCGATGAACGCCCTTGGGGTTAAGCACGCACGTGATCTTTCCGTGCGGCCGGATGCCCTCATCCGAACCCGACAGCTAACTCCGCAGGTGTGAGAGGCGATCAATCATGTCCAAAAACACGGCAGAAGCATGCCTGCATGCCAAGGGTAAACATCTGGCACAGCAGGGACCGGCCAAGAAACCAGCAAAGAAGACCAGCCTGGGCGTGCGTGCCGGGATCCTTGCGGCATCCTGCGCGGTGCTCGTGGGGGTAGGCGCGGCAGGCCAGGCAACCAGCAGCATGACCCCGGTGTCATCCACCGAATCAAACTCTTCCACGGCAGCGGCCGATGCCCAAATGAGCATCGAGAAGAGCGAAATCCGCTCCAACCCGGCAGCGTCCGTTCCGGCGGCAATCAGCGTAGCCCCCCAGGCAGCGGAACCAGCCCCCGCGCCTGCACCGGCGGCCCCCGCAGCGGAAGCCCCGGCACCCGCCCCGGCTCCGGCACCCGCTCCTGCACCTGCGCCGGCACCCGTCGTCGCGGTGAATGATCCCGCCGGCGCCCAGGCGTATGCTGCCGGCCAGCTGGCAACCTTTGGCTGGGGACCTGACCAGATGCAGTGCCTGCAGACGCTGTGGACCAAGGAGTCCGACTGGACCACCACGGCCACGAATCCCAGCAGCGGCGCCTACGGCATCGTCCAGTCCCTGCCTGCAGAGAAGATGGCCAGCGCCGGCGCTGACTACCTGACCAACTACCGCACGCAGATCAACTGGGGCCTGGATTACATCAAGAAGAGCTACCAGTCTCCGTGCGGTGCGCTGAACTTCCACCTGGCGCACAACTGGTACTAGGCACCTCTCCCTGGCATAGCGCCGCAAAGGGAAACCTTCAGCTGAACCTCCCGGCTCCAAGGACAGCCGACGGCGTGTCCCGCCACCCGCCGTCGTACGCCTTGGCCACGGGGTAACGCCGGGGATTCCAGCGACAGACCGCGGGCCGCATCATCACGATGCGGCCCGCGGTCTGTTTTAAGCGTTGCTGGGCGTACTGCCGGCCTGAGCTGCATCCTGCCCGGCATTCCGCCAAGGGATGTACTGGACGGCCCACTTATTGCCGTCCGGGTCGGCGAAGTAAACGAAGTGGCCCCAAGGCAGCACTTCGATGTCACTGACGTCCACACCATTGTTCTTCAGGTGGTCATGCGCCTTTTGGATGTCGTCGACCACCATCTGGAGGGTGGTTCCCGTGCCGGGAGGGGCGTCCAAAAGCCCCTCGCCCATGCAGATGGAGCAGGCAGAGCCGAGCGGCGTCAGCTGTACGAAGCGCACGTGGTCCGACGGCCGCTCGTCGTAGTCCGCGTTGAAGCCCACCTTGTTGACATAGAAGTCCTTGGCGCGGTCAACGTCGGATACAGGGACAAAGACAAGTTCGAGTTTCCAGTCCATCCGCACAGGCTAGCGGCGGCACACCGATTGAAAAAGGGTAAAAACTACCCTGCGATGCCGTAGAGCCGGTCGCCGGCGTCGCCCAGGCCGGGAACGATGTAGGACTTCTCGTTGAGCTTCTCGTCGATGGAGGCCAGGACGATGTGCACGTTCGCGCCCGAGAGTTCCTCTTCCAGCCGTGCCAGGCCTTCAGGGGCAGCCAGCAGGCAGATGCAGGTGACGTCGGAAGCGCCCCGCTTGAACAGGAACTTGATGGCCTCACGCAGGGTGCCGCCGGTGGCCAGCATGGGGTCCAGCACGAAGACCTGGCGGCCCGTCAGGTCCTCCGGAAGGCGCTCGGCATAGGTGATGATGTCCAGCGTTTCCTCGTCCCGGGCCATACCCAGGAAGCCCACCTCGGCCGTGGGGACCAGCTTGGTCATGCCCTCCAGCATTCCCAGGCCGGCACGCAGAATGGGAACCACCAGCGGTGTGGGCTTGGTGAATGCCGTGCCGATGGTGGTGCTGACTGGCGTCTGGATGGTGACGGGCTCCGTGCGGACCTCCCGCGTGGCTTCGTAAGCCAGCAGGGTCACCAGCTCTTCCGTCAGCTGGCGGAATACCGGCGACGGCGTGTTCTTGTCCCGCAGGACGGTGAGCTTGTGGGCGACCAGGGGGTGGTCAACAACGAGAGTGCGCATCCCCCAAAACTATCATCCGGCGGTGTCCTTGCCTCGGCTGCCGGACGCGCCCTGCTTGCCGGCATCGCCGCCGTCGTGCACGGATTCGAGGACGACGTCCCGCACCACGGGACGATCGAACGTGGGGGCCGGACCCGCATGCTGCTTGCGCCTCAACAGGTGGAACAACCGATGCGCCAGGATCACGATGGCCACCCAGGCCAGCCCCAGCGTCCAGCCGGCCATGACGTCGGTCAACCAGTGGTGGCCCAGGAATACCCTGCTCAGCCCCATGGCAATGATGAAAATCACGCCGGCCGTGATTGCCGTGACCCTGACCCAGAGTTGGTGGAACTGCAGGCAAAGAACGTACAGGAGGACACTGATGACCACGGTGGTGTTGAGGGTATGGCCGCTGGGGAACGACGGCGAATCCTCGTAAGGCGGGACTGCATCGGCGTGGTCCGGCCGGGTCCTGCCCACAAGTTTCTTGCCGAACGTGGTGGCGAGGATGGAGACGGTTGCCGCACCGCCCACCAGGAGGAGTGGGCGCCAGGTCCGGCTCAGGAACGTCAGCCACGCGGTAAGGATGCTGGCGAGGATGGGCATACCGATGCCGCCGCCGATGTTGGTGAAGCCGGTGGCAAAAGCATCAAGGCCCGGGTTTCGCAGCGACTCAGCGTACTGGAGGGCCGGAACATCGAGGTTCGCGAGCCCGTCCTTGCCCACCACGTCGTCATAAACCTCGGCGCCGGCAAGAGCCATGATGACAACCACCGTCCCACCGATGATCAGGGTCAGCCAGAGGGCGGCGTAGGGCTTGAACCATCTGTCCATCCGCTCGTGGACTCTGCTCATCATGCCTCCCAGGAAAAGTACGCAAGCTTAGTATCTCTCGAAACTATCATTGAGCCATGCCGTTGCCCGAAAAGAAACACAACGCCTGGATGGGCCTTGCCTTGACTGAGGCCCGGCGGGCCCTCACCACGGAGGACGTGCCCATCGGCGCCGTGGTGATTGGGCCCGACGGCGATGTGCTGGGTTCCGGCCGAAACCAACGGGAGGCGCTGGGCGACCCCACAGCCCATGCCGAAGTGGTGGCCATCAGGGAGGCGGCCGGACGGCTACAGGAACGGGCACGGCTCCACGGCGGCAACGACGACGGCTGGCGGCTGTCCGACTGCACCCTGGTGGTCACCTTGGAACCGTGCGCCATGTGTGCCGGCGCCATCGTGCTGGCGCGGATTCCCCGGGTGGTGTTCGGAGCGTGGGACGAGAAGGCCGGGGCCGCCGGGTCGGTGTTCGATATCCTCCGCGAACGCCGCCTCAACCATTGGGTCGAGGTGTACCCCGGGGTCCGCGAGGAAGAGTCCGCACAGCTGCTGCGGGCGTTTTTCGCCGGGCACCGGAGCAACAGCCTCTAACCCCGTTGGTTCAGTCGGGGCCCGCTTCAGTCCTGGCCCGGACTTTCAGTCTCCAAGCGGTTCCCGCCGCGCCGCGCCCGACAGCAGGGCCAGCATCCCCTGGGCGGTACTGCTCCAGTCCGGCAGCCTGGTCCGCGCTTTCAGCGCTGCTGCCCGCCAGCCTTCCCGGGTTTGTTCGTCCGTCAGCCAGCGACGCAGGACCTCCGCCAAGCGACCCGGACTCTCACTTGCCCCGGCCGGAAGTGGCAGCGCTGCCCCCGGAAGGCGCGGCCCGCCGTCGTCCGCTCTTATCCCGGCGATGCCAAGCGCTTCCACTGCCCCCGTCCCCTCGCGGACAAGTACCGGGATTCCGTGCGCAAGGGACTCGGTGACCGCCATTCCGAACGCTTCGATCCGGGAAACGAGCAGGGTCAGGTCGGTGCGCGCCCATTCGGCTTCGAGGTCCCTACCCGTGAGCTCACCCTCCAGCCGCACCCGTTCCTGCAGCCCGTTGGCAGTGATGGCAGCCTGGACCTCCCGCGCGTAGTCCGGGTCGGCCTGGTCGGACCCCACGAACGACGCAGTCCATTCGAGGTCCTTGAGCCGGGCCAGCGCCTCGACTGTCAGCACCTGGTCTTTGTTGGGCAGCAGGGCTGCGACGACCGCCAGGTGCGGAGGCGTGGAACCGTCAGCCTGGGGTGCGGGGTCCACTCCGGGCAGGACCACTTGGGCCTGGCGGAGTCCCCGGGTGGTAAGCACGGACGCCGCAGAAGCGCTGCTGCAGACCACTCCGGTTGCTGCACGCAGGGCCCTGACTTCGCGTTCGAGCGCTGCGGATCCCGAACTTTCCGGAACGGGCATATGTACCAGGACCCATGTTTCCCGCCCCGCCTTTGCCGCGAATTCCAGTTCGTCCGGGGCACCAACGGCCACCAGCCCGTCTACGATGACCACGGCATTCCCCGGAGCCTTGTCAGATTCCCACGCCCCGAGCAGGGTGCCCAGACGGCGTCGTTCCTTGGCGCCGGCATCCGGCCAGCTGCCATCGACGCTGATGACGTCCACCTCGGCACCGAGCGCTTGCAGGCCGGCAACCAGATGTGCGTTGTAGACGTTTCCGCCTGAGCTGTGGCGTATGTTGCCGGGGACCAGCAGCCGGATGGGGCGCACGGCTACGCGGTGAGGTCCAGGGAATAAGAGGCCCAGGCGTCCGGATTCTCGCGCAGGGTGACGTCAATTGCCGCCAGTTCCCGGCCGTCGTCGCTGTCCTTGATTTGGGCGGCAACCTGCTGGGTGATGTATTCGGCGAGCGCCTCCGTGGTGGTGAGCTTGCCTTCGAAGTCCGGGTGCTCGTCCAGGTTTTGGTAGTTCAGCCCGGCCAGCACGTCCTCGATGATGGTGCCGGCGGCACCGATGTCCAGGACGATCGCGTCGGCGTTAAGCGCGCGACGGCGGAAGGTCACCTCCGCAACGAAGGTTGCCCCGTGCAGGCCCTGTGCGGGGCCGAACACTTCACGGGGAAGGCTGTGGGCGATCATGAAGTGGCGGCGGACGGTCAGGCTGAACATGGGGTACCTCAAGTTTCCGTTGTTGTCAGTGGCTGGACTGGGGGCGGAGCTGCTTCCGGGGTACTCGACGACGTGGCACAGGGCTTGCAGGGTGCCATCCGCCAGGTTCTGAACCGCGTCTGGCAGGTCCTCGAAGCGGCATGATCCGGTCAGGAACGCGTCGAAGACGGGATCCTTGAGCAGCGATACGGCGAGGTCAAGCCGGTCCGCGTTGGTGCGGCGGTGACGGCGGGCACGTGCCACCATGCCCACCTGGCTGGCACGGATAGATAGGCGCCTCGCGTGGAAATCCTCCCCCAGCGGTACGGTGACCTCCCGGTTGGCGTACCAGGACATTTCGATGACGTCGCCTTCATCGCCGGCGAGCTGGAGGCTGCGTTCCAGGCCCTCCTGGGAGGCCGAGCAGTGGAAAACGATGTCGCAGTCGGCCAGGGCGTCATCCGGCTGCGCGAAGTCCACACCCAGCGTGTCCGCGAGCTGCCTCCTGCCCGGATCAAGGTCCACGAGCTGCAGGCGCTGCAGTGGGAAGGTGCGCAGCAGCGTAGCCACCATGCCGCCCACCAGGCCGGCGCCGACGACCGCGACCCGGTCCCCCAGGCGCGGCCCGGCTTCCCACAGGGCATTGACAGCTGTTTCGACTGTGCCGGTGAGGACCGCCCTGCGCGAGGGGACCTCGTCAGGGATCCGGGTTAGGGATTCCACGGGAACCACGTAGCGGTCCTGGTGCGGGTTCAGGCAGAAGACGCGCTGGCCCTTCCACCCCTCGGGCCCCTCCTCCACGACTCCGACGGAGAGGTAGCCGAACTTCACCGGGCCGGGGAACTCGCCCTCCTGGTGCGGGGCGCGCATTTCCTCTGCGACCCGCGGCGGAACGGCCCCTGCGTGAACCACCATTTCCGTGCCCTTGCTGATGCCCGAGTAAAGGGCACGGACCAGTGCTTCACCCGGTCCGGGGGCGGCCACTTCTTCCGCCCTGAGTTCGCCGTGCTCTTTGGCAGTGGTCCAGTATGCGGTTGCGTGGATGGGAGTTTCTGAATTCGTCATCTTGCTGATGAATCTATCCGGACCCGTGGCGAGGGGGAAAGTCCGACGGCGGATGTCGGGTTTCGTTGCGGCTTGCCGGGACACGTCGGACAGCATCCCGGGCGGTGAAAGGCATGGCTTCGTGGCGGGGCTTAGTGACGCAGTTTCATTTCAGGGTGACCAATCCGCGGGCAAGCCAACGGTGATTTTCCCCGGCACCAGGCAGACAGCTAGGGAGAGGCCGCAGCTAGGTGTATTGACCTGAGAGGTTGATGACGCGGCTGGCCGGTGTCTTACCGTTGAGTGAGGTGTGGCCTCGATGATGATTGTAATGATGGAGCCAGTCGGCGAAAGCGGCAACACGCTCGGCCTCGGAGGCGTAGGGACGGGCGTAGGCCCATTCGTCGAGCATGGTGCGGTTGTAGCGCTCGACTTTGCCGTTTGTCTGAGGCCTGTAGGGGCGGGTGCGTTTGTGCTTGATGTCCGGGCCCAGAGCGTCTTTGAATGCGTAGGAGCGGTAGCAGGATCCGTTATCGGTCAGGACCCGTTTGACAGTGATCCCGTGGGACTCGAAGTAGGCATTGGCGCGTTCCCAGAATCCGGCCGCAGTGTCCTTTTTCTCATCGGTCAGGATCTCCGTGTAGGCGAGCCTGGAGTGATCATCGACGGCGTTGTGCAAGAAGGCGTGACCCGGTCTCCGGTTCGCCGCGGTACCGGTCTTGTTCCGGTTTCCGGCGGCCCTGCCGACACTGCGGTGTCCGCCGCCGTCAGGGATCCGTCCAAGTTTCTTGATGTCGACGTGGACCAGGTCCCCGGGGCTGTGGTGCTCGTACCGGCGAATCACCCGGCCCGTGGCCCGGTCCATCCACGCCAGCCTCGCCAGCCCAAACCGGGACAGCACCCGGTGCACCGTGGAGGGGTGAATGCCCAGCAGATAGCCGATCCGTGCCGGGCCCCAGCGCCGGTTGACTCTGATCGCGACGATCCGCCGCTCCCGCCGCGTGGAGGTCCGACGCGGGGAGTTGATGGGCCGGCTGGAACGATCACCCGTCCCGTGCTCCCCGTGCTCCCGGTAACGGGCCGCCCACCGCGCTGCGGTCGTCACCGACACCTGGAACCGCTCAGCAGCACGGCGCAGCGGCCACCCGTCATCGACGATGCACCGGGCCAGCCGGAGCCGTCCCTTCGGCGTCAGAAGCGCGTTAGCATGGGACATTGAAGACCTCCTTGTGGATCGGACTCTTAGACAAGCCCCACTCCACTTGGAGGTCTTCTTTTTGTCACCTAACCACGCCGCATGTTCCTAACCTCCGTGGTCAATACAGCTAGGCGGAGGGCGGATGGAGGATACCGTCAAGGCATGCTTCCCCCAGGGAGAAGCCCCCGACCACCAAGTCTGTGCAACCTGAGATTGCCCTTTGCGCCGGATTCAGTTGCGGCACCAGCTGCCTGGGCCGTTTGGGTGGTTCCCAGTCCTGGTGTTCGCTTGGGTAGTGCCTGCCAGCGGGTGAGATCCAGCCAGGTGGTTCGTTCTTGGTGGCCCGGGTGGGTTTCCAACCGGTGCTGTGCCGGAGCTTGTGGTGCTTAGGGCAGGGCTGTCCCAGGTTGCTGATCCCGGTGGTGCCGCCCTTGGCCCAGGCGAGGATGTGGTCGGCATCGTTGTCCAGGGAATTGTTGCTGCAGCCCGGGAACGGGCACTTACCGTCCCGCATCCGCAGCCAGGCCCGCATCGCCCCGGTCACCCGGTAACTCTTCCGGCCGATCTCCAGCGGCGCCCCATCCCGCGGATCCACCAACACCCGGTAAAACGACCCCGCACCGTTCGCCACCAAATCGCGGGCCATCGAGGGCGGGATCGGCCCGTACCCGTCCAACATCGCCGGTTCATCGGCCAACCCCATCAGGGAGAACACCGGAACCGTGACCAGAACCTGGGCCCGGATCGGCGAAGACACGTCTTCCCGTCCAGCCCTGCCATTGACACCGGCGCTGTCACGGGCACCGGTATCGCCGTCACCACCATCAGCTTCGTCAATCGCATCCGTGACACTGGCGCCACGGCCGCTACTGGTCCTATTGCCACTGCCACTGCCACTGCCACTGCTGCTGCTGCTGCTGCTGCCGAGGATCGCATCAGCGAACTTGTCCGCCCGCAACTGGGACATGGTCCGGGACTCCTCCGGCCCCTGCAAAGACCTTGCGACCGCGGTGAGCCGGTTCCACCCCGCCAACGCCTGAGCCGCCGGCAAACACGCGGACAGCCACGCCATCCCGTCCTGGTCCGGCCGGAACTCCACCCGCCGATCCGCGACCCCCTTGGCATGGCGCTTCTCAATGCTCTCGGCGTGGTGACGTTCCCGCCACGTCCGTGCCTTGACCCTGAACCGGTGCGCGGGCAGCTGCCCCACCGGACAGCCCTTCGCGCTATCTGGCGCCTCCGGGTCCAAAAAGTGCGCCTCCAAGGCCGCCGACCCCGCAGTATCCAGGCTCGCGGCCTCATCAGCCATCACCACCGCATGACTCCAGGACAACGTCCCCGCCTGCAGCCCCGCAAAAGTCCGCGGCAAACTCGACATCAGGGCGTGCGAAGTCGCCAGAAACGATGACGCCGCCCGCGGCCCCAGCGCCAGTACACAGCCGACCTCCGCAGCGACCGCCATCTCCTGCGCCTGCACCGGCACATCCGGCCCCGCAACGACAGAGGCGCTCTCCGCGTACTTCACCGCGGCCTTCGCCTTCAAACCAGCGAACCCGGCCTCGACCTCACGGGCACCGGCAAGAATGTCCAGGCACCCATCCGCCAAGCCCGCCAACGGATCAACCACCGAAAACGGGTCCGAACCGCACCCGTCAACCTCAGTGTTCAGCACAGCAAGGGCAGCCCGGATGTCCGCATAAGCCTTGACCACTGCTGCCGTTCCCATGAATCAATCATCGCGGCAGGGTCTGACATTCACGCGAAGTGGCATGTGACCGCAATGTTCCGGGCCGGCATTGCAGTTATCTGCCACCTCGCAGATGCATCGGCAGAATCCAGCCCCTGCTCCAAGCCCGCGCTATACGTGCGTTTTGGGGATGCAGGCCTTACTCCGGTACCCTATTGAGGTTGGTGACGTGTCCGAGCGGCCGAAGGTGCAACACTCGAAATGTTGTTTGGTGTAAAAGCCAACGTGGGTTCAAATCCCACCGTCACCGCCAGGTAGAAAGGCCCTGCTTCCCTCTTGTAAAAGAGGGAAGCAGGGCCTTTTGCTTTGCCAAAAGGAGTCACTGGGAGTGCCTCCGACGGCGGGGACCTACGGCACTTATGAACTCTGAACCTTGACACTACTTTCGATGCCGTGACGGAGGCAGTGGAAGGACAGGTGCGCGGCTCTGACCGCGAGGTGCAGGGCCACCTGTTTGGGCTGGGCCAGTGGTCGGCGTGGGCCGTTTTCGCGTTTGATGTGGTGTATCTGGCCCTGGTAGGGGCAAGTGGGGCATTCTCGGGCGCGCCCCGGGATCCGTTCTGGGCGGCAGCTGAAGCAGTGACAGTCATTGGGGCGCCCATCCACGTGGTACTTTTCGCCGTCATTTTCCAGCTCACCCCCGCACCGGCCAGGGTTTTCGGTGTCCTGGCCTTTGGCTTCATGCTCTCCACGGCAGCGGTAACCTCGACCGTGCACCTGATCGAATTGTTGGTGGCCCGCCGGGTGGCCCCCGTCGGCGATCCGGCCCTCGGCTATATCTATGACTTCACCCAACCGTCACTGTTCTTTGCCGCCGACGTCACAGCCTGGCACTTCCTCTTCGGCCTCTCACTGCTGTTCGCGGCGGTGGCATTCACCGGCCCTGGCAGCCCCCTGTACATACGGGCCGCCTTCCTGCTGGCTGGCCTTCTCTGCCTGCTGGGGTTGACAGGCCCTGCTTTCGGTAATCCATACCTCCGCTTGATAGGTGTCTTTGGCTACGGCGTAGTCTTTCCCATCCTCTGCCTGCTGCTGGGCGTCCACTTCAGGTCGGCTCGAAAGAAGATCTTCCGCTGAGGAGCGGCCTGCTGTTCCGTCCGGACCTATTCCGTCCGGGCCAAACCTTCCAAAGGAAGATCCTGCAGAAATCCCAGTATTGCGTGGTTCACAACCGCCTGGGCCTCCATGGCAATCATGTGCCCGACCCCTGGAACCAGATGTGTCTGCGCACCGGGAATGAAGTTCCGCGCCTGCGAGACCGCGATCCGGGGATCGAACGCGGACTCCCGGTCGCCCACCATCAGCAGGACCGGCACCTGGATAGAACTGAGCTCCTTGGTAGTGAAAGGCCTGGGAAAGACACTCACCCGGGGATCTGCGGGCTTGAAGTAGCGGCCACCGAGGATGAACTGCTTTGCGAACCTCTCATCGAACCGGTATCCGGGTGCCATCATCCGCAGCGCAAGGCCTCCTGGCGGACCCCACGGAAGGTAAGGACCAACCTTGAGGAAAGCCAGAATGCTGCGCGAGTAGGGGGCGAGAGAGCCGAAGGGTGCGAGGAGCACCGTCTTGTCGACCCGCTCGGGCCTGTCGATGGTGAAGGCAAGTGCGGCCCAGCCCCCAAATGACCACCCAACCAAAGACGGCCGCTCCAACCCGAGCCCATCAAGGACGGACGACAGCCACTGCACGCAGTCTTTCCGGCCCCGAAGCAGCTTACTTTGGTGTGACTTCCCGGCTTCGCCGACGATGTCGACGGCGAAGACCCGGCACCGGGCACTGAGTGGTCCCACGTTCGCCAACCACCCCGTGGAGCTCGTCCCGGTGGCGTGGAGGAGGACAAGGGGAGGCGCCTCGGTGTCACCGCTCACCAGGACGTGGGTTATTCCAAAGGCTGTCTCGACGGCGATCTCCTCGTAGGCGGCCGGCCATTCTTCCAGTACGTCCTGGTAGGCCCGCAGGTACTGCTGCTCTCCTTCAGTACTCCGAAACCCGGAAAGACGGCCCTTCCTGCGAGTGGCTGCCCACGTGCCATACCTCGCAACTGCCGATAGGGCCGCAAGTGATGAACCTAACGCAGCCACCCGCCGTCGTGCTCCCGCCAGCCGTGCCCCAGCCCCTTACCGAACTCCGTGGAGACTGCCGATTCCTCGGAGACTCGCTGTTGGCACGGGTTCGCGGCATCTCCATTGTTGTCACCTCCTTGCCTCAGCCTCCTGCCGCTTGAGTACGGCGGCCTAGGGCCTGAAGTCCCGGCACCTCCCACCCTTCGTTGTGGGCCCACTGAAACAAGGGAAGCGGTGCCGTTTGCATCAATCTGGAGGAGCAGTGTTTACTTTGCACCGCTCCCCTGCCCACGATTAAAAATGTGGGAACCAAGGGCAGGTGGATGGGGCGTGTATCCAGCCTGTCCCTGTTGATTGCAGCAGGTGCGGCAGCGGGCTGTTCCTACCAATACGACGAGCCTGCGCGGACTCCAACACCCGGCCCGGCACAGGCGACTAACTCCCCCGCGCCCTCCATTGATCCCCTGGTCCTGGAGCGCGAGGTCCACAACTACCGTGAGCTGGACAGGCTCCTCAAGGCAGTGCCGGGCCCGGTCCTCCTTTTTGAGGAGGGTCCCCTTGATGGCCCGGTCAGGGGCTTTGGCACGACGGCGGAAGTCCCGGCAGCCGGGCAGTTCACCGTTACAGCCGCTTGTGCCGGCGCTTCCGGTGCCACGGTCGCCGTCGGGCAGGAGCATCCCGGCGCTCGCTTCCAGCCCGTGGAGCTGACGCTGGATTGCCATGGAGCCACCACGCAAGTCTTGGAGCTGCAGCAGGGGTACGTTTTCGCCCACCTGGTGTTGCCGGCACCCGGCGATACCCCCTGGACAGGAGCCGTCGGCGGAGTACGCGTGACAGGCCGGGTACCTATGCCGAGCCCTGCACAGTCCCCTGAGAATTCCCCCTGACAAAAGGCCCTGGTATCGCTGGCCCCGCCCGACCAGGCTGGGGTTGAAGGATCATTAGCCGCCATATCCAAAACGGATGTCGGCCAAGGCAGGAGGTCTGTGATGACCGCACAGCCACAGCACGGATTGCCGCTGGTACCTGGCGCTGTCGGGAAAGGGTTCACCTCGTTGGTCCGCCGGCACCCTGTATCCGCCTACTACGCCCTAACCTTTGTCTTGTCTTGGGGCGGGATGGCAGCGGTCATTGGCGTCGCACCGGTCCCAATGGCTGTTGGACTTACGCTGGCGCCCCTGGGACCCGCCGTCGCATCCGTCATCCTCACCAGCCTCCTGGACGGAAAGGCGGGGCTTCGGGACATGGGCACCCGCCTCCGCCGGTGGCGGGTGGGTGCCCGCTGGTATGCGCTGGCGCTCCTCACCGCTCCGCTGGTCATGGCTGCGACGGCCGTGGCAGTGGCCGTCGTCTTTCCCGGTTACTACGGCGGCGTGGCGACGTCGGGCGAGCTGGTGACCATCATTTTGGCCGGGATTGCGGTGGGGTTGATAGTCGGCATGCTGGAAGAGGTGGGCTGGACTGGCTTCGCGCTGCCCCGCCTGCGCCGGCGGCACGGTGTTGTGTCCACGGCCTTGATCATGGCCGCCTTTTGGGGTGCCTGGCACTACCCCATGTTCGCCAACAGCACTGATCCTTCAGGGGCCATACCTGCCGCCCTTATCGTTGCCGTGTTCCTCTTTGCCTGGCTGCCCGGTTACCGGATGCTGATGGTTTGGCTTTACGACCGGACCGGGAGTCTCCTCCTGGCGGTGCTGATGCACGCGCCCCTTGCCGCGGGTGCCTTCATCAACTCCTTCATGGCGGCCTCCGGAAACGCATCAGGAATTGCCATCCTGGCTCCGGCCCTCAGCTGGGGTGCGGCCTTTTGGGTGATTGCCGCTGTCGTCCTTCTCACCGAACGCCGGCGCGCACGGGTGTCGACATGACGGCCCAACTTCCACGGGTGCCGGCCGGGGAGGCAATCCTGTCGGCAGCACGGCGTTTCGTCGCTGCCCACGGCCGGAAACTCAGGGTCGGTGAGGTGGAATGGCGCTATGTAAGGCTGGGCGAAGGACCGGCCGTGCTCTGGCTCACCGGCGGCCTGCGCCGGGCTGGGCTGGGATATGACTTCCTTGGGCGCCTTGCGCGCAGCCACACGGTGGTGGCGCCGGATTACCACCACGTGAAGCGGTTTGCCGATTTCGACGACGGCGTCTCGGCCATCCTGCGCGCGGAAGGGATTGCGGGCTGCGACGTGGCGGGCCAGTCCTACAGCGGTTTGCTCGCCCAGGCGTTCCTTGCTTCCCATCCCGAACGGATCGGCCGGCTGGTGCTGTCCAGCAGCGGACCGGCCGACTACGGCCTGCTCTGGGTACCGGCCCTGACATGGGCAACTTTCGCAGCGCGGGTGCTGCCCAAGCGCTGGTCGGCTTCCCTGCTGCTCGCCGGCCTTACCGGCCTGTTCCCGGCCGGATCGGATCCCGACGGCGACTGGGCGGCGGTCCTTCGCCACACTGTCCGGCACGACCTCACCCGGGCGGATATTGTGTCGCATTTCGCGGTCGCAGCTGACGTGGCCAGGAGGCAACTGGTGCGTCGGGAACGGTTTCAGCAGTGGCACGGAGACGCTGTGGTGCTGCGGGCGGAGAATGACCGCACCCAGGCCACCCGCGACATCCCCCGGCTCCAAAGGCTGCTGGGCAGGCCAGTGCAGACGATTTCGATGGGCCTCGCCGGTCACACCGCGGCGCTGCTGGAACCAGAGGCCTATGTGCAGTGGCTGGAAAAGGCGCTGGGCTGACATCCGGCGAACCACCGTCACGTAGACCGCCCCCGGAGTTGGGATACCTACCCCTGGACTTTTTGTCCTACCTGTCCGGCAGAATGGGGTTTCAATTAGTCAAGCGTCTGGAATACAAGCCCGCCTACGAGAACCAGGACAGGAATGAACGAATTCTTCACTGCCTCTTGCGACGGGGACATGCTGCGGTTGCAGTGGGTCCCGGATGTCCACATCACTTACCAGATGGCGGTGCACGCAGCCCGGGTTCTGGAGGGCTTAAGCGGTGGCCGCACTTTGCCTCTCCTGGTTGATCTCGCTGGTGTTGCCGGGTTAACGCCGGAGGCCAGGGCCGGCATGAACGCTTACCGCGGATTCTCGGCCGCGGCCCTCATCGGGGATGGGGCAATGGGCAAAGTCGTGGCCGCATTTTCGCAGCGGTCCCTGACCCCCACGGCATATTTCACCAAAGAATCCGAAGCCCTGAAGTGGTTGTCTGAACACGGCCGGGTCAGTGCCGTGCGGGAAGCCCGGCAAACGGAAAGCTGATCGTCACCAGGATCACGACGACCCCGACGACGTCTCGCGGTTGTGGGCGTCCCCCTCGGCGCGCTTCTTGATGCCCAGCAGCATGGCACGGTCCATGACGAGGTAACCAGGGCGGAGGAGGAAGTCCATGACGCGAAGCGCGGGCGGCCGGTCGGGGCCCGATCGCGTCCGCAGCAGCAACCTGGTTCCCCTGGCACCGGAACTGTTTAGGACGAACTGCCACGTGCCGGTGACTGTTCCGGGAGGGGCGCCAGGGCTTGAATCGAGCACCAGGTAGCGCGCGCTCTCCAACTCCACCACGCGTGGCCCTATCCTTCCTCCCGGATAGCCTTCCGGCGTGAAGGCAATGATGTCGCCAACCTTCAGGTCCTGCCACTCAGGGTGGATGCGGTCAGCATTGGTAACGCCCAGATGGAGCAATCCGTTCTCCACCCAGGTATAGGAATACAAGCCAGCGCGGTCCACACCCATTTGAACCAACCATGGCCAGACCTCGTCCGGAGGGGCGGAGATCGTTACTGCCATGGTCTGTACTTCGTCGGGATCCGGAATCAGGCGGTCGCCCGGAAGGGGCATGGTCCTTTCCAGCTTGGTCGCGCCCCAGGCCCCCAGCACACGCGGCAGGACCGCGTGCGTGAAAATCCCGGCCGCGGCCGCCCCGCCGAGAAAACCCGACTTTCGCCAGCGGAACCCAGTTTGAGCCCGGTGCCCGCGCACGGACGGCCCCATGAATGCCAGGAAACCCGACAACGCGTTGCCCATGCCAAACCTCCTTGTCACCGGAATGCAAGGAGCCTACAAACAGTGATTGGGCCGCCCCCAGAGTCCAAAGGCCCCGCCGGTAAATGCAGTGCCTGTGTGGCGCGTCGGGCGCCGATGCTTGACGCCGACATCCGGCACACGCTAGAAAGTAAGCAGCCTTATTATTTGTCGATTCTGCAAAAGAGTTCTGCAAAAGGAGGACCTGACATGAGTGACAAGCCCGGTAACCAGACACCGAACACGCCCGATGTGAGCGAGACGGAACTGCGCAGCATGAAGGTGGACGAACTCCGCAAGCAGGCCAGGGAAGAACACATCGCCGGCGCTTCGGACATGCGCAAGGAAGAGCTGGTGAAAGAGGTGGCCAAGACCCGGCAGGAGGACCACGACGGCGGGCGGAAGGAAGCTTCCCGGTCCGGCTCAGGGAATTCCGGGCGGTCCAGCAGTGGCAAGGAAGGCAGCGGCAAGGAAGGCCATGACGAGCCCGGCAACCAGACCCCCAACACCCCTGACGTGAGCGAAACCGAGCTGCGCAGCATGAAGGTGGATGAACTCCGCAAGGAGGCCCGGGAAGACCACATCCCCGGCGCCTCCGGCATGCGGAAGGAAGAGCTGGTGAAAGAGGTGGCCAAGGCCCGGCAGGACGGTGACAGCGGCGGAGGCAGCCGGAATGAGGACGCCGGCGGAGACGCCGAAGACCTGGGCGCCGGCCCCGACGGCGGCAAGGTCCGTTACGGCGATGACTCGTCCAAGTCGCTGAAGTATTCGCAGGAAATCACCTCCACGGAGGAGGAGCCCGAGCGCGAAGGCCGCAGCCTGGCAACCACGCACCATGAAGTCATCAGGCAGTGGGCCGAAGAACGCGGCGGTGTCCCTGCCACAGTCGAGGGCACCGAGCATGGCGACCACTTGGGTGTCCTACGCATTGATTTCCGGGATCGGGACGCCAACCTTCGCGAAGTCAGCTGGGAGGAATGGTTCAAGACGTTTGACGACCGGCGGCTGAACTTCATCTACCAGGAAGAGCGGACGGACGGGAACCAGTCCAACTTCTTCCGGCTGGAGAACCCGGAGCGTGAAGACGCCTAAGGGCAACCGCACCACGTGGAGCGGATCATGCAGGAGGCGCCATCGCTGTTGCGGTGGCGCCTCCTGCATGTCCAACAGTCCTAGAGCCGTGTATCAAACGACCCGCAGAACACGTTCTCGTTGAATGTTCCCTGGAACTCCGATTTGCCTTGGATCTTCTCTACGGCGGCCCGGATTGCTTCCCGTGTTCCCGCGTGGGCGTGGATGGCGGTCCTGACCATGGGCACGTCGATCAGGTGGTTCGGCTGGTTCAGGGACACAAACACTGTGGGCACTTCCGTGACGTACCAGGGGATCTCGGCCGCCATGGGAGACGACCATTTGATCCGGATGGCAGCCTCCTGCGCGAAGCCTTTCACGTTGGCGAAGACAAAGGCGGCGTCGTACTTTTCCGCGTAGTCGCCGGTGGCCTCCTCTGCCAGGACCCGCATAAAGTTCATCCCGGCCTCCCCGGCCGCTTCGCGCTGCTCAGCGGTCCGGAACAGGTGCACCTGGAACCCGGCAGCTTCCAGTTCCTCCTTCACCACCTCGAGGTAGGCCAGCGGATCGGCCCGGGTAAAGTCTGCCCCGCCGGAGATGCCGTACAAGCGGATCCGGGGATGCGTCGCAGGCGTGATGGGCAGGTTACCGGCCGTGTCCTTGACCAGCGTCACCGTCTTGTCTGCAATCTCAGCGGCCACGGCACGGTGCTCAGCAGACCCAATAACGGCAAGCGCCTCGGCAGGCGGAACCAGCTCATCAGCAGATTTCCGGTGCAGCCCCAGCGACGCCTTCAATCCCAGGATCCGTCGCAGCGCATCATGCAGCCGCTGCTCGGTGATGATCCCGGACTTGTAGCCGTCCATCATGTACTGGAAGTCCTCGGCGGGGTTCCGGAAGAACAGGAACATGTCGCAGCCCGCCGCGATGGTGGCAGGCACCAGGTCCTTGCGCCTCATGGCCTGGGTCAGCCCCACCATCTGCGAAGCGTCGGTGAGCACCAGGCCGTTGAACCCGAGCTCCCCGCGCAGCAGGTCCTGC
This sequence comes from Arthrobacter sp. FW306-05-C, assembly GCF_021801725.1. Lineage (NCBI taxonomy): Bacteria > Bacillati > Actinomycetota > Actinomycetes > Micrococcales > Micrococcaceae > Arthrobacter > Arthrobacter sp. FW306-05-C. Next base: position 624,112 of record NZ_CP084556.1, on the reverse strand, counting down.
AGGAGTTCCGGGGATAACGTGGCAGGCAGGACCTCGGAGTCGGACAGCCCGGGCCGGAAATGCCGGGATACCTCCGGCGCCCCGATGTGGCCGGCCATGATGGACTGCACGCCATGCGCGATCATCTCCCGGTACACGTGTCCGTACGTCCGGTTCCACTCCTCATAGGGGAGGGTGTTGTAGGACGTGACCACGTGCTGGTCCCGCTCATCCACACCGTCCCCCGGGAAGTGCTTCATGGCGCATGCCGTGGGTGATTCGCTGATGCCGTCGAAGTACTCCTTGGCCCGCTCCACCACAACTTCCGGCGTGTTGCCGAAGGAGCGCGTGGAAATGACCGTGTTCCGCCAGTTGTAGTGAATGTCCACGATCGGTGCGAAGGCCCAGTTGCAGCCTAGGGCCGCCGTCTCCACCCCGGCCACCTGCCCCATCTGCCGGGCAATGTTCTTGTCCGGATGCGAGCCCGCCTGCAGATGCGTGGATACGAACGTTCCGTCGTCGCAGCTGCCGGCCCCGCCCATCTCCGGGTTGGACGCAACCAGCAACGGAATCCGGGACTTGGACTGCGCGTAGCGGATGTGTTCCTGCACCGCAGCGGACGGACCCGGACGGTAACGCATGCCGCCCACGTGGTAGTTCTCCAGCACCCCGTCGAGGTACCCGGGTGAGTAGTCGTTGTTGTGGTTGATGAACAGCTGCCCGATCTTCTCCTCGAGCGTCATCGCACCAATGGTGCCCTCCACCCAGGCGACCGCGTCGTCGTCGAGATTGAACGGCGCGGCGGCCAGGTCGACGTCGAACTGCCGCGGCCGGCTGCCCTGTGCCCCCGTGGGAGAAGGTACGACGGCGGCAATTCCCTTGAGTGCCCCGGCCACGACTTCCGGGACGGGCGCGGCGATGTCCACCACCACGCCGCGCTCGTCCTCCTGCAGTGGTTCGAGGGTGGCGAGCTGGGAGTCCAGCAGCGCGGGTGGCATGAAGTGCCCGGCCCTGCCGCCCACACGCTGGGCGAGGACCTCTTTGCTGCCGTTCAGGTGCAGGAAGATGGTGTCCGGAGCCTGTTCCCGGATGGCGTCCCGGTAGGTTCGCCGCAGCGCGGAACAGGCCAGGACCAGCCCGCTGTCCCCGGCGGCAGCCAGCTCGCGGCCCACGATCGTCAGCCAGGGCCAGCGGTCCTCGTCGGTCAGCGGATGGCCCGCCGCCATCTTGGCCACGTTCTCCACGGGGTGCAGGGAGTCGCCGTCGAGGAACGGCACGCCGAGTTCGCGGGCCACGAGGCCGCCCACCGTTGTCTTGCCGCAGCCGGAGACCCCCATGACCACAACACGGGGTTTGGCAGGGGCGGGATTGTTGTTGTTCACCGAAATTTTCCTTCTCACCCGTGTGGGCAGTTTTCAGCCGTGGGCATTCTTACCGGCCGCGGCCGGTTTCACCAGTCGTGGACGGTGCCGTCGACGAGGCGGTTGTAGGGCAGGTAGGCCTGCTGGTACGGGTAAGCGGCGGCGGCTTCTTCGTTGAATTCCACGCCGATGCCCGGCTTGTCGCCCGGGTGCAGGTACCCGTCCACGAACGTCATGGACTGCTCGAACACCTCGTTGGTCTTCACCGAGTGCTGCATGTACTCCTGGATCCCGTAGTTGTGGATCGCCAACCCCACATGCAGCTGCGCCGCGAACCCCACCGGGGAAATATCCGTCGGCCCATGGAACCCGGACTTGATCTGGTACTGCGCCGCGAAATCCATCACCTTCTTCAACGGGGAGATCCCGCCAAAGTGCGTGGACGCCGCCCGCACATAATCAATCAGCTGCTCCTTGATCAGCGTCTGGTAATCCCACACCGTATTAAAGATCTCCCCGATCGCCAGCGGCGTAATGGTGTGCTGGCGCACCAGGCGCAGCCCTTCCTGGTTCTCCGCCGGCGTGCAGTCCTCCAACCAGAACAGGTCATACGGCTCCAACGCCTTGCCCAGCTTCGCCGCCTGGATCGGCGTCATCCGGTGATGCCCATCATGCAACAACGGGATCTCCGGACCGAACTCATTCCGGACGGCTTCGAAAACGGTGGGCAGGTGCCGGAGGTAGGCCCGGGTGTCCCAGTCCTCCTCCACCGGGAACGCACCCCGCCCCGCCGGCTCATAGTCATACCGCTCCCCCGACGCCTGGGCCTGCGCCGCGACCCCATACACAGCCTTGATCCCCGGCACCGCCGTCTGGATCCGGATCGACTTGTACCCCAACTCCAGGTGCTCGCGCACCGAATCAAACAACGACTCAATATCGGCCCCCGACGCATGCCCATACGCCCGCAACCCGTTCCGGGAAGCACCACCGAGGAGCTGGTACACCGGCATCCCTGCCAGCTTGCCCTTGATATCCCACAACGCCATATCCACCGCAGCGATCGCCGCCATCGTCACCGGACCCCGCCGCCAATACGCACTCCGGTACAGGAACTGCCACGTATCCTCAATCCGATGCGGATCCTTCCCAATCAACAACTGCGCCACATGCTCCCGCAGATACGCGGCAACCGCCAGCTCGCGACCGTTCAGCGTGGCGTCACCAATCCCCGTCACCCCATCCTCAGTGGTGATCCGGAGGGTGACGAAGTTCCGTGAGGGACTGGTCACAAACACATCGGCGGCAATGATTTTCATGGGATCTAACTGTTCCTTCCGGAAGTGAAAAAGCAGGGTCTAAAGAGGTGACGGAGTGGCTGTCTTGGCTGCGATGGATCCGCACAGCCCGTGCACCAGGGAAACAATGTCGGAATCATCCGCGATCTCGGCACTCACCAGGCGGAGAAGGGCCTGGACCCTCCCGTAGCCCTCAAGGGCGTTGGCCGCGTGGATGTCCTCAGCCAGCGGGTCCTGGAAGTCCTGGATGGCAGCTACGTAGTCAATCCATGCGGCAAGCATCAGGGCAGCCCCGCTGCCGGTCCGGCCGCTGGCCCGCTCCGCCGTGAGGACGGGCACGGCACGCATCCGCAGCTTAGTGGTGGCGTCGGCCGCTATCTGGGCAAGCCGGTGGGCGATCCGGGCATTTCCAAACCGCTCCAGCAGCGCCTTCCGGTACGCAGGGATGTCCAGCCCGGCCGCCTGCAGGTGGTGTGCGGCCTCGTCCCAGAAGTCCTCCACGGCCTTCCGGCAGGCGGGATCGGCCAGGGCGTCGGCCACGGTGGCGTGCCCGCGGAGCTGCCCGGCGTACGCCAGGATGGAGTGCGAACCGTTGAGGAGCCACAGCTTGCGGTTCTCATAGGGCTCAATGTCGGCAACAACGACGGCGCCGGCGTCCTCCCAGCGCGGACGTCCAGCCGGAAAATCCCCGCTGAGCACCCAGTTCCGGAACGGTTCGGCCACCACGGGCGAGCTGTCGGTGTAGCCGCACTGTTCGGCGACTTCAGCGATGTCCGCCTCGGTGGTCCGCGGGGTGATCCGGTCCACCGAGGTGCTGACGAAGCTGACATTCGCCCCGACCCATTCGACCAGCCCGGAACCCCATCCGGATGCCAGTCCCAGGACGGCGCGGCGGGCAACCTCCCCGTTGGCGGACAGGTTGTCACAGCTGACGACGGCGATCGGTCCCGCCCCGCTGTCCCGGCGTCTGGCGAGGGCCAGCACCAGGCGTCCCAAGGGTGTGCCGGGCACTCCCGCTTCCCCGGACGCCGCCGCCGACAGCGCGCGGAGGTCATCCGCCACACCGGGAGCGCCGCCGTCGAACGTTCCATCTGCGGCAAGCCCGTACGCGGCCTCGGTGATAGTCAGCGTGACCACCGCCGTCTCCTCCGCCGCGACAAGCTCGCAAAGCCGGGCGATGTTGGCTCCGTCCACCGCTTCCACGATGCTGCCGATCACTTCGAAGCTGTCCCCGCCTGCCGAACGTTCCACCAGCGTGTAAAGGCAGTCCTGGGCCGACAGCGCTTCTGCGGCGTCCGGGCGGCGGCCGGTGAACGCCGCGATCCCCCACTCAGCGGCGTCAGGGGCGTGCTGTGTGTACCAGGCCTGGTGGGAACGGTGGAACGCCCCCAGGCCAAGGTGCACGATGCGCGCCGGAGGTTGGGGCATGGGCTTCAGGCTGCGGTCCAGGACAGGAAGTGAGCCCGGTGCAGGCGGGGCGGCGTTCACAGCTTGAACACCCGCCGTGGTGATGCGTCGATGATGTCCACGATGAGTTCGTGTGCCCGTTCCTCGGTGATTCGATGTTCTGCCACCAGCCGGGCCAGGAAGGATGCCTCAATCCGCCGGGCCGTGTCATGGCGGGCGGGGATGGAGCAGAACGCCCTGGTGTCGTCGATGAAGCCCGAGGACCGGGAAAACCCTGCCGTCTCCGTGACCGCCGAACGGAAGCGGAGCATGGCATCCGGTGCGTCCAGGAACCACCACGGAGCGCCAAGGTAAACCGAAGGGTAGAACCCGGCCAACGGAGCCAGTTCGCGTGAAAACACCGTCTCATCGAGGGTGAACAGGACCAAGTGGAAGTCCTTCGCCGTCCCGAAATCCTGCAGCAGCGGGCGCACTGCCTCGGTGTAGTTCACGGCAACCGGGATGTCGTGGCCGGTGTCCGCGCCGAAGGCCTCGAACGTGGGCGTGTGGTGGTTGCGGAACGAACCCGGGTGGATGGTCATGACCAGACCGTCCTCCACCGACATCCGCGCCATTTGGTAGACCATGTGCGCCTCGAAGGCGTCCCGGTCCGCAGCACTCGCTTGGCCCGTCCGGCCGCGCTCGAAAAGCCGCTCCGCTTCGCCGTCGTCCAGTTTCAGCGTGCTGGGCGTGAAGACGCCGTGGTCCGCGGACACCGCGCCGCGCTCCACGAAGTGGCGCCGGCGAGCCTCGAGGGCCTTGATGTAGCCGGCGTAGCCCGAGGCGCCGTCCCCGGCAGCTCCGATGAGGCGCTCCACGTTGTCCTGCCAGGCCGGGTGCGCCATGTTCAGGTACTGGTCCGGCCGGAACGTGGGCAGCACGCGGGCGGCGAACGAAGGGTCCGCCTGCAGCGCGGCATGGCTGTCAAGCGAGTCAAGGGGGTCATCGGTGGTGGCGAGCACCTCGATGTTGAATTCCTTGAACAGCTCCCGCGGCCGGAAACCCGGCTCGGAGAGTTTGGCCTGGAGTGCATCGTAAAGCCGGTCGGCGTTGTCCTTGGACGGCTCCTCCGCCAGGCCAAAGACGTGGGCAAACTCCTGCCGGATCCAGTAGCCGGACGCCGTTCCTTCAAAGTTGGGCCACGCCTCGCAGAAGTGGCGCCAGACCTCCCGTGAATCAGCAGGCTGATTGCCGAGCCCCAACTGGTCCATAGGCACCCCGCCGGCGTGGATCAGCCTGGTGACGTAATGGTCCGGGGTGACCAGGAGCGCGGCGGGATCGGGAAAGGGCGTGTTCTGCTCGATGACTGCCGCATCCACATGCCCATGCGGGGAGATGATGGGCAGCCCTTCCACTTTCTTGAAGAGCGACCGCGCGATGTCCCGGACCCCGGGATCGGCCGGCAGCAGCCGGTCCGGGTGGTCCGCTATTGGCTGTGCCATGGTCAACGCCTTCCTGCCGCGACGGAGAGCCCTGCCAGGGCCGCCGTGGAACGCAGGTAATCGAGGTTGTCCGCGGTCCGTTCGGCTAGCGGGAGTTCGCTGGAGAAGTCCTCCACGGTCACCCACCCGTCATAGCCAAAGGCCGCGAGCGCCTTGAAGTACTGGAGGACACTGCCCTGCCCTGACCGGAGCGGAGCCCACTCGTTGCGGTAGACAGCCGCGCCGGACTCGTCGATTTCTCCGCTGTTGACCCACAGCGCGTTCTTGACGTGGACGTGCGCCAGGTAGTCGCCCAGGAGTTCGAAGGCGGGGAGGTAGTCCTCCTGGCCTTCGATAAGCAGGTTGCCCAGGTCATGGATGACGCCCACGTGCTGCGGATCCAGTCCGTCCAGCAGCCGCAGGGCGGAGGATGCCGAAGCGGTGATGGTCCGGTGGTGGAGTTCCACCAGCGCCTTCACTCCATGGTGTGCTGCCCGCTCGGCGATCCATTCAAAGTCACGCCGGGCTGCCGCGAAGAGCTCCGGGTAGGGCGTGCCGCTGGCCGGTTCGTTGCCCCAGGCTGCCGTCCCGAGCGGAAGCGTGGTGACACGAACCTTTTCCGCGCCCAGCTTGGCCGTGGCTGCCAGCATCCGGTCCACGTCAGCGTGGTTGTCACACCGGGCGTACCCTCCGATGCCGGAGAACTCCAGGCCGGCCCCGCTGGTGAGGGTGGCGAGCCGGTCCAGGTGGTCCTCCATGCCGGTGAGCGGGATGGTGGCCCTGTTGCCGGCCCAGAAGCCTGGCGCATCTGCTTCTGCCTGGTCGGTGATGCGCCATTCGACGCCGTCCCAGCCCTGGTCGGCGAGGTGCTTCACTGCCTCTTCGGGAGCCCATTCGGGGGTTGATGCCGTAAATACTGAAAACTTCATGGTGTCAGGCGCTTTCTGCCGCACTGCCGGTGCGGACTTCAAGGTCGTTGTACTTGCCTGCAAGGACGTCGTCGAAGAGGACGGGCTGGCCGAGGGTGGCCGAAACGTAGACGGAGCGCACGGCCGCGAGCGCGTTGACCGCGTCACTGACGGTGACGCCCGGCTGCCGGCCGCCGGCGATGGCGGCAAGAATGTCCCGGTACTGGCGGACGTGCCCGGCGGGGTACGTGGTGGGGTCCGCGGCTTTGTAGTCCTCCACCGGGTACTTGGCCAGTTCCTGTTCGGCCTGGTTGCCGCCGCCCTGGAGGCCCATGTCCGCGGACTCGCCGCCGGCGTCCTTGCTGTGGAAGTACTGCAGCCGGTCGTTGTCCACCACGGCGGATCCTTCGGATCCCATGAGCTGGACGCGGACAGTCAGCCCGGGGTAGGCGGCCGTGGTGGCGTGCAGGACTGCCAGTCCGCCGTTTTCGAAGGTGACGGTGGCTACGGCGGTGTCCTCCACTTCGATCCGTTCATGGGCCAGCAGGGCGGTGTGCGCGTGGATCTCCACGGGGCGCCCCATGAACCAGAGGAGCAGGTCAACGGTGTGCACGCCCTGGTTCATCAACGCACCGCCGCCGTCCATGGCCCACGTGCCGCGCCAGTCGCCGGAGTCGTAGTAGCCCTGGCTGCGCCACCATGCCACCGATGCGATGGCTGAGGTGAGCCGGCCGAAACGTCCCTTGGCGATAGCGTCCGCCACAGCCACGCTTGACTGGTCGAACCGGTGCTGGCTGATGACCGAGGCAACGACTCCCTTTTCCGCGGCTTCCTTTGCGGCGGCCTCGATTTCCTGGGCCCGGGTGAGGTCCACGTCGAGGGGCTTTTCGATCACCACGTGCTTGCCGGCGGCCAGGACCTCCAGTCCCTGCTGGATGTGAAGGCCGCTGGGCGTTGCCAATGCGACAAGGTCAATGTCCTGCGCAGCAAAGGCCTCCGCCTGCGAGGTGTACAGCGCGGGCCGTTCCCCGCTCTGCTTCTCGATGAAATCGGCAAGCGCTTCGGCTGCCGCCGGAATGGCGTCGACGAGGGCGACGATCCGGGCCTCCGGGAAGGACTGGAGGGCTACGGCGTGGGTGCGGCCGATGACGCCGCATCCAGTAATGGCTACGTTCAAGGTGCTCATGCGGTCTGGACTCCTGCGTCTGCGGTGACTTTTGCGAAGGCTCGGGCTGCGATGCCGAAGGCGGTGGGGCCGGAGAACCCGCCCAGCCCATGGGCGCCCGCAAGGTGCGGTTCAAGGGAGGCGAAGCCCTGGTACCCGTCGGCTTTGAGTGCTTCCACGGTCCTGAGCAGGTCACCGTCTCCCTCGCCGGCCGGCGTGACGTGGCCGTTCTCGAACAGTGCATCCTTGACCTGCAGGTATTCCAGGTACGGGCGCAGTTTCGTGTATGCCTCGTCGAAGGGCTTGACCCCCACCTGGACGAAGTTTGCCGCGTCCCAGGCAACCTTCAGGGCGGGCGAGTTGACGGTCTCGATGATGTCCAGGACCCGGTCCGGAACATCCCCGAAGATGTCCTTCTCGTTCTCGTGCAGGAGGATCACACCCGCTTCCTCCGCCACATCGGCGAGGGCCCGCATGCGCTCCATGACAGCGTCGCGGATGCTTTCCACCTGCACGGACTCGCCGTAGTAGAAGGAGAAGATGCGGATGTACCTGGCGTCCAGGACCTTGGCCGCATTCACGGCACGGCGCAGCCGCTCCACTTCGTGCTCCACCGGGAGGCTGACGTCCACCTTGCCAATCGGGGAAGCGATGGCCGAAACCTTCATGCCCTTCTCCGACAGCAGGGACGCGAGGGCCTGGAGCTGATCGTCGCTGAGGTCCACGATGTTGGTGCCCCACGCGCTGCGGACCTCGATGTGGTTGGCGCCGAGGGCCTGCAGCACTGCGATCTGGACTGCGGGGTCGTCGTCGATCTCGTCGCCGAAGCCTGACAGCTGCCAGGTGACCTGGGTGGTCGAAACCATGGTTATTTAACTCCTCCGGCGGTCAGCCCGCCTACTAGGTAACGCTGGAAAATCAGGTAGAGAATGACCACCGGTGCGGCGCACACCAGGGCTGCCGCCATCATCTGGCCGTAGAAGGGAATGGCGCCGCCTTCCTGGGAAGCACCAAAGATTTGAAGTGCGACGGCGGCCGTCTGGCTTTCGGGGCGCGTCATCACCGAGGCGAACAGCACGTCGTTCCAGCCGAGCAGGAACGCGAAGATGCCGGAGACAACGATGCCGGGCCAGCTGAGCGGCAGGATGATGCGGAAAAGGACTCCGACGTTGGACGCGCCGTCGATCCTTGCTGCTTCTTCGAGTTCCTTGGGGAGCCCGCGGAGATAGGTGACCATCACCCAGGTGGAGAACGGCATGGCGAACGTCAGGTAGGTGACGAAGAGGCCCCACTGGGTTCCGATGACCTGGATCCCCAGATAGGTGGCGGCCGAGGAAAACAGGACGAAGACCGGCAGCACCATCAGGGTGCCGGGCACGGACTGCAGGGCCAGCAGGCCACGGAGGATGGTCAGCCGGCCGCGGAAGGTGTAGCGGACCAGTACGAAAGCGGTGGAGATGGACATCGCGGCGGAAACCACAGCGGTTGCGCCCGCCACCAACACACTGTTGGTAAGGCCGGTGGCCAGGCCCACGCTGGTCCAGATCTTTGAGTAGTTCTCGAATGTGACTGTCGATGGCCAGAACTCGCCGTTGGCCACGCCGATGTCCGAGTTCACCGAGGCCAGGAAGATGTACAGCACCGGGATCAGGACCAGGGCGCCCAGGAACACCAGGACGAAAATCAGCAGCGGGGTCGGGAGCAGCCGCAGCACCTCGTGCTGCCGGTGCGAGCCCGGACGGTCGATGTCAGAGGCTGGGGCACTCCGCCGGGTGGCTGTCGTGGTGCTCATTTCTTTGCTCCAGGTGTTTCGGCGTCGTCAAGCTTGACGGCACGGAGGTAGACGAACAGCGGAATGGCGATGAGCACCAGGGAGATGAAGGCCATGGCGGCGCTCAGGCCAAAGCGGAAGCTCTGGAAGCTGGTGACGTAGGTCAGGATGGGCAGGACTTCGACGTCGGCCGGGGCCGGAACGCCGAACAGCACGAACGGAAGGGTGAAGTTGTTGATGTGGTGCAGCATCCCGATCAGGAAGGCCAGCGACAGCGGGCCTTTCAGGTAGGGGAAGATCACGTACCGCAGCTTGTTCCACCACAGTGCCCCGTCCAGGGCCGAAGCTTCATGTACTTCGTGGTCCACGGACTGGAGGCCAGACAGCGCCAACAGGTAGATGAACGGCCAGGAGGCCCATATCTGGACCAGGACCAGTGTCCAAAAGGTCTGCGGCCCGTTGAGCCACAGCCCGACGTGAATGCCCACGGTGGCCAGGGCCTCGTCCACGATTCCGCCGGGCTGGAGCATGGTCCGCCAGACGGTGGCCACCACGAAGGATGGGAGGACGTACGGGATGAGGAAGATCGAGCGGATCACTGCCCGGCCCTTGAACGCGTTCTGCGTGGCAACCGCGGCGGCAATGCCCAGCGGCAGCGTCACCACCATGGCCAGCAGCGAGTAGCTGACACTGAGCCAGACGGCGTGCAGCAGCGGCGAAGCTGTAATCGCTTCAACGAAGTTTTCCACTCCGATGATCGGCGCGCTGATCCATTTCCGCAGGGTGTACTGGTCCAGGTTGAGGACCGACATGTAGATGCCCAGCAGGAGCGGTACCACGATGATGATGATCATCAGGGTGCCGCCGGGGATAAGCATCCAGAGGGGGCGGTTTCGTTCGCTCAGGCCTTTGCGGCGCAGTCCGCCCTCGTGGCCGTGCTGCTGCCCGGAATCGGGGACGTTTTGGGGCGCCCGGCCCGCGGCGGTATCTGCCGCGGGCCGGACTTCATGTGAGGCGTCGGTTGACATCAGAACTTATCCTTTGGAGGCCCGGTCCAGGGATGCCTGGCCCTTGTTCTGGGCGTCCTTGATCCTTTGTTCGAGGGCGGCCTCGTCCACCTTGCCGGCGGCCAGGTCAGGAACGGACTGGACGGTGACGTTGAGCAGTCCCAGCTGGATGTCGCCCCAGGCACCGGTGAACGGCGTTGCCTTGGATTTGGCAGCGGCATCGGCCAGCGGCTTCAGTTTGGGATCCGTCAGGCTGGCAAGCGCCTCGGCGTTCGCGGGCAGGTCACCGAAGGTCTTCTGGTAGTTCAGCTGCTCTTCCTTGGACGTGATCAGCTTGATGTACGCGAAGGCCAGGTCCTTCTGCTTGGAGTAGTCAGCCACCACCAGGTTGTCGCCGGACAGGATGCTGGCGGCATCGCCGTCGGACTTGGACTGGGTCTCACCCGGTGCGATGGTGGGCATCAGGGTGTATTCGTACTTGCCCGCAACTGCGGACTTGTCGAGGGTGGGGATGGAGCTGGACGTGGTCATCATCAGGTAGCCGGCCTTGCCGCTGGCGAAGGCCGCCACAGCGTTGCTGTTGCTCCAGCCCACGGACGCGGGGTCAACAACCTTGTCCTGGGTCAACCAGCCGAAGTAGGTCTGGTAGGCCTTCTTGACCGTGGGGTCATCCATTCTCAGCTTGTTGCCGTCCACCAGCGGGTTGCCGGCCTGCACGGACATGGCCCAGATGAACTTCCAGGGATCGTAGTTGTCCTTGTAGCCGGTGGCGATGCCGTAGGTGTCGCCGTTGGTCATCTTCTTGGCCTGGGCTGCCAGCTCATCCCAGCTGGTGGCGGGCTTGTCGATGCCTGCCGCTGCCAGCAGGTCCTTGTTGTAGGCCATGACGAAGGGCCGGCTGACGAACGGGATGCCGGCCAGGTGGTCCTTGTCCGGGCCCGAAATGCCCAGGGCGGCCTGGTTGAAGCGATCCTTGCCGCCAACTTTCTTCCAGTCGTCATCGGAGAGGGTGACAAACGCCTTGGTGGCGTAGGCCGTGGGGGTGAATGTTGTGCCAAGTCCGTAGATATCCGGGCCCTGGCCCGATACCACCGACGTCTGGATGCGGGTGAGCTCATCGTTGGCCGAAGCGAAGGTTTCAAACTTTACGTCCGCGCCGGTCTCAGCCTTGAACTTGGCCGCTATATCGCTCTGCCACTGCTTCTGCTGCTCGGGGTACTGGCTCAGGACGCCCACCAGGACGTTGAGCGTCTTGCCCGTACCGTCCACCTTCCCATCGGCGTTGGTGGAGCCGCCCCCTCCGGAACCGGAGCCTGATCCGCAACCGGTCAGGGCGAGTGCTGCAGCCGTGACAATCGCCGCGAGCCCAGTAGTCGATTTAAACCTCATTGTTTTTCTCCTCTAGGACACCCGCATGGCCACATCCGTCCTGTGGCGGAAATCACTGCAGGCGACTCGAAAGCCAGTCTAGGAAGACGGCAAGCCGGTGGCAAGCGGTTGCCAAAAGTTGCCATAAATGCTCAGATAGGTGCATCAGGCATCCAGCGGCGAGTAGCCTTGGAGGCCCCACTTGGCCGGCGATTCCGGTCCGCGAGGAAAGGCCACAGCGATGGCAGACCCGACAATGAAGGCGTCACGCCAAGCCAGTCCTGACGTGGGCGCACAGCGGGACCGGCCGCCCACCATCCGCGACGTTGCCGAGCTCGCAGGGGTCGCCACCTCCACCGTGTCACGTGCCCTGGCCCGGCCGGACCGCGTGAATCCCCGCACCCGGGTGCGGATCGAGGAAGCGGCAGCGGAACTCAACTACGTCCCCAGTTCCCAAGCGCGTGGGCTCAGTTCGGGCCGGACCAATGCAGTGGCAGTGCTGGTTCCCGACATCACCAACCCGTTCTACTTCGACATCATCCGGGGCACGCAGCACCAACTCAAGGCCGCCGGCGTCACCCAGCTCCTGGTGGACACCGAGGAGTCAAGCGAGATGGAGCTGGACGCGCTGCATAAGATGCGGAAATCCGCGGACGGGTTCATCCTTGCTGCTTCCCGCCTGTCGGACGCCCAGTTGGCCGAGGTCTCACAGTCGCAGCCCCTGGTGACCTTCAACCGTGCTTCCACCAGCGCTCCGACCGTGATGATCGATACGCCCTCCGCCATCATCCAGGCACTGGAGCACTTGGCCTCGCTGGGCCATCACAAGGTTTGCTACGTCGCAGGCCCACCAACCTCATGGTCCAACCAGATGCGGTGGAAGGTCTTCGAGGAGGATGCGACCAAGCGTGGAATGGAAGTGCACCGCATTGGCCCCTACACCCCGAAGACTACTTCGGGGGCTGCTGCTGCCGATGCAGCGGTCAGGACCGGTGCAACGGCCTGCATCGTCTTCAACGACCTGCTGGCCATCGGCATGTTGCAGCGCCTGCAGGCCCGTGGCATCCGCGTCCCTCAAGACATGAGCATTATCGGATCGGACGATATCTTCGGCGCCGACTTCTGCAACCCACCACTGACCACCATCTCCAGCCCCATCGAACAGGCGGGCAGGGTGGCGGTGTCCATGCTCCTGGCACAGCTCAACCCGTTGTCAGGAAACGCCACCCGCCAACTGGCTGTCATGCCCACCCATCTCACTATCCGGGAGTCCACGGGCCCCGCGCCGGCGTAGCCCCCGCATGGCGGCGTACATCCGTGGGTACCCCGGTGGTGTCTCCGCAGGACGTTCGAGGGGAAACCCATTACCCGGGCGTAGCCTACCGGCTCCTTTTGGCGCCAGCGCATACTTGAAGCACCACTCAGGCCAATGGACAAGGAATCGTCCCAACCGCACCCTCACCGGCAGTCCCGGGGATCCTGCCGGCCTCCTGGCGAAGGGTGGAGACCATTTCCATCGCTTCGCCCTTGAACAGAAACAGATTCGGTCTCGAAAGGGCTGAAGACCAACAATGAACCGCACCAAAATGGGGCTGCTGTCCGTCGCCTCCGCTGCCGCGCTTGCCGTGGGCCTTGCTCCCGGCACAGCGCTGGCACACGGCGGATCCGGGCACGGGAACCCGGACCACAGCGACGACTGGCGGAGCAATGACGATCAGCGCCGGCTCGTCAGGACCCTGCGCCACGTCACCGACGACTACCGCTGGCTGGAAAATGCCGAAGCAGACGGCTACCGCAAAATCACTGAATGCATCGACAAAAGCGGGGTGGGGGCGATGGGCTTCCACTACGCCAAGCAGGAACTGATCGATGACAAGACCCAGGCCCGGAAACCCGAGGTGCTGGTGTACATGCCCGATGAGGACGGGCGGTATGAACTGGTGGCAGCCGAGTTCCTCTCGACCGCGGCGGAACGTCCTGAGCTCGCCGGACTCGATTTCGAGGACGGACCGTTCCCCGGCTCGTACGCACTCCACGCATGGATTTGGCGGGACAACCCCGACGGCATGTTCGCTTCCTACAACCCGGACCTCACCTGCCCAAAGTAGGTCCGTCGCGCCCGGAATAGGGAAAAGGCGGGCGTACGACGCCGGGAGCCACCCGCCGTCGTACGCCCGCCTCAAGCCGCCAGGCAGCTTAGCCGGCGTCAGCTACAACGCCGACCACCCGCCGTCGGAGGCAAGGATTGCACCGTTGACGTTGGTGCCGTCGTCGCTGAGCAGGAACGTGATCGACGCCGCGAGCTGCGCGGCAGTGGCCGGTGCTGGGATGTTGGCCTGCATCAGCGGGCCAAGGCGCTCGGCCGCCAACTGCGAACCCCAGTTGGCCACGATGTTGGTGATGGTGGCGCCAGGTGCCACAGCATTGAAGCGGAGCCCCTTGGGCCCGTACATCACTGCCGAATTCCTGGTCAACCCATTCACAGCGTGCTTGGACGCAGTGTAGGCCGCGCCGGCTGCTGAGCCCCGCAAGCCGGCTTCGGAGGACACGTTGACCACAGAACCCGTCCCGGCATCGAGCATCAGCGGCAGCACCGCCCGGGTCAGCCGCATCAGGGCGGTGACGTTGATGCGGAACACACGCTCCCAGGTCTCGTCATCCACGTCGTGGATCGGCGCGAAGTTGTCCATGATGCCGGCAACGTTCGCCAGCGCATCCACCCGGCCACCCGCGGCGCGAACCACCGCTGCCACCGTTTCCTCCGTGGAGATGTCCCCCGCCACCGGGACCAGGTCCAGTCCGGCGTTCTGCTCCACGAGCTCGTCCAGCCGCTCCTTGCTGATATCGGCGGCTATCACCCGCCCGCCCTCTTTTGCCACCCGCAGCGCGGTTGCCTTCCCGATGCCCGAGCCTGCACCGGTGACGATGACGGTCTTGCCTGCGAAGCGGCCCTGCGTGACCACTTCCTGCCATGAAGCCTCGTTGCCCATGAGTTTCCTTCCAAAGTGCAAGCGGAATGCCCACGCCCAGGGCGGTGAAGGGCGGCATCCCCGGGATGCCGCCCTTCATTTCTGCTGAAAGGCTAGAGCTTGTCAGTCCTGTCTTCGCCACCCTTGTGGCCGGCTCCGCGCAGGTTTTCCTGGACCTTCCCGAACAGGTCCTTGATGGTGGACTCCGCGTTGGAAATGACGTCCACGGGAACGAAGACCTCATGGGTCACCGGCAGGTCGTATTCATCCCTCAGGTGCGTGCCGTTTCCCACGCCCGTCAGGGACAGGTAGACCATGGCCTCAGTCCGGGCAATGCCTGCGAGCTTGCCGAACACGACGGTGAACTCATTCGGCTGGAAACTGATGGTCTGCCCGATGTGGCTGCGGCCCAGTTCACCCGCGGGAACGGCCTTCTCCGACTGGCTTCCGGTGTAGTCCATGAACTTCTCCTTCGATCGCCAACACGTACGCAGGCAGTCTAACCCTGGCCCCTTCACCCCGTCACAGGCTCTGCTGGAGCCGTGCACAAAGTCCAGCCTGCGCTGGTGGCCATTCCTCCATTGAGCCCGGCAGTGGCGCCGCTGTTTGATGACATCACCGGGCGGCAACGGCCGCGCCGGCCGGACCCCCTCAAAGGAAAAACCGTGACTTCAATGACGAGCCGCGTTAAGAGCCCGATAAAGAGCCCTGTCCGCTGGGACACCGTCGAGAACGGCGATGCAGTGGAAGTCAGGCACAATGGACGCACCGTGTTCAGCGGTCTGGTGGACGCCAGGACCGACGACGGCGATGTGGTGTGGGTGACAGCTCCTGCGGGCGGCCGGCGCCTGTTCCACATTGCAGACGGCTTCGACCTGGCGGGAGTGCCGGCATGACGGACTGCCCGGAGGACTGCCACTACTGCACCGGCCCCGAGACCGACTGACCGGCACCCAGGGACGTGTTTGATGCCCGGATCATCACGATCCGGGCATCAAATTGCCGCTACTGCAGGTGGCATCGTTGACGCGGGCAACAGGTACCGCGAAGGTGGTGCCATGAGGTCTCAGAAAATTTCCCAGGGGTTGGTTATAACGACGGCGGCTGCAGCGGCAGCACTGTTGCTCACCGCGTGCGGTCCAAGCCAGCCGCAGTCCCAGACGACGACGTCGCCCTCGCCCTCGCCCTCGGGCAGCGGGCAGGCCAGCCAGTCAGCCACACCGTCGGCCACCACGCAGTCTTCGGCGCCGCCCACGTCCACGCCGTCCTCCCCGGCTCCCGCCACCACTGCCGCAGGCGCACCCGGCCTGTGCAAGGCAGCCGGCCTCACCGCCGCCACCGACGCTTCCGGCGGCGGCGCCGCGGGCAGCGTCTACATGAAGCTGAACCTCACCAACAAGGGCTCCGAACCCTGCATCCTCAGGGGCTTCCCCGGCGTTTCCCTGGTGGCGGACGCCGCCGGGGAACCGATCGGCGCCCCGGCGACGCGGGACGACTCCGCCGGTGTGGTGGACGTCCTGCTGGCTCCCGGCCAGACCGGCACAGCAGTGCTGCGCTACACGCAGGCCCTTAACTACCAGGGCTGCTCGCCCGTGGACGCCGCCGGCTACCGGATCTACCCGCCGGAGGACACCGACTCGCTGTTCATCCCGCAGCCCACAACGGCCTGCAGCAACGCAGACATTGCCCTGCTCTCCATCGGAGCATTCCAGCCCGCCTGACCCGCAAACCATTCCGTCAATGACTGAAGGCGGCCCGGCTATCAAGCCGGGCCGCCTTCAGTAGTCCTGGGCCGCCGTCGGAGGTTTCCACCCCGACGGCGGTCCTGTTCAGTTATCGGCAGTGCAGTGTGGTTACCGGGCTGCCGTGCTGGTGCGGCCTGTGCGCGCCGTCCCGCGGGACAGCGCCACGCCCAGGCCGATCATGGCGACTCCGAGGACGAAGTGAAGCCAGTTGTCAGCACTGTTGACCGGCACGAAATTGGCTCCGCTGTCCTGGCCGATGAGCAGGCCGTAGAGCCACAGCACCAGATAGATGGCGCCGCCGACCACCAGGTAGTTCTTCGACGCTGCCGCAGCGCGGGCCATGGCGATGCCCGCGATGCCGAAGAGCAGGTGGACGATGTTGTGCAGGATCGAAACCTGGAAGATGCCCAGCAGCAGGGCGCCGGACCCGTGTCCAGCGAACCCCAGGGACTCGTAGTTGGAAGTGATGCCCGGGATGAACCCGAGGACCCCCACCAGAAGGAACACCACGCCTACGGCAAGGGTGGCTTTTTGGATGTTGGTCCGGCCTACGGTGCGACCGCCGGAATTCATGGTTGTCATGATGTCTCCTGCTTGTGTCGTTGGTGCATTACTGGCTGCCGGGCGATGCACGACCATTGGTGCTCGACCGTAGACTTAACCCCCGACATCGTAAGTATACTTAGCAAATCCGCCGCGGATAGTAAGGGTCAGTAACAGACCCATCACAAATTGGCCTGTGAAGGCCTTGGACCGGAGGCAGGTTGGACCCGCATGACGTCGATTTGGCTGGACCGCAGGCAACCTTTCACATCTGACCCGTTCGAACCCGACACGAGGTACGACACAGTGGTGGCCGGCGCCGGCCTCACCGGTTTGGTCGCGGCGCTGCTGCTGGCCCGCTCCGGGCAGAGTGTGCTGGTGCTTGAGGCCCGCCACCCCGGCGCCGTGACCACCGGCAACACCACAGCAAAAGTGACCCTGCTGCAGGGAACGTTCCTGTCCCGGCTCGCCCGCCAATACTCCCAAAAACAAGTGCAGGCGTACGTTGACGGAAACCGGGAAGGGCAGGCATGGCTGCTGCGCTACCTCGAGGAACAGGGCGTGCCCTTCCAGCGCCGTGACGCCTACACCTACGCCGCCTCCGCCCAGGGCACCGAAAAGCTGCGGGAAGAGATCAGCGCCGCTACCACCGCCGGGCTGGACGTGGACTACGTCCGCGACGCCGGCCTGCCCTTTCCGGTACACGGTGCCGTGCGCATGCGGAACCAAGCCCAGATCAACCCGATGGACGTCCTTGACGCACTGGTGGCGGACATCCGTAGCCGGGGCGGACGGGTCGTCAGCGGCGTTCGCCTCCGGGACGTCACCGGTGACTCCCCATCCGCCGTCCGGACTGACCGGGGCAGCGTCAGGGCGGACAAAGTGGTCCTGGCAACCGGCATCCCCGTCCTGGACCGCGGCCTGTATTTCGCCAAGCTGAAGCCAAGCCGCTCCTACGCGGCCGCACTCCAGCTGCAGGAGGACCAGGCACCTCCGCCCGGAATGTACATCTCCGTTGAGCAGCCCACCCACTCCCTCCGCGACTACGAAGTGGACGGCAGGAACCTGCTGCTGGTGGGCGGCCACGGCCACCAGGTAGGCCGCACAGAGTCCGAAAAGGCACACCTCACCGGCCTGCTGGACTGGGCCGGGCAGCATTACCCCGGCGCCGTGACCACCCACACATGGTCGGCGCAGGACTACATGCCCACCAACCTCATGCCGTTCTTCGGCAAACTCCCCCGCGGCAAGGGCCAGATCTACTTCGGCACCGGGTACAACAAGTGGGGAATGACCAATGCCGTAGCCGCCGCACTGGGCATCTCCGCGGACATCCTCGGTGGCCAGGTGCCTTGGGCGGACACCATCCACCACCGCATCACGTCGCCTGCAGGTGCGCTCTCCGCCGTCACGCTCAACGCCGGCGTGGCTGCCAGGATGGCCACGGATTGGGGAAAGGTGACCGCGGAGGGCCGGAAAATCGACGGCCTGAAACGGGGTAGGGACCAGGCTCCGGCGCCTGTGGCAACTGGTCCGTCCGCTGCCGCCACCCCGCCGGAAGGGCAGGGCAAGGTCTACCGTGACGGCAACCGCCCGGTAGCAGTTTCCACCGTGGACGGAAGCACCTGCCGTCTGTCCGCAGTCTGCACCCACTTGGGCGGCATCCTGCACTGGAATGACAACGAACGAACGTGGGACTGCCCGCTGCACGGCTCCCGCTTCACCAACGAGGGCAAGCTCCTCGAGGGCCCCGCCACCAAGGATCTGCAGCAGGCCGGAACCCAGGCGCAACCCTGATCCATCGGGAGTTGAGTGTCAGTGGCTTGGGGCATGATGGAGGCATGAACCAGGAACAGCGTCCTGCCGGCAGCCGTGCTTCCGGCGCAGCTGCACCCATGGGCCAGTTCAGCCGGCCCACCCGGGAGTGGTTCCTGGGCGCCTTTTCCGAGCCAACTCCCGCACAGGCCGGGGCCTGGAACGCTATTTCCTCCGGCTCGCACGCGCTGGTGGTTGCCCCCACCGGCTCCGGTAAGACGCTCGCCGCCTTCCTCTGGGCACTCGACCGGCTCCTGGCGTCTGCGTCCCAGGCCCCTGAATCGCCGGCAGCTGAGGCGCCCGCCAAAGGCAAACGGGCCCGTCCGCCCAAACGCAAGACCCGCGTCCTCTACATTTCGCCCCTTAAGGCTTTGGGCGTGGACGTTGAACGGAACCTGCGGTCACCGCTGATCGGGATCACCCAGACAGCCAAGCGGCTGGGACTTCCCGCGCCGCTGATCACGGTGGGGGTCCGGTCCGGGGATACGCCTGCCGCGGACCGCCGCGCACTTTTGAGCAGTCCGCCGGACATCCTCATCACCACTCCCGAGTCCCTGTTCCTCATGCTCACCTCCAAGGCCCGGGAGACCCTTGCCGAGGTGGACACCATCATCATTGACGAGGTCCACGCCGTGGCCGGCACCAAGCGCGGTGCACACCTCGCTGTCTCGCTGGAGCGGCTTGACGCGCTGCTGCCCAAACCCGCACAGCGCATCGGACTCTCCGCCACGGTGGAACCCAAGGAACTCGTGGCCCAGTTCCTTGCCGGTTCGGCCCCCGTGGAAATCGTGGCCCCGCCCGCCAGGAAGAACTGGGACCTGACGGTCTCCGTACCCGTGGAGGACATGTCGGACCTGCAGGGTGCCGCGGGAGCGTTTGATTCCGGGCCGGCCTCCGGGCTCCAGCCGCAGGCATCCATCTGGCCGCATGTGGAGGAGAAGATCGTCGACCTGGTGCTGGCAAACCAGTCCACCATTGTCTTCGCCAACTCCCGGCGCCTGGCAGAGCGCCTGACGGCCCGGCTCAACGAAATCTACGCCGAACGCCAGCTGATTGCGGTGGGCGGCGGCTGGGACGATCCCACTCCGGAAGGGCACGCTGGTGCCTCCGGCACCCAGGAGGCAACGGCGTCGGGCGTTCCCGCGTCAACCGCCACGCCGGCCCACATGATGGCCCAGGCCGGAAGCTCCGCGGGGGCGGACCCCGTCCTGGCGCGCGCCCACCACGGTTCCGTCTCCAAGGACCAGCGCGCACTCATCGAGGACGACCTGAAGTCCGGGCGGTTGCGCTGTGTGGTGGCGACATCATCCCTGGAACTTGGCATTGACATGGGTGCAGTGGACCTGGTGGTGCAGGTGGAGTCGCCGCCTTCGGTGGCCAGCGGGCTGCAGCGGGTGGGCCGGGCCGGACACCAGGTGGGTGAGATCTCCCAGGGCGTCCTTTTCCCCAAGCACCGGGCAGACCTTGTCCACACCGCCATCACCGTGGAGCGAATGCTGAACGGCAAGATCGAACGGCTCAGCATCCCGGCCAACCCACTGGACATCCTGGCCCAGCAGACCGTGGCCGCCACCGCCCTGGGCAGCATCGATGTGGAGGAATGGTTCAGCACCGTCCGGCGCTCGGCCCCTTTTGCCTCGCTTCCCCGCTCAGCGTTCGAGGCCACGCTGGATCTTCTGGCGGGCCGCTACCCGTCCGATGAGTTCGCTGAACTGCGGCCTAGGATCATCTGGGACCGCAACGCCGGCACCATCGAGGGCCGGCCCGGCGCCCAGCGCCTGGCAGTCACGTCAGGCGGCACCATCCCGGACCGCGGCTTGTTCGGTGTCTACATCATCGGCACCGAGCAGGAAGGCGTGGCTTCCCCTGCGGAGGACGGAAAACCGGCCCGCGCTCCGAAAGGCGGCCGGCGCGTGGGCGAACTGGACGAAGAAATGGTCTACGAGTCCCGCGTGGGCGACGTCTTCGCACTGGGTGCCACCAGCTGGAAGATCGAGGACATCACGCACGACCGTGTCCTGGTCTCCCCCGCCTTCGGGCAGCCCGGCAAGCTTCCGTTCTGGAAGGGTGACTCCCTGGGGCGGCCAGTGGACCTGGGCCGTGCGCTGGGCGCCTTTGTCCGCGAGCTCTCGGCCTCCGACGCTGGCCCCGCCGCCGAACGCTGCAAGGCCAGCGGGCTGGACGACTTCGCGGCGAACAACCTCATCCAGTACCTCACCGAGCAAAAACAGGCCACGGAGGTGGTCCCCAGCGACACCACCCTGGTGGTGGAGCGGTTCCACGACGAACTCGGCGACTGGCGCGTGATCCTGCACAGCCCCTTTGGCATGCCGGTGCACGCGCCGTGGGCACTGGCTGTGGGGCAACGGCTCCACCAGCGCTACGGGCTGGACGGCTCGGCGATGGCGGCCGACGACGGGATCGTGCTGCGGGTGCCCATGATGGAAGACGAGCCGCCCGGCGCCGAGCTGTTCCTCTTTGATCCCGAGGAACTGGAACAGATCGTCACAGCGGAGGTGGGTGGCAGCGCCCTGTTCGCGTCGCGGTTCCGGGAATGTGCGGCCCGCGCGCTCCTGCTGCCCAGGCAGACCCCAGGCAAACGCCAGCCCCTGTGGCAGCAGCGCCAGCGGTCGGCCCAGCTGCTGGACGTGGCCCGGAAGTACCCCACGTTCCCCATCGTCCTGGAAACGGTGCGCGAATGCCTGCAGGACGTCTACGATTTGCCCGCTTTGAAGGACATCGCCGCGTCCGTGGAACGGCGGGAACTGCGGATCCTGCAGACCACCACGCAGCAGCCCTCACCGTTCGCCAAGTCCCTGCTCTTCGGCTACGTGGCGCAGTTCCTCTACGAGGGCGATTCTCCGCTCGCGGAACGGCGCGCCGCCGCCCTGGCCCTGGACTCCACCCTCCTGAACGAGCTGCTGGGCCGCGTGGAGCTGCGCGAACTCCTGGATGCCAAGGTCATCGAAGCCACCGAGCGTGAGTTGCAGCGCCTGGCGCCGGACCGCAGGGCACGCGGGATGGAAGGCGTCGCGGACCTGCTGCGGCTGCTGGGTCCGCTGGCCCCTGAAGAAACCGCGGCGCGGTTGCAGGGCGGCGTCCCGGCGGTCGAATCTGTTGGTGAACCTGCCGAAACCGGGGCCGTCGAGGCCGGGCAGTTCGAAACCGGGCACGTCGAAACCGGGCACGTCGAAACCGCAGCCCCTGAAACCCCGGCCGCCACCGTGGCAGAAGCGGCAGCGCACCTCGCCGCCCTCCAGCGCTCCAACCGCGCCATCAAGGTCAACATCGGCGGGGTTGAGCGTTTCGCCGCTGTAGAAGATGCAGCGCGTCTGCGGGATGCCATCGGCGTTCCGTTGCCCATGGGTGTGCCGTTGGCGTTCATCGAACCGGTTGCCGATCCCCTGGGCGATCTTGTCTCCCGGTACGCACGCACGCATGGTCCCTTCACTGCTGCCGAAGCAGCCGCCCGGCTGGGCCTGGGCGTGGCCGTGGTGGGAACCGCGCTGAAACGGCTGGCAGCGGACGGCCGCGTGGTGGAGGGTGAATTCCGGCCACATGTCACCTCGACGGCAGCCGCACTTGCAGAGTCAGCGTTGGATGAACCTGCACTTCCTGAATCAGCGCCGGTTGATGAACCAGCGCAGCCAACTGACGAGATCGCTTCGCCCGCTGAGGCGCCCGCGCCGGATGTCCCGCACTCCATTGCCAGTGAATGGTGCGACGCCGAGGTGCTGCGCAAGCTCCGCCGTCGTTCACTGGCTGCCCTGCGGGCGGAAGTGGAGCCTGTGGATGCCGCTGCCTACGGACGCTTCCTGCCCGCGTGGCAGCATGTCAGGACGCCAGGCGGTGGCCGCGGCCAGCCCTCGCTGCGCGGACTGGACGGCATCATCACGGCCATTGACCAGCTCTCGGGGGTGCCCGTCCCGGCGTCGGCGTGGGAGCCCCTGGTGTTGGCCACCCGCGTGTCCAACTACCAGCCCGCCATGCTGGACGAACTCATGGCCGCCGGTGAAGTGCTCTGGTCCGGCGCAGGCCCCCTGCCCGGCAACGACGGCTGGATCAGCCTGCACCTGGCGGACTCAGCTGAGCTGACGCTCAACCCCGCACCTGAGTTCGAGCCGGGGGACGCGGGCCGGCGGCTCCTGGACCATCTGCGCAACAACGGCGGCGGATACTTCTTCCGGCAACTGACGGAGGTGGCCGGCGGCATGGACGCCGTCCTGAGCGACCAAGAGGTGGTGGCAGCACTCTGGGATCTGGCGTGGGCAGGGAGGATCACCGGCGACACCTTCGCCCCCGTCCGCGCCCTGATCGCCGGTGGCCACACCGCGCACCGGCAGGTAGCCCGTGCCCCGCGTGCCAGGGCGCCTCGGCTGAGCCGCCTGGGCCGTTCCCATGGCACCGGCCTCATGGGCTCCCCCGGACTGGCCGGCGGGCGGTACGGACCGCAGGGTACCGCCTCTCCGCCCACCGCGGCAGGCCGCTGGTCAGCGCTTCCGGAGCCTGAACTCGATCCCACTATCCATGCCCGCGCCACCGCCGAACTCCTGCTGGACCGTTACGGCGTGGTGACCAGGGGTTCGGTCATGGCGGAACAGATCATGGGCGGCTTCGGACTCATGTATAAGGTGCTGGCGCGGCTCGAGGAAGCAGGCCGGTGCCGCCGCGGCTACTTCATCGAGCAACTGGGCGCCGCCCAGTTCGCGGTTCCCGCCACCGTGGACCGGCTCCGCTCCTACTCCGAGGACAACCAACTGGCCAAGGCCGAACCCGTGGCCCTGGCCCTCGCCGCCACCGATCCCGCCAACCCCTACGGTGCCGCCCTGCCCTGGCCCGCGCTGCAGGAGGACGCCGGCACGGGGCACCGGCCGGGCCGGAAAGCGGGGGCGCTGGTGGTGCTGGTGGACGGCGCGCTGGTCCTCTACGTGGAGC
This sequence comes from Arthrobacter sp. FW306-05-C, assembly GCF_021801725.1. Taxonomy (NCBI): domain Bacteria; kingdom Bacillati; phylum Actinomycetota; class Actinomycetes; order Micrococcales; family Micrococcaceae; genus Arthrobacter; species Arthrobacter sp. FW306-05-C. Next base: position 600,381 of record NZ_CP084556.1, on the reverse strand, counting down.
GCGGCGGAAAGACCCTGCTGGCCTTCACCGAGGACGACGCCGTGCTGGCGGCAGCGGCTGCCGCGCTGGTGGGGGTGGTGACCCGCGGAGCGGTGGACAAGCTGTTCATGGAGAAGGTAAACGGTCACGACCTCCTGGACACCCCGGTCGCTGCTGCCCTGAGCTCGGCAGGCGCCTACTCCACCCCGAAGGGACTGAGGATCCGTGCCTGAGGGCGATTCCGTCTGGCGGGCCGCCCACCAACTGCATGAGGCCCTGGCGGGACAGACTTTAATTGCGTCGGATTTCCGCGTGCCCCGGTTCGCCACGCTGAACCTGGCCGGCTGGACCGTGGAGGAGGTTGTCCCCCGCGGCAAGCACCTGCTGATGCGGGTGGTCAGCCCGGAAGACAAAAGACTGACCATCCATTCGCACCTGAAGATGGAAGGCGCGTGGCAGGTCTATCCGCCCGGCGGCAGGTGGCGGAAACCAGGCTTTACCGCCAGGTGCGTGCTGCGGACGGCAGTGGCAGACGCCGTCGGCTTTTCGCTTGGCATCGTGGAGGTGGTGGCAACCGCTAACGAGGACGCCATCGTCGGCTTCCTCGGCCCGGACCTCCTGGGCCCGGACTGGGACCTGGACGAGGCAGAACGCCGCATCCGCTCCCGCCCTGAAGTCCCCATCGGAGTAGCGCTCCTGGACCAGCGGAACCTCGCGGGCATCGGCAACATCTACCGCTGCGAAGCGTGCTTCCTTTCAGGGGTGCATCCTGCTACGCCTGTCTCCGAGGTGCCGGACGTCCGGACCATGATGACCGACGCCAAGCAGCTTTTGGAGGTCAACCTGGGCCCGGGACGCCGGGTCACCATCCTCAACACCCGTGGCATGCCGGTGGGCAGGATGGCCGGCAGGCCCGGCTACTGGGTGTATGGCCGGGAACGCCAGCCGTGCCTGAAGTGCGGTACACCCATCCGGCGAGGACTTCTGGGCAAGCCCAATGGCGAAGAGGAACGAGACATCTACTTCTGCCCGAAATGCCAGCCTGCGCCTGGCTGACGTTCTGCGTTCGAAGCAGTCAACAGTTCGCCGCGCTGCTTTCCCTGCTGGTCTTCCGCGGTGCGGGATTCACGGTGAAGCGCGGCAGCAGCACGTGCACCAGGGGGCCAATGGCCAGCGCGTACACCACCGTTCCCACGCCCACCGAACCGCCCAGCAGCCAGCCGGCCGCCAGCACGGTCACCTCGATGAGCGTGCGGGACATCCTTACGGTCCATCCGGTCCGGCGGGCCAGGCCAGTCATGAGACCGTCACGGGCACCCGGCCCAAAGCCGGCGCCGATGTAACAGGCCGAGGCGATGGCGTTTACCAGTACGGCCCCCGCGAGGAGCACAATCTGGACGGCCAGGTGGGACACCGGTGGGAGCAGTGCCAGGCCGATGTCCGCGAAGACGCCGACCAGGATGGCGTTGCACAAAGTCCCGAACCCAGGCATCTGCCGCAACGGGATCCACAGCAACAACACCAGGAAACTTACGATGATGACCACCAGGCCAATACTGACCCCGGTGCGGTTGGCCAGCCCCTGGTGGAAGACGTCCCACGGATCCAGGCCCAGGCCGGCGCGGATGAACATGGCCAGGGAGATGCCGTACAAGGCGAGGCCGGTGAAGAGCTGGATCAGTCTGCGGGTCATCATGCAACCATGTTCGCAACTAACTGGCATTTGTTTACATATCCAGTCTGAGATACTGGCTACATGGCCGCCGCCCTTACCGCCCTCGCCTTATCCCGCCTCCTTGGCCCTTGGAACAGCGGAACGGGACCGGCCTACCGTGAACTGGCCGACGTGGTGCGGCTGCTCATCCTGGATGGTCGGATACCGCTCGATACTGCCCTGCCCAGTGAGCGTTCGCTGTGCGATGCCCTGGCAGTCAGCCGCACCACGGTGACCGCGGCCTACGCCTCCCTCCGCGAGCAGGGGTTCCTCAGCAGCGGGCAAGGGAGCCGGGGCAAGACCCGCATTCCCGAACTGACTCCGTTCGGCCCGGCACTCTTCGGTCCCCAGCCGCCGTCCGCCGTCCCCCCGGCGCCAGGGCTCACCGCACCCGGGCTCACTGCGCCCGGGCTGGCTGCGCCTGGGGGACTTATCGACCTGGCATATTCCGCGCTGCCCGCGAGTGGCGAGGTGGTGCACCGGGCCTTTGCCGCGGCCCTGACCGAGCTTCCCGCCCTGCTCCCCGGCTTCGGGTACGACGCCCTGGGACTGCTGCCGCTGCGCCAAGCGGTGGCGGACCGGTATTCAACAGCCGGAGTGCCGACCCACCCAGGCCAGATCATGGTGACGTCCGGCGCCCAGCACGCCCTGACCATCATCATCCGCACCCTCGCCGACCGGCAGGACCGCATCCTGGTGGAGCACCCGAGCTACCCCCATGCGCTGGATGCCGTCCGCTCGGCCCGGTGCAGGCCGGTACCGGTGTCGTTCGCGGAGTCCGGCTGGGACCTGCCGGCACTGGAATCCGCCATGGCGCAGCAACAGCCAAAACTTGCATACGTGGTCCCGGACTTCCACAACCCCACGGGCATGATCATGCCTGATGCCCAGCGCCGCCGACTGGCCCGCGCCGCCGCGGCGGCCGGAACCGTGCTGGTGGCGGATGAGACGCTCCGGGACCTCAACCTCGACGGCGTTGCCACAACTCCCCTTGCCGGGTTCAGCAGCTCCGTTGTGTCCATCGGATCGCTGAGCAAGTCCCACTGGGGCGGCTTGCGGACCGGTTGGATCCGGGCATCGGAACCGATGATCCAGCGCTTCGCCGCAGCCCGCACCACCCTGGACCTTGGCGGCCCCGTCATGGAGCAACTGGCCGCTGCCCACCTGGTCCGGGCCCTGGAAGAACCACTGCCCGCACTGCTGCAGACGCTGCGCCGCAACCGCTCCGCACTGCTCGGCCTCCTCGCGGAGCACCTCCCGACGTGGCAGGTGACGCCGCCTCCCGGCGGCCTGTCCGTGTGGTGCAGGCTTCCCGGACCCATCAGCACGGCGCTTACCGTGCTGGCGCCGGACTTTGGCATCAGGCTGGCGGCAGGCCCCCGGTTCGGGATCGGCGGCGCATTCGAACGCAACCTGCGGCTGCCCTTCACGCTCCCGCCGGCGAAGCTGGAGACCGCGGTGCTGGCCCTGCGGGCCGCCCAGGACAAACTCGACGCCGCACCCCAGCTTCGGCGCTCACTGACCCAGGCGCCCGCCGTCGCCATCGCCTGATCCGGGAACAACTTCCCCACGGAGGTCGCCGGAACGGTGCGGGAACCCCGGGAACGGTACGGCGTCCCCGCACCGTTCCGGCGGTTTGGGGAGGCACCGGTCACGGGAGCCTTCAAAGGAAGGACAATATTCGGCACCGGTAGAATGGACCGGTGATGCAATCCCCCCTCCCCGTGCGCGACGGCGTCAACGCCACCCGCCTGCGGCTTCCGGACGAGGGGCCGTGGGACACTGCGATGGACTACATGATGCACCGGTGGGGCCACATCGATCCGCAGGGCATCGAGGACCGGTTCGACGCCGGCGAGATCGTGGGCGAGGGCGGCGTGCCCCTGACCCGGCACACCAAGCTGGAGGACCACACCTTCATCTGGTACTACCGGACGCTGCCCCCGGAAACCCGCCTGCCGGTGGAGCTCAGCATCCTGCACCAGGACGAGCACCTGCTGGTGGTGGACAAACCACATTTCCTGCCCACCACGCCGGGCGGCACCTACATCCAGGAGTCCGCCCTGGTCCGGCTGCGCAACCAGCTGGACCTGCCGGACCTGATCCCCATGCATCGGCTGGACCGCATGACCGCCGGCGTCCTGCTCTTCTCCACCAATCCGCTAACGCGCGGCAAGTACCAGGTGCTGTTCGAGAAACGGCAGGTGCAGAAAGAGTACGAGTGCGTTTCCGCCGCCGAGCCCGCGCCGGGATACCCCGCCGTCGAATTTCCCGTGGTGGTCCGGAACCGGATGACCAAGTCCCGCAGCTACCTGCTGGCCGAAGTCGTCGACGGCGAGCCGAACGCTGAAACCAGGATTGAGCGGCTGGAAACGTTCGACGGCGGCACGGCTATGGGTGCGGCCGGAACCTCGGCTGCCCACCGCCTGGCACGGTATCGGCTGGAACCGCACACCGGCAAGACCCACCAACTGCGCGTCCACATGGCTTCCCTGGGACTGGGGATCGTCAACGACGCCTTCTACCCGGACCTGCTGGACAAGGCCCCGGACGACTACGCCAAGCCGCTCCAACTCCTGGCCCGCGGCATCCGTTTCGTGGACCCTATCTCGGGGGAGCCCGTGGAGTACCGCAGCGGCCTGGAGCTCAGCGAAGCGGTCCGGGCACATCCCTAAACTTCTGGCCCGTCCTTAAACCCCGAGCACTTCCCTAAACACGGCCTCGACCCCGGCGGTGTGCAGTACGAACTCCACCAGCTCCAGACCGCTGTCCGGGTGCGAGGACCGGAACCCTGCCACAGCGTCCTGCGCTGCCTGCGCCACAGCCGCCGCGCTCCACCCGTAGGCTCCGGCTCCCACCGCGGGAAAGGCCATCGCCTGCGCACCCAAAGTGTCGGCCAGCCGCAGGCTTTCGCTGAAGCAGGACACCAGGAGCGCACGGTTGGTCTGGCCCGCATGCCGGTTGGGCCCCACTGTGTGCACCACCCAGCGGGCGGGCAGCCGGAACGCGGGGGTCGCCACGGCGGCGCCGGTTTGGAGGCCGTGCGGCAACGCGCTTTCCCGCAGTTCCCTGCACGCTGCCAGCAGCTCCGGCCCGGCAGCCCGGTGCAGCGCTCCGTCCACTCCCCCGCCGCCGAGCAGTGACGCGTTGGCGGCGTTCACCACCACGTCCACCCGCCGCTGCGTAATGTCGCCCTGCAGAACAGAGATCCGCATGCCGCCAGTTTCCCAAGTGCGGTACGTTGTGGCAATGGACTTCGGCAGCATCGACAGCTGGGGAGCGACCTTCTATTTATGGGTCGTCCCGATGGTGATCGGCGACGCCATTTTTCCGCCCATCCCGTCCGAAATGGTGGTGATTACCGGCGGCGCGCTGTCCGCGGACGGTCGGGCCAACGTGTTCCTGGTGCTGGTGCTCGCAGCCGTGGCGTCCTGGCTGGGTGACATGGTGGTGTTCCATCTCTTCCGGCGTCGCCTCAGCCATGTGCTGGACCGCTGGAAGTGGGGCCGGCGCGTCCATGCCGGCATTCATTCGGCACTGGCCAAGGCGGGGCGGTCCTCCACCTACGGAACCATCATCGGCGCCCGGTTCATCCCCGGCGGCCGGCTTGCCACTTCGGCGGCGTCCGGCGTGGCCAACGTTTCGGTCCGGGGCTTCGGCCTGTGCGCCGGTCTGGGAGCGGTCCTGTGGGCGTGCTGGCTGGTGGGCCTGGGGTACTTCACCGGTTCAACCACCAAGCTGCCGTTCTGGGCCAGCTCCCTCATCGGCGTGGCGCTGGGCCTGGTGATCGGCGCCGTCGTGGGCATCATCGTCACCCGCCGGCGCGGCAACCGCTCGCCGGTGGAGGACGAGCCCATCCCCGACGCAGGCTAGACGGGCAGCCACTTGCCGCGGCTGCGCCGCAGCACGCTCAGTGCACCCGTCAGCGCAACGCGTTCGACGGCGTCGCGCATCATGGCTGCCGATTCCACCGCCTGGCGGTTCTCGCCGCTGTATTCACTCGCCTCCACGAGGAAGCGCAGGTTCAGCTGCGGCACGCCTCCGGCGAGCTGGAGCTGGTGCGCCTCCACATGGTGCCGGGTACCCAGCGCCTCCACCGCCGCGTCCATGACGGACTCCGGCGGATTGCCCGGCCGAAGCCCGGTGATCTTGAGGCGGGTCTGGAAGGAAGGCATGCCCTCCACCCTATCCAAACGCCGGGTTGGAGGGTTACCCGGTGTTGCGGAGGCCGGCTGCCACGCCGTTGACGGTGATGAGCATGGCCCGCTGGAGGCGTTCGTCGGGTTCGGCCCCGCTGATTTCGGATTCTGTCCGGATGCGGCGCAGCAGTTCCACCTGCAGGTAGCTGATGGGGTCCAGGTACTGGTCGCGGATTTCCAGGGAGCGCTTCAGGGTTGGCTGCGCGTCCAGGAGGATGTCCTCGCCGGTGAGCTTTCGCACCTCGGCCACGGTGAGCTCGTACTCCTCGCGGATGGTCCGGAAGAGGTGGTGGAGTTCCTCCGGGACCAGGGTGGACACGTAGTAGCCGGCGATGTCCATGTCCGTCTTCGCAAGTGTCATCTCCACGTTGGACAGCACGGAGCGGAAGAAGTGCCAGTGGTCCATCATTTCCACCAGCTGGGCGGAGTGGCCGGCCTCGCGGGCGGCCTTGAGACCGGATCCCACACCGAACCAGCCCGGCACGATCTGCCGGGACTGGGTCCAGCCGAACACCCACGGGATGGCGCGCAGGCCGCCCAGGCCGGAACCCGAATCCGGGCGCTTGGACGGGCGGGAACCGATGTTCAGGGAACCCAGCTGCTCTACAGGCGTGGAGGCCATGAAGTAGGCGGGCAGGTCGGGATGGTCGATCAGCTTCCGGTACCGGTCAAAGGCGGCGTCCGAGATCACCTCCATGACGTGCCCGTAGCGTTCCCGCTGGTCCTCTGAGGTGCGCGGGTCACGGTGCAGGGCGGACCCCTGGAGCACAGCGGCCAGCGACAGCTCCAGGTTTTCGCGGGCGAGCTCCGGCAGGGAGTACTTGTCGGAGATGACTTCACCCTGCTCGGTGAACTTGATCTCGCCTTCCAGGACACCGTTGGGCTGGGCCAGGATGGCATCGTAGGTGGGTCCGCCGCCGCGGCCTACGGAACCGCCGCGGCCGTGGAACAGGCGTACGCGGACACCGTGCTTGGCGGCGATATCACGCAGCTTCCGCTGGGTCTTGTGGATTTCCCACTGGCTGGTCATCACACCGGATTCCTTGTTGGAGTCCGAGTAGCCCAGCATCACTTCCTGGACGTCCCCGCGCAGCCGCACCAGTTCGCGGTATGAGGGATCGGAGAGCAACTGGTCAATGATCTCGGCGGAGGCCCGCAGTTCCTCCACGGTCTCCAGCAGCGGCGCGAAGCCGAGCTTGGCGTAGGGCTTGTCACCGAAAAGGTTGATGAGTCCGGCCTCGCGGGCCAGTACGGCGGCGGCCAGGACGTCGTCGGCACCGCGGGTCATGGAGATGATGTAGGTCTCGATGACGTCCGGGCCGTACAGGCGCAGGGCGCGGCGGATCTCCCGGAAGACGTCGTACGTGCCGTCGGCGGCACCGTCGAGCTTGATGGGGTGGCCGGACAGCGGACGGCGGGAGGCCAGCTCGGAGCCAAGCACCTCAAAGCGTTCCTCGCGGCTCAGCTCGGCGTAGCGCAGCCCAGGGCCGCCGATCCGGTCCATCAACTGCCCCACGGCGTCGTGGTGGTGGTCTGCATGCTCGCGGATGTCCAGCGTGGCCAGGTGCAGGCCGAAGGAGGCGATGGCGCGGCGCACCCGGGCCAGGGAACCGTCGGCAGCCAGCGCTGCGGAGTGGTTGCGGAGCGACAGCTCCAGCAGGTGCAGGTCTGCCAGCAGTTCGTCCGTGCCGCTGTAGTCACGGCCGTGTTCGTGGTTGGAGTTCGCAGCCACGCGTTTGCCGGTGTTGATGAGCTTGGCCTTGATGCAGGTGAGCTTGAGCCGGTAGGGCTCCTGGGCGTTCAGCTCCAGGACGCGCTTGTCCAGGCCGGGGAGCTTCTGCAGGTCCTCGTCGATGGACTTCAGCAGCGATTCGTCCGCGCCTGCCAGTGCAGTGGAGTTGGAGAGGATGGAGATCAGTTCGTCGATCATCCCAATGCTGATCCGGATGGCACTCTGGTTCTGGATCTGCAGGATTTCCCGGGTCACGGCCGCGGTGACGTTCGGGTTGCCGTCGCGGTCACCGCCGATCCAGGAGCCGAACCGGATGGGGGCGTCCTTGGAGGCAAGGGTGACGCCGTGCTCGCCCAACAGCTCTGAGAGTTCGGACAGCATTTCGGGCATGGCATCGGTGAGGATGCCGCCCAGGTAGTAAATGGCGTTCCGGGCCTCATCGACCGGGGTGGGGCGGACCTGGCGCAGCTCATCCGTCTGCCACATCTGGTCGATGATCTCCGCCAGCTGCCGGTCCTGCCGGCGCCGGGCCGTGGACCCTTCCGCGGTGGACTGGGACAGGACGTCGGAGAGCTTGCGGATCTTGTCCAGGACCGAGCGGCGGGAGGCTTCGGTGGGGTGTGCCGTGAAGATGGGGCGCACATCCAGGCCGTTGACCACTTCCTGCAGGACGTCGGGTCCGGCCTGCGCGGCGATGTCCGCCACGGTCTTGGCCAGCCAGCCGTCCTTTTCGGCGCGGGTCCGCAGGCCGCGGACGCGGTGGACCTGTTCTGCGGCGTTGGCCAGGTGGAAGTAGAACGCGAAGGCACGGACCAGGTCGGTTGCCTGCTCGATGGGCAGGGAGCCGAGGAGTTCACGGACCTGGGCAACGACGTCGTGCGCGCTCCAGGGACCGGTGGCGTGCGCACCGCCCCGCGCCGCTTCCTTGGATTCCTTGGTCAGGAGCCGGACCTGCTCCACGAGGTCCAGGAGCTCCGGCCCGTGCTGGCGGACCAGGGACTCGCCCAGCAGCGTGGAGACGCGCCGGACGTCCGCGCGCAGTTCGGAGGCAAGATCGGTTTCGGGGGGTGTTGCAGTGTGAGCCATTGAAACAATCTTTCGAGGGGTTCGGACTTGGCTCGTACACTGCGCTGGATACTGTGAGCCACGTTACTAGCTAAAGATGCTACCCCCGCTCCTGCGCGGCAGTGGAATCCGTCTCAAAAGATGTCGTGATACCCACGTGGCGTTTGACGGCTTCGAGTTCCCTGCGTAGTTTTTCCACCTCGTCCTGCCATGCGACAGCCTCGGCCTTCCGGCGGCGTGCAAGCCGGGCCTGCACTGCTGCGGCTGCCAGCGCCAGCGGGACGGAAACGGCCAGCGCCCAGCCTGCGGCCGCGAAGAAGCCCAGTGCAACAGGCAGTGCGGCCTGGAAGTCGATGAAGTCGTTGACGCTGCCGGCCATTCCGGCCATCGCTCTCTCAAGGGGCTCCAGGAACTGGCCCACCACAGGGGTCCCGGACAGCGACGGCGGAGCGAGCTTGGCCTGCGCATCCCCGCCCCAGCGGCCGTCCGCCAGGTGGTTCAGGACGTAGATGCCGGCACCGACGTTGACTGCCATAAAGACGACGACGGCGGCGAGCGCCGCGAGGTCCACCCGCCTTCGCCGCCACACCAGCACGCCCGCGCCGGCAGCCGCGGCTGCTATCCAGGTGAGCGCCGCCAGCCACTCCCGATTCACTCCGCCAAGGATGTCCACCTCCCCATTCAAACCCGGCGGACGACTTTGAAGTTGAAATCAGGGGTCCCCAGCGCGCCGAACAACCGCAGCCAGAGCGGCAGCACCATCTCGGCGCCGCGGGCCGTGGTGATGTCGCCCAGGTCGATGATGTCCCGGTGGCCCAGCGATTCCAGCAGGCCGGTGACAACCTTTTTGGCTTCGGCGTCGTCGCCGGAGACGAACACTGAATGGTCTCCGTCCGCCAGCCGGCGCGGGTCCACCATCAGTCCGGCATTCATGGTGTTGAGCGTCTTCACCACCCTGGCCAGGGGAAACGCCTGTTGGATCCGCTCAGCCAGGCTTTCCGTGTTGACCGGGTTCAGCACCGGCGGCATCCCCTGCGAGAAGTCGAGCGGGTTGGACACGTCCACCAGGACTTTTCCCGCCAGCCGTGCGGCGCCTGCCGCGCCCAGGGCCGCAAGGGATGCGGCGCCGTTCGTGGCATTGACCACCAGCTCACTGTCACCCGCAGCGTCCGCGAAGGTGCCCAGCAGGATATCGCCGTGCCCTGCCTGCCATTCCTTGAATGGCGGCCCGCCCATGGGATCCGGGCTGGTCCGGCCGGCGGTTTCGACAGGATCCCGCGTGCCCAAAACCACCTGGTGCCCCAACGCGCTGAACGCGGCTGCCAGCGTGCGCCCTACTGTGCCCGTGCCAAGAACTGCGATCTTCATGGCAGAACGCTACTCTCCGCACCACATGGAACAAGAGGACTTGGTACGGAATGAACACGCCATTCATGCGGTTGTAGCGGGAGCACACGCAACGGAAGGAACCATGGCCACCACCCCAGCCGCCCCAACTTCAACTGCCGCAGCACCAACTGCCACCGCCCCAGCCGCGAAAGTGGAGCGCTGGCATCGTTTCCGCACCAACCGGGACAAGGCCATGGCCTCGCCCCATGGCTGGCTCACCCTCACCTCCTTCCAGTGGCTCGGGGACTCCCCCGCCGCCGTCGACCTCGCCCCGGGGTTGTGGTCCACTGACGCAAAGGGCACGACGGCGTTCCTCACCGCGGTCCCTTCAGACGGGCTCACGCTGGTGGAGACGGGCGAACGGGTGGACGGCACCGTGTCCGCCGTCCTCGCGGACGAGGAGTCGCTGATGTGGGTGCAGTTCGGCGGCCCGGACGGGGACCAGGTGGTGGTGGAACTGGCCATGCGCGGCGGGCGGTACGCCATCCGCACCCGGGACAACACCTCACCGGTCTTCACGGAATTCGACGCCGTCCCCACTTACCCCTACAACCCGGAATGGGAAGTGACGGGCCGGTTTGAGCCCTACCCTGCGCCGGTGGACGTACCGATCGGCACCGCGAACCCATTGGTGGACGGCGTGCACCGCAGCGTGGGCGAGGTAGTCTTCAGCCTGCCCGGCAGCAGCCACGAGTTCCGGCTGCAGGCGGAGGAAGAGAAACTCGGCGCCCTGACCGTCACGTTCCACGACGAAACCAACGGGGACACCACAGGTGACTGGCGGAAGCTTTCCCTCTCCAGGCCGCGGCCCGACGGTTCCGTGGTCCTCGATTTCAACCGGGTCATCAACTACCCCAGCGCCTTCACCCCCTTCGGCACCTGCCCCATGCCCGTGAAGAACAACAGCCTGGACGTGCGGGTGGAGGCCGGCGAGAAGCAGCCCTATCCCGCCTAGCGCCGGGGGAAGCTCAGGAAATGGCCGAAATGCCCGTGATGGCCCGGCCCACGATCAGGGTGTTGACCTCGAATGACCCCTCGTAGGTGTAGATGGCCTCTGCGTCGGCGAAGATCTTGGCCATCCGGTAGTCGGTGACGATGCCGTTTCCGCCCAAAATCGACCGGCCCAGCGCCACGGTTTCGCGCATCCGGGCACTGAGGTAGGACTTGGCCAGGGCCACCTGCGGCATGTCGGCGGCGTCCTGGTCCTGCAGCCTGGCGATCCCGGCCATCATGGACATGCTGGCCACCGCGTTGCCCAGCATGGTCACCAGCTGCTGCTGGATCAGCTGGAAATGGGCCAGCGGCCGGCCGAACTGGTGGCGTTCCACCGCGTACTGCCGGGCAACGTCGAACGCTGCCAGCTGCTGGCCCACCGCTTGCCAGGCCACCATGATCCGGGAGCTGCGGAGCAGTTCCTTGGTGTCCACGAAGCTGTTGATGCGGGCAAAGCGGTCCGCTTCCGGCACCAGGACGTCGCGGAACTCAATGTTCGCGTTCTGCACCGTGCGCAGGGCGATCTTGTTCTCGATCCTGCTCCGGCTGACCCCCGGCAAAGTGGCGTCGACAATGAAGCCCCGGACCGCGCCGTCCGCCTCGTCCCGGGCCCATACCAGCATGTAGTCGCAGAACGTCCCGTTGCCGATCCAGCGCTTGGCACCGTTGAGCACCCAGGCGTCGCCGTCGTCGTCCGCTTCTCCTGTCATCGACGAAACCCGCCTGGCACGCGTCTCCATGCCGCCGGCCACGTCGGACCCGTGCAGGGGTTCGGTGAGCGCGAAGGCACCGGTGGTGCGCAACTCCGACGCGTCAGCGAGCAACCGCTCCTTCTGGTCCTCGGTGCCGAAGGTGTGGAGGGATTCCACAAAGAGGTCGTGATGGACCAGGAAGAAGGTGGCCAGGGATGTGTCCACCCGGGTTATCTCCGCGATGACCAGTCCGGCGAAGAGGTGGCTGTAGCCGCGGTGCACGGGCGTGCTCAGTTCCAGGGCGGCCAGCTTGGGCAGGATGTGCGCCGGAAACTCGGCCTTGTTCCACCAGTCCCCGGCGTAAGGGGCAACCTCGGCCGCCAGGAAGTCCCGCAGCTCGGCCAGCTTGTTCCGTTCGGCCTGGCCCAGCATCGATTCCACCGCGAAGAAGTCCGCGGCCGGCAACAGCGAAAGGTCCGGGGCGCTCATTTCGGTCCCATCCTGATGGCACCGTCCAAGCGGATGGTTTCGCCGTTCAACATGGCATTGTCCACCATGTGCGCCACCAGGTTGGCGTATTCCTCCGGCTTGCCCAGCCGGGAAGGGTGCGGGACCTGGGCGCCGAGTGAATCCTGCGCTTCCTGCGGCAGCCCGGCCATCATGGGTGTCTCGAAGATGCCCGGAGCAATGGTGACCACCCTGACCAGCGATCGCGCCAGCTCCCGGGCGATGGGCAAGGTCATCGCCGCCACCGCACCCTTGGACGCGGAGTAGGCGGGCTGGCCGATCTGCCCGTCGAAAGCCGCCACGGAGGCCGTGTTGATGATGACACCGCGTTCGGGGCCGCCCAGCGGGGTGGCGGCGGGCTCGGTGGCCACCATGGCTTCGGCGGCCAGCCGCAGGACGTTGAACGTGCCCACCAGGTTCACCTGGATGACGCGGCTGAATGTGTCCAGGGGCAGCACGCCGTCGCGTCCCAGCACCTTGCCGGGGGTGGCGATCCCGGCGCAGTTCACCACGATCCGGAGCGGGCCCAGCCCCGCGGCGGTCCCGACGGCGGCCCGCACGTCAGCCTCGCTGGTCACGTCCGCCGGGGCGAAGACGGCGGATTGGCCGGCTTCGGCGCGGCCGTTGAGTTCGTCCGCCATTGCCTGCCCGTTCGAGGACGGCAGGTCGACGAGCACCACCGAGGCGCCGCCGTCGAACAATCTCCGTGCGGTGGCCGCTCCCAGCCCGGACGCACCGCCTGTCACCAGTGCGACGCTGCCTTTGATGTCCATACATCCTCCTTGATGCGTGTCCCCATGCCGCGGCGCGGCCTCGAGCAACAGTTAATGAATGTTAACTGAAATCGCCCGGGGCCGCACCCTTCGCACAGGCCCCGCTGCCTTGGCCTCCCCGTCGGCACGGTTAGGGTGGACGGCATGACGTCCAGCAGCACCTCCATGACCGCCTGGCCAGACAGGGCAAACCATGCGGCCCGCTCCGTCACCGCCCTGTTCGGCCACAAGCTGCTGTTCCTCCCCGGCACCCACCTGGGTGCGGTGCTGTGGCAGGGCAGGCACCCGGACCGGCAGGCCCAGCAGGAACAACAGGATCAAGCCGCCCATTTGGGCAGCCGGTGGTCCGCGTTGCTCCGGCGGGCCCGGCCTGCCGCCGCTATGGCGCTCCCGTGGCACTACTGGTGGCAGGCGCATTACGTGGACTGCCTGGTGGACACCGGCAGGAGGGAACTGGGTAGCGGAGCGACCCCCGCGGCCCGGTTCGACGGCCCGGACCGGCCCAGCGCAGGCCACCTGGCCTCGCGGCTGGTGACGGGCATCAGGCTCCGCAACGCCCTGACCTTTGTGAACAGCTATTACGACGACATGGCCTGGCTTGCCCTGGCCACCCTGCGGCTGGACCGGCTGGCCGAGGAGACACGGCGCCCCGGCCGCCGCCGCAACGCCAAAGTCCGCGCGTCGCTGGCGCTGCAGTTCGACGCGGCCTGCACCGACGACCTGGGCGGCGGCACGTTCTGGAGCAAGAAGCGGGACTTCAAGAACACCCCCGCCACGGCGCCGGTGGCACTGTTCTATGCCCGCACGGGCCAGCCGATCAAGGCACAGGCGCTGCTGGACTGGCTGGATGCAACCCTGTTCGACGCCGGGCAGGGCCTCTACCTGGACGGCGTCCGCCTCAACCCGGCCGGCGACGTGGTGGTGGAACGGGCGGTGTACACCTACAACCAGGGCCCGGTGCTGGGCGCGCTCCTGGAGCTGGGCGGCGAAGCGAACCTGGCCAGGGCGGCCGTCCTGGTGGACGCGGTGGAGCGGCTGCTGACGGTTCCTGCCGGCCCGGACGGCAGTTCAGCCCAGCGCTCGGTGCTCCGCTGCGAGGGAACCGGCGACGGCGGCCTCTTCACCGGGATCCTCTGCCGTTACCTGGCCCTTGCCGCAGCGGATACCCGGCTTCCCCAGGCCACCCGTGCCACGGCCGCCCGGTTGGTGACGGACACTGCTGAGGCGTTCTGGTCCGGCCGCCGCCCTGTTGGCCCCAGCGAGGCCAATGCGCGGCTGCAGGGCAGGAGCATTTTCTCGGTGCATGCGGCCCAACCGGCGGCCGCGACGTATCCGCCGGGGGCCGCCGTCGAGCTCGCCACCCAACTGCAGGCATGGATGGCGCTGGAGGCTGCCGCGGCCGTAACCGCCGCAGGCCTCCCCTAGTCCAGCCCGGCGGGCCGCCTCTTCTGCGGATAGGGCGTCTCACCGCGGGCCAGCATCTCAACGAAACCGGCGATCCTGCGCTCCCGCGTTGCGGCCTGCTTCGCCGAGTTGGTCCGGTACACCAGGGAGAACAGGTTGGTTTTGGTGAGCACATCGAACATCGCCTGGGCGGCCGGGTTTGCAGCGATGGCGGCGGCCAGGTCCTCGGGAACCTGCACATCGGCCTGCCCGCCGTAGGCCGCTTCCCAGCGGCCGTCCGCCTTGGCCGCCTCCACTGCCGCCCGGCCGGCGTCGGTCATCTTGCCGGCCTCTTCCAGCCGGGCGACGTGCCCCACGTTCCGTGCGGACCAGATGCTGCGGGGGCGGCGCGGGGTCATCCGCTGGAACACGCTTTCGTCATCGCGGCGCCGGCCCTGACCGTCAATCCAGCCGAAGCACAGTGCCTCGTCCAGTGCGGCCGCGTAGTCCAGGCCCGTCACCGTCCCGCCCTTCTTGTGCAGGACCAGCCACACGCCCGGGCTGGTGCTGTGGTTTTCCTCCAGCCAGGCGCGCCAGGCAGCGGCATCCGGCACCAGCAATTCCTCAAGGTCATCGGCCATGGCCTAATTCTGCCTGTGGAATGGCAGGTCACAAGCCCCGTGTGCACCGGATCTTCAGGTGGCATTATGGCCCTACAGACCGTCCCCCAGCCCGAAGGACAACGCCATGCTTCGAGTCCGCCCCGTCCACTTCACCTCACGCACTGACTCCTGGAAGCAGTTCCTCACCGCTCTGGGGATGGTGCAGACAGAGGACGACGGCGGCTGGCAGGTTTTCGATTCCGCGTCGGGCCGGCTGGCGCTCCACGGGGCGGAGGCCGGGTCCGGGCAGGACGGCCACACCGTATTCGCGGTGGAGGTGGGCGACGTCGCCGAATTCGCGCGCCGCACCAACCTGTCCGCGCAGGAAGAGGATGGAGTGCAGGGGGAAGGAACGCGGCCTGCTGAGCTGGTCACGGCGGCCCACGGCGAAACGTGCCGGATCAGCGCCCCCGACGGCTTCAGTTTCATGGCCGACAAAGCAGCCCACGCCGCCCAGTGCGCTGACGCCGACCCCGCCCTGGCCGTCGTCGCGGTCTGGTACACGGCGGACCCGGAGGGAGCCGTCCGCACGCTGCTGCATGTGGGCGCCCGCCCCCGTCCCGTCCCCGACAACGACGAAACCGCGGACTTCACGGCCAAGAACGGCGGCGTCCTCCTGGTGCGTCCGGCAGCAGGGGCACCCCGCTCGGGTTTGGGCTTTGAATACGACGCCGGCCTGGAACCGTTGCGGGACCGGCTCACCGCGGCCGGTTTCACCGCCAGCCTCACCGAGGAGGCGTTCGGAAGCACCCTCCACGTGGCTAATCCCGACGCGGGCAGCCCCAACGCGCCCGCCACGGTGTGGATCTCCCAGCGACGCCCCATGGGGTAGAACTTAAGCATGAACGTGCGCACACCTGACCCGAATCCCGGCTGGCTCTCTGAAGAAGACCTCTTTGAGGCGCGGGGGCGGCTGCCCATGGTGTACGTGGAAGCCGTACCGGTCAGGCTGGATCCGCTGGGGTACGTCAACGAGGTGGGCACGCTGCTGCAGGCGGATTCGGACGGGACCATGGTGCGTTCCCTGGTGTCCGGCCGGGTCATCTACCGCGAAACCATCCGCGCCGCCCTGTTGCGCCACATGGAAAAGGACCTGGGTCCGCTGGCGTTCCCGCAGCTGCCGTTGAGCCCCGTGCCGTTCACGGTGGCCGAATACTTCCCCGCGCCCTCCCAGACAGGGTTCACGGACGAGCGGCAACACGCCGTGTCGCTGGCCTACGTCATCCCGGTGACGGGCGAGTGCGAGCCCCGCCAGGACGCCCTGGAACTGACCTGGATGACCCCCGAGGAAGTCCTCAGCCCGGGCGTCCAGATGGAATTTTCCGGCGGCCGCGGCGGCCTCATCCGGCAGGCCCTGGCGTTCGCAGGCGTGGGCTTCTAGGCACCCCGCCGGGACGTGGGGGTCCCCGGTTTTAGGCGCCCGCCTTTGTAGACTGTAGGGCGGACCGCAAGAGAACTTAAGGACTCCCATGACCGAATCACCAGCCGCCAGGCACCACAGTGAACAGCAGGCTGGATCTCTGACCACCGGCAGCCACATCCTCCTCCCCGACGGCCGGCGCACTGCCGAAATCGACCAGGTGGAGCTTGAGCACGACGACTTCGGCTCCCCGGCACTGGTGCTGGCAAGCCTTTCCGGCGGCGGAACGCTGCGGGTGGCCATCGGCACCATGGTCACGGTGGTGGACGGAGCGCACGACGACGTCACACAGCTTCCGCTGTCGGCAAACCTTCCGGAGCCCACCCCGCCGGCGGAAGCCGCCGCGCCCAAGGACGGACGGCAGGAGCAGCCCGGCGCCGGAACCGGGCCGATCGCCGTTTCCCCCGCCGTCGTCGTGCCTCCCCTCCCGCCGCTGCCGCCCGCGGTGACCGGGCCCAGCGAGGAGGAACTCGCGCTCATCCCGGCCCCTTCCGGCACCCCCGAGTCCGTGGTGGAAGCCGCCGCCGAGGCGCACCCGGACGCAGAGGGCGTCCTGCTCCTGACCGACCGGCTGTCCAAGGGCGTGAACTTCAAGTCCGGAAGCTGCCTGAAGGACCTCAGCGACCTGGCGCACGAACTGTTTATCACCCTGAAGGACGCCGACGGCGCACTGTCCGTGGCGGACCTTTTGACCGTGCTGCCCTATGACGGGAACCCGGGCCGGTGGACCTCTGTGGAGGCGTCCCTGGCGCTGGCCAGCTACATCTGCCGGCAGGACGGCCAGGACAAACGCGCTGAGGTGTACGAGAAGCTGATCCGCACGCCGGAGAACCAGGAAACGGACCCGTTCAAGGCGCGGATGGCCGCCAAGGTGCGGCAGCGCTCGCTCAACGAGCCCAACCTGTACGACAAGGAAATCTTCCGCTCCATCGATAACTCCAACCATGACGCCGAGCGCGAATGGCGGCTGCTGCGGCTGGAGTCCCTGCTCTTCCTGCGGGCGCACGGCGGCTCGGAAACCATCGGGATGTCGGAGCTGGAACGGCGCATCAGCAACGAGCTGGAGGCCGTCCGCTCCTGAGCTTCCGGGCATCTGCCTGACGGGGGAAATTGCCCCTACCCGGGGCAGTTTCCGGGGCGTACATTCGGGGCTATGACCAACAATCTCAGCGTAGTGATCAACGCCGACGCGCCGCAGGTCTGGACCATGCTGCGTGAACCGTCCAAGGTGGCCCAGTGGCATGGCTGGCAGTCCGAGGACCTCGAGTCCGAGATTAAGGAGATCTACTTCTCCAGCGACGTGCAGGAAGCACCGGACCACACCAGCCTTACCGTGCACGGCGGGGACACGTTTGAGCTCCACCCGGAGGCCGGTGGAACCCGGGTCAGTGTCACCCGCTCCGCCGTGGACCATGACTCCGAGTGGGCTGCCTGGGACGAGGACATCACGCAGGGCTGGCTGACGTTCCTGCAGCAGCTCCGCTTCGCCCTGGAACGGCACCCGCACGGCAAGCGGCATACCCTGTTCCTGCACTTGACCGAGGGAAACGGCTCAGCCATCGAGAAGCTGGGGCTCGCCGACCTCCCGGCGGCGGGTGAGCCGTACCAGGTGACGCTGGGCACGGGCGAGGAGATCAGCGGCAAGGTCTGGTACCGCACCAGCCACCAGGTGGGCCTCACGGTGCACAGCTACGCGGAGCACGGCGAGGGGCTACTGGTGGTCGCCGACCACCCGGCCATCAAGGACGTCCGCGCGGAGGGGGAGGGCTCGCTGATTGTCGTTTCCACCTACGACCTTGGGGCAGGGGCTTTCGACGCCATCCGGCAGTCCTGGGATTCCTGGCGGGCTTCGAACTACCCGGCATCGGAACCGGCCAGCTGAGCTAACCGGTCCCGGGGTTTACTGGGGCCGGGTTTACTGGCGCCGTGCGCTTTGCTGGCACACTGGTACGGTGCCAGCCAACCCTGCCTTCGCCCTGCCGGATACCCGTTCACAGTTTTCCTTCACGGTGGGCACGCGCCTGGCGGAGTCCTGCCCACCCTCCCAGGCGCAGGAGGCCGAAAACGGCGGGGAGTTCCTGGGCCGCACCGGCACCATCACCACCCCGCACGGTGAGATCCAGACGCCGGCGTTCATCGCCGTCGGGACCAAGGCAACGGTGAAGTCCGTCCTCCCGGAATCCATGGCGGACCTTGGCGCGCAGGCACTGCTGGCCAACGCCTACCACCTCTACCTGCAGCCGGGACCTGACATCCTTGACGAAGCCGGCGGCCTCGGCGCATTCATGAACTGGCCCGGCCCCACATTCACGGACTCCGGCGGATTCCAGGTGATGAGCCTGGGCTCCGGGTTCAAGAAGGTCATCGACATGAAGTCCGTGGACGCCTCCGGCCCGGATGACGCCGTAGCCCCCGGCAAGGAACGCCTGGCACACATCGACGATGACGGGGTCTGGTTCAAGTCCCACCTGAACGGGGACCGGCACCGGTTCTCCCCCGAGATTTCCATGCAGGTCCAGCACCAGATCGGCGCGGACATCATGTTCGCGTTCGACGAGCTCACCACGCTGCAGAACTCTCGGCGGTATCAGGAGGAGTCGCTGGAGCGGACCCGGCTCTGGGCGGAGCGGTGCCTTGAGGAGCACTTCCGCCTGACGGAGGAACGGGCCGGCAAGCCGTACCAGGCGTTGTTCGGCGTGATCCAGGGCGCCCAGTACGAGGACCTGCGCCGAAAGGCGTGCCGTGATCTGGGCGCCATGCCGTTCGACGGGTTCGGGATCGGCGGGGCGCTGGAGAAGGAAAACCTCGGCACCATCGTGCGCTGGTGCAATGAGGAACTGCCGGAGGACAAGCCGCGGCACCTGCTGGGCATCTCCGAGCCGGACGACATCTTCACCGCCATCGAAAACGGCGCCGACACCTTCGACTGCGTCTCCCCCACCCGCGTGGCCCGCAACTCCGCCTTCTACACCCCGGAGGGCCGGTTCAACCTCTCCGGAGCCAAGTACAAACGCGATTTCGGCCCGCTCCAGGAGGGCTGTGACTGCTACGCCTGCGCCAACTACTCCCGCGCCTACATCCACCACCTGTTCAAGGCCAAGGAAATGGTGTCCGCCACCCTCATCTCCATCCACAACGAGCGGTTCGTGGTGAAAATGGTGGACGATGCCCGGCTGGCCATCGAGTCCGGCACGTTCTTCGACTTCAAGGCCGAGACCCTGGGCCGGTACTACTCCTGAGAGCCGCTTCCGGGTGCCTCCGGTAGGGTGGCCCCATGCCTATCGAATCCATCGAAATCCCTGCCGCTGACGGTGCCGCCGAGGCCTTGGTAGCCCGCCCGACCAACGGAACCGGCCCTTTCCCGGGCGTCATCTTCTACATGGATGCCTTCGGCCTGCGTCCCCGAATCCAGGAGATGGCCCAGCGCATCGCCGACTGGGGCTACGTGGTGCTGGCACCCAACGTTTTCTACCGGGAAGGAACGGCTGGGGAGCTGGCCCCCGCCGGGAACATGACCAGCCAGGAAGGCCGGGAGGCAGCCGGCAAGGCCGCCTTCCCCAGGGTGGGCCGGCTGACCTCGGACAAGGCGCTGCCGGACATCGACGCCTGGGTTTCCGCGCTCCGGGAGCTCGACGGCGTTGCACCCGGCCCCATCGGAACCACCGGCTACTGCATGGGGGCCCGGCTCGCCGTCCGCACTGCCACCTCCCACCCCAACCAGGTGGCAGCGTGCGGCGGCTTCCACGCGGGCGGCCTCGTCACCGACGAGCCGGACAGCCCGCACCTGGGGCTCAAGGACGCAAGGGCCCGGTTCGTCTTCGGCCATGCGGACCACGACCGGAGCATGGCCCCGGAGGCCGTCGCGCAGCTGGGTGAAACGCTCAAGAAAGCGGGTCTGGAGGCGTCCAATGAAATCTACGAGGGCGCCCCGCACGGCTACACCATGGCGGACACCTCGGCCTTCCACCCGGAAGCCACCGAGCGGCACTTCACGGAACTGCGGGCGCTGCTGGACGGTGCGCTGAAGGGCTAGGCCGGCGCCCGCCGTCGAACTCGCCGGAAAGCTGCCGGATCGCCGGAACGTTGCGGCGAGTTCGACGGGTTCCGGCGAGCCCGCGCCGCAGGACGTTTTACACATAACGACGGCGGCGCCTTCCGGCGGTGCCGCAGCGGCAGGATCCTGTGGGGATGACACCACAGCCAGTCCGCCTCCTTGCACTTCCGAGCACCGGCAACCTGTGGCGAACGGGGCAACTGCACGAGGAGGGCCTCAACGGACGGGCCATCAAGACCCTGGTGCTCAACCGGAAGCTTGTCCGCCTTCGCCACGGCTGCTACATCCGCGCCGAGCTCTGGGATAAGCAGTCGCGGCCTGTTCGCAGCAGGCAGTTGATTCACGCCCATGCCCATGGGACGCTGACCACCTCACGGGGCGGCTATGTGTACAGCCACACATCGGCGGCCCGGCTGCACGGTTTGTATCTATGGGATGTCGATAACCTGATCCACCTTCTACTGCCAGGAAACCCCTCAAGCGAGCGGCTCGGTAAGGATGTCTGCGGCCATACCCGGCCCTGGACCGAGGCGGAGGTGGTGATTCGCGGCGGCCTCCGGGTGACCTCGCTTGAGCGGACGGCAGTGGATTGCGCCATGATGCTGACCTACCGCCAGGCGCTCGTGCTGATGGACCACGCCCTCCGGCTCGGTGCAGACAAAGCGCTGATGGAAAGCATGGCTGACGGCCTGCAGGGACGCCGCGGGATCCGTACCCTCCGGCTCGCACTCACCCAAGCAGAACCACGGTCGGAGTCAGCCGGTGAGACGCTCACCCGCGAACTCCTGACACGGCTGAAGCTTCCGCTGCCGGAGCCCCAAGTCCCCGTAGCCACGGGGGCAGGCCAGTACCGCCTGGATTTCGCCTGGAAGGAAAAGAAGGTGGCCCTCGAATTCGACGGGAAAACCAAGTACTTCGATTACAAGCCGACGCCCGAGGTGCTGTTCCAGGAACGGCAGCGGGAGAATGCACTCACCGAGAACGGCTGGACCTTCCTGCGCGTGAAATGGGCCGACCTCTTCCGCGAACAGGAGTTCAAAGCCCGTGTCCTAGCCGCACTCCAACGGTAGCCCGGCCGCCCCAGGGCCAAAATCGCCGGAACGGGACCAGGTCGCCGGTTCCTTCCGGCGATCCCGCACCGTTCCGGCGTCCCGGAACCAGACAGCCGGAACGCACGACGCCGGGCGGCAGCTACGCGGCGTTCGTCACCGCTGCCGCGGGCGGGGTTGCGAGGCCGTAACTGGGTTCGCGCCTCTTGACCCAGTTGATGGCCAGCGAGGTAACGGGGACGAAAAGGAACTCAACCAAAGTCTTGTACACGAACCCCACAAGCACGTAGTTCACGAAGCTGCCGAAGTCAGTGATGCCGATGACGGACGCGGCGATGCTGCAGAAGATCAGCGTGTCCACGAATTCCCCAGCGCCGGAGGAGCCCATGAGCCTGGCCCACAGGGACTTCTCACCGGTGCGTGCCTTCATGCGCACCAGGATCCAGGAGTTAATCGTCTGCCCGGCCAGGAAGGCGAGCAGCGAGGCGAGGACGATCTGCGGCACAGGGCCCAGGGCGCCTTCCAAGGCGGACTGCTTCGCGGCTCCGTACTCGTCGTCGAAGCCGGGCAGCGCAATGACCACCCAGTAGCAGAGCGAGGCGAAGACGGACATCGCAAAGGTCGTGAGAATGGCCTTGCGGGCCACCTTGAAGCCATAGACCTCACTGATGACGTCGCCCAGGATGTATGCGAGGGGGAAGAGGAAAAAGCCACCGTCGGTGACGATGGGGCCGAAGGCGACGCCCTTGGATGCTCCTATGTTGGAGAGGATCAACACCACGGCCATGGTCGCCAGCATGATCCCAAAGTAGGGCGAACCGATGGCGGCGAAGCTGGCACCTTGGTGGGCCGGCCGCGGGAGGGCGGCATCGGGCATGGCACTGTGGCCGGAAGAAGAAGACATGACGGTGTCCGTTCGGGAGTGGTTGGCCGGCGACCAGCTGTGGACCGCCGGTTGTATTAGCACTCGGGCAATTCTCGCATCGCCTTGAACGGGATCGCTCCTTGGCGCAGGCAGACCAATTCCCGTGGACGTTTGAACATGTTCAACTACTTGTGGCACACTGTTTTTGAACACGTTCAGGAATTTGGAGGCGCCGGTGGCAGCCAAGGGCGAACACACCAGGCAGCGGGTGGCGGACACCGCACTGCGCATGTTCCGCGAGATCGGCTTCGAGAAGACCACCATGCGGGCCATCGCTGCAGAGGCGGGCGTTTCCGTTGGCAATGCCTACTACTACTTCTCGTCCAAGGATGATCTGGTCCACGAGTTGTACCTCCAAGTGCAGGCCGAACACGCCGCGCGGGCAGCCGAATTGCTGGACGCCGCCGCCGGGTTCGCGGACCGCCTGAAAACCACTCTGCACGCGGGCCTGGACGTCATGGCGCCCTACCATGCTTTCGGCGCGGACTTCGTGGCCACCGCCATCCGGCCCACATCGCCGGTGAACCCCTTCTCGGCGGACTCAACGCCCGCGCGGGAGGCAGCGCTGGATATCTTCAGGCGCACGGTGGACGGGTCCAGCCCCGCCGTACCGAAGAAGCTGCGGGCCGAGCTGCCTGAACTGCTGTGGCTTTGCTACATGGGGATCACCCTCTTTTGGGTCTACGACTCCTCGGAAGGCCAGCGGCGGACCCGGAAGCTGGTGGACGGCGCAGCGCCGCTCATTGCCCGCGGCCTCTCACTGGCCCGCATTCCGGGTGTCAGCAAGGTGCTTGACGACGTCCTCGACTTGAGCGGCAGCATCCGCGACTAGGACAGAAGCGAACATTGGGGGAAGAGATGAACAGTGCAAAGACAGTCGTAGTGGCCGGCGCCTCCGGCTTCATTGGCACCTATCTTTGCAGGCGTTTCCGCGAGAACGGCTGGACGGTGCGGACCATAGGACGCAACGGAGCAGGTGGTTCCACAGCCGCATGGGATGACGACGCCGGCATGGCCCGGGTGCTCAACGGCGCCGACTTGGTGGTGAACCTCGCCGGACGCTCTGTCTCGTGCCGCTACAACCAGCGGAACAAGAAAATCATTCTGGACTCGCGGGTGGCCACCACCCGGGCACTGGGGCGGGCCATCGCGCAATGCCAGGTCCCGCCGCCCACCTGGCTGAATGCCAGCACCGGCACCATCTACCGGGATGCACGCGACCGTCCCCAGTCCGAGGCCGGCGGCGACCTTGGTTCCGGCTTCTCCGTGGACGTCGCAAGGGCCTGGGAAGCGGCCCTCACCGCAGCGGACACTCCGGGAACCCGGAAGATCCCGCTGAGGATCGCCATCGTGCTGGGCCGGGGCGGCGGTGCACTGAGGCCATTCGCCAACCTCGCGCGACTGGGCCTGGGCGGGCATATGGGCGACGGCCGGCAGAAGTTCAGCTGGGTCCACGTGGAGGACCTGTACCGCAGCATCCTCTTCCTGCACGCACGGACCGACATCACCGGGCCCGTCAATATAGCCTCACCGGACGTCGTCACTAACCAGGAAATGATGCGCCTGGTGCGCCGGGCCTATGGCGCGCGTTTCGGGCTGCCCACCCCTGCCTGGCTCCTCCGGGCGGGCGCCGTCCTGATTTACACGGAGACCGAACTGGTCCTGAAAAGCCGCTGGGTCCAGCCGCAGAAACTTCTTGACGCCGGATTTGCCTACAGCCAGCCGGAGCTGGGCAGGGCGCTCCTGCAGATCGCCAAGGGGACAGCCTGACGGTCAAATAATGAACCGCTTGGACCGCTGAACACTCGCTCATCACAGCCGCTCTACGCCCCTACATGGATAGCGTCCGACGCCGGGTGGCAGGATGGGGGCATGACTTCCGTATCCCCTGACGCAACGCTGTCCGCGGACGCCCCCGCCGTCGTCCTCACCATCGCAGGCTCCGAGGCCACCGGCGGCGCCGGCGCCCAGGCTGACCTGAAGACCTTCCAGGAGCTGGGTGTCTTCGGCATCGCCAACCTCACCTGCATCGTGTCCTTCGACCCGAAGGACAGCTGGAACCACCGCTTCGTGCCGGTGGACCAGCAGGTGATTGCCGACCAGCTGGAGGCGACGACGGCGGCCTACGGTCCGGCGTCGGGCGCCCCTTCGGCTTTGGACACGGTGAAGATCGGCATGCTGGGCAGCCCGGCCACCATCAGCACGGTGGCCAATGCGCTGCAGGAGAACAGCTTTGCCAATGTTGTCCTGGACCCGGTGCTGATCTGCAAGGGCCAGGAGCCCGGTCACGCGCTGGACACGGACCAGGCCCTGAAAGCGCAGATCCTGCCGCTTGCCACCTTCGTCACGCCCAACCACTTCGAGGCGGAATCGCTCTCCGGCCTGGAGATCACCGACGTTGAATCCCTCAAGGCCGCTGCCGTCCGCATCCACGAGCTCAGCGGAGCGGCCGTGCTGGCCAAGGGCGGGGTGCGGCTGGAAGGCCCGGACGCCGTGGACGTGTTCTACGACGGCGAAACCCTCGAAGTCCTCAGCGCGCCGAAGGTGGGCGAGGTGGCCGTGTCCGGCGCCGGTTGCTCGCTGGCCGCCGCCGTCACGGCCGAGCTTGCCAAGGGCGCCAGCCCGCTGGAGGCAGCCCGGACCGCCAAGGAGTTCGTGACCGCCGGCATCCGCAACCGGGTTGCCTCCGGCGCCCCCTTCGATGCCCTGTGGCAGGGCGGCGCCCGCTAGCTCCACAAAACGCGCCATCAGCTTTCGCACGAAAACCTGGAACGCCCCTGCAATCAGTGCAGGGGCGTTCCGGCTCTAAGGGCGCTGCGTGATGGCGTGTGGAAAGGAGGTTAACGCCGGGGAATGTTCCGGAGGTTGCTGCGGGCCATGCTGACGGCCTCGCCGGCGCCGCGGTTGAGGACCACCTTGGACATGGCGGTGGCGAACCCGATCACCTGCGATCCGGAGATCTTCGGCGGAATGGACAGCGCGTTGGGGTCGGTGATGAGCTCCACCAGCGACGGGCCGGGGTGCGCAAACGCCTCCCGGTAGGCCGCCTCGATCTGGCCTGGATCGGTAACCCGGACGGAGTGGAAACCCAGCGCCTGTGCCACGGCCGCATAGTTGGCGTCCGGCACATCCACGCCAAAGTCGGGCAGCCCGTCCACCAGCATCTCCAGTTTCACCATGCCCAGGGTGGAGTTGTTGAACACCACCACATTGACCGGCAGCTTGTAGGCGGCGGCGGTGATGAGTTCGCCCAGCAGCATGGACAGGCCTCCGTCGCCGGACACCGAAATGACCTGGCGCCCCGGGTACGCCAGCTGCGCGCCGATGGCGTGCGGGAGGGCGTTAGCCATGGAGCCGTGCAGGAAGGAACCTATCAGCCGTCGGGTGCCCAGCGGGTTGATGTAGCGTGCAGTCCAGACGTTGCACATGCCGGTGTCCGCGGTGAAGATGGCATCCTCGGCGGCCACCTGGTCCAGCAACGACGCCGCGTACTCGGGATGGATGGGCTGCTTCTTCTCCACCTTGCGCGTGTAGGCGCCCACGGCCTTGTTCATCAGCCGGTCATGCTTCTTGAGCATCTGGTCAAGGAACCGGCGGCTCTTCTTGGCCTTCACCAGCGGGATCAGCGCGCGAAGCGTGGGGAGCACGTCGCCGTGCACGGCAATATCGACGTCGGTCCGCCGGCCCAGCCGCTGCGCCGCCCGGTCCACCTGTGCGGTGCGGGTGTCCGGCAGGAACTGGTCGTACGGGAAGTCCGTGCCCAGGAGGATCAGCAGGTCTGCGTCCTCGATGCCCTCTGCCGCCGCCCCGTAGCCAAGGAGGCCCGTCATGCCGATGTCGAACGGATTGTCGTACTGGACAAAATCCTTGCCGCGCAGCGAGTGCCCCACCGGTGCTTTGGCCAGCTCGGCGAGCGCCATCAGCTCACTGTGCGCGCCCTCCACGCCCGCCCCGGCAAAGATGGCCACCTTGCCGGCGTCGTTGATGGCGTCCGCGAGCGCCTGCACGCTGGCGGGGTCCGGGACCAGGGTTGCCGGCCGGAAGGTGGCCGGCGCGGGAGTCGGGCCTACTGCTTCCAGGCCCGCGATGTCACCGGGAAGGGTCACGACGGCGACTCCGCCCAGACCCAGCGCGTGCTGGATGGCGCTGTGCATCACCCGCGGCGCCTGCTCGGCAGTGCTGACCAGTTCGGAGTAGACCGAGCACTCGTTAAAAAGCCGGTCCGGGTGGGTCTCCTGGAAGAAGCTGCTGCCGATCTGCTTGCTGGGGATGTGCGAGGCGATGGCCAGCACGGGGGCACCGGAACGGTTGGCGTCGTAGAGGCCATTGATCAGGTGCAGGTTTCCGGGGCCGCAGGAACCCGCACACACGGCCAGCCTGCCGGTGAGCTGTGCTTCGGCGGCAGCGGCGAGGGCGGCGGCCTCCTCATGCCGGACGTGGATCCAGTCGATGCCGCCCTTCGCGGAGCCTCCCGTCTGGCGGACGGCGTCCACGATCGGGTTGAGGCTGTCACCCACGATCCCGTAAATCCGCTGCACACCGGCAGCCTGGAGTTGTTCGATGAGTTGGGTGGCAAGTTCCTTGGCCATAGGTGCAGACTCCCGCGATTGTGGTGGTGTTCTGACATGGCCCAATATAGTCCGCCCACCTCAGCGGGCACTTCGGAACAGGTATTCAGCAGCAGCAAGCCGAAACAAAAGGAGGCGTACGACGGCGGCCGGGCAGCCGCCGTCGTACGCCTCCTTGGGAGACGGGCACCCTTGGGTGCCTTCCGGACTAAACGCCGAGGGCGTCCTTGTCCTTGCCGCCTTGGGGTGCCTGTTCCCAGGCGTGGCCCTGCTCGTCGTCCAGGTGCGTTGTCTTCTTGTTCTTCAGCGCGAAGATGTAAACCACCAGCGAGATGGCGATGGCCACCGTGACGTAGGTGAAGAACAGGTCCTCCCGCTCCGCCTTCTGGAAGGCCGCGCCGATCAGCGGCACGGTGCCGCCGAACAGCGAGTTGGCGATCGCGTAGCCCAGGCCCACGCCCAGGGCGCGGATGGAGGCCGGGAAGAGCTCCGCCTTCACCAGGGCGTTGATGGAGGTGTAGCCGCCCACGATCACCAGGCCGCCCATCATGAGCAGGAACGCGGTGAACGGATCCTTGGTGCCGGCCAGGGTGGACAGCAGCGGCCAGGTGAACAGCACGCCGGTGATGCCGAACCAAAGCAGCAGGGGTTTGCGGCCCACCTTGTCTGAGATGATGCCGTAGACGGGCTGGAGCAGCATGAAGATGAACAGGGCCCAGAAGTTGATCACGGAGGTGTCGGTCTTGGCGATGCCGGACGTATCGTTCATGAACTTCAGGATGAAGTTGGTGTAGGTGTAGAACGCCACGGTGCCGCCCAGGGTGATGCCGATGCAGACCAGCAGCGGCTTCCAGTAGCCGGTGAAAAGCAGCTTCATGGTGCCCGGCTGCGCCTGGCCCGGCTTCGCGGGGGCCTTGGCGGCGTTGATCTGTTCGGCGGAAACCGTCTCTTCCATGGAGCGGCGCAGCCACAGCACGACGAGGGCCGCGACGCCGCCGATGGCGAACGGAATGCGCCAGCCCCACTCGTTCAGGTCGCCCTTGGGCATGACGTTCTGCAGGATTACCAGGACCAGCAGGGCCAGCATCTGGCCGCCCACCAGCGTGACGTATTGGAAGCTGGAGAAGAACCCGCGGCGCTTGGTGGTGGCAGCCTCGGACATGTAGGTGGCGCTGGTGCCGTACTCACCGCCCACGGAGAAGCCCTGGATCACACGGATGATCACCAGCAGGATCATGGCCCACAGGCCGATGACGTCCTGGGTGGGCAGCACGGCGATGGCGAAGGAGCCCGCGGACATCAGGGTGACACTGAGCGTCAGTGCAGCCTTCCGGCCGTGGCGGTCCGCGTACCGCCCGAAGAACCAGGCGCCGATGGGCCGCATGAGGAACGACGTCGAGAAGACGGCCATCGCTTCGAGGCCCGCCTGGAGTTCATCCTTGGAATTGAAGAAGTGCGCTTGGAAGTAGGCTGCGAAGACCGTGTAGACGTAGAGGTCGTACCATTCCACAAGGTTGCCGGCGGACCCCTTCAGGATGTTGCCCACGGCCCGCCGGGTCTGGGCGGCCTCCGATACGGGCGCGGTTTGTTGGGTGCTCATCGGTGAGTTCCTCCTTGTGGTGACGTGCGTCCTCCAACGCCGGAGGGCCTCATCAACGGTATGGGTGATCCACCGCACAGCCAACGTGGCAGGGCATTTCCTAACACTTCCTTAGGTTTTGCCTGGCCCGCCTTCCCGCCCTGCCTGCCGGCCGCCGTCGGGCATAACCGTTCCTTAGGCGGTAATCTCCAAAGGCGGGGGATGAACCGGACACTGCACAAACAGCAAGGAAAATGGCTATGGACGTGCTGATCGTCGAGGACGACGACGCCATGGCCGGCGCCCTTACCGCCGCCGTCGAAAGCGCCGGGCACCACCCGCAGCGGCTCGCCCGGGGCGCGGACGCACTGCTGTCGCACCGGAACTTCCAGGTGATTCTCCTGGACCTGGGCCTGCCGGACATGGACGGACTGGAGGTCCTGCGCAAGCTCCGGCAGGTCACCGATGTGCCCATCCTGATCCTGACTGCCCGCGACGACGAACGCAGCGTGGTGCTCGGGCTCCGTTCCGGCGCGGACGACTATCTGGTCAAGCCGGTCAAGCTGGTGGAACTGCTGGCCCGGATCGAGGCGGTGACCCGGCGGGCGGGGCGCGCGGGCGGCACCCCGCAGGAAGACATCATCGTGCTGGACGACCTCGCCATCGACTTCAACCGGCACGCGGCTTCCAAGGGCGGGCTGCCCCTGCCCCTCACCGCCACGGAATTCGAACTCCTGGCCCTGCTGGCACGGCACGCCGGTTCGGTGGTCACCCGCGAACAAATCCTGGACGCACTGTGGGGCGATGCCTTCCTGGCATCATCCCGGTCCCTGGACGTCCACCTCACAGGGCTGCGGGCCAAACTGCAGAAGCCCGGCTTCATCATCAACGTTCGCGGCGTGGGCTACCGGGTGGAGGCGGCCGGCGCATGAGGCTGCGGGTCCTGGGTGTGCTCAGCGTGCTCTGCCTGGTGGTGGTCTTCCTCATTTCGGGCACCATCCTCACGTCGGCATCCCGTGAGTTGACCCAGGAGCTGCAGATCAACCGGGCGGCCTCGCTGAACCGGCTGGCGCAGGTGGCCTTCGATGCGGCGGGCGACGGAGACACTGTGCGGCTGCAGCGGGAAATGGACACGTACTCCGGGCTTTACGGCGAGGGCATTGTGGTCCGGGTGCAGGCGGCGACCCTGGCCTCCGGGGGCCTGTCCGCCGACCGGGCGGACGTGCAGAACGCCTTGTCCCTTGCCCGGCTGAACGTGAGCGGCACGTCCCTGGAACCGCTTGAACCCTTCGCCTCCGGCTCCCGCGTCATCTTCCGGCCCTTCGGCAGTGCCAGCCAAGTCCTGGGCGCCGTGGTCCTGGACGTCCATGCGGACACGGCACAGCAGAAGCTTCGTGAGCGCTGGCTTGGGGTGGGCGTCGCCGCAGTGGCGCTGGCCACCATTCTCCTGGTGGGGGCTGCCCGCGTCACCGGCTGGGTCCTGCGGCCAGTCCTCCGCCTGGATTCGGCAGTGCATGAGCTGGAGCGGACCGGGCGCATGGAACGCCTCCCGGAGGACGGGCCACCGGAGCTGCGGGAATTGAGCCGTTCCTTCACCGCGATGGCCAGGACCGTGAGCGCCAGCATGGCGGCGCAGCGCCAGCTGATCGCGGATACCTCGCACCAGCTCCGGAATCCGGTGGGGGCGCTCCGGCTGCGGCTGGACCTGCTGCAGCTCGAGCTCAAGACGGCCCGCGAACACGATGCTGCCGAGCGTGCCGTGGCGGAGCTGGACCGGGTGGAGGAGATCCTGGACGGGGTCCTGAAGCTTGCGGCCGCGGAGCACCGGGCGTCCGAAGGGTACCTCCGGGCTGCCGGTAGTACGCCGCAGCAGCCGCCTGCCCAGCCGGTGGATCCATATCCCGTGCTTCAGGGGGAGATCGAGCGGGCAGCGCCGCTGGCGGAACAGGCAGGCTCCACGTTGGCCCTTTCCGACCCGCCGCAGCCGCCGGTGCTGGTTGCCTGCCATCCGGCGGAGCTGGCCCAGATGGCAGGCGAGCTTCTCAACAACGCCATCAAGTACGCGCCCGGCGCGACGGTCACGGGGGCCGTCCGGCGGGAACAGGACGTGGTGGTTGTGGAAATTTCCGACGACGGGCCGGGGCTTTCCGCCGCAGAGCGCGCCTCTGCTGCCACCCGGTTCTGGCGGTCCCCGCGGCACTCTTCCGTTCCCGGGACCGGGCTGGGCATGACGATCGTGGGCGAGCTTGCCGCAGCCAACGGCGGACGGCTGGTCCTGGCCGAAGGCACTCCGCAGGGGTTGTCAGCGCGGATCGAATTTCCCGTGCTACCGGCTGGGCGGGTGGACCCTTCGTCCGAAGGAAGTGGTACGCGTGCCTGACCCTGGTGCTTCTGGTTCCCCGGGCACGGCTGGCTCCCCCGGCTTCCCTGGCCCCTTCCCGCCCCGACGGTCCGTGCTGAAGTCAGCCCTCGCCGTCGGACTCGGAGCGTTGCTGCCGCCCTCCCTCGTTGCCTGTACCGGCGGGGACCGGCCCGAGACCCTGGTGGTGGCCGGCGGCGAACCGGGCGGGTTCTACCTGGAGTTCTCAACGTTGCTGGCCGCCGCGCTGGAGCGCCACGGCGTTGCCGCGCACGCGCGGGCGGTGGCCACGGGCGGAAGCCTGGACAATATCGCCGAACTGCAGGCCGGGCGGGCCGCCTTTGCCGTAGCCCTGGCCGACGCCGCCGTCCAGCCGGGCGCTGGAGCGGAGATCGCCGCCATTGGGAAGGTGTACGAAAACTACGTCCACTGCGTGGTGCGGAAGGACAGCGGCATCCGGGACATCTCCGGGTTGGCAGGACGCCGGGTTGCGGTTGGCCAGCCGGGATCGGGCACGTCCCTGACCACTCCCCGGCTGCTCCAGGCAGCAGGCCTGGGCACCTCGGCGGATGCCGCTGCGCCCGCTGCCGGGACTGCCGCCGTCGAGAACCTTGGCCTCAATGACGGGATCGCCGCCCTTAAAGCTGGAACGGTTGATGCCCTGTTCTGGTCCGGCGGGGTTCCCACGGCTGCCATCGCGACGGCCCAGCAGGAGGTGGCACTTGGACTGCTGGACTTGTCGGGTCTGCTGCCGGAACTGCGCCGACGATATGGCGGCATGTACGACCGCGTCCTGATCCCGGAAGGCAGCTATCCCGGTGTTCCGGCAGTGTGGACGGTGGGAGCACCCAACTTGCTCCTGTGCCGCCGGGACCTGGACAACGCCACCGTGGAGCGGACGGTGCAGCTGCTGGTGCACAACGCCGGGGAGCTGATTCCGCAGTCAACCCTGGGCGTTCAGTTCCTTAGCGCGGAGAGCCTCATCAACACCGCCGGCGTCCCCCTGCACCCCGCCGCCGCGGACGCGTACCGGACGCTGCACGGCTAGCTGGGACGCCCGCTCACCTTTGGCAGGAAACCCTCAAACGCCCGCTCACCTTTCGCAGGAAATCCTCCAACGCCCGCTCACTTATGACGGCTTAAACCCCAACGCCCGCTCACCTTTCGCAGCACAAGCCACGACGCGCCATCACTTTCCTCAAGAAAGTGATGGCGCGTCGTGAAGAAGGCTGCAAGATCTGATGGCGCGTCGTGAAGAAACCGGCAAGATCTCATGGGGCGTTTCTGCTAACTCCCCGAGTGGGCCTGCAGGAAGCTGTACACCTCGGTCTCGTCCACGCCGGGAAAGGCTCCGGGAGGCATCGCAGCCAGCAGATGCGAGTGGGCACGTGCCGACGGCCAGGCGTTGCCTGCCCACTGGTTGGTCAGTTCGGCCGGCGGCCGCTTGCAGCAGGTGGGGTCGGGGCAGTTGGAGGTGGCGCGGGCGCTGGTTTCGCGGCCACGGAACCACTTCACGTGCTGGTACGGCACCCCGATGCTGAGCGAGAATTCACCGCTGGGGGAACGCTCAGTGCGCGCGGTGCACCAGTAGGTCCCGGACGGCGTATCGGTGTACTGGCTGTAGGCACTGAACTTGTCGGGCACATCGAAGACTGCCCGTGACGTCCAGGCCTTGCACGACGGCTGCCCCTCGATGGCGCCGGTGTGGTCCTGGGGGAAGTTCACACCGTCATTCTCGTAGGCCTTGTAGATGATGCCGCTTTGGTGTGTCTTCTGGAAGTGCGTGGTGATGCCCAGGTGCTTCGTGGCCAGGTTGGTGAAGCGGTGCGCCGCGGTCTCGTAGGAAACGGCGAAGGCATCCCGGATGTCTTCCACCGCGATTTCCTTGGCCGCCTTGGCTTTCTGCAGAAATTCGACGGTGGCCTGCTCGGGCAGCAATAGTGCGGCGGCGAAATAGTTGGTGGCCACCCGCTGC
Organism: Arthrobacter sp. FW306-05-C; assembly: GCF_021801725.1. Taxonomy (NCBI): domain Bacteria; kingdom Bacillati; phylum Actinomycetota; class Actinomycetes; order Micrococcales; family Micrococcaceae; genus Arthrobacter; species Arthrobacter sp. FW306-05-C. Next base: position 567,364 of record NZ_CP084556.1, on the reverse strand, counting down.
GCAAGGAAGTCGCCGTAGTTCTTGGGCGTCTCGTGGCCCAGGACGTAGTGCCCCAGCGCCTGCAGCAACACCGAGCGGGGGTCATGGTCCTGCCGCTGGCTCTGCGTCAGGTAAATTTTGCGGTTCTTCAAATCCGTCACTGAACGGGTGGAATGCGGCAGATCCCCCACGTGGTGCAGGGTGAAACCGAGGTGCGCGGCGATATCCGCAATGACGTGCTGGCTCAGCGGACCGGTGGTGTAGCCCACCTCCTTGAGGACCTTTTGTGCCTCGGCCTCGTACTCAGGAAAGTAGTTGCCCCGTTCCCGCATCATCGCCCGCAGCTCACCATTGGCGCGGCGTGCCTCCTCGGGGGTGGCCACCTGCTCATTCATCTTGCGTTCCAGCTCATGCAGCAGCCCCACCTGGGCCTCCAGGACATCCAGCGGCAGCCGCGAGCTGATGCGGATCTTGGGCAGGTCCAGGGACTCGTACAGCGGCCCCCGCTGGTACCGTTCCAGCTCGATCTCAAGGGCGGCCCGGCGGCTGGGTGGCTCAGCGCCGAGCAGCTGGTCGATGGTGACGTTCAGCGCTGCAGCAAGGTGCTGGAGCAGCGTCAGCTTGGGCTCGCGCTTGCCGTTTTCAATCAGGCTTAGCTGGCTGGGCGCGGTGCCGACGGCGGCGCTCAGGTCATCGAGCGTGAGCCCGGCTTGTTTGCGCAGATGGCGGACCCGGCGGCCCAGGGCGATAACGTCCAGTTCCGCTGCGGCGGTGGACGGAGGCTGGGAAACGTCTCTGTTCCAACTTGAAGGCGACATTTCTGAAGAATACGTGAAGAAGTGCATTTCTTTCCACCACTTTCATCTAGAAAGGGGGTTGAAAGTGCTGAAAAGTAGTTGTCACGGAAAGAAACACCGCGCCGGATAAGCCGGTGGGAGCCTCAACGACGCGGCTCCCACCTACTCCATCCGGAGCTCAATCAAGGAGATCAACGATGACTGCAGCATTTGAGCCCACCCAGCAGACGCCCGAAGAGCAGGCCGCCGCCCTGGAGCTCGAGTGGGCCGCCAACCCCCGCTGGGAAGGTGTGACCCGGGACTACTCAGCTTCCGACGTCGTCCGCCTCCGCGGCCGCGTCTCCGAAGAGCACACCCTGGCCCGGCGGGGTTCGGAGAAGCTGTGGAAGCAGCTCACCGAAGAGCAGAAGACCGGCGGCTACACCAACGCCCTGGGCGCCCTCACCGGCAACCAGGCCGTGCAGCAGGTCAAGGCCGGCCTCCGCGCCATCTACCTCTCCGGCTGGCAGGTTGCAGCGGACGCCAACAACTCGGGCCACACCTACCCGGACCAGTCCCTCTACCCGGCCAACTCGGTCCCCACAGTGGTCCGTCGCATCAACAACGCTCTGCTCCGTGCCGACCAGATCGAGTTCTCCGAGGGCATCCAGACCGTTGAGGACTGGCTGGTCCCGATCGTTGCAGACGCCGAGGCCGGCTTCGGCGGCCCGCTGAACGCGTACGAGCTCATGAAGTCCATGATCCAGGCCGGCGCCTCAGGTGTTCACTGGGAAGACCAGCTGGCATCCGAAAAGAAGTGCGGCCACTTGGGCGGCAAGGTGCTCATCCCCACCCAGCAGCACGTCCGCACCCTGAACGCCGCCCGCCTGGCCGCCGACGTCGCCGGCACCCCCACCGTCGTCATCGCCCGCACCGACGCCGAGGCAGCCACCCTCATCACCTCCGACGTCGACGAGCGGGACCAGGAATTCATCACCGGCGAGCGCACCGCGGAGGGCTTCTACAAGGTCCGCAACGGCATCGAACCCTGCATCGCCCGTGCCAAGGCCTACGCCCCGTACTCCGACCTCATCTGGATGGAAACGGGCACCCCGGACCTGGAACTGGCCCGCAAGTTCGCCGAATCGGTCAAGGCCGAGTTCCCGGACCAGATGCTTTCCTACAACTGCTCGCCGTCCTTCAACTGGCGCAAGCACCTGGACGACGACACCATCGCCAAGTTCCAGCGCGAGCTCGGCGCCATGGGCTTCACGTTCCAGTTCATCACCCTGGCCGGCTTCCACGCCCTGAACTACTCGATGTTCGACCTCGCCCACGGCTACGCCCGGGAAGGCATGAGCGCCTACGTCGAACTCCAGGAGAAGGAATTCGCCTCCGAGTCCCGCGGCTACACCGCAACCAAGCACCAGCGCGAAGTCGGCACCGGCTACTTCGACAGCATCTCCACGGCGCTCAACCCGAACGCCTCCACCCTCGCATTGGTCGGATCGACCGAAGAGGGCCAGTTCCACTAATTTTCGCCCAAGGTGAGCCATTCGCCTCGCTCACCGAAGAGGCACGACGGCGGCACGCGCCTGAGCGTGACGTCGCCTGGCCGGGATGGGGAATCCGGAAGCGTGCGTAAAGGGGCCCTGTCCCCGGCGTCGACCGAGCTTTGCGAGGTCTTACGCCGGGGATGGGGATAGCACGCGGAGGATTTCCGATCCCGGCCCACCCAGGTAAGTCCCGCCGTCGAACTTCCCTTTTGTCTTTAAGGAGACTGAGATGAACAGCTTCACCGATAGCTTCACGATCAATGGCATTACCCTGACCGCGCAGCCGATTTGCCGGCAGGACGAAGTACTTACCCCGGACGCTCTGACGTTCATCGCGAAGCTGCACCGGGCCACTGCCAGCCGCCGGCAGGAGCTGCTGCAGGCACGGCGCACGCGGCGGGCTGACATCGCTGCCGGCGCCGATCCGCGGTTCCTCCGGGAGACCGAGCACATCCGGAATGACCCGTCCTGGCGGGTCGCTCCCCCGGCACCTGGCCTCGAGGACCGCCGGGTGGAAATCACGGGCCCTGTGGACAAGAAGATGACCATCAACGCCCTGAACTCCGGCGCCAAGGTGTGGCTCGCGGACATGGAGGACTCCTCCACCCCGACATGGCGCAACGTCATCAAGGGCCAGCTGAACCTCACCGATGCGCTGGAGCGCCGGATCGACTTCACCAGCGAAGAGGGCAAGGAATACAAGCTCCGCCCGGCGGGCGACCTGCCCACCATCGTGGTCCGGCCCCGCGGCTGGCACCTGCCGGAGAAGCACATGCTGATCGACGGCCAGCCGGTCGCCGGCGGCATCGTGGACTTCGGCTTGTTCTTCTTCCACAACGCACGCCGCCTCCTGGCCCAGGGCAAGGGCCCGTACTTTTACCTGCCCAAGATCGAGAACCACCTCGAAGCCCGGCTGTGGAACGACATCTTCATCCTGGCCCAGGACCTGCTCGGCATCCCGCAGGGCACCATCCGCGCAACGGTGCTGATCGAAACCATCACCGCCGCGTTCGAAATGGAGGAGATCCTCTACGAGCTGCGCGACCACGCCGCGGGCCTGAACGCCGGCCGCTGGGACTACATCTTCTCCATCATCAAGAACTTCCGCACCCGCGGCCCCCGCTTCGTGATGCCGGACCGCAGCCAGGTGACCATGACGGCCCCCTTCATGCGCGCCTACACCGAACAGCTGGTCCGGGCCTGCCACAAGCGCGGCGCCATGGCCATCGGCGGTATGGCTGCAGCCGTGCCCAACCGCAAGGACCCCGAAGCCAACGCCAACGCCCTCGAGAAGGTCCGCGCTGACAAGACCCGCGAGGCCAACGATGGCTTCGACGGCTCCTGGGTGGCCCACCCGGACCTGGTGCCCATCTGCCGTGAGGTGTTCGACGGCGTCCTCGGCGACCGCCCCAACCAGCTCGGCAAGCTCCGCGAGGACGTCACCCCTGACGACCGTGCCCTCATCGATATTGCTTCCCTGCACGGCACCATCACCGAACAGGGCATCCGGAACAACATCGAAGTGGGGATCCGCTACATCGAGTCCTGGCTGCGCGGCAATGGCGCGGTGGCCATCCACAACCTCATGGAAGACGCCGCCACCGCCGAGATCTCCCGGTCCCAGCTGTGGCAGTGGATCTATGCCCGGGCCATCACGGACCACGGCGAGATCGTCAGCCACGAGTGGGTGGAGGAACTCCTGGACGAGGAATTCGCCCGGCTGGAACGCTTCGACGGCGACCGGTTCGAGGACGCCCGCGACATCTTCGAAGAGGTCACCCTGGCCACCGAGTTCCCGTCCTTCCTCACGCTTCCCGCCTATGCCCGCTACCTGACCGAGGCCCGCGAGAAGGCAACGGTTGAGGAGCTGGCTGCGGCCTGACACTCAAGAAACTTCCGTTTGCCGGGCCGGCACGCCCTTCGCAACAGGCCCCCCCGAAATCCGGGGCGCCGGTCCGGCAACGGAGCACCACAGTCACCTCCGCGAGATGGCGTTTAACGGCAATGTTCCAAGGAAACATTGCGCTCAAATGGCATCTCGCGTGAGGTGTTTAAAGAAGACCGACGGCGGCACCTCGCCTTAGCGGCCTTTAGGCACCTTCCGCACAGAGAGGGTGGTGCTGACGAAGAAGGTCAGCACCGAAACCAGGATGACCAGCAACGCGGGGGTCCACGACTTCGCGCTGTCGTGCACGAAGCCCACCAGCGGCGGGGCCACCGCTCCGAGGCAGTAGCCCAGGCCCTGGACGGTGGCGGACATCCGCCCGGCGGAGGCTTGATCGCGGGCCAGCTTGATGATGGCGATGAAGATCAGCGTGATGCCGCCGCCCTGGGCGATGCCGCCGGACGTTGACCACAGCCACCACAACTGCGGCGCGAGAAGCAGCCCCACCGGAACGGGAAGCCACAAGGCACCCAGGGTGACCGCCACCGCCGTCGTGCTCATATATTTGGCTGCAAATGGCACGCCGAGCCCGCCCACTATGGCGAGGATCTGGAAGATCGAGGAGGCGGCTCCGGCCTCTGCGGCGCTCATGCCCAGCTCGTCGTGCAGGTAGCTGGGCAGCCACGCCGTGACTCCGTAGTAGGAGAACGCCTGGCCACCGAACCCGGCCGTAAGCCCGAACGTGATCCAGCCGGAACCCCCCACCCTCGCGAGTGGCGCGTCCCCGCCATCCTCAGCCTCAGCCAGGAATGCCGTCCGCGGTCCCACCGCCAGGACCCACACCACCACGGCGGCGACGGCCAGGACGGCAACACTGGCCAAGGCAACTCTCCACCCCGTCGCGGCCGCAAGCGGAGCCATGATGACCGAGGTCAGGAAGGACCCGATGTTCAGCGCGGCGGTGTAGATTCCCATGGCCGTCCCCTGCCGCCGCGGAGCGAAATCGCGGCGGATGATCAGCGGCACCGCGATGTTGCCCACCGTGATGGCCACGCCAAGGACCACCGTGCCGGCCACCACCAGCACCGGGCCCCCGGCGGAGCGCACCAGCACGCCGGCCAGGACTCCCAGGATGGTCAGCGTAACGGCGAACTCGGCACCGAATTTCCGGGCCGCAAGGGACGCCAAGGGAGCCGCGAGCGAGAAGCAGAGGACGGGGATGCTGGTCAGCAGCCCCAGCATGACCGGCGAAAAATGCAGTTCCGCCTGCATGAGGTCCACCAGGGGTGCGACGGCGACGAAAGGGCCGCGGAGGTTCAGCGCAAGCAGGCCGATGCAGGCCAGCAGGACCCAGCTTTTCGGAATGCGGGACAGGACGCGGCCGCTCACAGGGACAAAATCGGGAATGGGCGAGGATTCATCACTCCCATTGCTATCATGCCCGGCGTTGCTGGAGTTTTAGGCGCCCTCCCGGCCGGCGCTGCCATACGATGAACGTGACCCAAGGACGCAGCAAACTGGGAAGGACACCCATGACGCACCGCTTGGCCATCCTCGACGACTACCAGGACGTAGCCCACGGCTTCGCCGACTTCGCGGCCTTGGAGGCGGAGGGGGTCACCGTGACCTCCTACCGCGAGCCTTTCGCTTCCCGGGACGCCCTGGTTTCGGCGCTGGCGGACACCACCATGGTGATTGCGATGCGTGAGCGGACGGCGTTCCCGCGCGAGGTGTTTGAGAAGCTTCCAGGGCTTGAGCTGCTGGTCACCACCGGAATGGCGAACGCCGCCATCGACGTGGCAGCCGCGGCCGAGCACGGAGTAACGGTGTGCGGCACGCCCGGTTCGCCCACGGCAGCGCCGGAACTGACCTGGGCCCTGCTGCTGGCCATCGCCCGGCACCTTCCAGCGGAGGAGAACTCCCTCCGGGCCGGAACGTGGCAGTCGACTGTTGGTGTGGAGCTGGCCGGAAAGACGCTGGGGATCGTGGGGCTGGGCAAGATCGGACGGCGGGTGGCCACCTACGGGCAGGCCTTCGGCATGGATGTGGTGGCGTGGAGCCAGAATCTCACTGCGGACGCGGCCAAGGAGGCCGGTGCCCGGCTGGTGTCCAAGGAGGAGCTCTTCACGGTTGCCGACGTGGCCACCCTCCACCTGCGGCTCTCCCCACGCTCGGAGAACACGGTGGGCGAGGCAGAGCTGCGGCTGCTGGGGCCTGACGGCATCCTGGTGAACACCGCCCGCGGGCCGCTCGTGGATCAGGAGTCGCTGATCAAAGCGCTGAATGAGGGGTGGATCCGGGGCGCCGCCTTGGACGTCTTCGACCAGGAACCCCTGCAGGCCGGGCACCCGCTCCTGGCTGCGCCCAACACCGTGCTCTCCCCCCACCTGGGCTACGTCACCCAGGAAAGCTACCGACAGTTTTACGGCGGCGCCCTTGAGGACATCACCGCCTGGCTGGCCGGCTCCCCCATCCGAACCATCACCGCCTGACCCGGAAGAACAGCATGACCCACACCATCCGCAGGGCAACAGCGGACGACGCCGGCGCGTTGGCTGCGCTGGCGGCCGTCACCTTTCCGCTGGCCTGCCCGCCGTCGTCGTCACCTGCCGACATTGCCGCCCACCTGGCCAACACGCTGAGCGAGGAACACTTCAAGGGGTACCTTGCGGACCCGGACACCACCGTCCTGGTCGTCGATGCCGACGGCCAGCTCAATGGCTACAGCCTGCTGGTGGACCGGCCCGCAACGGATCCCGATGTGGCCTCTGTCCTGACCCTGCTGCCGTCCGTGGAAATCAGCAAGTGCTACGTCCACCCGGACTACCACGGCCTGGGCGCGGCCGCCGAACTCATGCACGCCAGCCTCCAGGCCGCTGCAGCATGCGGCGGTTCCGGAACCTGGTTGGGCGTGAACAGCCAGAACGCCCGAGCCATCCGGTTCTACGAAAAATCCGGTTTCCGCAAGGTGGGCACCAAGTCGTTCCGGCTGGGCAGCACTGTTGAACATGACTTTGTGCTGGAGCGCTCCCTGCCCTGACCCTGGTTCAACTGCCCGGCTGGTTCTGCCCCTGGCGCACGGAACTGCCGGCAAAACCGTTAGGCGGGTAGGCCAGCGGCGGGCGGGGCTCGGTCAGGAGTCTGAGTCCCGGCGGAAGCCCATCGATACTGCCCTTGGTTCCGGCGGCGCTGATGGTCACCCTGCTGGAGTCCAGCATGACGTTTTCGGCCCGGAACGATCCCACGACTTCGGGCAGGATGGGTGCCAGGTGCACCACGTCGCGGGTGAAGACGGGGTCGAACCGGAGCAGGATCCGGGCGAGCTGGACGGGCGCAGCGGCCGCCCAGGCCTGCGGGGAGCATGCTGTGGGATAGGGCACCGGGCTGGGGAATTCCCCGCGGTCGAAGCCGCAGAACAGTTCCGGCAGCCGACCGTCGAAGTGCGCAGCGGCGTCGAAGATCCCCAGGGCTACCCGCTTGGCCTCGTCCACGAACCCGTACCGCATCAGGCCGGTGGCCACCAGCGCCGTATCATGCGGCCAGACCGAGCCGTTGTGGTAGCTGACGGGGTTGTAGGCGCCCATGTCCGAGGCCAGGGTGCGGATCCCCCAGCCGGTGAACATCTGCGGGGACATCAGGTGCTCCATCACGGACTCGGCTTTGTCCTGGTCCACGATGCCGGTCCAGAGGCAGTGTCCGATGTTGGACGTCAGGGCGTCGACCGGCCGCTTGTCCTTGTCCAGCGCCACGGCGAAGTAGCCCTTATCCGGCAGCCAGAACTTCTTGTTGAACTCCTCCTTGAATGCCGCGGCCTTATCGGCCCAGTGCAGTTCCAGGGCCGGGTCACCGCTCCAATGGGCCAGCAGTGACCTGCCCAGGTAGGCCGAGTACACGTATGCCTGGACCTCACACAGGGCGATCGGCGCTTCAGCGATGGTGCCATCGGCGAAGTTGATGCCGTCCCAGGAGTCCTTCCAGCCCTGGTTGACCAGGCCGTGGTCGTTGGCGCGGAGGTATTCGACGAACCCATCGCCGTCCCGGTCGCCGTATTTTTCGATCCAGTCCAGCGCACGGTCGGCATGTGCCAGCAGTGGCTGGATCTTGTCCCGGGAGAGTCCCCAACGGCTCAGCTCGCCGAGGACAGCCACGAAGAGTGGCGTTGCATCTGCCGTCCCGTAATAGGCCGTGCCGCCGAGCGAAAGACCTGCTGTCACGCCGAGCCGGACCTCGTGCGGGATCCGCCCGGGTTCCTCCTCCGAGTCCGGGTCCACCTTCTTTCCCTGGATCCCGGCAAGGGTCTGCAGCGTGCCCAGGGCGAGGTTTGGGTTGACCATGAGGCTCATGTAGGAGGTCAGCAGCGAGTCCCGCCCAAACAGCGCCATGAACCACGGCGCACCGGCAGCAACCGCTGCCCGCTCCGGATGGTGGGCGTCGAAGATGCGCAGGGCACCAAGATCACTCTGGCTCCGGTTGAGCAGGTTTTGGAGGCTGGCGTCCTCGATGCTGATCCTGGGGAGGGCTTCCTCCCAGGCCAGGTGCCGGCGCACACCCTCGCGGTGGTGCGGCAGTTGTCCTTCCGTGAATGGCTCTTCCGGCGCTTCTCCGTTCACCAGCGGCACCACAATCACACTGGTGGCCCATTTTCCCCGGGCGGGGACGGTCACCCGGAAGCGCAGGCCCTCGGTGGTAACCTCCGCGTCCCGGGCCCCGATCGCAGAGCCGCGCTGCTGGCCATGGCGCGCCGCCTCGATGACAAGCCTGCCCCCTGAAACGGTCCGGGTGGTGTCATCCGCCCCCGTGGTTCGTCCACCTTTTACGTCGAACAGGTCGGCCTGGTCAGCATCGACAAGGAGCTCGATGTCGCATTCCACGGGCTCGGCGGCATAATTTTCCAGCGTGATGTCGTCCTGCAGACCCGGGCCGATGTGCCGCACCTGCCGGACAACCAGTGGACTGTCGAATTTTCCGCCGGGCCACTTCGCCCGCCCTACGAAGGTGGCCTGGAAGGGGTGGGGCCGTTGGGCTGAAAGCGGTTCGCGCAGCGAGCCGTTGACGCGCAGTATCCAGCGGGACACGATGCGGGTGTCCTGGTAGAACGCTCCGTTCGTGCCGGCGTCGGCGCTGATGTCGCCGCTGGCTGCGGAGATACAGAACGAAGATCCTTCCAGGACCGTAACCGCGCCTGAATCGGACCCGGTCGCCTCTATGTCTTCGTTCCAAGCGGTCATGGAAAGACTCCCTTCTGAAGGGGAAGCTGCCCCGGGGATCGGGAAAGCAGTTCTGCCCCTATCGATTCTGGTGCAAGCGGGTACCGTGTGGAACCCCTGGTGGCATGCGTCCCTCAATCAGGTCACCGAAGAGTTCCAGGTGTTGGGCCACCATCCGTTGGGCACTGAATTTGTCCTCAACGGATTTGCGGCAACCAGCCCGGTCCAGGGCGGCAGCAGCGGGAATGAAGCCTGCCAGTTCCTCTGTCGTTCCGAGGAACCCGGTGCGCCCGTGCTTCACGATTTCCGGGGCGGAGCCGATGTACGTCCCCACCACGGGCGTACCGGTGGCCAGGGCTTCGATCATCACCAGCCCGAAAGGTTCGGCCCACTGGATGGGGTTCAGGAAGGCTGCTGCCTCCCCCATCAGCCGGTATTTGGCGGCGTCGTCCACCTCGCCCACGAAGTCCTCGTTGGGACCCAGCATTGGTTCAATAACTTCCCGGAAGTAGCGGATTTCGTCCGGCTCCCGCATTTTGACCGCGATCTTCAGGTGCATCCCGGCCTGCCGGGCGATGGTGATGGCCTCAACAAGGCCCTTGTCCGGGCACGAGCGGCCCAGGAAGCACAGGTAGCCGCCGCTTCCGGACCCAACCGGTACGGCCGAAAGGTCCATGCCATGATGGATCACGCGGGTCACGGGAACCGTGGGTGCGTGTGATGCCTGGTCCCTTGAAATGGCAATGACAGCGCCCTTCCGGGCAACGGCGCGATAGATGTCTGCCGCCTGCTCGTGGATGGGCCCGTGGATAGTGGTCGCCACCGGCACCCCTGCCGGCCGGTGCAGGTAGAGGGGCCCAATGAAGGTGTGGTCGTGGATGACGTCCACGTCCTGCAGCCCCTCATAGGCCCTGATTACATGGCTCAACTCCGACATGGTGGTACCCAGTCCGCCGTAGTCTGCCGGACGCATTCCGGGAACGAGCGGCACGGGACACGCGCTCTCCGTCGGCGCCGCCAGTAACACCTCATGACCTGCGGCCATGAAGCCGCGGGCAAGGGTGTCAACTACTCTTTCAGTGCCCCCGTACATTACGGGGGGAACGGGAATCCAAGGTCCCGAAACCAGTCCAATCCGCATTCCTGGCCTCCCAGGTGATACAGGCCGGGCTCCCCAGCTGGCCGGGCGAAACTTCCACCGGGACAATTTCGTATTCCGCGGTGCTTTCCACTTCGAAAGGGCCCGCTGCTCGACGCCTCTGCTCCGACTATCTACCCAGCAGCGGCTCCAAGACAAGACCCAGTGTGCTGAATGTCATACCGCCGGCCCGGAATGGCGCCCGCGGTACGCGGGTTGTGAGAAACATGAAGATTGAGATCTGGTCGGACGTCGCGTGCCCGTGGTGCTTTATCGGCAAGCGACGGTTCGAAGCTGCCCTGGCTGCATTTCCCCACCGCGACGCCGTTGACGTGGTGTGGCGGAGCTACCAGCTGGATCCCACGCTGCCGGAACACTACGACGGCACCGAACTGGAGTACCTGAGCAGCCGCAAGGGCATGCCGGCCCAGCAGGTCTCCCAAATGTTCGAGCACGTGGCCCAGCAGGCAAAGGGCGAAGGCCTGTACTACCGGTTCGACAAGGTGGTGGTGGCCAACAGCTTCACCGCCCACCGCCTGATCCACCTGGCCGCGGCACACGGCAAGCAGGATGCGGCGAAGGAACGCCTGCTCAGCGATCACTTCGAGCACGGCAAGGACATCGGCAGCCGGGAGTATCTGACCGCCCTCGGCAGGGACCTGGGCTTGCCGGCTCCCGAGGTGGATGAGCTGTTCACCACGGACAAGTACTCGGACGAGGTCCGGTTCGATTTCCAGGAGGCCCGTGGCCTGGGCATCAGCGGGGTCCCGTTCTTCGTAATCGACCGCAAGTTCGGGTTGTCCGGAGCCCAGCCCACGGAGACGTTCACCGCCGCCCTGAACCAGGCCTGGCAGGAAGCGAATCCTCTGGTCCTGGTCAATTCCACGGAAGCTGAAGCCTGCGGTCCGGACGGCTGCGCCGTCTAGCGCACTTTACTGACACATAGCGGTAAAGTGTCCGCATGCCCAGGATTTCAGCGGCCAGCAATACCGAACAACGCGCGGAGACCCAGCGCCGCATCCTCACCGCTTTCGGCGAGCTACTGTTCACCCATGGCCTTCCAGGGCTGACCATGACTGATGTTGCGCGCCATGCAGGCATTGGCAGGACCGCCGTCTACAACTACTTCGCGGACATCGAAGAGCTCCTGATCTCCTACGCCCTCGATGAGACCGAGAAGTTCCTCTCCGACCTGCGCGACGCGCTGGAGCGCCTGGAGAACCCGGTGGAACGGCTGGCCCTGTACGTCCGCGCCCAGGTGGTTGACCTCAGCCGCCGCCACCTCCCGCCGGGACCTGCCATGGGTGCCGTACTGTCGCCGTCGTCCTTTGCCAAGCTTTCCGACCACGTGGGTGAGCTCAGCGTCCTGCTCCAGGGCATCCTGCGGGACGGCATGGAGCAGGGCTACCTGCCGGTGGCCGATGTGGGCCAGCAGTCACAGCTGATCCTGGGCACCCTGTCCTCCAGCGCGGCGAGGGGCAGCGACGAGCCCGCCGAACTGGAGGCCCGGGTGGCCCGGACCGTGCGGTTCATCCAGTTGGGCGCAGGTGCAAGGTTCGACGACGAGGGGCGGCCCATTCGGGTGGCGCAGCTTCCGGCGGTGGCCAGTTAGCAAGCAGCCACCAGGTGCGGGGCCCAAGAAATCAGGGGCAAAATGATCAGGCCGCAGGGGTGACGGGCAGCTTGTCCGGGTCGGCTATGCGCCGGCTTTCCCTGGGGCAGCTGAGCTGGCCCGGCGTCTGGTCCACCAGCTCCGGCGAGACGAGCGCCTTGTAGTCCTGCGCCAGGATCACGTCAACGCTGGCGTCGGTCCTGCCGTCCTGGAAATAGTCCGACCCCTGGAGATTGCGCTGCACCGTGAAAGCCGCGGCTTGTCCGGCCGCACCTGACACCACCGCAGCCACGCCCCGGTAGCCGGCGTTGACGTTCGCTACGTTCCCCACCACGAACTTCCGGGCCAGGAACTCGTCCGCCACGGAGCGGGCGAGCCCGGCCCGGCTGGTGGAGTTCAGGACATTGAGGCTGACTTTGTCGTTGGGCGTGTAATCGAAGGTCGAGGCGGGGCAGGACGATACCGGCGTCGGGGCCGGTTCGGCGGCAGGAATTTTCAGCCGGCCATTGATGATGGCCATGGCAAGGATGATGCCGGCCGCGATCAGGCCGATCAGCAGAACCAGCACCACGCCGTGCAAAACGCGGCGGCGCACCCGGGCGGTCTCATCGGCGTCCTTGGCCGCCTCCAGGGCGGCGCGCAGCTCCGGGCCGGAAACAACATGGTGGCCATGCAGGACGCCGGGGTCCTGCGGCCGCTTCCTAGCCATCGAGCACCAGGACCCTGGCGTGGATTGCAGTGCGCTGGTGCAGTGCGGTCCGGACGGCGCGGTGCAGCCCGTCCTCCAGGTACAACGTGCCCTGGTACTGCACGACGTGAGGGAAAAGGTCACCAAAGAAGGTGGAGTCCTCTGCCAGCAGCGCTTCCAGGTCCAGGGTGCGCTTGGTGGTCACCAATTCGTCCAGCCTGACGGGCCGCGGCGGCAGGGATGCCCACTGTTTCGGAGTGTTGTAACCATGGTCGGGGTAAGGGCGGCCCTCGCCCACAGCTTTGAATATCACCATGCCACAGTAGGCACCGCAGTGCGCCAGCGAAAGTAGCAGGGCTGGCAGGTGCCAGGTTGTAGCCAAACAGTGACAAAACGCCACGTCCGCGCGCTTGGTGCCTGCGCAGGCACCGCCGGCCTTGCTGAGACAATGGAGCCATGACAGCAACCGAGTCCCCCGCCGTACCCGCGCCCGGAATCCGACTGCCGTCCCCACCGCCGCTGGCGCTCCTGCTGGATGTGGACGGACCGGTGGCCAGCCCGGTGACCCGGAACGTCAAGCCGGACATCATCCGTGACCTGGTGGCCCTCGCCGCGGCAGGGATCCCCGTCATCTTCAACACCGGCCGCTCCGACGCCTTCATCCGCGAGCAGGTGATGGAGCCGATGATCGCGGCAGGCATCCCGGCAGGCACCGTCATCCACGCCATCTGCGAAAAGGGGGCGGTCTGGTTCAGCTACACCTCCGCCGGGCCGGGTCCCATCCACGTGGACCGGGAGCTGGCCGTGCCGGCAGCGTACGGCGAGGACATCCGCCGGCTGGTGGCAGAGGACTATGCGGCTCACATGTTCTTTGATGAGACCAAGCGCGCCATGGTGTCTGTGGAGCAGCACATCGATGTACCCAGCGCCGACTACCTGGCCGAGCAGAAGCTGTTCGACGCCGAGGCCATGGAGCTTATGGCGCGCCACGGGCTGGGCGTTGTCCGCCTGGACCACCACGTCCCCCATTTCCGACGACGAGGTGGACTACCGCGTCGATCCCACCATCATCTCCACGGACATCGAGTCCGTGCGCCTGGGGAAGGACCTGGGCGCCAGCCGGGCGGTGGAGCTGCTTGCCGCCCAGGGCATCACGCCGCAGGCGTGGCGGACCGTGGGTGACTCGCGCACCGACTACGCCATGGCCGACTGGCTGCACCACAATGACCACGCCGTGAAGCACGTCGACGTGCGTCCTGCCGACGGCGTACCCAACAAGCCCTACCCGGTACTCACGGCGGAGGACCTGGGGCTGGAAGCCACGGTTATCCATGACGACGCCGGCGGCGCCTTCCTGCGCGCATGGCGCGAGGCGCTGGACGACTGAGCCCCTGCCGGGCTACCGTCCGACGGTGACTGCGGGGCCCCGACGGCGCCCCGGAACATGCAGTTACTCCGGCAGGACTATCATGCAGGTAAGAATGCCCACTTCCAGAAGCGCGGAGATAACCATTACAGAAGCACCGGTCCAGGACGAGGTCTACTACGGCGGCCAGGCGTCCGTGGAGGAACAATTTCACGCCGAGATCACATCACGGGCGGCGGAGCAGCGGCTCAGCCACCGGACTGACGTCATCCGGCACAAGGGCCGCTACGCCCTGACCAATGACACCAGGACCCCTTATCAGGCCATGGTGGAAGACCTGCTGTTCCTGCGCAATGTCCTGGCGAACGCCGACCTCTCCTACCTCCTGGTCCGCGGCAACAACGACCGCCCTGTGCTGGCCGTGGACTGGAAGGACCGGAAGAAGCTCCGCGCCGCGCTGGTGGAGGCCTGCCGCGATGAGCCCTTCTACTCCATGACGGTGGATGCCAAGAAGAAGACCTCCGTCCTGGTGGCAGACGGCGAACTGTCCCCCAGCCGGCAGGCACGAATTTTTCGCTTGTACCGGCCCCGGGTGGAGCCGGTGGGCGGTTTTGAGTTCGGCGCCTCCGCCGGCGTCCAGATCGAGCTGTGGTCCTTCGAGGGGGAACAGCTGATCCTCCCCATTGAGAACTCCCTGACCCGCAGGACGCTGCTGCGCCAGGATGCAGTTCGCGGGACTGTTGAGCGTTACGGCCACACCTGGCCCACCATCGAGAACATGTTCGCCGACCATGCAAGCGACATCAGCTTCGACATCGACATTGTTTTCTCGTGGGTGGATGGCAGTTCCCCGGAATACATCGCCGCCCGCCGCGCCCAGCAGAAGGGGCACGTGCTGGGCGAAGGTGATGAACACGAGGCACGGTTCCGGCAGATCGACGAACTCAAGTACGCCCTGCGGTCCGTGTACATGTTTGCGCCCTGGATCCGCCGTATTTTCATTGCCACCGACTCCCCCGCACCTGCCTGGCTGGCGGACCATCCGTCCGTCACCATTGTCCGCAGTGAAGAATTCTTCGCCGATCCCTCCGTGCTGCCCACCCACAACTCACAGGCTGTGGAATGCCAGCTGCACCACATCGAGGGGCTGTCCGAGCACTTCCTGTACTCCAATGACGACATGTTCTTTGGCCGCCCAGTGAGCCCCGACATGTTTTTCACTCCCGGCGGGATCACCAAGTTCATCGAGGCGGAAACCCGGATTGGACTGGGCGAGAACGACGCCGAGCGCAGCGGCTTCGAAAATGCTGCCCGGGTGAACCGCAAGCTCCTGTGGAACCGGTTTGGCCGTATCACCACCCGGCACCTCGAGCACACGGCCGCGCCCCTGCGGCGCAGCCTGGTGGAGCAGATGGAGCAGGAGTTCCCGGAGGAGTTCCGCAAGACGGCGGCCAGCCGGTTCCGTGCGGCGGACAACATCTCCGTGACCAACTCGTTCTACCACTACTACGCCCTGCTCACCGGCCGGGCCGTCACCCAGACAGCGGCCAAGGTGCGCTACGTGGACACCACCATGCGCGCGGGACTGAAGTACCTGCCCAAGCTGCTCGCCAAGCGGAACATGGACTTCTTCTGCCTGAACGATGGCAGTTTCCCTGAAGTCAGTGCCGATGAGCGCGCCGAAGTGGTGACGAACTTCCTGGAGCGTTATTTCCCCATCAAGGCACCCTGGGAAAAGTAGCCGGGCGGTCAGGGCGCAGGTGCCGGCCCGCACACGTGGGGCCGGCACCCAGGCATCGGCGGCCCTAGCGCCGAATAGGGCTTCCAAGCCTGGCGCTGCCGCGCTGCTTGGTGGTTTCCGGGATCCGGATGCCGGCCGCTTCCAGCCGCCGGGCGGTCT
This sequence comes from Arthrobacter sp. FW306-05-C, assembly GCF_021801725.1. Classification (NCBI taxonomy): domain Bacteria; kingdom Bacillati; phylum Actinomycetota; class Actinomycetes; order Micrococcales; family Micrococcaceae; genus Arthrobacter; species Arthrobacter sp. FW306-05-C. Next base: position 551,257 of record NZ_CP084556.1, on the reverse strand, counting down.
CTTCCGGTGACACGTACTCGCCGACAGTGGGCGAGCTGCCCAGCGGGACCACAGAATGCACGATGGTGTGCTCGTAGACATGGACCAGGTTGAAGGCCTGGCCGCCATCCCGCCCGCGGGTGGCTCCCGCCGGAACGTTGAGGTCCTGCGTATAGCAGGAGGCGGACGCGACCGAGACGGGAACGCCGGCAAAGCCCGCCGTGGTGGAGTAGTGAAGGTGCCCGGCCAGGATGGTGCGGACATCAGAGTTGCGCACCACTGCGGCCAACGACGCCTGGTCCCGCAGTTCCACCAGCACCGAAAGATCCAGCACGGATGGGACCGGGGGGTGGTGGAGGGCCAGGATGGTGCCGTCCGGTGCGGGGGTTTCCAACTGCCGGGCCAGCCACTCCAGTTGGGCGGCACTCAATTCGCCGTGGTGGAAGCCCGGGACGGTGGTGTCCAGCGTGATGACGCGCAGCCCATTAATGAAGTAGCTGTGGTCCACCGGCTCATCCGTGCCGGGTTGGTCCAGCAGGCCTTGGCGGAAATTGGCCCGATCATCGTGGTTGCCCATAGCCCAAATAACCTGGGCGCCAAGCTCCCTGCAGGCGGGCTCGACGATGGCGCGCAGCTTCACGTAGGCCTGGGGATCGCCCTTGTCGGCGAGGTCGCCCGTAAAGATCACGGCTTCGGGCCTGGCGCCGGACGCTTTGACTTCGTCGAAGAGCTGGATGAGCCTGGCTTCGCTGTCGACGGTTCCGTAGAGGGGTTCTGGACCTCCCAACAGGTGGGGATCGCTCAGGTGGAGTAGGAAGTGGCGCGGCCGGGGATGTTCGGCCTCGATGTGCTCCATTGCTACCTCTATGGTCGGTGGGAAGCCGTTCTTCCCTTGTACCCTTCAGTAATATTTATCCAATCAGACATTTGGCAAACATGGGGTAAATTGCCGTCGTTGATGTGGAAAAAGTTACAAGAACTGCGCTTTTGCGTGGGCAAACCGCCGGGCCACCTTTTATCCGAGCGCATGCTCGATTGCCTCGATGATCTCTGCGGAGTCCGGCTCGATCGTGGGGGCGAACCGGGCCACTACGTCCCCCTCGCGGCTGACCAGGAACTTCTCGAAATTCCACTTCACCAGCCCCGGCAGCAGGCCGGTCCGGAACTTGGTGAGCTCGCCGTAGAGCAAGTGCTGCTTCCTGCCGCGGACATCAGTCTTGGCCGTCAGGGGGAACGTAACGCCGAAATTCCGTTCGCAAAAGTCAGCGATTTCGTCGTCTGTACCGGGCTCCTGCCCCGCGAACTGGTTGCACGGGACGCCCAGGACCTCGAAACCCCGGTCCCGGAACTTGGCGTAGAGAGCTTCGAGGCCGGCGTATTGGCGGGTGAAGCCACAGTTGGAGGCGACATTGACCACCAAAACTACTTTTCCCTTGAACTGCCCGAAACTCGTCCTGGTGCCGTCGTTGAGAATCAACGGGATCGGATACAGGGGGCGCGGGCTGCGCATCAGCGAAGGATTGTTCATATGGGGAGTTCGATGCCGTGCCCCCGATGTACGGGTCAGGAATGAAATTTCCTTAGGCGGGCGGCGTTGTTGGTGCAGGTCCAGTCAACGAGGGCGTGGGGCTTGGCGCAGGCGCCACCGTCGTCGGCGCCGGCTCAGGTGCGGGCGCCGTTGGCAGGGGTTCGCTTGGCTGCGGTGCCGGTGCCGGTTCCGGCGGCGGCGGAACAGGTTCGATGGGCGCCGGTTCGATGGGCGCCGGCTCGATGGGCGCCGGCTCGATGGGCGCCGGCTCGATAGGCGCGGGCTCGATAGGTGCAGGTTCGATGGGCGCAGGTTCGATGGGCGCGGGCTCGATAGGCGCGGGCTCGATAGGTGCGGGCTCGATGGGGGCAGGTTCGGTGGGCAATGGAACAGGATCCGTGGGTGCCGGCTCGGACGGGGCCGGCTCACTCGGTACCGGTTCGATGGGCGCAGGCTCAGTCGGCGCAGGCTCGATCGGGCCCGGTTCATCCGGCGCCGGAACAGGTTCGGACGGGGCAGGCTCACTCGGTACCGGCTCAGTCGGCGCAGGCTCAGTAGGCGTAGGAGTCGGGTTGGCTGGCTCTGCGGGCGACGGCGACGGCGACGGCGACGGCGACGGACTCGGCGAAGTGGGCGACGGCGCCGGGGCTGGCTCAGCAGCCGGCGGTCCGCTGGGTGCCGGGCCGGACGAAGGCGGCACGGCACCTCCGGAAGGTTCGGGCGGTGGCGGGGCCGACGTCGTCCTTTGCGCGCTGGGAGGCGGGAGAACAATACCCGTAGGTTCGGACGGCAGCGGGTTCGGAACACGTGGCAGGAGCGGCGGGAATGGCGACGGGAGCAGCCCGGCCGCGGGCGATCCATCGCCCGGGTCCACTTGGAGGGGAATGGTCCAGCTGATCGTGCCGGTGGAGGTCCCCTGCCCCGGCGCGAACGACACCATGTCGGCCGGAACCTGGCCCAGCGCGCGGAGCTGGAGGAAGCTCCACCGCAGGGGGTTGGTGTAGCGGCCGTTGAGGATGGCCTCAAAATGCAGGTGGCAGCCCGTGGACCATCCCGTGGTGCCCACGCGTGCAAGAACCTGGCCCACCTTCACCGTGTCGCCGGTACGCACGCCGATGGACTCAAGGTGGTTGTAGGTGGTGATGAGGCCGTCGCCGTGGTCGATCTCTATCCGGTTGCCGCCGCCCCAAGGATGCCAGCCCGCGGCCCGCACAACACCTGAATCAGCGGCGTAGACGGGCGTGCCACAGGCCGCTGCGTAGTCCTGGCCCAAATGGAAGTCCCCCGCTGTCCCGCTGAGCGGGCTGACCCGGAGACCGTAAGGCGAACTGGCGTCAAGGGACTGGAGCGGTGACATCAGGAAGCCGGCCAACGGCCTGCCTGCGCCGGCGGGTCCCAAGGTCAGGGCCCCCGGTCCCACCTGGTCGGCGCCTCCAATCGAGGTGTGCGGGAACGCCAGGGTGACCTGCGGATCGGACAGGATGGCAGGCGGAAGTGCGCCCGCAACAACCTGGTCCGATGCCGGCGGAGCTGATTGCCGTTGCACCTTTTGGCCCGTGCCGGCGTCCGGGGTTCCGAAGGGAGCGGCAACACCCGGATTGACTCCGGCAGGCGCCACGGACCCTGCCAGCTGTCCCGGTTCTGCGGCGGAAAGGTTGACGGCGTAAACAGACGCGGCCATCACACCTGCAGCGGCGGCGGCGCGGGCAACGGGGGGAAACGTTCGCTGCTCCGGCTTCCTGCTGCCGGACACGGATTTCTTCGCCAATTGACTGACTCCACGACGTGGCCTGCCGCACGTTGTCTCGACGGTATGTCCCATGGGACCACAGGACCTCACAGGTGGAAACCCCGGGCCGGGGCATTACGGGTTTTTTATCGGGCCTTAGGGGGATGCGGATCTGCGCTTGAAGCCATGAGCACTGCTGTCCGGGCCGGAATGGGCAACAATGGTTCATGCGCAATGTCCTTCGTACATGGCGGGACGAAGTCAAAAAGACCTTTTCAGGCAAGGCCGACGCCCCGCCGGAGTGGTCGCTGCGCCTGGCCGAAGGCGACGACGCCGGCTACCACCTGCCCGGTTCAGCGGTCTGGGCTGTACACGGCTCCATGACGCCCATCGTGGGAGGCATCCGCACGCTGCTGATGCAGTCGCTGCATCCGGGCGCCTTGGCGGGCGTTCACGAGCACTCCAACTTCCGTGATGACCCCCTGCGCCGGCTGGCCAACACCATCCGCTGGATCTTCACGGTGACGTACGGATCCACTGCGGCGGCGGAGGAGGCAACACGGCGTGTCCGCCACCTCCACGAGCCGGTCCAGGGCAGCTACCAGGACAACAACGGCGGCCAGCGCACCTACAGTGCCAACGATCCGGCACTCGCCGGCTGGATCCACATCGCCTTCACGGACGGCTTCCTCGCAGCCCACAAGACCTGGGGCGGCCCCATTCCCGGCGGCGCCGACGCCTACGTCCGGGAGTGGGCACAAGCGGGCCGGATGATGGGGGTGGAAAACCCGCCGACGACTGAAGCGGAGATGCGCAGCCAACTGGACAGGTGGTACGCGCAGGGCCAGCTGAGGGCAGACGGACGGGTGGAGGAAACCGTGCAGTTCCTCCGCAACGCTCCGCTCCATCCCCTGCTGAGGCCCGGTTACCGCATCCTGTTTGCCGGCGCCGTATACAGCCTGGAACCCCGGTACCGCGAGATGCTGGGGCTTTCTGTACCACGGCTGGGCCCCTTTCCCCTTCCGGTGAGGCTGGCCACGAAGGTGGTGCTCGGCGTCGTACACCTCGCCCTGGGCGGCATTGGCCGGCGCATGGGTCCGAGTGAAATCGCCGCGAGGCAGCGCCTGACACGGCTCGGGGAGCCGTCGGCGGACCTGGCGTAAGCGAGCCTTCGCCGACAAGGCCGGCGACATGAAAAAGCCAGGGAAAAGAGTGCCGACGACGGCGAAAAGCAAGAACCCGGCCCCAACGTTTGCTGGGGCCGGGTTCTTGACCGGCGGAGAATGGGGGATTTGAACCCCCGAGGGCGTTAACCCAACACGCGTTCCAGGCGTGCGCCATAGGCCGCTAGGCGAATTCTCCATCTGCTTCTGAATCAAAAGCAGGTACCAGATTACCTGAACTTTTCCGCATCGCCCAATTGGCCCGTCCGGAGCAGCTTTGGGGCGTCGGCGTCCGCACACCGCGGAGACTTCTGTCGGCGTCTTTAATCTGAAAATGGACGCCCCCAATGCGCCCATTCCCTGGTGCACCGTTGAGCTGCCGGGTCCGTCCCGTCCAACCAGGCCACGCAGCTCACAACCTTGAGATTGCCCCAATCGGTGTACGTTCCAATGATCGCGGCTGCGGCGGGGATAAGCAATGGAATGCGCGAAGTGTCCGGCCCCTTGCGGCATCGGGCAGGATAGGGGCCATGGCAGAGCTGCATGCACTGGTGGTTTACGTCCCCACGTCCCACACCCGGGAGGTTCTGGATGCCATCGGCGACGCTGGAGCTGGCCGCGTGGGCAATTACTCCCACTGCTCTTTCGTCACGCCGGGGACCGGGAGGTTCACACCGCAAGAAGGCGCCCGGCCCTTCCTTGGACGGCCAGGCACCCCTGAAATAGTTGCCGAGGAACGCATCGAGTGCGTGATCGAAGAGCAGGTGCTGGCCGCCGTCGTGGCTGCTTTGCGTGCCGCGCACCCGTACGAGGAGCCCGCCTTCATGACCTGGCGCGTGGAAGGCTGGCGGTGACGGGAACCCGATTCGAGTCGGGCCACATGTTCGGGTAAAGTATCTGACGGCCCCTCATGTGGCGTCATCCTGTTGAACTCCCCCAGGACCGGAAGGTAGCAAGGGTAGACGGGCTCTGGCGGGTGCATGGGGGGTCTTTACTATTCCCCCACAGGGCGGCATGATGTCAGCCCGGATTGGTAGGGTTTTCTCTGTGACAGTTACTACCGCCCTGTACCGCAGATACCGTCCCGACTCGTTCGCTGACGTTATCGGGCAGGAGCACGTCACCGAGCCGCTCATGACGGCTTTGCGGAAGAACCGGGTCAACCACGCCTACCTTTTTTCCGGCCCCAGGGGCTGCGGAAAGACCACGTCCGCCCGCATCCTGGCCCGCTGCCTCAACTGCGCCCAGGGTCCCACCGACACCCCCTGCGGAACCTGCCCCAGCTGCATCGAGCTGGCACGTGGCGGCTCCGGCTCCCTCGACGTCATCGAGATCGACGCCGCGAGCCATGGTGGCGTCGACGACGCACGGGACCTCCGCGAGCGGGCCACCTTCGCCCCCGTACGCGACCGCTACAAGATCTTCATCATCGACGAAGCCCACATGGTCACCTCTGCCGGGTTCAACGCCCTGCTGAAGATCGTGGAAGAGCCGCCGGAACACATCAAGTTCATCTTCGCCACCACGGAGCCGGACAAGGTCATCGGCACCATCCGGTCCCGGACCCATCACTACCCGTTCCGGTTGGTGCCGCCTGAGCCGCTGATGGCGTACCTCGAGCTCCTGTGCCGCCAAGAAAACGTCCCCGTTGCCCCGGGCGTGCTGTCACTGGTCATCCGGGCCGGCGGCGGCTCCGTCCGTGACTCGCTCTCCGTCCTGGACCAGCTCATGGCAGGCGCAGGGCCCAACGGCCTCGACTATGAACTCGCCGTCGCGCTGCTGGGGTACACCCACGCCTCACTGCTGGACGACGTCGTGGAGGCCATCGCCGCCTCCGATTCCGCCACCGTCTTCCGCGCCGTGGACCGGGTCATCCAGACCGGCCACGATCCTCGCCGGTTCGTGGAGGACCTGCTGGAGCGATTCCGCGACCTGATCATTGTCCAGGCAATGCCCGAAAGCGCCCACGCCATCCTTCGCGGGATGCCGGCCGACCAGATCGCACGGCTGCAGAACCAGGCCCACAACCTCGGCGCCGCGGAACTTTCCCGCGCCGCAGATGTCACCAATACCGCTTTGACGGAGATGACCGGTGCCACGTCGCCGCGGCTGCACCTGGAACTGCTGTGTGCCCGGATCCTGCTGCCCAGCTCTGAGCAGAACGAACGCGGCATGGCTGCACGGATCGACCGCGTGGAGCGGCGGCTGAACTACGCAGGAAACGACGTCGGAGCTCCCGCCGACGCAGCCCCGGCAGTACCAGCAGCCGCAGTTCAGGCAGGCCCGACAGAGGCAGCAACGGCGGCAGCCCCTGCTGGAACTCCTGCCGCGGCTTCCGGCACGTCATCAGCCGGCCCCCGCCCTGCCCCGGAGCAAGCCAGCCCTGAAGCGGGCCGCGAGCAGGCGCCGACCAGCCCTGCCGCGCAGCCGGCCCAGGAGCCGACCATTCCGTCCATGCCCGCTGCGTCTGCCGCACCCGCGGCCGGCAGCCAGAGCCCTCCCGCCGCCGAAGCACCGCGGAGCCCGCTTACACCACCAAGGGTCAGCACCAGCGACTGGCCTGTGGAAGAACCCGCCCGGGCCCGGACACAGCAGGGCCCCGGGACTGCAGTTTCCAACCACCCAGTGCCGGAGGCGAACGCTTCGCCGCATGCAGGCCCAGCGTCCGAGCCACAGGATCACCGGGCGGCACCCGGGCAGGCTTCCAATGCGCCCGCCACGCCCCAGGCCCCGGGCAACCAGGCACCCGCGCCGCAGCAGGCTGCACCGGGCAGGACAGCGCCCTCCGGTCCCCCGGCCATGGGTGATGTGGAGGTCCTCCGCAGGGCGTGGCCCGACGTCCTCCAGGCACTGTCCAAGATCAAGCGCAGCACCTGGGCGCTGGTTGAGCCCAATGCGCAGGTAAGCGCGTTCGACGGCAGCGTCCTCACCTTGGCTTTCACCACGTCCGGACTTGCAGGCGCCTTCGGCCGGGCAGACCACTCCGACAACCTTCGCCAGGCCATCCACAGGACCGTTGGCCTTGACTGCCAGATCCACGCCGTTGCCGGTGGCGCCAGCCAGGCGAGCTCTGAGCCAAACCCAAAAGTGCCCGCCAGCCCGGTGGTTCCGGCCACTTCAGCTGACATTGCCTGGGGTCTGGCTCCTGCGCCGGCCCAATCGGCCTCACCGGCACAGGCCCCTGCCTCGCCCGTCCAACCGGCGTCACCGGCACAGGCCCCTGCCTCGCCCGTCCAACCGGCCTCACCGGCACAGGCCCCTGCCTCAACGTTCCAGCAGGCGCCGGCCCCTTCGACCACGTCCAGGACCGCCCCCGGAACTCCGGACGGCCCGGCAGCCCAACCAAGTGAACGTTCCGGTGGTTCCCCCACTGCCGGTACCTCCGCCATTAGCGGAAGTTCCGGGAGCTCTGCCGTTGCCGCCAGCCCGGCAACGGCCGCACCGAAGGGCACGCCCGCTGCGGGCGACATCGCTGAAACAGATCCGCCACAGGGTGTGAACGGCCGCGGCCAGCAGGCCCCTGAACCCGTCCAGGCGGCGGCCGGGAGGCCGGAAACCCCACGTGGCGCCTCCGGCCCTTACCCCGGCCAGTCCCCGCACTCGTCAACCGGCGGTGACTACTCCTACTCCGATGATGACTGGGGACCGCCCCGGGACGAGGACGCTCCCCCGCTGGACGAGGAACCTCCCATGGACTGGGAGCCCTCCGGGGGTCCTGCCAACCGCAGCGCCCCGTCCTCCCCTGCACCCGGCGGCCGCCCGCCTGCCGACGGCCAGGGGGCTGGTACGCGGGCCCACGGAAGTTCGGCCGTCGCTCCGCGCGCGGACAGTGCCGCCCCCCAGTCCGCGAACCCCTCCGCTGAGCCGGCCGGCGTGCCGCACGATCCATGGACGCGGGCCGTGGAGCAGGCTCCCGGCGTCTGGGTTGTGGGAGACAAGAGCAACGTGGGTGCCAAACCCGTAGCCGCCTCCGGCAGCGACAACATCGGAGCACAGGCCACCGTTCCGCACTACGCGCCGGCAACGGCCCAGGTGCCGCCCTCGATTCCCGTGGCCCCGCTGCCTGCTGCCACGCCAGGGCACGGCTGGGATCCGGGGTCAGTTTCCGGCAACGGCCACCCGGCCTCCGCCACGGAAAGCTACCAGGCGTCGTCACCGGAGCCCGCCCCGGTACCCGAATACGCCATGGCCTCCGCTGCGCCCGCCACGGTTTCGCCAGCCACTGTTGCACCCGCCACTGTTACACCCGCTGCACCGGCGCGCCCACAAGCGCCTGCAACTGCCCCGGCCGCCGGAAGAACCGAAACACGGCAAAGCCTGTACCAGCGGCTTTCAAGCAGTCCGGAAGCTGAGGCCGGTCGTGCCAAGGCGCCCGCCAGGGCAACCGCCGCTCCCAGTGCCTATGTCCAGGACATCCCAAGCGCCGATGACGAAACCATTGAGGAGTCGGGTGTGTTCGGCCGGGCGGCTGTGGAGCGCATCCTGGGTGGCAAGCTGATTGAAGAGCGGTCCCTGGACGGCAGCCCTGTTCCGCCACGCTATTGACCCTGGGCAAGGCTGCCCCGGCAGCCACAACCCGTGACCGATCCACCCGCATCCATACCAATCTGAAGAGGGAAACGTGTACGAAGGTGCTGTCCAGGAGCTGATCGATGAGCTCGGACGCCTTCCGGGGGTGGGACCCAAGTCCGCGCAGCGGCTGGCGTTCCACATCCTTGAAGCTGATCCCCAGGACATGAAGCGATTGGTGGAGGCCATCACCACCGTCAAGGAACGGGTCAAGTTCTGCACGGTCTGCGGCAACGTCACGGAGCAGGAGCTGTGCAACATCTGCCGCGACCCGCGCCGTGATCCCGCTGTAATCTGCGTGGTGGAGGAGTCCAAGGACGTGCTGGCAGTGGAGCGCACCCGGTCGTTCCGCGGCCGGTACCACGTGCTGGGCGGCGCCATCAATCCCATTGCCGGTGTGGGACCGGACCAACTGCGGATCCGCGAACTGCTCACCCGTTTGAACGACGGCGAGATCCAGGAAGTCATCATCGCCACCGACCCCAACCTCGAGGGTGAGGCAACAGCCACGTACCTGGCCCGCATGCTGAAGACCATCGGCATTGCCGTCACCCGCCTTGCCTCCGGCCTACCCGTGGGCGGCGACCTGGAATACGCCGACGAGGTCACTTTGGGCCGGGCGTTCGAAGGCCGCCGCAACGCCCTGGGCTGACGCACCGGGCCGCCATCCGCCGTCGTACATCATCCAACCTGGAGCCGCCGCCTTCCCGAGCCGACGCCACCATGTGCCGTGGCCGGTATGTGGTCACAATTAAACGTCCCTCCGGGCACGGCGATAAACTGTCCCAAGGAATGCCGCGCCCACCCGGCGCCCGGGCCGCCTGGCCTCCCAGAACTCCAATTGACCCAACGAAGGTACGCGCATGAGTACGCCCACCACCGAAGTGCACAACGCAACACAGCCGCAGGCAGCTCCCGCCGCCGGCGCGGTGACCAAGCAGCTCATTGTGCAGAAATTCGGCGGCTCCTCCGTTGCGGACGCTGCAGGGATTAAGCGCGTCGCCGCCCGGGTGGTGGCTGCCCAGCAGGCCGGCAACGAGGTAGTGGTGGTTGTCTCGGCAATGGGCGACACCACCGACGAACTCCTTGACCTCGCCGCCGAGGTCACCGACTCCGCGCCCGCCCGCGAAATGGACATGCTCCTTTCGGCCGGCGAACGCATCTCCATGGCGCTGCTGGCCATGGCCATCAACAAGCTCGGCGCCTCCGCCCAGTCCTTCACCGGGTCCCAGGCGGGCATGATCACCGACGGAATCCACGGCAAGGCCCGGATTATCGACGTCGACCCGCACCGTATCCGCACCGCCCTGGACAAGGGCAACATCGCCATCGTGGCCGGCTTCCAGGGGATGAGCCGCACCACCCACGAGATCACCACCTTGGGCCGTGGCGGCTCCGACACCACCGCAGTGGCGCTGGCCGCAGCCCTTGAAGCTGATGTCTGCGAGATCTACACCGACGTGGACGGCATCTTCACCGCCGACCCGCGTGTTGTCCCGTCGGCGCAGAAGATCGACACCATCTCCAGCGAAGAGATGCTGGAGCTCGCTGCCTCGGGCGCCAAGATCCTCCACCTGCGGTGCGTTGAGTACGCGCGCCGGTTCGGTGTGCCGCTGCACGTCCGTTCCTCATTCAGCCAGCATGAAGGCACCTGGGTCATCCCCAGCGCCGACGACAAGATCACCACTCAAGAGGGAGTTGCCTTGGAGCAGCCAATCATCTCCGGCGTTGCGCACGACCGTTCCGAAGCGAAGGTCACCGTAGTCGGCGTCCCCGATATCCCCGGCAAGGCCGCCGCGATCTTCCAGGTCATCGCCGACGCGCACTCGAACATCGATATGATCGTGCAGAACGTCTCCACCCACGGCACCGGCAAGACCGACATCTCCTTCACGCTTCCCATCATTGAAGGCGCCGACGCCCTGGCTGCCCTTCACGCCGCGCAGGACCAGATCGGTTTCGAGGCCATCGAATACAACGAGAAGATCGGCAAGCTGTCCCTGATCGGCGCCGGCATGCGGTCCCACCCGGGCGTTTCCGCCACCTTCTTCAAGGCGCTGTCCGATGCCGGCATCAACATCAACATGATCTCCACGTCCGAAATCCGGATCTCCGTGGTGACCCACGCCGACCTGCTCGACGAGGCCGTGCGCGTCATCCACAAAGCGTTCGGACTCGATACCGAAAGCGAAGCCACGGTCTACGGCGGCACCGGCCGCTAGAGCCGCGCCGGCAAAAAGCCGGGCTGCCTTCCCTGGGTTTGCCAAGGGGAAGGCAGCCCGGCTTTTTGGTGCTCTGGGCTTCCAGGTATCAGCGGAGCGTGCCGGGAAGAATCAGCTCCCGCGTTCCAGGTCTTCGCGGCGCACGGCGTAGTGGTGTCCGTTGGAGTCGGTTTCGACCACGAAGTGCGTAAGTTCCTCTTCGGAGGCCTGTTCGAATTCATCGTGCTTGTGCACCACCGGCGCATCGGTATCCAGTCGGGTGGCGGGACCGAAGACGAAGCGGAGCCTCTCAGTCAGGCTCATGAAGCCGCTGAGGACATGTGCCACTGTATCCACCCCCTTCCCGAGCCTCGGGCGAAAGTGCAGCCGGCTCCGGCGGGAGCCAGTGCCCTTATTTTAAGCCCGGGCAGTAAAAAAGGCGCCGGAGTCGACGGCGCGGAACTTCTAGCGCAGGGAGCGGTCTTCAGGGTTCTTTGGGACGACGTAGGTGCTGCCGTCCGCCCTGGTGATGGTTTCCCATTGCTGGGTCTCCGCCTGGCGCTGGGCAAGCAGCCTGCGGTTCTCTTCAGTCATGTCGTGCCCCAGGGCGGTGCGGCTGGCGGGTCCGAAGACTGCCCGCAGCTTTCCTGTGACGCGCATGAAGCGCTGGGAGGCGTTGCCCTTGTCCGCGGACTTGTTCCTACCCATGAAGAAGTTCCTTCCACTCACCCTCTACCTCCATTAAATGTACACTAATGATTAGTGCACTAACAGTTGGAGGGGCCATGACCGCCACAACGGCGACGGAAGCAATAGCGACAGACGCGGCAGCGGCAGGGGTCCAAGAGGAAGACCTGCTGCTGGAACACCAGCTCTGCTTTGCCCTCACGGTGGCTGCCCGGAGCGTGGTGGGGGCCTATAAACCGGTACTGGAAAAGCTCAACCTCACCCATCCGCAGTACCTGGTGATGCTCTGCCTGTGGGAAGACAGCCCACGGACAGTGCGGAACATCAGTGAGGCGCTCGCGCAGGAACCGGCCACCATTTCTCCACTGCTCCGCCGGCTGGAAGCAGCGGATCTGATCACACGGCGGCGGGCCGAGGGGAACGAGCGTGCACTCGCCGTCGAACTGACTCCCAAGGGGGCGGCCCTGCGGGAACAGGCACTGCAGGTCCCGGGAACCATGATGGAACGGCTGGGGCTCACCCGCGAACAGGTCACTGAACTGCATGCCTCGATGATGGGGCTCATCGCTGCCACCTCGCAGTGACCCCAGTCGAACCGAGCGAGGTCCTGCCGGGGACTGCCGACACCCGGTCAAGCGACTAGAATTACGGGACGAACGAGAGGTGGACTGATGCGCAATATTCGGACACTCGCAGTCTTCCTGGCCGTGACCGCTGGGCTGGTCTCCGGTTGCAGTGGTACCCCTGACAGCGGCACGTCCGCGTCCACAGCACCTTCGACCAATCCGGGCAGCTCCTCCAGTTCTGCCGCTGGCTCTGCCACCCCCTCCCCTGACACTGAAACCTCGGTAGCGGCCCCTGCCCCCGCCACTTCGCGGCCAAGCGCCGGACCGGGGCAGGGGAACGCCGAACTGGCAATCACCGTGGTGCCGTCCCAGGGCGCAGCGGAGCTCGACTACACCCTGGTCTGCAGCTCGGGGACGCCGGCCGCGGAAAGCAGCCATCCCAATGCCGCTGCCGCCTGTGCGGCGATCAAGGCAAATCCGGACATCCTGGCGCCGTCGAAACCGTCCGGCGCCCAGGCCTGCACGCAGCAGTACGGCGGCCCGCAGAAGGCGACCATTACGGGTGTGGTGGACGGTGTCGCCGTCGATTCATCCTTCGCCCGGACCAACGGATGTGAAATCAGTGCGTGGGATGCCGCGAAGGACGTTTTGGGCGCGGCCGGTGGAGCCTCTTAAGCTCCTGGCGGCGGACTGTGCGCGGGACAGGGAGGAGGCCCACGTGCAGCGTGTCAGCCGCTATGCCGATCCCTACCTGGCCCGCCGGTCCGCCGGGCAAAAACATCCCGTGGAGGATTTCCTCTTCACCTACTACACCCAAAAACCGGGCCAGCTGAAGCGCTGGCACCCAGGTGCCGGTACGGTCCTCACCGGCAGCCAGGCCTCCACACGGGTTGGCTGGAAGCATTACCGGAAGCTCGACGACGGCGAGCTCGCCTCCCTGGGGCTGGCTGCAGGCAGCACCGCGGTCACCTTCGACCGGAGCGCCTTCCTCGACGACCGCCGGGAAGCAGTGGCCTTTGCCGGCATCATCCTTCGCGGCACTGCCGCCAGGCCCGCCCAGTTTGGCTGCTTCGGCCTGCACGAGTGGGCCATGGTCTACCGCCAGGATAAGTTCGACCTCCGGCACGAGTACCTGCAGCTCCGTCTCGGAGCGGCCGGCACCGACAAGGTGGTGGAGGACAACAGGATCCGCTGCACCCACTTCGACGCGTTCCGCTTCTACACTCCGGACGCCATCCCGCTCAATGAACATTCCCCCAGCCGGGAAACCCAGCGGCACCTGGAGCAACCGGGCTGCCTCCACGCCAATATGGACCTTTACAAGTGGGCCTACAAACTACTGCCTGCACTGTCCAGCGAGCTGGTCATGGACTGCTTTGAACTGTCATGGCGAATCAGGGCCATGGACATGCAGGCGTCCCCCTACGATTTGGCCGACTGGGGGTACCCTGCCATTGCCATCGAGACGCCCCAGGGCAAAGCCGCCTACGTCGAGCACCAGCGGGCATTTGCAGCGGAAGCGGGGACCCTGCGGAACAGGCTCGCGGCGGAGCTTGGGGCCACGGCAGAAGGGGTATCCCGGTGATCGATTTGACCATCAGCATCCAGGAGGACCCGGAAGCTCCCGAACACGTATTCCGCCTGCTGGCCAACGATGGCCACCCCGATCCAGGGACCACCCTGCCGGATCCAGGGGCGGCCCTGGCAGCCGTGGAGCGCTTCGGCGAGGACATCTTCTTCCCCAAGCCCGGACCGCCCAAGCTGTGCACCCAGCAGTACGGCGGCCCGCAGGTAGCCGTGGTCACCGGGACATTCCGGGGGCGCAGCGTGCACTCCACCTTCACCCGCACAGATGGGTGCGAAATCGCACGTTGGAAAGCCATGGCCCCTTTGCTGGGCGGCACGGCCACCTAGCTACCCCGGCAACGGAAGAAGCCGCGGGAACGGAAAAAGGTCCCGGGCGGCCTGACGACCACCCGGGACCTCCCCCCATGTCTACCCGGTCAGGTGGCGGGTACCGCCTGGGCCAGGCCAAGCTGGGGAGCCCCGGCGGGGGCCGGGGCAGAGCCGGCTCCCACCTGGACGTTCACCCAGGTCTTGATGCCGTTGCTGCCAAGGCTCAGCCGTGAGAGGTAGGAGCCTTCCGCGAGTCCAGTCCAGTTCAGCGTGGCCGAGGTGGCGGTTCCGTTCGGTGCCACGATGGGGTTCGGGTTCACCGTAAGGTTCCCCGCGTCACCGGCGAAGCTCACCGCCTGCACCGAAGCAGTGGCCGGCCCGTTGTCCGGTGTGGCGTACAGGTTGGCCACCACGTAGTAGGTTCCGGCACGCGGCGATTCGATGTCCAGGAATTCACTGGCAGACGCCGTGGCCACCTGGGTGGCCGTCAGCCCGCCGGAACCGTTGGGTGTGTAGACCACCATGTCCCAGTCGACGTCGTTCGACTGCGCCTGGATGCCCAGCCGGGCAAACGAGGCGCCCGCGGGCACCTTCACCTGGAGCAGGGCGTTGTGCGCGTCATTGGTCGGCGCGTACTCGCCCGGCGTCTTGGTGACGGCGGTCTGGCTCAGCGGTGCAAGGCCCTCCACGCCTACGGCGATGGGGCTGTCCGAACCGGACACCAGTTCCATGGTGCCGCTGCCGGTGCCGGTGGGGGAGCTGAACGAGAACGAAGGGGCAATCTGGGCATCAACCGGGCGGACTGCGATCGGTGAGCTCACCGTCCGCGGCCCCTTCCAGGTGAGGCTTCCGGTGCTGAACTTGCCCACGGGTGCACTGACGTTGCGGATGGTCACGGTCACTTCGCGGGTCTGGCCCGCCTTGGCGAAGTTCAGGGCCTTGGGTTCCACATTGACGTTGAAGCCAGGCATGTTCACCTCGGGCCGGTACATGCCCGGCACCAGCGCAGTCAGCTTGCGCTTCACTTGGACCTCCCCCACCAGACTGCCCAAGGCAATGGAGGGAACGTTGAGGTCGCGGGCAGCGATGGAGCCTGCCTGCGGAGCACCGGTGTCCACGCCCTGGCCGTTGAGGAAGCCGAGCCAGTCCTGGATGCCGGAGTCGTACACCAGGCCTGGGTCGAGGACCCTGGTGGAATCGATGTGCCCGGCACCGCCCTGGAACGGGTCGGTGTTGGGCGAGCCATCGGCATTGACCAGCGGGTACGCCGTGGTCATCATGGCGGACTTGACCATGGCGGGGGTCCACTTGGGCTGCTTGCCCAGGACCAGGGCGCCGAAACCGGCGATGTGGGGTGCGGCCATCGAAGTGCCGGACATGAATCCGAACTGGTCACCGTGGTTGCCGATGGTGGAGACCCCGGCCAGGACGTTGACGCCCGGCGCGGAGATGTCCGGCTTCAGCAGGTCACCGCCTGAGGCGAGGGTGGGTCCGCGTGACGAGAAGCCTGCGATCTGGGGCGCCGGAGCCGGGGGCAGACCCGTCAGGTCGCCCTTGACCAGGCTGACGGTCAGCGCCGGGTTGGCTTCCAGCTTGGACTTCAGTTCCAGGCTCTTGGGGGCGTTGACGTGGACCGTGGGGATGACGTGGTTGTCCGCGTCCTCGGAGCTGCTGGTGAGGTTCACCAGGATCATGCCCACGCCGCCCTTGTCCATAACCTCCTTGCTCTTGGCAGTCCGGTCCACCACGCCGCGGTCGCAGACCACGACCTTTCCGGCCACCTTTGCGGCGTCAAGGGTTCCCGGACCGCACAGGTTGGGATTCGCGGCGCCGGGAGCGGCGGCTGCAGCGGCGACAATAACGGGCTTGTCAGCCACCTCGGACTTCATGATGGAGGCGCCGCGGTACAGCGAGCCGTCGGATACCTTGACTGTGCCCTGCAGGTCGCTGGGGAAGGTGGAAGCGGCCACCGTGGTCAGCCACGGCGACGCGTGGTTCACGGTGGAGGCCGTGGGGCCGGAGTTTCCAGCGGAAGCCGAGACGAAAATTCCTGCGGCTGCAGCGTTCAGGAAGGCCAGCGCGACAGGATCGGTGGTGCTGTTGTTGTTTCCTGAAATGGAGTAGTTCAGGACGTCGACGCCGTCCTTGATGGCTGCTTCCACAGCCTCAACCGAAGCCGAGGAGTAGCAGCCGCCGGTGTCCGGATTGGTGTCCTCCCAGCAGACCTTGTACACGGAGACCTTGGCGGCCGGGGCAACACCTGAACTCTTGCCGAAGCTGGCCCCGTCAATGACCTGCTCGATGTTGGCGTTGCCGGCTGCCGTGGTGGCGGTGTGGGTGCCGTGGCTGCCGACGTCCACGGGGGAGATCTGCTCTTCCGGGGCCCGGTTCCCCGGTGCAACGTACTGAAGGAAGGAATCGGCGAAGTATCGGGCACCGATGACCTTGGAGTTGCAGAGCGATCCGTCGAAGCCTGCCCCGGTCCCCTCACCCTTTTGGCATTCACCCTCGAAGGTGGTGCCGTCTGCCTTGAGCATGGCGATCTTGCCGTCAGCGGTGCGATAGGGAACACCGACCTGCGGGCTGCCCTGCAGCGGCTTCAGCGCTTCGCCCTGCAGGAAGGGGTTGTCGGGTGCGTAGCCGGAGTCGATGACGCCCACCACCACGCCCTTGCCGGCGTTGGCTTGTCCACCGAACTGCGTGGCCCAGGAACCATCGGGACCGGTGAGCTTGAGGAAGTCGGTGGTGGTGTAGTCCGGCTTGTTTTCAACATCCGGTGCGACCACCAGGACGCGACTGTCCTTGGACAACGCCGAAGCCTGCGCCGCGGTCAGCTCCGCACTGAACCCGTTCAGGGCTGCGGTGTACTGCTTGGCCGGAGTGACTCCCTGGGCGGCCGCAACATCACGCTGCTGCTTACGCAGGTGGGCGTCGTAGGCCTTGTAGTTGGGGCTGCCGGCGTCGAGCTTCCTGCCTTGCTGGGGCTTGGTTGCACCCAGCCCGGCAGTTCCCCCTTCATACGCGGCAGCAGCGGGTCCGGCCAGCACCACGATGTACCGGCCGTCCTTGAACTGACTGTCCTTTGCGCTGGAGGAAGCATTGCCCCCTCCCTGGCCGCCAGGGGCCGCCGAAGCGGGGCCCACAGCCAGCGAGCTGAGGATAAGGGGCAACCCGACGGCCAGCGCGGCCGCCTTCCGGAGTCCCCCAGCCCGCAAGGGGCTCTTTCCAGTTGATTTCACGTGCAACCCTTTCACGATGTGCCGCCCAGACTTGGTGGGCGCCCCCGAACGACTGGCACTGCAGAGGGAATTACAGGTTTTGTAATTTGCTGAGACCAGACTGTTCACAGAGTACAGACTGAGAGCGGGATATGACATAGAGCACATTTGAAAAATTTTCGCTTGTCACACGCGTTGTACTGCCAGTCCCTGCGCGTGAAAAAGGGCGCCCCGAAGGACGCCCTGACGAGTTAGGAGCCGGGAGGCGGACTAGTGGCGCGGAGTCCGCACCACCTCGCTGATCCACTGCCTGGTCTTTTCATCCACCGGGCCGGCCATCCGCGTCTCGCGGGCCAATCTGTCCGCCTTGATCTTCTGGAAGACCATCCTGCCCAGGCCGGCGAACACCGCCGCGGCAACCACGGGCAACAACACGGACTTTGAATTCTCAGCCATCCAGCAATCCTAATGAAGGCCTTCGGGCAACTCCAGACCACCCTTGGCCGCGGAGCGGGATCCGGCGCCCCACGCGGCGTTCCTGCCCCCCCCAATCCGCCGAATACAAAGGGACGCGCCCGGGCCGGTAGAATGATAGGGCAAGCTCGCGGAGCGCCCGACCTCATGGTGAACCAATGCAGGTGACCCCTTGTCCCCAACACCCTGGTACGGCGTGAGACGGCACCACTCCGCTGCGCCCTTACCCAAGCTCACGCACAGGAGTTACCGGATGCCCCGGATCGTTGTTGACGTCATGCCCAAGCCCGAGATTCTGGACCCGCAGGGGAAGGCAATCGTTGGCGCTCTCCCCCGGCTGGGCTTCACCAGTTTCAGCTCTGTCCGCCAGGGCAAGCGCTTCGAACTGACGGTCGACGGCGAGGTGACCGAGGAAATCCTGGCCCAGGCCCGCGATGCCGCAGAAACCCTCCTGTCCAACCCCGTGATCGAAGACGTCGTCAACGTCGAGGTCGTCGAGGCCTGAGATGAGTGAACTTCCCCTGATCGGCGAGGCTGTCGCCGTCGCGGCGGAGCCGCGCCTCGCTGGCGCCCGGATCGGCGTCGTTACCTTCCCCGGCACCCTGGACGACCGGGATGCTGCCCGCGCCGTCCGCCTGGCCGGTGCCACCGCCGTCGAACTTTGGCATGGCGACGCCGAACTTGGCGACGTGGACGCCGTCATCATCCCCGGTGGATTCTCCTATGGCGACTACCTCCGGGCCGGCGCCATTGCCCGCTTCGCACCGCTGATGTCAAAGATCATCGACGCCGCAAACTCTGACGCCAAGCTGCCCGTCCTCGGCATCTGCAACGGATTCCAGATCCTCACCGAGTCGCACCTGCTGCCCGGTTCGATGATCAAGAACGACCACCTGAAATTCCTCTGCCGCGACCAGGTACTCCGCGTGGAGAACAGCAACACGGCCTGGACCCTGGATTACCAGGCGGGGCAGGAAATCACCATCCCGCTGAAGAACCAGGACGGCCAGTACATCGCGGATGAGGAGACGCTGGACGCCCTTGAGGCCGAGGGCCGCGTGGTGTTCCGTTACGTCGGCTTCAACCCGAACGGGTCCCGCCGCGACATCGCCGGCATCTCCAACGCGGCCGGCAACGTGGTGGGCCTCATGCCGCACCCCGAACACGCCGTGGAGCCGGGCTTCGGCCCCGAGTCGCTCGATGGCATCGGTGGTTCCGACACCGATGGCCTGGGCTTCTTCACCTCCGTACTGAACAAGATTGTGGGAGGCGACAAGTGACCACCGAAACCACCAAGAAGTTCAATATCGACACCGTCGAGAACGCTGCCAAGACCCCGGACACCGAGCTGCCCTGGGCCGAGCTGGGCCTGAAGCAGAACGAGTTCGACGAGATCGTCAAGGTCCTGGGCCGCCGCCCCACCGGCGCCGAGCTGGCCATGTACTCCGTCATGTGGAGCGAGCACTGCTCGTACAAGTCCTCCAAGAACCACCTGCGCCAGTTCGGCCAGAAGGTCACCGAGGAAATGAAGAAAGACATGCTGGTGGGCATCGGCGAAAACGCCGGCGTGACCAACCTGGGGGACGGCTGGGCCGTGACCTTCAAGATCGAATCGCACAACTCGCCGTCGTTCGTTGAGCCCTACCAGGGTGCCGCGACCGGCATCGGCGGAATCGTCCGCGACATCATCTCCATGGGTGCCCGCCCCGTGGCCGTCATGGATCCGCTGCGCTTCGGCGCCATCGACCACCCGGATACCGCCCGCGTCATGCATGGAGCCGTGGCCGGAATCGGCGGCTACGGCAACTCCCTGGGCCTGCCCAACATCGGCGGCGAGATGGTGTTCGACTCCGTCTACCAGGGCAACCCGCTGGTCAACGCCCTGGCCGTGGGCGTCATGCGCCATGAGGACATCCGCCTGGCCAACGCGTCAGGCAAGGGCAACAAGGTGGTCCTGTTCGGTGCCCGCACGGGTGGCGACGGGATTGGCGGCGCGTCCGTTCTGGCCTCCGAGTCCTTCGACGACACCAAGCCGTCCAAGCGTCCCGCCGTCCAGGTGGGCGACCCGTTCGCCGAGAAGGTCCTCATTGAGTGCTGCCTGGAGCTCTTCAAGGGCTCCTTGGTGGAGGGTATCCAGGACCTGGGCGCGGCAGGCATCTCCTGCGCCACGTCAGAACTCGCATCCAATGGCGACGGCGGCATGCAGGTGGAACTGACCTCCGTCCTGCTGCGCGACCCCACGCTGACCCCGGGCGAGATCCTGATGTCCGAGTCGCAGGAACGCATGATGGCCGTGGTTACCCCGGAGAACGTGGAAGCGTTCGAGGCCGTCATGGACAAGTGGGCCGTGGAGTACTCCTGGCTGGGCGAGGTGACGGACACCGGCCGCCTCATCATCACCTGGGAAGGCGACGTGATTGTCGACGTCGATCCCCGCACCGTGGCGCACGACGGCCCGGTCTACGACCGCCCCTACGCCCGCCCCGAGTGGCAGGACGCCGTCCAGGCCGACACCTTCACCGGTTCAGTGCAGGACGCCGGCCGCCCGGCGGCTCCGGCTGAACTCGCCAAGGCCGTCACGGAGCTCGTGGCATCGCCGAACATGTGCTCCAAGTCCTGGATCACCAACCAGTACGACCGGTACGTGGGCGGCAACACCTCCATGGCATTCCCGGATGACGCCGGCGTGGTCCGCGTCGATGAGGAAACCGGGTTGGGCGTAGCCCTGGCCACCGACGCCAACGGCCGCTACACCTACCTGGATCCGTACCACGGCGCGCAGCTGGCGCTGGCCGAGGCGTACCGGAACGTTGCCACCGCGGGCGCCATCCCCATGGCCGTCAGCGACTGCCTGAACTTCGGCTCCCCTGAGGACCCGGACGTCATGTGGCAGCTGGCCGAAGCCATCCGCGGCCTGTCCGACGCCTGCATGGTGCTGGGCATCCCGGTCACCGGCGGCAACGTCTCGCTGTACAACCAGACAGGCACCACGCCCATCCACCCCTCCCCCGTGGTGGCAGTCCTGGGCAAGCTCGACGACGTCGCGCGCCGCACGCCGTCAGGCTGGCGCGAGGACGGCCAGGCCATCTACCTGCTGGGCACCACGGGTGCCGAGCTGGATGGTTCCGAATGGGCCAACATGCGCGGCCACCTGGGCGGCCAGCCGCCGAAGGTCGACCTCGAGGCCGAGCGCGCACTGGGTGAGATCCTGATCAATGCATCCCGCGACGGCATGATCGACGCCGCGCACGACCTGTCCGAAGGCGGCCTCGCGGCCGCCCTCGTGGAGTCCTCGCTGCGCTACGGCGTCGGTGCCCGGATCGCCCTGCAGGACATCATGGACCGGGACGGCGTGGACCTGTTCACGGCGCTCTTCTCCGAGTCCCAGGGCCGTGCCGTTGTAGGGGTTCCCCGCTCCGAGGAAGTCCGCTTCACGGACATGTGCACCGCCCGCGGCTTCGCCCACGCCCGCATCGGCGTGGTGGACGCCGCCAGCGGCAAACTGGAGATCAACGGTGTGGAGGGCCTGTCCCTGGACGCCCTCCGCGAAGCCCACGAAGGGACCCTGCCGAAGTACTTCGGCTGATCCCCACCCATCGACTGCTGCGTACTTGTCGTTTTGAACCGTCAGAACGACAAGTACGCAGCAATCGTTTTTAAGAGCCCCTTCGCCAGCCTGCCTGGGCCAGGGCGACCAGGACTTTGGCTGCGGCCGGCTTCGCATCGTTGACCATGTGCCGCTTGGAGATCCTGACCTCCGTCCACCCCAACGCGGCGTACCGTTCGGAGCGCGTTATGTCCCTGGCGATCTGGCATTCCTCGCCGTGGTGGTCGCCCTCGTACTCGATTCCGATCCTGTATTTGCGGTAGGAAAGGTCAGGCTCGTGATGCCTGCTGCCGTCCTCGGCAATGATCGGGACATTCAACTCGGGTTCGGGTAGGCCCGCGCGGACAATCGCGAGCCGGAGCAAGCTTTCCTGCGGTGAGTCCGATCCGACCCGAACGAGCGCCAGAGCTTCTTTCGCCTTCCGGATTCCCCGCTTTCCCCGGTGCCTGTCGATCGTCCGTTGCAGGTCCCTTATGCTGCACAGGGGCATGTCCCGGTCCTCAAACTCCGGCCTGGGCACGCGGACGCAGCTGTCCCCCATCGCCACGAGCTCGTCAACGGACAGCAGCTCGGCCATGTCGAGCCAGGTACGCGCCGGCGTCGTGACCGGAATGCCGTCACTTCTGATGATTTCGTCCTCATACACCTTCATGCGGTGCACGATGACGTGGGGCCTGTCCAGGTGGGCTGCGCCCTCTGGACGGATGAGGTGGTAGACGTCAGAGGTGTGGTCCTGGCGCCGCTGCGGCAGCGAATGGAGCTCTGCGGCCGTAACATGCGAGGCAGCACAAAGCTGGTTGACCTCAATGAATGGCCGGACCCGCGCGCCCAACGAAAGTCCCGCCGTCGTACCTTCCATCCGGATTCCCCGGCCGAAGCGCTCCAACGAATCGTGCCGCCAACGCCGCGGTGACAGGCCCGCATAAGCAGCGTCTGCAAAGGTGAAGGGGCGGCCGCGGAGTTCCTCCGGTAATGAGCGTGGCGTCTTCATCGGTCCATGACACCAGAACCAGGATTAGTGCCGCAGAAGTTATCCACACCCTTCATCGATTGCTGAGCAGGTGTCGTTTTGGCGCGTGAAAACGACAAATGCTCAGCAATCGATGGGGTGGGATCAGTCCTCGCTGTGCAGTTCCCGCTGGCGGACGCTGAGCAGCTCAATCTCCGGGCGGCCCGCCACGAAGCGTTCGACGGCGGACAGCACCTCCACGAGGTGCGCGCGGTCGGCTGCCACAAGCCCCGCACCAAGCTGCGTGCGCCGGTACTGGCTGTGGTCCCCCACCTCGGCCACTGAAATTTCGAAACGCCGCTTGAGTTCGGCCACGAGCGGCCGGACCACGGAACGTTTCTCCTTCAGGCTGTGCACGTCGCCAAGGAGGATGTCGAATTCGATCCAGCCGATCCACATGGCTTCATGCTATCGATTGCTCCGTATTTGTCGTTTGGGTGGCCCAAAACGACACATACGGAGCAATCGATGGGGGTTTAGATGGTGAGTTCGCCCATCAGGTCCCAGCCTTCGCCGTCGAGCTGGCGGCTGATGATCCTGGGCGTCTCGGCGAGGGCCTGGGGCATGTCAGCCATGGCCTTCTTGAAGTGGTCGCTGTTCACGTGGTCACCGGCGGCGTCGTCTTTGAAGGCTTCCACGAGGACGTATTCATTGGGATCGTCCAGGCTTCGGGACCAGTCGAACCAGAGGTTGCCGGGCTCCTGCCGCGTTTCCTTGGTGAAATCAGCTACGAGATCGGGCCAGCGCTCCGCCCACTCGGGCTTGACCTTGAATTTTACGACGATAAAGATCACTGGGATTTTCCTTCCGCGGCGAGACTGCGTGCTCCTTCAATGTACCGGGAAGTAACGTAGCGCTGCGTCGCCCGGGTGACCGGGCCGCCGGCGGCATAGAACCAGTTGGAGGGCTTGCTGAAGGCCCGGATCCTCAACCACACCTCGCCTTGGTTGTTGATCTCCACCTCAAACGATTCCTCCCCGCGGGCCGGGTGTCCTGGCAGCGTCCCGTATCCGAAGCCGGCGGACTGGGGAACACCGTCAGGGGCCGGCTCGTGGACCCACACCACCTGGCAGGGTGCGGGCAGACGGAAGGATCCGACGCCGAATCCGCTCACCACGCGGGCCCCGGCCACGGCCCGCGGCGAATCTGCGCGGACCCGAAGTCCTGCCCGCCGCTGCAGTTCCCAGCCCAGGATGCCGTCCGCCACGCGCCGGTAAACGTCCAGCCCGCTGCCCAGCCGTGCTTCCTCAAGGACGCGGTCATAACCTTCGGGCGCCCTGCCCTGCTCGGTGCCACCCATCCCCGGGTACCCGAGCTCGCCCGGCACCCGTCCCTCTTCACTCATTGCCGCCTGCCCTCCCGAGGCGTGCCCACCCCAGTTGCTCCTGTTGCTTCCGGCTCAAGCCTGCCACCACCAGGTCATACGAGTCCTCCACCATGTCCCGGACCATGCCGTCCGGCAGCGAGCCGTCAAGGCGGACGCCGTTCCAGTGGGTCTTGTTCATGTGCCACGCGCCGGTGATCGCGGGGTGCACTGCGCGCAGCTGGACGGCCAGGGCCGGTTCGCACTTCAGGTTCACATAGAAGTCGGCCTGGTCCATGGATGACAGGGCAAACAATTTGGCCTCGTGGCGGGCCCCGCCGGCGATGTGCGCACGCACCTTGAACACCGCGGTCTCCGGACCAAACGGATAATCCTCAAAGGCGCCTGGAAAGCTCAGGCAGATTTCCCGCAGGGCAGTTGGGTCCATAAAGGAAGCCTATAAAGCAGGCCTGCACGGTGCTAGTGTGCGAGGATGGCACGTGACCAGGGAGCAATACCTGTTCTGGATTTGAGTTCCGCACGGCAGCCTTACGGGGCTTTCCGCCCTGAGTTTATTGAGCAGTTGCGGCATGCCACCCACGATGTTGGGTTCTTCCAAATCACCGGATACGGCGGCCGGCCCGGCCAAGCCGAAGAACTCCTGGACCTGATCCGGCGCTTCTTCGACCTGCCGCTTGAGGAACGGATGAAGCTGGACAACCGCCTCTCCCCGCACTTCCGCGGTTACACCCGCATGGGCACGGAGGTGACCCAGGGCCGGGCAGACGCCCGTGAGCAAATTGACTATTCACCGGAGCGGGAGCCGGTCAGGGATTATCCGGACGACCAGCCCTACTGGCTGCTGCAGGGACCCAACCTGTGGCCGGATGAAACCCTGCCAGAGCTGAAGACTGCCGCCATGGAGTGGGCGGACCTGATGTCCGGGGTGGGGATGGAGCTGCTGCGGGCCATTGCTGTTTCCCTGCAGCTGCCCGAGGACTACTTCGACGAGCCCTTCCGGGATTCACCGGCATGGATGGGCAAGCTGGTGCACTACGTGGGCGGTGTGGTGGAGGCCGCCGGAGACCAAGGCGTGGGCTCGCATGCGGACTACGGCTTCGTGACCCTCCTGCTGCAGGATGAGGTGGGCGGCCTTGAAGTGCTGCCGCCCGGAACCACCGAGTGGCTGCCGGTGGAACCCCTCGCCGGAGCCCTGGTGGTGAACCTTGGCGAGATGCTCGAAGTCGCCACCGAGGGGTACCTGGCAGCGACCATCCACCGCGTGCAGGCGCCCCCGCCGGGCGTTGACCGCTACTCGGTGCCGTTCTTCTGGTCGCCGGGACTGGACGCGGTGATCGACCCCGTGCCGCTGGCCCCGGAATTGAAAGCAGCCGCCCGGGGGATCACCGACGATCCCGCCAACCCGCTTCTGGCGTCCTTCGGCATGAACATGCTCAAGGGCAGGATGCGGGCGCACCCGGACGTCACCGAGCAGCACTATCCGGAGTTGCTGCGGCGCCAGGGTTGATGGCCACCTACGCTGGGACTCCGGACGTTAGAGGCTGTACTTCCACGCGAGCTGTGCGGGGCAGGCATTCATGACAACGTCCAGCCCCGCGGCCTTGGCGCGCTCCGCCGCTGCCTCGTCGATAACCCCCAGCTGGAGCCAAACAGCTTTCGCCCCCGCGGCAATAGCCTGGTCCACCACGCTGCCCACCTTCTGTGAGTTCACGAAGCAATCCACGACGTCGATGGGCCGCTTTTCCGCCGGAATGTCACCGAGGGTGCGGTACCCGGTTTCGCCGTGGACAGCGTCGCCGGGCAGGTTCACCGGGATGATTTCCTTGCCCAGCCTGTCGCGAATGAACAGCGACACATCATAGGCGGCCCGCCACTCATTGGTACTCAGGCCAACGATGGCCCAACGCCCCTTGGTTCGCATGAGGCGTTCGATGACTGCAGGATCGTTCGTGTGGCCCATGGGATTAGCCTACGCTCTGCCCGGAGTAGCAGCCTGGATCGAATAAAAGAATGATCCTTCTCCGAACATGCGGCTGTGAACGAATATTACGCACCTAAACGCGAGAGTTTGCTCTCGACGATTCAGTGCGCTGTAGTGGTTCTTGACCATCCCGAGCGGCCGAGAGACCTGGATCGATGACGCCGCAGCAACCCTGGTCGCCGGACGCTCCCCAACAGCCCCGGCGATAGCAAGGATTGCAGCCGTGGGTACCGGAACTGACCACTCCGGCGAGGCTGCCTCCGTAGGGTGCTACTGCCAGGACCGATGGAGTGATCCTATGACCGCAGTTTTGTCGTCCCGGCCTGCCGGGACGAACCCCGCCCATGCGCCTGCCCTCCCCGTATCGTTCAGGAACCTGCGCCGCACTTTCGGGGCCGGCACCGCAGCCCACACCGTCCTCCGGGACGTGACCTTCGATGTGGCAGCCGGAGAAGTGCTGGCCATCCTGGGACCCTCGGGTTGCGGAAAGTCCACGCTCCTGCGCGCCACGGCAGGCCTGGACTTCCCGAGCGCCGGTTCCGTCGTCATTGAGGACACCCCGGTCCACGGCATCGATCCCCGGTGCGCCTTCGCCTTCCAGGAACCCCGGCTGCTGCCCTGGCACACCCTGCAGGCCAACGTGGCCATCGGCCTGCCCACCGGATGCAGTGCCAAGGAAGGCAAGGCAAAGGTAGCCCGCCTGCTGGAACTGGTGGGGCTGGAGAAATTCGCCAAGCACCGCCCCCGCGAGGTGTCCGGCGGCATGGCGCAGCGCGCCTCCCTGGCAAGGGCACTGGCCCGGAATCCCGGCGTCCTGCTGCTTGATGAACCCTTCGGGGCCCTGGATGCCCTCACCCGGATCAAGATGCAGGACTTGCTCCTGGACATCCACCGGGCAGAGCCCACCACCGTCCTGCTGGTCACCCACGACGTGGATGAAGCCCTGCAGCTCGCAGACCGAATCATCGTCCTCGGCCCCGACTCCGCCGGGCAGGGTGCAACCATCGTCAGGACCGTCCAGGTGCCCGGCAGCCGGCCACGTGAACGCGCCTCAGCCGAACTCGCCCTCATGCGCAGCTCACTCCTGGAAACGCTGGGCGTCGACGGGCACTGAAGGCTCCTGACGAGGAGCCGCTGGCACCCCTAAAGCCTTCACCTGCCCCCGGTGGCCCACGCCGCCGTCGGACCTTACCGCCTGGCGGGCGCAGCCTGGCCTCCCCCGTTCCACACCGCACAATTCCGCACCGTTCCATCCCGCTTTCGAAGGAAACCAATGCCGCACGCATCGCCCATCTCCCGCCGTTCAGTCCTTGGCGCAGCAGCCCTGGCCGTCTCCACGGTCCTGGCACTCACCGGATGCGTAGCTGGGGAAGGTTCCTCCGGCAGCGCGGCCGCAGCCGGCAGCAGCAAGGGCGGCGGCACCCTGAACATCGACTTCGCCACCTACAACCCGCTGAGCCTGGTCATCAAGAAGCAGGGGTGGCTCGAGGCCAGCCTCAAGGACCAGGGCGTCACCGTGAACTGGGTACAGTCCGCCGGGTCCAACAAAGCGAACGAGGCGCTGCGTTCCGGCGCGATCGACGTCGGTTCCACCGCCGGCTCCGCCGCCCTCCTGGCCCGGGCCAACGGCTCCGAAATCAAGACCATCGACATCTTCTCGCAGCCCGAGTGGGCGGCCCTGGTCGCACCGGCCGGCTCAGACATCAAGTCCGTGGCCGACCTCAAGGGCAAGTCCATCGCCGCCACCAAGGGCACCGACCCCTACTTCTTCCTCCTGCAGTCACTGGAGCAGGCCGGACTGAAGCCCGGCGACGTGACGGTCCAGAACCTGCAGCACGCCGACGGCCGCACCGCCTTGGAGAACGGCTCGGTCCAGGCCTGGTCCGGGCTGGACCCGATCATGGCGGGAGCGGAGCAGAAGGGTGCCAAGCTCTTCTACCGCAACCTGGACTTCAACACCTACGGCTTCCTCAACGCCACCGAATCCTTCCTGAAGAACAAGCCGGAACTGGCACAGGCCGTGGTAAACGCCTACGAAAAGGCCCGCGCCTGGGCCGCACAGAACCCGGACCAGACCGCCCAGATCCTGGCCGACGTGGCCGGTCTGGACCTCCCCGTGGCCAAGACCGTGGTCCTGGAGCGCAGCAACCTGGACGTCAACCCGGCACCGGGTGACGCCCAGCGCAAAGTACTGGAGAAGATCGGCCCCACCTTCGTGGAGACCGGCGACGTCAAGACGCAGAAGCAGATTGACGACGCCGTGGCCTCCCTTCTCGACGACTCGCTGGTGAAGAAGGCTGACCCGTCAGCCATCAAGGCCTCCTGATGAGCTACCCAGGAGAGCCATACACCACCGGCGCAAGTGTTGCGGATGGACGTGCTGCAGCCGCCACCGCAACCTCGGCAGACGCCGCCCAGCCGGGCGCCGCCACGGCACCCGCTCCGGCACCGGGATGGTCTCCCGCCGGAGTCCTTTCCAGGAACTGGGCGCGTCTGCCCCTTGGCCTGATCATTCCGGCGGCCCTGCTGGCAGCGTGGCAACTTGCCTCCACCAGCGGGATGTTCACCGTGGTCCAGCTCCCCCCGCCGGCCATGGTGCTGTCCGCTGCGGGCGAGCTCGTGGACCGCGGTGAGCTGTGGACCCACATCGCTATCTCCACCCAACGGGTCCTGATCGGATTCCTGGTGGGCGCAGCCCTGGGCCTGGTCCTCGGCGCAACCGTGGGACTTTCCAAAATCGCCGACGCCCTGCTGGCACCCATCATCGGCGCACTCCGGGCAGTACCCTCGCTGGCCTGGGTGCCGCTGCTGATCCTGTGGATGAAGATCGGCGAGGACTCCAAGGTCACGCTCATCATCATCGGCGCCTTCTTCCCGGTGTTCACCACCGTCTCCCTGGCGCTGCGCCACGTGGACCGCAACCTGGTGGAGGCCGCCCGGGCCTTCGGGCTCAAGGGGATCCGGCTGCTGACCACCGTGCAGCTGCCCGCCGTCGTCCCCGCCGTGTTCTCCGGCCTGCGCCTGGCCCTTGCCCAGGCATGGCTGTTCCTGGTGGCGGCTGAGCTGATCGCGTCCTCCATGGGACTGGGCTTCCTCTTGATCGACTCGCAGAACAACGGCCGCACAGACCGTCTGCTCCTGGCCATCGTGATGCTGGCCGTGATTGGAAAGATTACCGACGCCCTGCTGGGCCTGGCCGAAAAATGGGCGGTGAAACGATGGGCGTGAGCACCACCGAAACGTTGGACCAGAGCACTGGGGTGCACCCGGACAACGTTGCTTTCTGGGAGCAGCAGGCGCTGCGCCTGGACTGGGACACCCGCTGGCACACCGCTCACCGCTGGGTCCCGGCAGACCCGGAGGCGGGCCGCGGCCCGGAGATCACGTGGTTCGAGGGCGGCAAGCTCAACGTGGCCGCCAACTGCGTGGACCGCCACGTGGCGGCAGGCCGGGGCAACAAGGTGGCACTCCACTTCGAAGGGGAGCCGGGCGACCGCCGGTCCATCACCTACGCCGAACTCCAGCGCGAGGTGTCCAAGGCAGCCAACGCGCTCCTGGCCCTAGGCATCACCAAGAGCGACCGCGTAGTCATCTACCTCCCCGTCATCCCCGAAACCATCATCATCACCCTGGCCGTGGCCCGCATCGGCGCCATCCACTCCCTGGTCTTCGGCGGCTTCTCCGCGGAGGCACTGAAGTTCCGGGTGGAGGACACCCGCGCCAAGCTGTTGGTGACCACTGACGGCCAGTTCCGGCGCGGCACAGCCGTTCCCGTCAAGGACAACGCCGACGCCGCGGTAGCCGGCGAGAACGCGATCGAACACGTCCTGGTGGTCAACCGCACCACCCCGGCCGCCGACCTGGCAACCGTCCCCATGACCGAGGGCCGCGACCTTTGGTGGCACGACGTCGTCGACACCGCCGCGGACGTCCACGAGCCGGAGGCCTTCGACGCCGAGACGCCGCTGTTCATCATGTACACCTCCGGCACCACCGGCAAACCCAAGGGCCTGGTGCATACCTCCGGCGGTTACCTCACGCAGGCGTCCTGGAGCTTCGAGCACCTGTTCAGCAACCCGGACCCGACCCTCCGGGATGAGGACGTGCACTGGTGCACCGCCGACCTCGCCTGGGTCACCGCCCACACGTATGAGATCTACGGCCCGCTGTCCAACGGCGTCACCCAGGTGATCTTCGAGGGCACGCCCAACACTCCCCATCCGGGCCGGCACTTCGAGATCATCGAGCGCTACGGCGTGACGCAGTACTACACCGCGCCCACGCTGGTCCGTTCCCTGATGGGCTGGTTCCCCGACGGCGTGCCGGACACCTACGACCTCTCCTCCATCCGCCTGCTGGGCACCGTGGGCGAGGCTGTCAATCCCGAGGCCTGGCGTTGGCTGCGGGAGAACGTGGGCGCGGGCACAGCGCCGGTTGTGGACACCTGGTGGCAGTCCGAGACCGGCGCCACCATTCTCTCCCCCGCCCCCACGGACACCAGCTTCAAGCCGGGTTGCGCGGCCCGTCCGCTGCCCGGCGTCAGCACCAGGATCGTGGACGACGGCGGCGCCACCGTTGCGCCGGGCGTCCAGGGGTACATCGTGGTTGACTCCCCCGGGCCCGCCATCGCGCGGACCGTCTGGGGGAACGCGCGCCGCTACTTCGATTCCTACTGGAGCAAGTACGCGGACCAGGGCTGGTTCCTGGCCGGCGACGGCGCCAAGTACGATTCCGACGGCGACATCTGGATCCTGGGCCGGGTGGATGACACCCTCAACGTCTCAGGCCACCTGCTCTCCACTATCGAGATCGAGTCCGCCCTGGTCTCGCACCCGGACGTGGTGGAGGCAGGCGTCTGCCCGGTGGCGGACCCGAAGACCGGCCATGCCGTGGTCGCCTTCGTCGTCCCCACCCGCCCCCTCCCCTCGCAAGCTCGGGCAGGGAACCCTGCGGGCGTGGGCCCATCCAGCGCCGCCGCCTTCGCTGAGGACCTCCGCAACCACGTTGCAAAGGAGATCGGCCCCATCGCCAAGCCGCGTGACGTCGTCGTGGTCCCTGACGTCCCCAAGACGCGCAGCGGCAAGATCATGCGCCGGCTGCTTACCCAGCTGTTCGAAGGAACACCGCTGGGCGACACCACCTCACTCCAGAACGAGCCGGCCATCGCCGGCATCCAGGAAGTCCTGCAGCAGCGGGCCCTACCGAAGGAAGAATCATGACAGACATCAGCAACGTCGCACGTCTCTCCGAACCGCTCAAGTTCGCCTACTGGGTGCCCAATGTCTCCGGCGGCCTGGTGGTATCCACCATCGAACAGCGCACCGGCTGGGACTTCGACTACAACAAGAAGCTGGCGCGCATCGCCGAGGAGTCCGGGTTCGAGTACGCCCTGACCCAGACCCGCTACGCCGCCTCCTACGGAGCGGACAAGCAGCACGAGGCCACCTCGTTCAGCCTGGCCCTGCTCGCCGCCACGGAGCGCCTCAAGGTGATCGCCGCCGTCCACCCGGGCATGTGGCACCCCGGTGTCCTGGCGAAGTACATCATCACCGCGGACCACATCTCCAACGGCCGCGCTGCTGTCAACATCGTTTCCGGCTGGCTGAAGAGCGAGTTCACCAACTTTGGCCTGGAGTGGCTGGAACACGACGAGCGCTACGTCCGCACCGAGGAATTCATCAACGTCCTGCGCGGCCTGTGGACCGAGCAGGAGTACAGCCAGTCCGGCAAGTACTACAACATCACCGACTTCACCCTGAACCCCGCCCCGGTCAACGTTCCCGGCCGCGCCCACCCCGAGATCTTCTTCGGCGGCAATTCGACGGCGGCCCAGGCCACCGCGGGCCGGGTGGCGGACTGGTACTTCTCCAACGGCAAGGACCTGGAGGGTTTCAAGGAGAACATCGCCGGTGTTGTCGCCTCGGCCGGCGAGGCCCGGCGCGGCACCGAAGGGCAGCTCGCCGCTCCGAGGTTCGGCCTGAACGGTTTCGTTATTGCCCGCGACTCCGAGAAGGAGGCCCGGGACACCCTGCGCGAGATCGTCGAGAAGGCACACAAGCCCGCCGTCCAGGGGTTCCGCGACGCGGTGCAGGAGGCCGGGGCGTCCACCAAGGACGGCAAAGGCATGTGGGCCGACTCCACGTTTGAGGACCTGATCCAGTACAACGACGGGTTCAAGACCCAGCTGATCGGTACCCCGGAGCAGATCGCCGAGCGGATCGTCGAGTACAAGAAGATCGGCGTGAACCTCTTCCTCACCTGCTACCTGCACTTCCAGGAGGAGGTGGCGGCGTTCGGCCGGGACATCCTGCCGATCGTCCGCGAACTGGAAGCGGACCTGGCCCGCAAGAACGGCACCGAGCTCGTCCCCACCCGCCCCCTAACCTCGCAAGCTCGGCCAGGGAACCCTGCGGGCGTGGGCCCATCCAGCACCCCGGTTGCTGCCGAGGCGGTGGCTGTCTAATGGCTGAGCGTACTTTCGGTTTCCGCACCCGCGCCCTGCACGCCGGCGGCACCCCGGACGCCGAGCACGGCGCCCGCGCGGTCCCCATTTACCAGACCACGTCCTTCGTCTTCAAGGACACCAACGACGCCGCCAACCTGTTCGCCCTGCAGAAGTACGGCAACATCTACTCCCGCATCGGCAACCCCACGGTGGCGGCGTTCGAGGAGCGCATCGCGTCCCTGGAAGGCGGCATCGGAGCGGTAGCGACGTCGTCAGGCATGGCCGCGGAGTTCATCACCTTCGCCGCGCTCACCCAGGCGGGCGACCACATCGTGGCCGCCTCCCAGCTGTACGGCGGCACGGTGACACAGCTGGACGTGACCCTGCGCCGGTTCGGCGTGGACACCACGTTCGTCCCCGGCACGGACCCGGCGGACTATGCCGCGGCTGTCCAGGACAACACCAAGGCGATCTTCGTCGAGGTGGTGGCCAACCCGTCGTCGGAAGTCCAGGACCTTGCCGCCCTGGCCAAGGTGGCGCACGACGCCGGCATCCCCCTAGTGGTCGACGCCACCTTGAGCACGCCGTACCTCGTGCGGCCCATCGAGCACGGCGCCGACATCGTGATCCACTCCGCCACGAAGTTCCTGGGCGGCCACGGCACCACGCTCGGCGGCGTGGTGGTGGAAAGCGGCCGCTTCAACTGGGGCAACGGCAAGTTCCCCACCATGACCGAGCCCGTGGCTTCCTACGGAAACGTCTCCTGGTGGGGCAACTTCGGCGAGTACGGCTTCCTCACCAAGCTCCGCTCGGAGCAGCTGCGCGACATCGGCCCTGCCCTGTCGCCGCAGTCGGCGTTCCAGCTGCTCCAGGGCGTCGAAACCCTGCCGCAGCGGCTCGACGAGCACTTGAAGAACGCCCAGGCCGTGGCCGAGTGGCTGGAAAACGATGACCGGGTGGCCTATGTCAACTACTCCGGGCTGCCGTCGCACCCACACTTCGAACGGGCGCGGAAGTACCTGCCGCACGGCCCCGGCTCGGTCTTCTCCTTTGGAGTCAAGGGCGGGCGCGCTGCCGGCCAGAAGTTCATCGAGTCGCTGCAGCTGGCCTCGCACCTTGCCAACGTGGGTGACTCCCGTACCCTGGTGATCCACCCCGGCTCCACCACCCACCAGCAGCTCAGCGCGGCACAGCTGGAATCCGCCGGCGTGCCGGAGGACCTGGTCCGCATCTCCGTGGGCCTGGAGGACATCGAGGACATCCTGTGGGACCTGGACCAGGCACTCACCGAGGCGTCCAAAGCGGTGCCCGGAGCCGTCGCTGAAGAACCCGCAGAAGCCTGCACGATCGGAGCAAACGCATGAGCACCGCCGAACGTACCTGGACGGGCCCGTCAGCACCGGAACGGCTCTCCCTGCTCCGGCAGGCGAAGTCCATCGCGATTGTTGGCGCGTCGGACAAGCCGTCACGGGCCAGCTACTTCGTGGCCACCTACCTGCTGTCATCCACGCGCTACAAGGTGTACTTCGTCAACCCCGTGGTCAAGGAGATCCTGGGACAGCCCACCTACGCGTCGCTGGCGGACCTGCCGGAAAGCCCGGACATCGTTGACGTGTTCCGCAAGCACGACGACCTTCCCGGCGTCCTCGATGAGGCAGTGGCCGCGGGCGCCAAGACGCTCTGGCTGCAGCTGGGGTCCTGGCATGAAGGCGTGGCGGCAGACGCAGAAGCCGCCGGGCTCAACGTGGTGATGGACCGCTGCGTGAAGATCGAACATGCGCGCTTCCATGGCGGGCTCCACCTGGCCGGTTTCGATACTGGCGTGGTTTCCTCCAAGCGCCAGGTCCTGGCGTGAAGCTTCCGCTCGAATGAGAACAGCGGGCCCGTTTCAACGGGCCCGCTGTTCTTTTTAACGGCTATTTGGCCGGGGAGGCGCCCTTCTGGGCGTTGCCCGGGCTTCCGCCCTGTGACTGGCCCTGTGCTGGCTGCCCGGCATTACCAGTGGAGCCTGCCGACTTCTGGGCCCCGGCACCGGCGGTCCCCGGGACCCCGGCCGAGCTGTTGCCTGCCGGCGGTTCAGCTTTCCCCGCTCCTGGCGGGCTTGGCGCTACTGCCGTTCCTTCGGCCCCGGCCGATCCGGCGGTGTCCTTGCCGCCGCCGGCTCCATTGTCCTGTGCAGCTGCCCCCGACGCACCCTTATCCCCGGTCGCACCGCACTTCGCTGTACCTGTTTCGGATTCATGCCTTACCGGGCCGGTGCATGGCGGGAGGTTGGTGCGGCCGGACAGGCCTGCGTGGCCTCGCAGGAGGCGTGACGCCAAATTTGCGGCGTCGGCAGGCCCGGCAGGAGCAGCGGAAGAAGCCGTCTCCCCGTCTGCCGCCATTTTGGGGGCACCGTGACCCGCGCCGGCGGCCCCGGCACCGTCCCCGGTGGCTGACGCGTCAGCGGCGGGCCGGCTCCACGGAACCCACTCCTCCAGCACTTGCTCCATGCTGCTGCCGTCCGGGGTGGTGGTGCCGGCAGCAACTCCGCCAACACCGAGTCCCATCCCGGCAACCAGTACCAGACCGAGCGCCGTGGGGCGATGGCGGCGACGGCGGCGGGCGAGTTCGTCGTGCCGCTGGTCACGGGGCTGCTCGTGCGGCAGCTCAGCAGTCGGCTCATCCGAATCAGGCACTTCAGCCGTTGGCGGCACACCCGCAGCAAGCAAGGCGGCCAGCTCCCCGGTGGGCGCGGGGACGGGCAGCGATGCCATGGTGCCGAGCGAGAGCAGCACGTCACGAAGTTCCGCGTCCTGGCCGCAGCCTGCGTCCTGAAGCACGTCGTCCACAAGGGTGGCGAGGTTATCCGAGGCGGATGTCATGGCGTGAGATACTCCTTCACTGCCTTAAGTTCCCGGAGTTTGAGCAAGGCGCGCCGCTGCAGTTGTTTTACCGCTCCGGCGCTCTTATCCATGGCTTCCGCCGTCTGTTCTATCGAAAGGCCGCCCACCAGCCGAAGCGACAGCACTTCCCGCTGGTCCTGGGGCAGTCCGTCCAGCAGCCCAAGGACTTCCCGGGGCGAGATGCGGTGCAGGGCTTCATTCTCCGCAGAGGTATCTTCGCGCTGATCGAGTTCGGGCTCGAAAGACAGCTTGACTGGAGTCCGGCTTTGGCGGCGGTAGTCATCCACCATCCGGGCGTGGGCAACGGAGAAGATGAACGTACGCAGCCCGGCTTCTCCTCCGTGGACGGTGTTGAGCCTGGGCAGCACCGAAAGGAATACTTCCTGCATGGCGGCCTCCGGATCCTCGACTCCCCGGGCCGTGAGATAGCCCAGTACCTGTGATGCGTATGTCTTGTAGACGAGGCTGAAGGCAGCGGTCCCGGAAACTGGCTGGTCCGGAGCCTCGTCTGTCTGTGCATCGGTCACTGACGTAGTGCTTTCCGTCAAAGAGGGTGTTGGCAAGGCAAGCGCTCAGTACATCCGGAACGCTGGCCCCACTCTACCCTTCGGTAACCACCCCGCCGGAACCGCCACGGCCCCGTGGACGGGCCAGTGCGGGGTCACGCCGGGGGAAGCTACACGTTGGGAAAGACAAAAGAGCCGGTCTGGAACGTGATGGGGGACAGGTTCCAGACCGGCACTTCATAGGGGTAATCGCCGACGCTGCCGGGAGGGTTACGCGTTTTCAAAAAAACTTCCAAAATTTTTTCAACGGACTGCTGCCCTGGTCCACCGCGGGGTGGCCGCCTGCCGCCGGGGCGCCTTCGCCGGCGCGAAAGCATGCACCCTGGCGGGCATGCGCTCTTCGGCGCAAACAGGTGCGACGACGGCAGGCGGCTCAGCGGCACCGGCGGCAGCAGCCGCAGCGGGCGGGATTGCCGGGGTTGCGGCCCCGGGACGGGTCAGGGCTCCCGCGGGGCACAGGTCGGTGACCAGGCCGGTGCCGGCACATTCGCGTACCGCGGCGATCCCGGCTGCCACCGACGCTTTGTCCTCGTAGGGTCCCGAGACCGCGATCACTCCCCCGTCAGCAGCCAGGAGCCGGAACCGGAAGAACAAATCAGCATCAATGAATGCTTCGAATTTTCCAGCCATGACGGTCCTTCCTTGGGCACCAAGGGTATTACCGAGTGTGGCTTCCCCACCATCCGCCTCACAAGACCGGCCGCGTTAAGCCTGTGTAAATTGCTTCCCCACGCCAAAGCAAACGGCCAGCCACCTGCAAAGGTGGCCTGCCGCCGTCGTTATCCTGCGCTCTAAGCGCGGATTAGTCGTTGATGAGGTCGTTCACCACGATGGTCTGGTCCCGGTCCGGGCCCACGCCGATGGCGGAGAAGCGGGTGCCGGAGAGCTTCTCCAGCGCCAGCACGTAGTTCCGGGCGTTCTCCGGCAGGTCCGCAAGGGTGCGGGCGCCGGTGATGTCCTCGGTCCAGCCGTCGAAGTACTCGAAGATGGGCTTGGCGTGGTGGAACTCGGTCTGCGTCATGGGCATCTCATCGTGCCGAACGCCGTCCACGTCGTAGGCCACGCATACGGGGATCTGTTCGATGCCGGTGAGCACGTCCAGCTTGGTCACGAAGTAATCCGTGAAACCGTTCACGCGCGAGGCGTGGCGGGCCAGAACGGCGTCGTACCAGCCGCAGCGGCGCGGGCGCCCGGTGTTGACGCCGAATTCGCCGCCGGTCTTCTGCAGGTACATGCCCATCTCGTCGAAGAGTTCCGTGGGGAAAGGTCCGGCGCCAACGCGGGTGGTGTAGGCCTTGATGATGCCGATGGAGCGCGAAATCCGGGTGGGCCCGATGCCGGAGCCCACCGACGCGCCGCCGGCCGTGGGGTTGGAGGAGGTCACGAACGGGTAGGTGCCGTGGTCCACGTCCAGGAAGGTGGCCTGGCCGCCCTCCATCAACACCACTTTGCCCTCATCCAGGGCGGAGTTCAGGACCAGGGTGCTGTCGATGACCAGAGGGCGGAGCCGCTCGGCATAGGACAGGAAGTACTCCACGATCTCGTCCACCACCACGCTCCGGCGGTTGTAGACCTTGACCAGGAGCTCGTTCTTCTGGCGCAGCGAACCTTCCACCTTCTGGCGGAGGATGGATTCGTCGAAGACGTCCTGGACGCGGATGCCCAGCCGGGCCACCTTGTCCATGTAGGCGGGGCCGATGCCCCGGCCGGTGGTTCCGATGGCACGCTTGCCGAGGAAGCGTTCGGTCACCTTGTCCAGGACTTGGTGGTACGGGGCCACGAGGTGGGCATTGGCGGAGACGCGCAGTTTGGAGGTGTCTGCACCGCGGGCCTGGAGGCCGTCGATTTCCTGGAAGAGGGCCTCGAGGTTTACTACGCAGCCGTTGCCGATGATGGGAACGGCATTGGGGCTGAGGATGCCTGCCGGCAGCAGCTTGAGTTCGTACTTTTCACCGCCCACGACGACGGTGTGCCCGGCGTTGTTGCCGCCGTTGGGCTTGACGACGTAGTCAACACGGCCGCCGAGCAGGTCGGTGGCCTTGCCTTTTCCTTCGTCGCCCCACTGGGCTCCTACGATCACAATTGCTGGCATGGGATCCTCCCCCATTCGTTCGGGCTGCCGGGTTGCCACGAGGTGGCGGGCCATGCAGCACCGTTCATGAGAATGCCCCGAACATACCGGCCTTCACACAGCCGCAGCACGGCACGGCGAAGGAAGAGTTCCGGGGCTCTTACCACCCAAGTTTAGCCGATGGGGCACTTGGTCCTTTGTTGGCCCCGCCGCGGCCCGTCATGCGGGAAGGGCCGCGGCGGGCCTGGTCAGAACCGCCGCCGCGCTGCTATTCGTCCTCAGCCTCCCCGGCGGGCCGGGACGTCTGCTCGGCGAGGGTGTCCCAGAAGGAAATGTCGGCGTCGGCAATCGAACCGTCAGCAATGGCGGCGGCGGTGGACGTCAGCGTGGTGACCGTCTGCTTGATCAGATAGCCGTTGCTGCGCTGGCCCAGTGCGTAGCCGTCCAGGTAGTGGTCGGACATGCCGCGCATCTCGAAGAGCAAGGTGGCAATGCCGTATTCCACGGAGATGCCGTTGCGGCTGATGGTTTCGGCGCTGCCGCCCTGGTATTTGCCCAGGTGGCCCCAACCGGTGGAGTCGACGTTGTTGAAGACCACGGCGCCCAACTGCTTGGACTTTTCGACGACGGCCGGGTCGGCGTTGGGGGTGGTGGGGTACAGGATGGAGCCGGAAACCAGCTTGCCGTCGCGCTCCGCCCGGGTGCCCTGGTGGTGCAGGTCGATCATGTAGTCGATCCGGTACTTGCGCATCACGTTGTTGTGCAGCGCCTGGGTCTCCGGCTGGATCTTGGCCACGTGGTCGCGGTTCAGGTCCACGCCCTCGGCGTTGTAGCGGGTGAGGTGCCGGTCCCCCTTGGCGAGGTAGTTGTCCAGGGAGAAGTTCACGTCCCCCATGGCGCCGTCCGCGTTGAGCATGGGCACCACCAGGATGTTCGCGCCTTTGAGGATGTCCGCCGACTTGCCGGCGCCCAGGTGCTTGATGAACTCCATGGCGCCCTCGGTGGTGAGCTGTTCGTTGCCGTGCTGCTGGGTCAGGTAAAGGATGGTGGGCTTGGCCGGGTCCGAGATGTACTTGACCAGGTGGATGTCGCGGCCCTTGACGGTCTGGCCGATGACTTCCAGTTCCATGGCGGGCTGGCGGGCGTCCTGGTCCTTCAGGAAGGAAACCATCTGGTCATAAGTGGCCAGCTTTGTTGTGGTGATCTGTCCGTTGCCGTCATAGCTGGGGCCCTCGCCCACTGCATTTGCCAGCGGGGCCGGTCCCGCCACGACGGCGAGCGCCAGAACGCCGGAAAGGGCAAGGTTCCTGAGGTTTGCCAGGGGTTTGTTCACGGTGCATGACCTCTTCATTGAGTGCGGTGGTTCTTTGGGTCGAGTGGGTGGCAGCCGCCATGTCCCTCATTCGGCTGTGACAAGAAGCCAACCAAGCTGGACATAATCTGTCAATATACTGGACGAAACCTGTAAGGATGCAAACAGGAGCGCAGAAGTAAAAGAAGGCCTGCCTGGCGCGACACAAAGTGGACCGGACTTGCCCGCGTGGAGCGTCTCGATTTAAGTGGGAGGGAACCATCCGGAGCGGCCGAGAGACCTGGCTCGATGACGCCGCAGCAACCCCGGTCCGGCAGGATTCCTGCCGGCCGAAGGTGCTACTGCCAGGACCGATGGAAAGGAAGATTCCAGCATGTCACTGAACACCGACCACATCCGCGTCACCCACGCCGGTTCCCTGCCCCGCACCCCGGAACTCATCGCGGCGAACGCCGCCAAGGAAGCCGATGGCATCACCCCGGAATTCCTCCAACTGCTTGAGGCCTCCGTGGTGGACGTGGTGCAGCGCCAGAAGGACCTAGGCATCGACATCCCCAACGACGGCGAATACGGACACGCCATGTCCAGTTCCGTGGATTACGGTGCTTGGTGGAACTACTCCTTCGCACGCCTCGGCGGCTTGGAGCCCACCAATGTGGACCGCTGGGCCGAAGCCGGGGTCCGCCGCTCGTCACCCGGCCATGTGGTCCTGACGTCCTTCCCCGACCGCCGGGATCGGCAGGCGTTCAACGAGGCGTACAACGATCCTTCCTCCGGCATCCTCACCCACCGCAAGAGCGTCGCCCAGCCCAAGATCGCCGGGCCCCTGACCTACACCGGCCAGGATCTGGTGGCATCGGATATCAGGAACTTGAAGACCGGACTGGCCGCCGCAGGCCTCTCAGACGGTTTCGTGGCGTCCCTCTCCCCCGGCTCCTGCGCCAGGGTAGCCAACGAGTACTACAAGTCCGACGAGGAACTCGTCTACGCCTGCGCCGACGCCATGCGGGAGGAATACAAGGCGATCATCGACGCCGGGCTCACCGTGCAGCTCGATGACCCGTCCTTGGCCGAGAGCTGGGACCAGATCAACCCCGAGCCCTCCCTGGAGGACTACCTGAAGTTCATCCAACTGCGCATCGAGGCCACCAACTGGGCCCTCCGGGATCTCCCCCAGGAACAGATCCGGCTGCACGTCTGCTGGGGATCCTGGCATGGCCCGCACACCACGGACATCCCCTTCGCGGACATTATCGGCTCCGTGCTGCAGGTCAACGCCGGGGCGTACTCCTTCGAGGCCGCCAACGTGCGCCATGAACACGAATGGCGGGTCTGGGAGGACACCAAGCTGCCCGAGGGCAAGGTCATCATTCCGGGCGTCGTGTCGCATGCCACCAACGTGGTGGAGCACCCTGACCTGGTGGCGGACCGCATCGTGCGTTTCGCCGACGTGGTGGGCCGGGAGAACGTCATTGCCTCCACCGACTGCGGCCTGGGCGGCCGGGTGCACCCGCAGATCGCCTTCGCCAAGCTGGAAGCGCTGGGCGAGGGCGCCCGTCGGGCCACCAACCGGCTCTGGTAATCCGCTTGCCATCCGGGGCGCCGGCTGTTCCTTCCATCACCGGAAAGGGGCGGCCGGCGTTTCGCTTCCCGGGTCTTGCTAAACTGGGGAAGGCCGGCGAGGTCCGGCCCACCCCAACCAACCGCTGCTGATGCGTTTGCGCTTGCCCGCGCCCTCATCTGCCGGCGGCAGCAACGCCAATCCCCGCAGGAGAACCAGCACTTCATGACAGCCCTGGCCCCCGAAACATTCCACGAACAGCTCATGAGCCGCCGCTACGAACCCAGCGTTGCAGCCGTCAACGAACTCTGCGATTCCCTGCGGGAGACCAAACCAGGAACCGTGGTCCCCTACGTCGACCCCATGCACGACGTTGAGGAATGCCGCATCATCAGCCTCTACTCCAACATCGGCGAGGCGGATCCGTCCGGCTTCATCACCGCCGGCGACCAGGACGCCGCAACCCGGATGCTGGGCATCCAGTGGAAGCTGGGCCTGCGCCCCGAGTTCGTGATGCCTTGGAACGTCCACCCCTGGCACGTTCCCGGCGAAGCCAACGGGAAGTTCACCCCGGACCAGGTCCAGGCCGGCCTCAAACCCCTGCTGAAGTTCCTGGCCTTGGTCCCCCGCGCATCGGTCATCGTGGCGCACGGCACCGAAGCCAACCGCCTGGCCAACCTGCTGCTGAAGACCGAGGTTCCCCTGCTGTGGCGCCGCGGCCTGAAGACCTACAAGGTCCGCTCGCTGAGCGGCCGCGCGTTCGCCGGTTCCCCTGCACGCCAGGAGGAGTTCCTCGAGGACATGCGGACGGCGTATGCAGACGCCATGGCCCGGACCGGCATCGCGAAGCCCTGAATCGTCGGCGCTCAGCCTGTGGCATCGGAGTCGGTAAACGAAATTCCCGGTGCCGATTCGTCTTCGGCTTCAACCCAGGTGGTGAAGTCGGCGTACGACATCCAGGAGTAGTAGTCACAGAACCTGAGACACGCTTTTTCCTGCTTTCCCACGCTTCGCGCAGCTCCTCCTTTCTTCCTCTAGCCCTTTGATTCTTTTAACCGAAATCAGGGACGGCGCATTCCAGTCCAGGGACGACGGCGGGCGGTCACCTTTTCGCCAAAAGGTGACCGCCCGCCGTCGTCATATATGGAACCCTCGGTGGGGACTTAGGAGCCTTCGATGGCTGCCTTTGCCTTGGGGTCGGAATCGTTGAGGAACTTCTCGATCCGCTCCGGTTCGTCCGCCTCACCGATGGCGGCCGACGCCCTGCCCAGGGAGTAGAGCGCGCGCAGGAACCCCCGGTTGGGCTCGTGCTCCCACGGGATGGGTCCGACGCCGCGCCAGCCGTTGCGCCGCAGCGCATCCAGGCCGCGGTGATAGCCCACCCGAGAGTAGGCGTAGGAGTCGATGGTGCGCCCCTCCGCCCATGCTTCCTCGGCCAGGATGGCCCACAGCAGCGAGGACGTGGGGTGCCTTTCCACCAGGTCCAGGGCTTCCTGACCGGCCTCCAGCTGTCCGTACACCTCGGTTTCGGCGGGCAGGAGCGTGGGCTCCGGCCCCATCAGGTTCCGGCGGAACTCGTCCGACATCTAGAAGGTCTTTCCGGCCGAGCCGAGCTGCTTGGTGGCTTCCACCACGCGGGCTGCGAGGCCGGCTTCGGCGGAGGCGCCCCAGACACGGGGGTCGTAGGTCTTCTTGTTGCCCACTTCGCCGTCAACCTTCAGGACGCCGTCGTAGTTCTTGAACATGTGGTCCGCCACCGGGCGGGTGTAGGCGTACTGGGTGTCGGTGTCGATGTTCATCTTGATCACGCCGTACGAAACAGCGTCCGCGATTTCCTGGTCCGAGGAGCCGGAGCCGCCGTGGAACACCAGGTCAAACGGGTTCTCCTTGCCGATCTTGGCACCAACCTGGGCCTGGATGTCCTTGAGGATCTCCGGGCGCAGCTTGACGCCGCCGGGCTTGTAGACGCCGTGGACGTTGCCGAAGGTGAGGGCGGTGATGTAGCGGCCGTTCTCGCCGGCGCCCAGGGCATCGATCGTAGCCAGGGCGTCCTCAACCGT
This sequence comes from Arthrobacter sp. FW306-05-C, assembly GCF_021801725.1. Classification (NCBI taxonomy): domain Bacteria; kingdom Bacillati; phylum Actinomycetota; class Actinomycetes; order Micrococcales; family Micrococcaceae; genus Arthrobacter; species Arthrobacter sp. FW306-05-C. The sequence continues at coordinate 508,426 of NZ_CP084556.1, read as the reverse complement.
GGTGTACAGCTTGTCGTTGATGGCGTTCTCCACGCCGTCTTCCTCGCCGCCGACGGTGCCGATTTCAACCTCGAGGATCATCTTGGCAGCCGCGGTGCGGGCCAGCAGGTCACGGGCGATCCGCAGGTTTTCCTGCAGGGTCTCGGCGGAGCCGTCCCACATGTGGGAGTTGAACAGCGGGTTGCGGCCGGCCTTGACCTCAGCTTCGGAAGCCTCGAGCAGGGGCAGGACGAAGCCGTCCAGCTTGTCCTTGGGGCAGTGGTCCGTGTGCAGGGCGACGTTCACGCCGTAGTTCTTGGCAACCTCGCGGGCAAAAGCCGCGAAACCCAGGGAACCGGCCACCATGTCCTTGGTGGACGCGCCGGACCAGTAGGCCGCACCGCCGGTGGAAACCTGGACGATGCCGTCGGACTCGGCCTCGGCGAAGCCACGGAGGGCTGCGTTAAGCGTCTGCGAGGACGTGACGTTCACGGCCGGGTATGCGAAGCCGCCCGCCTTCGCACGGTCGATCATTTCGGAGTAGATCTCTGGGGTTGCAATGGGCATGCTGGCTCCTCTGCTGAGTTTCGTCTGTGGGTGGAAGACCCTCAAGTAGACCGCTTACGGCTTGGCACCATCCTAGCCATTAGCGGGCCGGGAGTGCTCTGGGTTACGCCCCACCGGCCCACCTACCACCTCCACCCACCCCCGCGAGATGGCACTTGACGGCAATGCCGGGGGCGGGAATTGCCGTCATCTGCCATCTCGCGTCCAGCCGCGGCTCTGCAGCGCCTCCCGCACCTTGCGTACGACGGCGGGCCTGTCACCTTCCAGGTGTTGCTTGCCGATGCGAACTTCAAGCCACCCCAGTGCCAGAGTCCGGTCGTACCGTTCCATGTCCCGCAGGTGCTGCTCCTCCCCTGCGTGGTGCCCGCCGTCGTACTGCAGCGCGATGCCCCACTGCGGATAGGCAGCGTCAGGCCAGAGCGAAGGAAGCCCCCCTTGGTCGAACAGGACGTGGTTCAGGACCGGTTTCCGGCAAGCCGACGTCAATCAGCGCGAGCCGCATGTGTGTTTCCGGGGCGGAGTCGGCGCCTACCCGCACCAATTCGATCGCTTCCCGGGCTGTCTTTATGCCCCGCATGCCCCCATGCCTGCTGATGACGTACCGGAGTGCGTCAAGGCCGCACAGCGCCTCCCTCGGACGCGGAAAGCCGGGCCCGTGGGAGCACACCAAGTAATCTCCAACGGCCACAAGGTCCTGCACGGCCAGCACAGGGGCCAGGTCCAGCCAGGTCCGTGCAGGCGAGGTGACCCTGACGCCGTCGTACTCCGCTACCTCGTCCGGCAGGAAAGACAGCAGATGGCCGACGACGTTGGAGCGGCGTGGAAAGCTGAATCCGCGCCGCCGGGCCAGATGGATCCGCCAGTCGCCGCCCGGCCCTGGCGGCAACGGCGCTCCCCAGACATGTGCGGCAGAGAGGGACGTCAGAGTGGACGTGTCATCAAGGTCTGTGTACGCGCGCAACGCTGCAGCACCGGCGGCACCGGAGTGGGCCGGCATCCGGATGCCCCTCGAAACGGTCACCAGATCCTTCGCCGCGGTTCGCGTGCGCGTGACCCCCGCCTTGTCGGAAGCACGCCGCGAAAAAGTTCCTGTGGTCAAATGCTCTGGAAGGCTGGCCCTGCGCATGCCCCCATTCTGGCGCGTTAGGGAGGCCCCGCAGAGGTTATCCACAGGCTCGCGGACGACGGACCCGCGAGTTGGCACTTAACGGCAATCATCGGCTCCGCGACTGCCGTTAAGTGCCATCTCGCGGGGTTAGGAGACGTGCTGGTTGAAGACGTGCCGGCGGATCCAGGCGTGCATGGCGATCGCGGCGGCGGAGGCGGCGTTGATGGACCGGGTGGAGCCGAACTGTTCGATGGACAGGGTGGCGACGGCGGCGTGGTGGACTTCCGGGGTGAGGCCAGGCCCCTCCTGTCCGAAGACCAGCACGCAGTCGCGGGGCAGTTCGTACGTTTCCAGGGGCACCGAGTCCGGGAAGATATCGATCCCGATGATCGCCAGCCCTTCCCCCTGCGCCCACTGGACAAAGTCCTCGACGGTGGGGTGGTGGCGAACATGCTGGTAGCGGTCGGTGACCATGGCGCCGCGCCGGTTCCACCGCCGTCGACCGATGATGTGAACTTCCTTGGCGAGGAAGGCGTTGGCGGTGCGGACCACGGTGCCGATGTTCAGGTCGTGCTGCCAGTTCTCGATGGCCACGTGGAAGTTGTGCCGCCGGGAGTCCAGTTCCGCGACGATCGCCTCGTGCTTCCAGTAGCGGTATTTGTCCAGGACGTTGCGCCGGTCGCCGTCGGCAAGGAGGTCGGGGTCCCAGTGGTCGCCTTCGGGCAGTTCCCCTTCCCAGGGCCCGACGCCGACCTCCGCCTTTGCGGGTTCGGCCTCCCCGGGCGCGTGGTCGGGTTCGTCTGTCATGCCGGGCGTTTGGTTCACCCTTCAACACTAGACTGGACTCTTCGGGCAACCATCACAGGCGGAGGCAGGCATGGCAGAAGCAGACGAGGTAACAGGCAACCCGGCGGTATACCGCAGCGGCCAGGAGATCGAGTGCTGGCTGACGGACATGGACGGCGTCCTGGTCCACGAAAACCAGCCCATCCCGGGAGCCGCGGAACTGATCCAGCGCTGGGTGGATACCTCAAAGCGCTTCCTGGTGCTGACCAACAACTCCATCTTCACTCCCCGCGACCTTGCCGCCCGCCTCCGCTCTTCCGGCCTGGAGATTCCGGAAGAGAACATCTGGACGTCGGCCCTTGCCACGGCCCAGTTCCTGAAGGACCAGGTGTCCGCCGGGGGCTCGGAATCCGGGAACCGCGCCTACACGATCGGCGAGGCAGGGCTGACGACGGCGCTGCACGAGGCGGGCTTCATCCTGACCGACCAGAACCCGGACTTCGTGGTGCTCGGCGAGACCCGCACGTACTCCTTCGAAGCGATCACCATGGCTATCCGCCTGATCCTCGCCGGTGCCCGGTTCATCGCCACCAACCCCGATGCCACGGGCCCTTCCAAGGACGGCCCGATGCCCGCCACCGGCGCCATCGCGGCCCTGATCACCAAGGCGACGGGCCGCGAGCCGTACATCGTGGGCAAGCCGAACCCCATGATGTTCCGCTCAGCGATGAACCAGATCGACGCCCATTCCGAAACCACCGCCATGATTGGTGACCGGATGGATACGGACATCATTGCCGGCATGGAGGCAGGGCTGCACACGGTCCTGGTCCTGAGCGGCATCACGCACAAGGACGACATCGCTGCATACCCGTTCCGGCCCAACCAGGTGCTGAACTCGGTGGCGGACCTGAAGAACCAGATCTAGAAGATGCTGACCCGGGAACCGCCCCGGGGCAAGGGGAAGTACTCGTCCAGCAGTTCCGTCAACAGGGGCCGGTAGATCTGCGGATTCCAGCCCGGGCTGGCGTGCGCGGGGGCAGCCCCGATGGTCTGCAGGTTGCTGGAAACCATGTTGTCCTTGAACACCACGGCCCAGGTTTCGGACGCGGTCTCGTAGTCCACTGTGCCGTCCTTGGGGTTGCCGATGTAGGCCATCTTGGCTGTGCCAAGATGGCCGGCAAACTGGCTTCCCTCGAAGTGGTAGATGTAGGCGGACTCCGTCTGGACCAGGACATTGGACGGGGCGATCGGCGACAACTGCTCCAGCGTCTGGTTCAGGATCTGGCGCCAGCTCCGTTCGTCCTTGTGGATGATCCGTTCCCCCAGTTCATACCCGCCACGGAGGGTGGACGGGAACCTGACACCGCTCTCATAGAGGAACACCACGCCGTCGAACCAGCTCTGGTCCAGGACGTCGTGCGCGCTGTAAGGGCTGGAGTCCAGGAGGATGAACTGTACCTGGATTTCCTGCAAGGCCAGCAGCCGCGCAGCCACCTGCGTTGCCAGCATGCCGCCAAAGCTGTGTCCGTAAAAGAACAGCTTGGTGATCTTCTCCGCGGCAACGTAGTCGGTGATGGCGTTGACCACCTCGGTGATGTTCAGGCCCAGGTTGGAATATCCGACGGCGGCGAGCCGGGCCCGCTTGTTCAGCGAGCCCCGCATGGTGTTGAGGATCCACTGAGCCTCTTCCCAGCTGGTTTTGTAGCCCGGGAACAAGAACCAGCTGGCGTCCGGATAGTAGGCGTCGGCGAAGTCGTCGGCCACCGTGAGGATCCTGGTGCTGCGGCGCTGCGACTGCACTTGGCGGGTTACCAGCATGTCCGCCGCCAGCAGTCCGGACGCCCCCGCACCGGCCAGGAAGCTGCGCCGCGAAAAGCGCTTCAGGGCAGCCGCGTCCGCCAGCAGCCGGGCGTCTGAGACCCAGCGCCGGCCCTGCGGACCAACCTCCCCCTCATACGGCACACTCCTACCGTAAGCCCAGGGAAAGTTACCGCCGCAACGGGCGGAGGTAAACGTTTAGTGACGGGAGGTCAGCTGGCAGCTCGCCCTTCCGCAGCGGGGAACGGCGCGTGGGGTTCCTGCCGGCGGCGGAGGATTTCCAGGCCGATGTCGTTGTAGCGGCCCAGCAGGTCCGCGCCGTCGAGGGCTCCCGGGGTGTCCAGGAGCGCGAAGACCGCGTCACTCCCCTGGAGCAGTTCCTCGTCCGTGTATTCGGCCAGCGGGCGGCCGTACAGTTCCTCGATCCACATGACGGGCAGCTGGGGGAACTCGCCGGCAAAATCGCCGCCGGGGAAAAGCTCACGGACGTCGTCGTCCATCAGGAGCGGCTGGCGGCTGCCGGCGTCCTCCGGGGCCCAGTCATGCGCGGCGGGCGCGAGCTGAAGTCCCACTGAGGCGGAAGGAGCCCCCAGCAATGAGTTGGTGGCAATAGCGTTGAGATCTGTCCGAAGCCCTGCCAGTGCGGAGGACTCAATAAGCTCGGCCTGCGAAAGGTCAACGCAGATGCGGCAGCGGATGCCCATCCTCCGGACACGGCGGATGATGCGGACCAGTTCAGCACGGGTGTCGTGGTGAAGGGCCCCCCGGACTTCAATCCGGACGATGTCGGCAGGGACATCCAGGTTAACGAGTGCGTCTAATGCGCGGTCCATAGGTACTCCAAAAGAGGTCTATGGCCGACGGCTCAACCTCCGCAAGCGTAACCCCCGTGGGAGCCCCCGCACAACCCGCCCTCACGCGCCGGGGCCCGACCCGACCTTTCCCGGCTCCTGGTAGTAGGTGCGCGTTCCGGCGCCGCCCACCGAATCAACCAACGACTTGGCGATGTCCCGCAGCTTGGTGTTGCTGTTGCTTGACGCCTCGGTGAGGATTTCCACGGCGGCCTCCTGGCTGCAGCGGTTCTGCGCCATGACGATGCCCACTGCGATGTCGATGATGGTGCGCGATTCGAGGGTGGCTTTGAGGTTGGTCGCGCTGTCCGCGTGCAGGGAGAACCTGACGGCCAGGCGCAGGGCCTGCGAGATCTCCCGGGTGAAGTCCCTGGCCCTCTCCGCCGCCTGCCCGTCGAACTTGTGGTCGACGTCTGAGTAGAGGTTCAGGGCTGCCCTGGCTTCCCCCTGCAGGTTGAAGGGCAGGGAAAAGACGGAACGCAGCCCATAGGAGGCAACCGCCGTCGCGTAATCGGGGCCCCAGCGGTCCTCCTGCAGCAGGTCCGGAACGTAGACTTCCCGTTCTTCCTTCGCGGCAGTCAGGCACGGACCCTGGGATAGCGAGTACTGGATTTCGTCCACTTCCCGTGCGGAGGGGCTGCTCCAGCCAATGGTGGCTGCCTTGCGGTCGCGGAGCAAAGTGATGCCGCACAGGGCATCGTCACCGTCCCCTGCCATCTGGTGGGCAGAGAACCGGGCAAGTTCGTTAAGGAAATCCTCAAAATCAGCGCTTTCCAGGATCAGGTTCTGCACCTGGTCGGTCGCGCTCAAGGGCTGTTCTGGGGGGAGCAAGATGCGTGGTCTCCAAGCAACTGAAAAGTGTTAACGCACATCATAAATCAGCGCCAACACAGCAGCCAATGGCTGGCAGCGTGCGCCCACGCCTCTGGCTAGTCCAGACCCAGTTCGTCCTTGCCGAACGCGAACAGGTAGGGCACACCGGTCTCGGCTTCAATCTTTTCCTTGGCGCCGGTGTCGCGGTCCACAATCACGGCTACCGCCACGACATTGCCGCCGGCTTTCCGGACGCCTTCCACCGCCGTCAGCGCGGACCCGCCCGTGGTGGAGGTGTCCTCCAGGACCAGCACTTTGCGGCCCTCGACGGACGGGCCTTCAACCTGGCGGCCCATGCCGTAGGACTTCTGCGCCTTGCGGACCACGAACGCGTCAACGGTGCGGCCGGCGTCGGCGGCGGCGTGCATCACGGCGGTGCCCACGGGGTCCGCGCCCATGGTCAGCCCGCCGGCGCACTCAAAGTCGATCCCGGCGTCGTCCGCCAGCGCCAGCATGACCTGGCCCACCAGCTTGGACGCCTCGTGGTGCAGCGTGATGCGGCGAAGATCGATGTAGTAATCGGCCTCGGCCCCGCTGGAGAGGATCACCTTGCCGCGGACCACGGCGAGTTCCTTGATCAGTTCGAGCAGTCGGGCGCGGGCAGCTGCGGTGTCTACCGCAGTGTCAGTGGGCGAAGTCATGGCTTCAAGTTTAGTGGGTGGCCGGGCCGTGAGCGGGCGCGCGAAGGCCGGCGCATGCTCCGGTCGCGGTCCGAACGCGATGACGCGCGGGAGGAGACGCTTCACTACGGGGTTGTGGCGCAGGATAAAGAAGATCGCACGCTGGATCAGGAACCTGGCGCCCGACCCCTTGCCGGCCAGCATGTCGCCGGACAGCTTCCCGTCGAAGAGCGGAACGAACACCACCCGGTGCATGATGCGCTGCACGGTCTGCACCACCACCGTGGGCATGCGGCGGCGGCGCTGGATGGCTGCCAGGGTTTTGGTGCGCACATAACCCCGACGAAGGTCCGGGGCCAGCCGCTCCGCTGCCGCCACCGCATCCTGGATGGCGAGGTTGATGCCCACTCCTCCGGCTGGGGACATCGCGTGCGCGGCGTCCCCAATGCACAGGAAGCCGTCCACGTACCAGCGCCGCAGTCGGTTCAGTTTCACGTCCAACCAATGCAGGTCCTCCACGCTGCTGATGGAATCGACGCGGTCGGCAAGGTCCGGGCGGAGAGCCGCCACCCGCTGCCGGAACCGGTCCACCCCGTCAGCCCTGATCCTGGCATCAGAACCCTTCGGGGCAAGGTATCCCATCTGGTAATAGTTGGTGCGGTTGAGGGCAATCATGGCATCCCGGTTACCCAGCGAGGGCACCACTCCCGCCACTTCGCCCCTTTCTGAGGCGTGGCGCGGGAGCCTGAACCACCAGGTGTCAAAAGGCACCGGGTATTCCCGGGGGCGCATTCCCGCCGCCTGGCGCAGCACCGAATGCCGGCCGTCCGCCGCCACCACCACGTCCGCGTGCAGGACGTGCTCACTGGAAGTACCGACCTCCCGGTAGCGCACTCCGGTGACCCGCCCGCCGTCGAACTCCAAACCTGTTGCCTCGCTCTCCATGAGCAGCGTGAACGTTGGTTCCTCGGCGGCTGCTGAGGCGAGGAAATCCAGGAAGTCCCACTGGGGCATCATGGCCACGTAGTTGTACGGGGGCTTCAGGGAGTCAAAGGCCGCAAGGGTGACCAGTCCGGCGCCGGGCACCGGGACGGCGACATTGCTCAGGCGGCTTTGCGGCAAGCTGCGGAATCCTGCCCCCAAACCCAGTTCGTCGATCAGCCGGACGGTGGACGCGTGCACCGTGTCGCCGCGGAAATCCCGCAGGAAGTCACGGTGCTTCTCCATGACCGTCACGTTCACTCCGGCCCGCGCCAGCAGCAGGCCCAGCACCATTCCCGCCGGGCCGCCGCCCACCACGGCACACCCCGTCCGCTCCATGCGATTACGCTACGCCGCACGGGACCTTCCTGGAACAGTTGAGGGTTGTTGACAGTGCTGGCTAGGCTGGACCACATGCGCGAACTCCAGGCCAAGATCATTGAAGAAATGGGCGTTCAGCCCCGGATCGATCCCGCAGGGGAGGTGCGCAAACGCGTCACGTTCCTCAAGGAATACCTCAAGGCCACGGGCACCAAGGGCTTTGTCCTGGGCATCTCGGGCGGCCTGGATTCATCCCTTGCCGGGAAGCTTGCGCAGCTGGCAGTGGATGAACTCGAGGCTGAAGGTGTTGAGGCCAACTTCGTGGCCGTCCGCCTGCCCTACGGGGTCCAGCACGACGAGGAAGACGCCCAGGCGGCCCTGGACTTCATCAAGGCCAAGACGGAGTGGACCTTCAACATCTCCGCGGCGGTGGATGGTTTCGAGGACGAGTTCGAGAAGACCGTGGGCTCGGAGATTTCCGACTTCCACAAGGGCAACACCAAGGCCCGCACCCGGATGATCGCCCAGTATGCGCTGGCCGGGGAGTTCAACTACCTGGTGCTCGGCACGGACCACGGCGCCGAGTCCGTCACGGGGTTCTTCACCAAGTACGGCGACGGCGGCGCGGACATCCTGCCCCTGTTCGGCCTCAACAAGCGGCAGAACCGGGCCCTGCTGGCCGAGCTGGGAGCGCCGGCGCGGGTCTGGGAGAAGGTCCCCACGGCCGACCTGCTCGATGACCGGCCGGGCCGCACGGACGAGGACGAACTGGGCCTCAGCTACGACCAGATCGACGACTACCTTGAAGGCCGCGAGGTTCCGGACGCCGTGGCCGAGTCCATCGAGCAGAAGTACCTGCGCACGCGCCACAAGCGCACGGTGCCGGTGACCATCTTTGACACCTGGTGGAAGGAAGAAGGCCCGGAGGAGCCCCGCGCGGGACTGTAACCATCCCCCGGCACTGAATTTTCACCACCTTTGGGGAGTACGACGGCGGGCCGCGCCGAAAAAGTGCGGCCCGCCGTCGTCGTTCGCTGCCATAGTTGGGAAGACTCAGCGGGTGCGCCGGCCGCCGTCGCCCCCGCCCAACTGTTGGGTAATCCGGTGCGCCTCCGCCATCAGCAGGCCACCCAGCTCCTCCTGCCGCTCGGGCTTAAACCTAGGCTCGATGCCGGTCAGGGACAGCGCCCAGGCCGGCTTCCCGGACCGGTCGAACACCGCGGCGCCCATACCCCAGCTGCCCTCCAGGACCAGCCCGGGGTTCACCGAGTAGCCGGCCAGCCGGGTGCGGGCCAGGTTTTCCCGCACCAGCTGCGGAGTGTGGTGCGCGGCGAAGGCGCCGGCGTGTTCGCTCCAGCGGCCCAGCAATTCCTCCTGTTCGGCTTTCGGCAGGAAGGCCAGGATGGCCGTCCCCGCCGACGCTACTCCCAGCGGGAACCGCACCCCCTCGTGCAGGACGAAGGACCGGACCGGGAAGGTGCCTTCCTCACGCAGCAGGCATACCGTCTCCGCCCCGCGGCGGATCGAGAAAAAGGCGCTCTCGCCCGTTGCCTGTGCCAGCCGGCGCAGGCTGGGCCGGGCAATGTCCTCCATGGGAAAGCGCGCCGAAGCCACCGAACCCATCAGCAGTATTTCCGGCCCCAGCACCCAGTTGCCCGTCACGGGGTCGTGGTCCAGGAGGCCTTCCGCGGCGAGGGATGCCAGGAGCCGGTGGACCGTGGGTCGGGTGAGGCCCGATTCGCGGACCAGGCCTGCCAGCGGCATACCTTCGGCGCTGCGGCCCACCAGCCGCAGCAGCCCAGCAACGCGCGCCACCACCTGGGCACCCTGTACCGGCGTGCCAGCCATCAATCCTCCTTGTTGTCCACAATATGGATGCTTTTCATTCTAGTGTCCATACTGTAAGGCCGCAGCCAGTGATTCTTGACACTCTCGGCCAACCGCCCGTAGTCTCCAAACTCAGATCCCAGGCGTCCACTTAGTGGACGACCGCCGCGCTCAACGAGGAGACGTCATGAAGAAACTCCAGGCTTCTGCTGCCACCGCCCTGGAAGGAGCCCTGCAGGACGGCATCACCCTCGCCGTCGGCGGGTTTGGCCTGAGCGGCATTCCCGCCGACCTGATCGAAGCCGTCCGGGACTCCGGTGTCCGGGACCTCACCGTGGTGTCCAACAACATGGGCGTGGACGGCAAGGGCCTGGGCATCCTGATCGAGGCAGGCCAGGTCCACAAGGTGATCGCCTCCTATGTCGGCGAAAACAAGCTGTTCGCCGAGCAGTACCTCGCCGGCAAGCTCGAGGTGGAGTTCACCCCGCAGGGCACCCTCGCCGAGCGGCTCCGCGCCGGCGGCGCCGGTATCCCGGCCTTCTACACCAAGACCGGCGTGGGCACCCTCGTGGCAGAAGGCAAGCCGCACGAGGTGTTCGACGGCGAAACGTACGTCCAGGAGCGCGCCATCCGGGCCGACGTCGCACTTGTCCACGCCCACACCGCGGACACGGACGGCAACCTGACCTACCGCTACACTGCCCGGAACTTCAACCCCGTTGTGGCGACCGCCGGAATCCTCACCGTCGCCGAGGCGGAAGTGATTGTGGAGTCCGGCCGACTGGACCCCAACCTCATCGTCACGCCCGGCGTCTTTGTCCAGCGGCTGGTGCAGGCAACGGACCGGGTCAAGGACATCGAGCAGCGGACCGTCCGGCAGCGCGCCGGGCTCATCCCGGCCTGACCGCCGTCTAAAGCGCGCCGCGCGCCCCACACCACGACTCGATGGAGAGAATCACCCTCATGACCGCCGTGCAATTCAACGACCAGGATGTCCGCCAGAAGGGCTTGGCCCGGATGGCTGAGAAGCTGGCCGGGTGGACACAGAAGTGGTTCCCTGACGCGTACATCTTTGCCCTGGCAGGCGTACTGCTGGTGGCCATCGCGGCGCTGGCCATCGGCGCCTCACCCAAAGCCGTGGTGGATTCCTTCGGCAACGGGTTCTGGGACCTCACCGCCTTCACCCTGCAGATGGCCATGGTGGTGCTGACCGGCTACGTTGTGGCCACGTCCCCGCCGGTGGCCCGGCTGATCGAGCGGCTGGCACAAGTTCCGAACTCGGCACGTTCGGCCGTCAGCTTCGTAGCCGTCCTGTCCATGTCCGTTTCCTTCGTCAACTGGGGATTGAGCCTGATCTTTGGCGGGCTCCTGGCGCGCGCGGTGGCCCGGCGGGCGGATCTGCATGTCGATTATCGGGCCCTTGGTGCCGCGGCCTTCATGGGGCTGGGCGCAGTCTGGGCGCTGGGCATGTCCTCCTCCGCCGCCCAGCTGCAGGCGACCAAGGCCTCCATCCCGCCGGCGCTGCTGAAGATCACCGGCGTCCTGGACTTCGGAACCACCATCTTCACCTGGCAGTCCCTGCTGACCCTGGCCATCCTGATGCTGCTGACCACCGTCATTGCGCACTTCTCCGCCCCAACGGGAGCCGGCGTCAAAACGGCAGCCGACCTCGGCGTCGACCTTGATGACCAGCCCGAACCGCCGGCCGAAAAGTCCCGGCCAGGCGAATGGCTCGAATACAGCAGGGTCCTGCCCATCCTGGCCGGCGTGCTGACCCTGGGCTGGCTGGTGTCCCAGCTGCTCACCCTGCCCATCCTGAGCGTTGTCAGTTCACTCAACGGATACCTGCTGGTCTTCCTGATGCTGGGACTGGTGCTGCACGGAACGCCGCGCAAGTTCCTCCAGTCAGTGACCAAAGCCGTCCCCGCCACTGCAGGAATCCTGGTGCAGTTCCCGCTCTACGCGGCAATGGCCGCCATCCTGACCAAAGCCACCGGCGCCGGCGGCCTCTCGGTGTCAGAACACCTGGCCCACTTCTTCACCAGCATCGGCGGCAACGGGGCATTCGCCGTCATCATCGCCATCTACACCGCCCTCTTGGGGATGTTCGTCCCCTCCGGCGGCGGAAAGTGGCTGGTGGAGGCACCCTACGTCATGCAGTCCGCCACGGACGTGAACATGAACCTCGGCTGGACCGTACAGATCTACAACATGGCCGAGGCGCTGCCCAACCTCATCAACCCGTTCTTCATGCTGCCGCTGCTGGCCGTCCTGGGCCTGCGCGCCCGGGACCTGGTGGGCTTCACCTTCCAGCAGTTCCTCTTCCACCTTCCGGTGGTCCTGCTGCTGGCCTGGCTGCTGGGGATGACGTTCGAGTTCGTGCCACCGGTAATACCCAACTGAGTACAGCTAACAAGACTAAGGAGAAACCCCATGGGATGGACCAGGGATGAAATGGCCGCCATCGCGGCGGAGGAACTGAACGACGGCGACTACGTGAACCTGGGAATCGGCATCCCCACGCTGGTGGCCAACAACCTGCCCGAGGGCGTGCGGGTGGTGCTGCAGAGCGAGAACGGCCTGTTGGGCATGGGCCCCTTTCCCTTTGAGGGCGAGGAGGACGCTGACCTGATCAACGCCGGCAAGCAAACCGTCACGGTCCTGCCCGGCGGGAGCATCTTCGACTCGGCCACCTCCTTCGGCATGATCCGCGGCGGGCACGTCAAGGTGGCCATCCTGGGCGCCATGCAGGTCTCCGGAAACGGCGACCTGGCCAACTGGACCATCCCGGGCAAGATGGTCAAGGGCATGGGCGGTGCCATGGACCTGGTGGCCGGCACCCCGCGCGTCGTGGTCCTCACCGAACACAACGCCAAGGATGGCACGGCCAAGATCGTGCGCGAATGCACGCTTCCGCTGACCGGGCTCAGCTGCGTGGACAGGATCATCAGCGACCTCGCCGTCTTCGACCTGAACAAGACGGACGACGGCGGGCGGCAGCTCACGCTGACCCGGCTGGCTCCGGGGGTCACGGTAGAGGAGATCCGGGAAAAGACCGAAGCCGGCTTCGAAGTCCGGCTCGATGAGAAGGAAGTGGCGGCATGAGCCTCAAGGAACAATTCGGCAAGGATGTCCTGCTTACCGGCTGGGGCCACAGCCGGTTTGGCAAGCTGACGGAGGAAACCCTGGAGTCCCTGATCGTGCAGGTGGCTACCGAGGCCATCAGCACCGCCGGGATTGAGCCCGGCCAGATCGACGAAGTCTACGTGGGCCAGTTCAACTCCGGCATGATGCCACTGGCGTTCCCGTCCTCGCTGGCGCTGCAGGTCTCACCGGACCTGGCCAACGTCCCCGCCACCCGGGTGGAGAACGCCTGCGCCTCGGGTTCAGCCGCGTTCCAGCAGGGCACCAAGTCCCTCCTTGCCGGCACAGCAAAGACTGTCCTGGTCATTGGCGCGGAGAAGATGACCCACGCCGGCGCCGACGTGGTGGGCGCCGGACTGCTGGGCGCGGACTACGACATGGCCGGCAAGCCCTCCACCACAGGTTTTACCGGCCTCTTCGCGGAGGTCGCGAAGCACTACGAGAAGCGTTACGACACCGACGGGAAACTGGGCGACGTCCTGGGCAGTATCGCTGCCAAGAACCACCGCAACGGCGTGGACAACCCGTACGCGCAGCTTCGGAAGGACCTTGGCGAGGAGTTCTGCCGGACTGTTTCGGACAAGAATCCCATGGTGGCCGATCCCCTGCGCCGCACCGACTGCTCCCCCGTGTCCGACGGCGCTGCCGCCGTCGTCCTCTCTACGTCCGCCACCGGCGGCACCAACCCTGCCGTGCGGCTCGCCGGCTTTGGCCAGGCGAATGACTTCTTCCCTGCCGCCCGCCGGGACCCCACCGCCTTCGAAGCCACCCGGGTTTCTTGGCAGCGCGCCCTGGCGATGGCCGGTGTTGGCATCCATGACCTGGACCTCGCAGAGGTCCACGACTGCTTCACGATCGCCGAACTGCTGATGTATGAGGCCATGGGCCTGGCAGAACCCGGCCAGGGCGCCCGTGCGCTGGAGGAAGGCTGGGTTTTCAAGGACGGAAAGCTGCCCGTCAACGTGTCCGGCGGCCTCAAATCCAAGGGCCACCCGGTTGGCGCAACCGGGGTATCCCAGCATGTCCTGGCAGCCATGCAGCTCACGGGGACCGCCGGCGACATGCAGCTGGCGGCTCCACGGCGGGCAGCCGTGCAGAACATGGGCGGCGCGGGTATCGCCAACTACGTCAGCATCCTCGAAGCCGTCTAGCTGGGGATATCCGCCCGTCGCGGGGCACTTTGATGCGGTACACCGGCCGTCCGGGGAATTACGACGGCGTGTCCGCGCCAAAGTGCCCCGACTCGGCATGGGAAGGGGCGGGTCAGGCGGAAGGCTGCGATTGACTTCCGCCTGAACTGCCGCATCCCTGCAGCCTACTTTCCTGCAGCCTACTTCCCTGCGCCAGCGATGGCTTCCGCGCCGGCGGTGGCGCAGGCTTCATCCAACGCGCCATCGGGAGCACCACCGACGCCGATGCCGGCCACCGAAACTCCGTTGACCTTCAGCGGGACACCTCCCGCCAGGAACAGGGTGCCTGGCAGGTCTGTGATGGACGGGCCGTTCCCATTGATCCGCTTGGCCAGTTCGCTCGTGGGCGCACCGAACGCCGCGGCGGTGTATGCCTTCTGCTTTGCGGCTTCGATGGTGTGCTCCGCCGCGTTGTCCCCCCGGAGCAGGGCCTGGATGGTGCCGAACCGGTCCACGAGGGCCACGGTGACAAACGGGAGCTTATCCGCCTGGCATTTGGCGAGGGCGGCGTTCACCGCGGTGAAGGAGGCGCCAACGGAAATACGGTTCTGCTGGACAACAATCCCGGGCGCAGGCTGGACGTCGACGGCGGGAACGGCCGCGGGCGCGGGTCCCGGCCCGGCGTTGGCGGCCGCCGTGGCCCCTGCGGTCAGGACGAGCGCGCCTGCTGCTGCGGCGGCGAATACTTTGTGGGACTTCTTCACGGTGACTCCCTGGGATCGGATTGGCTGGAGGATACGCATCAATCCTTCCGGGGGCGGCGTCGCCTGCCATCGGGCCTTGGGCTGCTTCCCGTTCAGACCAAAGGCCAGCCGTATCAGCCAAAAGGCTGAGGACCAGCAGGGGCGGGGGCAATAGCATGGAGACAGCGTTCCCACCACGAAGAACAGGCGGCGTCCCATGCCTACCGGAGTTCCCACCGCCACGCCTGCTGAAGACATCGGGCAAGGGGTCCGGCCCCACCGTGCCGCCGGCACCAGCCTGGGCAGCATCGGTACAGCGGTGCACCTCGGGTTCGCGGTGCTCCTGGTTGCATCCCTGGTCAGGTACATCATGCGTCACAGCCCGCGGATAACCTGCTGGTCCTGGGCCTGGCGGCCGCGGCAAGCCTGCTGTATGCCGCCGTCGCAGTCCTGGCCAGGCGGGGCAGGCCAGGGCTGCCGTGGATGTTCACCCTGGTGGCTGTATGGGCGGTGCTGGTGGTGCGGCACCGAGCTTCGCCTGGTGCTCGTTCGCGCTCTTCTTTCTGTGCCGCAGTGCCCTTGCCGGAACGGCTGCGTACGTTGCGGCGGGGACAACGGCGGCTGCTACGGCGGCAGGCCTCTTCAGGTTGAGCGGTGGCACCGATCTGGCGATGCTTCTGGGGCCGGTTGCGGTGGGCCTCATGCTCACACTGGTGTACGACCGTATCCAACACGATGCGGAGGAGCAGCGGCGCCTCAACGCCGAGGTTTCGCTCGCCCAGGACCAGCTGGCGGCCAGCGAGCGTCGGGCCGGCACCATCGCCGAGCGTGAGCGCGTGTCCCGGGAAATCCACGACATCGTCACCCAGGGCCTGGCCAGCAGCCTGCTCCTGCTCGAAGCGGCGGACCGTTCCTGGCCTGCCCCTGGCGCACAGGCGGATCTCAGGCAGGCCACCGCCCTGCTGCGCATCAACCTGTCCGAGACCCGCAGCCTGGTGCACGACCTGGCCTCACCGGGAATTGACGCGACACCCCTGCCGGACGCACTGTGCCTCGCCGCCCGGCAGTACGTGCCCGGAGCCACCCTGCTGGTGACGGGCGAGCCACGGCAAGTCCCACCAGAGGTCCGCCACGGCTTGCTTCGGGTGGCGCAAAGCGCAGCGTCAAACATTGCGCTCCATGCGGACGCCAGGACAGCAGCGGTGACCGTGGGCTTCCTGCCGGACTCCGTCACTTTGGATATCTACGACGACGGCGCCGGCTTTGATCCGTCAGCGGCAACTCCGCCATCGAATGCAGGAGGGTACGGCCTGCGGGCCATGCGGCAGCGGGCAGAGCAGCTGGGTGGAAGCTTCTCGGTGCAAAGTGCCCCGGGCGAAGGAACCATAGTGGCGGCGCAACTGCCGGTGGAAGGAGGCAGATGAGCACCATCACGGTCCTGCTGGTGGACGACCATCTGGTGGTGAGGAGCGGCCTGCGCGCGCTGCTGTCCACCCAGCCCGACATCGAGGTGGTGGGTGAGGCTGCGTCCGGCGAGGCAGCCGTGCAGCTGGCCCAGATCCACTCCCCCGCCGTGGTGGTGATGGACCTGGCCATGGGGCCGGGCATGGACGGGCTCGAAGCGATCAGGCGGATCAGGGACCTTAACGGCCGGCAGGCCATCCTGGTGTTCACCACCTACGATTCCGACGCCGACATTGTCCGTGCAGTGGACGCCGGCGCGATGGGTTACCTGTTGAAGGATGCTGCCCCGGAAGAAATCTTCGCCGCCATTCGGGGCGCCGTCCAAGGCAAAAGCGTCATGAGCCCGCCGGTGGCATCCCGGTTGTTTCAGCAGCTCCGCAACCCGGACGAAGTCCTGACACCGCGCGAAGCCGAGCTGCTGAGCCTGCTCACCGAGGGGCTCAGCAACCGCGAACTGGGCCGCCGGCTTTTCATCTCCGAGGCCACGGTAAAAACCCATCTGGCACACATCTACGCCAAGCTTGGAGTTGATACCCGGGCGGCAGCCATTGCCACCGCAATCCGCCGCGAAGGCATGCGTTGAGGTGGCTTTATCGCGAATACCCTTGCACCCAGGCCCTCCGCCCCGTACGTTTGGGGACAGTGGGGGATTACCTCCCGCGCACTCCGGGACGATCCCCGGGGAGAGAATCAGAGTCACATGAAGGAATGCAGCCATGGCAACAGGCACAGTTAAATGGTTCAACGCCGAAAAGGGTTTTGGCTTCATTGCCCCCGATGACGGGTCCGCTGACGTTTTCGCCCACTACTCGGCAATCGCCACCAGCGGTTACCGCTCCCTGGACGAGAACCAGAAGGTCGAATTCGATGTGACCCAGGGCCCCAAGGGCCCGCAGGCAGAGAATATCCGCCCGCTCTAAGTCTTCGGCGGCCTCCGGCAGCTGCCGGGACCCCATTCAGCGGCCCCTCCACCCCAGGGTGGAGCGGCCGCTGTTTTCATGCACCGCCTTGGCTGCCCAGCCCCCCCTCCGCTTCTACAGTTTGGGATAATGGGGGCATGACGGGACAGGACCAGGACCGGGATCCGTGGGAGGAGTTCGACTCCCTCGGACCTGCCGCGCAGGACCGCGTCCCCGGCCAGCCCGGCGGGGAGCCGCACGGGTTCGGGTTCCGGACCGGCGTACGCAGCGCGCGGGTTGCGGTCGGCTTCGCCGTTTACGCGCTCGCCCTGGGAACCATCCTGGCCTTGACCGGGTGCATAGTCTTCATCACCCGGCAGCAGTGGCTGCTGATGGGCCTCATGCTGCTGTTCGAGGCAATCTTTGTTTTTGCGTTCACGCGCCTGGTTGCCCAGGCCAGGCACCGTACACCCCGGGACCGGCACGCCAGGTGACTCCGCTGGCGCCTGCCGGCCATTGCAGGGTTCAGGCTGCGGGGTGCGTCAGCTGCCTCCGGCTCCAAAGCACGACGACGGCCCCCGCCACCGTGCCTGCGGCCACCATCCTGCGCCGCGCCGTCCGCCGCCTCCCCTGCCAGCCGCCGCTGACTGAAGCCTTGCGGCTGTGGCCTGACGGCTCGTAGAGGGTTCCCGTCGTGGCAGCTGCCGGCTTCTTCCGTGACAAGTGGGTCTTATCCACCTGCGCGGCCATGGCGGCTTCCACCTTGGCCGGCGTGAGCTTGTGCTGAAGGACCATCAGCCGTCCGGCGGGGCCCACCACTGCCTCGCGCCGGGGCTTGGCGGCCAGGCTGACGATGGTTCCTGCCACGCGTTCCGGGGTGTAGACCGGCGGCATCGCTACCACTTTCCGTCCGGTGTAGTTTGCCGCATGTTGGAAGAAGGGCGTGTCGATGGCCGCGGGCAGCACCGTGCAGACCTTCACTTTCCGCACTCCGTCCAGCCGCAGTTCGGACCGGATGCTGACGCTCAGGGCCCGCACCGCAGCTTTGGACATGGAGTACGCGGCCGTGTAGGGCTGGGATTTCTCGCCCACGATGGATGCGACGTTGATCAGCACCCCTGATCCCTGTGCACGAAGCCGGGGCAGCGCGGCGCGGGCACCATGGATGTAGCCCCCGATGTTGACGTCCAGCACGCGCCTGATGTCTGCAAGAGGAATATCGGTGAGGCGGCCAAAAACTCCGACGGCGGCGTTGTTCACCCAGATGTCCAGCCGCCCAAACTCCTTCACGGCCCGGTCCGCAAGTGCTTCAACGCTTGCGGCGTCCGTGACATCCGTCGGGACGGCAATGGCCTTGCCTCCCCGCCTCCTCACCTCATGAGCCAGGCTTTCCAGGGCAGCGGCGCTTCGTGCGGCGAGGACCAGCCGGGCACCCTTGTCCGCGAAGGCCAGCGCCGTTGCACGGCCGATGCCGCTTGAGGCTCCGGTGATGACCACAACTGCCTTTTTGACCCGCATCCCGACTCCGTTCCGTGCCCCCGCAGACACGGCCATCAACACTAAGTATGCTTACCAGTGCGATGGTACCGAGAGGCCCCAGTCGCTGACAACCTTTCAGACGCCAGTTGTCAGCGCCTGGCCTTGGCGCGTTTGGTCCGCCGGACGACGAGCAGGACCACGGCAACGGCCAGCGCGGCGTAGACGGCGTAGTTGAGGTAGTGCGAGTACTCCTCGATGAGCCTGTACTGAGTGCCCAAAAGGTAGCCCAGGCCGATGAGGGCGCCGTTCCAGAGGCCGCTGCCGGCGAGGGTGAAGAGGCTGAAGGTTCCCACGGGCATGGCTGCCGCTCCCGCCGGCAGGGAAATGAGGCTGCGTACCCCGGGCAGCAGGCGGCCGAAGAAGATGGAGGACCTGCCGTGGCGGCGGAACCAGCCCGCCGCGTGCTCAAAGTCCTCCCGGTCCACCAGCGGCAGCTTGGACAACCATCGGATGGATCTGTCCAAACCCAGTTTGGCGCCCAGCCAGTAGAGCAATAATGCCCCCAGGTACGCACCAAGGGTGCTGGTGGCGAAGACGAGGAAGAGGTTCAGGGAGCCCTGCTTGGCGAGGTAGCCCGCCAACGGGAGTATCACCTCGCTGGGGATCGGCGGCACCACAGTCTCGGCGAGCGTAAAGGCGCCAACGCCCCACTCGCCCAGGGTATCAATGGCCCTCGCCGCAAAGCCCACGAGTCCCGTAAGCCCCTCCGTGGGGCTGGCTGCACCGGTCATGGTTGTCCACACTACCGGTGCTTGAACTCGGGCTGGCGCTTCTCGGTGAACGCCGCCATGCCTTCCTTTTGGTCCTCGGTGGCGAACAGGGAATGGAAGAGCCGCCGTTCGAACTGGACTCCTTGGGCCAGGCCGGTTTCGAAGGCCGCATTGACGGCTTCCACGGCTGCCATCGCCGCTGGCTTGGATTTGCCGGCTATCACCCCGGCCACCGTGAGTGCCTCGGACACCACGTCCGCCGCCGGAACCACGCGCGACACCAGCCCGCACCGGTCCGCTTCCTCGGCGTCTATGAACCTGCCGGTGAGGATCATGTCCATGGCCTTGGCCTTGCCCACAGCCCGGGTGAGCCGCTGGGACCCGCCCATGCCCGGGAGGACGCCCAGGTTGATTTCGGGCTGCCCGAATTTCGCATTGTCGCCGGCAATGATGAGGTCGCACATCATGGCCAGTTCGCAGCCGCCGCCCAGGGCAAAGCCCGACACTGCGGCGATGGTGGGAATCCGCAGCCGGGCGAAGTCCTCCCAGCCCCGGAACCAGTCAGCCAGGTACATGTCCATGTAGCTCTGGTCCGCCATCTCCTTGATGTCGGCTCCCGCGGCGAAGGCCTTGCCCGAGCCCGTGATCACTACCGCCCCCACGCCCGGATCGGAGTCCATGGCGGTGACGGCTGCCACCAACTCTTCCATGGTGGCTTTGTTCAGCGCGTTCAGCGCGGAGGGCCTGTTGAGCGTCACCAGCCCTACCCTGCCTTGCTGCTCCACCAGGATGTTGGCGTACTCCGTCATTCGGGACTCCCGTCGTCGTGTGCTGTTGTACTGTGCCTGCCGGGCGACTCCCCGGGGGAATGCTCCCCGGCTACCGCGTCCCGGGCAGGCTTGCCGGATGCCCGGCGGATCTCGGTGATGATGGCGGAAAAGTCACGGCCTGCGCCGCCCTCCGCGGCAAACCTATCGTAGATATGGGCGGCGAGCGCCCCCATTTCCCCCGCCACCCCCGTGCCGTTAAGGGCGTTGACCGCGAGGTTTAGGTCCTTGGCCATCAGTGCTGAAGCAAAGCCCGGCTGGTAGTCCCGGTTGGCAGGGCTGGCGGGGACCGGTCCCGGCACCGGGCAGTTGGTGGTCAGCGCCCAGCACTGGCCGGACGCGGCGGAAGCGACGTCGAACAGCGCCTGATGGGTCAGGCCCAGCTTCTCGCCGAGGACGAAGGCCTCACTGACCGCGATCATGGAGACGCCCAGGATCAGGTTGTTGCAGATTTTGGCGGCTTGGCCGGCGCCGTGTCCGCCGCAGTGCACCACCCGCTTGCCCATGACCTCCAGCAGGGGCCGCACGGCCTCGAAGTCCGCGTCGTCTCCGCCGGCCATGAAGGTCAGGGTGCCGGCCTCGGCCCCCACCACACCGCCGGAAACGGGGGCGTCGACGGATCGGTGGCCTGCTTCGATAGCCAGGCGGGCAGCTTCGCGGGCCTCATCCACGTTGATGGTGGAGCAATCCAGGAACATGGTTCCCGGCTGTGCTGCTGCCAGCAGGCCAGGTCCCCCACTGGCGCCCCGGTAAGCGTCCAGGACGTGTCTGCCGCTGGGAAACATTGTCAGGACCACATCGGCGCCAGCCAAGGCGTCAATGGTCGATCCTGCCACTGGAACGCCCTGGGCCTGCGCCGCTTCCAGTGCCGCCGGCACCACATCAAAGCCGGTCAACCGGTAACCGGCCCTGATCAGGTTTATGGCCATCGGGTTCCCCATGTGCCCCAGCCCCAGGAAAGCAACGCGGCGTGTGTCAGGCATGGTCCGTCGCCTTCACCTGCAGGTCCAGTTCCCCACCGTCCAGCGGCTGGAAGAACCGGTCCACATCCTGCGGAAGCACCTCGGCGAGGGTGGCCGGTTTCCACTGCGGGTTCCGGTCCTTGTCCACCACCTGGGCCCGGATTCCCTCACGGAAATCTGGTCCTCCCAGAAAGCGGATTCCTACCCGGTACTCCTGGGCCAGCACTTCATCGAGGGTCAGGCTTGAAGCGCGGCGCAGGGACGCCAGGGTGACCTTGACCGACGTCGGCGATTTGGCCTCGATGGTGTCTGCAGCCGCCGTGGCATCGTCCTGCCCGGGCCCGGTCCACGCGCGGAGACGGGCGACAATGTCCCCGGCATCGTCCGAGTCGTAACAGGCATCAATCCATTCCCGCTGGCCGGCAAGCACCGAGGCAGGGGGTTGCCCGGCGTAACGTGCGACGGCGTCTTCCGGGCTTTCGGTTTCCAGCGCCGCCATCAGGCTGGGCACCGAGGATGACGGAACGTAGTGGTCTGCAAGGCCCAGGAACAGGGCATCTCCGGCGCCCAGGTGTGCGCCTGTGAGGGCCGCGTGGGTTCCCGTTTCTCCCGGTGCGTGGGAGAGCAGGAAGGTCCCGCCGACGTCGGGGGCAAACCCGATGGTGGTTTCCGGCATCCCCATCCTGGTCCGCTCCGTGACGACCCGGACGTTCCCGTGCGCCGAGACACCAACCCCGCCGCCGAGGACCAGGCCGTCCATCAGCGCAACGTATGGCTTGGGGTACCTGGAGATCAGGGAGTTCAGGCGGTACTCGGTTTGCCAGAAACCCGCCGTCGCGTTTCCACCTTGCAGCATGTCCTGGTAGATGGCCACGATGTCTCCGCCCGCGCACAGGCCCCGCTCCCCGGCGCCCTGCACCAGGACGGTGGCCACGCCGTCGTCCCCTGCCCAGGTGGTGAGTTGGCGCAGCAGCAGGTCCACCATTTCCGCGGTGAGCGCGTTGACCGCCCGGGGCCGGTTGAGGATTGCCACCCCCAGCCTGCCGCGCCGTTCAAAAAGTACGTCCGCTCCCCCGTTGCCTGCCGTGCTGTCCGTTGTATTCCCCGTGGCTGCCGTCATGGGCTGGGTGCTCCTTCGCATGGTGGCCGGATGAGTGATCCAAGTCATTCTGTTGGCGAATATACCCGCCCCTTCCGGTCCGTAACCAACCGTACGGGCACCATGGGGCGGGGCCGGCGAAGGCTTTACCCCGCGTGCAGCTGCCAAGGTAAGTTAGGAACCGTGAAGATAGCTACCTGGAATGTGAACTCGCTCCGTGCCCGCGCCGACCGCGTCGAAGCGTGGCTGCAGCGCAGCGACTGCGACGTCCTGGCCATCCAGGAGACCAAGTGCAAGGACGACAACTTCCCCTGGGAACTCTTTGAGCGAATGGGTTACGAGGTGGCCCACTTCGGCGTCAACCAGTGGAACGGCGTGGCCATCGCCTCCCGGGTGGGGCTCGAGGACGTGGAGCGGACATTCCTGGACCAACCGTCGTTCGGCAAGGCCGGCAAGGATCCCGTGCAGGAAGCCCGGGCCATGGCGGCCACGTGCGGCGGCATCCGCGTCTGGAGCCTTTACGTCCCCAACGGCCGATCCCTGGACGATGAGCACATGCCGTACAAGCTGAAGTGGCTGGAAAGCCTCAAGACCCACGCCCAGGCCCTGATCACGGACGATCCCCAGGCTCAGGTGGCCCTGATGGGCGACTGGAACATCGCACCCTTCGACGAGGACGTCTGGGACATCGACCTGTTTATCAACAACCGGTCCACCCACGTCAGCCCGCCCGAGCGGGAGGCGTTCCACGCATTCGAAACCGCCGGCTACACGGACGTGGTGCGGCCCTATACCCCCGGCCCCGGCGTCTACACCTACTGGGACTACACCCAACTCCGGTTCCCCAAAAAGGAGGGCATGCGGATCGACTTCGTCCTGGCCTCCCCCGCCCTGGCAGCCCGCGTCACCGGCGCCGCAATCGACCGCGAGGAACGCAAGGGCAAGGGCGCTTCCGACCACGCGCCCGTGCTGGTGGAACTGGCGGACTGATGACCGTGGCCTGGACCCATGCAAGGAGACCGCAATGACGGGAAACCTCTACCGGGGCCAGGCCGGCCTGCCTTTCTCCTCCACCCTGCGCGTCTACGAACCCGTGGAAGCCTTTCCGGAGGAACAACGCCCGGCCATCGAGGCAGCCGGGGCGCAGGCAGTCTCGCGCGCCGCCGTCGAAAACGCTGAACTGCTGGCTTCGCTGGGACGCATCACCCGCTCCGGCGGGGACCCCTTCCCCACCGGACGCACCGACCTGGTCCGCGTCACCACGGCGCCGTCACCGGAAGGCGGAACGGCCGACGACGGCGCTGACGCCGACTCCGAGCCCGTCCTGCTGTACTGTCCCAGCCAGTTGGTCCTGCGCGCTGGCCTGGCAGCCAATGCCCTGATGGAAGGCATCCACGGTCCGTTGGCCGAGCTGCTGATCCCGGAGGAACAGCGGGACCGGCACCAGGAGCGGATCGACCTGGTGAAGGCCAGGGACGGTTCCGTCCGGGTGCACACGCGGGCGTCAACGTGGGGCATCCCGTTCAGCTGGTTCTCACTGTTCGCCGAATCCGACCGCAAGGATGTGGTGGAAGCCGGCGGGCGGATCCTCACCGTTCGGGTTTGGACGCCCATCACCGAAGCCCTGGAACGGGCCCGCTATGCCGTGGCCAACCTGGCCCTCGCCGCCCCGGACCTGGACATGCTTGACGACCTGGCCCAACTGACGGAATGGCTTGAGCTGTTCCACGTGAACTCCATGGTGGAGCTGGACTACGGCGCAGTGGCGGACAAGGTCTACCCGGACGAGTCGCCGATGGATATCAGGCTGGGCATCGAGTGCCTGGCGGAGGGTGACATGACCGGCGCTGCAGCGGCCTACCGGCGGCTTGCCTCGCGCTGGATCCCCATCCGGCAGCTGGCCCGCGCCTCATAACGGTTCCCTGGCTGTTAGAGGTGCAGTGCCCGTACAGGTCGTGGGCTGTTAGAGGTTTTGCGGCGGCGCCGTGGTGCGCCGGACAATCAGTTCATGGGGTGCCACCGCGGAGCGGACAGCTCCTGCCTGGCCATCCAGTTCGTCGAGCAGCATCTTGGTGGCCAGTTCGGCCTGCTCGTCCGGCCGTTGGCCCACGGTGGTGAGGCCCATGGCTTCTGCGAAGTCGTGGTTGTCGATACCCACCACTGACAGGTCGCCCGGAACACTGACGCCGGCGTGGTTGGCTTCGAAGATCACTCCCATGGCCATCTCGTCCGAAGCGCAGAAGATCGCCGTGGGCTTCTGCCCGGGCCGGGACCACAACCGGCGGAAGGCCTCCTGGCCGCTGCGGACGGTGAAGTCTCCCCATTCGTCCCATTCCGGCCGCGTCGGCAGGCCGGCCGCCGCCATGACGTCCTTGAACGCCAGGATGCGGACCCGGGGGACGTCGAAATTCAGGTCGGTCTCGTCGTCGCCATGCAGCAGGGCGATGTCCCGGTGCCCCAGGTCGATAAGGTGCCGGACGGCGGTGGAGGCAGCGGCGTAGTCATCGATGCCAATGTAGGGGCATTCCTCCACATGCCCTCCCACCACAACCAGCGGGATATCGATCTTCTGCAAGTGCTCGATCTCTTCATGGGTGAGCGCCATACAAAGGACCAGCAGGGCGTCAATCTGCTTGTAGACCATGGTCTTGCTGAACAGCCGCTCCCGGTTGCTGCCGTGGCCGCCGAGGTTGAACAGCGAAAGGTTGTAGTGGCGGGCATGCAGTTCGCGGTCAGCACCCTCGATGGCTTTGGAAAAGAACCAGCGGCTCACGAACGGAGCCAGGACGCCGATGGTCTTGGTCCGTCCGGTGGCCAGCCCCGAGGCTGAGGAGGATGCCACGTAGCCGAGATTCCCGGCCACTTCCAGGATCTTTTCCCGGGTGGCGGGCGAAACCCGCGGCAGTCCACGGACTGCGCGGGAGACGGTGGCTGTGGAGACTCCGGCGGCCGCCGCAACGTCCTCGATGCTGACGCCGTTATGGCCGCCCCGCTGGGACCTTTCCGTTGTCCGTGCCACCGTGTCCCCTCTGTAACTCCTTTTCGGCGTAGAGCCAGCCGGCCCTGCGTGTACCCTGGCCCTGTATTTTTCCATTGCGCGGCCAGGGAATGAAAACTTAGACAGCGCAAATCCACGCAGTTGCCGCGAAGGCGGATGCGCGCGTCAACGCCTACCTGCGGGCCGGCAGCTTCCTGCGCAGCCGCACCATGCCATACAGCGCCAGCAGTGTTGCCAGCAGGCCCAGCGCCCAGCCAAGGGCCGGTTGGGCGGTAACTTCCATCCACACGGTGACCACCAGCAGGACCAGTGCCCAGAACGCGAGGAAGCCGATGATGATGTCGAAGTCCTCGCCCGATCGGACCAGCCGGCTGCGGTTTCCCGCCCCCGGAGTGCGGGGGCGGGAACCGTTGTCCGTCACTTGACTGCACCTGCCGTGAGGCCGGCGACAATCTTGCGCTGGAAGACCAGCACCAGGATCACCAGCGGGATGGTGACGATGGTGCCTGCGGCCATGATGGCCGTGTAGGGGATCTGGTTGGGCTGGGCGCCGGCGAAGTTGGCGATAGCCACCGTCACCGGTTGGGTTGCGTCACTGGACAGCTGGCTGGCGATCAGGAACTCGTTCCACGAGGAAATGAAGGCCAGGATTGCCGTGGTGAAGATAGCCGGTGCCGCCAAGGGCATGATGACCTTCCGGAAGGCCTGCCCCTGCGTGCAGCCGTCCACGCGGGCCGATTCTTCAAGCTCCCACGGCATTTCCCGGAAGAACGAGGTCATGGTGTAGACCGTCAGCGGGAGCACGAAGGAGATGTTCGGAATGATCAGCGCCTGGTACGTGCCCATCCAGCCGATGTTGGTGAACAGCTGGAAGAGCGGGGTGATCAGGGCAACGCCGGGGAACATGGAAGCCCCAAGGATGAACCCGAGCACCAGGAACTTGCCTCTGAAGTTCAGCCGGGCCAGCGCGTAGGCCGCGAACACACCGATCAACAGGGACACGATGGTCACCACGCCGCCGATAAACACACTGTTCAGCAGCGCTTGGCCAAACCGGTTCCCGAAGGACGTATCAAACGCCGTTTTGAAGTTGTCCAGGGTGACATGCGTGGGCAGGATCGAGGTGTCGTAGGTGAACCCCACATCGCGGAACGCCGTGACCACCATCCAGTACGCCGGAGCCAGGCACCAGAGCAGGATGATTGCTGCGCTGAGGTAGGTGCGTCCCTGGGCCCACTTCTCACGGTTCTGCGCAGCCTTGCGGCCCTTGTCCTGCCGGGCGCGCAGCGCAGAGGCGTCTGCTGTTGCCGTGGTCATTTCTTCCCCTTTCCTGTGGCGCCGCTCTGTTCAACCACGTTCGCCCCGAGGAAGCGAACGAAGATGAAGGCGACGAGGAAGATGATGATGAAGGTAATGGTGGACAGTGCAGCTGCCGAGTTGAAGCCTTGCCTGATCTGGTTAATCACCAGGATGGACAAGGTGGTCGTATTGTTCGCGCCGCCGGTGAGGATGTAGGGCAGGTCGAACATGCGCAGCGCATCCAAGGTACGGAACAGGATGGCCACCATCAGCGCCGGCTTTACCAGCGGCAGGGTGATCAGCCGGAACCGCTGCCAGGCAGTGGCGCCGTCCACTTTGGCGGCTTCATAGACTTCCGCCGGAATCATTTGGAGACCGGCGAGGATCAGCAGCGCCATGAACGGCGTGGTCTTCCAGACGTCCGCAATGATCACGGCCCATTTGGCCGGCCACTCGCTGCCCGTCCACAGGATGGTGGTGTTGAACAGCTTGTTGGCGATGCCTTCGAACGCGAAGATGAAGAACCAAAGCTTGGCCGTAACGGCGGTGGGGATGGCCCAGGGCACCAGGACGGCTGCACGGACCAGGCTGCGTCCGCGGAACGTCCGGGCCATGATCATGGCCATCCAGAAGCCCAGGACAGTCTCCAGTGCCACCGTCACTACCGTGAAGAAGAAGGTAGTGGCCGTGGCAGACCAGAACTGGCCGCCCAAGGTGCCGGGGGGACAGGCGACGGTTCCGCCGTTTGGTGCTGCACACTGCTGCGCCAGCCAGTTCACGTAGTTCTGGATGCCTGCCGGGCCGCCCTGGGTGAAGAGGCCGGTAGCGGGGTCCAGGCCGGCGTCCTTCTGGAAGGACATGACGATGGCGCTGATGATCGGGTAAACAATCACCACCGCGAGGGCCACGATGGTGGGGGCGAGCAGCCAGGAAGCCCAGCGCCCCTGGCTTGCGATCCTGTTGTCCTCCCCTACGCCTTTGGGGGCGTGATGGACGGGGGTACCGCCCGACGCCGGTGACTTGACCGGCGTCGGGCCTAGTTCGGTTGCCATGGCAGAACTACGATCCCGCACCAGCGGATTCGATGGACTTCTGCATGTCAGAGAGTGCGCTTTCCACTGACTTTTCTCCCTTGATTGCCGGGTATGCGTTGTCTTGGATTGCTTTGGTGACCGCCGGGTAGAACGGTGTTACGGGACGCGGCACGGCGTTCTCGATGGACGTCTTCAGGACCGGCAGGTAGGGCAGCTTGGCAACCAGTTCCTTGTCCTCATAGAGCGAACCAAGCACCGGAGCCAGCGAACCCTGGGTAGCGTAGAACTTCTCAGTTTCCTCGGAGGTCATGAACTTCAGGAAGTCCAGCGCGGT
This sequence comes from Arthrobacter sp. FW306-05-C, assembly GCF_021801725.1. Taxonomy (NCBI): domain Bacteria; kingdom Bacillati; phylum Actinomycetota; class Actinomycetes; order Micrococcales; family Micrococcaceae; genus Arthrobacter; species Arthrobacter sp. FW306-05-C. Next base: position 480,510 of record NZ_CP084556.1, on the reverse strand, counting down.
GGCCTTGTTCTTGGAGTAGACGCTGACGGCGAGGTTGTGTCCGCCAAGCGAGGAGGCACCGGGGCCGTCCTTGCCGGGCAGGGCGGCCAGGCCCGTCTTGTCCTTCACTGCGGACGAGCCTTCAGTGGTGATCAGGTTGAAGGCGTAGGGCCAGTTGCGCAGGAACAGGAGCTTTCCGCTCTGGAAGGCCTGCCGGCTGTCCTCTTCCTTGTAGGTGATGGCTTCCTTGGGGATGTTGCCATCGGCGTAGGCCTTCGCCAGGTTTTCCAGGCCGGCTTTGGCCTCGGGGGTGTTCAGGTTGGGCTTGCCATCCTTGTTGAGGACGGAGCCGCCGGCCGAGTTGATGGCCTCGGAGGCGTTTACGGTGAGACCCTCGTACTTGCTGAACTGGCCGGCGTAGCAGCCGATGTTGTTCTGCTTGGCGATGGAGCACATGCTCATCATCTCGTCCCACGTTTTGGGCGGGGTGGGAACGAGGTCCTTGCGGTAGTAGAGGATGCCACCGTCAGAGGTCTGCGGGGCAGCGTACAGGGTGCCCTTGTAGGTTCCGCTCTCCACGGTTGGCTTGAGCATGGCGCTGGTGTCAATCGCCATCTTGTCCTTCAGCGGCTGCAGCCAACCCTTGGCCGCAAACTCCGCGGTCCAGATAACATCCACATCCACAACGTCGTAGTCGGACTGCTTTGCCTGGAAGTGCTGGACGAGGTCGTCGTGCTGCTGGTCGGCCTGGTCGGTCTGTTCCTTGAACGTGACCTTTTCGTTCGGGTGCGCGGCGTTCCACTTATCGACCAAGGGACGGACCACGTTGCTGTTGTCCTTGCCCTGGACGTAGGTGATGGGCCCGCGGCCGTCGAGGTTGGCGTCAGCGTCACTGCCTCCACCGCCCGTGGTGCCCCCTCCACCTCCGCCGCCGCAGGCGGACAACGTAAGGGCCAGAATGCCGGCCGTGGCAGCCGGAAGCAGGAATCTCGGGGTTTTCATTAGCTTGAAGCTCCTCGCTGAGTGACAAGTAAGTCGACAGTGCGCTTGCTAGGTGAGGTTGATGTGGTGACAGTCACACTAGTAAGGTAGCTGTCGGGAATGCAAGCGTTTACATCAAAAAGTTATCAGAGGGGAACCAAATGCCAGACCCGACCGTTCCGGCACCCAGTCCAAGTCCCTCTGCCTGGTGGGCCGACGCAGTCGTGTACCAGATCTACCCCCGTTCCTTCGCAGACGGCAACGGCGATGGCATGGGAGACCTGCGCGGCGTCCTGGACCGGCTCCCCTACCTCGAACGGCTGGGTGTGGATGCTATCTGGCTGTCGCCGTTTTACAAGTCACCGCAGGCCGACGGGGGATACGACGTAGCGGACTACCGTCAGGTCGACCCGCTTTTCGGGTCTCTGCCGGACTTCGACGCCATGTTGCAGGAGGCTCACCGCCGGGGCATGAAGGTCATTGTGGACCTGGTGCCCAACCACACTTCCGACGGACATGTCTGGTTCCGCGAGGCGCTGGCCGCAGCACCGGGCAGCCCCGAACGGAACAGGTACATTTTCAGGGACGGCAAGGACGAGGTGCCCGGATCCGGCGACGGCAGGCGGGCGCCCAACAACTGGAAGTCGGTGTTCGGCGGCCCGGCGTGGAGCCGGGTGGCCAACCCTGACGGGTCGCCGGGACAGTGGTACCTGCACCTTTTCGACACCAAGCAGCCGGACCTGAACTGGGACAACCCCGAAGTCCACGAGGAGATGCGTTCGGTGCTGCGGTTCTGGCTGGACCGGGGCGCCGACGGTTTCCGCGTGGACGTTGCCCACGGCCTGGTGAAGGAGGCGGGACTGCCTGACTGGGACGGAGTCGCTGCCATGGTGGAGGGAACGTCCGTTCCGCACCCTGAAAGCCACCTCCCAGGGGATGCACCCCATGCCCACACCGATGCCGAGGAACCGCACAGGGCAGTCTCCCCGATGTATCCGCCGTCGCCGTTCTTCGACCAGGACGGTGTGCACGCGATCTACCGCGACTGGAACCAGGTCCTGGCCGAATACGGCGGAAACCGGATGATGGTTGCCGAAGCATGGGTGGAACCGGCTGAGCGGCTGGCTCGCTACGTCCGGCCCGATGAGATGCAGCAGGCCTTCAACTTCGATTTCCTGCTGGCCGGCTGGGATGCCGAACGCATGGCTGACGCCATTGACGCCTCGCTGGCAGCGGCAGCATCAGTAGGTGCTCCCTGCACATGGGTGCTCAGCAACCACGACACGGTGCGTCATGCCACCCGGTTCGGGCTGACGGATCCCACCACTTTTCCAAAGGGCATTGGCCCTGACGACGAACAACCGGACGCATCCCTGGGCCTGGCCCGGGCCCGGGCCGCCACGCTGGTTGCACTGGCCCTGCCGGGTTCGGCCTACCTTTACCAAGGTGAGGAGCTGGGACTTCCGGAGCACACTACCCTCCCTGCGGAGGCCAGGCAGGACCCGACGTTCTTCCGGACCCACGGCGCAGAAATCGGGCGCGATGGTTGCCGGGTTCCGCTGCCGTGGGCAGGGGAAGAACCCGGTTATGGTTTTTCCCAAGGCGCTTCCGCAAAAGCGCCCGAACCGTGGCTCCCGCAGCCCGAAAGCTTCGGCCCTCTAGCCGCCGACAAACAGGACGGCGAGGACGGCTCAACGCTGGAGCTCTACCGCGCAGCGTTGGCGTTCAGGGCAGCCCAGCGCCTGGGCAGCGGCACCGTGGAGTGGACCGATGAACACTCGCCGGGCACCGGGCTGCTGGCTTTCCGCAATGGGGAAACAGTGGTCTTGTCCAACATGAGCTTCGCCTCGGCCCCCGTGCCCGAAGGTTATGCCGTGGTCCTTTCCAGCGGTCCCGAACCCGCCGAAGAGTGGGCCGCCATCCAGGAAATCCCCGTGGACTGCACTGTTTATCTTCAAAGCAGGCAGCGCCTTGAAATCGGCCGGCATCTTCACGGCGGTCGGTAACCGGGAAGGGCGTGCAGTACCGGCAGCAGCGCCCGCCGGCACCAGGGGCAACCTAGCGGACGCGCTCGGCCCGGCTGAAGCGCGTCCGCGCCCCTGCCCCGATGTGGATGAGGACCGGCACCTCCTTGCCCACAACGGACTCCAGCGCGTGCACGAGTCCTGACACCTCGGCCGCGAGCAGATGCGGTGCGACACCCTGGCGCGGAAGAAGACGGACCTTCAATGCGGGCGAGCCCTTCACGTCATAGGCAGTGACCGTGGCACCGGCCAAGTCCGGTCTCCCCTCCAAAGCCTGCTTCAGCGCCTGTTCCGCTACCCCGCCGCCGATGCGGACGTCGCCGGGGGTGTCACCGGGATCGTATTCGGCTGCGAGGAGGTTCGACCGGCCTTTTCCTTGCTGGGCGATCCAGGCCACCATGAGGCCCATCAGCCCCAGCAGCGCCACTGCCACGACAATCCACAACCAGCTTTCCGACCGGCCAGGGAACCGCGTGGACTCGAAAAGCCGGGTGAGCCCGCCCCAGACCCCGCCGGACCAGGCGTGCCACCAGGAAGCAACGGGAGGAACGGCCGCCAACAGCACCAACAGGATCCCTGCTCCAAGCAGGGCCAGGCCCAGCACAGTGAGCAGGATGCGGTTGAGCAGTGCCGGGGTGCTGTTCATGCCCCAACCACCCCGGAAGCAGTGACGTTGACGCGCGGAACGGGAGCAGGTTCCAGCAGCATCTGGTCCAGCTCGTCGCGGATTGCGTCCAATACCCTGTCCTGGTCCACGGGGATTCCGGACGTGGGACGCACGTTGACCAGCACCTGTCGCTGGGAAACAACCACCATGACCTGTTCAGGCGTGACGTTGGCGGCCAGGCGCGCGCGGCGGGCAAGCGAGGATGCAATGACCTCGTCATCCACCACCACGGCCGGGAGGCCCTCGCCGGGTGCACCGGCCAGCAGGTGGCGGGCGCGTTTTCCTGGGAGGACCCCATTAAGGAAGAAGATCAGGCCCAGCATGGCAAGGACGGCGCCAATCGCTGACAGCAGCAGCGGGGAGATCCCGGCCGGAAGGTCCACGATGCGCTGGGCGGCAACCTGCGGCTCAATGAGCCAGGCGGGCTGGCCCACGGCGTGGACCCCGGATTCCAGCACGCCGTAGGCAGCCAAAATTAGGACGAGGGCAGCGGCGGCAATGGACACGGAGGCACGGGAGGAGTGGGTCTCACGGTAAAGGACCCTGCGCATGAGGGTCCCGGTGCTCCCCCGGGTCTCCTCAGCCGCCCCGCGGTCTTCCACGCTGCTGCTCACCGCACCCGCCCTCCTGCACTGGTCCTTGCTGTGCTGATCCTTGCCCCGCTGATGCGGATATCCACGCGGCTCAACCGGGAACCGCTCAGTTCGGAAACTGTTGCCAGGATGGTTGCCTTGGCCCTGACGGTGCGGTCCCAGACGGACCCGCCGGCCGCCTGCACCCGTGCCGGCTCCAGCACCACGGACTGCAAAGGCGGGATGCTGATGGGGGCAACGAGGGATAAAGCCAGCAGGCCGTCGTCGTCCGTCCAATCCGCCCGAACATCCTGGGCGTCGACGCCCAAGGCCTGCGCCGCCGCCACCCTGGCAAGGCTGGTCAATGCCTGGGTGCTGATCCGGTTGTGGCCGCCGAGCACCTGCCCAGGCATAACGGGTGCGGGTGTTGTCATGAGGAGGAACGCCGGCCGGTGATGGCATCTAAGACGCCGCGCAGGTCCAGTTTCCCTTCCGCAGCCCGGCCCAGGAGCGCTCCGATGGCCATGAAGAGCAAGGAGACAAGGAAGCCCCACAGCCCGAATTGCAGGGACATGAAAGCCACGAAGGCGCCCATCGCCACGCCTGCCACCGTGAGGCTCACAGCAGTGCCTCCCGTTCGGCCGTTGCGGGCGGGGTGGTTTTGACGGGCGGGGGCACGTAGACGTCCGCTATTTCCACGTTAACCTCGATGACCTGCAGGCCCACCAGTTCCTCGACGGCGCGGTAGACAGCGGCGCGGACCGCATTGGCCAGTGAGTGCAGGGGTGTTCCATAGCTTGCCACCAGGGTGATGTCCACTGCTACCTGGGTTTCGCCCACTTCAGCACGGACACCGGCGGCGTGGTCGGAGCTTCCGACGGCGTCGCGGATGGCGCCCAGGGCACGGGACGGACCCGACCCAAGGGAATAGACGCCCGGAACTGCCCGCGCGGCGATTCCTGCGACCTTGGCCACCGCAGTCTCGGAGATGACGGTCCGTCCGGGGCCCGGGGCCGGGCTTGCGGCGGGACGGCTTGGCACCACGGGTTGTGGGTTCTGGTATTCCATCAGGCACTCCCCCTTCTGTTGCTTCCACCCTATCCCCAGCCTGTGACACTGCGCTGGAAGAGACATCAGGGGTTAAAGCAGAAAAGCACCAGTTCCGAAGAACTGATGCTTCCCAGTGGTGGCTCCGACCGGCGTCGATCCGGTGACCTTTCGATTTTCAGTCGAACGCTCTACCAACTGAGCTACAGAGCCTAGGTGACTAGTCACCATGACAGCCGGAATCTCTTCCAACAATCAGAGCGACCCTGACGGGACTTGAACCCGCGACCTCCGCCGTGACAGGGCGGCGCGCTAACCAACTGCGCTACAGGGCCTTGCGTTTCTTGCTTCGCAGTATCTCTACCGCTTTTTTCAAGGCTTCCAGCCTACCAGACTTTTTTAGCCTGCTTGACCAGTTCCTTGAGTACCCCCAACGGGATTCGAACCCGTGCCGCCGCCGTGAAAGGGCGGTGTCCTAGGCCGCTAGACGATGGGGGCCAGAACCTGTCCGGAGCAAAATAAAAGGCGTCAAGCGGGGCTTTCCGTCTTTGTCCTTTGCGTTCTCCGAACGGGACTCCACAACTATAGGGGGTAACCGGGAATATTCCAAAATTGGCGCATGACCCCACTTTTCCAGCGCCTTACGGGTAAAGATGGACGGATGGATGCCGTCGCAGCGCTCAACGAGATTGCTTTCTGGCTGGAGCGCGGACGCGCCGCCACCTTCAAGGTCCAGGCCTTCCGCAAGGCGGCAGCTGCCATCAACCCCCTTGGCCCTGACGAAGTGGCATTGCGGGCCCGCACCGGCCGGCTCAAGGCCATGAAGGGAATCGGCGACCGGACCTACGCTGTCATCCGGGAGGCCGTGGACGGGCAAGTGCCCGGCTACCTGGCAGACCTCAGGGAGAAGGGCACCCAGCCGTTGGCATCCGGTGGGGCAGACCTCCGGGCGGCGCTCCGTGGCGACCTGCACAGCCACAGCGAATGGTCCGACGGCGGCTCCCCCATTGAGTTGATGGTGGCTGCTGCGGAGGTGCTGGGCAGGGAGTACCTGGCCCTGACCGACCACTCCCCCAACCTCACCATCGCCAATGGACTGTCGGCCGAGCGGCTGGTGGACCAACTGGACGTAGTGGCGGGCATCAACAGCAACGGCGGGGCCACCCGGCTCCTGACCGGGATCGAAGTGGACATCCTGGAGTCCGGCGAGCTCGATCAGGAGCCGGAACTGCTGGACCGCCTGGACATTGTGGTGGCCAGCGTCCACTCAAAGCTGCGCGCCGACCGGAAAACCATGACTACCCGGATGCTCGGCGGCATCCAGGATCCGCAGACCAACATCCTGGGCCACTGCACCGGGCGGCTCGTCGAGGGCTCGCGCGGAACCCGGCCGCCGTCGGACTTCGACGCCAAGGAAGTGTTCGCAGCGTGCGCGGAACACGACGTGGCCGTCGAGATCAATTCCCGCCCGGAGCGGCAGGACCCACCGGACGCCCTGATCCAGTTGGCGCTGGAGGCGGGCTGCCTGTTCTCCATCGACAGTGATGCCCACGCGCCGGGGCAACTGGACTTCCTGCAGTACGGCGCGGAGCGGGCAGCCCGCAACAACGTGCCGCCCGAACGGATCATCACCACCTGGCCGGTGGATAAGCTGCTCGCCTGGGCTGGCGGACAGTAGGGACGGCAAAAGTAGTCGCTGGGGAAAGAAAGGGTCGGCGTAAATACAGGGCGGCCTTCCCGCCACGGCAGCACCAGCCCGCTGCAGCTCCGTTATTTGGCGGCGTCGGCCAGCTTCTGCCGGAAATCCGCTTTGGTGTTTAGCGTCAGCTTCTCCCCGTTAAGGAAGAAGGTGGGCGTGCCGTTGACACCAAGGGCATTGCCGTCGGCGATATCGGCCAGGATGCGGTCTTCGGTTTCGGGGTTGGCGACGGCGGCATCGAACTCCGCGAGGTTGAGCCCCAACTCCTGCGCGTAGGTGCGGAACAGGGGCGCCTGGGATTGCTGGTTTCCAGCCCACTGGGACTGGTGTTCGAACAGCTTGTTGGCCATCTGCTGGTACTGGCCCTGTTGCGCGGCCGCCTCCACAGCAAGCGCTGCCTGGCCGGAGTTGGGGTGGGCGGACAGCGGAAAGTACCTGTTGACGAACGTGATCCTGTCCCCGAACTCCGCTTTGAGCTCCTCCACAAAGGGGTGCACGGCCCCGCAGGAGGGGCACTCGAAGTCGAGGAATTCCACTAGCTGCCCCTTCTCCTCGGGGGGTGCGGTGAGCCGGTGGCTGTCCGCGCGCACGAGTTGTTCCTGGCCGGCTGCCGGGGATGCGGACTGCGGGGGCTTGGTGGCAGCGAAAAGGGCATACCAGGCCACCCCGCCCAAGACGATGACAGCCATTGCGATCCACATGATTCTCCGGATAAGGCGCGGGGTATCACGGGCGGGAACCTGGGGGGAGACCATAGTCCGCATCCTAACCGAGGGCACCGACGTGGCCGATTCCCGCCAGTCCGATGCCGGCATCCGCCGTAGATTTATCCCATGCCTTCCACCAGTCCCGCGCGTCAACCTCTTCCTCCGCAAGCTCCAGCGGCTGCTCCCGTCAAGGCACTGGGCGTGGCGGCCATGGTGGTCACCGTGGTCCTGTGGGCCTCAGCGTTCGTGGGCATCCGGGCCATCGGCCCGCACTTCTCCCCCGGCTCCCTGACACTGGGCAGGCTGGCGATTGCCGCCGTCGTCCTGGCTTTCCTGGTGGTGCCACAACTGCTCAAGAGCCGGCTGTTGCCCCAGGGCCGCGAATGGCTGCCCATCCTCGCCTACGGGGTGATGTGGTTCGGCGGGTACAACGTGGCATTGAACGCAGCGGAGCACATCCTGGATGCCGGCACCAGCGCCTTGCTGATCAACGTCAACCCCATCCTGGTGGCCATCATGGCGGGCGTCTTCCTCAAGGAAGGCTTTCCGCGCTGGCTGCTGATCGGCAGCACGGTGGCGTTTTCCGGGGTCGCGTTGATCGCCTTTGGCTCGGGCCGGCCGCGTGTACCAGGGGAAAGTTCGACGGCGGACCTGGCGGGTGTGGCGCTTTGCCTCCTTGCAGCGGTGCTCGCCGCGGTCAGCGTCATCATCCAGAAACCGGTGGTGCGGAAATTCCCCGCGGCCCAGGCAACGTGGTTCGGCATCGTGGTGGGAGCCCTGTGCTGCCTGCCCTTCGCGGGGCAGCTGGTGTCCGAAGTGCAGGCCGCCCCGCCGCAGGCCACGCTGGGGCTGGTGAACCTGGGCGTTTTCCCGACCGCCATCGCCTTCACCACCTGGGCTTACGCCTTGTCGCTGGTCGATGCCGGGAAACTCGCCGCCACCACCTACCTGGTCCCCGGCACCACCGTCCTCATCTCCTGGCTGCTCCTGGGCGAGATCCCCACCGCATGGGGGCTGGTGGGCGGGCTGGTGTGCCTGGTGGGAGTGGGGCTGACCCGGCGCAGGGCGCCGGCGGAACGCATCCGGCATCAACGCTTCCAGCGGTAGGGTCTGGGCATGACAGCCAACCTGCCGCCGGGCCTGCCGATCGTTCCTGACGGAGGGCATGAGCCTTCCGGTTTCACTATGTCCCCCGACGACTTTGAGGCCGCTGTCCAGGACGCCCTCGACAGCATTCCGGAGCGGCTGGCCCGCGCCATGGACAACGTTGCGGTCTTCATCGACGACGATTACGTTCCCGGGCCCGGGGAAGACCCGGACACCGTGCTGCTGGGACTGTACGAAGGGGTTCCGCTGACGGAGCGCGATTCGTGGTGGGACGCCGGTTCCCTCCCGGACCGGATCACGATCTTCCGCGAACCCATCCTGGAAATCTGCGCCTCCCGGGACGACGTAATCCACGAAGTTGCCGTGACCGTGGTCCACGAAATAGCGCACCACTTCGGCATTTCCGATGACCGACTGCATGAACTGGGCTGGGGCTAGCCTTGTAAGCATGGGACATGACCACAGTCACAGCCACGGGATCACCGGCACCGGGCGGCACCGGAAGCGGCTTGTGGTCGTCCTGGGGATCACCCTTGGCGTGGTGGCCATCCAGATCGTGGGTTCCATTTTCTCCGGGTCGCTTTCCCTCCTGGCGGACGCCGGACACATGCTCTCCGACGCGGCCGGCGTTACCATCGCCCTGCTGGCTGCGTGGATCGCGGGCCGCCCCGCAAGCGATCAGCGGACCTATGGCTTCCAGCGCGCGGAGGTTCTCGCGGCACTGGCCAATGCGCTGATCCTGATCGTGATTTCCGTCGTCATATTCACCGAAGCCATCAGGCGGTTCGGCGCACCCCCGGAAGTGCGGACGGACATCATGCTGTTTGCCGCCGTCCTCGGCGCCGTCGCCAACCTGGTATCGCTGCTGGTCCTGCGAACGGCGCAGGAGGAGAGCCTGAACATCCGCGGCGCCTACCTGGAGGTGATGGGCGACCTCTTGGGCTCGGTGGCCGTCATCATCGCAGCGGTGGTGATAATGCTGACCGGCTTCCAGGCAGCGGACACCATTGCCTCCGTCCTGATCGCGCTGATGATCCTCCCGCGGGCCTGGAGCCTGCTGCGCGACGTGGTGGACGTCCTCCTGGAAGCCAGCCCCAAAGGAGTGGAGGTCCAGATGATCCGGGAACACATCCTTTCCGTGGCGGGTGTGACGGACGTGCACGACATCCATATCTGGACCATCACGTCAGGCGTACCGGTGTTCTCCGCCCACGTGGTGGTGGAGGACGGAGTACTCAACGCCCGCGGCGCCGACCAGCTGCTGGACAAGCTCATCACCTGTCTGGGCTCGCACTTTGATACCGACCACTGCACCTTCCAACTGGAGCCCGCCAGTCACTCAGAACATGAGGAACGCCAACACGCCTGATCCGACACACCCCGCAAATTTTGCCCGTAATGACACTGTTGTGGTTTATGTTATTGATGTGACTGCTGTTGCTAATGTGCAAACGGTCACGTAACCTCGGACTGCTGGCGAGCAGCTGAGGGGCACGGTTGTGCCACATCCAGAACCTCACTCCCAGCCTTACCGTTGCGAGGTCTCTGCAGATGGCTTTATCCGGATCCGGCCGCAGGACGGCCGTGCTGTGCGCCGCCGTCGTCCTTTTTGCTTCCGTGGCAACACCTGCAGCCGCGGTCCCGGCGCCATCCCTTCCCTTGACCGTTCCGGCGTCGCCCGGGATTCCCTCGCCCGAGGACATTGCCGCGGCCAAGGCCAGCGAGTCCGCGACGGCGGATAAGGTCACCGACATCGAGCGCATCCTGGCCGACGCGTCCACCGCCCAGCAAGCCGCGTTCGCCGTGGCCATGCAGGCCAATAACGCCTACAGCGAGGCATTGGTGGAACTGCAGCAGCGGACCGAAGCGGCGTCAGTGGCCTCGGCCAAGGCCGGATCCGCCCGGGAACAGCAGGACAAAACCCGCAAGCAGGTGGGCCAGCTCGCCGGTGACCTATACCGGAACGGCGGCCTGAACCCCACCCTCGGAACCCTGGCCAGCGGCGGTGAAAGCCTGCAGCAGGCCGCTACGCTCGAGGCCCTCTCTGCCAGCCGCAGCCGGGCCTTCGAAGCTGCCGACGCCGCAGCCACTGCCTACCGTTCGCTGACCGCGGCTGCGGAGGACGCCACCAAGGCCGCCGACGATTCGGCCAAGACTGCGGAACAGCGGAAGTCCCAGGCGGAACAGGCGAATGCCGCGCAGGCGAAGGCAGTGGCCGACGCCAAGGCCCAGCGTACCGTCCTGGTGGACCAGCTCGCACAGCTCCGCAACACCACGGTGGCGCTAGAGTCAGCGCGCGTAGATGCTTTGGACCGGCAGCGCGAGGAGGCCCGCCTCGCCGCGCTGTCCGCCGCCGCGGACAAGGCCGCAGCGGACAAAGCCGCCCAGGATCAGGCAGCCCAAAACCAAGCTGGGCAAAACCGGGGTGCCGGCCAGAACAACCGCAGCCAGGACGTGGCACCTGCGGCTCCCGCTCCGGCAGCAGCGGCCCCCGCAGCGCCTGCCGCACCGGCACCTGTTGCCCCCGCACCGGCGCCTGCTGCGCCGGTTGCTCCGGCACCTGCCCCTGCTGCGCCTGCACCTGCCCCTGCTGCCCCCGCACCCGCGCCCGCTGCTCCGGCACCCGCACCCGCGCCCGCTCCGGCGCCGGCGCCGGCACCTTCAACGGGTTCGGGCACGTATGAAGCAGCAATCTCCGTGGCCCTGGGAAAGGTGGGCGCTCCGTATTACTACCAGTGGGGCGGAACCGGCGTCTATGGTTTCGACTGCTCCGGATTAGTGCAGAACGCCTTCGCCGCAGCCGGCACCTACCTGCCGCGCACCGCTTCCCAGCAGTACGCGGCCGCCCCGGTCCACGTCCCGATTTCACAGGCCCGCCGCGGCGACCTGCTGGTCTGGGGCTCGGCACCGAACTTCTACCACGTGGCGATCTACCTGGGCAACGGCCAGGTGGTGCAGGCCCTCAACCCGCAGGAAGGCATCACCGTTTCCAGCATCAGCTCCATGGTGGGCATGGAGCTTTACCCGTACGCGGCCCGCTACTGATCCTCACCCACGCGGACCGTCCGCCGGGCGGCGCGGCATTGAAATCCGCCGCCGCCGTCGTCAGCTCAGAATGTCCTTGGTGACGAACCGGCCGTAGGCGAGCGCCCCGAACACTGCCACGTAGCCTGCCTGGAGCAGCGCGTTGCTGGCGAAAGAATCCCACACCACCGGCTGGCGCAGCATGTCGCCGAAGCCAAGCCAGTAGTGGCTGAAAAGCCACGGGTGCAGCCACTCCAGCTGCGGCAGCTGGTCGGCGATCTGCGACACTACCGAGACAACCACGGTGGCGGCCATTGCCCCGACGGGAACCACTGTCAGGGTGGACAGGAACAGCCCAATCGCGGAAAGGCCCGCCAGGGATATCGCCAGGTAGGCGGCGATCAGCACGATGCGCAGGGCAGCTTCGCCCGGCTGGACCACGCCCCCGGAGAGCAGCGTCACCGGGCCTACCGGGAAAAGCGCGGCTCCGATGGCCGCACCGGCTGCGCCCACCGTTAAGGGTGCCGCGACGCAGAAGGCCAGCGCGCCTGCGTACTTGACCAGCAGGAGCCGCACCCGTCCCGCCGGCGCCACCAGCAGGTACCTGAGGGTTCCCAGGTTCGCTTCCCCGGCGATGGTGTCCCCGGCCACCACGCCCACCGCGAGCGGCATGAACAGCGGTACGGAGACCAGCATGGCGGTGAAGGCAACGAACAGGCCGTTTTGGGTGATCCGGTCAAGGAAGGCGGGACCCCGGCCAGGCGGAACGTTGGAGGAGACCCTCACTGCGATGGCGATGAGGACCGGGATGGCGGCCAGGGCCAGGAGCAGCGCCCAGGTGCGCCGGCGCCCGAACAGGACCTTGAGCTCGGACCCAAGCAGGGAGAATCCGGAGCTTCGCGGGGCTGCTGCCGGCCGGGCCGTTCCGGCGGCTTCGGGCATGTCGGCGGGCACGCTACTGGGCAACGTCGAATCCTTCCCCGGTAAGGGCAACAAAGCGGTCTTCAAGGCTTTCACGCTCGACGACGAAGCCCCGGACCCGGACGCCGGCCTGCACCAGGTGCGCCACAACGTCCTCCGGGAGCACCCCCGGCTGTTGGGCGCCGGTTTGAAGCACCGCTACAACAGTCTCCCCGTCGGGTTGAGAACTCGGTCCAGCCTGTCCGGGTTCAGGCGCCAGCCCGAGGCGGGCCAGGACCTCCCGGGCCCTCCCGCCGTCGGGTGTCACCAGCCGGAGCCGGGTGGACCCGGCTTGCCGCAGTTCAGCGAGCGGCCCCTGCGCCACGAGCCTGCCCGCGCTCATGACGGCGGCGTGGGTGCACATCTGGTCCACCTCGGCCAGCAGGTGGCTGGAGACAAAAACGGTGGTGCCCTCATGCGCCAGCGACCGCACCAGGTTGCGGACTTCCCTGGTGCCCTGCGGATCCAGCCCGTTGGTGGGCTCGTCCAGCACCAGCAGGTCCCGCGGCGAGAGCAGGGCGTTGGCAATGCCCAGCCGCTGCTTCATTCCCAGCGAGTACGCGTGCACCCGTTTGCCTGCGGCGTGCTCCAGGCCAACGCGTTCCAGCGCCTGCTGCACGCGCGCCTTCCGGGTGGCGGGCACAGTATGCCGGCTGGCTGAATCCAGCCGGTGGAGGTTGGCTGCGCCGGAGAGGAAAGGGTAAAAGGCCGGCCCTTCAACCAGGGCCCCCACGCGCGGCAAGACCTCGTGGAGTTTGTCCGGCATCTCGCGGCCCAGCAGGCTTACCGTCCCGGCGGACGCAGCCGCCAGACCCAGCAGCATGCGGATGGTGGTGGTCTTGCCGGATCCGTTGGGCCCCAGGAAGCCGAAGACTGTCCCGTGCGGAACGGCCAGGTCCACGTGGTCGACGGCGGCCTGCTGGCCAAAGTGCTTGCTCAGGCCACGGGTTTCAATCGCCAGCGCGCCGCTCACCGCACAGCCCCCGCCCGGCCACCACTCCCCGTCCGGCCACCACTTACTGGGCCGCTGCTGCTGACTGCAGCCGTTCCGGCGGCACCATTCCCGCGAAGATCCGTCCGTCGTCGGTGACCAGGACGTTGACGAGTGCCGTGGAGAGCAGCCGGCCGCCGGGTACGGCGACGGCAGCCTGGGACAGCAGTGGATCCTTCAGGACGGATTCGGCAGCCGAGGCATTGCCATGCGCCGTGCCCACCACGGTTTCCCAACCGGTGCCGGTGACGGACACCTGTCCCTTGGCACCCTTGTGCATGGCGTCCTGGTGGGAACCGTCCGGACGCTCACGGGACTTGTCCGGAACGGGGAGTTCCTTGACGGTGCTGCCCGGCGGCGGGGTGAAGGCGAAGACGGACTGGTCGGGGACGGCCAGGGAGAGGCTGGTGAAACCAGAGCTGAAAGCGGGCTTGTCCGCTCCACGTGCGGTCACCTGGACGGACAGGGGCAAGCCGTTGCGACCGTCGACGGCGATGGCCACCTTGCCCACCAGGGTTGCGTCGCTGCGTGGTTCGATCAGCAGGTTGTATGCTGCCCGGCCGGCAACGGAAACGTCCGGCCCCACGGAAACGGCGGTGGTGGGGTCAACCTTGGACAGGAACTGCTGGGCCACCTCGGCCGGGGTATGCACCCCGCCCGCCCCTTGATGGTCTTTTGGCTGTGCAGGGTCATGGGCGGGCAACGCCAGGTGCGCCGCCGTGTTGTCCTTCGACGAATAGAACCACACGTCGCTGCCGTGGCGGACCACGTCCCGCTCGGCCAGTTGGTCCATCACCTGGACCCGGGCATTGTCCTTTCCATCCAGGAAGACCCGCGCACTGTGTTTGCCGGACAAAAGCTCAATCACCGAAGCTACGCTGCCCGGGGAGGCAGGCGTGGACGGCTTTCCGGCGGCAGGTAGCTCTGGCAGCCCCAGGTCGGCCGACTGCTCCACGGTCCCCGAGAATGCCTGGACCTGGTGGCTGGCTGCCAGTTCCAGGACCTGGGCGGGCGTCTTGGCAGGCAGGGGGTCGCTGGCCCCTGCCGGGAGGGATCCAGCGAGGGCGCCCGCGGCTATGACTGCCGGGGCCGCCACGGCAGGCAGCCACCGCAGCCACACCCGGCGACCTGGTGCTGTTTTATTGACTTGCAAGCGTCCGCTGGAACCCAGCCTGTTGGAGCCCATAAAGAAAGACTACCCCTGTGCTGGTGGCTCCGCGCCCCTTGGCAGCCCTCCATCCCGGAGCGTTCCTGGATGTTCCGGCACCACGGTTCCCGCGCCGCCGTCGACCGTTATTCTTTGGCCTGTGCTGATGCGCGCGGTGGCGTCCGCCACTCCCACTACGGCGGGAATGCCGTACTCCCTTGCCACCACGGCGCCGTGTGAGTTCGCTCCGCCCATCTCCATCACCAGCCCTCCGGCCGTGAGGAACAGCGGTGTCCAGCCGGGGTCCGTGGAGGGCGCCACCAGGATCTCGCCCGGCTCGAGGCGGGCGCCGACCGGATCCAGGATGACCCTTGCCGGGGCAGTGACCATACCCGCCGAAGCCGGGCTGCCGGCCAGAATTCCATTCCCGGAAGCTCCGTCCCCGGAGTTTCCGACGGCGGCCCGCACCGCTTCCGGTTCGGTCCCGTCCGAGAGCAGCACCCTGGGGATGTGCCGGCGCCTGAGCTCCCTTGCGTACTCCTGGCGGCGGGCTGCGACAACCCGCCGAAGGCCCTGGCCCGGCCCTTCGGTGTCCCGGGCGTTGTCCGCCAGTGCTTGACGGGCCTCAGCGAAGTCCAGGAAGAAGACGTCCTCCCGGCACTCAATGGTGCCCGCCTGCTCCAGCTCCCTGCCCACCAGGAGCAGCTGCCTGCGGACTTCCCCGAGGCCGGTCACCAGCAGGTACTTTGGCAGCTCCCGAAGGCCGGCAAACAACCGCGCCCTCCGCAGCGCAGCAGCCATCAGCATGCCCCTGATCCTGCCACGGGCGGCGGCCTGGGCGACCAACCGGGCCACCTGCTCTTCCGCGTCCTCGGCTGCCTTGCTGAACTGGGCATCAGGTGCCAGGGCCGGGTTATCCAGCCGGAGGTAGTTGGCAAGGACTCCCAGGATGTGTGCCGGCTCCTCCAACCATCGCGGCAGTCCGACGTCGATTTCACCCACTGCCCGCTGGCCGTACCTGTCCAGGAACCTTCCCAGGCCGGCGTCCAGGCGAGCCGGCAGCTCCCCGGCATGGAAAGCGGCCGCCAGGTCGGAAGGATTCTCCGTCAGGAGCGCGGTGCGTGAGTCAGCATCTTCCTGGATGGCCGTTGCGAGGCGCCACAATTCCAGGTCCATTTCCGTGGTGACATTGTGCGGCAGGCCGCGGATCACCGGCTGCAGTTCGTCCCACGCATCCCCGCCAAGCAGCTTTCCGGCAAGGCCCAACATGGCGAAGCCCAGGGCGGGAAGGGGCAGGATGGCCGGCACAATCAAGAACAGTCGTGACCCAACCAGCGATTCGGCGTGGTCGAGGCGCGCCATGGTGTCAGCGCCCGTATCGGGAGCCAGTGAGGCCTCAAAGTCCCGGGTGAACTGGTCCAGCCGGTGCAGTGCCGCGCGGGGCCGGAGGAGGGCATGGACGAGAGTGGTGGGAACCTTGGCGCGGATCGCCACTGGCGCGACGTGGCGCAGCAACCCGAACGGCGTCCTCCTGGTTACCGAAAAGGCCGGGTCCTCCATCAGGCGGCGCATGACGGCGGCGGTCCGCGCTTCCATGATGTCGAAGACCCGGGGAATGATGCGCCGGCCTATGGCGCTGCGGATGGGGGTGGTGAAGTCGACGTAGATCCGCTGCCCGGCCTCGGCATAGGGTGACGGTCCGCTCCGGGGATCAGGAACAGGAAAGCCGGCGGCCGTGGCCACGGAGGAAGCAATCAGGCGGACAGCCGCGAGCCCCATGGGGGTGAGCGGCCGGGTCAGCCCCTGGGCCAGGCTGAAGCAGAGGTACGCCCTGGTGCCGGCAACGGATTTCGCCCGCGGAGCCAGGCCCGCGGCACCGTTGCTCCTCGGAACCGGGTACAGCGTGGTGATCGGCCGGGACTGGGTGAGCCAGAGGACGCCTGCGTGGTCTATGGCCCACTCAGTGTCCTGCGGGGCGCCGAAGTGCTCCTGGGCCTGCAGGCCCAGGCTGGCAAGCGCACGCAACTGGCTGCCCGTCAGGCAGGCAGCAGCATGGCCTTCCGGCAACTCCCGGATCTGCGTCCCGCCACCAGGAAGTGGCCGCACCTCGATGCCCTTGGCGCCCAGTTCCTGTTCCACCACCCTGCCGGTCAGCGCATCGACCACGAAGTGGTCCGGATTGACCGCGCCGGAGACCACCGCCTCGCCCAGGCCTGGACTGGCATCCAGCATTACCTGCCGGCGGCTGCCGGTGAGGGGATTCGCCGTGAACATGACACCCGCGGTCTCGGCATCCACCATCCGCTGCACCACCACCGCGAGCGCCACCCCCGCAGGGTCAATCCCCAGGCTAGCCCGGTACGCCGTTGCCCGGTCTGTCCAAAGCGAGGCCCAGCAATGCCGGACAGCCTCCAGCACCGCAGGCATTCCCACCACGTTGAGGTACGTGTCCTGCTGCCCGGCAAAACTGGCGAAGGGCAGGTCCTCAGCGGTGGCCGAAGACCTGACGGCGACCGGTACGTCGGGACCGAGGGCGGCGTAAGCCTGTTCCACGGCTTGGGCAACGTTGCCCGGAATTGGAGCTGCCAGGATTGCTGCCCGTGCCGTTCCGGCCAGACCGGCTATGTCGGGTGGATCCTCGGCGCCGGCCCGTGCTGCCTCCTCCAAGGCTGCGTAGACCCCTGCCAGCGCGGGAAGCAGGGTGTCTGAAGCGCCGATGGCCTGCCGGTATCCGACGGTCGTCAGGCAGAACCCGTCAGGGACCGGCAATCCGGCGGACAACAGCTCACCGAGGTTGGCTGCCTTGCCGCCCACCAATGACAGCATTCCGGCGCCGAGGCCGCGCAACTCCAGCACCAGCGCATCCGCGCCGGTGCCGGCCAACGGCGGCCCTTGCTGCGCCATGTTCCAGGTGCCGTTTGCCTGAAAGCCGTGCTGCCTGGCAGTCCCGGGCCTGGCCTAGGCGACGTCGCCCAGGATTGGGCCGAACCGTCCCCGGTCCGCCATGCGCGGGTCCTCCCTGTCCGGGACCACCATGACCGGTCCCTTGGCGTGGTGGAGCACGCCGTCGGACGTCGAACCCAGGAGCATCCCGGTGAAGCCGCCACGGCCGCGGGTGCCCACTACCACCAGCTCCACGTGGCGGCTTTCTTCAACGAGCACGTCAACCGGCGAACCGTCCTTCAGCTCGTACTCGGCCTCAAGGTGGGGGTAGTGGCTGCGAAGCCAGGCCATGCCGGCCTCCAGGGTGACCCGGATGTCGTCGAACAGGGCCTTGCGGTCCATCGGCGCCGGCACCCAGGCCAGGGAACCGCTGTACTGGGGTACGGCGCACACCACGCGCAGGGAGGCGCCAAGACGTTCGGCCTGGTCAGCTGCTTCGAGGACGGCAACGCGCGCCTGCTCGGAACCATCCACCCCGACCACCACGACGTTCTCCACTTGCCGGTGCCCGGACTTGGCCTGCTCAGCCTTGACCCGGCGGTCCTCAGTGGTCTCGCCGAGCCGGTCCGAGCAGAACAAGGGCACCGTCACTGTGGGGCATTTGGCATGGGCGGGAAGTGCACTGCTGACCGAGCCCAGGAGCCGGCCCACGAAACCGCCGCGGCCGCGGGTTCCCACCACCAGCAGTTCCGCGCTTTCGGAGATCTCCAGCAGCACTCCTGCCGCGTCACCGTTTTCTACGGAGGAAGTCACGTCCACGTCGTACGGCGCAATCTTCTCCAGCGCCTGCTTGAGGATGGCCTCGGCACCTTCACGGATGACGGAATCGTCCACCGTGGCGTAGCCGCCGTCCAATCCGGACGCGGCGAAGATCGGGACAGAGTAGGCGGTGACGATATGGAGGGGACGACGGCGGCGCTGGGCTTCCCGTGCGGCCCACACCAGGGCGCACTGGCCATGGTCCGAGCCGTCAACGCCCACCACGATGCCATGGGGAGCGTCAGACGCACCGCCACCATCCCGGGCCGGGTCCGGATGCAACTCTCGTGAGCCCATGGGGGCCGCCTCCTCGCGATACGCCTAATGTTGCGGCTATTCTGCCAGAAAACGGCCCCTCCCCCGCACATCCCGATTCCGGGCTGCACCGGCAGGAAAAGACTGTTTCCCGTTTCCCACTATTCTCCGTCCCCACAGGCTTAGCAAGCCTGTTCAGAGGCGATTGAACCCGGTTATCCACAGGCTCGGCCAGGCTGCTCAGGGGTCGTTGGCTCCAGCTATCCACAGGCTTTCCGGCGGCCGCCGGTAAGCGCCTTCACGGCCGCAGGAATGTTTTCTCCATTGGGCTATTCACAGCCGCTTTTGTTCTGTAGTCTTCAGGACATTGTTGGTCCGGGACGCCAAGCGCAACTTCCTGCCAGGACGTTTCCGGCCATACTCTGCGTCCGGACTTTGGGAGTACCGGGACGCGGGCCGGCGAGGATGCCGGCGCCTGCTGAAAGCTTCGAAGGAGGGAAACTGTAGTGTCAAGCGTGCCTGGGGATGCGGGGACCGAACAGACCACCACGGTGATCATTGGCACGGGCCTGTCCGGGCTGGCCGTGGCCGCCGAACTGAGCCGCCACGGGGTGGACTCCATCGTGGTGGACGGGCTGGACATCCTTGGCGCCAACCAACCCGCCAACACCTCCTCACTCCAGCGCTGCGATGCGGCAGACAGCGATACCCTCCGGGAACGGAACGAGATCCTCCGCCATCTCCGCAACTACGCAGCAAGCCATCGTGTCGATGTCCGGAACACCACCCGCGCCGTGCAGCTGACCATGCTGGAAGGCCCGGGACATGAATCGACCCCGCAGTGGCACGTGCACACCCCCACAGGCGTCCTGGTGGCCGACCACATTGTGCTGACCCGGTGCGCCCACAGCCAACTGCGGCGCATGCTCAATGACTTCGGCATTACGGTTGGCCGCAATGTGGCCGCGGCTATGCGGGCCATCGGCATCTACCTGGTGGGCGTGGGCGAACTGATTACGCCCTCGCCCAAGGAAGTACTGCGCCAGGCCAAGACCGTGGGCCAGGCAATCTCCGCCAAGGTCAACAAGGGCACCGCCCAACTACCAGGCGGTACCTTCCCGGCAACGGGGAGCCTTGCGGTGCTGAGCTGCTGACGCTCCACCCCCTTCCCGCCGTCAGGCCCGGGCCTTCCGGCCCTGCTTGCGGCAGCTACTCCCCGCTTTTCCCTCCCGCGTCCCCGTCGCCGTTCAGCCGGCGCCGGGCCAGCACCCCAAGGGCCACCAGCAGCCCCACCGCGACGAGGGCAAAGATCACAATGCTCCATTGGAAGGGCTCCCCCGTCTTAGCCGGCCTGGATGGCTCTTCCGTTACTCCGGGCTGTGCCGTGCCCATGCTCGGTACCGTACCCGCCGCCGTCGAACTTTTCGCCGGGGAAGTTGCGGAGGGGGCAGCACCAGCTGCGCCGGCGGCCACGGTGAAGGTGAAGGTGCCTTCGATGGGGTGGGAGTCCGAGCCGACCACGCGCCACGCAACGGTGTATGCACCCGACGGGCCGCCCTGCCGAAGTTTCTGGGTCGCCACGTTGTCGACAATCCGGACGGAGCCGTCAGCCCATTCCGTGCCGCCCGAATCCTTGATTGAGAAGGACGATCCGATGCCCAGCGGCGTGTTGCTGAAGGTCACGGAAACCTCCTCCGGCGGCGCGGCGAGCGAAGCGCCCTGGGCGGGACTGGTGGACTCTGCAGCATCATGGGCTGAAGCCGGGCCTGCCAGCCCCAGCGCTGCGGCGGCAAAAACAAAGGATCCGAGCACGAGGCCCAGCAACTGGCGGCGGATTTGGCGCATGTTTGGGCTGCTCCTTGTGTTGGCTTCCTTACAGACTAGGCGAATTTGGCGCCCCGCCCCGGGCCGCACCATTAGGATGCAGGTATTCCCACACACTCCCCCGGAGGACTAATGCTTAAGCAAGGCTCTGCCCTGGACCGGTATTTCAGGGTCACCGAGCGCGGTTCAAACCTTTCCCGCGAGGTCCGCGGCGGGTTCGCCACGTTCTTCGCAATGAGCTACATCGTGGTTCTGAACCCCCTGATCCTGTCCGGGCCGGACTCCAACGGCACAACGCTCGGCTTCACCGCGGTTGCCGCCGTGACGGCTCTCGTGGCCGGCGTCCTGACCATCCTCATGGGGGCGTGGGGGCGGCACCCCTTCGCGCTGGCCACCGGCCTGGGCGTCAACGCTTTCGTCGCGGTCACCGTGGCCACCAACCCCGGCCTGACGTGGCCGGACATGATGGGCCTGGTGGTCCTCTCCGGCCTCACCATGCTGATCCTGGTCCTCACCGGTTTCCGGACCGCGGTCTTCAAAGCCGTACCGGAGGGACTCAAGACCGCCATCGTCGTGGGCATCGGGCTTTTCATCGCCTTGATTGGCCTGGTTAACGCCGGCTTCGTGCGGCGCATCCCGGACGTTGCAGGCACCACCGTTCCGGTCGGCCTGGGCTTCGAAGGCAAGCTTCTGGGCTGGCCCACCGCCGTGTTCGTGTTCGGCCTGATCCTGACCATCGCCCTGGTGGTGCGCAAGATCAAGGGCGCCATCCTGATCGGCATCATCACCTCCACGGTGCTGGCCGTCATCCTTGAGACCACCCTGCACATCGGGCCCAGCTTCGACGGCAAGAACTTCAACCCGCAGGGCTGGTCCCTGGTGGCGCCCGCATTCTCCGGCTGGGCCGCACCTGATCTCTCCCTGATCGGCAAGGCGAACCCCTTCGGTGCCTTCGGGCACCTTGGTTTCGTGGCCGCCACGCTGCTGGCCTTCGTCATCCTCCTCAGCATTTTCTTCGACGCCATGGGCACCATGGTGGGCCTGGCCAACGAAGCCGGCACGGTGGACGAGCATGGCAACATCCCCGACGTCGACCGTGTGCTCCAGGTGGACGCACTCGGCGCCATCATCGGCGGCGGCGCCTCAGTATCTTCCAACCAGATCTACGTTGAAGCCGGCGCCGGCATTGGAGAGGGTGCCCGGACGGGCATCGCTTCGATCGTGACCGGCCTGCTGTTCCTCGTGGCCATGTTCTTCACCCCGCTGATCAACCTGGTGCCGTTCGAGGCAGTGGCTCCGGCCCTGGTGGTAGTGGGCTTCATGATGGTGTCCCAGGTGGGCAAGATCGACTGGCAGGACTGGGGCATCGCCATCCCGGCGTTCCTGACCTTCGCCCTGATGCCGTTCACCTACTCGATCGCCAACGGCCTGGGCGCCGGCTTCATCAGCTACGTCCTCATCCGCACCGTTCAGGGCCGCGCCAAGGACATCCACCCCCTCATGTGGGCCGTGGCGGCAGCCTTCCTGCTGTTCTTCTCCATCGGAACCATCGAGGCCGCACTGGGCATGAAGTAACCCTTGCCTGCAGAAGGGGCTGGTGCGGCGGATGCCGTACCAGCCCCTTTGTGTATGACCGGGTTTCTGCAGGCGCGCCTACACCGGGGTGTTCGGGGCCAGCCCCTCGTCCCCGGATACTGCCAGGGCTTTGCGCTGCCGCAGCCGGTCGAGCCGGTTCATCAGCGGTGATGTGGTGGCACCGTGGATCACGATGGACAGCGCAATGACCAACCCAATGAAGGACCAGAGCCAGCGTGCCTGGTCCGTGAAGTGGCCCTCCGCCAGCGCAAACGCAACGTAGTACACGGAACCGATTCCGCGGATGCCGAAGAAAGACAGTGCCACGCGTTCCCGCGGGCCGGTCTTGCCGCCCAGCAGGCCCAGCCAGCCTGCCAGCGGCCGAACCACCAGCAGGAAAGCCAAGGCCACCAGCACTTCCGCAGGGCCGACGCCGGCAAGCAGCCCCCGGGCAATGGCTCCGCCGAGCAGGACCAGGATCACCACCGTCAGAAGCCGTTCCAGCTGCTCAACGTAGGAGTGCAGCACCCGGTGGTAGCCGTGGGTGCGTTCTGCAGCACGGATGGTCACGGCGCAGACAAACACTGCGATGAACCCGTAACCCTCCACCATGTCCGTCAGCCCGTAGGCCAGGAACGTCGCCGCCAGTGCCACGAACCCTTCCGAGTGGTTTGACAGCCGCAGGCTTTCGGCGCGGGCTGAAAAGAACAGCTTGGCCAGCAGCTTGCCGGTGAGGAAGCCGCCGAGAAGCCCGATGGCCAGCCGCCACAGCACGTCCAATCCAAACCATTCACCGAACCACGCGGACGGGCTGGCCCCGGCGACGCTGATGGCAATGGCAAGGTACACGAACGGGAACGCCAGGCCGTCGTTGAGCCCGGCTTCCGAAGTAAGGCCGAACCGGACCTCATCCTCCTTGTCCGCGTGCTCGTCCTGGTCTGCGGGCTCGCCCACCTGTACCTCCGAAGCGAGCACGGGGTCGGTGGGCGCGAGGCTGGCGGCCACCAACAGCGCCGCGCCCAGCCCCAGGCCCAGGAACCACATGCCCAGCAGGGTGAGTCCCACGATGCACAGCGGCATGGCGATGCCCAGGAGCCGCCAGGTGGTGGCCCAGCGCTTGCGTCCCACCGGCCGGTCCAGGGCAAGCCCGGCACCCATCAGCGAGATGATCACGCAAACTTCGGCAAGGTGCATCACGAAGTCGCTGTGTTCCACCGGGTTCGGGTCCGGCAGCGAGGGGATCAGGGCGAAGGCACCCATTCCTGCGCCAAGGAAGACCATCGGCATGGACAGCGGCATATTGCGCAGCAGCTTGGGTAGTACCGCGGCGATGAAAACGGCCAGGCCGGCCGCAGCAAAAAGGATGTCGGGGGGTTCAAACATGGGCTCTCCAGCCTGGAATTGTTGGGTTGACGGCCGGCAGGGATTGCATGCTGCCGCGGACCCGCTGGGTCTCACCCTATTCCCTGTACCCATCGGGGGCGGTTTCCCGCCAATGCCTGGCCACCGGCAGGGTTCTTGGATCCCGGACAGGACGACGGCGGTATTGCTGGTTTTCGCCGCCGGCATGCGGTGAGCTTGGAGAATGTCGTTCCAGCTCTCCGCACTAGATGTCCCGCCCCAGCCTTGGACAGGAAGGTACGACGGCGACGGTCCCGGCCACCGCCGCTGGTGGCAGGCTGTGAATTCCGGCAGTGCGTCGTGGCAGGGAGCGGCCGGGGCTCCGGACAAGGGGTTGCCTCAGCCTGCCAGCCGGAAGCCTGCCGCCTTGCTGGGTTTCGCCAGCGATGAGGGCGTACGGCGCAACAAGGGCCGTACCGGGGCCTCCGCGGCCCCGGCTGCCCTGCGGAAAGCCCTTGGCCCGCTGGCCTTCCACCTGGACCGCGCGGTGGCTGACGTTGGTGACGTGGTGGTGTCAGGGGAAGGCCTGGAAGCCGGCCAGGAACGGCTTGGCCGGGCGGTGGCGGCCCTGCTCGACGCCGGGCACCAGACTGTCGTGCTGGGCGGTGGCCACGAAACTGCCTACGCCAGCTACCTCGGCGTCGCCGCATCGTCCGCCGTCCAAGGTGGGCAGCGCCTCGGCGTCCTGAACCTTGACGCCCACTTCGACCTCCGGGACGAGCCCATTCCCAGTTCAGGGACCCCGTTCCTCCAGATGGCCCGCGCGGAAGCGGACGCCGGCCGCGGATTCCGTTACGCCGTCGTTGGTATCTCGGAACCGAACAATACGCAGGTCCTGTTCGACACCGCCGACAAGCTGGGCGTCCGGTACCTGCTGGACGAGGAGTGCGACGCGGACCGGGTGCGGGACTTTGTCGACGGCTTCCTGGCAGACATTGACGTCCTGTACCTGACCATCGACCTGGACGTGCTGCCTGCCGCCGTCGCGCCCGGGGTGAGCGCACCTGCGGCCTACGGCGTGCCGCTGCCGGTCATATCGGCGGCGTGCCGGCAGGTGGCGCAAAGCGGGAAGCTGCTGCACCTGGATGTAGCGGAACTCAATCCTGCGTTCGACATCGACGGCCGCACCGCCCGCACCGCGGCACGGTTGGTGGACACCCTCCTGCGCTGACGGCCTGTCGGGCTTGGCAGCCTCTTCCCGTTGGCCCGGTCAGGCCTTGAGCACGTACCGGCGCTCCGGACGGCCCACGCCGTACTTGAGCCGCACGTCCAGCGTTCCTTCGTCATGCAGGTACTCCAGGTAGCGGCGCGCGCTGACCCGGGAGGTTCCGAGTTCCTCGGCCACTTCCGCCGCAGACACGTCGCCGGTGGCAGCGTTCAGCGCGGCCTCCACCAGCCTGAGCGTCTCGATGCTGCAGCCCTTGGGGAGTGGACGTTCAGCGCGGTCCAGGCCGAACACCCGGTTGACATCAGACTGTTCCGCAACGTCCTTGGACGCATCCAGGCTTTGGTAGGCGTTGCGGTAGTGCTCCAGCCGTTCCTGCAGGTCCGACTGCGAAAACGGCTTGATCAGGTAGTGGACAATGCCGCCGCGCAGGGCCTTCCGCACGGTTTCCACTTCCCGGGCGGCGCTGATCACCAGCACGTCCAGCTCGGGAGCCACGTCGCGCAGGCGCTGCATCAGGTCCAGGCCATTGATGTCCGGGAGGTGGATGTCCAGCAGCACCAGGTCGGGCTGGAGCCGTCCGGTTTCCGCGATGGCCTGGGCGCCGGTATGCGCCGCGCCCACCACGGTGAAGCCCGGCGTGCGCTGGATAAAGCCGGCATGCACCTTGGCCACCATGAAGTCGTCGTCGACGATCAGGACCTTGATCATGGCTGGTTGGTTCCTCGTTTCAGCACAGCGGTAAAGACAGCCCCATTATCGTTGGCCACGGTCAGGTTCCCGCCAGTCCGGCGGCAGACCACCCGGGACAGCGCCAGGCCAAAGCCGCGGCTGCCGGCGGGGCCCGGTTCCTTGGTGGTGAAGCCCTGGCGGAAAATACGGTCGGTGGAGCCACCCGGAACGCCGGGACCGTTGTCCCGCACCGTCACCACCACGTCTTCACCGGCCCTGCCATCCACCAACACCCTCACGGCTGCGTGCGGGAGGCCCGTGACGGCGTCGAACGCGTTGTCCACGAGGTTCCCCACCACTGTGGTGAGGTCCCGGGACAGCGCGTCATCGACCCTGTCCAGCACTGAGTCCGGGTCCAACTGCAGGGCTGCGCCGCGTTCGGCGGCAAGGCTGGACTTGGCGATCAGCAGGGCCGCGAGCGCCGGGTCCTTGATCCGGCCGGTCACCTCATCGTTGAGTCGGGTCCGGTCCACGGTGGCACCGTTGACGAACTGGACCACGGAATCGTACTCACCGATCTGGATCAGGCCTGAGATCACGTGCAGCTGGTTGGCGAACTCGTGGGCTTGGGCGCGGAGGGTGTCCGTGGCGGTGCGGGTGGTTCCCAGTTCCTGTTCCAGCTCGGAAAGTTCCGTGCGGTCGCGCAAAGTGGTGACGGAGCCGATCACGCGGCCCCGGGATTCGAACGGCAGCCGGTTCATCACCACCAGCCGGTCCCCCACCAGCAGCAGCTGGTCCGGGCCGGGCTGCTCGCGGGTGAGGACTTCCTTCAGGGCAGGTTCGACGGCGAGTCCCGCCACGCGCTTGCCCACACAGTCGGGCGGGAGGCCCAGCAGGGCACGGGCGCTGTGGTTGGCCACCGTGATCCGGTCGTGCAGGTCCAGCGCAACCACGCCTTCCTTGAGGCCGTGCAGCATGGCCTCGCGGTTTTCCACCAGGCTGGTGATTTCGCTCGGCTCCATGCCCAGGGTCTGCCGCTTCACCCGGCGCGACAGCAGCAGGGACCCGGCCACGCCCAGGACACTCGCAACACCCAGGTATGTCAGGAGGTTGGGGACGGCCTCGCCCAGCCGCTCAAGCATGGTGGGATAGCTGCGGCTGATGGAGGCGATCCCGATCATGTGCCCGGTGTCATCCAGGACCGGGACGTGCGCGGACAGCAGCGGGGCCGGCGTCCCGCCCACCACTCCGGTCCAGGCCCTGCCTTCCATCACCCTGCTGGCACCGAGCTCCAGCGGCTCGCCCAGCAGGCTGGGATCCGAGGACGCCACCACGGTCCGGTCGATTCGCGCCAGGGCCACCCTTGAGGAGCCCGACACGATGCGCACCGATTCCGCCACTGCCGGCAGCACGGCGCCGCCGCGCGGTTCCGTCTCGGGGAGGAGTTCACGCACCACCGGGTTTCCGCCCAGGGCTTCTGCAGCGGACAGGGCCCGCCTGCCTTCAGTGCGCTCGAAGGCGGCAGCGGACTGGGCCAGCGAGATGGCCACCACGCCCACCAGGACCGCGAGGACGATGAGCAACTGCAGCAGCAGGTATTGCCCCGCGAGGGACATTCCTCGTCGTCGAGTCACAATGGTCTTCCTGGTGGTGCGGCAGGGCGGGTTCTCCGGCACGGCGGGCTGGCGGGCGAAGTGCGCGCAGCAGCATGGGCGCAGGGCCGGGTGGTACCGGGAACTATATCCCAAAGCCGCGCTCCCGAAGCTCGGGCGGGGCGCCGTGGGGTTTTGGAAACGTGAACGCAATGAACACAACTTTCTCTGCGTACACAAGAGTGATCGGCGTCACGGCCGCCCCTAGCATCGGAACCGCAAGGCATCGGAAACACAAGTCAACTGATGCTGATCAGATTTGTTTTGAGAGAAGAGGAACACATGCGCCAGATCCGCGCATTGCGAATTGCCGCCGTTGCTGCCGGCATCGCCCTGATGGCAACCGGCTGCGGTGCCACCGGCAAGAGCTCCACCGGTTCGGAAAGCACCGGCGCCGCCGCCGGACCCATCACTGGCCTGCAGATCATGGTCCCCAACTCCCCGGGCGGCGGCTACGACACCACGGCCCGCGCCGCTGCGAAGGTCCTGGACGACGCGAAGATCTCCACCAACACCGAGGTCTTCAACCTGGCCGGTGCCGGCGGGACGGTGGGCCTGGCCCGGATCGTCAATGAGAAGGGCAACGGCGACCTGGCCATGCTCATGGGCCTGGGCGTCGTGGGTGCCAGCTACACCAACAAGTCCGAGTCCAAGCTGACCTCAACCACCCCGCTGGCCCGCCTCATCGAGGAACCGGGTGCCATCATGGTTGGCAAGGATTCGCCCTACAAGACCATTGACGACCTGGTGAAGGCCTGGAAGGCCGATCCCGGTTCCATCGCCGTGGGCGGCGGTTCCTCCCCCGGCGGCCCGGACCACCTGCTGCCCATGCAGCTGGCCGGTGCCGTGGGCATCGATGCCACCAAGGTCAACTATGTGGCCTACGACGGCGGCGGCGACCTCCTGCCCGCGATCCTGGGCAACAAGCTGGGCTTCGCCGCCTCCGGCGCCGGCGAGTACCTGAAGCAGATCGAATCCGGCGAAGTCCGCGTCCTGGCCACCAGCGGCGAGAAGCGGCTGGACGGAGTGGACGCACCCACGCTGAAGGAATCCAACATCGACCTGGTGTTCACCAACTGGCGCGGCGTCGTGGCCCCTCCGGGCATCAGCGACAAGGACAAGGAAGCACTGATCGCCGCCCTGGAGAAGATGCACGGCACCGACGGCTGGAAGGAAGCGCTGAAGACCCACAGCTGGACCGACGCCTTCATCACCGGTGACCAGTTCAAGACCTTCCTCACCGAGCAGGACAAGCGGGTGGCGGACGTCCTCACCAAGCTTGGGTTGGCGTGACCTCCCTGACCACAGGTCTCAAAGGCCGCTCCGAGCTGGGAGTCGCACTCCTGCTCGGGGCGGCCGGCGTCCTGGTCTTCCTGGACGCCAACGGCCTGGCAACCCCGTATTCGAAGTCTGACCCGGTAGGACCCAAGACCGTCCCGTTCATCGTGGCAGGCATGCTGGTGGTCTGCGCGGTCCTGCTGGCTATCAACGTCCTGCGCGGCGGCAAAGGCGAGGCCGAGGGCGGCGAAGACGTGGACCTGGACCACCCCGCCGACTGGAAGACCATCCTGCCGCTGGCAGGGGCCTTCGTTGCGAACATCCTGCTCATCGACTGGGCCGGATGGGTAATTTCCGGGACCGTCCTGTTTTGGGGCAGCGTCCTGGCCCTGGGCAGCCGCCGCTACATCCGGGACGGACTGATCTCCGTGGCACTGTCCCTGCTGACCTTCTACGGCTTCTACCTCGGCCTGGGCATTGCGCTGCCGGCCGGCCTCCTGGAAGGAATCCTCTAATGGACGTCTGGTCCTCCCTGATGGACGGCTTTGCCACCGCCCTGACCCCCATGAATTTCCTGTACGCCGTCATCGGCGTCATCCTGGGCACCGCCGTCGGTGTCCTCCCCGGCCTCGGCCCGGCCATGACCGTCGCCCTGCTGCTTCCGGTCACCTACGCCCTGGAACCCACCAGCGCCTTCATCATGTTCGCCGGCATCTACTACGGCGGCATGTACGGCGGCTCCACCACCTCCATCCTGCTCAACACCCCCGGTGAATCGTCCTCCGTGGTCACCGCCATTGAAGGCAACAAGATGGCCAAAGCAGGGCGGGCGGCACAGGCGCTTGCGACGGCGGCCATCGGCTCGTTCGTTGCCGGCACCATCGGCACCGCGCTGCTGGCCGTCTGCGCACCAATTGTGGTGAAGTTCGCCGTTAGCCTGGGCGCCCCCAGCTACTTCGCCATCATGGTCCTGGCCCTGCTGGCCGTCACCGCCGTGCTCGGTTCGTCGCGGCTGCGCGGCTTCGCCTCCCTGGGTCTTGGCCTGGCCATCGGCCTGGTGGGCATGGACTCGGTCACCGGACAGCGCCGCCTGACGTTCGGCCAGCCGCTCCTGGCGGACGGCCTGGACATCGTGGTGGTGGCCGTGGCCATCTTCGCCGTGGGCGAGGCCCTCTGGGTGGCGGCGCACCTGCGCCGGACCCCGATGCACATTATTCCGGTGGGCCAGCCGTGGATGGGCAAGAAGGACTGGCAGCGGTCATGGAAACCGTGGCTGCGCGGCACGGTCTTCGGGTTCCCTTTCGGCGCGCTGCCCGCCGGCGGCGCCGAGATTCCCACCTTCTTGTCCTACGTCACCGAAAAGCGCCTGACCAAGCACCCGGAGGAATTCGGGAAGGGCGCCATCGAGGGCGTGGCCGGTCCGGAAGCTGCCAACAACGCCGCAGCAGCCGGTACGCTGACCCCCATGCTGGCACTGGGCCTGCCTACCAACGCAACGGCCGCCGTCATGCTTGCAGCTTTCACCAGCTACGGCATCCAGCCCGGCCCGCAGCTGTTCGAAAGCGAAGGGCCCCTGGTGTGGGCGCTGATCGCCAGCCTGTTCATCGGCAACCTGCTGCTGCTCCTGATCAACCTGCCGCTTGCCCCGCTCTGGGCCAAGTTGCTGCAGCTCCCGCGGCCGTACCTGTATGCAGGCATCCTGTTCTTCGCCACGCTGGGCGCCTACTCGGTGAACCTGCAGGCGTTCGACCTGGTGCTCCTGCTGGTGCTGGGCGCGCTCGGGTTCATGATGCGGCGCTTCGGGCTGCCCGTGCTGCCGCTGATCCTCGGCGTGATCCTGGGCCCGCGGATCGAAGGCCAGCTCCGCAAGACCCTTCAGCTGAGCGCGGGCGATCCGGCAGGGCTCTTCAGTGAGCCGATCGCCGTCGTCATCTACGTCATCATCGCCCTCATCCTGCTGTGGCCCTTTGCGTACAAGCTGATCCGGCGCAGCCGGGCGGAGCGCAAGCCCCTGGTTCCGGCCAATTCCGGCGCCGCGGACTACAGTGACTGAACAGCCGCCCAACCACCAGCAGAAAAGGAGACGAGCATGACCGTCGTTGTGGGATACGTCCCCACCCCTGAAGGCGAAGCTGCCTTGACCCAGGCCATCACCGAAGCCCGAAAGAACAACACCACCCTGGTGCTGATCAACTCCTCGAAGGGCGAGGCAGCGGTGGACAGCCGTTTCGCGCCCGAAGGCGAGATCCAGGACATTGAGCAGCGGTTGGCCAGCCAGGGCATCCAGTACCTGGTCAAGCGGCCCGTTCGGGGCCACGACGCCGCGGCCGAGGTGCTGGACGCCGCCGAAGAACACAAAGCCGAACTGATCGTGATTGGCCTGCGCCGCCGCACCCCCGTGGGCAAGCTGATCATGGGCAGCACGTCCCAGCGCATCCTGCTGGAGGCGGACTGCCCGGTCCTGGCCGTCAAGGCCGGGTGAGTCAGGCCAGTTGGGCTTTAGTGGCCGCCGGCGTCCGGAACAACTCCTGGCGCTGGCGGCCCAGGCCCTCCACCTCTACTTCCACCACGTCGCCCGGCTGGAGGTAGGGGAAACGGCCGCTGAGGGCCACGCCCTGCGGAGTTCCGGTGAGGATCACGTCGCCCGGTTCCAACCGCATGTACTGGCTGCAGTGGTGAACCAGTGTGGCGGCGTCAAAGATGAGTTCAGCCGAGGTGGAATCCTGCCGCGGGTCGCCATTCACCCAGCTGCGCAGCCGCAGGTTTCCGCCGTCGATCTCATCTGCCGGAACCAGCCACGGCCCCAGGGGCGTTGACCCGGGAAGCGACTTGCCCTTGGTCCACTGCCCGGCGGCCCCGGGCAACTGGTACTCACGCTCGGAGTAATCGTTGGCCGTGACGTAACCGGCAATGCAGCCTGCCGCTTCGTCAGTGGAGTGGAGGTAGCTGGCTTCCCTCCCGATAACGATGCCCAGTTCCACTTCCCAGTCGTACTGGGTGGAGCGCGGGGGCATCGGGGCGGGGTCGCAGGGGCCGGTGACGGTATTGCTTGGCTTGAGGAACACGACGGGTATGGTGGGCGGCTCTGCCCCGGATTCCGCGGCGTGGGCGGCGTAGTTCATTCCGATTCCCACCACGGAGCCCGGCCGGGCCACCGGTGAACCGATGCGGAGCACAGCGGCGTCTTTGATCTCCGGCAGCTCCCCCGACTCCAGCGCCTTCCGGGCCTTGTCCAGGCCGCCGGAACCAAGGAATGCTGCGTCCACATCCCGCGTTACGGGCAGCAGGCTGAAGTACCGGTCGGTTCCGTCCGGAGAGGAAACCAGCACGGCGGGCTGCTCACTGCCGATATCGCCCAAGCGCATGATCTTCATACCGAATTCTCCTCAAGGTCTTGGTGGGACTTCCGGGCCGTGGAGGGCCATCTCCATGGTCCTTGATCGCCCTCCGGCACCGCGAATGAACGGTTTATGACCGGCAGCCAAAGGACGGACATCTGACATCTATCCGGAGCAGCCGGTAGAATGTTGGAGCCATCTTGGCACGAAACACAGAAAGTTCAGTACATGACTACAGCCACTTTGGAGCGCACCCCCGCCGCTGCCGAGACCACCGAAGGGCCTGCTCCGCGGTCCATCAGCCTGGAGTTCTCCAGCGCCAGGGAGGTCCACGCCGGACTCGAAGAAGCCGTCGCCCAGCTGATCGAGGTTGCGGCAAAGGACGCCGCCTGCGGCATCCTTGTTACCAGGCTGCACCCTGGAAGCTACACGGTAGCCCTGGATGAAACGGTACCCTTCGGCGAAACCTACGAGTCCTTCGCCGCCTGATCCAGGCCTGATCACTTACGCGTCGGCGGCCGCCGGCGCCTCCATCCCCGCCGCCTCCATCAAGGGGCGGCGGGAGCAAAAAATCCCCGCACGCCGTCTGGGCAGTGCGGGGATTTTTCGCTGCTGGCGGGACTACCCGCGGCGAACCTGGACGCCGTCGGACTTCAGGAAAAGCTCCTTCTCCGCCGGACCTGACGGGCCGGCGGGAACCAGCCAAAGGACGTTGCCGCTCTGCGATACCTCTTCCACTTCCCCGGCTGCCACCACATGCGCATGCTTGATGATCTCGACGCGGTCCCCGGCCTGGAGTGACTTCCAGTTGGACACAACAGCGGAATGGGCATTGCGCCTCGACAGGACTGCCCCACGTGCTTTCATTTGAACTTCTACCCCTTTGTATCGTTCTGCTGCCACAGCTTCTTTGATGTGACTTTCACTACACCTTCAGTTCTACTACACTCCCGGCGCCACGGCAGGCCATGGCGCCGGAAATTCCGCCTTTCGGACGGGAGTGCGGCAGGGGCTGAAGATCCTTCGGCGTCAGGCGAGGGGTCCGACGGCGGATTCGGCCGCCCGGAGCACGTCCCCTGAGGCCACCAGCCGGTCAGCCGCTTCCAGTTCGGGGGACAGGAACCTGTCGGTCCCCGGTCCCTCCACCACTTCCCGGAGGGCGGCCACGACGGCGGCCCCTGCAGGTCCTGGTGTCAGGACCCCTCCTGACAGCTGGGTCCGGATGTCCAGGGCCCGGGCCGAGGTCACCAGTTCGATGGCCAGGACCCTGCGCAGGTTCTCCACCGCCTTCCGCAGTTTCCGTGCGGCGTGCCATCCCATGGACACGTGGTCCTCCTGCATGGCGGAGCTCGGGATCGAGTCCACGGATGCCGGAACGGCAAGCCGTTTGTTGTCCGAGACCAGGCCGGCCTGGGTGTACTGGGCGATCATGAGCCCGGAGTCCACCCCCGGATCCGCGGCGAGGAAGGCGGGCAGGCCGTGCGAGCGGGCGGGATCCAGCATCCGGTCCGTGCGGCGTTCTGCAATGGAGGACAAGTCTGCAACGGCGATGGCCAGGTAGTCCAGGACGTAGGCCACCGGTGCGCCGTGGAAGTTGCCGTTCGAGCTGACCCGGCCGTCGGGCAGCACCACCGGGTTGTCGATGGCTGCCGCCAGCTCGCGGGTGGCCACCAGCTCCGCGTGGTCCACGGTGTCACGCACAGCGCCGGCCACCTGCGGGGCGCAGCGCAGCGAGTAGGCGTCCTGCACCCGGGAGTCCCCCACCTTATGCGAGGCGACGATCGGCGAAGCCGAAAGCACGCGCAACATGTTGTCCGCGCTGGCCGCCTGGCCGGGATGCGGCCGGAGGGCGGCGTGCAGCTCGGGCAGGAATACCTGGTCGGTGCCCAGCAGCGCCTCGACGCTGAGCGCGGCGGTAATGTCCGCCGTCGTGAGCAACTGCCGGAGGTCCGCGATGGCCATCAAGAGCATGCCCAGCATGCCCTCCGTGCCGTTGACCAATGCCAGCCCCTCCTTTTCGGCGAGGGTGACCGGCTCGATGCCGTGCTCTGCAAGCAGCTCAGCGACAGGCCGCTCTCCCCGCCCGCCGTACGTGACGCCGTCGGGCCCTTCCGCTTCGCCTTCACCCATCAAGACCAGCGCACAGTGCGACAGCGGGGCGAGGTCCCCGGAACAGCCCAGGGACCCGAACTCGCGGACGATGGGAGTGATGCCGGCGTTGAGGACGTCCACCATGGTCTGCAGGACCACCGGGCGGACACCGGTACGGCCGGAAGCGAGAGTCTTGGCGCGCAGGAACATGATGCCGCGGACCACCTCACGTTCCACCGCCGGGCCCATGCCTGCCGCGTGGCTGCGGATCAGGGACTTCTGCAGCTGGGTGCGCAATTCGTTGGGGATGTGCCGGTTGGCCAGGGCGCCGAACCCGGTGGAAATGCCGTAGGCGGGGATGTCAC
Source organism: Arthrobacter sp. FW306-05-C (assembly GCF_021801725.1). NCBI lineage: Bacteria > Bacillati > Actinomycetota > Actinomycetes > Micrococcales > Micrococcaceae > Arthrobacter > Arthrobacter sp. FW306-05-C. The sequence continues at coordinate 446,287 of NZ_CP084556.1, read as the reverse complement.
TGGAGGCGAGGTCATCGATATGGGCCCGGACCTTGGCGACGGTCGCCAAGGTTTCGGGCGCGATGGTCACCTTGGCGTCGTGGCGCGCGACGGCGAGCACATCCCCGGGTGTGACGCCCGCCGGGCCAAGGGTCACGGTGAGCGGTTCGTGGGTAGTCAGGGTCATGATTCCTACTTTTTGTGGGCTTATGGGGATCGATTGCTCCGCACCTGTCGTTTTCGGAGTCCATAACGACAGGTACGGAGCAATCGATGGGCTATTTGGTCGCGGAAGGCTCTTGCATGGGGATGCGGACGCCGCGTTCCTTGGCGACGTCGAGGGCTCGCTCATAGCCGGCGTCGGCGTGGCGGATGACGCCCATGCCGGGGTCATTGGTGAGGAGGCGCTCAAGCTTCTGCGCGGCGAGGTCGGTGCCGTCGGCCACGGAGACCTGGCCGGCGTGGATGGAGCGGCCGATGCCTACGCCGCCGCCGTGGTGCAGGGACACCCAGGTGGCGCCGGAGGCGGTGTTGAGCAGGGCGTTCAGCAGCGGCCAGTCGGCGATGGCGTCCGAACCGTCCGCCATGGCCTCGGTCTCGCGGTACGGGGAGGCGACGGAACCCGAATCCAGGTGGTCGCGGCCGATCACGATGGGGGCCTTGACCTTGCCGTCCTTGACCAGCTGGTTGAAGAGCAGGCCGGCCTTGTGCCGTTCGCCATAGCCCAGCCAGCAGATGCGTGCCGGGAGTCCTTCGAACTCCACCCGCTCCTGGGCGGCGTCGATCCAGCGGTGCAGGTGCTTGTTTTCCGGGAAGAGTTCCTTGATAGCGTCGTCGGTGACGCGGATGTCTTCGGGGTCGCCGGAGAGGGCAACCCAGCGGAACGGGCCGAGCCCCTCGCAGAACAGCGGCCTGATGTAGGCCGGGACGAAGCCGGGGAACTCGAAGGCACGGTCGTAGCCGCCTTTGCGGGCTTCGTCGCGGATCGAGTTTCCGTAGTCAAAGACCTCGGCGCCGGCATCCTGGAACTCCACCATGGCCTGGACGTGCTTGGCCATCGATGCCTGGGCCTTCTTGGTGAAGCCTTCCGGATCGGATTCAGCCTCGCGGTGCCATTCCGCAACTGAGATGCCCTCGGGCAGGTAGGACAGGGGGTCATGGGCGGAGGTCTGGTCGGTAACGATGTCCACCGTCAGTTCGCCGGCCTTGTGGCGGCGCAGGATCTCGGGGAAGACCTCGGCAGCGTTGCCAACATAGCCCACGGACCAGCCGCGGCGCTCCTCCTTGGCCTTGAGCACCTTGGTGATGGCGGCGTCGAGGTCTGTTTCCACCTCGTCCAGGTAGCGCTTGCCGGCGCGGCGGCGGAGGCGGGACTCGTCGACGTCGACAATCAGGCAGGCGCCCTCGTTCAGGGTGACGGCGAGCGGCTGGGCCCCGCCCATGCCGCCGCAGCCGCCGGTGAGGGTCAGCGTGCCGGCAAGGGTGCCGTTCTCGTCTCCGGTCAGCTTGCGGGCGATCGCCGCGAAGGTTTCGAAGGTGCCCTGCAGGATGCCCTGGGTGCCAATGTAGATCCAGGAGCCTGCGGTCATTTGGCCGTACATCATCAGGCCCTCTGCCTCGAGGCGGCGGAACTCGGGCCAGGTGGCCCAGTCGCCCACCAGGTTGGAGTTGGCCAGGAGCACGCGGGGGGCCCATTCATTGGTGCGGAAGACGCCGACGGGCTTGCCGGACTGGACCAGGAGGGTTTCGTCCTTTTCCATGGTTTCCAGGGTGCGGGTGATGGCGTCGAAGGCGGCCCACGAGCGAACGGCGCGACCTGTGCCGCCGTAGACCACCAGGTCATCTGGGCGTTCTGCCACTTCGGGATCCAGGTTGTTCATCAGCATGCGCAACGGCGCTTCAGTCTGCCACGACTTTGCGGTGAGCTCGGTGCCGCGGGCTGCTTTGACCGGGCGGGCACCGGTGGTGAAATCGGCGGGTGCCATGGTGGGCTCCTTCGGGTGGTGTCTGTTGGAGGAAAGAAGTTCTGTATCAACTAAAGCCTCTGGAAGAGCACCGTCACAGGGCTTTTGACCCTGCGGTGTCCGGTATTCCAGACGACCCCCGAAGGCTATTTGACGGGGCGTCCGTGGATCCGGGCGGAGAGCTCATCCGCAACCTTCTGGACGTGGGCGGCCAGCACCGCCCACTCCTCCGCGGGCAGCTTGTCCTCCAGGAAGGTCACGGCAACGGCGGCTGTCGGCCAGCCCAGGTGATCGGTGACCGCTGCGGCGATGGAGCCGAAGCCGGGTGTCACTTCGCCGTGCTCGGTGGCATACCCGCGCTGCCGGACGTGGTCCAGGTGCGACGACAAGGCCGAGTACTTCATGATCGCTCCCTCCACCTCATGGCGCGCACTGAAGGCCGCGGCGTTCGGATAGAGCGCACGCACCTGGGATTTGGGCAGCGCGGCCAGGATGGCGCGGCCGCTGGCGGTGAGGTGGCTGGGAAGGCGGACGCCGACGTCGGTCACCAGGGACGGGCGGTTCTTGGCCCGCTCCTCCACGATGTAGAGCACGTCCCGCCCGTGCAGCACGGCAAGGTGCGCGCTTTCGCCAATAGCGTCCACGAGGCTCGCAAGCAGGGGCCGGCCAAGACGCGACAACGGCTCCTGTCGGGAATAGGCAGAACTGAGCTCGAAGGCGCTGATGCCCAACCCGTACCGCTGCTCCTCATGGAGATGGAGGACGAAGCCGTTGGCCTCCATCACCCCAAGCAGGTGGTAGACGCTCGACCGCGGCAGGTCCAGGCTGGACGCGATCTGCGACGCGGCCATGGGACCCCGCCGCGATGCCAGCAACTTGAGGATGCGCAGGGTATTTTCCGCGGCGGGAACTTTTGACGTTGCCTTGGCCGCGGCGCGCGGTGCTGGCGTTTCGGCGCTTCTTGCGTCGTCGCTTAATGCAGTGCTCATGGGGTGGAAGGGTCCTTCTGGGTAGCTGTGTCCGGTATCCCGTACTTAAGCTTGCGCCCTCCCTCGGCCCTTTGAGGCCTGCGCAGCCGGCGTTGCTGTCTGGAATTCCGGACAGTCGCCGCAGGGGTTTGTTCCGGCCTAGCCGCCGGACCTGGGTGCGAGGAGGATCTGTACTGCCTCAACCCGCTTGCCCATGCCCGTCGTGCCTGCCGTTCCGCCGTCGGCGACCCATGGCTGCCAGCCCACATCCTGCACGTGGGCGCGATAGTAGATCCGGTAATGGGTCGCCATCGCCCCGCTCAGCCTGATTTCAAAGGCTTCCAAACGCAGCCCCTGCCCTATGGTGCCGATGGGATTGGCCGAGGACGTCCATGGCTGCCAGCCGATGTCCTGCACATGCCCCCGCCACTGGATGTCGCCGGAGTAGGCCGTGCTGGACACGTTGAGGCGCAACGCCTCCAACCGAAGAGCCTGACCAGTGGTCCCGGCGACGGTCCCGTCCGAGACGTTGGGCATCCAGCCGAGGTTCTGGACGTGGGCGGCGTACACGGCGGTGAATGCCGGCTCGACCTTCGGAACCAGCTCGATCGTCACGGCCTCCATCCGAAGACCTTGGCCGACCGTGCCGGCCGTCGCGCCGTCGAGCGCGTACGGCTGCCATCCGACGTTCTGGACATGGGCGCGATACCTGATGCTGTACTGCGAGGCCAGATTCCCTGTCAGCCGCACTTCGAACGCTTCCAGGCGCAGACCGAGCCCGCTCGTTCCAACCGGGGATGCCGACGTCGTCCATGGCTGCCAGCCGATGTTCTGCACGTGCCCCCGCCACAGGATGTCACCCGACAGGCGGTCTCCTGCCACGGACAAACGCAATGCCTCCAGCGGCAGTGCCCGGCCGGTCGTTCCTGCGGTGGCGCCGTCCGAGACGCTCGCCTGCCAGCCGATCATCGCAACGTGGGCCTGGTAGACCCCGATGCACGTCATGTCGTGATCGTAGGTCCCGTCGGTCCATTGCGCGAGGTGGACTGTGCCACCGGAGAAGCTGGGGTTCACGCAGAGGTCCGATGCTTCACTTGGGAAGTCGAGACGGCCCGCCGGTGACCAGACGGGCTCGTCGGGAAGCTGCCACGAACCTGTGATGGCCTCCCAGGCGCTCGCATAGGAGTAGATCCCGTGCGGGTACCCGGCATCGGCCAGCGCGGCCAGGAGCCCGGAGACGACGTACCGGTTCTCCTGCCGCTGGGCTGCGGTGGAGCTGGGCCAAGGCTGTTGCGGACGGGGCTCGACGTCCACCCAGATCCGCTCCGGCCGCCATCCCACTTCCGCGAGGGACGCGAGAGCCGCGCGGCCCTCGGCGTATCCGACGTTGTACAGCCGGTCCGGCCTGGTGTTTGCAGGCAGGGGGCCATCGTCGCCGTAGGTGTCGTATTGTTCGGGGGTCGGGAATGTACCCATGGCGTAGGCCTGGGCCCGGACACCGTGGTCGCGCACCCACTGGTACTGGCCGTCCAGGCAGGGGTTTTCAGTGAACGCGAGTCCCCTGGTCAGCCCCACGACCACGAACCCGGTGCCCTCCGGAGGCATCGGAAGACCGCCGGGACACTGGGGCCACGAAACGTCATGTCCATAGTCCACTGCCCGGGAGGGTGGAGCGAGCAGCACACTGAGCGCGAGTACCAGTAACACCGCCAGGAACCGGGCCATGGGTGCCCGGGAGCGGCGGCCACGTCGAAGAGCACCAAGGCCGGCCATAATGGCCCCCTACTCGAAGGATGACCAAAATTATCCCACCCGGTCATCCTCGCCGCCAGCCGGGAGTGCAGCACTGGCCCGTGACCCCAGCTTCCAAAACCGGGTTCCCGGAACTCCTTGCGGGGAGGCCCCAAGCGGATCCTGCGGCCAGTCTGGAACCGAAGACACCAACCCAGCGTGAACCTCATCACGGCAGGGCCGAAAATGGTCTGCTGGTTACCGGCTCCCCTCCCAAAGACGAGAAGGTAACTCTGTGCAACCCATCCCAACCCGGACCGACAGTCCTCTGGAAAAGCAAAAGCCGGCAGCCGTCGCCGGACAAACCCTTAACCGTGGCCTGAATGTGCGGCACATCCGCTTCATGGCCCTCGGCTCGGCAATCGGCACCGGCCTCTTCTACGGCTCAGCCTCGGCTATCCAGAAAGCCGGTCCGGCAGTGCTGCTGGCCTACATCATTGGCGGCGCGGCCGTGTCCATGGTGATGCGCGCACTCGGCGAAATGGCGGTGCGGCATCCGGTCTCCGGCTCCTTCAGCCAGTATGCGAGCCGTTACCTGGGCCCCCTTGCCGGCTTCATCACCGGCTGGACGTACGTTTTCGAGATGGCGATCGTCGCCATCGCCGACGTCACCGCTTTCAGCATCTACCTGGGTTTTTGGTTCCCGCAGGTGGACCGCTGGATCTGGATCCTGGCCGTCATCTGCTTCCTGGCGGCACTGAACCTGCTCAGCGTGAAGGTCTTCGGCGAGCTCGAGTTCTGGTTCTCGCTAATCAAGGTCGCTGCAATTATCGCCATGATTGCCGGCGGCGCCGCGATCATCGTTTTCGGCTTCCAGACCGCCGATTCCCCGGTCGCCCCAGGCCTGGGCAACCTGGTTGGGCACGGCGGCCTGTTCCCCAACGGCTTCGAAGGCCTCCTGGCATCCTTCGCTGTGGTGATGTTCGCCTTTGGCGGCGTGGAGACGCTGGGCATCACTGCGGGCGAGGCTGCCGATCCCAAGTCGGTCATCCCGAAGGCGGTCAACACCGTCCCCGTTCGCGTGCTGCTGTTCTACGTACTCACCCTGGGTGTACTCATGAGCCTCTTCCCGTGGGACCAGGTGGGCACCAGCGGCAGTCCGTTCGTTCAAATCTTCAGCAGCCTGGGCGTCCCGGCTGCACCGCACATCCTCAACGCGGTGGTCATCACAGCCGCCCTCTCGGCCATCAACAGCGACATCTTCGGCGCCGGACGCATCCTCTTCGGACTCTCCAACCAGGGCCACGCGCCCGCCGCCTTCGGCAAGGTCTCCCGACACTGCGTCCCCTGGATGACCGTGGTCATGATGGCAGGCATCCTGCTGGTGGGCGTGGTCCTCAACGCCGTCATTCCGGAAGACGTATTCCTGGTGATTGCCTCGATCGCCACCTTCGCCACGGTCTGGGTATGGGTGATGATCCTGGCGTCCCACGTGGCCATGAAGCGGGAAATCGCGCGGAAGGGCCTTCCTGCGTCGGAATTCCCGTCACCGTGGTGGCCTGCCGCTTCCGCGCTCACCATCGCCTTCATGGTGCTGGTGATCGCCGTCCTGGGCGCTTTCGAGGACACCCGGATCGCCCTCTATGTCGGCGCGGCGTGGCTGGGGCTGCTGGTCCTGGCTTACCGCCTGTGGGTCAAGGGTGACGGACGACGCCGGGCCTACCTTGAGGACGAAACGTCGCCGCTGCCGGCGGTCGGCACAGCCGGAACAACGGCTGCCGCCTGGAGTAGGCGGAACCAGGTTTAGGACTGCTGTTGCCCAGCCCGCAGCACCGCTGGGCCTATGCGGCCTTGGGGAACACCCCTGCTCCGGCGAGGCCGGAGCGGGGCGCAGTCTCTACCTTGGCGCAGATCCACCGGCCCAACTCTGTGGCAGCCAGAGGGTCGATCGATGTGGAGAACCCGGCCCGCTCCAGCATCCAGGCCAGATCCTCCGTGGAGATGTTGCCCGCAGCACCGGGGGCAAACGGGCACCCGCCCAGCCCTCCCACCGCACTGTCGAAGACCCTGACGCCCGCTGCCATCGCTGCATAGGTATTCGCGAGGGCAGTGTGGCGGGTCTCGTGCAAGTGGGCCCGCAACTGCACGTCCGTTTCAGATGCCACGGCGGCAAAGACCTCATTGACCTGCCATGGGACGGCGCAGCCGATGGTGTCGGCAAGGGCAACTTCGGCCAGCTCACTCCTTTTCAGGGCGCTGCGGACGACACTGAGGACCTGTTCCTTTGGCACGTCACCCTGGTACGGACAGCCAAAGGCGACGGCAGCAGTCACCGTGAGGGGGATGGAAGCACCAGCGGCAATCGTTGAAACTTCCTCCAGGGCATCGAGGGCGGCGTCCACCGTGGTGTTCTGGTTGGCCGCCGCGAAGGCATTCGTGACGGGCAGGACGTAATTCATCTCGTCCACCCCGGCTTCGAGAGCCCTGCGTGCTCCCCGGGTGTTCAGCACCAGTCCGATGTAGCTGGCACCTGTATCCCGCGGCACGCCCGCCATCACGGCGTCCGCATCGGCCATTTGCGGAACCCTCTTGGGATTCACGAAGCTCACCGCCTCGATCCGTTTCGCACCCAGGGCGATGAGGTCGTTGATGAGACGCAACTTATCGTGCGTACTTACTGGGACCTTCTCATTCTGGAGTCCGTCGCGGGGACTGACGTCCACAATAGACACTGCACCCCCGGGCCTGCCGGTTCCCGCAATTCCGTTCATTAGATCGCACCTTCGTTCTTGGCATCCTGCAGTTCTTCGGCACTGAGCTTGAGCAGGCCAGCGTAGACGTCGCCATTGTGGGAACCTGGCACCAGGGGCCCGTTCCATGCGATGCCGCCGCCGGTGCGGGACAGCTTGGGAACAACGCCCGGCTGGACCACCGCTCCCAGCTGTTCATCAGGCACTTCCAAAAGCATTCCCCGTGCCCGCAGCTGGGGGTCCTCGAAGATATCCTCGATGGTGCTGACGGTGCTGTTGGGAACAGCATGCTGGTCAAGGCGCGCCACCAAGTCCCCGTGGTTGAATCCCGCGGCCCATTCGGCAATCAGTTGTTCCAGCTGGTCCTGGTTGGCACCGCGGGAAGCGTGGTTGCTGTACCGGGGGTCGGAGGCCAGCTCCGGCATGTCCATCGCACCGGCAAGCCGCACGAACACCGAGTCCTGGTTGGCAGCGATGACCACCCATTTCCCGTCACTGGAGCGGAAGATATTCGACGGCGCTATCCCCTTCAGTCCTGAGCCACTGGGTCCGGGGACGATCCCTGCGGCCGCGAAGTCCGGCACGGCACTTTCCAGGAGGGAAAAGCATGCCTCCACGAGGGAAACGTCCACGACTTGCCCTGTCCCTCCCCTGGCGTCCCGCCAATACAAGGCCAGCAGGATGCCCTGCAGCGCATAGAGCGACGCCAAGCTGTCCCCCAACGAGATGCCTGTCCGTGGCGGGGCCTGGTCCGGATATCCATTGAGGTGACGCAGGCCGCCGCGGGCTTCGGCCACGGAAGCGTAGCCCGGCTTGTTCGCGTCGGGCCCGGTCTGGCCGTAGCCGGAGACCCTGGCGATCACCAGGCCGGGGTTGCTCTGCCAGAGCACCTCAGGGGAAAGGCCCAGTTTCTCGAGTGTTCCGGGGCGGAAATTCTCGAGGATGACATCGGCTTCCCTACAGAGTTCCAGGAACAACTCCCGCCCGCGGGGCGACTTGAGGTCCAAGGTCACGCACTTCTTCCCCCTTGACTGGACTGACCACCAGAGCGTGTGGCCCTCGATCCGGGCCCGGCCCCATTCGCGCATGGGATCGGGACGGTCAGGAGACTCAATCTTGATGACCTCAGCACCGAAGTCCGCCATCTGCCGTCCCGCAAAGGGGCCCGCTATGAGTGACCCGAGCTCCAGAACACGCACGCCGGCCAGGGGCCCGCCAACCGCTCCCACGGCAGCACTGGGGTCAGGGACAGCAACCGTCCGGGTTTGAGTGTCAGCGCCGGAGCCTGGGTTCTGACGACCGCGCGTTCCGTCAGGTGCTGCGGTCTGTGAAGTTTCCACCATCTTTGGGACTCCTGTTCTGCCGGCAGACAACACCGGGCCGCCCTGCCCGGCCTGCCGTGGATCGCGAACTATCGTTGGCTCGATAACTCATATTGTGGACCCAAATTCACCATGTGGATAGAGACGGGACCAAAACAGCATCATTGCGGAATGGTGCCCCCGATGACCCTGGTGGATTCCTCGGCCGCAGCGAGGACCTGTTCCAACCAGGACGCGCAGACGTCATAGGGCATCCTCAGGGCGGGGCCCATCACCGTAAGCGCCCCGAAAAGTTCACCCTGGGGTCCGAAGATAGGCGCCGAAATACCACTGGCGCCGGATACCCGCTCGCCGGTGGTGATGGCGAAACCGTCTGCGCGGGCTTTGGCGACTGCCTCCTCCAGGCTCGCGGCATCGGTAATCGTCTGGTTGGTCAGGGATTTCAGGCCCGACCGGTACACCCGCTCCGCAACCTCCGGATTCCAGGCCAGGAGGACACGCCCTGCCGCCCCCACGTGCAGCGGCATGATTTCACCCACGCTCACAACGCGCCGGAGCATGCGCCGGGTTTCGGCCAAAGCGATGCAGACACGCTTCCCTTGGGATTCTCGAAAAATGCACGCCGTCTCACCCAAGTCATCACGCAGCCGGCGCAGCACCGGCGTTAGCAGCTCCAGGAAATCCAGCCCCTGGGTTGCCGGTGCCGCCCAGTGGGCCATCCGCACCCCCACCCGGTACCGGTCCCCGTGCCGGTCCAGGATTCCTTCCTGCACCATGTTCGCAACCAGCCGCTGGACCGTGGAGTGCGGGACGCCGGTGCTGGAGCGGATCTCGGCCAGTGACAACTCGGGCCGGGCAAGGGAGAAAGCATCAAGGATGGCGGTGATTTTCCGCAGGACCAACAAGGGTGTGGCCGACGTTTCGCTGGAGCTCATGGGGAAAGTGTATGAGTCACGGAGGCGTTGAGTGTGACCGAAGTAACTGTTAGCATCAGGTCCACATCATGATGGAGAACCCACGATGTGGCAGGTGCACTACCTGTTTTGAGCAATAACACCGGAGCCCGCAAGCAGGTCTCCGTTCGCGGACCGATGCACCACTTCGTTCTGCAAGCGTGAACCAGCAGGGGGAACAAGCGGCCGGAGCAGGCCGGGAAGAGGCAAAGATGCCAGCTGCACAGCCAGGCACGTCCGGATATGCGGTGGAGCTCACCGGGTGCACCAAACAATTTCCAACATCCGGAGGCGAGACCTACTTCGCCGTTCGGGACATCGACCTGAAGGTCGAGCCCGGCCGCTTCGTCTCGATCGTTGGCCCTACGGGATCCGGCAAGTCCACCATTCTCAACATGGCAGCGGGCCTGCTGACTCCCAGCTTCGGGGAGGTTAAGAGCTTCGGAGAACCCGTGACCGGAGTGAACCGCCGGGCGTCGTACATGTTCCAGCAGGATGCCCTGCTGCCGTGGAAGACCGTCATCGACAATGTGAGCCTGGGCCTGACCATGGCAGGCGTCTCCAAAACGGAGGCGCACGCAGAATCGCGGCGCTGGCTCGAAAAGGTGGGCCTAAAGAATTTTGCGGACCGCTACCCGCACCAACTCAGCGGCGGCATGCGAAAGCGCACCGCCATCGCCCAGGCGTGGATCGTGAACCCGGACATCCTCTTGATGGACGAGCCCTTCTCTGCCTTGGACGTCCAGACCCGCCAGATCATGGAGAACGAACTTTTGCAGCTTTGGCAGGAATCCGGCAAGGCAGTGGTCTTCATTACCCACGACCTCGACGAAGCGATCGCACTGTCCGATGAAGTGGTCATTTTGGGGGCGGGACCTGGAAGCACGGTGGTGGGAAGCTACGAAATCGACATTCCACGCCCCCGCGATCTGCTGGACATCCGGGACGATCCCCGCTTCGTGGCGCTGCACCGGGAAATCTGGGGTCGACTGAAAGTCGAAGTCTCAAAGACCTACGAAAGCGCCATGGCAGAGGAGGGTGAGGCAGCATGACCATCCTCGGTTCCAGGAGGCCGGGCTCCCGCGGAAACGGCTCTCCCGGCGGTGCCCAGGACCGCAGCCCCGCCAGCCGGTCCTCCCGCCGCGGAGAAATGTCCCCCCTGGCAATGCGGAGCATTCAACTCCTTCTCACGGTTGTCGTCCTGGCAGCGTGGGAGGCTTTGGGGCGCGCCGGGGTGATCGACGAATTCTTCTTCCCCCTTCCCTCGGACATCTTCCAGACCGTGTGGCTCTGGGTGTCCTCGGGGTTCGTGTTCCCCCATCTTTGGGTGACCATGCAGGAAGCCATCCTCGCCTTTTTAGTGGGGGCCGCCGTCGGACTCCTCCTGGGCTTCATCCTTGCCCGGGTCCGTTTCCTGGAACGACTGCTGGACCCCTTCCTCCAGATGTTCAACGCGCTCCCGCGCGTAGTCCTCGCTCCAATCTTCCTGCTCTGGTTCGGCCTGGGTATCTGGTCGAAGGTCGCTTTCGGCTTCACCCTTGTGTTCTTCATCGTTTTCTTCAACACGTTGGAAGGCGTCAAGAGCGTAGACCGGGTCCTGGTGGACAACGCCAAAATGCTGGGCGCCAGCGAAAAGCAGCTCCTGCGCCACGTCTTCATTCCCAGTGCCCTCACCTGGATCTTCTCCAGCCTGCATATCAGCGTGGGCTTCGCCATCACCGGCGCAGTGGTGGGCGAGTACCTGGGTGCCTCGGGTGGCATGGGCTACGCCATTGCCCAGGCCCAGGGCGTATTCGATACAAAGGGCGTCTTCGCCGGGATGTTCATCCTCATGATTGTGGTGCTGATCATCGACCTCCTCGTCAACCGCCTGGAGCGGCACCTCCTCAGATGGCGCCCTGTCCGGTCCTCCTGACCAGGTGCCACAGCCCAAAGCCGCCTACCAGCGCCAACTTTCCGTAACCGCCTGAAAGGGATACCCATGACAGACAAATCAACCCGGCGCCGTGGCCGGGTCCTCCTCCGGCCGCTGACCCTGATTGCTGCAGTTGCCCTGGCACTCTCGGCCTGTGGTGCCCCCGCCGCAGCCCCTCCCGGCCAGAGCGGATCAGCCGCGGCCGGCGGAGGCGGCGGGGGCGGCAAGGTGGTTATCGGCGTGGGCGGCCAGACCCTCCTGACCTACCTTCCGACGACGCTGGCCCAGCAGCTTGGGTACTACAAGGATGAAGGCGTGGACGTCGAACTCCAGGACCTCCAAGGCGGCTCGAAGGCCCTGACCGCCATGGTTGGTGGCAGCACCAATGTGACCAGCGGCTACTACGAGCACACCATCCAGATGCAGGCCAAGAACCAGCAGATCAAGGCCTTCGTGGACATGGGCCAGTCTTCCGGCCTTGCCCTGCTGGTGGCGCCGAAGAACGAAGGCCAGATCAAGACAATTGCCGATCTCAAAGGCAAGAACGTGGGGGTGACGGCGCCGGGCTCCTCCACGGACATGTTCGTGAAGTTCCTGCTGGCCAAGAACAACATGCAGCAGTCCGATGCAGCGGTGTCCGCCATCGGCGCGGGATCTTCCGCCGTTGCCGCTGTTGAGCAGGGCCAGGTTGACGCAGCCGTAATGCTCGAACCGGACGTATCGGTCCTCACCAAGCGCATTGGCCACAATCCTGTAGTCCTGGAGGACGTCCGCACGGCCGAGGGGCTGAAGGAAGTGTTCTCCACTGATTCCTGGCCTTCCGCCTGCCTTTACGCCAAGACGGACTGGCTGAACCAGAACAAGGACACGGCCGCCAAGCTGGCCAAGGCCATCAAGCGCACCCTTGAGTACATCAACGGTCACTCCGGTGCCGAAATCGCGGCCAAGATGCCGGAAAGCTTCGCCGGCGGCGACAAGGATCTCTACGCGAAAGTCATCGACGACCTCAAGAAGACCCTGAGCAAGGACGGTACGTTCACCGAAGACGGCGTCCAGGCTGTCCTGAAAACCCAGCAGGTAGCCAACCCGGACGTGGGAAACAAGGACATCAAGCTTGCCGATACGTACACCAACGACCTCGTGAAGTAGCTGCTGCCGACGGCAGCGAACCACGCCCGGGGAGCAGCTTAAAAACGAAAGGTGCCCGGTCCCCCAAAGGGGCCGGGCACCTCGCCGTTTCTGTCCTAGGCGGAAGCAGCGGCGGAGCTGACCGCCTGGCCCAGCGACGTCGTCGGGCGCCCGATCAGCCGACGCAGGTCGCCGGTGCTGACCAGGAGATCGCCGCGCGCGATGCCAAGGTCGGAATCCGCAAGGATTTCAGCGAAAGCCTCCGGTACGCCAACACCAGTGAGCACGCCAACGTATTCCTCCGCGGGCAGGTCGTTGTACTTAATGACCTTTCCGGTTGCGGCGCTGATCTCCGCCGCCAGGTCCGCCATGCTGAAAGCGTCATCGCCGCCCAGTTCGTAAACCTTGCCGGCCTGGGCGTCGGCCACCAGGACTGCAGCGGCCGCGTGCGCGTAGTCCACCCTGGCGGCCCCGCTGACCTTGCCCTCGCCGGCACTGCCCGCGAGAGCGCCCTGGGCAAGGGTTCCGGGCAGCTGCTCCGTGTAGTTCTCCAGGTACCAGCCGTTGCGCAGCAGCACGAAGGGCACTCCGGATTCGCGCAGCAGCGCCTCGGTTGCCTTGTGTTCATCGGCCAGCTTCATGGCCGTGGTGTCCGCGTTGGCGATGCTGGTGTAGGCCAGCAACTCCACGCCCTCCGCCTTGGCGGCTTCAATGACAGTCCGGTGCTGCTGGACCCGCTGTCCCACTTCGCTGCCGGAAATGAGCAGCACGCGCCGCGCACCCTTGAGGGCGGCTGCGACCGAGCCTGCATCGGCGTAGTCCATGGGCTTGACCTGCAACCCGCGCCCGGCGAAGTCCGCGAGCTTGTCCACCGAACGGCCGGCCGCCACGATTTCCTCCGCAGGTACTCCCCGCTCCAGGAGGGCTTCCAGAACGTGCCGGCCCAACTGTCCAGTGGCGCCTGTAACAACAATGCTCACGATGATTCCTTTCGGGATTTTGCTCTGTCGAAGAGCACAACCGCCGCCCGCGGACAAAACTTCCCAAAAGGGAGTACGCACTTCTAAGTAAGGTACTGACCTTTAGGTAAGCTACCGGTATGAAAGCAGCTCCCCTGCCCTTGGCGTTTGACGACGGCGTGTTCCCGGCAGGGTGCCCCAGCCGTGTGGTGCTGGACCACATCACCAGCAAATGGGGTGTCCTGATCCTGCTTGCGCTGTCCGAGGGCGAACAGCGCTGGAGCGATCTGCGACGCCGGGCCGAGGGCATCAGCGAGAAGATGCTGGCACAGACGTTGAAGACACTCGAGCGTGACGGCCTGGTGAGCAGGAACGCGCAGCCCGTCATTCCGCCGAGGGTGGACTACAGCCTCACCGAGCGGGGCTACGAGTTGAGCGCGCTCCTGGTACCACTGGTGGCGTGGGCATTCGAGAACGCGGAGGAGATCGTCAACGGGACCGGAGCGGGCAAGTAGCGGGTCTTCGAAACGCGAGTACCTGTTACTGGTGTGACTGGTGTGAATAGCACCTAGCGTAGGAGTACGGTGGCGGCCGGAATGGGAGGACCATCCTCTGCTGAGAGCGTTCCGCCGACCAGCACCGTTAGCAGGCGGCGGGCTGCCGCTTGAAGGAGTTGGTCACGTGGCCAAGGACTATGCGCAGGATCTTTCGGAGATGGGACAGCCCGTCAGCCTCGGCACTGTCCTCGCGGCAGCCTGGGGCCGGACGGTGGCGGCCCTCGGACCCCGTTGCCCTTACCGGGTTGGGGACACGGTGATAGGCGACGACCCCTTCAGCGGCAGGCGCGAAGGGGTCGTCGTATGGCAGGACCGCCGGTCGGTGGGAGTCAAGACGCCGTACGGTGTCTTCTTTTTCGACCACCGGATGGTCAAGCCCCTGGACTAGGGTGCCAGGGGGCCTGCGCTAGCGCGCGGACCAGCCGCCGTCCATGGTGTAGCTGGCGCCGGTGACCATACCGGCGTCGTTCGATGCCAGCCACGCCACCAAGGACGCCACCTCTTCCGGTTCCACCAGTCGCTTGATGGCGGCTTCGGTGAGCATCACCTTGGACAGCACCTCGGATTCGGGGATGCCGTGCACTTGGGCCTGGTCCGCCAACTGCTTCTCCACCAGCGGCGTGCGCACATACCCGGGGTTAATGCAGTTGGAGGTAACACCGCGCGGGCCGCCCTCCAGCGCCGTCACCTTGCTCAGCCCCTCCAGACCGTGCTTGGCGGAGACATATGCGCTCTTGAACGGGGAGGCCCTGAGACCGTGCACTGAGGAGACGTTGATGATGCGGCCGAACTTGTTGGCATACATGTGCGGCAACGCGGCCCGGATCAGCAGGAACGGCGCCTCCAGCATCAGGGTGATGATCCGGCGGAAGTCCGCGGGGTCGAACTCCTGGATGGGGTTGATGCGCTGGATTCCTGCGTTGTTGACCAGGATGTCGCAGTCCAGGCTCCGGGTGGCCAGCGCATCCACGTCCAGCAGGTCTACACCCCATGCGCTGCCGCCCACCTCGTCGGCGAGGGCCTCCGCAGCGGCGGTGTCGACGTCGGCCACCACCACCTTCGCGCCCCGCGCCGCGAACGCGCGCACGCATGCGGCGCCGATTCCGCTGGCACCGCCGGTGACCAGTGCCTTGCGTCCATTCAACGTGTTGTCCATTTCAGTTCTCCTCTACCCCCACATGGTTTGTGCGGCGGCCTCATGGTTTGTGCACCCACACGATCCAACTGCTTCACCTATCCGGGGCGGCTGGTTCAACCCCGCCGCCCCGGCAACTGACGGTTTAGCGGCGTGCTGCAGTCAGCAGCCCCTCACGGGCCGCGTCTTCCTGGTCCACGTCCTCCAGGGCAACGCCCTTGGTCTCCTTCAGGCTTAGCACGGCCACGGCGGTGATGGCACAGGCCACCACCAGGTAGATGGCGGTGGGCACCCACGAACCGGCGTCCTTCAGCCACTGGGTGGCCAGCAGCGGAGCCAGCGAACCGGCGAAGATCGAGGTTACCTGCGAGCCGAGGGAAGCGCCGGAGTACCGCATGCGGGTGGGGAACATTTCGGCCATGATGGCCGGCTGCCCGGCGTACATCAAGCCGTGCATCATCAGGCCGATGGTCACGGCCAGGACGATCACTACGGCGTTGCGGGTGTCGAACATGGGGAAGGCAAAGAACGGCCAGGTGGCTCCGAGGATGGTTCCGGCCAGGTAGACGGGCTTGCGGCCAATGCGGTCCGCCAGGCGGCCGTACTGCGGAATGATGGCGAAGTGGATGACGTGCGCGATCAGCAGTGCCAGCAGCAGCGATGAGGTGTCGTACTTGTGCACGCTCTTGAGGTAGACGATCGCGAAGCTGACCACCAGGTAGTACATGATATTCTCCGCGAACCGCAGGCCCATGGCCTGGAAGATGCCCTTGGGGTACTTGCGGAGGACCTCGAACACGCCATAGCTGACGGCCTGTTCCTTTTCGACCAGTTCCTTGGCCTCAAGGAAGATGGGCGACTCGCTGACGTTGGTGCGGATGTAGTAGCCCACGAAGACGATTACGGCGGAGAGCCAGAAGGCCACGCGCCAGCCCCAGCCGAGGAACGCCTCGCTGCTGAGGGTGGTGGACATGATGTACAGCACCAGGGTGGCCAGCAGGTTGCCCACGGGGACGGCGGCCTGCGGCCAGCTTGACCAGAAGGCGCGGGTCTTGTTGGGGCTGTGCTCAGCCACGAGGAGCACTGCGCCGCCCCATTCGCCGCCGAGTGCGAAGCCCTGGATGAAGCGCAGGACCACCAGCAGCGCCGGGGCCAGGTATCCGATGTCGGCGAAGCCGGGGAGGCAGCCCATCAGGAACGTGGACACGCCGATGATGATGATGGTGAGCTGCAGCGTTGGCTTGCGGCCCAGCTTGTCGCCGATCTGGCCGAACACGATGCCGCCCAGCGGGCGTGCGATGAAGCCCACCGCATAGGTCAGGAAGGCCTGGATGATCCCGTCCAGGTCGTTGCCTGTGGCGGGGAAGAAGTACTTGCCGAATACCAGGGTGGCGGCAGTGGCGTAGAGGAAGAACTCGTACCACTCCACCACCGTGCCCACCATCGAGGCGGCGACAATCTTCTTAAGTCCTGATCCTTTGGGTGCATGCCCGGCATCGTTTGCCGGGCGTTGCTCTACGCTCATGGTTTCTCCTAGTGTCCACATTGACACGCGCTGTGATCTCCAGCACAAGTGACTCAGATGAGTATTGCTGCACAAAGGTGCCGCTTCAATGGCCAAAGCAGCACGAAGCCTGTGCATAATTGCAGATATGAACGCGAACCCCGACGACCTGTTGGTCCTCCTTGCGGTCTCCCGCTCGGCGAAATTTACGACGGCGGCCCAGGCCCTGGGCTTGAACCACACCACGGTCTCGCGCAGGATCGCCGGGCTGGAAAAGGCGCTCGGCGGCAGGGTCCTGTCCCGTGCCGCCGGGGGCTGGGAATTGACGGAACTTGGCGAGCAGGCGGTGCGGGCGGCGGAACAGGTGGAGGCGGTGCTGGGAACGCTGGGACCCACGGGCCAGGCACCCGACGCGATTGCCGGCGTCGTACGCATGACCGCAACGGATGGCTTCAGCGCCTATATTGCCGCGCCGGCCGTGGCCCGGCTGCGCCGGGAGCACCCGCGCCTCAGCGTGGAAGTGGTGACCATGACCCGCCGGGCCCTGCAGCAGCGGTCCGGTCTGGACATCGAGGTGGTGGTCGGCGTACCCCAGGTGCACCGGGCGGAGGCCATCAGGCTGGGCGACTACCGGCTCGGAATGTATGCCTCCCGTGCCTACCTCGAGGAGCACGGGACGCCGGCCACCGTGGCCGAACTCAACCAGCATCCGCTGGTCTACTTTGTGGACTCCATGCTGCAGGTGGACGACCTCGACGCGCCACGGCGGCTGGTCCCCGCCATGCGCGACGGCCTCACCTCCACCAACGTTTTTGTCCATGTGGAAGCCACCCGGGCCGGTGCGGGCGTGGGCTTCCTGCCGTGCTTCATGGCCGACCTCCACGATGACCTGGTCCGGCTGCTGCCCGACAACATCGGCGAGCTGCTCCCGTACTGGATGGTCCTGCGCCCGGACTCGCTGCGCCGTCCCGCGGTGGCCGCCGTCGTCAAGGCGCTCCAGGAGCGGATGGCCGAGCACCGCGGAGCGCTCCTGGGGAAGGACAAAACCTCATCCGTTGCTGAGTAACTGTCGTTTTCAGGGTCCAAAACGACAATTACCCAGCAATCGATGGGGGTGGGTCGGGGTCGTGGCGGACCGGCGCGCCGGCGGCGAAGGCCCGGACCTGCGCATCGTCCCAGAGGTGCGCAGGGACGGCACCGCCCAGGAGCCGGCGGCGCAGCTGGGGGTCGTCGCCAAAGGGCACGTCGCTGCCTGCCATCACCATGTTCCCGTAGCGCCGGCCTTTGAGCATGGCGGGGTCGGCGATGATCACGGTGTGCTTGAAGGCTGCCGCGATGGTGGCGGCATCCTCCCGTGCGTTCTTGAGGTCCGGGGCATCGCCGGAGTTGGCCACGTACAGGCCGTCGGGTGCCAGGACCCGCTTGGCGTGGGCGGTGAACTCGGCGGTGGTCAGCGGGCGCGGGGTATGGGCGCCGGCGAACACGTCCCGGATGATGAAGTCACGGGTCTGGGCGGTGAGGGTTTCGGTCACGGCGCGGGCCTCCCCCACGCGGATCCGCAGCAAGGGCGCCTTGGGAAGGTCGAACCAGCCGCGCACGTATTCGGCCAGCTTCCCATCCAGTTCCACCACCACCTGCCGGGCATCGGGGTAGGCGGCGGAGAAGTAGCGCGCCATGGAGCAGGCCCCGCCGCCCAGGTGCAGCCCACGGAGTTTGTGAGCGCCTCCAGCAGATGAACCGGCGGAGGACGACGGCGGCCACCGGGACTCGATGAGCGCCGCCATCCACCGCATGTACTCGAAGTCCAGGAACAGCGGATCTGCCAGGTCGATGTGCGAGCTCATGACACCGTTGATCTTCAGGAGCCAGCCGGTGGAGTTGTCCTGGTCCGCCACGAGCTCGCAGTCACCGGTGTCAATGTAGTAGACACCCTCCACCGGTCCAGTCGGGGCGGCACCCTTGGGCACCTCCACCACACCCGGCGCGGGCCGGCCCCGGGCGCCTGACTTTCCGCGTTTGCCCATTACCCGTGCCCCGCTCCAGTCATGCCTCAACCCTAGTTGACCGGGCCGGCCGCCCAGTCCCTGCTTGACCGGACCCTAGTTGACCGGGCTGGCCGCCCCCTTGCCGTCCCGGATCCGGTTTACCACGGCCGTGGTGGACCGCTCGGCCACGTAGTCCAGGATGGCAACGCGTCCCCCGTATTCCTCCACCGCCGGGGTTTCCTCCAGCATTTCCGGTGTGTAGTCCCCGCCCTTCGCGTACACCTCGGGCCGGAGCCTGCGGATCAGCGGTGTGGCCGTGGGGGTGTCGAACACGGTGACGTAATCGACGCAGCTAAGGGCCGCCACCACCGCTGCCCGGTCCACCATGTTGTTGATGGGCCGGCCGGCACCCTTGAGCCGGCGCACGGAGTCGTCGCTGTTCAGTGCCACCACCAGGACGTCACCCAGCTGTTTGGCCTGGTTCAGGTAGCGGGTGTGGCCGCTGTGGAGCACGTCAAAGCAGCCGTTGGTCAGCACGATCCGCTGGCCCTGGGCCCGGTGCAGCTCCATCTGCCGCTCCAGTTCCTCTTCGGTCAAAGCAGTGTCCGCGAAGGCCTCCAGGTACCGGCTGAGCTGGGCGGTGCTGCATACGGATGTACCGGGCTGGTGGACCACCACGTCGGCGGCCGACTGGGCCAGGTCCAGGCTGGCGGTCAGCGGCAGCCCGGCCGCGCGGGCCAACGTCAGGGCCGCCACGAAGGTATCGCCCGCCCCGGATGCCTGTTTCTCCGCTGCCGGCCGTGCCCACGTTCGGTGCCGCACGCCGTCGGACGTCAACAGCACGGTGCCGTCCCGGTCCAGGGTGACCACCACGGCGCGCGCCCCAGTGCCCTGCAGCAATGCCGCCGCCTCCGCGCCCACCGCGTCAACCCGTTCCTGGCCTTCCGGCAGTTTCCGGTCCAGCAGCTGCGCGGTCTCCTGCGCATTCGGGGTCACCAGATCAGGCTGCAGGGCTGCCCACGGGCGGGGGTCGTGAGCGTCCACCACCACCAGGGGACGGTCAGTCCCGGCAGTGCCGCTGCCCAGGGCATCGGCCAGTGCGGTGCGGACGGGGTCCGCCACCACGCCGGTTCCGTAGTCACATACCAGGACAGCATCCTGGCGTTCGACGGCGGCACCCACCGACGCGGTGAGCGCAGCGAGGGCTTCAGCGGGGACAGTCCGGGCTGAGTCGTCGAGGCGCAGCATCACCTGCCCCCCGCTGCTGATCCGGATCTTGGTGGTGGTGACCATGTCCGGGTGCGTGAGCAGGTGCTGGACATCGATGCCCGCGGCGGCAAGCTGCCCCCGCAGGTCCTCGCCGGCGTCGTCGGCGCCGACGATCCCCGCAACGGAGACTTTCGCACCCAAGGCGGCCAGGTTCATGGCGGTGTTTGCCGCCCCGCCCGGGACCGATTCGCGGGTCTGGATGTCCACCACCGGCGCGGGGGCTTCCCGGCAGAGCCGTTCAATACTGCCGCTCCACCAGCCGTCCAGCATGACGTCGCCGATCACCAGGATCGACGGCTGCTCCGCGGCCAGGCGCCCCGGCAGCCAGTTGGACAATGCCCGCTGGGTGGAGAGATCCACAGGTTCCGGGGACGCGCTCATGGCAGGTCCTGTTCCTCGGGGACGGAACCGGCTCCGGAGCCTGCCGGCGCCGGCGGAGCTTCGATATGCACCACCTTGACCTGGGTGAACTCGTCCAGCAGTTCGGGCCCGTAGCCGAACCCCGCACCGCTCTCACCGCGGGGCTGGGCCGCGCCTCCGGGGGCGCCGCCAAAGACGGCATTGATCTTTACGGTGCCCACCGGCAGCGCGGCCACTGCCTGCTGGATGTGCGCGATGTTGCTGCTCAGGACGGTGGCGGCCAGGCCGTACTTGCCGCTGCACGCCAGCCGCAGGCCGTCGTCGAACGTGTCCACCACCTGCACCGGGGCAACCGGACCGAACGTTTCCTCCGTCATCACCTGCATCCCGTCCGTGCAGTCGAGCAGGACGGTGGCGGGGTAGAACGAGCCCGGCCCGTCCGGCACCGCACCGCCTTCAACCGCCCGCGCGCCCTGCGCCAGGGCATCGGCAACGTGGGCGTGGACGGCATCCCGCATCCGCAGGTCCACCAGTGGCGCCACCGTCCCGTTGCTGTTCCGGAGCGCCGCCTCTGCCTCCAGGGCACTGCAGAATTCCTTGGCGATGTCGCGGTGGACGTAGATCCGTTCCACAGAGGTGCAGATCTGCCCGCTGTTGGCGAACGCGCCGATCGCGGCCTGCCCGGCGGCCCATGCGGGGTCCACGTCGCGGTCCACCAGCAGGGGGTCGTTGCCGCCGTTTTCCCTGATGACGTGGGCACCCGTGAGGGCGCCCGCCCGGGCAATCCGGGACCCAGACGCGCTGGATCCCACGTGGGCAATCACGTCCACTTCCGCCTGGGACAGGGCCGCACCCACTCCGGCCCCGCCGGAGATAGTCAGGAAGACGCCCGCGGGGAAGGCTGGGGCCAGGACCTCGCCCAGCGCCTCCCCCAGGCGGGGGCAGCGCTCACTGGGTTTGTGGATCACCGTGTTGCCCGTGACCAGCGCTGCGCCGATCAGTCCGCAGGCTACGGCTACGGGGTCGTTCCATGGTGTCAGCAGCACCGCCACTCCGCGCGGTTCGGCAACGGTGTAGTCCGTGGCTGAACGGCTGCCGCGGAGGCTGTGGCCCCGCTGGACCGGGCCCAGTTCCGCATACTGCTCCAGGGTGGAGACACCGGCTGCAATGCCTGCCAGCGCCTCGGCCTCCGGCCGTCCGGTTTCGCTCGCGTTCAGGCCGGCGAGCTCCTCCGCAGCTGCCTCGAGCGCCCTGGCTGCGGCCCGGAGGGCGGCGCCGCGTTCGGCGGGGGCGGTTCCTGCCCAGCCGGGCGCAGCCCTGCGGGCCACGCTCACGGCATCGTTGACTGCGTCCGGTCCCGCTTCAGGCACCGTCCAAAGCACCTCTCCGGTTCGCGGGTCCTGGATGGTGACGCCGGCGCCCCGGGTTGTTTCATTGCCTGCGGTTGTTTCGATGGCTGTGGTGGGCATGGTGTTCCTCCCGCCTTTCGGTGCTGGGTGTGTTGCTGCTGGTGGTCCTGCTGCGGCCACGCGAGGTGTGGCCGCAGCCGGTGGTGTAGCCGGTTCCGGTTTAGGGCCAGGAACCTTCTTCCTCGTGGCAGATCAGCATTTCGCGGACTTCGCAGCCCGTGGGCTGGTTGAGGGCGAACAGAATGGCTTGGGCCGTGTTGGCGGGGTCGTTGAGCCGGGAGTCATCCTGCGGCTTGTACTGCTCCGTCCGGTCATCGAAAAAGCGCGTCTTCATGCCGCCGGGAATCATGGTGGTCACGCCGATTTCGCCGCCGGTTTCCGCGGCCAGCGCGTGGCTGAAGCCCACAACGCCGAACTTGGACGCGCAGTAGGCGGTGGCGTCGGCCACGGCGCGCTTGCCCAGGGTGGAGGCCACGGTGACTACCCGGCCGTGGGTTTCCTTGAGGTAGGGCAGGGCCGCGCGCACGGTGGAAACGGTGCCCATCAGGTTGACCCCGATGACCTTCTCCCACTCGGTGGCTTCGACGTCGGCCAGCTTGCCGCAGCGGTCGATCCCGGCCGCGGTAACCACCGCGTCCAGGCCGCCCAGGGTTTCCGCGGCTTCGCGGACGGCGTGCTCCACGGCGGCGCGGTCGGCCACGTCCACTTCGAAGGCCTTCACGCCGGAGACGCTGCTGATGTCGCGGTCCAGGACCACCGGAGTGCCGCCTGAGCGAAGGACGGCTTCGACGACGGCGGCGCCCAGTCCGGAGGCACCTCCCGTCACCAGGACGCGGCCGGGCGTGGTGGAGGCAGTTGCAGTAGGTTCTGCAGTCATGGTGTTCCTTTCAATGGGGAAAACAAGTTTGAAGGGGTAAGCAGGATCAGCTGACCTTGGCGAGTGCGTCCGCCAGGCCTGTGGTGGAGCGGGCGGGGTGGAAGGGCACGGTCAGGCAGCGTCCGCCCCAGCTTTCCACCAGGTCCGATTCGGGGAGGCGGGCGCCCTTGTAGTCGTCGCCCTTGACCCAGATATCGGGGCGGAGCCGGTCCAGGACGGCCTCGGGGGTGTCCTCGTCGAAGACCATCACCGCGTCCACGCATTCCATGGCCAGGAGCAGTTCCGCCCTGTCGTGCTGGCCGATGATGGGCCGCTCGGGGCCTTTGAGCCGCCGCACGGAATCATCGGAGTTCAGGCATACGATCAGGCAGTCGCCCAGTTCCCGGGCTGCCGTGAGGGACCGGATGTGGCCTGCGTGGATCAGGTCGAAGCAGCCGCCGGTGGCCACCACCTTTCCACCGCTTTCGCGCACCGAGCGGGCCAGCAGCAGCGGCTCCGTGGTCCGCCGGGCCGGCGCGGGGCGCGGACCCGCGGCATCACCGGTCTCACTGGTCTCCGGCAGTGCCGCCACCCCGCCGGCAGCCAGGAAATCCGCGGCGTCATGGACAGCCAGGGCCGCTGCCTCCGGCAGGTCGCGGCCGGCCAGGAGGTGCACCGCAAGGCTTGCGGCCAGGCGGTCGCCGGCGCCGCAGGGATCGCCCGCTTCCACCCGCGGCGCGGGAACGGTGCGGGAAGTGGCCTCCCCCTGCTGCAGCAGGACGGCCCCCTCCTCGCCCTTCGTCACCAGGACGGCCTGGCTGCGCCAACGCTCCAGCAGGACCTCCGCAACGGCGGCCGCAGGGTCATCCCGGTCGGTAAGGTTGCCGGCTCCGGACTGCACTGCCTTGGTGGCTTCGGAAATGTTCGGCGTCACGACGGCGACGCCCGGCACGGGTTCGGGCCCGGAGGGGTGCGGATCCCAGATGATGGGCACCTCGCCGGCAAGCCGTGCGAGCACGTCCCGCAGCTGTTGGTTGGCCGCCAGTCCCCTGCCGTAGTCGGCAACGATGACCACGCCGGCTTTCTCCACTGCACGGAGCATGGCGGGGCTGACGTCGGGGACCGGTGTCTTTTCGCAGCCCTGGTCGAAACGGACCACCGCATGGGACCCCGCCCGCACGCGGGTCTTGACCGGCGAGGGGTAGCCGCTCGCCCCCGCCACGAGCCGCACCCCGGCGAGGTGCGCACGGAGCTGGTTGCCGGCGTCGTCATCCCCCAGGACTGTCACCAAGGTGACAGGCCAGCCGTCCTGCGCGAGCATGCGCGCCACCAGACCCGCGCCTCCGGCTCGGCGGCGAACGCCCGAAACGTCCACCACGGGAACCGGCGCGTCAGGGCTGAGCCGGGTTGCTTCACCGGAAAGGTCGACGTCGAGCATCACGTCGCCCACCACAACGATCCTCATCGCGGGCCTCCTTTTGCCTGCCCGGCGCCCAGGGACGGAGTGTGCCGGGCAACCTCAAGGTCGAAGGCACGGCAGACGGCGTGGAGCGCGATCAGGTGCCCTTCCTGGGCGTTGGCGTTCAGGGCGTCGACCATGACGGCCTCATCGCAGGCATCGGACAGCGGGTTGGGTCCGGAGCCGGTGAGTGCCCAGGTGGTCACGTTCAGGCGGGACGCAGCTTCCGCCGCGCGGAGCAGGTTGGGGCTCTTGCCGCTGGTGGACAGCAGCATCAGCACGTCGCCGGAGCGGCCGTGCGCCCGCACCTGCCGGGAGAAGACCTCGTCGTACCCGTAATCGTTGGCGATTGCGGTGACGGCGGAGGACTCCGAGTGCAGCGAAATGGCGGAGAAGGGCACCCGCTCGGTGTCGAACCGGCCCACCAGTTCGGCGGTCAGGTGCTGGGCTTCCGCCGCTGAGCCGCCGTTTCCTGCCGCCAGGAGCCGCTGCCCGCGGAGCAGGCGCTGGGCCAACTCCACACCCCAGGCGGCAAGCCGCCCGGACTGGCTGCGCAGCGATTCCAGCGCCGGGACCACGTTGTCCAGGTGGGCGCGGACCGCGTCCGCACTGGCCGGGTCAACGAACGTGGCGCCCGGGAGCACGGCAGGCAGTGGCGGTGAGGCGACCAGGGTGCGCAGGTCCGCTTCGCGCAGGTTCGATTCGCGCAGGGTCGATTCGGCAGTCACAGTGCGGCTCCTTCCATCGGTACGACGCCGGCCGGAGCGCCAGCCTGGGCGCTTTTTTGGAGGCCGGCCACGGCCAACTGGTAGGCCTTTTCGGTTTCCGCGGCCACGCGGTCCCACGAGTAGCGGGTGCGGGCGCGCCGCTCGCCGGCCTGGCCGAGCCTGGCCCTGAGGCCGGGGTTTTCCAGAAGCAGCGACAGGGCCGACGCAATGGCTTCAGGGTCCTTGGGCGGCACATGCAGGCCCGTGGCATGGTCCACCACCGTGTCCCGGAGACCGCCCACCGCGGCTGCCACCACGGGCACACCGCAGGCCATGGCCTCCAGCGGGACGATGCCGAAGGGCTCGTACCAGGGTGCGCACACCACTGCGTCGGCGCTGCGGAAGATGCTGGGCATTTCAGCCCGGGACACCTGGCCCTGCAGCGTTACCTGCTCGGATACGCCCAACTGGGCCGCAAGGTCCATGAGGCGGCGGATTTCCGGGTCGGCGTGCATCCCGTTCGAGTCGCCGCCGCCCACGATCAGGAGTTCGACCTCCTCGAATCCGGCCGCCTTGAGGTACGGGAGCGAACGGATGACCAGGTCCACGCCCTTGCGGGGCACCAGCCGCCCTACGGACAGGATCCGGTAGCGGCGCTTGCGCGCGGCGGCCGGACCCTCCGGTGAGAAGAAGCCAAGATCCACGCCGCAGGGCGCGATGGAGATCTTGCCGGTGGCGATGCCCATGGCCTTGAGCTCGAAAACCTCGTCCGAACAGGTGGCGATGATGCGGTCCGCAGAGCGGCCCACCCCTGGTTCCAGCCAGCGGCGCGCCTCGGGGCTGGTGTCCTCGGCACCCTGGTGCCTGCGCTTGACGGTTCCCAGCGCGTGGAAGGTCTGCAGCATTGGCACCCGGTAATTGGTGTCCGGCCGGCGGGCCGCGTCGAGGGCGGCAAGGCCGGACATCCAGAAGTGCCCGTGCACCACGTCCGGCGGCCGCTGGCCCCAGTCGGCCGCCACACCGTCAGCGAGTTCACCCATGTAGGGCAGCAGCTCGTCCTTGGGCACGTGCCGGGCAGGGCCGGCGTCGACGTGGACCACCTCGAGGCGCCGTCCCACCCGCACCCTCCCGGGGAGCTCCGTTGCGTCCCTGCGCGTATAGACGGTGACGTGGTGGCCACGCTTGGCAAGGGCTTCCGACAGCGCGGCAACGTGCACGTTCTGCCCGCCGGCGTCCACCCCGCCAAGTGCCGCCAGCGGACTGGCGTGCTCGGAAATCATGGCGATCTTCATGGGGTCTTCCTCTCCCGCGCCGGAACGAGGATCCGCTCGTCCGGACGTCCGTTGTCGGAGTGCCGGGGCCGGGTCCGCAGGTCCGCCAGGAGCTCATCCCAGCGGTCCTGGAACTTGCCCAGGCCGTAACGCTCCAGCGCCGCCTCACGGGCGGCAAGTCCCCGCCGTCGGGCTTCATCCGGATTGGCAACCAGCCGCGCTGCGCAGCGGAGCAGTTCGTCGACGTCCGCGGAAACAATGCCGGCTTCCTGCGGCACCGCCCGGGGGGCCTCCGTGGCCGCCAGCACCACCACCGGCATGCCCAGATGCATGGCTTCCAGGAGGGACAGGCCCAGCGAGGTCCAGCGCATCGGATGGACGTAGACCCGGCAGCGGGCCAGTTCCCGGTGCAGCTCAACGGTTTTCAGGTCGCCCCGGGCTGTCAGCAGTGAAGGTTCGATTCCGGTGGCTTCGGCCAGGCCGTCCGTCTTCATGCCGAACACCTGCAGCGGTGCCACAGAGGCAAAGGCGGGCAACAGGTCCGTACCAGTAACGCGGCCGCGGCGGACGGGTTCGTTGATCACGACGCCCAGTTCGGGCAGCTCGCCGGTGTAGAGCTGCCCCGGGTCGGGGATGCCGTGCTCGATCACGGTGGTGGGAGCGGAGCCGTTGTCCCAGGCCAACCGGTTGAAATGGGTCACGTGGACAACGGGGATGCTGTTTTGGCCAGCGAGCGGATGGCTGATGTTCGGGAAGTTGCCCTTGGGGGTGTTGTGTTCGACGAACACGGCCGGAAGGTCGACGCCGGGCATGCGCCCCAGCGTGCGGACCACTTCGTCGATCTCTTCGGGCCGCTGGAGGACGACGGCGTCCACGGCGTCGGCGTCGAGCGTCGCCAGATCCACCTCCCGCGCGGAGTCCGGCCAGTCCCTCCCGGCGCGGCCCAGTCCCCAGGCCCCACGTTCGGGCAGGACGGGGAGCAGGTACTCATGACGGCCGCGGACAAACGCGTCCGTCCAGGAACCGTGAACATGCCAGAGCAGGATTCTCATCTGTTGCGGGCCTTTCTACGGGTACTCACATGGGTGCTGAAGGAGCTCACCCCGCTGATCAGGCGCTCCACCGCGGCCACCACTTCTTCCGGCGGGACCGAGTCGAGGCAGGGGTGGCCGAGGACGGGGCAAACCCGGGCGCGGGACATGCGGCAGGGGGCGTTCTGGTCCCCGAGGAGTTCCAGGGGCACGCCGTAGGGCGCCCAGCGGATGGCCGGGACCACGGGGGAAAACAGGCATGCCACGGGGGTTCCCACCGCAGCTGCCAGGTGGGCAGGCCCGGTGTTGCCGCTGACCACGGCATCGGCGCCGGCCATCACGCCAGCCATAGTGGAAAGATCGGTGCGTCCGCCCAGGTCCAGGGCCGAGGGGCCGGCCACCGTGGCGGTCAATGACTTTTCCGCCGGGCCCCCGGTCACCACCACGCGGTACCCAGCGCCCTGGAGGAGTTCGACGGCGGCTGCATGGTGCAGCGGGGGCCACGCCCTTGCGGGGACGGCCGCTCCGGGGTGGACCACAACGTAGGGCTCGTCGCCTACCAGGTCGGTTACGTCGGGGACGGAGTCGACGTGCAGCTTCCCGTCGTCCCCGGCTGGCAGCCGGAAACCGGCGGCCTCGGCAATGCCCAGCGCCCGTTCCGCCTCGGGTTGGTCTTCCGGAAAGTCCTCACCGGGCTTGAGGCGTACGTCCAGCAGTGAACCTGCGTAGTCAGTTGAGGCCCCCGTGATGCGCTCCACTCCGGCCAGCCGAAGCAACAGCGCCAGCGGCAACGGTGACTGGTGGAAGGACGTAAGGATGACGGCTTCGGTGATCCGGGAATTGCGGACATATTCGATC
Organism: Arthrobacter sp. FW306-05-C; assembly: GCF_021801725.1. Classification (NCBI taxonomy): domain Bacteria; kingdom Bacillati; phylum Actinomycetota; class Actinomycetes; order Micrococcales; family Micrococcaceae; genus Arthrobacter; species Arthrobacter sp. FW306-05-C. The sequence goes on along the minus strand of NZ_CP084556.1, from coordinate 418,217 downwards.
AGCCGGTCGGCATGCGGGCCGGTCATCCTGGGCGCCGGGTTCATGATCCAGGGGCTGTCCCAGCTGTAGACCTCTGCGGCCCCGGGGAGCATCGCGGCCGCAGCTTCACCCTGCCGGCCGCACAGCATGACCACGTGGTTGGTGCTGCCGCCGTACTGTGCCCGCCCGTTTGCCACTGCCCGGACAGCGGGACCGGCCAGCAGGACGTCGCCCATGCTGTCCAGCCGGGCCACCAGGACGCGCCCCATCAGGCGGTCCCCTGCAGCAGTCCGACGGCGGAGGCAAGATCAGGGGCGACCAGCCGCGCAGCGGCTACCTCTTCGACGCGTGTCACGGGGGTGGGCACCAGTACTCCGGTGGCCCCTGCCGCTTCCGCGGCACCCACGTCGGCACCGATGTCCCCGATCAGGGCGGCTTCGGATTCTGTGATACCAAGTTTGCGGCAGGCGCTGTGCACCATCCCGGGAGCAGGTTTGCGGCAGTCGCAGCCATCCTGTTCGGCATGCGGACAGACCTCCCACACGTCGAACGGTCCCAGCAGTTCTTCCACGCGTGCATTGACCTTTGCCACGTCCTCGGCCGTAATCAGCCCGCGGGCAATGCCCGACTGGTTGCTGATCACGCCGGTGGCAATGCCGTCCGCCCGCAGGCTGTCCAGCACAGCCTTGGCGCCGGCCATGGGCCGTACTTTGCCGGGGTCCCCGTTGTAGGGCACATCGACCACCAGGGTCCCGTCCCGGTCGAACAGGACAGCCCGGAGCTTGGAGGTTTCAGAGCTTCCCATAAACAACCTGTTCCCTCCTGCTCCTGCTCCTAAACAGCGCCGCAGGCTTTTTCGGCTGCAGAGGCTTGTTCTGATACCCGTTTGAACAGGCAAGATAGGGGGCGGGGCCGCTGCAGTTGCTCCTTTCAGGGCTCTTTCCAGCCTTTCCGCCCAGGCCCGCACCGGCGCCTTCGAAACGGCCTAGCGCCGTCGCAACAAGCTGCTCTGTCCCCAGAAACTGCACTGTCCTCAGAAACTGCACTGTCGCCGGAAATTCCGCCGTCGCCACACTCCCGAGGGCGAGCTGGGGGGACTCCTGCTACCTAATCCCCTGCTACCGGGTCCGCGTGCCGCCAAGGCGGCGGCCGCCAGTGCGGGCAACGCCCTGGTGCCCTGCGTTCCGGGCCTGGCGGAACGGCGCAACCGGACTGCCCATACCGCCGGCTTGCCCGGCGTGGGTTGAGGTTCCATTGCCGGCCATGTCCTCAGCCCGGGAGAACTGGGCGCTTGTCTCCAAGCGCCGCTGCAATTCCACCAGCACCTTCGCCAGGCGTCGGGATACCTGCATCTGGGACATCCCCAACCGCTTCCCCAGCTGCACCTGCGTTTCCTCGCAGAAGTAGCGCCGGTACAAAAGCTCGCGGTCCGAGTCGTCCAGGTCCTGCATGGCGTCCCGCAGGCATGCCAGTTCCTCAAGCCGCTCGAGTGGCGTGTCCGGGCATGCCAGCACTTCTCCGATGGAGGGTGCGTCGGAGTTCGGGTTCACCGCGTCCAGGGAATCCGGATGCATGCTGCTCGACGCCGAAATCGCTTCCTGCACTTCCGCGGGATCAGTCCCCAGCTCGCCGGCCAGTTCCGCAACGCTGGGGTTCCGGCCCAACGACTGGGTCAGCTCGGGCTCCGCCCGGAACAGCCGGGTCCTCAGGTCCTGGATATGGCGCGGCGGGCGAACAACCCACGTCCGGTCCCGGAGGTACCTCTTGAGTTCCCCCGTGATGGTGGGAGCGGCATAGGCGGGGAAACTTTCGCCCTTGGCCTGGTCAAAGCCGCGGGCCGCTTTCACCAGGCCCAGGTAGGCCACCTGGTTCAGGTCTGCGCGTTCCCTTCCGCGGGCTTCAAACCGGGCAGCGAGGGCTTCGGCGAGGTCCAGGTAGCGCAGGACCAGGTCGTTTTCGAATGTCTCCCGCAGCCGCCCTGAAGTGGCGGGAGGACTTGGTTGTTGTGCCGGTTCCGGCTGTTGGCGATGGACAGGCGCAGCATCCATGGCAAGTGCGGCAAAGGATTCGGGCATGAGTGTTGGTTTCCCTCGGTCTGGTTCCGAAAGCCTGCGGCAAGACTTAGAAGCAGCAAATCATAAGGTTGCTTATAAAACAATCCTTCTCCGCTGTAGGCTCGGAATATAAGCGGCGACCGGACCAACCCGCCAAGGAGTTTTGCCATGCGCATCGCCATCACCGGAGCAAGCGGAAACGCCGGAACAGCACTGCTGCGCAACCTGCAGGGCCAACTCGCCCGGAAGCCCGGCAGCCTGCAGCTTGTGGGCATCAGCCGCAGGCTCCCCGACACCTCACTGGCGCCCTACGCCGGCGTGGAGTGGCACACCCTGGACGTGGGCCTGGAGCAGGACGGGCAGAAGCTGGAAAAGGCCCTCGCGGGCGTTGACGCAGTGGTCCACCTGGCGTGGCAAATCCAGCCGAACCACAACCTGGACCTCCTGCACCGGACCAATGTCACCGGCACGAAGAACGCGCTGGAAGCTGCCGGCAGGGCAGGCGTGAAGCAGGTTGTCTGCGCGTCCTCCGTGGGCGCCTACAGCAAGTCAAGCAAGGAGCCGCGCAGGGACGAGTGCTGGCCGGCAACCGGAATGGCAGGCTCCCACTACAGCCGGCACAAAGCCGAGCAGGAAAAACTGCTGGATGAATTCGCCGCCGCACATCCGGACGTTTCGGTGGCCCGGCTCCGGCCGGGCCTCATTTTCCAGGGCCGGGCGGGAAGTGAGATCGGCAGGTACTTCCTTGGGCACATTTTTCCGCGGCTCGTCCCGCGGAAACCTTGGCTCCCGCTGCTGCCGGCCCCGGACAACCTGGTTTTCCAGGCAGTTCATGCGGACGACGTCGCAGAGGCTTACTGGCGGGCCGTGGACCAGCGGGCCAGTGGCGCCTTCAACATCGCCGCAGAGCCCGTCCTGAATCCCCAGGAACTGGCCCGCATCCTCGGGGCGAAGAGAATATTGCCCATCCCCATGCGGCTGCTCCACGCGGTGGTGGACCTGACGTGGCGGGCAAGGATCCAGCCCACCGATTCAGGCTGGGTGGAGATGGCCGCCGGCGCACCCATTATGGACACCAGCCGGGCCCGGCGCATCCTGGGGTGGGAACCGCAGGTGTCCTCCATCGACGCCGTCAAGGAACTCCTCCAGGGCATGGGAACGGGGGAAGGGGCAGCCCCTTCCCCCGTCCTGAAGCCGCGCAAGCCTTAGCTACGCCGCAGCGACTATCCCGCGGTTGATTCCACCACCGGGACAGCCGGACTAGATGCGCGGATTTTCCTCTCCCCGTACATCCCGCCCGGCGGAAGTGTTCCCGGGGCCAGGCTGACGCCTCAGCCCGGATTCATCCTCAGGAATTTCCGCATTGGCACCTGCAGCTGTCGCTTCCCGGTGTGCGCCGCGGCCAGGCTCGACGTCGGACTGTCCGATGTTCGATTGTCCAGCGTTCGTCTGGCCGGCATCTGGATTTCCAGTGTTCGGATGCGCGGTGCCGTCAGGTGTATTGTCCACGTACCGCCTGTCGCTGCCGGCAGGAGTATCGTGGCGCCGGCTGCGGTCCACTCCGGCGTCGGGGTCGATCTCGTCCGCCTTGCGGGTATGGCTGGCAACATCGCCGCGCAGGGACTGCGCCTCGTGGCTGCGCTGTTCAGCTTCTTTTTGGAGGCGCGCCGCGTCAACCTTGGCCTGTTCGGCGTCCGCACGGGCCCGGATGGCCTTGGCCTCCCGTTCGCGGGCATCAATTTCCATATTCTCGGCTTCGCGCCGGATCTCGGCAGCCTTTTCCCGGTGCTCCTGGTCCCGCTTCTCCTGCATTGCTTTCCGGCGCCTTCCTCCGGCCAGAAGCAGCACCACGATGAGCACCACCACAACAACGGCAATTATCACCCATACCCATGGAGCTGTGTCCATTTTTCCCACCACTTTCCACTTCGCTGTGACCGGGCAGGCATGGCCATTCCGGCTGACATTTTTGGAACGGTTATAACTCGCTTAGCAAGGGTTCTTACCTTTTATTAGTAATCATGCTTATCATTTTACGGCCAGTATTGCTGGTTCTTGATTCAACAACCGGCCTTCTTGGAAAGAGAGCGAAGATGACAGAGAACCAATGGTCCGAGGATCCCGCTTACACGGCCCCTCCGGCCAGCACAGGAATTCCTGGCGAGCGGGAGCCCGCCACCTTCCCGTCCACCGCCACTCCCCTCACCGGCGAGAGCCAGACCGGCTACGCCCAGGCCAGTGACGCCCAGGCCGGGGACGCCGCTGGTTCATCCCGAAGGGATGCAGCCAAGGAAGAAGCAGCCGACGTAGCCCGGACCGCCAAAGGATCGGCGCAGAACGTGGCGGAGACGGCCAAGAGCGAGGCCGCGAACGTGGCGCAGGAGGCGAAGTCCAATGCGCAGGATTTGCTGCACCAGGCCAAGTCGGGGCTGACCAGCCAGGCCGGCACACAGCAGCAGAAAGCGGCCGAAGGCATCCGCAACATTTCCAGCCAGCTCCACAGCATGGCCAGCGCCCCGGACCAGCAGGGCATGGCCAGCGACTTGGTCCGGCAGGCAGCTGAACGCACCTCCTCAATAGCGTCCTGGCTGGAGAACCGCGAGCCCGGTGACCTCCTGAACGAGGTCCAGCGCTTCGCCCGCAACCGCCCCGGCACCTTCCTGCTCCTCGCAGCAGGCGCCGGCGTCCTGGCCGGACGCCTCACCCGCGGCCTCACCGCAGGCGCGCCGGAGGCCTCCCCCTCGTCTGCCGGCACCAGTGCCGCAGGCCTGTCCGGACAGTACTCCGGCAGCACGTACGGGGACCAGTACAGCCAGTCCTACCCCGTTGCCGGTGGAACCGTCCCTCCCCCGCCCGTGCAGCTCCCCGCCCCGGCCACCACCACGGCAGTCTACGACGGCGGCGCACCGGGCAGCGGCTACTCCGAGTCCGCCGGTCCGGCCAGTGGGCTCGACAGCCCGCAACTGGTGGAGGAACCCTGGTCCGGCAACCAGCTGTCCGACGACCCGCTGCGGGACCGAGCGCTTGCTGACGATCCCATGGCGAACGATCCCCTCACCCAGGACCGCACCCGGGGTGGCCAGACGGGTGGTCTGTGATGAGTAGCCAGATTCCTGAGCCGCCGCCCAGCGCGGCGCATGTGAAAGCGGACAACGCGTCCCTGGGCGATCTGCTCGGTGATGTGACCCGGGACCTGTCCACCCTGATGCGCCAGGAAGTGGAGCTGGCCAAGGCCGAACTCAAACAATCCACCTCCCGGGCCGGCAAGGGCGCAGGCATGCTCGCCGGCGCCGGGGTAGGCGGACACTTCGTCCTGCTCTTCCTCTCCCTGGCCCTGATGTGGGCCCTGGGCGCCGTCATGGCCCTGGGCTGGGCCGCGCTGATCGTCGCCGTGATCTGGGCGATCATCGCCGCAGTCCTGGCCTCGATCGGCCGCAAGGAACTCAAGCAGATCAAGGGCCTGCCCCAAACAGGCGAAACCCTCTCAGAAATTCCCCCAACCCTAAAACCAGGTGAGGTAAACCGATGAGCGAAAACCCTGACGTCATCCGAGCAGACATCGAAGCGACCCGGGCACGCCTGGGCACCAACGTCGACGCCGTAGCCGACAAAGTCACCCCGTCCAACATCGTGCACCGCCAAACCGACAAAGTCCGCGATGCCGTGACCGGGGTGAAGGAGAAAATCATGGGAGCAGCAGACACCGCCACCACCAAGGTCCACGACACAACCTCCGCCGGCGCCGGACACACCAGCAACGCCATGAGCTCGGCCGGGGACAGCCTGCACCAGGCCACCGACACCGTCTCGGCCAAACTCTCCGACGCCGGCCACACCGTCAGCGCCGCCCCGGACCAGGTCAAAGCCAAAACCGCCGGCAACCCGCTGGCCGCCGGACTCATCGCCTTCGGCGCCGGGCTCCTGGTCTCCTCCCTGATCCCGCCAAGCCAGAAAGAACGCGAAGCCGCGGACCAACTCAAAACCGCAGCCCAGCCCCTGGCAACCCAGGTCACCGACGCCGCCAAAACCGTCGCCCAGGACCTGAAGGAACCCGCCCAGGAAGCCATGGAAAACGTCAAGGCCACCGCCACCGACGCCGCCCAAAACGTCAAAACCGAAGGCCAACAAGCCGCCACCGACGTCAAAGACCGCGCCACAGACGCCAAAGACAACGTCCAAAACACCTAGCCCGCCTGGCTAGGCACCGCAAAGGCAATAGCCCTGTCCAACAGGCCGGCACCGTCTCCCGGGGTCGGCCTGTTGGCTTCGCCCCCTGATTGAGAGGACGCCCCATGGCCACTCACGACGATTCCGAGACCAGTACCGCGAAGGCGGCCCAGGCTCCGGCACCCGACGACGCAAGGAAGCCCGACAGCCCCAGGGATCTCTACAAGCCGTCCTGGAAGTACATCGCTAAGAAGACCTTGCGCGAGTTCAGCAAGGACCAGTGCCCGGACCTGGCTGCGGGTTTGACGTACTACGCGGTCCTTTCCCTGTTTCCCGCCCTGCTGGCGCTGGTCTCCCTCCTTGGCCTTTTTGGTGATCCCCAGAAGACCACCAATGCCCTGCTTGAGATCGTGCGCGGCTTCGCCCCGGCAGAGACGGTCAGCACGATCAGCGGCCCCATTACTGAACTGACAAGCGCGCCGGCGGCCGGGTTCACCCTGGTGATCGGCATTGTCACCGCCCTTTGGTCCGCTTCAGGCTACGTGGGTGGTTTTGGCCGGGCCATGAACCGGATCTACGAGGTGGATGAGGGCCGGCCGTTCGTTAAGCTTCGGGGCACGATGCTTGCCGTCACCCTCCTCGCCGTGGTCATCGTGGCGCTTCTGGCCGGCATGCTGGTCCTCAGCGGCCCGGTTTCCGAGGCAGTGGGCGGACTGATCGGACTCAGCGGCGCCTTCCTCGCCGTCTGGAACATCGCCAAGTGGCCGGTGATGGTCATCCTGATCATTGCCATCATTGCGGTCCTCTACTACGCCACCCCCAACGTCAAGCAGCCCAAGTTCCGCTGGATGAGCATGGGCTCGGCCATCGCCCTGGTGATCTTCCTGGTCGCCTCGCTGGCTTTCGGCTTCTACGTTGGCAACTTTGGAAACTACAACAAGACCTATGGAGCCCTGGGCAGCGTGATCATCATGCTCCTGTGGCTCTGGATCCTGAACATGTCGCTGCTGTTCGGCGCAGAGTTTGACGCCGAGGTGGAGCGGGGACGCGAACTCCAGGCCGGCATCAAGGCGGAGGAGACCATCCAGCTGCCGCCACGCGACACCAAGAAGAGCGAAAAGCTGCAGCAGCAGATCGAGGATGACATCAAGCACGGCCGTGACCTGCGGGAGAAGTACGCCGCCGAGAACGGCCAGCAGGGCCAGAACGGTTCCGATGGGGACCAGGACGGACAGTCCGATGGCGACGGGCAGAACGGCCAACGGCCCGGGGAGAGCCACCGCGACAGGATCCGCGAGAAGGTGCAGCACCGTGCCGGCAACACAGGGTCCGACGGCGGCCCAAGGGGCGGAAGCGCCTAGGAGGACAGGTGTACGCCCCGGCTAAAGGGGCCAACAGAGGGACTAGGCAGGACCTTCAGGATGGAGGAAAATTCATCTTGAAGGTCCTGTTCAGTTTTCCGGGTTGCACCGAACCCGGGGCGAAGCGGGGTCGGCGGTGAGATGGCCTCTTCTGAGACCGAGGCCAGTCCCCCCAGTCGCCGTCGGCCCCCTCAAACTCCCATGGCTTGAGGCCGCACTGGACAGGTTCGACTGGACAAATCGCAGCGAGCTGCAATACTTTCTTGAATACCTCGCCGGGATCCTCTGGATACCGGCAGGTCCGCTGAAGCAGACGGCGGCATCTCGGTCAACCCTTAAATGAGCGGACATGCCTGCTACCCATTTTGAACAGTTTCTTGCCGAAGCAGTTATCCCCGATAAGGAGCCCGGCCTGGGCCTGGGACGCGACGAGCTATACGGCCTTTATACCAGTTGGTGCCTCCTGCAGAAGGTTGAACTCCATGAGCCGGCCGCCCTTTGGGAGGCCATGCACGAAGCCGGTATCAACCCCGACAGCAACAACCTTTCCATGACCGGGCCAGCCGCGGCTGACTACATCGTTTCCAGCGCTCCCGATTTGGTCTAAACCGGGGAATGACGATTCAGTCGTGAGATTGACTTTTTGACCGCAAAAGGGCTGTTGCCTACAGGCAACAGCCCTTTTGCGTGCCCCGATCCGGGCTTCCTGTGGCAAGGGCTACGATCGGGCCAACGACAAAAGATAGGCGGCAAAACCCTTGGGCGCCCGTCCGGAGATCCGTCCAGACGTAAGAATGCGCGTCGTATCTGTAGCAGTAATGCCGGCGCCGCTGGCACGGAGCCGGTTCACCAAGCCGCGGTCTTCATCGAATGCGACACCGGGGAACCCGCCCGCGGCGAGGTAGGACGAGGCGCGAACCCCGAGGTTGGCCCCATACACGTGCGGATGGTCCTCCCCATGGTCGTGCCGTGCACGCCATCGGGCAATGAGTTCGTGGGGCATACCGTGCGGGTCCGGGTGCACAGTGCCAACGACAGCGTCGCTTCCGGCTGCGGCCAGTTCCAGCTGCCGGACCAGCCAGTGCCCGGGCACCGACGAATCGGCGTCGGTGTTCGCCACCCAAACCCGCTGCATTGGATCACCCGCAGCGGCGTGGCCGTCGTGGGAACGGGCACGCAGGCTCTTCAGCGCTGCATTGACGCCGGCCTGCCGGCTCTTTCCGACACTGCCGAAGCTGACGGGCAGGAGCCGGAATCGGGTGTCGGCTTCCGCCATTGCCGCGGCTATGGAAGGTGACCGGTCTGTGCAGCTGTCCAGGACAATCATCACCTGCACCTCAACACCTGGACGTTGGGACCCAAGCAGGTCTGCGGCGCAGCCCACGGCGGCAAGCGCGGGCCGGAGGTGTTGCTCCTCGTTGTGCACCGGAATTACCACTGCCACCTGCTGGATGCTGCGTGGATTGAAGCCCACTGAATCCGCTTCATCCCCCACCGGGGGCGACACCGTCATGCCGGTGCCTTCTGTCCGGGGGCAATCAAGACTTCCAGCACAAAGTCGCGTTCCTGGTAGAGCCCTGCCGTTCGCCAGCCCAACCTCTGCCGGGCCAGCGAATGGACTGTGTCGCCGTCGAGTTCCCAGCCGCTGATCGGGTGCCGCCAATGGCACAGGAGCAGGGTTCCCCCCGGTTTCAGGGACGCCTCCACCCGGTCCCACAGTGCGGCGAGTTCCCCAGGCGCCAGGTAGTAGCCCACTTCGGAAACCACCACCAGGTCATAGTTATCCTTCGGCCAGTCGCCCGGGAGGATGCGCTGTTCCACCTGGACACCGGGGCTGCCCTCCAGCAACTGCCCGGCTTGCCGCACCGCGGACCCACTGGCGTCCACGGCCAGCAGGTTTCGGCACCGGGCGGCCAGCTCGGCCGTAAGGGTTCCGATGGAACACCCCACTTCCAGGCCGTTTTCGTAGGAAGCATCGGGAAGTGCGGCAAGGGTGAGTGCCCGTTTGCGGCGCTCGTACCAGCTTCGGGTGTAGTTCCACGGATCTGTGGAGCCGTCGTGGACCCTGTCAAAGACCACCTCGGCATCACTGCTGGAGTGCATCTGTTCCGAGGTATTTACCGGGGGTGTCCAGGCAAACACCTCGAAGCTGCGCGAGAAGTGCTCCAGGAATTCTTTGCTGAGCAGTGTTTCGTCCCCGCGCAGCGGTGATAGCGGCCGCACCTGTGTTGTGTGCTCAGCCATGGCCCGCCCTTTGGCTTGGCGAGCGGATTCGGCCAGGTGGTACCGGGCCCAGCCCCGCCACTCCTGGTCCTGGGTGGTCGCCCAATGCCAGAACCAGATGGGATATTCCAGCAGCGCGTGCCCATCCTCCCGGGCTACCTCCGCGGCCACCGCGCCTACCGCGTCATGGTCCCCGTGCCCGTCTGCCCGGTACGGCGCAACGAGGACCAACGGTTGGGCTGCACCGCGCAGCCGCCGCGCAGAGTCGCGGACAGCGCGGGCGATCGTTTCTGACTGCCCGGCAAGCCCGCGGTCCGGCAGGTCGAGGAACGTCCAGTGATTCTTCAACCCGAGGACTGTGAGGGCTTGTGAAAACTCAGCCAGCCGGACCTGCGCCAGCTGTTCGGGAGTGGTGGTGGGTGAATCCGGGTGTGACCCCTCCCCCGCGGTGCAGAGCAGGACTTCCACCTTGGCCCCCAATGCCACCAGCGAGGCCATGAACCCTCCGGCGCCGAGTGTTTCGTCGTCGGGATGTGCCGCGAGCACGATAAAGCGCATGGCCGCCAACTCAGTGGGATCGAGCGGCAGCTCGGGCATTGCGGACAGGCCGCTGGCAGCCCAGGCGGCCTCGCTGGTTCCTGCGTCTGTGTGCGAAAAGGTCACCACGGGCAGTCTCCCTTGAGCGTGAGCCGCCCCAGCTGGGCGTCATCGCGTGCGCCATGATGCTGGCGTACGTAGAGTGCCAGGTCCGCCATTCTCTTGGCATACGTTTCGTCGAAGGCGAGCGGGCCTGGACCCCGGTTGGACCCCACCAGGTTGAGGACACGTTCGACGGCGGCGGCTACAGTTCCACGGACCCGCTGGGCCTCGCTCCACGTGCTTTGGTTTGCCCCGCCACCGAGGGTCCCGTCATCCAAGCGGGCGGCAGTCCAGGCAAGATACTGCAGCGCGGCAGTAAGGGTGCGGTCAACCTCCCCAAGTGCGGCGAGCGCCACCTGGTCAGGTTCCCGGCCCGTGCCGGAACCCGCCTGCAGGCTGTCACGGTAGTCCCGCGCCACTCCTACTGCGCCGCCCAACCAACAGGCTGCGACTCCCATCCCGCCCCACGCGAAGCCCGGGCGACTGTGGTACCAGCCGGTTCCACCTAAAGGGAAGGCCGGGACCTGCTCGAAGCGGACACTTCCACTCGGTATCTCCCGCAACCCGCGCGCAATCCACTGCGGTTGCTCGCACGCCACCCCGGGGTGGCGAAGGCTGACCGCAAAAGCCGCCCGGCCGCCGTCGTCCGTGTGGGCGGTGACGACGGCGCGGTCCAGGTGCGCTGCAAGTGAACACCAGGGCTTGGACCCGGTGAGGACCGCACCGGTGCCGGCGGGGAGCGCCTCAAGCTTGGCGCCGGGGGCTTCCGCGGCGAACACACCCCAGGCTTCGTCTTGGGAACCCTCCGGCCCGGGCCCAAAATCAGGGTACGGCTGTCCGGCTTGGGCGAGAATCGCCGTGGCATCGAGGTGCGGCTCGAACACGCGGGCGGCGGCCACATCAATGGCAGCCACCGAGGCAAGGAGTTCCCACAGCACCGCAGTCCGCCCTCCCCCGGGTTGCGGCCAAGTCCGGCCGGCCTGAACAGCCAGCGACAGCAGGCCAGGGATGTCACCTGCGGCAGCAGCGACGGAATCGAGGGTCGAAATCCAGGGGGACAGATCGGCGGGGGTGGAGCTAAGGAGCACAGGGGTAGGTGCCGCGCGCAAGAATTTCCTCCATTAATGATGGCCGGCAGGGCGCCGGTCTCATCTCCACAGCTTACTTACTGTTATTGCGGAAGAATGCGGGCCAGCGCGAAGCCATCCCAACCTTTTGACCCGACGGTCTGGATAACAGTGGCATCCAACCGTGGATGGTCCCCGAGCATCTTGAGCGCATCGATTATGCCCGGCGCATTTACGGGATCGATGTCCGGGTCCAGGACAGCCCCTTCCCAGATGGTGTTGTCCAGGACCACCACCGCACCCGGCCTTCCGAGCTTCACCGCCCAGTCAAGATAGCGGCTGTTGTTCTGCTTGTCGGCGTCAATGAAGATGAAGTCGAACGGCTCCCGCTCCTCTTCCTCGAGGGCAGCGAGCGTCTCCAGCGCAGGACCCAACCGGATCTCCACCCTTTCACCCAGACCGGCGGCATCGATATTCGCCCACGCCACCTCCGCGTGCTGGGGCAGGTACTCGCAGGTGACCAATGTGCCGCTGCGCGGAAGTCCCCGGCCCATCCAGATGGTGCTGTAGCCAGCCAGCGTTCCGATTTCCAGGATCCGGTGCGCGCCGGACAGCTGGACCAGGAGTTTCAGGAGCTTCCCGGCGTTCGGGGCCACCTCAATGGCCGGCATTCCCGCTTCCGCAGCCGTCCGGATGGCCTGCTGGGCCGCGGCGTCCGGATGCACTACGGCACTGGACAGAAACTCCTCAGTGGCAACCCACTCCGGCCGGGGCTTGTGCTCGAACATGGGCACAGTTTGGCACGCGGCGCTGCGGGGGGTCCAGATACTTTAGCCCCTCCGGGAAGGCTTAGGGCTCCTGCGCCAGGGCGTTCTCCAGGCGATCCACTTTCGCCGTCAGCTCGCCGCTGTACCCGGGCCTGATGTCTGCCTTGATCACCAGTGAGACACGGCTGCCGTAGCGGCCCACGGCCTCGGTGGCGCGTTTAACGACGTCGAACACTTCGTCCCACCCGCCCTCGATGGTGGTGAACATGGAATCTGTCTGGTTGGGGAGCCCCGACTCCCGGACGATCTTCACGGCGGCGGCTACGGCGTCGTGCACTGAGGCGTCGTTGGGCCGGGAGCCTTCGCTGGGAACGCCTGACGGAGCTACAGAAAATGCAAGCAACATGCCCCCAGTCTCCCACGCGGCTGCCGGCAACTACTTAGGGAGACGCAGCGGCCCTCCGTCACATAAGCGCCTACCCCGGAGTAACCGTGTCGGGCGCAGGCTCCGTTGCTACCCTTTTGGGCATGAGCCTCGCAGTCGCCCGAAAGCCCCTCCGCGCAGACGCAGCGCGGAACGTGGACAAGATCATCACGGCGGCGCGCCGGTGCTTCCGCGAGTTCGGCCCGGAAGTGCCACTCCAAACCATCGCCACCACCGCCGGCGTTGGCCCGGCAACCCTGTTTCGCAACTTCGCGGACAAGGAGGAACTGGTGCTTGCGGCGCTTAACCGGCAGCTCCGGCTCACGGTGGACCCGGTCATGGACGGGGCGCTGGCAGATATCGACGCGGCGGCCGGTCTGCTGCGCGTCCTCGAGGCCCTGATGGCAGCGGCAAGTGACGACGCCAACCTGTTGTGCGCGGTGGCAGGGCGGCGTGAACTCCTCACCGGAATCACGGGATCGCTCATGGATTCCATGGGTGTCTTGCTGGTTCGGGGACAAGGCCAGGGAAGCCTGCGCACGGACATTTCCATGACGGACATGTTCCGGCTGCTGGCCATGCTGATCGGAGTGGTGGACACCATGGAACCCGGTTCGGATGCCTGGCGCCGGCCGCTGGCGCTTGTCGAGGACGCCATCCGCACCGTGCGCCCGTCGCGGCCACTTCCCGTGCTGGTGCCAGTCCCGGCCGCCGCGCCGAGTCTGTAGCGGGCCCGCCCGCAGCAGGCCCGCCCGCTGTTGGCCGAGTTCGTTGTTAGCGCCGATTTCGTTGTTAGCGCCGGGAAGGTGCAATAGACTGCCACTTGGGGTTAGGCAGCCAGCCTCGGTACTTCCAGCGGGAGCGACCCATGCACTCTGTGCCTATCCGCCGTTCGACGGCTGCGCTGCAATGAATCACTCGAAGCTTCTCCACTACCTCACCGATCCCCGCGGGCCGGAGGAAGTCCTTCCTACACTGGAGGCCGGGGAACTCGTCGAACTGCTTGACGCCCTGTACCAGAACCTCGATACCCCCGAGCCTGAGTTCGGCGCGCAGGTTTGGTATGAAATGGGTGTGGAAGAAACGTACCGCAGGGCCGTCTCGCCTGGCGGCACCGCCCACGGAGTCGCTTAGCCAACTGCCGCTCCGGCAGCACCTCGCCGTCGGAGTTATTCCCTACCCTTGTTCGCTTCCTCAGCCCCGCCGTGTTCAGGCTGGCCTGGGCCTTGGTGCTGGGTTTGCATCTCACGCTGTTCATCACTGTGCTGTTCATGACCGGCGTGTTCATGGCCCGGGTACCCATGTCCTTCATGCCCGTGGTGTTGCTCATGGAACTCGTTGGGAACGTGATCCTTCGCTTCCATCAGGTGTTGCTGGAGTTTTTCTTCGGCATCGCGACGCCTCCTTGCCGTGTCCCGCAACTCCCGGGTCGACTCCGAACCCCGGGGATCAAGGTAGGCGGCCCGATGCTTTCCCGTCTGCTCCGCCGCCGGCACTCCGGCGCCCTGTTCTTCCCTGGCGTTCCTGCCGGCATCCTCGGTGCCCTGGCCGTCCTGCGGCTCAAGCGGCCGTGACTGTTCGTCCATCTCGATTCCTCCTTTAGTGGCCGCCTGGGTGTGGGCTGCCTCTCTTCCAGTGCACCACACATGGCACCCGGAGGGTGCCTGCGCTAGGCGTTGCCGGGGTCTCCCCGCCTGCGGATTTCCTGATGCACCAGGGCCTGCAGTGTCGGCACGGACGACGCCGGATCGATGTCGAGTGCCTCACGCAGCCTTTGGGAAAGAAATTCAAGGTCCTCTTGCGGAACGTCCGAAAGCCTGGCGAAGCGCCTGAAGAAGCGTTTGGCAGGCAGCCCCGCCCGCCGTCGGGCATTCTTCTGGCGGGGCTTGCCCGCCAAGCCGCCTGCAGGATGCAGCTGATTTTCCATGGTCGCCGTTCATAGGGAATGCCATGGCCAACTGCATAAGCCGATCTCATAGTACAACCGGCACCGTATGGTTGAAGTGACCTGAGTCACTATCCGGCGCGGTTGGTGTGCGGTTAGCTCCAGCCGAGGAACCGCAACAGGGCCGCGGTGACGGCTCCGGCGATGACCACCAACAGGAAAGGGGCCCGGAGCGCCAAGGCGATTGCGGCTGCGGCAAGCGCGCCCAGCCTCGCGTCGGCAGCAAGGCCCTGGCCTGACACCACCGCGTTCACCACAGTCAGTGACGCGAGCAGTCCTATGGTCATGGTGCCCGCGATGCGTGATGTGCGCGGATCCTCAAGGAATCTGGCCGGCACAAAGTACCCAACGATTTTCCAGGCGTAGGCAAGGGCGCAGGCAATCAGCAACCACATCCACAAGCTCACGAGCCTGCCTCCGGATCCGTGGCTTCGCGGCGCTTCGCTCCCGGGTGCGTGCCGGCAGCATCCTGGTGATGGCCGGCGTGATGCGTGTAAGGCTCGACGTCGGGCTCCAGGCCTTCGTCGCGGCGGCCATGGCTGAACCACCCCACGAGTGCCGCCACCACGGCGGCAACGAGGATGGGTACGCCCGGCGGCACGAAGGGAACCGCCACGACTGTAGCCACTGCGCACACGGCCGCGATGGCGATGGGCTCCCGGCCCTTGAGCCGGGGCCACAGCAAGGCCAGGAAAGCGGCGACGGCAGCACCGTCGAGTCCCCATTGTTTGGGATCGCCCAACCCGCTGCCGGCGAGCGCACCCACGGCCGTGAAGAGGTTCCACAGCACGTACACACCAATTCCGGCCGTCCAAAAACCGCGGCGCTGCTCCGCAGGGTCCGTCTGGCCCGTGCTGGTCGCCGTGGATTCGTCGATGGTCAGCTGGGCCCCGACGTACTTGCGCCAGCCGGTGGGCCGCAGCAGCGCGTTCAGCTGCATGCCGTAGATGCCGTTGCGCATGCCCAGGAGGGTTGCGGCGCTCATGGCCGCGATGCCCGATCCACCGCCGGCCACAACGCCAATGAAGGCGAACTGCGAGCCACCGCTGAAGAGGAGCAGGCTCAGGGCCATGGCCTGCCAGAAGTTGAGGCCGGACGTCACCGCGAGCGCGCCGAAAGAGATCCCGTACAGGCCGGTGGCAACGCTGATGGAGAGGCCTACCCTGGCCGCCGGCGAGGCCAGCAGCTTCACGCCCGGCCTCCGCGCCGGTTTATGGGCAGGGATTTCCGCAGGCTCCAGGCCCACAGGATCAGGGGTGCCTGCAGCGGCAGCCGCACGGTATGGATCTTCCGACGGCGGGACGTGCCTGCTGGCCCGTACGCCCGCTTGAGGGCGTCCACGTGGCCGGCCAGGAACGCGGTGAACATGGCAGTGAGGGCCGTGGCCGTTAGTTTGCGGGTAGGCGGCAGCAGGATTCCGACGGCGGCCGCCAGCTCCAGCAGGCCACTCACTGCGATCCACTCGTCCCGGGACAGGAGGGCCAAGGGATGCTGCACTCCGGCGCCCTGGTCCCCGTTGCTTTGGTCCCCGGCGCCTGGGTTCCTGTTGCCCTGGTCCCTGCTGCTATGGTCCCTGTTGCTTTGACTGGCGCCCGGCGCGGCATCCCTGCGGCACAGGTAGTCCGGAACTACCTCCCGGTAGAAGCCGGGATCCCGGAAATGCTTGCTTGCGCTGGCCAGCAGAAGGGCGGCCATGGCAGCGGCGGACAGGTTCTGGACTGTTGGGCCGTGAAGCGACGGGCGCGAAAAGGACGAGCCCGGCGTGGACAAACCGCGCATGGACGGGCTCCGAAATGCGGGGCCGGGCCAGGGAAAAGACATGGAACCACTCAATCACAGCACATGCGGCGGCCAGAAACCGGCGGCTGCCACCTGGCGATGACGGGAGGAAAAGCGCTTGCCCAGCTATCTCACCGGGGCAGCTGTCACACAGGGCACCCTTCATGCCCACGCGAGCGGAGTTCCTCCATACGGCGGTGGCGGGAACGGATAGTCCAGGGGCTGGTCCCCATCCATCAGCGGCGGCCCAACATAGCGGAGTTCGCCGTATGTGCTGTCCCTGGAGCGGTAGTCGGGGGCGGGCAGTTCTGAAGGCAGCTCCGCGTTCCTTCCCAGTGCGAAGAGTTCCTCGGCGGTCCGGGCGAGCGACAGGTGCGCGGCGCCCCCGGTCCCCATCCAACGGCGTCGGCCCAGCAGGTGGATGGCAGCCGCAGCAACGCCGTAGCCCGTGGCGTGGTCCAGCGCCTGGACGGGCAGGGCACCGGGGCGCCACTCGCCGTCGTCATTTTCCTTGCCGTAAACGTGCGCGATTCCGCACGCGGCCTGGACAATGCTGTCGAAACCGCGGAGTCCGCTCCAGGGACCAGCGCTCCCCCAGCTGTCCAGGGTGACCACCGCAAGCCGGGGGTACAAGGCCAGCAGTTCCCGGGGGTTGAGCCCAAAGCGGTCCAGGGCGCCATGCCTGTACCCGGCCACGACCACATCCGCAGCCGCCAGGAGTTGCCGCAACTTGTGCTGGATATCCGGCACACTGAGATCTGCCTCGGCGCTGCGCTTGCCGAATGCCGTGTCCACGAACTGGTCTTCAATCTCGGGGAAGGCGGGCGGGTCGATCCGCAGGACATCTGCTCCGAGGGCCGCGAGCAGGCGGGTGGCAACGGGCCCCGCGATCACCCGGGTCAGGTCCAGGACCCGCACTCCGTCGAGCGGCGAGCCGTTGTGGGACATGCCGGTGCTGGCCTCGGTGCCGTTCGCGGCAACTGTTGCCGCTGCAGACTCCTCCAACCCCAGGCCGGCCGTTGCACCGTCGGCAAAATCGAAAGCAATCCAAGGGCCCAGTCCCGCTGCCCGCCCCATGTCCGAGTCAAGCCATTCGCTGCGCGTCCTGACAGCCGCGGCTATGCCGCCCTTGCCCTGGATGGCAGCCTCGGCTTCCAGTGCGGCCATGGAGTGGAGTTGCCGCTCCGCCTCCTCAGGCGAGGCTGCGCCCAGGGCCTGCAGCAGCCGCTGCTCATGGTGGGGATAGTTGGCGTGGGTACGGATCCATCCATCGCTGGTGCGATGGAAGCCCGAAAGGGGCGCAAAGCCCTGCGGTTTGCGCCCGGCGATGCGCAGATGGCCGAAGGAGTCGAAAGCCGCCGCGGTGAGGGCCGGCGTGGTCCTAAACCGACCGGGCGTACCTTCAAACAGGTTGAGGGCGGCCGCCGCGGCCTCCACCGAATGCAGCGCAAGGCCTTCGACATCGAGCGGGCCGGACCACCAGTGGCGCGGCGAATACGCGTCCACTTCAGGCCCTACTTGCCCTGCGGCGAAGCCAGTTTGAGCTGGTCAAGGACACGGCCCGGAACGTTGGTGGTGATCTCCTGGATGCCCAGGTCCTGGCAGAGGGCCACATCTTCCGGCGAGTCCACCGTCCAGACGCGGAAGCGCCGTCCGGACTCCAGCCAGCGGCGGACGGTGGCAGGGCGCTCCCGGACGTAGTCGATGCCGGGGCCGGCCATCCCTACTTCCCGGTCGTCCAGGATCCGTTCGCCCTCCAGTTGGGTCGCCTTCATCAGGTTGGCGATGGCACCGCCGGCAAGAGGTCCAACTCCCAGTCCACCCCGGATCTCGTGAATGGTGAGGTCGTCCACGAGCTGGCAGATGTACTGGGGCGGAACGGAAAGGAGCAGGTGCCGGACGGAATCGGGGCTGAAACTCATGAAGGTCACAGCCACGTTGTCCACGGTGGAGCTTTGCGGGTCCCAGCCCTCGCTGCGGAGCACTTCGAGCACCCGGTCCTCCAGTTTGAGCTGGTACGGGCTGGGGTGTTTGAGCTCGATGGCGAGCTTTACGGGACGGCCCGCTCCCCGAAGGATGTCCAGCAGCTCCGGCAAGGTGAGGAGCTGTTCCGAGCGCGCCCCGTACGTGTCGGGGATCCGGACACCCTTCCAGGACGAAAAATCCAGCTGGCGCAGTTCACCAAGGGTCCGTTCTGCCACCGGCCCGGTTCCGTCCGATGTGCGGTCCAGGTTGGCGTCGTGCAGCAGGACCACATGCTGGTCGCGGGTCAGGTGGACGTCGCACTCCACCCCGTCGGCCCCATCTGCCAGGGCCTGCAGGTAGGCTGCGCGCGTGTGTTCGGCATAGGCGCCGCTTGAACCGCGGTGTGCAAAGACCAGCGGCCGCTGCGGCACTGACTCGTCAGTTGTCATGGTCACACGGTAGCCGACCGGCCCCCGCCTTCGGGGCTAGGCTTGGCACATGCAGGTGAACTCTGAGGCAACTACCGGGCCAGCCACGCAGGAAGCCCCCACCGAACCCGCGCAGCAGGTGAGGCCGGGCACCATGGCCGCAGGCGCCGTCGTAAGCCGCCAGCTTGGCGCCGGTGACGCCGAAAAGGCGGCAGCGCTGCGGAAGATGAAGCTGCTGGCGGTGAGCCTGCTCATTGCCATGGCGGTGATTTTTGTCTTCGCGTTCGCGCTGCAAAAGGAATATCCATGGCTGCAGTATGTTCGCGCGGCCGCCGAGGGCGGGATGGTGGGTGCGCTGGCCGACTGGTTCGCCGTCACTGCCCTATTCAAGTACCCCATGGGCATCAAGATCCCGCACACCGCCATCATTCCCCGGCGGAAGGACCAGATCGGCGCCTCCCTGGGCGAATTCGTGGAAACCAACTTCCTTTCCGAGCAGGTGGTCCAGGACAAGCTGGCCAGCGTCAACATCGCCCGCCGGGCAGGTGAGTGGCTTTCCGCGCCCGGCGGTGCCGACCGGGTGGCCAAGGAGGGCGCAGCGGTGATCCGCGGCGCCTTCAAGGTGTTGAATGACGACGACGTCCAGGCGGTCATCGAGGGCATGGTGCGCAAGCACCTGCTCACGCCGCCGTGGGGACCTCCGGTGGGCAGGCTTGCGGAGCGGATCTTCCACGACGGGCACCACCACACGCTGGTGGACCTGTTGGTGGACCGCGCGGCGGATTGGGTAGACGAGAACCACGACACCGTGACGCACCTGGTGTCCGACCGCTCCCCCACCTGGGTTCCGCAGTTCGTGGACGGGCTGGTGGGCGACAAGGTCTACCTTGAGATCCTCAAGTTCGTGCGGGCCGTGCAGGCAGATCCGCGGCACCAGGTGCGCCAGTCGATCGACAAGTACCTCAACGACATCGCGCAGGACCTGCAGCATGACCCGGCAATGATCGCCCGCGCTGAGGACATCAAGGCGCAGGTGCTCGGGGATCCCGAGGTGCGCGAATTGGCGTCCCGGACGTGGGGCACCGTGAAGAACGCGCTGCTGGGTGCCGTGGACGACCCGGACAGCGAGCTCACCATCAAGTTCAAGGCAGCTGTGCGCGATTTTGGTTCGAGGCTGGTGGACGATCCCGAACTGGCAGGGAAGGTCAACGCCTGGATCGGTGACGCCGCGGGCTACCTGGTCCGGACCTACCGCTCAGACATCGCCGGGGTCATCACGGACACCGTGGCGCGTTGGGACGCCGAAGAGACCTCACAGAAGATCGAACTCCAGGTGGGCAAGGACCTGCAGTTCATCCGCATCAACGGCACCGTGGTGGGGTCTCTTGCGGGCCTTGCAATCTTTACGGTGGCGCAGCTGATTTTTGGGTGACGCGTTAGGCCGGGAGCTTTTTCGCGGCGGATAGATACTGCCGCGGCGCACATTCCTGTTCGCGGCGGATATTTGGGGTGCGAGAGGGAACCTGACGGCGGAAATACCTACGACGACGGCACGCCGGCTCGGGTGCTCCGGCTTTACCCAGGCGGGTGGGGGCAGCGGCACAACTCATAATGTCAGACCCTCGATAGATGATTCTTCTATGGGAATCGGCTGTGGTGTCGGGGTGGCTTTGGAGGGTGTTCATGCCTCTGTGGCCGCCCTTGATGCGCTCACTGCCCTTGGTGCGCTGGATGCCATAAGTGCGCTGGAGCGGGAGGATGCGTTCCTGGCCTCCGGGGTTGCTGTTGGTTCGGGCGCTGCTCTCGGTTCCGGCGTTGTTATTGGTCCGGGTGTCGATGTGTTGCGGCGGCGGTACGAGATCCGGCTGGAACGGCTCGGACTAACGGCCCGCCTGGAAGCGCAGCTCGCGGCGATGAAGGCGCGGGATGCAGCCGAGGCGATCGGATTTCAGCAGGCCATGACCCCGCCTGACGCTTCGGTGCAGGACCGCACCTACGCCGAGATGTCCGTGCTGGAGGAGATCGCAGGGGTCCTGACCGTCAGCTCCGCCGCCGCCGGTGCCCTGGTGGAACAGTCCCGAAAAATCTGCTCCCTCCCACCGGTGTTCCAGGCCCTGGCCACCGGCGCCATGTCCTGGCAGCACGCAACGGTTATCGCCGATGAAACCGAGGGCCTCGATCCGGCCGGTGCCGCCGCGCTGGTGGCGCACTTCTTCGACCCCGACACACCCCACCCCGCCCGCGGCGCAGCCCCTGGCGGACTCGTCCCCTCCCGGTTCCGGGCCAAAGTCCGTGCCTGGCGCGAACGACACCACCCCGAGACACTGCAGAAACGCCACGCCAAAGGGGTTACTGACCGGCGGATGGAATACACCCCGGACCGGGACGGCATGGCCTGGGTCTCGCTCTACCTCCCCGGCGACACCGCCTGCGCCATCTGGAACCGCACCACCGCCACCGCCCGCGGCCTCCAAGGCCCCAACGAACCACGCACCATCACCCAACTCCGCCCCGACATCGCAGCATCCCTGCTCCTCAGCAATGGCGCCTCCAGGAGCGCGGGTTCCCGGCCCGGCACGGAGATCGACAAGGTTCCCACCCCGCGGGCCGACGTCCTGGTCACGGTGCCGGTGTTCTCCCTCCTCGGACTCACGGATGAACCCGCAACGCTGGACGGGTTAGGGCCCATCCCGGCATCCATGGCCCGGAAACTGGTCGCCGACGGGGCGGACTCCTTCTACCGGGTCCTGGTTGACCCGAGGGACGGGGCATCCTTGGAGATCGGCCGGAAGAACTACCGGCTCACCGAAACCATCAAACGCTGGATCAGGATGCGCGACGCCAAATGCACCTTCCCCGGCTGCACCAACGGCACCCCGGACAACGACACCGACCACCTTCAGGCCTGGGAACACGGCGGAACCACCGGGGCCAGCAACCTGGCACAGCTCTGCCCGAAACACCACCGGCTCAAACACCACACCCAATGGACACCAGAGCCGGCAACAGAAGACAGATCACCCGGCTGGACCTCACCCACGGGCCGCCACTACAAACCCGAACACCCAGACCCAGAACCCACGTACTGGCCGCAATGGCTGATGCCCACCGAACTGCAGTCTTCGGACATCCCGAGCCTCGACGCCAGATGTAAGGACGCCAAATGTACGGACGCCAAATGTCAGGATGCCGGGTGTATCGATGTCCCCTGTCTCAATATCCCCTGTCTCAATATCCGCTGTCTTGAGGCGGGGCCTGAAGACCTCCCGCTATGGGAACCAGACGATGACAACTTCATAGATCCCGATGACCTGTCACCGGACGATCCCCTCTGGGCCGAGCTCCTCGCAACCCCGCTCGTACCATCCGGATGACGTAATTCTAGGGTTCGGGCAACATCGTCCATGGGGCTGGAGCAATGTATGAACGGTTCGGCAGGGCCAGTGAGTCCCGCTGTACATCCCCTACACGAAGGCCTCAGGCTCCACGCCTGCGGCCTCAAGCCCAGCACGAATACGGGCCGCCAATTCCACTGCGCCTGGACTGCCCCGGAGGCGCAGGGAGTCCGGCCGGACCTTGACCGCCGTCCCGTCCACGGCCACCACTTCCCCTTGCGTTGCCAGTCGAACAGCGCGCTCAACTACCACATCAACGTCGTGCAGGACCGCGTCCTCGTCGGAAAGCGGCACCAAGCTGCCGTCGGCCAGGTACGCGCGGTCCGCGAAGGCCTCGATGAACACCGGGTGCCCGGCCTCCTTTGCCTGCTTCAGCAGCTCGGAGCCCGGGAAGCCCAGGATGGGAAGGCCGGGGTCATAGGCATTAACCGCGGCAACCACGGCGGAGGCCTGTTCGGCGTCGGAAATCAAAGCGTCGTACAGCGCTCCGTGTGCTTTCACGTAGTCCACGGAGGCACCCACGGCATGCGCGACGCCGTCGAGCGCCCCCAATTGGTACAGCACGTCGCCGAACAGCTCGTCGAAGCCCATCCCCAGCGCGCGCTGGCCATAGCCCGCCAGGTCGCGGTAGCCGAGGTGCGCCCCCACAGTGACGTCGAGTTCGTATGCTGCGCGGCAGCTGTCCAGCATGGTGACGGGGTCGCCCGCGTGCAGGCCGCAGGCCACGTTGGCACTGGTGATCAGCTGGAACATGGCCGGGTCGCCTCCTGCCGTCCAGGAGCCGAACGATTGGCCTACGTCAGCGTTGAGATCCAAGTATGTTGCCTTCCAGCGTCAGGTGGTCCGGTCCGGCAGCTGCGGTCAGCTCCCCGGGAATGGTGTCCGGCATCGGCCCGAACGCCTCACGGGCATTCTTGGCCACCGCACGGCCCATCACGAGGTTACCGGCTCCACCCACAACGGCCCCTATGCCGAACGGGAGCGCCCTGCCGAACAGGGCGGTACCCTGCCGCTTGAGCAGGTTCTTTAGGAAGGCGTGCTGGATTCTCTTTCGGACACTGCCGAAGCCCGGACCCACCATCGATTTGGAGAGCACATTGCCCCAATTATTGGCGGCGCTGTTGCCGCTGCCGGAGGCCTGGCCACTCAGCGTTCCCAGCAGGGCGGTACCCTCCTCGCCGAGCATGATGGCCATGACCATGGTGCCGGCCTTTTCCGGGTTGGTGAGGCGGATGCCGTGAAGTTCGGCCAGCGAGGTTGCGTAAAGCGCTGTTGCCTCCAGGAAGCCTACGGTGGCAGCGGCTGAGAGTCCCAGCGACGCCACTGTTCCAACCCCGGGAACGACGGCGGTTGCGCCCACCAGTGCGCCCCCTCCGGCGACGGCACGCAAGTAGTCGCGCTCTGCAATGTCTGCCAGTTGCGCGGCGGTGGCACGGGGATGCTTCTTCTGGAGCCGCCGGATGTAGGCAACCACCAGGGGCCGCTGGATCTGTACTGCCTTCAGGAGCATGTTGTGAACGCCGGGCTTGGGCTTGCCGTCAGCGTCAAACATCGCATTGTGGGCGGTTTCCTGTGCGATGCGTAATGCGGGATTGCTGCGCCGGGCCATGGTCACCTTCATTCAATCGACCTGCAGCGGGTTAGCTGCCGTGCACTTTCCATCCTATGTGGATAAACACTAAGCATGCTTAACTTCCCGCGTCCCGTACCTCTGCCCTCCTGGCAACCGCCCGTTAGCTGGCGTCCGCCAGATTATTGAAGGTGAAAACGTGGGCACCCTCCACCACTCCGCCGTCCTCCAGTTGGGTCAGGATCGTCGTGGGCGAGTAAAGACCGCCTTTGAGCAGGCGGCGGCCCAGGGGGCCACGCCGGTTCAGGAGTTTCAGGGATGGGCCCACGCCAATTTTCAGGGCGGCCCGAATCAGCTGCGCCCGGGGAAAGGCGCCGGATACCCCTGCCCACACAGGCAGCCGCACACCTTCCCGGCGCAGCGTTTCGGCGTACCACTGGATGCGGGGAGCCGAGAAGCACAGCTGTGTCACCACCCGCGAGGCCAGATGCTGCTTCTCCAGCAACGCATCAAGCATGTGCAGTTCAGTTTGGCTCGGATGTCCTTCCGGGTAGCCCGCCACGCCGGCCCGGATCCGGCCACCGGACAGTTCAGCGAGGTCTTCCAGCAGCCGAAGACTGCTGTCGTAGGGCCCGGCCGGTTCCCCTGCGTCACCACCGACGGCGAAAACCTCGGCGATACCGGCATCGTGGCAGTTTCGGACTACACCGGCCAGCTGCGCCCGGCTTTCGATGCTTCGTGCGGCCAGGTGCGGAACAACCTCAAAGCCGAGGTAGGCAAGCTCGATGGCTGTGCGAATGCTTGCCCCTACACCTTCGCGGGGCAAGCAGGACACCGTCAGCGCCGTCCCGGCAGGTACGTGGGCCTGGACGCGGGCGGCAATGCCCTCAGCGGGAATGATTTGAATCTGGACCGGCAGCTCCCGCCTGAAACCGCCGGTGGGTTGGTCGGCAGGCACTGATGCGTCGGATGGTGCCGTAAGGGACTGAGGCGTCATGAGGAACTCCAGGTTCGGCCGGCCACGGGTGGCTCGGCATGGATCGGGTCCCTCCCCGCTCTGTATTGGACCTGAGAGATTCCGCAAACCCAGCCAGGGCCTGCTTGCACCGTCGGTGAGCGCTGCCGGAGCAGCACTGCTTTCCAGAGTCGCCTCGCCGTGACGGTACATGGGCCTGAGAGATTCCTGGGGAGGATTTGCTCCTACGGCGCCTGCCCGGTGATGGCCGGGAGAACTCTCCCGCCACAGCTCGAAAGGCTGTCTTCAGATGTAGTGGTTCAACGGCCGGCGCCCGTCCCGTCACTGGATGGGATGCGGCGCCGGCCGCATGGATGGGCCGGCAATCAGCGCAGAATGACCGTCCGGTTGCCGGACAAAACGATTCGTCCTTCAGCATGCCAGCGCACCGCATTGGTAAGTGCCTTGCATTCAGCGTCGCGGCCAACGGTGACCAGGTCAGAGGCGGAATACGTATGGTCCACCTCGATCACCTGCTGAGAGATGATGGGTCCCTCGTCCAGCTCCGAGTTGACGTAGTGGGCAGTCGCGCCCACCGTTTTGACGCCGCGCTCGTACGCCTGGTGGTAGGGCTTTGCACCCTTGAAGCTGGGCAGGAACGAGTGGTGGATGTTGATGGCCTTGCCACTGAGTCGGGTAGTGGCTTCGTCGCTGAGTACCTGCATGTAGCGGGCCAGCACCACCAGTTCCACGGCGTAGTGGTCTACCAGCTCCAGCAGGCGCTCTTCAGCATCCGCCTTGGTATCCGGGGTCACGGGAATGTGATGGAACGGAACACCGTGCCAGGCGGCAAGGGGTTCCAGGTCCGGGTGGTTGGACACCACGGCGGCAATTCGGACGGGCAACTCGCCACTGCGGGCACGGAACAGGAGGTCGTTGAGGCAGTGGTCGTACTTGGACACCATCACCAGGATGGGCTGCTTGCGGCCATGCCGTTCCAGGCGCCAGTCCATCCGCCATTCCCGGGCCACTTGTTCAAAACCGGAGCGGAGGCGGTCGAGTTCCATCTCTACCTGCGAGGTGACGTGGATGCGCATGAAAAACCGGCCGCTTGCCCTGTCGCCAAACTGCTTGATGTCCACGATGTAGCATTCCTGCTCCAGCAGGTATGCCGCCACCGCCTGGACAATGCCAAGGGCATCCGGGCAATGGAAGGTCAGCACGAATTCCTTGCCGGTTTCGGGAACCATGGCCTGGCGCTGTCCGGCCGCGGCCGTGCCCGCCTGCGATGTGCGGGTTTCCGTGCCGATCACCGCTTGACCCGCTCTTCCCCCACTTCTGCGGCGGCACCCGGACGGGAAGCCTTGCCGGATGCGGCGTCGGCGAAGTCCTGGTCTGCCTGCAGTTCAGCCTGGAACGTGGCAAAACGGGCCTGGTGTGCGGGCCGGCGGCGGAGGACGAACCATGCGGCGCCCAGCAGGATGAACCAGACCGGGGTGACCAGCAGGGCCACCAGGGTGTCTGGCTGGGTGGTGAGGGTCCAGATCACGAAGCCGAAGAAGGCGAAGACCACCCAGACCATGGCAATACCGCCGGGCATCTTGAACTTCGATGCGTCGTGCAGGCGCGGCCGGCGGCGGCGGAAGGCGATGTAGCTGGCCAGGATGATCGACCAGACAAAGACAAAGCAGACAGCGGACACAGTGGTCACCATGTCGAAGGCCTTGCCCACGTCCTGGCCCGCATACATGAGGACGACGCCGGACAGCAGCAGCACGCAGGAGAGGAACAGTGCGTTCTGGGGCACCTTCCGCCGGGACAGTTTGCCAAAGACGTCCGGAGCGTCGCCTTCCTGTGCAAGGCCGAAGACCATGCGTGAGGTTGAGTAGATGCCGGAGTTCGCGGAGGACATTGCGGAGCTCAGCACCACGAGGTTGACCACGGTGGCGGCGGCACCCAGGCCCGCCAGGGAGAACATGGCGATGAACGGGCTGTGGCCTGCCCTGAACTCGGTCCAGGGGGTGACAGCCATCAGGATGATGAGGGCACCTACATAGAAGAGCAGCACGCGGATGGGGATGGAGTTGATGGCCTTGGGCAGGTTCCGCTCAGGGTTCTTGGCCTCGGCCGCGGTGGTGCCCACCAGTTCGATGCCCACGAAGGCGAAGACTGCGATCTGGAAGCCGGCCACGAAGCCCATGAACTCGTTCGGGAAGAATCCGCCGTGGCTCCACAGGTTGGTGAAGGTGGCAGGGCCGGCGTCGGACTGGAAACCGGTGAAGATCATGAACAGGCCAACAATGATCAGAGCTGCAATGGCAATGATCTTGATCAGAGCGAACCAGAACTCCGTCTCGCCAAAGGCCTTGACGGTGGTGAGGTTCAGCAGGAGCAGGATGGCCACGGTGGCCAAGCCGGGGATCCACAGGGGCACCCCGGGCCACAGTTCACGGGAGTAGCCCGCGATGGCAATGACATCAGCGATGCCGGTGATGACCCAGCAGAACCAGTAGGTCCAGCCCGTAAAGAAGCCGGCCCAGGGGCCCAGCAGGTCTGCGGCGAAATCGCTGAACGACTTGTAGTTGAGGTTGCTGAGCAGCAGTTCGCCCATGGCACGCATAACGAAGAACAGCATGAAGCCGATGATCATGTACACGAAGATCACCGAGGGGCCGGCTGCCGAAATGGTCTTTCCGGAACCCATGAACAGGCCGGTGCCGATTGCGCCGCCAATGGCGATCAGTTGGATGTGGCGGTTGCTGAGCTGCCGCTCCAGGTGCGGGGCTCCGCTTCCGGGGGACGTCGGGGAGTGGGTCGTCATTGAGGAACTCCATCGTTCGAGCGGCACCCGGGGTGTCGCAAAGATTGGATTTCCTCCCCGCTCTGTCTGGGACCTGAGAGTTTCCACGCGCCGGGATGGCGTGCTTGCACCGTCGGTGAGCCAGGACAGGGCCTGGCTGCTTTCCAGAGTTGCCTCACCGCGGCGGTACGTGGGCCTGAGAGTTTCCTGGGGAGGGTTTGCTCCTACGGCGCCTGCTGAACGTACCGGCAGGGCTCTCCCGCCGCAGGTCAAAAGCGTTAATTGGTAAATCAGTGTTCAGTTATCGGAGTGCATCCGCTGTGGACTTCAAGCCGCACGGTGCATTTCGGGGCCTCCAGTAATCACAGCCGGCGACGGAGCGCCCAGCGTTCTTTGGGCCAGTTCCGCTGCCCGGCCGGATCACGGGGTTCAGTGTGGCGTCCGTCACGAACAAAAGTCAAGCCCGGCATTACGGTCGCCGCGTAACGCACCTGTACTTGCCAGCGCGCTGCATGGCGGACCGATTTGCTCTCCGGGGGCGCCATCCTGTAACTTGTGAGCCGAATCACCCATATTTCAATAAGCCTTTCGAGCTGTGGCGGGAGAGTTCTCCCGGCCATCACCGGGCAGGCGCCGTAGGAGCAAATCCTCCCCAGGAATCTCTCAGGCCCATGTACCGTCACGGCGAGGCGACTCTGGAAAGCAGTGCTGCTCCGGCAGCGCTCACCGACGGTGCAAGCAGGCCCTGGCTGGGTTTGCGGAATCTCTCAGGTCCAATACAGAGCGGGGAGGGACCCGATCCATGCCGAGCCACCCGTGGCCGGCCAAACCTGGAGTTCCTCATGACCATTCAATCCCAACCGTCTGTCTTTGCGGACCGGCACATTGGTGCACGCCGCCAGGCTGACGTCGACACCATGCTCAAGGCCGTTGGCTATGACAGCGTTGACGGCCTGGTGGACATCGCTGTCCCCAGTTCGATCCGCCAGTCCAAGCCGCTCGCGCTCAAGGGCGCCCTGAGCGAGGTTGAGGTGCTTGCGGAACTGCGCAGGCTCGCCGCCAAGAACAAGACTGCCGTGCAGATGATCGGCCAGGGCTACTACGACACCATCACCCCTGCCGTCATCCGACGGAACATCCTGGAAGCCCCTGCCTGGTACACCGCCTACACGCCGTACCAGCCCGAAATTTCCCAGGGCCGGCTGGAGGCGCTGCTGAACTTCCAGACCATGGTCCAGGACCTGGTGGGCCTGCCCATCGCCAACGCCTCGCTGCTGGATGAAGCCACCGCCGTGGCCGAAGCCGTACTGATGATGCGCAGGGCCAATAAGGCCAGCGGCCAAAACGCTGGCGCCCGCGACGGCAAGACCGTGCTGGACGCCGACGTCCTGCCGCAGACCATCGCCATCGTCAAGGGCCGCGCCGAGGCGCTCGGCTTCGAGGTTGAGGTCGCCGACCTGTCCAAGGGACTCCCTGAAGGCGCGATCAACGGGATCGTGCTCCAGCAGCCCGGCGTCTCCGGCCGCGTCTTCAACCACGCCGGCGTCATCGCCGAAGCGAAGGAGCGCGGCGCGCTGGTGACGGTGGCCGCTGACCTGCTGGCCCTGACCCTGATCACCCCTCCGGGCGAGCAGGGTGCCGACATCGCCGTCGGCTCCACCCAGCGTTTCGGGGTGCCGCTGTTCTTCGGCGGCCCGCACGCCGCCTACATGGCCGTGGCCAAGGGCCTGGAGCGTTCCATGCCCGGCCGCCTGGTGGGTGTTTCCAAGGACGACGCCGGCCTCCCGGCCTACCGCCTGGCGCTGCAGACCCGCGAGCAGCACATCCGCCGCGAGAAGGCCACGTCCAACATCTGCACGGCGCAGGCGCTGCTGGCCATCGTGTCCTCCTTCTACGCCGTCTACCACGGCCCGGACGGCCTGAAGGCCATCGCCGAGCGCGTCCACAACAACGCCCGCGTCCTCGCCACCACCCTCAAGGCCGCCGGACGGGAACTGGCCACCGAGACGTTCTTCGACACTGTCACCGTCTCAGTTCCCGGCAAGGCCGCAAAGGTCATCACCGCAGCTGAAGCACGCGGCATCAACCTGCGCTACATCGACGCCGACACCATCGGTGTCTCCACGGATGAAACCACGACGCCGGAAATCCTGTCCGCGATCGCCGTCGCCTTTGGTGCCGGCCCGGTGGTGGACGCCGAGGGCTTCGACCTCCCCGCAGAGGTACTCCGGACCTCCGAGTACATGCAGCACCCGGTGTTCAACACCCACCGGTCCGAGACGCAGCTGCTGCGCTACATCCGTAAGCTCTCAGACCGCGACCTGGCGCTGGACCGCACCATGATTCCGCTGGGCTCGTGCACCATGAAGCTGAACGCGACCGCCGAGATGGAAGCCATCTCCTGGCCCGAGTTCGCCTCCATCCACCCGTTCGCCCCGGACTCCCAGACCGAAGGCTGGCGCGAACTGATCAGCGGCTTGGAAGCCGACCTGGCGGAAATCACCGGCTACGACCAGGTGTCCCTCCAGCCCAACGCCGGGTCCCAGGGCGAGCTCGCCGGCTTGCTGGCCATCCGCGGCTACCACCGTGCCAACGGCGACACCCAGCGCAACGTCTGCCTGATCCCCGCCTCCGCCCACGGCACCAACGCCGCCTCCGCCGTCCTGGCCGGCATGAAGGTCGTCGTCGTTGCCACGGCCGCCGACGGCACGATCGACCACGAGGACCTGTACGCGAAGATCGAGGCGAACAAGGACGTCCTCTCGGCGATCATGATCACCTACCCGTCCACCCACGGCGTCTACGACGCGGACGTGACCGAGATCTGCGAGGCTGTCCACGCGGCCGGCGGCCAGGTCTACGTTGACGGTGCCAACCTGAACGCCCTTGTGGGCCTGGCCCAGCCCGGCAAGTTCGGCGGCGATGTGTCCCACCTGAACCTGCACAAGACCTTCTGCATCCCCCACGGCGGCGGAGGACCCGGCGTCGGCCCGGTTGCAGCCAAGGCGCACTTGGCGCCCTTCATGCCCGGCGATGCCAATAAGGCAGCGCACCAGGAAGGCCACGGCGTGGCCATCAGCGCCTCCAACTTCGGGTCCGCGGGTGTCCTGCCGATCTCCTGGGCCTACGTGAAGCTCATGGGCGGCGAGGGCCTGACCGAGGCCACCAAGGCAGCCTTGCTCGCAGCCAACTACGTTGCCGTTCGTTTGAACGAGTACTTCCCGGTTCTCTACACCGGTGAAGGCGGACTCGTTGCGCACGAATGCATCCTGGACCTGCGCGAGCTCACCGCCAAGACGGGCGTCACCGCGGAGGACGTCGCCAAGCGTCTCATCGACTTCGGCTTCCACGCCCCCACCTTGGCCTTCCCGGTCGCCGGCACCCTGATGGTGGAGCCTACCGAGTCCGAGGACCTGGCCGAGATCGACCGCTTCATCGAGGCCATGATCACCATCCGCAAGGAAATCGACCAGGTGGCCAACGGCGACTTCACTGTCCAGGACTCACCGCTGCGCAACGCACCCCACACCGCGTCCGCCGTCGTCAACTCCAACTGGGACCGCGCCTACCCGCGCGAGCAGGCTGCCTTCCCCGTCCACCACCTCAAGCAGGACAAGTACTTCCCGCCGGTGGGGCGCATCGACGGCGCCGGTGGAGACCGGAACCTGATCTGCTCCTGCCCGCCGCTGTCCGAGTTCGAAAACTAAGGATTCCCCATGACTGAGAACTACACGGCTCTTTATGAAGAGCACAAGAAACTGGGCGCCTCCTTCACCGACTTCGGTGGCTGGCAGATGCCGCTCAAGTACGGCTCTGAACTGGCCGAGCACCACGCCGTCCGCAAAGCCGCGGGCCTGTTCGACCTCTCCCACATGGGCGAAGTCTGGGTCACCGGCCCCGAAGCCGGCGCTTTCCTCGACTACGCCCTGGTGGGCAAGTTGTCCGCCATCGCGGATGGCAAGGCCAAGTACTCGCTGATCTGCAACGAGGACGGCGGCATCATCGACGACCTCATCACCTACCGTTTTGGCGACGAAAAGTACCTGGTGGTGCCCAACGCCGGCAACGCCCCCACCGTGGCGGCCGCCCTCGCCGAGCGGGCAGCCAACTTCGATGTGAAGGTGGAGGACGCTTCCGCGGCCACCTCCCTCGTCGCAGTCCAGGGACCCAAGGCCGAGGCGATCCTGCTCAAGCTCACGGATGAATCCCAGCACGCCCTGGTCACCGACCTGAAGTACTACGCCTTCAATGAGCTGACCATCGCAGGCCAGGACGTCATCCTTGCCCGCACCGGGTACACCGGCGAAGACGGCTTTGAGCTCTTCCTGCCGAATGAAGGCGCCGCTTCCCTGTGGGAGTCCGTGGCCCAGGCCGGCGAAGAGTTTGGCATCATTCCGTGCGGCCTCGCATCGCGCGACTCACTCCGCCTTGAGGCCGGCATGCCGCTGTACGGCAACGAGCTGTCGCTTGAGCGTTCACCGTTCGACGCCGGCCTTGGCCCCGTAGTTGCGCTCAAGTCCAAGGAAGGCGACTTCGTCGGCCGGGCTGCACTCGAGGCGGCCAAGGAGTCCGGTTCCAAGCGCAAGCTCGTCGGTCTGAAGGGCCTCGGCCGGCGCGCCGGCCGGGGTGGCTACCCGGTCCTCAAGGACGGCAACGTGGTGGGCGAAGTGACCTCCGGCCAGCCCAGCCCGACCCTTGGCTACCCTGTTGCGCTTGCCTACGTCGACGTGGAGCACGCCGAGCTGGGCACCGCGCTGGACGTGGACCTCCGTGGAAAGGCCGAGCCCTTCGAAGTTGTTGCCCTGCCGTTCTACAAGCGCCAAAAGTAGCTTCGGCGCTTCCCACTCTTGAACACCAAACTTAAGGAAAACACCATGGCTAAAGTTGCCGCTGAACTGAAGTACTCCGCCGAACACGAATGGATCGCCACTGACGGCTCCGGCCCGTCCGTGGTTGGTGTGTCCGCTGTTGCCGCCGAAGCACTGGGCGACATTGTCTACGTGGACCTGCCCGAGGTTGGCTCCACCGTGACCGCAGGTGAGACCTGTGGCGAAATCGAGTCCACCAAGTCCGTTTCAGACCTGTACTCCCCCGTTACGGACGAGGTCACGGAAGTCAACGACGACGTCGTCAGCGACCCCGCCGTGATCAACAACGACCCGTACGGCGCCGGCTGGCTCTTCAAGGTCACCGTCACCGAAGAGGGCCCGCTGTTGTCCGCAGAGGAATACGCCGAAGCAAACGGCGGCGAACTGTGAGCGCGGCCGCTGACACCGCAGTGTTCGAGCAGGTAGTCTCCCCGAGCCTCAACGCGGACCTTTCCGCGTTGGACCCGGAGGTCGCAGCCAAGATCGACGACGAACTGGTCCGCCAGCGCGATGGCCTGGAGATGATCGCTTCGGAAAACCACACCGCCGTGGCCGTGATGCAGGCACAGGGTTCCGTGCTGACCAACAAATACGCCGAGGGCTACCCGGGCAAGCGCTACTACGGCGGCTGCGAGCACGTGGACGTCATCGAGCAGCTGGCGATCGACCGGGTGAAGGCCCTGTTCGGTGCTGGCTACGCCAACGTCCAGCCGCACTCCGGGGCCCAGGCCAATGCCTCGGTGATGCACGCGCTGATCAAGCCCGGCGACACCATCATGGGCCTGAACCTGGCCCACGGCGGCCACCTGACCCACGGCATGCGGATCAACTTCTCCGGCAAGCTCTACAACGTGGTTCCGTACCAGGTCCGCGAGGACACCCACACCATTGACATGGCAGAGGTGGAGCGGCTTGCGCTGGAAACCAAGCCGCAGCTCATCGTTGCCGGCTGGTCGGCCTACGCCCGCCAGCTGGACTTCGCGGAGTTCCGCCGGATCGCTGACCTCGTGGGTGCCTACCTCATGGTGGATATGGCACACTTCGCCGGCCTGGTGGCAGCCGGACTGCACCCGAGCCCGGTCCCGCACGCCCACGTGGTTACCTCCACCACGCACAAGACCCTCGCCGGTCCGCGTGGCGGCATCATCCTCTCCAATGACGCCGACATCGCCAAGAAGATCAACTCGGCTGTGTTCCCCGGCCAGCAGGGCGGCCCACTTGAGCACGTCATTGCAGGCAAGGCCGTGGCCTTCAAGATCGCAGCGTCCCCCGAGTTCAAGGAGCGGCAGGAGCGCGTCCTTGCCGGTGCCCGGACCCTGGCCGAGCGCCTGGTCCAGCCGGACGTCACCGCAAAGGGCATCAGTGTGGTGTCCGGCGGCACCGACGTGCACCTGGTCCTGGTTGACCTGCGCAACTGCGAACTCGACGGCCAGCAGGCAGAAGACCGGCTCGCCGCGATCGACATCACCGTCAACCGCAACGCCGTGCCGTTCGACCCGCGTCCCCCGATGGTCACCTCGGGCCTTCGCATCGGCACCCCTGCCTTGGCCACCCGTGGCTTCGGAGAGGACGCCTTCCGCGAGGTTGCGGACATCATCGCCGAGGCATTGATCGCCAACGCCGACGCGGACCTTTCCAGCCTGCGTCACCGCGTCGAGGCCTTGGCTGCAGCGCACCCGCTCTACCCCTCAATCACCAACCTCGCCTGAGTGCTTCACCCTGGTTGCGTCCGCGTCGGCGGACCGGACATTTTCACGCCTGCTGCTCGTTCCTCGCTTTGACGCAGGCTTTCGAAAAGTCCGGCTCCGCCGACGCTCGCGGGGTCCGTCTAGGTGTGCGGCCTTGACGACTGGACGGATTCCGGAGACGTGCTACCCACCGTCCCCCTAACCTCGCAAGCTCGGCCAGGGAACCCGGACGGCGTGGGCCCCGGGCACGCGGAGGAATTCGGCCAGGCGCACCCAACCCCGCCACGAACTTTCTAGTTAGGAATCCCCGTCATGGCTGTTGGCGTTTTTGATTTGTTTTCGATCGGTATTGGTCCGTCGTCGTCGCATACTGTGGGGCCGATGCGGGCTGCTGCTGTGTTTGCGGAGGAACTCAAAAGCCTTGGGGTCCTGGCTGACGTGGCGTCTTTGCGGGTGGATTTGTATGGTTCGCTGGCGGCGACGGGGCATGGGCACGGGACCATGACCGCGGTCCTGTTGGGGTTGGAGGGGTTCCATCCTGAGTTGATCCTGCCCGTGGAAGTGGAGGAGCGGCTGGCCTCGATCGCGGAGACCGGGACCCTGAACCTGGCCGGTGCCGTGCCGCTGCCGTACGGGGTGGAGGATATGGTGCTGCGGCCGTTGACGGTGCTGCCGCGGCACACGAACGGGATGACCTTCACGGTGACGGATGCTGGCGGGGAGGTGCTGCACGCGGCGACGTTCTTCTCGGTCGGTGGCGGGTTCATCGTCCGCGAGGGCGAGGAGGACGCCGCGCAGCAGGAACTGGACGCGTCCAAACAGGAGTTGCCGTTGCCGTTCCGGACCGCCGCGGAACTGCTGGAACACTGCCGGAACACCGGGCTGGGCATCGCGGACGTGATGCTGGTCAACGAAAAGGCCGCCCGGTCCGAGGAGGAGATCCGAACCGGTTTGCTGCACATCTGGTCCGTCATGGCCGACTGTGTCCAGACCTCGCTGAAGCGGGAGGGGGTGCTGCCGGGCGGGTTGAAGGTCCGCCGCCGCGCCCCGGACTGGTACGACCGGCTGAAGAAGGAATGCGCACGCCCCGGCGAGGACAACCAGGACCTGGATTTCCAGGACTGGGACTTCCACGACCCGCGGTATTGGCAGGAGTGGGTTAACTTGGTGGCGTTGGCGGTGAACGAGGAGAACGCCTCCGGCGGCCGGGTGGTCACCGCGCCCACGAACGGGGCGGCCGGGATCATCCCCGCGGTGCTGTACTACGCGCTGCACTTCGCCCCCGGCATGGATAAGGCCACGAAGGAAGACCGGGAGGATGTGGTGGTGCGGTTCCTGCTCGCCGCCGGCGCCGTCGGGGTCCTCTACAAGGAACAGGCCTCGATCTCCGGGGCCGAGGTCGGTTGCCAGGGTGAGGTCGGGTCCGCGTCCTCAATGGCCGCGGCCGGTTTGGCGGAGGTCATGGGCGGCACCCCCGCGCAGGTGGAAAACGCGGCCGAGATCGCGATGGAACACAACCTCGGCCTGACCTGTGACCCGATCGGCGGGCTGGTCCAGGTCCCCTGCATCGAACGGAACGCGATCGCCGCCGCCAAAGCGATCAACGCCGCGAAAATGGCCCTCTGGGGCGACGGCACCCACCGGGTCTCCCTCGACGAAGTCATCATCACCATGCGCGAGACCGGCAAAGACATGTCCTCCAAATACAAGGAAACCGCCATGGGCGGCCTCGCAGTCAACGTCGTCGAATGCTGACACCCGGCACACCTCCGATCCCCCAAGCAAACAAAGGAAAACGATCATGACTTTGGCACCTGAAGGCCGGAAGATGCTGCGGATCGAGCAGCGCAATGCTGCGGTCCCGGTGGAGCGCAAACCGGAATGGATCAAGGCCAAGGTCCAAATGGGCCCCGAGTTCGTCGGGCTGAAGAACCTGGTGAAAAAGGAAGGCCTGCACACCGTCTGCGAGGAAGCCGGCTGCCCCAACATCTTCGAATGCTGGGAAGACAAGGAAGCCACCTTCCTGATCGGCGGTTCCGAATGCACCCGCCGCTGCGACTTCTGCCAGATCGACACCGGCAAACCCTCACCCATGGACCGGTTCGAACCCACCAAGGTGGCCCGCTCCGTCCAGTCCATGCAGCTCCGCTACGCCACCGTCACCGGCGTCGCCCGCGACGACCTCGAAGACGAAGGCGTGTGGCTCTACGCCGAAACCGTCCGCAAGATCCACGAACTGAACCCCGGCACCGGCGTCGAACTGCTCATCCCCGACTTCTCCGGAAATCCCGAGCACATCAAAGCGATCTGCGACTCCAAACCCGAAGTCTTCGCCCACAACGTCGAAACCGTGCCCCGGATCTTCAAGCGCATCCGGCCCGCGTTCCGCTACGACCGCTCCCTGGACGTCATCACCCAGGGCCGGGCCCATGGGATGGTCACCAAATCCAACCTCATCCTGGGCATGGGCGAAACCCGCGAGGAAATCTCCGAAGCCCTCCGCGACCTCCACGAAGCAGGGTGCGACCTGATCACCATCACCCAGTACCTGCGCCCCTCCGAACGGCACCTGCCCGTGGACCGCTGGGTCAAACCCCAGGAATTCGTCGACCTCCAGCACGAAGCCGAAGAAATCGGCTTCCTCGGCGTCATGTCCGGACCCCTGGTCCGCTCCTCCTACCGCGCCGGCCGCCTCTGGGCCACCGCCATGCGCAAAAAAGGCCGCGACATCCCCGCCGAACTCGCCCACATCGCCGACGGCATCCAGGACTCCGGCACCACCCGCCAGGAAGCCGCCACCCTCCTGGCGGGCTAGCAGCCCGCGTCAGCTGTTGCCGCGCACCACCGGGATGCTCGCCGTCGGCAGTCCGCTGGGAAAGACCGTTGGCTCCGGCTCCACGGCCGGTTTAAGCGGCACCTGCATAGGCGTACCGCCCACCGTGAAGTGCTGGCCGCGGACATCTACCTCCAGCGGCTCACCCTCCTGCACCGTGAGCGTGATGGAACCGGCGGCAAGCTGGACCAGCAGCAGGCGGCCGCGGATCTTCAGGTGGAAGGCCAACCCGTCCCATTCGGCGGGCAGGCGTGGATCGAAGTACGGCACCGGGCCCTGGTCGCGCATGCCGGCGAACCCGCACACCAGCGAACTCCACACTCCCCCGGTGGAGGCGATGTGCACGCCGTCGATGGTGTTGCCGTGGGTGTCGTCCAGGTCGATGAACGCGGCGTTGGTGAAGTGCTCCAGCGCTTCCTTCGAATAGCCCACCTCCGCCGCCATGATCCCCTGCACGCAGGCGGACAGCGTGGAGTCGCCGGTGGTGAGCGGATCGTAGAAGTCGAAGGCACGGTGCTTTTCCTGGGCCGTGAAGTCCTGCCACTGCAGGAACATGGCCAGGACCGTGTCCGCCTGCTTCAGCACCTGGTGGCGGTAGATGACCAGAGGGTGGAAGTGCAGCAGCAACGGGTACTTGGACCGCGGAGTGGTCCAGTCCCAGGCCTCCAGGGTCATGAAGTCGTTGTCCTGCGAGTGCACCTGCATGCGTTCGTCGAACGGCAGGTTCATCCGGCTGGCCGCAGCCTCCCACAGCTGGCGCTCCTCCAGGGTGATGCCGGCGTGCTCAAGGGCAGCGGCCGCGCGAAGGTTGAAGCGGGCCATGACGTTTGTGTACAGGTTGTCGTTGACCACGGCGGTGTACTCATCAGGGCCGGTCACGCCGTGGATATGGAAGAGCCCGTCCTTCCCGAAGAAGCCAAGGGAGATCCACATCCTGGCGGTCTCGATCAGCAGCTCGGCGCCCATCCCATCCCGGAAGGCGGTGTCACCGGTTGCCCAGAGGTACCTGTTGGTGGCGAAGGCGATGGCTGCGGCGATGTGGAACTGCGCGGTGCCGGCAGCGTAGTAAGCGCTGGCTTCGAGCCCGTTGATGGTGCGCCACGGGAACAGCGCACCGTCCACGCTCAGCTCCTTGGCGCGGATCCTGGCTTCGGGAAGCATGCTGTGGCGGAACTCCAGGACCTGCCGGGCGCCGTCGGGATTGGTGTACGTAAGGTAGGGCAGCAGGTACACCTCCTGGTCCCAGAAGTAGTGCCCCTCGTAGCCCGATCCGGTCACGCCCTTGGCGGGGATGCCGGCAACATCGGCACGCGCGGTGGCCTGGGCCAACTGGAACAGGTTCCACCGGATGGCCTGCTGCAGCCCGGGCCGGCCGCCCTCCACCAGAATGTCCGAGGTGGCCCAGTAGCTGCGAAAGTGCGCCTCGCTCTCGGCAAAGATGTCACCCACCGGCCGCAACGTTCCTTCCGCCACCGCGGCTGCATCGATCTCCGGGTCCTGCATAGTCCGGCCGGCGGCGTAGCTAACGCTCTTCTCCAGCCGGAACGGCTCATCAGCATCCACCGCAAGGACGTACCGGACGCTGCTGTCGTCCTGGTCCACCAGTGTCTCGAACGGCTGGTGCCCGGGTGACGTCCAGTGGTCCACGGCAATGCCCACGCGCTGCTTGGACTCCGCAGCCTCCCATGACAGGCGCAAGGAGCCGTCGCCGCCGTCGAGCCGCAAGGGCAGCAGCACGCGCCCCGCGTGGCGTCCGGCGCGGCGGGGATCGTGCACGGAGTGGTCTTCCACCGGCTGGTCCTGGCGGTTGATCACGGACGAGGTGACATCCAGGGAAACCTGCCGGTTCGTTGCCACCTCCAGCGAAATGCCCAGGCCGCCACGGGACTCGAATCCCACGGCCCGCCGCTCCGTGGTGGTCACCATAGCGCCGGACCGGCATTGCCAGGTGATGCGGCATTCATAGATTCCAGTGCAGAAGTCCACGGTCCGCCGGTAGTCCAGCACCTCGGACTCCGCCAGGCTGAGGCTTTCCCCGTCCACCACCACCGTGAAGTTGTTGGCGTCAGGAATGTAGAGGATGCGCTGCCCGGTCCGGGCGAAGCCAAACGCATTCTCGGCGTGCTTGATGTCCCAGATTTCGTGGAACCCATTGATGAAGCTGCCCGGCAGTTCGGCATCGGCCGCGGCACAATGCGCACCCCGGATGCCCAGGTGCCCGTTACCCAGCGCAAACAGGGTCTCAAGCGTTCCGGCGCCGTCGGTCTGGTACCGGGTTTCGACGAGCTGCCAGGGGGTATCGGGGAACCGCTCGCGGTCCTCGGTAATCAGTGCCATGGTCGGGGTCCTTTTGGCCTTGCTGTGCTGCCGGCGGGGCCGGCATGGAGTATTGGGGGGGGGAAGTGCGGTACTGGGATTGGTGCTGCCGGGGAAGCAGCGGGGTTGCCCGGGGAGGCAACGGAGGTTTAGGGGATAAGTTCCTGGAGATCGCTAACCACCAGGGTGGCACCGGCGTCCAGGAGCGTCAGCCGCCCTGCACCCCGGTCCACCCCGATAACGGAGTGGAAGGACCCGGCATGTCCTGCCTGCACGCCGGACACGGCGTCTTCCACCACCACGCACTCGAAACTGGACAGGTCCAGCAGCTTGGCGGCGTATTCGTAGGTGGCCGGGCTTGGTTTGCCGGGCAGGCCCTGCTCCGCGGCCACCACCCCGTCCACCACGACGGCGAAGTGCCGGCTGAGTCCGGCGGCCTTCAGTACGGCAGGGGCGTTGCGGGAGGAAGAGACGACGGCGACCTTGAGTCCGCGGTCCAGTGCGGCTTGGAGGAAGCGGACAGAGCCTTCGAACGGTTCGACGCCGGCGCTCACGATGCCATTGAAGACCGCGTTCTTCCGGTTGCCCAGGCCATGGACAGTGTCGTGGGCGGGATCGTCATCCAACGGGCCCTCCGGCAGCGTGATCCCGCGTGAGGCGAGGAAGTCACGTACCCCGTCAAAGCGCGGTTTGCCGTCGATGTGGTCGAAGTAGTCGCTTTCCCGGTAACCGGAAACACCTGGCTGTGAGGCGAGGTAGCCATCGAAAAGTTCCTGCCAGGCCCGCTCATGCACGCTGGCTGTGGGCGTCAGCACCCCGTCCAGGTCGAACAGGATTGCTTTGGCGCCGGTCCAGGCGGCGGTATCAGCTGCAGTTTCTTGTGTCATCGGCGGTGCGGTGTCCTCTCGGTTTGTGGACAGCCGGCCCCGCCGGGCAGCCTGAAGGAGGTTCTGCTGCGCGGCGTGCGCGCAGCATCACTTCCTTGTCCGCCCACTGCAGGACCGATCATGGCCGTAGACGAGTGTAAGCGCTTGCAAATTTCGCTGGCAACTGTTTTTTCTTACCCTCTACTGGAGCGGATACACAGTTAGCCCAGTACGTAATGGCGGAGGAAAGCGCTGACATCCACCATCTCCGTCTTTGACATGGCGTGCCCCATCCCCGGGTAGGTCCGGGTCGTCAGCAGCGTGTTCTGTTCCAGCCACTCGGCTGTATACGCGATGGCGTCCTCGTTAATCACCAGATCAGCCTTGTCCCGCCCCCAAAAGAACGGCGGCTTCACTTCAAAGGAGTCCATGACCGAGAGGAGCTCGTTCTTGAGGACGAAGCCGGACAACCCCACAACAGCCTTGTAGTCCTCCGGATGCAGCCGCAGGAGCGTGGTTGCCATGGCCATGCCCTGGGAATAGCCCATAAGCGTGACACTGCTGTGCTGGTCCCTGACGGAACTGATCCACGCCCGCACGGAGTTCGCTGCGGAAATCACGTCGGCGAAGTCATTTGCCAGGAAGTAGTCCAGCAGGAACCAGCCCCAGTGGTCGCCGATTGGCATAGGAGCACGGAGGGCGGCGCAGGTGAACTCCTGCGGCAGGTAGTCGAAAAGGCGCACCATCCGTGCCTCGTCCGTGCCGTACCCGTGCATCATCACCAGCAAGGGAGTGCCGGAGCGCTGGCCTTCGGGCTTGGACCACACAACTGTTTCCACCGGAACAGCCTACGAGACATGCCCGCCCTAACGGCGCGGTGATTGAATCACGAATCCCCGGAAGGTAGCCTGACGCCTGACAGACAGCAGGCTTAGCTTTTGGCAGTGACGCACCACCCTTCCGTAACGCCCTACCAGCGCCGCGCAGCACGCGGCTATAAG
This sequence comes from Arthrobacter sp. FW306-05-C, assembly GCF_021801725.1. Lineage (NCBI taxonomy): Bacteria > Bacillati > Actinomycetota > Actinomycetes > Micrococcales > Micrococcaceae > Arthrobacter > Arthrobacter sp. FW306-05-C. The sequence goes on along the minus strand of NZ_CP084556.1, from coordinate 377,127 downwards.
GAGCAAGTCATGAGAATCGGCTCGTCAATCTTCCTCATCGCCCTTGGCGCCATCCTCGCCTGGGCCGTGGCTCCCGGCCTGATCCCCTTCGTGGACCAGCAGCTGGTGGGCTACATCCTCATGGCCGTGGGCGTCATCGGGCTGATCGCTTCCCTTATCCTCGCCTCACCCGGACGCAGCCGCCGCGTAAGCGAGTCCCGCTCCGTCATAGATCCAAACACCGGGGAGCGGATCACCCGCCACGAAAGCCGGGACGGCGGACTCTAACCATCAGCGGTACCGGGGACGGGATTCCGGGAACCCCGGGAACGGCCCCAAGTAACCCGAAGAGCCGGGCTGGACCATATGCGTCCGGCCCGGCTTTTTCGCGCCCCGGCCCTGGTGCCGGGTCCAGATCCGCAGGCCCTGGCGTCCTCCAAGCCTGGAACCGGGGAGAGGAACTCCAGCCCTTACCATATTCGCATCTTGTTTCATGTTGGTTTCCATTGACAAACCAACATAAGCAAAGATAAAGTCAAGTAACTCAACATCAGAGTGATCCAAGTCACGACAGCCACTACGCAACGGAGGGTACGTGTTCGCCGAGGAGCGCCAGCAAAAGATTGCCGAGCTTGTGGCCGGCAACGGCCGGGTCAGCGTGACCCTGCTCGCTGAGCGCTTCAGCATCACCACGGAAACTGTCCGCCGTGACCTTGCCGCTCTGGAGAACGCCGGCACCGTACGGCGGGTCCACGGTGGAGCGGTGGCGGCAGACCGCTTCAGCACCACCGAGGAAAGCGTCACCGAACGGGCCATCCAGCGGCCGGACCAAAAGGTCCGGATCGCCCAGGCCGCCCTCGCCCTGATCCCCCGGAACTCGCCGGCCAGCGTCCTCATGGACGGCGGCACCACCACCGAAGTGCTGGCGGACCTGCTGGCGCGACGCACCGCCGTCGAACCTTCCGACGGAACCGGGCCGCAGCACGAACTAGTGGTTATCACCCACGCTGTGCCCATCGCCAGCAAGCTCTCCAACGTCCCCGGAGTCGCCCTGCAGATCCTGGGCGGCCGGGTCCGCGGACTTACCCAGGTGGCCGTGGGCCAGGCGACGGTGAACGCCGCTGCCCGGATCCGCCCGGACATCGCGTTCATCGGCACCAACGGCATCCATGCCACCTTTGGCGTCAGCACTCCCGATCCTGAAGAAGCAGCCGTCAAGGCAGCCTTCGTCCAGTCGGCCCGCCGCATTGTGGTGCTGGCCGACTCCTCCAAGCTGGACACGGAAACCCTGGTCCAGTTCGCCTCCCTGAAAGATCTGGACACCTTGATCACAGACAGTGAACCCGGACCTGAACTCGCGGCCGCCCTGGAAGAGGCCGGCGTCGATGTGGTGATCGCATGATCGTCACCTTCACGGCCAATCCAAGCCTCGACCGCACGGTGGCCCTCCCCGGCCCCCTGGCACGCGGCGAAGTACAGCGCGCCGTCTCCGTCCGCCAGGAGTCCGGCGGCAAGGGCGTCAACGTCTCCCGCGCCCTGGTGGCATCCGGACTCGAATCCCTGGCCGTCCTGCCAGGCGCGGACAGCGATCCCGTCCTGGCCGGCCTGCGCGAAAGTGCAGTCCCCTTCATATCCCTTCCCATCGACGAGCCGCTGCGCACCAACGTGGCGCTCACCGAGCCCGGCGGCGTGACCACAAAGATCAACGAACCCGGGCCCGTCCTTGCCGCGGACCAGCAGGAAGCCCTCATCAAGCTGCTGCTGGAAAGCTCCCGTGGCGCCAGCTGGGTAGTCCTGGCCGGCTCGCTGCCGCCCGGATTCCCGGACAACTTCTATGCAACGGTGGCCCGTCGGATCCGGGAGGCGGGCAACGGCAATGCGCCGCTGATCGCCGTCGACTCCTCCGGGACGCCCCTCGCCGCTGCCCTCACCGACGCCGGAACCCCCGACGACGGCACAGGCACCAGCGGAACAACCACGGGTTCCGGGAAACCGGACCTCCTCAAGCCCAACGCCGAGGAACTGGCGGAACTGGCCGCAGCCGCCGGGTTTGCCCCGGCATCCGGTGACGAGCTGGAAGCGGACCCGGCGGCTGCCGCCGCCGCTGCAGCCGCCGTCGTACGTTCCGGCGTAGGTGCTGTGCTGGCAACTCTCGGTTCCAAGGGAGCTGTCCTCGTAACGGCCGACGGCGCGTGGCTGGCCACGCACCCGCCGGTCGCCGCGGTCAGCACGGTAGGTGCGGGCGACTCCGCACTTGCCGGCTACCTGCTTGCCCACGGCCGGGGCGCCGCCCCCGCCGACTGCCTTCGTCAGGCGGTGGCCCACGGTGCCGCCGCTGCCTCGCTGCCCGGATCCACTGTTCCGGCAGCAGACCAAACCACCCCGGATGCCGTAACCATCACGGCCCTTCGAAAGGATTGACAGTGACCCAGCTCATCACCACGGACCTGGTCGAGCTCGACCAGAACCTGGGCAACGCCCCCGAGACGGTGATCCGGCATCTGGCAAGCAAGGTAGCTGCCACCGGACGCGCGTCGGAAGTTGACGGACTCTTCGCCGACGCCTTCGCACGCGAACAGAAGACCGCTACCGGCATCCCCGGCGGCATCGCCATCCCGCATTGCCGCTCCGCCGCCGTCACGGTGCCCACCCTGGCCATGGCACGCCTGGACCCGAAGGTTGACTTCGGTGCCAAGGACGGCCCGGCTGACCTGGTGTTCTTCATCGCCGCTCCGGACGGCGCGGACCAGGAGCACCTGAAGCTGCTCTCCAAGCTGGCCCGCTCCCTCATCAAGAAGGACTTCACCGCGGCCCTGCGCAACGCCTCCTCGCAGGCAGAAATCGTGGAGCTCGTGGAAGGCGCCCTGGCCGACAAGCCAGCCGCACACGCCGCAGCCGCCCCGGTTGACGCCGTTCCGGTGGGCGCGAGCGTTGGCGCCGCAGCAGGTGCCGGTGCAGCAGGTTCTTCAGCCTCTGCAGGCGCAAGCGCCGGCAGCACTGCCACGGGTTCAACACCTGCCCGTCCCAAGCGCCTCGTCGCCGTGACCGCCTGCCCCACCGGCATCGCCCACACCTACATGGCGGCCGACTCGCTGGTGGCAGCTGCCAAGGAAATGGGCGTCGACCTGCAGGTGGAAACCCAGGGCTCCTCCGGGGCCAAGGCATTGGACCCCGCCGTCATCGCAGCAGCTGACGCCGTGATTTTCGCCGTGGACGTGGATGTGCGCGGCAAGGAGCGCTTCGCCGGCAAGCCGGTCATCAACGCTCCGGTCAAGCGCGGCATCGACGAGCCGGACAAGATGGTCCAGGAAGCACTCGCCGCGGCAGAGAACCCCAACGCCCACCGCGTCCCCCACTTCGGTGCCGAGGAACAGGCCGAGCACGAGGCTGAGGAAAAGGGCGAGCACATCGGACAGAAGCTCAAGAAGGCCCTGCTCACCGGCGTCAGCTACATGATTCCGTTCGTTGCCGGCGGCGGCCTGCTGATTGCGCTGGGCTTCCTCCTGGGCGGCTACGACATCACCGGCGTCGCTGACAAGGTGGTGGTGCAGAACAACTTCGGCAACCTGCCCGAGGGCGGCCTGCCCATCTACCTGGGCGCCGTAGCCTTCAAGATCGGCGCGCTCTCCATGGGCTTCCTGGTCCCCGCGCTGGCAGGCTACATCGCGTACGCCATCGCTGACCGGCCCGGCATCGCCCCCGGCTTCGTTGCGGGTGCCGTGTCCGGATTCATGGGTGCCGGCTTCCTGGGCGGCATCGTGGGCGGCCTGCTGGCCGGCTACGTCGCCCACCTGATCGGAACCTGGCAGGTTCCCCGCTGGCTGCGCGGCCTGATGCCTGTAGTCATCATCCCCCTGCTCGCCTCGATCGTTGCCTCCGGCCTGATGTTCCTGGTCCTCGGTGGACCCATCGCCGGACTCACCACGGCGCTCAACAACTGGCTGTCCGGCATGACCGGTGCTTCCGCCGTCGTCCTTGGAATCATCCTTGGCCTCATGATGTGCTTCGACCTGGGCGGCCCCGTCAACAAGGTTGCCTACGCGTTCGCCGTTGCCGGCCTGAGCGCCGGCAGCGCCACCAACCAGGCCCCGTGGCAGATTATGGCGACGGTGATGGCAGCGGGCATGGTTCCGCCGCTGGCCATGGCACTGGCCACGGTCCTGGACAAGAAGCTGTTCAGCCTGGCCGAACGCGAGAACGGCAAGGCAGCCTGGCTGCTGGGCGCATCCTTCATCTCCGAAGGCGCCATCCCGTTCGCCGCGGCCGATCCCCTGCGCGTCATCCCCGCCTCCATGCTGGGCGGCGCCCTTACCGGCGCACTCACCATGGCCTTCAACGTGACCTCCCAGGCCCCGCACGGCGGCATCTTCGTCTTCTTCGCCATCGGCAACCTGCTGATGTTCGTCGTCTCGATCATCGCCGGCACCATAGTCAGCGCGCTGGCGGTCGTGGGCCTCAAGCGCTGGGCAGTCAAGAAGACCGTTGATACGGTTGAACCGGTTCCCGCAACCGTCTGAGCCGGCCTAGCCACACACCTCACCGGCCGCTGAACCCTCAGCACGCCGAAAGACAAAGGAGCAAAAATGCCAGAACGCACAGCAACCGTCGCCAGCCGCGTGGGCCTGCACGCCCGCCCGGCCGCCATCTTTGCCGAGGCAGCCGGAGAGTTCGACCTGGACATCACCATCGCCCGCGAAGGCGAACCGGCTGACGAAGCCATGGACGCTGCCAGCATCCTGTCCCTCATGAGCCTGGGTGCCTCGCACGGTGACGTGGTGGTCCTCCGCGCCGAAGGTGCCGGCGCAGACGATGCGCTGGAGCGCCTGGTGCAGATTCTGGAAACGGACCACGACGCCGAGTAGCAGCAACGCTGCCCCAACGCACAAAGCCGGCGGCCGCCGTCGGGCTTCCCCAAGCGGGAACGTCCGACGGCGGCCGCTTGGCTTTAAGCGCCCGGCCCACCTTCAGCGCGCCTCACCCAAGTAGGTCGCATTTGTTGTCGTTTTGACCCCTCAAAACGACAACAAATGCGAGTCAGTTGGGAGGGGCGGGGCGTTGGGTTCGTTCGGCGAGCGCCTTCACGTCCGCCAGGAGCTTGTCCCACATGCCCTTGGAGTGCGCGGCGGCGTCCTCGGTGGGGTTGTTGTCCTGTGCTAACGACAGGCGGGTGGCGCCGCCCAGGTCCTCGAAAGTCCATTCGAGCTTGTGGTAGTTCTCGGGCTTATCCTCCTGGCCGGACAGTGGACTGAAGTGGGTATGGACCAGTTTCCGGCCCGGTTCGACCTGAAGGATCCGGCCTTTGTCCTGGTACGTCTTCCCGTCCCATTCGCCCTGCCACGTAATGGGGCTGTCCACCTTCCAGTCCGTCTCCAGGACGGCCCCGAACATGAACTCCTTCACGGCCGCCGGGTCCGTGATCACCTCCCACACGCGCATGGGATTGGCGTTGATGGTGGTGACGGAGACTGCCACGTGGTTCCCGGCCATGGGTCAGGCCTTCTTTGCCGTGAAGAGCAGGTATTCCCATTCCATCTGGAACGGGACGTCGCCGTGGGCGTCGCCAAAGGAGTCAGCCAAATCGGTGAGGGCCTTGTCCAGCGCCTTGACCCTGTCCTGATCCTCGGCGAGCGACTTATACACCGAAATGATGGGGCCGTAGTGGGACTTGAAATACCTCACGAAGTCCGCGGGCTGGTGGAAGCTTTTGACGGCCAGGTTCTGCTTGCGGGTGCGGACATCAGTGATCCTGTCCCCCAGCAGTTCGCGGACATGGTCCTCGCTCCCCCACAACGGGGCAGGCTGCGCACCGGGCGGGGGCGGCGGCGCGAAAGGCTTCATGACCGCAAACATCTGGCCAATAAATCCTTCCGGCGTCCAGCACAGCAGCCCCAGGGAGCCGCCAGGTTTACAGACCCGAACCAGTTCGTCCGCGGCCGCCTGGTGGTGCGGTGCGAACATCACCCCGATGCAGGACATCACGGCGTCGAACTCCGCATCACCGAAAGGCAGGGCTTCCGCGTCACCTTCCTGCCAGTCCAAGGTGACACCGCGGTTCGCGGCTTCCCGCCGCCCTGCCTCGAAAAGCTCCGGGGTGAGGTCGCTGGCAACCACTTTGGCGCCCATCATCGCGGCCGGAATGGCGGCGTTGCCCGTTCCCGCCGCCACGTCCAGCACCCGCTGGCGCGGCCTAATGCCCGTGGCCTCCACCAGGACGGCGCCCAGTTCCAGGAGCATCTCGTCCGCGAGGGCCGGGTAGTCCCCTGACGCCCACATGGCCCGGTGCTTCTTTTTGAGCTCCCGGTCCGCCTCCACTGCATCGGTCTGCTGGCTCATGCCCGTGCCCCTCTACGTGTCTGGTCCAAATGGGTGACAGCACGCTGTTGGCACAGCGGAGGCTGTGATGCGACTCATTGTGGACGCGATGGAGGCAGCTGTAAAGGTGGGACTAAAGGTGGGCAGGTCAGGCGGGCTTGCGCTCAGGCGGGCTTGCGGGCCCTGGTGGTCTTGGCGGCGGGCTTGGCTGCGGTCTTCGTTCCCGTGGACTTGCTGTCCGCCGACTTGGTGCCGGTGGACTTCGACCCGGCTGTTTGGGAGGCGGCAGGCTTTGACGCGGTCGATTTGGCGGCAGTGGACTTGGTGGCTGCCGTGGACTTCGCGGACGACTTGGCGGGTTTCGCGTCATCCGTGCCGGTCTTCGCGGCCGCCGCCCTGGTGCCGGAAGCCTTGGTGCCGGAAGCTTTGGTCCCGGAAGCTTTGCGGGCCGGCTTGGCTCCCTCGGCTTCCCCGTCCCCGGTGTCGGCTTCATCGGTGTCAGCTTCGTCGTCGGAACTTCCGCCGGCGGAGGCGGCCTCCCCGCCGCCGCGTTTCCGGTCCAGGCTCCGTTTGAGGGCCTCCATGAGGTCGATGACTTCGCCCTTGCCGCCCTCGCCGGCTTCCACGCCGAACGTCTCCTCCGTGTCCAGCGATTCGCCCTGTTCGAGCTTGGCGTCGATGAGCTGGCGAAGCTGCACCTGGTACTCATCGGTGAAGGAGTCGGGTTCGAAGTCGGCAGCCATGGACTCCACCAGCGCCGCGGACATGTCCCGTTCCTGCGCTGAAATCCTGATGTCGGCCTCCAGGGAAGGGAAGTTGGCCTCCCGCACCTCATCCGGCCACAGGAGGGACTGCAGCACCAGCACGTCGTCCTTGATCCGCAGGGCGCCCAGCCGGGTCTTCTCCCGCAGCGCGAACTGGACGATGGCCACCCGATCCGTGTCCTCCAGCGCCCGGCGCAGCAGCACATAGGCCTTGGGCGACTTGGAGTCCGGTTCCAGGTAGTAGCTCTTCTCGAACATCATGGGCTCAAGCTGCTCGGACGGGACGAACTGCACCACTTCAATCTCGTGGCTGTTCTCCGCGGGAATGGACTTGAGCTCATCCTTGGACAGCACCACGGTGCGGCCGTCCTCATCGAACGCCTTCTCGATGTCCGAGTAGTCCACCACCTCGCCGCACACCTCGCACCGGCGCTGGTAACGGATCCTGCCGCCATCGGCATTGTGAACCTGGTGCAGACTGATGTCATGATCCTCAGTGGCGCTGTAGACCTTCACGGGCACGTTGACCAGGCCGAACGCGATGGCACCTTTCCAGATGGCTCTCATTCCTACAGTCAACATCAGAGCGGGCCGGAGGTGAAGCCCCATGGCCGCTAGCAGGGAGCGTGTCCGGGTGGCGGGACGGGAACTGACCCTCACCAACCTGGACAAAATCATCTATCCGGAGACCGGCACCACCAAGGCGGACGTCCTGGCGTACTACGCCGCGGTGGCCCACGTCCTGATTCCTGCGGCTGCCAACCGGCCGGCCACCCGCAAGCGGTGGGTCAACGGAGTGGGCACAGCGGAGAAACCCGGCGAGGTGTTCTTCCAAAAGGAGCTGGAGGATTCGGCCCCGGGATGGCTGCCGCGAGCGGCGATCACGCACAAGGACCGGACCATCCACTACCCACTGGTCAACGACGCGGCCACCTTGACCTGGTTCGGCCAGATCAACTCGTTGGAAGTCCATGTGCCGCAGTGGCGGGTGGACTCGCACGGCAACCAGCTGAACCCGGACCGGCTCGTGCTGGACCTGGACCCGGGCGAGGGAGCCGGCCTGCAGGAGTGCCGCGAGGTGGCCCTCCTGGCGCGCACCATCCTGCAGGACGTGGGCCTGGATCCGGTGCCGGTGACCAGCGGCAGCAAGGGCATCCACCTTTACGCAGCCCTGGACGGGAGCCAGACCTCCGAGCAGATCTCCGCGTTCGCACGGGAACTTGCCCGCGCACTCGAGGCCGACCACCCCGACCTCGCCGTCAGCGACATGAAGAAGTCCCTCCGCAAGGGCAAGGTGCTGGTGGACTGGAGCCAGAACAACGCTGCGAAAACCACCATCGTCCCGTACTCACTCCGGGGCCGGCCGACCCCATTGGTGGCTGCACCCCGGACGTGGGGGGAGATCGACTCGCCCAACCTGAAGCACCTGGACTACCAGGAGGTACTGCGAAGGGTGCGGGACGGCAAGGACCCATTCGCCGCCGTCGTCAACGCTGCAGGTGGTGGGGATGGAGCCGGAGCGCCCAGCGATGACGCCGCCCGGGAGGAAGCGCACGACGGCGATCCGCGCCTAAGCAAGTACCGCTCCATGCGCGATCCCAAGGCCACGCCCGAGCCGTTCGCCGGCCTCCCCGCCGCCGGCAACAGCTTTGTCATCCAGGAACACCACGCCAGCCGGCTGCACTGGGATCTGCGGTTGGAGCATGAGGGCGTCCTCGCCTCCTGGGCCCTGCCAAAGGGCGTTCCCGAGTCCGGCGGGAAGAACCATCTGGCGGTCCAAACCGAGGACCACCCCATGGACTACCTCACCTTCCACGGGACCATCCCGAAGGGAGAGTACGGCGCGGGTGTCATGACCATTTGGGACACCGGCACCTACGAACTGCATAAGTGGATCAACGGCAGGGAAGTCATCGCCACGCTGACCGGCTCCGAAGGCGGCGGGCTGGGCGGCACCAGGAAAATCGCGCTGATCCACACCGGACGGGGCCAGGGCAAGGACGCTGAAAGCCAGTGGCTCATTCACCTCATGGACCAGGAGCAGGCAGGCGGGCGACAGCTGCATGCGGCTCCGGAGGCACAGGCTCAATCCGCTTCAGCGTCCCGGGCGGCGCAAGCGGAGGAGCAGGAAGAGGACGACGGCGGCGCGGTGCCTGGGCAGGAAGCCAAGCCCAAGGCGTCGGCCGGGTCCGCCGCCGGTACCGTTGCGGACCCTTTGGAATACCAACCCATGATGGCGACGTCCGGCACTACGGCCGACCTGCAGGGCAGCTCATGGCAGTACGAACTCAAGTGGGACGGCGTTCGGGCCATCCTGGTGGCCGACAGGGAAACGGTGCGCATCTTCTCGCGCAACGGCAACGATGTGAGCCGCACCTATCCCGAGTTCACGGGCCGGTCCTGCTGGCCGGATCAACCGTTCGTGGCGGACGGTGAGATCATCGCCGTCGGCCCCGGTGGGCGGCCGGACTTTGGCCTCCTGCAGGGCCGGATGAAGCTCACCCGGGCCGCCGACGTCGCCAGGGCCCGCACCGCGATTCCAGTCCAGTTGATGCTGTTCGACCTCCTTTTCGACGGCGGCAAGGATCTCCGCCGCCTGCCGCTCAGCAAACGCCGGCAGCGGCTCGAGGAGTTTTTTGAGCCGTCCGACTGCCCGGTGGACCTGTCCATGGTGCTGGCGGAGTCCGTTGAACTCCTCATGGAAAGCGCGCAGGAGCTTGGCCTTGAGGGCGTGATGGCCAAGAGGACCGACAGCCGCTACGTCAGCGGCCAGCGGACCCGGACCTGGATCAAACTCAAGACTGAACAAACCCAGGAAGTGGTGGTGGGAGGCTGGCGTCCGGGAAAGGGAGGCCGCCAGGAGACTGTTGGATCACTGCTGGTGGGCATTCCCGATGGCGACAAGCTGCAGTACGTGGGCCGCGTCGGCTCCGGCTTCAGCACCCGCGAACTCACGGAACTGCGGCAAACCCTGGAGCGGCTGGGCCGGAAGAGCTCACCGTTCCACGAGGTCCCCCGCCCCGACGCGGCCGACGCCCACTGGGTGGCACCGGAACTGGTGGGCGAAGTGACCTACAGCGAATGGACTGGACCTGGACGGCTGCGGCATCCGCGGTGGCGGGGCTGGCGTGTGGACAAGGACCCGGCGGACGTGGTCCGGGAAAGCTGACAGCAGGGTTTTCGACGCGGACGTGGATCGGCGACGCGCAAATTACCTGGCGCGCTCATATTCTGAGGGCGCCAGGTAATTTCAGTGTCGACACGGCCGGTGCCCGTCGCCATGCTGCATCCAAACGCTCGTTGGCAGCTGCGCCCGCACCCCAGTACCTATGAGGAGTGCGGCATCTGCGGGCGGCCGGTGCGGTGCACCGCCGTCACGGCTGCCTCGTGGCCCATCCGCCCATGTCCGGAAGCGCGGTCCTTGGGATGGCGCCGCTTCCCCAGGCCATCCGGCCATCCGCCCTGCTGCGGCAACTGAACGCCGCCGACTGCTGCGGGGCCCGGGGCTACCGGCACATCCATAGCCGCCGCTAGGTGGTCCGCGACCTCGGGCTTGATGTGGAACTGGTTGGACTCTTCACCCATTGTGGTTCTTCCCTTCTTCCCTCGTTCTTCCTTGAAACGGAACGCCAACGAAAACGCCCGGGCGCGCGCAGGTTACTGCCCGGAAAGAAGTGTGTTCATCGCTCTACCATAGGCACCCCCGAGGCGCCTGTGAACCCCCTCCGAGTACGGTGGCCGCAGTCACTTTCCCGGCTGCAACCGCCGCAAAACCGGCGCCGGAAGGAACCAAAAACAAAAATTTTCGGTAACGATGCCTTTGATCAGCCTGCTTCCCAGTAATGACGCGGGAAAAGCCGGGGAAAAATATCCAGGATGGAACCGGTTCCGGGGGCCTAAACGGCCGTATCCTAGGCCATTTGGCGAGCCGACGATACCGATCTCCCGTAAAATTGAAGGCCTGCCCAGAGCGGGGCAGCTACAAGTCGCAAGCAAATGACCTCCACAGGAGTTGCCCAAATGCCCACAGACCGAAGCAGGACCGACTCTTTCGCAGGCGCCACAAACGCCGGCGGAACCTACCCCGCAGCCGCCACGGCTGCCAAGAAGCCCAGGCTGCTCCCACGCCGCCGGCTCAAGGAATCCGATGTCAACGTGGTTGACCAGCCGATGCTTAAAAAGGCACTCGGCGGAACCATCGTGGGCAACACCATGGAATGGTACGACGTAGGTGTCTTTGGCTACCTCATCACCACCATGGGGCCAGTGTTCCTTCCCGAGTCGGATCCCACCACGCAGACGCTGTTCCTGCTGGGGACCTTTGCCGCCACCTTCATCGCCCGTCCTTTGGGCGGCGTCATCTTCGGTTGGCTGGGCGACAAGATGGGCCGCCAAAAGATCCTGGCCACCACGCTGATGATCATGGCAGCGAGCACCTTCGCCGTCGGCCTCCTGCCCGGGTACGCCCAGATCGGCCTGTGGGCAGCTGCACTGCTGGTGCTCCTTAAGGTCATCCAGGGCTTCTCCACCGGCGGCGAGTACGCCGGTGCCACCACTTTCGTCAGCGAGTACGCCGCCGACAAGCGCCGCGGCTTCTTTGCCAGCTTCCTGGACCTGGGCAGCTACCTGGGCTTCGCCATCGGCGCCGCCCTTGTGTCCGTCCTGCAGCTGACCCTGGGCCAGGACACCATGGAGGACTGGGGATGGCGCATCCCGTTCCTGGTGGCCGGCCCGCTGGGCCTCATCGCCGTCTACTTCCGGAGCAAGATCGAGGAATCGCCGCAGTTCCAGGCCACCCTTGACGCCCAGGAAGAGCACGCCAAGAACGCGTCCGCTGGTGAGACCGCCCAGGCCAAGGGACCTGTGGGAATCGTCAAGGCCTACTGGCGCCCCATCATTGTCGCCATGGTTGTGGTGGCCGCCGCCAACACTGCCGGTTACGCACTGACGTCCTACATGCCCACGTACCTGACTGAATCCAAGGGCTACGACGAGGTGCACGGCACGCTGCTGACGATTCCCGTGCTGGTCATCATGAGCCTCTGCATCCCGCTGACGGGCAAGTTGTCCGACCGGATCGGCCGCCGTCCCGTGCTCTGGATCGGCGCCGTGAGCACCATCGTCCTGGCCATCCCGGCCTTCCTGCTGATCGGCATCGGACAGATCTGGTCCACCCTCGCCGGGCTGACCCTGGTTGCCTTCCCCGTGACGTTCTACGTGGCCAACCTGGCCTCCGCCCTGCCGGCCCAGTTCCCCACGTCCAGCCGCTACGGCGCCATGGGGATCGCCTACAACTTCGCCGTGGCCATCTTCGGCGGCACCACCCCCTTCATCGTGGCCGCGCTGATCGGCGCCACCGGCAACGACATGATGCCCGCCTACTACCTGATGGCCACCTCCCTGGTAGGTGCCATTGCCATCTACTTCCTCAAGGAATCGGCAAACCGTCCCCTCCCCGGATCGATGCCGAGCGTTGACTCCGCGGCGGAGGCAAAGGAACTGGTGGCAACCCAGGACGAAAACCCGCTCATCAACCTGGACGAACTGCCGTTCGACACCCACGACGGCAACGATCCCCAGGCACACCGCGGGGTTCCGGCCGGCGCCTAGTTCCAGCTGGACACAGTTCCATCGGGACACAGTTCCAGCCGGGCTTAGTTCCAGCCGTCCGCCGGGCGCTCTTGTAGCCCACGCTCACGGGCCCGTCCCGCGTGCCTCCTTGGGGGAAGCACGGGGGACGGGCCTTTGCGTGCCTGCCGGATGTCAGAATATGACCGCCCTCAATGGAACTCTGCCCGAGGCCGGTGATACGTTCCGAAGGGCACAGCGGCTGCGACAGGCCACGAATGGCGCCACAACAAAACAGGACAGGTCAGGTACATGAAGCGCGTAGTGGAGCAGGTCCGTGCGCTCCACCGGCTGGAACCCGCCACCGGTGACCACCTTGCCGCACTCCGCGTGGCAATCAGCGTCGCCGTTCCCTCGCTGCTCCTGCTGGTACTGGGCCGCACAGACCTGATGATCTACGCCGTGTTCGGAGCCCTCACCGGCATGTATGGCCGCTCCGAACCCCACCAGTTGCGCCTCCGCCACCAGGGACAGGGCGCCTTGGTGCTGCTCAGCGGCGTGGCCGTGGGAGTGACGCTGTCCATCAACCACATCCACTCGTGGTGGCTGGTGGCCGTGGAAGCCACCCTGGCAGGAGTTGGCTCGGTCTACGCTGACCGCGTGCGCCTGAAACCGAACGGTCCCTTCTTCGGAATTCTTGCCCTTGGCGCCTGCGCTTCCGTTCCCACCGTGGTCCCCTGGTATGCCGCCATGTTCATCGCCTGCGCATCGTCCGTGTTCTCCATCCTGATCGGCTTCAGCGGCTGGGTGCGGCGGAGGTCCTGGGAACCCGGCGCAACCAGGAGCGTGCCGTCCCGTTCGTCGGCCCGGCGGCGGGAACTGTCCGTCCACGCTGCCCGGTACGTGCTGGCGGTGGGTGCCGCGGGGACGGCGGGTGTCATCAGCGGCACCGGCCATCCGCATTGGGCCATGGCGGCAGCGGCAGTGCCGCTCGCCGGCGCAGACCTCCCCAGCAGCGTCCGGCGGGGCGTCCACCGCATCGTGGGGACGTTCGTGGGGCTTGCGGTCACCGCCGTCGTCCTCCTGCCGGAGCCCTGGGCACTGGCCGGCCTCTACCCCCCACTCCTCGAGCCCGTACACCGGGCCGCTGTGCTGGCCCTGCTGGTGATCCTCTTCCAGTTCGCCACCGAGTTGTTCATGACCAGGCACTATGGCCTGGCCATGGTTTGGTTCACGCCGGTCATCCTGCTGATGACCCAGCTGGCCGCGCCCATCGAGCCGGGGGTCCTGATCCTTGAGCGGGCGGTGGAGACGCTGGTGGGCGCACTGCTGGGGATCCTGGTGGTACTGGCTGTGCGACGCCCCGGCTCCCGCACCGGAAAGGCCCTGCCGGGGCTTAAGCGCGGCTCCGCGTCCTTACTTAGGCTTCCGGGCCGGTCCGGCCAGTAGGCGCGCCGGAGCAACTCTGGCCACGGCGGCCACCGCCTTGTAGCGCTTGGACGGGATGGAGACTGCCTTCCCGCGCTCGTTGTCCGCAAGGCCTTCGCTGACCACCCGCTCGGCCCGAAGCCAGGTCCAGGAGGGGGCCACGGACTTGTCCATCCCCATCCGGTCGTGGAACTCGGTGTGTGTAAAGCCGGGGCAGACAGCCGTCACCTTGACGCCATGCTTGCGGTAGGCGAGGTTTGCCCACCGGCTGAAACTCAGCAACCAGGCCTTCGCTGCCGAGTAGGTGCCGCGCGGCAGGAACGCCGCCACGCTGGCCACGTTGATGATCCTGCCCTCCCGGCGTTCCAGCATGCCCTTCAACGCTGCGTGGGTAAGCAGCATGGAGGTTTCGGCATGCAGCTTCAGGTGCTTTTTCTCCTCCGCCGGATGGTTGTCCTCAAAGTTGTGCAGCAGGCCGATCCCGGCATTGTTCACCAGGATCCCCACCGGCCGCGTTGCGTCCTCAAGGCGTTCGACGACGGCCGCCACGTCGTCGTCCCGGGTCAGGTCGGCGGGAAGCACCTCAACCGTGATGCCGTACTGCCGCCGGAATTCTTCTGCTGCTTCTGCAAGCCGGGACGCGTTGCGTGCCACCAGGACGAGGTCATGCCCCTGGGCCGCAAGCTGCTTGGCGAATTCATGGCCGAGCCCTGCGCTGGCCCCGGTGACGAGTGCTGTTGTTCGGGTGGTGGATGGCGTCATGCTGCAAGCCTAACCAGCAAGGCGGCAGGATGGACCGTCGCTCGCGCACCATGACCGCTACGCCGGAACCCCTGGGGCCCAGGTTGCCATGAAGGGGAAAAGGACCAGCAGCAGGTTGTTGCCGGTTTTGCCCGTGGTTTTCCTGCTTTTCTGGCTCGCCTGGCAGTGGCAGCGCTATGGCGGATGTTGCGATTCCCCAAACGTAACTTGTGCAACATTTAGTAAGCATGCTTTGCTTACGGGGATAGATGAACCTCCGCAAGCAGTTCGCGGCGGGGTTGCCAACGCTGGCGGCTCCGTGAAAGAAGCCCAAGGAAGAACATAATGACCACCGCATTGGAAGACCAGCTGGCAGCGTTTGGGGAGCGCACTGAGGCAGCTGGAAATGTCATGACCGCCACCGTACCCGTGGACGCAGGGCTGCTGTTGACCCTCAACTCACGCATGCATTGCCGCACGCCGATGCAGCGCGTTGACCACGACGAGCTGCCTGTCCGGCAGCCCGTGTACGTTGACGGAAACTCCATCGTTGCCCTGCGGCCGGGATCCGTCCCGGAGAGCGTGGTCACCTACCGCTGCGCCTGCGGCTTCACCATCGATGACCCCGGGACCGCCATGGCGGTCAGCGGCGAGGCCCTCGCCAGCTAACCGGCCCCTGCATGGCCCTGAGGGCCCCCGCCAGCTCACAGCCGGCGGGGGCCTTGCCGGTTGCTGACGGCAGCCGCACTGGCAAGGCCCGCAACCCCAAAGCCTGGGGCGGCCAGGGCCCGAACCTGGCAAGCCCGGCGACCTACTGCCCCGCAGGCACCCTGGCTGCTTCAACCTCCCGGCGCGTGTCCGCCAGGACCAGGTCCGCATTGATGGCCTCTGCCGCGCGAAGGCCGGCGGCAGCGGCGGTCATCACCTGCGCTGAAACATCCGTGGCGTTGCCGGCCGCCCATACGCCCGGGCAGGATGTTCGGCCACTGTCATCGGTTTCCAGTCGGGTCCCCGGGCCTTCCTGGAGGGCGGCCGGCTCCAGCCCCAGTCGCTGGAGCATGTTGGCCTTGCTCACGGTGGCGGGGCTGACCACCAGCACGTCCAGGCCCACCGTGGCGCCGGAGTCCAGGATGGCGCCGCTGAGCCGGTCGTCGCGGACATCCAACTCCCGGACCTTTCCCTCCACTACCTGGATGGAACGGGCTGCCAGCTGTTCTGCCTGGCCCGCGCTGAGTTCCAGGGCGTCGTTGAGCAGGATGGTCACGTCTGCGCTCCACTGCCGGAACGTCAGGGCCTGCAGGACGGAGTGGGAATCCGCGGCCAGCACGCCGATCTTCTTGTTCCGGATTTCCCATCCATGGCAGTAGGGGCAGTACAGCACGTCCCGGCCCCAGCGGTCGGCCACGCCCGGAAGCTCCGGCAGCTCATCCACGATTCCGGAGGCGATCAGGAGGCGGCGCGCAGTCCGCGTGGAGCCACCGTTCATGGCCAGGATGAACTGGTCTTCTCCACGGCTGGCCTGCCGGACGAAACCTGAAGTCATCGCCCCGCCATACCGCGCCAGCTCTTCGCGGCCGGCGGCAAGCAGGTCCCGCGGGCTCATTCCCTCCCTGCTGAGGAATCCGTGAACGCTCTCCGCCCCGAGGTTCCGCTGTTCGCCGGCGTCGATCACCACCACCGAGCGCAGTGCCCGCGCCAAGGCTACCCCGGCACTCAACCCCGCCGGTCCCCCGCCGATCACTGCCACATCGAATACGTCGTCCTGGTGTTCCGCCATTCGTAAGGCGTACCCGGGGCGGCCCGGGGACTAACCGTTTCGGGGCACCACGGCTCAGGAAATAAGGCGTGGGAGATAAGGAAGGCCCGATGGGGTCACCCGGCGGACTTCAGCTATCCGCCGGCCAGTCAACGAACTGTTCGTAGCCTTCATGCTTGCGGAGGTAGCCGGAAATGAACGGGCAGTGCGGGATGATTCGCTTGCCGGTGGCCACTACATCGTCCAGGGCGAAGTGCGCCAGGACCTTCCCCAGGCCTTTGCCGTCAAAGTCCTGGCCGGTCTCGGTGTGGGTGAAATCAATGTGCCCGGGAAGGTCGCGGAAAAAGGCCTGCACCGCAAGCCGGCCATCCACGAGGAGTTCGTACCGGTGCTGGGCGTCATTGCGCCGCAGCGATACATTGGCGGTGAACTTGTCCTCCGCGGACGCGGTGTTCTCGGTCATGGTTCGACACTGGCACTACTTCACCCCGCTGGCAATGCCCCTCCTCCCCCTCTTCCGCCGGTCACCCAGCGGGACGCCACCGAGCAGAAGGGTCGCCACGAAGAAACAGACAGCGCCTGCTGCGAGCAGTCCCAGTGACAGTCCGTTAAGGGCGGCGTCCGCAACGGGGATGAAGACCACCACGACGCCGGCCCCCGCCAAGGCGGGCCGGCAGCGGAAGGCGTGCATCGCCGTCGTCCGTTCCTCCAAATGGCCAAAGGCCGCCACCACCGGCAAAAGCAGGAGGACCAGCGCAAGGACAACCAGGGGCCGGGACCACCACCAGGCGGCCGTGCCGGAACCGGGTTTGGGGATCGGGGCCAGGAGCAGCAGCCCGGACATGCCTGCCAGAAGCGGCAGGTGCCACAGGTACACGGTCAGGGACCTCGCCCCGGCCAACGCCAGCAGCCGGCTGATCCAGCCCACTTCGGCCAGCTGCACCAGGAACGGCCGCGCCAGTTCCATCACGGCCAACTGCGCGACACCCAGGATCACCAGGGTCAGGTTTGGCGGGTTGAGGTTGACCAGCATGTTTCCCCGATACAGTCCCAACCCGGTCACCAGGCCCAGCAGCAGGTGTGCCGCCATGGCGACGCCCAGCAGCCCCGAGCGGGAAAGGCGGGAAAAGCAGCCGTCGGCAGCCAGGAACCCCAACTGCTGGACCGCGCACCACACGAAAACCAGGTTGGCGTTGGCAAGGTCAGGCAGGGCGCCCCGCAGGCAGTCCACAACAACCACCAGCCCGGCGAGCAGGCCGAAGGTCAGCCAGGGGGCCCGGGCATGCAGCGCCGCCAGGACCGGGATGTTCAGCTGCGCCGCGAGGTACGCAGCGAGGAACCACAGGGGCATGGCTGCGCCGGCGGCAATCAGTTGGATTACCTGCTGGTCCACGCCGAGCACGCCTGCCACGGACAAGCCCGCTACCATCGTGGCAAGCAAGGCTGTTGCCGGGCGGACCAGGCGCAGGAGCCGGGCGCGGACGAACTGTGCCGCCGTGCCGCCGCATGCCTTAAGCCGGCGCCAGGACTGCAGTCCGGTGATGCCGCCGGTGACGAAGAACAGGGGCATGACCATAAAGATCCAGATGACGGGCTCGAACCAGCGCTGATCACCCAAGGTGTTTTCTGTGGTCACCGTGCCGTCCGGGTGCAGGACCGGGCTGACCATCATGGAGTGCCCCACCACCACCAGCGCCAGGCAGATCAAGCGCACAAGGTCGATGGCCGGATCACGGTTCGCCGTGTCCGGCACTGAATCTGACCCCCGCCTGCCGCTGTTGTGCACGGGTCCTACAAGCGCTCGAGGCTGCCCACGGCACTATTGTGCCCCCGTTGCCCGTGCTGGCTAAGGACCTTGGGCCCCTTCTGCCGCTATTGCGACACGGCCAGCAGGCCCAGAACGACGGCGAGCAGGGGCGCGCTGCCCTGGGTCACGGCTGCGCGGAGGTACTTGCGCCCGGTGATGGCCAGGACCGCGGCCGCCAGCAGCATGGACCCGCAGCAGCTGAAAACCAGGGTCCACCCCGCCACGGACTGCGCCGACCCTTGGCCGCCAGCGGCTGCGAGCCCGATGCCGGCAAACGCCCCAACGGCCAGGAACAGGTTGTAGAAGCCCTGGTTGTAGGCCATGGGCTTTGTGGTCTCGGCATCGGACTGCGAGGCGATCCCGAAGCGCTTCCAGGTTGCCGGCCGGGTCCAGGTGAGCGACTCCATCGTGAAAATGAAGACGTGCAGCGCCGCGGCAAGGAAGGCAAAAAGAAGGGAGGCCAGGACCATTGCTCGATCCTAGCCTCCTGTTGAACCCCGGTGCCGCCCCGCAATCCGGCGGAGGCACAAAAAAGGAGGCCAGGACCGGCTGCTTGATCCTGGCCTCCCGCTTGTGGAAGATTCAGCTACCGTGCCAGCGTGGCCAGCGTGGTGGCGGCAAAACCCTTCGCCGACTGGTTCCACAGCGACAGCAGGCCCTGCAGGTTTTCCCCGTCCGCGCGGTGCGCCGGAAGCTGGTCCTGGAGGGTGGCCAGCACGCCGGTCCGCAGTTCGGTGTTGAAGTTGACCTTGCCAACGTTCATGGCCGCTGCCTTGACCAGCTCCTCCGTCGGAATGCCGGAGGCGCCGTGCAGCACCAGGGGGATGTGGATCCGCGCCGCGATGTCCTGCAGCACGTCCCAGCGCAGCTTCGGCTCGCCCTTGTACTTGCCGTGGACGTTGCCCACCGCGACGGCCAGCAGTTCCGCGCCGGTGCGGGAGACGAAGTCCTCCACCTGCGCGGAGTCCGTCAGGCCGGCCACGTCCACGCCGGACTGGTCTGCTCCGAAGGCGCGGTCCTCGTCCCCTGCCAGGCCGCCGAGCTCTGCTTCGAGCACCACCTCGGCACCCAGGAGCGCACGGGCTGCCTGGACCAGCGCAATGTTGTCCCCGTAAGGAAGAGACGAACCGTCGGCGAGGACGGAATCCGCCCCTGCCTTGACGGCGTCGGCCATGACGTCCAGGTCCGATGCGTGGTCAAGCTGCACCGCGACCGGTACCGAGGCAGCATCGGCCAGGCCGCGCAGCGCGTTGATGAGGCGGAGGCCGTTGGCGGAGGCTGCGGTCTTGGGTGCCACCAGCAGGATCACGCCACGGCCGGCTTCCTCTGCCGCGCCCACCACCGCCAACGCGGTGGTGAAGTCGTAGCAGGTGAAGGCGGGTACTGCTGAACCCTGCTGCAGGGCGGAGGTGACCAGGTGGTCCAGTCGGGTATGCATTAGGCGCCCAAGCCTCCTACCAGGATCCACGCGACGAAGGTCAGCAGGAAGCCGGCCACGCCCAGGATGGTGGTCAGGACGGTCCAGGTCTTCAGGCCGTCGGACACTGTCAGGCCGTAGTAACGCACCACCACCCAGAAGCCGGCGTCCGTCACGTGGGACAGGCCCAGGGCGCCGAAGCCGATGGCGATGACGATCACTGCGATCTGCGCCGGGCTGTAGCCGCCGCTGACCGCTGCGGACAGCAGGCCGGTGGTGGTTACGATGGCCACGGTCGCCGACCCCTGGGCCGCACGCAGCGCCAGCGAGATGATGAAGCCGAGCAGCAGCAGCGGCACGCCAAGGGTGTCCAGCGTCTTGGAGAGCGCTCCACCAATGCCGGACACCTGCAGCACGTTGCCGAACACTCCACCTGCGGCCACCACCATGAGGATGGAAGCGATGGGCGGCAGCGAGCCCTCGAAGATCTCACCGGTTTCCTTGAAGGACCAGCCGCGGCGGACGGCCAGCAGGAAGAAGGACAGCGCCACGGCCACCAGCAAGGCCAGGAACGGGTTGCCCACGAAGGCCGCGAGGCCGTACAGCGGATGGGACTTGGGGAGGATGAGGGTGCCAACGGTGCCGAGCAGGATCTGCACAATGGGCGCTGCGATGAGGAAGATGATCAGGCCAGGCCGCGGCGGCGCAATGGCGGCGGCACCGGGTCCGTCGTGGCCAACCTTCACCAGCGACTTGGAGCCGAATTCCTCCACCTGCGTCTTCACGGCCGGCAGCAGCTCGTAGTCCTTGCGGTTCATGATGGACGCAACCCAGTAGGACAGGAAGCCCAGCGGCACGCAGATCAGCAGCGAGATCAGGGCGATAAGTCCAATGTCGGCACCCAGCACGCCGGCGCCTGCCACGATTCCGGGGTGCGGCGGGACTGCCACGTGGATGGCGAGCATGATGCCGGCCATCGGCAGGCCGAACTTGACCGGGTGGACTTTGGCGATCTTGGCGAAGGCGTACACGATGGGCACCAGCACGATGATGCCCACCTCGAAGAAGACGGGGATGGCCACCAGGAAGCCCACGGCGGTCAGCGCCACTGCCACACGGCGGGCACCCAGCTTGCGGGTGAAGTGGTCGGCCAGTGACTGGACGCCGCCGGACACCTCGATCATGCGGCCCAGGATGGCGCCGAGCGCGATCAGGATGGCCACCTTGCCCATGGTGCTGCCCACGCCGCCGGAGACCACGGTGAAGATGTCCTGAAGCGGGATGGTTGCCGCCACGGCCACCAGGATGCTGACGGTGAGCAGGGCCACGAAAGCCTGGATCTTGAAGCGGATGATCATCACCAGCAGGATGGCGATGCCCACTGCTGCGATAGTGAGCAGCAGCGGGGTGCCCAGCTCAACGGCGGGTTTGATGGCCGGGGCGTCGGCCGCCCGCTGTATCAGCGGATTCAGAAGGTGGTTCACGGGGAGGTGTCTCCTTTGACGTGCCGGCCTGGGGGCAGGCGGGCAGCACGGAATGGCGGGGTGGGGATAAACGTTGCGGGACTGCGCCGGCAACGCTGGGAGGTAACGACGACGGCGGAGGGGGGACCGCCGTCGTCGTACCTTTTTTGCCGCAAGGGCAGGAGGATGGCTTAGTTGGCGCGCTGGCTTACTTGGCGCGCTTGGTGGGGGCGACCACCTTGATGACCGCGGAATCATCGGCGGCGGCGAGGCCCTGCGCCTGGCCCAGCAGGTAGAGCTGCTCGGCGGCGGCGGCAACGGGGGCTGCCAGGCCGGCGGCGCGGGCGGCCTTGCCCACGATGCCCATGTCCTTGACGAAGATGTCCAGGCGGGACAGGACCTCGGCGCCCTCCTCGTTGTAGGCCTCAAGGATGCGCGGGCCGCGGTTGGAGAGCATGAAGGAGCCGGCCGCGCCGGCTTCCAGGGCGGCGAGGGTCTTGGCCTGGTCCAGTCCCAACGCGTCGGCCAGGGCAAGGGCCTCGGCGGCGGCGGCGATGTGGACGCCGCACAGGAGCTGGTTGACGGTCTTGAGGGCCTGGCCGTCGCCGGGGTTGTCACCCACCACGGTGAGCGTGGAGGCCAGCAGCTCCAGGGCGGGGGCTGCCTTTTCGCGGGCCTCGGGGGAAGCGCCGACGACGATCAGCAGGTCACCTTCACCGGCGCGCTTGGGCCCGCCGGACAGCGGGGCGTCCACCAGGTCCACGCCGTATTCGGCGAGCTTGGCGACCGTTGCGGGGATGGCGTCGGTGCCCACGGTGCTGCCGAGGATGACGACGGCGCCAGGCTCCAGTACCGGGGCCACGCCGTTCTCGCCGAAGAGGACATCGTTGAGCTGCTCGCCGTTGCGGACGGCCAGGAGCACGGCATTGGCACCCTTGGCGGCTTCACGGGCGCTGGAGAAGGTGGCGATGCCGGCTTCTTCGGCAAGCTTGAGGCGGGCTTCGGCGATGTCGAAGCCGTGGACGGTCAGCTGGGTGGCCAGGCGGGTGGCCATGGGCAGGCCCATGGCGCCGAGGCCCAGGACGGTGACGGTGTAGTTGCTGGTCATGGTGTTTCTCCGTTGAAGTCTTGCGGGCTGGGGCGGGGACTAGAAGGTTGTGCTGAGTTTGCGGGTGACCTGGGCCAAGGAGTCGTCGTCGCCTACGTTGCCGGCGAAGACGATGTAGGGGATGCCCTTGGCGGGTCCGTCCACCGGTTCCCAGAGGGAGACGATGCCGGGCAACATGGGGCCGCGGACAATCGCGTGGCGGATTTCCAGGCCGTGCGCTGCCACGTCGGAGGACGTGATGCCGCCCTTGGCGATGACGAACCGGGGCGGGAAGGTCTTCAGGGTGCGGTTGACGACGTCCACGACGGCGGCAGAGACCGTGCGTGCAATGCGGAGGCTTTCGGCGGGGTCGTCGGTCTTGATGAGCAGCCGGCTGGTGTGGACGATGACGTCGCCGGTGCGGAGGGCTTCAACCACTGCGTCCACGGTTTGGTCCAGGTGGGCCTTGGCTCCCGCCTCATCGGCGAGGAGCTTTTCGACATCGATCTCGATGATGCGTGCTGAGCTGTGTTCCGCCGTGAGGATATTGAGCTGGCGCGTTGTGAGGCCCACGTGCGATCCCACCACGATCAGGCCGCCGGCCTCTGATGGGGTGTTGCCCTCGTATGCTTCTTCCCCGGTCAGTGCAGCGCGGACTTCCTGGCCGATGCGGCCGCGGACGAAGGGCGGGCCAACGCGGTACAGGAGTTTCTTGCCGCGGCGTTCTGCTTCTTCCAGGCCCAGGGCCAGCGCGCGGAAGTCATTCTCGGTGACGATGTCCGCAACGATCGGAGTGGAGTTGGTGGCCGGCTCGATGGCGTCGGCGATGGCCTTCGCGGAGATGGCGGGGTCCTGCGCGGAAGCACCGGCGCGGATGATGTTCAGGTCCAGGACGATCACGGAGTCGGCGGGGAACCGGCCTTGGGACTTCTCTGCGATGTAGTCGGCCATGACGGAGGTGCTGAAGCCGAAGGATGCGTCCTTGGCAAACTCGGTTTCGGAGACCGGGACCAGGGTGCCGTCAGCGCCGCGCATGTAGTGGACCCCGCCAATGGTGACGCGGCCGGCGTCCGGGAACGCCGGAACCAGCACAACACCGTCGGTCTTTTCCCCGCTGGCCTCGGCCACCGTCGCCGCGATGACGTCCGGTTCCAGGGGATAGTGGCCGCGGAGGGTGGAGTCGCTGCGGCTGACGAAGCCGAGGCGCAGCTTTTCCTGCTGCCCTGCTGCGGCCAGCGCATTGCGGACCACTTCCTCATTGCGGGCTGCCGCTTCTGCCGGGTCGAGGCTGCGCGTGTTGGTCAGGACGTAAACGGCGGGCTTGGCGGTGCTCTGCGCAATGTGCGCAAAGGCCCAGGCGAAGTCTTCCACGTCCCAACGGGTGAGCACAGGCAGGTCTGCGACGGACTGCGTGCCGGTGGGATCGTCGTCGAGCACTACCAGAACGCGGGGAACCTCCGCATTGGAAGCGGCAAGCGTGCCGGCTACGAGCCCAGTTTGGATCTCGAGGTCTGCCGGATAGGCGGCCAGAACGTCTGCTTCATACGTCACAGTGCACTCCGTTGTGTAGCGATCCAGGGTGGCGGATCCAGATGTAAAGGTAACTGTAAGATGTCTGACATCTTGCATTTGAAGTTAGTGTGGCACACGGCATAGAGACGCGCAAGTACACTTGTCTGACATATCCGCCGGAAGCCGGAAGCAGGAATCGGGGGCAACATGGCAAGGAAGTCGCTGGTCGGCGTGGTGGCCGACGAACTGCTGGACCGCATCATCGAAGGCGAGTTCCCGCCCGGCTCCACCGTTCCCGGCGAGCACGAACTCAGCGCCCGCCACGAGGTCAGCCGCATGACGGTCCGCGAAGCGATGAAGACCCTCCAGGCCCAACGCATCCTGAGCGTGGAGCGCGGCCGCGGAACGTTCGTCAATCCCCTGAGCCGCTGGGCCTCACTCGAAGCCGTCCTGCGCGCAGCATCGGAGGGCAAGAACGACGCCGATGCCTCCATCCAGCTCATCGAACTCCGCCGCATGCTCGAAACGGGCGCCTGCGAGCTTGCCGCCGGACGGATTGCCGAAGAGGACATCACTGCCCTCTTCAATTACGTCTCGGCAATGAAGGCCGCGCACAGCATCAACGACGTCGCGTCCTTTGTGGAGGCGGACCTCGCCTTCCATGACGTCATCCTGCGCGCCTCCGGCAACGTCTTCGTGTCGGTCCTGTTTGAGCCGCTGCATCGGGTCCTGGAAAAGCGAAGGACCGAAACTTCCGCCGTTCCTGAAATCCAGGAGCACGCCATTGGCCATCACCAGAACATCGCCGAAGCCCTGCAGTCCCGCGACGCAGTGCGGTCCCGGGAGGCCATGGACGCCCACATGCAGCAGACCCTGGACGACCTCAAGCAGCTGGTGCTGGAAACCAAGTAACCCCTCCCCTCGAGGTCCGGGGCGGGAAGTGGGTCCCCTAATTGCCCTTGACCCTGTTCAACGCTCCAAGTGTCCTACTAGGCTTCAGGGACGGCCCGCAACCGGGAGCATCGACGATCACGAGGAGCGAAGTTGTCCAACCACACGTACAGCATTTCTGAAATTGTCGGCACCTCCACCCAGGGCGTGGATGACGCCGTCCGCAACGGCATTGCCAAGGCGTCCCAGACCCTGCGGAACCTCGACTGGTTCGAGATCAAGGAGGTCCGCGGCCACCTGGAGGACGGGAAGATCGCGGACTGGCAGGTCACCATCAAGATCGGTTTCCGCTTGGAAGAGCACTAGTTAAAGCAACCGGCCCGCAGCCAATACGTCCGTGTCGACGTTGGCCGCGGGCCGTTTTCGCTTTTAAGCAGGCCTCAGTTTGCCGTGCCAGGGCTGCGTCGTCGCCAGACCGTGGGGACGCCGTCGAACGCGGGAAAAACGTGGCCCTCGAAGAAGGACAGCACCGTGTGGGGATCGAGGTCCGGGCTCCAAAGACCGGAGGCAGGGCAGTGCGAACCGGTGGCGGTGGAGGCGGCGCCGGCGGATGCCTGGCGTTCCTTCAGCAGGGCGATGCGTTTCATCGTTGAGACCATCCTGGGGTGACAAAAAGTGGGCGGGAAAGCACGTACTCCCACCCTAGGAAAGGGCGCACGCCGCACCAATGGGCGGCTGGCCAGAATCAACCCCTCCTGCTGGACGAATGTACAGTCACGCGCCGCCCTGACCGGCGGATCAGCCCACCTCGCCGCTTTCCGCAACGACGGCAGCGTCGTGTTCCATGCCGAGGTCCGGGCCCGCGCCAAGGCTGCCCAGCAGGGCCAGGGCGTCCGACGACGGCGATCCCGGCCGGGCCGAGTACACCCGGAGTGTCTGGTCGGGGTCCTCCGGCAGGACAAGGTTTTCAAAGTTCAGTTCCAGGTCGCCCACCGAGGGGTGGTGCAGCCGGACGGTGCCGGCAGCGCGGGTTGCCACCCGGTGTCCGGCCCACCACTGGCGGAAGTGTTCACTGTGGACCGCCAGCTCACCCACCAAGTGGTTCGCCTGGGGATCGTTGGGGTGCCGGCCCACGTCCAGGCGGAGAGATCCGGCCGCTTCGGCCGCCACCGTTTTCCAGTCCCGGAACAGTTCCCGGGCGGCGGGATCAAGAATGGTCCAGCGGGTGAGGTTACGCTCCGCGGGCGGCAGCGCCGGGAAATCGGTGAACAGCAGGAATGCCATCCTGTTGCCGGCCAGGACGTCGTTGCGGCGGCCCAACACCAGAGCCGGCACTTCCCCCACCGCGTCAAGCAGTTGGCGCAGCGCCGGCCGGACACCCTGTGCTGCAGCGGCACCGGGTTCACGGGGAGCACTGGCGCAGTTCTCAAGCAGGTCCAGCATGTGCGCGTGCTCGCTGCTGTCCAGGCGCAGCGCCCGGGCCACCGCGTCCAGGACAGTCCGGGACGGGTGGATATTGCGGCCCTGTTCCAGCCGGACGTAGTAATCCGTGCTGACGCCGGCCAACCGCGCCACTTCCTCGCGCCGCAGGCCGGGGACCCGTCGGGCACCCGTGCTGGGGCCCGTCCCGGCGACCTCCGGACTCAACCGGGACCGCATGGCTTTGAGGAATTTTCCGAACTCGGCGCTTTGACCCATGCAGACCATTCTGCCTGCGTTGGGGTCCCCGCTCTACAACGAAGGTAGGACTGGCAGTCCTAGGAAAAACAGGAACAGCTTTGCCTGCTGACTTGGGGGCCAAAAGTGCATAGGCTCAGGAGTGAGCCGGTGGAAACCGCTTTCTCATCTGTCGAGCAGCCGGCACCGATTTTCCAGCACCTCATCTTCCAGCCACACCCTCCCAGAGAAGGAGCACACCCATGTCAGAGCTGACACTCAACAATGGCGTCACCATCCCGCAGCTTGGCTTCGGCGTTTTCCAGGTCCCGCCGGAAGACACCCAGCGGACCGTGGAGGATGCGCTCGAGGCAGGCTACCGCCACATCGATACCGCCGCGGCCTACCGCAACGAGGCAGGAGTGGGGGCAGCACTGGCCGCCACCGGCATCGCCCGCGAGGAAATCTTCGTCACCACCAAGCTCCGCAACGGCGAGCAGGGCAGGGCACAGGAAGCATTCCAAAACAGCCGCAAGGCGCTGGGCCTGGACTTCATCGACCTCTACCTCATCCACTGGCCCGTCCCCTCCCAGGGGCTTTTTGTCCAGGCCTGGAAGGAGATGGAGCGGCTGTACGAGAACAAGGAGATCCGTGCCATTGGCGTCTCCAACTTCCTCTCGGACCACCTGGACACCCTGCTGGAATCCGCCGAAACTGTGCCGGCCGTGAACCAGATCGAGCTCCACCCCAGCTACCAGCAGGCAGACCTGGCGGCCAAGTGCCGCGGCCTGGGCATTGCTGTCGAGGCCTACAGCCCCCTTGGACAGGGCGGAGACCTCAACGGAAACGCCGTCACCGAAATCGCTGCTGCGCACAACGCCACCACTGCCCAGGGGGTGCTCGCCTGGCACCTTGCCAACGGAAACATCGTCATTCCCAAGTCGGCCAACCCGGACCGCATCCGCGAGAACTTCGCGGCTTCATCCCTGACGCTCTCCCAGGACGAACTGGCCGCCATCACGGCGCTGGAGTCCGGCGCCCGCATTGGTTCCGATCCCGCCGTCGCCTCCTTCACCCAGATGTAGGGACCTGCAGGCTCAACCACTGCCTGCCGGCTCCCCCACCGAAAGGATTTTCCATGCAGTACACTCACTTGGGCCGCTCCGGCCTGAAAGTCTCCCGCCTCTGCCTGGGCACCATGAACTTTGGGCCGCAAACGGAAGAAGCGAACGCCCACAGCATCATGGACTCCGCCCACGAGTCAGGCATCAACTTCTTCGACACCGCCAACGTATATGGCGGCGTTGACCACCGCGGCTGGACCGAGGAAATTATCGGACGCTGGTTCGCCAAGGGCGGCGAGCGCCGCGAGCACACCGTCCTGGCCACCAAGCTCTACGGCACCATGACGGACCGTCCCAACGAGTCCAAGTTGTCAGCACTGAACATCCGCCGGGCCCTGGACGCAAGCCTGAAGCGCTTGCAGACCGACTACATCGATGTGTACCAGTTCCACCACATCGACCGCGACACCCCGTGGGACGAAATCTGGCAGGCCATCGAGGTGGCAGTGCAGCAAGGGAAGATCCTGTACTCAGGCAGCAGCAACTTTGCAGGCTGGCACATCGCACAGGCCCAGGAAGCCGCCCGACGCCGCAACTACAACGGCCTGGTCAGTGAACAGTCCATCTACAACCTGTTCCGCCGCGAGCTCGAACTGGAGGTCATCCCGGCGGCACAGCAGTACGGCCTGGGCCTGATCCCCTGGTCACCGCTGCAGGGCGGGCTGCTGGGCGGCGTGCTGAAGAAGGAACGCGAGGGCGTGCGGCGCACCGAAGGACGGGCCGCCGAAACGCTGAAGAAGCACCAGGACCAGATCCGCCAGTACGAGGACTTTGCCGACGAGCTGGGCCACGAACCCGGCGACGTCGCCCTGGCGTGGCTCCTGCACCAGCCCGCGGTCACGGCTCCGATCGTGGGCCCCCGCACCCAGGAACAACTGGATGCCGCCATCCGCGCCCTGGACGTCTCGCTTGACGAAGACGCGCTTAAGCGCCTGGACGACATCTTCCCGGGACACCGCACGGCGCCGGAAGACTACGCGTGGTAACCCAATTCGCTGCCGATACGGTGGCGCCGAGGAGCATCCTGTTCATCGGTGGCACGGGAGTCATCAGCGCGGCGGCGGCAGAGCGTGCCGTCGCGCTGGGGCACCGGCTGACCATCCTGAACCGCGGCCAGTCCACCCGGCCTGTCCCGGAGGGCACGGAAGTGCTCCATGCCGACGTCCGTGATGCAGCGGCCGTCCGGGAGGTGCTGGGCGGCAGGGAGTTCGACGCCGTCGCGGACTTTATCTCCTACACCCCCGACCAGGCGCAGGCCAGCATGGAGCTGTTCCGGGAGCGGACCGGGCAGTACGTCTTTATCAGCTCCGCCTCCGCCTACCAGAAGCCGCCCACCAGGCTGCCGATCCGTGAGTCCACGCCGTTGAAGAACCCCTTCTGGGAGTACTCCCGGAACAAGATCGCGTGTGAGGAGCTGCTCTTCCGGGCCTACCGGGAGGATGACTTTCCCCTGACGGTCATCCGGCCATCGCACACCTACGACCGCACCAAGATCGCCATGGTGGGCGGCTGGACGGACATCCACCGCATGCGCAACGGCCTTCCGGTCATGGTCCACGGCGACGGCACCTCGCTGTGGACGCTGACGCACAGCAAGGACTTCGCCAAGGCCTTCGTCGGCCTGCTCGGCAGGCCGCAGGCGGTGGGCGAGAGCTACGCCATCACCTCGGACGAGTACCTGCCCTGGAACCAGATCTACCAACTGTTCGCGCGGGCAGCGGGGGTCCGGGAACCCGAACTGGTACATGTGGCATCCGAAACCATCGCCACCCATGACGAGGAACTGGGTTCCAACCTCCTGGGCGACCGGTCCCACTCGGTGGTCTTTGACAACACCAAGATCAAATCGCTGGTGCCGGACTACACCGCCACCATCCCGTTCGCGGACGGCGCCCGGGAGATTATTGAGTGGTACGACAGCCACCCGGAACTGCAACAGGTGGACGAGGCCTACATGCAGCTTTCCGACAAGCTCACCGGCTGGGCGCGCCAGGGAGCCTGAGCCCACGGACTCCGCCGCAACTGGCCTGCCACCCTCCGATGGCAGGCCAGTTGCGCAGGGCGGCTGTGCTACATTTCGGCGCATGACTTCGCCCCCTTCCAACCAGCCCGCGGACGGGCATCCCGCCGACGGGCCTGTCGCCGCAGCCATCGGGCTCCTGGCGAAGCAGGGCTTCGATGCCACGTCGGTCGAGGAGCTCGCGGAAGCGTCGGGGATGAGCCGCAGCACGTTCTTCCGCAGGTTCGGGTCGAAGGAGGACGTGGTCTTCGCGGATCATGAGCGGATCCTGCGCCAGGTGAATGACCGGCTCGCCGAATCAAGGCTTGAGCCGCTCGCCGCCGTTGCGGACGCCGCCCTGTTGGTCTTCGAGCACCACCTGCGGAATCCGGCAACGTCCAGGGCCCGCTACGGGCTGCTGCAGGCAGTCCCGGCCCTTCGCGACCGGGAACTGGTCACGTCCCACCGCTACGAGCGGGCATTCCTGCAGTTCCTCAATGACCGGCTGCCCGGGAAGGGGCGGCACGAGTACAAGGCCGTCGCCTTCGCCGCGGCCGTAGTGGCGGTGCACAACGCCTTCCTCCGCCAGTGGCTGCGCACCACCCCGAAGGCCGGGGACACTACTGCGGCAGACAAGAACAGGGCGGCAGCCCTCGCCGCGGAACTCCAGGTCCTGTCGGATACGTTCCGGCCTGCGCTCCTCGGTTCCCCCGCCCCCTCCCAACCAGCCCCGACCGTCGTCGTGACCGTCCTTCCCGGCCCTGCCGACAGGGAAGCCATCGCCCAGGCGGTCCGGGACGCCCTGCCCTAGCAAAATTCCCTACCAGCCCTCGTGGTACGCAGTTTCTTGACGTGGAACTCCGTTTCATTGCATCCTTATTGAGTGTGGCGCGAGCCACACTGCCCGGCAGTTCCGCCGCCGCTGATTCAAAAGGATGCAAATACATGACGACGACGTCCCCCACCCGGGTGCCCGCCAGCGCCAAAAGTCCCACCAGCTTTCCCGGCGGCACGGTGGAACCGGACTACATCCTCACCGAGGCGCTGGGCACCGACCCGGCATCCGTCCTTACCGGCGTCACCGATGGAGACCGTGCCTACTGGGACCGCGCCCGCAGCTTTGTCCAGAATGAGGTCCTCCCCGTCATCGATGGCTACTGGGAACGCGGCGAGTACCCACTGCATCTCCTCCAGCGCCTTGGCGAACTGGACCTGCTGCGCGACGGCATTGCGGTGGAGGGGTACGCACCCATGAGCAGCATGGCCGCCGGCCTGGTGAACATGGAGCTCAGCCGCGGCGATGGCTCCGTGGCCACGATGGTGGCAGTGCAGGGCGGCCTTGCCCTGCGGTCCGTCGCGGAATGCGGGTCCCCGGAGCAGAAGGAGCGCTGGCTCCCGGCGATCGCCGGCGGCGCGGAATACGCAGCCTTCGCCCTCACCGAACCCACCCACGGCTCCGACTCCGTCGCCCTCGAGACGACGGCCACCCGCACCGGGGGCGGGTTCCTGCTCAACGGTGAAAAGAAGTGGATCGGCAACGGCTCAGTAGGCGGCGTCAGCATCGTCTGGGCCCGGGGCGAGGACGGCCAGGTCCATGGCTACCTGGTTCCACAGGACTCCTCCGGCTACACTGCCACCAAAATCGAAGGCAAGCTGGCCCTCCGCGCCATCTGGCAGGCGCACATCCGGCTGGAGGACGTCTTCGTCCCGGAAGAGAACGTCCTGCCTGGCGCCCGCACCTTCAAGGACACGGCCCGCGTCCTGTTGGCGACCCGGCTGGGCGTGGCCTGGTCCGCCGTCGGGCATGCCACCGCGTGCTACGAAACGGCCGTCCAGTACGCCAAGCAGCGCAAGCAGTTCGGCCGGCCCCTGGCCGCCTCCCAGATCGTGCAGGAACGGCTGGCCCGGATGCTCAGCGAACTGGCCACCATGCAGCTGATGGTGGTTCAGATGACCCGGCTTGATGAAGCCGGAACACTCACGCCCGAGCAGGCGTCGCTGGCCAAGTTCACCTGCACCCGCACCGCGCGCGGTATTGCTTCCAACGCGCGCGACCTGCTGGGCGGCAATGGCATCCTGCTGGAAAACCGCGTGGCGCGGCACCTCGCCGACATCGAGGCCATCCACACCTACGAAGGTACCGAGACCATGCAGGCCCTCATCATCGGGCGCGGCATCACCGGCACTTCCGCCTTCGCGTAACCCCGCCCAACACTTTCGAAAGGATTGTTCTTGAACCAGAACGCCAACATCCCCGTCATCCTGGGCGGCGCCCGCACCCCGTTCGGCCGGTTCCGCGGCGGCCTCACGCCCTTCTCCTCCAGCGGCCTCGGAGCGCACGCCATCCGGGCCGCCCTGGAACGGACCGGCGTGGCACCGGAGCAGATCGGTGCCGTCATCGTGGGACAGGTCATCCAGGCCGGTGCCGGACAGGGTCCCGCCCGCCAGGCCAGCCTGGCCGCGGGAATCGGCTGGGACGTCCCCACCATCACCATCAACAAGCTTTGCCTGTCCGGATTGACTGCCGTCATCGACGCTGCGCGGATGATCCGGACCGGGGAAGCGGACTTCATTGTGGCCGCCGGCCAGGAGTCCATGACCAACGCACCGCACCTGGTCCCAGGCCTCCGCGCCGGCGTGGTCATCGGCGATGCCCCAATGCTGGACTCGCTGAACCATGACGGACTGCAGGACCCGGTCACCGGCAAGCTGATGGGCGAGGCCACCGACGCCGGGAACACCGAACGCGGCATCACCCGTGAGGAGCAGGACGCCGTGGCGGCACGCTCCCACCAGCGCGCCGACGCTGCACGCGCTGCCGGGGTGCTGGCCGATGAGATCGCGCCGATCCAAGTGCCGCAGCGCAAAGGTCCGGCCGTCACCCTTGAGCACGATGAAGGCATTCGCCCCGAAACCACCGCGGAGTCCCTGGCGCAGCTGCGCCCGGCGTTCTCCAAGGCGGAGACGGCCACCATCACCGCGGGTTCGTCGTCGCCACTCTCCGACGGCGCGGCCGCCCTGGTCATTGCCAACAAGGCGGCGGCTGAAGCCGCAGGCCTGGAATGGATCGCCGAGATCGGCGCCCACGGCCAGACCGCCGGCCCGGACGGATCGCTGCACTCCCAGCCCGCCAGGGCCATCGAGCGGGCGCTGAAGGTCCAGGGACTCACGGTCCAGGAGCTGGATTTGGTGGAAATCAACGAAGCCTTCGCCTCCGTCCTCATCCAGTCCGCCAACGACCTCGGTATTGAAGCCGAAGCCGTGAACGCCGAAGGCGGCGCCATTGCCCTGGGCCATCCAGTGGGAGCATCGGGGGCGCGGCTGGTGCTGCACCAGGCGCTGGCCCTGAAGCGCCGCGGTGGCGGCACCGGCGTCGTGGCCCTCTGTGGCGGCGGCGGCCAGGGTGACGCCCTGATCCTCACAGCATGACCCACCCCGACGAAGAAGCAGGCCATGACAAACACGAACTCCGCTGACGGCTTCGCCACCATTTCGGTGGCAGCCGTGCTGGCTGAATCAGCCAAAAGGACTCCCGACAGCATCGCCCTGGTGGTGGGTGAGGAGCAGGTCAGCTACGGCGACCTGTGGCGCCAGACCCGCGCCTATGCCGGCGCACTGAGGGCGCGCGGCGTCGGCCCTGGAGACGCCGTCGCCGTCCTGATCCCGAACGTTCCGGACTTCGCCCGGGTGTACTACGCCATCCTGTCGCTCGGTGCCATCGTTGTGCCCGTGCATGCCCTGCTCAAGGCGCGCGAAATCGAGTACGTCCTGCAGGACAGCGGCGCCAAGCTGCTGATCTGCGCCGCTCCGCTGCTCGGGGAGGGGGCAGCGGGTGCCACGGCCAGCGGAATCGACGTGCTGACGGTGATGGCTCCCGACGACGGCGGGTTCCCCCGGCTGGAAGCGGAAGCTGCGGACGCGGAGCCCATCCGGACGTACGAACCGTGCCGCCCCTCGGACACGGCCACCATCCTTTACACCTCGGGCACCACCGGGAAACCGAAGGGCGCGCTGGGCACCCACTTCGCCCTGGTGGAACAGACCAGCACCCTGCTGACCAGCGTGATGGACTTCCAGCCCGGCGATGTCCTGTTCGGCGGCCTGCCGCTCTTCCACACCTTCGGCCAGACGGTGGTCCTCAACACCGGGCTGCGCGCCGGCGTCACCATCGTCCTGATGCCGCGGTTCACCGGCGAGGACGCCCTGAAACTGCTGGCCAAGCACAACGTCAACATCTTCATCGGGGTGCCCACCATGTACGTGGCGCTCCTGGAAGCCGCCAAGACCGTACCGGACCGGCCGGCCGCCCTGCGGTACGGCATCTCCGGCGGTGCATCCCTTCCGCTGGCCGTCATGGACAGGTTCCGCGACGTCTATGGCGTGGAGATCCACGAAGGCTACGGCCTGACGGAGACGTCGCCGGTGGCCGCCTTCAACCACGTTGGCACCGCACCCCGGCCGGGCACCATTGGGATCCCGATCTGGGGTGTTGATATCGAAATTGCCAGGCCCGAGGTGGTGGACAGCATTGAGCTGCTTCCCAACGGCGAATTGGGTGAGCTGGTCATCCGAGGCCACCTGCTGATGAAGGGCTACCTGAACCGGCCCGAGGCAACGGCGGAGGCCGTGGTGGACGGTTGGTTCCGCAGCGGGGACCTTGGAACAAAGGACGACGACGGTTACCTCACCATCGTGGACCGCAAGAAGGACATGATCATCCGGAACGGCTACAACGTCTACCCGCGGGAAGTGGAGGAGATCCTCCTGACGCATCCCGCTGTGGTCAGTGCCGCCGTGTACGGGATCCCGGACGAGGTGCACGGCCAGGAGATCGCGGCAGCCATCGTGCTGGACGCCGGAGCAAGTGTCACCGAGGCGGAGTTGATCGACTTCGCCAGCGCACAGCTGGCCGCCTACAAGTACCCCCGGGTGGTCCGCATACTCTCCGAACTCCCCCTGGGGCCCAGCGGAAAGATCCTCAAGCGCAAGCTTGCCGAGGACCCGGCCTAGTAGGTACGGCTGCCGTACCGGGCCCGACAAGTCCAGGCATTGCCCGCCAGGCGCGGGACACCTGGCTGGCACGAGTGGCACCGCGCGGCGTGGAGGTGGGGCGCTTGATCCGGAGGGCCGGCCGCAAAAGCAGCAGGCCCTCCGGACTTCTACAACGTTCTAAATACCCTCTCCGCGCCAGGAAAACAAGGCTTCCCCTACCCCTCCCCCCACCGCTAGATTGCTGGGGAAGCGTTTTCCGGTCTCAAAATTGAAAGGATTCATTGATGAATCCACGCCTTACCCCCGTTCGCCTGCTCTCCGTGGGCGCCGCCGGCCTGGCACTTACGGTCGGTTGCCTCGCAGCCCCGGCCTCCGCCGTCGGCCCCTCCCCCAAGCCGGATAGTCCCGGCATCCAACTGGACCATCTTGACCGTGGCCTGGTCGCCGCCGGCACCTCCGAGGGCGTGTTCCTCAGCTGGCGGCTGCTGGGCACCGAGGCAACCGGCTCCTCCGCCACCGGCCTTACCGGCACCGACTTCAACGTCTACCGGGACGGCCAAAAACTGGCCACCGTCACGGACAGCACCAACTTCCTGGACCGGGCTGGAACGGCGGGGTCGGCCTACCAGGTGCGGGCCGTCGTCGGAGGCGTCGAGGTGGACCGAAGCGCCACTGCCACGCCGTGGGGCAGCAACTTCAAGGACATTCCGCTCAAGAAGCCTGCCGACGGCCTCACCCCGGCCGGCCAGGCCTACGCCTACTCCGCCAATGACACCTCCGTGGGGGACGTGGACGGCGACGGGCAGTATGAGTTCATCGTCAAATGGGACCCGAACAACTCCAAGGACGTCTCGCAGGTGGGCTACACGGGCAACTCCTACGTCGACACCTACAAGGCAGACGGGACGCTCCTCAGCCGCATCGACCTGGGCGTCAACATCCGCTCGGGCGCGCACTACACCCAGCTGCTGGTGAACGACTTCGACGGCGACGGCCGGGCGGAGATGATGATGAAGACGGCCCCGGGGACCAAGAGCACCAGCTTCAACGCGGACGGCAGCGTGGCGGCCAGCTCGTTTATCTCCCTGCTTCAATCCGATATCGAAGCCGGCTACTCCAACACCGACGACTACCGCATGAGCGCGGCGGATTACTACCAGCACATGGTGAAAACCTTCCAGGGCTGGACCGGGCACCCGGAGGTCAAGGCAGGCCGCTGGCCTGCCACCCTTGAGGAAGCCTTTGGCATCGCCCCGCAGTACAAGTACCCGCTCTCCCAGGCTGACGCGGAAAAGCTCACCGACTACTTCATGGACGTCTACGCCCCGTCCCGCAGTGCACGCAACAACCTGCGCGCATTTGAGGGCTTCATCGTGTCGGGACCGGAATACCTGACCGTGTTCGAAGGCGCCACGGGCAAGGAACTTAAGACGGTGGCCTACACCCCGGGGCGCACGGACGACGGCCTGGTGTGGGGCGACTATGCCATGGCGCGGATTGAGCCGGGGAACCGTGTGGACCGGTTCCTTGCCGGCGTTGCGTACCTGGACGGGCAGAAGCCGGCGGCGGTCTTCGCCCGCGGTTACTACACGCGCACCACCCTCGCCACTTACACCTGGGACGGATCCAACCTTTCGCCTGTCTGGAACGTGGACTCAGGCTGGACGCCCATGACCAACCCGTTCAACGACTCTCCGCACGGCCGGGACGGAACAGACCCCACGTACGGGAAGCTCACCACGCAAGGTTTCCATTCCCTGAGCGCCTCCGACGTGGACGATGACGGCAAGCAGGAGATTGTGTACGGGTCGGTAACGCTCGACGACGACGGCTCGATTTTGTACACGTCCTTCGACACCCTGCCGGCAGGCAGTGCGTCACCCGGCCAAGAGGACCGGCTGGGCCACGGCGACGCCATGCATGTGACCGACATCGACCCCAACCGGCCCGGCAAGGAAATCTTCACCGTCCACGAGGGAGCGGCGTACGCCCCCTACGGCTACGCCATGCGGGACGCGGCCACCGGGGAGGTCCTGTTCGGAGCCTACTCCGGCAAGGACACGGGCCGCGGCATGATCGGCGACGTGGACCCGTCCGTCCCCGGCATTGAAAACTGGGCCATCGGCATGCAGTCCGCCGACGGCCGGAAGCTGTCCAGCAGCGCACCGGGCACCAACATGAGCATCAAATGGGCCGCGGACATGACCACCCAAATCATCAACGGCTCCGGGGACCAGACCCCCACCATCGATGACTGGAAGCGCGGCCGGCTGCTCACGGCGGACGGTACCCGCACCAACAACAGCACCAAGGGAACTCCCAGCCTGGTGGCGGACATCATGGGCGACTGGCGCGAGGAAATGGTGGTCCGGACGGCGGACAGCTCGGCCCTGCGGATCTACCTGAGCACAGAAGTGACCAACCACAAGCTCTACACCCTGATGCATGATCCGCAGTACCGCGCCGAGGTAGCGCGCCAGAACACGGCCTACAACCAGCCTGCCTACACAGACTTCTACTTCGCGTCCGACATGAAGTTCGGCAACGTCCCGCTGCGCAGCGCGTGGCTTCCGGGCAGCATTAAGGCCCTGCAGGACATCCTGGCGGACCTGGTGGAGTCAGGGGACGTTTCCGGTCCGGTGGCGAGCCAGCTTGGCACCAGCGTGCAGCAGGCGGCAAAGGCGGTCCAGGACCGTAACCCGGCCAAGGCGGGCCAGGCCGTGCAGCGGTTCGTGGACTTCCTTGCGCAGCAGAAGAACCCGGATACGGTATCAAATACGGCCCGGGTGTCGCTGGAGTACAACGCCGGCAATATCCTGAGGGCATTCTCGAATGCCGGGCAGTGAGAGCCGGGACCGCCGATACAGGGGAGACTGATGGCATGACACTTGCACCGCTCATCGAACTCAATGACGGCAACAGGATTCCGCAGCTGGGGCTTGGCACCTGGCCGCTGGACGACGAACAGGTGGCAGCCGCCGTCGTACAAGCCGTGGAAGCCGGGTACCGGCACATCGATACCGCTGTGAAATACGGCAACGAACGCGGGGTTGGCAACGGCATCCGCGCCAGCGGCGTGGACCGCAGCGAGCTGTTTATCACCACCAAGCTGGACGGCGAGTTCCAGGGCCACGACCGCGCCGTGGCCGGCCTGGAGGGATCACTGAAGCGCTTGGGGCTTGACTATGTGGATCTGCTGCTGATCCACTGGCCGCTCCCCGGCCGGGACCAGTACGTTTCCACCTGGCAGACGTTTGAACGGCTGCAGGCCGAGGGGAAGGTCCGGTCCATCGGGGTGTCCAACTTCAAGCCTGCCCACCTTGAGCGGCTCATGGCGGAAACCGACGTGGTTCCGGCGGTGAACCAGATCCAGCTCAGCCCTGCAATCACCCGGACTGCTGAGCGCGAATTCCACGCCCGGCATGGGATAGTTACGGAGTCCTACAGTCCTTTGGGCGGCTCGGGAGCAGATTTGCTCAGTGCTCCCGTCCTTTCCCAACTGGCCGAAAAGCATGGAAAAACGCCTGGCCAACTCGTCCTGCGATGGCACATACAAAACGGATTGGTAACGATTCCCAAGACCGCTTCTCCGGAGCGTATGGCCGAGAACCTGGACGTGTTCGATTTCGCCCTGGACCCGCAGGATCTAGCGGAACTTTCGGTCCTGGACGAGGGTCCCGGCGCGGGCAACGACTCGGAGAAAACGGGGCACTAAAACGGGCCTAAACAGGCTCTTCGCGGTTCGTGGGGAAACGGGTCCCTGGAATGAGCGTCATGCCGCCGTCCGGACGGCACTTCGTAAGAGAATAACGGATTTGTAGTTGGCTGCGTTGCGGTACCCGCGGGCGGTTCGCTTGATGTTCTTGATAGCGGTGTTGTTGGCCTCGACCTTCCCTGTTGTGGCGCCGGTAATGATCAGCACCTCTATCTCTTTCCACCATCTGCAGACGGTTCGGTAGAGCCTGTTCGTCTCCGGCCGTGCGGCTGCCCTGACCAGTTCCTCGAGTACCGTCTTGGCCGTCGCGGCGTCTTCGAGCGAGCCGGTGCGGAGTAGTGCCCGGAGTTGTTCCTTGACGTTCCAAACAGCCTGGAGGGTTCCTGTGGGATCGTCCAGGGTGAATACTTCCTCGAGTCGGCGGCCGGCCCTGCAGCTGAGGGTGTCGCCGCCCCGGAGGAGCAGCATGCGGTGGGCCCAGGCCTTGTCGATGGCCCGGCCGCGGCGGCCCTTGACCTGTTGCGAGAGGTTCTGCCGGGTCTCCGTCATGGCCTGGTTCGCCAGGGAGATCAGGTGGAAATGATCAACGGCGACTGCCGTGCGCGGCAGCCACATCCGGAGCGCTTTACGGAATGCCGCCGAGGGGTCGATCGCGACGACCTGCACGGCCAGGCGCCACTCCAGGGGCCGGGCGAACAGCCAGTCCCCGACGCCCTTGTGGTCCCGCCCGTCGACGACACCGAGGACCTGGCCGGTGTCGAGATCAACGATGGTTGTCATCCAGGGTTCGAACCGGGTCCACGCCTTCGTTGACGGGTCCTGGAAGTAGCGCACGGACCGGAACCGGTGTTCGTCGATGCCGAGCATCCGCGGGCTGAGCTTGTCCACGTCGGGCAACCGCAGCAGGCAGGCTTCGGTCACCGCAGCCCGGACCATCCACCAGGACACGGAGAAGCCGGCAGCGGTCTCCGAGACGGCCCGGCCGGAGCGGATGACGGCGTCCACGAGCTGGTCCCGAAGGCGGCTCGTGGACCGGGCATGGCGCGGGACCTGGGGCGTGGATTCGAAGAACGAGAGCCGGTCGCAGGCCGGTTCCTCGCAGTACCAGCGGTACTTGGACCAGAGGACCTCCACGGGCCCGGCGACAGGAATATCACGGAGCCGTTGAAGGCGGCGCTCTTTCCGCCGGGAAGCGATGACCCCGCAGCTCGGGCAGCCCGGTAGCTGGTCCGTTTCAACGATGACCTGCCTCCGGCCGGCAGTGATGGTGGTGGAGATGACATGGTAGTCGGGCAGGTTGAAGAGGATAGTGGCAGCGTCGGCTGCGACCCCGGTAGGCTCGTTCAAAGGCTCGTGGTCCTGTTCCAGGTTGAATGCTAGACACACTCATCCCAGCAGGGCCACGGGCCCTCTTGTCTTCAACGACACGAACTCAATTCCCCACCAACCACGAAGAGCCCCTAAACAGCACTTTTTTCCTAAAACAGGGTTGGCAAAAAGATAGTAAGCATGATTACTATTGAGCCAGAAGGACGAAGTGCCTCCCGAACATGGGGGCCTCCTTTACTTTGGAAGAGAGCGACAAATGGGATTTATTGCATTTCTGATTCTCGGACTTATCGCCGGCGCGATTGCTAAGGCAATCCTTCCGGGACGTCAGGGTGGCGGCTGGATCATCACCATGGTGCTGGGCGTCGTAGGCGCACTGCTCGGTGGTTGGATCGGTGGCGCCCTGTTCGGCGGCGGACTGCAGGAGTTCTTCTCGCTGCAGACCTGGCTGCTGGCCATTGTTGGCTCGCTGATCGTTCTTGCGATCTACGGCATGGTCACCAAGCGCGGCGCACGCGGCTAATAACTGCAAACGCCAGGAAGCCGGCCTGGGGACACCATCCCCGGGCCGGCTTTCACTTTCTCCGGCAGGGGCCATCATGGCTCCTCCGCCGGGACTGACAACCTTCTCGCAGAGCAGGAGTTCATCGTGAAAAACAAGCTTCTTTTGGGTGTAGGCGTTGCCGTCGGCTATGTCCTCGGCTCGCGGTCAGGCCGTGCTGCTTACGACAAGCTGAAGGCCCGTGCGGCCGGCGTCTGGGACAGCAAGCCGGTCCAGGACAAAGTTTCCGTAGCTACGGAGGCCATCAAGGAAAAAGCACCTGAAGTGGCGGGCCAGCTAGGCGAAGCCGCACGCAGGGCAGGGACAGTGCTTGGTTCTGCCGTGAACCGGGATGGCTCGTCCAGCGGCGACTCTTCCGCTGCGGCCAGTACTTCTGCCGGTACCTCCACTGGTACCTCTACAACAGCCGCGGGCGGCCTTGGCGAAGACCACATCCCCGCGCACAGCACCCACCCGGAAACCACCAATCTTGGTACCTCCGATGGGACCGGCGCAAAGGCCTGATTCCCGTTTCATTACTCGGTCACCGCCGCTTGACATGGGACTGAGCAGGCTTTGTGCTACAACTGAATCGCCTTGCCGGCCGTCGCGATCCTTGGGGGACGCGGCGGCCGGCAGTGTTTAATCCAGCACCTTCCGGAAAAGATTCCCGGACGCTGCCGTAACTCCATGTTTTCCACATAGGGGTTTTGGGGTCTCTTGATTGTCGGTGGTGGCTGGCAGAGTGGGGTCATGGAGGCCATTGGGGAAGATCTTGGGAGGGCGTACGACGCCGGCTGTCGGCTGCCGCGCCCGGCCCACCTTCACCCGGTCCCCAGCGAGGAACCTGTGCAGCCATCAGCTTCGGGGCCCGGTGAGCAGGACGTGTTGGACGGGCTGGGCGCACAGCTGGCAGCCGCGGCCTTGGCCGCCGCCGGCCTGCTGGCAACCGCCAGCCATGCCGAAGCTGCAGATTTCGCCGCACGGGTCGAGGGCCTTGCCCGCTCCATCGAGTACCTCCAACTCCTCGCAGCCGGGGCTGTGGACCGGGCCCGAACCCAAGCCATCAACGACGCCGCAGCCGCCAAAACCCGGGCAGGCCGGTCCCGCGCAGCCCAGTCCCGCGCAGCCTCGTCCTCCGCAGGCCGGTCCACGGGCTGGATCACCGGGTCGGACGCCAACAGTGTTGGAACCGTGAACACCGACACCCCCAGCACCGGCGCCCTGGACCAGACCGTGGCGGCGTGCGTGACCGGGACACTCACCGGAACCGGTTCGGTGCGCGAAACCGACGCCAACTGGCCCGGCCCACCCTCCAGGCCCGGCCGCCCACTGGTGGTCTCCCCGGCCGATGATGGGTGCCGGAACACCGCAGAGTTCCTCCGCCTGCGCCTGCAGATCCCCATCCGCGAAGCCCGCCGCCGCCTCACCCTCGCCCACCACGTCCTGCCCGGCACCAGCCTCACCGGCGAACCACTCCCACCAACCCGGCCACACCTCGCCGCCGCCC
Organism: Arthrobacter sp. FW306-05-C; assembly: GCF_021801725.1. Classification (NCBI taxonomy): domain Bacteria; kingdom Bacillati; phylum Actinomycetota; class Actinomycetes; order Micrococcales; family Micrococcaceae; genus Arthrobacter; species Arthrobacter sp. FW306-05-C. Next base: position 335,536 of record NZ_CP084556.1, on the reverse strand, counting down.
TCACCCCCACCGGGAACAACACCGAAACCGCAACCACCGTCGAGGGGACCACCATCGAAACCGGGCCGGGCCCGGCGGTGTCCTCACACGCAGCGACCATCATCACCGCCACCCTGGACCGGCTCCACCACCACACCACCCCGGAAACCCTGGACCGGATCGAACACCACCTCACCACAGCCGCCACCACCACCGACCCCGACTTCCTCACCCGCCTGGCCCAACGCTGGACCGACACCATCGACGCCGACGGCACCGAACCCATCGAAGAAGCCCTCCGCCACACCCAAGGCGCCTTCATCCGCAAACCCCGCCACGGCCTGCACCACCTCGAAATCTTCGCCACCACCGACCAATACGAACACCTCCTCACCGTCATGAACACCGCCACCAACCCCCGCACCACCACCGGCAACACCAGCCCAAGCACAGGGAATGACACAGCCGACAGGGCGGGCACGGGAACTGAAGGCTGCACAGGCACGGGCACGGGCACAGGCACCGAGGGGAGCACGGCAGCGGGCAGCGCAACAGAGCCCACCAACCTGCCGGACCTGGACCGGCGCACCCGCGCCCAAAAACAACTCGACGGCCTGGTCACCGCCGCCAAAGCCGCCCTCACCACCAACACCCTGCCCACCACCGGCGGCAACCGACCCCAAATCATCGCCACCATCCACTACCAAGACCTCTTCCCAGCCAACGCCACCACCCCCGCCGGAAAATCAGGACCAACAACAGCAGAACCCGGAACGAACACAACCACCGGGACAGCGGCACGTACAGGCGCCGGGACAGGAACCGGGACCGGCACGTTCATGTTCACCGGGCCCGTCGCCGCCGCCACCCTGCGCAAAACTGCCTGCGACGCCGACATCATCCCCGCCCTCCTGGGCACCAACAGCGAAATCCTCGACCTCGGCCGCAAAACCCGCCTCTTCACCCCCGCCCAACGCCTGGCCCTCACCGCCCGCGACCAAGGCTGCGCCTTCCCCAACTGCACCATCCCCGCCCCCTGGTGCGAAGCCCACCACATCACCTACTGGTCACACGAAGGACCCGCCACCATCAACAACGGCGTCCTGCTCTGCAGCCACCACCACCACCTCATCCACAAAGAACAATGGACCATCACCACCGTCCACCACACACCCACTTTTATCCCCCCACCCCACCTCGACCCCAACCAAACACCCCAACAAAACCACTACTTCAAACCACCACCCCACCCACACAAATGAAACCTGCCCAAAGCAGTTCCCGCGCTACTTCGGTCGTCGGTTGGTTGGCCCCCACCTCGCGGCGGTGGCCAGGCCGTCATGGAAGATCCATTCTGATGGGCGCGTACGAACAGTTGGGCCTCCTTCCGCCTTTGATTGGGTGGTTCTCTGTGTGAGGCTAAGCTGCAAAGGGAGAAGCTAATGCCGTCCAGGATTTGAACGGCTCCTTGGTCTGGCACTGAGCTTAAAGGCGGGAAGCTAACGCCGCCTCGTATTGACGGGTCTCGGTCTGGACTGTGCTGGAACGGTGAGACCTAACGCCGCATACGCGCCGGAATCGGGCGTCCGATAACCACGGTCCCATCCAGTTCCTCCGCACGAGCCGTCCGTATGGCGAACCCGGCTGCGGCCAGGATTTCGGAGGTGCCGGCTGCCTGCCGCCTACTGGTTTCGATGAGGACATGACCGCCTGCAGCCAGCCATCGGATGCTTTCAGCAGCAATCCGTCGGTGGAAGTCCAGGCCATCAGGACCGCCGTCGAGTGAAACCGCAGGTTCATAAAGGCGCGCTTCCGGCGGCATGGTGCGGATGGCTACCGTGGGCACATATGGAGCATTAACAGTCAGGATCCGGATCCGGCCACGCAGTCCAAGTGGAAGAGCCTCGAACAAATCCCCGGCATGCACCCGGCCACCGCGGGGTTCCAAGTTACGCCGGGCACACCGCACCGCTGCCGGCTCGATATCCGCCGCATGCAACTCCGCCTGCGGGGCTTGACGGAGAATGGCAGCTCCCACCGCACCGGAACCGCAACAGAGGTCGACCACAACCGGGGATGCCGGCAGCGAATCGTCCCGCAGCACGCTCAAGGTTTCGCGCACCAGCAACTCCGTGCGGCGCCGTGGCACGAAAACGCCGGGCTCAACCGAAACCCGGGCACCTGCAAAATCCACCCAGCCCAAGATGTGCTCCAAGGGAACCCCCTCCATCCGGCGCTGGATATTCCGGGAAAGTTCCGTGGTGGTGGTCGCCTCGGCAAACAGGAGCGCGGCTTCCTCTTCAGCAAACACACAACCCACCGACCGCAGCAGGGAGACGACATGGTCGAAGCCAGGTGATGTGGACAGGGTGTGAACAGCCCGCGATTTAGGAGGAAGCAGAGCGGCGCTCTCCGGTGAGGCTGCGGGCAACTCCACGCCGGCTAGGCCCAGTTCTCCGAACGGCGCAGGGATGGCACGATCGAGATGAATGCAGTCGTCATGCCACCCACCTCCTTTGCCGCTGTCGGAAATCCCATGCTAATCGGCGGCCTGGTATCAGGAAATAGTGGCCAACTGTTGGCAGGATGGAACTATGACCAACGGGGCAGCCAGCAACATCATTTGGATCGGCACCTATACTCCCGACGGCGGCGGCCGCGCGGACGGCATCGGTGCCGCCCGCGCGCACCAGGACGGAAGCCTCGAATGGTTAGGGACGGCAGTGGAGGCCCAGTCGCCATCGTTTGTGGCGGTGCACCCCAAACTGCCAGTGGTGTACGCGGCGGCCGAGCAGCGCAGGAAGGTGCAAGCGTACCGGCGACTGGGGGACTTCGGCCTGGAACCGTACGGGGAACCACAGGCTGCCGGTGAAGCCACCTGCCACGTTGCCGTCGACCCCGGCGGCCGCTTTGTCACCGCCGCGTGTTGGGGCGACGGTCAGGTCCTCCTCTACGAGTTGGATGCCGACGGCGGCATGACCGGTCGGTTCCCCGCTGCAGCGTCGGTTGACCCCCACAGCGCCCTTTCTCCTGGAAACCCGAGGCAAAGCCGGGCCCACGCAAGCCTTATGTTGCGTGACGGCCGCGTCATGACCACGGACCTGGGCCACGACACCCTCCGCATCTGGAACTACGAGCCGGGAACCGGACTGGTGGCCGACCACGAGGTGGTCCTCCCCTACGGCAGCGGCCCCCGCCACATGGTGGAGCACCCCTCCGGCAGCGTCCTCATCGTGTCTGAATACTCCGTGGAAGTCTTCGTGGTCCGCCCCGAAGCGGGCACCTATGAACTGGTATTCCGTGGACCGGCAACGGCGGGCGGCAGCCAGGAAGGCGACTCCGCCGCCGAAATCTGCCTTGACCCGCAGGGAAACTTTGCCTACGCCGGCGTCAGGGGCTCGAACGTCATCAGCGTCCTGGAAGTTGCAGCAGACGGCACCGATCTGATCCCCGTCAAGGACATCGACAGCGGCGGGAACTGGCCGCGGCACCACCTGGTCCGGGGAAGCTGGCTGCACGTGGCCCACGAACGGTCGGACAACATCGCCACCTTCGAGTTGGATCCTGCCACCGGCCTCCCAGGCCCGATGCTGCATAACCTGCCCACCCCATCGCCCACGGCCCTGGTGCCTGCAACCGGGCCTGCAACCACTCCTGCCACTGCCAGCTAGAGCGCCGGGCAGCCCCAACCTAACTGACCTTCCCTAAACACTGGAGTAATCCAGTGCAAGCGCTTACAGTTGTGACTCGGTTCACACGACAGTGTGCTGTCTTGTGCACCCTCCTGCCGCATCCCCATGTCAACGGCAAGCCTGTACAGCAGCGCTGCTTCCCAGGAAGGTCTCACCCTTGTTATTCCGCATCCCTCCCGGCGCGCCCCCACGCGCCCAACTGCCGGCAATGCCGGCAGGAACACAATCCGCCCCCGGCCGGCGAACCTGCGCACGTGCCGCCGCCGCCCGATCGGCAGCCGGCCTCCTGGCAGCCGGCCTCGCCCTCTCCGTTGCAATCCTCCCGGCCCATGCCGTGCCGAGTCCGGATGGCCCCGGCACCAACAGCGCTGGTTCCAACGGCACCGGCATAAAAGGCAACGGGTCCGTGTCCGGCCTCCACTCGCTCCGCGGCCCGGTAACTGACGAGAACTTCTACTTCGTCATGGCGGACCGGTTCAGCAACGGCAGCACCGCCAACGACCAGGGCGGCCTTGGCCCCGACCCCATGGTTTCAGGCTTCGACCCCACCAAGAAGGGCTTCTACAACGGCGGTGACCTGGCCGGCCTGCGCAGCAAGATCGACTACATCCAGGGCCTCGGCACCACGTCGATCTGGCTGACCCCCAGCTTCAAGAACAAGGCAGTCCAGCCGGAGGACAAGTCGGCCGGCTACCACGGCTACTGGGTCACCGACTTCACCCAAATCGATCCGCACCTTGGCACCAATGACGAACTCAAGGGCCTAATTGACGAGGCCCATGCCCGCGGCATGAAGGTGTACTTCGACATCATCACCAACCACACAGCGGACGTTATCGGCTACCAGGAAGGCGACCGCAAGGGCTACGTGTCAAAGGACGCCGTCCCCTACAAGACGGCCTTCGGCGAAGCGTTCGACGACCGCGACTATGCCGGCACCGGAACCTTCCCGAAGCTGGACGCGAACACCTCATTCCCCTACAAGCCGGTCCTGGCCCCCGGAGAAGAAAACCTCAAGGTTCCCGCCTGGCTGAACGACCCCACGCTCTACCACAACCGCGGCGACACCACCTTCACTGGTGAGGACTCCATGTACGGGGACTTCTACGGCCTGGACGACCTCTTCACCGAGAACCCGAAAGTGGTGCACGGCATGGAGGACATCTACAAGTCCTGGATCGGCGACTTCGGCGTGGACGGTTTCCGGATCGACACCATGAAGCATGTCAACAACGAGTTCTGGCAGGAATTCGGCCCCAATGTCCTCAGCTACGCCAAGGAACACGGCAAGGACGAATTCTTCATGTTCGGCGAGGTCTTCGACACCAGCAAGAGCTTCACCTCGCAGTTCACCACCCGCAACAAGATGCAGGCGGTCCTGGACTTCCCCTTCCAGGACGCCGCCCGCAACTTCGCCTCCAAGAGCCAGGACGCCCGGGCGCTGCAGACCTTCTTCGCGGGTGATGACTGGTATACCGACGCCGACTCCAACGTTTACGAGCTGCCCACCTTCCTGGGCAACCACGACATGGGCCGCATCGGCAGCTTCATTGCCCAGGACAACCCTGCCGCCACCGATGCCGAGAAGGTGGCCCGGGATGAACTGGCCCACGAGCTGATGTACTTCTCCCGCGGCAACCCGGTGGTCTACTACGGCGACGAGCAGGGCTTCACCGGACCGGGCGGCGACCAGGACGCGCGTCAGACCCTCTTCGCCAGCAAGGTGCCCGAGTACCTTGACGACGACCTGCTGGGCACGGACGCCACCCACGCCACCGACAACTTCAACCCGGGCCACCCCCTGTATGCCAAGATCAAGGAGCTGGCTACCCTCACCAAGGAGCACCCGGCACTGCGCAACGGCGCCCACCAGCACCGCTACGCCTCAGACGGGCCGGGCATCTACGCCTTCTCCCGCACCGATGTGCAGGACCAGCGCGAATACGTGGTGGCCCTGAACAACAGCGCCCAGCCGCAGACGGCGCAGGTTCCCACCTACATCGCCAAGCGCAGCTACACCCGCATCTATGGCCAGGGCGCAGACGAGGTGAAGACGTCAGACGACGCCAAACTGGCCGTCACCGTGCCACCGCTCTCCGCCGTCGTCTACGAATCCTCCGGCCGGATTTCGCACTCCAAAGCAGCCCCCGCCGTCGCCCTGCAGCAGCCGGCCGCCGCCCAGGGTGACAACGGGCGCATCAACGTGACGGCCGACGTCGACGGTACTTCGTTCTACGAGGTCACCTTTGAAGCAAGGACGGCAGGCGGACAGTGGCAGCAGATCGGTACCGACGACACCGCGCCGTACCAGGTCTTCCACGACGTGGCGGCGCTGGACGCAGGCACTCCGCTGGAGTACCGCGCCACCGTGCTGGACAACGGCGGGCATACTGCCACGAGCCAGAGCCAATCGGCAAGCGTCCCGGCGCCCGTCCTAACCCTGCAGAAGCCCACCGAGGGCAGCAGCGTGGAGGGCAAGGTCGAGCTGAGCGCCACCGCCGATCCGGAGAAGGCCAGCCATGTGGTGTCCTTCGAGCGCAGCGTCAACGGCGGGGACTGGGCCGCGGTGGGCAGCGACTCGTCGTCGCCCGTGTACACGGCAATCGATGACGTAACCGGGCTCGCCGACGGCACCAAAGTCCAGTACCGGGCTGCCATGGCGGGCGCCGGCTTCAGCGTCACCAGCGAAACCAGGACCGTCACGGTGGGCCAGGCGCCCCAGCCCGACTCAGTGACCGTTGCCGGCTCGCTCAACCAGGCACTGGGGTGCAGCGCGCAATGGGACCCGGCCTGCCCGCAGGCGAAGATGGTGCTGGACCCGGCGGACCGGATCTGGCGGCTGACCGTAGACCTGCCGGCCGGGAAGTATGAGTACAAGGCTGCGCTCAACGGCGGCTGGGACGAGAACTACGGCGCGGACGGCCAGCTCAACGGCCAGAACATTGTGCTGGACCATCCCGGCGGCCGCGTCACTTTCCGCTACGACAACAGCACGCACGTGCTCAGCGCCGTGTACGCGGCGCAGCAACCGGCCGCGGTGGCGGCAGCGGGAAGCATGGACAGCGAGCTCGGCTGCGCAAGCGACTGGGAGCCCTCCTGCACGCAGGCCCAGCTGGTGCTGGATCCGGCGGTCCTGGTCTGGAAGCTGACGGTCCCGGACCTGCCGGCGGGAAGCTACGAGTTCAAGGCCGCGCTGAACAAGTCATGGGACGTGAGCTACGGGGCGGGCGGGGCATCCCCGGGCGCCAACATCGCCTTTGAGCACGACGGCGGCCCGGTCACCTTCCGGTACGACCACTTCACGCACGTGATCACCGCGGGCCGGGGTTAGCCCCGGAAACGAAAACCGTGGCCCCGCCGCTTCCAGGAGCGGCGGGGCCACGGCTTTTTCATGTCCGGTTAGGGGCGGTGCCAATTATCGGCGGTGCATTGCTCCCTCGACCGCCGCGAGCAGGGAATTGAACCGTTTGTTGCCGGGAAGGTCATCGAGGTAGACCGGCCTTCCGTCCGGGCCGCCGAGCGGAACCTGCCAGTTGGGGTACAGCTCCTCCGTGGTGCCGGGCTGGTTTTGGACCCGCCGCTCCCCCACCGCGTCCACCAAGGCCACACCCAGCAGCACCGACGGCGCCTGGGCCAGCAGGAGATGCAGCGCCTCGATGGTGTGCTCCTCGGTTGTGGGCCGGGCCCCGTCAATGGCACTGCCCTCGGCAAGGTAACCGCGCTCCCGCAGCAGGGCGAACATCTTCTCCAGCGATGCATTGTGCTCCGCCCGCTCTTCGGACTCGGAGCGTTCCAGCAGCCCCAGCCGGCTCCGGAGCCCCACGTGGTCCCCGGCAATGTAGCCAGCCGTGGGCGGGAGGTCGTGGGTGTTCACGCTGGCCAGCGCCTGCGTGCGGTACTTTTCCGGCGCAAGGGGTGAATCGCCGTCGTACTCAAACCACAGGATGGACGTGCCCAGGATGCCGCGTGCCGCCAGGTAATCACGCACCCACGGCTCGAAGGTGCCCAGGTCCTCGCCGATCACCACGGCACCGGCCCGGTGTGCCTCAAGGGCAAGGATGCCGATCAGGGCCTCGTGGTCGTAGCGGACATAGGCACCGTCTCCCGGGGCGTTCCCCATGGGAATCCACCACAGCCGGAACAAGCCCAGGATGTGGTCCACCCGGATGCCGCCGGCGTGCCGGAGCACGTTGGCCAGCATGTTGCGGAACGGCTGGTAGCCGGCCTCCGCCAGCCGCGTGGGGTGCCATGGCGGTTGCCCCCAGTCCTGGCCCTGCTGGTTGTACATGTCCGGCGGGGCGCCCACGCTGGTGTCCGGGGCCAGCACGCCGCGCAGCGTCCAGGCATCGGCGCTGCTGTGGTCCACGCCGACGGCGAGGTCGTGCACCACGCCGAGGCGCATTCCGGACTGCAGCGCGGTGCGCTGGGCGTTCTCCAGCTGCTCATCGCAGATCCATTGCAGCCAGCGGTGGAACCCTATACGGTCCGCCAGCTTCTCCCGGAGCGCTTCCGCCTCCGGTGTGCCGATGGCATACGCAGGGTCCTTCCAGAGCGGGTCGCCCGGCGGGAGGTCCTCCCGGATGGCTGACCAGAGGGCAAAATCCTCCAGCCCCTTGCCGGAGAGGCGGCAGAACTCATCGAAGGCGGCCTGCCTGGCCGGTGATCGGCGGGTGTGGTAGAGCATCTCCAGCGCCTGCAGCTTCGCCGCGTACACCGCGTCGCGGTCCAGCCGGGCGCCTTCCTTGTTCAACCCTGCCACTTCCTCGTGGAGTTTTTCCAGCGCCGCCCTTTTCCGTGGGCGCAGGTAGGCCAGTTCCGGGACGGCTTCGATGCGGATGTACAGCGGGTTGAAGAACCGCCGGGTGGACGGCGAGTAGGGCGAGGGCTGGACCGGCGGAACCGGCTCCGCCGCGTGCAGCGGGTTGACCAGGACGTAGTCGGCGCCGCGGGCCCCACTGATGGCGGCCAGGTCCGCCAGGTCGGCGAAGTCACCGATGCCCCACGACCGTTTTGAGCGGACGGAGTACAACTGCGTGGCCAGGCCCCAGCCGCGACGCTCCTCCAGCGGCTTGGCAGTGGCCAGCCGCGCGGGCGTCACCACCAGGGTTGCGGTGGAAGTGGCGCCCTCCGACTCCGCGTGGAGGGTGTGCCAGCCCAACGGCAGGTCCTGGGGAAGGGAGAACGTGGCACGTCCCGTGGAAACGCCGTCGACCTCCCGGGGCTGCACCCAGACGTCCTGCTGGAGGGCCTCCCGGGACCCTGCGCCCCCTTCAAGGGTGATGGTCAGGCGGGTTGTGGCCCCGTCCCGGACGTGAACCGGAACCTGCGCGGGCTCGCCCTGTTTGATGACGACGGCGGGCGGCAGCATCCGCCGCCAGGGCGCAAGATCCGCCTCGGCCAGGGCAGCCTCGATGTGCCGGTTGGTGTGGGCGTCAACGCCCAGGGCGGCTAGCACCTTGACCAACGTCGATTCCGCAACGGAATGCGGGAGCCCGTCCCAGCCCTGGAAGGAGGTGCCCACGCCGTGCGCGTCGGCCAGTTGCTGCAGCAGGTGCGGATCCACGGGTTCAGGGGCAGCGGCGGGAGGGTCGGCGGGCATAGCTGGCCGTGGTGCGTGCTGCTGGTCTGAAGCCGTCATGGGTGTCCGCCTCGTCTGTGATGGTCCCGGAACTTACAGTGCTGCTCAGGTTGTACCCGGGCGGTGACACCCCATGCACAACCGTTGGTTCAGATTATTGCAGGGCTGCTCAGAGGCGAAACCCGGGCTGCATGCAGGCGGGTCGGGACAGGTGCACGCAGGTCGGGACAGGCGGGTCGGGACAGGTGCAGCGAATTACGGATCGAAGTGCGTGTTCACCGCGCCGTCGCTGACGCGGCCAATGATCTCGCCGGCCAGGTCCCGCAGCTTCTGGTTCCGGTGGCTGGACGCCTTGGTGAGGAGGGCCATGGCTTCCTCCTGGGAACACCGGTTCTGCGCCATGATCACCCCGCAGGCCATGTCGATGGTGGTGCGGCTTTCCATCGCTGACTTCAGGTCATCCGCCAGGTTCTGGGCGTCCGCAATCCGGAGCGCCAGCCGCAACGCCCGTCCGGCCAGGTCCGCGAACCCTTCGGCACGGTGCACGACATCGGGGCCAAACACATCCGGCTCCGCTGCGAAGAAGTTCAGGGCGGCCGACTGATGCTCATCAAGGGCAAGCGGAACGCCAAGAGCGCTGCGGCAGCCGTTCTCGGCCAGGACTATCTGGTACGCGGGCCAACGGGTATCGGTTCGCACATCGGACAGGACCATCGGCTTCATGGCGTCCAGTGATGCGATGCACGGCCCGTCCCCCAGAACCTGTTCCAGCTTGTCCAGGACGACGGCCCGTTCACTGCTGCCGGCAATGGTGGCTGTGCGCTTGCGGCGCCGGAGCGTCACCCCGCACTCGATCAAGACACCAGCAGATTCACTGAGCGTTGAAGCGGCCACCGTGGAGAGCTCAGTCAGGAAGTCAGCCACGTTGCTGCTGCCAATGATGAGGTCGTGCAGTTGGACGAACTCATCGCCACTTGTAGGGGTGCTCATGCCTCAATATAGGCGCTCTTCCCCACCGCATGCGCGCCATAAAACGTCATTACCGCTGCCTGCGTTACTCTCTGCGACGAAAAGCGAAGGACTAAGGCGGCATTCTGCAGCGGCCTGCGGAATCTGTGTAGCGTCGTGACGACCCAAGGCATGGCAACCAGATGGAGGAGACCGCGGATGAGCCTCAGCGAACTGCGGGTGTTCGGCAGGTCGGGAACCCCCATCAGTCCCCTCGCCCTGGGCACCATGAACTTCGGCGAAGGAACCGGCAGCCACAGCGCCCCCACCGGCGCGGAGGAGAGCATCCGCATCATCCATGCCGCGCTGGACGCCGGCATCACGGCGATCGACACAGCGGACGTCTACTCCCAGGGCGAGTCTGAACAGGTGGTGGGCCGGGCGCTCCGCGGCCGCCGGGACGAGGTCTTCCTGGCCACCAAGTTCCATGGCCAGATGAGCCCCAATCCGGCGCACTCCGGGAACTCCCGGCGCTGGATCACCCAGGCCGTGGAGGGCAGCCTGCGCCGGCTTCAGACAGACCGGATCGATCTCTACCAGGCGCACCGGCCGGACTACAACACCGACGTCCTGGAAACCATCACCACCCTCAATGACCTGATTCGCCAGGGCAAGATCCTCTACTACGGCACCTCGGTGTTCACCCCCGCGCAGCTTGTGGAGGCACAGTGGCTGGCTACCACCAACCACCTGATCCCGCCACTGGGCAACCAGGTCCCGTACTCCATGCTGGTCCGCGGCAACGAGCGGGACGTCCTGCCCATTGCCCAGCAGTACGGGCTGGGGGTTCTTGCCTACGGCCCGCTGGCGGGTGGCTGGCTCTCCGGTAGCTTCGTCCTGGAATCCGGCCAGCCGCCCACCCGGGTCCACACGCTTCCGGGCCGGTACGACATCTCCGGGCCCTCCAGCGAGCGGAAACTGCTTGCCGCGGACTCGTTGGCCCGGCTGGCGGACAAGCTGGAACTGTCCCTGGTGGACCTGGCCGTGGGCTTTGCCCTGACCCATCCCGCCATCAGCAGCGTGATCATCGGCCCGCGCAGCGAGGAACACCTTTCCGCCTACCTCCGCGCCGCGGACGTCCGGCTGGGCGAGTCCGTCCTGGACGCCATCGACGACCTGGTGCCGCCGGGCACCAACTTCGTGGAGCGGGACGCGGGCGCCATTGTCCCCTCGATCGAGTTCGCGGAACTACGACGGCGGTAGCCGGGTTGGCGGGGACGGCACCCAAGGAGCGGCGAACCGCATAGCCGCCGGCCGCCGTCGTACCCTGCCTGCCACAGCCTGCCTGATCCCTCGCCATCCGCCTGCCTATGATGGCTGGGATGGAAACCCTGTTCACGGTAGGTCACGGCACCGCCTCCCAGGCGGACTTCACCGCGCTGCTGGGGAGCGCGGGGGTGACATCGCTGGTGGACGTGCGGATTGGGCCCGGCAGCCGCAAGCATCCGCACTTCGGCAAGGACATGATGGCGGAATGGCTGCCCGACGCGGGCATCGGCTACCGCTGGGAGAAACGGCTGGGCGGGTTCCGGAAGCTGCTCCCGGACTCACCCGATACTGCCCTCCGGAACGAATCGTTCCGCGCCTACGCCGGTTACATGCGCACAGGGGACTTCCTGGCCGCCGCTGCAGAACTCGTTGCCGGCTCGCAGGCGGCGCGGACCGCGATCATGTGCAGCGAAACAGTCTGGTGGCGCTGCCACCGCCGGCTCATTTCCGATCATTGCCTCCTGCTGGCCGGCCTGCCCGTCGAGCACCTGATGCCGCCGGGCAAGGCGGTTCCGCATGTACCCACCAAGGGCGTGCGGGTAATGGGGGATGAACTGCGCTACGACGTGGCCGGGTAACACCGGCGCGCGGGGGCCCGGCTCACTGCCTCTGGTGCTATTGACTAACCGGTAGAACACTCCTACGGTCAATATCGATACCGCCTCCCAGGGAAACAGGGGCCTGCCATGCCGATGTCCGATGAGGAACGACGCCTGCTCAAGGAACTGGAACTGGGACTGATCGCGGATGATCCCCACCTGGCCATGGAGCTGCTGTCCGGCTATCCCGCACGCCGTTTTCCCTCCGGACTGTTCCCTGGAATGGCAGCGGCCCTGATCGGCGTGGTGCTCATCATCGCCGGGGCGGGGCTCCCTGCGCCCGGAGCGGTGGTGCTAGGGATTCTGTTGCTGGGGCTCGGCGCCTGCCTGCTGCTGGGCCCCACTGTGCTGGCCCGAAGCGCTGGGCGCCAGCCCACCGGCTGACAGTTTTGGTCCAACGCGCCCCGGCCCCGGGCGGGGCCTCTTCCGCCGCGGCGTGAGGATGAACAGGCTGGCCAGGACAACGGCGGCGCCAAGCCAGCCAAGTGCCGGAAGCCGTTCGCCCACCACGAGCACCGCCAGGACGGCGGCCACGACCGTTTCGAGCAGGGAAATGCTGGTGGCTGTGCTCGCCCCGACCTGCGCAAGGCCCCAGCCAAACAAAAGGTACCCGGCAAACATCGGGACCACCGCCATGTAGGCACCCACACCGACGCTGCGCCAGGACTCCAGCAGCGGGCCGCCCGTTGCCGCGAGGACCGGCATCAAGAGGAGCCCGCCCAGCCCGAACACCGCACCCATGGCGGCCCTGGCGGTGAGCCCTTGGCCGGTCAGCCGGTGGGCGGCCCAGGAGTACAGGGCATAGGTGCTGCCGGCCAGCAGCCCCAGGAGGATGCCCGCCGTCGAGGTCCACGGATCGCCGCCCGCCCCTGTGGAGGCTGATTCCGCCGGTGCGTGCCCGGCGAAGGACAGCAAAGCCGCCCCGCCGACTCCCAATAGGGCTCCGAGAACCCATTGCCGGCTCAGGGGTTTCCGGTCCCCGAAGCGTTCGATGAGGGCCGCCGCCACCGGAGCGGAGCCAATAGAGACAACGGTTCCCACGGCTACGCCGGACAGGTGCATCGAGGTGTAAAAGGCCAACGGGTAGACAGCCACGGCCACCGCACCAAGCGACACCAGGCGCCACCGCTCCAGCAGGGCGGCCGAATGGCGCGCTAAATGACGGGCCGCGTAAAGGGCCTGCAGCAAACCGCCCAGGCCCATCGCCGCAGCGCCGATGGCCAGCGGGCTCACGCCTGGGGCGAAAGTAGCAGCGGTACCAGTGGTGCCCCAGAGGACCGATGCGGCCACTACGGCCAGGGCACCCCAGAGTTGGGCCTTCGGGTGGTTTTGCCTGCCGCTCACAGGGCATCCAGCAGTTGCCCGGCGATGTGCCGCGCCTCCTTCAGGCGTGCGCCGGTTCCTTCCAGGCCTGCCCTGGCCATGGCGCCTTCGAGCAGGAACGCCAGGTGAGCGGCGGTTACCCGCGTCCGTTCCTGCTGTCCGGGCAGCAGGGTGGCCACATTTTCCGCGAGGAGTTGCTGCACCTCCTCCTTGTGGCGGCGCACCGCGACCCTGCCCGGATCCCCGGCGGGCAGCTCCGCTGCGGCATTGAGGAGCCCACAGCCCCGGAACCCGTGCTGGTATGCGACGTTGGCGTGGTCCAGGTACGCATCGAAGATTGCCAGCACCTGTTCACGCGGGGTGTGGGCCGATTCCAGCCTCTTGCGGTAGAGCCCCAGCCATTCCCCGTGCCGGGCTTCGAGGTAACCCGCCACCAGGTCTGCCTTGGAGCTGAAGTTGTTGTAGAGACTCTTCTTGGCAACGCCCGCTTCGGCGGTGATGGTATCGATTCCGGTAGCGGCCACGCCGTTCGCATAGAAAAGGCGGGCAGCCGCCTCAAGCAGCAGCTCCCGGGCGGGGCGCCGCGGCCGTGCCGCAACGCCGGTGGAAGGGGTGACCGGAACGCCTGCAGCAGTCACGGGACTCCTTGGGTAGTAGGTATACCAGTCTACCTACTACCCGGGATCGGGGCGCGGTCACCACCACGCGGCGGCCAACCACCGTATTCATTTTTAGAATGAGGTCCTCGGAAATCCACCCGCGGCCATGGGAATTAGTTGCGCGCGTCCTGCGTTGTGGATCTGTTCAGAACAATCTGGGCACCGAATCCTGGACAGGAGAACACACCACATGTCAGTTGACTACGACGCTCCGCGGGTGACTCCCGAGGAAGAGCCGAACGTCGCCCTGGAGGAGCTCAAGTCCGATAAGTCCGGCCGCCGGGAGGCCGCTCCCGACATGGACGAAACGGACCTCGCGGACAGCTTTGAGCTGCCCGGCGCTGACCTCTCCAACGAGGAGCTCCTCATCCAGGTGGTCCCGGTGCAGGCAGACGAATTCACCTGTATGTCCTGCTTCCTGGTCCACCACCGCAGCCAGTTGGCGCGGGAGAAAGACGGCAAGAAGTACTGCAAGGAATGTGAGGGCTAGCAGGGGGACGGCGGCTTGCCGGCAGAGGTTGAACCTGACGCCGCGTCAGGTCCTACGGTTGGCGGTATGGAAGATCGGGACGAGCGCATCTGGAGCATTGGCGAACTGGCTGCCGCAACCGGCGTCACCGTCAGGGCGCTGCACCACTACGAAAGCATCGGCCTCCTCCGGGCAAGCGTCCGGACCTCTTCAGGCCACCGCCGCTACACGGAGCAGGACCTGAGGCGCCTCTACGGCATCCGAACCCTGCGGAGCCTGGGGGTGCCGCTTGGTGGGATCGCTGCAGCGTTGGACGGGGCCGACGGCGGGGACGCGGAGTCGCTGCCAAGGCTGTTGCTGCGCCAGCTCAACGCCTTGGGCGAGCAAGCCCTGCAGCTGGAGCAGCTCCAGCGGACCATCAGGGATCTGCTGGGACGCCTTACCGATCACGGGGATGCCGGCCCCGCCTACTTCACCACTGTCTTGGAAAGGATGAACATGTTTGAGAACTACTTCACCGAGGACCAACGACGGGAACTCGACGAGCGGCGCGGCCAGCTCGGGCAAGAAACAACCGATCAATCAAGAACCGAGTGGGTGGGCCTGGTCGACGAAGGCCTGCGCCAGGTCGACGGCGGCGTCCCGGCCAACAGCCCGGAGGCCAGGGAGCTGGTTCACCGCTGGGATGAACTGGGTTCCAGGTTCCACAGCAGCGAGGGCACCAAAGCCGCCGCCCGCAGCATGTGGAACGGGAACAGCGCCGAACTGAGCCGGCCGCTTCCTTGGAGTGCGGACCAGCTGCAGGCACTGATGGCACACCTGCAGGAAGCCCGCGCCGCCGGCCAGGCCGCCGCCGGGTCCGTCAGCTGACGGGTTCCCCTAACTGACCAGGACCTGCGTGGCGGATTCCTTCAGCTTGCCATTGGCCCACTTCATCTGGCGGATGGTCTGGGGGTGGCACTTCCCGGCAAGTCCCAGCAGCTTCTTGTCCTTCATTCCCTGGGCAGCCTGGGCCAGCAGCTCCCAGTCTGCCGATACGCCGCAGGCCTTCAGGTAGAGCTCCCTGAGGTCCCGCAGCAGCAGCATGCCGGTCTCGGGGCGCCGGCCCACCATTTCGCTGCCCTTTTCGCGGATGGTTTCCATCAATCCCATTTCGTCCCGCGGCTCAGGGTCAAGGTCCAGCCCGTAGTTCTTGCCCATGGCGGCGATGTCCCGGACATGCTGCTGTGACCAGCGCGCCAGGTCCCGGGCCAGGTGATAGACCTCGTGGTCCACCTTGTGCCGTTCGGAGATGGTCAACAAATGGTGCGCCAGGTCGTTTTCGGACCGGTGCATTTCCTCAAGTACAAGCCCGAATTTCATCGTGCACCTCCCGCGATCTGCGGAGCCTCATCGGCCAGCGCGGACGGAATTCCCTTGGTCGAGGCCCCTTCCGGAAAACCGCCCACCGGAGCCGAGGCTGTGGTGGTGGGTGCCGGGGACGGACCGTCGCCGGCGGAAACCCTGGTGACGCGCGCAGCTGCCGTCTTGAAGATGGGCTGCTTGGACGCGGCGTCCCAGTCGGTAATGGTCAGCTCGTTCGCCGCCCGGCCCGCCCCGTCCGGCTGGTGGCCGCCGTCGGTGTCCCAATAGCCGTAATGGAACGGCAGGAAAAGCACGCCGTTCCGGATGCCGCTGATCCGCACCTTGGCACGGACGGAACCACGGGGCGTCGCCACCTCCGCAAGGTCGCCCTCGGCAATCCCGTACGCGCCGGCGTCGTCCGCTGACAACTCAACCCAGACGTCCGGTGCCGCCGCGTTCAGCTCCGGTGCCCGTCCCGTCTTGGTGCGCGTGTGGAACTGGTAGAGCGTGCGGCCCGTGATGAGCTGTAGTGGAAAGTCCTGGCTGGGCAGCTCGTGCGGCGGCATGTACTCGGCGGCCTTGATGATGGCCTTGCCCTCCGGGTTGAGGGCCTTGTACTCGGACGGGTCCACGGGTGCTCCGGTGATGAGGTCGCGGCCGTAGGTTTCGCAGTACTCCGGGTGCGCCCAGAACTTCCCGTCGGCGTAGATCCGCTCCGTGCCGTCCGGGTTCTCCTCATTGCACGGCCACTGGATGCCGGATCCGCCCCGCAGCTTGTCGTAGGTGATGCCGGTGTAGTCGCAGGGCCGCCCCCGGGTGCATTCCTTCCAGGCTTCAAAGGCGGACTCGGAATCATTCCACTTGATCAGCGGCTGCCCGTCCTTGTCCTGCAGGCCCATCCGGTGCGCATAGTCGATGAAGATGTCCAGGTCGGGCCGGGCCTCGCCGGGCGGGTCGACAGCTTTCTCCGAAAGGTGGACGGTGCGGTCCACGTTGGTGAACGTACCGGTCTTCTCACCCCACGTGGCCGCTGGGAGCACCACGTCGGCCAGCTGGGCGGTCTCGGACAGGAAGATGTCCTGGACCACAAGGAACAGCCGCTCCTGTTCCAGGATTCCGCGGATACGTGCCAGCTCTGGCAGCGAGACGGCGGGGTTCGTGCCGCTGACCCACAACATCCGAATGGAGCCGTCCTCCGCGTACCGCATCATCTGCATGACGTGGGTGGGCGGAGAATAGTGCGGGATGGACATAGGGTCGATGTTCCAAACCCTTGCGAGGTCCTTGATGTGTGCGTCGTTGGACCAGTTCCGGAAGGCGGCCAGGTCGCCGTCGGCCCCGCATTCCCGGGTATTTTCTGCCGTAGGCTGGCCGTTCATCTGCAGGATGCCGCAGCCGGGCTTGCCCAGCATGCCCCGGATGATGTTCACGTTGTTGACCTGGACCGCAGCCGCGGTGGCCTGGTTGGACTGGTAGAAACCCTGCAGGACGGTGGACAGAAGCCTTTCGGCGTGGCCGATGATGCTCGCGGCCTCGGAGATCAGCTCCGCGGGGACGCCGCAGATTTCTGCCACCAGCGCGGGCGGATAGTTCTTGACCTCTTTTTCGAGCTCGGCAAAACCCACGGTGTGCGCGTTGATGTACTCGTGGTCCACCCAGCCGTTGCTGATGATCTCGTGCAGGATGCCGTTCATCAGCGCCACGTTCGTGCCCGGACGCGGGGCCAAATGCAGCGTGGCAGCCTTGGCCACGGGTGTCATGCGGGGGTCCACGCAGATGATCTTGGGCGGGTTGGGCCCGGCCAGGCGGTCCAGCATCCTGGTCCACAGGACGGTCTGGGTCTCCGCCACGTTGTGCCCGTAGAGGGCGATCACGTCCGCATGGTCGACGTCGGTGTAGGAGCCGGGCTGGCCGTCGCAGCCGAACGACTCCTTGAGCGCTTCACCCGCCGTGGCCGTGCAGAGCCTGGTGTTGCCGTCCACGTGATTGGTGCCGATCCCGCCGTGTGCAATCGCGCCCAGGGTGTAGTACTCCTCCGAAAACAGCTGCCCGGTGGTGTAGAAGCCGATGGCGCTGGGGCCCTGTTCCGCGAGCAGCGCCTTGGAACGGTCCACCACGCGCTGCATGGCGGTGTCCCAGTCGGTTTCCACCAGTTTTCCGCCCTCGCGGACAAGGGGTTTGGTGAGGCGGTCAGGGGACGCGTTGGCCTGCCAGCCGTACAGGTCCTTCGGGCCCAGCCGGCCGTGGTTGACGCGGTCCACGGCCCGGCCGCGCACCCCGACGATCCGGTTGTCCTTGACGGCGATATCCATGGCGTCACCGTTTGAGTGGAGGAGCGACGCCGTCTGGACCCACCGGTCCACGTCCTCCGGAGCCACCCCCTCGGCCAGGTGCGTGTCCACCCTGACCGGCCAATCACCGCCGCTGCCGTACGGCGTCCTTGTCCCCCATGGTTCAGCTATTCGGTCAATCCGAGTCATCTGTCCATCTCCTGTCCGGAACTGGCGGGACCGCGTAAGACGACGTTGTCCCACCCGATTCTGTACCCACAATCGGGGAGGGGAAACGGGCTTTTCCTGTGAGTGGACAGGTGATCGCGGTGGTCAGGCCTGTTTTGTGAGGCTGGCGCTTGTCCTGTCTTCGCGCTTGTCCTGGAGCGGACGCCGGGCCAGCCAGGCAGCCACGATGGCGCCGGAGATGTTGTGCCACAGCGAGAACACGGCGGACGGGAGTGCGGCCAGCGGGGTGAAGTGCGCAGTGGCCAGCGTGGCGGCCAGGCCCGAGTTCTGCATGCCCACCTCGAAGGCAAGGGCACGCCGGGCCTTGTCGTCCAGCCGGCCCAGCTTGCCGGCCAGGTAACCCAGGCCCAGCCCGAAGCCGTTGTGCAGCACCACGGCGAGGAACACAATGGCCCCGGCGCTGATGATCTTGCTGGCGCTGCCGGCCACCACGATGGCCACGATCAGGGAGATCACGACGGCGGACGCCCACGGCAGTGCCGGCAGCACCTTCGCGACGAGCTTCTTGAGGAACAGCCGGGCGAGGAGGCCGGCAACCACCGGCAGCAGCACGGTCTTAACGATGTCCCCCACCATGCCGGCCGCATCAATCTGAAGGTACGAACCGGCCAGGAACAGGACCAGCAGCGGGGTGACGATCGGTGCGATGATCGTGGAAACGGAGGCAACCGCTACGGAGAGGGCAACATCGCCCTTGGCCAGGAAGGCCATCACATTGGAGGCCGTTCCGGAGGGGGCGCAGCCCACCAGGATGACGCCGACGGCCAGCTCGGGCTCAAGGTTGAGGGCCCCGGCGATCAGCCAGCCGGCTCCGGGCATGATGATGTAGTGGGCAACGATGCCCAGGGCCACCGCCCACGGGCGCTTGGCCACCGCGGCGAAGTCGGGTGGCGTGAGCGTCAGGCCCATGCAGAACATGATGATGCCCAGCAGGTACGGAACGCTGGGGGCAATGGGCTTGAAGACTCCGGGGAGCAGGAAGCCGATGATGCCTGCGGCCACCACCAGGATGGGGAACACCGTCACGGCGATACGGGCGATCCTGCTTTCCGCTTCCAGCGCAGGGTTGACGGGTGCCCCATCCGGGGAATTCTGGGGTTTAGTTGCCTCAAGCATCCAACCATGCTGGCACCGGCTGGGATGGTTCCGCCAATTGATGACCGTGAACGGTAACAACGGCGGGCCCCATCACATGCTGCCGCCTGCCCGAGATTCTGCCGATGTCGGTTCCCACCCGCGATTCATGAAAATTTGGATCCTTCGATAAGTCGACGATTGTTTTACCAAAACCGGAGTTGTGATGGCCGCCTTGGGCACCGAAATTCAGCCCCCGCGCCTCGCGGCATCCAGGATGGGCAGCGACATGGGCGTCCTGCTCGCCCGGCTGCATGAAAGGGGAGCAGGACTCAACAAACGGGCACTGGCAGACTTTGCACTCCGCGAGCGTTCCTTCTCCATCCTGGCGCTGGCTTGCAGTGGACTTGAGCCGACTCCGCGCGAGGTCGCCGAGTTCCTGAACCTTGAGCCGGGCCAAGTGTCCACGCTGGTGGACGACCTGGAATGGCGGGGCCTTGTGGAGCGCGCGCAGGGAAAGCAGGACCGACGGGCCAAAATCATCGTCTCCACCGCGGAGGGGCGGAAGATGCACGCCAAGGCCCGCGCTGCCATGGATGTTGCGGAGCTGAATCAGCTTGCGGTGCTGTCCGGGGAGGAGTCGCAGGAGTTGAAGCGACTGCTCCGTAAAGCGCTGTGGGGTGCTGCGGAGTAGACGCCGCCCGGCTTCAAAGGTTTCCAACCCGTCAGGACGGCCTTGAGCACACGAACATGACGGTCCGGATGCGCCGTTCGGCGAGGTTGGCTACCTGATTGGCAGTCATCTGAGCGAAGCTCTCGCCAAGGAAGGTCGCGAAGGTCACTGGTGGCGGCCCGTCCCGCTGGATTTTGGCGAGCATCTGCTGGAACCAGGCAAGGCTCTCGTCCGACGAGTCGACTTCCGAGATCACATCAAAACCTGCCGCGGGGAGGAGTTCGAGCATGTCTTCCAGGGTCGCGGGAAAGCTTGTCGAGGGGCCAGCAGCCCACGGCACCGGGTAGTGCACTGCCCCGCCTTCACCCTGCAGAACGTCATAAACCACGAACCGGCCGCCCGGCCGAAGGACCCGGAAGGCTTCCGCATAGAGCGCGTGCTTGTTGGGGATGTTCATGGCCACATGCACACTTAGTGACGCGTCGACGGACCCGTCGGGAAGACCGGTGGCTGTTGCGTCCCCCACCTGGAAACGGGTGCGGTGGGACAGGCCTGTCCATTCCGAGAGCGCGGCCGCCACCTGGCAGAATTCCGGGGTGAGGTCGACACCGGTGACGGTGCACCCTGTCAGCTCGGCGAGCGTCCGCGCGGGACCTCCCAGTCCGCTGCCGAGGTCAAGCACATGGGACTGGGCTGTGAGTCCGAGTGCTTCCACGATTTCCAGGGTTGCCCTGCGGCCACGGATGTGGAACTCGTCAACAGCAGCGAGATCGGCCGGCCGCAGCGTTGCGCGGTCCACACCGGCCGCGTCCAGGGCAGCGCTGATGGCCGCTACAAGCCTCCCGGGGCCGGTGTAGAAGGCGGCGATCTGGTTCATGGCGCCATCCTCACACCGGCTGGCGGCGGGGTCAACGGGAAGGGCCTACCAGTCGTGGACGGTGCCGTCGACGAGGCGGTTGTAGGGCAGGTAGGCCTGCTGGTACGGGTAAGCGGCGGCGGCTTCTTCGTTGAATTCCACGCCGATGCCCGGCTTGTCGCCCGGGTGCAGGTACCCGTCCACGAACGTCATGGACTGCTCGAACACCTCGTTGGTCTTCACCGAGTGCTGCATGTACTCCTGGATCCCGTAGTTATGGATGGCCAACCCCACGTGCAGCTGCGCCGCGAACCCCACCGGGGAAATATCCGTCGGCCCATGGAAACCGGACTTGATCTGGTACTGCGCCGCGAAATCCATCACCTTCTTCAACGGGGAGATCCCGCCAAAGTGCGTGGACGCCGCCCGCACATAATCAATCAGCTGCTCCTTGATCAGCGTCTGGTAATCCCACACCGTATTAAAGATCTCCCCGATCGCCAGCGGCGTAATGGTGTGCTGGCGCACCAGGCGCAGCCCTTCCTGGTTCTCCGCCGGCGTGCAGTCCTCCAACCAGAACAGGTCATACGGCTCCAACGCCTTGCCCAGCTTCGCCGCCTGGATCGGCGTCATCCGGTGATGCCCATCATGCAACAACGGGATCTCCGGACCGAACTCATTCCGCACCGCCTCAAACACCCCCGGCAGGTGCCGCAAATACGCCCTGGTGTCCCAGTCCTCCTCCACCGGGAACGCACCGCGCCCCGCCGGCTCATAGTCATACCGCTCCCCCGACGCCTGCGCCTGCGCCGCCACCCCATACACAGCCTTGATCCCCGGCACCGCCGTCTGGATCCGGATCGACTTATACCCCAACTCCAAATGCTCGCGCACCGAATCAAACAACGACTCAATATCGGCCCCCGACGCATGCCCATACGCCCGCAACCCACTCCGGGAAGCACCACCGAGGAGCTGATACACCGGCATCCCCGCCAGCTTGCCCTTGATATCCCACAACGCCATATCCACCGCAGCGATCGCCGCCATCGTCACCGGACCCCGCCGCCAATACGCACTCCGGTACAGGAACTGCCACGTATCCTCAATCCGATGCGGATCCTTCCCAATCAACAACTGCGCCACATGCTCCCGCAGATACGCGGCAACCGCCAGCTCGCGACCGTTCAGCGTGGCGTCACCAATACCGGTCACCCCATCCTCAGTGGTGATCCGGAGGGTGACGAAGTTCCGTGAGGGACTGGTCACAAACACATCAGCGGCGACAATCTTCATGGCTGGCTTTCGGGTTGGAGTTGGCAGGACCTGTGGGAATTATGTGCCCGGCGGGGGTCAGCGCTGGGTGCTGCCCCTGGCGGCATCGAGCAGGGCAAGTTCATCGGGACGGGGCAGCCCTTCCCAGTCGCCGCGGGTGCTGACTGCGAAGGCGCCGGCAAGGATGCCGCGGTGCAGGCGTTCGGGAACTTCTGCACCGCCGAGCAGAGCCGAAAGGTAGCCGGCGGTGAATGCGTCGCCGGCCCCGACGGTGTCCAGGCAGGTCACGGCGAGGGCGGGCACTTCGAGAAGGCCCTCGGCTGTATAGACGGCGGCGCCCGCGGCGCCCCGCTTTACCACCACTTCCCGGACTCCGGCCTCCAGCAGCCCCCTGGCTGCACAAGCCTCTACGTCGGCAGTGGCTTCGTCGCTGGCGCCGGTATCGCCCGGACGCCCTGCCGCGCCGCTCCCCGCCTGGGGTGGGGCAATCAGGTCCAGTTCGTCGTCGGACGCCACAACGATGGTGGCGTGCCGCGCCAAGGGTCCCAGCACCGCCCGTGCCTGGTCCCGGGACCAGAGCTTGCTGCGGTAATTGACATCGAGGGAGACCACCATCCCTTCGGTGGCAGCTCGTCCGGCGGCGTACTCCGCGGCGTCCCGCGCCTCGGCACTAAGTGCAGGCGTGATGCCGGTCAGGTGCAGGATCCGGGCGCCCTGGTCCAGCGCGGCGGCCACATGATGACGTGAAATGGTGGCCCCCGCCGAACCGGCACGGTAGTAGAAGGCCCTGCTGAGGTCGGCGGTGCGCTGTTCCAGGAACATCACCCCGGTGCTGCGCTCCGCATGGACGCCGTGGTGCAGCCGGACGCCCTCGCCCCGTAACTGCTTCACGATGAATTCGCCGTGCGGATCAGCGCCGACAGACCCGGCCCAGGCGGAAGTGTGGCCAAGGCGTGCGACGCCAATGGCAACGTTCGATTCCGCCCCGGCCACCTGCATGTTCAGCGTGCCGCCGTTGGCCAGGGGCCCTGTTGATCGGAGCGAGACCATGGATTCGCCGAAGGTCAGCAGGTCCACCGGAGCGGGGCGGTCCGGGGCGGATTCGGTACCAGCAGTCATGAGCCGGTACCGGTCCTGGCTGCGAATTCGGCAGCAAGGCCCAGGAAGCTGCGCGCGCGGTCCCGCATTTCCGTCAGGTCCCCACCTGACGCTGACGTGCCGAACAGGGGCCCGCCCAGTCCAACGGCGATGGCGCCGGCTTCCCAGTAACCGGTGGCTTCACTGAGCCCCACCCCTCCCACTGCGATGAACGGGATGTCCGGGAAGGGATCCCGCACGGCCTTCAGGTAGCCGGGCCCGCCGATGGACGCCGGGAACAGCTTGATGGCGGTGGCGCCGCGTTCCATCGCCTCATAGGCCTCGCTGGGCGTCAGCGCCCCGGCCAGGACCGGGATGCCGGCGGCAGCTGCCTCACTGATCGAGGGTGCCAGGGAGGGCGTAACGATGAACTGGCCGCCGGCTGCGGTGACACGTTCGACGTCGGCCTCGCTGAGGACGGTGCCGGCGCCCACCAGGCAGCCGGCCGGGGCAGCCGCGCGGACCTCACGGATGGCCTCCAGCGCGTTGGGCGTGGTGAGGGCAATCTCCACGTACTGGAAACCCTCCTCCATTGCCGCCAGCGCGGCCTTGGCGGCAGCACCGCCGTCGTTCCCGCGGACAATGCCGACAAGGCGGGCCTGCCGGATGCCGGCCAGCAGGCTGGCAGGGGTAACGGCTGGATTCTGGGATGTCATAGGGTTCACCATTCTGCGAAGGATCCGTCGGGGTGGCGCCACACCGGACCGCGCCAGGCGTGGCCGCGCTTGTCCGCTGCCCGGACCACGGCTTCATCGATTTCGATGCCCAACCCGGGTCCGGTGAGCCGTTCGATGTGGCCGTTCACGAACTTGAAGGGGGTCTTGTCCACCACGTAGTCGAGGACTTCGGCGCCCTGGTTGTAGTGGATGCCGATGCTTTGCTCCTGGATGAGGAAGTTGGGCGTGGCAAAACCGACCTGGAGGCAGGCGGCGAGCGCCAGAGGTCCCAGCGGGCAATGCGGTGCCAGCTGGACTTCGTAGACCTCGGCCAGGGCGGCGATCTTGCGGACCTCGGTGATGCCGCCGGCGTGCGAGAGGTCCGGCTGCGCCACGGCAATACCGGCCTGCAGGGCGGGCAGGAACTCCTGCCGGTTGTACAGCCGCTCCCCTGTGGACACCGGCGTGGTGGTGGAGGAGGTGAATTCCCGCAGCAGGTGGGTGTTCTCCGGGACCACCGGCTCTTCGAGGAAGAAGGGCCGGAAAGGCTCCAGCAGGGGTGCCACCCGTTTGGCGTTGGCCAGGCTGAAGCGGCCGTGGAAGTCCACGGCCACGTCCCGGTGGTCGCCCAGGACCTGGCGCGCCGCGGCAACACGGCGGATGACGCCGTCGATCTCCGCCACCGAGGCCACCGGGCTCATCCGGCCGCTGGCGTTCATTTTCACGGCCGTGAGGCCCACCTCCAGCTGGGCGCTGATCTGGTCGGCCACCTCATTCGGTTCGTCACCGCCCACCCAGCCGTACATCCGGATCCGGTCGCGGACGTGGCCGCCCAGGAGCTGGTGCACAGGGGTGTTGAAGTGCTTGCCGGCGATGTCCCAGAGGGCCTGGTCCAGGCCGGAAACGGCGCTGGCCAGGATGGGTCCGCCCCGGTAGAAGGACCCCTTGGTCATCACCTGCCAGTGGTCTTCAATCCGGAGGGCGTCCCTGCCAATGAGCAGTTCCGAGAGTTGCTCGACGGCGGTGCGCACAGTTTCGCTGCGGCCCTCGCAGGTTGCCTCGCCCCACCCCACGATGCCGCTTTCGGTCTCCACCCGGACAAAGAGCCAGCGGGGCGGGACCAGGAATGTTTCGATCCGGCTGATGACGGTCACGCGGCGGTTCCTAACCCTTGGTTGCGCCGGCCGTCAGGCCGGAGACGATGTACTTCTGCGTGAAGAGCGCGATGATCATGATGGGGATGGTCACGACTGTCGCCGCGGCCATCAGCCCGCCCCAGTCGATGCTGGCGTAGGAGACGAAGTCGAAGATCGCCACCGGCAGCGTCTTGGTCTTGGCACCGGAGAGCACCAGCGCGAACATGAAGTTGTTCCACGAGAAGATGAAGGACAGGATGCCGGCCGTGGCGATGCCGGACACCGCCAGCGGAAGCGTGATCAGCCGGAACGCCCCGATCGGCGTAAGGCCGTCCACCTCTGCCGACTCCTCCAGCTCCAGCGGCAGGGAATCGAAGTAGCTCATCATGATGTACACGATCAGCGGGAGCGCCACGAACATGTGGCTGAGGATCAGCACCTCGAACTTGCCAACCATCCGCAGGTTGGAGAAGACGTAGTACCAGGGAACCAGGAGTGAGACGCCCGGGATGACGCGGGCCATCAGGACCACCAGCGCGGAGCGGTGCATGGTGAACCGGCTCATCGCGTAGGCAGCCGGGACGCCCAGGACGATCGACAGCGCAGTGGAGACGAAAGCCACCCAGAAGCTGTTGACCACAAAGACGAAGTAGTTGTTGCGCTGCAGCACGTTGGCGTAGTTCTCGAAAGTGGGCGAGAAGATGAAGGCCTTGGCGGTGTCGTAGATGTCCACGTTGGTCTTCAGCGACGCCAGGAGCATCCAGAACAGCGGGGCCAGCAGGAACAGCACCACCAGGACCAGCGCCACCACGCGGAACACTTTGTAGGCGCGGGTGGCCAGGGGCTTGCGGCGGCGGCGGGGCTGGTTGTCCGCGGTGGTGGCGGCGGAGTCTGTCATGACGGTCATTTGCTTACCGCTTTCTTGCGCATGGTGAGCAGCCACATGGAACCGATGATGATCATGAAGAACAGGATCAGCACCGCCGAGGAGAGCCCGTACTGGTTGTAGTCGAAGCTCAGTCCGTAGGCGTAGACGTTCAGCGTTTCCACTTCGTGGAACGAGCCGCCGCCCTTGCCCTTGGTGGCGTAAAGGATGTCGAAGGTCTTCAGGGCATCGATGCCGCGCAGCAGGATGGCCACGATCACGGTGGGCATCATGAGGGGCAGGGTGATGTAGAAGAAGCGCTGGAAGGCGTTGGCACCGTCCACGCGTGCGGCCTCGTCCGGTTCGTCGGACAGCGAGGTCAGGCCGGCCAGCAGGATCAGGACCACCATGGGGGTCCACTGCCAGACGTCCATGAAGATGGTGGTGCCCAGGGCAGTGTCCTGGCCGGACAGCCACGGCTGGGGCGGGATGCCCACCATGCCCAGGAGCTGGTTGACGAAGCCGATGTTGGGGTCGAAGATCAGCCGCCACATCATGCCGACGGCCACAGGGGTTGCCACCAGCGGCAACAGGATGGCCACGCGGACCCACTTTTCACCCCGGAACGGCCGCCAGAGGAGCAACGCGATGCCCATGCCCAGCACCACTTCAAAGGCCAGGGCTACGCCGGTGAAGGCCAGGGTGCGGCCCACCGCGGGCCAGAAACGCTCGGTGTCGCTGAGGACCGTGAGGTAGTTCTGCAGCCCGATGAACTCGGTGGCGGCCCGGACGGAGCCTTGGGAGTCGGTAAGGCTGAGGTAAAGGGTCCAGGCAAGCGGAAAAATGATCAGCACACCGACGAAGATCATGGCCGGGGCCGCGAAGAGCCATTTGCGGTGCCGGTTGGCCCAGGCGGAGAAGTTCCCCCCGGCGCCTG
Source organism: Arthrobacter sp. FW306-05-C (assembly GCF_021801725.1). NCBI lineage: Bacteria > Bacillati > Actinomycetota > Actinomycetes > Micrococcales > Micrococcaceae > Arthrobacter > Arthrobacter sp. FW306-05-C. Next base: position 308,488 of record NZ_CP084556.1, on the reverse strand, counting down.
CGGGGCCACCGGCCCGGCGTGTGCGGGCACTGCGGGGAGGGTTCAAAACAGACATGGTTCACCTAAGAGTTTGAGGGTGAAGTGGGTCCGCGCCGGGACGGCCATTGAGAGCCGTCCCGGCGCGATGGTGTGGGGCGCTTCTGCGCCCGGCGTCCTACTTCTTTTCGCTGTCCAGGAAGGTCTGGAAAGCAGTCTGGGCGTCGTTGGCCGCGGCTGCGGTGTCTGCGCCGGTAATGGTGGCGACGATCGGCGCACCCACGATTTCACGTGCCTTGCCTACCGTGACAACCTCCGGCCGGTCGTGGCCCACGCCGTTCTTGGCGCTGGCGGCGATCGCGTCAGCCAGGTCCTTGGGGTAGGTGGAGGTTCCGTCAGGGTTGGACCAGACGGACGTGCGGGGACCGGGGACGCCGGCCTTCTGGGCTGCCAGGGTGCGCTCCTTGCTGGTGGCCCACTGGATGAACTTCCAGGCGTTGTCCTGGTTGCTGGAGTTCTGGTTCACGCCCAGCGCCCAGGAGGGGATGTTGTAGGGCTTGGAACCGGCGGGGCCGGCGGGCAGCGCAGCGAAGCCAACTTTGTCCGCAACCTTGGACTTGGCGGGATCGGTGGCGTTCTTGTAGAGCGAATCGGCCTCGGTGTAGAAGGCGGCGCCGCCCTGGGTGAAGATGGCCATCGCCTCAGGCCAGCTCATGTCCGTGCTGACGTTGGCGGGACCGTAGTTCTTGATCAGGCCGCCGTAGTAGGCGTAGGCCTTCTTGGCTGCGTCAGTGTTGACGGAGGCCTTGCCGTTGGAGTCCATAAAGTCTCCGCCGAAGCTGTACAGGAAGCTGGAGAACTGGGTGACCGCGGCGGACTTGCCTGTGCGGGCCACGAAGCCGGCGGTGTCAGGGGAGGAAGCCTTGATGGCCTTGGCCGCCGCTTCGAGTTCCTCCATGGTCTTGGGGACCTGGAGCCCGGCAGCCTGGAGCAGGTCCTTGCGGTAGTACAGGACTTCGCGTTCGGTGATGATCGGAACGCCAACCACCTTGCCGTCAACGGTGGTGGCCTTGACGGGACCTTCCTGGTAGTCCTTCCAGTCCCAGCCCGAGTCCGAGGAGACGTTCTTGGTCAGGTCCGCCAGGTAGCCGTTCTTGGCGAAGGCCTTGCCTTCCTGCAGCGGCCGGTACATCATCACGTCGATCTCGTCGCTGCCTGCGTTGAGCTTGACGTTGTACTGGTCCGAGAGCTGGTCCTCGCCGAGCTGCGTGAGCTCGACCTTGAGCCCGCTGGACTTCTCGAACTCCGGAATGGCGGCCTTGATGCCTTCAGTCCATACGTGGTTGGCCAAGGTGACCCGCACCGTGCCGGACTCCTTGGCCTGGTCGCTGCCACCTCCGCCACCGCTGCAGGCTGTCAGCCCCAGCGACATCGCTGCGGCAACTGCCGCGTACTTCACAATTGAACGTCGCTTCATTACGACTCCCTTTGCCTCCAGGGCCCGCAACTCCGCGGACCGTTTACAAACGCCTCGTTACGTCTGTTGTGTTCAGCGAGCATAAACAAATAAGGCAGACATATACAAGAGCTTGGTGTGTCCCCATATGATTTATTCATGACCATCCCAAAGGCGGCGTTGTCCCCGGACCTGCATTCATCGCTGGTCGAGAACCTGGGGCTCGCCATCGCGGAGGGAACACTGGCACCGAATTCCATCCTGCGGCTGGATGAGCTGGAGGCGCAGCACAAGGTGTCCCGCTCCGTGATCCGGGAGGCCACCCGGGTCCTGTCCTCCATGGGCATGCTTGAGTCCCGGCGGCGCTTGGGAACGGTGGTCCAGCCGGAGGCCAGCTGGAACCTTTACGACCCGCAGGTGATCCGGTGGCGGCTGGCGTCGGCCAAGCGGCTGGAACAGCTGCGGGCCTTGAATGAATTGCGCGGCGCCATCGAACCGCAGGCTGCCCGCTTGGCTGCCGAACGCGCGTCCCTGGATGAGGCAAGCGATCTTGTTTCCATGGCGGCGCGCCTGTGGGCTGCCGGACAGCGCGGGAACCAGGAGGAGTTTTTGCGCCTGGACATTGAGTTCCACGCTGCGGTCCTCAATGCCTCCGGCAATCTGATGTTTTCGCAGTTGCATAAACTCGTTGCTGAAGTGCTGGCGGGGCGCACCCAGCACGGCCTGATGCCCCATCTTCCGGACCATGAGGCGCTGCAGATGCATGTGGACGTAGCGAGCGCCATCCAACGCCGCGACGCAGGCGCAGCCCACGCGGCCATGAGCAGGATCGTGGAGCAGTCCACGGAGGAAATGGGCGATATCTGGTCCAGCCACCACGCGAAGGGGGAACGTCCCCGGACGGAGTGAGCCGCTGTTCGGTGGTGGGCTGAAGTACGCGGGCCACCCGCGCAGATGCCAGTGCTCAGTACTGGCCCTTGACCACAAAGTAGGAGCCGCGGATGGTGCCGGCGAGCTTGGATTTCTGGCGGGCAAACTTGAAGCTGGATGCCAGTTCCTCGGGGACCTCCATGCCGTCGGAGAGCTTGAACCCGACCGCCCGCTTTGAACCCTCCTCGATTCCGTACATGACGTTGATGGAAAGGCCGGATTCGTAGAAGACGTACGTCATCCGCAGGCCGTCCACCTCGAACCTGGAGACCTCAAGGGGCTTGGACCCGATCACCAGGTTCCGCTCTGTGGCCAGGATGTTGTTCACGTAGTCCACCAGTTCCGGTGCATCAGCTGCCGGAGTCACAGTGAAGTCGTGGCCATACTTGTTCTTGTAATAGCGAGCCTCGTTCGCCCGCAGCCCGGCCAGCGCCTCCGCTACCGGTGACGATTCCAGTCCGACAGTCGATACGTCCTTGAAATCAACGGTGTTGGGCAATGGGTCCTCCTGGAAGTGATGTTTCGACTCATCCTCGCAGACCCAAGCCGTGGTCTACCGTCCTACGAGCCCGTATGCCGGCCGGTGAGCTTGTCCAGGATCCGATCCACCATCCCCACGCCCGGCCCCACGGTCTTGTGGAACAACTCGGAATGCGGTGCACTCGGGTGCGGCCGGGTGGGTGCCAGCTTCTTCGCCTTCTCCACCTTTTCGCCAATCTCGATGAGTTTCTCGCGTGGAATGTGCTGGCGGAGCTTAGGAAACTGTTCGGTCTCCTCGTCGTTGGCGTGGTGGCCCAGCTGTGCCTCAAGCTCATTGACCAGCTCCATGAAGGACTGGCCAGACGGTTCCTCTTTTTCCAGCCGCTTCATCAGCTTGACGATCTCTGCGTGCTCCTTCTTGTCGTGCTCCACTTCGCCCTTGCCGTCGGGCACATGGTCTTCAACGGCCGGGTACACGTACATTTCTTCGGCGACGGCATGCCGCATCACCTCGGCAATCAAAGTGTCCGCGAGGTCCCTGCGCTCACTTTCACCGGGCGCGCCCTTGATCTGCCCGATCAAAGCAATCATGTCCTGGTGGTCGCTGGTCAGGATGTCCACGACGTCGACGTTGGTTCCTGCGGAATTGGTATCACTCATGAGCCGGCCTTCCTCCTGGATCGCTTCGGGTAAGCGACGCGAGACGGTCAAACTACCACGCACCAGCAAAGCGATCCATGGCAAAAAGCCCTAAACAGGGCCCCATCTGGAAGTCAGGTAGGGCACCCAAGAGCACGGCTTCACTCAGCTGATGGTTCCCGGATCACCAGCACCGGGCAGTGGGCGTGGTGGATGGTCTGGTGGGACACTGAGCCGAGCAGCATTCCGGTAAATCCACCGTGACCGCGGGAACCGAGGGCCACGAGGTCAGCGTCCCGGGAAGCGTCAATGAGCGCCGACGCCGGGTTGCCCTCCACGATCTTTCCCGTGACGGATACGCCCCGGTCCTTGACGCGTTCGAGCTCCGCTTCAAGGATGGCCTGGGCGTCCTTCTCGAAGATCTCATAGTCCCAGGCTGTTCCCATGGCATCACTGACGTAGGGGAAGCTCCACGCCGTCAACGCCTGGACCTCACCAATGCGCAGCCGCCCTTCCTCAATTGCCCAGTCCATTGCCGCCTTGGACTGGTCGGAACCGTCCACCCCCACAATGATCCTGAAGCTTCCGTTACCGGGCACGACTCCCCTTTTCCTGTTGGACGGTTACCGGCGGGACTAACCCTGGTCCGTCGTCGCGCCCTGCGCCGGCACAGCCACCGTGGAATGCTCCGGCTTGGCGGCCTTGTGTGGATTTCCCGCTTCCCGCGCACAGTGAAGGCAACAGTAGATACCGGATTCGCTCTCAACCGGATGGCCCAGGATGCGGCAGCCGCAGTGCTCGCACGCGGGAGCCATCATGTGGATGGCGCATTCGAAGCTGTCAAACGTGCCGGACTGGTTTCCCATGCTGACGGTGAACATCCGGCCCTCGCTGCTGCCGCAGACATCACATGCGCCCATGGTCCATGCCTCCTGTTGTTAACCCCTGCTCCAGACACTCAGGTTGGCTGCTTTCCCATGTGCTTGCCTAGGGGCAAAGGTCCTTCGGACGCCGGCAGCGGCGCGGCAGAAGGAATTTCGCGGCGCACCCATCCTCCGGCCAGCACATTCCGAATTCCGGATGTAGTAGTTCAAGCAAAGCTAGGACGGGACTATGGAAGCCGTGGACCAGCGGGCCCTGACCGGTGCCGTTATCAAGGAGCACCGGCTGGACCTGGCACAGCTGTGGCTGGAATTCGTTGGACTGGGCGGGGATGCCTCCGAACAGCTCATCCGGGATTACTGTGCAGGCGAAGCCACCCTTTCGCCCAAGGAGCGCGACGCACTGGCGCAGGCAGTCAACGAGCACTGCGCTGCCGAGGGACTGCCGCTGCGGGCCCCCTTCAGCAACTCCGCACTGTTCCTTCCGCAGCCGGAGCAGCGTGGCCCGGAACCGCATGACCCTGGACGGCACGACCCGGAACGGAAAGACCCTTACTCGTCGAAGTAGGTGAAGGTACCGGCCGCCCCGGCCACCGACGCGACGACGGAGGCCGCAACCTCGCGGAGCTTCATGTTGCGGGTGTTGGATGCGTCCTTCAGCAGCTTGAAGGCGGCGGCCTGGCTGCACCTGTTCTGCGCCATAATGGCGCCCGTGGCCAGGTCGATCACTGTGCGGGTCTGCATGGCAGCGCTCATGCCGTCCCTGATCTCCTCCAGCTTCAGCATGCGCAGGGCGAGCTTCAGCCCCTTCGAGGCCTGCCGCACGAACGCTTCGGCTGCAAAAACTCCGTCGTTGTCGGCCGCGAGCGGCTGCGGGCAGTAAAGCGTCACCACACCGCGCACATCGACTTCCAGGGCTGCCGGAACGCTCAGCACCGAAAGGAACCCGTGCCCCTGGACAGCCTTGGCGTATTCCGGCCAGCGCCGCTCGCGCCGCAGGTCGGCCACCAGGACAGTTTCGGCGGTCCGCATGGCCAGCAGGCCGGGGCCGTCCCCATGCCTGGACTCCAGCTGGGTGAGCGGCGCCAGGCCGGGGTGGCTGCCTGCACTCGCCACGGGCTTCTTTGGCCGCAACACTGTTATGTCGCAGGAGCATTCGTGGCCCGAAGACCCAAGCCTGGAGGCCGCATAGGCCGCCAGGCCCTTGAGGAAAGCCTCAACCTCCGGGTTTTGCAGGAATGATTCCTGGAGGTGCAGGGCAACGTCTGCGAAGTCCTCGCCTTCAGGGACGCCGGCCTTGAGCACGGGTCATACCTCCCGAACAGTAGTTAAAAGCCACACCATGTGGGCGCCCACTGCCGAACGGTTATGCCAGCCTACCTGCGCCACGCCGTAATCTGTCACCATGACGTGCTTGTCCACCCCCTCCGGCTCGGTCCGCGGCAGCTCCGTGGAAAGTGAGGGGATCACCATCCAACGGTTCCTGGGCATGCCGTACGCGGAGCCACCGTCGGGTGCCAACCGCTTCCGGCCGCCGGTCCCGCTGGTGGGGTGGCAGGGAGTGCGGGACTGCACCGCTCCTGGCCCCGCCGCGCCCCAGAACCCCGAATCCCCCGCTCCCCCGGGGACCAAGCCACGCAGTTGGAGCGAAGACGGATGCCTCAACCTGAACATCTGGACGCGGGGGACGGATGGCCCGGCCAGGCCGGTGATGGTGTGGATCCATGGCGGCGCGTACCTTTTGGGCGCCAACAGTGATGCGATGTACGACGGCGGCAGGCTCGCCGCTGCATCGGGCGCTGTGCTGGTGTCCATCAATTACCGCCTGGGTGCCCTGGGCTTCCTGCACCTGGCGGAGCTGCTGGGTCCCGGCTACGAGGACTCCTCCAACCTTGCCCTGCTGGACCAGTTGGAGGCCCTCCGCTGGATCCGCAGGAACATCCGCGCCTTCGGGGGCGACCCGTCCAACGTGACCGTTTTCGGGGAATCGGCAGGCGCTGCAGCCATCGGCACCCTGCTGGGCGTGCCGGCATCGGAAGGACTCTTCCGCCGGGCCATCATGCAGAGCGGCACGGCGGAACGGTACCGCCAGCCGGAGGAATCGGCGCGCATCAGTTCCGCATTCCTTGAACTGTGCAGCTTGGACCGGTCCTCAGCCACACAGCTGCTGGCCCTCCCGGTGGGGCGGCTGCTCGAGGCCCAGGCAGCCCTGGAACAGCGGGTTGCCGCCGAATCCTTTGCTGTCCCGCTGCCGTTCCAGCCCACAGTAGGCACTCCATCGCTGCCGGTGCCGCCGCTTGAAAGTATCCGCAACGGCGTCAACCGCGGGGTTGACCTGCTGGTCGGAACAAACCTCAACGAGGGATCCTTTGCCGTGGAAACGCGTCCACCCGCTTCGGATGACCCGGGCTATCCGGACCGTGCCGCCGCGGTGCTGGCCGGAGCGGGAGTCCCGGCGGAAGAGGCCCCGGGCTACACGGACGCGCTCACCCGGGTGCTGTCCCGCGAGCCGGCGGGAAAGGAACTGATCGAGGCCGCCATCGCAGACTCCATGTACCGCCAGCCGAGCAACCGGCTGCTCGACGCGAGGCTGCCGGGCGCTGCCCGTCCGGCCGCCGGCGGCAAGACCTTTGCCTACCTGTTTACCTGGCGCAGCCCGGCAATGGGCGGGAAGCTCGGTTCCTGCCACGCCCTGGACATCCCCTTCGTCTTCCGGCACCTGGACATTCCCGAGGCTGCCTTCCTCACCCGCGGCAAGGCGCCGCAGCCCCTCAGCGATGCCATGAGCGGCGCCTGGGCGTCCTTTGCGCAGAGGGGAACGCCACGCATAGCCGGACTTGGCTGGCCGGAGTACGGGCAAGAGCGCAACACCATGGTGCTCGACGCCGAACCAGGCCTCGAAGCCGACCCACGGCGGGAGATCAGGGAATTCTTCGAAGCAGTCAGTCCGCTGCCATCGCGTTGAGGGTGTCCCGGATCCCGTTGAGGGCCGGATCCCGCAGGGAATTGAAGGCCGGCTTCAGGAGCGGCTGGATGATCTTGGCCGGGCCGTTGATGCTGAACTCGGCCGTATATGTCACCACCGAACCGGTGCCGTTGGGGCGAACGTCCACCGAGTCGAAGGCCGTGACGGTCTTGTTCTCGCCGCGCAGCTTGATGTGGTTGTCCGTCAGCTCGATGACCTCATAGACCAGGGTCTGGCGCTTTCCCCGGAACTCGGACTCGGCATGGTACTTGTGCCCCACAGCCACCGGTCCGGGGGTGAGCTTGTCCATGACAGGGGTGTTGGGGTCCCACTTGCTGGTGTTCTCGAACTCACTCATGAAGGCAAAGGCCTTCTCCGCGGACAGGTTGGTTTCCACACTTCCGGTGACTGTGATCATCGTCCCAGTCTAGGGTGCCGCATCTGGCCCAACCCCAACCCCCGCGCTGCGCCTACAGCTGGGCGGCTGCCATTTTGTAGCATAGCTTTCCGGCCAGCTCCTGTGGCTTGATCCACGCCTCGTAGCCTTCGTCGGCAGTAAAGAGGGTCCTCCCACCGGCCGCATCGGCGGCTAGCCACAGGGCGGCGGGGCGGGTCATGGCGTCATCCACCACGCCCGCGCGTACCACCCGCGAGTCCTTCCGGATTTCCACGGGTACCCCGATCAGTCGGATCCAGTCGTAGTAGGGGAACGGTTTCATGGCACTCCTTTAGGCCCGGGGGCTAGCAGCCCTCGAAGTCCGTGAGGACCTTGACCTTGCCCGCGGAGGCCGAGGAAGGGTCGAACGTATAGCCGATCCATTTCCGCGCAAGCCGGCGGGCGAGTTCGATGCCCACCACGCGCTGGCCCATCGTCAGCAACTGGCAGTCGTTGGACAGGATGGAGCGTTCAACGGAGAAGGAGTCATGCGCCGGGGCGGCGCGGATGCCGTCCACCTTATTGGCGGGAATGGCGACGCCCATCCCGGTGCCGCAGAAGAGGTTGGCGTGGTCGGCCTTACCGTCCCGGATCATCTCCCCGGCAGCGATGCCCACATACGGGTAAGGCTTGGTGAAGTGGCCCGGGGCGTCGGTGCGGTTGACCCCGATGTCGATGACCTCACTGACGCGGGAGTCGTCGCGCATGTCCGCCAGGACCCTGTCCTGGTAGTCGACGCCCGCTTCGTCCGCGCCGACAATGAGCCGCAGCCCCATGGCTTGTCCTTCCGTCGTCATCATTTTGCCGCCGCCGTTGCCGCTGCAGCCTGGCTTCCGTTGCCTGCTGCGGTACCTGTGACATGGGGGCCGATCACGGCGAAGACCATGGCCAGCGAGGTGGCTCCGGGATCGGGCGTGCCCAAGCTCTTTTCGGCCAGGGGGCGGGCGCGGCCCTTGAGGGGCAGGAGATCGGCAGTGGCTTCCGCTGCTGCGGCGGATTCCCGTGCCGCCGTTTCCCAGGCCTGCACAGGCGCCACGCCCTTGGCTGCTTCACGGCTAAAGGCGGCGACGAAGGGCAGAAGGGCGTCCACCATCGTCTTGTCACCGATTTCGGCTTTGCCCAGCTGCACGATCCGGTCTGCGAACGCTGACACCCCTGCCGCGAGGGCCGCCCCGTCCGACCCAGTGCTGTTGCCCACCGTTTCGCCGAAGGCCCGCAGCCCCGCTCCCCAGAGGATGCCGGAAGTGCCGCCGGCCTTGTCGGCCCAGGCGTCCCCGGCTGCAGCCAGGACGTCGCCTGCCCCTGCACCGTCACCGAGTGGCGAGGCTGCCGCGGCAGTTGCCGCGTCCACCCCGCGGACCATGCCGCGGCCGTGGTCGCCGTCGTCGGCGATGGCGTCCATCCGGCCCAGCCGTTCTTCGGCGTCGTGCAGTGAAGCCCGGGCGGCCGCAATGGCCTCAACGCACGCGGCTGCGTACCTGCGGGAGGCGTCCGTGGCAACGAACGCCGCTTCGGAGGCGCCGCCGTCGGACATTTCCTCTCCGGACGGCGCCGCCGGGAACCTGCCGGACCAGGTCCGAGTGGGCATCGCAGAAACCGGCCAGGGCTTCCTCGGCGAACTCCCAGGGGTCATTGAAGATCTTTGTCACGGTGAGCTCTCCGGCATCCGCGGTGTTGTCTGGGCAGAGTTAGTCAGGGCAAGCGCTGTTGCAGGCCGGGCTGCTAGTGGATGTGGCTGCCGCCGTTGATGTCGATGGTGGTGCCGGTGAGGTACGCGGAGTCCTCGGAGGACAGGAAGGTGATCACGGAGGCAACCTCTTCGGTGGTGGCGTTCCGGCCCAGCGGGATGCCGGCGTTGATGGCAGCTTCCTGTTCCTCGGTGCTGCCTACGCGGATGTTGGTGTCTACGGCTCCCGGGGTGATGGCGTTGACGGTGACGCCGGTTTCGCCGATTTCACGGGCGAGTGCCTTGGTGAAGCCAAGGATTGCTGCCTTCGCCGCGGAGTAGGGGACCTTGCCGAAGACGCCGCCGCCGCGCTGGGCGGACACGGACGACATGTTCACGATCCGGCCCCAGCCGTTGGCGATCATGTCCGGCAGGAATGCCTTGGTTACCAGGTAGGTGCCGGTGGCGTTGACGTCCATGACCTTGTGCCACAGCTCAAGGGTGGTTTCCAGGAAGGGGATGGGTGAGGTGATGCCCGCGATGTTGGCCAGGGCGCCGACCGGGGGCAGGTTGCCGGCAGCGACCTCGGCGGCAACGGCAGCCTGGGCAGCGGTGACGGAGACTTCGTTGGCGACGTCGATCTCGTGGCCGAAGGCGGGGACGTTATATTCGTTGCCGATTTCGGCTGCGACCTTGGCGGACTTCTCGCCGTCGAGGTCCAGGATGACGATGCCCCAGCCTTCGCGGGCGTAACGGCGGGCGGTGGTGATGCCGATGCCGCGATCGGAGGTGGCTCCGGTGAGGACGGCGGTGCGCTGGATGGTGGCCATGGTGGTACTCCTTGAATTGTTTTGGTGGATCGATTGCTCCCTACCGGCTCCCAACCTTCGCAAGCTCAGGTCGGGACCCTTGCCGGCAGGGGCCCACGTAGCTGCCGTTATGAAGCGTCAAAACGACAGCTATGGAGCAATGGATGGTCAGAGAAGGTCGGTGATGAAGCTGGCCGCCTTGGCGGCAGCGGCCGGGCGTTCGTCGTTGGTGACGTCCCGGGTTTCCAGTTCGAGCGAGAAGTGCCCCGCGTACCCGTCGGCCGCGAGCCGCTTCAGGCCGCTGGCAAAGTCGGCGTTCCCGTTGCCGATGCTGAGATTGATGTTCCCCGGCACGGCGTCGCGCAGGTGGACGTGGCGGACCCGGCCGGAGTGCCGGTCCAGGTACGCGTCGATGTCCTCGCCGGCCGCCACGATGTGGCTGAAGTCCATGACGATTCCGACGCCGGATCCCGCCAGGCGGTCAGCCAGCAGTCCTGCACGCTCCAGGTTCCAGCAGAACCGGAGGAAGTGCAGCGATTCGGTCCAGATTTCGACGCCGAATTCGGCAGCGCGCCGGCCGGCACCAATGAGCTGGGCGGCGACGAGGTCCAGGTCCGCCTCCTCGCTGCGGACGGGGGCGTGGTCCAGGCCGCCGCAAGGCAGGACGAGTGCCTTGGCACCGATGTTGGACGTGAGCGTCAGCAAGGCGTCGAGGTGGCGTCCCCGGGCGGCCTTCGCTTCGGCGTCGAGGACTGCGTTCAGGTCCCCGATGTCCCCGTTCACAGAGCGCACGCGCAGGCCGGATGCATTTACTTCCGCCGAAACCGCTGCTACTGCCGCCGGGTCGAGTTCATAGGGAACGTGGTTGCAAACCCCCGGGAGGGCGCCCAGGTCGATTTCTTCGAAACCCAGTTCCTTGATGGTGCGCAGGGCGTGGCCCAGGTCCTGATGCCGGAAGCTGATGGATGAGCAACCGAGTCTGGAATGGAACATCATTGATCCTCTGGTTCGTGCCGGGCTTTAGTAATGGGCACCACAGTAAGCAGGTAGACTGTCAACAGTCAACTCCGGAAGTTGACTGTTGACAGTGGAAATGATCTGGGTCACACTGGGACGTACCATTTGTTAACAGTCGACAGCGGCGACCGCCTACAGCCGCTTTTCGAAAGGGAACCACCATGAGCAAAGATGCTCTGACCATGCGCGGCCCGGTCCACGGCACCAAGGACGCCCGGCGAGTTGCCATCGGATCCGGCGTGGGGGCCGTGATTGAGACGTATGACTTCATCGGCTTCGGCACCGCTGCCGCACTGTATTTCGGAACTGCATTCTTCCCCGGAAGCGATCCCGTTACGGGCACCCTCGCTTCCTTCGCCACCCTTGGCGTCGGCTTCGCGGCCCGTCCCCTGGGCGGCATCATTGGCGGCCATCTGGGCGACAAGGTGGGACGGAAGCCCGTACTGGTGGCTTCCCTCATCCTGATGGGCCTGGCCACCTTCGCCATTGGCCTGCTCCCCACCTACGCGGCGGTTGGACTGCTCGCTCCGGCACTGCTGGTCTTCGTCCGCATTGTCCAGGGCTTGGCCTTCGGCGCTGAATGGGGTGGCGCAATCCTGATGAGCTACGAGCACGCGCCATGGAAGGCCAAGGGCAAGTTCACCGGCATCGTCCAGGCCGGCTTCCCCGTCGGCCTGCTGCTGGCAAACCTGACCTTCCTGTTCAGCGTCCAGCTCGGCGGCGAGCTCGCCTGGCGCATCCCGTTCCTCGCCAGCATCCTGCTGGTCATCGTGGGGCTAGTCATCCGTTCCAAGGTTCCCGAGTCCCCCGTTTTCGACGAGGTCAAGGACAGTGGCGCCATCGTAAAGGCCCCCATCGTCGAGGTCATCAAGACCGACTGGCGCAACATCGTCAAGGGCATCGGCCTGCGCATCGCTGAAACAGCCGGCTACGCCGTGTCCATCACCTACATGATTTCCTACATCAACAGCCAGCACCTGGCCGACAAGAGCCAGACGCTCATCGCCCTCTGCATCGCCTCTGCCATCGGCATTTTCGCCACCCAAGCCTGGGCTGCCCTCACGGACCGCATCGGCCGCCGCCCCCTGTACGTGTGGTCCACCGCCTTTGCCGCCCTGTTTGCCATCCCGATGTTCCTGCTGGTCAACACCGGTCTGTTCATCGCCATCATCCTCACCATCGTGATCTCCTACGCGGTCTGCCAGAATTCTCTGGCCGGTGCCCAGGGTGCCTGGTTCCCGGAGCTTTTCCAGGCCAAGACCCGCGCCTCCGGCGCCAGCCTGGCCTACCAGATCTCGGCCATGGTGTCCGGCTTCACCCCGTTCATCACCACCCTGCTGTTCGTCAGCTTCGGCTGGATGGGCCCGGCACTGCTCTTCGGCGCCTATGCCCTGATCGGTCTCTGGGCCGCCGTCGCCACCCGGGAAACCTGGGGCAAGCGGGAACGCGAGCTGGCCGACGAAGCCACCAAAAGCACCCCCAACACCGTCAACGCCTGAATGACAGCCCCGCACGAAACAACCACGGAGCAACTAATGCCTACAGACACCGTCCATGACGCCGCCCCGCAGGGAGAGATACTGCAGACTGCAGTGTCCCCGGAACGGGTGGACAAGATCAGCGCCGCCGCGTACCGCATCCGGCACCACGCCCTGACCATGGGTGAGGTGCAGGGCCAGGGCTATGTAGGCCAGGCCCTGGGCGCCGCCGACATGCTCGCTGCGGTGTATGGAGACCAGCTCCGGTTCCGCCCCGAGGACCCGCGCTGGGAGGCACGCGACCGGTTCCTGCTCTCCACCGGCCACTACGCGATCGGCCACTACGCGGCCCTTGCCGAGGCCGGCGTGGTGCCGGTGGAGGAACTCGAAACCTACGGCTCGGATTACTCGCGACTGCCGATGTCCGGGATGTCCACCTACACCCCCGGTATGGAAATCTCCGGCGGGTCCTTGGGCCACGGCCTGACCATCGCCGTCGGCTTGGCATTGGGCCTGCGGTACCAGGGCTCGGACGCACGGGTGTTCAACTTCCTCTCGGACGGTGAACTGGACGAGGGCTCCACGTGGGAGGCGGCCATGGGTGCGCACCACCACCAGCTGGGCAACCTCACCGCCATGGTGGACATCAACGCCCTGCAGGCCGACGGCAAGACGGATACGGTGCTGCGCACCGAGCCCGTGACCGAGAAGTGGGAATCGTTTGGCTGGTACACCCAGCGTGTTGACGGGAACGACGTCGTAGCGCTGCTGGCAGCGTTCGACAACGCAGCTGCCCAGGCCGCCGCCGTCGGACGTCCCTCCGTGATCCTGTGCGACACGAAGGTGGGCCGCGGCGTGCCGCTGCTGGAAAACCGCGAAAAGGCGCACTTCATGCGCATCGAAGAACACGAATGGCAGATCTGCCGCGAGCAGCTCACCGCCGGATATGAAGGAAAGGCTTCAGCATGAGCACCACCACGGAGGCCCCCGACACCGCAGCAGCCGCTGCAACACCCGCGAAGCCGAAGCTGAAGACCTCGGCGATGATCGCATCGTTCGCCGACCCCGGCCAGAAGACCTCCAACGCCCCGTTCGGGCATGCCCTGGTCAAGGCCGCCCAGGAGAACGACAAGATCGTGGGCCTGACCGCGGACCTGGGCAAGTACACGGACATGCACATCTTCGCCAAGGCCTTCCCGGAGCGGTTCTTCCAGATGGGCATGGCTGAGCAGCTGCTCTTCGGCGCCGCCGCCGGACTGGCCGAGTCCGGGTTGGTGCCGTTCGCGTCCACCTACTCGGTGTTCGCCGCCCGCCGCGCCTACGACTTCCTCTGCCTGGACGCGGCGGAGCCGAACCTGAACGTCAACATCGTCGGCGGCCTGCCCGGCCTGACCACCGGGTACGGCCCCAGCCACCAGGCCACCGAGGACATGGCGATCTTCCGCGGCATGCCCAACCTGACCATCGTGGACCCCTGCGACTCGATCGACATCGAACAGGCCGTCCCGCAGCTTGCTGCGTCGGAAGGTCCTACCTATCTGCGTCTGCTGCGCGGCAACGTGCCCACCGTGCTGGACGAGTACGACTACACGTTCGAACTGGGCAAGGCCAAGGTCCTGCGCGGCGGCAATGACGTGGTGTTCATCTCCTCCGGCCTGATGACCATGCGCGCCCTCCAGGCAGCCAAGGCGCTGGAGGCACACAACGTGGACGTCGCCGTCGTGCACACCCCCACCATCAAGCCGTTCGACGCCGGGACCGTCCTTAAGGAGATCAACACGGATCGCCTCACCGTCACCCTGGAGAACCACTCCGTGGTGGGCGGTTTGTTCGAAACTGTTGCCTCCGCCGTCGTCACCGCCGGTGTGGGCAAGCGCGTGGTGCCCGTGGCGCTGCCGGACCAGTTCCTGGACGCCGGCGCCCTTCCCACCCTGCACGATCGGTACGGCCTGGCCGTGGACCGCATTGTGGCCAAAGTCCTCGCCGAACTCGGCTAAGGCAGGCAACCAATGGAGATAGCACGGCACTGGTCCTAAGCCGGTGCCGTGCTTTCTGCCGTAATATCGAATCCACTACCGACTGTAAACAGTCGACTTATGACATTGAGGACAGAAGCCATGGCCGGACTGACCGCCCCGCTGCTGGGACTGGAAAAGAAAAGCCTGCGCGAGCAGGCACTCTCCGCGCTGCGCACCGCCATCACCAGCGGGGAGCTGGAACCCGGCCGGCATCTGGTGGAGACGGAACTGTCCGAGATGCTGCAGATCAGCCGAGGCACCCTCCGCGAGGCACTGCGACAGCTGGAGCAGGAGGGGCTGCTGTCCGCCGGGCCCCGGGGCAGGCTGTCCGTCCGCCACCTGGATGAGAAAGAAATCCGGGACATCTACGCCGTCCGCGCCGCGTTGGAGTCCCTGGCCGCCCGGACGCTCTGCGAGCTCCCCGACCGGAAGCACGTCACCGAATCACTGCACAAAGCGATCGACGCCATGACGGACGCCACCAACGGAAGCCTGGAGGAACGGATCGAGTCCGACCTCGAGTTCCACCGCACCCTCTGCCGGCTTACCGGCAACGAAACGCTCCTCCACTCCTGGGAGTCGCTGGAGGGCTCCATCCGGATGTCCATCATGTTCGCGGGCCTGGAAAAAGGCGTCAGCAACATGAGCGTGGACCGCCACAAGGACATCGTGGCCGCCATCGACACCGGGGACGCCGGCCTGGCCCGGAAGACCATCCTGGAACACATGGACACCGCAGCCGCCAACCTGGTGGCGTAACCCCGTCCCACCTGCCCATTTGGGAATCCCAGCGCCCTCCCGCCCGTTAACTTACTGAGCGGTAAACAGCCGCAGCGCTTAACGAGGGATGGTATGACCGCAAAGTTTGTGTCAGTTGAGGACGACGCCGGGAAGGTCACCCGGTATGCCCGCCATGACAACGGCGGTGGGCTCATCGCTCCGGGAGCCAGGGTGGCGGACAGCGCCCGCGTCGGCCCCATGACGTACGTGGAACATGGCGCCCAGGTGGGTCCCGGCTGCCGTATTGGGCACGGCAGCTGGATCGATCGTGACGCCACCATCGGGGACCGGACGGTGATCGGCGACGGGGTGCGGATCGGCCGGGGCACGGTGATCGGCAACCGCGTGCATATTGGCAGCCATTCACGGATCGGCTCCAGCGTTCTGATTGAGCACGGTGTCCACCTGGACACCGACAGCACCGTGCCCGATGGCAGCGAGGTCCTCGCCGGCGCGCACTCCCGCCTGGCACCGGCAAAGCACCGGCAGCACCGCAAGCACAAGAGCGGGATGGCTGCCTGAGCCGGGCCGGTTTTCAGGGGCGGCCTGAAGTGCGGCGGCAGGAACTCCGGTAGATCAGCAGGCAGTGCTTCCGCGCACCACCAGTTCCGCGGGATAGATGACCGGTTCCAGCTGCTCCCCCGGGTTCTCAATGGCGCGGATCAATAGTTGGCCTGCTTGCTTGGCAATCTCCATCATCGGATGGGCCACCGTGGTGAGCCCAAGGCCGTTTGCTGCCTGGATGTCGTGGTTGTCGAACCCCACGACCGCTACATCCTCCGGCACCCGTCGCCCTGCGACGCGAAGAGTGTCCACGACGCCAAGCGCCATAAGATCGGATGCAGCGAAGACCCCATCCAGCTCCGGCGCCTGGGCGAAGAGGTTGCGCGCCGCCTCGGCGCCGCCCGCCGTCGTGAAATCCCCGTGGACAACGGGTGCTGCCTGCAGCCCCGCTTCCTTGAGCCCCTGCAGCCACCCTTCCAGACGGTCGACGGCGGCTGTCATGTCCGTAGGTCCAGCAACGGTCGCGAGGTGGATGCGCCCTTTGCCGGCCAGGTGCCGCGCCGCCAGCCGTCCGCCTTCGAAGCTGTCGAGGTCCACGAAGGGAAGGCCGGAACCGGTATTCCAGGGCCTGCCGATGAAAACCGTGGGCAGGCCGATGGTTCCCAGGGTCTCAACCCAGTCGTCCGCTCGGTGGTGGGACACCACGATGGCGCCGTCCACGTGCCCGCCGCGCAGGTACCGCAGGGTCCGTGCCGAGTCATCCCCTGCCCTGGACATCAGCAGCACCAACTGCATGTCCGTATCGCGGAGCGCATCATTGACTCCGGTGATCACGGCTGCGAAGTACGGGTCCATCATGACCCGGGCGTCCGGCTCCGGAATGACCAGCGCCACCGACGCCGTGCGCCGCGTGACCAGGCTCCTTGCAGCCTGGTTGGGCGTGTACCCCAAAGCCACGATTGCGGCTTCAACGGCGGCTTTGGCTTCCGGGCTCACCTTCAAGCCGCCGTTGATTGCACGGGAGGCAGTGGAGCGCGATACTCCGGCGGCAGTGGCCAGATCCTCCAGCGTTGGACTTTGCCGCCCCGCCTTGGCAAGGACGGGGCGACTGGTCTTTTCGTTCATTACACAGACAATACGACACCCGGCTCCGAAGATAACCCATCCACGTTTTCAGCTGTTACCTCGTTGGAATCGGCAACTTCGGAGTACCACAATGCGCTGGCTTTCGGTGTGCGCTCCTGGGTCTGGTAGTCCACCCGGACCAGCCCAAAACGCTGGTGGTAGCCGAAGGACCATTCAAAGTTGTCCAGCAGGGACCATGCCAGGTAGCCGCGTACGTCCACGCCGTCGGTGATGGCCCCATGCACTGCCTGCAGGTGGGCGGCGAAGAATGCGAGCCGGTCCTGGTCGTCCACGTAACCCGCCGCATTCGGCACATCATCGTAGGCCGCCCCGTTCTCGGTGATGTAGACCGGAACTCGCGCCGGGCCGGTGTACTCCGCCTGCAGCCGGTTCAGCAGCCGGCGCAGCCCTTCGGGCTGGACCTCCCAGCCCATCCCCGTGACGGGAAGGCCGCGCGGCACCGAGCGTGCACCATCGGCGGCCACGAACGGCGAGGACGTGGGCCTGGCGGCCGCCGCCGGCTTCTGCCCTTCCTGCAGCACCGCCTCTTCAGGATCCTTGGTCACGGACTCCCCGTGGTAGTAATTCACGCCGAGCAGGTCCAAGGGAGCGGAGATGATGTCCAGGTCCCCCTCCCGCACCACGTCAGCGAGGCCAAGGTGGGCCACATCCGCCAAGAGATCCGCCGGGTACTCCGCCTTGAACAGCGGGTCAAGGAAGATCCGGTTGAACTGGCCATCGATCCGCCTGGCGCCGTCACGGTCACTGCCGCTGCCGGGATCCCGGGGATCTGCGACCGTCAGGTTCAGGGTGATGCCCAGGGAGGCGTCCGCATCCCTCCGGCGGAGCTCACGGGTTGCCAGCCCGTGGCCAAGCATGAGGTGGTGGGCCGCGGCAAGTGCGGCCCGGGGTTCCTGCCGTCCGGGAGCGTGGATGCCGGCCGCGTAGCCAAGGAATGCCGAGCACCACGGCTCGTTCAGCGTTGTCCAGAACCGGACCCGGTCCCCCAGCGCCTCGTGCATCACTGCGGCGTACTCGGCAAAGCGGTAGGCAGTGTCCCGGTTGGCCCAGCCGCCCTTGTCCTCGAGCGCCTGGGGCAGGTCCCAGTGGTAGAGGGTCAGCCAAGGGGTGATTCCTGCCGCGAGCAGTTCATCCACCAGGCGGGAGTAGAAGGCGATGCCTTCCGGGTTGGGGGTGACGCCGTCGGGCATGCATCGCGCCCATGAGGTGGAGAACCTGTAGGCCTTCATGTTCAGGTGCTGCATGAGCGCTACGTCCTGTTCGTAGCGCCGGTAGTGGTCACAGGCCACGTCGCCGTTGTGGCCGTCCGCCACGGCGCCGGGCACACGGGCGAAGGTGTCCCAGATCGAGTCCTTCCTGCCGCCGTCGTGGGCGGAGCCTTCGATCTGGTAGGCGGCCGTTGCCGCCCCCCAGAGGAAGCCTTGGGGAAACGGAAGTGCGGTGGAACTCATCCTTTTACTGCTCCTTGCATAATTCCTGATACGAGTTGCCGGCCTGCCGCGATGAACAGGAGCAAGAGTGGGACGGTAGCGAGGACCGCGCCGGCGAGAACCACTGAATAGTCAACGAAGTGGGCCGCCTGGAGCAGCTGCAGTGCCACCGGGAGGGTGGGGTTTGAGGGGTCGAGGACAATGAAGGGCCAGAAGAAGTTCGTCCAGGTGGCCACGAACGTAAACAGGGCAAGCATCGCCGCGGCGGGCCGCGCCGCGGGAAATCCGACGTGCCAGAAGGCCTGGATCATTGATGCGCCGTCCATGCGGACCGCCTCGATCAGCTCGTCCGGCAGGGCGTCGCGAAGGTACTGCGTCATCCAGAACACCCCGAAGGCCGTGACGAGGCCCGGAATGATGACAGCCCACAGCGAACCCGTCCAGCCGAGCTTGGACATCACGATGAACAGCGGGACAACGCCCAGCTGGGTGGGAACCGCCATGGTGGCGATCACGAAGACCAGCAGTGCCTTGTTGCCGCGGAAACGAAGCTTGGCGAAAGCGAATCCGGCAAGGGTGGAAAACACGACGACGGACGCTGCCGTCACACCCGAGACGATCAGGCTGTTGCCCATCGCCTTCCAGAACGGGATGCTGTCAAAGACTTTCGCCGCATTGGCCAGGAAGTTTCCACCGGGCAGCAGCGGGATGCCGCGGCTGAGGACGGTGTTGTCGTGGCTGCCCACCAGGAAGGACCAGTACAGCGGGAAGACCGAGGCGAGGAGGACTGCCCCCAGGAAACCGTAGGTGAGGAAGCCCGGCCGCCGGGCGCCGCCGAACCCGGCCCTGCCGTTCCCGCCCTTTCGGCGCCGGGCCGCCGCGCGGGCGGCACCCTTGCCGGCAGTCTGTTCGATCATGGGAATGGAGCTCACTTGCGGCCTCCCTGGCTGGCTATGCGCTTGGTGATGACGAAGTTGAGCAATGCAATCAGCACGATGATCAGGAAGAGCAGCCACGCCACGGCGGAGGCCCTGCCGAAGTTCCGCTGGCCCCAGCCGAGCTCCCAGATGTACATGGTGAGCGTCTGCCACTGCCGGTCCGCGCCGCCCAGGCCGGACTGGTCGAAGACCCTGGGCTCGTCGAAGATCTGGAGCCCGCCAATGGTGGAGGTGATCACGACGAAGATGGCGGTGGGGCGAAGCATGGGCACGGTCACCGAGAAGAACTGCCGCAGCCGGCCGGCACCGTCGATCGTTGCCGCTTCGAACACATCGCGGGGGATCGCCTGCATGGCGGCCAGGAAAATCAGGGCGTTGTACCCCGTCCACCGGAAGTTGACCATCGTGGCAATGGCCGCATGGCTCGCCAGCGAGTCGGAGTGCCACCGGACCGGGTCAAGCCCTACTGCCTTCAGCATCTCGTTGATCAGCCCGAACTGGTCTGCAAAGAGGTTGTTGAAGATCAGCCCCACCGCCACCGGCGCGACGACGAACGGCACCAGGACCCCCATCCGCCAGAACGTCCTGGCCCTCAGGTTCGCGTCCAGCACCGCCGCGATCACCAGTGCGAGGAAAACCTGGGGAACCGAGGAAAGGACGAAGATGCTGAAGGTGTTGCCCACAGCGTTCCAGAAGTACGGCTGGGCTACGACGAAGGCGTAGTTGTCCAGCCCCGCGAACTTTCCCTGCCCGCCGATGAGGTTCCAGTTGTGGAGCGAAACCCATGCCGAGTATGCCAGCGGGAAGAGGCCCGTGACCGCAAACAGGAGGAAGAACGGGGAGATGTAGAGGTAGGGGGACAGCTTGACATCCCATTTGGAAACCCGCCGGGAGAGTGCGAGCCGCCGGACGTTCTTCCCGTCATTCCCGGCGTTGGGGCTGCGCCCGGCTGGGGGCGTTATGACCCGGTCGGTGACAGCCATGGTTAGAGCGACTTCACTGCGGTGACGAACTTCTCCCAGGAGGAAGCGGCGTCGTCCGTCTTGTCAACGTCCACACGGGTGAGGGCCTGCTGCATTGCATCGTTGATTGCGAAGAACTTGGTGCCCTTGAAGGGGGTCACTTCAACAGCCTTGGCGCGCTCCGCAAAGATCTCGCCTGTCGGTGCACCGTTGAAGAAGGCATTGGTCTGGCCCAGCAGTTCGCTGCTTTCAAGGGCCTGCTTCTGGCTGGGGAACGTGCCTTTCGCGGTAAACGCCTTGATCTGCTGCTCGGGGGCGGTCAGCCAGCCCGCCAGCTTCTTGGCCTCGGCCTGGTTCGCGCCCTGGGTGGGGACGGTCAGGTAGGACCCGCCCCAGTTTCCGCCGCCGCCCGGGAAGACGTTGGCGACATCCCAGCCGCTGACCCCCGCGGCGTTGCCTTCGATGACACCGAGCATCCAGCCCGGGCAGAGGGTGGTGGCGAAGGCGCTGGTCTGGAAACCGGCGGCCCAGTCGTCGCTCCACTGCTTGAGATGGGCGGACAGTCCGTCCTCGCTGGAAGCCTTCAGCACCTGGTTGTAGATGTCCTTGACCTTCTGGTTCCCGGTGGCGATGACGGCGCCGTCCTCCTCCTCATAGGCCTTCTCGAGCTGATTGCTCATGCCCTGGTAGATGGCACCGGCGGAATCGAACCATGCAGCCTTGGGGTTGGCGGCCTTGAACTTCCGGCCGGCATCGAAGTAGCTTTCCCAGGTGCCGCCGAGCATCTTGGCAACCTCACCGCGCTCCGTGGGCATCCCCGCTTTCTTCAACAACTCGGCGTTGTAGCAGATGGCCTCAGGGCCGGAATCGGTCCCGTAGCCCACGAGCTTGCCGTCGGCCGTGGTGGCGGCTTCGGTCTTCCAGTCCAGCCAGCGGCCCTCCACTGCGGGGTCGCTGAGGTCAGCAAATTGGTCTGGGTACTGAAGCAGTTCCGGAAGCCAGTCCACCTCGACGGCTTCGATGTCCGACAGTCCGGAACCTGCCGCCAGACGAGTGGTCAGGTTGTCGCGTGCCTCATTGCTGGTAGCCGCCTTTTTGTGCTCGATGGTGACGTTCGGGTTCAGCTCCTCATATTCCTTAAAGAGCTTTTCGTAGCCAAATTCGTTGAAGGTACCCACCGTAAGAGTGACCGGCTTGGAACCGGTGGATCCGTCAACACCGCCCTTCTCTGAGGCGGATGTTCCGCAGGCTGACAGGGACAGTGCCAGGCACGCGGCAGCAGCCGAGAGCACTGAGAGTTTGCTGGGTTTTTTCACAGGGAAGACTCCTTTGTCAGAAAAAGGGTTCGCTCCGGACGCCCGGAAGACGCGGCGCACATTGCCCAGGACTGGGCAGAAGCAGGAACGAGGGGGAATAGCTCCTGGTGGGAGCGCTCTCACAACATGGTGCTTTATCTCACATCCCACTGTCAAGGGTCGTGGGAGCGCTTCCAAAAATCTCTTGCCCAAGGGCGGGCGTGATGTTACGCTTCCCCGACGAGAGCGCTCCCACCCCACATCTTGCCTGCTCAAAGAGGGACCGCCGCCCCAGCCCAACAACGACAGGACCAGCAATGCCGCTAGCCCCACGCCCACATCCTCCTCGTTCCGCTGCCCGGTCCAGGCACCGGCACCGTTCCGGCCGCATCACTGGCGCCACTACTCTCCTTATCGGGCTTGTCATCGCCAGTGGCGGTGCCGGAGCACAGGCTTCGCCGGGGGCTGTTCCCGAAACGTCACCGCAGCTGGTCCCGGCCGCACCACAAGCCCCATCGCAGGCAGGGCAACATCCGTTCGGCCCCAATGTCTACGTTTTCGACCCCAGCATGCCGGTGGCGCAGATCCAGTCCACGGTGGATTCCATTGCCGCGCAGCAGGTGGACGACGAAATGGGGACCAACCGGTACTCCCTGCTGTTCAAGCCGGGCACCTATGGCACCCCTGAGGAGCCGCTGATCGTGCAGGTGGGCTACTCCACGGAGGTAGCCGGCCTGGGTGCTGCCCCCACGGATGTCACCATCAACGGCCACGTGGACGTTTACAACCGCTGCCTGGCCGCCGATAACTGCATCGCACTGAACAACTTCTGGCGTTCGCTGTCCAACCTCACCATCAATGTCACCGGGCTTGAGGGCTGCCGCAGCTCTGCGAATTTTTGGGCCGCTTCGCAGGCTTCCCCGATGCGCCGGGTCAACATCACCGGCGGCAATCTCTCCCTGATGGACTACTGCACGGCAGGCCCGCAGTATGCCAGTGGCGGCTTCATAGCGGATTCCAAGGCGGGCGCAATCATCAACGGGTCACAGCAGCAGTACCTCGTGCGTGACAGCAGCATCGGCAGCTGGTCCAACGGGGTCTGGAACCAGGTGTTCTCAGGCGTGGCCGGGGCACCTGCGGATTCCTTCCCCACCCCGCCTTACACAACCTTGGCCAACACCCCCATCAGCCGGGAGAAGCCTTACCTCACGCTGGATTCGGAAGGCCAGTACAGCGTTTTCGTTCCTGCCGTCCGTCAAGACTCTGCCGGGACCACATGGGAAAACGGTCCTACGGAGGGCCGTAGCATTCCCTTGGCCGACTTCTACATCGCCACCCCGGGCGATTCCGTCCAGGCCATCAATTCCCAACTGGCCCGTGGCAAGAACCTGCTCCTTACCCCCGGGGTTTACGACGTCGACCGCAGCATCGAGGTCAAACGAGCCAACACCGTTGTCCTCGGGCTGGGCATGACCACCCTGACGGCCGTGAAGGGGGCAGTTCCCCTGACCGTGGCTGATGTCCCCGGAGTTGATATCGCTGCAGTGACCGTGGACGCCGGCGAGGTAAATTCCCCTGCCCTGATGCGCCTCGGCAAGGCTATCCCGGGCGAAGGGGGCGGACCGGCCAACTCCGGCATCCGCAGCGATCCGGCCAACCCCACCACGCTCCATGATGTCTTCTTCCGCATCGGCGGCCCGCACGTGGGCAAGGCCTCGGTCAGCCTGGAAGTCAACAGCGACAATGTCCTCCTGGACCACATCTGGGCCTGGCGCGCGGACCACGGGAATGGTGTCGGCTGGACAACCAACACCGGCAGGAACGGCGTGATCGTCAACGGCAACAACGTCACGGCCACTGGCCTGTTCGTGGAGCACTACCAGCAGTACAACGTCATCTGGAACGGTGAAAACGGCAGAACCGTCTTCTTCCAGAACGAGCTGCCCTACGACGCCCCGAACCAGGCAGCATGGCAGCACGATGGCGTCCTGGGCTGGGCGGGCTATAAGGTGGCAGGCTCCGTCAGGACCCACGAGCTGTGGGGCGGCGGCAGTTACGTCTACAACAATGTGGACCCCACCATCCATGCCACCAGGGGTTTTGAAGTTCCGGTGACCCCGGGAGTGAAGCTGCACAGCCTGCTGACGGTAAACCTCGGTGCCGGGACACTGGACCACGTGGTCAATGACACTGGAGCGCCGGTCTCCACGGCCGCCGTCGGGGTCCCCAGCTACGTGGCAGATTTCGGCTAGGCCGGCTGGGTATCAGCCAGTAAGAGGCGGAGGGGCGCGGTGTTGGCTATCAGGGCCGGCACCGCGCCCCTATGTGTTGGTGGACTGCACGACTTTGTTCCGGGACCGCAACGAGACCAGTGACGCTCCGCCCCAGACGGCCAGCAGCAGCGCCACCAGCAGCAGGCCGGCGTCGCCCAGGTCGATCGATGAAAGCCATGCCGTCACCGGATCATGCAGGCCGAATGCGGCGTGAAAGAAGCCGGCCAAAGTGATCACGGCAATGAACAGGGCCGAGGCGGCAGAGATGCCCGTCACCACAGCATTGAAGCCAAGCTTCCGCCGCGGGTCAGCCAGTGCCGAACGGTACATCCGCATCATCGCCATGCCGTTCACCGAATCACACAGCGTCATCGCGGCTGCGAAGGCGAGCGGGAGGGCGAGCAGGGCGAACGGGGGCACCCCGGCCAGGGACGCCGCCGTCGCCATCATCAGCAGCCCGATGGTGGTGGCGGTATCGAAACCCAGCCCAAAGAGGAAACCGATCACGTAGATGTTCCGCGGCCGGCGCACCCTGGACAGCGGCCGCGAAAGCAGCCGCGCCATCAGTCCCTGCGGTTCCAGGTCGCGGGGATCGATGGCTGCTCCGGTCCGGGAACGCCGGAAAGCAGCGGCCGAGCGGGTGAAAGCCGAGCCGTTGAACAGCCCCATGGCCAGCAGGAACAGCCCGGATACACCGCTGCCGATCAGCCCCAGCACCAGATTCCCGGCCGTTTCGTCCGCCATCAGGCCGCCAACCAGGGATGCACCGGCGATCACCAGCACCCCGGCCAGGGTCACCACCGAACTATGGCCCAGGCTGAACGCGAAGCCCACGCTCACCGGATGCTGCCGCTGTGCCACGAACTTCCGGGTGGAGTTGTCGATGGCGGCAAGGTGGTCCCAGTCGTAGCTGTGCTTTACGCCGGCCAGGTAGGCGGTGAGGACAAGTCCCCAGGAGAGCGCCCCGCCGCCCCCGGTCCGGGTTCCGGCAAGCAAAAGGACGACGGCGGCAGCGTGCAGCGCGGCCACGGCACCAAAGGTGAAGAGCGCCCGGGTCCGTAGCGGCAGCGAGTCCCGGTCCCGGTAGACAGCAGCGATGCCGGCCATCAATGCTTCCTCAGGTCCAAGGGCCCCTGGCCGAACCAGCGTTCCCGGAGGAGGTTGGCGCAGGCGCCGAGCAGCCGGTTGAGTTCTTCGGTGCTGTTCGACAGGCTGCGCAGCACCAGCCCGGTAGTTCCGCCGATGGTGCGGGTCAGCGAGAGGCCGGTCCGGGCGTCGAACGGCTGCGTCAACTGGTGCAGTTCGTCGGCGAGCGCCTGGTCCACCCGTGGATCCACCACCACCAGCGAGCCCAGGTGGCTGAAGCCCTCCATAAATCCCAGCCCGGCGACATCGCCCAGCGGCGGCCGGATCAGCAGGTTGTCCAGCGCCAGCAATTCGGTACCGGTCCCAGTTTCGACCCGGATCTCATTCCGCAGCCGGACTTCCTCGTACCGGAAGACGGCACCGTCCGGCGACCAGCCCGGAGTCACCACCTCGGCCACGACAAGGCACGACGACGGCCGGAGGGTCACGGAGGTCCGTTGCCGGTAGCGGGCCTCCCGGTACGCAATGAGCTGGTCCGGCATCAGCTCCACCCGCGCCCCCTCCCCCAGCCGGACAGCCATCCTCTGCTCGGCAAAAGACCCGGGAGTCCGATAAACCTTGGTAGCGGACTGGGTAGTCAACAACAACGAAGCAGAGTCCCCCACCTCCACATCCAGCACAAAGAGATCCGCCCCAAGATAAGCCCCGCCAGGATTCACGACGACATAACAAACCTGCCCCGAGTCATCGAGATAATGCGGCCGGAGCACCCTCAAGGCACCCCGATGGTACTGATGCGTTGCGACGGAGCGCTGCCCACGCAAGGCGACCCGAAGCTCAAGCTCGCCCATAGGTGACGTACGCACTGAGGCGGCGAGGCCGGATTTTGGGGCCGCGGCGTGGTGGGCACCGCGAAGCGGGCACGGCCCAAAATCCGGCGAAGCCGCCGGAGCCAACCCGGCGCCCGGTGAGGCGAGCGCTGAACCCAAGTCCGCCGTCGTGCTCATGCCAAATCAAGCATCAGGACGTCGTGCCGGATCCAGTCGATGACCTTATCGAGCCCTTCGTCGGTTTTCAGGTTCGTGAAGCAGAACGGTTTGTTGCCGCGGAACTCTTTGGAATCGCGCTCCATGACGGCGAGGTCGGCCCCGACATGGGGTGCGAGGTCGGTTTTGTTGATGATGAAGAGGTCGGACTTGATCATGCCCTGGCCGGCTTTGCGGGGGATTTTTTCGCCCTGGGCCACGTCGATGATGTAGATGGAGAAGTCGACGAGTTCGGGGCTGAAGGTGGCGGAGAGGTTGTCGCCGCCGGATTCAACGAAGATGACCTGCAGGTCCGGGTGCCGGGCCTTGAGTTCCTCGATGGCGGCCGTGTTCATGGAGGTGTCTTCGCGGATGGCGGTGTGGGGGCAACCGCCGGTTTCGACGCCGATGATCCGGTCCGGGGGGAGGATGCCGTTGGCGGCGAGGATTTTGGCGTCTTCGATGGTGTAGATGTCGTTGGTGATGGCGGCCATGGAGATGCCGCCGCTCATGTGCCGGGTAAGCCGTTCCACGAGCTGGGTCTTGCCGGCGCCGACGGGTCCGCCGATGCCGATTTTGATGGGTTCAGTCATGGTGTTCCTCCTACTTTGAGCCAGTCAGCTCATGAACATCCGGGCACGCTGGCGTTCGTGCCGCATTTGTGAAATTTCCAGTCCGGGGCTGACGGCCCCAAGGTCGTCCGGCGTGAGGCGGGCGATCACTTCGATGGCGGCAGCGACGTCGTCGTGCGCTTTCCGCAGGACCCGCTGCCCGGCGTTCTGGCCCAGGGGGATAGCACGGACGGCGTTCTGCGTCAGGGACGTGACGGTGGCGAAGAGGTAGGCGGCGAGCGCTTCCTCGAGCGGCACGCCCAGGGAGCGGACGACGACGGCGAACGCCAGCGGCTGGTGCCCGGCGGCCCGCCCAGTGGCCACCAGGTCCCGGTACAGTCCCAGCGCAGGTGAGGGAAACACCTCCCCGCCAATCTCGAGCAGCCGGGACCCCATCTTGAAGGAAGCCTCCCGAACCTGCCGAGGCAACAGGCAAGCAGAAAGAAGAGAATCCAGCTCCCCGAGATCAGCCCCCTCATACAAAAGCCGAACCGCCAACCCATCCGAATACGTCAGCGACTGCGAGATGAACGAGGACAACCAAACCCCAAAGGACACCTCATCAAAAACGAGCTCCCGATCGATGTACGTCTCAAACCCAAAGGAGTGAGCAAAAGCCCCAGTAGGCAAGGCGGAATCAACCAGTTGCTGGAGGGCAAGCTGATACCCGCTCACGAAAGGCGCACCCAAGCCGAGGCAAGCAAGCGACGCCCGGGGATGGGGGCCGCGGCGTGGCGGGCACCGCGAAGCGGGCACGGCCCCCATCCCGGGGCGGCGCACCCACCCAAGGAATTGTTTGAAGCGCCTAGCGCTGAAGAGTTAGTGCGAGTGCTCAGCATGGCGGAAAGGTACAGGGAGGACGCGTTCCTGGCGGGTGTATGGCACACCGGCATGGATGAGGTAGTCCTCGACGGTGTGGTCGTAAGCGCACACCATGACTTCGGCTTTGTACTCACTCTCGGCGTCAAATAACTGCGCCTGGAGGTGACGGTTGCCGAGGGAGTGTGCGGTGACGCCCATTTCGGTGATGGTGCGGGGTGCGATGACCAGGACGTCGGTGGGCAGGACGGACACCACGATCATGTTGGATTCTTCGACGTGGAGGATGTCGCCGTCGCGGAGGTCGCCGGCGCCGGAGGGGAGGCGGATGCCGATTTCCTTGCCGTGGTCCGTGGTGGCGCGCTGTATGCGTTTGACCAGCTGGGCGCTGGGCAGGATGACCTTCTCGCGGTGCAGCCCGGCATAGGCGGCGAGGTCGGTTTCGGGCAAGTCATGGAGGTTGCCGAGGACTCGTTCGATGATCACGTGGTTTCTTTCAGGGGTGTGGAGTTCGCGGGACTAGAAGAGGAAGTACCGCTGCGCCATGGGGAGCACGTCGGACGGCTCACAGGTGACGTCCTCGCCGTCGACAGTCACCTGGTAGGTTTCCGGGTCCACCTGGATGTCCGGGGTGGCGTCGTTGTATTTGAGGTCGGCCTTGGTGAGGTTCCGGATGCCGGAGACGGGCCGGATGACCTTTTCGAGGCCGAGCTCCTCGGGCACGCCGGCGTCGATCGCCGCCTTGGACAGGAAGGTGATGGAGGACTGCTGTACGGCTTTTCCGAAGGTGGCGAACATGGGCCGCATGGTGCGCGGCTGTGGGGTGGGGATGGAGGCGTTGGCGTCCCCCATCAGGGCGTAGGCGATTTGGCCGCCCTTGAGGACGAGCTCCGGTTTGACGCCGAAGAACGCCGGGTCCCAGAGCACCAGGTCAGCGAACTTGCCCACCTCCACGGAACCGACGGAGTCCGCGATGCCCTGGGCGATTGCCGGGTTGATGGTGTATTTGGCCACGTAGCGCTTGAGCCGGAAGTTGTCGCTGCCGGCACTGCCGTGCGTCCCGCCGTCGTGATCCTCCAACACCCCGCGCTGCTTCTTCATCTTGTCCGCCACCTGCCAGGTGCGGGTGATGACCTCACCCGCCCGGCCCATGGCCTGTGAGTCGGAGGACGTGATGGAGAAGATGCCCAGGTCCTGCAGCACGTCCTCGGCGGCGATGGTCTCGGCCCGGATGCGGGAATCGGCGAAGGCCACATCCTCGGGAATGTCAGGGTTGAGGTGGTGGCAGACCATCAGCATGTCCAGGTGCTCTTCGATGGTGTTGCGCGTGTACGGCAGCGTGGGGTTGGTGGAGGCGGGCAGGACGTTGGGCATTCCCGCGATCTTGATGATGTCCGGGGCGTGCCCGCCGCCGGCACCTTCGGTATGGAAGGTGTGGATGACGCGGCCGTCGATGGCGCGGATGGTGTCCTCCACGAAGCCGCACTCGTTGAGGGTATCGGTGTGGATGGCCACCTGGACGTCGTACTCGTCAGCCACCTTCAGCGAGGTGTCGATCGATGAGGTGGTGGCGCCCCAGTCCTCGTGGACTTTCAGCCCGATGGCGCCGGCGCGGATCTGCTCGGCCAGGGGTTCGACGGCGGATGCGTGGCCTTTGCCGAACAGGCCGATGTTCATGGGGAACGCCTCGGCGGCCTGCAGCATCCGCTGGATGTGCCACTTGCCCGGCGTCACCGTGGTGGCCTTGGTGCCTTCGGCAGGGCCGGTGCCGCCACCGATCATGGTGGTCACGCCGCTGGCCAGGGCCGTGGGGATCTGGTCCGGGGAGATGAAGTGGATATGGGTGTCGATGCCGCCGGCGGTGAGGATTTTCCGTTCCCCGGCGATGATTTCGGTGCTTGCGCCGATGACGATCTCCACGCCGTCGGTGATCTGCGGGTTTCCGGCCTTGCCGATCCTGAAGACGTGGCCGTCCTTCAGTGCCACATCAGCCTTGTAGATGCCGGTGTAGTCAAGGACGACCGCGTTGGTGATCACGGTGTCCGGGACGTCCTCATCCCGGGTCGCCTGGCCGTTCTGGCCCATGCCGTCGCGGATCACCTTGCCGCCGCCGAACACCACTTCCTCGCCGTAGACGGTGAGGTCCTTCTCGATCTCAAGGAACAGCTCGGTGTCGGCCAGGCGGATTTTGTCCCCGGTGGTCGGTCCGTACAGGTCGGCGTACTGCCGGCGCGGAATCTCGAAGCTCACTTGCTGTCCCCTTCCGCGACCGGACCACCCTGGCGGATACCGCCGTCGAGCTTTCCGTTGACCGCGTTGCTGAGCCCGTAGACCTCGCGGCGGCCGACCAGCTCGATGAGCCGGACCGTGCGTGAGTCTCCCGGCTCGAACCGGGCAGCCGTCCCCGCCGGGATGTCCAGGCGCCGGCCGTAGGCTGCCTCCCGGTCAAAGGCCAGGGCCGCATTGGCCTCGGCAAAATGGAAGTGGGAACCCACCTGCACGGGCCGGTCGCCGGTGTTGGTCACGGCAACCTCGATGGCCTCCCTGCCCGCATTCGCGGTCACGGGCTCCGGCCTGAGGACGTACTCGCCTGGAATCATTGCCGCACTCCTTACCGGATGGGGTTGTGGACGGTGACCAGTTTGGTGCCGTCGGGGAAGGTGGCCTCGATCTGGACGTCGTGGATCATCTCCGGCACGCCCTCCATCACGTCTTCGCGGCTGAGCAGCGTGGTGCCGTAGCTCATCAGGTCGGCAACGCTGCGGCCGTCGCGGGCCCCCTCAATCAGTTCATAGCTGATGATGGCCACGGCCTCGGGGTAGTTGAGCCTGAGGCCGCGGGACTGCCTCCGGCGGGCGAGGTCGGCGGCCACCACGATCAGGAGCTTTTCCTGCTCACGCGGCATCAGATGCATGGGGTTCCCTTCGACGGCCTGGGGCGTGCTGCCAGCGTAAGCCCGGCACGTTTCCACCAGGTTTCGGGAGTATCAGTACAGGCTGGGCGCCTGCCTACTTCGTTTCGCTGAGCCGGGCGAGGATGTCATCACTGGACTGGATGGGCTGGCGGTACGTGGCGGAAAGGATGCGGAGCATGTCGGCAGCGTCCTGGTCAGCCTCCGAGGCCATGGCATCCCTGGCGTAGGTAACCCGGATGTTGTGCGCGAAGGCGTCCGCGGCGGTCTGGGCGATGCAGTTGTGCGTGGAGACACCGGCGAGCACCACTTCCCCGGCGCCCCAGTTCCGCAACCGCGCCAGCAGGTTGGTGCCCACGAAGCCGCTGTCCCTTGTCTTGTTCAATTGGGGCAGGTCCTCCTTCAAGAGCCCCGGCACCGACTGGGCCTGCTCGCTGCCGCGGAAGATGAACCCCTGGTCGTCGTCAAGCATGCTGAGGGTCCAGGTGGACTTGTCCCGTTCGTGTTCGGTGCCCACCAGGAGCGCATTGTGTCCGGCTGCCTTGAACCCTTCAATCAGCCGGTTGCACTCACTGACCACCCGCTCCTGCTGGGCTGCCAGTTCGGGTGTTTCGAAGAATGCGTTCTGCATGTCGATGACCAGGAGGGCAATCATGGGGCACCTTTCCTCGTTGAGCCGGTTTCGGAAAGATACCCGTGTGCGGGGCACGTGAAACCCCCTGCTTCGAGGCGGCATGTGCCGTGCGGTTCAGTTAGGGTGCGGACTCCCGGACCTTCAGCTCGAACCCGGCCTCCACATGCACACCCTGTTCCGATGTCTCGCGGCCGGCGATCCGGTCCAGCAGCAGGCCGATGGAACGCTCGGCGATCTCGTCCATGCCCGGTGAGACGGTGGTCAGGGACGGGGACGCGAACCGGGCCTCGTCGATGTCGTCAAAGCCGGCCACCGCCACGTCCTGCGGCACCTTGACGCCGCGGATCAGCAGTTCGTGCATGGCACCGAGTGCCAGTACGTCATTCAGTCCGAAGACGGCGTCGAACTCCACACCGGACTCCAGGAGCCCGGCAACGGCGGCGGCGCCGGTGTCACGGCGCCACTCGGCGGGGGCGATCAGCGCGGCGTCGAACGGAACTCCCGCCTCCTCCAGCGCCTTCCGGTAGCCGTTCAGGCGCAGGCCCGAGGTCCCGGCAGACTCCCCGGTGTTGGCGCCGACCACGGCAATACGACGGCGGCCGCCGCCAAGCAGGTGCCTGGTCAGCGCAGCCGCGGCTTCCTCGTTCTTCATGGTGACCAGGTCGAAGCGCGGGTCCATGATGTGCTCGCCGAGCATCACCAGCGGCTTCTTGCCTGCACGCTCGGCAATGGCATCTGCGTCCACCACCAGGGGCGTGAACAACAGCCCATCGGTGAGCTGGCGGAAGGTCCCCTGCAGGGCGCCCAGCTCAACCGACGGCTCGGCGTCGGACTGCTCCACCATCACCCGGTAGCCGTGGCGGGACGCGGCCTTCATCAGCTTGGACGCCAGCTCGGCGTAGTAGGGCGCGGAGAGGTCGGACAGGACCAGGCCCAGCATGGAGGTCTTGCCGGACCGGAGGCTGCGGGCGGTGAGGTTCGCCTCGTAGCCCAGTTCCGCGATGGCATCCTGCACGCGCTGCTTGGTGGCAGGCCGGATGAATTCGTAGTCGTTCAGGACGTTGGAAACGGTCTTGAGGGAAACACCTGCGGCCCTCGCAACGTCGTTCATGGTGACAGCCATTAACGCTCTTTTCCTGCCTTCGCCGCGGCCTTGGCCGCCTGCTTGCTGGCGCGGACCTTGGCCAGGGACTCCGGGTCCACAATGTCCGCTACGGAGAGGTAGGAGCCTTCCTCGCCGTAGTGGCCCGCTGCTTCCCGCCACCCCGGCGCCTCAAGGCCGCGTTGCTTGCCAAGCAGGGCCAAAAAGATCCTGGCCTTCTGCTCCCCGAAACCGGGCAGGGCCTTGAGCCGGCGCAGCACCTCGGCGCCGTCCGGCGATCCCTTGGTCCAGATGGCTGCGGCGTCGCCGTCCCACTCGCTCTGGACTGCCTCGGCGAGCGCCTGCACCCGCGCGGCCATGGAGCCGGGAAAGCGATGGACGGCGGGGCGCTCCTTGAACATCTCCACGAACGCAGCCGGATCATGTGCGGCAATGGCCCCGGGCTCCAGCGACCCGATGCGGGTCCGGATTTTCTCCGGCCCCGCGAAGGCGGATTCCATGGTGACCTGCTGGTCCAGCAACATGCCGGTCAGCAGGGCGAAGGCGTCCTCACTCAACAACTTGTCCGCGGCGGGATCCCCCGTGATGTGCAGTTCCATGCCGTCCATCCTCCCACCTGGGGCCCGCCGTCGTCATAAGGACGCCCCCGCCTTCCCAGCCGCCGTGTCAGGCGCTGACGGACAGCCGGATCATGGACCAGGACACGGCCGGAAGCTCGGCGGTGAGGCGGCCGCCGTCGACCTTTACTGTTCCGTTTTCGGAGGGCAGGACGGACGTGGAATCGTCGGCACTGGCCTGCCAGTAGGGATCCTTGTTGGCGTAGGTCACCGCCTCAACCACGCGGACGTTGCCCAGCGCGGCCACGGCAGCATCCAGGGTAAGCGCGGAGTCTGCCGAGCGGTTTACCGCGAACACCACTGCCTCGCCCTTGTCCGCGTCATACGTGGCGACGGCGGACAGCGCGGTGAAGTCCGGCGTCTTGCCGCCGCTGACCAGCGGGGATTCGACGGCGAGCTGCAGCACCGTGCCGGACGCGTGCCGGGAGGTCAGCGCGAACGGGTGGAAGGTGGTCTGCTTCCAGGACCGCCCACCGGGCTCGGTCATGATGGGCGCGATGACGTTCACCAGCTGCGCCAAGCTGGCCGAGTGGACGCGGTCCGTGTTCCGGAGCAGCGTGACCAGCAGGTCCCCCACCACCACGGCGTCGGCCACCGTGTAGGTATCCTCCAGCAGCACGGGGGCCACCGGCCAGTCCTTGCCGGTGGGCACCTTGGATTCGTCCCGGCTCATGTGCCAGACATTCCACTCATCGAAGGAGATGTTCACCTGCTTGGTGGACTTCTTCACCGACTTCACGTGGTCGATGTGGCTCACGAGGTCCCGGATGAAGGCTTCCATCTTGTGCCCGGCAGCGAGGTGTTCCTGCAGGTCGCCGAAGTCCTCGAAGTACTGGTGCGCGGAGATCAGGTCCACCAGTTCATAGGTTTCGGACAGCACTACCCGCTCCCACTCACCGAACGTGGGCATGGTGGGCCCGGAGCTGCCACACGCAACCAGCTCCAGGTCCGGCTCCACCATGCGCATTGCCCGGGCGGTGTCCTCGGCGAGCCGGCCGTACTCCAGCGCGTTCTTGTGGCCGATTTGCCACGGGCCGTCCATTTCGTTGCCCAGGCACCACATCTTGATGCCGTAGCCGTCCGCCGCCCCGTTGGCGCGCCGCCGCTCCGAAAGGGCGGTGCCGCCGTCGATGTTGGTGTATTCCAGCAGGTCCAGCGCCTCCTGGATACCACGGGTTCCCAGGTTGACGGCCATCATCGGTTCCACTCCGGCCTTGGCGGACCACTTGGCAAACTCGTCCACACCCACGGTGTTGGGGTCGGTGGAGTGCCAGGCCAGATCCAACCGCACAGGGCGCTGGTCCACCGGACCCACGCCGTCCTCCCAGCGGTAGCCGGAGACAAAGTTGCCGCCCGGATAGCGGACGGTGGACACCCCCAACTCGCGGGTCAGCGCCAGGACGTCCTTGCGGAAGCCGTCCTCGTCGGCGTCCGGGTGGTCCGGCTCGAAGATTCCGGTGTACACGCACCGGCCAAGGTGCTCAACGAAGGCCCCGAAAGTACGACGGCGGACGGGCCCCACAACGAACGAGGGGTCAAGGGTGATTTTTGCTGCAGCAGGTTCTGGCTGGGTCACGAACGTATCCTCGGTGTAGTCATATACAACGTTATAGAAATATTGTTGGGGGTGCCGCTCCGCGCGTCAAGGGGTGTACCAAACCCAATGGCGCAGGGCATTTCTGCGGTGCGGCAGGAGCGGAAGGCAGGGTGGCCTGCGGCAAGACCCCGAGCCCGGCCCCGAACCCCGGGCTCCCAAGTACCACCTAACCGAAAAGACAGGTACCAGCTACGCATTCACGGGGGGCCGGAGGGCAATTAGGTTTCTTTACCAGAGACAAGACCCGTTCTGGTTCTCGGTACTTGGCTCACTAGGGGGTTGTGAGACTGCCAATGCACGCACGACATGTAGGCCCAGGCTTCCCGGTCCACAGGACCCGGGTAATAGGCGGGGCCGGCGACGAGGAGTCCTTCGAGACCAAGGACTCTCCCCCAGCCGTCGCCGGCCCTTTCGCCCCTTCGGACCTCCAAAGGGGCCGGACCCCACTGTTGAAGGCCAGCCATGACCAGGTCGCGGCCACTAACCCGGGCCTCCTGCTGGACCTGGTCAACGGCGCACAGACCCTGTCCGATTCCCTGGATCTGCTGGTGGCAGCGTCCGCAGGGCACGTGGCCAGGACCACCAACCTGGACGTCGGCTGCGGACTGGTGCTGCGCCAGCCCAAGCGCAGCCCGGCCATCACCGGCACCTCGGGGGAAGTGGTCCGCCTGCTGGACTGGGAACGCGAGATGGCCGAGGGGCCGGTGACCGATGTAATGTCCGGCGGCCACCCGGTAGCGGTACTCCAAAGGAACGGCGACTTCCGGTGGAAGCAATATTCCACCCAGCTGCAGTCTGCCGGTTTCGGAAGCGCCCTTGCAGTGCGGCTGCGCCTTGACGCGGACGTTCCGGCTGACGACGGGATCCCCGGCAATACTGAGCTCGGTGAGTCCAGCGCCGCGCTCGCCTTCTTCGCCCAGGACGCAAAGGCCTTCCCGCTCCAGGCCATCGCGGAAGCACGCACCTTCGCCGCCCTGGCGACCAAAAGCCTGCAGATGGCCATCAACCTGCACGCCGCCCGTTCGCTGGCCACCGATCTCCGGTCAGCCCTGGACAGCCGCACCTCCATCAATGTGGCCTGCGGAGTGATCATGGCCCAGAACAGGTGCTCCTACCAGGAGGCGTTTTCCATTCTGGCCAAGGCATCCAGCCACCGGAACATCAAGGTGCGCAAGGTGGCCGAGGACATCCTTGAACGCTTGCCGGAAGGCACGCCGCACTCCCACTTCGGCCGCTAGCCACGCCCGCTGGCCACTCCTGCTGGCCACTCCTGCCTGCCTCTTCGGTTCACTCCCACCGGGATGGGTAGGGAACAATGAGGACCGGCGGCGGAAGGGCAGACCGATGGAGAGCATTCAGGCAGCCGTCCCGCGTACCCGCGGGAGCGCCCTGACTTGGCTGGCAGGACCGCTGGCCACCGCACTGGGACTGGCAGCTCATGTCGCGGGAGGAGGCTCGTCACCCGCCGTGGGCATCGTGGTGGCACTGGCAGCGCTGCTGGGCCTGGGCGCCGTGCTCTTTGAACGGCTGGCGCCCCCGCAGCTTCCGGGCTGGGCTGTCCTGGCGGCATCCGCCGTCGCCCAGCAACTGCTGCACCTTGCCTTGGCAGCCTTCTCAACGGCCACCGCCGTCCCATTGCCGGGCCATGACCATGGCGCCGGCAGCACCGCGGACGTGCCGTCGTCGTCGGCCGTTGCTCCGGCCGCGCACTCACTCCACCTGATGCTGTACCTGCACGCGGGCGCTGCGCTGGCAGCCGCTGCCGTTGTTGCCCAGTGGGGCAGGACCTCCGCATGGGCCCGGGCGCGCATCAGGACGTAAGCGTGCCCCTGGCGATGCTCACGGTGGAGTGTGCGGGGTTGCCGTCCATGGGCTCGTCGGACACATCGACCACCGGGTACTGGGACAAGTCCAGGCCGGCGGGCACCGGGAACGTTCCCGACGTGGAGTTCATGACGCCAAGGCTGACCAGCTTGGAAAGGTCGGGGGCGATCAGCCACACCTCCTGGTAGCCCTTGGCTTCATCCTTGTTCAGGCTGACCTCGAGGCTGCGTGAACCATCGGCAGCTGCCACCACCTTGGCTGATCCGGCGGCGGAGTGCTGTGCCAACGGGGTCAGCTGGGCCTCGGCCAGCTCCCGGGGCTGCGCCGGCCGGTTCAGGGCCCAGACTGCGCCGGCAACCACCAGGACGGCAGCGGCCGCTGTCGCCAGCCACGCACCGGGTCGCTGCCACCAGGCGGCCTTCGCCCGGTCACGTTTTGTCCGGGCACCTTCCGTGCGGGCGGGCATGGGAACAACGTTCGACGGCGGCGCGGTCCCGGGTGCCGGCGTGGCGGCGGGCGGTGCGCCGCCTTCCTTTTGGGCTTCCGCAGCCAGCGGGTCCTCCCGGACGGACTCCCCCAGGCCAAGTTCCCGGTGGATTCCTGCCCAGACCTGGGGGCCTGGGACGGACAGGCGGCTGGTGTCCGGCGTCGTCTTCACCGCCTCCACCGTGCGGCGCAGGGCAGCGTAGTCGGCCGCGCATTGTGGGCAGGCCCGGAGGTGCTCGCGGCCTGCCGGGTCCTCCCAGTCGTCATACAGCGCCAGGAGGCTCAACTGTTCCGGATCAAGATGCGGCATGGTCTACCTCCAATCGGCTTCTGAGGTGGGTGAGGCTGCGGCGGATATGGCTCTTGACGGTACCAAGGGGCAGGTCCAGTTTCCGCGAAATCTGTTCGTGCGTCAGATCCTCGTAGAAGGCAAGCTTCATGATGGAACCCTGGGGCTCGCCGAGCCTCTCCAGTTCGCCGTCCAGGAGCAGCCGGTCCGCCAGGGTTTCCGCGGCCTCGGTTCCCGCCCCGGGGTCCGCAGCCAGTCCGGCCCCTGCAGCGGCGTGGGCCTTGCGTACTTCGCGGGCCGATGACTGCTGGGCATCTGCGATGGCGTTGCGCGTAATCCCCACGATCCACGCCGGGAGCCGGGCGACCTGCGGGTTGAAGGTGCCCCGCGAGCGCCACACCCGGATGAAGACTTCCTGGGTCACGTCGTCCGCCGCCGCCCGGTCCACCAGGGACCGGAGAGCCAGGGTATGCACCACGGGCGCGAACTCGCGGTAGGCCGCCGCCAGCGCATGCTCATCGCCGGACAGGAAGGATGCGGTCAGTCCGTCGTCCCATCCTGGGGAGGCGCGGCCGGGGAGCGTCACAGGCGGCTCCCTCCCGGCTTCGGCGACGAGATACATGGCGGGCCACCGCTTATCCAGGAACTGTTTCATCCGGGGACCGCGGTGACAATGACATTGTCGCTGTAGTCCATCCGCGCGTCCAGCCATTTGCCGCCGCAGGTGACCAG
Source organism: Arthrobacter sp. FW306-05-C (assembly GCF_021801725.1). Lineage (NCBI taxonomy): Bacteria > Bacillati > Actinomycetota > Actinomycetes > Micrococcales > Micrococcaceae > Arthrobacter > Arthrobacter sp. FW306-05-C. The sequence goes on along the minus strand of NZ_CP084556.1, from coordinate 270,676 downwards.
CTTGAGTTCATGCGGGCCGGAGCGGCGGAACAGGGAGGCGCCGTCGAACTTGTCCTTCGCCATCAGCTCCACGCCCACTACGCGGTACGTGACCGCCGGGGCGCCTTCCCGCCCCACGCTGATAACGGTTCCCGCCGCGAGCGACTTCAGCGCGGAAAACGGCGCCCGGTCCGACTTCGTGTCAATATGTCCGGCGATGACGGTCGCGCCTTCGGCGGCCCCGGGGGCGGGGCCGAACTTGTACCAGGCGGCGCGGTCGAACACGTCTGGAATCTCCATCGCTCCCCCGGCTGACACTCCCCCGGGCACCACCGGCATGTCGATGGCCGTGCCGGCGACGGTGAGCGAGGTGGGTGGAGGCGCGGCAGCAGCGGCCGGTGGAGTCGCCGGCCGGACCGGAATGGCCTTTTCCAGCGCTGCGGCCGGGCCGGAAGGTGCCGCTTCAACGGCAGCCGGGGGCGGCAGCGGGGTGTTGGGCGCGGCCGGCGCACCGGTGACCGCCGCAACAGCCGGCGGTTGCCCGGAAGTGGCGGGATCACCGAAGGCGCACCCGGAAAGAACCAGCGCAGCAGCCACCAGCGCCGCTGCGCCGGCACCAAAGGAATGTCGATGGCGGTGGCCGCCTGCCGTCGTCGTACCTGCCTTCATGCCTGCCGCCTCCCTGAAACACCGTGCGTCGAACAATTGGAAGACCCGGCAGGGGCCCGTCCGCGGGTGCGCGGCCGGGCCCCTGCCTTCTACCGTCCTGCCAGAGGAGCGTCAGAGCTCCGCGCGCCGGGCGCGGACCGCCCGGCTTACGCCCACCGCCCCGGCCAGCAGGGCCAGGGCTGCCAGGCCGAATCCGGCAGTGGCAACCGTGGAGCCCGCACCGGCAGAACCAGCGGCACCATTGAGGGCGCCCGGCACCGAACCCGGAGCAGAGTGCAGGCCCTCGATGGTCTGCACGGCGAGCTTCAGGTTCTGGTCCGCCAGGCTGCCCCAGGCGTAGACGATGGTGTGCGTCCCCTCGGCCACCGCCACGTCCGCCGGGCCGATCACCGGGGTGGTAGTACCGGCAGCGGCGACTGCGGCCGGGACGGTGCCGGGATCGAGGGTCAGGGTTTGCTCGTTCGGGTTGGCCAGGTTGGTGACGACGGCGGTACCGCCCGCCAGGACATCGACGGCGGGTGCAGCGGCGGCGTGCCGGACGGTCAGTTTGCCCTTGCCTGCCGGGATCTGGGAGACATCGTTGGTGAACAGGCTGGCGGTGGGCTTGCCGTCCGCGCCCAGGTGGGCCGCGGCGGTGTAGTTTCCGTTGGCGGCCAGGTTGACGCTGACCGGGCCAATGGCGGGCGCGGACGCGTCGGCGGCGTCGGCGGCCGTGATGGCGATCTGGTAGGAACCCGCCGGAAGCGCCAGTGGCCCGGCAAGGGTTCCCGGGGCGAAATCATCAAGCGTGCGCTCGCCGTTGACCCAGACGTCCACGGTCAGTCCGGGGACCCCGTGCAGGACGGAAAGCTGGGCGTCCCCCTCTGCTGCGTTCGCGGGACCGGCCAGAGCGATTGCGGCTGCAATGGCTGCCGCACCGGCACCTGCGGTGAAGATTGTGTTGCGCATGTCCATCTCCTTGAACGGCCCGGCTGCCGGGCGTTTTTTGCTGACACCCCTACTACCGGCGCAGGGCCGGATTTGGATGCACATTCATGGAGATTTTTTTGGGCGGAGCTCCTACGCGGAGGCCGGAGCGGCGGTGCTGGCGCGCAGGACCAGTTCGGGCGGCACCACGGTGGAGCTCACCGGGGCGCCGGACTCGATTTCCTGAAGCATGATGTCCATGCAGCGGCGGCCCAGCTCCTCGAAGTCCTGGCGGACGGTGGTCAGCGGGGGCGTGAAGTACCCCGCCTCCGGCTGGTCGTCGAAACCCACCACGGAGACGTCGTCGGGCACTTTGACGCCCGCCTCCGTGAAGGCGCGCAGCAGGCCCAGGGCCATCTGGTCGTTCCCCACGAAGATGGCCGTCGCAGTGCGCGCGGAAGCCAGCCCGCGGCCGATCGCATAGCCGCTGCCAGCGCTCCAGTCGCCTTCCACCAGCAGGGAATCGTCCAGCCCTGCTTCCCGAAGGGCGGCGCGCCAGCCCTCCGCACGCTCGGCACCGTCGGTCCAGTCCGGCGGGCCCGCGATGTGCCCGATCTGCCGGTGGCCTTCCTTGATGAGATGTTCGACGGCGAGCCGGGCGCCCGCGCGCTGGTCCACCATGGCGCCGCTCACCAAAGCACTGCCTGCCGAGCCCACGGCCACCACGGGCACGGGGAGGTTCATCTGTTCCAGTACAGCCAGGGTTTCCGAATGCGGCACCAGCACGGCGATTCCGTCCACGGCCTGGTCCATGAAGTGGCCAACAGCGTCGGAGATGGCGTCCCTGCTGACTTCCCGCAGGGCGGCGATGCTGACAAAGTAGCCGGCATTGCGGGCGGCATTTTCGACGCCCACCAACGTGTTGGCCGGGCCATATTGGGAGAGCTCGCTGGCCAGCACTCCGATGGTCTGCGATCGCCGCGTAACCAGGCTCCGGGCAGCGGTGTTGCGCCGGTACCCCAGTTCCGCAATGGCCGCTTCCACCTTTTCCCGCGTCGCCTTGCTGACGTTGGGGTGGTTGTTCACCACGCGGGAGACGGTCTGGTGGGAGACCCCGGCGATCTTGGCCACGTCTTCCAGGCGCGGCATCCGGCCCTTGCTGGTTTTTGCCATGTGCCTATTGTGCCTGTTGCGGCCGCTGGGCTCGGTGTCTCGCGGGTGCAAATCGTGTCCAGCGCAGATTGTGGATGGGTGCTTGCACTGCCCCTGCCCGATGGGAAGGATGGGGGTCATCCGCGTCTGCAAAGAAGGAGCCGGCCCAATGACCAAGTACCTGATCTCGTTTCCCAGTGGCGTCATGGACATTCCCGACGGCGGCCTGCAGCAGGTTGCCGACGCGGCCCATGCGGTGGTCCGGGAGGCAAAGGACGCGGGTGTCTGGGTGTTCGGCGGCGGCATCGACGAGAGCGTCCCGCCGGTCATGGTGGACGGCGGCGGAACCGTCACGGAGGGCACCTACCCCCAGACAGCGCAGATCGAGGGCGGCTACACGGTGCTGGAATTGCCCAGCTACGACGCTGCGCTGCACTGGGCCGCGAAGATCGCCGCCGCCTGCCGCTGCGCCCAGGAAGTGCGGGCGTTCCAGTACGATCCAGCCAGCTGAACGCTGAACCCGGCCGCCTGGACCTGGAGTAATGGTGGAACTGCAGTATCCGTTCACCGGCTCCTGGCGGGTGCAGAACTCCCCCGCGGACCGGGTTCCCAGCCACGGGACGCCGTTGTTGGGCACCAGCTACGCCATCGACTTCACGCCGGTAGACGGGAACGGGCGGTCCGCGCGGTTCACCCTGGCGTCGTTGTTCCGGCCCGAGCCGCCGGAACACTTCGTGGGGTTTGGCAGGACTGTCACGGCGCCGGTGTCCGGCATGGTGCGCGCCGCGCACGACGGAGAGGCTGACCACGCCGCTTTTCCGCGGGTTTCCGTCGATCGGCTATGCCGCAACCCAGGCCCGGCGTGTCCGGGAAGGGTGGCTGGGCCTGGCCGGCAACCACGTGATTGTCGAAAGCGCGGGCTTGTTCGTCGCTCTGTGCCACCTCAGGCAAGGAAGCGTCAGGGTCCGGCCTGGGCAACGGGTTGAGTGCGGCGAAGTGGTGGGAGCGTGCGGCAACTCCGGCAACAGCACGGAGCCGCATCTGCACGTGCAGGCCATGGACTCCCCGAACCCCCAACAGGCATCTGCGGTTCCCGTCACCTTCCCCGGAGGACTGCCGCGGAACGGGACGGTGTTGTCACTGTGAACGCCGCCAGCGTGAAGGCTGTCCGCTTGACTCTGCTTGCCTGAAACAGAAGGGGCCCGCCTGAAACAGAAAGGCCCCCACGTCCTTGACTCGATCCGTGAGGGGCTTCCCTTTAGCTGCTCCGCACATTGGGGGGACGTGCGTTCTTGCTTCCCTAAAAGTAGTAGGGCAGATGCTGCTTTTCCAGTCGACACTCCGGCTGGGTGGACCGCCCCACAGGCGCAGCTTGCGTTGGTTGGCTCTTAAAACACCTGCAGGCCAGAACCAACATGGCTCTGACCTGCGTAAACGGTGGGCCCTGTGGGGCTCGAACCCACGACCCACGGATTAAAAGTCCGATGCTCTACCAACTGAGCTAAAGGCCCCTGCCGGCCGGTCAACACGTTGTGTCCGCCCGTCCGGCCCAATCCATTTCTGGACGTTAATACTCTAACCCATGGTTCCCGCGTCTTTCGCACCCGGTCCGGGAGCCGCCGTCGTGCGCCCAAACCAACTGGTGAAGGCCCTTTTCCGCCGGAGCGGGACGAATGCAAACATGCTCGATTTCCGCTCCGGCACAGGAGTAGCGTGGGGGCATGAGCGAGCAAGCAGGAAACAGTCCGTACGGCGGCAGCAACCGGCACCACAAGCCCAAGCCTTTCGCGCCGATGGATTTCGAACCGTTCGCCGGCGGGGCTGATCCCGCCCGCGTGTCCGAGGCCGCCCACCTCGCCGCCCAGGCCCTGGTCCGCCACGGCCGCGACAGCGACGACCCCCAGATCACCGAACGCCTGGTAAAGCTCGCGGACGAGCAGGGCCTGGAGGCCATTGCCGAGATGTGGGCCGAAAGCCCCGCCCGCTCCCTTCCCGGCGCGCTCTGGCGCCTCTACGCCCTCCGCGCCGCCACCGTCCGGGACCCCGAGCGCATCTCCGTCTACTTCCGCGCCGGAAGGGACACCGCCCAGGTTTCCAATGTGGTGGCCGGCGCCGCGGAGCCGCCCGGTGCCGATGAAATGCGCAGCATGGCGGACGCCATCCTCTCCGGCGCCTTCGACGGCGATTTCGACGTCGCGCTGGAACGTTCCGCCGCATTTTGCCGCGTGGTGGCGCTCGGGCAGGCCACCCTCGCCGACGGCGCCGAGCACGCCAACGAGGCACATGCCAGCAAGCTGACGCGGAACTCGCACCAGTTGGTGAAGACCGCCGAGGACCTGGAACACGCCGCCAACGCGTGGCGCCTGGGCGAGTTGGACTGAGTTCCCTTTTCCTCCGGCGGCCCGCATTTCAGGGACGAAGCGGGCGCCCGCTGTCAAGATTGACTTGGGACGGGTGAAGTAGAAGACTGAAACCGGTGCCGAGCCGCGAAACCCCCGGGCTTCAACAATTAGCCGCCTAGAGCGGCCTACCGCCGAGAGGCGTATCCGGTTCGGCACCATTTTTCTGCCCTCATCCAGGTGGCGAATTCAGAGGCTGCTGTTACGGGCCGGTAGAGTAGGCGACAGTTGCCCGCCGGCGTCAAGTCACACCGCAGCAACCCCGCCTTGATAAGTCCCCGGAGACCGGTAAATACGTGAAGCTGCGCCTTTTTCCCCAGGAGCCCGCAGGGCTGAAGCTGCTCTCGCAGATGGCACAACAGATCGTGCTGGCCAGTGCCACCCTGGCCGAGATCCTTGGCGTACCCGCGGATGAGCACGGCAAGCTCGTGGAGGATATGCACAACATCGAGGCCAAGTCCGCCGAACTGCACTTCGCCCTTTTGACCCACATGCGCAGCAGCTTCGTGAACCCCCTCCCCCGCGAAGACATGTACGCGTTGTCCCGGTACCTCAACGAGGCCATGGAGAAGATGGATGCCGCCGCGGAGTTGGTGGCCCTGTACAAGCTGGACCGCCTGCCCAAGCGCGCCGCCGACCAGTTGGAGATCATCAGCCGGCAGGCCGAGCTGACCGTTGACGCGATGCGCAGGCTCAATGACCTGGATGACCTCGAGGACTACTGGATCGAAATCCTGCGCCTCGCTAAACGGGCCGAGCGGACCCACCGTGTCTGGGTGGCGGACATGATTGCGGACATGAAGTGGGCCCAGTACTCCCGCAACCGGGACATCGCCAACCAGCTGGTGGAGGTCACCAAGGACATGCGGCGGGTGGCCACCCAGGTAGGCAGCATCATCGTCAAGGAATCCTGAGGTGGCGGCAGCCATCTTCGGCGCGGTGGTCCTCCTGGCCGCGGCATTCGCCTTCCTGAACGGCTTCCGCGACGCGTCCACCTCCGTCGCCCTGGCGGTGCGGAACCGTGCCCTTACCCCCAGCGTCGGCGTGCTCCTTGCCGCGTTCTTCAACTTTGTCGGCGCCCTCCTGAGCGCCCTGCTCGCCGTCGCCGCCAGCCAAACCTGGATCAACCTTCCCAGCGGCGCTGATGGCCTCACCATCCTGGTGGCCGGGCTGGCCAGTGCCTGTGCCTGGGGGCTGCTGATGTGGTGGCGCGGCATTCCGGCCTCCTCCACCCATGCGCTGGTGGGCGGGCTTGCCGGCGCTGGCCTGGCCAGTCTCGCGATCGGGGGCCCGGGAGTTGAGGGGGTGGACCAGTCACTGTTGTTCCAGGTGGTCCTGCCGCTGGTGCTGTCACCGCTGGTGGCCTACAGCGGCTCCTTCCTCCTGGTGTACCCGGCCACGTGGGTGGCCCGATACACGCAGCCCAACGTGGTGAACCAGCGCTTCCGCCGGGGCCAGGCTGTTGCCGCCGGCGCGGTCGCGTTTGGCCACGGCCTGCAGGACGGGCAGCGCGTCAGCGCCGTGCTGCTGCTGGCCCTCCTGGCGGCAGGCTATTCCGACGGCGGGATCCCCACCTGGGTGGCCGCGCTCTCCGCCGTCATGATGACGGCGGGGACACTTTTTGGCGGCTGGCGGATCTCCCAAACCATCGGCTACAAGATCACCAGGATCGATCCCCTCCGCGGCTCGGTGGCGCAGACCTTCAGCGCACTGATGCTCTTTGTGGGCGCCATCGGGCTGCACTGGCCGCTGTCCACCACCCATACCGTCACCGCCGGGGCCTTGGGCGCCGGGGAAAACCAGCACTTTTCGGTGACCAACCGGAAGCTGGTCATCCGGATCCTGTGGCTCTGGGCCCTTACTCCCCTGGCCACCTGCGCCCTGGCTTTCGTGCTGGCCCTGGCGCTCTCCCCCATCCCCGGATAGACAGGGTTACCCGCGGGTGCAGATCCCCTGTACAGGGAATCCGCCGTGACGTACATTCGAAAGTGCGCCCCCGGTCAATGTTGCCGGGGACCGGCGTCCGCGCCGTGTGCAGGGCTGCGGATGAGCGCCGCTGCAGCAACACGGCGGCTTGGATGCACCACGCGGAAATGAGCACGCGTCATGTCTTTCCCGTATTCCCGGCGCCCCCTGCCACAGCCCCGGCAGCCCCAGTGCGAGGCCTGTGGAACTGAGCACCAGCTGACCATCCACGCCATCACGGCCATCGGAGCCGCGGGCGGAGACCTGGTGACAGTCTCCTACACCTGCAACGACTGCAACCTGTTCCAGGAACACACCGCCTACGCCACCGACGTCGCGGCAGCGCTCAACCAGGTCCGGTGGATGGCGAAGGTGGTCATCTTCGGGGACGACTACATCCACTGCGGTTTTCCCATGGAGGAAGCCGAGTTCGAGGTTGAGCGGCTCTGCTACCGCAGCAGCAGGACCGGCCGCAGCCTCAACGCCGTGTCCCTGCCCACGCGCGTGCTGCGCTGCCAGTGCGGATTCCAGCTGGAAGTCCCGGAGTAGTCCCGGCGCCTTACTACAGCTGGATGCCCGCGGCACCACCTGGCGCGGACTGAAGGACGGCGGCCAGCTCCTCCGCCGTCAGGTTCGCGGCTGAACAGAGCTCATCCTGCGTGATTCCGGCAGTAGAGGCTGCGCGGACTGCCTGCCGCAGGGACTCCTGGGCGTTGTCCAGTTCCCACTGCATGCTTTCAACGAGCGAACTGGTGCGCCAGACCACGGACAGGACGTCCTCCTCCTCGGCAGCCACCGCAAGGTGGGGTTCGAGTTCCGGTGCCAAGGGTCCGGCCGCGAGGGGCCCGGCCAAACCGGCGGCGGCGGCAAAACCCTCCGCCGGCAGGACAGGGTCGGGCAGCACGATTTCAGGCAACACGGGATCCGGGAGGACCGCATTCTGCACTGCTGCACCTGCGCCTACTGCGGGTACGGAAACCGTAAGCTGGGGGCCCAGAGGGCTGCTGGCCGTCTGCGTCATGGCAAAACTCCTTAAGCTGGCTTACTACTAGTTCCGTAAGTATCTAGATGAGCGTACTAAACGAACTCCCAGAGCGCCAACGGAAGCGGGCTTATCCAAAGCGACCGGAAACGTAGTCCTCGGTGGCCTTCTGGACAGGGTTGCTGAAGATGGTGTGGGTGTCGCCGTACTCAATCAGCTTGCCCGGCTTACCGGTGCCCGCGATGTTGAAGAAAGCGGTCCGATCCGAGACACGTGCAGCCTGCTGCATGTTGTGGGTAACGATCACCACCGTGTACTGGTCCTTGAGCTCATTGATGAGGTCCTCAATGGCCAGCGTGGAAATGGGGTCCAGGGCGGAGCACGGCTCGTCCATGAGGATCACCTGCGGCTCCACGGCGATGGCGCGGGCAATGCAGAGCCGCTGCTGCTGGCCGCCCGAAAGGCCGGAACCGGGCTTCTCCAGCCGGTCCTTGACCTCGTTCCAGAGGTTGGCGCCCTTGAGCGAGCGCTCCACCAGGACGTCGGCCTCACCCTTGGAGATCTTCTTGTTGTTCAGCTTGACGCCGGCCAGCACATTGTCGCGGATGGACATGGTGGGGAACGGGTTGGGGCGCTGGAAGACCATGCCGATCTGGGAACGCACGGTGACGGGGTCCACGCCGGGGCCGTAGAGGTTGTCGCCGTCCAGCAGGACCTCGCCCTCGACGCGCGCGCCGGGGATGACCTCGTGCATGCGGTTCAGGGTGCGGAGGAAGGTGGACTTTCCGCAGCCGGAGGGGCCAATGAACGCGGTGACGGACTTGGCCTCGATGTTGATGCTGACGTCCTCCACGGCAAGGAAATCGCCGTAGTACACGTTCAGGTCCTTGACGTCGATGCGCTTAGACATGGAGTTCCTTCACTTACTGGTATGGATTGAAGTCTAGGATCCGCCGCGGTATGGCGGAAGGCAGGGCCTGGTTACCGGCCGGCTTTGGGGGCGAAGATCCTGGCGATCAGGCGGGCCACCAGGTTCAGGACCATCACCAGGATGATCAGCACCAGCGCCGCGCCCCAGGCCCGCTGCGAGGACGGGTCCGGGTTGGAGGGCGAGGTGGGGTTGAGGATCTGGGTGTAGATGAACGTGGGCAGCGAAGCCATCCAGCCGCCAAAGACGTTCGAGTTGATGCTGGTGGCAAAACCGGCGGTGACCAGGATGGGCGCCGTCTCGCCGATGACCCGGGCAATCGCCAGGGTGACGCCGGACGCGATGCCTGAGATCGCCGTCGGAATAACCACCTTGAGGATGGTGCGCCACTTGCGCACGCCCAGGGCGTAGGCGGCCTCGCGGAGTTCGTTGGGGACGATCTTGAGCATTTCCTCGCTGGAGCGGACCACCACGGGGATCATCAGCACCGACAGCGCGACGGCGGCCACCGCACCGGTCTTGGTGCCCGGGCCCACCACCACGAAGAAGAACGCGGCAGCGAACAGGCCCGCCACGATGGAGGGGATGCCGGTCATGACGTCCACGAAGAACGTGATGGCCCTGGCCAGGCGGCCGTCGTGGCCGTACTCCACCAGGTAGATGGCGGTGAGCAGCCCTACCGGAACGGAAATTACGGTGGCAAGCAAGGTGATCTGCACCGTGCCCAGGAGGGCGTGGTAGATGCCGCCCATCACCGGGGCGCCGCTTTCCACGGCCTTGTTGTCATAGGCGCCCGTGACGCCGTTCATGGAGGTGGTGAGGAACCCGGGGTCCATAAGACCCGGGATGCCGTTCACCAGCACCGTCCAGATCACCGAAACCAGGGGCAGGAGGGCCACCAGGAACGAGCCCACCACCAGGCAGGTGGCCAGCTTGTCCTTGGCCTTGCGGGACCCTTCCACCACTGCGCTCCAGGACACCAGGCCGATGGCGAACAGGATCGCGGAGACCAGTCCCCAGCCGAACGCATTGAAGCCGACCAGGGCCAGGATGGCGGCGCCAACAATCAGGGCCGCAGCCAGGACGGCGTAGGGGGCATACTTGGGCAGCTGGCCCTTGGTGAGCGCCGACCGCTTGCTGCGGACGGGGGTAAGCGTGGAGGTCATTTAGTTGGCTCCCGAGAATTCTTTGTGCCGGGTGATGACCCAGCGGGCGATCATGTTCACGGCCAGGGTGATGACGAACAGGACCAGGCCGGCGGCGATCAGCGTGCTGACCCTGATGCCGCTGGCTTCCGGGAAGTTCAGGGCGATCTCGGCAGCGATGGTTTGGTTGCCGGACTGGATCAGGCTGGCCGTCAAAGCGCCGGAGGACAGGACCAGGGCAACGGCCATGGTTTCGCCCAGCGCGCGGCCCAGGCCCAGCATGACGGCGCTGATGATGCCCGGCCTGCCGAAGGGCAGCACTGCCATCTTGATCATTTCCCAGCGGGTAGCGCCCAGGGCCAACGCAGCTTCTTCATGCAGCTTGGGGGTCTGCAGGAAGATCTCGCGCGACAGCGAGGTGATGATCGGCAGGACCATGACCGCCAGGACGATGCCTGCGGTGAGGATTGTCTTGCCGGTCGTGGAGGCCGGACCCTCGAAGATGGGAAGCCAGCCCATGTTGGCCGCCAGCCAGACGTACGCCGGAGAGATTTCCTTTGCCAGGAACGCTGCACCCCAGGCACCGTAGACCACGGACGGAATGGCGGCGAGCAGGTCAACCACATAGCCCAGTCCGGAGGCAAGGCGGCGCGGTGCGAAGTGTGAGATGAACAGCGCCACGCCAATGGCGATGGGGGTGGCGATGACCAGTGCGATGACGGCCGCGATGAGAGTGCCGATCACGATGGGCCAGATGTAGGCGAAAAAGCCCTGGCCGCCCTGGATCTTGTCGGCGGGCGCGGTCAGGGCGGGAACTGCCTGGACAACCAGGAACAGTGCGACGCCGAAGAGGACGGCAAGGATCAGGCACCCGGCTGCCAGCGTGGCGCCGGAAAAGACTTTATCCCCGGCGCGTCCGGCGCCTTGGGTACTTGTCAGGGGGGTGGCGGTCATTCGACGGCCCTTCGATTCGTTGCTGGATTGAGGAGGCGGGGTGCAAAGCCAAGTTCCCCGCACTGCCTTCCGGCAGGCGGGGAACCCGGTTTTGCAGCGTTGGCTAGGACTTGACCTTGATCGAGTCGACGGCCTTGGCAGCCTTTGCGGCGAGGTCCGAGGACAGCGGGGCGGACTTGGCCGACTCGGCTGCGGCCTTCTGGCCCTCTGCGGAAACTACGTAGTGCTCGAAGGCCTTGACCAGGTCAACGGTCTCCTGCTTGTCGTAGGTGGTGCACAGGACGTGGAAGGACACCAGGACGATCGGGTAGGCGCCGGCGATGGTGGTCTTGCGGTCCAGCTTGATGGAGAGGTCGTTGGCGGCGCGGCCTTCAACCGGCTTGCCTGCGTCCACGGCCTTCGCAGCGGCGTCAGCCGAGATCTTGGTGAAGGAATCGCCCACCTTGATCTGGGCCACGCCGAGCTTGCCGCTCACTGCGGAGTCGTCAGCGTAAGTCACGGCGCCGGGGGTGTCCGTGACGGTCTTGACCACGCCGGAAGTGCCCTTGGCATTTTCACCCTGAAGGCTGGCGGGCCAGACACCGGCGGCCTTGTCGGTCCAGACCTCGGGTGCCGCTGCGGCCAGGTAGTCGGTGAAGTTCTGGGTGGTGCCGGAGTCGTCGGAACGGTTCACCGGGGTGACCTTCAGGTCGGGCAGGGAGACGCCGGCGTTCAGGGCGGCGATGGCGGGATCGTTCCACTTGGCGATCTGGCCGCGGAAGATCTTGGCTACGGTGGTGGCGTCCAGCTTCAGGTCGGTGACGCCGGGAACGTTGAAGGCCACGGCGATCGGGGAGATGTAGACCGGGACGTTGATGGCGCCCTCGGGGCCGCAGACGGACTTGGAGGAGGCGTATTCGTCATCCTTCAGGTAGGCGTCAGAGCCGGCGAACTGGGCCGAGCCGTCCAGGATGGCCTTGCGGCCCGCGCCGGAGCCGTCCGGGGAGTACTGCACGCTGGCGCCGGAATTGGCGGAAGCGAAGTTGGTCTTCCAGGCGTCCATGGCAGCGCCCTGGGCGGAGGAACCAATGCCGGTCAGGGTGCCGGTGACCTTGGTGCCGCCGGCGGACTGGCTGCCGGCAGGAGCGGTGCCAGTGGCGTTGTCTGAACCGCAGGCGCTGAGCGCGAGTGCGCCGGCTGCGATAACAGCGATAGCCGCGTGGCGGCCGAAGCGGAGTGCCTTCACTAGATGTACCCCTTCCAGGGTTATTCAGGTGCGGGACAGGGACGGAGAACCCTGCTGCGCGATGCGTACGTTGTGTACCTTCAAGAAAGTTATGGGCCGCAGGTAACGGGATGGCCTGTCCAAAGTGAACGGAGGATTAACGACGGCGGGATATTGGCTGACAAATGCCGGGTCACCATTGCGCGGATCACAGGTGGGGCCGTAGTGGCGGCACGAAGTGCAGCACCGAACAGCAAATAGACTGAACGGCATGGCTCCAGCAGCAGGACTTTCAGCAGGCAAACGGTTCCTGCACGGCCGCATCCGCACCGGGTTGATCCGAAGCCGGAATTCGCTGGTTCCGGCAATCCAGATGACCGTCTGCGCCGTGGCGGCCTATGCCTTCGCGGAGTACGTCCTGGGGCACAGCGGCCCGCTGTTCGCAGCCACGTCGTCCCTCATCGCCCTTGGCTTCTCGCGTGAGCCACGGCTGCGGCGGGTCGTGGAGGTGGGCCTGGGCTGCACCATCGGGATTGCCGTGGGTGACCTGCTCCTGCACTGGCTGGGCAGCGGAATCTGGCAGGCCGCCGTCGTCCTTCTCTTCTCCATCCTCCTGGCCCGCTTCCTGGACAGCGGAACCATCTTCACCACCCAACTGGGGCTGCAGTCGCTGCTGGTGGTGCTGCTTCCGGCGCCGGCGGGCGGGCCGTTCACGCGCAGCATCGACGCCGTGGTGGGAGGCCTTTGCGCGCTGCTGGTGACCATCCTCATGCCCAAGGATCCGCGCCGGGAGCCGCGCCGCGATGTCCAGAAGCTGCTGCATGAGCTTGCCGAGGTCCTGCGCGAATGCGCCGACGCCCTGGTGAACAGCGATTCCACCCAGGCCTGGCATGCGCTGATCCGCGGCAGGAACTGCCAGCCGCTGGTCGACGCCATGCGACAGTCGCTCCGTGCGTCCGGTGAGGTTGCCACCCTGGCGCCCGCCTACCGCCGGCACCGGGATGAGCTGGACCGGCTCAAGCAGTCGCTGGACTTTATCGACCTGGCGCTGCGCAACAGCCGCGTTTTCGCCAGGCGGCTCACCAGCGCCATCAACCATGCCGCACTCTCTGATGAGGCGACGGACAGCATCGCCGAAGTGCTGCAGGAGACCGCTGCCGCGATTGACGAGCTTTCGCTGGGCCTTGCGGAATCGCACGACGGCGTCCGGCGCGCCCACCTGCGCACGGCGCGGCGGGACCTGAGCGAGATTGCCCTGCGCCTGCATCCCAAGCTGCTGGAGGTGCAGCGGCTCGAGGGCGAGACGGTGGTCATGTTGTTCCGGCCGCTGATGGTGGACTTGCTGGAGGCCACCGGGATGGACGCCGACGAGGCCAGGGACGTGTTGCCCGCACTGTAGTGTCGGTGCCCGCCGCTAGGGTTGAACGCATGGCAACGAAGACTTCCCGGGCGTCAAAAGCGCCTGCATACAAATGCGCCGAATGCGGCTGGACCACGGCCAAGTGGGTGGGCCGCTGCGGTGAGTGCCAGGCCTGGGGCACCGTTGAGGAAACAGGCACTGCGGTGGCGCGGACCACGGCGGCCACAACAGTTGTGGAACCGGCCCGGAAAATCGCGGACGTGGATGCCACCACGGCTGCCTTCCTGCCCACCGGTGTGGACGAACTGGACCGGGTGCTGGGCGGCGGCCTGGTTCCGGGCGCCGTCATCCTGCTGGCCGGTGAGCCCGGCGTGGGTAAGTCAACGCTGCTGCTGGATGTTGCGGCCAAATTCGCACGGACCGCCCAGGACGTCCTATATGTCACCGGCGAAGAGTCGGCGGCACAGGTGAAGCTGCGCGCGGAGCGGATCGACGCCGTGGCCGAATCCCTGTACCTGTCTGCGGAGACCGACCTTGGCCAGGCGCTGGGGCAGGTGGAGAAGATCGAGCCGCGGCTTCTGATTGTGGATTCGGTGCAGACGCTCAGCAGCGCGGACGTGGATGGCAGCGCCGGTGGCGTGTCCCAGGTGCGGGAGGTGGCGGCTTCCATCATCGCGGCCGCGAAACGGCGCAACATGACCACGTTGCTGGTGGGGCACGTGACCAAGGACGGTTCCATCGCGGGGCCGCGGTTGCTGGAACACCTGGTGGACGTGGTCTGCCAGTTCGAGGGCGAGCGGCATTCACGGCTGCGGCTGCTCCGGGCGGTTAAGAACCGGTACGGGCCCACCGACGATGTTGGCTGCTTCGACCTGAACGAGAACGGAATTGAGGGCCTGGCCGATCCCAGCGGACTGTTCGTCAGCCGCACCAAGGACCCGGTGTCAGGTACCTGCATCACTGTCACCATGGAGGGGCGGCGTCCCCTGCTGGCGGAGGTGCAGTCGCTGCTGGCCGAGAGCCCCAACTCGCAGCCCCGGCGCGCCACCAGCGGCCTGGACAGTTCCCGGGTGTCCATGCTCCTGGCCGTCCTGCAGCAGCGGGCAGGAACCCTGCTGCACAAGGACGATTCCTACGTGGCCACCGTTGGCGGGGTGAAGCTCAGCGAGCCCGCCACTGACCTTGCAGTTGCCCTTGCGGTGGCGTCTGCCAAAGCCCGCAAACCCCTGCCCATCCGGCTGATCGCCTTTGGCGAAGTGGGACTGGCCGGCGAGGTCCGGCCGGTACCGGGCATCAACCAGCGCATCCAGGAGGCACACCGGCTGGGATTCACCCACGCTGTGGTTCCGGCCAGCCACACCGGGCCGGGCCCGGTGCCGCCGGGGTTCTCCGTGCGTGAAGTGGAACACCTGACGGAGGCACTCAGCCTTTTGATTGGTTAGCAGTCCCGGTTGAATATGCAGCCGCCGGCTCCCGCCCTGACCGGTGGCGATCCATCGCCGGATTCAGTGGGCGGTACGGTGGATGGGAGCCTTCTCGCAGACGGAGGTTTTTATTTCTGTGCTGGGGGAAGCTTGGTAACCAAGGAATGGCAGGGCACTGCCGAAGGGGCTGCCCACGCGGGCAGGGCACCGGCGCAGCCGGTTGTGTCGGACCGTCTTGACGGACTGTTCGGAGGGCTGAGCGCGCGGAAGCGCGTGATTGCCAGCCAACTGCCGGTCAGCATGACCATTTTGCTTGTGGTGCTCGCCGCCGCAATTTTCAGCCCGGAAACGTTGGCCAACAACTTGTTCCTGGCGGCGCTGCTGTTCCACGTAGCAATCGCCGTTGCGTGCATTGCCACCCCGTGGGGGCGTCTTCCCATGGGGGCCTTCGCGGTGATCCCGCTCCTGGACTGTGTCGCCATCGGTTTCACCCGGGAGGCTGGCGGCCCGGCCTTCAGCGTCCTGAGCATGATGCTTGTGTTCC
This sequence comes from Arthrobacter sp. FW306-05-C, assembly GCF_021801725.1. Taxonomy (NCBI): domain Bacteria; kingdom Bacillati; phylum Actinomycetota; class Actinomycetes; order Micrococcales; family Micrococcaceae; genus Arthrobacter; species Arthrobacter sp. FW306-05-C. The sequence continues at coordinate 255,065 of NZ_CP084556.1, read as the reverse complement.
CTGTCATTTGGCTCTCGGCGCAGGTGCGGCCGTACATGCCGGTACTCGCCATCTCGGGGACCATCCTCGGTGTAGTGGTTCCCGCCGCCTTGCATGGGTCGCCGCCCGCAGGGGGGTCGATGATCCGCACCCTGATACTCCCCTTGGTCATGTCCGTCATTGCGGTTACGGCGCACGTAGTGGCAACCACCATCCGCCGCCAGCGCATGACTTTAATCGAAAACGAGCACGAAATGGCACGGACCCTCGACGAGAGCGTCCGCCGGCAATGTCTCCTCGACGCCGTACTCAAGGCCGTTGGGGTGGGTGTTTGGGTGGTGGATGCCAAGGGAAACACCGTCCTGGCCAACAGGGCCATGCGGTCGGACCCCGTCCTGGCAGACGTCATTGGGTCCACGGGTGGAAGCGGCGCTGCCGGCGGGCCGGGGCTGCTGATGTCCGCCGATCGCTCCACCCCTGTCATGCTCCACCAGCTTCCCGCAGCCCGCGCCGCCGCAGGGGAAGCGTTCACTGACGAGTTGTACTGGGCCGGTCCTGCCGACCGCCAGCGCGCCTACTCCGTAAGCTCGCAGTCTTTCCCTCCGTCCGGCGGGCAGGAGGGCGGTGCCGTCATCACTTTCGTGGACGTGACCAGCCTGATTAACGCGCTCGCGGCGAAAGACAACTTTGTTGCCACCGTCTCGCACGAACTCCGGACCCCGCTCACCTCAATCCTCGGCTACCTGGAACTGGTCCTGGACGAACCCGGGCACGAGGAGATCCAGGAAGAGCTCCTCGTGGTCCGCCGCAATGCAGGGCACCTGCTGAACCTGGTCAACGACCTGATCGCCGTGGCGTCGGAGCGGGTTGACCTGTCCTTGGAGGAGACGGACCTGGCCCGGCTGCTCGCCGTCGAGGTCGACGCTGCCTTGCCCAAGGCGGCCAGCAGCGGGCTGCAGCTGGCGCTCGATGCCGAGCAGCCGCTGCCCGGCAGGATGGATCCTAAGCGGATCGGCCAGGTGATCCAGAACCTGCTCTCGAACGCCATCAAGTACTCCCCGGATGGCGGTTTGATCACTGTCACAGGCCGCCGTAGGGACGCAGAGTTGGTCTGCACCATTTCGGACACCGGCTCGGGGATGACCGGGGAGGAGCAGGAACAGGCGTTCACCAAGTTCTTCCGTTCGGCGCGCTCACGCGAAACAGCCATCCCGGGCGCAGGCCTGGGATTGTCGGTCAGCAAGACGATTATCGAGGGCCATGGAGGATCAATCACCCTCGACAGTGAACCCGGCGTGGGCACCACCGTAACCTTCATCCTGCCGGCATCCTGAGCGGTTCCGGCTGGACCTTGGCTGCGGCGCAGTTGTTTAGGGGGCAGCCGTCAGGAACCCTCGGTCAGCCAGCGGGAGACATCGCTGCGCAGCACCAGCAGCGGGCCGCCGGTGGCGCTTACGTTACCGTTGGCCACGTAGTACCCGCGGCCCGAGCCGGCTCCCCCGGCTGCCCGGTCCAGGGCGTCCACTAAGTGCCGCGGCAGGTGCCCCTGCGGGCCAAGGCTGCGCAGCTCATCCACTTCTTCCGGCGTCAGCCGGCCCAAAACTTCAGCTATGTTGGCCATCAGCGGTCCCTTCGAGGAGTGCCTGAAGGAATAACCTAGAGCAGCGCCGTGAACTGCACGTTAACGGTGGACGGCAATTTTGCACTTCGCTTGGGAAGTGCCCTGTTTGGAGGATCGATGCCCATTCGAAGCGCAGGCATACTGTTGTACCGGCAGGACCTGCCCATACCCGCCGGCGCCGGCACCTCCGGCGGCCACCATGGGCTGCAGGTCTGGATCGCCCACATGGGCGGCCCCTTCTGGGCGCGCAAGGACGCGCACGCATGGTCCATTCCCAAGGGCGAGTACGTTGACGGTGAGGACCCACTTGCCGCCGCCCTGCGCGAGTTCGCCGAGGAGATGGGCACTGAAGCTCCTGGAGTTGAGTACAGGCTGCTTGGCGAATTCCGGCAATCCTCCGGAAAGCTCATCACTGTCTACACCGGGGAGGCGGCTTTCGATCCGGAGGCCATCAACAGCAACACGTTTCCGCTCGAGTGGCCCAAGGGCTCCGCCAGGATCCAGCACTACCCCGAAATCGACGACGCGCGCTGGTTCCCGGAGGAGGAGGCACGGCTCAAGCTTGTAAAGGGTCAGCTGCCCATCCTTGATGCCCTGGTGAAAGTCACCGCCGTGACGTGACGCAGCCGCCCGAACGCCGTCAGCTCTCCCCGCTCCAGGACCGCCGGAACGGTGCCGTTAATTTCCGGTCATCACCAAAGCCACACTGTGGCCGCCGAAACCGAAGGCGTTCACCAGCCCTGCCCGGCGATGGCCCGGCGGAAGCTGGTGGGCGCTTTCGGTGATGACGTGAAGGTCCACTTCCGGGTCCAGCGTCCCGACATTCAGGGTCCCCGGCAACTGGCCGGTGCGCAGGGCCTCAAGGACTACGACGGCTGCCAACGCACCGGCCCCACCCAGCAGGTGGCCGGTATGCCCCTTGGTGGAAGTGACGGGGACGCCAGGGCCGAAGACTGCGTTGATCGCCTGGCCTTCCAGCCGGTCACCCACAGGGGTGGACGTGGCGTGGGCGTGTACGAATCCAATGTCCGCCGGCTGCAGGCCTGCTGAGTCCAGCGCCTTTTGCATGACCCGGCGCTGCATTGCGGGATCCGCCGCCACGATGTCGTTCGCGTCGGAGGTTACCGCTCCGCCGGCTACGGCACCGAGCACGGCCGCGCCCCGCGCATGGGCATGCTCTTCACTTTCCAGCACCACCACCGCGGCACCTTCCGCCAGCACAAAGCCGTCCCGGCCGGCGTCGAACGGACGGGACGCCCGCTGCGGATCGTCCGCGCGCGTGGACAGTGCGCGGATCTGGGCAAAGCCACTGATCACCAGGTCATTGACCGAGGCGTCAACGCCACCGGCAATTACGACGTCGGCAGCACCTGAGTGGATCAGCTCCGTTGCCTGGACAATCGCCTCAGCTCCCGAGGCACAGGCGCTGACAGGAGTCCGGGCGCCACCGCGGGCACCGAGATCAATGGACACCCAGGCCGCGGGGCCATTGGCCATCAGCCGCGTGAGGGTGTGCGGCGAGACTTTGCGCGGGCCGGACGCCGCCAGCACCCGGTCCTGCTCGATGGTGGAACCCAGCCCACCGTAGGCGGAGCCGATCACCACAGCGAACCGCTCCGGGTCCACCTCGGGGGCACCTGCCTGCACCCATGCCTCGCGTGCCGCGATCAGGGCAAGCTGGCCGCAGCGGTCCATCCGCTTCATTTCGCGGGTGCTGAGGTGCTCCGAAAGATCCGCCGTGACCTGCCCGGCGATCTTGACCGGCAGCTGCTCAGCCCAGCCCTGCGAGAGTGCCGCTATTCCGGACCGCCCATCGAGCAGGGCCTCCCAGGTTTCCTTGACGGTGGAGCCGAGCGGGTTGATGGTTCCGGCCCCGGTCACCACGGCCCGCGGCTGTGCCGGGCCTGCCGGCAGGTTGACCACCTTACTTCGCCGGGTTGTGCGTGCCGATGGGCACGAGGGTGAGGTCCGGGTGGTTCTTCTCAATGCGCCGCAGCGCCCAGACGTCATTGAACAAGGCGAGGTATTCGCCGTCGGACCGCAAGAGCACCTCCGCGCCCGGTACGTTGGCCAGCGCAGGCATGGCGTCCGCCGTCGTAATTCTTGCCAGGGAGTACGGCAGGCGCTCCAGTCGCATGGGGGCGCTGAAGTCGTGTGCCATGCGGTCCTCCACCACTTCGAACTGCATGGGTCCGACGGCGGCAAGCACCGGTGCCTGGTCGCCGCGGAGGTCGGAGCGGAGCAGCTGGATGACGCCCTCGTGCTCCAGCTGCTCGATACCGCGGCGGAACTGCTTGAACTTGCTGGGGTCCTTGGAGCGGGCCACCTGGAAGTGTTCCGGGGCGAACAGCGGGATGGCCGGGTACTCCACCGCTTCGTCAAGGAACAGGCTGTCACCGACGCGCAGCGATGACGCGTTGACCAGGCCCACCACATCCCCTGGGTACGCCTCGTCGATGACTTCGCGTTCGCGGCCGAACACCTGCTGCGCGTACTTGGTGGCGAAGGACTTGCCCGTGCGGGTCTGGGTGACCACCATGCCGCGTTCGAAGATGCCCGAGCAGACGCGGATGAAGGCCACGTGGTCGCGGTGTGCCTTGTTCATGCCGGCCTGGACCTTGAACACGAAGCCGGAGAACGGGGATTCCACCGGGCGGGTGTTGCCGTCCACGTCCGGACGCGGCGATGCCGGCGGCGCGAAGTCCACCAGTGCGTCCAGCAATTCCTTGACGCCGAAGTTCAGTGCGGCGGAGCTGAAGAGGATGGGGGTCGCCTTGCCGGCGTGGAAAGCCTCGACGTCGAATTCGAGGTTGGACTCGATCACCAGTCCCGCCTCGTCCACGGCGTCGGACCAGTTGCTGCCCTGGTCTTCCGCAGCTTCCTCAGGGCTGAAGTAGTCGGTGATGGCGATCTGGGCGCCTGCGTTGTTGCGCTGGAAACGGGCGAAGCGGTCGTTGCGCAGGTCCCAGACGCCGCGGAAGTCACCGGAGATGCCCACGGCCCAGGTCAGCGGCATGGGCTGCAGGCCGGTGCGTTCGGTGATCTCGTCCATCAGGGCAAGCGCGTCCAGGCCGGGGCGGTCCCATTTGTTGATGACGGTGATGATGGGCAGGTTGCGCTGCTTGCAGACCTCGAACAGTTTCATGGTCTGGGTTTCCAGGCCCTTGGCGGCGTCCACCAGCATCACGGCGCAGTCGACCGCGGCCAGCACGCGGTAGGTGTCCTCGGAGAAGTCGGCGTGGCCGGGGGTGTCCAGGAGGTTGATCACGGTGTCGCGGTAGGAGAACTGCAGGGCGGCGGAGCTGATGGAGATGCCGCGGTCCTTTTCCATCTGCATCCAGTCGGAGACGGTTTCCCTGCGGTTGGCCTTGCCACTGGAGGCGCCCGCGGTACCGATCACTTTTGCGTGCAGGGCCAGCGCCTCGGTGAGGGTGGACTTGCCGGCGTCAGGGTGGGAAATGACGGCAAAGGTCCTGCGGCGGCCCGCCTCCTTGTGAATCTCGGAGATCCGGGCGGGGGTCAGGACATCTTGGGACACGGTGCTACTTTCGCTGCGGTTGTGGCTGCCCAGGGCCTGTCGGGCTACTGCTGTGCGACTCAAGGGCGGGGAATGTCATTGGCAAACGGCCAAAGTATAAGTTTATCGCAGGGCTGCAACTGGCACCGGCGGCGCTTAACGCAGGCGAAACCAGACGTTCAAAGCAGCGAAATGCCGGGACGTTAGCTTGGGCGCATGATGCATGGCGCCACTTTCACCGGCAACCTTTTCTTCGACCCGCTGGCCACAAACCTTGCCAACAATTGTGGTCCTGCCGCGACGCAGGATCCCGATCCGGGCATTCCCTCCGGCTCATCGCGGAAGCGGGGAGTCCAGACGGCGGAGGAACACAAGGCGCTGCGGGCTGCGTCCCTTTCGAAGGTCAGCAGGGACCTGGAGCGGATGCTCAGGGACCTGAAGCGCTGAGTCTGCACCGGAACGCGCGCGCTGAGCGGGCGGCGGCAGCCGTAACGGCATGATGGGTTCATGCGCAGCATCGAGTTGGTCTTTGACGGCTCCACCGATTCCCTGATCAGGGCCGACTGGGCCCGGCTGCAGGCTGCGGACCTTCCCAGCCTTGCAGCGCACACCTCCTTGAGCAACAGCCCCCACATCACGCTTGCCGCCGGGGCGGACCTGCAGGCCGGCCAAGAAAGTCCGCACCAACAAGGCCTGTGGCAGGCGTTGCCCATGAACATCACGTTCTCCGGCGCCATTGTTTTTCCCGCAGGAGCGGGCAAGTATGTCCTGGCCAGGGCGGTCCTGCTGACCGACCCCCTGCTTGACCTGCACAGGCGACTCCACCAGGACCTGTCCGGCGCGCTGTCACTGACGCTGCCGGGGGCGTGGACGCCGCACGTCACCATCTCCCGCCGCGTCCCCGCGCACCAACTCGGAGCGGCCATGGACCTGCTGGACCTGCGCCTTGAAGGCCAGTGCACGGGGGCCCGCCTTTGGGACAGCGACAGCAGAACCGTCACGCCCCTCATCGAATGCCCTTAGGGCGCCTGAGTCCAGCACTAAAACGCGAGGGCTCTGGTGCTGAAAATGCTGCCCTGATCCTTGCGAAGTCCTTGGCTATTCCTGCGCCGTTTTCACGTCGCCGGTGTCGTCGATTCCCATAGGCTGGTTGGACGTAGACGAACACGACGCTCCGCAGAGATTGCGGTTCTCCCTCTGAAGGTCTCCACTAATGCCCTCCACCGCCAGCACGGCGGCCGCTGCCATGTTCGACGGCCCTAGCTCATCCGCCAACCGCCAAGCCGAAACCGATGGAAGGCGGCTCCATTCCTTGACGGGCCTGAGGTTTGTCGCAGCAGTGGCCGTGGCGCTAATGCACGGACTCGCCCTCTACAACCTGCCCATTGTCGACCTCGGTTTTATCGGCGTAAGCTTCTTTTTTGTCCTCTCCGGCTTCGTACTGACCTGGGCTGGCGCCGCGGAAAAAGGCACTGGTGTCTTCCTGCGGAACCGTATCGCTAAATTGTTTCCACTAAGCGCAGCTACGTTGGCCATCGCAGCATTAGTACCCGTGGCCCAAAATTCGAGCGCGGTTTCCTTCCTGCAAAGCCTGACCTTGACTCAAGCCTGGTGGCCCTGGTCTGCTTCTTCCTTCAACCCTGTCGCTTGGTCGCTGTCGGCAGAAGCTTTCTTCTATCTCCTGCTGCCCCCGCTTGTCTCGGTAATGCGCCGTTTCAGCACAAAGGAACTTGTCGGTACGGTTATATTCCTCGGAGTCCTGCAACCTGTACTGGGCGTCGCCTGCCAATTAACTTTGGGAGCGCAGGTCAGCCATTTCATCACCTACAACTTGCCGCTGTACCGGCTACCCGAGTTCGTCATCGGCGTCGCCCTGGCGCTTCTACTGAAGGCTGGTTATGTACCGCCACACAGTACACAGTTGTCGGCAGCCGCTTTCACCACCGCTGGCGCCACGCTTACACTCTTGGTGGACCTTTTGCATTCCATTCCCTGGTGGATCAGCCAGACGCTCATGCTGCCCGCGATCATCACCCTCATTTGGACGGCTGCCCGCCGCGAGCTCGCAGGCAACCGTGACTTTCTCAGCAACCCCGTCCTAGTAAGGCTCGGAGATCTGTCATTCGCTTTCTACATGGTCCACTATCTTGTGCTGGGTACGTTCGGCCTTCTTGTCGGCCGGTGGGCCCAGGGGCTTCCCTGGTGGCTCGTGCCGCCTGCCCTGCTCTGCGCGGCAGCCGTAGCTTGGGTCGCAAACAGGTTTATCGAGAAACCCTGCGAACGGGCGGTACGGGACATATTCCGGTCTCGAGCGGGACAGCAGCACGGGTCACCAAAAAATGCCCTGCCCGCACCCGCCATCGAGCACGCTTTTCCGGCACTTTCGGAAACTCCCTAATGGGGCACTTTGGGGCTTGCCCGTGCGGAACTTGGGTTTCTTACCCCTATCATTGAGCTTGCGGGAATTACAGCACTTTTTGATCCTGCCGGCGAACTGCAGATGCCGGCATTCCTGCGGGCGGCGGTCCGCACCTTTGAAGGGAAATACCTATGGCGCGGAGCCCCGAAGAATCGCTGAGGGCCACTCTGGGCAGGGTTGCACCCGGAACTCCCCTTCGCGACGGCCTGGAACGGATCCTCCGCGGACGCACCGGCGCCCTGATCGTCCTGGGATCTGACCGCACCATTGACTCCATCTGCTCCGGCGGGTTCGATATCGGCATCGAGTTCTCGCCTACCCGCCTGCGGGAACTGGCCAAAATGGACGGCGCCATCATCTGCGACAAGGACGCGGGCAACATCCTCCGCGCCGCGGTCCAGCTGGTCCCGGACTCCAGCATTGAGACCCAGGAGTCCGGTACCCGCCACCGCACCGCAGAACGGGTGGCCAAGCAGACGGGCGTTCCGGTCATCTCCGTCAGCCAGTCAATGCAAATCATCGCCCTCTACGTCAATGGACTGCGGCACGTCCTGGAGGGCTCGGAAAACGTCCTGGCCCGCGCCAACCAGGCCCTTGCCACCCTGGAGCGCTACCGCGCCCGCCTTGACCAGGTCACCAGTTCGCTCTCAGCCTTGGAAATCGAGGCCATGGTGACGGTGCGCGACGTGGCCGTCACCCTCCAGCGGCAGGAAATGGTCCGCCGCATTTCCGAGGAAATCTCGCAGTACGTCCTGGAACTGGGCGAGGACGGCCGCCTCCTCTCCCTCCAGCTCGATGAACTCACCGTGGGACGCGGTCCGGGCAGCGACGTGATCATCCGCGACTACGCCAGCCCCCATGCCTCCGCCGAAGACATCGAAAAAGCCGTCAATGAACTGGTCAACCTGGGCCCCACCGAACTGATCGACCTGGGCAAAATCTCGGCGATCGTCGGGTTCGCTGGCGGCGAGGCGAACCTGGATGCAGTGGTCCAGCCCCGCGGCTACCGGCTGCTGTCCGGCCTCAAGGCAGTCCCCAAGGCCGTTGCAGACCGCCTGGTGGACCACTTCGGGGGCCTGCAGTTCCTGATGGCGGCCACCATCGACGACCTCATGACGGTTGACGGCATCGGCGACCAGCGCGCCCGGACCGTACGCGAGGGCCTGAGCCGCATGGCAGAAGCCAGCCTCCTGGACCGCTTCCTCTAAGCCCCGGCCCAAAAGCATCATCCATTGCTGCCCACCTGCCGTTTTGAACCCTGAAAACGACAGGTGGGCAGCAATCGACGGGGATTGAGGAGATCAGTTCAGCTGGAAGACGGCCTTCGGGCTGGCCCGTGAGCCCAGCTTCGCGGTGAAGATGTAGTACGCCCCGCCACCGCCCGGAGCTGCGGCCACCGCTTTGCAGCCCTCGGCGCTGCGGTTCCGGCTCCACGGGAAGTTAGCGGTTTCGCTGGCACCGGGTGCAATGACCTTCACCAGGTCCTCGCTGGACGCCTGGCAGTCCTTGGAGGAAAAGATCCGGTCCGAGCCGCTGGTCACCAGGAATTCCATCTGCGACGTTCCGATGTTGACCTCACAGGGCACCTTGCCGCCGTTGGTCACCTTCAGGGTGAGCATCGGGTTTTCGCCGGGGCCGTAGGCGGGCTTGTCCGTGGAAGCAGTGACAGTGACCAGGTTCTGGTTGCAGGTGGCGGTTGCGGAAGCAGTGGGCGACGGCGTGGCCGGAGCAGTTGCCGAGGCGGAAGCAGAGGGTGTTGCTGAGGCAGCCGGGTTCGCCGAAGCAGGGTCGGTGGAAGAAGGCTGGGTGGAAGAGGCCTGCCGGGAACCGCCCTTGAAGGCACCCGCCAAGGCGAACCCACTGACCACCAGTGCGATCACCAGCAGCAGGGCACCGCCAGCAAACAGCCGACGGCGGCGGTAGACAGCGGCGCTCGGTTTCCGGACGCTGCTGGAACCCGACGTGCCGCGTGCTGATGAATTGCCTTGCCTGCCCATCCTCCTAGGCTAGGGAAAGCCTCCGGATCTGCACCGCCACCACGCCGCCGCGGGCCCATTGCTCTGGTCACACCGGGTTTTCCACACTGCGCAACCCATCTACTACAGTGTTGGCATCGACACTCAAACCTCCCCCAAGACGGATGCCCCGGTCGCCTCCGCGGATCTGGAGCTGCTCCACAGGCGGGTCAACGACTGGTTCGCCGGCATTGCCCGCGACCTGCCGTGGCGTAAGCCTGAATGCTCCCCCTGGGGAGTGCTGGTCAGCGAAATCATGCTGCAACAGACCCCCGTGGTCCGGGTGCTGCCCGTCTGGCACGAGTGGCTCAAACGCTGGCCCACTCCCGCGGGCCTGGCAGGCGAACCGGCAGGCGAAGCCGTCCGTTCGTGGGGCCGGCTGGGCTACCCCCGGAGGGCCCTGAGGCTGCACGCCGCGGCCACCGCAATCGTGCAGGAGCACGGCGGCAAGGTCCCGGACACTTACGCTGAGCTGCTGGCCCTTCCCGGCGTGGGCAGCTACACCGCAGCAGCAGTGGCAGCATTTGCGTATGGCCGCCGCGAAACGGTGGTGGACACCAACATCCGCAGGGTGCACGCCCGGCTCATCTCAGGCACCGCGCTACCCGCCCCGGCCCTGACGGCGGCGGAGATGCGCCTTGCGGCGGCCCTGCTGCCGGAGGACGACGACACGTCCGTGCGCTGGAACGCCGCGGTCATGGAACTGGGTGCCCTGGTGTGCACGGCCCGCGCGCCCAAGTGCATCGACTGTCCAGTGAGGGACTCCTGTGCCTGGCTCGCCGCCGGTGAGCCCCCGCCGTCGTACGTTCCCAAGGGCCAGTCATGGCACGGCACCGATCGCCAGGTCCGCGGCGCCGTGCTGGCCGTGCTCCGGCTGGCGGATGCACCCGTGCCGCCGGACATGTTCCACCGCGAACCGGCCGATCTTGGCTACGCGCCGGAGGGGATCAGCGTGCCCCTGGCCGCGCTGCACCGGCTCAACTCCGCCCCCGAACAACTGGACCGGGCGCTGGCAGGGCTGCTGGCGGACGGGCTGGCGGAGATGCACGACGGCGGCCTCCGGCTACCAGCCTGAGGCACCGGCGGCGCGGGCCGGGATGGCATACTTCTTGGTGACCGGAACCGGGGGAACCATGAAAACCATCCTGTACATCGTGTGGGCCCTGTTTGTTGCTGCCGCCATATTTTCACTGGTCTACGCGGCGCGCAGGACCAAGCGCCAGCAGCAACAGATGGCGGCGTGGCCCAGGGCGCAGGCAACCGTCACCGGCAGCGCCACCGGATGGACCAGCGGCGCGGGCGGCTCAAGCCGGAACCTGCGCTACTACCCCACCTACCAGTTCACGGGTCCGCAGGGCACCCTCTTCATGGGCAAGTCGGAGATCTCGGCGGTGGAGCAGCCGGCGCCGGGCTCGCTGATCGAGGTTGCCTACAACCCCGCCAACCCCAATGAGTCGCTCCAGGTTTCCTCGGAACCGCGCACCGTGATGGGCTGCCTGATTGCGTTCTTCGCGGTCTTTGCCGTTGTTTCGTTCTGGTTTATCGGCGTCTTTCCGCTGGGTTAGCGGACCCTGGCCGGGCCCGAAAGGGGCCGGCTAGAACAGCGCGGGCTGGCTGAATGTATCGCCCTCGGCATCGCCGGCTTCCGCGCCGCCGCCAGCGGGTTCTGCCGTCCAGTTGAAGCCGAGCTCGGCGAGCAGTTCCTCCATGGAGATTTGGCCGTCCAGCACTTCGATTTCCTGGGAGTTGTCTGTAAGCGGCCGTTCCATGCCACCGAGCTTATTCGCAGGAACGGGCGGGGTGGTCAGGGCTCGCCGAAACCAGCCTCCACCAAGCCGCCCACATACTCCACGGCCCGTTCCGCATCAGGTCCCCACGCTTCAACGTGCAGCACGCTGCCTTTGCCGGCGCCGAGGGTCATCAGCCCGGTCATGGACGCGCCGTCCACGCCGTTGATGGTGACTTCGGCGTCCAGGGAGGCCAGGCCCCCGGCCACTTTCGCGGCAGGCCGCGCATGCATGCCTGCCTGGTTGACCAATTCGAAGTCGCCGGTGCTGTCAGGCGCGGCGCTGGTGACAGGCTCCAGCTCCTCCGGCGCGGAAGCCTGCTCCGCCTGATGCGTCCCGCCCCCTGCAGCTTCTGCCGCGTTCCGCACGGCCTGCACATCGGCTCCGCCCTGTGCCGCGACGGCTGCGGCCACCAGGCCTTCGACCAGCGGTGCATCGGCGAGCAGGACGCCGGCTGGGTTTTCCAGGAACTCGAGGGCAGATTCCGCGGTCATCACTGCTGATCCCAGGTCCGTGATGACTACTGTGCCGTTCGCCGCAACGCCATCCCCGTCGGCTTGTCCGCCTGCCTGGCCGCCATCCTGCCCGCCCGCCTGTTCCAGGGCGGCGAGGACCTTCTCCAGGCTGGTGCCGATCCTGCCGTCGTCGGTGCCGCCGGCGGGCAGGATGATCACGTCCGGTGCCATTTGGGCGGCAAGCTCCACGGCGCCGTCGGCAATTTTTTCGCTATGGGACACCACAACGATGCTGACGGTCACGCAGCCGCCCCAACGGCGGCGCGGAGGATCAGCGCGCTGGATACGGCGCCGGGGTCCCGGTGGCCGGCGCTGCGTTCGCCGAGGTAGCTGGCCCGGCCTTTCCTTGCGACCATCGGATCCGTTGCCACCGCCCCTGCTTCGGCAGCCTCGGCCGCCGCCACCAGGACGCCCAGGACATCGGCGCTTCCGCCGTCCGCTGCTGCGCGGGCAGCGTCGACAGCCGGGGTCCAGGCATCCACCATGGTCTTGTCCCCTGACTCGGCCTTCCCGCGCGCCACAATCCCGTCCCGCGCAGCCGCCAGGGCCCCGGCCAGGGCGGCTGCATCAACTTCAGCGGAATCGCCGAGTGCGGTGGCGGCGCGAAGGAAGGCAGTGCCGTAGAGCGGCCCTGCGGCGCCGCCCACCTTGGACATCAGCGTCATGGCGGTCATCTTCAGCGCAGCCCCGGGCGTCTCCGGCGTCGATTCGCCGAGCTTGGCCAGGACGGCCTGGAAGCCCCGGTCCATGTTCTCGCCGTGGTCCGAGTCGCCAATGGCCCGGTCCAGTTCGATGAGTTCAACGCGGTGCTCTGCCATGGCCTGCGCGCACAGGGTCAGCCACTTCACGGCCCAGTTGACGTCCAGGATCACGGTCACACGCCCCACCGCAGCGCGGGGGTGTGCACGGGCGCGTCCCAGAGTTCCGTCATCTCGTCATCGAGCCGGAGGACCGAAATGGAGCAGCCCTGCATTTCGAGGGCCGTAATGTAGTTGCCCACCAGCGAGCGTTCCACCGTGGCGCCGGCATCTCCGAGTACCTGCACAGCCCGCCGATACACGATGTACAGCTCGCTCAGTGGCGTGCCGCCCATGCCGTTTACGAAAAGCAGCACCTTGTCCCCGGAGGTGATCTTCAGGTCCGCCAGGACGGGTTCCAGCAGGCGGTTGGTGATGTTGTCCGCGGTCTCCATGGGAATCCGGTGCCTGCCCGGCTCGCCGTGGATGCCGATGCCGATCTCGATCTCATCCTCGGCGAGGTCAAAGCTGGGTGTGCCGGCGTGCGGAACCGTGCAGGCGGACAGTGCCACCCCCATGGTCCTGACGTTGGCGTTGACCCGCTCGCCGATGGCGGCGACGGCGTCGAGGTCGTCACCGCGTTCGGCAGCTGCGCCCGCAATCTTCTCCACCAGCACGGTGCCGCCCACACCGCGGCGGCCTGCGGTGTACAGCGAATCCTCCACCGCCACGTCGTCATTGACCAGTACGGTGCGGACACTGACGCCTTCGGCCTCAGCCAGTTCGGCCGCCGTCTCGAAGTTCAGGACGTCGCCGGTGTAATTCTTGACGATATGCACGACGCCGGCACCGGAGTTCACAGCGAGGGTGGCCGGAAGGATCTGGTCCGGCGTAGGCGAGGTAAACACCGCCCCCGGCACCGCGGCGTCGAGCATTCCCTGCCCAACGTAACCGGCGTGCAGCGGCTCGTGCCCGCTGCCGCCGCCGGAAACCAGCCCCACCTTGCCGGCCACAGGCGCGTCCTTGCGCGTGATGTAGATGGGGTCTTCGCTGACCGTGACCAGTCCGGCGTGTGCCAGGCCAAACCCCTGGACAGCTTCCTGGACAACGGATTTTGGATCGTTGATGAGTTTCTTCATGGCGTTGCTCCTGGCTGTGCTCCTGAAGGATGTGTGTCTGACCCTACTACCGGGATCGCGACTGGCGGTAGGCTCCTCCACCCCACTTTTCCGCACTTATCCCACAGGTTTGCGACCCGGACGCAGCAAAGGGACAGCCCCCAATGACTGTCCCTTTCCTGAGGCCCCCCACATATCGGCCTTCAGCAGTTTATCCATCAATTCGAGTAAAGCCAAGAGGGGTTTCTGAATGCCGTCTGCGGACGCCTTTAGAGGGTGCGGATCATCCGGGTGTTGCCAAGGGTGTTGGGCTTGACGCGTGCCAGGTCCAGGAACTCCGCCACGCCCTCGTCATGGGAGCGCAGCAGCTCCGAATAGACTTCCGGATCCACCGCCGACTGGTCCGCCATGACTTCGAATCCGTGACGCTTGAAGAAATCCACCTCGAAGGTGAGGCAGAAGACGCGGGATACCCCCAGGGCCCGGGCTTCTTGCAGCAGGCTCTCCACCAGGACATGCCCCACCCCTCTGCCGCGCCACTCCCCCGACGCTGCAAGGGTGCGGATTTCGGCCAGGTCCTCCCACATGACATGCAGGGCGCCGCAGCCGATCATCTCGCCGTCGCTGGACTCGGCGATGCGGAACTCCTGGAGGCTCTCGTAATAGGCCACCGTCTCCTTCGCCATCAGGATGCGCTCCTCGGCCAGGGGTGCCACCAACCTCTTGATGGCGGGGACGTCGCTGGTGCGTGCTGGGCGGATGTGGAAGGAGTCGGTCACACAGCCATCCTACGAGGCGAAGGGCTCTCGGCTGGTTGCGGACGGGGCGGGGCGTTCCGGTGCCGGCAAATGCCTCGGCCGACGGCGCAAAGCCGACCAACCTAGAGCCCCAGCTCGGCCGGCAGCTCGAGGTCCTGGCCCAGGACGTTCTTTGCCAGGAACCACTCCACCACCTGGTACCAGACCTTGGCGTGTTGCGGCTGGAGGACCCAGTGGTTCTCGTCCGGGAAGTAGAGGAACCGGTGCGGAGTCTGTCCGTCCTGGTCCGCCGCCAGCTGGGACTTGGACAGCAGTTCATACCAGAGCCGCAGGCCTTCGCCGATGGGCACCCGGTAGTCCTTGTCACCGTGGATCACCAGCATGGGGGTGCTGATGTTCTCGGCATGGAGGTGCGGCGAGTTCTCCAGCGCCATTTCCTCGGTCATTTCCTTCAGCCAATACTGAGAGGCGTCGGTGGTGGGCCCGAACTGGTCCAGGGCCCAGAGGCTCGCATGGGTGACAACCGCCTTGAACCGGTCTGTGTTGCCCGCCACCCAGTTGGCCATGTAGCCGCCGAAGGAGCCACCCATCGCCGCGGTCCGGGCCTCGTCGATGTCGGGCCGCCCTACGGCGGCATCGGTCACTGCCATGAGGTCCGTGAAGGGCGCTCTCCCCCATGATCCCCAGCCGCGCTGGATGTACGACTGCCCGTAGCCGGTGGACAGCGCCGGATCCGGCAGCAGCACCGCGTACCCCTTCGCCGTCAGGAGCCAGGGGTTCCAGCGCCAAGTCCACGCGTTCCACGATCCCAGCGGACCGCCGTGGATCCACAGGAGCAGCGGTGCCGGTTGGTCCGCGGAAGCACCCTCCGGGAGGGCCAGGTAGGCGGGCACGCGCGAGCCGTCCGCGGCGGTTGCGGCGATGCGCTCCAGCCGGCCAAGGTAGGACGGCCGCTCGGCAGGGGCAGGAAGGCGGGTGGTTTCCCCAGTGGCCAGGTCGATCCGTACGGCCTCAGCCGGGAACTCGTACGAGCTGCGCAGGGCATAGGCGCTGCGCCCCTCCGGCGAAATTACGACGTCGGAGTAGGCCGCAGCGTCCTGCGTCACCCGGGTGACGCCCACCTCAGCGGCAGCCGACGGAACGCTGACCCGAAAAACCGGCGACGCGCCGTCGTCGTCCGCTGTAACCAGGAGGCCGGAACCGTCCGGAAGCCACGCCGCAGGCTTGGGCCAGCGATCCCAATCGTGGGCCAGTGGCTGCAGTCCGCCGCCCTCCTCCGGCGCCTGGCCGGAGACGTCGAGCAGGTACATCTTGATTTCAGGGGCCCGGTGAGGGGTGGAATCACTCTCGCTGACCACCACGAGCGTGCGGCCATCGGGGCTGACGGGTCCCGGGAAGTAGCTCATGCCTTCCTGGTCCAGCAGCACTTTGAGGCTGCCGGACGCCACATCGACAGCCACCAGGATGGACCGGCTGTCCGCCTTCGCAAGAGGCTTGGTGTAGCCGCTGTAGATGGTCTTCCCATCGGGGCTGACCACGGTCTCCGCCTCCCTGAGCCGCGGGCCGGCGTCGGGCGTCAGGTTGCGCAGGACCAAGGGAGCGGTGGCATCAACCGTTGTGGGCTTGCCGGCTCCTTCTCTTTCCCCCGCTTCCACAGCGAAGATCCGCGGCTGGCCGGGCCCCAGGTCCGCGTCCCAGTACCGGACCGGATACTCGCTGTGCAGGATGGCAGAGACCTTCTTGTCCTTGCGGGACTTGCGCCGTTCAGCGTCGTCCTCCTCGTCAGCGGAACCTGCCAGGACCTCGGCCGTCACGAACGCCGCACCGGCGCCCCTGGCCGTGATTACCCTGCTGACGCCGCCCGGCCGGCTGAGGACCACCCTTGCTTCGCCGCCGTCTGCCGGGAGCAGCCACAGCGCGCTCACCGGATCCTCGTCGGGGCTGTCCGGATCGGGACGGGCGGACGTGAAGTAGACGTCCCCATTGGCTGCGAACGCGGCACCGGCCTCGCCCTTGGCGCTGCGGGTGATGCGCCGGGCGTGCTTCTGCCCGGCCGGGTCCAGCTCCCACAGTGCGGTGGCGAATTCGGTGCCTTTACCGTTCAAGGTGCTCACAGTGCTGACCAGCCGCGAGCCGTCCGGGCTCAGTGCCAGGCCGCTTACCCGAGGGATGGACAGGTAATGGTCGAGGTCGTGGAAAGGGGTCAGCGGTTGCTCGTCCGGGATCGCCGGATTCTGATTAGCCATGCTCCCGATTCAACACGTTTTGTGTCCGCCATCACAAACCCCCCGAAGCCGACACGCTGATGGGTTGGGTCCGGCGTGCTTGGGGCGCGCCGCCACCGGCGCCATTTGCCGCTTGCTGCTCGTTCCTCGCTTTGACGCAAGCTACACAAATGACCCCGGCACCTGCGCTTCGCCTAAAGCCCACCAATGCACGAGGTGGCGGACGACAGGGATTTATGTAGGCGCCGTCAAAGCGAGGAACGAGCAGGCGCCGGTAAATCTCTGCCGTCCGCCACCGTACTGAACCACTGAGGGGGTGGAGAGGGCAAAGCAACAGCCCCGCCGCTCCTTTGTGGAGTGGCGGGGCTTTGGCTGTGGAGCTTAGACGCTGGGGGCGATTTCCGGGATGCGCGGCTTGGCGTTGCCGGCGAAGGTGAACTTCGCGTCGTCGCCTTCGCCTTCGACATCCACCACGACGATGTCGCCGGTGTGGATCTCGCCGAAGAGGATCTTCTCGGAGAGCTGGTCCTCGATCTCGCGCTGGATGGTGCGGCGCAGCGGCCGGGCACCCATGGCGGGATCGTAGCCCCGGGTCGCGAGGAGCACCTTGGCGGCCTTGGTGAGCTCGATGCCCATGTCCTTGTCCTTGAGGCGCTTCTCCAGGCGGGTCACGAACAGGTCCACGATCTCGATGATCTCGTCCTGGGTGAGCTGCGGGAACACCACGACGTCGTCAACACGGTTCAGGAACTCGGGGCGGAAGTGCTGCTTGAGTTCCTCCGTGACGCGGGCACGCATGCGGTTGTAGCCGGTCTGCGTGTCGGTGCCGGACTGGAAGCCGGTGGCGACGCTCTTGGAGATGTCCCGGGTACCCAGGTTGGTGGTCATGATGATCACGGTGTTCTTGAAGTCCACCACGCGGCCCTGGGAGTCGGTCAGGCGACCGTCTTCCAGGATCTGCAGCAGCGAGTTGAAGAGGTCAGCGTGGGCCTTCTCAACTTCGTCGAACAGCACCACGGAGAACGGACGGCGGCGGACCTTCTCGGTCAGCTGGCCACCCTCTTCGTAGCCCACGTAGCCCGGAGGGGCACCGAAGAGCCGCGAAACGGTGTGCTTCTCGGAGTACTCGGACATGTCCAGGGTGATGAGGGCGTCCTCTTCACCGAAGAGGAACTCCGCAAGTGCCTTGGCGAGCTCGGTCTTGCCGACGCCGGTGGGGCCGGCGAAGATGAACGAGCCACCGGGGCGCTTGGGGTCCTTGAGCCCTGCACGGGTGCGGCGGATGGCCTGGGACAGTGCCTTGATGGCCTCGTCCTGGCCGACAACCCGCTTGTGCAGTTCGTCTTCCATCTTGAGCAGGCGCGAGGATTCTTCCTCGGTCAGCTTGAAGACGGGGATGCCGGTGGAGTTGGCCAGCACCTCGGCGATGAGATCCTCATCCACCTCGGAGATGTCGTCCATGCCGCCGGACTTCCAGTTGCGCTCCTTCTCCGCCCGCTCGGAGATCATCTTCTGCTCCTTGTCGCGGAGCGAAGCTGCACCTTCGAAGTCCTGGGCGTCGATGGCGGATTCCTTCTCCATCTTCAGCTTGGCGATGCGCTCGTCCATGGCCTTGAGCTCCGGCGGAGCGGTCATGCGGCGGATGCGCAGCCGGGCACCGGCTTCGTCGATCAGGTCGATCGCCTTGTCCGGGAGGAAGCGGTCCGAGATGTAGCGCTCGGCGAGGCTTGCAGCGGAGGCCAGGGCACCGTCGGTGATGGTGACGCGGTGGTGCGCCTCATACCGGTCGCGCAGGCCCTTGAGGATCTCGATGGCGTGCGCCACGGAGGGTTCCTTGACCTGGATCGGCTGGAAGCGGCGCTCCAGGGCGGCATCCTTCTCGATGTGCTTGCGGTACTCGTCCAAGGTGGTGGCACCGATGGTCTGCAGCTCGCCCCGGGCCAGCATGGGCTTCAGGATCGAGGCTGCGTCGATGGCGCCTTCGGCGGCACCGGCACCCACCAGGGTGTGGATCTCGTCGATGAACAGGATGATGTCGCCGCGGGTGCGGATCTCCTTGAGGACCTTCTTAAGGCGCTCTTCGAAGTCACCGCGGTAGCGGGAACCTGCCACAAGGGAACCGAGGTCCAGGGTGTACAGCTGCTTGTCGCGGATGGTCTCCGGGACGTCGCCGCGCACAATGGCCTGGGCAAGGCCTTCGACGACGGCGGTCTTGCCGACGCCGGGCTCGCCGATGAGGACAGGGTTGTTCTTGGTGCGGCGGGAAAGGACCTGCATGACGCGTTCCATTTCCTGCTCGCGGCCGATGACCGGGTCCAGCTTGTTCTCGCGCGCAGCCTGGGTCAGGTTGCGGCCGAACTGGTCCAGGACCACGGAACCGGCAGGGGCGCCTTCGGGCTGTCCGCCGCCGACGCCTGCGCCGGTGGTTTCCTTGCCCTGGTAACCGGAGAGGAGCTGGATGACCTGCTGGCGGACCCGGTTCAGGTCGGCGCCAAGCTTGACCAGGACCTGGGCGGCAACGCCTTCACCCTCCCGGATCAGGCCGAGCAGGATGTGCTCGGTGCCGATGTAGTTGTGGCCCAGCTGCAGGGCTTCGCGCAGCGAGAGCTCCAGCACCTTCTTGGCACGCGGGGTGAAGGGGATGTGGCCGGAGGGAGCCTGCTGGCCCTGCCCGATGATCTCCTGCACCTGCTCGCGAACGCCGTCGAGCGAAATGCTCAAGGACTCAAGAGCTTTGGCGGCAACACCCTCACCCTCATGGATCAGACCCAAGAGGATGTGTTCGGTACCGATGTAATTGTGGTTCAGCATGCGTGCCTCTTCTTGGGCAAGCACAACTACGCGACGGGCACGGTCCGTAAATCGCTCAAACATTTCGCCACACTCCTAGCTACGACGTACTTTGATGCTACGTGGCCCGCCCGGCGATGTGGAGCGTGTTCGCCACAGGGGAAACCGCAGTGTTTACGGAATATCCGCCACGTCCTCCGGCGCGGACTTCCTGCCTTGGTCTCCGGGCAATGGGAAAGACCGCCAAAATGCCCTTGTCCGTGGCCCTGCGGTGGCCCATCCTTGGCCTTAATGGCGGGCAGGGAGCGGCATCCGTACGGAACGCGCCAGCCGGGAAAATGGCGGGAGGCGGGGAATATGTCGAAGGTGGACCTGGAACGCGTGAAGCGGCCGGCCCGTGTTGCGCTTATTGCCGGAGCAGTGTGGCTGGTGGGCATCAGCCCGGTGCCGGGGGTATACCTCGAGCCTGACGCCGCCCAACGACTCGAAATGCTCCGAAAGGGGCGGCGGTGGTGGGTGGCGGGACAACACGTCGCTGCGGCAGGAACCGCCGCCATGCCCGCGGCGTTCGCCCGACTGGCCCTTGCCCTCCCGGAGGGGCGGAGCCGGTCACTCGCCGGCACGGCCGCCGTCGCGCTTGCTGCAGGCGCCCCGTTGTTCGTGTCCGAACTCGCGATGCGCGCAACGGATCTGGAGCGTTTCGCGGC
Organism: Arthrobacter sp. FW306-05-C; assembly: GCF_021801725.1. Taxonomy (NCBI): domain Bacteria; kingdom Bacillati; phylum Actinomycetota; class Actinomycetes; order Micrococcales; family Micrococcaceae; genus Arthrobacter; species Arthrobacter sp. FW306-05-C. Next base: position 234,877 of record NZ_CP084556.1, on the reverse strand, counting down.
CCGCCGCTTCCCGGCTTGGCCATTCCTTACCTACGCATGGCTGCACGTCCTCGCGCTTGGATCCCTGTCCGGAGCCCTGGCGGGCCTGCACCGGGAGAAAGAAGCGGCAGCCCTGGCCCTGGCCACCGTCGGTTGCGGAGCAGCGCTGGCGAAAACCGGCGATATTCCGCCCTTCGTGTTCTACCTTGCCGAACAGTTCGCTGCCGGCAGCCTCTTGCGGAGGTAATCGCACGGCCATCAAACTGCTGCAGCCCTGCAGGGATAATTGCTCCTCCGCCGCGGAATTCGTGGTGCACCAAAAAGCCCTGCCGCCCAATATGGGAAGCAGGGCTCTTTAGTCGAGCTATCGCCGTCCTACGAATTTGCCTTTTGGTAGGCTTCCTGGATTTCGGCCTGAATTCGGCCGCGGCTGTTAACCGTGTAGCCGTTATCCCGTGCCCATTGGCGGATTTGTCCTGAATCGTGGCTGCGGCCCGCGGTGGACGCCTTGGTGGCCCGCTGACTGCGGCCTCCGGACGCCTTGCGCGCAGCGTTGATGAACCTCTCCAATGAAGACCGAAGCTCAGCGGCATTGGCTGCCGACAGGTCAATCTCGTAGCTGACCCCGTCGAGGCCAAACTTAACATTCTCGTCTGCGGATCCCCCATCCAGATCATCAACAAGGATGATGTTTACTTTCTGTGCCATTAAGGTCTTCCTCTTGCTGGAAAGTCGGTTTTCAGAAAAGCAGGATGTTTCCCAAAAAAAGTATGACTCTTATCTTGGCAACGCGTCAAAGCGCCTAATGGTTCCTTGGGGATAAAGCCTGGGAATAGGGGGCTTTTACCTATTTGGATTCGGGGCCCTGCTGCTCGGAGGGTGCCGGAAGGGAATCGGCTTCGGCCTGGGCGCGGGCTTCCGCCTGCCGCTCGGCCTTGTCAGCGTTAAAGATTGCCTTCATGGCGAACCAGAACAGCAGGCCCACCACCAGGGAGGGAAGAAGTACTGCTACGTATTCCATGGTCAGTGCCCTTCGGGCTTGAGCAGGGGGAACAGGATGGTTTCGCGGATACCGGCCCCGGTGAAGAGCATCACCAGCCGGTCGATGCCCAAGCCGATACCGCCCATGGGGGGAGCACCGTATTCGAGGGCGCGCAGGAAGTCTTCGTCAAGCTGCATGGCTTCGACGTCGCCGGCGGCAGCGTGCATGGACTGCTCCGTGAGCCGCTCGCGCTGGATGACGGGGTCGATCAGCTCGGAGAAGGCGGTGCCGCGCTCCATGCCGCCGATGATCAGGTCCCAAGCCTCGATCAGCCGGCCGTCCTCGCGGTGCGGGCGGGCCAGCGGCTGGGCGGAGGGCGGGTAGTCGTAGACGAAGGTGGGGTTCAGCAAGGTGGGCTCCACGATTTCACCGAAGAGTTCAACCACCAGCTTCTCGGCGTCCCACTTGGGGTCCACCTTGACCTCGTGCTTGGCTGCAAGCTCCCGAAGCACCTCAACCGGGGTGTCCGGGGTGATTTCCTGCCCAACGGCGTCGGAAAGTCCGGGGTAGACAGGCAGCCAGGCCCAGTCGCCGTCGAGGTTGATCTCCCCCGCCTCGGTCTGCAGGACGCGGCCGGCACCCACGGCGTCGGCGGCGTCAAGGATGATCTCCTTGATCCGCTGCGCCATGACGAACTGGTCGGCCCAGGCCTCGTAGCACTCGAGGGTGGTGAACTCGGGGCTGTGGGTGGAGTCAACGCCCTCGTTGCGGAATACGCGGCCCATGTCATAGACGCGGTCGATGCCGCCCACCACTGCGCGCTTGAGGTACAGCTCGGTGGCGATGCGGAGGGTCATCTTCTGGTCGAAGGCGTTCATGTGGGTCTCGAACGGCCGCGCCAGTGCCCCGCCATGGACCAGCTGCAGGATGGGCGTTTCCACCTCCACGTAGCGGTGGCGGAACAGCGTTTCGCGGATGGAGCGCGTAATGGCGGCACGCGTGTAGACCATTTCACGGGCCTCGTCGCGGACCATCAGGTCGACGTAGCGCTGGCGGACGCGGGTTTCCTCGTTGAGTTCCGCGTGGAGCACGGGCAGGGGGCGCAGGGCCTTGGAGGCCATTGACCAGGACTCCGCCATGATGGACAGTTCTCCGCGGCGGGAGGAGATGACCTCACCCTTAATGAACACGTGGTCGCCGAGGTCAACCAGGGCCTTCCAGTCAGCGAGCGCTTCCTCGCCGATGTTGGCCAGGCTCAGCATCGCCTGGAGGCGCGTTCCCTTGCCGTCAGTGCCGCCTTCCTGAAGGGTGGCAAAGCAGAGCTTGCCGGTGTTGCGGACGAAGACTACGCGGCCCGTGACACCCACGATGTCACCGGTCGTGTCGTCCGCCTCGAGGTGGGCGTACTTTTCCCGGATCTCGGCAAGCGAGTGCGTGCGTTCCACTCCCACGGGGTACGCCTCCGTGCCGCGCTCAAGAAGTTTGGCGCGCTTTTCCATGCGGATCCGCATCTGCTCGCTGGCATCGACGGGCTCTGGGGCATTCTTGGGCGCGGGGGTGTTTTGGGAAGTCACAATCATCAAGTTTACCGGGCATTGGCCACCCCGGTTCCCAGCTGCCGCGCAGGCTTGCTGCCTAGGATGGGCTGGTGAAAGAACGGGTCCTTCCAACGCACGACGGCGGCAAGCTGGCTTTGTACAGCTACGGCGCCGAGGACGCGCCGGGCGAAAAGCGTGTGCTGCTGATTGGCGGCGCATTCCTCACGGCCCTGATCTACCGCCCATTCTCGATTGCGCTGGCGAAGGGCCTGGGCGACGGCTGGGCGGTTGACGTCTATGACCGCCGCGGCCGGGGCAACTCGTCCGAACAGCCGCCTGACTACAGCATGGCCACCGAGATCGAGGATGTCCGGACCGTCCTCGCCGCCACCGGCGCACGGAACGTCCTGGGCCACAGCCTGGGCGGATCGGTGGCGATGAACGCGGTCCAGGAGTTCACGGGCACCCCGTTGGTCCCGGACAAGCTGGCCGTGTACGACGCTGCCGTGAATATTGACGGCAGCATCGACACCCTCTGGCTGGACGCGTTCGAGGCCGCCGTCAACGATGGCAGGGTGGGACTCGCCCTGGCCCACATGAAGAAGGCCACCAGCCCGGGCTCAACGATGGCCAGGATCCCGGAGCCGGTCCTGGCCGGCCTGATGGCGGTCCTGTCCCGGACCAAGGTGAACACAATCTTCCGCCAGGTGATGCCCAGCGGCGTGGGTGAGCTGCGCGCGGCCTACGACGAGAAGGATCACGCCCGGGACTTCAGCGTGCTGCCGCCGGGCACCCACTTCATGGCCGGCGGGAAGAGTCCCAGTTATTACAGGGAGACTGCCGAACGGCTCCACGCGGCCGTACCGGGCAGCACCTACCAGCTCTCCCCCAAGTGCTTCCACGGGTCTGTCCCTGCAGCGGTCAAGGAACTGGTGGAGGCCATCGCAGCGTATTTCAAGGACGAACGTCCGGACGGGGAGGCCCGCCCGGACGATGATTCCCGCCCGGACCAGGCCGGCGTTATCCCCGTTCCCCGCGGCTGAACCCCGCAAGGGCAGCTTCCCCCAGGTTCCGCCACACCGTACGCGGCTTCGGTTCCACGCTCCGGTCCGCCAGCCAATCGCCCCAGGCAGTGATGTCCTCCCCGCCCGCAGCGGCGACGGCATCACAGGCGAACCCGACGGCGGCGGACCCATCCGACAGCTGCACGGACCCCAGCAGCATCGGCTCGGGAAGGCCCGCCAGGAACGTCCCCAAAGCTGCCGGGGACACCAGCCACCGCTCCCCCACCAACTCGGCGCCGTCGTCGGACCGGTAGACGCCGGGTTTGGCCGGCACGGTGTCCAGCGCCACCATCCGGTAGCGCGCCGCCGTCCGGACCGGGCCGTCCCAGAACGCCCCGAGCTCCTCCAGTTGCGGCGCGAGTGGCTGGTCCTTGCGGTGGGCCCCGACCACAACCAGCGGCACGGCCTGGGCACCTGCGGCCAACGGCCAGGGAGCGGACGACGACGGCCTGCCGCCTTCCGGACCGGCCCCGCCTACGGCGCCGGGAACCGTAGCTCCCTTAGCAAAGAGCGCAGGCGGCGCGGGAGTGGTTTCGATCCGGCGCGCGATGTCGGCAGCCACGGCGTCATCGAAAGTGCGGCCCACTACCGTGAGTCCAAACTGGGCGCCGTCCACCTCCCCGGCGGGAACGGCCACTGCGCACAGATCGAACAGGTTGCAGAAATTGGTGTAGGTGCCCATCAACGAGTTCACACCCACGGGGTCGGCAGCTACTTCTGCCAGCGTGGGATGGAACGGCGCGGTGGGAACCAGCAACGCGTCGAAGCCTTCCAGCCGGGCCATGGCCCTGGCCTTGAGTTCCTCCAGCCGCCCGGTATCAGCGACGTACCGGTGGGCGGGCACTGTGCCGGCCGCGCGGACGATGCCCCGAACTGTCGGATCGATTCCCGCCTGGCCGTCCGTGCCGCCGTCGTGGTTCTCCAGGAAGCTGCCCACCGCGGCGTACCGTTCGGCCACCAGACCACCGTCGTACAGCAGCCGGGCAGCCTGGAGGAAGTCGTCGAATTCGACCGGTTCGGCGGCCACCCCAGAGGATCGCAGCCGGTCAACCTGCCGGTCAAACTCCGCGGCCCATTCCGGCGGCAGCGCAGGCAGCGCCGCGGGGTATGCCACCCGCGGCCGGGACGGCGCGGCGAGCCGGATGTCCGCCGGCCAGGCCCGTGAATTGCCGGCCATGATGCCCATGGCCAGTTCGGCGGTGGACAGGTGCCTCGCAAAGATGGTGACTGCGTCCCAGGACCGGCAGGCCGGCACCACCCCGGCTGTGGAGACCACGTTGAGGGTGGCCTTGATCCCGACGATGCCCTGCAGCCCGGCCGGGACGCGGCCCGATCCCGCCGTGTCCGTGCCGATCGCGATGTCCGCCAGCCCCAGCGCCACCGCAACAGCGGAGCCCGAGCTGGAGCCGCCGGAAATGTAGCCGGGGCGGCGGGAATCCCGGACCGCACCGTAGGGACTCCGCGTGCCCACCAGCCCGGTGGCGAACTGGTCCAGGTTGGTGGCACCCAGGACCAGGGCACCGGCTGCGCGGAGCCGGGCCACGGCTTCGGCGTCCTTCTCCGGCGTGTAGGCGAAGCCCGGGCAGGCGGCCGTGGTGGGGATGCCTGCCACGTCAACGTTGTTCTTGACGGCGAGCAGGAGTCCAGCCAGGGGGAGGTCCGCGCCGCCGGCCACAGCCGCGTCGATTCCGGCTGCTTCGGCCAGGAGGTCCTCGGCGGCGCGCAGCGTGATCCAGATTTCTGGCCGGTCCACCGTTTCAATCGTCGCGAGTGCTGCCTTGACGCGGCGGGTCGCGCTGCCGGTGGTTGTGGTGCTCATACTGCCGCCTCCTCCAGGTCCTGTGCCCCGAGGTCCAGGACTTCATCAACGGGTTCCAGGTCGCTGCCGCCCAGGACCACCACCGCCTCGCCGGACACCACCTGCGATCCGGCGGTTGGCAGGACACGAAGCACGATTCCGTCAGAGGGTGCCTCCAGGACGGTTTCCATTTTCATGGCCTCCAGCGACACCAGCGGCTGGCCCTTGACCACGCGGTCGCCTTCCGCCACGTCCACCTTCCAGACGCTGGCGGCAAAGGGGGCGGAGACGAGTGCGCCGCCCTCGGGCACCTCCACGTCGTCGGCCACAGGGGAAACGACGGCGGCGAGCGCCTCCGCCCGGTCGAACTCGCCGGCGTCGGCCCAGGCCTGCCGTTCCACCGCGAAAGCGGCGCCCTGCTTTTCCCGGAACGCGTCGATGGACGCACGGTTTTCGGCCAGGAATGCCTCATGCTCGGCCAGGGAGAAGGTGCCGTCCTCGATCTCCACGCCACGGCCGCGCCCGGCGGCCATGTCGGCCCGTAGGTCCAGCAGTTCCTCCGGGCTGACGGGGTACCAGGAGATCCGGTCGAAGAAGCGCAGCAGCCAGGGCGATCCCGGCTCGAACGGGGCCGAATCCGCGTAGCGGGACCAGACCTGCGTGGTGCGGCCCACGAACTGGTAGCCGCCGGGGCCTTCCATGCCGTAGATGCACATGTAGGCTCCGCCGATGCCCACGGCGTTCTCCGGCGTCCAGGTGCGGGCCGGGTTGTATTTGGTGGTGACCAGGCGGTGCCGCGGATCCAGCGGGGTGGCCACGGGCGCGCCGAGGTAGACGTCGCCCAGGCCCAGCACCAGGTACTCGGCGTTGAAGACTGTGTCGAACACGTCGTTGACGGAGTCCAGGCCGTTGATCCGGCGGATGAACTCGATGTTCCACGGGCACCAGGGGGCGTCGTCGCGGACGCCTGCCATGTAGCGCTCGATGGCCTCCCGGGTGGCGGGATCATCCCAGGACAGCGGCAGCCGGACGGTGCGGCTGGGAACCACCAGTTCGGAACTGGCGGGCAGCGCGGCCTCGATTTCCTGGACCAGGTCCAGCAGCCGCGTGGTGGACAGGACGGACGGGTCCACCTTGATCTGCAGTGACCGGATGCCCGGGGTGAGGTCCACGATGCCGGGGACGCGGAGCGCCTCGATCTGCTGGTGCAGGGCGTGGACGCGTGCGCGCAGGCCAAGGTCCAGCACCATCTCGCCGTATTCGACCAGCAGGTTGTCATCGCCGGAGCGGCGGTAGGTAACGGCGGGACGGCCGGAACCTTCGGAAACCCGGCCCAGCACGCCGTCGTCGCCATCGCCCCGGAACGAACGTGCGGGGGCGGCCATGGACGGATCCGACGTCCAGTCCGCGTCGCCCGGGAGCACCAGCTGGCGTCCGGGTCCCAGGTCCTTGGCCGACGGCGCCTGGCTGGCTTTGATGGGCACGAACCGGACCTTGTCCCCCGGGCGGAGCTGGCCCAGCTTCCAACGCTCGGCGGTGACCACGGTGGCCGGGCAGACGAAGCCGCCGAGGCTGGGGCCGTCCGGGCCGAGCAGGATGGGCGTGTCGCCGGTGAAGTCCAGGGCGCCCACGGAGTAGGCGGTGTCGTGGATGTTGGACGGGTGCAGGCCTGCCTCGCCGCCGTCGGTCCGGGCCCAGCGGGGTTTGGGTCCGATGAGCCGGACTCCGGTGCGGGCGGAATTGAAGTGGACCTCGTATTCCGCGGCGTAGAGCTCTTGGATGTCTTCCCTCCGGAAGAACTCGGGGGCGCCGTGCGGGCCCTCAGCAACGGCCAGTTCCCAGGTGGCGGTGAGCGCGGGGCGGCTGTCGAGCGGCACTGCAGCGGCGGGAATTTGTTCGACGCCGGATTTCACCGTGCGGAGCACGTCACCGGCGCGAAGGACGCGTCCGGCGTGGCCGCCGAACTGCCCCAGGGTGAAGGTGGAGGCGCTGCCCAGGTACTGCGGAATGTCCAGGCCGCCCTGGAACAGGATGTAGCCGCGCAGGCCCGTTCCGGCGGCCGTGCCGGCGTCGAGGGTTCCTCCGGCGGGGACCGTGACGGGCGTCCAGGCGGGCACCTCCGTTCCGTCCACTGTCACCACCACTTCCGCGCCGGTGACGCACACGGTGGTCTGATGCGTGAAGGTCAGGCTGGGACCGGTCATGGTGAACTCCAGGCCGGGAGCGCCTTCCTGGTTGCCGAGGGCGGTGTTGCCAAGCCGGAAGGAGAGATCGTCCATGGGGCCGCTCGGCGGGACACCGATCTGCCACAGCCCGGTGCGGCCGGGCCAGTCCTGCACGCTGGTCTGCAGGCCGGGGCGGCCCACGGTGATGCGCGGTTCAGGATCCCCCACGTTGTCCAGGGTGCTGGTGGAGTGCAGGACGCTGCGGACCACGTCCATCCCGCTCACGGCCCGAAGCATGCCAAGGTTGGTCTCGATGCCGTCGATGCGGGTGTTGTCCAGGGCGGACGCGAGCCGGTCAAAGGCGTCCGCACGGCTTTCGCCGGCGGTGATGATCTTGCCCAGGAGGGGGTCGTAGTTGGTGGCAACCTCGGTGCCGGTTTCCACCCAGGCGTCCACGCGGGCTTCATCCGCTGCAGGGTAGACGGCGTTGGTGACGGTTCCCGCGCTGGGCTGGAAACCGCGGGCCGGGTCTTCGGCGTAGAGGCGGGCTTCCACGGCGTGGCCGGAAACCGGCAGTGCGTCCGGAACGTTTTCCAGCACTGATTGTGCTTCGCTCCCGCCCTGCGCCAGGCAGAGCATCCATTCCACCAGGTCCACGCCGGTGACGGCTTCGGTGACGGGGTGTTCCACCTGGAGCCGGGCGTTGACTTCCAGGAAGGAGGCTTCCTTGCGGGCGGCGTCGTAGACGAACTCGACCGTGCCGGCGGAGCGGTAGTTCAGCGAGGCGCAGAGAGCCCGGGAACTGCGGTGCAGTTCTTCCCGCAGCTCCGCCGGGAGGTCCGGGGCCGGGGCTTCCTCAAGGACTTTCTGGTGGCGGCGCTGCAGCGAGCAGTCCCGGTCGCCGAGGCTGACCACCCGGCCTTCGCCGTCACCAAAGACCTGGACCTCCACGTGCCGGGCGTTCTCGACGTACCGTTCGGCGAAAACGCCCGCGGTGCCGAAGCTTGCGCTGGCCAGCCGGGCAACGCGGGGGAAGCTTTCGGCCAGCTCGGCCTCGGAACGGCAGACGGTCATGCCGATGCCGCCGCCACCTCCGGTGGCCTTAAGCATCAGCGGGAAGCCGATCTCCTTGCTGGCCGCCACGGCGGCGTCCACGTCCGCAAGCAGCCCGGACCCGGCGATCATCGGCACCCCGGCCGCCCGGGCGGCGTCGCGCGCTGTGTGCTTGGTGCCGAAGATGCGCAGCTGCTCCGGGGTGGGACCCACGAACACGAGCCCGGCCGCTTCCACGGCCTCGGCGAAGGCTGCATCCTCTGACAGGAAGCCGTAGCCGGGGTGGATGGCGCCCGCGCCGGTTGCCTTGGCCGCGGCCAGGAGCGCGTCCACCCGGAGGTAGGACTCCTTGGCAGGGGCTGGTCCCAGCAGCACGGCTTCGTCGGCGAGCCGGACGTGCTTGGCGCCGCGGTCCGCCTCCGAGAACACGGCAACGGTCCGCAGGCCCAGCTTCCTGGCTGACTCGATGATGCGGCAGGCGATCTCGCCGCGGTTTGCGACCAGCAGGGTATGGAATGTGGTCATCGTGCTGCCTTCGGCCGGGTGACGATCATGCGGACGGGGGTGGGGTTGAAGCCGTTGCAGGGGTTGTTGATCTGCGGGCAGTTGGAGACGAGCACCAGGGTGTCCACCTCCGCGCGGAGTGCCACGCGCTTGCCCGGGGCGGACAGGCCGTCCACAATGCCCAGGGCGCCGTCCGGATCCACCGGGACGTTCATGAACCAGTTGATGTTGGACACCAGGTCCCGTTTGCCCAGGCCCCAGCGGGAGCCCTCGATCAGGAAGTTCTCCACGCAGGCGTGCTGTTCGCGGGTGTGCTGGCCGTAGCGGAGCGTGTTGGATTCCTGCGAGCAGGCGCCGCCGACGGTGTCGTGCACGCCCACTTCGTCTGCCACCACGGTCATGAGGGGTGCGCCGGTGTCGGCCCGGAGGACTGAGCCGGTGGTGAGGACGATCGACTGCTGGGCGGCGATGGTTGCCGGAGCGGAGTAACGCACAGTGGTGTCGGCTGCTGAGTACAGCAGGCAGTCCACCGCCTGGTTGCCTTCCAGGTCCACGATGGTCAGGACGTCGCCGGCTGCCACTACCGCTGACCAGGGGCCGCGGGCCTCGACGAATTCGTCCAGGATCACGGTGCCTGCGGCGAGCGCGGTTTCGGCGGCGTCCGGGATGGGCTTGGTGTCAGTGGCGGTGTTCATCGGGCATTCCTTGCGGTGAGGTCGTGTTCGGTGTTGCGGAGGGCCTGCCGGTGTTCGGGCGCCAGCGGGCCGGTGAGCGAGCCGGCTTCCAGCTCCTCGAGGTCCTGCGGTGCGTGCCAGGCAAGGATGTCGATGGCGGTCCCGGCGAAGTCCGGGCGGGGGTCCAGCGGGTGGGCGGTGTTGGCCAGCACCAGCACAGCGTCCATCTGGAGCAGGAGTTCGACGGCGGCACCCGGCCCGGCACTTCCGGTGAAGGTGATGCTGCCGGCGGGGTCCACGGTGATGCCCTTGAAGAAGGAGAGCGACGGCGCCACATCCCTGGTGCCGAGGCCGTTCTTGAGTGCGCCCAGGGTGAGCAGTTCGCGCGCTGCCGGGGAGGAGCTGTGCGCGGCTCCGGCGCCGTACTTGGCTGTGTTTCCTGCCAGCGTGGTGGCGCCGGTGAGGGTGTCGTGGCGCGATGAGGAGTCCGCGACGATGGTGGCCATCAGACGGCCGGCGTCGGACAGCAGCGGGTGGCCCGTGCCGGGGTAGGCCTGCCAGGGAACCTTGACGGTGTCCGCGATGTTCAGCCGTTCGTGCAGGCTGCCCGCGCGGTACAGAAGGGCGTGCACACACGCGTCGCCGGCAGTGTCGGTGAGGCGGATCCGGGTGCCGCGGGCCAGGACCATGGTGGTGTAGCGGCCAAAGGCGAGGGATTCGGCCCAGGTGGGGATCACGCCGTCGGGCATTCCGGCCAAAAGGCGGGCCGGGGCGGACGCTGCCGGCACGTGGCGCATGCTCTCGGCTGTCTTGCCGTGCTGCTCGCGGGCGTGGGCGCGGGCGCCGGCCGTCGTGGCCGTGCCGGTTACTGGTGTTTCGAGGGTCTGTGTCATGTCAGTCCTGTAGTTGCTGGAATTTTCGGAAGATCTGCGCGTGTCAGGCTTTGGCGGCCAGGTTCCGCTGCCGGACCCAAACACCCAGGAGCAGGACGGCCGTGACCATCAGTGGTGCGGACCAGAGGAGGAGCCCGTTTTCGCCGGAGGGGTCGTAGACCTCGGGCCGGGGCCAGGCGAGGTTGACCACCATGACGCCGCCGTAAAGGACTGCCAGGATGTTGACCGGAAGGCCCCACCGGCCCAGGGAGAACAAGCCCGCCGGCATGGTCTGTCCCACCCGGTCCCAGTCGCCGCGCAGGCGGTTGACCAACTGCGGGACGGTGACCAGGAGGTAGGCCAGGTAGACCATCACGATGCAGACGCTGCAGAGCGTGGTGAACAGGGCCGCGTTGCCCACGTTGATGGCCAGCACGGCAACTGCCAGGGCGCCGATCACAATGGAGGGCCACATGGGCGTGCCGCGGGTGGGGTGGACAGAGGAGAGAAGGGCCGACGCCGGGAGCTTGCCGTCGCGGGCCATGGAGAACACCAGCCGGGAACCGGCGGTCTGGATGGCCAGGGTGCAGACGAAGATGGCGATGGCCACGTCGACCAGCAGGACCTTGCCCCAGAAGGTGCCCAGGACTGCGGTGAGGACGTAGGGAAGGCCTTCGGTGGCCAGGCGGCCGTCATCGAGGCTGGGTGCGGCCATCAGGGCGGTGATGATCATCAGGGCGCCGCCGATGCCGGAGATGAGCAGGGCGGAGAGGATGGTCCGCGGGGCGGTGCGGCGCGGGTCCTTGGTTTCTTCGGACAGTTCGCCGGCGGAGTTGAAGCCCACCATGACGTAGGCGGCCATCAGCCCGGAGACCAGGAAGGCTCCCACGGCGCCGAGGTCTGATCCCTGCAGCACGGTGGTGTCCGCCACGACATCCGGTCCGCGCTGCGCGGCGCTGACCAGGGCCAGGATCACGGCCACGACGCCCACGATCTCGCAGGTGACGCCCACCGAGTTCACGTGCGCCATGAGCTTCACGCCGAGGGAGTTGATGATGGTGGTGGCCACCAGGAGTACGGCGCCCAGGACCACAGCGTTGCTGGCGCCAGTCACCGTGTTGAGCCCCGGGTCGCCGCCCACTACCTGGAAGCCGTCCCAGAGCTGGGGAAGGACCACCTGCAGGGCGATGGCGGCGGCAGCGGCGGTGACCACCTGCGCGATGGCCATGAACCAGCCCGCGAACCAGCCGACGCCCTCTCCCCCGACGCGGCGTGCCCACTGGTACACGGCGCCGGAGAGGGGGTAGCGGGCGGCAAGCTCGGCGAAGTTCAGCGCCACAAGCAGTTGGCCCACCAAGACAACAGGCCAGGTCCAGAAGAACGCGGGCCCGGCGAAGGAGTAACCGAACGCGAAGAGCTGGAAGATGGTGGTGAGGATCGAAACGAAAGAGAAGCCAGCGGCAAAGGAAGCGTAGCGGCCGAGCTTTCGGTGGAGGGTGGGCTGGTAGCCAAGGGACGTCAGGTCTGCATCGTCCTGGTGGACGGTGGGGAGAACGGTTGAGGTCATCGGGAATCTCCGGGCTGGAAAGGGATTGGGGGGCAAAGCCTCCCGGCACTGCAGCGCTCGGCCGAAGGCTGCTGATTACCGGTCAATTGATAGTTTTCCAGCGGGATGTCCCCAAACAGTTTCACCTCTGTAAAAGGCGGATAGACATCTTGTTTCGCGCAGATTTCCGTCCCCTCACCATTCCTGCCGGCCGTTTTCGGGCTGCCCACTGGTCCATCCGCCAGTGCAACAATGGGGCCGTGACTTCAGCCGGACCGGGACGCCCCCGCCACCAGCAGCCCTCGCGGCCAGGGGCTACCGCCCGCGACGAGATCCTCGACGCCGCGGCGGAGCTTTTTACCACGCAGGGCTTCGCCAGCACCTCCACCCGGTCCATCGCGGACGCCGTGGGAATCCGGCAGTCATCCCTCTACCACCACTTCAAAACCAAGGACGACATCCTTGAGGACCTCCTGGAGGGGACGGTGTCAGGGGGCCTGGAGTTCGCGCGCGCAGTTGCCGCGTTGCCAGCCGACCGACACGGAAGAGAAGGCCCGGCTGGAAGCCGGCTTCACGCCGTCGCGCTTTACGACGGCACCCAGCTGTGCAGCGCCCGGTGGAATCTTGGCGTCCTGTACCACCTGCCCGAGGTGCGCACCACGCGCTTCGCCCCGTTCCTCAGCCACCGCCAGGAGCTCCGGCGGCTGTACGGGGAGCTGGGCGGCGGGCTGTCAGCAACCGTGACCGGCCCGGACGGCGGCGACTTCACGTTCCGCCTGGTCGAATCCCTGATCTATCTGCGGGCTGATGGTGCCGTGACGGCGGAATCTGCAGTGCAGGCGGCGGACGCGGGATTGATCCTCTGCGGCCTCGGGGACCAACTGCCGGCCATCCGCGCGGCGAGCCAGGCCCTCATTCAGCAGCTGGCCTGAGCCGGAGACGCCCGCGTCCGTGATGCCTCCACCCGGCTTGCTCGGCTAGGCTCGGAGCATGACGCGAGAGAACATCAGGACCCCCGACGGCGGCACTGTGGAGCTCTTCTCCACTGGCGCGGAACTGGCTTCGGCCGGTTCGGGTGTGGTGGTGGTGCCGCCCTCCATGGTGACGGCCGCTGACTACACCAGGTTCGCCCAAAAACTGAGCGCGGCCCTGGGCCGGCCCGTGCACACGTTCAACCGTCGAGGCCGCGGCTCGTCGTCGCCTCAGCCTGAGGACTACACGCTGGACGTGGACATCCGGGACCTCGACACCGTCATGAAGCACACCTCCAGCACGGACGTCTTTGGGCACAGCTTCGGCGGGGCCGTTGCCCTGCATGCCGCGCGGACCCTCCCCGTGGAACGGCTCGCAGTCTACGACCCCGCGGTGTCGGTGAACGGCAGCGTCAGCGCGGACTGGATTGCTGAGTATGAGCGGGCCATTGCCGCCGGTGACGATGACCGCGCCCTCGCCGTGATCCAGCGCGGCCTGGAAGCCGGGGGATCGTTCTCATCGCGCATGCCGCTGTCCATGCTGACCCTGGCCAACAAGCTGACCGCCGGCACCACGGAAGGCAAGCAGCAGCGCGAACTCATGCGCGCCGGCGTCCGTGAGATCAAGGCCATCATCGCCGCGGACATGCCTGCCGAGCCGTTCCTGGACCTGCCGCTGGAGACCCTGATCGTGGTGGGCGAAAAAAGCCCGGCCTACTTCGGCATCGCCTGCGGCCAGATCCACGACGTACTGTCCGGCTCCAGCTACACCATCCTGCCCGGCTTCGGCCATGACGGCGCCATCAAGGCCCCGGACAAGCTCATCAAGGAACTGAGCGACTTCTACGCCGGCTGACCCATGTAGCTCGCAGTAGTTGTCGTTTTGGACGCTCAAAACGACAACTACTGCGAGCTAGTTGGGCTGGTGCCAGGGTTAGTGCTCTGCGCCGTGGCCCGGACCGGCACCTTCGGTCTTGCGCATCATGGCGGAAAGCACGACGGCGGCAAAGGCTATGACGGTTGCCGTCATGAACGCGGCGCTCATCCCGGCGACGAGTCCGGACGCCGCACTCACCACCGCGAAGATCGACACCAGCAAGGCCGTGCCGGCGGCACCGGCCACCTGCTGCGTGGTGCTCATGATCGCAGACCCGTGGGAGTAGAGGTGCGGCGGCAGCGGGTTCAGTCCCGTGGTGAAGGCGGGGGTGAACAGCAGTGCCAGGCCAAAACTCAGCCCCACGTGCAGGGTGACGATCCACCAAACGGCCGTGCCGGCGTCGAGCATTGAAAACTGCCAGAGGGTGACGACCATCAGGATGGATCCGGTGACCGTGAGGGGCAGCGGACCCACCTTGTCGAACGCGCGGCCGATGACCGGGCCCAGCAGGCCCATGGCCAGGCCGCCGGGAAGCAGGGCAAGGCCGGTTTCGAGCGAGCCCAGGCCGCGGACCTGCTGGAGGTAGAGCGGCAGCAGGATGACGCCGCCGAAGAGGGCCATCATGGCCACCACCATCAGCAGGACCGAGACGGTGAACATGCGGAAGTTGAAGGCGCGAAGGTCCAGCAGCGGCGCGGCGGTTTTCTGCAGCCGGACCTGTCGCAGCACGAATACCGTGAGCGCAGCGACTCCGATGACCAGGGCCGCGATGGCGCCGGCGCCCGGACCAGCCTGGCCGCCATGGCCGCCGCCGATTTGGCTGAGCCCGTACACCAGGCCACCAAAGGCCGGGACGGTGAGGATGACGGACAGCGCGTCGAGCCGCCCCTTTTCAGTCTCGCCCACGTTGGTGAGGTACTTGGCACCAATGGCCAGCGCGGCGAGGGCTACGGGCAGGACGAAGACGAACATGAAGCGCCAGGTGAAGTGCTCCAGGATCAGGCCGGAGACGGTGGGACCCATGGCCGGTGCCACCGAAATGGCGATGCTCACGTTGCCCATGACGGCACCGCGCTTGGCCAGCGGGACCAGGGTAAGGATGGTGGTCATCAGCAGGGGCAGCATGATGGCGGTGCCGCCCGCCTGGACGATGCGGGCCAGCAGCAGGATCTCGAACCCGGGGGCCACCGCGGCAAGCGCTGTTCCGCTGGCGAACAAGCCCATGGCCAGCAGGAAGACGGCCCGCGTGGAGAGTCGCTGGAGGATGAAGCCGGTAGTGGGGATGACCACGGCCATAGTGAGCATGAAGCCGGTGGAGAGCCACTGGACGGTGGGCGCATCCACGCGCAGGTCCACCATGAGCCGTTGCAGGGCGACGTTCATGATGGTCTCGTTAAGGATCACCACGAACGTCGCCACCAGCAGCGTGCTGATGATAGTCACCGATTCCCGGGACATCTTTTCCGGGGCAGCGGGCTGGGCTCCTTGGCGGACTCCACCGCGGAAATCGTCGCGGTTTCCTTCGCCCTGGACGGGCTGGCCGCCGGCGTTCGGAGAGACTTCGGTAGACATGGGTGTTCCCTCAGGGGTGTTTTATGAGTGATGCGCGGTGGACGCCGCTGCAGGTTCCAACACTCTACCCGCTGGAGTAATTCCTCCATACGGGTTTAAAAACCCTGAGGGAACTTTAGGGGTTAGGCAGTCTGGCCTGCGTGCTGCCCTTCGGAGATCTCCTCCACCAGCTTGTTGTTGAAGGCCGGGAGGTCGTCCGGGTTGCGGCTGGTCACCAGGCCCTGGTCCACCACCACTTCCTCATCAGTCCAGTTGGCGCCTGCGTTCTTCAGGTCCGTTTCCAGGGTGAAGTAGGACGTGACGTTGCGGCCCTTGATCACGCCGGCCTCGATCAACAGCCAGGGACCGTGGCAGATTGATGCCACCGGCTTGTGCTGCTCGAAGAAGCTGCGGGTGAAGTTCTGCGCATCCTTGTCGACACGCAGGTGGTCCGCGTTGACGACGCCGCCCGGAAGTACCAGGGCGTCGAAGTCGGAGGCGTTTGCGTCGGCGACCGTGAGGTCCACGTCGAAGGTATCGCCCTTGTCCGTGCCGTTGTAGCCCTGCAGCTTGCCGCTCTTGGGAGCGATCAGGGTGGGCTCGCCGCCGGCATCCTTCACTGCCTGCCAGGGGCTGGTGAGCTCTACCTGCTCCACGCCGTCAGTCAGCAGGAATGCCACTTTCTTGCCTGCGATGCTGTGCTCTGCCATTGTTCCTCCTCGACTGAGGCGGCCTGCGGCCTTGAGGCGCGCAGCAACCGCCCAAGAGTTGATTGCCTGACATGTTCCAGCCTAGGAAAGCCGAAAGTAATAAGCAAGCTGACTATCTTATTACGCCGCGGGTGTTTTCGCTGCGCTGGTATTTGGGCTGCCAAAAGGTACCTGCGCGCGAAAAACGTACGACGACGGCACGCGGCTGCCGTGCGTGCGTCATCCTTGCTGCCACATGACTTAGGCCCGTGGAATGCTAGTCGGTGCGGCAAGTCCAGACGACCGCTACACCTCAAGTTCGAATGTCACACCCTCGTCGGATGATGTGTTTATGGGAATCGGCAGCGGTGTTGGGGCAGGTGCGGAGGGCGTTCATGCCTCTGTGGCCGCCCTTGATGCGCTCACTGCCCTTGGTGCGCTGGACCAGGAGGACGCCTTCCTGGCTTCCGGGGTTGCTGTTGGTTCGGGCGCTGCTCTCGGTTCCGGCGTTGTTATTGGTCCGGGTGTTGATGTGCTGCGCCGGCGGTACGAGATCCGGCTGGAACGGCTCGAACTGGCGGCCCGGTTGGAGGCGCAGCTGGCGGCGATGAAGGCGCGGGATGCAGCGGAGGCGATGGGGTTTCAGCTTGCCATGACCCCGCCTGACGCGTCGGTGCAGGACCGTACCTACGCCGAGATGTCCGTGGTGGAGGAGATCGCAGGGGTCCTGACCGTCAGCTCCGCCGCTGCCGGCGCTCTGGTGGAACAGTCCCGGAAAATCTGCTCCCTCCCACCGGTGTTCCAGGCCCTGTCCGCCGGTGCCATGTCCTGGCAGCACGCCCGCATCGTTGCGGACGAAACCGAGGGCCTCGATCCGGCGGGCGCTGCGGCGCTGGTGGCGCACTTCTTCGACCCCGACGCACCCCACCCCGCCCGCGGCGCAGCCCCTGGCGAACTCGTCCCCTCCCGGTTCCGGGCCAAGGTCCGTGCCTGGCGGGAACGACACCACCCCGAGACACTGCAGAAACGCCACGCCAAAGGGGTGGCGGACCGGCGGATGGAATACACCCCGGACCGGGACGGGATGGCCTGGGTCTCGCTCTACCTCCCCGGCGATACCGCCTGCGCCATCTGGAACCGCACCACCGCCACCGCCCGCGGCCTCCAAGGCCCCAACGAACCACGCACCATCACCCAACTCCGCCCCGACATCGCAGCATCCCTGCTCCTTGGATCAGCGAGCGAACCCGGCAAGGTCCCCACCCCGCGGGCCGACGTCCTGGTCACGGTGCCGGTGCTCTCCCTGCTCGGACTCACGGAGGAACCCGCCATGCTCGACGGGCTCGGACCCATCCCGGCATCCACCGCCCGCAAACTCGTCGCCGACGGTGCGAACTCCTTCTACCGCGTCCTGGTCGACCCCCGCGACGGGGCACCCTTGGAGATCGGCCGGAAGAACTACCGGCTCACCGAAACCATCAAACGCTGGATCAGGATGCGCGACGGCAAATGCACCTTCCCCGGCTGTACCAACCGCACCCCGGACAACGACACCGACCACCTCCAGGCCTGGGAATGTGGCGGACCCACCGGGGCCAGCAACCTGGCACAACTCTGCCCGAAACACCACCGGCTCAAACACCACACCCAATGGACACCAGAGCCGGCAACAGAAGACAGATCACCCGGCTGGACCTCACCCACCGGCCGCCACTACAAACCCGAACACCCCCACCCAGAACCCACACACTGGCCATCGGCTATCCATCCGGGACAACGAAGCCTGCTGGAAGAAGTTCTCCTGCAGCGATTGGCTAACTAACCCTGCCCAGCACCATTGCTACGGCCCGAACTGCTATGGCCGGTGGTGCTCAATAAGCCAGCGCGCCATCTCCTTGGCGCGCTGGGCGGCCTGCAGGTCACCCTCGGTTGCGGAAATGATGGAGCCCTTCATCAGGATGTGCCAGGACCGCGCGAATTCCTCGGCGCGTACCAGGCCGGCTTCTTTGGCCAGGGCCTCCACATGGCCGCGCATCTTCGCGAGATAGTCGATGCTGGCCTTCCCCAGCGGGTGCGACGGCCCCATCTCCAGCAGGACGTTGATGAAGGCGCTGCCTTCGAAACCGTCCTGCCGGAACCAGTCGCTGAACACGTCGAAAATCGCCAGCAGTTGCTCTACAGGAGTATCGCCCCGCGATCTCGCCTTCGAAATGACGGCGTCCACCGTCCAGTGCTTGTCCCGCTGCTCCAGGAAGGCGAGGACCAGCGAGTCCTTGGACGGGAAGTGCCGGTAGAAGGTAGCTTTCGCTACACCCGATCGCTCAATGAGCTCGTTGACGCCGACATCCCGGATGCCGCGACGTGAGAACAACCCGTACGCCACGGACAGGATCCGCTCCTCCGGGTTGGCGTGGCCGCACGGCCACTCCGTGGAAGGCGGGACTGCCGTTGACGTTGAACCCCCTGGCGCGGGAGACGATGAAATCGAAGGATCTGGATTCATCACGGTTTTAGTCTAATCCTCCGGCGAGACAGACTTGTCTCTCTCGTTGTAGGGTTTGTCCTACGTGCAGTGCATTCGAACGTCGCACGGGTCTATGTGGCCCCTGCGCCTTGATGCAAGGAGGCCGCCATGACAGCAGAGCAGCTCGCCCCGGTACCCCCCGACCCGGAGCCATGGCTTCCCAGTGACACTCCTGCCGAAATACGCCAGTTTGCCATCGAGTCCCTCCGGTGGCAGGCCCAGGAGATTATCGATGAACTGCTCTCCAGCACCGATCCCTCCGAAGAACTGTCAAGGGCACGGCTCCGCCGCTCCGTAGCGCGCAATCCCGGCCGGCCGGAGAAGGCACTCCTGGAACAGCTCACGGCAAGTGAGGACGGGCTGGGCCTCCAGGCCCACGGCCCGCATCCACAAACTTCCGCGCCCCCGCAAGGCCTGCCGACCCTGCACACTTCAACAGATTGGATCGGAAGCTAACCCGGCGTCAGGAACTCAGCGGGACGTTGTCGATCAGCCGCACCGGACCCACCTTGGCTGCAATGAGCGCCAGGGCCTCGCCACGGAAAGGGGTCTCCCGGCAGTTCTCCGCCAGGGGTTCAAGGGTTCGCGAGTCCACCACGTCGAAGTAGTCGAGTTCCACCAGGGGCTGGGACTCCACCATCGCCAGGGCAGAATCAAGATCCAATGGCTCGTGCGCGTTCGCCCGCTCTTCCAGCAGCCGCAGCGCCCGGGACAGGACCAGCGCGGCGTCCCGCTCCTCGTCGGACAGGAAACGGTTCCGGCTGGACAAGGCCAGCCCGTCGTCAGCACGGACCGTGGGAACGCCCACGATCTCCACCGGGAAATTGAGGTCGGCAACCATGCGCCGGACCAGGGCCAACTGCTGGGCGTCCTTTTGGCCAAAGTAGGCCCGGTAGGCCGGGACGCTGCCGGACGGTCCCGCAGATCCGGCCGGAAGGCCAGCCGCCGGCATCCCATAGTGCAGCAGTTTGGCAACAACAGTCAGGGCGCCGTCGAAGTGGCCGGGCCGGGAGGCGCCTTCCCACTTCTCCCCCAGGCGCCCGGACGTAACCCGCACCAAAGGCTCCCCGCCGGGGTAGACCTCCTCCACGGAGGGGGCGAAGGCGAGGTCCACGCCCTGCTCCTCCAGGAGCGCAAGGTCCGCCTCAAGCGTCCGCGGGTAGCGGTCCAGGTCCACAGCGTCGCCGAACTGCAGGGGATTCACGAAGATGCTCGCCACCACCACGTCATTATTTTCGACGGCGGCGCGGGCCAGGGCGGCATGTCCTTCGTGGAGTGCGCCCATGGTGGGCACCAGCCCCTGCGAGGTCCCCTGCTTCGCCGCGATGAGACGTGCGCTTTCGGCGTGCAGGCCGGCCACGGTGGTGACGAGTTGAATGGACATTCAGTCCTCCTTCGGATCGAGGGCCTCGTGCAGCCCCTTCAGCTGGTCGGGTTTCAGCAGTCCGCGCCCTTCGGCGCGGAGGGCTGTGGCGCGTGCCATCGCAAGGTAGGCCTCCAGCACGTCGCCGTGCCCGCCGGCGTCGAACTCCCGCAACGCCTCGGCGTGCGCGCTGACCGTTCCCACGTCCCCACGTGCCACGGGACCGGTCAGCGCAGACTCCCCCGAGGCCAGTGCGTTCTCCAGGGTGGCCCGCAGCAGCGGCCCCAGCATGCGTTCGGGCGATTCGACGCCAACCTCGCGCAGCAGCTGTGACGCCTGCGCCACCAAGGTAACCAGGTGGTTGGACCCGTGGGCCAGGGCTGCATGGTAGAGCGTCCGGTCCGCCTCGGCGATGGCCACGGGTTCGGCCCCCATCTCCACCACAAGCGCCTGGGCGATGGGCAGCATGGGCGCATCGGCCGTCACCCCGAAGGTGCAGTCGAGCAGCCGGGTGAGGTCCAGGCTCATGCCGGTGAAGGTCATGGCCGGGTGCAGCGCCAGTGGAACGGCCCCGGCGGCGCGGACGGGATGGAGCACGCCCACGCCGAAGCGACCGGAGGTATGTGCGACCAACTGGCCCGGCTGCCACGCGCCGAGCTTTGCCAACCCTTCCACCAACCCGGGCAGTGCGTCGTCCGGCACCGCCAGCAGCACCAGTTCCGCGCGCTCCACGACGTCCTGCACGTCCAGGATGGGCACGCCGGGCAGCAGGGTCTCGGCCCGCTCCCGGCTGGCGTCGGACACCGCTGACACCCCGACGACGGCGTGCTCGGCTGCGCGCAGGGCGGCGCCTAGTACCGCCCCTACCTTGCCGGCGCCGATGATTCCGACGCCGAGGCGTCCGGGCTTAGCCATGCTGCTGGCCTTCCTGTTGGTATTGGGTGCGGGGCGCTGGGGCAGCCCCGGGCTCAACGGCCGGCGTGGATTCCGGAGCTGATTCAACTGCCGGAACAACCTGCCGCAACCATTGTTCGGTGGTTTGCCGCTTCCGTGCCAGCCGGGCGCGTGCGGACTGCTCGTCGAAGAGTTGCCGGGCCTCGTCAAGCCCCGCCTGGGTCAGCCGCGGGGCCACCGGACCGGCAGTGGTGTGCAGCACCAGGTCCGCCACGCGGAAGCGGCGCGCCAGGGGCCCCTGTTGAAGCGCCATCGACTGCGTCCGCTGGTGCGGCACGACAACAAGTTCCCGCCACCAGCGGCCGGAGCGGATCAACAGGGCAGTGTCCGTGGCCGCAAAGCCGTTCCGCCGCCATGCAAGTGGTGCCAGCAGCCACGCCCGCCGCGGCGTGGTGACAAAGCCACCGTCGGTATCGAAACCACCCAGCCCGGCAGAAAACACCGCCTCAGGATGGTTGGTTCCGGGGTCGGGCAGGACCAGCGAGAGCATGGCAAGGACATCGGCGAATTTACCTACCGGCAGCAGGATGGTCCTGGTATTGCCTTCGACGGCGTTGCCCGACGTCCCGTAGCCCGCCACATTCACCTGCATCCGGTACCAGCCGAACGGGCGCCACAGCGGAGGCTGGGCAACCTTCACTGCCTGGATCCGGCCCGGCGGCAGCGTCTGCGCCTGCGTGTCCAGCAGCCCGTACCGCAGCCGGATGCCGTCCGGGGAAATGGCGGCGGTGAAGTTGTACCCCTTGTTGAAAAAATTCCAGTAACTGGCTGCAAGGCCAAGGGCAGCCGGCACCAGGTAGAAGTAGAAGGCCCGGTTGTCCGTCAGCGCGGACAGGACCACCGAAGCGGCGCCTCCCACCACGATGAAGAAGCTTTGCTCACTCAGCAGCAACGATCCGACAAGGCGCGACGGCGGCACGGCAAGTACCGTAAACTCCGGCGCCTCGGACGCGTGCTGGGTGGGATGTTGCCGGCCAACCGCGCCTGCTGAACCGGTGCCCGACGGGCCGCCCGAACCGCCCACGTACCCAGTGCTTGACCCGGCGCCGGCAACAGCACCGGAAGCGTGCGCCAGGATGGTGGCCCGCAGTTGGCGGGCGTCAGCAATCTTCAGGTAAGCAAGCCGCACAGCTGATTCGCCGGCGTCTGCGACCTCGAACTTGAGTTCGGCCAGGCCGAAGATCCGGGCCAGGAGGGGCTGCACGATGTCGATCGCCTGCACGCGGTCCAGCCGCGCCTGCCGGTGCTGGCGGAAGAGGAGTCCGCTGTTGACGCGGACATAGCCGGCGGACACCTGGTATTTGGTGAAGTACCAGGTCAGGACGAATCCCAGCACCGCCACGGCCAGCACCACGGCACCGCCTCCCAGGAGCCACGGCGCGCGGCGGGAAAACCCTTCCTCGAAAACTGGCTGGCCCTGCAGGGACCGCTCAAACAGCTCCCTGCCAAAGAAGAAGGCGATGGCAGCCAGGGCCACCCAGCCGCGGATGAATGGCGAGGCGGGATGGACACGCAGCCACTCGCCGTCGGCCACTATGGTTTCCGGGCCGGCCGCCGCAGGAGGCACGACTGGCCGTCTGGGCAGCTGGCCGTCAGCCGTCACAGCCCTGCCAGCCTGGCTTCGCCGCGGGCGGCCAGCTGTTCCCGGAGCCGCGCACCCTCCGCAGCCGGCAGGCCGGGGAGGCGGGCGTTGGTGCCGGGCGATGCTGTGTGGAGCTTCACGGTACACAGTCCCAGGCCGCGCTCCACGGGCCCCACCGCGATGTCCACGTATTGCATGCGCCCGTACGGAACGGCCATGGTGCGCTGGAAGAAGATGCCGCTCCTGACCAGCAGGTCGTCGTCGCGCTCGGCGTAGCCGATGGCCCTGACCTGCCGCGGGATGAGCACCAGCCGCCATACGGCAATCAGCATCATGACGGCCGGAACAGTAATGGCCAGCCACAGTGGAGGCCACCGCCACCAGCCCAGGAGGACAAACGCCAGCGGAACGGAAAGGATCAGGACCGCGGCCAGGTTGCCCAGGGCCCATTCCACGAGGCGGACTGTTATGTATTTTGGCGACACCCGCTGCCAGGCGATACCCGGGGGGTCAATCGCCTCGGTATGCATATTCGCCTTCCCCAGCAGCCTCCCCGCGGGCAGGGCGGCCCTTTTTCCCGTCCAGGTTTGAATCGCTGTCCTCGGGCGGAATCTTGCAGAACCGCTCCACGATGAGCCCAACGATGATCATCACCAGGCCGCCGCCGGCCATGGCCAACGCCAGCCAGGTGATTCCCTGGTCGCTGCGCATGCTCCAGATCCGCAATTGGTCCAGGAAGATGCCGACGTGCCAGCCGAGCAGCACTGTTCCGGCATACGCGCATGCCTGGGCCAGGACCAGGGTCCGGGCGGCCAGGAGGGGGTCCAACTGGGTCTTCTTTACGGTGCTGTTGGGTTTGAGGCTGTTACGCCACCTCAGGATGCGGATGCCAAGGATCAGCGTGATGATGACGATGACGCCCATGGTGGCAAGCGCGGTAGCAGGCAAAACAGGCGTGGCAATGCTGTAGCGGCTGGTCACCACCGTGGCAGACCAGCCTGCGATGGCGAGGATGACGCCGATCAGCAGCAGGCGCAGGGGGTTGATGGGCTTCATCGCTCCTCCACCGCGCCGGCCGTGGGCATCCCGTCGAAATCGCCGAAGCCGTCGAACGGAGCCAGATCGGGAAAATCGTCCGCCTGGGCGGCCAGCGCGCTGATCCTTTCGCCCTCCAGGGTGGCGGCGGGTTCGATCAGCGACCAGGGGTAAAGGACGAACGCACGGGAGGCAGCGCGGGGGTGCGGGAGCGTCAGGGCGGGATCGTCGCTGCGGAGGTCCCCGTAGGTGATGATATCGACGTCGAGCGTCCGCGGTCCCCAATGCACCTCGCGGACGCGGAGGTGCTTGTTTTCGACGGCCTGGCAGTGTTCCAGCAGTTCCTTGGGGGTCAGGCTGGTTTCCACGGTGATGACCATGTTCAGGAAGTCGGGCTGGCCGGCGGGGCCGCCCACGGCTTTCGTCTGGACGATGGGTGAGACGGCGAGGAGGCGCACCTCCGGCGGATCCACCAGGTCCGCCACGGCCTCAGTCAGAGTCTCGTTCCGTTCACCAAGGTTGCTGCCGAGCGCGAGGACGGCCTTGGTGTAGATGCCGTTCATCTGCCGGCCCCGGCCAGGGCATTGTCCGCGGGGACCCGCGTCCTGTGGACGGTGACGGCCACGTCGCCGAAAGGAACCTCGATGGGGGCCTGGGGTTTGTGGACGGTGATCTCCACGGCCTGAAGCTTGAATTCGGCCAGGAGGCTGTCTGCGATCCGTACCGCCAGTGCCTCGATGAGGTTCAGGGGTTCCCCGGAAATCCACTCGGTTATACGCTGCGCCACCTCGCCGTAGTGCGCCGTGTCCCGGACGTCATCGGACTGCGCCGCTTCGGTGAAGTCCAGGTAGAGCACCGCGTCCACCACGAAGGGCTGGCCCTCCCGGCGTTCGAAATCGAAGACACCGTGATGACCAACTGCGGTCACTCCAGTCAGCGTAATCCTGTCCATGGGTCCCCCGGCCCTACTGCGTTTTGGGTACGGCTGGTGCCGTAGGTACGGCCGCCATGCGCGCGGCCACCTTGACGGCGTCAAGGCTCGAGCCGACGTCGTGGACCCGGACGGCCCAGGCCCCACGGTAGGCGCTGATGGCCGTAATGGCCGCCGTGGCACCGTCCCGCTCCTCGGGAGCGGCGGCCTTTCCTGCCACGGTGAGCAGGGTGCCCAGGAAGCGCTTGCGGGAGGCGCCCACCAGGACCTTGTGGCCCAGGGTGTCCAGCTGGTCAAGGTTTTGCAGCAGTTCCCAGTTCTGGGCATCGTTCTTGGCGAAGCCCAGGCCCGGATCGATAATGATCCGTTCCGGGCTGACTCCGGCGGCATAGAGCTTGTCCCGCACTCCTGCCAGTTCCGCCACCACTTCCCCGGCAACATCGGCGTACTCTGCAAGCGAGTTCATGGTGCGGGCGTCGCCGCGGCGGTGGGTGAGGACGTAGGGCACCTTGGACGCTGCGACGAACTCGGCCATTTCGGGCTCGATGCTCAGTCCGGAGATGTCATTGACGATGGCCGCGCCTGCCTTGACGGCCGCTTCCGCCGTAGAGGCGTGGGTGGTGTCGATGCTGACCAGCGCCCCGGCCTTCACCAGGGCCTCGATCACGGGCAGGACCCGGCGCTGTTCCTCGTCGGGGCTGACGTCGTCTGCCCCCGGGCGGGTGGATTCCCCGCCCACGTCGATGATGTCCGCACCTGCGTAGAACATCCGCAGGCCGGCCGCGATGGCGGTGTCCGCCGTGGCATGCTTTCCGCCGTCGCTGAAGGAATCAGGGGTCACGTTCAGGATGCCCATGACCAAGGTCCGGCCGGTGGGCAGGTCTTCAAAGCGCGCGGCGGGGCGGGGCTTGCGGAGGATGGGCAGCGGGGAGGTTGCGGGCCCCGTTCCGGGGGCTGCAGCGAGTGAATCCATGGGTCTGTGGTTACCTTCCGAGGATGAGGCTCATGGCTTCGGCACGGGTGGCCGGGTCATGAAGCTGCCCGCGGACCGCACTGGTGACGGTCTTCGCTCCGGGCTTGCGGATGCCGCGCATTGACATGCACATGTGCTCGCATTCGACAACGACGATGGCGCCGCGGGGCTTGAGGTAGCGGACCATCGCTTCGACGATCTCTGTGGTGAGCCGCTCCTGCACCTGCGGCCGCCGTGCGTAGATGTCCACCAGCCGGGCCAGCTTGCTCAGCCCGGTGACCCTGCCGTCGTGCGAGGGGATGTAGCCAACGTGGGCCACCCCGTGGAACGGCACCAGGTGGTGCTCGCAGGTGGAGTAGAACGGAATGTCCTTGACCAGGACCAGTTCCTCATGGTCCAGGTCGAAGGTGGTGGACAGGACTTCCGCGGGGTCATGGTGCAGCCCGGCGAACACCTCGGCATACGCCTTCGCCACCCTTTTGGGGGTGTCGAGGAGGCCGCCGCGGTCCGGGTCCTCGCCGATGGCAAGGAGGATTTCGCGGACGGCCGCCTCAATCCGTGGCCGGTCCACCTTTTCGCTCTTGGAGTGGTGGGAACCGTCCTCCGCCGGGTAGGCGGCGGAGGCGGAAACGTCGTCGTCGTCGAAGGAAGTCACAAGGAAAGCTTAGCCGCGAAGGGTGTCAGGCCCCGAGTCGGGGGTGCCTCCGTGAAACGGAGCATCCTCCGAGACGCCCTGCGGGTGCGGGGGCTGGGCGTCCAGCGGCTCGTCAAGGCGCGCCTTCTTCGCTTCCTCCTGCGCTTCCCGTTCAGCCCGCTCCTGGCGGCTCTCCACCGGTCCGGTCAACTGGACGGGACGGGTTTCCTTGGACAGCCACACCTCGCGGAAGTCCCGCTTGCGGACGTCACGGAAGATGTCGGCAATCTCGGCCTGGTTGAGGGTCTCCCGCTCCAGCAGCTCCAAGGCGAGGTAGTCCAGGATGTCCCGGTTCTCGGTGAGGATTTCGTAGGCCTCGTCATGTGCCTGCTCGATCAGGCGGCGCACTTCCTCGTCCACGACGTAGGCGATCTGGTCAGAGTAGTTCCGCTCGTGCCCTGCGTCGCGGCCCAGGAACGGTTCACCGCCGCCCTGGCCCAGGCGGACAGCACCGACGCGTTCGCTCATGCCGTATTCAGTGACCATCTTGCGTGCGGTGCCGGTGGCCTTTTCGATGTCATTGGAAGCACCGGTGGAGGGGTCGTGGAACACGATCTCCTCGGCGACACGTCCACCCATGGCGTAGGCCATCTGGTCCAGGAGTTCGTTGCGGGTCACGGAGTACTTGTCGTTTTCCGGGACCACCATGGTGTAACCAAGGGCGCGGCCGCGGGGAAGGATGGTGATCTTGGTGACCGGAGCGGAGTTCCGGAGGGCCGCCGCCACCAGGGCGTGGCCGCCTTCGTGGTAGGCGGTGATCTTGCGCTCGTGTTCCTTCATGACGCGGCTGCGCTTCTGCGGGCCGGCCATGACGCGGTCAATGGCCTCATCCAGGGCGCGGTCGTCAATGAGGTTGGCGTTGGAACGCGCGGTGAGCAAAGCGGCCTCGTTGAGGACGTTGGCGAGGTCGGCGCCGGTGTACCCGGGCGTCTTCTTCGCCACACCCTTCAGGTCCACCCCGGGTGCCATCGGCTTGCCCTTGGCGTGCACCTGCAGGATCTGGTCGCGGCCGATCAGGTCCGGCGCTTCCACGGACACCTGGCGGTCGAAGCGGCCGGGGCGCAGCAGGGCCGGGTCCAGGACGTCGGGGCGGTTGGTGGCCGCAATGAGGATCACGTTGGTCTTGACGTCGAAGCCGTCCATCTCCACCAGCAGCTGGTTGAGCGTCTGCTCGCGTTCGTCGTTGCCGCCGCCGATGCCGGCGCCGCGGTGCCGGCCGACGGCGTCGATCTCATCCACGAAGATGATGGCGGGCGAGTTGGCCTTGGCCTGTTCGAAGAGGTCGCGGACACGGGATGCACCGACGCCGACGAACATTTCCACGAAGTCAGAGCCGGAAATGGAGAAGAAGGGTACGCCTGCCTCACCGGCAACCGCGCGGGCCAGCAGGGTCTTACCGGTACCTGGCGGGCCGTAGAGCAGCACACCCTTGGGGATCTTGGCGCCGACGGCCTGGAACTTGGCTGGTTCCTGCAGGAATTCCTTGATCTCCTGGAGTTCCTCCACGGCCTCATCGGCACCTGCAACGTCAGCGAAGGTGACCTGCGGCATGTCTTTGCTGACCATCTTGGCCTTGGACTTGCCGAACTGCATGATCTTAGAGCCGCCGCCCTGCATGCGGGTCATGAGGAACCAGAAGAGTGCGCCCAGCAGGATGACGGGGATCAGGAGGGAAAGCAGGCCGGAGAACCAGTTGCTTTCAATCGGCTGATCGGTGAAACCCTGGGCCGGCTTGGCGTCGGTGACAGCCTTCACCACGTCCTGTGCGCGGGCATCCACGAAGAAGAACTGGACGCTCTTGCCTTTGTCCTGCCCGTCCACCTGCAGGTTGTCCTTCAGCGTGAGGTCAACGCGGTTCTCGCCGTCGAAGATCTTGGCCTGCTCCACCTTGTTGCTGGAGAGCAGTTCCAGGCCCTTGTCCGTGTCGATCCGGGCCGCACCGCCGGGGGCGAGCGTTGCAAAAGCCACAAGGAGCAGACCGACCACAACGACGATCCAGATGCCCGGGCCTTTGAAGAAGTTCTTAGCTTTCATCTGTTCGGGGGCTGGCCCCGTCCCTTCCGGTAGTGCTTCACGGCGAGTACTCTGCGCACGTGATGGTGCTGCGTCAGCTTCTAGCTATACACCGTCCGGAGTACATCACGCATAGCGAAAAGCAAAAGTTCCCTGTGGGCTTAGCGGGACAGACAGCGCACCGAAGGCGTCGGAAGGGCCTGGGGTTACTCGTAGACGTGCGGGGCCAGGGTGCCGACGAAGTCCAGGTTGCGGTACTTCTCGGCGTAGTCCAGGCCGTAGCCCACCACAAACTCGTTGGGGATGTCATAGCCGACGTACTTGACGTCGATCTCCACCTTGGCGGCAGTGGGCTTGCGGAACGCGGTGCAGATTTCCACCGAGGCGGTGCCGCGGGATTCCAGGTTGGTCTTGAGCCAGGACAGGGTGAGGCCGGAGTCGATGATGTCCTCGACGATCAGCACGTCCTTGCCCATGAGGTCAGTGTCCAGGTCCTTCAGGATGCGCACCACGCCGGAGGACTGGGTTCCCGAGCCGTAGGAGGACACGGCCATCCAGTCCATGGAGATGTGGCTGTGCAGTGCCCGCGCCAGGTCCGCCATGACCATCACCGCGCCCTTGAGGACGCCCACAATGAGGATCTCGCGGCCTTCGTAGTCCTTGTCGATCTGCGCTGCGAGTTCGGTGATGCGCTGCTGGATCTGTTCCCTGGTGTAGAGAACGTGCTTGAGGTCTGCCTGGACGTCGTTTGAATCCACCAATGGCTCCTGTTTAGATGCGGGGTGCGACTATTTTGCGGGCGGTTTTTGAGGCCGGAATACTAGCTTCCCACAGCGCGCGCGTTCGCGGGGAACGGAAGGGGCGTCCCCCGCGGCGCCGGTGCCCGCATCGTCCTTCGATTCCTCCAGCTGCGCCAGCGACAAGCGGTACACACTCACGCCGCCCGGAAGCTCAACCGGACCGGCCGAACCCTGCCGCCGCAGCAGCGCTTCCGCCGCCAAAAGGCGCTCGTAACTGGGCTGTTGGCCGCCGACGTCGGCCGCTGCCTTGGCGATCACCCGGAACCTAATGGCAGGGGCCAGGGCGCGCAAGGCCTCCTCCGGCAGGCCCAGCCCGTCGCCGTCCTGCTCCACCAGGGAGGCGTAGGTGCTTTCCGCCACATCCTCCAGGTAATCGGCGTCCAGCTGCAGGATGGCGGCGGTGCGGGCCAGGGATTCGGCCACTCCGGGGCCGAGTTTGTCCTCAAGGTGCGGGAGGACCTCCACGCGGGTCCGTGAGCGGGCGAACGCGGGATCGGTGTTGGTGGGGTCGTGCCAGGGGTTCAGCTCCTCCACAGCGCAGATTTCCTCCGTGTCCGCGCGCCGAAGCCCCAGGAAGGGGCGCAGCAGTCTGCCACGGGCTGGCCGCATGCCGGCGAGCGAGCGGGTGCCGGAGCCGCGGGCCAGGCCCAGGAGTACCTGTTCGGCCTGGTCGTCAAGGGTGTGGCCCAGCAGGATTGCCTCCGCACCCTGCTCCGCAGCGGCGGCTTCGAGGGCTGCGTGACGGGCCTCGCGCGCAGCAGCCTCCGGACCCATGCCGGTACCGGCCACGGTGACGGTCCGGACTTCCACCGGCGCCAGGCCCAGCTCCTCCAGCGCCTGGGCGGTGCTGGCGGCGATGTCAGCGGATCCATCCTGCAGCTGGTGGTCCACCACCACGGCGCCCACGGTCACCGGATGTGCGTTCACGTGGCCCCTGCGGGCGAAGTAGGATGCGACGGCGGCGAGCGCCAGGGAGTCGGGGCCGCCGCTGCAGGCGACCAGGACGTGGCGGGGATAACCGGCGTCCCCCAGGGCGTCCTGCAGCATCTTGCGCGCAGTGCCGACGACGGGCGCCAGCCTTCCGGGCCGGCGTCGTCCGCTGGGAACGGCGGCAGGCGCGGGCGCCGCTTCAGGCAACTTGGCGTCAGGCAATCAGAGGCCCATCCGCTCAAGCCACAGCTTGGCGTCATGGATCTCGGGCTCGGTGGGCAGGTGGTCCGCCGACTCCCAGACCTTGTTGAATCCGTCCATGCCAGCCACATCCACCACGGCGCGGACGAACCGGGCGCCGTCGGAGTACTGGCGCATCTTGGCGTCCAGGCCCAGGAGGCTGCGGATGAACTTCTCCACCACGCCGCGGTCCTTGCCACGGTCGTTGAAGCGCTGCCGGATGGTCTTCACCGACGGAACGATGCTGGCATCCACGGCGTCCATCACCACGTTCGCGTGGCCCTCCAGCAGGCTCATCACCGCGGTCAGGTGCGAAATTGCGGCCTTTTCCTCGGGGTCCTGCAGCAGGTCAAGGATGGCACCGCGGCGCGGCGCGTCCCCGGATGCAGAGCGGTCCTTCAGGGAGCGGGCGGCAGCGGAGGCCCGCTCCATCAGGGAATCGACGTTGCCCAGGAGGTGGCCGCTGAGGCTATCGATCTGCTCCAGCATGTGGTGGCGCAGCCAGGGTGCGGCCGCGAACTGGACGCGGTGGGTTTGCTCGTGAAGGCACACCCAAAGCCGGAAATCCTCCGGAGTAACGTTGAGCTCGCGCTCCACGGAGATGATGTTCGGCGCCACCAGCAGGAGCCGGCCGCCGGCGGGAGCCGTGGAGTTCTCCGCGAGCGCCGCGAAGGGATCGTACTGGCCCAAAACCTTGCTGGACAGGAAAGCCAGGACGGCACCCAGCTGGCTGCCGGTGATGGCACCACTGACACTGGCCGCAGAGGGGCTCAGGGACCCGCGCCGGCTGTCCAGCATCTTCTGCATGGCAGGCTTGAGCATCACCGCGAAACTCTGGGTGTTGGCCTTGGCCCACGATGCCCGGTCCACCACCAGCACGGAGGAGTCGCGCAGGTCCCGTGCAGCCTCCAGCCCGGTGATGTCATGGACGTGCGAAACAGAGGCGTCCGCCAGGCGGCGCAGGCTGTCCACCGCCTCGCCGATGGCCTTTTCGTCAAGCACGGGGCCCGCCGGAGCCAGCCGCGCCGCGGTGGAGGCAGCGAGGTCCCAATTTATCAGGGCCTGCGCCTGGTCGGACTGGACCCCATTGGATTGGGCCCCGTTGGACTGGGCAGCTGAGGACAACGTCGATGCGGACTCGCGCGCAGTGGACTCCATGAGTCCCATCAGAACACAGCAGGCTGGGGATCGTCCTTAAGTTCGCTCACCGGCGAACTTCCACAGCCGCTGAACAGCCGCTGGACAGTGCTAGCGGCAGCCGCAGCCTGCAAGCGCCGTGGCCGCCCGGTCCAATGCTTCCTTGTTGCCGGCCGCCCCTGGAACCAGGCCGTTGCCGAGGAACGAGAACACCAGGAGCCTGCCATCGGCGTCCACCACATAGCCGCTCAGGGCCAGAACCGTGTTCAAAGTCCCCGTCTTGGCGCGCACCAGCCCGGCGCCGCCGGAGGTGGTGGCGTCCCCGTACCGGGTGTCCAGGGTGCCGGACAAGCCCCCAACCGGGAAGCCGTCCAAAGCGGCGCGAAGGCTGGCATCGGCACCGGTGGTAATGGCGCGCACCACGTCCGTGAACTGCCGGGCCGGAACCTGGTTGCCCATGGCCAGGCCGCACACATCCACGAGTTTCATGGTGTCCGAGGACAAGCCCGCGGCTCCGAGTTCGGCAGCAACCACCGCAGTGGCGCCGTCGTTGCTGCCCGGCCGGCCAGTGGCCACCGCGGCCATCCGGCCCATGGTCTCGGCCAGATAGTTGTCCGAGACCTGCAGCATGAGGTTCACCTGCTCCGCGACCGTGGCGGAGTCAGCGGCGGCGAGAACGGCAGCGTTGGCTTGGGAGTCTCCGGGTGAACGTTCGACGGCGGGTGCCACGGTCAGCCCCGCACCGGCACCTGCCGCACCGAGCCGGGCGGCGAATTCCTGGCCTGCGGCCATGGCGGAGTCCTGCGGACGGGGGCCGGTGGTGACGGCGGGGTCAAAGCGCGCGGAGTTGAGGGCCAGCGGGTACAGCGGGGCGATTTCGCCGGCTTCGACGTCGCCGGACTGCCAGTTGGGGTTCAGCACGGGTCCCGTAAAGAGGGAGTCATCCACCAGCACCTTGATCTCGCCCGTGGTGCCGGTGGCCTGCAGCGCCTGCACGGTGGCTGCGGCAAGAGTGGCGAGGCCGGCGCGGCCCATCGCCTGTTCCGGCTTCGACTCCCCGGCGCCCAGCAGGACGTCGCCGCCGCCCACCAGCACCACCTGTCCCGGGGCAGGGCCTTGAATCACCTTTGTGCTGAACCGGTGGTCGGGACCCAGAGTTCGCAGCGCCGTGACCGCCGTCAGCAGCTTAAGGTTCGACGCCGGCACCCGGCCGTCCTCGCCGCCGCGGTCAAAGAGGACCTGGCCCGTGAGCGCGTCCTGCACCATGCCCGTGAAGGTTCCGCCGCCGTCAGCCTTCAACACCGGGTCTACCTGGGCGCTCACCGCTGAGGGCACCGGCACCGGGGCGGAGGGCTGGAGCGGGGCAAGCACCTGGGGGGCGGAAAGCGTCGCGGGTGGTTGTTGCCAGGCGGGCGGCGCCGGGGCGGGTGCGGGAGCCTCGGGGCCTTTGAAGCCCGGGGCCACCAGCAGTGCTCCCGGGATGGCAAGGACGATCAGGATCAGGGCCGCCAGCGCCAGCGGCCAGGGCTTGCGCGGACTTTGGCCCGGGCCTCCCCCGCGGCTGGACCGACGGCTGCGCAACGGTTCCCCGCCGGTTGATTTGGTCATGCTGGTGCTGGTCCTCAAGTCCTGAAATTTCCCCACAAGTTCCTGATTCCAGGGCCTCTCGCTATATCCTCAATTGTAGTCGGCGGCACCGACACTCTTTTTTGTGGGCCCGTCAAGTGTGCCGCGCACCCCCTGCAATTGCCGAGGAGCATTCCCATGAAGCACGACGTGACCATCGAGATCCCCAAGGGATCGCGCGTCAAGTACGAAGTTGACCACGAGACCGGCCGCGTCCGCCTGGACCGCGTCCTCTTCACCTCCATGCAGTACCCCACGCACTACGGGTACTTCGAGAATACCCTCGGCGAGGACGGCGATCCGCTGGACGCACTGGTGCTCCTGCAGGACTTCGACCTGCACCCCGGCGTCATCGTCGAGTCCCGCCCCATCGGCGTCTTCAACATGACGGACGACGGCGGCGGAGACGCCAAGATCCTCTGCGTCCCCGTGGATGCCCGCTTTGACCACATCCAGGAAGTCAGCGACGTCAACGAGTTCCTGATCAAGGAAATCGAGCACTTCTTCACCCGTTACAAGGACCTCGAGCCGGGCAAGTGGGTCAAGGCCGAGGGCTGGGGCGACCGCGCCGCCGCGGAAGCCGAACTGGAAGCATCCATCAAGCGCTACGTGCCCAGCGGCCACTGATCTACACCAGTCCGACGGCGGGTGCCTGGCTTTTCGAAGCCGGACACCCGCCGTCGTTGTTTCAGGAAGTTGTGGCATGGTGGGGCTGTGAGTTCCGAGCCCGCGCTGACCTCCCAGCTTCTGTTTCATCCCCCCTGCGGCCCCGTCAGCGGATGGCGCGACGACAGGGTTGTTCGTGCCACCGGTATCCCCTACGCCAGGGCACAACGGTTCCAGCCGCCGGCGCCAGTGCCGGACTGGACCGCCGAATTCGCCGCCACGTCCCTCTCGCCCGCCTGCCCGCAGGCGCCGGTCCCGTTCCTGGACGATGTCCTGGGCACCAAGTACGGCGAGCTTCCCGGCAGCGAGGACTGCCAGAACCTGTCGATCACCATGCCCGGCGACCTCTCTCGGGACGAAAAGCTGCCCGTCATGGTCTGGATCCACGGCGGCTCCTACACCACGGGATCGGGTGACCTGGCGATCTTCGATCCCGCCCGGATGGTGGCCGAGAACCGGGTGATAGTGGTCTCGGTGACGTACCGGCTCGGTTTGTTCGGGTTCCTGGCGACGCCTGCCGGGCGTCCCGGCAACCTGGGGCTCCTCGACCAGCTCGAGGCATTCCGCTGGGTGCAGCGGAACATCGCTGCCTTCGGCGGCAATCCCGGCCGGGTCACCGCGTTTGGCCAGTCCGCCGGGGGCGATGCAATCGCCCACCTGATGGCCACCCCGGAGGCGCCCACACTTTTCCAGCGCGCCATCATCCAGAGCGCGCCACTGGGCATTACCCGGGGCCGGGCCAAGATGAACCACGCCATGGGCATCGCGGC
The DNA here is from genome assembly GCF_021801725.1 of Arthrobacter sp. FW306-05-C. Taxonomy (NCBI): domain Bacteria; kingdom Bacillati; phylum Actinomycetota; class Actinomycetes; order Micrococcales; family Micrococcaceae; genus Arthrobacter; species Arthrobacter sp. FW306-05-C. The sequence goes on along the minus strand of NZ_CP084556.1, from coordinate 200,376 downwards.
CGACGGCGTCACGGAGCAGACGCCCGCCATGGATGTGGTGGCTCTCGAAGCACAGGTTACGCAAGTGGCCAAGAAGTTCGGCATGTTGGCGGCCATGCCGTTCGGCACCCAGTACGGCCACGATCCGCTCCCCGAGGAGTCCGAAATAGAGGCGGCCTGGAACCGGACTGCCCCTGCCATCGAAGTCCTGATCGGACATACCTCGGAGGAGGCCCGATTGTTCCTCCCCCGCAGTCCGCGCCTGATGCGCTTGGCGGGCGCTCCCGTGGTGGGTCCCGCGGCCGTCCGGGCCATCGACTGGCTGGTGACCGAGACCGTGTACGGTCGGGCAACCCGGAAGTTTGCGCGCCGGCATGCCAAGGCGGGCGGAAAAGTGCACCGCTATGTCCTGGACTGGCATGCGCCCGGCAACATCTTTGGCGCCGCCCATACCGTGGACCTGCCCCTGCTGCTCGGCAGCAAGAAGACGTGGGACGGCGTGGGACTGATCGCCGGGGCCGACTGGGCGAAAGTGGATATGACCGGGCGGGCAGTGCGCTCATTGTGGGCCGGTTTTGCCCGCGGGGATGACTTGGGTGAAGCCGGCGCAGTGGACGACGCGCTCCACTACCGTCGTGTCTGACAGGCCGATGAGGACCCTCGGCGTGGATCTGGCCGCCGCAACGAAGAAGACGGCGGTCGCCGTGATCGAGTGGGACCGGCACCCGGAGGCCAGGGAGGCCGCGGAGGCCGGCACGCAGCCGTCCGCCAGGCTCGCCCACCTGGCTCTGGACGTGGACGACCAGGAGATTGTGGACCTGTTCGGCACCTGTGACATGACCGGCGTCGACTGTCCCGTCGGCTGGCCGGACGCACTGATCCCCTTTCTGACCGGGCACCTGAACTTCGATGCCGCACCTGTCCTGGAACACGACGGGATCGCCGGCCGGCGGTTGCTGGCTTACCGGGACACTGACCGCTTCGTCACCCGGGAAGCGGGGTTGATCCCGCTCAGCGTGTCCGCCGACCGCCTGGCGCATCCCGCCATGCGCTGCGCCGTGATCCAGGCGAAGATCGCCGGGCTCCATGGCCCGCAGCCGCGCGACGGCTCAGGCCGGCTCGCCGAGGTGTACCCCGCGGCATCACTGAAGATCTGGGGCCTCAATGGCCGCGGCTACAAGGGCCGCGGCATCCCCGAAGCCGAGCGCCTCGGTGTCCTGCTCGCTTCGCTGGAAGAGCAGGCACCATGGCTGGACCTGTCAGGTCACCGGGACAGGCTGGCAGCCTCGGACGACCTGTTCGACGCCGTCATCGCCGCCCTTGCCGCCCGGGCCGTGGCCCGCCGTCGTACGCTCCTGCCGGATGCCGCCCACGCCGCCGCAGCCCGCAGCGAAGGCTGGATCCACCTGCCGTCCTGCACCCTGGACGAACTGCCCTGCTGAGGGGAGAACTAGCCGCCCAGCTTCCAGTTCCGGATCTCCTCCGGGTCCTCGCCGTGGGTGCGGGTGTGCTCGCGGGCGCGGGCCCTCCGGTCCTGCAGGTCCTGGCGCAGGAGTGAGTGTTTCTCGGCCATCCCCGGCACCCGGTCGATCGCGTCGATGGCCAGGGTGAAGCGGTCGATTCCGTTGAGCATGGCCATGTCGAACGGCGTGGTGGTGGTCCCCTCCTCCTTATAACCGTGCACGTGCAGGCCCTGCTGGTTGGTGCGCTTGTAGGCCAGCCGGTGGATCAGCGCCGGGTAGCCGTGGTACGCGAAGATGACGGGCTTGTCCGGCGTGAAGATCCCGTCGAAATCGTGGGCGGGCAGGCCGTGGGGGTGCTCGCTCTCGTCCTGCAGCCGCATCAGGTCCACCACGTTGACCACGCGGACTTTGAGCCCAGGCGCACCTTCGCGGAGCAGTTCGGCGGCCGCCACGGTCTCCACGGTGGGGACATCACCGGCGCAGGCCAGGACGACGTCGGGCTCCTCCCCGGGCACCTCGGAACCGGCGAACGTCCAGATCCCCAGGCCGCGGCGGCAATGGTTGGCGGCGTCAGCCGGGCCAAGCCAAGTGGGCGAGGGCTGCTTGCCGCTGACCACGATGTTCACGTAGTCCGTGGACGCAAGGCAGTGCTCCATCACCGAAAGCAAGGTGTTGGCATCCGGCGGCAGGTAGACCCGGATGACCTCCGCCTTCTTGTTCACGGCGTGGTCGATGAAGCCCGGGTCCTGGTGCGAGAACCCATTGTGGTCCTGCTGCCACACGTGGGAGGACAGCAGGTAGTTCAGCGACGGCACCGGCTGGCGCCAGGGCAGTGCGCGGGATACCTTCAGCCACTTGGCGTGCTGGTTGAACATGGAGTCCACGATGTGCACGAACGCTTCGTAGCAGTTGAACACCCCATGCCGCCCGGTCAGCAGGTAGCCCTCCAGCCAGCCCTGGCACAGGTGCTCGCTCAGTACCTCCAGGACCCGGCCGGAGCGCGCAAGGTGCTCGTCGACGTCGTCAATCCGGTACTGCCACACCTTGTCGGTGACCTCGTAGACGTTCTGCAGCCGGTTGGACGCCGTCTCATCCGGGCCGAACAGCCTGAAGTTCTCCATGTTCTGGGCGATGACGTCCCGCATCCAGGAGCCCAGCGTCACCATGGGGCTGACGCGCTCGACGCCGGCAGTGGGGACCTCGACGGCGTGGTCCTGGTACGCGGGCAGTTTCAGCGCGCGCCGCAGCACGCCGCCGTTGGCATGGGGCGTGGCACTCATGCGGAAGTCTCCCGTGGGCGCGCCTTCGGCGACGTCGGGCCGGAGGCGGCCGTCGCCGTCGAACAGTTCGTCCGGCCGGTAGGACTCCAGCCACTCCTCCAACTGCTTCAGGTGCTCGCCGTTGGTGCGGACTTCGGACAGCGGCACCTGGTGGGCGCGCCAGGTGCCTTCCACCTGCAGCCCGTCCACGGTGCGGGGCCCGGTCCAGCCCTTGGGGGAACGCAGGACGATCAGGGGCCAGCGGTGCCCGCCCTCCCCCGCCTTTTCGGCGGCCGGATCCTGGCGGTGGGCGTCCTGGATGGCCTTGATCCGGGCCAGGCAGCGGTCCAGCACGGCGGCGAAATCACGGTGTGCCTGCTCGGTATCGTCCGGATCGGCCACGGTGACGAAGTACGGCTCATGGCCGTAGCCGCGCAGCAGTTGCTCCAGCTGGCCCTGCGGCATCCGGGCCAGGACGGTGGGGTTGGCGATCTTGTAGCCGTTCAGGTGGAGGATGGGCAGCACGGCGCCATCCACGGCGGGGTCCAAAAAGTTGTGCGAGTGCCAGCTGGCGGCGAGCGGCCCGGTTTCGGCCTCGCCGTCGCCGATCACGACGGCGGTCACCAGCTGGGGGTTGTCGAACACCGATCCGTAGGCGTGGGCCAGGGAGTACCCGAGCTCGCCGCCCTCGCTGATGGAGCCGGGGCTTTCGGGGGCCGCATGGCTGGGGATGCCGCCGGGGTAGGAGAACTGGCGGAACAGCTCATGCAGACCCGCCTCGTCGTTGCCCACGTGCGCATAGATTTCGGAGTACGTTCCCTCCAACCAGGCATTGGCGACGACGGCGGGGCCGCCATGGCCGGGACCGGCAACAAAGAGCATCTCAAGGTTGTCGCGGCGGATCACGCGGTTCAGGTGCGCGTAGACAAAGTTCAGCCCGGGAGTGGTGCCCCAGTGGCCCAGCAGGCGGGATTTGGTGTCCTCTGCCTGCAGCGGCTCGCGCAGCAGCGGGTTGGAGCGGAGGTAGATCTGCCCCACCGAAAGGTAGTTGGCCGCCCGCCACCACTTGTCGACGAGGTCCAGTTCCTCCTGCGGAAGGTCCTCCTGCTGCGTCTCGTCCTGCGGCTTTACATCGTGCCCTGCGCTGCCGGCCATAACCATCCTCACCTCGGGTGTGCCGCTGCAGGCGGCCGTTCCCCCATCGCAACAGATGAAGGGGCAGGCAGGCAACCCCCGCCGTCGGACCTTGTCTTGCTGCCCCTGACCACCTGTAGGGTAGTAAGCAAGCTTAGCTTCCGCTGCGGCGGGGCTGGGACCATCGAATGCGGGGAGATCGAAACATGCCAGCCGAAGACGACGTTGTAATTCCCGGAGTTCCGTCCAGTGAACCTCCGGCGTTTGAAGAGCCCACCACCCCGCGGGAGCCGTTGCCGCCGAAACCGGACCAACGGGGTCCCGAAGCCGTGTCCCCAACCGGCAGCCCGACCGGTGCCCCAGCCACCGCCCGCGCCCAGTCGGGCCAATACCTGACCACAGCCCAAGGGCTCCGGCTGCCGGACACGGATCATTCCCTCAAGGCCGGTGCCCGCGGTCCCATCCTGCTGCAGGACCATCATCTGCGTGAAAAGATCACCCATTTCGACCATGAGCGGATCCCGGAGCGCGTTGTCCATGCACGCGGCGCCGGGGCGCACGGCGTGTTCCGTTCGTACGGGACGGCTTCGAAGGTCACCCGCGCCGGTTTCCTCGCCCCGGACGTCGAGACGCCGGTGTTTGTCCGGTTTTCCACCGTGCTTGGCTCGCGGGGCTCTGCGGACGCCGTCAGGGACACCCGCGGGTTCTCCACGAAGTTCTACACGGATGAGGGCACCTACGACCTGGTGGGAAACAACATCCCTGTGTTCTTCATCCAGGACGGCATCAAGTTCCCGGATGTGGTGCACGCGGCCAAGCCCCACCCGGACCGCGAGATTCCGCAGGCCCAGAGCGCCCACGACACCTTCTGGGACTTTGTGTCGCTCCACACCGAGGCACAGGCCCACACCCTGTGGAACATGTCCGACCGCGGCATCCCCCGGTCCTACCGGACCATGGAAGGCTTTGGCGTCCACACCTTCCGGCTCAGCAATGCCGCCGGGGACACCACGCTGGTGAAGTTCCACTGGAAGCCCAAGCAGGGCGTGCACTCCCTGGTCTGGGAGGAAGCCCAGATCATCAACGGCATGGACCCGGACTTCCACCGGCGCGACCTTGCTGACGCCATCGAGGCGGGGGCCTTCCCGGAGTGGGAACTGGGCATCCAGACCTTCCCGGATACCGAAGACCAGATGTTCCAGGGCATCGATCTCCTGGACCCCACCAAGTTTGTCCCCGAGGAACTCGCGCCGGTCCAGCCCATCGGACTCATGACCCTCAACGCGAACCCCAACAATTTCTTCGCCGAGACCGAGCAGGTGGCCTTCCACCCCGGCCACTTGGTGCCGGGCATCGACGTCACCAACGACCCCCTGCTGCAGGTGCGCCTGTTTTCCTATCTGGACACGCAGATCTCACGCCTGGGCGGACCCAACTTCGCGCAGATCCCCATCAACCGGCCGCATGCTCCGGTCAACGACATGCTGCGCGATGGCATGCACCAGACTGCGGACCACGCCGGTGTTGCACCGTACCGGCCCAATTCCCTGGATGGCGGGTGCCCGTTCCTGGCCAGCCAGGACATGGGCGCGTTCGTGGACGTGCCGGAGGCAGTTGCGGAATCCATCAAGGAACGGCGCAACCCTGCATCCTTCGATGACCACTACAGCCAGGCCCGGCTGTTCTTCCGGAGCCTGAGCGCGGTGGAGCAGGACCACGTGATCCAGGCGTACACGTTCGAGCTCGGCAAGTGCTTCGAGACCGCCGTCCGCGAACGCCAGCTGCAGGCCCTGGCCAACATCGATGCCGGGCTTTGCGCCGCCGTCGCCGCGGGCCTGGGAATGCCGGCCCCCGATGCGACGGAGCAGGTCCCGGACCGGGAACCAAGCCCGGCTGTGTCCCAGGTGGGCGAAACGTGGCCGGTTGCCGGCCGCGTGGTGGGCATCCTTGCCGATTCCTCCAGCGACCTGGCCCAGGTGGAGGCGGCCCGCAAGGCGCTCGACGGCGAAGGCATGGTCCCGCTGGTCATCGCACCAACAGGGGGCGTGCTTTCCTCCGACGGGCTTTCGGTGACGGTGCAGCGGACCTTCCTTACCGCGCGGTCCACCGAGTTCGACGCGCTGATCGTCGCCGGAGGCAAGCAGTCCGCGCCTGACGCCACCGCCGGGCGCGACGCCAAGGCCGGGGAGCCTGTTGACACCCCGGATCCGCGCGTCGCGCTCATGCTGTCCGAGGCGTACCGCCACGCCAAGGCCATTGGCGTGTGGGGCTCCGGCTCTGCCGTCCTCGAGGCGATCGGCATTCGGCAGGAAACGGTTGGCATCGCTGCCGGGGACAGCGCGGCCGAAGTCACCGCCGAGGTCTCCGGGCTCCTTGCCGCGCACCGCGCGTGGGACAGGTTCCCGGCGACCGGGGTAGGCGCGTCCGCTTCCGCGGCGCAGTAGGCCTGCACCGGCCTTCCGCTCCGTTGGTTTTGGCTGGGGCCCGCATCGAACGTGATGCGGGCCCCTCGTCATTTCCGCCAGTGCCCGGCGAGGCGCCTGCGCGCGAAACAGGCCGTTTCGCAGTTCCTACTTCCGGGTAGTGTGGACCCAGAATGTTCACCCTCACCATCAACCAGACGGACAGCCGGCGCGACGGCGACCAGGTTCCGCAGCTGCTCAAGGCACTGCGGCACATCCCCGCGCGCCTGGATTTTGACAGGTCCGTCGAGGACGAGGTCCAGGGGATTGTCGACTGCCCGCACCAGGCGGTGGACGCCGCCCTGATCGCGCTCCGCAGCGGGCATTGGTACGTGGGCATCGGGGCCGGGCCGGTGGATGAACCGCTGCCCAACCAGATCAAGGACGCATCCGGCCACGGCCTGGTCTACGCCCGCCGGGCGGTGGACCGGCTCCGCAACAGCAAGGAGCGGGTACCGGTTGCGGTGGAGGGACCGTTGGCCGATGTTGCCCACGATGCCGAGGCTATCCTCCGGCTGCTGGGCCACATCGTGCGGGACCGCTCCGGGGCGGAATGGCGGGTACTGGACCTGCTGACACCTGGAGTCCGCGGCCAGCAGAAAGCGGTGGCGCAGGAACTGGGCATCACCACGCAGGCCGTCAGCAAGGCCGTCGCGCGGGCCCAGTGGAATGAGGAACATGCCGCCCGGCCCGCGGCTGCCCGGTTGCTGGCGCTGATCCTGGCGGTGGTCTGACCGCCCCCGCCGGGGGCCGCCGTCGCAATCTGTTTTTGGGGCCCTTGGACCTTTAGCTGCCGGTTGCCGCCATCACGGGCTCGCCGTTGAAGTACTCCAGCTTCCACCCGTCGATCGCGTGGTGGTGCGCCAGGTTCAGTACGGCGTTGTCCACGCTGGCCAGGGTCTGGCCGATGGCGCGGCTGAGGGTGACACGCAGCAGGGTTCCGTGGGTGACCACCAGGAGCCGCTGTCCGCGGAACTCCTCCGCCAGGGCTTCCAGCGCCGCGATTCCGCGGTCTGCGGCCTCGTCTTCACTTTCGGCGCCCTTGAACCCGCCGGGTACCCGCAGGGCGTCCAGCTCCGGTCCGGCCTGCATCCCTTCGGCCGGGCCGAAGCTGCGCTCCGTGAGTTCCGGGACGCGCCGGGATACTGTCAGCCCGAGCCCTTCGGCAATGAGGTCCGCGGTTTCGGCGGCGCGGCTCAACGGCGAGGAAACGATGGCGTCCCACTCGTACGGGGCAAGGACGGCGACGGCCTCACGTGCCTGGCCACGTCCAACGTCGTTGAGGGGAATGTCGGTGGCCCCCTGCAGCCGGCGCTCGGCATTCCAGTCGGTCTGGCCATGGCGGACGAGGGCGAACGTCGTAAGGGTCATGCCCCTATTCTGCCTTGGCCCGGGGCTGTGCCCGGAATCGCGGCAGCGGGCCTCGTCGGCGGGCGACTCAGAGGAGGCTGCGCAGCACGTGGGCGGCGCCGTCGTCGTGCACTGAGTGGGTGACCTCATCCGCTGCGGCCACCACCTCCGCCGGGGCCTGACCCATGGCCACCCCGCGGCCGGCCCAGGTGAGCATCTCGATGTCGTTCCGGCCGTCACCCACGGCAACGGTGAGGTGCTCTTCGAAGCCGAGCCGGACCCGGAGGTTTTCCAGGGCGCTGGCCTTGGTCACGCCTGCGGCCGCGATGTCCAGCCACGCGGTCCAGCCCACGGAGTAGGTAACTCCCGCAAGGCCCACGTGGTTGATGGCCTCGGTGAACTCCTCGGGCGTGTTCTCGGTGCTGAACACGACTACGCGGACGGCAGTGGACTCCAGCATGGTGTGGAAGTCCACGCCCACCGCCTCGACGCCGAAGCTGGCGTCCTGGAACCGCTCCGTGGAGAGGAAATTGCCGTCGGCGTCCTCCAGCGCATACTTGGCGGACGGGAGGCGTTCGCGCAGGGCGCGCAGGGCCGGGGCCGGATCAAAGGTGGCCTTGTGGATCACCTCGTAGCCATTCTCCAGTTCGGGGTGGAGCCGGAGGGTTACGCCGCCATTGCAGCAAACCGCATATCCGCGCTCGATCCCGATCTTTTCGATAATGGGAAGCGTGGCATTCAAGGAGCGGCCCGTGGCGATCATCACCTCGTGCCCGGCGGCCACCACTGCCTGGGCGGCCTCCCGGACACCCGGGGACATGTGGCCGTCGTGGTTCACCAGTGTGCCGTCCACGTCCAGCGCGACCATGAACTTCTGGTCGATAGCGGTGAACTCGATGTTGTTCAGGGCGTTGTTCTCGTTGTTCTCTCGCCGGTCATCGTTGCCGGCGACTGAGGTTTCAGTCAGCGTTGTCATCCACATAGTGAACCAGACGTAACTGACACGCGCTAGGACGGGGACCACAGGTTCACTGAACTGTTGGTTAACTCGGCGGGTTTCCACATGCGTGCGGCTGCGCGGACCACTCGCGGAAGCGCCGTCATCTGCGGTACGCACCCGCCCGCGGACACCACACCCCCGAACGCGCCGGTGCAACGTCCATCAGCCGGTGCGAATATGAGCTGCCTAGTTGTCCACATGCACCAACCGGCCCCTTCAACGGCCACTCATTGACCGGTGACGATAAGGGCATGCACCTGATCTCCGCGCAGGACCTCCGCCGCACCACTGGGGACGCCCGTTCACTCAGTAGACGCTACGCGCAGGGTGAACTTGTCCGTGTCCGCAAAGGTGTTTATGCCGAGAAACGTGCATGGGTGTCATTGCCGCCATGGGAAAGATACGTCCAGACCGTCCGCGCGGTGGATCTGGAGCTCCCGCAATCGACATTCTGCCTGCACACGGCCGCTGTCATATGGGACCTGGAACTTCTCGCCGTGCCTGCGTACATCCACCTCTCCGGGGCAACCAGAGGCCACACGGGCCGCAGGAAACCAACAACGTCCGCGGCACGTGACAGGTCCGGACAAACAGGAATCGAACACATCACCGCCTACGGCATAAACCGGCATTTCGCGAACGCAGCAGCAGTCCAACGAGGAGGGCTGCTGGTAACCCCTCTTGCGGAAACAGTCATTGGCGTCATTGCGACGGAGGACTTCGCGGCAGGAGTGGTGTTGGCGGATCATGCGATCAGCAGTCGGCGAGTATCCGGGGCCCCACTTGGCCAGGACGAACTGTTGAGAACGGCCTTCACGCTCGAATCAGCGGCCCGTCGGAACTGGGTGGCACAGGTGCTCGACTTCGCATCGCCGCAGTTAGAGTCGGCTGGTGAATCGCTCAGCCGCGCCCAGATGCATCTGCTCGGCTTTCCGGCCCCCATGCTCCAGGCAAAGTTCCTGCAGGAAGGTTCACTGCTCGCCCGTACCGACTTCTTCTGGCCCAAGTACCGGCTCATTGGCGAGTTCGACGGCGACGCCAAATACCTCAATGATGAATATCTGGGCACTCAAACAGCCCGCCAGGCCGTGCTGGCGGAAAAGAAACGCGAGGACAGGCTTCGGGCGGCAGGTTTCAGGGTTGTCCGGTGGGACTGGGCAACCGCGTCGAACCCTGTCCGCTTTGCAGCATGCCTCCGGCAGGCAGGGCTGCCAAGCAGCCGGAGCAGGCAACCGGGCACCCGCTAACGGACAGTGCACCCCCGAACTCGGGGGTGCACTGTCCGTTCAAGGGTGCACCGTCCAGTTGCGGGTGCACCGCGAAGAAGAGACCGCCCTACAGGACCGGCAGCACCTCGAGGCCGCCCAGGTACTTCTGCAGCGCCTTGGGCACGTTGACCGAGCCGTCCGCGTTCTGGTGGTGCTCCAGCAGGGCCACGATCCAGCGGGTGGTGGCCAGGGTGCCGTTGAGGGTTGCCACGGCGCGGGTGCCCTTGGAGACGCCCTCCGCGTTGACGATGCGTTCACGGATGTTCAGGCGGCGTGCCTGGAACGTGGTGCAGTTGGAGGTCGAGGTCAGCTCGCGGTAGGCGCCCTGGGTGGGGACCCAGGCCTCGCAGTCGTACTTCCGGGCCGCAGACATGCCGAGGTCGCCGGCGGCGGTGTCGATCACCCGGTACGGCAGCTCGCACTTGGCCAGCATCTCCTCTTCCCAGGCAAGGAGCCTCTGGTGCTCGGCGGCAGCCTCTTCAACGGTGGTGTAGATGAACATCTCCACCTTGTTGAACTGGTGCACGCGGATGATGCCCCGGGTGTCCTTGCCGTGCGACCCGGCCTCGCGGCGGTAGCAGGAGCTCTGGCCTGCGTAGCGGATGGGACCGGCGGAGAAGTCGAGGATCTCGTCCGCGTGGTAGCCGGCGAGTGCCACCTCTGAGGTGCCCACCAGGTAAAGGTCGTCTTCGGCGAGACGGTAGATCTCGGCGTCGTGCTTCACGTCGAAACCCGTGCCCTGCATTGTTTCCGGACGCACCAGGGTGGGCGTGATCATCGGGACGAAGCCGGCCTCGATGGCCTGGTCCATGGCCATCTGCAGCAGCGCCATCTCCAGCCGGGCACCCACGCCCTTGAGGAAGTAGAAGCGGGCGCCGGAGACCTTGGCGCCGCGTTCCATGTCGATCGCGCCAAGCAGCTCGCCGATCTCCAGGTGGTCGCGCGGTTCAAAGTCAGGGAATTCGCGCGGCGTACCGACGGTCTTGACCACCACGTAGTCGTCCTCGCCGCCCTCGGGAACGCCGTCCTCAACAAGGTTGGGGATGGTGCGGAGCAGTTCTTCCTGCTTGGTCTGGGCCGCATCGGCCTCGGCGGAGGCGGCCTTGACGGAGTTGGCCAGCTCCTTGACCTCGGCCAGCAGGGCCTGCTTCTCCTCGCCCTTGGCCTTGGCCACCTTCTTGCCGAACACGTTCTGCTCGGCGCGGAGGTTCTCGAAGCGGAGCAGTGCCTCGCGGCGGGCGGAATTCGCGGAGATGATCGCGTCCACCACTGATTCGTCCGCGCCACGGGCACGCTGGCTGGCACGGTACTTGTCCGGGTTTTCGCTGAGGTCTTTTACGTCGATCACCAGACAAGGGTATCCAATTCACTGCACGACGGCGGGCGGCCGGCTCCATGCCCCCTCCCGCCGCGCGCCGGGCTACTGTTGAAACACCATGAGCGACTGGATTCTCTACCTGCTGATTGCGGTGGCGCTTGCCTTCGCCACCTCCAGCTGGTGGGGGGTGCGGCGCCTCAAGGCCCTGCACGTTCGCAGTACCGTGGCCGGCGAATCTTATGACTCGGGACTGGCGCAGCAGCGCGTGGCAGTAGTCCTGAACCCCATCAAGGCGCGGGCTGGCGAAGCCCGGGAAATGATTCACAGGGCCTGCCTTGCCGCCGGGTGGGACGAGCCCGTCTTCTTCGAAACGACGGCGGAGGACCCCGGATTCTCCCAGATGCAGGCGGCACTGGCAGGAAAGCCCGACGTCGTCCTGGTGGGCGGCGGGGACGGCACGGTACGCGTGGTGGCTGAGGCCCTCGCACGCACCAACGTTGCCATGGGCCTGATTCCACTGGGCACCGGCAACCTGTTGGCCCGCAACGTGGACCTGGACGTGAACGACCTCCACGGCAACGTCCAGACAGCGCTTTTCGGCCGCCAGCGCTATATCGACACTGCCCGCATGGCCATTGAGAACTCGCGGACAGGGCATTACTCCGAGCACGTGTTCCTGGTCATCGCAGGCATCGGCATGGATGCGGAGGTCCTGGCCGACACCAACGCGGGACTGAAGAAAGCGGTGGGCTGGCTGGCCTACACGGAGGCCGGAGTGCGGCACCTCCCCGGCCGGCGGAAGAAGGTATCCATCGCCCTGGACGGGAGCCCCGAGCAGATCCGGAACATCCGTAGCGTGTTGTTCGCCAACTGCGGCCTGGTACCGGGCGGCATCGATTTCATCCCGCAGGCCATGATCGACGACGGCATGCTGGATGTAGTGGTGATGAGCCCGCGCAGCGCCATTGGCTGGCTCCTGATGTACGTGAAAATCATGTTCAAGCACAGCGGAAAGCTGCCCGTCATGACCGTGTACCGGTCAACCAGGGTGGTCATCAAGTGCCCCGAGCCCATGCCCACACAGCTCGACGGCGACACATCAGGGGAAGCGACGCAGCTTACGGTTCAGGTGGAGCCCCGGTCACTCCTGATCCGGGTGAAACGGCAGGTACAGGCCACCGGTGCAACCGCGCGGTAATAAGGGGTAAAAGCGGCGCCGGCTGGAATGCCGGCATGACGCAGCGCCGGGATCCGGCTCAGGCCCCGGACTCCTTCTCCGCGTCAGCGGCCTGCTTGGCAGCGGCATGGGCTTCTTTGGCAGCGGCGTGGGCTTCGGATTGCTCGCGGATCATGGCCTGCTCCTCTTCGAAGCGCAGGCGGTCGGCGCGGTCAGCGTCGTCCCCGTCCCAATCCTGGTTGTCGGCCGTCGGCTTGGGGTTGACGATCATCCCCTGGCCGTCGTTGTCATTGCTGCTGGTCATGACCCGCTCCCTTCATCAGGGGCCATACCCCATGTGGATCAAGCAAGCATACGCATTGTCCACAGCCCGCGGAAGTACCTCCAGAGGCATTTGCCTACGCTGTGCGCGAAGCCTGGGAACCGCTTTCACCTGCGACGGATTCCGCGGCGAGTATGGATTGGACCCAGGTGTGCGCCGCCGAGAAGGCCGCATCGGAGGTATGCGCCGCCACCGGCGTGGCCTGCCCGTCAGCCCTGGGGTACGAGCCCAGGAAGCGGGTTCCCGGGCTGATGCGGTGCAGCCCGGCGAGCGCATCCGCCACCCTCGCTTCGCAGGCATGGCCATCCGCGTCAATGCTGAAGAAGTAGTGCCCCAGGTACTGCCCGGTGGGCCTGGATTCAATCCGGCTGAGGTTGACGCCGCGGCTGGCGAACTGGTCCAGGATCTCCATCAAAGCGCCCGGACGGTCCTCCGGAAGCGGGACCACAACGGTCGTCTTGTCTGCTCCGGTAGGCGCCGGCAGCGCACCGGGCCGGCTGACCAGGATGAAGCGCGTCACGGCGCCGGGGTTGTCGCCGATGTCCTCTCCCAGCACAGACAGCTCCGGGTGCTCCCGGGCAACGAGCGGGGCGCAGATCGCGGCGTCGTAGGTGCAGTCCCGCTCCAGCAGTCCGAGTGCCGCTGCAGCTGTTGATGAGCCGGGAACATATTCCGCTTCAGGTATATTCTTCTCCACCCACAACCGGCACTGGGCCCACGCATGGCCGTGGGTGGACACCTGCCGCACGTCTTCCACTCCTACTCCGGGCCGGGACACCAGGACAAAGCTGATGGGAACCAGGACCTCGCGGATGATGCGCAGTTCCTGGCCGGAGGCGATCGCGTCCAGGGTGGCAGTGACTCCGCCCTCCACCGAGTTCTCGATGGGGACCATGGCGCCGTCCGCTGACCCGTCGCGCACCCTGTCCAGGGCGGCATTGACGTTGGCGGCCGGGAGCCTGACGGCCTGGAGTGCATCAGCCACCTGCAGGAGGGCCGCCTCGGTGAAGGTGCCCTCCGGTCCCAGGAAGGAGTAGGTTCGGGGACTGCCGGGCACTAAAGGACCAGCGGCTTAAGTCCGTTGTCCGAGACCAGGGGCTTGCCGGATTCCAGCCACTGGTCCATGCCGCCGGAGACGTTGATGGCGGTGTAACCCTGGCCGGTAAGCCATTGGGCAACGCGGAAGGACCGCCCGCCCGTGCGGCAAATGACGTAGAGGTCCTCGTCCGGGTCGAGTTCGCCGAGCCGGGCCGGGATCTGGTCCATGGGGATGTGGAGTGCGCCGTCGGCGTGACCGGCAACCCACTCGTAGTCCTCCCGGACATCCAGGATCACTGCGTCAGCGGGGACGTCGTGGACGGGGACGGTATCGAAATCGCTCATCGGAGTCCTGTCTTGGCGGATCGGAGTTCGCTTTAAGCCTAGCCCTTCCCCCCTTGAAGAAGCTGGAAAAAGCCGCGGGTTAGGCTGGAGGAACCCAAGGAGGTTTCCATGTCCCGACAGATCGCCACCCTCACCGGGGCGCTGGCACTCCCCGGCCGCAACATGGAACCGGCGGCCGGACGACGAACGGTGGCGCGATTGCATGGCTGAACTCCACGAACTCCCGGCCCTGGACCTGCGGGATCTCCTGCGGAGCGGAACGGTGTCCGCGGTGGAGGCAGCCGAGCATTTCCTGGCAAGGATCGAGCAGCAGAACCCCCTCCTGGGCGCCTTCATCACCGTGACTGCGGACCAGGCCCTGGAGGAGGCCCGTGCAGCGGACGTCCGGCACTCGCGGACAGTCGCCGCGGACCTGCCCACGCTGCACGGCATGCCGCTTGCCTTCAAGGACCTTACCGACGTCGCGGGCGTGGTGACCACACACGGCAGCGCCGCACTGGAGCACAAACCTGCCCCCGTCGACAGCCCGCTGGTCGCCCTCTTTAGGGATGCCGGCGTGACCGTCCTGGGCAAAACGCAGGTGCCCGAATTTGGACTGACCGCGTACAGCGAGAACCGCATCGCACCGCCGTCGCGCAATCCCCACGCACCCAGCCGGAGCTCTGGAGGCTCCTCCGGCGGCAGCGCCGCCGCGGTGGCGGCAGGGCTGCTGCCTTTCGCCCCGGGGACCGACGGCGGCGGGTCAGTCAGGATTCCGGCGGCCGCGTGCGGCCTGGTGGGGTTGAAGCCGGGACGGGGCCTCGTAACGGCCGGGGAAAGCGCGGGCGACCCCGCCCGGCTGGTGGCGCCCGGTCCCCTCGCCCGGAGTTCAGGGGACACAGCATTGATGATGGACGTCCTGGCCCCGGGGCACGCCTACCTCCAGGCGCTGCAGCAGGAGCCACCGCGGGTAAGGATTGGTGTCACGCTGGACAGCCCGTGGTCGAGCACTTTCCCCTTCACCCTGGAGCAGGAGGCCCTGGACGCGCTGCGCGCAGGCGTTGCCCTCCTGGAGCAGGCCGGCCATGCTCTTGGTGATGCCGACATCCGCTACGACAACCGCTATCCAGATGCCTTCACCACGGCCTGGACCGCGGGGGTGGGTGCCGCCAGGATCAGCCCCACGCGGGAGGCGCTGCTGGCACCCCTCACCAGGACCTTCCGGCGGCGGGCCCAGCAGCGCAGCCCGGCCAAGCTCGCCGAGGCGCTGGCCTTCCTGCGGCAGTTCCAGCACGACACCCTGGCACAGTACGGGCAGTGGGACCTGATGCTGATGCCCACGCTGGCACAGACTCCGCGGCCGGTGGGCTGGTTCACCGGGACGGCCCATGGAAGCGACCGCTGGCCGGCCGCCGAGTGGCCCGGGGATGCCGACGGCGACTACCGGAAACAGTGCGAATACGCGCCATGGTCCTCCATGGTGAACGTGTGCGGACTGCCGGCCATCACCCTTCCCGTGCACTGGACGGGAGGAACCGCCGGCAGCGGGCTTCCCATGGGCATCCAGCTGGTGGGGCCCATGGGATCGGAAACCCTCCTCCTGCAGGTGGCGCGTCAGCTGGGCTTCTAGGAAAGCCGGCCTGTTAGGCGGCCCCCCGAGGCTGTTGACCTGGATCTAACGCCGCCTTAACCCGCTGGTAACCGTGGCCGCGCAAACTGGAAATGCACGTTTCTGCACCTGCATCCGTCCTCCCCCGACCAGGAGTTGCCACCATGAACGCTGAACAGGCTGCGGCGAGCGCCGGGCCCACCGAGACAGTCGACGACGAACGGCCGGACCTGAGCAACGCCAATGTCAGGGAGGACGTGGCTTTAGCCGGCAGGTGCGGACTGGTCCACCTGCCCACGGGCCGGACCTGCCTCCTCCCCCTCCGCCATCAAGGGCCCTGCGAGTTCCACCGCCCGCAGGAGGCGGAGGACATGGTGTCCAGCGGCGACTGACAGCTTCCTGCGCTGCTCTCTCGACTCCCACGCCCGGCAGGAGGACGATTAAAAGGCAGTCACCATAAGGAGGTCTGTGATGTGCTACGCATCGAGCAAGGACTTCGGGTGGGGCGCAAAGAAAGAAACCACGCGCCGGCCTGAAGCGGAACCGGAAACCCCTGCGGAACCTCCGGAGGAGCCGGTCAAGGCACAGAATTTCACGTTCTGGGCCTTCCCCAACTGGCGCAGGACCCCTGCGCCGCGCACCCCCTCCGCCGACGGGGACAAGACCCAACGGAGCAGGGAGAGGGTCTGACGTCCGGGCACCTGCCCGCGCAAAAGTCAGCAATCAACGGAGGGGTCCTCATGGAGGGCCCCTCCGCGGTCTTCCCTGCAGCCTGCCCCAAATGCAGCAGCTTACGGCCGCAACTCACGGCGCCGCCGGCCCGGCCGGTCGTTGTGCTGTCCCAGCAGTGCGTCTATGGTTGAACAATAAGCATGCTTAGCATTCTGGGAAAGGGGATGAGCATGAGCGCAGGACAATACACTCCGGGGCCCGACCGTCGGCCGGAAACGGACACCGACATGACGCCGTCGAACGCAGCACCCTCAAACATGACGCCGTCGAACACAGCCCAGCCGGCAGCAGACCGCGCAACCTACGGCAACGCGCCATCCTACTCAGCGGGTGAGCCGGGAACACCTGCCGCCGGAACCACCCCAAGGGCCGGCGGCGCTCCGGAACGCAAAGTCACGCGCACCGGTGTCATCTGGGCGGCCGTGGTAGCAGCCCTGGTGCTGCTGATCCTGCTGATCATCTTCATCCTCCAGAACCAGGAGCTGGTACTGGTGAAGTTCCTGGGCTTCGAAGGATCCGTCCCGTTGGGCATGGCACTGTTCATCGCCGCCGTGACCGGCGCCGTCCTGGTGGCCGTGGCAGGCGGCGCACGGATCCTGCAACTGCGCCGGAACGCCCACCGGTCCAGGGTCCAGCAGCGCAGGTAGAGGCACGGCCAATACAGAAAGCCGCCCGGCAAGGAGAGGCTGCTGGCGATGGGCAAGGTTGTGGTGATGAACCACGTGACGCTCGACGGCGTCATGCAGGGTCCCGGCCGGCCGGATGAGGATACGCGGGGCGGATTCAGCGACGGCGGCTGGGCGGTTCCCTACGCCGACCAGGCCACGGTGCAGAAGATGGGCGAACGGATGGGTCCGGACCATGCCTTCCTGTTCGGGCGGCGTACCTACGGGCAGCTCCTCGCGTCATGGAACGCCCAGGGCGGCCCCTTCAAGGAGGCCCTGAACAACACGCCGAAGTACGTCGCTACCAGGGATCCGGCAACCAGGCTGGAGTGGCCGAACTCCATGCTCCTGCACGGTGACGTTCCCGCGGCCGTGCAGGAACTCCGGGAAAGCTTCGCCTCCAACCTCGTCATCATGGGCAGCGGAGTGCTGATCCGCGCACTCATGGCTGCTGGCCAGATTGACGAATACCTGCTGATGATCCACCCGGTCGTCCTGGGCAACGGGCAACAGCTTTTCGCGGGCGGCACCAAAACCCCGCTGCGGCTCATCGAAGCCGACCATACAAGCACCGGCGTCCTCATGGCTTTGTACACCCCGGACAAGCCTGGTTAGGAACGCCGGCCGGATCAGGCGGCCAGAGCGTGGGGCACCGGGAAACCCCGCGCCCCTCGGCGGAACCGAGCGTCAGCGGGAGCCCAGGCTGGCGAACTTGCGGGCCCGGGCGGCCACCAGCTCAGGCACGGGAACACCGGCCACGGAAGCCAGCTCGTACTCAATGGCCCTGGCCATCCGGCTGCAGAACTCGCGTGGTTCCACAGAAGCATCGCCGCGCTCATCCACGATGTGGTCCACCAGGCCGTTGGCATACAGTGCCGTGACGTTCACACCCTGTGCCTGCGCCATGTCCGGGGCGAACGCGGTGGTCCGGTGCACGATGGCACTGGCACCCTCCGGGGGCAGCGGCGAAAGCCAGCTGTGCTGCGCCGCGATGGTCCGGTCGGCCGGGAGCAGCGCAAGGGCGCCGCCCCCTGCGCCCTGGCCCAGCAGCACGGAGACCGACGGCGATTCCAGCCCGATCAGTTCGTGCAGCGAGCGCGCAATCTCACCCGCAAGCCCGCCTTCCTCCGCCTCCTGCGACAGGGCTGCGCCCGCGGTGTCGATGACCGTGAGCAGGGGGAGGCGCAACTCCTCCGCCAGCTTCATCCCCCGGCGCGCTTCCCGCAGCGAACCTGGCCCCATGCCGACCGCGTCCTTCCGCAGCGGACGCGCATGCCCCAGCACGATGCATGGCTGGCTGCCAAAGCGCGCCAGGGCCAACAGCAGCCCCGGGTCCTTCTCGCCCTGCCCGGTCCCGTTCAGGGGCAGCGCGTCGGTGGCACCGAACTTCAACAACTGGCGGAGGTCGGGCCGCCGCTGCCGCCGCGAGATCTCGATGGACGTCCAGGCATCAACGGTCGAGGGGCGGACGTTGAGGGTCTCGGGCGGAGCGGGAACCCCTGCAGCGGCACCCTCCTTCATGGCCAGGATGTCCAGCGCCCGGCCCACCAGGTCGGCCAGGTCGCCAGGTTCCACGACGCCGTCGATCAAACCCTTCTGGAAGAGGTTCTCCGCCACCTGTACGTTCTCAGGGAACGGTTCGCCGTACAGCGCCTCGTACACCCGCGGGCCCAGGAATCCCAGCAGCGCGCCGGGCTCGGCCACGTTGATGTGCCCCAGCGATCCCCAGGATGCCATGACGCCGCCGGTGGTGGGGTGTCGCAGATAGACAAGGTACGGAAGCCCGGCCTGGCGGTGCGCCCGGACGGCACCGGTGATCTTGACCATCGACAGGAACGCAAGCGTCCCTTCCTGCATCCGCGTCCCCCCGGACGCGGGGCCGGCCAGCAGCGGCAGGCCCTCCGCAGTGGCACGTTCGACGGCGGCAACGATCCTTTGCGCCGCCGCGTGGCCTATCGACCCGGCCAGGAAGGAGAATTCGCTGACGATCAGCGCCACCCGGCGGCCCCGGATGAAACCGGCACCGGTGATGACCGACTCGTCCGCGCCGCTGCGTTCGCGGGCCCTGGCCAGGTCGCGGGCGTACTCAGAGGACAGGGCCGGCTGTTCCGGCTCCGTATCCCATGAGATGAATGAACCCGGGTCCACCACCGCATCCAGCAGTTCGGTCGCTTTCAAGTGCCGCACCTTCTCCGCCGTCGCCATGCTATTCGGCCCCGGGAGCCGTGCCGTTGCCGGCCGCAGAAGCGAAGCCCAGCCACTCCCGGATCGCCGGCCCGTCCTCGTTGAGCAGCGGCGGGGCATCATGGTGCTTCCCGGTGGTTTCGGCGGCGTCGCCGGGGGCGAAGAACCGCAGCGGCGGGCCGGGCAGGCTGACTTTGCCGAGCAGGGGATGCTCCACATCCACCACCAGGCCCTGGGACGCCACCTGCTCCCAGGCGTACACCTCGTCCAGTGAGCGGACCTTCCCGGCCGGGATCCCGGCGTCGTTCAGTTTTTGCAGCAACTCCTCCGCGCCGAACGCCGCAAAGGCCCGTTCGACGGCGGCAATCACCTCTGCGCGGTTCCGCACCCTTTCGGCATTGCTGGCAAAGCCCGGGGCGGCCGGGTCCAGGCCAAAGGCCGCAGCGAACGACTGCCACAGCTTCTCGCTGCCGACGCTGATCTGCACGCTGCCGTCCTTGCACTTGAACAGGCCGTAGGGGGCGATGGACGGGTGATGGTTGCCCTGGGCCTGCGGAACTTCGCCGGCGACGGTGGTCCTGGTGCCCTGGAAGGCATGGACCCCGATCAGCGATGCCAGCAGCGACGTGCGCACCACCTTGCCCTGGCCTGTTCGGTTCCGCTCCACCAGGGCGGCCAGCACGCCGGCAACCCCGTTCATCCCGGAGAGCAGGTCGGCAATGGGAACCCCCACCCGCTGGGGATCGTCCGGGCCCGACCCGGTGAGGGACATCAGGCCGGCTTCACCCTGCAGGATCTGGTCATAGCCGCTGCGCTGGGATTCGGGCCCGTCATGGCCAAAGCCGGTGATGGACAGGATCACCAGGCGCGGGTTGATCTCGTGCATGGCGCCGGTTGAGAAGCCCAACCGGTCCATGACGCCCGGCCGGAAGTTCTCGATCACCACGTCTGCCCGTTCCAGCAGGCCGCGGAGCACCGCCTTGCCGTCGTCGCTTTTCAGGTCAAGGGTGATGGATTCCTTGTTGCGGTTGCAGGACATGAAGTAGGTGGATTGCAGGTCGTCCTCCGGGCCCACGAAGGGCGGGCCCCAGCCCCGGGTGTCATCCCCCGTGCCCGGGTTTTCCACCTTGATGACACGGGCGCCGAGGTCCGCCAGCATCATGCCGGCGTGCGGTCCGGCCAGTGCCCGGCTGAGGTCGACGACGGTGTGCCCGGCCAGGGGGCCTTGGCGGTTCTCGGTGCTCATGTTCTGGTTTCCTCTCTAAAAAACAGGCTGGGTTGGGGTGCGGTGGCCGTTAGAGCCAGCCGGGGACCACCAATGCCAGCCACGCCAGGACGGGTCCGGCCACGATGACGATCCCGCTGTAGCCGAGGATCCGCTTGTAGAACTGGTCCTTGTCCACGCCCTCGGGGGCGTTGGCGAGCACCAGGGCGCCGTTGGTGGAGAACGGCGAGACGTCCACGATGGTGGCGGAGACGGCGAGCGCGCAGATAACGCCCACGGCGCCGATTTCGCCGGTGGAAAGGAACGGGACGGCCAACGGGATGAGGGCCGCAAGGATGGCAGTGGAGGACGCAAAGGCGGACACCACGGCGCCGATGAAGCAAATGATGAGGGCTGCAAGGAGCGGCATTCCCATGTCGGCCACGCCGCTGGACACGAACTTGATGGTGCCGGCTTCCTCCAGCACTCCAACGAACGTCAGCATGCCGCAGATCAGCAGCACTGTGGACCAGCTGATCTTGTTGATGGCGCCCTTCTGCGCTGCGGGTGACACCAGGGCCAGCACGATGGCGATGGTGATGGACACAAAGCCGACGTCCATCTTGAAACCGAGGGCCACGACGGCCAGCACAATCAGGCCGGCAATGGTGACCAGCTGCGGGATTCGGTCCTTGCGCTCCTTGGTGGCAGCGATACCGTCTCCGGCGGGGTCCCGGGGGCCGTACATGCCGGAGCCGAAGCCCTTGAACGGGACGTCGCCGCCGGCGGCCTTGGCACCGACGCTGACGGACATCCGGGCCTCGGCCGCCTGCTCCACAAAGTGGCCCACCCTGGAGGACAGGAGGTTCTTGCCGCCCAGGACCACGAAGAGCACCATTGCGATGACCAGGTTGAAAATGAGGCTCGAGAGGAACAGTGCGGTGGGGCTGAAGGCGAGATCGGTCTTGGCAAGGATGCCGTTGACGGTAACGCCGTAGACCGCGATGGGTGAGAAGCCCCCGGCCTGGGCGCCGTGGATCACCATCATGCCCATCAGCAGCGGGCTGATCTTGTACTTGCCGGCAAAGCTCAGGGCAATCGGGGCAATGATGGCGACGGCGGCGGGAGACAGTGCGCCCACGGCGGTAATGACGGCGGTGATGGCGAACATGACCCAGGGGATGAGGGCCACGCGGCTGCCTACCAGCTTGACCGCGCCGCGGACCAGCAGGTCGATGGTGCCGTTGTTCTGCGCGATGGCGAACAGGTACGTGACGCCGACGATGGTCAGGAAGAGGCCACCGGGGAAGTTGGCCAGGATCTCGTTGGTGGACATGCCCAGCACCAGGGCGCCGAGCAGGAACGCGCCGACGAAGGCAAGCGCCCCCATATTCAGGGGCAGGACGGTGGCGAGCAGGAACATCGCCGCCAGGATGATGATCGATAAGACAGGAGCGGACATCGTTGGTTCTCCATTGGGGGTGCGAGGAGTGTGACGTGAGTTACTGGCTCACTGGACTAGCCTCTTAGACACTGAGTCTATCTGTCAATAGACGAAGCAGGTATCCTGATCCGGTACGTCCGAGGGAGGGCTTTGTGGAGAAGACAGCACGGCTGGGCCTGGAGCGGGTCTCGCGCCCGCGGCTTTACGAGCAGCTGGTGGAGCAGATCCTTGCGTACATTGAGTCCGCCCAGCTGAAGCCCGGCGACCTCCTCCCGGCGGAACGGGACCTCGCGGAGCGGCTTGGGGTTTCCCGCGCCACGCTGGCCCAGGCCCTGGTGGCCCTGGAAGTACTGGGCGTGATCGATGTGCAGCATGGCACCGGCGCCGTCCTGGCCCGGCGGCCCAGCGTCGCCTCGGTGGTCAAGGGCCTGCGCGAGCACCAGAGCCGGCTGCCGGAAATCGTGGAAGCCCGCAGCACCCTGGAAGTCAAGCTTGCCGCCCTCGCGGCGGAACGCCGGACCGACGCAGACCTGGCCGCCATCGACAACGCCCTGGACGTCATGTCGAAGGAAATCGACGACGGCGACCGCGGCGCCCAGGGCGACGAACTGTTCCACCAAGCCGTCACCGCCGCAGCCCACTCCTCGGTGCTCGCGCAGCTGATGGCCTTCATCGCCGAGATGATCCTGGAAACCCGGATGGAGTCGCTGGGCCAGCCCGGACGCCCCGAGCAATCCCTCGCCTCGCACCGCAAGATCACCGACGCAATCCGCGCGCAAGACGCGGATGCCGCCGCGAAGGCCATGCTGGCGCATATCGAGCTGGTCTCGGACGTGGAACTGCTCCGCTAGGTCAGCCAAGGGCGTAGGCCCGCGGGAACCTGCTGCTAGAAGGTGCCGGTGTTCGACCCTGTGGTGGCGGCGACGGCCAGGCCAATGATGAACAGCAGCCAGATGGCGCCGTAGCCCAGCAGGCAGAGGTAGCCCAGCACCAGGCCGGTGATGGACATTCCCTTGCCCGAGGGTTCGCGGCGCAGGGCCAGGTGGCCGGTGATGATGGCGGCGAACTGGGGCAGCAGCAGCCAGCCCATGATCACCGACGCGATGCCGCAGACCATGCTGGCGATGCTCAGGGTCTTCGGTTCCACCGCCCTGCCGTAGTACGGCTGGCCGAAGTACTGGGGCTGGCCGTACTGGGCGTTGTTGTACTGTCCTTGGCCGTACTGCCCCGGGTTGTACTGGGACTGGCCGTACTGCGGCTGCCCGTAGGAGGGCCCCTGGTTCTGCGGCGGCGGCTGGTAGCCGGGCCAGGGCGAAGAACCGCTGCGCTGGTAGTCAGGTCCCTGGGATGGCTGGTTGCTCATGATTTCTCCCCTATGAATCTGGCTACAGCCTACTTCAGTGCAGCGCCAGCCGGATGGCCAGGATTACCATCAGCACGCCGATGGCTCCGTCGATCCACCGCCAGGTGCGGGGACTGCTGAGCACGCCTGCCAGCGCCCTGGCCCCGTACCCCAGGCCAAAGAACCACAGCACGCTCCCGGTGACCGCGCCTGCGGCAAAGATCCAGCGCAGGTCGGGGCCCTGCTGGTTGGCCAGGCTGCCCAGCAGCACCACGGTGTCCAGGTAGACATGGGGGTTGAGGAAGGTCAGGGCGGCGGTGGTGGCAATCACCGAATTCTTCGACCGGGGCGCCTGCCCTGCCAGGGCCGAGGGCTTCATCGCAGCCATGAAGGAGCGCAACGCGAACCACAGCAGGTAGGCGGCCCCGGCCCAGCGCAGGACTTCCAGCGCCCCCGGGAAGTGGGTGACAATCGCACCGATCCCCGCCGTCCCGCCGACAATCAGCACGGCATCCCCCGCCATGCACACGGCCACCACCGCACCGATGTGCTCCCTGCGGATGCCTTGGCGCAGCACGAAGGCGTTCTGCGCGCCGATGGCCACGATCAGTGCGAGGCCTGTCAGCATTCCGGTTATTCCTGCGGTCCACATAAGGACGACGGTAGGATCCAGGCGAAGTTCAGGCAAATAAAGGATCTTGGGGAATCATTAGGATGTCTTTATGAACCTGGAACACCTGAAAGCCCTCGTGGCGGTTGTCGACGAGGGAACGTTCGAGGCAGCCGCGGACCTGCTTCGAATCACCCCTTCCGCGGTGAGCCAGCGGATCAAGGCCCTGGAAGCCTCGGTGGGCCAGGTCCTGGTACGCCGCCGACTGCCCTGCACCGCCACCGACGCCGGTGCGCTGCTGCTGCGGATGGCCCGCCAGGTGCAGGTACTGGAGGCGGAGACGGCGGCAGCGCTTGGTTCAGGAATGAACGCGCGGGCCCACCTGCCGGTGGCCATCAATGCGGATTCACTGGCCACCTGGTTTGTCCCCGTCCTGCATCAGGCCGCGCAATGGGAGGACACCACCCTCGATCTCCACGTGGAGGACCAGGGCTTCAGCAGCCAGTTGCTCCGCGAGGGGGACGTCATGGGGGCTGTGACCTCGGATCCTGTTCCCGTGAGCGGCTGCCGGGTGGACCTGCTGGGCTCCATGCGGTACATCCCGGTGGCTGCCCCGGGGCTGCGGCGCCGCTTTTCCGCATCCGGGCGCTTGGATTGGGCCGCAATGCCGGTCCTGAAATTCAACACGAAAGACACCCTGCAGCAGCAGCTGCTCGCCGCAAAAAACGTGTTGCAGCTTCCGCCCACGCACCTGGTGCCTTCCTCCCAGGGATTCCTCGCCGCGGTCACAGCCGGGCTGGGCTGGGGCATGATCCCGGAACTCCAGCTCACCGATGAGCTGGCCGACGGCGTCCTGGTCCGGTTGGATGACACCGCCTACCAGGATGTGGCGCTTTACTGGCAGGCCTGGACGCTCGATTCGGAACGGCTCAACCGGGTCACCGCCGCAGTGCGCAGCGCCGCCAAAGACCAGCTGCGGCCGGGTGAATCGGGGGAAGCTACCGGCCCAAGTAGGGCAGGATATAGACGGCAAAAATGACGAAGGCCGCCAGGAGGGCGAGCTTTCCTCCACTGGTAACGCCCTGCTGCTGCGCTTTGCCGTTCCGGCCGTGGCGGATTGGTCGCCCCGGCGTTCCCGCCTGGTGGCCCGGGACTGCCTGCCGGTCTCCCGTGGACTTTCTTGCCGGCGTTCCTTTTGCCGCTCCCTTCGCAGGCAGGGCACGGCCGGCGGGGTGCCTCGACACACTTCGGGTCCGGTCCGCGTCCTCGTCTGAACTGGACTTTCGCTGCGGGCCGGCCGAGGGGCCGGCGGGGGGAAGTGCTCCAGCCGGCCGCACCACGGTTCCCGGGCGCACGTTCCGAAGGGCAGTGATGCCGGGCTCCTGCTCATGGGTGAGCTGTTGGCCGAGTTGGGCGTACAGCCCTACAACTGCCTGCTGGTCGAGCACTGCCGGGAGCGCCTCGATGGCCGCCACCACCCGCTGGAAACCGGCCACGGCAACGTCCGAGTCGGTCACCCCGAACAGGTCCGGCTGTGCGGCCATGCAGATGAGCGGACGCACCAGCCTGCGGTGCGGCGGAGACAGCACGGAAGCCACGGCAGCGCACTGGGCCAGCGCACCTTCCACCGCCTGGGTCCGGGCATAGCGGCCCTGCCACAGCACACCCGATGCCACCCGGACTTCACCGGTCCAGTTCTTGGAATCGACCACCACTACCCCGCCGGGACCCACAAGGACGTGGTCAAGGCTGGCCTTGGGGCGGCCCGGCCAGTGGACATCGTGCAGCACGTACCAGCCGCGCGGGACCAACTCGCTGAGCTTGTCGGCCACCACCCGCTCCCCCACGGCCGCGGCATCCCACGACTTTGTGGCGCACTCGGCCTGGTCGAGCCGGCGCTTCAGGCGGGCAACTCGCTCGGCCGCCAGCCTGGACTGCTCCGCTGCCCCGTCTCCTGCCCCATTGGACGTCCCCGTTTCCTTGCCGATGGGATGACGCCGGCGGCCCGCCGTCGTCCGTTCCTTCCGGTTTTCTTCCTGGAATTTTTTCGAAATTAGCAGGACGGGAAAGCGCGGGTATATAGGTACTTTCCGGGCCGTGTACTCAGATGGACTACTTGGGTGTGGGCGTCATGGCGTGTCACAGGGTCCGGATTTTGGGCGGGTCGTTTTGACTCCTGCCAGGTTCTGGCATGCTGGAGCCATGGCTAGCCGCGCGGGCACAGTTGCCCAACCCCAGGACCTTGTTGACATCACTGCGCTCCTTGACGCGTATTACGACATCGCACCGGACCTTGGTGATCCCGGGCAGCGCGTGGTGTTCGGAACATCCGGGCACCGGGGGTCCAGCCTCAAGGCCTCCTTCAACGAGCAGCACATCGTGGCCATCACCCAGGCGATTGTCGAATACCGGGCAGCGCAGGGCGTCACCGGCCCGCTGTTCCTGGCCAAGGACACGCACGCGCTGAGCGAGCCGGCACAGAACTCGGCCCTGGAGGTGCTGGCAGCCAATGGAGTCCAGGTCATGGTCGACGCCCGCCACGGCTACACCCCCACCCCGGCGCTGAGCCACGCCATCCTCACGTACAACCGCCAGGCGGCCCAGGGTGCACCGCAGGCTGACGGCATCGTGGTCACGCCCAGCCACAACCCACCGGCCGACGGCGGCTTCAAGTACAACCCTCCGCACGGCGGCCCCGCTGACTCGGACGCCACCGGCTGGATTGCCAACCGCGCCAACGAACTGCTGGAAAACGGACTGCGCGGCGTGAAGCGGATCCCGCTGGCGGAAGCCCAGTCCGCGGACACCACCGGAAAGTTCGACTTCCTGAGCAGCTATGTGGACGACCTTCCGTCCGTCCTGAACCTGGACGCCATCCGCAACGCGGGCGTCCGGATCGGCGCGGACCCCATGGGCGGCGCCTCCGTTGACTACTGGGGCGAGATCGCCGAGCGCCACCACCTGGACCTCACCGTGGTGAACCCCACGGTGGACCCGCAGTGGGCCTTCATGACACTCGACTGGGACGAGAAGATCCGCATGGACTGCTCGTCGCCGTCCGCCATGGCCTCGCTGATCCAGCGCATGTCCGACGCCGCAGCTTCCGGGCAGCCGGCCTTCGACGTGGCCACCGGCAACGACGCCGACGCCGACCGGCATGGCATCGTAACCCCCGACGGCGGCCTGATGAACCCCAACCACTACCTGGCCGTGGCCATCGACTACCTCTACCGCAACCGCAGCGGCTGGAACCCGGCCTCGGTGGTGGGCAAGACCCTGGTGTCCTCCTCGATCATCGACCGCGTGGCCGAGAGCCTGGGCCGGAAGCTTGTTGAAGTTCCGGTGGGCTTCAAGTGGTTTGTCCCCGGCCTGCTGTCCGGCGAAGGCGCATTCGGCGGCGAGGAATCCGCCGGTGCCTCCTTCAACAAGCTGGACGGCAGTGTGTGGACCACGGACAAGGATGGCATCCTGCTGGCCCTGCTGGCCTCCGAGATCACCGCCGTGACCGGCCAGTCCCCGTCCCAGCTCTACAAGGGCCTGACGGACCAGTTCGGCGCCCCGGTCTACGCACGGATCGACGCGGCCGCCACTCGCGAGCAGAAGGCGAAGCTGGGCAAGCTTTCCGCTGCGGATGTCACCGCTACCGAACTTGCCGGGGAGACCATTACGGCCAAGCTCACCGAGGCCCCTGGCAACGGCGCGCCCATCGGCGGCCTGAAGGTGGTCACCGAGAACGCCTGGTTCGCTGCCCGCCCGTCCGGCACCGAGGACGTCTACAAGATCTACGCCGAGTCCTTCAAGGGCGAGGAGCACCTGAAGCAGGTGCAGGCCGAGGCCAAGGCACTGGTGGACAGCGTTATCGCCTAGCTTCCACCTTCGAGGCGCCAGAGGCGGAGGATCCGCCTGATGGTGTGGTCGCCTTCGGGGGCCATGTCCACCAGGGCAATACGGTCAAGCACGACGGCGTCACCCGGGTGGAGTCGCTTGGCCTCAGTTTCTGCGGTGGCCGGGCTGGTGCTGGTTTGGTTCGTGACCGCCTGGTGGGAGACGTGCGGGCGGTAGCCGGTCAGGGTGTGGTGCGGGGTGAGGATCCTGCCGCCGGCATCCGTCACCACCTGCACCAGCCGCTCGTGCAGTTCCTGCAGGGCTGGGTGCGGTTGCACGAGGTTGACGGGGACGGAGCCGTTGCGGCCAAAAGCGGCGTCCTTCCCCACTGTCAGTCCGGCACCGAGCGCCGCGGCGGCGGCAGCGTGGGCCAGCCCGGCGATGCGTTCGGCGATGTCGGCACTGTCCTGGCTGCCGGCGTCGAACCTCACCAGGGTGATGTGCAGCGGCCAGTCAGTCCGCGGGAAAACCTGGCCCTCAGCCACGGGCTCGACGAAGGCCACAAAGATCAGGTTCCGCATCGCCATACCCCAGTCTCCCACCCGCCCCTTCGACGCCCGCTCACTTTTGGCAACGGATATTCCAACGCCCGCTCACATGTGACGGTAAAACAACGAACGCCCGCTCACCATCGTGAGCGGGCGTTCCCTAAAAGACCGTCAAAAGTGAGCGGGCGATTGTTGGGGGGCAGACCTTAGACGGTGCGGACGGCCTCGTCGTAGGAGAACTTCGGCTTTGCCTCGCCCCAGGCCTCTTCACCGGGCTGGCCGATGTTGACCACCAGGAAGCTCTTCTGGTCGCCGGCCGGGAAGAAGGCGGCGTCGATCGCGTCGAAGTCGGCGCCCGTCATGGGGCCGGCGGCGAAGCCGAGGGAGCGGACGGCCAGGATGAAGTAGCCGGCCTGCAGGTGCGCGTTGTTGTTGCCGGTGGCGGCAGCCAGGTCAGGATCGGCGTCGTACATGGCCTTGGGGGCGTTGTATCCGGGGAGGAAGTTGTCCCATTTGCCGGCCCAGTCGGTGTCATAGCTGAGGATGGCCACCAGCGGTGCGGAGGCCGTCTTCGCCTGGTTGCCGCGGGACAGGGCGTCCACAAGCGTGGCGCGGGCCTCGGGCGAGCGGACGTAGGTGACCCGCATCGGCTGGGAGTTGAAGGCGGTGGGGCCGAACTTGGTGAGCTCGTAGATGGCCTGTGCCTGCTCCTCGGTCACCTCACCGGTAAAGGAGTTGGCGGTGCGGGCCTGGGCGAAGATGGCGTCCACGGCTGCCGAGTCGATAACCGCTTCGTCATGGGCAATGGTCATTGGCTTACCTTTCGCTGTGCCGCCCGCCTGCCGGGGTGGCCTCTGTTGCTTTCCATAGTTGCAACTTCAAGTGCTTTCCTCCTCTTCCCGTGACGCCGGGTGACCTTGGACACAGCAGGGCTGCGCGAAAAACTTGGCGGTATTCTTGAGCGAGTTGATCTTCGCCCCCTCGCGGCACCCCCTGAAAGGCATCCCTTCCCATGAGCATGCTCGGAATCAAATGGAAGCTGCACGGCACCGGCAAAAACATCAAGCCCGGCCAGGTGGTGGCCCCGGACGAGCGGTTGGCGTGGCCGCTGACCATTGGCGTGGGCATGCAGCACGTGGTGGCCATGTTCGGCGCCACCTTCCTGGTTCCCATCATCACCGGGATGCCGCCAGCCACCACGCTGTTCTTCTCCGGCATCGGCACGCTGCTGTTCCTGGTGATCACCAAGGGCCGGGTGCCCAGCTACTTGGGTTCAAGCTTTGCGTTCATCGCGCCCATCACCGCGTCCCAGGCGCAGTTCGGCATCCCCGGAGCGCTTGGCGGCGTGGTGCTGGCCGGCACCACCCTGGCCCTGGTGGGCGCAGTAGTGCAGAAATTCGGCGCCGGGTGGATCAACCGACTGATGCCGCCCATCGTCACCGGTGCCATCGTGGCGCTGATCGGCCTGAACCTGGCTCCCGCCGCCAAGCAGAACTTCGACGCTGCCCCCATCACCGCCTTGGTCACGCTGGTCACCATCATCCTGGTCAGCGTCCTGTTCCGCGGGATCCTGGGCCGGCTCAGCATCCTGGTGGGCGTGGTGGTGGGCTACGTCGTGGCCATGCTCCGCGGTGAGGTGAAGTACGACAAGATGGACGCCGCTGCCTGGGTGGGCCTGCCGCACTTCCAGACCCCCGAGTTCCACATCGGTGTCCTGGGTTTGTTCGTCCCGGTGGTCCTGGTGCTGGTGGCGGAGAACATCGGCCACGTAAAGTCGGTTGCGGCCATGACGGGACAGAACCTCGACGGCGTCTCCGGACGCGCGCTGATGGCTGACGGTGCCGCCACCATGCTGGCAGGCTTCGGCGGCGGCTCCGGCACCACCACCTACGCGGAAAACATCGGCGTCATGGCGGCCACCAAGGTGTATTCGACGGCGGCCTACTGGGTGGCGGGCATGTTCGCCGTCCTGCTCAGCTTTTCGCCGAAGTTCGGCGAACTGATTGCCACCGTCCCGGCAGGCGTGCTGGGCGGCGCGGCCACCATGCTGTACGGCATGATCGGCGTCCTGGGCGTGAAGATCTGGGTGCAGAACAAGGTCAACTTCTCCAACCCCGTCAACCTGACCACCGCGGCCGTGGCCCTGATCATCGGCATCGCCGACTACACGTGGACCATCGGCGACCTGAAGTTCACCGGCATCGCCCTGGGCTCCGCTGCCGCGCTGGTGATCTACCACGGCATGAAGGCGGTGGCGAAGGCACGGGGAACGGTGGCCGAACCCGAAACCGAGCAGGGAGTGCTGCCTCCCGCGGCCAAGGCCGCGATGAAGGCCGCCGCGAAACGCGCACCGAAGAAGCGCTAAGCCACCCTGCCCGTCCGCACGCCAGTCGGGTAGCAGCTAGGCCGCATGTCCTTCCGGTGCCGGGCCGCCCGCCATCCCGGCGTGCAGGCCCGCGACCGGGTGGCCCGGCGGGAACGGACCTGGACGGCCAAGGCCGAACATCGGAACCGGCAGCGGCCGCTTCGCCGCCAAAGAGCCGTCGGACTGGTGCGGGCGCAGCCGCTTCAGCACCCACGGCACGAAATACTGCCGCGCCCACACCAGGTCCTCGGCCCGGGCCTGCGTCCACCCGTGGGCCGGAAGCGGCCGCGGCTGGAGCGGCTTGAGCGCGTGCGCCACGCCCAGGGCGTTGAGGGTGGCCACGGCAACAGAGTGATGGCCCAGCGGGGACAGGTGCAGCCGGTCCGGGTCCCACATCAGCGCGTGCTGGAGCTCGGGCAGGCACCACAGATCAACCATGATGGCGTGGTGCCTGGCCCCGATCCGGTGCAGGTGCTCGTTGTAGATGGCCACGCGGCCACGGATCTTGCCAAAGACCGGCGTATTCCCCCAGTCGGGCCCGGCGTACAGCAGCACGGTGGCACCCGTAGCGGTCACGACCCCCACGGCCTCGTCGATTTTTTCCGCCAGCTTGTCCGGATCCCCGTGGCGGAACACGATGTCGTTGCCACCGCCGGACATGGCTACCAGGTCGGGTTTGAGTGCCAGGGCCGGTGCCAGTTGCCCGTCCAGGATCTGTTTCAGCAGCATGCCGCGGATGGCCAGGTTGGCATAGGCGAAATCAGGCTGGCCGGCGGCCAGTTCCTCTGCCACCCGGTCTGCCCAGCCCCGCAGGCCGCCCAGGCTCTGCGGTTCGGGGTCGCCAATTCCTTCGGTGTAGGAGTCCCCCAGTGCGACGAACCGGTGCCAGGGGTGCTTGGCCGGTCCTCCCGCAATGGAGCGCAGCTCCTGCTTCGCGATGGTCATGCCGTCCTCCCTTCTGCAGCGGGCGGGGGTTCCTTCCCCGCCGCAGCGTCCTTGCGGGGCGACGACCCGGTTGGAAAGTCACGCCCCGCCGCCGACGGCCGCGGGAGCTCCGACACGCCGTCGTACGTTTCCTGCCGCAGCCCGGAAGGCTGCCCGGCCCCACGGTCCATGCCGCTGGGGGCTACCACATTCAGTGCCGCGTCCCGGAGGTCCAGTTCGTGGTGCAGCGCCTGCGTCTGCAGGAACCGAAGCGCCCCCTCACGGGTGAGCCCGTATTCGTTCATGAGGCTGCGCACCGCAAGGTCCACCAGGACCAGGGAGCTTTGGACGACGGCGAGACCCGCCGTCGTTTCCGCACGCTCAGCCACCCGGACCACAACACGCAGGGCCCGCGCCACCTGCCGCGCGTAGCTTTGGCTGTGCACCAGGTCATCACTGGTGAAGGTGTGCGGTGACGGTGAGTAAAGGTTGATGGCGGCGCTGGTGGCACCCTCGGTGAGGATGGGGACGGAGAGCAGGGACTGCACGCCGTGGACGGCGGCAGCACTGGAATACCCAGGCCAGCGGCGATCCCGGCTCAGATCTGACAGCAGGACGAATTCCCCAGTGCGCACGGCTTCCATCACCGGTCCATCGGCGAAGGAACATTGCTCACGGTCCGCTTCGCGCGCCTGCTCGGTACTGGCCGCGAGGGTGCGGGCCTTGCCCAGGCGAAAGAGGGTGGCCGCCCAGCTGATGCTGCGGCGCTCACTTTTGATACCCGTCATGAAGTCGCGGGTCACTTCCCAGAGGTAGTCTTCAACGTCCTTGCTGTCGAAAACGGGCTCCGTGGTAACTGGAAGCGGTCCCCAGCCAACCTGCCCCGTGGGATCAGCGGCCATGCTCCAGCCCTGCTATCAGCGCTTCGGCCCACTGCAAAACCTCTGATTCAAGAATACGACCCCATTGCACCCCGGTGGGGAATAGCGGGGAAACAAGGGGGATTCGCCCCGGTTACCGATGAGCGGCGCGCCGGTGTCCCCTTCCGCCGGCCCCCTGCGCAGTAGCATCGGGAGAGGGAACGCCGAATACTCCCTGCTCGCTTGGGTACCTGTCCTTGAGCAAGGGGTCGTGGAGCATCCATGCCAGCACGGAAACGAGCAATGGAAAGAGGAGCTTTATGCAGGAGCCGGGCACCAGCGAGCACACTTCAGAAGCGGATACAGCCGCAGGCAACGGGGAAGTGGAAGCGGGCGCTGCGGAGCAGGCAGCGGAACTGGACGTCAACTTCGACGAGCAGTTCTTTGCCGCCCGGCCGAAGGCACTGCGGCCCATCGCCCGCCGGCGCCAGTTCGTCGGCAGCAGGCCATCCTTCGAATTCGACGGGCGCAACGCCGCCTATGTGGAGTGGCTGCGCAACCAGGCCATGCTCGGGGACGCGAACACCTTGGCCCGGCAGCTGTCAGGCCAGGCCAGCATGTGGCAAAACTCGTACGCGCACCCAAACCCGCGTGCCGCTGTCGAACGCGCCTCCGTGTGGTTCACCGCCTACCCGCTGTCCTTCATCACCCCCACCGGCCAGTCGTTCCTCTCGGCACTGGGGGACCCGCAGATGTGGAAGGCCTTCCGCGAAATCGGAATCCGCGGCATCCACACCGGACCCGTGAAACTTGCCGGCGGCATCAGTGGCTGGTCCCACACGCCCAGCGTGGACGGGCACTTCGACCGCATCAGCATGGCCATCGACCCGGTCTTCGGCACCGAGGACGAGTTCCGCAGGATGTGCGAGGTGGCTGCTGAGCACGAGGGCACCATCATCGACGACATCGTCCCCGGCCATACCGGCAAGGGAGCCGACTTCCGGCTCGCCGAAATGAACTTCCGGGACTACCCCGGGATTTACCACATGATCGATATCCCGGAAGAGGACTGGAACCTGCTCCCGGACGTCCCCGAAGGTGCCGATTCGGTCAACCTCAGCCCCGACGCCGAGCAGGCGCTGCAGAAGGCCGGCTACATCATCGGCCGGCTGCAGCGGGTCATCTTCTACGAGCCCGGGGTAAAGGAAACCAACTGGAGCGTCACCCGGCCCATCGTGGACACCACCGGCCAAACCCGCCGCTGGGTCTACCTGCACTACTTCAAGGCCGGGCAGCCCTCCATCAACTGGCTGGACCCCACGTTCGCCGGAATGCGGCTCGTGGTCGGCGATGCCCTGCACTCGCTCGTGGACCTTGGCACCGGAGCGCTGCGCCTTGACGCCAACGGCTTCCTGGGCGTGGAAAAGAGCGCAGAGGAACAGCCCGGCTGGTCCGAAGGCCACCCGCTCTCCGAGGCCGCCAACCAACTCATCGGATCCATGATCCGCAAGGTGGGCGGGTTCTCCTTCCAGGAACTGAACCTGACCATCGACGACATCAAGGCAACCTCGGAGTCCGGCCCGGACCTGTCCTACGACTTCATCACCCGGCCGGCGTACCACTATGCCCTGGTCACCGCGGACACCGAGTTCCTGCGGCTGACCCTCCGACTGTCCCTGGAAATCGGCGTCGACCAGGCCTCGCTGGTGCATGCCCTGCAGAACCATGACGAGCTCACCTACGAACTCCTGCACTTCGCGGCCGGGCACCGGGACGAGATGTTTGAGCTCAACGGCGAAGAACTTACCGGCGCACAGCTGGCCGAGCAGGTCCAGCAGACCCTGCGGGACCGGCTCACCGGCGAAAACGCGCCCTACAACGCCGTGTTCACCACCAACGGCATTGCCTGCACGTCGGTCAGTTTCATCATGGCCGCCCTGGGAATCCAGGACCCGGACGCCGCCACCCCGGAGCAGGAAGCCCAGATCCGGGACGTCCACCTGCTCCTGGCCATGTACAACGCCCTGCAGCCCGGCGTCTTCGCGCTTTCCGGCTGGGACCTCACCGGCATCCAGGCGCTGGACCGCAGCAGGGTCCGGGAACTCACGTCCCAGGGCGATACCCGCTGGATCAACCGCGGTGCCCACGACCTCATGGGAACCAGCCCGGACGCAACCACGTCATCGGCCGGGATGCCGCGGGCCCGCAGCCTCTACGGGCCACTACCAGAACAGTTGAAGGACCCGGACTCGTTCGCGCGCAGGCTGCAGCGGATCCTTGCGGTCCGCGAGGACAACGGGATCGCCACCGGCACCCTGCTGGACGTGCCGGACGTCTCCAACCGCAGCGCACTGGTGCTGGTGAACCGGCTGACGGACGGCAGGCTGCAGGTCACGGCGCTCAACTTCTCCGGGCAGGACATCGCCGGCAGCATCCAGTCCAACGAGCTGCCATCCGGCGCCAACGTCACGGACCTCTTCAGCGGCGAGACAGTGGGCCAGGTGGACGACCTGCACAGCTTCTTCCTGGAACTGCCCGCCTATGGCGGCACTGCACTGCTGTTGACCGAGGCACCTGAGCCGGAGGCCGAGGCCTAACGCCGGGGGTGGCGCCGGAAAACCCCGGCGCTACCCGACTGCTGCGGCCGTCAGCGTCGCTTCGATAATGGCCGGCGAGAGGACGTACTGGGTGACCAGCTGGCTGGCCCCAAGCACGCCCGCATGGGCGCCGGCCCGCGAAACGTTAATGCGCAGGTGCGAGGTGGCCAGCGGCGGAGAGCGCCGGTACACCACCTCGCGGATTCCGGCCACCAAGTGCTCCCCCGTCTCGCCGACACTGCCGCCCACCACGATGACGGACGGGTTGAGCAGGTTGACCACAGTTGCCAGCACCTCGCCGATGTCCCGTCCGGCCTGCCGCAGGGCCTGGATGGCCTGCAGGTTGCCGTCGGCGGCGAGCCGGAGCACGTCGGCGCCTATTGCCACGTCAAGTCCCTGCTCCTTCAAGGAGCGCGCGACGGCGGGACCTGACGCGAGTGCCTCCAGGCACCCAAAGTTTCCACAGGCACACAGGACATCCGCGCCCCGTGCCACCTGGACGTGCCCCAGGTCGCCCGCCGTGCCGTTGGCGCCGCGCTGCAGTTCCCCGTTGCTGATGATTCCGGAGCCAATGCCGGTGGCCACCTTCACGAAGAAGAAGTTGCTGTGCTCGGGCCAGTGCGCGGACTGCTCCCCCAGCGCCATGATGTTCACGTCGTTGTCCACCAGCACGTGGACCGGCAGGGACCGCTGGACGTAGCTGACCACGTCGAACCCGTCCCACCCCGGCATGATGGGCGGCTTCACCGGCTTGCCGGTGTCGTGTTCCACCGGGCCGGGCAGCCCGATACCGATGCCGGCGAGTTCCCCCACGCTGCGTCCCACGGACGCCAGCAGCTCCTTGCCCTGCGCCACTACCCGGTCCAGCACCACCTCCGGCCCGTCGGCCACCTGCTGGGCCAGCCGGTGTTCGGCGAGGATGGTTCCGCCAAGGTCGGTGACCGCCACGATGACATGCGTGGCGCCCACGTCCACCGCCAGGACCAGGCGGGCGGAAGGGTTGAAGGCAAAGCGCGACGGCGGCCTGCCGCCACTGGAGAGCGCCTCCCCTGCCGGACCCACCAGGCCGGACAGCATCAAGGCGTCGATCCTGGAAGCGACGGTGGAACGGGCCAGCCCCGTGGTCAGGGCCAGCTCCGCACGGGTACGGGCCCTGCCGTCCCGGAGCAGCTGGAAGAGGTCGCCCGCGCGCGACAGGCTGCCGACGTCAGCGTCTTTCGCGGCCTGTTTCCCCGTGGCTTGAGTCATGTCTAAGTCATAACACTCTTACTTA
Organism: Arthrobacter sp. FW306-05-C; assembly: GCF_021801725.1. Lineage (NCBI taxonomy): Bacteria > Bacillati > Actinomycetota > Actinomycetes > Micrococcales > Micrococcaceae > Arthrobacter > Arthrobacter sp. FW306-05-C. The sequence continues at coordinate 164,100 of NZ_CP084556.1, read as the reverse complement.
CTACTGTCATCACGGCAGAAGAATGACGCGCAACAAACAACTTTTGCTTGACGCGTGTCAAAAGTAGTCCTAGGTTGTGACTCACGGCACATTTGCGAATCCGATGCCTGGCATCGGCCGCAGTGATGGCCCAGCATCCCGGAGTCCGCTTACAAAGAGGTAGGAACTTGTCCCAGCACGCAGCGCCCGCAGGCCGCCCCCTCGGCGTCGGCATCCTCGGCGCCGGACCGGTCACCCAAGCCATCCACCTCCCGGCCCTGGCCCGCCTCCAGGACATCCTGGAAGTGCGGCACATCATGGATGTGGACGCTGCCGTCGCTTCCTCCGTGGCCGCCCGTGTCGGCGCCGTGGCCGGTACCAGCATGGAGGCCCTGCTGGCGGACCCCGGCGTAGACATCGTGGCGATCTGCAGCCCGCACCAGTTCCACGCAGACCAGGTCATCGCCGCCTGCAGGGCCGGCAAGAAGGCAGTCCTCTGCGAAAAGCCCTTCGCCATGAATGCTGAAGAAGCAGCCCGCATCTCGGCCGTCAGCACCGAAACCGGCGTTCCGATCGTCGTCGGCGCCATGCACACGTTCGATCCCGGCTGGCTGGCGGCTGAACAGAACTGGGGTGACCTCCCGGAGCAGGTCCACACCATCCGCTCTTCGATCGTGTTGCCGCCCAATGCGCGGTTCGAGGATTTCGCAACGGAAATCATTACCCGGCCCACCGCAGGCAACCCTGACTACTCGGACATCGAGGTCATCAAGGGCGCACTGCAGGGCGGAATCATGGGCCTGGCCATCCACGACCTGCCCCTGGTCCGCCGGTTCACGCCCGACTTCGCCGACGTAGAGGTCCTCCACGCGTTCCACGTCCGCCCGTTCGGCTACGCAGTCTCGCTCCGCACTCCCACCCGCGTTATCGAACTGCGGGCCGTCATGAACAGCACCTGGAAGCCGGAATGGACCTTCGAGGCCATCGGGGATGATGCCGCCCTGCACATCGACTTCACGCCGTCCTATATCCAGGCCGGCTCCGCCGTCGCCACCATCTCCCGTGGCAAAGGGACCGAAACCACCGGCTTTGGCCCGTACGGCCACAACGGCTACGAGGGCGAATGGCGTGAACTCGCCGGGCTCGCCACGGGAACCCGCCGGGCCCCCTCCGCCCAAACCCTGATCGACGACCTCACGTTCGCCCTGGCCATCGCCGAAGCAACGGTGGCAAGCGCCGCGGCAGCACACGCCGGCGCCGCAGAAAAAGCAGGAGTTTCGGCATGAGCGGCCAGTACACAGTTTCAGCGGGCACCGGGGCCCGGGAAGCCGGCGCTGTCACCCAAACCATGGCTTCACTGCCTGAAACCTTCGGTCCCGCCCAGGACAGCCGGCAGGGCACCGCGGATGTGCTGGTGATCGCGGGCGAGCCCGGTTGGACCGCCGAGGCCGCCAATGCCGTCGCGGCGGGCGCCCGCGGGATCGTGGTGGCCAACCCTGCTCCCGAAGACACCACGCAACTGGCCGCAGCGGCAGGCGCCGCAGGAACCGCCGTCGTCCTTGACCTCCGCTGGGCCTCCAATCCGGCCCTGGTGGGTGATCCCACGGAACCCGACGCCCGTGATGCGGTGCGCAGCGCCGCCGGTACCGCCTCACTGCTGGACAGTGTGGCGACGGCGGCTCCCGGCACGGATCCGCAGCGGCTCCTGGTCGACCATCTCGCCGCATTGCTGGCCGTTTGCGGGCCGCTCGACGGCGTGCGGGTCCTGCACAGCGGCGCCACCGGGTACGCGGTGCGCGGCAGGCTGGCCAATGGAGCCCCGTTCACCGCCCAGGGCGTGCTGACCTCCGCCCGAATGGCCGGCGTCGATATCCGCCTCTACACCGCCGATGGCGGAGTCAGCGTCCAGGTTCCCGATCCGGACGCCGCCTGGCCGGCGAAAGTCCGGGTCACCGGGACCCAAGGCGAACTTTTGCTTCCCACGCTTTACGAATCCGCCCACCGGTCAGCGTGGCGGCGCCTGAAGGACCATCTTCGCGCCGGCACCAGCCCGGACGATCTGGCCGGGTTCGCCCAGCTGACCGACCTCTACGCAACCCTCGCTGCCACGTAACCAGCCCACCGATACGCAACCGAACAGCACAACCGAACAATCCAGTCCCACCTCCACTCTCAACGATGAGCAGGACCGCACCAACGGCGCTCAGCGCAAGCGGTCCCGAAAGGACACATCATGAACGCAACTTCCGAACAGCGCCGCTCCTTCTCCCGGCGCGGTTTCCTGGGCCTGACGGCTGCCGCTGCCGCAACACCCCTCCTCGCGGCCTGCGGCGGCGGTTCGGCGTCACAGGGCGGCGGCGGAGGCGGAGCCGGCGGGACCGTGAAGTTCTGGGACATGCCGTGGGCAACACCGGCCTACAACGACGCCGCCAAGGGCATCGCGGAAGGTTTCAACGGTGCCAACGGCGCCAAGGCGAGCTACCAGATCATCCAGTGGAACAACTTCTACCAGACCTTCTCCTCGGCGATCGCCTCCAAGACCGGCCCGGCTGTGTCCACGGGCGGCGGCTTCCAGGCGTTCCAGTTCGAGCAGCAGGGCCAGATCGCCTACGCGGACAAGGTTATCGAGAAGCTGAAGGCCAACGGCCAGTTCGACGATTTCCTGCCCGGCGTGCTGGACCCGTTCAAGTCGGACAAGGGCTACGTCGCCGTCCCGTGGCAGCTGGACATGCGCGTTTTCTGGTACCGCAAGTCCCTGTTCGAGAAGGCCAACGTGGCACTTCCCACGGACTGGCCCTCCCTCCTTGAAGCGGGCAAGGCCCTGAAGAAGGTGGGCGCGTTCGGCTTCACCACCGGCGCCGGCGCCGGCAACAACTACGCCAACCACTCCATGATCATGATGATGGTCAACAACGGCGGCGGTGTCTGGAACAAGGACGGCGAGCTGGACCTGATGAACGACCGCAACGTCGAGGCCATGGAGTTCGTCCTGGAACTTGTGTCCAACGGCATCATTGATCCCGCCGCAGTCAGCTACACCACGGACAACATGTCGGCGCAGTGGAAGGATGGAAAGGCAGGCTACGGCCTGTTCCAGGTGAACGTCCCGCAGCGCGTCGGCGACACCTCCGGCGACCTCCTGGTGGCAGACCCCATCACCGGACCACACGGCGACAAGGCCACCATCGTCTTCCCCAACAACATCATGATGTACACCAACACCCCCTCGCAGGAGGCCTCGGAGGAGTTCCTGGTGTACTACCTGGGCCAGCTCAAGCAGCTGTGGCAGAAGAAGCTGATGTCCGCCCTGCCGGTCTTCAAGTCGATCACCGAGCTTCCCGAGTTCGCCAACGACCCCAACAACGTCAAGATCGTCAAGGACTGGCAGCCCATCGCCAAGACCTTCGCTGCCCAGGGCAGCAAGCTGAACGCCAACCTTGCAGCACTCGACGGCGGGCAGGCACTGAACCAGTTCAGCCAGACCATCATCACCGGAAAGGCAGACGCCAAGACTGCCCTGCAGACCTTCCAGTCCGGCCTCGAATCGGTCCTGAAGAAGTAGGACGAACCGCCCATGTCCAGCACCACCACCCAGTCCGGCCTGTCCCGGGCCCGCCGCGGGATTGCCCCCGGCGGGTCCGGGGCCGTCCCCGGAAAACGCAAGAGCAAGCTTTCGGCGCAGGCCACCAGGACATTCTTCTGGCTCCTGCTCCCCTCCGTCGTCCTCCTTGTCCTGATCCACGGCTACCCGCTGATCTACGCCGCCGTCCAGGCAACGCACGACGGAAACCTGCTCCAGACCGGCAACTTCGTGGGCGGGCAGAACTTCGCCACCGTCCTGACCTCGCCGGCGTTCTGGAAGGCTGCCCAGTTCACGCTGTGGTTCACCATTGTGGGCGTTTTCGGCTCCTGGCTGGTGGGGCTGGGCCTGGCCCTGCTCCTGCGCACCAAGATCCCGGCCGGCGGCACGTTCAAAGTCCTGTTGCTCCTGCCCTGGGTAGTTCCCATCGTGGTCTCATCCACTGCCTGGAACTGGCTGGTGGCCACCCCGGACAGCCTGATCCCGTCGCTGTTCCGGAACCTGGGCATGGGCACCCCGCTCTTCCTGGCCGACCCCACCCTGGCCTCCATCACGGTGATGGTGTTCAAGGTCTGGGTCAGCTTTCCGTTCATGATGATGATGATCTCGGCTGCACTGGCGTCGGTGGACACCACTGTCTATGAAGCAGCGAGCATGGACGGCGCCAGCCGCTGGCAGCAGTTCACCCAGATCACCCTGCCGCTGATCGCCCGCTCCACGTACATCAGCTGGATCCTGATGACTATTTTCTGCGTCAACGACTTCCCCACCATCTACCTGCTCACCGGCGGCGGGCCGGTCAACGCCACCACGTCCCTGGTGGTCCTGGCCTACCGGACCGTGTTCCAGGACTTCGCCACCGGCCCCGGCGTCGCCATCGCCTTCCTCATGACCATGACCCTGGTGGTCATCTCGGTCATCCTGTACCGCCAGATCCGAAAGTCGAGCGTCGAATAATGAGCGCAGTCCTCCACGCCCATCCCGAATCCGGCCCGTCTCTTGGCATTGATGCCGGCAAGCGGCGCAGGGCCCTGTCGGAAGCCGGCCAGCGCGGCCGCTGGTGGCGGTTCGCGGCGATCCTGATCATCACCGGAATCGTCCTGGTGCCCATCATGGTCACGGTGCTCCTGGCCTTCACGCCGGGACCCAACAGCACTGCCACCGGCTTCACCTTCGAGAACCTCAGCAATGTCTTCTCCAAGACCCTGGCCGCTACCTGGCTCAAGAACAGCCTGGTCACCACCCTCTCCACCGTGGTGGTGTCCGTGGCCGTCGCCGCGCCCGCCGGCTACGTCCTCTCCCGCGGCCGCAGCAAGGCAGTCTCCGGCTACTCGCTGCTGCTGTTCGTGATGCAGTCGCTGCCCATCATCACCTCGGTGGTGCCGCTGTTCATCCTGTTCGCCGGCATGGGCCTGGTGGACAACCTCCTGGGCCTGACCATCATCTACGTCGGTTCCACCATGACCGTGGCCACCTGGATGATGGCGGCGTACTTCGATTCCATCCCCATCAGCCTGGAGGAAGCGTCCTGGATCGACGGATGCTCCGTCTTCGGGTCCTTCACCCGGGTGGTCCTGCGGAACTCACTGCCCGGCGTCCTGTCCACCGCGATCTTCGCCTTCCTCCTGGCCTGGAACGACTATCTGGTAGCCATCGTGTTCCTGCGCTCCAACGAAATCTTCACCCTCCCCATGGGTGTGCAGTCCTTCTTCCAGCAGAACGCAACGGACTGGACTTCGGTCATGGCCCTGGCAGTGGTCATGATGCTCCCGCCCGTGATCGTCTTCGCCACCTTGAACAAGTACTTCAGCGTCGGCGGCATCGGCGGCTCGCTCGCCGGACGCTGACACCCCAACTTCCCCTGAACAACCACTCCACAAAGGAAATTTATGTCCTACTCACTGCAGCTTTACACCCTCCGCAACGCCATTTCGGAGGACCTCCCGGGAACCATCAGGAAGGTGGCCGAAATCGGCTACACCCAGGTTGAGCCGTACAACTTCGTGGCCACCGCCAAGGAACTTGGCGCGGCCCTGAAGGAGAACGGACTCACTGCCCCGTCCGGCCACGCACCCCTCATGAGCCAGGACCAGGACGAGATTTTCTCGGCAGCCAAGGAGCTGGGCATCACCACCGTCATCGACCCGTTCCTGCCCGCCGAGCACTGGCAGAAAGCCGAAGACATCCAGGCCACGGCAGCGAAGCTTAACGCCGCCGCCAGGAAGGGCGCCGAATACGGCATCCGGGTGGGCTACCACAACCACGCCTGGGAGCTGGAGTCCACCATCGAGGGCCGCACCGCCCTGGAGTACTTCGAGTCCCTGCTGGATCCGGAACTGGTCCTGGAAGTGGACACCTACTGGGCAGCCGTCGGTGGCCAGGACCCTGTTGAGCTCCTCCAGCGGCTCGGCGACCGGGTGAAGTTCATCCATATCAAGGACGGCCCGCTGACCAAGGACAACAAGGCCCAGCAGCCGGCAGGGCAAGGCAAGGTCCCCGTCATGGACGTCATCGCAGCCGCGAAGTCCCTCGAGGTGGGCGTCGTGGAGTTCGACGACTACGCCGGCGACATCTTCGAGGGCATCACCCAAAGCCTGTCCTTCCTGGACGCCGCAGGCGAAGGAGTCAAGGCATGACCACCACAGCATCCCGCAAGGGACCCGTAGGCGTCGGCGTCATCGGCGCCGGCGTGATCAGCAAGCAGTACCTGGACAACCTCACGGCGTTCCCGGACCTGAAGGTCCACGTCATCGCCGACCTCTTCGAGGAAGCAGCCGAGGCCCGCGCCAAGGAGTACGGCATCGCCGAGTGGGGCGGGGTAGACAAGGCCCTGAACCACCCCGACGTCGAAATCATCGTCAACCTCACCATTCCCGCCGCGCATGTGGAGGTGGCCACCGCCGCCGTCAACGCCGGAAAGCACGTCTGGACCGAAAAACCGTTCTCCCTGGACCGCGAATCCGGGCTGGGACTGCTCAAGACCGCCGACGCCGCAGGTATCCGCCTGGGCTGTGCCCCGGACACCTTCCTGGGCGCGGGCCTGCAAACCGCACTGCGGCTGATCCGGCGGGGTGACATCGGAACCCCGCTGACGGCCATGACCACGTTCCAGACCCCCGGCCCGGAGTCCTGGCACCCCAACCCGGCGTTCCTCTTCCAGCACGGTGCCGGTCCCCTGTTCGACATGGGCCCCTACTACCTCACCACCCTGGTCCAGGCCTTTGGATCCATCCGCAAGGTGGCCGCCGTCGGGTCCAAGGCCAAGGACGTGCGCGTGATCGGCTCCGGGCCCAAGGCGGGCGAGGAGTTCACGGTCGAGGTGCCCACGCACGTTTCGGCGATGGCGCAGTTCGAGTCCGGTGCCTCCTCGCACAGTGTCTTCTCCTTCGAGTCTCCGCGCACCCGCATGGGCTTCGTGGAAATCACGGGCACCGAGGCCACCATTTCGCTGCCGGACCCCAACTACTTCACCGGTGACATCAAGCTCTGGCGCGCCGGTGACGAGGACTGGACCACCGTTCCTGCCACCGGGCCGGCCAACGGCCGTGGAATGGGCGTGCTGGACATGGCCCGTTCCCTCCGCGCCGGCGTCCCGCACCGCGCCACCGGCGAGTTGGCCTACCACGTCCTGGACACCATGGTCTCCATCTCGGAATCCATCGACTCCGGCACGTTCATCAACGTCGAAAGCTCGGCCCCGGCATCCCCCGCCCTCCCCGAGGACTGGGCACCGGAAACCGCAACGATCTAACCCGGCAAGACCAGTCCAGCAAGCAGGAAGCACCCAGGAACGCATCATGACCATACCCGCTCACCCGTCCGAATCCCCGGCCTCCCGGCCGGCTTCCCGCCCGTTGGGGGTGGCTGCCATCGGTTATGCCTTCATGGGCAAGGCCCACTCCAACGCGTGGCGGAATGTGGCCAGCTTCTTCGACGTCCCGGCCTTCGAGCAGAAAGTCCTCGTGGGCCGGGACGCCGACGCCGTGGCGGAGGCGGCGGCCAAGTATGGCTGGGCCGAGTCCGCAACGGACTGGCGGACGGTCATCACGCGGGAAGACATCGACATCGTGGACATCTGCGCGCCGGGCTGGATGCACGCCGAGATCGCCATCGCCGCACTGGAGGCGGGCAAACACGTGCTGGTGGAAAAGCCGCTGGCCAACACCCTGGCCGAGGCCGAACTCATGACGGCCGCCGCTGCCAAGGCCCGTGCCAAGGGAGTGCAGTCGATGATTGGCTTCAACTACCGCCGCGTCCCGGCCCTGGCCTTGGCGAAGGAACTGATCGCTGAGGGCCGGCTCGGCACGGTCCGGCACGTCCGTGCCGCCTATTTGCAGGACTGGCTCAGCGACGCCCAGGCCCCCATGACGTGGCGGCTGCGCAAGGAAACTGCCGGTTCCGGCGCCCTGGGCGACATCGCCTCCCACGCCATTGACCAGGTCCTCTTCCTCCTGGGCGACCAGGTCACGGAGGTCAGCGGCCGGCTCAATACCTTCGTCAACCAGCGTCCCGCCGGAAACGGCGCCGGCTCCGGGTCCAAAGAGGACGTAACGGTCGACGACGCCGCCTGGGCCACGCTGTCCCTCACCTCCGGGGCCATCGCCTCAGTGGAGGTCTCCCGGGTGGCCACCGGCAGGAAAAACAGCCTCCAGATCGAAATTTATGGCGACAAGGGCAGCCTGTTGTTCGACCTGGAGAACCTCAACGAACTCGGTTTCCTGGACGCCACCCTTCCGGTCCGCGAACAGGGTTTCCGCAGGATCCTGGTCAACGAACCCGAGCACCCCTACCTCGAGGCGTGGTGGCCGCAGGGCCACATCATCGGCTGGGAGCACACCTTCACCCACCAGATCCGCGACTTCCTCGCCGCGATCAAGGACGGAACCCAGCCTTCGCCCTCGTTCGAAGAAGGCCTGAACGTCCAGTACGTCCTGGACGCGGTGGAGCAATCCGCAGCCAACAAAAGCACCCTCACCGTCGTCCGCCAGTAGCACCGCCCACCAGTTAAGGACCCCTCATGCCCCGCCCTTTCACCCTGTTCACCGGCCAGTGGGCCGACCTGCCCTTCGAAGAAGTCGCAAAGCTTGCTTCCGGCTGGGGCTACGACGGCCTGGAAATCGCCGTCTCCGGCGACCACCTGGACGCCTGGCGCTGGGACGAACCCGGCTACGTCGAGTCCAAACTCGAAATCCTGGACAAGTACAACCTCAAAGTCTGGGCCATCTCCAACCACCTCAAAGGCCAGGCCGTCTGCGATGACCCCATCGACTTCCGCCACCAGGCCATCGTCGGGTCCAAGGTCTGGGGCGACGGCGACCCCGAAGGCGTCCGCCAGCGCGCCGCCGAGGAGATGAAGCACACGGCCCGGCTCGCCAAGGCCCTCGGCGTGGACACCGTCGTCGGGTTCACCGGCTCCTCCATCTGGCAGTACGTGGCCATGTTCCCGCCGGTCCCGGACAAAGTCATCGATGCCGGGTACCAGGACTTCGCCGACCGCTGGAACCCCATCCTGGACGTCTTCGACGAAAACGGCATCCGCTTCGCCCACGAAGTCCACCCGTCCGAGATCGCCTACGACTACTGGACCACCGTGCGCACCCTCGAAGCCATCGGCCACCGCGAAGCGTTTGGCCTGAACTGGGACCCGTCCCACATGATGTGGCAGGGAATTGACCCCGTCTCCTTCATCTGGGACTTCAAGGACCGGATCTACCACGTGGACTGCAAGGACACCAAGGTCCGCCAGACCGGCCGGAACACCGTCATGGGCTCCCACTTGCCCTGGGGCGACCCCCGCCGCGGCTGGGACTTCGTCTCCGCAGGACGCGGCGACGTCCCCTGGGAAGCCTCCTTCCGCGCCCTGACGGCCATCGGCTATGACGGCCCCATCAGCATCGAATGGGAAGACGCCCGCATGGACCGCCTCCACGGGGCCCCCGAAGCCCTCGCCGCCCTCAAGAAATACGACTTTCCCGCCTCCCAAACCAGCTTCGACGCCGCGTTCAGCAGCAAGGACTAGCGCGTGCGCGGGCTTCGGCCGGGCCAGCGCTGCGAAGTATGGGTTGCCCCGGGCTCAGGGGAAGCGGAACGGGCATACTCCACGGGGAATATGCTCCTTGAGGCACCTAACTGGACACTGGACGGCCGGGCTCTGATCCTCAACGGGGCTGGCAGGCTGTGGCGGTTCGATCTGAGGGAAAGCTCCCTCAGCGAGGTTCCGCTTACGGGTATTCCGGAACTCAACAACGACCACGTCCTGGACCCTGACGGTGGCCACATCTTCCTCTCGGGCGAGGACGGCCATATCTACCGGGCACCCCTAGCGGGCGGCCCAGCCGCCAGGATCACGGACGATGACGGCTCCTGGCACTTCCTGCACGGCGTCAGCCCCGACGGCCGGCACTTGGCGTACGTGGACATCGCAGCAGGCGACTTCAGCAAACCCGGCCGGCTGCGGACCATCCCGGCAGCAGGCGGAGCTCCCCACGATGTGGAGGTCGGCCCAGGACACTGCGACGGGCCCGAGTACGCGCCCGACGGGAACTGGCTGTACCTCAACACCGAGTCCTTCAGCACCATTCCCGGGCATGCCCAGCTTGCCCGGGTCCGTCCGGACGGCAGCGGGTTCGAGCGGCTGCTGAACAGCAGCACCGTCGATTGGTTCCCGCACCTGTCCCCTGACGGCAGGCTGGCCAGCTACGTCCGCTTCCCCGCCGGAACCCAAGGCCACCCCGCTGACCTGCCGGTCGACGTCGTCCTTGTGTCCACCAGTGACTGGACCGCGCCGCTGCACACGTGGCCGCTATTCGGTGGCCAGGGCACCCTCAACGTCAACAGCTGGTCGCCGGACTCCCAGCGCTTCGCCTACGTGGCATACCCGCTCGACTAGGGCGTGCGCGCCGACTCCTGGCCAAGGACGACGTCGTACGCCTCCACGGCGCGGTCCGTTACGGTGGTGGGTGATTCCAGGTGGACCGCGCCAGAGGGCAGGATGCCTGCGCCGCCGTCCCGTTCCATGACCTGCCACTGGGCCACTACGTCCTCCCCCGCGTGCCCGTCGGGAAGGCTGGTCCAGAACCGGAACCCGCCGGCGTCGTTCAGTGCTTCCCTTCGGTACAGCACGCACCCGCCCAGCCATGCGACGTGGTACGGCACCCACTGGCCGGGCTGCAGCGACAGTTCGGCGCTGAGGTGGCTGAGGTTGGCGGCGCTGTGCAGCGGCCACTGTTCGAATTCCGGGGTTCCCGGCCGGACGCGCTCCGGCGTCACGGGGCCGTCCCAGGCCTTGAAGTTTGCCGTCTGGTGTGGCCGGCGGTCGTCCAGGAAGGACAGGCCCTGGGGCGCCATTCCGACAAAACCGCACTGCAGTTCGTCAAGCGCCCGGCTCAGCCGTGCCAGAGCGCCCGGTTCCAGCCAGACGTCGTCGTCAAGGAAGAGGCACTGGTCCGCGGTGGACTGGTCCAGCAGGAACTGCCGGTGCTCTGCCAGTCCCCGGCGCGGGAGGTGGCGCAGCAGCATGACGGGCCGGCCCTGCGCCTCAAGCACCCGCACCATCGCGGCGGCAGCGGGGTGTTCCCAGGCAGGTTGCCCCGCTGACTGGTCGCTGACCACGACGGCGAACGCGGGTTCCTGCTGCGCGGCCAGTCCGGCGAGGGTGACGGCGAGTTCGGCCGGCCGGTTGCAGGTGGGCACCAGCACATCCACCACTGCCTCGTCCGGCCGGTCCTGCTGCTGCGCCCACCGCTCCGAAAACCTCATGCCCACGGTCCACCTTCCTGGCGTCGAAGTTGGCGCCGGCAGGGCAGCCCAACGTGCTGCTGCTGCCTGTTGCCGGCGAGTTGGTTTCGTGTAGTCCGTACCCAGCCGTGCGGCATGTATTCGCGTAGCCGTACCGCGCCACAGCTCCATGGGTCCGGACCCGGCCCTCGCGGAACGGCAAAAACCCCCGCCTCCGCTGCCGGGCGGCAGGGAAGCGGGGGCATTAGTGGATCAGGATGGCTTATCCGGCGTCGAAGCTCTCGTCGTCGTCATTGGGCGATTCCTCCTGCGGAAGGTCGTTGCCGCTTCCGTCGGGGATGCCGGCTGCTTCCCGGCCGGACTCGGATGAGACCGGCGCCGACCCCTGGGAATCGTCATTCGCCTCATCGATGTCCGCGGCGCTGGAGGGAAGGTCCATGTCGTGCGGGACGGGGTTCTGGCCTGTGCCCGACTGCGGCTCGTTGGTGTCCGCGCCGCCCGAAGAAGTGCCACCGCCGCCGGACTGCTGCCCGCCCTGCGTGCCGGCCGCCTCCTGCTCGGCGGTGGGGGTGCCGTAGCCGCCGGGAGCGGTCTCGGGTTCAGCCTGCTGGTTTTCCTGCGTCATGGTTCCTCCTGTTGTGCTTTGCCGATGGTGCTGGCCTGGTGAACTTTTGGGGGCTACAGCCCCTTACCGCCGGTGACCGGCAGGACTGCCCCGGAAATGTACGAGCCGTCTTCGGAGGCAAGCAGCACGTAGGCCGCCGCGAGCTCCGCGGGCTGCCCCGCGCGTTCCAGGGGTGTGTCCTGCCCGAAGGACGGGAGCTTGTCCGGCCACTCGGTGGCGGGGATCAGCGGCGTCCAGATGGGACCAGGGGCCACCGCGTTGACGCGGATCCCCTTGGGTCCCAGTTCCTGGGCCAGGGCCTTGGTGAAGGCCACCTGCGCCGCCTTGGTCATGGCGTAGTCGATGAGCCCGGGCGAGGGGTTGAAGGCCTGGATGGAGGCCGTGGTGATGATCGAGGCCCCCGCCTTCAGGTGTGGGACCGCAGCCCGCGCCGACCACAGCAGCGAGTAGAGGTTGGTCCGGAAGACCCGGTCAAACTCCTCGGTGGGAAGCGTCTCCAGGCTCTCGCGGTTCTTCTGGTATGCCGCGTTCAGCACCAGGACATCGAGGCGGCCGAATTCAGATACGGTCTCCTCAACGATGCGGGTGCTGAATTCCTCTTCGCGTCCGTCGCCGGGAAGGAGGAGTGCGCGGCGGCCGGCTTTCCGGATCCACTCTGCGGTGTCCTGCGCGTCGTCTTCCTCCTCTGGAAGGTAGGAAATGGCGACGTCGGCCCCTTCGCGGGCGAAGGCGATGGCCGCGGCCTTGCCGATGCCGGAGTCCCCGCCGGTGATGAGCGCGGCTTTCCCTTCGAGCTTGCCGTTCCCCTTGTAGCTGTGCTCCCCGTGGTCCGGTTTGGGGTCCATGGGCGCAGTGAGTCCGGGCTGTTTCTGTTCCTGCTCCGGGAACGGACCCGAGTGGTAGCCGCCGCGCGGATCTTTTGGCTGGTCTGTCTGCTTGTCCGTGTCGCTCATAGTCCGCCTGCCTGTGTCGGTTGACCTGTTCGGTCGGGAAGAGCACCGCCGCGCTCCGGCCCTTCGAAGCTATCGGGAGTGGCGGAACAAGTCCACCACTCCAAGGTAATAATCAGTAAACTTATCAAATGTCGTCGCAGGCGCAACGGCCGGCCTTGTTTCTGGGTATGGGAGGAGTAGAAAGAAGGCCTGGACGTGGCCGGAGTGGAAGGAGAGCCGCATGTCTGAAGTTGAGGACTATACGGGCCGGACGGGGCGGAATGAGACCCGTGAAGAGCAAATGGACCGTAACTGGGCGGAACTCCTGCAGGAGTTGCGCGTGCTGCAGACCGGGGTGCAGATCCTGGCCGGCTTCCTGCTGACGCTGCCGTTCCAGCAGCGCTTCGAAAAGCTGGACGACTGGGAGGTTGGCCTCTACCTCACGAACGTGGTGATCGCCGCGCTGACCACCGCCTTCATCCTCCTTCCGGTCAGCGTGCACCGGCGGCTCTTCCGGAAGCGGCTCAAGGAGATGCTGGTTTCCAGCGCCGATACCATCACCAAGATTGCCCTTGGCGGCATCGCCCTGCTGAGCGCCGGCACTGCCGCCCTGGTGTTCGATGTCGCGGCCGGCCGGTCCGCGGGGGTCGCCGCAGGCGGGGCGCTGCTGGGCGTCATGGTGGTCATGCTGGTGTTCGTCCCGCTTCGGCTGAACAAGCTGGCCAGCGGCAGGGCGCTTCCCCCGGCCGCCGCGAAGGAGGGTTAAGACATGCGTAAATGGGCGAAAGAGCACGGACTGCTGGTTGCGAACCTGGCCTGCTTCCTGGTGTTCTTCGTGGGCATGGTCCTCTCCGGCGCCGCATCGTACAGCGAGGACCAGCAGGCCCACGGCGAACCCGCGGTGTCCGTGCTCCAGTTCCTGGGCACCGGCGCTTTCGTCGAGGCTACGTTTGAGAACTGGGAATCCGAGTTCCTGCAGATGGCCATGTACGTGGTCCTCACGGTTTTCCTGTTCCAAAAAGGATCAAGTGAGTCCAAGCCGATAGGAAAGAAAGCAGCGCAGGACGAGGACCCGCAGCAGGCGGCGATCAGCAGGGCCACGCCGTGGCCCGTGCGGCGGGGCGGTGCAGTGCTCAAGCTGTACGAGAACTCCCTGTCGATCCTGCTCTTCGCCCTTTTCCTTGGATCCTTCGTCCTGCACGCCGCCGGAGGCGTGGACGAGTACAACCAGGACCAGCAGAGCCACGGCCAGCCCGCCATAACCTTCCTGCAGTACTTGGGCAGCAGCCGCTTCTGGTTCGAGTCCTTCCAGAACTGGCAAAGCGAATTCCTGGCCGTGGGCGTCCTGGTGGGCGCCTCGGTCTACCTGCGGCAAAAGGGGTCCCCGGAATCAAAGCCCGTCGCCGAACCCCACTACGAAACCGGCGCCTGAAGACCCCAACAAATCCAGCACCAATCCAACCAGCCCCACCCAAAAGGAGAGACTGTATGCGAACCTTTGTGCGAACCACCCTTCTGGCCCTGCTGCTCCTGGCCGCCCCGGCCCTGCCGGCCGGAGCGGCAACTGCGGCGGCACCGGCATCCGCCGCCAGCCAGGCAGTCCCGGAACAGGTGGCCTCGGGATCAACAGGCGCTGCGTGGGCGGCAGGCACTTCTCCCACGCCTTCTCCCGGGGATACCGCGTCCACCGGCCCGGCCAACCCCGGCACCGGGGAGTCGGCCCAGAATGAGAACACGCGCCTTAACTACACCCCGTGGGTGATTGCGGGCGTGGCCGTCCTGGTGGCGATCGCCATCCTGATCTTCCGGCGGCGCCGGAACACCACGATCGTCGGCTAGGCGCCCTCGAGTACCTGGCTTGTAACCCAGGCCAGGTACTTGCCGGCGTTCGCCACGGCGTCTTCCGGGCTGGATGCCACGTCCAGCAGCTGGGCAGCCGCCTCCACGCCGTGACCGGCGAGTTCCTCAACGGTCACCAGGATCCTGCCCGCCACCACGATCACAGGGATTCCGCGGTCCCGGGCGGCGTCGGCGAGCGCGATCGGGGCCTTGCCGGTGAGGGACTGCGAGTCCATGGATCCTTCCCCGGTGATCACCAGGTCCGCCTGGCCCAGTTGGTCCGCCAGTCCGGTGAGGTCGGCCACCAGCGCGAAGCCGCCTTCCAGGGTGGCGCCGGTGAAGGCAAGGAACGACGCCGGGAACCCGCCGGCGGCGCCCGCGCCGGGTACGTTCACGTCCCGGCCCGTCGCCTCCCGCAGCACTGACGCCCAGTTGCGGAGCCCGGCGTCGAGCATTTCCACGGCGTCCTGGTCCGCACCCTTCTGCGGCCCAAAGACGTGCGCGGCGCCGGTGGGACCGTACAGCGGGTTGCGGACGTCGACGGCGATGCGGAAGGTGGTGGCGGACAGCCGCGGGTCCAGCCCGCTCGTGTCCAGGGCAACCACATCGGCCAGCGAACCGCCGCCCAGGGGCACCACGTTGCCGGCGGAATCCAGGGGCTTCAGGCCCAGGGCGCGCAGGGCGCCGCTGCCGCCGTCGGTCATGGCCGAACCGCCCAGGCCCAGGACGATCTCCGTGGCTCCGGCATCCAGCGCCGCCGCGATCAGCTGGCCGCAGCCGTAGCTGTGGGCGCGCAATGAGTTGGCCGGTATCGGTTCCATGTCGGCCAGGCCCGACGCCTGGGCCGTCTCGATCACGGCGGTCACCTTGCCGTCACCCTTGTGGATAGCCCAGGCGGCACCGAGCGGGGCCAGGATGGGGCCAACCACCGCGTTCAGCCGCTCCTCATAGCCCGCCGCCACGGCCGCTTCCAGGGTGCCTTCCCCGCCATCAGCGATGGGAAACTGGGTAGCCACGGCGTCCGGGTACACCCGCAGGGCCCCTTCGGCGATGGCCGCGGCTGCCTCGGCTGCCGTCAGGGACCCCTTGAACTTGTCGGGAGCGATAAGAATGCGCATGCGGTCCATCATGCCAGCACGGCACGGGAAAGCGTTTGCCAAATCCGGGATGTGGACTTTCCCGCAGGGGTCGCTTAGGCTTCGCGCCAGTCGTGGCTGGTGATGTGCGAACCCGCCTGCGGTCCCATCTGCAGCATGCCACCGTCGACAACCCAGCCTGCGCCGGTGACATAGCTGGAGGCCGGCGAGGCGAGGAACGCGATGACGTTGGCGATCTCCCAGGCGTTTCCCGGCCGGCCCAGCGGCACCCCGGGCCGCTCCGCCGTCGTCGGGTCCTGGTCCTCCTGCCCGGTCATCGGGGTGGCAATCTCGCCGGGGGCCACCGTGTTGGCCGTGATGCCGTACTGTCCCAGCTCAAGGGCAAGCGTCTTCATGAGGCCGCCCAGTCCGTGCTTGGAGGCGTCGTAGGCGGATGAGCCCACACGCGGCTGGAACTCGTGCACGCTGGACACCGCTACAAGCCTTCCGCCCTTGCCTGCCTTGACCATGCGCCGTGCCGCAGCCTGCAGGCAGACGAACGCGCCGTTGAGGTTCGTGTCCAGGATCTGCATCCAGTCGTCGATTTCCATGTCCAGGAACTTGGTGCTTGCCCCCGTCCCCGCGTTGTTGACGAAGACGTCCAGTCCGCCCAGCTCCTCGGCAAGTTCGTCGATGACGCCTGCCGCGTGGCGCAGTTCAGTCGTGTCCAGCTGCCGGACCACAGCCTTGCGCCCCAGGCCCCGGATTTCCTCAGCAGTTTCCTCCGCCCCCTCCTTGTCCGACTGCCAGGTGACGCCGACGTCCATCCCGGCGCGGGCGAGTGCCACGGCAGTGGCCTTGCCGATCCCGGAATCGGATGCGGTAACGATGGCGGTGGTGGGGGCAAAGTTGCTGGTATCCGGCATGGCAGGCCTTTCGTTAGGTCGAGCGGTGCGTTCGGTTAACGGTCGTCGGGTTAGGCGGCGGGCGGCTCAGGCGGGCGGGCGGGTCAGGCGGGGGGTGGCTCAGGCGGGCCGGCGCATGTCCGGTTGATAGGACTCGCTGGCGGCTTCGGCCGCGTCCTCGCGGCCCGCCGCCTCCGAATCATCAGCGGTTTCCGGCACGGCCATCAGCGGGACGGCGAAGGTCACCACGGGACGGCCGTCAGAGTCGTCTGCGGACCTGATGGTCAGGCTCCGGGTGCCCGGCGGTACCGACGGGCTGAACACCTGAAGATTGCGGGAACCGATGGCGGCCGATTCCCGCAGGGTGTATTCGGTACCAAAGTGGTCCTGCAGGATGAGCCGCGGTTCGGGTGCGTTGTCCGAGGGCAGATGGATGTTGACCACCAAGCCGGAGGCCCACACCTCCACGGAAAGGACGGTGAACTCGGTGGCGGAGGTGACATGCCGTCCGTAGGTGGGGGGCAGCAGCATCCGACGCAGTGCGCCGGATGGAATCAGGTTGCTCATGATATGTCCTGTAGGTCTTGCGCTGGCGGTTGGCGGGTAGCGCCGGAGGATGATCCGGCGCGCGTCAAGCGCTGGGGCGCGGGTGCGGCTTAGGCGTCTTCCCGGTTGGGGTTTTCCAACCGGAAGAAGTTCGATTGGGTGCCGTCGCTGCGCTGTTCCTGGTAGATGAAGTTGAGTTTTCGGGAGTCGAAAGTGTCAAACCATTCCTCCCAGCTAACGTGGCGGAGCTTGTCGTCCTTGCCACCGAAGTCGATCCGCAATACGCCGAGATGGTCGCCGTGTTCCGTGCCCTCCACTGTGGCGGGCACGCCATCGCGCTCTTCCGCCCACTGCTTGATGACTTCGTGGTGCGTTGTGGCCAGGCTGCGGCCTTCACGCTCCGGCTCATCCTCGGTTGAGGTGACTTCCTGCGAGTACTTCAGGGACTTTGCGGAGTCCGGTCCGCGGCGTATCTTCCCGCCCTCCGGGCCGGCCCCCAGGCCCTCTTCGTCCCCGCTTCCATCCGATTCACGGTTCTTGCTGCCTTTGTCTTCTGCCATGCCCGCCTTCCTTTCACCCCGGGCTAACTAGTAAGTCTACTTACCATGGAGCCTCCGGACAGGACCCGCTGTCAAGGGGACGGAAGACACTCTGCGGCCTGCCTGCGGAAGATGGGCAAAATCTGCGGGACCGGCGAAATGCTGCCGCTGGTGGGCTGCTCTACTTGCAGGGCGACTACCGGAGCGGGCGGACCACCGCGTAGTAGCCGGGCACCCGGTCCTGTCCCGGGACGCCGGTCACGGGGTTGGTTTCAATGGCCACGTGGCCATCCTCCAGCAGTTCCCATGCCGACGCCGGGAAGGCACGTTCGCGCTCTTCGGGCCCGAAGTGCCCCGGCATGGGGAGTCCGCGGATGGCGAGTTCCAATGGCGCCGGAATGCCGCGGGTGGTGGCTCCGAGGTGGGACACGTACTCCACCGGATTCCCCTGGAAATTGGTTTCGGCCATGAAGACCGTGCCGCGGCGGCCGGCAAGGTGCCGCAAGTTTTCGACGAGTGCCGTTTGGTGCTCCGGGTCGAGGACGTGCAGTACGCCGCGGATGAAAACATTGGCCCCGTCATCGCCGGCGCCAATGGACCGTGCCAGGGCTGTACCGGCACCATCCGCCGTCATGTCCCGTGCTTCAAATGCTGCGGTGCTGCTGCCTGCCGACTCCGCGCGCGCCCTGGCAATGGCGTGCCGCGACACATCAACGCCAATGACCCTGGGAAAGATCCCGGCGAGTGCGCGGGTAAAACTGCCGTGCCCGCAGCCGGTGTCCACCACGGGAAGCGCGGGATCGAGGTAGCGCAGGAGACCGTCCTTGTAGCCAAGGAACTCATGGTCGCTGCCGGAGTCCCACAGGACCTGCCCGCCCGGGCCCGTGGCGGTGATGCCGGCCCAGTAGGTGTCCCATGCCTTATGCCGGTCCTTCGGGGCGTTCCGCGAGAGCCTGACGAGTTTGGGGATCATCAGGTACTTCTGCCAGGCCGAGGAGGATGACTTTGTTGGGGACACGGCTCAAATATATGTTCCCTTGCTGGGAGCCGCGGCACGTTGGGCTGGATTACGGCGCGCCACGCCGCACATCGCGCGAACCGGGACGGAAACGGCAGAGGTGGGACGGGCGTCCTCCCTGGTAGACCCGCCAGGCTGCCATCCCCCTAGAATGTACTCAACTGGGAGGGAAGGGAGCACTGTGACGGCTGCGCCGAGTGACGTCCTCCTGCCCCGCACCGCCGTCGTCGCCGATCCCGACGCCGGCCGGCTGGCCATCAACGCCCGGGCACTGCGCGAAGCCGGATACAGCGTCTTCGAAGCAACCGACGCCGATGGCCTCGCCGCCCTGCTGGACACCACCGAACCCTCCGTCATCGTCGCCGATGCTGTCCTGTCCACAGCATTGCCAAACGCCCCCTCCGCCGCGCCCGTCCTGGTAATGGTGGACCTGGACAACCCCCAGGAGATCGGCGCGGCCAACGCGTCAGGCGTCCACGACTGCATCACCAAGCCGCCGGCGCCCAGGGAGTTGGTCCACCGCGCCTCCGTCCTGATCGAGCAGGTGTCCCGGCGCCGCGCCTCCCGGCAGGAGGCCGAAGGGCTGCGCGGGCAACTGCGCGAGGTCTCGGCTGCGGTGCGCGCCACCAACGATCCCCAGGAGATCGCAAACCACGTCGTCGCCGGATTCGGGCGGACCTTCAAGGCGGACCACGTTGTCCTGGCCACCTTCGAGGACCACCGGGTCCCGGCGATCACTGCCGAGTGGCACCGACCCGGCCTGGCGGCCCTGCCCCCGGACGCCCTTCCCGGCGAAGACGAAGCCCGCGCCATGGCGGACACGCTCTGGGCGGGGACCGAGACCCTCTCTGCCGAGGGGAACGAGGCCGAGCCCAGGACGGATGACAAGCCAGCGGCGGCCGTCGCCGGAGCCGCCTCCACCCTTGCTGTGCCCATCGGCGAAGGAAATTCCTCCCTGGGCATCATCTGGATCGCCACGATGGACCGGCCCCGCACGTGGTCCAACGCCGAGCTGGGGCTGATCCAGCACGTGGCAGGCAACGCCGCCTATGGGCTGATCCAAAGCCACCTGATCAGCAGCCAGCAGCAGGTGGTGAAGCAGCTGCGCGAACTCGATAAAGCCAAGACAGACTTCCTGGCCACCGTGAACCACGAGCTGCGCACGCCGCTGACCTCGATCATGGCGTACCTGGACATGATCCAGGAAAGCACCGAGCACCCCGTGTCCAGGGAAGTCCACCAGATGCTGGACATCGTGGTCCGCAACACCGAACGGCTCCGGACGCTCATCGAGGACATGCTCAGCGTCTCGCGCGGCGGCCTCGACAACACGGAGATGCACCTGGCACCGGTCCGCCTGGGACACACACTGGACCTCGTGGCCGCGGCGCTCCGGCCGTTGGCCACACTGCAAAACGTGACCATCGACGTGGACCCGGTGCCGGAGGATCCGGAAATCCTTGCCGACGAGGTGCAGCTGCAGCAGGTATTCACCAACCTGGTGTCCAACGCCATTAAGTTCACGCCCAAGGGCGGAAGGATCGAGGTGGGCAGCGAATCCCACGCGGCGGAAGACGGCTCCAAGTGGGCCACCGTGCGGATCGCTGATACCGGCATTGGCATTTCGAGTGATGAAATCAACCACGTCTTCACCAGGTTCTACCGCGCCTCCAACGCCATGAATGGCGCCATCCCGGGGACGGGGCTGGGCCTTGCCATTTCCAAGGACATCGTGGACCGCCACGGCGGGCGGATCGACGTCGACTCCACCTTGGGCGCCGGGACCACGGTTACCGTCTGCCTCCCCCTTGGGACCGACCGCGTGCAGGCCAACTAGGCGCCGAAGGAGGACTGCCATGTTTGCCGACGACGACCCCCGGCTTTCCCAGCTGCTGGAAGGCATTGTCCGGCTTGCCTCCGGCGACCTCAATTCCCGCATCGAGGTCTCACCTGCCCGGGATGAGCTGGATGCCATCATCATGGGCACCAACCTGCTGGCCGAGGATCTGCAGGTCATTTACGAGGAACTCGAGCAGCGGGTCCAGGTCCGTACCCAGCTCCTGCACGAGGCACACCTCGAGATGCAAAAAATGGCCATGCAGGACCCGCTGACAGGCCTGGCCAACCGTTCGGCGCTGATCGAAGCCCTTCGCACCGCCCTGGAGGCGCGCCCGGGGCCGGAGCGGGAACCGGCAGAAGGTCCGGCCATCCTGCTGATGGACCTCGACGCGTTTAAGTCGATTAACGACAGCATGGGGCACACCGCGGGTGACCAGGTGCTGGTGACCGTGGGCGAAAGGCTGCGGACCGCCGTCCGGGCATCCGACGTCGTTGCCCGCCTGGGCGGGGACGAGTTTGCCATCGTCATGCCGTCGGCGTCGGCGGACCAGGCTGCGGTGGTGGCACACCGGATCCTGGCCTCGCTCAATGACCCGATTGAACTGCCCGGCCGCAGCGTGCGCTGTGGTGCCAGCATCGGGCTCAGCGTGGGCAGCGAAGGCCAGACCCCGGAGGACATGCTGATGGAGGCCGACGTCGCCATGTACGCCTCCAAGGCTGAGGGGCAGAACAAGCTGCACAGGTTCGAGCCGGCCTTGCTGCTGATGCGGCGGCTCCGGAGCCAGTTGGTGGACGACCTGCGGGCCGCCATCAAGGACGACGCGCTGACGCTGCACTACCAGCCGGTGGTGGAGCTTGGTACCGGACGGATTGAAGGCGTGGAGGCGCTGGTCCGCTGGAACCACCCCACCCGCGGCTTCATCATGCCTGACGAGTTCATTCCCCTTGCCGAGGAAGCCGGGCTGATCTCGGAACTGGGCCTGTGGGTGCTCCAGACCGCGGTGAAGCAGCTCCGGTGCTGGACAGACGCCGAGTTGGTGGACAGCACCTTCTCGGTGCGCATCAACATTTCCGCTACCGACCTGCAGAGCCTGCAGTTCATTGAGGACGTGCGGAACACCCTCCAAGACACGGGGGTCAAGCCGGAGCAGGTGGTCCTGGAACTGACGGAAGTGGCCATCGTCAAAGGCAACGAGTTGGACCGGTATTCGCTGGGCGGGCTCCGCGGCCTGGGCGTGGGCATTGAAATCGACGATTTCGGCACCGGCTACTCCTCCATCAGCTATCTCCGCCGGCTGCCGGTGGACCGGGTCAAGGTGGACAGATCGCTGATCACTGGCCTTGAGAGCGACCCCAGCCAGCCCGCCCTTGTGGCAGCGGTGCTGCAGCTGGTGCGAGCCTGCGGACTGGAGGCGGTCTGGGAAGGCGTTGAGACGGCGGAGCAGGCGCAGATCCTGCGGGACCTGGGCTGCCGCAGTGCCCAGGGCTACTACTTCAGCCGTCCCGTTCCGCCGGAGCAGATCCCGGATCTGCTGGCTGACCAGCAGGAAAGCGCTAACCAGTAGCGCAAAACTACTGCGCTTTTGGAGCCGCCGTTATACGATCAGCGTGCGGTGTCCGGTTCGTCGCTGCCGCGGAATTCAGGGTCGTTCGGCACCGTACTTTTATAAGGCGTTTGGAAATTTGAACATAATTGGGCCATTGGGTCATTACTTCGTCAACTGGGGGCGTTGCTAATGTCGGTTCGGGTACAGGCATGGGGAATTATCGCCGCTGTCCTGGCGGATACGGATCCTGCGGGAGCGGCTGTCCGGCAGCGGTTGAGCAACAGCCTCGACGAAAATCCCGGCGTGCCGGAGCGGGCGCTGCTGGAGTATCTGCTTGAGACCAGGCGCAGTGATGCCAATACGGTGGAGACGCTGCAAACGGCCAGGGAAATGCGCCTGACCCCGCCCGCCCTGCCACCGCAGTTCGCAGAGCAGTTGGACGCCATCCGCAGCATGTCCCGGATAAGCGCCCTGCTCGATAACCAGATGCTGATGACCGCCTTCCAGCCGATCTATGGGCTCGAAGGAAAAACCGTGGTGGGTGCAGAGGCTCTCTCCCGTTTCGTCAGCGACGACGGAGCCGCCGCTGAATTGTGGTTCGCCGAGGCAGCCGCCGTGGGCCTTGGGGCAAACCTTGAGTTTTCGGCGCTCGGCTCCGCTGCCGCGGCGGCCCGCACCCTGCCGGAAGACCTATATGTTTCGCTGAACATTTCGCCCACGTCCTGCACGGACCCGCGGCTGCCGGAGCTGTTCGACCACATCGAGCTTCCCATCGACAGGGTGGTTCTCGAATTGACCGCGGATATTCCGGAAGAGGAATACCTGCAATTTATTTCTGCGATTAATCCGCTGCGCGAAAAGGGGCTGCGGATCGCCGTCGACGACACCCACACCGGCGCAGGGGCACTGAGCCGCATGATCCACCTGCGGCCCGACTTCCTCAAGGTGGGCCGCAACGTCATCGCCGATGTGGACAAGGACGGGCTGCAGCACGCCCTTGCGTCGTGCCTGGTGGACTTCACCGAGCAGATTGGTGTGACTCTGGTGGCGGAAGGCATCGAGACTGTGGGCGAACTGAAGGCCCTCACCGAGCTTGGCATCAGCGCCGGCCAGGGCTACCTGCTGGGCCGGCCGTCCGTTCGGCCCGAGGACTGGGCCAACTGGAACACGCGCCTGGACATGGACGGCCTGGAGCGACACCTCGCCGGCCCGGGCAAGTCGCAGAAGAAGCGGGGCACAACGGCGTCGTGACGATGGACCAGCGGCCGGCGGACCGAAAGCCGCCAGCCGCTGCCCACCCAGGCACTATTCGGAGTGGCCCTGGTCCCTGCTCATTTGGTCCTCGGCGGGCGGGGTCTCCCCGGGAGGAACTCCCCCGCCCGGCTCCAGGCCGGTGACGTTGCCCTCCGCAGGGTCGGGGTTCGGCGATCCGCCCGACTCTTTGCTGCGCTGCTCAGCGAGGTGGGGCTGGGCGGCGCCAACATCGTCCTTCCCGGGACGGTCGGGATTCGCGGGGTCATTTTCCGGATGGTAAGTGCTCATGCTGCCATTCCTTCCTCTCCGGCTGCGGTTCGGTTCCCCAGCACTGGACTAATTGTAAGCATGCTGATAATTCTGGAGGAGTAGGGCCGGTTAGCCGCTGGGGCGCCGGCATACGACGTCGGAAGGAGCAGTCAGATGGGAATCGGCGACAGCATCGGCAAGGCAGCGGAAAACGCGATGGAGGACCTGGCCGGGACATCCAAGCCGACGGAAAAGATGGATGTTCCGAATCCGGCGGACCCCAATGACGACGTTGAAGTGCACTCTTCCCTGAGTGAGGGTTCGAATGCGATGGAGGCGGAGAAGCAGAAGGCTCCAGGCCTCAAGACCGGGGCCGCCCCGGCCCCGGTGTCCAACAGCCCGTTGGGCGGGGACATTGATGAGACGGACAACGACAGGGCGCACAGCGACATGGCCCGGAACGACCAAAAGCAGAACGAGGCGTCGGACGACGGCGGCCTGGCCGGCGATGCGACAGCGCCCACCGAAGCGGACCGCGGCTAAGTCTCCCGACAGGTTGGATAAGCCGGGTGCGCTTCAGCCGGCCGGGTCCTCCGGCCCGGGCGCATGCCGCCACTGGCCGCGCGCCCGCAGCACGTCGCGAAGCAGGTCCGCCCGGTCCGTGACAATCCCGTCCACGCCAAGGTGGAGGAGCCGGCGCATTTCCGCCTCCTCATTGATGGTCCATACGTGCACCACCAGGCCCAGCTCATGGGCGCGCCGGATGAAGCCGGCAGTGACTACAGGTATCCGTCCATAGCGGACGGGTACCTGCAGTGCGTGCACGTCGCGCAGAGTCCGGCGCATCAGCCGCTGGAACACCGGGCGTGGCAGTACCGGGCCCAGCAGCGTGAAGAGGGCATTCGAGGCCACTCCGGCGGACGAAGCCACCGGTTGGCTGAGCAGCTTGAGCACCGCCCGCCGTCGGCGGTCCGAAAAACTGGTGACCAGCACCCGGTGGTGCACCTGGTGCCGCTCGATGGCGGCCGCAGTGCTGCGGACCGAGCCCCAGTCCTTGACGTCGAGGTTGAGCCGGGCGTCGGGAAGCTGGGTTACCAGTTCGTCGAAGGTGGGGATGGGCTCGCGGCCGTTGATCCGCGCCTTTGCCACCTCCGCCGCGGGCAGCTCCGCCACCCGGCCCTTGCCGTCCGTCACCCTGTCCAGGGTTTCGTCGTGGAAGAGCAGCAGCACGCCGTCGGACGTGGTGTGGACGTCCGTTTCGAGGTACCGGAAGCCGAGTTCAACGCCGGCGCGGAACGCGGCCATGGAGTTTTCCAGACCCTCGCCCGAGAACCCGCGGTGGGCCATGGCGATGGGCAGCTGCCGCCCGGCGTCGTCCGGGTGCTCGAAGAAGGGCAGGGTCACACTGCGAGCGTACCCGAGGCCCGAGGCCTTCAGTCAGCGCGGCAGTTCAGCCATCGCAGGGAAGGATGTCCACGCCGTCACCGCAGTGCAGCAGGGTCCGCCCGCGGCCGCCGTCGAGGTGGACCCAGACCGCCGTGTGGTCCGGCGTGATGGTGTCCACCACGCCGCCCGATTCAAAGCCGGGCGAAAAGAGGACCCGGACCCGGTCGCCCTGGCGCAGCTGCTTCCAGTGCGGAGCGGGCGTTGCTGCGCGGAGCGGCGCCTCAGCTGCGTGCTGCTTGGTGCTTCTTGCCATCGTTACCCCCTTTGAGCCGGCGGAGGTGCCTGCTCTCCACGCTTGACGCTACGGCGGGAAGGTAAACGCCAGGTGAGCGGAAGCTGGGAAAACGGTGGCGCCGGATGCGGCAGGCTGGGGTTCAGGAAAACTGGACGCCCAGGGAAGCGAGGCGGGCCTCCAAAACCTGGGCCACGCCGTCGTCGTCAAAATGCGGTGCCTGCTGCCCCGCCGCGCGGATGGCCTCCGGGTGGCCGCTGGCCATGGCATAGCCGTGGCCGGCCCACCGGAGCATTTCAATGTCGTTGGGCATGTCCCCGAAAGCCACTACGTCGGCGGCCCCGATGCCCAAGGCGGACGCATACTCGGCCAGCGTGACGGCCTTGTTCACGCCGGGCAGGGACAGTTCCAGCATCGCGACGCCGGGCGAAGAATGGGTGGCCGCGGCCAGGTGTCCGACAGCGGGAGCCACCTCGGCGAGGAAGTCGTCAGGCGTGCCGTCGCGGACGATGGCGAGGAATTTCACCACAGAGTCCTCGCCGGTGAGCGTGTCCTTCAGCGGCGCCGGGGTGAATTCGGCGAGCAGCTCGCTGGACTCGTTCTCGATGAAGCCCGGTTCCAGATGGAAGCCGGTGAGCGTCTCCGCGGCGAACAGCGCAGCCGGGCGGAGCTCCTTGATGATGCGCCGGACTTCCAGGACAGTGTTGATGGCCAGGGTACGGGCGGAGACCAGGCGGTCCGCTTCCAGGTCCCACACCACGGCGCCGTTTGAGCAGATCACGCGGCCGGTGTGGCCCAGTTGTTCTTCGAGGGGGTGCAGCCACCGGGGTGGCCGGCCTGTAACAAAGACAAGTTCGACGCCGGCATCACGGCAGGCGTGGAAGGCGCGGACGGTGCGGGGGCTGATTTTTCCGTCATGCCCGAGGATCGTTCCGTCGATATCGCTTGCTACCAGCCGCATCCTGCAAGTCTACGTGGGTCATTGGGCAGCCGGAGTGCGCTGGAAGGCGGCAGGGCGTCGTCGTACTTCCCCGCAACGCACCTCCCGCGTCTGTTGGATCACGGACGTGCCCCCTTCCATCAGGGGATGATGGCAGCCGATTCCACGGAGTAGAGCCGGGCATAATTCAGGCACATGCTCAGGCTTTCATCGGCGGGGACCCGGTTGCCGGTGAGGGCTACCGGGTCGCGGTTGGCAAGCCGGGGGCCGGCGGGCAGGAGGAGTGTTTCGCCATCGAGGCTGGTTCCTTCGGGGAAGATCAGCGTGTAATCATCCCCAGCCTCCGACTGCAGGATGACACAGCCTGCCCCGTCCTTGGCCAGCGTGCCTCTGAGCTCCGCCTCAGGCCCGGAAGCGGAAGGCTGGCCGGAATGGACCGCCACTTTCAGCCCGTCCGCGCCCTGCAGCATGCCGGTGGCAAGTTCCGGGGAGGCCGGCACCGGCCGGAAGGCGTAGCGGCTGGCGGCGCCGTCCGCAGGGTTCATGAGGAACTCCACTCCCCGCGCCTGGTCGGTGTCCAGGTTCCGAGGTGCCGTTGTCGGCGGGGCTGACGGCTTCGCCTGCCCCTCCGGCGGGCCGCTGTACTCGCAGCCCGTCAGCGCGGCGAGTATCGCTGCAGGAACCAGCCAAAACCGCACGAACCGCATCCGCTTCCCCCAGAGCTGACAGTGCTCCCAGCCTAGCCTCTCCGCGCCCTGGACCGTGAGGAGTGCCGGTTGTCAGCCTCCGGGGCTACACTGAAACTATCGAACATATTTTCGAATAAAGGTGTGTTGTGGGCGTTATTGTCGGTCCCCGCGTGATAGACGCGGGTGCCTCGTTGTTCTCGGTGCTGATCTCACCCGTGGCGGTGGCGGCGGGCTTTCCGTCGCCCGCACAGGACTACTTTGACGGCCGGATCGACCTGAACGCGCACCTGATCAAGGACATCACCAGCACCTTCGTGGTCCGCGTGACCGGTGACTCCATGGAGGGAGCGGGCATCAGTGACGGCGACGAACTGATCGTGAACCGGGCGTTGGAGCCCAAGGACGGATCCGTGGTGATCGCGGTGCTTGACGGCGAACTGACGGTCAAGCGCCTCCGCATCACCCGCACCGGGGTGCTGCTCCAGGCGGAAAACCCCAAGTACCCGGACATCCATGTGCCCGCCCTGTCCGAGCTGACCGTCTGGGGCGTTGCCACCAGGTGCCTGCACCATGTTTGAGGCCGTGATGGCTGGGAAGTCCCATGGCTAAGCCTATGGTGATGCGGCAGATGCCGCAGATCGCTCATGTGGACGTCAACTGCTTCTATGCCTCGGCCGAGCGCGCGTTCGACCCCTCCCTGGAGGGACGCCCGCTGGTGGTGCTGTCCAATAACGACGGGTGCGCGGTGACCCGCTCCCCCGAGGCGAAAGCCCTGGGCATCACCACCGGTGAACCCTGGTTCAAGCTCGCGCCGCGGGCCAAGGAGTGGGGCCTGGTGGCAAAGTCGAGCAACTATGAGCTGTACGGGGATATCAGCGCCCGTGTGATGGAACTGCTGGGCAGGTACTCGGCTTGGCTGGAGGTCTACAGCATTGATGAGGCATTTCTGGGCGTGAAGGGCGGCCCGGGAGAGCTGCTGGCCCTGGGCCGCAGGATGAAGGAGGCAGTCCGGCGGCACGTGGGCGTCCCGGTCTGCGTGGGCATTGCGCCCACCAAGACCCTGGCCAAGCTCTGCAATAAGTGGGCCAAGAACAATCCTGCTTTTGGCGGGGTCTGCCTTTGGGAGTCGGTCCCGGCAGACATGCGGGAGGCGCTGATGGGCCGCCTGCCCGTGGATGAGATCTGGGGCATCGCCGGCCGGCTCACCAGGCGGTTGAACGTCCTGGGGATCTTCACCGTCCTGGACCTGGTCCGCGCGGACCCCGTGGTGATCCGCGACAGGTTTTCCGTGGTCCTGATGCGCACCGTCCTGGAGCTCCGCGGCACCCCCTGCATCCCCATGGAGGAGGAACGGATTGGACGCGACCAGTTGATCTTCTCCCGCTCCTTCGCCACGCCTGTGACCACCACCGCAGGCCTTCGGGAGGTGCTCAGCATCTACGGGCAGCAGGCAAGCGCCAGGCTCTCAAAGCACGGGCTGCAGGCGAAGGTCCTGACGGCATTCGCTGCCACCTCCCCGTTCAGGGACAACGAGCAGGCCTACCCCTCGGTATGCGTCTCACTGCCCATGCCCACGGCGGATCCGCTGCTGCTCACCAAGGCCGCGCACGCCCTGTTGCCGCACACCCGCGAAGGGCTGAAGTATGCCAAGGCGGGCCTGATGCTCACCGACCTGCGGCCCACGGGAAACCAGCCGCCGCTGAAGCCGTTCGAGAACCGGCATGAGGAACGCGGGATCGGGCCGCTGCTTGAGGACGTGAGCAGGCGTTTCGGGCGGGGTGCCATCGGATTGGGGCACGCGGGCATCAAGTCCGGTTTGGACTGGACCATGAAACGGGACATGCGCTCCCCCCGGTACACCACGCACTGGGACGAACTCCCCCTGGTCAAAGCGGCCTGAAAAGCGGCAGGTCCCGCCGCCGGCACAGTGCCAGCGGCGGGACCTCATTCCTGCATGGAAGTCTTAGTCCGGACGTTGCCCGCCTAGACGCGCTTCCGGGCTGTGACGAAGTGGAAGATTAGGACGACTACTGCAACGACCAAAAGAATGTGGATAAGGCCGCCGCCGATGTTCGCGAGCAGTCCGAGAAGCCAGAGAACAGCGATGATAATGGCGATCCAAAGCAACATGAGAGTCTCCTTGACTAGTTTTTCAAAATCCCCATGCGGGCCACGTACCCACCAAGGCGGCAGCTGAATCAATGCAGGCGAAACAGGAAAAGCAAGCGTTGATCGCATCCGCCGCCGATACCGGCTGCCTATCAGCCCAAACCAAGACGTCGCGCTACGAATTTTGACTTCCCGCTACGCCGCGTTGAGCCTGCGAGTCGCCCCGTGAACGCCTGCTACATGATCGATTGTCGGGCCGCCGGGCGCTCCGTAATCTCGTCTCAGCATCCGCCCGCAGCAAAGGATTTCCCATGGCAAACCCGCAGGACAACAGTCCGCAGAACCAGCAAGGCTCCACCCGCATCGTCGCCGGCCAGTCCGCCAAACCCAACCGCTCGGTAGGCCTGAAGATTGGGATCGCGGCAGCCGTCCTGGCCCTCATTGGCGGGGGTGCCGCCGTCGCCTCCTCCGTTAACAGCGCCACCCCTGCCGCCACGCAGGAGACCGTCCCGTCCGGCAACCCCGCCGCCGAACTGAAGCTGGGCTACTTCGGGAACGTCACGCACGCCCCCGCACTGGTGGGCGTCAGCAAGGGCTTCATCGCCGATGAACTCGGCAGCACCAAGCTCAGCACGCAGGTCTTCAACGCCGGCCCCGCAGCCATCGAAGCGCTGAACGCGGGCGCCATCGATGCCACCTACATCGGACCGAATCCGGCCATCAACTCGTTCGTCAAGAGCCAGGGCGAATCCGTCAACATCATCGCCGGCGCAGCCGCCGGTGGTGCGCAGCTGGTGGTCAAGCCGGAGATCAACTCCGCCGCGGACCTGAAGGGCAAGACCTTGGCTTCGCCGCAGCTTGGCGGCACGCAGGACGTGGCGCTCCGCGCCTGGCTTTCGTCCCAGGGATACAAGACAAACGTCGATGGCAGCGGCGACGTCGCCATCAACCCCACGGAGAACGCCCAGACCCTCAAGCTGTTCCAGGATGGAAAGCTCGACGGCGCGTGGTTGCCTGAGCCATGGGCCTCACGCCTGGTACTGACCGCCGGAGCCAAGGTACTGGTGGACGAAAAGGACCTGTGGGACGGTTCGCTGTCCGGCAAGCCGGGCGAGTTCCCCACCACCATCCTGATCGTGAACCGGAAATTCGCCGCGGACCACCCGGACACCGTCAAGGCCCTGCTGAAGGGCCACGTGAAATCGGTTGAGTGGCTGAACTCAGCGTCCACCAGTGAGAAGGCCACCGTCATCAACGCGGCACTGAAGGAAGCTGCCGGCGCCGAGCTCAAGCCCGACGTTATTGACCGCTCCTTGAAGAACATCGTCTTCACGGTGGACCCGCTGGCCGGGACCTACCAGAAGCTCCTGGCCGACGGCGTGACTGCCGGCACTACCAAGCAGGCCGACATCAACGGCATCTTCGACCTGCGGGCGCTCAACAGCGTGTCCGGCGACAAGACCTCGGCGGCGGGACTCGGCAAGGAGTAG
Source organism: Arthrobacter sp. FW306-05-C (assembly GCF_021801725.1). Classification (NCBI taxonomy): domain Bacteria; kingdom Bacillati; phylum Actinomycetota; class Actinomycetes; order Micrococcales; family Micrococcaceae; genus Arthrobacter; species Arthrobacter sp. FW306-05-C. The sequence continues at coordinate 133,529 of NZ_CP084556.1, read as the reverse complement.
CTCTCACCCCCATCCATTGCTGCGTGTGGGCGGCGCCACCTGCACCCCGCAGCCGGGCCTACCTGGGTCCACTACGCCTCGGTGCCGGCGCTGATTTCTTGCGCAAATCCTGTGCTTTTGCGGCGCCAAGGCTGGAAAGCCCGCCGCTAGGCTGAGGGGGTTGCCCTGCGGCGGGCGGCGAAGGATTGGGGGTTGCCGGTGCACGGTTTCGGGACAAACAGGGATTCGCTGTCGAAGGTCCCAGGCGGTTTTCTCCCACCCAACGTCCGCCGTTCCGCCAGCGGACGGATCCCGCAGTGGGCCATCGATGAAGCTCTTGGAAAGGCCGAGCCCCCGGCACCTTGGCGCAGTCCTGACCCTTCCCCGCCTGGCCGGCGGAAATTCCGGCGCCGGCCAAGGAAGCAAGAGCGCCGGCCGAAGCGGTCGGTGCAGTTCAGGACGATGCTGGGAATCGCCGTCGTGGTCTGCCTGTACTTCACACCGACGCTCTTCGACCGCGTGGTCCTCCCTGTCGCTGCCCCGTACCTGCCCGGCGCGAAGGTGCCGCCGCCCGGCGTCGAGGCCGCTCCTTCTCCCCTCGGGACGCCACCGGCAAGCACCGGTTCCACTGCCTTCGTGCTGCAGGAGTCGCCCAGGGCGGGACAGTCCCTAGTAGCGTACGATCCGTGCCGCCCCGTGCACTACGTTGTGCGTCCGGACAATGCCTTGCCGGATGGAGCCGCCCTAATCAGCGAAGCGGTGGCATCAGTTTCCCGCGCCTCCGGGCTGCAGTTCGTCTACGACGGACCCACTACGGAGGCGCCGGCCGATCAGCGGCAAGCTTTCCAGCCTGACCGCTACGGGAAGCGCTGGGCCCCAGTGCTGATCGCCTGGTCAACGCCGACGGAAACCCCCGACCTCGCCGGAAACGTGGCAGGCCTCGGCGGGAGCGGGTACGCGGAAGCCGTGGGGCAACCGCTGGTCCTCGCCGCCGGACAAATCAGCCTGGACGCCCCTGACCTCGCCGGCATCATGGCCAGCCGGCCGGACGGCGCCGCGGAAGTGCGGGCCATCATCATGCACGAACTCGGACACGTGCTGGGCCTGGCCCACGTCAACGATCCCACCCAGCTCATGTACGCCGAGAACAAGGGCGTGCAGGACTTCGCCGCCGGCGACCGGGCGGGGCTTGCGCTGCTGGGAAGCGGCCCCTGCGTGCCGCAGTTGTGACGCCCGCCCGAAGAAGAACCCATCGATTGCCGCGTACATGCCCTTTTGAACCCTCAAAACGGCACTTAGGGAGCAGTCGATTCCGGCTTAGGCTTCCTTTTCGGCGCCGCGCTTTTCAACCCCGTGCAGCTCGGCGCGGGTGGGCGGGTTCGCGCCGGGACGGGAGACCGTGACCGCTGCCGCACGGGCAGCGTGCTCCAGGAGCTCAGCCAAGGCCTCGACGGGGAGTTCCCGCGGGTCCTGCCGGTTCTGCGCCCCGTCCAGCTCGCGGTCCACCAGGCCCGACAGCAGCGCCGCCATGAACGAGTCCCCCGCACCCACCGTGTCCGCCACTTCAACCTTGGGCGCGGGAACGGATGTTTCGCCGGCGCGGCATACACCCCAGGGGCCCTCCGCGCCGCGGGTCACCACCACCATTGCCGGTCCTTCGTCACCGCCCAGCGCCAGCCACTTTCGCGCCGAATCCAGCACGTCCTCCCCCGGGTACAGCCAGGCCAGGTCCTCGTCGGACGCCTTCACCACATCCGAAAGCGTGACGAACTTCTCCGCCTGCCCCCGCGCATAATCCACGTCCGTGATGATGCTGGGCCGGCAGTTCGGATCGAAGCTGATGGTGGCGGACGGGTGGGCGTATTCGACGGCAGCCAGCACCTCGGTGGCGCCCGGCTTCAGCATCGTGGCGATGGACCCCGTGTGCAGCAGCGTGGTGCCCTGCAGCATGAAGCCGAGCCGGTCCCCCATGCCGGGAAGCTCCCAGGCGAGATCGAACGTGTAGGTGGCCGCGCCGTCGTCGTCAATCAGCGCAGTGGCCACGCTGGTAGGCAAGTCATCCGGGGGTACCGGCAGCATCACCGAACTCGCCCGCAGGTGCGCTGCCACCGAATCCCCGTAGGCATCCCGGCCGTAGCGGCCGATGAACTGCACCGGATGGTCCAGCCGGGCCAGGCCCACTGCCACGTTCAGGGGGCTGCCGCCCACGTGGGCCTGGATTCCGGAGGCGCGCTGGACAACGTCAACAAGGCCTTCGCCGATCACTGTGAGCATGCTCATACTCTGCCAGAAATAGGCCGCTGCCAGCAGTTCGTGTCAGCGGAGCAGCCTGCCCACCAGTTCCCGGCACGTCACATAGGCTTCCGCGGTGACGTCGATCAGGGAGAAGTGATCGCCCGGCACCATGACGAGCTCCGCTGGCACAGGGCTCACGCTGCTGGCATCCACGTACGTTGTGGACATGCTCAGCGGCACGTCCACATCCTCCGCTGCGTGGAGGGCAATGACCGGGACGTCCAGCGGCAGGGCGGCCATAGGGTCAGCCATTCGGTGCCGCACGGGGAAGTCCGACGACGGTCCGCCCATCAGGTTGGCCACGGCTCCGTTGCTGAGGTTCAGGCGTTCGGCCTCGGCCAGGTTGAGGACGCCGGACTGGCTCACCACGCCGGTGAGGCGGACGCCCTCATTCTCCATCTGCAGGCCGTCCGCAGGCCCAAGCCCGCGCAACCGGTCCCTGCCTGCGGCCCACACTGCCAGGTGGCCGCCGGCCGAGTGGCCCAGCGCCACCACTTTGCCCAGGTCCAGTGCGTGCGGTTCCGCGAGCGCGGCGAGCTTGTCGATCCCAGCGAGGATGTCCTGGAAGGTGCCGGGCCAGCCCCCGCCGTTCCCGGCCCGCCGGTATTCCAGGTTCCAGGCGGCCATGCCGTGTTCGGCGAGGTCCTTCGCCAGCGGCTCCCCCAGTTCTGCCCCGTACTGCGAGCGCCAGTAACCGCCGTGAATCACCACCACTACGCCTCGGTGTTTCCCACCGGGTGGAAGGTCTGGCAGGAACAGTTCGCCCCACTGGTTGGGTCCTGGCCGTAGTCATAGCGGTGGCGTTGCGTCACACTGGCCCACTTTAGCTGCCCGGTTCGGCGGAGATGCCGCGGACTTTCGGGGCCACGGCCGTGAAAAGTGGGCCAGTTTGTGCGGTCCGCGGTTCCGTTGCCCTTGCATCGTTTAGCCTGAGGCCTTTGTGGGCACGCCTCCTGGTATGGAAAAGCCTGAAGTGACCACCCAGGAATCGACGGTTGAGGAATGGACGCGCGCGCTGGCGGAGTCAACGGGTTCGCCCGGCGGCGGGGCGGGCACGGGGCTGATGCTGGCGGTGGCGGCGTCGCTGACGTCGATGGTCGCCGGCTACAGCGGGGACGAGGGCGGCGAGCCGGACAGGATCCGGGAGCGCGCCCGTGCGCTGCGGCAGGAAGCCCTTCGACTGGCAGATGACGACGCCTCGGCGTCCAAGGCATTCGGTGCTGCCTTCCGGCTGGAGCCGGGGGACGAGCGGGACGAAGCAATCCGCCGCGCATCCGTGGAGGCCGCGGCTGCTTCCGCCGTCCTTGGCGAGCGGGCCATCGAAGCGATCGACGACCTCGCCTGGCTGGCGACCAATGGCAACCGTGCACTGGTAGCGGATGTCGTCGTCGCGTTCGGTGCCCTCCGCGCTGCCGTGGCGGGTGCACGCACCAATGTCAGTTTCGATCTCGGATCGCTCCGATCGGCCGGCACGGACCTGGAACAGGTTCGGGAGCAACACCCGGACCTGTGGGCGGCCGTCGAAAAACTCAACGCCGGGATGGACCGGATTGACGAACTTACCGCAGCCATCGATAACCGCGCTGCCCCTACGGATGCCATCTGACGCTGCCGCACCGCATTTGGACCTGCCACCTGACCTGTGCTTATGGTGGACAGCATTGCTTGCCGAAGCGCACCTGTGGGGAGGGGTACCAAGTGAAGTCCGAAAGCATTGCTTGGGCGTTCCTCCGGCCCCTCCTGCTCGCTGTGGCGGCAACTGCAGCCTGGATTGCCCTGTCGGCCGCGGGCGCGTCGGCTGACTCCTCACCCTCCCGCGACTTGCTTCCGGGGGTTTTGGATTCTGCCGCCGCCAACCTTACCCACCAGGGTAAAGATGCCCCGGAACCGGTGGTGGCAGGGCCGGACGGCGGGCCACGGCCACGGCTTCCACGGTTGCTTCACTTGTTCCGGCGCCGTCCCTCCGCCCCGCCGCGGAGGAGGTCTCCGGCCTGGCCGAGGATGTTGTGCAGTCGGTTCCGGCGGCCAACGAGCTTGTGCCCTCGGGAACGGTAGCGGCTGTGGTGGATCCTGCAGTGGTTGCCGTGGATGGCATCGTGGACGGGACGGTGGGGGCTGCTGTTCCGCTGGCAGTTACCGTCCTGGCACCCCTGGACCCGGTCCTTGAACCGGCCCTTGAACCGGTCATCGACGCAATGCCCCTGCCCATCGCTGCCCCGGAAGCAGAGCCCGTCGCGGTCCTTCCCGTCACTGCGGATGTCACCGCGGCTCCCGCTCCGGAGCCCGCACCTGCCTCTCCCCCAGCTGCTGAACTGCCACAGACCACCGGGGGCGTGACGGGTCCCGCGCAGTCCCCCGGATTGTTGCAAAGCACCAGCCCGGAAAGCCGCGTCCAGATGAAGCTTGCGGCCGTAACGCCGGCGCTTTTCAAGGCCGGCCCCGAAGACGCGCCATTCCGCACGCCGTGGGATGTTCCCCCTGCCGTGCCAAGTGCTGCCACGAGCGGAAGCAGCCTATCCGGTGGCGACGACCCGGCGGCTTCGGGCTGGACCAGCTCACCTCACTTCCCAGCCCCGGCAGCTGGGACGTCTGCCATCGGGGGCCATTTGCTTACCGCCCCCTCTCCGGTGTCCTTCGACCCCGGCTCTTCACCTGACTAGTTAAGGCCCTCCCCGCGTCGCTTTCGCGCGGGCACGCGCCAGCTTCCGGGGTAAGCAGTAGCCCCAATTCAACTTTCAGGAGAATTCCCCATGATGCACCGCACCTTCCGCAGATGCCTGTTCGGTACCGCTTTCGCCGGCGGACTCTTGGCCTTCGGCGGTGTCGCAGCCAATGCAGCCGCTGCGGCAATGCCAGTGGGCTACTCCTCAACTCCATCAACGCTGGCCAACACGGGCGTGAACAGCGGCCTTTTGATAGTGGGCCTGTTGTTTCTTGCCTTTGGTGGACTGCTGACGCTGGTCCTGAGCCGCAAACGCCGCTGAGCGCACCCGCTGCTGCCGGGCGCGGCCTGCGTCATGAACTAAAGCCGGCAGAAGTAGCGTAGGGACAACACCCACAAACCAGGGAGGTCCCGCATGGCACGCGTCTTCATTACCGGATCCACCGACGGGCTGGGCCGGGCCGCCGCCGCCTCGCTCCTGCAGGACGGCCACGAGGTGATCGTGCACGCCCGTTCCTCCCACCGGCTCCCCGCGGTGCAGCACCTGCTGGACCGCGGGGCACTGTGCGTTGTCGGCGACCTGGCAGTGGATCAGGAAGTTCGGGGGATCGCCGACCAGGTCAACGGGATCGGCGGCGTTGACGCCGTCATCCACAACGCTGGTGTCCTGAACGGCCCCGCGCTGCTGCCAGTGAACGTGGTGGCACCTTACCTATTGACGGCCCTCATTTCCGGCCCCCGCCGGCTCATCTACCTGAGCAGCGGGATGCACCGCGGCGGCGACACCGGACTGGACGGCCTGGACTGGTCAGGACGGACGACGACGGCCTCCTACTCCACCACCAAGCTCCAGGTCACTGCGCTGTCGGCAGCCGTGGCCCGGCTTTTTCCGAACGTCACCAGCAACGCGGTGGACCCCGGCTGGGTGCCCACGAGGATGGGCGGCCGGTCGGCACCGGACAGCCTGGAACTGGGCCACCGCACGCAGGAATGGCTGGCCACCAGCGACGACCCGGCGGCGCTGGCCAGCGGCGGCTACTGGTACCACCAGCGCCGGCAGACCCCGCACCCCGCCACCCAGGATCCCCAGTTCCAGGACGCCCTGCTGGACCGGCTCGCCGAGCACACCGGTGTCACGCTGGACGCTCTTACTTAGTGCGCCGCCCCCTCATCGATTGCTGAGTACTTGTCGTTCTCGAGCCTGAAAACGACAACTGCTCAGCAATGGACGGGTGTAAAAGGTGCGGAGCGCTCAGACAAGGATGGCGAGGGGTGGGGGGTTAGGGCGTGCGGAGGCGGCGTTCGACGTCGGCCGCCTCCGGGTAGGCCGCCTGGGTGCCTTTGCGGGTGGTGGCCAGAGCCGCGGCGACCGAGGCGAAGGCTGCAGCGTCCGCGAGCGCATCACCGGCCGCCAGCCGGACTGCAACCGCACCGGTGAAGGCATCACCCGCCCCGGTGGTATCCACGGCCTGCACCTGCATGGGCTGGACAAATGCCACCCGTGAACCCGCCGAAGCCAGCGAGTCCAGCACAACGGAACCCTGCGAACCCAGCGTCACCAATACCTGCTGGATTCCCCGCTCAGAGAACCGAGATCGCACCTCATCCCACTCAGAGGCAGCGGCCCCGGCACCGGGAACCGAAGAACCCAGGAACAGCGCGGCCTCATGCGCGTTCACCAGCAGGATGTCGGCCAACCCGGCCAGGGCTGACGGAATCTCCGCATACGGCGAGAGGTTCAGCAAAACCGTCGCGCCGACGTCGTGCCCTGCCTGGGCGGCCGCCAGCACCGTGTCCATGCTGACCTCCAGGCAGAGGCTCACCACGGCGGCGCCCTCCATGACATCCGCGGCCTCGGCGACGTCCTTCGGAGACAGCGTGCCGTTGGCGCCTGCCGAGACAATGATGTTGTTCTCACCGCGGGCGTCCACGGCGATCACGGCAACACCGGTGGGTTCGCCCGAGGTCCGCACATGCCCCACATCCACGCCGGCCCCGGCCACCGAGGCCTCGAGCATGGCGCCGTTGGGGTCCTCCCCCACTGCACCCACCAGGCTGACGTGGCCGCCCAGGCGCGCGGCTGCGACGGCCTGGTTGGCGCTCTTGCCACCCGGATTCACCGCGAACCCGTGGCCCTGGACCGTTTCGCCGGGCTGCGGGAGGCGGTCGCAGTAAATGGTGAGGTCGGCGTTGAGGGAGCCGACGACGACGATCCGGCCCACCCCGGCGGCAGCGGCACTCATGGTGCCACCTCGGCCTCAACCGGTTTGGGGATCAGCAGCGAGGCAGCGAACGCGGCCACGGTCAGCGCCAGGCCGACCACCACCACGGTCAGGTACGACGCCGCCGCATCGCCAAGGGCCGACGTCGCCACCAGCACGGCCGGCAGGATCAGGAAGCTCAGGCCCGCGCCCAGGTTGAAGGCGCCGGCGTTCATGCCGGGCAGGAAGCCGGGGTTGCCGGCGGGCGAGAGGACAACGCCGAGTCCATTGAGCATGATGTTGACCGTACCGGCGTACATGATGCCCAGCAAGACCGTACCGGCGATCATCATCGGCAGGCTGTGAAGCCCAAGGAACCCGATGATGGCGAGCGCGGCGATGCTGCCGAGCAGGCCGATGCGCAGCACCTTGGTGTAGCCAAGGACCGGGGCCAGCTTCCCGCTCAGCGGTCCCACCACCCAGCCGAGCAGGGCGTACGGGGTGAGGATGATCAGCGACATCTCGGTGGGTCCCACGCCAAACCCCGGGGAAGCGGCCTGGACGTAGGCGGGGACAATGCCGTTGATCACGGCGAAGATGCCGGTCATGGTCAGCGTGGTGGTCAGCAGCGGCGCCCAGGTGGCGCGCTGGCGCAGGTGGACCGTTTCCACCATGGGCTGGGCCGCACGCTGCTCGGTTCGCCAGAAGGCAAGGAACGCGACGGCGGCCACGAGCACCAGTGCCAGGCTCAGCACCAGCACCAGCACGCCTGGGTTAAATCCGGCGACCAGCTTGGAGCCTTCGTTCAGGGCGGTCAGCAGGGCGCCCACGGCCACCACGATAAAGAACACGCCCAGCCAGTCCATCCGGGTGCCGGCGGCAGGTTTGCTTTCGGCGGCGAGGAGCAGGATGAGGGCGGTGGCCGCGACGGCGAGGACCACCATGAGCCAGAAGATGCTGCGGAAGCCGAAGTGCTCTGCGAAGTAGCCGCCCACGAAGGAGTCCACGCCCGCCACGCCGCCGTTGACGGCAGTAATAAGGCCCATCAGCGTGCCGTACTTGCGCGGGTTGCTGACGGCCGAGCGCAGCATGATGAGGCAGAGCGGGACGGTGGGGCCGCTGACACCCTGGATGATGCGGCCCACGAACAGCCACGTGATGTCCGGGGCAAGGGCGGCGATGACAGAACCCACCGCCATGAGCACCATCATGCCCACCAGGACCTTCTTGCGCCCCACGATGTCGCTCAAGCGCGGCAGGAACAGGGAGAAGAGCGCGGCAGCGGTGAAGAACCAGGTCTGCGAAAGCCCGATCAGGGCCTGGTCCGCCTTGAGTTCCTGGCCCATGGTCACCAGGGCGGGACTGAGCATGGAGGCGTTGAGCTGGAACGCCACGCAGGCGGCCAGCAGCGCGGTCATGAGGGCGGCGATGTTGCCGCGGCCGGTCTTGGTTTCAGCCAGGGTTGCGGTCGTCATTTACTTGACCCCTCCGGCGGTGAGGTGGGCACTGTCCGGGCGTACGACGTCGACTGCCCCGTCTTGGGTGCGGGCCGCACCAACGTGCGTGCCGCCGTCGTCCGCGTTGCCTTTGTTGGTTTTGTCGCCGGCGCCCGGCTCGCCGATCCTGACCAGCGCGTCGGTGACGAGGTCCCAGAAGCGCGCGTGGTCCAGGTCCACGGCCACGCTGGTGTGGCAGTCGGCGGGGGCGGGGGCGCGGAAGTCGGCGACGGTCATGCCCAGGGTGAGCGTTCCGGTCAGTTCGATGTTCACGGGGACCTTGCGGGTGCTGACGATGCTGGGGTTGATCACGTAGGCGACGGCACAGGGATCGTGGACGGGCGGGTAGTCGAAGCCCTGGGCGTCCTTGTAGGCATGCGCGAAGAAGTCCATCAGCTCGGTGACGAACTTTGCAGGCTTCGTGCCGATGGCGGCGATCTTCTCCACCACGTCCGGGGTGGCCAGCGCCTGGTGGGTGAGGTCCAGGCCCACCATGACCACCGGCCACTTCTCGTTGAAAACGATGTGCGCGGCCTCGGGGTCGATGATGATGTTGAACTCGGCCACGGCGCTCCAGTTGCCCACGTGGTAGCCGCCGCCCATGAGGACAACTTCCTTGACGCGTTCGACGATGCGCGGTTCCTTGCGGGCGGCCATGGCGATGTTGGTCAGGCCGGCGGTGGGGACGAGTGTGACGGTGCCGGGCTCGTGCGCCATGACGGTGTCGATGATGAGGTCGACGGCGTGGCGCGGGTCCAGTTCGAGGGTGGACTCGGGCAGGGCGGGGCCGTCCATGCCGGAGTCGCCGTGGATGTCCGGCGCGGTTTCGATGCTGCGGACCAGGGGGCGCGGGCAGCCGGCGGCGAAGGGGACGCCGGTGATGCCGGCGATGGTGCCGACGGCCAGGGCGTTGCGGGTGACTTTTTCGAGGGTCTGGTTGCCCACCACGGTGGTGACGGCCAGCAGTTCGATGTTGGGGTTGCCGTGTGCCAGCAGGAGGGCCACGGCGTCATCGTGGCCGGGGTCGCAGTCCAGGATGATCTTCCTGGGTTCTTGCTGGTTCGTTTTCGGATCTGGTTCCACGATGGTTCTCCACGTCATTGGGGCCTGCCTTCGGGGCAGGGGCTTCTGTCTTCCGGGAGCGATCATGGCAGGGTTGTGTGGTCTGCGTCAAACGCTTAACGTTGGTCGGGTATCAGCGCGCGTCAAACGCTTGACGCCTTGCCCTCCCTAGTCAGTCCGCCGGCGGATAGGATCGAGGTATGGATTCCGGGAAACAGGTGCAGCAGCGCGCGCGGCCGAGGCGGGTGACGGCGGCGATGGTCGCCGCCCGGGCCGGGGTGTCGGTGGCAACGGTGTCCCTGGTGGCCAACGGCAAGACGGCGGGCCGCGTGTCGGAGGACAACATTTCCCGGGTGCGCGATGCCATCTCCGAGCTGGGCTACGTGGTGGATGGGATCGGCAGCTCGCTGGCCAAAGGCGTCAGTTCCATCGTGATTTTGGTTGCGCCGGATATTTCCAACCCGTTCTTCGCCAAGGTGATCGGCGGGGTGCGCGAATCCTTGGGGCCCAGTTACCAGCTGCTGCTTTCCGTCACGGATTCGGGCGAGTTCCCCAAGGCCGACGACGTCCGGAAGCTGATGTCCCTCCGTCCCGCCGGGCTTTTGGTGGACGCGCCGAACGCAGGTTTCCTGGCCGATCTCTCGGTTGCCGGGCCGCTGGTCCTGCTGGACGCGCCCGGCCTTGAATCGCTGGCCCCGGCCGTCAACCTTGACGTCGCGCAGGGGGCCCGGGAGCTGGCCTCCCACCTCGCCGCCGCTGGCCACCGTCGGGTGGCCTACCTTGACAGTGTCACCGGGACGGAAACCTTCGCGATCCGCCGCGAGGCATTCCTGGCCGAGGCCACTGCACTGGGCATGTCTGTGGATGCGGACCACATGCCTGCCACCACCATCGACGTCGGCGAGGCGGCGGCCGCCTTCGCCGCAGCGTGGCCGGACTGGCAGAGCGAGGGGGTGACCGCCGTCGTCTGCGCCACTGATACGCATGCCTATGGCGTGCTGCAGGAAGCACGCGTGGCGGGGGTCCGGATTCCGGAGGAGCTGGCGGTGGCCGGGTTCGACGACCTCCCGTACTCCGCCACCAGCAGCCCCGGCCTGACCAGCGTGCACCTGCCGGCCAAGCTGCTGGGCCTCAAAGCCGGGGAACAGCTGCGCCGGCTAATGGAGGGCCAGGAGCTGGAGCAGGAGGAGCTGACGCTGGAAAGCTCGCTGGTGGTGCGCGGGTCCACATCGCCGGCCGCAACGTAAGGGCTTTTTGACCGGCTCGTGTCGGACCCCGGCCGTAAGCTGGGATCATGCCGAGTAACTGGGAAAGCCTGGACGCCCCGCTGCGCGAGTCTGTGCAGCACAACGTGGAGATCTATGAACGCGTCCGGCCTGCCCTGAAGCTTGTCACCCGCGACGTCCTGCTGACCCTGCGCGGCATGCTGAAGGACAGCGAGGTGACGCCGCTGTTCGTCACCGGCCGCACAAAGACGGTGGAGTCCTTCAAGGAGAAGATTTCCCGCACCGAGGAACCGCTGGAGCCGGGCGGCCGGCGGCTGCTGAAATTCCCGGACCCGTTCCGCACGCTGAATGACATGGTGGGCATCCGGGTCATCACCAAGCTGCCCGCGGAAAACGCCGTGGTGGCCAACATCATCAAGCGGCAGCGCCAGGTTTTCGACTGCCGCGGGGACCGCGAGAAGGACATCGGTTCCATCGAGTCCGGCACCTACGGTTACTCCAGCCGGCACCTGATCCTGCGGAGCATCCAGAACGAGGCCGTCAAGGAATACCAGCAGGTCTTCAACCCGGACGCGCAGCCCAACGGCAGCTACTTTTTCGAGTGCCAGATCCGCACCATCTTCGCCCATGCCTGGAGCGAGATCGAGCATGACATCCGCTTCAAGGCCGAGGATCCCCGCGCCTGGACGCCACACTTCGACCGGCAGTTCACCGCCACCGCTGCCATGCTGGAGACGGTGGAGACCGCCTTCGCTGACCTACACGAGCGGTATGAGGAAGTCCGCAGCTACTGGGATATGGACGGCGAGGGGGCAGCCCCCCTCACGCCCAACCGGATCCGCGACGTCTGGCGAACGCTGCTCCCCCACGTTGACCGGAAAGTGGACGATGACTGGGGCTGGGCCGCCGAACTGCTCGCTGCACACGACCTGAACCAGACCATGCAGCTGGCCGGGCTCCTGAATGCCAACCGGATCACCGAGGTCCGCAAGGCCCTGGACCACCGCTACTCCCCCGGCCCGGACCGGCTCCTGGACGACCTCCTCCTCTGGCAGTACGGCACCAGGCATGTGGACCTCACCGCAGAAGCGCCCGACGTCGTCCCGCACCCGCGGCGCGACAGCCTCCTGCGGCGGCTGCGGCAGATCGAGCGGTACCGGATGACGAACAAGTAGATGGCTTTGGGCGTGCGCCTGGTCCTGTCCGGGTTCGGTGCCGTGGGACGGGCGTTTGTTGACTCCGTTTTGGAGCAGGATTCCTTGTTGCAGGTCGCCGCGGTCCGGGGTCACGGGACGGAGGTTCTCCTTGCGCCCGGCCGCCCACTGCCGGAGCGCTCTTCCTGGGGGCCTCTGCGGCCAATCGAGGAGACTCTTACCCTTACCCGGGCTGACATCCTGGTCCAGGCGCTGCCTTCTTCACCCGAGGCCCACGCGCGTGTCCTGCACGAGGCGATTGCTGCGTTGAGGAGCGGCGTCGATGTGGTGACGGCGACGAAGAGCCATGTACTCAGCCATTGGCGTGACCTTGAGCGCGCTGCGGAGGAAGGCCAGGCCCGAATCCGGATTTCCGGGGCAACCGGAGCTGCACTTCCCGCTGCCGACATGGCCCGCGTCGCGCTGAGGGGGATGGGCTGTACCGGCGTACGGGCTTGCCCCAACGGCACGTCAATCTTCATCCTGGATGAGCTTTCCGCTGGCACCGGGCTTGACGCGGCGGTGTCGGAAGCACAGCGGCGGGGCATTGCGGAGGCCAACCCTTCCGCGGACCTGTCCGGACAGGATGCAGCCACCAAGGTGCGGCTGATCGCCGGACTCCTGTGGGACTGGGACGTTTCCCGGATTGCGGTGGAAACGGAGCCAATCGATTCTTCCACGCCCGACAGGGCGTTGGCTGCCACTGGGAACGGCCTGCGCCTCCGCGCCGTTGCCAGGGCGTCCCTGGACCGGCCCATGGTGGTCAGCGTGCAGTTGGAAGCTGTGCCGCCCGGCGACCCGCTGTTCTCCCTCACTGGTCCGGAAAAGGCCATGGTCTTCAGCTGCCCCGAGGCCGGGGACATCACTGTGCAAGGGGGCCGCTCCAGTCCGAAGGGCGCGGCGCTGGCGATGCTGAAGGACGTACTTAACTTGGCCGGGTCAAAGCTGGGCGGTTTCCGCTAGCCGTAGGTGCCCTTTTCATCAGCGACGCACCCCTGTCCCCGACGAACAGCCAAAAGGTCCAACAGCGCAAAATGTAGTGCCTCGGTTCTGTCGTCGGAAATGTTATCGACGAGATGGCCCCGGGTTCCAAAATCCCGGCATGGGACTCTGGCGGCCAAACCGCAGCAAGCGTAGCGTCGAGCAGAGAGCCGCCATGGTCAAGAAACAGGGGCCCGATGGCCCCTGGCCAGCGGTTGTCGAGTTCCCAAGGAGACAGGTAATGGCGGGGTGGAACGCTGATACGGCAGCCGGACCTTTAGGGGCCGGAACTGTCACCCTGGTGGAAGGTTCGTCCTTCTGCATCTCCATGCCCAACGGAGATATCAATCCAGCGCATCCCCATGGCCTGTTCGTCCAGGACACCCGTTATGTTTCCAAATGGGCCCTGACAGTGAACGGGCTGCCGCTGGAGCCGCTCACTGCCGAGCTTAAGGAACCCTACCGGGCGCTTTTCGCCTGCCGTATTCCGCGTTCTGACGGCTATGCGGACAGCCCCCTGATCGTGGAACGGCTGCGTGAGGTGGGTGAAGGCATCCGGGAACAAGTCACCATCCGCAATTTCTCCCTTGAACCCATCGAATGCACTCTGCAGCTGGTGGTTGGCTCGGACTTCGCTGACCTCTTCGAAGTCAAGGAAGCCAGGATCCAGAGGCAATGGGAAGAGCTCCGGCACGCTGACGCGGGCATGCTGGCGATCCGTGGCAGGTGGAAGGACGTCCAAAAGGACATCGCATTCAATGCTCCCGGTGCGGACGTGACGCCGGAAACCATCACATACCGGACCATCGTCCAGCCAAGGTCGGAATGGTCCACACTTATCAGCGCCGTACCGGCCACCGGGAAGTCAGGTCCGGCAAGCTTCAGCCACTCGGGGGGCGGGCTGTCCCCAAGTGACCGGCGCCGCCGGGAGTGGGTGGCAAGGATCCCGATGCTGCGGATGGGAAACCCGGCTATCGAGCGCACCCTCCGTCGCAGCTATGACGATCTGGGCGCTCTCCGGATCGAGGACCCGAACCATCCGGACCGGGTGGTGGTGGCAGCCGGGGCGCCATGGTTCATGACCATCTTCGGCCGCGATTCGCTCTGGGCCTCAGAGATGGCGCTTCCGGTCGACCCCTCCCTTGCACTGGGCACCCTGCAAACCCTTGCCGACCGCCAGGGAAGCGTGGTTGATCCAGTAAGTGAAGAGGAACCGGGGAAGATCCTCCACGAAGTCCGGCTGGATGTCTCCAGTGGGCTGTCACTCGGAGGAAAATCCACGTACTACGGCAGCGTGGACGCCACCCCTTTGTTCGTCGACGTTCTGGGCGCTGTCAGCCGCTGGGGCTTCGCAAAGGAAACCATCAACGCCCTGCTGCCCCACGCGGACCGCGCCCTGGACTGGATCCGCGACTTCGGCGACAAGGACGGTGACGGGTTCGTCGAATACCAGCGGCTCAACCCCAACGGGCTGGTCAACCAGGGGTGGAAGGACTCGTGGGACGGGATCAATTTCGCGGACGGACGGCTGGCCGAACCTCCCATCGCGCTGTGCGAAGTCCAGGCATATGTCTACGCTGCATACCTGGCCAGGGCCTGGATGGCATACGACGACGGCGATGATGGGCTCGGAGCCGCATATGCGGACCGCGCAGCGGTCCTGAAGAAGCGGTTCAACGAGGAGTTCTGGATCCCGGAGCGGGGCTATTACGCCATTGCCCTCGACGGTCACAAGCAAAAGGTCGACGCGTGCGCCTCCAACATGGGCCACTGTCTGTGGCTGGGCCTGGTGGACGACGACAAAGCTGCGGAAGTGGCCGGGCACCTGATGTCACCCGAAATGTTCAGCGGCTGGGGCGTCCGCACGCTGGCAAGCAACATGGGCGCCTATAACCCTGCCAGCTACCACAACGGCTCAGTATGGCCCCACGACAACGCCATCATCCAGGCAGGCCTGGTCCGCTACGGGTTCGTGGAAGAAGCGCAGCGGATCTCCACCGCGCTGCTGGAGGCAGCTGAATTTTCCGGTGGCCGGCTACCGGAGCTTTTTTGCGGGTTCAGCCGCGATCAATTTGCCGAACCCGTCCCCTACCCCACCGCCTGCTCGCCCCAGGCATGGGCGGCGACCTCGCCGATCCTGCTGCTGACCAGCCTGATGCGCTACGACGCCCATGTTTCCCGCGGCGGAGTCTGGATGGACCCGGTGCTGCCAAAATCCTACGGCGACCTGCAGATCACCAATGCACCGCTGGCTGGCGGACGCGTCACGATCAACATCAGGGACTCTGTCCCCAGCATGGACGGGCTTCCGGAGGGCATGGCGTTCCACCGCGGCCACCGCCCCTGGATTACCGAACTCGTAGAACAAGCCGACCACCGCAGCAAGAGCTGACCAGGCCGCGAGGTCAACCCTGAAGGAAGTCCTATTTCACGAACCGGGCCCCTGAACACCGGCCCATGCAGGGACATTTTTTCGAACGCCGTCCACTATACTGAACTCATGACTTCACGTAAGACCGTGGCCATCGCCGTCCCGCTCGAAGCTGAGCTCGTGGAACGGATCCGTGCCGTTGACCCGTCCATCACCGTCCTCTACGAACCGGACCTCCTGCCTCCCGAACGTTTCCCGGCGGACCATGCCGGTGATCCCGCCTTCAAGCGCAGCGAGGAGCAGGAGGAATGCTACTGGGCCATGCTCAACAGCGCCGAAGTGCTGTACGGCTTCCCCAACGAGAGCCCTGCGGGGCTGGCCCGGATCGCACGCGAAAATCCAAAGCTGCAATGGGTCCACGCCATGGCGGCGGGGGCGGGCGGGGCCGTCAAGGCTTCGGGTCTAAGCCAGGACCTCCTGCAGAAGTTCAAGATCACGACCTCGGCCGGAGTGCACGCCCTTCCCCTCGCGGAATTCGCAGCGATGGGAATCCTGAACGGCTTCAAGCGGAGCGCGGAACTCGCGCAGGACCAGTCGGCAAAGGTCTGGCCCGAACTCCGGGTCCCCACCCGGCTGGTCAACGGATCCAACCTGGTCATTACCGGCCTGGGTGAGATCGGACTGGAAACCGCCCGGATAGCCAAAGCGCTCGGCATGAAGGTCAGCGGCACCAAACGGACCGTTGAACCCATTGACGGCATCGACGAAGTGACAGACAACGAAGGCCTGCCGGGCCTCCTGGCCGCGGCAGACGCCGTCGTCAATACACTGCCCGGGACCGCCTACACGGAGAAACTGTTCAACCGTGAACTGTTCGCCGCCATGAAGCCCGGAACCACCTTCGTCAACGTGGGCCGCGGAACCGTGGTGGATGAGGAGGCGCTGCTGGAGGCGCTGGACAACGGCCAGGTGGGCTACGCGTGCCTGGACGTCTTCGCCGTGGAACCGCTGCCGCAGGACAGCCCCCTCTGGAACCACCCGAAGGTCATGGTCTCGCCGCACACTTCCGCGCTCAGCGCGGCGGAGAACAGGCTGATCACCGAGCGGTTCTGCAGCAACCTCCGGACGTTCCTGGACGGCGGGGATCTCCCCCACCTCGTGGACACCGTGCATTTCTACTAAGCCGGAGCACCCATGCGTATCGCCAGAATCAATACAGCAGCAGGTGCCCAGCATGCCGTCGAACGGGACGGCACGTGGCACCACGTCAGCGACCCCTTCGAGGCCCCCCTTTGCTACACGGGGGACGCCACTCCACACGAAGAGGCCGTATTCCTCGCCCCGGTGGCACCCGCCGTCGTCATCGGCATTGGCCATAACCGGACCCTGAATGACCATCCCCTGCCCATTCAGGCATGGCACAAGTCCGTCCACACGGTGGCGAGCCCCGAGGATGCCATTGTGGCGGCCCGCGATCGCGGCATCGTCCATGCGGAGGGTGAACTCGCCGTCGTGATTGGCAAAACGGCCACGGACCTCACAGCGGAGAACGCCCTGGAGCACGTCCTGGGCTACACCTGCGTCAACGACGTCACCAACGTGGACCAGAACGCCGTGGACGAGCGGAACTTCCAGGGCAAGGCCGGCGTCAACTACACCCCCCTTGGCCCCTGGATAGAGACTGAACTCCCGGACCCCGAGCAGGCGGCCATCGACGTCCACGTCAACGGCACCGCAAGGGCCAGGTCCGGCACGTTCAACCTGCCCTCCAGCGTGGTCGAGTGCCTCACCTACGTCACGTCCTGGCTGACCCTTGAACCGGGTGACGTCGTGATGACGGGGGCACCCGGCACCGCCGTTCCCGTGGAACCCGGCGACCGGGTAGACATCGTGGTGGAAGGCATCGGCACGTTGAGCAGCACCGTAGCCTGACGTCGGCGGCGGCCTCGACGCCTTTATGATGGATAGCGTTCAGTTGACTGAACGCTCAGCCATCGTCCGGCGACCTAAGGAGAATCATGGTCGATTCCCATACCCCCGCTTCATCCGAAAAGCCGGGAGCCTCCTCACCGGCACCGGCAGTCACCCGGGCAGCAGCCGTACTGGACGCCCTCGCTGCCTCGGCTACCGGACGGCTGACCCTGAGCGACCTCTCGCGCGAGGTGGGAATTCCCAAGTCCTCCACCTCCAACCTCCTGCTGGCCCTGGAGGAAGCACGCCTGATCAGCAGACAGGGTGCGGAGTTCACCCTGGGCCGCAAGCTAGTGGAGCTCGGCGCGGCCTACCTTGGCCGCATGGATGAGGTGCAGGAGTTCTACCGCTACTGCGAACAGGCCTCCGTCCTCTCCCGCGAGACGGTCCGGATCGCCATGCTGGACGGCGCGAACGTGATTTACCTTGCCCGATACGAAGGCCATCCCGCCGTACGGCTCACGTCCAATATCGGCGACAAGATGCCCGTTTCCCTCTGCGCAGTGGGCAAGGCGCTGATCGCCCGGCTCAACTGGCATGACATCGAGGAGATGTTCCCGGACGACGCCGAACTCCCCGTCCTCACCCCCAAATCCCTGCGCACTGGCGCGGAACTGAAGGCACAGCTGAAGGAGATCCGCGAGCAGGGCTTCGCCTTCGAAGATGAGGAATCGACCACCGGGGTGGTGTGCCTCGCCGTCTCCGTCCCCACCCGCGGCGCCCACGGTCCCAGCCTTGGGCTCTCCGTCACGGCACTCAAGGCCACCTACACCCCCGAGCAGGGATCCCAGATGGTCAAGGAACTGCAGGAACTGGCCCACTCCCTGGGCAACCCCATGGGATAGGCGCGGCCCGCCCCCGCCTAACCCCTTCGCAAAACTGAAAACTATTGCCAGCCGTTCAGGATGCTGTATTGTGTTCAGCATAGTGACCGGCACAACAGGTGTTGTCGCTATCCCACCAGGCCAACGGGGGCCTGGAGTGCATTAGAGGGAGTTTTCGTGACAACTCGTACTAACTCACCGCAGGCCATCACGGACGGCGCCGTCGTCGATCCGGACCAGCTGCGAAGGGCAACACTTGCCAGCTCCGTAGGCTCCGCCTTGGAGTACTACGACTTCTACATCTACGGCCTTGCCTCGGCCCTGATCTTCGGACCGCTGTTCTTTGCCCCGCTTGGGGAGAGCGGAGCGGTCATCGCCTCCTTCGCCACCTACGGCGTCGGGTTCGCCGCCCGGCCGTTCGGCGGCGTGGTGTTCGGCCATATCGGCGACCGGTTCGGCCGCAAGATGGTGCTGATCCTGACCATCGGCCTGATGGGCCTGTCCAGCTGCGCCATCGGCCTGCTGCCCACCTTTGACCAGGCGGGAATGCTGGGCGCAGTGCTCCTGGTGACGCTGCGCATCCTGCAGGGCCTGGGCGCCGGCTCCGAGCAGGCAGGCGCCACCACCCTCATCTCGGAGGTGGCCCCGCGCCGCCGTCGCGGTTTCTTTGCTTCCCTGCCCTTCGTGGGCATCCAGCTGGGCACCCTCCTGGGCGCAGGCACCTTCGCCCTCATGGCGCTGGCTGACAAGGAAGTCCTGCACGGCTGGCTGTGGCGCGTTCCCTTCCTGGCAAGCATCATCCTGATTGCGATCGCGGTGTTCATCAGGCTGCGGCTCAAGGAGACCCCGGTCTTCCAGGAACTCGAAAAGCACAAGGCCGTGGTGAAGAACCCGGTGGGCCAGATCTGGAAGCACTCGAAGAAAAACGTACTGATCGGCATCGGCCTGCGGATGGGCGAAAACGGCAACTCGTCCATCTACTCTGCCCTGTTGGTCTCCTTTATCAGCATGCCGGCGGGGGTCTTTGCCGGGGACAAGTTCATCGGCCCCACGGGCCTGCTGATTGCCGCCGGCTTCGCCGCGGTGCTGGTGGTTGCCTTCGGCGCCCTGTCCGACCGCTACGGCCGGGTTCCCGTTTACCGCTACGGCGCGCTCTTCCAGGCCGTCATCGCCCTGCCCGCGTTTTACCTGGTCACACTCGGCAACGTCGCCCTGGTCTGGGTGGTCATGGTGGTGGGCATCGCCCTCGGCGTGCAGGCCATGCTCGGCCCGCAGTGCGCGCTGCTGCCCGAACTCTTCGGTTCCCAGCACCGCTTCACCGGCGTGGCCCTCAGCCGTGAACTCTCCGCGGTACTCGCCGGCGGCTTCGCCCCGATGATCGGCGTGGCACTGCTGGCCGCCACCAACCACTCCTGGCTCGTTCCGGCGCTTTATTCGCTGGTCCTGGCAGCAATCTCCTTCGTCACTACGTTCTTCACCCCGGAGACAAACGGCCGTGACCTGGTGCTCGTGGAGGATGCCAGGTGAGCAGCGGCACCACCGTGCCCGCCCCGGCGGATCCTGCGCCCAAGCGTGCAGGGTTCGTCGGGCTGGGACTCATGGGTGCCCCCATGGCGGCCAACCTGCTCAAGGCAGGCTGGCAGGTCAAGGGATGGAACCGCTCCCCCGGTGCCGTCCGGGCGCTCGAGGGGCTGGGCGGGACCGGCGTGGACAGCGTCACGGACCTGCGTGATGAACCCGTCCTTATCTTCATGCTCCCCGACCTTCCATTCATCGAAGAGGCCGCGGCGGGGCTTCTTGAGGCGTGGCGGGAGGTGCCGCCCGCCCCTGGAACGCTCGTAGTGGTTATGAGCAGCGTGTCGCCGGTTGGTGTGCGGGCTTTCGCCAGCACTGTTGCGGACGCGAGTAATGGAAACGCCTCCGTGCTCGACGCGCCGGTCAGCGGCGGCACGGACGGCGCGCGGCGGGGAACCCTCGCCATCATGACGGGCGGATCGGAGCAGGACTTCCGCCGGATCCTGCCGGCCCTGGAAGCCATGGGCTCGTCAGTCCGCCTGCTCGGGGACCTGGGCGCGGGATCGCTGGCCAAGGCATGCAACCAGCTGATCGTAGGAACCACGACGGCGGCACTCGCCGAGGCTGCCGAACTCGCCGATCGTTCCGGAATGGACGTCCACGCCCTCTTTGAGGTCCTGTCCGGCGGCCTGGCAGCCAGCCGGGTGCTGGAGCTCGTGGGCCCCCGGCTGGCGGCAAAGGACTACACTCCGACGGGGCCCGCGAAGTTCATGTACAAGGACCTCTCCTTTGTCCTCGAAAGCGCCGGCACTGCCGGCACGGCCGCTCCCATGGCTTCGGCCGGCGTCAACCTCTACGCGGAGGTGGTGGCCCAAGGCCTGGGCGACCTGGACCTGGCCGCGGTGCGGCAGGCCATCGCCACTATGGGCACCGCGTAAAGTGCCACTGACCACCACCACGTAATCCCGCAGCGCACATCGAGAAGAGGCCCCCTCCATGGACCACGCATCACCATTCGACCTGACCGGACGGACGGCCCTGGTCACCGGATCAAGCAGGGGCATCGGGAAGGCTTTGGCCGCGGGCCTCGCGCAGGCCGGTGCCACGGTCGTACTCCACGGACTGGACGCGGCACGCCTGGAAGCCAGCCGCAAGGAACTGGCAGCCATCTTCGGTGACGACAAGGTGGGCGCGGTCTCTTTCGACATCACAGCCGAAGGCCAAGTGGCGGCGGGGGTAGCCGAGGCCGAGGCAACCTTCGGCGCGCTCGACATCCTGGTGAACAACGCCGGCATCCAGCACCGGGTGCCCTTGCTGGAACTGGAAGTGGCGGACTGGAACCGGGTGCTCGCCACCGACCTCACCAGCGCCTTCCTGGTGGGCCGCGAGGTGGCCCGCCGGATGCTGGAGCGCAAGCGCGGGAAGATCATCAACATCGGCTCGGTCCAGTCGGACCTGGCCCGGCCAACCATCGGCGCCTACACGGCCGCCAAGGGCGGGCTCCGCAACCTGACCCGGGCCATGACGGCCGAATGGGCCTCCCAGGGTCTGCAAATCAACGGCATCGCCCCGGGCTACATCCACACCGAAATGACCCAGGTCCTGGTCGATGACGAGGCCTTCAACTCATGGATCCTCGGCAGGACACCGGCCGGCCGCTGGGGAACCGTGGAGGACCTGGCCGGGCCTGTCACCTGGCTGGCCTCGGACGCCTCCAACTACGTGAACGGCCAAACAATCTTTGTCGACGGCGGAATGACGACGGTGGTCTGACATGGCAACGGCAACAAGCAGCGCACTGTCAGGACAGGCCATCGTGGTCCATGGCGTCAACGACCTCCGGATCGAAACCGTCGAACAGGCCGCCCCCCGGCCGCACGAAGCCGTGGTGGACATCGCCTACGGCGGCATCTGCGGATCGGACCTGCACTACTGGCTGCACGGGGCAGCCGGTGAATCGATCCTGCGCGCACCCCTGGTGCTGGGCCACGAAGTGGTGGGCACAGTTGTCCAGGCCGCGGCGGACGGCTCCGGCCCCGCCGTCGGCACCAACGTCGCCGTTCACCCTGCCACCCCGGGCGGAACGGGCGTCCGGTACCCGCAAGACCGGCCCAACCTTTCGCCGGGCTGCACCTACCTGGGCAGCGCCGCGCGCTACCCGCACACCCAGGGCGCCTTCAGCCGCTATTCAGTCCTGCCCGCCAGGATGCTCCGGCCGCTCCCCAGGGGCCTGGACCTGCGCGCCGCCGCCCTCACCGAACCGGCCAGCGTCGCGTGGCATGCCGTCGCCCAGGCCGGCGACCTTGCCGGCAAACGCGTCCTGGTGATCGGCAGCGGTCCCATCGGCAGCCTCGTCGTGGCCGTTGCCAAGCGGGCGGGCGCCACGGAGATCATCGCCGTCGACATGCATGAGGAGCCCTTGAAGATCGCGACGGCGGTGGGCGCCACCGGGACCATCCTCGCCACCGACACAGACGCCATCGCAGCCGTGGAGGCCGACGTGGTGCTGGAATCTTCAGGCAACCACCGCGGCCTGGCGTCGGCGCTTCGCGGCGCCATGCGCGGCGGCCGCGTGGTCATGGTGGGGCTCCTGCCCAGCGGCGACCAGCCCGTCCCGATCTCCCTGGCCATCACCCGCGAACTCCAACTGGTGGGCTCGTTCCGCTTCAATGCTGAGATTGACGACGTCCTGGCCGCCATGGCCGACGGATCCCTGTACGTGGAGCCGGTGGTCACCCACGAATTCCCATCCACCCGGGCACTTGAAGCCTTCGAGGTTGCCAAAGACCCCACCAGGTCCGGCAAGGTGCTGATTTCGTTCCGCACCGGGTAAAGCCACCACGGAATCACGTGGCCGGTGAACCTGGCTGCGCCGGGACTGGACACCTAACTGGCATTCCAATTGCTATATTCTGGTGTTTTCGCGCCGGGCAGGGGGTAGCCCGCGTACCGCACGTAGGAATGGCCCTTTATTGACAGCCAGCAGCAAGGATCCAGGACCCGTGCAGGGGAGGGTCCACCAAAACGACTTCCTCGACTGCCCCACCGGCCTTGTCGAGTACTACTTCGAGGACGGCATCTTCCGCTGGTCTGACGGGCTGTACCGCATGTACGGGTATGAGCGGGGCGAGGTGGTCCCCTCCATGGACATGGTTATGCCCCATCTCGAGCCCGAAGACCGCCCAAGGGTCCAGGCGTATTGGGAGCACGTGTCCAAGAACGGCGGGCCGTCATCCATCTATGTGTCCATCCGGGACCGCAAGGACCGGCAGCACAAACTGCTTTACTCTGCCGACTACATCCTGGACGGAACCACCCCCATCGGTGTCTGGGGCGTAATCGTGGACCTGACCACGTCAATCCATTCGGACCGGCACCAACTCGCCACGGAGGCGGTGGCCGCGTCCGCCGTGAACCGGGCGGTCATTGAGCAGGCCAAGGGCATCCTGATGGGGCGCACCGGCATCACGGCCGACGAGGCCTACGGGCTCATGAGCCAACTGAGCCAGGATACGAACCGCAAGGTGTACGCGATCGCGCAGGAGATCGTCGAACGCACCACCGTCGGGGCCGGCAAACAGGGCAACCAGGACCATCCCCTGCTCTAGCTGCAGGACTGGAAGATGAACTACCCCTTCCGCTCCGCCCGGTAGACACTGGGGCTGACCCCGTGCAGGCGCCGGAACTGGCGGGAAAAGTAGAACTGGTCCTGCAGGCCCACTTCCCGGCCCACCTGCGCAATGGTCAGGTCGGTCGTATCCAGCAGATGCCGTGCGCGCGCCATCTTCAGGGCTGTGTGATGGGCCAGCACTCCCCCGCCGGTCGCCTCGCGGAACAGCTTGCTGAGGTGCGACGACGACACCCCCACCAGCGCGGCAAGCTCGGGCAGCCGGATGGTCCCGTCCGCCCGTTCCTCCAGGTAGTTCATCGCCTGCTGCAGCGGTGTCCCCTTCTCAGGGACGCGACGGTCCACCGCCAGCGTGGCCAGCAGCTTCCACGCCATGCCCGCCGTAACCACCAGCCGCGCCGGTGACTGGTCCTTCTCCAGTGCCGTGATGATCTCATCCAGCATGGCCGTCAAACGGTCCACGGCCAGCAGCGGGATGATGGGTCCATCGGGGCGTATCCCGGCCTCCGTAACCAGCTCGGGGACATCGCTGCCCCGCACGTGGCACCACCAGATCGTCCATGGATCATGTGTCGCGGCACCGTATGCATGTGCCTGGCCGGTTCCGCCGGGAAGCACCACGGCGGTTCCCTTGCCTACGTCGGTCCGGGTACCGGCGGTTTCCACCCAGCCCCGTCCGGCCACGCAGAGGATAATGATGGTTTCCTCGGCACCCCCCGGACGGTAGCGTCCATGGTCCTCCGCGGCCGGGAAGACGCCGGCGTCCGTGACCACGAGGTGCCGGGTGATGGGACGGGCAAGCGCCTCACGGACCAGCGGACGTGGCACCACCACCAGCCGCTGGTTGGCGAACCCGTGTGCCCGCTCCACATCCGCTCCCTCCGTCACGAAACGTCCATCCTATGCCGGAGGGGCGCCTCAGGCTCGGGCTTCCCGCCATTCAGTCCAGTGCACCATCTGCACGCTGTCCAGGGCGAGCAGGTCCCCGTCCACGGCATCCCTTCGGAGCTGGGCCGGTGCGGGCACGCCCACCTTGGCTGCCTTGGGCAGCGGCAGGACCTGAAGGACGACGTCGGAACCTGGCTGGATGCCCACGTCACTGGTTTCGAGGATCCACGGGGAGCCGTCCCAGAAGCGGTCCGCCACCACCCTTCCGTCCACCACAAGGCGGGCGACGTCGCCCGCCCAGGCCACCTCCAACTCAGCCAGACCTCCCCCGGTGGTGGGTCCCGCCGTCGGAAGTTCCAGCCGATACGCCGCTGCGAAGTGGCTGACGGCTTCATCGTCCGGGACTCCGGCCCGGCCCGCCAGTGAGCCGAAGGACGCAGGAACGGCCTGCGCGGAGCGGACAAGCTCCACCGGCACCGCCTGGGTTGCGGGCTCCAGTCCCTCCGTTTCGACGGCCACGTCCTCAAAGCAGCCAGGCTCCGGGGAGTA
Organism: Arthrobacter sp. FW306-05-C; assembly: GCF_021801725.1. Lineage (NCBI taxonomy): Bacteria > Bacillati > Actinomycetota > Actinomycetes > Micrococcales > Micrococcaceae > Arthrobacter > Arthrobacter sp. FW306-05-C. The sequence continues at coordinate 108,688 of NZ_CP084556.1, read as the reverse complement.
CCGCCGGACTGGCGGCGTTCCCCCAGACCTTCCAGACAGCCGGCCTCCGGCATCCAGCCAGACTGGATCTGCGGACAGAACCAGCTCCCGGCCGCACGAGGTATCCAGGACCCAGGCTTGGTCCGCCAATGCGGCGGGCAGCACCAATATTGCCAAGGAACCTGTGGGGGTAGCCGCAGCCAGCGTCACCGGAGCAGAGGCAGCAACCACATAGGCGTCGCCCCCAAGCGCAGTTGCGGGGCCCTCCAGCACCGTCCCCTCGTGGAAACACAGCTGGGGCTCGATGCCCTCTTCGGCTGCAAGGACCAGGGTGGCCGAACCGTCGGCATCGAGAACGGTCAACGGCGTTGCCGTGGCCCACAGCAGCCGCACACCCCCAACTTCCAGGTTCACCGGCCACGCCGCGATGGTGCCGGCGGGAACGTCCACGGGCGCGGCAGGAAACGTCACCGTCTCCACGTCGAGGTCCAGCCGGAACTGCGCACCGGAATATTCCGGAAGGGGCATATGCGGCTGGTGCCAGGTGATGAAGACAAATCCGGAGTTCCCATCGGAGCGAAGGGCCCAGCGGAGGGTCGCCGAATCCTCCACCCCGGAGGGCACCCGGCCCGGCAGCGTGGAGGGCATCGGCGCCAGAAGCTCTCCGAACGCGGCCAGGAACGCGTGCTGCCGGCGCAGCAGCCCGAAACTCTGCGCCAGCCGGCCCGAGGCGCCGATCGGAGCGTGGAAGTCGTAGTCGAATGCCGGAAGATCGTTGGGGTAACCCGTCGCCTGCGATTCCTGCAGCTCCGGCCCCGGGTTCATGCCGCCGGCGAACATGTAGTAGCCCTGCCAACTGGAGCCGCTGCCGATCTTGTTGTTCGCCACCGCCGCCACATCCTTGCCCGAAGGCCAGGGCCGGCGCTGGTACGCAGTAGCCATGCCGCCGGTCAGCTCGCAGGTGGCAGGCGGGTAGAGTTCGGATGGCGAGCGCGGAGCGGAAGCCTCCGCCCCGGAAAAATGCTCGCGCAGATCCGCGCCGATGCCGGGATCGTCCCACTGGTGGCTGAAGAGGTAGTGCTGTCTGAAGGTGGGGTCCCAGGGAGCGTCGGCGTCCACCCAGAACCCGTCGCCGTAGCCCCCGAAGACCGGCAGCACCTCCTCCAAGGGAAGATCGGCACCGCCCCATGCAGTCGCCGTCCAGATCGGGGCAGTGATCCCCGACGCACGCGCCAGCCTCTTCAGCTCGGTGATATGCCCGGGCTGGTCGTACAGCTCGTTCTCCAGCTGGATGCCGATCACGTTGCTGCCCGGCCCGGTCAACCCGTTCAACTGGGCACCAATGAGGTTGAACCAGCGCTCTACCAGTGCCAAGTACGCGGGATCGTTGGTGCGGTGCCCGACGTCGGCGGCCTGCACCCAGTCCGGAAACCCGCCGTTGCGGGCCTCGCCGTGGGCCCAAGGCCCGATGCGCAGGACGACGTCCAGGTCCAGGGCCGCGCACAGCCGGACGAAGGCAGCGACGTCCAGGTTGCCGTCAAACCGTGGCTCCCCCTGCACCGGCTCGTGGTGGATCCAGAAAATGTAGCAGGCCACCACGGTGATGCCGCCGGCCTTCATCAGCCGGAGTCGGTCCTCCCAGCGGTTCCGGGGAAGCCTGCTGAAGTGGATCTCGCCCGACACCGGAATGTACGGGCCGCCGTCGCGCTCCAGATAGTGGCTGGTAAGCCGCCAGCGGTTGTGCACGTCCTCGGTATTGCTCATGGCAGGCAGTTGCCGCCGCCCGGCGAAACGCCGGTGGACGGCAGTCAGCAGCTCAAGGGCGGTGTGTTGGCCAGTCAATGCGGGAGTCCTTCAGTTCGCAGGGGCGGTAAGTATCAGCTTGTTGACGCGGCGTTGCCACGCCTCGTCGGCCCACAGGGGATGGTGGGGAGCCGCGTTGGAGCAGGGCACCATACCCCATACGCCATGGTCCAGGGCTGTGCGGATGCCGTGCTCGGCCAGGTCCCGCCCCACCGGCCCCTCCTCGAACGTGCCCAGGAGCGGGGTGTACCCGATCCAGCCCTCACCCACCAGGGCGGGCACGTTTTTCCACCGCGCCCAGGCGGCGATGGCGATGACGCGGGACTCGATCTCGCGCCGCATCACCTCCCGGTAGGGACCGTAGTTGTTGTACAGCCAGGTGTCCCACGCGTCCGGGTCGATCCAGTCGTAGCCGTAAAACATCTGGTCGGTCACCACGGTGGCGCGGTATTTCCAGGCGGCGAGGCGGCCGTAGTCCGGAAAAGGAGGTGCGTCGGCCCGCAGCAGCGCACGCAGTGCCGGGTTGGGGAAGCCGTCGGTCCCCTCGGACCGAATGTCGATCTGCTGCTGCAGCGCGTCCAGCACGCCATAGCTGTAGACATGGAACTGCGCTGCACCCAGGCCGTCGGTCACCGTGTGCATGGCCAGGTGCGGGGGTTTTCCGTAGCTGGCCGTCACCAGCAGGTCGGGATGCAGCCGGCGCAGGCGCTGCACCTGCTCGCTGCCGCCGTCGGCCAGGGCCGGCAGGATGGAAAAATCCACCTCGTTGTGCAGTTCCACGAGGGCGATGCTGTCCCGGTGCCCGGCGTCGGAGACCGCCCGGATCAACCGGTCCCAGGCGTCGGCCAGGACCCCGTACCGGTCCGCCAGCGGGACGGCATCGATGGCTTCGAACCACTGCGGCGACGCGGCAAACACCGGCGACTGCTGGTACTCCCAGCTGGCCAGGACCACCACCAGGCCGTGCCGTTGGGCGGCGTCGAACAGGTCCAGCAGCCGCTGCCGCAGGTTCAGCCGGTAACCGCCCGGGGCGTCATACCAGCGGGTCCCGCGGCCGTAGATTCCGCCGTCGGGCGCCGTGCCCAGTCCCTCGATCTCCAGATCCTCCGCCAGCGCGTCCAGGCCCAGGCCTCCGAAGAGCAGCAACGGCACGGCGCAGATGCGGATGGCGTTGTACCCGAGCTCCGCTGCCTTGGCACACGCCTTGTCCAGGTCCGCGTACGGCCCGCCGTCCTCGGCGCGGGTGTACCAGGAGAAGTCCCAGAGCGAGATGGCCAGGCGTGAGGGAACGTGCGACGGCGGCGCCCCGGTCAGGCTGCGCGTGTCACCTTCCAGGGTCCCGGACCCGAGGTATCGCGGTTCTTCAGTCACAGGGAGACCTCTTCCTTCGTTGACAAGCGTCCTGCCAGCCGGCCGCGCCTGGCCAGTTCCCGAAGCGAGGCCGCCGCAGCGCCACGCGACGCAGCGGTATCAGTGGTGAACAGCAAAAGCTCCGGCAGCGAGGTGGCGAAATAGTCGGCTTGCGCGGGCGCCGCCTCCAGTTCGGCTGCCCGGTTTTCCAGGCTGTCCCAGATCCGGTCCGCTTCCTGGCGCCTCCCCAGACGGATGAAAGCCACACCCCTCCAGTAGTCGGCCGGCCCGGCCGGACCCCGATCCACGGCCAACGCATTCCCCCCGCCGCAGGCTGCAGCCCAGGCCTCCCTCGCAGCCACGCCGCCACCCGACCGTTCCAGCGCATCGCCCAGCGCCACGAGCCGTTCAGCCATGCTGTCCCCCGGATGCCGCCCCTCGCCCAGGTTCGCCGGTGCTGCGATGCCCTCGCGCAGCAGGGTGATTGCCGCCGTCGGCTCCTGCTCCATTAACGTCCGCGCCTGCTGGACCGCGGCCCGGTCGTAGGCGGCGAGCGCCAGCCCCTCGCCGCCTTCAAAGGGCTGGAAGGTGCGCGAGGCCAGGAGTGCCAGGGCGTCCTGGGCGCGTCCGACGTCGGTCAACAGGTTGGCGTAGAGGACGGCGAGATCATCACGGGCCAGGACGGCGGGCCCCTGCTGTTCGATGTCCGCGATACGCTGCTCGGCAGGCAGGCCGCGCAGCCCCGACAGCACGGCCCGTTCAAAGACAAGCCGGGCGTCCCCCGGACTGAGGTTTAAAGCCCGCGCAAGGCAGCTGTCGGCAGTGGCGGGGTCGCCGCCGGTGTTGGTCACAGCCAGGGCGCTGTTCCGCCACACCACAGGGTCTGTGCTGCCGTGTGCCATGGCCTGCTCCAGGTGGCCCAGAGCGTCGGCGGTCCGCCCGCTGTCCAGCAGCCAGCAGCCCAGGAGTCCGTGGGCCACGTGGTCGCGCGGGTCGGCTTCGAGGGCGCGGAGCAGCGCGTCATAGTCATCCAGGCCGTAGGGGAAGGCGTAGCACGAGTCCGCGCACCGGGCCTTCGTGCGCTCGGCAGCCGCGGCCCGGAAATCCAGGAGTTCCTCCAACCAACAGGCACGCAGATAGTGGCGGAGCGGACCGGGGTTGCCGAACGCCGGGTAGTCCGCGGCTTCGGCTTCGGCTTCGGTCAGGTCCAGGGCACGCTGCCACTGCCCCGCCCGGGCCAGCCAGCAGGCCACAGTCAGCCCGGTCTTCGGATCCGCCACGTCCAGGGCCCCCGCGAGCGCCAGGGCCACGGGATCCAGCGGGTCGGCGGCCACGATGTCCTGCAGCAACTGCCCACTCTCCGTCCTGCACCCCAGCTGTTCCAGCGCCAGGTACCGGAGGTGCCGTGCTTCGGGGCTGGTGGTTTCCAGGGACGATGCGGCGTCAGCGTGCTGCAGGGCACGGGCTGGGTCTTCGCCGCGCAGGGCCAGCCGGGCCAGCGCAAGCTGCGCCGGATGTGCCCATGCCCTGTCCCAGGCAGCCTTCCCAAACCGTTCCCGGGCTTCGTCCATGAGGCCAAGGCGTTCCAGGACGAGGCCCAGCCGGTAGCTGGCCTCCCCGCTGGGCGGGTTAAGGTTCCGCCGGGTCAGTCGTGCCAGTGCATTCGCCAGCAGGTCCCGCGCCTGGCCGTAGCGGCCTTCCCGGTACCTGGCTGCGCTCAAGGCGATGGACGCGCGGGAGTCCAACGGATCCCGGCGGATCATCTCCTCGAAGTAGGGCAACGGCGACCGTGTGGGGTGCCGGTTTTGCGCCAGGTGGGTTGCGGTGACAAACAGCTCGTCCTGGCTTTCCATATCCCGCGGCTGCGCGGGTTCGGTGGCCACCGAGGGCCCGGCCGCATTATCGACGGGCTCCCGGGGCGTCCAGGTAATGAGTTCGCGCCCGGCATCGAGGACCTGGAGCGTCAAGTCCGTTGCCCTGGCCGGCGAGGGCAGGTCAAAGGTGGCGGTAAACGGATGCGCTGGCGAGAGAAGGACAGTCCAGCTCCGGACCGTTTCGCCGGAGCACTTCAGGACAACGGCCGCATGTTCCCTGGGGGTGGTGCCGGAGACGCCAACGGTGGCGGTCCTGCCGGAACCGTCCAGGGAAAGCGCGACGGCGGCGTCCAGGTTCGCCTGGTGCGCTGGCCCCATCTGCCGGATGGGGTACCAGTACTGGCTGAAGGTGCGCGTCTCGCCCGGGGCGAGGTAGCTGAAGTCCGGCTGGTTGTCCGTGAAGACGCCGGCCATCAGCTCAACGTACGGGCCGTCGTCGTCCGTTAAATGCCCGTCCCATGCCTGGCCCACCGGACCGTTGCCCCACGTCCACTGCTTCTTGCCGGGCGCGATGCTGCGGTCCGCCCAATGGACGAACCCGGCATCCGCCTGGTGGTCGTAACCGCCGAAGAAGCTGTCCGCCGTGTCCGTAACCATGTAGGAGGTGGGGACGGGGATGTTGGCGTAGAAGTCGAGCCGGTCCGCGTCCGGCCGGCCCTCGGCAGGGCTGCTTGCGGCGGCCAGCGCGGGATAGTCCACGCCGTAATAGGGCCGGTCAGCGCGCGGAAAAGCGGTGATGGCCCGGCGGGCGTGGTCCGCCACGTACCGGACGTCGGTGGGAAAGAAAGACTGGTAGCTGTCATGCGCCCGCGCGGCCACGTTGGCCCACCAGAGGAAGGTCTGCGGCTCATCGGTCCGGTTATGCAGCCGCGCATCGACCTCGATGAGTGAACTGCCGGGCCGGAGCCGGACGCCGTGGGTGCCCCGCATCCGCTGCAGCGGGTCCAGGTCGCTGTGCCAGACGGTCACGTCACCGTTGCCGGCGCGCTCAACGGCCGTTTCCACCGGCAGGAACGTGGCGGGCCGGTGGTGCTGCGGCCAGTTGAACTCCACCCCGCCGGAGATCCACGGCCCGGCCAGGCCCACCAGCCCGGGCTTGATCACGTTGTTCCGGTAAAAGAAGTCGTAGCCGGTGGTCTTGTCGTAGCCGACGTGGATGCGGCCCCCGATCTCCGGGAGCAGCATCAGGCGGACGTACTCATTCTCCAGGTGGATGGCCTGCCACAGCCTGGGCTGTTTCACCGCCTCGATGCTGTCGATGAACGGCATCGGATATACCTTGCCGCTGGATCCCTGGTAGACGCGCCGGTCCAGGAACAGCGGATATCTGTCCGGCTTACCGGGTGCGTAAGTGTCGATCCATACCGGCTCGCTCCAGCAGGCCACGCCGCCTGCCGCCAGGAGGTCCTGCTGGCCAGCGGGGGCGTCGGGCAGGAGGATCATGCTGGGGTTTTGGGGGTCGCTGGTCACCCCTCAAGGCTATGGAGCCCTGGAACCGGTTCCCATGGCAAAAACGATCAGCTATATGGACGATCGTGTACCACGCGGGAGTGGACGCCGGCGATTCCCGCGGCGCCTGTCCGCCGGATTGCTACAGAGCCAGGCGCGGCCCGTCCGCCACTACCGGCGCCGAGGACACCACAGGCAGGGCGTCGGTGAGGGCCTCGACAATGGCCATCTGGCCTGTGGAGTCCGGAACGCCCGGGTACTGGACATGGGCAGCTTCCGCAGGCTCGGCGGCCGCCTCCTCCGAGCGCATCCGGACCAGCGCCACCGCGGAGATGAGGAACCACGCAACGTTAGTGACCACGGACGGCCAGGCGCTGTGCAGGGTGCCGTTGATGATGAAAGCCACGGAACCGAAGAGGTTCGCTGTCTGGAAGCCCTTCCCTGCCTTCAGCCAGCCCATGGAAACGGCGAGGTACGCACTGAGAATCGCAACCGCGCCTGCCCAGCCGGCGATTTCCCACAGCAGATTCATGGCGTCCTTTCAAGGGTCCCGAGCAGTATTCGGGCAGGGTTTAGGAGGGGGTGAAACAGGGTTGGTTTGCCGGTGCCGGGTTTCTCGAGCCCTGTTCGGGCGAGGACCTCATGCTGGTCAGCGGGATAATCATACCCTCCGCCGCAGGGTCAAAATGTCCACCGGAACCCCGCTGTCCGGACTCTGGACAACCCCTCCCGGACGTAGCACGATCGGAGCTGTGACCAGCACACCCGCCAATGATCCGTACCTGCGCGAACTCTTCCAGCTGAGGCGCGTCAAGGACCGGATGGACCGCGAGTACGCCCAGCCGCTCGACGTCGAATCGCTCGCCAAGGACGTCCACATGTCCGCAGGCCATTTCAGCCGCCGCTTCAAGCTCGCCTACGGCGAATCGCCCTACAGCTACCTCATGACGCGCCGAATCGAACGGGCCATGGCACTGCTGCGCAAAGGTGACCTCAGCGTCACGGAGGTGTGCTTCGCCGTCGGCTGTTCCTCCTTGGGGACTTTCAGCACCCGCTTCAGCGAACTGGTGGGAATGCCCCCGAGCGTATATAAGCAAGAAGCGGGAGGATCGACGGCGGGGATCCCCGCGTGCGTGGCGAAACAGGTCACCAGACCGGTCAGGAATCGAGAAGCGCCCACCCCCGAGCCGTTACTAGCATGACTGCCATGGACATCAACATTTCCTCAACCTTCCTTCCCGCAACCGATCCCGATGCTTCGCTGGCGTTCTACCGCGACGCTTTGGGCTTCGAAATCCGCAACGACGTGGGCCGCGGCACCATGCGCTGGATTACCGTTGGCCCCGCAGGGCAGAAGGACGTTTCCATCGTCCTGCACCCGCCTGCGGTAGACCCTGGAATCACCGAGGATGAGCGCCGTACCATCACCGAAATGATGGCCAAGGGCACCTACGCCACCATCGTGCTCTCCGCCCCCGACGTGGACGCCGCCTTCGCCAAGGTGGAGGCGACCGGGGCCGACGTTGTCCAGGAACCCATCGACCAGCCGTACGGCATCCGCGACTGCGCCTTCCGCGACCCCGCCGGGAACACCGTCCGCATCAACCAGCAGCCTTAGGCATATAAACAGCCACGTATATAAGGGACGACGCGGGTCGGAGACTCACAGTGCAGCCTCCGTCCCGTGCCGCTCCACGAGAAGGGGGACACCTTGAGCACGGACGCCGACATGGAGACCAGGCAGGCGCTGCACATCGCCGACAGCCACGACCGGATCCGGGTGCAGGGCGCCCGGGAAAACAACCTGAAGGACATCAGCCTGGAGCTGCCGAAGCGCCGCCTGACCGCCTTCACCGGCGTGTCCGGCTCCGGCAAGAGCTCGCTCGTGTTCGCTACCATCGCCGCGGAGTCGCAGCGGATGATCAACGAGACCTACAGCGCGTTCGTGCAGGGCTTCATGCCCAACCTTGCCCGGCCGGATGTGGACCGGTTGGAGGGGCTGACCACCGCCATCATTGTGGACCAGGAGCGGATGGGCGCCAACCCGCGCTCCACCGTGGGCACCGCCACCGACGCGAACGCCATGCTGCGGATCCTGTTCAGCCGCCTGGGTAAACCGTATGTCGGGCCGCCCACCGCCTTCTCCTTCAACGTGCCCACCCGCAAGGCCAGCGGCATCATGAGCACCGAAAAGGGCGGCCGGGTGGAAAAGAACGTGGTGCGCCAGGTGACCTACCTCGGCGGCATGTGTCCTCGCTGCGAGGGCATGGGGAACATCAGCGACATCGACCGGACTGCGCTGTACGACGATTCCAAGTCCCTGAATGAGGGCGCGCTCACCGTCCCCGGCTACTCGATGGACGGCTGGTACGGACGCCTGTTCGGGGGCATGGGCCTGCCCATGGACAAACCGATCGCCAAGTTTACGGCGAAGCAGCTGGACACAATGCTGTACGCCGAACCCACCAAGATCAAGGTGGAAGGCGTCAACCTCACGTTCGAGGGCATCATCCCCAAGATCCAGAAGTCCATGCTGTCCAAGGACGTGGAGGCCATGCAGCCGCACGTGAAACGCTTCGTGGAGCGGGCGGTCACCTTCGCCACCTGCCCGGACTGCGGCGGAACCCGGCTCACCCCGGAAGTGCTCAATTCGAAGATCAATGGCAGGAACATCGCGGACCTGTGCACCATGCAGATCAGCGACTTGGCGCAATGGATCCGTGACCTGGACGAACCCTCGGTCCGGCCGCTGCTGGCCGGGCTGCGGGACCTGCTGGATTCCTTCGCCGAGATCGGCCTGGGCTACCTGTCCCTGGACCGCCCGGCGGGCACCCTTTCCGGCGGCGAGGCGCAGCGGACCAAGATGATCCGCCACCTGGGCTCCTCGCTCACCGATGTCACCTATGTCTTCGATGAGCCCAGCATCGGGCTGCATCCGCACGACATCGAGCGGATGAACACGCTCCTGCTGCAGTTGCGGGACAAAGGCAACACCGTGCTGGTGGTGGAGCACAAACCGGAGATGATCGCCATCGCCGATCACGTCGTCGACCTCGGCCCCAAAGCCGGCACGGGCGGCGGCGAGATTGTCTATGAAGGCGACGTGGACGGGCTCCGTTCCAGTGGGACCATCACCGGCCGGCACCTGGACGACCGCGCCCGACTCAAGGAATCCGTCCGGAAGGCAACCAGCGCGCTTGAAGTCCGGGGCGCCTCCACGAACAACCTGCAGAATGTGGACGTCGACGTCCCTCTCGGCGTGCTGTGCGTGGTGACGGGCGTGGCCGGCTCGGGGAAGAGCTCGCTGATCCATGGCTCGCTGGCCAAGCGGGAGGGCGTGGTGGTCATCGACCAGGGCGCCATCAAGGGGTCCCGCCGCAGCAACCCGGCCACGTACACCGGCCTGCTGGAGCCCATCCGCAAGGCCTTCGCCAAGGCCAACGGGGTGAAACCGGCGCTGTTCAGCTCCAACTCCGAGGGCGCCTGCCCCACCTGCAATGGCGCCGGGGTGATCTTCACCGAGCTCGGCGTCATGGCCACCGTGGAGTCCACCTGCGAGGACTGCGAGGGCCGCCGCTTCCAGCCCGCCGTCCTCGAATACACGTTGGGCGGGCAGAACATCGCCGACGTTCTGGACATGTCAGTGGACGCGGCGCTGGCGTATTTTGCCGGGGGTGAGGCGAAGACGCCCGCCGCGCACAAGGTCCTTGAGCGGCTGGCGGACGTCGGCCTCGGCTACATCACCCTGGGCCAGCCGCTCACCACGCTGTCCGGCGGCGAGCGCCAGCGGCTCAAACTGGCCACGCAAATGGCGGAGACCGGGGACGTGTACATCCTGGACGAGCCCACCGTGGGCCTGCACCTGGCGGACGTCCAACAGCTGCTGGGCCTGCTGGACCGGCTCGTGGATGCAGGGAAGTCGGTGATCGTGATCGAGCACCACCAGGCGGTGATGGCCCACGCGGACTGGGTCATCGACATCGGCCCGGGAGCAGGGCACGACGGCGGCAGGATCGTTTTCGAGGGAACGCCGGCTGAGCTGGTGGCCGGGCGGGCAACGCTCACCGGGCGGCACCTGGCAACGTATGTGGGGGCCTAAAGCCGCCCCAGGAAGGCGACGGTGGCGGCGGCGATCTGCTGCTGGGCGGCCTGGCGGCTGACGCCGGGTTCGCCGTCGCCCGGCTGGTTGCCGTAGTCGCCAAAGAACGCGTGCACTCCGCCCCTGACAGCCGCAAATTCCGTGTCGGCGGGCAGCAGTTGGCGGGAGGCGTCGATTTTTGCCGGGGTGCTTAGTCCGTCGCTACTGCCGGAGACGGACAGGATGGACAATCCGGTCCTTCCCCGCAGCGACTCCACAGGGTAGGAGGCGTACAGGACCAGGCCCTTGATGTCGGCGTTGTGGAGGGCGAACGAGGATGCAGAGACACCGCCGAGCGAGTGGCCGCCCACGGCCCAGGTGGTGATGTCCGGGTTGTCCCCGATGGCGCCGCGGGCCTGGTTGCCGTCCAGCAGGCTGAGCCCCAGCGGTTCCTTCAGGATGACCACCCGGTACCCGGCGCCTACCACCGGCGCAAGAATGTCCTGGTAGGCCCGGGCATCCACGCGCGCGCCGGGGTAGAAGACCAGGCCCTTGGCAGTGGCGCTCCCCTCGGGTGACATGGTGACGGCGGCGTTCGTTTCGGTGACGCTGAAGTCCGACGTCGGGCCCGCCTCCGCCGTCGCTCCCGGCTGGTAGGCAAAGGGGTTGAGCCAGGCAAGCCCGGCAGCGAACTCCAGAACGGCCAACCGGCCCAACCATGCGCCAACAATCCTGGGTAGGGAGCGGGGCCGGGGAACATCCCGGCGCAGCCACAGCAGGACCGCCCAAGCCACGCCCGCGGCGCCGGCCGCCAGCAGGATTCCCGGCAGCAGCGGATGACCGGCCAGGACGGCGGGGTTCCCGGCCAGCATCCACACGGCAACCCCCGAGAGGGCCGCGGCGCAGACCACTGATACCCAGAAAATGACCGTCCGCCGTCTGGGCGGCGCAACGGCGGCCGGGGAGGATGAGGTGTCCATGGTTCCTGATCCTGCCACCGAAGCGCGGGATTTCAATGCCGGCCTGCCCTACGCTGGTTTTACCAGGGCCCCGCGGCCGCAGGGTTCCCTGGCCGAGCTTGCGAGGTGAGGGAACGGTTGGGGACCTACCGGTACGACGTCGAGATCCTGCATCTGCTGGTGTCCCCCGCGCATGCCTATTTCGGCCGCGCCCGGGACGGTGCCGCCGACGTTCCCACCACTGATGCAGACCAGGCGGAGGTGGTGGCCGGCAAGGGCATCGTGGGTGACCGGTTCTTTGGCAAGGCCGCGCACATGGACGCGGCGGTGACCCTGTTCGCCGTCGAATCCCTCGAAGCCATCGCCGCCGAGCTGGGCGCCCGGCCGTTCGATCCCCTGCTGACCCGCCGGAACGTGGTGCTCCGCGGAGCCCAGTTGGCGCCCCTGCTGGGGCAGGACTTCACGCTGGAATCCGGCGGGTCTGCGGTGTCCATGCACGTCGGCCGGCACGCCCAGCCTTGTGCGTGGATGAACGAGATGCTGGCGCCCGGCGCGCATCCGGCCATGCGGGGCCGCGGGGGCATCCGCTGCCGGGCCGTCTCCAGCGGCTTCCTGCACCGGGGCCCTGCGGTGCTGGTCAGTCCGGTACCGCTGCACCCGGACCGGGCCGGCGAAGCGACCCTGCTGCGGCCATCCCGCCTGCCGTAGATCCGGGCGCCCCGCGGCGGGGGACCTGCATCCTGTTGGTCCTGAAGCTCCACGGCAGTCCGGCGGACCGGCTTGAGGAACTCACCGGCGAGCCCCACACCCTGCGCCGCAAGCCTGGGATTACAGATTAGTTGAGCGAATAACTGATTTAGGAATCTTATTTACAACTTTGTCATACCGGGATAGGTTCATCCCCAGCGAACCACATCAGGTCCGCTTCACCCGAACCTACCGAGGACAGCTATGACATCACCCAGGACTCTGGCCACAAGCCTCATGAGCCTCACAACAGCAGCACTGTTCGCCCTTTGCTCAGCGGGTCAGGCAACGGCGGCGCCCGCATCGCCGGACACCAAGGACGTTGCCGGCGTCAGCAGCATGGCCCTCGCCGACACAACCGGCGCCGACTACTGGACGCCCGAACGCATGCGCTCGGCCATCCCGGCGGACGTTCTGGCGAAAAAGGCTGTGGACCGGCAACAGTCCAGCCCGGCCGTCCTCCCCGAGCAGGCTAAGGGCCCGGAGACCAAGGTCCAGGGCTCGGCACCCCAGATCCAGACCAAGGCCAACGCCAGCGAAAGCCCCGTGTCCCACATCGGCAAGGTGTTCTTCACCCTCGGCGGCACGAACTATGTCTGCTCGGCAAACTCGGTGGCATCGGCCAACCGGAACACCGTGTCCACCGCCGGCCACTGCCTCAATGAAGGACCCGGAGCCTTTGCCACCAAATTCACGTTTGTTCCTGCATACCTGAATGGCTCCGCACCCTACGGAAAGTGGACTGCCAAGGCGCTTTACGCCCCAACCCAGTGGAGCTCGTCCGGCAGCATGGAGTATGACACGGGCTTTGCCGTAGTAAGCCAGCTCAACGGCCGCAACCTCGCCGATGTCGTCGGGGCCTCCGGGGTGAGCTTCAACGCCGCCCGCGGCCTCGCCTACAAGGCATTCGGCTATCCGGCAGCCTCACCGTTCAACGGCGAATCCCTGAAAAGCTGCTCCGGCACCGCCACCAACGATCCCTACAACCCCCAGTTCAACAGCCAGGGAATTCCCTGCAACATGACGGGCGGTTCCTCGGGCGGGCCGTGGTTCATCGGCACCAGCTCCAGCGGCTACCAGAACTCGGTCAACAGCTACGGCTACGGCAGCAACTCCACCAAGATGTACGGCCCGTATTGGGGTTCAGTGATCCAGCAGGCGTATAACGCGGCGTCCTCAGCCCCTTAAAGCGGACGACGGCGATGCCCGGCATCTTCCGCTGATCCACGCCAGCTTCACAATGAACGCAGAAAGGTCCGGTCGGTGACTCACACCGGCCGGACCTTTCTGTGGCGTCACGGAGGGCCCTCCCTAGTGGTCGGGGTCAGGTGATGGCTGTGGCGTTGGCCGGGGAACCGGTAGCCCCGGTGATGTTCAGGGGCTTGATGCTGATGAAGGCATCCCAGCGGCCGGTGGTCTTCATGTGCCGGGCCAGGGGCGTGAGTTTCCAGAGTTCGCCCAAGGGCAGGCCGAGTTTGGCCAGGAGTTGCTGGTGCATCATGCCATGGTCGTTGGTGGCCGAAGACCGGTACGGGCTCTCAGGTACCGCCGGCAGGCATTCGAACGCGAAGTTGTCCGCGGCGACAAGAGCGAACTGGCTGTCCCACGCCCAGGCCACGAACTCCTCCGACTGTGCCACACCGGACGCCTTGCGGCTCTCGCGGATGCGTTGCTTCTCCTCCGGACCAAGCGCAAGGAACCATTCGCACCAGCCGGTGTGGAGCATGAGGATGTCGCCGGGACGGGTGGTGATGGATTGCGCCGCCATGGCTGCCTGGACCAGGCCCAGGGTGAGAGGTTCCCCGGCAGTGTGGTCGATCGGCTCTCCCGCAGCGTTCCGGTACCCCTCCACGTCGACGAGCACGGCCCGGCCGGTGATCGGGTGTTCCGCCCATTCCTGGATGCCGAGGTCCGGGGTGCCTTCAGTGATCCGGTCATCCGCGGTACCGTTGTAGAAGCCCACGTCGTCTGCCCGCCGGTGCCGAAGCCCGTCAACCTGGCTCGACCCCTGCAGGTAGTACCCGTCAAGGTAGTCGTCGCGGTGGGCCGGATGGGAGGAATAGATGGTGTGCCGGGGCGCCCGGCGCTTAAGCGACATGCCGGGATCGAAGGCATCAGCCGGATAGTCCAGGCCGAACACCGTCCCGGTCCGAATACTGTCCCTGGCCTCCAGGACAATGTCAGGCGTGATGAACGATGGCGTGCCGCGCTCCGGTTCGGGAAACAGTCCCCAGGATGTCCCTGACAACCCGCCTTCCCGCTGCAGGAGATCGGCGAAGCGCGGAAACTGTTTGTGCCCGGTCATCGGGTGGTTGCTTCCTGTTGCTGCGGCGACTGCTTTTGCAGGCGCTTGTAGCTGAGCAGGAACCCGGCCACCGCGCAGACGGACGCCGCAATGCAGATGGGGGGCTTGATGAAGTTATTGAAGAAATCGAGCCATCCGCCCTGGCCGGCCACCAGCCCGGCGGCCTGCCCTGCCACAAACAGAACGCCGCCGATGAGGAGCGCTCCGAGGGTGATGACGAAGACGGTTTCGGTGACTCTTCGAGATGTGTCCATGGTGGTTCCTTAGATCGGCAGGACGCCGAGGATGATCAACACGCCGATGACCAGCAGGGGCAGGGCGTAGTGGGTGAGCAGGCGCGCGAAGGTCGTGATGGGGTTGACGTCCGCTATGCCACAGGCAACATAGAGCGGGGCGCCGCCGGGCGGGACCGCCGCTTCGCAGGAGGAGAAAACCAGGACGGCGACGGCGGCCGTGGTGGCCGGAACACCGGCCGCGACGAGGGCTGCGACGCCAACCGTCCCGACGGCGGCCATGGTGGCCGTGGCGGACAGCGGGGCCGCGACGGCGATGACGATCAGGCCGATCAGGATGGCGAGCAGCCAGAGGGGGAGGTTCATGCCGTTCAGGAGTGCCGTCATCTGCTTGGGAAGGCCGGTGGCGGCGAGCGCATTGGCACCGGCGAAAGCGAAGACCACCGTCACGCCAACAATTCCGAAGCGCGGTGCAGAGCCTTGGAGCAGTTCGACCCAGGCGCGGCCGGTGCGTGGCAGCTGTTTCCGGCCCAGCAGGGCACCTGTGATGAGCAGGACCACGGGGATCCAGACGATCACGCTGACGGACTTGCTGACGTCACCACCGGTCCAGTCCGAGAGCGCCGACGTGAGGAATCCCGAGGTGATGACCAACGGGATGGCGACGACGACGAACAGCAGGAGGGTGGCCCAGCCCTGGCCGAAAGCGGCCCGGACGGACATCCGGTGGGCTGCATCAAGGGGTGCCATCCCGCTTTTGCGGATCAGCAGCCAAGTGACGATGAGCCGGTGCAGGAAGCACCACAGGCCTCCGAAAAGCAGTGGCAGGACCAGCGCGTTGATGTTCAGGAGGGGCCCCACCGTGGCTGAACCGACCAGGACGAACATGGAGGCGCTGAACGGGAAGGTAATGCCCATCCCGGCGTTGCCTGCCACAAGGGTGGCGGCCGCGGGCTTGTCCAGCCGGGACTTCTCCATCCAGGGGATGGTGACCGACCCCACGGTCGCGGCGATCGCAGCCTGGTTGTGGACCACGCCGCCCAGGCCCGCTGAAGCCACTGTCGAAACCCATGCCGGCCCGCCCTTCACGCCGCCAATCAGGGAGTTGAGCAGGTCGATCAACCTGTCCAGGACGCCGCCCTTGTCGAGCAGGTAGCCCATGAAAACGAAGGCCATGGTGGCGTAGACAATTTCGTCAGTTGCAGCCGAATAGAGTGCCGACCATCCAACTTGCGCCGCGGCTGCGCCGGTGAACGGGAGGACCACCAGGAATCCCAGGATCATCGCTTCCCCCACGCTGCGCTTGATCAAGGTGGTCCAGAGCAGGATGACGGCCAGATAGGCGCCGAGTGCCCAGATGCCGATCATGCTGCTGCTCCTGACGGCGGAATGCCGGTTGTTGTGGAAATCATGTGTTGCCTGTTCCTGATTGTGCCCGACCGGGCGGTCAGCGCAAGGCCGGTTCCGTTGCGTGCGCGATGCGGGTCAAGGCATTGGCGGAAGCGGTTGTCATCTCTGCGGGGACGCCAAGGTCCGAGAGGTAGCCGGCGGTGTCCTGCATCTCCCTGGACCGGCGGGCGGCATGTTTGGCGGTGCCGGTGAGGAACCTGTCGATAACGGCCTGGCCGTCACCGGCAAGCTGCCCGGCAATCTGGGCGCGGATCCAGTCCTCGAGGCCTGCGGCCTTGCCTGCCGTGACGGCCTCGACCACCACGGAGGCCAGGCCCTTCATGAGGACGCTGCGCAGCAGCTTGTGCGCCATGGCCGCCCCGGGGCCGCCGTCGGCGATTTCCACCTGGACGCCCAGGGGTTCCAGCAGGGCGGCGACGGCCTGGGCGCCGGGGCCACTGACCATCAAGGGCGTCTTCTCCCCCAGCGCTGAGACCGGGCCGAGGATGGCGACGTCGGCGAAGGCGGCCTGGGTGGGCAGCTGCCCGAGTTCCTGCATGACGCCGGGCGATGAGGAGGTGAAGTCGGCGTAGCAGCTGCCGGGGGCCAGGACCGGCAGGCACTCCTGGGCTACACTGCGGGCAGCTGCGGCTCCGGTCATCACCAGGACGATATCGGCCCCTTCACAGGCTTCTGCAGCGGTGGCGGCGCGGGTGACGCCGGCGGGGGTGGACGCTGCCACGGGGTCGAACCCAGTGACCGCGTGGCCGGCAGCGGTAAGTGCCGCGGCGTAGGTGGCGCCGGCTTCGCCGAGGCCAATGACGGTGCATGCTGTCATGGAATTGGTGTCTTTCTTGCTTGGAAAGGTGCGGCGGCTAGGAGCGTGCCGCGACGATGGTTTGACGGCGGTTGGTTTCGTCCGCGAACACGGCCTCCGCTGCTTCGGCGACGGCGTTTGCCTGTTCGCGGGGAACCACCACCACGCCGTCGGAGTCTCCGATGATGATGTCGCCTGGCAGGACAGGAACACCGCCAAAGGCGACGGCGGTGCCCATTCGGAACGGACCGTCCTTGTAAGGACCTGCCGGCGAAGTAGCCCGGGCAAAGACCGGCATGCCGATCTCACCCAGCGCCTCGGCGTCGCGCGCTGCTCCGTCCAGCGCAAAGCCCGCGACGCCGAGGTTGATGGCGCGCTCCCCTATTAGTTCCCCCAGCAGGGCGCGGGACTCATCGCCGCCGCCGGCAACGACAATGACGTCCCCGGGCCGCACCTGCTGCAGGGCGGCGTGGATTCCCTTGTTGTCTCCGGGCCGGGTCCACACCGTGAAGGCCGGTCCTGCGAGCTTTGCACCGGGCCAGACGGCCTGGATGGCCGAGTCGGCTACGCCGAGCCGGTCCATGGCATCGCCGATGTTCGCGGCGGGCAGCTTGGCGAGGCGGTCCACTACGTCCCGGTCCGGCCGGGCGAAGTCAACGTCAACAGTGTCAAGGGCTGGGGTTGTCATAGGGGTTCTTTCGGTGGGTGGGGCGGGTGGATCAGTCTTTTTTCTGGACCAGCGGGAGGACCTGCTTGAAGTCGCCTTCCTGGCCGGCCCACATCTGTTCGTAGTCCTTGGCCGTGAGGTAGCTGGTCTGCAGGCCCAGGTCCTTCATCTTCTGCACTACGGCCGGGTCTTCGATGGCCTTCTCAAGGGCAGCTTCGAGTTTCTTGGCAACGGCATCGGGGAGTCCGGCCGGTGCGGAGTAGCCACGGGCGGTGCCCGCTTCGACGTCGTATCCGGATTCCTTAAAGGTGGGCACGTCAGGCAGCGCCGGAGAGCGTTCGGCGCTCATGACACCCAGGACGCGGGCCTTGCCCTGCTTGGTGAGGTCGTTCACGTCGCTGACGTTGGCCACCAGGACGTCCACGTGCTTGCCGAGGAACGCGGTGGTTGCCTGCGAGGCCCCTTCGGAGAAGTGGACCGGGGCAAACTCGGAGCCGGTGACCTGCTGGATCTGGGCCAAGGCGAAGTGCTCGCCCGTCTGGATGCCGGTGGTGCTGGCGGTGAGGGACTTGGGGGTGGCCTTCTCGGCGTCCAGGAGTTCCTTCAGCGTCTTGTAGGGACTGTCCGGCTGCACGGCGATAACGGCGGGGTCAAAGACCTGCCGGCCCAACGGCTTGAAGCTGTCCCGGGTGTACTTTGCGCCGCGGGCGGGATCGAGCGGCGAGACGACGACGGACGGTGAGCCCGTCGCGCCGATGGTGTAGCCATCCGGCTTGGCGCTGGTCAGCGCTGTGTAGCCGATCTGGCCGCCTGCGCCGGGCTTGTTGACCACTTCGACCTTGGTGCCGAGTTCCTTCTCCAGGACGGGCTGGATCAGCCTGGCGGCCGTGTCCACGGCGCCGCCGGAGGAGAACGCGACGATCAGGTCGATGGACTTCCCCTTTTTCGGGAAGTCGGTGGCACCTGCGGTCGAGTTGGAGGCGCCGGCGTTGGCGTTGGCGCCGCAGCCGGTGAGGGCGATCAGGGATGCTGCTGCGAAGGCAGCAATGATTTTCTTGCGTGACAAGGGTCTTCTCCTTTGAAGTGATGCGGATGGAGCGGGGATGGGTGTTTGTTGGGGAGTCTTAGGCTTCGGGGTCCTCGGTGAGGGCTTTGGGCTTGCGGATTTTCAGCAGCGGGCTGCAGAGGATCAGCAGGCCGACGGCGATCAGCACGGCTGAGATTGGCCGGCTGAGGAAGACGCTGAAATCGCCCTGGGAAATCTCCAGCGATTCGCGCAGCGAGCGTTCCATCAGGGGGCCCAGCACCAGGGTGAGGACCATCGGGGCCAGCGGAATGTCGAGGTTCCGCAGTGCAAGGCCCAGGAGGCCGAAGCCGACCATGACGTAGACGTCGAAGACGCTGAAGTTGATGGTGTAGGCGCCGATGACCATGAACAGCAGGATCACGGCGGTCAGGATGGGGGTGGGGACGCGCAGGATGGAGGTCCACAGTCCCACCAGCGGAACGTTGAGCAGGAGCAGGATGACGTTTCCGATGAAGAGGCTGGCGATGATTGCCCAGGCAATATCCGAGTGCTCGGTGAACAGGCTGGGCCCCGGTGTGAGGCCCTGCTGGAGGAAGGCTCCCATCAGCACCGCAATGGTGGGCGATGCCGGGATGCCCAGGGTGAACAGCGGGATGAGTGCCGCGTTGGCGTGGGCGTTGTTGGCGGTTTCGGGGCCGGCCACACCTTCCACCGCGCCCTTGCCGAGCTCGTGGCGGAAGCGGGAAAACTTCTTCTCGGCGGCGTAGGACAGCAGGGAGGACACCGATCCGGTCATGCCCGGGATCAGGCCAAGGCCGAAGCCGACGCCGGTGCCGCGGGCCATGGACGGAGCGCTTCGCCGCCACTCGGTCCGCGATGGGAACAGCTGCCGGAAACCGGGAGCGTGGACGATGGGGGTTACGTCGTTCCGGCGGAAGGAGAGGATTTCCGAGAGCCCGAAGACACCCACGATGACGGCCACGAAGCTCACGCCGTCCAGAAGGTTGTCGATGCCAAAGGTGAAGCGGGGGGCGCCTGCCACGGGGTCGATGCCCACCATGGAGATCAGCAGGCCCAGCGCGCCGGAAATCACGGCCTTGACCAGGGATTTTCCGGCCAGGGCCACCAGCAGCGAGATCCCGACGACCATGAGCGCGAAGAACTCGGGCGGGCCGACCAGGAGTCCCATTTCACCGAGAGGCTTGGCCGCCGCCACCAGGCCTACGGTGGCGATGGTGCCGCCGATGAAGGACCCGACCGCGGCCAGCGTCAGCGCGGCCCCTGCCCTGCCGATCTTGGTCATGGCGTAGCCGTCGATGGTGGTAATCGCGGACGACGCTTCACCGGGGGTGTTCAGCAGGACGCTGGTGATGGTGCCGCCGTACTGGGTGCCGTAGAAGATGGCGCAGAGCATGATGATCGACCCCGCAGGGTCCAAATTCAGCGTGATCGGGATCAGCAGGGCCACGCCTGCCACTGGTCCTACACCGGGCAGGACCCCGATGATGGTGCCCAGCAGGCAGCCGAGGAAGGCAAAAATCAGGTTCTGCCAGGTCATGGCGGTGGCAAAGCCGCCAAGGAGTTCATTGAGGGTTTCCATGCCTAAAGTCCGATCAGGTTCAGCGGAGCGAGTGACGAAACCGGGAGTGCCACGTTCAGGCCGTAGTTGAAGGCGTAAAAGGCGCCGACGCTCCCCGCCAGGGCGATGATCAGGGAGGGCACCCACGCCCGGTGTCCGCGGATTTTCAGGTGGTAGAGCAGGAACGCGAACATGCTCAGCTGGAAGCCCAGCAGGTCCATCACGGACGCCAGGATGACCAGGCTGGCCACGACGGAAATGACCACTCCTTTGTCCACACCTTCACCTCTGGCGCTCGGCCGGCGGAGTTCCTGGAGGAGCCAGACTGCCGACATCGCCACCAGGAGCGTCCCCATCGCGAAGGGGAACAGTCCGGCGCCCGGGCCCAAGGACGTCCAAAGGCCCAGGCCCAACGAGCTGACCAGGACGTAGATGCCGACGGCGGCGAAGGCGCCAATTCCCGCCAGCACACCGGGAGCAATCCGGATGGTGCTGCCTGCTTTCGTCGTGACTGACTCCGTTGTCATGAGCTTCCTTTTCACAGCGCGTCATTGCGTTTCACAGAATGAAACTATATTGCGTACTGAGAAATAGTGACAGGAGACACAGATGCTGTCAAGCGCAAGTAACCTTACATACAATGAAAGAATGGAAACCACGACTTCCACCCCGGCCAGCACGGCAGAAGAGAGCCCCAAGTCCTCGAACATGCGCTCCCTTTCGAGGGCCATGGAGGTCTTTGCCGAGCTGCAGCGGGCCGAGCGGCCGCAGCGGCTCAGTGATCTGGCGCGGAACTGCGGCATGAGCCTGCCCACCACGCTGAGGATCCTCCGGGTGCTGCAGGATTTCGGAATGGTGAGCCAAACGGACAAGTCCTACCGGATCGGCCCCGCCGTCCTGCCGGCGGCAAAGAGTTTCCTGGAAAACGATCCCTTGGCGGTCGCGGGACGTCCGGTTCTGCAGCAGCTCGCGACCCAGACCGGAATGTCTGTTTCCCTGCACACCCGGCTCGGGTTTGAGCGGATCCTGGTGGCACGGGTTCAAGGCGAAGCGCCCATGCAGTATGACCTGCCCCTGGGTAAACGCCTCCCCCTGACTCGTGGCGCGGCCGGAAAGATCCTGATCGCGGGCGCCTCCGATGCCGAACTCCAGCAGGTGGTAGCGGCCGCCATCGCCTCCGGTCACGAGGAGCAGGGATTCACGGTTGAGGAACTGAAGTCACGGCTGCCCGAACCTGGTTGTGACTACGCCTATTCTGCGAATGAGCGTGTGGTTGGCGTGCTCTCCGTAGGGGTGGCATTGACGAACAGAGCCGGCCGCGCCAACGAATCAATGGCGTTGAACTGCCCAGCGGAGGCGACGACCGAGGAGAAGATCAAAGCCAACGTTCCGGAACTGCGCCGTGCCGCCAGGCGACTCTCCGAACTGCTCGAGGGCTCCGTCTACTGAGCGGCAGCCCTCCGGCCCCACTGCAGGAAGGCGGACGACGGCGTCACGCACGGCACGCCTTCGGCCCACCCTTGGCGGGGGTACCCCGGAAACCCGGGCCACCGCCGTCGTACGCTGACTGAAAGCGTGCCCAGCGTGACGGACCTGCCGGAGAAGGGGGCTCCATGGGCAGGCGCGGGAAAAGGAGGAGACAGCCACCGGCTGTCCCCTCCTTTTCAGGTCGATGGTGAAGTTATGCGTGCAGGTTTCCGGCCCGGCCGGCCCTCGGCGCCTCAAGGTCCTCCAGCGAAGTGCCCTTGGTGTCGCTCGACATCAGGGTGGCCACCGCAGAGACCAGGCAGATGCCCAGCGTGGTCAAGCCGATCGTAAGCGGTACGTTGGCGGATCCTGGAGGCGCGATCGCCGTGAAGATGCTGGGAAAGAACGAGGCAATCATGAGCCCGATGTTCTGCGATACCGCAAAACCGGTCACCCGGATCCGCATGGGGAACTGCTCCTGGAAGAACGTGGCGAACGTGGCGTTCCACATCTGGAAGAAGATGCCCTGCACGATCACCACGCAGACGAAGACCAGCGGAAGGCTTCCCTGCTCGATGGCCCACAGGTAAACGCCCACCAGCAGGCCTCCGACCATGCCGCCGGCCGCCATGAGCATCCGCCGGCCAACCCGGTCGCTCAGCGCGCCGAACAGCGGGATGGTCGCCACGGCCGCGATGTTGGCCACCAGCGTGACCCACAGGAACTCACTGCTTGAGAAGCCATTGCCGTAGCCCTTTTGGGTGGCGTAGGAGACACCGAAGATCAACGTGGCCATGCCGATGACGTTGGTGAAGGTCATGAGGACGCAGCGGACCAGGACCCCGGGGCGGGTGCGCAGGAGTTCCACGAGGGGAAAGCGGCGCTTGGTTTCACCGGCACCGGACTGCGCCACATACGTGGGCGGTTCCTGCACGCGGCGCCGGATGAAGTACCCGGCCAGGATCACGACGGCGCTGAGCAGGAACGGGATGCGCCAGCCCCAGCTGCCGAACTGGTCGGCCGGGAGGACTGCGGCGAGAGGGAGCAGGACCGCGGTGGCAAGGATGGAGCCCACCTGGGTGCCCTGCAGGCTGAAGCTTGCAAAGAAGCCGCGCTTGGCATCGGGAGAGTGCTCGACGATCATGGCACTGGCGCCACCCAATTCCCCGGCCACGGCAAAGCCCTGGATCAGGCGAAGGATCACCAGGAGCGCCGGTGCCAGGAGGCCTACTTGGCCGTACGTGGGCAGCAGCCCCACAGCGAAGGTCGCGAAGCCCATAAGCAGCATGGCGAAGACGAGCACCTTCTTGCGTCCGTGCCGGTCACCGTAGGCACCCAGGACGACGGCGCCCACCGGACGGGACACGTAGCCCACGGCATACGTGGCAAGGGAGGCGATGATCCCGACGGTTGGGTTCTCCGAAGGAAAGAAGATGGAGGGAAAGATCAGCGTTGCCGCCAATGAGTACAACGCGAAGTCGTAGTACTCCAGGGCGCTTCCGATCCAGCCGCTCATCGCCGCTTTCCGCGGATCCCGCGAAGGGGCGTCAACACCCCGGCTGGGAACGGCGACGCGGGTGGGGGTGGTGCTCATGTGCTTATGTCCTTCGTCTTCATTGGCAAGGAACCGGAACCGCTGGGTTCAGCAGGTGTTCTTGGCTGTGTCTGCGCCGGAATCGGTCCAACCGGACCTGAAGCGACAGCTCTTGAATCGATTCATCCAATATAGAAGGTGACCCCCGTTACGTCAACGGGCAAGCGTTATCCCCCATCTCTCCGGGGTCCCGGCCGTTCCTCGGAAGGACCCTGCCTGCTACCGGCTGGCGTAATAGGCCGCAGCCATGTCCTGCTTGGCCCGACCCTGCTCCGACACCCGGTCCAACCTTGCGGCGAAAGCTTCAGCGCCGTCGAGCTTCACGCCCTGCTCAGCAGCCGCATCGACGATGAGGTGGGCATCCTTGCACGCCGTATCCACTGCGAAGGAGGCGGGGTCCAGGCCGTCTTCCATGATGAGGCCCATCTTGGTCCGCAAGTAAGGAAGGTCAAGGCCGCCGCCTTCGATCACGCCGAGGAACTGCTGCGGATCGACCCCAAGGGCTTCGGCGAGCGCAACCACTTCCCCGGCGGCGTTGGAGGCGGCGATGACCCAGCTGTTGACCACGAGCTTGAGGCGGGCTGCCGATCCGGTTGAGGCGTCTTCCCCAGTCCAGATGGTGCGGGCGCCGATGGCGTCGAGGACTTGCTCCACGCGCCGGCGCACAGCTTCGGGCGCGGCGGCAAGGACCAGCAGCTGGCCGGCTTCGGCAGGACCGCGCGTACCTGAGACCGGCGCCTCCACCAGGTCCAGGCCAAGCTCGCCGGCCAGGCCAGCCAGGACGGGTACGTCCCGCACGCCCACGGTGGTGGACTGAACCCAGGCCGTACCGGCCTTGAGCCCCGGGGCCGCGGAGCGCATGACCTGCTCCACCGCGGCGGCGTCGTACAGCATGGTCAGGACCACATCAACATCTGCCACTGCTTCGGCGGGGTTGGCGGCCCGGTGTGCGCCGTCCGCAGCCAGCGGTTCGGTTTTTGCCGGGTCCCGGTTCCACACCGAGACGTCGTGACCGGCACGCAGGAGGTTGCGGGCCATGGCCGCCCCCATGATTCCGGTTCCCAGCACAGCCACTTTGAGCTTCGTATCCATTGAGCAGTCCTCCTGGTCCAGTTTGGCTTTCCCTACCAACTCAACGTCTCCAGGATTCAGTTACTTATGCAAACCGGGTTCCTGCGGAATGTCAGCGCGCCCACCTAGACTCGTACCCATGAGCGACAGCAACCAGGAAACAATCGGCAGCCCGGAACCCGAACCCAATGCAGGCCTCAACAGGGACCCGGAAGACTGGGTGACTGGGGACGAACCCATGACGGCGGCACAGCGCAGCTACCTCGACACGCTGGCACGCGAGGCCGGGGAGGAACTGCCTGCAGACATGAGCAAGGCTGAGGCGTCAAAGCACATCGACCGGCTGCAGCAGCACAGCAACCGCGTGGCCGGCAACGGCGGCGACGGGGCCGGCGCCTAGGCCGCCGGAGCCGCAAAACGCTGACGACGGCGGCAGCACAGGACGGTGCCTAAAGACAGGATTGTGCCACAAGCACCTATGCGAAAGGCGGCTGCCCTGCGGCGGCTACCGGAGGTGGGTTGACGAAGGCCTGCTGAAAAGGAGCCTTACCAGGCCTGGCACTCGCGGGTTACGCCGAAGGGAACCGTCTCGCTGAGGTCAACGGTGAACTGGTTCACGCCGTGGCGGATTACCAGGATGCCGTGGCGCTTGCCGCTGAGCGCGTGGGCCTTAGCGGCTGCGACGGCGGCGTCGAGTTCGCTGTCCATGCTTTGGCGGTCGGACACGGTGAGGGTCAGGGGGAAGTTCAATGTCTTGCCTTTATGTCTTTGGGGGCCGGGGTGGGCAGGCGCCGCCCAGCGCTCCCCCTGGCTGCATAGGCGGTGGGCACTTTCGTGCCTCGCACTATGGTGCCCGAGCAGATAAGGGCCAGCAACTTTAGATAAATGACGCAGGTCAGCGGGCTGTCTGCCTTGCTTTGTCTTGACAATTACTGGCCGCAGGCCACCGTCAATTAGAGTTGGACAGGAGTGGAAGCTGATTTTTCCGGCTTCCGGCTGCCCCTGAAACCCCGCCCCGCGGCCTGACCCCGGGCCACATTGTGCCACCGCTGACTGTGCAACGACCTGACAAGGATTCCGCCATTTCCACCGACGCTCTCTTCGGCAATCTGACCAGGATCCGCAACGTCCTCCTCCCCACCCCGGTGCGGAGCGTGCTGAACACCGGGCGCGGCCTGCTGGGCGGCTTCATCGTGGTGCACCTTGTCTTCCTCATCTTCGCAGCGTCGCTCTCCCTGCGTGGCGAGGCGTTCAGCGACACCTTCATTTACCGTGACTGGGCCATGGCGGGGTTCAATGAAGCCAACCTCCGCGGCGGCCCCAGTCCCTGGGTCTACCCCATCCTGGCCCTCATCCCCATGGCCATCGCGGGCATGGCCGGACCCGCACCGTTCTTCTTCCTGTGGGTCCTCATGACCACGGTCCTCAATGGCTGGGCGCTGCTGAAACTCACTGCCCGCGGCCGCAACAGCAGTGCCATCCCCGCGGGCTGGTGGTGGCTGGCCTTCACGTTCCTGATGGGCTGGCTGGGATTCGCCCGCGTTGACGGCCTCACCGCCCCGCTGGTCCTGGTAGCCCTGGCCTACGGCGTCAACCGCCCGTTCATCGCCTCGGTCCTGCTGGCCATCGGCACTTGGGTAAAAGTGTGGCCGGCGGCCATCATGCTGGCCCTCTTCGCCGTCGTAAAGAACCGCCTGCTGGTGGTGCTGGCAGGGATCTCGGTGACGGCCGGCGTCGTGGCGCTGGCAGCCGTGCTGGGCAGCGTTCCCAAGCTGCTGAACTTCCTCACGCAACAAGGTGACCGCGGAATGCAGCTCGAGGCCACCTTCACCACCCCCTGGCTCTGGCTTTCCGTCCTGAACGTGGGCGGCTCCCGCATGTACATGAATACGGACATCAACTCGATGCAGGTGGACGGGCCGGGCACCGCCATCCTGTCCGTCCTCATGCAGCCGCTCCTGGTCCTGGCCGCCGTACTGGTGGCCGGGCTGACCTTCTGGGCCCTGCACAACGGCAAGCAGCACAGGGTGGCCGGCGGTGTGGACCGCACCGAACTGCTCCTGGCCGGCGCGCTGACCCTGGCCACCGCCTTCGTGGTGTTCAACAAGGTGGGCTCCCCGCAGTTCATGGTGTGGCTGGGCCCCGCCGTCGCCGTCGGCCTTGCCCACAACTGGCGGGAATGGCGTGTCCCGGCACTGATGCTGATCGCCATCGCCGTGGCCACGTACTTCATCTACCCCCTCTTCTACGATGCCCTCAGCCACAACAACCCCTGGATGGCGCTGGTGCTGACCATCCGCAACGTCCTGCTGGTGGTGCTGTTCCTGTGGAGCGTCCGGCGCCTTTACTCGCTGGGCAAGAAGACGGCCGCACCTGCCCCCGCGCTCAAGGAGACCTAAGATTTCCACGAGGTTCTTTGACCGCCTGGTGACGGTCCGCACCAAACTGCTCCCGGCAAAAGTGGTGGACTGGTTCGCCCGCCCGTCCAGTGTCTGGTGGGGCTTCGCCGTCGTCCATCTCTATTTCCTGGGCTGGATGGCGTCCTTCTTCCTGAACGGCGATACGTTCAGCGACACCGAGCAGTACCGGCAGTGGGCCATGGACGGCTACAACCCGGCGGACCTGACCGGCAAGATCAGCCCCTGGGTCTATCCGGTGCTGGCGCAGATCCCCATCTTCCTCGCCAATCTTGCCGGGCCCAGTCTCTACCTCCTGGTCTGGTTCCTGATCATCGCGGCGCTCAACGCCGTCGGCCTGCTCTACCTCACCCGGGGCCCTCGGAAAGTGACGGGCGTTGCGCCGGCCTGGTGGTGGCTGTTCTTCACCGTCTTCATGGGCTACCTGAGCTTCGCCCGGGTGGAAGGCATCACGGCCCCGATCGTGCTGATCGCCCTGCTCTACGCCGCCGAACGGCCCGTGGTGGCGGGCCTTCTGCTCAGCATTGCCACGTGGATCAAGGTGTGGCCGGCCGCCGTCCTGGTGCCCATCGTCATCGCAAGCCACAAGCGCCTCCAGGTGGTGCTCGCCGGCGTTGCCGTCACCGCCGCCGTGGGCCTGGGGACGTGGCTGTCCGGCGGGCTCCCGCACATCATGGACTTCCTCCTGAACCAGGGCGAGCGCGGCATGCAGCTCGAGGCAACGTTCTCCACCCCCTGGGTCTGGCTGAGCGTGTTCCATATCGCCGGTTCGAAAATGGCGGACAACACGGCCATCAACTCCACCGAGGTCTACGGGCCGGGAGCCAGTACCGCGGCGTTCCTCATGCAGCCGCTGCTGATCCTCGCCGCCGTCACCGCGGCCATCCTGCTGGTGCGCGCCATGCGCCGCGGCGCGGAGCGTGAGGAACTCTTCCTTGAGGGTTCGCTCATGATGGTCACCGCGTTCATTGTGTTCAACAAGGTGGGCTCGCCGCAGTTCATCATCTGGCTGGCCCCGGTGATCATTGCGGGCCTGACGCACGACTGGGAGCGGTGGAAAGTCCCGGCGGCCCTGCTCATGGGCATCGCCATGACAACCTTCGTGATCTACCCCCTGTTCTACACCCCGCTCATCCACGCCCACCCGGTCATGGCCGCCATCCTCACCACCCGCAACGTGCTCCTGGTGGTGCTGCTGTGGTGGTCGGTGAAGCGGACGGCCGAGCTGGGACGGAAGACTGCAGCGACGGTTCCGGCGGGAGCCTAAGGGGCTTCGCGGCGTTCGACGGCGGCGCTGTCGCCCTGGCGGGCGGCCGCTGCCCGGCGCTGGGCCCGGCGTTCCAGAGCCCACTCCCAGCCCCGCCGGGCCAGGTCCAGCGGCTTGCCTTCGATGAGCAGTTTGCGCGTGTGGACGTCCAAAACCAGCAGGTAGAACGTGAACGCCAGGGCGGTGAAGAACGCCAGGGACGAGGCGTCGACGGGCAGTTCCACGAAGGACCAGACCGAGAGTTGGTCCTGGGCGCCGAACACGACAAAGAACGTCACGCCCACGTACAGCGACCGGATCTGCCAGTCGTCCCGGATCCCGGTGACGGCAAGGAACGGCAGGAACCACAGGATGTACCAGGGCTGGATGATAGGCGAGAGCATCACGACGGCGGTGAACGCCAGGGCCATCCGGCGCACCGCCCGGGAGTAGTCGCCGCGGAACATCAGCAGCAGGACCAGGGCGATGGCGGCCCACTTCATGGCGGTCCGCAGCCACGTGGCCAGCGTCCCGCCGGGCAGTCCCAGCGCGTTGGCGAGCATCTCCACCTGCTGGCCCAGGAAGCCTGACGGTGAGTAGCCGGTGTAGCCGGGGGTGGGATCCATGATGGCCCAGGTCCATCCGATGCCCAGATTGAATGGGATGCCGCTGAGGACCAGGACGCCGAAGCTGATGCCCGCCGTCGCGGCCCACATCAGGAACTTGCGCGGCCAGGTGGCGGAAGGACCGGCCCACATGATGCCGATGAACGGCAGCAGCAGCACGGTAATGGGCTTGATGCCGATGGAGGCGGTGACCAGGAGGATGCCAAGCAGGTAGCGGCGGGTGGCGGCGAGGTACACGCCCGCGACGGCGAGACCCACCATCAGGGCGTCATTGTGGGCGCTGGCGATGAAGCTGATCAGGAAGAGCGGGTTGGCCACGGAGATCCAGAGGGCGCGCGCACCGTTGATGCCGTGCAGTTCGGCCAGTTTGGGCACGTAGATGACGCACAGCAGCACCCCGACGCCGGCCAGCAGCCGGAAGAGCAGGACGGACGCGTCCGGCTGGGCTCCCGTCAGTCCCACCACCGCCCGCGCCAGCCACAGGAAGTAGGGGCCGTAGGGGGTCCGGTTTTCGGCCCAGGCGGGATCGGCGCCCAGGGCGAACCAGTTGTTGAGGGTGGAAATGCCCACCTCGTACGGGTTCTGGCCCTCCATCACCAGCCTGCCTTGGCCCGTGTACGCGTAGACGTCGCGGGAAAAGACCGGCACGCAGAACAGCAGGGGCAGGGACCACGCGGAGATGGCCACCACCACGGAACGCAGGGACGACTGTCCCCAGTCCCCCAGCCGCTGGCCCAGGCGCAGCCACGAGCGCATCAGCAGCATGGCGCCGGCCGTCAGCAGCACAGTGGACACCGCCACCCCCCAGCCTTCGGTGCGGAGCGCGATCACCACAGGCTGGCGGATCATGGGGGAACCGTTGGCGATCCAGCCCGTTCCGATGGAGCCGACGAACATCATGAGGGCGCCGATGAAACCCTCGAGGGTTGCCAGGTAGGCACGACCCTTGGCAGGCATGGAAGCGTCGGCCGAGGTGCCCGGCCTGCTTTCCGATGTCCTGAGGTGCGACCCGCCTGCCGTCATGATTGTGTGGTCCCCTACTTCGTTACGGCACTGCTCGCCCCAGCTTCACAAGGCCGCCCTGCAACCCGGTCATTTTATCAGCCATACTTACTGCCTCTTCAGGGCCCCGGGGTAGTGTTGCATGCGCAGCCGATATCACCGGCGCATTCCCTCCACCCCCATTGTCTTCCATGGCAGGGCGGGACCCGGCGCACCGTGGCGCACAGAAACATTGCACACCGCTCTCCCAGAGCCAAGTCCCCTGGAGCCGCTCCTTGGCCGTCGCTGACCGCACCCGTCCCCTTCGGCAACCGATCACAGTCCTCACCGCCCTGCGTTCCCCGCGGCAGCTCAGCCGCGAGGTCCTGGCGGGGATGGTCACCACGCTCGCACTGGTTCCGGAAGTCATTTCATTTTCGATCGTGGCCGGTGTCGATCCCATGGTGAGCCTTGTCGCCTCCATCGTGCTGGCCCTGGCCATGTCCATCCTGGGCGGACGCCCTGGTGTGGTGACCGCGGCCGCCGGTTCCGTCGCCCTGGTGATCGCTCCGCTGGTCCACGGGCACGGCGTCGAGTACGTCCTGCCCACAGTGCTCCTTGCCGGCGTGATCCAGGTTGTCTTTGGCCTGGCCGGGCTGGCGAGGCTGATGCGGTTCATTCCACGGTCGGTGATGATCGGGTTCGTCAACGCCCTGGGCGTGCTGATCTTCATGGCGCAGGTGCCCCATGTCCTCAACGTCCCCTGGCTCGCCTACGCCCTGTTCGCCCTGACGTTCGCCATCATCTTCATCCTGCCCCGGTTCACCAAGGTGGTCCCGTCGCCCCTGGTGGCCATCGTCGTCGTCACCGCAATCGTCATCATCGCCGGACTGACCGTGCCGAACGTCTCGGACGAAGGCCCGCTCACGGGCAAGCTGCCCGGGTTCACGGCATTCCTTTTTCCGGTAAACCTTGAGACCTTCCAGCTGGTCCTGCCCACGGCGCTGAGCGTGGCCTTCGTCGGACTCATGGAAACCCTCCTCACGGCGAAGCTCGTGGACGACATCACAGAGACCCCTTCGCACAAGGGCCGCGAGTCCTGGGCACTGGGCGTCTCGAACATCCTTGCCGGCTTCTATGGGGGCATCGCCGGCTGCGCCATGATCGGGCAGACCGTCCTCAACGTGAAGACCGGCCAGGCCCGCACCCGCATTTCGACACTCGTGGCCGGGCTGTTCCTGCTGGCACTGGTGACCGGGCTCAGCTCGATCATGGGCCAGATTCCCATGGTGGCCCTTGCCGCGGTGATGATGGTGGTTGCCGTGACCACCGTCGACTGGCACAGCGTGAAGCCGTCCACCCTGAAGCGGATGCCGGTGCCCGAGACGCTGGTCATGGTGGTCACCGTCGCCGTCGTGGTCTTCACGGGGAACCTGGCCTACGGTGTGCTGGTGGGCGTCATCCTGGCGATGGTGCTGTTCGCCCGCCGGGTGGCCCACGTCATCACGGTGGATCGAACCCTGGCGGACGACGGTGGAACCGTCCGCTACGACGTGGTGGGGCCGCTGTTCTTCGGAAGCAGCAATGACCTGGTGGAGCAGTTCGCGTACGCCGACGATCCCGCCTCGGTGACCATCGACCTCAGCAGCGCGCAGATCTGGGACGCCTCAACCGTCGCCGCGCTCGACTCCATCGAAACAAAGTACGCGGACCACGGAGCCACGGTGGCGATCGAAGGCCTCGACGAACGCAGCACCGGCTTCCACCGACGCCTCACGGGACACCTGGGCGCCTGAGCGGAACCTCACCCCCGGCATGCGGAAGAGGCGGGGCTGCAGACTGCCGCCCCGCCTCGTTTTTCCAGGCGTGCCTAGGAGAAGCGGCCGGGCCGGAACGTCGCCAGCATGGGGTGCTTCCTGCCCGTCAGGATCTCACCGGCCAGCAGTTCGCCGGCGATGAGTCCCAAGGTGGCACCGGAGTGCGTAAAGGCGACGAAGCAGCCCGGTACCTGGCCCAGTTCGCCCAGGACCGGCTCGCCGTCGCCCGGGATCGGCTTGTAGCCCATCTTCCAGGAGGCCGGCTTGAGTTCCGGGTTGCCGGCCACCAGCTTGGACGCCTCGTCGGCCAGTTCCTGCACCACGTCGTCCGGAATGGTGAAGGAGCCGTCTGCGTGCTCAGTGATGTGCTCCTCGTACCAGTCGTGGTCCAGGGCGAACGTGCCGCCCGGGTTGGGCCGCAGCGCGGCGCGGGGGGTGTTCATCACGGCGGTGACCTCGTGCTGCACCTGCTTGGTCACCACCAGCATGGAGACGGGCGAACCGTTGGGAATGTGCACACCCAGGGGTTCGACGACGGCGGGCGTCGCTGCGCCGCAGGCCACCAGGACGGCGTCGGCCGGGTACGTCCCGCCCGCCGCGGTTTCCACCCCGGCGGTCCTGCCACCCTCCACCACGACGGAGGCCTTGCCGGCGTTGAGCACCAGCTCGCCGCCGCGGGCGTGGAACTCCTCCATCAGGAAGTCGATCAGGTCCGGCAGGCTCACCCAGCCTTCGCCGGGGTTGAAGATGGCCTTGTCCGTCACGGCGCTGGAATCGACGCCGGGGGTAGCCGAGGCGATCTCCTCCGGGGCAAGCAGCTTCGAGTCATAGCCAATGGACTTCTCGTAGGCATGCCGCGCCTCCGTGGCGTCGGCCTGGCCGGCCGCGTTCCACATGAGGCCGCCGCCGAACTGGAGCCACTCCCGCTTGGGGTCCGAGGCGAAGAGGGTGCGGTAGCGGTCCACGCCGGCAACACGCAGCTGGTGGTACGGGCTGGACCGTTCGCCGGCGGAGTTGAGCCAGGACAGCGAGCGGCCGCTGGCTTCGCTGGCGAGTCCGCGCTCGGTCAGCAGGATCACGGAGGCGCCTTCGCGGAGCAGGTGCACGGCAGTGGAAACGCCCAGGATGCCGCCGCCGATGATCGCGACGCGCTTGGAAGCTGGAGCAGAGGACATTGGTGTCCCTTTCTGTGGAATTCGTGGTTGGGATGGACGCGAACGGTGCGTCAACGGAACAGAGCGCGGGCAGTCAGGCCAGGGCGTGGATGCCCTCGATGACCTTCAGGACTTCGAGCGGACCGGCGGGATCCACCGGCAGCGGTCCGTTCCCGCGAAGGGCGGCGGCCAGCTGCACGTAGAACTGCGGGTAGTCGCCGCGCTCGGCAGGAACGGGACGCGTTGCTCCATCGACCCCCAAGAGCCCCCAACGCTCCTGGGGATCGATGCCATAGGCCGGGTCCGACGGCGGGATCCCCGCTGCGAGGGCAGGTTCCTGCCCGTCGAGTCCCCATTTGGTGTAGGCGGCCTGCGAGCCAAGGATGTGGAAGCGGGCGCCCGCCTGGGCAGCCATGCCGTTCATCCACAGGCGTGAGCGGACGCCGGATGCGTGCAGCAGGGACACGAAAGCCTCAGTGTCGGCTGCGTCCGGATGCGGGCCGCGGTTGGCGGTCTCGCCGTAGCTCTGATCCACCGGGCCGAACAGCTGGATGGCCTGGTCGATCAGGTGGGCGCCCAGGTCGTGGAGGATCCCGCCGCCTTCGGCCAGGGATACCGTGTCCCGCCAATTTCCAAAGCCTTCCGGCCGCCACCATTCGAAACGTGACTCGAAGCTGCTGACCTGGCCCAGCGCTCCGGAGGCCAGGACCTTCCGGAGGGTCAGGAAGTCCGCGTCCCACCGGCGGTTCTGGAACACCGTAAGCCGCACCCCGGCGTCGTCCGCCCTGCTGATCAGCTCCTCCCCCAAGGCGGACGTGGGCACGAAAGGCTTGTCCACCACCACGTGCAGGCCATGGGCAATGGCCGCTGCCGCCAGCCCGAAGTGGGTGTGCGGCGGGGTGCCAAGGATGACCAAATCCAGGTCTGCGGACAGGACAAAGAGCTCCTCCGGAGTTCCGACAATCCGCGCCTGCGGGTAAAGGCGTGCCGCCTCCGCAACCCGTTCCGGCTGCGCCGTCACGATCACGTCAAGCGAGAAATCCTGGTTGGCCGCAATCAGCGGCGCGTGGAACACCTTGCCGGAGATCCCAAAGCCGACGACGGCGGTCCGGATGGGTGCCGCTGCAACAGTGCGCATCAGAGCACCTCGGAGAGGAAGCGTTGGAGGCGTTCGCTGCGGGGGTTGTCGAAAAGTTGGGTGGGAGTTCCTGCTTCGACCACTTCGCCTTCATCCATAAAGACCACCTGGTCTGCGACTTTGCGGGCGAATCCCATTTCGTGGGTGACCACCAGCATGGTCATACCGCGGCGGCCCAGGCCGGCCATGAGGTTCAGGACGCCTTTGACCAGTTCGGGGTCCAGGGCGCTGGTGGCTTCGTCGAAGAGCATGACTTCGGGTTCCATGGCCAGGGCCCGGGCGATGGCGACGCGCTGCTGCTGGCCGCCGGAGAGGTCGCGGGGGCGGTGGTCGGCGCGTTCGGCGAGACCTACCTCGGCAAGGCGCTGGCGGGCTTTGGCCATGGCCTGGGCTTTGGGCATCCCCTTGACGGCCCAGAGTGCCAGGGCCACGTTTTCTTCGGCGGTGTGGTCCGGGAAGAGGTTGAAGTGCTGGAAGACCATGCCGATCCGGGTGCGCAGCGTGTCCGGGTTTTTGCCTAGGGTGCTGTCCCCGGCCAGGAGCACATCGCCGCCTTTGGGCTCGTGGAGCCGGTTGATGCCGCGCAGCAGGGTGGACTTGCCGGAGCCGGAGGGGCCGATGATGCAGGTGGTGGTGCCCGGGGCGACCGTGAGGCTGACGTTTCGCAGGACCTCGATGTCGCCGTAGGCCATGGTCAGGTTGCGCAGTTCCAGGGACGAGCCGTGGAACGTTGGGGCTTCCTGGCCGCTGGTGGTGTCTTTGGTGGGGGTGGTCATGTGTTGCTCCCGGTGGTGAGCGGCGAAGCGGAGGCGAGTTCCTTGACTTCCTTCAGGCCGCTGGTGGGCGGTGCGGGGCGGCGGCGGCCGGTGCGGAACTTGTTGTCGAAGTAGTTGACCAGGTGGGTCAGCGGGACGGTGATCACCAGGTAGAACAGGCCCGCGGCGACCAGGGGTGAGAGGTTGCCGGAGAGCACGGCGGCGTCCTGGCCCACGCGGAACAGTTCGCGTTCGCTGACCAGCAGGCCCAGGAAGTAGACCAGGGAGGAGTCCTTGACGATGGCGATGAACTGGTTCACCAGGGCCGGGAGGACCCGGCGGACGCCCTGCGGGACCACCACCAGGGCCATGGACTTGGCGTAGCTCATGCCCAGGGCGCGGCAGGCCTCGCCCTGGCCCTTGTCCACGCTAAGGATGCCGGCGCGGAAGATTTCGCCGATGTAGGCGCTGGCGATCAGGCTAAGCGCGATGATGCCGAGCGGGTAGGGGGACGGGCCGAAGATCGACTGGCTCAGGCGTGCGAAGCCCTGGCCGATCAGCAGGATGGTCAGGATGGCCGGCAGGCCACGGAACAGGTCGGTGTAGATCCGGGCCGGGATGCGCAGCCACTTGGACGGTGAGATGCCCATGACGGCCACCACCATTCCCAGCACCGTGCCAAGGACGGTGGCGGCAATGGAAATGATCAGCGTGTTCAGCAGGCCGACCGCCAGCAGTTGGGGCAGGACCTCGGCCATAGCGCCGAAGTCAAAGAAAGTTCGGATGATGGTGTTGAACCAGTCCATGATTGCTCTCAGACGTTGATTGGGTGAAGGTGCCGGGCGCGCCGCGGGCTGCAGCCCGCCCGGCAATGTGCTGAAGCCTTGCTGGCTCCGGCGCCTATGTGCTTACTTGCCTACTTGCTCGGCGTGGGCGACGCGGAGGCGCCCTGTTCGGCCTTGGGCAGGTACTGCTCGGGCATCGGGGAGCCCGGGAACCACTTCTGGTAGAGCTTTTTCCAGGTCCCGTCCTCCATCGCAGCTGCCAGTCCCTTGTTCAGGGCTTCCTTGAAAGCGGTCTTGCCCTTGGCCACGGCGAACCCGGCCGGGGCGTCGAAGGACGGAATGTCCGCGGCGCTGACCAGGCCGTGCTGTTCCTCGTAGGCTTTCGCTGCCTCGTAATCCAGGAAGTGCGCATCCACCGTGCCGCTGTTCACTGCGGCAATGGCGGTGTTGTTGTCCGGGAACCGGACCAGGCTGGCAGAGGTGAAGTTCTTCACCGCGTAGGCTTCCTGCAGCGTGCCCTGCACCACACCCAGGCGTTTGCCGGCCAGGCCGTCCACACCGGTGATGCCGGAATTCTTGGTGGTGATCACTGTCAGGTAGCCGGCCAGGTAGCCGTCGGAGAAGTCCACGGTTTCCTTGCGCTTGTCCGTGATGCCGATCGCGGCCACGCCGGCGTCGAACTGCCCGTTGGCAACTGCGGCAAGGAGGCCGGAGAAGTCCTGTCCGGTGAAGACCACGTTGTCCACACCGGCCCGGTGGGCCACATCCTTGAACAGTTCCACGTCGAAGCCGGTGAAGTTCCCGGAAGCGTCGGCGAAGGTGTAGGGCTTGGAGTCGCCCAGGCTGGCAACGCGGACGGTGCCGGGCTGGATCAGGCCGTAGGGGTTGTTTTCCGTAGTCAAAGCTGCGGAGGTGGAGCTGCAGCCGGAAAGTGCCAGTACCGCTGCAAGTGCGGCGGCGGCAAATCCGGCCGGGCGGAGGTTCTTTTTCTTCACAGCGTTGTCCAATCGTTGGGAGGGAGGCGGTGCTGTCAGGGCCGCCGAAGAAAGTCGCCGATGCTCTTGTTGAGTCCGGTCTCACACCCTAGGATTGAGACCGGACTCACATCGATGGATAGAAATGTAGCTGAAGTCACAGGGGCCGTCAACAGCCCCTCGAAAGGTGAAGATGAAGGCTGAAGGAGCACGACGGCGGGACGTCACCGTTGCCGACGTCGCCAAGGCTGCCCAGGTTTCCAAGGCCCAGGCCGCGCGGGCACTAGGGAATTACGGGGCCGTCAGCGAGGATGTCCGCGAACGCGTCCTCGCTGCTGCCGAGGCGCTTGCCTACCGGCCTAATGAGCTTGCCCGCAGCATGAACACCGGGAAGTCACACACCATCGGGGTGGTTGTGGGTGATATCGAAAACCCGCACTTTGGCTTGGCCACGCGGGGAATCACGGACACCGCAAAGAAGGCCGGCTACAACGTCATCCTGGTCAACACGGACGAGGACCGGGCTGCCGAAGTGGATGCGGTCCGGGTCCTGCTGGACAAGCGCGTGGACGGTCTCATCGTCGCTCCTGCGTCATCGGTGGACACCGGACACCTCCAGGAAGTGCACCGGTCGGGACGGCCCTTGGTCTTCATTGACCGCACGGCCGGTGACATGCCGGTGGAGACCATGGCCGTGGACATGGCACGGATTTCCCGGGAAGCCACCCAGTACCTGCTGGATGCGGGGCACCGCCGCATCGCCTTTATTTCAACGCTGACGACAGACGCTCCCTACACGGCCGGGATGGCGCTTGGGTCTTCCCAGATCGCTGACCGCATCGAGGGCATGCGGGAGGCTTACCTTGACTCCGGGCTGGATTTTCCGGAGGACCTGGTCCGGCTGAATGCAGGCGACGAAGACTCCATTCGGAGCATTACGCGTGAGGTGCTGCGGGGGCCGGACCGGGCCACCGCCGTGGTGGCGTCCGACGGTCTGATCGCCCTGAGCGTGGTGGAGGCCATCCAGGAACTGGGCCTGTCCATTCCGGGCGACGTGTCATTCCTGATGTACGACGACTTTGCGTGGACCAGGCTCACAAGCCCGCCCCTGACCGTCATCGCCCAGCCGGTCTACAACATGGGGGTGGCAGCAGCCAAGGCACTGATTCGGCAGATGGAGGGGCTGCCTTCCGCCGCCCCCGCGCAGTTCACGGCCACCCTGGTGCGGCGGGGGTCGGTGGGGCCGTGCCCGGAAAGGTCGGCGAACGAGCCGGAGTTGGAAGCTGTGGATCGTTAGCTCCCGATCCACAGCTTCCTCTTGTTGTTTCAGTCAGCCCCGGCGGGCGGGCTTGTCGAAGCGCCACCCCTCTGACCTGAGTTCGGGAATGATCTGGTCGACGGCGTCGACTGTTTGGCTCCTATCGCCGCCGCCGTCATGCATGAGGACTACCGCCCCGGGGGTGATGCCCTCCCGGAGGCGGCGGACCAGTTCCGGCGTTCCCGGCGGCTCCCAATCTCCGATGGCCAGGCGCCACCCGAGAGGCTGCATCCCCATGTCAGCGGCTACCTCCGGCGTCTGTCCCCAGCTGCCGTAAGGGGCCCGGAAATAGTTGATGGTGGCATTCGGAACGGCCTCGCGGATGACGGCACTTGTCTCTTCCAGGTCCGCCCTGATCGCCTCGGTGCTCCACGTGGACATGTCGTCGTGGTGCATGGTGTGGTTGCAGAGCGTATGCCCGGCGTCAGCTATCTGCCGGACGATTTCAGGGTGCTGCTTCACGTGGTCACCCCAAAGGCAAAAGGTCGCCTTCACGTGGTGCTTCTCCAGCACGGCGAGCAGCTTGGGTGTGTTGACAGGATCGGGGCCGTCGTCGAAGGTCAGGCTCAGGTAATTGCCGTCGTGCCGGGTGGAGTCGACAACGGCCGGCGTTGCCTGGTCCGCAAGGGCAGGAGCCGCAGTTGCAAGCCCCGCCGGAACAGCGGCGGCTGCCGCCAGGGCGATGGCAGCCAGGGGCGGGACAGTCTTTGGCATCAGATCGAGAAGTCGTGGTGGCATCTTCATTGCTACCTCTTCAGGTCACAGGAACTTCCGGAAACTTCCGGAATGCGAACAGCGTAGGGAGCTGTCCGGAGCCACGTCAAGGGTTATTGGGGGAACTGAGCCGAAGAGGAGCAATCACTGCCGGCGTGGCGGCGCCGTGCTCTCCCGTGGGACGAGCCTCGTGGCCAACTCCACGCGTGGACTCTCCACGCCTTCACCCTGCAGCATCCTGAGGATGGTGCGCGCGGCGAGCTTGCCCATTTCTGCCAGCGGTTGCCGCACGGTCGTCAGCGGCGGAGAGGCCCAGCGGGCTTCCGGAAGGTCATCGAAGCCCACCACACTGATGTCTTCCGGCACGCGGAGCCCGTTTTTGCGGACCGCCTCATACACACCCAATGCCATCTGGTCACTCGCAGCGAACACGGCAGAGGGCCGGTCGGCCAATTCAAGGAGCCTGCAGCCAGCGCGGAAACCCGACTCGTAATCGAAGTCCCCCTCCACTACAAGGGCAGGATCAAAGGCAATGTCGGCAGCATCAAGGCCTGCCCTGTAGCCGTCCAGCCGGGCCCGGCTGCACCACAAGCCCGGCACACCGGCCACGAAGCCGATCCGCCGGTGGCCCAGACCGGTGAGATGCTCGGTGGCACCGACAGCCCCCATCCAGTTGGTTGCGCCGATTGTGGGCACCTCCAGGTCA
Source organism: Arthrobacter sp. FW306-05-C (assembly GCF_021801725.1). Taxonomy (NCBI): domain Bacteria; kingdom Bacillati; phylum Actinomycetota; class Actinomycetes; order Micrococcales; family Micrococcaceae; genus Arthrobacter; species Arthrobacter sp. FW306-05-C. The sequence continues at coordinate 69,669 of NZ_CP084556.1, read as the reverse complement.
GGGACGCCGGCAGGATCGACCACCACAACGGGCACGTCCAGGCGCTGCAGTTCCGCTTGCAGGAAGGGATCGAGGTCGGTAGTGACGAGTATGGCACCGTCGGTCGCCCTGGCGCTGAGGTTGTCCAGCCATTGCCGCGTGGACGTTGTGCCTGCCCTGCGGTGGATGGCCGACACCACCGTGGATGCCCCGGCTTCATTGGAAGCTTCCTCCACACCACGGATGATTTCAACGGCCCAGGGGCTGTCCAGGTCGTTGAAGACAAGGTCGATAAGGCCCGACCGTACCTCCGGACGAACGCCCCTCCGCTTGTAACCGTGGTCGCGCAACAAGTTTTCCACCCGTTCGCGGGTACGTGGCGAAACGTCTCCACGCCCGTTCAGCACGCGGGAAACGGTGGGTACCGAGACGCCGGCTTCCGCCGCGATCGCGGAAATTGTGACTGCCGGGCGTTGGGTCTCGCGCACGCATTTCCTCCTGCTTTCGCTGCAAGTATAGGCCTTCACAAATACGCGGATCCGAAACTTTCTGCGAAAACCCTTGACGCAGCGCTGGGAAGATTCCTAAGTTACAACGACGCGGTTCCGGAATTTTCCGGAACCGCGGGTCGGCTTCCCCACCCGATCCACTCGTACCTCAAAGGAGAGCTCTCAATGAAGGTTGCCAAGACTCTCGCCGCTGCAGTGCTTGCCTCGGCGTTCGCCCTTCCCACGGCACTACCTGCCCTGGCCGGCGGGAACGACACCCCGCAGCCGCCGGGACTGGCCAAGCAGGACACCCTGCGCTGGGCCGCGCCAAAGGATTTGCGCATCGGTACCGCCGTCGCCGGCGGCGGCCACCACGAGACCATGCCGTACCCCAATCCCTTCACCTTCGACCAGCAGTACCGCAGCGTCCTGGCCTCCGAGTTCAGCTCGGTCTCACCGGAAAACCAGGCAAAGTGGGAATTCATCCACCCGCAGCGGGACCAGTACCGTTTCGCAGAGATGGACGCGATTGTGGAATTCGCCCAACAGCACGGACAGGTGGTCAGGGGCCACACGTTGTTCTGGCACAGCCAAAACCCGGCCTGGCTGGAGCAGGGCAACTTCAGCAAGGAGGAACTCCGGTCCATCCTTAAGGACCACATCACCACTGTTGTTGGCCGGTATGCGGGCAAGATCCAGCAGTGGGACGTCGCCAACGAGATATTGAACGGTGACGGCACATTGCGGACCTCGGACAATATTTGGATCCGCGAACTTGGCCCGGAGATCATCGCCGACGCCTTCCGGTGGGCGCATGAGGCTGATCCCGCCGCCAAACTTTTCTTTAACGATTATGGCGTAGAAAGCATCAACCCGAAAAGCACCGCGTATGTGGCCCTCATCTCCAAGCTCCTCGCAGAGGGCGTGCACGTGGATGGCTTCGCGGTCCAGGGCCACCTCAGCACGCAGTACGGCTTCCCGGGTGACCTGAAGGCGAACCTCCAGCGCTTCGATGACCTCGGCCTGGAGACGGCTGTGACGGAAATCGATGTCCGCATGAACATCGCTGCCGGGACCAAGCCCACGGAGGCGCAGCTGGCAAAGCAGGCAAGCTACTACCAGCAGGCGCTCGAAGCATGCCTCAATGTCGAAGACTGCAAGTCCTTCACAATTTGGGGCTTCAACGACAAGTACTCGTGGGTTCCCGTCTTCTTCAGCGGTCAGGGTGAAGCTACGGTGATGTGGGAGGACTACACGCGCAAGCCCTCGTACTACGCACTGCAGTCCACCCTTCTTCAGGCGAACCCCGGCGGCGGCGCCCGCGACGCCCACCACCCCGCCTACCAGCAGTAGCGATTCCCGGAAGAGCTGGAGCGGTCTGGGAACACCTGTTTCCAGACCGCTCTGCTGTTCCTGTTACCAAGCTTCCGAAGCCGGTGGCGGTAACTCTCGAATCCCTGAAAGGAAACCCCATGGAAACGTTGCAGTCCCTCATTGTCGAGGCCACCACCCGCTCGGAGGTTGATGAGAAGCTCAACGCCTCCTGCAACGGTTATCGATGCCCGCCAATGGCGGGGCCCGCGGCTGCAGTGGCCAGGTTGAAGTAGGAGCGGGCATCCGGCGGGCGGATGTCAGCGACCGCATCAGTGAAGATCCGCATCGGGTGCGGCGTGTACGGATGCTCGGCGATGGCGTCCAAGTCCAATTCGATGCCCAAGCCAACGCCCTCGGGAATGAGAACATCACCCTCGTCCGTCAGTTGGAGGCGCTCATTCGAGATCTCGCTGCGCCAAGGCACGTCCGTCGCCATGATCTCCAGGTAACGGAAGTTGGGCAGGGTGGCCCCCAGTTGCAGGGTCGCCGCAGTACTGAGCGGGCCGCTGGGGTTATGCGGTGCGAACGGAACGTAATGCGCGGCCGCGAGGGAGGAAATGAACGAGAGCTCCAGGAGGCCGCCGGCGTGGGTGACGTCGGGCTGGACGTAGTCAACGGCGTTGCGGGCCAGGGCAGGGATGAAAGTGTTGCGTCCCATCCACCGTTCTCCCGCTGCAATGGGAACGGGGGATTTGCTGCGAACCTCAATAAGCGCATCGATCCCATCAGGCGGGCACGGCTCTTCGAAGAACACCGGCTGGAACTGCTCGATTTCACGCGCCACCCGGATCGCTGTGGGCACATCGAACCGGCCGTGTCCTTCGATGAAGAGTTCAACATCATCACCGACCGCCTCCCGGACAGCGGCGACGGGTTCGAGCATGCGCCGCAGGTCCCGTGGCTCCAGGATGAGGTCGGCCGCCTCGAAGGGGTCCCACTTGAGTCCCCGGAAGCCTTGCGCAACTGTCTGGACGGCCGCCTGGGCAAAATCTTCAGGGGTTTTGGCGCCGGAAAACCAGCCGTTGGCGTAAGCGCGGACCCGGTCACGGACCTGTCCGCCCAGCATGCGGTGGACTGGCACATCCAAGGCGCGGGCTGAGACGTCCCACATCGCCATTTCAAGGGCACTTAGCGCGGTCATCGACACAGGTCCGCCGCGCCAGTACGCGTCGCGGTTTACCTCGTAAATGGTTTGCGTGATTCGAGTCGGATCCTTGCCCCGGACCGCGTCGGCCAGGACCGCCACGGCTCCGCGGACTGCATGTTCCTGGCCCTCAAGGGTGGCCTCCGCTATCCCGGTAAGGCCCTCATCGGTGCGCAGCCGGACGAAGACCAGGTTGGTCCGGTAAAAGTCCACGACCACAGTGTCCAGGTTGGTGATTTTCATATGTCCGCGTCTTTCGTTGGAGGCAGGGCTCAGTGGGTTCAGTCAGGCCGCCGGCGGGGCGGTGGATTCGCGGACGATCACTTGGGTGGCCAGCTCCACGCGGTGGGAATCCAGCACCTCGCCCTGGGCCTGGCGCAGGAGTGACCTCAGTGCGGCCCTGCCCATCTCTTCAAGGGGCTGGGCCACCGAACTCAACGAGGGGACGGACTGCTCGCCCTGGTTCGTGCCGTCAAAACCGATGAGGCTCATGTCCTCCGGAACCCTGATCCCGTGGTGCCGCGCCTCGCTGAGGACACCCAGGGCAATGGAGTCGCTGCCGGCAAAGATGGCCGTTGGGAGGGAGTCCAGCTTCAGCAGCTCTTTGAATCCGCTAACTCCGCCCTCGGTGCGGAAATGGCCTCCGGACACCACGTACTGAGGGTCCACCGCGATGCCTTGCGCCATCAGGGCAGCCATGTACCCATGCAGCCGCGCCTGGTTGCACTCCGAGCCCTCGATTCCGCCGATGTAGGCGATGCGGCGGTGACCGAGTTCCAGCAGGTGTTCGGTGGCCGCCTTGCCGCCCGCCCAGTTGGTTGCGCCAACACTGACCACGTCCGCGGAGGGCGGGTTGAGCGGGTCGATCACCACAACCGGGATCTGGCGCCGGCGGAAGGCATGCAGTTGTGCCTCGCTGAATGCCGAGGTCACCACGATCATCCCCGCCCTGCCCTCTTCGAGCATGCGCTGGGCCCGGCGTTCCGGGGTCTGCCGGCCAGGTGTGGACCTGCCTGTCACACTCACCAGGATTTCGACGTCGGCACCGGCGGCGAACTGCAGGATGCCGTTCAGTACCTGGATGGTGTAGGCGGAATCGAGCACGTCGATCACCACTTCGACCACGGTCCCGCTTTCCGCGGCCGCCCGGCGCTGCACCGGCGACTGGTAACCCGCCTGCTCAAGCACGGCAAGGATCCGCGCCCTGGTTTCAGGTGCTACATCGTCACGGCCATTGACCACCTTGGAGACAGTGGGCGCTGAGACTCCTGCTTGCCTGGCCACGGTTGCGAGCGTGGGTTTGGTCCGCTCCGGCAATTTGGTCGTCATGGGTTCGCAATCTTTCGAAGGTGGGAAGTGCATTCATTCTGAGGAACAGGCACTTCGTCCGTCAAGGTTTGGTCAAATTAGGCTGTTTCTCCAAAAATATCCTCTACGATCCCTTGACTACGGGGGTTTTTGCCGCTTTAGTTTACAGCGTGACTTATATCACCGTTCGAAATGTTTCGAACGAACGTCGGAGCTGACGCCCCGTACCTCGACAGCAAATTCACAATGGAGAAGCAATGAAGCAACCCCAGACCTCACGGCGCTCTTTCCTCGCCCTCGCTGCCCTTACTCCCTTTGCCGTTGCCGCAACCTCTGCCTGCGGCACGTCAGGTCCGGGTGCCTCCAGCGGCAATGGTGGCGCCAGCATGTGGTTCCTGTCCGGTGAGCCGAACCAGACCAACATGCAGAAGGCTGTCGATGCCTTCAACCAGGCAAACCCGGACAACAAGATCGCGATCACGTTCTTCCAGAACGACGCCTACAAGACCAAGATCAAGACCGCGATTGGCGCCAACCAGGCACCCACCATCATCTACAACTGGGGTGGCGGCACGCTGAAGACATACGCCGAGGCAAACCAGGTTGAAGACCTCACCAGCTGGCTGGATTCCGAACCGGACTTGAAGAAGAAGTTTTTCCCCTCCACCTTCAGTGCCGCCACGGTCAACGGCAAGATCTACGCCCTGCCCAACATGTACGTCGGTCCGATCGTCCTGTTCTACAACAAGGAACTTTTCCAGAAGGCCGGCGTCACGCCGCCCAAGTCCTGGGACGACGTCATGTCCCTGGTCAAGACCTTCAACGGCATGGGGGTGGCACCCTTCTCCCTGGGCGGCCAGTCGCGCTGGACTTCCATGATGTGGCTCGAATACCTGCTGGACCGCATCGGCGGACCCGACGTGTTCAAGGCAATCTTCGAAGGCAAGCCCAATGCCTGGATGGACCCGGCTGTGATCGAAACCGGCACCAAGATCCAGGAACTGGTCTCCGCCGATGGCTTCATCAAGGGCTTCTCCTCCATTACGGCCGACTCGAACGCGGACCAGGCCCTGCTGTACACCGGCAAGGCCGCCATGATGCTGCATGGTTCCTGGACGTACGGTCCGATGAAAAAGGACGGCAAGAACTTCGTCCAGGACGGCAAGCTGGGCTTCGTCCAGTTCCCCTCAGTTCCCGGCGGCAAGGGCGACCCCAAGAACGGCGTCGGCAACCCAGCCAACTACCAGTCAATCTCCGCGAAGGCCAGCGACAAGGAAAAGGAGTCGGCCAAGAAGTTCCTCAAGGACGGCATCATGACGGACGCGATGATCGACGCGTACATCAACTCCGGTTCGGTCCCCATTGTCAACGGCATCGAGAGCAAGCTGAACACGTCCCCGGACAAGGATTTCCTCAACTTCGTTTACGACCTGGCTAAGAACGCCCCCAGCTTCCAGCAGTCCTGGGACCAGGCACTGAGCCCCACCGCCGCCGAGGCCCTGCTGAACAACATCGACCAGCTGTTCCTGAAGTCGATTACGCCGCAGCAGTTTGCCGAGAATATGAACGGCACCCTCGGGAAATGAGTAACGCCGTCTCCACCGCCCCGGGGCCCAGCGTCGGCGTCAGGAATTCCAAGCAGACCGAACAGCGCAAGGCCGCGCTGGCATGGCTGACCATTCCTGCACTGTTCTTCTTCCTGGTGTTCGCCGTCATCCCGCTGGCTGGTGTGCTCATCCTCAGCTTCACCAGCTGGGACGGCATCGGTGCCATCGGGGCGGCGGGACTGGACAACTGGTTCTCCGTGCTGGCAGATCCGGGGCTGTACAACGCCCTGGGCCTGACCTTCCTGATCATGATCGTCTCCTGGCTGGTCCAGACGCCCATCAGCCTCCTGCTGGGCGTCTTCACCGCGGGAAGCCAGCGCTACCGGGCGGTCCTGGCCGTGCTGTACTTCCTGCCCCTGCTGCTGTCTTCAGCCGCCGTCGCCATCGCTTTCAAGGCGCTGCTGGATCCCAACTTCGGCCTGGCAACCGGCCTCGGCCTGCCGTTCCTTGCCCAGGACTGGCTGGGTGTCCCGCAGTTGGCCCTCGGCCTGGTCATCTTCGTCATCGCCTGGCAGTTCGTGCCGTTCCACACGCTCATCTACCAAGGCGGTGTGCGGCAGATCCCGAAGTCTTTGTACGAGGCGGCCCAGATCGACGGGGCCGGGACCATCAAGCAGTTCTTCCACATCACCCTTCCGCAGTTGAAGTACACGATCATCACCTCCTCCACGCTGATGGTGGTGGGTTCACTGACCTACTTCGACCTGATCTTCGTCCTCACCGGCGGCGGGCCCGGAAACTCCACCCGCATCCTGGCCCTGGACATGTACCTCCGCGGCTTCCGGGCCAACCTCATGGGTCCGGCCAGCGTCATCGCCGTCATTCTCGTCATCATCGGCCTTGCACTCGCTTTGTTCCTCCAGCGCCTTGGGGGCAAGGACAAGCAGGGCAGCCAATTGGAAGGTTTGTAGGGTGAGCACCGTCCTGAAAAGCAATACCCAGGAAGCCCGCACCGGGTCGCTTGGCAGCACTGCAGCCGCCAAGCGGGGACTTGGCACCAAGCTTCGGGGCCTCAATATCCCCGGTGGCCTGGGCGGCTGGATCTGGCTGGCCATCATCATCCTGCCCGTCTACTACGTGGTAATCACCAGCCTCAAGACGCAGGCCGGCTACTTCGGCCAGAATCCGCTGGCCATCCCCACCGAGCCCACGCTGGAGAACTACCAGCTGGTCCTGGAGGCGGACTTCGCCCAGTACTTCATGAACAGCGCCATCGTCACGCTCGGTTCCGTGATTCCCACGGTGCTGATCTCATTTATGGCATCGTTTGCCATCGTTCGCGGCGCCGGCAGGTTCCTGAAGCTGGTCAACGGTATGTTCCTGATGGGGCTGGCCATCCCGCTGCAGGCCACGATCATCCCCATCTACCTGATGATCATCCGGCTTAACCTGTATGACAGCCTGCTGGCGCTGATGCTGCCGTCCATTGCCTTCGCCATTCCGCTGACGGTGCTGATCCTGTCCAACTTCATCCGCGACGTCCCGAACGAACTGTTCGAGTCCATGCGGCTGGACGGCTGCAGCGAGTGGCAGACCATGTGGCGGCTGGCCCTGCCCCTGACCCGGCCGGCCATTGTGACGGTTGCCATCTACAACGGGTTGCATGTCTGGAACGGGTTCCTGCTTCCGTTGGTTCTTACCCAGAGCCCCAGCCTGCGTGTCCTGCCCCTGGGCCTGTGGACCTTCCAAGGTGAATTCAGCGTCAACATTCCTGCCGTTCTCGCCTCCGTGGTGCTTAGCACACTGCCCATCCTGGTGCTTTACGTCGTCGGCCGGCGACAGCTGCTCGCAGGCCTGACCGCCGGCTTCAGCAAGTAACGCCCCGGAATTTACCGAAAGGACTTTCAACATGACCACCGCCAAGCCCCTGCGGGTCGGAATGGTGGGCTACGCCTTCATGGGTGCAGCCCACTCCCACGCCTGGCGCACCGCGCCCCGGTTCTTCGACCTGCCGCTGCAGCCACAGCTCACCGCGGTGGCCGGCAGGAATGCCGACGGCGTCCGTGCCGCCGCGGACAAGCTGGGCTGGGACTCTGTTGAGACTGACTGGCGCCGCCTGATCGAGCGCGACGACATCGACCTCATTGACATCTGCACTCCAGGGAACACCCACGCCGAGATCGCCATCGCCGCCCTGGAAGCCGGCAAGCACGTGCTGTGCGAAAAGCCGCTGGCCAACTCCGTGGACGAGGCTGAGCGGATGACGCTCGCGGCGGAAACGGCCGCAAAGAACGGCGTCTTCTCCATGTGCGGCTTCAGCTACCGCCGCACCCCGGCACTGGCACTGGCCAAACGGTTCGTGGAACAGGGCAGGCTCGGCGAGATCCGCCACATCCGTGCCCAGTACCTGCAGGACTGGCTCTCCGACGCCAACGCCCCCATGACCTGGCGGCTGGACAAGAGCAAATCCGGGTCCGGCTCCCTGGGTGACATCGGAGCCCACAGCATCGACGCGGCGCAGTGGGTCACGGGCATGAACATCAACGGGGTATCCGCAATGCTGGAGACCTTCGTCCGGGAACGCCCGCTTGCGGGCGACATGGTGGGCCTGGGTGGCCACGGCGACCTGAGCGACGACGCCCCGCGCGGGCAGGTCACTGTGGATGATGCGGCCATCTTCAGCGCAAAGTTCGACGGCGGCGCTTCCGCAGGTGCCATCGGCGTCTTCGAAGCCACGCGCTACGCCCTGGGCAGGAAGAACGCCATGCGCCTGGAGGTCAACGGCACCAAGGGTTCCCTCGCCTTCGATTTCGAGGACATGAACGTCCTGTCCTTCTATGACGCGGCGGAGTCCCCGGATGCGGGCTTCCGTCGGATCTTCGTCACCGAGCCCGAGCATCCCTACGTGGGGAACTGGTGGCCCACCGGCCACGGACTGGGATATGAACACGGCTTCACCCACCAGGTGGTGGACCTCGTCACGGCCATCGGTGAAGGACGCCAACCGGAACCATCCTTCGCCGACGCCCTGCAGGTGCAGCGGGTCCTCGCCGCGGTGGAGTCCAGCGCCGCCAACTCCAGCCAATGGCAAAAAGTCTGAGCAACGTACGGCTTCGATCAAATAGGAACTCACATGACACGACCAATCACGCTCTTTACCGGCCAGTGGGCCGACCTGCCCTTCGAGGAGGTGGCGCGGCTTGCCGGCGAATGGGGCTTTGACGGGCTCGAAATCGCCTGCTGGGGCGACCACCTTGACCCCCGCCGGGCCGCCGAGGACGACAACTACCTCCAGGGCCGTCTGGACATCCTCGAAAAGAACAACCTCAAGGTGTTCGCCATCGCCAACCACCTGACCGGACAGGCCGTGTGTGACGATCCCATCGACGAGCGCCACCGGGACATCCTGTCGGCAGAGACCTGGGGCGACGGCGAGCCCGAAGGGGTGCGCCGCCGGGCAGCGGAGGCCATGAAGGACACCGCACGGGCGGCTGCCCGCCTCGGGGTGAAGACAGTAACGGGTTTCACCGGCTCCTCCATCTGGAAAGCCGTGGCCATGTTCCCGCCGGCCTCGCAGGCAATGATCGACGCCGGCTACCAGGACTTCGCCGACCGCTGGAATCCCATCCTTGACGTCTTCGAGGAAGAGGGTGTCCGGTTCGCCCTGGAAGTCCACCCGTCCGAAATCGCCTACGACTACTGGACCGCCAAGCGCACGCTTGAAGCCATCGGGCACCGCGAGAGCTTCGGCCTGAACTTCGACCCCTCCCACTTCATCTGGCAGGACCTGGACCCGGTGATGTTCCTGCAGGACTTCGCAGACAAGATCTTCCACGTTCACGTGAAGGAATCCGTCCGCCAGCTTGACGGCCGCAACGGCCGCCTGGGCTCGCACCTTGCCTGGGCGGACCCCCGGCGCGGCTGGGACTTCGTCACGGCAGGGCATGGCGATGTGCAGTGGAACCGCATCTTCCGGACCTTGAACGCCATCGGCTATGAAGGTCCCACCAGCATCGAATGGGAGGACGCCGGGATGGACCGGCTCATCGGCGCCCCGCAGGCGCTGGCCATGGTCCAGGAACTGGCCCGGATCGCCCCGCCGGCAGCTGCCTTCGACGCCGCCTTCGCCAGCCGCTGACCATGCTTCGCCGGCACCAGCCGGCAACCAAACAAAGGAAACTTTAATGACAGATCGCAAGCACGCGCTGGTCGTCCGCGGCGGCTGGGACGGCCACCAGCCCTACGAGGCCACCGAGCTCTTCATTCCCTACCTCAAGGACAACGGCTATGACGTCCGGGTAGAGGAATCGCCCAAGGTCTACGCCGACGCCGAATACATGGCCGGGGTGGACCTGATCATGCAGTGCATGACCATGAGCACCATCGAAAAGGACGAATTCGCCGGACTGCGGACGGCCGTGGAAAACGGCACCGGCCTGGCCGGCTGGCACGGTGGCATCGCCGACTCCTACCGGAACACCTCCGACTACCTGCACCTGATCGGCGGCCAGTTCGCCTGCCACCCCGGCAAGCACCCGGACGAGTGCATCGGCGAACAGTCGGACAACTACGTTCCGTACACCGTCAACATGCTGCCCGCCGCGGCGGAGCACCCCATTACCAAGGGCATCAAGGACTTCGACCTGGTCACCGAGCAGTACTGGGTCCTCGCCGATGACTACATCGATGTCCTGGCCACCACCACCCAGAAAGTCCGCGAGTGGGATCCCTGGCACCGCGAAGTGACCTCCCCGGCCATCTGGACCCGCCAGTGGGGCAAGGGACGCATCTTCGTCTGCACTCCCGGCCACCGCGTCGAAATCCTCCAGGACCAGAACGTACGCACCATCATCGAAAGGGGCCTGCTGTGGGCAAGCCGTTGAACGTCGGAATCATTGGCTGCGGAGCCATCATCGCCCAGTACCTCACCAATTTCCGGCGGCTGGACCAGGTCAACCTGGTGGCCGTGGCGGACCTGGATCCGGCACGTGCCCGGGCCGTAGCGGATGATTACGACGGCGTCCGCGCCCTCTCGGTCGAAGAACTGCTCGCCGCTGACGATATCGACCTGGTTCTGAACCTGACCATCCCCGCCGCGCACGCCGACGTGGCACTGAAGGCGATCGCGGCCGGCAAGAACGTCTACGGCGAAAAGCCGCTGGCGGCCACGACTGAAGAGGCACGCCAGGTGCTGGACGCGGCACGCCAGGCAGGCGTCGTCGTCGGCTGTGCCCCTGACACCGTGCTGGGCACCGGAATCCAGACCGCCCGCAAAGCCATCGACGACGGGCTCATCGGCGCCCCCATCTCGGCATCGGCCACCATGGTGACCCCCGGCCATGAACGCTGGCACCCCAACCCGGACTTCTACTACCAGCCCGGTGGCGGCCCCCTCCTGGATATGGGCCCCTACTACGTCACCGCCCTTGTGACATTGCTGGGTCCCGTGGTGTCGGTACTGGGCGCGGCCAGCCATACCCGCAACGAGCGGACCATCGGCTCCGGGCCGCGGCAGGGCGAAAAAGTGCCGGTTACCATCGACTCCCACGTCACGGGCATCCTGGTCCACGCCTCCGGGGCGCTTTCCACGCTGTTCATGAGCTTCGACGCCGTGAAGTCCAAGTCGCCGAACATCGAGATCCACGGCGAACGCGGATCCCTGGTGGTGCCCGACCCCAACCACTTCGACGGCGACGTCCAGCTGTTCTCCCTGGGCGCCGAGGACTGGGAAACCCTGCCTGTCTCGGCGGGATACGTGGATGCCGGCCGCGGGTTTGGCATCGCCGATCTCGCTTCCACCCCCCGGGGCAAGGAACCCCGGGCAGGCGGAGCCCTTGCCTACCACGCGCTGGAGGTCATGGAATCTGTCCTCAAGGCCGCGCACAGCGGCATGACCGTAAGCATCCAGAGCACTGTTGAGCGGCCGGAAAGCGTGGCACTCACCGTCCTCGCCGAACAGGCAGACGCCCTCCAGGCGAAGTAGCCCTCTCCGGAACCGGAACCGCGCCGCCCGCCGCAGTGGAGCTAGTTGTAATTCCCGCGGACGTTGTGAACAGCGTGGCGTGATGTAAAGGGCGAGGGCCTCCGGTATCGATTTGGGTTACCACACTCATATCGACGCCAGGAGGCCCTCGTGTCCTACGTTACCCATGCCAACGCCGACCTGACACCCAAGGCCAGGGGTAAGCTCGCCCGTTTAGTCATCGAGCAGGGCTGGACGTTGCGCCGAGCCGCAGAGCGTTTCCAGTGCTCGCCCGCCACCGCAAAGAAGTGGGTAGACCGGTACCTCGTCTGTGGTGAGGACGGTATGGCTGATCTGTCCTCACGGCCTCGGCGGAGCCCGAACCGCACACCGGTACGCGCCGAACGGCGGATCGTCGCGTTACGTTTCAACCGGCAGTGGGGACCGCACCGGATCGCGGCCCATCTCGGTCTTGCCCGCTCAACCGTAGGCAAGGTCTTGGCCAGGTACCGGATGCCCCGGCTGGCCTGCCTGGATCAAGGCACTGGCCTGCCCGTTCGTAAACCGGCGCCGCAGCGCTACGAACACAACAACGCCGGAGACCTCGTTCACGTGGACATCAAGAAGCTCGGCCGTATTCCCGATGGCGGCGGGCACCGCGCCCTGGGCCGGGCGCTGGGCCGTAGGAACCGAAGGGCCGGGACCGGGTACGCGTACCTCCACCACGCCGTCGATGACCACTCACGGCTCGCGTACTCGGAAATCCTCGGCGACGAAAAGAAGGAAACCGCTGCCGCTTTCTGGATCCGGGCAGCAGGGTTCTTCGCCGCCCACGGCATCACCGTCAAAGCCGTACTGACCGATAACGGATCCTGCTACCGCTCCCGGGCCTTCGCAGCTGCCCTGGGCCCACACCTCAAGCATCGGCGGACCCGCCCCTACCGGCCGCAGACCAACGGCAAGGTAGAACGCTTCAACCGCACTCTCGCTACGGAATGGGCCTACGCCCGGCCCTACACTTCAGAAGCCGAACGCGCCGCCACCTACGACCAGTGGCTCCACCACTACAATCACCACAGAACCCATACCGGCATCGGCGGCACAACCCCCATCAGCCGCGTTCACAACCTCAGTGGGAATTACAGCTAGTGCAGCTCATCGCTGCGGGCGGCGCGGTTCCTTCCCAGTGACTTGGCCCTGTACAGGGCCGCATCCGCTGCGGCGATGAGGCGGTCCACGTCGGAGGTCCCGCCGTCGTAGGTCGAAATGCCGTAACTGGCGGTGGGCATCTCCATGCCGTCCGGCGCTTCGGCGCCTGCCAGCCGCCTGCTGATTTCCTCGGCAATCGTCTCTGCCCGTTCGGCGTTGGCCCCGGGGACCAGGATCACGAATTCTTCCCCGCCATACCTGCCGGCCAGGTCGGTGGAGCGGACCGTGGCAACGCAGGCGTCAGCGAAGGCCTGCAGCGCCAGGTCGCCTGCGGCGTGGCCGTGGGTATCGTTGACCACCTTGAAATGGTCAAGGTCGGCCAGGATCAGCGCGCCGGAGCCACCGGTGATGGTGCGGTCGGCCAACTGTTCCGCAGCCAGGTCCAGGAAGGCCTTGCGGTTCAGGAGTCCGGTGAGGTCGTCCCGGGTGGCAACCACCCGCAGGGCGCGGGTCTGCTGTTCGGTGCTCAACCCGGCCATGCTGAAGGACACCACCACCAGCAGCACCATGGTCACCATGGTGGTGACGGCGGATCCAAAAACGGTAACGAAAATGGCCCCGTCCGGGCCCTCCACCAGGAACGCCAGCCAACGGAAGAAGTAATAAGCGGACAGCCCGCCCGCGGCCACTGCCATGGGAATCCGCACCCGCGAGTAGCCCGGCTCGAGCCGCCACAGCTCACGCGACGCCAGTCCGATGGTCAGGCTCATGGCGGCGAGGAACACCGGACCGCCGGACCAGGTGTTGGTGGCGGGATGGTCCAGCAGGGACGCCACCAGGGTGGCAAGCGGAATACCCGTGAAGGCCCACCGGGGCCGGGGCACCGTGCGCAGCGAGCGGGCGCCCGCCCACACGGCAACTCCGCCATGCACCAGCAGCGTGTTACCCACCGGGTTGGCCCACCACTGGTGCGGCGTGCCGTCCAGCAGGAAGCAGGCGGAGCCGGAAAGGAAGAAGAGCAGGGCGCCGCACCACCAGGCGCTGTAGGGCGAGCGGGTTACCCGGTAGGCGGAAAAGTAGAAGAGAACCACCAGCACCAGGGCCATCAGGCCAAACGCGATGCGCAGGGTTGCCGTATCCAGAACCATGTGCCAGAAGTCCCCCCAGAAGCCCGAATGCTGCCCACGCCAGTATCGCACCCGCCCATATGGCGCAAAGCATCCCTACCCCGGATGGGCACCCGTCAAACTCGCCTAGGGTGGGAGGTTAACCATCCGGACAACGTAAGGCCGCCAATGCTCCTCCTCTTCGGGTTCAAGACCGTGTTCAAGGCGCTGCCGGGCAGGACAGCAACCTGCCCGCACTGCGGCGCTTTCATCCACCACCTCCTTGAAGAACAAGCCACGAAATTCACCCTGTTCTTCATTCCGCTGCTCACGGTGTCCCGGAAGTTCCGGATTACCTGCACTAACTGTGGCTACGTTTCGTCCATCAGCGGGCGTCAGAAGCGGGCCTTGGAGCTGCGCCGGTAGGAGGCAGCGGGAACTTCGCCGGTGCCAGCGGAGTTGAACCACATATGGACGACCCTCCTTCACACATGCCCTGGCCCCTCTGCCAACTGACCGGACCACCGGCCACCACAGGAGAGGGGCGCTCCAATGTATGAATGGATCATGTTGGGCATCGGCCTGGTCCTGACCGTCGGCACCGGCTTCTTCGTCGCCTCGGAGTTCGCCCTGGTGAACCTGGACCGGCACGATCTCGAAGCACGCCAGGCCCGCGGCGAGAAGCGCCTGGGCCCCACCATCAAGGCCCTTCGCATCACCTCCACCCACCTCTCGGGTGCCCAGCTGGGCATCACGCTGACCACGCTCCTCACGGGCTACACCTTTGAACCGGCCATCAGCCGCATGCTCAGCGGCCCGCTGCAGTCCGTCGGCGTCCCCCAAGCCCTGGTGCCCGCCGTCGGCTCCGTTGCCGGCATCTTCCTGGCCACGGTCTTCTCCATGGTGGTGGGCGAGCTGGTGCCCAAGAACTTCGCCCTGGCCCTGCCGCTGGCCACCGCCAAGGTGGTAGTCCCCTTCCAGGCACTCTTCACGGCCGTGTTCAAGCCCGTGATCCTGCTCTTCAACAACACCGCCAACAAGATCATCCGCGGGTTCGGCATCGAGCCCAAGGAGGAGCTTTCCGGCGCCCGCAGCGCAGAGGAGCTAAGCTCCCTGGTGCGCCGCTCCGCCGTCGAAGGCGTCCTGGACCTGGACCATGCCACCCTGCTGCGCCGCACCCTCCGGTTCTCCGAGTACAGCGCCGCGGACGTCATGACACCCCGCGTCAGGATGGCCGCCGTCGGCCTGTCCGACACCGCAGAGGACATCGTTTCCCTTGCCACGGCCACCGGCTACTCCCGGTTTCCCGTGATCGGGCGGGACCGGGATGACGTCCTGGGCCTCCTGCACGTGAAGCAGGCGTTCGCCGTCGCCCTGGAGCATCGGGCGGACACCACCGCGGCGGAGCTCATGATCGAGCCCCTGCGGATCCCGGAATCCATGGGCGTAGACACCCTCCTGGGCCTGCTGCGGCGCCAGGGCCTCCAGGTGGCCATCGTTTCCGACGAGCATGGCGGGACCGCCGGGATCGTCACCCTGGAGGACTTGGTGGAAGAGATCGTTGGCGAGCTGGAGGACGAGCACGACCGGGCGCGCGCGGGCGTTGTCCGCGTGGGCCGGTCCGTCACGTTCGATGCCGCGCTGCGGCCGGACGAGCTGCTGGACCGCACCGGAATCGAAGTGCCGGACGGGGACGAGTACGACACCGTGGGCGGGTTCGTCACGGACCGGCTGGACCGCCTGCCCGAGCTGGGCGACGAGGTGGAGGTCGACGGCGGCACCCTCCGCGTGGAGCGCGTGGCAGGCATGCACGTGGAGCGGCTGCGCTTCACCCCCGCCGCGTCCGGCGAACCACCCCGGAGCCCGCACGACCGGATCATCGACGGCCTGACCAGGGAGCTGACCCATGAGTGAATACCTTCCCGGCATCATTTGGCTGGCAGTGCTCCTGGTGGTCAACGGCTTCTTCGTGGGCGCAGAATTCGCCGTCATTTCCGCCCGCCGCTCCCAGATCGAGCCAAGGGCCGAGGCCGGCAGCAAAGCGGCAAAAACCACGCTGTGGGCCATGGAACACGCCACGCTCATGTTGGCCACCAGCCAGCTGGGCATCACAGTCTGCTCGTTGGTCATCCTGAACGTCTCCGAACCGGCGATCCACCACCTGCTGGAGATCCCGCTGGGCCTGACGTCCTTGTCCTATGAGGCGATCAGCATCATCGCGTTCATCGTGGCGCTGCTGCTGGTGACCTTCCTGCACGTGGTGGTGGGTGAAATGGTGCCCAAGAACATCTCCTTTTCGGTCCCCACCCGTGCAGCCCTCCTGCTCGCCCCGCCGTTGGTCATGGTGGCCAAGGTGTTCAAGCCGGTGATCTGGACCCTGAACGGGATTGCCAACTCCGTCCTGCGGCTGTTCGGGGTTGAGCCCAAGGACGAGGCCACCAGTGCGTACACGCTGGATGAGGTGGCCACCATCGTGGAGCAGTCCACCCGGGACGGCATGCTGACAGACACCACGGGCACCCTGACCAACGCGTTCGAATTCACCGCCAAGACGGTTGCGGACGTCCAGGTGCCCATGGCCGACATGGTGCTGCTGCCCGAATCCGCCACGCCCGCCGACATCCAGCAGGCCGTGGCAGGGCACGGCTACTCCCGCTACATCCTGACCAACAGTGCCGGCGAGCCGGACGGCTACCTTCACCTCAAAGACGTCATGGACCTCACCGCGGCGGAGAAGTTCCACCGGCCGGTTCCGGCCAAGCGGGTCCGGCGCCTGGCGTCGGCATTTGCGGGTGCCGACCTTGAGGATGCATTGGCGTCGATGCGGCGGACGGGCGCCCACGTGGCCCGGGTGTTCGACTCAGACGGCAGGACCACCGGGATGCTCTTCCTCGAGGACATCATCGAGGAACTGGTGGGCGAGGTGCAGGACGCCACCAGCGCGTAGTCTGCTTCCTGGGATTGGGTGCGGTTTCCTTCGGGGGCCGCACCCTTTTTGCGCCCGCACCCTAGCGCCCGACGGCGGCGGGAACTAAGGTGGGATCGGTTCTCCCCTGCCGTCCCCGGCAGGAGGACGAAAACCCGCACGAGGGAAGGGAGGTGGTTTTGATGACTGCTGTTGCCGCGCGCCCGGAGCGCCCCGCACCCACCCCATCACCCATCCTCCCGGCTGCCCACGATTGACCGACGGCACCTGCCCGCCATAGCACCGCGGCACCGGGGACCCTCGCAAGGAAACCAACGTGCACAATTCTTCAGGCAACGCCCTGGACAACACCCCCAGTACCACCCAACCAACCCGCACGCTAGCCGCGTACGGCTACACCCCTGCCGTCGCCCGCCACTTCGACCATCACCCCTGCCCGGGCGCCACGGGACGCGGACGGGTGGTCCGCGTGGACCGAACCCTGCTGCTGGTTGCAGTCGACGACGGACTGCTCCACCTGCCCTATCCGCTGTCCGGCGAGCCGGCGGTCACCGGCGACTGGGTCTGGACCGGTCCCAACCGCGCCGGAGGGTGCCAGATCCTGGCAGTCCTCCCCCGGCGTTCCGAGCTCACCCGCAAGCGCGCGTTCGAGGACTCCTCCGAGGAACAGGTCCTCGCCGCCACATGGACACCGTGGGGGTCGTAGTTCCCGTGGACCGGCCGCTCACCCACAACAGGCTTGAACGAACCCTCGTTGCCGCCTGGGACTCCGGCGCCACCCCGCTGGTGATCATCACCAAGGCGGACCTGGCCCAAGTGGCTGACGACGTCGTCGGGAAAGTCATCCTGCAGGCGGCGGGCGTCGACGTTGTGACCACGTCGGCCGAAAACGGCGACGGGGTCGACGAACTGATGTCCCGCATCCCGCCCGGCGGCACCATCGTGCTCCTGGGACCGTCAGGCGCCGGCAAGTCCACCCTGATCAACGCGCTCGTGGGCCGGAAGGTGCAGCAGACCGCGGAGGTGCGGGCCGGTGACTTCAAAGGCAAGCACACCACCACCTCCCGCGAGCTGGTGCCGCTGTCCAACGGCACCGTGCTGATGGACACTCCCGGGGTGCGCGGCTTCGGGCTGTTCGACGCCGGGGAAGGCCTGGGCGGGATGTTCGGCGATGTGGAGGAACTGGCCGCCGGCTGCCGGTTCTCAGACTGCGCGCACGGGAACGAGCCGGGCTGTGCGGTCCGTGAGGCGATCGACAGCGGTAACCTTCCCGAGCGCCGCTGGAACTCCTATCTGAAGATGCAACGGGAGCTTGCAGCGCTGGCACGGCGGTCCGACGTCGCGGCCCAGCGCGCGTACCACCGCGAGTGGCACCAGAAGGTGGTGGCGGCGGGAAAGTCGCAGCGCTGGGCGGAGCGGGAGGCCACTGAGCGCGGCAACCGGAGCGAAGGGAAGGACCGGAAGCGGAAGCGGTAGGAATGCCGTATTCCGTGTCGGGGGTGGGGAGTAGGGTTCGGTCATGGACATCATCCTGGTACCCGGTTTTTGGTTGGACGCCTCATCGTGGGAGGGAGTGGCACCGGCCCTGGAAGCGGCAGGGCACCACCCCCACCCCCTCACCCTTCCCGGCAAGGAGTCGGCGGACGCCAGCCGCGCGGGCATCAACCTGCAGGACCACATCGATGCGGTGGTGGAGGTGATGGACGGCCTGCCCGGCAAGGTGGTCCTGGTGGGGCATTCCGGCGGCGGAGCCATCATCCATGGAGCCGTGGACGCCAGGCCGGACAAGGTGGAGCGCGCCATCTACGTGGACAGCGGCCCCCTGGGCGAAGGCGGCGTGATCAATGACGAGTTGCGGGTTGTCGGGGACGATGTGCCCTTGCCTCCCTGGGAGGATTTTGACGACGCCGACCTGGTGGACCTCGACGACGGGCTGCGGCAGGCACTCCGGGCGCGGGCAGTACCGGAGCCCCGCGGCGTGGCCCGCGGCAGGCAACAGCTGCACGATGAGCGGCGTTACAACGTGCCCGTCACCGTGATCACCTGCGAGTTCCCGTCCGCCATGCTCCAGGAATGGGTCGCCGCCGGCAATCCTTTCGTTGCAGAGCTGGCCAGGATCCGGGACGTGGAGTACATCGACCTGCCCACCGGGCACTGGCCGCAGTTCACCAAACCTGGCCAACTGGCCAAGGCCATCCTGGCGGCTGTGGACGGAACGGAGGCGGATGAAGCCTGAAACACTCTTGCGTGCGGCCTTAGCCGTCCCCATAATAAATGAATGGCATTCATTTATTCGACCACCGTCACGGGCAACGCCGCCCCTGGCCACGCGGTAATCGGCACCGCAACCCACATGCCCGCAGAGTGGGAACCGCACCAGCGCACCTGGATGGCCTTCCCGCCGCCCAACGACACCTTCGGCCCGCTGGGAAGCTCCACCCTTGACCAGGCGCGGGCCGCGTGGACCAGGGTGGCGCGCACCATCGCCCGCTACGAACCCGTCACCGTCATCGCCGATCCCCGGGACGCCACCGCCGCCAGGGAATGGCTTGGCAGTGGCATCGACGTGCTGGAGGTGCCGATCGACGACGCCTGGCTGCGGGACAGCGGCCCCACGTTCGTCCACGCGGCCGACGGGTCGCTGGCCGCGGTCGACTGGACCTTCAACGGCTGGGGCGCCCAGGACTGGGCCGCCTGGGGCAAGGACCAGGAGGTGGCCCGGACGGTCGCGGCAAGCGCAGACGTGCCCGTCCGGGCGTCCGCCCTGGTGAATGAGGGCGGCGGCTTCCACGTGGACGGTGCAGGAACCGTGCTGCTGACCGAAACAGTCCAGCTTGACCCCGGACGCAACCCCGGCGCCACCAAGGAATCTGTCGAGGCAGAAGTCCACGCGGCCCTGGGCACCACCAAGGCCATCTGGCTGCCGCGCGGGCTCACCCGGGACTACGACGAATTCGGAACCCGCGGCCACGTAGACATCGTGGCCGCTTTTGCCGGGCCGCGCACCATCCTGCTGCACCGCCAGGACGACCCCGCGCACCCGGACCACGCGGTCTACCTCCAACTGAAGACGGTCCTCGCCGGACAACTGGACGCCCAGGGCCGGCCGCTGCGCATCATCGACGTCCCCGCACCCACCACGCTCAAGGATGAGGAGGGCTGGGTGGACTGGTCCTACATCAACCATTACGTGGCCAACAACGTGGTGGTGCTCTGCAGCTTTGGCGATCCGAACGACGCCATTGCGGCAGGCATCCTGGAACGGGCCTATCCCGAGCGCAACGTGGAACTGGTGGACGCCCGGGACATCTTTGCCTTCGGCGGCGGCATCCACTGCATTACCCAGCAGCAGCCAGCCCCGCGGGAAGGCGATGCGGCATGAAACTGGCAGAGCACATGCGGCAGCCGGTGGCAGCGGAAACGTTCGACGTGGTGGAAGCCAGTATTAGCCAACTCCGGGCTGCCCTGGAGGGCGGTGACGTGACCAGCGAGGAACTGGTCCGTCTGTATCTTGAGCGCATCGAGAAGTATGACTCAACGGGCATATGCCTGAATGCACTGGTCGTCATGAACCCTTACGCCATTGCCGAGGCGCAGGCGTCCGACCGTCGCCGCGCTGCCGGGTTCACACTTGGCCCGCTCGACGGCATCCCCTACACGGCAAAGGACAGCTACCAGGTTAAAGGCCTTACCGTGGCTGCGGGGTCGCCGGCCTTCAAGGACCTGGGGGCGCAGCAGGACGCATTTACCATCGAGCGCCTAAAGGCCGGCGGGGCAGTCCTGATAGGACTGACCAACATGCCGCCCATGGCCAACGGAGGTATGCAACGCGGAGTATATGGACGGGCGGAAAGTCCCTACAACGCCCGCTTCCTCACGGCGGCGTTCGCCTCGGGATCGTCCAACGGGTCAGGAACCGCCACCGCGGCCAGCTTCGCTGCCTTTGGCCTGGCGGAGGAAACCTGGTCCTCGGGGCGCGCGCCGGCGTCGAACAATGCCCTCTGCGCCTACACGCCGTCGCGCGGCGTCATCTCCGTCCGAGGCAACTGGCCGCTGGTCCCCACCATGGACGTGGTGGTTCCGCACACCCGGACCGTGGCGGACCTGCTGGAAGTCCTGGACGCCGTGGTGGCGGACGACACCCAAACGCGCGGTGACTTCTGGCGCACCCAGCCCTGGATCCAGGTGCCCAAGGCATCCGCCGTCCGCCCGCCGTCGTACCTTGAGCTGGCTGTCCAGGACGCAACCGCCGCCGCAGCCGTCCTTGCGGGCAAACGTCTGGGTGTCCCCCGGATGTACATCAACGCCGACCCAGAGGCCGGAACGGCGCAGGCCCCGGGCATTGGCGGCCCCACCGGCCAACGGATCGAGACGCGCGCGTCCATCCTGGACCTGTGGGCTGCGGCCCGCCGCGACCTGGAAGCCGCCGGCGCCGAGGTGGTGGAGGTGGACTTCCCGGTGGTGTCCAACTACGAAGGCGATCGGCCCGGCGCGCCCACCATCGCCACCCGTGGCCTGGTGTCCCCCGAGTATCTCCGACGTGAAATCGTCGACCTCTCCGCTTGGGCCTGGAATGACTTCCTGGCCGCCAACGGCGACCCCCAGCTAAGCACGCTTGCCGACGTCGACGGTTCAATGATCTTCCCCGCTCCCCAGGGCGCTCTGCCGGACCGCTATGACGGGTTCGATGACGACATCGCGGACTATCCTGCCTGGATCCGGGAGCACGGCGTCCCTGCCCTCACTGACATCCCGCAGCTGCCCGAAGGCCTGGCGGGACTCGAGGAAACCCGCCGGGTGGACCTGGAGCAGTGGATGGACCAGCTGGGACTGGACGCCGTCCTGTTCCCGGCGGCCGCCGATGTCGCCCCGGCAGACGCCGACACCAACGAACGCTCGGCGGACATCGCCTGGCGCAACGGCGTGTGGGTGGCCAACGGGAACCTGGTCCCGCGGCACCTGGGGATTCCCACGGTGACCGTTCCCATGGGCCTCGCCGCGGACATCGCGATGCCGGTGGGACTCACCATCGCGGGCAAGGCCTACGACGACAACGCGCTGCTCCGGTTGGCAGCGGCGTTCGAAGCCACAGGCCGACGCCGTGTACCACCGCCCCGCACTATGCCGCGAGGAGCTGTAGAAAGCCCCTGACCCAGCAAGCCGCATGGGTAGTCTGGAGGCATGGCACCGCCCCTTGCCACCCCGGCTGCCCTGCGGCCTGACTGCTCGCAATGCTTTGCCCTGTGCTGCACCGCGTTCGGCTTCACCCGCTCGGCGGACTTCGCTATCGATAAGCCGCCGGCCCGCCCGTGCCCCAACCTGGCCGCGGACTTTTCCTGCACCATCCATGACAGGCTCAGGCCGCGCGGTTTTGCCGGCTGCACGGTGTTCGACTGCTTTGGCGCCGGGCAGGCCGTCAGCCAGCGGCTGTTCCACGGCACCAGCTGGCGGGACAACCCGGGTTCGGCGCCGGACATGTTCGCCGCGTTCAGGGTCATGCGCCAGCTGCATGAAATGCTGTGGCACCTGGCGCAGGCGGAGGCGGTTGCGTACAGCCCGGACGCCGCCGACGAGGTCCGCCTTCTCCAGGTGAAAGTCCGGGAGGTGGCTGAAGGCAACCTGGGGAAGGTCTTTACTGCCGACGTCGGGAGCCTCCATCTGCAGGTGGGTGAAGCATTGCGCTGGGTCAGCGAGGAGGTCCGCGCGGGGTATTTCTCCGATGGGCCGCAACGCCACGGCCTGGCACCGGGCGCGGACCTGGCAGGAGCAAACCTGAGCGGGTCGGCCCTGTGCGGCGCCGATCTTCGCGGCTCATACCTGATCGGTGCCGACCTCCGCGGTGCAGACCTGACGGCGGTGGACTTCCTGGGCGCAGACCTGCGCGATGCAAGGCTCGACGACGCCGACCTCAGTCATTCCCTCTTCCTCACCCAGGCACAAATCACCGCAGCCCGCGGCAACCTGTCCACGCGGCTGCCCCCAGGGCTTGAGGTGCCCGCACATTGGATTCCATCACCGCCACGCCCGGCCTCCAGCCCGCCGGGTTCGGCCCACCCAGCGGAAGCGCCTTGACAGTCCCGATTGTTAGCGCTGACAGTGGGAGGAAACCGACGCCAACCGAAAGCCACTTGATGAAGAACTGGGCAGGAAACCTCGAATACTCCTCCGCGGATGTCCGGCGGCCGGAATCTGTAGCGGAGCTGGCCTCCATCGTGGTTGATTCGCCGCGCGTCAAGGCCCTGGGGTCCCGGCACTCGTTTAACCGGGTGGGCGACACGGGCGGCGTCCACGTGCTCCTCGATGCCCTTCCCCAGCAGGTCGAAATGGATTCCGCCCGTGGCACGGTGCGCGTCAGCGGCGGAGTGAGTTACGGGGCACTCTGCCGGACCCTCGAGAAATACGGCGTTGCCATCCATAACCTCGCCTCGTTGCCGCACATCTCGGTGGCAGGCGCCGTGCAGACCGGAACGCACGGCTCCGGGGTCAACAACCCTTCGCTTGCCGGTGCCGTGGAATCCATCGACCTGGTCCGCGCCTCCGGCGAGCAGGTCACGCTGACCAAGGCGGACGGGGACGAGTTCCTGGCCAGCGTCGTGGGCATCGGGGCCCTGGGCATTGTCACCGGCCTGGACCTTGCGGTGCGCCCGAGTTTCCGGATGCGGCAGCGCGTCCTTGAGGACCTGCCCTGGGACAACGCCCTTGCCGACTTCAAAGCCATCGTCTCTGCGGCCTACAGCGTGAGCCTTTTTACCGACTACGCCGGTAACACCGTCAACCAGGTCTGGCTCAAAGCCCTTGATGAGGAGCCCGCGCTTCCCAGCCTGTTCGGGGCAACCGCCGCCCTGCGTCCGCGGCACCCCCTGCCGGACATGTCCGCGGAAAACTGCACGGCACAGCTGGACGAACCGGGATTGTGGCTGGACCGGCTGCCGCACTTCCGGCACGAATTCACTCCCAGCAACGGCGATGAACTCCAAAGCGAGTTCATTCTTCCCCTGGAGCACGCCCCCGCTGCCCTCCAGGCAGTCCGCGGGATGGCCGGACAGCTTTCACCCCTGCTTTTCGTCTCGGAAGTGCGCACCGGGGCCGCCGACGAGTTCTGGCTCAGCCCGTTCTACCGTCAGCAGAGCGTGGCGCTGCACTTCACCTGGAAGCCGATGCAGCCGGAGGTTGAGGCATTCCTTCCGGTCCTGGAGGAGGCCCTGCGCCCCTTTGGCGCCCGCCCGCACTGGGGCAAGCTGTTCACCCCCGGCGGGCACGACTGGGAAAAGCTGTACCCGCGCTTCGCCGACTTCCGTTCCTTCGCCGCAGGTCACGATCCTGAGGGCAAGTTCCGGAACGGGCTGCTGGACAGCATTCTGGGTGTCCCGGCCCACCGCTAGCCGCAGCCGCTCCCGGAAGCTTCGGCCGGCCGGAGCGGAGACGTCCGCCGGTACGCTGGAGCCATGACCTTTCGTACCGCCACCACCCGCGCCGCTGCCCTGTCCACCGTATTGATGCTGCTGACCGGTTGCGGCGCTGTCGGGGAAGCGGCGGGCACCGCGGCCAGCGATGCCGCGTCCAAGGTCGCCTCCAGTGCCGCCCAGGAAATCAACCGGCAAATATGCGCCGTAGTGGAAGACGGCCTGGTCAGCCCTTCAGACCGGCAGGCATTGGCCGGCTTGGTCTCGGCAGCACGGACGGCAGGGGTCCCGGCGGAAATCACGACGCCGCTGGGCAAGATCGCCGAGGCCGGGGACCAGGTGCCGGAAGACTCCGTCCGGGCATTGCAGGACGCCTGCCACGCCTGAGCAGGAAGCCCCACCGAACCCCTTTAGCCGCCTGCCCGTTGGTGCTACGGTGAAGTGACGAACTAGTAAGCCTGTGATACTAAATCGCTCGCGAAGGAGATCGTCATGGCAGAACGCGGCAACACCACCCACGGCCAGAATCTGGACGACCAGATGAAGCATGAAGCGCAGGGGGTGGTCCAGGGAAACCAGCCCGCCCATGCCGAGGAATGGCGCGAAACAGAGCCTTTTCCGGATGCCACGGACCCGGCGGAAGTCCGGGAGGCGTTGAATCCTGTCGCCTCGCCGGATCCCCTTCCCACCGAGGAGGGGGAACAGTGACCACCAGCCTGCAGAAATACGCCGACCTGTACCGCCGCCCCGGACCTTGGTGCACCGCCTACGTGCCTGCCGGGACCGGAACGGTGGACTCACTGGAAGCCGGCGATGTCCGCCCGGGCAACGCGCAGGCCCAGCTCGAGGCGCAGGGGGCAGCCGCAGCTGACATTGAGGCAATGGAGCAGGCACTCCAGCCGGCAGCAGGGCTGCCCTCCCCCGTCTCGAGATTCGTCCTGGTCCACAGCGGGAAGGCCGAAATCAACGAGGTACTTCCCGGAGACCTCGTCCTCCCCGAACGGGTGGCCATGGAGTCCATCCCGGACCTGCTGCCGCTGGTCAAGCACCGGCCGGAAGAACTGCCGTATGTTGTGGCGGAAGTCAGCCGGGAACACGGCGAGATCCGGTTGTACCGGGCGGGCGCCGGGGCTCCCAGCAGCGTCCAGGAAGTGGAAGGCGAGTCCGAGAACATCCACAAGTTCCACGGCGGAGGCTGGTCGGAACTGCGGTTCCAGCACCACACCGAAGACATCTGGCGCCGCAACGCGGATGAAGTGGCGGGTGAGATTGACCGGGTGGCCCGTGCCAGCGGTGCACGGCTCATCGTCCTCGCCGGTGATATCCGGGCCCGCGGCCTGGTGAAGGACAACCTCTCCGAGGCCAGCAAGGCGCTTGTATCCGAGGTGGATTCGCACACCCACACCGGCGGGGCGGACAGCGCAAACCTGGAGGATCGGGTCAACCAGCACGTTGCAGAGGTATGGGCAGAAGAACAGCGCAGCGTGATGGACAGGCTGGCGGTCCAGGAGGGACAGGCCAACCCGGAAGCAGCCCACGGTGTGGGAGCCGTGGTGCACGCGCTGCAGCAGGCGCAGGTGGACACCCTGATCCTGGATGACGACGCCCTGTCTGAACGCACCATGCTGGCCCTGGACGCGGAACCGTGGATCGCCACCGCCAAGGAGGAGGCCCTGGGTGCGGAAATCCTGGGCGAAGTCCCCGCTCCGGCGGCGCTGCTTCGGGCCGCTGCGTTGACTGACGCCCGCGTTCTCCTCGTCCCGGGACCGGTCCTGCCGGAGGGCGTCCATGTCGCGGCACTCCTGCGCTGGTCCTCGGGGCCGGGCGTCCCGTCGTCGTAAAGCCCTGCTAACCCTTTTCGCCGAACCATGTATTGGAAGGTGCGCCATGAGCACTGCAGATGAAAACCCGGATGATGTCCTCGACAGCGTGATGGTCCCGGAGGAGGACGCGCTTCCGACTCCTACCCGCACGGGCCACGGCAAGATGCCGGAAGACGTTGACGACGACGATTACCAAAAGGCCGTCGAACAGGAGCGGGTGGCGGCCGGGCTGGCCGATTACGCCCCCAGTGACGTTCCGCCGGCCACGGATCCATTGCCGCCGGAAGCGGCTGATGCCGCAGACCTTGCCCAGCGGGGCCTATTGGAAGAGGAACCGGACGACAACAGTTAAACCAAAAAGCAGTGGCCGGCCCCACTGGGCCAGCCACTGCTTTTGGTTTAGGCAACAACTTCTGTCAGCTCAGTTCTGGCCTGGCTGCTCCCAACCCCGCATGCCCGCCGCCCGCCCCGCCTGGGGACGGTGCCCGGTCCGGTGCTCCGGTGGGGCAAACGGGACAACCCCGGCATCGCGCGTGAGCGGCACCGCACGGACAAACTTCGTCAGTTCATCCCGCAGCACCTTCCACTCAATGTCCGGATCGTCCGGGTAGGCATTGATCTCAGCCTGTCGCGCCGCGTCAACGGCGGCAGCCCCGGCATCCGTCAGCTCAACCTTCAGCTGCCGGCGGTCGGAGGCGTGGCGGGTCCTGGTGATGAGTCCGGTAGCTTCGAGGCGGGTAAGGACCCGCCCCAGCGTCTGGCTTTGCACCCTGATCGCGTCTGCGAGCTGTTCCTGGTTCAGTGGGCCCCCCGTCAGGCCTTCCAATGCAATAACTGCCGCACGGGTGAGGCCAAGGGGGGCCAGTGCATCGTCCTGCCGCCGCTGGATCAGCCGGGCCGCCAAAGTGATCAGGCGGTAGCTGCTCCGGGCGTCCGGATCGAGATTGCTGGTCATCGGCCGCGGCCTTCCTGTAGGTGGCGAAGTGCTGGTCACCCTGCGTCGCTACACCTCTACAATAAGCATGCTTAGCAACATATTCGCAAGTAGGCTTACTATCCGATTGGCAAGCGGCGCCGGCGCCGGCCATCTTCCGACCCAAAAACCGGCACTGCCCCTTGCATTCGAAATGGGAAGTGTGCTTAGTATCTAATTAGTAACCTTGCTTACTAAGTCGCCAGCACTGCTGGTTCTTGATCGCCAGCTAACCCTTTCTGAAAGAGAGCGAAGATG
Source organism: Arthrobacter sp. FW306-05-C (assembly GCF_021801725.1). Lineage (NCBI taxonomy): Bacteria > Bacillati > Actinomycetota > Actinomycetes > Micrococcales > Micrococcaceae > Arthrobacter > Arthrobacter sp. FW306-05-C. The sequence goes on along the minus strand of NZ_CP084556.1, from coordinate 42,229 downwards.
ACAGAGAACCAATGGCCCCAGACCCCGCACACCGGCGCCGACCCGGCCATCACTGATCCGTACGGAGCAACAGAGGTGGCTCCCGGGCAGGCCTCCTATGCTGCAGAGGGCGATACCTCGAAGACCCAGGCAGCCAAGGACGAGGCTTCCAACGTGGCCGGCGAGGCGGCATCTGCCGCCCAGGGAGTAGCGCAGACTGCCAAGAGTGAAGCCGCGAACGTGGCGCAGGAGGCGAAGTCCAATGCGCAGGACTTGCTGCACCAGGCCAAGTCGGGGCTGACCAGCCAGGCCGGCACACAGCAGCAGAAAGCAGCCGAAGGCATCCGCAACATTTCCAGCCAGCTGCACAGCATGGCCAGCGCCCCGGACCAGCAGGGCATGGCCAGCAACCTTATCCGGCAGGCAGCCGAGCGCACCTCCTCGGCAGCATCCTGGCTGGAGAACCGCGAGCCCGGTGACCTCCTGAACGAGGTCCAGCGCTTCGCCCGCAACCACCCCGGCACCTTCCTGCTCCTCGCAGCAGGCGCCGGCGTCCTGGCCGGACGCCTCACCCGCGGCCTCACCGCGGGAGCCCCGGAATCACAGGGACAGGTGCAGGCAGGATCGGCCCAGGGCACGGGCCAGTACCGGGCCGTGCAGTCGCCGCCGGTTGCGCCGCTGCACCAGGAGACCGTGTACGCCGCGGGCACCGATGACCTCTTCGATGAGCCGGTAGTGGGCGGAGCCCCCGTTTCCACCAGCACCCTGCCCTCGGGCACCGCAGAGGAGTCCCCACTTCGGTTCGAGGACGACCCCTACCGGGCCGAAAATGGCGCATACACCGGTGAAGAAACCTTCGGCAGCGAAGGCACCTCCGGCAGCGGCCGCCACCAGACGGGTGGTCTGTGATGAGTAGCCAGATTCCTGAGCCGCCGCCCAGCGCGGCGCATGTGAAAGCGGACAACGCGTCCCTGGGCGATCTGCTCGGTGATGTGACCCGGGACCTGTCCACCCTGATGCGCCAGGAAGTGGAGCTGGCCAAGGCCGAACTCAAACAATCCACCTCCCGGGCCGGCAAGGGCGCAGGCATGCTCGCCGGCGCCGGCGTAGGCGGACACTTCGTCCTGCTCTTCCTCTCCCTGGCCCTGATGTGGGCCCTGGGCGCCGTCATGGCCCTGGGCTGGGCCGCGCTGATCGTCGCCGTGATCTGGGCGATCATCGCCGCAGTCCTGGCCTCGATCGGCCGCAAGGAACTCAAGCAGATCAAGGGCCTGCCCCAAACAGGCGAAACCCTCTCAGAAATTCCCCCAACCCTAAAACCAGGTGAGGTAAACCGATGAGCGAAAACCCTGACGTCATCCGAGCAGACATCGAAGCGACCCGGGCACGCCTGGGCACCAACGTGGACGCCGTAGCCGACAAAGTCACCCCGTCCAACATCGTGCACCGCCAAACCGACAAAGTCCGCGATGCCGTGACCGGGGTGAAGGAGAAAATCATGGGAGCAGCAGACACCGCCACCACCAAGGTCCACGACACAACCTCCGCCGGCGCCGGACACACCAGCAACGCCATGAGCTCGGCCGGGGACAGCCTGCACCAGGCCACCGACACCGTCTCGGCCAAACTCTCCGACGCCGGCCACACCGTCAGCGCCGCCCCGGACCAGGTCAAAGCCAAAACCGCCGGCAACCCCCTGGCCGCAGGACTCATCGCCTTCGGCGCCGGGCTCCTGGTCTCCTCCCTGATCCCGCCAAGCCAGAAAGAACGCGAAGCCGCGGACCAACTCAAAACCGCAGCCCAGCCCCTGGCAACCCAGGTCACCGACGCCGCCAAAACCGTCGCCCAGGACCTAAAGGAACCCGCCCAGGAAGCCATGGAAAACGTCAAGGCCACCGCCACCGACGCCGCCCAAAACGTCAAAACCGAAGGCCAACAAGCCGCCACCGACGTCAAAGACCGCGCCACAGACGCCAAAGACCACGTCCAAAACACCTAGCCCGCCTGGCTAGGCAAGGATAAACAACGAAGCCGGACCGCGTGAGCGGGCCGGCTTCGTTGCTGCCCGCCAATAAACCAGGCCCGTCAGGCCCGGCTAGCGCTTGCCCTTTTTGCGGGAACCCTTGCCGCGTCCCTTGTCCGGGTTGGGCGCGTAGCGCTGGGCCACCTTGGGCGCTTTCTTCGCTCCGGTGCCGCGGCGGTCCGGTTTGGGCTCCTTCTTCACCTTGGCAGGCTGGGCGGAGGGCTGCCGCGAGCTCTGGGCGGTGCGTCCGCGGACAATGCCGACAAATTCCTCCAGCACCTCGTCCGTGGCCTCGGTGGGCCAGGCCAGTGCAATGTCCGTCCCCTCCGCGCCCGTCAAACGGCGCGCAACAGTGTCCTTGACGTTGAAATGTCGGGCCACCGCCATGGGAAGGACCACCAGGCCCGCGCCGGAAGCAACCACCTGGAGCGCTGCCTCCGGTCCGCCCAGGGCGGCAACATCCAGGAACGATTCCTCAGCGAGGTCAGCAAACGGTACTTCCTCGAACACCGAGATCTCATGGCCCTTTGGGGCCACCACCACTGGCTGTTCCTCGTAGAGCGGGATCACGCTGAGGCCCTCCCGTTCGATGGGGAGGCGGACAAAGCCCATGTCCGCACTGCCGTCCTGCAGCGGCCCAAGCTGGGCAGCGTCCTCGACCATAAATGCCTGCAGGGGAATATGCGGCATGCGTTCTTCCCACCGGCGGATCCACTTGCCGGGTGTTACCCCTGCCACGTAGGTGATGCGCAGCACCCGCGGGGCCGCCTCTTCAGGGGCAACGGGGGCATCGGGCGTGGGGGTATCATCGGCTGGCACGTCTTCACAGTACCCGCCGCCCGGATACCCTTGAAGCATGACCTCTGCAAACTCCCAGTCCATGAAGCCGGCCACCGTTGCCAAGAAACTTGGCATCTACCTCCCGGCCACGCCGCAGGAGTTCCAGGATTCAACCATCACCCGCGAGCAGTTCGCCGAGCTCCAGGCCAACCCGCCCGAATGGCTGGCCGAGCTGCGCCGCAACGGCCCGCACCCCCGCCCGGTGGTAGCCCAAAAGTTGAACGTGTCCATCAGCGGCCTGGCCCGCGGCGGCGTGGAGGAGGCATTGACGACGGCGGAAATCACCGCACTGCTGCAGGCCCCGCCGCAGTGGCTGGTCGCCGAGCGTGCCACACACGCCGCCGTCCGGGCCGAAGCCCAGCGGGTCAAGGAAGAGGCCGCCAAGAAGCAGGCGAAAAAGGACCGCGCCCAGGCCGAGTAGCCTTTAGTCACGTCTCAGAAGCTTGTTCGCCGGCCTGGACCTTGAACGTCCGGATGCGCGGACAAGCTTCAGTCGCGTCCCGGGGCCTCGTCAGTCCTGGTGGATCTGGATGTAGTTGCCGCAGCCGTCGTCGAACACCGCGCTGGTCCCGAACGGGTCCGTGGTGGGCGGGATCTTGAAGCTGACACCAGCGGCCACCAGCCGGTCATACTCCGCCTGCACATCCGGGACCCCAAAGACGATGGCGGGCAGCCCCGCCTCGCGTACCGCGTTCATGTAGTCCGCGCCGATCGGGTTGTCACTGGGTTCCAGGAGCAGCCCGACTGAACTGTCGTCCGCTCCAGGATCCTTGATGATGTACAGGTTGTGCTCCGGCATCACCATGAGCGTGTCAAAACCAAGCGTTCCCGTGTAAAAGGCGTAGGCCGCGGCGGGGTCCTGGACATGGATGCTGCACATTTTGATTCGCATGGACCCACGGTACCTGCCAGGCCATGACCGTCTGCAGTGCCTTCTTTCCCTTCTCACCTGCCATTGACCCTGTGGACCGAACACGGTGCAATGGAAGGACCACCGCGGGCTTTTCGGCCCGGGGCGGTGTAGTGGGGAATGCCGGGCGCCGGAGGTGCAGGATGTCAGCCGCGGAATCGTTGATGCAGGGACTGCTTCATAGTGCGTGGGCGGTCCTGTTATGTGGCCCGTTGCTGGTTGCCGCCGTAGCCGCCACCGTTTTTGTCGTCCGGCGCCGGTCCCTTGCCCCCAATAACAGCGCGGCGGAGCGGACGGACCAGCTGTTCTGGGACCTGTTTTTGGGTTCCTGCGTGGCCCTTCCTGCGTTGATCATTCCGGCGCTGGTGTCGCCGTGGGCGGGTTTGGTGCTGGCAGGGGCGGCAGCCGCGTCAGGTATTGCCGCGCACCGCGCCACCCCGAAATTCCTGGCCCGGCGTGCAGCACGCACCGAGGAACGGCAGCGGATTGCCGCGCACCAGGAAGCCCGGCTGCAGCATGATGAAATCCTGCTGCGATGGCGGCGCTACGAGCTGGATCCGGCATGCGGCATCGACTATCCGGCGTTGACCGACGTGCGGCTTCCGGAAACGTCCGCGCTGATCAAGTCGATGCGGGCTGCGGACCAGCTGCGGACCGCCGCGCACAAGGGGTACCCGGATGCCGTGGACAGCCTGGCCGCGTCACTGGCAGCGGCGGAACGGGCAGCCGGCATTCCGGCCGGCCTGCCCGCAGAGCAGGCCGGCCGAGGTTAACTGCCGTGTCGCCGGCATTGGATCGGCCCGGAGGACCGGCGATAGCATCCAAAGATGAAGCCTGAGGAACTGCCTGCCCATGACGAGTACGGCCGGCTGCTGGAGGACCGCGGGGTCTGGCGGCAGGCCACCACCCTGGAGGCCGCCGGAGAGTTGACCGCCCGCTGGTTAGAGGGTGGGAGCTCGTACCAGCCGGGGCATTTCGCCCCCGGCTTCGACACCGAGACCATCCCGCTGGCCGCAGCCTTGGCGGAGCTGAACCGCAACGGGCTGTTCACCAAGGAGTCCCAGCCGGGCATCCTCACTGATAGTGCAGCACAACGGGAGTATGTCACGGGCTTCTGCAGCGCCGGCACCGCCCGCGAACTGCTGGCCCTTTCCACGCGCACCGAACTGGTCACCGTGGCCCACGCCCCGGGTGAGGCAAGCAATGCTGCGATTCCCGTGACGCTGGCGGGCACGGAGGTCACAACGGTGCTCGGTTCCAGCGAGAACCCTGTAGACGAGGCGCAGATCAGGGACTGGGCGGACGAAACCAATGACGCGCTGGCCCTGCTGCTCGCGGACTCCTGGTATGTGGAAGTCCTTGATCCGGTGTGGGGGCGCAACGACGTGCTGTTGCCGGCGGTCCTGCAGGCGTTAAAGGGGGCGGGGCAGCCCTAGCCGCCCCGCCCCTTCAACGTCCGGTACTACAGCTCCACGGTGCCGCTTTCGCCAACACTCATCCGGCTGTGGGTGACCTTGGCCTTCACCCACTGAAGCACCGTGGCGGCCGTGCCGCCGGGGCTGGTCCAGTATTCGGCGGAATCCGAGTCGACGCGCAACAGGCACACTTCGGGAGTATCCGGGCCATCCGGGAACCAGGCTTCAACAGCCTGGTTCCAGAGTTCGTGGATCTTGGCCCGGTCGGTGACCACTTCGGCGGTTCCGGCCACGGAAACCCATTCGGTGTTCTTGCCAAAGGCGACGTTGACGCGTGAATCAGCCCGGACGTGCGCAACCTGGGAGGTGCCGAGGCCGGTGAAGAACCACATGTCGCCGTCGTCCTTTACCTCCTGGACGGCCAGCGGCCGGCTGACGAGGGCGCCTTCTTCGTTGATGGTGGTGACCATTCCGATCCTGGAATCGTTGATGATCTCCGTAACCTTGCTGATGCTCTGGGCGTCAGTCATGCCTCACCTCGTTCGTCTGAAGTCGGGGACGCTCCCCGTCGCCAGCCTATTAGTAAGCATGCTTATTTACCAGCGGCAGCCACCGGCACCTTTGCCACTTCGGCGATCCGGGCAGCAGTGAGACGGCCCATGCGGATGGCGCCGTCCACGTGTTGGTAGCCTTCAGCAGCAAGGTCGGAGGAGGACCAGTAAATGGGGCCCACAGGGGCGTGCTGGTCCTTGCCGTAGCGGTGGAGGCCGCCCAGATCATAGCTGGAGGCATAGGCACCGCGGGTCCATTCCTCCGAACCCCAATCCGACTCGTAGTACACCTCCGGGGTGAGGGCCTCGTCGCCCAGGTAGCCGGCGATGGATTCCAGGATGGCCTTCCGGCGCTCTTCGGGGGACAGCTCGAACATGGCGTCTGCCTTCTCATCCGAAACGAAGCCCACCAGGGTTCCGCGCGGATCGGCGTGGTTCGTGTTGTCGTAGACCTCCTGCACCAGGGCATCGGCCCCGAAGCCGGTGCCGGAGAGCCCCTTGTCCCGCCAGAAGGGGGTGCTGTAGACGGCGTGGACCTTGATGACCAGGCCCAGGGACTGGTGCTGGTGCATCTGGTGCTGGCGGCGCGGCAGCGGCGGATTAAAGGAGACGCGGGAGTAGAGGTTGGGCGGTACGGCCATGATGACGAACCGGGCGTTCACGGTGGCGCGGTCGGATACAACGGTCACGCGATGTCCGCCGTCCGCGTCCGGCTCCCAGTTGATGGTCCGCACCGGAGAGTCAAGGACGACGTCGTCACCCAGCTCCTGCGCCTGCAGCAGCGACACCTGCTGCATCCCGCCCACCACCCGGCGGTCCAGGATGAAGTCCTCATCCGTGAGGTGGGTGAAGGAGCCGGCGGAGGCGGCCATCAGTACCGCCTGAAGGGCGGAGAAGGCGTGGGCCGGCTTGGTGAGCATGCCGCCGGCGATGAAGAGTCCGATGTTATTGCAGGCTTCCTCATTGGCGGAGTTCTGCCTCAGCCAGTGATGGAAGGAAATGGTGTCCAGCTCGCGCGCCTTCGGGTGGGCCCAGGGTTCGGTGGGGCCGATCTCGGCCGCCAGCCCGTCAAGGAGGGTCACCAGGCGGTCCATTTCGACGGCGGTGTCCGGGTCCACCGGGAAGGTGTCACCGGTGTAGCGCACGGGGCTGCCGTCCGCTCCAATGTAAATGGACTCTCCGTCCCGGTACCGCGGATAGGTTTCCAGATTCAGTTCTGCCAGGAGTTCCAGGAGGGCAGTCTGGTCCGGGGAGACCCATTGGCCGCCGATTTCGAGCATGGCGCCATCCACAGTGTCGGTCCAGGTCCGGCCGCCCACACGGTCGCGGGCCTCGAGCACAGCTACGGTCAGGCCGGATTTCTTCAGTTCACGGGCGGCGGTGAGTCCGGACGGCCCGGCTCCAACGACCACGACGTCGCGGTTCAGGTTCAGCATGATGTCCTCTCTGCGGCCCCTGGTGACGGGGACCACTAAATGAATGTCATTCATTTATTAGAACTATAGCTGCTGCCCGCTTTGAGCGGAAGTATCGGATGGAATAATGCAGGGGACACCGACGAAAGGGCAGGAATGCCGGCAGTATCAGCCGCACAGGCACGCTCCACCAACAACGGCGGCGCGCAGCGAAGGCGGGCCGGTCGCCCGTCCGCGGCAGTGCTGGACAAGTCCGGAATCACGGCGGCGGCGCTTGAGCTGGTCAGCCGCAAGGGCTACGACGGGTTGACCATGGCAGCCCTGGCCAAGGAACTCGACGTGGCACCGTCTGCCCTCTACAACCACGTGGCATCAAAGCAGGATGTGCTGCTCCTGGTGGAGGACCACCTGATGTCCCTCGTGGACGTCTCCGGTTTTGACGGCCGCAGCTGGGAGGACGCGGTCCGCACTTGGGCCCGGAGCTACCGCGACGTATTTGCCGAGCACACTCCGCTGATCCCCGTCATCGCCGTCCTGCCGGTCACCGACGCACCGCAGACCCTGGCGATGTACGAGACCGTGAGTAAGGGATTTTCCGACGCCGGATTTCCAGAGGAGCGCATTGTGCCGGCCATCGTGGCGCTGGAGTCCTTTATTTTCGGATCCGCGTACGACGTCACCGCCCCGGAGGACATCTTCGACTCCGGCAGCATGGCTGAGTCCACTCCGTATTTCACTGCAGCAGTGCGCAGTTCCTCTGCCGGCCAGGATGCATCTGCCGGCCAGGGCGGCCAGGAACGCGGCCGCCCGGCAGACACTGCCTTCCAGCTTGGGCTGGATGCCCTGATCGCCGGATTGGGAGCGCTGCGGAAGGGCTAGCGCCTAGTCCTCGGCGGCGGCCAGCTGGCCGCAGGCGCCGTCGATTTCCTTGCCGCGGGTGTCCCGGAGGGTGCAGGGCACGCCCGTGGCGCGGAGCCGCTCGATGAATTCCTGCTCCACCGACTTGTCCGAGGCGGTCCAGATGGAGCCTGGAGTTGGATTGAGCGGAATCGGGTTGACGTGCACCCAGCCGCGTCCGCGCTGGTTGAGCTTCTTGCCCAGCAGGTCCGCACGCCACGGATGGTCATTCATGTCCTTGATCAGCGCGTACTCGATGCTGACGCGGCGGCCCGTCTTGCGGTAGTAGTCGTAGGCGGCATCGAGCGCCTCGTCCACCTTCCAGCGGTTGTTGACCGGAATCAGTTCATCACGGAGCTCGTCGTCGGGGGCGTGCAATGACAGCGCGAACGTGACGGGAAGGTCCTCTTCCGCCAGCTTCCGAATAGCCGGAACCAGGCCGACAGTGGAAACGGTGATGTTCCGGGCGGACATCCCCAGGCCCTCCGGCGCGGGATCCACGAAGCGGTGCAGGGCGGCCATGACCCGCTTGTAGTTGGCCAGGGGCTCCCCCATGCCCATAAACACGATGTTGGTGACCCGCTCGTCGTCGTGCTCCTTCGGACCCAGCTCACCGGCCGCGATGGCCCGGTTGGCAGCAACCACCTGGTCAACAATCTCCGCCGTGGACATGTTGCGGGTCAATCCGGCCTGGCCGGTGGCGCAGAAGGGGCAGTTCATGCCGCAGCCTGCCTGCGAGGAGACGCAGAGGGTGATGCGGCCGGGGTAGCGCATCAGGACGGACTCCACCAGGGCACCGTCGAACAGCCGCCAGAGGAACTTGATGGTGTCCCCCTTGTCGGTGCGTTGCCGGCGGACCTCGGTGAGCAGCGGTGGGAACATCTGGGAGACAAGCTCCTCGCGGCCCGCCTTGGGCAGGTCGCTCATCCGCTCCGGGTCCACCGTCCAGTGTTGGAAGTAGTGCGTGGAGAGCTGTTTCGCCCGGAAAGCCGGCAAGCCAAGCTCCTTCAGCTTCTCACCGCGCTCGGCCAGGCTCAGGTCCGCCAGGTGTGCCGGCGGCTGCTTCACGCGGGGGGACGCGAATTGGAGCAGCGGCCGGCCTTCGACAGTACGCGCCTGCTCCCAGCCCTCGGCAGTGGGGCGGACCTGCGGCCGGGCAGTGCCGGCGGCTGCCTTGGAGGCGCGGACAGGAGTTTCAGGGGAAGGATTGGGGGAAGTCATCCCCTCTATCATCCCACGAGGGCAAAATAGGACGGGAATCGCCAAGAGACACGTAAATTGGATTCGCACGGAGCTACTTGTAATACAAGTTTGATACTTATATCCTAGGGAAGTGGGCGAAGGAGCCCGCCCGTCTTCCAGGAGAATCAATGAGTCCCGTCGACATGATCCGGCACGTCAGGCTATCCACCGCCTGCCTACCCCTCGCTGTCCCCATCAGCGACGCCAAGGTTTTCACCGGCCGGCAAAAGCCCATGAGCGAGGTCGTCTTCCTGTTCGCGGAGATCAGCACCGAACTGGGGCACTCCGGCATCGGCTTCAGCTATTCCAAGCGTGCCGGCGGTCCCGCCCAATATGCGCATGCCAAGGAAGTCGCCGAAGGCCTCCTCGGCGAGGACCCCAACGACATCGCCCGGATCTACACCAAACTCCTGTGGGCCGGGGCTTCCGTGGGGCGCTCCGGCGTCGCCACCCAGGCCCTCGCCGCCGTCGACATCGCTTTGTATGACCTGAAGGCCAAACGCGCCGGGCTGCCGCTGGCAAAGTTCCTCGGCTCCTACCGCGACTCGGTGCGGACCTACAACACCTCCGGGGGCTTCCTGAACGCCAGCCTTGACGAAGTTAAGGCACGCGCCACCCAATCCATCGAGGAGGGTATCGGCGGCATCAAGATCAAGGTTGGCCTGCCGGACGGCAAAGAAGACCTGCGCCGCGTCTCCGGGATCCGCGACCACATCGGCCCCGACGTCCCGCTCATGGTGGACGCCAACCAGCAATGGGACCGCGCCACCGCCCTGCGCATGGGCCGACGCCTCGAGGAATTCGACCTGGTGTGGATCGAGGAACCCCTGGACGCCTACGACTTCGAAGGCCATGCCCACCTGGCACAGGTCCTGGACACCCCCATCGCCACCGGCGAGATGCTCGCCTCCGTGGCTGAACATAAGGGACTCATGGCCGCCAGCGGCTGCGACATCATCCAGCCCGATGCCCCGCGCGTCGGCGGCATCACCCAGTTCCTCCGCCTCGCCGCCCTGGCCGACGAACGCGGACTGGGCCTGGCCCCGCACTTTGCCATGGAAATCCACCTCCATCTGGCCGCTGCCTACCCGAGCGAACCGTGGGTGGAGCACTTCGACTGGCTGGACCCGCTCTTCAACGAGCGCCTGGAAACCAAGGGCGGCCGGATGATGGTTCCGGACCGCCCCGGCCTTGGCATCACCCTGAGTGACCAGGCCCGAGCCTGGACCACCGAGAGCGTCGAGTTCGGCGCATAACCCCGAAGCCGTACTCTTTAGCCATGACCCGGAACCTCACCGCGGACCTAGCCGCCGACCTTCGCAACCGCATCGTCGACGGCGTCATCCAGCCGGGGGAAAAGCTGCCCAGCGAGAACACGCTGATCAGCGAGTTCGGTGTCAGCCGGACAGTGGTCCGCGCCGCCCTTACCCGGCTGCAGGCCGAAGGACTGGTCGAAACCGAGCGCGGACGCGGCAGTTTCGCCCTCACTCCCCCGGCGGACAGGCCCTCGGAGGGTGTGGGGATCCGTCCGGTGGCCAGCACGGAGGACAGGCTGCACCTGCTGGCCTTCCGCATGGGAGTGGAGACCGAAGCCGCAGCACTGGCAGCCCGGAACCGCACCGAGCGGCATTTAAGGGCCGTGAGCACTGCCCTGGACACCTTTACGGAAAGTTCCGGGCACCCGGCGCATGCCATGAAGGCTGACTTCGAATTCCACCGTGCGGTTGCCGCAGCCTCCGGCAACCCCTATTTCTCCGATTGCCTGTCGGCCCTCGGGCAGACCATGATCGCTATGCCGCGCACCCGCTTGATGACGGACGCCGAGCATTACGCCCGCGACCATTTCGACCAAGTCGTGTTGGAGCACAGGTCCATCCGGGATGCCATTGCCGATGGTGACGAGGCTGCCGCTGCGGCCGCCATGCGAACCCACCTGGCAAATTCACGACGCCGGTTCAAGGCTTCGGCGCGCCCGTCCACCTAGGCCCCGCCCCGCCGTCGTCCATTGCGGCCAGGTGCCCAAGCACCCGCCACCGGACGTATCACCAGCGAACGCGGGGGTGTGAAATCCGGACGTTGGTGCAATCCCCGGAACTTGGGTTTCACGGCAGGAACGCAAAAGAGCCCCGGTCCAAAGACCGGGGCTCTTCCAATTGCGTGCGCGAGGGGGGATTTGAACCCCCACGCCCTTTCGGACACTGGCACCTGAAGCCAGCGCGTCTGCCGTTCCGCCACTCGCGCGCAACTTCTTCCACTCAACCGGACCGGTTTCCCGTTTCCGCGTCTCGTAAAAGCAGCGAGATCAAGCATAACGGACACTTGCCGGAAATTACCAATTGGCCTCCACCCGCCCCTCACCTCCCGCACGCGCACGGCGCAAAACCGCTGCGAATCGGGCCGCATGCCGGTGCCGGAAGCCGCAGGAAGACAGCACGACGGCGGGTTGCTGCGGCCCGGAAACCGAACTTTCGCGGGCGCCCGGCCGTTGCGGATTAAGGTCATTCACAGGGGTGGCAAGTAGTATCGGATGTAGGAGTGGGCACTGCCGGCGGGCGAACCGTACGGCAGCGGACTGCCCTGCAGGTGCTGGTCAGCAGCAACTAATGCCCCGGAGCCGGGGGGAAAGGAGAAGAACCATGGGTCTGCTGGACAAGGTGGAACGTGGCATCGAAAAGGCCGTCCGCGGCGTCTTCTCCACCGGTTCCAAGGCGCAGGTGGAACCGGTGGAAATCGCCAGCAGGCTCCGCCGCGAAGTGGACCACAAAGCCCTTACAGTGGCGGCCGGACGCACGCTGGTGCCCAACGTGTTCGACGTGCAGCTCAGCGACGACGACTTCGCGCGGGCACAGGAATGGGGCACCCCGCTGGCCGAAGAACTCTGCGATGTGGTGATCAACCATGTCCGCGGCCAGGGCTACATACTCCAGGGGCCCGTGCGGATCTCCTTCCGCCGGGACAGCGAGCTCCGTGCCGGTGCCTTCGAAATTGCTTCAACCACTGAAAAATCCCAAGGCGCGGGCGCCGCCCAGCCAAGGCCCAACGTTCCCGCCGCACCAAGCCGGCAGCCCGTCAGGCTCCAGCCGGTCCTGGACATCGACGGCCAGCGCTATTCGCTTAACGCCCCGTCCATCGTCCTGGGACGGTCATCCGAAGCGGACATCCACATTGAAGATACGGGAGTTTCCCGGCGCCACCTGGAAATCCGCACGGCCAACGGCGTTACCAGTGCCGTGGACCTCGGATCCACCAACGGCAGCTATGTGAACGGCCAAAAGGTCTCCGGAAGCACCGAACTCACAGACGGCTCCACCATCACGATGGGACGGACAAAGATCATTTTCCGCCTGCTTCCTGCCAACCCGGGTGGCCACGCATGAGCGACCTGACCATCACCGCGCTGCGGTTCGGGTTCCTGCTGCTCCTCTGGGTACTCATTTTCAGCATCGTCTCCGCCATGCGGCGCGACCTCATGGTGGGACGCAAGGCCGCGGCCGGCGCGCCCACCGCCCGGCAGGTCCGGCGGAATCCGGAACTCGCCGAGGCACAGCCCCAGCCTGTGAAGCAGCAGGCGCGTCAGCTGGTGGTCGTCGAAGGCCCACTCAAGGGCCGCACCCTGCCGCTGGCCGCCAGCCCCATCCTGCTGGGACGCGCACAGGAAGCCACCCTCGTTTTGGAGGACGACTACGCCTCCGGCCGCCACGCCCGGCTCTTTCCGCAGGGCAGCCGCTGGTTCATCGAGGATCTGGGCTCCACCAACGGCACCTACCTGGGAGACCAGCAACTTACCCGTGCCCTGCCGGTTGAGCCAGGGGTACCCGTGAGAATCGGCAAGACGGTCATTGAATTGAGGCCGTAACCGTGGCCGTGCCTGAAAACCCCGCAACCGGCTCCAGCCCGGCGCAGCGGCCCCTCATCATGCGCTTCGCGGCGCGGTCCGACGTGGGCCGGATCCGGTCCAAGAACGACGATTCCGCTTACGCCGGCCGCCACCTTGCCGTCGTCGCGGACGGCATGGGTGGGCACGCCGGCGGTGACGTCGCCTCGGCGGCGACCGTCCTGGACATGATCCACTTGGATAGTCCGGAATATGGGGACGACGCCGGCACCGTCCTTGCCGATGAGATCCAGACTGCGAATTCGCTGCTCTCCGAGCTCGTGCACATCAACCCCAAGCTCGCGGGCATGGGCACCACGGTCACCGCGCTCCTGCTCGCTGACAACAAACTCCATTTCGCGCATATCGGCGATTCCCGCGCGTACAGGCTGCGGGATGGTGAGTTCAAGCAGATCAGTGTGGACCACACCTTTGTCCAGCGCCTCATCGATGAAGGCCGGCTCCGCCCGGAGGAAGCCGAAACACACCCACACAAGAATGTCCTGATGCGCGTCCTGGGCGATGTGGATGCCAGTCCGGAACTGGACCTGGACACCCTGGACGCCAAGCCCGGCGACCGATGGCTGCTGTGCTCCGACGGGCTGAACTATGTGGCCGCGCACGCCGTCGAGCGGACGGTCCGGGAAACCCACAACCTGCACGAGTGCGCCGAAACCCTGGTTGAACTGACCCTTGAGGCCGGCTCCCCGGACAACGTCACCGTGGTCATGGTGGACATCGTGGAGGAAACGCCCGACGACGTCAGCACCGCCGCCGTCGACATCGTCCCGCCGGTGCAAGGCAGCAAGCCGGCCGCGGCTTTGGCGGCTGGCGCACCCGCCGCCGAAGCTGCAGCCACCGGCCCTGCGGGTCCCGCCGAGGGCAAGGAACCCGCCGAAGGCGGTGCCAAGGATGGCGCCGCCGATGACGAGGCCTCCGACAATACGAATGCCGACGCCACGGAACCCGGCAGCACCGACCCGCATCTCGGTGAACACCTGTCTGCCGAAGTGCTGCGCGAAGAGCTTGCCTCGCGCCCGCACGAGCTGGTGGGTGCGGCCGCCGCCGCAGCGGAATCGGGATCCATCCCCACTGTTGCCGGACGAACCGTTGCCCGGCGGGCTGCCACGCTCCTTACCCACAAGGCAGAACCCGCCGCCGATCCCGGGGAAAACCTGGTGCCGCTTCGGCCACGCCGCTGGTTGGCATGGTCCGTTGCAGCTGCAGTGCTGGTTGTTGTGGCCGTTGGGCTTTGGCTGGGCTACGCCTGGACCCAGACCCGCTACTACGTGGGTGAGTTCGATTCCCGGGTGGCGATCTACAACGGTGTCTCCCAGAGGCTGGGTCCCATCCAGTTGTCATCCCTTGAAGCCGTGACCGATATCCGGATGGACTCCCTCCCGCCGTTCTCGCAGCAGCGCGTGCGGCAGACGGTTCCGGCCAACGACCTCTACGACGCGCAGCGGATCGTCAAGAACCTGGAGCTCACGGGGACCACTTCTCCGGAGGAGGCGTGCCCCAAGCCTTCGGGCTCCGCCACTGCCCCTGCCCCGTCCGGCAGCCCCGCACCGCCTTCCAGCGCCCCACCCGCGAGTGCAGCGGCTCCGCCGCCGGCACCGGGCGCCTCCGCCCCTGCCCCGGCACCGTCGGCAGCTTCCCCATCACCTACTCCCACCATTACTTGCGAGGCGGCCAAATGAGCCAGGTAAGCAGCATGCCCAAGCCTCGCCGCAACGTCGAACTCGCGTTGCTGCTGCTGGCCCTTGCCGTAGGAATTGGGGCCAACATGCTGGTGGGCGTGGACCAGGAGAAGGCCTTCGACTCCGACTTCTGGTTCCAGTCCAGTCTGCTGGCAGTCGCCGCCCTGGTGTTCCACGGTGTCCTGCGGTTCCGCGCAAAATATGCTGATCCGGTAATACTTCCCCTGGTGGTTGCACTGAACGGCCTGGGGCTGGCTATGATCCACCGGCTGGATCCGCCAGGCGGGGACACGGGAAACAACCAGCTCCGGTGGACGCTGATTGCCATGGCGGTGGCCATCGCCGTCATCTGGTTCCTGAAAGACCATCGTGTACTCCGCAGGTTCACGTTCATCTCGCTTGCAGCCAGTGCGGTCCTCCTGGTCCTTCCCCTGATCCCCGGGATCAGTGCCGGGGAGATCCTTGGTGCACGGGTGTGGATCCGTTTGGGCCCCATGACGTTCCAGCCCGGTGAAATCGCCAAGATCACCCTCGCCATTTTCTTCGCAGGGTATTTGTCCTCCAACCGTGACCTGATCCTGCTGGCGGGCCGGAAGATCGGGCCGCTGCAGTTCCCGCGCTTCAAGGACCTCGGGCCCATGGTGGCCGCATGGCTGGTGAGCATCGGCGTGCTGGTCTTCCAGAGCGACCTCGGGTCCTCCGTCCTGTTCTTCGGCCTCTTCATCGTCATGATCTATGTGGCTACCAGCCGGATCAGCTGGGTTGTCATCGGCCTGGCCCTCCTCCTGGGCGGCGGCTTCATCGCTTCACAGGTCTTCTCGCACGTGGGCCTGCGCATCGACGGCTGGCTGAATGCCTTCACCGACGAGGTCTACGGCCGCCAGTATGGCGGCAGCTTCCAGATCGTCGAGGGGATGTTCGGCATGGCCAATGGCGGCCTGGTGGGAACGGGCCTGGGGCAGGGCCGTCCGGACCTGGTTCCCTTTGCCAACAGCGACATGATCATCGCCTCCCTGGGCGAGGAACTTGGCCTGATCGGCCTCTTCGCCGTAGTCCTGATGTACCTGCTCCTGTTCACCCGCGGGTTCCGCGCCGCCCTTGGCACACGCGATGCCTTCGGAAAACTGCTGGCCTGCGGCCTGTCCTTCGCCGTGGCGCTCCAGTGCTTCGTGGTGATCGGCGGCGTCACCAGGCTCATCCCGCTGACCGGCCTGACCACTCCGTTCCTGGCCGCCGGTGGCTCATCGCTGCTGGCCAACTGGATCATCGTGGGACTGCTCCTGATGATCTCGCATACGGCACGGGGCCCGGTGGACACCACTCCCCTGCCGCCGTCAGCGGGGGCGGAATCCATAGGCATTGATACCCCAACCGAGGCGGTGAAGCACGCATGAACCAGGCAATACGGCACTCATGGGTAGCGGCCATCGCCATGTTCGCCCTCATCTTCGGTGCCATCAGCTATGTCCAGGTGATTGGTGCGGACGCACTGAAGGACAACCCCTGGAACAAGCGCGCCATCCTCCAGACCTACTGCAATGACCGCGGCTCCATCATCGTGGGCGGCACCCCGGTGGCGGAATCGGTGGAGAGCAACTCTGAGACGTGCAAATTCCAGCGCACCTACCCGCAGCCGGAGCTGTATGCCGGCCTGACGGGCTACTTCTCCCAGAACTACGGGGCCACCGGACTGGAGCAGTCCATGGGTGCTGAGTTGGCAGGCAACTCGGACCAGCTCTTCCTGGACCGGGTGGGCCAGCTCTTCCTGGGCAACCAGCCCAAGGGTGCCTCCGTGGAACTCACCATCGATCCCCAGATCCAGCAGCTGGCCTACAACCTGATCCCGGACGGCCAGCGCGGCTCGATCGTGGTCACCAATCCCAAGACCGGTGCCATCCTGGCCATGGCTTCCAAGCCGTCCTACAATCCGAATTTGGTGGCCACCCAGGATCCAAAGGCTGAAAGCGCCAACATCAATGAGCTGGTCAAGATCCCGGGCATCAACCTGAACCAAAATGTCAGCGGTCCCACCGGTGAGCTCCTCGCCCCGGGGTCGGTCTTCAAGCTCGTGGACACGGCGGCCGCCCTGGCCTCAGGGAAATACAACAAGGACAGCGTCCTGCCCAACCCCGCGGAGATGCCTTTCGACGGCATCCAGTACAAACTGCCCAACTACGCCGGCGGCAACTGCTACACCAGGGACACCGCCAGCTTCGCCTTCGCACTGCAGCAGTCCTGCAACACGCCGTTCGCCAGCATCGCGCTGGACCTTGGCCGGGACGCCATCGCCGCCCAAGCCAAGAAGTTCGGGTTTGGCGAGGACGTGGGGGACCTACTGAAGCTGGGCCATGCAACAGGTAATGGGTTCCCTGAAAACCTGGACGCACCCGGATTGGCCCAGTCCGCCATCGGCCAGAAGGATGTGCGGGTCACGCCGCTGCAGGTGAACATGATGACAAACGCCATCGCAAACGGCGGTGTCCAGATGGCGCCGAGCCTGGTCAAAACCCTGCGGTCCCCGGACCTGCGCGTCATTGATGAGCCCCAGCCGGCACAGCTCAGGACGTCCACCACCCCGGAAATCTCCAAGCAGATCACGGACTGGATGACCAGCGTCGTTATGGACGGTATCGCCAAAGGTGCCGCCGTTCCCGGCGTACAGGTGGCGGGCAAGACCGGCACGGCCGAACTCGGAAACGGAACCAACAATTCGTGGTTCACCGGGTTCGCCCCCGCTGACAACCCGAAGGTCAGCGTCACGATCGTCATGGAAGGCGTAGACATTTACGCGGGAGCAAAGCTGACCAGTCCTAACGCGAAGAAGATTTTTGAGGCGGTGTTGAATAAGTGAGGCCTACAACGGGAATCACCCTCGGCGGCAGATTCCAGCTGACCACGCGGATCGCCATTGGCGGCATGGGCGAAGTCTGGAAAGCCAAGGACCTGGTCCTGGGCCGCATCGTCGCCATAAAGGTGCTCAAGGAGGAATACACGGGGGACCCCGGGTTTCTCCAGCGTTTCCGTGCCGAGGCCCGCCACACCGCGCTCCTGAACCACGTGGGCATCGCCAACGTCTTCGACTACGGCGAAGAGGAAGGCTCCGCCTACCTGGTCATGGAACTGGTCCCTGGGCAGCCGCTGAGCAGCATCATCGAGCACGAGCAGGTGCTGTCGCCGGACCGTACGCTCTCGATCATTGCGCAGACCGCCCGCGCTTTGGCCGTGGCGCACGCCCAGGGCCTGGTCCACCGTGACGTCAAGCCCGGAAACCTCCTGATTACGCCCGACGGACGGGTCAAGGTCACCGACTTCGGCATCGCCCGGCTCGCCGACCAGGTGCCGCTCACCCAGACCGGGCAGGTCATGGGGACGGCGCAGTACCTGGCACCCGAACAGGCAACCGGCCAGACCGCCACCGGATCCTCGGACATCTACTCCCTCGGCGTCATCGGCTATGAGTGCCTCAGCGGCCACCGTCCCTTCTCCGGCGAATCGCAGATCGCCATTGCGCTGGCCCAGGTGAACGACGCTCCGCCGCCGCTTCCGGACAGCCTGCCTGCCCCGGTCCGGGCGCTCCTGATGTCGATGCTGGCCAAGGATCCCAAGGACCGGCCTGCCAATGCCATCAAGCTGGCCGAGGCAGCGGAAGCCATTCGCAACGGCGATATCAGCGCAGCCCGCGCCGCCGTGCCCGGAATGCTCCTCTTCGACGCGGACACCGGCCCCATCACCGCGCCCGTCGACACCACCACCGCCCCCACCGGCGTCATTGGCACCCAGCGGGATTCCCCCACCGCCACCTCCGCCCTGCCCGTGCTCGGTGCAGGTGCGGCCGGCGCCGCCGCCGCAATGGCTGCAGGGGCCCATGGCGCATCAGCCACTGAGGGCGACGCGCCCCAGGGTCCGCTTGCCCGCGCCAATGCGCTGGCTGCCCAGCGCAACTGGGACCAGCAGGACGAGGACACGTACGGCGGGGAAACGTACGACGACGACCGCACCGACGAGCCCCGGCGCAAGGGACGCAGTCCCTGGACATGGCCTCTGGTCGCCTTGATCCTGCTGCTCCTGTTTGCGTTGGTGGGTTTCCTCCTGAACCAGGTGGGGCTCTTCTCGCCGTCCGGCAGCCCCAGCGCCAGCGCCACCGCCAGCAGCGCGCCGCCGTCGTCCGCGACGCCAACACGGACCACGCAGTCGGCGACGCCCACGCAGACACGCAGCACGCCGACGCCCACACCTACCCCGGAACCCACCCAGGCAACGGTCAACGTCATTCCTGAGGCTTACCTGGGCAAGCCGTACCGGCAGGTGCAGGCTGCCCTCGCCGGACTTGGACTGCAGGTGACGGTGCTGCCGCAGGAAAGCAGTTCCGCGGCCCCCGGCACGGTCCTGGAACTGAACCCCACGGGGGTTATTCCCAAGGGATCAGCCATTACTGTCGTCTACGCAACGGCTCCGGCGCCGGCGCCGACTCTTACGCCCACCACGGTGGTGCCGACCCCGGCGCCCACAACGTCCTCCCAGGCCGGGCCCACGCCCATCTCGCCGCTTGCAACCTGCGCGGTGGGCCAAGCGCCCGGGACGCCCCCTACCTGCACGCCGTAAACGTCAGGAAACGCCAGTGAATGAGTCACCACGCGCACCGTTGCACCGGGAGGACAGCCTCCCGGTGGATAACCGGCGTGTCCTGAGCGGCCGCTACGAGCTGGGGAACCTCATTGGCCGCGGCGGCATGGCGGATGTCTACAAGGGGATGGACACGCGGCTGGGCAGGACTGTTGCCGTTAAGCTGCTCAGGCCGGACATGGCCAGGGACCCGCAGTTCCAGGCCCGGTTCAAGCGCGAGGCCCAGGCAGTGGCCGCCCTGAACCACCCGTCCATCGTTGCCATCTTCGATACCGGCGAGCACACCGTGCATGACGGCTCGGCCGAGGACGTGCGGGTGCCCTACATCGTCATGGAATACGTTGAGGGCAAGACGCTGCGTGATTTGATCCGCGCCAACGACGTCACCATCGACCAGGCCATCGACTACACCCTGGGCGTCCTTGGGGCCCTCGAATACAGCCACAAGGCCGGGATCGTGCACCGGGACATCAAGCCTGCCAACGTGATGTACTGCCCCGGCACAAACTCCGTGAAGGTGATGGACTTCGGCATTGCCCGGGCCATCGCCGACTCCTCGGCCACGATGACCCAGACCCAGGCGGTGGTGGGAACGGCCCAGTACCTGTCGCCGGAGCAGGCCCGCGGTGAAACCGTGGATGCGCGCAGCGACCTCTACTCGGCCGCCTGCCTGCTCTACGAAATGCTTACCTCGCGGCCGCCGTTCGTCGGCGATAGCCCCGTGTCCGTTGCCTACCAGCACGTCCGTGAAATCGCCGAGCCTGCCAGCAGCCTCAACCCGCAGGTGTCACCGGCGCTGGACACGGTCCTGGCCAAGGCCCTGCAGAAGAACCGGGCTGACAGGTTCCAGGACGCCGCCGCTTTCCGGCGCGCCCTGCGGGCTGCCAGGGCCGGGGTCGCAGTCCCGGCCGTGCCGGCGTCCGAGGCGCCCACCGACCCCAACGACCACGTTCCCGAAGCAGCGCCTCCCACGGAGGCATTCGCTGCCGGAGGGGCGGCGGGTTTCCTTGATAACGCGCCCACGGGGCGGCTGGCCGCCACCAACCTATTCCATGACGACGGCGGGCCGGCGGTTCCGCTGGAACTTGCGGATGAGCACCGGACTAATGGGTACGACGGCGGCGGGTACAGTCCAGCTGGCGCCTTGCCGTTAGGCCTCCCTCCGGAACGTGAGCGGACCGCACGGCAGAAGTCCCGCCGTCGTGCGTGGATTGCCACCCTGGTGATTTTCACCCTGCTGGTCCTCGCCGGGGGCGGCCTCTGGCTGTACCAAACCGTCAACCGTCCGGCGCCCGCTCCCGCCAAAGTGCAGATCCCATCGGTGGCATCCTTGTCGGAAACTGCCGCGCTGCAGGAGCTGTACAACTCCGGGCTTCGGCCCAGGATCGCGCGCGCGGCGAACGACACGGTGCCTAAGGGGACAGCCGTCGGGACCGATCCTGCCGCCGGCGGTGCACTCGACCCGGGCGCCGAGATCATCCTCAACATCTCCGACGGGCCGAGCTCGGTGAAGATCCCGGACAGCCTCCCGGGCAAGACAGAGGCCGCTGCACGGGACATCCTGCGCCAGGCGGGCCTTGTCGGCGCCCCGTCCACCACAACCGCCAACAGCGCCACCGTTCCTGCCGGAATCGTCATCACCTCCAACCCGGCGCCAGGGCAGAGCGTTGCCGTCGGCACCAGCGTGGAACTCATCGTTTCCACCGGCAAGGTGGTTGTCCCGGAACTTCGCGCCCTTACCCGGGACGAAGCCGAAGCCGCCCTGAAGCAGCTGGGCCTGGTGCCCTCGGTGATCGAAATGGAGAACTCGCAGGTAGAGCCGGGCAAGGTCACGGACCAAAGCGATCCAGCCAACACTGCCGTGGACCAGGGAAAGACCATTACCATCGTGGTGGCGAAGGCACCCCCACCACCGCCACCACCAACGGAAACCCCCACGCCTACGGCCACACCCAGCCCGAAGCCGACCAAAAAAGGCTGACGTTTCGCTGGCCGGGGACAGTTCCGGCTAGTGCTGGATCAGCGGGCTGAGCTTCGCGGCCCGGGCAGCCGCACCCTTCATGCCCAGTGATTCCAGCCAGTTGCCGAGCATCTGGTACCCGCCCTCGGTGAGCACCGACTCCGGGTGGAACTGCACCCCGCACAGCGGTGCCGTCCGGTGCTGGAGCCCCATGACCACGCCTGATGCGGTTTGCGCCGTGACTTCCAGGACGTCTGGAATCGATTCCTTGACGGCGGCCAGCGAGTGGTAGCGGGTGGCCGTGATGGGGGAGGGGAGCCCGGCGAAAACGCTGGTGCCAATGTGTTCTACCTGGGACGTTTTGCCGTGCATGAGCTCGGGAGCGTGCGTTACCTTGCCGCCGAAGGCCTCTGCCAGCGCCTGGTGGCCCAGGCACACGCCAAACATGGGGACGCTGTTTTCACCGCACCACTTGATCAGTTCAATGCTGACTCCAGCCTCCGCCGGGTTCCCCGGACCGGGCGAAATGAGAACGCCGTCACGGGTGCCGGCAAGTTCGATCGCCTCCGCCAACGTGACGTCGTCGTTGCGGACCACCGTGGTCTCGGCGCCGAGTTCCTGGAGGTAGCCCACCAGGGTGTAGACAAAGCTGTCGTAGTTATCCACTACAAGGATCTTGGTTGTAGTCATGGCTGGTCTGCAGAACCAATCGTTGAGTCGGTGAATTGGGTGAAATGGGACATCCAGGGGAAAAGGAACTGGACCATCAGGACCAGGGCAATGAAGACCAATGCCAGCGACATGATGATCCTGACCCAGAGCGGTCCCGGGAGGTGACGGAAAATCCAGGCGTACACGGTCAGCTCCTTCCGGTGGCTGCCGCAACCTGCGCCGCGATTTCTGCCGGCGGCCCGGCCGAGGCGGGGCGCCAACTGTCCAGCAGGGCGTAGGCAATGATGCGTTCTTCCGCGCCGAAGCGGGGGTTGCAGCTGGTCATGGTGAGGTAGCTTTCGGTGGGTGCGGCGCCGGGCTGGGTGGGTACCGGTTCCAGCACATCCGTGCGGGAGGGCATCACGATCTGGTTGTTCCGGAAGACATAGACGTAGTAGCCGTCCTTGGTCTGGACGTAGATCTTGTCGCCCGGCACCAGCGTGTGGATGTTGTCCAGCACGGCCCCATGGGTCTGGCGATGGCCGGCGACGGCAAAGTTGCCCACCGCCCCGGGCATCGCCGTGTTGCTGTAGTGCCCCAGGCCAAGGGTGTCCAGGACGTCCTGGCTGGTTCCCTCGACGATGGGGCGCGTGTAGGTAGGGCCGAACCGCGGGATGTATACGATGCCGATGGTGCCGGCGTGGGCGGGAGCAGTTCCCACCACAGGCTTGCCGAAGTCTTCGGGGGCAGCGGGTTGGGCAGCAAGCGCGCTGGTTGCCGGGGCAGGTGTGGCGGTGCCCAGGTCCTTGGCGAATTCCTTGATGACCTGGCTTTGTTTGGCGTCAGACTCCACGTTGGTCCACCACAGCTGCCATGCCACAAAGAGGAGGAGGATGACGCCTGCGGTGATCAGCAGCTCGCCAAGCACCTGGATAGTGCCGCGCAGCAGGGCACGACGGGGGGCGGTCGCAGTGGCGGGCCCCGCCTTCTCCTGCAAAACCACGCGTTCCCCTCCGGGCGTTTACCCTGGCAGTGCCCCGGCCACGCCCGCACGGGCGGCCCAGCAACTGCGGCTAGAATTGGCTGCTAGTAAGAATCCAGATTTGACCAAGATCGCGCAGACCGCTGGCAATTTCCTTCTTGCAGGATACCAAGCCCGGGCCGCCGAGCTTGCCCAGCCCGTCAAGGAGAGCCAGTGCCCGAGTCAAAGCCTCGCAAGAAGACCGCCAGCACCGCCCAGCCGGCTTCCCCACAGGCTTACAAGCCCAATCCCGTCTGGTTCAAGCCTGTCATGTTCGGCCTGATGATTATCGGCCTCCTGTGGATCATCACCTTCTACATCAGTGAGGGCCGGTTTCCGGTCCAGGCCTGGCAGTCCTGGAACATCGTGGCGGGTTTCGGCATTGCCATCGTCGGGTTTTTGATGACCACCCGCTGGCGTTCCTAGCGGCACGCAGCCTGAATCAGGGAGGACTGCACTGGCTGCCGGGTCCGCCGGGGTGATCGTTGGCGAGGATGGCCTCGCCCGGCCCGCCTGGGCTGCAACCGATCCGCTCATGCGGAATTACTACGACCAGGAATGGGGACTGCCCGTCACGGACGAGCAGGGCCTGTACGAACGGATCTGCCTCGAGGGCTTCCAGGCAGGGCTTTCCTGGGCAACCATCCTGCGAAAGCGCCCTGCATTCCGTGCCGCCTTCGCCGGGTTCGATCCCGAGCAAGTCGCCTTGTTCAGCGTCGCTGACGTGGAGCGGCTGATGCAGGATCCGGGGATCATCAGGAACAGGCTTAAGATCCTCGCCGCCGTCAGGAATGCCCAGGCCACCCTCGAGCTAAGGAACGACGGCGGATTGGTGGACTTCGTATGGAGCTTCCGCCCTGCCAGCACGCCCAGGCCGCAGGCAATCACCGACATCCCCACCCAGTCGGCAGAGTCCCTTGCCTTATCCAAAGCGCTCCGAAAGCGTGGCTTCTCTTTCGTGGGACCTACCACCATGTATGCGCTGATGGAGGCCGTGGGGATTGTAGACACCCATCTCCTGGGCAGCCACCGCCGGGGTTCCTCGGGCATCTGGC
The DNA here is from genome assembly GCF_021801725.1 of Arthrobacter sp. FW306-05-C. Lineage (NCBI taxonomy): Bacteria > Bacillati > Actinomycetota > Actinomycetes > Micrococcales > Micrococcaceae > Arthrobacter > Arthrobacter sp. FW306-05-C. The sequence continues at coordinate 18,073 of NZ_CP084556.1, read as the reverse complement.
CTGAGTAGCCCCTTTCCCACCCCGCGTCCTGCAACTGCCTTTCTGTTCGTTGCGCGTCCTGCTCCGGCTATCCAGTTATCCCCAGCTGTTGGGAAAGTTATCCACACTGTGGAAAAGCGGTGTTTGCATGGCCGGGGAAACCAGGCGCGGCGGTGGGCAGCAGGGGTCCTGCGTCATCCCGCCCCTCAACCTGCTGTTATTAACAGTGTGGAATACCTGTGGATAAAGCGTTGGCCGGGCTGGGATCGGCTTCATGCACAGTAACGCCGGTGGCTAAGGACGCTCCCGCCTGACGGGATGATGGCTGGTGATGGAGACCCGATTAAATGCATTCATTGTCACGGCAACCCAACTCACGGCGGAAAATTCTTCAGCTGTAAGGCATTGCCGCGCGACTGCCTCTGCGTGCTCCCTGGCACGGTCGTCCGGGAGCTGCGTAATGCTTTCCACGAGCCCCAGTGCCGCCCGCTCCTTGTCCGTAAACAATGCAGTCTCACGCCATGCCGGCAGGACCGCCAGCCGCTGGGAGGTCTCTCCCGCCTCTCCTGCCCTCCGCACGTGCAGGTCCAGGCAGTAGGCGCAACCGTTGATTTGTGAAATGCGGACGTTGAGCAGTTCCAGCAGGCCCCGCCCTATTCCGGCCTCTTCCGCCGTTTCCTGCACCTTGAGGCCCAATCCGCTGATGGCCTTCCACAGGGCTGGATGCTGTTTGTCCAGGTACAGATGCTCGGTGACGCTCACGGGTGTCCTTCTCGCGGTAACGGCTGGCAGGCAACCATCATAGGCAGGATGGGAACCCTGCCCGGCTGCCTGTTATCCACTTACCAACATCGCAATACCCACAAGTTATCCACAGCTGTGGGAAACAGAGTGGAAATCCCCACCGCGAAGGGCTTTTGGCCCTACTCCCACGGGTTGATCCGGCTCGGGAACTACAACTCTGTGACTTATTAACACTGTGTATATCGCTGTCGATAACTCTGCGCCGGGATCAGCCGCGGGGGCTTTGGGGCTGGATATGGCCCGTTTTTCCACAGCAGCGTCCAGAATCCCCCGCTTATCCACTTACACACAGCGATATCCCCACAGGTTATCCACAGGTGTGGAGAAATGGCCGACCCACGAGGCAGGCTTGCCAGTACAAGCCGTCAACGCCGGGGTTGGTGCATGAACTACACCTTTGTAAGTTATTAACACTGTGGATAAGGGCTGTGGAAAAGAAAGCGACTCCGCACCTTCCGGTCCGGAGTCGCTGAGTACTGCACGCTCGAGGGGGCTAGAGAGACACGCGCACCCAACTCACGGCGATAAGCAGCGCAAACACGGCTGCGAGGCCCAATGCCTGGATGAGGCCCCGCCGCCGCCCGCGCGGAGCGTAGGCAAGGACGGCGGCACACAGAGCGCCGGTGATCAGGCCCCCCAGGTGGGCTTGCCAGGCGATGTGGGGGATCAGGAAACCGATGACGCCGTTGATGGCGATCAGGACCCACAACTGGCGGGTATCTCCGCCGCGCTGCCGCTGGACCAGGAGCATGGCACCGAAAAGGCCGAAGATGGCGCCGGAGGCGCCCACCAGCCCCACCAGTCCCTGCCCGGGCACCAGCAGGGGGTTCAACAGCAGGTAGCCCACAGAGCCGCCGAGCGCGGAGATAAGGTACAGCGCCAGGAACCTAACGCGGCCCAGGATCGGTTCCAGGGCCTGCCCGAAGATCCAAAGCGTGTACATGTTCAGGAGGATGTGCAGCAGCGAGTCCGGCGAGTGGAGGAAAGCTGACGTGATCATCCGCCAGGGTTCGAAGGCCCCGTACTGCGGGGCGGCAAAGATGTTGTTGTAGGCGAACTGCTTGTACACCCAGTCGCCGGGAATGAGCATCTGCAGCGCGTAGACAACAACGCACGCTGCGATGATGCCGAACGTCACCAACGGCTTGCCAGTGGCAACGGCACCGCCATAGACGGTCCGTACCTCCGGCGTCGCCCGTTGTGTTTCGTTGACGCAGTCAACGCATTGGAATCCGACGGCGGCCGCCCGCTGGCAGTCGGGGCATGCCGGGCGCCCGCAGCGCTGGCAGCGCACGTAGGACGGCCGGTCCGGGTGCCGGGGGCAGACCGGAACCTGGGCGGACGGCTCAGCCGACGGAATTCCGTAACTCATGGTGGAGCGTTACAGCTGTTCGATGTCGATGCTGTTGATGGTCACGTCTTCCACCGGGCGGTCGCCCATGCCGGTGCGCACGCCCTCGATGGCGTCGACGACCTTCCTGGATTCTTCGTCAGCCACCTCACCAAAGATGGTGTGCTTGCCCTGGAGCCAGTCCGTGGGAATGGTGGTGATGAAGAACTGTGAACCGTTGGTGCCCTTGCCCATCTGGATGCCGGCGTTGGCCATTGCGAGCTTGTAGGGCTGGTTGAAGTTCAGTTCCGGGTGGATTTCGTCGTCGAAGCGGTAGCCGGGCCCGCCGGTTCCACGGCCCAGGGGGTCGCCCGCCTGGATCATGAAGTCCTTGATGATGCGGTGGAAGATGGTTCCGTTGTACAGCGGGGTGCCGGTCTTGTCCTCGCCGGTCTCAGGGTGGGTCCAGGCCTGCTCGCCGGTGGCAAGGCCCACGAAGTTCTTGACCGTCTTGGGCGCGTGGTTGCCGAAGAGGTTAACCACGATGTCGCCGAGGCTGGTGTGGATGGTTGCTTTTGCAGTTGCGATGGCAGTCATAGGCCCCATTCTTCCATGCCGGTTCGGGCCGGCCACGGCTGCGCAGTCAGTTCCGCGCTGGGTGAAATCCCCCTAAAATCCGCAGAGTGAATAGCCCGTGAAGATCTGGGCACGTAGGCTAGCGACAGAACCGTCACATTAATCGGGAGGTAGTTGTGAAGAAATCGGATCGTATTGCCCGTGACCTTGAGCAGTCGGTCACCAGCGCGGTGGTAAACGCCAAAGATTGGGCGGCTCCCCGGGTGGAGGCTGCCGTGGACTGGGCTGTTCCCCGCCTGCAGCAGAGCCTTGATACTGCATCTCCCAAGATCCAGGAGGGCCTGAAGTCTGCCGCCCATAACCTGGCAGACGGTGTTGCCACCGTAACTCCCCGGATCCAGGACGGACTGGCCCAGTTGGCTCCCAGGATCAACGACGTTGTCGAAGGCGCATCCCCTAGGCTGCACGAAGCATTGGACAAGGCCACCCCGGTGGTCCTGAATGCGCGTGACCGGGTTGTGGTGGAGTACCTCCCCAAGCTCTCGGACCAGATCGGCGTGGCGTCCGGAGCGGTGCACCGCACCCTGGAAAGCACTCCGGCGCGGGTTGACGCCGTGGCTCAGAAGCTGGGGGACGTGGGACTCATCAACGCCATCCAGGAGCAGGCCCAGGCGACTGGAGCCCAACTCAAGGCCGCTGCGGCCGGCGCCGGCCGCGCGGTGGACGTCCAGTTGGCCCAGCCGGAAAAGCCGAAGAAGCGCGGCTGGCTGATCTTCGGCGTGGTGGCCGCAGCCGTGGCAGCCGGCGTTGCAGCCTGGAAGGCATCCAAGCCGGTGGAAGACCCGTGGAAGACTCCTTCGCCGGTCACGCCCACTCCCGCCCCCGTTCCCTCCACCACCGTCAGCGACGTCAAGGAAACTGCTGCAGACGCCGCTGGCAATGCTGCGGCTGCAACCGGTACGGCCGCGGAAGCCGTGGCGGACAAGACCGCTGATGCAGCAGAGGCCGTCAAGGAAAAGTCTGCCGACGCCGCCGAGAAGGCCAAGCATGTGGCCGACGACGCTGCCGAAGGTGCCCAGAGCGCCGCCAAGGATGACAAGGGCAGCAGCCAGGCCTAGCTTTCCCCGCGGCACAAAAGCCTGCACCTAAAAGGAGCTCCGTTTCACGCGGAGCTCCTTTTTTGTGCCTACGGTCCGGTTCCGGGACCGGCCCCTCGGTCCCCGGCAGGAAGAGGCCGGATGCTAGATTTGAGGTAATGCCAGCCAACCGATCCTCTGGGGATGCCGTGAACGACGCAGCCATACAGCTCCGCGTGTCCATCGTTATCCCGGCGTACAACGAGGAGAGCGTGATCCGCCAATGCCTCATCGCTGCCATCTATCAGTCCGTTCCTGCCCACGAGATCATCGTGGTGGACAACCTCTCGAAGGACCGGACCGCTGACATCGTCCGTCAAATGCAGCTGGAATATCCGGAAAGCCCCATCATCCTCCTGACCCAGGACCGGGAGCAGGGGCTTATCCCCACCCGGAACTTCGGGCTCAACTGCGCCACCGGGGACATCCTGGGACGTATTGACGCGGACTCCATCGTGGAACCGGACTGGGTTGAACAGGTTCAGAAGGCGTTCGCTGATCCGTCTGTCCAGGCCGCCACCGGCCCCGTGGTTTATTACGACATGCCGATGCGCCGCTTCGGGCTTAAGGCGGACGACAAAATGCGCCAGCTTATGTTGAAGCTGGCCAAGCACCAGTACCATTTCCTCTTCGGCTCCAACATGGCCCTGCGTGCCAGCGCCTGGGAGACCATCCGCGACGAGACCTGCCGGGACGAAAAGGACGAGATGCACGAGGACATCGATTTGTCCCTGCACCTGGCCGACCATGAGCTACCGGTGCGCTACTGGCCGCAGATGGTGTCGGGGATGTCGGCACGCCGGCTGGAGGACTCACCCCGCGACTACCGCTACTACGTCACCAGGTTTGACCGAACTTACAAGGCCCACAACGTCAAGAAGATGGCGCTGAAGGCTCCCATGGTGGTCTTCTTCTCGGTGTATTTCCCGGCCAAGCTCCTTAGGGCCATCCACACGGTGAACACGGCACAGCCGATGCGCCGCGGCGGCCAGTAGCGCTCAGTCAGTTCCCAGCTCGGCCAGGCGTTCCGACGGCGGCTCCTCCTGGGTCGCCGCCCCGCGCCTGCCGGCCCTGCCGTTCCTTTGACCCAGGACCACGACGGCGAGTCCCACCAGGATCAGCCCGAGCCCGGCGTAAGTGCCTGCAGGCAGGGTCTCGTGCAGGAACACGGCCGCCAGCAGGGCCGCGCCGGGGATTTCCAGCAGGATGATCATGGAGACGATGAGCGGGCTCATGGTGGCCAGCAGGTGGTTGAAGGCGGTATGCCCCACCAATTGCGCGCAGACGGTAATGGCGGCGATGCCGAGCCACCCGGCAGGTTCGAAGCCGGCGAGGGGCTGGCCTGCGATCAGGGCCAGCACGGCCACCAAAGCCGCGCACATGCCGTAACAGAGCGTGGTGTAGGTTCCAGTGGTCATGCTCTGCCGTGCCTTGCCTCCGGCCAGTGTGTAAAGGCCGGCCAAGGCACCGCCGGCCATGGCCAGCAGGTCACCCACGAGGGCTTGCGGGGACGATCCCAGATCGAAGCCGGTGATGGCCACGACGCCGCCGAACGCGATGCCCAGGCCAACCAGTACCTGCCAGCGGTGCCGGGTACCGCGGACAAGCTGGAAGACCGCAATCCAGGCCGACTGCAGGCACACCAAGGCCGTGGCCGCAGCCACGGAGGTGAGCTGCAGGGATGTGATGAAGCAGGCAAAGTGCAGGGCAAGGGCGACGGCGGCCAGTGCTGACCAGCGGAACTCGCGGCCGGTGATGCGGCCGAACTGGCGGGGCTGCCGGACCAGGGTGGGCGTGGCCATGACGGCTGCACCGATGGCATTGCGCCAGAAGGCGATGGCCAGGGCGCTGACGCTGGTGGCACCAAGGGTGGCCGCGATCAAGGGACCCGAGGAAGCGACACCCAGCACTCCCAGGGCCGCCAAGAGCAAGTTCACTGCAGCCCCCTGATACTGGTTTCCCGGCGACGATAAAAAGCAAAAGTCCCGGTCTGCGTTATACGCTGACCGGGACTTTCCTATGGTGGAGGCACGGGGACTCGAACCCCGAACCCCCTGCTTGCAAAGCAGGTGCGCTACCAATTGCGCCATGCCCCCATAAGAAGCAACCCGTCCATCATACCCTAGAACCGGGGAGCGTCTGACCGCTCCCGGAGCGGGTGTCCGGGCTAATCAACCGTATCGGTTGACTTGCTCCAGACTGTTTTCCGGGCTTCGGACTCCTGTGCTTTCCGGTAGACAAGGACGCCTGCGATTGCCGCTGCCAGTACAAGCAACTTCTTCACATGCTCCCCGTTCCGGCCAGGTACCGGACGAACCGGACCAAACCTCCGTTTGAAACCTGCACAGGTTCCGTGGGCGTACCAGGACTTGAACCTGGGACCTCTTCGTTATCAGCGAAGCGCTCTAACCGCCTGAGCTATACGCCCCGATCCCTCATCGGGCCGAGACATGACTTTACAGCACACCCCGGCCCGATCTCAAATCGGGCTTTTCCGTCGGGCCGCAGCCGCCGGAAGTGGCCTCCTAATCGTCCGTGAGGGTGACACCAATACCGCCCACCAGGGTGGCGGAGATGTTGTAGAGGACGGCGGAAAGCATCGACAGTGCCGTCAGCAGGACAACGTTGACCACGGCAATGATGGTGGCGAACGAGGCCACCTGTCCCAGCGAGGCAACCTTCTTCAGTTCAAAACCGCCGCTTTCAGAGCCGGCGAGCGTGCCGAGGAGGCTGTCCACCTGGTCGAAGATTCCGGTCAAGTCCAGGACAGTCCAGAGGACGATGGCGGCCACCACGGTGACGATGCCCAGTGCCACGGAGAGCAGGAACGCCATTTTCAGGACGGACCAAGGATCCACCTTGCTGACCAGAAGGCGCGCGCGGCGGACCTTGGCCTTGGGAGCCGGCTTGACCAGGCCGGGCGTCCCCTGGCCGGAGGATCCCTGCGCAGGGCGCTGTCCTGCCGGTGCCGGGCGCTGCCCCTGCTGGCCCTGGAGGGGGCGCTGGCCGGGCTGCACAGGGCGGTCACCCTGCTGCGGGCGCTGACCGGGGACGGCGGGCCGCTGGCCCGGCGCACCGGCGGGGGCCGCCGGGCGCTGCTGCGGACGTACGGGGGCGTTCACGCGGGGTGCCGCTGAAGGCCGGTTCCCGTCGGGAACAGCACTGTTCGGCTTGGGAAATGAGTCGGAATTACTCACTCGTTACCTCCGTGTTGTCTTCGTTCGGCTCAGCGTCGCCCGAGGCGTCCTCTGACTCTACGGCCGGTGATTCTTCTGCCATTGCTGGCGCGGCGGATTCCCCAGCGGTACCGCCATCTTCAGCCAACGTTACGTCATCACCGCCGGATTCTTCCTCCTCGAGGCCGCGTTCGCTGTTGCGTGCCACCTCGATGATCCGGTCATTCTTGTCCGGTTTTGCGAAGATGACGCCCATGGTGTCGCGTCCCTTTGCGGGAACACCGGCAACGGAAGACCGGACAACCTTGCCGCCCTCCATGACCACCAGTACTTCATCCTCCTCCTGGACGATGAGTGCGCCCACCAGGTGGCCGCGTTCCTCCTGGTACTTGCCTACCTTGATCCCCAGGCCACCGCGCCCCTGCAGGCGGTATTCCTCCACCGCCGTGCGCTTGGCATAGCCGCCCTCGGTGACGATGAACACGAACGAACCGTCGGTGACCACGTCGGCGGCCAGCAGTTCGTCGTCCTCGCGGAACTTCATGCCGGTGACGCCGGACGTCGCACGTCCCATGGGACGCAGCGCATCGTCGGTTGCCGTGAACCGGATCGACTGGCCCTTGCGGGACACCAGGAAAAGATCGTCGGTTTCCGAGACGAGCTGCGCGGAGACCAATTCATCGCCATCACGCAGGTTGATCGCGATGACGCCGGCCGAACGGTTGGTGTCGTAGTCCTCCAGCCTGGTCTTCTTTACCAGTCCCCTCTTGGTGGCCAGGACCAGGTACGGCGACTGCTGGTAGTCCTTCAGGTCCAGGACCTGGGCGATATGTTCATCGGGCTGGAACGCCATCAGGTTGGCAACGTGCTGGCCCTTGGCGTCCCTGCCCGCTTCCATCAGCTCGTACGCCTTGGCACGGTAAACGCGGCCCAGGTTGGTGAAGAACAACAGCCAGTGGTGGGTGGTGGTGACGAAGAAGTGTTCCACCACGTCGTCGCCGCGCAGCTGGGCACCCTTAATGCCCTTGCCGCCGCGCTGCTGCGACCGGTAGTTGTCGCTGCGGGTCCGCTTGACGTAGCCGCCGCGGGTGATGGTGACCACCATCTCCTCTTCGGGGATCAGGTCTTCCATGGACATGTCGCCGTCGAAGCCCATGAGGATCCTGGTGCGCCGGTCATCGCCATGCTTGTCCACGATTTCGCCCAGCTCGGTGCTGATGATCCCGCGCTGGCGCTCTTCGGAGCCAAGGATTTCCTTGTACTCGGTGATCATGGCCTCAAGTTCAGCATGCTTTTCCTGGATCCGCTGGCGTTCCAGGGCAGCCAGGCGGCGCAGCTGCATGTCGAGGATGGCACGCGCCTGAATCTCGTCGATGTCGAGCAGTTCCATCAGCCCGTCACGTGCGGCCTCGGTGGTGCTGGAGGCGCGGATAAGGGCGATGACCTCGTCCAGCATGTCCAGTGCCTTCAGGAGGGCCCGCAGGATGTGGGCCTCTTCCTCCGCCTTGCGCAGCCGGTACCTGGTACGGCGCGCGATGACGTCCATCTGGTGCGTCACCCAGTGGCGGATGAACGCGTCGAGGCTCAGGGTGCGCGGCACGCCGTCCACGATGGCCAGCATGTTGGCAGAGAAATTGCTCTGCAGCTCGGTGTGCTTGTAGAGGTTGTTCAGCACCACCTTGGGCACGGCGTCACGCTTCAACACGATGACCAGCCGCTGGCCGGTGCGGCCGGACGTCTCGTCCCGAAGGTCCGCGATGCCCTGGATCTTGCCGTCCTTGACCAGTTCGGCGATCTTGATGGCCAGGTTGTCCGGATTGGCCTGGTATGGAAGTTCCGTGACCACCAGGCAGGTGCGTCCCTGCAGCTCCTCCACGGCAACCACGGCGCGCATGGTGACGGAACCGCGACCGGTCCGGTAGGCGTCCTCGATGCCCTTGTGCCCCAGGATGGTCGCACCGGTGGGGAAATCGGGGCCCTTGACCCGAACCAGCAGCTCCTCAAGGAGCTCCTCACGGCTGGCCTCAGGGTTGGCCAGGTACCACTGCACGCCGTCGGCCACTTCCCGCAGGTTGTGTGGCGGGATGTTGGTGGCCATGCCCACGGCAATGCCGGACGAACCGTTGACCAGCAGGTTGGGGAACCTGGCCGGCAGGATGGTGGGTTCCTGGTTCTTGCCGTCGTAGTTGTCCTGGAAATCGACCGTTTCCTCGTCGATGTCCCGGACCATCTCCATGGCCAGCGGGGCCATCTTGGTCTCGGTGTACCGGGGCGCCGCGGCACCGTCGTTGCCCGGCGAGCCGAAGTTGCCCTGACCCAGCGCGAGCGGGTACCGCATGGTCCAGTCCTGGATCAGGCGCACCAGGGCGTCGTAGATCGCGGTGTCACCATGCGGGTGGTACTGGCCCATGACCTCGCCCACCACGCGGGCACACTTGTTGAAGGAACGGTCCGGGCGGTAGCCGCCGTCGAACATCGCGTAGAGCACGCGGCGGTGTACGGGCTTGAGGCCGTCCCGGACGTCGGGGAGGGCACGGCCCACGATGACGGCCATGGCGTAGTCCAGGTAGGAACGCTGCATTTCCGTCTGCAGGTCCACCTGCTCCACGCGGTCGATCAGAACGTCGCCTTCAAGAACGGTGTCCGGAGTTCCGGCCTCGGGGGCGGGATTCTCGGGTGTTTCGTCGCTCATTCTTTATTTTCCGTTTCAGGTATATGTCTGGTTCTGAATACTTTGGAGCTGGTCCTTAGATGTCCAGGAACCTGACGTCCTTGGCGTTCTGCTGGATGAAGTTACGGCGCGATTCCACGTCTTCGCCCATCAGGACGGAGAAGATCTGGTCGGCGGCAAGGGCGTCGTCCATGGTGACCTGCAGCAGGGTGCGGTGATCCGGGTCCATGGTGGTATCCCACAGTTCGGTGTAGTCCATCTCGCCCAGGCCCTTGTAGCGCTGGATGCCGTTGTCCTTGGGGATGCGGCGTCCTGCTGCCTGCCCTGCCACCAGCTTGGCGTCGCGTTCGCGGTCGCTGTAGACGTAGTCGTGCGGCGCGTTGGACCACTTGATCCGGTAGAGCGGGGGCTGGGCCAGGTATACGTAGCCGTTCTCGATCAGCGGCCGCATGTAGCGGAACAGCAGGGTCATCAGCAGGGTGGTGATGTGCTGGCCGTCCACGTCCGCGTCTGCCATGAGGACGATCTTGTGGTACCGCAGCTTGGCGAGGTCGAAGTCTTCGCCGATGCCGGTACCGAAGGCGGTGATCATGGACTGGACTTCGGCGTTCCCAAGGGCTTTGTCCAGGCGGGCGCGCTCCACGTTCAGGATCTTGCCGCGCAGCGGCAAAATGGCCTGCGTTTCAGGGTTGCGGCCGCGCTTGGCGGAACCGCCGGCGGAGTCACCCTCCACGATGTAGACCTCGCACTTTTCCGGGTCTTTGGAGGAACAGTCGGACAACTTGCCGGGCATGCCGAAGGATTCAAGCGGGCTCTTGCGCCGGGCATTGTCGCGCGCCTTCCTGGCCGCCATTCGAGCCTGTGCGGCGGAAATCGCTTTGCGGATCACATCGCGGGCGGGGCCGGGATTGCGCTCAAGCCAGTCGCCCAGCCCGTCGGTGACGACGCGCTGGACGAACCCCTTGACCTCGGAGTTGCCCAATTTGGTCTTGGTCTGGCCCTCGAACTGGGGCTCGGCCAGCTTGACGGAGATGACGGCAGTCAGGCCCTCGCGGATGTCATCACCCGTGAGGTTGTCATCCTTCTCCTTGATGATGCCCTTTTCCCGGGCGTACCGGTTGATCAGGGACGTCAGGGCAGCCCGGAAACCTTCTTCGTGGGTGCCGCCCTCGTGGGTGTTGATGGTGTTGGCGTAGGTGTGCACGCTCTCGGAGTAGGCACTGGTCCACTGCATGGCCATTTCCAGGGCGATCTTGCGTTCCGTGTCCTCGGTTTCGAAGGCGATGACGTCCTCGTGGACCACTTCCACTTTCTTGCCCGAGTTCAGGTGCTTGACGTAGTCCAGCAGGCCTTCGTCGTACTGGTACACCACGGTGCGGTGTTCCGCGCTGACCTCACCTTCAGTGCTGAGGTCGTCGAGGTCCAAGTCGCCGTCGGCGTCACTTGACGCGGACTCGCGCTCATCGGTCAGCGTGATGCGCAGGCCCTTGTTGAGGAAGGCCATCTGCTGGAAACGGGCCCGGAGCGTTTCAAAATCGAATTCGGTGCTTTCGAAGATTGTGGGATCCGGGTAGAACGTCTGGCTGGTACCGGTGGCATCCGTTTCTTCGCCCTTGACCAGGCTGCCCTGGGGCTTGCCGCCGTCGGCGAAAGACATCCGCCAAACGTGGCCCTGGCGCCGCACTTCGGTATCCACCCGGCTGGACAGGGCGTTGACCACGGAAATGCCCACGCCGTGAAGGCCGCCGGACACGGCGTAACCGCCGCCGCCGAACTTTCCGCCCGCGTGCAGGATGGTCATGACCACCTCGACAGTGGGCTTGTGCTCAGTCGGGTGCATGTCGACGGGGATTCCACGGCCGTCGTCAACCACTTTGACGCCGCCATCTGCCTGCAGGACTACCTCGATATGGCTGCAGTAGCCGGCCAGCGCCTCATCCACGGAGTTGTCCACCACTTCGTAGACCAGGTGGTGGAGGCCGCGGGGACCGGTGGAGCCGATGTACATGCCGGGACGCTTGCGGACAGCCTCGAGGCCTTCAAGGACAGTGATGTCACTGGCGCCGTATTCCCGTGGAGTGGCTGCCGCAGGTGGAGTATCAGGGGTGCGGCCATCCTCGACTGCTGTATCTGCTGCCAGAATATCTGTATTGTCGTTAGCCACAGGCGCTGCGACTCCTCTGTTCTCGATGATGGCCGGCCGGTTTCTCTTCCCATGGGAAAAGCCACCGGCCAACAGGCACAAACTTATGGCGCCGGTGACTTGCTGACGGTTGGTGATCCATGCTCCGCACACGGGAAGTGCGCGGAGAACGGACTGAAGTCAACGTCTCATCCGCGCCCAGTTATCTGCGTCAATTCTACCGCGAACAGGCTCATATCCCCGCATTCCAGGGCCTTCGCCCGCAGCGAATATGCCCATGCGAGGCTCTACGCCCCGCCTAGGGCGGCCCAGCGGTACGCCCTCCGGGTGCCTATACACGCTGCGGTCCCTACAGCGCCCTACACGGCCTTGGACGCAGTTTCAAGAGCTGCCGTCCGGACTATCCATACGTATCCCGCGGCCCGCGGCCGTTGACGCTGCGCCCGCCTTTGCGCCAACTAGGTGCCGAGGGGCCAAGCACCTGGATGCTGGTAACCACGCCGTCGCCCAGTTCGCGGCGGAATTTCTCGAGCAGGCTGCTGCTCAGAAGCCGAAGCTGGGTTGCCCAGGCAGTGGAATCACACCGCACGTGGAGAGTGGTATCCGTGAAGCTTTCGGGTGTGCAGTGGGCGGAAATTTCCGGCCCGACCAGGGTTGCCCACTCGGCCATGACGGATCCAACGGCCACAGGCGAGGTCCAGCCGCGCTCCGCGACAAGCCGGCCAACGACCTTTCCCAGGCCCAGCGGATCGCGGCCGGTGGCGTGGAACTGGCTGAAACCCCTGGTGTCCCGGATGCTGCCTTTGGCCTTTGCGGCACCCGGCTTCGCCACTTTCCGGCGGACTTCGCCTCTTGCGGCCGCCGCTTCGCGCATGCGGTTCAGCGCAGCCTGCGGGGCGTCGATGTTGTCAGGTTCGCGGCCTGGCTGCAGCCCGCCGCCCTGTTCACTGCTCATCGATACCTCCCGGGATGACTTTCACCCGCCGCCCGGACAGCTCTTCCGGAATATCGGCGTCGACGGCGGCGGTCACCAGGACCTGTTCCGCGCCGGAGACTATTGCCGCCAGTTTACGCCGACGCTGGACGTCCAGTTCGGCAAAGACATCGTCAAGGATGAGGACGGGAGCGGAACCGCCAGTCCGGGCATCGTCCAGCATGACGTAGTAGGAAGCGAGCCGGAGGGACAGGCACATGGACCACGTTTCCCCGTGCGAGGCGTAGCCCTTGGCGGGCGCCTGGCCGAGCATCAGTTCCAGCTCGTCGCGGTGCGGGCCAACCAGGGAGATCCCCCGTTCCAGTTCCTTCTTCCGGGATTCGGCGAATGCCCGGACATACCGTTCCGTGAGTTGTTCGACGGAGAGAAGCCGCAGGTCATCCTGTTCGTCTGGGGAACCTCCGTCCGTGGTGCGCTGGGCGCCGGAGGCCGGGACGCCGTCGTCGTCCATCTGGTTCTGGAGGGTTGAACGGTAGGTGGCGTCAGCGGGCTTTGATGCGTCGGTGAGTTCCGCATAGGCGCGGGCGAGGTGCGGGCGAAGCCGTTCCACCAGCTCCAGCCGCGCGTGCAGCAATTCCGCTCCGGCCCGGGCCATGTGCTGGTCCCACACGTCCAGGGTTGACTCATGCGCGGCGGTGAACCGCCCGGCCCGCGCCGACTTTAGCAGGGCGTTGCGCTGCTTGAGAACCCGGTCGTAGTCACTGCGGGTGGCGGCGTGGTGCGGCACGAGGCTGGCAAGCAGCTCGTCCAGGAACCGGCGCCGGTTGGACGGATCGCCCTTGACCAAGGCCAGGTCCTCCGGGGCAAAAAGGACGGTCTGGCAGATGCCCAGCAGGTCGCGGGCGCGGACGGGGTTGCTGCGGTTGATGCGTCCCCTGTTGGCGCGGCCGGCATTGATTTCCAGCTCGAGGACTGTGGTCTGGGTGCCCCGGACCAGCCGGGCGCGGACCAGTGCCCGTTCCGTGCCGAACCTCAGCAGTGGCCCATCGGAACTGACCCGGTGGGAGCTCAGTGTGGCCAGGTACCCGATCGCTTCCATCAGGTTGGTCTTGCCGATGCCGTTGGAACCCACCAGGACGGTAACGCCGGGGCCCAGGGCAAGGTCAACCTGGGCGTAACTGCGGAAGTCGGTCAGTGAAAGGTGTTCCAGATACACGCGGTTTTCGGCAATTCTGGGAACCCTGCAGGTTCCCGGTGGGTGCTACTTGGCGGGACGGGTTGCGTGGCCGCCGAACTGGTGGCGAAGCGCGGAGACCATCTTCATGGCGGGTGAAGTGTCCTCCCTTGATGCGAAGCGGGCGAACAGTGCGGCGGTGATGGCGGGGGCGGGGACGGCGTTGGCGATGGCCTCTTCCACCGTCCAGCGGCCTTCGCCGGAGTCCTCCACGTAATCGTCGATCGAGGCCAGGCCCGGGTCCTCGTCAAGGGCCTTGACCATGAGGTCAAGCAGCCAGGAACGGACAACAGTTCCCTTCTGCCAGGCCCGGAACGTGCCGGGCAGGTCGGTGACGATGTCCTTGGCCGCAAGCAGTTCGTAGCCCTCGGCATACGCCTGCATCAGTCCGTATTCGATCCCGTTGTGGACCATCTTGGCGTAATGGCCGGCACCGATGCCGCCCACGTGGACAAAGCTGTCCGCCCTCTCACCCTCCGGACGCAGAGCATCAAAAACCGGAAGCGCCCGTTCGATGTCGGCGGCGTCGCCTCCGGCCATCAGGCCGTAGCCGTTCTGCAGGCCCCAGACTCCGCCCGACACGCCGCAGTCGGCGAACTGGATCCCCCTGGCGGCGAGCAGTTCGCCGTGTTTCTGGTCTTCCGTGAACCTGGAGTTGCCGCCATCGATGACAAGGTCTCCCGGCTGCAGCTTCTCGCTGAGTTCGGTGACCACTGCGTCGGTGATGGGCCCTGCCGGCACCATGACCCAGATGATCCTCGGGGCCGGAACAGCAGCGATCAGGTCATCAACGGTGGCGGCGTCGGTGACATCGGGATTCCGGTCGTACCCGGTGACCTCCACGCCGCCCTTGCGAAGGCGTTCGCGCATGTTGAATCCCATTTTGCCGAGACCGATCAGTCCAATGTGCACGTGGAACTCTTTTCTGCGCGGGTGGGGACGGGAAATTTGACGTTGCTGCCAGCCGGCGTCCTTGGCTGGGCCGGTCTGGCAGCCGTCAGCCAGCTAGTTGGGCAGGCGGACGGGCATCACCAGGTAGCGGTAGTCGTCCTGGTCCTCGCCGTCGGCATCGGCCTGGGCCGTGATCATGGCGGGCTTGGGTGCCGTGGTGAAGGAGAACCGGACGAACTTGGTCTCTATGACGCTGAGGCCTTCGATGAGGTAGTGCGGGTTGAAGGCAACGGTGATGTCCTCGCCGGACAATTGGGCTTCGAGTTCCTCCGACGCCTGGGCGTCCTCACCGGTGCCGGCATCCAGGTTCAGCAGGCCGGCAGTGAAGGCGAGCCGGACAGGGGTGTTGCGCTCGGCCACGAGCGATACACGGCGGACGGCTTCCACCAGTTCCTGCGTATGGACCGTGGCGTGGATAGGCGTGGACTCAGGGAACAGCGAGCGGATCTTGGGGTAGTCGCCGTCCACCAGCAGGGATGTTGTGGTGCGGCCGCCGCTTTCGAATCCGATAAGCCGGCTGTCGTCGTTGGACAGTGCCAAGTTGATGTCTCCGCTGTTGCCAAGGGTCTTGGCAACCTCGTTGAGGGTCTTGGCCTTGACCAGGGCGCTGGTGGAGATGCCCGGCGTGACCGGCTTCCAGGGCACTTCCCGCATTGCCAGCCGGTAGCGGTCGGTGGCCAGCAGGGTGATCAGGTCATCCTCGATCTCCATGCGGACGCCGGTGAGGATGGGAAGGGTGTCGTCCTTGCTGGCCGCGATGATGACCTGGGAAACGGCCTGGGCGAAGGCATCGCCGGGGACGGTTCCGCTGATGGCGGGAAGGGCAGGCAACGGAGGGTATTCCGCCTCCGGCATGGTGGCCAGGTGGAAGCTGCTGCGGCGGCAGGTAAGGGTGACTTTGTTGCCGTCGGTCTCAACGTCCACGGGAGCGGAAGGCAGGCTGCGGCAGATATCGGCGAGCAGCCGGCCGGAGACCAGGATGGTGCCTTCATCGCTGATGTCCGCGGTGATTTCAAGACGTGCCGAGGTCTCGTAGTCAAAGCTGGAGAGGCTGACGGTTCCTGCTTCAGCCTTCAGGAGCAGGCCGGAGAGGACGGGCACAGGTGGCCGCGGAGACAAGGACCGGGCTGTCCAGGTAACGGCTTCTGCCAGGACGTCCCGATCGACTCTGAACTTCACGGAGGGGTGCCGCCTTTCATTGCTGCTGCCATGTAAACCCGGGAATTTCGTGCGGAAACTCCGGAAGAAGTTGGGCGCACCCCTGCTGGTGCATGGTCCGCGGAGACGGAAACCACACAGAAACCCAAGGACGGGAGCGCTGCTGACAGCTTAGCCGGAAGATCCGGGATTAACCCATCCCCCCGAAGTCCAGTCCGGCCCTTGAGGGGCCGGTAGGACCCGTTGGTGGACCTGCGCATCGATCTTGTTGTTTGAGGGACTTCGATTTTTTGGGATTCGTAGTGTTAATAACTGCTGTGGAAACTGTGGATAACCCGGTCCTGCCCCACGGTTCCGCGGTTAAGCCCTGTTCATGGAGTGTGCGTTACCTGGGTTTTAAACAGGGTGTGGATGGGGACAACGCAAAAGCGCATTTTTAACGATCCACAGGCGGCTTAAGGGTTTTAAGCCCATTAACCGCGCTTGTCCCCTTAACTATCCACAGGCTTATCCACATGCCCCTGTTAATAAGGTATAGAGTGCGGGCCGCGGTGTGGATTCAGGAGTCGCGCTGCTGCTGCTTGATCCGGTTGGTCAGCTCGGTCACCTGGTTGTAAATCACACGGCGCTCGGCCATCAGCTCGCGGATCTTGCGGTCTGCATGGATGACGGTGGTGTGGTCGCGGCCGCCAAGTTCCTGGCCGATCTTGGGAAGCGACATGTCAGTGAGCTCCCGGCAGAGGTACATGGCGATCTGCCGTGCAGTGACCAGGGTCCGGGTGCGGGACTTGCTGCAGAGTTCCTCCATGCTGAGCTTGAAGTAGTCCGCCGTCTGCTGGAGGATCTGCGCGGAGGTGATCTCCTGCGCACCGTCATCGGTAATGAGGTCCTTCAACACCATCTCGGCAAGGGCCACATCCACCGGCTGCCGGTTCAGGCTGGCGAACGCCGTGACGCGGATCAGGGCGCCCTCGAGTTCACGGATGTTGCTTGAGATCTTGGAGGCGATGTACTCCAAAGCGTCATCCGGGGCGGAGAGGCCCTCGCTCAGGGCCTTCTTCCGGAGAATGGCGATACGGGTTTCAAGTTCCGGCGGCTGGATGTCGGTCAGCAGGCCCCATTCGAAGCGGGATTTCATGCGGTCTTCGAAGCCCGCCAGCAGCTTGGGCGGCTGGTCCGAGGTGATGACCACCTGCTTGTTGTTGTTGTGCAGGGAGTTGAACGTGTGGAAGAACTCCTCCAGCGTCCGGTCCTTGCCGGCCAGGAACTGGATGTCATCGATCAGCAGCACGTCGACGTTGCGGTACGTGGTCTTGAAGCTGGCGCCTTCATCGTCGCGGATCGAGTTGATGAAGTCGTTGGTGAATTCCTCAGAGTTGACGTAGCGGACGCGGATACCGCTGTACAAGCGCCGGGCATAGTGGCCGATGGCGTGGAGGAGGTGGGTCTTGCCCAACCCGGAATCACCGTAGATGAACAGCGGGTTGTAGGCCTTGGCCGGAGCTTCAGCGACCGCGACGGCGGCAGCGTGGGCAAAGCGGTTGGAGGAACCGATCACGAAGGTATCAAAGACGTACTTGGGATTCAGCCGGCCGAACTCATGCGAGGTGCTGGGCAGCATGGGCTGCGGCTTCTGCTCGATGAGCTGGTCGGGTGCGTACGCGGGCTCGACGACGGGCTCAGGCTCTTCGTGGATGGGAACCAGATCCGTGTCGACGTCAATGGCGCAGCGGATGTCCTCGGAGAAGACGTTGTGCAGCGCGTCGTCCAGCGCGTCCTTGACCTGGGTCTGCAGTACTTCACGGGTGAGTTCGTTGGGAACAGCCACCAGGAGGGTGGAACCGATGAGTCCCTGCGCCTGGGCAAGGATGACAAAGCCCCGCTGCCGTGGGGAAACGCGGTGGTCCTGTTCAAGCAGGCTGACAACCCGGCGCCAGGAACTTCCGACAGTATTGGCGTGGTTGGCTTCGTCTACTGTCAT